>NZ_STGA01000007.1:5000-6886 GCF_005222835.1 Rhizobium sp. FKY42 | reverse complement strand
TGGTTGCGGGGGCAGGATTTGAACCTGCGGCCTTCAGGTTATGAGCCTGACGAGCTACCGGGCTGCTCCACCCCGCGTTATGTTTTGAGCGACTGCCTGGTGTTTTACCAGACGGCCCTGGTTGTTATCCGGGGCTTTATGGAATGCACAAAGGGTCGCGATGTGTGCGACCCTTTGTGGCATTATGGACTGATTTCGTGTTGAGAAGATTATTTTCTTATTTTCGCAAGTTTGCCTATCCAAAAAGTCTGTCAACTTCTCGGGGGACTGCGTTTTCATTGCCTTTAGCAGACCTGGCAGCGACCTACTCTCCCGCGTCTTGAGACGAAGTACCATTGGCGCTGGGGCGTTTCACGGCCGTGTTCGGAATGGGAACGGGTGCGGCCGCCCCGCCATAACCACCAGGTCGGCTAAGGGCAATGTGATTGAGAAGCTGGCAGGCATTCGCCTGTTTTATCTTTTGAACACGTTGTTTCTTTGTCTTCACGCTGTCGCATCGTTCGGATGCTGCGCTGCAGACGGCGCGCCAAACTGTTGGCGACGAACTGTCGTTCTGTATTGGTACCATGCTCAAGATCCAAGCATGGCAGCCATACAGCGCGCAAGCGCGTCGGCCATCATTGGCCGGGCCGTCCGGAGCGTGTTTCACGCGTCAGGACAAGAGAGATGGCTCATCGATTTATCGATGAGCATAGTCAATGAGAACGATCAAGTCGATCGGGCTATTAGTAAGGCTAAGCTTCATGCGTTACCGCACGTCCACACGCCTCCTATCAACGTGGTCGTCTTCCACGGCCCTGATAGGGAATACTCGTTTTCAGGTGGGTTTCCCGCTTAGATGCCTTCAGCGGTTATCCCTTCCATATATAGCTACCCTGCTATGCCGTTGGCACGACAACAGGTCCACCAGAGATATGTCCATCCCGGTCCTCTCGTACTAGGGACAGATCCTGTCAATATTCCTACACCCACGGCAGATAGGGACCGAACTGTCTCACGACGTTCTGAACCCAGCTCACGTACCGCTTTAATTGGCGAACAGCCAAACCCTTGGGACCTGCTCCAGCCCCAGGATGCGATGAGCCGACATCGAGGTGCCAAACAACCCCGTCGATATGGACTCTTGGGGGTCATCAGCCTGTTATCCCCGGCGTACCTTTTATCCGTTGAGCGATGGCCCTTCCACGCGGGACCACCGGATCACTATGACCGACTTTCGTCTCTGCTCGACTTGTCAGTCTCGCAGTCAGGCGGGCTTATGCCATTGCACTCGACGACCGATTTCCGACCGGTCTGAGCCCACCATCGCGCGCCTCCGTTACTCTTTCGGAGGCGACCGCCCCAGTCAAACTACCCACCATACACTGTCCCGGATCCGGATAACGGACCGCGGTTAGACATCCATGACGATAAGGGTGGTATTTCAAGGATGGCTCCACGAGAACTGGCGTCCCCGCTTCAAAGCCTACCACCTATCCTACACATGCCGACACGAATGCCAGTGTAAAGCTATAGTAAAGGTGCACGGGGTCTTTCCGTCTGACCGCAGGAACCCCGCATCTTCACGGGGAATTCAATTTCACTGAGTCTATGTTGGAGACAGCGGGGAAGTCGTTACGCCATTCGTGCAGGTCGGAACTTACCCGACAAGGAATTTCGCTACCTTAGGACCGTTATAGTTACGGCCGCCGTTTACTGGGGCTTCGATTCAAAGCTTGCACCTCTCCTCTTAACCTTCCAGCACCGGGCAGGCGTCAGACCCTATACGTCGTCTTATCGACTTCGCAGAGCCCTGTGTTTTTGATAAACAGTCGCTACCCCCTGGTCTGTGCCACCCCCAAACACTTGCGTATCTGGAGGTCACGCTTCTTCCGAAGTTACGCGTG
>NZ_STGA01000048.1:5365-32057 GCF_005222835.1 Rhizobium sp. FKY42 | reverse complement strand
AAAACCATACTCAGAGGTGGCTCACTTCTCGGTGGAAAAACCGGCTCAGTTCCGCGCGGAAACCAACAGAGTGCCTCAAGTCGGGCGATCTCAGCCCGCGCAGCCGCACCTTCTGCGCTCATGCTGACGATCATCGCCTTGAGCGCATCCACGTCGTCAGGAAGGTTCGAAGCAGAGAACGTCATGGCAGAAAGTAGACCACAAACCGCCAGCTTTTCCTAGCGTTTACAGCCACATATATCATTATCTCGGCAATCATTCAGCCTGTCGAAACAGGTCTCCTGATGGCTGTTTGACGGATCTTCTTCCAATCCAACCCAGCCAGAAGCGCCATGAGTTGCGCATGATCAAGGCGGATACGTGCAGCCGTTGCGACCGGCCAGCAAAAGCCGTTCCCCTCGATGACCTTCGAATAAAGGCAGACCCCACTGCCATCCCACCACACGATCCGGATACGGTCGCTCCGCTTCGAGCGGAACACATGGAGAGCGCCACTGAACGGATCAAGACCACCATCCCTGACCAAAGCCATCAACGACGTCGCTCCCTTGCGGAAATCGACAGGCTGGCAGGAAACATAAACCACGACGCCGGATGCGATCATGCCTTGCGCACCGCCTGCAGGATCTTCGCCAAATGATCCGGGTCGATGTCCCCTGTCACGCGCACCACGACGTCGCCGACGACGATTTCGATGGCTGAACCCGAAACAGGCTCGACGCGCGCAAACCTCACCTCTTCGCTCGGGGCCTTCTCAAGAGGCGCAATCGATCCTGAAGCCAACGTCTTGCGCCGCCAGCCGTAAAGCTGGGAAGGTTCAAGCCCGGCCGCGCGTGCAATGGCTGACGTATTGGCGCCCGGCAAAAGCGTCTCCGAAACCAGCCGAGCCTTGTCGTCATCCGACCAATCTCGAGGCGCACGTCGCGACCGCACCGGCGTCGCTGTTAACACCTCGAAGGCGCGGGCCTGATTCACACTGTCGCTCATAGGACTCCCCACATGATTCAGGAGGAAAATGAGCCAGATCATGCCGCCACGCTACGTGGGGACGCCTAACCGCTTACCATCGAAATGGGCCTCAACGTGGCGCTGAGGCCTGCTAGAGACGTTCAGGGCCTTATAGCCGCTACACCTGAGCAATTTGCCGAGAAGGCCGCCCACGTCCTATCTGAGTTGAACTATGTTCATGCCTTTCGCGAAGGCAATGGAAGGGCAAACGAAGCTCTGGTGGTCTCATTGGGCCGGACCCATGGGCATGACATCGATCTGACCGTCATCACCAAACCTCGCATGATCGAGGCATCCATTGAGACCACCAACCATCCGTCCAGTCCGGCGATGAAGCACCTCATCCAGGATACGATGGATCCCAACCGCCGCGAGGCGATCCGCAGTGCCATGTCCGATCTTGAGCAGGCTGGCGAGAAACCCTTCGAGCACAATATCCGCCCGGCCCGCCCGGGCGAAGTGATCGAAGGGCAGGTTCTCGGCCATGACAATCGAGTAGCGAGCCTCGTGACCGAAGTGGGGATTGTGGCCGTAGATCGTGCTGATCTCCCCGAGTGGATGCCTCCTGACGACGAGGAAGTTAAGTTCACCGCTCGATCTGATTTCAAGACTCTGTGGCGGCCGGAACAGGTCCAGGATGCCCAATCGCAGCATCCAGGCGAGCAGACCGCTCAAGGGTCTCAGTCGCAGCATTGCAACGCCGAACTCAAGGCTGTCGAAGCGCAGCACCTTGCTGATCATCAGCGACATCGCGACCAGAACGACCGAGAGCGCTGATCAGCTGCCTTGTGGCTGCAATGAGGTCATATAAGTGTTACGGTGTGCAAATTTCCCTCTGACACAATTTTGGTGGTCAGTTGCCTTTCCGGAGCAGCTGACGCTGGCTTGAAGCAGGTCGATTTTTCCTCGCCCGTAAAACTGGCGTCTTACAAGCTTGGCCACTTCGGATCGTTGACCACGTGGCACCCGCCTGACCAGACAGGGCTGTGCCCGGTGCGACGATCAACTTCTTTGATTGAAACGCTGTAACACACCGGACTTGGCCAAGTTCAAAATAGCGGCGTTCGTTTCGTCCATGAACAGATTCCTGATGTTGTATCAGCTCAGGGGGCCGTCAGCGGTTCCAGATAATCGTGGCGAACCCGATCGCTGTTTTGATATGGCTCCGGGCTTGTAGCCTTGGGTCTGTCGGAAATCCGATTCCAAACTAGTTACGTAATACGAGTTATCCGGATTGAGTTTCAAATATTTCTCTAGGATATTCTGGCATGGAGCAAATAACACGTACGGTCGCCTAGTTAACAAAATGATAATTTTCCTTAATGTTGCTCGAAGTCCCCTGCTTTCAATCGTTCTTCCAGCAAGAGATGCTGTAATACGCGTGTGATAGCGCGCGCATCTTCCAGTCCGTCGTGACGAGCTGGTCCTGCGTCGGGCAAATTGAAGTAATGAGGGAGGCGGCCGCTTCGGGTCTTCTTAATATCGTCATAAGGCATTCCCGCCTTTAACAGCAGCTTGCAGGCGTTATCGAAGCGGCGAGCCGGGATAGGCGGCTCGATCCCTGCAATGTAGCAGGAGATAGCCATGAGATTGAATTCGTCCTTGCCCCACGACCACAACCCAGCCTCTGCGCAAAATTCGCCAAGATCATTGAGCACAGATGGCAATGCCCTTCCCTGTTTAGCGATTCTTTCCCGTGTTATCCCGGTCAGATCTATGAAAGTTTGCTCGATGTCGAATTGGCGACCGTGACGATCAACTGGAGTGATAATGGCTTCGAATTCGTCACAAATGTTGAAACCATTCTGCAGCTCGAGCTTGACCGCGCCGATCTGCACAACGACGGGATCGGGATCATATGGGCCGCACCAATGTCGGGTTTGTGCACCATCGCTCACCAGATACTCACAATCAAAAATAATAGCCGTATTTCTTTCCACAGATAGGCCCTCTCACACAAAATACACGCTATAGGGCATATAGTGAAAAAGCGCAATCTAGGTTTGAAGTCGGCGCGGAAATGCAGAATTAAAGTGAGTTGCGCCTGAAGTCAGGCAGTTTGTTTGTCTTTGAAGCGGTGTCTTGATACGGCGTGATCGACGAAATCATCAATAGCACTGGCTAGTTCATTCACGGACAAGCGCCCTTCGTCTAGCTCAATTGCCAGACAGACGGCTGCGTACTCCACACCAGGACGTTCTCGCCGAAGGGCCAGATCGTAACCGATAGCGAGCGCTAATTCTCGCGGATACCATACTGGACCAACCAGCGATTGGTTGACGCTCATAGATTCGTCGGGCTGCATCCAGTCGGGATCTTCTTCACGAACAAAAGACCCCCAATTAAAGGGCCTATCACTGACTAATGTGACCAGATGATGCCCGTGGTAGGCCGGCTCTGCGGTATAGTGACCAAAATCGACAAGTGTTGCGCTTAGCGGCTCGGCACGACTCGCCTGCGTCAGTTGAACATTGTTGAGCCGCACGGTGGCTGGGGTCTCAATCCCGATCTCGTCTAGAAAACGAGCGATGAATGCGGGAGGGACGCCAACTATTTCGACGCCGTTCTTGATAATCCGTAGGCTGTCGCCTTCGCCGTCAAATTTAACGCTGCAGGACATGGGGGCGGAGGAAAGCCCGGAGCGTCGAAGGATAAGCTCGATGCGGTGTTTGGCAATTTCCTCATCGCTTCCTGACGGCGGAATTTCGTTGTTGTCGGTGGGGCGCAGATGGGCGCGACGCACAAGAGTGACGCACGGCATTTCGCGTGCAAAATAGGAACACCAGCCTTTTATACCTAAATCAACTAGACCATAAATTGGCAGGCATTCCACGTCTTCGCCTGCTTCTAAAAAGACGCGAGTGAGCAGTCGCCCGTTGATGAGTTCCTGAATGGCTTCATGCAGGAGCAGTGTCCCTGATCCTCTTCGCTCCCGCAAGGGGATGCCACCTAGTGCTATGCCGCAGCCCTTAACATCAATAGCAAGTCCGCCGCCCGAGCGGCTGAGCGGCGCATCGAAAATTCCCGCGCGTCCATAACGGGGCGGCCGCAAGCCGGTTCGCAAGGTGCCATCCCACGCAGGTATTTCGTTCACAAGCGACTCTCGCGCGTTGGCGAGTGATAAAACGGACCCCGCTTCAGCGAGCCAGCAACGAAGATCGCTGTCATCCGGCAAGGACTGTCCCGTTTGAGCGAAATCCATCTTGACTGCATCTAAGTCGGCATAGAGAAGCCGGGTTCCCTGTACCACAGCGAAGTCCTCGCGCGCCGTTTCTGGTCCGGCTCCCATCATTGAAAGATTCGCAAATACAGGACGCATGCTCATTTCCTCTTCCTAGATGATCCGGCCCGACGAAACTCTAGGCCTTCAAAGCGACCATTGCTTCGCCAGTTTCGGCTATAGCGGAAATAGGCTCCCGGCCCGTCAGGGTAGCCTACGCTCAAGCGGAACCCCGGATCGTCCAGTTTGCCGTCATTGTTGAAATTCCCGGGAGTACAGGCATCTGATGCCAAACTGCGCTGCCCTGATTTCAAGAGGGATATCCATCTTGTCTGAGCCTCTTCACTGACCTCGACAATATCCATCTGCTCACCGACCATGTGTTCCACGATGGCGCTAATTGCCGCGGCCCCATCCAGGAGATTGTGGGTAATGTTGGACAGAAAGTTCGCGCCCTGCGCCGGCTGCACGTGAAACGCATTTGGAAATCCACTCACGTGGATACCATGGTAGGTCTTCATGCCTCCGGTCCAAGCTTTTCCAAGGGTATGGCCATCACGGCCTTCCACAATGATATCGCGGCTTAATCTTTCGGTGTTGTCCGCCGAGAACCCAGTCGCGAAGATGAGAGCGTCAAGTTGGTATTCTTGGCCATTGGCGACCACGCCGCTTTCGGTAACGGCCTCCACGCCTTTGCCGCCTGTATCGACGAGAAATGTGCTGGGTAAATTGAAGGCCTCAAGATAGTCATCATGAAAGCAAGGTCGCTTGCAGAACTGGAAGTACCACGGCAATAACTGCTCGGCCGTCTTTGCGCACTTGACGATGCGGGCGATGCGGTCGCGAATACGGCTCATATTCTCCAGATCGCATTCGGATTGAAGCGTTGCCACATGCTTTGCGTTCGCGATGCCGCCCGGTAGTGCCTTAAGCCTGTCCCTGACCCGCTGAGCAATTTGAGTCCATCCGTCCCTGACAAGATCATCGACCTCGGAAATCGGATTGCGGGCCTCGACAAAATTATCAAGCCACCGCTGCTGCCAACCCGGCGTCGCTATGGACGTAAACCATTCGGCGCTAATGGGCAGGTTGTTACGCTCATCCACCGCCGACGGTGTGCGCTGAAACACTAACAGCTGCTGCGCTGCGCGTGCCAGGTGCGGGACGCATTGCACTGCCGTCGCGCCAGTCCCGATGAGCCCGACCCGCTGCGTCGCGAGGAGTGCCATTGGCGAGCTACCGTCCGGTGTGCCGCCAGTATACTCGTAGTCCCATTGGGAGGTGTGGAAGAGATGGCCCTTGAAGCGTTCTAGGCCGGGGATAGCCGGCAAACGCGGCTCGTGAAACTGTCCCACAGCGAAGACAACAAACTGTGCGTTGAACCGATCTCCTCGATCCGTCTCTAGAGACCAGCAAGCGCTGGCCTCTTCCCAGCGCATCCGTTTAACGCTGGTGCCGAACAGTGCGTCATCATAAAGGTTATAGTGCCGTGCGATTGTCTTACAATGGCTTCGGATTTCAGGGCCATGCACATATTTCTCAGACGGAATGTGTCCGGTTTCTTCCAGAAGTGGCAGGTATACCATTGCCGCTGTGTCGCTCTGTGCGCCGGGATACCGGTTCCAGTGCCACGTGCCACCCACGTCGTTGCCTCTTTCGATAATCCGAATCGAGCCAATTCCCACTTCGCGCAGCCTTGCCCCGGCAATGAGCCCTGCAAAACCGCCACCGATGATGGCGACCGTCACACTCGAGCGCACGGCGGATCTGCGTGAGGTGGCACGTTCACCCTTAATTGGCGTTGAGACATAGTGTCTGTCTGCGGCGAGGCGCTTTTCGCGCTCTTCCGCATAACGCGCGAGGACTTCTTCCTTCGCGGGCGTCTCCGCTAGCCCATCGCAGCACCCGGGCCGAACTTCATGTTGGTTCTCGCCGACTTGCAACTGCGACTGCGTTTGATCCTGACCTGGCGAGTATAGGACAGCCATGAATCATATCTCGATAGGTTCTGGAAAATATTTATCAAGAATGGGCATGAAGTCATCAAGTCGCTTTTTAGGTAGTTGAAATATGGATTTTGTTCCTAGGTCATATTTTCGGAAAACACCAAGATATTTGTCGTGATAACTCCAGTCTCTCTCATCCATGAACTGATGACACATCCCGAAGCGCAGTGAATGATATCGCACCAACCAAGCAACGTGGTCCGGTACATATTCACGGACCCTTTGCCAGGCAAACTCATCATGGTTCCACGTAGTCAAGACGTTGTCGAGCCCACACCCAGGAACATTAAGACCTATCGGCTCATTGGGCCCGTTCACATATTCGGGTTTCTCGCCAGCAAGTTCAGTCACTTTCCCTAGGTCGTGGACGAGTGCGGCCAGGATCATTGTCTCGTCTTCAATACCGTCTTCCTCCATGCCGCAAGCGACCTGAAGTGTGTGAATTAATTGATTTACTAGATAAAGCTCGGTGTCCGTGGGGTCCACGCACTCACCCAGCCGGCGCAACACATCGATGATTTTTACGCGACCGAAGATCGGCCTTTCATATTTTCGGCGTAGTTCCGATGCAATTTCTGGGCTCTGTCTAAAATGGCCCTGATAGAGTGTTTTGGCGCGATCCTCGTATGCGATACGCCATACGGCTTGCTCATCCGCGGTCATGTATTCGCCAGGTTCCTTGCGAAATAGAGGGTCTGATGAGCCGAATACATTTTTTGTCAGGCCTTCACTTGTGGTAGACACGGTTTCAATACGCGAATTCATAAGAGCGAACCTCCTGCAAGTTGTCTCTGTCTATTGCGTCGATGGCTTTCTCCATCCATGGAAGCATGCTCTGGTTGACGCGAACCTCGAAATCATCACGGAAAGCGTCATAGAAGCTCACGGCTTGGCGCATGATGCGTGAACATTTGTCCTTTATGCCTTTGCGGGCATTGATATCAGCAAGCACAAAATGCGCGTTGAGGCACTCAACCGGGAAATCGGGGCAGAGAGAATTGCAGGTGTCTCTCAGAAGGGGTACGGCGCTTTCGAAATCGCCGTTGCAATAATGCGTATAGCCGAGAAACCACTGATACCGCCACCAGTTGGGATATGCGGCGACATAGCGTTCGAGACGCGCTTGTCGGGCGGTTCGTCCCGCGTTTGGATGGCTGAGGCAATGACGGATTGCAACGCCAGGCAATGATACGGCTTCGATGCCGGCGCGGCGGGCAGAGCGTTGTGGATTGGAGTGGACCAAGCCTTCAAATGAGAGGCCCAGACCGTTCTTGAATAGTGCTAGCTTGTAGTCGTCGAATACTGATGACCCTCGAGTGTTTCGCCAAGTGACAAAATAGGCGTCAGGACCATCTGAAACGGCATTGCGGATTGTCTGCACGTCCTCGCGGCTTATGCACTCATCAGCGTCGAGGACCAGAATCCAGTCCGCTTGGTTGTTTTTGAGCGAAACGTTTCGAGCATCTGTAATAACGTACGGATCGTCTTTCGGCGGCTCAACCGAAATGACTTGCGCCCCATATGTCTTGCGTAAGATGTCTACGGTTGCGTCCGTCGATCCCGTATCAACGACGACGATTTCGTCGAAAAGATCGTGAATACCTGACAGGCAGGTATCGAGTCTTTGCTGTTCATTTTTGACAACCATGCTCAAGCCGATTTGCATTTTCCTCTCCATCCCGACCATGTGTGAATGTTGTGTTGTCATCCCAGGTGACTTCCGTCACAAAAAGGCTTGTTTAGGGATTTCCCGCAGCTACAGAGGGAGACTTCATTGGCGTATGCGATCGCTGCGTTGGTGCCGCAGACAACTTGAAGGTTCCCAGACACCATTAGGGGGCCCTCGTTGGTGCTCTTCACCGTTAGTGGCCCGCGTGGCGTCTCTTGCCAATTGAGGCGCGCTGCCTCGTCATCATCGGTGACGGGCTCACGCACACCCTTCGCCACGAACTCGTCCATATGTGAGTTGTCGCAGAAAGGCTTGTTCTCTGACTTGCCGCAACGGCAAAGTGTTCGACGATAACCTACCGGGCGGCCATCGATCTCTAAGGTGCCTCGAAACTCGTAGGGCCCATTCTCTCGTATGACGACGACATTGTTAGGCGGCTCCTCCTGCCTTTGGCCGTCGAGCCGTTTATATTGAAGTGCGCCGGATGGGCACATTTCGACTACTGCGGCTATGAGATCGGCATCTTCTCCAGTTGGATCCATCCACGGGTATTGGCCCTCTCGGAAGACCTTCGTCAGCCTGGTTACACAGTGGCGGGCGTGGATGCAGAAGCGTACGTCGAAAGCCATTTCGATGTTTTCAGAAGCCTCGCTGTCTCCTTTGCTTTTCGCGTATTCGAATGAAACTGGGGCTTCACCGTTGCTTTCCGCTCTCTCAGATCCATTCGCTGGTGTATCAATCGTGGCCGCGCCCATCCCTACGCTGGCGCTGAGGCCGCCAGCTAGAATTGTTCGGCGGGAGAATTTGCAGTCGAAATCGGTCATTGGTGGGTGCTCCGTCCCAGCAGCAGGAAGAAGGGAACTTTGTTTGAGTCCACATGCGTTGGGCACGGGGCCGATGGCCCCGTGCGTCGGTTACCCGACCAAGGAGATTCAACCTGTCGAAGGCTTCATCCCGCAAGCCTGTGGTAGCCCTGGTGTGTTAGACGCAGTGTGCGCCGGCACCACCGGATTCGCTGCCACCAAAGAACAGACGAATTTCTTCGTAAGTCATAGAAGTGATTTCGGTATTCATTTCTTTCTCCTCTGCGTTTAAATGAGACGCCAGATTGACGTCACGAAATAGAAAAACAAAAATAGGAATATTTACAATCAAAAATCCCTTAACTTGATTAAGTTAATTTCTTCATTTTCACATTAAAATTAAACTTACTTACTTTGAATTAAGGGAATTTGCTCACGTAAGTAACGAACAACGTTCATAGTGCGCGAGTATGTACGAGTAACTGGAAAAGGTCATGACCAAATCATACCCGGCTGTGGATGCCGCAATAATGGTCAATCCTAAGCGGATGCGTTGGCCACATCGGCTTGCCGTCGATTTTTTGTGTAGGCGCTTTAACCTGTATCATCTGACCCAGATGGATCAGATGGGCTGCGGACCGACGTGCCTGCGTATGATCTCTGCTTCATTCGGCCGTCCGATCAGCGCGCGCGCAGCGTCCCGGGTTATTCCGACTTCCCGCATTGGTGTCAGCATCGCCGATATGGTGGAGGGAGGGCAGCGGCTCGGTATTGTCGTCAAACCGCAATGGGTGCAAGCTAATGCACTGGATTGCCTTAACTTTCCCGTCATCCTGCTTTGGCGGCAATCGCACTACATTGTGTTGTGGGGCAAGCGTGGGAAGCGTTTCCTCGTGTCTGATCCGGCTTCGTCCGGCAAGATCCGAATTAGCCGTAAAGATATCGATGATTACTGGACGATCCCGGAGAAAGGCTGCGGAATTGTCCTAGCCTGCTTTCCCTCCGAAGATACACTAGATACCTC
Organism: Rhizobium sp. FKY42; assembly: GCF_005222835.1. GTDB lineage: Bacteria > Pseudomonadota > Alphaproteobacteria > Rhizobiales > Rhizobiaceae > Neorhizobium. Next base: position 22,327 of record NZ_STGA01000048.1, on the reverse strand, counting down.
CCTCCCCGGCACGACGGAAAAGAAGCCAAGAGCATTCATCAGCTATCTTGCGGGGCATCGACGTACTATAGCCTTGCTGGGGCTTGCCTATGCGATCATCGTCACCGCTACAGTGTCGATACCCTTGATCCTTATGTTGATCCTCCGGTCCGTTACGACGGATTCGGGTGATATGACGCCTGCTGGTCTGCTGGCGCTGATCGTTCTGCTGGCAGGAACGCGTTTTATCTTCGAACAGTTTCGGTCGTATTGGCTGCTGAAAATATCGGCAGCCAGTTCCCAGGAAATGCTAAACGAGTTCTTTAAGTGTATTTTCGCCTTCTCATATCTGCGTTACGCGCAGCGCAAATACGGCGACTATCTCATGAAGCTAAATGCCTATGAGTACATTCGCACCCAGATGAAGAGCTCATCCTTCTATGTAATCTTCGACATTATGACGCTCCTGGCGGTGGCAGCCTTGCTCACATCGATCGACGTTCGCATCGCGCTTACATACATGCTCGCCCTTGCCGCTATCGTCGTCGCGTCGCTCATTGGCTTGCCCCGGGCACGACTCTTGCGGTTTCAAGGTTATAACGTCCAGTCGGTCACTCGGACAATGGAAGCTGATATTCTGCGCGGGATGCAGGACATCAAGGTGTCGGGGAAGGAGGGCGCGTTCCACCAAAAATGGATTGCGCAGATCCGAGATGCTCACGCCATCGACGAAAGGATGATTTCTCTCCGCGAGATTCAGCGAAATTTTGCAACGCTGACCCTGGGTATCTGTTCTGCCGCCTCGATCGTTGTAATGCTGGGCGAAGTTCGTATTGGTGCCGCACAGTATTCCGACATGCTTTTTGTCGTCATCCTCTTGGGCCTCGTTTCCGTTCCCAGCCAGCAGTTTGCTGAATTCGTTCGAAGCATTGATGACCTTTTATTCTACATCCGTCAGATGCAAGACATCCATGATACAATCGATGTAGACACGACCGACAGCGTCCAGCATGAGGCAGCGCAACGGTCCGTCGCCGGATGGTCAGGTCAACCACTCGAACCGGGCCTTCATCTTCGTGGCTTAAGTTTCAGCCACCCAGTCAATCGACGTTTCCAGGTCATCGATGGCCTCGACCTGTCGATCCCAGTCGGCGGTACCGTCGCCCTGTTTGGCGCTTCTGGCTCTGGAAAATCGACGGTGGCAAAGATTGCCGCGGGACTCTATCCGCCTACGGGTGGAGATGTCATATGGGCCGCAACTGAACATGGACATTTAACTCCGCGGATTGCCGCCGTCATGCAGGACAGTATGCTGTTCACGCTAACTGCACGCGAAAACATTGCCTTTGGAGTGCCAGAAACCGACATCGATATGGAACGTCTGGGCCGTGTTATCTCTCTTGCATGCCTGGAACAAGTGATCGCTCGTCTTCCGATGAACGCAGGCACCCTCCTCGGCCCTTCCGGCCACCAGGTATCGGGCGGTGAGAAGCAGCGCCTTCTCATAGCCCGTGCGCTCTATGAAGAGCCTGACTTACTCGTGCTCGATGAGGCGACAAGCGGCTTGGACAAGGATACCGAGGCACAAGTCCTTACTGGCATTCGCCAGGCGTTTCCGCATCTCGCCATCTTACTTGTTTCTCACAGCGCGGCCGTCACCCAGCTTGCCGACCGTGTTGCGGTTATTTCTGGAGGAAGGATCGTCGCCTGTGCGGCCCATACCAATTTGCAGCAAAATTGCCAAGTTTATCGCAATCTCTTGCGCACAAACGGGCTTCTGCAGCACGAAAATGCATCATGACGGATCAGCAGCGTACCACCGATCATTTTTATCACGACGGCATGCGCGAGTTGCAGGATCGCTTCGACGGGCGCCGGCTGGCAAGCGCATTGGAGCACCATCATCTTCGCAAGGCGTTTATCAATTCTGACAGGGCGCTGATTGCGGAAGCGGCGTTCTTTTTTATTGCAACTTCCCATGACAATTACGTTGATTGCAGTATGAAATCAGGCGCTCCCGGCTTTGTTAGGCTCGTTGGCGAAAACACGATCGTTTACCCTGAATATGACGGCAACTCAATGTATCGCACGCTCGGCAACTTGCGAGAAAGTCCAGCTTGCGGCCTGCTTTTCGTGCGCTTCTCGGAACCGAAGACTAAGCTTAGACTTCGGGGTCATGCCCACGTGGACCTCGATGTGGCGGCTACCAGCGCCTTCCCCGGCAGCAAGGCTGTAGTGCGAATTACATGTGACGTCTTTCCCAACTGCTCGAGCTACATGCCGACAATGGAGAACGTTCCCACTGTCGAGACGTCTGCCGGAGACCCAAAAGTCGGTCACCATGGGGCGTCTTGGAGGGCACTTCCGCATTTGCGGCCTCACCTACCTGGTGGTGGCTGATAGAAGCTATTGAAAAGTAAGGGCCGTCTGTTGCCCATTGAATTGGGTGTATTTTGAGACTTGCTGCGTATGCGAGAAGGTTTCCAGTTTTATCTGGAGATTTGCATGGCGGATGATGGATTTGTTGGTCGCTATGATGTCTTTGAGCCGCGGCGGGGTAACCGGCGGTGGCCGGATGACGTGAAGGCTCGCATTGTCGCGGAAAGCCTTGAGCGTGGCGCGCGTGTCGTGGATGTCGCGCGTCGTCACGGTGTTGTAGCAAGCCAGCTTTCCGATTGGCGACGTCAGGTGCGCGACGGTATTCTGGCCCTGCCGCTTGCGGCGCCAACGACGCCGTCGTCGCACGATGGTGGCGAGCCGGCATTCGTGCCTCTGGCAATCGCTGCGGAGAGCCTTGAGCCTGCCGGTCCGTTGTCGTTGCCAAAGCTGGCGTGCGAAGTGCCGCAGGCGGGATCATCGGTGTTGACGTTGGAGATTGGCTCAGACGTTGTGATGCGTGTTCCTTGCGATGTGCCGGTTGACCGGGTCGCTGCTCTGGTTCGCGCTGTGCGGGGAGCGTCATGATCGTCGCTGGCCAACGATTGCCGATCCTGATTGCAACGCGGCCGGTGGACTTCCGCTGTGGGCATCAGGCGCTGGCTCTGATGGTGCAGACCGAGTTGAAGCTTGACCCGCATTCCGGGGTGACGGTGATCTTCCGGTCGAAGCGCGGTGATCGCCTCAAAATCCTGGTGTGGGATGGCAGCGGAATGGTGCTCATCTACAAAATTCTTGAACAGGGAAGCTTTGCCTGGCCCAAGGTTCAGGATGGGACGATGCGTGTTTCCAGGGGTCAATATGAGGCTTTGTTCGAAGGTCTTGACTGGCGGCGGGTGATGGTACGGCGGGTCACCGCGCCGTCGGCGGCAGGGTGAATATCCGGCCGGCTTTGCATTGTTTTATTTGGCTTTTTTGTGCTGCCTTGCTATAAGGGCGCATGTCATCGCCGCTTGATCTCAGCCAGTTTCCGGACCTTCCGCCAGAGGTGGTGAAGGCGTTTGCCGCGATGCAGTTCGAACTGTCGGTCGAGCGTGCCGCCCGTCAGCATGAGCAGGCGGTCGTCGCCGAAAAGGACGCCTTCATCGCTGAGTTGAAGGACCTGGTCGAGAAGCTTGAGGGGCAGGTTCACGACTATCGACGCACGAAGTTCGGGCCGAAATCGGAAAAGCTCGATCCGGCGCAGATGGAACTGGCGCTGGAAGACCTTGAAACGGCAATTGCCGAAACACAGGCGCGGATCGCCGCCGTCGAGGAAAGGATCGACTTGGGTGCATCCGATCCTGGAGAGGTTGGCGATCCGGAAAAAGTCGCTCCTCGCAAGGAGCGCAAGGCCCGTGCACTGCCTGAACACCTGCCGCGGGTCGAGCACGTGATCGAGCCCGAGAGCATCGCTTGCCCCTGCGGTTGCGGTAACATGGTGCGGATCGGCGAAGACCGGACGGAACGGCTCGACCGCATCCCGGCACGCTATGAGGTGATCGTCACGATCCGCCCGAAATACGCCTGCCCCAAGGGTCGCACGGGCGTCGTCCAGGCCAGGGCGCCGGCACATCTTTTGGAGGCAAGCTGGCCGACGGAAGCCCTTCTGGCGGAGATTGCCGTCTCCAAGCATTCCGAACATATGCCGCTCAACCGGCAGGCCGAGGTCATGGCGCGACACGGGGTGCCGATCGACCGCACGGTCCTTTCCGATTGGATGGGGCGCACGGGCAACGAAATCGCACCGGTGGTCGATCACATGGCCAAGCGGCTTCTGTGGGACAGCACCAGGCTCTATGTCGATGAGACAACAGCTCCGGTCTTGGATCCGGGACGAGGCAAGACCAAGACCGGTTATCTCTGGGCTGTGCTGCGCGATGATCGCGGCTGGAATGGCTCTGCTCCGTCAGGCGTGGTGTTCCATTACCGGCCCGGGCGTAAAGGCGAATATGCCGCAGAGATCCTCGATGGGTTCAACGGCACAATCCAGGTGGACGCCTATGGCGGTTACTCTCATCTCGCCACAACGGATCGTGTCGGCGGCGCTCCGCTGAAGCTGGCTTTCTGTTGGTCGCATGGACGCAGAAAGCTGATCAAGGCCGCACCGAAGAGCGGATCACCCATTGTCGACGAGGCGCTGGTGCGGATCGCCGCGCTCTACAAGATCGAAGACAGTATCCGCGGTTCCGATCCCGAACATCGCCGGGCAGTTCGACAGGACCTTTCCCTTCCGCTGGTGGACGCTTTCTTTACCTGGCTCGCGGCCCAGGCTTTGCGTGTGTCACGCAAGTCAGACCTCGGAAAGGCACTCGCCTATATGCTGACGCGACAGGAGGGCTTCCGGCTGTTCCTGGATGATGGCCATGTCGATATCGACTCCAACCTGGTGGAAAACGCCATCCGTCGCCCGGCCATGAACCGCCGCAACGCGCTCTTTGCCGGACATGATGAAGGGGGCCGCAATTGGGCCCGGTTTGCCAGCCTGATCGGCACGTGCAAAATGAATGGCGTCGAGCCCTATGCCTATCTGTGCGACCTCTTCACCCGTCTCGCAAACGGCCACCTCGCCAAGGGCATCGATGCCCTGATGCCATGGGCCTACGCCGCCCGCATCAAAGCCTCACAATGAGCTCGTCAGATACTATCCGGTGAGCTCACATCTGCCCCGCAGGCGGCATGACCCAATCGTTGAAATGCAAAATCAATGGGGCGTGGACGGCGCATACATTGAAAAAACCACTAGTATAACTTCACGGGAATAAATAAAAGTTAGAAGACAAGTAGATAATAAAAAATAAAAACGACCCATAAGGATACTATTATATAAACGTTCATGTTAGTATCTCCTGAAAATCACTTAATTGGAGTAAGATTTATACAAATTTGGAAGCGATAATTGTGTTGAAGAATTCGATGAGCGCAACTTATGATCGGTTTTGGTCGTCAGTTCTGCGCCGAAGGAATTTGTGTGTCCAACGCGATTATTTGCGCCAAGTTAAGGATTCGCTAACATGCTCGACTATGATCACTTGGAGGCTTTGGTAGCTGTCACGCGTGAAAGAAGCTTCGATGGTGCTGCCCGATCGCTCGGCTTGACCTCGTCAGCTGTCTCGCAACGCATCAAGCGGCTCGAGGAGCGAATAGGCGCAATAGTCGTAAATCGTAATTTTCCGCTCACTCCGACTGTGGTCGGCGCTATGTTGTGCCGCCATGCGGAAGTAGTTCAATTGTTGGAGTCGGAGATCCTGTCAGCCGATGATTGGGCGGGCGGAGCTAGCACAAGCCCTTACACTAAGATCAAGGTTCTCGTGAACGATGCCAGCTTGTGCAGCTGGTTCATCGAGGCATTGGCGCAAGACGCAGAAACGAGCAATCAGAATCTATTTGAACTAGTCATCGTGGGCCCAGGTGAGGCCGAGGCCAACCTGCGGTGTGGCAGCGCGCTTGCAGCGCTCTCATTTACCGAAGTGCCAATCCAAGGTTTCCGGAGCCGTTATCTTGGCGCTCATGAATTTCGTGCCACGGCCAGCCGCAGATTCATAGATCGCTATTTTTCCGCGGGGGTCACGCCTGAGACGCTGGCTGCCGCACCGGCGTTGCGTCATTCGTCTCAAGACGATCTCCAGCAGCAATGGGCGCAGCAAGTTTTTGGGCATGCGGCGCAGCAACAATGTCACCACACAATCCCATCATCCTACGGCTGTGTTGCAGCAAGTCTACGGGGTATCGCTTGGGGAGTGCATCCCAGCTCCATGGTCGACCACCTGATCGAGTCCGGGGAACTACTGGAACTGGTGAAGGGAAAGACATTGAAGAAGAACTTATATTGGCACTACAGCCTTCTCATTGCGAACGCCCTCGAGGGCTTTACTCGCAATGTCCGGAAGGCCGCCATGAACCATCTCGACCAGCGCGTCGAGATCGACAACACAATTTGTGGTCTTAGAGCCGCCCGCAACATGCCTCTCATGAAGCAGGATGCGCCTGTAGCGCACCTTACGGAATAGGGTCAGCGGGCAATGCTAGAAGATAAAGATCGTATCTTTCGTAACCTTGACGGAAGGCTGTCACCATTTCTGGAATCGGCGCAACAGCGTAGCATATGGAGTGGTACGGAACAGGCCTTCCTGCAGGGCCCGCAGTGGGTGATCGACACTATAAAAGCGTCAGGATTGCGCGGGCGAGGTGGGGCTGGGACGCCGACGGGCCTCAAGTGGGATTTCATGCCGAAGAAAGAAGGTGATCTCCCACATTACCTCGTTGTAAACGCTGATGAAAGTGAACCGGGTGCTTGCAAGGATCGCGATATCCTGCGCTATGAACCCCATCTCCTGATCGAGGGAGCATTTCTTGCCAGCTACGCGATCGGCGCTAGGACTTGTTATATATATGTTCGCGGTGAGTATGTCCGCGAGCGGGAAATCCTTGATCACGCGATAGCAGAGGCATACGCGGCAAAGCTTATAGGTCAAAATAATCGCCACGGCTGGGATTTCGACATAAGAACCCATCATGGTGCTGGTGCTTACGTTTGCGGGGAAGAAACGGCACTGCTAGAGAGCCTAGAAGGGCGTAAAGGCATGCCGCGGCTGCGGCCGCCTTATCCGGCAGCGTGTGGACTTTACGGCTGTCCGACAATCGTGAACAATGTGGAAAGCATTGCCGTTGTCGGTACAATTTTGCGCCGCGGTGCCATTTGGTTTGCTGGGCTGGGAACGCCAAATAACGCGGGTACCAAAATTTTCTCCATTTCTGGTCACGTGAACAGGCCGAGAAACGTGGAGGAAGTTATGGGTATTCCTCTAAGGTCTCTCTTAACAGAAGGGGCAGGCGGGGTTCGCGGCGGTTGGCAGAACCTTAAAGCAGTCATGCCTGGTGGAGGTTCGACACCGATGATCCCTGCCAGCATCGCAGCTGAAGCGCTCATGGACTATGACAGTATGAAAAAATACCAGACCGCTCTGGGGTCAGGGTCTGTCATCGTGCTGGATAAAAGTACGGATCTGGTCGCGGTCGTGGCGCGTCTGTCGAAATTCTATGCGCATGAAAGCTGTGGTCAGTGCACCCCCTGTCGCGAGGGAACGGGCTGGTTATGGAGGGTGATGAAGCGCATGGCTGCTGGCGAAGCTGACATCTCTGAGATTGACATGCTGCTTGACGTTGCGAGCCGTGTTGAAGGCCATACGATTTGTGGATTAGGCGATTTTGCTGCTTGGCCGATTCAGGGCCTTGTTCGTCACTTCCGTCATGAAATCGAGGAGAAGATTCATCGATATCGTGCTCACCGCGCAAGCTATGCCATGGGCGGTTTGACACCAGCATGCACGGTTAGTCGCTTGAACCGCACGGAGATAGATGATGTGCGCCATTGCAGGACTTCGAATCCCTAACCCTTCGCGCGACCTATTGGCGTGCGTGACATCTATGACCGACCGTTTAAGGCACCGTGGGCCAGATGGCGCTGGAGTATGGATTGACCGCAGCAATCTTGTAGGTCTTGGTCACAGGCGGCTGGCGGTCGTGGATCCTTCTCCACGTTCCAATCAGCCCATGCATAGTATTTGCGGGCGCTACGTAGTTGTATTCAACGGTGAGATATACAACCACAAGAAGTTGGCGGCTAATCTTTCTGAGCGCGGACATTCATTTCGGACTACGTCCGACACAGAGGTCCTGGTGGAAACAATCGCCGCTCTTGGTCTTCGCCAAGCGGTTGAAGTTATCGAAGGCATGTTCGCTTTCGCGGTTTGGGATGAAGAGCTTCGGAAACTAAGCGTTTGCCGCGATCGTTTCGGGATTAAACCCTGCTATTGGTTTTGGCGGAACGGTACATTCGTTTTCGCTTCGGAACTGAAAGCATTGATTGAAAACCCGCTCTGCTGGTGCGAACTCGATCCTGTCTCGATCCGCCATCTCCTAGATTATGGATATGTAGCCAGTCCTCGAACCGCCTTCGCGAACGTGCATCATCTTGAGCCAGGTACTATTCTCAATCTGTGCGACGATTCTTCACCTTCACTAGAACGATACTGGGACGGAGCGACTGCTCGCGCTGGCAGCCAGGATAGGCACGCTGGCAGGGCGCGTGAGGATCTTATCGATCATGCAGCGGCGATTGTCACAGACACCATCCAGCAATATATAAACGCTGATGTGCCAGTTGGTACTTTCCTATCCGGCGGTGTAGATTCGTCTATCATTACCGCGATCGCTGCCCGCCAAACTTCGGGAAAAATTAGCACTTTCTCGGTTGGCTTTACGGAAGAGCACTGGAACGAGGCTCACCGTGCTCAAGCGATTGCGGCGCATCTTGGCACAAAGCACCACACGGTTCACATTTCACCCAATGACGCGCTCGCGCTCGTTGAGATGTTGCCGGATGTCTATGACGAGCCGTTTGCGGATTTCTCACAACTGCCGACGCTTGCCCTCTGCCGCTTCGCACGGGAGCATGTTACCGTTTGCCTTTCAGGAGATGGTGGAGACGAGCTTTTCGGCGGCTACAGTAGATACGCATGGGCCGCGCAGGTATGGCGGTCACTAGCAAGCCTACCGGAGAGCGAGCGACGTGCGCGCCTAAGTGAACTTCAAAGAGGGACCATTTCGTCGCCCCTCCGGATGCTACTTCCGGAAGCGATCCTTTGCGAGCTAGCGAAGGTGCTGCCACTTGGCACTCCCACGCACAAATTTCCGGCGTTCTACCACAGGGTTATGCGTTCTGGGGCACCGTCCGTCTTCTGCCCGTTCGGTTCTCCGTCATCGGACCATGACGATTGGCCCGCGCCGTCCGACGCTTCGCTACTTGATAGCATGCAGGCTTATGATCTACGGCGATACATGGGAGACGGCGTCCTCACGAAGGTCGACCGGGCCAGTATGAGCACCGCTCTCGAGGTTCGCATTCCCTTCCTGGCAGAGCCTGTCGTCGAGTTCGCCTTTGGTTTAAGCCAAGAGCACCGCCAACTTGGCAGTGCGCTTCGGCCCCTTCAACGGGCGCTCGCGCTACGCTATGTACCGGAGAAACTGTTGGATCCAGGCAAGATGGGCTTCGGCTTTCCTGTCGACAGTTGGTTGCGTACGTGTTTGCGCACGTGGGCCGACGATCTTCTCTCTCCCGTTTTTTTGAGGAGCATCCCGTATTTGCAACACCGGCTTGTTGAGCGCTTATGGTCGGAGCACCGTTCAGGTAAGGTTAATCACCATTGGCAACTCTGGCCAGTGCTTATGTATGTGCAATGGCATTGGCGATGGCGCGGCTGCGTGGGACGCGCTCAGAGCCAAGAGTGCTTAGTAGATGCCGAAACTGCGAAGATCTTTGGAGACGGTCAGTGATGAGTACGGCTGGCAATCGCATTCTATCGTTAAGACATGCAGAACCACCCCTTCGAGATAGTTTCCGGACACTAGGCACGGAACGAACCGAGCTCGCCGCCAAGATCGCAGAATATTTACAAACGGTTGACGAGCCACCGAACAGGACGCGTGAAATGTTGTCTTGGATCGCTGATACGCATTGGGGTCAGCACAGACTCACAACACCTCAGTCTGCACTTTGCGAACTTGAAGAAACGACCCAATTCCTTCAAGACTTCCCTTATCCCGAATTGACTGATGCTTTCAAAACAACGACGCATATATTGCGCTTTTTGCATGGCGGCTACACGGAATGGCTGGAGCGCCACTTTCTGGCGGGCTTTGTGATCGGCTCCATGAGTTACGGGAGATTCCATTCTGTTCAAAGCATTGGCGGAAAACGATCCGACTTAGATTTATTGCTCATCGCGCGCAATTCTGAAGTCCCGGTCGAGTATTTGCTCGGCGATGGGATGGCCGTAGATTGCGTCGACGATTTCCGGCGGTTCCAAAGATTTCCGAGTCTTGTGCTTGAAGACCCAGAAACTGCGCATTTTATCAACTACAAGCTAATGGCGCCGGCTCATGATATACAAATTTCGGTCACAATAGGGACTCTCGAGAATTATCGGGCCGTAATCCAGCCTGTCCCAGATAAGACCTGTGTACTTCACTGGCGGGGGTGGCTTGACGGAGCACCGAATTTTCAGAGTGACCTGGCACGGCGAACTGCAGAACTTCCCTATTCGGAGCGCCATGGTCTTCTTGAAAACGAACTAAGGTTGCCGATATATTTGTGTGATCCGCATGCTCGTGGAAGAAAACTGGGGCTCTTCAACGGATTGGCTACAATGCCTGCACCGCGCTTCGAAGCCCTATTTGGTGCTCAGCTCCTGATGCCCCTCATACAAACGTTTCTTGAGGTTCATCGTCAAATGGCTGCTGACTATCGTGATGCAGGCATGTACCCGCGGCTTTCCAATGTACATGTACGCAGAAATCGCTTCTCCGAATGCTTCGCATCAGAGATGGACAAGTCCTTTGAAGACTGGTGCTTGAGTAAACGCTAACGCTCTGTGCCGAACATTTGTTTGCTACTATGCCTAGACTCGTAGTTAGTCAGATCAACTCGCTGCTTGATTTCCTTAGTGATTACCCGAAGGGGCGGTCAATTGCGAAGCGAAGCGCTCACTCTTTAATCGGGTTAAGATCGTGAAAACGTTATGTCTCCGGGCGGTGCCGGGAAACTGAACTTTACAACTGTAAAGTCAGACCACGCACATCGTTAACTTCTCATTAACGAAAAACGCCTTGCAGAATCGGAGTTCATCTTGCATCACTGACGGAATTGATCCCGTAAAGTGAGTACAACCGTCAAGAGGATTTAATGTTGCATCCTGCTTCGCAGAGCGTCAGAGATACCGCGTCGAAGATCGAGGCTTACACCTCGAAACTTTCCGCAGAGTTGAATGATATGCGTGAGGCTGTCTATCCACCCTCTGCGCAAAAGACTTTCGGACGGACATTCTCAACCCTTGACTTGGTGAGGCTGCTCAATGTCCCGGAAAGCACTCTTCGTCAGCTGACGCTGGAAGGAAAGGGGCCATTGCCAGAGCGCGCAGAAAACAACAGGCGAACCTACACGATAGAGCAGGTCAAGGAGCTGAGGGCATTCTTGGCCGAGCTTCGACCGGACGAAGCTGGCGATCTTCTTCCGCATCGCCGCGAAGGGGAAAAGCTCCAGGTAATTGCTACTGCGAATTTCAAAGGTGGAAGCTCTAAGACAACCACTTCTATCCATCTCGCTCATTTTCTAGGACTTCAGGGCTATCGCGTCCTTTGTCTGGATCTCGATCCGCAAGCCTCGATGACTGCGCTATTTGGTATCCAGCCCGAGTTCGATCTCGGCGAGAATCAGACAGCCTATGCAGCCATTAGATATGACAATGAAAGGCGGTCGCTCGCGGAAGTAATCCGGCCAACCTATTTTCCAGGCGTGGATCTAGTCCCAGGCAACCTAGAGCTCATGGATTTTGAGTTCGATACCCCGTCTTATCTAACGTCGAGCACCAGAGACGAGCTCGGTTTGTTTTTCGAACGACTAAGCAGCGCCCTCGCCCGCGTCGACGATCGCTACGACATAGTAATCATCGACACACCACCTTCATTGGGATACTCGACTCTCGCAGCTCTTTACGCAGCCACATCCTTAGTCATTACCGTTCATCCGGCGATGCTAGACGTTGCATCTTGTAATCAGTTCCTGATCATGATCTCCGATTTATCGGAAGTTCTAGGGCAGTTTGGCGCAAAATTTGAGCACGACTTTTTCCGTTTCCTTCTGACGCGCGTGAACCCGAATGACGGCCCGCAGAAATACATGTCTGGTGTCATGCGTCGTTTATTTGGCAACGATGTTCTCGTTTCAGAAGCGCTTGAATCAACAGCAATTGCCGGAGCGGCAGTGGCTAAGAAGACCTTGTACGAGCTCGAGGCGGGCGAGGTCGGTCGTGAAGCATTGAAGCGCGCGATCGAAAGCGCAGACCGAGTTAACTCCGAAATTCTCGACCTCGTTCACAATGTTTGGGGGCGTAGCAAGTGAAGAAGAGTATCCTACAGCGAATGGCGGCCGCCGAAAGCCGGCCAGAAAACACGATTGCAACAGACACCTCCGAAAAGCCGTCGCTGACGCGGCGGCACTCTTCGCCTGTTATTTCCAACGTGGGGCGGGCCCTAACACAACTCACAGAAGATAGCATCATTTCACTCGATCCTGACCGTATCGACCGCTCCCCCTATAGAGATCGCTTTGGCAACGACGAAGATGCTGCCAAAGAGCTCGAAGCGCTTAAGGTTTCTATCGCAAGCGAAGGCCAAAAAATTCCGGTTCTCGTTCGGCCGCATCCGACGAAACCGGATCATTACCAGCTTGCCTATGGTTACCGTCGATGGGCGGCGATCAAGGCCATAATGGCAGAAGCGGATCGCCCGGAGACCATAAAGATTCGAGCGTATGTTCGAGAGCTTTCCGATCGGCAATTGATTGAAGAGCAATCGCTTGAGAATGGTGTTCGGGAAAACCTGACCTGGATCGAGCAGGCAATGTGGGCAGTACAGCTCAAAAGCGCTGGCCTTTCCCATCGCGCCATGTGCCCAATCTTGGGAGCTTCAGAAGCGACAATATCGCATCTCTTTCGAGTGACGGAGGCGGTTCCTGAAGACATCATTCTTGCGATCGGTAGAGCAAAAGGAGTTGGTCGACCGAAATGGACCGCATTTGCCGAGTTGCTGAAAGATCCGAGCAGCGCAGCACGTGTTCGCAAAATAATCGATACTGTCGAGTTTCGAGGCGCTGACAGCTCCAGCCGTATTGCCCAAGCGATACGGGCTGCCAGTTCTGCGGCCGACAAAGTGACTACGGACCCAGCTGAAGAGATTGTTGACTTCGCCGTGGGTGACCGAGTTTTTGGCCGCATGAAGAGTAATTCGGCTGGAACCACGGTCTCAATCCCGAAGCAGGAACGCGCTTTCGCGCGCTGGCTGGCGGACCGAATGCCTGATCTTCTACGCGAATACAATAATCGTTCCGATCCAACTCACCAAGAGGTGTGATCGAGACACTCGTTAATTGGTCAAGAGGAGAGACCGCGACAAAAGAAAAAGGCCCCCAAACGTTTCCGTCATGGAAGCCCCTCTCAATTCCTAGCAAGATAGAGAATCGCATTTCCATGAATCCCAGTCAAGAGTCTTTGGCATCGTTTTGGTGAGCGGATTTCTTTTGCCTGAAGAAGGGTGAAGGAATATGCAAAGTGGAAATGTAACGACGCCCTTTGGGCGGCGGCCGGTTGTGCTTGCTCTTGTAAAGAGGCAGCTTCAGACGTCCGAGACGAAACCAAACCGCGCGGTCGAAAAATGGAAGGTGTTTCGCGACGCCTGTGAGGCCCGTGAACGCCTCGGCCTCCAGGACAGGGCGCTGACTGTGCTGGACGCACTGCTGACGTTTTATCCGGAAAGCGAGCTCAACTGCGATAGCGGATTGGTGGTTTTCCCTTCGAACGCCCAGCTTTCTGTCAGAGCGCACGGCATTACCGGAACGACATTGCGGCGGCATTTGGCTGCCTTGGTCGAAGCCGGGCTCATCCAGCGCAAGGATAGTCCGAACGGCAAGCGCTACGCTCACCGGGACAAGGGTGGCGATATCGAGCAGGCCTTTGGATTCGATCTTTCTCCACTTTTGGCTCGCGCTGCGGAACTTGCAGGCCTGGCACAGGAAGTCGCTGCCGAACGCCTGCAGTTCAGACGAGCCAAAGAGGCGCTGACTATCTGCCGGCGTGATGTAAGAAAGCTAATTTCCGCCGCCATGGAGGAGGGGGCTGACGGCGACTGGGAAGCCATTGAAGACATGTATATCGGCATTGTCAGCCGACTTCCGCGCAATCCTGACCGTCACCAGGTGGAGGCAATCCTCGACGAGATGCAGCTCTTGCGGACCGAAATCCTTAACCTTCTGGAAAATCAGTTAGATTCTCAAAATATGGACGGCAATGCTATTCAAAATGGCTGTCACATACAGAATTCAAAACCCGAATCCATCCATGAACTTGAACCTAGCTCTGGAAGAGAGCAAGGCGGAGCCGTCGAGCTGGAAGTAGGACCCAAAGAGGTTGCTCAGCCGTTGGCAAAACCGGAACAGATTAAGGCGTTCCCGCTGTCGATGGTCCTGAAAGCCTGCCCGCAGATTTTGGACTACGGGCCCGGCGGGACGATCTCCCATTGGCGCGAGCTGATGGGGGCCGCGGTGGTGGTTCGATCGATGCTTGGCGTCAGCCCGTCGGCTTACCAGGAAGCTTGCGAGGTGATGGGTCCTGAGAACGCCGCGGTTGCCATGGCTGCAATCTTGGAGAGGGCAGGGCATATCAACTCGGCAGGCGGATATCTCCGCGATCTCACGCGCCGAGCGCGGGCAGGGGAGTTCGGGCTGGGACCGATGCTAATGTCACTGATGCGTGCCAATGCGAACGGCGATCGGAAAACGGGGTGATGGGTTGTACGACGTACAAGGTAGAGGCATGATCGTACGGCAGTGGCGCCGCATTTCATACAGCACTCGTTCCACGGTTTATAGCTGGCGCGCCCTCCCATGAGAGAGCATCACCGAACTAGAGCAGCCTGGCTGCTCTGCCACTCCGTCTCGTTGCGCTATTGTAGTATTCGGATGCTTGCTGAACCGATCGATGCCGGGATTGCTCCATGGCTTCTGGAAGCGGAATGCCGCGATTGGCTGCCTCGGTCAGGTAGCCGGAGCGCAGGCCATGGGCGGAAAACTCCGCCGGGTCCAGCGCTGCCATGAAGGCGCGCTGCTTGACGATGTCGTTGATCGCTTTAGGATCCAGCGCTCGCTTTGAGACATTTCCCCAGCGATCGATCGCCCGGAACACACTGCCGCTTTCGATCCTGCCGGCCTCGAGCCAGGCATTCAGCGCATCGACGGGCCGGCCGGTGAGGTAGACAACCTCTTCGTTGTCGGCGCCGCTGGTCTTGGTGCGGCCGAGTTGAATGGACAGCGAGGGCAGGGGAGCTGATCCTTCAACCGGGATCGGTGCTTCCATGACCAACTGCTCCTTACGCAGCCCCGCCACTTCGCTGCGGCGCCTCCCACCGGAGGCAAAGGCAACCATCAGGATCGCCTTGTCCCTGACATCGCGCAGGCTGCCGGTCCGGCAGGTGCCAATCAGCTTTGACAGGACATCGCCTGTCACGGCCTTGGCGCTCTTGCGCCGCTTCGGGCGTGGCGTCGCACGCACCGCCAGCCGGATGGCTGCTTTCAGGGCAGGGGAGGTGAATGAACCCTGCAGCCCACGCCATTTCGTGAGCGTCGACCAGGTTGTCAGCCGTCGGCGCACGGTATCGGGGGCATGGGGGCCGAATGATCGGAGAAACCCCTGGAGGCGAAGCTTGTCATCGACCTCTAGCGGCATGCCGTGGCCCGGATCTGTCAGGCGTTTCTCAGGATCCCAGAGGTGATGGGCGACAAACTTCAACAGCAGCGCTTCGGGTGCCGGCCAGGGCAGGGATCGGCCCGTGGCCGCCAGCGACCAGGCCTGCATATACGCGAGATCAGAGGTGAGCGCGCGCAGTGTATTGGCGCCCATGCCCTCATTGACGAGATGACGGAGCGTCTCGATATCCTGATCGGTCAGAAGCTCCGCGAGTTCGTCGCGGCGTTCCACTGGAAGAACGGCGGCGATCGTGTCCAATTCTTCCAGGCGCCGCGACACCGACTCGTTCGTCGACAGTGATACCGGTGGCTTTCGCATCATGGTGTGCTCCGCGGGCAATCCGCAGGTTTGCAAAAGTTCCGGAAAGCCCGTATATTCCGGAACAAAGGAGATCTGCCATGACGTCGATTGTGACAGCAGCTGCGGTTTCGAAGAATTTCGGTGCCTACCAGGATGCAGCCGTGCGAGAGCCGGTCATCATCACCAAGAACGGCCGGCCGCGCACGGTGCTCATGGCCTATGAGGATTATCTTCGTCTCGCCAAGCGGGACCGTCGGGTCGATCTGACGGCTGCGATCAGTGACGACGAGCTTGCCGCGATCGAGGCTTCGACGATGGAGCCTGGTTTTGATCATCTCAATGCCGAACTGTTGATGGACAAGAATGCTGCCGACTGAACCGAAGGTCGGCTGGGTTTTTCGTTACTCCTATCTCTGGCATTGGCAGCATCTGGACGGACGAGAGGAGGGGGACAAGGATCGCCCGGCTCTCGTGCTGGCGATTGTTGCGACGCTTCAGGACGGGACACCTGCAGTGCGTGTCCTGCCAATCACGCACTCGCCACCGTCCGATCCCAGCGACGCAATCGAAATCCCGCCGGCCACCAAACGCCGCCTGGGCCTCGATGACGAGCGGTCGTGGATCGTGCTGACCGAAAGCAACCGCTTCGTCTGGCCGGGGCCCGACGTGCGGCCTGTCGATAACGAGAGCGGGTATCACGGGCCGCTACCTCCGGCACTCTTTGAAGAGGTGAAGCGCCGGTTCGTTGAGCTCGCGAGAAGCCAGCGGCATAAGGCGACCATTCGCAGCGACTGAGCTGTTCTTCATCCTTTTGTTCGCCCTCGAATTCTGCGCGTCCAGCAGTGCTCTTCGCCGTGATTTGCCACGACTTTAGGACTTCAGAGCCGCCAAATCAATGACCCCCGATAAGGAG
>NZ_STGA01000048.1:0-5355 GCF_005222835.1 Rhizobium sp. FKY42 | reverse complement strand
ATAGAGTTCCTTTAGAAAATCATTTACCATGATTTCAATGGCTTACGATCTCGCGAAAATCAGCATGACAGCCCTAATGCGGCCGGCTTTCGACGCCGGCATCGCGCTCACCCGCCTGGACGAGCGCATCGCCCGTTCGCCGGTCGGCCAGGGCTGGATCGAACGATCCCAATTCACCGACGCCTGCGCCTCGCTGTGGATCGACGGCGAACTCGTCCATCTCGAAGACCTCGTCCTCCACGACGCTACGCGAGATATTCGCACACCCACTCATGAGCTGACAATCGCCCGCGACGTGCTGCGCACGCGCCGGCGGATCGCCGGCCAATCCCCCGATTGGGCGTTCTCTGCCGACGGCATCCGCTCACTACGGAAAACCTCGGAGATCGCGTCGGGCGGCGGGGACGAGGCAACGACGGCCGGAGTTATTCGGGCGGCGGTCGCGATCGAAGCGGAAGGGGAGGGGGACGATGTTGACGACACCGAAAACCTTCCTGGTGTCGACTATGCCGCCATCGACGCGGTTCTGGCCCGCTCCGAAGCTGCGATCGAGAATGCCAAACGGCCAGGCCGCGCCGGCGGCCAGGAAAAAGATCCAATGGTTTACGACCTCGACTGGGATGAGGACGCCCGGCTCGACGAATGGCGCGGCGTGTTGCGAAAGGCACAGGAGCTGCCGGCGGTGCTGCAGGCGATCATTGCCCTCGATGCCTGGAACGAGATTTCGGTCCTCCAGCACGCGCCTTGGCTCGGGCGCCTGTTGGCCGCGTCGATCTTGCGGGAAGCCTGCATTACCACCGGCGCCCATCTGGCGGCCATCAATCTCGGCCTCAAAACCATTCCGGTCGACCGGCGCCGGCATCGTGACCGGGAGACCCGGTTGCTCGCCATTGCCCAAGGTCTGATCGCGGCGGCCGAGATCGGCATGAAGGAACATGACCGGCTGACGTTGGCGAAGAGCATGATGGACCGAAAACTGGAGGGGCGGCGGACGTCGTCAAAACTGCCGGAGCTGGTAGAGCTGGTGATGGCGAAACCGCTGTTGTCGGCCGGGATGGTGGCGAAGACGCTGGAGGTCACGCCACAGGCGGCGCGGCGGATCGTTTTGGAGCTGGGCTTGAGGGAGATGACGGGGAGGGGGAGGTTTCGGGCATGGGGGATCGTGTAAACGCTCGCGGCGGACGAGGTCGATCCAGCACAAAGCGCTCCCCAATTCGTTGGATAGGTCGAAGCTCGTTGCAGATTAGGGGCGGTTGAACGTGACCTGCCACAGGTCATGACCGAAACGGGAATTTTCACTGGAAAACGATTTGCATCTGGCGGCTCTCTTCCATCAGACGCGTCCTCGTGCAACTACTATCGGGCAAAGCACTGAGGTGTTGAATGACCGATGGTCAAAGTATACATGGCTTCAGAGAGTGGGTCGATGAAGAACCGAACCCTTCCTGGAAGTTTTTGCCCTTAACGCACATAACAAAGTGCATTACGGGCGAGGCCGTGATTAAGAGCGGCAACATCCGCGCATCATGGTGCAGTGTCTTCGAGACTACAAGGGCGTATTTTTTTTACGGCAGACCGAGCTATCGGGTGCATGGCGATGGTCCTATCAAGGTAGCTGCCGCATGTCCAATGTGCTTCATTTTGGACGGTATATTGCTATCGAACGCGTCTGACATCTATGCGTTTGACACAGGTGCACACGCTTCTCGTATGTACGACCATGCGCTGCTTAAGGAAATACCGAAAGAAGAATTCAACCTGATGAGCGCCGAGCGAGTCAATCGCCTCATCGCAAAGGTGTTTGGGTCATTGGATCGATACTTCTTAGGAGAGACCGATAAGATTCGAAAGGAGGGCCTCGTTGAGAATTGGCAATTCGCTTCCTCTGCTTTTCTTGATCTGATTACATCAAGAGGGAGAAATGAACCCGACGATCGCATCAGTGCCATAGAGGTGTCTTTTGACTCGGATGTCGAATTTGTCCCTCACCTTAAGGCTATTGTGGTTCCTGACTCAATATATGGCTTGGGTTCCAAAGCGCCATGGCTGGAGGAATTGGCTGACGCAGGCTGTGAAGTCGCTCCCTATAAGTTCCGCCCTGGACGAAATGCCGATTACTACTACGCCCTGATTGAGGCCGAGGTCACGGATATGTATCGCAGATGGCGCCTAATCTGAACGCCTCTCCAGCGTTCGAGCTAGTCGGGTATGCGAAGCTCGACCCCGCTCCAGTGGGCTTCGTTTTGCCGATCTTTCGGCGCGACAGTTCCGCAGGAAAGTTCATTCAGATGGTGGACGAGTGGTCAAGGACCGTCTCGGGATACCGGGAGATCTCTTTAGATGACCATGAGATTCTTCCGGCCCCCGTTACCGTACCCAACCCTAAAGGGCTATATCTTTTTGGTTTCGTTGAAGACGGCTCTTTACAAGTGGGTACTATAGAAGAACTGGCGCCCTACCTGGTAGACGTCGCTTCGAGGAACGCGAGCGCATGGGCACTGCGCGCTCAAATATTCGACCTGTTGAATGACCATGGAGAGGTCCTAATCGCCCACCGGAATCTGGATGGTATCTTTGGAAGGCGGCACTCTACGCTGTCAGCAACTTCGTATACAAATTCGGTTCTGCGTACCGCGGGCTGGGATTACTTGCTGAACGCTGCTCGCGAGCAATCGACGGCTCGGTGGATATCAAGAAATCTGTCAAGGATCGAAATGCATGTGAGCAAACTGGGTACTGTGCGGTTTACCGGAATCCGCAAAGAATTTCTTGATCAGCTTGCGGTTCCTCGCTTCCTAGAACTAAGTTCTTTGCTTCATGGGAGTACCCTGTCCGACACCGTGATCGCTGCAAAGAGGCGCGATGGTACTCTTGAAGAGGACGATAAGCCGTTGGTAATCCGGGAAACGGACAGGCTTTTCAGGATACATGATGATTATCGGCGGATCGGCGTGCTGTTCACGATCCTGATCGACGACTTTAATCTGGGGGACGGCATATTGAGCGTTGAATCGCCTGATCTATTCGGATCGCTCAGAGCGATCAAGCCTGAGATTGTTCGTTCGAGATTGATGTTTAGCGGCCCTCAGAAAATGCACGAGTGGCGAAATTTGCTAAAATTGTTCAGCGTAAGATTAAGCCCTTACAGCTACAGAACTCTCCTGAGCGTACTGTTGGAAAACATCGATGACCCTGTACCTGGCGAAGCAATAAATGAAGCATGGAGCACTATTTTTACGCGGTGATGAGACTGGGGCTCGCACAACAAAGTTGTCGAATTTAAGCCGGTATGGGGAAAAGTACCCGCTGACCATGCATGCTTTTCGGCGATTGTTCAACAGGCATTCCTAATAATTCCGGGGTCACGGGCGGCGCTACTGTCGTTTGACAGTTAATCGTTAGAATGCGCCCGTTCCTGTTGTTAGTGGCACTTAATTTAAAACTATTGGGCACGGGTTTCGTGTTGCACGTCTTCCGGTCCGGTAATGGGTTAATTGACAACAATGACCGAGCTATCTGCCCGCCTCGACAAATTGCGGTTCCTCGCCGAGGAACTCCATCTCGCATTCGCTCTCGCGAATAGCGCGCCGGACGCTTGGAATGCCCGCTTGATAGCGCGCCATATACTGATCCGAGCATATGACGTCATTGCACATGCACGCCAGATTCGAAAGTTCGTCCGGGCCTTCGGCGCCGACCAAAAGTTTCATGAGGCTAAAGAAGCCTACGCCAGTTGGTTTGACGAATATTTTAAGACGGCGCGGCACAAGCTTGGAGCACATGTCCAAGATCTGGATTTCGGCCAACGTATCGAACTTTGGAATGATATTGAGACAAGCAAGATTGGAACATTTGTCGAAGGCGCAGCTGAGATCTACGGTCTGCTTGCGTCCCTCAATCTTCCTGGCTACGTTCCTCTAACCTCTCCGCCTCCGGAACTGGCTGATCCTGGCTTCGTTTCGGCACTCGCTCAATTTCAACAATCTGCACTGCCGGCTCGCGCGGAATACGCGTCGGACCCGCTCGCAATGACCCGACCAGGCACTATAGCCGGATCGGGCAACACCCCGATCCATCACCGCGCTGCTCAACTTACTCTGATCGCACGGTGGATTCGCTGGGATCGATTGACGCTCGATCGATTTGCGGCTTTTCCTCGAGTGCGGCGTGTCCTTCTGTCTCGCCTTGTCACCGACTTGGTGAGTTTCGCAGATTGTCTGATAACACGACCTACCGCGTCGGGTGCGCTACAGACTATGGTCGGGTTTAACGACCTGATGGCGGCTGAACCACTCGGTCCATCTTCCGCTCTCGCCACGTTCCTGTCCGGATACCAGTTTGAGTCCGTCCTCAACCGATATCGACCCATTCGCGATCAGATCGGCGGTCATCTCGAAATCGATCCAACTCAGGCTCTAGCGGATGTGTTTTCAGTATTGGACACCGTCGATCTGGGGGACCTGCAGAACTTTTTCGAAGTCATGCGGCACGCTTTTTTCGCTGCCTGTGGTGAACGTGTCTACCTTTCGCTGTATCGGGCGGATGGAGAAGCCGTGCGCGGCGGTGTTCCTGCCCGCCTGAATTCAGTCGTTGCCTATGACCCGGCTGCAAAGCCGGACCCCGATCCAGAACTCAAACGGGTCCACGATTGGGGCCCAGACGATTTTAGACGGATAATGGCCGGTTGGTTTAGCGAAGAAACCGAAAAACAGGAAATCGCCCTAGACGCCTTTCGATCGGGTTTCGCCCAAAATCGCGGTGAGGAGTTTACGGTCGAACATTCAGCGGGAAGCAGCAACCGGTGGGATCGCACGACCTTTACTATTGCGCACGGTATTCTGCTGCAGGCGCTCATCGAAGCGCCATCGCAAACCCATGCCTTCCTGCTGATCGATTTGCTGCTAAGCGCTAGCCGAGGCTATCCGAACCGAGCCGCCGAGACGCTTATCCGGTACATCGAGCAAGGCGGCCCCCTCTCCAGCGCACCGATCGTGATCCATGCGCTTGGGATGCTGGCCGAATGGGATGTTCCCCGCTTCATGGGGCCACTCGCGATTGCTGCAAAGCACGGCCAACCTTGGCCAATCAGGCGTGAAGCCATACTTGGGTATTTCCGTATCTTCATTCGAAATGAGGGCCTTCTACGAATCAACAATCAGAAGGTCTTCGCCCAGATGGGCGATGAGATTGAACCTCTCATCGTAGCGGTATCTCCTGAAGAGGAGCTCGAACTTCGGCTGGCTATGGCGAGCTCGATTTGGAACCCCGATCTCAACCTGTTTGCGCGGCTCTGTTGCGAAAATTCCGATTGGTTGTGAAGAGGCATTGCTACGCGTCAGTCACGCGGATTTGGCA
>NZ_STGA01000047.1 GCF_005222835.1 Rhizobium sp. FKY42 | reverse complement strand
GCCATAGGTGCGGGATGAGATTGCGAAATCAAGTTCAAAAAATTCAATCAACGATTGCGGCGGCACGCAGTCGCTGAAGATGGCTCGAACTGCGCTCTATGGCTATAACCCGTGTCGGACAAGGCCGTCCCGACCGTGCTCGGGCGTCAAACGCCTGGGATCAGATCAGCATGACGACGATGTATGGCTGCGATCTGAACGGTCTTGAAGCTTGTTTCGCTCTGGCCGGATTGCGATCTACTCAAACGTGATCCACGGCACGCCCTGCACGAGCGAGCCGCCGTGAGCACAAGGATCGCCCAGCCGCGCCACGGCCTTGCCCTCGATATTGGCAATCGCAGAGCCGCCGGTAATCCGGTCCGAGGTCGTGGGAACGCCGGTGCACAGCAGGCTATCACCCACCGTTGCAATCGGCACGCCTTCAACGGTCACAAAACTCTGCTGCGTCGAGACCACCGGACCGCCCACATGCGGCTTCGGACCCGGATCAACCATCGGGCAGACATGCATATGGCCTTTGAGGGTGACGGGGTTGGACATTTCGTATGCCTCGTACGCTTGCGCTGTTGCTGCCATTCTGAAGGAAGCTGCAGACACATGTTACTGCTTGATCAACAGAGCTGTGCTAATCGCGGGGAAGTGCGCTCAGTGCAACTGGGTGATAAAACTGTGAGATATTTCTGATCAATTCGGAACTTATCAGGTTTAGGAAACGTAGCTGGCTCGGGGTGTTTGGTGCAACTAGGCGAACGGCACTGCCACTCAGTTCTTCCGCGAAGTCCACCAACTCCACACCCTGTGAGGGAAAAAGTAGGGAGTTATCAATGATCATGGGTTGAGATTCGGACGCAACCAACCGACGGACAACGTGCTGAGGAGGCATGCCATAGACTGGAAAACCGTCCAAATTAAGCTGATTACAACGACTGTCCGTTCGAATGGTGGAAAGCAGCCCAGACCGGAATTCTAGAATGGGTGAATCCTGTCGTCGGTACTCTATAACGACGTCACTTTCACGGGCTTCCACCTGCCGCAATGTAGAGATGGCTTGTTGAGTATCGTTCTCCGAAAAGAATTCTGCAAATTCTGCAAGTGCAGTCTCGGCACCTGCCGCGTAATTCGAACGATCGTCTATTTTTTCAGGGGCACCGAAGGTGGAGTTAAATGATTGTACCTCATCTCTTGACATTCCTAATTTGAGCTGACCAAGCATACCGGGAAGTCGAAGGCCCCAACGCTGTTTTTCGTCCATTTCATCCCTCTCAGCGAATGATACCGTTTTGTTTCAGGCATTGTGCATATTGCAACATCTGTCGAATTGCGTCGTCATACTTCGAAGGATCGCCTGATTTCGCAGCTATCCGACGGATATCTGCAATATCCATAGCGATCGCTCCCATAAAGTTGCCGCTATCTACCAACCGCTTTTGACCTGCCATGTATGGTGTAGTACGCCCCCGGCCATAAGATGAGGTCTGGCGGTGATCCTTTGGGTCCATCTGGATTGCAGTGCTGACTTCCCTATGAATGTTAGAGTTGGCTGCTGCCGGCATATGATGGCTATCGAGTCCGTCGCCTTTTGTGTCTGCCGTGGCTGTCATACACCCATGAGCG
>NZ_STGA01000006.1 GCF_005222835.1 Rhizobium sp. FKY42 | reverse complement strand
AGCAAAACCGCTTCTAGCGGTTCAAGCGCAGCGTTTCAAACCTCCACCTCTGGTGGAGGTCATGACTTGCCCGAAGTCTGAAGGGTTTCTGGGGGAGACAGTGTTTTGCTGGCAGGAAGCAGTAGGGACCGCGGACATTAGAAAAAGGCGGCCCGAAGACCGCCTTCCTCACAGAATACCGACTTAGATCAGTTGTTACGGTTGCCGAGGAACTGCAGCAAGAACATGAACAGGTTGATGAAGTCGAGGTAAAGGGTCAAAGCGCCCATGATCGCCTTGCGGCCAGCAACGGAAGCATCATCTCCAACATAGTACATTTCCTTGATCTTCTGCGTGTCGTAGGCCGTCAGACCGGCGAAGATCAGCACGCCGATGACCGATACGGCAAAGGCCAGGGCCGAAGAGGCAAGAAAGATGTTGACGACAGACGCGATGATCAGGCCGAACAGACCCATCATCAGGAACGAGCCCATGGCCGACAGGTCACGCTTGGTCGTGTAACCGAAGAGCGACAGGGCACCAAAGGAAGCTGCCGTAATGAAGAAGGTCTGCACGATCGACTGGCCCGTGTAGAACAGGAAGATCGATGACAGGGAAAGACCCATCAACGCAGCGTAGATCCAGAATGTCGTCTGTGCCGCGCCAACGCTCATCTTATCGATGCGGAAGCTTAGGAAAAAGACGAGGGCGAGCGGAGCCAGCATCACGACCCAGCGAAGCGGCGAGCCGTAGATTGCCGTTGCGAAAGCGGGGCTGGTGGTGGCAAGTGCGAAGGTGGCGTAAGCCGCTATACCGGTGATCGCAAGGCCCAATGCCATGAGATTGTAGACCTTCAGCATATAGGAGCGAAGGCCTTCATCAATCATCGCGCCGGACTGCACGCCGCCGCGTACTGCTCGGTTGTCGTAGTTGAAACGGTCAGACATCAGTTTGTCCTCTCAAGCTCCGGTGTTGCTACGGTGTCGGGAACATCCCGGTCGCCGCTGCGGAGCTCAGCAAGCATGATCCAAATATGCGAGCTTAGCTGTAATGGTTCAAGCCCTTTGCCCGCCATTCGGTGAGGTGACAAAAATTTAATCCGCCGGATCTTGTCCGTCAAAGCTCCCTCAGAACCGGTGCCGCCTTCTGTCCGAGGATGCGCCAGGTGCCAGCGAGTCCGATGCCGACCGTGAGGACGAGAGCACCGATCACCGTCATTATTGCCACATCCGGCAGGAAGGTGGCTGGCATCTTCATGATGCGGCTGACCACGAACCACGCGGAAATTCCGCCCGCCACAAGCGCAAAGACGGCGGTTGCGAAGCCTAGGATCATGTATTCGTAACTGAACGCGCGCATCAGCATGGAGCGGGTGCCGCCGAGCGTCTTGAGAATGACCGCATCATGGGTTCTGGCCCTGTTGCCTGAGGCCAGCGCGCCCGCCAGAACGAGGACGGAGGCGACCAGCGCTACGGCTGCAGCCGCGCGAATGGCGGTGGCCAGCTGACCGAGCAACTGGCTTGCAATATCAAGCGCATCCTTGACGCGGACAGTGGTGACGGTGGGATAAGCAGTGGTCACCGCGCGCAGAATTTCGCCTTCCTTTGCCGGTGTGGCGGTACTGTCCATCAGGGTCGCCAGCCAGGCATGGGGTGCACCCTTGAAGGTGTTCGGAGAGAAGACCATGACGAAATTGATGGACAGCGAGCGCCATTCGACCTTGCGGAAATTGGCGATCCTGGCCGTTATATTGCGGCCCAGAACGTTGACCGTAACTGTATCGCCCAGTTTCAGGCCAAGCTCCCTGCCTTCCTCTTCCGAGAAGGAGACGAGCGGTTCGCCGCTATAGTCTTTATCCCACCAGGTTCCCTCGACAAGGCTGGAGCCTTCCGGCAGGTTCTGGGTGTAAGTCAGTCCGCGATCACCGCGCAGGACCCATCGACCGGCAGGCGGCACATTCATTTTGGCGACATCTTGACCGTTGAAAGCGAGAATCCGCCCGCGCAGCATGGGGACCTGAACGATCTTTCCGTCCGGCGCCAATCGCTTGACGGTTTCGACAACGCCCTCCTTCTCATTGCTCTGGATGTCAACAAAGAAGAAATTTGGCGCGTTCTGGGTCATGGCACCGGTCAGCTGGCGCCGCAGATTGCCGTCGATCAAAGCCAGCGTCACGAGAAGCGCAAGACCGAGACCAAGCGAAAGCACCACGGACGGTGTAAGAGCGCCGGGGCGATGGATATTGCCGATGGCAAGTCGCAGGGCAGGCGAGTTGACGCGAGGGCTGCGGCGGGCAAGTGCGGAGATTGCTGCTGCAACAAGACGCAGCAGCACGAAGGCACCGGCAACAGCGGCAAGAAAGATCACGGCAATGCGGCGGTCGTCTGCGGCAAATATTGCCAGGGCCGCAAGACCGCCGAGCGCGACGGTGGCCGCCAGGAGATAAGGCCAGGACGGCAATTTGGTCTGGTCGAAGCTCTGTTCGCGGAAAAGTGCGGTGGCGGGCACTTCGCGTGCATGGCCAAGCGGGAGGACCGCAAAGGCAAAGGTCGTCAGCAGGCCGAAGGCGGCGGCCAGCGCAAGCGCTCCAGGATAGAGGGTGGCGTCGGCGGCAATCGGTAGGAACTCCCGAAGGAAGCCCAAAGCCGCGAAGGGAGCGACAGCACCAAGCACCAGGCCGATGAGCACACCCAGCGAGCCAATCAGCATGATCTGGAACAGGTAGATGAGGGTCACGACAAAAGCAGGGGCTCCAAGGCACTTGAAGGTCGCGATGCTGGTCCGCTTCGAATCCAGAAAGGCGCGCACGGCATTGGCGACACCCACACCGCCAACGATGAGTGCTGTAAGCCCCACCAATGTCAGAAATTGCGAGAACCGGTCGACATTTTCCGTCAGCGACGGTGCGGCGCGATCGGCGGTGCGAATGGACCAGCCGGCTGCCGGGAACTCCCGGTTCGCGCGCGCGCCCAGCGTGTTGCGGATCGACGGATCATTCAGCTTGATCTTGTAGGCGTTCTCGACCAGGCTCCCGGTCTGGATAAGACCTGATGCCTGCAGCGCTTCCTGCGACAGAAGAAGGCGCGGCGCGAAGCCGAAACCTTCAGACAGCGCATCCGGTTCGGTAACCAGAATGCCTGAAATGCGCAGTCGAACACTGCCAAGCAGGAGTTCGTCGCCAACTTTCACGTTCAGGCGCTCTAGCAGAAGGGGTGCAGCAAGGGCCCCGAAGATTCCGTTCGCACTTGCGAGAAGGTCTTTCAGCGGCGCTTTCGGCTCGGTTTCCACAGTGCCGTATAGCGGGTAGGTGCCATCGACGGCCTTCGCCTCTACAAGAGCCTGTTGCGAACCGTCCGGCATGCGGGCCATGGATCGAAGGCCAGTGGAGAGAGCGACCTGCCCGAGGCTTTCCAGGAAGGCCCGCTCCTGATCGTTGGCGAGCCGATTATTGAGCTCAAACCGGATATCGCCTGCCAGCAAGGTCTGGCCCTGACTGGCTATGGCGTCGGTAATGCCACGGGACACCGAATTCACGGCAGCAATCGCACCTGTACCGAGCGCGATGCAGGCGAGAAAGATGTAAAAGCCTGAAAGGCCCCCACGCAGTTCGCGCAAGGCAAGTTTCAACGCAATGGAAAAGCGTGGGAGTTTTGCCGCAGTCATGCGAATGCTGCCACAGGCTTGGAGGGTTCCCGGCTGTCACCTGCAATTTCGCCCGAGCGGACGCGGATCTGACGCGAGCAACGGGCGGCGAGCGCATTGTCATGCGTGACCAGCAGTAGCGTCATCTTGCGTTCCGTCTGCTTGGAGAAAAGAAGGTCTGCAATCTGCTTGCCGGTTTCCGTATCCAGGTTGCCGGTCGGCTCGTCAGCAATGAGAACGGCCGGAGAGGGCGCCAGAGCACGGGCGATCGCCACACGCTGCTGTTCGCCGCCGGAAAGCTGCCCCGGATAATGGTTCAACCGTTCGCCGAGACCGACGGCCGTCAGCTCTCGCTTGGCAATGTCGAAGGGATTGGAAACATTGGCCAGTTCCAGGGGCACGGCGACGTTTTCAAGCGCCGTCATATTGGCAATGAGATGGAACGACTGAAAGACGATGCCAATGTTGCGGCCTCGGAAATCCGCCAATGCATCCTCACCGAGATTGTGAAGCGGTGTGTTGCGAATGTGAATTTCGCCGGAATCGAGCCGCTCAAGACCTGCAAGGACCATCAGCAGTGTTGATTTTCCAGATCCCGAAGGGCCAACGATACCAACAGCTTCACCCTCATCAATCTTGAGGTCGATCCCTTTTATAACGTGGACCGAGGCGGCAGCACTGCCCAGGGTCAAATCGGCCTTCTTCAATTCGATGATGGTGTTGCTCACAAAAATCGGTCCTATATCGAGCCAGGAAAATCATATTAAGCAAGGTTTGTCGCCTCGCGGCAACCTGACCAATCTAGGAAGTGGATTCATGAAATTCAAAGCGGCTTTGCTTCACGTGATTGTCATCGCTTCGGTTCTGTTTGGCGGGCTTGTTTCTGCGCAGGCTCAAGGCCTGCAGATCGTGGGTTTTGGCGACAGCCTGATGGCCGGCTATCAACTGCCCCAGAATGAGTCCTACACCGCCCAGCTTGAGGCGGCACTGAAGGCAAAGGGGATCGACGTCACGATAACCAATGCCGGCGTGTCCGGCGACACCACATCGGCAGGCCTTGCGCGGCTCGATTGGTCGATCCCGGACGGCACCCAGGGTGTGATCCTCGAACTGGGTGCCAATGATGCCCTGCGCGGTATCTCGCCGGACCAGACTGAAAAGAACCTCGATGCCATGCTTGCGCGTCTGAAGGAACGCAATATTCCGGTGGTTCTTGCTGGCATGCTGGCGCCGCCAAACCTGGGCAAGGACTATCAGGATCGCTTCAACGGTATCTATCCGCGGCTTTCACAAAAATACGGCGTGCCGCTTTATCCTTTCTTCCTAGACGGAGTCGTGACGCAAGCAGATCTTCAGCTGGATGACGGCATGCATCCCAATGCTAAAGGCGTTGCCGTCATGGTCGAGCGCAGTCTTCCTACCATTGAAAGCTTTATAAAATCGCTTCCTGCCCACAGGTGATTTTTGCAGGGCAAAAAAAGCGGCTTGCACGGGACGCAATTGCGTGTTCCGCTGTTGACACTGCATTAGATTCGAGGAGGTTCGCGTATGCCGAGACTTTTCACCGCCCTCGAAATCCCGCGCCATATTGCCCTGAGCCTTTCCCTGCTGAGGGGAGGACTGCCCGGTGCGCGCTGGATCGATGTCGAAAACTATCACATTACCTTGCGTTTCATCGGCGACGTCGACGGACGAACTGCTGATGAGATTGTTGATCGTTTGGATCGCATCGATCGCGAGGAGTTCCAACTGACGCTGACGGGAATTGGTTCTTTCGGATCGAAGAAGCCGCATTCGATCTGGGCTGGCGTCTCTCCGTCTCCAGAACTTCAGGCCTTGCAAGGCGAGATTGACCGCATTTGCATGCGGATTGGGCTTGCGCCGGATCCGCGCAAATTCACGCCGCACGTCACCCTTGCACGCTTGAAAAATTCCCGACTGGACGACGTAGTCCAATACCTGTCAGGGCGTGGAAACTTTCATACAATGTCATTCACGGTTCCGCGTTTCGTGCTGATGTCCTCGAAGGAATCGGTCGGGGGCGGGCCTTATCTGACGGAAGAGGTTTTTCCGCTTCAGGAAAGCTTGGCATCCTACGCAACTGGCGAACTGGCCAGCGAAAACAGCGTCTACTGAAGGCTTATGTCCAGAGCCAGATTGAAAGCATCGGAGATCGAAACGGAACTTGCCTCCCTGTCCGGCTGGAGGCTGAGGGAGGACGGGCTTGCTATCTGCAAGACCTTCAAATTTCGTAATTTCGTCGAGGCCTTCGGCTTCATGGTGGAATGTGCGCTGGTTGCCGAAAAGCTCGATCATCATCCTGAATGGTTCAACGTTTACTCGAGGGTAGATGTGACGCTCACAACGCATGATGCCCAGGGCGTGACTGAGCTGGATGTAAAGCTTGCTCACGCGATGGAGTGTGCCAGCACCCACCGGATTTGAATGCCTGGATGTGCGGACCCATATATGAAGGACGTGCAAGGCTTCAGCGGAGATCACGATGGACGATGTCAAGATTGGCGAGATTCTGCTTCCCGGTGACGAAGCAACGCAAACCAGACGGGAAAACTCCGTCCGCTCGAAGTTCTGGCCAACGATGAAACGCGCCGCCCGCTATGTTCCGTTCAGCCGTGACGTCGTGGCTGCCTATTATTGCGCTATGGACCCGACGACGCCCACGCGTGTCCGCGGTGTCTTGCTCGCAGCCCTCGGCTACTTCGTTCTTCCCATCGATGTCGTGCCGGATTTCCTGGCTGTCGTCGGATTCACGGATGATGTGGCTGTTCTGGCGGCCGCTTTCCGGATGATACAGACGCACATCAAGGATAGTCATCATGAGGCGGCTGATGAAGCCCTTGCTGCCGATCCCGCCATGACAACAGCCCCAGCAGCAGACGGCTCTAGATTCTGATGCAGGTTCCATTTTCAGCTTCGTTTATGCTGTCAGTTCACGATGTCAAATTCCTGCCCTAATCATCGCATCTTTCGTAAGCTGGAGAGATTGCGGTACACAATGGAGGCAACTGCCTCGGTTTGGTTCGTGATCAGCCTTTTGAGCCGGGATAGCCGTTTTTATTGAAGGCGGCGTTGACGGTTTGGTAACCAGAATTAAGTCAAAGTCTAACTGATCGCGACCCTTGAGGCCCGGCCATGTCGTGCGGTCGGCCTTTCATCAGAACACTGGCAGGACAACATGTTTCTTAAGAAGATCGCCATCGCGTCGACTCTCTTGCTCGCTGGCGCAAGCGTAGCTGCAGCGCAGGCACCGTCTCCGACGCGTATCCAGCAATTCAAGGCCTGGGGCGCCTATTCCTACAAGTCCGGCAATTCTACCGTCTGCTATGTCTTGTCCGTTCCGACATCGAAGGAGCCGGCAAGCGTTGATCATGGCGATATCTTCTTCATCATCTCCCAGCGTCCGGGTCAGAACATTTCCTACGAGCCGCAGGCCATGATGGGTTACCCCCTCAAGGCAGACTCCAAGGTGAATGTCACGATCGACAAGAAGAACTTCGTGATGTTCGTGAAAGACAAGGCTGCCTGGGTGGAGAATGCTGCCGAAGAGCCCGCACTCGTGGCTGCCATGAAGACCGGATCCAACATGACCGTCAAGGCGACCTCGCTGCGTGGAACGGGCACCAGCTATTCGTATTCGCTGGCGGGCCTCTCGCAGGCGCTGAAGCAGATCGAGACCTGCAAGTAAGCCTCCATTCCCATTCTGTGCTTCAAGGCCGGTCGCTCCGGCCTTTTTGCGTTGGGGGTGACGAATGGCAAAAACAGTGCTAAAGCGCGGCCCTGCGAGACGATCCTCCGGGTTTCTTAACGGATACCCTTGTGTGGAGCGCAACTCGTTCGCATTTCACGCACAGGCAATCGGACACGCTGGCCGGAATCGGGTAATTCCTTTACCCGCTCGGATAGGATATTTTGGAATGACCGCTTCCAACGTCATGGCAGTTGCAGATCTGGTGAAGGCGCCGCTTGTGGCGAATCCGGATCTTTTGTCCGGCAAACCGTCTTTGGTTGGCCTAACGCGCGAGCAACTGGCGCAGGCCCTGAAGGAAAAGGGCGTTCCCGAAAAGCAGGTGCGTATGCGTGTGAGCCAGCTTTGGCACTGGCTCTACATTCGTGGCGTTTCGGATTTCGATGCCATGACGAACGTTGCCAAGGACATGCGTGAAATGCTGAAGCAGCATTTTACCATTGCGCGTCCGGAAGTCGTGGAAGAACAGGTTTCTAACGATGGCACGCGCAAGTGGTTGCTGCGCTTTCCACCGCGCGGTGCTGGACGTCCAGTCGAAGTGGAAACCGTCTATATTCCTGAAGAAGGGCGTGGCACGCTTTGCATTTCCAGCCAGGTGGGCTGTTCGCTGACCTGCTCGTTCTGTCACACCGGAACGCAGCGGCTTGTGCGCAACCTGACATCGGAAGAGATTCTGTCGCAGCTTCTTCTGGCGCGTGATCGCCTGGGGGATTTTCCCGGTGCCGATACGCCGCCCGGTGCCTTCGTGCCGACGGGTGATCGCAAGGTCACCAATATCGTCATGATGGGCATGGGTGAACCGCTTTACAATTTCGAGCATGTGAAGAACGCGCTGCTGATCGCCTCTGATGGCGATGGTCTTTCGCTGTCCAAGCGTCGGATTACGCTTTCCACCTCCGGCGTCGTGCCGGAAATCTATCGCACGGGCGATGAGATTGGCGTGATGCTGGCGATCTCGCTGCATGCGGTGCGCGATGAGCTGCGTGACATGCTGGTGCCGATCAACAAGAAATATCCGCTCAAGGAACTGATCGAGGCCTGCCGCGACTATCCGGGTCTTTCGAATGCCCGCCGCATCACCTTCGAATATGTGATGCTGAAGGACGTCAATGACAGTCTTGAAGATGCCAAGGCGCTCATCAAGCTGCTCAAGGGCGTTCCGGCAAAGATCAACCTCATTCCGTTCAACCCTTGGCCGGGCACCAACTACCAATGCTCGGATTGGGCGACGATCGAGAAGTTCGCCGATTTCATCAACCAGGCAGGTTATGCCTCACCGATTCGCACGCCACGCGGACGTGATATTCTGGCCGCCTGCGGTCAGCTGAAATCCGAATCAGAGCGGATGCGCAAGACCGAGCGTCTGGCTTTCGAGGCCATGATGATTGCTGGCCACGGCGAAGATGACGATTGATTGGATCTAATTGCTGTAGAATACTCTTATATGCCTCATCTTGAGGCTTTCTGCGCTGTTTTTGTGCAGATATCGCGTAAAGGTGAGGTGAAGTAGCTTTCCTCCGGTTGTCTTGCGGCCTAAAAGACAGCCACAATGATAATGACACCGGAGGAAACCATGCGCCGCCTGATCCTGGCTTTCGCAGCCGCGACTGCCTTCATTCTTCCCGCCCATGCCGAAAATGTGACTGTGGCCGTCACCGCTATTGTTGAACATCCGGCTCTTGATGCCGCGCGCGACGGCGTGAAGCAGGCTCTGGCCGAGGCCGGCTACAAGGAAGGCGAGAACCTGAAATTCGTCTATCAGTCGGCACAGGGCAATCCGGGTACGGCTGCGCAGATCGCGCGTCAGTTCGTAGGTGACGCTCCCAATGTCATCGTGCCGATTTCCACACCGTCCGCTCAGGCTATCGTCGGGGCAACGCGCGACATTCCGATCGTCTTCACAGCCGTATCGGATCCGGTTGGCGCGCAACTGATCAAGGACATGGAAAAGCCGGGTCGCAACGTGACTGGGCTTTCCGACATGCTGCCGGTCGCGGATCATCTGGCGCTGATCAAGGAGATCACGCCGAATGCCAAGACGATCGGCTACATCTACAATTCCGCCGAGGCCAATTCAGTGTCTACGCTTGCTGCGCTCAAGGCTGCCGCTCACAAGGCGGGCTTGAAGGTGGTGGAATCGGTAGCGACCAAATCTGCTGAAGTGCAGGGTGCAACCCGCGCACTGGTCGGCAAGGCCGACGTGATCTACGTTCCCACCGACAACACAATCGTTTCCGCCTTTGAGGCTGCTGCAGGCGTTGCTGCAGAGGCAAAGCTGCCGCTTTATGCAGCTGATACGGATTCCGTAGCTCGTGGCGCGATTGCAGCTCTGGGCTTCAACTATTTCGACGTGGGCAAGCAGACCGGCCAGATCGTCGTTCGAGTTCTGAAGGGTGAAAAGCCCGGCGACATTCCGGCCAAGGTTGCTGTCGGTACCGATCTTGTGCTGAACAAGAAGGCTGCCGCTGCTGTGGGCCTCACCTTGCCGGAAAGCGCCACCAAGCGCGCAACGAAGATCATCGAATAATTGACTTTAGAGGAGGCTTCGGGACACCGAAGCCTCTTCCTCTTGCCCATCAAGGACTTGATCGTGAGCCAAATTGCTTTCTGGGGCGCTGTCGAACTGGGCCTCGTTTTCGCGTTCGTCGCGATTGGGGTTTATCTCGCCTTCCGCATTCTCGATTTTCCGGATCTTACCGTGGACGGATCCTTTCCGCTTGGTGCCGCTGTTGCCGCTGTGTTGATCATCAGCGGTCTCGACCCGTGGCTTTCGACTGCCGTTGCCATGGTGGCCGGTGCCGCGGCCGGTCTCGTGACAGCCACATTGAATGTGCGCTTCAAGATCCTGAACCTGCTCGCCTCGATCCTGACGATGATTGCGCTCTTCTCCGTGAACCTGCGCGTCATGGGCAAGCCGAACGTGGCGCTGCTCAATCAGGATACAATGCTTTCACCCTTCTTCGGCCAAGGCGTGCCGGAATATCTCGTGCGGCCTGTGTTTGTTGGCCTGCTCGTCATTGTGGCGATCATCCTTGTCTGGCGGTTTCTGGAGAGCGATGCGGGTCTTGCCATGCGGGCAACAGGCGCAAATCCGCGCATGGCGCGTGCCCAGGGCGTGAACACGGGCGGCCAGATCTATCTGGGCATGGCGCTTTCCAATGCTCTAGTGGCACTGGGCGGCGCGTTGTTTGCGCAGACGAACGGCTTTGCCGACGTGACGTCCGGTGTCGGCACCATTGTGGTCGGACTTGCCGCCGTCATCATCGGTGAAACGCTTCTGGGTGCCCGCGGCATTTTGCTGGCGCTGATCGGCTGCGTATTGGGTTCGATTGCCTATCGTCTGGCGATCCAGCTTGCTCTGTCCAGTGATGCTTTGGGTCTCAAGGCGTCTGACCTGAATTTTGTGACGGCTGTTCTGGTTGCTATCGCGCTCATTCTGCCGCGCTTGCGTCGTTCGGGAGGTGCCGCATGATTTCGCTCAGTGATATTCAGGTCGTTTTTGGTCGCGGTACACCGCTTCAGAAGCAGGCATTGAAGAAGATCGACCTGACCATCAAGACCGGTTCCTTCGTCACCGTCATTGGTTCGAACGGAGCTGGCAAATCGACCCTTCTGGGTGTGCTGGCAGGCGATGTTCTGCCAACGGCGGGACGGGTGATGATCGGGAATGCCGAAGTCAGCCGCAAGCCGACTGCTGCTCGCGCCGGGCAAGTGGCGCGCGTTTTTCAGGATCCGCTCGCCGGAAGCTGCGGGGCGCTGACAATCGAGGAAAATCTGGCGTTGGCCGCAGCACGCGGCACAGTGCGGGGGCTTCTGCCAGCACTTGGCTCCAAACGTCGCGCCTTCTTCCAGGAGCGCATCGCCTCCTTGAATCTCGGGCTTGAGAACCGGCTGAAGGATCGCATGGACCTGTTGTCTGGCGGTCAGCGGCAGGCGGTGTCTCTGGTGATGGCAACGCTTGCCGGTTCCGACGTTCTGCTGCTTGATGAGCACACTGCGGCGCTCGATCCGGGTATGGCGGAATTCGTGATGCAATTGACCCATCAGGTGGTGTCGGAGCGCAAGCTCACGACACTCATGGTAACGCACTCCATGCGGCAGGCGCTGGACTATGGTGACCGCACCATCATGCTGCATGGAGGCGAGATTGTTCTCGATGTATCCGGAGACAGCCGCAAGGATCTGCAGGTGGAAGACCTGATAGAGATGTTCCGCAAGATTCGCGGCCAGAAGCTGGACGATGACGAATTGCTGATCGGATAAAGCTGGGGGCGTTTCAGCCTCCAGTATTCAATCAACGCGCCTGCGTCATGAAGATCTTGATGGCGAACATGGAGAAGACACCGGCGAAGGTGTAATCAATACCACGCAAGATCTTCGGATTGGCTTGCAGCCACTTTGCCAGCCGGTCGGCGGCGAAAATCACCAAGACGTTGATCGGGCTGCCGACGAAGATGAAGAAGAAGCCTAGGAAGATCAGCTTCTGCGTCACCGCCGGATCGCCTGCCGTGACGAATTGCGGCAGAAAGGTCATGAAGAAAATGATGACCTTGGGATTCAACAGGTTCACCCAAAGGCCAGTGGAGATATTGGCCCATATGGATGTCTTTTCACCTTCGATCGCCTCAACCTTCAGGTTTGAGCCGTAACGAACGGCCTGAATGGCGAGCCAGAGCAGGTAGGCCGCACCGCCGGTCTTCAGCAGGAAGAAGGCGGTGGGCGAGGCGGTGATGAGGGCAGACACGCCAAAGGCTACGAGCAGGGTGTGGATCATGATGCCGATGGTCGTACCGAGCACCACGTAGAGCGCGCGCTTGCTGCCTTGCGAAAGCGCACGACTGATGGAGAGCGTCATATCCGGCCCTGGCGTGATGGCCAGCAGCAGGCACATGCCGGTGAATGTGATCAGGGTCGCGGCGCTGGGCAGGAAATCCATCGATAAAGCCTCGGACATAGGGTGTTCCGAAGCTTTATCCCGTATTGCCTAATTTGCCAATCAGCGCCTGGCGATGAAGGTACTTGCGGCGTCCGCGTAATCCCTGTGCCAACGCGATAGTGGCGGGCGGTTTTCGATGATATCGCCCGCGGCCCAGGCAATCCGGCGTTCATCCGTGGGACGATCCACATCATTGTCTGGGCAGAGGATATAGAAATCGCCGCGCTCGATGCTTCTGAACATGAACTCGACCGTCTGTTCCGGCGTCCAGGCACCTGCCGGCTTTTCGGTCCGGCCATTGGCGGTGAGGCCGGTGTAGACAAAACCGGGGATCAGCAGGTGTGCCTCGACATGGCATCCTTCCGTATTGCGCAGCTGATGTTGGAGCGCTTCGGTAAACGCCTTTACGCCGGCCTTGGAGATATTGTAGGCGGGATCGCCGGGCGGTGTTGTGATGCCCTGTTTCGAACCGGTATTGATAATCACTGCCGGGTCATTGTGCGCCATCATGTCATTGGCGAAAATTCGGGTTCCATGGATGACGCCCATCAGGTTGACGGCGAGCACGCTATCCCAGTTCGCCTGCGGACCAAACATGGCGCTGCCCGGCTGGATGCCCGCATTGTTCATCAGAACATGGACACGTCCAAATCTCTGGATCACCGCACGCTCAAGAGATTCAATCTGATCTGGCTTCGAAACATCCGTGGCGATGGCAACGACATCGGCTTCACCGCCTTCAGCAAGCGCTCTGACCTCTTCGCAGGCTGCAGCAAGTTTGTCGCCTTCCAGATCAGCCAGGACAACGCACAGGCCATTACGGGCGAATTCCTTGGCTGCGGCAAGGCCGATGCCGGAAGCCGCGCCTGTGATGACGGCCACATGGCCCTTCGCAAATGCAGGATGTTGAATACTCATGATGATCCTCTTCGAACGATAGGGTCGGCAGAGGCATATGGGGCCCGTATCGCATCTTTCAACGGAACCGACGAAGTTCTCACCATAGTCTCGCCTGCTCTTGAACCGCAGCACAAACTCGCTAAAAGTGCCGCCATTCAAACCTGAAGGCGGATTTGCCGGTCAAACCGCCCCTTCCAGACGGAACTTTTCGATATGGCACTCCCGAAAGACGTGAAGAAAGTCGTTCTTGCCTATTCCGGCGGTCTCGACACCTCGATCATCCTGAAGTGGCTTCAGACGGAGCTTGGCGCCGAAGTCGTGACTTTCACGGCTGATCTCGGTCAGGGCGAAGAGCTTGAGCCTGCACGCAAGAAAGCCGAGATGCTGGGCATCAAGGAAATCTTCATCGAAGATGTGCGCGAAGAATTCGTCCGCGATTTCGTGTTCCCGATGTTCCGCGCCAATGCCGTTTACGAGGGCGTTTATCTTCTCGGCACCTCGATTGCGCGTCCGCTGATCTCCAAGCATCTGATTGATATCGCCAGGAAGACCGGCGCTGACGCGATTGCTCACGGTGCGACTGGCAAGGGCAACGACCAGGTTCGTTTCGAACTTTCCGCCTATGCGCTGAACCCAGATATCAAGATCATTGCTCCCTGGCGCGACTGGTCGTTCAAGAGCCGTACCGACCTCCTGAACTTTGCTGAGCAGCACCAGATCCCGGTTGCGAAGGACAAGAAGGGCGAGGCGCCTTTCTCTGTCGATGCCAACCTGTTGCACTCTTCCTCCGAAGGCAAGGTTCTGGAAGATCCGGCTCAGGAAGCCCCAGAATATGTGCATATGCGCACGATTTCGCCGGAAGCGGCACCGGACAAGGCAACCGTTATCAAGATCGGTTTCCGCAAGGGTGATGCCTGCTCGATCAATGGCGTCGAGATGAGCCCGGCAACGCTGCTCGCCGAACTGAACAATTATGGGCGTGACAACGGTATCGGTCGCCTCGATCTGGTCGAGAACCGCTTTGTTGGCATGAAGAGCCGCGGTGTTTACGAGACACCCGGCGGTACGATCCTTCTCACCGCGCACCGTGCCATCGAGTCGATCACGCTGGATCGCGGCGCTGCTCACCTGAAGGACGAACTGATGCCGCGTTATGCGGAACTCATCTACTATGGCTTCTGGTTCTCGCCGGAGCGCGAAATGCTGCAGGCTCTCATCGACAAGAGCCAGGAGCATGTTGAAGGTGAAGTGACGCTGAAGCTCTACAAGGGCAATGTCATGGTCATTGGCCGCGAGAGTGACAAGTCGCTCTACTCCGATACGCTGGTAACCTTTGAGGATGACCAGGGCGCCTATGACCAGAAGGATGCAGCCGGCTTCATCAAGCTGAACGCGCTGCGTCTGCGCACGCTGGCCAAGCGTAATCTCGGCAAATAATGCGATTGCACTGACAGAGATAAACCCGCTTCCGGTGACGGAGGCGGGTTTTTCACGCTGGTTTCCGACGCATGAGACAAGCCAGCCACAGGAAGGCGGCACAGGCTATCAGTTCCATGGCGGGAATGATGATGCCGAAAGCCCGCAAGGGATCGCCCAGAGTTGCAGCCAGAAAGCCTCCAACAAAGCCGCCGGACATTTGCAGGAAGCCGGTGAGGGCGGAGGCGGAGCCGGCAATATGCGGGAAAGGCGCCATGCTGACGGTGACGACATAGGGTGAAACCATGGCCAGTCCGAACGAGCACATGGCGACAGGACCCATGATCGACAGGAACGACGGCTCCATCAGAGCGACCGATAGTGCCATGACCACGCCCCCGATTCCACAGAGTGTAATGCCGATGCGTGCACAGGTGAGGGTTCCAAGCCGCGCAGAAAGCACCCTCAACGCTACGGAGCCGATGAGGAAGAAGCCGGACTGCATCAACATCCCTATTCCGAACTCGGTTGGCGTCAGGCCTACGCGGTTGATGAGGATGAAGGCGAGCATGGTCGCTTGTGCATAAAGCGCACCGATGGTGCCGCTCAGAACGAGAGAGGTCGCAAGGAAAATCGGCTTTCGAACCACTTGTGCATAGTTCCCGATCAACTGCTTCGGTTCCAGCCGCGAAGGGTCTGGGACGACCGTTTCCTTAAGAAGGAAAAACGTGCAGGCTGTCGCAACGACGCCAAAGGTGATCATCAGCACAAAAACGGCATGCCAATCGAAGGCGGCGAGCGCAATGCCTCCGAGGGTGGGGCCAAGGGCAGGTCCGATGGCCAGGAAGATGCCGATCATGTTGAGAATCCGTGCCGCATTTGCGCCCGTATAGAGATCGCGGACAATAGCCCGACCAATCACGACGCCGACCGAAGCGCCAATTCCTTGCACAAGCCGCGCAACGAGGATCGCCTCCACCGTTGGCGCGACGAAGGCGAGCGCAGAGCCAATGAGATAAATTACAAGAAAGATCAGCGTTGCCGTTCGACGGCCAAGCGCATCCGACAGCGGGCCCGCCACGAGTTGTGCGACGGCAAAGCCGCCAAAGAAGAGCGACAGGCTGAGTTTGATCGCGGCTTCCGTCGTGCCGAAAGCCTGCACGAGTTGCGGCATGGCGGGCGTATAGATAGCCATGGAAATCGGCCCGAGCGTGGTCAGAAGCGCGCCGACGAATGTCACGCGCCGTTCGCTCATCACGGCAGTGGGCCTTGTGATATCCTGCATGTCAGGCTGATTTCGCCTCTTCCAGCGAATTGGCAAGTTCGCCCTGCAAGTTGGTGATCACCATTTGAAGCGCGCGCTTCAGGGCCGATGTTTCCTGAGCATCCAATCCCTGTGTTGCCTGGGTCAGCAGATGATCGAGCTCTTCTTCCAAAGCGACGATGAGAGGCTGCGAGCGCTCGGTCAGCGTAACGCGCTTGGCGCGCCGGTCCGTCGGGTCTGTCTGCCGTTCGATGAAGCCGAGGTTCTGCAAACGATCAAGAAACGAGCAGACGGTCATGGGTTCTACGCCCATGCGCTGTGCCAGATCCATCTGGCGACAGGCCTGCATGGCATGCAGGTTCAGGATCGTCCTTGCTTCGCCAGCTGTAATACCCAAGCCAGCTTCAGAGATGCGCCGCTCGAACGCCAGCCTCAGCCAGCGTGCGCTGTCGATCAACAGGAAGCCTAAACCGCGAATGTCGATGTTGTCTGTCATGCCCTGACCTGCGATAATAAGCATGGCTTAATATCACCAATACGGATTACATGACAGCCGTTGGCTTAAAGAAGTTCAGGAATTCAGAAATCTAAGGACGGAAGTCAGCGTCGCTGCCTTCTCATCATCGCCCAGCGAGATGGCGAGCTCGCGTTGATCCGTATAATAGGCCGCGAAGTCGAACTCCGTATCGTCGGTTACGGAAGAGAGGTCGAGAACGTTCCCGGAAGTATCGGAGATCTGCATGGGAAGTTCTTGCGCAAGCGCGATGTAGGTATCTTGGTCTATCTCACCGGATACGTAGCGCTGAAGCGCAACTTCGCGAAGCAGACGCGGTGCTATGGCGGAATAATCCAGTGCCTTCTCGTCAACAGCAGGCACCTCGAAAGCAGGTGTTGCTTCCGAGGGAACGGAGAACTGCGGTTTTTCTGCCCTGGCGTCACGGGTTTGATCGCGATGAAACAAACCGCTCGACCAGTGGAGGGAAGTAATTTCCACGTTGGCCATATCCATCATCATTTGGATAGCATGCCGCACACTAGCGCCAGTTGCGAATCGGTCAACTGTTAATAATTAGTTAACATTTCTTCTATTGCTTGTTGTTCCGCTTCCCAGAATCGCCATTTTGGCGAGGATGATGGCATGCTTCACAAGAAGGAAATCGATCGATGACTATGGCCTCGCAAATCAACCCGGCTCTTGTCGAATGGAGCGGTCCGAACGGTCTGCCACGTTTTGAGAATGTTCGGGACGAAGACTTTGGACAGGCCTTCGATGCTGCGTTGAAACTGCATGATGCCGAAATCGATTCGATCGCAAACAATACAGAAGCTGCGAGTTTCTCGAATACGATCACGGCGCTTGAAATTGCGGGCGACGAGTTGTCCCGTGTGTCGGCGCTGTTCTGGAACCGCGCAGGCGCTCATACCAATGACGTGGTCCAGGCTCTGGAGCGGGAGATCGCGCCGAAGATGTCCCGGCATTATTCGCGCATCGCCATGAACGAGACCTTGTTCCGCCGTGTGGACAGCCTTTGGGAAAAGCGTACGCAACTCGGCCTGACCATCGAGGAAGTACGTGTTCTGGAACGCCACTGGAAAGGTTTCGTGCGCGCCGGTGCCAAGCTTTCGCGCGAGCAGCAGGAGCGCCTGGCTTCCATCAACGAGACGTTGGCGGGGCTTGGTGCGCAGTTCGGCCAGAATGTTCTGGGCGACGAGAAGGATTGGTCGCTGGTTCTGACGGATGAGCAGGATCTTGCCGGTCTTCCGGGTTTCCTGAAGGATGCGATGTCGGCTGCCGCCCGCGAGCGGAGCGCGCCTGAAGGCGCCTATGCGGTGACGCTGTCGCGTTCGATCATCGAGCCATTCCTGACGTTCTCCAGCCGCCGCGACCTTCGCGAAAAGGCGTTTCATGCGTGGGTGAAGCGTGGGGAGAATGGTGGCGAGCGGGATAACGTCGCTATCGTCCGGCAGGTGCTGGCGCTGCGTCTCGAAAAGGCCAAGCTGCTGGGCTACGAGAATTTCGCTGCCTACAAGCTGGATGATACGATGGCGAAGACGCCCGCCAATGTTAACAATCTGCTTATGAAGGTGTGGGCCAAGGCGCGCTCCAAGGCTTCCGAAGAAGAGGCATCGCTGCAGGGTCTGATGGCGGAGGACGGCATCACTGGAAAGGTTCAGCCCTGGGACTGGCGCTATTATGCGGAGAAGCTGCGCGAACGGATGTTCGACTTTTCCGAGTCGGAATTGAAGCCCTATCTGCAGCTCGAAAAGATCATCGAAGCCTGCTTTGACGTTGCGCATCGCCTGTTCGGTATCACCATCACCGAAAGGAAGGGTATCACCGCCTATCACCCAGATGTGCGGGTCTTCGAGGTTCGCGATGGTGATGGCACACTAAAGGCAATGTTCCTGGGTGACTATTTTGCCCGTTCGTCCAAGCGGTCAGGCGCGTGGATGAGCTCGTTCCAGAGCCAGCACAAGCTACCCTTGAAGAACGGTGCCAGGGGCGAATTGCCGATCATCTACAATGTCTGCAATTTCGCGAAACCCGCGCCCGGCAAGCCCGCGCTTCTTTCGCTGGATGACGCCCGCACTCTGTTCCACGAATTCGGTCACGGTCTGCATGGCATGCTGTCGGATGTAACCTATCCTTCTGTTTCGGGCACGGGTGTTTCCCGCGATTTCGTGGAACTCCCATCGCAGCTCTACGAACACTGGCTGACGGTGCCGGAAATCCTGACGCGCTATGCCGTTCATTACGAGACGGGCGAACCCATGCCTAAGGCGTTGCTGGACAAGGTTCTGGCGGCCCGCACCTTCAATGCCGGATTCAATACGGTCGAATTCACCTCTTCGGCGCTGGTGGACATGGCTTTCCACACGCGGGGTGCGGTGGAGGATCCGATGAAGGTGCAGGCAGAGGTTCTCTCGGACATCGGCATGCCGTCCTCCATCGTCATGCGTCATGCCACACCGCACTTCCAGCATGTCTTTTCTGGAGACGGCTATTCGGCAGGCTACTATTCCTACATGTGGTCGGAAGTGCTGGATGCCGATGCCTTTGCGGCCTTTGAGGAGACGGGCAATGCGTTTGATCCCGTCATGGCCCGCAAGCTGAAGAACAACATCTATTCCGTCGGTGGCTCCATCGATCCGGAAGAGGCTTACAAGGCATTCCGCGGCAAGCTTCCAGATCCCGAGGCCATGCTGAAGAAGAAGGGTCTTGCCATGGTGGGAGAGCTTTCCGGCAGCGACGCCTGAGGCGTTGCAATAGCGTTTCCGGGGCGGAGTTCTATCTCCGTCACGGAAACATCAATAAAACTTCATTTAGGCATGATGAATCTGACACGTGCGCATGATGGGTTCCGGTCAGCGAGTTTTCGTACCGACCGCTTCCATCCATCGAACTCCAGGAGAGTTTCATGCGCAACACACTCGGACAGGTGTCACGCCGTTCCTTCCTCGTTTCCACAGCTGCAACCGGCCTCGTCGCGGGTTCCGGTCTCGCTGTGCCGTTTTACGCCCGTGGTGCTGACCGGCCATCCTTCACCCATGGCGTTCAGTCGGGCGATGTCGACACGTCATCCGGCATGATCTGGACCCGTGTCGATCGTCCGTCGCGCAT
The DNA here is from genome assembly GCF_005222835.1 of Rhizobium sp. FKY42. Lineage (GTDB taxonomy): Bacteria > Pseudomonadota > Alphaproteobacteria > Rhizobiales > Rhizobiaceae > Neorhizobium. The sequence continues at coordinate 159,306 of NZ_STGA01000006.1, read as the reverse complement.
CATGATGGAATATTCCACGACCGAAAGCTTCAAGAGTTCGGTGCGACTTGCGCCGATGGATGCGCTGGCCGAGACGGATTTCGCCGTGAAACGCCTGCTTGCAGACCTGCCGTCCGATCAGGACATTTTCTATCGCTTCGTCGCAGCCGACCTTGCTCACATCAACGCTGTCTCGGAACCGATCACTGGGCGTTTCCGCACGGCCCCGACGTCGCGCCGTTCCGTGCGCTTCGCCTGGTCCGGCGATACGGCGGGTCAGGGGTGGGGGATCGATGAAACCGGCATGAAGACCTATGCGACGATGGCACGTCATCAGCCTGATTTCTTCATTCATTCCGGCGATACCATCTATGCTGATGGGCCGATGAAGGATGAGGTCGCGTTCAAGGATGGCACCAAATGGAAGAACATGGTGCTGATCGACGAAAAACGCAAAGTGGCCGAGACGCTGGACGAATACCGCGCCCAGTGGAAATACAACATGATGGACCGTCATGTGCGAGAGCTTTCCGCCGTCTGTCCGACTTTCTACCAGTGGGACGATCATGAAGTCGTCAACAACTGGTCATCCGGCAAGAACCTGATGGCGGATGATCGCTACAAGGAAAAATCCGTTTCCCTGCTCACGGCGCGCGCTGCCCGTGCTTTCCATGAAATGTCGCCCATCCGCTATACGCCCGCCGAACCGGGCAGGGTCTATCGCAAGATCGCCTATGGTCCGCTGGTCGATGTCTTCTTCCTCGACATGCGCAGTTATCGCGGTTCGAACCACGACGGCATGGAGACGGAGCAGACGCCGGAATCGCGCATTCTGGGCGAGCAGCAGGTGGCCTGGCTGAAGCAGGAGCTGGCTGCCTCCAAGGCCACGTGGAAGATCATAGCTGCGGACATGCCACTCGGTGTCATCGTCTGGGATGATTTTGCCAACCGGAAGGGTACGGAAGCGGTTGCCCAGGGTGACAATGGGGCGCCGAAGGGCCGCGAACTGGAGATTGCCGATCTGCTTCGCTTCATCAAGACGGCGGGCATTTCCAACACCGTGTGGCTGACGGCGGATGTGCACTATACGGCTGCCCATTATTACAACCCCGACAAGGCCAAGTTCCAGGATTTCGACCCCTTCTGGGAATTCATCTCCGGTCCGCTACATGCGGGAACATTCGGCCCGAACGACCTCGACATGACGTTTGGCCCTGAGCTGAAGTTCATCAAGGCACCGACGGCCGAGCAGGGGCAGAACCTGCCGCCGTCCGCCGGTCTCCAGTTTTTCGGCCTCGTGGACGTGGACGGTCAGACCGAGCAATTGACTGTGCGACTGATGGATCGCGACGACGTGGAGCTTTACAAGGTGACGCTCGATCCGGTTCGCAGGGCATGATTTTACCGGGCTGACGGGGCGGAATTAACTGTTCCGGTCCCGCCCCCTTTCGCGTTTGCGAAAAACAGGCTATGAGCGCGCCAACGAAAATTGGCGCGTTCTCATTATTGATGGTTCAAGCGCCGCAGCTTCAGAGATTTTTGATATGGCACTACGCAACATCGCGATCATCGCGCACGTTGACCATGGGAAAACGACCCTCGTCGACGAACTCCTGAAACAGTCGGGCTCCTTCCGTGAAAACCAGCGCGTTGCAGAACGCGTGATGGACAGCAACGACCTGGAAAAAGAGCGCGGTATCACGATTCTTGCCAAGGCGACCTCCGTCGAGTGGAAGGGTGTTCGCATCAACATCGTCGACACCCCCGGCCACGCCGACTTTGGTGGTGAAGTCGAGCGTATCCTCTCGATGGTGGACGGCGCGATCGTGCTGGTCGACAGCTCCGAAGGCCCGATGCCGCAGACGAAGTTCGTTGTCTCCAAGGCTCTGAAGGTTGGTCTTCGTCCGATCGTGGCGATCAACAAGATCGACCGTCCGGATGGCCGCCATGAGGAAGTCATCAACGAAGTGTTCGACCTGTTCGCCAACCTCGACGCGACGGACGAGCAGCTCGACTTCCCGATTCTCTACGGTTCGGGCCGCGATGGCTGGATGAACTTCAATCCGGAAGGCCCGAAGGATGAGGGTCTCGCACCCCTTCTCGATTTGGTGCTGAAGCACGTGCCGGAGCCGACGGTTGAAGAAGGTCCGTTCCGCATGATCGGTACGATTCTGGAAGCCAACAACTTCCTTGGCCGTATCATCACCGGCCGCATCGCGTCGGGTTCCATCAAGCCAAACCAGTCGGTGAAGGTTCTGGGGCAGGATGGCAAGACGATCGAAACCGGTCGTATCTCCAAGATCCTTGCATTCCGCGGTATCGAGCGCACGGCAATCGACGAAGCCCATGCGGGAGATATCGTGGCCATCGCCGGTCTTTCCAAGGGAACTGTTGCCGACACGTTCTGCGATCCGTCCGTCACGGAAGCCATGACGGCACAGCCGATCGATCCGCCGACGGTCACCATGTCCTTTATCGTCAATGACAGCCCGCTTGCTGGCACGGAAGGCGACAAGGTGACGAGCCGTGTTATCCGCGACCGTCTTTTGAAGGAAGCCGAAGGCAACGTCGCCCTGAAAATCGAAGAGGCCGAAGGCAAGGATTCCTTCTTCGTGTCCGGCCGCGGCGAATTGCAGCTCGCCGTTCTCATCGAAACCATGCGTCGCGAAGGCTTCGAACTGGCTGTGTCGCGTCCGCGTGTCGTGATGCACAAGGACGAGGCGACCGGTGAAACCATGGAGCCGATCGAAGAAGTTGTGATCGATGTCGACGAAGAGCATTCCGGCGTGGTCGTGCAGAAGATGTCCGAGCGCAAGGCTGAAATGACGGAACTGCGTCCCTCCGGCGGCAATCGTATCCGCCTGAAGTTCCTGGCACCGACCCGTGGTCTTATCGGTTACCAGTCGGAACTGCTGACGGATACGCGCGGTACCGCGATCATGAACCGTCTGTTCCACAGCTACCAGCCGTTCAAGGGCGCCATTGCTGGCCGCAACAACGGTGTTCTTCTGTCGAACGGTTCCGGAGAAGCCGTGGCCTACGCCATGTTCAACCTGGAAGATCGCGGCCCGATGATCATCGAGCCGGGTGAAAAGGTGTATCAGGGAATGATCATCGGCATTCACTCCCGCGACAACGATCTTGAAGTGAACGTGCTGAAGGGCAAGCAACTGACGAACATCCGCGCTGCCGGCAAGGACGAAGCCGTGAAGCTGACCCCGCCGATCCGCATGACGCTGGACCGTGCGCTGTCCTGGATTCAGGACGACGAGCTGATGGAAGTGACGCCAAAGTCCATCCGTCTGCGTAAAATGTACCTCGACCCGAACGATCGCAAGCGTTTCGAGAAGCAGAAGATCGCCTGATCAGTTTAAACAGGTCTGAAATGTGGAAGGGCTCCGGTCGTCGCAACCGGAGCCCTTTTTCGTGGGCAGTGCTCGGTCCCGTCTTGTCGTGATGGTTAAGAATGCGTTAACTTCACAGCGCATGAATGAGACGTGCGACGCAGTGTTAGTTGCGTCAGACATGAGTGAGCAAGGTCATGAAGACACTAACCATTGACGTCCGACGCGCAGAGCCCAACGATGCCGCAGCGGTTTCAGAGGTTCATCGCGAGGCTTGGGCCCAAGCCTATGCGGGGCTCATTCCGCACAAGCAACTGACGGAAATGCTGGAGCGCCGTGGTGAAGCTTGGTGGCGTCGGGCTACACGAGGACCGGCGACGCTGCTGGTGCTGGACGTCGCTGGCACGATCGCAGGCTATGCCACCGTTGGCCTGAACCGCGCGCGGGCGCTTCCTCAGGACGGTGAGATCTACGAAATCTATCTCCGCCCCGAATTCCAGGGGATTGGCATGGGACGTAAGCTGTTTGGCGAATCCTGCCGTCTTCTCCGTTCGCTCGGCTGCAAGGGCCTTGTCGTCTGGTGCCTGGAAGATAGTGAACATGCCGTGCGTTTCTTCCGTCGGCATGGCGGACAGGATCTCGTCGAGGGTATGGAAGATTTCGGCGAGAAGAAGCTGCGCAAGATCGGTTTCGTCTGGTCTTGAGATGAAGGCGGCTCAAAGCCGCTTCTGCGCATATGGTCGTGTTGCAATGCGGCGATTTTCCCAGTATCGAGGCGACACAATTTAACGCACTCGGGGAGAACCATGCGTATCGATGCGATCAAGATCGGCAAGAACCCGCCGGACGACGTGAATGTTATCGTGGAAGTGCCAGTCGGTGGCCATCCCATCAAGTATGAGATGGACAAGGATGCGGGCGCTCTCGTCGTTGACCGCTTCCTCTACACACCGATGACCTATCCGGGCAATTACGGCTTTGTGCCGCATACGCTGTCTGAAGATGGCGATCCGGTGGATGTTCTCATCTGCAACACGCGTCCGCTCGTTCCGGGCTGCGTCATCAATGTTCGCCCGATCGGCGTCATGGTGATGGAAGACGATGGCGGCAAGGATGAGAAGATCCTTGCCGTGCCGGTGCCGAAGCTGACGCGCCGCTACGACAAGATCGAGAACTATACCGATCTGCCGGAGATCACCCTCAAGCAGATCGAGCACTTCTTCGAACACTATAAGGATCTGGAGCCCGGCAAGTGGGTGAAGATCGGCGGCTGGCAGGATGTAAATGTTGCCAAGAAATTGATCGTCGAGGCGATCGAGCGTTACAACGCACAGAAGTGATCAGTCGCGCAGGAGCGCACTGAATTTGGCCTTTAGATCCTCCGGCTCGCCTTCGATCCGGAGGATTTTTTTACGCGATGTTTCGCCGGAAATGAAAGAGATCGAGGATTTCGGAACACGCAGCCATTTGGCGATAAGCCGTATCAGGGCCTTGTTGGCTTTGCCGTCTTCCGGCACCGAAGTTACGCGAGCGCGCAGCCAGCACTCGCCATCGTCGGCAATTTCTGTACCTTCCACCTGATCGCGCGATGCATTCGGTGTTAGCCGAACGCTCAACCTTATATGATCCGCGAAAGCGCTGATCGGCTGTCCCGCCTCACTCACCGGATGAAGATCGGTGCAATCGAGGTCCAAAGCAGCGAGCGCAGGAAGAAGATGATGAGCAGCAGGATCACCGGCGAGATGTCAATACCGCCGAGGTTTGGCATGAAGCGACGAATGGGGCGCAGGGCCGGCTCGGTCAGGTTATACAGCATCGTTCCGATGGTATTGACGACCTGATTGCTCGAATTGATGACGTTGAACGCAAACAGCCACGAGAAGATGGCACTGAGGATCAGGACCCAGGTATAGAGGTTCAAAGCCAGATCGATGGTCTGAAACAGCGCGAGCATTCATATCTCCATTTCTCGGTTGACAGACATTTAGCTATTGACGACTTAAGCCACAAGGGCTGACCCTCGGCCCATTGCGAATCATAGTGAACGGCGTTCCGTTTCTGTCGGGAGCGTTGCGAAAGCCAAGCATCCATGTCCATTACCGCCTCAGCAGATCGCTTTGCCGCATTCCGGCATTCCGCCTATGCGCGCTTCTTCTTTTCGCGTTTCCTGGCTGCCTTTGCGATCCAGATCGTCAGCGTATCCGTCGGCTGGCAGATGTATGATGTGACGGGCAATGCTCTTTATCTCGGGCTCATCGGCCTTTTCCAGTTCTTGCCGTCGCTTTTGCTGATCCTTGTGACGGGCGCCGTGGCAGATCGCTACAACAGACGCGCCATCGTCGCGATCTGCCTGGGCATAGGTGGATTATGCACGGCGGCCTTGCTGGGCTTGACCCTGACGCACAGCTTTTCGCCCTGGCCTGTTTTCGGGATCCTTGTGGTTTTCGGCATAGAACGTGCTTTCATGGGGCCTGCAGTACAGTCGCTTGCGCCGAACCTGGTGCCGGAGGCGGACCTGCCCAACGCCGTTGCCTGGAACTCTTCTTCCTGGCAGACGGCCTCGATCCTCGGGCCTGTTGCCGGCGGCCTGCTTTACGGTGTCAGTCCGGTTGCCGCCTACAGCGTCGCTCTCTTCTTCATGGCGGCGGGAATGGTGCTGATCATCAGCATCCCGAAGCCGAACCAGAGAACGGCTTCGAAGGCGGTAAGCTGGAACACGATCCTTGCGGGTTTCCGCTTCATCTTCAGCGAAAAGGTGGTTCTGGGCGCGATCTCGCTTGACCTCTTTGCCGTACTGCTGGGCGGCGCTGTCGCTCTGATGCCGGTCTTCGCCCGGGATATTCTGGCGCTCGGACCATGGGGTCTCGGCTTGCTGCGCGCCGCTCCCGGTATCGGTGCGCTTGTCGTTGCCGTGCTTCTGGCGGCTTATCCGATCCGCCATCATGCCGGTCTTTTCATGTTTGTAGGCGTTGGCCTCTTCGGGATCGGTACGATTGTCTTCGGCCTGTCGCAAGTTGCCTGGCTCTCGATCGCGGCGCTGATGTTGATGGGCGCATCCGACATGATTTCGGTCTATGTGCGTGAAAGCCTCATCATGTTGTGGACGCCGGATGAGGTGCGCGGTCGCGTGAACGCCGTGAACATGGTTTTTGTCGGTGCTTCGAACGAGTTGGGCGAATTCCGCGCGGGCACAATGGCACATTTGATCGGCGCTGTTCCGGCGGTCGTGATCGGCGGTTTCGGAACTCTCGCCGTTGCCGTTATATGGGCGATCGGCTTCCCGAAATTGCGCTGGATCGACAATCTGGATGCGCCCGGCGAAAGGTAGAGGTTAGACACTCTTGAGCTTTGGCTTGACGGGCCGCGCCGCCTCGAAAGCTGGCTTGTCGAAGACGAGATCGAGAAAATTCCAGAGCCATGCGCGCAACGGCGCATCAAAGATCATCCGGCCTTCCAGGTGTTCCCGGCCTTGCTGGGCATTGGGCATGCTGAAGCGGGATGCGCCGCGAACGACCCAGCTGTGCATCATGGCCCGTGTCAGTTCGGCATGGAACTGCACGCCCCAGGCATTTTCGCCATAGCGGATGGCCTGATGCGGATAGGCATCGCCCTCCGCCAGAAGTTTGACCCCGCGCGGGACATCAAAACCTTCGCGATGAAAATGGTATACCATGGATGGCCAGTCCATCAGCAGGCGGCCATGCGCTGTGGGACGGATGGGATACCAGCCGATTTCGGTCATGCCATCGCGGTCAGGGCCAATATTTCCGCCCAGGCTTTTCACCATCATCTGCGCGCCGAGACAGATGCCGAGATAGGGTTTGTTTTCTTTCAGGGGAACCGAGATCCAGTCGATCTCTGTTTTCACAAAGGGTTCTGGATCGTTGGCACTCATCGGGCCGCCGAAGATGACCGCGCCTGCATGAGCGGTCAGGCTATCAGGCAGCGGATCGCCAAGCACCGGTCGACGAATGTCGAGCGGGTACCCCTTTTCCGTTAGCATCTGGCCCACGCGACCGGGAGAAGAGCGTTCCTGATGCAGAACGACGAGAATGGGTTGTTTTTCAGTTCGACGGTTCGGAACCATCAGCATTGATCAATAATCCTCAATCTCCTCCCGCGTCTTTCCCAACAGTTCTTGCGGCAACTTTCTGCCGTTCCGTTACCCGATCCCGCGCCGAGACCCCTAGAAGATCGGCAATTCGCCAGATCACATGGTCCTCCATCTCGCTGCGCTCCCCATCGGCATAGACCAGATCCCAGAGGGCTCCAATCAGGGCGACGCATTCGTCGGGATTTAGATGTCGCTTAAGATCGGAGGTAAAACGATAATAGTCAACCGCCTCCGACCCTGCGGAGCGCCCTGCTTCCATCAGGCTATCGAGATGCGACTTGTCCAGCTGGTAGCGTTCGCGCAGCATATCTTCCAGGCGCAGTTTCTCCTTAGCTGAAATGGAGCCATCGGCCTCCATCACCTGAAAGCAGAGGGCTGCGAAGGCAACACGCGGATCGTCCGGAGAATAGGCATCACCCGGGCGCCCAACACCGAGTTCCTGAAAAAATTCCTGAATTCGCTCGAACATCAGCATGGTCAAAACAGCCGCAGTCTGGTTGCGCTTGAGGTAGGAGCAGTCTCATCCTTGACGCCGGGGTCATCTGGCGGGCGACCGTTGAACGGATCCGGCGCTTTCATCTCTTCCAAAGGTGGGGTCGAGGGTTTTGAATGTGCGGGGCTTGCGGCGGAAGGTTGGATGACCTCCAGCTTGACCGGTTTCTGTGGTGCCTGTTTGATTGCTGAAGATGCTGTCGAAGGTTCGGGTGCATAAGTCTGGTCCCCGGTATTCGTATCAGCAATGATCGGAGGAAGGCTTGCGATGGCCGTTTCGGCTGTGACCGTACCTTCCTCCACCGGACCTTCGAGCTGTCCGAACGGTCGCTTCCATTCGAACGCATCGAGCCGTCCGGTTACGGGCGAGACCGGCAGCCAGTGGTCCGATAAAAAGCCATCTGCAACCCAGGCTGGGTCGCGCGGGGCGCGAACCGCCTGCGCCATCCAGTGGCGAATGCGGCCCTGATCACCGGTTTCTGCATCCTCGATATCGGCCAGAAGCAGATAGATGCCTTCTCTCGGATCCATGCGAAGTGCTGCTTGCGCCTTTTCTCGCGCAAGTTTGAAATCCTGTTTGTCCAGCGCGGCTTGCGCCATGATCAGAAGCGATTCCGGATTATTGGGTTTGAGCTTTTCCAGCCGTTCGGCGCGCAACATGCGATCCGCCGCACTGTCGCCGGGACGGGCGCGGAGATAGAGCATGCCCACATCCGGGTGGGGTTGATGTTTCCACAGACCCTCAAGAATATTTGCCGCCTTGCGCAAATTGTCTTCCCGAAGATAAGCCTTGGCGGCGATAATGCCCGCCGGAACAAGGTCCTTTGCCAACTTCAAGGCGGCGTTTGCGTCGTCCTTCGCGCCTTTCGGATCCCCTTCAAGACGCTCTGTCGCTCGTGCGGTCAGAAGCACGGCCTTCAGTCGGTCTGCGCGCTTTCGCTCAATGACATTCGCCACCTTCTGTTGGTCGAGCAGGCGAATGGCCTCCTCCCATCGGGCAGACTGCGAGCGGTATTCGAGGGTCGCCTCCGCAGCCCAGGGCAAATAGGGGGCATTCTCGACGGCCGCTTCCGCATATTGCCGTGCCGCCTCGTTGGCACCCAACCGGCGAGCCTCCATGTAGAGGCCACGCAGACCCAGTTCCCGCGTCTCGGGATCATCGGCCATTCGTTCGAACTTCTCACGGGCTTCCTCGTGTCTGCCCTCGATCAGCGCCGTCTGTGCTTCGAGCAGGTGAATGAGCGGTTCCTGATCTGCCCGCAATAGGCCACGAGCGCGTGCAGTCATCTTGCGCGCCAAGAGAGCGTTACCAGCTCCGGCAGCAATAAGGCCGGTCGAGAGCGCCTGATAGCCACGATCCCGTTTGCGGGCGCGGAAGAAGCGGCGTACCGAGTGCGGAGAGGTCCAAATCGTCTGGATCAACCACCAGACGAACATGACTACGCCGATCAGCGCAACCAGCGCCGTGGCGGCAACCATGATGCTGGTCTCGATCAACTGGTCCTGCCAGGTGATGGCAATCAGGCCTGGGCGATCCGCCAGCCAGGAAAAACCCCAGCCAAGGGCAAGAGTAACGATCGCGAAGATAAACAGACGGATCATTCAGATGCTCCTCAACCGTTCGAACCACTGGCAGCCATGGCACGTGTCAGCGTACCGGCAGCCAACTCATCCACGTCTATGCGTGCATCGAGTGCCTGTTTGTAGGCTGAGGCTGCCTGCTTTGCTGCATCCGGCAGGCCGATAAACTCCGCTGCTGCGGCCTTCAAGTCGCCATTTTTGATGCGCTCCTCCATGCGGGCCACGCGCGCTTCCGGCGTATCGCCGTCGACATCGCCAACCGGACGAACTTTCACCACGCGCATGGCGCTGGACATCAGGCGCGCTGCTATGCCCTCTTCAGCGGCGGGCTGGTGAATGGCATCGATCATGGCATTTGCAGCGGCAGGAAAGCGGCGGACCAGATCCGCCCGCGTGGGCACACCCTTGTCCGCATAGGCTTGCAGTTTCGAGGCTGCCGGATCATCCGCCGCTACGCTCGCGAATGTGTCAAGTTCCGCCTTGAACGAGCCACCTCTATCCGTTGCGGCTTTGAGGCCAGCTGCCGCCAATGCGCGCGCTATTGCCTGTTCGCGACCCGGCTGGTTGATCCTCTGCTCGAGCGCCTGCATGCGCTGGCCAAGCTTGGCGCTGTTATCGCCCATTGCGGCATTGGCAGATTTTGCAGCGGCCAGATCCCGCTGCAAGGTTTCAACCTGCTGGACCAATTGTGTATTGCCGCCGCCATTCTTCTCCAATGCTGCAATGCGCGCGGAAAGATCTGCCGGTGGTTTGGCGTTTTGCAACGCCGCGACCTGTTGGCGCAATTGGTCGATGGCGGCCGTGTCGCCACGCCCTTGTGGACCGAGACCCGGAATAATGCCCGCATATTGCATACTGCCCGCCAGCAGCAATGCGACGAGCCCGCCCGCAATACCAGCGGCGATCATGGCAGATGTGGAGGGCGATTGTTTGGCCCGCGGTTCTGTTTTGCCTGAGGCTAGGTTCTCTTCAACGACCGGGGTTGCCGGTTGCACGGGCTTTTCGGCTGTCTCCTGTCCAAAAGGCGAGGCGGACGATTCCTGCGCATGGTCAGGCTTTGGCGGAAGCTCCGCTGCCGCCTTTGTCTCGATGGAGGTGGCTTGCGCTTCCTCCCCGATCTTCGCCGGCTCCGCATCCGTAGCCTCACCAGAAGCGGGAGCGCTTTGAGCGGGTTTGCTGTCCGTCAACAGGCCTTCTGCGGCTGCTGCTTTGGCCGGTGCGTGATCCCCCGACGCCTCGTTCGAAATCGCTGGCGTCGCTGCGTCTGTATCGTCGGCACGCACAGGTTCCGCGATGACGCCCTTTTCTTCGACGTTCTTGTCCTCGGCTGCCAGATCGATCGTGACCGGCGTCTTTCCCGAACGTGAACGGCGGGGCGGTTTATCCGAAACCATGGCAACCTCTTCTAGAATTGTTCCAGCTCAAACCTAGTCAGCAAGATGGATGATGGAAAGAGGCAGAAGGGATTTTGGTTCCCGACACTTACGAAAGGAGTAGAAGTAAGGCCTCTTCCGTCGGCTGATCGGCAATTGAAACACGCCGGTTTGCCGCATCTGAAAGGCTGCGTGCGACCTTTTCGCTGAGGCAGAGGAAGTGACAGTCCTGCCAGAATCGAAGGTTACGCTTAACCAAAGGTTGATTGCAGAACCGTCTGGCGGCTTCGCTTGAGTAAAGAAGCACTGCCTGCGGCGGAGGATCCAGTAATCGAAGCTGTGCCTCATTCCAGATGACCGGCTGCATTTCGTAGCAGACCGTGGTCGAATATGGCTGGCTGGCGTCCGTCAGGCCCCGTTCAAAATCGGGTGAACGGGGCTGACCCGCCAGGTAGAGGACGTCGGGCGGCCCTTCTGAGGTCAGTAACCGGGCGAGACTTTCTCCCGTTCCGTCAGCGATTCGCATGTGCCGGAACCCGGCCCGCCTGACTTCATCCGCAGTGGCAGCGCCAACGGCATAGACCAGTCGATCCAGATGATGGGAGAGATCGAGGCCGGACAGGGCTCGAACCGCTTCTGCACTGGTGATGGCTATGGCCCCTTGGCTGCGTTCAAGCGCAGCCTTTGCGGCTTCGGTCAAATGGTGCGGACTGCTCAGCGGTAGAATGAGGGGCTGATGACCAAGGCGAAGAAGCGTCTGCGCCGTGCGCTCCGCGCTGTGCCGTGGCCGGGTTATCAGCACCCGCATGTCACGCTAGCTCCAGCTTTCGAAGAAGCCTGTTCCCGCGGCCTCCCGGACAATCGTACCGGCCTTCACGCCAATCGTGCCTGCATCGATACGGTCGCCTTCAAGCTCCACGGCATGCTCGTGAGTGCCATCGGGCGTCAGGATCAGGCCGGAAAACTTCAGCTTGTCGCCCTCGCAGACGGCATAACCGGCAATGGGCGTGCGACAGGAGCCGTCCAGTGCCGCCAGAAAGCCACGCTCGCAGGACACCGCATCCCAGGTCGGACGGTGATTGATGGCATCGAGAAGATCGAGCACGCGCCGGTCCCCGATGCGGCTTTCGATGCAGATCGCACCCTGCGCCGGCGCAGGCGGAAAATCTGCGGGGTCCATCAGTTCCGTTGCGACATTTGGCATGGATAGTCGATTGAGGCCCGCGAGTGCCAGAAGCGTGGCATCGACCTCGCCGTCCTGCAGCTTGCGCAGCCGCGTTTCCACAAGACCTCGGAAGGTGATGATCGTAATATCCGGTCTGCGGCGGCGGATAAGTGCCTGACGACGAAGCGATGAAGAGCCGATGGTTGCGCCATGCGGTAACGCCATCAGGGTGGGTGCCGTGCGCCCGACGAAGGCATCGCGAAAATCTTCCCGTGGCAGATAGGCAGAGATTTCCAGCCCGGCGGGCAGAAGCGTCGGCATGTCCTTTGACGAGTGAACAGCGAAATCCAGTTCGCCGGTCAGCAACTGCGCTTCAAGCTCTTCCGTAAACAGGCCCTTGCCGCCCACCTCCGCCAATGGTCTGTCGGTGATGCGGTCACCTTTGGTGGAAAGAACGACGATCTCAAACATTTCTTCCGGCAGATCGTGCGCTGCCATCAGGCGGGCGCGGGTTTCCGAAGCCTGGGCCAGCGCCAGCGGGCTGCCGCGAGTGCCGATGCGGAAAGGTTTTGTTTGCATCTGTTGTCATCCATTGTTACGCGATAGCTTCGTAAACGGGTTTCACCCGCATCGCAATTCATCCAACGACGTCTGAGCTTTATGACCCGCCCGCTTCGCATTCTCGGTATCGAAACAAGCTGCGATGAAACCGCCGCATCCGTGGTTCTTCGCCATGAGGACGGACGGGGCGAGATTGTGTCAGATGTCGTTTTGTCGCAGCTGGAAGAGCACAGCGCGTTTGGTGGTGTCGTGCCAGAAATCGCTGCCCGCGCCCATGTCGAAGCTCTTGATGGCCTGATCGAGGAAGCTCTCGCCCGCGCGGATATCAAACTGGCAGATGTGGATGCAGTTGCAGCGACCGCCGGTCCGGGCCTCATCGGCGGGCTTCTGGTTGGGCTGATGACGGCTAAGGCCATTGCCATGTCCGCCAACAAGCCGCTCTATGCGGTCAACCATCTGGAAGGTCATGCGTTGACGGCACGTTTGACCGATGGTCTCAATTTTCCCTATCTGATGCTGCTCGTCTCCGGTGGTCACACCCAGCTGGTGCTGGTGAAGGGTGTTGGCGACTACGAGCGCTGGGGTACGACGATCGATGACGCGCTGGGCGAAGCCTTCGACAAGACGGCCAAGCTTCTCGGTCTTCCCTATCCCGGCGGTCCCGCGGTTGAAAAGGTAGCGCGCAACGGCGACGCCACGCGTTTCGACTTTCCGCGTCCGCTGGTCGGTGAGGCGCGCCTCGATTTTTCCTTTTCAGGATTGAAGACAGCCGTTCGTCAGGCTGCCACCGCAATCCAGCCGCTGACCGAGCAGGATATTGCCGATATCTGCGCCTCCTTCCAGCGCGCTATTTCCCGCACCTTGAAGGACCGTATCGGGCGGGGGCTCGCCCGGTTTCGCGAACGCTATCCGCAGCTCGGCCAGCCGGCACTGGTGGTGGCCGGTGGTGTTGCTGCCAATCAGGTCATTCGCTCGACCTTGCAGGATCTTTGCAACGAGCACCGCTTCACCTTCATCGCCCCGCCATTGAACCTTTGTACCGATAACGCCGCCATGATTGCCTGGGCGGGGTTGGAACGTATGGCGGCGGGCCTGCCCGCCGATCCGATTTCTGTTGCTCCGCGCTCGCGCTGGCCACTCGACAATGAAGCGGCCGCCCTGATCGGGTCCGGCAAGCGGGGAGCAAAGGCATGAGCGAACGGGAAAAAATCGTCGTCATCGGGGCAGGAAGCTTCGGGACGGCTCTGGCAACGGTGGTGTCGCTTGAGGGACGCGTGCCGGTCACCCTGATCGGGCGAGATCCCTCCCTGATGGCCGATTTGCGCAATGACAGGGTGCATGACGCTGCCCTTCCGGGTGTGCCTTTGCCGGACAATCTGTCTTTCTCGGCTGAACCGGACGCTCTGGAAGAGGCCAGTATGGTGCTGTTTGCCATGCCGTCCCAAGCCCATGCTGATGCAGCGCGACATTATGGCCCCTATATCCGGGGTGAAACCGTGATCGTGTCCTGTGCCAAGGGCATCGAGCGTTCTTCCGGGCGTTTGCTGACGGAAGTGCTCGGCCATGAACTTCCGCATCATTCTGCTGCTGTTCTTTCGGGTCCGGGCTTCGCGGCGGATATTGCCCGTGGTCTGCCGACTGCTATGGCCGTGGCCGCTGCCGATCTTTCGCTTGCGGAGCGACTGGCGCGGGTGATCTCCGGCCGCACCTTCCGTCTTTATGCGTCAGCCGATCCGATTGGTGTTCAACTGGGCGGAGCGCTCAAGAATGTGCTGGCGATTGCCTGCGGCATTGCAGAGGGAGCGGGGCTGGGCGAATCAGCCCGTGCCGCGCTCATCTCGCGCGGGCTTGCGGAAATGTCCCGACTGGCTGAGGCGCTTGGCGGTCGGGGAGATACGATCCGCGGCCTTTCCGGTCTGGGCGATCTTGTGCTGACCGGAACGAGTCATCAATCAAGAAACCTGCGCTTCGGCATTTCGCTGGGGCAGGGGCATCCTGCGGATATGTCTGGCGGTGCGCTGGTGGAAGGCGCGTTTACGGCGGCGATTGCTTCGGATCTAGCCGTGCGTCACCATGTGGAGCTTCCGATTACCGATGCGGTTGCAGCCATCATAGAAGGCAGGCTGGATGTGACCACCGCCCTCGAACGGTTGATGAGCCGCCCCATCACAACTGAATGATTTTGCGACAGGAGACGTTTCACCATGGCGCTTTTCGCCTTTCTCTGCACGGATAAGCCCGGCCATCTGAATGTGCGCATGGAGACGCGTCCTGCACATCTCGACCATCTCAACGCGCTCAACGAGAAGGGTATTTTGAAGATTGCCGGTCCGTTTCTCGATGCAGATGGCAAGCCAAATGGCAGCCTGATCATTGTCGAGACCGATACGATCGAGGAAGCGCAGGCGCTGGCAGAGGCCGACCCCTATGCCAAGGCAGGACTTTTCGCTTCTGTTGAGGTGAAGCCCTACAACTGGGTCTTCAACAAGCCGGGAGCGTAAGCGGCATGGCTTACTGGTTATACAAGTCCGAACCGTTCAAGTGGTCCTGGGAGATGCAGAAGGCCAAGGGCGCAGAAGGCGAAGAATGGACCGGCGTTCGCAACTATCTGGCGCGCAACAATATGCGGGCCATGAAGATTGGTGACAAAGGCTTCTTCTATCACTCGAATGAAGGGCTGGAAGTTGTCGGCATTACCGAAGTGTGTGCTCTTTCTCATCCGGATTCGACCGCCGAAGGCGATCTGCGTTGGGACTGTGTGGATATCCGCGCCGTCTGCGACATGCCGAAGCCCGTCTCGCTCAAGGATATCAAGGCAAACCCGAAGCTTGCCAAGATGTCTCTCGTCACGTCCATGCGGCTCTCCGTGCAGCCTGTGACGGAAGAAGAATGGTTCGAGGTTTGCCGGATGGGCGGACTGGATAATCCGCCGCTTTCCCCTTATGAATAGGTGACGCCTGAAGACTGATCCGGTTGAATTCATCCTTGCCAATACCAACCTGACGGCGCCCCCGCATGTGCCGGAGATACAGCTGCATCTTGCCGATGAAGCTCATGATCTATGGATAAAAACCGAGGACGAGCTGCAGCAGATTGGTCTGCAGCCGCCGTTCTGGGCATTTGCCTGGGCGGGAGGGCAGGGGCTTGCGCGGCATGTGCTCAATCATCCGGACTGTGTGTCGGGCAAGTCTGTTCTCGATTTTGCGTCGGGTTCGGGACTCGTCGGAATAGCGGCTACCCTGGCTGGAGCAAGATCCGTACTCGCTGTCGATATCGATCCCTGGGCGAGAAGTGCGATCAAGCTGAACGCCGAGGCCAATGGCGTTGCAGTTGATTTTTCCGCTGAAGATCTGGTGGGACTCTCGATCGATCAGGAGGTCGTGCTTGCGGGAGACGTTTTCTATGATCGCGAATTTGCTGCACGCATAACTGTCTGGTTCGACCAGTTGCTGGCGCAGGGAAAGGATATCATCGTCGGCGATCCAGGTCGCTATTATCTCCCGAAACGGCGGTTGGAAGCTCTAGGCACCTATGAGGTGCCGGTTACGCGTGCGCTGGAAGACAGCGAGATCAAGCGGACGACGGTCTGGCGATTTCTGCTTTCCGAATGATCACGGCGAGCCGCGCACCACGCAGACACCATGTTCCATGGCGCAGGCCGATTTCCCATTTGTCTTGCCTGTCGGGGAAACGGTGATGATCTTGGCGCCGGGACCAACAGTGGCGGCGCTCCCATTCCCGATGCCATCTGCAAAGAAGTAGATGCCGTTTCCGCGGAAGCGAACGGCGCTCAAACCGCCTGCGAAGGTGCCGATGCCTCGGACATAGGAGGGCAGACCGTTGCCGGCGACGACGTCACGCCGCTGATGGCCGGATTGATAATGATAGGTTTTCTGACTGCTGAAGCGATATTCGTTTCGCGGTAAACGATGGTTCTTCCAGCTTCCGTGACGATCAGACGAACCAGACTGTTTCGCGATAGAGTTGGGTGAAGATCCCCAGACCGTGTCTGCCCCCGCACTCGCCAGCGGCGCTGTCAGGCAGATTGCGACAATAAGCGCATGCTTCATCAGTCTAGCCATCATGGCTTTTCCTCTCGAATTTAAGAGTAAGTTAACCATAGTATTGGCAGAAAGTTGCATTGATCAACCCGTCATCTCGTTTGATCGTAGAACGAGTCGATAGGAAGCATGATGCTTGCGACAGAATGTGCTGTCTCCACAATCGATTAAATTCAAAAACCTTCTAAAACCGGCTTGTGATATGCCAATTCGATGGGTAAATCAGCCGATGATGCATTGCACATACTCTATGGTGAGTATGCTGCGCCGGGACCGTGCCCGTTACAATCACGCTTCGAACGCCGCGAGGATTATGATGGCGAATGTAACAAACAAGCGGCCCTTGTCGCCGCACCTTCAGGTCTATCGTTTTATTCCCACCATGGCCATGTCCATCGTTCACCGTATTACCGGTGGCGCTTTGTATTTCGGCACGGTTCTGGTGGCTGCCTGGCTCGTTGCTGCCGCCTCCGGTGAGCACGCCTTCAATCAGGTGAACTGGTTCTTCGGTTCTTTCGTAGGACAGGTTATTCTGTTCGGTTACACCTGGGCCATGCTGCATCATCTTCTGGGTGGCCTTCGCCACATCATGTGGGATCTGGGCTATGGCTTCGAGAAGGAATTCTCGACCAAGCTCGCCAAGGCCAATCTGGTTGCTTCGATCGCGCTTACGGTCCTCGTGTGGATCGTTGTCCTGATTGTACGGTAAGGAAAAACCTTATGGATATGCGTACTCCCCTCGGTAAGGTTCGCGGGCTGGGTTCAGCCAAGAGCGGCACGGAACATTTCTGGAAGGTGCGGACGACGTCGATCGCGCTGGTTCCGCTTCTGCTGTTTTACGTCGGCTTCCTGATTGCCTATGCTGGAAAGCCCTATGCAGATGTCGTATCTGCTCTTTCCAATCCGTTCATCGCGACGATCAATGCGCTGACGATCATTGCTTCGATCGTACACATGAAACTCGGCATGGAAGAAATCATTCAGGATTACATCCACACCGAGGCGACGAAGTTTGCGCTTCTGATCCTCAATTCCTTCTTTTCGCTTCTGGCCGGCGGTCTCTGTCTTTTCGCTGCCCTGAAGATCGCATTCGCAGGATAACATCCCATGGCTTCGATCACTCCTATTGCGCAAAACGGCAAGGCCTACACTTACGTCGATCACTCCTATGACGTGATCGTCGTGGGTGCTGGCGGTGCTGGCCTGCGCGCGACGCTTGGCATGGCCGAGCAGGGCTTCAAGACGGCCTGTATTACAAAGGTGTTCCCGACGCGTTCCCACACGGTTGCGGCGCAGGGCGGTATTGCGGCGTCACTGCAGAACATGACACCGGACAGCTGGCAGTGGCACCTTTACGATACGGTCAAGGGTTCCGACTGGCTGGGCGACGTCGATGCCATGCAGTATATGGTCATGGAAGCGCCGAAGGCGGTCTATGAGCTGGAGCACTACGGCGTGCCGTTCTCGCGTAACGAGGAAGGCAAAATCTATCAGCGTCCGTTCGGCGGTCACATGCAGAACTTTGGCGCAGGTCCTCCGGTTCAGCGCACCTGCGCTGCGGCAGACCGTACGGGTCACGCCATCCTGCACACGCTCTACGGCCAGTCGCTCAAGCACAACGCGGAATTCTTCATCGAATATTTCGCGCTTGATCTGATCATGTCCGACGATGGCCGTTGCACAGGGGTCGTCGCCTGGAACCTCGATGACGGCACGATCCACCGCTTTGCGGCGAAGATGGTCGTACTGGCGACGGGTGGTTATGGCCGTGCCTATTTCTCCGCAACCTCTGCCCATACCTGCACGGGCGATGGCGGCGGCATGGTGGCACGCGCCGGCTTCCCGCTTCAGGACATGGAATTCGTTCAGTTCCACCCGACCGGCATCTATGGTTCGGGCTGCCTGATTACGGAGGGTGCGCGCGGCGAGGGCGGTTATCTCGTCAACTCCGAAGGCGAGCGCTTCATGGAGCGCTATGCGCCATCGGCGAAGGATCTGGCATCGCGTGACGTCGTGTCCCGCTGCATGACCCTGGAAATTCGCGAAGGCCGTGGCGTTGGCAAGAACAAGGACCACATCTTCCTGCATCTCGACCATCTGGATCCTGCCGTTCTGCACGAACGTCTGCCGGGTATCTCCGAAAGCGCGAAGATCTTCGCCGGTGTTGACGTGACGCGTGAGCCAATCCCGGTTCTGCCGACGGTTCACTACAACATGGGTGGCATTCCGACCAACTACTGGGGCGAAGTGCTGAATGCGGATTCCAATAATCCGGACCGCATTCTGCCGGGTCTGATGGCTGTGGGCGAAGCGGGCTGTGCGTCGGTTCACGGCGCAAACCGCCTTGGCTCCAATTCACTGATCGATCTCGTGGTCTTCGGGCGAGCGGCGGCCATACGTGCGGCGCAGGTCGTCAATCGTGATGAGCCGATCCCGGCGCTCAACGTTGCAGCCTGCGACAGGATCATGGACCGCTTCGACGGCCTGCGTCATGCCTCCGGCGCCACTCCGACGGCTGTGCTGCGTGACAAGATGCAGCGCGCCATGCAGGAAGATGCAGCCGTGTTCCGTACACAGGAGTCGCTGGAAAGCGGTTGCAAGCGCCTTTCGTCAATCTGGGGCGAGATGAAGGATCTGAAGGTCACCGACCGTTCGATGATCTGGAATTCCGATCTGGTGGAAACACTGGAACTGCAGAATCTGATGGCCAATGCCATAACCACGGTTTTCGGCGCGGAAGCCCGCAAGGAAAGCCGTGGCGCGCATGCCCGCGAGGACTACAAGGATGGTCCTATGGGTGGTCGCGATGACGAGAACTGGCGCAAACACACGCTCGCCTGGGTTAGCGACAATGGTGACGTGAAGCTGGATTACCGTCCGGTACACACGGAACTGATCGCAGATGGTATCGAAGATGCCAAGATTGCGCCAAAGGCGCGAGTGTACTGATCGATGAGCACGGTGGTCTCCTTTCCCGGAACAGTGAATAGCGCTTCTGGTGGGAGGCCACTCGGCCTGTTCGCAATCAATCTTGATCGCTCGCCGGATCGCTGGCAGCAAATCGAGGCTGGCTTCGGCAGCCTGCCATGGCCCTTGCAGCGGATTGCGGGGATCGATGCGCGGCTTGATCCGGCGGCGGTTCTATCGGTTCGGGGTACGCAGTTGCGGGTTCCACCTCATGCATTGGGATGGAATGCGCATCGCAATCGCCTTTTCATGCTGACGGAGGAGGCCTGCCTTGCGGGCCATATTCTGGCATGGCGGGAGTTCCTGGCATCGGATTTCGATCATGCCATCATTCTCGAAGACGATGCCGTACCGCAGCAGGGGTTCGAGGCGGCCATCGAGGCGTTGCTTCGGCAGGGTTTTGACGGGGATATCGTGAAGCTCGAGGGGATTTACCGTCCTGGCGGTCGTAAGGCCTTCAGGCTTGCTGAGGCGGGCGATCGTCAGCTGGTTCGTTCGCTTCGACCCTGTTCGGGTGCTGCGGCTTATCTGCTGACCCGCAAGGCGGCGACCCGCCTGCTCCAGCGGATTGGTACAAAGCTCATCCCCACGGACGATTTCCTCTGGGCACCGTCCTATCACGGGTTGAAGCTCGCAGATCTCGCGCCTTGGGTCGTGATGCAGTCCGGTGCTGCCAGCGTCATAGCAACCGATCGGGCAGCGAAAAAGGCGGATCGCGTGCCGCCACCGGGACGAAAGATCTGGATGGCGGTGCGCCGCGGTCTGGAGAGACTTCTCCTTCTCTGGGCGGCCACCGAGGGCAAGCCTTGGAAGATGGCAAATGCAGCATTGGCGCAATGGGCGCCGGATGATTATACTAAGATAAACAGTCAGGCGGTTACCGCCGAGGATCGAAGGTCCAAAAATGGTTGAACTCGCTCTTCCGAAGAACTCCCAGATGACCGAGGGCAAGGTCTGGCCGAAGCCGACCGGTGCCACCAATGTCCGGGAATTCCGTATCTATCGCTGGAACCCTGATGACGGCCAGAACCCGCGCATCGATACCTATTTTGTCGATATCGACGACTGTGGTCCGATGGTTCTGGACGCCCTGCTCTACATCAAGAACAAGGTTGACCCGACGCTGACTTTGCGCCGTTCGTGCCGCGAAGGCATTTGCGGCTCCTGCGCCATGAACATTGATGGCTCCAACACGCTCGCCTGCACCAAGGGCATGGATGACATCAACGGCACGGTAAAGATCTATCCGCTGCCGCATATGCCGGTGGTGAAGGATCTGGTCCCGGATCTGACGAATTTCTACGCACAGCACCGTTCAATCGAGCCCTGGCTGAAGACCGTATCTCCCACGCCTGCCAAGGAGTGGAAGCAGAGCCATGAGGATCGCCAGAAGCTGGACGGTCTCTATGAGTGCATTCTCTGCGCCTGCTGCTCTACCTCCTGTCCGTCCTACTGGTGGAATGGCGACCGTTACCTCGGTCCAGCCGTTCTCTTGCAGGCTTACCGCTGGCTGATTGACAGCCGCGACGAAGCAAAGGGCGAGCGTCTGGATAACCTGGAAGATCCCTTCCGTCTCTATCGCTGCCACACCATCATGAACTGTGCCCAGACCTGTCCGAAGGGTCTGAACCCTGCCAAGGCTATTGCCGAAATCAAGAAGATGATGGTCGAGCGCCGTATCTAGTCTGATCCTCGACGGTTGACCTCGCCCTGAAATGTACCATTTGGGCGAGGTAACAACGGGCATGATCAGGTCATTCATGCGCAATGACTTGATTTGAGACAATCATCAGCGATAATCGGTGTGCACCGCACAGGTGGCGGTTGAGCGAAGCGGAGATTCGGGAGCTTTATGATGCAGTTCAGATATGTGGTGACCGGCGTTTTGGTCGCAGTGTCCTTGGCCGGCTGCCAGAGAACCTCTTCAAGCCCCTATAGCAACCTGCCCGGTCCTGCACCCTTGCAGGCCCAGCCGGTTCCATCTGTTCAGGCAAACCAACTGCCGCCTCCGGGTGCTTCAGACCCGTCTCAATTCCCTGCCGCCCCGAATAATGGTGCAGCTGCGGGCACGGCTGTTGCCTCGCTGCCGCCGGGCGGCGGACAGGCTCCGGCGACTGCGCTTGACGTGACCAAGGAGTCTATGGTCGGCAACTGGCGCGTCAGCAGCGGCGGTACCAGCTGCGATATGTTCCTCACGCTCACCAATCTGGGCAGTGGCTCCCGTGGCGGTACCCGCGGCTGTGCCGGTGAGCTGACGACCATGGGCTCCTGGGAAGTGTCGGGCAAGAATGTCTTGTTCAAGAACCGCAATGGCGACGTGATCGGCCGTGTTTATAAGAGCGCCGATACACGTTTTGACGGCACAACGAATTCCGGCCAAGCGATCAGCCTGAGCCGCTAGGCAAATCTGAACAAACCGGACAAACGGCGCCGCTTGCCGTCTCATTGGGAATCCGACGATCTGTGTTTGTCCGATGAAGTTTGAGATTGCTGGTTTGGTCGGCGCAATGAGCAATATGCATGGCCAAACTGCCTGATTACAACAATAGCGTGACTGATGAACTGGCGAGCTTGACTGCCGCCGGTTCCCTCCAGATGGACAAGGCTCAGCTCGCTGTTGCCGGACATCTGGACCGGGTGCTTTCGCAGCTGCGCAGTCGCGTCCCGGCGAAAAAGACGAGCGCACTTGGTTGGCTGTTTGCTAAGAAGAACAAGCGGGCAGAAGCGGGCATTCGTGGGCTGTATGTGCACGGCTCTGTTGGTCGTGGCAAGACCATGCTCATGGATATGTTCTTCGCCAAGGCCCCCGTCGCTGCCAAGCGGCGCAGTCATTTTCACGAGTTTATGGCGGATGTGCATGGGCGAATCCATGCGCACCGGCAGAAACTGAAGAACGGGGAAACGAAGGAAACGGATCCTGTTCCGCCGGTCGCTGCCAGTATTTTTACTGAAGCCGAGCTTCTTTGCTTCGACGAGTTTTCGGTTACCGACATTGCCGACGCGATGATCCTTGGGCGCCTGTTCACGGAGTTGTTCCGCCTTGGCTGCATTCTGGTCACCACGTCCAATGTTGCGCCTGATAATCTCTATCGCGACGGTTTGAACCGTTCGCTGTTCCTGCCGTTCCTCGATTTACTGAAACAGCATGTCGATGTGGTGACACTCGATTCTCCCACCGACTACCGGATGGAGAAGACGGCAAGCCTGCCAGTTTATCTGTCTCCGCTTGACGGACGTTCCGAGGCGGCAATGGAGGCAGCCTGGCATCAGATCACCGACGGAAAGAAGATCGAGGCGACTGAGATCCCGCGCAAGGGTCGTGTTATTCCGGTGCCTTGCGCGGTTGGCCGCGTCGCCCGTTTCAACTTTGCTGATTTATGTGAGAAACCGCTTGGCGCCGCGGACTATCTGGAGATTGCCAACCGCTTCGATATTGTTTTCGTTGAGCGGGTGCCGCGCCTCGGTCTCAATAAGCGCAATGAAACAAAACGGTTCATTAACCTCATCGATACATTCTACGACCGCTCTGTTCGGCTGTTCATCACTGCAGAAGCGCCTGCCGAGCAGTTGCTGATCGAGAAGCACGGTATCGAGGGCTTCGAGTTTGATCGCACCGTGTCGCGCCTCTACGAGATGCGGAGCCCCGAATATCTGTCACTGCATCAGGAAAAGAGAGAGGCAAATCTGACAGAATGATGACGGATATTCTTACGTTTACGTAAGAATTTATAGCTTTAACCGATTGAAAATGTTGAGCCGAAAATAATCGATTGCCAATTTGAAGTATTAGAGCTATGCGGATGCCCAGATCGGTCGACAGGTCTCATGCCGGCCGTGCCTTCGAATAGAGAGGAAGCATCTCAATGGCTCGCAAGAAGATTGCACTTATTGGTTCCGGCATGATCGGTGGCACGCTGGCACATTTGGCCAGCCTGAAGGAGTTGGGCGATATCGTCCTCTTCGACATCGCAGACGGCATTCCGCAGGGCAAAGGCCTCGACATCGCTCAGTCCGGCCCGGTGGAAGGCTTCAATGCTAAGCTTTCCGGCGCCAGTGACTATGCTGCAATTGAAGGCGCAGATGTCTGCATCGTGACTGCCGGTGTGGCCCGCAAGCCGGGCATGAGCCGCGATGACCTTCTCGGCATCAACCTGAAAGTCATGGAGCAGGTCGGCGCAGGCATCAAGAAATACGCCCCGAACGCTTTCGTGATCTGCATCACCAACCCGCTTGACGCGATGGTCTGGGCTCTCCAGAAGTTCTCCGGTCTTCCGAAGAACATGGTCGTCGGCATGGCCGGCGTTCTCGACTCTGCGCGCTTCCGCCTCTTCCTCTCTGAAGAGTTCAATGTTTCCGTTGAAGATGTGACGGCCTTCGTTCTGGGTGGTCACGGCGACACCATGGTGCCGCTTGCTCGCTACTCCACGATCGCTGGTATCCCGCTGACCGACCTCGTCAAGATGGGTTGGGTCACGGCGGAGCGTCTGGAGCAGATCATCCAGCGCACACGCGATGGCGGTGCAGAAATCGTCGGCCTGCTGAAGACTGGCTCTGCCTATTACGCACCTGCTGCATCGGCCATCGAGATGGCTGAGTCCTTCCTCAAGGACAAGAAGCGTGTTCTGCCATGCGCGGCACATCTTTCCGGCCAGTACGGCGTAAACGACATGTATGTCGGCGTTCCGACCATCATCGGTGCCGGCGGCGTTGAGCGCATCATCGAAATCGACCTGAACAAGGACGAGAAGGAAGCCTTCGAAAAGTCCGTTGGCGCTGTTGCCGGCCTCTGCGAAGCCTGCACCAACATTGCTCCTTCTCTGAAGTAATCCGTTCACGGACCAGGATTTAAGGACCAGACGATGAATATTCATGAATATCAGGCCAAGGCTCTTCTGAAGGGCTTTGGCGCGCCGGTCGCGCAAGGCGTTGCGATCCATTCCGCCGATGAGGCTGCGGCTGCTGCCAAGCAGCTTCCGGGCCCCCTCTACGTCGTGAAGAGCCAGATCCATGCTGGCGGTCGCGGCAAGGGCAAGTTCAAGGAACTGGGTCCGGATGCCAAGGGTGGCGTTCGCCTTGCTAAGTCGATCGACGAAGTCGTGGCTCACGCCAAGGACATGCTGGGCAATACGCTGGTGACGGCGCAGACCGGCGAAGCTGGCAAGCAGGTCAACCGTCTCTACATCGAAGACGGTGCGGACATTGCTCGCGAACTTTACTGCTCGCTGCTGGTCGACCGTTCGGTCGGCCGCGTTGCCTTCGTCGTTTCGACGGAAGGCGGCATGGATATCGAAGCGGTTGCTCACGATACGCCCGAGAAGATCCATACCATTGCCATCGACCCGGAAACCGGTGTAACGGCTGACGATGTGGCAAAGATTTCTGCGGCTCTCGCCCTCGACGGCGCTGCTGCTGAAGATGCGAAGTCGCTTTTCCCGGCGCTCTACAAGGCCTTCGTCGAGAAGGACATGGCTCTTCTCGAAATCAACCCGCTTATCGTCATGACCAACGGCAACCTGCGCGTTCTCGACGCCAAGGTTTCCTTCGACGGCAACGCGCTGTTCCGCCACGAAGATGTTCGTGCGCTTCGCGATGAGACCGAAGAAGACGCCAAGGAAATTGAAGCTTCGAAGTGGGATCTCGCCTACGTTGCTCTCGATGGCAACATCGGCTGCATGGTCAACGGCGCTGGCCTTGCCATGGCAACCATGGACATCATCAAGCTGTATGGCAAAGAGCCGGCAAACTTCTGCGACGTCGGCGGTGGTGCTGGCAAGGAGAAGGTTGCGGCTGCCTTCAAGATCATCACGGCTGACCCGAAGGTCGAGGGCATCCTCGTCAACATCTTCGGCGGCATCATGAAGTGCGACGTCATCGCGGAAGGCGTTATCGCCGCCGTGAAGGAAGTGGGCTTGAAGGTTCCGCTCGTCGTTCGCCTGGAAGGCACGAACGTCGAACTCGGCAAGAAGCTGCTGAACGAATCCGGCCTTGCCATCACCGCAGCTGACGACTTGGACGATGCGGCCAAGAAGATCGTCGCGGCGATCAACGGCTAATCTGAGGAACCTATTCGATGTCCATTCTTGTAAACAAGAACACCAAGGTCCTCGTTCAGGGCCTGACCGGCAAGACCGGCACCTTCCACACCGAACAGGCGCTGGCGTATTACGGAACACAGATGGTCGGCGGTATCCACCCCTCCAAGGGCGGCAGCAACTGGACCGGCTCGAAGGGCGAAACCCTGCCGATCTTCGCCTCCGTTGCCGAGGGCAAGGAAAAGACCGGTGCGGATGCGACCGTAATCTACGTTCCGCCGGCAGGTGCCGCAGACGCGATCATTGAAGCGATCGAGGCTGAAATCCCCTTCATCACCTGCATCACCGAAGGTATTCCGGTTGCGGACATGGTGCGCGTCAAGGCCAAGCTTGACAAGTCGAAGTCTCGCCTGCTCGGACCGAACTGCCCGGGCATCCTGACGCCGGAAGAGTGCAAGATCGGCATCATGCCGGGCTCCATCTTCCGCAAGGGTTCTGTCGGTATCGTTTCGCGCTCCGGCACGCTGACCTACGAAGCTGTGTTCCAGACCTCCAACGAAGGTCTTGGCCAGACGACGGCTGTCGGTATCGGCGGCGATCCGGTCAAGGGCACCGAGTTCATCGACGTGCTGGAAATGTTCCTTGCCGACGAAGCGACGACCTCGATCATCATGATCGGCGAAATCGGCGGTTCGGCTGAAGAAGATGCAGCGCAGTTCCTGATCGACGAAGCCAAGAAGGGTCGCAAGAAGCCGATGGCTGGCTTCATCGCTGGCCGTACAGCTCCGAAGGGTCGGACCATGGGCCATGCCGGTGCTGTCGTTTCCGGCGGCAAGGGTGATGCGGAATCCAAGATCTCCGCCATGGAAGCGGCTGGCATCAAGGTTTCGCCATCCCCGGCACGTCTTGGCAAGACGCTGGTTGAAGTCCTGAAGGGCTAACGCCAAATAAGTTGCGAGCATTAAGCTTTAGGCAGGCGAATCAGTGAATGGTTCGCCTGCCTCAGCCGCAAAATGGGCCTGTTCCGCAGTTATGCCCGCGGCACCAGGAATAAAAGCGATAACCGGCGCTTGAAAATCCGGTTTCAGATGACGTCAGGAGGCGGGCGTTGCGCCCGCAAAAGCACCATGGCACGGCAAGAAGCCAACGAGCAGTTCCTTATCACTTCGTTCCTCGACGGCGCGAATGCTGCTTACATCGAGCAGCTCTACGCGAAGTATGAAGACGATCCGAATTCGGTCGGTCCGGAATGGCAATCCTTTTTCAAGGCGCTTGCCGATAATCCGGATGACGTGAAAAAAGCCGCCAAGGGCGCATCCTGGCAGCGCAAGAATTGGCCGATCCCGGCCAATGGCGAGCTGATTTCTGCGCTTGATGGCAACTGGCCGGTGGTCGAGAAGGCCATCGAGAAGAAGGTTCAGGCCAAGGCCGAGGCAACCGCTGCTGCTGCGGGCAAGCCTGTGGATGCCGCAGAGGTTCTTCAGGCAACGCGCGACAGCGTTCGCGCCATCATGATGATCCGCGCTTACCGCATGCGCGGCCACCTGCATGCCAAGCTCGACCCGCTGGGTCTTGCAGCTCCGGTTGAAGATTATAACGAGCTTTCGCCGACGGCCTATGGCTTTACGGAAGCGGATTACGACCGCAAGATTTTCATCGATAACGTTCTGGGTCTTGAGTACGCGACGATTCGCGAAATGCTGGAGATCCTGCAGCGCACCTATTGCTCCACGCTCGGCGTTGAATTCATGCACATCTCCAATCCGGAGGAGAAGGCCTGGATTCAGGAGCGTATCGAAGGCCCGAACAAGGGTGTCGAATTTACCGCCAACGGCAAGAAGGCGATCCTTTCAAAGCTGGTTGAGGCGGAAGGCTTCGAGCAGTTCATCGACGTCAAGTACAAGGGCACAAAGCGCTTCGGTCTCGACGGTGGTGAAGCGCTCATCCCGGCGCTTGAGCAGATCATCAAGCGCGGCGGTCAGGACGGCCTGGAGGAAGTTGTTCTCGGCATGGCACACCGTGGCCGCCTGAACGTTCTGACAAACGTCATGCACAAGCCGCACCGCGCCGTGTTCCACGAGTTCAAGGGCGGCTCCTTCAAGCCGGATGAAGTCGAAGGCTCCGGCGACGTGAAGTATCACCTCGGTGCTTCGTCCGATCGTGAATTCGACAACAACAAGGTGCACCTGTCGCTGACGGCAAACCCGTCGCACCTGGAAATCGTCAACCCGGTTGTCATGGGTAAGGCCCGTGCCAAGCAGGACATGCTGACCAAGAGCTGGGATGGCGACATCATTCCGCTCAAGGAGCGCGCAAAGGTTCTGCCGCTGCTTATCCATGGTGATGCGGCTTTCGCTGGTCAGGGCGTCGTCGCCGAAATCCTCGGCCTGTCCGGTCTGCGCGGTCATCGCGTGGCTGGCACCATGCACTTCATCATCAACAACCAGATCGGCTTCACCACCAATCCGGCCTTCTCGCGCTCGTCGCCGTATCCGTCGGACGTCGCGAAGATGATCGAAGCGCCGATCTTCCACGTCAACGGGGATGATCCGGAAGCAGTGACCTACGCTGCCAAGATCGCAACCGAATACCGCATGAAGTTCCACAAGCCGGTCGTGGTCGACATGTTCTGTTACCGCCGCTTCGGCCACAACGAAGGCGATGAGCCAGCGTTCACGCAGCCGAAGATGTACAAGGTCATCCGTCAGCACAAGACGGTCACCGAGCTCTATGCAGAGCGTCTCATCGCTGAAGGTCTGATCACGGACGGCGAATTCCAGAAGATGAAGGCCGACTGGCGCGCGCATCTGGAGCAGGAATTCGAAGCGGGCCAGAGCTACAAGCCGAACAAGGCCGACTGGCTGGATGGTCAGTGGTCCGGTCTTCGTTCTGCCGACAATGCCGATGAGCAGCGCCGCGGCAAGACCGCCGTGCCGATGAAGAGCCTCAAGGAAATCGGTCGCAAGCTTGCGACGGTTCCGGAAGGTTTCAATGCGCACCGTACGATCAAGCGCTTCATGGAAAACCGCGCTCAGATGATCGAGACGGGTGAGGGCATTGATTGGGCGATGGCGGAAGCGCTGGCCTTCGGTTCGCTGGTGACGGAAGGTCACAAGATTCGCCTGTCTGGTCAGGATTGCGAGCGCGGCACCTTCTCGCAGCGTCATTCGGTTCTGTATGATCAGGATACCGAAGAGCGTTACATCCCGCTGGCAAATCTGGCTCCGAACCAGGCCCGCTACGAAGTCATCAACTCGATGCTTTCGGAAGAAGCGGTGCTTGGTTTCGAGTACGGTTATTCGCTAGCCCGCCCGAATGCCCTGACATTGTGGGAAGCCCAGTTCGGTGACTTCGCCAACGGTGCACAGGTGGTTTTCGACCAGTTCATCTCGTCGGGTGAGCGCAAGTGGCTGCGCATGTCCGGTCTTGTCTGCCTTCTGCCGCATGGCTACGAAGGTCAGGGTCCGGAACACTCTTCGGCTCGTCTGGAGCGTTTCCTCCAGCTCTGCGCCGAAGACAACATGCAGGTTGCCAACTGCACGACACCGGCCAACTACTTCCACATCCTGCGCCGTCAGTTGAAGCGTGACTTCCGCAAGCCGCTGGTGCTGATGACGCCGAAGTCGCTGCTGCGCCACAAGCGCGCCACCTCCTCACTGGCGGAAATGGCGGGTGAAAGCTCGTTCCACCGTCTGCTGTGGGATGATGCGGAAGTCATCAAGGACGGTCCGATCAAGCTCCAGAAGGACGCCAAGATTCGTCGCGTCGTGATGTGCACCGGCAAGGTCTACTACGATCTTCTGGAAGAGCGCGAAAAGCGCGGCATCGATGACATCTACCTGCTGCGTCTGGAGCAACTTTATCCGTTCCCGGCCAAGGCACTCATCAACGAGCTGTCGCGCTTCCGCCACGCGGAAATGGTCTGGTGCCAGGAAGAGCCGAAGAACATGGGCGCCTGGGCGTTCATCGATCCGTATCTCGAGTGGGTATTGGCACATATCGATGCCAAGTATCAGCGCGTGCGTTACACGGGTCGTCCGGCAGCGGCATCGCCCGCAACGGGCCTGATGTCCAAGCATCTGGCACAGCTTGAAGCTTTCCTCGAAGACGCGCTTGGCGGCTGATTTTCAGCCGCCCCTTCTTCACTCGTTAAAACACGATATCGGATTTAAAACGGAAACAGATCATGGCCACCGAAATTCGCGTCCCTACTCTTGGCGAATCCGTCAGCGAGGCAACAGTCGGCACCTGGTTCAAAAAGGTTGGCGACACCGTCAAGGCTGACGAGCCGATCGTCGAACTCGAAACCGACAAGGTTACCGTCGAGGTTCCGGCTCCGGCTTCCGGCGTCCTGACTGAAATTGTCGCCCAGGCTGGCGAGACGGTTGGACTTGGCGCTTTACTCGGCCAGATTGCTGAAGGTGCTGCCGGTTCGGCTTCGGCCCCGGCTCCTGCCGCTGCCCCGGCTCCGGCTGCGCAGCCTGCCGCCGCTGCTGCTCCTGCAGCTTCCTCCATGCCGGCTGCTCCGGCAGCTGCCAAGCTCGCCGCCGACAACAACATCAACACTGCTGACGTGGATGGCTCTGGCAAGCGTGGTCAGGTTCTGAAGGGTGATGTGCTGGCTGCCATCGCCAAGGGTCCGGTAGCGTCTGCACCGGCTCCGGTTCCGGCTGCTCCGCGGGCGCCTGCTGCTGCTGAAGACGCCGTTCGTGAAGAGCGCGTTAAGATGACCCGCCTTCGCCAGACGATTGCGAAGCGCCTGAAGGATGCCCAGAACACCGCGGCCATGCTGACCACCTATAACGAGGTGGACATGAAGGCCGTCATGGACCTGCGCAACAAGTACAAGGACGTGTTCGAGAAGAAGCATGGCGTAAAACTTGGCTTCATGGGTTTCTTCACCAAGGCTGTTACGCACGCTTTGAAGGAACTGCCCGCCGTTAATGCCGAAATCGACGGCACGGACATCATCTACAAAAACTATTGTCACGTCGGCATGGCTGTCGGCACCGACAAGGGCCTGGTCGTTCCGGTCATCCGCGATGCCGACCAGCTGTCGATTGCTGGCGTCGAGAAGGAACTCGGCCGCCTTGCCAAGGCAGCCCGGGATGGTTCGCTCGGCATGGCCGACATGCAGGGCGGCACCTTCACCATCACCAATGGCGGTGTCTACGGTTCGCTGATGTCCTCTCCGATCCTGAATGCACCGCAGTCGGGTATCCTCGGCATGCACAAGATCCAGGATCGTCCGGTTGTCGTTGGCGGTCAGATCGTCATCCGCCCGATGATGTATCTCGCGCTCTCCTATGATCACCGCATCGTTGACGGCAAGGAAGCCGTCACCTTCCTGGTGCGTGTCAAGGAAAGCCTGGAAGATCCGGAGCGTCTGGTTCTCGATCTCTGATCATGAAACACGGGGCGCCCGCGAATCATTCGCGGGCGTCTCCTCATTGTCTCAATTCGATGTCTGATACCGAAGAAGCCTGTTTCGGCTTCTGGGTCGTTTCAACGACAAAACCGAGGTGGACAGAATGGATACGATCGCTGCGCATGCAACGCCTTACATGGCGCTTCTCGTTGGCAGCATCGTGCTGCTCATTGTTCACATCATGCTGCAGGGCTTTCTTGCAACGCGCGAGCTTGGCGCCAACTGGAATGCCGGGCCGAGGGATGAGGGCCTGAAACCCCAGTCGCCGGTCGCTGGCCGCGCCGAGCGAGCGTCCCTGAATTACCGCGAAACCTATCCTGCCGTCGCGGCACTCATCCTGGCGCTTGCCTTTTATGGCGATGCGCGCGGCATCGGTTTGATCGGCGGATGGGTCTGGTTCTTGTCGCGTCTTGCCTACATCCCGCTCTACCTTCTCGGTATTCCAAAGATCCGGTCCATGGTCTGGACGGTGTCGCTGGTGGGCGTGCTGATGATGATTGTCGGGCTGTTTCTCTGAGGCTTGCCGAGGCTTCATGACAAGGCAGGCAAGTAACGGAAAAGGCGATCTGATGCAGGATAAGATGGAACGACCAAACCCGGACGGAGCCGCATCGAAGTCGCCAGTTCTTCTTGTCACCGGCGCCAGCCGCGGTATCGGTGCTGCCGTTGCCATGAAGGCCGCCGAACAGGGCTGGCATGTTCTCATCAATTATGTGTCCAACGAAGCAGCGGCAAAGGCTGTTGCAGAGAAGATCCGCGCATTGGGTGCAGTTGCCGAAATCGTTCAGGGCGATACCGGCACGGAAGAGGGTATTGCCGCCATCTTCGCAGCTGTTGACGAGAAGTTCGGGTGCCTGGACGGCCTTGTCAACAATGCTGGTGTCGTGGATCAGGTGGCGCGTGTCGATGAAATGTCGCGCGAGCGTCTGGAGCGGATGTTTGCCATCAATGTCGTGGGCAAGATCCGTTGCGCATCCGAAGCGGTGAAGCGCATGTCTACCCGCCACGGCGGCAAGGGCGGTTCAATCGTCAACATCTCGTCCATGGCCGCAGTTCTCGGTAGCGCCGGACAGTATGTGGATTATGCCGCAGCCAAGGGCGCGGTCGACACGTTCACCATCGGTCTTGCACGCGAAGTGGCGGCCGAAGGCGTGCGGGTAAACGCGGTGCGCCCGGGCATCATTGATACCGATATTCATGCATCCGGCGGCCTGCCGGATCGTGCGAAAGATTTGGCACCGAGCGTGCCGATGCAACGCGCCGGAACGGCGGATGAAGTGGCTGAGGCGGTTCTCTATCTCCTCTCGCCGCAGGCGTCCTATGTCACTGGCACAATCATGAACGTGAGTGGCGGCAGGTAAACCGCCGGAAGCAAAGGAATTTGATCAATGGCATATGATCTGGTCGTTATTGGTACGGGCCCCGGCGGTTATGTCTGCGCCATCAAGGCGGCGCAGCTTGGTATGAAAGTCGCCGTTATCGAGAAGCGCACCACTTTTGGCGGAACCTGCCTCAATGTCGGCTGCATCCCCTCCAAGGCACTGTTGCATGCGTCGGAAGTCTTCGCACATGCATCGCATGGCATGGCGGATCTTGGCGTAGAGGTCTCCGGCACGACCCTCAATCTCGAAAAGATGATGGGCCACAAGGACGCGACCGTAAAGGCGAACGTCGATGGCGTGGCCTTCCTGTTCAAGAAGAACAAGATCGATAGCTTCATCGGCACCGGCAAGATCGTTTCTGCTGGCAAGGTGTCTGTCACCGGCGCTGACGGTCAGGTTCAGGAGATCGAGACTAAGAACATCGTCATTGCGACGGGTTCGGATGTTGCTGGTATTCCGGGCGTGCCCGTCGAGATCGATGAGAAGGTGATTGTTTCCTCCACCGGCGGCATCGCGCTGGAAAAGGTGCCAGGCCATATGGTCGTCGTTGGCGGCGGTGTCATCGGTCTGGAACTCGGTTCTGTCTGGTCGCGTCTTGGCGCCAAGGTTACGGTGGTCGAATATCTCGACACGATCCTCGGTGGCATGGATGGCGAAGTGTCCAAGCAGTTCCAGAAGATTCTCGGCAAGCAGGGTGTGACCTTCAACCTCGGTGCCAAGGTCACCGGCGTTGAGAAGACTGAAGCCGGTGCCAAGGTGACGTTCGAGCCGGTCAAGGGCGGTGACGCTCAGACGATCGAGGCGGATGTCGTTCTCGTTGCCACCGGTCGCAAGCCCTACACGGCTGGTCTTGGCCTTGAAGAGGCGGGCGTTGCACTCGATAATCGCGGCCGCGTCGAGATCGATGCGCATTATCGCACCAATGTTGCCGGCATCTATGCCATCGGTGATGTCGTGAAGGGTCCGATGCTGGCGCACAAGGCCGAAGACGAGGGCGTTGCTCTTGCCGAAATCCTCGCCGGTCAGCATGGCCATGTGAATTATGATGTCATTCCGGGCGTCGTCTACACCCAGCCGGAAGTGGCTTCTGTCGGCAAAACGGAAGAAGAGCTGAAGGCGGCAGGCGCCTCTTACAAGGTCGGCAAGTTCCCGTTCACGGCCAATGGCCGTGCGCGCGCCATGCAGGCGACCGATGGTTTCGTCAAGGTTCTGGCCGACAAGGAAACGGACCGCGTTCTCGGCGTTCACATCATCGGCTTCGGTGCTGGTGAAATGATCCACGAAGCAGCCGTGCTGATGGAGTTCGGCGGTTCGTCCGAAGATCTGGGTCGCACCTGCCACGCGCACCCGACCATGTCCGAAGCCGTGAAGGAAGCGGCCTTGGCCACTTTCCTCAAGCCGCTGCATATGTAATCGATCCTTATCGGCGTCTAACATTTCTAGCACCCCGCTTGCCCGGCAGGCGGGGTGTTTTATTGTGCGTTCAGTTTAGTTGCAGGGTCTTCGGCAATAAGGCATCCAACCCCAGTTCATCAAAGGTGATTCATGCAACCGGTTTCCTATTCAATTCCGCAGCGCATTCTTCATTGGGGAATGGCTTTGTTGATTTTTTTCAATTTGATCTTCGCCGACGGAATGGAACATTGGCATCATCTGGTAAAGCGAGGTCAGCCAGTCACACCGGATGATCTGGCGAGTGCCAACATTCATGCCTATGTCGGTTTTGCCATCCTGCTTCTCGCGGTCGTTCGTATCGGGCTTCGCTTGGTTCAGGGCGCTCCGCAGCCGCCGTCGGCTGAGCCGGCACTGTTGCGAATGGCTGCGAAGCTCACTCACGGATTGCTGTATGTTCTGCTCTTCGCAATGCCGGTCAGTGGTGCTGCTGCCTACTATTTCAATATCGGCTCAGCCGGGGATCTGCATGCCGATGTCCTGAAGGCCGTTCTCTGGCTTCTTCTGGCCGCACATTTGGGGGGGGCGCTTCTTCATCAGTTCTACTGGAAGACCGACGTTATGGCCCGTATGACCCGGGGCGTATAACATCACTCGGCGCGGGTAACCGTAAATCCTTGAGTACGCAGCAGGGAGACGAGGCCTTCGTCTCCCACGAGATGCAGAGCGCCAACGGCCATGAAGGCGCCGCCACCGTTCAACATCGGCAGGGCCCGCTCTGCCATGGTATGGTTGCGCTGGCGAACGATGCGCTCTTCAAATTCGGCATAACCTTCGCCGTCACTGCCGTCCGGGGAAAGTGACTTCAGCATCGGCATGGTCAGGCCAATCTCTCCCGAAATGTAGAGGTCCCGCATTGTCGCGGTCACGTCATCCATCTTCGCGCCAAGGCTGATCATTTCAATCAGTGATTTGATGTGGAACTCCGTCGAGATGGAAGCCATGGCCGAGAGCTGCTCCTGCATGGTCTCGAGTCCCTTTACAGGAATACCGGCCTTCATCGCGTCGTCGGCGATTTTTTTGTCGAGGAAGGCGGCCCCTTTTGCCTTGCGGTTCAGTTCGCAGGCGGGCATTGCCAGAAAGCTGGAAAGCATCCAGGGCTGCATGCGTGAAACAGCTGCCAGCGGGATGCCGCGCTCCTTCAGTCCTGCCTCCAGTTTTGCCTTGTCCTCAGGGCTCAGATAGTCCTGAATGGACTTGCCATTCATCATCATGGTGAGTTCCGGCCTTGCCAGCATTGCGGCTGCGGCCTTCTTTTCATCCAGGATTTCATCGGACTCGATGATGACGACTTTGGACTTGGAGAGCGCATAAGGGGCGCCTGTCGGCATCTTCAGCACGCCCGGATCCGTAACATGCATGGTGCCCAGCAACCATGAGGGCGCTACGCCCGGCTTTTCAATCTTCCAGAACGTGCCCTTGCCGTTGGCAACCTTCTCGCTTTCTGCCTGTATGGTGCGATAGCGGGCAGGGTCGCTCTTTTCCATTTCGACCAGCAGATTGCTGCCCCGGCATGCTTCCTCTGCCGATTTCGCCTCGCTTGCGAGACCCAGCACAAAGAAGAAAGACAGGAGCGCCAAAAGATGCAGCAGGGCTATCATGCCCAAAGCAAGCTCGCTGCCGGTTCGGGAAACGAGACTGCGGGACAATAGGCTACGGAGAGAGACGAAATGGGGTGCGCGCGTGTTCATGATGTTCACCCTAGATTTCGGTTCTAGCCGTAGTCTTAAGAAACATGGTTAATGGCTGCTGTCCGTCCACATATCTGGCAGGCAAAGGGTCCATCATGCGCGCGGGTGTGCCCGATCATAGACTTCCAGCAAACGATTGGCGTCCACACCGGTATAAACTTGCGTGGTGGAAAGGCTGGCGTGACCCAGAAGTTCCTGAATTGTGCGCAAATCACCCCCACCCGCCAGAAGATGCGTCGCAAACGAGTGGCGTAACGCGTGGGGCGTGGCGCTATCCGGCAGGCCCAGAGCGCCACGCAGCTTTTGCATTTCGCGCTGGATGATCGCCGGTTGAAGCGGGCCGCCGCGCGCACCGCGAAAAAGCGGTTTGTCGGTGACCAACTCGAACGGGCACAGCGCCTTGTAGCGAGCAACAGCATCCAGAACGATTGCGAGAAGCGGGACGAGCCTGGTCTTCCCGCCCTTGCCGGTAATCCGGATGGATGTCGCTGCTGCAGGCAGGTCGGCAGGCGTCAGCGAAAGCGCCTCGGAGATGCGCAGACCGCAGCCATAGAGAAGCGTCAGGATCGCTGAATCGCGAGCGGCGATCCAACCCTCCTCCTGCAATTGCGCCTGGGTGCTCACCACCTCCAGAGCCTGACGGTCTGTCAGTGGTTTGGGCAGGGATTTTGGTTGGCGAGGGGCACGGATTGCGCCTGCCGCGGCTGCATTGATCAGGCCCTTGCGCTCCAGATAGCGCAGAAAGGAGCGCAGGCCTGCCAGATGACGTCCGAGCGAGCGGGAGCCGGATCCATCGCGACGGCGCTGCGCCAGGAAGGCACGCAGGTCTGCTGTGCGCAGGGTATGAACGTCAGTAAGGCCCGGTGGGTTGCCAAGATGCATGGTCAGGAATTGCAGGAACTGGCGGGTGTCGCGCTCGTAAGCCGTCAAGGTATTGTCCGCGAAACGCTTTTCGTTGGCGAGGCTCTCCAGCCACTGACGTCGATAGTCCAAAAGTTCGGGCGTCGCCAGAATGAGGATCTCGTTCATCGTCGCTCCGTTGGGCGTTCGAATATCGCGCAACAGAGTCTAGCTTGAGCATTACGATTCCATTAAGCATGGAGCCCTGACAGCGCGGTTAGCCCATCAATCCCCATATTCTGGAGCAAAACCGCTTTGATGGCGGTTCCCTTTTGTTCTGCTTCAAGGCATGGTCCGGCGCAATGACGCAAGATTCGCAAAGCCTTTTCGGTGCGCTGTTCGACAAACCGGTGCCGAAACGCGTTGTGCCGGTTCTGGTGCCGCTGCCGGTGCCGGAAGCCTATAGCTATGCTGTGCCGGAAGGCGTGGCCATCGAGGCAGGTTCGGTCGTTCAGGTGCCGGTTGGTCCGCGTCAGCACATCGGCGTCGTCTGGGATGAAACGGGGAATCCGGAGGAAATCAGCCCAGTTGATCCGAAGAAACTGAGGCCGATCGAACAGGTGTTCGACTGCCCACCCCTGACGAAAGAAATGCGGGAATTCATTGAATGGGTTTCTGCCTATACTCTGTCACCGCCCGGTCTTGTGGCGCGCATGGCAATTCGTGCCCCTGCGGCATTGGAGCCGGAGCCGATGATCGAAGCACTGCGTTTCGCAGGCGGTGAACCTGATCGCATGACCCCGGCACGTCAGCGTGTTTTGCAAACGCTTGAGGAAGACATTCCCTGGACGCGCAGTGGTCTTGCGCATGCCGCCGGTGTTTCGCTCAGCGTGGTGGATGGTCTGGTGAAACAGGGATTGTTCGAGACCGTCTTTCTCCCGCCGCCGCCGGTCGTTGCCGTTCCTGATCCAAACTATGTCGCGCCGCGCATCGATGGACCACAGAAGCAGGCCGCCTCCGAACTGGTGGAAGCGGTTCAGACGGCTGGCTTCTCGGCCTCTCTGATCGATGGCGTGACCGGTTCCGGCAAAACGGAAGTCTATTTCGAAGCGATTGCCGAAGCGTTGCGTCTGGGGAAGCAGGTGCTGATCCTGTTGCCGGAAATTGCGCTGACTTCCAGCTTTCTCGAACGCTTTCAGGATCGCTTCGGGGCAAAGCCTGCCGAGTGGCATTCAGATCTCGCGCCTCGCATGCGTGAGAAAGTGTGGCGCGGTGTCGTGACCGGCGAGGTGCGTGTCGTGGCCGGAGCGCGATCCGCTCTCTTTCTTCCCTTCGAGGAGCTTGGTCTTATCGTTGTCGATGAAGAGCACGATCCCGCCTACAAACAGGAAGACCGTATCTTTTATAATGCGCGCGACATGGCAGTGGTGCGGGCACGCATTGGCCAATTCCCCATCGTCCTTGTGTCGGCTACGCCGTCCGTTGAAAGCCAGGTCAACGGTCAGAGCGGCCGGTATCATGTGGTCCATCTGCCAACCCGATTTGGCGATGCGGCCATGCCGGACCTGCATCTCGTCGATATGCGGCGGCATCCACCTGCCAAGGGCGGCTTTCTCTCGCCTGTCATGTTGCGGGCAATTGGAAAGACTATCGAGAAGAGGGAGCAGGCGCTTCTCTTTCTCAATCGCCGTGGTTACGCACCGCTGACGCTCTGTCGTGTGTGCGGGCATCGCTTTCAATGCCCGCAATGTTCGAGCTGGCTGGTTGAGCATCGATTCCGCAATCAGATCCAGTGCCACCAATGCGGCTATGCGGAAAAGACGCCCGAGGCGTGTCCAGAATGCGGCACCTTCGATCATCTTGTTGCCTGCGGTCCGGGCGTCGAGCGGATTGCCGAGGAGGTGGAGCGTCATTTCCCAGATTCCCGAACCATTGTCATGTCGTCCGATCTCCTGGGTGGAGTGAAGCGCATGCGGCTGGAACTGGAGGCGATTGCCAAGGGTGAAGTGGACATCGTGATCGGCACACAGCTTGTTGCCAAGGGCCATAATTTTCCGCTGATGACGCTTGTTGGCATCGTGGATGCGGATCTCGGGCTGGCTAACGGTGATCCACGCGCGGCGGAACGCACTTTTCAACTCTTGAGCCAGGTGACCGGTCGCGCCGGGAGAACCGGTTTGAAGAGCTATGGGCTTCTGCAGACCTATCAGCCACAGCACCCCGTCATGCAGGCTATAGCGTCCGGTGATGCCTCCGCCTTCTACGAGCGGGAAATCGGTGAGCGGGAGAGGGCGCTTCTGCCGCCTTTTGGTAGGCTCGCGTCCATCATCGTTTCCGCAGATACGCGGGTCGATGCCGAAACGCACGCCAGGGGCTTGCGCAATGCAGCGCCCAAGGTTTCAGGTGTCACTGTTCTGGGTCCGGCCGAAGCGCCCCTTGCCATTGTACGGGGGCGCCACCGTTTCCGTCTCCTGGTGCATGGTCGCCGCAACAGCGATATGCAGGGTTTCTTGCGCACCATGCTGGCGAACGGACCAAAGGCGCGCGGCACCATTCAGGTGCAGCTTGATGTGGATCCGCAAAGCTTCCTTTGAAAATCCAAGCTCTGCCTGATATTCCGCAGGAGAGCGATTCGCAGAAAGTGACAGCACGACATGGAGCTTTATTTTCCAACAGAACTCCCGGAACGGCTCGCCTATCTCGGCGCCTGCCTTCTCGCACTGCACGGCCTCCTTCAGTTCGCCCTGCCTTCGACGGCACTCAAACTTTTCGGATTTAGCGTCGGAGAAGTGACACCGGAGGGTTTCGCGACCATTCGATCAAATGGCGGCCTGCAACTGGGCCTGGGTCTGACAGCGCTTTTCCTGGCTCAGGACTGGACCTACCTGGCGCTGGGTGTCGCCGCGGCTGTTTCGGTGCTTGGCCGTCTTGTTTCACTGATCTTTGATCGTGGCGTGACTGCGCGAAATATTGCTTATGTTCTCTTCCAGATTGTAACGGCCGCCCTGCCGCTGGGCTATGTCTTCGGTTATTTCTAAGTAAGGCATCTGAGAGGTATCGACCTGTAGAGGAACCGTACGCTGTGAAAAGCGAGAAAATCGTTTTAACGCCTTGCCTCTCAGGCGATTTGCGCCCTTCGGCGTGTTGCGCCTGTTGAACTCCTATGCTAGACGAACCGCGAATTTCGGAGAACGGCGGAGGGGGGCCTCTGGCCGTGTTGAGAAAAAGAAGCAAATTCAGATGCTTGCCTGCATTCCGAAAACTGGCTTGTTATTTGAATAGAAATCAGGGAATTCGTGCCCGTGGCTGACACATCCCATCGGACTTCCGGCGTAGCGGAACGCTACGCTTCTTCGCTCTTCGAGCTTGCGCTGCAGTCGAGTTCCATCGATTCAGTGCGCGCCGATCTTGACCGTTTTCAGGCAATGATCGACGAGAGCGATGATCTCAAGCGTTTGATTGCCAGCCCGGTCTTCTCTTCGGAAGATCAGGCGCGCGCAATCGCGGCCCTCTGCGAAAAGGCTGGAATTTCCGGTCTTGTTGCAAACTTCGTCAAGGTAGTCGCGGGCAACCGCCGCCTGTTTGCCCTGCCGGGCATGATCCGCGCTTATCGCGACTTCGTCGCCCAGCATAAGGGCGAAGTGACTGCCGAGGTTGTCTCGGCCCATGCGCTTTCTTCGGCGCAGGAAGATGAACTGAAATCGACGCTGAAGGGCGTAACGGGCAAGGATGTCACTCTCGACGTATCCGTTGATCCGTCGATCCTGGGCGGGCTGATCGTCAAGGTCGGTTCGCGTCAGATCGATACGTCTCTCCGCACCAAACTTTCCACGCTTAAGCTTGCACTGAAAGAGGTTGGCTGATGGATATCCGCGCCGCGGAAATTTCCGCAATTCTCAAAGATCAAATCAAGAACTTCGGCCAGGAGGCTGAGGTTTCCGAAGTCGGCCAGGTTCTTTCCGTAGGTGACGGTATTGCCCGTGTTTATGGTCTGGACAATGTTCAGGCCGGTGAAATGGTCGAGTTCCCCGGCGGCATCCGCGGCATGGCGCTCAACCTTGAAGCCGATAACGTCGGTGTGGTTATCTTCGGTTCCGACCGTGACATCAAGGAAGGCGACACCGTCAAGCGTACGGGCGCCATCGTGGACGTTCCTGTTGGTCCTGAGCTGCTGGGTCGCGTCGTTGACGCTCTTGGTAACCCGATCGACGGCAAGGGCCCGATCAATGCTTCGCGCCGCTCGCGCGTTGACGTGAAGGCTCCGGGCATCATTCCGCGCAAGTCGGTTCATGAGCCGATGTCGACGGGCCTCAAGGCTATCGACGCCCTGATCCCGGTTGGACGTGGTCAGCGCGAGCTGGTCATCGGCGACCGTCAGACCGGCAAGACCGCGATCATTCTCGACGCCTTCCTCAACCAGAAGGCAATCCACGACAATGGTCCTGAGAACGACAAGCTGTTCTGCGTTTACGTGGCTATCGGCCAGAAGCGTTCGACCGTTGCACAGTTCGTGAAGGTTCTGGAAGAGCGTGGCGCTCTGCAGTACTCGATCGTTGTTGCAGCGACTGCCTCTGACCCGGCTCCGATGCAGTATCTTGCGCCGTTCGCAGGTTGCGCAATGGGCGAGTACTTCCGTGACAACGGCCAGCACGCTCTCATCGCTTACGACGACTTGTCCAAGCAGGCTGTCGCCTACCGTCAGATGTCGCTTCTGCTGCGCCGTCCTCCGGGCCGCGAAGCTTATCCGGGCGACGTTTTCTATCTGCACTCGCGTCTTCTCGAGCGCGCCGCCAAGCTCTCCGACGAGCGTGGCGCTGGTTCGCTGACGGCCCTGCCGGTCATCGAAACGCAGGGTAACGACGTTTCGGCGTTCATTCCGACGAACGTGATCTCGATCACAGACGGTCAGATCTTCCTTGAAACCGACCTGTTCTACCAGGGCATTCGTCCGGCCGTTAACGTCGGTCTGTCGGTTTCCCGCGTTGGTTCTGCCGCGCAGATCAAGGCGATGAAGCAGGTTGCCGGCTCCATCAAGGGTGAACTGGCTCAGTACCGCGAAATGGCGGCCTTTGCTCAGTTCGGTTCCGACCTCGACGCATCCACGCAGCGATTGCTAAACCGCGGTGCGCGCCTGACGGAACTTCTCAAGCAGCCGCAGTTCTCGCCGTTGAAGACGGAAGAGCAGGTTGCAGTGATCTTCGCTGGCGTCAACGGCTACCTCGACAAGCTGCCTGTCAACCAGGTTGGCAAGTTCGAACAGGGCCTGCTCGCTTACCTCCGCAACGATGGCAAGTCGATCCTCGACTCCATCCGTACGGAAAAGCAGCTGTCTGACGACACCCGTGCAAAGCTGAAGTCGGCGCTGGATACCTTCGCCAAGACTTTCGCCTGAACGGACAAGCTCAAGGACCGATAACGGATGCCTTCACTTAAGGATCTGAAAAACCGGATCGCCTCCGTCAAGGCGACGCAGAAAATCACCAAGGCGATGAAAATGGTCGCCGCGGCGAAGCTGCGCCGTGCGCAAGAGGCGGCCGAAGCGGCCCGCCCCTATGCGGAACGGATGAACCGCGTTCTTGCCGGCCTCAGCGCCGCCTCTGCCAATAGCGCAGAGGCACCGCTGCTGCTGACCGGTACCGGCAAGAACCAGACCCACCTGCTGATCGTTGCCACGGGTGAGCGCGGACTGGCTGGAGGCTTCAACTCCTCCATCATCCGTCTGGCTCGTGACCATGCGCTGAAGCTTCTTTCGGAAGGCAAGACCGTCAAGATCCTGACTGTCGGCCGCAAGGGTAATGATATCCTGCGCCGCAGCTTCCGTGAGAACATTGTCGACTACGTTACGTTCCGCGAAGTCAAGCAGCTTGGCTTTGTACAGGCGAATGAAGTGGCCCAGAAGGTTTTGGCCCTCTTCAACGCCGGCGAGTTCGACGTCGCAACGCTGTTCTATGCCCGCTTCGCTTCCGTCATTTCACAGGTGGCGACGGCGCAGCAAATCATTCCGGCCAAGTTCGATCAGGCGGAAGTGCCAGCGACTGCTGCACTTTATGAGTACGAGCCGGGCGAACAGGAGATCCTGGAAGAACTGCTGCCGCGCAACATCGCGGTGCAGATTTTCCGTGCCCTGCTGGAAAACAACGCTTCCTTCTACGGTGCGCAGATGTCCGCCATGGACAACGCGACACGTAATGCTGGCGACATGATCAACAAGCTGACCTTGTCTTACAACCGTCAGCGTCAGGCGCAGATTACGAAGGAACTCATCGAAATCATTTCGGGCGCGGAAGCGCTCTAAGGAACAAAGAGGGTAAGAATCATGGCTATCGCAACGGGCTCGTCCCTCGGCAAGGTGACGCAGGTTATCGGCGCCGTCGTTGACGTCGCATTTGATGGCGACCTGCCGCCGATCCTGAATGCGCTTGAAACAGATAACAACGGCAACCGCCTTGTTCTCGAAGTCGCGCAGCACCTCGGCGAAAACTCTGTCCGCACCATCGCTATGGACTCGACCGAAGGTCTGGTTCGCGGTCAGCCGGTCACGGACACGGGCGCTCCGATCTCGGTTCCGGTTGGTGACCAGACGCTCGGCCGTATCATGAACGTCATCGGCGAGCCGGTGGACGAGGCAGGTCCGCTGGACCGTACGACGCTCCGCGCCATCCACCAGGAAGCTCCTTCCTACGTCGAGCAGTCGACGGAAGGCCAGATCCTTGTCACGGGCATCAAGGTTGTTGACCTTCTTGCTCCGTACGCAAAGGGCGGTAAGATCGGTCTCTTCGGTGGTGCCGGCGTTGGCAAGACGGTTCTCATCATGGAACTGATCAACAACGTCGCCAAGGCGCACGGTGGTTACTCGGTATTCGCCGGCGTGGGTGAGCGTACCCGCGAAGGCAACGACCTTTACCACGAAATGATCGAGTCTGGCGTTAACAAGCACGGTGGCGGCGAAGGTTCCAAGGCTGCTCTCGTTTACGGTCAGATGAATGAACCGCCGGGTGCCCGTGCGCGTGTTGCTCTGACGGGTCTGACGATCGCTGAAGACTTCCGTGACAAGGGCCAGGACGTTCTGTTCTTCGTCGACAACATCTTCCGCTTCACGCAGGCTGGTTCCGAAGTGTCGGCTCTTCTGGGCCGTATTCCTTCGGCCGTTGGTTATCAGCCGACGCTGGCGACCGACATGGGTCAGATGCAGGAGCGCATCACGACCACGACGAAGGGCTCGATCACCTCGGTTCAGGCCATCTACGTTCCTGCCGACGACTTGACCGACCCGGCTCCGGCCACGTCCTTCGCCCACTTGGACGCAACGACCGTTCTGTCGCGTTCGATCGCTGAAAAGGGCATCTACCCGGCCGTGGATCCGCTGGACTCCACGTCGCGTATGCTTGACCCGATGGTTGTCGGTGAAGAGCACTACGAAGTCGCCCGTAAGGTTCAGACGACACTGCAGCGCTATAAGTCGCTTCAGGACATCATCGCCATCCTCGGCATGGACGAACTGTCCGAAGAGGACAAGATGACGGTTGCCCGCGCCCGCAAGATCGAGCGCTTCCTGTCGCAGCCGTTCTTTGTTGCTGAAGTCTTTACCGGCTCTCCGGGCAAGCTCGTTGCTCTGGAAGATACGATTAAGGGCTTCAAGGGTCTCGTCAACGGCGAGTACGACCACCTGCCGGAAGCTGCTTTCTACATGGTTGGTTCCATTGAGGAAGCCATCGAGAAGGCGAAGAAGCTGGCAGCTGCTGCCTAATGTCATCGACGGAAGGCGCGCTCTGATTGGGTGCGCCTCTCCATCCTGCATAACGCCCGGAGAAGTGGACCGTCATGGCCGACTCTTTTGATTTTGAATTGGTGTCTCCCGAGCGCCTGCTGGTTTCGGAAAAGGTGACGGAAGTCATCGTTCCGGCAACTCTCGGTGAGATGACCGTGTTGGCGAAGCATGCGCCGACGATGACGACGATCAAGCCAGGCGTGCTGACCGTCAAGCTGGTTTCTGGCCAGGTCAAGAAGTACGTCGTGTTCGGCGGTTTCGCGGATATTCTGCCTTCGGGCTGCACCGTGCTGGCGGAGTCAGCTGTTGCCCAAGAGGACGCAAATCGCGATCTCTTCCAGCAGCGGATCGAAGCTCTGCGCGCCGATATCTCGGATGC
Organism: Rhizobium sp. FKY42; assembly: GCF_005222835.1. Taxonomy (GTDB): domain Bacteria; phylum Pseudomonadota; class Alphaproteobacteria; order Rhizobiales; family Rhizobiaceae; genus Neorhizobium. The sequence goes on along the minus strand of NZ_STGA01000006.1, from coordinate 114,697 downwards.
GCCTACGGATGAGCATCGCACGAAGCTCGAGCACATGCTGGCCGAACTCACGCATCTTAACCATTCGATCATTCCTGGTTGAAGTGCGGAATAGATTTGATTGTTGTCAAGGCGGTCCGTTGGGCCGCCTTTTCCATTTTGACGAATTCGCTTTATTGAGAGTCGCCGTTAGAGCTACGTTTGATTATCCGTTGAGTTCCGCGCCGGATGAAGAGGACGAAAGCACCATCCATCCTCTGGTTGTCATCCGCCACCGTTCGTGTACCTATCCTCCGTGTCAGCGTTGAGAGGTGGGGCATGAAGGTTGGTATAGTGGGTGCGGGAATGGTGGGCAGTGCTGCGGGTTTTGCTCTTGCTCTTGCCGGGACCGCCAGCGAAATCGTCTTCGTCGATCAGAACCGTGTACTTGCGTTGGCGCAGGCAGAGGATATCGCGCACGCGACCCCGTTCCATTCGGCGACCAAGGTCACAGCCGGTAGCTATGATGCGCTGGAAGGTGCTGACATCGTCATCCTCGCGGCCGGGGTCAGCCAGAAGCCGGGTGAGACCCGTCTGGCCCTCCTCGAGCGGAACACAGAGGTGTTTCGTGCTGTCGTCGGCGCCGTGCTGGCTGTGGTTTATGATCCTATCTTGTTAATCGCGTCGAATCCGGTCGACGTCATGACGCATGTTGCAACGCGGCTTTCCGGCCTGCCGAGGAACAAGGTCATCGGTTCCGGCACCATTCTTGATACAGCTCGGTTCAGGAGCCTTATCGGCCGTCACCTTGGCATCTCACCTCAATCCGTGCACGCCTATGTCCTGGGGGAGCATGGCGACAGCGAAGTGTTGACGTGGTCGAATGCGCGTGCTGGCTCCATAGGCCTCAGTGCTTTCGCCGAGCAGGTCGGCCGTCCTCTTACGAAGGATCTGCGTCAATCGATCGACCACGATGTCCGTAACGCGGCCTATCGCATCATTGAGGGCAAGGGCTCGACTTACTACGGGATCGGCGGTGGCTTGGCACGGATCGTCAGAGCTATAGCGCAGGATCAGCAGGCGATCCTCTCCGTATCGATAACAACTGAGCGTGTGGAGGGCATTGAGGATGTCACGCTCTCCTTGCCACGTGTGATCGGTCGGACCGGGGTACGCCTCGATCTTCATCCCGAATTGGACGATGAGGAGCGGGAAGGGCTGAAGAGGAGTGCCCAGATTCTGAAGGATTTGTCGGGAAAGCTCCGACTGTAGCGCGAAAAGGAATGCCTCCTCTGTTGTCGATCCTGCAACCCTGTGGAACTGTCGTGCCGGCCAGAGAACAGGGGTCGGGACAAACATGATCGATAAGCTCGAATTCTTCATTGCCTTGGCCGGTGCTGGTCACTTCGGTCGTGCTGCGGAGGAGTGCGGAGTCTCTCAGCCAACACTCTCGGCGGCCATTCGCCAGCTTGAGGACCAGTTGGGCGTCGTTCTCGTTGTGCGCGGCTCGCGTTATCAAGGCCTCACACCAGAGGGGCAGCGCGTGTTGGAATGGGCGCGTCGGATCGTCAGCGATACGCGCACCATGCGGGAAGAGATGCGGGCCGCGCGGAAGGGGCTCGCGGGCCATATCCGGCTGGCCGTCATTCCGACAGCGCTTGCTATGGTTCCCCGCCTCACTGAGCCGTTTCAAGCGCGACACCCGGCAGTCACGTTCTCGGTCACGTCGCGCACCTCACTTCTGGTGCTCAGTCAGCTGGAAAATCTCGAGATCGATGCCGGTATCACCTATCTCGACAACGAGCCGCTTGGCCGCGTGACGACGGTTCCGCTCTATTCCGAGCGGTATCACCTGATTGCCGCAACGGGAACGCCACTGGCAGACCAGAATTCGGTGACCTGGAAGGAAGTTTCCTCTCTTCGGCTTTGCCTATTGACGCCGGACATGCAAAATCGCCGCATCATCAACAAACACATGGCGGAGGCGGGTGTCTGGCCCAAGCCAACGCTTGAATCAAACTCGATGATCGTGCTGTTTTCCCATATCAGGACTGGTCAATGGGCTTCGATTATGCCGCGTAACGTTGCGGAATCATTTGGCTTTCCGGAGCAGATACGCATGATCCCGATTGTTGAGCCAGATGCCGAACATCTGGTTGGGTTGGTCGCAACGCATCGCGAGCCACATACGCCACTGGTTTCTGCCCTGTTGCATGAGGCGAGATTGCGCGCTGCAGCATTGGATTTTGATAGAAATCTCCTATCGAGCGACGGAAAGCCGTTATTGACCTAGTGTCGGTAAATTCGCCAATCTTTGCAAAAGACAAACATACGTCGTCGAAGATGAGCGAGCCGACTTAACGGGGACCTCTCTGGGGCAACCTGTCGATTGTCGGTTTGGGAGGACTGACCTATGAACATTCGTGCCGTTGCAGTGGATGAGGCAACACGGGTTTCCGAGATCGTTGAAAGCTGTCGTCATCTGGAAGGGCCTCTTCTTCCTGTGCTTCACAAAGTACAGGAAGAATTCGGTTTCGTTGCCGAAAGTGCAAAGCAAATCATCGCCAAGGCCTTGAACCTGTCGCGCGCGGACGTCCATGGTGTTGTCACCTTCTACCACGATTTTCGCGATCATCCTGCTGGTCGGCATAGGTTGAAACTCTGTCGCGCCGAGGCTTGCCAGTCGATGGGCTGCGAGTCTCTGGCGGAGCAGATCAAGGCCAAGCTGGGCGTGGATTGGCATGGGACGACGTCGGACGGTGCGATTACGCTCGAACCGGTCTTTTGCCTCGGGCTTTGTGCGCAGGCTCCTGCCGCAATGCTGGACGGCGATGTCTATGCCCGCCTGGACGAAGACTGTCTTGGTGACATCCTGACGGAGGCGCGCCGATGAGTGTCACCGTTTTCGTTCCTCGCGATGCCGCCGCCCTGGCTGTCGGTGCTGACAGGGTTGCTGCGGCAATCGAGAAGGAAGCTGCCTTGCGCGGCGTGGATGTCCGTATCGTTCGCAACGGTTCGCGCGGCATGCTTTGGCTGGAAGTTCTGGTGGAGGTTCGCACCTCCCAGGGGCGCGTCGCCTATGGACCGGTGAAGGCTTCCGACGTCGCCTCGCTGTTCGATGCAGATTTTCTCAACGGTGGACACCATCCGCTTTGTCATGGGCTGAGCAAGGAGATCCCTTTCTTCAAAAGCCAGACGCGGCTTACCTTCGCCCGCTGTGGTGTAACGGATCCATTGTCGCTCGAAGACTACCGGCACTATCAAGGCTTGAAGGGTCTGGCCAATGCGCTTGCCATGGCTCCCGCGGATATCGTGAAGCAGGTCACTGATAGTGGCTTGCGTGGTCGAGGTGGTGCAGGCTTCCCGACCGGCATAAAGTGGAAAACGGTTGCGGATGCGGTGGCCGACCAGAAATATATCGTCTGCAATGCGGACGAAGGCGATAGCGGCACCTTTGCAGACCGTATGATCATGGAAGGTGATCCTTTCGTCCTGATCGAAGGCATGGTCATCGCAGGCATCGCAGTAGGTGCAACAAAGGGATATATCTACATCCGATCCGAATATCCGCATGCAATCGCAACCATGGGCGAGGCAATCGAAACCGCTCGTCAGGAAGGGATTCTCGGATCTTCAGTGTTAGGTTCAACTTACGCTTTCGACATGGAAGTCCGGGTCGGGGCTGGTGCCTATGTCTGTGGCGAGGAAACCTCACTGCTGAACAGCCTGGAGGGCAAGCGTGGTGTTGTGCGCGCCAAGCCGCCGCTTCCGGCGCTGCAGGGCTTGTTCGGTAAACCAACTATCGTCAACAACGTCATGTCGCTTGCTTCCATTCCGGTCATCATGGATCGAGGCGCTGGGTTCTATCGTGACTTCGGCGTCGGGCGTTCCCATGGAACGATCCCGATCCAGCTCGCCGGTAATCTGAAGCATGGCGGGCTTTACGAAACCGCATTTGGCCTGTCGCTTGGCCAATTGGTCAACGAAATTGGCGGTGGCACGATCACCGGTCGTCCCGTGAAGGCGGTTCAGGTCGGCGGACCGCTCGGCGCCTATTTCCCGCCTTCGCTCTTCGATACCATTTTCGACTACGAGGCCTTTGCGGCTGCGGGCGGTTTGATCGGTCATGCTGGCGTGGTCGTTTTCGATGATACGGCGGATATGCTCAAACAGGCGCGTTTTGCGATGGAATTCTGTGCCGTCGAAAGCTGCGGCAAATGCACACCCTGTCGCATCGGGTCGACGCGTGGCGTCGAGACTGTCGACAAGATCGCGTGCGGCATCGAGCCGGAAAAAAACAAGGCGTTGCTGGAGGATCTCTGCAACACCATGAAGTTCGGTTCGCTTTGCGCGCTCGGCGGCTTCACGCCCTATCCGGTTATGAGCGCCCTGAAGCATTTCCCGGAAGATTTTGCACCTGCACCACTTGTTGAAGCGGCGGAGTGAAAAATGTCCCTCGTTTCTGAAATCGATTACGGCACACCTGCCTCCAGATCCACTGACATGGTAACGCTGACCATCGATGGTCGCGAGGTCACGGTTGCAGCCGGAACCTCCATCATGCGGGCATCCATGGAAGCCGGTATCCAGGTGCCAAAGCTTTGCGCCACCGACATGGTCGATGCCTTCGGATCCTGTCGCCTCTGTCTCATCGAGGTGGAGGGCCGCAACGGCACCCCCGCCTCCTGCACCACGCCCGTTGCGGCTGGCATTGTCGTGCATACCCAGACGGAGCGGCTGAAGCAGATCCGCAAGGGTGTGATGGAACTTTACATCTCCGACCATCCGCTTGACTGTCTGACCTGTGCCGCCAACGGCGATTGCGAGCTGCAGGACATGGCAGGGGCGGTCGGGCTTCGTGATGTTCGTTACGGTTATGACGGTGAAAACCACGTCAAGGCGCGCTCTGCCGTTGGCGAAGTCAACGCACAGTGGATGCCGAAGGACGAGAGCAATCCTTATTTTACCTATGATCCTTCCAAGTGCATCGTTTGCTCGCGCTGCGTTCGCGCCTGCGAGGAAGTTCAGGGTACGTTCGCACTGACGATTGAAGGTCGCGGCTTTGACAGCCGCGTTTCTCCCGGTGCGCATGAGGCATTTCTCGAGTCAGAATGCGTGTCCTGCGGTGCCTGCGTACAGGCCTGTCCGACAGCAACTTTGACTGAAAAGTCCGTCATCCAGATCGGCCAGCCGGAGCATTCGCTCGTCACCACCTGTGCCTATTGTGGTGTTGGTTGCTCCTTCAAGGCCGAAATGCGTGGCCAAGAGCTTGTCCGCATGGTGCCTTGGAAGGATGGTCAGGCCAATCGTGGTCATTCCTGCGTCAAGGGTCGGTTCGCTTATGGTTACGCAAGCCACAAGGATCGTATCCTCAACCCGATGATTCGCGACAAGATTTCCGATCCCTGGCGCGAAGTGACATGGGAAGAAGCGTTTGCCCATGTAGCCTCCGAATTCCGTCGCATCCAGTATCAGTATGGTCGTGAATCCATCGGCGGTATCACGTCGTCCCGTTGTACAAATGAGGAAACCTATCTGGTTCAAAAGCTAATCCGTGCTGGCTTCGGCAACAACAATGTCGATACCTGCGCCCGTGTCTGTCACTCGCCAACCGGCTATGGTCTCGGTCAGGCGTTTGGTACATCGGCGGGAACGCAGAATTTCGATAGTGTCGAACATACGGATGTCGTGATCGTTATCGGTGCCAACCCTACGGACGGTCATCCGGTGTTCGGTTCGCGCTTGAAAAAACGCCTTCGTCAGGGTGCAAAGCTGATCGTCATCGATCCGCGCCGTATCGATCTCGTGCGCTCGCCGCATATCGAAGCCTCCTGTCACCTGCCGCTGAAGCCCGGCACCAACGTTGCGGTTCTAACGGCGCTGGCGCATGTCATCGTTACCGAAGGCCTGTTCGATGAGCGGTTCATTCGTGAACGCTGCGATTGGTCCGAGTTCGAAGATTGGGCAGCCTTTGTTTCCGAACCGCAGCATTCGCCGGAAGAAACGGAGAAGTTCACCGGCGTAACGGCAGAGGACCTGCGTGGAGCCGCACGGCTTTATGCCAAGGGCGGCAATGGCGCTATTTATTACGGTCTCGGCGTGACTGAGCACAGCCAGGGTTCCACCACTGTCATGGCGATTGCAAACCTTGCCATGGCGACGGGCAATATCGGTCGTCCGGGCGTGGGCGTGAACCCGCTGCGTGGCCAGAACAATGTGCAGGGCTCCTGCGATATGGGTTCCTTCCCGCACGAGCTTCCCGGTTATCGCCACATCTCGGATGATGCAACGCGCGAGACCTTCGAAAAGCTCTGGGGTGTCACGCTCAACAACGAGCCGGGCTTGCGTATCCCCAATATGCTGGATGCTGCCGTCGAAGGCACGTTCAAGGGCATTTATATCCAGGGCGAGGATATTCTTCAGTCCGACCCGGATACAAAGCATGTGTCTGCCGGTCTGGCGGCCATGGAATGCGTCGTCGTGCACGACCTCTTCCTGAACGAAACCGCCAACTATGCGCATGTCTTCCTGCCGGGGTCTACCTTTCTGGAAAAGGACGGCACGTTCACCAATGCCGAACGTCGCATCAACCGCGTGCGCAAGGTCATGACGCCAAAGAACGGTTATGCGGATTGGGAAGTGACCCAGAAGATGGCGCAGGCCATGGGGTTGAAATGGGCCTACAGCCACCCGTCCGAAATCATGGATGAGATTGCAGCCACGACACCGAGTTTCGCCGGTGTTTCCTACGCCTATCTGGAGGAAAAGGGGTCCGTCCAATGGCCCTGCAACGAGAAGTTCCCCAATGGTTCGCCCATCATGCATGTGGACGGCTTCGTGCGTGGAAAGGGTAAGTTTATACGTACGGAGTATGTGGCGACCGATGAACGCACCGGTCCGCGTTTCCCGCTGCTTCTCACCACTGGCCGCATTCTCTCGCAATATAATGTCGGCGCTCAGACCCGCCGCACGGAGAATGTCGTCTGGCACGAGGAGGACCGGCTGGAAATCCATCCGCATGATGCCGAACAGCGTGGTATCAAGGACGGTGATTGGGTCAAGCTCGCAAGTCGGGCAGGTGATACCACCTTGCGGGCGCTGATTACCGACCGTGTTGCGCCGGGTGTCGTCTACACCACTTTCCACCACCCGACGACACAGGCAAATGTCATCACCACCGACTTCTCGGATTGGGCAACGAACTGTCCGGAATACAAGGTGACCGCAGTGCAGATCTCGCCATCCAACGGCCCGACCGAATGGCAGCAGGAATATGAGGAACTCAGCCGCAAGTCCCGCCGCATTGTCGGCAAGCTGGAAGCGGCGGAGTAGGCTGCGGTGGCTGGGGAGACGAGCCGCAGGATAGACGTATTGAGCTTCCGGCAGGGGAGGCTTTCGGACGCCTCTCGTCTGGTGCCGGAGGAGGTTCCTGTGGCCTTTTCCTATGGCGGATCCACCCATGCGGTCATGATGGCAACTCCGTCCGATCTGGTGGATTTCGCCTACGGCTTTTCGCTGGCGGAAGAGATAATCCACTCGGGTGACGATATCGTCGCCGTGGATAGTGTCGAAGCTGGAGCTGGCATCGATGTGCAGATTACCCTGAAGGACAGCACTGCCGATGCACTGAGCGCGCGCCGGCGCAAGATAGCGGGCCCGGTTGGATGTGGTCTGTGCGGCATCGAATCAATAGAGCAGGCTGCGCGACAGGTCGTGAAGGTTCCGGAACCCTCGCCATGGCTGTCTGCCCATCATGTCGCCTTGGCAATGCGGATGCTGGGCGACGCCCAGAAACTCAATCGCGAAACACGCGCGGTGCATGGCGCAGGCTTCTATCTTCCGGGGCGAGGATTGATGGCGTTGCGCGAGGATGTCGGTCGCCATAATGCGCTGGACAAACTTGTCGGTTCTATTGTGCGCCAAGGCGAGGCTGCACGCGATGGCGCCGTGGTTGTGACCAGCCGGCTCTCGGTCGAAATGGTTCAGAAGACAGCCATTCTTGGCTGTCCCATTCTCATTGCAATTTCTGCGCCGACGGCGCTTGCGATCGACACTGCGAATGAAGCGGGGATAACCCTTATCGGAATTGCGCGGGGAGAAGAATTTGAAGTGTTTACAAGGCCCGATCGTGTCATGTCCGGGGAAGCTGCCCATGTCGCTTAATCACACCGACGAAAAGCTGGTTCGGATGGCGAACCAGATCGCAACCTTCTTTCTGTCGCAGCCGGAAGAGGTGCGGGTGGATGGTGTTGCCACCCACATCAACAAGTTTTGGGAACCACGTATGCGCTGCCGGTTCTTCGAGATGATCGATCAGGGCATTGGCGGCTTTCTTCCGCTCGTCGTCCAGGCCTCATCGAAGATCAGGCGGCCGAACGCTGCCACTACGAATGCTGTCGGCCTCGGGCAGGATGCCGCTCATAGCGCACCCGGAGGTCGTGGACCGGTGGCTGGCGAATCCCTGTCGGAACCGAGTATTCCGGCGGGCTCTACCTGACCTTTCCTGATGACATCCGCAGTGGGGATTGCGGATCGGGGAGCAGGCTTCCGAAGCCATAGACGAGCAACGTAGTGCGTATTCGTCACATCATCTGAACCGGCGCACGGGCGTGTGGCGGATCGATATTCTGTGCTCTGACATTGCAAGGGAGGTTTTCGCAATGGCGGTAGCGGGCGTAACTGGCGGAGGCGTGGCGCAGGCCGGTCTTCTTGATCGCGCGCGGATCATCGCTCAACCGGGTTTCAATCGATGGCTGGTTCTGCCAGCCGCTTTGGCCATTTATCTTTGCATCGGCGTGGCCATCATGGGCTTCGGCGGCAGTGGGATGATTGGCGCACCCTTGGCCAACCTGCTGATGGCCTATTTCAAGACGGATGGTTCGGTCGGCGTCTGGCAGACCTTCGTCGTCACGGCGCTTATCTATTTCGTCTTCATCATGGGCGGTACTTTCGGATATCGGATTCCCCCGGCTGGCTGGCGTCCTGAAGGCTGGATCCCGCCTGTCGCAGAAAAGCTCGATGATCACGACCCGCCACGTTCACCTGCGCGATGCTCATAAGACGAAACAGTTCTGGCTCATCTGGGCGGTGCTCTGCCTCAATGTGTCGGCAGGCATCGGCATGATCGGCATGGCTTCTCCCACGATGCCGGAAATCTTTGCAGGTTTGCTGAGCGGTCAGCCAGGTGTTGCCTTCGCCCAGCTAGACGCTGCGCAGAAGGCCTAGATTGCCGCAATCGCCGCGGGCTTCACCGGTCTTCTCTTGCTCTTCAACTTTGGCGGTCGCTTTTTCTGGGCCTCCATGTCCGACAGAATCGGTAGAAAAACACCTATTTCTGCTTCTCTATTCTCGGCATCGTGCTCTATGTGCTGGCTCCCAAGCTCGCTATGATGGGCCCCGAGGCACTGTTCGTTCTCGCCTTCGGTATCACCCTGTCGATGTATGACGACGGGTTTGCAACCATCCCGGCCTATCTCGCCGATATCTTTGGAACGCAGTTCGTTGGCGCTATCCATGGACGGCTTCTGACAGCCTGGGCAACCGCAGGCATCGTTGGATCGGTCGTGGTGAATTGCATTCGTGAAGCGCAGATCGCGGTCGGCGTCACACCGGGCCCTGCTCTCTATACGAGCACCATGTACATCCTCGCAGGCATGCTGGCACTACGGCCTCGTAGCCAATGTCTTTGTCAAGCCACTACCCGACAGGTGGTTCATGTCGGATGAGGAAGTGGCCTCTCTACAGGCCAAATCAGCCGCAGCGAATTCGGGTCCGACAGGATCCTTCGGGATTGGCAAGGGCGGGCTGGATGCCCAGGCCATGCTTGCCTGGGCGGCGGTTGGACTTCAGCTTCTGTAGGGTGTCTGGGTAGCCCTCAAAAGCAGCTTCGCGCTGTTCGGATAAGGTTCCGACAACGCGATGTGTCAGCGAGACCTAGCAACCGCTCGCTGGCATGGTTTGGATCGCAGCAAAAGGGCGTCTTCATTGAAGGTGCCCTTTCAGCATAGCCGCTATATGACGTTAGTTCAGCCAGAGCTTGATCAGAGCCGCTTCCGGCGTTTCGTCGGCACCATTCTCGACGCCGATATCCCAAAGTGCTGCACCTGCTGCGAAATAGCCCGGAATAATGCCGACATCCTGTGACTGGCTCACCGCGCGGATACGCTTGCCGTCAGCAATGGCTTGTTTGATTGCTTCTAGAACAAGAGGATTTGCCATGACGGTCCCGGATCCGAAGACTCGCAACACTGCGCCGTCCAAGGTCGCAAGCGCGGCAGACAGGAATTCTGCCGGCATTCCGGGTGTCAGTGTCAGGATCGCCAATCGCCTCTCTGGGAAGGTTCGAAACCGTGGAGGGTCCAGCTTCTCATCCTGTTTGGTGCTAAGAGAAACTGCATTATTGCCTTGATGCTTCACCAGTCCATCGGCAGTCATAAGTTTGCCACCGAGAGCAAGAAAGACCCCGTCGCCTTCCTGCGTGGCAGCTTCGATCGCGAGTGTCAGGTTTGCTTCAGCATCGCCATCTTCACCCAATGGTACGACTGACCCACACAGGATCACCCGTCTTCCTTCGTCCACCAGAGCCTGGGAAAGGGCAGCGACGGTAAAGGACATGGTGTCCGTGCCATGGGTGATGATGACCGGCAATCCGGGGTGTGTACGGATCGCCTCCAACATGGCGTTCCAGTGAATCGGGCCGACATTCGCACTATCGAGCAGTGGGCTGAAAACATTGGCAACCAGCTTCATATCTGCAGGAAGCCGAGCGCTGAGTGCACTTTCGACGAGTCCCCTCATCGGCGTCAGTCCTTTAGGACCTGGAGCCATCCCAATTGCGCCACCGGTATGAATCAGAAGCAGTTTATTCAACGGATTTTCCTCCTGAACTCAGGAGTTTCGTATCCAACGATCTTGGTAATATCAATACATTGTTTACCAAGTTGAAAATAACCTTAACAATAAAAGGCAGTTATAAGGCTGCCTTTATAATTTCGATTTTTCTAAATTAAGCCGCCAAGTCGTCGATCTCACTGCCTTTAAACATCTTGGAGAGGTTCAGGAAGCAGATCATACCACTTTCCGATGCAATAATGCCTTCGGAGAAAGATTTGTCGAACGACGCGGAGACTTCCGGCACAGGCTGGATCTGGCTGGAGGAAATCGTCAGGATGTCGGATACGCGATCGACCAGCATGCCGATAACCATATTGTGAACCTCGGTAACGACAATCGCCGAACGCTCGTTGGCAACGGTGCTTTTCATGCCAAGCTTATAGGAGAGATCGATGATTGGAATGACGGAGCCACGCAGGTTCATGACGCCGATGACATCTGCCGGAGCATGCGGAATCGGTGTGGAGGGAGCCCAGCCGCGGATTTCGCGGATCGTCGTCGTCTTCACGCAGAATTCCTGATCGTGAAGGCGGAATGCGATGATTTCGAGAGTGTCGCCGCTGAAGCTGTTGGAAGTGATCGTCGCCATTCCGGATGTCCTTAAGCGTTGCTGCAAGTCTGCACCCACCCCTCGCGAGTGCAGCAAGCTGTTAAATTGATCGCCTCATGCGCGACGGGTCTTTGTCTCGCGACGGCGTTTCGTTAAAATTATAGGAAGATTGTTTCTTAATGCTGAATCGATCCGCCGAATTTATGTCCAGCGACCGCTTGGACGAGCGAGATCAATATTCTTTTTCGTAGAAGATGCCAGCCGAACCGCCACCACTCCCGGCTGAGCCCTTGAGCTTCACGCCACGGCCCACATCCAGGTTGATGCTGGCCTTGGCTCCGCTGCTGCCGCCTTGTTCCACCTGAAAGTAGGTCTTGTCATTCAGGCGCCGTCCCAATGAGACACTGGTTTGGCCATTATCGTCTGTTTTGAGGTCCAGATCGTCTACACCCAGCTTGCCGCGCAAGGTCTGGAACAGCGAACTGTCCCCACCGCCCGCAAGCTGGCTGACGGCATCCGCCAATTGGGCGATCTGAAGGGCCGAAAGACGCGACATGGATTGGCCGAAAATCAGGCGTGCCAGCACTTCGTCCTGCGGAAGGGAGGGCGACGAGGTGAAGGCAATGTCCGGGTCGTTAGCGACACCGGTCACGGTAATGGTGATGGTCGTCTGGTTGGAACTGGTCTCGGCGGCCATGTCCAGCACGGGGATCAGACTGCCGCCAAACGTAATCTTGCCGCTGGTAAAATCGAGGCGCTTGCTGAGGATGACGATACGGCCGCGGCGCATTTCAAAACCACCGGCGACGACAGGGTCTGACGCTGAGCCACGGATGGTGAGATTGCCACCAAGTTCCGCATCTATCCCGCGTCCTCGCACAAAGATACCGTTAGGAGCATTCAGAACCAGATCGAGGGAAAGATTGCTGTTCGTGCCTTCGCCCCCCTTCGGCGCCAGTGCAGCGAGAAGAGCTCGCACATCAGGCGGCGCGTTGCGATGCTTGACGTTGATTTCCGCAAGCGAGGCTGGAAGCTTCGCAGGAACCGTGATGTTTGCACGCGTGAGGGTCACCGTTCCGCCCAGCGACGGATTTTGCAGCAATGGACCGGTCACAGTCAGGTTGCCGTTGGCGGTGGCATTGAACAAGGTTCCATCAACATAGGTGGCGTTGTTCAATGCAATGCGCAGGTCTGCGGCAAAGCCGTCCGTCAACCCGACGCTGCCCTGTGCTGCAATTGTACCGCCCGTCGAGAGCGACGCAGAGATTGTCGCGATTTCTGCGCGATCACGATTGAAATTCACCTGGGCATTGATGTTGTTGAGGGCCAGGTTACGACGAACATCGATGAGGCGGGCTCCGCTGGTGGAGGCGTTACCGGTTATCTGAGGCGCCGCCGCGGTTCCAGAGACCGATACGTTGATGGTGCCCGTGCCTTCCGGAACAAAGCCCTGTGCTGAAAGCTGGCTTGCCAGAAGGCCAAAGGGCAGCGTGCCCTGAAAGCGCAGATCCAGCGGCTTTGAACCCGCCAGCCCGACGCTTCCGCCGCCGGACAGGTTCAATCCGCCAGCGCCGCCAAGCGTCGTCTGGAAGTTGAGGCGGTTGTCGGCGAACGTGCCTTCCGTGGTGATACGGAAGCCTTGCAGCCCTGCACTTCTGGTCTGTGCAAGCGATGCATCATTCCAGGCCAGATCGAAACGGGCGCCCGTGTTTCCATTGCCGAGTGCGGAAACCTTGCCGGAAATAATGCCGGAAGCGCCGAGGTTCGGCACAAAGGCGTTGGCAAGATTGGCAGGCAGCGCATTGATGTCGGCGTTGAGGTTGAGGGCAGGGGCTCCCTGACCGCCCTGCGGCAGCGATACATCACCGCCAGCGGTGACCGAAAGACCGCTGGGGCCAGTGAGACGCGTTGTGCCAAGTGTCAGGCGGTTGTTTGAGAAGGAGCCTTCTGCCCGCAGATTGAGGGGACCAACTGCGGCGTCACCCTGACGCCGAATTGCGCCGTCAGCCCACTGAACGTCATAGCGGACGGACGGTGAGGCAGCAGTTCCGGCAATGTTTGCCGAACCGGACACCAAACCGGATGCCTGCACGCCTGGAAGAAAGGCATTGGCGAGGCTTGCTGGAAGCGCCACAAGCTGGGCGGTCAGATCCAGCGGACGCTCGCCTGCCAGGCCAATCGTACCCTTTGCGGACGCTGATAGTCCTTGCGGCCCCGTCAGTTGCACATCATTCAGGCTCAACATTCCTTCGGCCAAGCGTCCGTCTGCGTCGAGATTCAGTCCTGCAAGGCCAGATGTGCGTGTTTGTGACGTTGCGACATCCGCCCAGCGCAGCTTGAAGTTGGCAATCGGTGCTTCAGGGGTGCCGGTCGAGGAAACAGTGCCGGAGATGATCCCACCGGCATCAAGATCGGGCGCAAATGCATTTGCCAAGGCTGCAGGCAGGGCAGCGATCGATGCGTTCACGTCGATGGCCGGTCCCTGCGTGCCGCTCACGACGACGCGCCCCTTGGCGTTGACGGAAAGGCCTGAAGGATCGGTCAGGGATGTATCGCCGAGAGTAAGAGTACCATTCTCAAAGCTGCCGGTAGCGCGCAACGTCATGTCGCGAACGCCGGTCTGGCGGCTCTGGGCAATCGCAATATCAGAACCTTGCAGTTGATATTGAACCGCGGGTGCATCGGTGCGGCCGGACAGCGTAATGGAGCCGTTCAAGATGCCTCCTGCCTGTAGACCCGGATGCAGCACATCGGCGAGTGAAAGCGGCAGATTGGCGATATTCGCCGTCATGCTAAGCGCTTTGTCGCCAGTCAGCGCTGCCGTTCCGGAAGCTGCCAGGGAAAGCCCGTTGGCGCCGGTGAGGCTGGCGTTCGACAGGTTGAGAACCTGGTTTTCGAGGCGTCCGCTTGCGGTCATGCCAAGCGGTGTCATTACAGCATCCCGGGTCTGTTTCAGCGTCAGGTCTTTCACAGCCATCTCGAAGACAGCAGCAGGCGTGCTCAATGAACCGCTTGCGTTGATCGTTCCCGATAGAACGCCCTCTGCGCCGATGTCAGGACGCAAGGCATTCAAAAGGCTTGCCGGAATTGCATGCAACTTTGCCTGGAGCCCCAAGGCATTGCCGTTGCTCACGGCAATCGTGCCACTCGCTTCCGCCGAAAGGCCCTGCTCGCCAGTCACTGACAGCCGGTCGATTATCACAGTATCGCCGGAGAAGCGCCCCGAGAGATCGGAGTCGATGCGGTTCATTTCTGCGGCGCGTGTCTGAGCCAGGGAAGCATTCGAGAGTTTTGCTTGAAAAGCGGCTTCTGGAGCGCTTGCCGAACCCGAAATCGTGACGGTGCCGGTCAATTGGCCACGTGCGTCGAGATCCGCGACGAAAGCGTTGGCAAGGCTCGCAGGCACCGAAACGAGATTGCCGCGGATATCTAGACTCTGCGGCGTGTTGGTTCCTACCGTTCCACCCGCATTGATTGAAAGGCCGTCGCGGCCGGTCAATGTCGTCTGTTCCAGCGTCAGCGTGCCGTTCTGGAAGCGTCCCCGGCTGGAGAGCGACAGGGGGCCCAGGCCGCGTGCCTTCGTTTCGGCAACATGAGCATTCTGCCATCCGAGGCTGTATCGAATGACGGGACTAGATGTGGTGCCGGAGACTGTGACTGCGCCACCGATCATGCCTTCGGCCCCGAGGCCGGGGCGGAATTCGTCGGCTATGGCCGCTGGCAGGTCGCTCAGCCGGAGCGCCACATTCAACTGGGGCCCCCCCGCACTGCCTTCGATGACGAGACGGCCGCCGCCTGCGTTCAAGACGATGCTGCCGAGATTTGCCACACCATCAGAAATCGTCACCCGAGCCGGGTTCGCCAGTGCGAGATTCAACCCGGAGGGCTTTGCCTCGAGACGATCCAGAACGAGCGTCATGCCGTCCGGATGAGAGCGATCGAAGGCGCCCGTCATGACGAGCGGCGCGTCGGAATAACGGCTTGCCAGATTGAATCCGAGAATGCCAGACCTGTCGGCAAGCGTCAGCGCCGTGTCGGCCAGTACTTGTCCGCCTGCGTTCAGCTTAGCCGCGTGAATGACGCCATCGACCGAAAATCCAAGCAGATCCTTGCTTGTGATGTTAAGAGCAGGGCCCTCGATCACGGTACTGTCGTAGGAAACGGATTGACCCGTCGCGTTGATCGTCGCGGAGATCTTGCCGTTCGACTGGCCGAGGCTTAAGGAGCCGCGAAGGTCGCCGCCCGCCTGTTGACCAGCCAAGGAAGCAAGCAGACCAATATCCGGCCAATCGAAAGCAAGTTGTCCTTGCGGCAGGAAGTCGGGAGAAAATGCCAGATTTCCGCTCAGCCGGTTCGCACCCGCATCCAGCGCCAGCCGCGGCAGACGAATGGTTCCGTTTTCGCGGCGCACTTCAGCATCGAGTTTCAGCGGCTTGCCGTCCACGCGACCCGATACGAGCGCCATGCCACCAATGGAAGACGTGCCGACCGTACCGTCGAAGCGGGCGCTGACGGCCTCAAGCGTCCGGCCGCTGTAGCGGGCTTCTGCGGAGTTGACGACGGCCTTTACGCCGATCGCGTTCAGCGGCCCGTCCAATACGACGTCATAGCCTGCTGCGCCCTTGGCGTCGGGCTGAAAGCGTCCAATCTCGGGCACGCGTCCCGCCAGATGCGCATTGAGTTTCGTGCCGTCCCACAGCACATTGCCGTGGCCTTCGATCGTGCTTGATTTGACGACGAGGTTTTCGAGGCTGATCCGGCCGCCGATGACGCCATCGACATAGCCTTCGACACCGATCCCATCATCGAAGTAACGTCCTGCGGCTATTGGCAGCCCAGTCGGGTTCAGCGATATGCGGATATTGCCGGTAACCGATTGTTTTGCCGTATTGAAGGCACCGCTGATGGTGCCGGATGCTTTGCCGCTTTCAAAGGTCGATGCATCGAGACCAATTGCGGGCGGAGCGAGCCTGATCGGAGCGTCGAGCCGGATCGGCCCCTGGACCAGACGATCCAGATCCGGATTTTCAAAATCGGCCTGGGCGATGCTGAGCCGCGTGCGAACGCTGCCGGATTGCTCGACAAGGTTCAGGTCTTCGCTTTCTGCCTGAAGTCGCACCTGAGCCAGGGAAGCTCCTGCTGCATTGATGGACTTCAGCGCTGCTGTCGCATTGAAACGTGATCCTTCAGCCGGTCCGGTCAGCGTGAAGTTCAGGTTATCGATTGCAAAGCGCGCGGATTGCGGCTGCATAGGCCATTCAAGATTGATCGAGCCGTTGGTCGCGGTCGCGCTAACGGTCAGGCTGTTGTCACCGGAAGGATCCAGCGCTCCCGATGCCTGCACCTTCATGGAACCTGTAGCCAGTTCGCCCTTCTTGATTTCAATCCGCCCGCTCTGGCTGACCAGGGCGCCCAGATTGACATCCGTTCGCCCGATGAAAAGCGGACGAAATGCCGGGGGCAGAAGCTCGGAAAGCTGGCCACCGCCATGGATCTGAAGCTGGTGAACACCCTCGGCAGATAATTCATGCCGGCCATCAATGCTGATCACGGGCTTGTTGTCGACCGTGCCACGCAACTGCCCGGACCAGTTGGACAATGGCCCCTGTCCGTCCAGCGCCAGCGCCAGCGAAGGTGCGCCCGGCAAATGCAGGAGGCGCGCCAGCAGTCCGCCCTGCGGTTCCGAAACAAGGGCCTGAAGCTTCAGTTCGTTCTGCTGCGGCGCGAAGACGAGGTCTGTCTTCGCAAGTGCATTTGGTACATCCTTGCGCCGCGCGGCAAGCTGCAGTGCCACGCGTTCGCCGGTCGCGTTTGCGGCGCCCTCTGCGGAAAGCTCGAAGCGACGCCCGGTGATCGCAGGCTCAAGCTCGATATCCGGCAAGGCGAAGCGATCGATTTCGATGGCCACAGGTAATGAGAAGCCGCCGCTGCCGGAACTTGTTGCGGGCTGCTGCTGCGCCGGAACCGGGGGGCGAATTGCCTTCAATTCGGCGATTTCGATCCGGTCCGCGTGGAAAGTGCGGCGCAGAAGCGAAAGCGGAGACCAGTCCACCAGGATGTTGCTTGCCTCGGCGTAAACACCGTTGCGATCGGACAGCGCGATGCGGTCGATTTTCAGGTTGCCCGTCAGCAGCCCCTGCGGCGCTGACACGGAAATAGATTGGTCGGGCGACGAAATCGCGGAGGAGATCAACTTTCCGGCCAAGCGGCTGCCCGCAGGAACGAAGCCAAGGAACAGCACGAAGCCGATGATACCGACGAGCAGGATCGTTACCACGGCAAGCGCGGTGCGCAATATCCAGCTTCTGGCACGCGATGACGATGTCATTGGTGCGGGTTCATCCTTGGCACGGTCCTGGATTCCTTATCCTGATCCTTGGTGTTTGGCGACATCAGAATGATTGTCCAATGCCAGCGTAGATACCGTATTGGCTCCCGCCCGGATAGCGGTTCAACGGTAATGCGATGTCTAACCGCAGAGGGCCAAACGGAGTTGCGTAGCGAACCCCGATTCCGGCGCCCATGCGAATATCGGAGAAATCGGGCGCGATTTCGGTGGAAACGGTTCCAACGTCAAAAAATGGCACAATTCCGATCTTTTCGTTGATTTTGACGCGCGCCTCCAGGTTCGCAACCGTATAGGAGCGGCCACCGAGCGCGCGGTTTTGCGTATCGTAGGGGGAAATTTCCCGGAAGGTGTAGCCGCGCACCGAGCCGCCACCACCCATATAGAAGCGCCTGATGGTCGGAATATCCCGCAGGTTGTCGGTGCCGACGATCGTTCCCGCTGACAGCCTCCCTGCCAGAACCACCCGGTTCTCCTCGCCCAGTCCCAGATATCCGGAAATCGACCCCTCGAAGGACGAGAATATCGAGCCGCGATAGGTCTCGTAGCTTGGTTTTGCCGATGCGGTCAGGCGATAGCCTTCGGTCGGCTCCAGCTTGTTGTCGCGGGCGTCACTTTCGAACTCGATCGGCAGCGAAAAGGTCAGGTAACGGTTCCGGCCGAACGCGTCTTCGCTCTCGCTCCAGGCAATTTCGCCACCACCCTTCACCTTGTCCTGTTCGTTCAGTTCGTAGGTCAGGGTCGCAAGTGCGGTAATCGTGTTGGCCGTGTAGACGTCAGGCGTCTCGCGCTTCGCCCGCAGGCTGGCATCGAAGGTCATCTCCGGAATCTTGAAGCCGGGTTCGGAGTAGATGATGCCTGCCGAGTAATCATAGGTGTTGAGGTCGGTCGTCGCACCAATGCCGGAAACCTGTCCCTCGATCCGGAGAGATTCCGCCTGGCCGAAAAGATTGCGGTGTCCCCAGTAGCCGGAAACGCCTGCGCCATCGATGGAGGAGAATTCCGCCCCGAAACCGAAGTAGCGGAACTTTCCGTCAGCAACCTCGATACTGAGCGGCAGTGAACCATCCGGCATCAGCGCATCGGCTTCGCGTATCGTCACGCTCGAGAAAACGCCGAGTTCCCGCAATCGGTCACCAGCTTTCTTTAGCTGTTCCGGGGAATAGGTCTCGCGTCTGTCGAGGCGGGAATAACGGCGGATGAAATCCTGATCGACGCCCTCAGAGCCTCGTACAGTCACAGTACCGAAAGGCGCGACAGGCCCGCTTGTCGCGCTGATTGTTACTGCGACGGTATTCGTCGCATGATCGGCGATGACGTCGCGCTTGCCAATCTTCGAAAGCGGCCTTCCCTGCTTTTTGAGGTCGCGAATGATCCGCTCGCCCGCCTGGATGATCGATACGGAGCCCGCCTTGTTGCCCGGTTCCAGGCCTACGGATATCGGATCGATCCCGGCGGCATCGCCCTCGAGCGTTACCTTGCCAAGTGCAAATTCGGGCCCAGGCTCGACCGTCACGACAACGGGGACGGGCTGGCTATGGTCGAACGCGGGAACCGGTGGCAGCCTGTCGATCTCCTGGCCCGCAATCGTTATGCGCACGACGGCGCCATAACGCGCTTCTTCATAAAGAACGGCCACAAGCCGGTCGCGATCTTCGCGCGCCTTGATGACAAGGCCGAGATCGCCCGAGACCGGTTGCTTCTCATCCGATTTGAGAGCGCTTGTCGTTTCCAGCCGATCCTTCAGGTCGCCGGTTGCCGTCGTCAGGTTCAGGGTGGTGCTGTAACGGACCGGATCTATGACATCGGCGGCCTCTTCCTCCTCACTTCCGAAGAGGTTTATTCCAAAGAGTTTGAAGGCATGGGCAGGTTCAGTGAATCCCAGACTCGTGGCTATTCCCGCCGCCAGAAGAACTGCGAGATTTCTTTTCCGGTACGCCATCATGCGGACCGGTACGCACATCGTCTTGCTCGTAATCAGTTCGGCTCTTCCCACCCGTTCAGACGCGAGCGTCTATAATCAATTTATCTAATGTATCTGAAAATGGCATCCCAGGGTACCGTTTATATGCCACACTGTCAGCAAAAAGCCCCGGATCGAGTCCGGGGCCAATTTTCTTGTTCAATAAACTGGCGTTGAAGAGCTCAGTAGCCGCGCGGGCACGCGTCCACATAGCGACGGCCATAACGGTCGCGGTAGTAGCACTGGCCAGGCTGCTCGGAAACAGAGCCAATGACAGCGCCCGAAAGGCCGCCAATGGCAGCGCCCACAGCGGCGCCGCGAACATTGCCGGTTGCCAGGCCGCCGATGACGGCACCTGCGCCCGCGCCGATGCCGGCGCCACGTTCTGTGGCGGTGCAGCCTGCGAGGGTCGCGCCCACCATGAGAAGCATAATTGCCTTCTTCATTACTCTCTCCAACTTTGAACGATCGTTTCCAGCTCTTCGGCCGGTCCCGTCTAGGCTAACACCAGCCAAGATTAACCCAGCTTGAACGGGAGGATATGACTCAAATCCAGGAAGTCTAGAGCCTGCCCGAAGAAGTTTCATTGATCCTCATTGATTTGATGCCGCAGGAAAAAACTATCTGTTGCTCACTGCTAAAAAAAAGACCAATGATGCACCCCACGTGTTTGAGGAGACACGTTCCCTGTTCGGGGATTTTGGGAGGAAATCATGGCGAAAGTGACGTTGACGGTGAATGGCCGGACGATGTCGGGCGAGTGCGACGACCGCACTCTGCTCGTACACTTCATCCGGGATAAACTGGGCCTGACCGGCACCCATGTGGGATGTGATACGACCCAATGCGGTGCGTGCGTGGTGCATATGGATGGAAAGTCGGTCAAAAGCTGTTCCATCCTGGCGGTGCAGGCTGCCGGTTCCAGCGTCACCACCATTGAAGGCATTGCATCTCAAGGCGAATTGCATCCGGTACAGGCGGCGTTCAACCAGCACCACGGGCTTCAGTGCGGCTTCTGCACGCCCGGCATGGTGATGACGGCAGTCGATATGATCAATCGCCATGGCGGCCAGCTGGATGAGGTGACCGTCCGACACGAGCTGGAAGGTAATATCTGTCGGTGCACCGGCTACCACAACATCGTCAAGGCCGTGCTTTCCGCCAATGAAGAGATGCATGGCGCATCGCGCCAGGCTGCCGAGTAGATTTCGAACGGGCATCCGGCGGATCATTTCTGTCTCCGATGGCAGCTTTCGCCGTGGCCTTTCAATGCTGTTCTATCGCTTTCATCTGGAGGAGATGACATGGGTATGGAAGGGATTGGTGCGCGCGTTGCCCGCAAGGAGGACAAGAGGTTCCTCACGGGCAAGGGTCGCTACACTGACGACATGGTCGTTCCGGGCATGAAATATGCCTATTTCGTGCGTAGTCCGCACGCGCATGCAAAGATCACCGGGATCAATGTTTCAGCGGCCAAGGCCATGCCCGGCGTCATTGATGTTCTGGATGGCAAGCAGTTGCAGGCTGATGGTATCGGAAACCTGATCTGTGGCTGGATGATCCACTCGAAGGATGGGTCTCCGATGAAAATGGGCGCATGGCGCCCTCTGGCGGTGGATACGGTGCGCTATGTGGGCGATGCCGTTGCCATCGTGGTGGCCAATTCCGTTGCGGAAGCTCGCGATGCGGCTGAGGTCGTGACGGTCGATTATGAGGAACTTCCGGCTGTCATCACGTCTGTGGCGGCACTCGAAGCCGGGGCGCCGCAAATCCATCCGGAAGCACCAGGCAATCTGATCTTCGACTGGCAGATCGGCGATGGTGCGGCGACCGACAAGGCCATCGCCGAAGCGGCGCATGTCACGGAAATTGAGATCCTCAACAACCGTCTTTCGCCAAACCCCATGGAGCCGCGTGCGGCTCTCGGCGTCTATGACGAAGCAGAAGACCATTATACCTGCTACACCACCAGCCAGAACCCGCATGTCGCGCGTCTGGTCATGAGCGCCTTCTATAATGTCGCGCCGGAAAACAAGCTGCGCGTCATTGCGCCGGATGTCGGTGGCGGTTTTGGCTCCAAGATCTATATCTATCCGGAAGAAATCGTCTGTCTCTGGGCCTCGAAAAAGACCGGCGTTCCGGTAAAATGGACGTCTGACCGCACGGAAGCCTTCCTGACGGATGCCCATGGCCGCGATCATGTGTCAAAGGTCAAGATGGCCTTCGACAAGGATCACCGCATCATCGGGTTGAAGGTGGATACGATCGCCAATCTCGGCGCCTACATGTCGCTCTTCTCGTCGGCGGTGCCGACCTATCTCTATGCGACGCTGCTGTCGGGCCAATATGCCATTCCGGCGATCCACGCCAATGTCCGCACGGTTTACACCAATACGGTGCCTGTGGATGCCTATCGCGGGGCAGGCCGTCCGGAAGCCACCTACCTTCTCGAACGCACGATGGAAGTGGCGGCGCGTGAACTGGGTGTTTCGCCAGCAGAGCTTCGCCGCAAGAACTTCATCCGCTCCTTCCCCTACCAGACGCCGGTCATCATGAATTATGATGCGGGCGACTACGAAGCTTCGCTCAGCGCGGCCATGTCTGCTGCGGATTGGGATGGCTTCGCGGCGCGTCGGGCCGAGGCAGAAGGGCGCGGCAAGAAGCGCGGGATCGGCATGAGCTGCTATATCGAGGCCTGCGGCATCGCACCCTCGCAGGCGGTCGGTTCTCTTGGTGCCGGTGTCGGCCTCTGGGAATCGGCGGAAGTGCGGGTGAATGCGGTTGGTACCATCGAGGTTCTCACCGGCTCACACAGCCATGGGCAGGGCCACGAAACCACCTTCGCCCAGCTGGTTGCGGATCGCCTTGGCGTACCGCTTGCCAGTGTCAATATCGTGCATGGCGATACGGACAAGGTGCAGATGGGCATGGGCACCTATGGTTCGCGTTCCGGTGCCGTTGGCATGTCGGCCATCGTCAAGGCACTCGACAAGGTGGAAATGAAGGCGAAAAAGATCGCTGCGCATCTGATGGAGGCGGACGAGAGCGATATCGTCATCGAAAACGGCGCGCTGAAGGTGGCGGGCACGGACAAGACACTTCCCTGGTTCCAGATGGCGCTTGCGGCCTATACCGCCCACAATCTTCCGGCAGGCATGGAGCCGGGCCTGAAGGAAACCGCCTTTTACGATCCGTCCAACTTCACCTTCCCGGCGGGCTGCTACATCGCGGAGGTGGAAATCGACCCGGATACCGGCAAGACGGAGATCATCCAGTTCGTTGCAGCGGATGATTTCGGCAATATCATCAATCCGATGATCGTCGAAGGTCAGGTGCATGGTGGGCTTGCGCAGGGAATTGGTCAGGCGCTGCTGGAAGAGGTGCGCTATGACGAAACGAGCGGTCAGCTTCTGACAGCCAGCTACATGGATTACGCCATGCCGCGGGCTGACGATCTGCCATCGTTCAAGCTCTCGCACCAGAACACGCCGTGCCCCAGCAATCCACTTGGCATCAAGGGCTGTGGTGAGGCCGGTGCCATCGGTTCGCCCCCGGCGCTTATCAACGCCATCACGGATGCGATCGGTGTCGAGATCACCATGCCCGCCACGCCGCTCAAGGTCTGGCAGGCGTTGCAGGCTGCGCAGCCGCGCATGGCTGCAGAATAAGGGGAGGGAAAGGCATGTACGATACCAATTACCACCGCGCCTCCTCGGTCGAAGAGGCCGTAAAGCTGCGCTCCTCGCAGGATGAGGCGCGCTATCTCTCCGGCGGCATGACGCTCATTGCCACGATGAAGCAGCGGCTCGCCGCGCCTTCCGATCTTGTCGATCTGCGCCATGTGGCCAGCATGAAGGGCATATCGGTCGAAGGCCGCAAGGTGCGCATCGGAGCAGGCACGACCCATGCGGAAGTTGCCTCCTCTTCGGCATTGAAATCTGTATGTCCGGCCATCTGCCATCTGGCCGGCATGATTGGTGATCCGCATGTGCGCCACATGGGAACGATTGGCGGCTCTGTCGCCAATAATGATCCGGCGGCGGATTATCCGTCCGCCGTTCTCGCACTGAACGCGACGGTCGTGACGGATCGCCGGGAGATCGTAGCGGATGATTATTTCCAGGGCATGTTTGATACGGCACTGGAAGAAGGCGAACTCATCACCGCCATCACCTTCGAGGCGCCGGAAAAGGCGGGCTATGCCAAGTTCCCCAATCCGGCATCCCGCTATGCGCTCACCGGCGTGTTTGTCGCCAAGGGGGCATCGGGTGTGCGCGTGGCCGTGACCGGTGCCGGATCGAACGGCGTTTTTCGTGCGACTGACATCGAAATAGCGCTGTCCGCCAGCTGGTCGTCAGATTTCGTTGCCTCTGTTGCTGTCGACGCAGGTCAGTTGATGGAGGATATGCACGCGACACCGGAATATCGCGCAAACCTGGTAAAGGTCATGGCCAAACGCGCCGTGGCCATGGCCGGTTAACGGTGCTTCGATCCGATTGAGAGGGGCGGCTTCGGTCGCCCTTTTTCCGAGGGCTTGATGTGAATCAATTTTTTCTTATCGGACCTTTCATAAATTGATATTGGAATGATTCAAAATAATGGGCCAAATGACGCAGGGG
This sequence comes from Rhizobium sp. FKY42, assembly GCF_005222835.1. GTDB lineage: Bacteria > Pseudomonadota > Alphaproteobacteria > Rhizobiales > Rhizobiaceae > Neorhizobium. The sequence goes on along the minus strand of NZ_STGA01000006.1, from coordinate 90,368 downwards.
CGCTTGAATCGGCGGCTGCAGGCTTGACGGGACAAACCTCTGCACCCAAAAACGGGGTGCAGGTTCTGGAGTGTAGGAATGGATTTCGAGGCATTTTTTAAAGGCGAACTGGACAGTCTTCATCAGGAAGGCCGCTATCGCGTGTTCGCTGATCTCGAGCGTCACCGTGGCAATTTTCCGCGGGCAACGCGCCACACTCCGGAAGGCAAGCGTGATGTTACCGTCTGGTGCTCCAATGATTATCTCGGCATGGGCCAGCATCCGGCTGTAATCGCTGCCATGCATGAGGCGATCGATCACTGTGGCGCGGGTGCTGGCGGCACCCGGAATATTTCTGGAACCAACCACTATCATGTTCTGCTCGAGCAGGAACTTGCCGATCTGCACGGCAAGGAAGCCGCTCTGATCTTCAATTCCGGTTACATGTCCAACTGGGCCACGCTCGGCACGCTTGGCCAGAAGATCCCTGGCCTCATTGTGTTTTCGGATGCGCTGAACCACGCTTCGATGATCGAGGGCATTCGCTATGGTAAGTGCGAGCGTGTGATCTGGAAGCATAACGATCTGGATGATTTGCGCGCCAAGCTGGCTGCTGCCGACCCGAAGTCCCCCAAACTCATCGCCTTCGAATCAGTCTACTCCATGGACGGCGATATCGCCCCGATCAAGGACATCTGTGATCTCGCCGATGAATTCGGCGCCATGACCTATCTCGACGAAGTGCATGCCGTTGGCATGTATGGCCCACGCGGCGGTGGCATTGCCGAGCGCGAAGGCCTGATGGATCGTGTTACGATTATCGAAGGCACGCTCGCTAAAGCATTCGGCGTCATGGGTGGCTATATCACTGGCTCGGCTGCCGTGTGTGATTTCATCCGTTCTTTCGCTTCCGGTTTCATCTTCACGACGTCGCTGCCGCCGGCTCTGGCCGCCGGGGCCCTGGCTTCCATCCGCCATCTGAAGAACAGTCCCTTCGAGCGCGCCCGCCATCAGGATCGCGTGCGCAAGCTGCGCGCTTCGCTGGATGCCCGCGGCATTCCGCACATGATGAACCCGAGCCATATCGTGCCGGTCATGGTGGGCGATGCGGCCAAGTGCAAGTGGATCTCGGATCTGCTGCTCGATCATTCGGATATCTACGTGCAGCCGATCAACTATCCGACCGTGCCGCGCAAGACCGAGCGCCTGCGCATCACGCCGACGCCGCTGCATTCCGATGCCGACATCGAGCATCTGGTTGGCGCGCTGCATCAGCTCTGGTCGCGTTGCGCACTGGCCCGTGCGGTCGCCTGACCCATAGTTTCACAGCTTGAAATTAAAGACGGATCATGGACACATGGTCCGTCTTTTGTTTTTCAGGGAGTGCTGGCCCATGTCCATGGACCGCGTCAACGATGTTCTTGACCGGGTCACCGGCAGCGGCCGCATCACCGGGGCCGTGGTGCTGATCTATCGCGATGGCGAGCCGATTTTCGAGCGGGCTGTCGGCTTTCAGGACCGGGAGGCTGCTGTCCCGGTTCGCCTCGATACGATCTTCCGTTACGCCTCGGTGACGAAGCCCATCGTTGCTGCCACTACGCTTTCCATGGTGGATCGCGGCCTTCTCAGCCTGAGCGATCCTGTTGCCGATTATCTGCCGTGGTTCCGGCCTCTCAACCCGGATGGAACCCTGGCTGATCTGCGTGTGCGCCACCTCATCACCCACACCTCTGGCCTGATTTATGATGCAAGCCTCGAAGGGTTGGAACCGGAACGTGCTGTCAATCAGGGGCTTGGCAATACCAATCTTTCGCTGGAGCAGAATTTCTCACGGCTGAGTGGCACCAGGCTGGCGTTTCGGCCAGGGGATCAGTGGGCCTATTCCACCGCGATCGATGTCTTGGGTGCGGTGGTGGAACGGGTGCATGGCGCTTCGTTGGAGGATGCGGTCGTTCATCATGTGGCCGGGCCTCTCCAGATGCGGGATGCGCGTTTCCACGTTACCGATCTCTCCCGGCTGGCCGTTGCCTATGCCGATTCAACCGATGGCCCGATCCGCATGCCGGACCCTTGGCATTCAAGAAGCGAAAGGTTCGACGGCGTATTCTCACCCTCGCGCATTTTCAACGCCCAGGCGTTCCAGTCGGGCGGGGCGGGTATGGCGGGAACCGCGCGTGATGTGATGCGGCTTCTGGAAACAATCCGCACCGGTGGCGATCCCATCTTCTCAGCGTATCTGGCCGAAGCCGGTCTCTCCAATCAGATTGGTCAGGTGGCTGGCAATCCGGGTCAGCGGTTTGGCTATTTCGGCGCAATTATCACCGATTCTCTGGCGGCCGGAACGGCGCTGCCAAAGGGTGCCATCCAGTGGGGCGGCGTTTACGGCAACACATGGTTCATCTTGCCGGAGCAGGGCATGACGGTCGTCAGCCTTACCAACAATGCGCTGGAAGGCTGTAATGGTCCCTATGTGGAAATGTTGCGCGCAGCCGTCTGCAAAAGTCTCTGACGCTTCACAAAATCCGGTAAGGCACGATGGAACGGTTATCGTGATCCACCGCCAGCCTGCTTTTCAGCGGCGGCACCGCGCGTTGCGGGCAGGTGTGCCGTTCGCAGATCCGGCAGGATATGCCAATCGGCTCGAAGGCGGCGCGGGTGTCGAGGTCGAGATCATCTGCATAGACGAAGCTGTCTGCATAGGAAATCTCGCAGCCGAGCGCCAGCGCATAGCGTGGCTGCACCGCGCGGAAGCCCCCGCTTCCCTTGGTGATCTGGGTGGCGAGACAGAGGTAGCGCACGCCATCCGGAGTCTCTGCCAGTTGCCGGATGATCCGCCCCGGCATTTCGAAAGCCTGATGCACATTCCAGAGCGGGCAGGCGGCTCCGAACCGGGCGAACTGAAGTTTCGCTGCGCTGTGACGCTTGGTGATGTTTCCGGCACGATCCACCCGCGCGAAGAAGATCGGGATGCCCTTCTGCCCCGGTCTTTGCAGCGTGCTCAACCGGTGACAGATCTGTTCCAGACTGGCACCGAACTGGGCGGCGAGAAGGTCCAGATCGTGACGGAGTTCACGGGCGCGTCTCAAAAAGCTTTCGTAGGGCAGGAGCAGGGCTCCGGCGAAATAGTTCTGCAGCCCGATACGACAGATTTCCACCGCTTCGGCTGTGCGAAAACCGGCCTCGCGGGCGATGCGGTCAATGGGGTCGGCGGCAAATAGCTGGGCGATCTGCAGCGCCATTTGAAAATCGCGGGTAGCAGGCGTGGCATAGGCGTTCAGCGAGAGACGACGGGAGGCTGGATCGAAGCTGCGGATGAGTTCGTCCTTCAGGGCGGTCCGCTCCACGCGCACACCAAATCGACTGAGAAGGAAATGCTGAAGTGCGGCATGATTGTCACCGCCGCCAAGGCCGATCTCCTCTGCCAGCCGTTCGGCCATCACATCCAGTTCGTGAATATAGTTGTCGACAAAATGAAAGTAATCGCGCACCTCGTCGTAAGAGGTGGTTTCACTGAGCGCTGCCCGGCCCAGCCGATCGTCCATGCTGGCCAGTTGTTCGCTGGAACGGCGATAGGCCTGATGCGCGGCAATCAGCGCATGGGCAATGGCCGGCGCATTCTGCGTCACCAGCTTCAGATCCTGAAGGCTGCCAGTATAGCCTTCAAACAGTGGATCGGAGAGGGCTTCGGAGAGGGCGGAGAGAAGCCTATCGCCTTCGCCGGAGGAGAGATCGGCAATGCTAACGCTGAACTTCTCCGCCAGTGCCAGCAGAACGGCGGCGGAAACCGGGCGTTGGTTGTTTTCGATCTGGTTGAGATAACTGGTTGAAATACCAAGGCGCTCTGCGAATTGGCTTTGGGTGGCGCGGGCCGCCTCCCGCACGTCCCTCACTTTTCGACCGATGTAAAGCTTGCCAATAGCCATGAGTTTGCAACTTCGCAAAATGCAGTTTGCATATTTATAGATTATACATTGCCACCTCTTCAACCAAAATCCATGTTTCGCCTGCATGGTCAACGCGATACAAGAGAGTTGCACATTCCAAGGGAGGCAGCATTGCGCGCAGTTTTGAACGAAGTGGAAGCACGGCGGGCAGAGGCGCGTCTGGGCGGCGGCCAGAAGCGTATCGACGCGCAGCACGCCAAGGGCAAGCTGACTGCCCGCGAGCGCATCGAAGTCCTGCTCGATGAAGGCTCCTTCGAAGAATATGATATGTATGTCACCCATCGCTGTGTCGATTTCGGCATGGAGGGTCAGAAGGTGGCGGGTGATGGCGTCGTCACCGGCTGGGGTACGATCAATGGCCGTCAGGTCTATGTCTTCTCCCAGGATTTCACGGTTCTTGGCGGCTCCCTGTCTGAAACTCATGCGCAGAAGATCTGCAAGATCATGGATATGGCCGTGCGGGTCGGTGCGCCCGTCATCGGCCTGAATGATTCCGGCGGTGCGCGCATTCAGGAAGGTGTGGCCTCGCTCGCTGGTTATGCGGAAGTGTTTCGTCGTAATGCGGAAGCCTCCGGCGTCATTCCGCAGATCTCCGTCATCATGGGGCCGTGCGCGGGCGGTGCTGTCTATTCTCCTGCCATGACAGACTTCATATTCATGGTGCGGGACTCGTCCTACATGTTCGTCACCGGCCCGGATGTGGTGAAGACGGTGACGAACGAGATTGTGACGGCGGAAGAGCTGGGCGGTGCGTCCACCCATACGAAAAAGTCTTCCGTGGCCGATGCGGCCTATGAGAACGATATCGAAACGCTGGAAGCGGTGCGCCAGCTCTTCGATTTCCTGCCGCTCAACAACCGCGAAAAGCCGCCTATTCGCCCCTTCTTCGATGATCCGGCGCGGGTGGAAATGCGGCTCGATAGCCTGATTCCGGATTCGGCTACCAAGCCCTATGACATGAAGGAGCTTATCTACGCGATTGCGGATGAGGGCGATTTCTTTGAAATTCAGGAAGCTTTTGCCCGCAACATCGTCACCGGTTTCATTCGGCTCGAAGGACAAACGGTCGGCATCGTCGCCAACCAGCCCATGGTGCTGGCCGGGTGCCTTGATATCGATGCTTCGCGCAAGGCGGCGCGCTTCGTGCGTTTCTGCGATGCCTTCTCAATCCCCATCCTGACGCTGGTGGATGTGCCGGGCTTCCTGCCGGGCGTGGCACAGGAATATGGCGGCGTGATCAAGCACGGCGCAAAGCTGCTGTTCGCCTATTCGGAAGCAACCGTTCCTATGGTGACGCTGATCACGCGCAAGGCCTATGGCGGTGCCTATGACGTGATGGCTTCAAAGCATATCGGCGCAGATATCAACTATGCCTGGCCAACGGCGGAAATCGCCGTCATGGGTGCCAAGGGCGCGACGGAAATCCTCTATCGTTCCGAGCTTGGCGATGCGGAAAAGATCGCGGCGCGCACCAAGGAATATGAGGAGCGTTTCGCCAACCCCTTCGTGGCAGCAGAACGCGGCTTCATCGATGAGGTCATCATGCCGCATTCCTCGCGTCGGCGGATCGCGCGTGCCTTTGCCTCGCTGCGTAACAAGCAGATTACGACACATTGGAAAAAGCACGACACGATTCCGCTTTGAGCCTCGCGTCGCGCATTGCGTCACCTATATCATGGGGGCTGCGCCATTCCTCCTCGGCGTCGTCCTCACGAAACAAGGATCTGAAATTCCATGAGCGATTCCAAATTTCCGCCGGAAAAAAACCTGCCAGCCGGCTACGAGCTGCCAAAGGTCTGGACCTGGGAGCCGGGCAATGGTGGCGCTTTCGCCAGCACCAACCGGCCAATTGCTGGTCCCACCCATGATCAGGAATTGAAGGTCGGCAAGCATCCGCTGCAGCTCTATTCGCTGGGCACGCCAAACGGCCAGAAGGTGACGATCCTGCTGGAAGAGCTTCTGGAAGCCGGTCACACGGGTGCCGAATATGATGCCTGGTTGATCAATATCGGCAAGGGTGACCAGTTCGGCTCCGGCTTTGTCAGCGTGAACCCGAATTCCAAGATCCCGGCGCTGGCGGATCATCAGCCGGTTGGTGGCGGCGAACCTGTGCGCCTGTTCGAATCCGGCTCTATCCTTGTCTATCTGGCGGAAAAGTGTGGCGCTTTTCTGCCAAGGGATGTGCGCGGGCGTGCGGAAGCCTTGAACTGGCTGTTCTGGCAGATGGGTTCTGCACCTTTCGTGGGCGGTGGTTTCGGCCATTTCTTCACCTATGCGCCGGTCAAGATCCAATACGCCATTGATCGCTATGCCATGGAAACCAAGCGTCAGCTGGATGTGCTGAACCGTCAGCTGGCTGATAATGAGTTCGTGGCAGGCAGCGAGTACACAATCGCCGATATGGCGATCTGGCCCTGGTACGGCCGTCTTTCACTTGACCAGTCCTATCCGAATGCAGGCGGGTTCCTCTCAACCGCTGAATACGAACATGTTGTGCGCTGGGCAAAGCAGCTCGCGGCCCGTCCGGGTGTGAAGCGCGGTGGCATCGTCAACAAGGCTTCGGGCGATCCGGGCACGTTCCTGCCTGAGCGTCACGACGCATCGGACTTCAACGGCTTGAACGTCTGATCGCACATATCGGCCTGCCTCGTCCAGGGACAGGCCATTGAAAACAAAGACTAAACTGGAGACTGCCTGTGGCCAATCTGCCCGAAATGACGAAACACCGAGGCTTTCCGGGCGGAATGCCGGGTACCGGCGTTCAGTTTACCATTCGTCGCGCCAATCCCAAGGGTGTGACGCCTTTGAAGGCCATTCCCCGCAAAGCGCGCCCCGGCACCAAGGAACATCGCATCGATGCGGCCTTCCTGCATGCGCTGTGGCATCACTTTGGCGCAGAACCCTTCGAGCGCGGCAATCTGGATGCCGCCCGCCTCAGCCTGCTGTTTGGGCGCGAAATCGTGGCCGTGGAAAAGGATTTCGATCCGCAATCCTATGAGGCGCTGTTGCAGATCAATGAGCGGGTGGCGCGGCAGAATTTTCCCGAATCCTTCGAAGACGTGTTTGAGGTGTGATGCCATGGTGGCTTTTGTTCGGATCGGGAAACATTTTTGATGGCCAAGACCCCTGAAATGCCGAAGCATCGCGGTTTTCCGCTGGGGCTTCCCGGAACGCAGTGGCAGTACACGCTGCGCCGCGCCAATTCCAAGGTCACGAAGCTGACGGCGATGCCGCGCCATCGCACCATGGACCAGACGGTGGCGCTGGCAGATGCGGGGTTTCTGCAGGCGCTCTGGCAGTTTTTCGGGCCTGAACCCTTCGAGCGTGGCAATCTGGATGGCGAACGGCTCGGGCGTCTGTTCGGGCGGGAAGTGATTGCCGCAGAGCGCGGCTTCGATCCGACCTCCTATACGGCACTGCTGAAGATCAATGAGGCCGCTGCTCGCAAGAATTTCCCGAGTGCTTTCGAAGACTTAGGTCAGGGGTGATATGATGCCGATCCAGAAGATCCTGATTGCCAACAGAGGCGAAATCGCCTGTCGCGTCATACGCACGGCAAAGAAGATGGGTATCAAAACGGTCGCCGTCTATTCCGATGCCGATGCCAATGCGCTGCATGTGCGCGAGGCCGATGAGGCGGTGCATATCGGCCCGGCCCCTTCGTCACAGTCCTATATCGTGATTGACAAGATCATGGATGCCATCCGCCAGACGGGTGCCGATGCTGTGCATCCCGGCTACGGCTTCCTGTCGGAAAACCCGCTGTTTGCGCAAGCGCTGGAAAAGGAAGGTGTGACCTTCATTGGCCCGCCGGTCGGTGCCATCCAGGCCATGGGCGACAAGATCACCTCCAAGAAGATTGCGGCGGAAGCGGGCGTTTCCACCGTCCCCGGCCATATGGGGCTGATCGAAGATGCTGACGAAGCGGTAAAAATTTCCGCATCGATCGGTTATCCCGTCATGATCAAGGCTTCCGCTGGCGGCGGCGGCAAGGGCATGCGCATTGCCTGGAACGATGCAGAAGCCCGCGAAGGCTTTCAATCCTCCAGGAACGAGGCGAAAAGCTCGTTTGGGGATGACCGTATCTTCATTGAAAAATTCGTCACCGAGCCGCGCCATATCGAAATCCAGGTGCTGGGCGATAAGCACGGCAACTGCCTCTATCTCGGCGAGCGTGAATGCTCCATCCAGCGGCGAAACCAGAAGGTGATCGAAGAGGCTCCGTCGCCCTTCCTTAGCCCTGAGACCCGTCGCGCCATGGGCGAACAGGCCGTGGCTTTGGCGAAAGCTGTCGGTTACCACTCGGCAGGCACGGTGGAGTTCATCGTCGATGGCAAGGCCAACAAGTTCTATTTCCTCGAGATGAACACCCGTTTGCAGGTGGAGCATCCGGTCACGGAACTCGTCACCGGCATCGATCTTGTGGAGCAGATGATCCGCGTTGCCTCGGGCGAAAAGCTGTCGCTTGCTCAGGACGACGTGAAGCTGAACGGCTGGGCGATCGAAAGCCGGCTTTATGCGGAAGATCCGTTACGCAACTTCTTGCCCTCCATTGGTCGTCTCAGCCGCTACCGCCCACCGGTCGAAGGCAGGCAGCCAGATGGCACCGTGGTGCGCAACGATACCGGCGTCTATGAGGGCGGCGAGATCTCCATGTATTACGATCCCATGATCGCCAAGCTCTGCACCTGGGGTGAGACGCGCGAGGTGGCAATCGATGCCATGGCAGCGGCGCTCAATGATTTCGAGGTGGAAGGCATTGGTCACAACCTGCCCTTTCTCTCGGCTGTCATGGGGCAGGAGCGTTTCCGCTCCGGCAGGCTAACGACAGCCTATATCGCGGAAGAATTTCCCGATGGCTTTACCGGAGTCACACCGGATGCTGCTGCCTCCCAGAAGCTGGCCGCCATTGCCGCCGTCATCAATGCTCATGTGCAGAGCCGCGCGACGCAGATTTCCGGTACTATCGGCAACCATACTCGCAAGGTCGGCAAGCATTGGGTGGTGAAGCTGGGTGATGTCAGCCATGCCGTTTCGCTTTCCGGCGGTGCGGATGCCAATGTGGTTGTCTTCAATGATTCTGGCGAAAGCATCACGGTCGCCGGTTCATGGCATCCGGGGCAAACACACGCGCATTTTCTTTTGAACGGTGAAGAGCTGGGTGTGAAGGTGGATCTCGTCGGTTCCGCCATTCGCCTGCGCGCCAACGGCATGGATGTGTTGGCGCGGGTTCGCTCGCCGCGTGTGGCGGAATTGGCAAAGCTGATGCCGGTCAAGCTGCCGCCGGATACATCCAAGATGCTGCTCTGCCCCATGCCGGGTGTCATTACCGGCGTGGCGGTGAAGGTGGGTGATACGGTGGAAGCCGGTCAGACCCTCGCCACCGTCGAGGCCATGAAGATGGAGAACGTACTGAAGGCAGAGCGGAAGGGCGTGGTGAAGCGCGTTGCTGCGAGTGCGGGCCAGAGCCTCGCAGTGGATGAGCTTATCATGGAGTTCGAGTGATGTGGAGTGCAGGAGCTTCCAAGCAATCAGGCGTTTGTCGTCTGCTTGCTCAGCCGCTCCAGCATATGACGTCGGTGATCCTGTCCGCCGAAGAAGACGGCAAGCAGGTTGATAACCTGCGCTTCCGCTTTGATTTCAAAGTAGAAAACAACTTTTTTCTTCGTCACGTAACGGAGCTCGGTGCCACTTTCGGTAGTCCACACCGTTCCTTGATAAGGCGTCTGCGCAAGACCATCCATGTCGCTCTCAATGGAGTGAAGCCGTTGCAGCGCGCGCTCAATCGCCTCCTCAACCGGATCGCCAAAGCCAATATAACTTTGGATCAGATGGCGAAATATCAGTTCGAGATCGCGAATGCTTTGTTTCGAGCGTTCGACTTTAAAGCCCATAAGAGGCCTTCACGTTCGCAACCATCTCCTGAATCTGAACGCGGCTCTCTTCCATTGTCAGGAAGGGGCCTTTGCGGCGCTCATCAAGAAGAGCCTTCAAAGCTGCCAGCTCCGCCTCTTTCATCTCCGTCTGCTCGCGCAGCAGCTCCAGCCCCTGCTGCACTACGGCGCTCACGCTGGAATAGCGGCCTTCTTCTACCAGTCGGCGGGCAAAGGCGTCCTGCTGGTCGGAAATGGAAACAGATGCTTTTACGGTCATGGCTCAAGGCTCCCGTTAAGAGTAAGTCCAATATGCTACCCAGTAGCAATTTCGTCAATCTGAATGCCGCGCCGATCATGGCAGCAGCCCCCGGAGGATCAGCCCGATGAGCAAGAAAACCGTCGCCGACTGGCAGGCGCTGGCCGAGAAGGAACTGAAAGCATCCCCGGACAGGCTGGTGTGGAACACGCCGGAGGGCATTCCGGTGAAGCCGCTCTATACGGCGGAGGATCTCGCAGGCGTCGAGCATCTGGAAAGCCTGCCCGGCTTCAAGCCGTTTGTGCGCGGGCCGCGCGCCACCATGTATGCGGGTCGCCCCTGGACGATCCGCCAGTATGCGGGCTTTTCCACAGCGGAAGAAAGCAATGCCTTCTATCGCAAGGCGTTGGCTGCCGGTCAGCAGGGCGTTTCCGTCGCCTTCGATCTCGCCACCCATCGCGGCTATGATTCAGACCACCCCCGCGTCGTCGGCGATGTCGGCAAGGCGGGTGTGGCGATCGACTCGGTCGAAGACATGAAGATCCTGTTCAACGGCATTCCGTTGCAGGATATCTCCGTCTCCATGACCATGAATGGCGCGGTGATCCCCATCCTTGCGAATTTCATCGTGACGGGGGAGGAGCAGGGCGTTTCTCGCGATCAGCTTTCAGGCACCATTCAGAACGATATTCTGAAGGAGTTCATGGTCCGCAACACCTACATCTATCCGCCGGAGCCTTCCATGCGGATCATTGCGGATATCATTGCCTATACGGCCAAGGAAATGCCGCGCTTCAACTCCATCTCGATTTCCGGCTATCACATGCAGGAAGCGGGCGCGACGCTGGTGCAGGAACTGGCGTTTACGCTGGCCGATGGGCGGGAATATGTGCGGGCCGCCTTGGCGCGTGGGCTGAACGTGGATGAGTTTGCCGGCCGCCTGTCCTTCTTCTTCGCCATCGGCATGAACTTCTTCATGGAAGCGGCGAAGCTTCGCGCTGCCCGCCTGCTCTGGTCGCGGATCATGGAAGAGTTCGAGCCCAAGAAGCCGGGCTCGCTGATGCTGCGCACCCACTGTCAGACCTCAGGTGTCTCGCTTCAGGAGCAGGACCCCTACAACAACGTTATCCGCACCGCCTATGAGGCGCTGTCTGCCGTGCTCGGCGGCACGCAATCCCTGCATACCAATGCGCTGGATGAGGCGATTGCGCTTCCGACGGAATTCTCGGCGCGCATTGCCCGCAACACGCAGCTGATCCTTCAGCATGAAACGGGTGTGACCAAGGTGGTCGATCCGCTGGCTGGTTCCTATTACGTCGAGAGCCTCACGAAGGAACTGGCGGATAAAGCCTGGGCGTTGATCGAAGAGGTGGAGGCCATGGGTGGCATGACCAAGGCGGTTGCCGATGGTCTTCCTAAACGGCTGATCGAGGAGGCGGCAACCCGGCGGCAGGCGCGTGTGGATCGCGGCGAGGAAATCATCGTCGGCGTCAACAAATACCGGCTGGAAAACGAAGAACCGATCGACATTCTCGACATTGACAACACCGCCGTGCGCAATTCGCAGATCAAGCGGTTGGAGCAGATCCGTCGCCAGCGCGATCCGAAGCGTGTGGCGGCAGCTCTTGCCGCACTCACCAAGGTGGCCGAAACCGGGGAGGGCAATCTTCTGGAGAAGGCGGTCGAGGCTGCCCGCGCGCGCGCGAGTGTCGGTGAGATTTCCGATGCCATGCGCGCCGTTTTCGGTGATCACTCTGCCGTGCCGGAAGTGGTGAGCGATATCTACGGCCCGGCCTATGCGGATGATCCGGAGTACCAGACGCTGACCGGGCGTCTTTCGGAATTCGCTAAAGCAACGGGCATCAAACCAAAGATGCTGGTCGCCAAGCTGGGGCAGGATGGGCATGATCGCGGCGCGAAGGTCATTGCCTCTGCCTTCGGCGATATCGGTTTTCAGGTGATCGCGGGTCCCTTGTTCCAGACGCCGGAAGAGGCGGCAAACCTTGCCGTATCGGAAAAGGTGCAGGTCGTCGGCATGTCCTCCCTTGCTGCCGGTCACAAGACGCTCGCCCCGCAACTGATCGAGGCGCTGAAGGCACAGGGTGCGGAGGATGTGATTGTTGTCCTGGGCGGCGTCATTCCGCGGCAGGATTACCAGTTCCTGCTGGATTGCGGCGTTGCCGCCGTCTTCGGTCCCGGCACCAATGTGCTGGACGCGGCGCGTGCCATTCTCGACCTGATGGAAGGGCGGCGGCGTAATGCGTAATCTTTAAGGTAACTTCGCCTTCGCTCGGTGGCGCGCTTCCAGATCGGCTGCAAACACATCGTCCATGCTTGCGGCTGGCGGCAGATGGCCAAGCTCTTCCATCACCGCTTCGGTGATCTCCGCCATGGCAAGGAAGGGAAGCTCTCCTGAAATGAAGGCTTCCAGCGCAATCTCCTTGGCCCCGTTCAGCACAGCACCTTGCACGCCGCCGCGCGTCATGGCCAGTCGCGCCAGCCGAAGTGCCGGGAACCGGTCCTCATCGGGGGCTTCAAAATCTAGACGGGAAAGTTTCGCGAAATCCAGCCGCTCCACCGGCAGCTTCCCACGGCGTGGATAATGGAGCGCATAGCCGATGGCATGGCGCATATCCGGGTAGCCGAGCTGGGCGAGTACGGAACCATCCGCATAGCCAACCATGGAATGTATGATCGATTGCGGGTGAATAATCACCTCCACTTGCTCAGGCGTTAGGCCGAAGAGGTGCTTCGCCTCGATCATTTCCAGCGCCTTGTTGAACATGGAGGCACTGTCGATGGAAATTTTCAGTCCCATGGACCAGTTGGGGTGCGCGCGTGCCGTCTCCACCGTCACGCCCGCCATCTGTTGGCGCGTGAAGGTGCGGAAAGGCCCGCCGGAGGCAGTCAGTATGATGCGCTCGATGGCATGGCGCTGGTTGTCTTCCAGAACCTGAAAGATGGCATTGTGCTCGCTATCAACAGGCAGAAGCCGTCCGCCGCCCTCCTTGACGGCAGAAATGAACAGGTCGCCCGCTGAAACCAGGCATTCCTTGTTGGCAAGGGCTATGTCTGCACCGCGCCTCGCGGCAGCAAGGGTTGGGCTCAGGCCAGCTGTGCCGACAATGGCCGCCATCACCATGCTGGCGTCGGCGCTGGCTGCCTCCAGAAGACCGGTTTGTCCGGCGGCCACTTCAATGCCGGAGCCGAATAAGAGATCACGCAGCGCCACATACTGGCTTTCATCCGCTGTTACGGCCAGTTTCGCGTGGTGCGTCCTGGCTTGTTCGGCCAGAAGCTCGATGTTTCCGGCACCGGTCAGGGCGATAACCTCAAAGGCGTCAGCGTCATCCAGATGTGTCAGCACATCCAGCGTGCTGGTGCCGATGGAGCCTGTCGAGCCTAGAATGGAGATGCTGCGTCTGGCGGAGGTCATATGCTTTCAAACCCTGTGTTGCCTGCCCGTTTACAGGCGGCCCCGCTTCCTCACAAGAGCTTATCAAGTCGCATTGAAATTCGCGCGTTTCGTTGCCAGATGGCATGACACAGGTAAAGGCGAATCGGGAGATGCCGCATGGTGGAAAAGGCTTTGAACACATCCTGCGCCATCGCAGGTGGCGGTCCGGCTGGCCTTATGCTGGGGCTTCTTCTGGCACGTGCCGGTGTCGATGTGACCGTTCTCGAAAAGCACGATGATTTCCTGCGCGATTTTCGCGGCGATACCATCCACCCGTCTACACTGGAGGTGATCTACGAACTGGGTCTTGAAGAAGAATTTCTCAAGCTGCCGCATACACGTGCGCCCAAGCTGATGGCCGAGATGGGTGGTAAGACAATCACCATGGCGGATTTCTCCCGCCTGCCCGTGCGCAATCGCTTCATCGCCTTCATGCCGCAATGGGATTTTTTGAACTTCCTGCACGCGCAGGCCTCTCGCTATCCCAACTTCCGGCTGCTGATGCAGGCAAAGGTGACGGATGTGCTGGAAGAGGCTGGGAAGGTGTCGGGCCTTCGCCTCGAAACACCGGAAGGTGCGCTCATGCTTCGAAGCGAGCTAGTGGTGGCCGCCGATGGCCGCCATTCCGTGGTGCGCGAAAAGGCAGGGCTTGAGGTGGAAAGTTTCGGCAGTCCCAGCGAAGTGGTCTGGATGAAGCTATCCAAGAAAGAAGGTGATCCGGCGCAAACCATGGGGCATGCGGGGCCACGCCAAGGCTTTGTGCTCATTGATCGGGGTGATTACTGGCAATGCGGTTACATCGTCCGCGGCGATACGTTTGAAGAAATCCGGCAGCGCGATCTGGAGGATTTCCGCAACAAGGTGCGTGCTGTCTCGCCATTGCCTGCCGAGCGCATGAATGAAATTCAAAGCTGGTCGGATGTCAGCCTGCTGCAGGTGCGCATCGACCGGTTGAAGCAATGGTGGAGGCCGGGGTTAATTGCCATCGGTGATGCGGCGCACGCGATGTCGCCAATCGGCGGGGTGGGTGTGAACCTTGCCATCCAGGATGCTGTTGCTGCTGCCAATATACTGGCTGAGCCTCTACGGCGACATCAGTTGCAGGATGCGCATCTGGCGGCGGTGGAGAAACGACGCCTCTTTCCGACCAAGGCAACCCAGAAGCTGCAGTTGATGATGCGCTCCAATCGCCGCAAGGAGTTGGTGCAGGAAGAGCGGAAAAAAGGCCCTCCGGCCTTCATCCGTAACATTGCCCGCTTTCCATTGTTGGCTCATCTGGCAGGTCGCTTGATGGGGCTCGGCTTTCGAATGGAGCACGTACGAACAAAGTCGTTACGTTGAATTGTACAATCTTGGGGCGCTTTGATTTAAAATAAAACGAGTAGTGGTGGCGAAGATGTTTTATTCCGACACGGGAATCACTTCGTCTAGACCTCTCGATAGTATGTTATTGACATATACCCCTTTTGTAATACTAATATTTTTCCGAATTTTTTACCAAGAGGTAAAATGGTACCTCTGAGTCGTCTTGCCTCCTTTTTTGTGAAGGTGAGCGGGAAGCGAGAACTGAAGCAATGAAAGGCTTCAAACGTGGATGTGTTTTCGATTTGCGTAATCCATGCTGAGGGATTTCAATGAGCGTAGATCATTTTGATGGCGCGCTGGTTCGCCAACTCGTCGCTTCGTGTGACTTTCAGGATGCAGCCCATATTCCCAAGGCTCTGTTTTCCTATATCAGCTCTGTCCTGAGCAGCCGGGAGCCGAATGTCTACCTCATTGACCTTCTTCCGTCTTTGAGCGCGGCGGTACAGGCATTTCTGACAGGGATTGGTGCCTTCAACCGCAGTCCAATGCCAGAGCTGGAGGTTGCCCGTCGGCGTGGACGTCTTCTCGAGTGCCTTGATGCATTCATGGATGAAGCTCGATTGGGTCAGCAGAGTATGTCCTTCATGGACGCGTTACGCGCAAACGACCGATCTTGACGCCTGTCGTGATAGCGCTGTCATTTCCAGATGTAGGTGTACGGGGATGCCGCCTCCTCTGGCGAATTGCCCTGAGCGACACTACATCGCTGGCATGAAGAGACGCTTGCCCCCCCGTACCCGCACGAATGTGTCAGGCCTGACGCATCCAGCTTCTCTGGCAAACTGGACGGAATTTGATCTTGTTTGACAGACACAAGCCAATTTCCGTTGTCCTGGCAGATCTGATCGCGGCTTTCGACGGACGGAATGTCACGCTGGGCGACCTTCTGGACCGACTGGGCCACCAAGCAACAGCGGTGGTTCTTGTGATATTCGCCATTCCGGCCATTATTCCGACACCGGGTATCCCCGCGGGAATGATCTTCGGGAGCGCACTTGCAGTGTTTTCCCTGCAACTCGTTGCTGGCGGGCGTGAGTTTCTGCTGCCGAAAAGGCTGGCGAGAACCACCCTTCCGCAAGGCCTTCTGCAGCGCATGCTGGCGTGGCTGGTGCCGAAACTTGCCTGGCTGGAGAGTTGGATGCGGCCCCGTATAGCCTGGTTGTCGCGTGATGGTGCCTTGCGGCTGCACGGATTGTTCGTGTTCGTCATGGCCGTTCTGATCGCGCTTCCCATCCCGTTCGGCAACGTGCTTCCGGGACTTGCCATCTTTCTCATCGGCATAGGTCTGGCGCAGCGGGACGGGGCCACGGTGCTCATCGGCTGGGGCTTCGGCGTGGGCGCTTTGGCCTTTACCGCGTTCCTGTTCCTGGGTGGCTGGTGGCTGATCAGTGATTGGTTCAGCTGGGGCGCCGTATCCCCACCGCCAGCCTAAACGTAATCAGAACTTCGTCGGGCAATTCCACCCATCTATCTGGTATGGACAATGGAAAAGTGGCGTCCACGAGAGGATTCGAACCTCCGACCCCAGGATTAGGAATCCTGTGCTCTATCCTGCTGAGCTACGTGGACACGCTCTTTCGTCATACCGCAGCCTATTCCCGGGAACAAGCCCGGATTGAGGCTGCACAGGCGCTTATGCCGCAAGGCGTTGTTCGGTAAGTTTGACCCAGTAGGAAATTCCGTAGGCAATTGCTTCGTCGTTAAAGTCGTAGGCAGGGTTGTGAAGTGCTGCCGTGTCGCCATTGCCAATCATGATATAGGCGCCGGGACGAGCCTGCAGCATGAAGGCGAAGTCCTCGCCTGCCATGCTTGGGTCAACTTCGGTGTTCACATTCGTCTCGCCCACGATGGCAATTGCCGCCTGTGCGGCATGAACCGTTTCTTCCGGATGGTTGACCGTGACAGGGCATGCGCGCTCGTAGTCCACTTCGGCAACTGCATCATTGGCGACCGCGATACCTTCCGCAATCTGGCGGATCCGCTTTTCGGCAAGATCACGTACCTGTTCGTCGAGGCTGCGCACCGTACCGGCGAGATAGGCCTCTTCTGGAATGATGTTATGCGTGGTTCCGGCATGAAACTGCGTGATGGAGACCACGACGGAGCGCAAGGGGTTGGCATTGCGCGCCGCGATCATCTGCAGGCCATTGACGATCTGCGATCCGATCACAATCGGATCCGCCGTGCGATGGGGCTCTGCCGCGTGACCGCCGCGGCCGGTGATCTTGATCGAAAACTTGTCCGGAGCCGCCATGATGCCACCCTTGCGGATCGCGAAGGTTCCAAGCGGCATGCCCGGCATGTTGTGCATCCCGTAGACTTCGCGAATGTCGAAACGCTCCATCATGCCATCTTCCACCATGGCCAGCGCGCCACGCCCGCCTTCTTCGGCAGGCTGAAAGATGAGGGCGACGGAGCCAGCGAAGTTGCGGGTCTCCGCCAGATATTTGGCCGCGCCCAGAAGCATTGCCGTATGCCCGTCATGACCACAGGCGTGCATTTTCCCGGGCAGTTTCGATGCATAGGGTTTGCCGGTAATTTCCTCCAGCGGCAGCGCATCCATATCGGCTCTCAGTCCGATAACCCCTTGGCCGGGATGCCGCCCACGAATGATCCCCACGACGCCCGTGCGTCCCAAGCCTGTCACAATCTCGTCAACGCCGAATGCACGAAGCTGGGCTTCCACGAAAGCTGCGGTTTCCTGGACCTCATAAAGAATGCCAGGATTTTCATGAATATGGCGGCGCCATTCGGTAACTTCGTGCTGTAGTTCGGCTGCTCTGTTGAGAACGGGCATTACGCTTCCTGTAGGACTTGGATGATAGTATCGAAGCGCACATATTGCGCCGCGGAATTGACGGAATCAATCATCTTTGCCATTGCTAGGCCTCATTCACGCGTTCCAAGCGAAGACGTCGCACGCGTAGTCCCAGACGAGGTCTGATCCCTTGCCGAACCGGTCCACTCGCCCTCTTCGTTTCCCGAAGCCATTCTCCCTGATGCTGTCGCTGGCTCTCTCGACCTGCCTCATTAGCACGCAGGCTCTCGCCAATCCCAAGATCGTTGTGGATGTGCGCAGCGGCCGCGTGATCTCGCATCAGGATGCCTTTCGCAAGTGGTACCCCGCTTCGCTGACCAAGCTGATGACCATCTACGTCACCTTCAAGGCGATCAAGTCGGGCAAGGTGTCCATGGATACGCCGGTCGTCTTCAGCAAGAAGGCGGCGGACCAACCGCCAAGCAAGCTGTTTCTGAAGCCGGGGTCATCCATGACGCTGGACGCAGCCCTGAAGATCCTGATGGTGAAATCGGCCAATGACGTCGCGGTCGCGGTCGCGGAAACTGTTGGCGGTTCCAACGATCAGTTCGTTGCCATGATGAACGCGCAGGCACAGCAATTGGGCATGCGTTCCAGCCGCTTCGTCAATCCGCACGGGCTTCCCGGTCAGGGTCAGTATACGACGGCACGCGACCTCGCAGTGCTGACATTGCAGTTGAAGCGGGATTTTCCGGAGTATCAGGGCTATTTTTCGCTCGAAGGCGTTACAACCGGTGCCAAGGAATATCCGAACTTCAACATGCTGATTGGTCGTTTTGACGGTGCCGATGGGATGAAGACAGGCTTCATCTGCGCGTCGGGTTTCAATCAGGTCTCGTCCGCCACGCGCAATGGCCGCAGCGTGATCTCGGTCGTGCTGGGTTCCGACAGTCTTGCAGGACGGGCTGACGATTCCGCCGAACTTTTGCAGGCGGGCCTGACGGCGCCTGCCAATGAGGGCGTGCCGTTGGCATCGCTTGCTCCCTACGGGCCGGATCAGGATCAGGTTGTGGACATCAGTGCGGAAATCTGTAATCCGAAGGCGGCAAAGGTACGCAGTGAAGGGCGTGATGATGCCGGTCGCATGGTTCTTCATTCGCCCTATGTGCATGAGATGACACGGCCGCCGCAGTTCACATTTGCAGGCGTCGTGCCAGTCGTCGAGCCAGAAAAGCCTGCAAAAGGCGCCAAAGGTCAGCCTGCCAGCGTACCCGTTCCGATACCTCGTCCTGCTAGCCTGTGACCGTATTTCAGAAAGATATTTCAATGTCACATCCGCGCGAACGTATTCCCGTTTCCATTCTGACCGGTTTTCTGGGCGCGGGAAAATCCACGCTGCTGAACCGTATTCTCAAGGATCCGGCTGCTTCCGATACGGCCGTGATCATCAACGAGTTCGGCGAAGTCGGTATCGACAATTTCCTGGTGGAATCATCGGGCGATACGCTGCTGGAACTGTCCAACGGCTGCCTTTGCTGCACGGTGCGCGGTGAACTGGTGGAGACGCTCGCCTCGCTGGTAGACCAGATCCAGACTGGCCGCCTGAAGCCGATCCGCCGTGTGGTCATCGAAACGACTGGTCTCGCAGACCCGGCACCCGTCATGCAGGCGGTCATGGGCAATCCCGTAATCGCACAGAGCTTCAGCCTTGATGGTGTTATCACCGTGGTGGATGCCGTGCATGGCGTATCGACCCTTCTGCGTCATCCGGAAGCGGTCAAGCAGGTGGCGGTGGCCGACAGGCTGGTGCTGAATAAGAAGACGCTGGCCGATGCGCCCACTACATCCGGCATCCTGCACAGGTTGAACGACCTCAATCCGCGTGCGCAGATCCTCGATGGCGATCTGCCAGTGACAAGTACGATCAATCTCCTCGTCAATGGTCTCTACGATCCCGAAAGCAAGGTGCCGGATGTCGCTCGCTGGCTGCAGGAGGAGCGGGAGCATGGCGACGAGCATCATGACCACCACGAGCATGACCACGACCACGATCATGGTGATCACGCTCATGAGCACGGGCATGGCCACGGGCATCACCATCATGATGTGAACCGCCATGGCGCGGATATCCGCTCCTTCTCGATCCTCCATGATGAGCCGATCAACCCTCTGGCAGTCGAGATGTTCGTGGATCTCCTGCGTTCCGCGCATGGCGAAAAACTTCTGCGCATGAAAGCCATCGTGCAGCTTTCCGACAATCCGGAGCGTCCGCTGGTTCTTCACGGGGTGCAGAGCATCTTCCATCCGCCGGAGCGGCTTGCCCGCTGGCCGGAAGGGGCAGAGCGCCGCACGCGTATGGTGCTGATCACGCAGGGTCTTTCGGAAGAGTTCGTGCAGGATCTCTTTGCAGCCTTTACGGGTCAGCCGAAGATCGACCGGCCGGATCGCGCTGCGCTGGAGGATAATCCACTTGCGGTGCCAGGCATGCGGTTCTGAAACGGCACGCGGCTGGACTGCTCAAGCCCTGCGAATGGTGAAACGGTGGCCGCTTTCGGTGCGCTCGCTCAATACGAGCGCATGGCCGTTCTCGCGGCAGAAATGTGGAATGTCGATACCCGCCAGCGGATCGGTTGTCTCGATCACCAGTTCGCTACCACTTGGCATTGCTGATAATTTCTTGCGAGTTTTCAAAACCGGGAGCGGGCATTTCAGCCCGCGCAGATCGTAGATCTCCCCCGACATCGAGGTAATTACCAGAACTTCCAGAAGGGCTTCTTGAGGTCTTCCTGCGTGGCCGTCTGCTGAACCGAGGCATAGGCCATCGGGTTCTGCGTTGGAACCGGTGCCTGGCCTGTGGACCTCGCAGCGGCGTTACCGGACGAATGTCCGGCACCCGGCTGCTTCTGCATGGAAGCAAACTGACTGTTCGAAGGTGCGTGTGCCGGTGCGCTGACGGCCATCGGGCCTGCTGCTGGCGCTCCACTTCCCATGGCGCTCGCTACGCTCATGGTGGAGCGCTGCCCGGGAACCGAACCCGTCATTGTCACGCGGCCTTGCTTTGCAGCGGCGCCGCCAGGTGCCGCAGAGGCCAGCATGGTGCCCGGAGCGGGCTTCGCCGCCTTGTTCAGGCGAGCGGCCATTAGTGCATCGAACTCTTCCTGCTTGACCAGTTTTCCGGCCGCCAGGGACGTGCCGGTCGGCGCGTATTCAATGCTCTTACCCTTGCGCTTGTCGGCAACCACAGCCTTGCGCTCGGCTTCGGTCGGTTCGTACCACACCATGCCGTCAAGCTTTTCCATAGCCTTGGCATAGGCCAACTCGTACTGTTTGTCATAGGCAGACAGTGCTGCAGACAGGGCAGGCGGGGTCGACATCGGCGGGCAGGCGGCACCGGCAGAGGGCGTTCCCTGCATTTCCTGATTGAAGACGTATTTCTTGCCGCAGACGGCAACTTCCGGCGGACGCTTGGTCACCTCGAAATTGTCGTAACCGACCTTCAGCATCTTCCAGAAATCATAGTTCTCGCTGGTGCGATGGCGCGCCATGTTTTCCGCGGTCATGCGGAAGGGGAAGGCCTGTAGTTGCACGCTGGACTGGCCGCCCTTGAAGGCGTCGCGCGCGAAGGCGTAGATCTCGAGGATCTGCTCATCGGTCATCGAATAGCAGCCCGAAGACGAGCAGGCGCCATGGATCATGAGGTTGGAACCGGTGCGGCCATTGGCTGCATCGTAACGGTTCGGAAACCCGGTATTGATCGCTAGGTAATATTTGGAGTTCGGGTTCAGATGCGCAGGCGTCAGATTGTAGAAACCTTCGGGCGCCTGGCGGTCGCCTTCCTTCACCTTGGGGCCCAGTTTGCCGGACCAGGCACAGATGTCGTAATCGGTGATCTTCTCGAAGCGGTTGTCGGCACGCGCCTTCCAGATCTCCATCTTGCCTTCTTCCTTGAAGACACGAATCATGATCGGTGAATTGCGCGGCATGTTGCGCTTCTGCATTTCCGCAACCAGGCGGTCGGGCAGAGGTTGCTCCGTCTTGTTCTTGACCTTGGAAAGGTCAATCGTGGCCGTATCGATCGTATCGTTACAACCAGCCAGCGCGGTGGCCATCAGGAGAATGTAGGCGATATGTTTCAAGCGCATCGGAACTGATCACGTCAATCGGGCTACAGGTTCAGGTTCATCCTAATACCCAGTATTTTCACGATAATAAAGCGGTAAGCTTTACATTCTCTTAACCGCTTCAGCACGGTTAAGGGTGCTGACATGCTTGCAAGCTTTCGCCCAGTCAGGGCGAAAGACCCGGATTTTCCGGATCTTTCCGATATTTCATCAGAGATTGCGGCCAATAGCCAGAAATTTCTCGCGGCGCGCTTTCCGAACGGCTTCGGGCGATAGCTTGCCAAGATCAGCGAGAGCAGCCTTGATCACGTCACCGGTCGCATCGATGGCGGCTTCCGGATCACGATGCGCGCCGCCCAGCGGCTCGGGGATGATATCATCGATCACGCCGAGCGCCTTCAGATCCTGCGCGGTGATCTTCATCGCCGTTGCCGCTTCGCGGGCGCGTGTTGCGTCGCGCCAGAGAATGGAGGCCGCGCCTTCCGGCGAGATCACGGAATAGATTGCGTGTTCCAGCATGTAGACCTTGTTGGCCGCGGCAATGGCGATTGCGCCGCCGGAGCCGCCCTCGCCAATCACGACCGACACCATAGGCACCTTGATGCCAAGGCACATCTCGGTCGAACGGGCGATGGCTTCCGCCTGTCCGCGCTCTTCTGCACCGACGCCCGGATAGGCTCCAGCCGTATCGACCAACGAAATCACGGGAAGGCCGAAGCGGTCTGCCATTTCCATCACGCGGATCGCCTTGCGGTATCCTTCTGGACGGGGGCTACCGAAATTGTGCTTGATGCGGGATTTCGTGTCGTTGCCTTTTTCCTGGCCGATCACCGCAACGGGCTGGCCATGGAAACGGGCAAGACCCGCCTGGATGGCTGCGTCTTCGCCAAATGAGCGGTCGCCGGCCAGGGGCGTGAATTCCGTGAACAACCGGCTTGCATAGTCCAGAAAATGCGGACGGCGGGCCGTACGGGCCACCATCGTCTTCTGCGCAGGCGTCAGCTTGGAGTACACGTCGCGTGTCGCTTCCTGGATCCGTTGTTCCAGGCGCTGAACCTCTTCGGACGTATCGATGCTCTCATCTTCCGCCGCAAGCTTCTTCAGCTCGTGGATTTTCGCCTCCAGGTCGGAGATGGGCTTTTCGAAGTCGAGATCGTTATGCATGAGCTCCGTTTTCCGATCGTTTGGCGGCCGTGCCGCGCTCTAATCAGGGTTTTTCGCGCCTTTTGCAAGAGGGTGATGCGTTTCAACCACTTCTCTGAGCCGTTCTTCCAATACATGCGTATAGATTTGCGTGGTTGAAATATCTGAATGTCCAAGGAGTTCCTGCACCACGCGCAGGTCCGCACCGTTTTGCAAAAGATGACTGGCAAAGGCATGGCGCAGTACGTGGGGCGAGATCGTCGCGGCCCGGATGCCTGCCCGTCCGGCCAGGCTTTTAAGGTCGCGGGCAAATACCTGGCGTGGCAGGAAGCCTTGTTCGCTGCTGGCGGAGAAGAGCCATGGGCTGTCGATATCCCCGGCTGCGATCGCTGCGCGCCGCGCGTCTGCATAGTCTGCCAGCGCCTTCATGGCGGATCGGGACAACGGAACCAGACGTTCCTTGTTGCCCTTTCCGCGGATAATGAGAAAGCGGCCTTCCTGATCCAGTACCTTTGCCGGCAGCGACACGAGTTCGCTCACGCGCATGCCCGTGGCATAGAGAAGTTCCAGCAGCGCAAGCATGCGAAGACGAAGCTGCCGTCCGGGGCCTTCTTCCGCGGCCTCTGCCTGCGCCCGTTCCAGAAGGCGGCTTACATCGGCCTCGCTCAGGATTTTCGGGATGGACTGCGGTTTTTTTGGTGCGTCGAGAATGGAGCTTGGATCATCGCCGCGAATGTTTTCCGCAAACAGAAACTTGTAGAACTGCCGTATCGCGGAAAGCCGCCGCGCCTGCGATGAGGCGGCGTAGCCCTGCTTTGCGAGGTGAGCAATGTAAGCGCCGAGATCGTTGCTGTCCGCTTTCAGAAGAGAGGTCTTCTTCTCGGAAAGAAACGACGACAGATCATCCAGATCGCGTTCATAGGAAGACAGCGTGTTTTCAGCCGAGCCTCGCTCGGCGCTCATCATTTCCAGAAAGGCTTCCAGATGCGCGTGGGAGCGATCGCTCATGGTGTGCCTGCGGCGGGCGCTGCCGGTGCTGCTGCCGGTGCTGCTGGTGGTGTCTGCGACGGGTTCAGTCGTTCCGAAGGAATTCGCACCGTCACATCGCGTTCGCGCGGTTCCACGAAGATGGCTAAAGCAAAAAGTCCCGCGTAGACGAGGCCCACAATGACGCCAATGGTAAACAGGAAACGGAAGAGTGTTGGCATGGAGCGCTCCGGATTGTCGCCGCGCATTTATCGACATTGATGCTCAAAGGTGCAAGGCCGCATGCAAGATGTGAGAGATTTGGCGTGATTATGGTGTCAAGCCCTGTGCCGGTGCTTGACGCTGAACAATCATTTGTCGATAGGGTTCTGATCTTGTGGACTATTGAGAGGCCCATGTCCAATTCGATGCCCGATATCACGAAGCCTGCACTCGGCATCAATCCGCTGGTCGAGCAGGCGCGCGCGGCTCTCGGTCGTCGCAACCTCATTTTCATCGGCCTGATGGGGGCTGGCAAATCCGTCATCGGGCGTATGGTTGCCCAGCAGTTGTCGTTACCCTTCGTCGACACCGACGTGGAAATCGAGCGCGTTTCCCGCATGACGATTTCCGAGCTGTTTGCGAGCTATGGCGAGTCGGAGTTTCGCGCGCTGGAAACCCGCGTGATCGAGCGGTTGCTGAAGGGTGGTCCGCGTGTGATCTCGACGGGTGGCGGCGCTTTCATCAACGAGCGGACGCGTAGCGTCATCAAGCGCGGCGGCGTATCCGTCTGGCTGCGGGCGGATCTCGACATTCTCTGGGAGCGTGTCAATAAGCGCGATCATCGCCCGCTGCTGAAAACCGAAAACCCTAAGCAGACGCTGGAAAACCTGATGAACCAGCGTTACCCGATCTATTCCGAATCCGATCTGACGGTGGAATCGCGCGATGTGCGCAAGGAAATCGTTGCGAATGAAGTGCTGGCGGCCGTTGCGTCGCTGGGCGAGGGGCGTTGAGAAGTGACTGTAACATTATCGCGTGAAAACGAGCGTGTGGTTCATGTGCCATTGGGAGATCGGGCATACGACATCCTGATCGGGCCGGATCTCATAAGCCATGCCGGCGGTGAAATCACCTCGCGCCTGAAAGTTCGCAAGGCAGCGATCGTGACGGATGAGAATGTCGCAAGCCACTATCTCGACCGGCTGGTGGACAGCCTTCAGACGGATGGCGTTGAGACGGTATCGCTGACACTGCCGCCGGGTGAAAAGACCAAGAGCCTTGAGCCGCTGGCCGCCGTCTGCGACATGGCGCTTTCCGCGCGCATCGAGCGCAACGATGCCATCATCGCGCTGGGTGGCGGCGTGATCGGCGATCTCGCGGGCTTTGCGGCGGGGATTGTCCGGCGCGGTGTTCGCTTCGTGCAGATCCCGACCTCGCTTCTGTCGCAGGTGGATTCGTCCGTCGGCGGCAAGACCGGCATCAATTCGCGCCACGGCAAGAACCTGCTGGGCGTCTTTCACCAGCCGGATCTGGTGCTGTCGGATACAAGTGCGCTCGATAGTCTGAGCGAGCGCGAGTTTCGCGCCGGTTACGCCGAAGTCGCCAAATATGGCCTCATCGACCGGCCGGACTTTTTCGAATGGCTGGAGAAAAACTGGCGGGAAGTCTTTGCGGGTGGATCTGCGCGGGCAGAGGCAATCGCCATCAGCTGCCAGTCCAAGGCGGATGTCGTGGTTGAAGATGAGCGTGAAACCGGACGCCGCGCGCTGCTCAACCTAGGCCATACCTTCGGCCACGCGCTGGAAGCCGCCACGCAGTATGACAGCAGTCGACTTGTGCATGGCGAGGGTGTCGCGATCGGCATGGTTCTGGCGCATCGTTTCTCAGCGCGCCTCAATCTTGCCAGCACCGATGACGCCAAGCGTGTGGAAGCACATCTTAAGGCCGTTGGGTTGCCTACCGAGATATCGGATATTCCGGGCGAGTTACCCCCAACCGATGTGCTGATGGATGCGATTGCGCAGGACAAAAAGGTCAAGAGCGGCAAGCTGACCTTTATCCTGACTCATGGGATCGGCCAGAGCTTCGTTGCCAACGATGTTGCGGCATCGGAGGTCGAGCTCTTCCTGAAGGAGACCTTGGCGCGGTAATGTTTGACCAGCTGTATGGCTTCCTTGCGGAATACTGGCTGACGCTGATCTCGATCCTGTTGTTGATCGGGTTCTCGGCGTTCTTTTCCGGCTCTGAAACGGCACTGACGGCGGCGTCCCGTTCCCGGATGCATACGCTGGAAGCCAATGGTGACGAACGCGCGGGGCTCGTGAGCCGCTTGATCGAGCGGCGCGACCGGTTGATCGGTGCGCTGCTGATCGGCAACAATCTCGTCAACATCCTTGCTTCTTCGCTGACCACCAGTCTGTTTCTCGGGCTGCTGGGCCCCTCCGGCGTCGCCATTGCGACGATTGTCATGACGGTGTTGCTCGTCATCTTCTCGGAAGTTCTGCCGAAGAGCTGGGCGATTTCGGCGCCGGACCGGTTCGCCATTGCCGTTGCGCCTGTTGTGCGGATATTCGTGGCGATTGCGGGGCCGCTCTCAAGCGCCGTTAACGCCATTGTTCGTTTCATTCTGTCGCTGTTCGGCATTCGGCTTTCGCAGGAAGTTTCCATGCTGACGGCGCATGAGGAACTGCGCGGCGCTCTCGACCTCCTGCATCGCGAAGGCTCCGTCATCAAGGCGGATCGCGACCGGCTGGGCGGGCTTCTGGATCTTGAGGAACTGGAAGTTTCCGATGTGATGAAGCACCGCACAGTCATGCGGGCCATCAATGCTGACGATCCACCCGAAGTCATTGTGCGCACGGTGCTGGAAAGCCCGTTCACCCGCATGCCGCTCTGGCGTGGCTCGACGGAAAACATCATCGGCATCGTTCATGCCAAGGATTTGCTGCGGGCGCTGGCCGAGCCCGATATGGAGCCGCGCGACCTCGATATTGGCAAAATAGCGCAGAAGCCGTGGTTCGTGCCGGATACGACCAGCCTCAAGGACCAGCTGAACGCCTTTCTGCGGCAGAAAATGCATTTCGCCGTCGTGGTGGACGAATACGGCGAGGTGCAGGGCATCGTGACGCTGGAGGATATCCTCGAAGAAATCGTCGGCGATATTGCCGATGAGCATGATCTTGAGATCCAGGGGGTTCGTCAGGAAGCGGACGGCTCCATCGTCGTCGATGGATCAGTGCCGATTCGCGATTTGAACCGTGCGCTTGACTGGAAACTGCCGGACGAGGAAGCGACCACGATTGCCGGTCTTGTCATCCACGAATCGAAGCTGATCCCGCAGGAGCGGCAGACCTTCACCTTCCACGGCAAACGCTTCATCATCATGAAGCGCGAGAAGAACCGCATCACCAAGCTGCGCATCCGCCCGGCGGAAGATCTGCCGCCGGGGCAGTAGAACGCTTCTTACCAGCGCGTCGCTTCGCCCGGAGCGGCGGGCTCCACCGCAAGCGCATGCAGGCCTGCATCCAGTTCGGGTTTCAGAAGCTCGTTGACCAGCCGGTGCCGTGCAAGACGGGTCATTCCGGCAAAGCGTTCCGAAACGATGCGCACCCGCATATGGGTTTCGCCTTCACCGGTCATGTCCGGTTGATGGCCCGCATGGTGGTGGCTCTCATTGATGACTTCCAGTCGCTGAGGCGCCAGATTTTCCTGTAGAACCGCTTCGATTCGGGAACGGACGGACATGGTTCAATGCCTCTGCTGGTTGTTGAAAAGGGCGCTCCAGAAAGCAGCAACAAAGGGGTTTGTCAATTCTTGTTCTGACCTTTCCTGCACCCCATAATGTGGCCACATGAAACTCGATTCCAAATATTTCGACCGCATCCGGACGCGCCGGAAACGTGAGCAGGATGCGGCACCGCAGACGCCGACCTGCCAGTGGGACGGGTGCGACAAGCCGGGCGTTCATCGGGCACCCGTGGGGCGCAATGCCGAAAACCAGTTCTTCCTGTTCTGTTTCGAGCATGTGAAGGAATACAACAAGGGTTACAACTACTTCTCCGGCCTGTCGGACAGCGAGATCGCGCGCTACCAGAAGGAGGCGATCACCGGCCATCGCCCCACCTGGACCATCGGCGTCAACAAGGCGGCGAAAGATGCGCCGCGCCATGCGTCCACGCGCTCCGGTTCGGCGGCCAGCTTCAATCGCGTCAAGGATCCGTTCGGTTTCGTACGCGAGGGCGGCGCTGCAGCGGGAACGCAGACGGCGGTTCGCAAGGTAAAGACACTGGAAGCGAAAGCTTTCGACACAATGGGCTTGACGGCAGCAGCAACGGCTGCAGAAATCAAGAGCCGCTACAAGGAACTGGTCAAGAAGCACCATCCGGATGCGAACGGCGGCGATCGCGGTTCGGAAGAACGATTTAGGGCTGTGATACAGGCCTACCAATTGTTAAAGCAGTCCGGTTTCTGCTAAGCCGTTCTGGTGCAAGGCAACATGACAGAGAGGATTGCGACCGGACCGTAACCGGTTCGGCGTGGAGTGGTGATGAGCAAAATCGATCTTGATATAACCAATCTTCCGGATACCACCGTTTCTGTCCGGGACGTTTTCGGCATCGACACGGACTTGCAGGTCCCCGCCTATTCAAGCGGCGACCCCTATGTTCCGGAACTCGATCCCGACTATCTCTTTGACCGGGATACGACGCTGGCGATCCTGGCCGGTTTTGCTCATAACCGACGCGTCATGGTGTCCGGCTATCACGGCACCGGCAAGTCCACCCATATCGAACAGGTCGCGGCACGCCTCAACTGGCCGTGCGTGCGTATCAACCTCGATAGCCATGTCAGCCGTATCGATCTCGTCGGCAAGGATGCGATCGTCCTGAAGGATGGCAAGCAGGTCACCGAGTTCAAGGATGGCATTCTGCCCTGGGCCTATCAGCACAATGTGGCGCTGGTGTTCGATGAATATGATGCCGGTCGCCCGGATGTCATGTTCGTCATCCAGCGTGTTCTGGAAAGCTCCGGCCGCCTGACGCTGCTTGACCAAAGTCGTGTTATCCGTCCTCACCCCGCCTTCCGCATTTTTGCGACCGCCAACACGGTCGGCCTCGGCGATACCACGGGCCTCTATCACGGCACGCAGCAGATCAACCAGGCGCAGATGGACCGCTGGTCGATCGTGACAACGCTGAACTATCTGCCGCATGACAAGGAAGTCGATATTGTCGCCGCCAAGGTCAAGGCGTTCGGCGGTTCGGCGCAGGGTCGCGAAACCGTATCCAAAATGGTTCGGGTTGCGGACATGACGCGTTCGGCCTTCATGAACGGCGATCTTTCCACGGTCATGAGCCCGCGTACGGTCATCACCTGGGCGGAAAACGCGGCGATCTTCGGCGATGTCGCGTTCGCGTTCCGCATCACCTTCCTCAACAAGTGTGATGAACTGGAGCGGACGTTGGTGGCGGAACAGTATCAGCGCGCCTTTGGCGTCGAACTGAAGGAAAGCGCCGCGAACATCGTTCTCGGGGCTTGAGTGCCGAGAGGCAGGTAGCGCAGGCAGCAAGGTAGATGAGCATGGCAGGCCGCGGCGACAACACCAAGGCAAAGACAAGCGGACCGGTGGATACCGAGCCGTTGCGTCGCGCGATTACCGGTTGCGTGCGTTCCATCGCGGGCAATAGGGAGGTGGAGGTTTCCTTCGCCAACGAACGGCCGGGTATGGCGGGCGAGCGCATTCGCCTGCCGGAACTTTCCAAGCGGCCAACCGCGCATGAACTGGCGGTGACCCGTGGCCTGGGTGATTCCATGGCGCTCAGGCTTGCCTGCCACGATACGAATGTGCATGCGGCCATGTCGCCGCAGGGCACGGATGCGCGCGCCGTGTTCGATGCTGTCGAGCAGGCGCGTGTGGAATCCATCGGCTCGCTGCGCATGGAAGGCGTTGCCAGCAACATCAACAGCATGAATGCCGAGAAATATTCGAAGGCGAATTTTTCCGGCGTCCAGCGGCGGGAAGACGCGCCCATCGGCGAGGCCATGGCCATGCTGGTGCGTGAAAAGTTGACTGGCACTGCCCCACCAGCCTCCGCCGGTAAAGTTCTGGATCTCTGGCGTCCCTTCTTCGATGAAAAGATCGCGGGGGACCTTGATAATCTGAAGTCGGTCATCGATGATCAGCAGGCCTTCGGCAAGCTGGTGCGCCACATGCTGTCCTCCATGCAGATGGCGGAAGACTATGGCGACGAAGAATCCGATCCGGAGCAGATGGAAAATCCGGATGACGAGGAGCAGCCGCGCAGCAATGAGACCGAGAACGAAGAGGTAGAGGAAGACGCTGGTGCCGATGCCGCTCCAGCCGAAGAAAGCCAGGCTGCCGAGGAACAGCTCGACGAAGGCGAAATGGACGGCGCGGAAATCTCCGACGACGATATGTCCGATGATGATTCCGACCAGTCGGAAACGCCGGGTGAAACCAAGCGACCCAACCTGCCCTTCGACGATTTCAACGAGAAGGTGGATTACAATATCTTCACGCAGGAATTCGATGAGGAGATAACGGCGGAAGAACTGTGCGACGAGGCGGAACTCGACCGTCTGCGCGCCTTCCTCGACAAGCAGCTTTCGCATCTGCAAGGCGCTGTGGGCCGGTTGGCAAACCGTCTGCAACGCCGCTTGATGGCGCAGCAGAACCGGTCCTGGGAGTTTGATCTGGAAGAGGGCTATCTCGATCCGGCGCGTCTCGTTCGTCTGGTGATCGATCCAATGCAGCCGCTCTCCTTCAAGCGCGAGCGCGACACGAAATTCCGCGATACGGTTGTCTCATTGGTCATCGATAATTCTGGCTCCATGCGTGGACGCCCTATCACCGTTGCCGCAACCTGCGCCGATATTCTGGCCCGCACGTTGGAGCGTTGCGGCGTCAAGGTTGAAATTCTCGGCTTCACGACCAAGGCGTGGAAGGGCGGCCAGAGCCGCGAACAGTGGCTGGCCAGCGGCAAGCCGCCGACACCCGGTCGCCTCAACGATCTGCGCCATATCATTTACAAGTCAGCGGATGCGCCATGGCGTCGGTCGCGTCGCAACCTTGGCCTGATGATGCGCGAGGGGCTGCTCAAGGAAAACATCGATGGCGAAGCGCTGATGTGGGCTCATAACCGCCTCATCAACCGCCCGGAACAGCGCAAGATCATGATGATGATCTCGGATGGTGCGCCTGTGGACGATTCCACGCTGTCGGTCAATCCGGGCAATTATCTGGAGCGCCATCTGCGGGCCGTCATCGATCAGATCGAGGCGAAGTCGCCGGTTGAGCTTCTGGCCATCGGCATCGGCCACGATGTCACACGCTATTACCAGCGTGCTGTTACCATCGTGGATGCGGATGAACTGGCGGGCGCGATGACAGAGCAACTGGCTGCACTCTTCGATGAGAATACCGGTCGTGGCCGCGGCGTTCGCCGTGCTGGCTAGGTCTGTTTTGGCAATGTCCTCCTGGCTGGTTGCAGCCAGTCTGCTGATGCTGGCGCCGCCGCAGGTTGTTGTCGCTGGCGAAACGCTGGAGGCACCTGTTCAGGTTCGCCAGATTTCGACCTTCAAGCCGGGTTCCACCGAGAGCCGTTTTGGTCAGGTCGAGTTCATCGGTGGGCTCGAATTTACCTCAAAACAATCCTTGCTGGGTTCCATGTCCAGCATACGCTTCTATGCCGACGGCAAGAGCTTCGTGTCTGTCCTGGATACGGGGCACTGGCTGACGGGAAAGCTTGAGCATGACGAGAAGGGCAAGCCAGCTGGCCTCTCGGATGTGAAGATCACCGCTATGCGGGATGCGAGTGGTGATGAACCCTCCGGTAAGGGCGATATCGATGCCGAGGGCGTGGCACTGCGATCCGGACAGGTGCTTGTCAGTTTTGAGCGAAATCATCGGGTTGATGTCTATCCCGATCCCGGTTTCGAAGGTTCGAAGCCTCTGCGCACACTGGATATCCTCATTCCGAAGCGCCAGTTGCGCGGCAACGGTTCGTTGGAAACAGTCGTCGTTGCGCCGGAAGCAAGCGCGCTCCGCGGTGCGGTTCTCACGATTGCCGAGCGCAGCGTCGACAAGCAGGGCAATCTCTACGCCGCCATTCTGGAAGGACCGCTAAAGGGGCAGTTCAAGGTCAAGCGCAATGATCCCTGGGATGTCACGGATGGCGCGTTTCTGCCCGGCGGGGATCTGCTGCTTCTGGAGCGGCGGTTCAGTTTTATCGGCGGGGTTGGCATGCGTGTTCGCCGCATTGCCGGTGATAGCATCAAGCCCGGAGCTGTTATCGACGGGCCAGTTCTTCTGGAGGCCAATCAGAACGATCAGATCGACAATATGGAGGGACTTGATGTGATCACCGGCCCGGATGGCCGCCCGCATCTGATCCTGATTTCGGACGATAATCACTCCATCCTTCAGCGCAATCTGCTTCTGGAATTCCGGCTGGCCGAATAGGGCTGACAGGGAAACGGCCCCGGTCGATTGCAGGCAGCAGAATTTCCCCGTCCAGACACTCCGCTTTTGACGCTGCGGTCATCGGCCTTTTTATGGTTCGAGCAAAAAGCAGAAGTTTCAAAAGAGCCAGACAGAAGGCAGGCGGTATGATGACCAGCAGCGCCTTGATGATATCCGGCGAGGCTCGGAAGGTGGCGAGCAGGTCGGCAGCGAGATTGTAATTGTCCATGGTTTTGACGCCTCCCGGTCTCTGCATTGTTGATGCGTGGAGCGCGGGCAGCCGGTGAACGATCAAAAGCCCGCCCACCGACACGCCGCATCGTGTAACACGCAGTGTTTGAAACGGGGGGAATGGCGCGCCAAAGGCCCAGTTGCTTGGAGGCCTCTGGCGGCCGGGGAGTTCGAAAAATCGCACGTAAACGACCGCCCTGACCTTTAGGTGCAAGCACCTTGGACATGCGCCAGGGCCTCCCCAGCCATAGAAGGTGGAGAGCTTATAAGCCAAGCTCAATCACTCAGCCACCAACCAGTGACTGAGAGGGCATCTCGTATCGCGGATGCCAGCCGTTACGTGAGGGGTTTTCGACGCCCCGAAACCGGCCCGTTACTTCCGGTTCCGTGGTCAGACTATGTCGCCAAGGTTGCAGCTGCAATTGCAAGATGTGGGGGATTTATTCCGTGCATGCGCATGCAATCAGGTGGTTAAGAGCCGGGGGCGTGGATGCAGTGCAAACGTTTGATACCCCCCTCGGTCCTGCCGGACATCTCCCCCTCAAGGGGGGAGATCGGCAGAACGGCTGATGCTTGCACACCATCTCCCATCGATGGAGTTTTGCTACGCACGATAGGGCAAGATCTGGAGCGAAGGGCTAACCACGAATCGATCTCCCCCCTTGAGGGGGAGATGTCCGGCAGGACAGAGGGGGTAAGCCAAATAAGAACTTGGTGCGAACTCAGCTTCAAGCCGCAGGTAGGACGTGCCGTGTGGCTGTTCAGATCGTCTTTGCCGGCGGCATGGGCTTCAGAACGCTCATCAGAGCCCCATAGGGCAAGAGCATCAGCAGTCCGACGAGGATTTTGACGACGAAGTCACCGATGGCCCACGAGATCCAGCGCGGTGCTTCCGTGGCAAAGACGCCCAGAATCGGCGCGGAGCCGATGGCGAATTCGTCATTGGCACCCAGAAAGCCGAAGACCGGCGCGAAGGAGAGCGAGAAGAACAGCAGCGTATCCAGCGCCGAACCCAGCATGGAACCGGCCAGCGGGGCCTGCCACCAGCTTTGACGGCGCAGTTGGTTGAACACGGAGATATCTAGCAATTGTCCAACCAGATAGGCCGTGCCAGATGCCATCGCGATACGGGGCATGGATGTGTAGAAGGAGAGTGCAACACCGACAACAAAACCGGCAAACACCACGCGGCGGGCAATCTTTGGCCCGAACTGGCGGTTCGTCAGGTCTGTCACGAGGAAGGCGGCGGGATAGGTGAAGGCGCCCCAAGTCAACAGGTCGCTCAGGTTGATGCCGAGCAGCGTGCCGGGCATCGGGAATTGAACGAGATAGTTGGACGAGACGACGACAAGCGTCATCAGGGCGATATAGATGGAGGTCGCGCGCAGATACTGCATTTTTTTACCCTGGGTGATGCCACCAGCTGGAGACGAACAATAATAAACAACAGAAAAGGCTTGAGCGGGCTAACCGCCAAGCCTTTCTGAAACTCAGACGCTGGACGCGACGTGAATTAAGCGGCTTCTGCCGTCTTCTTCACGATCTGGCGGCGCAGCAGGCGAGCGCGCATGGACAGCTCTGTCTCGTCAGCCTTCAAAAGGAAAGCATCGAGGCCGCCACGATGCTCAACAGAGCGCAGGGCATGAGCAGAAACGCGCAGACGGTAACGCTGGCCGAGAGCATCGGAAATCAGCGTAACGTGGCACAGGTTCGGCAGGAACCGACGCTTCGTCTTGTTGTTGGCGTGGCTGACATTGTTGCCCGACTGGACGCCCTTACCGGTCAATTCGCAAACACGGGACATGGGTACACCTTTGTTCTTCTTTGCAATTGAATGGGGTTTCGGACAAAGTCCGGCCTGCCGATCCAACTGGTCCTGATTGGAAAGTTGCGGTTCTATAGTCAGTGGGGGCGGTGCCGTCAAGTCATTCCTCGGCACAAACATCCTTAAATGACTCAGAAATCCGGCACTTGGGCGCTTCGCTTCGCTATTTTGTTGCCACAGTGCAAAGGTTATAGAATTGTTAACATCATCCGTTTCTGAAGAGTAGACCATGCTCAAGCAAGGCCGAAGCATTCTCATCCTGACTGTCGCTGCCTTGGCTCTGGCCGCGCAACCGGCGGTGCCCGCCTCCATCCGCCATGTCAGCGAATACGACATCTCGCTTGGCCTGCTGCCGATTGCGACTGCATCTTTTGCCAGTGAATTCAACGCGAAAGACTACAAGATCGCCGGGTCTTTCAAGTCTGCGGGATTGGTCACCCTGTTTACTCGCATTTCTGCCGAGACGGATGTAACCGGGGTCGTGCAGGGCAAGAGGCTGCAGACCGGCAGCTATAAGCTGACCTATACGCGCGGCAAGAAAACCCGCATTTACAATGTGGGCTACCGGAACGGAGACGTGGTCTCCACCTCCATTTCACCTGAACCGGGGGCGCGACCGGCAAGCTGGGTGCCGGTTACGCAGGAGGATCTTCGCTCTGTGATGGACCCGATTTCCGGGCTGATTTTCCCCGATGGTGCCTCTGTCTGCTCCAGTCGCATGCCGGTTTACGACGGTGAGTCGCGCATGGATCTCGTGCTTTCGCCCAAGGGTTCGAAGCCATTTTCGACCAATGGCTTCAAAGGAGAGGCGCTGGTCTGCGAAGTGCGCTATGAGCCGAAGTCGGGCTATCGCAAGGGGCGCAGCGATATCGAGTTCCTCAAGAAGCAGCGCATGGAAGTGTGGTTTGCCAAGGCTGAGGGCGCTAATGTATATGCTCCCGTCTATGCACGCATTCCGACCAAGGTCGGTGATGTCTATGTGACGGCAACGAAATACGGCGGTTGAGGCAAGTGTTCACGCCTTCCGTCTCAAGGGGGGTGGATCTTGAAGCTTCGCGGGACGCTGATCGGCTTCACAGCCATCCTCATGTGGTCGCTGCTGGCGTTGATGACTGCCGCCTCTGGCACCATGCCTCCGTTCCAGCTGGCGGCCATCACCTTTGCCATCGGCAGTCTGCCGGGCGTCCTGCTGCTGGCGGTGAAGCCGGAGCGAATCAAGCTTCTCAGGCAGCCGCCAAAGGTCTGGCTCATCGGCATTGGCGGTCTTTTCGGCTATCACGCACTGTATTTCACGGCGCTGAGAAACGCACCGGCTGTCGAGGCGGGATTGATCGCCTATCTCTGGCCGCTTTTGATTGTCGTCGGTTCCGCCCTTTTGCCGGGTGAACGGTTACGATGGTTTCATGTCGCAGGTGCCGTTGCAGGTCTTGCCGGAACCTTCGCCATCATTTCGCGCTCAGGGTTGAATTTCGATCCGGCCTATCTGGTCGGCTATGGTGCCGCTTTCCTTTGCGCCTTCACCTGGTCCGGTTATTCACTTCTGACCCGGCGTTTCGAGGCGGTATCGACGGATGTGGTGACCGGCTTCTGCCTCGCCACCTCGGCGCTTTCCTTCCTCTGCCATCTGGCCCTGGAAACGACCGTCTGGCCCGCCAATGGCAGCGAATGGGCCGCCGTCATCGGCCTTGGTCTCTTGCCGGTCGGGGCTGCGTTTTACGCGTGGGATTACGGCGTGAAAAACGGCGATATCCAGATTCTGGGTGCCGCCAGCTATGCCGCACCACTGCTCTCGACCCTCATCCTCACGCTGTTCGGCTTTGCGGAGCCAAGTCTCAGGATCGGTCTCGCCTGCCTGCTGATTACCGGTGGCGCCATGCTGGCGGCAAAGGAGATGATCCGGCGGAAGCCGAATCCCGCCCCCGCCGAATAAAACTTATCTGCCCGGTTCCCAGCCGGGTGCGGCCATCTCGAATTTCGAGAATTCGAAGCCGGGAGCGACCGTGCAGCCGACGAGGGTGAAGGCACCGAGCGGTTCTGCCGATTGCCACTCATCGGCCTTGACGATGACTTGCGGTCTTTGGCCCTGTTGCAGATCAGGACCGAGAATGGCTTCTCGCGGGCTTTCGCCATCCTTCGCCAGCCGAAGCTTCAGCGGGCTTCCGGCATAGAAGTGCCAGACCTCGGCAGCATCCTTCACCCGGTGCCAATGGGAGCGCTCGCCCTGTTCCAGCAGGTAGTAGATTGCCGTGGAGTGACCGCGCTCACCGCCGTTTTCATCGCGGAAGGTTTCGACATACCAGCCACCTTCCGGGTGACGCTGCATGCCAAGCGTCTGGATGATCTCGGTAGCCGTCATTTGAAATTGTCCTTGCGCTTGCGCAGTTCGGCGAAAACATCCTCATTGGTGGCGCCTTCCATCACCAGATGGCGACGGATATCGGGATCTGCTACGCGCAGGAAGGGGTTGGTTTCCTTCTCCAGCCCCATCATGGTTGGGATCGTGAACTTGCCCTCGGCGCGCAATTCATCAATCTGGCGGGCGCGGCGCTGCAAATTCTTGTTGCCAGCGTCCACGCTCAGCGCAAAGCGGGCATTGGACTGGGTGTATTCGTGGCCGAAGTAGATGGCCGTTTCATCCGGCAGGACCGCCAGCTTCTGGAAGGAGTGCCACATATCGGCGGCCGTACGTTCGAACAGGCGTCCGCAACCCAGCGCAAAGAGCGTATCGGCGGCGAACAGGATCTTGTCTTCAGGGAAATGGAAGCAGATGTGGCCGGCTGTGTGCCCCGGCGTTTCGAACACTCGCACCGGGTGTTCTCCAAACTGGAACTCATCGCCATCCCCCACGGTGCGATCGAGGCCCGGAATGGCAACTGCTTCGTTGATCGGGCCAATGATTTCGCAGCCATAGCGTCCTTTCAGCGCCAGATTGGCCTCGACGTGATCGGTATGGTGATGGGTGGTGAAAATATGGGTGATCTTCCAGCCGCGTTTTTCCGCCGCGCTGACGATTGGTCCTTCCTCGGGAGCATCAATGCAGGCCGTCAATCCGCTTTCGGGATCGTGGACCAGAACACCATAATTATCGCTTCGGCATGTAAAGACTTCGATTTCCAGAGGTTTCATTCGCCAGACCCGTTGCGCTGCACTGTTTGCGACACAATGTAGAGAGAGACGACTTGAAGTCCAACCTCCCATCGGTCAGGTTTCGCAAATGCACGCCGATATTGTCGATCTCAGAGAATTCTATCATTCGCCGCTGGGTGCCTTTGCCGAGCATTCCATCGGCATGGCGCTGAGTTCGCTGTGGGCGCGCCTGCCGGAAGAGCGGCTGGTGGGGTTGGGCTATGCGGTGCCTTACATCGAGCGCTTCAAGGCCGACACAGAGCGCACATTCGCCTTCATGCCGGCAGGGCAGGGGGCGGTGAACTGGCCGGTGGGCGATCTCTCTTCAACGGCGCTGGTGTTCGAGGAAGAGCTGCCGCTGCCGGATTCCTCTATCGATCGCATCCTGATGGTGCATTCGCTGGAATTTGCCGAAAATCCGCGCGAGACCCTGAAGGAGATGTGGCGGGTTCTGGCGCCCGGCGGTCGGCTGGTCATCGTCGTGCCGAACCGTCGCGGCGTCTGGGCGCGTATGGAGCATACACCCTTCGGTTCGGGTCGGCCCTATTCACGCCGACAGCTGACGAACTTGCTGAGAGAAACGAACTTCACCCCCGCCGCCAGTGCGGAAGCGCTGTTCTTTCCACCTTCGAAAGTGCGCGCCGTTCTCAAGCTGCGTCACGGGCTGGAGCGGATTGGACGCCGATTGTGGCCTGCCTTCTCCGGCGTTCTTATTCTGGAAGCGCAAAAGCGGCTCTATCAGGGGCTACCCGTCGCGGCACGCGCCTCACGCCGCGTCTTCGTGCCGGTGCTGGGTGCGCAAGGGGTTCCCACGACCAGAAGCCGCAGTTGAGGTCGGGCCGGGCCTCGTCTGGCCTCGACAAAAGCGGCTGACGGGATTAAGGGCGAAGGGTCGAATTTATGGAAGGTTCCTGTCCCATGGATACAGCCGTGCTGAAGCCCGTTCCCCGTCCCGGAATCATGGATATCGCCGCTTATGTGCCGGGTAAGGAACATGCGCCGGGTGTTGCCCGCGTCTTCAAGCTTTCCTCCAACGAGACGCCGTTGGGTGCAAGCCCAAGCGCGATCGATGCCTTCCGTCAGTCCGCCGGACATCTGGAAATCTATCCGGACGGTCAGGCGAACCAGCTTCGTGCAGCGATTGCCGAGACGCACGGATTGAACCCGGCAAACCTGATGTGCGGCAACGGCTCGGACGAGCTTTTGGGTCTGCTGTGCCATGTCTATCTCGGCCAGGGCGATGAGGCCATCATCACCGAGCACGGCTTCCTCGTCTACAAGATCCAGATCATGGGTGCCGGTGCCACGCCGATCACGGTGAAGGAGAAAGAGGCCCGCGTTGACGTGGACGCCATCCTCGCAGCCGTCACGCCGAAGACGAAAATGGTCTTCATTGCTAATCCTGGCAACCCGACCGGTACCTATGTTCCTGCTGCGGAAGTGCGCCGTCTGCATGCGGGCCTTCCGAAGAATGTGATCCTGGTTCTTGATGCCGCCTATGCTGAATATGTGCACGAGCATGACTACGAAGCGGGTATCGAGCTCGTTTCGTCCAGCCAGAATGTTGTGATGACCCGCACCTTCTCCAAGGCTTACGGTCTGGCCGCACTGCGCGTGGGCTGGATGTATGGCCCTGCCGATATCCTCGATGCACTGAACCGTATTCGCGGGCCGTTCAACATGAATGCGCCTGCCATTGCCGCAGGGTCCGCTGCCATGCGCGATCAGGCTTTCATCGCCAAGGCCGTGGCTCACAACGATGAATGGTTGGCCAAGCTCACCAAGGCCTTTGAGGAAATGGGGCTGACGGTTACGCCGTCGGTCACCAATTTCGTTCTCATCCATTTCCCGGATGTCGACGGCAAGCGTGCACCGGATGCCGATGAGTTCCTCACCAGCCGCGGCTACATCCTGCGCGCCGTAAAGGGCTATGGTTTCCCCAATGCGCTGCGCATGACGGTAGGTTCGGAAGAAGCCAATCTCGGCGTGATTGCCGCAATGCGCGAATTTCTGGGCAAGGCATGAGCGGCATTCTGTTTGACCGGATCGCGCTGATCGGCATCGGTCTGATCGGCTCATCCATTGCACGCGACATCAAGGCGCTCGGTCTGGCAGGCGAAGTGGTGATCTCCACCCGTAGCCCCGAAACGCTGAAGCGTGCTGAAGAGCTTGTACTCGGCGATCGCTACACGACCTCAGCGGCGGAGGCGGTTTGCGACGCGGATTTGATTATTGTATCGGTTCCGGTCGGTTCATCCGGCCTTGTGGCGGAGCAGATCGCGCCGAACCTGAAGCCCGGTGCGATCCTCACCGATGTTGGCTCGACAAAGGCCTCCGTCATTGCGCAGATGGCACCGCATGTGCCGCAAGGCGTTCATTTCATTCCGGGTCACCCGCTGGCGGGCACAGAGAAATCCGGCCCTGATGCCGGTTTCGAAGGGCTGTTTCGCGGGCGCTGGTGCATTTTCACGCCGCTGCCCAATACGGATGAGGCGGCGCTGGGACGTCTGCGTGAATTCTGGATCGCGCTGGGCTCCAAGATCGACGAGATGGACCCGCAGCATCACGACAAGGTGCTGGCGATCGTCTCTCACCTGCCGCACATCATCGCCTACAATATTGTCGGTACGGCGGATGATCTGGAGACCGTAACGGAATCGGAAGTCATCAAATATTCTGCGTCCGGTTTCCGCGACTTCACCCGTCTGGCGGCTTCGGACCCCACCATGTGGCGGGATGTGTGCCTGCACAACAAGGATGCCATCCTTGAAATGCTGGCGCGGTTCTCGGAGGATCTCGCCTATCTGCAGCGGGCGATCCGCTGGGGCGAGGGCGACAAGCTATTCGAACTCTTCTCGCGCACCCGCACCATTCGCCGCTCCATCGTTCAGGCGGGACAGGACGTGGATGCCCCGGACTTTGGCCGCCACGCGCTGGATCCGAAGGCCTGACAAGACACTGCGCCGTTACAGCGGCGGGATCTCGCCAATCGCGATGAACCCGCCAAGGATGACCTTGCCATTGTTGAGCGTTAGATCAATGGCAGCCCTGTCACCGCCGCCCGTCATGGCGGACAGCATCTTGGTGGCCGTATCGACGGTCTTGGCAAGTTGCGGGGCGCTTGCCTTGATCTGATCGCGCCAGGCACTCAGTCTGTCGACTTCCACCCGCAGTTTTCCGGAAATGCGGCCATCGTCTCCAACCGAGAACGGCCCGCTGATCGACAGCGCCTGACCATTGCCGAGGTCGATAGCCAGGCGGCGCATTTCGCCCTTTGTGCCATAGATACCCCGACCCGGATCCTGACCGGCGAGCAAGGCGGCTTTTCCGGCAAGCGTCACATCACCCACTGCCGTGAAGCGGGGTACGATCTGCGGTGCACCCTTCGCGGTCACATCCGTATCCTGCAGTGTGATCGCTGCATCAAGGTCGTTTCCGTTCTGACGCAGATGGGCTTCGGTGTGTCCGATCTTGACGTCGAATGCCTGACTGGTCTGGGTTGAAATGATGCTGGTCATCAGACCTTTGATGACGGTGGAACTGCGGTCGACGCCGCCCAGAGAGGTATTGAGGCTGGACTGCAGGCTTTCCCATTGCGAAGAAGCCGCAATGCCGGTGCCGGTGCGTGTTTCCGCCGGACCATCCAGTTCCCAGACGATGTGGCTTGGCTGATAGATCTGCGCTGCGGAGCGCAATGCACCAAAAGTGGCAGCAACACCATTGGTCTTGTCATCTATGGACATTTTGGAGCAGAACAGACCTATGCGGAATGGATAGCCGCGATATTCTGCATCCTGGCAGACAGCGGTGACGCCATGGCGCTGCTGATCGCCAAGCAGTGCAAGCGTCTTCTCCTTCAGCATCGAGGCCGCATAGAACCATCCGGCCGTGTAGAGCCCGATCACCAGGAGAATGCCGGCTGTGAGTGCCCAAATCTTTGCACTCACGTTGCTTCGGCTTGACGCTGCCATGATGATCTCCAATGGTGCTTTGCAAAATAATTATGCGTGTGGCGTGCGATATGGACGA
This sequence comes from Rhizobium sp. FKY42, assembly GCF_005222835.1. GTDB lineage: Bacteria > Pseudomonadota > Alphaproteobacteria > Rhizobiales > Rhizobiaceae > Neorhizobium. The sequence goes on along the minus strand of NZ_STGA01000006.1, from coordinate 48,807 downwards.
ATTTTGGGTCTTTGGCTACGGCTCCCTCATGTGGAACCCCGGCTTTGCCTTTCAAGAGCGGATCAATGCATTGACCTTCGGCTATCGCCGCTCGCTCTGCGTTCGCTCCTATGTTCACCGGGGAACGCCCGAGCAGCCGGGGCTGGTGCTTGGTCTTGATCGGGGTGGTTCCTGCAAGGGAGTGGCCTTCCGGGTGACGGAGGGCGATTGGCCAGAGGTGCTGGCCTATCTGCGCGAGCGGGAGCTGGTGACCAACGTCTATCTCGAAAAGTCACTGCCGCTCGTATTACTCGATGGACGAAAGGTTCGCGCCACGGGTTATGTGATTGACAGAACTCATCCCCAATATGCCGGTTCGCTCGAAATCGAAGAGGCTGCCCGCATTATCGCAGGGGCGACAGGCAAATCCGGCCCGAACCACGCCTATGTTACGAATACTGTTGAGCACATGCGTGACATGGGGATTCGCGATGCCTGGCTGGAAGGCGTCGCGCAGTGTGTGGCCCGGAACATTGAAGGTGACTTTTTGTCATCTTAATCATGGCGCCAACAATACGACTTGTTGTTCATGCGGCGTTGCAACAGGGCTGGTAAATTGCTGGTTCGGGCATTATCACTTGTACAGGGGCCAAGAGCTTATCTGTGCATGCAAGTTGTACGGCTGCGCATCAATGCCGGTCTCTTCAAAACCGCTTTCAATGAGAATGGGGCATCATGATCACGAATGTAGGAATCGTCGGCGCGGGACAGATGGGGTGTGGCATTGCGCATGTCTGCGCTCTGGCAGGCTACAAAGTCACGCTTTATGACCTTTCCGCCGAGCGGATCGAGGCAGGTCTTGCCACCATCAACGGGAACCTGGCGCGGCAGGTCAGCAATGGAAAGCTTTCCGACGAGGATCGCCGTGCTACCCTTTCCCGGATTCGCGGGACTGGCGATGTGCACGACTTCGCCTCTGCCGATCTGGTCATCGAGGCGGCAACAGAAAACGAGAGTGTAAAGCGCAAGATCTTTGCGCAAGTCTGCCCGGTTCTAAAGCCCGAGGCCCTGCTGGCAACCAATACATCGTCGCTGTCCATCACGCGGCTTGCCTCGGCAACCGATCGTCCCGAGCGCTTCATGGGGATTCATTTCATGAATCCGGTGCCGGTGATGAAGCTGGTCGAACTGGTGCGCGGTATCGCGACCGAAGAGGCGACCTTCACCAAGGCCAAGGAATTCGTAGCCTCTCTCGACAAGACAGTCACCGTCGCGGAAGATTTCCCGGCCTTCATCGTCAACCGTATACTTTTGCCGATGATCAACGAGGCTATTTATACGCTTTATGAAGGTGTCGGTTCGGTCGAAGCGATCGATACCGCCATGAAGCTGGGCGCGAACCATCCCATGGGGCCGCTGCAACTGGCAGACTTCATCGGTCTCGATACCTGTCTCTCCATCATGCAGGTTCTCTACGACGGCCTTGCCGATAGCAAGTACCGTCCGTGTCCGCTTCTGGTCAAATATGTCGAGGCTGGCTGGCTCGGTCGCAAGTCTGGTCGCGGCTTCTACGATTACCGTGGCGAAGTGCCGGTTCCAACGCGCTGATTTCTGAGCAAAAAGTGTCGGCGCTTCAGAGCGCCGACACTTTTGCGATCATGTCCTTGGCCCGCTCGCTATCCCAGTGGGCGGGGCCATTCATGGCGCCGATCAGGCAGCCCTTCCTGTTGACGATGAGTGTGACAGGCAGGCCGAAAGCAAGCCCTTCCTTCTTCAGCGCATTGAAAACACCCATGGAACTATCCCGGTAATAGGCCAGATCGTGCACGCCTGTTTCCTGAAGAAAGGCCTTCGGCTTTTCATCACTGCCGGTATCGATGTTGATGGCAACGACTTCGAACCGATCGCTACCCTTGGCCTTCTGAAGATTGTTGAGTGCCGGCATTTCTTCCCGGCAGGGCACGCACCAGGTTGCCCAGAGGTTTACCAGAACCGTTTTGCCCTCGAAATCCGGCAGTTTCAGATCCTGCCCTGTCGGCCCTTTGAATGCGAGCGACTGCAGCGGCCTTGGACTGTCGACACCTTTCATGGCCGCTATTTCGCCGGTCGCCAGATCAGAGACCAGCTTTGCCTGTTGCACCGCGCCTTCGCATTGGCCACCTGCTATTTCTGTGGCATTGCCAGAAGGGTCATGCTTCACGTATACCGCAACCGCACCCGCCAGGATTCCGGCGATGGCTGCGACGATAATCAAGCGGGCGGATGGCAGACCCAAAGGTCTCTTGTTCGACATTTACGACTCCAGGACGGATAATCATGGCTGACGGCACGAAGGATGCGGGTTCCTCCAACCAGATGTGGGGCGGGCGCTTTGCCTCCGGTCCGGATGCCATCATGGAGGAGATAAACGCCTCCATCGGCTTCGACAAGAAGCTCTACGCCCAGGATATCCGCGGCTCAATCGCACATGCCACCATGCTGGCGAAACAAGGCATCATTTCCGCCGAAGATAAAGACAAGATTGTCCAGGGCCTGAACACGATCCTGTCAGAGATCGAGGCGGGCCGTTTCGAGTTCTCCCGCAAGCTCGAAGACATTCACATGAACATCGAGGCGAGGCTGGCGACCTTGATTGGCCCTGCCGCCGGACGTTTGCACACCGCGCGCTCGCGTAACGATCAGGTGGCTTTGGATTTCCGCCTCTGGGTCAAAGAAGAGCTGGTCAGGACCGATGCTGCACTAACGGACCTGATTGCGGCGCTGCTCGACAAGGCGCAAGAACATGCCGATACGGTGATGCCGGGCTTCACCCATCTGCAGACGGCTCAGCCGGTCACCTTCGGTCATCACTGCATGGCCTATGTGGAGATGTTCGGTCGCGACCGCTCGCGTGTACGCCACGCCATCGACCACATGGATGAATGCCCGATCGGGGCTGCCGCTCTGGCAGGCACCGGCTTCAGGATAGACAGGCACATGACGGCGGAAGCGCTTGGCTTCCGCTCACCGACCCGCAACTCCATCGACACTGTTTCGGATCGCGATTTCGCGCTGGAGTTCCTGTCGGTTGCCTCCATCTGCGCGGTTCATCTGTCTCGCTTTGCCGAGGAAATCGTCATCTGGTCCACACCGCAGTTTGGCTTCATCCGCCTGTCGGATGCGTTTTCGACCGGTTCCTCCATCATGCCGCAGAAGAAGAACCCGGATGCCGCCGAACTCGTGCGCGCCAAGACGGGCCGTATCAACGGTTCGCTGGTGGCGCTTCTGACCATCATGAAGGGGCTTCCGCTCGCCTATTCGAAGGATATGCAGGAAGACAAGGAGCAGGTGTTCGACGCCGCCGAGAACCTGGAATTGGCCATTGCTGCCATGGCAGGCATGGTGCGCGACATGACTGTGCGGGTCGATCGTATGCGGGCGGCTGCCGGTTCGGGTTTTTCGACGGCAACGGATCTCGCTGACTGGCTGGTGCGCGAGGCGGGCCTGCCTTTCCGCGATGCGCACCATGTGACCGGTCGCGCCGTGGCACTGGCGGAGCAGAAGGCATGCGATCTGGCAGATCTCAGCTTGGATGACCTGAAGTCCATTCATGATGCGATCACCGAGAAGGTTTTCGATGTCCTGACGGTCGATGCCTCGGTTGCCAGCCGCACAAGCTTTGGCGGAACGGCGCCTTCTGAAGTTCGCAAGCAGATCGCATGGTGGCGCGGTCGTAACTGATCGCGCGCCGATTTGGTCCAAGAAGTGACTGCACAAGCGGCAAGAACTTCGCTATGAACAGGCTGGAACTGCTGTTTTGAAGGATTTGGAATGTCCACCTTGCGCGTAATTGTCCGCATCACCACTGTGATGTGCATTGCTGGTATCGTCGTGACCGGTTGTGGCCGAAAGGGCAACCTGGACAAACCCAGCACGCCAATCGAGCAGCAGAACCTGCGTAAAAACAGCAGCCAGCCGCAGCAGAATACGGTTCCGGATCGTCCATTCCTGCTTGATCCGCTTCTCTAAGTCCGAGTTATTGCCGTGAACCATTTTCAGTATATCGACGGCGTGCTGCACGCCGAAGGCGTTGCCATTCCGGAAATCGCCAAGGCCGTTGGCACGCCCTTCTATTGCTATTCCACGGCAACGCTGGAGCGGCATTACAAGGTGTTTTCGAAAGCCTTCGCCGATGTGGATGCCATGGTGTGCTATGCCATGAAGGCCAATTCCAACCAGGCGGTCTTGAAGACGCTCGGTCGGCTGGGGGCGGGTGTCGACGTGGTCTCCGGCGGTGAATTGCGGCGCGCTCTGGCCGCTGGAATTCCGGCGAGCCGCATCATGTTCTCCGGCGTGGGCAAGACGCCTGCCGAGATGGATCTGGCGCTGGAAGCGGGCATCTACTGCTTCAATGTGGAATCGGAGCCGGAACTCGAAATCCTGAATGTCCGGGCGCAGAAAATGGGCCGCAAGGCGCATGTTTCCTTCCGCATCAACCCGGATGTCGATGCGCGCACCCATGCCAAGATCTCGACTGGCAAAAAGGAAAACAAGTTCGGCATTTCCTATGAGCGTGCGCGTGCGGTTTATGCCCATGCGGCGACGCTTTCCGGCATTCATGTCAGCGGCATCGACATGCATATCGGTAGCCAGATCACCGAGCTCCAGCCCTTCGAGGATGCGTTCCGTCTCTTGCGCGAACTCGTCGAGACGCTGCGCACGGACGGTCACGTCATTGAGCACGTCGATATTGGCGGCGGCCTTGGTATTCCCTATCGCGAAGACAATTCGCCACCACCGCTGCCGGATGCTTACGCCGATATCGTCAAGGCGCAGTTGAAGAGCCTGAATTGCAGGATCGTGACCGAGCCCGGTCGCCTGATCGTGGGCAATGCAGGTATTCTGGTCACGGAAGTCATCTTCGTGAAGGAAGCCGGAGAAAAGACATTTGTCATCGTTGACGGCGCGATGAACGATCTGATCCGTCCGACGCTTTATGAAGCCTATCACGGCATTCGCCCGGTCGTGCTTCCTGCCGCCGATGTGGAGCATATCAAGGCCGATGTCGTTGGTCCTGTGTGTGAAACCGGCGATTATCTGGCGCTTGACCGCGATATGGCGCAGCCGCAGCCGGGCGATCTCTTTGCCATCGGTTCTGCCGGGGCCTATGGCGCCGTTCAGGCTGGTACCTATAATTCGCGCCTGCTGGTGCCAGAGGTTCTGGTCAAGGGTGATCAGTTCCACGTCATTCGTCCGCGTGGAACCTATGAGGAATTGATCGGTCTGGATAGCGTTCCGGCCTGGCTTGCCTGAGCGGTTTTTCTAGCCAGCCGTTCACATTTCAGAGAAATGGCGGGAAAGCGGCATCAAGTTTGGCGCTTCCCCTCGTCTTCGCCACAAAGGCTGGTATCTTCTGGCCAAGTGGCGGCGCTCTGGTTGCGTCGCCAATCGTCGGTTGACGCCGCCAGCTTCAGGAGACGGACCGCATGAGCCTTTCCCGCAAGGGCGCCTTTGAAAAGCATCCGGCCTTGGCGCGCCGAGTCGCAACCAAGCGCTTCTTTGCGCGGCTCGTTCTCTTTCTCGAACGGCTAGCCCCCAAGCTTCTCGCCCCGCTTTCCATTCTGGCCTTGGCGCTGTCTGTGGCGTGGTTTGGGCTGTTCCGGCTTATGCCAGATCTTGCACGCTGGGCCGTCTTCTTCATCTTCATTTTTGCCTTCCTGACTTCTCTTCTGCCGCTCTCACGCCTTCGCTGGCCCGCCGCCGCAGATGCCGACCGCCTGCTGGAAAAGCGTAATCACCTGCCGCATCAGCCTGTTGGTGTGCAGGAGGATGAGCCTGCCTTTGATTCCCCTTTCGCCCGGGCGCTCTGGAAAGAACACCAGATCCGCATGGCGCAGCGGATTGCGGATCTGGATGCCGGACTGCCTCAGCCCGATATTGCAAGCCATGATCGCTATGCGCTGCGCGCCATTCCGGCGCTTCTGGTCTTCGTGGCGTTTGCCTATTCCTATTCGAACGGCGGCGGTTCCGTTGCGGACATTGTCAGTCCGTCTGCTCCGCCCGCCAAGACGGATCCGGGTCTGCGTATCGATGCGTGGCTGACGCCGCCGTCCTACACCGGTCGCGCCCCGATCTTCCTGACCGGCAACCAATCGCCAGCGCTGGACAAGATCATGGTGCCGCAATTTTCGCAGCTGACCGTTCGAGTGACTGGTGGCGAAGGTGCAGAGTCGGTGAACTTCCTGCCCGTCGAAGGTGGCGCACAGCGTCCGGTTCCCTTGCAGGATGAGCAGGCTAAGCCGGGGCAGACTGCACCCGGTTCGCAACCGCAGTCGACAGCACAGGCGACCCCCGCGCCCGCTAGCCCCGTGAATGCGCCGCGCACCTATGCCATGAAGATCAATGAAAGCGGTGATCTCTCTGTCAACGGTCAGCAGTGGCTGTTCGACGTCATTCCGGACAACGTGCCGGAAATTGCTTTCGACAAGCCGCCGAGGCGCGCAGTCAATGGTGCGCTGGAGGTGATGGCGGTCGCAAAGGACGATTACGGGATCGTCAAGGCCGAGGCCAAGATTGAACCAGTCGAACCGCCCGCAGAAGGCGCGAAGCCATTGTTTCCCGCACCTGAATTCCGGCTGACGCTGCCCCGACGCGGCAAGGAGCCGGAGATCCGCAGCACCACGAGCCGCGACCTGACAGAACATCCGCTCGCAGGCAAGCGGGTTCGCATTACGCTCGTTGCAACGGACGGCGCAGGGCAGGAAGGGCGCAGTGCGTCCGTTGAAATGATGATGCCGGGCAAGCGCTTTGTGGAGCCTCTGGCCGCAGCCGTGGCAGAGCAAAGGCAGGTCTTCGCGCTCGATACGCGACAGATGCCGCGCGCATTGGCGCTCAACCAGGCGCTTTCGCTGCGTCCGGACGAAACGATACCGAACCTAAGCCACTATCTGCTGATCCGGTCGGCCCGCGAGCGCATGAAGCTTGCCCGAACGGAGGAGCAGTTGAAGGATACCGCAGCCTATCTGTGGGAAATCGCGCTTGGTATCGAGGATGGCGATCTCTCGCAGGCGGAACGCAGGTTGCGCGATGCGCAGCAGGCGCTTCAGGACGCGTTGCAGAACAATGCTTCGGAACAGGAAATCGCAAAGCTGATGCAGGAACTGCGTCAGGCCATGCAGAATTTCATGAACGAGCTTGCCCAGCGTATGCAGAACATGCCGCAGTCGCAGCAGAACATGCAGGCGCAGAACACGATCCGCCAGCGGGATTTGCAGCGGATGATGGACCAGATCGAAAATCTCGCCCGTTCCGGCAACCGCGACGCCGCGCAGCAGATGCTTTCCGAATTGCAGCGGATGATGAACAATCTACAGGCTGGGCGGATGCAGCGTCCGCAGCAGGGTCAACAGCAGCAAAGCAATCCGATGCGTGAGCAGATCGACCGGCTCGGTGAGATCATGCAGGAGCAGCAGCGGCTGATGGACCAGACGCATCGTCTGAACGAGGCGCTGCGGGATCGTATGCAGCGCGGCAACCCGGACCAGCCTTACAATCAAGGGCAAAATCAACAAGGCCAAAACCAGCAGGGCCAGCAGCAGGGACAACAGGGCCAGAATGGGCAGCAGCAGCCTGAGCAAATGACCGAGCAGCAATTGCGTGAGGCATTGAAGCAGTTGCGGGCGCAGCAGGAAGGGCTCGGCCAGAAGCTGGATCAGTTGCAGAAGGGCCTGAAAGAACTGGGCATGGATCCGGGCCAGAACTTCGGTCAGGCTCAAAAAGAGATGGGCAATGCCGGTAAGGCACTTGGCAATGCCGAGGGTGATCAGGCCGTGGAAGGCCAGGGTAATGCTTTGAACGCCTTGCGGCAGGGCGCTCAGAACATGATGAACCAGATGATGCAGGCCATGCGAGGCCAGCAGCCCGGCGAAGGCCAGGGGCAAGGACAAGGTCCGGGACAGACTGGCCAGGGCAACCAGCAGGGTCGCGATCCCCTTGGCCGTGAAACGGGAAGCACGGATGGTTTGCCCGATACGCGGTTGCGGGTACCGGATGAAATCGATGCGCAGCAGGCGCGACGCATTCTCGATGCCATTCGAGAAAAGCTGAACGATACGCTTCAGGGCACGATCGGCAACCCGATGTTTAACGATATGGAACGCCGTTATCTGGAGCGTTTGCTGGAGACGCGCTGATACAAGAAAGCCGCGGACGGGCCGCGGCTTTTTTCTACCCACAATGATCTGCTTTTCTCACGCAGCGCGGGAGGCCGTTGCCAATGCCTGCGCGACGGCGCGGCGGATGTCTGGAAGTGCAAAGGGCTTGTCGACGACATCGATGATCTTGGCCATCAGGTCGTCGGCGCGTTCGCGTTGTTCGGCATAACCGGTCATCAGAAGGATTTTGAGCTGTGGAAACTGATCTGCGGCGCGGTGTGCCAGCTCGATGCCATCCATGACCGGCATGCGAATATCCGACAAAAGCAGATCGAAACTGTCCTCGTTCAGACGTTCCAGCCCTTCGGCGCCATCGGCAGCTTCATAGGTTTCATGGCCGTCGAGACGGAGCGCGCGAGCAACGAAAGAGCGCAGCGAATCTTCGTCTTCGGTGATCAGGATCTTGGCCATGGCTTGGGTTACTCCGTGCATCAATTCGGGACCCAGATGACCTGTTTTTCCTTTTCGAGGAGTAAAGATTTTGAGGCACGGGGCGCTGATGGTTAACACCCCGTGTCTTTGAGGGCCTCTGTTCTATTCTGCGTCACCGGTCACGACGCCAACGAAAGGCAGTTCGCGGAAGGCGTAGGCGACATCCATCCCATAGCCGACAACGAAGTAATCCGGGCATTCGAAGCCCACATAATCCGCTTCCAGCTTTTCCTTACGCTTGACGCTCTTGTCGAGAAGCACAGCGATCGTCACGTTACGGGCGCCGCGTTCATAGAGCAGTTCCTTCGCAAACAGCAGGGTGCGGCCCGACTCCAGAATATCATCGATCAGCAGAACGTCGCGGTCCTTGACGTCGGAATCGATATCCTTGACGATCCGAACGCCTTGCGAAACGGTGCCCGCGCCATAGCTGGAGAGGGTGATAAACTCGACTTCAGGCGCAAGACCGGTATCATGCAGGGCACGCAGCAGGTCGGCTGCAAAGATGAATGAGCCCTTCAGAACGGCAATGACCAGCAGGTCTTTGGTTGGGCCTTCGGAAATCTGCTTTGCCATGCTGCGGTTGCGCTCGGCAATCATTTCGGCGGTAAATAGCGGCTCGATAGTCTTGCCACGAACGACAGGCATCAGCGTCTCCTTGGACTTCCGGTGCGGTTTTTTCAGGATCTGCTCGCGGTCAAGGGGCGCGCATCTCCAAAACGAAAATCGGAGCAGGTGGGGCGGCGCTATCTTGCGCCTTTCCTGCTCCGTTCAAGGCACCGGATAGCACAATCAGGAGGCTGTGGCACCCGCTTCTATAAAGGAAAGCTTTAATTGCGGGTTTTTTCCACCGGGATGGGGGATTCGGGCCGTAAAGCCGCGGCTTTGGTGCTGGCCGATCTCCGGTGCTGGAGGCTGGATGACCGTGGTGAAGACCACCTTGTCTCCCACCATCAGGTCGGCTCGCAGGGGCTGGACCTTCCGGCTGACGGTTCCGCGATTTTCAATGATGCCGTAGATCTGCAGGATCTGCATTCCGCCGCTATCGTGATTGGCGAGCGAGACATTGGTGATGTCCAAGCCTTGCGTAGCCTTGGGGGCGTCTGCCGAAATCAGCGAAAAGCCGCCGGAGAAGCCGAAGACCATCACGAAAATGAAGGCGACGACGGCGGAGAAAAAGTCCGCCGACATCCGCATCAGTTTCTGCTCGATCCGCTCGATCAGGCTTGCGCCGGAGGAGGAGGGAGAGATCTGGTTCCCTGAGGCGACGTGGGGGCGTCTGGCGGGCCTCGGGCGGACGGGCTCTGTTCTGGTTGCATTGTCATTATGGAAGCCGTTCGGCGTGCGACGATTTTCCTGCTCCCGCGATGTTTGTTTGGCGCTGTCGCGAACAGTCACAAACTCCGCATCTTCCACGACGCCGCGGCTCAAGGCACGACGGACTGACTTCGATCCCAGCGAATCAGGAGGCAGGATATCGTAGCTGTTTTCGGACTTCGCACGCCGTGAGCGGAATGCATCCATGGCTTTCTCCGTGCTCTCGATCCACGGCCTTGTGAACCGCAGGCATTGAAACCTCATCCTGACAGTCGTAAAATTATATGGTTAATGCTTTGCAAACGGATCAGGCGGCGGCAGGCTTTGCCATCGGCGAGAAAGGATCCGTCAACCCTTGCCGTTTACGAACGGTCGAGTCATCGTCACCCGAACACGAACACCCTCACACTGGATGTCGCATTGATTCATTTCGAAAATGTCGGCCTGCGCTATGGCATGGGACCGGAAATCCTGCGGGACCTGACCTTCGATATCCCGCGTCGATCGTTCCAGTTTCTCACGGGGCCATCCGGGGCAGGCAAGACGACACTGCTCCGGCTTCTGTTCATGTCTCTACAGCCGACGCGCGGGCTGATTCGCATGTTTGACCGGGATCTTTCACAGATTCCGCGTGCTGAATTACCGATGTTGCGCCGGCGGGTGGGCATTGTGTTCCAGGATTTCCGCCTTCTGGATCATCTGACGACCTACGAAAACGTCGCGCTGCCCCTCCGAGTCCGGGGCAAGGATGAGGCGAGCTACCGGACAGATGTCATAGAGCTTCTGAAATGGGTGGGGTTGGGCGAGCGCATCAATGTGTTGCCTCCGGTTCTCTCAGGCGGGGAGAAGCAGCGCGCGGCCATTGCCAGAGCGTTGATGGACAGGCCGGAGATCCTGCTAGCCGACGAGCCGACCGGCAACGTGGATCCACCGATGGCACGGCGTCTCTTGAACCTGTTTCTGGAGCTGAACCGGCTGGGCACGGCCGTGGTTATCGCCACCCATGATCTCGGGTTGATGGATCAGGTAGATGCGCGGCGGATGATTTTGACCGAAGGGCGGCTAGACATTTATGAATGACCTCAACCGCCTGAAAAACGCGCTGAAGAAATCCGGTTCAAAACCGGAAAAGACATCGGCCACGCCGAGCGGTTCGAGCTCAGGCGGGCGCAGAACGGAGATGCGGGTTCGCCCAACCGGTCCAATCTTGCCGCCGTCGAATATTCAGGGCAATGCGCTGATGGTTGTCATCGCCATCATGTCGTTTCTCGCCTGCCTCACGTTCGGCGGGGTCAGCATGGTGCGGGCAACCGCCTCAAGCTGGGAGAGCCAGATTTCGCGTGAAATCACCATCCAGATCAAGCCGCAGGACGGGCTGGACATGGATGCGGCGCTCAAGAAGGCGCGGGATCTTGCGCTCACCTTTGTCGGCACCAAGCAGGGCACCATCATGGACGATGCCGCGACCGCGCGTCTGCTGGAGCCGTGGCTGGGCACAGGGCTGGATCTGAAGGAACTGCCGGTCCCGCGCCTCGTCATCATCACCATCGACGAGGCAAATCCGCCGGATTTCGCGGGAATGCGCGACTTACTCAAGGCAGAAGTGCCGCAGGCCTTTCTCGACGATCACCGCACCTGGGTGGGCCGGCTCGTTTCCATGGCGCATACGACGGTTCTGATTGGAATGAGCATTCTGATCCTGGTTTTCACAGCCATGATCCTGACTGTGATCTTCGCGACGCGTGGTGCTCTTTCCGGCAATCGCCATATCGTGGAGGTTCTGCATTTCGTTGGCGCCGAGAGCGGATTCGTCGCCAGTGAGTTCCAGAAACATTTTCTCAAGATCAGCCTGAAGGGATCTGCCGCAGGTGGCGCGCTTGCCGCGCTTCTGTTTGCGTCGGCAAGTCTTTGGCAGAGCAATTCGCTGGCCACGCCGCAGAGCGATCAGGCAACGGCCTTGTTTGGAACCTTTACGATAGATTTTTTCGGTTATCTTGGGATTGTCGCAACCATGATCGTGATTGCGCTTTTGACCACGCTGACGGCGCGCTTTACGGTGATGCGGACGATCGACGAAATTGACCTTATCCGGTCCGATCCGGGTCGTTCCGATGGTTTACCGTCATCCTGATGGATGATTACCTCTGTTTTCCTGATTCAACTCGGGCTATCTACGGAAAATAAGAGGTGACGACGCAAAGCAGAGTACCGGGATTCCACAGATGTTAATGCAACCGGGACAGCGCGGATGGTTTCGTCGACATGGGCCCTTGCGGCGTATGCTGCGCTATATCGGCATTTTTCTGCTTCTGGTCATTGCGCTGTTGTTTGGTGGGTTTCTGTGGTTTGCCGATACGGTAACCTCGTTGAAGACGCCGGATGGCGTGAAGGCGGATGCCATCGTGGTGCTCACCGGAGGATATCAGCGGGTTGATCAGGCGGTCGGTCTGCTTCGGGACAAGGCGGGGCAAAGATTGCTGATCTCGGGTGCACATCCGGCTGCTTCTCCCGGATCGATCCGTCGTGCGACACAGGCCTCGCCCGATCTGTTCAGGTGCTGTGTCGATATCGGCTACGAGGCGCTGGATACCATCGGCAATGCCAATGAGATCACCCGCTGGATCAGCGATCATGACTATCGGTCCGTCCTGGTGGTGACGAACAACTACCACATGCCGCGCACCTTGCTGGAACTGCGACGGCGCGATCATCGAACGGAATTCATTCCCTATCCTGTCATCAATGCCGATCTTTCGCGAAAGGCATGGTTCACGGAGCCGGATGCCCTGCGCCTGATGCTTGCCGAATATGCCAAGATGGCAGCGGCCAGCATGCGGGCGGTGATCGGCTACAGCCAAAGTGATGGGTTGCGGACCGAGCAGCAGATCGAGACTGAAAGCGCCCCGCCGCGGCGCTGAGTAATCTGATTATCCCATGCGGTTTATCGGATCTGCTTTCGCTTTGGCAGTTCATGGTGTAGGGACGGGCCATTCTGCCATTCGGAAGCGCCTGATGCTTGCTCTGCGTTCGCAAATCTTCAACATCCTGTTCTACGCAAACTTGATTGTCCGCATGATCGTCCTGACGCCGGTGTATTTTCTGCTGCCGCGAAAGAAGGCCTATTCCGTGCCAAGAGCCTGGGCACGATCGAACCACTGGCTGATGGAAAAGATCGTCGGTACGACCTTCGAGATCGAGGGGCTTGAAAATATCCCCGAGACCGGCTGCATTTTCGCGCCAAAGCATCAAAGCTTCTGGGACACCTATGCTCTGCTGCCATGGATGAGTGACCCGGTCTATATTCTGAAAAGGGAGCTGACCTGGATTCCGCTATTCGGCTGGTATCTTAAGAAACAGCGGATGATTGCGGTCAATCGCGGTGCGCGCGGCAAGGTCATGGTCGATGTGATGCGGCGCACCAAGCTTGAGATGGAAAAAGGACGTCAGTTGATCATCTATCCAGAAGGAACACGTCGGCCGCCCGGTGCCGAGCCCGCCTACCGCTATGGCATTGCCCGTATCTACCGCGATGTGGAGGTGCCGGTCGTGCCGATTGCCATGCAGCCGGGCCTCTTCTGGCCTCGCCGCAGCACGATGCGATATCCCGGTCGTTTCAAGGTTCGCATTTTGCCTGCCATTCAGCCCGGCATGGACCCGGATGCGTTTTTCGAACATCTGATCGAGGTGCTTGAAAAGGCCAGCGATGAGGTGCTTCTGGATGCCGTAGAGCGCAATCCCGATCTACCGCTACCGCCGACCGCCGCCAAGCGCGTTGCGGAATTGCGACAGAAAACTGGCGCGCTGTGACATTTCAAAGATGCAGGAGTGCATAAAAAAATGCCGCGTCGGTGACGCGGCATTTTTGTTTCGCCTAATGCAGGATCAGAGCGACTTCTGCAGTTCCGGCAGAAGTTCGAACAGATCTCCGACGAGGCCGTAGTCGGCCACCTGGAAGATCGGGGCTTCCTCGTCCTTGTTGATAGCGACGATGACCTTCGAATCCTTCATGCCTGCAAGGTGCTGAATTGCACCGGAAATGCCGCAGGCGATGTAGAGATCCGGGGCAACGACCTTACCGGTCTGGCCAACCTGCCAGTCGTTCGGCGCATAGCCGGCGTCGACTGCTGCGCGCGATGCGCCAACGGCTGCACCCAGCTTGTCTGCGAGCGGCAGGATGACTTCCTGAAACTTCTCGGACGAACCAAGCGCGCGGCCGCCGGACACGATGATCTTGGCGGAGGTCAATTCAGGGCGATCGGACGACGACAAAGCATCTTCCACGAATGTCGACACACCCGGATTACCCGCCGCCGAAATGGCTTCCACCGAAGCTGAGCCGCCATCAGCTGTTGCAGCGAAAGCTGCCGTGCGTACCGTGATCACCTTTTTGGCGTCGGTGGACTGTACCGTCTGGATGGCGTTACCGGCATAGATCGGACGCTTGTAGGTGTCTGCAGACACGACTTCGATGATTTCCGAAATCTGCATCACGTCAAGCAGAGCCGCCACGCGCGGCATGACGTTCTTGGCGGATGCTGTCGCTGCAGCGATGATGACATCGTATGCGCCGGAGAGCGATACGACGAGATCGGCGAGCGGTTCCGCCAGGTTGTTTGCATAGGCGGCATCGTCGGCCAGCAGCACCTTCGATACGCCGGAGAGTTTCGTAGCGGCATCCGCCGCGCCCTTGGCGCCCGAGCCGGCCACCAGCACATGCACATCGCCACCGATCTTGGCAGCGGCAGTCAGCGCTTTTGCGGTCTGATCGGAGACGCTTGCGCCATCATGTTCTGCGAGAAGAAGAATAGCCATTTTCGATGTTCTCCTTAACCTTAGAGGACGCCAGCTTCGGTTTTCAGCTTTTCGACCAGTTCGGCCACGCTCTTGACCTTGATGCCAGCCTTGCGGCCACCCGGCTCTTCCGTCTTGAGAACCTTCAGGCGCGGTGCCAGATCGACGCCGAAGTCAGCCGGGGCTTTCTTGTCGAGCGGCTTCTTCTTCGCCTTCATGATGTTCGGCAGTGAAGCATAGCGTGGCTCGTTGAGGCGCAGGTCCGTCGTGACGATTGCGGGCAGCTTCACGTCGATCGTCTGGAGGCCACCATCGACTTCGCGGGTAACTTTTGCAGAGCCATCACCGATCTCGACCTTCGATGCGAAGGTTGCCTGACCCCACTTCAAGAGGGCTGCCAGCATTTGGCCGGTCTGGTTCGAGTCGTCATCGATGGCTTGTTTTCCAAGAATGACGAGACCGGGATTTTCCGCCTCGACCACGCCCTTCAGAAGCTTGGCAACGGCCAGCGGCTCCACGGCTTCATCCGTCTCGATCAGGATGCCGCGATCGGCGCCCATGGCGAGTGCCGTGCGGATCGTTTCTTCCGCCTTGGCCGGGCCGATGGAGACGATGACGATCTCTTCAGCCTTGCCGGCTTCCTTCAGCCGCAGGGCTTCCTCCACCGAGATCTCGTCGAACGGGTTCATCGACATCTTGACGTTTGCAAGCTCGACGCCCGTACCATCCGCCTTCACACGGATCTTCACGTTGTAATCAACTACCCGCTTTACAGGCACCAGAATCTTCATGACTTCCTTCCTCAATTCGACTGATGGGGAAAATGCGGCCTCTCCCGAACCGCTGATTGTCAATGGGCGACATGGATACGCATTTTTACACCGAACACAAAGAGTTTTCGGCTTTTCATAGATGTGGAATTGTCATGCCCCCATTCCAAGAGCGACACGCCCCCACAAATTGTGTGGTGACGATGCTCTCGGTGACTACCGGTTTTTGCCGGGTACCCAGAGGATATCAGCCTTGCCGCCTTCGTTGACGAAACGCGATGCAACGAAGAGAAAATCCGACAGTCGATTGATGTATTTGAGGGCTGCGGGACTGACAATTTCACCATCGGTCTTCGATAGCTCCACCATCAACCGCTCCGCGCGCCGCGAGACCGTGCGCGCCACATGCAGATGGGCGGCAGCGGCAGACCCACCGGGAAGAACGAAGGAGGTGAGGGGATCGAGCGAGGCGTTCAGCTGGTCAATTTCAGCCTCGATGCGATCTACCTGTGACTGTACGATACGAAGCGGCTCCCACTCCACTTTTTCGCCCGTGTCTGGCGTGGCGAGATCTGCGCCCAGATCGAAAAGATCGTTCTGGATGCGAAATAGCATGGCATCCAGATCAGCGTGAGTTGCCGTGTGCAGGCGTGCCACGCCGATCAGTGAGTTGGTTTCATCCACTGTGCCATAGGCCTCGACGCGCAGATCATGCTTCAATCGCCGCGGGCCGGTCACCAGCCCTGTCGTTCCATCGTCGCCGGTGCGGGTGTAGATCTTGTTCAGTTTCACCATGATCAGCGCCCCCCACCGGTCAGCCACAGGGTCAGCATGATGAGGATGATGGCAAGAGCCTGCAGCATGACGCGCATCTGCATGAGCTTGTTCGAACGGTTTACGTCCTGACCCTTGACCATATTCATCAGGCCCTTGATCAGAACAAGGACCACAAGGCCCATGACGATCAGAGCCAGAACAGTGGTGAAACTCGACATGGTACTAAAGCCTTCCCCCTGAAAGGTGTCGCTGCTGAAACGCGCCCGTGAGATCTGTGGCGCGTTTTCGATCCGGATTTCTCATTTGTCTTCGGGCAATTGTGGAGGCAAAACCAGTTTTACAGTCTTGCTTTGAATTGCTTTTGTCAGTCCATTCTACGAAGAAGCCGGTACAGCAGATCTGCTGGCAGCAGGCGCTTGGCCAAAACGCCTTTCTTCGCAGGCTTCGTAACAACGTAATGTGGTTTTGGACGCGGGGCGGTCAAGGCATGGCGCAGCACCTTATACACGGCATCCGGGCCCAGCTTGTGTTTGTTCACCGGGCCTGACCCATCCAGCCGCGCAAGCTGGCGCTTGTATTCCTCTGCATGGGCCGAAGTTTCCACATCGATATGGGCCTGAACGGCCGCAAGCGCATTGGCCGTGAAGCGCGACTCGATTGGTCCCGGCTCGATGAGGCTAACGAAGATGCCGGTTCCATCCAGTTCCATGCGCAATGTCACGCTCAAACCCTCGATGGCGTGCTTCGAGGCGTTGTAGGCTCCACGATACCGAAAGGGGACAAGGCCGAGAATCGATGAGCACTGGACAATGCGACCGGATCCTTGCGCTCGCATGTAGGGAATGACCTGCCGCGTCAGTTCATGCCAGCCGAAAACATTGGTTTCGAACTGTAGCCGCAGCACATCGGTCGTGAGGTCCTCTACGGCGCCCGGCTGGCCGTAGGCACCGTTGTTGAACAGTGCATCGATACGACCACTGGTTCGGCTGACCACTTCTGCCACCATCGCAGAAATGGATGTGTGATCGGTGTAATCCATGAGCAGTGCCTCGATGCCATCAGCTTCCAGGGCGGCGAGGTGAGCCGGATTTCTGACGGTCGCGAAAACCCGCCAGCCTTCCTGTTTCAGGGCGCGGGCGCAAAAGGCGCCAATGCCGGAAGAACATCCGGTAATGATGATGCTTTTGCGCTCCGGCATGGTTTCTCCCTTACATTTTCCTTTGCGTTTCCCATATTTCGCCTGCAGTGACAACGGAGTTCCTCTTGGCAGACGAAACGGCAAAGATCCGGTGGCATCGCCTTGCCTTCAAGGTTTTCTATGATGCCTATTGCCATTTCAACGACGATGACGGCTGGGCCATGGCAAGCCATGTGGCCTTGTCGGGTCTGCTTGCGCTGTTTCCATTCCTGATCTTTGGTACGGCGCTTGCCGGATTTCTGGGCGCGAATACATTCTCCGTCACGGCTGTCCATCTGCTGTTCGATACCTGGCCGTCCGATATTGCCGAGCCGCTGGCAGCGGAAATCAAACGTGTGCTGGATATTCCACGCGGCGGATTGCTGACGATCTCCGTTCTTGCCGCAGCCTATTTTGCCTCTAACGGGGTGGAGGCACTGCGCATTTCGCTGAACCGTGCCTATCGCGTGGCGGAAAGCCGGCCATGGTACATCACACGTCTTACCAGCCTTGGCTACGTGATCGTGGCGGTTGTGATTTTTGCCGCGATCAGCATCGTTCTGGTCGCTATCCCGATCGCCATTCGTTTTGCCGGAACCCGTTTGCCCTGGCTTCAGGACGAGCTTTCCGCCATCTCGAACTTTGGCGTGCTTGGAACTGTGATCGTGCTCTTCATAGGCCTGATCGTTTGCCATAAGTTCCTGCCCGCCGGGAGCCGCAGGGTGATCGATATCCTGCCGGGGATCCTGCTGACCTTGATGTGCTGGACCGGTTTCGCGCTCGCGTTTGCCTCCTATCTTTCGACATTCGCGAATTATGCCGCAACCTATGCCGGTCTCGCCTCGGTGATGATCGTGCTCGTTTTCCTCTATATGGTCGGCGTCATCTTCATGCTGGGCGCGGAGGTGAATGCAGCCCTGATGAAGTACCGCGTCTACTCGACGCTCAAACACGCTCGAGACTATCAGAAGGTTATCGCTTCAGACTTGGATCAGCCCCGGTTCGACGAGGCCCACAAGACGGCGGATATCCGCCGGTAAAAGCCCCGCCTGGCGCAGGCTGCCAAGGCCGGTTGCCTGCTCGCTTTTGGAAAGCTTGCGCCCATTCTCTCCAAGCACAAGCCTGTGGTGATGGTAGACTGGCTGCGGCAGACCGAGCAATTCCTGCAACAGTCGGTGCACAGACGTAGCGTGATACAGGTCCAGGCCTCGAACAACTTGCGTCACGCCCTGCGCCGCATCGTCTACCACAACGGAAAGGTGGTAGCTTGAGGGCGCATCCGAGCGCGACAGGATAACATCCCCCCACTGCGATGGATCGGCCGCGATGGTTCCGGTCTGGCTATCGCCTGTTTCCTGCCAGACAAGCGGCGTCGAAATCTCGTTCATCGCCCGCGCCATATCCAGCCGATAGGCAAAGCGGGGCTGCTGCTTCATGAGAGCGTTACGTTCGGATCTGCTTCGGGTTCTGTCATCTAAGGGGTAGTGGGGTGCGCCATCCGGATCTCGCGGCCAGCTTTCGCCCGACGCCTCAGCCGCCGCGACGCGGGCCTTGACCTCTCCGCGCGTCATGAAGGCAGGATAGATGAGGCCACGATCCTTAAGCTTTCGCAGAGCGGCCTCGTAGGAGGCTATGTGTTCGGTCTGGCGTCGAACCGGCTCTTCCCATTCGAAGCCGATCCATCGAAGATCATCATAAATGGCTTGCTCCAGTTCAGGGCGGCAGCGGGTCTGATCGATATCCTCAATTCGTAGCAAAACTCGTCCGCCGCAGGACTTCGCCATCTGCCGGTTCAGCAATGCCGAGAGGGCATGGCCCAGATGGAGCAGGCCATTCGGGCTGGGTGCGAAACGAAAAACGGAATGACGATCAGGCGCAGACATGCTTCCTTGTGACAGAAAACGATGAGACTGACGATGAATTTGATACGAAACGAAGCCGACATAGATGTGGGCCTTGCCCGTCTGGTGGAGATTGATCCGCTTCTGGCGCCCGTCATTGCCGTGGCTGGTCCGGTGCCGCTTCGGCTGCATGAACCCGGCTTCGAGGGATTAGCCTATATCATCGTTTCGCAGATGATCTCGAAAACCGCTGCCAATGCGATCTGGGCGCGCATGGTGGATAAGGGAGCGCATTCCGCCATAGGCTATCTTGCCTGCTCGCCGGAGCTTGTGGCGACTTTCGGACTGTCGCGCGCCAAGGCCTCAACGCTTGAAGGTGTAGCTCGGTCGATTATCAACGGAGATCTGGACCTTGATAGCCTAAGCGAACTTTCTGCGGCCGAGGCGATCCGTACGCTGACGGCGCTGAAGGGCATCGGGCGGTGGACCGCCGAGGTCTATCTTATGTTCTGTCTAGGCGAGCGCGATGTGTTTCCGGCGGGTGACGTGGCGCTGCGTGCAGCTGTCGGGCATGCTCTGGGTCATGCACTGGGCCACGAGGTGCGACCATCTATCGCAGAGTTGGAGAGCATTGCCAGCCGGTGGAAACCCTATCGCTCCGTCGCGGCGCGTCTGTTCTGGGCCTATTACGCAAGGTGCATGGGCCGAAACGCTATCCCCATCAACTGATTCGCTAATCTGAGACTGCGACATCAAAAGGGCTTCACATTCCTGTAACAACGGACCTAATATAGAATAGACATAAGCCGAATCGGTGAGGAGCGTTCGTTGACGATAGCAGTCTCCCCGCAGGCCCTGCCGGCGCTCGTATTGAACGCTGACTACCGGCCGCTGAGTTATTACCCCTTGTCGCTCTGGTCCTGGCAGGACGCGATCAAGGCAGTCTTCCTTGACCGTGTGAATATCATAGCCGAATACGACCACTCGGTTTCTTCTCCCACCTTCTCGATGCGATTACCAAGCGTCGTCAGTCTCAAGACCTACATTCAGCCAACACGAAATCCTGCCTTTACCCGTTTCAACGTTTTCCTTCGCGACAAATTCGAATGCCAGTATTGTGGCTCGCGCGAAGACCTTACCTTCGATCACGTGATACCCCGAGCCCATGGCGGGGAAACAACCTGGGAAAATGTTGTCGCCGCCTGCTCACCCTGCAACTTACGCAAGGGTAGCAAACTTCCCAAGCAGGCAGGCATGTTTCCGGCGCAGAAGCCCTATCCCCCCACCGTGCAGGATCTCCACAATAACGGGCGACTTTTCCCGCCGAACTATCTGCATGAAAGCTGGATGGATTACCTTTACTGGGATTCGGAGCTTCAGCCGTAAAGTCGCCTGACCTGGATCAGGCCTTATTTACGATGGCCCGGATGCCGATTGCCGCGAGTGCTATGCTGGCAAGAACATTCCACCCTGCGAAGGAAAGACCCAAAACGCGCAGGGCCGCTTCCGTGCATGAGGGACCATGAACCGAGTTCAGGTCACTCAACAGATTACCGGCATTGGTGGTGAGCCCGTTGGCGGTGGTGGAGCAGGTCGCCGGCCCCGCCCAGAAGCCCCATTCGACGCCTGAGTGATAAACACCCATGCCCGCACCCACCAGCATCATGATCACGACGATACCCAAAAGGCCACGCGTTACGTTGGCGGGAAGCCGAAACACGGCCGTGGCGAGCGCCCCGAGCGCAACGGGAATGGCCCAGTAGTAGGGTTCGCGCTGCAACAGGCAGAGCGCGCAGGGAATGTATCCGCCAAGGTGCTGGAAGCCGAGCGCCGTGCCAACCGTTGCAGCCATACCGACAGCGAGCGCAAGTGAGTGGCCCATCAGGCTGCGGCGAAGATCTGGAGATTGGGTGGCGGACATCGAAAAGCTCCGGATGGATAGGCTGACGTTCTGATAGGCAAGTCGAAAGCCGCTGTAAATGTTTCTGGTGCCTCAGGGAGATCCGAAGGACGGCAAAAGATCGTGAGCGACTTTCTCGCAAATCAGCACGGAAACATTCCGGCAACGGCTTGCGCCGTGCCTTTTGGCTATGCTAGACGCAAATCACCTGTTTCGATGCCCCGTTGGCGGAATTGGTAGACGCGCCTGACTCAAAATCAGGTTCCGAGAGGAGTGCTGGTTCGATTCCGGCACGGGGCACCATCGAGATCTATTGCAGGTTTTCATTTTGTTTTTCGATGACTGTTTGCACTTCGGCTTGCCACGTGGCGGGCGGATCGGCGTATGCTAGTGGTAGATTTTCCTACCCGTCCCGACCGGCAAGTCCGAGGATTTTCTCGCGCAGGATTCGTGCCATGTTCCGCGTGTTTCTATAGAGATGAAGTTGTGCGGCGACCTGGCGGACATCGCGGTCGCTATTTTCCTTCAGGCCGATGACGAGGCTTCCCATCTCCTCCCGTTCCGTCCAGAAGCGGCTCATGATGGGATGATCCGGCACGGCACAGGAATCGCTACGCTGGATGTTGAGGTCATCCAGATGCCATTCCGTCAGTTTCATCATGAGAAGCTTGCCCGGCGAGTAGGCGGCAAAGTTCTCATCATAGGCGGTCTTCCAGGTATAGGCTTCTCCAGCCATGACGAAGACGACGAGCGAGGCGATTGCGCGACCGTTCAGGTTGACCGTATGAATACGGACGGCGTCAATATCGGAAAGGTTTCCGATGGCCTCCCGGGCGAAGGCTGCGCGGAATCGGTCATTGATCAGGGCCGACCGCTTGCGACCCTTCCAGCCTTTGCCTTCCAGCGCCAGAAACTCCTCCGTCCGGCGGCGGATTTCATCGGGCTGACGGGCAACATCGTAGGTTACGGTTCCCAGTCGCTCCAGGAGGCGCCATTGACGGCGCATTTCCCGCAGGTGATGAGACGAAATTGCCTTACGAAGATAAAGTTCGGGATCTTCCGTGCTCTGCAGGAATGGGCGCTGGAACGTGTTGGTGATGCTGACCGGCAGATTTCGTGCCACTGCCACCGCGCGCATCAACTGGGCGAAGCGGCCATTGAGACGCAGGTCAGGAAGGACGAGAACGTCAGGCAGGCGCAACTGCTTCTGGCTCAGTGCATCGAGCAGATTGTCCAGGGTTTCTGCTGCGTCTTCCGCATCAAGCAAAGGTGTTCCCAATGGGCCGAACGGGTTGGCCCATGCCCGGATGATCGAAGCACCCAGCGAAAAGCCTGGCTTCTCCTGTGAGAAGGGCATTAGCAGTCGCATACGGCTACGGGTCTCGCTGTCATCGCGAATGAGGGCGAACTGGACCTGACGATCCTCCACACGTGGCATGGCGGGCGCCAACATGCGTCCGGTAAAGAAGACATTCGGCTCCATGGCGCGGTTGGACAGAAAATCCAGTTCATCCTGCAGATCATAGCCCATGGATGCCGGGTAGATCGACAAGGTTCGGCCCGGTCTGCCGACCGATGCCCTGATCGGAGCCTCGGGAATGGACAGCTTCGGCTTTTGTGGTGCTACGTCCAGATCAAGACGAAAAGGACCGCGGGGCGGAAGCTCAACCATGGGATGCTCCTTCCGTATTTGGGTTTTTGACCGCGCGGGCGAAGGCGAACAGGATGATCCCGAGCTTTTTGCGAACGGCTATGTGGAGGAGGACTGCCTCCAGCATCATGGTGCTTGCAGTCGCCGAGGCTGCACCGTAGAGGCCGAAACGCGGGACGACGACGATGTTTACGATGACCGCATAGGCAAGCACCACTGCATAGATGGCGACGCAGAGAGACTGTCGTCCGGCCATATTCAGCAGAACTTCGCCCGGACCAACGAGTGCCTTTGCAAGGATACCCGCGAACAGGATGGCCATCAGCGGATAGCCGCTGGCGAAGGCGGGGCCGAAAAGGCCGAGAAGGATTTCTCCCATCGCTAGAACGGAAAGGCCGACCATCAGAGCCGGCCAGAAGGACCAGCGGGCTGCCTGTGCCGCAAATTGCGCCAGCGCTGACCGATCCTGTTCCGCCAGTATGCCGGCAAAGCGCGGTGCGGCCGCTGCCTTGACCGAGAAGTAGACGAACTGCACCAGTGCGATCGTCTTTGCGGCGGCGTAATAAACTGCGACCTGATCCGGCGGCAGGAAGAAGCCGACAACGACGACATCCGCATTGGTCAACAGGAAGCCGATGCCATCGACGAGGAACAATGGCAGCGAGAAGCGGAACCACGGCATGAGTGCAAACGAAAGTGAGCCTTTGCCGAGCTGGCGGCGCAGACGGTAGGTCATCCGGACGAACTGGAACAATGTAGTGATGTAGGTCGCAGCAAGGGCGGCTTCCATCGCCGTGTGAGCGGACTGCGGCTGACCACTCCACACGGCCAGAAGCATGAGAAACAGGATCAGCAACGGACGGATGATGTAGGTAGGACTGAGTGCGGTGACGGCCCAACCGTTTGCCCGGGCCGTTCCGTCCAGCACGTCACCCAGCGCGATCATCGGCAGTGTGAACAGGCCCAGGAAGACCGGTATTATCCAGTAATCCGGGATGATGTGGTCAAACACCTGCATGAAGACGAGGCCGGATATGGCAAGCGCGGTGGCTGAGAGCATGGCGACAATGCGTGCCGTCCAGTTCAGACCGCGCACCAGTTCACTTTCGCCGCGGTTTTGATGCTGTGGCAGGAAGCGGATGACGGCCGTATGGAAGCCGAGGCAGGACAGATTGCCGAAGACGACAACCAAAACCCAGACGAAGGCGAAGATGCCGTATTCGAACTCGCCCATCAGGCGGGCCAGAATGATCTGGGAGAGGAAGGCGATTGCTGCGCTGATGATGCGAATAGCAAAGGCAATCAGGGCCATACGCTGGGCGCGCGCCGTTTCACTATCGTCATGCAGGATCGGTTCCAGCCGACGCAGCAAAGGCGCCAGCCGGTTCTTCAGGCCAAGCGGCAAAAGCCGCTCTGCTGTTTCGATCACTGTCATGAAAAACGCAATACTCTTGGCGCAGCAATTACATATGCCAATTCTGCGCCGTGCACGGTTAAGGAAGCGTGATCCTGTTTCGTAAAAACACACCTATCGTGACACATCTTTCGCCTGTGTCGCCCTTTTGGAAGTTACTTTGGGCCGCGCCATGCAAAAAAAGCTCCGGAAACCGGAGCCTTTCAGGTAATGCTAATTCGGTTGGGTTTTAAGTCCTAGGCCTGCTCGAACGCGCCGTGGCAATGCTTGTATTTCTTGCCGGAACCGCAAGGGCAGGGCTCGTTGCGGCCAACGCGTCCCCAGGTCTGCGGGTCGTTGGGATCACGGTTCTCAGGCGCTGCGACAGCCACGAAACCGCCGCCGTTCTGGCCAAACTCGTCCTCACCGGTCGTCGCGTCGAGATGATGAACCCGCATGACTGGCGGCGGCTGAGGCGCCTCTGGTTCGTCGCGCATCAGTTCCACGCGCATCAGCTGCGCCGTCACACCCTCGCGCAGGTTTGCCAAGAGCGCCTGGAAGAGTTCGAAGGCTTCCGCCTTGTATTCTTGCAAGGGGTCACGCTGGGCGTAGCCTCGGAAGCCGACGACAGACCGCAGGTGATCAAGATTGACGATATGCTCGCGCCACAGGTGATCGAGCGTCTGGAGCAAGACAGACCGTTCGACATAGGTCATGATTTCCGCACCGAAACGCTCCGCACGATCCTTGGCCGCAGCATCGGCAGCCGCTGTGATCCGTTCGCGGATATCGTCTTCGGCGATGCCTTCTTCCAGCACCCAGTCCTGAATCGGCAGATCGAGGTTCAACTGTTGCAGAACCGCTTCCTTCAAGCCGACTGCATCCCACTGCTCGGCATAGGCCCGCTCGGGAATATGCTTGGTGACCAGGATTTCGATCACTTCGTGACGCATGTCGGTGACGGTTTCCGTAAGGTCCGTCGCGTCCATCAGCTCGATGCGCTGCTCGAAGATCACCTTGCGCTGATCATTCGTCACGTCATCGTACTTCAGCAAGTTCTTGCGAATATCGAAGTTGCGGGCTTCGACCTTTTTCTGCGCACGCTCCAGCGCCTTGTTGATCCACGGATGGACAATGGCTTCGCCCTCCTTGAGACCCAGCTTCTGAAGCATGCTGTCCATGCGATCCGAGCCGAAGATGCGCATCAGGTCATCCTGAAGTGACAAATAGAACTTCGAACGACCCGGGTCGCCCTGACGACCGGAGCGGCCACGCAGCTGGTTGTCGATACGGCGGCTTTCGTGGCGTTCGGTTGCAAGGACGTAGAGCCCGCCTGCGGCAAGCGCCTTTTCCTTCAACTGCTTGACCTCGGCGCGGATGGCCGCTTCCTTCGCGTCACGCTCCGGCCCCGGTTCCATGCCGTCCAGTTCACGCTCAAGCCGCATGTCGATATTGCCGCCCAGCTGAATGTCCGTTCCTCGGCCAGCCATGTTGGTGGCGATCGTGACAGCGCCGGGAACGCCAGCCTGGCTGACGATGTAGGCTTCCTGCTCGTGATAGCGGGCGTTCAGGACGTTGAACTTCTCAAAGCCTGCCTGCTTGAGCATGGCCGCCAGAAGTTCCGACTTTTCGATGGAGGTCGTGCCCACCAGAACCGGCTGGCCCTTCTCATGGGCAGCCTTGATCTCTTCAATGATGGCCTTGAACTTCTCTTCTGCAGTCCGGTAGACCTCATCGCTTTCATCGATACGCTGGATCGGCAGGTTCGTCGGAACTTCTACAACATCCAGGCCATAGATGTTGGAAAACTCTTCCGCTTCCGTGGCAGCCGTACCAGTCATGCCGGCCAGCTTTTCATACATGCGGAAGTAGTTCTGGAAGGTAATGGATGCCAGCGTCTGGTTTTCCGGCTGGATCTGCACCTTTTCCTTGGCTTCGAGCGCCTGGTGCTGGCCTTCGGAATAGCGGCGGCCCGGCATCATGCGGCCGGTGAATTCGTCGATGATGACGATCTCACCGTTACGGACGATGTAGTCCTTGTCGCGCTGGAAGAGCTTGTGCGCCTTCAGTGCATTGTTGATGTGGTGAACGATCGCGACGTTCTCGACGTCGTAGAGCGACTCGCCCTTCAGAAGGCCCGCCTGACGCAGCAGGTTCTCAAGTTTTTCCGTGCCGACTTCCGAGAAATTGGCGGAGCGCTGCTTCTCGTCGATCTCGTAATCTTCCGGCGTCAGGGCCGGAATGAAGCTGTCGATCGTGTTGTAAAGTTCGGAACGATCGTCCAGCGGACCGGAAATGATGAGTGGCGTTCGCGCTTCATCGACGAGGATCGAGTCCACTTCGTCGACGATGGCGAAGTAGTGGCCGCGCTGAACCATCTGGCCGCGATCATACTTCATGTTGTCGCGCAGATAGTCGAAGCCGAGCTCGTTGTTCGTTGCGTAGGTAATATCGCAGGCATAGGCCGCGCGGCGCTGGTCGTCATCGAGACCGTGGACGATGACGCCTGTGGTCAATCCCAGGAAGCCGTAGAGACGGCTCATGATGCCGGCGTCGCGGCTGGCGAGATAGTCGTTGACCGTCACGACGTGGACACCGCGACCCGTCAGTGCATTCAGATAGACCGGAAGGGTCGCGACAAGCGTCTTGCCTTCGCCCGTCTTCATTTCTGCGATAGCGCCCTGGTTCAGGATCATGCCGCCGGTCAACTGTACATCGAACGGACGCATGCCGAGCACACGGCGCGCTGCTTCGCGAACAACAGCGAAAGCGGGCACAAGAATGTCTTCGACGGTCTTGCCATTTGCCAGCTCCTGACGGAACTCAACCGACTTTGCTGCAAGCTGCTCGTCGGTCAACGCCTTCATCTTCTCTTCAAGGGCGCTGATGGCTTCCACGCTCGAACGATAGCCACGCACGCGGCGATCATTGGCGGAGCCGAAGAATTTGCGTGCAATCGCACCAAGGCTGACCATGCACATGGTCCTTTCTGAATCGATTTGGCATCAGGTTGCCGAGCGCTCCTGGTACTGCTTGAGCCCGTGAAATTTTCACAGACAAATTACAGTACCCGCCCGGAAACTGTTCTAGACGCGAAGTAGCGTGACAGATAAGAGGGGGGTTGAATGATGTCAACGGTTCTGGCCGATACAGAATGGCCACAATCCGGTGTTTCTGAAGGTGCCATGGCCGGAATCGGGCAGACTGAAACCGGTGCTTTACTTGAAAGGTCCTACCTTATGTTTCGCTCCAAATTCGTCGCGGCGGCGACCCTGGCCGCAGCGTTCACGTTCCACTCGCCTCTCGCTGCGCAGGACAACCCTGTCGTTGCGAAAGTGGGTACGGTGGAAATTCGCAAGTCCGATCTCGATACGGCAATCGCAAATCTAAGCGCGCAGTATCAGCAGCTGCCGGACGAACAGAAGACCGTTGCGGCGCTTTCGCAGATCATCGATATCAAGCTTGTGGCCAAGAAGGCTGAAGATGCCGGCATCCAGAACGGCAATGATTTCAAACAGCGCATGGTGTTCCTCAAGGAACGCGAGCTGCACAATGCCTATCTGCGCGATCAGTTCGACAAGCTGAAGCCGGAAGAGGTCAAGGCCCGCTACGACAAGGAAATCGCAGCGATGCCGAAGGAAGAAGAAGTTCACGCGCGCCATATCCTGGTGAAGACCGAAGACGAAGCCAAGGACATCATCAAGCAGCTTGATGGCGGCAAGGACTTCATCGAACTGGCCAAGGCAAAGTCGGAAGATTCCAGCAAGTCCGACGGCGGTGACCTCGGCTACTTCACCAAGGGCCGCATGGTTCCGGAATTCGAAGAGGCAGCCTTCTCGCTTCCAAAGGGAAGCTACACCAAGACCCCGGTGAAGTCGCAGTTCGGCTATCACGTCATCAAGGTCGAGGATAAGCGCAACGCCCAGCCGCCAGCCTTCGACCAGGTTGAGCCGCAGGTTCGCCAGATCGTGATGCAGGAAAAGTATTCCTCCATCATTGATGAGGCCAAGAAGGCCCAGAAGGTGGAAATCGTGGACGAAAATCTGCGTAAGGGCTATGACGAACTGACCAAGAGCGAGTAATAGCTCTCATCAAGCCTGTACCGGCCCGCTTTGGCGGGCCTTTTCTTGTCCGGAAGCCAATATTGTCTGGAAACTGAGTCATGTCGTCAGCTGTTTCTCCTCTCGCCCCCAAATTCTATCCAGAAATGCCTGTTGTGCGCGGCGTGCGGATTGCTACAGCCGCCGCTGGTATCAAATACAAGAACAGGACCGATGTTCTCCTGATGGTATTCGATGAGCCCGCGTCCGTTGCGGGCGTGTTTACCCGGTCGAAATGCCCGTCCGCTCCGGTTGATTTCTGCCGCGCGAACCTGCCCCACGGCACGGCACGCGCCGTTGTTGTCAATTCCGGCAATGCCAATGCCTTCACGGGCGTCAAGGGCAAGGCTGCGACCGAGTTGACTGCAGATTCAGCCTCCAAGGCTGTGGGTTGCCAGACAAACGAAGTCTATCTGGCTTCAACCGGCGTTATTGGTGAGCCTCTGGATGCAACGAAATTTGCCGGTGTACTGGGAGACATGCACCGATCTGCGGTCGGCGACTTCTGGCTTGAAGCCGCCAAGGCCATCATGACGACCGATACCTATCCGAAGGTCGCCACGCGCACCGCCGAAATCGACGGCGTTCCTGTCGTCATCAACGGTATTGCCAAGGGTGCCGGGATGATCGCGCCCGACATGGCCACGATGCTGTCTTTCGTGGTGACCGATGCTGATATCGCGCCCGCTGCCCTTCAGGCGTTGCTTTCGCAAGGCGTTGGTCCGAGCTTCAACTCTGTTACGGTGGATAGCGATACCTCCACATCCGACACGCTCCTTTTGTTTGCCACCGGCAAGGCTGCAGCAGACGGCCAGAAAAAGGTGGAGACGGCGGATGACCCCCGCCTTGTTTCCTTCCGCGATGCGCTGAACGACCTCCTCAAAGATCTGGCGCTGCAGGTCGTGCGCGATGGTGAGGGCGCACGCAAAATGGTGGCGGTCACGGTGACCGGTGCCGAAAGCGATGCGGCTGCAAAGCGCATTGCCCTGTCCATTGCGAACTCGCCGCTGGTCAAGACGGCGGTTGCCGGTGAGGACGCCAATTGGGGACGCGTTGTCATGGCGGTCGGCAAGTCCGGAGAAATGGCTGACCGTGACCGGCTGGCGATCTGGTTCGGGGATATCCGGGTGGCGGTCAATGGTGAGCGCGATCCGGACTATTCCGAAGCCGCGACGACTGCCGTCATGCAGCAGGAAGACATTGCAATTCGGGCCGATATCGGTCTTGGCAATGGTACGGCCACTGTATGGACCTGCGACCTGACCAAGGAATATGTCGCGATCAATGGCGATTACCGGAGTTGATCGATTGATGCAGGCGACTTCCTTCCACGGCAATCTGCCGCTCGTGCGCCGTCTGGAGGCGGTTGGTTTTCGGGCCTGGCCTGCGGCTTCCGTGGTCTATGATGGCAGCTGGCAGGTGCGTCTGACGGGCGGACATCCGTCGAAGCGTCTCAACTGTGTCGTGCCGCTCGATCCGTCGGATTATCACGATGCCGAAATGCGGATCGAGAAGGCGCGCAAGCGCTTCGAGCATTACGGTCGTCCGCTGCTTGTTCGTGAAACGCCGCTGACGCCACAGCCGCTTCTGGGGCGGCTTGCGCAATCCGGCTGGGAGCCGTTCGAGACCGTGCAGGTGATGACAGCGGACCTGACCGCTTTGGAGTTGCCTGACACGCTCGATCATATTCCAAGCCATGATGTGGGCCGCTTCATCGACGTACTTCTTGCCGTTCAGGGGGATGATCTCTCTCTGAAGCCCGCGCTTGCAGAGATCCTGACGGCGATTCGTCCGACGACGGGGTTTTTCACCTCGGAGCATGCAACGGATGGCCCTCTGGCGGCGGCACTTTGCGTGCAGGACAATGATCTTGCAGGCATCCTCTCCTTTGCCGTGCTCGAAGGGCGCCGTCGTCAGGGAATTGGTACCGAGATGCTGTCGGCTGCGCTTCGATGGGCGCGAATCAGTGGTGCGAGAAGCAGTTGGCTTCAGGTGAATGGCGATAATGCTGCGGCCATCGCGCTGTACCGTAAGTTTGGTTTCCGAAAGGCCTATCACTATCGATACTGGCGGCAGAAGGATTCGACTGTATGAGCTCTCCCGGTCGCCGTCTGCTTCTGGTTGCTGCCTGCGCGCTTGTGGATGCGGATGGCCGCATCCTTCTGGCGCAAAGACCGGAAGGAAAGAGCCTTGCGGGTCTCTGGGAGTTTCCCGGTGGCAAGGTCGAAGCCGGCGAGACGCCGGAGGAAACGCTCGTGCGCGAACTCCACGAGGAACTTGGTATTACCACAAAGGTGCCGTGCCTGGCGCCGCTGACCTTTGCCAGCCACACATACGAGGATTTCCACTTGCTGATGCCACTGTATGTGTGCCGGCGGTTTGAAGGAATTCCCGTTGGGAAAGAAGGACAGGCCATCAAATGGGTGCGTCCGGCCAATCTTCGCGATTATCCCATGCCGCCCGCAGATGAGCCGCTCATTCCCTTTCTGCAGGATCTTCTTTGATCTGAAAAGAGAGATGATAAGGATTCAGTTATCCACAGCCATGGTGCGCTCACGCATATGATCAGTCGCGCGTTAACAGATCCTTTAAGGGATCGATACAAAATAGGGCGCTATTGAACTAAATTGACGAGGCTCCGATGGATGACGAATTCTGGAAGACGGTCCGTGCTCAGCAACGGGCTTCGATCAGATCGGGCAGAACCGGTAGAACCGGCGTTCTGAATATAGCACTCCTATTTGGTACGGCTGCCATCGCCCTGTCGCTCATCGTGACGCCCATGCTTGCCAATCGGCAGGACAGTAAACGACTGGCCAACGTTCAGCAGGATTTTGATCTCATTACGACTGGATCGGTGAAGCCAGCGGACAAGCCCGCAGACCGCGGCGTCAAACATTACACCATCCGCAAGAGCGTTCTGCAGGATACGCCTGGCTCTGTCTGCATCGTTCAAGGTTACGGTGCGTCCACCCCCTGTTAACTGGCCTAGGCTAATATCCTGGCGCAAGCGGCTGCAAATGGAATAAACCCAGCGTTGCGGCCGACAATCAATGCGGTGTTGACGGAGAGTGGATTGTACTGGATTCTAAGATGTGTCCGTCACACAGAAGGCGCAACAGCCGTCGAATATGGGCTTATTGCCGGCATCATCGGAGGCGCGCTCATTCTTGGGATCGGTGCCTTTTCAGACAATCTCAGCGCAATGTTTACAACGATCAGTGACCTCATCAAAGGTTGAGGCGTCGTCGACCGCGGTTTCCCAGCTCATTTCAGTTTCAGTGCGTCGGCGAGGCGCATTTTGGCGGAGCCGGGTTCAAGCGGTTTTTGCTGGCTTTCATGCGGCGCCCATCCAGACACATAAACGATGGAGAACGTCGCGCGTATGCGTCCGTCTGCATCGGAAAACCGCTCCGCATAGATTTGCGCGGCTCGCATGAAGAAATGTCGTGAGACAGGTTTGCGGCTGCGTCCACTGAGCGGATTTGTCATGCCCATGGCACG
The DNA here is from genome assembly GCF_005222835.1 of Rhizobium sp. FKY42. Taxonomy (GTDB): domain Bacteria; phylum Pseudomonadota; class Alphaproteobacteria; order Rhizobiales; family Rhizobiaceae; genus Neorhizobium. The sequence goes on along the minus strand of NZ_STGA01000006.1, from coordinate 16,983 downwards.
CAGATCCCGCATGAGATCGAAGATCGTGTCATAGCGAACGGTGTAGTTTTCCGCGTCGATTACCGGAAGCGCAAAGCCTGCCCGCTGCAACAGTCCGCCAATATCGCGCACATCCGCAAACGGAATGACGCGTGGGCTGGCGCCCGTATAGATTTCTGCCTCTGCTGCCAGCAACACTTCGCGCAATTCCTGCAAGGTTCCCGCGCCGGGGATTGCTGCCAGAAGCAAGCCGTCGGGCTTCAAGGCGCGGCGCATGCGGATGAGCATACCGGGCGTATCATTGGTGACATGGAGAGAGAGAGGCGAGAGAATGAGGTTGACGGACTGATCCTCAAGCGGCACCTCTTCAAGACCCGCGTGCTCGATTGTGCCGCCCGGTGGTGTCGCGAACAGGCCGCCGGTTTCTATCCTCTTCAGCTTTCCGATGCGTCCAGTTGCCATGGCACGCGCTGCAGCAAGACCTGTGGCGCCATGCAATTCCACGGCGTCATCAAACTGACGCTCAACCACGGACAGTCTTTCCGCGAGTTCTTGCGCTACGATGTTCAGCAGGAAGTCACTGCCGGGCTGTGCCATGCGTGCGGCGCGCTCACGTCGTGCGGTGACCAGATCCAGATCGAAGAGAATGTCCATGATGATACTTACCGATAGTGTCGAAGATCCGCGCGGCATGCGTCTTCTATCGCGTTGAGGTTCAGCATGATAGATAGCGCCTTCATTTGAATTCGTTTGTTTTTTTATGAAGACCGTTTGAGTGTCTCTCTAAGGCACGTCGTCCAGACTGCGTAAAAACAACTAGATAGAGCATTTCAGGGGATCTGTTCATATGGGGCTGGTTCTGCCCGGACACGACAGGAAGTTTGTAAAGCGATGGGCGGATGTGCTGGTTCGACCTGTTCTCGATACGATCTATCCGCCAGCCTGTGCCGCCTGCGGTATCCGGACCAGGCGACATTATGCGCTATGCCCCAATTGCTGGCGAGACATGCGTTTCATCGAGCGGCCCTATTGCGAAGTGCTTGGCATTCCGTTTCGACGGGATCAGGGAGAGGGCATTGTGTCAGCGCAGGCCATTGCCGAACCGCCCCCCTTCGATCGCCTTAGATGCGTGGCTTTGCACGAAGGTCCGGCGCGACGGCTCGTTCACTCTCTCAAGTACAAGGACAGGACCGACCTTGCACCCATGCTTGCGGCGTGGATGAAGCGCGCCGCCCAGCAGGAATTGCAGGCCTGCGATGTCATCATTCCGATTCCCCTGCACTGGACACGGCTCTTCTCACGCCGATTCAATCAGGCAGAGGAGCTATGTCGTCATCTGGCGCGTCTTTCCGGCCGTCCCATGATGGCGGCATCACTGATCCGTCGAAAGCGGACCCGCCGCCAGGTCGGCCTGACAGCGTCCGGTCGTGAGGAAAATCTCCGCGCCGCGTTCGGCATGGCGAAGGGCCACGGAAACGATGTCTTCGGAAAACGGGTCGTTCTTGTGGATGACGTCTATACGACGGGTGCGACAATTTCGGCAGCATCGCGTGTTTTGCGGCGCGCAGGTGCAGTCGATATCACGGTTTTGAGCTTTGCAATGGCGGTTCCTGAGCCTATATGACAGTCCATATGGACGTGTTCGATAAGGGGAATGAGGATATGGCCGAGGTTGTCATCTATACGCGCCAGATGTGCGGTTACTGCGCGCGGGCGAAGTCGCTTCTTCAGTCGAAGGGCGTCGATTTTGTTGAGCATGACGCCACATTCTCCCAGGAATTGCGCCAGGAGATGATCGGCAAGGCCAATGGCCGGACGACATTTCCGCAAATTTTCATCAATGGCCAGCATGTTGGTGGTTGCGACGATATCCACGCGCTGGATCGCGATGGCAAGCTGGATCCACTTCTGGCGGCGTGAGGTTGAGTGACATGGCAAAACTTGCTGTGGTTCAAATGTGCTCAGGTGTCGATGTCGGGAAAAATGCCGACGCCATGGAGAGACTTGTTCGTGAGGCGGCTGATCAGGGTGCCGTCTATATCCAGACACCCGAAATGACGGGAGCCCTGCAACGGGATCGCGCTGCGCTTCGCGCCAGCCTGCGCGATGAGGAAAGCGATCTCATTATCTCCCGTGCGCGGTCACTGGCCAAGGAGTTGGGCGTTTACGTACATGTCGGTTCTACGGCCATTGGCCGTGCGGATGGCAAGATTGCCAATCGGGGTTTTCTGGCAGCACCCGATGGTTCCAAAGTCTGCGCCTATGACAAGATCCACATGTTCGATGTCGATCTGGACAATGGCGAAAGCTGGCGGGAAAGCTCGGCCTATGAGGCAGGTGAGGCGGCGCGCGTCGCATCGCTGCCCTTCGGGAAGCTGGGCTTCGCAATCTGCTATGACGTGCGCTTTCCGCAATTGTTCCGCACCGAAGCTCTGGCCGGTGCCGAAATTCTGACTGTTCCCGCTGCATTTACACGCCAGACGGGCGAAGCGCATTGGGAAATCCTCCTGCGCGCCCGTGCGATTGAAAACGGCGCCTTCCTGCTCGCTGCTGCCCAGGGCGGCAAGCATGAAGACGGTCGTGAGACCTTCGGTCATTCGATGATCATCGATCCCTGGGGGCGCGTGCTGGCCGAAGCGCCCGGCGAAGGCGAGGCGGTTCTGGTGGCAGATGTGGATGTGGGTGAGGCGGCGGCTGCGCGGCGCAAAATTCCCAATTTGCGCAATGCGAGAGACTTTTCGCTCGAGGAGGTAGGTCTCACAGCGGAGAGGATTGCAATGTGATCCGCTACACACTCGTCTGTGACAATGCCCACTCCTTCGAGGGTTGGTTCTCTTCGAGTTCCGATTTCGATCAGCAGGTGGAAAGCGGCTTTCTAACGTGCCCGGTCTGCAACTCCGCTTCCGTCTCGAAGGCGTTGATGGCTCCGTCTGTTTCCACCGCGCGCAAACAGGAAGAGCGGCAGCAGGTTGCGATGGATTATGCCCGGCAGGAGGCTATTGCGAAGCTGCGTGAGGCGGTTCAAACCATTCGCTCCTCCGCCGAAGATGTGGGCGAGCGCTTTTCCGAGGAGGCGCGGAAGATTCATTATGGCGAGACGGAGCAGCGCGGTATCATCGGTCAGGCGAGCCTGAACGAGGTGCGCGAGCTTATTGACGAGGGCATCGAGGTCGCGCCGCTACCGGTGCTGCCGGAGGATGCCAATTAGGCCTTATGCCGTCGGCGACCGTTTGGTGAGCAGCATATAGTTCACATCCATGTCTCGCGACAAATTCCAGCGGTCTTGAAGAACATTATAGAAGATGCCGGTGCGATGGATGACATCCATGCCGCTGGCAGTGAGAGGACGTTCGATTTCTTCCGGCTTCACCAGCTTGTCGTAGGAATGTGTACCTTTCGGCAGCCAACGGAGGATATTTTCCGCCGCGAAAATCGCCAGCGCATTGGCCTTGAAGGTACGGTTGATGGTGGCGATGAACATTAGCCCGCCCGGACGTACCATGGAAGCGCAAGTGCTGATGAACAGGTTCACGTCCGCAACGTGCTCGACGACTTCCATATTGAGCACGACATCGAAGCTTTCGCCAGCTTCCGCCAGCTGCTCGGCGGTTACCGCACGGTAATCGACGGAAACCCCGCTTTCGGCTGCATGCGTCTGGGCGATCCGGACATTCTTCTCCGAGGGATCTGCTCCGACGACGGTAGCGCCCATACGTGCCATGGGTTCTGACAGGAGGCCGCCGCCACACCCGATATCCAGAAAGCGGAGACCTTCGAAGGGACGGCTGCTTTTGGGATCGCGACCGAAGTTCTCGCAAACGCGGTCGCGAATATAGCTTAGTCGAACCGGATTGAACTTGTGGAGCGGCTTGAACTTGCCGGTAGGATTCCACCATTCTGCCGCCATGGCGGAGAAACGATCCACTTCACCTTGATCAATTGTGGTCGCGGTATCGGACATTGTTCAGCTCCTTGATCTTTGATTTTACGTCAAGTCGGTTGGAGCGGTTCACTTGTCAAGCCTGCCGTCTTGTCGCAGAGGCTGATCAGGCACATCTCTTGATGATGGAATGAGCCCGGTTGAGTTCTCTTCTCTTGCTGCACGACTTAAAAAAACCAGAATCGGCATGGTTTTGTGAGCGCAGAAGGGACGTTGAACAAGCGAAAACAAGATTTCCCGAGGAGGAAACCTGTGAGACGTCATATTTTTAAGGCTTTGGCAGTCGTGGGTCTATGCGCGGTTCCGGCAGTCGCATCCGCCGCGACCAATGGTTTTGCCACGGCCAATGTTAACATGCGGTCCGGACCCAGCACGCGCTATCCGGCTGTGGTGGTCATCCCGGTCGGTGCTCCTATCGTCATCAATGGCTGCCTGAATACCGTCAACTGGTGCGACGTGACGTTTGCGCGTGGCCGCGGCTGGGTTTCCGGAAACTACATCCAGGCAACGTTCCGTCAAAACCGCGTCTATGTCGCACCGAACTATTATCGTTCGCTGGGCATTCCTACCATCACCTTTGATGTGGATACCTATTGGGGACGCTACTATCGCGATCGTGATTTCTACCGCGAGCGGGATCGCTGGCGCAGCTGGGATTATCGCCGCGATCTGCCACCTCCGCCGCCACCCGGCTGGAGCGACCGCAGGCCGGAACCGGACTGGAACCGTGACCGTGATCGGTATCGCTACGAAGACCGGAACCGCTATGACAATGGCGATCGTCGTGACCCGCGCTGGGATAATCGCGAGCCGGAACGTCGGGATCCGCGTTGGGACAACCGTCAGGGTGAGAACCGCCCAGGCGAGTTCGAGCGTCCTCGCCCCATGCCGCAGCCGCAGGTCGAGGAGGCTGATCCCGGTCGTCAGTTCCGCGGCGGCTTCCGAGGCTGCACGCCGAGCAACCCGTGCGAAATTCCGGGCAACTGATTGTAGACTGTGTGGGCTGACGAAAATTCGGCCCACACAACCCCACCTTTGTCATTTCTTTCGCACGCGAGCGACCTGCCGCAACGAATCGCTTTTCCGTTGCGCCTAACTAACCTTTTCGCTAAGACGACGCCGCAAGCTCTGGCCGCCAAGGCCAGCGCCAACGGGGTTCAAGTCGCGCCCGCTCCCAACGGCGCGCAAAGGTGGTTTTGATCAGCGATGGCACGCATTGTCATGAAGTTCGGCGGCACCTCGGTCGCCAATCTCGAGCGCATCCACAACGTTGCGCGCCATGTAAAGCGCGAAGTCGACGCAGGCCATGAAGTGGCTGTCGTCGTCTCCGCAATGTCGGGCAAGACAAACGAACTTGTGGGCTGGGTACAGGATACGCCGAAGGTGGCCGGTGCCTCTTCGCCATTCTACGATGCGCGCGAATACGACGCCGTCGTGGCCTCTGGCGAGCAGGTGACGTCCGGTCTTCTGGCGATTGCGCTCCAGTCCATGGGCATCAATGCCCGCTCCTGGCAGGGTTGGCAGATCCCGATCAGGACCGATAATGCGCATGGCGCCGCCCGCATTCTCGATATCGATGGTTCCGATATCATCCGCCGCATGGGCGAGGGCCAGGTGGCGGTGGTCGCCGGCTTCCAGGGCCTCGGCCCGGACAATCGCATCGCGACGCTCGGCCGTGGAGGGTCCGATACGTCGGCCGTCGCCATCGCTGCGGCCGTGAAGGCTGATCGCTGCGACATCTACACGGACGTCGATGGCGTTTACACCACGGATCCGCGCATCGTGCCCAAGGCGCGGCGTATGAAGAAGATTTCGTTCGAGGAAATGCTGGAAATGGCCTCCCTCGGCGCAAAGGTCTTGCAGGTTCGCTCTGTCGAGCTCGCCATGGTGCATAAAGTGCGCACTTTTGTTCGCTCCAGTTTCGAGGATCCCGATGCGCCGGGCATGGGTGACCTCATCAATCCGCCCGGCACTTTGATTTGCGACGAGGAAGAGATCGTGGAACAGGAAGTCGTTACCGGCATCGCCTATGCCAAGGATGAAGCGCAGATTTCGTTGCGCCGCGTAGCGGACCGCCCAGGCGTATCAGCCGCTATCTTTGGTCCGCTGGCTGAAGCGCACATCAATGTCGACATGATCGTCCAGAACATCTCTGAAGACGGTTCGAAGACCGACATGACTTTCACCGTACCGTTTGGTGACGTTGAAAAGGCAATGCAGGTTCTGCATTCCAACAAGGACAAGATCGGCTTCGACGTCGTGCAGAATGAAACCGGCCTGTGCAAGGTTTCTGTCGTTGGTATCGGCATGCGCAGCCATGCCGGTGTTGCCGCAACAGCCTTCAAGGCGCTCGCCGAGAAGAGCATCAACATCCGTGCGATCACCACATCCGAGATCAAGATCTCGATCCTGATCGACGGCGCCTACTCGGAACTTGCGGTTCGCACTTTGCATTCTGCTTACGGTCTCGATAAGAGTTGATATCGAACCGGCGCGGTTGCGTCGTCCGTGCGGGCGGCGCATGATCTTCCGGATAGAGTAAATGAGAGATTCGGGAGTAAAGATGCCGATGAGAGACCTGTCGGCGGGCCCGCGCGTCCTGCTTAAAAGACTGCGGGAATTGATGGCAGAACCGCTCGAGCCGCAGGAGCGGCTCGACCGGATTGTTCGCCAGATTGCCAGTAACATGGTGGCCGAAGTGTGTTCGGTCTATGTGCTGCGTTCCGATGGCGTGCTGGAGCTGTACGCAACGGAAGGTCTCAACAAGGATGCCGTCCACCTTGCCCAACTGAAAATGGGGCAGGGTCTTGTCGGCACCATCGCTGCATCAGCCCAGCCTCTCAACCTTTCGGATGCGCAGGCCCATCCTGCCTTCCGTTATCTCCCTGAAACGGGAGAGGAAATCTACCATTCTTTCCTCGGTGTGCCGATCCTTCGGGCCGGTCGCACTTTGGGCGTTCTCGTCGTTCAGAACAAGGCGCAGCGCAACTACCGCGAAGACGAGGTAGAGGCGATGGAAACCACCGCAATGGTGATCGCCGAGATGATTGCGACCGGAGAACTGAAAAAGATCACCCAGCCGGGTCTTGAGCTGGATCTCACCCGTGCCATCACGATCGATGCCGATGGTTACAACGAAGGTATCGGTCTCGGTCATGTCGTTCTGCATGAGCCGCGCGTTGTCGTTACCAATCTCCTGAACGAGGACGCCGACAAGGAAATCAGCCGTCTGGCGGAAGCCATCGGTTCGCTCCGGCTATCCATTGATGACATGCTGTCGCGCCGCGAAGTGGCGCAAGAGGGTGAACACCGCGAGGTCCTTGAGACCTATCGTATGTTCGCGCACGATCAGGGCTGGGTTCGACGGATGGAAGAAGCCATCCGCAACGGTTTGACGGCTGAAGCAGCCGTCGAAAAGGTACAGAGCGACACCAAGGCGCGGATGATGCGCCTGACGGACCCGTATCTGCGCGAACGGATGCACGATTTCGACGATCTCGCGAACCGTCTGCTGCGTCAGCTCACCGGCTTTTCGGGACGCGCCATGGATCAAAGCTTCCCCAGCGATGCGATCGTCTTCGCCCGCGCGATGGGAGCCGCCGAGCTTCTGGATTATCCACGCGCCAATTTGCGTGGCCTCGTGCTGGAAGATGGCGCGGTCACAAGCCATGTGGTGATTGTTGCCCGAGCGATGGGCATTCCCGTTATCGGTCAGGCCGCCGGTGTTGTGGCGCTGGCGGAAAACGGCGATTCGATCATTATCGACGGAGACGAAGGTCAGGTCCATCTGCGTCCGGTGACGGACCTCGTAAAGGCCTACGAGGAAAAGGTTCGTCTGCGGGCGCGTCGCCAGGAGCAATTCCGGGCGTTGCGCGATGTGGATCCCGTCACGCGTGACGGAAAGCGCATCAGCCTCCTGATGAATGCAGGCCTGCTTGTCGACCTGCCGCAACTGGCTGAATCAGGGGCTGATGGTATCGGTCTGTTCCGGACTGAACTTCAGTTCATGATCGCTTCGCAGATGCCGAAGCTGGAAGAGCAGGAAGCCTTCTACCGCAATGTGCTGCGCCAGTCGGCGGGGCATCCCGTCACATTCCGGACGCTGGACATTGGCGGAGACAAGGTTGTTTCCTATTTCCGTGCGCAGGACGAAGAGAACCCGGCTCTGGGATGGCGCGCCATCCGGTTGTCGCTGGATCGACCCGGTCTTCTGCGCACCCAGTTGCGCGCGCTGCTGCGGGCGTCTGCTGGCGCAGAGCTCAAGATGATGCTGCCCATGGTAACGGAAGTCTCCGAAATCCGGGCTGTGCGCGACCTGATGCAGAAGGAAGTCCAGCATCTCTCGAAATTTGGCCACAGCCTGCCCCGCAAGTTGCAGTTCGGCGCCATGCTCGAAGTGCCGGCTCTGATGTGGCAGCTGGACGAGTTGATGACAGAGGTGGATTTCGTTTCTGTCGGTTCCAACGATCTGTTCCAGTTCTCGATGGCGGCGGATCGCGGCAATGCCCGTGTGTCCGATCGCTTCGATATTCTTGGAAAGCCGTTCCTGCGCATCCTGCGTGACATCGTACGGGCGGCGGATCGCAACAAGACGCCGTTGACCCTATGCGGTGAAATGGCTGGCAAACCTTTGTCCGCCATGGCGCTTCTGGGAATCGGTTTCCGCTCCGTTTCCATGACGCCGACCTCCATCGGTCCGGTCAAGGCCATGCTGCTGGGGCTTGACGTCGATCTCCTGGCGGAACAATTGAACCATGTGCTGGACGATCACCGTTCCAACACGTCGATACGGGAACTGCTGGTGAGCTTTGCGGCTTCCCACAATATTCCGTTGTCGTGATCACAGACATGACTGGAGTTGAGTAGGGTGGCGAAGCTTCCTGTCCACAAGATGCGCGAGCTGGAGCGCCGCTTTGGTGAGATTGAGGCACGCATGGCGGAAGGCCCTGCTGCCGATGTCTATGTCAAGCTGGCCTCGGAATATTCCGAGTTGCAGCCCGTGGTGACGAAAATCCGCGAATACCAGAAAGCCGTTGCCGAAGAAGGGGATCTTCGTGCTCTCCTGGCCGACAAGGCGACGGATCGCGAAATGCGTGAACTGGCCGAGTTGGAACTGCCGGAAGCCCAGGAAAAGGTGGAGGCGTTGGAGCAGCAGATGCAGATCCTGCTGCTGCCCAAAGATGCGGCGGATGAAAAGAGCGCGATCCTCGAAATTCGGGCAGGAACCGGAGGCTCGGAAGCAGCACTTTTTGCAGGCGATCTCTTTCGAATGTACGAGCGCTTTTCCTCCACAAAGGGCTGGAAAGTCGAAGTTCTCTCTGCAAGCGAAGGCGAGGCCGGTGGTTACAAGGAAATCATCGCGACGGTGTCCGGTCGCGGCGCCTTTGCAAAGCTGAAGTTCGAATCAGGTGTGCATCGGGTTCAGCGCGTTCCTGAAACCGAGGCCAGTGGCCGAATTCACACCTCCGCAGCAACGGTTGCCGTTTTGCCTGAAGCGGAAGAGATCGACATCGAAATTAGGCCTGAAGACATCCGGATTGATACGATGCGCTCCTCCGGCGCAGGCGGACAGCATGTCAACACGACCGACTCCGCGGTGCGAATCACCCATCTGCCGACCGGCCTGATCGTGACCAGTTCCGAAAAGTCACAGCACCAGAACCGGGCCAAGGCCATGCAGGTGCTGCGGTCCCGGCTCTATGATATAGAGAGGCAGAAGGCGGACAGCGAACGCTCCGCAGACCGCAAGAGCCAGGTGGGATCGGGAGACCGTTCGGAGCGTATCCGCACCTATAATTTCCCGCAGGGCCGGGTGACCGATCACCGTATCAACCTGACGCTCTATAAGCTGGATCGGATGATCGAGGGTGATATAGACGAGATGGTTGACGCCCTGATCTCCGATTACCAGGCAGGTCAGCTGGCTCAACTGGGCGAGCAGGGTTGACGATGCGGCTCGCGCAGCTTGTAGCGCATTGCAAGGCCAGCCTAGCCGAGGCCGGAATTGCTGACGCTGCTTTCGATGCACGCTTGCTGGTGCTCAGTCTGCTGGGGTTGGAAACGAAGGATCTGCTGATCAACGGGGATCAGGACATTGCAGCTGAAGACGTTGCGCGTATTGAAGGCGCGATCCAGCGGCGCCTAGGGCGCGAGCCTGTGCATCGCATTCTGGGCGAACGAGAGTTTAGAGATATAAAGCTGAAATTGTCTCCTGGCACACTGGAGCCGCGCCCTGATACAGAAATTCTGGTAGAGGCTCTTCTCCCATTCGGTCAGGAAATCGCACAACGAGTATCTGCTCCCCGGCTTCTGGATCTCGGTACGGGAACGGGCGCCATTGCGCTTGCATTGCTGCACGAACTGCCGCAATTCACAGGCTTGGGTGTCGATATATCGACGGACGCCCTTGAAACAGCGAAGGTCAATGCCGACCTCAATGGGGTGGGCCAACGTTTCTCGACGCTGGAAAGTTGGTGGTGCGAGCATGTTACTGGCCGGTTCGACATAATCGTGTCGAATCCGCCATATATCGAAACAGGCGTTATTCCGCAGTTGGAACCAGAGGTGCGGATGTTCGATCCCCACCTCGCGCTCGATGGTGGCAAAGATGGGCTTGATGCCTATCGGAACATTGCAAACGCGGCCGGAGACCACCTTGAGCATGGTGGAATTATAGCGGTCGAAATTGGCTATGATCAAAAGCAAACGGTGACAGCCATCTTCATCAGCTGTGGATATACTTTGGAATGCGCCGTGCGAGACTACGGCGGAAATGACCGCGTTCTTGTTTTTGTGCGGAAAAGCGATGATTCTGCCACGGTTTAGCAGGTTGTTGCAGTCGCGAAAGAAAAGGCTTGGAATTGGACAAGAAGCGGGCTAGTTTGCACGCACGCATTAGGCGGCTGGGAGTGAGCGGATATTCGTTCAATTTGAGCTCAACCGCAAACTGCTCTCCTCGGAGAGCTTCCGAGGTTGAACAAGACCTGGTGCGTGCATCAGATAAACTGACTTCCACCAGCAGCAGGACGGATTGATCCGCTTGCTTGCGGCACGTGAAGACTGCACCGAAAGAACGGGCAGCCGCGTGGCCCTTAATCAGCAAAGCACAAAGAATTCAGGTGAAAAATCGATGAGGCCAGGACAGCAGAATAAGCGTGGTCGGGGGCGTGGTAATAATAACAACCAGAATGGCGGCGGTGGCGGCGGCGGCGGTAATAATTTCAACCGCAAGGGTTCCAACCCACTGACCCGGACCTATGACAGTTCAGGCCCAGATATAAAAATTCGTGGTACGGCTCAGCATGTTGCCGAAAAATACGCGACATTGGCTCGCGATGCCCAGAGCGCTGGCGACCGCGTCATGGCTGAAAACTATTTGCAGCACGCCGAACACTACAATCGTATCATTGCTGCGGCTCAGGCCCAGATGCAGGAACGCTATCAGCGTGATGATCGCCACGATTACAATGAGCGTGAGCAGGACGATACAGACGGCGGCGATCTTGACGATAACGGCGGTAGCCAGCCGCAGATGAGCGCCCCTCAGCCGCAACCTCGCGAGCAGCGCGAACAACGTGACCAGCAGCCGCGTGAGCAAAGAGAGCCACGCGAAGGCAGAGAGCCTCGTGAGGCAAGAGAACCGCGTGAGGGTAGAGAGCCTCGCGAGCCTCGTGAACAGAGAGAGCCGCGCGAACCAAGACGTGTTCCCGTTCAGGCCGCTTCTGCGCCGATACTCGATGAGAACGCCGTTGTCGATGGTACTGGCCCGCAGCCAGTCATCGAAGGTGTGCCGGCCGAGGTCGCCTTGGAAGAAGAAGGTGCCACTGCTCAGCCGCAGCGCCAGACCCGTCGTCGCACCCCGGGCACCCGTCCACGTCGTCCACGCCGCACGGCGGAAGGCGAGGAAGGTGCAGAAGCTGCAGCTTCCGATGCACCGGCGCTTGAAGACGTAGCCTCTGAATAAGGCTACAGGCGGTAACGCGTCGCTGTCCAAGTGATTGGCGTGCGGAATTTGATTTTTGAGGAACCCTGGCGAAAGCCGGGGTTTTTCATTTGAGACGTCTTTAAACTCGAAAAAAATCCTCCCATATCTTCATCGAAGCCCTGTGCGGACAAGACCGCACAGGACAGGCTCGCCTTTGAGGGAGCTCAAACCCAACCATCGGCCTGTGCCTTATAAGGGCAGGGCGATCTACGGAGGTTCACATATGAATATCGAAAAATATTCCGAGCGCGTTCGCGGTTTTCTTCAGTCAGCCCAGACGCATGCTCTTTCGGAAGGCCATCAGCAATTCACCCCGGAGCATGTGCTCAAGGTGTTGCTCGACGATGACCAAGGCATGGCATCCTCTCTTATCGAGCGCGCTGGCGGAAACGCGAAGGAAGCACGGCTGGCCAATGATGCGGCGCTCGCCAAGCTGCCGAAGGTTTCCGGCGGTAACGGCCAGGTCTATCTCTCGCAGCCGCTTGCTCGTGTTTTCTCGACAGCAGAAGATGTTGCCAAGAAGGCTGGCGACAGCTTCGTGACCGTGGAGCGCCTGCTGCTTGCGCTTACCATCGAAGGTACTGCATCGACCTCCGCCACCCTCAAGAAGGCTGGGGTTTCTGCTCAAGCGCTCAACCAGGTCATCAATGATATACGCAAAGGGCGCACTGCTGACTCGGCTAATGCGGAGCAGGGGTTTGACGCCCTGAAAAAATTCGCCCGTGACCTGACGGCCGAGGCGCGCGATGGCCGGCTTGATCCGGTGATCGGACGCGACGATGAAATCCGTCGCACGATCCAGGTTCTGTCGCGCCGTACGAAAAACAATCCCGTTCTGATCGGTGAACCGGGCGTCGGTAAAACGGCGATCGCGGAAGGTCTTGCGTTGCGCATCATCAACGGTGATGTTCCCGAAAGCCTGAAGGACAAGCGGTTGATGGCGCTCGATATGGGTGCCCTGATCGCGGGCGCCAAGTATCGCGGGGAGTTCGAAGAGCGCCTTAAGAGTGTTCTGAACGAAGTTCAGGCTGAAAATGGCGAGATCATCCTTTTCATCGATGAGATGCATACGCTTGTCGGCGCCGGCAAGGCCGATGGTGCCATGGACGCCTCGAACCTGCTGAAGCCTGCGCTGGCCCGTGGTGAGTTGCATTGTGTTGGTGCGACGACGCTTGATGAATATCGCAAGCACGTGGAAAAGGATCCGGCGCTTGCCCGTCGTTTCCAGCCCGTCGTGGTCGATGAGCCGACGGTTGAAGATACAATCTCGATTCTGCGCGGATTGAAGGAAAAATACGAGCAGCACCACAAGGTCCGGATCTCCGATTCGGCACTGGTGTCTGCTGCGACACTTTCAAACCGTTACATCACCGACCGTTTTCTGCCGGACAAGGCCATCGACTTGATGGATGAGGCGGCATCACGCCTGCGGATGCAGGTTGATTCCAAGCCGGAAGAGCTTGATGAGCTTGATCGCCGTATCATTCAGCTCAAGATCGAGCGGGAAGCCCTGAAGAAGGAAACCGACCAGTCGTCTGCAGACCGTCTAAAGCGGCTTGAAACCGAACTGACCGCACTGGAAGAGCAGGCCGATGCGCTGACCGCCCGCTGGCAGTCTGAAAAGCAGAAGCTTGGTCTGGCGGCCGATCTGAAGCGCCAGCTGGATGAGGTTCGCAATGAACTCGCCATTGCCCAGCGCAAGGGTGAATATCAGCGTGCAGGAGAGCTGACTTATGGCGTCATCCCCAACCTTGAAAAGGCTTTGAAGGAGGCGGAAGACCGCGATTCTGCTGGTACGTCCATGGTTCAGGAGGTCGTGACGCCGGATGCGATTGCCCATGTGGTGTCGCGCTGGACGGGTATTCCGGTCGACAAGATGCTGGAAGGAGAGCGTGACAAGCTGCTTCGCATGGAGGATGAGCTGGCGAAATCCGTCGTCGGGCAGGGTGATGCCGTACAGGCTGTTTCCCGCGCTGTTCGCCGTTCGCGCGCGGGGCTTCAGGATCCAAACAGGCCGATTGGTTCGTTCATCTTCTTAGGCCCGACAGGCGTGGGCAAAACAGAACTGACCAAATCACTTGCGCGTTTTCTGTTCGATGACGAAACCGCCATGGTTCGCCTCGACATGTCGGAATATATGGAGAAGCACTCCGTATCCCGGCTGATTGGCGCTCCTCCCGGCTATGTCGGCTATGATGAGGGCGGCGCACTGACGGAAGCAATTCGCCGCAAGCCCTATCAGGTGGTCCTGTTCGATGAGATCGAGAAGGCCCATCCAGACGTGTTCAACGTGCTGCTTCAGGTTCTGGATGATGGCCGCCTGACTGATGGACAGGGCCGAACGGTCGACTTCAAGAACACGATCATCATCATGACGTCGAACCTTGGCGCCGAGTACCTCACAAGCCTTGGTGAGAATCAGGATGTCGATAGCGTTCGGGATCAGGTGATGGATGTCGTCAAGGCGTCCTTCCGCCCCGAGTTCCTGAACCGCGTGGACGAGATCATTCTGTTCCATCGCCTGCGTCGCAACGAAATGGGCGCGATTGTGGATATCCAGATGAAGCGGCTGCTGTCGCTTTTGGCGGATCGCAAGATCGCAATCGAGCTTGGCGACGATGCCCGTGAATGGCTGGCCGACAAGGGATATGATCCGGTTTACGGTGCACGTCCGTTGAAGCGGGTCATTCAGAAGTATCTCCAAGACCCACTGGCGGAGCAAATCCTGGGCGGGCAAATCGTGGACGGCGCGACCGTCAAGGTTTCTGCAGGGTCTGACCGATTGCTCTTCTATGTCAGGAAGGACGTCGCTGAAGCAGCGTGATACAACATTGAAATGGCGGCTTCGGCCGCCATTTCACATTCTACAACCAAACACGTTTTACCGGCTTGCGACCATTTCGCCGGTGTTGGATGCCAGAAGCGCGTCGATCCGTTTGCGTTCGTCCTCGAACTTGGCAAGCGCGGTGCCGCTGAGCGACTTGCCACCGGGCAGGCGCACTTTCATCGCATCCACCTTTGTCCCGTTGACGATCAGCTCGTAATGCAGATGCGCACCTGTGGATGAGCCGGTTGAGCCCACATAGCCTATGACCTGGCCTTGCGTTATCCTGGCACCCTCGCGGACACCCTTGGCAATAGCGCTCTGATGATTGTAGGAGGTCTCATAGCCGTTGGCATGACGGATGATCGTCTGGTTACCGTAACCGGAAGCCCAGCCAGCCTTTTCAACCACGCCGTTACCCGTCGCAATGATCGGCGTTCCACGAGAGGCAGCCCAGTCCGTCCCGGTATGCATGCGCGAGTAGCCGAGAATGGGGTGTCGCCGCATGCCGAAGCCGGAGGTCAGACGACCGTTTGGAACGGGGTTGCGAAGGAGGAACTGCCGGATGCTCTTGCCGTCCTGATCGAAATAATCCACCGAATTGTCATCGGGATTCTGGAAACGGTAGAAGCGTGTCGTCGTGTCCCCGAACCTGGCATTGACGTAGAGAAGCTCCGACTTCGGGCCGGCGGCACCCTTGTCGTTCGCGGCAGAGAAAAATGCCTCGATCGTGTCGCTCGGCTTCAATTGCGCCTGGAGATCTATGGTGCTTGCGAGCAGCTTGACCATCAGCGATGTCATGTCCTGCGTCATCCCGTATGAAAGCGCAGCCTTGTAGATCCCATCATAGACGCTCGGGAGGTCGCGACCGGCAAGAATGACCGGCTTGTCATTTGAGAAGGCCGTGTCCACGGCATCCAGATGGCTTGGCTCGAGGCCGGTCTTGTAGGCACCCCGGTCATCAAGTGCGATGGTCGCGAGATGACCGTTCTGGCGGTAGACGCTGACGCGAATGACCGACACCATCTCTCCTTCCTGGATAAGACCGACGCGCAGGACATCGCCCTGTTCGAGATTGGGACTGACCAGTCGCGAGGAGAGCTCCCGACCGATCTCGCTGGATTTATCCTTGGGATAACCCACGGCCACAAGAGCATCTGTAATCGTTGTATTCCTGCGGATCGGTATCACGTCGTCTGCATAATCGCGCGTTTTTGGTGTCACAGGCTCCGGCACGGACACAGTCATGTTCTCTTCGAGGATACGCGCAGAAATCTGCGAGCCAAGTGAGAGAACATCGTCTTCGTCGTCACCGTCGAAGCGTTGCGGATCGACATAATACATCGCCGCGATCTGACTGCTGCCATCCGTCAGAAGGGAGCCATTGGAGCGGACGTTCTCCTCGACTTCGTCGACGGTCATTCCGGGCGCATAATCCAGAGGAGCCTTTGTTGTCGGAAAGGCAACCGTCTGCAGGCTGATTTCTGACTCGACTTGCGCGCCATAGATAACGCCCGTGGACGGTCCGCCCGGATCCGTCTGGGATTCGCCTGTGGAAAAGATCGTTAGCGGATCAAAGTTAGGGTAACTTTCCTGGGTGACATGGTTCGCAGCGAGCGTCATTCGCACATGTGAGAAGGGTTGCCTGCGAACCACCTCGCGGTTCCCCTCCTTCACCATGGTAGAGACTTCCATCACCTTGCGGTCTGTCGGCATGGCGATGACATTGCCGGCGAAAAGGCGCTTGCCACGCGAGACCGTATCGTTGGGGTGAGATGGAATGGAGGCGAAAGCCTCCGCCGGGATTGCCAGACGTTGACGCCCATCCAGCGCTGCGAACAGAGCAACCCCCATGAGTACTGAAGAGGTAATCCCGGTGAGGAACGTACCGGAGAGCCACCGAAGTGATATCTCGCGCCTGTCGGGAGAACGACGACCGTCCGCCAGTATCGGTTCCTCGTTGCCGAGCGAAGAGACCATGTTGCGTGGCGGAACCATGTCGTGAAGCCATCCCCGTTTCCAACCGTCTAACGCGGTCATTTCCCTACGGTGTGCCAAATTCGAGGCGGCATGTCAAAACCACCCAGGAACAGATCTTGAAGGCTTGCTCTAGAGATCGATTGTGAAAATTCGCGGGCAACACGATGATTAAAGGTGTGGAAGGGTCGCTCTGGCCTATTCGTATCCCTTTTTTCAGGGTTTGGCGTTGTCCTTTTGTGTGTATTTTGGTTGGTTTGCGAAAATATTGATTATATT
>NZ_STGA01000046.1 GCF_005222835.1 Rhizobium sp. FKY42 | reverse complement strand
CCGGCAAGCGCTCCGGCGGCGACTGGAACTTCGAGACGCCGTCCATGGTGCCGCGGGCAGAGACGCCCTCGCTGATCCAGATGCCGGATGCGATCAGCCGGGAGCTCTACGAATATCCCGCCCGTATCTCCTCGGTGGCAGAGGCTGAGCGCGCCGAGAAGCTCAGGGTTCAGGCAACCGAAGCCGATCATGAGCGTGTTCACGGTGCCTCCACGGTGCGCATTCTGGAGGCGGGCCGCCGGTTTACCCCTTACGAGGTCGCCCATCCCGATCATACTTACGAAGAGCATGTGGTGGTCGCAATCCGCCATGAGGTGGTGGATCGCTCCTATGAGACCTCCACCGATACACCGGAATACAAAAACAGCTTCGAGGCGCTTCCCTCGCGCGTGCCGCTGACCCCGCATCGTCAGACGAAGCGCCCGAGGATCGAAGGCACGCAGGTTGCCATCGTCGCAGGCCCTTCAGGCGAGGAGATCCACCCGGATCAATATGGCCGCATCAAGCTGTGGTTTCCGTGGGACAGACGGGCGAAGAAAGACGGCTCCGACACCTGCTGGGTGCGCGTGGCGCAAAGCTGGGGTGGCGGCACTTACGGTGCCCAGGTCATTCCGCGCATCGGCATGGAGGTGATGGTCGCCTTCGTCGATGGCGATCCGGATCGTCCGCTGGTCATCGGCGTCGTGCCAAACCCGGCAAACGCCGTGCCCTATGATCTGCCCGCCAACAAGACGCGCATGGTGCTGCGCTCCAACACCCACAAGGGCGATGGCTTCAACGAGATCAGCTTCGAGGATGAGGCGGGCCGCGAGAACCAGTTCTTCCATGCCCAGAAGGACCAGACGACACGGGTGCTGAACGACCGCACCAAGCGCATCGACCGGCATGAGGTGGCTTCCATCGGCGGCAACCGGGCGGTGGAAGTCTCCGGCAACCAGAAACACGAGATCGGTGGATCGGTGAACACCGTCGTCGGCGGCACGGG
>NZ_STGA01000005.1 GCF_005222835.1 Rhizobium sp. FKY42 | reverse complement strand
GTCTCTCCACTACGATGTAGAACTCGTCCAGTCCTCCACCGTAGGTGGAGGTTTACTTTGATTGCAAGAAAAAGCGCCCCTTTGGGAGGGACGCTTTCCGACCGTGATGAACGGCATATCAGCCGTCGATCTGCGCGCCGATATAGGCGATAGCCTGCTGGTACACTGTCGCTGCATTCCAGCCCTGGATAGCCTTGAAGTTCGGCTGTCCCTGCTGATAGCCAGCGCCGCGCTGCCAACCATGACCGACGAGGAAATTCGCTGTCGACGCCAAGGCGTCTGCGCGCGAACGCACCATGTCGACGTGACCGTCACCGTCGCCATCCGCACCATAACGAATGACGTTCAGCGGCAGGAACTGCGTTTGGCCGATCTCGCCATGGGCAGCACCCTTTGCCGTGGTGGAAAGATCCCCGCGGGCAACAAGCTGAAGAGCTGCATAGAGTTGTTCCGTGAAGTAGTCCGAGCGGCGGCAATCATAGGCCAGCGTGGCTACGGCAGAAAGCGTATGCTGATCGCCGAGGAAGGAACCAAAGCCGGTTTCCATGCCCCAGATTGCAAGCAAAGGACCAGCCGGAACACCGTAGCGGCGTTCGATATTGGCAAACAGCGCTGCATTGGCAGACTTCATGCTTTTGCCACGCGAGATTATCGCCTGTCCACCGCGCTTCTTCATGAACTCGTCAAACGAAAGCTTGAAGCTTTTCTGGCCGCGGTCAGCCCGGATGGTCGGCCGGTTATACTGCACATTTGCAAAAGCCGTCTCGAGCACGGATGGGGAAATTCCCTTGGATGGGGCAACCCGCTTGAAATTATCCACCCAGGCATTGAAACCCGAGGCATCATTTCCGCAGGATGCAGCCTGAGCCGCACTGACGCTGAGGAGCATTGCGAGGGCGGCAACACCGCCAGCGATTGATTTCAACATTCGTTGATCCCATCCGTTGCAGAACCGCGGCTCTTCGCACCACCAGGGTTCCAGTTTCTGTCGAGGTTATGGCGAGAGGCTTCGTCGCGCACAACTCAACCACTTATGAAATGATCGTGAACTGTCCAGAGAAAAGCCCCGCTCGTGAGAGCGAGGCTTACAGAAACATGGTTACGAAACGGTAAGTTTATGCCGCCTTGCTGCGCGGCTTGATAAGACCACGATTGACAAGAAGCTCTGCAATCTGAACGGCATTCAGTGCTGCACCCTTGCGCAGGTTGTCTGAAACGACCCACATGTTGAGGCCGTTTTCAACGGTAGCGTCTTCGCGGATACGGGAAATATAGGTTGCATCTTCACCCGCGCATTCGACAGGCGTGATGTAACCACCGTTTTCATGCTTGTCGATGACAAGGCAACCAGGAGCTTCGCGCAGAATATCACGCGCCTGATCGGCAGTGATTTCGTTCTCGAACTCGATATTGACGGATTCTGAGTGACCGATGAAGACCGGCACGCGAACCGCGGTGCAGGTAACCTTGATCTTCGGATCCAGCATCTTCTTGGTTTCGGCCAGAACCTTCCATTCTTCCTTGGTGTAGCCGTCTTCCATGAACACGTCGATATGGGGAATGACGTTGAAGGCGATGCGCTTGGTGAACTTCTTGGATTCAACCGGGTCTGCTACGAAGACGGCACGCGTCTGGGTAAAGAGTTCGTCCATGCCTTCCTTGCCCGCACCGGAGACAGACTGGTAGGTCGAAACGACGACACGCTTGATCTTCGCGACATCGTGCAAAGGCTTCAGGGCAACGACAAGCTGCGCCGTCGAGCAGTTGGGGTTTGCAATGATGTTCTTCTTTGTGAAGCCGGCAATCGCATCCGGGTTCACTTCCGGTACAATCAGCGGCACTTCCGAATCATAGCGCCAGGCGGATGAGTTATCGATGACGACGCAGCCCTGTGCGCCGATCTTCGGCGACCACTTCTGCGAAATCGTGCCGCCAGCGGACATCAGGCAGATGTCCGTGTCGGAGAAATCGTAATGGTCGAGATTGGAGACCTTCAGCGTCTTGTCGCCGAAGGAAACCTCCGTGCCCTGACTGCGGGCGGAAGCCAGCGCGACAACTTCTGATGCTGGAAAACCGCGTTCGGAGAGGATGTTCAACATCTCCCGACCGACATTGCCGGTCGCGCCGACGATTGCAATCTTGAAACCCATGTTACTGCTCTCTTTCTCTTCTCTCCTCGGATGTCGGAGGGGGGAACCACGGAAACGCGCCGTGTATCCCTTATCCCCGGCCAGACCGGGGAGAGAGCGGTGGGCCAGAGACGTCAGACGGTTTTCGTCGTCGTTTTGGCCGTGGTTTTTTCGGATGCGGGTGCAACGGGAAGCGATCCGGCTGGTCGAGCCGGTTGGCAGAAGGCAGCGATGTGATTGTCGCAGCGATACATTCTTGCTTCCTTTCGACTGAACTCATTAGAAGATTTCGTGATGAAGTCAAGACCTCGCTGGGCCGTTGCCGGACTTCGACTGGACAAGTCAAGCCACACCTTCTAGAGCAGGTCCAGTAAAAGTGCATCAGCGGTTTTACGTCCGGACTGCGTAAAAACAAAGAGATAGAGCATTGCAGGTGATCCCGTTTTCACCGGAAATGCTCTAGAGCAGGCGCCATCGGGGAGAGAACACGCATGCTGGCCAACATTGCCATTCTCATCGGCTGCTTCGCCGTCAGCGCAACCTGCGTCTATGTCATCATCCGCAACGCAGCGGCGCTTGGCCTCATCCAGATCCCGCTTGCAAGGTCGTCTCACGTGAAACCAACTCCGGCAGGGGGCGGGGTTGGCATCGTTATCGCTGCCTGCAGTGCGGCAGTTCTGTTACCAGGAGGAGGCCTCAACGATCTGGCGCTCCTGGCGCTTGCGCTGGTTGTCGCGATCGTTGGCTTCATTGACGACCGTCATCCGCTTCCGGCACGACTGAGGCTCATTGTCCAGGCAACGGCCGTCATCGGGGCCATGCTCCTCACTCAACCGCTTGGGATACTGAGCGGCGGTTCAAGCCTCCTTCTTATGGCTGCAATCGCTCTACTTCTCCTTATCAGCGGAGTCTGGTGGATCAATCTTTTCAATTTCATGGACGGAATCGATGGAATTGCAGGGCAGCAGGCCGTGACGATGATGGTGTCTGCGATGACACTTTCCTTCCTGCAGGATCCCGCAGCCTTCGATCAATGGCCCTGGTGGATGATGGCAATCGTCACGGTTGCCACACTCGGTTTCCTGGTATTCAATTGGCCTCCTGCAAAGATCTTCATGGGTGACGCAGGCAGCACTTTTCTAGGATTCATCATCGTGGCACTGGCGTTCCAGACCTTGGTGCAGGACTGGATGACACTGCCACAGTGGCTGTTGCTCGCCCTTCTGTTTGCAACTGATGCCACAACGACACTGATTGTCCGGTTTCTGGGCGCCGACAGGCTTTCACAGGCTCATCGTGCACATGCCTATCAGCGCCTTTCCCGGCGCTTCGGAGGCGCGCGGCCTGTCTCCACAGCAGCGTTTTTCATCAATCTTCTGATCCTTCTGCCGCTGGCGATGATCGTGCCGCAGGGTATCACGGGATGGTGCATCGCCCTCGTCGCCTACGGCCTCGCGATTTTGGTTGTGCTGGCGGCGGGGTGCGGGCTGGCTGACGACGTATCGTCATCACTACAGGCCTATCGCGCTCGATGTGTTCGGCTGAACGGCAGGAAGCCGACATGATGCTTGTTACCGGCGCCAATGGATTTGTGGGTCGTCATCTGTGCGATGAACTGCATTACCGGAATATTCCGTTCCGGCCAGTCACACGCAATGGCGCAAACGCGACGACAGCGATTGGCGATATCAGCCGGACTACGGACTGGTCGACGGCTCTGCAAGGGATCGAGACTGTCGTGCATCTTGCGGCCCGCGTGCATGTCATGTCCGAAACGGAAGCGGACCCACTGGCTGCCTTCCGCGCGTTGAACGTGGAGGCCACGGTCAATCTGGCACGGAAGGCACAGGCCGCAGGGGTGCGCCGCTTCGTTTTCGTCAGCTCCGTCAAGGTGAATGGCGAACGAACAAGTCCGGGAATGGCATTTAAGGCAAGCGATCATCCGGCACCGGAGGATGCCTATGGTCAATCGAAGGCTGAAGCAGAAGCACAATTGCGGAGACTTGCTGACGAGACAGGGCTTGAGGTCGTCATTATCAGGCCTCCACTGGTCTACGGGCCGGGCGTGGGCGCCAATTTCAGGCTGCTGATGCGATGGGCAGCAAGCGGCCTACCCTCCCCCTTCGGCCTCTGCCAGAACAAGCGCTCGCTGATCTATGTCGGAAATCTGGTTGATCTCCTCATCAGGGCGGCAAAAGCAGAGATGCCGAACGAGAGAGTGTTTATGGCAAGTGACAGAGAGGATTTGTCGACGGCAGACCTTTTCTCCAGGTTGGCACGCCTACAAGGCCGAAATGGATTGAATCTTCCAGTACCCCCAGCCCTTTTGCACGCGATGGCTGTCGCCCTCGGGAAACGCTCCTATAGCGACCGCTTGCTTAGCAATCTCCAGGTCGATATAGGCAAGACGGTCGAAAGCCTGGGATGGTCACCACCATTCAAGGTCGACGACGCCTTGAAGAAGACCGTTCTGGGATTACCCTCGCGAGAATGACATTTCGTTGATGCGGAGTTTGCGCCGCTTGATATGCCCACAATAACAGGGTTCCCGCCGGATAGACGATGCTTCACTTTTTGCGCCATATCATCGAAAGCATGCCGCGCTTCTGGAAGCGAGTGATCCTGATCGGTTACGACTGTGCTGCGCTGATCATGGCGATCTGGGCAAGCTATGCCCTGCGCTATGCTGTCTGGGATCCGGTGTGGACAGACGAGCGCATCTTCCTCGCACTGGCAGCACCCATCATTGCCATACCAATCTTCATACGGCTGGGCCTCTATCGCGCTGTGCTGCGCTATTTGCCCGATACGGCCATCTGGACAATCCTCCAGGCCATGGCGGCAGCCACCATGCTCTGGATCCTTGTCGTCTTCATGCTGGAGATGTCCGGGCGCGGCGTCGTTCCACGCTCGGTCCCGTTCTTCTATTTCGCGATCGGCACGACACTCGTCGGCGGCTTTCGGTTTGCCGTGAAGCTCATACTGAACCAGGGTACCGGCATGCGCCGGGACGAGCATCCAATTTTCATCTACGGCGCAAGCGCGTCCTCGGTACAGCTCGCAACCGCGTTGCGCGGCAATGGCAATCGATATGTCGTCGGGTTGCTGGATGAGGATCCGAACCATCATGGTCGCGATCTTGGTGGATATCGCGTCTACAATCCGGCCAATCTACCAAAGCTGATCGATCAATATGGCGTCGAGGAAATCATCCTCTCGCTGTCGTCGCTCTCGGCAGATCGGCGCAAGAGCGTGATCAGCAGCATCAGCGGTCTCGGCGTCAAGATCCGGACAGTGCCAGACATTACCGACCTCGTGGATGGACGCTATCTCGCCAATCAGATCCGTGAGATCGAGATTGACGAATTGCTTGGTCGCTCCTTCGTGCCGCCGGATCCGAAACTGCTCGGCAGGATCCTTGAAAATCGTACAGTGATGGTGACAGGGGCGGGCGGATCGATCGGATCGGAACTCTGCCGCCTCATCGTTCAATGGAAGCCCAAGGCCCTCATTCTTTTCGAAGCCAATGAGTATGCGCTCTATATGATCGACCAGGAACTGCAGGCAACAGGGCGCTGCCCCGTCATTCCGGTTCTGGGATCCATCACCCATGAAGCGCGCGTGCGCGATGCCATTTGCCAGCACAAGGTGGATATTCTTTACCACGCGGCAGCGCACAAGCATGTGCCGCTGGTCGAAGCCAATGCCATCGAGGGCATAGAGAACAACATTTTCGGGACGGCAACCGTTGCGAAGGTTGCCTTCGAGGAAAACATCGCAGACTTCGTTCTCATCTCGTCCGACAAGGCGGTTCGCCCAACCAATGTCATGGGTGCCACCAAGCGCTGGGCCGAACTTATTGTACGCCAAATGGCGCTGAAGGCGCGGGAACTGGGTCGCGAGCAGAATTTCTGTGCGGTTCGCTTCGGGAACGTTCTGGGCTCGAACGGCTCCGTGGTGCCGCTATTCAAGAAGCAGATCGCCAATGGCGGACCTGTGACGGTGACCAATCCGGACATGCGTCGTTACTTCATGTCGATTCAGGAAGCGGCCGAACTGATTGTTCAGGCCAGCGCATTGTCACAAGGGGGCGATATATTCCTGCTGGAAATGGGTGAACCGGTCCGCATCGGCGATCTGGCGGAGAACATGATCCGACTTGCAGGGTTTGCGGTCAGGGACGCCAAGAACCCGGTTGGCGGGATCGAGGTCAAGGTGACAGGCAGTCGCCCCGGCGAAAAGCTTTTCGAAGAATTGTTCTACGATATGGCAAACGCCATGAAGACCGAACATCCCAAGATCCTGCGTGCAGATTCCAGCGCCATTGCCAAACTGCCGCTCAAAGAAGCACTGGACGACCTTTGCAACGCGGCCCGGCGTCGGGACGAAGACAAGGCCCGCGACATCCTGTTTTCCTTTATCGGCATGGATCCGGAAAACGACCCGGCAAAAGCCTGATCCACATCCTCTGCTTATTTTAGTGCGATAGAGCCTGCTCCACCGGTCAGGCGCAAGCCGCTGCGCGGGCGAGGGAAATTCCGCTCCATCTTCCTGAACAGCAATCCGTATCGCGCAAAAACGCTGGCAAACAACAGAGCGAACCAGGCGCCAAGAGCCAAGCCGGCAATGACGTCGCTTGGATAATGCGCCCCGACCATGACGCGAGAAAAGCCAAGCCAAAGCGCCAGAATAAGAGCAGGCAGGCGCAAGACCGGAGCCAGAAGATAAAGGCTCATCATGATGGCGCCGATGGTTGTGGCATGACCGGACGGGAAACTTGCATAAAGATGGCCGCCCTCGAACGGCGCAAACGTAAACGTGCTTTCAAGCGCCGGTCGGGTTCGCCCGATCAGCCATTTCAAGAGATTGGCAGTCAGGCCCGAGATGGCGACCGTCAGAATGACGTAGCTCGCCACCTGCATGATGAGTGAGGCATTGTAGCGAATGCTACGGCAATCGGCGGCTCGTAGATGTTTAAGCGCCTGCAGAAGCAGGACGCCAGCCACGGCAAAGATCCATCCGGAATTACCGACTTCGGTAATGACTGTCCCGAAGGATTTGAGCTCCGAGTGCGTAGAGCGAAAAAAGCGGGCGACAGGTTCGTCGAAAACAAAAGCGGACAGAAGCGCGATATTTCCGCCGAGGATCAGCCACTCAGGATGATAATCGATCGGACTATGACGATGTCTGTTAGAACGCCGGACGATGGACTTGAGCATCGGGCCACCTCATCGCTGAAAATGGCCTTGGATACACGAGCTACGTAACAGCAGTTTGATGCCCGTGTCCCTACAGCGCGGCGTATTCGATCGAACGCGTGAACGACGCTGTAAGACTTTGACTTGATGCATGTCGCGCTCAATCGAATCCGATTGAGCGCGACATGCATTAGGTTCAAATGCAAACGCCCTGCAGATGCAGGGCGTTGCAATCGTCATGAATGAAAATTGGCTCAGGCAGCGAGAGATTTGAATTCTGCCAGAATGGCATCGCCCATTTCGGCGGTGCCAACACGTGTTGCACCTTCAGCCATAATATCGCCGGTACGGATGCCCTTGTCGAGAACGTTGGCGATCGCCTTTTCGAGGCGATCGGCTTCCGCAACCATGTTGAACGAATAGCGCAGGCACATGGCGAAGGAAGCAATCATGGCGATTGGGTTTGCAATGCCCTGACCTGCAATATCCGGTGCCGAGCCATGCACAGGCTCATAAAGCGCTTTCCGCTTGCCGGTCTTTGCATCCGGTGCGCCGAGCGAAGCAGACGGCAGCATGCCGAGAGAGCCGGTCAGCATGGCGGCCACGTCGGACAACATGTCGCCGAAGAGGTTGTCGGTTACGATCACGTCAAACTGCTTCGGCGCACGAACGAGCTGCATACCGCCGGCATCCGCCAGCATATGGTCCAGCTTCACATCGGAGAACTTCGCCTTGTGGGTCTCGGTCACAACCTGGTTCCACAGCACGCCAGACTTCATGACGTTACGCTTTTCCATGGAGCAGACGGCGTTCTTGCGCGTGCGTGCGAGCTCGAATGCCACCGACGAAATACGCTCGATTTCATAGGTATCGTAAACCTGCGTATCGATTGCGCGCTTCTGGCCATTGCCGAGATCGGTGATTGTCTTCGGCTCTCCGAAGTAAACGCCGCCCGTCAGCTCGCGAACGATCAGGATATCGAGGCCTTCAACCAGTTCAGGCTTCAGGGAGGAAGCATTGGCAAGTGCCGGATAGCAGATAGCCGGACGCAGGTTTGCAAACAGTTCCAGATCCTTGCGCAGACGAAGCAGACCGGCTTCCGGACGCACTTCGTAAGGCACGGCATCCCACTTGGGGCCACCCACCGCACCAAACAGAACAGCATCGGCCGCCATGGCCTTTGCCATGTCGTCTTCGGAAATGGCCGAGCCATGCGCATCATAGGCACAACCGCCAACCAGGCCTTCTTCAGTTTCGAAGCCTGTATTCATGGCTTCATTCATATAGGCGATGATCTTGCGAACTTCGGCCATGGCTTCCGGGCCGATACCGTCACCGGGAAGAAGGAAAAGCTTGTGAGACATCAATCATATCCTTGGCAAAAGCAGGCTCAACTCTGCGCTGCCGTCAGCCAGCGCTCCTCTCCTCACCTCGCTCGAGCCTGCCGCAGAACGAGAGCAAAAGAAAACCCGGTTCCGTGGAGAGCCGGGTTCATTTTCCATCCATTTCAGAGCCAGGGGCGTTCGGCCTGTACCTTGCTCTCAAAGCTTGCGATTGCGGAATCGCTCTTCAGCGTGGTGGCAATGTCGTCAAGGCCTTCCAGCATGATGTGCTTGCGCGCGGGGTCGATGTCAAAGGTGATCTTGCCGCCGTCCGGACCAGAGATTTCCTGCGCTTCCAGATCAACAGTCAAGACTGCGTTGGAGCCACGCGAGGCATCATCCATCAGCTTGTCGAGATCATCCTGCGAAACAACAATCGGCAGAATACCGTTCTTGAAGCAATTGTTGTAGAAAATGTCTGCGAAGGACGTGGAGATCACGCAGCGGATGCCAAAATCCAGAAGCGCCCACGGAGCATGCTCACGCGAAGAGCCACAGCCGAAGTTATCACCGGCCACCAGAATCTTGGCATTTTCGTACTGGGGCTTGTTAAGAACGAAGTCAGGGTTCAGCGAACCATCGTCCTTGTAGCGAGCTTCAGCAAAAAGACCCTTGCCGAGACCCGTGCGCTTGATCGTCTTCAGGTAATCCTTCGGGATGATCATGTCCGTGTCGATATTGACGACGGGAAGCGGCGCAGCAACGCCGGTAAGCTTGACAAATTTTTCCATGATCTGCCTCCGCGAGACTTATAATTCGGAAGCTGCCATAGACCAAATTGCAGGGGATTTGAAGACCGGATTAACGTCAAACAGTACTAAAGCGAGGCCAATCAGGCATATCGCATGAAAGTACAAGGCAGTTTCACCCATACTTCAGACCCATGGGAAGAAATGCTCTCGAGAGGCACTCCACTCAAGCGCCTCATCAAAAACCCGTCCAGGGATTAGAGATCGATGATTGTGCCTCGGCCATCGTTCCAGACGCGCATCTCGGACTGGGACGATTTCGCCTTGGCGCGCACGGGTGCAGGTTTAAGGCGGGGCGTCATGGCTTTCACAACGGTAAAGACGGCCAACATTCCGGCAAAGGCGAGCGTGAGAGACGCTGTCAGCACAACAAGTGTACCGATCGCAGCAATACCGACCAGACCATAGAGGAGTGCACGAATGTTCTGCATGATAATCAAAGCCTTTCTTCTGTGGGAAATGTGGGCCTTAATCTTGAGTCTTGCAAGGGCTTTTGCATTTCTGCGCTATTGCATCGCATCACAAAGGTTGTCACAAAGTTGCGATGACTGAACGTGCTTCTTCTCTTCCCGTTCTGCAACGATCTCTCCTCAGCGTTCCTGCATCGAATCAGCGGGCGCTGGAAAAGGTTCGTATGCTCGAATGTGATGGTGTGATCCTCGATCTGGAGGATTCCGTGGCAGTCGAGAAAAAAGCCGAAGCCCGCGACAATCTGCGTCAGTTCTTTTCGACAGGACGGATTGCTGATTGCCTCACCATCATTCGCGTCAATCCGCTAGCTTCGGAGTTTGGAGCCGAAGATATAGCCCTCGCGCGAGAATTGGTGCCGGATGCGGTTCTCATTCCCAAGCTGGAAACTCTCGCAGAGCTCGAGGCCTGTGAGACGCAACTTGCCGGCACTTCGCCCTCACTGGCAATATGGGGCATGATCGAGACGCCGAAGGGCATCCTGAATGCTGGGATGCTGGCTGCCGCCCGCCGTGAAATTGCGCCAAGACTTCAAGGCTTCGTGGTGGGGCTGAATGATCTGCGCAAGGAAACCCGCGTTCTGCCGAAGCCCGACCGGGCCTACCTTGTTCCGTGGCTCATGCAGGTCGTGCTGGCAGCCAGGGCTCACGATCTCACCGTCATCGACAGCGTATTCAACGATTTTCGTGATGGCGAAAACTTCGAGAACGAGTGCCAGCAAGGCCGTGAAATGGGGTTCGATGGCAAGATGCTGATTCATCCTGCCCAGATCGAACCGGCAAACCGGCATTTCGGCCCTTCCGAGCAGGAGGCTGCAGAAGCAAGGGCCATTCTCGAAGCCTTCTCAAAACCGGAAGCGTCTCAACTCAATGTCATCAATCTCGACGGACGAATGATCGAGCGGCTGCATCTTGAACAGGCAGAGCGATTGATCGAACAATTGCACATCATTGAACGAAGAAAGACGAGAATATGAAAGTCTACCGCTTCCTCACTGGACCAGATGATTCCAGCTTTTGTCATCGTGTAACGGACGCCCTTAACAAGGGCTGGGAACTTTATGGCTCGCCATCCCACACGTTCAACGCAGCAGAAAACAAGCTTTACTGCGGTCAGGCAGTTGTAAAAACGGTAGATGGCAAGGAATACGATCCAAGCATGAAGCTGGGTGAGCAGTAATTTTATAATAAGGAGTGCGAATGCCTGATATTCTGACGCTATCTACATTCGCCCTCCTTGCTCTGGGCATGGTTTTGACGCCAGGGCCGAATATGGTCTACCTGATTTCGCGTTCCATTTGTCAGGGGCCGAAAGCGGGCCTGATATCACTCGGCGGTGTCGCGCTCGGTTTTGTATTTTATATGATGTGCGCCGCCTTCGGCATCACGGCCATCGTCATGGCTGTGCCTTACACCTATGATGCGCTGCGGATTGGTGGAGCGGTCTACCTGCTTTATCTGGCATGGCAGGCGGTAAAACCCGGTGGAAGATCGCCTTTTCAGGTGAAGGATCTGCCGCAGGACACCACTCGCAAACTGTTTGCCGTGGGCTTTGTGACCAATCTTCTTAATCCGAAGATTGCCGTCATGTATCTTTCCCTGCTGCCGCAATTCGTCCAGCCTGATCACGGTAGTGTCCTGGCACAATCGCTGGCACTAGGCACGACGCAGATCATCATCAGCGTTACAGTGAATGCTATGATTGCACTGGCAGCAGGATCCATCGCGGGCTTTCTATCCAGCCGCCCAAGCTGGATCATGGTTCAGCGCTGGCTGATGGGAACTGTTCTTGCCGGTCTTGCCATCCGTATGGCAACGGAAGCGCGACGCTGAGACGAAAGAGGCGGTGGATCAGCCCGTGCGATCCGCCGCTTCGTCAGCGCTTTCCTCAATGCGTTCCATGTCATCGTCACTGAGGCCAAAGTGATGGCCGATTTCATGAATGAGAACATGGGTGATGATATCGCCCAGCGTCTCGTCATTTTCAGCCCAGTAGTCGAGTATAGGGCGTCGATATAGGCGGATGCGGTTGGGAAGCTCACCCGTTTCCATGGTGAAACGTTCGGAAATTCCACGCCCTTCGAAGAGACCCAGAAGATCGAAAGGCGTTTCCAGCGCCATGTCCTCAAACACTTCATCATCGGGAAAATCTTCGATCTCGATGATCAGGTTCGTCGTCAGCGCACGAAATTCTTCCGGAAGATTGCCATAGGCCTCGATTGCCAGCGACTCGAAAGTGCTGATGGTTGGGGCGTGGCGATCCCGCCAATCATCTGTCTGGTCAACACGGGCCATAACTGCTCCTTTTCTTGACCCCATATAAGGTTTTCTCAGAAAATTTTCGAGTGCGGATTCAATCACCGCCTCCATGAGTCGGTAAAACTGGTTACCAGCCCCGTTGACTCTTGTCGCAACCTCTGGAATCCATAAGAACATAACATGAACATATGATCTCTTCAGGCGTTATGCCGAGGAGACCCAAGCGATGGAGCTGACGTCATGGCGAAGAACGCCTTGGCGCAGGAGACTGTTTTTGCCCTGCGCGAAACGATTGCCCGGTTGGAAGGCAAATCCCTTCCGGCACTGGCCGCCGCCCAGGCAAGCCAAGCCGGACATCCGGCAGGTGGCGACGAGGCCCGGATCAGGACGGGAGTGGATTTCCTGGATGAAGCTTTGGACGGCGGCCTGCCTTGTGGCGGGATCACCGAACTACGCAGTGACGGTCTACGTCATGCAGGCGCTCTGTCCGGCTTTGCCATGGCGCTTGGATGCCTGTTCCAGAGGGCCGAAAATCGCCCGCTGCTGTGGATTTCAGATCGCATGACCGCCAGTGACGCCGGTCTGCCCTACCCGATCGGGTTGAAGCGCTTTGGCCTGTCCATCCACCGGTTCCTGCATGCGGCACCGAACCGGCTGGAAGACGCCCTGTGGCTTGCAGAAGCCGCGCTTTCAAGCGGCATCTTTGCCGCAACCTTTTTTGAAGTGCGCGGAAACCCTGCCCACTTCGGCTTGACCGAAAGCCGACGATTGAGCTTGCGGGCAAAGGCGGCAGGACGTCCGCTTCTGATCTTGCGACATGGGGGAGAGGAAGAGGCATCCAGCGCTCTTTTTCGTTTCCATGTCGAACCTTCCCTCGCCTCCCCTCGTCGCCTGCCAGATGGATCGATGCTTGGCGGCAGCATCGGTTCATCCGTCTTCCATCTAACTTTGGAAAAGAGCCGCAATGCGGCCCCGCTTTCCCTGCATCTGGAGTGGAACCATCATGACCGCCGTCTCATCGCCCTCGACCCGACAGAACGTGCTTTTTCGTTCGAACGGCCGACAGCGCTTTCTGGCGCTTCACTTCCCAAGGCTCTCGACAGACAGGATCCTGCGCCGCCGCTGGGGGCTGTCCTGGCGTTCGACCGGGCGTCCTGAAGACATCATTTTCGTCTGCGCCGGCCGACGGGAAAACGCTATGCGTCTGACCGCACTGGACTCGCATGCTGAAAACATGGGGCTGAAGCGAGGACAGGGACTGGCGGAAGCGCGTGCCATCCATCCTGCTCTTGTCATGGTGGAAGAAGATGAGGCAGCGGACAAGCGCTTTCTGGAAGCCCTCGCGGACTGGTGTGACCGCTACACACCTTTGGTCGCTCTGGAAGGCAGAGATGGCCTGTTCCTGAACATCACCGGCTGCGCCCATCTCTTCGGTGGCGAAGAGGCCATGCTGCGGGAAATCCTGCTGCGACTGGAGCAGATGGGACTGGAGGTCAAAGGCGCAATTTCGTCCGCCCCAGGTCTTTCGTCGGCTGTGGCCCGTTTCGATGCAAGCCAAATTATCGGGGAGGATGAGCATGAACGCGTACTGGCGCCCTTGCCGCTCGCAGCTCTTCGAATCGATGATGCAACGGTGCAAGGGCTCGCCAAGCTTGGCCTGAAGCAGGTTGGCGATCTCCTGGAAGCACCGCGCGCACCCCTGGCACGACGTTTCGGGACACAGCTTCTTCTGCGTCTCGATCAGGCCTTGGGTCTGGATGACGAATCCATATCCCCTCGCCGACCCGTTGCACATCTTTCCGCTGAGAGACGTCTCGCAGAGCCCGTTCAGGCGGAGGACGATATTCTGGAGCTCACCTCACAGGTCGCACAAAGCCTGAAACCCGGACTGGAAGCTCGGGGTGCTGGCGGGCGCGTCTTCGAACTTGTTCTGTTTCGCGTCGATGGCAAGGTCTTTCGGCTGAAGGCGGGTGCCTCTCGGCCCTTGAGGGATGCTGCTCGTATTGCCAAACTCTTTGCAGAGCGGCTCAAGGACGTTCACGATGATCTGGATGCGGGCTTCGGTTTTGAGATCCTGCGGCTGAACGTGCTGCGTCACGAGGCCTTCGACCATGCCCAGAAGGACTTCGAAGGCGAGGATGAAAGGCATTTATCGCTTGCAGATTTCGTGGATCAGGTATCAGCACGGTTTGGCCCCGAGTGTCTTACGACCTACCAATTGCGAGAAAGCCATATGCCGGAACGCGCCATTCTCAGCGTGCCGGCTCTTGGCCATATCTTCAAGCCGGTGCCAATGCCCGAAGCAGCACCGTTGGTAGAAAATGCTCTTTCCGGCAAAGAGCGTCCCTTACGCCTGTTCCGCCATCCAGAGCCACTGGAGGCCTATGCCGTGGATGTGCCGGATGGCCCGCCCATCCGTTTTCGCTGGCGCAGGCTGACCCACAAGGTTTGCCATGCGGAAGGGCCTGAACGCATTGCCGCAGAATGGTGGCTGGACGGTGAGGATGCACCCACTCGGGATTACTTCCGGCTGGAATGCGAGACAGGCCAGCGCTTCTGGGTCTATCGTCAGGGGCTCTACGACCAGATCGCTAATCCAAGCTGGTATATGCACGGCATCTTCGCATGAAACCGCCTGCCCCTGCTTTTTACGAAATCGGCGCTCGCACCAATTTTTCCTTTCTGGAGGGAGCATCCCATACAGAGGAAATGGTTCAGGCTGCGGCGGAGCTTGCAAAGCGAGGAGAGCTTGCAGGCATCGGCATTGCCGACCGCAATTCTGTGGCAGGCGTTGTGCGTGCCCATGCGCAACTACGGGATCTGCCAGAGGATACGGAATTGAAGGTACAGCCGGGTTCGCGGCTTGTCTTCAGCGATGAAACGCCCGATATGCTGGCTTTCCCCATGAACCGGAAAGGATGGGGCAATCTTTGCCGCCTGCTGAGTGCAGGAAATTTGCGTACGGAAAAAGGACGCTGCCTGATCTATCTCGACGATCTTCTGGAATGGGGCGACGAGATGATGCTGGCCATTGTGCCGGATCGCGCCCTATTGGAGGATGCACAAAAAGCCTCTACCTTCCCTGTCCTTCTGGATCGTCTTAAAACCCGCTTCGGCGGTCGGCTCTATATGGCGCTTGCTCCGGATTATGACGGACGGGATGCATTCGCCTTTGCCAGTTTCGCGCAATGGGCAGAGACTGCCCGCATTCCCCTGATCGCCACAAACCAGCCGCTTTACCATCATCCAAAGCGTAGACCGCTATCGGATGTCGTAACAGCCATCCGCGAACATGTCACGGTTCAGGAAGCGGGATTTCGCTTTGCAGCCAATGCAGAACGCTATCTGAAGACCGCGCGTCAACTGGCTGCTGTCTTCCGGCACTATCCGCAGGCAATTTCCAATAGCGTGCGATTTTTTTCACAGCTCACATTTTCACTGCGGGAGTTGAAGCACAACTACCCGGAGGAGAGGATCGATGGCGAGACACCTTGGGAGACATTGCAACGCCTGACCTATGAAGGTGCTCGCGAACGCTTTGGCGGCACCATCCCGCCCAAGGTTGAAAGACAGATACAGGAAGAACTGGCACTGATTCTGGAGAAGAAATATGCGCCCTATTTCCTGACGGTGCGCAATATCATGGAATTCGCCCGCTCTCAGAACATCCTCTGTCAGGGTCGCGGTTCCGCCGCCAATTCCACTGTCTGCTATTGTCTGCGCATTACCGATGTCGACCCAGACCGGAACAAGCTGCTGTTTGCTCGTTTTCTCTCCACCGAACGCGATGAACCGCCGGATATCGATGTGGACTTCGAACATACACGGCGTGAGGAAGTGATCCAGCACATATACAGAACCTATGGCAAGGAGCATGCGGGGCTTGCCGCAGCCGTTACCAGTTACAGGACCAGATCCTCGGGCCGCGAGGTTGCCAAGGCATTTGGCCTTTCGGAGGACGTGCAATCTGCCCTTTCCAGCACCGTCTGGGGCTGGTCGACAGAAGGCCTCTCGGAGCGGGATGCCAAAAACGCAGGGCTTGATGCACAGGATCCCGTGACCAGGCGCGTGCTGGATTACGCCCGGCAACTGATGGATTTCCCTCGTCACCTCACACAGCATGTCGGCGGCTTCGTAATCACCCGCGACCGTCTGGATGAAGTGGTGCCCATCATGCCGACAGCCATGCCGGATCGTTACATGATCGAGTGGAACAAGGACGATCTCGACACACTCGGCATTTTGAAGGTTGATGTTCTGGCGCTCGGCATGCTGACCTGTCTCGCCAAGGCATTTCGACTGCTCAAGAGCCATTACGGGGATCAGCAATCTCTGGCCGATATCCTGAAGATTGAACGCGACGAAGTCTACGACATGATCTGCCGGGCCGACACGCTCGGCGTCTTCCAGATAGAAAGTCGGGCACAGATGAGCATGCTGCCACGCCTGCAACCTCGCAAGTTCTATGATCTTGTGATCGAGGTTGCCATCGTTCGTCCGGGACCAATCCAGGGAGACATGGTTCACCCTTACCTCAAACGGCGGGAAGATGAACGCCACGGACGTGAGATTGAGTATCCGAGCGCTGAATTGAAGGATGTTCTGGAGCGCACTTTGGGTGTGCCACTGTTTCAGGAACAGGCGATGCAGATTGCCATCGTCGCAGCAGAGTTCTCCCCCAGCGAAGCAGACAAACTGCGCCGTGCCATGGCCACCTTCCGCCGCACGGGAACCATTCATCACTTCCGTGACAAGATGGTCAGCAAGATGATCGAGCGTGGCTATGATCCAGGCTTTGCGGAGCGCTGCTTCAGCCAGATCGAAGGCTTTGGCGAATATGGCTTTCCCGAAAGCCATGCCGCGTCCTTTGCGCTTCTGGTGTATACCTCCTGCTGGTTCAAGGCCTTTTATCCGGACGTATTCCTGACCGCCATTCTGAACTCACAGCCCATGGGTTTCTACGCGCCTGCCCAACTGGTGCGCGATGCCCGGGAGCATGGCATTACCGTTCTACCGGTCGATGTCAATTTTTCCGATTGGGACAGCCTTCTGGAAGACGGCAAAGGCTATGACAGGCGCATGCTGAGCCCCCATCACGCAGATATGCGACAGGTCATTCGTTCGAAATACAGCGTCAGGCTAGGTTTTCGGCTGATCAAGGGGCTCCCCGAAAAGGAAATCGTGGAGAAGCTGATGCCGAACCGAGGGTCTGGTTATCGCTCGATCCGGGATCTCTGGCTGCGATCCGGCATGAATCGCGCCAGTATCGAGCGCCTTGCCGAGGCGGATGCATTTCGGTCCATGGGGCTGGATCGCCGCCAGGCTCTCTGGGAAGTTCGCGCACTGGATGCTCGCAATGCCAGCGAAAGTCTGCCACTCTTCGAACATGCCATTCGTGGGGGAACCCTTGAGCGGGATGACCTTCAGCAGGAACCGGAGTTCGAATTGCCGGAAATGCCGCCGGGCGAACAGGTCATTGAGGATTACCGGAGCCTGACCCTCTCCCTGAAAGCGCACCCCCTCACCTTTCTACGAAACGAACTCGTCAAGCGACGCATCATCCACATGCGTGACCTGCTGACAGCACCGAAAAATAGGCGTGCAGAAATCGCAGGGCTGGTCCTCGTCCGGCAAAGACCCGGAACAGCCAAAGTCATATTCATGACTCTGGAAGACGAAACGGGTGTAGCAAATGCCATTATTCGCCCGAAGATTTTCTTACGCTTCCGTTCCGTTGTCATGGCAGCGCGTCTCGTGCGTATTCGAGGCATGCTGCAACGAGAGAGCGGGGTCATTCACGTGATCGCCGATGAGATCGAAGACATGACGCATATGTTAGGTCTGCTGCAGGCAGAGAAGCGACGTTTTGGTCTTTGCGAGCGTGTCGATGAGGTCTTACGCCCAACGGCGGACCATCGTGACCGGCCACGCAGACCCATGCCCGAGGCTCTTTCAACGGTCAAAGGAGAAGCTTCCCCTCAACATCCCAATGCCGAGGTCCTGCCCAAAGGACGCAATTTTCATTGAAGTCGAGCCGCAGACAGCAATCCAGTCTCCCAAGAAAGAGAGCAAATGCCTCTCCAGCTATTTTTTCTTGACATTGAACATCCGCTTTATAAAAGAGGATATCGAATGTCATGTTTGATGGCTGAAACATCATGCTCGTCTGCAGTTGCAATTACATCACCGATCGGGAAATAAGGGACGTGATCAACGCTCTCCTCGATGAGGACTGTTGGCAGCTTATCGTTCCTGCAAAGGTCTATCATGCCATGCAGAAGCGCGGCCGGTGCTGCGGATGTTTTCCTAACGTTGTTGATTTGATTATCCGCACAACCGAAGAATATCATGCTGCTCGCCACTCGACGGAAGCAGAGGTGATCGATTATATGTCTCGCTTGAAACAATTCCACGAGGAAAACAGGAGAGCGGACATTGAAAGGCGACAAAAGAGTCATCGAGCGGCTTAATGAGGCCCTCTTTCTAGAACTAGGCGCTGTAAATCAGTATTGGCTACATTATCGCCTCTTGGAAGACTGGGGCTATACAAAACTCGCCAAGAAAGAACGCGCTGAGTCGATTGAAGAAATGCAGCACGCTGACAAGCTGGTTGCTCGCATTATCTTCCTTGAGGGTCATCCGAATCTGCAAACACTTGCTCCGCTTCGTATTGGCCAGAACGTTCGCGAAGTTCTGGAGGCAGATCTTGCCGGTGAATACGATGCGCGTACCGCCTACAAGGCATCGCGCGATATCTGTCACGAAGCTGGCGACTATGTTTCCATGAAGCTTTTCGAGGAACTGCTGATTGATGAGGAAGGTCATATCGACTTCCTCGAAACGCAGCTTGAGCTTCTCGGCAAGATTGGCGAAGAAAAGTATGGTCTGCTGAACGCAGAGTCTGCGGACGCTGCCGAATAATATTGTGTAGCTTCACGATTTTCAGAAAGCCGGGCGTGAACAAACGTCCGGCTTTTAATATCCTAGTCCCAAAACTGCCGCGCCCGTAATCACTCCCGCTTCCAGATCACGATGCGCTGCTACTGCATCCATAAGGTCCTAAAGCGCGGCGCACCTTATTGGATTCAGTAGAGCCGCGCTTTCGATCTTTTCTTGCCGCATGTACGTTCGGGACAGCGTATTCAGCATTCCCGCTTCAATCTTTTCCAACACCGCCATGACGGCTCGTGGGTAAACCGCCTCATCAGCAGTAAAAGCCATGACACTCGGTCGTGAAAACGCGTTAGATCGAAGCGCACTGAGCGGAACAGCAGGCATCGCACCGGCGACTTGGCCAATACGTAAAGGCTTGGCTCGTTATGCATAACGGTCTTAAAAATTCAGGTCCCGTAGGGCTGTTGTTGACCATTTGCGGTAGTCTGTCGGTTGAAGATTATCAACCTTTTCTTCCTGCCAAATCACTAAACGCTGCGACGACTTGCACATAGGCCGCCCGCTTGAAGGGCACGATCAGATCGGGCAGCTCATTCATAGGCTTCCAGTCCCAGGCATCGAACTCCTGATGCTGCCCCTCAGGTGGATGCTCAATGTTGATTTCGGATTCATTGCCTTCGAAGCGGAATGCAAACCACTTCTGCTTCTGACCGCGAAATTTCCCCTTGAGCCCTATCCCGATCAGATGAGCGGGAAGGTCATAGTAGATCCAATCCTGCGCCTCTTTCAGCAGGGAGACCGAACGGATCCCGGTTTCTTCGAAAAGTTCACGATAGGCAGCTTTCAGATGGTCCTCGCCCTTATCAATACCCCCTTGCGGCATCTGCCAGAGCTGTGGCGAACCGTCGGACTCGCTATTGTCTTCAGACAACCTGCGGCCAACCCACACAAGCCCCTCACGATTCAGCACCATGACACCGACGCAGGGCCGGTACGGAAGCTCGTCCGGTGACACTTGCTTCTTGCTCATAAGAGCTCCTTCTTATTCGGACTTATTTGACACGAGGGAGGCAACGCCCACGATCTCGATACCACGCCCTTGTGCCTCTTTGGCCCATTCCGCCACCGCATCGATTGTCTCATCGAAAGCGGAGCCCATACCGATGGCTGTCCCCTTCCGTTGAGCGACGCGCTCCAGTTCATCCAGTTTCCGGAGAATGGCTTGCCGATCCAACTGCCCGTCAATGGTGATGTCGGCAAAGGCATACGGGGCGTCCAAGGGTTTGGCCACCTTTTCCGTAACGGTCCGGGCGGAAGACCCGTCATCCAGAAATAGAAGGCCTCTCTTTGCCGTGTCGCGCAAAACCGGCTCCACGGCAGAAGGGTTGGAGAGATAGCCTGCGCCCAGATAATTGACGATCCCAGTGTAATTCGTGATCTTGCCCATGGCTTCGTGGAGCCTGTTGAGATTGGCTTTGATGCCGTCCGCCGTGACGAGGGTCAGAGGACCGGGATCATTAGCCGGGTAATCAATGGGCTCCATGGGAATTTGTATCAGAAGCTCATGCCCTTTGCGGCGCGCCTCCTGCATCCAGCGCTGCAGACTATTGCCGGAAGCTGCGAATGCAAAGGTTATCTCACCAGGCAGATCTTCAAT
Organism: Rhizobium sp. FKY42; assembly: GCF_005222835.1. Taxonomy (GTDB): domain Bacteria; phylum Pseudomonadota; class Alphaproteobacteria; order Rhizobiales; family Rhizobiaceae; genus Neorhizobium. Next base: position 90,525 of record NZ_STGA01000005.1, on the reverse strand, counting down.
GGCTCGCTGTGTCCCTGTCTGACTGAGCCCGAGCCCACCGATCACGATCGCAATCCGCGTGCCCCGCGCACCGGACCATGGCCGGGCATATTGCTCCATCGGACGAAGACCATCGTGGCCCTTGACGGGCAGTTTTCCGAACGGACTATCCTCGAGCAAATCCTCATTCGGCAAGGTCGCCATCCGAGGATCCTGACCGAAGCGCTGGGCATTGATAATGAGAGGCCCCTCACCCGGCCTCGAACGAGGCGTGATCTTGGTGACGATCGAACCGTCATCCATAAGATTACGTTCAATGTTGGCGCCCGCTTGCCCGTTTGCCTGAAGCTGTTTTTGATCAGGCCGCTGCGCCGGGGGGGGCGGCTCGACAGGAGGAACCGCGACAGTCACCTCCGTGGCCGGAGCCTGCTCCAACTTTTGCGCTCGCATGGCATAAAAAGATAGACCAAGGAGGCCGCTTCCGAACACGACCGCAACAAACACTCCCGTCAGGCCGCCGGATCTGGAACGGCCAGGCTTCTTTTTGTTCTGCCCGAGAGGAGCGCGAAGTTCTGTCCCCACCGGATCGTTCCGCCTTGACACTATGCTTGGAAGAAAGAGCCACCCTCCAGCATGCCTGAGGGTGGCTTGATGTGATTAAGGCTTGGCCGGAGCCGGTGCCGGCTTGGTTTCTGCGGGTTTTGCATCCGCAGGCTTCGCCTGAGCAGCCTTCTGCTGCTGCGGTGGGAAGGATGGGTCCGACTTGTTCCCTCGCAAAAGATCGAGCGCATAGGTCAGTTGCACGTCATCCTTGGCTTCTGGCGGAACGTAAGCCGCCGAACCGGAGCCCTCGTCAGTCTCGTTCTGACCCTGGATATGGCCCGGCAGGCTCGATTCACCCTCTGTGCGCAACTTGCCCTGCAGTTCCGCAGGCAGAGGCTGATCGACCTTGATGTCCGGCTGAATGCCCGTACCCTGAATCGACTTGCCCGAGGGCGTGTAATAGAGCGCCGTCGTCAAACGAAGTGCACCGGCTTCACCCATCGGGATGATCGTCTGGACAGAGCCCTTGCCGAAGGACCGGGTACCGACCACCGTCGCCCGTTTCAGATCCTGAAGAGCACCGGCCACGATTTCGGACGCTGAGGCAGAACCGCCATTGACGAGCACGATAACCGGCTTGCCATCTGTCAGATCGCCCGGACCAGCATTGAAGCGGCGGGTTTCCTCGGGATTGCGCCCGCGCGTGGAAACCACTTCGCCACGCTCCAGGAAGGCATCGGAGACATTGATCGCCTGATCGAGGAGACCGCCAGGATTCAAGCGAAGGTCAAGCACGTAGCCCTTAAGCTGATCGGCAGGAACCTGCGCCTTGATCTTCTTGATGGCCTTCTCGAGATCGTCATAGGTCTTTTCGGTAAAGGAGATCACACGCAGATATCCGACATTACCACCTTCGATGCGCGACTTGACAGCCTGTACGGCGATGATGTCACGAACGACAGTCAGTTCAATCGGCTTGTCCGCGCCCTTGCGCAGGATCGTCAGCTTGATCGGCGTGTTAACCGGACCGCGCATCTTCTGCACGGCATCTTCCAGCTTCAGGCCGCGAACAGGCTTTCCGTCAATTTCGGAAATGAAGTCACCGGCGAGAACGCCGGCCTTTGCGGCAGGCGTGTCATCGATAGGCGTGATCACCTTGACCAGCTCATTTTCCATGGTGACTTCGATACCCAAGCCACCGAATTCGCCCTTGGTCTGGACGCGCATATCAGCCGCATCCTTGGCATTCATGTAGCTGGAATGCGGATCGAGCGACGACAACATCCCGTTGATCGCATTCTCCACCAGCTTCTGCTCGTCCGGCGGCGTCACATACTGAGCACGCACGCGCTCGAAAACATCGCCAAAAATAGATAGCTCACGATAGGTCGAAGACCCTGCGGCCTGGGCAGGCACGCCAGCAGAGTAGACGACGCTCATGGCCGTGGCGCCGAGCAGCGCCCCGACGATGACAAGTGAAGCCCTACGAATCATTTCGTGCCCTTCCAGTTTCTTTAACGGCCCACCACGGCTTCGAATCGATCGGGTTGCCGTCCTTTCGGAATTCAATGTAAAGCGTCGGTCGATCCGTTTCCAGCGCCAACGCAGTTGCGCTTGCCACTCTTTTCTCACCCATTGTGGCAATGGGCTCACCAGAGAATACGAACATTCCTGGTTGAACGTTCACTTTGTCCATTCCAGTCATGACGAGGTGGTAGCCCTCGCCCGCATTCAGGATAATCATCTGACCATAACTGCGGAAGGCTCCGGCGAAAACCACCGTTCCATCGGCTGGGGCTGTTACCACAGCACCGGCGCTGGAGGCGAGTGTCAATCCACGGGCTGGATGGCCCGTACCATCGGGGTCACCAAACGACCGGAGCAGATCACCCTCAACCGGATAAGCAAGTTTCGCCTTGAGGCTGGCGAAGGGATATGCCGGGGCAATGCGGTTTTTGTCGGGCACGCCGTTTTCAGCGAGCTGACGTGCCCTCTCGCGTTCTTCCGCCGTCAGTTGCTTCTGCCGCTCTTCCTCACGCCGCGCGCGTTCCATGGCAAGGCGAACCGATGAGATTTCGCTCTCGAGCGACTGGATAAGCCCCTCGAGATTGGTCGCTTTTCCCGCAAGTTCCTGGGCTTTACGTCTTTCCTCGGCAAGGCTGGCAGATTTGACAGCATTCTGCTTGGCATTCTCCTCTAGCAGCAACGATATCCGTCGATCCTCCTCAAGGCCAGCCTGAATGGCAGCACTGGCCTTGCCACGCTCATTCGCCACGTCACGTTGAACATCGGCCAGGCCTTGCAAATCGGCCATAAGCTTTTCCGCCTGAACCCGCATGCCAGGCACTACCGCGCCCAGAAGAATAGCGCTGCGCACCGAGCCGAGAGCATCTTCGGGAGAAACGAGCAGAGCAGGGGGCGGATTGCGTCCCATGCGCTCGAGCGCACCTAAAACTTCAGCGAGCACGCTACGTCGCTCTCTCAGCGATGAGCGAATGGTCTCCTGCTTTATCTTGAGGTCGGTAAGCCTCTTTTCGCTGGTCTGAACCTTTGCCTCATACTCTTTGCGACGCGCCGCAGCGTCGATAAGAGCCTGCCGGAGGGATGCACTCGTCTTGTCCAGATCGGCAATCGCAGCTTCGATCGATCGAGCCGTATCTGTCGACACTGACATGGTCTTCGACAGGGCCTCCAGCTCGGAACGAGTCTGATCGCGCTTCGACTGCAGGACATCGATTGGCGAGGGCGAAGCAGCAGGCACGACGGACGGAGAAGGAGAAGCCTGCTGGGCAACGGCAACGCCCGCATTGCCACAGGCCATCAGAATGGCCGTGCCCAGCGAGATTGTCACTCGAGATGTCGCTTGCCTCGCCAGCATCTGTACCCGTCAAAAGATCAATCCGCCAAAACTAGACTGATTTGGTAAATAGAACCAGAAACAAGATCGTGTTCTTGTTGGTCAGACGCGGTGATAGGGATGGCCGGAAAGAATGGTCACGGCACGATAAAGCTGTTCCGCCACCAGGATGCGCACCAATTGATGCGGCCACGTCATCGTACCGAGATTGATGATCGCATCTGCACGATCGTAGAGAGCAGGGTCCAGTCCATCCGCCCCACCGATCGCCAACAGCATTTCGCGTTTTCCCTGATCCCGAAACTTCCCGAGAAGGTTCGCGAAAGTGGGACTGTCGAGCGATTTCCCCCGCTCATCGAGAAGGACAAGCACCACGCCTTCGCTCAGGCTCTTTTCAAGAAGCCCAGCCTCTTCCCGTTTACGGGTTTCCGCGCCAGATGCGCGGCTCTCGTTGACCTCTATCACACGACCGAGTTCCAGGCTGACCCCGGGACCAGCCTTGGCAAAACGGTCGAGATATCGCGCCGCAAGTTCCTTTTCAGGGCCAGACTTCAGTCGCCCGACCGCAAAGAGGCCAATCTTCATGGATTCTATCCGTTCAACGCCGACCAATGTTCCACCTTTCACGCCTGGAGACGCGACAACGGGATCACTTCATCGGCAGCGACCGGATCTCAATCCATTGTCGCTTAGTGGAGTGTTTCTTCCTCGTCCGGAGCAGCCCACATCTTTTCGATGTTGTAGAACTCCCGGATTTCAGGCCGGAACACATGGACGATCACATCGCCGGTGTCAATCAACACCCAATCGCCTGCCTCAAGCCCTTCGACACGCGCGGGGCCAAAGCCCTCGTCCTTCAGGTCGCGGAGCAAGTGGTCGGCGATTGCCGAGACATGCCGGTTCGATCGCCCGGTGACGACGACCATGTAGTCGCCAAGCGCAGACTTTCCAGCAATGTTGATGGAGACGATATCTTCGGCTTTGGAGTCCTCAACGCTGGTGAGGACCAGTTCAAGAGCGCGGGCGGCAGCATCGGCGCCACGTTCCAGGCTCTTCGGAGGAACGCGAGACGTTCTTCCCTTAGCATGTACTGTTGTCAGGGTTTTTCCTTTCCTCAATGACAGAACAGGCACATCCGCGAATCCGTTTCGACGGGATCCGCACTATGAAGGTGGCACTGAATGGTTAATCTTTCAAGGCATCAGTTTCCTGGCGTACCTTGACGGATAGCTGTCGAACTGAGGCTTGATCGAGGCCCATGGATAAAGGTCCAGCGGGGCGGCGTTCTGCGTGCCAGAATCCCTGCGTCTGATTCATCGATACGCGAGTGGCTGAGTGCCCTGGCAGCGGGCGACGACAGAAAAGACAAGGTAGCGCCCGGCCGGTCTATGACAGCGATCGGCAGACTTGCAGCAATGTGCCGCCACCTCTGCCATCGATGGAACGTCTTGAGACTATCTGCCCCCATGATCCAGACGAAGTGAACCCCCGGATTGCGCGACAGAACGTACTCGATGGTTTGAGCCGTGAAACCGGTTTTAAGACGTTCCTCGAAGGCGGTCACGCGTATGCGGTGGTTTCGCGTCAGCTCCTCGCTGAGACGGATCCGCTCCCCGAGAGGTAGGAGGATCGAACGGCTCTTCAGGGGGTTGCCCGGCGTTACCATCCACCACAGCTGATCGAGCCGCAATTGCTTCAGGGCAATTTCCGCAACAAGCCTGTGACCCTCATGCGCAGGGTTGAAAGAACCTCCAAACAGCCCGACCACCATGCCGCGCTCCACGTGCGGCATGGCGAGATAGGGCGTGAGGTGGGGGGACTCGACCACCAGATCAGGGCCGTGTCTGACCGGTGCCGTGCACGCGATATTTGAAGGAAGTCAGTTGCTCCACGCCTACTGGGCCGCGGGCATGCATCTTGCCTGTGGCGATGCCGATCTCGCCGCCCATGCCGAATTCACCACCATCAGCGAACTGCGTCGAGGCATTGTGCAATAGGATGGCCGAATCAATCTCGTTGAAGAAGCGCGCAACAACCTGCGGATCTTCAGCAATCACAGCTTCCGTATGGTTGGACGAATAAGAGTTGATGTGCTCGATTGCGCCATCGATTCCGTCCACCAGCTTCACGGATATGATGGCTTCGAGATACTCAGTCCGCCAGTCTTCCTCCGTGGCAGCCTTCAGTCCCTCAACCCGAGCGCGCACTTCCTCCGAACCGCGTATCTCGCAGCCCTTTTCAGCAAGAGCCGCAAGGATCGGCTGGAGATGGGTCAATGCGACCGCACGGTCGATCAACAGGGTTTCAGCCGCACCACAAATGCCGGTGCGACGCATCTTGGCATTCACCACCACATTGACGGCCATGGAGAGGTCGGCGGAGGCATCCACATAGATATGGCAGAGACCTTCGAGATGCGCAAAAACTGGCACGCGCGCTTCCGACTGCACACGCGCCACCAGGCTTTTACCGCCGCGCGGTACGATCACATCCACGGCACCGTTCAAGCCAGAGAGCAATGCACCAACAGCAGAACGATCCGCAACCGCGACCAGTTGAATGGCGTCTTCAGGCAGACCCGCTTCCTGCAGACCTTTCAAAAGACAGCGATGGATCGCCAACGATGAATTCAGCGAATCGGACCCGCCTCGCAGGATCACGGCATTGCCTGCCTTGAGACATAACGCACCGGCATCGGCTGTCACATTCGGACGGCTTTCATAGATGACGCCGATCACACCAAGCGGTGTGCGCACACGCTCGATCTTCAGACCGTTCGGACGCTCCCATGCTGCAATAATGCTACCGACCGGATCAGGCAAAGCCGCGATGGCGCGTAAGGCTTCCGCCATATCTGCTATGCGCCTTTCGGTAAGTGTCAGGCGGTCGATGAACGAGGGCTGCAAGCCCTTGTCAGCAACCGAGGCCAGATCTTTGGCATTCGCGTCCAATATCACTTCAGTCGACGCGCTGATGGCATCAGCAGCAGCGTTCAGGGCTTTGTTCTTCTGGTCGGTGGAGGCGACGGCCAGTTTACGGGCAGCCTGTTTCGCCCGCTCGCCCATTGCCAGCATCAGCGCCTCGATCTCGCTCGATTGCACCTTATCAAGCATTGGCAACATCCTCCCGTACGGCTTCATTCTCATTGGCAATCATGCCGGTGATAACGAGATCATCCCGGTGCACCATGGCTGCACGACCGGCATAGCCCAGGATCTCTTCGATCTCTCCGGACTTGCGGCCGGCAATCTGGCGCGCCTCATCAGCATCATAACTCACCAGGCCACGCGCAATTTCGCGACCCGAAGCGCCGATCACCGCCACCGTATCGCCACGACTGAATTGACCACCGACGGACCGGACCCCGGCAGGCAGCAGGCTCTTGCCGGATGCGAGCGCCTTTTCAGCGCCGGCATCCACCGTCAATTCGCCAGCTGGCTGAAGCTGCCCCGCGATCCAGGTCTTGCGGGCCGTAACCGGCGTTCCAGACGGCGCAAAAAACGACGAGCGAGCGCCATCTTCAATGGCTTTCAAGGGATGCTCCGCCTTGCCGGACGCGATAATCATGCCGCACCCCGCACCTGTCGCAATCTTGCCCGCATCGATCTTCGTACGCATTCCACCGCGTGACAGTTCCGAAGCTGCACCACCGGCCATAGCCTCGATTTCTGCGGTGATAGCCGGAATGACGGGGAGGAACTGAGCATTAGGGTCGAGATGTGGCGGCGCCGTGTAGAGGCCATCGATATCAGAAAGAAGAATTAACAGGTCTGCGCCCGTCATGGTCGCCACGCGCGCCGCAAGGCGGTCATTATCGCCATAGCGGATCTCGGAAGTCGCAACCGTATCGTTCTCATTGATGATCGGCACCGAACCCAGCTTTAACAGCTGATTGATTGTCGCACGCGCATTGAGGTAGCGGCGGCGCTCTTCCGTGTCACCGAGCGTAAGCAGGATTTGGCCGGCGATGATCTCATCTCGCGACAGGCTTTCCGACCAGGCGCGCGCCAGCGCAATCTGGCCCACGGCGGCAGCCGCTTGGCTTTCCTCAAGCTTCAGCGCACCGGAGGGCAGCTTCAACACTGTACGCCCCAGCGCAATAGCGCCGGAAGAAACGACGAGAACATCGATATTCTGTGCCCGGAGGGCTGCGATATCGGCGCAAACCGAATCCAGCCATTCCTTCTTGAGCCCCGTTTTGCGGTCAACAAGCAAAGCAGAGCCGATCTTGATGACGATGCGGCGATGTTTTCCAATCGGTTTACGCTGCAGGCTCATCTCAAGCCTCATCTTCATCTGCATCGAAATCATCGGAAGCTTGCTGGCTACGATCTGGAAGAGCTGTCTCCCCTGCCGATTCAACGATCACATCCCGCAGCGCGCGCAGCGCTTCTGTAATGCCCATATGCGCGGCGGCAGAAAGAAGAAGCGGAGGCTTGCCACAAGCTTTCTGCAATTCCTTCGCCTTCTTCTTCACCTCGGCCTGATCCAGCACGTCGATCTGCGAGAGGGCTACGATTTCCGGCTTGTCCTCCAGGCCACCGCCATAGGCGTTCAACTCGTGCTTCACGGTTTTGTAGGCCTGACCGACATTTTCTTCCTGCGCCGACACCAGATGCAGAAGAACGCGCGTCCGCTCCACATGGCCGAGGAAGCGATCACCAAGACCGACGCCTTCATGGGCGCCATCGATCAAACCGGGAATGTCGGCAAGGATAAACTCGCGTCCATCAATGGTCGCGACGCCGAGGTTGGGGTGAAGCGTCGTGAAAGGATAGTTGGCAATCTTTGGCCGTGCACGAGTGACCGTCGCCAGAAACGTAGACTTGCCCGCATTGGGCAGCCCGACCAGACCGGCATCAGCAATCAGCTTGAGGCGGAGCCATACTGTCTTTTCTTGACCGGGCAGACCGGGATTTGCCCAATCCGGTGCCTGATTGGTTGAGGATTTGAAATAAGCGTTGCCGAAACCGCCATTCCCGCCTGCGGCAAGGCGGAAGCGCTGCCCCTCCGTGACCATATCGATGATCAGGGTTTCATTGTCTTCCTCGAAGATCTGCGTTCCGACCGGGACCTTCAAAGTAACACTGGCGCCATTGGCGCCGGTCCGGTTGCGGCCCATGCCGTGAATGCCGGTTCCTGCCTTGTAGTGCTGCTGGAAACGGTAATCGATCAGCGTGTTGAGGCCGTTGACCGCCTCGACCCATACGTCTCCACCGCGACCGCCATCACCGCCGTCCGGGCCACCAAACTCGACGAACTTCTCACGCCGGAAGGAAACTGCACCTGCGCCACCATCGCCGGAGCGGATAAAGACTTTTGCTTCGTCGAGGAACTTCATGATGTTTTGAGCCGTCTTCTCGGAGTTGAATGGGTATGCAGGAAAATGTGCTGTTTTCGTTATCGCCGCTTGGCGGTCAGGTCAAAGCCTATCGCGCCTTAAGCCGGAATTGCACCCGGCGAGATACCTATTTTGTCTCGCCGGGTCGATTTATCGCTGATCACGGTCGATGGAAGTCTTCCATCCGCAGCCGTGTTTCCAGATGCGGGGCCATGGCATTTCGCGCCATGCTAAAAAGATCGGAGCATCCGAGGATGGAAAAGCCCATCCGCTCCTGAATGCGAAGCGAACCGGCATTATCGGCAAAGGCCCCCGAATAGAGGTCAATGCCCGGCATACGCCGGAAAAAGCGTTCCAGCACCGCCGAAACCGCCTCCGTCATCAGACCCTGGCCCCAGTAGAACCGGTTGAGCCAGTAGCCCAGATGCCACCGCCCATGCCTGAGTTCTATGCTGACGCAACCAATATGGACACCATCACCTTCCGTGATCGCAAAATGCCAGTCAGTGGTACCGCGCACCATGTTCAGCCAGTCCAACGCATCACCACGGCTGTAGGGTGCGGGGACGCGGGACAACATGCGCGTGACTTGCCAGTCATCCAGCGACTGAGCAATCGCATCCACATCGCTTGCCTGATGCGGACGTAAGACCAGTCGTCTGGTCTCGATGATGGGGCAGGGACCAAGCTTTGGCGGAACCGTGCGAGGGCGTTCGAGGATAGCGGCGCTCATCGCATTTCCCCCCAGCTCTTCAGCGACATCCAGGTCTTGCGATCCAGCCGGAACCATTCGACCGGCACCATACCGCCCATTGCAAGAGAACCCACCATGCCGGAACCCTGAAACTGGAAACCGCACTTCTGGATCACTCTGCGAGATGCGATGTTGGTGACCCGGCACCGGGCATCGATATGGTCTATATCCCGCGTACGGAACGCCATGTCGATCAAGGCATGCGCCGCTTCGGTGGCATAGCCCTGGTTCCAGTAGGGTTCACCCAGCCAGTAGCCAAGTTCGACGGTCTGCGGATCGCCCGGATGGGGCTCAAGACCGCAGCAACCGAGAAACGCTCCATTGTCTCCTCGCGTGATGGCATAGACGCACTTGCCGATCTCGCCGAGTTTCGCGCGTCGCACGAAGTCTGCAGCGTCTTTTGCCGTATACGGGTGAGGCATACGGGCCACCATGGTGGCGATGTTAGCGTTGTTGGCGAGATGGGAAAGGGCGTCGATGTCTTCTTCGTGTGGGGCGCGGAGAACAAGTCTCTGCGACAATAAGACAGGGCAATCGCTTCTTAACCGTTGCGGTCTCAACCGCTCTTCGGGCGACCGGCTTTGGCCGCTCCGTAACAATTCCGCTTGCATGGTTCAGTCCTCCTTGTGGGAAAAGAAAAAGGGAAGATGGGGCTTGGCGTCCCATCTTCCCTTTTTTCTGGTCTGAACCTTTTGCGGGTATCAGCCGGGTCGATGTGACGCCGGCTGTTTTAACGCGCTACCGGCTATTATTCCGCTGCTTCCGCTTTCGGCATCACAGACACGTACACGCGGCCATTGGCCTTCGTACGGTAGTTCACATTGCCTGCCGTAAGCGCAAAAATGGTGTGGTCCTTGCCGAGGCCAACATTGGCGCCCGGATGCCACTGCGTACCGCGCTGACGCACGATGATGTTACCAGCGAGCACAGCTTCGCCGCCGAACTTCTTTACGCCAAGGCGCTTGGATTCTGAATCGCGACCGTTACGCGATGAACCGCCAGCTTTTTTATGTGCCATTGGAGTTCTCCTTTAAACCTTCGAAAATCCTACCGAACGATCAGGCGTTGATCGCGGTGATGCGAACAACCGTGTGATGCTGGCGATGACCGCGAATACGCTTGGAATTCTGACGGCGACGCTTCTTGAAGGACAGAACCTTCGCACCACGGTTATGCTCGACCACTTCAGCCTTGACCACAGCGCCAGCCACGAAAGGCGCGCCGATCTTGGCATCAGCGCCTTCGCCGATAACCAGGACTTCGTTGAATTCGACAACTTCGCCAGCGGCGACGTCCAGCTTTTCAATTGTAACGACATCGTTTGCCGCTACGCGGTACTGCTTACCGCCGGTCTTGATGACTGCGAACATTTTTTATCCTTTCATGTTCGATCCGGCTCTGCCCGCCAATGGCAAGCGGCCGTCTTTTTATCAGTCCACGTTTGAGCAGGATTCGAAGATAATTCTTTGAACCGGTCTGCCGGTGAATGGGTTTTGCAACCCTCCGAGCAAAGACCCTTTACGGGCCTATACCTAGATGCGTCGGGGGATACGTGAGCGCCTGTGAACTGTCAAGGAAAAAGAAGCCTTGCAGGCAGGTGATCTTCGTCATGTTCAGCTTGCAATCGAGACCTGCGTCATTTTTGCCGTTGCCAAAAGTGCATGATGAACAAACGGACGGGGTGAGCACCCCTTGCGCCCATGGCTTGACCCAAGAAGGAAGACAGCACAGGTAAACAGTTACAAAGCGTATTCCAATAAGAAAATCACCTCTACAGAATTTTACATCCCTGCTGGCGTAGCCTCAAAAAGTAATAGGCAAAAAATATTATAAAAAACAAATCGCCGACAATCACAAGCACAGCAAAGTTCGACGTCCAGCCGCTAAGATACATTCCGAGCAAATTCAGTGCAAAAAGTAATTTGCCTATCCCTCCCATCAAGACGATACCTGTGTGGCGATAGGGATTGTAAGCAACCATCAAAAACCCGAAGCCATAGATAAAGGCTGTGCCCCATGCTCCGCGGTAAACTGCTATCATCACAGGATCGATGAGTGCTCGACCGAATTCGCGTTGGAACATTCCCACGGTATCGGTCAAACCGGGAAAAGCACCCGCGAAGTTCCAAAGAGCGGATACGACAAAAAGCAATCGGAAGAGTTTAAGTTCGCGCCCGACGCTACCAGATACATTCTCGGTCATATATCCATTCACATTAAATGTTAAAAATTGGATGTGGAAGCTATATTCAACCCCCAATTATCGTCAACTGCTGATTGCAATACTTTTCTCGTGTGACGCGCCCTCTGTGCGCACTCCTGCAGACAAACAATAAAATCGACGGGACAGGTACCCCTGATTCTGCCATAAGGCGCAGCGCATCCGCGCCTTCTATCCCTATTCTCCAGGACTCCCGTAATCATGATCCGAATCGAGAACATCTCAAAGCAGAACAGTCATCGGCTGCTTTATATCGAAGCCTCGGCCGCCCTGAACCGCGGCGAGAAAATCGGCCTTGTGGGACCGAACGGCGCGGGCAAAACCACACTTTTCCGCATGATCACCGGTGAAGAACAGCCGGATGAAGGCCAAGTTTCCGTCGACCGCGGCGTCACCATCGGCTACTTCGATCAGGATGTGGGCGAGATGTCCGGTCGATCTGCGGTTGCCGAAGTGATGGCCGGAGCAGGGCCGGTCAGCGAAGTGGCGGCAGAACTGCATGAGTTGGAAGCAGCCATGTCCGATCCTGATCGCATGGATGAGATGGATACGATCATCGAGCGCTACGGCGAGGTGCAGGCACGCTATGAGGAGCTGGACGGCTACGGTCTGGACGGACGCGCTCGTGAGGTTCTGGCAGGTCTCTCCTTCAGTCAGGAGATGATGGATGGCGATGTCTCGAAACTCTCCGGCGGCTGGAAGATGCGCGTGGCGCTGGCTCGCATTCTCCTCATGCGTCCTGACGTGATGCTGCTCGACGAGCCGAGCAACCACCTCGATCTTGAAAGCCTGATCTGGCTGGAGAATTTCCTCAAGACCTATGATGGCGCGCTTCTCATGACCTCGCACGATCGCGAGTTCATGAACCGCATCGTCAACAAGATCATTGAGATCGACGCCGGATCGCTGAATACTTATTCCGGCGATTACACCTTCTATGAGCGTCAGCGCGAGCAGAACGAAAAACAGCAACAGGCCCAGTTCGAGCGCCAACAGGCAATGCTGGCGAAGGAAATCAAGTTCATTGAACGCTTCAAGGCGCGTGCCTCTCACGCAGCGCAGGTGCAGAGCCGCGTGAAGAAGCTGGACAAGATAGACCGTGTCGAACCACCGCGCCGCCGCCAAACGGTTGCCTTCGATTTTCTGCCGGCACCCCGCTCCGGCGAAGATGTTATCAACATGAAGGGCATCCACAAGGCCTATGGCAGCCGGGTCATCTATGGCGGGCTGGATTTCATGATCCGCCGTCGCGAGCGCTGGTGCATCATGGGGGTCAACGGGGCCGGGAAATCAACGCTGCTCAAGCTCGTGACAGGAACAACCGAGCCGGACGCCGGAACCGTTACCATCGGTGCCAGCGTCAAACTCGGCTATTTTGCCCAGCATGCAATGGATGTTCTGGATGGAGAAAACACCGTACTTGGATGGCTGGAGGAGCGTTTCCCCAAGGCCGGGCAGGCACCTTTGCGTGCTCTTTCCGGCTGCTTCGGATTTTCGGGGGATGATGTGGAAAAGCGTTGCCGCGTCCTTTCCGGTGGTGAGAAGGCCCGTCTGGTCATGGCTGCCATGCTTTTCGACCCGCCAAATCTGCTGGTGCTGGACGAGCCGACGAACCACCTGGACATCGATACGAAGGAAATGCTGATCAAGGCACTGGCATCCTTCGAAGGAACCATGCTCTTTGTTAGCCACGATCGTCACTTCCTCGGCGCTCTCTCCAACCGTGTTCTGGAAGTCACCCCGGACGGTGTGGAGCGTTATGAGGGTGGTTATCTAGAGTATGTCGAGCGAACCGGCCGCGAGGCTCCTGGTATCCATATTTGACGGAACAAATAGGCGATAATTCCTATTGACGCGCAACCACTTTGAGGAATACTTTCCTTTATGCGCTCAATATTATCTCTTACTTTGATCATATTCCTAGTATGTTCCGAAGCGGTCACCGTACAAGCAGGTGCCGTGATCGAAGGTCCGGTATCCGCGGAAGTTATCCGCGTGATTGATGGCGATACCATTCTGGTAGCAGCTCGACCTTGGCCTCAGCAAAGCGTGGAGGTCTATGTTCGGCTGCGGGGTATCGACACGCCGGAACTGAAATCGAAATGCACCCGTGGTCAGGAAGCGGCTGAAGCGGCGAAACACTTCCTGGAAGAAATGACCAGTGCCTCATCAACCGTTAAACTGACCCGCATTTCTGCCGATAAATATTTCGGTCGCATCGTGGCCGATGTGTCGCTGCAAGATGGACGTGATCCAGCCCGTGAAATGATGGCTGCCGGTCTCGCCGCCAGTTATTCCGGCCATGGTCGCAAGAATGATTTCTGCCAACTTGCAAGCAATGAATAGGCAAGGGGCCAGCTTGCGCCGGCCCCTCGGTTAAACACCATCGACAGTAATTCAAGCCGCAGCAGGTGCCTTGTTCTGGCGGTTCTCGATGAGATCATCCACCACGCCGGGGTCGGCCAGCGTCGAGGTATCGCCCAGCGCGCCGAAATCGTCTTCAGCAATCTTGCGCAGGATGCGGCGCATGATCTTGCCGGAGCGGGTCTTGGGCAGACCGGGCGCAAACTGAATCTTGTCAGGTGAGGCGATCGGACCGATTTCCTGACGCACATGCTTCACGAGTTCCTGGCGCAGCGCGTCTGTGCCCTCGTTTCCTTCCATCAAGGTGACATAGCAATAGATGCCCTGGCCCTTGACGTTGTGCGGATAACCGACGACGGCCGCTTCCGATACGAGGTGATGGGAAACGAGCGCGGACTCGACTTCCGCCGTTCCCAAGCGGTGGCCGGAAACGTTCAGAACATCATCCACACGACCCGTGATCCAATAGTAACCGTCCGCATCACGGCGGCAGCCATCACCCGTAAAGTACTTGCCCTTGTAGGTGGAGAAATAGGTCTGGATGAAACGCTCGTGATCGCCGTAAACCGTACGCATCTGTCCCGGCCAGCTGTCGGTAATGCAGAGATTGCCGTCGGCAGCCCCCTCCAGCACATTGCCCTCATTATCGACAAGTTGCGGCTTGATGCCAAAGAAGGGCAGGGTGGCCGAACCAGGTTTTAGATCGGTCGCTCCGGGTAGCGGCGTAATCATGTGGCCGCCCGTTTCCGTCTGCCACCAGGTATCCACCACGGCGCAACGTTTCTCGCCCACCACATTGTAGTACCATTCCCAGGCTTCAGGATTGATGGGCTCGCCAACAGTCCCGAGCAGACGAAGGCTTGTACGGTTGGACCGGGTGACGAACTCATCACCAGCCCCCATCAACGAGCGTATGGCTGTCGGCGCGGTATAGAAAATATTGACCTTGTGCTTGTCGACTACTTCCCAGAAGCGGCCCTGATCCGGAAAGTTCGGCACGCCTTCGAACATCAATGTCGTCGCGCAATTCGCCAATGGACCATAGACGATATAGGAGTGTCCGGTGACCCAGCCCACATCCGCCGTGCACCAGTAGATATCACCGTCGTGGTAGTCGAAGACGTATTCATGGGTCATCGCGGCATAAACGAGATAACCGCCAGTCGTGTGCAGCACACCCTTCGGCTTACCCGTGGAGCCAGAGGTGTAGAGAATGAAAAGCGGATCTTCCGCCTTCATCTTGACCGGCTCACAATGGCCTTTGACGCTGGCGATTTCCTGATGATACCAAAGGTCGCGGCCTGGTGCCCAATTGATCTTTCCGCCAGTACGGCGCACGACCAGCACGTTGGAAACCGTCACATACTGGCGCGCCGCAATATGGATGGCCTTGTCGGTATTTTCCTTGAGCGGCACCGGCTTGCCGCCGCGGACACCTTCGTCGCAGGTGATGACGAAGGTTGACTGGCAATCGACGATGCGCCCCGCCAGAGCTTCCGGCGAGAAACCGCCGAATACGACAGAGTGAACCGCCCCGATGCGGGCGCAAGCCAGCATGGCATAGGCCGCTTCCGGGATCATCGGCATATAAATGGTGACACGGTCGCCTTTCTTGACGCCATGTTTTTTCATGACATTGGCCAGGCGGCAAACCTGGTCGTAGAGCTGGTTATAGGTGATCTTCTTGTCGATGTACGGATTGTCGCCTTCCCAGATGATGGCGGTCCGCTCACCATGCGTTTTCAGATGACGGTCAATGCAATTGTAGGAAACATTGGTCAGGCCGTCTTCGAACCACTTGATGGAAACCTTCCCTTTGAAGGAAGTGTTCTTGACCTTCGTGTAAGGTTTGAACCAATCGATGCGCTTGCCGTGCTTACCCCAGAACTTGTCGGGATTTTCAACGCTTTCCTCATACCATTTCAGATACTTGTCCTTGTCGATCAGCGCGCGCGCCTTCACTGCCTTCTGCACAGGATAGACTTTTTCCGTCATGCTTTCCTCCTCATGCTCCCGACATCGCACGTCCGACGCGCAGATGTTCCTCTTGTCCGCATTCTTATCATTTGCAGCAATGGCGGCAATTAGACAAAGGGTCATGCCCGCGTGACAATTGCAATTTGATCGCAATCGAGTTATAGACGCGACGAATTCCCGGAAATTGTGGTTAACAGCCCACGGCCCGCGACACCGGCGCGGACGATAGAAGGATCATATCCATGGCTCAACAATTGCTTATGCCGAAGGCGACCGCAGTCTGGCTCGTCGACAACACGGCACTCTCCTTCGATCAGATCGCGCAATTTTGCAAGCTGCATCCGCTGGAAGTAAAAGCAATTGCGGATGGTGAAGCAGCGCAGGGCATCAAGGGCCTGGACCCGATAGCGACCGGCCAGCTTTCCCGCGACGAGATTGCACGCGCTGAAAAAGACATCAACTACAAGCTGAAGCTCTCCGAGCCGAAGGTTCGCGTTCCGGAATCGAAGCGCCGCGGGCCGCGTTACACCCCGGTTTCCAAGCGTCAGGATCGTCCGAATGCCATTCTCTGGCTGGTTCGCAATCATCCGGAACTGAAGGACACGCAAATCTCGCGTCTCGTTGGCACGACAAAATCCACCATCGAGCAGATCCGCGAGCGTACCCATTGGAACGCTGCCAACCTGACGCCCATGGATCCGGTTACGCTGGGCCTCTGCAGTCAGATCGATCTGGATCTGGAGGTGGAACGCGCATCGAAGAACCGTCCGCTGCCGACAGCTGCGGAACTCGGCGCGACACTGCAGGCTGCCAACGAGACCGAAAACCTCGGTTACCGTTACGAGCGTGAGGAAGAGAAAGAACTCGACGCGGACGCCGTCTTCGCTAAGCTTTCGTCTCTCAAGTCCACGCGCCGTGAGGATGAAGAGGAAGAAGATCGCTTCTAATCTGTTGTGAGCCGAATTGAAGAAGCCGGCCTTTAGAGCCGGCTTTTTTTGTTGCGCAGAATCTGGCTTTCCGTTTTGCTTAGCCAGCTAGAGATTTCTGAGGCTCGCAGTATCCATGCTTCTGCAGGATTTCGCTTATCTCATCAAGAATAACGGGATCATCAATCGTCGCGGGCATTTTCCAAGGTAGTCCATCTGCAATCTTTTGCATCGTGCCGCGCAAGATTTTGCCGGACCGTGTCTTGGGCAGACGCGTCACGACCATGACATTCTTGAAAGCCGCGACGGGACCGATTTCGTTGCGGACGAGTTCCACGATCTCCTGGGCGATCAGTTTCTCATCACGATCAACCTTGGATTTGAGCACAAGAAAGCCGCACGGAATCTGACCTTTCAGCGCATCAGCAACGCCAATGACGGCACACTCCGCCACATCAGGATGCATGGCGCAGACTTCTTCCATGGCACCTGTCGATAGGCGGTGACCGGCGCAGTTGATGATATCGTCGGTCCGCGCCATGACGAATACGTAACCGTCCTCATCCACCAGACCTGCGTCCGCAGTTTTGTAGTAGCCTGGAAATTCCTCCAGGCAGGACGAACGGAATCGCTCGTCCGCATTCCAGAAGCTGACGAGGCATCCCGGAGGCAGCGGCAGTTTCAGAACGATGTTTCCAAGCGTATTGGCGGGGACTGGATGTCCGGCATCATCCACCACCTGGAGGTCATAGCCGGGCATCGGAAGGGTAGGGGAACCATATTTGACCGGCATGAGACCGAGCCCAACAGGATTTCCTGCGACAGGCCATCCGGTTTCGGTCTGCCACCAGTGATCGATCACCGGCACCTTCAGCATGCGTTCGGCCCACTTGATCGTTTCAGTATCTGCCCGTTCGCCCGCAAGAAATAGAGCCCGCAGACCAGAGGTATCGTAGCGCGCAATATGCTCACCGTCGCCATCTTCGCGGCGAATTGCGCGGAAAGCAGTTGGAGCGGTGAACATGACTTTGACGTTGTGATCCTGCACAATGCGCCAATAGGTGCCGGCATCCGGGGTGCCGATCGGTTTGCCTTCAAAGATAACGCTGGCATTTCCGGCAATCAGCGGTCCGTAGACGATATAGGAGTGGCCGACAACCCAACCGATATCCGAAGCCGCCCAGAATGTTTCACCCGGTTGCACGCCGAAGAAGTTACGCATGCTCCAGAGCAGGGCGACCATGTGGCCACCATTATCACGTACAACGCCTTTTGGCTGGCCGGTCGTTCCTGACGTATAGAGAACATAGAGCGGATCGGTTGCCAAAACCGGAACGCAGGGAACTTGCGTGCCCTTTACCTTTTCCGCTTCGACGGCCTGAGCAAAATCCATATCGCCATGCTCATACCGAAGCACCGCATGGTGCTGGTCGCGTTGCAGGATGATGCAGGCCTGCGGCTTGACCTTTGCCATATCAACGGCCTGATCAAGTAATGGCTTGTAGGGAACGACACGCCCAGGCTCCAATCCGCAGCTTGCACTGATCACGATCTTTGCCTGCGAGTCATCCAGCCGCGTTGCAAGCTCATGGGCCGCAAAGCCCCCAAACACCACCGAGTGGATAGCACCGAGACGCGCGCAAGCCAGCATGGAGAACGTCGCTTCTGCCACCATCGGCATGTAGATGACGACCCGATCACCTTTTGCGACCCCGAGGTTTTGCAGAACAGCCGCAATAGCCTGAACTTCCGTCAGCACTTCGTCATAGGTATAGACGCGTTTCTCGCCTGTCATGGCGCTATCATAAATGAGCGCTGGCTGGGCACCCTTTCCATCTTCTACGTGCCTGTCGAGACAGTTATAGCAGGTATTGGTTTCACCTCCGACGAACCAGCGCCCGTATACGCCCTGCGATTCGTCGAATATCTTGTCCGGCTGCTTGAACCAGTGAAGATTGTCCGCTTGCTTCGCCCAGAACGCCTCCGGGTTCTGTTGCCAGTCCTGATAGACCTCGCGATATCGGCTGTTTGCGTGCATCTGATCCTCCCATCGTCTGCCGCACATATTCGAGCACACAGATTAGAAGGCCAGAAGGCGCGTGGAAAGCCCGACGAAAGAGGGACACCTCTTGCGCTTTATCAGCGATGACCAAAAATCGCAGAACCGACCCGGACGCTGGTGGCACCAAAACCGATTGCCGTTTCGAAATCACCCGACATTCCCATGGAAAGCTTCGAGACGCCCGCCTCACCAGCCAACTTCCGAAGGAGAGCGAAGTAGGGACCGGGATGATCTTCAGCCGGCGGAATGCACATCAAACCTTCGATGGTCAGACCTAATTCGCCACGGCAGAAGTTGACGAAGGCAACCGTCTCTTTCGGCTCGATACCTGCTTTTTGCGGCTCCATGCCGATATTTACTTGAACATAGAGGCTTAGTGTCTTGCCTTGTTTCCGCATTTCGCTGGCAATCGCACGCGCTATTTTTTCGCGATCCACGGTCTCTATAACGTCAAAAAGCGCCACGGCATCGGCAGCCTTGTTGGATTGCAGCGGACCGATCAGATGAAGCTCTATGCCGTCTGTCTCTGCCTTTAGCTGAGGCCACTTGCCTTCGCTTTCCTGCACGCGATTTTCGCCGAAAACACGTTGACCGGCTGCGATGACAGGGCGAATCGCATCGACATCAAAGGTCTTTGAGACCGCAACCAGCACCACATCTCCCACTGAACGATTGGCCTCCCGCTCGGCTGCGGAAATCTTCTGCTTCACATCCTGAAGTCGCTCTTCGACAGTCATCGCCTTGCCTCTGTGGTTCCGTTCCACCGCAGTTAGCGAGGATACCGGAGAATGCCAAGGGATTGATCGCGTTCTACCCCATTGGAGCCTCAAAAACTTGACGCTCAACGGCTTTCGTGGTGAAGGTCACCACAACTCCATTCATACCCGGAAATTCTCTGAAATGGCGACCGAACGTTACAATCCGCGGGATGCCGAACCCCGTTGGCAGGCAAAGTGGTCCGAAGCGAAAACCTTCGAGACAGACAACAGCGATACGCGCGATAAGTATTACGTGCTCGAGATGTTCCCCTATCCGTCGGGCCGCATCCATATGGGCCACGTACGCAACTATGCCATGGGGGATGTCGTCGCTCGCTACAAGCGTGCGCGTGGTTTCAACGTTCTGCACCCCATGGGCTGGGATGCCTTCGGCATGCCGGCTGAAAATGCGGCTATGCAGAACAAGGTTCATCCGAAGGACTGGACCTACCAGAACATCGCTACGATGCGCGGCCAGTTGAAATCCATGGGCCTTTCATTGGATTGGGCGCGTGAGTTCGCCACCTGCGACGTGGCCTATTATCAGCGTCAGCAGCACCTGTTCCTCGACATGATGGAAAAGGGCCTGGTCTACCGCAAGCAGTCCAAGGTCAACTGGGATCCGGTCGATCAGACTGTTCTCGCCAATGAGCAGGTCATCGAAGGACGCGGCTGGCGTTCCGGCGCGCTTGTCGAACAGCGCGAATTGACCCAGTGGTTCTTCAAGATTACGGAATTCGCACAAGACCTGCTTGATTCGCTGGACGGCCTCGACCAGTGGCCGGAAAAAGTGCGTCTGATGCAGAAGAACTGGATCGGTCGATCTGAAGGCCTGACCATTCGTTGGGAAATCGTAAAACCTAAATCTGAAAAGCTTCTCGCAGATTTGACCGCGGGGTCTATGCTGCTGGCAAATCAAAATATAACTCGCGAAATTGAAGTCTATACCACCCGTCCCGACACTCTGTTTGGTGCATCATTCCTCGCGATCTCGGCAGATCATCCGGTTGCCAAGGCACTAGCTGCCCACAATAGCGAGATTCAGGATTTCTGTGAGGAATGCCGTCGCCAGGGCACATCGCTGGCTGCGTTGGAAACCGCCGAGAAGCGAGGCTTCAACACCGGCCTGACCGTGAAACACCCACTCGACCCATCTTGGGAAGTTCCTGTATTCATCGCCAACTTCGTACTGATGGACTACGGCACAGGGGCCATTTTCGGCTGCCCGTCTGGCGACCAGCGTGACCTGGATTTTGCCCGCAAGTATGGTCTGCCGGTGGTGCCAGTCGTGATGCCAGCCGATGGTGATCCGGCGACTTTCGAAGTCGGCATGGAAGCCTATGACGGCGACGGCGTGATGATCAATTCGCGCTTTCTGAACGGCCTGACAACGGATGTGGCTTTCCAGCAAGTGGCCGATCTTCTGACTGCCCAGCTGTTGGACGAAGCGCCGCAGGCTGCCCGCAAGGTGAATTTCCGTTTGCGTGATTGGGGCGTTTCCCGCCAACGCTATTGGGGTTGCCCGATCCCTGTCATCCATTGCGAAGACTGCGGCGTCGTTCCGGTACCGAAGAAGGAGCTGCCTGTCCAGCTTCCGGACGACGTGACCTTCGACGTGCCCGGAAACCCGCTGGACCGCCACCCGACTTGGCGCAATGTCGACTGCCCGTGCTGCGGCAAGCCTGCCCGCCGCGAAACGGACACCATGGATACCTTTGTGGATTCCAGCTGGTACTTTGCCCGCTTCACCGCGCCTTGGGAAGACAATCCGACAGATCCGGCAGTCGCCAACCGCTGGCTCCCTGTGGACCAGTACATCGGCGGCATTGAGCATGCGATCCTGCATCTCCTGTATTCGCGCTTCTTTACGCGCGCCATGCGTGAGACGGGTCATCTCGATCTCAAGGAACCCTTCAAGGGCCTCTTCACGCAGGGCATGGTGGTTCATGAAACCTACCGCCTCGGCGAAGGCCAGAGCGGCCAGTGGGTCGCACCCGCGGATATCCGCATTGAAGAGGTTGATGGTGCCCGCAAAGCCTTCCTCTTGAGTTCCGGGGCAGAAGTGGCCATCGGCTCGATTGAAAAAATGTCGAAGTCGAAGAAGAACGTCGTCGATCCCGACGATATCATCGCCTCCTATGGTGCCGACACCGCCCGCTTCTTCGTGCTGTCCGACTCGCCTCCGGATCGCGATGTCATCTGGTCTGAGGCGGGCGTTGAGGGCTCGCACCGGTTCGTCCAGCGCGTCTGGCGCCTGATCTCGGAAGCGGCACCTATTTTGGGCAAGGTAGCGGCCCACCCGGCCAAGGAAGGCATTGCGCTGCCTGTTTCACAGGCCGCGCACAAGACTTTGCAGGCCGTTCAACAGGACTATGACAAGCTGGCGTTCAACAAGGCCGTTGCACGCATCTACGAACTGGTGAACACTCTTGCATCTCCGCTAACTCAGGTGGCGGCAGGCACGCAGGATGATGCCTACATTGCTGCAGTCCGTGATGCTGCACATATCCTGATTCAGATCGTCGCACCGATGACCCCCCATCTTGCGGAAGAGTGCTGGTCTGTGCTCGGCAATCAAGGTCTTGTCGCAGAAGCCACCTGGCCAGCCTTCGACCCGGCTCTGGTTGCTGATAACGAGGTCACTCTTCCGGTCCAAATTAATGGAAAGAAACGTGCCGAATTGACAATCGCACGTGACGCAGACCAGAATGCGGTTCAAGCTGCGGTCCTGCAGCTGGAGGCGGTTCAGGCTGCTCTTTCCGGTAGCGCACCGAAGAAGATCATTATCGTCCCACAGAGGATCATCAACATTGTTGTTTGAGCGTTCTTCCGCCCTGCGGCAACTCGGTCGCGCCGTGGCATCGATTGCAATTGTGGCAGCCCTTGCGGGCTGCCAGGCTCGCCCGCTCTATTCTTCGGCCGGAGGAGTTCCGGTGAAGATGGCCGCCATCAAGATCAACCCTATCGGTGACCGCGTTGGCCAGGAGGTTCGGAATCGCCTGGTCTTCTTGACGGGTGGCGGGGCTGGGGAACCTACTCTTGCTGAATATCAGCTTCAACTCTCCGTCACGTCCACCCGTGCCAATATTCTCGACGACGAGATCGCAGCGGCGGTCCTTCCGGGGCGCGTCACCGTCTCAGCCACCTATGCACTGACACGTATAAAGGACGGTCAAGTGCTGAAATCGGCTACCCGCTCTTCCACCGCACTGCTCGATCTCAGTAATCAGGAATTTGCAAAGCTGCGCGCCTATCGGGATGCCGAGAACCGGGCGGCAAACGAAGTCGCAGAATTCGTCCGCGCGGATTTGGCGATGGCGCTTTCCAAGTAGACTATGGCCGAAATCAAAGCGCACGAATTTGATCGGTTGCTCTCACGAGCAACCGACCTTTATCGTATTTTCCTAGTCTACGGCCCCGATAAAGGTCTGGTGTCGGAACGGGCGAAGACGCTTGCGGAAAAGGCAGGCGTTAATGTCGATGATCCCTTTTCCTATGCGCGTATCGATCTATCAGAACTGCAGGGGGATCCTGGCCGATTGATTGATGAAGTCAATTCACTTGGTTTGTTTGGCGGCCGAAAAGTCATTCACCTCCGCGGTTCAGGCGCTGAAAAGATTGTTGCAGACGCGGTTGCGGCAATCGACTCAGGTCGAATTCCCGACAATATACTGATCATTGAGGGTGGCGATCTGAAGAAAGGGAGCGCTCTGCGTAAAAATGCAGAGCAGGCGAAGATTGCCGTCGCTATTCCATGCTACTCGGACGATGTGAAGTCACTCAATGCTTTGATCGATCACGAATTGGCCCAAGCTGACCTTCGGATTACTCCGGAAGCGCGCTCTACCTTGCTGGAAGCACTCGGCGGAGATCGAGTCGCATCCCGAAATGAAATACGAAAACTAATCCTCTACTGTATGCAGCAGAAGCAAATCGAGCAGGAACACGTGACCGATATCATCGGAGACGCAAGCGCCATCTCCGCCGATGATGCAGTGGATTGTGTCTTGGCGGGTGACCTTGACGGGCTTCATCGCGCGATCCAAAAAATTGTCCAGTCCAAGCAGCCAATCTTTCTGGTTTTGCAGTCCTGCCTACGAACATTCCAAATGCTCGATGCGATGAGAGCAGAAATGGAAGACAAGCGTTTGCAGAGCGCTCAGGTGATGCAAACGTCAGGTCGCCATATTCATTTCAAGCGCAAGCCTTTGATGGAGAAAGCATTGAGAAGTTGGTCGTCAACTTCATTGGCACGTGAGACGCAGAGGCTGCACACCGCCATATATCAGTCACGCCAACAGGCACAACTGGATGACTCGATTGCGTTCCAGACGCTCCTTGCATCGGCGCTTCAATCTCAGCGCGTAAACAGATCCTAGCTTCGTCGCTGTGGCATCGATTCTCGGTGCGAGCTAAAGTCGTACATCGAAAACTAGGAAAACAAGATCATATAAGCTGGCTAAGTGAGACGTTTAACGCCGCTCTAGCAATCGGCAAACTTCTTCAAGCTGCTCCAAAGTCTTATAGTTAATCTTGATATGCCCACTACCGCCCTTGTGACTAATCTTGATTTCAAGACCGAGTGAATCGCTCAATGATCGTTCAAGAGCAAGCGTGTCCGAGTCCTTGTTCTGTATCGGAGTGAGCTTTGGCGCTTCAGATTGTGCCTTGATATCATTCTGAGCAAGGCGCTCAGCATCTCGAACAGACATCCCTTTGTTGACAATGACCTTGGCCAATCCGGTTGGATCAGACGTGGAGACCAGAGCACGAGCATGACCGGCTGAGAGCTTGCCACCAGCCAACATATCGCGAACAGGTTCCGGAAGCTTCAACAGACGCAGACTGTTTGCCACGTGGCTTCTACTCTTGCCGATAATTTCGCCAAGATCATTCTGTGTATAGCCGTGCTCGGCGATTAGTTGCTCGTAGCCGAGAGCCTCCTCCAGGGGATTGAGATCCGACCGCTGAACATTCTCAACAATTGCAATTTCCAGCGCTGTGCGATCATCCACATCACGAACAATAACCGGAATTTCAATAAGCCCGGCCAGTTGCGCTGCGCGCCAGCGGCGTTCACCCGCTATGATCTCAAAACCCACAGAAACGGGGCGCACCACCACTGGCTGTACGATTCCATGCTGCCGCAATGATGCAGCGAGATCATGCAACTCAGCCTCATCAAACATCCGACGAGGATTTCGAGGATTTCGGCTGATCAACTCTATTGGAACGAGTCGATCTGGATTCACGGGTTTTGGTTGTTGTTCGCCTAAGGGGGCAACCTGATCCATTTCCCCAATGAGAGCAGCGAGGCCACGCCCCAGGCGGCGCCGTGAAGGATCATCAACCACTGTATTGGTCCCTATTCTTTCCGTTCAAACGTCCTGATCAAGCCGCCTTACGCCGCCGCTCTCTTTGGATTACTTCAGATGCCAACTGGAGATAGGCTTGGCTACCGGCGCATTTAAGGTCGTACAAGATGGCTGGCTTGCCATAAGATGGTGCTTCCGACACGCGAACATTGCGAGGTATCAATGTGTGATAGACCTTATCACCCAGGTAGGTCCGAACATCATTGACAACCTGCTGCGCGAGATTATTTCTCGCATCAAACATTGTAAGAACAATTCCTTGAATATCCAGATGCGGATTCACGCTCTGACGAACCTGGTCCACGGTTTCAAGCAATTGACTCAATCCCTCAAGCGCAAAGAACTCGCATTGGAGCGGTACAAGAACCGAATGCGCGGCTGTCATCGCATTGACAGTGAGAAGATTGAAGGATGGCGGGCAATCAAGAAGAACGTAGCTGTAACCTTGCGCATCGGGTTGGGACAGGGCACGCCGCAGACGGAATGCGCGATCACTTTCGCGGCCGATCTCCATTTCTAAGCCCAGGAGATCCATTGTGGAGGGGACGATTGAAAGATTCGGAACTGCGGTCGCAACGACTGCCTCGCTCACAGACGCATTTCCCATCATTACGTCGAATGAAGACAGATGACGGTTGCGCCGATCAATGCCGAGGCCTGTGCTGGCATTTCCTTGCGGATCCAGATCAACGATCAAGACATGCTCACCAATTGCGGCCAGTGCTGTCGCAAGGTTGATGGCAGTCGTTGTCTTCCCCACGCCACCTTTCTGGTTCGCTATTGCAATAATGCGATTAGGTTCCTGCATTTTGACACCCGCGACCTGTTACGATGTGCGCTTGAGACCTGAGATCTGTAGCACGACTGAATCTTCTTCCACATGGCTCGCATGTTTTAACAGATCGAAGGTCCAACTTCTATTGGCTTTCAAAACCTCAGTTTGATAATCCCGCCCTTTGTGAAGATAAGCGGTCACGCCCGGTTTATTCAACATCCATGGACTGCAGTAATCTAGCAGAAGCGGAAGTTCAGCTAAGGCCCTGGCCGAAATCGCATTGATCTCTTTCGAAATCACGGCTGGTGCGTCTTCGATTCTCACGGTATGAACGGAGCCACGAGCACCAGTTTCACTGAGCACAGTTCGCAAGAACGAAGCCTTTTTGTGGTTGCTCTCCACAAGATCGACCCACCCGGCGCCTGTTTCTGCCAAGAGAATGGCTGTTATGACCCCTGGAAAACCGCCGCCAGATCCGAGGTCAAGCCATTGGCAGGGTTCCGGATTGATCTGATAGATTTGAGCGCTGTCTGCGAAATGGCGGCTCCACAAATCGCCTTTTGTCGAGGGCGCCACCAAATTTATGGCTTTCGCCCATTTGTTGAACAGCTCAGCGTAGGTGTTCAATCGCTCTTCTGTTTCACGTGAAACAGCAATACCGTTCAACTTCATCTTATGCACTCGCTTCCAGCCCGTTTGCTGGATGGTTAAATCGGCGGACCAACGTCAGCAGTAATGCAAGTGCTGCCGGCGTCATACCGTCGACCTTAGATGCCTGTGCAATGTTCCTCGGTTTCACCTTGGAGAGCTTGATTCGCAGCTCATTCGACAAACCTGAAATTGCACCGTAATCAAAATCATCTGGAATGACTCGCTCTTCGTCCGCGCGAACCGCCTCCACACTTTGACGCTGACGATCAAGATAGACCGCATAGCCGGCTTCAATTTCCAAGGCTTCTTTTACCTTAGGGGAGCATGCACCAAGCTCTGACCAAATGCGGGCAACGGTATCGAAGGTGATGTCTGGATAGGCAAGCAGATCATAACCGCTTCGTCGTTGTCCGTCCTGATTCAGGTGAACGTCGAATGCAGCGGCCTGTTTCGGTGTTATCTGACTGTTCTGTAAGACAGCTCTGAAGTGATTGAGTTCATTCTGAAACAACGCAAACCGCCTTTGACGGTCGTGACCAACCAACCCTAACGCGTTTCCGATCGGCGTCAGACGTGCATCCGCGTTGTCAGCTCGAAGCGTCAAGCGATACTCTGCTCGGGATGTGAACATCCGATAGGGTTCCGTGACGCCTTTGCTTGTCAGGTCATCAACCATCACGCCGATATATGAGTCGGTGCGACTGAAGATGAAGGAGTCTCGCCCATCAGCCCGTCGGGCGGCGTTCAGCCCAGCAACCAAGCCCTGTGCTGCAGCTTCTTCGTAACCTGTCGTGCCGTTGATTTGACCAGCCAGGAACAATCCGTTCACGGTCCTAACCTGAAGATCAGCACCTAGCTCTCGAGGATCGATATGGTCGTACTCGATGGCATAGCCTGGTTGGAGTATTTTAACCTGCTCTAAACCGGGTATCGTTCGAATGAATTTATCTTGGACATCGGCAGGCAAGGATGTCGATATACCGTTCGGATAGACCGTATCATCATCAAGTCCTTCCGGCTCAAGGAAAATCTGATGACCGTCCCGCTCACCGAATCTGACGATCTTGTCCTCGATTGACGGACAGTAGCGTGGGCCTACGCCACTAATCTGACCCGAATACATGGCAGACTGATGAATGTTGTCTGAAATGATCTTGTGCGTCCGGTCCGTAGTCCGGGTCACACCACATTCGATCTGCCGATTGCCGATGTGGTCGGTCATAAAGGAGAAAGGCACCGGCTGATCATCGGCGGCTTGCTTTCCGATCGACTGCCAATCAATCGTTCGACCATCCAAGCGAGCGGGAGTTCCAGTTTTGAGCCGACCGAGCTTGAGGCCGAGATGCTCAAAAGTCCTTGAAAGACCAAGGGAGGGATCCTCTCCTACACGTCCAGCAGGTCTTGTTTCGTTTCCGATATGGATCAGTCCGCGCAAGAATGTGCCAGTTGTAACGACGACCGCCCGACATGAGAGTTGCCTTCCGTCAGCGAGAACCAGACCGGATATAACTCGATCATTCACGATGAGATCGAACGCATCACCCTCGATGACAACCAGGTTGGGCGTCTCAGAAATCGCATTCTGCATTGCCTCGCGATACAGACGCCTATCGGCTTGTGTACGGGGACCGCGTACAGCCGGCCCCTTTTTGCGGTTCAGCAGTCTAAACTGAATACCGGCGCTGTCAGCGACCCGCCCCATGAGACCATCAAGCGCATCGACCTCTCTGACGAGATGCCCTTTTCCCAACCCGCCAATGGCGGGGTTACAAGACATCACGCCAATAGTCTCTCTCTTATGTGTTACGAGCGCTGTCTTGGCACCAAGTCGGGCAGCAGCAGATGCAGCCTCACAGCCGGCGTGTCCGCCGCCGATTACAATCACGTCAAATTTGGTCATAGTGTCCACTCTGCGTCTAGCAGTGTTTCACGTGAGTCACTTGCCGATACAAAACTCGGAGAAGATAACCCCAAGCAGATCTTCAACATCCACCCGACCAGTGATCCGGCCGAGTTCATCGGAGGCCAGGCGCAAGCTCTCAGCCTTTAGCACGATATCGCTCTGCTTTAACGCGTCTTCAATGAAATTGGAAGCCTGTTGGAGATGCGAGATATGACGCAATCGTCCCACACCTAGCGAAGATATGGCTTCCCAGTTTTGCCTTAGCTCTTGCAGAATCAATGAACGAAGTTTGTCGATTGTGTGTGGCAAGCTGACGCTAATGCAAACATCATACCGCGTATCTTCTGCAGAATGTAAATCGGCTTTGGTTCCAACACGCAACCGCCTTGCATCCGTCGTGAAAGTTGCTTGTTCCGTATGCGAATCGATCTCATTGAGATCGAGAACAAGATCTGCGAACTCTACAGCGCGCCTTGCACGCCTTACGCCCTCGCGCTCAACCACATCATCAGTCTCCCGGATCCCCGCGGTATCAACCAGCCTCACAAGGAATCCATCCATATCAAGCTCGACCTCAATAAGGTCTCGTGTCGTGCCAGCGACCGAGGTCACAATAGCAACATCTCGCCCGGCAAGAGCGTTGATGAGACTGGACTTCCCGGCATTGGGGGGGCCGGCGATAACAACATTGAATCCGTCTCGAACCAACCGACCGCTTTGGGTCGCGGTAACCTGTCTCAGGATCTCACGATGGAGAAGAGTGATATCCGGCCATATCCGATCAGAAACACTACCGGGCACATCCTCTTCGTCGGCAAAATCGAGTTCTGCCTCGATCATAGCGCGGGCGTGGGTCAAGCGGTTTGCCCAACCTTGGTACAGCAAGGACAAACCACCACTTGCCTGTTCAATAGCGAGCCGTCGCTGCATCTCTGTGTCTGCGGCGATGAGATCACCGAGACCCTCGACCTCGACCAGATCCATCTTACCATTGCTGAAGGCACGCCGGGTGAATTCTCCTGCTTCAGCTGCGACACAGCCTAGTTCCAAGAGTTCCCGGCTCACTGCTGCTACAATGGCGCGGCCTCCGTGAACCTGAAGTTCAACGCAATCTTCGCCAGTGAACGAAGCCGGTCCCGGGAAAGTCAGTATAAGACCCTGATCGATTTTGGAATTGTTTCGATCTCGAATCGTTCTGAGGCTCATTCCTCTGATTTTGTTCAACCGACCAACCATCCGGCCAACGATATCAAAGGCTGAAGGTCCAGAGATGCGTATAACCGCAACTCCGGACGGGGTAGAGCCGGATGACAGGGCGAATATTGTAGGAACGACCATACAGCCTCACAGGCTGAATCCGGCTAATTGCTGAATTCTGCTGGAATCAGGTGTTCATCGAATCGAAGAAGTCACCGTTGTTCTTGGTCTGCTTAAGTTTGTCGATGAGGAACTCGATGGCATCGGTAGTACCCATCGGCGCAAGAATACGCCGCAGCACGAAAATCTTCTGGAGATCCTGGCGCGGAACAAGGAGGTCTTCCTTACGGGTACCTGACTTGAGAATATCCATCGCCGGGAAGATGCGCTTGTCAGCGACCTTGCGGTCCAGAACAATTTCTGAGTTGCCCGTACCCTTGAACTCTTCAAAGATCACTTCGTCCATTCGGCTGCCAGTATCGATGAGAGCGGTCGCGATAATCGTCAGCGAGCCGCCTTCTTCGATGTTACGGGCCGCACCGAAGAAACGTTTCGGGCGTTGGAGGGCGTTGGCATCAACACCACCGGTCAGGACCTTACCGGATGATGGCACAACTGTATTATAAGCGCGACCAAGGCGAGTGATGGAGTCGAGCAGAATGACAACATCTCGACCGTGCTCGACAAGGCGCTTTGCCTTTTCGATGACCATTTCAGCAACCTGAACGTGGCGTACTGCGGGTTCATCGAAAGTAGAAGAAATTACTTCGCCACGAACGGAACGCTGCATGTCCGTCACTTCTTCCGGACGTTCGTCAATGAGGAGAACGATGAGATAGCATTCCGGATGATTCGCAGTAATGGAATGAGCAATATTTTGTAGCAGAACCGTTTTACCCGTCCGTGGAGGTGCCACGATCAGACCACGTTGCCCTTTGCCCAAAGGCGCGACCAAATCGATCACACGAGACGAAAGATCCTTCGATGTCGGAATGTCCTGCTCCATCTTGAAGCGTTCATTCGGATAAAGCGGCGTAAGGTTGTCGAAGTGAACCTTATGACGAATCTTTTCCGGGTCGTCGAAGTTGATCGTGTTAACCTTCAGGAGTGCGAAATATCGTTCGCCTTCCTTGGGTCCACGGATCGGTCCTTCCACAGTATCGCCGGTTTTCAGCGAAAAACGGCGAATCTGTGAAGGGGAGATGTAGATATCGTCCGGACCAGGCAGATAGTTCGCATTGGCCGATCGCAAGAAGCCGAAGCCATCCTGCAGAACTTCCACAACGCCTTCACCGATGATTTCGACGTCCTGGCTTGCAAGAACTTTCAATATTGCGAACATAAGCTCTTGCTTTCGCATAGTGCTCGCGTTCTCGACCTCCAGTGATTCGGCAAAGGTCAGCAAATCAGTCGGTGATTTGCTCTTGAGTTCTTGAAGCTTCATTTCAGCCATGAAGAAGGGACCGCTTTGAATTTGAATGGGAATTTGGCGTGATGCTGAGGTGCGTCACCGCGAGCGCCGCGGAAGTCAGACTGTACAGACAAGCCATGGGGATGAGTGACGTAGGAATAGCCGCTTCACCGACGACCTGCAAGGGGTACGCGCTCAAATCTTAAGCGAAGGGCTTCACGATCACGAGGACTACGATCAAAATCATCAATACGGTCGGGATTTCGTTCATCATTCGCCAGTAGCGCGCAGGCTTTCTAGGCGCATCCCTCGCAAATCGTCTTACCCAATGCGACTGATGGACATGAGCCAGAGTCAGCAGAACGACAGCCAGAATTTTGGCATGCAGCCAGCCTCCCTGAAACCGAAAGCCTTCCCAGGCAAGATACAGCCCGAAGAGCCAAGAAATCATCATGGCCGGATTCATGATGACCTTGAGCAACCGTTGCTCCATCACCTTGAACGTTTCAGACTGGACAGAGCCTTCCGGCGCATCGGTGTGATAAATGAAGAGCCTAGGCATATAGAAGAGACCGGCCATCCACGAAATCACCGCGATGACGTGAAAGGCCTTTGCCCAAAGATAGAACTGATCCGGCACCAGGATGTAGGGCAAAGCGAGAAGCGCCAGAAACACCACGAGCGCGATGGCAGCCTTGAAACGGGCCCGACGTCCAGCTGCTGGATGCGTTTGCAGCTCGTCACCCATAGTGCGATCCGCGAACTTGCGCAACGAGTTGTGTCACATGTTCCGGGTTAGCCTCAGGCGTGATACCATGGCCAAGATTGAAGACGAGCGGTCCGCTACCCAATACCTGGAGGATGGCATCGACACCCTCCTCCAGCGCCCGACCGCCCGCTACAACGCGCATGGGATCCAGATTGCCCTGAACAGGCCCATCCTTCTGCAGCTCCGCCGCAAAACTCAGAGGCACAGACCAGTCTAGTCCGATCATGTCAGCACCTGTCTGTTGCCGATAGTGTTTCAGGTTCATCCCAGCGCCTTTGGCAAAGGCAATGATCTTCGCTCCTGGACGACGGTGTTTTACAGACGAAATCATGCGAGCGACCGGCTTGACCGCAAACTCCTGGAACTCTTCTTCTCCCAGAACACCCGCCCAAGAATCAAAAATTTGCACCGCATCGGCGCCCGCATCAATCTGGGCAACCAGATAGTCGGCAGAGATATCGGCCAGAAATTCCAGAAGATACTGGAACCGTTCACGGTGACGATAGCCGAACAGCCGTGCCGGTGCCTGATCTGGTGTCCCGCGGCCGGCGATCATGTAGGTAGCGACGGTCCATGGTGCACCACAGAATCCCAAAAGCGTGGTTTCAGTCGGAAGTTCACGCCGAATGCTGGAAACAGCCTGCATTACGGGTGTGAGATGCGACAGAACGTGTGTGCCATCCAATGCGCCAATGCCTGCTTCGTCGATAGGATCCATTCGAGGGCCTTCACCCTCAACGAAACGCACGTTGCGCTTCAGCGCATCCGGTATCACGAGAATATCGGAAAACAGGATCGCAGCGTCGAACCCATAGCGACGAATGGGTTGAAGTGTCACTTCTGTAGCCAGTTCGGGAGAATAGCAAAGCTGCAGGAAGCTTCCCGCTTGCTTCCGGGTCTCCCGATATTCCGGCAGATAACGCCCCGCCTGTCTCATTAGCCAGATCGGTGGAGGCGAGACTGTCGCTCCTTCCAGAACTTCGAGAAGCTTGCGTCTCACAGCGCTCACGACCGTCTCCCTTAAAACAAAGAAATCTAGAATCTTTAGATTTTCTGATTCTTAGAGTCGGTGACTATCAGGGATAAAGTCTGTTGCACAGATCGTCCCGTTTCCTCGCTTCAGCAAAGGACAATCATGTTGGAAAGGAGCAAAAGACCACAACAATGTGGATAACGGATTTTACGATTAAAAATCAGTAACATATAGCATCAATCAGAAATCTAGCTTTGTGGATAACTTTGGAAAAGCCATATTCTGCGCCATATTGTCCACATTTCCCACAGCGGCTGGATAAGCTATCGGTTGCCGGATCCAAATGTGGATAAGTTGGCTGTTATCCCGGTGCCGGTTGGCCCGACCTAAATAATCGTCTGTCTATCCCAGGTTATGAACAGCGAAGCGAGATTAGCGTGGAGAACCGCAGAAACTTCTTCCATCTCCATCTGATATCTGACTCAACAGGGGAGACGCTGATCTCTGCGGGCAGGGCAGCATCTGCACAGTTTCGTGGCGCCAATCCGATCGAGCATGTCTACCCGCTTATCCGGAACAAACAGCAGTTACTGCCAGTTCTGGAGCATATCGATGAGAAGCCGGGTATCGTGCTCTACACTATCGTTGATCAGTTACTTGCAGACTATGTTGATCAACGCTGCAAGGAACTGGGAGTTCCTTCAGTCAATTTGCTCGAACCGGTGCTTGCGGTGTTTCAAGCCTACCTGGGATCACGTTCGCGTCGTCGCGTTGGCGCGCAGCACGTCCTGAATGCGGATTATTTTCGACGCATTGAAGCTCTGGATTTCGCCATGGATCATGACGATGGCCAGATGCCCGATGAGTATGATGAGGCTGACGTGGTTATCGTCGGGATCAGCCGCACCTCCAAGACGCCAACCAGCATTTATCTCGCCAATCGTGGAATCAAGGTCGCGAACGTGCCGCTCGTCCCAGGTACACCTTTACCGGAAAGTCTGTTGAAAGCCACCAAACCCCTTATCGTCGGTTTGGTTGCGACGACCGATCGTATTTCACAGGTCAGGGAGAACAGGGAACTTGGCCATACCAAGGGTTTTGATCCAAGTCCCTATACAGACCGCGCAAACATCATCGAGGAGCTTAAATACGCACGAGCCGTTTGCGCGCGCCACCAATGGCCCGTTATCGATGTCTCTCGTCGTTCTATTGAAGAAACGGCTGCGGCTATTGTTGCTCTACGTCCGAAGCTGCGCTAACCGAAAGCGGAAGCAACCGAGGTGCCACCTTGCAACCGAAACTCATTCTGGCTTCGTCCAGTCCTTTTCGCCGCAGCTTGATGGAAAATGCCGGACTGACATTCGATTGGTCTGCTGCCAATATAGACGAGCGAAAAATCGAAGCTGACCTGCAGCAATGTGCAGCAGGTCCCAGGGAGGTAGCGCAGCATCTCTCACGGGCAAAAGCCATGGATGTCAGTCAACGATATCCGGATGCTTTCGTCATCGGTTCAGATCAGACCATGTCTCTGGGCGAGCGCGTCTTTCACAAGCCAAAGGACCGCCAAGACGCGAAAGCAACTTTGATTGCTCTCTCCGGCCACGTTCATCATTTGAATAGCGGTATCTCCATTGTCCGTAGCGGTCATGTTGAATGGGAAGGGGTATTCTCTGCCTCCCTCCATGTCCGCGAACTGTCAGATCAGTTTATCGAGCACTATCTTGATCGTGTTGGAGACCGGGTCATGGGAAGCGTCGGTGCGTATCAGCTTGAAGGAGAAGGAATCCATCTCTTCTCAAACATTAATGGCGACTACTTCACCATCCTTGGCCTCCCCATGCTTCCGCTTTTGGAAGCCCTCCGAAATTTAGGAGTTATAGATGTCTGATTCACGTGAAACGTTAACCGCTTTCGTGGTCGGTCATCCCATCCATCATTCACGCTCGCCGATGATCCATACGCACTGGCTACGTGGTTTTGGAATAGCCGGCGAATATCGAGCGATTGACGTGGCTCCGGAACAGTTTGAGACTTTCTTCGCTGACCTTCGGACCTCGAAAAAGTTTCGTGGTGGAAACGTCACCATTCCTCATAAGGAAGTCGCATGCAGACTTGCTGACCGACCGGATGAACTTGCCGAGGAACTTGGGGCGGCCAATACCCTATGGGTCACCGATGGTTTGGTCCACGCGACGAATACGGACGGATATGGCTTTGTTGCCAATCTCGATCAGCGTGCACCAGGCTGGTCGAGGGCTGACAAGGCCGTCATCCTTGGAGCAGGTGGCGCCAGTCGTGCGGTGATCCAGGCCGTGCGTGATCGAAAGATTGGCGAAATCCATGTCGTCAACCGCACCGTGGAAAGGGCGAGGGAACTGGCCGACCGGTTTGGTTCCCGCGTCCATGCGCATGAGATGGGTGCCTTGCGTGAAGTCTTGAGCGGGGCAGGCCTCTTCATCAATACCACCTCTCTTGGCATGGACGGTCAGGAGTCGATTGCAATTGATTTTGCGGCCATGCAGGACAATGCGATCGTCACCGATATTGTCTACGTACCGCTGAAGACCCCGATGCTTAAAGAGGCGGAACGGCAGGGAAAGACAACAGTGGATGGATTGGGCATGTTGCTCAATCAGGCAGTTCCTGGTTTCGAGACATGGTTTGGCAAGCGACCATCGGTTGATGAGCAACTGCGTCAGCTCGTCATCTCTGATATGGACAAGCACCAATGATCCGCATCGGCCTTACTGGCTCGATTGGCATGGGAAAATCCACGACTGCAAAGCTGTTTGCCGAACAGGGCGTGCCCGTAAATGATGCCGATCAGGTCGTCCACGAACTCTATGCCGGGAGTGCTGTGGCGGCTATCGAAGACAGTTTTCCCGGTACTGCTCAAAACGGCGTGGTGAACAGAACCGAATTATCCCGCCAACTGGCACTCCATCCCCAACGCTTCGAGGAATTGGAGGCCATCATTCATCCACTTGTCCGGGAGCGCGAACGCGTCTTCCTGGAGCAGCAGGAGTCCGTTGGCCGGGATATCGTGCTTCTGGATATCCCGTTACTGTTCGAAACAGGCGCGGAGGACCGGGTTGACGTCATCGTTGTTGTGAGTTGTGAGGCGGAGCTACAGAGGCAGCGTGTGTTGGCTAGGCCGGGCATGACGACAGAGAAATTCGACCTGATTCTTTCTCGTCAGATGCCGGATTGTGAAAAGCGCAAACGTGCAGACTTTGTTATCGATACAGGGCAAGGCATTGAGGAGGCGCGTCGTCAGGTCATACACGTCTTGAAGTCAATTCGCTCTGGGGCGGGCGAGGAAACGGAAAATCATGCGTGAGATAATATTTGATACGGAAACCACAGGTCTTGAGACAAGAGCTGATCGCGTGATCGAAATCGGAGGCATCGAGCTCCTCAACCATTTTCCGACTGGTCGGACCTTTCACGTCTATATCAACCCGGGCGACCGTAAGGTCCATCCGGATGCTTTGGCAGTTCATGGTATCACAGACGAATTCCTAAAGGATAAGCCGGTTTTTGCCGAGATTGTTGATGATCTGAGAACCTTCTTCGACGGTGCGAAATGGATCGCTCATAACGCAACATTCGATATGGGTTTCATCAATGCTGAGTTTGACAGGCTTGGAATCCCGCCCGTTTCTCCGGAACACGTCATCGATACCTTGGCACTGGCCCGCCGAAAGCACCCCATGGGGCCAAATTCTCTGGATGCTCTCTGCCGACGTTACGGGATAGACAACTCCCACCGTACGAAGCACGGGGCACTTCTTGACTCCGAGCTTCTTGCCGAAGTGTACATTGAAATGATCGGCGGAAGGCAAGCCGCCCTGGTGCTTGATGGATCTGAAGCTGCGCGAACGATCAATGAGGCTGAGGACATCGAGGTCACAATCTCCGCGCGCCCGAGACCGCTCGCGTCACGACTCACAGAGGTCGAAATCGAGGCACATCAGACCATGATCGGCAGTATTGGAGCGAAGGCCCTCTGGGCTCGCTATTCGTCCTGATAGCCGCTCTTCGCGACAGGCCCCGAGCGTAGCACTCGGAATATCGGGATCATTGTTGAAGCTTTGTCCACTGTCCAGCCAAGGGGTGTGGCATCAGCATAAAAAAGCCCGGTCGGTGCCGGGCTTTTGAAATTCGTGAACGGGAATGTCAGCTGTTCAGCGAGGAACGCGACTCTTCCTGGGCAAGACGCTGCGCAAACATCTGGCCGAAATCAATCGGGTCGATCATCAGTGGTGGGAAGCCGCCATTGCGCGTGACATCGGAGATGATCTGACGCGCGAACGGGAAGAGCAGCCGGGGGCATTCGATGAAAAGCACCGGAAGCATATGCTCTTGCGGAAAACCTGTAATGCGGAAAACACCGCCGTAAACCAGTTCCGTTGCAAAGACGACCTTATCGCCATCCTTGGCTTCAGCGCTGAGAGACAGCACGACATCAAATTCCGTATCGGACAACGGATTTGCATTGACGTTCACATTGATATTAATGCCGGGAGCCTTGTCGCGTGCCTGCAGCGAACGCGGAGCGCCTGGATTTTCGAAGGAAAGGTCCTTCGTGTACTGCGCAAGAATTGTGAGAGATGGGTTCTGATCGTCTTCATTGGCCATTGGCTGTTCCTCGGCTTTATCTTTAGCGCCGTCTATCACTTCGGTGTGACCCTTACAACCCGTTCGCAGGGCTAGGGACAAGCCTAGGAGCCGAGTTTCGGACCGTCTGGACCCGATCCCGAAGACCAGGGCGATGATGGATTCGGTTTACGTTCATACTCGTTGTCTTTGAGGTCGATAACCTGTTCGCGCATTGTCGGTGAGGGGTTCGCTCCAGACGTTTGTGTAAACGAAGACCTGACGACGATCCTCTGCGCCATGCGCTTCCAGATCCAGCTACGAATGAAGGGGATAAACAAGATCAGTCCCATGATATCCGTAATAAATCCCGGAATTATCAGGAGGATAGCGCCAACAACCATCATGGCCCCGTGGCCAATTGTTTCTGCGGGCACCCTCCCGAGTCGACTGTCGGCCTGAACTTGCCGCAAAACTCCGAGACCCTGGACGCGCAGGAGCAGCGTACCCACCAGCCCGGACAGGATGATCAGGCCCAGCGTTCCGAACACTCCCACCCATTTTCCAACAATGACGAAGCCTGCGATCTCTGCCAACGGCAAAGCAAGGAGGACCAACGGAAAAAGAGTGTTGCGCATGGCACTGTGTCGACTCGCGTTTCAAAGAGGTTTGAAGTCCTCAGCACTATTTGAATGCCGGACAGTTCAGACTATATGAGGTGTATAAAGAGATATTCCAACCAACTGCGGGTGAAAATGGGCGCGAACGACTTTATAACTTTGTTCTTTCTGGTCGCCGCTGTGCTGATCTTTCTGCAGCTGAGAAGCGTCCTCGGACGCAGGACTGGCCACGAAAAACCCCCTGCCGATCCCTTCAGCGCGCGTCAATCGATAAAACCTACCGGCAGTGAGGAAGAAAAGGTCGTCACTCTGCCTCGACGGGAGACGGTTGACGAAGAGCAGCGCTGGGTGGAAGTAGATGCGATTGCGAAACCCGGTACCGAATTGAATGAGGGTCTGCGTCATCTTATCAAGGCAGATCCTTCCTTCCGTCCGAAGGATTTTCTCAATGGTGCCAGAATGGCCTATGAGATGATCGTCATGGCTTTTGCCGATGGAGACAGGAAGACCCTGAAGGGGCTTCTTTCGAAGGAAGTCTATGATGGCTTCAATGCAGCCATCACCGAGCGCGAAGCTCGTGGGGAGGTCATCAAATCTACCTTTGTCGGAATAGACAAGACAGACTTTCTGCAGGCCACCGTCAAGGATCAGGAAGAGCTGATTACGCTGAAAATCGTCAGCCAGCTTATCTCAGCGACCTACGATCGCGACAACAAGATTGTAGATGGTGATGCGGAAAATGTCGGCGAGGTTATCGATATCTGGACCTTCGCGCGCGACCTTCGCTCGCGTGATCCGAACTGGAAACTGGTCGCGACTGAATCCGAACAATGACACATAATCTGCCGCAACTTCGCGCGATCGACTTTGCCAATGTCGAAGGCTGGGACACGGATGATCCGCGTCCGGTCTTCGAGGGTATGCGCCATTGCTTGAACTACTTGCGGCAGGGCAAGCCTTACAAGACAGGTGCGCTCGGATTTTCACCGCAGGATTTGATCCCCTTGCTGGAAAAGGCGGAAACTCTGGGCCAGCCGCAAAGCGCTGCCGCGGCGCGCTTGTTTTTTGAGGAAACCTGCGTCCCTTTTGCAATCTGTCCCGATGGTATCCAGACCGGTTTCGTAACGGCGTTTTACGAACCGGAAGTCGAAGTGAACAGCCGGCAGGAATCCGGCTATCAATATCCGTTTTACAGACGACCGACTGATCTCGTGGATATCGATGAAGCCAATCGTCCGGCAGGAATGGACCCTAATTACGCCTTTGGACGAGTGACGGCTGATGGGATTGAGCCCTATCCTGATCGAAAAGCCATCGATCAGGGCTATCTGGAGGGTAAGGGTCTCGAGATCGCCTGGGCAAAATCGAAGGTCGATGTTTTCTTTACGCATGTGCAGGGTGCGGCGAGGCTTCGTTATCCAGATGGCTGTGTGAAGCGGATCACTTATGCGGCAAAGGCTGGACATCCTTTTTCACCCGTCGGACGTTTGCTGATCGATCGCGGCGAGATCAACGTTGCAACAGTCTCCATGCAGACGATCCGCGCATGGTTGAACGATAATCCGACTAAGCGAGACGAAGTTCTCTGGCACAACAGGTCGTATATCTTCTTTCGCGAAACAGAGGTCGGTGACCTGGATCTTGGCCCAATTGCGGCTGCAAAAGTTCCTTTGATTGCAGGACGCTCGCTGGCGGTTGATCGGTTGATCCATACATTTGGTTTTCCATTTTTCATTCGCTCGGAAACCCTCACTCATCTTGACGGTGGAGTACCCTTCGCGCGGCTCATGTTGGCCCTCGATACGGGATCGGCGATCGTCGGCCCCACCCGCGGTGACATCTTCACAGGTTCCGGTTTTGAAGCAGGGGAGAAAGCGGGAACAGTGCGCAACAATGCACTGTTCTTTATCCTTGTGCCGAAGAAGGCAGCGGTCAGGTTCATGCCATGAGCGGTCGCAAGCTGGACGGGGACGAGCGAATTCTGTGGGGTAAGGTCGCTCGTACGACGCGGCCTATGCCCGGACGTCTGGAACAGTTGCTTGAGTTCGAAGACGCCCTCGATGTAGAGATGCAAGAGCCTAAACAGGCTTCCACTTCGAATCCGGCTAAAAGACAATCGGAACTTGTTGAAAGTCAGGATGGTGCCCAGAAGCCGAAAGGGCTGCATCATCCGCTGGAGCGCCCCGTCAAGCGCAAGATAGCCAGAGGTCGACTGGCACTTGAAGCGCGCATAGACCTCCATGGTCTGATCCAGAGTGAGGCGCACGGCATACTTCTGGATTTTCTGTTGCGAGCACATGAGCGCGGACTTCGCCATGTGCTTGTCATCACCGGTAAAGGCAGCTCGCTCGGCAGCGAGGGTGCGCTAAAGCGTGCCGTGCCGCTGTGGTTCGCCAAAACTGAGTTCCGCTTTCTTATTTCGTCTTATGAGACGGCCGCGCGCCAGCACGGCGGTGAAGGTGCCCTGTATGTCCGCCTTAGCCGGAGAGGACAGACGTGACGCCGTTCGGCCAGGCATTGCGCGAACTTCGCAGGCGCAAGGGTGTGACCCAGCAGCAGATGGCGGCTGCGCTCGGTGTTTCCTCTGCTTATCTTTCTGCCTTGGAGCATGGGAGGCGCGGCCGTCCCAGCTTCGATTTTCTCCAGCGGGTGGCGGGATATTTTCACATCATATGGGATGAAGCGGAGGCACTTTTTCGCCTTGCGGAACAATCTGACCCGCGTGTGGTGATCGACACAGCGGGTCTCCCGCCCGTCTATACTGCTTTTGCGAATCTTCTAGCGCGCCGGATTGGCTCTCTCGAACCAGCCATGATAGAAGAAATGACAAAGCTGCTGGAAAATGCCGCAAATAAGGGCTAATCCGGGCTGGTCATCCCCGGTTTTCGAGGCTTGCCGCTTTGGAAACCTGGCAGGAAATTTCTATAGTCCGCTTCAGGACAACGGTGATTCGCCGCCCACCGTGCACAGCCAAAGAACAAGAAAGTTGATTGATGAGCGATACACCCGTCAGCGCGAGTGCAGAATACGGAGCCGATTCCATCAAGGTCCTCAAAGGGCTTGATGCTGTTCGGAAACGTCCGGGGATGTACATCGGCGACACGGACGATGGCTCCGGTCTGCATCATATGGTCTACGAAGTCGTGGATAATGCGATTGATGAGGCGCTCGCTGGGCACGCTGATCTGGTGACAGTGACACTGAACGCCGACGGGTCAGTCACCGTCACGGACAATGGTCGTGGCATTCCAACGGATATCCACACCGGGGAGGGCGTGTCTGCGGCCGAAGTCATTATGACCCAGCTTCATGCGGGCGGAAAATTCGACCAGAATTCCTACAAGGTCTCCGGTGGTCTGCATGGCGTCGGTGTATCGGTTGTCAACGCGCTGTCGGTAAAGCTCAGCCTGAAGATCCGTCGTAGCGGCAAAATCCATGAGATGAGCTTTACCCATGGGGTGGCGGATTCCCCTCTGATCATCACGGGCGACTATGAAGGCCGTTCTGGTACTGAGGTCACGTTCCTGCCAAGTGCGGAAACCTTTACCAAGACGGAGTTCGATTATGGAACGCTGGAGCACCGCCTGCGGGAATTGGCATTCCTGAATTCCGGGGTTCGTATTCTTCTGACCGACAAGCGCAAGTCCGACATCCGCCAGGAAGAAATGCTTTACGACGGTGGTCTGGAAGCTTTCGTTCGCTATCTGGATCGTGCCAAGAAGCCTTTGGTCGACAAGCCGGTTGCGATCCGTGGAGAAAAGGACGGCATCACCGTCGAGGTCGCGCTGTGGTGGAACGACAGCTATCATGAAAACGTGCTGTGCTTCACCAACAACATTCCGCAGCGTGATGGCGGAACGCATATGGCGGGCTTCCGAGGCGCCCTGACCCGCCAGGTCACGTCTTACGCGGATTCTTCTGGTATCCTGAAAAAGGAGAAAGTTTCGCTTCAAGGGGAGGATTGCCGCGAAGGGCTGACAGCCGTTCTGTCTGTGAAGGTGCCTGATCCAAAGTTCTCTTCCCAGACCAAGGACAAGCTTGTCTCGTCCGAGGTTCGTCCGGTCGTCGAGAATCTGGTGAACGAGGCTCTAAGTATCTGGTTTGAAGAGCATCCATCAGAAGCGAAGATTCTGGTTGGTAAGGTCGTCGAGGCAGCTGTTGCCCGCGAAGCCGCCCGCAAGGCGCGCGAATTGACCCGCCGCAAGGGTGCGCTGGATATCGCATCACTGCCCGGCAAACTGGCAGATTGCTCCGAACGTGATCCGGCTAAATCGGAACTCTTTCTTGTCGAGGGTGACTCGGCTGGTGGATCCGCCAAGCAGGGACGATCGCGTGAAAACCAGGCCATTCTCCCCTTGCGCGGCAAAATCCTGAATGTTGAGCGCGCACGTTTCGATAAAATGCTTTCAAGTCAGGAGATCGGCACGCTGATCACTGCGCTTGGCACATCCATTGGCAAGGATGAATTCAACGCCGACAAGTTGCGTTATCACAAGATCATCATCATGACGGATGCTGACGTTGATGGTGCGCATATTCGTACCCTGCTTTTGACTTTCTTCTTCCGCCAGATGCCGGAACTGATCGAGCGTGGTCATCTCTACATTGCCCAGCCACCGCTCTATAAGGTCACGCGTGGGAAATCCGTTCAATACCTGAAGGATGAAAAGGCTCTTGAAGAGTATCTGATCGGGCAGGGCCTTGAGGACACGACCCTTGCACTCGGTTCTGGCGAGGTACGCGCTGGGGCTGATCTGAGAGATCTGATTCAGGATGCGCTTCGTCTGCGCTCACTCTTGGATGGTCTCCATTCTCGCTACAGTCGGTCCATCGTCGAACAGGCAGCAATTGCTGGCGCCTTGAATCCGGAACTCACCGATAATCCTGCCAAGGCTCAGGAAACAGCCGATGAAGTTGCGCGCCGTCTGGATGTCATTGCGGAAGAAACCGAACGGGGTTGGTCTGGCCATGTCACAGGCGAGGGCGGTCTTCGTTTCGAACGCATGGTGCGCGGCGTCAAGGAAGTCGCTGTCATTGATGTCGCGCTCATTGGTTCGGCTGATGCTCGCCACATCGATCAGATGACCGCCCGGTTGAAGGAAATCTATGCAACGCCGCCGATCCTGACATTGAAGGATAAGACGTTAGAAATCTCCGGCCCCCGCGCCCTTCTGGACAGTATCTTCGCCGCCGGTCGCAAAGGCCTTTCCATGCAGCGATACAAGGGCCTTGGCGAAATGAATGCCGAGCAGCTCTGGGAAACGACGTTGGATCCCAATGTGCGTTCCCTTCTGCAAGTCAAGGTGAATGACGCGACGGATGCGGATGGCCTGTTCGCGCGCCTGATGGGAGATGAGGTAGAGCCTCGGCGCGAGTTCATTCAGGACAACGCGTTGAACGTCGCGAACCTGGATATCTGATCAATTTTTGTTTCACGTGAATCTTTTCTGTGGATTGATTCACGTGAAACACGGTCGCCCATTACAAAAAAGTCTCACTTTACTCACGGAAAACGCTGCATTTTTTCTGCAGGGAGCAATCGCTCTTCTGCCGATTTGATGCATTGCAACAGGCGAAAGTCAGCGCACCACCAAGGGCCATCGCGTCAATATGTTGCGCTGCAGGCACTTCCTGTTAGTTTACTTTTCACGTGCTACTCATGTCTGACGGAATTTTCTGCTTCAGACGAAGGAAAAGAAGAAAGGTGGCGATCGCATGTTCTACCAACTTTATGAGTTGAACCACGCCGCGATGGCGCCCCTGCGCGCCTCGACAGAAGCCATGCGCTTCTTCTACAGCAATCCTCTTAATCCACTTTCGCAAACTCCGCTGGGCAGAAGTGTCTCAGCGTCGTTGGAAGTGTTCGAGCGCGCCACACGTCGCTATGGAAAGCCGGAGTTTGGTCTGCCGACCACTACTGTGGATGGGCATACCGTCAAGGTCACAGAAAAGGTGGTCTGGTCAAAGCCATTCTGCAACCTTCTCCATTTCGAGCGCGCACTTCCGGCGTCCCGCGTGCCCGACCCTAGAATTCTCATTGTTGCGCCGATGTCCGGCCATTATGCGACACTGCTGCGCGGCACGGTCGAAGCTCTGATGCAAGGCGCGGATGTCTACATCACAGATTGGCAGGATGCCCGCAACGTTCCGATCACGGAAGGTAGTTTCGATCTCGATGATTACATCGATTATGTGATCGAGATGCTCCATCACCTTGGTCCGGATACGCATGTGGTCGCGGTTTGTCAGCCGTCCGTTCCGGTTCTTGCTGCTGTTGCAGTCATGGACGCCGCCAATGATCCATTCGTGCCTTCCTCCATGACGTTGATGGGCGGACCGATCGACACGCGCATTAATCCTACGGCGGTCAACCAGCTGGCGCAGGATCGGCCGCTCAAGTGGTTCAAGGACAACGTCATCA
Source organism: Rhizobium sp. FKY42 (assembly GCF_005222835.1). Lineage (GTDB taxonomy): Bacteria > Pseudomonadota > Alphaproteobacteria > Rhizobiales > Rhizobiaceae > Neorhizobium. The sequence continues at coordinate 46,049 of NZ_STGA01000005.1, read as the reverse complement.
TGACGGTGCCGTGGCCGCTCGCCGGTTTCATGCGGCCTGTCTATCCAGGTTTCCTGCAATTGTCCGGCTTCATGTCGATGAACCTCGACCGTCACCTGATCGCCCACAAGGAATTCTACGAACATCTGGTGAAGAACGACGGTGAGTCAGCGGAAAAGCATCGCGACTTCTACGACGAATATCTGGCAGTCATGGATTTGACAGCGGAGTTCTACCTGCAAACGGTGGACACCGTTTTCATCAAGCACGCTTTGCCAAAGGGCGACATGATGCATCGGACAAACCCCGTCGATACGAAGGCGATCAAAAACGTCGCTCTTCTGACGATCGAGGGCGAGAATGATGATATCTCCGGCGTGGGTCAGACCCATGCTGCACAAACGATTTGCTCCAATATTCCCGCAGAGATGCGGATGCATTATGTGCAACCTGATGTCGGCCACTACGGCGTGTTCAACGGTTCTCGCTTCCGTCGTGAAATCGCTCCACGCATTCTTTCCTTCACGCGCGAACATTCAAAGGCACTACGCAAGAACGCTCCTCCACGGGTTATCAAGGGCGGAAAGAGCGGCTGACCGGATCTTTTGCTCACGACGAATTCAGAAAATGCGACCAATGGCTTCACCGATTGTGAATAGCATGTTCTTGAAGCGGGTCGGCGCACTAACCACATCGAATCTCGAAAGGCCCGCATACCGCGGGCTTTTTGAGAAAAGAGGTAGTGCAACCCATGAATCAGTCAGCATTGATCCGTCCGGATTGGACTCCGGCAACCATCGCACTGATGGTTCTCGGCTTCGTCATTTTCTGGCCGTTGGGTCTAGCAATGCTCGCATACATCCTGTTCGGCGAACGTTTGCGCGATTTCAAGCGGACCGCAAATGAACGTGCTAATGGGATGTTCTGGTCTTTCCGCAGATCTGGCCGTCGCTATGGCCCGTCCTACTCAACGGGCAATGTTGCGTTCGACGACTGGCGCAAGGCAGAAATGGACCGGATTGAAGAGCAACGTCGCAAGCTTGATGAAATGCGTGATGAGTTCGACAGCTATTTGCGGGAACTGCGTCGTGCAAAGGATCAGGAAGAGTTCGACCGCTTTATGCGTGAACGTTCCAACAGAGGTCCGGAAACGCATTATCCGACCGCATAAGGAAAGGCGTTTTGCATAGCATTTTGAACACTGTCACCGGCACCACAAGGTGCCGGTGTTTTGCTGTCAAATGCTCGCGCGAATCAGCTAGAACAAGTCCATGTTTTCACTTCTCCGAAAACCCGTCCGAAAAAAACCGAAGCCGCTTCGCGTTGAGGAACGTTCGCTCCAGGTCGGCGAACGCATTATGCCGCTCGTCATCAAGGAACACGCGACCGCCAGCCGGATGACATTGCGTATCGATGCGGGCGGGCGCGGTTTGAAGCTGACGATCCCGCGTGGCCTGAAAAGCAGGGAAGTTGAAGACTTTCTCGTCCGGCACGATGGCTGGTTACGAACCAAGCTGGCCAAGTTCAGCGGTGATCAGACAATTCGCCCGGGCATGCGGCTTCCCTTGCGTGGAAATCTGCATCGGATTGTCCACACAGGAACACTACGCGGTCTGACGGAAGTTGGCATGGAAGGTGGAGAGTCGGTCATTCGGGTTAGCGGCCTGGAAGATCATGTGGCTCGGAGACTATCCGCCTTTTTGAAAAAAGAGGCGCGTTATGATCTGGAACGCCTGGCCGCCTATCATGCTGCGAGCATCGGCAGATCGATACGCTCCATCACCATGAAAGACACCCGTAGTCGCTGGGGCTCCTGCACCTGGGACGGCAATCTATCCTTTTCATGGCGTATAGTCATGGCGCCGGATTTCGTCATAGATTACCTCGCAGCCCACGAAGTGGCGCATTTGCGCGAGATGAACCACGGTCCGGCCTTCTGGGCGCTCTGCAAGTCACTTTGTCCTCGCACTGAGGAGGCACGTCGCTGGTTGAAAACTAATGGGTCGCAGCTGCACGCGCTTGACTTCGGTGAGAAGGGATAACGCTTGCCCATCCTATTTTTCTCGACTTGAACCTCGATTCGTGTCACTTCGCCATCATGAAACCAGACATTAAAATTTGTGGTCTCAAGACGCCTGACGCGGTTAATCTGGCCGTCGCCCGGGGCGCTACGCATATCGGCTTCATTTTCTTTGAAAAAAGCCCGCGCCATATCGATCCGCTTTTTGCCGGAACGCTTGCCGATCTTGTGCGCGGCAAGGCGAAGATCGTTGCCGTAACCGTCGATGCGGATAATGAGGAACTGGAAGAAATCATTGCCTTCCTAAAGCCGGACATCCTCCAGCTTCATGGTAGCGAAACCGCTGAACGCGTCCTGAACATCAAGGCCGTGTTTGGGCTGCCGGTGATGAAGGCTTTTTCCGTGCGCACGGTCGATGATCTGCGCAAGATCGAAACCTACGAAGGGCTCGCCGATCGTTTTCTGTTCGACGCGAAGCCGCCAACCGGTTCAGAGCTTCCGGGCGGTAATGGTGTCTCGTTTGACTGGGATATCATGGCTGCGCTTGACGAAGGCGTGGATTACATGCTTTCCGGTGGCCTTAACAAGGAGAATGTGGGAGTGGCGCTGTCCAAGACCCACGCTCCCGGCATCGATATTTCCTCCGGCGTGGAAAGCGCGCCTGGTGTGAAGGATCTGGACAAGATGAACGCCTTTTTTGATGCAATCGAAAAATGGCGGCTAAATGCATCAGAGGGAGTTGCACAGTGAACCAGCCGCTCAAGCCGAATTCGTTTCGCGCCGGTCCCGATGAGGACGGTCGTTTTGGCATCTATGGCGGCCGTTTCGTCGCTGAAACCCTGATGCCTCTCATCCTTGATTTGCAGGACGAGTGGAACAAGGCAAAGACTGATGTGGAATTCCAGAAGGAACTGGCGCATCTGGGCACGCATTACATAGGTCGTCCAAGCCCGCTTTATTTCGCAGAGCGTCTGACAGCCGAACTTGGTGGCGCGAAGATTTACTTCAAGCGCGATGAGCTGAACCACACCGGCAGCCACAAGATCAACAACTGTATCGGCCAGATCCTGCTTGCAAAGCGTATGGGCAAGAAGCGCATCATTGCAGAGACGGGTGCCGGTCAGCATGGCGTGGCCTCTGCAACGGTTGCCGCCCGTTTCGGTCTGCCTTGCGTCGTCTACATGGGTGCAACGGACGTCGAGCGGCAGGCCCCGAACGTTTTCCGTATGAAGCTTTTGGGCGCTGAAGTGAAGCCTGTGACCTCTGGTCATGGCACGCTGAAAGATGCCATGAACGAAGCGTTGCGTGATTGGGTCACCAATGTTGATGACACCTATTACATCATCGGTACGGCGGCAGGTCCGCACCCCTATCCGGAAATGGTTCGAGAATTCCAGTCGGTCATCGGCAAGGAAGCACGCGAACAGATGCTGGCAGCCGAAGGGCGCCTGCCCGATATGCTGGTTGCAGCAGTCGGCGGGGGCTCAAACGCGATCGGTCTGTTCCATCCCTTCCTGGATGATGATGCGGTCAGCATCGTCGGCGTTGAAGCAGGCGGTAAGGGTCTTGAAGGCGAGGAGCACTGTGCTTCACTCACCGCAGGCCGTCCCGGCGTTCTTCACGGCAACCGTACTTATCTGCTGCAGGATAATGACGGCCAGATCAAGGAAGGCCATTCCATCTCTGCTGGTCTCGATTATCCGGGTATCGGACCGGAGCATTCCTGGCTGAAGGATACAGGCCGGGTCGAATATGTACCGATCAAGGATGACGAAGCGCTGGCAGCATTCCAGCTCCTCACCCGCACTGAGGGCATTATCCCGGCGCTGGAACCGAGCCATGCCCTGGCGGAAGTCATCAAGCGTGCGCCGAAGATGGACAAGGACCAGATCATTCTGATGAACCTCTGTGGCCGTGGCGACAAGGACATCTTCACTGTCGGCAAAATTCTTGGAATGGGTCTCTGATCATGACTGCACGTATGGACAAGCGTTTCGCCGATCTGAAGGCTGAAGGACGCCCGGCGCTCATCACATATTTCATGGGAGGCGATCCCGATTTTGACACCTCGCTGGGTATCATGAAGGCTCTTCCGGAAGCCGGCGCGGATGTGATCGAGCTTGGCATGCCTTTCTCGGATCCGATGGCCGATGGCCCCGCAATCCAGATGGCCGGCCACCGTGCCTTGGCAAAGGGCCAGACACTGGCGCGTACGCTGGACATGGCGCGTGAGTTCCGCATGACAGATCAGAACACGCCGATTGTCCTGATGGGTTATTACAATCCCATCTACAACATGGGCGTCGAAACCTTCCTGGATGAAGCGGTCGCGGCCGGCATCGACGGCCTGATCGTTGTCGACCTGCCACCGGAAATGGACGACGAACTTTGCATCCCGGCGCTTGCGCGAGACATCAACTTCATTCGTCTCGCAACGCCGACGACCGATGATCGCCGCCTCCCCAAGGTGCTCGAAAACACATCCGGCTTTGTCTATTACGTTTCGATGAACGGTATCACCGGCTCGGCGCTCCCGGATCTCTCCAAGATCGCGGGTGCCGTCCACCGCATCAAATCTCATACGGATTTACCGGTCTGCGTTGGCTTTGGCGTCAAGACAGCCGATCATGCCAAGGCAATCGGTGCCGCCGCGGATGGAGTCGTCGTCGGCTCCGCCATTGTTGCGCAGGTTGCAGGTAGCCTGACTGCGGATGGCGCGGCCACCGAGCATACGATTTCAGCCGTCGCGACGCTTGTTCGCGGGCTTGCGAGTGGCGTGCGGTCCGCACGTCTTGTCGCAGCCGAGTAAGATAACCACATTGACGATGGTCAATCAGGAGTTCTGCCAGTGAACTGGATCACCAACTATGTGCGCCCAAAGATCAACTCGATGCTGGGCCGCCGGGAAGTGCCGGAAAATCTATGGATCAAGTGCCCGGAAACGGGTGAAATGGTGTTCCATAAGGATCTGGAAGAAAACAAGTGGGTCATCCCCGCATCTGGCTTCCACATGAAAATGCCGGCCAAGGCACGGCTGACCGATCTTTTCGATGGTGGCGTTTATGAAAACCTGCCGCAGCCGAAGGTCGCTCAAGATCCGCTGAAGTTTCGTGACTCCAAGAAGTACAGCGACCGCCTCAAGGACAGCCGTGTCAAGACCGAGCAGGATGACACGATCCTTGCTGGTCTTGGAAAAGTGCGCGGCGTCAAGCTCGTGGCGGTGGTGCATGAATTCAACTTCATCGGTGGTTCGCTGGGCATGGCGGCGGGCGAAGCAATCGTGAAGGCAGCCGAACGGGCATTGGCGGAAAAATGCCCGCTGGTTATTTTCCCAGCCTCTGGTGGCGCCCGTATGCAGGAAGGCATTCTATCGCTGATGCAGCTCCCACGCACAACGGTCGCCGTCAACATGGTGAAGGAAGCGGGTCTCCCCTATATCGTGGTCTTGACAAACCCGACGACCGGTGGCGTTACAGCCTCTTACGCAATGCTGGGCGACGTGCATATTGCCGAGCCAGGTGCTGAAATTGGCTTCGCCGGTAAGCGTGTGATCGAACAAACCCTGCGCGAAAAGCTGCCGGAAGGCTTCCAGACCTCTGAATACCTGCTCGAACACGGCATGGTGGATATGGTTGTCAAGCGTCATGATCTTGCGCCGACACTTGCAAGCCTTCTCAAGATCATGCTGAAGCAGCCAGCCAACAACGATCAGTCTGTAGCTCTGTCCGCCTGAGCGCGGACGGACGACAGAAGCATAAGCCTCGGGGACTTGCATGAACGACATTACCCTTAGCGAGGCGGAACAGGTCATCAACGAGCTGATGACGCTGCATCCCAAGGGTTACGATATGACCCTTGGACGGATGCGGCGTCTGCTCCATGTGCTAGGCAATCCGCAGCAGCGCTTGCCTCCCGTCATTCATGTCGCCGGCACGAACGGTAAGGGCTCTGTCAGCGCCTTTTGCCGTGCGCTTCTGGAAGCTGCCGGGCATGCGGTGCATGTCCATACATCACCGCATCTCGTCAACTGGCATGAGCGCTATCGCATCGGCTCGCGTCAGGGGCCGGGGCAACTGGTGGACGATGCACTATTGGCGGATGCGTTGCGTCGGGTCGCCGTAGCCAATGCCGGTGAGCCGATCACGGTTTTCGAGATCTTGACGGCTGCAGGTTTTCTGCTGTTTTCCGAACTACCCGCCGATGCGGTCATCCTGGAGGTGGGGATGGGCGGCAGGCTCGATTGTACCAACGTCATCGACCATCCTGCAGTGTCTGTCATCATGCCGATCTCTTTTGATCATCAGGCCTATCTCGGCGACAGGGTTGAGCTGATTGCTGCGGAAAAAGCCGGTATCATCAAAAAAGGCTGTCCGGTCGTTATCGGACGACAGGAATTTGATGCGGCCGAAGCGGTTCTGGTGGCGACGGCCGAGCGCATGGGCTGTCCGACATCAGTCTATGGCCAGGACTATTCCGCCCACGAGGAGTTCAACAGGCTCGTTTATCAGGATGAGTTCGGTCTTGCGGATCTGCCACTGCCGAGACTTCCTGGTCGACACCAGTTGTCCAATGCGGCTGCAGCCATCCGTGCGGTTAAGGCCGCTGGCTTTGATGTATCCGAAGCCATGATGGAAAAAGCGATGACCTCGGTCGAGTGGCCCGGACGCCTTCAGAAGCTGACAGACGGCGAACTCGTTGCCCTTGCGCCGACAGAGGCCGAAATATGGGTCGACGGTGGTCATAATCCGGGCGCAGGTGAGGTGATTGCGGAAGCCATGGCCTCCTTTGAGGAACTTCGTCCCCGGCCGCTTTATCTGATCATCGGGATGCTGAACACGAAGGACCCTCTCAACTATTTTCGAGCCTTCACAGACATCGCCGAGCAGGTCTTTACGGTTCCGATCCGTGGTAGCGATGCAGGATTGGATCCCGTGGCGCTGGCAGCATCGGCCTATGATGCAGGCTTGGTTGCCGAACCCATGTCCAGCGTTGCGGATGCTCTGAAAGAAATTGCCGAGCGACAACTTGATGACGCAGCCCCGCCGAGGATTCTCATTGGCGGTTCTCTCTACCTGGCCGGAAATGTGCTGGCAGATAACGGCACACCGCCCCGGTGAGGCTCAAGAACAGATGAGAGCGGCATAAAAAACCCGGCGCAAGGCCGGGTTTTTCATCTATTCTGGAGTTTTACGGTTTCAAGCGGCGCCGGAAATCCAGCTGGAGAGCGCAGTCTTCGGGGCGGCGCCAACCTTGATATCGGCCACTTCACCGCCCTTGAACATGGCAAGCGTTGGAATTGAACGAACGCCGAACTTGGCGGCCAGATCCGGGTTTTCGTCAATGTTCAATTTGGCAATCTTGACCTTGCCGGCCAGTTCGGTGGAGATTTCCTCAAGGCTTGGGGCGATCATCTTGCACGGGCCGCACCATTCTGCCCAGAAATCGACCACGACTGGTTCGGACGATTCAAGCACTTCAGCCTGGAAATTGGCGGCATCAACTTTCACGGTAGCCATGGGGCTCTCCTTTGAAGCATTTCTATTGTGCACAATGTGATGTGTGCGGTCCTGAAATTCAATCCTGATCTCTCACTTTGTTCGCAGTTCGGCAAGGGATCGTTCAATCGCATCAGTGGAAAGCGTGATGACTTTTGCTGTCTCCGTATAGACCAGCACGCAGGAAATTCTATGACCTGGATACAGCGGTTTGAGAATTTCACGGTAGATAGCGAGTTGGGCGCGATGGGCAAAAGCGACCTCTTCCTCACTTCGCGGCACGAATCGGTTCGTCTTGTAATCCAGAACGATCACCTCTCCGTCCGGCCCTATTGCCAAGCGGTCGATACGTCCCGAGACCGCATAGTCGCGCCCGTTCATGGAAAGAGTTCCCATGATGGAGACTTCTGCTTGAGCCTTTTCAGAAAACAAGGGTGCCAATGCTGGTTCGCGGAGAACAGCCAGCACCGAATGATGGAGAGATTGCCGCTCTTCTTTCGGCCAAAAGTAAGCGGCCCGTTCGAGATAGCGTAATGCCGCTTTATCCCAATCTTCGCGCGGAAGGTTGGGCAGCATCTGGAGCATGCGATGGGTCAGCAAACCTTTTTGCAATGCCAGATTGCTGGCCTCTTTCTCTCCAAATAGCGGCGAAACGAATGGAGCCTCGCCATCCTCATCCTCAATCATGATGCCCGCCCCGGATGGGCTCAATGGCCGGGGTAGCGGGCGATGTGGTGGTAGTGGCTTGAAAAGCTCGGAAGGCAGGGAGCTCGGACGTGCATCCTGTTCAGATTCCGATTTCATTTGTCCGGGCACGTCGAGAACAATTCCAGACTCGCGCCAGAGGTAACCGTTCCAATCTCCATCTGGACCTGAAAACGCTGTCTGTGTGCACCGTGTTTCGTCTTTGCTGAGCGCCTGCCTGACCATGGCCTGCCAGCTCTCATCGTTCTCATGCTTGCCTCGGTAGCCGCAGATCACCAGACGGTCAGCAGCTCGTGTCATGCCGACATAGAGCAGCCGTCGATACTCCTCTTCCGCAGCGTCCTTCAGGCGAGCATCATCCTGAACCGTCAGGGCGTTTGCCAGCGACTTGAGCGGAACCCAGGCGGGAATGTCCTTGCTGTTGAGTTTAAGGAAGCGGAAGCGAGGAACGTGCGAGGAGATAAAGGCTTTTGAACCGCTGTCCACCAGAAAGACGATTGGCGCTTCCAGTCCCTTGGAGGCATGCACCGTCATGATGCGCACTTCGTTGCGACCGCTATCCTGCTCGCGCTTGATTTCTGGAGCGTCCGCTTCGAGCGTTGAGATGAAGCTTTGCAGTCCGGGCAAGGACTTGTCCTCATGACTGAGCGCAAGGGACAGGAATTCGTCGAGAACATCGCCGGCTTCGCTGCCGAGCCGGGATAGGAACTGTTTGCGACCTCCATCAGCCCCGAGAATCCGAGCAAAGAAATCATGCGCCGTATGCTCGGTCGATAGAGCCCGATAGCGGGACAGCCGATCTCGCACGCCTGAAAGAGAGAGATCTGCGCTGTCCGCGAGGTCGTTCAGATGCTTCCACACGCTCTCTGTCTCGCTACGCAGGGCAGCAAGCTCGAAGATCTGGTCTTCCGTCAGGTTGAAGATCGGGCTTTTGAGTGCGGCAGTCAAAGAGAGATCGTCATGCGGCTGCAAGACAAAGCGGGCAAGCGCGATCAGATCCTGTACGGCGATATGACTGGTGAGGCGCAGACGATCGGCACCAGCCACTGGGATGCTCCCCCGCCGCTTGAGCGCACGCGTCAGCGCATTGACGAAAGCGTCTCTCTTTCGAACCAGCACCAGGATGTCACCCGGTTCGATCAGCCGTGTCTTGCCCTCCTCAATGATCGTTTGTCGGCCAACCATCTCACCGATGTGATGCGCGATGCGTGCTGCAAGAATAGCAGCGGGTGCCTGATCGGGTGTCGAATCGAACGGTGCCGTCCAGTCTTCCTCAAGGTCGCTCTGTTCGGGAATGACCGTTTCCCATAGGTCGACAGATCCGGCATGCCCGATGCGGTTCGACCTATGGATGACCGGTTCGCCCTCGGCGCTCAGGCCTTTGGCATGAACGGGAATTGAAAACACCTGATCGACAGCGCTCAGGACATCGGCCGTGGAGCGGAAGGAGAGGGGCAAGCGGACGGAGTTGAATATTTGCCCACTGCGGATCACCCGCTTTTGCGTCTGCATTCGCTCCTCGGCGAAACGTTCCGGTCGCGCCCCTTGGAAGGAATAGATCGACTGCTTTTCATCGCCCACCGCGAAAATGGTACGCGTACCCGGTCTTGCGCTTTCGCCAGTAAAGAAATCCTCTGCCAGAGACTGGATAATGCTCCACTGAACAGGGCTCGTGTCCTGTGCCTCATCAACGAGAATGTGGTCAATTCCCTGGTCCAGCTTGTAATGAACCCAAGCGCCCACACCTTCGCGCGCCAGAAGCTGGGCCGCACGGGTAATCAGGTCTTCGAAATCCAGAAGGCTGCGCCGACGCTTCAATTCTTCGTAATCTTCATCGAGCCGCATCGCCAGCGTAAGTGCCGCAAGTGTTGCCCTTAGCATCCGGACTAGGCTCAGACGATCGCGCAGCGTCACCACATGATCACGCGCCTCGGCCATCCAGAGTTCCAGGCCAGGCGCCGCTGCTGTCATTTTCTTTGTGAAAAGCGATGTATCAGCCTTGGGTTTGCCCGCTTGCGTCAGGAATACTTGATCCAGAAGGCGGGCACGTTCCGCAGAATCCCTCACCTCAGCCACTTGCTGAAGGAGATAGGCCGCTTCGGACGATTTCGCCCCGCCCTTATCGGATTGCGCCAGTTCCAGATAGGTCGTCAGCCGTCCATCCGCCAAGCTGGGAATGGGCCAATAATCAGCGAGAATGCTGTCTTCCGTCTCAGAGGCGTCGAGACCGAAACCGGCTCTCAAGGCTCGTTCAATACCTCCAGCCTTTTCGGCCTCAGCCAGAAACTGGCGCAATGCGCCACGGTTCGCGACAATATCGGAGAGAAGAGTTTCCAGCCCGCTTTCATCGCCAAGATCAAGCACATGCGTAAAGGCATTGGCCAGGTTGCTTCCTGCTTCCAAGGACGTCGCCGTCAAAAGGGATCGTTTGGCTTCTGCCAGCAAAGCCTGAGCGGACGCGTCGTCCAGCACTGAGAAGTGGCCTGCGACATTGGCCTCCAAAGGAAACTGGTGAAGAAGCGCCTCGCAAAAGGCGTGAATAGTCTGGATTTTCAGGCCGCCTGGCGTTTCCAGCGCCTTGGCGAATAGCCGTCGCGCTTCAGCCAACTTGATCGCATCGGGGTATTCACCTTCGATCGCCTCGATACGCTGCGCCAGATCATTGTCCGTCAGCACCGCCCACTCGCCCAGACGCTGGAAGACGCGGTTGGACATTTCGGATGCAGCCGCCTTGGTATAGGTCAGGCACAGAATGGCGGACGGGCGGCAACCGGACAAAAGCAGACGAATGACCCGCTGCGTCAGCACATGCGTCTTGCCGGAACCGGCATTGGCGGACACCCAGGCAGAACTCGTGGGCGATGAGGCAAGCGCCTGCTGACGGGCAGTCCAGCTCAGCCATGTCTGCGGATCTGTATCGAGGCTGAGAAGATCGGTCTCACTCATCCCCATCAGCCTCCTCTGCATCGGCGGTAGACCACTCGGCAACGCGCGCCAGATGATCGTACTCTCCTCCAAAATCGCCCTGCTGGAAGGGAATGAGCCGTGATGCGAACCCGACATCGCCATCGCGCAAACGAGTTACAAAGGCAGCCAATTGAGTAATCGAGTCGCTGGCAAGTTCGAAGGCTGATTTCGGCTTGGTCCGGGCCGTTTCCTTCGCGCCCTCATTATTGACTTTGTCGCACGTGAAACGTTCGCCGGGTCGAAGACGCACATAGAGAAGATCGTCAGGCAAGACTTGTCCCAAGCCCCTGAAAGCACCGGCCTGTAAAGCCGCGGCCTCCAAAGGTAATTGCGGGTCAAGCAGCGCCCGTGCCTGCGAAACAGTTGGGCTCAGACCCGTCTTGTAATCGATGATGTCGGCGTGACCATTGCCCTTGATATCGATACGGTCGGCTATCCCCGTCAGGCGAATTCCAGCCTCTGGTATCTCGTAGCCCGCTGCAAGCTCCGTATAGGTCCGCCTGACATCGGGTGCTCGCCGGTCGTGCCAGCGAATGAAGGCGCGGGCAACCTCGCGGAATCGAGGCCGCCAGACCTGATCGATATACAGTGGTAACCGGGCAGTGGCGAACTCTTCGCTGATCAGATTGTCCATCACGAGTGCTGCTTCGTGACTTGCCGGTGCTGCCTTGACAAACCGTTCAATGATCCGGTGATACAGTGTTCCGCGCTCGGCGGCACCGGGCTCCTGGTTAAAGCCATCGAGTGGATCCAACCGCAGTATGCGCCTGGCATAGATTGAATACGGATCTCTGCGCAGCCGCCCCACTTCGCTGAAGGAATACTTCGTCGGCTGTAGTTCAGCCGGTGGCTTGGGAGCAGGACGCCGCCCTAACGACTGACCTTCCCCGGCTGGTGTGTCGTCTATCATCTGCGCCCAACAGCGATAGTCTTCCCCTCGGGAGAGCATTTGTGCCTTGAGCGACTTGCCTCCAAGAGCCAGCAAACGTTGCAACCAGCGAGAGGCCACGGTTGGCGCCCCGCCCTGCCTCAGCGATCGGGTATAGATCAGATCCCGCGTGCCGTTGGCCATAATGAAGTCATGCGCCAATTGCCCCGTTCTGCGCTCGGGTGGCTCCAGACCGATATCAGACTTCATACTGCGGGACAAAAACGGATTATTGGTGGATTGGCTAGGCCACGATCCCTCATTCATGCCGCCGATCACGACTGTATCGGCTCGCTGCAGGCGTGATTCCATGGTGCCGTAGATGAACACCCGCGGATGGGCGAGCGAGCGAGGCTTGACTGCCTGACTTGCCATCAGCGCTGCCAGGATATCGATCCACTGTTGTCCGTCAGCTTCAATCTGACCATCGGTCGTCATGATGTCGGACAGCAATGAGGCGAGCCGCTCCCCGGCTTCACCCAGCCAGAGCATGCTCAGGTCGCCGGTTTCGGACATCGCCGCTGCTTCAAGCGCCCTGCCGGTGCGTTCTGCCCAATCGGACAGCGTCAACCGATCCGTAAATCGCCTGCCGTCCATTCGGGGTGGTTGTACTGCGCTGGCAAGCGGATCGACGGCTTTCTGGATTTTGTCCGAGAGACTTCTGGCGAGGTCTGTGGCGTCTTCGCTGAGCGAGAGCCGCCACTGCTTTGGATGTCGTCCCGCTTCATGTGAACTGATCCCGGCGTCGACAAGCGTGGCAAGAGCAGTGATGTCCGGTTTTTCCAGTCCTCCGCGCAGGGCAAAGAGTTCAACCGCATCTCCAGCCGTGTTTCTAGCCGCATCCGGCATGCCGAACCGGGCCAGCGGATGCTTTAGAAGCGACGTGATCGCAACGGGATCTCCCGGCAAAAGAACGGCCTGCAAAAGCACCGTTAGAAACGTACCCTGAGATGTGGCGGAAAGAGGCGTACCGGCTGTGTCGTCGGCGGTAATGCCGAAGCGCTGCAGTTCCGCCGTGACTCGACGTGCCAACGCTCTGTCAGGTGTAATCAGGGCCACCTGCGACTGGCCATCCAGTCCCGGCTTCTCAAGTGCAAGGCGCAATGCGATTGCAATGGCGGCAGCCTCTTCCCGCTCGTTTGCCGCTTCGATGAGCGCTACGCGAGAGAAGGCCTCTTCCACCATTTCTGGCGCTGCCTCCTTGCGCCAGCGGTTCCAGCTGTCTGTTGCATCGGCTGGGGCAAGAGCTTGCGAGAGTAACAGGTTGCGACATTCAAGATCGCCGGGTGCCTTGCCCAGTTCGATGACATCGGAGCGGTCCAGCTCCAGCTTGCGCAAGAGCCGGTGAAATCCGTATTGAGGATGGCTCCTGCTTGCCGGGTCCGGCCTTCCCGCAAGGTCGCCCAGCCCCAGCATCGCCCATTGATCATCCGGCATGGATCGGTCCAGGCCTGGTAGAACGACGGCACCGTTTCGAAGTCCGGCAATCGCCGCTATGAGATTGGCGGCGGCCGGAACGGAGCCCGTCGACCCCGCGACGATGACCGGTCCATCATGCTGGCGTATGGCGATGCGTCTTGCTTCCGCGTTGATGACCGCAGCCTGATGGCGGGCAGGGGAGGAGCGCTTCAACTCCTCCAATCTCGCGGGCCAGAACTGGCTGGCGATCTTCAGAAATTCGGCGGAAAGTTGCCACCACAGCGAATGCTCGGTTGTCCGCAATCTGTCGAGATCGCTCCAATCTCTGTCTTCTGTCTCCATCGCATCGATGAGTTCGACCAGCGAGCGTGCCAGCCAAATAGCATCCGCAGGACTTGCCGGTGCCACAAGCGGAGAGGTTTGGTGAACATCCATCACCGCCTGTGGAAGTGCATTGCGCCATGCCAGAATCAACCGGCCCAGTTCCAGCAGTCTTTGTGTGCCACTGATCGGCATGGCGAGATCCATCTCTTCCGGTGCCGTTAGATCGAATAGACCGCTATCGTCATCGGTTTCACCTAAGGGGCGAATGACTGGCAAAATAGCCGATTGACCGCCGAGGTAATCCACGAACTCGGAACGAAGAACACGCGCCGCGCGTCGGGTTGGCACGTAAAGGGTGACCTTGGCGAGCGCAAGCGGATCGCTTGTCTCGTAGCGGAAGCTGTCTAGCACGCGCCCCTCACAGAGCGCTGATGCTACCGTTCTCAGGAATGGCGCCGCCGGAGGAACGGTTAGGACCCGTTTTCTATGCCGCGCTTCCATGGGTCAACCTACTTCGGACGCGATCGGCTGCCTTGTCCCGAGAAACCGTTCCGCAGCCTCCAGCCCGTCGGGAGAGCCAACCGTGATCCAGCTTCCTTTAAGCATCGTGCCGAAAAGCCGACCGTTGCGAATGGCTTTGTCGAAATAGATGTTCAGGTTGAATGGTTCATCTGGCGCGTCGGCAAAGAAGGCCGTATCAACGACGAAAGCGCCGGCATAGACGACCGGCGTTGGATCGCCTTCGGAATACCGCGTGAGCCGTGCCTCGGCATCCAGATTGAAGTCCTTCTTTCCATCGTGGCCGATAGCTTGCTCCAGGGTCACGCACAGCATGGCCATATCCATGCGTTCGGGATCGAAGAACCGGATCAGCTCGCGCAGATTGGAGAGTTTGTTTTCTGGCTCACCAACCCAGAAGAGGTCGGCATTCATAACGACCACAGGACCGTCCGGTAACAGCTTCAGCCCTTTGACGAGGCCGCCGCCATTGTTCATCAACCGGTCCCGCTCGTCCGAGATCAGAATTTCCATGTCCATGCGCTTCGCCAGATGCGCCAGCATCTGATCCGCATGATGATGCACGTTGATCGAAACCTTGGTCACACCCGCTTCCGCCAGACTGTCCAGCACATAGTCGATCATGGGGCGACCGCCCACGGGCACAAGCGGTTTGGGCATTCTGTCGGTAATCGGGCGAAGGCGAGTGCCAAGCCCGGCGGCCAGTACCATCGCGTTCTGGATAGTCATAAGGATCAGGTCCGTGATTCGCTGACGTCGATCCCTGCTTGTGCCATCCATTGCCTGAGCGGCGCAAGAACGGGATGTTTGAGAACCGCAGCGAGATAGCGAAGCGTTCTAGGCATATGCTTCAGATATCCCGGTTTCCCGTCACGCTCCTTCAAGCGAACCCATATGCCTGCCAGCTTGCAATTCCGCTGCGCGGACATGATGGCGAAGGCCTTGAGGAAACTGGTCTCGTTGAAATTTCCCTGCGTATGGCGAAGTCGGAGATAGTGTGCCAGAAGGGCATCGCCCAACGTTGAAGGAATATCCACGCGCGCGTCCTGTACGAGAGACGCCACATCATAGGCGGTTGGTCCGATCATCGCGTCCTGAAAATCGATGAGGCCGACCCGGCGCAATTCTTCCTCGTGCGCCTGCCAGATAAAATTGGGCGAGTGATAGTCTCTCAGCAGAAGATGCCGCTCGCAATCACCAAGCTCTGCGATCAATCCGTCCCAGACACGAGAATAGCTTTCCCGTTGGATATCGGTGGCCTGTACGCCACCATTCTTCCAGGGCAGATACCAATCGATCAACAAACGCGTCTCGATCTTCATTGCAACAGGATCGAATGGCGGAACCTGATGTTGGTGCTGCGGGTCGACGGCAATAATCGTTGGCACCGCCTGATGATGCAGATGGGCCAGACAGTCGACGGACGCCATATAGCGTTCAGTGATTGGCTTTCCGCCATCGTCCAGAACGCCGCTTTGGCCAAGATCTTCCAGAAGAAGCAGACCGCTATCGAAATCGCTGGCCACGATATCCGGCGCGCGCAATCCTATGTTGCGCAGATACTGCGCAATCGCGACAAAGGGTAGAACCTCTTCCGCCAGATGCGCGACTTTCGGATAGGGCTTGCCATCCAGCACGGGAGGGCCATCCGGTCTGCGTGGCCAGTCCATGAGGATGTATCGCCTGCCATCCTGGCAAAGGAGCGTTTCATAAGCGCGTAAAGAGGCATCACCTGTCAGATACCGCCGTTGTCCGTCGGCATAGCCGTGCGTTGTCAGAAACTGCCGGATAAACAGGGCGCGGCTGATCCGCGCTATGGCAGGGTCGGAGCCGGTGATCTGGACACGTCGTCCTGCGTCTTCATGCATCAGAATGAGGCGAATGCGATCCTTCGGCAGCTCCGCATCGGCCATTTCCGGCCATTCGACGAGACAGATGCCATCAGAGAGCGCCTCGTCGAACCCCAGTTCGTCGAGTTCGGATCCGTCTGCAAGACGATAGAGATCGAAATGAGCGATGGGGATGCGCAGGTCATAGCTCTGGACCAGAGTAAATGTCGGGCTGGGGACCTCAAGCTCGGAATCTTCCGCCATGGCACGGATAAAGGCTCTAGCCAGCGTCGATTTACCGGCTCCGAGGTCGCCTGACAGGCACAGGCAGTCACCGGGCTTGAGCGCCAGCGCCAAATCTTCTCCGAGCCGGATCGTTTCCGCCTCGCTTTGCAAAAGCAGAGAGATCACGGATGCGCTGCTCATTCGGCCGCGACGGAACGAGCATAGACGGCGCTCGGAATACGGCAGGTGACGGTGGTGCCGACGCCCGGCTTGCTGTCGATCTTCACATCGCCTTTGTGCAGATGCACAAAGCTCTCGACGATGGAGAGGCCAAGGCCTGCGCCGCTGCGCTTGCCGCCCTTGCCGCTGGAGAAGCGATTAAACACCGTCGGCAGAACCTCTTCCGGGATACCTGGCCCGTTATCGGCCACAGAGAAATAGACGTTCAGGCCTTCGCGCCAGCTGCTCAACGTGATGGTTGACCCTTCCGGTGCAAAATTTGCAGCATTGGTAATCAGCTTGATCAGGATCTGCTTAAGGCGCTGTTGATCTGCCACGATGCTGCCCATGCCGCGAGGCGCGACAATCTCGAGCATCACACTGTTCTCGTTAAGCCGGTCGGCGATCTGCATGGCGACATCGTCCAGCAGGTCATCAAGCACAACGTCGCTGTAGCTCAGCTCCATGATTCCGGCATCGACGGTGGCAAGATCGAGAATATCGTTGACGATGGTGAGAAGCACTGACGAAGAGGTGGAAATGTGATCCACATATTCCGACTGGCGTTCGTTCAAAGGCCCGATTCCTGGCGTTTTCAAGAGATCGGTGAAGCCGATGATGTTCGTCAGTGGCGAGCGTAGCTCATAGGAAACGTGCTGAACGAAATCGTTCTTCAGTTCATCCGCCTTGCGGAGTGCCTCGTTCTTTTCTTTCAGTGCCCGCTCGGCCCGCGCACTGTCCGTCATGTTGACGAAGGTCAGCATGGTTTGTGCATTGGGAAGCGGGATGACGGCATAGTCGAGAACGATGCCGGAAGTCAGTTCGAATGTACCTTGTAGCGACGGACGCTCATCGTCAAAATTCGTCAGCATCTGGCCGAAGAGCCGCCAGCCGTCAGGCTTTTCGTATTCCACAGCGCAGGCAGCTTCTATTGCCTTGATATGCGTGCCGGGCTTTGTCTGTTCTTCCGTGATACCCCAGAGTGCGCGGAATGCCGGGTTTGACAGGCGAATGCGACCATCCGGACCGAACACAGCGACGCCCTCGGCGAGATGATCGATTGTCTCGCCCTGCACTTTGACCAGCGTATTGTAGCGGGTCTCAAGATCCACCTGCTCGGTCAAATTCTCGAAGACCCAGGTCACGCCGCCCTGCGGATGTGCGGTCGCAATGACCTGGAGCGTCTGGCCGTTTGGCAGATGCCATCTGTTCGTCTGCGTATCGAGCGCACGATAGACAGAGAGAACCTGCTCCTTCCAGTTCCGCCAGTTCAACTGCTCCGGAAGTTTGTTGCGGCTGCGCAGCTTGTCGAGCAGTTCGTTATGGTCTGGATGGCTTTCAAGGAAGCCAAGTTCGAGATCCCACAGGCGGACGAAAGCCTGATTATAGAATTGCAGGCGCTGCTCCCGATCGAAAATGGCGACGGGCGTGGCCAGATGATCGAGCGTTTCCGCGTGGCTTGTCAGGGTGCGGGCCAGTTCCGCACGGATGGCTTCGGCTTCCGTCACATCGATTGCCATGCCGGCAGAACCGGCAGACGCAACGACGTCCACGACTTCGAACAGTGTCCGGTTACCGCGAACGACGGTCGAAATGCGATCATGATACGGCGAGGTTGGTGTTGCGACTGCCCGAATCTGTTCGCGCGCGATCGTACCGAGAAACTCGCGGCTTTCACGCACGGCCTGCGCCGGACTGGAAGCCTCTACAGCATCGCCATAGGCATGGTTTACCCATGCAAGTTTGCCTTCGGCATCGCGGTGCCAGACCGGCTGCTCCAGAGCATCCAGAAGCGACTGGAAGAGGTTCATGGAAGACACGAGCCGTTCCCGCTCGATCTTGAGTTCCGCAAGCTCCGCCCTGAGATTGTTCAGAGCGATGAAGCGCACGAATGCCTTGCCCCCGGAAACACGCCCCTGAACTTCCAGAATCTCGTCACGTTGCGTTTCGACCACCAGATCGAATGTGCGGCCATCGGAACGCAAGGTCTCGATGCCCCGTTCGAGCTCGACTGCGGAGTGGGCGCGGATCCACTTGCCAAATGCCAGAAATTCACGGTCATCTGCCGGCGCGCCCGTTTCCGTTGGAAGTTGGCCAAGAATTTCCGGCCGCGAAGGACCCGCCTCCCAGATGACGATGCGGCGGTTCTTGTCGGCGATCAGGGCTTCATATTTCGAAATACGCTGTTGTGCGTCGGAAAGCGCACCGCGTATCTCCTGGCTTTCCGCTTCCAGATTGCCTTTCTGACGCATCAGCCAGATGGTTGAAAGCAGTGCCGCCGCGATGGCGCCAATGGCAAGTGACGAGAAGATAACCTCCGAGGACGAGAACAGACGACCTGTGGGAAGAATGCGTTCCTGCGCGAGCGCTGCCCCAGCGAAGCCGGAAAGCGCTGTGCTCGCCAGGCCAAGCCGGAATCCGTTGTAGAAGCGGCGCATGCCAGATGCTCCTGATTTCTGCCACTGTCCAGCCATGCGCTTCCATTCACCTCGAGACGTTCGCGTAACGTCATCGTTTGCGCCAACAGCCTTGCGTGAGGCTAAATTCCTCGTCTTCATTCAGGTCTGTCTCCGTCCATGTGCCGCATCGTCGACAAGACATCCCGGCCCGCGTGAGACTTGTGGTCCCCACGAATCAAGTCTTGAAACAATATCTGCTTCGGAAATTGGGGCAAAGGGCGACAGGCAAAAAAGAAGCCGCGGAATGTCAATTCCGCGGCTTCAGGATCCTGTGGATATATGATGCGAGATCAGTACCTGTAGTGCTCAGCCTTGAAGGGGCCTTGCTTCGACACGCCAATATAGGCGGCCTGCTCTTCGGAAAGCTCGGTCAGTTTCACGCCAAGCTTAGCCAGGTGTAACCGGGCAACCTTTTCGTCCAGATGCTTCGGCAGGATATAGACGCCTGGCCTGTACTCATCGGTCTTCGTGAACAGTTCGATTTGACCCAGAACCTGGTTGGTGAACGAGGCAGACATGACGAAAGACGGATGGCCGGTCGCATTGCCAAGGTTCAGTAGACGCCCTTCCGAAAGCAGGATCATGCGGTTGCCCTTCGGGAACTCGATCATGTCAACCTGTGGCTTGATGTTGGTCCACTTGAGGTTCCGAAGCGATGCGACCTGAATCTCGTTATCGAAGTGTCCAATATTACCGACGATGGCCATATCCTTCATTTCGCGCATATGCTCGATGCGGATGACGTCCTTGTTGCCGGTCGTGGTGATGAAGATGTCGGCGGAGGAGACGACATCTTCCAGCTGAACCACTTCAAAGCCATCCATAGCAGCCTGCAGCGCGCAGATTGGATCCACTTCCGTGACCTTGACGCGAGCACCAGCGCCGACCAGCGAAGCCGCAGAGCCCTTGCCCACGTCGCCGTAGCCGCAGACAACGGCGACCTTGCCAGCCATCATCACGTCGGTCGCACGGCGGATGCCATCCACCAGAGATTCCTTGCAGCCGTACTTGTTGTCGAATTTCGATTTGGTGACCGAATCGTTGACGTTGATGGCCGGGAAGGGCAGGAGGCCCTTTTTGGCAAGTTCATACAGACGATGAACGCCTGTCGTCGTTTCTTCCGTCACGCCCCTGATTGCTTCGCGCTGCTTCGTGAACCAGCCGGGAGATGCCTTGAGACGCTTCTTGATTTGAGCGAACAGGATCTCTTCTTCTTCCGAACCCGGATTGGAAAGAACATTCTCGCCAGCTTCGGCACGAGCACCCAACAGGATGTACATGGTGGCATCGCCGCCATCGTCCAGGATCATGTTGGAGACACCGCCATCGGTCCACTGGAAGATCTTGTCGGTATATTCCCAGTATTCGGTCAGGGTTTCGCCCTTGACGGCGAAGACCGGGATGCCGGCAGCTGCGATCGCAGCTGCAGCGTGATCCTGGGTCGAAAAGATGTTGCAGGAGGCCCAGCGGACATCTGCTCCGAGAACTTTCAGTGTTTCGATCAGGACAGCTGTCTGGATCGTCATGTGCAGCGATCCAGAAATCCGCGCGCCCTTGAGGGGCTTCGTTTCACCAAACTCAGCGCGGCAGGCCATCAGGCCCGGCATTTCGGTCTCGGCAATGTTCAGTTCCTTGCGGCCGAAATCGGCAAGCGCAATGTCAGCGACGATATAGTCTTTTTCAGTGCTCATTGTGGGTCTCCAGCTCTGCTTTCGGTCTGCCCCAAATCGGCGACCAGCAAGGGGTTGGGCCGACCTTCGCAAGTCGACAGTGCTGCCTGCCATGTAGCAGGGTTCCACAAAACTAGCAATAAGGATATAAAGAAGTCTTTATATGATTACATCTCTTCGCCGAAACGATCCTCGACCAGACGGGCAAGAGCCTCGATGGCAGCCTCGGCCTGAACGCCGCTGGCGCTGACTGCGATCGTACAGCCGGGGCTTGCAGCCAGCATCATCAATCCCATGATCGAGGTGCCACCGACTGTCATGCCATCTTTCGAAACTTCGATGTTGGCATCGAAACCTTCAACCATCTGAACAAACTTGGCGGAAGCGCGCGCATGCAGACCACGCTTGTTGATGATGAGCAATTCTCGCGTAATGGACGACATGGAGCCTTTCACTTGCCGCTCAGGACACGGCTTGCCACGTTGATGTATTTGCGGCCGGCATCGGAAGCCTCGACTAGAGCCTTCTGCATGTCGTTGTCGCCACGAACGCCTGCGAGCTTGATCAGCATCGGCAAGTTCATGCCCGCAATGACTTCGGTCTTGCCACTGCTCATAACGGAGATGGACAGATTGGAAGGAGTGCCGCCGAACATATCCGTAAGGATGATGACGCCGGAACCTGAATCGACCTTCTCAACGGCGTCCATGATATCCTGACGCCTTCTGTCCATATCGTCTTCCGGACCGATACAAACGGTCTCAATGTTTTTCTGAGGACCGACGACATGCTCCAGAGCATGTCGGAATTCCTCGGCCAGCTTGCCATGGGTGACAAGCACAAGTCCGATCATGTTGAGTTCTTCCCCCACTACACAATATCGTCCATGGTTCAATTTTTGCACTGCAACAAACCCAGGGCGGTGGGAAGCCATCTTGTCCATGTCACAACGAAGTGCAAGCTAAAAATCAAGCAAGGAGAGCTCGCGGAACGGACTTTCCTGACAAAATTCCGGTCGAACTGCTGCCAAAACGATCAGCGGAGCCGGATGATCATGCCGCAGGCGCATCACCGGCAAGGATCCACAGACACCAAGATCAAGCACTTCGTCTTCCGGCGGCAGACGCTCCTCGACGTGGTCTGCTAGAACTTGAATGGCAAGGTGCAACGGCGCGCGCTCTATGCTTCGCAGGCGACCGATACCGGTGCCGCGAACCTCGATCAGCCCCGTGATCGAGGGTGGACAAATGGCATGGATCTCATCGGCATGCCGCTCGATAAAGACCTGATCATCGCTGATGAAAGCCGCGTAAGCTTTCAAGCTCGCCGCATGCTGCAGAAGCGAAAGGGCAAGACTTGTCTTTCCGCTTCCGGAGGGGCCGGTCAGAAGCAGACCGCGCGTTCCGATCACGATTGCCGTTGCATGCAGGTTGAACGAATCCCCTGCTGTCACGAGGTCTCTCCCATTGGCAGCGACAGCGTGAAGCGGGCTCCGGTGACGGTCGTGCCTTCCATCAGATTCTCAGCCTTCAACGTACCGCCATGGGCCTCAGCGATCTGGCGACTGATGGACAGACCGAGACCCGAGTTCTGGCCAAAACTTTCGCCTTCGGGTCGGTCCGTATAGAACCGTTCGAAGATTCGATCGATATCTTCTGCCCGGATGCCTGGACCATTGTCATCCACCTGAACGATGCATCGGCTACGGCTCTTGAAGAGTTTAACGGTAATCCGTCCATCCTTGTCCGGCACAAAGGAACGCGCATTTTCGATCAGGTTGGTAATGATCTGTCCGAGGCGAAGATCGTGACCGTGGACGCGATAGACACTCTTGGCGCCCGGCTTGTGGTCGACGATGAGTTCAATGTCGACCGGCTTGCGTCCGCTACGGATCTGGCGAGAGATCTCGACGAGGTTACCAGCGAGCGCCTCCATATCCACCGGTGCCGCATCCGAGCGAGCCAGTTCCGCATCAAGACGCGAAGCATCGGAGATATCGGTAATCAACCGGTCCAGGCGGCGTACGTCATGAAAGATGATATTGGTCAGGCGTTGTTTGGATTCTTCCGTCTTCGCCAGGGGCAGCGTTTCGACGGCACTTCGGAGCGAGGTGAGAGGGTTCTTCAGCTCGTGGCTGACATCGGCAGCGAAGCTTTCGATAGCGTCAATGCGGTCGTAAAGCGCATTTGTCATGTCGCGAAGCGCTATCGAGAGATTGCCGATTTCGTCCTGACGCGCGGAAAAATCCGGAATTTCCTCACGCTGCTTCACCCCACGGCGAACGCGAATGGCCGCTGCCGCCAGGCGACGAAGCGGATTTGCGATCGTGGACGAGAGAAGGAGGGACAAGAGGATGTTGACGAGCGTTGCGACCCCGAAGACGCGCATGATAGCGAGACGTTCCGCATGCACGATATTGTCGATATCACCCGCCTGTGTCGAAAGCAGCAGGACGCCGAGAACAGCCCTGAAGCGCTGGACGGGAACGGCGACAGAGACGATGAGTTCGCCCTTGTCAGTGACGCGTACCACGGCCCCCCGCACGCCCGTCAACGCATTCATCACTTCCGGATAGATTGAACCATCACCGCCTGGAGCTTCCCGATAGGCTGGCAGATTACCCGGTTGAAGTAACCGATTGAACTGGCTGGTCAGCCATTCCGGCCAGGTCTGGGATTCCCCTTCGACGGGCGGAAGTTCATACCGAAGCACTTGGCCGCGCGAGTAGAGGTGACGTGAATCGAGCAGCAGGTTCGCATCAGCGTCAAAAAGACGGGCGCGGGTTCTGGTGGGTGAGATGAGGCGGCGCAGCACCGGTGCGACCCGCTCTGGGTCGATCGGAAATTCTAGATCCTCATCGTTCGGGACCGGTGTAATGCTTTGCCCAGCCTGCAACTCCAGAAGCTTTTCCGGATCGATGGTGATCGAATTCGTATCGACGGAAGCCGAGGCTGAAATGGCACCGGCAATGATTTCGCCCTGGGTCAGAAGGCTCTCGACGCGCGCATCGATCAGCCCCTCGCGGAACTGGTTCAGGTAAAGGATGCCGGCAACCAGCACCACGGTCGCCGCGATGTTAAAGAACAGGATACGACGTGTAAGGCTTGAAAAGACGGCGTTGCCGAAAATGCGCCGGATCAGCGTAAATGGATGCGTCCATACCCGCCGCGCCGGGCGCGGCGTATCGCGCTCGGCCTCATCGGGCTCGCGGGTGTGAAATGTCTGTTCGGCCAAGGCCAGGTCCTTTCCAGAGGCCATCGGACGCAACTGTACCCGCGGGCAGTCATCACGTCGATTCGTGCCTTATAACCGCTCCGCATCCGTTATGGCAGGGGCATCGGCCTGGATGCGCCGGTCAGGCAGCTTCACGGAAGCGGTAGCCGACGCCGTAGAGCGTTTCGATCATGTCGAAATCCGTATCGACCATTTTGAACTTCTTGCGAAGCCGCTTGATGTGACTGTCGATCGTGCGGTCATCCACATAGACTTGCTCATCATAGGCCGCATCCATCAAAGCGTCGCGGCTCTTGACCACACCTGGTCTCTGGGCCAGCGAATGCAGGATCAGGAATTCGGTGACGGTCAATGTCACGGGTTCACCCTTCCATGTGCAGGTATGGCGCTCCTGGTCCATTGCCAGCTGTCCACGTTCCAGCGTACGGGCTGCTTGATCTGCGGCCGATTTGGGTGTCGCTCCCGCGACAGAGGCTCCTTCGCGAGCACTGGCGCGGCGCAGGATTGCTTTGACACGCTCGACAAGAAGCCTCTGCGAAAATGGTTTGGTGATGAAGTCATCCGCTCCCATTTTCAGGCCGAACAATTCGTCTATCTCTTCGTCTTTCGATGTCAGAAAGATCACCGGAAGGTCGGATTTCTGCCTTAAGCGACGCAGAAGTTCCATTCCATCCATGCGGGGCATCTTGATATCGAATATGGCCAGCTGGGGCGGCCTTGCCAAAAGACCGTCGAGCGCAGACGCACCATCGGTGTAGGTTTCAACCCGGTATCCCTCGGCTTCCAGCGCGATTGACACTGAGGTCAGGATATTTCGGTCGTCATCTACCAGGGCAATCGTCTGCATTTTCTCTGTCTCCGCCATACTACACGCTTCTCCTGGATTGTGGCCCAGCCGAGCTTTTGCTCCGGTCAGCATGTGTTTGAGGATAAAGGTGGAACAAATTGTGGCAAAGATAAAGGGTCTCGTTCGGCTGCAATTTTAGCTAAGTTTGAAACCTGCTCCGATTATCCAAAAGTCATACGTATTCAAACCGATTTAAAAAACAAAAAAATTCTTTAAATCGATTAATTGTATGATTTTATTGATTTTTTCAAGATTCTACCCTTGCTCTTTTTAAAAAATCGTGGCTAGCGTCACTCAAACGTCAACATGGCTGAAGGAAAACGCGTCATGGAGCAGCACGGAACCTTTAATCCGTCGAATGGCATTGAAGCCCTCGGGCTGGTTGGTGCTTCACGCGTCAACTATAACCTTAATGAAAGCGAACTGTATGAGGCAGCTCTTCGCAATGGCGAAGCGGAGCTGACAGTCGATGGCGCGCTGCGTGCCGTGACTGGTCAACACACCGGCCGCTCCCCGAAGGACAAGTTTGTTGTTCGTGACGCCAATACCGAAGCAACGATCTGGTGGGACAACAACAAGCCTTTGTCTCCGGAGCATTTTGAATTGTTGCGTCAGGACATGCTCGCTCACGCAAAGGGCAAGACGCTCTATGTCCAGGATCTCATCGGCGGCGCCGATCGCGATAACGCCCTGCCGACCCGCGTTGTCACGGAACTTGCCTGGCATGGCCTCTTCATCCGTAACTTGCTGATCCGTCCGGATCGTTCGACCCTGCCGACCTTTCAGCAGAAGCTGACGATCATCAACCTGCCGAGCTTCCGCGCCGATCCAGCCCGCCATGGTTGCCGTTCGGAAACGGTAATTGCCTGTGACCTGACCAATGGCCTCGTCCTCATCGGCGGTACGTCCTACGCAGGTGAGAACAAGAAGTCAGTCTTCACTGTTTTGAACTACCTTCTGCCGCAGAAGAATGTCATGCCTATGCACTGCTCCGCCAATGTCGGCGCAGAGGGTGACTCGGCTGTCTTCTTCGGCCTGTCGGGTACTGGCAAGACAACACTTTCTGCCGATCCGAACCGCACGCTCATCGGCGACGACGAGCACGGCTGGGGTGAGAACGGCATCTTCAACTTCGAAGGTGGCTGCTACGCCAAGGCTATCCGTCTTTCGGCGGAGGCCGAGCCGGAAATCTACGCAGCAACCCGCCGCTTCGGCACGGTTCTGGAGAACGTTGTCCTAGATGAAAATCGCGTTCCGAACTTCGACGATGCATCGCTGACGGAAAACACCCGTAGCGCCTATCCGCTGCACTTCATCCCGAATGCATCGGCAACGGGCATTGCTCCGCATCCGAAGACAATCATCATGCTGACAGCGGATGCCTTCGGTGTCATGCCGCCGATTGCCAAGCTCACACCCGAGCAGGCCATGTACCACTTCCTTTCCGGCTACACCGCCAAGGTTGCCGGTACGGAAAAGGGCGTAACGGAACCGGAAGCAACCTTCTCCACCTGCTTCGGTGCACCTTTCATGCCGCGTCACCCAACCGAATACGGCAACCTGCTGCGCGATCTGATCGCCAAGCACGAAGTCGATTGCTGGCTGGTCAACACCGGCTGGACCGGTGGTGCCTACGGCATTGGTCGCCGTATGCCGATCAAGGCAACCCGCGCTCTGTTGACCGCTGCTCTAAATGGTGAGCTGAAGAAGGCCGAATTCCGCACTGACGCGAACTTCGGTTTCCAGGTTCCTGTTGAAGTTCCAGGTGTAGAAACCGCGATCCTTGATCCGCGCTCGACCTGGGCTGATGGTGCAGCCTATGACGCGCAGGCCAAGAAGCTGGTGGCCATGTTCATCAATAACTTCGCCAAGTTCGAAAACCATGTCGATAGCAAAGTCCGGGATGCCGCTCCGGGTGTTCTTGCCGCCGCCGAGTAAGAACAGACCTGTGGGACGGCTGGTGAAGCCTGACGTTCAATGAACTGATGAGCTTACCCAGAACCGCCGGTGCCTCGCGCCGGCGGTTTCTTTTTGTCAGGCTTTATGGAATAGAGGGGTCGGAGACAGTCATGGCCAGCGATCCCCTTATCATCAATAGTCGTATCACGATTGCCGGATGGGAACTGACGGAGCAATTCGTGCTGGCGGGTGGGCCCGGCGGTCAGAACGTCAACAAGGTTTCAACGGCTGTTCAGCTCTTCTTCAATCTGTTGGGTTCGCCTTCGCTCCCAGATCGGATCAAGGAAAATGCCACCAAGCTTGCGGGACGCCGCCTCAGCAAGGAAGGTGTCCTGATTATCGAGGCAAACCGCTTCCGCAGTCAGGATCGGAACCGGGAAGATGCCCGCGAACGGTTGAAAGAGCTTCTGCTGGAAGCTGCGAAACCGCCGCCGCCGCCACGCCGGAAAACCAAGCCAAGTAAGGGAGCCATCGAGCGTCGACTGAAAGAGAAATCAGGACGTTCCGAGGTCAAGAAAATGCGTGGTCGCCCCAGCGGCGAATAATGCAGGATTTAAAGCCGCGATTGATACCCTACGATTGATTTTGATCGCAACCGATGGATCATCTACAGTTTGCGTAGTGATACAGTTTCAACGAGATGATTGCTTCCCTTGCGCAGGATGAGATCGGCCCGTGGTCGGGTCGGCAAAATATTCTGTCGCAAGTTCTTCAAGTTAATGTTCTGCCAAAGGCCTTCGGCAATCTCGAGCGCAGCATCCGTATCAATCGAGGCGTAGCGCTTGAAGTAGGAACTTGGATCGCGAAACGCAGTCTCACGCAAGCGCATGAAGCGCTGGACATACCAGTTGTGTATCAGCGACTCCTCCGCATCGATATAGATCGAGAAATCGAAAAAGTCGGAAACCATCGGCACGATGGTGCCATCCGCTGGCAGGGTGCGCGATTGCAGAACGTTGATACCCTCGAAGATCAGAATGTCGGGGCGATCAACGATGGTGAATTCATCCGGCAAGACGTCATAGGTCAGGTGAGAGTAGCGCGGTGCCGGTACATTGGGTTCACCGGCCTTGATCGCTGAAAGAAACCGTAGCAGCGCGCCAATGTCATAACTTTCCGGAAAACCCTTACGCTCCATAAGGTTATCACGCTTCAGAACGGCGTTCGGGAACAGGAAACCATCAGTCGTGATCAGATCCACCTTCGGGCTGGATGGCCAGCGCTTCAGAAGCTCCTGTAGAATGCGCGCCGTAGTGGATTTGCCGACAGCCACAGATCCAGCGATGCCGATCACGAAGGGAGTCTTCACCTGATCCGAGAGGCTCAGAAAGCGGTTTCGCTGCTGAAACAGGAGCTGCGAGGCTTCTACATGCGCTGAAAGCAGGCGCGACAGCGAGAGGTAGATCCGCCGAACTTCGTTGAGATCGATCGGATCATGCAAAGAACGTAGTCGTTGAACTTCATCCGCGGTCAGGGTCAGCGGCGTATCGGCACGGAAGCGGGCCCATTCGTCCGATGTAAACAGAAAGAAGGGCGAGTAATTGGTCTCGCGATTGCTTTCCGGCGTATCTGAACCGAGGGGCTGGGTGGCGATCGTCATGTTGGCTTCCGGCTCGCCTTTTCTTGCAGGCCCGATTGAGCCGTGCGACGTTGCAGTTGTTCCAGTACATCCTGTAGCGGAATACCTGCAATCTTCAATACGACCAATAGATGATAAAGAAGATCAGCCGCCTCTGATGTAAGTTCGTGCCGATTGTTCTGTATGGCGGCGATCACTGTTTCAACAGCTTCCTCGCCCAGTTTCTTGGCGGCTCGTTCCTGACCGGCGGCCACAAGCTTGGCTGTCCAGGATTCCGAAGGCTCTGCCTTCGCGCGCTCTGCAATGATTTTTTCCAGGTCGGACAGAGAAAATCCGCTCATCGTGACGGCCCCTAAGCTTTAGTCCAGTCGCATGGCGATACCATGATCGGCCATGTATCGCTTGGCTTCACCAATTGAATAGGTGCCGAAGTGGAAGATGGAGGCGGCAAGAACCGCCGTGGCATGTCCCTCTGCGATACCTGCCACCAGGTCATCGAGATTGCCGACGCCGCCGGAAGCAATCACCGGCACACGAACCGCATCGGCAATGGTGCGCGTCAGTGCCAGATCATAACCGCTTTTGGTTCCGTCGCGATCCATGGAAGTCACCAGCAATTCACCGGCACCCTTTTCGACCATGCGGATAGCGAAATCCACCGCATCGATTCCCGTTGCCTGCCGTCCACCATGCGTGAAGATTTCCCAGCGGGGAGTCTCTCCTTCGCCGGACACGCGCTTCGCATCGATGGAGACAACGATGCACTGATTGCCAAACTTGTCAGCAGCCTCGGCCACGAAATCCGGGTTCTTCACGGCAGCGGAATTGATCGATACCTTATCGGCACCTGCTAGCAGAAGCTTGCGGATGTCTGCAACCGCCCGCACGCCGCCACCCACCGTCAGCGGCATGAAGCAATGTTCTGCCGTCTGTGCAACAACGTCGAAAATGGTATCGCGGTTATCGGAAGACGCCGTGATGTCGAGAAAGCAAAGCTCATCGGCACCGGCGGCATCATAGGCCTTCGCCGCTTCTACCGGATCGCCCGCGTCGATCAGATCAACGAAGTTCACGCCTTTGACGACGCGGCCGTCTTTGACATCCAGGCAAGGAATGACACGAGCCTTCAGGGTCATGCGCGGCCTCCCTTGGCTGCACGGACAAGGGCGAGTGCTTCGGTAGGATCGATGCGGCCATCATAGAGTGCGCGACCAGAAATCGCGCCCTCCAGCCGTGCCGCATCCGGCTTCAACATCCGGTGAATGTCATCCAGCGAGGCAAGGCCGCCAGAGGCAATGACCGGAATGGACACCGCTTCGGCCAGTTGCAGGGTCGACTCCCAGTTGATACCGGTCAGGATGCCGTCGCGGTCGATGTCGGTATAAATAATAGCTGCGACACCGGCGCCTTCGAACTTTTTAGCTAGCTCAATAACGCCGAGCTCAGAAGCTTCCGCCCAGCCTTCCACTGCAACTTTCCCGCCTTTGGCGTCGATGCCGACAGCGATCTGGCCGGGGAACTTCTCGCAGGCTTCGATTACAAGGGCGGGATTGCGAACGGCGACCGTGCCTAGAATGACACGAGTAAGGCCACGCGAAAGCCATGCCTCGATATGATCGAGCGTGCGGATACCGCCGCCTAGTTGAACCGGGTTCTTTGTCGCCTTCAGAATGGCGTCGATGGCGAAACCATTTCGGCTTTCGCCCGCAAAGGCGCCATCCAGATCCACCACATGCAACCATTCGAAGCCCTGATCTTCGAAAGCCTTGGCTTGGGCCGCAGGGTCAGGATTGTAAATCGTCGCTTGGTCCATATCACCAAGCTTCAAGCGAACGCATTGGCCATCTTTCAGGTCGATGGCAGGAAACAGGATCATCGTCAGGGCATCCAGCGAAGGAAGTTGGAAATCAGGGCCAGACCCAGCGTCTGGCTCTTTTCTGGGTGGAATTGCGCGCCAGCGGTGTTTTCATGCGCAACAAAAGCCGTCATAGGACCACCGTAATCTGTGGTCGCCACCACGTCTTCCGGCTTCACTGCCGCCAGATGGTAGGAGTGGACGAAGTAGGCATGCAAGCCGTCTCGACCGGTGGGAATTCCTTCAAACAGCGCATGTGGCCGGTTGAGCGTTAGTGTGTTCCAGCCGATCTGTGGGATCTTCAGCGTAGGATCAGACGGCGTCATTTCCTTCACGTCGCCTGAAATCCAGTTCAAGCCCTGCGTCGTTTCCTTCTCCAGGCCACGCGTCGACATCAATTGCATACCGACGCAAATGCCGAGGAAAGGATGGCCCCTATTCTCGACAACGTCGCGAAGGGCCTCTTCCATTCCAGAAACAGCGGCAAGGCCGCGCCGGCAGTCGGCATAGGCTCCGACGCCCGGCAGGACGATCCGGTCAGCACTTGCCACGGCATCCGGTTTGTCCGTGAGGCAGATTTCGGCATCAAGGCCCGCCTCGCGTGCGGCGCGTTCAAACGCTTTCGTCGCAGAGCGCAGATTGCCTGAGCCGTAGTCAATGATTGCAACGCGCATTAGCGTCTTCCTGTATCAAATAGTCCAAAGGACGGTCCGTACTGGGCTGCGGGAGAAGCTTCCGCGGAAAGTTTCGTCCAGTCGGTCTTGGGTGTTGTTGTTGTCCGTTGATTGCCAGCCGGACCGCCGAAGTAGATATGTTCCGCCGTGGCGAGATCTTGCGCCGTAACGACCGTATCGAGAACCCAGCCACGGCGCATCAGTGTACGGATCAGAATTTGCCGCCCTTCCAGGCCAATCAAGAGAGCGATGGCCAGTTGCGCAGCCATTCCCGCATATAACAGGCCGGGACGATCAGCCAGCCAGCCAGCGGCAAACTGCGCAAACAGAGCGGCAATGCCCCAAAGCCAGCATCGGTTGAACAGCAGCCAAAACCCAGGAAAAACGAACGCTGTCCACACCATCCGGTCAGCAACGAACTGTGTCGAGCGATGGTCAGGCTCTGGTCCACCCGGTGGCGTCAGAACGATATAGCTGGTCACGAAGTCTCCTGACTGCGCTAGACAAGTGTACCCTTTGTGGAAGGAACACGGCCTGCCTGGCGCGGATCGATTTCCGTTGCCGTTCTCAAAACGCGGGCCACCGCCTTGAAGCAGGTTTCCGCAATATGATGGCTGTTGGCACCATAATGGTTCAGCACATGCAGCGTGATACCTGCATTCTGCGAGAGCGCCTGGAAAAACTCGCGCACGAGTTCCGTATCGAAGGTTCCAATCTTTGGCGACGTGAAGGTGACGTTCCAGACAAGGAAAGGTCGACCAGACAGATCGACCGCTGCCTTGGTCATGGTTTCATCCATGGCAAGATCGAGCGAGGCATAACGGGTAATCCCGCGCCGGTCGCCGAGTGCCTTGGAAAGCGCCTGGCCGATGGCAATGCCTGTGTCTTCTACCGAATGGTGATCGTCGATATGCAGGTCGCCCTTGCAGTCGATCTCCATGTCGATCAGCGAATGTCGCGACAGCTGCTCCAGCATGTGGTCGAAAAAACCAATGCCCGTCGAGATTTTAGAGGTTCCGGTTCCGTCGAGATTGACGCTGACGGAAATGGACGTCTCGTTGGTCTTGCGCGAAATCGAAGCGCGGCGTTCGCTCATTATACTCACCGGTTCCTGCACACGGAAAACTTTGCTGCTGCTTATCAGCCACCTGCCTTCGGTGCAAACGATTCCGAATCTTCGGTTGATGCCGAGAGATTTGCATTCCGCATCTTCACACTTACATGTGCCTCAACAGCCGGAATCAACCGGCCACACAGCCTCCGCCAAAGCGGAGCAAAAGGTGAGATATGACGACAATCATTACCGTTCGCAAAGGCGGAAAGGTGATCATGGCAGGCGACGGGCAGGTGAGCCTCGGTCAGACGGTCATGAAAGGCAATGCACGCAAAGTACGTCGCATCGGCAAGGGTGGCGAAGTGATCGCGGGTTTTGCCGGTGCAACGGCGGATGCTTTCACTCTTCTCGATAGGCTTGAGCGCAAGTTGGAGCAATATCCCGGGCAATTGATGCGCGCTGCCGTGGAGCTGGCAAAGGACTGGCGCACGGATAAATATCTGCGCAATCTGGAGGCCATGATGCTGGTCGCCGATAAGCAGATCACGCTGGCAATTACCGGCAACGGGGATGTACTGGAGCCTGAACACGGCACCATCGCCATCGGCTCCGGTGGCAACTATGCCTATGCAGCTGCACGCGCGCTGATGGATACGGACAAATCGGCGGAAGACATTGCGCGGCAGGCGCTCGATATCGCAGCCGATATCTGTGTCTACACGAACCACAATCTGGTCGTTGAAGCGCTGGACGCCGAATAACTGGAACATCAATGGGCCTGGAAGCCCGGGCTGATAAGCCGGCTTCAGAGGATGCCGAGAGGAACACATGACGACCTTTTCTCCCCGCGAGATTGTATCGGAACTCGACCGCCACATCATTGGCCAGCACGATGCCAAACGGGCCGTGGCCATCGCTTTGCGCAATCGCTGGCGGCGTCAGCAGCTGGATGAGAGCCTGCGTGACGAAGTCATGCCGAAAAACATTCTGATGATTGGCCCGACAGGCGTCGGCAAGACCGAGATTTCTCGCCGTCTCGCCAAGCTGGCAGGTGCTCCGTTCATCAAGGTGGAGGCGACGAAGTTCACAGAAGTTGGTTACGTTGGGCGCGATGTCGAGCAGATCATCCGCGACCTCGTTGAAATCGGCATCGGATTGGTGCGCGACAAGAAGCGCGCCGAGGTTCAGGCAAAGGCACATGCAAGTGCCGAAGAGCGTGTGCTCGATGCACTGGTGGGGTCTACCGCTTCGCCTGCGACGCGTGATTCGTTCCGCAAGAAATTGCGATCCGGCGAGCTTGATGACAAGGAAATCGAGATTGAGGTCGCCGATACCGGAAGCGGTGCGTCGGGCTTCGAAATCCCTGGTATGCCGGGCGCCAACATTGGTGTGCTCAATCTGTCCGACATCTTCGGCAAGGCCATGGGTGGACGCACCAAGAAAGTTCGCACCACGGTTTCAAAATCCTATGGAGAATTGATACGCGACGAATCCGACAAACTGATCGATAGCGAGGTTATTCAGCGCGAGGCCGTTCGTTCGGTCGAAAATGATGGTATCGTTTTCCTCGATGAGATCGATAAGATCGCAGCGCGCGATGGCGGTATGGGGGCAGGGGTGTCCCGCGAAGGTGTGCAGCGTGATCTCTTGCCGCTGGTGGAAGGCACAACGGTCTCCACCAAATATGGCCCGGTCAAGACAGACCATATTCTGTTTATCGCATCTGGCGCATTCCACGTTGCAAAGCCGTCAGATCTTCTCCCTGAACTGCAGGGTCGTCTGCCGATCCGGGTCGAACTGAAGCCACTTTCCAAGGAGGACTTCCGGCGTATCCTGACGGAGACTGAGGCAAGTCTCATCCGCCAGTACAAGGCGCTGATGGAGACCGAGCAACTCACGCTCGACTTCACAGAGGATGCGATCGATGCGCTTGCCGACGTGGCGGTTCATCTCAATTCCTCGGTAGAAAACATCGGTGCGCGTCGTCTGCAGACGGTTATGGAGCGGGTTCTTGATGAGATCTCCTTCCATGCTCCTGATCGCCCGAATACGGAGGTGATTGTCGATTCTGCCTATGTGCGTGAGCATGTTGGAGATATTGCCGCCGATACGGACCTCTCCCGCTATATTCTCTGAGAGGAAGCAACAATTCCGTGGCAAGGGCGCAACGTGCCCTTGCCTTCGATGATGCTTTTGACAGGAAATTGAAGCGGTAAGGCTCGCCTTGACGCCCTACATTCAGTATGGGTTCATACCCATAAATGCCTTTTATTTCGGATTTCTGATTCGTCCGAAAGCAACGTGCCGAAGAGCGTGCATGCTCTGCTGCTCCCTGGGATATTTGTCTTGAAACGTTCTTTGCTCGCCGTCTTGATGGTTTTCGCGCTTTCCGTGCCGCAGGTTCATGCCGGGAGCCTGACGACTGTGCCGCCAGGCAACCGAAATGTCGAGCAGCCCAAGATTCCAGGGGCCTCGGTTCGGCGGACGCGCGAGGGCAGAACTACATTCGATGACAAGTTTGACAAGATTCGCGATCTTCTCGCTGGCGATCGGTCACTGATATCGAAGATCAAGCAGACGGCTCGCCAATACGACATCGATCCAATCCACATTGTCGGCGCCATTGTCGGTGAGCACACCTATAACGTCGATGCTTACGACCGGCTCCAGTCCTATTATGTCAAGGCTGCAGCCTATGCCGGTGACAACTTCCGCTTCAGCTACAAGGGTGAGTCGATCACCCAATTCGTTACGCGTCCGCAATTCGAAAAGTGCGAGCGGTTCAACGATTCCTACAAACTCTGGTCCTGCCGTGAAAATGTTTGGGAGCAGACATTCCGCGGTGAAAAGGTCGATGGAATTTCTTATCCCAATGACCGCTTCAGCGCCGTATTCTTCCAGCCCTTCTATGCAGGTCAGACATTTGGTTTGGGCCAGCTTAATCCCTTGACTGCGTTGATGCAGTCCGACCTTGTCGCCAACCGCTCCGGCTATGCGAAACTTGATCCGTCCGATGCCCAGGCCGTCTACAAGGCTATCATGGATCCGGACAAGTCTCTCGCCTATATGGCGGCGACGATCCGCCGTGCCATCGATGACTATGCAGACATTGCCGGAATGGATATCTCCCGCAATCCTGGGATAACCGCCACGCTCTATAATGTCGGAAATACTGCGAGCCGTGCAGCTGCACTTGCCGCCCGCAACCGTGGCGGCGCAAGCTCCCTGCCGGAAGAGAACTATTATGGCTGGCTGGTGAATGATAAGCTGGATGAATTGAAATCCCTGCTCTGAGTACTGATATAAAGGCCTGCTGATCCTTCAAGGAGAACAGGCCCATGGATATGCGACCGGAACCGTTCGAGCCACCGGCTCCCCATCCGCGGACAACGATACCATCCCGGCTCGAAATCATCCGGACCGTTTTCAGAAATCCGCTGGAACTGTGGGGGGAGCCCTCCTACACACTGCCCTGGATCAATTCCAAGTTCTTTTCGGAGCGGACACTGATCGTCAATGATCCGCGCCTCATTCGCTACGTTCTCGTTGATAACGCCGCCAACTATGAAATGTCGGAGATCCGACAGCTAATTCTACGGCCGATCCTTCGCGATGGGCTGTTGACGGCGGAAGGACCGGTATGGAAACGGTCCCGCAAGGCCATGGCGCCTGTGTTTACGCCGCGTCACGCCAAGGGATTTGCCGGAAAGATGCTGGCCAAGTCCGAAGAGTATCTGACCAAATATGCAGACATTGGCTCTGATGGGAGGGTGGAGGATATTTCCGTCGATATGACGGAACTCGCCTTCGCAATTCTGTCGGAGACGCTGTTCTCGGGAGAAATCGTTACGCAAAGCGATAACTTTGCCGATGACGTGGATTCGCTCCTGCACCGTATGGGACGAGTCGATCCCATGGACCTCTTGCGCGCACCGCCCTGGGTGCCGCGTGTAACGCGAATCGGCGGCGCCAAGGTGTTGGGCAAATTCCGCGAGATTGTTCGTCTCACCATGGAGAAGCGCAATGCTCGAATGCGTGATGATCGGGCCGCAACGCCGGATGACTTTCTGACCCTTTTGCTCGAACTGGAAGGGTCGGATGGCCTGACGCTGGATGAAATCGAGGATAATATTCTCACTTTTATTGGTGCTGGTCATGAAACAACGGCGCGTGCGCTCGCGTGGACGCTTTACTGTTTGTCCCATGTGCCGCAGTTCCGCGCGCTGATGGAGGAGGAGATAGACCGGGTCATGGCGAGCAGGGCCGATCCGGTAGAGTGGTTGGACCTGATGCCTCATGTCCGTGCTGCCTTCGAAGAGGGCATGCGGCTTTATCCGCCCGCCCCTTCGATCAACCGTGCCGCCATCCAGAATGATCGTTGGACCGCGCCCAATGGAGAGGTTCTGGAGATTGCAGCTGGAACGACCGTCCTCGTGATGCCGTGGACGCTGCATCGCCACCAGCTTTACTGGGAAAAGCCACGTGCCTTCATCCCGGAACGGTTCCTCCCGGAAAACCGTGGCAAGATCGACCGCTTCCAGTATCTGCCGTTCGGTGCGGGTCCCAGGACCTGCATTGGCGCCACTTTTGCCATGCAGGAGGCCGTCATTGCGCTGGCAGTCCTGATGTCCCGGTTCCGCTTCGAATCACTACCGGACTTCACGCCATGGCCAGTTCAAAGGCTTACTACCCAACCGCAGAAAGGGCTGCCCATGCGCGTCATCCCTCGCAAGCCGCAAGGGTGAGCATTGTCATTCAACCAATGCCTGATTGACTAAGGCGTCGCCCCGCGCAAGAAAACCTTTGCATAAGAGATTGATGGAGAATTTCCGGATGAGCCGCATCGACGTACATGGACTGGCAATCGATACCGCACTTCACCGCTTTCTGGTGGAAGAGGCTCTTCCGGGCAGCGGCATAGATGCCGATCATTTCTTTGCGGAACTGTCAGCCATTATACATGAACTGGCTCCAAAGAACCGTGAGCTTCTTGCAAAGCGGGATTCGTTCCAGAACAAGCTTGACGAATGGTATCGCAAGAATGGATCGCCTACCGACCTTGCAGCCTACGAATCCTTCCTGCGTGAAATTGGCTATTTGCTGCCCGAGGGGCTGGATTTCACGGTATCAACGGAAAATGTCGATGCGGAAATTGCCCGTATCGCAGGTCCCCAACTCGTCGTTCCGGTCATGAATGCTCGCTATGCCTTGAACGCCGCCAATGCCCGCTGGGGATCTCTCTACGATGCGCTCTATGGCACGGACGCAATCCCTGAAGAGGATGGCGCTACCAAGGGCGCCGGATATAACCCCGTGCGGGGTGCCAAGGTCATCGCCTGGGTGCGCGATTTTCTGAACCAATCGGTGCCGCTATTCGAGACGAGCTGGACGGATGTCACGGGCTTTGAAGTCTCCGGCGGAACGATTCACGTGAAACTCGGCGATAAGGTTGCGGGTCTCGTCGAACCTGCACAGTTCGCAGGCTTCAAGGGAGAGGCCGCATCGCCTGCCGCCATCCTGCTGACACGAAACGGCCTGCACATCGAAATCCGAATCGACTCATCGACACCGATTGGCAAGGACGATCCAGCGCACATTTCGGACGTCTGGTTGGAATCGGCAATCACCACGATCATGGATTGCGAGGATTCGGTCGCGGCAGTGGATGCCGAGGATAAGGTCGTCATCTATCGCAACTGGCTCGGTCTCATGAAGGGTGACCTGAAGGAGGAAGTGTCGAAAGGTGGGAAGACCTTCACTCGTGCACTTAATCCCGATCTGGCCTTTGAAGGTCCGGATGGGTCCGCAGTGACTGTGCCCGGTCGTTCTCTCATGCTGGTGCGCAATGTCGGTCACCTGATGACAAATCCGGCCATTCTGGATCGTGATGGACGTGAGGTTCCCGAAGGCATCATGGATGCCATGGTCACAGCCTTGATTGCTCTCTACGATATCGGGCCAAATGGCTGCCGTCAGAACAGCCGTGCTGGCTCCATGTATGTTGTAAAGCCGAAGATGCACGGTCCTGAAGAGGTCGCCTTTGCCTGCGAAATCTTCTCTCGCGTCGAAAAGGCGCTCGGCATGGCGCCCAATACCATCAAGATGGGCATCATGGACGAGGAGCGGCGTACCACCGTCAACCTTAAAGAGTGCATTCGCCAAGCAAAGGATCGCGTCGTCTTCATCAATACCGGTTTCCTGGATCGGACGGGCGACGAAATCCATACCTCGATGGAAGCTGGCCCGATGATCCGCAAGGGCGACATGAAGCAAGCGGCATGGATCGCCGCCTATGAGAACTGGAATGTCGATATTGGCCTGTCCTGCGGTCTTTCCGGTCACGCCCAGATCGGCAAGGGCATGTGGGCCATGCCTGACCTGATGGCAGCCATGCTGGAGCAAAAGATCGCGCATCCAAAGGCCGGTGCGAACACGGCTTGGGTTCCATCGCCTACCGCCGCAACCCTGCACGCGACACACTACCACAAGATCAACGTCGCTGACGTGCAGGAGGATTTGAAGTCACGCGCTCGTGCCAAGCTTTCCGATATTCTCTCTGTGCCGGTATCCTCGCGTCCAAACTGGACGGCTGAAGAAGTGCAGCGCGAACTCGACAACAATGCCCAAGGTATTCTCGGCTACGTTGTGCGCTGGGTCGATCAGGGTGTGGGCTGCTCGAAGGTGCCGGACATTAACAATGTGGGTCTGATGGAAGATCGCGCCACACTGCGTATTTCTGCCCAGCACATGGCGAACTGGCTGCATCATGGCCTTGTGACGCAAGACCAGATTACTGAAACCATGAAGCGCATGGCCGCTGTCGTCGACAGCCAGAATGCCGGTGATCCAGCTTACCAGCCAATGGCCGGACGATTCGACGATTCGGTCGCGTTCCAGGCCGCCCTTGAACTTGTATTGCAGGGCCGCGTACAGCCGAACGGCTATACAGAGCCCGTTCTGCATCGCCGTCGCCTGGAGGCCAAGGCTGCAGCGGTTTGACTTGAGTTGAGAGGTGAAATGAGCGCCTCACCTCTTACTCTGCAACGCAAAACGGCACGTCGAGACGTGCCGTTCGCATTCTGGGAAGAGCGAAGCGATTACTGAATGACGACAACCTTGGTTGCACGACCCGGACGGACGCGGCTGTAGAGGTCAATCACGTCCTGATTCATCAATCGGATGCAGCCGGAAGACGCTGCTGTGCCGATCGAAGCCCACTCTGGCGTACCGTGCAAGCGGAACAAGGTATCCTGGCCCTTTTCATTGAACAGGTACATCGCGCGGGCACCCAGCGGATTATTGATTCCCGGACCCATGCCGTCCTCAACATAGCGAGCGACATCAGGACGGCGTGCTGCCATTTCCTTCGGTGGGTGCCACGTAGGCCATTCCTGCTTCCAGGCGACATAGGCCTCGCCAGACCATGCAAAGCCCTGCTTGCCGACGCCGATACCGTAGCGAACAGCCTTACCATTTGGCAGGATGTAATAGAGGAAGCGTTCGCGCGTGTTGACGATGATCGTACCAGGGCGTTCCTTGGTTTCGAAATCAACAATCTGACGATGAAACTTCTTGTCTACGCGGTTGATCGGGATCGCCGGAAGCGAATAGCCTGCATCGGTCACCGGACCATAGGCGTCTGAGAAAATCTGGTTTGTCTCGGTCCGAATGGTCGCGACCTTCGTTTCAGATGAGGTCGTGGAGCAGCCGGCCAGGGCAAGCAATGAAAGAAGGCCGGATGCGATCATGCTGTGGCGGAAGCGCATGGAATTCTCATGAAAAGGAGTGAAATCAAAGACGTGTTCGAGCGCCTTTGAGTTCAGGCTTATTTGCGAACCAGTGGGGCTTGGCAAGGCCGCAGAAAGGCACAGGCTTTCGCGACTGCACAATTGGAGTAGGCATTGCCTTTTTGCAACAATTCTCGAAGCTGAATCTAAATTCGTAAATTGGCTGCTTGGTCCTCAATGCCCGCAACATTGCCGGATATGCGGAAAAGAATCAGTGATTCGTCTGATTGAACAGGAATACGGAGACCCTCGACTTGACAATTATCAGACTAGGCGCCGTGAGCCCATTGATCGATGGCCGTCAGTCACAACGGGCCATGATGGTGCGCCGCGGCGTACAGATCCTGCTCAGCGACATGCGCCATTCCGTTTTACCCGAACTGACGCTCGCCAGTGGCAGGCGTGTCGACCTGATCAGTTTGTCACCGAAAGGCGAAATCTGGATCGTTGAAATCAAGACTTCAGTCGAGGACTTTCGGGTAGACCGGAAGTGGCAGGAGTATCGGGAATTCAGCGACCGCCTTTTCTTCGCGACCCATAGAGATGTGCCCCTCGAAATTTTTCCGGAGGACTGCGGCCTGATTCTCTCGGACGGTTATGGAGCGCATCTGCTGCGAGACGCGCCGGAGCACCGACTCGCCGCCAGTAGCCGCAAGGCACTCACGCTGAGCTTTGCGCGCACAGCGGCGCAACGCCTGCTCGTTGCCGAATGGGCGACCGGCCAAAGCTTTGAGGATGCAGAAACGACTGAAAACTGATCAGCGCGGCGCTCGTTTTGCCAGAATGCGCTGCAAGGTTCTGCGATGCATGTTCAGCCGGCGCGCCGTCTCCGAAACATTGCGTTCGCACATTTCGTAAACGCGCTGAATATGTTCCCAGCGTACACGATCGGCAGACATGGGGTTTTCCGGAACATCTGCCTTCTCGCCTGGCCGCTGTGTCAGAGCAGCATACACATCATCGGCATCCGCGGGCTTGGAGAGATAATCGACTGCACCGAGTTTTACGGCCGTGACGGCGGTTGCGATGTTTCCATAGCCCGTGAGAACGATGACGCGCGTGTCTTCCCGCCCCTTGCGGATCGCTTCGATGACATCCAGACCATTGCCGTCGCCCAGCCGCAAATCCACAACAGCGAACTTAGGTGGATGTGCCTTGGCCTTTGCGATGCCCTCTGCGACTGATTCGGCAATCTCCACCTTGAAGCCTCGACTTTCCATGGCACGCGCCAGCCGACGCAGGAAGGGCGCATCGTCATCGACAAGCAAGAGTGACGGATCCGGTCCAAGATGCACCTGGGATTCGGTAGCCGTCGAAGACTCCATCTGCTCCAATTCCATCTTTTTCTCCTTCGTCTGCTTCCTCGCATGGATTCTACGTCAAGGAAAGCAATCTAGCTCATATGGCTGGGTCACTATTGATATCCATCAAGGATCTAGGCCATACGACACGAATTTGTGCCCCGCTCGCACCGGTTGCCCGGTTGGTAAACGTTAGTTTTGCGCCAGAACGTTCCAGCAGCGTCTTGGCGATGAACAGACCCAGCCCTAGGCCGCCCGCCTGCTCGTACTGCCTTGAGCGCGACGACATGTAAGGCTCTCCGATATGTGTCAAAACATCGGGGGCAAAGCCGGTTCCATCGTCTTCGATCGTAATGGCGACGACTTCGATATTGTGCTCCACGGTGATCGTGACGCGGGAGCGCGCGAAGTCGACGGCATTTTCAATCAGGTTGCCGAGGCCATACATGATCGCTGCATTGCGGGCTCCGACCGGTTCACTCTCACGCTCTCCTTTTTCTACTAGCGCAATCTCGACCTCGAATTGTCGATGGGGGGCAATGACTTCTTCTACGAGTGAAGAAAGGGGAAGCCTACGAAGATGGTCTTCGCTTTCCGCGGAAAGCGATGTCAGGCGACGAAGAATGTCGCGACAGCGCTCGCTCTGACTTCTCAGCAGTGCAACATCTTCACCAAACTTTTCATCATTCTTTAGTTCTCGTTCCATTTCCTTGGCCACCACACTGATCGTCGCAAGCGGCGTGCCCAGTTCATGCGCGGCGGCGGCTGCGAGTCCATCCAGTTGAGATAGGTGCTTTTCTCTTTCCAGCACCAGTTCGGTTGCGGCCAGCGCATCGGCAAGGAGGGTAGCTTCCATGGAGACGCGATAGGCATAGAACGCCGCAAAGGCCATCATCGAAACAATTGCCGCCCAGAAGGCCAGAAGAAGCAGAGGATGAACAATCAGGATCTCGTTCCCTTGCCACGGTACAGGATAGGGCGTCAGGGCCAGAAGTGTCGCGCAACTCATTGCAAACGCCAGAAGACAAAGCGAGTGGCGCAGCGGCAGCGAGGCGAAGGAGATGATGACAGGGACGCAGAGGAGGGATGCAAAGGGGTTGGCAAGCCCGCCCGTAATGAAGAGAAGTCCACCCATTTGCAAAAGGTCGAAACCCAGAAGAACAAGGGCTGCTCCCGGTTGAAGCCGGTGTGTTGGAGGATATCTTAAAGCCAGGGTCAGGTTGACCAGACCAAGTGCTCCAATCAACAGAATCGCTTCCAGAAGCGGCAGATCGAAGTGAAGGACCACGGCAACGACGAATACGGTGAGCGCCTGCCCGGCGACCGCCAGCCAGCGAAGCCAGATCAGCGTTTGCAGGCGAAGGCTACGACTGCTGCGCCCGAACTGCAAATGGCGGATCGACTGATTTTCCATCTGTCAGGTTCCTCTAGGCTTTGCCCTGTGGGTGGCCTCTGCGTGTGCAGGATCTTCCGGCCACGGATGTTTGGGATATCGCCCCCGCATATCAGCGCGCACATCTTTCCACGATCCGGACCAGAACCCCGGCAGATCCCTTGTGGTTTGAATCGGACGATGGGCTGGAGAAGTCAACTCAAGCAGCAGCGGCAGTTTGCCGCCTGCAACGGCCGGATGTGTCTTGAGACCAAACAGTTCCTGCACCCGAATGGCAAGAACCGGTTCTTCTCCATCATAGCGGATCGGATGGCGTTGACCTGTGGGCGCTTCAAAATGCGTCGGCGCAAGGCGAGCAAGATCTTGGCCCAGCTCGAAGGGAACAAGGGATCTCAGCCCCTCCATCAAACTTCCGGCATCCACGGCGTCCAGTCGGGTCCGGCCACTTTGGAAGGGTATGAACCATTCATCGAGTCGCTCGAGCAGACGTTCCTCTGCCATATCGGGCCAAGGGCTGCCGATCGTACGGTGAAGAAAGCCCATCCTGTCCCACAACTGCTCGGCTTCTTTAGAGAACGGCAGGCACTGCAGGCCAAGTTGCCGCACTCCATCGGCAAGACCACGCGCAGCGGCCTCCCCGGTTGGGCGGGGTAGAGGAGATTCCTCAATCAGGAGCGCTCCCAAGCGAACGACGCGGCGAGCGCGGACTTGTTTTGATGCAGCGTCGAAAAATGCTTCTTCCCCCGAGACAATGGAATGCTGGAGTTCGTCCTCAATATCGCTGCGTTGAACCTTTGCGGCTGCCAGAATTCGTGCTTGAGCGGCCCGTCCTGTCAGGTCGGCAATCACGAGGTGCTTGCAACCGGAAAGCCTTTCGGTCTCGGGAAGTTCTGCGCCACGACCATTGGCCATGACAAATCGACCGCGTGCACCGCGTTGGATAGCCACACGATCCGGAAAGGCGTGCAGAAGCAGTTGGCCTGCCGAGAGATTTTCCGCCGGTTCCGCCGCCCTCGGTAGCGATTTGGCAATCCTGTCAGCCAGTCCACGTGCCGCCTCAGTCCGCTCGCCTCGTTCACTACCAAATTTGCGCAGTCGAGAATCCAGGTCAACGTCTTGTCCGCCTAGACCCTGTTCCGTTAACAGTACGGCTAGTCGAGCCGCCTTGCGAGCCTCACCGCGTTCGGCGCCTGCAATCACCATCGCTGCCAGCCGAGGAGGAAGAGAAAGCTCGCGCATCAGTTTTCCACGAACGGTCAGCGCGTCGTTCTTGTCCAGAGCTTCCATCATCCGCAAAAGATTGCGTGCTTCTGTCA
This sequence comes from Rhizobium sp. FKY42, assembly GCF_005222835.1. Classification (GTDB taxonomy): domain Bacteria; phylum Pseudomonadota; class Alphaproteobacteria; order Rhizobiales; family Rhizobiaceae; genus Neorhizobium. The sequence goes on along the minus strand of NZ_STGA01000005.1, from coordinate 2,292 downwards.
GTGCAGCGATTGGAGGCTGATCGAGAAAAGAGAGGGTTGCTGGATCCTTCACGCCCCAATGGGCGAGATCCAATGCCAGAGCGCTCAGATCGCTCGCCAGGATCTGCGGCGGTGTGAAAGCGGGCAGGGCAGCGGTCTGTCCAGCATGCCAAAGGCGAATAGCGATGCCCGGCTCCGTTCTTCCAGCTCGGCCGGCCCTCTGGTCTGCTGACGCTCGGGAAACGCGCACCGTTTCCAGCCGGGTAATTCCCGTTGATGGTTCATACACTGGTAGTCGTTGCAGTCCGCTGTCTATGATGATCCGTACCCCATCGATCGTAATGGAGGTTTCCGCGATTGATGTCGAAAGAACCACCTTCCGTTGCCCGGCAGGGCTGGGCTTGATGGCCAGATCCTGATCCCTTTGCGACATGGCACCGTAGAGAGGCGCGAGAACGGTCGCCTCCGGCAGTTTGCCAAAGAGCCGCTCCTGCACGCGTTTAATTTCGGCTTGCCCGGGCAGAAAAGCGAGGAGTGAGCCACTTTCCCGGTCGTGTGCCGAAAGGATAGCGCGAGCCACGCTGTCTTCAATCCGTTCACCGGCTTCGCGGTCAACATGCCGGATCTCGATTGGGAAGGTTCGTCCCTCGCTTTTCACCAAGGGGGGATTATCGAGAAGTGCGCAGACCCGATCGACATCCAGTGTCGCCGACATGATAATGACACGGAGGTCTTCGCGCAAAGCTCCCTGCGAATCCAAGACAAGCGCCAATCCGAAATCGGCGTCCAGTGACCTTTCGTGAAACTCATCGAACAGGACGGCAGATACGCCCGTGAGCTCCGGATCTTCCAGGATCATCCGGGTGAACACGCCTTCGGTCACCACCTCGATGCGTGTTGCCTTTGAAATGCGATTGTCGAGGCGCATCCGGTAACCGACGGTCTGCCCGACCTGTTCGCTAAGGATCGTCGCCATGCGTGAGGCTGCTGCACGCGCTGCCAGACGGCGAGGTTCCAGGAGAATGATTCGCCCGGTGCACCATTCTTGATCCAGAAGATAAAGAGGCACAGTCGTGGTCTTGCCAGCGCCGGGTGGCGCTGACAGCACAAGTCGGTTCCCAGTCGTGAGGGACTGACCGATTTCGGGGAGTACGGATGTGATCGGAAGTTCGGGTAGGGGAACTCGGGATGATATCATCGGTTCTCAGTTGCCCGAAGCTTGGTTTCATAGGCGAGAATAGCGCCTGCCAGATCCTCAAGCGCCGCACCTACCGATTTGAACAGAGTGATCTCGGCTTGCGATGTCCTGCCTTTGCGGTTGCCGGTTACGAGTTCGCGCAGATCTCCGCGGATATCCTCCAGCTTTAGAACGCCTGTTTTCAGCGGGATGGCAATGTCGCCGCCCTCGTGCATAGCACCCTCATATGTATCAACGAATACGCCTGACCGTTGAATGACAGTGTCATCGCTTTCGCGCATGGTGGGTTTGAATGCGCCGACCAGATCGATGTGACTTCCGGGCTTCAGCCATTCACCGCGGATAAGCGGCTCATTCGAAAGCGTGGCGCAGGAAATGATGTCCGCATGGCGCACCGCCTCCTCCAGGCTGGGAGCAGCCTCCGCCAATATGCCCAACTTCATGGCCTCTTCAGCAAGGAGAGACGACTTACGCAATTCACGTCCCCAGATCCGTACACGCTCGATAGGGCGAACCCTGCAATGCGCCTCTATAAGATTAAGCGAGAGACGGCCGGTCCCAACCATCACCAAATCCCTCGAATCTTCACGAGAAAGATAGCGAGAGGCAAGCGCGGATGTCGCAGCGGTGCGCCGTGCGGTCAATTCGCCGCCCTCAATCAATGCCAGCATTTCACCTGTACGCCCTGATGAGAGCAGATAACGCCCCACAATCGTTGGAAGCGACCGTACGTGATTGTCCGGGAAAAGGTTCAATAGCTTCACGCCACTATACTGACCCGGCACCCAGGCAGGCATAAGCAGAAGCGTGGCATCCGCTTCACCGGGCACCGACACAGTATGATGATGTCGAAGCGGCGTAACGCAATCGCCCGCAAACATTTTCGCTATCGCATCAATCAAACCATCGAATGGCAAGGCCGCGCGGGTTTCACTCTCATCAAGAACTTGCATCCAAATCTCCCGGAAATCCGGGCGAACCATAGCCTTGGTGAAAGGACGGGGGGAGGCCCTGTGAAAAAAATGACAGATTTCTGACATTGGTAGTTGACGGATAAAACTGGTGTCCGTATAAGCCGTGTCACTGACGAGGGCGGCGGCGCTGCTGGCGACGAA
>NZ_STGA01000045.1 GCF_005222835.1 Rhizobium sp. FKY42 | reverse complement strand
CATCAAAAGTCTCGCAGAAAATCACCAGCGCTCTGTCGCCGATCAGTCAATTTTTTGCAACAGAGCCGTCAGCAGTCCGGTTTCCAGACTGCTTCCAAATGAATAAATGTTGTGGCGAAGATCCGGACTCTTAAGCCGACGTTGATGAGATCGGGATCTGGCCTTCGGTCAAGCATCTGGTGATACGGCTTCGTCCGACATCAATGACGTGGCGCATGGCAGCAACCGCTTTTTCCGGGTCGCGGGATGCGATTGCGTGAGCGATGCGCAGGTGATTATCGGCAATGGCGTCAATCATCTCGGGCGATGCAGCAGGCGACGATAGTCTAAATGAGATCGCGAGTGCCGCCTCGATCAAAGCCGTCGCAGAACGCATAAAGGGATTCCCTGACATGCGGGCGATGGCGATGTGAAAATCCAGATCAACCTTGGCAATAGATTCAGGTGTATGAGAGAGATTATCGAACTTTGCTGCAATAGCATAAAGAGCCACGATATCGTCACTCGTGGCGCGTATTGCAGCTGCCGCCGCCGCAGCAGGTTCCAGCGCCAGGCGGATTTCAGCGAGATAATCGGTAAATGTCTGGTCGATTCCGGCATCGAAACGCCAGCCAAGAACGTCCGGATCAAAGAAATTCCATTTATCGCTCGGCAGAACGCGAGTTCCCACCTTGGCTTTCGGTTCAATCAACCCTTTGGCTGCGAGGGTTTTCATCGCTTCTCGCAGGACGGTTCTCGAGACGTTGAAGCGTTGCGTCAGTTCGTTGTCGCCTGGCAAAATAGTGCCGACTGAAATGCGGCCCGACACAATGGAGCTCCCGAGTTCTGCCACGACATGCGCATGGCTGCTGCTCCGCTTTTTGCCCGTAATTGCCGATTCCAGAAGGCCCACGTCTCTCTCCCTGACTCTATCCCAACGCCTGCACGCACGCTTCCCCTAGCGAATCGCACGCCATTTTGCGACTTAATTGCGAACCGTTGCGTTTCCAAAACCAAAATCATTGTAAGATGCAGCATTACTACAGTATGCCCGCATCCTCGAGGCTTCCGCAACGCAAGCAGTTTTGGTTCTCCCGATCGCTACGCTGAAAAAACGAATGAGCGAATGAAGATCATAAAATCATACTTTTGAAAAGATAGTTCTTCTTTCACGTCGCAAAACGCGGTGAAAATCACAGTTTAAATCGATACAAATCTTGCAAATCGATTTAAAATTTGGCAAATGGCGCCTGTCTAGAATGAGGTATTCGAAAAAGTCGGTCGCTTGACAAAGCCCGGTACGTGCTAATAGTCATATTTTTGACGGCGCGGACGCGCAGGGAGGCGCTACGAGGGAGTCGTAGCTTCACAAACGGAATTATATCGATGTTGAGACTACTGCAGGTTTCGGTCAATGGGCAGGCGCGTGTTGTTGCCTGGAATGGTGAGGACGACGCGCGGATCGTGGAAGGTGTAGCTTCCGTATATGATCTTGCCCTGCGGGCCATTGCCGCTGGCCGCACGTTTGCCGAACAACTTTCGCAGTCTGCTCTGGGTGAGGTTGTGGACCTTGATGCTGCTGCGCGCGAAAGGCGTTTGCTGCTGCCTGTGTCACATCCGGACCCTGCACACTTCGTTGTCGCTGGTACCGGTCTGACGCATCTGGGTTCTGCCGATGGTCGTGACAAGATGCACAAGGCAGCGCAGTCGGCTGAAAAGCCAACTGATTCCATGCGGATGTTCCTCATGGGCGTCGAGGGCGGCAAGCCAAAGGCTGGTGAGGCCGGTGTGCAGCCTGAATGGTTCTACAAAGGTGATGGATCACAGCTGAAGGCCACAGGAGAGGATCTCGTTTCTCCCGCGTTCGCTCTCGATGGTGGTGAGGAGCCTGAATTGGCTGGCGTCTATCTGATTGGTTCGGATGGCACTCCCTTCCGTCTTGGTTTCTGTCTTGCCAACGAGTTTTCCGACCATGTGACCGAGAAGGGCAATTATCTTTGGCTGGCGCACTCCAAGCTGCGCGAGGCGGCGCTCGGACCTGAGCTGCTCGTTGGTGATCTGCCGGATCATGTGGAAGGGACCTCGAAAGTCATTCGCGGGACTGACGTGATCTTCGAAAAGCCTTTTCTGTCCGGTGAGGCGAATATGTCGCATGCGATCGCGAACCTGGAGTATCATAATTTCAAGTACGATCTGTTCCGTCGTCCGGGCGACCTCCATGTCCATTTCTTCGGGACGGCGACCTTGTCGTTCTCGGAAGGGATAAAGACAGAGCCGGGTGACGTGTTTGAGATTGAAGCGGCACCGTTCAAGCTCCCGTTGCGCAACGCTCTCGCAGTTGCGAACGAGCGTCCGGTTTCTGTTCGTAAGCTTTGAGGTGATGCCTGTGCCGAATATTCGTCTTGCCATTGTTGGGCTCGGGAAAATCGCACGCGATCAACATCTTGGTGCTATTGCGGCAACGAGTGGCATTGATCTGGTAGCCGTTGCCAGCCGCAATGCTTCGCTTGAGAATATCCATTGTTTTTCCGACATCGATGCGCTTCTGGCGGCCGATATCGATGTTGACGCGGTTTCGCTTTGTACGCCCCCGCAGGGACGGTTTGAGCAGGCGCGCGCGGCGCTGATGGCTGGGAAGCACGTGATGCTTGAAAAGCCGCCGGGCGCTACGATTGCGGAGGTTTTTGCACTGGAAGCTTTGGCGCGCAAACAGGGTGTCAGCCTGTTCGCGACCTGGCATTCTCGCGAGGCAGCTGCCGTTGAACCGGCGCGTCGTCTTCTGGCCGAGCGCCGCATCCAGTCTGTCGAAGTCGAATGGAAGGAAGACGTTCGCCACTGGCATCCGGGGCAAGCCTGGATCTGGGAGCCGGGGGGGCTCGGTGTCTTCGATCCTGGCATCAATGCATTGTCGATTGTCACCCGCATCATGCCTGAAAGCTTCCATCTGGTTTCTTCAGAGCTCTCCTTCCCGGCAAACAGGGCGGCACCCATCGCAGCTGATCTGGAATTCCAGACGGCAAGTGGCATAGCCATCAAGGCCGCCTTCGACTGGCGCCAGACGGGGCCGCAGACCTGGGATATTCGCGTTTCCACCCAGGAAGGTGATGTGGTTCTCACACACGGTGGCAGCCGCCTTATCGTCAATGGCGAGGCGCAGATCGTGGAAGAGGATCGCGAATACCGTAACCTCTATAAGCATTTCGTTGACCTTGTCTCCTCGAAGCGGTCGGACACAGACTTCTCCCCGCTGGTACATGTCGCAGATGCCTTTATGCTTGGCCGTCGCAATGTCGTTGAGTCTTTCGAAGATTGATTTGCGCCGTCTGAACCTATTCCTCTCGTGAGAAGAAGATCATGAGCAACGACAATTTGCCCACCAAAACTGCAACCGGTCCGAACGGGAAGCTGCGCTCGCGTGCTTGGTTCGACAATCCCGCCAATGCGGACATGACGGCGCTCTATCTTGAGCGTTACATGAATTTCGGCCTCAGCCAGGCTGAGCTTCAGTCTGATCGCCCGATTATCGGCATCGCCCAGACCGGTTCGGACCTTTCGCCGTGCAACCGTCATCACCTGGAACTGGCCAATCGTCTGCGCGAAGGTATCCGCGAAGCAGGCGGTATTGCCATCGAGTTTCCGGTGCATCCCATCCAGGAAACGGGCAAGCGTCCGACGGCGGGTCTGGACCGTAACCTCGCCTATCTCGGTCTCGTCGAAGTTCTCTATGGCTATCCGCTGGATGGCGTGGTTTTGACCATCGGCTGTGACAAGACAACGCCTGCCTGTCTGATGGCTGCGGCCACCGTCAACATTCCGGCTATCGCTCTTTCTGTTGGCCCGATGCTGAACGGCTGGTTCCGTGGAGAACGGACCGGTTCAGGAACTATCGTCTGGAAAGCGCGCGAGCTGCTGGCCAAGGGCGAGATTGATTATGCCGGTTTCGTAAAGCTGGTTGCGTCGTCTGCACCTTCGACCGGTTACTGCAACACCATGGGCACCGCGACGACCATGAACTCGCTGGCGGAAGCTCTCGGCATGCAGCTTCCCGGCTCAGCCGCCATTCCGGCTCCCTATCGTGATCGTCAGGAAATTTCCTACCTCACGGGCCTCCGTATTGTTGAGATGGTGAAGGAAGACCTTAAGCCATCGGACATCATGACGAAGGAAGCCTTCGTCAACGCGATCCGCGTCAACTCGGCCATCGGCGGCTCTACCAATGCGCCGATCCATCTTAATGGTCTTGCGCGTCACCTTGGGGTCGAACTGACGGTTGATGATTGGCAGAAGTATGGCGAAGAAATCCCGCTTCTCGTCAATCTTCAGCCGGCTGGCGAATATCTCGGTGAAGATTACTATCATGCGGGCGGCGTACCGGCAGTCGTCAACCAGTTGATGCAGCAGGGTCTCATCCACGAAAATGCCATGACCGTGAACGGCAAGACCATCGGCGAAAACTGCCGCGGCGCCGTGATCGAAGACGAAAAGGTCATTCGTCCTTACGATCAGCCATTGAAGGAGCGTGCGGGTTTCCGAGTGCTTCGTGGTAATCTGTTCTCGTCGGCCATCATGAAGACGAGCGTGATCTCCAAGGAATTCCGCGATCGTTATCTTTCGAACCCGAACGATCCAGAAGCCTTCGAAGGCAAGGCAGTGGTGTTCGATGGACCGGAAGATTATCACCATCGCATTGATGACCCGGCGCTGGGTATTGACGAGAACACGGTTCTGTTCATGCGTGGTGCCGGTCCCATTGGCTATCCCGGCGCGGCGGAAGTCGTGAATATGCGTGCACCCAGCTATTTGCTGAACAAGGGTGTTACATCCTTGCCGTGTATCGGCGATGGCCGCCAGTCCGGCACATCGGGTAGTCCGTCCATTCTCAATGCTTCGCCAGAAGCCGCTGCAGGTGGGGGTCTCGCACTTCTGAAGACCGGCGACCGCGTTCGCATCGACGTGGGTCGTGGAACGGCAGATATTCTCATTTCCGCAGAAGAGCTTGCAGAGCGCCGTCGCGAACTGGAAGCAAAAGGCGGCTATCAATATCCGAAGCACCAGACACCGTGGCAGGAAATCCAGCGCGGTATCGTTGGGCAGATGGAGACCGGCGCCGTTCTGGAGCCGGCTGTGAAATATCAGCGCATTGCTCAAACGGAAGGTATTCCGCGCGACAATCACTGATAGAAAAGAAACGGCAGGAATCAGGCTCTGATTCCTGTTGCCAACAATGGCGAGCTCGATGGGGGGCTCGACCAAGGAGGAGAGCAAGAATGAAAATTTTGAAGTATTTGACGACTGCCGCGATGTTTGCCGCTATGGCCTTCGCTGGCCCGGTCAGCGCTGCTGACAAGGGTCTGGTCGGCGTTGCCATGCCAACCAAGTCCTCCGCCCGCTGGATCGCCGATGGCGACAACATGGTGAAGGTTCTCAAGGAGCGTGGTTATTCGGTCGACCTGCAGTATGCAGAAGACGACATTCCGAACCAGCTCTCGCAGATCGAGAACATGATCACGAAGGGTGCGAAAGTGCTCGTGATCGCATCGATCGACGGCACCACGCTTTCGGACGTTCTGCAGCAGGCTGCTGATAAGAAGATCAAGGTCATCGCTTATGACCGCCTGATCCGCGATACGCCCAATGTCAGCTACTATGCGACGTTCGACAACTTCCAGGTTGGTGTTCTGCAGGCCACGACGCTGGTAAAGGCCCTCAAGGCTGATACCGAAAAGGGTCCGTTCTACATCGAACTCTTCGGCGGTTCGCCGGACGATAACAACGCCTTCTTCTTCTACAATGGCGCCATGAGCGTTCTCCAGCCGCTGATCGACAAGGGCGTTCTGAAGGTTGGTTCCGGCCAGGTTGGCATGGACAAGGTTTCCACGCTGCGTTGGGACGGTGCAACCGCTCAGGCTCGTATGGACGCCATCCTGTCTGCATTCTATGCCGACAAGAAGGTCAACGCTGTTCTGTCTCCTTATGACGGTATCTCCATCGGCATCCTGTCCTCGCTCAAGGGCGTAGGTTACGGTTCCGGCGGCGTTGCAATGCCGTTCGTTTCCGGTCAGGACGCAGAAGTTCCGTCTGTTAAGTCCATCATCGCTGGCGAACAGTACTCCACTATCTTCAAGGATACCCGCGAACTCGCCAAGGTTACCGTCGACATGGTTGATGCTGCGATGAGCGGCAAGGAGCCGACTGTCAACGACACGAAGACCTACGACAACGGCAAGAAGGTTGTTCCTTCCTACCTGTTGAAGCCGGTTGCTGTTGACAAGACCAACTGGAAGGAAGTTCTGGTTGGCAGCGGTTACTACAAGGAAGACCAGCTGAAGTAATTCCTGTATCGATAGTGCGGCGGCGCGTTGAAACCGCGTCGCCGTATTCTTTGTTTCCCATCGGAGATGATGGCATGCTCGCACACGTCAATGCGGCTGAACGCCCCCCGATTCTCGAAATGCGTGGCATTTCCAAGTCGTTCGGTGTTGTTAAGGCTTTGACCGACGTCTCGTTCACCGTTCGCGAGGGCGAAATTCACGCGCTCGTCGGTGAAAACGGCGCTGGTAAATCTACACTCATGAAGGTTCTGTCCGGCGTCTATCCGCATGGCAGCTATGAAGGCTCTATCCTGTTCTCGGGAGAAGACCGCCAGTTTCGCGATATCAACGATACTGAGGCACTGGGCATCATCATTATTCACCAGGAGCTTGCGCTGATTCCGCTCCTGTCGATTGCCGAAAACATATTCCTCGCTAACGCTCCATCGCGTTTCGGCGTGATCGACCGTTCGGCCGTGCACGAGCGCACCAAGGCCTTGCTGGCCAAGGTAGGCCTGAACGAGCAGCCGGATACTTTGATTACCAATCTCGGTGTCGGCAAGCAGCAGCTGGTTGAAATCGCGAAAGCCTTGTCGAAGGACGTGCGTCTTCTCATTCTTGATGAGCCGACTGCGTCACTTAACGAGACAGACAGTGCTGCACTGCTGGAACTCCTCAAGGAGTTTCGCAATCAGGGCATCACCTCGATCATGATCAGCCACAAGCTGAACGAGATTTCCGAGGTCGCCGATCGCATCACGGTTCTGCGCGATGGTCGCTCCGTCGATACTATGGATTGCCACGCTGGCGTCGTGCCGGAAGACGAGATCATCCGCAAGATGGTCGACCGCGATATGGAAAGCCGTTACCCGAAGCGTACGCCGAAGATCGGCGAGATGATCTTCGAGGTGGATGACTGGTCCGTCTATCATCCGCAGCACACGCATCGTCAGGTCGTGAAGAACCTTTCGTTGAAGGTTCGCGCGGGCGAAGTCGTCGGTATTTCCGGTTTGATGGGTGCGGGTCGCACCGAGTTTGCGATGAGCGTGTTCGGCCGTTCCTGGGGCCGCAGTATCACCGGCACAGTGAAGATGCATGGCAAGCCTGTCGACGTTTCGACGGTTACCAAGGCGATCGATGCGGGCCTGGCATATGTGACGGAGGACCGCAAGCATCTCGGGTTGATCCTGGCGGAAGACATTCGCAAGAATATCTCGCTGGCAAACCTGCCGGGCGTCTCACGCAGCAGTGTGATCGACGACATTTCAGAAATGAAGGTCGCGCAGGAGTTTCGGGCGCGTATGCGCATCCGCAGCCACAATGTCTATCAGGAAACCGGCAAGCTTTCCGGCGGCAACCAGCAAAAGGTCGTGCTGTCGAAATGGCTGTTCACAAACCCTGATCTCTTGATCCTCGACGAGCCGACCCGCGGTATCGACGTCGGTGCTAAGTACGAAATTTATTCTATTATCAACGAACTCGCGGATGCCGGAAAGGCAGTCGTGGTGATCTCCTCGGAAATGCCGGAGCTGATCGGGATTTGCGATCGCATCCTGGTGATGCATGAGGGTGAATTCGTCGGCGAAGTTGCCGGCACCGAAGCCACCCAGGAGAACATCATGCGCGCTATCATGCGCCGCAAGGGGAGAGACGAATGAGCACGCCTGAAACAACTGCACCGGCAACACAGAGCGTCGCCGGTTTCATCAAGGACAACCTGCGCGAATACGGGATGCTGATGTCGCTTCTCGTCATCGTCATCTTCTTCCAGTTTGCCACAGGCGGCATTCTTCTGAAGCCGCTGAACCTGACGAACATCATTCTGCAGAACAGCTATATCGTCATTATGGCGCTCGGCATGTTGATGATCATCGTGACCGGCCATATCGACCTCTCGGTCGGTTCCGTGGCAGGCTTCATCGGCGCAGTCGCCGCCATGATGATGGTCCAATACAACTTTGATTTCGTCACGGCCTGCATCATCTGCCTGGTCCTCGGCGGTGTAATCGGTGCTGTGCAGGGCTATTTCGTTGCCTATCTGAAGATTCCATCGTTCATCGTAACCCTTGCCGGCATGCTGGTTTTCCGTGGTCTGATGATCGCCGTACTCAGCGGTCGCTCGATTGGTCCGTTCGATGTAACGTTCCAGCGGCTGTCATCCGGCTTCATTCCGGAATTCATCTCGTCTGAAGGCGGGCTCTATCTGACATCGCTCATTCTGGGCGTCGCGGTTGCGGCCTTTCTTGTCTGGCAGAACATCAAGAACCGCGGACGTCGCATGTCGCACGGTGTTGAAACCGAGCCTTTTGGTTTCTTCATTGCAAAGAATATCCTTGTCCTCGCCAGCATCAGCTATGTCGCCTATCTGATCGCGTCTCACCGCGGTATGCCGAACGTTCTGATCATCATGGCGCTTTTGATTGCCGCTTATGGTTTCTTTACCAACCGTACGATTATCGGCCGCCAGATCTACGCTGTGGGTGGCAATGCGCGCGCGGCCGAACTCTCTGGTATCAAGACCCAGCGTCTCGTGTTCGGCACCTTTGTAAATATGGGCGTACTGGCAGCTCTGGGTGGCCTCGTGGTTGCAGCGCGCCTCAACAGCGCCACCCCGAAGGCCGGTGCAGGTTTCGAGCTGGACGTTATCGCCGCCTGCTTCATCGGCGGTGCATCCGCCTATGGTGGCGTTGGTAAGGTTACCGGTGCTGTTATCGGCGCCTTCCTTATGGGCGTCATGAACAACGGCATGTCCATCCTCGGTATCGGCATCGACTATCAGCAGGTCATCAAGGGTCTCGTTCTGCTCGGTGCAGTCTGCGTCGACGTCTACAATCAGCGTCGTTAAGCATCCTCTCAAGCAATTCGACTGTCTCGCAGGCCGCGCATCGCAAGGTGCGCGGCTTCTTCGTTTTTTGACGCAGAGTCATTTTCTCGGGCTGCAATTCGACAGCTTGGCAGCCCGCGAACTTTAATTGCGCAAATTAGCAGTCGTCCTTTCCGGCTCATGCGCTGTCACGCTCAACATAATCAGGACATTTCGGGCAGGTCGAGACTACCATTGTAGCGAGATCAGAGGCGTTCTTGCAGCAGGAGGAGCGGCAGCACAGCCATCAGATTGACCGGAAGAGCGAGGGCAGGAGGTTTTCCGAGCACTGCCGGACATAGATTTCAAATTGAACGAATGCACTTCTTTGGAGGAGAAGAACGTGACTTCGCATTGCAAACTATCTTTCGCGCACCCGCCCGCAAGACCGGGACAGACGCCTGATTTCTCCTCAGTGGAGATTCCAAAAGCGGGCCTGTTGCCTGTTCTGCCGCTTGATGTGACCGCTGCGGATTGCGTCGAGCATGCCAATTCACTCATCCGTGTCATGGATGAGAATGGCGAAGCAGTTGGACCCTGGGCCGAATTCTTGACCCGGTTCGACGTCGATACGCTTCGTGCCGGTCTCCGCGATATGATGATGTCACGCACCATCGACATGCGCATGATGAATGCGCAGCGGCAAGGCAAGATGTCCTTCTACATTCAGGGCGTCGGGGAAGAGGCGATAGCCTGCGGCTTTCAGCGCTGTCTGAAGGCGGGCGACATGAACTTCCCCACCTATCGCCAGCAGGGTCTGCTGATCGCCGGCGGCTATCCGCTGGAAATGTTGCTGGGCCAGTTTTATTCCAACGCTTTCGATCCGCTGCAGGGCCGCCAACTGCCAACGCTACATTCCGCCCGTGACTATGGATATTTCACCGTTTCCGGCAATCTCGGCACGCAATATGTACATGCGGTTGGCTGGGCCATGGCCAATGCGCTTACCCAGAAGGATAACATCTCGATCGGCTGGATCGGTGATGGTTCAACCGCATCCAACGATTTCCATACGGCGCTCCTTTCGGCATCATCATACAGTCCGCCCGTGATCTTGAACGTCGTGAATAACCAGTGGGCCATCTCGACCTATACCGGCGTCGCCAAGGGTAGGGGCAGAACCTACGCCGCGCGCGCTCTAGGCTATGGGATCCCGGCCATTCGCGTCGATGGCAATGATTACCTTGCGGTGCTGGCAGTTTCGGAATGGGCAACACGGCGCGTGCGTGCAGACCATGGGCCTGTCCTGATCGAATGGTATACCTACCGGGTGGGTGCGCATTCCTCATCCGACGATCCCAGCGCCTACCGCCCGAGAGACGAAGGCAAGGCGTGGCCCTTCGGCGACCCCATAGACCGATTGAAGAAGCACCTCATCCACATTGGTGAATGGAGCGAACAGCGACACGTCCAGGCGGAAGCGGAAGTGCTCTCGACGGTGGTCGAAGTGCAGAAGCGCGTTGAGGCTGCCGGTACGATGATCGATCCAAAGCCCATTCCCGGAGCCACCATCTTCAAGGGTGTCTACGCCGAAATGCCTGAACATATCCGCCGTCAGCGGCAGGAATTGGGGGTTTGACCATGGCGCAACTGACGATGATTGAAGCCCTTCGCGATGCGATGGATGTGATGCTGGCGCGCGACCCGAAGGTCGTCATCTTCGGAGAAGATGTGGGTTACTTTGGCGGCGTCTTCCGCTGCACATCCGGGTTGCAGAAGAAGTACGGCGAAGAGCGGGTGTTCGATACACCGATTAACGAAAGTGCCATCGTCGGTCTCGGCATCGGCATGGCTGCACAGGGCATGAAGCCTTGCGTGGAAATCCAGTTCGCCGATTATGTCTATCCGGCCTATGATCAGATCACGCAGGAAGCGGCCCGCATCCGCCATCGGTCCAATGAGCAGTTCTCCTGCCCTATCGTCATCCGCATGCCGACCGGCGGCGGTATCTTCGGCGGGCAGACGCATAGCCAGAGCCCTGAAGCCCTGTTTACGCATGTGGCAGGCTTGAAAGTAGTACTGCCCTGCACGCCGCACGATGCCAAGGGCCTGCTCATCTCAGCGATGGAAGATCCGGATCCAGTGATCTTTCTGGAACCGAAGCGCCTCTATAACGGTCCATTCAACGGCGATCACAAGGCACCGGCCCAAAGTTGGAAAAATCATGCGCTGGGCGAGGTGCCAGAGGGACACTACTCAATCCCGATCGGCAAGGCGCGGGTCCACCGGGAAGGTGCGGCAGTGACCATTCTCACCTATGGGACGATGGTTTTCGTTGCGGAAGCTGCGGTCAATTCGCTTGGCATCGATGCTGAAATTATCGATCTGCGTTCGCTCCTGCCGCTTGATCTGGAGGCAATCGAGGAATCGGTGCGAAAGACCGGGCGCTGCGTGGTACTGCATGAGGCAACGAAAACCTCAGGCCTGGCTGGCGAAATCATCGCCATCGTGCAGGAAGCCTGTTTCTACCATCTCGAAGCCCCGGTCCAGCGTGTGACGGGTTGGGATGCGCCTTATCCGCATGCACTTGAATGGGATTATTTCCCCGGCCAGGAGCGCGTATCTCGCGCCCTCAAAGCAGTGATGGAGGCTTGAGATGGGGATCAGAACAATCCGTCTGCCGGATGTCGGCGAAGGTGTAACGGAAGCCGAAGTCACAGAAATCCTCGTCAAACCGGGTGATCTGGTACGCGAGGACGATCCGATTGCTGCCGTCATGACGGACAAGGCGACGGTGGAAATTACGTCTGCCTATAGCGGCAAGGTTATCTGGATCGGCGGCGAGGTAGGCAAGACGCTCGCCATCGGGTCGGACCTCATTCGCATCGAGGATGAGACAGAAGGTGGAAATGATACCGCTTCGCCCCCTGCCGCTACTCCAGCGCAGCCCGCCCAGGCATCCAGGCCGGAAGGCAATGTGCAGGCGGACAACTGCCCGCTGAAATCACCGCCTTCGCTGAAGGTGGTGGAAAATCGGCCAGCAACCATTGCCACAGCTGCCATTCCTCCGCGCGCAGAAGGTGCCGCTGTTCTTGCTTCGCCTGCAGTTCGCGCCCGCGCCAGGGAAAACGGTATCGACCTCAGGGGCGTTGCGGGTAGCGGACCAGCAGGTCGCATCACCCACGCAGACCTCGATAACCTGTTCCAGAACGTCGGGCAGGCGAAGGATCGTTCGGTGTCCGGCCCGGAAACAGTGGAAACCGTGAAGGTCGTCGGCCTGAGGCGTATGATTGCAAAGCGCATGAGCGAGGCCAACGCCACTATCCCGCATATCACCGTCGTGGAAGAAGTGGATGTCACTGAAATCGAGGCTCTGCGCGCCAAACTGAACGAGAGCCGGGGCGACAAACCGAAACTGACGATCCTGCCGCTCATTGCGGCGGCACTGGTCAAGGCGAAGGAAACCTGCCCGAAGATATTCGCCCGCTATGACGATGAAGCCGAAGAGGTGCATTACTCCACTGCCGTTCACATTGGCATCGCGACGATGACCGAAGCGGGGTTGATGGTGCCGGTCGTGCGCAATGCGCAGTCGCTTTCGCCTTATCAGCTTGCGGGTGAGATCACCCGTCTTGCAGATGCGTGCCGGGAGGGCAAGGCCAAGCGGGAGGAACTTTCCGGCTCCACCATCACCATCACCTCTCTGGGGCCGCTGGGTGCCATTGCCACGACGCCGATCATCAACAAGCCCGAGGTCGCCATTCTTGGCGTCAACCGCATGGCGGTACGGCCAAGCTGGAACGGCAGCGCCTTTGTGCCGCGTACCATGATGAATATCTCGGCCAGCTTCGACCATCGCATAATTGACGGATGGGATGCAGCAGTCTTCGTTCAGAAGATGAAGACATTGCTCGAATCTCCCGCTCTGATTTTTATGAAGGATTGATCAAATGACTGATCTTTCATGCAAAGTGCTGGTGCTTGGCGCTGGTCCGGGCGGCTATGTCTGTGCCATCCGGGCGGGGCAGGCGGGTCTTGATACGATCATTGTGGAGAAGGCGGCACCTGGCGGTACATGTCTCAATGTTGGGTGTATTCCGTCCAAAGCGCTGATCCATGCCGCAGAGCAGTTTCATACAGTGGCACACGCCGCGACGGGTCATTCGGCGCTTGGAATTTTAACGTCCTCGCCGAAGATCGATCTCGCCAAAACCATGAGCTGGAAGGACGGCATTGTCCGCCAACTGACCGGCGGGGTGAGCGGTCTGTTGCGCAAGGCGGGTGTGCGCAAGGTTGATGGCGAGGCGCGCATTCTGGATGGCAAGACCGTAGAGGTTCAAACCGCCGATGGGCTTTTGCGCATAAGCTGCGAACATCTTGTGATCGCAAGTGGGTCGGTGCCTATCGAGGTTCCATCGCTTCCCTTTGGCGGAGATATTCTCTCCTCGACGGAGGCCCTCTCGCTGGAAACTGTGCCAGAGACGCTGGCCGTTGTCGGCGGTGGTTACATCGGTCTTGAGATTGGCACAGCCTATGCAAAGCTTGGCGCCCAAGTGACCATTCTGGAGGCCAGACCGCAGATCCTGCCGCAATATGACAGCGAGCTTTCCCGGCCGGTTCAGGCGCGGCTGAAGGCGCTGGGTGTCGAGGTGCACCTGAATGCACAGGCAAGCTTGTATGCAAATGGCGTTTTGCAGGTGAAAACATCGGATGGCGATCTCGTTGTCCCGGCGCAAAAGGTGTTGGTCACGGTCGGTCGCAGACCCGTCATTGCTGATTGCGGAGCGGACAGCTTGGGCCTCGACATGCAGGGCCGTTACATCAAGATCAACGGCAAGTGCCAGACGTCGATGCGCGAGGTCTATGCCATCGGCGATGTCACCGGCGAGCCCATGCTGGCCCATCGCGCAATGGCGCAAGGGGAGATTGCAGCCGCGATGATTGCGGGCGAGGCGGCAAGTTGGGAGAAGCGGGCAATCCCCGCCGTCTGCTTCACCGATCCTGAGATCGTGGTTGTCGGCCACTTGCCGGATGAGGCGCGTGCGGCGAATGCCGATGCGGCGGTTGCGACCTATCCACTGCGGGCCAATGGCCGCGCCATGACGCTTGAGCGGACTGATGGTTTCGTGCGCATTGTGCATGAAAAGAAGAGCGGTCTGGTTCTCGGCATTCAGGCGGTTGGCGCTGGTGTGTCCGAATTTGCCGGAGAATTTGCGCTTGCGCTTGAGATGTGTGCGACGCTGACCGATATCGCCGCGACCATCCATGCGCACCCGACACTCGGTGAAACGGTGCAGGAAGCAGCATGGGCGGGCTTGGGCAAGGCGTTACACGCTTGAAATTGAGGAGGAAGACCCCATGGATTTTTCGCTGACGGAAGAGCAGACGGCCATTCGGGAGATGGCGGAAGGCTTTGCGCAGGATGAAGTCGCACCGAAAGCGATAGAGTGGGATCAGGCCAAGCATTTTCCGGTGGATGTGCTTAAAGGCGCCATGGCGCTCGGTCTCGGCGGCATCATGGTTTCGGAAGCGCATGGCGGCTCAGGTCTGGGCCGTGTCGAGGCGGTTCTGGTCTATGAGGCGCTGGCCAAGGGCTGCGCTGCGTTCTCCGCCTATCTGTCGATCCACAACATGGTCGCCAGCATGATCGACAAGCATGGAAGCGAGGCGCAGAAGTCCGCCTATCTGCCGCGCTTGTGCACTGGTGAGCTGCTGGCCTCCTACTGCCTTACCGAGCCTTCATGTGGTTCTGATGCGGCGGCACTGACAACCCGCGCCGAACGCGACGGCCATGAGTATCTGCTGACCGGCCAGAAGATGTTCATTTCGGGAGCAGGTGCTACGGATCTCTACGTCGTCATGGCGCGCACCGGCGGCCCCGGCGCCAAAGGGGTTTCTGCCTTTCTGGTGGAGAAGGATGCGGGCGGCCTTTCCTTCGGTGCCAATGAAAAGAAAATGGGCTGGAACGCCCAGCCGACCCGCACGGTGATGCTGGACAAGGTGCGGGTTAAGGCCGATGCCATGCTGGGGCCGGAAGGTGCGGGCTTCAAGCTTGCCATGGAAGCGCTGGATGGCGGGCGTACATCTATTGCCGCTTGCTCTCTGGGTGGGGCGCAATCTGCATTCGAAAAGGCTGTTGCCTACACCAATGAGCGCAAGGCCTTTGGTCAGAAGCTGAATGAGTTTCAGGCGCTTCAATTCACGCTGGCCGAGCTGGCAATCGATCTCGAAGTCTCGCGCACCTTCCTGTGGCGGGCGGCGGCGGCGCTGGATGCCAAACTGCCGGAAGCGACGCAGCTTTGCGCCATGGCCAAGAAGCATGTGACGGATGCCGGTTTCGAGGTTGCCAACCGGGCGCTGCAACTGCACGGTGGTTATGGCTATCTTGCCGATTATGGAATCGAAAAGATCGTGCGGGACCTGCGCGTTCACCAGATTCTGGAAGGCACGAACGAAATTATGCGGCTGATCGTGGCACGTGCGGTGATTGCACAGGCGTGAGCAGGCCGAAGGGAGAGACACTATGACTTACCAAACCATTCTGACCGAACGTCGCGAGAGTGTACTGCTTATCCGCCTCAACAGGCCGGAAGCGCTTAATGCTTTGAATGCGACCGTGGCGCAGGAGCTGATCACTGTCACGGCTGAAGCCGAGGCTGATGACAGCATCGGTTGCCTTGTTCTGACCGGTTCAGAAAAGGCCTTTGCAGCGGGCGCGGATATCAAGGAAATGCAGCCGCTGACCTTTCAGGATGTCGCAATCACCGACAAATTTTCGGAATGGTCGCTGTTTACCAATCGCCGAAAGCCGATCATCGCAGCCGTTTCCGGCTTCGCGCTGGGCGGAGGGTGCGAACTGGCCATGATGTGCGATTTCATTCTGGCATCGGACACGGCCAAGTTCGGCCAGCCGGAAATCAAGCTCGGCACCATTCCTGGCATGGGCGGTTCGCAGCGCCTCACCCGTTTCGTAGGTAAGTCCAAGGCCATGGATATGGTGCTGACAGGCCGCATGATGGATGCTGGCGAAGCAGAACGTTGCGGTCTCGTCAGCCGCGTCTTCCCGGCGGCGGATCTGGTGGAAGAGGCCGTGAAGGTTGCTGCCGTTGTGGCAGGCATGTCGCAGCCGGTGGCCGCCATGGCGAAGGAGGCGGTCAACCGCGCCTTTGAAACCACGCTCGCAGAAGGTCTGCTGGCCGAACGCCGTCTGTTTCATTCAACCTTTGCGCTGGAAGACCGCGCTGAAGGCATGGCCGCATTTGTGGCGCGCCGACCGGCGGAATTCAAGAACAGGTAGAGCATAGCAATTCCAGCGAAAGTGGAAACCGGTTTCGCGTCCGTAATTGCGAAAAGCCAAAGAGATAGATCGTTTCGGCATTTCCAAAAAAATGAAACGATCTAGCCTGCCTCGTGAACGGGAAGGGAGGAGACTTCATGTTTCACGCAACAATGAGCTTCGAACTGGGAGAGGATGTCGCGGCACTGCGCGAAACCGTGCATGCCTGGGCGCAGGAGCGGGTAAAGCCGCTCGCTGCGGAGGTCGATCGCACGAACAGTTTCCCGAACCAGCTCTGGAAGGAGATGGGGGATCTCGGTCTGCTGGGCATCACGGTAGACGAAGCCTATGGCGGTGCGGGAATGGGCTATCTGGCGCATACGGTGGCGGTGGAAGAGATTGCTCGAGCTTCCGCCTCCGTCAGCCTTTCCTATGGGGCTCACTCCAATCTCTGCGTAAACCAGATCAAGCTGAATGGATCGGATGAGCAGAAACGGAAGTATCTGCCGAAACTCGTGTCCGGCGAACATGTCGGCGCGCTGGCGATGTCGGAGCCGGGGGCTGGGTCTGATGTCGTCTCCATGAAGCTGAAGGCCGACAAGCGAGATGGCTACTATGTGCTGAAAGGCAATAAATACTGGATCACCAATGGCCCGGATGCGGATGTGCTGGTGGTCTATGCGAAGACCAACCCGGATGCCGGATCGAAGGGCATCACTGCCTTCATTATCGAGAAGGGAACGAAGGGTTTTTCCACCAGTCCGCATTTCGACAAGCTGGGCATGCGCGGCTCCAACACGGCAGAGCTGATATTCGATGGCGTAGAAGTGCCTTTCGAAAATGTGCTTGGCGCAGAAGGCAAGGGCGTCCGGGTGCTGATGTCCGGCTTGGACTATGAGCGCGTCGTGCTGTCCGGCATCGGGCTTGGCATCATGGCCACCTGTCTGGATGAGGTGATGCCTTATGTCTCCACTCGCGAGCAGTTCGGCCAGCCGATCGGCAGTTTCCAGCTCATGCAGGGCAAGATTGCTGACATGTATGTCGGCCTGAACACGGCGCGCGCCTATGTCTACGAAGTGGCGAAGGCCTGTGATCGTGGTGCCGTGACCCGGCAGGATGCGGCGGGTGCTGTGCTTTACGCCAGCGAGCAGGCCATGGTGCAGGCACATCAGGCGGTGCAGGCGCTGGGGGGAGCCGGCTTTCTTAACGACAGTGTTGTCAGCCGTCTGTTTCGTGATGCCAAACTCATGGAAATCGGTGCGGGCACATCCGAAATTCGCCGCATGTTGATCGGTCGGGAGTTGATGGCCGCAATGGCCTGAACTTCCTCTTTTGTGGCGTAACGGCTGGAGGAGCCGATGAAACTGAAATCCCAATACGTTGCCGGATCGGAAAGTGCGAAGAAGAACCGCGCTGCGCATTTGGCCATGCTGGAAACCGTTCGTGCAGCGGCAGATCTTGCCGCGCAAGGTGGCGGTGAGGAAGTACGCAAACGCCATGCAAGCCGAGGCAAGATGCTGCCACGGGAGCGCGTCGCAAATCTTCTCGATCCCGGTTCGCCTTTTCTGGAAATCGGGGCGACTGCGGCGCATGATATGTATGAGGGTGCTGCACCTGCGGCAGGCCTGATTGCAGGCGTGGGCCGGGTCGAGGGGCAGGATATCATGGTCGTCGCCAATGACGCGACGGTGAAAGGCGGCACCTACTACCCGATGACCGTGAAGAAGCACCTTCGCGCGCAAGAGATTGCCGAGGCCTGTAATCTGCCTTGCATCTATCTGGTGGATAGCGGTGGCGCGAACCTGCCAAACCAGGATGAGGTGTTCCCGGATCGCGATCACTTTGGCCGCATTTTCTTTAATCAGGCGCAGATGAGCGCGAAAGGCATTGCGCAGATCGCCGTCGTCATGGGGTCCTGTACGGCGGGTGGCGCTTATGTGCCTGCCATGTCGGATGTTTCCATCATCGTGCGCGAGCAGGGAACGATCTTTCTGGCAGGGCCGCCGCTGGTGAAGGCGGCGACCGGTGAAGTCGTCAGCGCTGAAGATCTGGGCGGCGGTGATGTGCATACGCGCCTTTCCGGTGTCGCGGATTATCTGGCGGAAGATGATGCGCATGCTCTGGCGCTGGCTCGCCGTGCTGTAGCCAACCTCAACAGGCAGAAGCCGTATTCGGTTCTTTGGCAGTCGCCGGAGCAACCGGCCTATGACCCCGACGAACTGCTGGACGTGGTGCCTGCCGATCTGCGCACGCCGTATGACATTCGCGAGGTGATTGCCCGCGTGGTGGATGGCAGCCGCTTTGATGAATTCAAGGCGAGGTTTGGCGAAACGCTGGTCTGCGGTTTCGCGCATATCATGGGTTGTCCGGTCGGTATCGTTGCGAACAATGGTGTTCTGTTTTCCGAAAGTGCGCAGAAGGGCGCGCATTTCGTTGAGCTGTGCTCGCAGCGGGGCATTCCGCTGATTTTCCTGCAAAACATCACCGGCTTCATGGTGGGTAGAAAATACGAGAATGAAGGTATTGCCCGCCATGGCGCGAAAATGGTGACGGCAGTGGCAACGACTGCCGTGCCAAAGATCACCATGCTGGTGGGCGGCTCTTTCGGGGCGGGAAATTATGGCATGGCGGGTCGTGCCTTCTCGCCCCGCTTCTTATGGACATGGCCGAATTCGCGTATCTCGGTCATGGGTGGGGAACAGGCCGCGGGTGTTCTGGCCACCGTTCGCCGCGAGGGCATAGAGCGCAAGGGTGGTAGCTGGAGCGCAGACGATGAAGCCGAGTTCAAGCGCCCGACACTTGAGATGTTCGAGCGGCAGAGCCATCCGCTCTACGCCTCAGCACGGCTGTGGGATGACGGCATCGTGGACCCGCGAAAAACACGCGAGGTTCTGGCTTTATCCCTGTCTGCCAGCCTGAATGCGCCGATTGCGGAAACCCGCTTCGGCCTGTTCCGCATGTGATAGCAAAAAGGAGAGAACGATGTTTCGCAAAATCCTGATTGCCAATCGCGGTGAGATTGCCTGCCGGATTATGAGAACGGCGCGTACGATGGGTGTTTCTACTGTTGCCGTCTATTCCGACGCGGATCGAAACGCGTTGCATGTGGCTTTGGCCGATGAGGCGGTTTACATCGGCGGCGCGGCCCCAAAGGATAGCTATCTGAAAGGCGAGGCCATTATCGCTGCCGCGCTCCAAACGGGTGCCGAGGCCATCCATCCGGGCTATGGCTTTCTGTCGGAAAATCCGGATTTCGTCGATGCGGTGAAGGGCGCTGGTTTCGTCTTCATCGGCCCTTCCGCCGATGCCATTCGTGCCATGGGCTTGAAGGATGCGGCTAAAGGGCTGATGGAAAAGGTGGGTGTTCCGGTCGTTCCCGGTTATCACGGCGACAATCAGGACGTTGCGTTTTTAGCCGAGCAGGCGAACCGCATCGGCTATCCTGTTCTTATCAAGGCCGTGGCCGGTGGCGGTGGCAAGGGCATGCGGCGTGTGGAAAGCGCAGGTGAGTTTGCCGACGCGCTTCGCGCTGCCAAGGCGGAAGCTTCGAACGCTTTTGGTAATGATGCCGTTCTCATCGAAAAGTATGTGGCTGCACCGCGCCATATCGAGGTGCAGGTGTTTGGTGATGGGGTGGAGGCCGTGCATCTGTTCGAGCGGGATTGCTCGCTTCAGCGCCGTCATCAGAAGGTGATCGAGGAAGCGCCAGCCCCGGGCATGACGGAAGAGATGCGCGAGGCCATGGGCTCGGCGGCGGTCAAGGCGGCGAAAGCCATCGGCTATTCCGGTGCAGGCACGATCGAATTCATCGTCGATGGCTCCGAAGGGCTGCGCCCGGATCGGTTCTGGTTCATGGAAATGAATACGCGGCTTCAGGTGGAACATCCTGTCACAGAAGCTGTCACTGGCATTGATCTCGTGGAATGGCAGCTGCGCGTGGCAAGCGGCGAGCCGCTGCCTTTGCGCCAAGATCAAATCAAGCTGAACGGCCACGCCTTCGAAGCGCGATTGTATGCGGAAGACGTCGAGGCCGGTTTTCTGCCCGCAACAGGCAGGCTGGCGCATCTTGCTTTTCCCTCGAACTGCCGTGCCGATACCGGTGTGCGTAGCGGCGATGAAATTTCGCCCTGGTACGATCCGATGATCGCCAAGATCATTACACACGGACCAACGCGGGATGTCGCGCTTTCAAGGCTTTCCCGCGCGTTGGATGAAGCGCAGGTGGCGGGAACGGTTACCAATCTCGCCTTCCTTGGTGCGCTGTCCCGGCATCCGGGTTTCGCCAAAGGTGAGGTGGACACGGGCTTGATTGCTCGTGATCTGACGACACTCACGGCCAAACGCGACACAGGCAAGACGGATCAGGCCATGGCAGCCTTAGCTGCTTTGCATGCTGCGGCAATTCCGAGCGATCCACTTGCCGGATTTTCTCTCTGGGCACCACTGGAGCGGACACTGGTTCTGGAACGGGCAGGCGAGACGCTGGAGGTTTGTCTGCACGTTACAGGATCTGATCAGGCGCAAGTAGACGTGGATGGTGTTCGCCTTCAGGCCATTCGCCGTGCAGCGGGTTGGTCTATCGAGAGCCATCCTCATATGCAGATGGTCGATGCCGATGGCATCCATGTCTTCTCGTCTGGGCGCTCCTTGAGCTTCCGTCTGCACGATCCGCTGGATCGCGATCAGTCGGCTGGTCCCGGCGGTGATGTAACGCTGGCGCCGATGCCGGGGCTGGTGCGCGCCCTGTTGGTGCAAACGGGGGAGGCGGTGGAGGCCGGTCAACCGCTGTGCATTCTTGAGGCGATGAAGATGGAGCACACGCTAAAGTCTGCGCGTGCCGGCCGTGTCGCAGAGGTGTTTGTCGCCGAAGGAGCGCAGCTTTCTGCGGGTGATCCACTGGTTCAACTGGAACCTGAGGCAGTGCCGCATGGCTGAATTCGTTGAACTCTATGAGGTCGGTCCGCGCGACGGGCTGCAGAACGAGAAGAGGGTTATCCCGACCGTTGATAAGCTGGCTCTGATCGAAAAATTAAGCCGCTGCGGGTTTCGCCGTATTGAGGCCACCAGTTTCGTCAGCCCCAAATGGGTACCGCAAATGGCAGATGCGGCTGAGGTGATGGCGAAGGTTCCACGTCGCGCCGGTCTTTCCTATGCTGTGCTTGCACCGAATTTGAAGGGATACGAGGCAGCAAAGCTGGCCGGTGCTGATGAGGTGGCAATCTTCGTATCGGCATCGGAAGGCTTCAGCCGCGCCAACCTTAACGCATCCACTGCCGAAAGTCTCGAACGCTTGAAGCCAGTGGCCGAGACAGCCCTTGGTGATAGGCTGCGGTTGCGCGGCTATGTATCCGTCGTCACCGATTGTCCGTTCGATGGAAAGGTTGAGCCGCTTCAGGTTGCCAAAGTCGCCGTAGAGCTCGCGGCGCTTGGTTGCCATGAAATCTCACTTGGCGAGACACTGGGGCGCGGAACGCCGCAAGCAGTGGCAGCCATGCTGGAGGCTGTGCTGGATGTGGTTCCGGTTCAAAAGCTGGCGGGGCATTTTCATGATACGTCGGGTCTGGCGCTTCAGAATGTAGATGTGGCGCTGGAAAAGGGGTTGCGCGTGTTTGACGCATCGGTTGGGGGGCTCGGTGGTTGTCCCTACGCACCGGGGGCTGCAGGCAATGTTGCAACGGAAGCCTTGGCGCGGCATCTGGCGAGCAATGGATTTGAAACCGGTCTCGATCTGAGCGCTCTCGACGAGGCGGCGGCCTTCGCCAGAACCTTGAGGAGCGCGGCATGACAGAGACGATCAAGGTAGAGGTCGATTCCCGCGGCATCGTCCAGCTTCGGCTGAGCAGGCCGGAAAAGCGCAATGCGCTTTCGGGGCAGATGATCGCGGAGCTGACGGCGTTTGCCGCACGTGCGCAGGAGCGGCGCGATTGGCGCGCCGTCATTCTCTCTGGCGAGGGGGCGGCCTTCTGTGCTGGCGGTGATCTGGACTGGATGCGCGAGCAAATGCAGGCAGACCGGCAGACGCGCATCGCGGAAGCGCGCAAACTGGCGAATATGCTCGGCGCTTTGAATTCGCTGCCACAGCCGCTGATCGGCGCAATCCACGGCAGCGCTTTCGGTGGCGGCGTTGGCATGGCCTGCGCATGCGATCTGGCGCTCGCAACGCCGGAAACTTTATTCGGTCTGACCGAAACGAAGCTGGGCATCATTCCCGCGACCATCGGTCCCTATATGCTGGCGCGCATGGGCGAGGGGCGCGCGCGCCGCGTGTTCATGTCGGCAAAGCGGTTTTCCACCCTAGAAGCCGTTGAACTCGGCATCATTTCGCGGGTCGTCAGCGCGGACGTTTTGATGAGGGAAGCCTTGGCCGAGGCGGAATATTATCTCGCCACGGCACCGGGAGCTGTCGCTTCTGCAAAAGCATTGGCGCGTTCTCTCTCCCGTTCGCTCGACGCTGACCGGATTGAGGAAAGCATCACCGCGCTTGCCGATGTCTGGGAGCAGGATGAGGCTAAAGAAGGCATTGCCGCCTTTTTCGAAAAGCGTAAACCCCGTTGGGACCACAATTAAATCCGTCATGACAGGATATCCGGCATGAGCAATTCCGATCTTATCATCCGCGTCGAAGGTCGTGTCGGCTATATCACGCTGACGCGTCCCAAGGTGCTGAATGCAGTCAACGAAGCTATCGTCGCCGGGATGACGGAAGCACTGGGGCGTTGGGCAAGTGACCCGTCTATCTCTCTGGTCATGGTGGATTCCGATAGTGAACGAGCTTTCTCTGCCGGTGGCGATCTGTCGGCCATGTACGAGCATGGGCGAGCCGGTCGTTTTGATGCCGGAAACGCCTTCTGGCGGGAGGAGTATCGCCTGAATGCGATGATTGCGAGCTATCCTAAGCCTTACGTCGCCTTCATGGATGGTATCGTGATGGGCGGCGGTGTGGGCCTTTCTGTCCATGGCTCGCATCGTATCGTAACCGATAACTCTGTCGTTGCCATGCCGGAATGCAGCATCGGCCTGATCACCGATGTGGGTGGCACTTATTTGCTGCATCAGGCTCCTGGCCATTTGGGCGAATTCTTGGGGCTGACTGGGACGCGCATGAACGGCGCGGATGCAATCTATGCCAATTTCGCGGATCATTATGTTGAGCGAGAAAAACTGGTGGCTCTGAAGGCCCGGCTGATAGATACAGGCGATGCGGCAGCAATTGCCGAATTCTCTTCTTCGCCGCCAACATCGGTTCTTGCTGGAAGGCAGGCGGAAATCGATCGTGCGTTCAGCGGGGAGACCGTCCACGATATCGTCGATCATCTGCGCGAACTGTCATCCGAATGGGCCGTGAAGGCGCTGGAAGCTATTCGCCGTGGTTCCCCCATCTCGCTTCAGGCAACACTGAAAGCCATTCGCGATGCACATACGTTGGAAATCGGCATTCGTAATGAATATCGCTTCGTTTCTCGCGTTCTGGAGCATGGCGATTTCATTGAAGGCATTCGCGCCGTCATTGTAGACAAGGATCGCAACCCGCATTGGAAATATGCCGGTTTGGATGATGTACCGCGCGAGCTGCTTGCGCTGATGATGCAGGAAGCCGAAGGCGGGGACTTGCAGCTCCCCGCCCGTTGATCGCTCAGGAAAGCGATTTACCGTAGCGCTGGACGCTTTCGGCCAAGGGTGTCGTGCTTGCCCCCGGCTGTTGCGGACGCAGGAAAACGCCGTCCTTCACGTGGGCGGGTTCATGGAAATGGTCCTTGATCCATGGAATATATTCCAGGATCATGGAGGCCGGGTGCCAGTAGCTAAGATGCACATGCACCTGGCTCATCTCACCGGCGTGGGGTACGACCGGCAAACGGTTTGCAAGCGCCAGATCGGCGACCTGGATGTATTCGGTAATGCCGCCCAAACGGGTCACATCCGGCTGCACATAATGAACCGCTCCCGCATTGATGAAGCTGCGAAAGGCATCCACGGTGTAAAGCTGTTCGCCCAATGCGACGGGGATTGGTGTATTGCGGGCGAGAGCTGCATGGCTGGCAATATCGTCATACCACATGGGCTCTTCGAACCAGTAGATATCCAGCCCTTCAGCCCGTGCGCAAAACCGCTGGCAGGTGGGCAGGTCCCAGCGCCCGTTCGCATCGATGGCGATACGAATGCTATTCCCCAAACGGGCGCGCACGGCCGCAAGCCGTTCAACATCGACGTTCGGATCATCATGTCCGACCTTGATCTTGATGCGGGTAAAGCCCTCTTCTTCCACAGCGCGCGCCGAGCCGGCAATCAACGCCTCCTTCGAAAAAGAAATCCAGCCAATATCCGTGTTATAGGCCTCCAGCTTTTCCGTTCTGGCGCCGCCCAGCAGCGACCAGAGCGGAACGCCCGCTCTTTTGGCCGCGATATCCCATAGCGCAACATCAACGGCGGCAAGTGCCAGATGCGTAATGCCTGCCCGTCCCACCCATTGCAGGGCAGGGTAGCGCGCGAGCTTGGTCCACAGACGTTGATGGTCCGCCGCGTCCTCTCCCAGCAGCAGCGGCGTATAGCAATCGCGAATGCACGCGGTGATCAACCTGTCTGAGGCCAGATGCGCGTGTGTGCCGGTGAAGCCATAGCCTTCAAGCCCGTCGGCCGTGGTGATTTTTGCCCCGACCACACCCCAGTGCGTGATGCTATGGGTGGAGTCGGAAATGGAATCCGATGTGAGCGGCAAATGCAGAATGAACGGTTCGACGGCAGTGATTTTCATTGCGGATCCTCCTCCAGGATATCGAATGGCTACCGCTATAGCTGCGCAAGATAAGGCAGTGCGGCAGGCGTAATGCTGTTAGCCACGGCTTCAATGCGCAGCATGGCTCGTTGGCGGGAAACCTGAAGGTGATGAACGAGCGCCTCGCAAGCTGCCGGAACATCGCACCGTTCAAGATGACTGATGATGCACAGATGTTCTGGAAGGAATGGTTCCGTCTCGAACAGGTGGGTTGTCTGGCGGTAGAGAAAATGGTGAGCAACAAGCAATGACTGCGGCAGGCTAACTGCCCGTAAAAGGGCTTGGTTGCCGCAATGGCCTAACAGATCCACATGCATTTCCTGTTCGAGAATGTCGAGCTGTTCGCTTTTGACTTCCCTCGCTGCCATAGCCGCCTCGAGGTTGGCGCGCAGTGTCGCCAGAAAGCCTTCTGGCAGGTGCGGAACAGCCTTCTGCAGCGCCAGCGGTTCCAGAACCCAGCGCAGTTCGAACAGTTCTTCGGTATGCTGGG
Source organism: Rhizobium sp. FKY42 (assembly GCF_005222835.1). Lineage (GTDB taxonomy): Bacteria > Pseudomonadota > Alphaproteobacteria > Rhizobiales > Rhizobiaceae > Neorhizobium. The sequence goes on along the minus strand of NZ_STGA01000045.1, from coordinate 110,234 downwards.
CCGCTAGCGCAGGTGCAAACCAGCGTCCGCTGGTCTCCTTGCGAACAATGCCACGTTCTTGCAAACGAGCAACTACATCACGCGCTACGGTACGGCTGACCCCGTAGTGGCGAGCAAGCACAGCCTCGTTGATCCGCCAGCTGGCAAGCGCCGTGCGCGAGACGATCTCCAGCTCTACTTCCGGATAGATGAGTTCCCAGCTTGATCGGGGTTCGACTTCTGCAAGAGGCAGCTCTGCTACAAGCTGAGAATGGCCCAGTCTGTCGCAGTCGCTAACCTCGTATCCCCGGCCTTCGCCCTTGCGCACTAAGCCGTCCCGCTCGAGCTCATAAAGTGCCTGCCTCGCTGGAGCCCGGCTTATGCTGAAGCGCTCGGCAATCTGGGTTTCGCTCAGCCGCATCCCACGTTGATATGCCCCGGAACGGATGTCGCGGACCAGCACGTCATACGCCTGTCGGTACAGTTTCGGGACACGATTGATTGTTTGCATGAGGTGGCGGCGATTTCCCATTGATTGGTGGCTATAAGGGATTGCACATATAATTTGAAACGTCTAGTGTGTGCATTAGACGTTTATGGAAGAGATGATCTCTTGGACCACAACATCGAACCCCGACTGACGCTGGCTGAAGTTGAGCGATTTACGTTCGACATCCTGTTGGCCGTGGGTGCCGATCAGCCGACATCAAAGGCCGCCACGCGCGCCATGATGCATGGAGCGCGGTTTGGCGTGGATAGCCACGGCATACGGCTGCTACCCCACTATGTGCAGGTCCTGAATGGCGGACGGGTCAATAAGGCGCCCGATTTGAAGGTCGCAAAACGTTTCGGTGCGGTGGCTTCTTTGGACGCCGACCATGCTCATGGCGCGTTGGCCGCATACGAGGCAATGGACCTTGCAATAGATCTTGCCGGTCAATTCGGGATCGGCGCCGTTGCCATCCGCAATACATCGCACTTCGGTCCGGCAGGCGCCTATTCGCTTCATGCGGCCGAGAAAGGCTTTGTTGGCATCACGTTCTGTAACTCCGATAGTTTTGTCCGCTTGCATGACGGTGCTGAGCGCTTTCACGGCACGAACCCGATCAGTGTCGCGGTTCCCGTCTCTGGAGATGCGCCCTGGCTGTTGGACATGGCAACGAGCGCTGTTCCCTTTAATCGCGTTCTTCTTTACCGCAGCCTCGGCCTGCCCCTGCCGCCAGCGGTCGCGTCGGATGATAATGGTGTTGATACGACGGACGCGAACGCAACTGAAATGCTGGCGCCGCTCGGTGCGGCTTTCGGGTTCAAAGGGGCTGCACTGGCAGGTGTTGCCGAAATCTTCAGTGCCGTTCTGTCCGGCATGCGCCTCTCGTTCGACATCGCTCCGATGGGTGGACCGGATTTTGCAGCGCCTAGAGAAATGGGTGCTTTCGTGCTGGCACTGAAGCCGGAAGCCTTCGTGGATCGAGCGACGTTCGACGCAGGAATGCAGAGATATCTGGAACAGTTGCGTGGATCGCGTCCGCGAGAGGGTGGCGAAGTCATGGCGCCGGGCGATCGCGAATGGCGTGTCGCGCGGGAGCGAGAGGCCGCAGGCGTTCAACTTGATCCGGCCACGTCTCATGCATTCAGCGCTCTCGCAGAGGAATACGGTGTCAGATTGCCAAGTCCGATCGATGCTCCTGCCTCTTAGCATCTCCTTAACTTTCCCGCTTGACACCTGCAGGAATTAACCCATAGTGGAAATTGGTCAGACAATCTGACCGATGGCGCGTCGGGAGAGGGCGCGCGGGGAGGGCTCAATGTTCGTGGCTTTGGAGCCGCGCCGCCTTTATCGGCAGGTCGCGGAACAGATACGCGCGCTGATAGAAGCCGGTGAGTTAAAGCCCGGTACACGTCTGCCGCCGGAGCGTGAGCTTGCCGAGCGCTTTGCGGTCTCTCGGCCGACGGTCCGTGAAGCGCTGATCGTCCTGGAGGTTGAGGGTCACATACAGATCCGTATGGGATCGGGTGTTTATATCAACCAGAGATCGCAAGGGTCTGGTGAGCTTCGCCAACTGGAAGACACCGAAGGTCCGCTGGAAATTTTGGAGGCGCGATGCCTTATCGAAAGCGCGATCGCTGAAGAGGCCGCGCGGCGCGTTACGCCATCAGGCCTTCAGCGGATCGATGCGACGCTGCAGCGTATGGCGCGTTCACTCGATGAACCGGACGTAGCGCTTGGCTGCGATCGTGATTTTCATACGGCCATTGCAGACATGATCGGAAATTCGGCCCTCAAACACTTCACCGGGCTGATCTACGATTCACGCATGTCGCCTTACTTCACCAAGCTTGCCAGCTATTTCGAGGGACCACATACCTGGAAATCGGCACTGGAGGAGCATCATATCATTCGCGATGCGCTGGCGACGGGCGATCCTGCCGCCGCGCGCGAGGCAATGCGCAGTCATCTGACATTGGCGCAAAAGAGATTCTCGGAAAGCTTCGGGGAGGAGCAACCGAAGGAGAAATGATTGAGCCGCTCCGGTTCAGTCGTTCGATAGGTCTGGTTTCACTTGGGAGGAAAGAATGAAACTGAGATTCAAGACATTGCTGGGGGCTGCCGCAGTCATCGTGGCATCAACCCTTTCAGCGCATGCTGAAACGGCGCTCAAGTGGGCGCATGTGTATGAAACGTCCGAGCCGTTCCACACGGAATCCGTCTGGGCGGCGCAGGAAATCGCAAAGCGGACGAACGGTCGCTACAAGATCGACGTTTTCCCGGCTTCGCAGCTTGGCAAGGAAGCGGATATCAACCAGGGCCTCAAACTTGGTACGGTCGATATCATCATCTCCGGCTCCAGCTTTGCTGCGCGTGATTTCAAGCCGATCGGCGTTACCTATTATCCCTACATTTTTCGTGATGCGAACCACCTGATAGCCTACACCAAGAGTGACGTCTTCAAGCGTCTGGCAAAGGGCTACGAGGATAAGACCGGCAACCACATCGCAGCCGTCACCTATTACGGCACGCGCCACACCACATCCAACAAGCCGATTTCCAAATGCGCGGATCTGCAGGGCGTGAAGATGCGTGTTCCGGATGTGCCTGCCTACCTTGCAATGCCGCGTGCCTGCGGTGCAAACACGACGCCGATTGCTTTCGCCGAAGTTTATCTTGCCCTGCAAAATGGCACCGTCGATGCGCAGGAAAATCCGCTGACGACGATTGAAGCAAAGAAGTTCTACGAAGTTCAGAAAAACATCGTCCTGAGCGGCCATATTGTCGATCACCTGAATACGCTCTTCTCAAAGAAGCTTTGGACCAGCCTGTCCGACGAGGACAAGAAGATCTTCTCCGAAGTGGCTCAACAGGCAGCGGAGCGTGGCACCAAGAAGATCGAGGCTCGCGAGAAGGAACTCGTCGACGAGTTCAAGAAGAAGGGCATCACGGTCACGGAAGTCGATAAGGCTGATTTCCAGAAGAACGTCATCGAGAAGGTCAAACTCGAGGATTTCGGTTACGAAAAGGCTGATTGGGACGCCATCCGCGCGATCAAGTAACGCCTTCGGCGCGGCGGCAGCCGCCGCGCCCCACTCTGCAATCCGCTTCGATCCGCGCCTTGTCGTCAATCGACAGGCCTCTTCAAAATTCAGGCCACTGCCTGAGCGGCGAAGCTATGTTCTTGAACAGGAAATTGCTGATGTCTGCGGCACAGGAAATCCATACACCGGTTACGCCGGAGGAATTGGCGCATACTTTCGATGAAGCGCCGGCTCATGTCGATCTCAAGGTCTATGCCTTCGAGGACTGGCTCACGCTTGGTCTCTTCTGGTTGATGACGGCTTGCGTCTTTCTCCAGTTCTTCACGCGCTATGTGCTGAATGACAGTTACGCATGGACTGAAGAAATCGCCGTCAACTGCCTGATCGGCGTCGTGTTCATGGGCTCGGTCATGTGCGTGCGAATGTCGCGGCATATTCAGGTCGATGTTCTCTACCACTATCTCCCGGCACGCGTGACGCGCATCATGGCCACGGCGGTGGATATCATTCGCATCGGCTTCTTCGCCTACGGCTCCTGGCTCATGTGGCGCTACATGGAGATCGTCGCCGACGAGGAAATGGTGACTGTCCAACTGCCCCGAAACATTGTTTTCTACACGGTTCTTGCCGCTTTCGTCCTGATGTTGGGCCGATCCATCCAGGTTTTCATTGCCAATATGCGCCGCGGCTATTCCGTTCTCGAGCGCCCTGAAGCCTTCCAGAACGCAGAGGATTGATTGATATGCTTCTCCTGATTGGATCCTTTCTGGCGTTGATGGTGCTGGGACTGCCGGTTGCGGTTTCCATGGCTGTTTCGTCGGTTCTGTACATCGTGTTCTATGATGTCGCGCCGGATATCATTGCCGCTCAGCGTCTGATCGCGGGCGTTGAAAGCTTTCCTCTGCTGGCCGTTCCTTTCTTCATCCTGGCCGGCAATCTTATGAACATTGCCGGTGTGACCGGTCGTATCTATTCCTTTGCGGTCGCGCTGGTCGGCTGGATGAAAGGCGGTTTGGCGCAGGTCAATATCATCGGCTCTGTCGTCTTTTCGGGGATGTCCGGTACGGCGCTTGCGGATGCGGCGGGTATCGGCACGATCGAAATCAAGGCCATGAAAGACCACGGCTATCCGGTGGAAGCAGCGGTTGGTGTGACGGCAGCATCCGCAACATTGGGGCCGATTTTCCCGCCTTCGCTGCCCTTCGTCATCTACGGAATGATGGCCAATGTCTCCATCGGCGCCCTGTTCATGGCGGGCATTGTTCCGGGCGTGGTGATGACGGTTCTGATGATGGTGACTGTCGCGATCTTCGCCTATGTCAAGCGCTGGGGTTCCGATACGCCTTTCAGCATCAAGAACTTGCTGGGTGCATCGCTTGAGGTTCTGGTCGTGATGGCTGTGCCGACCGGCATCTGGATCCTGACGATGCTCGGTCTGTCGTTGAACTGGGCTATCTTCGTTGCCCTGATCGTACTTTTGCTGTGCGATTGGTACTTTGATTTCTCCGCCGTCATGGCGCTCATGACACCGGTCATCCTGATTGGTGGCATGACCATGGGCTGGTTCACGCCCACCGAAGCAGCTGTCGCTGCAGTGCTCTGGTCTCTTTTCCTGGGCATGGTCCGCTATCGTACCATGACGTTCAAGTCGGTTGCCAAGGCGACACTGGATACAGTGGAGACCACGGCTTCGGTTCTGTTCATCGTTGCAGCCGCCTCAGTCTTTGCATGGTTGCTAACTGTGAGCCAGACCGCGCAGCTTCTTTCGGATGCAATCCTGTCGATCACCAGCAACAAGTGGGTCTTCCTCATTCTTGTGAACCTGCTGATGCTCTTCGTTGGCTGCTTCCTGGATACGATTGCGGCAATCACCATTCTTGTGCCGATCCTGCTGCCGCTCGTGAAGCAGTTTGGTATTGATCCGGTCCATTTCGGTCTGATCATGACATTGAACTTGATGATCGGTCTCCTTCACCCGCCGTTGGGAATGGTGCTGTTCGTTCTGTCGCGCGTCGCCAAACTGTCCGTCGAGCGGACGACCATGGCCATTGTTCCCTGGCTTGTGCCGCTGGTCATCGCGCTCATGTTGATCACCTTCATCCCCGGCATCACACTGTGGCTGCCGAAGGAAATGGGCCTCATCCGCTAATCAGAAGGCTCCCGCATTGCGTTGCGAGAGCCACTATCTCAATCATCGAGGCTAGACACATGAAGACGCGCGTTGCTCGTCTCCACGCAACACGCGATCTTCGCGTGGAGGAAATTGGCACCCAGATGCCTGGGGAGGGCGAAGTTCTCCTTGCCATGGCAGCTGGTGGTATTTGCGGATCGGATCTGCATTACTATCAGGATGGAGGTTTCGGACCGGTGCGGGTGCGCGAACCCATCATCGCAGGGCATGAGGCTTCCGGCTTTGTGAAGGCGCTTGGGTCCGGCGTCAGCAATCTTGCCATAGGGCAATTGGTGGCGGTCAACCCGTCGCAACCCTGTGGCCATTGCGAATACTGCGCCATCAACCAGCCAATCCATTGCCTGAATATGCGGTTCATGGGCTCTGCCATGCGCCTGCCGCACGAAAACGGAATGTTCCGCGATCAACTGGTCGTACCAGCCAAACAATGCCATGCGGTGGGCGGTAATGTCACGGCAGGCGAGGCCGCATGTGCTGAACCTTTGGCTGTCTGCCTGCATGCGGTTTCTCAAGCAGGTGATCTGGCGGGAAAGACGGTACTTGTAACGGGCGCTGGCCCGATTGGTTTGCTGGTTGTTGCGGCGGCCCGGCATGCCGGAGCTGGCACAATTGTTGTGACGGACCTGACGGATGCGGCTCTTGCCCGTGCTCCAGCCATGGGAGCTGATGTCGTTATCAATGTGGCGCGCGATGCCGAGGCGCTGGCTCCCTATCAGGAGAACAAGGGCAAATTCGACGTGGTGTTTGATTGTTCCGCCGCAGGTCCTGCTCTCAGATCCGCCTTCGCAGCCATCAAGCCGCGAGGAACGATCGTGCAGGTCGGGGTGACAGGTGACATTACCATTCCGCTGAATGCGCTGGTCGGCAAAGAGATCGTTTGGCGTGGATCGCAACGCTTCCATACCGAGTTCGCTCAGGCCGTTGATCTGATTTCAGGCCGAGCCATCGATGTCAGGCCGATCATCTCCCATGAGTTTCCTCTCGAACAGGCAATCGAAGCCTTCGAGCAGGCCGGTGACAGAACTGTCGCGTGCAAGGTGCAATTGACCTTCAAGCAGACGGATTAGAATTTTAAGGAAAAGACGATGAGACATACGTGGCGGTGGTTCGGCCCGATCGACAAGGTAAGTGTGCGGGATGCGGCACAGGCGGGTGCTGAAGGTATTGTCAGTGCTCTGCACCATATCGCGACGGGCGAAGTCTGGCCTGTCGACGAGATTGCGAAGCGACACCAGGAGATCAAGGCAGGTGGCCTGTACTGGGATGTCGTCGAAAGCGTTCCGGTTTCGGAAGACATCAAAACCCAGACGGGCGACTGGAAGCGACACATCGCCAACTGGCAGGAAACGCTTCGCCGTCTTTCCGCGTCTGGCATCCGCACGGTTTGCTATAACTTCATGCCGGTGCTGGATTGGACGCGCACGGATTTGCGTTGGGAAACGCGGCACGGCGCCAAGGCAATGCGCTTCGACCTCACGGATTTTGCCGCCTTTGATGTCCATATCCTGAAACGACCGAATGCCGCGCTCGATTATCCGGAATGGTTGAGGGAGGAGGCTCATCGTCGCTTCTCTGAGATGGCAGATGGCAAGATCGCAGCGCTGGGCAAGAATATCGGTGCAGGTCTACCTGGCTCGGCGGATGGCTACACGCTGGATCAATTGCTGGAGAAGCTACGCACCTATCAGGGTATCAACCGCGAGCGGTTGCAGCAGAACCTCGTCGACTTCCTGAGTGAGGTAACTCCTGTTGCAGAAGAGGTGGGCATCAACATCTGCGCCCATGGCGATGATCCGCCCTGGCCGCTTCTAGGGCTTCCGCGCATTCTTTCCACCGAGGCAGACTATGCGCATATGCTTAGCCAAGTGGATGCCCGCGCCAATGGTGTAACCCTTTGCACCGGCTCGCTCGGCGCCCGCGTGGACAATGATCTGCCATTTATTGCTACGCGCTTTGCCGATCGCATTCACTTCGTGCATCTGCGCAATGTAACGCGTGATACGGATACAGTGCCTTGCTCCTTCTTTGAGGACGAGCATCTGGAAGGTGGCACAGACATGGTTGCCGTCATCGCAGCGCTAGTCTCGGAAGAGGCACGGCGCCTGGAGGAAGGGCGCGCGGACCACCAGATCCCCATGCGGCCGGACCACGGCCAGGAAATTCTGGACGACCTGACGCGCGGCGCGCAACCGGGCTATCCGGCCATCGGGCGTCTCAAGGGTCTGGCGGAGTTGCGTGGCATCGAAAGAACACTCAAACACCAGCGCTATGGGCTGGGAGCATAAAGATGGCACTTCTTTCCAAAGATTCAGACCTGCCAGCCAATATACGTCGCCCCGGATATGATCGGGATAGGCTGAAACCCGGTATCCTTCACATCGGTCTCGGCGCGTTTCATCGGGCTCATCAGGCGGTCTATACGCAGAGAGCCCTTGAGACGCAGTTTGGTGATTGGGGGATCGTTGCCGTAAACCTTCGTTCGCCGGAGCCGGTGGAGGCGCTTGCCGCACAGGATGGGCTCTATTCCATCACAGTGCGGAGCGAGGCAGGAGACAGTTCAGAAGTTCTGGGAGCAACGGTCGACTGGATCTGCGCTGCAAAGGACGGACAACGCGTCCTCGATTATCTGGCTGATCCGGTCATCAGGATCGTAACGATGACCGTCTCGGAAAAAGCCTATGGGCTGCATCCGGTGACTGGCGGACTTGATCATGACCACGCAGCCGTGGCGCACGACATGCAAAATCCGCATCAGCCGAGTGGTGTTCTAGGCTTCATCGTCGAAGGTCTGGCACTCCGCCATGCCGCAGGGTTGAAGCCGTTCACGGTTCTCTGCTGCGATAATCTTCCCTCCAACGGCAGGGTCATTCAGCGACTGGTGTCGGAAATGGCCCGTTTCCGAGATACCGGTTTGGCAGACTGGATTGAACGGGAAGGCGCTTTTCCGTGCTCAATGGTGGATCGCATCGTTCCTGCCGCAACAGAAGAAACCCGCCAGCGTGCCGCCTCTCTTCTCGGCGTGGATGATCGACTGGCACTCGATACGGAACCGTTCCTGCAATGGGTGATCGAAGACAGGTTCGTTGATGGGCGTCCTACCTGGGAAGCGGGAGGGGCGATTTTCGCCGAAAACGTTGAGCCCTATGAAAAGATGAAGCTCCGCCTGCTGAACGGTTCGCACACATTGCTCGCGCATCTCGGCATCCTCAACGGTCTGGACTACATTCGCGAGGTCATGGCCGTTCCGGAACTGGCTGCAAAGGCGCGCAGGCACATGGAGGACGTGGTTAGTACGCTTGATCCTGTGCCAGGTATCGATCTTCCGGCCTATATCGATGAGCTTCTCACCCGCTTCGCCAATCCAACGATTGCACATCGCAATAGACAGATCTCGATGGATACGACGCAGAAATTGCCTCAACGTCTGCTGGCTCCTGCTATCGATGCCCTGATGCGGGGAGAAACTGCGGGCGCAACCGCCTACGCTGTCGGCACCTGGATGGCTGCAGTTCGCAAGCGCGGGGACTGCGATGACCCGCGGCGCGCCGAAGTTCTCGCCGCCGCGCATGCCATGGAGCCGAGTGATCCGTCAGCTTCGTTTTTTGCCATCCCAGGGCTTTTTCCCGAGGCGCTGAAGGAAGCGCGGAACTGGCGTGACCAGATCAACGCTTCCATTCGTGAGCATCGGGTTATCTGACGTTCCAGCCTTCGACCAACTGGCGCAGCGTTTCCCGGTCGGCCTCATCCAGGCGAGGCAGGCCGGGAACACGCACGGGACCAACTTTAAGCCCCTGAATTTCCAGCGCTTCTTTTACGACGGTGACGTTAGCGCCATTGCGGAACTTTGTGCGCAGACGCTCGAACAGCTCGATCTTTTCGGCAACCTGTCGTGCCTTTTCGAAATTTCCCTCACTCAATGCCCTGTGAACTTCGAGAGACAATTGCGGTGCGACATTCACGAGGCCGGATGTGAAGCCTCTTGCGCCTACTGCGGCAAAGGCCGGAGCCCAGCTTTCCGCCAGACCGCAGACATAGAGAGCGCCGTTTGCATGGGAGGCGGAAATCGCGCGCGACAACAGCATGAGATCGGTCGTTGCGAATTTAATGCCAGCAATGTTCGGATGATCGGCCAGCCGCTTCATGTCGTCCACGCTGAAGCCATCTGCGCGCACATAAGCAATCAGCGGTAGTTCGCTTCCCTCTGCCAATCCACGGAAATAGTCGATTTGCGATTGCGGAGCGGCAAAGGGGTCAACCGGTTGGTGGGACATGACCGCACTTGCGCCGATCTCCTTTGCACGCCGTGCCATCTGCAAGGCTTCGCGCTGGGAGCGGCCGATTGCAGCGGTGACGGGAGCTTTGCCGTTGACGCCCGCAACTGCAGCGTCCTGAACCTTGTAGATTTCGTCGACCGTCAGAGCGTAGAACTCCCCGGTATTTCCGGCAGCGACAATATTGTGGATGCCCGCATCCGCGACGCGACGATAGACTTCACGAGTGACCTCCGGGTTCACTTCTCCGGCGGAATCATAGGCAGTGACCGGCACACCGGATACGCCGGCGAGGGCCGACTTGATGGCTTGAATGGACATGGGAAACCTTTCGGAGAATTGGGTTCAGATAGGGAAACGGGGAACCGGCACGCCGGTCACATCCACGTCGATTGCGATGACGGTTCCGTGCTCCATTTCGCCATTCACCTCACGCACAAGCGTCGTGACGAAAAGGGTGCGCAGATCCGGACCGCCGAAACACGGCATGGTCGGTCCGCTCAGCGGCAGTTGGTAGAGCTCGACGATCTCACCGTCCGGGCTTATCCGGTTCAGCTTTCCATCCAGAACCCCGGCACTCCAGTAGAAGCCATCCACATCGGTGGCGGCCCCATCCGGACGGCCTTCCGCGTTGGTGAATGTCGTCAGCCGTCTCGCAGGTCCGAGCGAGCCTGTGGCCGGGTCGAAGTCAAAACTTTGCAGGAATTGACCGCTGCTATCGGAATGGAACATCGTTCTTCCATCCGCACTCCATGCCAGGCCGTTGGAGGTGAACAGGCCATCTTCGATGATTGTCTGAAATGTTCCGTCAGGTGCCACCCGGTAGAGACGCCCGTTGCCGGTTGGCGGAATTGCCTCATCCCGTGTCCCTATCCAGAAATGGCCATCCGGACCCACCTTGCCATCGTTCAAGCGGCTATCAGGACGACCATTGTCCGGATTGCAGAACAAGGTCAGCAAGCCTGAGTCCGGGTCCAGCACGTGGACGCCGGTTTGCAATGCCACGATGATTTTGCCGCTTTCGCACAGCGCAAGGCTACCGATCAATGCGGGCATCGGATAATGGCTCAGCCCCCCATCCGCGCGGATACAGTAGACTGCGGGAGCCAGCACATCCACCAGCCACAAATCTCCTGTCCGGTCGTCCCATGTCGGCGACTCCCCGACCCTCAAAGGCGTGTCCATGAGACGGCGCACCTTCGGATGTATCACGCGTGGCGATGGCATCATGTCCTCCAATTGCATTCTTTACCCAAGGCAGGCGACTTCTCCTCCCGCCGTGCCTTGCTGGTCATACGCCCTGGAACATCCGCGCCCGGGCGTTCAATATGTGTGTCTTCATTGCCCCATGGGCTCGCTGTTCATCACGCGCGAAGATGGCCGCAACAATTTCCGCATGCTCATCCTGGACGGCACGAACATGCGCTGGCGTTCTCTTCAGGCTGAGTGAACGGGTAACCGACATGCCGATAGCGATATGCGGCTTGAACCATTCCCTAACCAGAGTGTGGAACTGGTTGCCCGTCGCAAGGGCAATGGCATCGTGCAAGGCTTGGTCCTCCTTGGCGCCCAGATCTCCACGCTGAAGACAGGCTTCTAGTTCATCGAAACGAGATTCGATCAGGGATTTGTCCTGCATTTGCCAGTTCTTCGCCGCCAGGGAGGCGGCTTCCGCTTCCAGCCCAGCGCGAAATTCGAAGAACCGCTGAACATCAGCCAAGGAACCGACCGGCACCTCCGTTAGAACAGACTGATCCGGCCTCTGGCGAACATAAGAACCCGAACCCTTGCGAGACACGATCAACTGGTCCGCGCGGAGTTTTTCCAGAGCCTCGCGGACGACGGGGCGCGACGCGCCCAGCATTGTCGAGAGGTTGGTCTCCGAGGGAAGTCGTTCGTTGACAGGGAAGCGACCATCAGCAATCATTCCCACGATCTTCTCATAGATGATGTCGCTGAATCGCGGATCCTGTTTCTGGCTCGCAATGAGCTCGGGTTTGTTCATTAGCGCCCCTTTTCTTTTCGCCAGGCGGCGAATTCTTTTTCAGCTTCCGGGCTTGGTGGATAGATGCCGAAAATCGATCGACCTGCGCGCACCTGTTCTTCGACGAAGTCCTCGAAAACCGTCTGTTCGAAGGCTTCGTTTGCCACGTCCTCGGCGATATCGGAAGGGATAACGACAACGCCTTCGTTGTCGCCGACCAGGATGTCTCCCGGGTAAACTGCCACATCACCGCAGCCGATGGGCTGATTGATGTCCAAGGCATGGTGGCGGATCAGGTTGGTCGGCGCTGATGGAGCAGCGTGATAGGCGGGGAAGGGGAGTTCGGCGATATCTGGCGTATCCCGGAACCCTCCGTCGGTCACGACGCCTGCAACTCCACGCTTCCAGAGACGCGTCACTAGAATGCTGCCGGCAGATGCAGCGCTTGGATCCTTGCGGCTGTCCATGACCAGAACGGCCCCTTCCGGGCACTCTTCCACAGCGCGACGCTGCGGATGACCGCGGTCTGCAAAAACACCAAGATGATCAAGATCTTCGCGGGCGGGAATATAACGCAAGGTATATGCTGGCCCCACCATGCGCGGTGCATCATGGTTGATCTTGTGAATGCCGGCGATGAAGACATTTCGAAAACCGCGTTTCAGCATGACAGTCGTCAAGGTTGCGGTCGAAACCGCTTTCAATTTGTCGCGCGCCGCTTCGCTGACTGCCATTTCGTCGTCTCCCTTTGAAACCCCTCGGCGAACCCACTGGGCTCGCAATATCGCGGCAGATTTATAAAAGCTGTAAAAATCTGTCAATACTTGTAATCATCTGAAAACGTGCATATGGTTCGACCGCTGGCCTGGAGGGGCCGCATCGGTGCCGCGAGGAGTCGGCGGTACGGATGCCATTCAGTTTCTGGAGGAGAAGACGATGGGTGACGGGGATAACAAGATGCCGGGCGTTTCACGCCGTACGGTTCTGGCAGGCATCGGGGCGGCGGCTGCCATGTCGCTTGCGCCACGGGGTGCTTCGGCTGCGACTGGCAAAGAGGCGCCTCAGCTTGCGGCGATGGTAAAAGACGGGAAGCTTCCGCCGCTTGCCGAGCGTATTCCGCCGAAGCCGATGGTGGTGAAGCCGTTTGAGAAAATTGGTTCCTATGGTGGCTCTCTGCGCCGTGGCCTGCGTGGCTCGTCCGACCATAACGGCATTTTGCGCATGGTCGGCAACCAGGGTCTGGTGCGCTGGAACATGGACTTCACCGAGGTTCTGCCCAACCTTGCAGAAAAATGGGAAGTCAGCGCCGATGCGACAGAGTTCACCTTCCATCTGTTGCAGGGTGTAAAGTGGTCTGACGGCAATCCGTTCACTGCCGATGACGTTGTTTTCGCTATCGAAGATTGCGTCAAGAACAAGGAGCTTTACAGTGCTACTCCGGCACAGCTTTCTGTGGCAGGCAAAGCGGTCGAAGTCACGAAGGTCAACGACTACACGGTCAAGTTCAAGTTCGCCGGACCGAATGCGCTCTATCTTGAAAACCTTGCCACGCCGCTTGGGCAGCACCCGACGCTGTTTGCAAAGCACTATTGCAGCAAGTTCCTGCCCAAGTACAATCCGAAGCTGGCCGATGATGTGAAGGCTGCGGGCGTTAACAGCTGGCCCGAACTCTTCCGTGCAAAGTGCGGCGATATCGAAATCCCGTCTCGCTGGGGCAATGTCGAAAAGCCGACCCTCGACCCTTGGGTTGTCAAGGAAGCCTATTCCGGCGGTGCAACACGCGTGCTGATGACGCGTAACCCTTACTTCTGGCAGGTCGATACCGAAGGTAACCAACTGCCTTACATCGATGAAATCAACTTCGGCATCAGCCAGGATGTTGAATCACTGATGTTGAACGTCATCTCCGGCAAGATTGATATCCAAGAGCGCCATGTCAGCGTTCTCGCCAACAAGCCGACGCTTTCCGAGAATATGAAGAAGGGCGATTATCGCCTGCTGACGCTGGTGCCATCGGCTGCCCAACAGTGCCAGATTTATCTGAACATGACGCACAAAGATCCGGCAATGCGCAAGATGTTTGCCGACAAGTCGTTCCGTCAGGCTCTGTCTCTCGGCATGAACCGCCAGGAAATCATCGATATCGTCTACTTCGGCCAGAGCGAGCCCTATCAGACGGGGCCGCGTCCGGGTCATCCATGGCATCATCAAAAGCTGGGCAAGCAGTTTACCGAATTCGATGCGGCCAAGGCGAATGAGCTTCTGGACAAGGCGGGCTACAGCAAGAAAAATGCAAATGGCATCCGTTTGCGGCCAGATGGTCAGCCTGTCTTCTTTGCCATCGACGTGATCCCAACGCTTTATCCGGATCTGGTTGATGTGCTCGAACTGGTGAAGACGCAATGGGCTGGTATCGGTGTCGACATCAAGGTCAATACGATCGAGCGCGCACTCTACTACACACGCGGCGACGACAATGCGCATGATGCGGCGGTGTGGCCGGGGCCGGGCGGTCTGGACCCGATGCTCGATCCTCGCGACTTCTTCGCGTTCCACCCGCAGGGCTCCCGTTATGCCATTCCGTGGACGCTTTGGTATACGTCCAACGGTACGAAAGGCGAAGAGCCGCCGGAAAGCCAGAAGAAGCGCTTCAAGCTGTTTGACGAAGCGCGTTCCACAGCGGACCTGCAAAAGCGCGGCGCGATCATGAAGCAGCTCTTCGACATCACGGCTGAAGAGTTCGAAACGATCGGCGTATGCCTTGCGGTTGGCGGCTTCGGCGTCATTCGCAACAACCTGCGCAACGTCCCGGAAAAGCAGCCTGACAGCTGGTCCTGGCCGAACCCGGGCCCTGCGTTGCCGCAGCAATTCACCTTCAATACCTGATCACCAGAGCTGGCGCCGCCTTGTTGAGGGCGGCGCTCCATCCCACGAAGTTTCCCGGACGACAGCCAAGGTTTGGCGTTGGCGTCCGACGGACCTTGCTCATGAGTGCCTGCCATGCTGAAATTTATCGGGAAACGGCTGCTCTGGATGATACCATCCCTGTTCGCAGTCAGCTTTCTAGCCTTCGTGCTCATTCAGTTGCCACCGGGCGACTATGTCACAACCTATATCGCGACCCTTGCCGCCTCCAACGAAGTCGTCGACCAGAACACGGCCACGCAGCTGCGTGAACGTTTCGGCCTCGATGACCCCTTGCTGGTCCAGTATGGCAAGTGGATGTGGGGCATCTTGAGCAGCGGCGATTTCGGCATCTCCTTCGAATGGCAGCAGCCGGTGTCCGGCCTGATCTGGGAGCGCATGGCGCTCACTCTCGTTCTGGCCATCGCAAGCCTGTTGGCAACGTGGGCAATCGCCCTGCCCATCGGAGTGTACTCAGCCGTCAAGAAATACTCGATTGGTGACTACGCCTTCACGGCCTTCAGCTTCTTCGGTCTCTCCGTTCCTTCCTTCCTGCTGGCGCTCGTACTGATGTACGTTGCCGCGGTCGAATTCGGGGCCGATGTTGGCGGCCTGTTCTCGCAGGAATATGAAACGGCGCCCTGGAGCATCGCCAAGATGGTGGACCTCATGACGCACATCTGGTTGCCGGTGACCATTCTTGCTGTCTCGTCCACGGCCAGCCTCATCCGCGTCATGCGCGCCAACATGCTGGACGAACTGCCGAAGCCCTATGTCACGACCGCCCGCGCCAAGGGGCTTTCGGAGTTCCGTCTTTTGACGAAGTACCCGATGCGCATCGCGCTCAACCCCTTCATCTCGACGATTGCCTGGCTGTTGCCGAACCTGATTTCCGGATCGGTGGTGGTTGCCATCGTCCTGAACCTGCCGACGGCAGCGCCGCTTCTGCTTCAGGCGCTGATGGCGCAGGACATGTATCTTGCCGGTGCGTTCGTACTTCTCATCTGCGCTCTCACCCTCATCGGATCCCTGATCAGCGATATCCTGCTGGCCATGGTCGATCCGCGTATCCGTCTCGAATAGGAGGGCGACCATGGTTGATGCTGCTATCACCAACATCCAGCCGGACCGCGCCGCCGTTGCTTCGCAGTGGCAGCTTATCTGGTGGGCATTCAAGCGCCACAAACTTGCGATGATTTCGCTCTGGATCACGGTTGCCATGTATATCGTGGCGCTTGTTCCCGGTTTCTTCGCGATCAATGATCCTGTTGCACAGAATGCTCGGGCTACGTTTTCGCCGCCGCAGCGGATTCATCTGTTCGATACATCGAACGGCTTTTCCATCGGGCCTTATTTCCACCCCATGAAGCTGACGCGCGATCCGCAGACGCTGGCTGCAATCTTCGTTGAGGACACGACGAAGAAAGTGCCGATCCAGTTCTTCGGTCGTGGATACGAATACTCCGTGCTCGGCCTGTTCAACAGCAATGTCCACCTGCTGGCGTCAAGCGATCCATCCCGCCCGCTCTTTCTGTTCGGCGCCGATCGTCTGGGTCGCGATGTCTACAGCCGCGTCGTTCAGGGTGCGCAGATCTCGCTCTCGATCGGTTTGGTCGGGGTGTTCATCTCGCTGATGCTCGGGATCATTCTCGGCGGTATTTCGGGATATTACGGTGGGCGTATCGATTTCTTCATGCAGCGGGTCATCGATTTCGTCCTTTCGCTACCGACGATCCCGATCTGGCTTGCCATGGCCGCCGCCCTGCCACAGGGCTGGCCCGCCACAATGCAATACATGATGATCACCATTATCCTGTCGCTTACCGGCTGGGCGCAGCTTGCCCGCGTCGTTCGTGGCCGCTTCCTGTCACTAAGAACGGAAGAATTCGTGGCCGCCGCCCGTCTTGATGGTGTCTCAGAAGGTCGAATTATCTTCCGCCACATGCTGCCGAGCTTCTCCAGCCATATCATTGCGTCGGTTACGCTTGCGGTTCCGGCAATGATTCTTGCCGAGACATCTCTTTCGTTCCTCGGCCTCGGCCTTCAGCCGCCGACGATCTCCTGGGGTGTGCTTCTACGTGAGGCTCAGAACATTCGCTCGATTGCGACTGCTCCTTGGCTGTTCATGCCCGGAGCTGCCGTTGTCGTCGCCGTCATGGCTCTCAACCTTCTGGGTGACGGTCTGCGCGATGCAGCCGATCCCTACAACAAGTGAGGGCGAACGATGTCTGATGTTCTCTCCATGCCCGCCCGCAAGCCGCTTTTGGAAGTTCGCAACCTCGTGACGGAATTCCCGCTGCGAACCGGTGTATTCCGCGCCGTCAACGATTTGTCTTTCTCGATCGAAGCGGGAAAGACTCTTTGCGTGGTCGGCGAAAGTGGATCCGGCAAATCGGTGACCGCCCGTTCGATCCTGCAGATTGTCGACGCGCCCGGTCAAATCGCCTCCGGCTCCATCATGCTGAACACAGCAGATGGCGTCTCGATCGATCTGGCAAAACTGCATCCGCGCAGCAAGGCGATCCGTGCCGTGCGCGGACGTGACATTGCAATGATCTTCCAGGAGCCGATGTCCTCGCTATCGCCGGTGCATACCGTGGGCGACCAGATCACGGAAGCCATCCGTCTTCACATGAAGATGACCAAGGACGAGGCCCGCGCCGAGGCGATCAATCTGTTGCGGCAGGTGGAAATTCCAAACCCGGAACTGGCAATCGACCGTTACGCATTCCAGTATTCCGGCGGCATGCGTCAGCGCGCCATGATTGCCATGGCGCTGGCCTGCCGTCCAAAGCTCTTGATTGCCGATGAACCGACGACGGCGCTCGATGTGACGACGCAGGCTGAAATCCTTGACCTCATCGCCCGTCTGCAAAAGCAGAGCGGCATGGCGGTACTGTTCATCACGCACGACATGGGCGTGGTGGCGCAGATTGCCGATGACGTGCTGGTCATGCATCACGGTGTCGCCAAGGAGTATGGAACGGTCGAGCAGATTTTCCATTCGCCACAGGATACCTACACGAAGATGCTGATCGGCTCTGTGCTGAAGCTGGAGCAAAAGGCGGAAATCCGGCTTGCCCGACCGCCGCTGGACCAGACTGCGCCACCCATTCTAGAGGTGCGCAATCTTTCGCAGCAATTTGGTACCGTGAAAGCGCTTGATAACGTTTCCATATCACTGCTGCCCGGCGAAACTCTCGGTATCGTTGGCGAAAGTGGTTCCGGCAAGACGACCATGGGCCGCGCCATCATGCGGCTCTACGACCCGTCGGCCGGGGAGATGCTCTACCGCAAGGCCGATGGTTCCGTGGTTGATCTCGCGAAGATTGAGGGCGAGGAACTGAAAAAGGCCCGGCGCGAGTTGCGCATGGTGTTTCAGGATCCTTTCGGCTCCCTGAACCCACGCATGACGGTCGCCCAGGTCATTGGTGAGCCGCTCCTCGTCAATGGCATCGCCAGGGGCCGCGAACTGGACGATCGGGTCAGCCACCTCATGGAGCAGGTTGGGCTCGATCCTCGTGGTCGTGAACGCTATCCGCATGCCTTTTCCGGTGGTCAGCGCCAGCGTATCGGGATTGCCCGCGCCATCACGTTGAACCCGCGCATCATCGTGGCCGATGAGGCGACGTCGGCGCTCGACGTATCCGTTCGTTTCCAGGTGCTCGACCTGTTGATGAAACTGCAGGACCAGTTGGGGCTCGCCTACATCTTCATCAGCCATGATATCGGCGTCATCCGCTACATGTGCGACCGCGTTGGCGTCATGTATCGCGGCAAGATCGTCGAGGTGGGCGAGGCTGAAAAGGTCTGTAATGCGCCTGATCATCCGTATACGCAGGCGCTTCTCTCCGCCATTCCCCGTCCAGATCCACGCGACCGCGATCGTTCGCGCCGCTTCCGCTACGTCGAACCCGCACCGGTCAAAAACGGCAGCGCGGGGCGATAACCACCCAATTGCATGAGGCATGACCATGAAAATTGATCGCATGCGCGTCTTCGTGACGCGCGACAAGGACCGTCCACGCGTTATCGTTGCGCTGGACACTGATGATGGACTGACCGGCTGGGGCGAGTGCTACAACCACGGCCCGGACCTCGCCCTTCCGCCGCTGCTGGATTACCTCTATGGCTTCATCGCCGGGCAGGATCCGACGCGCGTGGAGTATCTCGTCAACCTGCTGATCCAGCAAAGCCGCTTCCCCCCCGGTGCGCTTGGGCTTTCTGCAATTTCAGCGATTGACCATTGCTTGTGGGATCTGGCGGCCAAAGCCGTAAATGTGCCGGTCTACAAGCTCTTGGGTGGGGCAGTGCGGGACAAGATCCGCGTTTACGCGGGTGTCTATACGGCA
The DNA here is from genome assembly GCF_005222835.1 of Rhizobium sp. FKY42. Taxonomy (GTDB): domain Bacteria; phylum Pseudomonadota; class Alphaproteobacteria; order Rhizobiales; family Rhizobiaceae; genus Neorhizobium. The sequence goes on along the minus strand of NZ_STGA01000045.1, from coordinate 91,022 downwards.
CCGGATGCGCCCGCTGCCAAGGAAGAGCTGGACCGCCTGAACGAAGGCTGGGGCTTTACCGCCTTCAAACTCAGCCCTTGGCGGATCGATCTGCATGCCAATCGCTGGGGTGAGGTCGTTCGCGCTTCGGCGGAGTATTTCCGCTCTCTGCGCGAGACCATTTGCTCCGACTACGAAATCGCCTTCGATGCCCATGCCAAGATCTTTGAACCTGCGGCGGCGCGTCAGCTCGGCAATGCGCTTGCTCCCTATGATCCCTTGTTCTTCGAAGAACCTTTGCGCCCTGAGAATATCGAGGCGTGGGGCGATCTGAAGCAGGGCCTCAACTGCACGCTTGCCACGGGTGAAAGTCTCTACAGCCGCTTTGAATTTCTGCGCCTCTTGCAGGTCAAGGGTGCAGACTGGATCCAGCCGGATATCTGCGTCGTCGGCGGCATTACGGAAATGCGCAAGATCGCGGTCCTAGCCGAGGCGCACTTCGTCAGTATGGCACCGCATAATCCCATGGGTCCGCTTGCCACGGCGGTGAACGTGCATTTCGCGGCAGCCACCCAGAACTTCCGTATCCTTGAATATCGCCTGCCGCGCGGCCAGTGCTACGTCTACGGCGGGACCGATGTCGAGACGCGTGAAGACGAAACGCGTTACGTTGTCGATCCGTATCTGCCGAAGGATGGATATCTGGAACTGCGTCCGGATCGTCCCGGTTGGGGTGTCGAAATGGATGAAAAGGCCATGCAGGAAGATGGCTACGTGCATTGGCAGCGCCGAGTGCCCAAGCGGCCCGATGGTTCCTATGCCTTCGCTTGAGATGATCGGCATCACGCACGGGCCATTTTCGGCCCGTGTCATTCCTGCTTGGGGCGGGCGGGTTGCCAGTCTTCGCCATGCGGAGGCGGGTGATATTCTGTTGCCGATCACGGCATCGGAATTCGATCCTTCGAACTGGCCGAAAGCTGGTGGTTATCCACTCTTTCCGTTTCATAATCGTATCAGGCAAGCCGCGTTCTATCATGACGGTGTGCGACATCAGTTGCGGCCGCATCCTGCGCTTGATGGGGATGTGATGCACGGACCTGCGCATCAACGGGCATGGAAGGTCATTTCGTCCTACGGTGCGTCCGTTTCCTTGCGTCTGGATTATGAAGCCGATGCCGACTGGCCTTTTTCCTTCGTCGCGCAACAACAGATTGACCTCGATGAGCATGGCCTGGCGGTGCACCTGAAGCTTGTTAATCGTTCTGACGATCCCATGCCCGGATGTTTCGGTTGGCATCCTTATCTTGCTGCGGATCTATCCGCATCCGCCCGCACAGATGCCCGGAATGCCTATGTCCTGGATGTGCAGAACCTGCCGACACCGGCCGAGCCTCTTGCTCGTCAATCGGAAGAAATTCCCGCTGAGGTTGGCTACACACTGCATTTTCGCGACTGGACAGAGGCATCCTACTCTCCGAAGAGGGGATGGGACGTGGCCGTGACTGCAGATCCTGTCTTCAAGCACATCGCCGTCCACCGCACAGAAGGCTATTTATGCCTTGAACCGGTGAGCGCGGCAGCGGGCGTCTTGAATCTGGACCAGGACCAGCGGCAGGCAAGAGATTTGACCGTTTTGAAACCGAGCGAAGCGATTGCCGGATCGGTTCGCGTGTCTGTTCTGTCAACCGGATGAGACTGTCGTGTGTCTGCCTCTGCCTTTTGCGCGGGGTTCATCAACGCCGTTTGACAGAAACTGGATCTGCTCCTTCGCCACGATATCCCGAAGAAAGGCGATGATTGCCCGAATGCGGCTGGATTGCACCAGATCCTGATGGCAGACGAGCCAGTAATGCCGGTCCAGTTTCACGTCGCTCAGAACTTGCTGAAGTTCTGGATACTGTCGTGCAATGAAGAATGGTAGAACGCAAACGCCCAATCCGTTTCGCGTTGCGGTCAATTGCGCGAAGATGCTGGAGCTTTGCAGGCTTGGCTGGATCCGAGGATGGATGTCGCCAAGATAGTCCAGCCCTGGCGCAAATATCATATCCTGGATATAGCCGATGAACTGATGGTTCAGCAAATCTTCGCGGCTTTCAGGCGTGCCGCGACGATTGAGATAGCTCTGGCTTGCATAGATTTGCAAAGCGTAGTCCGTCAGTTTTTCAACATGATACGGACCTGCTTTCGGTGGATCGAGTACAACGGCAAGATCGGCCTCCTTGCGCGAGAGCGCCATGATCTGCTGGATCGTGACGAGTTCCAGTGCCAGATTGGGATAACGCGCTGAAAGTTCTCCAAAACGCGCCGCGAGAAAGAAGTTCGAGAAGCCCTCTGGTGCGGAAATCCGAACAACACCTTGCTGGGCCGGACCCTGACCGGCAAGTTCCGCCTCCAGCCGTTCCGTTTCCTGCTCCACTTTCTCCGCAGTTTCCACGAATCGCTGCCCAATTGGTGTCAGCACATAGCCGCGCGGGTTCCGCTCGAAGAGCTTGACCTTCAGCGTAAACTCCAGCCGATCGATGCGACGTGAGACGGTAGCATGACTTGTTCTCAGCTTTCTTGCCGCCGTCGACAGCTGGCCTGAGCGGGCTACTGCGAGGAAGAATTGCAGATCATCCCAGGTAAAATGCGTCTTTGACATCCAACTCGCTCCCATCTGTTCAATTTTGAACAGATACTGTTTGAAATTAGTTCGCGCAATCGCTTGCACAAGCGGATTTTTAAGAGAAACATAATGATCAAGCTGCGGGCTTTGAGGAGAGCCAGCAGGCTATTTTTGAACAGGCTCATATGAGCGCCACGCAATATCTCTGGGAGGATAACGATATGCGCGGAACTATTTTGGCGTCGGCTGCGGCGCTTCTGGCCAGCACATCCATGGCACTTGCTGCTTCCGTTTCCGACGGAAAAGTGAAGATCGGCATCCTGAACGACCAGTCCGGCGTCTACGCGGACTTTGGCGGGAAAGGTTCAGTTGAAGCGGCGAAAATGGCTGTTGAGGATTTCGGCGGCAAGGTGCTGGACAGCGCAATCGAGATCGTGGACGCCGACCACCAGAACAAGCCGGACATCGCATCCAACATCGCCCGCCAGTGGTTCGACACGAACCAGGTCGATGCCATCATGGAATTGACGACGTCCTCTGTTGCGCTCGCGGTGCAGGCCATTGCCAAGGAAAAGAAGAAGATCGACATCGTTACCGGTGCTGCGACGACAGAACTGACGGGCAAACAGTGCAGCCCCTATGGCTTTCATTGGGCCTACGATACGCATGCTCTGGCTGTCGGCACCGGCGGCGCACTCGTCAAGCAGGGTGGCAAGAAGTGGTTCTTCCTGACCGCCGATTACGCTTTTGGCTATTCGCTTGAAGGCCAGACCAGCGAATTCGTCAAGGCCAATGGCGGTGAGGTGGTGGGCGCGGTCCGCCATCCCCTCAGCAACTCTGATTACTCATCGTTCCTTCTTCAGGCGCAGTCTTCCGGTGCAAACGTCGTTGGCCTTGCCAATGCTGGTGCGGATACGCAGAACGCTATCAAGCAGGCCGCTGAATTCGGCATCACGCAAAGCGGCCAGCGCCTCGCGGCATTGCTCTTCACGCTTGCTGAAGTCAACGGTCTGGGGCTTGAGGCGGCACAAGGGCTGACACTTACCGAAGGCTTCTACTGGGATCGTGATGACGAAAGCCGCAAGTTCGGCGAACGTTACATGAAGCGTACTGGCAAGATGCCGAACATGATTCAGGCGGGCACCTATTCTGCCGTTCTCCAGTATCTGAAGGCTATCCAGAAGGCGGGTACCGACGAGACCGAGGCTGTGGCCAAGCAGTTGCACGAAATGCCGGTTGAAGATGTCTTTGCAGGTAAGGGAACTGTTGGCCCGAATGGCCGCATGATCAAAGACATGTATCTGCTTGAAGTGAAGAAGCCGTCCGAGAGCAAGAAGCCTTGGGATTACTTCAAGGTCCTTGCCACCATTCCTGGCAAGGAAGCCTATATCGACCCGGCCAAGAGCGGCTGCCCCCTCGTAAAATAAACGGGTCTTTTCATGAACGCACCATCCCCACAGTCCCTGGGGGAGCAACGCGCGGTCCTTACCGCGCGTGGTCTCTCTCGCCGCTTCGGTGGTTTTCTGGCGGTCAACAATGTCGATATCGACGTCTTCCATGGTGAGATCCATGCGCTCATCGGGCCGAATGGCGCCGGGAAGACAACCGTCTTCAATCTGCTGACAAAATTTTTGCAGCCGACGGCGGGTAAAATCACCCTCATGGGCGAAGACATCACGTCCACTTCCCCGGACCGCGTGGCACGAATGGGGTTGGTGCGCTCATTCCAGATTTCGGCGGTTTTCCCGCATCTGACGGTGCTGGACAATGTGAGGGTAGCCTTGCAGCGACCCAACGGTTTGGCACACCAGTTCTGGCGTCCGATGTCGGCTCTCGACGGCTTGACAGGGAAAGCCGAAGCCTTGCTTACAATCGTCGGGCTTATGCGAGAGCGCGACGCGCTTGCGGCGGACCTTTCCTACGGGCGCAAACGTGTTCTGGAGATTGCGACGACGCTCGCTCTCGATCCCAAAGTGCTTCTGCTCGATGAGCCACTGGCAGGCATGGGGCAGGAAGATATCACTGCTATTGCCGGGCTCATCCGTTCGGTTGCCAAAACCCGCGCTGTTCTGATGGTCGAGCACAACCTCTCCGTCGTGGCCGACATCTGCGATCGGGTTACCGTGCTTCAGCGCGGCGAAATCCTCGCGGCGGGGGATTACGCAACCGTCAGCCAGGATCCGCAAGTGCGAACCGCTTATATGGGCCGCGAGGAGGATTGAGATGAACGCATTACTGGACGTTCGCGGCCTCAATGCCTGGTATGGCGAAAGCCACGTTTTGCATGGGGTCGACATGCAGATCCGCGAAGGCGAAACGGTGACCCTTCTTGGCCGCAATGGCGTCGGCAAGACGACGACGTTGCGCACCATCATGGGCATTATCCGCCAACGCAAGGGCACGCTCCGCTTTAATGATCAGGACATGATGCCCGTGCCGCTGCACAAGACTGCGCGCCATGGACTTGGTTTCGTGCCGGAAGAGCGCGGCATCTTTGCAAGCCTCAGTGTCATCGAAAACCTCATGCTGCCGCCGCAGATCGCCAAGAACGGCATGACCGTCGATGAGATTTTCGAACTGTTTCCAAACCTGCATGAGCGGCGTAACAGCCCCGGCACAAAGCTTTCCGGTGGCGAGCAGCAAATGCTGGCTATTGCGCGGATCTTGCGAACGGGTGTGCGGATGCTGCTTCTCGATGAACCGACGGAAGGGCTTGCGCCCGTGATCGTACAAAGGATCGGTGACGTGCTTATCCGCCTGAAACAGCGCGGTATTACGGTCCTTCTGGTGGAGCAGAATTTCCGGTTTGCAAGTCGCGTTGCCGACCGCTTCTACCTCATGGATCACGGCCATATTCAATCGGAGTTTCCTGTTGCGCAGCTTGGTGAGCGCATGGACGAACTCCATAAAGTTCTAGGAGTCTGAACCATGACAATGGTTTTCGGAGTTCCGCTTCCCGCGCTGCTGGGTCAGCTTCTGATCGGACTGATCAACGGGTCTTTCTATGCCCTGCTGTCGCTCGGGCTGGCGATCATCTTCGGTCTGCTGCGGATGATCAATTTCGCCCATGGCGCTCAATACATGCTGGGTGCCTTCACGGCCTATCTGCTGTTGCATTTTGCGGGTATCGGCTATTGGCCAGCGCTCATCCTCACGCCGATCATCGTCGGCGTGTTCGGCGCCGTGATCGAGCGGCTGTTCCTGCAACGGCTCTATGGCCTCGATCCGCTCTACGGGCTGCTGTTCACCTTTGGCCTCGCGCTGATGTTGGAAGGTATCTTCCGCTACTACTATGGTGCTTCCGGACAACCCTATGCCACGCCGCCATCGCTTGCAGGCGGCACCAACCTCGGCTTCATGTTCCTGCCGAACTACCGCGGTTGGGTGGTTGTCGCCTCGCTGGTGGTCTGCATCGGAACATGGCTGCTGATCGAGAAGACAAAGCTTGGCGCATATCTGCGGGCAGCAACGGAAAATTCCACGCTTGTGCAGGCCTTCGGCGTCAATGTGCCGATCCTGCTCACGCTGACTTATGGGCTGGGTGTCGCGCTCGCTGCCTTCGCAGGTGTTCTGGCTGCACCAATTTATCAGGTCTCTCCGCTCATGGGGTCCAACATCATCATCGTCGTTTTCGCGGTGGTCGTCGTGGGCGGAATGGGCTCGATCCTTGGTGCCATCGTAACTGGCTACGTGCTTGGCATCACAGAGGGGTTGACCAAGGTTTTCTACCCGGAAGCTTCCAACACGGTCATTTTTGTCATCATGGCAATAGTCCTGCTGGTCCGGCCTGCCGGACTGTTCGGACGGGAGTAAGAACATGGCTGAAATTCACACCTCGACCGTCCCGTCAGATGCGCTTGATGACTGTTCTGTTTCGAAATCCGAGATCACGGCGAGACGTCTTGCGCTTGTGGCAGGCTTGTTGCTTCTGCTTGTTGCGCCCTTCCTGATCTACCCGGTTTTTATCATGAAGGTGCTCTGCTTTGCTCTCTTTGCGGCAGCCTTCAATCTTCTGATTGGCTACACCGGGCTCCTTTCCTTCGGGCATGCGGCCTTTTTCGGCGGTGCTGCCTACTTTACGGCTCACAGCGTGAAGGAATGGGGTGTTCCACCAGAACTTGGAATTCTCATCGGAACCGCAGGCGGCGCCGCTCTCGGGCTGATCATGGGCTTTTTCGCGATCCGGCGACAGGGTATCTATTTCTCCATGATCACGCTGTCGCTTGCTCAGATGTTTTTCTTCTTCTGCCTGCAGGCCAAGTTCACGCATGGTGAGGACGGCATCCAGTCTGTTCCGCGTGGGCATCTCTTTGGCTTCATCGATCTGAGCCAGCCGTTCGCCATGTATTACACCGTGGCCGCGATTTTCCTGATCGGTGTCTTCATCATCTGGCGCTTCGTGCATTCGCCATTCGGCATGATCCTGAAATCCATCCGTGAGAACGAGCAACGGGCTATCTCGCTCGGCTATTCCGTCGCGCGCTACAAACTCGGAGCCTTCGTCATGTCGGCAGCACTTGCCGGATTGGCAGGCGGCACAAAAGCTCTCGTATTCCAGTTCGCGACGCTCACCGATGTGGGCTGGCAGACGTCCGGCGAGGTGATCCTGATGACACTGCTTGGCGGGATTGGCACCATGCTTGGTCCGATCCTCGGATCGGCCATTGTGGTGATGCTGGGGAATTATCTGGCAACGACTGGCTTTCCCGTAACGATCATAACCGGCGCTGTGTTCATGATCTGCGTTCTCGTTTTCCGACGTGGCGTGGTAGGAGAACTCGCAGCCTCAAGGATCGGCCGGAAATTCGGACTGGCGCGCTGGCTCTAGCCCGATAATCCCACCAAAACTGCTAGTTTGAACTCCGCATGGGCGCATTGAGCGCGCCCATGTCAACCTTTGCCCATCTCACGAGCTGTGTCATGAATAGCTTCGATTACATTATCATTGGTGCAGGTACCGCGGGCTGTGTGCTGGCCAATCGGCTCTCCGCCGACGGGAAGAATACAGTTCTTCTGCTGGAGGCTGGCGGTAACGACAATTATCACTGGATCCATATTCCGGTCGGCTATCTATATTGTATCAACAATCCCCGGACGGACTGGTGCTTCCAGACCGAGAAGGAACGGGGCCTCAACGGTCGGGCGCTGAACTATCCGCGCGGCAAGGTGCTTGGCGGCTGCTCTTCGATCAACGGCATGATCTACATGCGCGGCCAGGCACGCGACTATGATCAGTGGCGACAAATGGGCAATCCCGGCTGGGGTTGGGACGACGTCTTGCCGATTTTCCGGAAATCCGAGGATTTTCACCGCGGCGGCGATGACATGCATGGGGTAGGTGGCGAATGGCGCGTGGAAACGGCGCGCGTTCGCTGGGCGGTTCTCGATGCCTTCCAGCAGGCGGCAGAAGAGGCAGGTATTCCCAAGACGCCCGATTTCAATCGAGGCACCAATGAGGGTTCCGGCTATTTTGACGTCAATCAGCGTTCGGGCATTCGCTGGAACACGGTCAAGGCCTTTCTTCGGCCCGCCATGAAGCGCGGCAATCTGCGCGTCGTGACTAAGGCGCAAGCCAGGAAGCTCATCATTGAACAGGGCGAGGTGAAGGGGGTTGAGGTCTCTGTCGGGGGCGTCGATCAGCGATTCTATGCCCGGCGCGAAACGGTGCTTTCGGCTGGCGCTATCGGCTCGCCGCACCTTCTGGAACTCTCAGGCATCGGGCGGGGAGACGTTTTGCAAAATGCTGGAATCGACCTTGTCAAGGAAGTCGGGCAGGTCGGCGAAAACTTGCAGGACCATCTGCAATTGCGCCTGACCTTCAAGGTGACCGGTGTTCCAACGCTGAACGAGAAGGCGTCCAGCCTTTTTGGCAAGATGGCGATTGGGCTCGAATATCTCGCAAAGCGGTCTGGCCCTATGGCGATGGCACCTAGCCAGTTGGGCATATTCACACGCTCCGGTCCCGAGAAGGAAACACCAGACCTTCAGTATCACGTACAGCCGGTCTCACTCGACAAGTTCGGCGATCCTGTTCACACCTTCCCGGCCATCACGGCAAGTGTGTGCAACCTACGGCCTGACAGCCGAGGTTCTGTGCATGCAAGAAGCCCGGATTTTGCGCAGCAGCCTGCCATCGCGCCCCGCTACCTTTCGACGGAGAGTGACCGGATGGTCGCAACCCAGTCGATCCGCCTGACGCGCGAGATTGTTTCGAAGCCTTCCTTCGCCCGCTATAATCCGCAGGAATACAAACCGGGTCCGAGCTACCAGAGCGAGGAGGAGCTGGTCAAAGCGGCTGGCGAGATCGGAACGACCATTTTCCATCCTGTCGGTACCTGCCGAATGGGACCCGATCCGGAGAGCGTTGTCGATCCGCGGTTGCGTATGCGAGCCTTGGGACGTCTGCGAATAGCAGATGCTTCCATCATGCCGACGATCACTTCGGGAAACACGAATTCGCCAACCGTCATGATTGCGGAAAAGGCAGCCATGATGATTTTGGAAGACAATGGATAAAGCATTGGGAGGACGTTGATTATGGCGAATATTGCATTTGTTGGACTTGGAAACATGGGCGGACCAATGGCCGCCAATCTGGTGAAGGCCGGACATGTGGTTCGCGGTTTCGATCTGTCGGAGCAAAGTCGCAAGGCTGCCGAAGAGGCCGGCGTCAAGGCTGCTATATCGCTTGCAGAAGCCTGCCAAGACGCAACCGTTATCATTACCATGTTGCCGAAGGGAGAGCATGTGCTTTCCGTCTGGTCGGAGCTCAAACCATCGGTGGCGTCCGGTACATTGCTGATCGATTGCTCGACCATTGACGTTGATTCAGCTCGTGAGGCGCATCAACTCGCAGCCGAAGCTGCGTGTCTCTCTCTTGATGCGCCGGTTTCAGGCGGAATCTCCGGTGCTGCACAGGCAACGCTCACTTTCATGGCGGGAGGCACCCAGGCAGCTTTCGGTGCGGCACGTCCCATCCTCGAAGCGATGGGAAAACGCATTGTGCATTGCGGAGGAGCCGGCGCTGGTCAGGCCGCAAAGATCTGCAACAACATGCTGCTCGGCATTTCGATGATTGGTGCCTGCGAAGCGTTTGCGCTGGGCGAAAAGCTCGGACTGACCCATCAGGCGCTCTTCGACGTGGTATCCACATCGTCCGGTCAGTGCTGGTCGGTCAATACCTATTGCCCTGTTCCCGGTCCCGTTCCCACTTCGCCTGCAAATCGCAATTACCAGCCCGGTTTCGCGGCAGCCCTGATGTTGAAGGATCTCCTGCTTTCCCAGGATGCGGCAAACAGCAGCGGAGCAAGCACACCGCTGGGTGCTACGGCTGCCGCCCTTTACCGCGAGTTCGAAGCTGCAGGCCATGGTGGAACGGATTTTTCCGGCATCATTGAGATGCTCCGCACGAAGTAAACTAGACGCTTTGTAGGATGAGAACGCCCAGTGCAGCCGCAAGCGCTGGGGTCATGACGACGACTCCCAACTTCAGGAAGGCGAGGGCACTCATGTGAATGCCCTCGCGCCTCAGTGCCGTGAGCCAGAGGATGGTGGCAAGCGATCCCGTGACTGACAGGTTCGGGCCGAGGTCGACCCCAATCAGAACAGCGCCCGCGATGGCGTCTGACACATTGGCGGCCTGTACTGCGCTCCCTGCGAAGAGACCTGCCGGTAAGTTGTTTACGAGGTTTGAGACAATCGCGACGCCGGTGCCTGCGATGGCTATCGCTTGAGCCTCGGATTCCGCCGCGAGCGTTGCCAGTTGTTGCACGAGATGTGATGTGAGCCCGGTCTTGTTCACGGCTTCCACAACAACGAACAGTCCTGCGACCAGTGGCAGCACGCTCCAACTGACGCCGCGTAGGACCTCAAGAGGGTTCTGGCGGGTGAGCAGCAGGACGCCGAGGGTTGTGATGATGCCGGCTACGAAGGTCGGGATTCCCAGATCGAGATGCAGGGCAGACGCGACGACGAGCACAGCGGCGGTGATGCAGAGACCGACCCCGGACACTTTGCCGGCGTGCGTCAATTCCGGTGTTGCAATGTTTTCTGCCACTTCATCTGCCATCAATGCTTTGCGCTGCGTTACGTAGAGGCAAACGAAAGTAACGCCGATCGCTGCAATGGAGGGTATTAAGAAGGTCGCCAGCCAGCGGGATAAAGGCGGCATCTCTCCGCCCGCGAAGATGACAAGGTTTGCAGGATTTGAAATGGGGAGGACAAAGCTCGCGGCGTTGGCGATGAACGCGCAGATAAGGAGATAGGGCAAAGGATCCTTTACCTTCGCTGCACGACAGGCGGCATAAACGGCGGGTGTCAGGACAACCGCAGTCGCATCATTCGACAAAAAGACCGTAACGACGATGCCGACTGCGTAAACCAGACAGAAAAGACGGCGCGGAGAACCCTTTGCAGCGCAGGTCGCAATCGCGGCGATCCAGTCAAACAAGCCCTCCCGCCTGGCAAGCTCCGATAACAACATCATCCCGATGAGAAAGAGGTATACGTCGAACCCTTTCAGGACCCCGCTGACGGCACTGCTCCAGCCGATGATGTTGAAGAGGAGGAGCATCGCGGCCCCTGCAACAGCCCAAACCGCTTCTGGCCATCGAAAGGGACGGAAGACGACGCCGAAGGCAGTCATGCCCGCGATAAGCCAGGTCATAGTAAGCGAAGTCATGCAATCATGTCCTTGAGGCGCATCGCTGCTTTAATTCGGAACCCGGACATCAGGTTCGATGCTGCCGTCCATGATGGCCATCCCGTTTGGAATGTCATTGTCGTCCAGCTTTCGGCGAATGCCCTCTTCATCGAGCCCATAGAAGAACCAGCGCTCTCGCAAACGTCGGCGCAACTCCTCGACTGGAACTTCAACCAGAACAGTGAGGTCAAAAATCGGATGTAGCCGGTCCCAGGGCTCATTGCGCATCAGCAGATAATTACCCTCACAAACGATGATGCCCGTCTCACGCCGTATGAGGCGACCCCCAGCCCTGGCAATTTCGATGGATCGATCGAAAACCGGAACGGCGACTGCATCATCTTCATTTGCCTTCAGCCTTTGCAGCATATGCCTCAGACCGTGGGCATCAAACGTATCGATGGCACCTTTGTTGGCAAGGCGGCCCATATCTCGAAGCACCGCGTCGTCGTAGTGAAATCCGTCCATCGGGAAGACCGCGGCAAGGCCTGGCTGCTTGTGGTTGATCTCTTCCACCACTGCATCCGCCAGTGACGATTTGCCGGATCCGGGCGCTCCGGCCATGCCTGCCAGAAGCCGAGGACCCGAGTAGGACGATAGGAGGCGGTCAGCCAATCGCTTGGCATTTTCGATGAGAGCGGTCATCTGGAACTCCGGTTCGGCATAGAAACGGTGGGTTGATCATGTGCCGATGGATCCAAATCGAACCAGCGACGATAGATCAAGTCTTTTCAAGCAAATCTGAATAATGACAAGGCCAAGAAAAAAGCGCCTGCCGGGGCAGACGCTTTCATGTTCAGTAATACCGCTGACTTTAGCTCGCAGGAGTAAGCGTCACGGAGGTTCCGGTTGCGGCGAGGTTGAGGCCAAGCTGCCCCTGGACACTGACCGTCTGAAGGTGGATAGATCCGGACGTGCCACCAACGAGAACGTTCGCACCGACGCCTGCGACAACCGTTACCTCAGCCGTTGCACCCTGGTATAGGCCGCCGAGCGAACCGCGGTGGTAACCTGCAGTCGGGGCGAAAACGGCCCAGACCATGCGCTGTTTCGTCGTAAAGCCAAGGTCTACCCCCATCTTTCGTACGACCCCCGTATAACGGTCGAGTGGTTCGCCACCCATTGCGGACGTGAAGACGCAGTCAGCTTCCTTCGCAGAACCCAGTACATAGCCAACGCCGCCGCCGATCGTGCAATCGAGATAGCCGATGCGCACGCCGCCCCGCTGGTCCTGTTCCTGAGCGACCGGAGCGCGGTCGAAGCGTGAGATGGTATCAGCTGAAATTGCTGTGCCAGCGCTGGCGATGACGGGCAGTGCAGAGATGGCAACTGCGAGGATTTTCTTCATGGGTTTACTCCTTGGGTATTACTCTATGCATTCGGTGCGGCAGTTCTCGACTCAGCAATGCTGACGCTCGTGAATTTCCTCATCAACGCGCGTGGCAAAAAAATGATCCTCGTAAACTCTTTGTTTATTTCTTCAGTCGCCAGCCGTTTTTTCCACTGAGTTCGACATTGGAGTGTGGCCACTTGTCCTGCACAAGATCGTTCACACTTTAAGGTCCATTCAAGTTGGAACCGAATGTCCATGAACGAAGCCGCTGAAGTACCACGCATAAACCGCGCCGTCCTGCAGCAACTTATTGCAGGCCTTACGGACGGCCTGATTCTCGTTGAGCCGGATGGCAGAATAAGTTGGGCGAACGAAGCCGCGTTAATGAGCCATCGCGTCGAGGATCTTGCCGGGCTTGGCGAGACCGTTGCGGATTACCGCCGCCGCTTCACCCTTCGGTATCGAAACAACCATACGCTCGACGAGGGGCAGTACCCGCTTGAACGGCTGCTGGGCGAGGAAGCATTGGACGGGGTCACCATCGAAGTCTCTCCGACAAGCGATCCTGACGCGTGCTGGGTTCATGTCGTGCGTACGCTGATCCTCGAAGACGCTGGTGCCAAGCCTGATGTTCTGGTGCTGATCATTCGCGACGAAACTCCGCGCTATGAGGCCGAGAAGCGTTTCGAGAAATCCTTCAACGCGAATCCTGCGCCAGGACTCATATGCAGACTCGACGACCAGCGCTTCATACGGGTCAACCAGGGTTTCATGGAAATGACCGGACTGACCCAGGACGATGTGCTGGGCAAGATGGTGGAGGAAATCGGACTGTTCTCGAATTGTGAAACGGGTGATGACGCCATGATCAAGCTGGCGGAAGGGTGGGTTATACGTCAGCGCGAGGCCCTGATACCGCTTCCGGATGGTGGAGATCGATTGGTCATTGTCGCTGGCGAGCCCATTCCCGTGGGTGAGGTGCCATGCATGCTGTTTACATTTGCCGACCTCGATGGCCGTCGTAAAGCGCAGAACGCTCTTCGGCAGAGCGAAGAGAGGTTCTCCAAGTCCTTTCGCCTTTCGCCAGCACCTGCTGCAATTACGCGGTTGGATAACTTCGTCTTCATGGAAGTCAACGAGGCTTTCCTGTCCCTGAGTGGCAGGAAGATCGAATCTGTCATTGGAAAGACGGCAGCCGATTTGAAGCTTTGGGAAGATACGAAGGCCCGTAAGGAAATCGAGCAGAATTTACGTGACAATGTGCCTGTGAGGGATGTCGCCATGCGCATGATGTTGGCAAATGGCGATACGGCTGAATGTCTGGTCTCTGCAGAACGGGTGGAGATCAATGACCATGCGTGCGTGCTGTGGTCGGTGCAGGACGTGACGGAACGCAGACGATCTGAACTGGAACTCATAGAGGCCATCGAGAGCGTCATGGCCGATACCTCCTGGTTCAGCCGCACTGTCGTGGATCGTCTCGCGACGTTGCGACAGGCGTCCACCGGGAAAAGTCCATCGGCTGAACTGAGAGATCTGAGTGAGCGTGAGTGCGAGATTCTCGGGTTGATCTGCGATGGTTTGAGTGATGCCGAGATGGGTGATGCCCTTTGTCTGTCGCGCCACACCATCCGCAATCACGTGGCGTCTCTCTACAACAAGATCGGCGTCAATCGCCGCGCCGCAGCCGTCATATGGGCACGGGAGCGCGGGTTCAGCGGAAAGGGTTCTGCATCCGCCAGAAAAAAATCCAACGGCAAAAAAAGGTAAAATCCTACTAGCAGGATTAGTAGTTCTCTCTCTGCATCAGCACCGTATTCGGTCCTATCTCCAGTCGTGTAGCGCAATGAAGCGCTGCCGACCCAACTGAAACAAGGAGTAGGATCATGGATAAGAACCGGATCGAAGGTGCTGCCCGTCAGGCGAAGGGTACCATCAAGGAAGCCGTCGGCAAGGTAACGGGCAATTGTGACCTCGAGATCGAGGGCAAGGCCGATAAGGTTGCCGGCGAAGCGCAGAGCGCTGTCGGCAAGGCCAAGGACTCCGTGAAGTCCGTCCTCAAGTAGTTTTCGGATCAACCCGTGAGCGAGGCAGGTATGATGATTGTCGCACACGCACGTTCCCAGATGCGCGGACACCCCCAGGATCACAGTGTTTGTGCTGCCTTGCAGTCGATCCTTGCCTATGCGCAGGGCCTCGAAAAAAGCAGCATTACCTGTGCCTTTGAGGACGGCCGCATCGTGCTTACAGGCGAGGTAGACTCCACCGATACGCTGGAGACCGCCATTGCCATCGCTGAAGTCTTCACAGGACGCAGCGTTCTGGCCGACCTCGCCGTGCAGCCACGGATCCATCTGCCTCGCTATGTCGCCGTCAATGACGCGGTCATTCCGGACCATAGCTAAATCAGCTTCTGAAGAAAGTGAACACCATGAAAAAGATCATTCTTCTCGCTCGCTGGCTGGCAGCTATGTCGGCGCATCCGCCTCTGCAGCCGCCGGGATCGGCGTCGGTGCCAACGCACTGATTGGTGGAAGCTCCAAGAATTTTGCCCTGCAGCCAGTCAGCGCTCAGGTTGGTATAGGTTTGAATGTCGCCGCCGGCGTTTCCCGCCTCCAACTGAGCCACGCAGGCTGATGGGCAAGGCGGTGGCCGGGAAACCGGCCGCCGCTCCTTCGTTGTTCCGATCAGCCGGAAGGGCGAAGACGTTTGCGATACAGAACGGGCTTTTCCTTGAACCGACGCTGGAATGCTTCGTAAAACGTGGAGAGCGAACCAAAGCCGGATTCGTAGGCAACCTCTGTGATCGGCAGATCGGTTGCGATCAAGAGCGATTGTGCCGTATCCAGCCTGTGCCGAATGATGGCCTGATTGATGGTCATGCCGACTGCCTTGCGGAACAGTGTCATGGCATAATTGGGATGCAGGCCTGCAGCCCGCCCCACATCTTCGGCGGAGATTTCGCTCAAAGCGCCTTCTCCAATGAATCTCAGCATTTTCTCGACATGGATCACCCAATCCGCATCTCTTTTACCCAAGCTTGCGATCGCGTCACCTTGCTCCCGCAGATCACGCCATCCTTCGCGCTCGATGCGCATGACCCGCGCCGTCAGTTCCGAGCGAACGATCTCCATCAGTTCGGCATCACCGGATAGCAACTCATCCCGCCAGCGCTTGAAGACCTCGCTTTCCCAGGGACGCATCTCCATCGCCTCGATCACTGCACCGCGAAAGACGGCATTGCGGAACCGGCTGAGGTTGGGAAAGCCTAGAAGCACCGACATCGGCACATAGAGGCAGACGAACTGCGTGCCTTCCTCCCGGTCCGTGACTTGATGCGGTATCATTCCCCAGAAGAGGCAAAGGCGGTTTTCATCGATCGTCAGCTCGCGCCCGTCGAACCAGTAACTCATGCGTCCACGAAGGACGAAATTGAGTTCGATCTGGCTGTGCATGTGCGGCCCGGCCATGCGCTGCACATCGAGGCATTCTCCCGCACAGAACCGATGATCTCCAAATATGACGAGCGGATGTCGTGGGTCATGATCAGGATGGACCGGAACGGATTCATCGTTGTTGATTTTCGCCAAACGTTCCATCTTAGGATTCCGGAAAAGATCGATAGAATGACGGTAGATCATTACGGTTTTAAAGCAAATGATATTGTCATGCCTGAGATCCGGAACCGCGTGCATTCAAATTGGCGGCAGGGTGTCGGGCGATAGCGACTGAATGACGGTCATCGGGAGGAAAACATGACCTTTTTCAACGGCCTGAAGGCCCTTGCCTTGTCTGCTGCCTTGTTGTCATCCACGGCATTCGCGGGTGAAATCGTAATCAATTCTGACCATTCCGACCCTGCGCCGAAGAAGGCGATGGAGGAACTGATTGCCGATTTCCAGAAGGCACATCCGGACATCAAGGTGAAGTGGAACAACTTCGACCACGAAGGCTATAAGGCGGCAATCCGCAACTTTCTAACTGCCGATGCGCCGGATGTGGCAGCATGGTATGCTGGCAACCGCATGGAGCCCTTCGTGAAGGCGGGACTGTTTGCCGATGTTTCGGACGTCTGGACCGCAAATGGACTGAATGACCAGCTCAAGTCCGCAGCATCTTCGATGACGATCGATGGCAAGAAGTGGGGCGTTCCCTACACCTACTATCAGTGGGGCATCTACTATCGTAAGGACATTTTCGAGAAGCAGGGCATCACGCCGCCCAAGACCTGGGCCGAGCTTCTGGCCGCTTGCGAAAAGCTGAAGGCCGCGGGCATCACGCCTTTCACAATCGGCACAAAAGCGTTGTGGCCAACCGGTGGCTGGTTCGACTATTTGAACCTGCGTGTGAATGGCTATGAGTTCCACATGGACCTCACTTCCGGCAAGGTTCCGTATACGGACCCGCGCGTGAAGGCCGTGTTTGCCAAGTGGGCAGAACTGGTGAAGCCTGGCTACTTCGTTGCAAACCATGCCGCCATCGACTGGCAGGACGCCGTACCGCAGATGGTTCAAGGCAAGGCCGCCATGTACTTGATGGGTAACTTCGCTGTCGCGACGATGAAGAGCGGCGGCCTTAAGGAGGAGCAGATCGGCTTCCTGCAGTTCCCGCAGATCACGCCGAACCTGCCTGTCGCCGAAGAGGCTCCGACAGATACCTTCCACATTCCGGCCAAGGCCAAGAACAAGGAAGATGCGAAGAAATTCCTCGCCTATGTCGCATCACCCGCTGCACAGAGCAAGATGAACGCGACGCTCGGCCAGCTTCCGGTCAACAGTAAGGCCGAGAAACCGCAGGATGTCTTCCTGAAGCAAGGCTTCGAAATGCTGTCGGGTGCCTATGCACTTGCGCAGTTCTATGACCGTGATGCGAACGCCGAAATGGCAAAGGCCGGCATGGAAGGTTTCCAGGAGTTCATGGTCAAGCCGGATAAGGCTGACGCCATCCTGGAGCGCCTTGAGAAGATCCGTCAGCGCGTACACAAGTAAAGTCCTCCTCCCGGACTTGGGCAGTCGCGACCTTGCATTGGACGCGGCTGCCCGATCTTTCGCAATGTCATCAACAGAGGCGCGACCATGAGCGAGGCTGTTTCGTCGTCAACCGGCTACTGGAAAAAGAACCAGCAAAGGCTTGCCCCTTGGCTGTTTCTGGCACCTGGCATGGCGATGTTCGTTATCTATGTGCTCTTTCCGATCATCGAGTCGATCTGGATCAGTTTTCATGACTGGGATGGTCTCGGCGATAAGGTCTGGATTGGCCTTGGCAACTATGTCGAGTTGATGGGCGACGATTCCTTCTACACATCGCTCAAGAACAACGTTCTGTGGCTGGTGCTCTATCTGCTCTCCATTCCGGCCGGTCTCGCCGTCGCTCTGTTCCTGAACCAGACCGTTACCGGTATCCGGCTTTACAAGTCACTGTTTTTCTTTCCCTTCGTGATCAGCCAGGTTGTCGTTGGTCTGATCTTCACCTGGTTCTACGCGCCGGATTTCGGGCTGTTCTCGAAGCTGATCGAAAATCTGACCGGACAGCAGATCGCCATTCTGGCGGACGAGCGCTTCGTGACTTACGGAATCATCGTCGCGGGCCTCTGGCCGCAGACGGCCTATTGTATGATCTTGTATTTGACGGGTCTCAACAACATCAATCCCGAACAGGTGGAAGCGGCGCGCATGGATGGCGCCAAGGGCATCAAGCTGCTTTGGTATGTGGTCTTGCCCCAACTCGCGCCGGCAACCTTCATTGCCATGGTCGTGACTGTCATAGGCTCGCTGCGCTGCTTCGACCTGGTATCCATCATGACATCCGGTGGCCCCTACGGCTCAAGCCAGGTTCTCTCCTATTTCATGTATGAGCAGGCGCTGTCGGAATACGGTTTCCGAATGGGCTATGGGGCTGCGATCGCCGTCGTTCTCTTCCTGATCATGATGATCTTCATCACGCTCTTCATCGTGCGCATGCTGATGCAGGAAAGGAATAGCTGATGTTTCCTACTCCCATTCAGAAAGCGTCTCCTTTCGCACAGACCGCCTACAAGGTCGTGCTTCCGCTGGCGCTCGTTCTCTGGTTGTTGCCTCTGATCGGCGTCGCAATCA
Source organism: Rhizobium sp. FKY42 (assembly GCF_005222835.1). Taxonomy (GTDB): domain Bacteria; phylum Pseudomonadota; class Alphaproteobacteria; order Rhizobiales; family Rhizobiaceae; genus Neorhizobium. Next base: position 72,309 of record NZ_STGA01000045.1, on the reverse strand, counting down.
CCTCGGTGCGCCCTGCGAGCGATCTCGCCGCCGGCAACTATTTCGGCATTCCGTCCGGGTTTGGGGGTATCGAAAACTACACTGCAGTGTTCAGGGACTCGCCCATTGGGCTTTACATCCTGAATTCCTTCAAGGTTACGATCCCGACCGTTATCGGCGCCGTCGCTCTATCATGCCTTACGGGTTTTGCACTTGCGGTCTACAAGTTCCGCGCCAACCTGCTGCTGTTCTTCATGTTCGTGGCGGGCAATTTCATTCCATTCCAGATCCTTATGGTGCCGGTTCGAGACATGACCCTGAAGGCTGGGCTGTACGATACAACGCTCGGTCTCGTGCTCTTCCATGTTGCCTTTCAGACCGGGTTCTGCACGCTCTTCATGCGAAACTTCATCAAAGGGCTGCCATTCGCGCTGATTGAATCCGCCCGTGTCGAAGGTGTGTCGGAGTGGCGGATCTTTCGTTACATCGTCCTGCCATTGATGCGTCCGGCCATCGCCGCTCTGTCCGTTCTGGTGTTCACCTTCGTGTGGAACGACTATTTCTGGGCGACGGTCCTGGTGCAAGGCCAGCACGCGATGCCTGTTACGGCAGGACTTTACTCGCTGAACGGTCAGTGGGTTGCCGCCTGGCATCTAGTCTCTGCCGGATCCATCATCGCTGCCCTTCCGCCGGTCGCGATGTTCTTCCTCATGCAAAAACACTTCATTGCAGGCCTGACGCTCGGAGCGACCAAGGGATGACCACCATTGTAAACATCGGCTCGTCCGAGTTCGGTCTGTGCTTGCGCTTGCCCACTCTCGGCATGCCGGAAATTCTGAACTTCGGGGCTGGTCGGCTGCAGCCTGATGCTCTGTTTGAAATCGATCGCTCCAGCCGGATCAACGGCATGGATGTCGCGGTTCCCGCAAACGTTCTGTTGCCAACGGGCGGAATGGGCTATTTCGGCTGGCCCGCAATCTCCGGCCACAGACAAGGCCGCGATTTCATTGCCCAGTTTGGCGACTGGGTGGTCGAAGAGACCGGCCAGACGACGAAATTGACCGGGCGCGATGACGTTGCGAAGCTCGCACTCGCCATCACCTTGTCGGCCTATCCCTCTGGCATCATTGCCATGAATACCACGCTGACAAATATGGGAAATGACGCCTACCAACTGGATCGGTGCATGGCCGGCACATTTCCTGTCGCTTGGCCCGATGTCGAGATCACTACGTTTACCGGAATGTGGGGACGAGAGTTTCAGATCCGTCGCGAGACTCTGGGCACCGGTATCTGGTCGCAGGAAAGTCGCCGCGGGCGTACATCGCATGATCGCTTTCCGATGCTTTATCTGGAAGGCAAAGGCCAGCGTTTTGGCGTGGCGCTCGGATGGAGTGGCGGCCATCAGATCATGATCGATAGAACGGATGATGGCCAGCGGCTGGTTCACCTCGGTGAATTGTTCGAAGCCGGAGAGGTGACCCTGAAACAGGGCGAGAGCTATCAAAGTCCGTGGGCCTATGCAGGTCCTGATCCGGAGGCTTTCCATGCCTTCGTGCGGTGGGAACTGCTCAACTGGCCGGAAGGAAAGATGCAAGCTCGCCCAGTGACCCTGAACACCTGGGAGGGCAACTATTTTGATCATCGCCTGCAATCGCTGAAGGATCAGGCCAGCGCCGCCGCGCAGATCGGGATCGAGCGCTTTGTTCTGGACGATGGCTGGTTTGGCAAGCGCGATGACGACACCACGAGCCTTGGCGACTGGGATATCGATCCGCGCAAATATCCCGAGGGTCTCAAGCCCTTGGTCGATCATGTTACCGGTCTCGGGATGCAATTTGGCATATGGTTCGAACCGGAGATGGTCAATCCGGTCTCTCGCCTGTTCGAGGCACATCCGGATTGGGTGCTGCAGGTGGAAGGCAGGCCGCATCTGCTGTCGCGCAATCAGCTCGTCCTCGATCTGACGCGTGCTGAGGTCACGGATTATCTCTTCGAGAAGATTGATGCGGTCCTTTCAAACCATGCCGTTTCCTACATCAAATGGGACATGAACCGTGACCTGACCCATGCCGGGGGGCGTGATGGCAGGGCAACAATCTCTGCCCAGACCCATGCAGTTTATGCCTTGATGGACCGGATCCGTCAGGCGCATCCAGAGGTCGAAATCGAAAGCTGCGCGTCGGGGGGCGGGCGCATCGATTACGGTGCTCTCGCGCGGACGCACCGCCTTTGGACCTCCGATTGCACTGATGCGTTGGAGAGATTGGAAATCCAACGCGGTGCGTCTCTGTTCATTCCTCCTGAAATTCTCGGAAGCCATATCTCGGCGTCACCCAACCACCAGACGGGGCGTCGTCACAGCCTGTCATTCAGGGCCTTGGTGGCCATGGCCTATCATCTGGGTGTCGAGCTCAACCCGCTTGAACTCTCTGCGGAAGAGAAGTTCGAGTTGAGCACCTACATCACAGAATACAAACGGCTTCGCGAACTCCTACATGCACCCGGTGCAAATTTTCAGCTTGAACCAAAAGATGGCCGTTACGTGTGGGGCGCCGCAAATGCGGGCAAGATCGTGTTGTTCATTGCGCAAGGGCCACAGATGGTGGGCGAACAGCCGGCCCCGCTAAGGTTGCCAGCAAAGCTTGTAGGCTTTGGGGGGCAGTGGAGGATCAGAATGCATCTTCCGGCCGAACCCGATTTCATCCGGATGTCGGATGGGCAACGGCGGTTGCTGGCAGGTGAGATCTCATTCGATATCCGAAACGCGGTCCTGAGCGGATTGCCGCTACCGATGTTGCGACCCGAAAGTGCATTGATGCTTGAACTAGAACGACAAGAGGGAGGCAATACCCATGGCTGACGTAAACCTTCGCGGCGTGAAAAAGCAGTTTGGCGCGCTCAGCGTCATCAAGGGTGTCGACCTCGATGTGAAGGACGGCGAGTTCTGCGTGTTCGTCGGTCCATCCGGTTGTGGCAAATCCACCCTGCTGCGAATGATTGCTGGCCTTGAGGAAATTACCTCAGGCGCGCTTTCCATTGGTGGCAAGGATATGACCAGTGTGGGACCTTCCGAGCGTGGTGTTGCCATGGTCTTCCAGTCCTATGCGCTCTACCCTCATATGACGGTAGCGGAAAACATTGGCTTTGGCCTCAAGATGACCGGCCATTCGAAGCCTCTGATTGCTGAGCGCACCGCCGTTGCCGCGAAGATGCTTCAACTCGAGCCATTGCTCCAGAGAAAGCCGGGCCAGCTCTCCGGCGGCCAGCGTCAGCGTGTCGCCATCGGGCGCGCTATTGTTCGCAATCCGGAAGTCTTCCTGTTCGACGAGCCGCTTTCGAACCTTGATGCGGCTTTGCGTGTACAGATGCGCTCAGAGCTATCGAAGCTGCATCAGGATCTCAAGGCCACGATGATCTACGTCACCCACGACCAAGTCGAGGCCATGACCATGGCTGACAAGATCGTGGTTCTTTCAGCAGGCCGGATCGAGCAGGTTGGTTCGCCGCTGGAGCTCTACCATCGCCCGAACAATCTCTTTGTGGCTGGTTTCATCGGTTCTCCGAAGATGAACTTTCTGAAAGTTACGATCGAGACTGTCGAGAACGGTCAGGCAAGCGTTCTGCTGCCGGGCGGGACCGTGACAATCAAAGTTGGTACCGCAGCCATTCGTCCCGGTCAAATGACGCTTGGCCTGCGCCCCGAGCACATCAATGCTGGCGGGCAGGGGGATGCGATGATTGCGGGTACTGTGAAACTTGCCGAATATCTCGGTTCCGAAACCCTGTTCTTTGTGGCCCTTGCTGACGGCACCGAAATTGCGGTGAAGGCGGATGGTCTCGCTTCGGCCAAGCCAGGCGATACGCTGCAACTCGGCATCAATACAAAGGCCTGCCATCTCTTCGACGAGGAGGGAAATGCGGTCATCAACGGAGATCTCACACGATAATGCTGGGCGTTTGTTATTACCCTGAACATTGGGATGAAGCACGTTGGGAAACCGACGCCCGGCGCATGGTCGAGCTGGGCATTCGTTTTGTTCGCATCGGCGAATTTGCCTGGTCTCGGCTGGAGCCTGCGCGCGGCCAGTTCGCGTTCGAATGGCTTGATCGTGCCATGGATATTCTGGCGCGTGCCGGACTGAAGATTGTGCTCGGCACACCGACTGCGACGCCGCCGAAATGGTTGGTGGATGAATGCCCTGATATCATTCCCTACGACAAGGGCGGAAAGCCACGCGGCTTTGGTTCACGTCGGCATTATACCTTTTCCTCCGAAACCTGGTGGAAGGAGAGCAAGCGCATTGTCGAGATTGTCGCCGAACGGTACGGCAATCACCAGGGTCTCGTTGGTTGGCAAACAGACAATGAATATGGCTGCCACGATACAATCATTTCCTGGGGGCCGGAGGATCTGAAGGCGTTCAAGCGTTGGCTGCGCATGCGCTATCAATCGCCGGATCAGCTGAACGAAGCCTGGGGTTCCGTATTCTGGTCAATGGAGCTGACGAGCTTCGATGACGTAGCGCTTCCGAACCTTACGGTGACCGAACCAAACCCCGCGACGCGGCTGGATTTCTGGCGCTTTCATTCCGATCAGGTTGCGGCCTATGACAAGATGCAGTGCAACATCATTCGCAAGCATTCGCCCGGTCGCTGGATCACGCATAACTTCATGGGCTTTATCCTGGATTTCGACCACTTCAAGGTCGGCGATAATCTGGATCTCGCTTCCTGGGACAGCTACCCAATCGGCTTCGTCGAGAAATTCCCTTTTTCGGAAGCAGAACGAAATCGCTGGGCGGAAACATCCCATCCCGATATCGCGCCATTCCATCACGATCTTTACCGGGCGGTCGGAAACGGCCGGTTCTGGGTGATGGAGCAGCAACCGGGGCCAGTAAACTGGGCTCCATGGAACCCTGTTCCCAAGCCGGGCATGGTGCGACTGTGGACCTGGGAAGCCATTGCCCATGGTGCCGAGGTCGTCAGCTATTTCCGCTGGCGCCAGGCGACGTTTGCACAGGAGCAGATGCATGCTGGCCTCAATCTCGCCGGTCTGGACGAGTTGTCTCCCGGTGGACTTGAAGCTCAGCGCGTAGCGCAAGAACTTGCCAGCCTCGGAACGCTGCCCGATACCCGTAAGGCACGCGTTGCACTGGTCTTTGATTATCAAAGTTACTGGACAACGGTCATCCAGCCGCAGGGCAAAGACTTCCGCTACGAGGAAATCTGTTTCCGCTGGTACGAAGCCGCCCGCCGTCTCGGGCTCGACATCGACTTCGTTCGTCCCGGTGCTTCGCTCGAGGGATATGATCTTGTGCTCGTGCCCTGCATGACGGAGGTCGATGAGGCTGCCCATGCTGCGCTCAAGGCCGCAAGCGGAACAATCCTGATCGGTGCCCGGACCGGCTCGCGCGATCGCAATTTCCGGATCCCGCACAATCTGCCGCCCGGCTCGCTTTCCGAGATGACCGGCAATCGGGTGATTCAGGTCTCGACACTTCGGCCCGGCCTCTCGGATCCGGTTTCAGGGACTGTGGCAGGTAATGGTCTTCGTTGGCGAGAATATCTGCAGACTGACGCTGAGGTTCTTTCCACATTCGCTGGGGGCGATCCGGCACTGACGAAGAAAGACAATGTCTATTACCTTGCCTGCTGGCCAGACGAAAAACTTCTGGCCGCAACTATGAGGTCTGTCGCCACGAAAGCCGGTTTGCCCATTGTTGACGTGCCCGATCATATCCGCATTCGAACCCGTGGCGAGCTGAGTTTCGCGTTCAACTATGGCGATAGCCCATGGTCGATACCCCCGCGCTGCGAAATGGTGCTTGGTGAGCCTATCGTGGCTCCGCAAGAGCTATCAGTCTTTAGATTTAGAACCTGTTCGGGTTGATTCTGAAACTACGAAGCCGGCCTTTGCCGGCTTTTGACGTTCACGGAAGAGGTGTGAAACAGGATTTCGCATCCTTGATCGGTTGTGTGACAATTTTGCTGCAACGCCACAAATGCGCAATATTATTTCTCATAAGGACGTATATCTTTCCAATCTGGAAAGGTGCTCATAAATTCATCGGATAGATGGCAGACTTAAGAGTTCAGGCTCTTTACAAGGTTCGCCTAATAGATATGAGAGTTGGACGCCGCAACAAGCGGGCACGGCATGTTGGATCAGGGGACACGATCCGTCCTCAAGCCATCCATTATGCGTCGCTTGACGAAAAGGCAACAAAAACAAGAAGTTGAACGAGACTCGCGCTTCAAAGATCTTGAAACTACGGCAACAGGCTGATTGCTCGCCTTTGCCGACGGGAGATGAACATGAAATATAAATTTGGTTTCGCCGCTGCCCTTCTCGCAGCATCCTTTCTTTCAACCACTGCGAGTGCGAAGACCTTTGTTTTCTGCTCCGAGGGTTCTCCGGAAGGGTTCGACCCGGGCCTTTACACAGCTGGCACCACCTTCGATGCCTCAGCCCATCCGGTATACAGCCGCCTGCTTGAGTTCGAACCTGGCACAACGAAGCCGGTTGCCGCGCTCGCTGAGAGCTGGAAGGTTTCCGAAGACGGCAAGGAATATACGTTCAAGCTTCGTTCGGGCGTAAAGTTTCAGACCACCGAGTTCTTCAAGCCGACCCGTACGCTGAACGCAGACGATGTCGTCTTTTCGATCGACCGTCAGATCAACAAGAGCAACCCGTGGAACCAGTATATCGCTGGCGCTTCCTGGGAGTATGCCGCTGGCATGGGTTTCCCGGAACTGATCAAGTCAGTTGAGAAGGTCGATGACCTGACGGTGAAAATGGTGCTCAACCGTCCGGAAGCACCGTTCCTTGCCAATCTTGCGATGCCGTTTGCTTCGATAATGTCCAAGGAATATGCCGACAGCCTGGACAAGGCTGGCAAGAAGGAGCAACTGAACCAGATGCCGGTAGGCACTGGTCCGTTCACCTTCATCGGTTATCAGCAGGATGCCGTCATCCGCTACCAGAAGAACGCCGATTACTGGGGTGGCGCGCCGAAGATCGACGATCTGGTCTTCGCGATCACTACAGACGCTGCCGTTCGTTACCAGAAGCTTAAGGCTGGCGAATGCCACCTGATGCCTTACCCGAACGCTGCCGACGTGACGTCGATGAAGTCCGACAGCAACCTGAAGGTCATGGAGCAGGAAGGCCTCAATATTGCCTACCTCGCCTACAACACGACACAGGCGCCTTTCGACAAGCCTGAAGTTCGCAAGGCGCTGAACAAGGCGATCAATAAGAAGGCAATCGTGGACGCCGTATTCCAGGGTATGGCAACGCCTGCCAAGAACCCGATTCCACCGACAATGTGGTCGTACAACGACAAGGTTCAGGACGACAGCTACGATCTGGAAGCAGCCAAGAAGATGCTGGCGGATGCAGGCGTCAAGAACCTTTCGATGAAGGTCTGGGCAATGCCGGTTTCGCGCCCGTACATGCTCAACGCTCGTCGCGCTGCCGAAATCATCCAGGACGATTTTGCAAAGATCGGCGTGAAGGTCGAGATCGTGTCTTACGAATGGGCTGAATACCTGCAGCGTTCGAAGGCCAAGGATCGTGACGGCGCGGCCATGCTGGGCTGGACCGGTGATAATGGCGATCCGGACAACTTCCTCGATACGCTTCTGGGATGCGATGCAGTGGGCGGCAATAACCGCGCTCAGTGGTGCAACAAGGAGTTCGACGCCCTCGTGAAGAAGGCAAAGGTCACCTCCGACCAGGCAGAGCGCACGAAGCTCTATGAAGAGGCGCAGGTCGTGTTCAAGCGCGAAGCGCCTTGGGCGACGCTCGACCACTCTTTGTCCATCGTGCCAATGCGTAAGAATGTTACCGGCTTCGTTCAGAGCCCGCTTGGCGATTTCACATTTGAAAATGTCGACATTACCGAGTAAGTTTTCGGTGTAATCCTAAACTGGGCCGCGGGATGAGGGCATTCCGCGGCCTTTCCTCAGCCTGGACGATCAGATTATCGTCAGATGAAGGCTGGCACTTCCGACGGCCGACTCCGTGGAACCGCCAGACCCAAGAAAAATAAGCAGGTTTCATCCATGTTTGGCTTTCTTTTGAGACGGCTTGCCGTCTTGATCCCGACATTTATCGGGGTATCAATCATTGCCTTTGCGTTCATTCGTCTGCTGCCGGGTGATCCGGTTGCCCTGCTGTCGGGCGAACGCGTCATGTCGCCCGAGCGCCATGCGCAGATCAGTGCGCAACTCGGTCTGGATCGGCCTATGGTCATCCAATACCTTGATTATCTCGGCGGTGTGGTCACGGGCGACTTCGGCACCTCGATCGTTTCGAAAACGCCTATTCTGAAGCAGTTCCTCGCGCTCTTTCCGGCAACCGTGGAGCTATCATTCTGTGCGATCATCATTGCCGTCGCCCTGGGCATTCCAGCTGGCGTCATCGCGGCAATCAAGCGCGGCTCTGCTGTCGACCAATCCATGATGGGCATCGCCCTTGTCGGCTATTCGATGCCGATCTTCTGGTGGGGCCTGCTGCTCATCATTTTGTTTTCCGGCATTCTTCAGTGGACACCGGTTTCCGGCCGCATATCGCTGATGTTCTATTTCAAGCCGGTGACAGGCTTCATGCTGATCGACTCCCTGCTGTCCGGTCAGAAAGGTGCCTTTTCATCTGCGGTCAGCCATCTCATCTTGCCGTCTATCGTGCTGGCGACCATTCCTCTCGCTGTCATTGCGCGCCAGACGCGCTCTGCAATGCTGGAAGTGCTCTCTGAGGATTATATTCGCACTGCGCGCGCCAAGGGCCTTTCCCCGTTCCGCGTCGTTGGCCTGCATGCGCTGCGCAATGCCATGATCCCGGTCATAACAACAATAGGTCTGCAGATTGGCGTGATGCTGGCCGGTGCCATTCTCACGGAGACGATCTTCTCCTGGCCGGGTATCGGCAAGTGGATGGTGGATAGCGTTTTCCGTCGCGATTATCCGGTTATCCAGGGCGGACTGCTTTTGATCGCCGGTATCATCATGATCGTCAACCTCATCGTTGATTTGCTCTACGGGCTCGTCAACCCGCGTATCCGCCACTAAGAAGGAGAAAATCCCATGGCAGAAGCGACCAAGACAGAAACAGTGACCAGCGCGGCTTTGCGCCGCCAGATGCTCAGCGAATTCTGGTTCTATTTTTCCGAAAACCGCGGCGCGGTCATCGGCCTCGTTGTTTTCATTGCATTGGTCATCGTGGCTGTGTTCGCACCGCTGATTGCACCGCACTCGCCCTTCGAGCAGTACCGTGACGCTGTCCTTGTCCCTCCCGCCTGGCTTCAGGGTGGGCGTGCGACCTACCTGCTCGGCACAGATGCGGTGGGAAGAGATATCCTCTCGCGACTGATCTACGGCGCGCAGTATTCCCTGTTTATCGGTCTGTTCGTCACGACATTGTCGTTGACCGGAGGGATTGTGGTGGGCCTAATTGCAGGCTATTGCCGGGGCTGGGTCGATACGGTCATCATGCGCCTGATGGATATCATCCTCGCATTTCCGTCCCTGTTGCTGGCACTGGTGCTGGTCGCTATCCTCGGGCCAAGTCTGACCAACGGAATGATTGCAATTGCGTTGACGTTGCAGCCGCATTTTGTGCGTCTCACACGTGCAGCGGTCATGGCGGAATTGACGCGGGACTACGTGACCGCAGCCCGGATTGCCGGAGCTGGGCCTTTCCGGTTGATGTTCAGGACCATCCTGCCAAATTGCACGGCACCTCTGATCGTGCAGGCAACGCTATCATTCTCGAACGCTATTCTGGATGCGGCTGCACTCGGTTTCCTGGGAATGGGAGCCCAGCCACCGGCACCGGAATGGGGCACCATGCTGGCGGAAGCGCGCGAGTTTATTCTGCGTGCATGGTGGGTGGTCACCTTCCCGGGCCTTGCAATCCTGATCACCGTTCTTGCAATCAATCTCATGGGTGACGGTCTGCGCGATGCGCTCGATCCCAAGATGAAGAGGTCCTGATCATGGCGCTTCTTGATATTCAGAACCTGACCGTTCAGTTCGAGACCGCAAGTGGCTGGTTCAAGGCTGTTGATGGTGTGTCGCTCTCAGTCAACGAAGGCGAAGTTCTTGCCATCGTCGGGGAAAGCGGTTCAGGAAAGTCCGTTTCCATGCTCGCAGTTATGGGCCTTCTGCCTTGGACAGCCAAGATCACGGCTGACAAGATCGAGTTCCAGGGTCGGGACATCAGCAAATTGCCCGATGCAGAACGGCGGAAGCTGATCGGTAAAGATATGGCAATGATCTTCCAAGAGCCCATCGCCAGCCTGAACCCGTGCTTTACCGTTGGCTTCCAGATCGAGGAAGTGTTGCGCATCCATATGGGTATGGGCAAGGCGCAGCGGCGCGCGCGTGCGATCGAGCTATTCAAGCTGGTTGGTCTGCCGAACCCAGAGGAAAGGCTCAATCATTTCCCGCATCAGATGTCTGGTGGTCAGTGCCAACGCGTGATGATTGCCATGGCGATTGCCTGCAATCCCAAGCTCCTGATTGCAGATGAGCCTACTACGGCATTGGACGTGACAATCCAGAAGCAAATCCTCGACCTCCTCTTAAACCTGCAAACCGAGCATGGCATGGGCCTGATCATGATCACCCACGATATGGGCGTCGTCGCAGAAACGGCGGACCGGGTCATCGTGCAGTACAAAGGGCGGAAGATGGAGGAGGCCGATGTCCTGTCTCTGTTCGAAGCTCCGAAGAACGCCTACACCCGCGCGCTTCTGGCCGCCCTGCCGGAAAACGCTACCGGCAATCGCCTGAGCACAGTTTCCGATTTCGTTTCCACCGCTGAACTTGCGGGAGATGTTCCATGAGACCTTCCGATCTGAAACAGGCTGAAACAATGCTTGAGATCCGCAACATCAAGCAGGATTATCGCGTTCCTCAAGGTCTCTTCAAGCCAGAGAAGATCGTGCATGCCGTGAAAGGCGTGTCGTTCAAGCTGGAGAAGGGCAAGACACTGGCCATCGTCGGCGAAAGTGGTTGTGGAAAATCGACCCTCGCCCGTATTCTGACCTTCATCGATCAGCCGACCGCGGGAGAGCTTTTGATCGATGGGAAGCTTGTTGATACGAGACCTGGGCATCTGACGGCTGAGATGCGCCGGAAGGTGCAGATCGTTTTTCAGAACCCCTATGGCTCTTTGAACCCACGCCAGAAGATTGGCGATGTACTCGGCGAGCCCTTGGCTATCAACACGAAGATGTCGGCAGCCGAACGGCGTGATCGCGCGACGGAAATGCTCATCAAGGTTGGGCTTGGACCAGAGCACTACAATCGCTATCCGCATATGTTCTCAGGCGGCCAACGCCAGCGTATCGCCATCGCTCGAGCGCTGATGCTCAATCCGAAACTGCTTGTTCTCGACGAGCCTGTTTCGGCGTTGGATCTCTCGGTACAGGCACAGGTTCTCAATCTGCTGGCTGATCTGCAGGACGAATTTGGCCTGACTTACGTTTTCATCAGCCATGATTTGTCTGTCGTGAAGTATATCGCAGACGAAGTCATGGTGATGTACTACGGAGAGGCCGTCGAATACGGTACGCGAGAAGAGGTGTTTTCGAACCCAAGCCACCAATACACCAGAACCTTGTTTGCGGCGACTCCACGCGCAGATGTTGACTCTATCCGTCAGCGTATTGCTCGCAAGGCCGCTCGCGGCTGACGGGGCAGGGGCGCCGAAAATATCCGGCGCCTTTTGTCATCTGGATGGCCGATATTTTTTGTCGTTTATGTTCTTATCTTCTTAATTTGCTGTGATTCTAGGGCCTTATTTCAGCTGACTGATGTTGTTTGATCAGCAGAGCGACAGGCATCCCAAAATATACGAGTAACCAGCGGATGCTGCTGGATTTACTGCGGTGTCATCAACCGATTACCAGAGCGGATATTACTGATCTGACTGATCTGACGCAGCAATCCGTCCACCGGATACTCGAGGTTCTGATTGCAGATGGCTTGGTCGTTACCGAACGCGGAAAACCCAACGGACGTGGCAAGCCCAGTCCATTGCTGCAATTGAATAACGCTGTGCGGTATTCTTTGGGCATAGCCATTGATGACGATACCATGCGCATCAGTGTGATAAACTTCAGCGATATCCCAGTATTCGAAAGAAGCATAGCCGTTGCCGCCTTGACCGATACCCACTCCTGGGGGGCGTTTGTCCAGATGATTGAGAGTATGCTGGGTGAACTTGGCATTCGACGCCGGCAACTCTGCGGCATTGGTGCGGCCAATGACATCAAGTGTAACCCGGCAGAAGGCGGGTTCGATTTCGTGCGTTTTCCGCAAGTACTTGGCGATACGTGGTGTGTGCCTGTTTTCGCAGAGAGCCTTGCTGCCGCGTCGACCATTGGGGAGAGCCTGTCTGGAGTAGGCAAACGTCTCGGAAACTTGGCTTTCATTTGCCTCGACAAATACGTTTCCGGTGCACTTGTATCGAACGGAGTCCTGTTTCGGGGGTCTCATGAAAATGCCGGAAACTATCGCTACCTACTCTCCGGCGTTGAGGAACTGGATCGTGTCTCCCTTCGTGGGCTCCACGCCGCGGTTCAGCGAAACGGCGTCGATGTCGCGAATGTAGAAGGTCTGCTCGACCGGTTCGACATGGGCTTGCCGGGTGTCCTCCAATGGATCAACGACGTCAGCGATACTTACCTGCATCTCTTCAGGGCACTCTTCGGTATCTTTGATCCTGATGCCATTGTTCTCGGCGGGCGCGTACCGCAATTTCTGAGTGCCTTTCTCCTTCAGGAGATATCGAGGAAACTTATACCGCCGGGAATGATCGCCCCTCGCGCTTTGCCATCTCTCTTGCAAAGTGAAGTTGCCGGGGATAGCGCAGCGATTGGTTCCGCCCTTCTGCCCTTGAAAAATCTCTTCTTTCGTTAGCGCTTTAAAAGCCCTTGAGCGTTCCGGACGGCGCGCGGCCAAATCTTTCCCTGTACTCTGCAGCAAATCTTCCCAAATGCACGAAACCCCATCGACGTCCGATATCGCTGACTGAAACGCCTGGTGGCGCCCATTCCAGCTCTCTATGTGCGGCCTGCAGCCTTAGTTCTTTGAGATAAGCCATAGGTGTCGTCCCACGAAACTGCTTGAAACCTTGCTGTAGCGTGCGCGGGCTGACATTAACTTCAGTGGCGATGCATTCCACGGTCAATGCGTTTGGCAAATTAGCCTGCATGAATGAGATGGCACGCTCGATGTATTTGGGTGTTGCAAGATTATTGGTGTTTTCCACGGAGCGAGTGTAGTTGTGCCAGACCAGTTCGACGAGGCAACAGAGGATGGAATCCGTGAGGCTTCTGTGCGTCGAGCTTAGATTGCTTTCAGACGTCAAGCCGTCAACCAGTGCTTTGGTCAAGAGGTTAAGGAGCCGGCCAGCTTCGCTTTCGATCTTCAAGGTCAGTTGAAACTGAAGTCTTTCATGGATGGCGCAACCCAATAGCTCGCTCAGTTTTCGACGCAGATCTGTCTGAGGTATCTCCAGCACCATATGCGTTCGATCCGGCCCGAGTTGAAGTCCGGCAATCTGTCGGGCCTGGGCAAGAACGATGACATCCTCACCCGCATCTATGCACTGGCCTGCGATGTGAAGTCGGGCGCTGCCGCTGACAGGGATGAACACGACCAAGCGATCTGTCGGGTCCTGAAGCGTAATCGTACACTCCCCCTTTAGTTTTAGAGAACCCGCAATGACGGAGCCTACCTTGGTGATGTACTGCTCGAAGTAAAAGCACGGACTATTGGCGCTTACGGTTGCCTTGCAACCCGTCAGCTCCAGAACATGCGCAAAGATTGCGGGGTCTTTACCTGAAACAGATCTTACTGTTGGTTGAAATTCATTTGGGGTCAACATCAACACGGTACACGCCTTTTGCACAGACTCACGCTAGGAGCAGAGGTTCAATCATGTAAGCAACGTGGTCCATATTAGCGTTGAGCCGCTTACGGCTTATGACGTAATTCATTCAAATTGCACCAAATCTGCGTTTTTGGGCACACTTAATCCATTCAGCGCAAGGGCTGAGTGAAAAACTGAGTATATGCAATATGCGAAAAAATGAATGTACTTTACATATGGTTAACTTAACTATATGTTAACAATAATAATTTGACAAAGTCTCATCTGGAAGTACCTTTTACGTATATCAGAGAAACACTGGAGGTTCACAGATGGCTGTCTCGGGTGCTGGAAGCGGCGGTTCGTCCGGCGTGACGTCTACGACCACTGGTTCGGCGGGCGGAAGTGGGAGCGGTAGTGGCACTGGAAAAATCAGTCCCGAGGGTAAGGCGTTTGAGTCCATGCTCGCGCAAGGGCTGATGTCCGATCTGGATATGCAGAAGAAAATTTTCGATCCGCTCAAGGAGGCTCTGGACGAAAGCAAGGATGAATAATGTTTCCAGGGTTGGCTTTTTGTTTGGAGTAGCAAGCCATGAGAACTGCAGAAGACATTGCAAAGCTTACAGACGTAGCGGCTGGTGCCAATGGTGGAGCTCAGTCAAAACTTGATGCGCTGAAAGCAGAATTGTTGGCGCGTTTTAGCGGAGCGGCTCCAGGAGGGCCTGTCCAGTTCGCATACTCGGCCGGTTCCCAGGATCGTATTGCGCGCCGTCGAATTTCACCCTACGAGGCCAAACAAGCCGCACCCTCAACCTATGTGGGCTCTGAGAGCTCCAGCCCAGGCGCATCCGTGTTTGCTCCTTTCTTTTCGCAATTGCCGCCGCAGCTCATGGGAACTCATGGACACCAGGGCGGACCGCTGTTGGTGGACGTGCGCATCAACGAAGAGGATGGCGAGCGCTCAACAGAAAGTCATCTTGTTGATGCAGCAATGGACGAGTTCGAGGCCGCACAGCGCAATTCCGCAAGCCTCGGTTTAGCGAGTGCGTTGGTACAGACAGCACTCGCTTCGTTCAAGCGTCTCACGCAAGGACAGTAGAATGACGATTTCCAGCTTATTTCTGCGCTGTTCGTTCTTTCTTTCGCTCATGCTGCTGACGGCTTGCTCGAAGGAAGTGATTGGTGGTTTAAGCCAAAAAGACATGTTGGATGCGCAACTCATCCTTGATCGTGCCGGACTTCAGGTGAGCACTCTCAAGGGCGAAGACGGGCGGTACTCCTTGACAGGCTCATCAGCCGATTCTGCGCGTATCCTGGCGGTCCTGGCAGATCATGGTCTGCCACGTAACGAACACGCCTCCGTTGCGCAAATCTTCCCGGGGACAGGTTTCGTGGTGACGCCTTTCGAACAAAAGGCCAGGATGGGCTACGCTCTTGAGCAGCAGCTGTCGCAAACTCTTTCCGAAATCGAGGGTGTCGCGGAAGCGCGTGTTCATGTCGTGCTTCCAGAGGATAATGGCCGGGGACTCGTTCGCGAGCAATCACGTGCATCCGTTCTTATCAGATATCGCGACGAAGCGGACCTGGCGACGATCGAGAGCAAGACACGGTCGTTAGTCGTAAACAGTATCCGCGGCCTCTCTTACGAAGATGTGTCGGTTGTTTCCAGTCCCGTCATTCCTGTCAACCGAGAGAGTTTCCGCCCCGCAGGGCAGGTCGCCGCTCCAGAAGAAGTAACTGACAATGTTAGCAATTCAGCGCAATCGTCACTCGGTCGGGTTTTGCTCATCGCACTAGCCGCTGCGCTTGCCGCTGTTGCTGCTGCAATTCTGGTTCTGCCACAACAGCGGCAGGCCCATTGAAATGGCCGTGCCTGGGGAGATTGCGGCAGGGAGACGTCGGCAGGAGATCCTGGCAAACGCAGCTGTGTCCAATCACCCGCTTTTTTCATCCATATCGCCGGATGTCTTGCATAGGCTTGTCAGAACTCAGCGGTTGACCAATCGGTTGTACAGAAAGGTGATCCAAGAGTTTGGCGCTATACCTCCCGCCAATCGTCTAATGGAAGCATTTCTTTTAATTTCGGAATACGAAATGAAAGAGACTGCTAAAATATTGGGCGTATCTTTAAGCCTCCCCAGCCTCAAAACGCATCTCAGTCGCTCGGATATAGAGCTTCTGGGCCGGCATTTTAATAAATACAGCATGAAAAAAATCCTGGATTATGCCAATATTACTTCTGAGGTTCCGATTCGTAATTACGAAAGCCTCGAGGATTGTTTCATGCACATGGAGGCGGATGGTTGGGTCATGATAGAACTCTGGGCTCGCCATAATCGCATCGACCCACGTTGGCGGGTCAGGCCGGGTGCAACGGACAATAGTGGCATTGCGTCAATTCCGGTCTCGCAAGCTATGGCACTTGTCAATCAGGCGATGCTCGACCACCTCGACCGAGAGGTGGGGGGATGACTGCTGCGCCAATGTCGACCATCATCAGATCCGAGGACATGGAGCTTGTGCAAAGCGCTTCGGATCTGCTGGCAGCGGCTTCGAGGCGTAACGCTGATCTGGAATATGTAATCTCCTCTGCGATGCGAGAAGCTCAGGAGCGGGGATATGCGCAGGGTCGAACACAGGCCCTGCGTGAAATGGAGCTTCGGCTGAAGGAAACGATGGCTCGAGCGGAGCGTGAACTTTTCGATTTCGAAGATCGAATTGTAAAGATCGTTATCCAGGGCCTTGAAAAGATTTTGGGTGAAATGCCTGAGGACGAGCGCGTAAGGCGTGTCGTGAATGCTGCTATTCAACAATCGACTGCCGCCACCGGCTGTAAGCTACGGGTATCCCCCGATGAGTTCGATTTCGTGGTCGGTGCGTTGCGAAACCTGGAATCACGACTGACCGTTGTTGCCGACTCCTATGTAGGGCGTAACGAACTGCTTCTTGAGGTTGAAGGGACGCGACAGCAGATCGGACTGGCGGATCAGTTGGCGAACTTGCTGGAGGCGATCCGACGTGGCTGATGTGATTTCAAGGCTCGAACAGGCCTTGGAACGGACGGAAACGCGCCGTGTCGCCGGGCGTATCCGCAGTATCTCCGGGCTTATGGTTCGGGCAGAGATGCCCCTGGTTCGCATGGGTGAATTGTGCGAACTGCGCGAGCCCGGCACAGGGCTGATTGGTCTTGCCGAAGTAGTGGGCATCGAGAGCGACAATGTGCTGTTGTCTCTGCACGGAGATACAGTTGGATTGTCGCTCAGGACGGAAGTGATACCCACAGGAAGGCCTCCGAGCGTGGCTGTGGGGGACTTCATGATCGGGGCGATCATTGATGCGCACGGGCGGGTTATCCGTAAGCCCTTTCAGCAGCAGCCAGACCAGTCTTCACGATTGCAGCCATTGAATGGGGCTCCAGTCGATCCCTTGTCTCGTCGATCCATATCAAGGCCATTCGAAACCGGCGTGACGGCCATCGATGCCATGCTGACTTGTGGCGAAGGCCAACGCGTAGGAATATTCGGCCCCCCCGGCGCAGGCAAGTCGACCTTGATTTCGCGGATTCTTGAGACAGGCGCATGGGATGTTGCCGTCTGCGCTCTCATTGGCGAACGTGGTCGCGAGGTGGCAGAATTCGTCGAACACAATCTTCCGGATGACAGGCCGTCTCGCATGGTGCTTGTGGCGGCCACTTCGGATCGGCCTGCTCTGGAGCGTTACAAGGCAGTGCTTACAGCAACATCCATTGCCGAATACTTCCGTGATCGGGGCAAGCGTGTTCTGCTCGTTATCGATAGCATGACGCGTGTGGCCAGAGCTCTTCGCGAAGTTGGTCTCGCAGCAGGCGAGCCACCTGTTCGTCGCGGCTTTCCACCATCGGTCTTCGCCGCCCTACCTCAGATTTTTGAGCGGACGGGCAATGCCGCGACCGGTTCGATCACATCATTTTACACGGTCCTTGTCGAAGGAAACGATACTGACGATCCAATCGCTGAGGAAACGCGTTCGCTTCTGGACGGCCATATCATCCTGTCGGAGCGTATAGCGAGAAGCGGGCGATATCCCGCGATCGATGTTCTCCAGAGCAAGAGCCGCACGATGGGAGCCGTCGTAAGCAAAGACCATGTCAACGCTGCGAATAAAGTTCGATCCCTGATGTCGACGTACATCGACGTCGAACTGTTGATTCGTGTCGGCGAATACAAAGCTGGCAATGACCCTGAGGTGGATGAAGCCGTCCAGAAGCGGGATGCCATCAACGCTTTGCTTTATGACGGAAAAGGCCAGCAGCGAAGCTTCGATGAAACGGTAAAAGCGCTTCAGGAGTTGGTCTAATGCAGCATCAAAAGGCGCTTTCACTGCTGTCCTACGATTTGGGTGCAGGTCCGCTAAATCGAGCATTGCGACGAAGGAAGGCGTACACGCTCAATACGGGCGTTGCCATCTATTCCATACGCCCCGTAGCTAGAGCGGATCAGGATGATGTCGCACTGAAACGCTACTTTGTGGAAATCGTCGGTGGGGAAGATACCATCGAACTGTATTTGGATGCGCAGGGGCTGGATTTGATCATTGCTCGGCGCGAACCCACTCTCGAGTGGGACGAAGTGCCCTCTGGTGCGCGCGCGCTGATTGTGGAGTTCATTTTCGAGGATCTGGTCCGGTACTTCGAGACGATCTTGCGCACGCGGCAAAGCATCAAACTTTGCAAAATTCAAAAGCAACCACCTCCTGAAGCGAACGCCTACTTTGAGATCGAAGTGGACAGCATAAAGCTCGGAGTTGCCGGGTGTTTCAATGGATTGCTCCTCGAGCGCATCTGGCAATGGTCCCTTTCACTCCCGCGGGAAAAGCCGAAACATCTGAATTTGGAAATTGCATTTCGCCGCGGTGGGGCTGTTCTAACCGCTAGCCAGATCCGATCGCTGCGCCTGGGCGACGGTATCGTTTTGTCGGTTGGCGGAACACATGGTTGGACTGCGGTCATAGGTGAGAAAATTAGGGTGCCCGTCATTGAACGGCAGAATGGGTTCGAGTTGACTGCGCCAGTTACTGTCGGGACGCAGCAATCAGTGAGGCAAATGATGGATAGTGTCACGGATGACAACTTGGCATCTGAGGTAGAAGGCGCCCCCGGCCAGATCGGAGATATTCCAATCCAGATTGCCTTTAATGCGGGCCGTTTGACCTTGCCGATTTCCGAACTTGAAAACCTTGAGGCCGGTCATGTCTTCGAAATGGAACGACTGGAGGAAAGTGGTATCGAGATTGTTGCTCAAGGCGTGCTTATCGGCCGCGGCAAGTTGATTACCGTTGATGGGCTTACTGCCGTTCAGATCACCGCGCTGGCCGAGCCATGAACCAGGATATGCTGCTCTATCAGAGCCTCGCAGCGCTCACGGCGGTTTCAATGCTGCCGGTTCTTGCCGTCGTCGCAAGTTCCTTCACGAAAATATCAGTCGTTTTGCTTATCGTTCGAAATGCCATCGGCATTCAACAGACACCGCCAAATCTTCTGATATTCGTTGTCGCCATTGTTCTCACCGCCTTCATCATGAACCCTGTTCTGCAGGCAACCTGGGAACAATATTTAACCCACAATGCCCTGTTTACATCGTCTACGACGTTTTTTACTGGTTTCAATTACGTCAGCGAACCACTTGTGCAATTTATGAAGAAGTATGCGGATCCGGAAGTCCGCACTTTCTTTATCGAGGCAGCGCGCCGCATCTGGAACGATGCGCCAGGCGTTACCTTCAACGAGGATGATCTGACAATCCTCGCGCCGAGCTTCCTGGTCTCAGAACTTACGCGCGCATTCGAGATTGGCTTTCTGATTTACCTTCCCTTTCTGATGATCGATTTTGCTATTTCGGCCATCCTCGTCGCACTTGGTATGTCGATGATGTCACCGACAGTGGTTTCCACTCCGGTGAAGCTGTTGCTCTTCGTATCCATCGATGGCTGGCGGCGTCTATTGGAAGGATTGGTCCTGACCTATGCAAACTGATCCGTATCGACTTCCAGTGAGACCTTGGAGCGGCGAAGGCTTTGCCTTATCGCATCATGTCCCCAATAGGCGCTTGCGGGGTGATTTCTAGTCATGGATCCGAACCTCGTCATCAGCGAAATCAATGCCGCATCCATGGCGACCTTCATATTTGCTGGTCCATTGCTGATTGCGGCAGCCGTTATCGGGCTCCTGATTGCGGTATTTCAGGCAGCGACGCAGATCCAGGAGCAGACCATTTCGCAGATTGTGAAAATTCTCGTTCTATCAGCCGGTCTGGTTGCAAGCGGCGGAGCGCTTGTTTCTCCCTTGGTTCAACATGCCGAACATATCCTGAATGATTTTCCGGATATGGTTCGCTAACGCAAGGATATGACTCTGGAGCCCGACGAAAGCGTTCTTTTGGCGACCGCCTTGCTTCTGAGCGGATCGCGCGCGTTGGGAATTTTCACGATCTTCCCAATATTTACACTTTTCAATATATCTGGGATCGTTCGTTTTGGTGCAGCACTTGGGCTTTCTGCGCCAGTAATCCTCGTGACCCATGCGCAGTTGCAGATCGAAGCCATCAGTTATGCCGATATAGCGTTACTGTCCGCGAAAGAGTTCTGTTTCGGTGTGTTGCTGGGAGCGGGGCTCGGCATACCTTTTTGGGCTGCCCAGGCTGCTGGCGACATGACTGATGTCTATCGTGGCGCCAATCAGGCGAATATCTTTGATCAGGTCAATGCTCTGGAAACAACGACCCTCGGATCTGTTCTTCTAGCCCTCTCATTGATGCTCTTTGTGAGTGTGGGCGGCCTTTTTGATTTGATGTCGATTTTCTACCGATCATTTGCTTTTTGGCCGGTGATGGAAACTTCTCCGAAGATAGAGATTGAGCCACTGACGGCCGTGGTGGAAATCTTCGTAACTCTGTTTAAAGTCGGAGCAGTCCTCGCGTCTCCCTATATAATCGTCGCATTCGCAGTCGAATTGTCATTCTCTTACATTGGTCGCGCAGCCAAGCAGCTTCCACTCAATGATGCACTTCCAGTCTTCAAGAATGTAGCAGTACTTGCTGTCTTTACCGTCTATACAGTGTTTATCGGGCACTATGTTGAAGATACATGGACAAAAGGTTTCGGCCAGATCATCAAGATAATGCAGGTGGAAATTGTCGAAAAATGACGATACTGAGGAAAAACAGTTACCACCGAGCCAGATCAAGCTGAACAGGCTGAAGCGGGAGGGGCAGACTGCACATTCAAAGGATGTTCCAGCTGCTGCATCCGTCATCGTGATCAGCGGCTTTCTGATCATGGCGCATAGCTGGATCTATCAGAGCGTAAGCAGCTTCTTTGATATTCCTCTGACAATTCTGCCAGAGCATGCGACCATCGTACCCCAGGAGCGGTTGGCTGCGACGCTTTACGCTGCTGCCGATCAGGTTTCGAACTTGATCATGGCCCCCCTGATTCTGGGTTTGGCTGCCGCCCTCGTGTCTGCAATAATCGATGGTGAAGGGCTGCTCATGTCGATGAAAAACATGGCTTTCGATCTCGGCAAGCTGAATCCTGCAGAGGGCTTGAAGAAGATCTTCTCGCTGTCGAGCGTATCAGAGTTCCTCAAAAGCCTCATCAAGTGCATCGTTATGATGATTACAGGAGCGGCTACGCTTCTTTATTTCATGAATGCCCTATTTTGGGCACCGTTATGCGGCGTTGCTGAATGTGCTCTCGGCCTTTCTGCAAGTGTCACAAACACGCTGATGGTCATCATTGCGATCATCCTCGTTGTCACCGCAGGTTTCGACATCAGGATATCGCGCGCGCTATTCCGCCGTGAGCATCGGATGACAAAAACGGAGGCGAAGCGCGAGCAGAAGGAAATGTACGGCAGTCCGGAAGTTAGATCAGCTCGTAATAGAATTGGTGCCGAAATTCGATCCGGCCCGCCCTCTAAGATGGCACCCGATAAGAAGTGATTCTCCGCGCGTCTTCCGTCTCGAACTGGTGTTAGGAAACTTGTGCTATGATGGTATCGCAAATAGCGATCGAACGTGCGGAGCCTCAGGGCTTTTTAGCGTCTCCCCCTAAACTCTAGCATCTTTCTCTGCCGGAGGTTCATCAGCCAGTTGCTCCAGGATAGCCTCAGTCTTGATGACCTTCTTTTGGCTGGAGTTGTAAATCTCCCTCCAGACCGTAGCGTTCCAGGTTGCTTGCTCCCGCTGTTCATTCTTCGCGATGACATCGGAGACCGCATCTTGCAGCCGAGCGTTCGCCTCGCGCGCTGCCATTGCCCCCTCTTTCAACTCTTTGCCGGAGATTTGGCCCTGGTGTGCAGCGAAACGGCCCGCGTCGATGTCGCGGACCTCCTTCCTTGCCTCATTTCTGAGAACCATGGCATCGTCATGCGCGACGACGGCCTGCATGCGCTGACCTTCTGCAATCGCCATATTTCGCTCCGCCCGATCAGCGCGGATCAAGCGGATCTTGAGGATCAGTTCAAATTCCTTCCTGGATTTGGACATGTCTGGGCTCCTCGACGGTGCATTTCGACCAGATTACCGCATTGATTTCGGGGAAATTTCCTGTAGTGCGCCGCCGCGTATGACTTTGATCGTTGAATTCTGAGGTTTGGCCAGTACCGCTGCGATTGTATCGTTGAACAATTGCGGTCCCCGAATTGTCAGCATTCCAGTAGTTTTGTCAAAACGGAGCGTTCTTTCCGGAACAATCGGGTATAAGGTTTTGATTATGTTTTGGGCTGCTACCCAATCGTAATTTCCGAGCGGCAGAACGGTGGTCTTCACCTCGCTGGATGCCGCAACGATTACCTTGGTTCCATCATAGGCGAAGAAGAGATTCGCATCTTGAGCCAGCTTCTGGAAAACAGCGATACCCTCTCCATGCGCGCTCCATTTTTCCAGTCGCCCCGGAACGTCTCCGAGCTTCTGAACAGGAATGCCGGCTAAATCGGCTATGATATCGATGACTTGTGAGAGTGGTTGACTTTTGACTTCAAACCGTACGGTTCGCGCTTCTGCTGCACAAAGAGGGAACAACGCTAGGCAAGCTGTCAGACACAGTCTTCTCACCCAGCTTTGCATCACATCTAATATCCTGCAGATGAATAATCATAATATTCGAATCTGCTTCGCAGATTCCAGGTAAACATACTATGAACTCGTCGATAATCTATTAATGCTATTTCAAACGTCCTTCCATGGGCGGAGGTAGACAATACTGGTACCTCCGCCCATGATTCACCAATTAGAATGATGTCTTTTCGTCCAGATAACGGGCCTTGGTCGCCACATCCTGAACGCTCATTTCGCCGACAAAGTTCACCTCGGATGTTTTGCTGTCCGTTCGGAACAATGTCTTACCGTTGGAGAATTCACCGCCTTCGATCGTGACATTCGCTGTAATTGGTTGGCCCCCGTTTGTGCGGACGAAGGTCTGGAAACCGTCGGCCTTGAAATCCTTGATGTAGATGTTTGAGTCGGCATTGACCTGGAAAACCTTGTCAGCGGCCTGAGAGGCGGATCCGCCGATGATATTGAGATCACCAGCTGATTTCACAGTCAGTGCGTCTTCCCCTACATCCTTCCAGTGAACGTTCTTCAACGTCGCTCCGCCATAAACATGGATACCATCTGCCCCGTTATCACCAATGGTAACGTTTTTCAGCGTTGCACCATTTTTGAGAATGAAGATTGGCTGTTGGCCTTCACCTTGACCGCCATCCCCGAGCTTCGAAGAGGCTGTAAAAGTTGCGCCCTTTCCATCGAACTCGGTCCCGTCAACAACGATCGGCTTGTCGACGACATTGACCTTGCCTTTATCAGTCGTGTCTTCGGGCTCGTTGCTACGAGTGGAACCACCGGCACCACCGGCACCACCGGAGCCTTGCCCACCACCGGCACCACCGGAGCCTTGCCCACCACCGGCACCACCGGAGCCTTGCCCGCCACCGGCACCACCGGAGCCTTGCCCGCCACCGGCACTACCGGAGCCTTGCCCGCCACCGGGACCACAGTCTTGTCCACCACCAGCACCACCTCTGCCCTGGCCGCCACCAGCGCCACCGCTGCCCTGGCCACCACCAGCGCCACCGCTGCCCTGGCCACCACCAGCGCCACCGCCACCCTGGCCACCACCAGCGCCACCGCTGCCCTGGCCACCACCAGCGCCACCGCCACCCTGGCCGCCACCAGCGCCACCGCCACCCTGGCCGCCACCAGCGCCACCGCTGCCTTGGCCACCACCAGCGCCACCGCTGCCTTGGCCGCCACCAAACATAGACGATATCAACGACATCAGTTTGGAGAGAACTTGGACCAGTTGCTGAAGCATGCTGGTGATTTCGCTCGTCATCGAGTTTGCACCACCGGCTGCAGAATTACTGTCATTAAAGGGGGAGTATTGCTTCGTATCCGTACCCTTCGCGCCGCCACATCCCCCAGCGGAGGAGGCGGAGTCGCTACTGCTGCTCCCTTGATAATCCGAAGCACTCACATTTCGTCCAGATTGCCCATTAACGCCATACATGAATTGACCTCCGTTTCTCATCTGTCCGATTAAAACTTTACCGGCGTATGCTTGCCTCTTATGTAAAGCAAAGGTAATAAAGCCAAGAGATGATTAGGTATATTAAATATAAAACTAATCATCAGACATCCTATATAAAGTATTAAGCGGGTGAATATGTCCAGTAAAATCCAATCCAAAATTAATCAAAAAGGTTAATACCAAAGATAAAATTTTAATAAATGTGACACCAAGAGAGTTTAAGTGGTTTTGAAGCGCAGCCAACCAAGCTCCATAGCCGAATATGTATTTGCTGATGGCTGAATGCACTGTGTCTCGAGGAAGTGATTTCGCTCTCTGCGAAGTGCGCTCGAGACCTGCGTTTCACGGCTCGCGCTTGTCCCGCGATACCCGCAGATCCTATCGTGTCCCTGATTGATAATATCTTTCAACAGATCGGAGGAAAATCCCGCTATGCACCGCCATGCAGAGCGCTCTTTGAAAATAGGGGCGGCCAGTGTCGTGCGCTGTGTCTATCTTCTTGTAATAACAGACAGCTGTATCCGTCGAGGTTCAGATAGGAATTGTTTGATCAATTGAAGCATCTGTTCCTCTTATCGCATCATACATTGGCAAATTAGAGCATTATTATATCCCGATTTACTTACTAATAGTATTTTTTGGCCACTAAATGAAACGATTGTCCAATTAACGAAATATACATGGCTTTACTTTTGGATCATTCCATCTCAGTATTGCGGCCATTAAAGCTGTCCAAAGGGAGAAATTGATATGGCTTCTAGTGGTGGAACTTCCTCATCGAGCAGCAGTGGTGGCGGTAGCGGCGAAGTCGATGGTGCAATTGCCAAGTATCAGGCTGCTCAAAAGCAGTCATCCGAAGAAAGCTTGAAGACTGCGACCAAGGTTACGGAGATCAACGGTATCTACAACGCCATTAAGAAAATCAGCCCAGCATAATCTTAAGAAAACTCGAACGTACCCAATTCGTGTTTCTCCATTCTTGGTGATATATTGAAATGCGTTTCATTGAGCCATTACGTCCGCTTATGGAGCGGTTGCGCTCGCTGCCGTTGACGCTAACCAAGACTTTGGCGTCAACGAAGGGCGTCGCTTCAGGTGAAGCCCCAGCATTGGTGATCGCGAAAAATGGACGTGTTGGAGAGGTGGAACTTCAAGGCGGCTCGCAGACCGTTGGTGGAGACGTATCATCGGACATAGTCGTTCTGGGCCTCGAAACCAGACCTTGTCTTCGGCTGGAACTGCAGATCGACGACGATGACGTCTCCGCTATCGCAGAGGTGCTTGTTGATGGGGTTCGGGTTGGTTCTAGGAGACTTCAGCGCGGCGATTTGGTTGCAGTGCGGGCGGGGGATCAGTTTACGATCAGGGATGTTCAATTGTCGCTAAGGGGGTTGTCCTTCAGTGACAAGCAGGTAACCGCGAAGCGAAAGATGACGGCGGCAGTTCTTCTGTGCGCAGCATCGGCATTAGTGGTCTTGGCACTCATCGGAATTCCGGCTGGACAGCCACTGAGGGAGACTCAGCAGGTTGTATCCATAACGGCTCCGATCAATGTGACTATGAAGGAACTGCGCGATGCGTTGCGCATGTCCGGGCTCAAACTGGACGTGCGGCTCGATCAATCAGCCGGAGAGCTCCTCATAGGAGACGAACAGATTGAGTTGAACATCGTCGATAAGGAAAAGCTGGCCAGCATCATCTCGGTCTTTTCCAAGAGAAGCGCCTTGCCGCTTGTAGACCGCACCAAGCTGACGTCTGGCCTTGACAGCATGATTGCCGCATCCGCGCTCGAACCTGTCAAGTTTATCGTTGGAACCGACGGCAAGCGTTATCAGGAGGGAGATGTATTTGCGCAAAAGTGGAAGATCGATGCTATCGAGCCTGGAAGCGTCAAGCTGTCCCGGGATGGAAAGCAGGACGTGATTTCCATGGGTCCCGTCTCGGACCCCCTCGTGTTGCGACTTGCAGATCGTAATCGGGGCGCAGTGAGCAAGCCATGAACCTTGCAGCAATCACGCAGGCTTTGATGAAGAGAACCGAGATATTATTCTCGGTGTTCTTCCTTGTGGTCGTGGCCATGATGGTTTTGCCACTGCCAACGTTCCTGATCGATCTGATGATCGGCTTCAATCTTTCCTTCGCATTCATCATTCTAATCACAACAATCTACCTTCGCACCGCTCTGGATATATCGACATTCCCGGCCTTGATTTTGATCGGAACCGTGTTTCGTTTGGCCATTACCATTTCCACAACGCGCTTGATTCTTGCCGAAGGTTATGCCGGCGAGATCATAACCGCGTTCGGAAATTTTGTAGTTTCTGGAAACGTGGTTGTTGGACTTGTCGTCTTTTTGATTGTAGCCCTTGTTCAGTTTATCGTGGTAACGAAAGGCGCTGAACGCATTGCCGAAGTCAGCGCACGATTTACACTCGATGCAATGCCTGGAAAACAGCTTGCCATCGACAGCGATCTTCGCAATGGGCATATAACGGCGCAGAAGGCGCTGAAGCGCCGTGAGCAGCTTGAATTGGAAAGCCAGTTTTTTGGTGCGATGGACGGTGCTCTTCGCTTCGTCAAGGGTGATGCGATCGCATCTCTGGTGGTCGTGGCCGTAAACCTGATCGGTGGGCTTGCGATCGGCATGTTCCAGCGTGGCATGTCATTCTCCGAGTCTGCCCATCATTATTCCTTGCTGACCATCGGCGAAGGTCTGGTATCACAAATTCCTTCAATGCTTATGGCGATCGCCGCAGGCACGGTCGTGACCCGCGTGTCCTCAGAGGATGCGGTTAGTTTGGGTTCGGATATCGGCAGGCAACTCTCTCAGGATTCGCGTGCATTGGGAGTGGCCGGTGCAATGACGTTTTCCATGGGGTTTGTTCCTGGGTTTCCAGCGCTCGTTCTGTGGCCGCTAGGCCTCCTTCTCGGAGCTGGCGCCTATTTGGTCGCACGACCGAAAAAAGCCGGCGCGCCAAGGACAGAGCCACGCGCTCAGACTTTGGAACGCAAGGAACTTGATCGGGCGCGTTTCGGTGATCCGATTGTTGTCACAGTCTCGGAAGCAACCCTGCAACGGCTGGACAAAGCTAATTTTGCGTCCATACTTGAGTCGCGGATCTCGTCCATGGCACACATCGTCGGTGTGGCGGTAACAGTGCCGACATTCAATCCGGACCCGCGAATAGCCGACCATATCGTTCACGTTCAGGTTGAAAATGTCCCTGTTGGCGTGCTGACCATCGAGCCAGATACAGATCTCGATCTTATGGCTTTTTCTCTGTGCCGAATTGTACGTCGGCATGTCGGTCCCACCTTCAGTGTTGAAGATGTCATGCAATGGTTGACCAGCGTGGAGCAGCGCCTGGGTCGGTTGGCGGTAGAGGTTCGGGAGAATGTGCCGCAGATCGTTCTTGTCAAAGTCGCCCGGCAGCTTCTCACTTCGGGTGTAACGCTATCCCAACCGCGCGCTGTCCTGGAAGTTATTCTGGAGCGGAGCGACTTATATTCCAACCCCGAACAATTGGCGGAAGCAGCCCGTGAGGCCATCGGCAGCCAAGTCGCGTATGGCATGCTCGATTATCGCGGCGTCCTTCCATTAATCCCATTCGAATCCCAATGGGTGGACGCACTTGATCGATATTTCGCCTCCTATTCGTCGCAATCAAAATTCGAAGCTGAGGCAGAACTAGAAGCAATGTGTCGATCTCTCCCGGATCGACTTTTGAAACTGAATGAAAGCGGAACGGAGCCTGTCGGTCTTGTTTCACGCGAACATAGATCGGCCACGCAGTTCTATCTGGCTCGTCATCGTATCTTGTTACCTCTGATTTCAGAGGATGAAATACCGACAGATATATCATGCGAGATGCTGGAGCCGATCAGAGGCGCGCCCGTAGAGGATGCGCACTCGGAAATGGCATAAGTAAAAAATCTAATATAAATCTTCTTTCAAATAAAATCTGAAGTGGTTACGATAATATTATTGAAATGCCAAAAAATTTTGTTAAGATTATTTTCAGTATAAATTTCGACTTCCAACCATGCAGAAATTGCGCTTTTGCGTTAACTTGAAAGGGAACTGATATGAGCACCGCACCCGTATCCAGCAGAGGTTTCGACCCTTCGTCATTCGGCGCATCGTCTGGTGCCGGTGGCGGGGAGTCATCGTCACTGTCATCGAACCGTATGAGCCCGTATGGCGGCAGCAGCGGTCTGTCGAGCCTAGATTCGAAGTATATGAGCTCCACTGCAGGCGCGGGTAGCGGGCAAGGTATGGGCGCAATTCTCGGTGCTTTGAAGCAATTGATCGAGATGATTGGCAAGTTGGTGCAGGCTCTGGAGCAGAAAATCGGTGGCGGCCAGGGCGGTGGCGCTCAGGGTGGCGGCCAGGGCGGTGGTGCCGAGGGTGGCGGCCAGGGCGGTGGCGCTCAAGGTGGCGGCCAGGGTGGTGGTGCCGAGGGCGGCGGCCAGGGTGGCGGCGCTCAGGGTAGCGGCCAGGGTGGCGGTGCTCAGGGTGGCGGCGCCGAGGGTAGCGGCGGAGGTCAAGGTGCCGAAGGCAAGGGTGGCGCTGAAGGAAATAAGGGCGAAATGGGGCAGCTCTTGAGTCAAATCAAGGAGTTGATGCAGAAGCTTCAGGAGATCGTATCGAAGCTTGAAGGTGGTAAAAGCGAGGGATCAGGTAAGGGCGAAGGCAAGGGCGGAGACCAGAAGAGCCAACTGGGCGAAGTCATGAATCAGGTCAAGGAGCTTATGCAGAAGCTAGAAGATCTGATGTCCAAGATGGGCGGCGGCCAAGGCGCCGGTCAGGGCAGCGGTGCTGGCGGCGGTCAAGGCGCTGGCAGTGGCGGACAGGGCGAGCTTGGCGAGATCCTCGGTCAGGTAAAGGAGCTGCTGCAAAAAGTTCAAGATCTGATGTCCAAGATGGGCGGTGGAGAGGGCGCCGGTCAGGGCGGCGGCTCTGGTGGTGCTGGCGGCGGTGAAGGCGCAGGCAAGGGCGGCGGAGCTAGCGGCGGCGAGGGTGCAGGCAAGGGTAGCGAAGCTGGTGGCGGCCAGGGAGCTGCCGGTGGACAAGACCAACTCATGTCTCAAATCGCTTCGGTACTGACTCAGTTGGTTAGCCTGATTCAGAAGCTAACCGATATGGTCCAGAATATGGGTGGCGCGAACGGTGCTTCGTCTGGCGGATAAATCTCAGTCAACAGAAGTACCTTATCAGCAATGAGGAGAAGGGGGCCTGCAGCCCCCTTTTTCAGGTTGCTGACAAACCCATGGCCACATCCGGGGGGTGTGTTCACTGTGACATGTTGAAGAAACCTGCTCCCGAACAGACGGCTCTCGAGATGGTGACGCTCGACAGCCTGGTGCCGAAGGATCATCTGCCTCGCAAGATCGATGCACTGATCGACTTATACGAATTCTCATTGATTAGAACCTATTTGCCCATTCTCTACGTCCGATGGACATGATGCGCCAGGGCTGGCTTTCGCGCTTGCGCCAAGCGTCACAGCAGTGGGCGACAATATCGTCATAGGATTTGAAGATCCGGTTTGACAACCAGTTCTCGCGCATGAAGTGCCAGAGGTTTTCGACCGGGTTCAGCTCCGGCGACTTTGGCGGCAGGGGCAGGATCGAGATGTTGCCGGGGATGACGAGATTATTGGACATGTGCCATCCCGCCTGATCCATGATGAGGATGGCATGCGCATCATCGGCCACGTGTCGGGAGATTTCAGCCAAGTGCTGCGTCATCGCGTAGGTGTCGCACCAAGGCATGACCAGTGCCGCCGCTTTGCCCTGCTTGGGGCAGATGGCACCGAAGATATAGGCAGAGCGGGTTCGCTGGTCGTGCGGGGCGGATGGCCTTGAGCCTCGCTTTGCCCAGCGGCGGGTGATCTTGTTCTTTTGCCCGATCCGGGCGTTCGGCGGGCAAATGATTCACTGAATCATTTGCTTTTTCCGCCTCACTCCTGATACCAAATTTCTATGCGTTTTCCTTGAGCGGCCCCGTTTGCAATCTTTGCCACTGCGGCGGGGAAACTTTTTTAAAATCCTCAATGACTTGAGGGTCCTGTGCATGATGCTTGGGACGGGCAGCCAGCTCACGGTAACCCATGGCGCGCACCTCCCGGCTCAGTGTCTGTTCGCTCACCGAGACACGAAACTCTTCCCAGAGCCACTGGGCCAGATCGCACAGACGCCATCGGACGACACCGTCAAGATAAGGCGTCGGTCCCACTTCGATGGCTTTTGCAAGGGCCGCGCGCTGAACATCGTTCAGCAGTGACTTGGGGCCAGGAGCCTTGCCGTCGATTAGCCCATCAGGACCACGTTCGTTGAGACGTAGGACCCAGTCCCGCACGATCTGCAGCGTGACGTTGCCCAGCCGCGCCGCATCCGAGCGCGAGCCGCCGTCATAGATCAGCGCAAGCGCCAGCAATCGACGCGCCTGGGCCGCATGTTTGCTTTGTCGAGCCAAACGCCGAAGACCTTCAGCATCAAAATCCCCACGCAATGAAATCGCTGCTGCCATGGGAAACCTCCGATTTGCACCAGAGATTCTGAATTCATCACATTTTGGAAAGCCCAAGAGTCGAATTCAGCGAGGGGACGTATAAGTGAAGGCGCTTGTGGTCGGTACCTGTTGAAAGATCTGAAGGCTGGCTTGTCCTTTCGTCACCTGAAGTCTGGCGCTTGGTTGCTGCAGGACGATGGATAGAAATTTCATGCTACCTGCCAGAGCCTCTTCAAGCGTCAGGTTGGTGATCACGCTGTGGCACAGCAACTCGAAGCTGCCCCGTGGCATTTGTTGCGCGCCAAGACAGAAAAATTCATCATCCAGAACTTCGGCTATCCGCCGCCAAAGTTTGCCATAACTGCTGATGGTCACCGGCTCTTGCAAAGCAGCATCAATGCCGCACGATTTGAGGAGCGGGGCGGGATCAATCCCGCGACTGAGCAAAGGTTTGAGCGCCTCTTCCACGAAACATGGTGATACGAGCGAATTCTTATGTTTAGCCATGCCAGTATTTGACATCTTCGCTGCGTGATTTGGTCATTGATTCCACAACCGGATCATCATTTCATCATCTGGTTTCGTTTGGAGGAGTAAATGACTGCTGACCGCACCTATGTAATCACCGGGGCAGGTTCCGGCCTCGGTTTTGCGACTGCTCGACATCTGGCCGTGCAGGGCGCCAATGTCGTCTTGTTGGATCTTGATGGCCAGAAGTTGAGCTTGGCAGAAAAGGAGATCGGAACTCGTGCAGCCACAGTTGAGGCAGATGTGACATCCGAAAGTCAGGTCAGAGATGCGATTGCCGCCTCCGTGAAGAGATTCGGGGGCATCGACGGTCTGGTCAATTGCGCTGGAGTGGCACCAGGGGAGAAAATCATCGGCCGGTCGGGTCCTCATGATCTAGAAAGATTTACACGCACCCTAATGATCAACCTTGTTGGCAGTTTTAATCTGCTCAGGCTCTGTGCGGAGGTCATGGTGGGAAATACTCCTGGTCCGGAGGGGCAGCGAGGCGTGATCATCAATACGGCTTCGATTGCTGCATATGACGGTCAGATCGGTCAGGCCGCCTACGCCGCTTCTAAAGGCGGGGTTGCGGCGCTGACACTGCCGGCAGCGCGAGAGTTGGCGCAACACGGCATCAGGGTCGTGACGATAGCGCCTGGCATTTTCGAAACGCCCATGATGGCAGGGATGTCTCAGGAGGTTCAGGACGCCATCTGTGCATCTGTACCATTCCCGAAGCGCCTCGGCAAACCAGAGGAATATGCAATGTTGGTTAGTCATATAATCGAGAACCCCATGTTGAATGGCGAAGTTATCCGTCTGGACGGTGCTCTTCGCATGGCACCACGGTGAGGAGGCAGACATGACGCGCGATGGCTCGGTTGTAATTGCGGCAGCTGCACGCACGCCAATGGGTGCGTTCCAAGGCAGTCTGTCCTCTCTTTCGGCCGGTGACTTGGGAGCAGCGGCAATTCGCGCCGCAGTGGATCGCTCGAAAATCAATCCGGAATTGGTGGATGAGGTGCTGATAGGATGCGTACTTTCGGCCGGTCAGGGGCAGGCACCCGCGCGGCAGGCAGCTATTAAGGCTGGAATCCCCTTATCGGCAGGCGCCACAACTATCAACAAGATGTGTGGTTCCGGCATGAAAGCTGTCATGCTGGGTAGCGATTTGATCCGCGCGGGCAGCGCCGTGATCGTTATCGCCGGCGGGATGGAGAGTATGAGCAATGCACCTTACCTCCTGAAGAAGGCTCGGACTGGTTTGCGCATGGGACATGGTAGTGTCCTGGACCATATGTTTTTGGACGGTCTTGAAGACGCCTATGAACACGGCCGCCTGATGGGCACTTTCGCGGAAGACTGTGCAGAGGCTCACAGTTTTTCGCGGCAGGCGCAGGACCAGTTTGCTTTATCGTCGCTAAGTCGGGCTCAGGCCGCGATCGCCAATGGCTCTTTTATCGCTGAGGTCTGCCCGGTTGAGGTTGAGCTTACCCGGACAACCCGATCCGTTTCCGTTGATGAACAGCCTTCATTGGCGATCGCGGCCTGAGCCCGACAAGATTCCGTCTCTTCGATCTGCTTTTCGCGAGGGAGGAACGATAACGGCCGCGAATACGTCCTCCATATCGGATGGGGCCGCTGCGGTTATTCTCACAAGCATGCGTGAAGCGGATCGCCATCAGCTTGCTCCTCTTGCTTGAATTGTAGGTCATGCCACCTATGCCGGCGCGCCTTCTGACTTTCCAACGGCGCCAATTGGCGCGATCCGCAAACTGTGTGATGCCTTTGATTGGCAGCCAGGGGAAGTTGACCTGTATGAGATCAATGAAGCCTTCGCGGTCGTAACGATGGCGACAATGAGAGCGTTGGATCTGTCGCATGACAAGGTCAATATTTATGGAGGCGCATGCGCACTTGGTCATCCGATAGGTGCCTCTGGTGCCCGAGTTCTGGTCACACTTCTCAATGCGCTGCGGTCAAATGGTTTGCGCAGGGGAATTGCGTCGCTTTGCATCGGTGGTGGTGAGGCAACGGCAATGGCGATCGAACTTATCGATTAACATACCGATATAGAGCATTTCCGGCGGAAACGGGATGACCTGAAATGCTTGTCTTATGAACTTCTTGCTTCTTCGTGCGATAAAGAAGCGCCGGAGAGGACGGCCATCCTCTTCCGGCGATGGGGGACGGATCGTGGACATGCAGGCCGCCATTCTTGCGAATGCCGGGCCGAGCTACAGTTTGATCGGCCCCATCTTTTCCAATCGTCCTGAACGGATACCCGAGCTTTGGGCTCGGATGACAAGCATGGGAGATCAGAAAAGATGACAGATATTACCATCGGCGCAGACATCTCGAAAGACCATATCGACCTCCACAGCCTGCCGGACGGAGGAACCTTGAAGGTTGCCAATGACCGCAAGGGATTTGCGGCTGTTGTCCGATGGATCGGCACAAAGAGCGTGACCCGCATTGTCTATGAACCCACCGGCCCCTAGCACAAGGCCTTCGAGCGATTCATGATGGTGCAAGGCTTAGCCCTCTCCAAGGTCAATCCCCGCCTTGCCAGACGTTTTGCAGAAGCGACCGGCAGGCTCGCCAAGACAGACAGGATCGATGCCGGACTTCTGGCCCGTTACGGTCTGTTGCTTGAACCCCGCCTCCTTGAAGCAAGCGCGCAAATCCACAACGACCTGAGAGAGTTGCATGTGGCGCGGTTGGCGCTCATCAAGGATGGGACCGCTGCAAAGAACAGAGCCAAGACCCTTTCCAGCCCGCTCTTGCAACGACACAATGCCGACAGGCTCCGCCAGATCGAGCGGCAGATCAAGGCCGTGGACGAGGCCATCCTGGCGCTTATTGCAGAAGACACGCTTCTGAAGGCCAGGTTTGATATCCTTGTCTCGATCCCCGGCGTGTCGCACATCACTGCCTTCACGCTTCTCATCGAAATGCCCGAGCTTGGCGAGATGGATGAGAAAGCCGCAGCCGCACTCTCCGGCCTTGCGCCGATGAGCCGACAGTCCAGGCGATGGACCGGACGCGCGTTCATTGCTGGCGGAAGGGCCATCATCCGCCAGGCGCTCTACATGCCCGCTCTCGTCGCCTGCCGCTTCAACCCGGACCTCAAGGCCAAATACGACCAGCTCAAGGCCGCCGGAAAAGCACCAAAGGTCGCCATTACCGCAATCATGCGAAAGCTCATCGTGCTGGCAAACGCACTGCTGCGGAAAAATCGAAAATGGGAGCCAAAATCCACTTGATCGCAACGGATACTCTAGATCCAACCTTAGAGAGGCGGGGATCGATTATTCGATCCATGCACATCCCTCGCCGCGCGGATCATGTGCGCCACTCGGTATTCGATCTGCATCGAAGAGAAGGACGCCAGCCTGTCCAAAGAGAGGAGAGAATGCCGCCAGCCGCGTCAGGTCATGCCCACGACCGGCAAGTTGCTCCATGCATTCATCACTCATCATACCTTCGACTTTGAGGCTATCGCGGGCGTCAGAGAAGGTTTTGCCCAAAAGGAACCGCGGCTGCCTCAGTGCTTCCGCGGGTGTGAGGTTGTCGTCGAGGAGGGCGGTCAGGATAACGGCAAGTGTTTGTGGCTGCCCATCTGCGCCTTGCGTTCCGTAGGTGAGAAAAGGTCGGCCTTCCCGCAGCGCGAGACCCGGATTGAGCGTGTAGAAGGGAAGTTTGCCCGGCGCAATACAGTTGGGATGGTCAGGTTGTGCATTGAACGCGGCACCCCTGTTTTGCCAAAGAATACCCGTGTCACCGACGACGACACCACTTCCCCAATCAAAGTAGGTGCTCTGCAGGATACTTGCGCACCGGCCCTGTCTATCTACGACTGAGAAAAATACTGTGTCACCGTGTTGATGTTGATGCGGCCAAACCAGCGCCTGATCGGGATCGATTGTGTCCGCGGCCGCCTTCAGTCGTTCGGTCGCCAAGAGATCTTTCGGATCGCAGCTCATGCTCACGGGATCTGAAACATGCACTCGGTCCATGAAGGCGCGTTTTACTGCCTCGATAAGAAGATGATACCGCTCAGCAGAACCATTTGGGGCAGATGCCAGACGCATATTGCTGAGAATTCCCATGATCGCGAGTGTCGTTATGCCCAGTGTCGGCGGAGGTGGGGCAACGAGAATCGTGCCCCGATAATCCAGCGTCAAAGGAGAAACTTCACGGGTGCGTGTCCGGGCAAGATCCGTTGCGGTCAGGCATGAGCCGACTGCCTTCAGCCCTGCGATAATCCTTTTCGATAGTTTGCCTTCATAGAAGCTACGTGCACCCTCTGCCACAAGCGCAGCGAAGCAATCGGCAAGCTCGGGCTGTTTGAATAGGCCTGCTTGTGCGCGGTGATCGAAATACTGCGAGAATCCGTGCCAGTTCGTTGTTTCTCCAACTCGGAAATCGAGCCAGAAATCCTGCAACTTGCTCGGCTCGTAACCATTGGCTGCCAAATCCATCGCACGCTCGAGAAGAGCAGAAAGAGACCTCGTGCCACACCAGTGTTCGCGTGAAAACGTCAGGGCATGATCCCAGCTATCGACGACGCAAGCTGTTGTCAGCATCGAGGCAGGACCACGGAGCGGAACCGGTTGATTTCGGATCGCTGATGTAGCCTCCCCGGCTTGCCCGATACCGAGAAAACAATGACTTTTCCCGTGCTGATCTGCCACCAGCCAGACAGCGTCACCGCCCAGTCCGCAGAAGTGGGGAGTGACCACCGTCAGAACAGATCCGATAGCAATTGCAGCCTCGATTGCGGTTCCTCCAGCCTTGATGACCTCCGCTCCAGCCTCTGTGGCGAGAGGATGGGGAGATGTCACCATTCCCGGCTGGGGTTTGTTACTCGCACAGGCAACAGGCATTCGGTGCGCTCACGGCTCGCGACAGCAGGACGGATCGAGGATCCATTCCGCGCTGTCGTTCCATACATCTGTTTCTACGAGCAGCCCATCGCGCACCACAAAGCGGTCCACATACCGATTGTGGTCGAAGGGGGTGCCGTCAGGCCATTCGCCATAGAGGTAGCCGAGGCTGTAAACAATCGTCTCGCCATCGCCTGCGATGACGTCTGTACGCAGAATTCTCTTTTTTACCCATTTGTAGCGAGCCGCATTGAATTCGGTTGGACCTGAAGTCTCTCGGAATTCGCGGTTGCCTGTGAACCTGCAGATAAACCCTGGTGCCGTGTAAGATGCAGCCTTTACTGGATCGGCTGCCATGGATGCAGTAAGGTAGTTCTCGACACATCGCACAGCGAGAGCAGCCTGGTCGTTCATGGTTCA
The DNA here is from genome assembly GCF_005222835.1 of Rhizobium sp. FKY42. Lineage (GTDB taxonomy): Bacteria > Pseudomonadota > Alphaproteobacteria > Rhizobiales > Rhizobiaceae > Neorhizobium. The sequence continues at coordinate 35,540 of NZ_STGA01000045.1, read as the reverse complement.
CCCATTGTTTAACAAAACCTGATATGATTGCATACATTGAAGGTACGCATCACAACAAGAGTGATAAGACTGGTGAGCCTTTCCTCCTACGACATCGTCCTGCGTGGCGCGCTTCTTGGCAAAGAGACGCCTGAAGATATTGCAATTTCGGACGTGCGCATCGCGAGGATTGGCGCGGCCTTGCCAGCACCAGCAAGGTTATTTCGCGAAACTGTAAAATGAACGCTCCGGATGCGCTTTAGCCCGTCGCCTGATCAAGCATGATCATGTTCTGAATGAGAGCTGAGAGGGCGCGCAAGTCTCTAGCCCGCCGGTTGCCACGCAGAAGCGGACGCATCAACCAGTCCAGAGCTCGACCATGGCGTATCCACCGCATAGCACCACGCCAGATTCCGCGCTGATCGCCAGTTTTGTACTTTGCCAAGGCTTTATTGATATCGGCAACGTTCATTCTGGATGTTGCATAGCAACTCAATGCAAAAATCAGCAGATCTGAGACCTGCGCCATCCGCATGTTGCGAATGACACCGAAGAGCTCAAAATCAATGAAGCAGATATTGCGTCCGTCCCAGAGAATGTCTTTGAGGTTCGGACGACCGTGCGCCATTCCCGCCGCATGGAGCTGATGCAGCGCTGTTGCCGCCGCGCAAAGTGCTCGCGACCGTTCTTCATCAGACGTTTGCGGATCATGCAGGAGTGCAACGAGGGAGGTTCCTCCATTGCGGGTGATGAAGTATCCGGTATCTGCAGCTACCAGTTCCGGTGCGGCCAAGCCGCGTTCATTTAGTGCCCGGTACCCATCGATTTCGCGAGCAAGAGCCTTGAGGGGATTCCCTTTACGCAATCGCCAGACCAGCGATAGTTTCTCCGGGCGCTTAACCCAGAAGATGTCGTTACCCAACTGAATGCTTTCGACCCGTTGAGAGGGATTGCCTGCATCGGCGAGCGCCTTCAGGCGTTCAACTGTTTCCGCTGGTATTCGCGGCATTTCTAGACCTTCTGACAATGACAGATGGCCCGTCGACCGTTCGGTACCGTACGACATGTGTGAACGGACGGGGAGCCAAGTCGGGCGGGGTCAGCTGATTGGCGATCAACTGTTTACAATTCTGGCACGAATGCACCATGCGCGACGGGAATGCAAGTTGGGTCCATTTCGCGCTTACGATCTTCACCAACCCCTGTTGGGCAATTTGATGCAATTCATTTTATATTTTCGCACGATAGCGACTTGCTCACGAAATATCAGGGATTATGTTGCACAGTCACGCCTCAATGAAAATATCGGTCGGGAGGGACGGAGCGATTTTCAAGAAATATGGTTGGTCAGTGTTAGGCGTTTGCGTGGTGGCTGTTTCTGCCTGGTTGCTTTATCGCGAAGTCAGAGGCCTTTCGCTTGAGGATGTCGGAGATAGTCTTGCCGCGATCTCACCTATGCATTGGACGCTGTCAGTTGTCGGGGCGCTCGTAGCCTATGCTGCGCTGGCAGGTTACGATGCGCTTGCTCTGCGCTATCTTGGGCGGCGTGTTGGCAGGTTTTTTATAACCCTAACCTCCTTCACGACTTACGCCTTATCGCACAATCTGGGTGCATCGGTTCTGTCCGGCTCGTTGATTCGATATCGCGCATATTCATCCAAAGGGTTAACCGGGCTCGAAATTGGCCAGCTCATAGCGTTCTGTTCGTTTACATTTGCGCTCGGAACGGTCATTCTGACGGGGATCGTACTGATCATCGATCCGACGATAGCAATTCGCTTTTTCAATCACACATCGCCGCAACTGGTGCGCGGCGTTGGGGCGTTTCTTCTGTTTCTCGTAGGTGCCTATGTCTATGGCAGTTGGCGGCAGCTAAAGCCTTTTAAAGTAGGGCCGCTGAAGATAGAATATCCAAACCTGCGGATTGTGATCCTGCAATTGATTATTGGTCCACTTGAACTGCTTGGCGCCGCGGCGATTATCTATTTTGCGCTCCCGCACATAGGGAACCCCGGGTATCTGACAATTCTAGGCCTGTTTCTCCTGTCTTTTTCAGCGGCTCTGATATCGAGTGCGCCGGGAGGATTGGGCGTTCTTGAATTGCTTTTTGTCAATAGCCTGCCAGAGGTCCCGGCATCGGATGTTCTGGCCGCTCTCATCGTCTTCCGGCTTCTTTACCTGCTCATTCCATTTGCGGCTTCGCTGGTCATTGTTCTGCTGTTCGAACGCAATCTGCTGAAAGCGCAAAGAAATGCGGCCTGATTGTCAGGCCTTCATTTGTTGACGACACCAGTGCACGGCAGGTTCGATCCCGCCCAGCGGGAACATGTGAAAGCGCTCGATCTGGCTGCACGGGTTTGCGGATTTGTAGGCCTGTAGTTTTTGCGCCATTTCGGTAGGCTGATAAGGCAACAGGAGCCTGCTCAAATTGAGCGCTCGCTTCTGAAGTACCTTTATCGAGGGGCCTACTCCGCAGGTGATCGCATATTTGATGAGGGTTTGTAGCTTTGCCGGTCCGGCTAGGCCGACGTGAATTGGCAGGTCGATACCAAGTGTCTCGATACGTCTTGCCCAATCCAGCAGTGTCTGGCTCTCGAACAGAAACTGGGTCGTAATGACAACACGGGCATCCGTGCGCTTTGCGAATTCAGACTTCTGCAAAAGAGCAGCATCGACATGACGCGTGGACCCATCCGGGTCTATATCCCGATTGCCTTCCGGATGGCCCGCAATATGCAACTGTTTGAAACCGAGTTTGTCAAAAAGACCCGTCTCGATCAGGTCGAACGAACTGAGCAGGTCACCACGGGCAGATGTTGCGCCACCGGCGAGTAGAAGCGCATGGGTTACATCGGCCTCATTCCTGTATTGGTGAAGAAGATCTTTCAGTTCCTGCCGTCCAGTGAAAGATCTGGCGGGCAAATGCGGGGTGACGGAAAATCCTTCGTTGTGAAGTCGGCGCGCAGTCTCCACCAGGCTCGGGATCGGAGTGCCATCCACATGCGCTAGGAAGATCTGAGTTCCGGCCGGCAGGAGATCGCGGAACGATGAGACTTTGGCTGCTGTGCGCGGAAGGACTTCGATGGACCAATTATCGATCAGGCGCGGTGGCAATAGAGTGTTGTCCGTAAAGTTTTGTCTGAGGTCCATAAAGATGTGTCCTCGCGTCCTTGCCAGCCGTCGCTCGTGCAAAGGATAGTCTTTGCCGAACAGAGCGACATGTCTCGTTGCGACATTGGCGTGAATGTCCTGTAGACAAGCCTTCCTAACCTATGATTGCAAACGCATTTCGCACCGTGCCGTTGCCCGCCAAAGTCGGGCGTTGCCCTATCCATTGAACATGGCGACTGAGAATAGAGCAGGCGGACTCGACGTTTCCCTGGCGAAGGGCGGAGAGGATTGCCGTGTGGTCGTGGTCGGTCTGGGTTTCCCAATGGGATTGCCATGCCGCGAACAGGAAGCGGGCGCTGGCGGCATGAAGATCGTCAATCGTCGCGAGCAACCTCGGCATGCCACATGGAGTAAGAATGGTTCGGTGAAAGAGACGGTTCGCCTCCTCCCAGCTTCGAACGTCTTTGGACACATCGCCCGCGCGAATGGCCTCTTCAGCTGTCTGCAGGAGTGCAGGTGTCAGATGCGGCGCTGCGTGTCTGAGCGCCAGCACCTCAAGTGCGGCACGCATTTCCGCCACTTCCTTGACATGTGAAAGCTGGAAGGAAGCCACCCGAACACCGCGGCGCGGCTCGCTTGCAGCAAGACCTTGCGCTTCAAGGCGACGGAACGCTTCGCGGACAGGCACATGGCTCGCCCCGAACTCGGCTGCGATATGGTCTTGGCGCAGCTTGGCGCCAGCTGGAATCTCGCCGGCAATGATGCGTTCGGCCAGTACCTTGCTGATTCTTACCGCCAGTGTGTCTTCGATCTTTGTGCTCATGTGAGTGTGATAAGGCGCTGCCATGATCTTGTCGATCTTATAAAGGGCATGTTGAGCTTTGCCATCGCTGCTTCTGTGTCAGGACGGGCACGTGCGATAGGAATTCTGTGATTTGGTTCTGGCAGTTTGCTTAAGGCGAGCTGCAGTATGCGCAGCTTTTGCAGTTTCAATGCGCAGTCTCCTGTGATTGTCTGCGGTCCAAATCGAAAGGAATAGCTTCATGCTCTGCAAACTCATCGGCATCCCACTTCAAAGCGGTGCTTCACAACTTGGTTGTGAGATGGGGCCGAGCGCGCTGAGGACCGCGGGCCTCCGGCAGGCACTCACAGACCTGGGCCATCAGGTCTCCGATTGTGGCAACCTTGCAATCCCGGAACAGACGCATCGGGTTCATCCGAACGAAAAGATTCATGATCTGGCGGAAATTGTTGCCTGGACCGAAGTTATTGCTGAAGCAGCCTACCGGGAAAGCCGCGATGCGATGCCGATTTTCCTGGGCGGCGACCATGCACTCTCTGCCGGAAGCGTTTCCGGTATGGCGCGACGTGCCGCAGATGAGGGGAGGCCCTTCTTTGTTCTATGGTTGGATGCCCATACTGATTTCCATACGCTGGAGACAACGAATAGCGGTAACCTGCATGGTGTTCCTGTTGCCTACTTCACAGGTCAACCAGGGTTCGAACCATATTTTCCGAAACTTGAACGAAAAGTCGACGCTGCAAATGTCTGCATGATCGGAATTCGAAGCGTCGATACGGCCGAACGGCGCGCCATTCAGCAAACCGACGTACTGGTCCACGATATGCGGGCCATAGACGAGAATGGCGTTGCTGCACTTCTTCGCGAGTTTCTGACGCGAGTTTCTTCAGCAAACGGCATGCTGCACGTCAGCCTCGACGTTGACTTCCTTGACCCTGCCATCGGTCCTGCCGTTGGGACTACCGTTCCGGGCGGTGCCACTTTTCGGGAGGCGCATCTTCTCATGGAAATGCTCCACGACAGCGAACTGGTGACAAGCCTTGATCTGGTGGAGCTCAATCCATTTCTTGACGAACGTGGTCGCACCGCAACCATGCTGGTCGATCTGACAGCAAGCCTCATGGGGCGCAAAGTACTTGATCGTCCGACGCAGCGTTATTGATAGATGTCAATCAGCATTAAGCAGTATTTGCGCGTCCCATTTCCTGTCTAAGTTCTTCACGTCCAGGAATCGCTGACGGATCTCTCCGCAACGAGAGGAATGGACGGGCTTAACGATGGCGCTGCCTTGGCGGCCAAGTCCGCGGAAGAACTTAGACGTAAAGTTGCAGATGTCACCAAACTTGCTTCAGATGCAAAGCTGCCCGATGTGCGTTCGAGTCTAGAGCTTCTTCTGCCACGATTTGAGGCTTTCTACGCGCTTGGCCGTAAGATGACACAGGCCTTGTCGATGGCGGGCCTGCGCTGGGCAACTGACGCAGCAGAACACGTCGGTGGTGGAGGAAAGCTCTTCAATCAGCGCAGCTTTCGCACAGAGTGCGGAACACTTGGCAAATCTTGTGCTTCGCTTCCAGATCAATGCTGGGAACACCGTCCAACAGGACCGCGTAGACGAGCTGCCTGATCGGCTGATGTCGCCCGCCCGTGAAGAGCGGGCGACCGTCTATCAATAGGATTTGCCCTTCAGTTCGACGGAGGGCTTCTCGCCGCGTGCGCGCGCTTGCTTCAAGCTTTGATATTCGCTGAGTGCAACTGCGGCTGCGTCCCGCAGCAGTGCGATGTTGTGCGGTCCGACGATGAAGCGATAGCCACGATCCAGAAGATCGTTTACCGATGCGCCGCCGTTTGGCACCGTGCCCAATATCTTCCCAGCGTCGAGTATCGCCTTTTCGGCCTGACAGGCCAAAGACTGCACTTCGGGATGTTCCGTTTGACCAAGCAGGCCCATATTGCCCGCGAGATCGTTGATGCCGATGAACACAATGTCGGCGCCTTCAAGAGCGGCGATGCCCGCTGCATTTTCGATTGCGGTGACCGATTCAAGCTGAATGGCAATCAGGATGTTATCATTGGCCTTGTGAATATAGTCCGGCTCCATGCCATAGGTCGAAGCGCGAACAATAGAGGCGGCATAACCGCGAATACCAGCTGGTGGGTAGTAGCAGGCGCGGATGGCCTGTTCAGCAGCCTCAACAGTGTCCACAGAGGGTATCATGACTGACTGGACGCCACCGTCCAGAACACGCTTCAGCAGAACATGATCGTTCCAACCGACACGCACCATGCCGGGCGAAGGTGTCGTTTCCAGAGCCCGCAATGAGTCCACAATGTCGCGGGTATCACCTATACCATGTTCGAAATCGGCCAGAATGAAATCAAAGCCGACATGACCAAGAACCTCGCATTCGGTTGGTGTGCCGCCAGCGACCCAGCAGCCATAAGCTGCCTCGCCGTCCAGTAATCTCTGTTTGAGAACGTTCGGGCGAAACATGAGCCCCTCCTCGATAAGCTGCAATGCAATTACAATTCGTACGGTGCCTGCAGCTTATATATCACAGGAGGGAGTCGCTACTGCTATTTCCCAAAGCCTAAAGTGCAGCGTACAGCTGAATCCCAGCCTGCAAGCAATTCGTCACGGTTCGACGTATCCATTGCCGGAGTGAATTGACGGTCACGATGCCACTCGGCGGCAAAGCCTTGTCTGTCTGGCCAGATGCCTGCGCCATGGCCCGCAAGCCAGGCGGCGCCCAATGCCGTTACTTCGGTTGAAGCGGATCGATCCACCGCGACGCCCAGAATGTCCGCAAGACGCTGCATCGTCCAGTCGTTCGCAGACATACCGCCATCGACGCGAAGGAGCGTATCTGCCTGACCTGGCCAATCCTTGCGCATGGCACCAAGCAGGTCGCGGGTCTGGAAGCAAACGGATTCGAGCGCGGCACGTACAAATTCCGCAGGTCCGGTATTTCGCGTCATCCCGAACATGGCGCCGCGCGCCTCCGCATCCCACCATGGCGCCCCCATACCGGTGAAGGCCGGAACGAGATAGACCCGCTGGCCGGGATCGGCTTTGGCAGCCAGTTCCGCCGTTTCGGAAGCCTTGCCGATCATCTTCAGGCCGTCACGCAGCCATTGGACGGCAGCGCCAGCGATGAAGATGGAGCCTTCCAGCGCGTAGTGAATATCGCCGTTGAGACGATAGGCAATCGTCGTCAGCAGCCGGTTCCTGGATGCGACCCGATCAGTTCCTGTGTTCAAAAGTGCAAAGCAACCGGTGCCATAGGTAGATTTCATCATGCCCGGCCTGAAGCAGGCCTGACCGATCACTGCGGCCTGTTGATCGCCCGCCACACCGCGAATAGCTATGGGTGATCCGAACAGGGCAGGGTCCGTTGTGCCGAACTCGTCAATGTTCGAGAGAATTTCTGGCAACATCGAACTCGGAATGTTGAACAGCTTCAGCAGATCGTCATCCCATGCCGCGTTGCCGATGTTGCACAGCATGGTCCGGGAAGCATTCGTAACATCGATGACATGCCGTTTGCCGCCCGTCAGTTTATAGACGAGCCAGCTATCGACTGTTCCGAAAGCCAGATGTCCGGCCTCTGCTGCTTCACGCGCACCGGAAACGTTGTCGAGCAGCCAAGCGATTTTGGTGGCGGAGAAATAGGGATCGATCAGTAGACCAGTACGCTCGGCCACCAGATCGGAGTGGCCTTCTTCGCGCAGCCTTGCGCAATGTCCAGCGGTTCTGCGATCTTGCCAGACAATTGCCTTGTGGATTGCCTTGCCGGTCCGCTTGTCCCAGACGAGAGCCGTCTCACGCTGATTGGTAATGCCAATTGCCGCAATTTGGTCAGACGAAATGTTAGCCTTGGAGATTGCAGTGCGCGCGGTTTCCAGCGTCGTTGTCCAGAGATCCTCGGCCTCGTGCTCCACCCAGCCCGACTGCGGGAAATGCTGCGTAAACTCCATCTGCCCAACGCCAACCGCCTTGTAGGATCGATCAAAGATTATCGATCGCGTGGAGGTGGTTCCCTGATCGATTGCGAGAATGAAATCAGTCATGCGTCGATTTCCATGTTCATCGTGTCAAAACAATTGGCTTTGGGGTTTGGTAGCATATTGGAAGCAATGCAGAAGCCTCTTTTTACTGCGTATTGTTGCCTAAAACATCAGCAGTCACAGCATATGGATGACTGGCGGCAGTGCCAGTGAAACGCCTGAGAGGAACAGGAGAATGAAGGCGAGCTTCCGCATCGCAACAGGCGATAATGGTGGCGGATATTTGCGCGCTAGCCACGTGGCCAGCATAACAACCGGGATGGCGCATAGGCTCCACCAAAACGATGCGCGCGGCATCTGGCCACTCGCGGTGACGATTCCAAGTCTCAGCAGAGCATTGGTCGCAAAGATGGCGACCAATGTCTCCCGTATCGTACCGGGCTTCAGCGGTTGGCGGTAGAAGTGGTAAATCAGCGGCGGCCCTGACGTTGAAAACATGCCACCCATGATCCCTGCGATGGCACCGAAACCTGCGAATGAGAGCGGCGACGACATTTTCATGAGCGGTTCCGGCTTCAGCGAAAGCTGAATACTGGAGACGATGATGACCGCGCCCAGAAGGATCTTGAGCCCTTCCAGAGAGCTGGCAGCCATCAGTGTCAGAAGCCAATAGCCCGCGCCCAGAAACAGAACGCTGGTTGCGAGAGCAGGAAAGAACTGGCGGAAGGCAATATCCCGCCAACCTTTTAGAAGCACCTGAATAGCGTTCACCACGACCAGAATGCTGACTAGTACCGCCGCATCCGTCAACGGTATGATGCCGGTTAAACCCACCCCGCCCATCATTATCAGCCCAAGTGCAAAGCCTGTCAGCGTTTGTGTGTAGGCTGCAACAAAGGCAATGGCGAGCAGACCCGCCAGACTGAGCGGGTCCATCTTCAGACTGCCTTGATCGATTGGAACAGCGCTTCACGCGCAGCGCCTTGGCGGTAGAAGACGGGCGGCTGGCCAAGCGGAGCAGGCACGGTGACCATCTCGCCACCGATATGAGCCGCGCCAGTCCAAACGTGAATCCAGGTTTCGCCCTGTGGGAGATAGACTTCACGCTCTTCCTGACCCGCCTGCCAAACCGGGGCAACCAGCAGATCACGCCCATACAGGTATGCGTCCTGAATGGCGTAGGTGGTACGATCATCCTCGTGGTGCAGAAACAATGGACGCTGGACCGGAAGGCCCGTGCTGGCCGCCTCTTCGGAAAGTTCCTTGAGGTAGGGCGCAAGATGCACGTAGATCGATGTCATCCGTGCGAAATGCGAAAGGACTTCAGCATCCTGATCGATCTGCAGGTTGTCCTTCGGACGGTTGCCCTCATGGCTGCGCATGACCGGCGTGAAGGCAGCCATCTCCGCCCAGCGCATGATGAGTTCCGGCGTGCGGACATTACCGAAAAGGCTGGTGTAACCCCCGATATCCGAATGATGATAGGCGTTTCCGAGCAGACCGGACGAGAGCGCGCCGCAGATGACGGTGACAAGTCCATCATGGCGGGTGAAATCGACGGATTGGTCGCCACCCCACAGAAGCGGGCAGTGGGCCTGAACGCCGGTAAAGCCTGCACGCATGAAGAAAAGCGTTTCGCCCGTCTTGCCGCGGCTTGCGACAGCCTTCGCATTCACTTCCGCCCACAGCGTTGGCCAGGCATTGTGCATGAGCTTGGCATCGATATCGTTTGAAAGTTTCACATCGATTGGCAGATATTCGCCAAAGTCCGCCATCCAGCCGGAGAGGCCGTAATCCAGCATGTTCTTGCCGATAACCTCTTCGGCAAACCAGTCGGCAGCATCCGGATTGGTGAAGTCCACCACGCCGCAATCGAACTCGCCGAAGTCGACGAGCGCCGTCTTGCCGTGCTCATCCTTGGCGAAGTAACCCTTGGCGTCCGCAATAGGAAACAGCGGGCCATCAACACAGAGATAGGGGTTCACGTAGCCCAGGAAGCGTACGCCGCTACCGTTGAGTTCGGCAATCTTCTGGCGCAGGTTGGGGTAGCGTGCCTCGTTGGCCTGCCAATCCCAGAAGAGACGTGCACCGAAAGAGGTATGACGCAGACCAACCCAATCCTCGCACCAGAGACCGGAGACCTTCACGCCCGCTTCGCGCATTTTCTCCATGCGAGCAAAGGAGTTCTCGCCATCCTTCAGGCCGAGGATAGCACCGCCATAGACCCAATCCGGCAGTGTTGGCTGGCGCCCAAAACGGTTGGAGAGCTGTCCGACCAGATCGATGAACGTCGAGGCCGAGAAGAATTCGAGACGCTCGGGCACGGCCCAGATCTCAATTTCGTGGAAGCCGTCGCGGCGGAAATCAAAGACCGAATAGGCGGTCGTTTCGACATGCAGTGCGTATTTGCGCGAAGAGATGTAGGTCGGTTGCGGGTAATTGGTGTTGTAATAGTCACCGCCGGATTTACCGGTTACATCCGCCTTGAAGGTGATTTCGGTCGATTTGTCGCGACCTACGCCGGGCTCTGATGTCCAGAGCGGGAACTTCCGGCCACGCATATCGAAATACGACATCTGCTCGCCGCCGCCCCAGACATGTTCGTCCTTTTCGGCAAGAACGCGCAGCCATACGCGATTGATGGTGGCATCCAAAGCTTCGGTTGCGAGATGATCGCCCGAAACGGTCATTGCGAAGCGGGAGGGAAGACCATCCGCACTGGAAAGCTCGATCCGCTCTCCAGTCACGACCGCATGGGCAAGTGGCGTGCGCTCAACCACATAATCTTCGATATCGAAATTGCCACGGTACATATCCATCCGCTCTTTACCCTGACCGACGAAAACGGCAGGAGAAGCCGCCGTGTGCCGCAGGATTTCCAGACCATTCAGGCTGATGCTGAAGCCGCCGGGGATGATATTGATCTGCATGGTCGATTGTCCTTAGTTCTGGGTCAGGCCAGCGTCGATGACGAAATTTGCACCGGTGCACCCATTGCTTTCATCCGAGCCGAGGAACAAAGCAAGGCGAGCCACATGGCTGGCGTCGAGACGGAATTTCAATGCCTGAAGATCGATGAATTGCTGGTTCTGCTCCGGACTGGTCCAGAGCTTCAACTGCCGTTCCGTCACAATCGCACCGGGCACAAGGCAGTTGACGCGAATGCCACAAGGGCCAAGTTCGCGCGCCAGCGTCTTGGTCATACCATTGATGGCCGCCTTGGACGTCGTATAGCCGATCATGCCCGGACGCCCGCGCATCCAGGAAATTGAACCAAACATGATAACGGAACCGCCGCCATTCGCGCTCATGCCTTTCGTGACCGCCTGCGTCATGAAGAACTGATGATCGAGGTTGAGGGACAAGGCGCGACGCCAGTATTCAGGCTCCACCTCATCCATTGCGTGGCGATCGTCCTTGCCGGCGTTGTTTAACAGCACGTTGACCGGCCCGCGGTCCTTCTCGATCCGCGCTACCGTCTCCCGGAGCGAGGCAATATCGGTGAGATCGCAGGCGAAGAAGCTTGAACCTGTCGCCTGTGCGGTTGCTGTCCCTGCCGCTTCGTCGATATCGATGAACGAAACGCGCGCACCCTGCGCACGGTAGGCCTTGACCATCTCCTCGCCAATGCCGGAAGCGCCGCCTGTGATCAGCACATGGCGATTTTCAAGGGAGCGGTAGAGAACGGAATCGTAGGAAACGGACATGTCAGTGCATTCTCAAACGTCGGGATTGAAGAGGGGCTTTGCGAGCCCTGGTACTACTGTGCGCATCGCGAATACTGCGCCAGAAAGCGGAAACTCGGCCAGTTCCTCAGCGGGGCGGTCAATGCTGGCGCTGGTGCAATAGAGTGTGCGAAGGTCTGCGCCACCGAACGTCACCATTGTTGGGCATTTCGCAGGCACCGGATACTCCGCCAGAAGCTCTCCTTGCGGAGAATAGCGATGAACGCGCCCACCTTCGAATAGGGCGGTCCAGTAGCAGCCTTCCGCATCAACCGCGCCACCGTCTGGTCGTCCCTTGTCGGTATCGGAGCCGAACTTGGCAAACAAGTTTCGGTTGGTCGCAGCGCCGGTCGCCACGTCATAATCGTAGGTATAAAGCGAGTAGCGTAGCGTATCGGAGTGATAAAGCCGCGTTCCATCCGGCGAAAAGGCCACGCCGTTCGAGGTAAACAGGTTGGTCGCCAGCTTCTCCAAGCCACGGTGATCGTAACGATAGAGGCTGGCAATCCCGCGTGCGCGCGTTTCGTCCACGGTACCCGCAATGAAGCGACCGGCTGGATCCACCATGCCGTCGTTGAAGCGGCTGATCGTTTGGTCTTCCGGATTATCCGCCAGTTTACGCGTAAACTGGCCGTCCTGCGAAATCAGCCAGATGCCGGAGCGCAAGCCTGCGACAAGGCCGCCGCCCTGAGCCAATCCGATACAGCCAACCTCTTCCGGCAATTCGATGGTGTCGAGCGAACTATCAGCAGGATCGAACCTATGAATGCGGTTTTTCTTGATATCCACGAAATAAAGCACCTGATCGGCGACCGACCAAAGAGGGCATTCGCCCAGCGCGGTCTTTGCATCGAGAACGAGGTCGAAAGCGGCTGTCACGTGCATTCCCTCAGTAGGCTACAGTCGGGGCAGGTGCAGCAGGTTTATCGTCGCCCTTCATCTGTCCCAGCCAGTCATTGGCGCGGCCTGTCATCATTGCGATGTCGGAGGCAATGGCCGCGTAATTATAACCGTAGCCGATGAAGCGCTTCACCATATCCGGGTTCGGGCCAACAATGCCAACGGGCTTTCCAGCGGCGTGCGCATCCTTGGCGGCCTTTTCGATCAGTGCCTGAACCTCCGGGTGCGCGATATTCCCGATATGGCCCATGGCTGCGGACAGATCGCCCGGACCGACAAAGAGGGCGTCGATGCCTTCGACAGCTGCAATTTCCGGAAGCCGCTCAATGGCTTCGGGCGTTTCCAACTGCACGATCGTGCAGACATCGTTATTGGCGTTTTTGAGATAGTTCGGGATGGTACCAAACTTCGAACCGCGATGAACGGCGGCCACCCCGCGAATGCCGTGAGGAGGATAGCGGGTGTATGCAGCGGCCGCCTTCGCCTCCTCGGCAGTCTGGACGAAGGGCAGCATCACGGTGCGGGCACCGGCATCCATGCAGCGCTTGACGAGAACCTGATCATTCCATGCGAGACGCACAACAGCATCTGCAGGGGTACAGCCAATGGCACGCAGGATGTGGGCCAGATCCGAAACCTCGATCGGTACATGCTCCATGTCCACGACCAGAAAGTCGAACCCCGTATAGCCGAGAGCCTCGGCGCTGGCGGGTGCGGCTGCCATCAGCCAGGTGCCGAGCGGCGTTGCACGGTTCTTGTCGGACAGCCAGGATTTAAAGGGGTTCAGCGTGCTCATAGGGCTCGTCCTTTAGAAGATCACCGGATCCGGCACCTTGGCCGACCCGCTGAGGAAATCAAAATCACAGCCCTGGTCGGCCTGGCTGACGTGTTGCTGGTAAAGAGCGGCGAAGGAGCGCTCGTAAATGCGGGCCGTAGGCTTCCAATCTGCCCGCCGCGCCGCCAGTTCCTCGTCGCTCACCTTCATGTTGATCGTGCCGGCCACCACATCCAACTCGATGAGGTCGCCGGTCTTGACGAGTGCAAGAGGTCCGCCAACGGCTGCTTCCGGCGAAACATGCAGGATACATGTGCCGTAATGCGTGCCGCTCATGCGCCCGTCGCAGATGCGCACCATGTCCCGAACACCCTGTTTCAAAAGCTTTTTCGGAATGGGAAGATTGCCCCATTCCGGCATTCCGGGCGCGCCGACAGGCCCTGCATTGCGCAGAATAATGACGGTGTCTTCCGTCACCTCGACATCATCCCGGTCCAGCGTTTTGTTCATCGTCGCCGGATCGTCAAATACGATCGCTGGGCCAACATGCTTGAGGAACTTCGGGTTGGCGGCAGACGATTTCATCACCGCTCCGTTGGGCGCGAGATTGCCACGCAGCACTTCCAGTGTCTTGCCCTTCGAAAGCGGAACGACCGGATTGCTTTCGTCGCGGATAATATCGTCGTTCCAGCAGTCAGTATTAGCGATGTTTTCACCAATCGTCTTACCGTTCACCGTAGGTCGCGAAAGATCGAGGTGATGGGAGAATTTTCTAAGCAGCGCGTTCAGACCACCTGCGAAATAAAAGTCTTCCATCAGATACTCACCTGACGGAAAGACGTTTGCCGCAACCGGAACCTTTGCCGCCATGGCAGACATGTCATCCAACGTCAGGTCTACGCCAGCGCGCCGCGCCATCGCGACCAGATGAACGGCGGCATTCGTCGATCCGCCCAGCGCCATATAGGCCACCAGGCCGTTTTCGAAACTTGCCTTGTTGAGAATGTCGGACGGTTTCAGATCCTCCCAGACCATTTCCACAATGCGCGTGCCGCAGAGCGAAGCCATTCGTGGATGGCCGCTATCGGTTGCGGGAATGGACGAGGCACCCGAAAGCGTCATGCCCATGGCATCGGCAATTGATGTCATGGTGGAAGCTGTGCCGATCGTATTGCAGGTCCCGGCAGAGCGGGTCATCCGGCTTTCGAGATCCACCCAGTCATCCTTGGTGATGTTTCCGGCGCGCAGTTCGTCCCAGTACTTCTTTGTGTGCGTTCCCGCACCGGTCTTGATGCCGCGCCACTGGCCGTTCGACATGGGCCCCGCCGGGCAGTAGATCACCGGAATATCCATCGAGAATGCGCCCATCAGCAGGCCGGGCGTGGATTTGTCACAGCCGCCGAGAAGCACGGCCCCATCGATGGGATGCGAGCGCAGTAGTTCCTCGCATTCCATGGCGAGGAAGTTGCGGTAGAGCATGGTGGTGGGCTTCACCATGACTTCGCCGACCGAAAGGGCTGGCATTTCGACCGGATAACCGCCTGCCTGCCAGACTCCGCGCTTCACCGCTTCGGCGCGGTCACGCAGGTGCGAATGACACGGGCTCATTTCGCTCCAGGTGTTGATGATGCCGATAACGGGCCGGCCCATGAACTCTTCGCGGCGCATGCCCATCTGCTGGGTACGCTGGCGGTGTGCAAAGCCTCGCATGTCATCGGACGCGAACCAGCGCTGGCTGCGCAGTTCGGACAATTCTTTTCTTGTGGTCATCTGGTTATCCCTTGATGCCGCCTGCGGTCAGACCGGAAACGACACGTTCCTGGAAGATGACGATGAGGATCGCCACGGGTACGATGCCGACCACCAACGCCGCCGATATAACCGGCCAAGGGAAGGCGAATTCACCCTGATAAAGCTGAATACCGACCGGCAGCGTGCGAAGCGCCGGGTTGGAATTGAAGGACAAGGCCAGCAAGAACTCATCCCAGGCATTGACGAAGGCAAGAATGCCAGCCGTGAAGACACCGGGGGCGCAAAGCGGCACGACCACCTTGAACAGCGCACCCATACGTGTGCAGCCATCAATCATGGCGGCGTTTTCCAGATCGCGCGGAATGCCTTCAAAGAAAGAGACGAGCATCAGCGTGCAAACCGGCAGCGATAGAACCGTGTAGGGGAGGATCAGCGCGATCCAGCTGTTGAGCAGGTTCAAGGCGCGCATGATTTCGAACAAAGGCACCAGCAAGGTAACCAGCGGGAATGTCGAAACCGCAATGATCAGCGAAAGTATCAGCCCGCGATACTTCAGGTTCAAGCGGGCAAGCGCATAAGCCGCGAGAACCGATACCAGCAGCGTCAAGCAGGTCGAGAGAAGCGCCACCATGAAGCTGTTGAAGAGGAAGATGTGCAGCGGCTGATCCGAGAAGGCTTGGATGTAGTTCGCGAGCGTCGGCTGGTGTGGAAGCCAGGTGATCGGCTTCACGGTCAGTTCCGCTTCTGTCTTCAGCGATGTGAACAGAATCCAGAGTGCTGGAAACATGCCGTTGACGAGAAGAATCGAGGCCGCAATGAAGCGCAACGGCTTTCCGGAGAAGAACGATGTCGAGCCGAAAGATGCAACTTGGCTCATGGTTTTACTCCTTGGTCCGGATGATGCGGAGATAGACGGCGGTCACGCACATGGAGAGCGCGAACATGACAACAGCCAGAGCCGAGCCATAACCCAGATCAAGGAATGAGACCGTGTTCTGGTGGATGTACATTGCAAGCGTCGAAGTAGAGGTGCCGGGACCGCCGCCAGTCATCATGTAGGGAATATCAAAGGTTTGCAGTGCTGTGATCGTGCGGAAGATAAGCGCAACAACGATCGCTGGCTTCAGCAGCGGCAGCGTGATCTCCAAGAACTGGCGAATGCGTCCGGCACCGTCCACATCTGCCGCTTCATAGAGCGAGCGCGGGATGGTTTGCAGGCCTGCCAGAATGATCAGCGCCATGAAGGATGAGGTCTTCCAGATAATGGTGAGACAGATGGCGGCAAACGCAAGGTTCGGCGAATTGAACCAAATGACGCCCTGAATACCGAAGCGGGCCAGAACATCATTCACGACGCCATATTCAGAATGAAAGAACCACGCGAAAATCAGACCGGCGAAGGAGAGTGGCAGCGCCCACGGAA
Organism: Rhizobium sp. FKY42; assembly: GCF_005222835.1. GTDB lineage: Bacteria > Pseudomonadota > Alphaproteobacteria > Rhizobiales > Rhizobiaceae > Neorhizobium. The sequence goes on along the minus strand of NZ_STGA01000045.1, from coordinate 19,068 downwards.
TGAGGAGCGACAGGCGAACCGGCCACTGAACACCGAAGGGCAGATTGGCGAGCAATGCCAGAGCCATTCCAACGATCAGGGCACCTGGAACAGTAATCAACGTTATCAGAACCGTATTCCAGGTCGTTTCCCAGAAAACCGGATCCGTGAACATCAGTTGATAGTTTTCGAAGCCAACGAATTCCGCCGGAAGACCGGATGTCAGCGAGAGGCTGAAGAAGCTGGTATAGCCAAGCCGCAGAACCGGATAGACGATGATCAGCGCCAGCAGAACCGCGGCAGGCGTCAAGAGCAGAACAGCCAGTGCGCGATCGCTCATGTCCAGGAGCTTCACCCAGCCGGGCTGTGCCTTTTCGATCCGGTCAGACGTGGCAATGGTTTGAGTGGTCACCGTGGCAACTCCTGCGATTTTCATCGGCGAGAAAAGATCTTCCTGCAGGATCAACCAGTGGATCTCATTGCAGGATCAAGGGAGAGGGCAGGGCAATCTGCCCCCTCCAGATGTTATGTGCTGATCAGCGAAGGATACGGCGCAGGCGCGCTTCGATCTGTGCAGCGCCATCTTCCGGTGTCGTCACGCCGGCCAGAACCGCGTTTACGGTCGTGCGAATGACTTCGCTCACTTCGTTATAGCGTGGCGTAACCGGGCGTGGCTTTGCGGTCTCGACGACCTGCTTGGCGTCAGCAAACCAGGGAGCGGCCTTTAGCACGTCTGCATCCTGATAGAGCGAAGCATAGGTCGGGAGCAGCGAACCGTTCGCTGCCATGTACTTGGAAGCATCCTTGCTGGAGAGGTACTCGACCAGCTTTTTGGCAGCGTCCTGGTTCTTGGAATAGGCGGAAACGCCCCATTCCCAACCTCCGAGGCAGGTCGCGGACTCGCCGCCGGTCACCGCGGGCAAACGGGTTACCCCGACCTTGCCAGCCACTGCGGAATCCTTGCTTTGCGACTGCGCCCATGCGTAGGACCAGTTGACCGCGAACACGACATTGCCTGCCTGGAACTCCTTGCGGGTGTCATCTGTCGCAACTTCGGCAATGTTCTTCTTGGAAACGCCTTCATCCACGAAGCTCTTCCAGAGCTTGAGGGACTTCACGGCGGCATCCTTGTCGAAGGTCAGCTTGCCATTGTCGACCAGGTTCTTGCCCTGGCTCCAGTAGGGCAACAGGAAGGTGCAGACCGCGCCTTCGATTGCCTTGCCCTGGAAGGAAAGACCCTGCAGATCCGGGTTGTTTTCCGCGCCATTGATCTTCTTGACGGCGGCCTTCAGCTCATCCCAGGTCTTGGGCGGCTGTACGCCATGCTTCTCCAGCAGATCCTTGCGGTAATAAAGGAACATGGAATCGGCAAATGCGGGCAGGGCGACAACCTTGCCGTCGACCGTATTCGCTTCTGCGTAGGCCGGAAGATAGACAGACATGTCCTTGCCGGTAAAAGGGCTGGTCCAGCCTGCAGCAGCGAACTGAGCCGGACGAATGACATCTAGGATCAGAACGTCGAGCGAAGAATCCTTCGCGGACATGATGGTGTTCAGATACTGTGCCTGCGCCTCGGAGGTGTTACCGCCGGTTTCGATGGCGACCTTGGTGCCGGGGTTCGCCGCTTCGAACTGATCCAGAACTTTGCGCCATACCTGCGGCTGATGCTGGCTGGAAATGTAGACCTTCAGCTCGGTATCAGCAAAGGCAGGCGCCGAAAAACCAAGGACAGTGGCGGACAAAAGCGCGCCGACGATTGGCTTGATGTTCATATTCTCTCTCCCAAACGACTTTTTCTGTGCGGGTGTGGAAACTCCCCCGCAGGAGTGTCAAGCGATGGCGCGTTCGGTCACGGCATCGAAGAGATGAACCTTGGTCGGATCAAGGCCAAGGCGTAGCTCGGAGCCCACTTCAGGTCGCATTTCTGGCGGCATCCGAGCGGTCAGCATCTCTCCACCGATGGCGAAGTGCACCAGCGTATCGGAGCCGAGCGGCTCGACGACCTGTACCTTGGCCGCCAATGTCATCGCTGGATCGGCATAAGTGACGAAATGTTCCGGACGAATGCCGACGATCACATCCCGCCCATCGGCAAGTCCCTGCCTTGTTGATGCAAGCGCCGACAAAGGTAAACGATCACCGCTTGCGAAAGCCAGCGCGCCGCCCTGAACCTTCGCCTTGGCAAAATTCATGGCAGGGGAGCCCACGAAACCGCCGACGAAAACACTCTGTGGCTTGTTGTAGACCTCATCTGGGGTGCCGACCTGCTCGATATCGCCACCCTTCAGGATCACAATGCGGTCGGCCAAGGTCATGGCTTCGACCTGATCGTGCGTGACGTAAATAATGGTCGTGCCGATCTGCTGGTGTAGGCGTTTGATTTCGGTGCGAACCTGGCCGCGCAGTTTGGCGTCGAGATTTGACAGCGGCTCATCGAACAGGAAGACCTGTGGACGGCGCACGATTGCGCGGCCCATGGCAACACGCTGGCGCTGACCACCCGAGAGCTGACCCGGACGGCGCTCCAGCAGATGCGCAATGCCCAACATTTCCGCTGCTTCATTGATGCGGCCTTCGGCATCTTTCATCGAGACACCGCGCACCTTGAGGCTGAAGCCCATGTTTTCGCGCACCGTCTTGTGCGGGTAAAGGGCGTAGTCCTGAAAGACCATCGCTATATCGCGCTCACGGGGGGCAAGCTTGTTGACCACCCGCTCACCGATACGAATCTCGCCATCGCTGATCGATTCCAGGCCCGCAACCATGCGCAGCGTCGTCGATTTGCCGCACCCGGACGGCCCGACGAATACAACGAACTCACCATCCTGAATCTCAAGATCGATACCTTTGACGATGCGGAGCGCACCGTAGCTCTTTTCGAGCTTGCGAAGGCTGACAGACGCCATGTATTCCTCCCGGCGGCATCATATGGACGCCGCATACTGCAAATTTTTTGCAATCATAGCGCTACGATTGACAAATGCAATGCCTGCGGGATTTTTTCTTTCGGATGTTGATAAACTATGCATGCTTACGCACCATACAAATCAAAAAAATGTTGCAATACAGGTAATAAGCTGCGATTTTGGCGCGGTGATCGCAGAGTTCCTAGAATGCGATTTTGTCGATCGCAGCGCTGTATAGGAGGAGATATGGCGGATCAAACCAAAGGGGAAGCAGAGCGTCCGCAGCGGCGTCGCCGCAAGATGCAGAGCGTCACCATGATGGACGTGGCGGAGTTTGCACAGGTATCGCCGTCGACGGTTTCGCTTTATCTGCGCCGCCCGGAAGCCGTGTCCGCCAGTGCTGGCAGCACGATAGCACGCGCTATCGAGAAGCTTAACTACGTCCCCAACCTCGTGGCCGGAGGACTGGCGGCAGCATCGTCGCGTGCAGTGAGTATCATTGTGCCATCGGTGCGCAACGCCTTTTTTGCCGAAACGGTCGCGGCTATGCAGAACATCCTGCGCAAGGAGAAGCTGCAATTGATTCTGGGTCATACCGAGTATGACGAGCGAGAAGAGGAAGAGCTGGTCAAGACAGCACTGTCCTGGGCGCCCGCGGCGATCGTTCTCACCGGACTGTCCCACAGCGATGCGACCCGGCGCATGCTGCAGAAGGCCAGTGTTCCAGTGATCGAGATCTGGGAACTGGGAGGGCAGCAAATTGATGCCGCCATCGGTTTCCATCACGATCAGGTTGGAGCGGCAGCCGCAAAACATCTGATACAGCAGGGTCGGCGCAACCTGGCCTATCTTGGTGCACGCCTTCACGAAGACAAGCGCGCAAAGCAGCGTTGCGATGGCTTTGTCGAAACGGCAAAAATCGCGGGCGTCACCGTTGACGTCATCCAGCATCCCGCCGCCGCCTCAGCCGAGGTGGGCGGAATGCTGCTATCGGAAGCACTGCAAGCTTTACCCCAACTCGACGGAGTTGCCTGCTCGAACGATCACGTTGCGCTCGGCGCATTGTTCGAATGCGAACGATCCTCGATCAGCGTGCCGGGGCGGCTGTCTATCGTTGGATTTGGCGATCTGAGCTTCAGCGCAGCATGCAATCCTCCGTTGACGACAATCCGTCCATCCGGCGATCTGATCGGGCGTGAGGCTGCACGGCTCATCATCGAACACATGGCGGGCAAGGAGCCGGAACCACAGATCTCCATCGATACCCGCTTTACCCTGCTTCACCGTCGGAGCAGCTAAAGCGTCTGGATCTCTATCCGGAGCGCAGACCCTGAGCCGCTGACGGAAAGAAGTGTGCTCTCCAGCGGAATTGCGGCGCAATCGAAAGTTTGCAGTTCGAAGCGACCGATCTCCAGCTCGACGACTACATTTCCGGAAGAGCAAAAGATGAACTCTGTCGCCTCGTTGCGACGCCCGATGTAGGGAAGCTTCAGGCGCTCTACCCGATGCGTACACTTGTTGCGTCGGGTCATGACGTTGAGATCTATGACCGTTCCCCCCAGCAATCTCGCCGATGTCGCAACATCCGCCGGAAAGTGGTGGGGCAGGGAAGCATGAGTGAGAGCCAGCCTTTCCCTGTCAATCTCAAGCTCCATGCCCTCGCCGGACAGAATGGTCAGCGTCCGGTCGATTTCCGCGAAGGAAGAAAACGGGCCGTCGCTGGCAACCGTTGCCATGCTGATACGCCACTCGAAATCGGCGAGACTTGCATCTTTGGGAAAGACGGCGATTTCCGCCGTCTCCCCGCCACCGTTCTTCCAGGGCATGCGCTTGTAGTCGGCAGCCTTGAAGATCCTCATCTCAGTTGCCCAGAATTCCGGGCAAGCGCAGGCCCTTCTCAGTCGCGCAGTCGAGCGCGATATCGTAGCCCGCATCCGCATGACGCATGACGCCGGTTGCGGGATCGTTCCACAGTACGCGCTCCAATCTGCGGGCCGCGTCATCCGTGCCATCAGCGCAGATCACCATGCCGGAATGCTGGCTGAAGCCCATGCCTACGCCACCACCATGATGCAGCGATACCCAGGTCGCACCGGAAGCGCAATTGAGAAGGGCATTCAGCAGCGGCCAGTCTGAAACGGCGTCAGACCCGTCCTTCATCGCTTCCGTCTCACGGTTTGGCGAAGAAACTGACCCTGAGTCGAGATGGTCGCGTCCAATAACGACCGGCGCCTTCAACTCGCCATTGCGCACCATGTCGTTGAAAGCAAGGCCCAGCTTATGGCGATCTCCAAGGCCAACCCAGCAAATACGGGCAGGCAAGCCCTGGAATGCAATGCGCTCACGCGCCATGTCCAGCCAGTTGTGCAGGTGCTTGTTGTCCGGAAGAAGTTCCTTCACCTTGGCATCGGTTTTGTAGATATCTTCCGGATCGCCTGAGAGGGCGGCCCAGCGGAAGGGACCGATACCGCGGCAAAACAGCGGGCGGATATAGGCAGGAACGAAGCCGGGGAAGGCAAAAGCATTCTCGAAACCTTCTTCTTTCGCAACCTGACGGATGTTGTTGCCATAATCCAGTGTCGGGATGCCCATGTTCCAGAAATCGACCATTGCCTGCACATGCACCTTCATCGAAGCGCGGGCGGCCGCCTCGACGGCTTTGGGATCGCTTTCCTGCTTTGCCCGCCATTCAGCGACCGTCCAGCCAGCGGGGAGATAGCCGTGGATCGGGTCATGCGCTGAGGTCTGGTCCGTTACGATGTCCGGCTTTACGCCGCGACGTACCAGTTCCGGGAAAATGTCCGCGGCATTGCCGAGAAGACCGACGGATTTTGCTTCGCCTGCCTTGGTCCACTGATCGATCAGGGCCAGCGCTTCATCCAGCGTGTGCGCCTTGGCGTCGACATAGCGTGTGCGCAGGCGGAAATCTATGCGGGTCTCATCGCATTCGACAGCAAGGCAGCATGCGCCTGCCATGACGGCGGCCAGCGGCTGCGCGCCGCCCATGCCGCCGAGACCACCGGTCAGGATCCACTTGCCTTTCAGGTTGCCGTTATAGTGCTGGCGCCCGGCTTCCACGAAGGTCTCGTAGGTGCCCTGCACGATGCCTTGGGTGCCGATATAGATCCACGAGCCGGCGGTCATCTGGCCGTACATGGCGAGACCCTTCTTATCCAGTTCGTTGAAATGGTCCCAGGTGGCCCAGTGTGGCACAAGGTTGGAGTTGGCGATCAGAACGCGAGGCGCATCCTTGTGGGTACGAAATACCCCAACCGGCTTGCCGGATTGAACAATGAGCGTCTCTTCTTCCGTCAGCGTCTTCAAGGTTTCGACGATCTTGTCGAAATCGTTCCAGGTGCGCGCCGCGCGCCCAATGCCGCCATAGACGACCAGGTCATGCGGGCGCTCCGCGACATCCGGGTCCAGATTGTTCATGAGCATGCGTAGCGGTGCTTCCGTCATCCAGCTCTTGGCGGATAGTTCTGTCCCGGTGGCGGCGCGCACGTCGCGAATATTGTGACGCGGGTTGGTCATGATCGTGTTCCCTCAGTTCTTGAGATCAAGCGCAATGGCTTCGATTTTGGTGAGAATAGTCTTCAGATGCACACGTAGCCGTTCGGCCTTCTGCTGGTCATAGGCGAAAGGTGGCGCTTCTGTTTGGAGATGGGTGATCTGCGCCAGTTCCATCTGGATGGCATGCATGCCCGTTGCCGGCCTACCGTAATGCCGTGTTGTCCAGCCCCCCTTGAAACGACCGTTCAAGACATGGGTGTAGCCCGCGGCATTTGCGGCGGCGTCTTTGGCGGCTGCTTCAATGCGTCGATCGCAGGTGCGACCCATATCCGTACCGATGTTGAAGTCTGGCAGACGACCTTCGAACAGAAACGGAATATTCGAGCGAATGGAGTGGCAATCATAGAGAACCGCTACACCGTGGATTGCCTTCACCCGTTCAATTTCTGCCGCAAGGGCAGCATGATAGGGTGCATGAAAATCGGCAAGCGAGAGGCGAATGTCGCAGTTCGTCGGCTCTTCACCCTTCTTCCAAATGGGAAGCCCATCGAAATCCGTGGTTGGAACGAGATCGGTCGTGTTCTGGCCGGGATAGAGGCTGGTGCCGGATGGATCCCGGTTCGCATCGATCACGTAACGATGGAATGTCGCTCGCACCGTTGTCGCGTTGGGCAAAAGATCCGCATACAGGTGATGAATATGCCAATCCGTGTCGGCCAGCAGTTTGCCGTTGTCGTTCAAGCGGTCCCAAAGGTCGGCGGGGAGCTCTGTTCCCGTGTGCGGAAAGGCGAGGATGACCGGAGAGTTTCCTTGCGTGATTTCACAAACGCCCATCTCAAGCCTCCAATTCTGGAAGCAAACCAGCAGAGACACTGGCAATCAGAGCCCCGCTAGCCACAAGCCGTCCTGCTGCGTCCAGATCCGGCGCCATATAGCGGTCTTCCTCGAGTGTCGGAACAACAGCGCGCAGGGCAGAAATTGCCTTTAGCAGTTCCGGGCTTGTGATGAGCGGAGCGCGGAACTCCACCCCTTGCGCTGCCGTCAATGCCTCGATACCGATGATGGAGAAAAGATTGTCCGTCATCTGCAACAGGCGGCGCGCACCATGGCAGGCCATGGAAACATGATCTTCCTGATTGGCGGACGTCGGTGTGGAATCGACCGATGCCGGATGAGACATCTGCTTGTTTTCGCTCATCAGGGCGGCAGAAGTGACCTCGGCGATCATGAGACCGGAATTCAGGCCGGGCTTTTTCGCCAAGAATGCCGGAAGACCGTAGGACAGGGCTGGATCGACAAGCAGTGCGATGCGGCGCTGGGCAATCGCGCCGATCTCGCAAATCGCGATTGCGATCTGGTCCGCTGCGAAGGCAACCGGCTCTGCATGAAAATTGCCGCCCGAAACGACGCTGTCGTCTGACAGCACGAGCGGGTTGTCCGTAACGGCATTGGCCTCGATTTCCAGAGTCCGGCCCGCCATACGCAACAGATCCAGGCAGGCGCCATCGACTTGAGGCTGGCAACGAATGCAATAGGGGTCCTGAACCCGCTCGTCGCCCTCAAGATGGCTCTGCCGGATCACGGAGCCTTCCAGCAGGCGACGCAGGGCCGCAGCCGTATCGATCTGCCCCTTGTGGCCACGCAGCGTATGAATATCTTCCGTGAAGGGTGCGGAGGAGCCCATGGCCGCATCAGTCGAGAGGGCTCCCGTAATCAGCGCCGCCTGTGCAGCGCGGTGCGCGCGGAAAAGACCGGCGAGTGCCAGCGCCGTGGAGGCCTGTGTACCATTGATGAGCGCCAGGCCTTCCTTGGCGGCAAGCACCACTGGCGTCAGACCGGCGCGTTTCAAGGCTTCCGCGCCGGAAAGGCGCTCACCCTCAAAAGAGGCTTCCGCTTCGCCCATCATCACCGCAGCCATATGGGCAAGCGGCGCGAGGTCGCCCGAGGCGCCGACGGAGCCCTTTTCCGGGATCAGTGGCGTTACGCCTTTCTCCAGCATGCCTTCGATAAGCCGCATAAGTTCCAGCCGCACGCCAGACGCGCCACGTCCGAGCGAGATCAGCTTCAGCGCCATGATCAGCCGGACGATGTTTTCAGGAAGCGGCGCACCGACGCCGCAGCAATGTGAGAGGATGAGGTTCCGCTGAAGCGTGGCCGTATCGGCTGCGTCAATCTTGATGGATGCCAGTTTGCCGAAACCGGTATTGATGCCGTAGACTGGTTCATTACCTGCTGCAATTGCCGCAATGCGTGCGGCAGCCTTCGCAATACGGGCATCGAAACTGCGATCCAGCACAGCGCTTTCGCTATTCCAGTAAATGCGCGAAAGATCTGCAAGGCTTACACTGCCGGGTTGAAGGGTGATCGTCATCAGAATGCTCCTGTCGGCGATAAAGTGAATATCTCGCCTTTAAAAATGCGTGCGTGAATTGGGTTGAAGCCCATGCGGTAGACCAGCTCTGCTGGTCGCTCGACCGACCAGATCGTGAAATCCGCTGACTTCCCAGCAGCGAGCGTGCCGATTTCATTGGCAAGGCCAAGCGCCTTGGCTGCTTCACGCGTGACACCCGCCAGACACTCCTCGACGGTCAGGCCGAAAAGCGTCGCCCCCATGTTCATGGTCATCAGCAATGAGGTGAGGGGTGAGGTACCGGGATTGCTGTCTGTGGCAAGCGCTATAGAGGCACCTGCCCGTCTCAGCGCGTTGACCGGCGGCAACTGCTTTTCTCGTAATGTGTAGAAGGCCCCGGGCAGCAGGACGGCCACAGTGCCGGCCTGTGCGAGAAGCGCGGTATCATCTTCTGCAAGATATTCAAGATGATCCGCCGACAAAGCTCCATAGGAAGCGGCCAGCCTGGCGCCCTTCAGATCCGAAAGTTGCTCCGCGTGCAGCTTGACGGATAAGCCCAGACGCTTTGCCTCATCAAACACAAGCGCAATTTCATCCGGCGAGAATGCGATGCCTTCACAAAACCCATCCACCGCATCGACCAAGCCTTCCGCATGGGCGGCACGCAGACCGGGCAGAACGACTTTATTGATGTAATCTGCCTTGCGATCTCTATATTCCGGCGGGGTTGCATGTGCAGCAAGCCATGTCGTTAAAACGCGGACGGGGCGAAGCTCTGCCAGCCGTCGCGCCGCGCGTAACATGTTCAACTCGCCTTCGATCGTGAGCGCGTAGCCGGATTTGATTTCGATGGTCGATACGCCTTCTGCAATCAGCGCATCCAGCCTCGGCAGAGCCTGATCAGCCAGCTGCTCTACGCTGAGGGCTCGGGTCGCCTTGACGGATGAAATGATTCCGCCGCCAGCCTTGGCAATGTCCTCGTAGCTGGCACCCGCCAGCCGCATTTCGAATTCCATGGCACGGTTGCCGCCATAGATGAGGTGGGTATGGCAATCGATGAAAGAGGGCAGTATCCAGCGTCCACCGCAGTCTATCGCAGCCGCACTGTCAAATGCAGGCGCGTTTTCGCGGGAACCAACATACTCGATCACGCCATTCCGGACGATGATGACTCCATCATTGATCGCGTCGGCCTGCGGGACCATGCTGGAGATCCGGGCATTCACCCAGATTTTCTCGCCCGTCGCAGATCTTGATGTTGCGTTTCTCGTCATGGCTCCACCTTCCCAATTGCCTATAATGTATATACATGATAATTCTCTTCGCAAGAGACAAAAATCAAAAACCTGATCCGGAGGACTTGAAGATGCGCACTGCCATTCACGCCAAAAGGGCACTCTTGCCACAGGGCTGGGCCAGCGATGTGCGCATTGAGCTCGCGGATGGCCGGGTTCATTCAGTGAGTTCTGGCGTTGCCGCTCAAAGTGGGGAGGAAGCGTGCGCTCTGCTCCTGCCCGCGGTTCCCAACCTGCACAGTCATGCGTTTCAGCGCGCCATGGCCGGGCTTGCGGAGGTAAGGGGACCGGGAGATGATTCGTTCTGGAGCTGGCGCACCTTGATGTACCGTTTCGCGCTCTCGATGAGTCCGGATCAGGTTGAGGCGGTGGCTGCTCAGCTTTACATGGAAATGCTTGAGGCAGGCTTCAGCCGTGTTGGTGAATTCCACTATCTGCATCACGACAGAGACGGGCAGCACTATGCGAACATCGCTGAAATGGCCGAACGCATTGCCGCAGCCAGCGAGGACACCGGCATGTCTCTGACCTTACTACCGGTTTTCTATGCGCATTCAGGTTTCGGTGGCGCAACGCCGAACGAAGGTCAGCGTCGTTTCATTCATGATCTGGAGGCATTCAATCGCCAGATGGAGGCCTGTAAGACGCTGGTTGGAAGGCTCCCGCGCGGCCAACTGGGCATAGCGCCCCACAGTCTGCGTGCCGTAACTCCGGACGAGCTCACAGCTCTTCTGCCTATGGCGGAGCACGGACCGATCCACATTCATGTGGCCGAGCAGGTGAAGGAGGTGGAAGACTGCAAGTCGTCACTGGGTGCCCGGCCGGTTGAATGGCTCTTGCACAATATGCCCGTTGATGATCGCTGGTGCCTGATCCATGCAACGCATATGCTGGAGGCGGAAACAGTGGAGATGGCAAAACGGGGTGCGGTTGCCGGTCTCTGCCCGATCACCGAGGCAAATCTGGGTGACGGCATTTTCGACGGCGTCCGGTTCCGCTCCGCTGGAGGCAGATGGGGGGTCGGTTCGGATTCAAATGTGCTTATCTCAGTTGGGCAAGAACTTCGCCAGCTCGAATATTCGCAGCGCCTTGGGCTTCGTTCCCGCAATGCGCTGACAGATCCCGGTCGTTCCACCGGCAGGGCGCTCTTTGAAGAAGCGGTGCGCGGCGGAGCAAGTGCGTTGAATGCAGCGGCTTCGATTGAGGCCGGTTCAGATGCAGACTTTATCTCTTTGAATGTATCCTCGGTTCCTCATTTGTCAGATGATCAAATTCTCGATAGTTGGATATTTGCTGAAACTGTTGCCGTGGATTGTGTCTGGTCTGCCGGTCGAAAGATGGTCGAGCAGGGTCGCCATATTCATCGAGAGCGGATCGGCAGTCGCTTCCGTCGGGCAATGCAGGAACTGATGAGCCAATGAAAACCGAAAAGGACGGAACGCTCCATAATCGTATCCTTGGCGATATCGAACATCGCATTCTGTCCGGGGAGTGGCCGCCTGGCCACCGTTTGCCATTCGAGGTGGATCTGGCACAGCAATACGGTTGCTCGCGCATGACTGCAAACAAGGTGCTGACGCAGCTTGCGCGTGCCGGAATGATCGAACGTCGAAAGAAGTCCGGCAGCTTCGTGTCGCAGCCCGTGGCTCAGGCAGCCGTTTTGCAGATACACGACATCGAGGCAGAGGTTCGCTCATTGCGGCAGCATTACAGCTATCGTCTGCTAGCTCGCAGCAGGAGAGTGGCGACCGAGGCGGATCGGCAGCGCATCGAAGTCGAACCCGAGACACAACTTCTGGACCTTGTCTGTCTCCACGAGGCGGATGGCAAGCCCTTCTGTCTTGAACACCGGTTGATTAACCTCACTTGCGTCCCGGAAGCTGCAGATGAGGATTTTTCTCGATCGGCAGCAGGTCCCTGGCTGGTCAGTCGAGTTCCGTGGAATGCGGCCGAGCATCGCATCGAAGCTGTTGCGGCCAATGCAGAACTGGCGAAAACGCTGCTCATTGCCCGGCAGACTGCCTGCCTCGTTATCCACAGGCGTACCTGGGGTGCAGATGGTCCGGTCACGGCCGTCAGGCTGACCTATCCTGGTGAGCGTCACACGCTGGTCGCCCGATTTGAACCGGGCGAAGCCGAGCGAACTTGAAACCGCCGGCTCTGAAAAAGCGTGCGGGCCATTCCTGATTTCTGGTGATCTTGTTGAACTCATCTCTCTGCTTGACGATACGCCCGAGATCGGTATCAACGTTTTTGCTCGGCACTATGTTTGTTTAAAACGCATTTTTGCAGCAACACAGGTTTGAGTTTGCTCTAGATATTTTGGGGAGATGCTCCTGCATCGGCATTAACTCAATTGCTCATCATGGCTCAATGGCTTTCAAAGATCGCAACCGCCACACATGTATCAGAAGGATATAGCCATGGATGGTTTCCCGTATCCCCTTACCGATCCAGAGTAATGAAGTCCGTAAAGAAGGCCGCCACGCTGCGGGAGAGCAAAGCACCATCATTGCTGAAGCAGCTTGCAGGCGTGCCGGACAAGTTATTCTCCGGCTCCTTCCGCCAACAATATGCCGCTCTCTGCTTTCGTCGTAACGCTGATGGGAAGAGTGTCGAGATCGTCGTTGTGACGACACGTGACAGTGGTCGCTGGGTCATCCCGAAGGGTTGGCCGATGAAGAAAAAGAAGCCGCATGAGGCTGCAGCCATTGAAGCATGGGAAGAGGCGGGCGTTCGAGGCGATGTCAGAAAGAAGCCGGTGGGCCGTTACACATATCTGAAGCTTCTCGATGACGGAAATGTCGTGCCCTGTGTCGTGGATGTCTTCCAGATAGAGGTGACGGAGATGCGCGAGCATTTCAAGGAAAAGGGCGAACGCCACATTGCCTGGGTAAGCCCGGATGAAGCGGCACGACGCGTTCGCGAGATCGAGTTGAAGTCGCTTCTGGTCGAGTTTCAGCCCAAGCGATCAAAGCCTCGGAAGTCCGTTTCTGATTGACCGGCTCAGATCTTTGCGCTCTTTCTGAACTCTTCCACGCTCGCACGTGCCGCAGCGGCGAGAAGCCTAACATCATTGCTGACGGTCAGCAGATCAAACTTCCAACGGGTCGCCTGGGCGGCATAGGATGCAGAGCCGCAGTGCAGGGCTGCGTGAATTCCAGCGGCATGTGCGGCCTCCCGGATTTTCAATATAGCGTCGATCAGTTCCGGCTCGGTCCGATCGAAACCGGTGCGATAGGTCCGACCAGTGAGCGCTAGTGCAAGGTCGGCCGGACCGATATAGAGACCATCCAGTCCCGGCGTCGAGGCAATTTCTTCCATATTGTCAAAGCCCTTGCGGGTTTCGATCATGGCGAAACATAGCACTTCCTCGTCTGCCCGCTCGCCATAATCCGCGCCTGCCGAAAAGACTGCGCGTGAAGGGCCAAAGCTGCGCACGCCTGACGGGGGATAGCGAACGTAGGAAACCAGCCGCTCGGCATCCTCTCGCGTCTCAATCATGGGACATATGATGCCGTAGGCGCCAGCATCGAGAATGCGCATGATTTCGACAGGGTCAAGCCAGGCCACTCTGGCCATGGGTACGACGCCGGAGGCGCTCATGGCCTGCATCATTCCAAGGCTGGTCATGAAGTCTACCATGCCGTGCTGCATATCGATGGTCAGGCTGTCATAGCCCTGCGCTGCCATGACCTCGGCCGTGAAGGGACAAGCGAACGAAAGCCAGCCATTGAGCACCGGTTGACCTGCCGCCCACAATTGCCTGATCCGGTTTGCGCGCATATTACGTCTCTCCAAATCCCATGATCCGCATTTTCGGATGGAAAGTGCTTGTCCTAATCTGCTGAGTCCACAATATAATCTGGATATCGAGCACGGATCTCGTCTAAGATGGACAGCGTCCCTGACAGATGCTTACGCAACGCCCCAACCGCTCCTTCGACATCAGAACGCCTGACCGCTTGAGCAATTGCTTTGTGGTCGCCGATCAGAGACTGCAGTTTCCCAGGCATCGGCAGGTTCAGACGACGTAACCGATCAAGGTGGACGGATTGCGTTCTCACAAGATCCCACAGTCGGTCAATGCCGGTCTGCAGGTAAAGAACGCGATGAAAAGCCCGATCAAGTTCTTCGAATCGATCATAGGTTTCACGTTCGGCAAATCGCTCCTGAAGCGCAATGAGTTCATCAAGTTGATCGGCGATTGCCGTTGGGTTTTCGACTGTCAAACGCCGCAACGCTTCAGCTTCGATCGATAGCCTCAGAAACTGGGCCTGTCGCGCGTGGCCGATATCGACCCTCGAAACACGCGTCGCATATTGGGGGAATATGTCGATCAATCCCTCTTCCCTCAGGCGCAGCAATGCGTCTCGAACTGGCGTTTGGCTGACTGCGAATTCGTTCTGGAGAGTGTGCCGCGAGACAGGCTGTCCCGGTTCCAGCTCGAGAGAAAGGATGCGTTCCCGTAGTATATCAAGGACCTGCACCGCCACCTGGCGTGATCTGTCCAGAACTGGTTCTCGTGTCCTTGGCATGCACCCTCCTGTCGCCTAGCGGACTATAGATCGAAACAGAATTTGATGCACTGATGTTTTAGTGTATTAGTGTAGATACGGGTGAGGTGGAGGATCTTTCCCGTGAGCGATCAGGAGGATTTGCCATGCGGGAACGGAAGAAGCCGGAAGATTTGAGGTCCGCACGCTGGTTTGCACCAGATGATTTGCGCAGCTTCGGTCACCGCTCGCGCATGATGCAGCTTGGCTACGGGGAAGAAGACTTCGCCAATCGCCCTATCATTGGCGTTCTGAACACATGGTCTGAACTCAACACCTGCCACGCACACTTTCGCGACCGTGTGCAGGATGTGAAGCGCGGCGTCCTGCAAACCGGTGCATTTGCGGTCGAACTGCCTTCGCTTTCGGTCGATGAAAGCTTTATCAAGCCGACTTCTATGCTCTATCGCAATCTGCTCGCCATCGAGACCGAGGAGATGATCCGCTGCCATCCACTGGATGGTGTCGTGCTGATGGGTGGTTGCGACAAGACCACGCCGGGTCTGGTCATGGGCGCGATTTCTGCTGGTGTGCCGATGATCTATCTTCCAGCAGGGCCAATGCTGCGTGGCAACTATGCGGGTAAGCCGCTTGGGTCCGGTTCAGATGCGTGGAAATATTGGGACGAGCGCCGTGCAGGCAATATTTCTGATGCGGAATGGCTCGGTATTCAGGGGGGTATTGCCCGCTCCGCCGGAACCTGCATGACGATGGGCACAGCCTCCACGATGACGGCCATTGCCGATGCCATGGGGCTTACACTTCCCGGCGCATCCTCGATTCCAGCCGTCGATTCTGAGCATCAGCGCATGTCGGCAGCCTGTGGACGCCGGATCGTGGAAATGGTCTGGGAGGATCTAACGCCGGATCGGATCATAACCGAGGCTGCTTGCCGCAATGCAGCCGTCGTGGCCATGGCGACTGGCTGTTCGACCAATGCCGTCGTCCATCTCATCGCCATGGCGCGACGCGCGGGCATCAATCTCACGCTGGATGATCTGGACGCTCTGGGGCGCATAACACCGCTTATCGCCAATGTCCGCCCATCCGGGAAGGATTACCTGATGGAGGATTTCTACTATGCTGGTGGGCTGAGGGCGCTCATGAAGCAAATGGAAAATCGCCTCGATCTATCGGCGCTCACCGTTACCGGCAAGACGATGGGGGAGAACCTGGAGGGTGCAAAGGTCTACAATTCAGACGTGATCCGGCCGCTCTCCAATCCTGTTTACGAGGAGGGGTCGCTCGCCGTGTTGCGGGGCAATTTGTGCCCGGATGGCGCAGTCATCAAGCCTGCTGCTTGCGATCCCAAATTCCATGTTCACCAAGGTCCTGCGCTGGTTTTCGATAGCTATCCTGAGATGAAGAAGGCGGTGGACGACGAGAACCTTGAGATAACGCCGGACCATGTGATGGTGCTGCGAAATGCCGGCCCGCACGGTGGTCCGGGCTTCCCGGAATGGGGCATGCTGCCGATACCAAAGGCCCTGATCAAACAGGGACATCGCGACATGCTTAGAATCTCGGATGCCAGAATGTCTGGCACATCCTATGGCGCTTGCGTTCTCCATGTCGCGCCTGAAAGCTATATCGGCGGCCCGCTCGCGCTTTTGAAGACAGGAGATATTGTCCGGCTCGATCTCCCCAATCGCCGCCTTGATATGCTGGTGGACGAGAGCGAACTCGCCAGAAGGAAGGCGGCCTGGGTGGCGGCTGCGCCCCGGTTCGAGCGCGGCTACGGCCATATCTTCCTCAAGCATGTCACGCAGGCCGATAAAGGTTGCGACTTCGATTTCCTGGAAACGAGTTTTGGCCGTTCGGCAGGCGAACCTGAAATTTACTGACCTCGGATCAGACTGCCCAGGCGCCCATCAGCATGTTGAGGGATCGTTTGGCCACCGGTGAGCGCGCGCCAGCGCGGTATCCAGAAGCGTACGGTTACGCTGGATCGGTGAATCGTGATGAGATGGTAGGGGTTCCAGATCACCCCAGCCGACTCGCTCCATAGAGGCGAGGGGGTGCTCCTTGCGGGCAGCCAATACAAAGGGGTCTTCCGGGGTCGGACCTGTCGCAACCATCGCGATTCTGCTGCCTGTCATCTTGTCGCTGGATCCGACCGGCTCCTTGATCATGCTGGCGGGTATTTACTATGGAGCCCAGTATGGTGGCTCTACGACTGCAATTCTGGTCAATATTTCCGGTGAGGCGACGACAGTCGTCACGGCCATCGATGGTCACAAGATGGCGCAGAACGGCCAGGCCGGACTTGCGCTGAGGCTGGTGCTGGCAGTCGTTCTGGCGAGAGGGTCTCTCGTCAAGGCAATCTCCATGATTATCGTTGGCGTTCTCTTGTCCTGCGTCGGCTCGGATATGGAAACTGGCCGCGAACGCATAACCTTCGGTCTTGAGGTGTTTCAGGATGGGATCGAATTCGTCGTGTTGGCCATGGGCGTGTTTGGTTTCGGCGAAATCTTCAAGAATCTAACCGATCCGGAGGCTCGGGATGTCGTGCGCAGCAAGATTGGTCGCCTCTGGTCCACCCTCAAGGAATTGCGCGAAAATCTCCCGCCGATTCTTCGCGGAACGGCCTTGGACTCAGTTCTCGGAGTGCTTCCCGGTAACGGCGCGATCCCGGGTCCATTTGCAAGCTATGCTGTTGAAAGGCGGATCTCGAAACGCCCGCAGGATTTTGGCAATGGAGCCTCCGCCGCAGTAGCCGGTCCTGTATCGGCCAACAATGCCGGGGCTCAGACGTCGTTCATTCCGCTCTTGACACTTGGCCTGCCGCCAAAAGCCGTCGTGGCGCTGATGGTTGGCGCAATGATGATCCAAGGCATCGTTCCCGGACCGCAGGTCATGTTCGCGGCACTGTTCGGCTTCGTCGGTTACGCGCTGCACAGGCTGGACTTTGAGGCTGCCCCTCTGGCTCTGGGCTTCGTGCTTGGTCGCCTTCTCGAAGAAAAGTTGCGCCAAGCTCTGATCATTTCAGATGGGAACCCGCTTATTTTCGTCCAGTCGCCGTTGTCGGCTCTGTTGTTGGCTATCGGTATGATCGCGCTTGTCACAGCGGTCAGCCCTTCGATGCAAAAGAACCGCGAGGACGTTTTCAAGGAAGCATAAGTGCTCCTCCTCCCAAGGAGCGGCCGCCCTCGAAAAGGGGCGGCCTCTTTTCGTTCAGGCTTGCCGAACGGTCACCCTCGAAAGTTCGCGTATTCTGATATATTATCGTTGCGTGCAAGGTTGCCAGATGCGAGGGTGAGGTTCGCCGACTGCTTTTGCCAGCCTACTACTTGCCAACCTCTGCATTCTGATCATGAAATCTACGCCACTCGGCTATAGCTTTACCTTTCTTGCGTTTTCCGTTTTTGCCATTCAGGACGGTTTATCGAAGCATCTTGGGCTGACCCATTCACCAATTCAGGTCGCAATGGTGCGCTACTGGGCGTTCGTCGCCTTTGCGATCTTCATCGCCATGCAATCGGAAGGTGGGCTTCGTCGCGCTGTACGAACCAGTTATCCAGTGCTTCAGATTTGTCGGGGACTTCTGCTTTTTCTTCAGATCCTTCTCTCAATCACCGCATTCACCAAAGTAGGACTTGCGCAATCACAGGCCATATTCGCTGCCGGGCCCATATTCGTGGCGCTGCTATCGATGCCGATCCTAGGCGAGCGGGTAGGGTGGCGCCGCTGGACCGCTATTTTGATCGGTCTCGTAGGTGTTCTCCTTATGCTCTGGCCAAGTGGCGGTGAGTTCAACGCCTACATCGCTTTGCCGCTATTATGTGCCATTTTTGGTGCGATCTATGGTCTCTTCACAAGGCTGGTCAGCAGGGAAGACCCTCCATCAACAAGCTTCCTGTATCTGACGCTGGTTGGTTTCGTCGGTGCAAATCTACTCGGTCCGTTTTACTGGGCACCGTTCACGGGTTGGGATTGGGCACTGATGATCGGACTTTGCTGTACAGGCATCATTGGTCATTTTTCGCTGATCAAAGCCTACGATAATCTCGATGCTGTACTGGTCCAGCCAATTTCCTACTGGCAACTTGTCGTGGGTGCAGTCATCGCCTCAACGATCTTCGGCGAAATCCTCCGCTGGAACACAGTGCTTGGATCGATCATCGTCATTGGAGCAGGGCTTTTCACCGTCTGGCGAGAATATGTTGTCTCCAGGCGTGAGCGCTTCAAGTCAGTCGGCTAACAAGAAACTTTGGCAGTCTATGACGGTTCGATAGAGAAGGAATCGGAGATCAGCCTGACTCATCTTTCTCCTCATGCATCTGCGAAATGATGTGGCGTTCATCCAAACTCAACTGCACAAAAGAGCGGGCCATTCCATCCTCCTGAAACCATGGCCATTATTGACTTCGTTGCATTTGAAAATGGAATCTGCCCCGGTTTGTCAAAGCCGAATAGGGTTGCGACAGGTTGAGCCCGATAGAGACGCAACACATTAAGAGTGTCGCTTG
>NZ_STGA01000044.1:247273-319148 GCF_005222835.1 Rhizobium sp. FKY42 | reverse complement strand
AGCAAAACCGCTTCTAGCGGTTCAAGCGCAGCGTTTCAAACCTCCACCTCTGGTGGAGGTCATGACTTCTTAAAGCGTGGCGCGATCTTTCAGATTCGCTCCTGACGCTTTAACTCTTTGTTTTGTCGCCTGTCGTTATCGCAAAACTGCCGCACACTTTTGCGCGTCATGCTTTGGGCGATTTAGAGTTTGGTAACGCTATGTAATCCAGATTGACGGTAATTTATGTGTTCAGGCCGAATTTCTATGGCATGAGCACAAAATGCAGCCGCGCGATTTTCGCTTGTTGGCTGAAGCTCACAAGGACGCGTCCAGTGCGCGCGCAGGGCATCAAGGAGCATTCATGACACGCCGTTACTTTGGCACCGATGGCATTCGCGGACAATCGAATGTGTTTCCCATGACGCCGGATCTGGCGATGCGGGTCGGGATTGCAGTCGGCACGATTTTTCGCCGCGGCAATCATCGTCACCGGGTGGTGATCGGCAAGGATACGCGCCTTTCCGGCTACATGCTGGAAAACGCGCTGGTGGCTGGTTTCACGGCGGCGGGTTTGGACGTCTTCCTACTCGGCCCGATCCCCACGCCGGCTGTCGCCATGCTGACGCGCTCGCTACGTGCAGACATTGGCGTGATGATTTCCGCCTCTCACAATCCGTTCGAGGACAACGGCATCAAGCTGTTCGGTCCGGATGGCTACAAGCTTTCCGATGAGCTGGAGCTTGAGATCGAAGACCTGCTCGACAAGGATATCTATGCGCAGCTTGCCAAGCCGCACGAGATTGGCCGTGCCAAGCGCGTGGACGGCGATATCTATCGCTACATCGAATTCGTGAAGCGCACCCTGCCGCGCGATGTGACGCTGAATGGCCTGCGCATTGCCATCGATTGCGCCAATGGTGCGGCCTACAAGGTGGCGCCAACGGCACTTTGGGAACTGGGCGCGGATGTGGTGACAATCGGCAACGCGCCGAACGGGACCAACATCAACCTCGATTGTGGCTCTACCAGCCCGGATGCCTTGCGTAGAAAGGTGCATGAAGTGCGCGCCGATATCGGCATCGCCCTTGATGGTGATGCGGACCGCGTGATCATCGTCGACGAACACGGTCAGATCATCGATGGCGATCAGCTGATGGCCGTCATCGCGGAAAGCTGGCTGGACGACGAGACGCTACGTGGCGGCGGGATTGTCGCGACCGTCATGTCCAACCTGGGACTGGAGCGCTTTCTGAAAAAGAAGGGGCTCAACCTGGCCCGGACAAAGGTGGGCGACCGTTATGTGGTCGAGCATATGCGCAACCACAATTTCAACGTGGGTGGCGAACAGTCCGGCCACATCGTCCTGTCCGATTTTGGAACGACGGGTGATGGTCTTGTGGCGGCCTTGCAGGTTCTGGCGCGCGTCAAGCGTCTCGGGCAGCCGGTCAGCGAAGTGTGCCGCCGGTTCGAGCCTGTTCCGCAATTGCTCAAGAACGTGCGTTTCTCCGGGGGCAAGCCGCTGGAGGATATCATCGTGCGTCAGGCGATCGAGAGTGCGGAAGCAGAACTCGGCAAGAAGGGCAGGCTGGTCATCCGGCCGTCCGGCACCGAGCCACTCATCCGTGTCATGGCAGAGGGCGATGATCGCGCCCAGATCGAGCGGATCGTCAACGATCTCATTGGTGTTATCTCCAACGTTCGTTCCGCGGCCTGAGTTCAGCGCCGAGGTCGAATCAATGAGGGCTCGCGCAATGTCGCGGGCCCTTTTCATTATCCGCTCGTCGGGCGCATTCATGCAAAACTTACCAATCCTCTTAGCGGGGCATTAGCCTTAATTGCTCCTTAACCTTTATCGTTAATGATCCGGTTCAGTTTAGAACAACCTCGCCGCGCCGCGCGTCGAAGCAAACTGGAACTTGGAGTTCTTGCCATGAGGAATACCCTGATCGGCGCACTTGTCCTGGCCCTGACGGCAGGTGTGGCTCATTCCGCAGACCTTTATCAGCCGCAGCCGGAGGTTCCCCTGAACGCGCCGGAAGTTGAGGTTCAACAGAGCTCCAGTGGCTGGTATCTGCGCGGCGATGTAGGTTATGGCTTCAACGACCTTCGCGGCGCAAACTTCTATCAGGGCAATGATACCAGCCAGAAGGTTGACTTTCATCGCTCCGAACTGCGCGATGCGTTCACCGTCGGCGGCGGTGTCGGCTACCAGATCAACAACTATCTTCGCACGGACGTAACCTTCGACTACCTCTCCAAGAGCAAGTTCGAAGGCTCCACCAAGGGCGGCGGTGCGGCATTCGGCGCCTGCGTTGGACCTTGCACATCGCGCGATATCGCGAACATGCGCGCCTACAGCCTGCTGGCAAACGCCTATGTCGATCTCGGAACCTACGGCTATTTCACGCCTTACGTCGGCGCCGGTCTCGGCGGCACCTACGTGAAGTGGGACAAACTGCGCAACACATCCTGCGCTGACAACGGTACGGGTTGCGACACCACCGTGGAACACGGCGGCAAGGGCGGCTGGCGCTTTACCTATGCGCTTATGGCCGGTGCGACGATAGACGTTACCTGCAACCTCAAGGCTGATGTCGGTTACCGCTATCGCCGCGTTGAAGGTGGCGATATGTTCGGCTACGCCCAGAACGGCGGACCGGGCTACGACAAGGGCTTCGACGTTCACGAAGCGCGTCTCGGCGCCCGCTACACATTCGGTGGATGTGCGGCCCCTTACGTTCCGGAAGAGCCGGCTCCGGCCCCGATCGTTTACAAGTAAGATCGCATATTTGTACTTAAAGCCGTCCACAGTCCGTGGGCGGCTTTTTTCGTTGCTTTAGCTTGCAAGTTGCGTCTGCTGTATCGGTTTTTTCGACCATTTGAAGATTGAAGGTGCTTCAAGGGTTTGTTCCTCGCGTGGGCATTTGAACCCTGGTTCGCTCTCCTGTGTGCGAAGAAGATTGCGCAAAAAAGACATCTTGCGTTTCAAAAACGACTTGACCGGAGTGTCTCCTTCCACTAGCAACAGCGGCGGGACACCTCTCCCCAACGAGAGGCTAATTACCTGGAAGGGTATCTATATGGCTGATATAATCGCCCCCGCCGTGCGTCCGGCAAACTCTCATTTTTCTTCTGGCCCATGCTCCAAGCGCCCCGGTTGGACGCTCGAAGCACTCGCTGATGCCCCGCTCGGTCGCTCGCACCGCGCTAAGGTTGGCAAGAACAAGCTGAAGCTGGCCATTGATCTTACCCGTGAAATTCTGAATGTGCCTGCGGATTATCGCATTGGCATCGTGCCTGCATCCGATACCGGCGCTGTCGAAATGGCCATGTGGTCGCTGCTCGGCGAGCGCGGCGTTGACATGCTGTCCTGGGAAAGCTTCGGCGCTGGCTGGGTGACGGACGTCGTCAAGCAGTTGAAGCTCACGGATGTTCGCAAGTTCAATGCCGATTACGGTCTTCTGCCGGATCTGGCGCAGGTCGACTTCGACCGCGACGTCGTCTTCACCTGGAACGGCACCACCTCTGGCGTTCGCGTTCCGAATGCGGATTTCATCCCGGCTGACCGCAAAGGCCTGACGATCTGCGACGCAACGTCTGCAGCCTTTGCGCAGAACCTCGATTTCGCCAAGCTCGATGTTACCACCTTCTCCTGGCAGAAGGTGTTGGGCGGCGAGGGTGGTCATGGTGTGATCATTCTCAGCCCGCGTGCCGTAGAGCGGCTGACCACTTACGTTCCGGCCTGGCCGCTGCCGAAGATCTTCCGCATGACGTCTGGCGGCAAGCTGATCGAAGGCATCTTCGTTGGCGAAACCATCAACACGCCTTCCATGCTTTGCGTTGAAGACTACATCGATGCGCTGAACTGGGCAAAGTCGGTCGGTGGTCTTGAGGGCTTGATGGCGCGCGCTGATGCCAACGCGAAGGTGATCTTTGATTTCGTCGAAGCCAATGACTGGATCGCCAATCTCGCTGTCGATCCGGCGACGCGCTCCAACACCTCCGTCTGCCTGAAGATCGTTGATCCGGACGTACTTGCGCTGGATGCCGACGGACAGGCTGCCTTTGCGAAGGGTGTCGTTGCCCTTCTCGAAAAGGAAAATGTTGCGCTTGATATCGGCGCCTATCGCGACGCCCCGTCCGGCCTTCGCATCTGGGCTGGTGCAACTATCGATACAGCTGACATGCAGGCTGTGATGCCTTGGCTGACCTGGGCCTTTGAGACCCAGAAGGCTGCCTTGCTCAAGGCCGCTGCCTGATTTGCATTCGGTCCTGCCCCAGAGGCAGGACCACATTCCCCATTGTTGATCGTTACAAGCGAACTCTATCAGGAGGCCTCGTCATGGCACCTCGCGTTCTCGTATCCGACGAACTTTCGGAAACCGCCGTCCAGATCTTCCGCGATCGCGGCGTTGAAGTGGATTTCCAGCCGAAGCTTGGCAAGGACAAGGACAAGCTGGCCGAGATCATCGGCAATTACGATGGTCTGGCCATTCGTTCGGCCACCAAGGCCACTGAAAAGCTGATTGCCGCCGCCACGAACCTCAAGGTCATTGGCCGCGCCGGTATCGGCGTCGATAACGTTGATATTCCTGCCGCTTCCAAGCGCGGTATCATCGTCATGAACACGCCGTTCGGCAATTCCATCACGACGGCTGAACATGCCATCGCGCTGATGTTCGCCGTCGCGCGTCAAATTCCTGCGGCTGATGCCTCCACGCAGGCAGGCAAGTGGGAAAAGTCGAAGTTCATGGGTGTCGAAATCACCGGCAAGACGCTCGGCGTCATCGGTGCCGGCAATATCGGTTCCATCGTCTGCTCGCGTGCCATCGGCCTCAAGATGCATGTCATCGCCTATGACCCCTTCCTGTCGGCCGAGCGTGCTCAGGAAATGGGTGTGAAGAAGGTTGAGCTGGACGAGTTGCTGGCGCAGGCCGACTTCATCACGCTGCATGTCCCGATGACGGACAAGACGCGCGGCATTCTTTCCCGCGAAGCGCTTGCCAAGACCAAGCCCGGCGTTCGCATCATCAATTGCGCCCGTGGTGGTCTGGTGGATGAGCAGGCTCTGGCCGATGCCATCAAGTCTGGCCATGTGGCTGGCGCCGGTTTTGACGTATTCGAAGTGGAGCCTGCAACGGAAAGCCCGCTGTTTGGTCTGCCGAATGTGGTCTGCACGCCGCATCTTGGCGCTTCGACGACCGAAGCTCAGGAAAATGTTGCCCTACAGGTGGCAGAACAGATGTCGGATTACCTCGTGAAGGGTGCCGTCTCCAACGCCATCAACATGCCCTCGATCACCGCTGAAGAAGCGCCGATTCTGAAGCCGTTCATCCGCCTTGCTGATGTTCTGGGTTCGTTTGCCGGTCAGGTTACCGAAAACCCGATCAAGGCGATCGAGATCCTCTATGACGGCCAGACGGCATCGATGAACACCCGTGCCCTGACCTCTGCTCTGCTGGCGGGCCTGATCCGCAATCAGGTGGCAGACGTGAACATGGTTTCGGCACCGATCATGATCAAGGAAAAGGGCATCGTCCTTTCCGAAGTGAAGCGTGACAAGACCGGCGTTTACGATGGCTATATCAAGCTGACGATCACCACCGACAAGCAGACTCGTTCTGTTGCCGGCACGGTGTTCTCGGATGGCAAGCCGCGCTTCATCCAGATCAAGGGTATCAATATGGATGCCGATGTGGGTGCGGACATGATCTACATCTCCAACACCGACGTTCCCGGCATGATCGGTTTCGTGGGCACGACGCTCGGCAATGCCGGCGTCAACATTGCAAACTTCCAGCTGGGTCGCGAGAAGGAAGGCGGCGATGCGATCGCGCTTCTGTATGTCGACGGTGCCATCAAGCAGGAGGTTCTGGATCAGCTGACCGCCAATCCGGCGATCAAGCAGGCAAAGCCGCTGACCTTCAACGTCGACTGAAGCTAGTTCCCTCCCAGGACAAGAAGAACCCGGTCGGATTTTTCCGCCGGGTTTTTCACGTTATAGGTTTCATTGATCAAAACCGCGTCAGATCGTCTTGCAGCCTCTAAAAACTTTTCGCGATGCTCTCTATATAGATTGCAATGCCCGTGGGACGGGTTTTTGAGGAGAGAGAAATGTTTGCAAAACTTCGGCGCTTCAAGCACGCCGCTTCCGTGTTGGCAATTGGCATGGTTGTGACTCTGGCCGCCGTTGATTTCGCGGAAGCCCGCCGTGCAGGTTCAAGTGGCTTTGGCAGCCGCGGCACGCGTACCTATGATGCACCTGCCGCGACGAATACGGCTCCCGGTGCTGCTGCGCCGATGCAGCGTTCCATGACCCCGAATACGCCGAATACAGCCGCAAATCCGGGCGCTGCCGCCGGTCAGCAGGCGGCTGGCCAGCAAGCGCGTCGTGGCCTCTTTGGTGGTATCGGTGGTGGTATCATGGGCGGCCTGCTTCTGGGCGGCCTGTTTGGTATGATGATGGGCAATGGTTTTGGCGGTCTTGCCGGCTTCCTCGGCTTGCTGTTCCAGGGCCTGCTGATTGGTGGTATCATCTTCCTGATCATGCGTATGTTCGCGCGTCGTCAGCAGCCTGCAGCGCAAGGTGCGGCTCGTAACGCCTATCAGGCTCCGAATGCGCAAGGACCGGGCTTCAAGATCCCGCAAATGGGTTCGATGGCGGCTGGTGCTGCCGGTGGTGCCGCTGCTGCAGCGGTGGCTCGCCCGAAAGTTGCTTCGCAGGCGACGGATGAAATCGGCATCAACAATGCGGATCTCGATCAGTTCGAGCAGCTGCTGAAGGACGTCCAGGGTGCCTATGGCGCTGAAGACTACGCAAAGCTGCGCGCAATCGCGACGCCGGAAGCCATGTCCTATCTGGCCGAGGAACTGGGCGAGAACGCGACTCAGGGTCTTCGCAATGACGTGAAGGACGTACAACTGCTTCAGGGTGACCTGTCAGAATCCTGGCGGGAAAACGGCCAGGAGTATGCAACGGTTGCCCTGCGTTACCAAAGTATCGATGTGATGGTGAACCGCAACACCGGCAAAGTTGTTTCCGGCGATCCAACCGCTCCGGTTGAAAGCACGGAAATCTGGACATTTGTCCGCAAACCGGGCGAAGCCTGGAAGCTTTCGGCGATCCAGGGCACAGATTAATTGTATAACCGGCGCTGATCTCACAATCGACTTAATGTCGCTTGGTCCGGTTCACCGCCGTAGAATTGCAAATGGGCTCGCTCGAAAGGCGAGCCCTTTTCGCGTTTAGATAAGTAATTCAATGAAATCTAAGGTTGAGTTTTGTCCGCGATCTACGGAAAGACTAATGCTATATCCTCTTGGTCGAGAACGAAGTAGCAAGCGCCGACCAGACAGCGCTGACTCGTGAGGATGAGCCGCATGATCCGAGGCAGAGGCTCTGTCCTCGAACAGGAGTGATGACGATAGGGATACCCGTCATAATTGCGCTTGAGATAAGAAAAACCCGGACAGGCTGGTCAATACGCGTCCGGGTCCAATTCGTAACGTACAGCATGATCGCTCTCATTGCGACGGTCATCATCGGTTATCTCGTCCATCACCTTGTCTTCCGTCTGCTGACCCGCTTGTGGAGACGCAATCGGTCAATGCCTCCGTTGCATCCAACGGCGCCACGCGCGTCATGCAGTTCTGAGTTCAGCCATTGCGCCGAATGTCCGAAAGCTTGCGTTTGCGGGGCTTCCTTTCTATATCAGCGGAGTGAATGAGGCAGTGGCCGATCCCGCTGCCGGATGAGATGCGCCCGTGATGAGGTGCTGACGCCACAACCCAGACCGAGAGAGTTCCTGTGAATACGCTGGATTTTAACAAGAGGCCGGAGGATACGCGCGTTGTCGTCGCCATGTCCGGCGGTGTGGATTCTTCCGTCGTTGCCGGTCTGCTCAAACGTCAGGGCTATGATGTGCTGGGCATCACCCTGCAGCTTTACGATCACGGTGCGGCTGTCCATCGTGCTGGCTCCTGCTGCGCTGGTCAGGATATCGACGATGCGCGTCGCGTTTCGGAAACCCTGGGCATCCCGCATTACGTGCTGGACTATGAAAAGCGGTTCCGCGAAACGGTGATCAATCCTTTCGCCGAAGCCTATGCGATGGGTGAAACGCCGATCCCGTGCGTTGCATGTAACCAGACCGTCAAGTTTGCCGATCTTCTGGCCACGGCGCAGGAACTGGGAGCCGATGCGTTGGCAACAGGCCACTACATCCGTTCGCGCCCTAATCCCTCGTCGGACAATCCGAACCGGCGCGCGCTGTATCGCCCCGTCGACAGCGACCGGGACCAGAGCTGGTTTCTCTTTGCCACCACGCAGGAGCAGATCGACTATCTTCGGTTTCCGCTGGGCGGCATGTCCAAGGCCGAAGTTCGGGCGCTTGCCGAAGACATGGGGCTGGTTGTTGCCAAGAAGGCCGATAGCCAGGACATCTGTTTCGTACCGCAGGGCAAATATGCCGACATCATCAACAAGGTGAAGCCGAATGCGGCGCTTGCCGGCGATATCGTGCACATGGACGGACGTGTGCTAGGCCGTCATGACGGCATCCTGCATTATACGATTGGTCAGCGGAAGGGTCTGGGCGTCGCGACTGGCGAGCCTCTCTACGTGGTCTACCTCGATGCCCGCGGTCGTCGGGTGATCGTCGGTCCGCGTGAGGCGCTCGATACGCACCGGGTTTATCTGCGCGACATGAACTGGATTGGCGATGCCGCTCTTGAGGAGGACGCCAAGGACGGCTTCCACTGTTTCGCCAAGGTTCGCTCTACGCGCCCGCCGACACCGGCGGTGCTTCATGTGGACGAGCGTGGCATCTACGTGGATCTTCTGGTGGGCGAGGCGGGCGTGGCACCCGGTCAGGCCTGCGTGCTCTATTCGGCAGAAGGACCGGATGCGCGCGTCTGGGGCGGCGGTTTCATTGAGCGATCAGAACGGGCAGCCGAGGCAGAAGCCTCTCTCAAGGCGCTTCTTTCGGCACCTGCGGCAGCTTGAGGTCACTCTCCACAACGTCATGAAAAGGCGCTGCGTTTTTGTAACAACCGCGCTTGACTTTGCCCGGAGCATCCCTTTATAAGCCCGACATCGCGCCGGGCATGAAACCAGATGCCAGCAGGTTGCGCGAGTGTGGCGGGGTAGCTCAGGTGGTTAGAGCGTGGGATTCATAACCCCAAGGTCGGCGGTTCAAGTCCGCCCCCCGCTACCATCTCTCCCCAAACTTTCATGACATCTTACAGATCTGGCGTGATGCAGCGATCACAGAATGACGTGTCGCCAGTCTTCAGCACACAGCCATCTGGCCTCTTGCATTTGCGTCTATAGGCCAGCGGGCGGACCGGATAGATATCCGCGTTGAGGGGGCGGCCTTCGGCACTGCTCAAGACTTCCTGATGCTTGGTCCGTATCATCTTCATGCGACTGAAATCCAACAGTCTGTCGAAGAAAAGCAAGAGACTGCTGATAGCGGTCAATCTCTTTTGCTGCTCGATAGATGAGATTGAAGACACCGTGACCTCAGCCTTCAAAGGCATCTCTGACATGGAGCCGGCACGCAAATCCAAAACCCGGCGCAGCAATGGCATGTCCGGTTCTGCTGTTTCCTCAGCCTCGTCGGGTGGGAAGTGCTGCAGGGGACGCAGCCCTTTCAACGATGAGACGGGGAACATCTGGGTATCCGGCTCAGAGGTGTTGCGATCTGACAGGTGTTCGGGCGTGGAGCCAGCCATGATCTTGCCGGGGGCCAGCGGATCATTATCCGCTGGCGGGTCGCTAGACCTTTTCCTCAGATGCGCACTCATCGGATTCAAAAGATCAGGATTGAGAAGATGACTGGCGGGCAGCGCTGTTCGGAACTGTCCATGGGGGATGGCCTTTTCCAGCCTTGAGCCTATCGGTGTGTTTAGGTGTCCACCCCTTCGAGGAAACATGTGATCTGCATCGTGCAGCGCGTTTGTGTCGACCTGCTGATTCTGCCTGCCGTCTTTGAGATCAATCCGGCTCCGTCCCATAAGCTGATCTCGATGATCTTTCCCTTCACCTGGAGCCATGCTCTGCCGATGGAGATTGGCATCGGCTGGGGTAGCGTCCACCGAACTCAAAAGGCCCGACGTGGCGTGAGATTGGTCTTCGCCATATCGCGCACTGTTTCCTGCGTCCGGTTTCGCCTGATGAAGCGTTTGCGGCTCGCTGTCCGCCTCTCTGCCTGATGTTGCGCTCAGTTGCAGGCGGCGCGCGCTGGAGAGATTGGCCTGATGCAACTGAACCCTGCCACCATATTCCTGCTGGGCACGGCTTTCCTGACTCAAACCCGATGGGAGAGGATCTGCGGGCGGACTGCCCTGTTTTTGTGAAGGCGGTGCGCCCTCAAGGCTCATGGAGTTTTACCTCCGAAGGAGTGAACTCATGGACATCGACATGAGCGCACTGAGATTTTTTCCGGGATATAAAAACGCTTCAGGCCTGTATTTTTCAACCTTGAGGTAATTTTATCAGAAAATCAACCATGTTCATTAAACATTTGGGCTGGCAAGGTCGCTCCCCCTGATCCGCAACAGGAGCATTCCAGACAGGCTGTTGCTGCACGGGGTTCGGCGGGGTCTGAAACTGTCATGGCCGGTAGCGTAGCCTTCAGTTGACCGGGATGCGGCTCAAGGCCTTCCCGTTATATAGAAGGGATCAGGCGTATAGATAGCAACGCCCAATCCCTTCTCCTCGTGAATCGACCGGATTGGATTACTGAACAGAGCCAGTTCCGCCGAACTTCGCTTTAGTCGTCTTGCCCGCCGCCTGCTCCTGATGTTGAGCCGTTGCTTGCAGCTGACGATCCCCGGCTGCCTGCACCGGACGTTGGTGGGGTGTATGGGCTGGTGCTCACGTCGTCGACAAGGCGGCGGCGGTGATCGCCATTGTTCGACCAGCTCGGCTTGCCGAGGAAGTCCGGCGGGGCTCCCAGTGCCGAGGCGGGATTGCTGCTGTCATGCGCCAGCTTGTTCAGGTTCATGCCACTGAACGCCCCATCCACATCCTTCAGAGGCGATGGTTCCGCCAGCATTTCGATGAATGGATTGTCGGAGGTGATGATCTGCGAATAGGGCTGCAGCGCACCGAAGGTGCGGCGCTGATCCATATCCGGACGATTCGGCAGATCAATGATCGTGCCCTGATGCGAGTAGTAAAAGGGCTTTCCATTGACCGAAATGGCTTCCGAAATGTTCGATTCAGTGATCGGGACCTTGGCGTTGCCATCCATTGCGCGGAACTTGTTGACGGTATCTGTCATTTCGCCAAGGTTGGGGGCACCCTTGAGACGCAGCACTTCCACCATTGGGACGTCGCCCAGGGTTCTGACGCCATTGAGCCAGTTTGCACCTTGTGTTGATATGGATTCGGATGAAACGCTGTTGGCGATCTCTGACAGGTTGGAGAGAACGGGTATGAGTTTGAGATTGTTGTAAGGCGTGCTGCTTTTCGCGATTGCTTCGCTTGATGCTCGCAGCCGGGTGAGCAGTGGTGACGGGCTGCCGCGCAGTTCCTCCTGCTCGAAGTTGGAGTCCGGCATATACTTCGCGTAGATCTTGATGCCGATATTACCGCGGACATCCGCATTCTCTGGACGCGAAAGCATTTCCACGGCGATCAGTGACGACTTTTCATCCTTCGGATCCAGCATGATGTTGACGGCATCCGGATCCTTTGTATCCGCCTTGGTCTTGCGGACATAGTTGATCACGCTTTGCAGTGTTTCCGGATATTGCTGTTTGCCGTCGCGCGTGACGGCGGGCGTCCGTTCGTTCGTGACCGGATTCCAGATGCTCAACGGCATATTCGCAAACTCCTTGCTGTCGACATCAGCAATGTTGCGGTTGCGCGCATCGTTGGTCACACGGCCAATCGTTTCATCGTGCATGAGGAAGGCGACGCCATCCTTGGAGGATCGCAGATCCAGTTCGATGCCACGGAAGTTGTGCGTGCGTGCGTTTTCCGCTGCATTGATGGAGTTTTCGATGATGCCTTTCGAGTTGTCGAAGAGGCCCCGGTGTGCAACCACCTGCTTGCGCATGGGGTTTGGTCCGTTCGTCAGGGTCGCCGCCTCGGAGGGTGTCATGAACAGGTTCTTGCCGTAACCACGCTCACCGGCAATCTGGGTAAGGCGATCCACGGCCTTTGGTGGCAGGCCGTAACTTGCTGGCCATTCGGATTTTCCACCCCCTGCCAGCCATTTTGATACGGACTTGCTCGATGCTTCGTCGATTGGCGGGTCACCCGTAAAATTGACGATGGGGGTAAATTTGCCGTTGGTTTCGCCGGCTTTTCCGCCAGCTTTGCCTTGCCCATCCGCCTTACCGTCATCTGCCAGTTTGCTGACAATGACGGGGCTGCTTGAGCCAGTTGGGGCAATTTTGCGGAACGTGGTGGTGCTGCCGGTTCCAGAGCCGTTCAAGTCTAATTTTATGGAGCCTGAGCCATTTGTGCCCGAACTGCCCGAACCCGAACTGCCCGAACCCGAGCTGCCCGAACCCGAGCTGCCAGAGCCCGAGCTGCCAGAGCCAGAACTTCCAGAACCGCTTGATCTTCCGCTGCCTCCCGGCTGCGGACGCCCGGAGCCCGTTGAGCGATCTCCTGGCTTGCCGTTCTGCCCACCGGAGAGTTGGAAAATTTCATGATTGTCGCTGTCGACAGTCAGTCTTCGCGTTGTTTTCATCGTTGCTACTGCCTCTATGGACCCGGATTGTTGGAACAGGCAGGTTTTGCATTAGTATTCTCTGGAATAGTAAGTATGACTAATGCGCGCCTGACTGCAGTCACGGGTCGCTTAGGGAACAACAATGTCGCAATCAACATGCAAATTTTATACAAATTTAGGTAAAATTGTAAATGTTACAATCAATTGCACGCTTAGGCTTCGGCATTGCAATTAAGCGTTATATTAGAGTCGTCAAAATCATACCTGTCGTATAATAATACAACGATGAGTAAGGCGCCATCTGCGCTTTATAATTCTCGTTAGCAAATATAACGAACTGTCGCAAAAGGGCGCCTAATGCGTGTGCCTGTGTTTTTGTCAGAGAAGGAGATCACAATTTCGTGATCCCATAACGTCGCCTGCTATTTTAGGCTAATCTCTTATCCTAGAGTGTCTGCCAAACGCAGCGCCACTGCCACGCGTTTCAATCGGGTTGAGTCGGTATCGGTCCCGTTCTCCAGAGCCTCCAGTTCGGCAACCGTCAAACCGGTGGCAATTGCCAGATCTTCGAGGCTGTAACCTGCTGTGCGACGTGCCGTGGCGATGGTTTCGGCAATGGAAATTGCGCGGTTATCATCGAAATTGCTGTGAGAGATCGTCATGAATACTCCTTCGGTAGTGCCGATGTTCGCTCGGCAAATCGGGCACAATAGCCCTTGTCTCAGTCCTAAAGGATGCGGCGCCGGTAACAGACCGTCACGCGGCGTCACATAAGTAGTTCCTAAATTTTTTCTGGCCAAGTAAAAATATGGCCTGCTCGTGACGGGAGCGTGAACCTCAAGACGCAGGAGCGGCCAAATGGTTCCCGGCAGCCCGCGAAATTTCCTATTCGGACTGTTGCTCAGCTTCACTTGATGAAGATCAATTCGTCACAATCCGGCGAGTGTAAGCTACGCTCATCAGCTGGGAGATGTTGTGGCACGCCTCGTGCCTCTCCGGTCCCGGCCTAGCAAGGGAGCATGTCATGTCGTTCAAGACCATTCTTTCCGTCATTGGAAATCGCGACCAGGAAACGGATCTCGCAAAGGCGATCGAGCTAGCGCTGCAAATGGACGCCCATCTTACGGTTCTCGTGATGGACATCGCCATCACGCCCACGCTTAGCGACTACCCGGTCGGGACGGTGTGGCTCGATCAGCGCGTCGAAGACATGAAGGCGCTGCAGTCGACTACCGAGCGGGCGAAGGCATCGCTTACAGTTGCCAATATTCCCTACGATATCGAGCACTTCTATACCGAGCGTCCTTTTGCGGCGGATGTTATCTATCGACATGCTCTTTACGCCGACCTCGTGCTGCTCGGTGAAAAAACACGTGCCAATTCGGCCCTTCTGTCGGCTGTCGTGGATGGTGCTGTCTTCGAAGCGCAGCGTCCGCTGCTCTTGACGTCGGCGACAGACAAGCCTGCCGCCAAGGTTCGCAAAGTGCTGCTTGCCTGGAATTCGAGACCGGAAGCGGGCCGTGCGGCGCGCGAAGCTATGGAGCTCCTGCGGCATGCAGAGGCGGTTCATCTTGCCGTCGTCGATCCGGATGCAACCTATCTCGCCAATGGCGGAGAGCCGGGTGCCGACATGGCGGCTTATCTCGCACGCCATGGTGTGAATGTGGTGGTGGATCAGTTGCCAAGCGGCGGGCGCCGCGTGCAGGACGTTCTCAACAGTCACGCGGTTGAGGTCGGTGCCGATCTGATCGTCATGGGCGCCTATGGTCATTCAAGGCTGCGTGAGCGTGTTTTCGGTGGCGTAACGCAGTCCATGCTGGAGGAATCCCCGGTTCCTGTTCTGATCGCTCGCTGATCAGCCCAGTTCCAGCGTGGTGACACCGAAAATGAGGCGTTCTTCCAGGCGGGGAGGGGCGCCTCTATACATTCTTGCCGTGGTAAAGCCTTGCGTGAAGCCGAGGCCCTGGAGGTATTCACCAAATACCCCTTGGTCTTCCGGGACGTCGATATGGATCGTCTCCCTCCCAGCAAGTTGGCAGAGTGCGCTGAAGAGTTCGAATGCTCCTTGATCCGTCCCGGCAAAAAGCGGTCCGATCTTGAAGCCCTGATGGCAGGAACGCAGCACCCCATAGCCGGTCAACCTGCCATTTTGCATAAGCCCAAGTGCGTGGCGCGGTGGGTCGATCCATGCACGTAGGAATGCGGTTCGCTCAGCAGGAAAGGCTCGTCTGTCGAATTGCGCAATCTCTGTGAAGGCTGACGGATCAAGAGCGATTACCTTTGGCGAGACGATTGTATTCTCATTGAAAGATCCGCTCCAGCGCACAGTTTTGTAACAAGGGCTGAATCCCATTCGGGCATAATTGGCTTGCTGCTGCGGCACGCCGTCCAGTCCCACCGTCCGGCCCTCGAGATAGGCCATGCCGTGATCCCATACGCGTCGGCCGAAACCTTTCCCGCGCAATTCCGGATGACTTATGTAGAGGCCGATAAAGCCGAATGTTTCGCCATAGCGCACGGCAGAGATCGCCGAGGCAAGCTTTCCTCCAACGAAACAGCCGAAGAACCCATCCGGGTCGGCGGCGAACAAGGGCTCGGCATCATCAAGGCCTGGGTTCCAACCTTCTGCCTTTGCCCAGTCCAACAGGTCTTTCAGGTCGGAAAGGTTTAGATTGCGAATGTGCGGCTCGCTCATGCCATGATCACTTCCGGTGAAAAGGGGGTGAGTGCGCCGAGATAGGGTTTGTGGATTGGTGAAGCATAGGCGCCGACCTTCGATGTGGTGAGGCCAAGCGCAACAAGACATTCCGCCTGCTTCACGGCTGCGGCCACGCCGTCAATCACGGGAACGCCAAATTCCTTGCGCAGATCCGCTGTCAGGTCCGCCATGCCTGCGCAACCCAGAACGATGGCTTCGGCTCGGTCCTCTCTCAAGGCCAGCTCCATCTGCTGGCACAGTCTGGCGCGGGCATTGGAGGAGGGATCTTCAAGGGAAAGCACCGGAATATCGGCTGCCCGCACCTTTGTGCGTCCCGACATGCCGTAGCGATAGACAAGGCGTTCGAGTGGTAGCCGCGAGCGCTCCATTGTCGTAACGATGGTGATCCTTTGGGCAATGAAGGAGGCAGCACAGAGTGCCGCCTCGCATAGGCCGATGACGGGAATGTTGGCCATCGCGCGGGCAGCATCCAGCCCCGTATCGTCGAAACAGGCGATGATGGCCGCTTGCGCGCCCGCCTTCTCCCCGGCTGCGATTTCAAGAAGCAGGCCGGGAACGGCAAAGGCTTCGTCGTAATAGCCTTCGATCGATACCGGCCCCATGGACGATGTGACGGCTACGACGTCGGTGCCGTGGGCTGCAACCAGCCTCGCGGCATGCGCCGCCGTTGCGGTCATGCTGGCGGTGGTGTTTGGATTGACGAGCAGGATCTTCATCAGCCGGGTGTCCTGCTGCGGTTGAGAACAGCGATCAGACCGAGCGTTCCGGCAATCACAAGGAAAGAAAAGACGGTGGTCACGGTGCCGAGCGCATAGAGCACCGGTGTGGTGACGTTGGTCGTCATGCCATAGATCTCCAGCGGTAGCGTGTTGTAGGTGCCTGACGTCATCAGAGTCCGCGCGAACTCGTCATAGGAAAGCGTGAAGCCGAACAGGCCGACGCCGACCAGCGATGGAGCAATCATCGGCAGCACCACGTAGCGGAATGTCTGCCAGGCGGTTGCACCGAGATCGCGCGCCGCTTCCTCATAGGAGGGTGAGAAACGATTGAACACGGCAAACATGATCAGCACGCCGAATGGCAGGGTCCAGGTCAGGTGCGCGCCGAAGGCCGAGGAGAACCATGCTGGCTGTACGCCTGCCTGCTGGAACATGACGCCGATCCCGAGCGAGATGATGATCGATGGGACCACGAGGCTGGCGATGGAGAGATAGAAGAGCGCCGTTGCGCCGATGAACTTGCGGCGAAAGGCAAGGCCCGCCAGAAGCGACACCAAAACTGTGACGGCCATGACCATGAGGCCAAGCGTCAAAGAGCGCCGGAAGGAGCCGCCGAAATCGCCCACCGCCTGGGTTTCCAGCAAGTTGGCGAACCAGTGCAGCGAGACCCCGTTCAACGGAAAGGTAAGCCCGCCGTTTTCGCCCTGAAACGAGAGGATGACGATGGCCGACAGCGGCCCATAGAGAAACAGGACGAAAATCGCGAAGAAGAAGGCGAGGATGTAGAATTCGCGGGAGCGTTTATCTGCGTACATCTCAAAGCTCCTTGCGAATATCGACGATGCGCAGAATGCCTGCGACCATGGAAAGAACGAGGATCAGAAGCACAACGGCATTGGCCGCAGCCGCCGGATATTGCAGTAGCGACATCTGGTTCTTCATCATCAGCGCGACGGATGCGCTTTGCCCGCCGGACATGACCTGCACGGTGGAGAAATCCGCCATCACAAGCGTGACCACGAAAATGGTGCCGATGGCCATGCCGGGTTTGGCCAAGGGTATGATGACATTCGTCAGGACCTGCCAACTCGTGGCGCCTGCATCGCGGGCGGCTTCCACCAGCGATTTATCGATACGCATCAGCGTATTGAAAATCGGCGTCACCATGAAGAGTGTGTAGAGATGCACCATGGCCAGCACCACGGCGAAATCCGAATAGAGCAGCCATTCGACTGGTTCGGACACGAGGCCGGAATTGACGAGGCCAGAATTGATCAACCCGTTTCGCCCCAGAACCGGGATCCAGGAAATCATGCGGATGATGTTCGAGGTGAGAAACGGCACCGTGCAGACCAGAAACAGCACCATCTGCATGGCCATGGTTCTGATGTGGAATGCCAGGAAGTAGGCGACCCAGAAGCCGATGAACAGCGTGATGGCCCAGACCAGCACCGCGAATTTCAATGTGTTGAGATAGGTCTTCCAGGTCACCCAGGAACCAAGCGTCTCCACATAGTTCATGGTGAGAAAATCCGGGTACATCTGGGCGAAGTCATAATCCCAGAAGCTGACGACGAGGATCATCAGAAGCGGAAGCGCAAGGAAGACGCCGAGAATGAGCGTGAGCGGCGCGGCCTGCAGATAGGCGGCAAGCTTCGGCGAAATACGGATGTTCCGCTTCGGCTTCGGCTCTCCAACACCTATGAAACGTACTGTTGCCATTCGGTCCTCTTGCTGCTCGTCGGGCTGAATGCCTTTCCCCAAGAGGGGAAAGGCGGTTTCGCATGAGATTTACGCCGCGATGAATTCGTTCCAGCGGCGAACCATGTAGCGGTCTTCGTCCATGACGGAGTTCCAGCAGGCGACCTTGCCCATGCGGTCTTCGAAGGAGCCGCCATCGCGCACGGCGCCAGCCTTTTCCATGACCTTGCCTTCCGGCGAGAGGATCTCTCCCTTGGCAGCCTTGCCTTCGATCCAGTAGCCCCACTCGTCTTCGGTCATGAACTTCTTGGCCGTATCCATGCAGGCGGAATAGTAGCCCTGACGGTTGAGATAGCCGCCCACCCAGCCGGATGTGTACCAGTTGATGTATTCATAAGCCGCGTCGAGCTGTGCCCCCTTGAGGTGGGCAGCAAGTCCCAGGCCGCCGCCCCACGAGCGGTAGCCTTCCTTCAGCGGCTGATATTTGCAGGCAATGCCCTTGGAACGAACGGCGGCAACAGCAGGCGACCACATGGACTGGATGACCACTTCGCCGGACGCCATCAGGTTCACAGATTCATCGAAGCTCTTCCAGAAGGCGCGGAACTGGCCCTGTTTCTTGAGGCCAATCAGGAACTCGATCGTCTTGTCGATTTCTTCCTTGGTCATGTTGCCCTTGTCGGCATATTTGATCTTGCCGGAGGCTTCCATGATCATCGCCGCATCCATGATGCCGATGGAGGGTATGTTGAGGATGGAGGTCTTGCCCTTGAAGGCCGGATCGAGAATATCCGCCCAGGTGGTGATTTCGCGGCCGACGAGATCCGGACGAATGCCCAGTGTATCGGCATTGTAGATCGTCGGCATCATGGTGAACCACTCGGTTTCGCTCTTGGCGAAAGTCTTGGTGCCGGGCTTTTCAACATAACCGACCGTGTGCGGGGCGGTGCCCTGCGCAATCACGCTATCCGGCTTCAGTTTGCCGTTCTTGAACAGCGGAACGACCTTGTCATAGTATTTCAGTTTCTTGACATCCATGGGCTGGATGACACCTGCCGGATAGACCTTCTTCAGGATCCAGTATTCGATATCGGCGATATCGTAGGAATTCGGCTGGGTCACGGCGCGCTGGGCGGCGGCGTCAGAATCGGTTGCCGTCATTTCCAGCGTGATGCCGAGATCCTTCTTGCACTGCTCTGCTATGGCATTGATGTTGGAAACGCCGGTGCCGAACTGGCGAAGTGTGATCTTCGACTGCGCCCAGATGGTGGGAAAGCCGGTAATAGCGCCGGAACCGGCGGCAAGGCCAGCTGCGGCAGATGCAGTCTTCAACAGGCTGCGGCGTGTAAGGCCCGAAGGCTTGTTCGTCTTGTCGGTCATGCCATGTTCCTCTCTGGTTTTTATTGTGCTGGTTTTTGTTGCGCTGCTTGTTATTGAGCCTTTCCGAGGACGATCACGTCCCCGGCATGCCAGGACAGCTGAATGGCTTCGCCAACCTTGATCGGTTGTTCGAAGAACTCTCTGTCGCTGATGATTGCGGTGAACTCCTCGATCCCCGCGCCGGTGGCGGTGAGCTTTACGGAGGAGCCGCGATATTCGATGTTGGAAACGCTGCCGGTGAAGCCCAGCCCATCCTGCGCGGCCTTGCCGATCTGCACGCGGTCGGTGCGGATGGCGATGTCGACCGGGTCGCCTTCCGGCATGCCGCAAGCCGGGGCGCTGAATGTACCGCCTGCCGGAACCGTGAGAGAAAGACCCGATGGCGTCGACGAGGTGGCGCGCCCGGAGATCACATTATGATCGCCCATGAAGCGGGCTACGAAGGCCGTCGCCGGTCTTTCGAACACAGTGCGCGGCGCGGCCGCCTGCTCGATGCGGCCATCGTTCATGACGACGATGATATCCGCCAGCGCCATGGCCTCTTCCTGGCTGTGGGTCACGTGCACGAAGGTGATGCCAAGCGAGGTTTGCAGCTTCTTCAGTTCCGCGCGCATGCGTATCTTGAGGAAGGGATCGAGTGCAGACAGCGGCTCGTCCAGCAAGAGAGCTTCAGGATCGGTGATCAGCGCACGGGCAAGCGCCACACGTTGCTGCTGCCCGCCGGAAAGCTGTGCCGGGCGGCGGCTGGCATAGGGCTCAAGCTGCATCAGCTTCAGCATGTCGAGCGCCTTGGCACGGCGCGTCTCCTTGTCGACGCCCTTCATCTTCATCGAGAAGGCAACATTTTCCACCAAATCGAGGTGTGGAAACAGCGCATAGGACTGGAACATCATGGCAGTCCCTCGCTCGGCAGGGGCCAGATCCGTGACATTCTTGTTGCCGAGAAGAATATCGCCGCCTGATACGCTTTCGTGGCCCGCAATCATGCGCAAGGTTGACGTCTTGCCGCAGCCGGAGGGGCCAAGAAGGCAGCAGTAGCTTCCCGCCGGAATCTTCAGGCTAATGGCATGAACTGCGGTTGTGTTTCCGTAGATCTTGGAAACCGACGCAATTTCTATCTCGGCTGCTTTGCTCATGCACGTCTCCTTCAAGATGAGACTGTTAATGCATGGTTCGTGCCAAGTTCATTCCTGCGGCATTTCCGGAGGTCGGAATGCAAGGCCCTGTTAATTTGTGCACTGCACGCACAATGAAGG
This sequence comes from Rhizobium sp. FKY42, assembly GCF_005222835.1. Classification (GTDB taxonomy): domain Bacteria; phylum Pseudomonadota; class Alphaproteobacteria; order Rhizobiales; family Rhizobiaceae; genus Neorhizobium. The sequence goes on along the minus strand of NZ_STGA01000044.1, from coordinate 298,699 downwards.
GGCACGACTTGCTCAAAATTTTTGCGATCGTATACGATACTGTAGGATTATTGTATTCGATGCGTCATTCAAACTGAACGCGCTTTCCTTTGTGCCGAATCTCAGGGTACAATCTGCCGGAAACCGGATCCCGCCATGCAGATCAGTGACAAGATTTCTCCTTTTGATATTGCTCCAGACGATCGGGCCTTGGCCATTCGGGATGCGCTCCGCAATGCGATTGTCGACCGCCGTCTGGCGCCGGGGACCAAGCTTTCGGAAAGTGAAGTCGGCACGCTATTCGAGGCCAGCCGCACCGTCGTTCGCGCTTCGCTTCAGATGCTCGCCTTTGAGGGCCTGGTAAAGACGGAACGAAACAGGGGTGCTTTTGTATCCAATCCGACGCCCGATGAGGCGCGTCAGGTCTTCGCCTCAAGGCGCCTGCTGGAGCCCGGCATCGTGCTTGCTGCGGTGGAGCGCATAACCTCTAGTGATCTGGAGCGCTTTCGGCGGCATCTGGAGGAAGAAACGCGCTACATGAGCCAGCGCGGACCGGCGGCGCGGCGAGCAGAGATCAAGGCGTCGGGCGATTTTCACCTGATGCTGGCAGAGGTTTCCGGCAATGCCATTCTCCAACGGTTCATGGACGAACTGGTGGCGCGCTCATCACTCGTCATCGCGCTCTATGGAAACACAGGCGTTTCGCGGTGCGGCCACAATGAGCATGCCGATATTCTGCAGGCGCTGGAAGCGCGCGATGCGGCACGGGCGAGCGCCATCATGCTGCATCACATAGACCATATCGAAGCGGATCTGGATCTGCGCGTGCGCGATGGCCTGGCGTTGAAGGATGCGCTGGACATCTGAGCGTCAAAAGAAAAGGGCCTCCGTGAGGAAGCCCTTTTGCAACTTCATGCGGAAAGATACTCAAGCCGCGCGGCTGAAGCCTTGTCTCTGCTGTCCAGCCTGGGGCAGGCGGAACTGTCCGAGCAGCTGGATAAGCGCGTTCGCATCTACCGAGAGGTTATGCGAGGTTGCCGTTGCCTCTTCCACCATGGCCGCATTCTGCTGGGTGCCCTGATCGATGGAGTTAACGGCGGTGTTGACTTCCTGCAGACCGAGCGACTGTTCGCGATAGGCTTCAGCAATCGCCTGTACATTGGATGTGATCTGCTGAACCTGGTTGACGATGCCTTCCAGCGCCTTGCCGGTATCGCCGACCAGTGAAACCCCGCGCGCAACATGTCCGCTGGAGGCCTGGATCAGATCCTTGATTTCCTTTGCTGCCTTTGCAGAGCGCTGCGCCAGTTCGCGCACTTCCTGAGCGACGACGGCAAAGCCCTTGCCTGCTTCACCAGCGCGGGCGGCTTCAACGCCAGCGTTCAGGGCCAGAAGGTTGGTCTGGAATGCGATCTCGTCGATCACGCCGATAATGTTGGAAATCTCGCCGGACGAAGTTTCGATGGCCTGCATCGCGTCCACGGCGGAGCGGACCACGCTGCCGGACTTGCGTGCATCTTCGCCGGTTGCCGTCACGAGGCGACGTGTTTCCTCAGCACGCTTTGCACCATCGCGAACCGTCGTCGTGATTTCCTCAAGCGCGGCAGCCGTTTGCTCGATGGAAGCTGCCTGCTGTTCCGTGCGGCGCGCAAGATCATCGCTGGAGGAGCGGATCTCGTTGGCGCCGGCCGTGATGGCATTGGCATTGCCGCCGACCAGTTGCATGGCTTCAGCCATTTTTTCCAGCGAATGGTTGAAATCGGTTCGCAGGCCATCGAGTTTCGGGGAGAAGGGACGCGTGATGCGGAAAGAAAGGTCGCCTTCGGCCAAGGCCTTCAAGCCGGATGCGAGCGACTGCACGACATCCGCCAGCACGCCAGCTTCCTCAGCCCTGATGGCTTCGTTGGCTACACGCTCCGCTTCCGTCTGGCTGCGGGCTTCTTCTGCACGCTGTTCAAGCTGGATGCGCTCCAGCGAATTCATGCGGAACACTTCGACAGTTTTTGCCATGGCGCCGATCTCGTCACCACGATCAATGCCGTCGATGGGTGCGGCTGCCTCACCGTCTGCCAGCGACGACATGCGGTTGCGAAGCTTTTCCATCGGTTGTGTGATGCCTGCGTGGCAGACATAGACAGCGGCACCGATGATGGCCAGAATTCCGAGCGACATGACGATCATGCTGGTGTGGATCACACTGTCGGTTTCCTGCGAAATCTGCTTGCCACCCGTCTCAACAAGATTGGTCAGGTTCGTGTTGTTGGCGCCGGACTTCTCGGAGAAGGTTTGCGAAAGCTTGTCCAGTCCGCGGACCACGGCCAATGCCTCATCCGTCTTGCCTGCTTCCTTCGCCGCAACAACCTTGTCATATTGAGCGTTGAACTGGTCCATCAGCCCCTGAAGTTCGGCCACCGCTGGCTGGGTCGCGGGGACGGATTTCGAAATGTCGACCAGCTTTTGACGAGCGCCGTTCAGGTTGCGCACGAAAGCGGCCTTTGCCTCATCATAGGACGGGGTGCCTGGCTCATTGAGCGCCACTCGGGAAATCGCATTGACTGCCGTCCACATGCCTGCCGAGGAGCGCGCGCCCAGGACGGCCGACGACGCCTTTTGTGCGATGAAATCCGCATAGCGGTCGTTCACGTCGTCGAACCGGCTGCTGAGGTAGAGCATACCTGCAAGCGCAAACAAGCCGAAGAAGAGGATAAGTGAGACGATCTTGGTTCGGATTGAAAGGCTGCTCAGCATGGTAAACCTTTATGTTCAGGACGAGACGTTAAATACGCCACACATATGAAAAAGCACTAAAACAGAAGACGCTTCATCTCCTCGTTATGCCTCAAGAAGTTGTGCAGTGGAAATGGTTAAGTGATGGTGTAATTATTACTGATGATGCGAATAAATCGATTTACCAAGAATCGGGCGAAGGCTGGACTGTTGTGTTCCATCCGAAGCGGTTATCCTCTTGGAACCGGTTGGCGCGTTCGGCGTTCTTGCCGGGATGATATTCGATTGATGTGCTCGAAAGGCGCACAAGGAGGAAAGATGTTTAAGGCGATCCAGGCAGCCGGAGTGGCGCTCACCATGGCAGCAGCAGCCGTCGTCAGTTCAGTCCCGGCAGGAGCGCAAGATCTGGAATTGCGAATTGGCCCGGATGGCGTTCGCCCCGTCATTCGCGATCCGCGCGGCCCGGAGCCCGATCGCCGCCGTCCGCCTCCGCGTGGTTGCGATGAGCGCGAGGCCCGTGCTGCCGCTCGTGAAGCAGGTCTGCGTGACCCGGAAGTGGTGCGTGTCACCCCCGGTCGTGTCATCGTCGAAGGCTATACGCGCCGTGGACTGGAGCGCATTACCTTCGCCAACGAGCGCGGCTGCCCGGAAATCTGATCTGACAGATCCCAAACCTATCTGCAAGAGCCCGCCACCCGGCGGGTTCTTTGCGTTTATGGTCCGTAGCGGGCAAGCCATGCGTGTTCCGTTGCCGGAGCTTCATCCGTGGTGATCTGGTCTGGCCTCAGGCTCATCAGCATCGAGAACCGCAGCCATTCGTCCTGCGAGAAACCCTTGTTGCGATCCACCATGTTGAAGGTCCAGGCATCGACTGTCTTGTCGAGAGAGTGACAAAGTCCGATGAGATCAAGACCCGCCGCATGGGCTTCAAGGATCAGCGGCCAGGAGAGGTAGATCATCTGCGGCTCGGTTGGTCCCAGACAATCGGCGCGCAATACTTCCTCGACCGCAGAAGGGCCTTTCTGGCGCAGCAGTGCCAGCAGTTTGTTGGTCGGGTCGATGCCGCGCTGTGCGTCGGGCAAGCGTGTCTTCATCGCTTCAATCAGATCGAGGTCAGCGCCGCTGACGATCATGAACCGGCCAAGGCCCGCAAAGGTTCGAGCCAGATGATCCAGACCCTTTTCGCCAATCGTCTTCAGGTCGTCCTTCATGTCGAATTGGAGAAGCGCTTCCGGGTGAGCTGTCTGCATGAGCCCTGCCAGATCTTCCGAAAGAATGGGCGTGGTTCCGCTGGACTTCATGGACAGTGTTCGGATCGTCGCCGCATCAGCCTTGCAAACCGGCCCGTAACCCGTGGTTTCGCCTTCGAGGTCACTGTCGTGCAGAACGACAAAGCCGCCATCGCCGCGCACCCGCAGGTCCAGTTCCATGGAGGCGCCAAAGCGAAAACCCTCCGCCATGGTTTCGGCGGAAAACAGCGGGCAATCCAGCGAAAGCCGCAGGCGATGCCATTTCAGCCGTATGCGGTGCCCATCGTGGACGATGTCGAGACCGGGCCTAGCATTTGGCATGGCGGGTTCCATCAGAAGAAATCAGGTGAAATAGGTGGCGATCCGGTGACCATCGAGTTCGTGGACAGCAAAGTCCGTAGCATAGATCGATGTCAGGATCTCCGGTCTCACGATATCGTCCGGCGTTCCCTGAAGAAACAGTTTGCCATCGCGCATGACGACGATGTGATCCGCGTAGCAGGAGGCGAAGTTGATATCGTGCAACACGACGACCACTGTCTTGGCGAAATCCTGCGCGGCGCCCTTCAGGAGCTTCATCATACCGACAGCGTGACGGATATCGAGATTGTTCAGCGGCTCGTCGAACAGCATGTAGTCCGTATCCTGGCACAGCACCATGGCGACGAAAGCACGCTGGCGCTGGCCACCGGACAGCTCATCCAGATAGCGTTCGGAGAGATCACTCAGGCCCAGATAGCCGAGCGCCCGCTCGACATGGCCTAGGTCCTCCCGCGTCGGGCGGCCCCTGGAATAGGGGTAGCGGCCGAAGGTCACGAGATCGCGCACCGTCAGGCGGGCGACCATGTGGTTATCCTGCCGCAGAAAGGCCAGACGACGCGCCAGCGCATCGCCCGGCGTGCGGGCGACATCCAGTCCGTCCACCATCACCTGTCCGGAATCCATGGGCAGAAGGCGGGCCACCATGGATAGCAGCGTCGATTTGCCAGCGCCGTTCGGACCGATGATGGCGGTCAGCCCACCCTTCGGCAGGGTCAGTGTAACGCCATCGACAACCACGGTCGAGCCATAGGTTTTGCTGACATCACGGATGTCGATCATCGGATCGCTCCTCTGAGCAGGAAGAGAATGAAGAACAGGCCGCCGGCAAACTCGATGATGATGGAGAGCGCAGTATTGAAGGCAAAAACACGTTCCAGCAGTGTCTGTCCGCCCACCAGCGTGATGATGGCCAGCAGGCAGGCCGCCGGAATGACATGGCGATGTTTGGCGGACGGCATGATGATGTAAGCGAGGTTTGCGACCAGCAGGCCGAAGAAGGTTGCGGGGCCGACCAGTGCAGTCGAAACACAGACGAGGACAGACACCAGAAGCAGGATGATGAGGGTCTGCCGTTGGTGGTCCACGCCCAGCGAAATGGCGGTCTCGCGCCCCAGCGCCATGACATCGAAACTGTGGCCCATCCGCCAGGCAACAGTCGAGACAAGCCCAACCAGCACGAAGGAGATACCCAGCAACTGGCTGTCGATGGAATTGAAGCTGGCAAACAGACGATCCTGAAGAACGAGGAAATCGTTCGGATCGATGATCCGCTGCAGAAAGCCGGACAGGCTGCGAAACATGATGCCCAGCACGACACCTGCCAGCATCAACAGATGCAGGCTCTTCAGCGCCCCGGAAAACAGCAGGCGAAACAGGATGAGCGAAAAGCCCATCATGACCGTGACTTCGATGACGAAAAGCAGGCGCGGATCGAGCCCTGAGATGAAGGTTGCCCCGAAGACCAGCACCAGAAGTGTTTGCAACAGGCCGTAAAGCGCATCGAAACCCATGATGGATGGTGTCAGGATGCGGTTGTTGGTGATGGTTTGAAACAACACAGTGGACAGCGCAATCGCATAGGCGACCAGCACCATGCCCAGAAGCTTCGTACCTCGGAAAGTAAGGATAAAGCTCCAGCTGCCGCGGGCTCCGATCGTCATGAAACCGATTGCCGCGACTACGGCAATCAGACCCAGAATAGCAAGGATCGGGAAGGGGTTACGCCGCACGGCTCTGCCTCCTGAAAAGGAGGAAGAGGAAGAAGGCGCTACCCAGCACGCCCAGCACCGCGCCCACCGGCACCTCAAAGGGCCAGACAACGATGCGGCCAATGATATCGCAGGCCAGCACAAGCCCCGCGCCAAGGATTGCCGTCCATGGCAGGGTGCGGCGCAGGCTGTCGCCCATGATCATGCTGATGACGTTCGGCACGATGAGGCCCAGGAACGGAATAACACCCGCAGTGACGACGACGCAGGCCGTGACCATGGAAACGATGATGAGCCCCAGCATCATGATGCGGCGATAATTCAGCCCCAGATTGGTGGCGAACTCCTCGCCCAATCCGGCAAGCGTGAAGCGGTCTGCGGCAACATAGGCGGCAATCGTCATGACGAGCGAAAGCCAGAGGATTTCGTAGCGCCCGCGAAGCACAGAGGAGAAGTCGCCACTTTCGAAGGCGGCGAGCGATTGCATGAGGTTCAGCCGGTAGGCGATGAAGGCGGCAACCGAATAGATGACGCCTCCCAGCATCAGCCCCACCAGCGGCACCATGACGACCGAGCGCAATGGAATGCGACGTAGGATAGCAAGGAAGAGGGCGGTTCCGAGAAGTGCGAACCCTGCCGCAAAGGCCATCTTCCCCATCACCGGCATGTTGGGCGAGATGATCAGCGCAATCAGCATGCCAAGGCTGGCAGATTCCACCGTGCCTGCGGTGGAGGGTTCGACGAACCGGTTTCGCGCCAACATTTGCATCAGCGTGCCGCAGACGGCGAGCCCCGAGCCTGCAAGAACGAGCGCCAGCGTGCGGGGCAGGCGGCTTGCCAAAAGCACCAGCACGGCCTTCTCGTCTGCCTCACCGCTCAACAGGGCAAGCGGGGAGATGTCACTCACGCCGAAGAACAGGCTGGTGACACCGAGACAGAGAAGTGCGATGAGGGCAAGTGTCAGACGCATGGGCTGATTTCAGGCTAAGCGGCAACCGGGCGCGCGCCGCCTATCGGCTCAGGGCTTTGCGAGCGCGGTGTTCAACTGGTCCACCGTGTTCTGAAGCGCAGTCAAACCGCCACCTACCACATAGAGCGACAGGCCGTCGAGATAGACGACATGGTTCTTCTGCCAGGCGGTGGTACGCCGTACGATGTCATTGTCCAAAAGCTTGGAGGCTGCTTCGCCCTTGTTGCCGATCGAGGCATCGCGGTCGATGACGAACAGCCAGTCCGGGTTCTTTTCCAGAATGTACTCGTAGGAAATCGGCTGGCCGTGATTATCCGCCTTGATCGCTGCATCGGCGGGAGTCATGCCGTAGTCGGAAAACAGGACACCGAAACGGGAGCCGGGACCATAGGTGCTCATTTTACCGCCGGTTGTCAGGACCAGCAGGCCCTTGCCGGCATTCTTTGTCTTCTGCTTCAACTCGGCTGTCGACGAATTCAGCTTTTCGATGAGTCTGTTAGCTTCGCTTTCCTTATTGAACACTTTCGCAAGTGTGCGGATGTTCTCTTCCGATTGCTTCAGGAAGGTGTCGCCATCGACAGAGAGATCCACGGTGGGAGCAATGGCTGACAACTCCTTCAATTTGCTGGCGGAACGAGCGGTCACGATAATCAGGTCCGGCTGAAGTTCGGCAATTGCCTCGTAATCCGGTTCGAACAGCGTGCCGACTTTGGGAACAGGACCTGACACGTATTTCTGAAGGTAGTCAGGCATCAGGGCCTTGGGCACGCCTGCCACGGGAACGCCCAGCGCATCCATCGTATCGAGGGCTGCAAGGTCGAAGGTGACCACTTTCTTCGGCGTCTCAGTAAGCTTCGTTTCGCCCTGCGCGTGGCGGATGGTGATGTCCGCCGCCAGGGCGTGAGAGGCACTGAATGCCAGCGCAGCGGAGAGAGCAAGTGTGCGAACCGTCGAGAGCAACATGGGGATTGATCCTTGGCACCCATCCGGTTGGGCCCGAAAAAAGGCCATCTACCGGCGTTTATAAGTTGAGAAGCTGGGTTCACTTATTTAAAGCAGTGTAACTTCGTCAAGAATTATATGCCGCAACCGATCACAACGCCGGGAAATCGCCATGCACTGTCCCTGATGCCTGTTGAAAAAGCGAGGAACCATGCTCCCCGTCGCGTTCGCCCGCCGTTCTGTTCTCACCGGATTGCCATTGCTGATCATGTCGACTGTGACAAAGCCAAGCCTGACCTATGCCCAGATGCGGGTCGCGGAAACGACGCTGGATATCTTCAGGCAAGATGTGCCGACGCATCGGCTCGACAATCGTGCCGTGACGCTTTCGAACGGGCGCAGGTTTCGCATTTTCCGGGCGATACCCAAAACAGCAGCGCCTCCTTCGGGCTTTCCCATTCTCTACCTGCTGGATGGAAACGCCATCTTCGATGACTTGACGGTAGAGCTTCTGGCCCGCGCGCCAGACCTCATCGTGATCGGCCTTGGCTATGATACGCCGCGCAAGTTCGCCATGGTGGAGCGCACGCTGGATTATACGCCGCCGCGAACGGGGGAGAGCCCGCAGGCAGACCCCATGCGGCCAGAGCGGCGGATTGGCGGAGCCTTCGAGTTTCTGCCGCTTCTGACCGGTGACCTGCGTTTAATGGCTGAAGAGGGATTGGCAATCGATCCAGCGCGCCGCGCCCTTGGCGGTCATTCTTTCGGCGGATTGATGACGTTGATTACGCTTTTCCGCCAACCGGATGCCTTTTCCTCCTATGCGCCAGTCAGCCCCTCGCTCTGGTGGGCCATGGAGCCGATGGAGCGGCTGGAGCGGCAGGCCGACTGGAACCTGACGAGCCGCAAACGTCTGTTTATTTCTCTCGGTGACAAGGAGCAGCGCTCAAACGATATAGGCCCGCCGCCCACGGGACCTGCGCCGGAAACCATGGAGCTTATCAAGCGGTTGTCGACAGTGCCTGTTCTTTCCGTTTCCTCCCATGTGCTGGAGGGGCATGTGCACGGCGCGACGCTTCTGGGTGCCTTGCCGCAAATTCTGGAATGGGCTTGTCAGAGCTAAATATGGAAAACTGCTCGAGCGCGTTTTCCGAACCGGTTGCCGTCCGGAACGCTCCCCCTTTCGTTGTGGAACCATTTGCGATGCGTGCCGTTGATGCAGCGAAACGAAAGGGAGCTTGGGAAAATGAACAGCATCGTTTGGCTCGTGGGAGCTGTTGTCATCGTGATCGCGATCCTGAACCTTATCGGTCTGTCCTGATCGTATCGGCCCCATTGGGCACACATTCGACCCCATTAATACTGGAGGGAAAAACATGAACAGCATCGTCTGGCTCGTTGGAGCCGTTGTTATCGTTCTTGCCGTTTTGTCGTTCGTCGGTATCGCCTGAGCAATGCAACTGATCTGATCAAAAGCGCCGGTTGGTAACATCAGGCATTTTTTTGCTTTGCATCGAGAAGCCCCTTCATCCGGTCGGACGAAGGGGCTTTTACAATTCAGCTCAGCAGGACAGCGTAGGGACGCTCGGCAAATATGTCGTCCAGCATCAGGCGCTCGCCGTGCTCATAGGTGCGGCCTGAGAAGATGTCGGTCAGCCTTTCGCCCGATGGCAGATCCCGCAGGGAAACGCCGGTTCCGTACCAGAAATCGGCTGAAGGCAGGGTGTTCATTCCCTGGATGCCTGACAGCACAAAGCGCGGGGCGATGACAAGGAGTGTCTGTTTGCCAAGCTTTCGAGCGAATGCCACGGCGTGATCCCGCTTTTCTCCGGCAATGGTCAGCGGCAGATATTCGCCGTGCCAGAAGAGATCCGGATGCTGCTGGCGCAACTTCAGCAATGTTGCAATGAGATGCTGCTTCAGATGCCCGGCTAACCATGCTTCAGGATCGGCAGCGTCTGGCGTATGATCGAGCATCTCCTGCAATCGGTCATAGTCGGGCATGCGCCGATTATCGGGATCGACAAGGCTGAGATCCATTGTTTCGCTGCCCTGATAGATGTCAGGAACTCCCGGAGCGGTGAGCTTGATCAAGGTTTGCGTGACCGAGTTAACGGCCCCTGCCAGCATGACGGGACGCATGCGGTTGAGAAAATCCTCGCGAAAGGCCAGCGTCTCCGGAGCAAGCAGGCGGGCGGCATAGGCGAGCACTGCCTTCTCGTAGCCTGCATTCTGGTTGTTCCAGCTGGTTTTGAGCTTTGCTTCCCGCAATGATTTCTCGACGTAAGGCAGGAACCGCGCTTCGAGTGCTTTCAGCCTCTCGGCGTCTCCCGGATCAAGGTCATGCGGCCAGACACAGACGAGGGCCTGTAGCAAAAGCCACTCCACCTCCGGCTCTGGAGCGGGTCCGTCGTTCAGTTGAACGAGGCCAACGGCATTCTTCTCCCGCCAGTCGCTGATCGCTTTGGCGAAGCTGTCCGGTTGTTCCGTCAGGGCGTAGAGGCGCGCGCGGGCATCCTCGCCGCGTTTCGTGTCGTGTGTCGTGCTGGCGGAAAGTCCTTCCGGCTGTTGGGCCTGACGCAGTTTCATGTCCGTATGAAAGTTCTGCAGGCTGAAGCTGCGGGGCAGGGGTTCGGCCCCCACTTCATTCAGAGCGAGCACCGGGTTGAGGCGGAAGAACAAGGTGTCCTCAATGGACTTTGCCATCAGCGGACCTGTGAGTTGCTGGAAGCGTGTCCGGAAGACAGCAGCTCTTGCATCGGATGTCTGGTCGACATCTCCGATCAGAATGCGGGCAATCATCGACAGAGCCTCAGCATCCGGTGGCTCTTTGCCGTCCCGAACCTTGGTCAGAACCTCGCTCAGTCGCTGGCGATCTGCGGGCTCCAGACCAATCGCGTTCCCATAGGTTCTGTAGACCGGGAAAGCGATCAGCAGCTCGCGGAGCGCATGTGAAAATGCCGCGTCATCGAGTGCGGCGCTTCCCTGTCCCTGATGCCCCTGCGCGATCTCCAGCCCCGTGGTGACCAGCGTGCGGAACTCACCTTCGAAATTGACATCCGCCATCAGCCCCTTGGCCTTGCGGATTTCCTGCTCCACGTCGATCGACTGACCGGCAAGCTGAGCATAGCTCTGCCGCATGGTCTCCAAGCCGGACGGCTCGATCAGGACATCAGACAGGGAGGAGATGAATTCATAGCCGGTAGTGCCTGAGATAGGCCAGTTCGCCGGAAGACTTTCTCCGTGAGCCAGGATCTTCTCCACCAGCAGCGTGCATTTGGGACCGACTTCATCCCGAAGCCGCGCGAGATAGCGACCGGGATCCGCCAGACCGTCCACATGGTCGATACGCAGACCGTCCACCTGCCCATTTTTGACCAGTTCCAGCGTCAGGCGGTGGCTTTCGAGGAAAACCTCCTCGTCTTCCACACGCAGGCCTGCGAGCCCGGTAATCTCGAAGAACCGCCGATAGCTGAGGTCGCGCGGCGCATCACGCCAGGACATCAGGCGATAGGGCTGCGCCTCATGCAGGCTGGCAAGGAAATCCTTGTTCGACGCCATTTGCGCCAGAGACGCGTTCAGGCTTTCGGCGTGGTCGACACCTAAAAGGTTACGAACCGACTGGTGAAATGCCTTTTTCTCTTCGGGCTTTGCTTCACGGCCAAGTGCAATCAGTGCGCCCGCCTGTGGGTGGTCGATACGGCCGAGCGAAAGGACATAGGTGGAGGGTGCAATCGGGTAATGACTTTCGAAGTAACCCAGCGCTAGGCAGCCGTGTTCTGCATCATAAAGCAGGGTGATGTCACCGGCCTCAAGAACCTTGTCGAAGTCATCGCCCAGGAAGGGCAGCGTCAGCCTGCGCATCCAGTTGACGTCGAAGAAGTGGCCGTAGCGGCTTTCCCTGCCCCATTCCACAATGCTGCGCCACCAAGGGTTTTCGAGAGCGGATGCCATGTGGTTCGGGACGATGTCGATGATGAGGCCAAGGCCCGCCTCTTTCAAGGCGGCGCTTAGCCGGTCAAACCCTTCGCGCCCGCCGATTTCGGGCTCGATCTCGTTGCAGTCAGCAACATCATAGCCGTGGGTGGAGCCTTTGGCAGCGGTAAATACGGGAGAGGCATAAAGGTGGCTGATGCCAAGGTCGCGCAGATAGGGAACAAGCTCGACCGCCTTGTCGAAGGTCATGCCATTGCGGAACTGGATCCGGTAGGTGGATGTAGGGATCGTCAAGCTTGGTGCGCCTCCGACGCGGGTATCAGAGCATTTCAAGGAAAAGTGTCATTGCGGTTTTCCGTCCGGAAATGCGTCAAACAAAAAGACTTTAGCGAATGCCGAGCCATCGAAACGCCAGTCAGGGCAAGCAGTTCCCGCGCTGCAACCGAATTGCTGGCTGCACGCGGTCAGTCAGGATTTTTCCTGTGACTCAGGTGCTGTCCGGTCTCGTCACGATAAAGATCGAGGAGCCAGCCAGAATGGTGAGCACCAGCAATGCTCGCCATAACGTCGGCGAGGTGCCGAACAGGAAAACTCCGTAACTGACGGCCATCATTCCAACCGCCAGTATCTTTGCGCGGCGCGGTATCGCCCCTTTTTCCCGCCAGGCGATGAGGGGCGGGCCGAAGCGGGGGTGGTTGAGAAGCCAGGCTTCCAGACGCGGTGACGAGCGGGTGAAGCAGGCAATGGCCAGAAGCAGGAAGGGAGTTGTGGGAAGCAGCGGCAGAAATGCACCCAGCAGGCCCAGACCTACGAAGAACCAGCCGAGAGCCAAGTACACCAATCGCATGAGAAATGCCGCATCCTGTTTGCTTGCTGGCACGATAGCCGAGGCGAAAGCGCTGCGGAAATCTTTTCTTCGTATCTCAAGTTCCATGACATCGCGCGATGCTGGCAATTGTCACAGTCGGCTATATAGTCGCGCCGAGGATTTTGGGGAGCTTCGAATCATTCATGGTACAAAAGAAGGTGCTTGTCGTCGGCGGCGCGGGGTATATCGGCTCTCACACCTGCCTCGTGCTGAATGAGCGCGGTTACCAGCCCATTGTCTTCGATAATCTTTCCAACGGGCATTCCGAATTCGTTCGCTGGGGACCGCTGGAAGAGGGTGATATTCGCCACCGCGCCCGGCTGGATGAGGTGTTTGCCACCCACAAGCCGGATGCGGTGCTTCACTTTGCGGCGCTGATCGAGGTGGGTGAGTCCGTCAAGAATCCGGTCGCCTTCTACGATAACAATGTGATCGGGGCGCTTACCCTTCTGTCAGCCGCCATGGATGCGGGCGTGCAGAATTTCGTCTTTTCCTCTACCTGCGCCACCTATGGTCTGCCGCAGCAGGTGCCGATGGATGAAAGCCACGGGCAGGCACCCATCAACCCCTATGGGCGGACGAAGTTCATCATTGAGCAGGCTTTGAAGGATTACGGGCAGTACAAGGGCCTTCGCTCTGTCATGCTGCGCTATTTCAATGCCGCTGGTGCCGATTTTGAAGGTCGCATCGGCGAATGGCACCAGCCGGAAACGCATGCGATACCGCTCGCCATTGATGCCGCCCTCGGTCGCCGTCAGGGCTTCAAGGTGTTCGGCTCGAACTACGATACGCGTGATGGAACCTGCGTGCGCGATTACATCCATGTGCTGGATCTGGCGGATGCCCATGTGCGGGCCGTGGATTATCTGCTGGCAGGCGGTGAGACAGTGGAACTCAACCTCGGCACAGGCACTGGCACGACAGTGAAGGAACTGCTGGCGGCCATCTCCACCGTATCCGGCAAGCCTTTCCCGGTGGAGTATGTTGACCGGCGCGAGGGCGACTCCACATCTCTGGTTGCCAACAACGACAAGGCAAAGGCCGTGCTTGGCTGGGAGCCACGTTACAGTCTGGACGATATCATTCGCTCTGCCTGGAACTGGCATTCGCGCAGCAACCATCCGATTACCTGAAGCGGAGCAGACAGACATGACGGAGCCGACTGTCAAACTGGAGGAGAGCTGGAAGGCCGCTCTCTCCGGCGAATTCGCCAGCACCTACATGTCCGATCTGCGGGCGTTTCTGCTCAAGGAAAAGGAAGCGGGAAAGCACATTTTCCCCAAAGGCTCCGAATATTTTCGTGCACTGGACCTGACGCCGCTCGATGAGGTGAAGGTGGTGATCCTGGGACAGGATCCCTATCATGGCGCAGGCCAGGCCCATGGCCTATGCTTCAGCGTGCAGCCCGGCATTCGCATACCGCCGTCGCTCGTCAACATCTATAAGGAAATGCAAAGCGATCTGGGTATTCCCCCGGCAAGGCACGGGTTTCTCGAACACTGGGCGCGTCAGGGCGTTCTGCTGCTGAACAGTGTGCTGACGGTGGAAGAGGGCAGGGCTGCCGCTCATCAGGGCAAGGGTTGGGAACGCTTTACCGATGCAGTGATCCGCACCGTCAACGAGGAGTGCAACCATGTGGTCTTCATGCTGTGGGGTTCTTACGCCCAGAAGAAGGCAGCCTTCGTCGATCAGCGCCGCCATCTGGTGCTGAAGGCACCGCATCCGTCGCCGCTTTCCGCCCATAACGGCTTCTTCGGCTCGGGCCATTTTTCCAAGGCCAACGCCTATCTCATCTCCAATGGACGGGACCCGGTGGATTGGCAATTGCCGGAACGACCAGCTTAAATCAGTTCACTCCAATTTGTGAACAATGCGTTCTGATTGTTCAGTCTATGAAACCGGCGTGTCTCGCGCCATCTTCCGGTCCAGACAAGCGGCGCGAATAACCGCAGCCGCAGGGATCGAAAGAGTTCTGCCATGTTGAACCAGATCAAGGGACTGCATCACGTTACGTCGATGGCAGCCAATGCCAAGACCAATAACAACTTCTTCACCGATACGCTCGGGCTCCGCCGGGTGAAGAAGACCGTCAACTTCGATGCGCCGGATGTCTATCACCTCTATTACGGCGATGAGGTGGGCACGCCAGGATCGGTGATGACCTATTTTCCGTTCCCGCACATCGCCAGGGGGCGTCCCGGTACGGGCGAAGTTGGCACCACTGTCTTTTCCGTTCCGCAAGGGTCGCTGACCTATTGGGGCAATCGTCTGGCCGCCAAGGGCAATCTGGAGCTCAAGGTAGATGAAGCATTCGGGGAAAAGCGTCTCAACTTCTTTGGTCCGGATGGCGATGGCTTCGCACTTGTCGAAGTAAAGGACGACGACCGCGCTGCCTGGACAGGCAACGGGGTTGATGCCGACCACGCCATACGTGGCTTTCATTCTGCTACCATGCGGTTGCGGGATGAGGGTGCGACGGCAGAGCTTCTGAAGTTTATGGGTTATGAGGAAGTGGATCGCGCCGATGGCGTGGTGCGTCTGGGCATTCCCGGCGGCAATGGCGCTGACTTCATCGATCTCGAAACCATGCCGAACATTGCCCGCGCCAATCTCGGTGCCGGCTCGGTTCACCACATCGCCTTTGCCGTCGAAAACCGTGAAAAGCAGCTTGAGGTTCGCAAGGCTCTGATGGACACAGGCTATCAGGTGACGCCGGTGATAGACCGCGATTACTTCTGGGCCATCTATTTCCGAACGCCGGGTGGCGTGCTGTTCGAGATCGCGACCAACGAACCGGGCTTCGATCGTGACGAAGATACAGCGTATCTTGGCGAGGCGTTGAAGCTTCCCACTCAGCATGCGCATCTTCGCTCCTACCTCGAAGAGCACTTGGAAAAGCTTTGAACCGTGAGGATCAGATCATGACTATGGAAAGCTATGTGCACCGGGCGCGGCCCGGTGCGGCAGGGGCGCCGATTCTCTTCGTGTTTCATGGCACGGGCGGAGACGAGAACCAGTTCTTCGATTTTGCCAGCCGATTGCTTCCGAATGCGACGGTGATTTCACCGCGTGGCGATGTGGCAGAACGGGGCGCTGCGCGGTTCTTCCGTCGCAAGGCGGAAGGCGTCTACGATCTCGATGATCTGGCCCGCGCCACGAAGCGGATGGCGGAATTCGTGTCTGCCTGCAAGGAGCACTATCAGGCCGGTCCTGTGCTTGGGCTCGGGTTCTCCAATGGCGCCAACATCCTTGCCAATGTGGTGATTGAAAAGCCGGATCTTTTCGACGCCTCGGTGCTGATGCACCCGCTCATCCCGTTCCAGCCCAAGGCGAGAGCAGGACAAGGGAAGATCCTGATTACGGCGGGAGAGCGGGATCCGATCTGTCCGGTGCCTTTGACCAAGGGACTTGCCGATTACTTCACGGCGCAAGGCGAGGATGTCCAGGTCGATTGGCATCCGGGCGGGCACGAGATCCGTGGCAACGAGATCGAGGCAGTAAAAGCGTTTCTCGAGCCCTACAATGCATAAAAAATGTTGGCATGACGCATGGTTATCGTCATGCCATCATCGTCAAGGTTGCAAGTTTTCGTGGCCTGACCAGAAGTTGCTTTCGCTGACGAATATTGCTTTCGAGTAGAGAAAAACTGCATACACTATTTTGTTTAAATTTGACATATGTTAATCTCAACTTCAGCGTGAATACATGACATATATTCATGTTTGTTGAGGGGACACATGCCAACCAACTACTATACCGACAGCTCGCAGGACGGGCTGTCTGCTGCCGAACTTGAGCTCTACAATCTCATCATGAACTATCGGGCGACATTGGGTCTGCCGTCTATTCCGCTCTCCGTCGGTCTGACGATCACGGCTGGTCGCCACGCGCTGGACCAAAGCGAAAACATGGGCGGCTATAACGGCCATAGCTGGAGCGATGCGCCTTACGACAGCAACAACAATGCGACCTGGACCAACATGTGGTTGGCCCCGCAGCGCTTGAACACGAGCTACAAGGCTTCCACCGGCATCGACTTCTACGGATACGAAATCAGCACCGGCATTCCCAATAACGGCGGAGAGATGACGCCGGCCGATGCGTTGAAAAGCTGGCAGGGTTCGGCACCGCACAACGATGTCATCACCAACAAGAACACCTGGTCGACCATGACCTGGAACGCCATCGGCGTCGGCATCTACAAGGGTGTTGCGCATGTCTGGTTCGGGAAGGCCGCGGACCCGGCAGGGGCGCCCGTTGTCACCGGACCCATGACCGGCGGCGAGGGGAACGACATCCTTTCCGGCAACGACCAGAATAATGTGCTGCAGGGCTTTGGCGGCAATGACCGTCTCAACCAAAGCGGCGGCTCTGATACCATGGACGGCGGCAATGGCGTAGATACGGCTGTCTATACCGGCAAGCGCTCGGATTATCGGCTGGATACGACGTCGACCGTCAAGATCGACAAGCTTGGTGGCGGCACTGATACGCTAATTTCCATCGAGCGCATCCAGTTTTCCGATGGCACGCTGGCCTTCGATAGAGGCGCGAGCGAAATTGCCGGTTCGGCCTATCGCCTGTATCAGGCAGCCTTCGAGCGCGCGCCGGATACAGGCGGGCTGTCTTTCTGGATCAAGGAAATGGACAAGGGCGTCCGCCTGAAGAATGTCGCAGAAAACTTTCTGGCATCGCGAGAATTCGTACAGACCTATGGCACGGCTGCCACCGTTACCAACACCAAATATGTTGAGCTTCTGTACCAGCATACGCTTGGCCGAGCCTTTGATCAGGGCGGCCTGAACTTCTGGGTTTCCCGCTTGGACACAGGCACGAATGACCGCGCCGATCTTCTTGTCCAGTTCTCGGAAAGCCCGGAAAACCAGGCGCGCGTTTCGGCAGCCGTGAAGGATGGCATCTGGTACGTGTGATCGGCATCCGGCGGTGCTATGGTCTCTCCGCACCATCCAGATTCGGGGAGGCCATGCATGCCAGCCAGTGTAAAACAGGTCTTCAACCCGCCATCGGTCCGCAAGCCCTTCGGAGCCTACAATCATGGACTTCTGGTGCCGCCCGGCGCTTCGCTGCTGGTCACGTCTGGCCAGCTCGGCATCGCCCCGGATGACAGCATTCCGCCGGATGTGACAGCGCAGGCCGAACTGTGCTTCGAGGCGATCAAGGCCATTCTGGAAGAGGCGGACATGACATTTGCCGATGTCATCCGCATATCGGGCTTCGTGACGAAGCGTGAGGATTTCGCACCCTATATGGCAGTGCGCGACCGCTATACGCTGGATCCGAAACCGGTCTCGACGCTGATCATCGTCAGCGGTTTCACGAGGCCGGAATTTCTGGTGGAGGTGGAAGTCACGGCGGCAAAGCTGATCTATCAGTAGCCACAAGCCCTGAGCTGCCGCTCATAGCGCTCCGCAATTCCAGCGGAGCGTTGGGCTGCTGCACGAATGGCCGAGGTAAACTGGCCGCGCTCATAGCCCTTGTGTCCGGCATAATAGGCAAGGTAAAGGCGATAGGTATCGTTGAGCGCGATGCCGTTCCGCTTGTTGCTCTTGTTGTGATACCAGCCAACGAAGTGAATGCTATCGCCGAAATTACTGCGGCTTGCGCCCCAGCTGCCGGTTTCGCGCTTGTAGACTGCCCATGTTCCATCCAGCGCCTGAGCGTAGCCGTAAGCCGTCGACGGCCTGCTCCACGGAATGAAGCCAAGCAGATAGGTTCGCTGCGGACGCGCATAGGCGCGGAAGCCGGATTCGGTGTAAATCGTGGCCATCAAGACCGGTACAGGCACGCCATATTGGCGGGAAGCATGTCTTGCCTCTCGTGCCCAGTTGTTGAAGAGCCCGTCGCGCTGCTTGAAGATTGCACACGCATTATCAATCCTGCTCGGCGCTGTTCCGCAGCCGACAAGAAAGAGAAGGGCGATGAAAAACGCATAACGCATCGCTGGTCCTCTCAAGATGAGAAAACCATGACAGCGAAAATTTAACTAAACCTTTACGGATTAAGTTCTCCCGAACTCGTGTTCAGAAGGTTTCCATATGCGCCTTGACCTTTGCCATGAAGGCGGCGCGGGTTTCATCCGTGCAGTTGTTCATGTCGTAATGCGCAAGGTAGGAAACGGGGGCTCCCGGCTTGATTTGCACACGCATGACCCGAGTGATGATTTTCTTTGGCGGGTTGCCCGCCAAAAAGGCACGCATGGGTGTGGCGCCATAGGTCACGACGGCGGAAAGTTTGCGAATATGGCGCAGCGTCGGGATCAGTTTTCCGTCCTTCAGATCGAAGGAAACACCCGGCAGCCAGACACGGTCAAAATAGCCTTTCAGCATGGCCGGAAAACCGAAGTTCCAGATGGGTGTGCAGATGACGAGACCCTCCGCCTTCAGCAAACGTTCCACATAGGTCTCAAGCCCTGTCATGTTTTGCGGATAGTCGTGGTAGATGCGCCGGCCTTCGGCACTCAGTACCGGATCGAACCCTTCCGCATAGAGATCGCAAGCGTCCACCTCATGTCCGGCCTTTGTCAGGCTGTCGCAGGTCAGGCGAAACAGGGATTTGCCGAAACTTTCTTCGACAGGGTGAGAGTGCAGAACGAGTACGCGCATATCAAAAAAGCTCCAATGCTTGGCTTGCTGCCGCAGGCCAGATCAAAAACTTCCGCGCCGTTTGTCCCAGCGGCTCCCTGCCTCGCCGCCCAGCCGAGGCATTGAAACCGCCATTTTGCATGAACCGGATCTGCTCCGGCCGGGAGTACCTTCGGAATGGTGTTGTGGTGGCGGATAGATATTTTGGGTTTCGAGTTCCTTTGTAAATGCCCCCCTCTGTCCTGCCGGACATCTCCCCCTTGAAGCGGGGGAGATCGATTTGCGGCTCCCGACCGCTCTCCGTCAGGCTGGTTGGGCGCGGCAAAGACAGTTGGCAAGGTGGACGAGCCATCGCTCCTTGCCGATCTCCCCCTTGAGGGGGAGATGCCCGGCAGGGCAGAGGGGGGTGAATGCTCGAACGTTCGTGTAGGTCCTACTCCCCCGCTTCAGCGAATGCTTGAAGGCCAGGAAAGAGGTAGTTCTTGCCCGCCTTGAAATCGAAATCCGGGTTTTCCCAGGCAATCATCTTGCCGGGGTTCAGCAGGCCCTTCGGATCGGTCTCCTTCTTGAAGGCAAGCTGCACCTCATCGGTCTGCTTCATGCCGCCTTCTTCCAGCGTGTAGCGATGCGGGTTGAAGATCGGGCAGCCATGATCCTCGTGGATCCTGATGATTTCTTCCAGCCGTTCCTTCGTGGTGTAGCGCACCAGAGGCAGACCGGCACACTGGATGTTGCCATCGAATTTGATGAATTCCAGATGGCCCGGAACTTCATCACCGAAGATCTCCACCATCTTGCCGACTTTCGCCACATGGTCGGGACTTGGATACTGCACCTGCAGATAAGTAAAGCTCGGATCAACCTTCAGAGCGCGCAGCGTCGTGTGGTTCCAGCCAAGCTCATAGGCATGCGGAATGCCCTTCATGCTTTCCACCTTGTCAGAGCGGAAAAGGATTTCGCCCTTCATGCGCTGTGTGAGGGCCGTAAAGGCATCAATGGCATGCGGCGCAATCATCACCACGACGATGGACTGGCCGCGATGGCGGATGAAGGGCTTGTGGCGCGGAAAGTAATCGTAGGGGATCGGTGCCGCGATAGGGGCAATTTCCTTCAGCAGCAGCCCGTTCTTGTGGGCAAGCGTATCGGCAAAGCGCACGGCATCCATGAAATCGTCATAGCCGACGAGCACATCCACCCAGTCATAGGCCGGTGCGAGCGGCATCTCCACTTCGGTGATGATGCCGTTGGTGCCATAGGCGTGGCTGACCTTTTGCAGGTCCCAGGCGGTCAGTTCCAGCACGCGCGGTTCTGCCTCCATGGTCACGACGCGAAGGCGCAGGATATTGCCGAGATCGCGTAAGCCTCCCCAGTGGATGGAGCCGACACCGCCGGAACCGCCCGCGATGAAGCCGCCAATGGTGGCCGTTTGCGCTGTCGAGGGGTGGAAGCGAAGCTCCTGCCCGGAATGCGCTTTCGTCTGTCGATCCAGTTCTGCAATGATGATGCCGGGTTCGCAGATCACGCGACCGGGGTGAATCTCCTTCACCTTGTTCATGTTGATGAGGTTGAGAACAATGCCGCCCGACAGCGGCATGGCCTGGCCATAATTGCCGGTTCCTGCACCGCGTGGCGTTACCGGCACGCCATGGGCAAAGGCCACTTTCAGCGTGCGGATGACCTCTTCTTCCGTGGTGGGGGAAACCACCAGATCACCCGTCACGCTGTCCAGTTCTTCTTTCAGAATGGGTGAGTACCAGTAGAAATCGCGGCTTTTCTGGCGCACCAGAGCGGGATTGTCTTCTACCGCGATGCCTTCCAGTTCCTGCTTGATCTTTGCGTAATCGGCCATGGCGCTCACTTCATCAGGATTGGGTCAAGGTCACGATAATCCGGCAGGCGGCGGTCGATGCCCATGCCATTCCGCATAACAATGCGGTCCGCCTGCGGACGGGATAGGAATTCGCTCCAGCGACGCGCGCTGAACAGAATGAGGTCTGCCGGTGCTCCAGCTTTGATGCGGCCAATATCGGGACGGCCCAGAATATCGGCGGGGGTGGTGGTCACCACGCGCGCAGCGGTATCCAGCGGGTGATCGAGGTGGAGAATGCGCACGGCTTCGCGGAACACTTCCACGCCATCCAGATCGCCATAGGCATAAAACGGGTCTCGGGTATTGTCGGAGGCAACAGCGGTCTTCACGCCCGCTGCCGCCAGTTCATGAAACAGCGTCACGCCCCGCCAGCGCGGGGTTCTGCCTGCATGGCGGTCCTGCAGATACATGTTGCACATGGGCAGCGAGACGACCGAAAGTCCGGCCTTCGCGACGAGGTCTATCGTTTGCTTGGCAAGATCATCATCCTGACGCGCCAGCGAGCAGCAATGGCCGACGGTGACAGCGCCTTCAAAGCCCGTTTTCAGCTTTATCTCGGCGATGGTCTTCAGCGTCAGAACCTGTTTGTCCTCCGTCTCGTCCACATGCAGGTCGATATCGAGACCATTGTCGGCCGCCGCCCGGAACAGGGTTTCAAGGATCTTTTCGAAATCCGGCAGAATACGAGTGGCCCCACCCAGCAAACCGCCATGGCGTTTGGTGACAGCAACGATATCGCCGAAAATCTTCTCGTCGAGTACGGATTCCAGCGGCAGCAGCGCCACGGCTTGCAGGGCAATCCTGTCTTTCCAGTCTTCCTTCAGTTCCGAAAAGACTTCGAAGGAAATTCCGTGCTGCGGCGGAATGCTGTCCAGATGCGTGCGGATCAGTTTCGTGCCGTGGGCATAGGCCGTCTTTAGTGAGAACTCCATGCGAGCGCGCACATCCTCGGCGGACCAGTTGGCAGCGCGGTCCGCGCCCACGTTTTCGAGCGCGCCCATGAACGAACCATCCGGGTTGCGGCGACGCTCCCAGATGTGGCCCTTGTCCAGATGCGTGTGCATGTCCACCAGGCAGGGCCAGACCATGCCATCGCGCATGTCCAGGCTTGGCAAAGCGGCAGGTGCTGTGCCGGGGGAAAGCACGCTTTCCACCTTGCCATCGCCGATCACCAGATCGGCAGTCACAAGCCCTTCGCGGGCGGGGCCGGAGAAGCCTTCCACGGTTACGGCGGGCAGTGTGGCATTGGCCAGCACGAAATGGGTGGCGTCGGGCAGTTCGCAGAAGCTCATCAGTTTTCTCTTTTCAGGCTGCTTTCATGCCAGCGGTGAAGACTGAGCCAGGCGATGAAAGAGGTGACACCGAAGATCACAACGCCAAGGATGGACAAGAGGATCAGTGCCGCGAACAGGCGTGGAATGTTGAGGCGATATTGTGCTTCCAGCAGGCGGAAGGCGAGGCCGGAACCGGCACCGGCGGAACCGGCTGCAAATTCCGCCACCACGGCGGCAATCAGCGACAACCCGCCGCCGATGCGAAGGCCGGTCATAAAGTAAGGAAGCGATGCCGGGAGCTTCAGATAGATCAGCGTCTGCCAGCGCGATGCGCCGTAAAGATCGAACAGGTTCAAGAGGTTATGATCGACGCTCTTCAATCCCTGCACCATGTTGGAGAGAATGGGAAAGAAGGCGACAAGAAAGGCGCAGATGAGCAGTGCAACCTGTGTCGTCGGTGCATAGATCAGGATCAGCGGTGCAATCGCCACGATCGGCGTGACCTGCAGGATGACCGCGATGGGGTAGAAGGCCGTCTCGATCCATTTCGACTGGATGAGAAAGACGGCGATCCCCACGCCGCCGATCAGCGCCAGCGCGAGTGCCGCCATGGTGATCTGCGTCGTGACCCAGAGCGCCGGGGCGAGCGTGCCCCAATCTTTCACCATGGCCCCGGCCACGGCGCCCGGGCTTGGCAGAATATATTGCGGCACGCCTGAAATCGTCACCGTCAGGTGCCAGATGAGGATCAAGGCCACGACGACGCCGACGGGGATCAAGACGCGGAGAACTGTTTCGCGATGCTGGCGGGTGAGGGAGGGTGACGCGGCGTTCATCAGTGCATCTCCATGGCGGCACCCGGTCCCATTGCTTCGAGAAGCGAGGCCGAGACTTTCTCGCAGGCGGCGCGATAGTCTTCCGATGTGCGGTAGAGCGGACCGCGTTCATGGCTGGTTACCAGTGGGAAATCCGCATGCACGCGGCCCGGCCGGGCCTTCATCACCACGATGCGGTTGGAGAGATAGGCGCTTTCGAAGACAGAATGGGTCACGAAAACGACGGTGATGCCTGTATCACGCCAGAGCCGCAGCACATCATCATTCAGCTTCTGGCGGGTGATTTCATCGAGAGCTGCAAAGGGCTCATCCATCAGCAGAAGCTTCGGCTTGGTCACCAGTGCGCGGGCAATGGAGACACGCATTTTCATGCCGCCGGACAGTTCCCGCGGATAGGCCTTCGCGAAATCCTTGAGGCCAACGGTTTCGAGCGCCGCCATGATTTCATCACTCGCCTGAACTTTGGAAACACCCTTCAGGCGCAGCGGCAGATAGACATTGCCGAAAACCGTCTGCCAGGGCATCAGTGTCGGTTCCTGAAACACGAACGATATGTCGCCCTCTGGCAGGCCCTTGGCGTTGATGCGGGAACTTGGCCAGTCGATGGTTCCGGTCGTCACATCGCCAAGGCCGGAAATGATGCGCAGCGCGGTGGATTTGCCGCAGCCGGAGGGGCCGAGCAGGCTGACGAACTCGCCGCCTGCGACGGTCAGCGACATGTCCGATAGCGCCAGCGTACCGCTGGAGAAGCTCTTTGACACATTCGTCATCACCACGAGCGGGCGCTTCGCGGAGGTGCTGGGTGGCGAGGCTTCAGGCGATTGTAAATCTGTCATTCCGTCACGCGATCGGTTGGCATGGAGTTCCTTCGCCTGCCGGGCAGGCGAAGGGGAAATGCGATCCCGTACGTCTTACTTCTTCAGCGCCATGCCAACGCCCTTGCAGACGAACTTGGTGCTGTAGGCTTTCTTGTAATCCAGATCCTTAGGCAGAGCGCCGATCTGCACCATCTCATCAAAGAACTGCTTATAGCGGGCATCCGTCATGCAGCCGATGCCCTTTGTCAAAGCCTCGCCGGATTCCAGAATGCCGTATTCCTTCATCTTCTTGATGGAATAGGCGATCTGGCCATCCGTCATTTCCGGATTGTCCTTCTTGATCAGTTCGTTGGCCTTTTTGTTGTCGCCGTAGATGTAATTGTACCAGCCTTCGATGGAGGCATCGACGAAGCGCTGCACCACGTCCGGCTTCTTGTCGATCATGCCTTGAGTGGTGGTAATCATGGTGGAATAGGGGCTATAGCCAGCATCGGCCAGCAGAAACACCTTCGGTGCCCAGCCGGCCTGCTTCTCGATCTCGTAGGGTTCCGAGGTCAGATAGCCTTGCTGGGCGGATTTCTTGTCGGCGATAAAGGGCGCGGGGTTGAAGGTATAGGGCTTGTACTGCTCTTCCTTGAAGCCCTTGAAGTTCTTCTTCATCCATTCGAAGTAGGTGACGTAGCCATCCTTGCCCATGAAGATGGTGTCGAGCTTGGCGAGATCCTCAAATTTCTCCACGCCTGCATTGGGATGGGCCAGCAGAACCTGCGGGTCCTTCTGGAAGATCGAGGCAACCGAGATCATCGGAATACCTTCCTTCACGGCATCCATGTCGCCCAGCGGACCGCCCATGTAGAAATCCACCTTGCCTGCAATCAGCAGCGAGCGGTTGGCAGCGTTAGGCCCGCCCTGGATGATCTTTACCTTGAGGCCGTGCTTTTCATAGGTGCCATCGGCAACGGCCTGATAGAAACCGCCGTGCTCTGCCTGCGCCAGCCAGTTGGTGCCGTAGGAAACTTCATCCAGAGCAAGCGCGGGGCCCGTGCCCGCCAGCATCAATCCCATGGCCAGTGCGGCAAGGCCTGTCTTCGACATCATGTGCTGATCCATCCGTCTGTTCCCTTTTTTGGTGAGGTCAACCGTTAACGGCTTCCTTTTCTGCATTTCAGCCATTGCAATTGCGCTTTGAAAAGCATCAAAATTCGCTCGGATTGATGCCTTTCCGGCATCGCTCGCCAAATGTTTGCCCAAGTGCGGGTCGGTGATGAAAGCTTAAGCAGCGGGTTGAAGCCATGTTACATTCACGAAAGCTCCAATACATTGATGAAATTGCCCGTTGCGGGTCCATCCGAAAGGCTGCAGCTCACTTGAATGTGGCCTCTTCCGCCATCAACCGCCAGATTCTGGCGCTGGAGGAGGAGCTTGGCGTGCCGATTTTCGAGCGCCTGCCACGCGGCCTGAAACTCACGGCTGCCGGTGAATTGTGCATCGAACATATTCGCGATGTGTTGAAGGCCTATGACAAGCTGGAAACGCGCGTGCGCGGTTTGAAGATGCCGCAGGCCGGACGCGTTTCGCTGATCTCGACCGTCGGCCTTGCGGCGGGACCCCTGCCGGAAATCGTGGCGAAGTTCATCGAGGGCCATCCGCGCATGCGCATTCAGCTGGCGATTGATGGTGCAACCACCACGGCCAATCCGGTTCTCTCAGGCGAGGTGGACATCGGCATTGGCTTTAACATTCCCGCGATTCCTGGGCTCAGAACACTTGCCAGTTTCGATATTCCGATTGGCGTTGTATTGCCGCCGGATCATCGGCTGGCGAAGGAGACAGGGCCGATCGATCTGGCCAAGGTGGTGCAGGAGCCGCTGGTGCTGGCGCAGCCGGGCATGAGCCTGCGCAATATGATCAATCTCATTCTGGCACCGCTGCCCGTACCTGTGGAGCCGGTGGTGGAATCGGCAGGGCCTGAAACCCTGCGGTATCTGGTGAAGAAGGGCGTAGGACTGACATTCCTCAACCCGCTCGATGTGATCATGGAGTGCAAGCGCGGCGAGCTTGTGTTCAGACCGCTCACGGAAAGCTATCGCCGTCACCAGCCGATGAAGCTGTTTGCCCGTTCACGCGCCACGCTGGATACGGCAACCAGCCTGTTCATCGAGTTTCTGCTGGCCGAGTTGACGCAGATCGTCGCCGACCTTGAGGCCAAGGGCCATGTACCGAAACAGGGCAGCAGCGCGCTGACCCAGCGGGATTGAGAATGCAAATCTGTTCTACCCCCCTCTGTCCTGCCGGACATCTCCCCCTCAAGGGGGGAGATCGAATCGTGGCGTCCTTTCAATCATCGCTAACACTTAGAGGATGAGGCAAGTTCTGCTGGGCAATGGGGCGGAGTTTGTGCTTCTTGCCGATCTCCCCCCTTGAGGGGGAGATGCCCGGCAGGGCAGAGGGGGGGTAATCAAAGATAAGAGCTGTGTTTTGCAAACCCGATTCATGGCTTGTAGAGGTTGGAGAGCGGGTATTTTTCGAGATCCCGCAGCAGCTCGATGAAGCCCGCCACCTGATGTTTGCAAATGGCTTCGCCCTTCTCGGCGGTGCCATTGGCGGCGTTGCCCACCACGCCATGCGGGTTCAGATCATGGGCGATCCAGGCCAGTGCGTGGGGCGGCAGCGGCTGAAGGAAGCGTGACTGGCTCTTCATCCATTCGGCTTTCGACTCGAAGTTCTGGGCGTGCTCCATGCGCACCAGCTCCGGACGGAAGTAGAGCATCAGCGAGGTTTCCACATCACCGCCATGGATGCCGAAAGCCTGTTCGTGCGCGCTGATCATACCTTCCGGGTGGCCGAAGCGGCCCCATTGGGTGGCAACCGCCGCCATGCCGAAGCGCACGCGCATCTCGCGCGAGACGATGCTCATGATGTCCAGATTGCCGCCATGCGAATTGACCATGACCAGCTTCTTCACGCCAGCTTGCGAAACCTTTTCACCGATCGCCGTCCACATGGGGATCAGCAGATCCGCGCCGTAGGACAGTGTGCCGGGGCCATAGATATGCTCGTTGGCCTTGCCGATTTCCTGCGTGGGTAGAACGAGAATATCGAGATCGTCAGGGCGTTGGCGCTTCAGTTCTGCCAGCATGCCGTTGGCGATGGCGACATCGGTGGCGATGGGCAGGTGAGGTCCGTGCTGTTCGGTTGAAGCAAGCGGCAGGATCGCGATTGTCTTTTCCGCATCTAGCTTTGCGAAGTCGCGGGTGTTCAACTCATTCCAGTAAAATGGCTTGGCCATGGCGCGGCTCCTCGTATCCGAATAGCCATGGCTTAAGCCAAAGGCACCGCGCACGAAAAGCGCCAAATTCCGCGCGGCTTGATGCTTTTTTGTGTGCGCTGATACCTTGTTTGTCAGGTTTGCTTCGGTTTCCAGCGTTCTGCAATCGCGATGCCGCTCAAGGCGAGTACCAAGGCAATTACGTGAAAGGCTGCAAGTTCCTCACCCAGAATGATGACGGAGAGAAGGGTGCCGAAGACCGGCACCAGATTGATGAATAGACCGGCCCTGTTTGCGCCGATCTGTACAACGCCCTGCACGTAAAAGATCTGCGCGACGAGTGAGGCGAAGAGGGCCGTGTAAAGCACAGCCAGCCAGCCCGATGCATCCGGCCAGATCGCCGTGCCGCGTGAAATTTCCCAACCGACCAGCGGAATGGTGCAGATGAGGGCAGCAAGCGCTGGTATGGCCATTAGCGTGCGCCAGTCGATGGGCGGGCGCCAGCGGAGCAGGATCGTATAGGCTGCGTAGCCAACGATTGCGCCCAGCATCAGCACGTCGCCAAAATTCATTTCCAGAGCCAGCAGGCTTTTCATATCGCCGTGCGATGCCGTCAGGGCAACGCCGACAAGTGTCAGCGAAAAACCCAGCACCTGGGCAACGGAGATGCGAATCCGAAAGAGAATCAGGTTGGCCAGGAAGATCAGAAAGGGAATGGCCGCCTGTTCGATCGTTGCATTGATGGCAGTCGTATAGTGTACAGCAGAGTACAGGAGCACGTTGAAGAGCGTATAGCCAATGGCGCCCAGCGTAAACAGAAGCGGCAGATGCTGGCGGGCAACCGGCCAATCCTTTTTCAACTGCGGAATTGAGATCGCGAATATGATGGCGCAGGCAAATATCCAGCGCCACAAGGTCAGCATCATCGGGCTTACATGACCAATGGCAAGCTTGCCAACGACAGCATTGCCTCCCCAACAGAGTGCTGCGACTGTGAGGAAGAAATAGGCCCTGATATGCAATTCGCGCTCCCGAATAGATGCGAACAATGCGCGATTGCCCGCTCCTCTGGCAGGGGAGATAGCCTTTCAGTTTGTGATATGTCACGCAAAAACGGTCTATCAACGCATAAACGGGTCGCTTTCCGATAAATGACGCAGTATAGATGCGCCGGTTTGAGCGGGTGAAAGGCCCGCGGCACAGCAGGAAAGCTCAGAAATGACGAATGTCGTGGTAATCGGTTCGCAATGGGGTGACGAAGGCAAGGGCAAGATTGTCGACTGGCTTTCCGAACGTGCAGATATCGTCGTGCGCTTCCAGGGCGGCCACAATGCCGGGCATACGCTCGTCATCGACGGTGTCAGCTATAAACTTTCACTGCTGCCTTCGGGCGTCGTGCGTCCGGGCAAGATGGCTGTCATTGGTAATGGCGTTGTCGTTGATCCGCATGCGCTGATCGCGGAAATGGGCCGCCTCAAGGATCAGGGCGTCGAAGTGACCCCGGAGAACCTGCGCATTGCCGAGAACGCAACGCTTATTCTTTCCATTCACCGTGAACTGGACGGCATGCGCGAAGATGCGGCCTCCAACAGCGGCACGAAGATCGGCACCACCCGCCGCGGCATTGGTCCGGCCTATGAAGACAAGGTCGGTCGCCGTGCCATCCGTGTGATGGATCTCGCCGATCTCGATGCGCTGGACGCCAAGGTCGACCGCATCCTCACGCATCACAATGCGCTGCGCCGTGGTTTCGGTGCGCCGGAAGTCGAACATTCCGCCATCATGGAAGAACTGACTTCGATTGCAGAGCGCGTGCTTCCTTTCATGGATTCGGTCTGGCGTCTGCTGGACAAGGAGCGCCGCAAGGGTTCGCGTATTCTGTTCGAAGGTGCCCAAGGGTCGCTGCTCGATATCGATCACGGCACCTATCCCTTCGTGACCTCTTCCAATACGGTTGCAGGGCAGGCGGCTGCGGGTTCCGGCATGGGTCCGGGATCGCTTGGCTACATCCTCGGGATCACCAAGGCTTACACAACGCGCGTCGGTGAAGGGCCGTTCCCGACAGAGCTTCACGATGAAGTCGGGCAGTTCCTGGGCGAGCGTGGTCATGAATTTGGCACAGTTACCGGGCGTAAGCGTCGCTGTGGCTGGTTCGATGCGGCGCTTGTGCGCCAGTCGGTCGCCACGAACGGTATTACTGGCATCGCGCTGACCAAGCTGGATGTGCTGGACGGTCTGGATGAATTGAAGATCTGCGTCGGCTACAAGCTCGATGGTCAGGAGATCGATTATCTGCCGGCGGCACAGGCAGCCCAGGCCCGTGTGGAGCCAATCTATATAACGCTGGAAGGCTGGAAAGAGTCGACGGTTGGTGCGCGCAGATGGGCGGATCTTCCGGCTCAGGCCATCAAATATGTTCGTCAGGTGGAAGAGCTGATCGGTGCGCCGGTCGCACTTCTGTCAACCAGTCCGGAGCGGGACGACACAATACTTGTGACCGATCCGTTTGAAGATTAATCTTCAGCGCTATCTGCCTTTTCACTCGGCGTGAATGCTGGTGAGCAAGAGAAAGTATCAATGGCTGATTTTGTAGCAGTTATTCGCCGAGCCGTGGATGGCTTGGCGAACAATACGCCCGAGATGCGCATCCGGGTTTACGAGAAGGCGCGCGGTGCCGTTCAGCGACAGCTGGAAAGCATGAAGCCGCAGCCCTCGGAAGACATGCTGCGTCGACAGATGGAGAAGCTGGAAGCTGCCATCCGGGATGTCGAAGCTGAACATCGGGAGGCCGCGCCGCCCGATGACGACGCATCTTTGGCTGCTGCACAACCGGATGAGCTCATTACCGAAGCTCCTGCGGAGCCAGTGCAGGCCTATGAGGAGCCTTCCGAGGCCGCTGCTGCCGAGGAAGCTCAGACTGAGGCATTTCATCAGCCGCAGGGCGAGCGCGAAGCGGACCCCGCCTATGGCGACGATCATCAGCAGGCCGAGCCGGAACCTCTTCCGGTTCAGCCCTATGATGTCTCTGAAGGGCACTATGCCAGCCAGGTTGAGCCGGAATGGGTGAACCAGCCGGTCGCAGACACTTCCTCAGAACCCTATCAGCCGGATCATTCTGAGGACGCGCTGGTCTCCGTGGAAGCGGAGCCACAAACAAGTTCCAATGATCCCTTCGCCGATGAGGACGACGTCGAGACTGAGCGTCCCATTCCTGCTGTGCATCACGGCCATTTCGATCAGGCGTCTATCACTACGGACGAAGCCGTGATCGATCGCAATGCCTGGATGCAGCCGGAAACCGAAACCAAGCATCCAGATGAAACACCGGAAGCCGATGCGCCTGTCGATGCGTATGAGGCACCGGTGCCGGAACGGCCGGTCAGTGTCGCACCCGCCTGGCCCGATGCGCCGTCCACGGCGCCGGTCGTGGGGGGGTACAGTCAGCCTGAGCCCGTTGTCGATTGGACGCCGGACGAGGTTCCAGTGCGTGCAACCCGGCCTATGGAAGAGCACGCCTGGGCAGACGAGGCCGATTACAGGGATGCCGAGCCGTCTGCCAAAACCTTTGACGACGCCGCTGCCGCCGAGCTTTTCTCTGCCCATTTCGAAGAGCCGACCCATGTGGCGACGGACGCGCGTATGCCGCCGGTTTCCGATTTTCCGGATCTGGACCCCGCCCCATCGCAATCCAGAGGGCCGGAACTCGAGCCGCATGATCCTTTCGCCGAGTTCATCAGTGCCAAGCCGGAGCCTGTGGCAACGGCAAAGCCTGAACCTGCCGAGGCTGATCCCTGGAACGATCTCGAAGAACTGATCGGCTATGACAAGACCAAGGCCGCTGCGGCTGCCACGGGCGTTGCCGCCGGTGCTGCGGGCATTGCAGCAGCACGGGCAGCGACAACGTCCGATGTCAAACCAAGGGACCAACTGGCTGAAAATCAGGAACTGGAAGAGCTCATGGCTCAACCGGTTGCGCGTCCTTACCGGGTCGCGCCAAAGCCCAAGCGCAATTATGTCGGCATTTTGCTCGGCGTGGTTGGTCTGGCGATTCTTGCAGGCGGTGGCTATGCAATCTGGCTCAATAGAGATGCGCTGAGTGGTCTGATCGGTGGTGCTGACAGTGCCACACCTGCAGTTCAGCAGACATCGCAGCCGGCGGGCCAGCCCGCACAGACGGGGACACCTGCGACCCAGACACCGCCTGCGAAACAAGCGGCGGCCACGACGCCGGCGACGCAATCTCCCGCTTCGGGCAAACCCGGCGAGCCGCAAAAGTTCACCCAGCGCCTGATGCCGGATGGCACCGAGAAGGATACCGGTTCTGGCGGTCCAGCCGGTGCGGCGGGCAATCAGTCCGTCGCGCAGGTTTCGCCGCCAGCCGCTGCAACCCAGCCGCCCGCTGGCAATGCCGCACCCGCTAATGGTGCGTCCACACCAGGCGCTGCAGCCGGTGCAACAGCGCCCGGCGTTCCGCCATCCAGTCCGCCCGCCAATACGGTTGCTGTCGCTGGCAACAAGATCTTCCTTTATGAGGAGCGGGTCGGGCAGTCTTCACCGACCGCGGTTGAAGGTTCTGTCTCCTGGTCGTTGCAGAAGGAAGCCGTCGAGAATGGCAAGACCGAGCCCGCTGTCCAGGGACGCATCAGCATTCCGGGACGGGGCCTCACGGCGCTTGTCACGTTCAAGCGCAATACGGATCCTTCGCTTCCGGCAAGCCATCTTGTGGAGTTCGTCTTCTCGCTGCCGCCGAACTTCGAGGGAGGCTCGATCGATAGCGTCCAGCGGATTTCCATGAAACAGACGGAGCAGGATCGCGGCGATCCGCTGGTGGCGGTACCAGCCAAGATCACGCCGGACTTCCACATGATCGCCCTGAACGACTTTCCGGATGCGCGTGCGCGTAACCTCGACCTGATCAGAAGCAGAGACTGGATCGATGTTCCTCTCATCTACAGCAATGGTCGTCGCGCGCTTTTGACGATGCAGAAGGGCGATGACGGGCGCAAGGCTTTCGACGAAGCCACCCGCGTCTGGCAGGCAGCGGCCCCGCAGGGGCAATAAGTTTCCGCATTCAGTAGGATTTTCGAGATCCCGGTTGCCAAAGGTGACCGGGATTTTCTATTTCATTCAAGCCAACATCATGCTGCCTTTTCCGTCGGTCAGGCTGGTTTCATCAACCGGAGTTGGAGCCAGGGATGCAAGCGCTGAGCCACATTACTTTTGTCGTTCGCGATCTCGACCGCATGGAAAAGATCGTCAGGCAGGTTTTCAAAGGTCGGAAGGTCTATGATAGCGGCGAGACGAGCTTCTCGCTGTCGCGAGAGCGGTTTTTCCTGATTGGTGAGGAGCCTTCGGCGGTCTGGATCGCGATCATGGAAGGCGAGGGGCTTTCTCACCGCAGCTACAACCATGTGGCCTTCCGGATCGAGGCGTCGGACATGGATGAGCGCCTCAAGGCAATAGAAGATCTCGGGCTGGAATTGAAAGATCCGAGATCACGCGTCGAAGGAGAGGGTCAGTCGATCTATTTCTACGACGACGACAATCATCTCTTCGAATTGCACAGCGGTACTCTCGAGGAACGGCTGAAGCGTTATGCCGCTCCTGAGATAGATGTCTAGACATCTAGACATCTAGACGATCAAGTGGTGTCGGTTCTCAGAATTCTTCCCAGTCGTCTGTCTTCAAGGCGGTGTTGCCGACTGCTGCCGGAGCGGCGGGGCGACGTGGAGCAGATGCCGGAGCGCGCGGTTGTGCCGGTGCCTGATGGCTGGTTGCTGGCCGTTGGACTGGGGGTCGGCTGGCGGAGGCCTGAACCGGACGCTGTTTTGCCTGTGGTAGCACGAAGCCGCTGATCAGATTGCGAAGCTGTTCGGCCTCCTGTGCCAGAGATGCGCTGGCCGCCGTGGTTTCTTCCACCATCGCGGCATTCTGCTGGGTCATCTGGTCCATCTGGTTGACGGCGGTGTTCACCTCGGAGAGACCTGTCGACTGTTCACGCGCGGAACTTGCAATGGACTGCATGTGTTCATTCACGGCTGCGATGTTCTGCTGGATGGTTTTCAAAGCTTCGCCGGTTTCGCTGACAAGCTTGACCCCGTTATTGACCTCTTCTGTCGAATTTCGGATGAGCTCCTTGATCTCTTTGGCAGCCTGGGCGGAACGCTGTGCCAGTTCACGCACTTCCTGCGCCACCACGGCAAAGCCCTTGCCTGCCTCGCCAGCGCGTGCGGCCTCAACGCCGGCATTCAGCGCCAACAGGTTGGTCTGGAAAGCAATCTCGTCGATGACGCCGATGATGTTGGAAATCTGCTGCGACGACTGTTCGATGCGTGCCATGGCTCCAACGGCCTGCGATACGATCTTGCCGGAATGGTTGGCGCTTTTGTCCGCCGTCTCGCTGGCTTCGCGTGCCTCGTCCGTGCGGGCCGACGCGTTACGGACGTTCACTGTGATTTCGTCGAGAGCTGCTGCGGTCTCTTCCAGTGAGGCTGCCTGTTGTTCCGTGCGCTTGGAAAGATCCTGAGCGCTTCCGCTGATCTCACGCGAGCCACTATCGATCATTTCCGCCGTGCGCGATACCACCGAGAGGGTTTCGCCAAGTCGCGAAACTGCGTCGTTCAGGTTCTGACGAAGGTTCTCGAAATCCTTGTTGAAGGCTTCATCCAATCTGAAGGAAAGATCACCATCTGCAAGCTTCGCGAGACAATCCCCGATGGTATTGACGGCGTGGACGCGGCCGCCGACATCGGTGGCAAACTTGACCACTTTCACAACCTTGCCGTTTTCGTCGGTAATTGGATTGTAGGAGGCATTCAGGAAAATGGGCTTACCATTTTTACCGGTGCGGACGACATCGCCCACGAACGGCTCATTTGCGTTCAATGCCGCCCAGAGCGATTTGTATTCTTCGTCGCCTGCTGCTCCAACTGGAACAAGAATTCTGTGGTTTTTGCCCTTGAGCTCACCCAGGGTGTATCCCGCAACCTTCAGGAAGTTCTCGTTGGCACTCATGATTTCGCCGGTCGGTGAAAACTCGACCACGGCCTGCGCGCGGCTGATCGCTTGCAATTGCTTGCGGAAATCCGTGTTCTCTATGCGCTCCCTGGCATTTGCCCATTCGACCACGAAACCGGTGATGGTGCTGCCGCGCTTGATCGGGTTTACGATCAGGTCAAATGCGCGGTTGCCGACATGAATGGTAGCTCTGTGCTGCTTGGTGAGACCTGCCAGCATCTTGCGCTGATGGGACGGGTTTTTGTGGAAGATGTCGATGTTGCTGCCGAGAAGCGTGCGCATGTCGAAACGGGGAAGCTCCTGCTTCAACTCGCTTTCCGCTTCCTGCAGGAGTTCGCGTACCGCACCGTTCATGTAGATAATGTTCAGCTTGGCATCCGCAATCATGACATTTGCGGTGAGCATGTCGATGGCTGTCAATTTTGCGCTGTCAGTACCGGATGCGAATGGAAACATGCTTGACCCCGATCTATGCCCACAGGAACAACCGTCAGGATCGGCCGTGCGACAACCCTCAAGAGGGCGCGCAGCCAGTTACATCCTGA
Source organism: Rhizobium sp. FKY42 (assembly GCF_005222835.1). Lineage (GTDB taxonomy): Bacteria > Pseudomonadota > Alphaproteobacteria > Rhizobiales > Rhizobiaceae > Neorhizobium. Next base: position 263,767 of record NZ_STGA01000044.1, on the reverse strand, counting down.
CGTTTCATGCAGATATGTGCCTGCGAGGTAACCGAAAGCTTAATGTCTCTCCACAACAATTAGGGGTTAAGTTCTTCATGTTTAATGTAATAGATTATTATTCTCTAATTTTTTATCGTTAAATCAACGGGAAGCTGGACCTGTGCATGAACGAAACCGCAATGCCAATGCATTCGCCACCCGGTAACAAAGTATAGCCTATGCCGAAAACTTGCGCTTTCGACCGAAAAATGCGGCACGCCGGCGGCGGGTTGTGCTGCCATTCCAAGGTACGTCTTACGCGTCAACGACGCGCAAGGCCTTCGCCGCAGCCAGAGCTTCCTTCTGGACGGCTTCCTGTACCTTTTCAAAGGCGCGGACTTCGATCTGCCGCACGCGTTCGCGACTAATATCGAATTCAGCGGAAAGTTCTTCCAGCGTTACCGGGTCTTCGGACAGCCGGCGCGCTTCGAAAATCCGGCGTTCGCGCTCATTGAGCACGCTGAGCGCCCGTTCCAGCATGCGGCGTCGTGTTTCCAGCTCGTCCTGCTCGATCAGAACATCTTCCTGGCTGTCGTGGTCGTCGACCAGCCAATCCTGCCACTGACCGGATTCACCTTCTGTGGCGCGAATGGGCGCGTTCAGCGAGGCGTCGCCCGTCAGGCGACGGTTCATCGAAACCACTTCCTCTTCGGAGACATTCAGCTTGGTCGCAATCTCGCGGACCTGCTCCGGCTTCAGATCACCCTCGTCGATGGCCTGAATGCGACCCTTCAGGCGGCGCAGGTTGAAGAACAGACGCTTTTGATTAGCGGTCGTACCCATTTTGACGAGTGACCAGGAGCGCAGGATGTATTCCTGAATGGAGGCCTTGATCCACCACATCGCGTAAGTCGCCAGACGGAAACCGCGCTCGGGATCGAATTTCTTGACCGCCTGCATCAGGCCGACATTGCCTTCAGAGACGACTTCGCCGATCGGCAGGCCGTAGCCGCGATAGCCCATGGCAATCTTTGCCACGAGTCTCAAATGCGAAGTCACCAGTTGATGTGCGGCGTCGCGATCCCCATGTTCATTATACCGCTTTGCAAGCATGTATTCCTGCTGCGGTTCCAGCATCGGGAATTTGCGGATTTCGTCCAGATAGCGGTTCAGACCGGCTTCGCCGGCTGTGATGGACGGAAGTGTGTTGCGGGCCATAGAGCACCCCTTTCTTCGTTTCCGGCTCCCTGGAAGCGTCTGCCGCTGGCGAGCCTGTGCGGCGCGAGTCTAGGCGACCTCGCACCAAGCCACGTGACAGATAAGTATTGAATTTACACCGTTCAAGCCTGTCCATGGCTAGATACGCTGTGGAATCTGGCTGGATCATGACATGTCGATGAGCAGTGCAGATTTACCCGCGCAGAAGGGCTGACGAATGTCTCACGCGCACAATCGACCCGGCGGACATCTTAAAACGCAGAAGGAAGTAAAATGTTGCAGCTCGCGTCGGCTATCCACGAAGTGCTTCGAGAAGTTCCTCGAAATCTTCCGGGATGGGCGCCTCGAATTCCATGATCTCGCCAGTCCGTGGATGTTCGAAGGCTAGAAGATAGGCATGCAAAGCCTGACGGTGGAAGCCATTGACCGCGTGCTTTGCCTCATCCGGCAGCCGGTTGGCTTTGGTTTTGAACGCAGCGCCATAATCCGGATCGCCAATCAGTGGATGACCGATATGGGCCATGTGAACGCGAATCTGATGGGTTCGCCCTGTCTCCAGCCGGCATTCGACGAGAGCGGCGAGGGCCGTGGCATCCGGCAGCTCATGAAAGCGTTCGACGACTTCGTAATGGGTGATCGCCTCACGGGCATCCATGCTTTCCTCGCGCTTCACGCTGCGCTTGGTACGGTCTGCCGTCGAGCGGCCCAGTGGCGCATCGATCGTGCCGCGCAGTTGCTGCGGACGCCCCCAGACGAGGGCAAGATAGGCGCGCTCCAGATCGCCCGTGCGGCCGTGATCGGCAAACTGGTCCGCCAGATGGCGATGCGCCATATCGTTCTTCGCAACGACCATGACGCCGCTTGTATCCTTGTCGAGGCGATGCACGATGCCCGGTCGCTTGACGCCGCCGATGCCCGAAAGACTATCGCCGCAATGGTGGATCAGTGCGTTGACCAGTGTGCCGGTCCAGTTTCCTGCACCCGGATGCACCACCAGTCCCGCAGGCTTTGCGATCACGATCAGGTCATCGTCTTCGTAGAGAACCTCCAGCGGAATGTCCTCACCCTTCGGCTCCGGATCTTCCGGTTCGGGGGCCTCGATTTCGACGACCATGCCCGGATGAACCTTCTTTTTCGCCTCAAGGCAGGGTTTGCCATCAATGTATACCGCACCTTGCTCGATCAGCGACTTGATGCGATTGCGGGAAAACTCCCCTTCCAGAACGCCGGTCAGCCATGAATCCAGCCGCCCTTCGGCATCTTCTCCGGCAGTCAGCACTTTCCTTGGCGTCTCGCCTTGATTAAAGGGGTCGTTCATTTCTTCTGATCCGATGACATTGACAACAAGGGCGCCTGACTGATGGCCAATCATGATACCGAGCACCAGCAAGACGACGAGCCGCTCGATCCGGTAATGGAAAACGTTCGGCGGAAGATGGTTCGTCTGCAGATCGTCTCAAGCGGCATCATAATCGTCAGCCTTATGGCCGTGTTGTTCGCGGTTGTCTATAAGGTGAAGAACCGCCCGGAAGCCGAAAAGGTAGCAGCCCCTGTGGGGTTTGCCGTGCCCGCCGACCAGCCGCTTTCCGCACGCGCCGCCTTGCCGCAGGGTTTCGAGATCCAGTCCGTCTCCAGTTCCGGCAGCCAGATCCTGTTCTGGGGCAGCCTGAAGGGTGAGCGCAAGGTGCTGATCTTCGATCTGTCCGTCGGCCGGATCGTGGCGGATGTGACGGTCACCAACTGACCATGCGTGACACTGTCCGCCAGATCATCCGCATAAACGATCCGCATGATCCACGTATCGCTGAGTTTCGCGATATTCGGGAGCGGGATCTGGTGGGCCGTCACGGGCAGTTTATCGCGGAAGGTACGGTCGTGCTGCGCATGCTGGCTGCGGCCCACGCGTCGGCGGCGGCGCGGTTTCGTGCGGAAAAGCTGCTGCTGTTGGAAAATCGGGTGGAGGGGGTAGCAGACATTGTGGCGGCGTTTCCCGCCGAAGTCCCGGTCTACGTCGCCTCCGCTGCGGTTCTCGATCAGATCGCGGGCTTTCACCTTCACCGTGGCGTCCTGGCTCTGGGTTTCCGCGCGCTGGAGCAGGGTGCGGATGCGCTTTTGAACGCGCTGCCGGAAAAGGCCCTGATCGGTGTTTGCTGTGGCATTTCCAACCATGACAATATAGGATCGATCTTCCGCAACGCTGCGGCCTTTGGGGTGAGTGCGCTTCTGCTGGACGAAACCTCCTGTGATCCGCTCTATCGCAAGGCTCTTCGGGTCTCGGTCGGTTCTGTTCTATCCGTGCCTTTCGCGCGCGGTGGCGCGGCGCTTTCGCTGCTGGAAACCGTGGATCGAGCGGGCTTTGCCATCTTCGGGCTTTCGCCACGTGGCGAGATCGATATCCGGGATGTTGCGAAGGCAACCCGTGTCGCACTGGTGACGGGGACGGAAGGCGAGGGATTGCCTGCCCACATTATGCAACGCTTCCAGACGGCCCGTATTCCGCAAATGCCACAGCTGGACAGCCTCAATGCGGCAACCGCGACCGGCATAGCGCTTTATGAGATGGCGCGCGGCCAGGATTTGCTCCGCTGATCTTCTATTCTGCTGTCGGTGTTGGCGAAACTCGGTCGATCGCCATGGCTGCACGTTCGGCGAGGCTCATATGGTCGCTGTCTTCCGGCTTTTCCCTGGCGGCAGCGAGCAACGAAGCTTTCAGCTCTTCTGCGTTGCCATCCTTCACAGCCGTCAGGGCAACCATGTCGGCGGCGATGGCGGCAAGTTCTGCGCGAACAGCATCCTGGGCCTTCTTCGTCTTCGCCTTCGTCAATTGAGCCGTGAGTGCCGAGGAACGGCTTCGAAGATCGCTTTCGAGCGTTTGTACGGGCAACATGTGGTCTTCGTCATCATCCGTGGTTTCGAGAAGTGCCGCCGCCGCTGCCTTCTTCGCATTGGCGGGGAGCTTCTTGCGCGGCAAGGGGTAGTTGCCGGTGACCGGCTGGACCACCTCCGCTCCGGCACTGCGGGCGGTGCGCATGCGATCCAGTTCCTGCTCGCGCCACTGAAGCCGCGTTTCGAGATCCGCCTTCGCTGCGGTTTCCCTTGCCAGCTTCTTTTCCAGCCGTGCCAGTTTGCGCTCTGCTTCCTGAAAACGCATTTCGGCGTCTTTTGCCCGCGTCGTCAGAAGTTTCGTGTCGATCCGAAGAGTATCGCGTTCTTCGCGCAGTGCCGTCGCGCGCAACCGGCTGCTTTCAATCTCGGTCTCACGCGCAGACAGGTCGAGGCGTAGATCATCGATTTCCGCCGTCAGCCGGGTGATGCGCCGCTCCAGCGCCTCGATCGTTTCGTTCCGCGCGGAGACGTTGGTTTCGACCAGATGGAGCGATTCCTTCAACTGCCGGATGAAGCCTTCTTCGCGACGCAGGCGCGAGCGCAGATCGGCGGCCTCGGCGCTCATGTCCTGAACCTGCATCTGCAGTTCGTGGTTGCTGGAATGCAGTTCGGACGCCTCAGCCGCCAGCTTGTCGAACCGGATCTGCATGCCGACGGCCTTGTCGCGCTCCTGCAGCAGTTCCTGCTTGGTGCGTGCGTTTTCGGCGGCGTAGACGGCGCGCGCCATATCCCGCTGCGCCCGCACTTCCGAGGGGCTGATGGGCATTGTGGCCTTGAGACGGTTCTCGGTATAGACGACGACGCGGCGATGGACCGCCGGTGCCAGGATCATGACCAGCAGGACGGCGCTCAGAAAGCCGAACCCGAAGAGTAGCGCGAATTGTATCACGGAAGATCCACAGCAGGCTGGCAATTTCCGATAGTGCTAACCGATCGCGTGCCGGACAGCAATATGTGCAACTGCGTTGACAGGCAGGATGGCGCGGCAAGGCAGCATGGACTGCTGCCGGTTGGCGGAATCAGAAGGGATTCCATGTCGGCTGCTGCGTGAACTTCAGATAACCGACATTGACGCCAAGGCGTGCGCCAAGCCCGGTGCGGATTGGAACGAGGACAATCTGGTCGTTGCGAAGGGCCGTCATCCCGACCCCTGCCACAACGAAGGCAGAGCCGCTGACACCGCCAAAGCGCGCATACAGGCTCTGGATATCCGGCAGATTATAGACCAGCATCATGGTGCGGGCGCCCTGGCCGCCATAGTCCAGGCCCAGAGATGGTCCCTGCCAGAAGGCCGGGTGCTTACCTGCATTCTTGGTGTAAAGCTCGCCTTCGCCATAGGTCAGACCGGCAATGAATGCACCGGACCCTTCCTGGCCGAGGATGTAACCGTTCGGCAAACCATATTGAGAGAAGGCTTTCTCCACCACCTTGGCCAGCCCGCCGCTGGTGGAGCCGAAGAAGCCATGTCCGGCATCGACAATTTCCTGCACCGAATATTGCGATCCCGATTGGGCCTGTGCGGGCGTGGACATGACTGAAGCCAGCGTTGCGCCGAGTGTGGCGACTACGAGCCGGGCAACAGCGGAAAGTCTTCTGATGATCATGGGCCTGTCCGTTTGTTCGAAAATCGTATGCCTAGGTCACGGCTGCACTATTCTGCTGCCATCCTGTTAACAACCGGTTTACCAAAAATGGTGTCATTATGGCGGCGAAGCACTGGACCCAAGTCGAGAAGAACAGGTCCGGGCAATCTTGCAATGTCAGTCCCTCGTGATGCGCGAAGCCGCGCCTGCGAGAGCCACCGGAACAGGAACCGAAATCCATGCCGAAGAATCCGAACCTCACTCTGAGCGGTCCCGATCTGGCGGCGCTCCTGTGCAGCCGTGTCTGCCACGATGTCATTTCGCCGGTCGGCGCCATCAACAACGGTCTCGAACTGTTGGACGAAGGAGGCACCGATGCCGATGCGCTGGACCTGATCCGCACCTCCGCCCTCAATGCTTCGGTTCGGCTGAAGTTTGCCCGTCTGGCGTTCGGGGCCTCCGGTTCCGTTGGCGCTTCCATCGATACGGGTGAAGCGGAAAAGGCGGCAAAAGACTTTGCCGCGGCGGAAAAGAAGACCGAGGTCACGTGGAGTGGTCCGCGCGCCATCATTCCGAAGAACCGTGTGAAGCTTCTGCTTAACCTCTTCCTCGTGGCCTACAGCGCCATCCCGCGCGGCGGCTCCATGGACATCGTTCTGGAGGATGTGGAGACCGACCCCAAATTCTCCATCACCGTGAAAGGCCGCATGCTGCGCGTTCCTGCCAAGTATGTGGAAATCAACTCTGGCACGCTGGAAGAGGCTGTCGACGGTCACACCATCCAGCCCTATTACACGGTGCTTCTGGCCGAGGAGTGCGGGATGGAACTGAAACACGTTTCCTACGAAGACCGCATCACCTTTATCGCAGAAGGTGCAGTTGCCTGAACGGTGGTAACCTTTCATTAGCGTGAACTCTATAACCTCAACCCGCGTGCGAAAACGTACGCGGGGTTTGGTCCATTTGGTCCAATGGAGGGTTCGATGCAGCGCCTGATGATCGCCGACAGTTCAGACATCGTTCGGACGGTTGCCAAGCGTATTCTGACCGAACTCGATTTTCTGGTCGTCGAAGCAACGTCCGGCCGCGAGGCAATGATGCGGTGTCAGGCGGAGACCCCTTCTATCCTCATTGTGGATGCCGCACTGGATGGTGCGCTGGACCTGATTGCCGGTGTCCGTGGCCTGCCGCAGGGCAAGGCGGTTCGCATCTACTATTGCGTAATCGAAGCTGATCTCAAGAAGATGATGCAGGGCAAGCGGGCTGGTGCAGATGATTTCCTGCTGAAGCCCTTTGACCGCAAGATCCTCTCTTCGGTCTTTGCCAACCTGCCCAAGGTTGCCTGATCGGCACTTTTTTCCAACCGATAGATCATTGAAGCGCGAGACAGCGGCGACTGCGGCACGGCGACCTTGACGCTAAGGATTGCCTGTCGCGCGCCGTGCCCTGCTGCCTGAACCTGGGTTGGAACGGGTATGTTTGAAACAAACAACAAAACGCCCGCAGCGTAAGCTACGGGCGCTTCTTGATGAAACCTGCGGGATGGCAACCGTATCAGGCGGTTTCGGCGTATTCGCTGCCGTCCGGCTCGCGCAGCACGTAGCCACGGCCCCAAACGGTTTCGATGTAGTTCGCCCCACCGGCGGCATTGGCCAGCTTCTTGCGCAGTTTGCAGATGAAGACGTCGATAATCTTCAGTTCCGGCTCATCCATACCGCCATACAGATGGTTCAGGAACATTTCCTTCGTCAGAGTCGTGCCCTTTCGCAAGGAAAGAAGCTCGAGCATCTGGTATTCCTTGCCGGTCAGATGGACGCGCTGTCCACCCACTTCAACCGTCTTGGCGTCGAGGTTCACAATCAGCTCACCGGTCACGATGATGGATTGTGCATGGCCCTTCGAACGGCGGACGATGGCGTGAATACGTGCGACCAGCTCATCCTTGTGGAATGGCTTGGTCATGTAGTCGTCGGCGCCGAAACCGAGACCACGAACCTTGTCCTCGATGCCGGCCATGCCGGACAGGATGAGGATAGGTGTCTTTACCTTGGAAAGACGAAGCGTACGAAGAACCTCGTAACCGGACATGTCCGGCAGGTTGAGATCCAAAAGAATGATATCGTAGTCGTACAGCTTGCCAAGGTCGACGCCCTCTTCCCCGAGGTCGGTCGTATAAACATTGAAGCTCTCGGACTTAAGCATCAGCTCGATGCTCTGGGCAGTCGCGCTGTCATCTTCGATGAGTAGAACCCGCATAATTTTCCCCTTAACCGCCGCGAAGGTGTGGATTGCCCCCTAACGCGAAACGGATCCAGACGTTGCCTGATTTGGAAGCTGACACCAATTGGTTAACAAACTCTGACTCCCTTTGGCAAGGCATAGGAATTCGTTAAACAAACTTGGTATTCGCCTGATTTCTCTCGTGAATCTGCCAGCGCCATACCTGAATCTTTTTGGGAGGAAATTCCCTTAAGTGATTCATACGACTCATCATTGTCGTCGGCCGAATTCGGCCATGGCATTTACGGACCCTTAAATGATCGTCCCTATCATTAATGATGCCCGTAAATGAAAGGTTACCGCGCGGGAAAAATAATTAACGGCGCGGCAATTTTTATGTCCCAAGTGTTGCACTGTGGACTCAGGGTTTGAGAGTGTGAAATGGCCGGGGTCTCGCTATCCACGGGAGTATTGCGTATGAAGACGCGTGACAGCCTTGTACGCCTGAAGGAATTTCAGGTGAATGAGAAACGCCGACAGCTGCAACAGTTGCAGATGATGATGGCCGAATTCGAACGGATGGCGAAGGAACTGGAGCACCAGATTTCGCTGGAAGAGAAGAAATCGGGAATTTCCGATCCGAATCACTTTGCATATCCAACTTTTGCAAAGGCGGCTCGCCAGCGGGCCGATAACCTTCAGGTTTCCATTAAGGAACTGAAGGTGCAGCAGGACGCAGCCGAACTGGCGCTTGAAGAAGCCCAGGCCGAGCATGCAAAAGCAACGGCACTTGAAGAAAGGGATGCGACGGTTCGGGCCCGCGCCTGATATCGTTCGCGCCGTTTCAACGACAAACGAAAGCCACGCGAGGGTAAACCTGGCGTGGGCTTCTTGCTTGTTATCCGCACAATCAGGAGCGGGGCCCGTGCCGGGCTGATGATCTATTTCTGAATGATGTCCTGCCAGTCCGGATGTCTTTCCACCTGCGCCTTGAAGAAGGGGCAGAGTGGAATGATCTTCCAGCCATTCGTGCGCGCTTGCGTGACTGCGAACTCGGCCAGTGCCTGACCGACCCCCTTGCCGCGCAGTGCATCGTCTACCTGTGTGTGATCGATGATGATGAGGCGAGGGGATGTTCTCGAATAGGTCATCTCGCCGTAGTGGCCTTCCAGTTGCGCCTTGTAAAAGCCGCCCGAACCCGTTTCGCCCTGTGTGATATTCATGATCGTCTCCATTGGCGGAAGCCTGGTCAATTCAGGCAGGCAGCACATCGCTCACCACGCAGTGCCTGGGCCCATGCAGTTCATGGACGCATTGCCAGTGCCGCGCCTGATGCGCATCTCAGCAGAGACGTGTGTCTTTGCAATGGAATGATCAAGACCCAGTAGCCATGCAGTGCAGTTGCACCCAGCGGAACTGAAAGAGGGGGGGAGGTTTTATTCCGAGCGGGCGCTAACGCATCTGTCGAAGTGGTCTATGGCTGACGTGATGCGAATAGCGAGCGCGGAAGATGGCGGGCACCTTGAATAGGCGCATGCGAAAACCCCTGGAATGCCAGGGGATATTAAGGCGCACAGGCGCGCGTTATGCCTGTCTAGTGGCGATATTGCTGGATCCGCGTCGTCCGCAGGCCGGCCAGACCATGATCGTTGATAGAGGACTGCCAGGACAGGAATTCTTCGACAGTTAAAGTATAGCGTGCGCAGGCTTCCTCGAGGCTCAAAAGGCCACCACGCACCGCTGCAACCACCTCTGCCTTACGACGGATGACCCAGCGGCGCGTATTTGCCGGGGGCAGGTCAGCAATCGTCAGGGGGCTGCCATCGGGGCCGATGACATATTTTACTCGTGGACGGATCATTTCGGTCATTGGACTCTCTACATTACACAAGACCACGAGAGCGACCGTAGCGCCGCAGCTTTAACAATTGACTAAATCGAAAACGCAAATTGTCCGAATCACTGTCCTTGACGAAACTTATTGCGCGGAGTCTTGCGCTGTCGTTTATAATTAATGAATTCTAATATAATTGGAGCTACTGAATGAAGCCGGCTGCCGGTGGACCTACGACAGCCGAAGACCGATCCAGGTTGTTAAGGTGTCGAAATCAGAGGCGTATTAGCGTCAGCTCTGTTTCTGCTGGACCTTCCGTTACGGTCGCTGTTCCCTGATGCGCGAGAACCAGCTTTTCGCCTGCAGCGAGAGAGGCGACGGTCGAGCCGGACAGGCTGACGGGAGCGGACGAGGGGAAGCGAAGTGTCGTCAAAGTTTCTCCGGTTTCCCTGTTCAGGCTCACATGATAGGTGCTGGACGCAGAAACCGTGACCTTGAGGTGGAGTTGGTAGAGCCCCTCAATCGGAATGATCACCGGTTTGCCGCCGCCCGCAAGCATGCTGCCAAGCGAAATGCCCCCCTGTTCCAGGCTGACTGTCGAAAAACCGGTGATGGATCCGGAGGTCACCAGGGTCGAGCCTGCCTCATTGCGCACCCGTCCAAGAGGCCGCATAGTCTGATCGACAGCGCCGTCAGGGCGGATGTGCAGTGCGGTGTTCCAGTTCCCGCCATCGGAAGACACCTTGAACGAAAAGCTGTCCGAACCGGCAAGGCCCATCTCAGCGCGGCCGGACCAGTTGCTCTGGAACAGGATGGAGGCCGTCTCGCCGGTGGCTGCCTTGTTGATGGTAACCCGGTGCGAGTTGCCGGCATGGTTCAGCAGAGTGGCGGGGGAGGAGACCAGAAGCCTATTATAATCATCCGGAGTTGCGCCGATGCCGAGCCTCTGCGGGGTCAGCACCTGCGGCAGCGCTGGCCTTATCCAGTTCACGCCATCGAAAACCTTGAGGGCGGCTTCGGCGCGAAACCATGCCCGATACCCGGGCAATGGCTGCCAGAAGCTCCAGGCCCCATCTCTCAGCGTCGCAATCATGCCATGATAGCCGGACCACGCACCCGTCGCCCCGGGGATCACCACGTAGCACTCCCCATTCCGGGCCTCAGCCGGGGGGGATTGCGCCTCCATCTCGACGGTGAGTTGAACCAGGCAATCCAGCAGGTCCAGGGCCTCGTTATGGGGCAGGTGCTTCTGCGCCTGAGACGGCAATATATATGGTAATGAAAGTCGAGGGCTCTTATCCATTTTCATCGATCTCCTGAAGTCAAAGACGATCGGCGACACTGATGCAGCCTTCCTGCAGCAGGGTGTCACCGAACGGAACGATGATAGGTGCAGGTCAGCAGGGTGGCGTTCTAGAGCACTTCCGGTAAACTCAGGGTCAGTTCTGTTTCTCGATTGGCGCGTGCGATCCGGTGGTGAAACGGGTGAAGTTCGATGCTCCCGCATCGGGCAAGACCGGTTCGCCATCGGGCATCCGCCAATCGGAAACCCCGCCGCGCCGTTTGCCTTTGGCAAACGCGCACACGGACAAACCTGCCGATCGCTCCGCTTCGTCAGAGCAAAGCAGAGCGATCGGTGGGACGGGCGCTTTTTGCGCCGATACCGGCCCAGCTTCCATGCTTCTCTATACTTCATGGCGAAAGCAAAAAGCGAAGACTTGTCATGAGTTTCGCTGCGGCTCTACGGCGGAGGCCCTGCGTGTGCTGCTTGCCGGTGTGGCGAGCATGCCCTGTGCCTCCGCTGGCAGACGGCCAGAATTTCAGCAGCGGCTGCCGATTTCCTGATGCCTTTGTTCTTTCTAGCATCAGTTCAAGACGAGGTTGTTGGAAGATTTGCCGCAGCAGTCTTTTTTGCTTCACATTTCGGACGAAAACGTTATCAATCGGGCCAATGTTAAGAACCCATAAGGGCCAAACATACAGAGGCGCAACGGCTCCGCCAGGTTGCGCCGCGGGGGAAAATTAATGGAGTACTTCATCCAGCAGCTCCTGAACGGGCTGACTCTTGGATCGATCTATGGCCTTGTCGCAATCGGCTATACGATGGTCTATGGTATTATCGGCATGATCAACTTCGCCCATGGCGATATCTTCATGCTTGGCGGCTTCGCTGCTCTGATCGTCTTTCTTATTCTTACAACATTCGTTGCAGGCGTTCCGGTCGCGCTGGCGCTTCTGGTCATGCTCGTCGTCGCGATGCTTGTGACGAGCCTGTGGAACTGGACAATCGAACGTGTTGCCTATCGGCCTCTGCGCGGATCCTTCCGTCTGGCGCCGCTCATCACCGCCATTGGCATGTCAATCGTTCTGCAAAACTTCATTCAGGTCACGCAGGGTCCACGCAACAAGCCCATTCCGCCGCTGGTGGATGATGTATTCCACTTTGGCGATGTAACGGTTTCGTTGAAGCAGATCCTGATCGTTCTGGTTACATCCGTCCTGCTTTTCGTATTCTGGTACATCGTCAACAAGACGCCGCTTGGCCGTGCGCAGCGCGCGACCGAGCAGGATCGAAAGATGGCGGCTCTGCTGGGTGTGGATGTTGATCGGACGATCTCCATTACCTTCATCATGGGTGCCGCGCTGGCGGCAGTCGCAGGCTCGATGTACCTCATGTATTACGGTGTGGCTTCGTTCGCTGATGGCTTCATTCCTGGTGTGAAGGCATTCACGGCGGCGGTATTGGGCGGTATCGGCTCGCTTCCTGGTGCAGTCCTGGGTGGTCTTCTGATCGGCTTGATCGAGTCCCTCTGGTCTGCCTATTTCTCCATTGCCTACAAGGACGTGGCGACTTTTGCCATTCTCGCCTTCGTGCTGATTTTCAAGCCGACCGGCATTCTGGGCCGACCTGAAGTGGAGAAGGTGTAAGAATATGGCAAACTCTCCTGTCACGACGAGTGAAGACTCGTCCGGCCTGATGGCAAAGGCCATCAAGGAAGGCCTCTTTGCGGGCCTGCTGGCTCTGGGAATGTTTCTCCTCTATGTGGGGATCGAGACCTATCAAAACATCGACAACAAGCTTGTCTGGCGCACTCGCTGGGGCCTGCTGGCTATCTTCGTGATCGCCTCTGCAGTGGGTCGCTTTCTTGTCGTCGGCTTCATCAGGCCTCATATCGATCAGCGTAAGCTGGCCAATGCGAAAGCCGGTATTCCGGAAGTCTCCGATCATAAGAGCTTTTTCCAGACCCACTTCCTCAAGATCGCACTTGTGGCCCTCGTTCTCTATCCGCCAATGGCTGTCATGCTGAATGGCGTGCAGGGCTCGCTGAAATTCGTCGACAACTTCGGTATCCAGATCCTTATCTACGTGATGCTGGCCTGGGGTCTGAACGTCGTCGTCGGTCTCGCCGGTCTATTGGACCTTGGCTATGTGGCCTTCTATGCGGTGGGCGCCTATTCCTACGCCCTGCTTTCAGACCAGTTTGGCCTGTCCTTCTGGATCCTTCTGCCGCTGGCCGGTATTCTGGCTGCTTTCTGGGGCATAATTCTCGGCTTCCCGGTCTTGAGGCTGCGCGGCGATTACCTTGCTATTGTGACGCTGGCTTTTGGTGAAATCATCCGCCTCGTGCTGATGAACTGGACCGAAGTCACGGGCGGTACGGCTGGTATCTCCGGTATCGCCAAGGCATCCGTATTCGGCATCTATTCGTTCGATGTCGGTGCATCGAACAACTTTGCCAAGGCGTTCGGCCTGCCAATGTCTTCGGCCTATTACAAGATCTTCCTGTTCTACGTCATTCTTGGCCTCTGCATGCTGACGGCCTATGTGACCATGAAGCTGCGCCGCATGCCCATCGGTCGTGCGTGGGAAGCGTTGCGCGAGGATGAAATCGCCTGCCGGTCTCTCGGCATCGATACGGTGAAGACCAAGCTGACAGCCTTCGCCATCGGGGCGATGTTCGGCGGCTTTGCCGGGTCGTTCTTTGCGGCCCGCCAGGGCTTCGTATCGCCGGAAAGTTTCGTCTTCCTGGAATCGGCGGTCATTCTTGCGGTCGTGGTTCTTGGCGGCATGGGCTCGCTGATAGGGATTGCCGTTGCGGCGATCGTTATGGTCGGCGGCACGGAGTTGCTGCGTGAAATGGAATTCCTGAAGCACGTTTTCGGCGATGATTTCACGCCTGAACTTTATCGCATGCTGATCTTCGGTCTGGCCATGGTTGTGGTCATGCTCTTCAAGCCGCGCGGTTTTGTAGGCTCGCGTGAACCGACGGCCTTCCTCAAGGAACGCAAGGCCGTTTCCGGAAGCTTCACCAAGGAGGGACACGGCTGATGACCTCCGGAACTCAGACGATGAATCAAGACACCATTCTGAATGTCGAGCATCTGTCGATGCGCTTTGGCGGGTTGATGGCGATCAACGACCTGTCCTTTCAGGTAAAGCGGGGCGATATCACTGCCCTGATTGGTCCAAACGGCGCAGGCAAGACGACCGTGTTCAACTGCATCACCGGCTTCTACAAGCCGACCATGGGCATGATTACGATGTCCCAGCGTGGCGGTGACAAGTTCCTGCTCGAGCGGTTGTCGGACTTCGATATAACCAAGCAGGCCAAGGTGGCGCGTACCTTCCAGAACATCCGGCTCTTCGGTGGTCTGACTGTTCTCGAAAACCTGCTCGTGGCACAGCATAACAAGCTGATGAAGGCTTCCGGCTACACGGTCATGGGTCTTCTGGGCCTAGGCTCCTACAAGCGCGAGGCCGAGGCCGCCATAGAGACGGCGCGCCAGTGGCTTGAGCGGGCAGATTTGATTGACCGCGCCGACGATCCGGCGGGCGATCTTTCCTACGGCGCCCAGCGTCGTCTGGAAATAGCGCGTGCCATGTGCACGGGGCCTGAACTGCTCTGCCTGGACGAGCCGGCTGCCGGCTTGAACCCGAAGGAGTCTCTGGCGCTCAACGTGCTTCTCAACGGAATCCGCGACGAGACAGGCACATCCATCCTGCTCATCGAGCACGACATGTCGGTGGTCATGGAAATTTCGGACCACGTTGTGGTGCTGGAATATGGTCAGAAGATTTGCGACGGCACGCCGGATCACGTCAAAAATGATCCGAAGGTGATTGCCGCCTATCTCGGCGTCGAGGACGACGAGGTGGAAGAAATCATTCATGAAGAACTCGACGGGAGTGCGCAGTGATGTCTGGCGAACCTCTTCTAAAGGTCTCCGGCGTCGAGACCTATTACGGCAACATTCGCGCGCTGGCCGGTGTTGATATCGATGTGAAAAAGGGCGAAATCGTCAGCCTGATCGGTGCCAACGGTGCCGGCAAGTCGACGCTGATGATGACGATCTGCGGCAGTCCGCAGGCACGTCACGGCAGCGTTGAATTCGACGGTCGCGATATCACCCGTATGCCGACGCATGAGATTGCGCGGCTGCGCATTGCGCAATCGCCGGAAGGCCGCCGTATCTTCCCGCGCATGACCGTCCATGAAAACCTGCAGATGGGCGCGGGGCTCGACAATCTGAAATACTTCCATGAGGACGTCGAAAAGATTTTCGCGCTGTTTCCGCGCCTGCGGGAGCGTCAGAGCCAGCGTGGCGGCACCTTGTCCGGTGGCGAGCAGCAGATGCTCTCCATCGGTCGCGCCCTGATGGCACGCCCCAAGCTTCTGCTTTTGGACGAGCCTTCCCTTGGGCTGGCACCGCTTATCGTCAAGCAGATCTTCGAAGCCATCAAGATCCTGAATGAGAAGGAAGGTCTGACCGTCTTCCTGGTGGAACAGAATGCGTTTGCGGCACTGAAGCTGTCACATCGTGCCTATGTTATGGTGAACGGTCGGGTGACGATGAGCGGCTCCGGCAAGGAGTTGCTCGCCAATCCGGAGGTTCGCGCCGCCTATCTCGAAGGCGGACGTCATTGAGCGCCGTGGCAAGGAGGGTTTGACAATGCAAGGTCTTTTCTTTGAAAGCGATACCGGCGCCCGCTATGCGCTTCGCTTCGTGGTTCTGCTCATTGGTTTCTGGACTGCCTGGCGCACGGGTCGTGCCGTGGCCGATGGATGGGGCAATCCGCCGCTGGTGATTGGCTATACGTTCCTTCTGGGCGTGATGATGCGCTTCCTGCACTTCTCACTCTTCCAGGGTCCGTTCCTGAGCCTTGGCTTCTACCTGCTGGATGTCGCCATTCTCCTGGTTTTTGCCTTTGCCGGGTTCCGCCATCGCCGCACGGAACAGATGAGTCAAAATTACTACTGGCTCTATGAAAAAAGTTCACCGTTCTCCTGGCGTTCCAAGACTTGACGACAGGTTGATTTCTACCCATAGTTGTGTTGCGCATTGATTTTGCGGCGCGAGGCTCAGGTCTCGCGCCGCAACTGTTTTATTCAACGCATATTTTGGGAGAAACTCATGAAGTATCCTCTTCTATCTGGAATTGCTTTTTCTGCCATCGTGGCGATGAGCGGCTCCGCCTGGGCCGACGTCATGGTCGGCGTGGGTGCCCCTCTGACCGGTCCCAATGCCGCTTTCGGCGCACAGATCCAGAAGGGTGCTGAACAGGCTGCGGCAGACATCAACGCTGCTGGCGGCATCAACGGCGAGAAGATCAAGATCGTTCTCGGCGATGACGTGTCCGACCCGAAGCAGGGCGTCTCGGTTGCCAACAAGTTTGTCGCCGATGGCGTGAAGTTCGTGGTGGGCCACTTCAACTCGTCGGTTTCCATTCCGACGGCTGAAGTCTACGCCGAAAACGGCATCCTGCAGGTAACGCCTGCGTCCACAAACCCC
>NZ_STGA01000044.1:243489-247229 GCF_005222835.1 Rhizobium sp. FKY42 | reverse complement strand
GTGCCAAGGTCGCCGTCGTCCATGACAAGACGACCTATGGTCAGGGTCTTGCCGACGAGACCAAGAAGGCCATGAACAAGCTGGGCGTAAAGGAAGTCATCTACGAAGGCATCACGGTTGGCGACAAGGACTTCTCCGCGCTCGTCTCCAAGATGAAGGCAGCTGGCGTTGGCGTCGTTTACTATGGCGGCCTGCACACGGAAGCCGGTCTTTTGATGCGTCAGATGGCAGACCAGGGCCTGAAGGCGCCTCTGATGTCGGGCGATGGCATCACCTCGAACGAGCTTGCCTCGATTGCAGGTGACGCGGTCAACGGCACGCTGATGACCTTCCCGCCGGATCCGCGCACGAACCCGAACGCGAAGGACCTGGTCGAGAAGTTCCGCAAGGCTGGCTTCGAGCCGGAAGCCTACACGCTGTATTCCTACGCAGCACTTCAGATCATCGCTGACGCAGCCAAGGCTGCAAAGACGAACGATCCGCAGAAGGTTGCCGAGACAATGAAGTCGAAGGGTCCGTTCAAGACGGTGATCGGCGATATCGGTTTCGACAAGAAGGGTGACATCACGCGTCCTGACTATGTCATGTACGAGTGGAAGAAGGGCCCGGACGGCAAGTATTCCTACTTCCAGATGTAAGACATCATCGGCGGTTTATCCGTTCGTGGGGAAGGGTCGGCACGCGCCGGCCCTGGGGTCCTGACATCGGTTGACGGCTCTCGTCGTCTTGCTCGGGCTTGTTGGTTCAATATCGAAAATAGTGGCGCGTGGAAGGGAGGGTTTGTCGGCAGCTGTCACTCTTAATAGCCGCACTACTATTCCTTCCGGCAGTTTTTCGCGTCCGGTGCGCTCAACTTCTGACCATCGGGTAAGGCTCAGGTTTTCCCGATATGGGCTTCCACGAAATCCGCTCGGGAGGTTATGCTGTTGCGCGGCAGTTCGATCAGTGTGTAGCCCAGTTTCGGATAGAACGCACACAGGCGTTCATATTCCGCCACAGCCGCTTGCAGATCATGTTTTCGCTGAGCGTCATTGACGTAGATCTCCGGCCAGGGTGGCGTCATGAAAACCACCGGCTGATATCGATGCTGTGCACACAGCGCTAGAACGCGATCTTCTTCATTCTTGCCGGGTGACGTGTGCAGCAAAGCGCAAACGGCGTCGATCAATCCTCGGTCGAAGAAGGCATTCTTGAGGTGCTGGTTGTCTCGGAAATCCTGGAGCGAAAGTGCGATTGCCCGGCGTGCGAATGCGGTGGGATTTGTCCAGGGTAATGCTGCTCCGCCGCCAGCTTGTTCTTCCGCTACGATTCGTCTTCCGGGTTCAGGGACGATGGAATGGCCGCGTTGTCCGAGTTCGGCAAGCAGTGAGGACTTGCCGCCGCCTGAGCAGCCGGAAATGACATGGAAGTACGGCATAGGGATGGGAACTCCTTCAGTGCCAGGTCTATTGCTGCAAAACAGCAGGCGTCAGATATTCGAATGGAAATTTTAGATTGCTCCGGGTTCGCGCAGCGATTCGCACGTTAAAGCGTGTCGCGATCATTCGGATTCGCTCCTGTCGCTTCAATTCTTTGTTTTCCCGCATGTCGTTATCGCAAAACCGCGGTACACTTTTGCGAGATATGCTGTAGGATCGCAATGGAGCAATGGGATTGATCGAAGGCGAAGCGCCCGGGCAATTCCTCACCGTGGTTTGCTGTTGTTGCTTAGCAAGAATGGCTCAGGCGGTTTTACGCGACAGGCTGATCACCGTGCGTCGCGAGGCCGAGAATGCAGGCGAATCGAGTGTTTCGCGCACCTTGGTTCGTCCACTTGCGGGGTGAAAGTTGACCCAGCGGGCCACTTGCCCGCCGAGGCTTGATTCAATGAGTTTCAATCCGTTGGCGTTCACAAAGGTCAGCGCGAAGTCTGCATTCAGCGCGCCTGGTTCATATGAACCGTCATTGCGTGCGCGCCCACCGAAAAGCTTGACCACCAATCTTTCCCGCTGTGCACCGCGGCGGCAGAGGTTGCTGAGAAGTCCGGGCATGGCCACGTCTCCGTAGCGATACCTTTGCTCCTGAGGAGCGCGTTCACCGCCGAGCGGCAGGACGAAATGGTTGATGCCGCCGATCCCCGAAACCGGATCATAGATGCATGCGCAAACGCATGAGCCAAGAACTGTGCTGAAATAAGTGCCCTCAGTGGAAGAGACAGCGTATTGCCCGCTGAGCACATGCACGATTTTGTAGCCACCATCATCCTGCGCAAACACTGTTATGCCTCTCGGATCTTTTGGGCCATTCGCTCCGGATGGTGCGATGCTCGCCTGACTTGCCGCGCTCTATCCTAAGTGGAAGAGCGTTAAATCGCCATGATAACTTACGGTTTTATAATCTACACAGCTGCAATTTTCAGAGCATGGTCAACGAAATTTAAAGCTTTCACAAGCCGGAACAGGCTCTCGCGGACGCTCATCGCCGAGCAATGAGCCCTCAATCTATGGTTTCTCTTTATACCTAGGTATGACTCTATTTTGGTAGTGAAATGCGATCAACGACTGGCTGAATTCCTCTCGGTGAACCAGATAGCGCTGGTAGAGTCGCTTCAGCTTCATTCAACGCGCGTTCAATGGTTTTCAACGGCGTTCAAATTAAGCTGTGAATGAGCTCAATTATAATCATTGTAAATGTATGACCATTTTTCGACGTGTCGCTTCAACATTGGCGGCATCGGCAGATGATGTCGCGCAAGATTATGAAATTCCTATATTTTTATGTGCGCGCTGCTCGCAAATTCATCATCGTGCCCGCTTTGTCGTCGTTCTGTTTGCGATATGTAGCCTCAATCTCGGTAAAATAAATGCATCAATCATATTGATGCATCTTATGCGGGAATTGCTAAATTAACTCTCTAGCAAGAGTAAGAATTGACATGGCATTGCTTTCCGCTCCAGAGTGCGCGCCGGGGAAACTGTTACCTGCGCAAGGAAAGTGGGGCTTGCGAAGGTTTTTTATTCGACCCGCTGAATAAAACTGGGAGTACAAGAATGAAGAAGTCTCTTCTTTCGGCAGTCGCGCTGACTGCAGTTGTCGCCTTCGGCGGCTCTGCCTGGGCCGACATTTTGGTGGGCGTTGGCGGTCCGCTGACAGGCCCGAATGCTGCCTTTGGCGCGCAGTTGCAGAAGGGTGCTGAACAGGCTGCGGCAGACATCAACGCTGCTGGCGGCATCAACGGCGAGAAGATCAAGATCGTTCTCGGCGATGACGTGTCCGACCCGAAGCAGGGTGTTTCGGTTGCCAACAAGTTCGTGGCCGATGGCGTGAAGTTCGTGGTGGGCCACTTCAACTCGTCCGTCTCTATCCCGACGGCTGAAGTCTACGCCGAAAACGGCATCCTGCAGGTAACGCCTGCCTCCACCAACCCGAAGTTCACCGAGCGCGGCCTGTGGAACACGTTCCGCACCTGCGGCCGTGACGACCAGCAGGGCGAAGTGGCTGGCAAGTACATTGCCGAGAAGTTCAAGAGTGCCAAGGTCGCCGTCGTCCATGACAAGACGACCTATGGTCAGGGTCTTGCCGACGAGACCAAGAAGGCGATGAACAAGCTTGGCGTGAAGGAAGTCATCTACGAAGGCATCACGGTTGGCGACAAGGACTTCTCCGCGCTCGTCTCGAAGATGAAGGCTGCGGGCGTTGGCGTCGTTTACTATGGCGGTCTGCACACGGAAGCCGGTCTTCTGATGCGCCAGATGGCGGAT
>NZ_STGA01000044.1:0-243479 GCF_005222835.1 Rhizobium sp. FKY42 | reverse complement strand
AGGCGCCTCTGATGTCGGGCGATGGCATCACCTCGAACGAGCTTGCCTCGATTGCAGGTGACGCGGTCAATGGCACGCTGATGACGTTCCCGCCGGATCCGCGCACGAACCCGAACGCAAAGGACCTGGTTGAGAAGTTCCGCAAGGCTGGCTTCGAGCCGGAAGCCTACACGCTGTATTCCTACGCAGCGCTGCAGATCATTGCCGACGCTGCCAAGGTTGCGAAGACGAACGATCCGCAGAAGGTTGCCGAGACAATGAAGTCGAAGGGTCCGTTCAAGACGGTGATCGGCGATATCGGCTTTGACAAGAAGGGTGACATCACACGTCCTGACTATGTCATGTACGAGTGGAAGAAGGGCCCGGACGGCAAGTATTCTTACTTCCAGATGTAAGACAGCAACGGCGGTTCATCCGTCCGTGGGAAAGGGTCGGCACGCGCCGGCCCTTTTTTCTTTTGCCTATTTCGTTTCAAGGGCTGCGAAGGCTTGAAAGCTGTCGATGATTTTCGCAGGATTTGTTGAGAATGAATGTTCGCAGACTGCGGACATGAGCGTAACGGATGATGGGGCCGGTCCATGCGCATCAGGTTTTCCGCTTTTGCTCTGCTGCTTGCCTTGGCAGGTTGCTCGCAGGTGACTGAAAAGGCCGAGGGAATGGCCAACAGGTCTTTCACCAGCTATGCGCTCGGAAAACCCTATACTCAGGTCGCCAGCCTCGGAACCTCGCCCATGGACAGGCTGGCCGGAAACGACCGCGCGACCTTTGGTCCGATGATTGGCGCCACGCCTTTGTCGAATGGCCAGGTGATCTATCGCCACATCGCCCCTGCAGCGCGGACGGAGCGGGGGGCTGACTTTGGCGGTCTGGTCTCAAGCTCATCTGTGGTGAGCAACAACCGCCTGTCGTATTTTCTCGTTGGACAAGATGGGATTGTAAAGGACTGGGCTACAGGCTCCGTGCCGGGCGATGCGACGAGTTGCATGCGCTACATCGGTGGTATCATTCAGCAATGCGCGGACGTGGCCCAGCAGCAGACCTCGCTTGCCATCTACGATTCGAAGGTGTTGACGAAGGATAATCAGCCCATTTCCATCTGGGGACAACCGGCTAATCTGGATTCAAACCCGCCAGTCACCGGTCTGGCACCTTTTAAGCCGCGAGGCCCCAGGGGGTGATGGGTTTGGCCGCGCAATCGTCGTGCCGGTCCGTGTTTCACATCACATGCAGCACATTGGCCGCCTTGACGGCTGCGGATGCGCGATTCTCGACGCCCAGCTTCACGTAGATCTGTTCCAGATGCTTGTTGACGGTGCGGGCCGAGAGGCCAAGGATATCGCCGATATCCTTGTTCGATTTGCCTTTGGCAATCCAGAGCAGCACTTCCGCTTCGCGCTGGGTAACGGGGAAGTGCTCGCGCAATACCACGTCTTCGGCGCGGTTGCTGAGTGCGCTTACGCGAATTAGATACTCGTCCGGGCCGATGGCGCCGAGGAACGAGAACTGAAGCGTGGTCGCGGCCTGCGCGTCCACGGCGAAGGTCACCTCGCGTGGAAAGCCCGGCCTGTCGCGATCGATCATCCAGGTCGAGATTTTCCGTGTGGCCTGATCCAGCCCATCATCCTGACCGAAGGCTGAGTTGATGAGCCGCGTCGCTTGTGGTGTCGACCAGTGCAGGGCGCCATTGCCGCGCACCGCCAGAAGATGTCGGCCCGCCGCATCCAGCGCTACGCGTGCACTCTGGGCTGAGCGCGCATTGGACAGGTGAACGCGGATGCGGGCGCGCAATTCATCGATGTTGATGGGCTTCGTCAGATAATCCACGCCGCCGCTTTCCAGCGCGTTGACCACATGCTCGGTCTCGGTCAGTCCTGTCATGAAGATGACCGGCACCTGTGAAACGGATGGATTTGCCTTCAGCTTGCGGCAGGTTTCGAACCCATCCATGCCTGGCATGATGGCATCGAGCAGAATGAGATCCGGCGTGATGCGATCGACAATGCTGATGGCGAATTGGCCAGAGGTTGCGATCAGCACCGAAAAGCCTGACTGTTCGAGTGCTTCCGTGAGAAAGCCGAGCGCATCCGGACTGTCATCCACCAGAAGAACAATTTCTCTGGGTGCGGAGTTTTCAGCCATCCTGCGGCATCCTTTCCTCGCGGAACTGTCTCAGGAACGTCATCAGTCCGGCCATATCGAAACTTTGAATATAGTGCCGCGCCGCTTCCGTAAAGGCACGGTGATCGGGTGAGGCTGCGAGATCGCCAAGCTTGGTTTCGAGCCCTCGAATATAGCCGATTTCCGCCAGTTGGATGAGATCGTCGATATGGCCTGAACCGGGACTTTTCACCGGAACGGGTCCTTCTCGCTCCTGGAGCGCTTCGCCTTCATAAATCCAGGTCAGGCCAAGATGCTGGGCGAGCTTGTCGGAAAGCTGGCGGATATCCACTGGTTTCGAAATGGCATCGCTATGGCCATCCCCCTTGCGGATGCTGGAGGCGCCATCGCCGATATTGGCCGAGAGCATGATGATTGGTGCAGTTTGTCCGTCTTCCCGCAGGCGTTCCACCAGTTGCCAGCCGTTCATGCCTGGCATGAGGATGTCAACGAGGAAGAGATCCGGTTTTGCTGCCTCGATCAGCGTCAGGCATTCGGGTCCACCGCTGGCTGTCAGTACGATGAAGTCCAGCGGCTTGAGCACTTCGCGCATCAGGTCGCGGTGATCCTCATTGTCGTCGACTACCACCACAGTGCGGCGCGGACCCGTGTAGTCGATGATCTTCTTCTCCGGTGCGGGCATGATTGTCGGGCGATTGACCGCCGACAGCAGAAGACGGACCCGAAAGCTGGTGCCAACATCCTTTTCGCTGGTGACGGAAATCTCGCCGCCCATGGTGTTCGTGAGAAGCCGGGTAATCGTGAGGCCAAGGCCCAGACCGGGCATCGGGCGAATGCTCTCTGCCTCCCCACGCTGGAACGGCTCGTAAATGCGTGCAAGATCCTTCTCTGCAATACCTCGGCCGGTATCCTCCACGGTGAAGGTAGCGACCTGGCTGCGATAGGTGATGTTGAAACGCACCGATCCCCGATCGGTAAACTTGATCGCGTTCGACAGCAGGTTCACCAGAATCTGGCGCAGGCGCTTTTCATCGGTACGCACATAAGTGGGCAGGGCGGGGGTGCGGTCGTGCTCGAAATTCAGGCCCTTGGCTTGCGCCTGCGGACGGAACATATCGACAATCTGGTCGAGGAAGTCCTGGATATTGATTTCGTTGGAGTAGACCTGCAGACGGCCCGCCTCGATCTTCGAGATATCGAGCAATCCGTCGATCAGGCCGGAGAGATGATCGGCGGAGCGGCGGATCACTTTGATCGCGGACTGGCGTGGTGCGGGAATGGTCTCGTCCCGTTCCAGAAGCTGTGCGTAGCCTAGAACGGCGTTGAGTGGCGTGCGAAGTTCGTGGCTGAGGCCAACCACATAGCGGCTTTTGGCGCGGTTGGCGGCTTCGGCCACTTCCTTCGCCTGCTGCAGGGCTGCATCGGTTTTACGGTGGGCGGCGATCTCTTTGAGAAGTAGGGTGTTCTGGCGGGAGCTTTCCTCTTCTGCCACCACGCGACTGTCATGCGCCAGAACGTAGAACCAGGAAACAATGCCTGCGATGATGGCGAAGACGAAAAAGACGATCAACGTCGTGCCGTAGATGACCTCCGCATTGGCCGGCGTTGCCTCGCCCACCTGATAGGCGATCATGAACAGAATGGCACCCATGGCCGAGATCGACAGGATGGAGGTGAGTGCGTAGCGTCCCAGACGTGTCATCAGCCGTTCGACGATACGGTCGGACAGCATGGTGCGCGCAACGCTGCCGATCTGTGCTTTCATCTGGGCTTTCGGCTTGCACATATCGTGACAGCGGCTGTCCAGCGAGCAACAGAGCGAGCAGATGGGTGCTGCATAGGCCGGGCACCAGGCCATGTCCTCCGGCTCGAAAGGATGCTCGCAGATCGAGCAGGTGATGGAGAGCGCGTTCTTCCAGGCGTGACGTGGCTTGCGCGCGAGATAGTAGCGACCGTTGGTACCCCAGGCGATCAATGGCGAAAGCAGGAAAGCCGAGAGCGTGAGATAGGTAGAGAGCGAAGCCGCCACGGAGCCGAAGAGACCAAAATGCGCGGCCAGTGCAATGCCCGCTGAACCCAGCATGGCGCCAAGCCCAACAGGGTTCAGATCATAAAGGTGAGCGCGCTTGAACTCGATGCCTGGAGGCGAAAGCCCCAGCGGCTTGTTGATGGCCAGATCGGCGGAGATGGTGCACAGCCAGGACATGGCGATGATGGAGAAGATGCCGAGCGTGGCTTCCAGCAGGCGGTAGATGCCAAGCTCCATCAGCAGCAGGGCGATTGCCACGTTGAACACCAGCCACACCACGCGGCCCGGATGACTGTGGGTGAGGCGGGAGAAAAAGTTCGACCAGGCAAGAGACCCCGCATAGGCGTTCATCACGTTGATCTTGAGCTGGGATACGACCACGAAAGCAGCCATCAGCAAAAGGGCGGCCGTTTCGTTCGGGATCATATAGCCGAAAGCGGCAAGATACATATGGGCCGGATCGGCGGCCTCTTGTGCGGGAACGGCGGTCGACAGGGTCAGAACCGCCAGAAAGCTTCCCGCCAGAAGCTTCGGAACGCCAAGGACTACCCAGCCCGGACCGGCAAGAAAAACCGCCAGTCGATGCCGCCAGCGCTTTTGACCTTCGGCGGGCAGAAAGCGCAGGAAGTCCACCTGCTCACCAATCTGCGGCATCAGTGCAAGGATGACGGCGGAGGCTGCGCCGAATTCCAGAAGATCGAAGGGGGCAGGTCCGCCAAAGCCGGTATTCGAATGGCCGATGCCGGCAAAGGCCCGCCAAAGCTCGATCTTCTCCCAATCCATGAAGGCGATGAACACGAAAGGCAGGACGTTCAACACAATCCAGAAGGGTTGGGTCGCCAGTTGGAAGCGAGAGATGAGCTGCACGCCATAGATCACGAGTGGGATGACGACCACAGAGCTGATGATGTAGCCAAGCCAGAGCGGAATGCCGAAGGCCAGATTGAGCGCGCCTGTCATGATGGACGCCTCGATCGCAAACAGCATGAAGGTGAAGCTGGCATAGATCAGCGAAGTAATGGTGGAGCCGATGTAGCCAAAGCTTGCGCCACGCGTCAGAAGGTCGATGTCAACCCCGTGACGAATGGCGTAACGGCTGATCGGCAAACCGATCACAAGCATCAGGACAGCGGCCACCAGAATGGCAAAGAAGGCATTCGTCGTGCCATAGGAGAGGGTGATCGTCCCACCGATCGCTTCGAGGGCCAGAAACGAAATTGCGCCAATGGCTGTGTGGGAAATACGGTTCGAGGAAAAACGACGCGCGCTCTTCGCCGTGAACCGCAGCGCGTAATCCTCCAGCGTCTGGTTGGCCACCCAGCGGTTATAGTCCCGCCGGATAGGGATGATACGTTGCCGCGCTGCCATTCGTGAATGCCGTCCGTTTGTGCATGGTTAGATAATGTGCACCTTCGGATTTTCGG
This sequence comes from Rhizobium sp. FKY42, assembly GCF_005222835.1. Classification (GTDB taxonomy): domain Bacteria; phylum Pseudomonadota; class Alphaproteobacteria; order Rhizobiales; family Rhizobiaceae; genus Neorhizobium. The sequence goes on along the minus strand of NZ_STGA01000044.1, from coordinate 237,908 downwards.
CGGCGATTTGCAAGGTCAGGCAGAGATCCTAGAGACGGGGCCGGAATTCAAACGTGACTTCCTTGCCAATCAGCGGACGAAGGCGGTCATTGAGATCGCCTTGAAGTTTTGTCAGCTTCTTGGCGCCCTTTGCCATTTCAATCAAGCCGAGCGCAAAGCCGGCAAACGAACCAACAACGCCTGCAACACGGCCAACAGCGGAGAGACCAAATTTCAAACCGTTCGTTACCATATTCGTGTAATTCGGGATGGCTCCAGCCAGTGGGGCCGTCAGACGAGGCACTACATTGCTGAACTGGAGGGCGACCTCTGCTAGTCCGACAGCCCCGGACGTGAGGGATGCTACACCGTTTATTATCTGGAACGCCGCTTCGGCTTTTTCTCCCCCTTTCAACGCTCTATGAGCGCTGTAGAAAGCAAGGCCTGCCATCGCCAGACCACCTACGCCGCCAAGGATTTTGCCACCCGCCTCCAGTTTCTTTGGGTCGATGAATTTGGATACTGCGGCTCCCCAGGTGCCTGAACCTGTGCCAAACATGCTGAAGGCCTTGCCTTGCGCATCCAGGTTCTTGGCAAGTCCTTCTGTCATCATGCCGACAATCTGAACGCTGCTGGCAACGGCTGCAGCGGTTTCGTGCGGCGGGGGTTTAGGACCGTTGCCAATCGCACGGGCAGTCAGAACGCTGGCCATGGTGAGCGTCTGCACGCCATGTATCAAGCCCGCCTTGTATATGTCGTTCGGTATGCCAAGCGGTGATGGTTTTCCATTGATGGTTTTCATCACCGAAGCCAGTGCGTCGTCCATCTTCATGCCAGTGCGCATGAGCCGGATCACGCCATCGACGTTTCGGGTAATATCCTTAGCATAATTGAGTTTGATGGCAGCCTGACTGACACCCTTGTTGCCGACATTCTGGGCCATGAACTGGAGCGCCATGGCGTCGGCCGCGGGCTTCAAGGTGGCCGAATTTCCATTCGCATCGGCGGTGAATGGTGACAGGTCGCCACCGGTCCCATCGCCAATCAGATGTTTCTGGGTCAGTTGCGACAATGTCAGGCTTGCGGCTCCTGCGTATTTGTCCAGATAATCCTGTGGAAGGATCTTGGTCAGCAGATTGAGTTCGCTGCTATAGGCAGCAAAGGCTTCCTGCAAGCTCTTGCCGCTTGCCAGAGCCCGATCTATCGCTTTGCCGCCGACGATATCAGCGAAATAGGCATCTTTGAACCTGGAAAGAAGCATGTCGTTCTCAGGCTGCGTCAGGAAGGCGCGCGCACCGCGAGAAAAGGCCTGATCTGCTGCCTCAGCCAAACTGCTGTCCTTCATGAGGACATCCAATCGTGCATCGAGATCGCGCCCTGCCTCATCTCCGTTGGGGACAGAATCACCATACTGGTTCATGTAGGCGGTGTGCATTTGCTTCGCCTCGATCAAATCCACCATATATGCTGCCTTCTGATCAGCGGTCAGCTTGTCAAGGTTGTTGATCGTGTCCGGGTTGATGAAGCTGCGATCCACATCCTTCAACCCCTCTTTTATGAATTCGAACTGTTTGTCGTTGATCGTCTTTTCGTTTTCCGCATAGTCCGGCGCGGCTGTCATAGATTGCGCAACCATCGAGAAGCCCTTGTCGGTCTCGTTGATCGGTGGCGCCTGAACCTTCGATACGTAGGCTGAAACATCCGGAATTTCACCGACGGCGTCGCCGGCGCTGCGGTCATAGTTCTGCAGCCCGCGTACGAGATCGTCATTGCTCCGGGGCTGTCTGACGACGGGGTTCGGGTTGACTTTGCGAGGCCCCTTCATTTTCGATGTATCGATATATTTGGACGAACTCGATTGGGTCGAGCTGCTCGATCCGGCGCCGCTCGTCAGTGCGATGTCCTTTGTCGATTGACTGGTAGACGATCCAATCCGCTTCGCCATGGCAACCTCATTCATTCAAGAAGTAGGGCGAGATATGAGGAAGCTCCATGTCGGTTTCTTAAAGCAAAAATGAAGATTTCGTGTCAAATACAGTTATAATTTTATGATGTTTTCATGAGGCGGCGTGATGATTTCTTTGCGCTGCGGCTCTTCTTGAACGCTTGCGACAGGTACTGAAACTGATGCTCGCCGCCGTTTCCATCTCTGCGGTAGCCTGATCGCGGCTCACCTGTGCTGGGGAGCCAGTGGATGCTTTTGCCCCCATGTCTACGTCATTTTACGTATGTGGTTTTGCAGTGCAGCGACCCATAGTCCGGTCAGCAACGGTTAACAGGCTTTAACCGGCTGTCGCACTCAAAACAAAAAAGAGGGGTTCTGCCATGACATTGAAAGCCAGACTGGGCGGCGCGCTCATTGCTGCCATCATGTCCACCACCGCATTCCACGGCGCGTTTGCAGCCGAAGACACCATCAAGATTGGCGTTCTCCACTCGCTCTCCGGTACGATGGCGATTTCGGAAACCACGCTGAAAGATGCCATGCTGATGCTCGTTGAAGAGCAGAACAAGAAGGGCGGCGTTCTGGGCAAGAAGCTGGAAGCCGTCGTTGTCGATCCTGCTTCCGACTGGCCGCTGTTTGCCGAAAAGGCCCGCCAGCTGATTTCCAAGGACAAGGTTGCTGCTGTCTTCGGTTGCTGGACCTCGTCTTCGCGCAAGTCGGTTCTGCCGGTTTTCGAAGAACTGAACTCCATCCTCTTCTACCCGGTTCAGTATGAGGGTGAAGAATCTTCGCGCAATATTTTCTACACGGGTGCTGCTCCAAACCAGCAGGCCATTCCGGCTGTCGATTACCTGATGAAGAACGAAGGCGTTCAGCGTTGGGTCCTGGAAGGAACGGACTACGTTTATCCGCAGACCACGAACAAGATCCTGAAGGCCTACCTCATGTCCAAGGGCGTGAAGGCTGAGGACATCATGGTCAACTATACGCCATTCGGCTTCTCCGACTGGCAGACGGAAGTATCCAAGATCAAGGCATTCGGCTCGGCTGGCAAGAAGACAGCTGTCGTTTCCACCATCAACGGCGATGCCAACGTTCCTTTCTACAAGGAACTGGCAAACCAGGGCATCAAGGCAGAAGACATTCCAGTCGTAGCCTTCTCCGTCGGTGAAGAAGAACTGGCTGGCATCGACACCAAGCCACTCGTTGGTCACCTTGCTGCCTGGAACTACTTCCAGTCTGTCGATGCTCCGGTGAATGCCGAATTCATCAAGACCTGGCACGCCTTCACCAAGAACGAGAAGCGCGTGACGAATGACCCGATGGAAGCCGCCTATATCGGCTTCAACGCCTGGGTAAAGGCTGTCGAGGCGGCTGGCACGACCGATACCGACAAGGTTCTGGACAGCATCATCGGCGTTTCCGTACCGAACCTCTCGGGCGGCACTTCCACCGTCATGCCAAACCACCACATCACCAAGCCAGTGCTGATCGGTGAAATCCAGGCGAACGGCCAGTTCGAAATCGTCCAGCAGACGCCTTCCGTCGTCGGTGACGAGTGGTCTGATTATCTGCCGGACTCCAAGGATCTGATCTCCGATTGGCGCAAGCCCATGTCCTGCGGCAACTTCAATGTTGCCACCGGCAAGTGCGGCGGCAAGGGCAGCTAACGCCTGAGCCTTCCGGGAGGGAAGACCCCTCCCAACCCTCCCCACAAGGGGGAGGGCTTCGCTTCCCCCGATATCCCTGCAGCTGCTGAACCACGCTTACCCCCCTCTGCCCTGCCGGGCATCTCCCCCTCAAGGGGGGGAGATTGGCAAGACAGCTAACAGTCGCTTTCCATCTCCGGCAAGTGCATTGCCGCGGGAGACCAAGCCAGACTTGAAGCGGAATGTCGACAAGAGTCGATCTCCCCCCTTGAGGGGGAGATGCCCGGCAGGGCAGAGGGGGGTAGGTCACGAGGGGCGACAATTATGCTACGACTTTTCCTATCGACCCTGTTCCTGATCCTTACGTTTCTGCCCTCCCACGCGCAGTCTGATCCGAAGGCCCTGTTCAATGCTCTGGGCAAGGCGGATTTCAAACAGACGGAAGAGCTGATCGGGCAATTGGCCGCGACCGGCGATCCGCGCATCGTGCCAGCTCTGGAAGCCTTCGCCGAGGGCGAGCTTTACGCGCGCAAATCCGATAGCGCCGTATTCATCACAAAAGCAGCCGGAGCGAATGTCGCCCTGATCGATCCGGTCACGGGTGCTGCTGCCGGTGAGGTGCCGAAGGCACAGCTGAACAAGCTGAAGATCAACAACAATCTGCGCCGTGTGATCCGGTCCGCTCTCGGTGGCCTCACACTTCTCAGCCCCGACAAGACCGTGCGCATGGCGGCTGCCGATGCGGTTCTCAAGTCTCCCAGCGCCGAAAATCTTGAACTTGTCGAAGCGGCTCTCGCCAAGGAGACCGATGCTGCTGTCAAGGTTCGCATGGAAGAGGCGCGTGCTGCCTCCGTGCTGATTTCCGACCGCGCCCTCAATCAGAAGAAGCAGGCCATCGATACGATCGCCAATCTCGGCGGGCGCGATGGCATCAGCATCCTGATGTCGGTGTCTTCCTCCATTGATCCGTCCCTGAAGGGTGATCTCGACAAGGCCATTACCAGGATTGAAAACTCTCTCAAGCTTTGGGAAGTCGGCCAGAACGTCTGGTACGGCATGTCGCTCGGCTCGGTCCTGCTGCTGGCAGCCATTGGCCTTGCCATTACCTTTGGCGTCATGGGCATCATTAATATGGCGCATGGCGAAATGGTCATGCTGGGTGCCTATTCCACCTTCATGGTGCAGGAGGTCATCCGCACCCATGCGCCGCATCTGTTCGACTGGTCGCTGGCGATTGCACTGCCGGTTGCCTTTCTTGTGACGGCCACTGTGGGTCTTGTCATCGAACGCGGTGTCATTCGCTTTCTGTACGGGCGTCCGCTGGAAACCCTGCTGGCGACCTGGGGCGTATCACTGATCCTCCAGCAGCTGGTACGCTCCATCTTCGGTCCGACCAACCAGGAGGTTGGTAACCCATCCTGGATGTCCGGTGCCTTTGCGCTTGGTGGTTTGCAAATCACCTGGAACCGCATGTGGATCGTTGCTTTCTCGCTGTCGATCTTCGTCGGTTTGCTGATCGTGATGAAGCGTTCCGCCTTCGGCCTCCAGATGCGGGCTGTCACGCAGAACCGCCGCATGGCGTCCTCCATGGGTATTCGCACACCCTGGGTCGATGCCTTCACCTTCGCACTCGGTTCCGGCATTGCCGGCATTGCAGGTGTCGCCCTTTCTCAGATCGATAACGTCTCGCCCAATCTCGGCCAGTCCTACATCATCGACAGCTTCATGGTCGTGGTGTTCGGCGGCGTGGGCAATCTCTGGGGCACGCTGGTTGGCGCTCTGTCGCTTGGTGTTCTCAACAAGTTCCTTGAGCCATGGACCGGTGCCGTTCTCGGCAAGATCCTCGTGCTCGTTCTCATCATCCTCTTCATCCAGAAGAGACCGCGCGGCCTGTTCGCGCTCAAGGGAAGGGCGGTGGAAGCATGATTTCCAGCTTCATCCTGCGTGCTCTGGAAGGCCGCATCCTCGTCACCGTCTGCATCATTCTTGCCGTGGCATTGCTGGTGCCAGCAAGCAATTTGCTTCTTTCGCCCGACAATGCATTGCATATCCCAACCTATGTGATGTCGTTGATGGGCAAGTATCTGTGCTATGCGCTGCTGGCGCTGGCGCTGGATCTGGTCTGGGGCTATTGCGGCATTCTTTCGCTTGGCCACGGCGCGTTCTTTGCACTCGGCGGCTACGCCATGGGCATGTATCTCATGCGCCAGATCGGCAGCCGCGGCGTCTACGGTGACCCCATACTGCCGGATTTCATGGTGTTTCTGAACTGGAAGCAGTTGCCGTGGTTCTGGCATGGTTTCGACATGTTCTGGTTCGCTTGTGCGATGGTGCTGGTGGTGCCGGGGCTGCTTGCTTTTGTGTTCGGCTGGTTCGCCTTCCGCTCCCGCGTCAATGGTGTCTATCTCTCCATCATCACCCAGGCCATGACCTATGCGTTGATGCTGGCCTTCTTCCGCAATGACATGGGCTTTGGCGGCAATAACGGTCTGACGGACTATAAGGATATTCTCGGCTTTTCCGTTCAGGCGGATGGAACGCGCGCGGTTCTCTTCTCGCTCTCGGCCATCATGCTATCGCTCTGCCTCGTGCTGGCGTCTGCCATTACCCGCTCGAAATTCGGCAAGGTGCTGGTGGGCGTTCGCGATGCTGAAAGCCGGGTTCGCTTCCTCGGTTTCCGGGTGGAAAACATCAAGCTGTTCACCTTCGTCACCTCGGCCATGATGGCAGGCATTGCAGGCGCCTTGTTCGTGCCGCAGGTCGGCATCATCAATCCGGGTGAATTCGCACCGGCCAACTCCATCGAAGTGGTGGTCTGGACGGCAGTCGGTGGTCGCGGAACCCTGATTGGCCCGATCATCGGCGCGGTTCTGGTGAACGGTGGCAAAAGCTTTTTCACCGGCGCGTTTCCAGAGTTCTGGCTCTATGCGCTGGGTGCACTCTTCATCTTCGTCACGCTGTTCATGCCAAAGGGTATTGTCGGAACCGTGCAGGCGGCACTTGCCAACCGCAAGGCGGTGAAGGCTGCGGCGCGTGCCCAAGCCCAGAATGACGATACGCCTTCAACACAGATCCAGGCCGCGGAGTAAGACTCATGGAAATCAAGGACTCCAAGCCAAAATCGCTGCTCTATCTGGACGGTGTTTCCGTATCCTTCGATGGATTCAAGGCGCTGAACTCGCTCTCCTTCGTCGTTGAGCCGGGCGAGCTTCGCGCCATCATCGGCCCGAATGGTGCCGGCAAGACAACGATGATGGATATCATCACCGGCAAGACACGGCCCGACAGTGGCACGGTTCTGTTCGAGGAGAAGGTGGATCTCACCAAGCGCGACGAGGCGGATATCGCCCAGCTCGGCATTGGCCGCAAGTTCCAGAAGCCGACCGTGTTCGAGAGCCATACCGTATGGGACAATCTGGAGCTGGCGCTCAACCGCAAGCGCGGTGTGTTCGCCACGCTGTTCTACCGTCTCTCCGGCGAAGATCGCGACCGTATCGAGGAAATTCTGGCCACGATCCGCCTGACGCATCGGCGCGATGAATTAGCCGCCAACCTTTCCCACGGCCAGAAGCAGTGGCTGGAGATCGGCATGCTGCTGGCGCAGGAGCCGAAGCTGTTGCTGGTGGATGAGCCGGTGGCCGGCATGACCGATGCGGAGACCGCTGAGACCGCCATTTTGCTTCGCGAAATCGCCAAGAGCCGCTCGGTGGTGGTGGTGGAGCACGACATGGGCTTTATCCGGGATCTCGGCGTCAAGGTGACATGTCTTGCCGAAGGCTCCGTACTGGCCGAGGGATCGATCGATTTCGTCTCGAACGACCCAAAGGTCATTGAGAACTATCTGGGACGGTGAGGGGTAACCATGCTGACAGTCGAGAACATCAACCTTCACTACGGCGCAGCGCAGGCCTTGCGTGGCGTTTCCATTCAGGCGCCCATGGGCAAGATCACCTGCGTTCTTGGCCGCAACGGAGTGGGCAAAAGCTCGCTGCTGCGCGCCATCACCGGTCAGCATCCGGTCAGTGCGGGCACGATTTCCTTCAACGGGGAGAGTTTGAACGGGCTTGCGCCATTCAACCGTGCAAAACAGGGCATCGGCTATGTGCCGCAGGGTCGCGAGATCTTCCCGCTTTTGACCGTGCAGGAAAATCTGGAAACCGGCTTTGCGCCTCTGCCGCGCAAGGACAGGTTCATTCCGGATGATATTTTCAGCCTGTTTCCGGTGCTCAACTCGATGCTGGCGCGGCGTGGAGGCGATCTCTCCGGCGGGCAGCAGCAGCAGCTGGCCATCGGCCGGGCGATGGTGACGCGGCCGAAAGTGCTGGTTCTGGACGAGCCGACAGAGGGAATTCAACCCTCGATCATCAAGGATATCGGCCGCGCCATCCGGTATCTGCGAGATTCCACAGGTATGGCCATCCTTCTGGTCGAACAGTATCTCGACTTCTGCCGGGAACTGGCGGATCATGTCTACATCATGGATCGGGGTGAAATCGTTCATGAAGGGGCCGCAGAGACACTGGATACACCGGAGGCGAGACGCCATCTGACGGTGTGACAGTTAGTCATATTTTGCATGGCTGCCGATCATGGAGAGGGTTTAACAGAAATATCTAATATGTTAATCAGAGCGCGGTTTTCATCCAACGCATATCCCCTTTCCACGCACTCTCCTTCGCGAGGCGCTTGATGGCATTTGGAATTCGCTCTGGTTCAATCCTCCGCGCTCTTGGCTGCCTGACCGCAGCGGGCGCCTTTTTCTTAGGGTCAGGCATGGCCGCGCATGCGGCTGGTTGCGGCACGCCCGTTGAACCGGGCTATCATGACGTATCGATCGATGTCGGTGGCATCCAGCGTTCCGGCGTTGTGTTTGTTCCGGATACTTACACGGGCAGGGACAAGGTTTCCGTCGTTTTCGATCTGCATGGCAGCAACAGCAATCCACGGGGACAGATGTTGCGCAGTTCGTGGGACAAGGTGGCAGGGAAGAACGGCTTCATCGTGTTTGCGCCGCAGGGCAGCCTGTCGGGAAATATGCCGAATACCCATGCCTGGAATGTGCCGGGGGTTACCTTCCGCGAAGGCGGACTGGATGAGGTGGCCTTCATCAAGGCTGCTGTCGAAAAGGTAAAGCAGAGCTATTGCGTTGATCCGGCTCAGATTTTCGCCTCGGGTTATTCCGGCGGCGGTCGCATGCTGTCGGCCTATCTCTGCTCAGGAGCGAATGATTTTGCCGGTGCGGGCTTCGTCAATTCCCTGCGTGTGGGGCTGCCCGTTGAAAATCGCGAGGGGAAGTGGACCCCCGATCCCTCTACCTGCCAGCCTGCCAAGCCGATTTCCATCATGGCTTTTGCCGGTGTGAAGGATGAGCAGAACCCCTATGCCGGGGGCGGCAAGCCCTATTGGCAATATAGTTTCAAGACCGCCCTTCAACGATGGATGGAGCTGGATGGGTGCAAGGCCAATGCAAAGCCAGAGACCATCGACGGTGTGACCTATAGCCTTTTCGATACCTGCCAGAACGGGGCGCGCATTGCGACCTATGAATTCGAAAACGGCAGCCATGACTGGCCGAAGCCAAATGCGAAGGCGAACGTCATCGCTGCGGCCAGCGAGGGGCAAGCGGCAGGTGTTGTGAAGGTCTCGGCAGTGAAGAAGCCGAGTTTCGATCCGAATGTCGATCCGGCCTATCGCATGTGGGATTTCTTCCGCAAGGCCGACAATACGGATGTCGTCGCCACTGTTCAGCCATCAGCTGCCAAGGCAAAGGTTCAGGCGGTTGACTGTGGGGCTGGAGAGATATCCGCTTATGATAATGCCGAGGGGATGACGTGCAACAACAGCCAGCCAAACGACCAGCCGCGCCGCAGCGGGCTCGGGGCAAAGGGCGCCTTGTAACCAAACAGCTGGCGGGCCGCACGCGGCTCGCCGAACTCTATCAGGAAGGCTGCGGAAAGATCCGCCTGCCGGATACATTTGATTCCTCCCTTGAAGCCATTCTCATCAATAGCTCCGGCGGACTGACCGGTGGCGACCGACTGGAATGGTCGTTGCGCGCCGGTCCTGGCACGGATGTGACCGTGACCACGCAGGCGAACGAGAAGATCTACAAGGCTGCCGCCGATACCGCGCTTCTGAAAAGTGAAATTGAGGCCGGCGAGGGCAGCCGCGTGGCTTGGCTGCCGCAGGAAAGCATTCTCTTCGACCGCGCTTCACTCACCCGCGAACTCCATGTTGATCTTGCCGAAACGGCGGAATTTCTGGCGGTTGAGGCCGTTATTCTCGGTCGTACCGCCATGGGTGAAAGCGCCGAGAACGGTCATTTCCGGGATCGCTGGCGCGTGCGCCGTGCGGGTCGTCTCATCCATGCGGAGGAAGTGCGGATGGAGGGCGAGATCGCCCGTCTGGGGGAGCAGCCTTCGGTGCTTTCCGGCAAGGTGGCCTTTGCCACTGTCTTCTATTCCGCTGCCGATTGTGAGGCACTTCTGCCGCGCCTTCAACCTCTGCTGCAGGATGGATATGCTGGCGCAAGCCTCTGGAAAGACAAGCTGATTATCCGTGCCGCAGCATCACACGGTTTCGCGCTGCGAAAAATTCTTGTTCCGGTGATTTCGCTCTTGCGAAAAGACGCAAACGTGCCGAAAGTCTGGAACATCTGAGAGACAATAATCGGGGAACCCATGAACCTCAGCCCAAGAGAAAAAGACAAGCTTCTGATATCCATGGCAGCCATGGTGGCCCGCCGCAGGCTGGAACGTGGCGTGAAGCTGAATTACCCGGAAGCCATTGCCCTGATTACCGATTTCGTGGTCGAAGGTGCCCGCGATGGCCGCGCCGTACCAGACCTGATGGAGGCGGGCGCGCATGTCATTACCCGCGATCAGGTGATGGAAGGTGTCGCGGAAATGATCCACGATGTGCAGGTGGAAGCAACTTTTCCTGACGGCACCAAGCTGGTGACCGTTCATGAGCCGATTAGGTAAGGGCAAAGACCATGATTCCAGGCGAAATCATTTCCGCAAGTGGCGATATCGAGCTGAATAGCGGTGCGCCAACCATGACCATAGAGGTTTCCAATACGGGTGACCGTCCGGTTCAGGTGGGCAGCCATTATCATTTCTTCGAAACCAATGCGGGCCTCTCTTTCGACCGGGACAAGGCGCGCGGAATGCGGCTGGATATTCCGGCAGGAACGGCTGTGCGTTTCGAACCGGGCCAGACGCGTGAGGTGACCCTCATTCCGCTTTCCGGCAAGCGCGAAGTTTACGGTTTCCGGCAGAAGATCATGGGCGCTCTGTGAACGCACCATGCAGAAAGCGAAGCATCCGATGAAACTCTTTCTTGGCCTCATGCTGTGCGGATGTGTTCTCTTGCAGGATGGGCCTTCCTCTGCGGAAGAGAAGCCGAATTTCGACTGCGCCAAATCCGAGACCCAGATGGAGATGAATTACTGCGCCGAACAGGATTTTGATGCTGCCGATGCGGCGTTGAACAAGCAGTGGAAGGCGACCCGCAAGGTGATGGTCGATTGGGACAAGCAGTTGGACGCTAACCAGCGTGGCGCAGAAGAGGCCCTGTTGAAGGCTCAGCGTGCCTGGATAAACTATCGGGACGGCCAGTGCGAGGCGGAAGGCTTTGCTGCGCGCGGCGGAACGATGGAGCCCATGCTGTTGATGTCCTGCAAGGCTGAGCTTTCCAAGGTTCGCACCGAAGAACTGAAAACACTTGCCGAGACAATCGGTCAATAAAAACCTGGACTGGATCAGGCGCGAGGGGTGCCGGTCCGTCCACGCATATGGAGCAAAATAGCCCATGCCTTACAAGATTTCCCGCGCTGCCTATGCCAGCATGTTTGGCCCGACCGTGGGCGACAAGGTGCGCCTCGCCGATACCGAGCTTTTCATCGAGGTTGAGAAGGATTTCACCACCTATGGTGAAGAAGTAAAATTCGGCGGCGGCAAGGTTATCCGTGATGGCATGGGCCAGAGCCAGGTCAGCCGTGCAGATGGTGCTGTCGATACCGTTATCACCAACGCTGTGATTGTCGATCACACCGGCATCTACAAGGCCGATATTGGCCTCAAGGATGGCCGCATCGTTGCCATCGGCAAGGCAGGCAATCCGGACACGCAGCCGGGCGTTAACATCATCGTCGGCCCCGGCACCGAGGCGATTGCGGGCGAAGGCAAGATCGTAACTGCTGGCGGCATGGATGCCCACATCCATTTCATCTGCCCGCAGCAGATCGAGGAAGCCTTGATGAGCGGATTGACCTGCATGCTGGGCGGCGGCACTGGCCCCGCTCATGGCACGCTGGCCACCACCTGCACGCCGGGACCGTGGCATATCGCCCGTATGATCGAGGCGGCCGACGCTTTCCCCATGAACCTCGCATTCGCTGGCAAGGGTAATGCCTCGCTGCCCAAGGCGCTGGAGGAAATGGTTCTGGGCGGCGCCACTTCGCTCAAGCTGCATGAGGACTGGGGCACGACCCCCGGCGCCATCGATTGCTGCCTCTCGGTTGCCGATCAATATGATGTGCAGGTGATGATCCACACCGACACGCTGAACGAGAGCGGCTTCGTGGAAGATACCGTCGGTGCCATCAAGGGCCGCACCATCCACGCTTTCCATACGGAAGGGGCGGGCGGGGGCCACGCGCCGGATATCATCAAGATCTGCGGCGAGCTGAACGTCATCCCGTCTTCCACGAACCCGACGCGGCCCTATACGGTCAATACGCTGGCGGAACATCTGGACATGCTGATGGTCTGCCATCACCTGTCGCCATCCATTCCGGAAGACATCGCGTTCGCCGAAAGCCGCATCCGCAAGGAAACCATCGCGGCGGAAGATATTCTGCACGATATCGGCGCGTTTTCGATCATCTCGTCGGACAGTCAGGCCATGGGCCGCGTGGGCGAGGTCATCATCCGCACCTGGCAGACGGCAGACAAGATGAAGCGTCAACGGGGTGCTCTTCCGGGCGAAACCGGCGACAACGACAATTTGCGTGTTCGCCGGTATGTCGCAAAGTATACGATCAACCCGGCCATCGCACATGGTGTGAGCCATGAAATCGGCTCCATCGAAGTGGGCAAGCGCGCCGATCTCGTCATCTGGAACCCGGCATTCTTCGGCGTGAAGCCGGATATGGTGCTGATGGGCGGCGTAATTGCGGCGGCACCCATGGGCGATCCGAACGCTTCGATCCCGACACCGCAGCCGGTGCATTATCGCCCCATGTTCGGCGCTTACGGCAAGGCGCGTACGAATTCCTCCGTGACCTTTGTTTCGCAGGCTGCATTGGATAACGGCCTCGCCAATCGTCTCGGCGTTGCCAAGCAGCTGGTGGCGGTGAAGAACACGCGCGGCGGCATTTCCAAGAAATCCATGATCCTCAACGATCTGACACCGCACATCGAGGTGGACCCGGAAACCTATGAAGTGCGTGCCGATGGCGAGCTTTTGACCTGCGAACCGGCAACGGTTCTGCCGATGGCGCAGCGGTATTTCCTGTTTTAAACATCTGAAAGTTCAATCCATGCAGCATGTCCATTCCTACCGTCCCGCAGGCGAAGTTAGTGATCCGCCGATCGATACGGTGACGCTTGCGCACGATCTGCGCCATTTGCGGCGTAAGCTGTTGCACCTTTCCAATGGTGACATGGTGATGCTGGACCTGAAGGAGGCTGTACTGTTTCACGATGGTGACCGGCTTGTGCTGGACAATGGCGATACGGTGGAAGTGAAGGCGGCGGCAGAAAAGCTGTTCGAGGTAAAGGCGCGCGATACGCTGCACCTGATTGAACTCGCCTGGCACCTGGGCAACCGGCATCTGTCAGCGCAGATCGAGGAGGGACGTATTCTGATCCTGCGCGATCATGTGATCCGCTCCATGCTCGAAGGTCTGGGCGCGACGGTGACGGATGTGGAAGAGCCTTTCCAGCCAGCGCGCGGGGCCTATCACAGTCACGGCGGGCATTCGCACGGCCATTCTCATGACCACCACCACGGGCATCATCACGACTGATGTCTGCTGCTTTTGAAACACAAGCTCTGCTGCGGTTGATGACCTGGCTTTCGCCTGCCTTTCCGGTGGGTGGCTTTGCCTATTCCAGCGGTCTTGAGCGGGCGGTTCATGACCGGCTTGTCACAGATGCCGTCGGGCTGGAGGCATGGCTTTCTACGTCAGTCAGACACGGAATGCTGTGGAACGATGCCGTGTTCGTGTCGCTCGCGGCGCAAGTCGTTGAGGAGCAGGTGAAATTGGCCGAGCTGGCAGAGCTTGGACTGGCGCTGGCGGGTTCGGCTGAGCGGCATATGGAAACGCTGTCCCTCGGAAAGGCGTTTCTGGCGGCGGCGGAAGCATGGCCTGCGTCAGTATTCGGGCTGCTGCCTCCCGATTGTCCTTATCCTGTTGCCGTGGGTGCCGTAGCTGCTGCGCATAGAATAGGAGCGGAGCAGGCCATTGCAGCATTCCTGCATGCCGGTGTTTCCCAAGGTGTGTCCGCCGGTATCCGTCTCGGTGTAGCGGGTCAGCAGGATGGTCTTCGCATCCTGTCGGCCTTGGAAACGATTGCGGGTGAGGTTGCCGAGCGTGCAGCGGCAGCGGGGCTGGATGATCTCGGTTCTGCCACCGTACAGGCGGATATCGCATCCCTTCGCCACGAGCGGCAGAATTCGCGGCTTTTTCGCTCCTGAACCTGTCTTGCACGGGCCAGCCCCCAGGCTATTCTATTTTGAGACTATCGAGGTATCGATCATGAAATCATCCAATGGACCTCTCCGCGTTGGCATTGGTGGGCCTGTGGGCTCCGGCAAGACGGCGCTGACAGAGAAACTGTGCAAAGCCATGCGCGAGACCTATTCGGTTGCCGTGGTGACGAACGATATTTACACCAAGGAAGATGCCGAGGCGCTGGTGCGCATGCAGGCCTTGTCTTCAGACCGGATCGTGGGTGTCGAAACCGGAGGTTGCCCGCATACCGCCATACGCGAGGATGCAACGATCAATCTGCAGGCAATCGCGGGCCTGAACGAGCGCTTCCCCGATCTTGATGTGGTGTTCATCGAGTCAGGTGGTGACAATCTGGCGGCGACGTTCTCGCCGGATCTCGCGGATATCACCATCTATGTGATCTCCACGTGCCAGGGCGAAGAGATACCGCGCAAAGGCGGTCCGGGTATCACCCGCTCCGATCTGCTGGTCATCAACAAGAAGGATCTGGCGCCTTACGTGGGTGCCGATCTTGATGTGATGGACCGCGATGCAACCCGCATGCGTGAGGCGAAGCCTTTTGTGTTTACCGACCTCAAGCGCGGCGAAGGCGTTGATCACATCGTTCGCTTCCTTGAGACGCATGGCGGGTTGGCGGCGTGAGTGCCGCTCGCCGTTTCGGTTGTTACGAGGTGACAAGGCTTGTCGATGGCGTTTATCAGGCGCCGATTGAGCATCTGGCCCACGCTTCCAGCCAGACGGTGCGCGATGCTGCCGTTGCTGCCTGGCAGGGAGCCACTGTCGATATGGACGTGAATCTGTTCGTTCTCTCGGGGCCGGATGGGATCACTCTGGTCGATGCTGGAACGGGTCCCTATTGGGGGGCGAAACTTGGCCACGGGCGTGCAGCGCTTGAGGCTGCCGGGATTGACCAGGCGGATGTGAAGCACGTTTTGCTGACCCATCTGCATGGAGATCACGCGCTTGGCCTTTTTGGTGACGACGGTGCTTATTTTCCCAACGCGCAGGTGTTTGCACCGCAGGCTGATCTCGACTTCTACAGCAATGCCGCTCTCAAGGAGGCTATGCCGGTATACCGGCGCGGCGGATTTGACATAGCGAGGCGTTTGCTGGACATCTATGGCAATCGCGTCCGGCCTGTAGATGCGGGGCAGGTTTTGCCTCAGATCGAGCTTCTTCCCTTGCCGGGGCATACCCCCGGTCACGCTGGGTATCTGATCGGAGAGGAAGATCATCGGCTCGTGCTATGGGGTGATCTGGTCCACGCCCCGGCACTCCAGATGGACGATCCCGATTTCTGCTTCATCTACGATGTGGACGCTGCCCAGGGTGCTGCCAGCCGCCGAAGGATCTTCAAGCGTGCGACCCGCGAAGGCTGGGTGGCCTCCGGCGGACATATTTCCGGGTATGTGAAGGTAGAATTTTCAGGGCAGGCCTGGCGTCTTGTACCGCGCTGACCGCCATCGACCGAGTAAATTCGAACTGATCAGATCTCCCGTAGTGCCTTTACATCGCTGATCTGGATGACACGACCACGGACGCTGACGCCGGCGCGTCGCAGAGCCGAGAAGGCGCGAGACAACGCTTCAGGGGCAAGACCCAGCATTCCCGCCAGAAGGTTCTTCTGGAAGGGCAGGCGGATGGAAGCCGAGCCTGCATCGACGGGACAACGTTCCAGCAGATAATCGGCCACGCGCTGGGGCGCGGTGTGCAGCCGATCATTGACCAGAACCTCTGTCGTTGCCCTAAGATGTTCGGAGAGCGTGGCAATCAGCGCGTTCGCAACCGTCGCGTCACGCTCCGCCAGCAGGCGCACTTCCCGACAATCCAGTTTTGCCAGACAAATATTTTCCGCTGCCTGTGCGCTATAGGGATAGCGGGCATCCTGCGGGATAAGGCATTCTGCAAACACGTCTCCGGGACCACAGATGCGGAAGTCTGCCTGTCTGCCATCCTTGCCCATGCGGTACAGCCGCACATAACCCGTCAGCAGGCAGTAGAATGCCTGTGCATTCTCACCCTCGCGGAAAATCGAGGCACGGGCGGCGAGCGACATGATCTGCGCACTGTCCAGAAGGGTTGCCAGCGCATTTGGAGAGAGAGACCGCATAAAAGCGGTTTTTGCCAGTAGGCCTCGTTCCCGTGTTGTGGCCTTGTTGCTCTTGTCCAGCATCTTTGCGTTCCCCATCAACCTTTGGATTCCGTGCGTTGAATGGTTTGTTAGTAGCACAACGAAACGAGGCCCGAATTGATCGATGTCAATCGGGCCTCCGTGGATAGGGATGGGCTTCAGCCTATTCTGCAGCCAGTGGCGGCAGCCTCAGCACATTATTGCCGGCAGGTGCGTCATGCGCCTTTTCGTTGTTCTGCCGTGGCGCCGGCTGGATGGTATCCAGCTTGGCCTGCAGTTCTGCAAGTTTGGCCTGCGTTTCCAGCGTGGCCTTGCTGAGTTCTTCCTCGCTCAGGATTGGATCTTCCTGCTCCTTCTTGCCGACGAAGCGACCGAAGATGCGGCCAAGCAGCAGAGAGAGGTCGTCCATGATGAGGAAGAAGGCAGGCACGACCACAAGGCTGAGAACCGTGGAGACAATGATACCGCCAATCACCGCAATCGCCATGGGCGCGCGGAAGGAACCGCCTTCACCCACGCCCAGTGCAGAAGGCAGCATGCCTGCTGACATGGCGATGGAGGTCATGATGATGGGACGGGCACGCTTGCGACCCGCTTCCACCATGGCGTGGATGCGTTCCATACCGTGACGGCGCATCTCGATTGCGAAATCGACCAGCAGGATGGCGTTCTTGGTGACGATACCCATCAGCATCAGGATACCGATGAGAACGGGCATGGACAGGGAGTTGTTCGTCACGATCAGGCCGACCGCCACGCCTCCGATCGCCAGTGGCAGCGAGAAGAGGATGGTAAACGGCTGAATGACATCCTTGAACAGCAGGATCAGCACGACGAGCACCAGTAACAGGCCGAGAAGCATGGCGTTGGCAAAGCCCTGCACCATTTCCGACTGGATTTTGGCATCACCGCTTTCCGCCAGCCGAACGCTTGGTGGCAGCTGCGTCTGCTCAACGATGCTACGGAACTCCGCCTTTGCCGTATCAAGCGCCGTACCCTGCGGGATATCCGTTCCGATGGATACAACGCGGCTGCGGTTGTTGCGCTTGATCGAGCTTGGGCCTTCCGAATAATCCACATCCGCAACGGTCGAGAGCGGAACGGTCGTGCCGCTTGCCGTCTTGATCTTCAGGTTGCGAATGGCCTGGAGGTCACGTCGGACATCGAGCGATGCCTGAACGCGGATCGGTATCAAACGATCATCCAGCGAAATCTTTGCCAGTGCGGCATCCACATCGCCAATCGTGGCGACGCGAACGCTTTCAGAGATCTGTTGCGGAGTAATGCCTAGGCGGGCCGCTTCATCCTTGCGGGGACGAATCTGCAACTCAGGACGGGGCAGGGCACCTTCCGAAGACACATTGGCCAGAATTGGCGACGCGCGAAGATTGCTCTCGAGCTTTGCAACGGCCTCGTCCAGCTCGTCACCATTGCTGGCGAGGAAGTTAAACGACAGCTCTCGCTCGCCGCGGTCGTTCAGTTTGGTAATACGAACATCCGGAATGGAGCGCAGCTTCGCAAACAGTTCCTTTTCAATTTCCCACTGTGGCTTGGTACGGCCATTATCCTTTATCTTCGGAACATATTGGCCGATCAGCGGAAGATTGCCGAGACCCTTGTTGACCAGCGTCTTGAGCAGCGAATGATCGATCTTGCCCAGGATGACGTTGACCGTGGCGCGGCGCAGTTCCAGATCGCCCTTCGGCGAAGCGCCGCCCAGAACGAAGACGCTTTCCACGCCTTCCAGAGGTTTGATGGCCTGATAGATTTTGGTGGTGGTTTCCGCCGTGTCTTCCAAAGACGCATTTGGCGGCAATTCGAGCGAGAGCGTGATGCGCGAGCGATCTTCCGGTGGGAGGAAACTACCGGGCACCTGCATCAACAGCATGATGGAACCAACCAGGAAGGCGATCGCACCCGCCAGTGTCGCATAGCGCATGTACCAGCGCTTTGTCGTGCCGGTTACCAGTCTGGTATAGGCCTTCATGAGGCGGCCATCATTGTCATGATGGTCGTCCATCGCGTCTTCCGCACGCATCAGGTAGGCGGCCATCAGCGGAGTGATGAGACGCGCCACAAGCAGCGAGAAAAACACCGAGAAAGCAACGGTAAGGCCGAACTGGATGAAGTACTGGCCGGGGATGCCCGGCATGAAGGACACCGGCACGAATACGGCAATGATGGTGAAGCTCGTTGCGATAACCGCAAGGCCGATTTCATCTGCCGCTTCGAGCGCTGCGCGGTAGGGTGTCTTGCCCATCTTGATGTGGCGGGCAATATTCTCGACCTCCACGATCGCATCGTCGACGAGAATACCCGTCGCCAGGGTCAGAGCCAGGAACGAGACGAGGTTCAGCGAAAAGCCCATCATATCCATCACCCAGAAGGTGGGGATGGCGGACAGGGGCAATGCGACGGCAGAAATCAGCGTTGCGCGCCAGTTGCGCAGGAAGAGCATGACCACGATAACGGCAAGGATCGCTCCCTCGATCAGGGTATGGATTGCCGACTCGTAGTTGCCGTAGGTGAAATAGACGCTGTCATCCACCATTTTGATGGAGACATCGGGATGCGCCTTGCGGATGGCATCCAGTTGCTCGGCAACCGTGCGCGAAACGGTCACTTCGCTGGAGCCCTTGGAACGGAACACTGCAAAGGTGACGCTCGGCTCACCATTGAAGCGCACGAAGGATTTCTGCTCCTCGTAGGTGTCGGTGATCGTTGCGAGATCGGAAAGCTTCACGAAACGCCCGTTGGAGAGGGCGATCGTCGTGTCGGCGAGATCCGATACCTTGCGGGCATCCCCCAGCGTGCGGATGGCCTGCTCGCTTCCGCCCACCTGGCCGCGACCGGAGCCCAGGTCCACGTTGACGCTGCGAAGCTGGCTGTTCACTTCCGTTGCGGTGATGCCGTAGGAGTCAAGCTTGGCCGGTTCAAGTGCAATGCGCACCTCACGGTCCGCGCCGCCGTAACGGTCAATACGGCCAATGCCCGGTTGACCCTGAAGGGCCCGCTTGACCGTGTCATCGACAAACCAGGAGAGCTCTTCCAGCGTCATATTCGGTGAGGTGACGGAGAAGGTCTGAATAGCCTGACCTTCAACCTCGACCTTCGAAACAATTGGTTCTTCAGCGGAGGCGGGAAGATTGGAGCGGATGCGGTCGATCGCATCCTTGGTATCCTGGACGGCTTCAGATGTGTTCTTCTCAATACGGAAAAGCACCGCCGTGGTGGACAAGCCATCCGTGACGGTGGAGGTGATTTCATCGACGCCACTGATGGAAGCAACGGCGTCTTCGATCTCCTTGGTAACCTGCATTTCCAGTTCACTCGGCGAAGCGCCGCTTTGCGTGACGGAAATCGATACGACGGGGACGTCGATGTTCGGGAACCGGGTGATCGGTAGCTTGTAAAAGGACTGGATGCCCATGAAGAGCAGCAGCGCGAAAGCCAGAAGCGGCGCGATCGGATTTCGGATCGACCAGGCAGAGAAATTCATTCCGTGGGCTCCTGTCAATTCGATGCGGCGTTGGCAGAGGTGATGGGCTTGATATGGTCGCCATCACGGACGAAAGCGCCCGCCTTGGCCACCACCTGGTCACCGACCTTCAGGCCGCCGAGGATCTGAACGAAGCCAGCCTCCTGAATGCCGATATCGAGTTTGACCTGCTTGACGACATTGCCTTGCACGAGACGGGCAAAGGAACCCTTGCGATCCGTTGTGACGGCGGACTGCGGAAGTGCCAGGCCACGGGTCTCTTTGATGGTGATTTCGGCATTCGCATACATGCCTACCTTGGCGGCACTCTCGTCATTCACAATAATGTGGACAGCGCCCAGGCGGGTTGTCTGATCGACCACGGGGGAAATGAGGCGGATTTTTCCGTCAAGCGCCTGGGTCGTCCCAGCCACTGTAACCTTCGCCGTCATACCTGCCTTCAGCCGACCTATTTCGCTCTCCGGCACATCAGCTACCAGTTCGACATCGCCATCACGGATCATGGTGAACAGCGGCGTGCCGCTGCCCGAGGCAATGGCCCCGACCTTTGCATCCTTTTTGGAGATGATGCCCGCAACCGGTGCCTTCACATCCGTGCGTTCCAGCTTGAGATTGATATCGTCGATCTGCGCCTGCACCACCTTGATATCAGCCTCACCGACGCTTATGGACTGCTTGGCCGCGTTCAGGCGCGCGATAGCCGCTTCTGCGGCTGCAGCCGTCTGTTCGACCTGTGCAGTGGAGGCAGTTCCGCTGCGGCTGAGGTTCTGCGTGCGGTCACGCTGGCGGATGGCATCATCGGCATTGGCCTGAGCCTCGATAACCTGCGCACGATATTGCGCAAGGCCCGCTTCTGCCTTCGCCTTGTTTGCCTGAAGCTGGCTCTTCTGCAGCAACAAACTGTCACTGTTCAGCTCTGCCACAACCTGGCCGGCATTCACCTTGTCACCGACATCAACCTTCAAGGACTTGATGGACAACCCATCGACCAGAGGCTGGACGTAGACTTCTTCTACGGCGCGGATGGTTCCGCTGGCGACCACGCTGTCCCTCAGGTCTCGTTCTGAGACCGTCGTCACGACAATGGCAGGCAGGTTGGATTTGTCTGCCTGTGTTGTGGCCTGTGCGGGCTTTTGCTCCTGCGCGGCAAGCGGCGAAATCAATGCCGTCGATGCCAAGGCAGCGATAAAGAGTGCACCCGATATTTTGCGAGAATTCATCATCCCGTCCGACCCATTTCTAAAACATGCTGCATGCAAATTGATAAGGCCGGACATGCCACGTTCGTGACTGATCTGCCTTCACCGCACCCCTTCGCGCCCGCCTGGTTTCCCCCCACACCTGCCGGCACTTGCTCTCAGGTGGTTACGCAAACAATGCGGCGCAAGGTCACCCCATAACAAAACGTAAGTGACTTTATCCATAGACAAGGAAAGGATCAATCAGCCGTAGTAAATGCAATAGATCGGGAAAATTGATGATTCAGCGGACGCGCGGTGTTTCCACCGCGCGTCACGCCTGTTTCAATGTGTGTTTACTTCAGGGCCGCCTTGGTGATGTCGAGCGTATAGGCGCCCGTCGGCTCCTTGGTGATGACCGGGTCAGAACCGCCACCCAGCAGCGTCTTTACGGTACGCTTGTAGTCGGCTTCGTCCAGAGCGCCGTTGGAGCCGGCCGTCAGCTTGGCCACTTCGCCCATCATGCGCTTCTGGTGCTTTTCAGTCTGTGCGCCGGAGGAGTCGTTTTCGAGAACGATACCGGCTGCTTCATCCGGGTTCTTCTCGGCGTATTTCCAGCCCTTCATGGAAGCGCGAACGAACTTGACCATCTTTTCCTTGAATTTCGGGTCTTTCAGCTTGTCTTCCAGGACATAAAGACCGTCTTCCAGCGTAGCGACGCCTTCGTCTTCATACTTGAAGGTCACAAGCTGTTCGGGCTTGATGCCCGCGTCGATAACCTGCCAGTATTCGTTATAGGTCATGGTGGAAATGCAGGCAGCCTGCTTCTGCAACAAAGGATCGACGTTGAAGCCCTGCTTCAGCACCTTCACGCCTTCTGCCGAGCCATCGGTCTTGATCTTCAGCGTGTTCATCCATGACAGGAAGGGATATTCGTTGCCGAAGAACCAGACGCCGAGCGTCTTGCCCTTGAAATCGGCTGGCTTGGTGATGCCGGTTTCCTTCAGGCAGGTCAGCATCATGCCGGATTTCTTGAAAGGCTGGGCAATGTTGACGAGCGGCACGCCCTTTTCGCGCGTTGCGAGTGCGGACGGCATCCAGTCGACGATGACATCAGCGCCGCCACCGGCCAGAACCTGCGGCGGAGCAATATCCGGGCCGCCCGGCTTGATATCGACGTCGAGACCTTCTTCCTTGTAGAAGCCCTTTTCCTTGGCGACGTAGTAACCGGCGAACTGGGCCTGCGTCACCCACTTCAGCTGCAGGGTTACCTTGTCGGCGGCGTGCGCCTGAAGGGCGGTGAGCGAAACGGCTGCTCCCAGCAGCAGCGATGCAATTTTCAGCGTCATGTCAGTTCCCTTTTTCTTTTGGTTGTTACGCCCGTCCCCCACGGACGGACGGATGCCAGAAGGTGACCCAGCGTTCTGCCAGTGCCACCAGACCGTAGAAGACCGAGCCAGCCACCGCGGCGACCGCGATTTCGGCCCAGACCATATCGATATTTGCGCGCCCCACCTCCGTGGAGATGCGAAAGCCCATGCCGACGATGGGCGTTCCGAAAAACTCCGCCACGATAGCGCCAATGAGGGCCAACGTGGAGTTGATTTTCAGCGCATTGAAAATAAACGGCCATGCGGCCGGAAGGCGCAGCTTGATCAGCGTCTGTCCCCAGTTTGCCGCATAGGTGCGCATCAGATCCCGCTCCATATGGCTGGCGGAGGCAAGACCCTGGACCGTGTTCA
The DNA here is from genome assembly GCF_005222835.1 of Rhizobium sp. FKY42. GTDB lineage: Bacteria > Pseudomonadota > Alphaproteobacteria > Rhizobiales > Rhizobiaceae > Neorhizobium. The sequence continues at coordinate 215,044 of NZ_STGA01000044.1, read as the reverse complement.
CCAGCATGGGGAAGAAGGTCATGATGACGACCACCGCCACCTTGGAGGGCCAGTCGAAGCCGAACCACATGACCATGATCGGCGCGATGCCGACGACCGGAAGCGCCGAGACGAAATTGCCGATGGGCAGCAGGCCCTTTTGCAGGAACGGCGAACGATCGATCAGCAGCGCCACGGCAAAACCAAGCCCGCAGCCTGCGATATAGCCGGTGATGACGGATTTGAGGAACGTCTGCTGGAAATCTGCCCAGAGGACAGGGACCGAATTTATGAGCTTCACCCAGATGGCGCTGGGGGCCGGAAGAAGGATCGGCGGGATCTGGAAGCCATGCACCAGACATTCCCAGACCGCCAGCAAGGTTGCTCCGAAGATGACGGGAACGATGATGCCGATGGCCCGCTTTGCTTCAGTCGAGGATGGACGCTGGCGCACCAGCCACTCGTTCAGGGTCCAGGCGCCGATCCAGATGGCGAGCGCGGCAAGAATATATTCGTTCATGGCTTGGCTCCCATGCGCTTCAGCACCTGCGTATGGGCAAGGCCGATGATGGAAACCAGAATGGCTGCTAGTGCCGCCGCCATGAAGAGGGCAGCCCAGATCTGGATCGTCTGGCCGTAATAGGAGCCCGAGAGAAGACGGGCACCAAGTCCGGCGACCGCGCCGGTCGGCAGCTCACCGACGATTGCGCCGACCAGCGAGATGGCAATCGCCACCTTCAGCGAGGTGAACAGATAAGGCAGGGCGGCGGGCCAACGCAGCTTCCAGAAGGTTTGCGTGCGGCTGGCATTATAGGTGTGCATCAAATCCAGCAGCAGGACGTCAGGGCTGCGCAGGCCCTTCACCATGCCCACAACAATCGGGAAGAAGGAAAGATAGGTGGAAATCAGCGCCTTGGGCAGAAGACCTGAGATACCGATGGAGTTGAGAACCACGATGATCATCGGCGCAATGGCAAGGATCGGTATTGTCTGTGAGGCGATAACCCAGGGCATCAGCGACTTGTCCATCGCCCGGTTATGGACAATGCCAACCGCCAGCAGAATGCCAAGCACCGTGCCCATGCCGAATCCCATCAGCGTTGCCGATAGCGTTACCCAGGCATGGTAGACCAGGCTTCGCTTGGAGGTGATCGGCTTGGCAATGGTCGTGTCCCACAGTTCCGCAATGATCTGATGCGGAGCCGGCAGAATAGGCCGCTCCTGGGCGAAGGTCTGCGGGATGATTTCGCCCAGCGTAACCGTAGTGCCCGCACGCGCCGCCTGATCACGCACGAAAGGTGCATTCAGGTAGATCACGGCCACATGCCAGATGACGAGGATGACGGCGATAACCGTCAGCACCGGCAGGATGCGATCGCGAAAGAGAGAGGGCTCAGTGCTCGTCATAGCTATGCCCTGCCTTCAGCCCTTCGCGCACACGATGGGCGACTTCGAGAAATTCCGGCGTATCGCGAATATCCAGCGGGCGTTCACGTGGCAGCGGCGATTCAATCACATCCGTTACCCGGCCGGGGCGCGGGCTCATGACCACGATCTTGGTGGAAAGATAGACAGCTTCCGGAATTGAGTGGGTGACGAAGCAGATCGTCTTGTTGGTCCGGTCCCAGAGCTTCAGCAGCTGTTCGTTGAGGTGGTCGCGAACGATTTCGTCCAGCGCGCCGAATGGTTCATCCATCAGCAGCAGGTCGGCATCGAAGGCGAGCGCACGGGCGATGGAGGCACGCTGCTGCATGCCGCCGGACAATTGCCACGGATATTTCTTGCCGAAGCCGGAAAGGTTGACGAGATCGAGCGTGCGTTCCACCCGCTGCTTTTGTTCGGCACTGCTGTAGCCCATGATCTCGAGCGGCAGTGCAATGTTCTTTTCGATGGTGCGCCACGGGTAAAGTGCCGCCGCCTGGAAGACATAGCCGTAGGCTCGGGCAAGGCGGGCATTTTCCGGAGTCATTCCATTGATTTCGATCGATCCGCTCGTGTGCTTCTCAAGGTCGGCGATTACGCGCAGAAAGGTGGTTTTTCCGCACCCCGATGGTCCGATGAAGGAAACGAAATCGCCCTTGCGGATATCGAGATTGACATTGGTCAGTGCGTTCACCGGGCCATCATTGGTCTGAAATGTCAGGCCAAGATCGCGGGCGGTGACGACGGGTGTAGAGGAGGCGGTCATGGATGCGCCACTCCACGAGAGAGAGAAATAGTCAGTTGCATTTTATCTGTTATCTTCGCTGCAAATGCTTCGGTCGCGCCCCTTGGGTGAGCGGCGAGAAGCGTGGGGACCAGAGGGATTAAGGAGTTTGGAAATGGACGGATCATCGAAGCCCACCTGCCGGTTGGTGAAGCCGGGCAATACCTATGACGGCAAGCAGGGGCTTAGCTATTTTGAGGGAATTGCTGCAGAAACCGTGGGTTCGAAGGGCATCTGCATGCATATTCTCACCATGCCGCCCGGCGCGCGCGCCAAGGCGCATCTGCATGAGAACCATGAAACGGCGATCTATATGCTGGCTGGCAAGGCGGACACCTGGTACGGCGACAATCTGGAGCATCATGTGGTGGTGAGCGCGGGCGAGCTGTTTTATATCCCGGCAGGCGTTCCGCACTTTCCGGCCAATACCTCCGATGAACCGGCGACAGCCATCATTGCCCGCACGGACCCCAACGAACAGGAAAGCGTGGTGCTGCTGCCGGAGCTGGATGGGCTGGTGAAGATTTGAGATCCGTTCGCTACCAGAGACGTAGAGGGCACCCCCCTCTGCCTTGCCGCTGTTGGTCGAGCCACGCGTCTCGCCCCGTCCTTCGGACCCCACCTCAAGGGGGGAGATGGACTCGCGGCACCGTATCGTCCGCCCACGGTTATAGGCGGATTTTTGGCGAGCTCTTTGCGATATCGATTGAGTGAGCGGTAAACCGTTCTGCTGATCTCCCCCCTTGAGGGGGAGATGTCCGGCAGGACAGAGGGGGGTATCAATCACAGCCCGCACCAACATTGGCCGCCTCAAACCCCCGTTGCCGGAATGCCGGTGCGTTCCACCTTGCGCGGCGCAACCAGTTCCTTCCAGGTGGAAAGCGCCTTGTTGACGGCAGTGAAGGGCTCGCGCTTGACGAACTGGCCGTGACCCTCGCGCGTCTTTACCTGATCTTCCTCTATTGCCACGTAACCGCGGGTCAGCGTGAAGCGGGGCAGGCCGGTGACTTCCTTGCCCTCGAAGACGTTGTAATCAATGGAGGATTGCTGGCTCTTTGCCGAAATCGTCTTGGAGCGTTTTGGATCCCAGACCACCAGATCGGCATCCGCGCCCACCAGAACTGCGCCCTTCTTCGGATACATGTTGAGGATCTTGGCAATGTTGGTGGAGGTGACAGCCACGAACTCGTTCATGGTCAGGCGACCGGTCATGACGCCATAGGTCCACAGCATCGGCATGCGGTCTTCCAGGCCGCCGGTGCCGTTCGGGATCTTGGCGAAATTGCCGACGCCGAAGCGCTTCTGCTCCGTCGTAAAGGCGCAGTGATCGGTCGCCACACAGGACAGCGAACCGGATTGCAGGCCAGCCCAGAGGCTGTCCTGATGCTGCTTGTTGCGGAAGGGCGGCGACATGACGCGGCGGGCGGCATGGTCCCAATCCTTGTTGAAATATTCGCTCTCATCCAGCGTCAGGTGCTGGATCAGCGGCTCGCCATAGACCCGCATGCCCTTCTGGCGGGCGCGGCGAATGGCTTCGTGCGCCTGCTCGCACGATGTATGAACTACGTAGAGCGGAACGCCTGCCATATCGGCCAGCATGATGGCGCGGTTTGTCGCTTCGCCTTCCACTTCCGGTGGTCTGGAATAGGCATGGCCTTCCGGCCCGTCATTACCTTCTGCCAGAAGCTTGGCAGTCATGGAGGCAACGACATCGCCGTTTTCCGCATGCACCAGCGGCAGGGCACCCAGTTCCGCGCAACGCTGGAAAGAAGCGAACATCTCGTCATCATTCACCATAAGCGCACCCTTGTAAGCCATGAAGTGCTTGAAGGTGTTGATGCCCTTCTCCTGAACGATGATCTTCATCTCATTGAAGATGCGCTCGTTCCAGCCGGTGATTGCCATATGGAAGGAATAGTCTGCTGTGGCGCGGGAGGTCTTGTTGTCCCACATTTGAAGCGCTTCAAGGAGCGATTGATCCGGGGCAGGCAGACAGAAATCCACCACCATGGTGGTGCCGCCCGAAAGACCCGCGCGGGTGCCGCTTTCGAAATCATCGGCGGAATAGGTGCCCATGAAGGGCATTTCGAGGTGGACATGCGGATCGATGCCGCCCGGCATGACATAACAGCCGTCCGCATCCAGAACCGTATCGCCGGAAAGATCAGGGCCGATCTCGACAATCCTGCCCCCATCCACCTTGACGTCAGCCTTGTAAGTCAGGTCTGCCGTGACAATGGTACCATTCTTGATGACTGTGCTCATTGGTCTGCTCCCTCGATCTATTCTTCGTTGCTCAGGCGACGATCTCCGCCGTCTCCACCACCGCGTGGAACAGGACATCGCAGCCTGCGGCGGCCCATTCCTTGGAAATCTCTTCCGCCTCATTGTGGCTGAGGCCGCCGACGCAGGGGCACATGACCATGGTGGACGGCGCCACCTTGGCTGCCCAGCAGGCATCGTGGCCTGCGCCGGAAATGAGGTTCATGTGGCTGTAGCCCAGCTTTTCCGCCGCGTTGCGAACCCGCTCTACCAGAACCGGATCGAAGGTGACGGGATCGAAATGGCCGACCGCTTCCACCGAGCAGCCAACGCCAAGCGCCTCACAGATTTTGGCGGCTTCCGCCTCGATCTTGGCGCGCATGCGGTCCAGCTTTTCCTGTGAGGGCGTGCGCAGGTCGACGGTGAAGACCACCTTGCCCGGCAGCACGTTGCGGGAATTGGGCGTGAAGAAGGTCTGGCCAACACCGGCAACTGCGCCCGGCTGTTCAGACATGGCAACCTCCTGCACCATTTCCATGATGCGGCCAAAGGCGAGGCCCGCATTCACACGCATGTTCATGGGCGTGGAGCCGGTATGCGCTTCCTTGCCGGTCAACGTAAATTCCAGCCACCACAGGCCCTGGCAGTGCGTGACGACGCCGATCTGCTTGTTTTCGGCCTCGAGAATCGGGCCCTGTTCGATGTGATATTCGAAATAGGCGTGCATCTTGCGCGCGCCCACTTCTTCCTCGCCGAGCCAGCCGATGCGCTTCAGCTCATCGCCATAGGTCTTGCCGTCCGGGTCTTTGCGTCCATAGGCATAGTCCAGAGAATGGACGCCCGCAAAAACGCCAGAAGCCAGCATGGCCGGTGCGAAGCGCGCGCCTTCCTCATTGGCCCAGTTGGTGACGACGATCGGGTGCTTGGTCTTGATGCCAAGGTCGTTCATCGTGCGGATGACTTCGAGGCCTGCGAGAACGCCCAGCACGCCATCATATTTGCCGCCGGTTGGCTGTGTATCGAGGTGGCTGCCGACATAGACGGGCAGGGCATCCGGGTCGGTGCCGGGGCGGGTGGCGAACATGGTGCCCATCTTGTCCACGCCCATGGTCAGCCCTGCGGCCTCGCACCATTGCTGGAAAAGATGACGGCCTTCGCCATCGGCATCCGTCAGCGTCTGGCGGTTGTTGCCGCCCGCAATGCCGGGGCCAATCTTCGCCATATTCATCAACGAGTCCCAAAGCCTGTCGCCGTTCACGCGCAGGTTTTCGCCTGGTGCCGCCACCATACGTTCATTCCTTCATCTGTTTCAGCCGTTGGATCGTGCGATGCGGCTGCTGTTCCCTAATGGTCATCGCCCACCTTCTTTTGACATTCAGCGAGCCAGTGGCTTGCCTTTGCCGAGCGGGTCATTGATATTTGACCGATTGGTAAAAGCTTACAATTTCCACCGCCGCACTCAAGCGCAAAATCGCGCTGTCGATGAAAAAATGAACAAGTTTCCGGCAAGTCTTCTTGCGGGGTAAATTTTGTGCATATGCTCATGCGTTCTGCGGTGCGAGAGGGGCAAGGTAGAAGAATGATTCCACGGGCGGCCAAAACGCAGCGGCGGACGCGCATTCAGGAAGAGAAGGAGGAGAAAATCCTCGAGGCGGCCCTCGATATCTTCTCCGCACACGGTTTTCGCGGCGCGACGATTGACCAGATCGCAGAAGCGGCGGGCATGTCGAAGCCAAACCTTCTGTATTATTTCCGTACGAAGGAGGCCATCCACCGGGCGCTGCTGGACCGCATGCTCTTTACCTGGCTGGAGCCGTTGCGCGCCTTCGATTCGGAGGGCAATCCGGAAACGGAGATCCGCTCCTACATTCGCCGCAAGCTGGAAATGTCTCGCGATTATCCGCGCGAAAGCCGCCTCTTCGCCAATGAGATCATTCAAGGCGCGCAGCATATCGAGGATGGATTGAAGGGACCGCTGAAGGAACTGGTGGATGAAAAGGCGGAGGTGATCCGCGCCTGGATCAAGGCTGGCAAGATTGCCAAATGCGATCCCTATCACCTGATTTTCTCGATTTGGTCCACCACGCAGCACTACGCGGATTTCGATGTGCAGGTGCAGGCGGTGCTGGGAGACAAATCAGGCGAGGGCCGCTTTGAGGATGCCGCCCGTTTTCTGGAAGAACTGTTCCTGCGGGGGTTGGGGATCAGGTAGTCGAGGATGCCGAACCGATCTCACGCCATCGGCAGATGAAGCGTCGCGCCTGCTTTTTGCGCCGCAGCCGCCAATCGCTTGTCTCGTGTCCAAAGCGAGGTTCTTCTGTCCAGCAATGTGCTCGCAAGCAGATGGGCGTCAGTATAGCCAATCCCCATGCTGAAGATGGAGTGGCGAGTTATCAGCAGCATCACTTCGTCATGGGTGGCAACAACGGCTTTCCGCTGTGTTTCTAAAAGCTCAAGAACGCCCTCCCGATTCCGCAGGCTTCCAAGAGCAAGTTCTCCGATTACAAAGGGATGGCAAAGGAGTTGATCCGCTTCGATAATCCGGTTGAGTTCATCTTCGGTGGATCGAAAGTGGTCGATCCAGATAGACGTATCGACCAAAATCATTGCGCTGAATTAGCTCTGCGGCGTGGTGCCGCTTCCGCATCCGGCATGGTTCCACCCAATGCTGTGAGGCGCTTCCCCGCTTCTACCCGCACCAGTGTCTCCAAGGCTTGGCGCACGAGCCCCGCTGTTTCCTGAGTTCCAGTCAACGCGCGGGCTTTTTCGAGTAATTTATCATCGAGGTTGATGGTGGATCTCATATATTGACTCCAGTAAAGCCTCAAAAATAGCATCATTTGGTGCTAAATACTATGCCTAAGAAGTTGCCCTAGCTGGGAGCAGGATCGCGCCGCCGAAGCTTACTTGCGGGTGATCGAGCGATGAGCGGCAGACGCCTCTCGGCCCGAAGCGAACTAACGATCATTGAACAGTCGCCGCTGGAGCGAGCACGCGCGTAAGGAATTCGCGGAGAATGGGGGTGACCTGATCGCGAGGAAGGCGATGGCCGCCATCAAGCGCGTGAAATCTTACCGTGACACCTGCACGTTCAAGAGCCTCGGAAAATCGCTCAGCCTGATCGATAGATGCACGATCATCATATTTGCCGTGAAGAATTAGGGTTTCTGATCGGATGCTGTGAGCATGATAGAATGCAGACCGATCCAGAAATGCCTCGTCTGAGAGACCTGCTTCGTTCTGGATGGCTTGTTGTAGGCCTCGCGAACTGTTTTTGTATGCATCTCGCAAGTCATAGACGCCCCCAGTCAGAATGATGGCTTTAAGATCGTGCACCTTAGTTGCCACCATGGCGGATGCGACCGCCCCACGGCTGTTTCCATAAAGGACGATACGCTTTGGATCGACTAGCGGCTGCCGCTTGAGGAAATTCAATGCCGCCACAATTGTTTTTTGGGTAGCCGGTCCACAGAAGTCCGCCGGACCGTCCGATGCACCGAAGCCGGGTTGCGATACAGCGGCAGCTGTTACACCGAGGCGAGAGGAGAACCTGACAAGCGATCCATCATCGACCGCCTCCCTCCCACCTAAAAGAAGTCCTCCCTGATTGCCGTGGACGAACAGTATAGCTCCGCTCTGTTGGTCCGACCCATGCGCCTGGAATAGCTGGACACGAGCGCCATCGCCCCGATCTATGGTGTGTTCTGTTACCTCAGACATGGAGTCGTCCCCTTGCAACCGCTGACGAGGATAAGGTGGCAGGTCTCACTGTCAATGACCGCTTCTGGCGCCAAGTCGGTCGGCGCGCTTGTGCCAACAATCCAGAAATAAAACGGGGCACCACCATGCCCCGCCCAATCTCTCCCCCAATCCCGCTTACTCCGCGGCCACCTGGGCCATCGGGTTGTTGGGATGCGTGGTCCAGTTGGCGTAGGTGGGTTCAACCATCTTGCCGGTGCGCTGGTCCAGCGTTCCCGGTTCCAGACCCACCATGGTGATGCAGTTTTCGACCGGGCAGACGTTGACGCAGAGGTTGCAGCCCACGCATTCGTCTTCCATCACCTCGAAGTGGCGCACGCCATTGACCATGCTGGTGATTGCCTGGTGCGATGTATCCTCGCAGGCAATGTGGCAGCGGCCGCATTTGATGCAGGCATCCTGATCGATATGGGCTTTCGCCACATAATTGAGGTTCAGGTATTTCCAGTCGGTCACGTTGGGCACGGCGCGTCCGGTGATGTCGTCCAGCGAGCGGTGGCCCTTCTCATCCATCCAGTCGGAGAGGCCGGAGATCATTTCCTGAACGATCTTGAAGCCATAGGTCATGGCGGCGGTGCAGACCTGCACATTGCCAGCCCCCAGCACGAGGAACTCCGCCGCATCGCGCCAGGTCGTCACGCCGCCAATGCCGGAGATCGGCAGGCCATAGGTTTCCGGATCGCGGGCGATTTCTGAAACCATGTTGAGCGCGATGGGCTTCACCGCCGGGCCGCAATAGCCCCCGTGGCTGCCCTTGCCGCCAACGGTTGGCACCGGCGCGAAGTTATCGAGATCGACCGAAACGATGGAGTTGATCGTGTTGATCAGCGAAACGGCATCCGTGCCGCCGCGTTTTGCGGCACGCGCCGGGTTGCGGATATCGGTGATGTTCGGGGTCAGCTTGGTGATGACGGGCATGCGGGTATATTGCTTGCACCAGCGCACCACCATTTCGATATATTCCGGCACCTGACCGACGGCAGACCCCATGCCGCGCTCACTCATGCCGTGCGGACAGCCGAAGTTGAGCTCGATGCCATCGGCACCGGTTTCCTCCACCAGCGGCAGGATGGCCTTCCACTCTTCCTCCACGCAAGGCACCATGATCGATGCGATGAGCGCCCGATCCGGCCAGTTCATCTTCACCTGCTTCATTTCCTGCAGGTTGATTTGTAACGGACGGTCGGTGATCAGTTCGATATTGTTGAGGCCCAGAAGGCGGCGATCGGCCCCCCAGATGGCGCCGTAGCGCGGGCCGTTGACGTTGACGACGGGCGGGCCTTCGGAGCCCAGCGTCTTCCAGACTACGCCGCCCCAGCCCGCCTTGAAGGCGCGCTCGACGTTATAGGCCTTATCGGTCGGCGGGGCAGAGGCTAGCCAGAAGGGGTTCGGCGATTTGATGCCGACGAAATTATTGCGCAGATCAGCCATTGTTCAATCCTCCACCGGGTTCAAGCAACAGCCACAGCCGGTTGCCCGGCAACGGCAAAGGCGGAATGAATGGCTTCGGCGGCATCGCGCCCATGGGCCACGGCGGAAACGGTGAGATCTTCACCCCGGTTGACGCAATCGCCCCCGGCATAGACCCGTTCCATGGAGGTGCGACAGTGATCATCCACCACGATGCGGCCTTTCTCCATGGCCAGCGCGCCGAGGCCGCTTGCCTTGAAGGACTGGCCGATTGCCTTGAAGATCTGATCGGCGGCAATCACACCCGTTTCGCCGGTGCCGACGAGATGGCCGTCACGCAGGGCGGTATATTCCAGCTCGATGCCGGCAACCGCGCCATCCTTGCCGAGGATGCGCTTTGGGGCGAGCCAGTGGCGAATGGTGACGCCCTTGGAGGCGGCGAGATCCTGCTCGAATTCGGAAGCGTTCATATGCTCCTTGCCGCGGCGATAGCAGATGGTGACCTCTTCCGCGCCCAGGAGCTTGGCCTGCACGGCGGCATCAATAGCGGTCATGCCGCCGCCGAGAACCACGACGCGGCGGCCGATCGGCACATCCGCCTTGTTGTCTGCCTGACGCAGAAAAGCGATGAAATCCACCGCATCGTTTACGCCCGAAAGCTCTTCGCCTTCCAGCCCAAGACCGTTGACGCCCGCAAGGCCGATGCCGAGGAACACGGCGTCGTAATCCGCGGTCAGATCCTGAAGGGAGAAATCGCGGCCCAGCGCCTGGCCGTTGCGGATCTCGATGCCGCCGATGGCAAGCAGATAATCCACTTCCTTCTGGGCGAAGTCGTCCGTCGCCTTGTAGGTGGCGATACCATATTCGTTGAGGCCACCCGCCTTTTCGCGTGCGTCGAAAATCACCGCCGTGTGGCCGTGCATGGCGAGACGATGGGCGCAGGCGAGGCCCGCCGGACCCGCGCCGATGATAGCAATCGTCTTGCCGGTGGCCGCGCCGCGGTGGAAGAACTGGCGGTTCTGTTCCATCGCAATATCGGTGGCGTAACGTTGCAGGCGGCCGATATCGACCGGACGATCCTCTGCGGTGTTACGCACGCAGGCCTGTTCGCACAGCGTTTCGGTGGGACAGACGCGAGCGCACATGCCGCCCAGAATGTTTTGGGAGAAGATGGTGCGGGCAGCGCCCAAGGGGTTTGCTGTCGATATCTGCCGGATGAACAGCGGAATATCGATTTCGGTGGGACAGGCCGTCATGCACGGCGCGTCATGGCAAAAATAGCATCGGTCGGATGCCACCAGTGCTTCGTGCTTGTCGAAGCGCGGATGAAGATCTGAAAAATTCTGTTCGTACTCCGCGGGCGCCAGACGGCCTCCCGCGATACCGCTTCCCAGTCTGTGCATGTTGCTTCCCTCTTTTTTGGAATTTGTTACGCAACTGAAGAAAACGTAACACGGCCAAAAAATTTATCAATCGGTCAAATTTTGAGGAATTGGCAGAACGCAAGTCTGGCGAGGGAAAGGGAGGAGAGAGACTTGCGCGAGGCTTGTAGCATCGTGTTCCTGACCCTTGATCGGCATTGTCCGTTTGCTGCTCCGAGGTTATGCCTAATGCTTCATTAACGTGATTGCTGATGGAGTGCTGCGCATGACGGGAACACAGAAATCGCGGCACTATCTTGCCGAACATTATCAAACGCTTGGGCGCATCGATCTCAACTATCGCGAAACCAATCTTCTGGTGCGGGCGATCTATTCGTCCAAAGGCATGAAGAATTTTTCCACCATGCAGGTGCGCATCACCAAGCTTTCCACCGAAGGCGCGCTGTTGCACGGCCACTTGCTGGAATTCCTGCCGGAGCAGTTTTACCTTTGCCTGGGTGAGAAGGAAATTTTCATCACCTGCGCCAAGCGGCAGTTGAAGGACAACAAGATGGCGGTCGTCTTCGCGCAGCCGGAATCACCGGCCTTCGTGCAGGCGCTGGTTCGGGTTCGGACGCCGCTTAGCATGTTGAAGCGGTTGCGCGGCGACTGCGCGCCCGCCATCGAAGCCCGTATCACGTCACGTCATCGCGACTGAAGACACACGGCTATCAGCGCTGTTCACAGAGCTGTGCAGAAATATGATCCTTTTTATCAAGTTTAATCTTTACTCTTTTTGTCATGTTATCTATGGTCCGCCTCGCAGTGTCCACCAAGGGCAAGCATATAAAGACGAGGGAAGACGAGCCGTGGCAAAGAAGGACAAGCGCAAACCGGCAGGCAAGCAAGAGGGCAAGGCTTTGGCCAAGACCGCTCAGTTGCAAACGATCGAGAAGATCGACGATGCCACTGGCGTGAAAAGCTTTCTCTATGTCGGCGGCAGGGATTGCCAGGTGGCGCATTTGCGCGAGATTGCCGAAAGCTATGGGGCGGAACTCATCCACCACGATGGCGGTTTGAGAGAAGCCGTTTCGCGCATTGATACGCTGCTGCCTTCGGTAGACTGCGTTTTCTGCCCGATCGACTGTATCAGCCACGATGCATGCCTGCGGGTGAAGACCGGTTGCAAAAAGTTCAGCAAGGCTTTCATTCCTTTGAGAAATGGTTCGAAGTCGAGCCTCGAGCGGGCATTGCAGACCATGAAAGAACGGAACGCGTAAGCCATGAATCACGACAGCCGCGACGGCACTTTCTTCATCGGCCTTCACAAGCTTGCCCAGCAGAATGGCGATGGTCTCGTGCCGGAGCTTTATGAACTTCTCACACGCCGTCCGGATGAGCTGGAAGAAACCGACAAGATTGTTCGCTTCCCCATTGGCCGGACGCGTTTGCCTTATAGCGATGCGCCGGAAGAGACAGGTCGGGTTATTCCGCTGATGAGCCGGAAGGCGTGACGCGAGAGCGGTAATCTGTCTGCCATCGGGCTTCGTAACGAGGACAGTTTTCCCGTTGCGAAGTCCGGTTCATGCCATCCATCAGACATCTCATCTTCATTCTGGGCGACCAGTTGTCGCCAAATCTCGCCAGTCTTCACGATGCCGATCCGGCGCAGGATGTCATCCTGATGTGCGAGGTGATGGCGGAAGCAACCTATGTACGCCATCACAAGCTGAAGATCGCCTTCATCTTTTCCGCCATGCGCCATTTTGCCGAGGAGCTGCGCGAAAAAGGCTTCACCGTTCGCTATCGCCGCCTGGATGACGAGGGCAACAAGGGTTCCTTCCGTGAGGAGTTACGGGCCGCAGTGGCCGAGCTTTCGCCTTTGAGCGTGATTGTCACCGAGCCCGGCGAATGGCGCGTGCTGGAGGATATGAAAGGCTGGCGGCAATTGCTGGGCCTGGATGTCGATATCCGCGCCGACGACCGCTTCCTCTGTTCGCACAAGGAGTTTCGCGACTGGGCATCGGGCCGCAAGGAACTCACCATGGAGTTCTTTTATCGGGAGATGCGGCGCAAGACAGGTCTTCTGATGGAGGGAGACCACCCGGCGGGTGGACGCTGGAATTACGATGCCGAAAACAGGAAGCCTGCCAGCCCTGACCTCCTTCGCCCCAGGCACAAGAGCTTCAAGCCGGACGCGCTGTCCCAGGAGGTGATCACGCTGGTGGAGGAGCGGTTCAGCGATCATATTGGCAGGCTGGATCGTTTTGGCTTCGCGGTCACCCGCGCGCAGGCGGAAGAGATGCTTGCCGATTTTCTCAAGAGTTTTCTGCCGCAATTTGGCGAGACGCAGGACGCCATGCTGGTCGGCGATCCCTTCCTCAATCATTCGCTGATCTCCTTCTACATCAATATAGGTTTTCTGGACCCGCTGGCCATCTGCCGTGCGGCAGAGGAAGAGTATCGCGCTGGTCGTGCGCCCCTGAATGCGGTTGAAGGCTTCATTCGCCAGATCATCGGCTGGCGGGAATATGTGCGCGGCGTCTACTGGCTTAAAATGCCGGGCTATACGGAACTTAATTTCCTGGAGGCGAAACGCGCGCTGCCCGGTTTCTTCTGGACAGGCGAGACGGATATGAAGTGCCTTTCGACCGTGATTGGCGAGACCATTGATCACGCCTATGCGCACCACATCCAGCGGCTGATGATTACCGGAAATTTTGCGCTGCTGGCGGGCATTGATCCGTTTCAGGTGCATGAATGGTATCTGGAAGTCTATGCCGATGCCTATGAATGGGTGGAGGCACCCAATGTGATCGGCATGACGCAATTTGCTGATGGCGGAATTCTGGGCTCGAAACCCTATGCGGCCAGCGGCAATTACATTTCCAAGATGTCTGACTATTGCCAGCACTGCCGCTACGATGTGAAGAAGAAGGTCGGTGAGGGCGCTTGCCCCTTCAATGCCCTCTACTGGGATTTTCTCGATCGCAATGGCGAGAAGCTTTCCGGCAATCGGCGGCTGGCGCAGCCCTATGCCACCTGGCGGCGAATGAGCGATGAGCAGCGTGGCACCTACCGTAAAAGCGCGCAAGGCTTCCTCAAAAAGCTGGAAGCGAACGAGAAGGTGTAATGGCTGGAAAACCGGTCCTCTCCTTTCTGCGTAAAGCAGCATAGAACGTTTGAGGAGACCTTCGCATGTTTTCCATGACTTCGCTTCCGCAAGGCTACCGCGCGCTGGTTATTGGTGCGAGTGGCGGCATTGGCAGTGCGCTTTCCACCGTGCTGAAGGGTGACATTGGCTGTGGCGAAGTGGTTGCGCTCTCGCGCAGCGGCACCGGTCTTGATGTGACGAACGAGGAAAGTGTTGCGGCGGCAGTTGCACAGCTGGAAGGGCCGTTTCATCTGATCTTCTGTGCGACCGGCGGTCTGACTGTCGATGGTGTAGGCCCGGAGAAATCGCTGCGGCAGATTTCGGCAGAAGCGATGATGCGCCAGTTTGCGCTCAATGCCGTCGGTACGGCTCTCGTGACGAAATACTTCGCGCCGCTTCTGCCGAAAAAGGAGCGCGGGCTGATGGGCTTCCTCTCTGCCCGCGTCGGCTCCATTGGCGATAACAATCTTGGTGGCTGGATTTCCTATCGCGCTTCCAAGGCGGCGCTCAATCAGATCCTTCGCACCGCCTCGATTGAACTGGCGCGCACCAATCCGGAAGCGGTAATCGTGCCCCTGCATCCGGGTACGGTGGCGACATCGCTTTCAGAGAAATATTCCGGCGGACATGAGCGCACCGAGCCTGCGGTTGCTGCCACGAACCTGTTGACGGTGCTGAACGGTCTCGCTCCGCAGCAATCTGGCCAGTTCTTTGCCTATGACGGATCACGGATCGAGTGGTGATGCTTCAGGTCACCAATATCGCAATTTGAATGACATAGGCGATTGCGACCGCCGTGGTAATGCGAACGCGCATGGTGAAGTACCAGGGTGCCTCGCGCCCCTCCGCATCAATCCGGCGGTCCACCTCCAGCAAGGCCAGGAAGATGATGAGCTGAAGACCTGTCGCGACAAGCTGCGACGGGACAAGCAAAGACGCCCAGGTGGCCAGCGCGAGAAGATTGCTCGCCACAATCGGAAGTACTGGCGGATCACGGTCGCGTTGCGTCAAACCCCAGAGCGTGCCAGCCATGAAGGAAGCGATGACTGCGCCATAGGTCAAGAACGCGTGGAAACGAATATCCGGCGCGATGAAGCCGGGGATCAGCAGGAGGTAGAAGGGTAGGGCGCCGCTAAAGGTCAGGCTTTGAGTAAGGCGCTTCGTCGACATCAGGCGGTTTCCATTTGCAAGAGGAGTGCGTCTGCCAGAGCGTTGGCGCTGAGAAATGCCGCTTCGACGCGGTTGCCGAGGCACCAGTCCCCGCAGGCCGCAAGATGGCGGTCCATATCCAGCAGGAACGGTTCCCCCAGCGGCGTTTCTACATTGGCGTAACGCCAGCGGTGGAGGACAGGAGGGGCGATAAGAGCGTTCCTGACCGCAGGTAACAATGCTTCCAATGCGGCAATCATCCGCGCTTGCACCTGTTCCGGCGGCTCCTCCAGATTGGTATCAGACCAACGATTGTTGGCATGCACGACGAGATGATTGCCCGCCTCACGGCCCGGTTTGGTATTGTTGTGGGCGATCCAGCCAAGGATCGGATGAGAAATCTGGGCCGCCGCAAACGGGAGATCGATGTCCGGTTTCAGCTGGAGCATCAGGGTAAAACAGCCGTTCATGCGGACACCTTCAAGTGCCTCCTGATTGGCAGGATGAAGCGGCAGCAGGCAGGCGGTTTGCGGGGCAGGGGCGGTCGAAACCACCCAATCAAACCTGCCCTCGACGCTGCCGTGATCGCAATCGAGCTTCCAGTCGCCGACCTTGCCTTCAAGTGCGATCGCCCGCGTTTCGAATTGAACTTTCAACGGTTTCGCCAGCCACTTCGCCAGCCTCGACATGCCGGGCACTGCCACGATGCGCGGTGAGCGGTCTTCGCGTTCCTCCAACACGCCCGTTGCGGTCAGGTGGTGAACCGGCCTGCTCCAGGTCTCGATGATACCCTCATCAAGGGCCGGTTCGAGAAGTGCATGAAAAGCGGCATCCCGAATGGTAAAGTATTGCGCTCCGTGATCGAAACTCACGCCGTCCTTGTGGCGGGTGGCCATGCGCCCGCTGGTGCCGCGGCTTTTCTCCAAGACCAGAACGTCAGCATGCTCATCGAGTCGCCGTGCCAACGTAACGCCCGCCAGTCCTGCGCCGATGATAGCGATACGAGGCCTTGTCATGACGCGCTTCCTTTCGAGGTTCGGCAGCGGTCAGAACAATATTTGACATTCTCCCAGTCTCGCTCCCATTTTTTGCGCCAGGAAAAGGGACGCCCGCAGGTGATGCAGATTTTGGAAGGCAGGTTTTGTTTCTTGATCTGCTTGGCCACGCAGGTCTCGCTTGTTGCTCGTCATACCGTCACACAATGGTGATTACGGCCTGGGGCTGACAGCGGATCAGGAATCAGGCGAGCTTGCTCAGACCGCGAAACTGCTTGTGATAGACGCTGGGGGTCGTGCCATAGCAGGATCTTATCCAGCGCGTGAGATGGCTCTGGTCTACGAAACCACAAAGCGCTGCGACCTGGGCCGGAGGATGTTGCCGCAGCAGCATCTTGGCGCGGGCCGTCCGGCGCGCCTGTATGTAAACATGCGGCGTGACCCCGACATGTGCGCGGAACAGGCGCAGAAAGTGGAACTTGCTGAGGTCGAGTTGCTGCGAGAGGGTTTCCAGTTCCAGGGAGGAGACCAGATTGTCTTCAATGTAGCTGCGGATCGTGGTGATACGTGCATCCTCGATTTCAGGATCAGGAACTTCGCGGGAGAGGAAGAGCGCTGTGCATTGATGGAGAAATTCCGTCAGGCGTGCATGCCAGACAGCCTTCTCCCGTGTTGCATCCAGTATTGCCAGCTGTTCCGTAAGGCGTCGTGCAATCGAATGATTGTAGAGCACGGGCATCGGGAACCGAAAACCTGGAGGTGCTATGCTTTCCATAGCCTCGGCAGGCACATGGAGGGTCTGATACTGGACGCTGTGCCCCTTCAAGGCTTCCGCCGAGCTCAGTTCACCCGGATTAAGGAAGGTGATCGAACCGGCCGGGACAACATGATCGATCCCCTGATGGATGAATGACTGTACACCGGTGAGGACAATCCCAATCACAAACCCCTCATGGGCATGGGTGGCGAAGCTCGTTCGTGCAATACGGGCATCGAACCTCTCTACTTCCGGCCAATGACGCTGGCAGCGCAGCTGGGAGCTTTCCTTGAAGATTGTGCGAGATATATTCATTATATCCTCTGCCGCTCGACCCGTGGGTGAATTGGATTATAGTATTTATTCTTGCGAACTTTGGTTGCTGACCGTCCTCACTTGCAGACGGCAACATCTAAGCCTAAAAATTCTCATGAATTTGGTGAGCCAGAACTGCTCGTGTTTCAAACGAGTTCTATTGAACACAGTCTTCAATTTTATTTCTATTAAGGTTCGCCTTGGCGTCTGTTAGCCTCAAGGCTTCAGAAAGATCTGCATTTGGCGAGGGTTGAGGCCGTTCAAATTTCGCCCTTCGACGATCTGGAGCGGGCTTGTTACCTCTCCGAGTGCAAGCAGGCTCTTCTGGAAATTTGCGCTGTTATCGACGGTAACCGCTGCAAAAGCACAGGAGGCTCGGTGAAATGCTGCTGCTGCATCATCGGCAGCCAGGCGTTGCATGCCTGTACCCAGACGAAAGACGAGGCTGGGCTCCTCGTAACCGACGCTGAGAATGGTGGGCGCCGGGCAGGTGACCATCTTTTTTGCTGCATCGGCGATGCGATCCGTCAGCCAAAGGCGTTCGGCACCTGGCAGGATTATGGCGAATGCCAAAATGTAAGCCAGACCGGCAGAAGCAATGGAGGCGGCGATCCCCTCCCGCATCCTGCTTGCCACCATGAGACGCCAGGCCGCAACGGCCACCAGGGCAAGTGCGCAGCCGAGCGCGATCCCGAGCCAGGATATCCTGTGTTCCGAGACATAGAAAACCGCGTTCAGGGCGATTGCAAGCAAGAGACCGAGCGCGGCGATGCCAACATAGGTGAACCGGAACCAGCGGCTTTCTGTCCGCAGGCCTTTGTCTGTCAGGGCAAGGCCGGTCAATACGGCCAGGGCGGGCATCATGGGCAGGATATAGTTCGGCAGTTTTGTTGCGATTAATTCGAAGATCAACCAGGCGGGAACCGCCCAGAAGAAAAGGAAGCGCACTTCAGGTCTTGTTCGCTGTGTCCAGCCCCAGAGAATGGCAAGCGAGGCAAAGATGGAGAGGGGCCAGAAGGTGCCGAGGCCAACGAGGAGATAGGTTCCGGGTGGCGCGCCATGACCTTCCTGTCCTGTCGCGACCTTGCCCAGCATGTCGTGACCGATGGACTGTGCAAAAAAAGCACCTTTGGAAATCCAGCCAATTGCGGCGAGCCAGGGAAGGACCACCAGCAGATAGACCAGGAGGCCGCGTACGGGCGAGAGTGCACGGATCAGCGACAGGTTTCGCTCGGCCGCCGTTAACCCGAGGATGGTGAGCCCCGCAATCATGGGCGCAACCGGACCTTTTATCAGTGTGCCCAAGCCAAGCGCTATCCAGAACAGCCCGTTGCGCCACAGAACCTGCCTGCGCTGCGGGTCGAGATAGGCGTAGGCGAGCCCGAATTGCGACGCGACAATCGTGGCGCAGAGCATGGCATCTGTCTTGCCGATGCGTGCTTCGAAGGAGAGTTCGACCGTGCTTGCGGCCAGAAGGCCAGCAATGAGGCCTGCCTTCGGTCCACCCATTCGTGTTGCAATGGCATAGGTGAAAAAGGCCGTGAGAAAGGCGCCTAAGAGGGAGGGCAGGCGATAGATCCACAAAGGGCTGGCAGCCCCTTCGCCAAATATCTGCGTTGACAGGCCTTGGAGCCAATAGATGCCGACCGGCTTTTTGTAGCGGGGCTCCTGCTGGAAGCGGATATCGACCCAGTCGCCTGTTTCCAGCATTTGCCGACTGGCCTGAACATAGAGCGCCTCATCGCGATCCGTCAGTGGCATCAGGTTGATGCCGGGTGCGAACAGGAAGAGGCTGACAAGGCCGATGATGATGAGGTTGAGGACATGCCGACGCCACTCGACAGCTATTTCCTCGGCTCTCGCAGGCGACGAGCTGGAGGGCATGGGAAACGCACCGGCATCTCCCGCTTCCCCTGAGGATTTAACGCCGAAATCGATCTTCATGGCTGCCGGTAACTCCCATCCGGCGCCTGACTACCGGGTGATTATGTCAAACTGATTGCATGCACAAGGAATGCTCTGGGCGGATTGGCGAGGCCGCCTGGTCATCGTAGTGGCCGCTCGATCAAACCTTCTCTGTGAGGGCTTGAGTCCTGCTCAAGAATGAGCAACGTTTGCCGCGTCCCGCCGAACAGCATAGAGCCCAGACCCACCATGGATGTCACCATCTACCATAATCCCGCCTGTGGGACGTCTCGCAATACGCTTGCGCTCATCCGGCATCATGGCATCGAACCGACGATCTAGCTTATCTCGATACCCCTCCTTCGGTAGACGGATTGCGGCAGATGATATCGGCAGCGGGACTTTCCGTCCGCGATGCCATTCGTGAGAAGGGCACGCCCTATCTGGATCTGGGGCTCGATGATCCTGGCCTGAGCGATGATGCATTGCTGACAGCCATAGTCGATACCCCCATTCTCATCAACAGGCCCTTCGTCGTGACACCTCTTGGCACACGGCTTTGCCGCCCCTCGGAACTGGTGCTGGACCTCCTGCCTGCGGCGCCTCAAGGCGAGTTCCGCAAGGAGGATGGTGAACCGGTGCTGGATGCTGAAGGCAAAAGGATTGTCTGACGTCCGCTTGCCGGTTGCTGCCGTGGTTCTACTCGGCATCACCCAGATCATCGGTTACGGAACGCTCTACTATTCTTTCAGCATTCTGGCGCCAGCTATTGCGCGTGATTTCGGTCATTCCACCGAGTGGATCTTCGGTCTTCTATCCTGTGCCTTGCTGGCGGGCGGATTGGTTGCGCCATGGATCGGCAAGGCTTTCGATCTCTTCGGTGCGGGCAAGGTTATGTGTTTTGGCAGTGTCGTTGCCAGTCTTGCCCTGATGATCTGCTCACTGTCTTCCGGCCTGGGGTCCTTCGCGATCTGTCTGCTTATGCTCGAAGTGGCTGCCAATCTCGTGCAGTACGGAGCAGCCTTTGCCTTGCTGGTGCAATTGCAGCCCGCCGCCGCCACGCGCAGCATTACCTATCTCACATTGATCGCCGGGTTTGCGTCCACTCTCTTTTGGCCACTCACCTCAGCGCTCGGTCGCTGGATGAGCTGGCAGGAGGTTTATCAGCTTTACGCGGCCTTGAATCTGCTGGTGTGCCTGCCGGCGCATCTTTGGCTCGCGCGCCGACTGCGTCGAACGCGCAGCTTGCAGGCAACGTCAGCGGCCTCATCGAACCAGGTGCCGGGACTTCTTTCACCCGACAAGCGTCGGCAGGGATTTCTGCTGATGGCTTTCGCCCTCTCGATGCAGGCGCTTTTAAGCTCGGCTGTGCTGGTTCATATGGTGCCATTGCTCACGGCGCTGGGGCTGGGCGGTATCGCCGTTCTTGCCGGCAGCCTGTTTGGACCCTCGCAGGTGGCGAGCCGTCTTATCAACATGCTTCTGGGCAAGGATCTCACACCGCTGACGCTGGCTCTACTCTCGGCACTGCTGATGGCCGTGTCGCCGCTGGTCCTGCTTCTGGGCGCCCCCTCGGTGGTACATGCCATTGCCTTCGCCTGCCTTTTCGGCTTCGGCAACGGGCTTTTCAGTATTACCTCGGGCACGCTGCCGCTCTATCTATTCGGAAGCGCCGGTTATGGTGCCCTGCAGGGACGCGTTACATCTGCGCGTCTCATTGCATCTGCCCTGGCCCCGTTCGCTCTTGCTTTTCTGATGGAGAACACCGGCATAAGTGTTTCACTTTCACTGCTTGGCCTGTGTGGTCTGATCAGTATTCTCGCTTTCGGGATGGTCGGCCGTTGAATTTCTAAAGTCGCTACCCGTCATTTTTGCCGCGCTCCCCCTCCTGGTTCTGGGGCTGACAGCTTCTTTGACATTTAATTCGCTCCAGCCTTCGTATCCTCTCTTCTGATGCTTTGATACGCCACCTCTCCAGCTCCTGGATCCTTCTATCGCTGTCCGATCTGCGGTTGAGTAACCTTCTCCACTTCCAAAACTTCCATAATGGCTCGCGTGAACTGGCATGTCTTGTCATCCATTCGTTCAGCCAAGCCAAGTCGCGATGAGCGGAGCTCCAATCTTTGCAGCCCTTATCGAAGTATAGAACGAACCACCAAGCAAATGTCTCGCCAAACAGATCGAATAGAACTTCACTTCGGAGGGCGCCATCTTGCTGGAGAGCAGAAATTCTCTGATAGAAGCGCATTAGAACAAAAACGGGAATCGCCTTTTCCCATGCTGTTTCTTCAGGAATTTTTTCGCGCTCCTGGATCACATCTTCTAAGTTCTCTATTGCCGTATCGCAGTAATTCTTGAGAATCAAATCAGCATTGTGGCGATGTTTCGTCATCAATTCGCTATTAAATTCTTGATGTAAATCTGCAGTTGCCTTGCGTTTCCCTATCCTAGAGTATGTCCTGGCTCGAAAAATACTTGAGAGCCAAGCATTTGCCAGCGCAATCAAAAGTGATATCGCGATACCAAGGCCTAATTTTTCGTATTCAGTTGCTGAGGTTAATAGCTGAGATACATCTTCTGCAATGTGAGATATAGACATAAAAATAACCTCAGCAGAACCAAATCTAAAAGCAACAGACTGTATGCTACGACATTATGCTTCGAGGAGGAGATTGGCAATTTTTATAATGGCGCACCCGACAGGATTCGAACCTGTGACCTTTGGAATCGGAATCCAACACTCTATCCAGCTGAGCTACGGGTGCTTTTCAGAATCGCCTGTTGAAGGCAACTGTGCCGGTGCGAGGTTCATAACAAAGGTCAGAGGCTGCATCAATCGCCCGGACTGCAAAAAAGTGGTGTGTCACTGAGAATGTTCATCCGTCAGCGATGCGGATGCAGGCGAAGTGCCTGATCGATCAACATGTTCGCGACTGTCATCCGGCGTGTCGCCTGCGCGCGGAAATCGGGATGCACGCGATCTGGATGATTGAGCTTGGCGAAAGCACGTCGTCGCGCCATCAGTTTTTCCGGCGTATCCTGAGGTTTGAGGGCAAGATCCTCGGCGATTTCCGTGTCCGTCAAACGCGCAAGATGCGGCGGCATGATAGGCTCAGGCGCAGGGGGCTTCTCAGCCTTGGAGGGCGTCTGTTCTTCATCAAGGCCATAAAGCCGATGTAGGTTCTCTGTCGGCGCGGGCTCAGGCCTCTCCCAAGTTTCCGTGACGAACCCCATTGGCAGGCCAGACACACGAAAACTGGCCTGCGGCTGGGCAGCGGCCTCTTGCGCATCTTCGTCGTCAAGCCGTGTCAGAATGGACTGGAAGACAGATTTTCCGAACAGCATCGGCTCCCCTTTCAGAGAGACATTGTGCAGCAGCCAGTTGGTGCGGAGCTTGTGCGCCGCACCCCTTTGCGTCGGCGGCTTTGTTCAAGCCTGATTTTGGCTTTGGGATTGCACGCCGGCCAGGTCGCTTGACTGACTTTGCGACTGGCTCTGGCCCGGACCTTCGACCCTCAGCGTCACCGTCAGGTTTTCGCCTGCGGAACCAATGCGCATGCCTGAAACCGGAGCTGCATCGCTATAGCAGAGGCCGGAGGCAATGCGGACATAGCGCTCATCGGGACATATCTTGTTGGCCGCATCAAAGCCAACCCATCCAAGGCCCGGAATATGAACCTCTGCCCAGGCATGCGTTGCCGCCTGCTCAATCCGGTCTTCCATCATCAGGTAGCCGGACACATAACGCGCCGGAAGTTTCAAATGACGCGCCGCCGAAACAAAGATATGGGCATGGTCCTGACAGACGCCAGCCTTTGCTTCGAGAGCCTCTTCGGCGGTAGTTTCAGAAGAGGTAGAGCCGGGTTTGTATTCCACGCTCGCGTGGATCATTTCCATCAAGGCGTGCATCTGCGCAAGCTCGCTATCGCCGGTCACGCCACGGGCCAGTTCTTTGACGAGCTTGCCCGGCTTAGTGCGTTCCGTCTCCCGCAGGTAGAGCCACAGCGGCACAAACCCGTGGTGGGGACCGAGCACGCCTGCACGGTCGATCGTCTCCACTTCACCTGTGGCGATGATGCGAATGGTGTGTTCCCCACCTTCGATCGAGACAAGATCCACCCGGTTGCCGAACTGGTCGTTATATCCAGCCTCGACCTTGGCGCCCTCGACACTCAGTGACCAGTGGAGCACCGTTTGTATATGGCTCGACTGCGGGTGTAGTCGAAGACGCTGGAGTGCATAGGCAACCGGCTCTTCATAGAGATATTCGGTCGTATGAGAAATCTTTAAACGCATATGGCCAATCCGTCCCCCGGTGTGCCCATGCCCCGCTCAACGGTAGAAGCGGTAGCCTTCCGAAATTTCGACGCTGAGCTGATTGTTGCGGCTGATGAAATCCTCAAGGAATTCGTGCAGACCCTGATCCATCACATCGCCGATCTCGCCCCGTTTCAGCATGGTGCGGATGCTATCCGCAGTATCATGCGCTGTGTGACGCTCGCCGTAATCCTCCGCCAGATAGCGCAGATTGCTGACGATCTTCTCGTAGCAATAGGCGAGCGACCTTGGCATGCGGCGATTGAGAATGAGGAAGTCGGCGATGTTGGAAGGGCGATACTCCGCATCATAGACCCAGCCGTAGGACCTGTGCGCCGAAACCGACCGCAGGATGGATTCCCACTGGAAATTGTCGAGCGATGAGCCCACCTGACTCACGGCTGGCAGCAGCACGTAATACTTCACGTCCAGAATACGGCTGGTATTGTCCGCACGCTCGATGAAGGTGCCGATGCGTGAGAAGTTATAAAGATCGTTGCGCAGCATGGAGCCGTGGAAGGCACCGCGGATCAGACCCGCACGCCGCTTGATCGTATCGATCACAGCCGGCAGATCCGCAGGCTTCACCCGCTTTTCCAAGAGCTGCTTGAGTTCGATCCAGCATTCGTTGGTCGCTTCCCAGGTTTCACGGGTCAGCGCGGTGCGTACCATGCGCGCATTGTTGCGACCGGAATCGATGCAGGACATGACGCTGGAAGGGTTCGTTTTTTCACGCAACAGATAGTCGATCGCGTTCGCTGTGGTCACCTTGCCGTGCAGGTCCACATATTCGTCGCGCACGCCTGCGCTTTGCAGCACGCCATCCCAATCCTCATCCGTTGAGCCTGTCCGCGTCAGCGAGACGCGCAGACCCGCATCGACAAGGCGCGCGATGTTTTCGGCGCGCTCGATATATCGGAACATCCAGTAGAGGCCGTTCGCAGTTCTTCCCAGCATATTCGCTCAGTCCTCTAGAACCCACGTATCTTTGGTGCCGCCGCCCTGGCTGGAATTGACCACCAGGGATCCCTTTTTCAGGGCGACGCGGGTCAGCCCGCCCGGAATGATCTTGACCTCCTTGTCGGATACCAGAACGTAAGGGCGCAGATCCACGTGGCGGGGCGCAATGCCCTTGTTGACGAGGATCGGCACTGTGGACAGCGAAAGCGTTGGCTGGGCAATGTAGTTGGAGGGGCGGGCGCTCAGCTTTTCGGCGAAATCGCTTCGCTCCTTCTTCGATGCTGTCGGCCCGACCAGCATGCCATAGCCGCCGGAGCCGTGAACCTCCTTCACGACCAGTTCTTCCAGATGCTCCAGAACGTATTTCAGGCTGTCGGGCTCCGAACAGCGCCAGGTGGGCACGTTTTCCAGCAGCGGTTTGCGGCCGGTATAGAACTCGACGATTTCCGGCATGTAGGAGTAGATCGCCTTGTCGTCCGAAATGCCGGTTCCCGGCGCATTGGCAATGGTGATGTTGCCGGAGCGGTAGACATCCATGATGCCGGGAATACCGAGCGCTGAATCCGGCCGGAACGTCAGCGGATCGAGAAAGTCATCGTCCACGCGCCGGTAAAGCACATCGATGGCTTCATAGCCGCGCGTGGTGCGCATCTTCACCTTGCCATCTATGACGCGCAGATCCGATCCTTCGACCAGTTCGACACCCATGGTATCGGCCAGGAAGGAGTGTTCGTAGTAAGCGGAATTGTAGATGCCGGGCGTCAGAACCGCCACGCGCGGCTTGCCCTTGCAGCCGGGAGGGGCGAGCGATGCCAGCGATTGCCGCAGCAGATAGGGGTAGTCCTCCACCCGCTGCACCTTGTTCATGGCGAAGAGTTCCGGGAACATCTGCATCATGGTTTCCCGGTTCTCCAGCATGTAGGAGACGCCGGATGGCGTGCGGGCATTGTCTTCCAGCACATAGAACTGGTCTTCGCCGGTGCGCACGATATCGGTGCCGACGATGTGGGTGTAGACCCCGCCCGGTGGCTTGAAGCCGATCATTTCCGGAAGGAAGGCTTCGTTCTTCTCAATCAGCTCGCGCGGGATTCGCCCTGCGCGGATGATCTCCTGTTTGTGGTAGATGTCGTCCAGAAAGGCGTTCAGCGCCAGAACCCGCTGCTCGATGCCCTGGGCCAGCTTGCGCCATTCGCGCGCTGAGATGATGCGGGGAATGATATCGAAGGGGATGAGTTTTTCCGAAGAATCGGCATGCCCGTAGACTGCGAATGTGATGCCGGTCCTTCGGAAGATTGATTCCGCGTCCTGCGATTTCTGGATCAGATGCGCAGGATCCTGTGCGGAATACCACTCCTGGTAAGTCTTGTATGGTGGGCGCGGAAGGTCTTCCGCAGTCAACATTTCATCAAATGCCAATGGTGCGTTCCCCGATTTTGGACCATAAGAGTACAACGCAAACAGCATTGCAAGAACCATGCGTCATCGAAAAACAAATTTATTAGGCAATGCTGTGCGATGGCTTGAGACAAAGCGCAAAGTCGCGCCAGAATGCTCGAAGAATGGGCGCGTCGATGGCCTAACCCTCAGGCAAAAGCACTGCATTTGCTATCTTTCCCATTTCCGTAATTGTTCAACACTTCTGCTTTGCCTTGTTCCTGCATGAGGTTTGAGCAGCATCTGCACAATCTATCAGCATTCAATTCAAGGCTAAAGTGATGCTTGACCGTCTGGCCCCCGCCATCTTTGTCGTTCTCTGGTCAACAGGGTGGATCGTTGCCAAGATTGCTGCCGTTCATGCTGACCCTCTGACCTTTCTCAGCGCTCGGCACGCGCTCGCAGCGGTTGTCTTTGCCGGTTTCGTTATGGTCTCGAAAGCACAATGGCCACGCACGCTGAAGCAGGGCCTGCATGCGTTTCTGTCCGGCATTCTGTTGCATGGCCTGTATCTGTCAGGGCTCTGGTGGGCGATCGGGCAGGGCGTTCCGGCTGGTCTTTCGGGCGTCATTGCCGGGCTTCAGCCACTGCTGACGGCGGCTTGTGCCTTCCTGCTCCTGAGAGAGAGGATCAGCCGCACGCAGATTGCCGGTCTGGCGCTCGGTTTCGCAGGCATAGCAATCGCTGTGTCGCCTCAGTTTGCCGGGGTTCTGCAGCACGGCCTGACAGGACTTGCGGTGCCAGTGCTGGTCAATCTCGTTGCCATGCTGTCTGTCACGCTCGGCACGCTCTACCAGAAGCGATTCCTCGGTGAGGGGGATCTGCGCAGCATTGCGACGCTGCAATATCTCGGTGCCTTTGCGATTACCGCGCCGCTTGCCTATGCTCTGGAAACCGGCCGCTTTGACTGGACGCTGCCCGCCATCGGCGCCATGGCCTGGTCGGTGCTCGGCATCTCCATGGGCGCTGTTGGCCTGCTTCTCTACCTGATCCGTCGCGGACAGGTCTCACGCGCGGCATCCTTGATCTACATGATGCCGCCGCTGGTTGCCATTGAAGCCGCAGTGCTGTTTGGCGAGGCGCTAACCGTGCCGATGGTGATTGGAACAGTGATCGTGGTGGCGGGCGTCTATCTGGTTAATCGCAATCCGGACGCCTGAGACGGCAAAACCCGCCCTCGTTGCCGAGAGCGGGTTCCTCAAATCAGGATATGTGTGATCGATCAGGCGCGATCGCGGCGCTTTTGCTGCCCTTCGCCACCAAACTTGACAGGACCACCGTTGCCGCCGGTCTTGGCCTGGCCGGGGCGTCCCTGTCCACCACGATGCGGGCGCTTTGCACCCGGCTCGTGTGCGCCGTGGCTTGCGTGGTCACGCTTGCCATGGCCCTGCGGACGGCCATCGGCGCGATGAGGCCGACCTTCGCCCTGCGGACCGCCGAACTGCTTCTTGCGGCCCTGTCCGAAGTCCGTCGTGGCGGCCAGATCATTGTCTGCTTCTAAACGCGGCGCTTCTTCACCACGACGCTGGCCGCGGAAGTCTTCGTTACGCTGGCGGGCAGGGCGGCTGTTTCCACGGCCTTCGCCGCGCTCCAGTGCTGCCTCACCATCAGCGAAGATGGGCCGGCGTGCCGGACGAGCTTCGCCGCGGTTGCGGTTTGCAGAACGCTGGCCACCTTCACGATTGCCATCTTCACGATTGCCACCTTCGCGATTGCCACCATCACGACCCCCACCATTGCGAGCCTTGCTCGGGCGCGCGGGGCTGCGCATTTCAGCTGGACGCTGGCCCGATGAGACGGTGATTTCGATGTTCATCAGTCGCTCGATATCGCGCAACAGACGCGTTTCATCCGGTGCGCAGAACGCAATCGCGATGCCATCGCGGCCTGCACGAGCGGTGCGGCCAATGCGGTGAACATAGGCATCCGGCACTTCCGGCAGGTCATAGTTGAAGACGTGCGTAACGCCGGGAATGTCGATGCCGCGGGCTGCCACGTCGGTCGCTACGAGCACCTTGATCTCACCATCGCGGAAGGCCTTCAATGCCCGTTCGCGCTGGCCCTGGCTCTTGTTGCCATGGATCGAGGCAACGGCAAACTGTTGATCTGCGAGGTGCTTGGAAAGCTTTTCTGCGCCATGCTTGGTGCGCAGGAACACCATGGAACGGCCATCCGGATTCGCCAGAAGGGCGTTCTTCAGAAGCACGGTCTTGTCGTTCTTGCCGGCCACGAAGTGGACATACTGCTCGACCTTGTCGGCAGCCTTGCCCGGAGGGGTAACCTCGACCTTGACCGGATCCTTGAGGTAGTCACCTGCCAGATCGGCAATCGCCTTCGGCATAGTGGCCGAGAACAGCAGCGTCTGGCGCTTGTTCGGCACCATCTTGGAAATCTTGCGCAGATCGTGGATGAAGCCGAGGTCCAGCATCTGGTCCGCTTCGTCAAGCACGAGATAACGCACGGTCGTCAAACCAATGGCTCGGCGGCTGACGAGGTCGAGCAGACGGCCAGGCGTGGCAACCAGGATATCGGTGCCCTTTTCCAGCATCTGCTGCTGCTTGTTGATCGAAGCGCCGCCAACGACGGAGTTGATCTTGAGCGGCGTGCCGCGAACATAGGCTTTGAGATTTGCAGCGATCTGGTTCACGAGTTCGCGGGTCGGGGCCAGGATGAGCGTGCGGGTGGTACGGTTGTCGGGGCGCTTTGCGTCCTTCAAAAGCATCTCGATGAGCGGCAGACCAAATGCTGCCGTCTTGCCTGTGCCTGTCTGGGCAAGGCCAATCATGTCGCGGCCCTGGAGAAGAAGCGGGATCGCCTGCTCCTGGATTGGGGTCGCCGTTTCGTAGCCCAGCTGGGAGAGAGTGGCTACGATCTGCTTGGAAAGACCAAGCTCATGGAAATTCGTCAAGTCGAATACCTTTCGGGGCGCCAAACGAGGATGCCCGGTCAGGCACCATGCCGAACCGGTTTCATCTGGCGTCAAGAACCCCGCGTGAATTGGGAACTTGTGTGTGGAAACTGCTTTCCAGCGCTGGCCAAATAAGGCCAATACTCGTGGCGCTTGCCTTCTTCGCGAGCCATTTTCGTCGCAGGGCCAGCTCACGCGGCGGCCGGAAGGTGAAAGCTGGGCTGCATGTGCTGCTTTGCACACAAAAAGTCAAGAGCCCGCGGCCATATTGGCACGGGCTC
This sequence comes from Rhizobium sp. FKY42, assembly GCF_005222835.1. GTDB lineage: Bacteria > Pseudomonadota > Alphaproteobacteria > Rhizobiales > Rhizobiaceae > Neorhizobium. Next base: position 185,892 of record NZ_STGA01000044.1, on the reverse strand, counting down.
ACGCAATTATCATCCGTTCCAAGGCCAAGCGGCACAGCCAGCAGGCTCAGGATTGGTACTTGGAATTAGTAAGGGCACACCCGCACCCGGAATGCCTCGCCCCAATCATTCTCGCGCCATTCATAATGGCAGCGTGGTGCAGGCGCCGGGCGATAATATGTGCGCTCGTAGTAAACGCGGCGCGGCGGCGGCGACGGCGGATCGATGTAAACTGGGCCTTCGTAAACCGGACCGCGAGGCTGCGAGGCAATGGCGCCGCCAATCAGGCCGCCGACGAGGCCACCGGCAAGGCCAGCCGCGAAATCGTCCCGGGCTTCCGCCGCAGGCGCCGTGACCGCCAGCGCGCTTGTCACTGTTGCAACCGCCAGACCGGACGTTATGACTTTGCTCAATGCGAACATGGATCTTTCCTTTCACCCATCTGGGCACATTCCGAGAGTGAAATATAAAGGCGGCAGTTTGATGGAAAAGGCTCAGGAGAAGTCTGAACAGGCGTTCAGCCAGACGAAACGTGAAATTGTTCTGATGGATCAAATCTGCTCGCAGTGCTGGCAATATGGCCTGACTTTGGCAGATGCGCGGCAAATCTGTGAATGCCAATAAAGATGGGTTCGATACTTCTCGGGTCCGCTCACCGGTTCAAATGCAGAATTCCTGTGGCTTATGTCCCGGTTTATCAAGCGTTGATTAACTATACCCGTGTCAATTCATAAGAAACCGCGCAACATGCGAATCATCGATCCGTACTTCTGCGTGGTTCGTGGGGGATGAGTTGGAGAACGACAGCGCTTTACTGGAGAAGGCCTGCCGCCGGATCGGCGATCTGACGACGCCTGCCTTCATCAAGGATGGCAGCCTGCGCTATGTGGCGGTCAATGACGCCTATGCAAGCTTCTGCGGCATTCCGCTTCACCTGTTCAAGGGCCGTCGCGCCGAGGATATCCGTGGATTGACTGAGACTTCAGAGCTTGAAGACAAGCAGAGGCGGGCTCTTGTCTTCGGGACGGAAGAAGTCGCGACCGAAAGGGAAAATTCCGGCCGTCCGCTCTATGACATCCAGATCGAACGTTTCCTGTCACATGACGACAGCGCTTTTCTTTTTGTTCTCTATCTGCCGTATGCAGCGTCAAAGGCGCCGCTCGTCCCGGATGGCCGTACCCTGCCCGACGATCTGTCGGATCTGGCCGTCCTCGGACCGTCTCTCGATCTTCTCAACGCCGGAATTGCGATCTACGACCAGAACGAGACGCTGGTCTTTTTCAATGAACACATACGCCTGCACTTTGAGGCGCTCAATACGCCTTTGTCCATTGGACGCAGGCTTTGCGACATTGTTGCAGATGCGTTCCGCGCCGGTGAGGCGGTAGACGACTATGGCACAGAAGCCAGCTTGATGGGCGACGAGGCTGTCGAGGCTCGTCTTGAGCTTCTGCGCAGGCCGGAATGGCATGCCGTGGAGCCGATGCCGGATGGCCGCTGGCTGCGCAGCGTGAACAAGCGGCTGGACAATCGCTGGATGATCATGCTGCGGCAGGATGTGACAGACCAGAAGGTGCAGGAAATGCGCCTGGCGCGTGAGGTGGAAGAAAGCCAGATCTACCGCGCTGCCTTTGAAGATCTACCGGTCGCCGTGTTTCTGCGGGATAGCCGCCGCCGCATCGTCTACGTCAACCGTATCTATGAGGAAATGCTGGGAGGCGACCGGCAAAAATTCATCGGCAAGACCGAGGAGGAGATGTTCCCTGAGGCGGCAGAGCTCTACCGCGAGGAAAACGAGAGGTTGCTGCAACAGGGCGGCCGGATCGAAAAAGACGAGGATGTCATTTTCCAGGATGGACGCGTCATGGCGGCCATCACCCGACTTGGTCGCATTTCCTCGCCTTCGGGAGAAACCTACATTGTCGGCTCGGTGACCGATGTCAGCCTTGTGAGGGATGCCCAGCGTCGCGCCGAATATTTGCATGAGCAGCTGAAGGCCATTCTTGAGGCGCTTCCCGTTGGTATTGCTATCCTCGATAGCGATCTTCGCCTTGAATATGTGAACAATGCTTTGAACGAGTTCTGGCGGGCAGACGGCGACGAGTTCCGCAACTGGACCGGCGAACACTATGAGGACTTCCTGCGGTTCAATTTCGCGCGGGGAATGTACGATCACGAAAATGTTGATGTTGAGACATTGATCCGTCAACGAAAGGAGATGCTGCGCCATCCCGGTCCCATTCCGCAATTCGAACTGTCCAATCCCAATGGTCGTCGAATTCTTGTGGACCGGATGCATGTGAGCGGCGACAAGATCCTGTTCACCTGTGTGGATATCACCGCAATCCGCCGCCGGGAGCAGGAAGCCCTGGAGGCAAGAGAGGCGCTAGACAAACACGCGGACATGATGCGCGATGCCACTGGCGCCATGTCGCAGGGCATTCTCATCATGCATGGCGAGGACATCGCATTCTGCAATGATGCGGTCCACCGCCTTCTGGATCTTCCCGAGGACGATCTTCAGGTGGGTAAGCAATGGCGACCGCTTTACCAGCGACTGATCGAGCGAGGCAATATTCCAGACGCCGACAAGGTGGTCCTTCAGTTGCTGGAGTGGGCGCAGGGGCCTGTCGGCGGGGCAAGTGCGAAAGTCTCCATGTGTATCGGTGGCGATCGTTTCATCGACCTCGAAATGAAGAAGAGCGGAGAGAAGCAGTATCTCGCCGTCTACACCGATGTCACCGAGATTCGCCACCGCGAGCGGGAGCTTCAGCGTCTGCTGGCGCGGGCGGAAGCTGCCGACAAGGCGAAATCGGAATTCCTCGCCAATATGAGCCATGAGATCCGCACGCCGATGAATGGCGTCCTTGGCATGGCTGAGCTGCTTTCCAAATCCAATCTCGATACCAAGCAGAAGACGTTTACCGAGATCATCGTGAAATCGGGCAAGACGCTGATGACGATCATCAACGATATCCTGGATTTCTCGAAGATCGATGCAGGGCAGATGACGCTGCGCAAGGTGCCGTTCGATGTCATCGACGCCGTGGAGGATGTCGCAACGCTTCTGTCCTCCTCTGCGGCGGAAAAGGATATCGAGCTCATCGTCAAGGCAAGCGGTGGGGGCCTTCGCGTGCTTGGCGATGCCGGGCGCTTCCGGCAGATCGTCACCAATCTGCTGGGCAATGCAATCAAGTTTACGGAGCAGGGGCATGTGCTGGTGGATGTCCATGCGGAGTGGAGCGAAGACAACCGCGTTTCTCTTCACTTGAGTATCGAGGATACTGGTATCGGCATTCCGGATGACGAACTGGACCGGATCTTCGAGAAGTTCTCACAGGTTGACGGCTCATCAACGCGACGGCACGAGGGAACCGGTCTGGGACTGTCCATCACGGCCGGTCTGGTTGAAATCTTCGGCGGTACGATCCGGGTTGAGAGCAAGATCGGGCAGGGGTCCATCTTTTCGGCCGTTCTACCCTTTGACGCGGCACCGGGAAGCGCTGTGGTACTCACCACGCCAGCCAGCGTGCAGAACGCAAAAATTCTCGTGATCGACGACAATCCCATCAATCGGCAGATCCTCTCCGAACAACTTGCATCCTGGGGCTTCGACGGCGTTGCGGCCGCCAGCGGTGAGGAGGGGCTTGCCGTTCTCAAGGCGGCGGACCAGTTTGGTGTACGGGTCGATGCCCTCATCCTCGATTACCAGATGCCTGAAATGAACGGGCTTGCGGTCGCAGCAGCCATTCGCAAAGATGCCCGGCTGGCCGATCTGCCGATCATTTTCCTGACATCCATGGACACGGCGCATGCAGAGGTGGGCAACGAAGGTCTCAACCTTCAGGCGCATCTCATGAAGCCGGCGCGCGGGCAGTTGCTGCACTCCACGCTCGTCGATGTGGTGCGAAATGGCAGGCGAGACAGCGACGCTTCGGCGGCTGCAAGGCAAGTTTCATCTAGGCCCGTCAAGCCTGTTGCCAGTGCTGCGCTGCTTGGTTCGGTCCTGAAGGGCAACGGTGCTCGTAGGTCGTCCAGAGGGCTTGAAGTTCTCGTGGCCGAAGACAATGAGGTTAACCAGATTGTTTTCACCCAGATCCTGCAATCCATGGGCGTGCGCTTCCGCATGGTGGAAAATGGAGAGCAGGCCGTTGCCGCCTGGACGCAGGAAAGACCGCGCCTCATCCTGATGGATGTCTCGATGCCGCTGATGAACGGACATCAGGCAACCCGCCGCATCCGGGAAATCGAGCGGTCGGACGGTGGCCATACCCCCATTATCGGCGTGACGGCCCATGCGCTGGAAAGCGACCGTGATCTCTGTCTGGCAGCGGGAATGGATGACTACCTCTCCAAGCCGATCAGTCCGGAAATCCTGATCGCCAAGATCAGTGAGTGGTATTCACCGGACTCGGAAGCCGACGGCGCCTTTCAGGTTTGATCATGCTGGATCGGGTGAAGGCCTGATACCACACAACATTTCTCGCTTGCCCGCAAAACCCGGTCGTCGTTCCACGACAAAGCCTGCCGCCTGCAGGTTTCTCCGCACGAAGCCTGCCGCTGCATAAGTGGCAAATGTACCGTCCATGGCGGCTTTCTCACAGACTGCCGTCATAAGCTCCAGCGACCACATGGCCGGATTGCGGGACGGTGCGAACCCATCCAGAAACCATGCATCGAACGCGCCATCCCAACGGGGAACGTTTGAACCCGCTTCGCCGCAGACTACAGTGAGGCGAACCCGGTCGTTCAGGCGCAGCGAGATGATGCCTTCGGGCTGTTCCGGCCAGAGGGCGGTGAGTGCCTTGCGCTCAGCATCCACCTCCGGCCAATGGGCAAGCGCGCGGTCTATTTCGTTTGCGGCCATCGGCAGCAGTTCGAAAGAGGTGAAATGCAGGCTTGCCTCTGAAGGTGCCGTCTGCTGCCACTGGCGCCATGTCTCGCAAAAGTTCAGGCCCGTTCCGAAGCCGAGTTCGCCGATGCGGAATTCGCCCGGTCTCTGCCAGCGCTGCGGCAGACCGTTTCCAGCCAGAAACACGTGGCTGCATTCGAGCCTGCCATCGGTCTGACAATAAAAGTGATCGCCAAACTGGGTGGAATAGGGCATATCGCCCTCGCGCCATTCCAGCGGTGCCGCCTCGTTTTCAGTCTGTCCGGGAGCCGTCATGGTTCATCCTTTTCTGACCCATGCGGATAATGTGCTGCCCTCCGGCGGTCAATCCGTATCGGCAAGGCGCACTGTCGATCTTCTCGTCATCGGTGCAGGTGTCATGGGGCTGTGGCTTGCGCTGAAGGCTGGCCGCGCTGGAGTGAAGACCCTGCTTGTCGATGCAAAGGCGCCCGCCTCGGGTGCAAGCGGTGGCCTGCTCGGTGCCCTGATGGCGCACACACCTGACCGATGGAATGAGAAGAAGCAGTTTCAGTTCGATGCGCTCGTGCAACTCGAAGAGGAGATAGCGCGGCTGGAGGCTGAAACAGGCCTTTCCTGCGGTTATAGCCGGTGCGGGCGGCTGATCCCGCTGCCCAAGCCGCATCTGCGAGAAATTGCAGAACGCAATGGCGAGGATGCAGTTCTTCGATGGCAGAACGGCGAGAGGCGTTTCGACTGGCGGGTGCTGGATGCACCTGCAGATCCAGATTGGCTTTCTCCGGACATGTGTGCAGCCGGTTTGATCGAGGATGGTCTGGCAGGACGTGTGTCGCCGCGCAGTCTGATCGTCGCGCTCGTGGCTGCCTGCGACCAGTTGCCGACCGTAAGCAGGCTGGATGGTGAGGCCGTGCCTAAGCTTCTCGCCGATCGAGCTGTCCTGTCGAATGGCGAGGATATCCTGTTCGGTCAGGCTGTGGTTGCGGCAGGCGTCGGTTCATTTGCTCTGCTGGATGGGCTGGGGCCGGTGCTTTCCAGACCGTTGGGGCGTGGCGTGAAAGGGCAGGCGGCCTTGGTGCAGGTTGATGTTCCGGCAGACGCTCCGATCATTTATCTCAACGGTGTCTATGTGGTGCCGCACGAGGATGGCAGGGTCGCAATCGGAAGTACGAGCGAGGAAGAGTTCGATGCGCCGTTCGACACGGATCATCGGCTGGACGCGCTTGTCGAAAAGGCGCGGGCTCTATGTCCGGCGATTGCCGAGGCGCCAGTGGTGGAGCGGTGGGCCGGCTTGCGGCCAAGGGCGGTGGACCGCGATCCGATGATCGGCCCGCATCCCGATGCGCCCAATGTTTTCGCACTGACGGGTGGTTTCAAGGTCTCCTTCGGTATTGCCCATCGTCTGGCGGATATGGTTCTGCGCGGGATGGCAGGACAGCCAATGGTGGTTCCGGGTAGTTACCTGCTGGCGCATCATCTGAAAGTTGCATCGACAGAATGATGTCGACATATCCGTGTCGTCACGCTGTCATCTGAATCACCTATCTGCTGCTCGGCGAGGTCGGGGGACCTTGGAGGTTAGCAGATGCGGTATGCCATTAATTTCACGCCGACGGCGGCAGATCCATTGACCATTGCCGCATCGCAATGGCTTGGGCGAAATGCATTTTCCGGTGAGGCCATGGAGTTGCCGTTCATCCGGGAACTCGGCCTGCACGAGATTGCCTTCAACACAGCGGTGCCGCGTCGCTATGGCTTTCACGCGACGCTGAAGCCGCCCTTCCGGCTGGCCGATGGCATGACCGAACCCATGCTACTCAGGCACCTACTGCATTTCACGGGTCAGCATCAGCCGGTGCCTTTGCCGCGTCTCGAAGTTGTGCGGCTTGGAAACCGTTTCGCGCTTGTGCCCGATCGCCCATGCCCGGACCTCAACCATCTGGCATCGAGCGTCGTGATGCATTTCGATTCTTTCCGGGCTCCGCTTTCGGAAGCGGAACTGGATCGGGTCGATACGGAGCGCCTGTCGGCATCGCAGTTTTCCAACCTGCACCGGTTTGGCCATCCGCATGTGATGGACGAGTTCCGTTTTCACATGACGCTGACCGGCCCCGTGGGGGCTGCGGAAATGCCGGTCTTCGAACAGGTGCTGAAGCGCTATTTCGAGCCCATTCTCCAGCGCCCGCAGGTTCTGTTCAATCTTGCGCTGTTTGTCGAGACAGAACCGGGTGCGCCGTTTCTGGTACACTCGCTCCATCCTCTGGGCAGTGTCTCTGCGCGGCGGATTGCCTGAAAGGGCAAATTGAAAATGTCTTGTGCAATGCATTAGAAACACTCGACATTTGATTGGCGAGTGCTACCGTCGAAACCCTGTTTGAGAAGGTGATTTTCGATGGTGGCAGACACTTACCCGCGCAATCTCATTGGCTATGGCCGCAATATTCCGGACCCGAAATGGCCGGGTGGCGCGCGCATCGCGGTCCAGTTCGTGATCAATTACGAGGAAGGCGGCGAAAGTTGCATTCTGGATGGCGATCCGGCGTCGGAAAATCTTCTCTCAGAAATTGTTGGGGCGGCAGCCTGGCCGGGACAACGCAATCTCAACATGGAAAGCATCTATGAATATGGTTCGCGTGCCGGCTTCTGGCGTCTGCACCGCCTGTTCACGGAGCTGAAAGTTCCCTGCACGGTCTATGGCGTGACGCTTGCCATGATGCGCAACCCGGATGCGGTTGCTGCCATGAACGAGGCAGGTTGGGAAATCGCCAGCCACGGCTATCGCTGGCACGAATACAAGGACTATCCGGAAGAACTGGAGCGCCAGCACATTCTGGATGCGGTGCGGCTTCACACCGAAGTTGCTGGTGAGCGTCCGTATGGGATGTATCAGGGCAAGCCCTCCATCAACACGTTGCGGCTGGTGCAGGAGGAGGGCGGCTTCCTCTATTCCTCCGACAGTTATGCGGACGATCTGCCGTTCTGGGTGAAAGGCGTGGATGGCAAACCTTTCCTCATCATCCCCTACACGCTGGATGCCAATGACATGCGGTTTGCCACGCCGCAGGGTTTCAATTCGGGCGACCAGTTCTATACTTACCTGAAGGACACGTTCGACACGCTCTATCAGGAAGGCAAGGAGGGCGCGCCCAAGATGATGTCCGTCGGTCTGCACTGCCGCCTTGTCGGTCGTCCGGGCCGTATCGCCGCGCTGAGGCGCTTCATGGAATATGTGCTCGAACACAAGAAGGTATGGATCCCGAAGCGGATAGAGATTGCCCGCCATTGGCACGAGCACCACAAGCCGGACACGATCTGATCATGACACGGGAAGACTTTGTCGACCGCTTTGGCGGTGTTTTCGAACATTCACCCTTCATCGCTGAACGGGCCTTTGACGATGATCTGGTGCGGGGCGACACCCTGAATTCGCAGCGGGTTCATGCGGCGCTGGTGGCGGTGTTTCGCGTAGCATCCGAGGATGAGCGGTTAGGCGTCCTGCGCGCCCACCCGGATCTCGCGGGCAGGCTGGCGATTGCGGGTGAGCTGACCGAAGACAGCCGGAAAGAACAGGCAGGCGCTGGCCTGGATCGCCTTTCGCCGGAAGAGCATGCCCGCTTCACCGAGCTGAACGACGCTTATACGCAGAAATTCGGTTTTCCCTTCATCATTGCGGTCAAGGGGTTGAACAGGCACGATATTCTGTCTGCTTTCGAGAAGCGGGTGAACAACAGTCGGGAAGAAGAGTTTTCGACTGCTTGCGGGCAGGTGGAGCGTATCGCACTCCTGCGGCTTGAAAGCATGCTGCCTTCCGCATGAGGATGGGGTAGAATGGTCGACAGGAGTTGAACATGCGCCCATCGGAAGTGCTGGAGAAAAACAGGGAGGCGATCCGGGCGCTCGTCGCCCGCCACCGGCTGGCGAACCCTCGCATCTTCGGCTCTGTTGCGCGCGGTGAGGATCGCGACGACAGCGATCTGGATATTCTGGTCGATACACTGGAGGACACCACGCTTTTCGATCTTGGCGGTCTTCAGCACGAGTTGGAGAACCTGCTGCAGATGCGCGTTGATCTTGCAACCAGCAAGGGGCTTCGCCCGAGAGTCCGGGATCGCGTACTGGCAGAGGCTGTTGCGGTATGAGCCGTGCTCAAGAGCGTCTGCTGGAAACGATTGACCAGATGACGCCGGTTTGCGTCGACACAGGTGCCTTCATTGCCGATATGACTGCGGACGATTTTCGAAGCGATATCGTCAAGCAGCGTGCCATAAGCATGAATCTCATGATTATTGGAGGGGCGGCGTCCGATATCCTCAAACGGAACCCGGAATTTGCGGCCGACCATCCAGATCTTGGCTTGTCGGGACTTGTCGATCTTCGCAATCACATACTTCAGGATCTCTCGAATTTTGATCCCAAGGCGCTGTGGGTTGCTGCCAGCCGCACCGTTCCCCAACTCCTTGCCCAGCTTCGCGCTCTGCGCCATATCCATGCCCAAGGTGAATAATTCCAGATGTCCAGAACCCTGCCCATCAAGCCGCTCACTCAAGCCGCGTTTGCGCCCTTCGGTCAGGTGATCGAGGCCGATCCCGCCCGTATGAAGTTCATCAATGGTGGCAATACGGAGCGGTTTCATGCACTGGCAGAAGCGGACATTTCGGGGGAAGGCGCTCGTGTCATCATCAATATCTTCCGAGGCCAGCCTCGGCCCTTCCCGTATACGCTCACGATGATGGAGCGCCACCCGTACGGCAGCCAGAGCTTTTCACCCTTGAATGGTCGTGCCTATCTCGTCGTCGTCTCCGAGGATGATGAAGGCAGACCGGGGGAGCCGCAGGTGTTTCTGGCGCACGGTGACCAGGGTGTGAACTATCGCCGCAATGTGTGGCATCACCCGCTGATGACGATCGGTGAGGTTTCCGATTTTCTGGTCGTTGACCGCGACGGGCCGGGCAACAATCTGGAAGAGTTCTTTTTTGATCAACCCTACAGCATCAGCGAGCCCAGCCTATGACCGGATTGACCACCCATGTTCTTGATACTGCCCTTGGCAAACCGGCGGAAGGTCTAACGATCGACCTTTTCCATCTGCAAGGTGAGGCGCGTCACCATTTGAAGACCGTCATCACCAATTCCGATGGGCGGGTGGATGGCGGTCCGATTCTGGTTGGCGAGACGTTCCGCAAGGGAACCTATGAACTTGTCTTCCATGCCGGTGACTATCTGCGCCGTTCCGGAGCCATCCTTGCGGAACCCGCATTTCTGGATGTCATTCCCATCCGTTTCGGCATCGCGGACGAAAGTGGCCATTACCATGTGCCACTGCTGATCTCGCCTTACGGCTATTCAACCTATCGAGGCAGCTGACATGCGCTTTGCCGCCATCGCCGACATTCACGGGAACTGTGCGGCGCTGGAGGCGGTGCTCACGGATATCGGTCAGCAAGGTATTCCCACCAACGCCATCGTCAATCTCGGTGATTGTCTTTCCGGCCCGCTGGACGCCGGAAAGACCGCGGACCTTCTGCTCTCTCTCGATCTGCCGACAGTCCGAGGCAATCATGATCGATATCTGGTCGAGCAGGCAGTCAGTGACATGGGGCAGTCCGATGCGGCAGCATTTGCGCAACTGACGCCCGAGCATCTGGATTGGCTGCGCAGTCTGCCGGTATCGCTGGTCTGGAAGAACGAGGTCTATCTCTGCCATGCCACACCGCAGGCGGATGATGCCTATTGGCTCCAGACCGTCAGCGGAGATGGATACGTCTATCAAAAAGCGCGTGCGGATATCGAGGCGCTTGCCGATGGAATCTCCCAATCGCTGATCCTGTGTGGCCATTCGCATGTGCCGCGCGCCGTAATGCTTTCCAATGGGCGGTTGATCGTCAATCCCGGCAGCGTTGGCTGTCCCGCCTATTCCGACGAGGAGCCCGTGCCGCATCGGGTGGAAACCGGTTCCCCGCTTGCCTCCTATGCAATCTGTGAACGGGTGGAGGGAAAATGGAGCGTTACCTTTCGACTCGTTGCATATGATCATCTGCACCAGTCCGCGATTGCTGAGGCCAACGGTCGTCCGGAATGGGCGGCTGCACTCGCCACCGGCTGGCTTTCGTAAGCGAATAGTGGTTTGCGCAAACGCAGCGGTGACCAGTGCAAAGGTCAACGCATTGTACGCTTAGGTGTGTCCCTATATTTTTAAAACCGCAGGTCGTAATTCTGCGGTTTTTTATATGGGGGATTTTTCCATGGAAGATATTTCAGTTGCTCAGGCGCTGGCTGAATTCGCGCAACGCCACTCGGGCGTCATTATCGAATCCACATCCGCGACTGTGGTCATCTATACAGGTGATCTTTATAACGTCGTAGGGAGTACCCCTGATCCCAAAATCAATGGGGTGACGTGGAAACAGCTGCTGATCAACAATGGAATTGGCACCAATTCCAACGATCACTGCTATGCGACATCGCCTTTGCCGACGGGAACGTCATCGCATCCGAATTTCAGTGTCGGTGGCCACATGACACCGAACAGCGATGGTTCAGTGACCACGGGCGGCGATTGCTATCTGATGCCGCTTTGCTACTGGCACAACAGCACGTCCAACAACGGTGTTGCGTTTCCGCATTCTCCGGACACGATGTTGCAACTGTCTGGCTACATGCAGAGTGATCTGGCCGCAACCTTCGTGGCACGCATGCCGAGCGCAGCGCCCTATACGCTTGTGGGGGCGCATGATGGCAATGTCTTCACCGCCGATGTGGCGGGACCGGATGTTGCATCGTCCTGGGTTGGTCAGAAGGACGCCGCAACCGGCGGAGCGTTCCCGCAACATTACATCCTCTTCCGTCAGATCCGGGAGAAGGGTCTTATCAAGTATGTTATCGAGGACGCACGCGTTGCGGACACGGCGTCCAAGTAATTGAGTTGAAACTGGCATCCCCGCATTCCGCCATGCGATCAGTTGAATGCGGGGGGCATTAATCTCAATAAGGGTTGTGAGCCAATATGCTGCGATCGACCGCCTGAATATCGCGCTTGCCGCAGAGCGCCATGGTGACATCCAGTTCCTTGCGAATGATGCTCAGAGCAAGATCGACCCCTTCTTTACCCATGGCACCGAGACCATAGAGGAAGGGGCGACCGATATAGGTGCCGCGCGCGCCGAGAGCCACCGCCTTCAGCACATCCTGGCCAGACCGAATACCGCCATCGACATGAATTTCGATACGATCGCCCACGGCAGCCACGATCTTCGGCAGCATGCTGATGGAGGATGGCGCGCCATCCAACTGGCGGCCGCCGTGATTTGAAACGATGATGGCGTCCGCTCCGGTATCGGCGGCGGCGCGGGCGTCTTCCTCATCCAGAACGCCCTTGATGATGAGCTTGCCGCCCCACTGCTGCTTGATCCACTCGATGTCTTTCCAGGAAAGACGCGGATCGAACTGTTCCGCCGTCCAGGACCCGAGTGACGAGAGATCGGATACATTCTTGGCATGGCCGACGATGTTGCCGAAGGTGCGGCGCTTCGTGCCCAGCATGCCAAGGCACCATTGCGGGCGCGTTGCCATCTGCCATACGTGCTTGGGCGTGAATTTCGGCGGTGCCGAAAGCCCATTGTGAAGATCCTTGTGGCGTTGGCCAAGGATCTGCAGATCGGCGGTCACGACCAGTGCCGAGCAACCGGCTTTCTTTGCACGATCGATCAGGTTCTGGACGAAATCACGATCCCGCATCACATAGAGCTGGAACCAGAACGGCTTGGTCGTAACGGAGGCCACATCCTCGATCGAGCAGATGCTCATGGTTGACAGTGTGAAGGGAACGCCGAATTCTTCCGCCGCTTTCGCCGCTAGCATTTCACCATCCGCATGCTGCATGCCGGTGAAGCCCGTCGGCGCCAGAGCCACCGGCATGGCGACGTCATGACCGATCATGGTGCTCTTCAATGACCGGTTGGTCATGTCGACCATGACACGCTGACGCAGCTTGATGGCTGCGAAGTCGTCTTCGTTTGCCCGATAGGTGCCTTCCGTCCAGGAGCCGCTATCCGCGTATTCAAAGAACATTTTCGGCACGCGGCGGCGCGCAAGCGCCTTTAGATCGGCAATCGTCAGCGGGGCAGTCATAGGTCTTCATTTCCTCCAGATGGTTGTTCAACAACTAGCATAAGCGCGGTCTGAAGGAAGCAAAAAGTATGATTTGGGAGGCCTTTGCTGCTTACCTAACTCCGAGGTTTCATCGCTTTTCCGGCCACATAGGTTTCCACCACTGCACGGTCGTCGCCCAGCGTTTGTAGCAGGAACAGCTCTTCGTGCAGAGTGCTGACGGTTTCCATACGCAGCCGCATGGCAGGCGTTGCAGAGGCGTTCAGCACCACGACATCGGCATCGGTGCCTTCCCCCAGCGTGCCGATCCGGTCTACCAGCGAAAGCGCTTCCGCGTTGCCGCGCGTCATCAGGTAGAAGCTCTCCAGCGGGTTCAGCCGCTCGCCTAGCAATTGCTGGATCTTGTAGGCCTCATCCATGGTCTTGAACATGGAGTAGCTGGAGCCACCGCCAATATCCGTTGCCACGCCCACGCGCACAGGCTTTTCCCGGCGTCTTATTGCCTTCAGCGGGAAGAGACCGGAACCGAGGAAGAGGTTTGAAGTGGGGCAGTGCACCGCAATGGATCCGGTCTCCGACAGCACATCCGCCTCGCGTTCCGACAGATGGATGGCATGGCCGAGCAGTGTCTTATTGCCCAGCAGGCCATAGCGGGCATAAATATCGGTGTAATCGGTCGCGTCCGGGTAGAGCTCGCAGGTAAAACGGATCTCGTCATGGTTCTCGGACAGATGCGTCTGGATATGCAGATCCGGGAATTCTGTCGCCAGCGCCTGGGCTGCGCTCATCTGTTCCGGTGTCGAGGTGATGGCAAAGCGCGGCGTGATCGCCACATGGTTGCGTCCCTTGCCATGCCATTGCTCAATCACGGCGCGGGTCTCGTCATAGCCAAGCTGCGGCGTATCCAGAAGACCTTGCGGCGCATGGCGATCCATCATCACCTTGCCGCCAACCATCAGCATGTTGCGCTTCATGGCCTCACCGAAGAAGGCATCGGCCGAAGCTTTATGGACAGAGCAATAGGCAACGGCGGTGGTGGTGCCCTGCCGAAGAAACTCATCATAGAAATGCATGGCGATGCGTTCAGCATGGGCCGTTTCCACAAAACGGCATTCTTCGGGGAAGGTATAGGTGTTCAGCCATTCCAGCAGGTTGGCGGCGTAGGAGGCAATCACCTGCATCTGCGGAAAGTGCACATGAGTATCGATAAGGCCCGGCAGGATGAGATGCGGTCGATGGTCCACTTCCTCCACGCCTTCCGGTGCAGCAGCCCTTACCTGCGTATAGCTGCCCACCTTCGCGATGCGTCCGTCCTGCACCAGAAGGCCGCCATCTTCCTCATAGAGATAGCTTGCCGCGTCGGTGAGGCTTTCCGGCGCGCGGTGAAAGGAAAACAGGCGTCCGCGAAGAAGAGTAGATGTCATCTTATTGTGTTGCTCCGGCGCCCTTCACGGCGCTTTCGTACCAGGCCGTCAGCAGCTTGCGCTCCTCAGGCGAAATTTCTGTCACGTTTCCCGGCGGCATAGCGTGGCTGCGTCCGGCCTGAATATAGATCTCGTGCGCGTGGCGGGCGATTTCGGCGTCTGTTTCGAACTTCACATCCTTGGGCGCAAAGCGAATGCCTTCCCAGACCGGTTCTGCCGCATGGCACATGGAACAGCGGCCCTGCACGATTTCCTTGGCCTTCCCGAAATGCGCATCGGCCACGAATTGCTGCTGCGTGGGGGAAAGCACCGCCGCCTGCTTCTCACCCGTCAGCACCTTCGGCACAGTGGAAAGCCACATGATGAGGATGAAGAGAAGCACCGTGACGAGCCATGTCCAGGTTGGCTTTCCCTTGCGGGCGTGGGTGGTGTTGAACCAGTGCCGGATGGTGACGCCCATCAGAAACACCAGAGCCGCAATAACCCAGCTGAACTGCGTGCCGAAGGCCAGCGGATAATGGTTCGACAGCATGAAGAAGATGACGGGCAGGGTGAGATAGTTGTTGTGCAGCGAGCGCTGCTTGGCGATGCGGCCATATTTCGGGTCCGGCGTGCGGCCAGCAATCAGATCCGCGACCACGATCTTCTGGTTCGGGATGATGATGAAAAAGACGTTGGCCGACATGATGGTGGCGGTGAAGGCACCAAGATGCAGGAAGGCAGCGCGACCGGTAAAGATCTGCGTATAGCCCCAGGCCATGGCGACCAGCACCACATAGAGAATTGCCATCAACCCCCAGGTATTCTCGCCAATCGGAGATTTGCAGAGCAGGTCATAAATAAGCCAGCCGATGGAGAGCGAGGCCAGCGACAACAGGATCGCCTGCCATGGTGCAAGCGGCAGAACCTCGTGATTGATGAGGAAGAGATCCGCTCCGCCGTAATAGACCACGCACAGCATGGCAAAGCCGGAGAGCCAGGTGACGTAGCTTTCCCATTTGAACCATGTCAGGTGTTCGGGCATCTGCGCGGGTGCCACCAGATATTTCTGTATGTGATAAAAGCCGCCGCCATGCACCTGCCATTCTTCGCCATAGGCTCCCGGCGGCAGATGCGGCCGCTTCACCAGCCCGAGATCCAGCGCGATGAAATAGAAGGATGAGCCAATCCACGCGATTGCGGTGATAACGTGCAGCCAGCGCACGGCGAAACTCAGCCATTCCCAGGCTATGGCATATTCATACATTTCGGTTTTCCCGATTCATTCCCCGACATGATACTTTGCGAAAATTCTGAAACGAAGGAAAGCGGAAAGGGTGCATTGCAGCAGATATTCAGCTTTGTTTGTATTCGCGGCTGCTACGGGGCGCAATTTTCAGGGGGCAGGATGCTCGCGTTTGGTGAAAGCTCCTGCGGCAGCAGTCTCAGGTCGTTTGCCAGCTTCTTCGGCAGCCACTCGCGAAAGGCCTGAATCTTCGCCAATCTGCGGCGGTTTTTGGGATAGATGAGCCAGTATTTCAGGTTATCGAGCATGTAGGTGTCGAAGGGTGCGATAAGTCTGCCAGCGTCAAGTTCCTCACGGTGGAAGAACGGGCTCAGCAGCGCGACACCATTGCCTGCTATCGCGGCATTGCCTTCGAGATCCAGAGCGCCAAAAGTGTCGATGGTGGTCATGTTAGTCTCTGGATTTTCTACGCCCACTTTCCTGAACCAGGCCTGCCACCACGTTCCACCGCCAATGATCAGTGGTAATCTCAGAAGGTCGGATGGGTTCTGCAAGCCGCCAATGCTTTCCGCCAATCGTGGACTGAGCATTGGTGCGAAGTGAATACGAAAAAGCTCAAGCGCCTCCGCATCTGCGGGAGGGATGTCACCCCGCCAAATGAACACATCGGCATTGTCAGTTCTAAAATCGACCGGTTTCTCTGCACGCATGATGCGAACCGCCAGACCGGGATGGGAAAGTTGAAACGACCCGATATGGCGGGCGAGCCAATGGGAGGCGAAGGTTGGCGTAGAGCGGATTTCCAGCACGCCTTCTGCCTCGTGCTTCGCGTCGGCTATTGCTTCGGACAGCATTGAAAACGCATCCGTCACCTTCGGGATCAGAAGTTCACCGGTCGCCGTCAGCGATATGCCGCGTGCCTCCCGCACGAAAACGGCCCGCTCGAGATGATCTTCCAGCAGTTTTATCTGATAGCTCACAGCGGTCTGGGTCATGCCCAGTTCTGCACCAGCCTTCGTGAAGCTGCCACAGCGTGCGACCGCCTCGAAGACGCGCAGCGCATTGAGCGGCAATTGTCGCGACAGTTTCATCGATAAGTTCTCTTTCTGGATCGCTCGTCAGATTGAATTGGTAGAGCGCAGGAAACGGGTGGTATGTCATCGGATATGGGCTCATTTGTCGAGCCAGACATGAAAAAATCTAGTGTTGGAGGCCATCATGGCGGTCTGGACCTTTGGTTCTGCCCGGCGCAAAACTGCGTTCCGGAATTGGTGCACGCATCTCATGGGCAGGCTGTTGCGCTTGCCCTCGGAGGAGATGGAATCGGTGCCTGACGAGCTACAGCAGGATCTCGCGATCAGTGTAGGAGATCTCCGTTCCGATCGACTACGCGGGGATTTATGGAAGCGCATCGTTGAGCGCAGGCTGCCGCCTTTATAAGCCGAGGTCTGTGGTACGGCGCCCATAGGTCTCCAGCAGTTCCGCGGCCACCAGCGCCGCAATCACCGCCGGGCGCTTGTCGCGGACCATCGTGCCGCCGATGGGGAGGACCAGTTTTTCGGCTGACACGGTGCCGTCTGTCTCGCGCTGCAGCCAGCTTTTGAAGGTCGCCCTTTTGGTGGATGAGCCGATCATGCCAACATAGGCCAGATCATTACGGGCAAGGGCTTCCTTTGCGATGAGGAAATCCAGCGCGTGATCATGGGTGAGGATGATCACGGCGGTGCCTGCTGGTAGATCTTTGATCAAGGATTCCGGCATGGCCATGTGTCTGGATGATATGTTCGGCGGAAGTTCCTCCAGCGCTTCGGCGCGTGTCTCCACGACCGTTACCTGAAAGGGCAGGGGCGAGAGAGCAAGGGCAAGTGCCTTTCCCACATGCCCCGCGCCGAACAGCAGGACCTGCGGGTTGGCGCCTGACTCTGCGGCAAACCGTGACTCAAGGTCAGCTGCCAGCTGTGGCGTCATATTCTGGAAGGAGAGCAGGGTGCGGCCGCCGCAGCATTGACCGATTTCCGGCCCGAGAGGCACATCCATCTGCGGCAGGCCGCTGCCGGTGAGGAGGGCGCGTGCATTGTCGATGGCCATGAATTCCAGCTGCCCGCCGCCGATGGTGCCGAAGCATTCCGCCTCGGAGACCAGCATGAACGCGCCTTCCTCCCGCGGCGTCGAGCCCTTCGCGCTGGCAACGGTCACAAGAACGGCGTTGGGGTTACGGCTGAGGAATATCGATAAGCTGCTCATCTAGGTTCACTTCCCTGCGTCCCTCGTGAGCTTGAGGCAGACTGCACCCCCCTCTGTCCTGCCGGACATCTCCCCCTCAAGGGGGGAGATCGACTTGGGGCGCCCTCCCGTTCACATCTAGTCTTCTGGCTGTTTTGTGATGTTGAAACCTTCGCTTGGCATTGCTGTAGGAGCGAGCGGGCAACCGTTCTGCTGATCTCCCCCCTTGAGGGGGAGATGTCCGGCAGGACAGAGGGGGGTAAAGCTCCGACTTCGACGCTACGATTCATCAAAGTGATCAATCCCGATAACCTTCAGTATATGCGTGCAAACATCATCTGTTTGATTGAGCACTTCATCATTGGTGAAGCGGATTACCTGCCATCCGAGCGCCGACAGTTCTAAATCCCGGCGTTCATCTCGTGCAATCTGTTGATCCATCGAATGTGTGGCACCATCGATTTCAATAATCAGCTTGTGCTTGGGGGCATGCAAAATCTGCAATATAGCCGTTAATCGGCATCTGTCGCCGAAAGCTTAAGCCCATCAATCGGTGCGCGCGCACAGCGTTCCAGAATTTCAGTTCCGGTTCAGTCAGCGCCCGACGCATGCGTCGTGCATTTTGACGATTGCGAACCGGAACCTCGAAATGCGGCATGGCTGATCCCGTCACATCGCCTTCAACCGCTCCACGGCCATCAGAACCCGTTCGGGCGTGGCGGGTGCATCGAGCCGCGGGCATACGCTGTAATCCGCGATCGAGGCAACGGCCATCGAGAGCGCCTCAAGCACCGAGATACCCAGCATGAAAGGGGGTTCGCCAACTGCCTTGGAGCGTCCGATGGTGGCTTCCTTGTTCTCAGACCATTCCGCCAGCTTGACGTTGAAGATCTTCGGGCGGTCGGAGGCGAGAGGGATCTTGTAGGTGGAGGGCGCATGCGTGCGCAGGCGGCCCTTTTTGTCCCACCACAATTCCTCCGTCGTCAGCCAGCCCATGCCCTGCACGAAGGCGCCTTCCACCTGGCCGATATCGATCACCGGGTTCAGCGACTTACCGACATCGTGGAGGATATCGGTTCTGTCCACCAGATATTCGCCGGTCAGCGTATCAATGGACACCTCGGAACAGGCCGCGCCATAGGCGAAGTAGTAGAAGGGACGCCCTTTGCCCGCCGCGCGATCCCAGTGGATCTTCGGCGTCTTGTAGAAGCCGGCGGCCGAAAGCTGCACGCGGTCGTAATAGGCTGCGCGCACCAGAGTATCGAAAGGCACAATGTCCTCGCCCACCCGTACGCGATTGGGAAGGAATTCGACCTGATCCTTCTCGACCTTCCACTGGCGGCAGGCGAAATCAATCAGCCGTTCCTTGATCTGGCGCGCTGCATCATAGGCTGCCATGCCGTTCAGATCCGAGCCGGAAGAGGCGGCGGTGGCGGATGTATTCGGCACCTTGCCCGTGGTCGTGGCGGTGATCTTCACGCGGTCGATATCGACGTTGAACGTATCGGCCACCACCTGCGCCACCTTGGTATAAAGCCCCTGGCCCATTTCGGTGCCACCATGGTTCAGGTGGATGGAGCCATCCTGATAAATGTGGACCAGCGCGCCTGCCTGATTGTAGGCGGTCATGGTGAAGGAGATGCCGAACTTGACCGGCGTCAGGGCAATGCCCTTGCGGATGACAGGGCTGTTTTCGTTGAATTCGACAATGGCCTGACGTCGCGCACGGTAATCGCTGGAGGCCTCCAGTTCTTCCACGAGCTTCAGGATGATGTTGTCTTCCACCTCCTGATGATAGGGCGTCAGCGTGCGGCCAGAGCCGGGCTCACCGTAAAAGTTCAGCTTGCGAACATCCAGCGGATCCTTGCCGACTGCATAGGCGATTTCCTCGATGATACGCTCACCGCCCACCATGCCTTGCGGGCCGCCAAAGCCGCGGAAGGCGGTGTTGGAGCAGGTGTGTGTCTTCAGCGGCTTCGATGTCAGATGCACATGCGGATAGAAATAGCTGGAATCCGCATGGAAAAGCGCGCGATCGGTCACGGGGCCAGAAAGATCCGAAGAGAAACCGCAGCGTGCCGCATAGGTGGCGTCCACCGCATGGATGCGGCCTTCCTCATCGAAGGCGACGTCGTAATCAACGCGGAAGTCGTGGCGCTTGCCGGTCACCATCATGTCCTCATCCCGGTCGGGACGGAATTTGACGGCGCGGTTCAGCTTCTTCGCGGCGACCGCTGCCAGGCAGGCGAAATGCGCGCCCTGCGTTTCCTTGCCGCCGAAACCGCCGCCCATGCGGCGCGTCTTCACCTCAACCGCATTGTTGGCGCAGCCCAGAACATGCGCCACCATGTGCTGCACTTCACTCGGATGCTGGGTGGAGGACCAGACGAGAATATCCTCGTCTTCACCCGGAATGGCCATCGCGATCTGGCTTTCCAGATAGAAATGTTCCTGGCCGCCGATATACATCTGGCCCTGAACGCGAAGCGGCGCCTTTTCGATTTCCGTTTCCGGCTCGCCCCGTCTCAGAGTCATGGGTTTGACCACAAGCGGTGCGTCATTTTCCAGAGCGCTGTCGATATCGGTCCAGTGCGGCAGGTCGCGATACTCGATTTTCGCAAGCCGCGCTGCACGACGAGCCTGCTCTCGGGTTTCTCCGATCACGATGAAGATGGGCTGGCCGTGGAATTCGATCTTGTCCGTCGCCAACAGTGCCTCGTCGCCGCTGCCGTTGGAGGATACATCGTTGACGCCGGGAATGTCTTCCGCCGTCAGAACCGTTACCACACCCGGAGCAGTTTTGACCGCAGCGAGATCAATGGACAGGATTTCAGCATGGGCACGGTCGGCCATACCCAATGCTGCATGCAGTGTGCCTGCGGGTTCGGGAATATCGTCAATGTATTCGGCTGTGCCCGTAACATGCTTGTGCGCGGAATCATGGCGCAGCGAAGTGTGCATCGGGCCGTTGATGGTGTTCTTGGCTTCGAAGGTGGTGGTATCCATGGATCAAGCCTCCTCTGGCTCGAAGCGAGCGAGTTCCTGGGGTTGGCCAGCGGTTTCCAGGAAGAAGCGCGTCAGCAGATTCTTGGCTGTCAGCGCACGATACTCGGCTGTCGCCCGCCAATCGGTGAGCGGTGTATAATCTTCATCGAAAAGGTCACGCACGGAAGCGACCGTGTTCCAGCTCCACGGCTTGCCCGCCAGTCCATTCTCGACATGTGTCGCGCGCTTGGGTGTGCCGGCCATTCCACCAAAGGCGATGCGGCAGGTTTCCACGCAGCCCTCGCTATCCAGCTTGAGGTAGAAGGCACCGCAGAGGGCGGAGATATCCTCGTCCCGCCGCTTGGAAATCTTGTAGACGGCGTAAAAGGCTTCTTCATCCGGTAGCGGAACCGTGAATTTCTCGACGAATTCGCCGGGCTGCCGATCCTGCTTGCCATAGTCGATGAAATACTGCTCCAGCGGCATGGAGCGCGAACCGGAGGCAGAGCGCAGTGTCAGTTCAGCGCCGAGAGCGATGAGGGCGGGAGGTGTGTCGCCAATGGGCGAGCCATTGGCAATGTTGCCACCAATTGTCCCCATATTACGCACCTGCTGGCCGCCGATACGGTCGATCAGGCGTCCGAGTGCCGGATAATGGCTTTCCAGCACCTCGAAGGCCTGGGAATAGGTCACGCCTGCGCCGATCACGATGCCGCTTTCATCTTCGGTGATGGTTTGCAGATCCGTCAGGTGGTTGATGAAGACGACCGGGTTGATTGGCCGCATCTGCTTCGTCACCCAGAGGCCCACATCGGTTGCGCCCGCGACGATGGTTGCGCCGGGATGCTCATTCAGCACCTCGGCCAGGCTGGCCAATGTGCCGGGAATGATGGCCTGTGTGTTGCCTTTCGAGATGCGAATGGTGTCGCTGGAGGAACGGATCGTCCAGAGCTTGGCCATGATCTCGGCGCGATCCCGCTCAATGGGATCAAACAGGGCGCTCGGTCGTTGAGAAGCTACCTGTTCTGCAGCCTTCACGATGGGCTCATAGCCTGTGCAACGACAGAGATTGCCCTGAAGGGCCGTTTCGATCTCAGCCCGTGTCGGGTTCTCCGTCGTCATCCAGAGGCCGTAGAGCGACATCACAAAGCCCGGCGTACAGAAGCCGCATTGCGAACCATGGCAATCGACCATGGCCTGCTGCACCGGGTGCAGTTTGCCATCTTTGCCTGCCAGATGCTCCACTGTCACCACATGGGTGCCGTGCAGCGAACCGACGAAGCGGATGCAGGCATTGACGCTCTCGTAACGCAGGGCACCACCGATCAACCGGCCTACTAGAACGGTACATGCGCCGCAATCGCCTTCGGCGCAGCCTTCCTTGCTGCCGGTCAGCCGCCGCCTCAGCCTCAGATAATCCAGAAGCGTTTCCGTAGGTGCGAAATCGCTCAACGAAATCTCTTCGTCATTGAGAATGAAGCGGATGGCTGATGTCATGCCTGTTCCCTTATGAACGGTTTATTGGGCGGTCCAACCGCCATCGATGGAGATGTGTGTGCCGGTAATCTGTCGTGCTGCGTCGCTGGCAAGAAAGATGGCGGTTGCTGCCACTTCCTCGATGGAGACGAATTCCTTCGTCGCCTGCAAACGGAGCATGACGTCCGTCTTGACCGCCTCTTCCGAGATACCACGTTCGCGCGCCGTGTCGGGGATCTGTTTCTCCACGAGAGGCGTCAGCACGTAGCCGGGGCAGATGGCGTTCACTGTAATGCCGCTTTCGGCCAATTCCAGTGCAGCGGTTTTGGTGAGACCCAAAACGCCGTGCTTAGCTGCCACATAAGCAGATTTGAACGGGGATGCAACAAGTCCGTGCGCAGATGCTACATTGATAATGCGCCCCTTACCCGCCTGTTTCATCAAAGGAATGGTGTTGCGCATGGTGTGGAAGGCGGAAGACAGCAGGATCGCGATCAGCTGATCCCACTTTTCGATCGGAAAATCCTCAATTTTCGACACATGCTGGATCCCGGCATTGTTGACCAGTACATCGATAGTTCCGAACTCACGGGCCGCCGTTTCAATAAGGTCCGCAATCTCATCCGGCTTGGTCATGTCTGCGCCGTGGTAGAGAACGCGGCCAGTAGAGAGCGAATCAAGTTCAGCGCGAGCGGCCTCGATGTCTTCAGCCTTGCCGAAACCGTTGATGATCACATTTGCGCCTTCGCCTGCGAAGGCGCGGGCGATTCCCAGCCCGATGCCACTGGTGGATCCGGTTACGACGACGCTTCTGGCCATGCTCTATCTCCCTGTCTCACGGCTTTGTTGCAGTGCATGACAGGAAGGTATGCCTAAAGCGGCACGGCTGGCAACGCCGTCGTGTGACCGATTGGGTCAGCCGTGCTTCAGCGGCAATTTCTGACGGCGCCCAGCGCTGCCGATACACCCTTCAGCGAATAGGTATAGCTGGTATCTGTGCCGCGTGCTGATGTGGCCTGGACAGTCATGTCGCTGCCGCTCTGCATGGCGGCTACCAGGGCCGGCTCTCTCTGAGGATCACGCACCCAAGCCGCTTTCTCCTTGGGAAGCATTGTGAAGGTGTCGCTGCCAATGGTGACCGTCAGCTTCGAGCCCTCCTTCAGGTCATAGCCCATGATGGCCTGCGGCATCATGCCCGACTGTCCGGCCTGTGGCGCCACGAGGAAAAAGTTGTCGCCGTGACTGACATTGGTCGGGCGCTGTTCGACGGGCACCGAGAGGACGTAGCAATTCTTTGTCCCGCCCGCGCCATAAGAATACACCCCCCAGGCATCGAACTGCTTGATCCGGTTTGGCTGAGCGGCAAAGGCGGAGGTAGACAGCAAGGCGATGGTAGCGGCTAGGGCGTATGTCTTTGGGGACATCGAACTCTCCTGATGGGTACAGTGAAAATACAGCCAAAACGGGTAGCCTCCGCCTTGGCGTGACAGCGTGCGATTGAACCGCCAGAGAGTTAGCGAATGGTTAACGATCGGATCAACCCTTTCCCGAAACGGCTCACGAAGGGTTGATGGCGCCGTGCAGTGCAGTGCTTGATCCTGCGCTCAAACATACTGTGCGCTTTGACATATTACTGGATGATGATAGTCATGTTTCGTGTTTCGATTGTATCTCTGCAAGATTCGGTCGAAGAGTAAGTTCAAGGATGCTCAATGAAAAAATCTGTACTGCCGCTGCTTATATTGAGCTTGTCACAACCTGCCGCGGCCAACGCTCTCACACCGGAAGCCTTGGTGCAGAGAGGTCTTGAAGCGGGGATCCGCTATCCTGGGCTGGCGGATATCTGTGATCTTTCGCGTCCTTTGCTGACGGCCGGACGGCGTCCTCAGAACGCGCAGCAGCGTCCGCAACCGACCCAACAGGAGCGCGAACAGCGGGCTGCCGCAGCGATTATCGAGCCGCAAAAAGTCTTCGATAATCTCTTTTTCCTCGGTACGCGTGGCGTTGCCAGCTGGGTCCTTCGGACATCTGAAGGGTTGATTGTGATCGATGCCTTGAACAACGACAAGGAATCACAGCAGTTCATTGAAGGCGGTTTGCGCAAGCTGGGGCTCGATCCAGGCGAGATCCGGTATTTGATCATCACACACAGTCATGGTGATCACTATGGCGGCCAGAAATATCTGGTTGAGACTTACAAGCCCAAGGTCGTGATGAGCGAGGAAGACTGGCAGGAACTGGAAAAACCGGAGCTTCAGTTTTCCAATCCTCGCTGGGGCGTGCCGCCAAAGCGGGATGTTTCCATCAAGGACGGCGAGCGCCTGACCCTTGGTGATACGACCGTTCAGCTTTATGTCACGCCCGGACACACACCAGGGACGGTATCGATTATCTTCCCGGTCCAGGATGGAGCGGAGACGCACATGGTCGCACTTTGGGGCGGCACCGGGCTGAACTTCGGTCCCAACGAAGCGAGAATGCGCGCCTATGCTGCGTCTGCCTCGCGTTTCCGGGACATCGCCGAGAAACAGTCGGTCGACATCTTCATGTCTAACCACCCGGCGCGCGATGGCGCATTGGAAAGCATGGAGCAGCTTTCAGCTCGAAAGAGTGGCCAGCCGCATCCATTTGTTTCAGGGCGCGATGCGCTTGGGGCTTTCCAGCTTCTGACTGACTGTGCGCTGGCGCAGGCCGAGAGCATCAAGGCCGGAGATCGTCAGAAGACACCATAATGGAATTTCCGTGCAGGGGAAACTTGCTTGCCCCCTGCACGGATGGTTGTTTGCTCAGCCCAATCAAAAGCTTGCCGAGAGAGAAACGTAGAAAGCGCGCCCCGGCTCGTTATAGGTGTTGGCGCCAGCATTGTTGCCGCTACCTTCACGCAGAACCTGTTGATTGAAGATATTGTTGACGCCTGCCGCCAGTCGGTAGGTCTCGTTGATCTGATAGTTCATACCGACATTGACCAGCGTATAGGGCTTGCGAGCCTGCGGATTTTCGACCGCGGTTCCATTGTATGCACGAATGGTGGGCGAGGGTGTTTCGCCGTAGTGGGTTGCCGACAGGATCAGGCTGACGTTCTCGTGCGCCTTCCATTCCAGCGATGTATTGATGGTGTAGTCGGGAACGAGAGACAGAGGCTGGCCATTGCTCTTGTTCTTCGATTCCAGCATCGAGGTGAAGTTCGTCGCCCAGGTCAAGTCGTCCCGGATCGGAACCGAGAGATGGCCCTCGAGACCGGAGACCACCGCTTCGGGGACGTTCTCCCAACGGAATACATTGACGGTGCTGGAGCCAGTGCCCGAAACCGGGGTGAGGCCCGTGGAAATGCGGTCCTTGTAATCGTTATGGAAATAGGTGATCCCGGCGCTCCATCCGGCATCATCATGATAGCTTATGCCAATTTCCTTGTTGATGCTGGTTTCCGGCTGAAGATCGCTATTGCCCATGACGTAGCATGAGCGGGTGACGCCGTTGACAGCGGCGCAGCCGTTGCCGTTCGAGAACATGATGTAATTGGGATTGAGCTGATAGAGATTGGGCGCCTTGAAGGCCCGCGCGATCCCCGCCTTGAGCGAGATCGTTTCTGTCAGGGCATAGGAGGCGTTGAGGCTGGGGCTCAAATTGCCGCCGAATTCGCTGTGATGATCGAAGCGCAAGCCGGGAGTGAGGGTCAGCTTGTCGGTAATCAGGATATTGTCTTCCGCATAGAGCCCGACAAGCCATGTATCGATGTCCGGATCTCTGGCTGACGGATTCGAGGCTACGCCCGGAAGCACCACGTTGCCGGTGACCGCCTGACCTATGGACACGGCATCGTGCATCCATTCGCCACGAAACTCGGTTCCCAGGGTCAGTTTCTGCTCAAACAGGGCTTCGAACGGCAGGACCCACTCGCTCTTTGCTGACAGAATATCGAGGTCGATCGTTCCATAGGTCAGATCACTGGAGATGGTCCCTTCACCGGCGCCAGTCAAACCTTCCAGAAGACGCGTATTCAGCGTGCGTTCCCATTGAATGTAGCTGTTGGACTCGCCGAAATCGTAAGTACCTCGATGTGTTGCGGACAGGGTCGTTCGCTCCAGCTTGTTGGTTTCCTTACCCACCAGAGACCTCAGTCGATCAATGCTGGCGCCCGTCGCGGCATTCTGGGAGTCGCCTGCGAACAGGTTGCCCTGCCGGCTGTAAGATGCCTCAAGATCTATGGCGTGATCGTCCGTCGGTTCGATGGTCAGTATCCCGCGCAGATCCCGATTGGTTACGCCCTCGCGGCCCGCAGCCGGATAGGTCTGATTGCTGGAATTGCCACTGGCGTTAATGTCAAAGGCGTCGTTGCCGGTGCGGTTGTAATTACCCATGAACTGGAACGACATGACATCGGTCACCGGTCCCCCGACCACCACATTGGTTCTTGCCGTGCGTCCTTCCTTGGAACTCTGCGGCATGTTGCCAAAGACCGTGACGCTACCCGAAAGCTTTTCCGGACGTTTGGTGATGATGTTGACCACGCCACCTGCGGCCCCAGAACCATAGCGCGCGGCTGCCGGCCCCCGGATGACTTCGATCCGCTCGATGGCTTCCGGTGGAACCCAGTTGCTGTCGCCGCGGGAATCGCGCTCCCCTCCGCGCCCCATGCGTACGGAGTTGCGGGAGAGAACCGGCTTGCCATCAATCAGAATGAGCGTGTTCTCAGGGCCCATGCCGCGCAGATCGATCTGCCGCTGATTGCCGCGCTGGCCGGAAGCGCTTGTCCCCGTCAGGTTTGCGCCCGGCATTTTGCGGATAATCTCGGAGATGTCATTGACGACCGGCGTCTTTTTCAGATCATCTGCCGTGATTGTCGAAACGCCTGGCATCTGCTTTAGCTGCTGTTCTGCTGACAGAACCAGAACCTTGTCGAGCACAATCTCTTCTGAAGCGTCCTGTGCGGCCGCCGGGCCGCTTGCCACAAACGAAACAATGGCTGTCGCACCGGCAACCCGGCAACCCGTTCTGATGATCCGCAAACTCGAAACACCGTCGGCAATCCAACGCAACTTCATAGAACTCCGCCTGAAATATGACTCATATATTCATGATTTATGCAAAATCCTGTTGCTGATCAATCCGGATACAGCGCAGAATTGTGAATAAGTATCGATGATACATATTTTAGTATTATCTTAATCTATGGTCGGACGGCTACGTTGCTGCTCAAGACATCTGTAAGCGAATGTATCCAAGATATTGAAGTGAGATTCATATTAGCGGGTCTATTCCATCCAGATTATAGAAGGCTACCTTCTAATTTTTCCTGTTTCATCGAGACTGCCGGGTGCCTAATGAGATGGTATGAAAGAAGGAGTGACCGCCATGGAGCTTGGCCTTTACACGTTTGCGGATGTTGACCCCAACGCCGCGACAGGAAAACGCGGACCCGATGCGGCGCTACGGCTGAAGCATCTGTTGGAAGAAATCGAGCTTGCTGATCAGGTTGGGCTGGATGTGTTCGGGCTCGGTGAACACCATCGTCCGGATTATGCTGTTTCGTCTCCGTCTACTGTACTGGCGGCGGCGGCGGTCAAGACTAAGACCATACGGTTGACCAGTGCCGTCTCGGTTCTCAGCTCGGATGATCCGATCCGTGTCTTTCAGCAATTCGCAACGGTGGATCTTCTGTCGGGTGGACGGGCCGAGATCATGGCCGGTCGGGGTTCCTTCATCGAATCCTATCCGCTTTTCGGCTATGACCTCAACGATTACGACCATTTGTTTTCCGAAAAGCTGGACATGCTGCTGACGCTCCGCGACCAGGAGATCGTCAACTGGTCCGGCGAATTGCGCGCGCCAATCAACAATCGCGGTGTCTATCCGCGTCCGCTTCAGGAGAAGTTGCCGATCTGGATCGCTGTCGGTGGCACGCCGCAAAGCGTGGCGCGGGCTGGCGCGATGGGGCTTCCGCTGGCCGTTGCGATTATCGGCGGAGAGTATGCGCGCTTTGCGCCCTTCTTTGAGTTGTATCGCGAGGCAGCGCGGCGTGCAGGTCAGGATCCGGCAAAGCTGAAGACCAGCATCAATGTTCATGGCTTCATTGCCGATACGACGGAAGCTGCAGCCGACCAGTTCTACGGGCCGCAGGCGGCGGTCATGGATCGCATCGGGCGGGAGCGTGGCTGGCCACCCACCAACCGCGCACAGTTCGATCGTGCCCGATCAGCCCCCGGCAACCTGTTCGTGGGCGATCCCGAACTCGTCGCGGAGAAGATCGTGGCCGCGCATCGTGTGTTCGGCAATGACCGCTTTCTGCTGCAGATGGCAATCGGCCTGATGCCGCATCATCAGATCATGCGGGGCATCGAACTCTTCGGCACGAAGGTTGCGCCTCTGGTCAGAAAAGAATTGACCTCGCAACCGGAAGGGGCGAAACCCGCCGCCTGAGCGGTTTATGGATGATGCGATGATTGTTTCCAGCGAAGACGAATTGGACAAGCTGAAGGCCATCGGGCGGTTGTGCGCCCGAGCTGTAGAGCTGATGGGCAAATCGCTGGAGCCCGGCATCACCACAAAAGAACTGGACGACATTGGGCGCCGGCTTCTGGAAGAGAACGGAGCACAATCGGCACCGGAATTCTGCTACCAGTTTCCGGGTGCCACCTGCATCAGCGTCAATGAAGAGGTTGCTCACGGCATTCCCGGTGACCGCGTCATTCAAGCGGGTGATCTCGTCAATATCGATGTTTCTGCCGTGAAGGACGGGTTCTTCGGCGATACAGGATCTTCCTTCGCCGTGCCGCCGGTGAAGCGCGAGATCGAAAAGCTGGTGCGTGACGGTCGCCGGGCACTGTGGACCGGTCTGCAGCAGGTGAAGACCGGCAAGCCCATGGCAGGCATCGGCAACGCCATCGGTGCTTTTGCCAAGAAGAACCGCTATACGCTGATTACCAATCTTGCCAGCCATGGCGTTGGCCGTTCGCTGCATGAGGAGCCCTCTGAACTCCCAACGTGGCCGGATCCGGACGAGACGCGAACCATGGAGGAGGGGCTTGTCTTCACTGTCGAGCCCTTTCTGTCGCTGGGCGCAACCTGGGCCGAAGACGGCGGCAATGGCGACCCCTGGACGCTTTACGGCGATCCGCGCGCACCGACCGTGCAGTTCGAGCATACGATTGTGGTGACGCGGAATGGCCCGCTGATCCTTACCCTCGCGGAATAGGCTTCGAAGCTCCTTCATCTCTGATTTGTGAAGCATCAAGAATGTTGATGCTTGTCATATCCTATCTTTGATTGTGGTCTATGGCAGCGCCTGCCATAGAGGGGCATGAGCAGGACACAGAGACCGACTTCTGCACTGAGAATTGGTGTTGCCGGTGGATTGGCCATGGCGACGGCGATGGGCTTCGGTCGATTTTTCTACACGCCGGTCCTGCCGGGCATGATGAGCGGCATTCCGCTATCTGCCGCGGATGCCGGTCTCATTGCGGCAGGGAACTTCGCCGGTTATCTGGCCGGTGCGCTGCTGGCCTCGCAAGGCTGGGCAACGGGTTTTGAGCGGAGGCTTGCGCTTGGCGGACTGTTGGCAACAGCGCTGCTGCTGGTTGCCATGGCAACGACGATCTGGCTTCCAGCCTTTGTCCTGATCCGGTTTTGCGCCGGACTTGCCAGCGCATTCGCCATGATTTTCACCTCATCGATTGTTCTTGCCCACGGGCAGGGGCGAGCAAGTGTTGGCGCGCTGCATTTTGGGGGCGTGGGGGCGGGTATCGCAGCTTCGTCCATTCTGGCATTTCTCGTACACCTTATGCTAGGCAACGCTGCCGATGGCTGGCGGGTAAACTGGATCTGCGGTGCGCTGGTCGTGCTGCTGGTTCTGCTGATCGTATCGAAATTGCTGCCGCAGCCGGTTGCCGCGCATAGCGCTCAAGCGGAGCCTCCCATGCGGTGGGATCGTCCGCTGGTGCTGCTGACGATTTCCTATGGTCTGTTTGGTTTCGGCTACGTGGTGACGGCAACATTTCTGGTGGCCATTGCGCGGGCGGCCAATGCCGGACCGATCGTAGAAACGGGAACATGGTTCATCACTGGAGGAACTGCAGCCATATCATTGTTTCTCTGGCAGCCCTTCGCGGACCGTTTTGGCCTTGTACGCAGTTATCTGGTCTGCCTCATTCTAACAGCTGCTGGCGTTCTCGGCTCCGTCTGGCTGCCACCTATGATTGGCATTCTTTCGGGAGGTGTGTTGCTGGGCTTGACCTTCATGACGGTCACCTCGCACGGCTTGCAAATTGTCCGCAGGCTTGCGCCGGAAAGCCCGCGCCGGGCGCTGGCGCTGATGACGGCGGCCTTTGGCGTCGGTCAGATATTCGGGCCTCTGATTGCCGGATGGGCAACGGAATGGAGCGGCAGTTTCACGCTGGCGTCGGTGATCGCCGCCCTTGTGCTGTTGGTCGCCTTCGTCCTTGCTTTGCCGGTCGTGCGCCCGTTCGAGCCGCTGCGTGGCAGATAGGCAAACCGCTATCCGCCTTACAAATGCGTAAGATAACGGCTGCGGCATTGCTGCGTTGCATGAACTGTCCTAGTTTCGCGCACAAATCAATCTCATGCGGCCGTTTCCGGCGCAGTACAAGGAAACTCGCTTCCGTGTTTCACTCGTTTTTTCCCAAACCGAAATTCTACTTCGCCTCCGGGGTCGTCTGGTCGCTGGTCTGTGTTCTGGCCTGGTATTTCTTCGTGGACGGCCTGGGTGCAAGGCTTGGCTTTACCGTGCCGGACGGAACGCCTGAACCTTACGATCTCAGCTATTTCGCCTTTCCGCCAAACGTTTGGTTCTACGGCTATTTTGCGCTGTGTCTGCTGGCATTCGGCGCGACCTGGACGGTGATCGCCAAAGATCATCTGTGGAAATGGTGGTCGATCTGGGGAAGCCTGCTGATCATTGCCGTGACCTATTTCAGTGTGCAGATATCGGTCGTCATCAACAATTTCCGTCGGCCTTTTGGTGATCTTCTGCAGAACGCGCTGTCGCAAAAGCCAGGCATCACCACCTGGGATTTTTATGAACTGCAGATTGTTTTCGCCCAGATTGCCTTTCTGTCGATGGGCGTTTCCATTCTGACAGACTTCTTCACCAGCCATTATATCTTCCGCTGGCGCACGGCCATGAACAATTACTACATGTCGAAGTGGGAGCAGTTGCGCCACATTGAAGGTGCATCGCAGCGTGTTCAGGAAGATACGATGCGCTTCTCAGCCACCCTGGAGGGGTTGGGAATCTCGTTGATCAATTCCGTCATGACACTCGTGGTTTTCCTGCCGATCCTCTACGGTTTGTCGAGCTATGTCTCCGAGCTTCCGATTATCGGGGAACTGCCCCATGCGCTGATGTGGCTCGCCATTATCTGGCCGGTGTTCGGCACAATTCTGCTTGCTCTGGTCGGTATAAAGTTACCGGGGCTTCACTTCCGCAATCAGCGCGTTGAGGCCGCTTACCGTAAGGAACTGGTCTATGGTGAGGACCACGCCGAGCGGGCGCAACCCATCGCTGTGCGGGAACTGTTTGGCAATGTGCGGAAGAACTATTTCCGCATGTATTGGCATTATCTCTACTTCAACATGTTCCGCTATTTCTACATTCAGGCGGATGCCATTTTCCTGCTGTTAATGCTGGTGCCGACCATTGTTGCGGGCAAGATTACCTACGGTATCTACCAGCAGATCGCCACCGCTTTTGGACAGGTGAGCAATTCGTTCCAGTATCTCGTCAATTCCTGGACAACGATTATCGAGCTTCTTTCCATCCATAAGCGCCTGAAGGCCTTCGAAGCTGCAATTGATGGTGAGCCCTTGCCGGAGATCGACCAGCGTTATCTCGCCCGCGAAGATAGCGATGGCGAGATGGCGGCCAACAAGCCGACCTGAAGAAGAGGGGGGCCACGCGGGAAACCGGGTGGCCTTTTCCGTTCAGAGCGTTGAAGGGTTTTGCGCGTTTCGCGTGCCAAGCGCCTGCATGGCCTCTCCATAGGTCACACAGGCGACATCCTGCATCTGGCAGACCTCGGTCGCCAGACGTTCCATGGCCCGCCAATAGGCGCCGCCATTCATCTCCACGAAATGAAAACCGAGCTGAAGCGGGATACGATCGCCGGAATATTGCCGATCAAAAGCGGCACGAAAGGCCGCATAGCTGCGTTCCTCGAACTCCGGCGAGCGGCTGGGATTTTCCACACCAGCTGAATGACGGATAAAAAGATTATAATCCATGGCGATGATGTTGCGCCGTTCCGGTCCTTCCGGGATGAGCGGCAGTCCGAACATCAGCACGCCGTTTTCGCGCGTTGGCAGCATCGGACCCTTGCTGATGCCGCTGCCATCATAGGTGAAGCCTTCCTCTCGCTCGGCCTCTGTCAGTGCCTCGCTGGTGGAAAGATAGGGCGCGCGGAAGCCCTTGATGCCGTTCTTGACAAAATCCCGCCAGCCTGCGGGCTCTTTATCCGGCGCACCGAGATCGGCCCAGGCTGACCCCAAAAGCGAGCGGAAGCTGCGCATTTCCTGCTGCCAATCGGCCTTGCTCCATTCGCGCCCATCGAAATGGCCGCAGGTATGGCTTGCAATCTCGTGGCCTTCCTGCCGGGCGTTCCAGACGTGATCGAGACGGGTGAGCGCCTCATCCTTCGTCTGGGCAAAACCGATGTTGGATTTTCCGGGCCTCTGTCCCGGCCCCTGATAGGTTCTGGCACGGGCGCGGTCGATCACAAGCGTGCAGGAGAGGAAGTAGGTGAAATGCGCGTTGACCCGTTTGCCAAGTGCGCGGCTGCGCTCCCACAGCGCATTGTTTCCGGCGCCATCGAACGAGATCATCACCAGCTGTTTCGGTTTGTCCTGTGCAAGGGTGTTGCCCGGAATTGCGATAAGGAATGTGAGAAGGGCAGGGCCAAAAAAACGCACTGTAGAAACCTGTGGCAAGAATCAGCCCGCTTTCCTGCGTTCGGAATGCGGCAAAGTCGGGGAGAGTTCGTAATGCTTCGTAGACTGAAATGATTGAAGAGAGATTGCGGGCCACGAGCGCTGATGGCGGATTTTCTCTCCGAGCGCCGTTTACGAAGTTGATGAATTCTCCGTATTCAGCGCAAAACCATGGCGCTTTGCGGCATCTACGCCCTTACATCCTGTGAAAAATAGGTTAGAAGGCAGGCTTTCGAGATTATGGGCCATCATTTGGCCGGAGCAAGGTATGGCACACGAGAACGACAGCTTTATCCGCGAAGTGAATGAGGAACTGCGCTCGGAGCAGATCAGCAGGGTCTGGCGTGCCTATCGTCCCTTCATCATTGCGGGCGCTGCGTTGATCGTTCTCGGCACCGCGGGTTATCGCGGTTATGAGTATTGGCACTCGAACAACGCATCGCAATATGGTGATCAGTTTCTGGCAGCGCTGAACCTTGCCAAGCAGAACAAGACGGACGAGGCCATTGCCGCGCTTGAAAAGCTTGAGAAGGATGGCTCTGGTGCCTATCCGATGTTGGCCCGCATGCGCGCCGCCACGCTTCTTTCCCAGAAGGGTGATGCGGCAGGTGCCATCAAGGCCTTCCAGCAGGTGGCTGCCGACAGCGCTATCCCTGCCGTCTTGCGTGACATCGCCAAGATGCGCGCGGCCTATCTGATGGTGGATACCAGCACCTATGCGCAGGTTGCCGCGGAAGTTGAGCCCATGGCGACGGGCAGCCACGCGCTGCGGAACTCCGCGCGGGAAGTGCTGGGTCTTGCTGCCATGAAGGCTGGCGATACTGCCAAGGCCAAGCAGTGGTTGGAAGATATTGCGAACGACGCGCAGGCGCCGCGCAACATTGCCAACCGTGCACAGATTCTGCTGGATACACTGTTATCCTCCGCGCCGCCGGCTGCGAAATCCTGATAGACTTGAGAAGGCCCGGAAAGGGAACCTGAAATGAGCTTTACCGTCGCCATTGTCGGGCGTCCCAATGTTGGAAAATCCACCTTGTTCAACCGCTTGGTTGGTAAGAAGCTGGCGCTGGTTGATGATACGCCCGGTGTAACGCGCGACCGTCGCCCTGGTGACGCAAAGCTTGTGGATCTGCGCTTCCGCATCATCGATACGGCAGGTCTCGAAGAGGCTGGACCCGATACGCTCGAAGGACGCATGCGCGCCCAGACCGAAGCGGCAATCGACGAGGCCGATCTTTCGCTGTTCGTGGTCGACGCCAAGACGGGCCTGACGCCGCTCGACAAGACTTTGGGTGAAATGCTGCGTCGTCGTGGCAAACCGGTCGTGTTGGTCGCCAACAAGTCGGAAGCACGCGGTTCAGATAGCGGCTTTTACGATGCCTATACGCTCGGCCTCGGCGAACCTGTTCCGATTTCGGCAGAACACGGGCAGGGCATGATCGATCTGCGCGACGCTATCGTTGAGGCGCTGGGGCCGGAAAAGGCATTCGGCGAAGACGAGGATGACGAAGCAGAGACGGATGTCGATGTTTCGTCTGCCAACTTTGCAGGCGAGGGTGACGAGGGCGAGGATTTCGAACCCGCCTATGACGATACAAAGCCGCTGCGGGTTGCAATCGTCGGTCGTCCTAATGCCGGAAAATCCACGCTGATTAATCGCTTTCTGGGTGAAGACCGTCTTTTGACAGGACCGGAAGCCGGCATTACACGCGATTCCATCTCCGTTGAATGGGATTGGCGCGGTCGTACGATCAAGATGTTCGACACGGCCGGCATGCGCCGCAAGGCGCGCGTTCAGGAAAAGCTGGAAAAGCTTTCGGTTGCCGATGCGCTGCGCGCCATCCGTTTTGCTGAAACCGTCGTTATCGTTTTCGATGCAACGATCCCATTCGAGAAGCAGGATCTGCAGATTGTCGATCTGGTGCTGCGCGAAGGTCGTGCCGCGGTGCTTGCCTTCAACAAGTGGGATCTCGTCGAAGATCCGCAGGCGTTCCTGACAGACCTGCGCGAGAAGACAGAGCGTTTGCTTCCACAGGCACGCGGCATCCGCGCCGTGCCGATTTCCGGACAGACCGGCTACGGCCTCGACAAGTTGATGCAGAACATCATCGACACCGACATGGTCTGGAACAAGCGTATCTCGACCGCAAGGCTGAACCGCTGGCTGGAAAGCTCGCAGATCCAGCATCCGCCACCGGCTGTTTCCGGGCGCCGCATTCGCCTGAAATACATGACGCAGGTCAAGGCTCGTCCGCCTGCCTTCATGATTTCCTGCACTCGTTCAGACGCCTTGCCGGAATCCTATGTCCGCTACCTGATCAACGGTCTGCGCGCAGACTTCCAGATGCCGGGTGTGCCGATCCGCATTCACTTCAAGTCAGCGGAAAACCCGTACGAGCACAAGCGCAAGAAACGCTGAACCGAGGTTTTTCAACGATGCTATTGTCGTGAGGGCGTTCGGCCCTTACTCCGCAGGCATGGTTTGGCGCAAGATCGGGCGACTGGAGCTCAGCCGTTCCAGCACGATACCGGCCAGCGCCAGCCCGAGCGGGTAGAAGAGCGATTGGCCCTGTACAATCATCAAAACGAGAACGAGGCCCACTGTCAGCAGCGCCGCAAGCCGATCGAAAAGACGGCTTGAGAGCTTGATGAGTGCCAAGCCGCTGACTCCGTAGAGCAGCAGGAAGTTCTGCGCGGCCAGTTCGAGCATCAGCCCCAGATGCAAGAGTCCGGCAGCATCTGCGCCCACGACGCAGAGAAGCACCATACAGATGATGAGAACGGAGGACAGCGGAACGCCCTTTGGCGTCGTCTGTAATCGTACCGGTAGCAGTCCTTCGCGACTAAGCGCATAGACCATTCGCGAAACGGCCCAGATGCACCCCATCAGGTTGGCATAGATGATCGTTGCCGCCAGCAATCCCATGACAATACGTCCGTTTTCGCCGACCGCATGGGCAAGGAGGGAGGAAAAGGCAGCTTCATAAGAGCCGGTTATGACAATGCTCTGCGCTGTCAGTGCCATGCCGAAATAGAGAATACAGGCGGCGACAAAGGACAGGAACATGGCCCGAGGGAAATCACGGGCCGGGTTCTTGAACTCTTCCGAAAGCCCCGCCGCCAGCTCCCAGCCGGTAAAGGCGAAGAAGATCATCATGAAAGGCGCAAGAACGATTTTTGCGTCCAGCTCCGCGATGCTGGCGACATGACGGGTGCCGACTGACCAGTCGACCGTGGCAAGGCCAACGACCATCAGGCCCAGCAGGCTGACAAGTACGATGGATGCGATGGCGGCAGATAGGCGGGCAGCCATTTCGGTGGACAGAATATGAGACGCCGCAGCGGCGACAATCAGTCCTGCTGCGTAGAGTGTGGGCGTTCCGCCGAAGGCTTCCGTCAGATAGTGACCTCCCGTCAGGGCAATAGCAGGCATGCCGAACGGGAAGGTGCCGAGCAGGATGACTGAAGCAATTGCATAGGCCTTCCGGCCAAAGGCGAGCTTGGCGAAATGCGTGATTCCCCCCGCGTCAGGAAAGCGCATGCCCATGATGATGAAGACAAGCAGCAGGGGCACACTCACAAGCGCACACAGCCCCCATGCCCAGATCGCCTGGAGACCGGCCTCGCGCACAACCATTCCCGGCAGCGCCAGTAGGCCGGCTCCGATCACGATGTTGAGCATGAGGCCGGCGCCTTTGAGGGTAGTCAGCGATTGTTTCAGCGCCATGTTGGCAAGCTCTTTCCTGAAGATCCATGTCCCTAATCCGAGGCGACGATAGGCCAAACTTCGCGTTCGGCAACGGTCCCATTGGCAAAAACAGGTCTGTTTCAGAATTACTCGTCAGGTCTTCAGCGACGCTGATAGGAGGCCGGTTCCGAGCGGCGTCTTCCATCTCGGTGTTAAAGCGGATCCTGCGAGAGGTAGCGCAGCTTCTCCGTGCGGCAGGCGGACAGCACGTTTTCCAGAAACTGCCGGGTGGCTGCCTGCCATGAATAGTGTTCCGCAAGACGACGTGCATCGTTACGCGAACAGGACAAGGCAGCGAGGCAGGCAGCCTGCAAGTCCTCATTGAGGGCGCCTGCGCCGCTGCCATCCTCTATGATATCGATTGGTCCAGTCACCGGATAGGCTGCCACTGGCACGCCGCTGGCGAGAGCCTCCAGAATGGTATTGCCGAAGGTGTCGGTAAGGGACGGGAAGACGAAGACATCGGCCTGCGCGTAGGCCCGCGCCAGATCCTCGCCGGTTTTCATGCCGGTAAAGTGTACGTTTGGGAATCGTCGCTCAAGATTTGCGCGTTCCGGCCCGTCTCCCACCACCACTTTCGAGCCCGGCAAATCAAGGCTGAGAAAGGCGGAGATGTTCTTTTCGACCGCGAGGCGGCTAACCGTCATGAAGATGGGGCGCGCAAGGCCGAAGGGTTCCACTTCCTGCGGCATTGGCCGGAATAGCGATTGATCGATGCCTCGGCTCCAGCGGCGCAGATTGCGAAGGCCCAATTTGGAGAGTTCGCGTTCCAGACTTGCCGTGGCAACCATGCAGCCATTGCCCGCATTGTGAAACCAGCGAGCGAAAGCGCGCAGCCAGCAGATCGGAATGGGGAAGCGGGCGGCGACATATTCCGGAAAACGGGTGTGATAGCTGGTGGAAAAGGGCATGTTGTTCTTCAGGCACCAGCGTCTGGCGAGCAGGCCCAGCGGCCCTTCGGTGGCGATGTGAACCGAACACGGCCCGAAGGCTTCGATCGCGCGGGCGACAGATGCATAGGTTGCGACGGACAGCCGGATTTCCGGATAGGTGGGGCAGGGTATGCTGGAAAACCCCTGCGGCGTGATCATGGAGACCTCAACGCCCATTCGTTCCAGTTCGCGGTTGGTGTTTTCGATGGAGCGAACCACGCCGTTGATCTGCGGGTACCATGCATCGGTGACGATGGTGATCCTGGTCATGCTCGCGCCCCTTGATTCAGGCGGTCAGCAGACGCGCTCGACCCGCGCCGCAATGGCCTGACGACCTTTTCTATCGGCGCGTTCTGTTACAGTGTGATGTCACGGGTTTCAGGAGGGGAGGAGTGCGGGCTCGATCAGGGCGCCGTGATGGGCAATCACCACGGATGCCACTGCCGCGCCGCGCGCTGCCGCTTCCGCGGCCGGTGCGCCATCCAGAAGTTTTCCAATGAAGCCGCCGTTGAAGCTATCGCCGGCACTGGTCGTATCCACCAGTCTTTCCGGCGGCACGGCAGGTACGAAAGTGCGCTGAGAGCCTTCGGCAACCGTGGCTCCTTGCGAGCCGTTCTTGACGACAACGCGCTGCACGCCGGCTGCTTGGTAGCGTTCGATTGTTTCGGCCACATTGGCATCGCCGAAATGCGTTTCCTCATCATCAAAGCTTGGCAGCACGATTGTTGAGGCTGCGGCACCGGCCGTAATCGTGTCCAGCATGCGCTGCTTTTCGCTCCACAAACGAGGCCGAATATTGGGGTCGAAGATCACATGTTTGCCCACCGCTTTCGCGCGGCGCAGTTCAGACAGCAGCGTGTCTGCCGCATGGGGAGAAAGGATAGCGAGCGTGATGCCGGAGAAATAGAGCACATCAGCGCTTTCAATCGCCTTGCGCAGATGGTCGGCATCATCGGCAAGCTGACGGGCGGCTGAGGTATCGCGCCAGTAGCTGAAGGTGCGTTCGCCGTCCTTCAGCGAAATGAGGTAGAGACCGGGTGTCTTGCCTGGAATACGGCGAATGAGGCCTGTGCCTATCCCGGCTTTCTGCATGAAGGCCAGCAGTTCTTCAGACAGCGGATCATCGCCGAGAGCGGTCAGGTAATCTACCTGCCAGTCTGTAGACAGCACGGCGCGCAGATACCAGGCAGTATTGAACGTATCCCCTGCAAAGCCCTTGCGCAGCAGGCCTTGGCCTGCCTGCGAGAGTTCCACCATGCACTCGCCGATCGAAAGAACCCGCTTCGTCATCTTGCCGTCTCCACCCGTTCATCCGGGAATAGGACGGAGAAAGCTGTATGACAAGTCGCGAATGATCTGATCGGTTCGCTTTTTCAAATTGATGCCAAACATCCACCGCTTTGCCTTTGTCTTTTCATGCAGTCTGGCTAGTTTGTTGACGAGACGAAACGATTGAAGGAGACGAGCAGGCATGACGACAGTAACGGCACGCAAGGGCGATCCCGACTGGTGGCGCGGCGCAGTTATCTATCAGGTCTATCCACGGTCATTCCAGGATACGACCGGTGATGGCATCGGCGATATCAAAGGGATAACGCAACGCCTGCCTTACATTGCCTCGCTCGGCGTGGATGCAATCTGGCTGTCGCCA
This sequence comes from Rhizobium sp. FKY42, assembly GCF_005222835.1. Taxonomy (GTDB): domain Bacteria; phylum Pseudomonadota; class Alphaproteobacteria; order Rhizobiales; family Rhizobiaceae; genus Neorhizobium. The sequence goes on along the minus strand of NZ_STGA01000044.1, from coordinate 146,338 downwards.
TTCTTCACGTCTCCCATGGCCGACATGGGCTATGACGTTTCCGATTACTGCAATGTCGATCCGATGTTCGGCACATTGTCAGACTTCGACGAGATGATGACCGAGTGCGAAAGACTGGGGTTGAAGGTCATCATCGATCAGGTGATTTCGCACACGTCCGACCAGCACCCCTGGTTCATCGAGAGCCGGGCGAGCAGAACCAATCCCCGCGCGGACTGGTACATCTGGGCCGATCCGAAACCGGATGGAACGGCGCCCAACAACTGGCTGTCGATATTCGGCGGTCCGGGCTGGGAATGGGATGGTGTGCGCAAGCAATATTACATGCACAATTTCCTGATCTCGCAGCCGGATTTGAACTTCCACAATCCTGATGTGCAGAGGGCGGTTCTCTCCACAGTGAAGTTCTGGCTGGATCGCGGCGTTCATGGCTTCCGTCTGGATACCGTGAACTATTACTTCCACGACAAGCAGCTGCGGAATAATCCGCCCATGGTCTACCATCCAGATTCGACGGGTCTGGAGACCGATACCAACCCCTACTCGATGCAGAACCATCTCTACGACAAGAGCCAGCCGGAAAATATCGAGTTCCTGAAAAAGCTTCGCTCTCTTCTCGATGAATATGATTGCCGCACCACCGTGGGTGAAGTCGGCGATGGCGACCGTTCGCTTTCCACGCTGTCGATCTACACGAGCGGCAATGACAAGCTGCACATGTGCTACACGTTCGATCTCTTAAGCCCGCGCTTCACGGCAGATCACATCCGCAGTGTCGTATCAAAATGCCAGGAGATCGTGACCGATGGCTGGGTCTGCTGGGCCTTTTCCAACCATGATGTGATCCGTCATGTGACGCGCTTCATGGAAGCGCCGGATGAGCGGGAGCGCATCGCAAAGCTCGCCATCAGCGTGCTTGCAAGCCTTCGCGGATCCATCTGCCTGTATCAGGGCGAGGAGCTTGGTCTTGAAGAGGCGGAACTGGCCTTCGAGGATCTGCGGGACCCTTACGGCATTCGTTTCTGGCCCGCCTTCAAGGGTCGTGACGGATGCCGCACGCCCATGGTCTGGGAAGCCAATGCACCGCATGGCGGTTTCTCTCCGGGGGCTAAGACCTGGCTTCCCGTGCCGCCCGCCCATGCGAAACTAGCCGTGGATGCGCAGGAAACGGATGCCAATTCCGTCCTCCACCACTATCGGCAGACGCTGGCGTTTCGTAAAGCGCATGCAAGCCTTCACGACGGTGACCTGACCTTCCTCGATACGCAGGCCGATCTTCTGGCTTTTGTACGCGAGAAGGGCAATGAGCGATTGCTCTTCGTGTTCAACCTGACGCGCTCAGTGCAGGACTTCCTGTTGCCTGCACAGTTTGCATCTGCGACCCCGCTTGCGATGCCAGGTTTTGCCCCGGCACTGGAAGAGAAGGTGGTGCGGCTTGGCGCTTTGGGTGCCTTCTGCGCCAGGCTGTGACGGTTAAAATTATGCGGATGCCGGCGCAAAACTCGCCGGCTCCGTCTTCAGGCGGGATACGTCCTGTATCGGCGGCGCTCCGAACAGGCGACGATATTCTCGGCTGAACTGCGATGGGCTGTCATAGCCCACGCGGTGGGCCGCACTTGCCGCGTCCAGCGCCTCCGACAGGATCAGCCGCCGTGCCTCCTGAAGCCGGAGCTGCTTCTGATATTGCAGCGGGCTCATGGCGGTCACTTCCTTGAAATGCTCATGCAGGGAAGATGTGCTCATGCGCGCTTCCTGCGCCACGCGGTCTACGCTGAAGGGCTTTGCGTAGTTTTGCCGTATCCATGCAATCGCGCGGTTCACCTGTTGCAAGCGGCTTTCCGGCATCAGCATGCGATGAAGCTTCTTCGCCTGGTCCCCGCGCATCAGGCGGTACAACAATTCCTTCTCGGCAAGCGGAGCCAGAAACGGAATGTCTTCCGGCGTGTCGAGCAAACGCAGAAGGCGCACGGCAGCCTCCAGCAATTGCGGATCGGTTCGGCTCAGACAAATTGCCTTGCCACAGGTTTTAGCGGTGGTGAAGGCTTCAGGCGCGGGTGGCATTTCGATCATCATCGCGCCCAGCACCGACAGATCCAGATCGAGCTTGATGCTGAGATAGGGCTCTTGCGGGCTCGCCTCAATCACCTGGCCGGTGATGGGCAGGTCTGCCGAGGCAATGAGGTGACGTGCCGGGCCATATTCAAACACTTCATCCGCCAGCAGCACCTGCTTGGTGCCTTGCGCGATCAGACACAGTGAAGGGTGCTGGACACCCTGCATAGGTTCTGTGCGCTTGGACATGCGCACAAGGCTCAAACGAGGAATTTCGGTTGCAAAAACTCCGTCATTCTCGGTGTGTCGTGCAATGATATCGGCAAGGGTTTGAAGTTGATGCATTTGTATCACCTCGAATATACCTTGAATCTTTGAGATTTAATCGCGGATTTCTCACGCTTTCCTTCCACATATGCGCGATCTCGGAATTTTACAAATCTGGCCTTTCGGATTTTTGTGCAATCATGTCGGAGGAACGATCTACCGGATTCCTGTCTTGGTCTGGCATAAGCAAAGTGCAGACACACAGCAAACAATCCAAAGAAAGGAGACGGAGATGCACAACTTCCAGCGGTTACTCGAAAGCCCACTTGTCTGGGTTCAAGAGCATGTCGAGCAGTTCATGGTGCGGTATCGCAGATCCGTCGAGCGGCGGCGGGATGAGGAGCTTCGTCGACGCTTTCTAAATGGATGAGCGCGATCTCCTGTTCAAAATCCAGGTCCGACACATTTTCGCCATGTGGAATGATAACGTCTGCTCAGAGCGGGGTTCGACCCGGTTTGGGCCAACAGAATTGATCCAATCAGATCGAACCCCGCTCTAACTTTTGACGGCGGCGGGATCATTTCACATGGGTGCGAGGGGAAGCACAGTTGCTGTGCGCGATGAGAGTTGCGTCAGCCATGACCTTTCCCCCGGCTCCTCTCGACTGAAAACCCGACGGTTCTGGATGCGAAGCAGCGGATGTGCCATCGCCGCTATTCTTCTCGTAACCCTCAGCTCAACCGCCCTCCTCGAACCGCTTTCGGATGTCGCTTCTCCCATAGGGCCAGAGCAGAAAAAGCCCGTTGTGCTGGCTCGTACACGGAGGCAGTCTGTTGCCAGCCCGAAGAAGGCTCGGCTGTGGATGCCCCGAACCGGACGGTCGGAAACGCTCGATCTTGTGGAGCGGATGGGAGACGGTTCGATCTCACAGACCTCTTATTTCGATATTTCTCTCGATCTGAATGAAAATGCGCCGAGTTCGTCGACCTCCAGCACTCCGGTGGTTGCGCAGGGGGCAGATTCGAGTGCAAGCTCGTTCGATCTGGTTCTCAAGGATGCGCTGGATGCCCGGCAATTGTTGCGCCATTCCGGGCTCGGCTATGCTGCGGATGCAACAAAGGCGGTACGTTTCGCTGACCAGTCCAATGTGACGGTGACCCCCGCGCAGGAGGCGATGCCTGTCAGGCGGGTTGTCTCCCTGCCGGTCCAGCCGGAACGGCTTCGCGATATCAAAGGTGTCATCGGAGTTTCCGAGCAGGATTTTGCCCAGCTCGCCTTTGGTTTGGGTGCCGATATCGTCCGCAAGGGCGAACAGCTCGACCTGATCATCGGTCAACGTCCTGCCCGGCCTGGGCTTTCGGAAATCCTGTTTGCGCGTCATGTGGCGGCAGATGGTCGGGAACGTCTTCTGGCACGCTGCGATGATGGCCACTTTCAGCTGGTAACCGATCACCGGCCCTATGACCGCATGGTGGCCGAAGCGCTGGCGCATCCGGCGGCAGAGGCGCGTTCCGGGCCTGCGCAGGCCGTGCCGAAGGATATCGCCGCATTGCAGGATGCTGCAGCCGATTATCCGAAGCTTATCGAGCATCTGGCGCGCAGAAACGTGCCAGTGAAGGTCAGTCTGCAGATCGTCCAGCTGTTGCGCGCCAATGGCATTCACTGGTCCAAAACGGCCGACGTACCGCAACTGGATTTCGTATTCCGCACAGCAGAGCGGGGCGAGCAGGAGCTGGTTTCCGTGACGCTGAAGGGCAAAGGCAGGGATCGCCGTTTTTATCGCTACGTTTCCGATAGCGGAAAACCGGAATTTTTCGACGATGCGGGACACTCGGTCTCGAAGACGCTGATGCACAAGCCCGTCTCCGCCGGTCAATTGGGCGACGGTTTCGGCTGGCGCGTGCACCCAATCCTCAGAACCCGCAAATTCCACAACGGTGTCGATTATCGTGCGCCCATGGGCTCGCCGATCGTTGCGGCGGGTGATGGTGTTGTGGTGAAGATCGGTTCCGAAGGCGGATACGGAAAATACATCCGCATCCAGCATGATGGCGGATATACCACGACCTATGCCCACATCGAGGGTACGCCGAAGGGGCTGACGGTGGGCGATCACGTGGCACAGGGGCAGGTCATCGCCTATGTGGGTTCGACCGGGCTGTCCACTGGACCGCATCTCTATTACGAACTGCGCGTCGGCGATACCTACAAGGATCCCACCAAGGTGGAGATGCCAGCGGGCACGACACTGCGGGGCAGGGCACTGGAAGAGTTCCGTCAGCAGATTGGCCGTGTGGAAACCATTGCCAGCACCATTCGTGCGACTGCCACATCCGTGGCCCATTCTGCAGCATCCGCTTTGACACCAGTCGGTGAGCGGAAATAGCCTCAGCCGATCAGGGCAAATTTGTCGACATCCACCATGCCTTTGTCCGATATCTTCAGGTGCGGGATCACCGGCAGCGGCAGGAACGCGACCTGAAGGAAGGGCTCCGTCAGGGTCGTGCCAAGGGCATAGGCAGCCTTTCTCAGTTCATGAAGAATGTCGCGAACCGTCTCGTAGGGTTCAAGGCTCATGAGGCCCGCCACGGGGAGGGCGATTTCGCCCGTCACCTTGCCGTCTTCCACCACGACGAAGCCGCCGCGGATTTCTCCCAGACGGTTGGCGGCAAGCGCCATGTCTTCCTCGGATACGCCGACGACGCAGATATTGTGGCTGTCATGCCCGACGGTTGAGGCGATGGCACCCTTCTTCAGGCCGAAGCCCTGCACGAAACCGTTGGCGTGGTTGCCATTCTTGCCATGCCGCTCGATGACGGCAACACGGATGATATCGTTGGCGAGATCCACCGTGCTCTGATTGCCGGAGGAGGGCAGGCGGAAGCGCCGATGCTCAGTGATGATCTTGCCCGGTAGGACGCCGATGACCGGCTGCTCCTCCTGCCGTGCGGGAACGGAGAAATCCGCCGCCTTCACGATTCGCGCCTTGACGCTATCCAAGCCCACAGGCGCAACCGGCTTGCGGGTTGCGAACAAATCGTCGTTCACGAGTCTGCCAGCCGAAAAAACCATCTGCGCCTTGCAGTTGGCCAAGTTATCGACCACCACAAGGTCTGCACGCCAGCCGGGTGCGATCAATCCGCGGTCCTTCAGGCCGAAGGCGCGTGCAGCGGAGATGGAGGCTGCGCGGTAGACGGCGAGCGGTTCGACACCGTGGGCAATGGCCGTGCGGATGATAAAATCCAGGTGGCCTTCCTCGGCGATATCCAGCGGGTTGCGATCATCCGTGCACAGCGCCAGGTGGGGCGACAGGCGCTCCGTGATGATGGGCATCAGCGCATGAAGATCCTTGGATACCGAGCCTTCGCGCACCAGAATGTGCATGCCCTTGCGGATCTTTTCCAAGGCTTCTTCGGCCGTCGTGCATTCGTGTTCCGTGCGAATGCCCGCCGACAGGTAGCCGTTCAGGCCAAGGCCGGACAGGAGCGGGGCGTGACCATCGATATGGCCGCCCTGAAACGCCTCAAGCTTTGCCATGCAGACCGGGTCCTTATGGATCACGCCGGGGAAGTTCATGAATTCCGCGAGCCCGATGACCTTCGGATGATGGCGAAAGGGCAGGAGGCGCTCGATGGGAAGATCGGCGCCTGCGGTCTCCAGATGTGTGGCTGGCACGCAGGAGGAAAGCTGGACACGGATATCCATGATTGTCTCAAGCGAGGAATCGAGAAAGAACTGGATGCCTTCGGTGCCGATGACATTGGCAATCTCATGGGGATCGCAAATCGCGGTGGTTACGCCATAGGGCAGAACGCAGCGATCAAATTCATGCGGCGTGACCAGCGAGCTTTCGATATGGAGATGGGTATCGATGAAGCCCGGCACCACGATCTGGCCGGAGATATCGATTTCCGTCTTTCCCCGATAGGCCTCACCTGTGCCGACGATGCGATCACCGCAAATCGCGATATCCGACTGCACGAGTTCGCCGGTGACGAGATCGAAAAAGTGGCCGCCCTTCAAAACGATATCGGCGGGCTCCCGCCCTGTTCCCTGATCGATGTAGGTTTCAAGGCGCATTTTCGCTGTCTCCTGGTCTTCTTGCAGTGCAAGGAGACTATAGCCGATTCACGATAATTGCGATGAGAATCGATGGCTCAGGCATGGCTGGGACAGGGCGGCCGGAGCCGCCCCGTCTTCAAACTTACTTGGCGGCAACGATCTTTCCGTCTTCCCATTTGAAAAGATCGAAAGTCTGGGAGGTCAGATCGCCGGTCTCGCCATAGGTGAGGTCGCCAATTGCGGTCGTGATCTTTTCACCAGACTTGAGGGCCTTGGCAACGGCTTGGGCGTCTTCTTTGGCCTTGGCCTTTTCTATGCCTGCCTTGAGGACCTCCACAGCTGCATAGGCATTTAGGGTAAAGGCTTCTGCCGGGATCTGGCGTGCGGCAAGCGCTTCGGTAGCAGCCTTGGAGTTCGGGCTCTTGGACGCATCGGAAGCGTTGGTGAACATGGTGCCAGCTGCAGCCTTATTGCCGATGCTCCAATATTCCGTGTTGGAAAGGCCGTCACCGCCGATGATCAGCGGCTTGATGCCGAGGTCGGCCAGCTGGCGGGCCAGAAGACCACCTTCCGGATGGTAGCCGCCAAAATAGATGACGTCGACATTTTCAGCCTTCAGGCGGGTCGTCAACGCGCTGAAATCCTTGTCGCCGGGAGTGATGGCGTCGTTGATGACTTCTTTGACGCCACCCTTGTTGAGCGTTGCCTTGAAGGCGTCCGCCAGACCTTTGCCATAGGCACCCTTGTCGTTGATGATGGCAATGCGCTTGTCCTTCAGACTCTTCAGCACATAATTGGCCGCAACTTCCGCCTGCTGGTCGTCGCGTCCGCAAGTGCGTAGCACCGTGGTCAGGCCGCGGCTCGTCAGGGCAGGTGTAGTTGCTGTCGGGGTGACCATGAGAATGCCGTTCTCGGCCAGCGCATCAGAGGCGGGCATGGCCACACCGGAGGTGACCGGGCCGACGACGAAGCGAATGCCTTCACCGATCAGCTGGTTGGCTGCCGATACGCCCTGCTTTGGCTCGCCCGCATCGTCGGCGACCTTGAGGACGACCTTTTCTCCCAGAATGCCGCCCTTCTTGTTGATTTCCGCGACAGCGGTTTCTGCGCCGTTCTTTACCTGGTTACCATAGGCTGCGACGGGGCCGGTGACTGGCGCAATGAGGCCGATCACGATGTCGGCGCGGGCAGTAGAAGCCATCAGAAGGCAGGCTGCCGTCGTTGCGGTCAGCAGGGTCTTGAGGTTCATCAGTTCTTCTCCTTGGGTCGAGCCAATGTGTGGCCCATCTGGCGACCGCGCTCTTCCGGCGCTCGTGTCCCGAAGGGGCGGTCCTCCGGCGCCAATACGAGTGGAAGTGCAGTCTTTCACCCGAGCCATTTTTGGCTTTCAGGCGGCAACCTTCTGTAGAAATTCGGAGGATCGAAAGCAAGAAAATATCAATTTCTGCGTAGAAAATGCGCATTTGCCTGCTGCGTAGGCTTCAGGCTCGCCAGAGTTCACCGATGAAGCTTGCTTTCGGTTGATTTAGAAAACTCGAATTTTTATGCCTTGATCAATTGGAGGGCGGTGTCACCTCAATGCTCAATCCGTCGCGGCTACAGCGCCTGACCTGCCGGGGGCCGGTGCCGGTGTTTTCAAGCGCGCGGCTTTGCTCCCAGGACATCCGGGTCACCGTGTCGCAATTGAAGCTGCCATCGGGCAAGCTCGGTTCATTTATTGGAGGCGGTGACATCGCCTGGCCTGGCACCGGCTTTCCCTCTGTGCCGCGGCCTGCATTGCCCCAATCGATCGTCCATGCGGTTCCAGTTTCCATCAATAGGAAAGGCAGGACGAAAAAGGTCAGGTGCTTGAAGCGTTTCACGGCACTCCCTTCCGATGTCAGGGTCGAAAGCGTTTTGAACTGCGACCAGTTCGGGCGCATGTGAGGGATCGTGATGAGTTCTTCATCTCATTCCAGGAACCCGAAAATGGACCCCGACAGCCGACTATCGACATCATTTTTCCTGCCTGTCGGATAGCGTTTCTGTTCCCTGCAGGCAAGATCAAGCCTGCGAAGGAGCATGCCCATGCTGCGTATCTACGAGCGTGACACAGATCGCCTTGTCCTGCGTGATCACTTTTCTGCTGGACGCAACCTTGGGGCTTATCAATCTGGAGCGGAGCCAGATCATCAAGATCTTCACGGTCGCGTCCGTCGTGTTCTTGCCGCCTACGCTGGTTGTATCCGTCTATGGCATGAACTTTCAGGCCATGCCCGAACTGCATTGGCAGTTGGCTTATCCCTGGGCCGTCGTCCTGATGATCCTGCCAGCAGCGCTGCCATTTCTGTATTTCAAGCGGCGCGGCTGGTTGTGACATTTTGGCGGGCGGAGGATTTGCCTCCGCCCGCATGCCTTGTCAAATATTGTTGTTCAGGATCGTCCGCAGCTTGCCGAAGATTTCGTCCATGTGATGTTTCTCTATGATCAACGGCGGCGACATGGCGATGATGTCTCCCGTCGTGCGGATCAACAGGCCATCCTCATAGGCCGCCAGGAACGCGTTGAAGGCGCGCTTGGTCGGCTCTCCGGCAATGGGGTCGAGTTCGATGGCGCCGATCAATCCGATGTTGCGAATATCGATAACGTTCTTGCAGTCCTTCAACGAGTGCAGTCCGTCCTCCCAGTAGGAGGCCATCTCTTGCGCACGGGTCAGCAGGCCTTCTTCCTTGTAGGTATCGAGCGTGGCGAGCGCTGCGGCAGAGGCAATCGGGTTACCGGAATAGGTGTAGCCGTGGAAAAACTCGATCAGATGTTCCGGCCCATTCATGAAGGCATCGTGAATTTCGGCGGTCACGAAGACAGCGCCCATTGGAATGACGCCGTTGGTCAGGCCCTTGGCGGTGACCATAATGTCCGGCTTCACGTCGAAATATTGCGACGCGAAGGGTGCGCCGAGGCGGCCATAACCGGTGATGACCTCATCGAATATCAGGAGGATGCCGTGCTTGGTGCAGATCTCGCGAAGTTTCTGCAAGTATCCCTTCGGCGGGATCAGCACACCGGTAGAACCGGCCACGGGTTCGACGATCACAGCCGCAACGGTTGATGCGTCATGCAACGTCACAATGCGTTCCAGTTCTGCCGCAAGATCGCCGCCATGTTCCGGTTCGCCACGGGTGAAGGCATTCTTGCCCGGCAGATGCGTGTGCGGCATATGGTCGACGCCGGTTAGCAGCGTGCCGAACATCTTGCGGTTGGCGACAATGCCACCGACGGAAATGCCGCCGAAGTTGACGCCATGGTAGCCGCGCTCGCGGCCAATCAGTCGGAAACGGGCGCCGTTCCCCTTGGCACGATGATAGGCAATGGCAACTTTCAGCGCCGTATCGACCGATTCGGAACCGGAATTGGTATAGAGCACATGATCCAGACCTTCGGGTGCGATATCGACAAGGCGATTGGCAAGTTCGAACGCCTTGGGATGCCCCAATTGGAACGCTGGCGCGTAGTCGAGTTCGCCAGCCTGCTCCCGAATCGCTTCGGTGATCTTTGGGCGGCAATGGCCCGCATTCACACACCAGAGACCTGCCGTCGCATCGAGTACCTGCCTGCCATCATGCGTTGTGTAGTGCATATCCTTGGCACTGACGAAAAGGCGAGGTGCCTTCTTGAATTGGCGGTTTGCGGTAAATGGCATCCAGAACGCCCGCAGGTCGTTCGGCACAGTGTTGAGGCGATTTGACATGAGGATCTCCATGGCCCCAGCAATTCCGGGGAGGCCATTCCCGACCTGACCTATGACAGGTCGGGCTGGAAGAGGAGGTTAACAATCGCTGTTCAATGGTCAAGCAAGACCTGGCGGAATGAACGCATGGACGTGGCGCTCGAGGCGTCGAGCTATCGCAGGAAGCTGCGATTGTGCCAATCCACCCGGTACAATCTTGACGTTCAGGAATCTTGTAGCCATGTTGGCTGCAAGAGCGGGACGCTGTACGCGTCCCACCACGCCGACATCCCCCGATGTCAGCGCTGTCATTGCCGCTCAAAAAAAATCAGGCAGCTGATTTCGCCGGTTCAGCTTCGGTGTACAGCGACTCGAGGGTCTCCAGAACCTTCATCACCGACTCAGCAGAACTCGAATAGTAAATCGTCTGCGCATCACGGCGGGTGTTGACCAGCTTCTGTGCGCGAAGCTTGGAGAGATGCTGAGACAGCGCCGACTGGCTCAAGCCAACCTTGGTTGCCAATGCGCCGACAGCAACTTCGCCCTTTACAAGGCAGCACAGGATCATCAGTCGCTTGGGATTTGCCATAGCAGACAGCAGGTTTGCAGCCGCGGCGGAATTCTCTGACAGTGACATCATTCTTGTTCCCTCAAGTCTTCCCCAGTTACGTTGTTATCTCCTAATGCGAGATAACAATGTAACTATAAAATACCAACTTCAGGCACCCATTGTATATCCCTAAATTCTACGTATCGAGTGCACACCTACTGGTAGGTCCTGATAAGTATGACATTTTAGGCGAATCAACTATTTAATCGCTTAACTGGCAAGATAAAACGTTAAATCTAAGTGTTTGATCATTGTCGACTATGCTGAAAAAGTGATAAATACACAACCAGAAGGAGAACCTAATTTAGGAAGGTGTTTTTCATGTGAATCTTTTTTCGACCGAAGAAATCATCCATGATTTCTTGCGCAACCCTGCCTGTAGCCCGGTCTATGCTCTGCCTACTAAATCCTGACCTTCGAGGCGGAAAGCTTTCCCGAAACCGCCATTTAAGGAGCCTGATTGCGGCATCAGGCGAAAAAAGCAGAAATCGGGAAGGTCGATATAGAGTTGGGCCTTCGGATGGCGGTTGAGAAAGCGATCTCGCAACGCGGAAAAATACGGGTGCTCACGCGCAATTTGCTGGGCCTGAGCCTGGACGCTGAGGCGAGGGTGGGCGAGTGGGTCCCCCCTGCCAGGTTCCCCTGCCAGAAACGAGCAGCGCCCATCTGTCTTCAATGCACCGGTGTGGGCTGCGAGTGCGGAGACGAGAATGAAAGGCACGCCGTCTTCATCGAGAGCAATGATCGTACGACTGATGCTGGGCCAGCCCGTTGTCGGCTCCAGAACGGAAAGCGCCACATGGGGTGCCTCTGAAATGAGCCGACGCGCCAGTTGGCGCGCCTCGTCATCTGTCGGGCGCAGGACGGAGGTTTTTTCGTTCATGACAGCGCCTCCCTGCGGCGGTGGCGAGTAAGCCCCGTGATCACCTCGTCTGCGGAAATGGAGCCGATGATTTCACCATTGTCTATCACGCCGATCACGCCTGGCTGTCGCGCCAGCGCATCGAGAATATCGACGAGCGGTGTTGCCGGCCTCGTCGTTCCGGTGATCGGCAGCGACTGAGATGGTCCCTGCGTGCCTGGCCGCATGATGTCGGCCGCCGTCAGCATCGAAATCGGATTCATGTTCTGAACGAAATCGGCAACATACTGGTCCGCGGGCGCCCTGACGATCTCCTGCGGCGTGCCGCACTGGATGATGCGACCACCTTCCATGATCGCGATGCGATTGCCGATGCGAAAGGCTTCATCGAGGTCGTGGCTGACGAACAGGATCGTTTTCTTCAGTCTCGCCTGAAACTCCAGAAGCTCATCCTGCAGCCGGGTGCGGATGAGAGGATCAAGTGCCGAGAACGGCTCGTCCATCAGCAGGATCGGTGCACCTGTGGCAAAGGCGCGGGCCAGACCGACGCGTTGCTGCATGCCGCCGGACAGTTCTCCCACCTTGCGGCCCGCCCATTTGGCAAGATTGACCAGTTCCAGTTGTTCGGCCACCCGGCGCTTGCGTTCTGCTTCCCCGACGCCCGCGAGTTCCAGACCAAATCCGACATTGTCTGCAACGGTTCGCCACGGAAGCAGGCCAAACTGCTGGAACACCATGGAGACCGTGTTCATGCGCAGATCCCGCAGCGCCTTGGCGGAACAGCGATAGGGGTCTACGCTTCCCTTGTCGTTCATCACGGTCACGCTGCCGCGGACCACCGGCGCCAGACCGTTTACTGCCCGAAGAAGTGTCGATTTTCCGGAACCCGACAGCCCCATCAGCACCAGGATCTCGCCCTCGCGAATGGTGAGCGATGCGTTGGCAACCCCCAGAACCTGACCGGTTTCCGCGCTGATCTGGTCGCGTGTCTTTCCCTCGTCGACGAGAGACAGCGCCTGTTGCCAGCGATCGCCGAAGACGATGTCGACAGCGCCGAATATGATTGCGTCGCTCATGCGCCTTCTCCATCGGTATCGGTGCGGAACATACGGTCCAGAATGATGGCGAGAATGACGATACAGAGCCCGGCCTCAAAGCCACGTGCGATGTTGACGGTGTTGAGAGCCCTGACGACCGGAACGCCGAGACCATTGGCGCCGACCAGAGCCGCAATCACCACCATGGACAGCGAGAGCATGATGGTCTGGGTCAGGCCAGCCATGATCTGCGGCATGGCGAAGGGCAGTTCCACCTTGCGCAAGACCTGAGAAGGCGTGGCACCGAAGGCAATGGCTGCTTCCGTCAACGCTCCCGGCGTTGAGACGATTCCGAGCCGGGTCAGGCGGATAGGAGCGGGAACCGCAAATATGACGGTGGCGATCAGCCCGGGCACCATTCCGAGCCCGAACAGGATGAGGGCTGGAATCAGATAGACGAAGGTGGGAATGGTCTGCATCAGATCCAGAATCGGACGCATGAATTCATAGAGCCATGGCCTGCGTGCAGCAGCGATGCCAAGCGGAATGCCGATCGCCATACTGACGGCCGTGGCAGCCAGAACCAGCGCGAGTGTTTCGGTCGTTTCCTTCCAGTAGCCCTGATTGATGATCAGCAGGAGCCCGAGACAGGTAAACAGTGCAAGGCCAATTGACCTGCGCAGATAGAAGGACAGGCCTGTCATCAGCGCCACAATCACCAGCGCATGCGGCCATTGCAGCAGAAACAGAAGAGCGTTGATAACTTTGGAGAGGAGGGCAGAGAGCTGGTCGAAGAACCAGGCGCCGTTCTGTGTCAGCCAGTCTACGAATTTCTTGGCCCACATTCCAATAGGAATACGGTGTTCAGTCAGGAATTCCAAAGGCTTCTTCCCGTGTTGAGTCGTCACGACGAAAGGGCAAGACGCCTGGGAGGCGCTAAACCCGGCGATGAAGCCGGCCGGGCAGGAGAGCCCAGCGCGGAAATGCCAGAAGCATGCGAGGCGGCCCACCGGGCCGCCTGACTTTGGTAGGCCGTATCAGAGGCCGAGCTTGGCCTTGACCGCAGCTAAGCCTTCCTTGCCATCCACGGTCGTCACACCGGCCAGCCAAGGCTCAACGGCCTTGCCATTCGCCTTGAGCCATTTCCTGGCAGCCGCCTGCGGCTCGAGCGCATCGTTGAGAATGCCGCCCATGATTTCGTTTTCCATGGCCAGGCTGAACTTCAGATTGGTGATGAACCTGCCCACATTGGGGCATTCCTTGGTATAGCCTGCGCGTGTGTTGGTGAAGATCGTCGCGCCGCCGAGGTTCGGGCCGAACACATCATCGCCGCCGATCAGATAGGTGAGCTTGAAATTCGCGTTCATCGGATGCGGCTCCCATCCGAGGAAAACAACGGGCTCCTTGGAGCGGTCGGCGCGGGCGACCTGCGCCAGCATGCCCTGTTCGGAGGATTCCACGACCTCGAAGGATTTGAGGCCGAAAGTATTCTTGGCGATCATGTCGAGGATCAGGCGGTTACCATCATTACCGGGCTCGATGCCATAAATCTTGCCGCCCAGTTCCTTGCTGAATTTCGCGATGTCCTTGAAGTCCTTGATACCGAGTTCAGCACCCTTGGCGTTGGTTGCAAGGGTGTATTTCGCGCCTTCAAGGTTGGGACCGAAGGACTCAACAGATTTGTCATTCAGGAAGGGCCGAACATCGTTTTCCTGCGTCGGCATCCAGTTGCCGAGGAAAACGTCGATATCCTTGTTCTTGAGTGACTGATAGGTGACCGGCACGGACAGAACCTGAACCTGCGGCTTGTAGCCGAGCGCTTCCAGGATCACCGATGCGGTTGCGGTCGTGGCGGTTATGTCCGTCCAGCCGACGTCCGAAAATCGAACGGAGCTGCAGCTTGCAGGTTCGGCGGCGAGCGCCTGACCGGATACCGCTATCAGAAGGCTGACAGATAGCGAGAGTTTCAGCGAGGTTTTTGCGTGCATTGAACTGCTCCGTTTTTTGGTTCCCCAGCATTATCAATATCTGACCTACGCAAGCAAGCTTGCCCAAACGCGCCGGAAAAGGCGGTGGATTTGCGACAATTGCAGCGGAGCGCGATTGATCTTGATCAAGGAGAGTTTTTGACGCCAGCGTATTTGGTTCTCCTGAAATTCAGAGGCGGAATTGCTCCGCCGGATAAACAGGAAACGATCATGACCAGTTTCAACAGAAGTCTTGCCGCCACAGCACTTGTATTCGCAGCCCTGATTGCAGGAACGGCGCAGGCCGCCGAGCACGAAATCAAGATGTTGAACAAGGGGGCTGATGGCGAGGCCATGGTGTTCGAACCCGCTGCGGTGAAGGTTGCCGTGGGCGACACCGTGAAGTTTGTACCCGTCGACAAGGGGCATGATGCGGCGACAGTCAAGGAATTGCTTCCCGAGGGTGTCGAGGAAACCAAGGGCAAGATGAACCAGGAGCTGGTTCTCAAGATCGACAAGGAAGGTGCTTATGTCATCAAGTGCACGCCACACTGGGGAATGGGCATGGTTGCGCTCATCGTGGCCGGGGAAAAGCCTGCCAACATTGAGACGGTGAAGGCCGCCAAGATGGCGAAAAAGACACGAGACAGGCTGGATGCCGAACTGAAGACGCTCGGCTTCTAAATTTACAGCGCACCGCCGTCTTGTGTCAGGCCGAGCTCTCTGTAAAAAACTTCAGCATGTGAGTGGTCTGCTGGAGTCAGTATGGAAACGCCAATGCAGAAAGCTGAGCCCATTGCGCCGGACCCTCTGGAACGGCGCATGCTTTCGCTTCGCGAAGGGCTGGAAACGGCGGTGCAGCAATTGGCAGCGGAAGCGCTGGACCCTGCAGCACTGGAACAGGTTGATATATGTCTGCTGGAATGGCGCTGGATCGAAAGCCATCTTGCGCGTCTTGCACAACAGATCGCCCGTCAAACCGCGCTTGCCATTGATGACGCATCAGGACGCAGACCATCGGCGACCGGAGATCTTGTCAAAAGATGGCTTCGCTCGCGACTGCAGCAGCGCCAGCACAGCGATCAGGAGACGGCGAAAGTTCTCCTGGATGGGCTTGCCGAAAGTCACCGGCTTCTTGTCTTGATCATACATCATCGTGAATTCCTGCAGCGACAACTGATCCTGCTGGAACAGGAGCTGGAAGAGCGGTTCACGCAACTGCAGTCGATCCCTGTCGGCAAGGGTGATCCGGCCGCTGCTATTTCAGTACGTATCGACGTGCTGCAGGATCTGGTCGACGGCGTGATCGACATGACGGCAAGCGCCAACCTTTTCTACAACAAGATCCTTGTGGATTCGGAAGCAAATATCCTTGCCCTGACATCGCTGGAAGCCGGTCGACATGCACGGTCCGACTTCGCGCTACCGCATTTCGATACCTTGCGCCAGCGAGCGGAGAGGGGGCTTTTGTCGGTTCGGGGCATCGCTCACCGCAGGGCAGTTCTCGACGAAGCGTTTCAACGCAAGCTGTCAACCACTCGACAAGCGGGCCATTGATGCTTACCTGAACGAAAACGACAGGAGAGCCATCGGGCATGAGTGCATTTTCAGCCTTTTTGCGACGCTCAGAGGAAACCATTATGCGAGGCGTGAAGCTCTTTGGCGCATGGCTTTTGTGGCCGATCATGGCTGCGCACGGCTGGTACCGGCAACGCAATCTGCTGATCAAGCTGCCGCTCGCCGCTTTCCTTGTTCTCTTCGTTGGTCTGTATGGCTATTTCGTATGGCAGACGCAGATGTGGAGCGGCTTTGATCCGAATTTCGTTGATCGCTACACGTTCCAGACACGCAATGTGGGAGCCGGACAGGAACTGCCCTCTTCAGTGCAGCCAGCCAGCCAGCCGACGACCGCTGCTACGTCTCCTGCTCCCGCTCAGCCGCGTCAATGCCAGCCGTCCGGCATTGTGGAAGTTGCAGCCGATCTGACGGATACCAACGTGAACCAGAACGCATGGATCTCGTCCATGCTGATGTACCGGCTCGGGTTCTTCGGGCTCGATTGGGATCGTACACCGTTTCTCGACAACAAGGCTGCGTTCCAGCGCGGCGTGAACCAGACCGTTCGCCGCACCGCCGTCGAACTGGTCGATTCGCTGGGCCGCGTGCGCGGCACATCCGGGATAAACGGAAACCTGCAGGATGCGCGCGGTAACCTTCAGTTCGACGAATATTCCTGGTACTTCGGTCTCCAGCCGTTTGGATTCAAAACGCCGACCCCCAGCTATTATCGTGCAGCCATTGACAGTCTTCGCAAGTTCAACGGCGATCTGGCCGCCTGCAATGCCGTTTTCGATGGCCGCGCCGACAATCTGGTCCAGTTCGTAGACCGGATTGCAAACGACCTGGGGTCAACCTCCGCGATCCTGCGGGAGCGTTCTGAAAACTACAATGGCGGATGGTTTGACGCGCGGGCAGACGACCGGTTCTGGTTCGCCTATGGCCAGCTCTATGGCTACTATGCCATCATGAGTGCGGCGGGTGCCGACTTCAATCAAGTCATTCGTGAGCGCAATCTGGGTTCGATCTGGAACGATACACTGGAACAGTTCCGCGGTGCCCTGAAGATTCGTCCTTTGATCATTTCCAACGGTGCGGAAGATGGGTTGATCATGCCGTCACATCTGGCGACGATCGGTTTCTACACCTTGCGCACGCGTTCCAATCTCGTGGAGATCAGAGCCATTCTCGATCGATAGGCGTTTGCCGTCGGGATTCAGGGCTGAATCTGCATTAAGGATACGCCAATCTGAACCCAGGTTCAGAGCTTCAGGTCGGCGGTACTGTCTGTTTCATAACGGAAGTCGCACCGATGGGGCGGCACCTCGAAGGCAATACCGACGATTTCGCCGCTGGTGCCGGGCTTTGTGCGAAAGCGACCAATCGAGCAGACGTATCGGTAGGTGATCCTGTCCGATGAAATGCGGTGGATCTTTTGATAAGCCATGGGATGGGCAGAGGCAACCTCGTGGCTCTCCATGACGCTGCTCAGATCATCCGGGTGAATACGGGCAATGATATCCATCATGTTGATGGGACCATCCGTATGCCTGATGCCGTAAAGTTTGCTGTAGGTGGCGCTGCAAAATGTGT
Organism: Rhizobium sp. FKY42; assembly: GCF_005222835.1. Classification (GTDB taxonomy): domain Bacteria; phylum Pseudomonadota; class Alphaproteobacteria; order Rhizobiales; family Rhizobiaceae; genus Neorhizobium. The sequence goes on along the minus strand of NZ_STGA01000044.1, from coordinate 128,624 downwards.
GACCGCTATCCAGGTCGAGACGCCATAAACCTACAAGATTGAAGGTAGAAAAAATTTCAAAGAATTCGTCTGTCGACAAACCGAAGTCCTGCAGCGTGTCGATCTTTCCAGCAATGGATCCGGATTTTGACAGCAATGGTCGAACCCTTATTGACACTTATCTAATACGCCCCGTTGTTAGGTGATTAAACGTAGGCGGATAGCTTTTGCTACCAGTTGGGTTCGATTTACACAATCCAGTTTCTTGATTGCCTTATTCAGATACGCATTAACGGTATGATCGGACAAGGAAAGAATGTCACCAATTTCGGACGACGTCTTCCCCTGTGAGGTCCATTTCAGCACCTCCAGTTCGCGGGCCGTCAGAATGCTTTTCGGTGGCGGTTCCGTGCGGCGCACGCGATCGAAGACCCTGAAACATTGAAGCATCAGCATTCCAACCTCATTGAGTTGAGGCAGGGTCAGAACCGGACGGTCTCCGTCGAGGCGCATGACGAACATGGATCCATCTGACGAACTGAAAGGCATGGCGACGCCGGTGGTCATGCCGTAGGTTTTCGCAAGGCGTCGAAACGGTTCCGGAAAATCCAGCGGCCAACCGTCATCATACTGCTCTTCATAACTCCAGCACAGCGGAAGAGCCATGTTCTTCAACAGCGGGACCAGCGGGCAAGCAGTGAGCAGCCTCAGACGGTCGAAGTCGCGAAGGTAGGCGCGAGGGACATTCGCCTCTACGATAAGTGGTTCCAGTAGAGAGTCCGACGCCGCAGGCGCGCTCATGAGCGCGAAGTATTTGAAGCCAAATTGTTTTGCAAGTTTCGCCAGAACAGCCACGACCGCCGCGCGTGAATCCGCCGTAGAAATTTCCCGACTCAAAAGCGAATGCCGTTCAAGCGTAATCATGAATTCCCGATCGTTTGCCTGCGCTAAACTGCAATGGGTCGACGATAGCCGAACCGTAAAACCTTGCCAACGTTATTTTCGCATTTTCACATCTATACTGGGGTTCGACTGAGTCAATACGATTTAACCTGGAGCCCGCCTGTATCAATTCGATGCAATTGGTCTCGGTTGGATGAGTATTTGCTCGACACGATGGCCGTTGTCCAATCCTTGCTCTCATTTTTCGAGATTGCATGGGTCTTGCTGATACAATCTGGTGAGGGTTCTGTAAACACGGGAAGAGTTACGACGAAAAATTCAATAAATTTTGATCAGTGGAGCAAAAAGTATTGAGCGCACAAGTAATTGTCTATGAGAACGGCGTCACTGTCTACCCTTTGGATCAGATCATCCTCTACGCGAACAAAACTCGTTTTGAGTGGCATCCCGGCACTGGTAGGCGCCAGCGATGCAATGCGCTATGCAGATTGAAACGCATCGGAAACGGAGACTTGGTGTGATCGTGCCGTCTGACATCGAAATTGCGCGTAACTCTGCCATGAAGCCGATCACGGAGATTGGATCTGCGATTGGAATACCGGTCCAATCTCTGGTTCCATACGGTCATGACAAGGCAAAGGTGGCAGCAGCTTTTCTGCGCTCTCTTGGTGACAGACCCGATGGTAAGCTCATCCTGGTAACGGCGATCAATCCGACGCCCGCTGGCGAAGGCAAAACAACGACGACTGTGGGTCTCGGCGATGGACTGAACCGGATAGGCAGGAGCGCCATGATATGCCTGCGCGAACCGTCGCTGGGGCCTTGCTTCGGAGTTAAGGGGGGTGCTGCCGGAGGTGGCTATGCGCAGGTCGTTCCCATGGAAGATATCAACCTGCACTTTACGGGTGATTTCCACGCCATTACCGCGGCACACAATCTGCTGGCCGCCCTGATCGACAACCACATCTACTGGGGTAACGCTCTCGACTTTGATCTTCGGCGCATTGCCTGGCGGCGTGTGGTCGACATGAACGACCGGGCACTCCGGGAGATCGTCGGTTCGCTCGGCGGTGTGTCAAACGGATTTCCGCGTGAAACCGGTTTTGACATCACTGTTGCCTCCGAAGTCATGGCTATCCTTTGCCTTGCCGAAGACCTTGCGGATCTGGAAGCGCGTCTCGGCGCCATCATCGTTGGCTATCGCCGTGACAAGACGCCTATTTTCGCGCGGGATCTGAAGGCGGACGGTGCCATGGCCGTGCTGTTGAAAGATGCCTTGCAGCCCAATCTCGTGCAGACGCTGGAGAACAATCCGGCTTTCGTGCATGGCGGGCCATTTGCCAACATTGCGCACGGCTGTAATTCCATCGTGGCGACAAAGGCTGCCTTGAGGCTCGCGGATTTTGTTGTGACCGAAGCGGGCTTCGGCGCGGACCTCGGTGCAGAGAAATTTTTCGACATCAAGTGCAGAAAGGCAGGTTTGCAGCCTGCGGCCGCCGTGGTGGTCGCAACTATTCGTGCGTTGAAGATGAACGGCGGCGTTGCGAAGGCGGATCTTGGGCGCGAAGATGTCGACGCCCTTCGGGCGGGATGCGTCAATCTTGGTCGTCATATCGAGAACATCCGCAAGTTCGGCGTTCCCGTTATCGTGGCCATCAATCATTTTTCGTCTGATACCGATGCAGAGGTTCAGACCATTGTTGATTACGCGAATGGTCAGGGTGTCGATGCTGTACTTTGCCGTCATTGGGCGCAGGGGTCTGCAGGCATTTCTGAACTTGCTGAAAAGGTGGCTGCACTGGCGAATTCCGGTGAAGCAGACTTTCGTCCCTTGTATGGCGATGACCTGCCGCTCTTGGCGAAGATCGAGAGGGTTGCGCGGGAGATCTACCGCGCCGACGGGGTTACTGCCGACGCATCGGTTCTTGAACAGTTGCTGGCTTTCGAAGCGCAGGGTTATGGATGTCTTCCGGTTTGCATTGCCAAGACGCAATACTCCTTTTCCAGTGACCCCTCTCTGCTCGGAGCGCCGACGGGACATAGTCTGCCAATCAGGGAGGTCAGGCTTTCGGCGGGCGCGGGCTTCGTGGTCGCCATCACGGGCGAGATCCGAACCATGCCCGGTTTACCTCGATCACCTTCGGCAGAGCGAATTGCCTTGAACGAACTCGGGCAGATCGAAGGGCTTTTTTAGGATGAGGAATTAGTCATCCAAAGCTGTAGCTTGATGTCAGCACTCAAATATGATTGTTAATCATAGTTATAATATGGATTCCAATGATTTTTACGCGAATTTTCGAGATTAATTTATGATTCACGATAGTTTTCTGTTCTGTTCGGGCAAGAAATTTGTGCAAGTTTGCTAACTTGTCTTCAGTAATTCCTCTCTATGCTTTGAGCTATTGATGGAGTGAAGGCATGCCACTATCGCATAACCCTAATCTGTTGCAGCCCCGAACGCCAATCCTGAACTGGATCGCTGACATGGGCTCCGACATTTCGGAGGAAACCCGCAGCAGGCTCTGCGCGACGCTGGCGTCGTCCACTCTCCCGGCTATTCTCGGCTCTATCAACTCCATCTTCATCACCATGCTGGCCTATGCGCGTATCGAGAACCCCATTCTCGTGTGTGTCGCACTTCTCGATCTTGCCTTTGGGATCGTACGCGTTTCGGCGACAAACATAAAATCGCTGCGCACATTCGCGGCCGATCTCGTTGTCATCTCCGGAATCGGCTGGGCAGCAATGATGGCTGCGACTATGGTTGTCCTTGGCTTCAGCAATGATACGCCGATGCTCATTGTGGTGATCGCTTCCGGCCTCGGGTCTTGTGCCGGCATCATTGCACGCAATTATGCGGCGCCGCGTCTGGCCCTGACCCAGGTGATCCTGATCGATACATCGTTCAAGATCCCTTTCTGTATTCATCATCCCGAGTTCACTCCGCTCATTCTCATTCAGGGCATTGGTTTCATCGGTATTGCCATCTGGATCATGCGCCAGCAGCGCGAAACGACTGTCCGGGCAATTGCGGGTGAAATCGAGAGCCGAACGCAATCGCTACTGGATCCGCTCACGGGTCTTCTGAACAGGCGAGGCCTTGCGGAAAAGGCGCAGTCGATGCGGCAGACCTCAACGACCAAGGCTCTTCTATATCTTGATCTTGATGGCTTCAAACAGGTCAACGACCGCTTGGGGCACGGTGTGGGCGATGAAATTCTCAGGCAGTCGGCACGACGTCTTTCCATTTGTCTCCCGAATGCATCCATCTGTCGTATGGGCGGAGACGAGTTCATCGTGCTTGTCGACTGTCACAGTCGGCAGGAAGCCGCTGTCATTGGTGCGCGGATCATTCAGACGATTTCTATGCCGAGCGTAACATGCGCAGGTCAGGCATCTGTCGGTGTCAGTATCGGCATTTCGCTGTTCGATCCGAAAGCGGTCGATCTTGAGCGCGCCATGGTGGAAGCAGACGAGGCACTCTATCGCGCCAAACGTGCAGGCCGCGGCTGTGCGCTGCTTCACGACCCCCGAAACGCGGATGCACCGAAGGTTCCGGCCTGAGCACAGAAGTTTAGCGACAATACCGATATTGATCCTTCCGGCTTAGCACGTCGAGATGCAGATGATCCTCATGGGTTGCGTCGCTTCCCGGTGATAGAACGGTGCGGAAGTGAAGGCACGCACCCGTTGTTGCTGTTCTCTGGAACGCGCCCTCCATTGTCGGGTCTTCCGCTTTAGGCTTCATTCCAATCACGTCACCCTTGTCGAGTTCCAGTGCAATCACGTCGATCGCATTGCCTTTCGCATGCTCTGAAATCTTGCCTGTCTCGGCGTGATTGCGCTTGCGGCAGGCATAGGATGCAGCATTGCGAACGCCGATGATTTTCTTGTCCGGAAACGCAACCTTCACGGCCGGCTGTACCGTATCGTTCAGCCAGTGGGATAGCGCCAGCGCTGTCTCGCATCGCAAGGGGGAAGGATCGGAGAGTTTGATGCCGGGAAGGGGACTTGTGAGCCTGATCGGCTTTTCAATTCCGCACGTGCCGTCTTCCTCGGAGATCGGTTCGGCCTCGAAGAACTCGGCCCCCATTGATTTCAATTCCGACAGGCAGGCAGCATAGGCTTGCGAATCCTCCTTGATGATGCTTTGGACGGCAGGTTCTTCCGGTGTCTTGCTCTCGGTCTCGACATCTGTGGCTGGCTTGGACGCCGATTGAGGTTCACTGGCTGGCTGCTTGCCAGGCGTTTCAGGCTCTGCCGGCGGCTGTGGCTTTGCTGCAGGTGTTGGAACGTCTTTCGTCTCCGGAATGCCCGTATTGTCCGACAGAGATTTTTCCGACGAGCCTTGGGCCTCAGCTGGCTTTGCTTCAGGACGCGGGCCTTCTGTCGGCAGGTTCGCCGCCGTGAGCGAAATCGTGGCCAACAAGGCTGCAGCTATGCGCATCATCATGAACATCGTCCTCCAGGTGCCGGCGAACAACGCTTAAGGATCAAATTGGTCGCATGCTCCCTGCTGGAGGCTCTTGCGAAGCGGGTTTGGAGCCGCTATCAATCCAGACATGAAAACGTCTTTGATCATGGCTATCTGGTGGTGGGCGCGCACTTAAGCGGCCTTGACCAGTCATGTTCAAAGACAAGACAAAGCCGCCCGACCACCGAGGCGGCTTTCTTGTTCCCCAAGACCCCCCTCGCAAACCGGGCAAACGCCGAACGCTTGCGCCGCAAAACAGCTTTCGCGGTTGTCGAGGACAGGATAAGAACGCGGGATATTCAGAGGTGGATTATGGTCACGATTATTGAAGATGATGGATCCGAGGTCTACGAGACCCGCGGTGGTATAAAGGTCAGCCGCAAACGTCGTGCTGCACCCTATGTCGATGCAATTTCCAGCTATGTCGACAAGCTTGATGAGCGTCGGGGCGCCGTCTTCTCCTCAAACTACGAGTATCCGGGTCGCTACACGCGCTGGGACACGGCCATCGTCGATCCGCCGCTCGGCATCTCCTCCTTCGGACGTCAGGTCTGGATCGAGGCCTATAACGGGCGCGGCGAAGTGCTGCTTCAACTCATTGCAGAGCGTTTGGCAAGCGAGACCGAGTTGACGCTGGGGGAACGTACTGCGCGCCGCCTGGATCTCTCCGTCAATCTGCCGACGCGCGCCTTCACGGAAGAAGAGCGCTCGAAGATGCCGACCGTCTTTACGGTGCTGCGTGCAGTTGTTGATCTTTTCTACTCCGATGCCGACAGTGCAATCGGCCTATTCGGTGCCTTCGGCTATGATCTCGCATTCCAGTTCGATTCAATCCAGCTATCGCTGCAGCGACCGGACGATCAGCGCGACATGGTACTGTTCCTGCCGGACGAGATCCTCGTCGTGGACCACTATTCCGCCAAGGCCTGGATCGACCGCTACGACTTCAGCCGCGGCGACCTGACCACCGTTGGCAAGAGCGAGGAAATTGCGCCCGATCCGTTCCGCACCACGGATGTCATCCCGCCGAAGGGCGATCATCGTCCCGGCGAGTATTCCGAACTCGTGGTCAAGGCCAAGGAAAGCTTCCGTCGCGGTGACCTGTTCGAGGTAGTGCCGGGGCAGAAGTTCATGGAGCGATGCGACAGCAAGCCTTCGCAGATCTCCAATCGGCTGAAGGCGATCAACCCGTCGCCCTATTCCTTCTTCATCAACCTCGGTCATCAGGAATATCTGGTGGGCGCCTCGCCGGAAATGTTCGTCCGTGTCTCGGGCCGACGCATTGAGACGTGCCCGATTTCGGGAACCATTCGCCGTGGCGAGGATGCAATCTCCGACAGTGAGCAGATTTTGAAGCTGCTTAACTCGAAGAAGGACGAATCCGAACTGACCATGTGCTCGGATGTCGACCGCAACGACAAGAGCCGCGTCTGCGAGCCGGGTTCAGTAAAGGTCATTGGTCGTCGCCAGATCGAAATGTATTCGCGTCTTATCCATACGGTGGACCATATCGAGGGCCGCCTGCGTCCCGACATGGATGCCTTTGATGGATTCCTCAGCCATGCCTGGGCAGTCACCGTGACGGGTGCTCCGAAGCTGTGGGCCATGCGCTTTATCGAGAAGCACGAAAAGAGCCCGCGTGCCTGGTATGGCGGCGCCATCGGCATGGTAGGCTTCAACGGCGATATGAATACGGGGCTTACGCTCCGCACCATTCGCATCAAGGATGGTATTGCGGAGGTGCGCGCCGGAGCGACGCTGTTGAACGACAGCGATCCGCACGAGGAAGAGGCTGAAACCGAACTGAAGGCATCTGCCATGATTTCTGCAATCCGTGATGCGCGCGCGGGCAATGCGGCCAAGGCGGGCCGTGATGTTGCGGCTGTTGGCAAGGGTGTGAAAATTCTGCTGGTCGACCATGAAGACAGCTTCGTTCATACGCTGGCGAACTACTTCCGCCAGACCGGCGCCGAAGTCTCTACAGTGCGCACGCCAGTGCCTGCCGAAATTTACGACCGCATCAAGCCTGATCTCGTCGTCTTATCACCCGGACCGGGCAATCCGCAGGATTTCGACTGCAAGAACACGATCAAGGCGGCGCGAGCCAAGGGTCTGCCGATCTTCGGTGTTTGCCTTGGCCTGCAGGCGCTGGCGGAAGCATATGGTGGGGAATTGCGTCATCTGGCCGTACCCATGCATGGCAAGCCATCGCGTATTCGCGTTCTGGAGCCGGGAATTGTTTTCTCGGGCCTCGGCAAGGAGGTGACGGTCGGACGTTATCACTCCATCTTTGCCGACCCGAAAACGCTTCACCCGGATTTCATCATCACGGCCGAAAGTGAAGACGGCACCATCATGGGCATTGAGCATGCCAAGGAGCCGGTCGCAGCTGTGCAGTTCCATCCGGAATCGATCATGACGCTTGGCGGTGACGCTGGTATGCGGATGATTGAGAACGTCGTGGCGCATCTGGCGCGGAAGGCCAAGGAGCAGGCGGCGTAATCGCTGCCTCATCTTGCTTTTGGAAGGGGCGGTTTCTCGCCCCTTTTTTGTTCCGATCAGCTATGGAGTCCGATGACTTTCTCAAAGGCTTCCCAGGTATCGTCCATCGCATATTCCTTGAGGAAGGGTAGGTTCAAGTGACCGAAGAGTGGCGAAAGCTGCCATTCTGCCGTTTCCTCATCGACGCCGGCAATCTGCTGGAGGTACAGGACGGTGGCGAAACCCGTACGATCGGCACCGCTGCGACAGTGAACCAGCACCGGACCTTCCGCGCTGCGCATCAGGTCCAGCAGTTGGAATGTGCGATCCAGCCCCAGCGGTTTGCGCGCGGACATCTCGAAGTTAAGTTCCTTCGCACCATGCTCAGTCACCATGGCTTCCTCTGCCCGATACCATGCTGCATTGGGATTGCCGCCGCGAAGGTTGATGACTGTCTTGATCTTGTATTCGTCGATGTATCTTCCAAGGTTTTCAGGAGAAAGCTGCGCGGAGCGGTAGAATTTTCCGGGAATGACTTCGTGGAAATTTCCAACAAGTTGAAGATAGCCGAGATAGACACCAAGCCCAAGCACAGCGGCGCCAACCGCCAGTGTAACTTTTTTTGCAATTCTGATGATTATCATGGGAATATGCGTCCTGTCTGGATTTCGTCTTGTCTGGAGCGGTTACGACCAGAGAGCCTGGCCTGTGGCGAATTTATGTCTGTTGCAAGGCCACCAACATTTCCTCCCAAGTGCTGCTACTGGACCAGCATCACGATGCTTTGACAGCCGAGCAAAAGTGAGCGATAGAGACCCAACAGGAACCGCCGGGCGCTGACGCCCCGGCGGTTTCGCCGTTTCAGAGCTATTGCAAATCATTCGCATACGCAGAGAACATGATGTCACAGCCAAACCACACACTCGTTCAGCGCCTTGCCTTCTGGGGTATTCCACTCTCCTTAGCTGTCATGAGCCTGAAGCTTCTGGCCTGGTGGGTCACGGGATCCGTGGCTCTGCTTTCAGATGGCCTTGAGTCATCGGTGAATGTGACTGCGGCGGTGGTTGCCTATTTCGTCATTCGGTATGCGCAGCGCCCCGCCGATGACGACCACCAGTTCGGGCATCACAAGGCAGAATACATATCCGCGGTCCTGGAGGGCGTGCTGATCGTGGTTGCGGCACTTCTGATCGTCAAGGAAGCCTATGCCGGGATCCTGCAGCCCGCGCTACCGGAAGCGCCATGGCTCGGTCTTGGCATCAATGGCTTTGCCGGTGTCATCAATGCGGTCTGGGCGACTGTTCTCATCCGCGTGGGGACGGCCAACCGTTCTCCTGCCCTGAAGGCGGACGGTCATCATGTCATGTCGGATGTCGTTACCTCCGGCGGCGTTTTTGTCGGGCTGGTTCTGGCTGTTCTGACGGGTTACGCCATCCTGGATCCGCTGTTGGCGCTGATCGTAGCAGTCAACATTCTCTGGCAGGGATACAAGCTGATTACTTCATCTCTCGGCGCGCTGATGGACAAGGCGGTCGAGCCGGAAGAAGAGGTAGCAATCAAGGAGGCGATTGCTGCCCATTCCGCAGGAGCGCTGGGCGTTCATGATCTTAGAACACGGCGCGCTGGTGCGGCTGCCTTCATCGATTTTCATCTTGTGGTGCCAGCCATGATGACAGTGGGCCAGGCGCACGATATTTGTGACCGCTTGGAAGATGCGATCAAGCAGGCTATTCCCGGTGCATCATTGGCCATTCACGTGGAGCCCGAGGGCGAGCGTGCCCATGGTGTCAAAGTTCAGATAGAAGGTTAGTCAGATGAGCAAGACCGATGTCAGCGGGCTCTCCCAGCTCGGCCGCCAGGTGGATGCGCCAACCAGCCCGGAAGAGGCGGTGCTGGAAAAGGTGCCCAACAACAATGCAGGAACGGATTTCGTCGTGCGTTTCACCGCGCCGGAATTCACATCGCTGTGCCCTATGACCGGACAGCCGGATTTCGCGCATATCGTGATCGATTACATCCCGAATGGTTTTCTGGTGGAATCGAAATCGCTGAAGCTGTTCCTCACCTCGTTCCGTAATCACGGCGCCTTCCACGAGGATTGCTCCGTGTACATCGCCAAGCGGATCGTTGATCTGCTGGAGCCGAAATGGCTACGCATCGGTGCCTACTGGTATCCGCGCGGCGGAATACCGATCGATGTTTTCTGGCAGACCGGTGCAGCGCCGGAAGGTGTCTGGTTGCCGGATCAGGGCGTGCCGACCTATCGCGGCCGTGGGTGAAAACAGTTAAGGGAAGCCGGGCGCTGAACCCGGCTTCTGTCCATCACGCGAAGCTACTATCGTCGCCGCCGGAATCACTGGCGTCGGCACTCCAGTCGTCATAGGATGCCTGCTGGAGATCATTGTCCGGCTTAGGGTCAGCCTGCGCCGGAATTGGATCGGCCTGGGCTGGAGGGGCGTCGCCATAATAGTTGTTGATGACCGTGGTTTCCTCGATCGGGTTGCTGCTGAACCCTTCGGCTGCCGGAGAGGCCAGACCAAGCCCGCTCATATGATGACTGAAGATTCCGCTAAGGGAGTTGGCAAGAAGCATGCCGCCTGCAACGCCAGCGGCCGTGCCGAGCGCGCCCGTCAGGAAGCTGCTGCCAGCCGACGGCGCGCGCATGGCAGGGGCGGAAGCGCCGGAAGACCAAGGGCCGGATGGTGCCATTGCTCCCGGTTGTCCATAGGCTGGTTGCTGCTGCACTTCGAGCGATTGACCCCAAGGGCCGCTTGGTGCGCCATTGTAGGGACGAAGCGATGGCTGCTGTCGCGATTGTGCGGGCGGTTGCGGCGGCTGGCTGGAGCCGAAGATGGAGCTGAGAAAGCCGCCACGCTGCTCCGTTTCGCGCGGCGCAGCTGCCTGTTTTTCCTGCAACTGCCGAACTTGCGCCTCAAGTTCTGAAATCCGTTTGGATGCGGCTTCGAGACCCTTCTCCTGCACGATGACGGCCTGTGCCAGATAGTAGGGCGAGGCGGGTTCCTGACGAACGGCACCCGCGATCAGCGTTTCCGCTTCCGGGTCGCGCGGCGTGGCAGTGGCACCTCGGACTCGTTGAAACAGTTCAGTCAGAAGTTGGCGTTCTTCAGGTGACATGGTCAGCTCCTCAAGGCTCGTTTAACGACAGCCATGAGGAGGAAGTAGGGAGAAATTCGGGCCTTGTCAGCAGGCCCGAAGCTTAAATCTTGGTAAGAGAGCCTTACTTCAGCCACCAAATGCAAGCGAAAGACCGGCAAGAGCCGTTGCTGCGCCTGCAATGCGACCGATGGCGGGAGACAGGCGGGCGGTCGTCACGCCAAGTCCGACGCCGATCAGGTGCAGGAAAGCCGTTGCGACGGCAAAGCCCAGGCCAAACTGAAGTGCCGCCGCGGACCCCAACTCGCCACCGTGCGCGTAGCCGTGGAATAGCGCGAACATGCCAACGATCGTTCCCGATGCTGCCAGAGGCACGCGCACAGCCAGGGCCACCAGTAGGCCAAGGCCGATCACAGAGGCCAGGATTGCGGGTTCGACGAAGGGAAGGGGCGCCCCTATAACCGCAAGACCAAAGCCGAGAATCATCATGCCCACGAAGGCGGAGGGAACAAGCCAGAGAGCCTGACGACGCTCGGGATCCGTGCCGATCTGGGCCGCCCAGAGGCCAACCGCAACCATGGCCAGAACATGGTCTGCTGCGAAGAGGGGGTGGGACAGCCCTGCCGCGATCGAACCATGTTCCAGTGGATCAAGATGTGCGAATGCCGGGACGGCGGTCAGGGCGGATACTGCGACAGCCAGTGAAAGACGTTTGAACATGAATGTTCCCCTTCGAAATGCGCGGCGCAACGGAATTCATTGCGTTCGGCGCGAGATTAGGCACTGCCTAAAAAGTTGTCTATGCGTAAAATGACGAAGGCCATATTCATCATAACGTCGCTGGCTGATTGTTTTGTGCGCGCGAACACATTATGTCCGAGGAGAGCAAATTCACTCTGGAGACTGTTCGATGAACGACGAGAATGAAGACGACAAGACGAAGGAATTGCCGCTCGGCAAGGAAACGGAGGCGAATCTTTTCAAGTCGCGTTCGATCTTCATTTATGGCCCGATTACCCAAGAGCTGGCCCAGAAGGTCTGCACCCAGCTTGTTGCGCTGGCTGCCGCGAGCGATGAAGACATTCGCATTTACGTAAACTCCCCCGGCGGTCACGTCGAATCAGGCGATTCGATTCATGACATGATCAAGTTCATCAAGCCGAACGTCTGGATGATCGGTACGGGTTGGGTAGCCTCTGCCGGTGCGTTGATCTACGTCGCGGCGCCGAAAGAGCGCCGCATCTGCTTGCCGAACACCCGCTTCCTGCTTCATCAACCCTCTGGTGGAACGCGTGGAATGGTCTCTGATATCGAGATCCAGGCTCGCGAAATCATCAAGATGAACCAGCGCCTGATCAAGATCTTCGCCAAGGCTACCGGCCAGAGCGAGGAAAAAATCGCCAAGGATATTGATCGCGATTACTGGCTGGGCGCGGAAGACGCTGTGTCCTACGGCCTCGTCAACCGCATCGTCGAGAGTCAGTCCGAGATCGACTGACGTTACGCTAAGTTCTTATTCTGCGAGAAGCCGTGCCGGAGTTCCTCCGGCACGGCTTTTTCTTTGCCGCAAATTGATCTTTTTTGAGCAATTGCTCAAAAAATTCTTGTGCCCTTTGGTGTCCCGATGTCGATTTCGTTCGGTTAACAACCACTCACGCCGCTGGATGTCCTGTAGATGGCGATGCACGGACAGATAGCTAGCCATGCTACCTTTGGCGGGCAAAAAGCAATCCATGCGGGAAAAAGTGAGTGAAGCTCATGATAGCGGTAACAACTATCCACATCATCCGAAATTGCCTGCAGATATACTTTTATACTCGCCGAGCTGTAGTCTCTCCTTAAGACGGTAAACAGGATATAGATTGCGTTAATAAATATATGCATATTTTTGGATTTAGAAGAAGTGCCAGGATGGAGGCATCATAACAGGTTCCATCACGCGGATGAGGATTTTCATGTTCACATTGACCATCTCTCGCATGACCGTTTTGTTTGGTATTATTGTAGCAACAGGGATTCTCGGCTCGCTCGGTATCCAGCGTATTGTTTTAGGTGAGTTGAAAGTTGGTGGTCCGGTTTTTAATCAGATCGTCGATGGAAAAGATCTGGTGGCAGATATTCTTCCTCCGCCGCTTTACTTGGTGGAGGCCTATGGACTGGCGACGGAAGTGGTGATCCATCGTGACGAGCTTCCGGATAACGTCAAACTGATCAACAAACTCAAGAAGGACTATGAGGAAAGGCGTTCTTATTGGAAGGCTTCCAATTTGCCGGATGAACTGAAGTCTTTTCTTCTGAATGATGTGCTCGTCAAAGGTGATGCTTTCTGGAAGCAGATTGACGCGAGCTTTGCCGTGCTCGCAGCCGATGCCGATGTCGAGACTGCCCACATAAGCTTCGATGCCTTGCAACAGAAGTTTCGTGACCATCAGGCCGCGGTCGTTCGTCTGGTCGATATGGCGAATGCATGGATGAAAGCCACTGAAGCAGAGGCGGAAGAGGCCAACAGAAAGTTCGGCGCACTTGCTCTGGGAGGCAGCATCCTGTCGCTTCTCATCTTTCTGGTGGGGCTGTGGTTCATGAAGATGCGTGCCATCGGGCCGTTGACTGCCATCGGCGGATATATGAGCCGTCTTGCCGCCGGTGACTATAGCCAGGATGTTCCTTTCGCGCAGCGTGGCGACGAGATCGGCGACATGGCGCGTTCGGTTCAGACGTTTCGCGCCGCAGCGCTGGAACGCAAACGTCTTCGAGAGGAGATGGAGGCTGGCCGTCTCCTGTCAGACGAGGCAAAGGCCCTGCAGGAACGGCACCGGCTCGAGGAGGCGGTACAGCTTAAGCAGGTCGTCGACAGTTTGGGCGCGGGTCTGCGCCGACTGGCGGAATGCGATATTTCCAAGCCGCTGGATGAGGCTTTTGCCACGCAGTTCGAAGCCTTGCGCGAAGACTTCAACCATTCCATCGCTACAGTTCAGCAGACACTGGAGCAGGTTCTTCTGAAGACTGCGCAGATCAACGGCAGTGCCATGGCAATGAGCGAGGCGGCCAACAATCTTTCGCGGCGTACCGAGCAGCAGGCTGCGGCCCTTGAGCAAACCGCCGCATCTCTCGAAGAGGTTACCTCGACAGTGAAGGCTTCGGTGGAGCGTACATCTGAAACGCGCAATCTGGTGCGGGATGCGCGGACATGCACATCGAAGTCCAGCGGTGTTGTTGCCGATGCAATCGACGCGATGAAACGTATCGAAGGCGCATCTGGCGAGATCGGCAAGATTGTCGATGTGATCGACCAGATTGCCTTCCAGACCAATCTTCTCGCCCTCAATGCGGGGGTTGAAGCTGCGCGCGCCGGGGAGGCCGGCAAGGGCTTTGCCGTCGTTGCGCAAGAGGTTCGCGATCTTGCCCAGCGCTCGGCGACCGCGGCGAAGGAAATCAATGCCCTCATCGCAAAGTCAAGGACAGAAGTTGCCGCCGGCGTGCAACTCGTTGTCGAGACGGGCGGAGCCTTGCAGCAGATTGAAACATTCGTCGGGGAAATCGATGCTAAGGTAGAGGCCATTACCACGGCGTCGCGAGAGCAAGCGATCGGTCTTTCGGAGATCAGCGATGCGGTCAACTCCATTGATCAAATGACCCAGAAGAATGCATCGATGGTGGAGGAAACGACCCTGATCAGCAATTCTCTGGCCGCTGATTCGAATCTGCTCAGCAGCATGGTTGGTAGATTCCAGCTCAATCAAAGCCGTGATGACAAGGATAGAACGACGCGGCAGTCAAAGCAAGCCGCCGCCAGCGCAGGGTCTTTGCCTTTCCTCCGGGCCTCCTAATTGCTTCCTTTATCGAAAAAGCTGAGGAGAAGACCCGGCTGCTAGGCAGCCGGGTTAGAATTCGATGAGAAAATCGTCACACAACGCCGCCTACGTTCATCGGAATTGAAAATTTAGGGGTTTTATTTCAGGTAGTTACCTTTAATTTTGTGCAGGTCTGCAAATAAATACAGCCGTTGAGGTTGAATATATCCAATAAAAGCGTACCCTCAGCCCATCGACAATTGCTTGTGACGTCGTCCCGGAGCTTGATGCTCTCGTCAGATTTCCTCTCAAATCTTCGATCTTTGCCCGCAAGGTATCGTGGGCCCTACAACGATTTGATGAAAGGAAATCGTTATGAATATCGGCACAGTCAAGTTTTTCAACACCACCAAGGGTTTCGGCTTCATTCAGCCTGAGAACGGCAATGCGGACGTTTTCGTCCATATTTCTGCTGTTGAGCGCGCTGGCATGCGCACTCTGGTGGAAGGTCAGAAGGTGAGCTTCGAAATCGTCCAGGACCGTCGTTCTGGCAAGAGCTCTGCAGACAACCTTCAGGCTGCTTGATTTCCCGCTGCCTGTCACTCTTCGAGTGGCGAGGCGTCAGGGATCGGTACCCGGATTTCTCGGTGCGCCTCGCGCATTCGAGTTTGCTGGCTGAAAACTGCTCTCTTCGACCACGGATGTACTGGCGTTGAAGCAGGAAGCATTATGAGGTCGGGTTCTTCCCGGCCTTTTGTTTTTGTTCAGCCAATGCATGTCGTGCTTAACCGGATCCGGTTGAGCGGAACGAACATGCATCAAGTCAAAGTCTTACAGCGTCGTTCGCGCGTTCAATTGAACGCGCCGCGCTGTAATGAAATGCAGAAGGAGAGTGCCGTGGCGAGAAACCGCTACATAGCTGGTGATCGCATCGTTCTGAAGGCAGGTCCTTCCGGCCAAGCTCAGGGCAAGGGGCAGATTATATCGGTCCAGCCCGAGTCGCAAAGTGGTGGGCCAACGCGCTACCGTGTTCGGTTCAGTGAGGAAAGCTTCGACCGCACCGTCGGCGAAGATGACATTGACGCCTCACTGTCCAGTTCCGGGAAGCAACCACCAAAAGCCGGTGGAGAGCAAAAGCCCGCGTCCGGCTGGATCAACCTCAATTCAATGAAAATCAAGAAGTAGCAGCACGTCTGCACCAAGGAGCCATCTTGCAGGTCATCGTCAGAGACAACAACGTCGAACAGGCGCTTCGTGTGCTCAAGAAGCGCATGCAGCGTGAAGGCATCTTCCGCGAGATGCGTGCCCGGACTTCCTACGAGAAGCCCTCCGAGCGCCGTGTTCGCGAAGAAGCAGAAGCCGTTCGCCGCCATCGCAAACTTGTGAAGAAGCAGATGCAGCGTGAAGGCCTGTTGCCCATGCCGAAGAAGGCTGTTCGCCCGCGCTAAAGCATGTCGTAGCCATAAGTGTGCAGCGGTTGCGCGCTAACGACATGCGATAAAACGAAACACTTTGGGTATCGGCTCGATATCAAGATGTGTGCCATTGTCATAAATACTTGTGGCGCACATCTATTACTTGCTCAGGTTTTATTCGTTTTATCTTTTCAACCTTAATTGTTGTGAATTGCGGAAAATATTCCATACTCGCCGAAAGCATTACGGCGGATGATTCGACGTGTTGACCGAAGATGTTGACCAAACTCTTTTAAATCTTGCTGATACGGCACGGCATGCCGGCCTATCCAGTCGTCAGATACGCGTCTGGGAAGAGCGCTATGGTTTGACCGACTTTACCAGCGCGGAACTGAAGCCACATACTTATACCCTGCGCCATGCCGAACGGCTTCGATCCCTCAAACTCTGCATTGATGCTGGCTACCGGATCAGTACGCTCGTCAGACTGGACGCGAAGGATCTGCAATCCATGACACAGGATGTCGTGCTCCGAAACGCGCTGCGTCCCGGGGTCGAACTTCTTCGTGTCGGCAGGTTCGCGGATTTCGCGCTCTGGCTGACCGATCGCCGACGTCTTCAGGAGACGGAAGACTTTATTTTCACAACGGTTTCACCCCTCATGAACCTGGTGGGTGCGTTGTGGGCTGAAGGCCGGTTGTCGGTTGCCGATGAACACTTTGCCAGCATGCAGATCAGGAAGCTGTTGCTCGACAGCCTCGATCTTTATGAGGCCCCCTGTTCGTCTGCGCCTCTCATCATCGCCACGACACCGGAGGGTGAAGCGCATGAAATCGGCGCGCTTTGCGCCGCAGTCCTCGCCAGGCAAGCCGGATGGAACGTGCTGTACCTTGGCCCAAATCTCTCCGTCATGGAGATCGCGCATGCGGCAGAGCGCCATGGCGCCCGTTGCGTTTGTCTCAGCAGTATCTCCCTGGCGTACCGGGCGTTCGAGAAAATCCTCGCTGACCTGCATGCGACAGTTCCGGCCCATGCGGATATTGTCATCGGCGGTCCGGTATCGCAGCCGTTTATCGCGCCGGAACGGATCATCCTGCTTCAGGACATGCACGATTTTTCCGCCTATCTCTCCCGTCGTATTGCATAAAACTGGGTAAAAAAAATCCGCCGGATTGCTCCGGCGGATCCTGGAATACGCTTACGGCGTGACGTTTCAGAATTCGACAGCGCGATCGCCGTTCTCATCCTGGATGCGTGTCGGCAGACCGATCTTGTTCAGAAGGTTGATGAACGGCTTCGGAGCAAGCTCTTCCACATTCGCCATCTTCTTCACATCCCATTCGCCTGTTGCAACCAGCATGGCCGCTGCGACCGGTGGAACGCCTGCCGTGTAAGAAATGCCCTGGCTGCCCACTTCATTGTAGGCTTCCTTATGGTCGGCGACATTATAGATGAAGACGGTCTTTTCCTTTCCGTCCTTCAGGCCCTTCACGTAATCGCCGATGCAGGTCTTGCCTTCATACTCTGGTGCCAGCGATGCCGGGTCCGGCAGGCAGGCCTTGACGACCTTGAGCGGCACGACTTCAGAGCCATCGGCCAGCTTGACCGGTTGTTCGGAGAGAAGGCCGATCGACTTCAAGACCGTGAAGACGTTGATGTAGTGATCGCCGAAGCCCATCCAGAAGCGGACGTCTGCGCCGTCCATGTTCTTGGCCAGCGAATGGACTTCGTCATGGCCGCAGAGATAGGCCTTGCGCTTGCCGACAACCGGCAGGTCATATTCCTTACCGATCTCGAACATCTTGTTCACCTGCCACTGGCCCTTCTGCCAGGAGTAGACGACGCCGGTGAATTCACGGAAATTGATTTCCGGATCGAAGTTCGTGGCGAAGTACTTGCCGTGGCTGCCAGCATTGATGTCGACGATATCGACATCGGTGACCTTGTCGAGATACTCGTCCTTGGCCAGCTTGGCATAGGCGTTGACGACGCCCGGATCGAAACCGGCGCCGAGGATGGCGGTGATGCCCTTTTCCTCACATTCTGCGGCGCGCTTCCACTCGTAGTTACCGTACCATGGTGGCGTTTCGCAGATCTTGTTCGGCTCTTCGTGGATGGCCGTGTCGATGTAGGCAGCGCCGGTATCCATGCAAGCCCGCAGGACTGACATGTTCAGGAAGGCTGTGCCGACATTGATGACGATCTGAATGCCAAGCCTGGTGATCAGCGTCTTGGTGGCTTCGATATCGAGGGCGTTGAGCGCATGGGCTTCAAGAACGCCCTCCTGCTTCATGGCCTTCTTTTCGTGTACGCTCGCGATAATCGCGTCGCACTTCGACTTGGTGCGGGATGCGATATGGAGATCGCCCAGCACGTCGTTATTCTGCGCACATTTGTGGGCGACCACCTGCGCGACGCCGCCCGCGCCGATGATGAGCACGTTCTTTCTCATGATAGGGACCAACTCCTATGTCCAATCGTCAGAGACCAACCTGAGGTATTTCAGGAAAGGCTTTCTTCGTAGTCCGTGTAAGAAAATTCACGAACCGTCCTGATGCTGCCATCCAGTTCACGGATGGCGATTGCCGGCATTTGCACACCGTTAAACCAGTTTTTCTTGACCATCGTGTAACCGGCGGTGTCTTGTATGGAAATGCGGTCGCCGACATTCAGCTCACTCGGGAAATCGAATTCGCCAAAAATATCGCCAGCCAGGCAGGACTTGCCGCAGACCATGTAACGATGTGGTCCCTGGTTGGGATGAACCTTGGCATTTTCGCGATAGATCAGAAGATCCAGCAAGTGTGCCTCGATGGACGAATCCACCACGACAAGGTTCTTGCCGTTGTAGAGCTTGTCGAGAACGGTGACTTCCAGCGTCGTCGATTTTGTAATGGAGGCCTCGCCGGGCTCCAGATAGACTTGTACGCCGTACTCCCCGGAGAAGCGCTTCAGGCGCTCGGCGAACTTTTCAAGCGGATAGTTCTCGCCGGTGAAATGAATGCCGCCACCGAGGCTCACCCATTCCGCCTTCTTCATAAGCGGGCCGAACTTCTCTTCGATCTGGCCGAGCATCTTGTCGAACAGATCGAAGTCGCCGTTCTCGCAGTTGTTATGGATCATAAAGCCGGTGATGAAGTCCATGACCGGCTCGACCTGTTTCAAGTCCCACTCGCCGAGGCGAGAGAAGGGGCGGGCAGGATCTGCCAGATCGAAGCTGGACGACGAGACGCCAGGGTTGAGACGCAGGCCGCGAATGATGCCGGAAGACTGCTTTTCAAAGCGCTGCAACTGACCGATGGTGTTGAAGATGATCTTATCGGCATGGGAGACGACCTCATCGATCTCGTAATCGGCATAGGCAACCGAATAGGCATGCGTTTCCTTGCCGAACCGCTGATGGCCAAGGCGCACCTCATTGAGCGAGGATGACGTCGTGCCGTCCATGTAATCGCGCATGAAGTCGAACACGGACCAGGTGGCAAAGCATTTCAGAGCCAGGAGGGCCTTTGCGCCCGAAAGCTCGCGCAGCTTCGCGATCTTCTCCATGTTGGTGAGAAGCTTAGACTTGTCGATTAGATAATATGGAGTCTGGATCAAGGCTTCATCCTTCGTGAACCCAGCCGTTTCCGGCGGAAGTGAACGGGACGCCCCGAATGCGTCGGCTGGGGGCTTATGCAAAAGGGGGGCAGAAGGCAAGAGGCAAAGCAGGCAAACCTCAAGGATTCTTGGATTTTGGGCGGCTTTCAGAGAATCTGCTCAGAGAACTGAATTACCCCGCAATAAGCTTGCTCGCATCGCTGCAATCTGGTGTGACTTCCGATACGGATTCACTGCCGCGGATTGCATGCCATGCTGAAAGACTTTTCCATCCAGGCCACCATCATGGGGACGCTGGTTGCCTTTGTCGGGTTCATCAGTTCGTTTGCCGTTGTCATGCAAGGGCTGACAGCCATGGGGGCGGCGCCGGATCAGGTGGCGTCCGCGCTTTTCGTGCTGGCAGCTTTGATGGGATTGCTCGGCATCATCTTTCCACTCTGGAAGCGCATGCCGATCAGCTGTGCGTGGTCGACACCCGGTGCGGCGCTTCTGACCAATGTTGGAATGATAGAAGGCGGTTTTTCCGCAGCGGCTGGCGCCTTTGTCCTGTGCGCCGTGCTGATCATTCTGTCGGGCCTGTTCCAGCCTCTGGGCAAAGCCATGCGCATGATACCCGCTTCGCTTGCCAATGCCATGCTGGCGGGTATCTTGCTCAGTCTTTGCCTTGCGCCGGTCAAGGCCATTGCCTTCAACCCTTGGCTGGGGCTACCGATTGTCGGAACCTGGATGGTGTTCCTGATGTGGAAACGGCTCTGGGCGGTGCCCGCCGCACTCGGTGCCTTTGCGCTTGTACTCGTCTTTGGCGTTGATCTTCCGCCGGACATGCTTTCGCAGCTGGGCAGCTCCATTCATCCGACGCTTGTGCCCGTGATGCCGACCTTCACCTGGCATGGCTTCGTCTCAGTCGCCATTCCATTGTTCGTCGTGACGATGGCCTCGCAAAACATTCCCGGCATTGCGATCCTCAAAGTCTATGGCTACGAGCCGGCTCCCGGCCCGCTGTTTGCTTCAACCGGTGTATTCTCGCTGGTTGCCGCGCTTTTCGGAGCTGTGCCCGTTAATCTCGCAGCGATCACTGCGGCCATGTGCGCCAGTGATGAGGCGCATCCCGATCCGAAGCGGCGCTACTGGTCTGCGATCATCGGCGGCATTGGCTATATTCTGTTCGGCCTTCTGGCATCCGCCATCATTGCCTTTGTTGCCTTTGCTCCGCCCATTCTTCTGCAGGCTGTTGCCGGACTTGCGCTTGTGGGAGCGTTTTCCAGCTCTGCCCAGGCCGCTTTTCGGGATGCAGATCACCGCGAGGCGGCGGCCATAACCTTTCTGGTCACGGCTTCCGGAACAGCTTTCCTGGGTGTTTCCGGTGCCTTCTGGGGGCTGGTCGCAGGTGCGTTTATGTTGGGCCTTCGCCGCTTCGTGCAGCAAAATAGTCACTGAAGGCGCAACCCATCTTGCGCATCACCGCATCCCGCGTTATCAAATTCTCCATGAAGATCACGGGCAGCACATTTACGACTTCTTGCGTCGCGGGCCAGATGGCACACCGCGCGTCTTCTGCTGCCCTAAACTCGCTTCTTCTTCTCGGCCTTATCGGCGGTTGCCGGGTCCGTTAAGGAGCGCCCGGCGGCCGAAAGAGCCTGCCGGCTAGAGCTCCTTTTCACAAAATCCCTGATTTGCAGACCGAATGCCTCGATAGAGGTCTTGATCCACCGTTTCAACGCTGTAACAGGCTGATGCCATAAGCGTGACGCTGGACGCGAAGGAGAAGACGAATGAGTGCCAATACTCCCGCAACGCAAGCCGCGACATTGAGCCAAGGCCGGGACAAGGGCCAGAGCCGGGGAATGCCGGACGCATCCCGCAAATATCGCCCTTATCCCACGATCAATATTCCGGATCGTACCTGGCCATCAAAGGTGATCGACAAGGCGCCGATCTGGTGCTCCGTGGATCTGCGCGACGGTAATCAGTCGCTGGTCAACCCGATGGGGCACGATCGCAAGGCGCGTATGTTCAAGCTGTTGCTGGATATGGGTTTCAAGGAAATTGAAATCGGTTTCCCTTCGGCCTCGCAGACGGATTTCGACTTTGCCCGCTGGTGTGTTGAAGAAGGTGGTGTGCCGCAGGATGTTTCCCTGCAGGTTCTGGTGCAGTGCCGCCCGGAACTGATCACGCGTACGTTTGAATCGCTGGAAGGCGCGCATCAGCCGATTATTCACTTCTACAATTCAACTTCCGAACTGCAGCGTCGCGTGGTGTTTGCCAAGGACGTTGCAGGTATCAAGCAGATCGCTGTCGATGCTGCGAAGATGATCATGGACATGTCTGCCAAGGCAGGCGGAGGCTATCGTTTTGAGTATTCGCCGGAAAGCTTTACCGGCACAGAGCTGGAAGTGGCGCTGGAGATCTGCAACGCCGTCATCGCAGAGGTGAAGCCGACGGCTGACAACAAGCTGATCCTCAACCTGCCTTCCACGGTTGAGATGGCAACGCCCAACATCTATGCGGACCAGATCGAATGGATGTGCCGCAATATCGACAACCGTGAAAACGTGCTGATCTCGCTGCATCCGCACAACGACCGCGGCACGGGCATTGCTGCAACGGAACTGGGCCTGATGGCCGGTGCCGACCGCGTGGAGGGCACACTGTTCGGCAATGGCGAGCGCACGGGCAACGTCGATGTCGTCGCACTGGCGCTGAACATGTATACGCAAGGCGTCGATCCTGAGCTGGATTGCACTGATATCGAGCGCATCAAGGCGGTTTACGAATATTCCAACGAAATGACGATCCCCGAGCGTCATCCTTATGTTGGCGAGCTGGTCTATACTGCCTTCTCAGGCTCTCACCAGGATGCGATTAACAAGGGAATGAAGGCGATCAAGCAGGCCAATTCGCCTGTCTGGGAAGTACCTTATCTGCCGATCGATCCGCAGGATGTCGGCCGTACCTATGAGGCGATCATTCGCATCAACTCGCAATCGGGCAAAGGTGGCATCGCCTATATCCTCTCCCAGGATTACGGCATCAACCTGCCACGAAACCTGCAGGTCGAATTCCGCGAGGATATCCAGAGGATCACCGATGAGGAAGGCAAGGAACTGCCGTCCAAGCGTATCTACGAGCGCTTCATCGAGCGCTATGTCGATCAGCCGGAAGGGCGCATCAAGTTCGTGGATCACCACACCTATCCTGCTGGAACCGACCAGAGAGGGATCCGTATCGTGGCGGCTGAAATCACCGACAATGGCGAGACCAAGCGCATCGAAGGGAAGGGCACGGGGCCGATCGACGGCTTCATCAATGCTCTTTCGATCTATCTCGGCAAGGAACTCTCGGTTGCGGATTATTCCGAGCACTCCCTCCAGCATGGCTCTAATGCGTCGGCCATCGCCTATGTCGAGATGGAGTACCAGGGGGGCAAGCTGTTCGGAGCGGGTATCAACACCAATATCGTGACGGCCTCGCTTGAGGCGATCGTCTCGGCCGCGAACCGCGTGCTCGCAGGCAACTAAACAGCCACAGGATGGAATTGGGGTTGACCCTGCAGCGCCCGGTTTTTACGCCGGGCGTTTTGCGTGAAAATTTATTCCGTTTGTACAGGTCGCGTGCGTCGTAGCTGCCTTGCGTTTCGGCTAGAATTGCTTTCGGTTTAGGCTTGTTTCTCGACGGAGGAAGGGAATGACGCAGACCCTGAAAAATCAGTTATGAAGTACCGACAATGAAAGATGTAGGTGCCTTCTATACTCTTTTGGGACAGCTACAGGATGTTGCTGTCGAACCTCATAGATGGCAACCGTTTTTGGAGCAAATAGCTGCTGCCAGTGGAGCCGCAGGTATCAACGTCATGGCACCTGCTGATCGTGGTTCGGTAACGGGGCTCATGTTCACCAATAGCATGTCCTCCATCATGGATGAACACCAGCGCAATGGTTGGACCCACCGCGATCATCGTGCGAAATTCATGCCATTGATGAAGCGGTCCGGGGTGGTTCTTGAATCCGATTTTGCTTCCGAGCAGGATTTATTCGAGCTGGAATATTATAAGTTTGTCGCGAAATTCGGATTTCAGCATTCTGCGGTTGTCAATTTTTCGTCTGGAACCAATGATCGCTTTTTTGTCCTCCACCGCAAATTGGCTGATGGAGGATTTTCCGACAAAGATCGGGAGCACTTCAGCGCTCTTCGCTCTCAGCTACAGATGGCGTCGCGCATCATGTCCATCTTCGCGGAAAGCGAAATGCGGGGCTATCTGGCAGCCTTTGAGCGTGCAAATGTTGCATGCCTGTTCGTGGACCGTCGCGGTTCTGTCGTGGCAGCAAATCAGAAAGCTGAAGGACTTTTGAAGGACGACGTCCATGTTTTTCGCAATAAGCTGACAGTGGCCTCTTCAAGAGAAGCCTCGGTCTTTGAAGCGGCGCTAAACAGAGTCATCGGCAGTGCGGACCCGACGCTTCGCCAAGTAGTAACATTCGAGCGCGGGGACAAAAGACCTATATTGGCACGCATCGAGCGGGTTGGCTCCAATCTGCGCGACGTTTTCGCGGACGCCTGCGCGATGGTACTGCTGGAGGACGTTGACCAGCCTCAGTCCATATCGCACGATGTACTGCGAAAACTTTTTGGCTTCACACTCTCGGAATGTCGGGTTGCTTGCCTTTTAGGCGAGGGCGAAGATATCAGGGCGATAGCCGAGCGCTGCGGGGTTCACTACGAAACCGCCCGTGCACATATGCGATCGATCCTTAAAAAGACGGGCACTCAACGCCAAGCCGAACTCTGTCTCCTGCTCGGAAACATTCGTCTCGGTTGATATCAGATGTGTATCGCCGAATTCCATCGGGGGTGAAATGCCAGGCTTTCAGCCTAACGCTCCTTGCATGAACCCTGCTGTCAGATAATGCCGGCGATCTTGGTTGCGAGCCCTTCCAGATCGGCATCGGAAGAGGGGCCGGTGAGCACGTAACTTGCCTGCAAGCCCTGCCAGGTCACCATGCCAATGTCGTCTCGGATGCTCTCGCGCATGTCTTTTTCCGGCATGGGCGAAATGAATTTGGTGAAGGATATCGCGATAACCTCGCCATCCCGGTTCTGGTAGATCAGTTCCCCCACGGGCCTTCCACCTGCCGAAAACAGGCGAGCACCCATGAAAACGAGCTTTTCCGAGGTGAGATCCGGTATGCGGAACGAAATGCCCGTGGTCGCCATCAGCCATTCGACGATATGCGCGGATTCGTTTGCCGGAATTTCCACGAGATGTCGCGACTGACGGGAAAAGAGCCGGTAATGGGATGCAACATCATCCAGCCAGGCTTTGCTCGGATCACCCGCAATGTCTGCATAGGTCATCATGTGGGATGGAGCGCCGACCATGTAGCCGGCCGCTGCTCCGAGCGCGAACATGATGACGGACGAGGTGATTGCGAGGCGGTAGGTGGGCTTGAGCTTTTGCCTTACCGTGTCTTGCTTTGGAAAGCGCAAGGCGCGGCGGCCTTCCGGCGCCGTCTTGATGCTTCTGACAAGACTGAGCGAAACAGGCTCTTTCAGCATTTCATTGAACAGCGTTCGGCCGTGTTCCGTGGCTTGCCGGAGCTTGTCCGCGGTCAGCTTTGCGTTTGGATCATTCGCGAGAAGGTCATCGAGTTCAGACTTCTCCGCCTCAGTCACTTCTCCATCCAGCATGGCGGACAGGCGGGCATCGAGCGAGGGCTGGCGCAGATTGTCGGACATCAGGCTCTGCGCTCCGCGTCGCTTTCGGTGACAATGGCGAGTTCGCGTCGGGCGGCTAGAACCGTTTCGGCGATGCTGTCCTCCGTCGTTGCCATGACTGCTGCCGCTTCGCGATAGGAAAGTTCTTCAACCGCGCAGAGCAGAAAGGCCGCAGCCAGTTCCGCGGAGAGGATCATCGGCAATTGTGGTGAAGTGGTAGTAGAGGAATGGAGGCAGACGACTGTCTCGCTGGATGCCTTCTTCTTGCGGATTTCCGTTCGCCATAGGGAGCAGATCGCGCCAAACAGACGCAGATCAAGCCGGTCTTCCGTATCCTGAAAAGGTGCCTTCAGGAGAGCCTGGCCGCACACCTTGGACACAAGATCATCCGCCTTCGCCCCGTTCTGCGCGAGAACAAGCGCGAAACGCCGCAAACGGGGCAGCAGGGAAACGAGGTCCCGTCGAATGTCCGTGTTGTGTGGCTTTACGTCCATGAATTCCTTGGTACCGAATCTGTCAATCGTCAAAGTTTCCGAATTATCTCTACAGGCCAAGGCTTTCGCCAAACTGGCTATACTTCCAATCCAAGAGGTGGCGGTTCCAGAAGTGGTGCCGGTGTCCCGTAAAGAACACGGCGTTGCTCGTGAGCAATGGCATCCGCTCCTTCAGTCAGTCCGAACCGATCACATGCGAGGTTCCAGGATCCAGGTTGGCCCGACAATGTGAAGAAATTATAGGCGGCTGGAGGTTTGTGTCCACCCGGCCCCTGCGAGGCTGAAGCGATGCCGACAACCGGCACGCTGCCTGCATGTGTCTTCAAATGGTAGAGCGTATTGAGATGCGTATGACCGTGGAGGACAAGCTCCGCGCCGCCGGTGGAGATTGCCGCATTGAAACGGCGAATGCCCAGCATGCGCTTGTGGGAAGCAGCCGCGCCACGAATGGGTGGGTGATGGATCATCACGACGCGAAAAAGACCTTCTTCTCCCGCCCTGCGCAGGAGATTGACAGTTTCGCGGGCTTGCCTGCTGCTGAACAGGCCGCTGGCGGAAAAGGGCAGGGTCGCATTCGAGGTGGAACAACCGATAATGGCAATCGGTCCGCGGCGGCGATAGGTTGGAAAAATGTGATCCTCGTCCGACCAGTCATTCGGATCATTGTCCGCGGCGATGAACGGATACCATTCGCGTACGGAGCGATCATGAGCGCCGGGCACATAGGCGTCGTGATTGCCGGGCACCACGGTCGTATCGAGCGGATCGCCGATGCTGCGCAGCCATTCGCCCGCCAGCTGGATCTCGATGGAGGTTGCGAGATTGACAAGATCGCCGGTGATCATCAGATGGTCCGGCTGCCGCGTGCGTATATCGCTCAACAGCAGATCCAGTGTATTCACAAGCAGATGCTTGCGCCTGTTGCGGTGCCAGTTGATAAAGCCGGTGATGCGTTTAGAGGCCAGTTCGCGCACTGTCAGGCGAGGAAGCGGGCCGAGGTGAACATCTGAAATGTGCGCGAAGGTGTACATTGCTCGAGACATAGAGCTTGCAGGCCAAGGGGGCAACCCGCATGAGCAATGAAGGAATACAGGAAATCAGCGGATTACGGACGAGGCTTATCGTTTCGGTCCTTCATCGGCTATTTGCCTTCACGCGAGGCATGACGCTTGGGGTTCGCGCAGCCTGTTTCGATGCGCAAGGCCGCATCTTTCTGGTTCGTCATACTTATGTTCCGGGCTGGTATCTTCCCGGCGGGGGCGTGGAACACGGCGAAACCGTAGCCTTCGCTTTGGCAAAAGAACTCCGCGAGGAGGGCAATCTGGAGATCGATGGCGAGCCGCAGCTGTTTCAGGTCTATCAGAACAGTCGCGCCAGCAAGCGGGATCACGTGATCTTGTATCGGGTGAATGTCCGGCAAACGGCGCCACGAGCACCTGACCGGGAAATTGCCGAGAGCGGGTTCTTTTCTCTCGACCAGCTGCCTGCGGATGTGACCGCCGCAACGCTGCGGCGGTTGAAGGAGCTTTCTGGTGAGCGGCCAAAGCAGGAGATCTGGTAGCGTCAGACGCGATCACGCTCGTGCGGAGCGTCGAGATCGAGTTGTGGTCCAACCGGCACCACACCTGTGGGATTGATGGTCTTGTGGCTTCGATAGTAGTGATGCTTGATGTGCCGCAGGTTGACCGTCTCCCTGATGCCGGGGTGCTGATGCAGATCCCGCAGATAGGCTGAGAGCGCCGGATAGTCGGCTATACGGCGAATGTTGCATTTGAAGTGGCCGACATAGACCGGATCGAACCGCACAAGGGTGGTGAACAGGCGCCAGTCCGCTTCCGTCAACTGGCTGCCGAAGAGATAGCGCTGGCTTGCCAGGCGGCGGTCGAGCTCATCCAGCATATCGAACAGCGCAGTGACGTTTTCCTCATAGGCAGCTTGCGTCGTCGCAAATCCAGCCTTGTAGACGCCGTTATTGACCGCATCATAGATGTGAGCATTCAGTGCGTCGATTTCCGTTCTGAGTGACGGCGGATAGAAATCCAGGGTCGAGTCGGTCAGTGCATCGAAGGCCGAATTGAACATGCGGATGATTTCCGCCGATTCGTTTGAAACGATCGTGTCGTTCTTTTTGTCCCATAGAACCGGCACCGTTACGCGGCCTGAATAGGTCGAATACGCGCGCACATAGAGCTGCCATAGCGCTTGGCTGCCAAACAAGTGGTCAGGTGTCGCATCCGCATCGTCTTCCAGCTTGAATTCCCAGCCATTGTCGAGCATCAGAGGGCTGACGACAGAGACGCTGATCATGTCTTCCAGTTGCTTCAGCTTGCGGAAGATCAGCGTGCGGTGCGCCCAGGGGCAGGCGAGTGATACATAAAGGTGGTAGCGGCCCGCCTCCGCCTGGAAACCGCCTTCACCGGACGGACCCGGAGAGCCATCCGGCGTGATCCAGTTGCGGAAGCGGGAGGCATCGCGCTTGAAATGCCCACCCGTCGACTTCGTATCATACCAGACATTCTGCCACTGGCCTTCGACAAGCATTCCCATGCGTTCAATCTCCTCGCTGTCGTCGTTGCAACGATACAAGTCCTCGAATGAAAAGCGAGTTCCGCAATGAAGACAGTGTGTTTTCGATAGACGACCATAAATTTTACTGTTATTGCGATTTTCCAAGCGAGGAAATCGTTAATGGCCCAGACCCTGACACTTCGACGACGTTGATTGAACTGCCGGACGCCCCCTTGGCGTCGTTCACAATGCTGTTGTTTTGTCTTTTCTGGTCTGGCTGCTCATGAACAAGCACGATCTTGTCTACCTCACTGAAGATGCTTCTCACGATGAAATCATTGAGTTGATCAATGCCGAGGCTTTTGGTCCCGGTCGATTTACCAAGTCATCGCAGCGTATTCGCGAACAGGGTCCGCATGATCGTTCGTTGTCTTTCATCTGCGCAGATGACGGCGAGACGATTGCCTCTGTGCGGATGACCGCCGTGAGGGCAGGCGAGGTGGACGGGCACCTGCTGGGGCCGCTTGCCGTACGGCCATCGCACAAGAACCGCGGTATCGGGCGCGAACTGGTCCGCATCGCAATTGAAGCTGCACGGCGCAAGGGCTCTGAGGCCGTCATTCTGGTTGGTGACGCGCCCTATTACATGCCGCTTGGTTTCGAACGCGTCGCTTATAACGCCCTGACTTTCCCAGGACCGACCGATCCGGCGCGCATTCTGGTGGTGCCGCTTGGCGAAAATGTTCATGCTCGCCTGAAGGGCGAAATTGCCTGGCAGGATTGGCAGCCGGTGGCGCTGGCTATGGCCGCCGAATAAGCTGTTTTTCAGAAAACCTTGTTCAGCCAATGAATGAACTGGCCGCCGGACATGGGGCCATTCTTGCCGATAACCCTGTAGCCGTATTTCAGATAGGTTTGCAGCGCGTCCGGGTTCATTGTATCGAGATAGGAACCGACGCAGCCGCGCACCTTGGCTTCTTTTTCCGCCATGGACAAAAGTCGACCTGCAAGGCCATGGCCCCGGTTTTCTTCAGGAATGTAGAGAAGCTGCACGTAAAGCCAGTCTCGCGCGGTCCATCCGATGAGACCGCCGACGACTGTTCCGTTTTCTGACCGCAGACAGATCGCAAGGTCGCGCTTACCACTGTCGCCAAATCGGGCAGTGTTATAATCGAGCAGCGGCTTTCGGATGGCCTCTTCCAGATCCGGCGTCACGATGTCGGAAACAACCAGATCAAACGCCATTTACCGTCCTTCGCGCCACCACATGGCGGAAATCGCCAAGAGAAGCGCTGCCAGTCCTGCAAAACCGGCAAAAAGCGGTGTCGAATCGATGCCCTTTAGCACAGTCTCGTCCGTCATGCGGATGACCATACGGTTCGGATCATTGATCCTGACCTCACCCCGAACCGGCAACAGGTCTGGTATCGTCACACCGTCGCCATTGGCCACGCGGCTGATCAGGCCACGCGTCTTCTGGGCATAGGGCGCGAGTACATCGCCGGTCGAAATCATGGCCTGAAATTCAGGTGCATCGACATTGCCGATGTGGACAAGCGTGGACAACTCGCCGTTTCGGATCTCGAAAAGGCCGGTTTCATCCATCCGCTTCTCGATCCGGTAGAGCCCCGGTCCAGCGGCGGTGAAGACGACCGTCTCCGTCTTTCCGGAAGGATAGCGGATGGTGGCTGGCCCCGGATCGTCGCCGATGGTCTGGCGCGTCGCCTCCAGGGTTCGGCCGACGGTGCGGGCGGTCAGAGCCTCTTCCTCAAGCTCCGGCTCCTTCATCAGCCAGTGTGCGATGCGCCGGTAGAGAGCCACATGCGGGCCGCCGCCTTCAAACCCGCGCGCCCACAACCATCCCTGATCCGATAACAGAGTTGCAATGCGGCCTTCGCCCTTCCGGTTCAGAACCAGAAGGGGGCGGGTGCCCTCGCCAAGCATGACAGTCTGGCCCTGTGGCGGATCCACATCCACCGTGCGGAACCAGCGTCCCCAGGCGGGCGGCTCTGCGGCTGCGCCATCCAGTCCACGCGTCACGGGATGCTTCTTGCCTTCATCCGAAAGGCGCGGGAAGAACGGGGCATTGTGGACGCTGCCGCTCGGCAAAGCAGGCAAGACGGTGGAAAGTGGTGTCAAGGCGATGGAGGATTCGCCGGCATATTCCGGGCCCGCTGCAACGAGCAGGGCGCCACCCTTTTCCACATATTGCGCGATGTAATCGTAATAGAGCATCGGCAGGATGGGGGTCGTGCCGAGATTCTGGTAGCGGTCGAGGATGATCAGGTCGAAATCATTGATCTTCTCGATGAACAATTCGCGTGTTGGAAAGGCGATCAGCGAAAGCTCGTTGATCGGCGTGCCATCCTGCTTGAAGCTTGGCCGAAGAATGGTGAAATGGACCAGATCAACGGAGGCATCTGATTTCAGCAGGTTACGCCAGGCTCGCTCACCTGCATGTGGTTCGCCGGATACCAGCAGAACGCGCAGGTTCTGGCGAATTCCATCGATGACATGGACGGCGCGATTATTGGCGGCGCTGACTTCGCCTGCCACTTCCGGCACGGAGAACTCCATGATGTTGTTGCCGCCGCGTGGCACATTGAAGCGGAAGGGGAGCGGGACGCCCGGATTCGCCTGCAGAGTGCCAATCACTTCACCATTCATACGGATCGTAACAGATGCAGCCCCGCCCGGTGCCGGACCTTCATCCACCACGCGCAGGGTCATTTCCTGCTCTTCGCCCACGATGCCAAAGCGTGGCGCTTTCACAACCTGTACCCGTCGGTCATATTCGCCTGCGCGGCCGGTGATGAGGCCATGGATGGGCGCAGTGAAGCCAAGATCCTGATTGGTGCCGGGCAGATCATGCACCTGTCCGTCTGTCAGGAAGATCGCGCCGCCCACCCGCGCAGGCGGAACATCGGCGGTTGCTGCGTTGAGCGAGGACCAGAGACGGGTCGAGGGTGTGTCGGTATCCTCATCCTTCACTTCAACGATGCGAGGCTCGATGCGTGGAAAGCGTGAAAGACGGTCGGTAAGTGCCTGTAATGCCTGATCGGTCTGGCGGGTACGCTCGGCAGTTTGCTGGCTCTGGGAGCGGTCCACAATCACAGGAACGATGGTCGATAGTGGCTCGCGGTCTTCCTGCGTCAGGGTTGGATTGGTCAGCGACAGGAGAAGAACAGCAAGCGCGACGGCGCGAAGCGTTGCGCCCCGCATGCCGCGCCAAAGCGAAAGGGTAACCAGCACCAGCGCGAGGAGGCCGAGAACGGCGAGAACAGACCACGGCAGAAAGGGTGACAATTCAATATTCATCCCGATATCCTACTGGCCGAGCCGCTGCAGCAGATCCGGCACATGCACCTGATCCGCCTTGTAGTTGCCGGTCAGCATGTACATCATGATGTTCACGCCGGTTCGATAGGCATATTCCCTCTGCATTTCGTCCGAGGGCACGGTCGGCAGCAGCGGGATGCCGTTTTCATCGATCGCCCAGGCACCCGCCAGATCGTTTGCCGTAATCAGGATCGGGCTGACACCATCCCCGGAGGCAGCGAGCGGCCGATCCGGATTGCGCGCTTCCTGGCGAGCCTGCACCCACATGGGGCTTCCGCTGTAGCGACCCGGAAAATTGGACAACAGATAGAAGGCGCGCGTCAGGATGTGGTCTGCGGGCGCCGGCTCCAGTGCCGGGATATCGACGTTGGCCAGAATGTCCTGCAGCCGCTGGCCATTGGCCGAGGTCGAGCTGCCATCGAAAGACGAAATCTGATCGCGGGTATCGAACAGAACCGTGCCGCCGTTTCGCATATAGGCATCGATACGCGAAATCGTGGCCGCACTGGGCATGGGTGCGGTTGCGGAGATCGGCCAATAGATCATCGGGTAGAAGGCCAGCTCATCCTTTGAAATGTCGAGGCCAACCGGTGCGCCGGGTTCCAGTGCCGTTCGAAAGGTCAGAAACTGGGTCAGACCTTCGAGGCCCGCTTCAGATATGCGGTCAACTTCCGGCTCGCCGGTGATGACATAGGCAAGATGGGTCGTATCCAGCCGTTCCAGTGCCTGTTCGTCACCGGGTCTCGTATCCGCCGCATGGGCGGTTGGAGCGGGCAGGGTAAAGGGCAGAGCAATCAAGGCAGCCAAGACGGCCGCAATCCGGCCGCGCCGTGTAACTCTGGAAAAGGCACCATTCATGAGGAGGACAATCAGCGTATCGAGAAGCAGGAGCATCAGCGCAAGCGTAAACAGCGCAGGCCTTAGCGACACGGCTTCGCGGCCAATGAGACCCTCGCGGGCGACGGTCATGCCCTCGACAGAGATGTTGACGGGTTCCAGCTTGGCTGTGGGTGGCAGAAGGTTGACGGCGCTGAAACCGTCCTCATTGCCATAGAGCCCCGGCGGATGATCGAAAGACGCGGATGTAACCTTGCCCGGTGCCGTCGTCAGCGGTTTTGCCGAGTCGATCTGGGTCGTCAGAACGCCTTCCGCGTTCAGCAGACGATAGGGAGGCAGAGCGACGGCCGCCTCTCCGCCCTGCGAAGCGGTTTGTGCTCCACCGGCGCGGGCAACCTGCATCAGGCGGCGCAACATTTCAACGAAGGATCCGGACAGAGGCAGGTCTGACCAGGTTGCTTCGGCGCTGACGTGAAAAAGCACGATGCGACCGGCGTTCACCTCACGCGTCGTCACCAGCGGCGTTCCATCAGCAAGGCTTGCCCAGGTGCGCTCTGCCAGATCCGGCGAGGGTTCGGCAAGCACCTGCCGGTTGACCGTAACGTCCTCCGCGCGGGGCATTCCGGCAAAGGGTCCGATAGACGGGAAATCGGCGAGCGGTTGCGGTTCCGCCCAGGAAAGAGCGCCACCCAGCGCACGCTCGCCGCGGCGCAGATTGACAGGAACCAGCGGATCGTCTGCTGGTGCCGCTGCGAGACGCGGACCGGCGAAACGGATCAACACGCCACCGCGCGACAGCCAGCGTTGCAGCGGCTCATAGGTTTCCGCAGGCAAGCGGCCAATATCTGCCATGATGATGGCGGACGGGTTGGTATTCAGAACCTCCGGCAGCGATGCCGTCAGATCCGAGCTCTTCGGCTCGATGATATCGGCATAGGGCTGCAAGGCGCGGCTGATATAGTAAAGTGGCTGAAGAAGCGGCTGCACTTCATTGCTGCTATCGCCGGAGAGAAGGGCAACACGGCGGCGCTTGAAACCGTCATCCAGAAGGTGGGTCGATCCGGCGGTGGCCAGACCATCGATCGCAAGTCTTGCAAAGTCATTGCGTAGTTCGAACGGTGCTGCAATTTCGGCGGTCGCCGTTGCGGCGCCTGCGACGAAGTTCAACGGTGCCGTCGCAAGCGAACGACCCTGCTGATCGAGCGCGTTGACGGTGAGGCTGCGGGCGCCATCACGCGACAGGCGCTCGACGGTTACCTTCATGGCGCCGGAATCGTTTGCGGCCTGTGTCAGCGCAACCGCGTTCGTGCCGTCTCCAGTGATCAGGCGCACATCCGCAGCCGAAAGACTGGAGAGGTCTGCCGCCATGTTCTCGTCTTCAGCCGTGGCTATGCCATCGCTGAGAAATGCGAGCGTACCAGGCCGGGAGCCATTGAACGCCTCAACAAGCGCATCTGCGGCTCGTTCTCTCATGGGCGGAAGTGGCTTTGGTTGTGCTGCGGCCAGCTTCTCACGGGCAGCGGCAGCACTTGCAGGGACCCCGTCATGCGTCGCATCCGCCGTGAACACGATGGAGACCGGCAGATTGGCCTGCTCCGCATCGTCAATCAGCATCGCTGCCGTTTCCACGCGGCGCTGCCAGTCCGCAGTCGTGGACCAGCTGTTATCGACGATCAGAGCAAGTGGCCCCCCATTGTTCAAGGAGCCGGTCCGTGGGTTCAAAATGGGGTTCGCGATGGCAAAAATCAGGGCTGCCGCCATCAGTATCCGCAAAAGCGTCAGCCACCAGGGGCTCTGGGCAGGGGTTTCTTCCCGCTTCAGAACCTTGGCGAGAATGGCCAGCGGCGGAAACACTTCCGACTGCGGCTTCGGCGGTGTCAAACGCAGCAACCACCAGATGGCAGGCAGAACCACAAGCGCGATCAATATGAATGGGCTTGCGAAGGCGAGGGCTCCCATCAGCGGCCTCCTGCCAGGCGCGGCGGATTGCCGGACAGATGACCGTGAACGGCCACCAGTGCCTCTGAAGCCAGGTGATCGGTGCGATGGAAGATGAAACTCCAGCCCATCCGGCGCAGCGACTGCCCAAGATTTTCACGGCGCGCGAGATAGGCGCGCTGGTAATCGTCTCGCAGCGTTTCGGCACGACCGGAGGTCAGCTTTTCGCCCGTTTCCGGATCGGTGAATTCCGTGCGTCCCGCATAGGGGAAAATCTCTTCCGCCGGATCGGCTACCTCAATCACGTGGCCGCGCAGACTGCGTTTTGCCAGCGGCGAGAGGCGTTCCATGATTTTGTCCGCATCGTCCAGAAAGTCACCGATGAGAACGACATCGCTTGCGCCGCGGATCATGTCCGTTCGCGGCAGGCCTTCGGTTGGCGGCGCATGCATGATCGCAGTTGCCAGTCTCTCGGCGGCGTTGCGGGCGGAAACCGGCTCCATCACGCCCGGGCAGCCGATGCGCTCACCCGACCGCGCCAGGATTTCAGCCAGTGCCAGCATCAGAACCAGCGCCCGGCTTTCCTTTGACACCATGCCATAGGTGGACTTGTACATCATCGAAGGGGACATGTCGGCCCAGAGCCAGACTGTATGCGCTGCCTCCCATTCACGGTCGCGCACATAAGCGTGGTCATCTCGAGCAGACCGTCGCCAGTCAATGCGGGAAAGATTTTCGCCATCGGTATAGGGGCGGAACTGCCAGAAATTTTCGCCGATGCCGCGCTTGCGGCGACCATGCCAGCCGGAGATCACCGTATTGGCAATCCGCTTCGCCTCCACCATGCAATCCGGCACGAGTGCTGCCCGCTGGCGCGCACGCGCAAGAACTTCACTGCCGGGTGTCTGGGAAACGATCTGGCCTATGGATGCCACGCCTGCTCCTTTGAACGATGACGCATGTTACAGGATCGCCGATCAGGCGTTCGATTGCTTCACAAGGCCGCTGATGACATCACGGACCGACATGCCCTCGGCACGCGCGGCAAATGTCAGGGCCATGCGGTGCTGGAGAACAGGTTCGGCAAGAGCGTGCACATCATCGATAGAGGGTGCGAGCCTGCCTTCATAGAGCGCACGGGCGCGCGCGCATAGCATCAATGCCTGACCGGCACGCGGACCCGGCCCCCAGGCCACATGACGGTCTATCATCGTATTGCCCTGACCCGGACGGGCGGAGCGCACGATGGACAGGATCGCATCCACCACCTTGTCGCTCACCGGCATCTGGCGGACGAGCTTCTGGATTTCCTGGAGGCGCGATGCCTCAATGACCTTGGTTGCCCGTGCCTCGGCAATGCCGGTGGTCTCCAGCAGGATCTGGCGCTCGGCGGCGAGATCCGGATAAAGAACATCCACCTGCAGGAGGAAACGGTCGAGCTGCGCTTCCGGTAGTGGGTAAGTGCCTTCCTGTTCCAGCGGGTTTTGTGTTGCCAGAACATGGAACGGCGAGGGCAGATCATAACGCTGGCCAGCGACCGTGATGTGATATTCCTGCATGGATTGCAGCAGTGCGGACTGGGTGCGCGGGCTGGCGCGGTTGATTTCGTCCGCCATCAGAAGCTGCG
This sequence comes from Rhizobium sp. FKY42, assembly GCF_005222835.1. GTDB lineage: Bacteria > Pseudomonadota > Alphaproteobacteria > Rhizobiales > Rhizobiaceae > Neorhizobium. Next base: position 92,412 of record NZ_STGA01000044.1, on the reverse strand, counting down.
CGAAGACCGGCCCCTTGACGAAGCGGAAAGACCGGCGACCGTTTTCATCCTGATCCATCACTTCGGTGCCGAGGATATCCGAGGGCATCAGGTCCGGCGTGAACTGTATGCGGTTGGCATCAAGCCCCAGCACTGTGCCAAGGGTCGTAACCAGCTTCGTCTTGGCAAGGCCCGGCACGCCGACGAGAAGGGCGTGACCACCGGAAAGTACGGCAACAAGGGTGTTTTCGACAACGTGCTCCTGGCCGAAGATGACCTTGGAGACTTCCGATCGAACCGTTGAGATATCGGCGAGCGCCTGCCCGGCGGCAGCGACGATCGCCTTTTCGTCCAGCGGAGTTTCGGTGGAAGTCATGACGCCCATTTTCGGTCTCCATCTGGCTCTTCTGACCCGGCATTATGCCGGGCGAACGAATCGTCTCGATCAAGTGTAGAATTCGCCCTTTTCAACTTATTCCCGCGATAGCGGCTGACAAGGACGTTGTGAATGACTATCTCGTGACAGAGCACTGCATTAACAGCAAGCGTGAATGAAATTATGGCAGACGAGACAATAAGAGCGGCAGGCGACGCTGCGGGACTGGCAGCCATGATTGCACGCGCTGCCGATCAGACCGGCAATCGTGAACGGGGTTTACCGCCTGTCGAGCGTTGGAACCCGCCTTTTTGCGGTGATCTGGACATGGAAATTCGTGCTGACGGCATCTGGTTTTATCTTGGTACACCGATTGGCAGGCCGGCGCTGGTGCGCCTGTTTTCCACGGTTTTGCGCAAGGATGAGGACGGCAAGACCTATCTCGTCACACCTGTGGAAAAAGTCGGCATTCGCGTGGAGGATGCGCCGTTTCTGGCCGTCGAGATGAATGTGGCCGACGAGGGCGGATTGCCGGTCATCACGTTTCGCACAAATGTCGGTGACCTCGTAACCGTCGATGCCGAGCATCCTCTTCGTTTCGAGATTGTTGGCGAGAAGCGGCAGCTGAAACCCTATGTCCTGGTCCGCGGGCGGCTGGAGGCGCTTGTATCGCGTGCCGTGATGTATGATCTGGTCGAACGCGGCGAGACGGTCGAGATCGGTGGCAGAGAGATGTTCGCGCTACGATCCGGTGCCTGTCTTTTTCCGGTGATGCCCGCGGATGAACTGGATGCTTTGAGCCAATGAGCGAGCTGCTGCTGAACCCAGCCTTCTACTCCGCTGCCGAGTTCCGGCGTCGCGCCCTTAACCAGTCGGGCAGCCCGCTTGACCTCGCATCTGCCGAGCATGGGGACCATATACTCAACCCTGCTATCATTGCGGAGGTTGCTGCCCGCAAGCTGAAAGATGCGGCAGTGCTGATACCCGTTGTCGATGACGCCGACGGCGCGAAGATCATTTTCACGAAACGTACCGCGACATTGCGCAAGCATTCGGGTCAGATTGCCTTTCCGGGCGGTGCCGTTGATCCGGAGGATGGTTCTGTTGAAAGGGCAGCCGTGCGGGAGGCTGAGGAAGAAATCGGCCTCGATCCACGCTTCGTCCAGCCAGTGGGGCGATTGCCCGATTATTTTGCCGCCACGGGCTTCCGCATCACGCCTGTGCTGTCAGTGGTTGAACGAGGTTTCGAGCTTCAACTGAACCCGACGGAAGTGGAGCATGTATTCGAGGTGCCGCTGTCCTTTCTGATGGACCCCGCCAACCATCAGCGCGACAGCCGCGACTTCAACGGCACGACCCATTACTTTTACAGAATGCCCTATGGCGAATGGAATATCTGGGGCATTACCGCAGGCATTCTGCGCACGCTCTATGAAAGGCTTTACGCATGACGGTGAATCTCGGTCAATCGGCATGGCTGCAGGATGCAGCCGTGCAGCGCGTGTTTGCGCTGCTGAATGCAGATGGAGGAGAGGGCCGTATCGTGGGCGGCGCGGTGCGCAATGCTCTCATGGGTGCCCCGATCAGTGATGTCGACTTTGCCACGACCAATATTCCTAAAGTGGTGATGGAAAGGGCTGCTGGTGCGGGCATCAAGGCTGTGCCGACCGGTATAGACCATGGGACCGTTACGCTTGTCATCGATGGGCGCGGCTTTGAAGTCACCACACTTCGTCAGGATGTGGAAACCGACGGGCGGCGCGCAAAGGTGAGTTTCGGAACCGACTGGCAGGCGGATGCCGAACGGCGAGACTTTACCATCAATGCGCTCTATGCGACGGCCGATGGCCAGGTCGTCGATCTCGTCAACGGCCTGCTTGACATCGAAACGAAGACCTTGCGGTTTATCGGAGATGCGCATCAGCGCATTGCCGAGGATTACCTGCGCGTTCTGCGGTTTTTCCGGTTCTTTGCCTATTACGGATCGGGAAGGCCGGATGCCGATGGTCTGCGCGCCAGTGCGAGGGCCAAGAAGAAACTGGACAGTCTGTCTGCCGAGCGTGTGTGGTCGGAACTGCGAAAGCTGCTGGCAGCGCCTGATCCTTCGCGCGCCCTGTTGTGGATGCGCACCTCCGGCGTGCTGACGGCGGTGCTGCCTGAAACGGAAAAATGGGGCATCGACGCGATCCATGGTCTGGTCGCGACGGAGACTGCCCTGAAATGGCAGCCGGATCCCATGCTGCGGCTGGCTGCGATCATCCCACCGGATAGCGAGCGTATTCGCGTGATGGCAGGCAGGCTGCGCTTTTCACGCGCGGAGGCGGATAGTCTTCAATCCTTCGCTGCCGCACCTTCAATCACGCCAGACATGGCAGGTGCTGCCCTTGATCGCGCGCTCTATCAGAATGGCGGGACCGGTATCATTATGAGGCTGCGGCTTGCATTGGCCAGTGCAAGGGCAAAGGCCGTTGACGACAATGCCGAAATGCTGAAGGCAGCCAAGCTTGACGCCCTGTTGAAGCGGGCCATCGCTTTTGTGAAGCCGCACTTTCCAATCAGCGGTGCAGATCTCGTTGAACTGGGACTGAAGCCGGGTCCGGAATTTGGAAAGGTGCTGGGGCAGCTCGAGGCGGAGTGGGTCGAGCGCAACTTTATTGACGACCGGGCAGCATTGACCGCCCGGCTGGCAACGATCATTCATCAGGGCCACTGACCGCTATCAGCCAGCGGGTTGTACAGGCTCGGCCCGTTCGTCGCGGATGCGCTCCTTGATGTGCTCGACCATGGTTTCGCGAATAAGTGTCTCGCCATGGGCAGTGCGCATGTGATCCACCGCGCGGCGCACGATCTCAGCGTCCTCATCCGCGCGGGTATGCCAATCACAACCGGGAACCAGCGTTCCGCATTCAAACTGTCTCATGATGTATCTCCCGTTTCTAACTCTCGGAAACACGCTCCTCAACGTGCCTTCGAGGTCTAAACGGGCGGGAAACCTGACGGTTCCCGAAAGCTGTGTTTAGTCCGAAAGCGCCCAAGCGTGGAAAACGGAGGGGTGAGCCGAGCCCGCCCGACGCTGTTGTTCCGACGAACCGGGGATGTTTTCGTTCGCCTGCGATGCGAGTTGCTGGCGAACCTGCGCCACATAGAACGCATGAGGCAGGTCTGTGTCACTGCGGGCTCTGAGTTCCGCAGCCAATCGATCAATCAGTTCGGGAGTTGCCAGCAAACGATTTTTGTCCGTCTGCTGGGAGGTGTTCGGGGGGACTGCTACGCTGCCTGACGCGACCATGATGATCCTCCTCCAGTGTAGTAACGCGGATGAGGATGATACGGATCTCTAGTTTGTCAATGGACTTTGCAGTCACACCCCTTCACGGGCGCGTCAGGGCCATTTCACCAAGGGGGGCAGAGACGACAGGATGGACTCGACGTTGCCGCCAGTCTTCAGGCCGAAGATCGTTCCACGGTCGTAGAGGAGATTGAACTCCACGTATCGTCCGCGGCGAACCAGTTGCTCATCGCGGTCCTGCTCGGTCCATTGCGTGTTGAAGTTCTTACGGACAAGCTGCGGATAAATATCGCGAAATGCCTTTCCGACATCCTGGGTGAAGGCGAAATTTGCCTCCCAACCGCCAGCCTCTTCGCGGGGATAGAGCCAATCATAGAAGATGCCGCCGATCCCGCGTGCCTCGTTGCGATGCTTGAGGAAGAAATAGTCGTCGCACCACAGTTTGAACCTTTCGTAATCTGCGACGTGTGCGTGCTTTCGGCACGGTTCTTCCATGGCGCGATGGAAAGCCTGCGAATCAGCATCGTCCTGCTTCCGGCGCCTGTCGAGCACGGGGGTCAGATCTGCGCCGCCGCCGAACCAGAGGCCCGAGGTGACGACCATGCGCGTGTTCATATGCACGGCGGGAACATTCGGGTTCACCGGGTGCGCGATGAGTGAGATGCCCGATGCCCAGAAACGCGGATCCTCGGACGCGCCCGGCATCTGCTTGCGGAACTCCTTCGAGAATTCGCCATGCACCGTGGACGTATGGACGCCAACCTTTTCGAAAACGCGGCCTTCCATCATTGACATGCGGCCACCCCCCCCGGCACCGTCTTCGCGTAGCCAGTCCTTTGGCTGGAAGCGACCGGGAGCGCGATCCGACAATGGGCCGGACAGCTCATCTTCCAATGCTTCGAACGAGGCACAGATCTCATCCCGCAAGCTCTCGAACCAGCGACGTGCCCGCAGCTTCTTGTCCTCGATGTCATCGGGCAAGCCGATTGGAATCTGCGGTCGTTCCATTTTGTCCTCGAAATCCAGTGATACATGCGTGATGAACTGGAGGGGTTCTAAACAGGCAGGCGCCCGGACGCAATCGCAACCGGTGTCGCAGACGATTCGACTCGCTTTATCTCTTTCTGCTACTATCAGACTGTCAGAGGTAAGAGCGCATGGCGAAACTCACAGCACCGCCGCTCGACGGCTTGAAACGACGGATCGACCGACACCGGCAGTCACAGGGTGAAGCCGGTCGGAGCCATTTTGTACGGGAAACCTTTCGGCTTTCCAGACCGGAAGCCCGCCAGAAGGCACGCGAGTGGTTCGATGCCTTTCCCAAGGCCGCCTACTGGACGGAGGTTGAAAGCTGGCGTCAGCTCGACGGCGACGAGATCGAATTCACCATGCGGCGACTACCTAGTGCTGATTGATGCAGCGATCGTGCACTATTCCGTAAAGCTTTAACTATTTCCGAAACGGAACCCAAAAACATTCTTCGCTAAAAGATGCACTGAACCGGCCACCTGTAGCCGGTTCTGCTCAGCGGAGTTATGATGTCGAGTATCCTCACTGATTTGACCCGTTTACCGATTTCCGGACGGACCGAGTCGACGCGCGCACAGCTTGTGAGATCAGAGCGGGCCGGGCCAGCAGGCGGGGTCTCGGAAACGGCAGGTAGCGAGGCCTACTGGTCCATCGCAACCACGATGAAGTCCAGCAGCATTTCGCTTTCCAGCGTCGAGGATGCGCAGGCTCTTTCCGCGGCGTTGACCGATAAGGCGTCCGTCGCGCTCGATGCAGCCACCGAGGTCATGTCCGACATTCAGTCGAAGCTCTACCTCGCAAAGACGCCCGGCGTCGATAAAGACGGTGTAAACTCGGCCCTTTCCGACCTGAAGGGCAGACTGTTGGACATCGCCCAGGCGGGATCTTTCCAGGGTCAGAACTGGCTTCAGAGCGAAACAGGTAAAGTGCCGAAGGTCCAGTCGCTGGTGGGCTCCGTCAGCTCTGATCGGAATGGCGACGTGGCGATAAACATCATCGATTTCGATACGGCGAAATCGACCCTCGTTGCCAAGGAGGATGCGAGCGACGGACTGTTGACGCGATCCTATTCCGGCATCACCAGATCGGGTGCGCCGTATGATTATCACCTGCTCGAAGCAGGTGCGCAGATAGCAGTTCCTCCGTCCTCCCGAGAGATATCGGTGTCACGCTCGGTCGGGAATGATGAGATCGAGGGCATGCTTTCCGCCGTTGGCAGCATGATGCGCGGCCTGACCGATGCCACCGTGGACGTCAATGCCGCGGGCGCTCGTGTCGGCGGCGCATCAGCGACGGTTGCGCGGATCATGGACAGTGTTGATGGCGAGGTTCGATCCATGATTGATGCGGGCATGGGTGAAGACGCCGCAAGGCTTGCCGCGCTCTCGGTGCAGGCGAGACTTCGAGAAACAGGCCTCAACATTACCAATGCAACAATGGCGGCTACGCTGCGTGCCCTGCAATAAGTGCCTGCAATAAGTGTTTGTGTTCGAACCTGCCTTCGGCATGCCCCTTGTCCCTAGTAATGCCGAGGGAGGTGGTTCGAGAGAAGAGGCCGGTAGAGCGTTCTACCGGCCTCTTCAATTTGTTCTTCTGCTGTCGCTCAGTGAAGCGCCGAACGCTTACTTTCCTCTGCGAAAGCCGCGCTTCGGCTTGAAGGGAAGGGGTGCCGCAACAGGCCTTTCTGTTGCGGCATTTGCTGCGGGAACTGGAGCAGTAGTCGCGAGGGTTTCGTGCGTATTTTCCGGTTCGGCTGGCAAAGAGGTCGCTTCGATTGCGACATCTGCTTGCTCAACGGTTTCCGCGAGCGGTTCACTTGCTGCCTCGGTCGGAATGTCCGGGCTGGCTTCCACCGCCTCCGGCTGGGCCACGTCAAGTGCAGTAGCCTGCTCAGTGGATCCGGACTGCAGTTTAACTGTCTCCGCCCCAGCGTTTTGATCCTGTTCCGGTGCCGTCGTGATGGCCGGTCTGGACAGGAGTTCGGTGAGGATCGTCGTGACAGGAATGTGGTTCGGCAGTTCCGTGTTCGTGTGATGCATTGCTTGCGGAACAATGTGGTCGGTCGAAATAGACTTGCGCGAATTCAGTTCACCGAACCAGTCCCATTCGCCCATGATGTCGATGACATCGCTGAACAGCGGCGGCATGGCGATGCGGGCGCTGATCGTCACGATCTTGAGTGCTTCCGCCAGTTGGCGGGCGCGTTCCTTCTCATTCTCGGCCAGATCGTAAAGCGCTTCCGACAGGACCAGATTGCCCTTCGAATGGCCGACGAGGAGCTTCAGCGACAGGCGAGGATCGACCAGCAGAGCCCGCACCGTCTGGGTGTCCAGGCTGCCCTGGCAAAGCTTGTCCGTGCTCAGACGGGTGGCGACGCCGAATTGCGGACGGCCGAAGAATTCATCCAGTTGTTCAAAGGCATGGCGCACCGAGTTCATGTAGCCGAACAGGAAGTAGCCGCCCATGGCTTCGGTCACCGCATCTGCAAGGCCGTAACCCGAAATGACCACGGCGACCGGTTTTCCTGTCGCATCTGCGATATTGCGACCCAGCGCCGCGGAGCCGAGAGCAGAGCTGCCGACACCTGCGATCGCAAGCGTCTCGATCGTTGCTCCACCCGCCTGGAAGAAATCGTCAACAGTATCGCAAAGCCGCAGGGGCTCGGCTCCTGTTGGCGGAACGATCAGGATCGCGCCCTCGGCTGCAAGACAACTGCTGATATAGAATGCTTCTTCCGCCGTCACGCATTTGACGTCGTAGAACAGGGAGTCGAGCGTTGCGTTGCGGCGTCGCAGATGTTCCAGCGAGAGATTGCGGATGGGTGAGTGCTGGAAACGCTCTGGCAGGCTGAGGGTACGGGCAAACTGCGTGATGTTATGCGTAAAGGCTGAAGGGAACATCGACGTGTCTCCGGTTTCGGTGTTCGTTCCTAAATTATGTTCGTGACACTGGTGCGGCAGACGTTCAGGCCCGCTCACGCCATCATGATTGTGCGCTGCACACAGAGTGTGTCATAAACTTTCGCGTTCGCCAATACTACTTCTAGCTGCTTTTCATCGCCAGGCGATTTGCCGCAGAGCCTCGCCGGTGATCATGGCTGCGGACATAGCCACATTGATCGAACGCTGTCCTTCGACCATGGGGATGATGATCCTCGCGTCGGCCGTATCGTGAACATCATCCGGCACGCCCGCGCTCTCTCTTCCAAAGAGTAGTATGTCGTTTTCAGCATAGGGAAAATCGGTGTAGCGCTCTGCAGCCTTTGTCGATGCAAGCACAAGTCTGCGGCCTTCGCTCAGCCGCCACGCGTCGAACCGCTGCCAGTTGACGTGACGCGTCATGGTGACGCTTGCGAGATAATCCATGCCGGCCCTTTTCAGGTTCTTGTCTGACAGCACGAAGCCGGCGGGCTCGATGATGTCGACGCCGATGCCCATGCAGGCCGCCAAACGGAGGATGGTGCCGGTGTTGCCGGGAATATCCGGCTGATAGAGCGCGATGCGTAGGGCTGTGGTCATGCGAAGTCACCAATTCAGAAACGAACGAGATACGGGGGAGTTGCTCATCCACAGGGCCTGTCACGCAACCTTCACAGGATAGCAGACATTGAAGGGCGCTCCGAGATTGCGGCTTCCCAATTTTTCCCGAAGGTGCTACACGCTTCACAACCCGAATGCCAGACAACCATCACACCAGACAAGGAGGCCTTACATGGATATGACCGTGCGTATGCGCCTTCTCCAGCCCAATCTTGTGGCACTGGTGTGAGCGCTTAGCGGTTCTCGCAAAACTCCCGTTTCTAGTCCATCTCGTGGCCGCGTCCTGGCCTCGCCAATTGAATTCTGCATTCGCCTCACCATGTCCCGCGAAAAGTGTTTGACAGCGCAGGCAATGCGTTCCGATCGACGGAGCTCCTCTTCATGTTTTCCTGGTTCGAACAACGTGTGAACCCTTATCCGGCGGGTGATCCGGCTTTGCCACCCAAGGGACTTCTGGCCTTTTGCTGGTATTACACCAAGCCGGTCTGGCCCTGGTTGCTGCTGCTCGGCTTCTGCTCCATGGGCATCGCCGTACTGGAAGTGTTTCTCTACCAGTTCCTCGGCAATATCGTGGACTGGTTGAGCAATGCCGACCGCGCGACGTTTCTGGCCAATGAAGGCTGGCGTCTGGCAGGCATGGCGGCGCTCCTGCTGCTGGCTCTTCCCGGGTTTGGCGTTGTGCATACGCTCACCATGCATCAGGTTCTGGCTGGCAAATTCCCCATGATCGCCCGCTGGCAAATGCACCGTTTCCTGCTGCGCCACTCGATGGCTTTCTTTGCTAACGAGTTTGCCGGTCGCGTGTCCACCAAGGTCATGCAGACGGCGCAGGCCGTGCGAGAAGCGACGCTCAAGATCATCGATGTCTTCGTCTATGCCATCAGCTTCTTCGTCTCCATGCTCGCGCTGGTCGCGACGGTGGACTGGCGGCTTGGTGTGCCGCTTGTGGCGTGGATCGTCATATACGGTCTGATCCTGCGTTATTTCATCCCGCGGCTGCGCAAGAGCTCCAGCGAGCAGGCGGATGCGCGCTCCATGATGACGGGCCGGATCGTGGATAGCTATACCAACATTGCCACGGTGAAGCTCTTCTCCCATGCCGGGCGTGAGGAGACCTATGCACGGGAAGGCATGGATGAGTTCCTGGGCACGGTTCACCGCCAGATGCGGCAGATTTCTCTGCTCAACATGGCAGTCGATGTTAACAACGCGCTTGTTCAGTTCTCCGTTGCGGCTCTCGGCGTCTGGTTCTGGTTGCAGGGCAATGTCTCTGTCGGCGCCATTGCGGTTGCCATTGGCCTTTCCATGCGCATCAACGGCATGTCGCAATGGATCATGTGGGAAGTGGCGGCACTGTTTGAGAGCATCGGCACGATCTATGACGGCATGGGCATGATGACCAAGCCGCATGACATCGTCGATAAACCGGCGGCCAAGGCGCTCACTGTTCCCAAGGGGGAGATTGTCTACGACGGCGTCCGTTTCCACTACGGCAAGAAAAAGGGCGTGATCGAGGATTTCTCGCTGATAATTCGTGCAGGTGAAAAAGTCGGTCTTGTGGGACGCTCCGGTGCGGGCAAGACGACGTTGATGAACCTGCTGTTGCGGTTCTACGATGTCGAGAAGGGGCAGATCCTGATCGATGGACAGGATATCTCGCACGTCGCGCAGGACAGTCTGCGGGCAAATATCGGCGTTGTGACGCAGGACACTTCTCTGCTTCATCGCTCGATCCGCGACAACATTGCCTATGGCCGTCCCGAGGCGACCGATGAGGAAGTGATCGAGGCAGCAAAGCGCGCCAATGCCTGGGAGTTCATCCAGACGCTCGCCGATCAGCAGGGCCGCACGGGCTTAAGCGCCCATGTGGGCGAGCGTGGCGTCAAGCTCTCCGGCGGCCAGCGCCAGCGCATCGCCATTGCCCGCGTTTTCCTGAAAGATGCGCCAATTCTTATTCTGGACGAGGCGACCTCGGCGCTGGACTCTGAAGTGGAAGCGGCCATTCAGGAAAGCCTGTTCAAGTTGATCGAGGATAAGACGGTGATTGCCATCGCACACCGGCTCTCCACGCTCACGCAGATGGATCGCCTGATCGTTCTGGATCAGGGCCGCATCATCGAGCAGGGAACGCATGCGGAGCTGGTTAGCCATGGTGGCGTCTATGCCGATCTCTGGAACCGGCAGTCCGGTGGTTTTCTGGGCGACGAGGACATCGAGGACGAGACAGAAGCGGCCGAATAGGTCGCCTCAATCGAGCGGCGAAACGCGAAGCGTTCTTCATCGTATGATCGTCGCATTCTTAGAGGTGCGGCGATATCTTGACGCAGTTCGTCCAATTTCCTTGCATGAGCGGGTGTTCAAACTTGAAAGTCCGAATCAAATAAATCTATAGAGCCTCACACCTGCGGAGCCGCAGGACTCGTTGAAGGAGATTTATCGATGAAGTCATTCAGCCGCTTGTCCACGCTGTTTGCAATTGCGCTTGCAGGCACAGGTTTCGCAGGCATCGTCCATGCGGCGGATGGCGAAGGCATCGTCATTTACAATGCCCAGCATGAGAGCCTCGGTCGTGAGTGGATCGAAGCCTTCACCAAGGCAACGGGCATCAAGGTAACCATGCGGCAGGGCGGCGACATGCAGTTTGCCAATCAGTTGATCCAGGAAGGTGCGGCTTCTCCGGCGGATGTGTTTCTGACTGAGAATTCGCCTGCCATGACGTTGGTCGATGGGGCCGGTCTCTTTGCGCCGGTGGATGCTGCCACGCTTGCCCAGGTTCCGGAACAGTTCCGTCCTGCCAATGGCAACTGGACGGGTATTGCCGGCCGCTCCACGGTTTTTGCCTATGACAAGACGAAGCTGACGGAAGACAAGCTGCCGAAGTCCATGCTGGATCTCGCCGATCCGGCCTGGAAGGGTCGCTGGGGTGCGTCTCCCGCCGGTGCCGATTTTCAGGCGATTGTCGGCGCTCTTCTTGCTACAAAGGGTGAGCAGGCAACCGCGCAGTGGCTGAAGGCGATGAAGGAAAATTCCGTTGCCTACAAGGGCAACAGCGTTGCCATGAAGGCCGTCAACGCGCATGAAGTCGAAGGTGCGGTGATCTATCACTACTACTGGTTCGGCGATCAGGCCAAGACCGGCGAGAACAGCAAGAATGTCGGCCTGCACTACTTCCGCAATCAGGATCCGGGCGCTTTCCTGAGCGTGTCCGGCGGTGGTGTTCTGAAGTCCAGCAAGCATCAGAAGGAAGCGCAGGAGTTCCTGAAGTTTGTGACTGGCCAAGGCGGACAGGACATTTTGAAGAACGGCACTTCCTTTGAATACGCCATCAACGGTGATGCCAATGCCAAACTGGTTCCGATCAAGGATCTTCAGGCGCCCAAGGTGGACGCCTCCAAGCTGGACAGCAAGAAGGTTGTCGAACTCATGACAGCGGCGGGCATTCTCTGATCGGCCTCAAGCCTGTTGAGTTCTGACCGACAAACTTTTAATCAGAGTGAGCGACCGTGGCCGTAAGGCCCGGTCGTTTTGGCATTTCCCGCGCGTTTTTGAGAGCGCGGCCTGAACGGAGCGAGCGAACCCTTGTTGCAGCGTGCCTCATCGCTGAGGCGGTCGAGTGGCCGCATCGGCGGACATCGGTTTCTGCCTGCGCTTCGTCCGCATCCGGTCGCGACGCTGCTGGCGCTTTGTGTCGCGCTGTTCAGTCTGCTGCCGCTGGGTTTCATTGTGCTGGTGACTTTCGATGTCGGTTGGGAGACAGTCCGCGAACTGGTGTTTCGTCCGCGCGTTGGTGAACTGCTGATCAATACGGTCTATCTCGAAGTCGTCACCATCCCGATCTCGATTGTCGTGGCGGTGGGGCTTGCCTGGTTGACGGAGAGGACAGATCTGCCGTTTAGGCGTTTCTTTGCGGGGCTTGCCGTTGCGCCTCTCGCCATTCCGGCCTTCGTTCACAGCTATGCCTGGATCACGTTCCTGCCCGGCATGCGCGGCCTGTGGAGTGCCGTCTTCGTGGCGGTTCTGGCTTATTATCCATTTCTGTATCTGCCGGTCGCCGCCTCGCTGCGAAGGCTCGATCCGGCGCTGGAAGATGCCGGTGCTTCGCTTGGTCTGTCACCGTTCAAGGTTTTCCTGCGTGTGGTCCTGCCGCAGCTTCGCCTTGCCATCTGCGGTGGGTCGTTGCTGATTGCGCTGCATCTGCTTTCAGAATACGGGCTGTTCGTGATGATCCGCTTCGATACCTTCGCGACTGCGATCGTCGATCAGTTCCAGTCTTCCTATAACAGCCCTGCCTCCAATATGCTGGGCGGGGTATTGGTACTCTGCTGCCTGCTTCTTCTGCTGCTGGAAATAATCCTGCGCGGCAATGAGCGCTATGCGCGGGTTGGCACTGGTACGGCCCGTCCGTCTGTTGTTCATGCACTCGGCGCGCTGACGCTGCCGTGCTTTCTGCTGCCGGTAATTGTCGCAGCTCTTGCCATCGGTGTGCCGCTTTACACGCTGGGACGCTGGCTCTGGCTCGGCGGGCTTGCCATCTGGCAGGCCGACATGCTGGGCAACGCCCTGCTTCAGACGCTTGTGCTGTCCCTGCTTGGCGGTGTGCTGGCGACTGCTCTCGCCGCACCGATGGCTTGGCTCTCCGTGCGGGCGCCCGGTCGTTTGCAGCGGGTTCTGGAAGCGTGCCATTATTATGTCGGCTCACTTCCGGGTGTCGTCGTGGCGCTGGCGCTGGTGACCGTTACCGTGCGCTACTTCATGCCGCTCTACCAGACATTCGCCACGCTTCTGGCGGCCTATGTGCTTCTGTTTCTACCCCGCGCCATGGTGGGCTTGCGCGCCAGCATTGCCCAGGCGCCGGTGGAGCTGGAGCGAGCTGCGACCGCGCTTGGGAGGCCACCGCGGCGGGCAGTGTTCGAGATTACCTTCCGGCTTGCGGCACCGGGAGCCGCGGCCAGCGTGGCACTCGCCGCTCTCGGTATCGCCAACGAGCTGACGGCGACGCTGATGCTTTCGCCACTTGGCGTGGATACGCTTGCCACCCGCTTCTGGTCGCTGACGAGCGAGATCGACTATGTTTCCGCCGCGCCCTATGCGGTGATGATGGTGGTGCTTTCCATGCCGATGACGCTTTATCTTCATCTCCAGTCCAAGCGGGTGGCAGGACAATGACTGTGCTTTCCATCGAAAACGTTTCCAAGCGCTATGGCAAGGTGCAGGCGCTGGATCAGGTCAGTGTCGAAGCCATGTCTGGCATGCGCACCGCCGTCGTTGGTCCCTCCGGCTCCGGCAAGACGACGCTTTTGCGGATGATTGCAGGCTTCGAGACGCCGGATAGCGGGCGGATTTCTGCCGGTGGCGAGCGGCTGGCCGATGCCACGACAAGCGTGCCGGCACATCTTCGCTCGATTGGCATCGTCGCGCAGGATGGCGCGCTGTTTCCCCACCTGACGGTCGGGGACAATATCGGCTTCAGCATTGCCCGTGCTGATCGTCAGCGCAACGAGCGAATCCTGTCTCTTCTGGATATGGTGGAACTGGATCAGGGCATGCTGTCGCGGCGGCCGCACCAGCTTTCCGGCGGGCAACAGCAGCGTGTGGCGCTTGCGCGTGCGCTGGCCTGTCGTCCTCGACTGATGCTTCTGGACGAACCTTTTTCCGCGCTCGATACTGGCCTGCGCGAGAACATGCGCAAGACGGTGTCGCGTCTGCTGCAATCGGCGGGCGTCACCACCATTCTGGTAACGCATGATCAGGAAGAGGCACTATCCTTCGCTGATCGCGTGGTGGTGATGCGGGAGGGCAGGGTGGCGCAGGCGGGTACGCCGCAGGAGCTCTACTTCCATCCGAAGGATCGCGCCACGGCTCTTTTCATGGGCGATGCCGTGCTGCTTCCGGCCATCGCCAAGGGTAATGTTGCCAACTGTGCCCTCGGCAATGTGTCCATTGCCGGTGATCATAAGGGCAAGGTTGAGATCATGCTTCGGCCCGAGCAGATCCGCATCGCAAGCGATAGCGGCTCCGACGACACCACGGGGCAGGTTGTCGATGTGGAATTTTCAGGCGCCACCTCCTCAATCGCCGTTGCGCTGAATGGCGCAGCTTTGCCGCCCATCCGCATCAAGACCTCCAGCGTGGCACTTCCGTCACCCGGTTCCTATGTGCGCCTCGATGTGGCGGAAAAGGCGCATGTGCTGGTGGAATGATTTTCCTTCCCTGTTGCAAGATGACCCGGCTGCAAGATGAAGAGGCTTTAACTTTGCCTCGTCGTGGAATCCGCCTATATCGGGTTCCATGATATTTTCATCCATCGCACGCCGTTTCGAGACCTGGCTGGATCCCTTCGCACACAAGGACAATCTGCGTCCGCCATCCGGTACGATTGCTTTCATCTGGTTCTACATCCGCCAAGCCAAATCGCCCTTTATCGCCATGCTCGTGCTGGGCGGAATGACCGCCGCCATTGAGGCGGCACTCTTTTGGTTTGTCGGCCGGCTAGTTGATATTCTGGCGGGAACGGATCGAGCCGCCGGATGGGCCGGTCTTCTGGCCGCGCATGGCTGGGAACTGGCTGGCATGCTGGTTCTGATTGCGGTGGTGCGCTTTCTTGTGGCCATGGCCAATGCACTGGTGGACCAGCAGATCATAACACCCGGCTTCTACAATCTCGTGCGCTGGCAGAGTTACCAGCATGTGGCTCGCCAATCGCTTTCGTTTTTCCAGAATGATTTTGCAGGGCGTATCGTCACCAAGGTCTGGTCCGGTGGGCAGGCGACGGGTGATCTTGTCACCTCCCTCATGGAAAGTGTCTGGTTCGTCGGCATTTATTCGGTCTCAATGCTGACGCTTGTCGGCGGTCTCGACTGGCGTCTGGCGGTTATCGTGCTGGTCTGGGTTGGCATTTTCTCGATGCTTGCGCGTTATTTCGTGCCGCGCATCCGCTTCCATTCGCGCGAGACGGCAGAAGCTTCGTCCATGCTGAGCGGGCGCATGGTCGATGCCTATAGCAATATCCAGACGCTACGCCTGTTCGGGCGAGACGAAGCCAATGATCGCTATATGCGCGAGGGCTTCGAGGTCTTCCAGAACACGACGCTGATGTTCACGCGGTTCATTACCGGCGTGCGCGCGTCTATGGCGCTGCTTTCGGGCGTGATGATCACCAGCATGGCCGCACTGTGCATTCATCTCTGGCTGGATGGGCGGATCAGTTCCGGTGCCGTGGCCTTCACGCTTGCACTGGTGCTTCGGTTGAACTTTCTGCTGGGGCGCCTGATGACGCAGTTCAACGGCATCATGCGAAACTACGGTACCGTGCAGAATGCAGCCGACCTGATTTCTCAGCCAATCGATCTCGCGGATCCGCCAAACGCTCCGACGCTCGTGGTGCGCGAGCCGGAAATCCGTTTCGAAGATGTCAGCTTCCACTATGGCCGTGGAACAGGCGTGCTCGAAAATCTCAATCTGACGATACGCCCTGGGGAAAAGGTGGGCATTATTGGGCGTTCGGGTGCTGGAAAGTCCACGCTGGTCAATCTGCTTCTGCGCTTCTACGACGTCGAAGGCGGGCGCATCCTCATCGACGGGCAGGATATCTCCAAGGTCCGGCAGGAGAGCCTGCGCGCCCAGATCGGCATGGTCACCCAGGATACGTCGCTTCTGCATCGTTCCGTCCGCGACAACATCTTGTTCGGACGTCCGGATGCCGATCAAGCGCTGCTGGTGCAGGCGGCAAAACGCGCCGAAGCCTATGATTTTATCGAGAAGCTTCAGGATCAGCGCGGCCGTACCGGCTTCGATGCGCATGTGGGAGAGCGCGGTGTGAAGCTTTCCGGTGGCCAACGCCAGCGCATCGCCATTGCGCGCGTCATGCTGAAAAATGCCCCTATCCTCGTTCTGGACGAGGCGACATCCGCGCTCGATTCGGAAGTGGAAGCGGCCATTCAGGCGCATCTCGATGCGCTGATGCAGGGCAAGACGGTGCTTGCCATCGCCCATCGCCTGTCCACGATTGCTGCTCTCGACCGGCTGATTGTGATGGACCAAGGCCGCATCGCGGAGCAAGGCACGCATGCGGAACTCATTGCAAGCGGCGGTCTCTACGCGGAACTATGGGCGCGGCAATCCGGCGGCTTCATTGCGGCTGAGCCGGGTCCGAACTGAAGCATACACTCTTTGGGGAGCGCCATCTCGACTTGATTTATATCAAGTGTGGTATGCGGGCCGCCTTTATGGGTGTAAAACCTGACATTCGCAAGATGTGCGACATTCTATCTCACTGGCGCACAGCCCCGTTCCAGCGAATCATGCTAGTGAGAGTTGATAAGGTCCGGGACAGGGCGTGCCGTGACCATCGTTCCAGGGGGGAGCGGTGTTGCGTTGCGCCATCTGGGCGCGACAATCTGCCTATAGCTGAGAGGGGAGGCTGGACATATCCTCCGATCACGCTTAGACAAATTTCGGGGAGAATAGCGACCAATTGTGTCCGAATTGGACTCGCAAGGGTGAGGGGCAATGCAAATTCAGTACATTTCTGCGCAGAGGATGGGTTGAACGTGAGCGAGCACGACACGAATAGCGGCACCGTGGGCGAGCCCACACGCCGTGATTTCCTTTATTTGACAACAGGTATGGCGGGTGCGGTTGGTGCCGTTGCGGTTGCATGGCCCTTTATCGATCAGATGCGGCCTGATGCTTCGACGCTTGCGCTCGCCTCCATCGAGGTGAATGTGGCCAGCGTCCAGCCGGGCATGTCGCTGACGGTGAAGTGGCGCGGCAAGCCCATTTTCATCCGCAATCGCACGCCGAAGGAAGTTGAGGAAGCCAAGGCCGTGGCTCTGGCGGACCTCAAGGATCCGGTTGCGCGCAACGCCAACCTTGCGGCCGATGCCAAGGCAACGGATCTGGACCGTTCCGCGGGCAAGGATAAGGAAAACTGGATCGTCATGATCGGTTCCTGCACCCATCTAGGTTGCGTTCCGCTCGGTCAGGCCGGTGATTTCGGCGGCTGGTTCTGTCCCTGCCATGGCTCGCACTATGATACGGCGGGCCGTATTCGCAAGGGTCCAGCCCCGCAGAACCTTGCAATTCCGACATTTACATTTGCTTCCGATACTGTGATCCGGATCGGGTGAGGGGACACGACATGAGTGGTGGGCATTCCAACTATCAACCATCGACGGCTGTCGAAAAATGGATCGACGCGCGGCTTCCCCTGCCGCGTCTGGTGTATGACAGCTTCGTCGCCTATCCGGTTCCGCGCAACTTGAACTATGCCTACACCTTCGGTGGCATGCTGGCTGTCATGCTGGTGGTGCAGATCCTGACCGGTGTGGTTCTGGCCATGCATTATGCGGCGGAAGTCACCGTTGCCTTCAATTCCGTCGAAAAGATCATGCGCGACGTGAACCACGGCTGGCTGCTGCGCTACATGCATGCCAACGGTGCCTCGTTCTTCTTCATTGCAGTTTATCTGCACATTGCACGCGGTCTGTATTACGGTTCCTACAAGGCGCCGCGCGAAATCCTCTGGATTTTGGGCGTGGTGATCTTCCTGCTGATGATGGCAACCGCCTTCATGGGCTATGTTCTGCCCTGGGGCCAGATGTCTTTCTGGGGTGCAACGGTCATCACCGGTTTCTTCACGGCCTTCCCGCTGGTGGGCGAGTGGATCCAGCAGTTCCTGCTCGGCGGCTTTGCCGTTGATCAGCCGACGCTGAACCGTTTCTTTGCCCTGCATTACCTGCTGCCGTTCATGATCGCGGGTGTCGTCATCCTGCACGTCTGGGCGCTGCATGTGACGGGCCAGACCAACCCGACGGGCGTTGAGGTCAAGACCAAAACCGATACGGTGCCCTTCACGCCCTATGCGACGTTGAAGGATGCGCTCGGCCTGTCCGTATTCCTGATGGTTTATGCCTGGTTCGTCTTCTACATGCCGAACTATCTGGGCCACCCGGATAACTACATCATGGCGGATGCGCTGAAGACCCCGGCACATATCGTTCCGGAATGGTACTTCCTGCCGTTCTACGCCATGCTGCGTGCGATCACTTTCAACGTCGGTCCGATCGATTCCAAGCTGGGTGGCGTTTTGGTGATGTTCGGTGCGATCATTGTGCTGTTCTTCCTGCCATGGCTGGATACGTCCAAGGTCCGCTCTGCTGTGTATCGTCCGTGGTACAAGCTTTTCTTCTGGATCTTCGTGGCCAATTCCATCATGCTTGGCTGGCTGGGCGCCATGCCGGCAGAAGGCCTGTATGTTGTGTTCTCGCAGATCGGAACGGCCTATTACTTCGGCTTCTTCCTTATCATCATGCCTCTTCTTGGCCTCATCGAAACGCCGCGCAGAATTCCAAACTCGATTACCGAAGCGGTTCTCGAGAAGCAGGGTAAACCTGCGGCGGCTCAGGCCTGAGACGAGAGAGAGGACAATGATAATGAAAAAGCTTGTAACGAGCCTCGCTCTGGTCGCCTCTCTGGCAGCCTTTGGCACCTCTTCGGCACGGGCCGAAGAGGGACACGGTCTGGCGGAAGCAACGCAGCACGCAATTCAGGGGGGGCATTTCCCCGTCCTGAAGCCGAAGAATGTGGATTGGTCATTTGCCGGTCCGTTCGGTAAGTATGACAAGGGGCAGCTTCAGCGCGGCCTCAAGATCTACAAGGAAGTGTGCGCAGCCTGTCATTCGATGAAGCTGGTGTCATTCCGCACGCTCAAGGATCTTGGCTATTCGGATGCGCAGGTAAAGGCCTTCGCTTCTGAATACGAGGTGCAGGACGGACCGAATGATGAAGGTGAAATGTTCACCCGCAAAGCGGTTCCGTCCGATTACTTCCCGTCTCCATTCCCGAACAGCCAGGCTGCCGCGGCAGCCAATGGCGGCGCCGCGCCTCCGGACTTTTCGCTAATCGCGAAGGCCCGCGGTGTAACCCGTGGTTTTCCGCTGTTCGTGGCTGATATCTTCACGCAGTATCAGGAAGGCGGCCCGGACTATATCTACTCGCTGCTGACCGGTTACCAGGAACCGCCGCAGGGTGTTGAAGTGCCGACCGGTACACATTTCAACCCCTATTTCGGCAGTGCAGTTGCCTTGGCTATGGCATCTCCGCTTTCGGATGGTCAGGTAACCTATGACGACGGTTCGCCGCAGACGCTGGACCAGTATGCCAAGGACGTTTCTGCTTTCCTGATGTGGGCTGCGGAGCCGCATCTCGAAGACCGCAAGCGCACAGGCTTCATGGTCATGGTGTTCCTGGCGATCTTCACGATCCTGGTGTACCTGACGAAGAAGTCGGTTTATGCAAACAAGGAACATTGAGCCCAGCGCTCATATTCTCTAGAAAGGCGGCTTCGGCCGCCTTTTTTTATTGGCGGCATCCCTGTTCACCCTTCTGGACGTTTGAATCCCATGGCTGATATCCCACAGACCCTTGCTGCCTCGATCCGCGCCATTCACGATTATCCGAAGCCGGGAATCATCTTCCGCGATATCACGACGCTGCTTGGGGATGCTGCAGCGTTTCGAAGCGCAGTCGATGAGTTGGTGCGTCCCTATGCGGATCTGGCTGTCGACCAGATCGCGGGTATCGAGGCGCGCGGGTTCATTCTCGGCGGTGCCATGGCGCATCAGCTTTCGGCAGGCTTCGTTCCAATCCGCAAGAAGGGCAAGCTGCCGCACACAACCGTTCGCGTGGCCTATAGCCTCGAATACGGCGTGGACGAGATGGAAATGCATGTCGATGCGGTGAAGCCGGGGGACAAGGTCATTCTCTGCGACGATTTGATCGCGACGGGCGGCACTGCCGAAGGCGCTGTGAAACTGCTGCGTCAGTTGGGGGCCGAGGTGGTTTCCGCCTGTTTCGTCATTGACTTGCCGGAACTGGGTGGGCGCAAGAAGCTGGAGGCGCTTGGCGTCGAGGTTCGCACGCTCGTGTCCTTCGACGGGCATTGACGGTAGGCACACCCTCTGCTCTGCTGCAATTGGAGTGACCTTGATCTCCAGAGGAGAGGCAGATGGAATTCGCCGCATTGCTTGCCTTCGCACTTGCGTTCTTCGTCTTTGCCGCGAGTCCCGGTCCGGACAATATGACTATTCTGGCCCGGACACTGCATCAGGGAGCGGCATCCGGGCTCGCCTATGGATTGGGAACTGTTACGGGTATCCTCATCTTTCTCACGCTTGCCGCCTTCGGCCTATCTGCCTTCGCTACCGAGATGGGTTGGGCCATGGTGAGCTTGCGCTATCTCGGCGCCGCCTATCTCATCTGGATGGGTTTTCGGCTGTGGACAGCGCCCGTGCGGCTGCCAGAGGCGCGGGAACTGCCGGGTCACGGCGAATTATGGCGCGGTTATCTGGCGGGGGTGTTTCTCAATCTTGGAAACCCCAAGATGCCGCTGTTCTACATCGCTCTGCTGCCAAACGTCGTTGATACTCATCTCTCGCTCGGCGATTTCAGTCTGCTGGCGGCGGCAATCCTGATCGTCGAGGCCGTTGTGATTGGCGGGCACATTCTGCTGGCCGTGCGTACACGCGGATTACTGCGCAATCCGGTGGTCCTGCGCCGTCTCAACCGAGGCACAGGCGCTTTGATGATGGGAGCCGGGGCCACGGTGATTGTGTCCCGTTGAAATCGTGCTCCTCAGGTGAATTCCAGAACGCTGCTTTCGAAGCGAATGACGGTTTCGCCGTTCTGGTTGACGCCTTCATTCAGGGTCGAGTTCAGCCAGACGCCGGGGCGTGAGGCCAGTTCGCGGCTGTTGAGCAGCGTTGTATAGTAGGTAATCCGGTCGCCGGCATAGACCGGCTTAAGCCACTGGAGCTTGCGAAAGCCGGGCGAGGGGCCAAGCTTGGGCGGGGCGATCCCCTGCTTGTGCAATCGGATGCATTCCTTGGTCCAGTAGGCCAGAAAGGTTTTCATCCAGCCTGCCGCGCTTTGCCAACCAGATGCGCAGAGGGCACCAAACACGAAATCCTTGGCGGCCTCGGCATCCATATGGAATGGTTGCGGATCGAACTTCCGTGCGAACTCGATGATGTTTTCAGCGGTAAATGCCATCGTGCCGAGGTTCAGGCGTGTTCCGACCGCGTTCAATTCTTCCATTCTCATTGTGCGGTCTCCTGCGTATCACGCATGCGGAACATGATTGCCTGCTCCAGCACGCAGACGGTTTCGCCGTGCTGGTTGTCAACTTCGCTTCGCATGCGGATCAAGCCGATGCCGGGCTTCGAGCGGAGTGTTCTTGCTTCCAGAACCACCGCCTGTCCGGAGAGGGTATCGCCTGCCAGAACCGGCTTTTTCCAGTCCATGAAGTCGACGCCTGGCGCACCTTCGCAGGTGGAGTTGATCAGAAAGCTGTCGATTGTCATGCGCATGTGCAGCGCGGACGTATGCCAGCCGGAAGCCGCCAGGCCGCCTAGAATGCTCGCCTTGCCGGCTTCCTCGGAAAGATGCATTGGTTGCGGATCGTATTCGGAAGCGAATTCGATGATCTCTTCAGCGCTGACCGTAAGCGGCCCGAGCGGAAATGCGCGCTCCGGGGTGAAGTCTTCGAAGTGAAGCTTCCCATCAGTCATGCTTGGGTTCCTTCCTGAAACTGGGCGGGGGCATGTTATGCAATGATTTTTTCATCGGGTCCATGGTGAGTGCACGGGGTAATTGATTTTCAGATTTGCGGCAAAGTTTACGTGAATTCGAAGATTCTTACGAAGGGATAGGTCGTTTGCGCGCATGGACAATGGCAGGCACGGCAGATTATGCAGGTGATATTGGCCGGGCTACACCCGATGAAACCCGAGGGTAAGCGAAATTATGAGCACGCTGAGTTCTGCGCTACAGGGCGCTGTGGCCAAGGGGCTGGTCAGTCCGGCTCACGTTCAAGACCTTGAACGCCATTTGGCTGAGGCTCTTTCGCTACCGCAGCCTTCCCAGGCGCAAGGTCTGCTTGAAAGCCCGCCCGATACGGAGGCTCCGCGCTTCTTACGGGGTTTTCATGACGTCCTGATCAGCATCGGTATCCTCATTCTGTTTGCCGGATTGTGGGGGCTCGGCAATATCTTCGTCATCACGCCGGCGATCATCTTGCTTTCTGAAATACTGGTTGCCCGCCAGCGTCTGGCGCTGCCTGCCGTGGTGTTGACCATCTCGACGGTGGTTGTCACCTGGGTTTCAGGCATGGTGATGCTCGATGATTATGTCGATGCGGATACATCCCTCGGCCTTGCTGCCTATCTTGCCGCGTTTCCGGCCGTGCTCGGGCTGTATGCGCTGCGCTACCGCGTGCCGCTTGCGGTCGCGCTGTTCATCACCTCATGCTTAGGCCTGATCATGATGCTGGTGTTTGCCCTTCTGGAACGGCTTCTCGGCGTTGAGCATTTCATCACAGGCTATCCCTTCACGCTCGTCTGCATCCTGTTGATCTCGGCGGGGGGGCTGTTTGCGATTGCCATGCGTTTCGACCTGGCGGATCGCTATCGGGCTTCCCGCAGTGCGGATATTGCCTTCTGGCTGCATCTGATGACCGCGCCTGCATTGCTCTATGCAGTACTATCCTTCGTGGTCTATCTGCGGACAGGTGCTCTGCGCATTACGCCGGACACATGGCAGGGTGAACTGGCGCTTCCTGTCATTTGCGTGGTGTCTTGCCTCATGTTGATGGGTATCATCATTGATCGCCGCGCCTTTGCAACGTCAGGTCTGGTGGCGTTGATTGTGGCGGTCGCAGGCCTTTTGAGGGATCAACAACTGACCGGCGATCTCATCGTCTTCATGGCGCTTGCATTCGTTGGTATCGTCGTGCTTCTGGTGGGCGTTGGCTGGCGCTTTTTGCGAAGCCGAGTTCTGGAACTGGTGCCGCGCGCCATGGCGGATCGCCTGCCGCCTGTGGCGTGATTATCCAGCTCCATTCATGGTCGCTCTGGCACAGGCAGTGATTGTCTCAGTCAGTGCTCTCAGCTGTCCCGCGGCGGAGGATTTGATCTGCCAGTACAGCGTAACTTCGACAGGATATTCGGGTGCCAGATCCACAAGTGTGCCGTTGGCGAGATGAGGGGCCAAAAGATGAAGCGGGCTCATGCCCCATCCCAGTCCCAGCTGGCAGGCATTGATGAAGGCGTGGCTGGAAGGAAGCCAGTGGTTGGGAAAAGTAAAGTGTTGGCCGGTGACCTTGCGAGCCCAGATGTCCTGCAGTCTGTCTTTACGATTGAAGACAATACCCGGCGCTTTCTGCAGCGCATCCTTTGTCAGTCCGTTACTGAAATATCTCTGCCGGAATGCGGGGATGCGGTCGCAAGATAGGTCATCGAACCGAGCGGATAGGTCCTGAACCCCGGAACAGGTTCCGGCTGCGCCGTGACTGCACCGATAGCTCGGCCTGCTTTCAGGATTTCCGTCGTATGATCCTGATCATCCACGATAACATCGAACAGATAGCCCGTACTGGAACTGGCGGTGGCGGCGGCGCTGAGAAACCAGGTTGCGAGACTGTCTGAATTGACCGCCAGCGGAATGGTGACCCGGTCCTGAATGTCGCGTTTGGAAGGCAGGGCAGGGAGGGTGCTGGAAAGCTCTTGCTCCAGCATCAAAACCTGTTCCACATGGCGACAGACCAGCTCGCCCTCGCTGGTTGCCGTGCATGGCTGGCCGCGAACAATCAGGATAGTGCCCATCCGCTCTTCTAGCGCTTTCACCCGCTGGGAAACCGCAGAGGGCGTGACGGAGAGCTGCTGGGCGGCCTTCTCGAAGCTGCCGGTGCGCACCACCATTGCCACCGCCTGCAAGCTGCCATAGTCCAGCATTGAATTAGTTTTCCTTAAGTTTCTTTAGTATCCTTCGTTTTACTTAACTCGTTTGTTCGCTTAATTCCATACCATTCAATCTGAGGTAATGGTGTGATCTCAACGGCCTATACGACTGGTTTCAGTATCGGATTTAGCCTCATTGTCGCGATTGGGGCTCAGAATGCCTTCGTGCTGCGGCAAGGTTTGCGAAACGAGCACGTTCTGGCCGTTGCCCTGACCTGCGCACTTTCCGATGCATTGCTCATTTTCTTCGGTGTGAGCGGTTTTCAGCAAATCCTTGCGTCTGCACCATGGATTGATCCCGTCATGCGCTATGCGGGAGCGGCGTTTCTGCTGTGGTATGGCGCGCGCAGTCTCCGTTCAGCCGTGACGGGAGCTGCCAGCCTCGTGATTGAGGAGGGCGCCGGACTGCCGTTTTCGACGGTGATCTCCACCTGTCTTGCCTTCACCTGGCTTAATCCGCATGTCTATCTGGATACGGTCGTGCTGGTGGGAACGCTTTCGACGCGGTTTCCGGGCGAAGAACTGATATTTGCCGCGGGTGCCTCGACGGCTTCACTGGCCTTCTTCTTCTCGCTTGCTTACGGCGCAACGTTTTTGAGGCCGCTTTTTGCACGCCCTCTGGCGTGGCGCGTTCTCGACACTTGCATTGCCCTCATCATGTGGGCGATTGCCATGACGCTGCTGCTCGAGATTTGAGACTGCCGGAAAACGAAAAGGCCGCCGGTGCGGGTGCAGCGGCGGCCTGTGTCGAGTGAAGGTTGCCCTGATCAGGTATTGAAGCGGAAATGGATGACGTCGCCGTCGTTCACGACATATTCCTTGCCTTCATCGCGGCCCTTACCCGCTTCCTTGGCACCGACTTCGCCCTTGAAGGCGATGTAGTCGTCATAGGAAATGGTGAAGGCGCGGATGAAGCCGCGTTCGAAATCCGAGTGGATGACGCCTGCTGCCTGTGGCGCCTTGGTGCCGCGAACGATGGTCCAGGCACGCGTTTCCTTCGGGCCAACGGTGAAGTAGGTGATCAGATCGAGCAGGTGGTAGCCAGCGCGGATCAAACGATCGAGGCCCGCTTCGTCAAGGCCAAGCGCGGAGAGGAATTCCGTGGCTTCCTCTTCCGGCAGTTGAGCGACTTCGGCTTCGATGGCAGCGGAAATGATGACGCATTCTGCGCCCTGTTCCTTCGCCATGGCAGCAACCGCTTCGGTATGCTTGTTACCCGTGGCGGCATCTGCTTCCGCGACGTTGCAAACATAGAGAACCGGATGGGAGGTTAGCAGGTTGAGACCCTTGAGAACGGCAATCTCATCTGTTCCCAGTGTCTTCAGCAGCAAGCGAGCCGGTTTACCCTCATTGAGAAGCTTGATCACGGCTTCCATGACCGGAAGCTGCGCGAGCGATTCCTTGTCCTTGCCGGTCGCACGCTTGCGGGTCTGTTCCACGCGGCGCTCAAGGCTTTCGAGGTCCGCCAGCATCAGCTCCGTTTCGATGGTTTCGGCATCACCGACCGGGTTGATGCGGCCTTCGACGTGGGTGATGTCGTCATCCTCGAAGCAACGCAGGACGTGGACCACAGCATCCACTTCGCGGATGTTGGCCAGAAACTTGTTGCCGAGACCTTCACCCTTCGAGGCGCCGCGCACCAGGCCGGCAATATCCACGAAGGAAATGCGGGTCGGGATAATTTCCTTCGAGCCTGCGATGGAAGCCAGTTTCTGCATGCGTGCATCCGGCACGGCCACTTCACCCGTATTGGGTTCGATGGTGCAGAAGGGATAGTTGGCGGCCTGTGCAGCAGCCGTTTTCGTCAGCGCGTTGAAGAGTGTCGACTTGCCGACATTGGGCAGGCCGACGATGCCGCATTTAAAGCCCATAAGGGTTGACCCGTCGTTGATTTCGATTTGGCCTCGGCTATGGGGGAAGAAGGCCATCGGGTCAAGGGCAAGCGATCAGAGCAGAGGCTTAAATCCCGTCCTCAAAGGGCTGTGCGACTTGTCCGCGACCTTTGCAGGCATTATGATCTGGTTTTACGCGGGGTTGATACCCGTCGCGCACCTTGCCTTCTATCAATATTCGTGCTGATCGCTTGTGAGCGACAAGTCAGCCCGTTGGGAACGCGGCCATGAGTGAGAATACGACTGTCAAGCCGACGACCAAGGCAAAGCCCAAGCTCGAGAGACCCAAGCTCTACAAGGTCATTCTCCTGAACGACGATTACACGCCACGCGAATTCGTGACGATCGTGCTGAAGTCGGTTTTCCGAATGAGTGCGGAGGCCGGACATCGCGTGATGATGACGGCGCATCGCATGGGGCTTGCTGTTGTCGTGGTCTGCGCCAAGGATATTGCCGAGACGAAGGCGAAGGAAGCGGTAGATCTCGCCAAGGAGGCCGGGTTTCCGCTGATGTTCATCACTGAACCGGAGGAGTGAACCTTCACTCCCCCTTCGGGCCGAACATCTTTTTCAGCATGTCTGCCATGGGGCCGGACGCCGGAAGGGCAGGACCGCGATTGCCTCGCGCCTGATGGATGTGGGACTGGCTGGCGGGCTTGGGTGGCTTTGGCGCCTTTGCAGGTTTTGTCGTCGCGTCTGCACTCTGATCGCCGGTCGCCAGCGCGATCTTGTTCATCAGTTGCGAATCTTCACCCTTCACCAGATGGCCGATGTTGGCGGCGATCGC
This sequence comes from Rhizobium sp. FKY42, assembly GCF_005222835.1. Taxonomy (GTDB): domain Bacteria; phylum Pseudomonadota; class Alphaproteobacteria; order Rhizobiales; family Rhizobiaceae; genus Neorhizobium. Next base: position 65,728 of record NZ_STGA01000044.1, on the reverse strand, counting down.
ATCGAGCAGTGTCTCAAGCCAGGCCTGATCTGCTTTGGCGAAGTCGCCCAGAACATGATTGTGCACCAATTCCTTTGAGCCGGGATGGCCTATGCCCAGCCGAAGGCGTCGATAGTCCTTGCCGCAATGGGCATCCAGCGATTTTACGCCGTTGTGTCCGCCGTGTCCGCCACCCGTCTTGATGCGTGCCTTGCCGGGAGGAAGGTCAAGTTCGTCGTAGACCGCGACAATGTTTTGGGGGCCGAGCTTGTAGAAGCGCATGGCTTCACCGACGGCTTCACCGGAGAGATTCATGAAGGTCTGCGGCTTCATCAGCAGCACCTTTTCGCCGTCGATGTCGCCTTCGGAAATCTCGGCCCTGAACTTCTTCGACCAGGAGCCAAAGCCAGGCAACCGCTGGATTGCATCAACGGCCATGAAGCCGATGTTGTGACGATTGCCGCGATATTGACTGCCTGGATTTCCCAAGCCTGCGATGATGATCATGATAGTGCGGACCCTTGCTCTCAAATGCCTTCCCACCCCGAAAGGGCGGCAGAGTCAAGAGCGATGTCGTCAGGCTGGTCTACGTTGGGCAGACATGTGGCTGCGCAGTTCAACGAGGAGGTTGGAGGCCGTATTTGCGCAGGATACGATCCTGCTCCCCGGTGGAGCGCAGCGTATCCAGAGCGGCCTGCATTCTGGCGATCAGGTTGGGCGAGATCTGGCGATTACAGGCAATACCAAGCTTTTGCTCCGAGAAGATCATCAGACGACGCAATTCTGCACCATCACGGATCAGCTTGTTGTAGACCGATTCCGACATCGGGATCAGGTCGATGCGGCCCGCCATCAGCTTTGCCAGCGACGTCTCGAAATTTGCGCTGATGTCGATTTTCTCGAACCCGTTCTCCTTCAGCAGTCCTTGCGTATAATCGCCTCGCTGGGTGCTGACGGTATATTTTCTTGCCTGCTCAATCGTACGGGCATCCACAGGCGATGATTTGAGCGCAACGAGCAAGTTGATATCCGAGAAGAATGGGGTCACCCACTGAAAGGTCTTCTCGCGTTCCTTAGTGCGGGCGGCCGCAAACACGCAATAGTTCTTGGAGGTTTCCGCAAGCGCCAAAGCTCTGGCCCAAGGCATGACTTCGATTGTGTAGCTGGCCTTCACGCTGCTGGCGCGCATGATCGCATCCACCAGATCGACGCCGACGCCGGATGGTTTTCCGGTCGACGAAAGAAAGCTGTAGGGGGGGTAGGATTCCGTGGTGAAGGTCAGATGCTCGGCGTGCGCCGACGATGCCATCAGCGCCAGTATGCCTGTCAGGAGAAGTCGTCCCACACTCACCCCCAATTTATTCTCTAATAAAGTTTAAGCTTATGCAATGCGAGATTCCAGCAAGTTCGCGGTTGTGTTCAGATTCGTGATGAGATCCGGTACGGCCATGGGCTTGGAGAAGAGATAGCCCTGCGCGCAATCCACGCCGATGGCGCGCAACTGCGTGAATTGCTCCTCTGTTTCCACTCCCTCGGCGACCACGATACAGTTCATCTTATGCGAGATGGCAGTGATACCTTCCATCAGCATGCGGTTTTTCTGCTTGATCTCGACTGCATCGGTCCCGAGAGATTTCACGAAGGACTGGTCGATCTTGACGATGTCGACCGGGAAGCGGCTCAAATAGCTCAGCGAAGAATAGCCGGTTCCGAAATCGTCCAGTGCGATGCGGCAGCCGAAACTGTGCAACTGATCCAGGATTGTACGGATTTCCGGGTTGTCGTGCATCAGAACCGCTTCGGTGATCTCTATCACGACCTGGCTGGGACTGAGGCCGAAACGTGACGCATGGGCTGCGATGCGTGTCGGCAGGCTGTGTTCGAACTGTAGTGGCGAGAAGTTCACGGCCACGTAGCAGCGTTCCATGCCTGGTATGCGGCATACCTTTGCGAGATTTTCCAGCGCATCCTCGAGGATCTCATTGCCAATCCTATCGATCGAGCCGGTTTCTTCGGCAACGCTGACAATGGCGGCTGGAGACTGCAAACCTTTGCGGGGATGGCGCAGGCGCATCAGGGCCTCGAAGCCCATGGTAGAGCGGGTACGCGTATCGACGATGGGCTGGAAATGCGCTTCGAACCAGCTGTTCGCGAGTGCCGCCTCGATATCAGCCTCGATTTCGGCCCTCTGGCGTGTGCGATCCAGTATTGCCTCATCATAGATGCTGGCGCCGTTCTTGCCATCGCGTTTGCGGGCGTACATGGCCATGTCGGACCGCTGAAGAAGTTCTGCGGCGCTTTGGGCGTGCTCCGGATAGACCGCAAGGCCGATGCTGGCGCTAAGGCGCACCGAGGCGCTGTCGAGCTCGAAAGGGGTGTCGAAAGCCGCGACGACCTGCGTACAGATCCGCGATGCTCTCGCTTTTGCATCCTTGCCGGTAATGAGAAGAGCAAATTCGTCCCCGCCCAAACGGGAGGCGCAATCTTCGGCGGTGATCAGCGGAGACACACGCTCCACGAATTCGCACAGCACACGGTCTCCGGCCGCATGTCCCAACGTATCGTTGATCGACTTGAATCGGTCGAGATCAATGAACAGGCAGGCGACATCGGTCTTGCTTTCGTCGGCCTCGGCGATCTTTTCGTCGAGCGCGATCTCGAACCCCTGACGGTTTAGAAGGCCGGTCAAGTGATCGGTGATGGCTTGATGATGGTTGCGGATTTCAGACTGCTTTAGTTCTGTGACATCTGTCATGACGCTGAGAGAGGTCGGTAGTTCGGCGGATGTCGACTTGAGGAGCGTTTCCATGATCAAGACGTCGATGATGCGATCATCTGCACATTGAAAACGTACTGTTACGCCATGGCTGGCGTTGCTGCCGTTGGTTCCTGTCCCGCGGTCGAGATAGGTACGGCGATCTTCCGGAATGATGAGATCAACGAAGTGCCGGCCCAGGACATGGCGACGGCTGTAGCCTGTAGCAAGTAGCCAATAATCGCTGACCGCCCAGATCATGCCATCGGCATCCAGCGAGAAGAGCATGGCCGGAGTCAGATTGTAGATCTCGGTTGTCTGTTGGTGGGCGCGCTTGAGTTCCCGCTCCTCACGGTCCAGCTGGATCTGCATTTCATTGAAGCTTTTCGCCAACCGGCCCATCTCGTCCTTCGAGCGCCAGTCGACGTGGTGGCGCGAGCCAAGGCGACGCGTCGCCTCCACTGCTGCCGTCAGGCGGAGGAGGGGCCTTATGACCATGAGCCGGTTGCCCACGATCGCCGCTGCGAATACCACCAGGATCGCGACCGCGAATATGGAGATCAATGTGATCTCCATCCGGTTCAATGCCGAAAACAGCCCAACCCTATCATAATGGATGGTGATGGTGCCAATGCGCTGGATACTGTCGGGCGCACGGTAGACGATAGGCCGCGACATCTTCTCCAGATCTTCGCCGCTATCGCGAAGGTTGCTTTCCGTGACATCGAATTTGCCGATCGTGTCAGTGACCTGAACGACGCGGATCGCACCTTCGCCCACAAGCTGCTCGGTAATCTGGCGGATACTCTCGATGTCGAGATCCCAGAGCGGTTTGGAAAGCGCCTGGGCATTGGCCCCGATCAGAACCTGAATACGCTCATGCTGGCTCTCGCTGGCCTGCTGGGAAGACAAAGCAAGAAACAGGGAGAAAAGCGGAGCAACAACGATGACCAGAGCTGCAGAAATGATCGCAATGAAGCGGCTTTCGACAGATCGTGTCATCAGTTTCTCCCTCGCGCGTTCCAGCAGTGTCGCCGGATCTCGACGTAAGCTTCCCGGACCGTGGCATGTATTCTTTAAATTTCACTGAAACCGGGCGAATCCCGTTCAATGATGGCACGATCAAGCGTCACCTTAACGTGCAGTATTGCGATTTTGGAAATGTTTCGACGCAAGAGCCTTAAGCGGTGGTAAACAGCAAAAAACCCGCCCGGCTGTCGCCTGGCGGGTTAAAATCAATCAGAAGTTGATAATGAAGCTTATTCTGAAGCTTCGCCTTCTGCAGCAACCGGAGCAACGATGGAAGCGATGGTGAAGTCGCGGTCGATCGTCGGCTCTACGCCCTTGGGAAGCTTGATGTTGGAGATGTGGATGGAATCGCCGAGCTGCAGACCTGTGAGGTCAGCCGTCAGGAATTCCGGAATGTCGTTTGCCGGGCATACGAGTTCGACTTCGTGGCGAACGATGTTCAGCACACCACCGGTCTTGATGGCGGACTTGTCTTCGTTGATGAAGTGAACCGGGACTTCAACGGTAACGCGGCTGTCTGCGGAAACGCGCAGGAAGTCGACGTGCATCGTGAAATCGCGAACCGGGTCCAGCTGGTAGTCCTTCGGGAGAACCGAGATCTTCTGGCCGTTCACATCGATCGTAGCAACGGTGGTCATGAAACCGCCAGCGTGGATACGCTTGGTTACTTCGTTCGTGGACAGTGCGATAGAAATCGGGGCCTGCTTGTCGCCATAGATGACAGCAGGAATCAAACCGTTGCGGCGAAGTTCGCGGGAGGACCCCTTACCAACCCGATCGCGCGCCTCGGCCTTGAGCTCATAAGTAGCGTTGCTCATGGCATATCCTTTTCGAGGTTATTGGAGAACCCGGACCGGGAACCAGTCCCTGCCGGATTTGAAGGGCATCGTCCGACGCGCTTCATCCGCGTTGCCTCCAAGGGTGTCTACGCGGACGCCCGCGCTATAGACGATATGTCCTCAATGTGCAAGCGCTGGCCGTGCGCTCCCAAGTCAACGAATTATAACATGATAATTCGGTTACCCTTCTCTCGAAAGCTTTTTACATTTTATTAGATGTTTAAAATGTTAAAATGTGTGTCGGTTCAATGCTGTATGTAATCTCCTGCCTGATCCAGGATCACGACCTTCGTTATGTTGCGGCTGTTGCCCTGGTCTGTATCTTCGGATCCTACCTCAGCATGCGCCTTTTCGCACGCTCGTTTAAAGCATCCAGCCGCAGCGAACGGCTGGTATGGGTCCTGCTGACGGGCTTTGTCAGTGGAGGCGCGATATGGACCACCCATTTTCTCGCGATGCTTGGTTATCTGCCGGGCATCGCTGCGGTTCAGCAGCTCTCCGATCCGCAATTCCCGCTCAAGGTCGCGACGGTGCTCGAAAAGACTGGCCTTTCGCCGCATCGCCTTGAACTGGAGATAACTGAGTCCGGCCTCATTGAGGAGCAGGAGCGGGCGCTGATCATCATCCGACAGTTGAAGGATCTCGGCGTAAAGATCGCCATGGATGATTATGGCACCGGCTATTCATCCCTTTCGACCCTGATGAGCTTTCCTTTCGACAAGATCAAGATCGATCGCTCCTTCGTGGATCGGGTCAACCATGATCGTCTGGCTGCAGCAATCGTTCGCTCTACGGTCATTCTTGCGCACAGCCTCAACATCCCTGTCCTGGCGGAAGGGGTTGAGACGGCTGAACACGCGGATTTTCTACGCAAAGAGGGATGCGAGCAAATGCAGGGCTTCTTCTTCGGCAAGCCTTTGCCCCATTCCGGCATCAATGGTCTGGTCAATCCGGTTGAAGAATTTGCGGATGTAAATGCCCTGCCGCACGTGGCCTGACGAGAGCCCATAAACACATTGGCCGCACGGTGCTTCAAGCGCCGTGCGGCCAATGATGCTAACATCGGGTCGTGATTACATTAGTCGAACAGGCTGGAGACCGACTCTTCAAGCGCCGTCCGGTTGATGGCTTCGCCCAGCAGGCCGGCTGTGGTCACGACGCGGATATTGGGAGCGGACTGGACCGCCGTCGTCGGCTGAATGGAGTCCGTGATCACCAGTTCCTTCAGCTTCGACGAACTGACGCGGGCGACTGCGCCGCCCGACAGAACGCCATGTGTGATGTAGGCGGTAACGCTGGTTGCGCCGTTCTTCAACAGTGCTTCGGCGGCGTTGCACAGGGTGCCGCCGGAATCGACGATATCGTCGATCAGCAAACAGTCCTTGCCGGTCACGTCACCGATGACATTCATGACTTCGGATTCGCCAGCACGCTCACGGCGCTTGTCGACAATCGCCAGCTGGCAATCCAGGCGCTTCGCAAGCGAGCGGGCGCGAACCACACCGCCGACATCCGGCGAAACGACCATGACGTTCTTCAGGTCATAGTGTTCCTTCACGTCACGCGCCAGGATCGGCACGGCGTAAAGATTGTCCGTCGGGATATCGAAGAAGCCTTGGATCTGCCCCGCATGAAGATCAAGCGTCAGAACGCGGTCCGCACCGGCTTCCGTGATCAGGTTTGCGACCAGCTTGGCCGAGATCGGCGTGCGCGGACCCGCCTTGCGGTCCTGGCGGGCATAACCGAAATAGGGCAGCACTGCGGTGATGCGCCGTGCGGAGGAGCGACGGAACGCATCAATCATGATGAGCAGTTCCATCAGGTGGTCGTTTGCGGGAAACGATGTGGACTGGACGACGAAAACGTCCTCACCACGTACATTTTCCTGGATCTCCACGAAGATTTCCTGGTCGGCAAACCGCCGTACGCTGGCTCTTCCAAGAGGTACATTAAGGTAAGAACAGATCGCGTCGGCCAGATGCCGGTTCGAATTGCCTGCGAAAACCTTCATTTGGGTCCGCCTATTTTGACGCTGGATGCGGGCCTTTTACCGAGGCGTGCCTCGAATGCAAGACTGTTCAGCTTCAGAGGCTGGATTTTTATGTAACCAGTGTTAGAGGTGGTAAATTTACCTCAACTCAGAATGCTCAGGCTCGATTGTTTCGCCACTCAAGATAGCTCTTTATCGTGGTTTGGCCGACCAATTGCATGAGTTCAGCTGGAACAGAGGTCCACGGATCCGCGCCGCCGCGCGAGGGTGTGGATAACTGTCCCTGGATCCGGTTGAGGCGAGCACCTGCGCCGTCCAGCACATCCCAGACATAGACGACCGTCACCTTGCCACCGTCCTCAAAAGCGGAGAGATAGCCTTTGAGGATATGTCCGGCAGAGGAATCCGCCGCGGCCTTGATGGTCAGGCCAGCCGCGCGAGCCGAGGAGCCGAGCTCTTTCGACAAGGGGGTGACGGCCTGAACGGGAGCACCGATGATGGGAAGAAAACGGATGCTTTCTGTCTCCGCTGTCGAGGCGGCGGGGACAGATGCAACGGCTGGTGCGCTTTGCGCGGAAGCGGGTGGCTGCGGAGATGAAAGAGGTGCGCTCTGGACCGTGGTCTGGCTTGAGCCCGAAGCGCCTTCAATCATGGCACGGGATTGCGCCTGCTGGGAATTTTGCGGTCCGGCCGGATAGGAGGGGGCTGGCGGGAATGATCTTGCCTGCGGTCCGGGGCTTCCGGCCATGCGCTGCGCTTCGGCTTGAGTCACCGGGCTTGTCGGATGCAATCCACCACCAACATCGACCTTGGGTGTCAGAGCATCGGACGTGTTGCAGCCACAGAGAAGAATGGCCGCCAGCGGTGCCCAAACCTGCAGTTGGTGCTTTCGCATCCCGTTCCTCCTGCCGTCTCCCGGGAAAAGAGAGTAGAGGCGAGAAAAGCTTCAAGTCAACGCCGGTGTCTCATTCACGCACAATGAGATCCAGACTGTGTCGCGAAAGGCTACGCGGTGTGTCATTTGTGGTGAGATAGGTCTGGCCGAGCGACATGGCGGCACCGCTATCGGAATCCATGATGATCATATGCACGAACAGCGACATATCGGCCCGAATCTCCTGTTCGTTTCCGGCATGGAACATCTGCTGCTCCATCCAGGACGGCGAAAAGCGCGCACCGAGCGAGTAGCCGCAGCTGTTCAGGCGATGCCGTGTCAGGCCCCGCTCATCGATGATGCGGGCGTGCACGTCGAATACGTCCGCGAACGTGTTGCCGGGTTTCAGAACATCTTCGATTGCGAGCAGGGTTTCCCGGCATGCATTATAAAGTTCGCGATGGCGGCTGCTTGCCTCGCCGATGAGTACGGTGCGCATCATCGCAGCGTGATAGTGTGCGGAAACGCCCGCCCATTTCAGCGTCAATTGATCGATGGCATCCAGTCTGCGGCGACCTGCCTTGTAGCGGCAGAGAAGCGCGTCTGATCCAGAGCCGATGATGAATTCGTTGGCGGGATAGTCTCCGCCACCCTTCAGAACCGCGCCCTGCATGGCAGCCAGAATCTCTGCCTCATCTGCGCCGGGAGCGATCAGATCGAGCGCGGCATCCAGCGCATCATCCGCCAGTTCGGCCGCGCGAACGATATGCGCGATCTCTGCGGGGCTCTTGATGAGGCGCAGTTCGCCGACGAGATTGGACGCATCGCTCAAGGATGCAAACGTGGAAAGCTGGTTATCGAGAAGCCGCGCAACCCGGCCCGTCATGCCATGCGTATCGTATTCGACGCCGATCCTTGCGCCCAAAAGGTCGAGATCGCTTAGCAGGTTCTTCAAGTCCAGCGTCGGATCAGCATTCACCCGGTCCACCCAGATGACAATGTTTTCGACCGTCGACGTATGTCGAGCCTGCCGCATGTCCGCAGAACGGGTGAGGAGCGAAATAGAGCCGTCTGCCTTCACGACCATGCACTGAAAAAAGCAGTAGCCGAAGGTGTCGTAGCCAGTCAGCCAGTACATGCTCTCCTGCGCAAATAGCAAAAGCGCGTCCAGCTTCTGCGTTTCCATGACCTCTGTCAGGCGTCGAAGGCGCTCGGTATATTCGCCTCTGTCGAAATGCAGCGCCATGTCACGTCTCCATTATTGCAATGGCTGAAATCTGTCTGCCGTAATCCGGTTCCATGGCATGTGTCGTTCGACGGTAGGAAAAGAAGCGATCCTGATCGGGATAGGTATCGATTGCGAGATTTTCAGCCCGGATGCCCGCGTCGAGAAGCCGCTGCGTCGTGAGCGATGGCAGATCGAACATGGCGTGCCCCGCCTTGGTCGATGGTGTGAAGTAACGCTGAAACCGTGCATCCTGCGTGACAAAGCGCTCCACAAATTCCGGGCCGACTTCATAACTCGCCGGGCCTATGGATGGGCCAAGTGCCGCCGTGATGTTCTCAAGGCTCGCGCCCAGCGACATCATCGCGCCGATGACGTTTTCCGCGATCCCGCCGAGCGCGCCTTTCCAACCGGCATGGGCCGCGCCAATTATCCCGGCCTTAGCATCTGCAAACAGGATGGGACCGCAATCGGCGGCAAGGACGCCGAGAATCAGTCCGGGTGTTGCCGTCACCATGGCGTCGCCTTGAGGGCGCGATCCGTCATATCGGTCATCCATGACGATGACATCGGTCGAATGGATCTGATGCACGGTCGCCAGCCGTTCCAGTGGTTGCCCGAACCAGGCGGCGACACGGCGTCTGTTTTCCAGCACCTTGTTGGCGTCGTCATTCGAGCCGAGGCCGACATTCAAACTGGCATAGATGCCATCTGAGACGCCGCCTCCCTTCGTGAAGAAGCCGTGGCGAATGCCGTGGGTTTCGAGTTGCGACAGGAGCGGGCTTTGGATGGGCGATAGGACGTGATCTGGCATGGGTTTCCGCTGCTTGAGGTGTGATCCGACGCGGCTTGAGCCAAAAGTTGCGCTCAACATGCGAGGCAGGCGGATGTATCTCGATACGCCGTTCACTGCTTCGTTCGGTGCGGACTCTGGCCCGACCGCTGCGAACCTGTCAACCGCTCAGTTCAGAAGATCAAAGTCAGCGGGTGACCGGCTTGAACGGGGCCAGCGCTACCTTGGGCGAGGAGACTGCCATGACCTTGAACAACTCGCCCATCTTGCCTTCACCGGCACCTGCCAGGCGGTCTGCCGCCAGCGCGATTGCTCTTTGCTCCTGCTCGGCCTTGCCGGAGGCCAGCGCCTGCGCACGCTGAGCCAGGCCCAGGCCGTAGAGGAAATCGCCCTGATGAAGGCAGCCGTTGATCTGCAGGTTCGAGCTGCGAGCAACACGCGCCAGATCCTCGAAATCCACATGGCTGGTCAGATCCGCTTCGCCGGGATGGGCGAGGGGATGATCATATTCATGACGAAGGACCGCCTGCAGCGTATCGCCGAAGGAGGTTGCCATGTGGCCATAATCGATGATGACTGCGGTGCCGCCGTTTTGTGTCAGCCGGTCGCACAAGGCCTGCATCACCGCCTGCCGTGCAGGGGCAATCTCATAGACCGTGCCTTCCGGTTCGCCCCCACTTCCCTGCGGAAGAAGGGCAGGATCGATGGTGGCCATGCCAACGCCAAAGGCCAATTCATCATCCGCGTCGAGGCCGACAAGGCGTTCGCGGAAACCGGTGCCGGTTTTCACGAACTGACGGATGGGTATGGCATCGAACAGCTCGTTGGCGGCAATCAGCGTGAAACCGGGCGGGACATCGTCAAAACCGCGATGCCAGTTGATCTTTGCGGAAAAGGCTTCCAGCGTCACCCTCTGTACACCGCGCAGACGATCGCTGGTTTCCACAAGATGGATCTGAAGTCCGTCAAACAGTGCCGGCGCAAGCCGCCGCACGACTCGCATGATGTCCAGCATCATCGTGCCGCGTCCCGGCCCGATCTCCACCAGATTGACGGGTGTCGGGCTGCCGTGCTGCTGCCATGCGTGAACCAGGAAGACGCCGATCATTTCCCCGAAAAGCTGGCTGATCTCCGGAGCCGTGATGAAATCACCCGACTGGCCGAAAGGCTCGCGCGTCCGGTAGTAGCCGTGTTCCGGATCGGCAAGGCACAGGGCGAAATAGTCTGTAACGCTGATGGGGCCGTTGAGCTTGATCAGGTTCTTGATTTTGTCTGCGAGCGGCGTGGTCATGCTTGCCTCGTCTTCGCCTCAAGGAGTGGGAACCGCGACACGTGCGCGGAGGATTGCCCAGATGCCGATGGCCAGCATGGGCAGGGAAAGCACCATTCCCATGGTCAGCCAGCCGAACGCGAGATAACCGAGCTGCGGGTCTGGCTCCCGGAAGAATTCGACGAAAATGCGCGACAGCGCATAGCCGCAGGCAAAGGCACCTGCCACCGTACCGGGCTTCCGCAGTGCTTTGACGCGATGGGTCAGGACACGAAGAACGAGCAGAAGAACGATGCCTTCGAGCACGGCCTCATACAGCTGGCTGGGGTGGCGTGCAAACGGCCCACCCGTTGGGAAGACCATGGCCCATGGAACATCGCTGATACGGCCCCAAAGTTCGCCATTGACGAAATTCGCGAGGCGACCAAAGAAGAGCCCGAAGGGCGCAACGGTCGCGACCGTATCGAACATGCTCCAGACCGGGATGGCGTTGCGTCTGGCAAAGAAGATCATCGCCAGAGTGGTGCCGATCAATCCTCCGTGGAAGGACATGCCACCATTCCAGATCTGGATGGCCCGGACCGGATTCTCGATCACGGCGCCCATATCGTAGAAGAGGATGTAGCCGATCCGTCCGCCCAGAATGATACCAGCGGCAACCCAGACGAGGAAATCGTCCAGTTTTTCCGCGGTCATCGGCGATGTTCCATTCGGCCATAGCTCCGGCCTGGCAACCATGCGCTTGGCATAGTGCCAGCCCAGCATGATGCCGACGACATAGGCGATACCATACCAGTGCACGGCAAGAGGGCCGATCGAGAAAGCGATCGGGTCTATGTTCGGATAGGGTAGTATGGCGAGAAGACCAGGTGCTGAGTACAAATGAAAATACCTCGGCCGGAAAGCCATTTCTTTCGCGGAAGATGACTTTCGTGCCGGAACGGGTCAAGGCCTATCTCGCCAAAGCTCTGGTCATCCTCAGACAATTACAGGAATCCGATCCGCAGAGTGCCAAAAATCTTGCAAGCAGGTTCGTCTGCGCCTACCTCAGTTGGGAAGATCAACGGCTTGCCGCGGCGGCGGCCCGCATAAGGAGTAGAGATCCATGTCGACCGGCAGCAATCGCATTCTCGATGAATTCGCCCGCCTGATGACGGATGCGGCGGGAGCGGCGCAAAGTGTGCGCAAGGAAGCAGAAACGGCAATCCATGCGCAGATGGAGCGTTTCATCAACTCGCTGGACGTGGTGAAACGCGAGGAATTTGAGGTCGTGCGCGAAATGGCAATCAAGGCGCGCGACGAGAACGACGCCCTGAAGGCGCGGATCGAGGCGCTGGAAGCCAGGCTCGCCAATAACGGCTGAAACGTTTCGCCGAGCAAAATTCGAAGGCGCATTCCTGTTAACAGGGGATGCGCCTTTTTTAGTGTTGACCGGCCTCATCCAGCAGCTCGTACAAACAAATTTCGGGCCTGTGGACAGCTTGGAAAAACGCAAGTCACAGAGTCGCTTAATCATGAAATCTTAACCCTCGTGAGAGGGTGATTTTTGAGTCGTCCCCGCAAAATGTGGCACGAGGGACTGGTACTCGGATTCTGTGCCTATACACTGATTTTAAATGATGATTCGAAACAGCGGCCACAAGCTCCAGACAGGGCTGACGCTCTAGTGTGGTCGTTGCGGGGAACATCGAGACTATCAGTTTCCGGTTATTGTGTGTGCGTCTGTTGGTGCGTAGTCCTTGCACGAATGCCGCTTCCATTCCGGTTTAGAAGGTGCCGCATGAGCCTAATTGAGATCCAGACGGAACGTCACTCGAACCCGGTCGACATGATCGAGTTCGTCGCCGCCTCGAACGACTGGACGTTCGAGCGTTCCGGCGAAGACGAGATTGCCATGACCGTAGAGGGTCACTGGACGGATTATCACGTTTCCTTTTCCTGGATGGAAGAGTTCGAAGCGTTGCATCTGGCCTGTGCCTTCGATCTGAAAGTGCCCGAAATTCGTGTGAACGAGGTTATCCGGCTGTTGTCACAGGTCAACGGTCAGGTGTTGATGGGGCACTTCGATCTGTGGCGGCAGGAGGATGTGGTCATTTTCCGCCAATCTCTGCTTTTGGCAGGCGGCGCGGAGCCGACAAACCAGCAGGTCGAGGTTCTGCTCTCCAACGCGCTGGAGACCTGCGAAACCTATTATCAGGCTTTCCAGTTCGTCGTCTGGTCCGGGCTCGATGCAAAATCGGCCATGGAGGCCGTGCTGTTCGAGACTGTTGGTGAGTGCTGATGCCCGTGTCTGCCCAAAATCCTATCGTGCTGGTTGGCGCCGGCAACATGGGTGGCGCCATGTTGTTTGGCTGGCTGAAGAATGGCGTTTCACCGGATACCATTCTGGTGATCGATCCGGCGCCCTCCGATGCGACAAAGGGCCGACTGGCTGAGGCCGGTGTACGCCATGCCACGCAAGCGCCTGCGGGTCTTTCCGCTTCGGTCCTGTTCATTGCGGTCAAGCCGCAGGTGATGGATGCGGTCCTGCCGCCGCTGAAAGGCCTGCTGGGGCCTGAAACCGTTGTGGTATCGGTCGCGGCTGGCAAAACCTTGAAATCGATCGAAGATGCGCTTGGAGATGCGGGCATGGTTCGCGCCATGCCGAACACGCCTGCGATGGTCGGTCGCGGCGTGACGGGTGCCTTCGCCAATGCCAAGGTTTCCGCCGAGCAGAAGCAATCCGTGCATGATCTTCTGAAGGTCAGCGGTCCTGTCGAGTGGGTCGCGACGGAAGCAGATATCGATTCCGTCACGGCGGTTTCAGGCAGCGGTCCGGCTTATGTGTTCTATCTCGTTGAATGCATGGCGGAAGCAGGCCGCAAGCTTGGTCTTCCCGCAGATCTTGCTATGCGCCTGGCGCGGGAAACCGTGGCAGGGGCAGGGGAACTGCTGCATCAATCGCCCGACGAGGCGGCTCAACTGCGCAAGAACGTGACGTCTCCCGGCGGAACGACGGCGGCGGCCCTTTCGGTGCTGATGGCGGATGATGCCATGCAGCCGCTGTTCGACAAGGCAATTGAAGCGGCGCGCACGCGGGCGCAGGAACTCGGAAGCTGAAACATGGCCGAGATCACCTTCGACGACTTCGAAAAGGTCGATATCCGTGTCGGCACCATTGTCGAGGTCGAGGATTTTCCAGAAGCGCGCAAACCCGCCTACAAGCTGCGGATCGACTTTGGTCCAGAGATCGGCGTGAAGCGTTCCTCGGCACAGATCACCGTGCATTACACGCCTGAAACCCTGCTCGGGCGGCAGGTTCTAGGCGTCGTGAATTTTCCGCCGCGTCAGATCGGGCCGGTGCGTTCCGAAGTGCTGACGCTTGGTTTTGCCGATGAGAATGGCGCAATCGTACTGGCCAGCGTCGAGCGCGGTGTGCCGGACGGCAAGAAGATGATGTGATCTTGTCCAGTCTTCAGGCTGGTACGCGCACCACGGCGCGCAAGCCACCGAGAGGGCTATCCGACAGCGTGACATTGCCACCATGGCCACGGGCAATGTCTCTGGCGATGGCAAGCCCGAGTCCCGTGCCGGATGCATTGAGGTTGCGTGCTTCATCCAGCCGGTAGAAAGGCTTGAACACATCCTCGCGTGAGGCTTCCGGAATGCCGGGGCCATCGTCATCGAAGATCAATGTCAGCCATTTGGCGCTGTGTCGGGCTTCGATTGTCAGGCGGTTCGCATAGCGCTGGCTGTTGGACGCGAGATTGCCGACCAGGCGCATAAAGGCATTCGGGCGCACGGACAGAAGATCCTCACCGTCAATCGTGTAGCTCATTTCTTTCCCGTAAAGACTGAAGTCAGTCTTGATCTTTTCCAGCAATTCGCTCAGGCGAAGTTCACCAAAATCCTCCTCGGCCTCGCCACGCGCAAAGGCGAGATAGCCTTCCAGCATGCTCTGCATATCCTCGACATCCGCCTCCATGCCATGCAGATCCGGATTGTTGCCAGCCAGTGCCAATTGCAGCTTGAAGCGGGTGAGGATCGTTCGAAGGTCGTGGCTGATGCCGGTCAGCATGGCAGTGCGTTGCTCAATCTGCCGCTCGATGCGCTCGCGCATCTGGTTGAAGGCAATGCCTGCGCGGCGAATTTCATCGGCCCCACGCGGCACGAAGCCATCATTGCGCTGGCCCTTGCCAAAGCTTTCGGCGGCATCCGCCAGCATGAGGATGGGCCGGATCTGACCGCGCAGGAACAGGATGGAAATTCCGATCAGAAGAAGCGATGTGCCGAACATCCAGACCAGGAAGATGTGTGTGTTGGAGGCATAGGTCTGGTTGCGAATGGTGAAGACGCGCAGGACCTTGTCATCCAGTTGGATACGGATCTCCACCAGACGGCTGTCGCCGACCGTATCGATCCAGTAGGGCAGGCGGATCTGCTGATTGATCTGGTCCGCAAGGATATCATCCAGGATCGAAAAGAACGGCTTCGGGCGTGGAGGCGGCAGCTGGGTATCGGCCAGAACCGATATGTTCAGCGATAGCTGGTCACGGGCGATGCGGGTTATCTCGGAATAATCGCCATTGGCGGGTGGATAGGTCTTGATGATCTCGATGATTGCCGCGATGTCACGCGTTACGGCCTGCGACAGGCGCTCGGTCACGTTTCTCCAGTGCCGCTCCATGAAAACGGCGGATACAACAGTCTGCAATAGAAGCATCGGAATGATGACGATCAGAACAGACCGGGTGTAGAGACCGGTTGGCATGCGACGTTTCAGCCATCGGGTTGCTTTCGTCCAGCCGGGAGGCTGGAGACGGTCCATCACAGGCTCCACCCGCTGCTTCAGGCTACCGGCTGCGTGGGATAGGGTTGCGGAAAGCCGCTTGACCTGATCGAGAGAGCGGTTGAGTGGTGGACGAAGATCAGTCAATGCTCAGGCGGTAGCCTATGCCGCGAACGGTCTGAAGGTAGACCGGGTTGGCCGGATCATCTTCGATCTTCCGGCGCAGTCGGTTGATCTGCACGTCTATCGTTCGCTCTCCCACCTCGGCATCGTCACCGATCAGTTCATGGCGCGGAATCGTATCTCCCGCGCGCAGCGCAAACAGAAGCATGATTTCCTGTTCGCGGTCCGTCAGACGAATCGTCTCGGCGGCGCGGCGCAGTTCCTTGCGGGCAATGGAGAAGGTAAAGGGACCGAACATGATCTGATCGATCTTGGGAACCTCGGGATTGGAGTTGCGTCGCAGGATGTTGTTGATACGCAGGACGAGTTCGCGCGGATCGAAGGGCTTCGGCAGGTAGTCGTCGGCACCCGCTTCCAGTCCGGCTATACGTGATTCCGCTTCGGCCCGTGCTGTGAGTAGAATGATCGGGATTGCCCGCTTTTCGCGCATGGACTGGGTGAGCGATATGCCCGTCTCGCCCGGCATCATGACATCGAGAATGATGAGGTCGAACTCTATTCCTTCGAGCCGGCGTCTGGCTTCGGCAGCATCGCCCGCCACCGTGACGCGAAAGCCCTGTTCCATCAGGTAGCGATGGAGGAGATCGCGAATACGCCGGTCATCATCGACCACCAGCAGGTGGGCGGCGTCATCGGATGGTGACACTGCTGCATTCGCCATACTCACTCTACCTCGGTTTCAACCGGCACTACGCCTTCTTCGCGACCACGCATAGCCTTTAGAAACGCTAGCACACCACCGCGTTGCTCCGGCGTCAACTCTTCCAATGCGCGCGCTATGCGGCGGGATTGCGGTTCCGAAAGAGCCAGCGCCAGTTCGCGCCCCGCCAATGTGGGATAAAGCCGTCGCTGGCGCCGGTCTTTTGCGCCTGCCATCTGCCGGATATAGCCACTATCAATCAATTGCTTGAGAACGCGCGCAAGGCTCTGTTTGGTGATCTGCAAGGTATCGAGAAGATCCGTCACCATCATGCCGGGTTGACGGCAGACGAAGTAAACCACGCGGTGGTGGGCACGCCCCATGCCAATCTTGGAGAGAATAGCGTCGGGATCGGACACGAAATCCCGATAGGCGAAGAAGAACAGCTCTATCGTTTCGAAATCGATCTGCGCCTCATCGACGGCAGGCATTGGCGGGTGAACCTTTGCAGCGGCTTTCCCTGTCGAACCCGATGGCACGTTTATGTTTCCTCTTCGGCAAACCGATGGCGGCGCTTTCCGCGTCACGGTTGTCTTTCTGGTTTCATCGCGCCTGATAAAGCGCGAAGTGCCTCCAGAATCAACAGGATTATGGGCTCCTCTCCGGATTGTCAGTATCCTGCCAACCCACAAGGACAAAGCGCACGTCAGCCTGGCTCAAGGCACGTGTTGAATTCATGCAACATCATATTTTGAGTTGGATCATTAGCGGAACCTTTCTCTGCGCTCTGCCGTTTTTTGGCCGGAATAAGGAGAGAGACCATGGCCCTGATCACAAGCGATATAGCGGAGCAATTGGACGACCGCAGCATGACCGAAACAACACATCACCCGCTTCGCCCCGTTTTCGTTGCCGTATTCGCGCTGAAGATCGCGGTTGCTTCTCTCCTGATCGGTGCGGCCGCCTTTGCTCCCTCCGTATCCGCCGAAGGCAGCTACTTCGTCTCCGAGTGATTTTTTCGCTGCAGGGCAGTGCGAAGGGCGCTATAGGGAACCTTTCGCAAGCATCCTTCAGTGAGGCATCATGGGACAGCTCCAAGCAGGGATTATTCCCGTCACTCCCTTCCAGCAGAATTGCACGATCATTTTCGATACCGAAACGAAGGAAGGCGTTGTCGTCGATCCGGGTGGCGATGCAGACCGCATTGCCGAAACTGCCCGTCGGGAAGGCATAACCATCAAGGAAATCTGGATCACGCATGGCCATATCGACCATGCGGGCGGTGCCGATGAATTGAGGGAAATGACTGGGGCTCCCGTGATTGGTCCGCATCAGGATGACCAGTATCTTCTCGATGCGCTCGAAAGCCGAGCCAAGGAATTCGGCTATAAGGCGCCAGCACGAAATCTGGTTTCCGACCGCTATCTCGAGGACGGTGATGTGGTGACGCTCGGCAGCCATAGCTTCGATGTGCTGCACTGCCCGGGACATGCGCCAGGCCATGTCATCTTCGTCAACAAGGACATGCGCTTCATTGTCATGGGAGATGTGCTGTTCAATGGTTCGATTGGGCGTACCGATCTTCCGGGCGGCAACCACGATCAGCTGCTGGCATCGATCCGCGACAAGGTTCTGCCTCTGGGCGATGACTTCGGCTTTATCTGCGGTCACGGTCCCGGCAGCCGAATTGGCGACGAACGCCGCAGCAATCCATTCCTTCAAGGAATTTGACTTGATCCTCCGGTGCCCTCAAGGGCGCCGGATATCTCTCAATCGGGCATAAAAAAACCCGGCATTCCTGCCGGGCTTCAACTCGTGAGATCCGTAGCGGATATCAGCCAGAAATCTGCAGGTTGACTGCCTTCGGGCCCTTGCCGCGACGATCCGGTTCCGTGTCGAAGCTTACTTTTTGGTTTTCGGTAAGTCCGGACAGGCCAGAAGCCTGTACAGCAGAGATGTGGACGAAGATATCGGCGCCGCCGTTATCTGGCTTGATAAAACCAAAGCCCTTGTCCGTATTGAAGAATTTTACAGTGCCAGTCTCGGCCATGCATCAGGTCCTTTTTCCTCTGTCCGTGTTCAGCGGCGGACAGCATCACGATATTGCCCACGAGGGGCTTGGCGGCAGGCATTTCGAAAATGGAGGAAAGGGGCCCGTGTTACCGCAGGAAATATGAGTAAGGATCATTGCAGATCTGCCTCCTATCTCCTACCCGGAAGTTTTGGCGCTTCCGGAGCGCTTATTATAGCTCTTCCCATGCTCGTAAATTGCCCGAACATGCACAGAGTGCTGTGTAAATCGCTACTTGGCAAGAAAAACTTTTGTGCAACTAATTAGCAACACATGAACTATTGCTCTTCATGCTGAAAAATCAGCGAAATTACCGCAACCAAAGGATGAGATTGTGTGTCGGAACTGTATCTTGCGGTCGATTTCGTGCCAAAAAGATGCAACGCGATTCGGCTTAAGTGAAGTCTGCGCCGATGCTTTTGCCGCCCCGTCTCCGCTTTAGCAGTTCCGGCACAACTTCCACGATTAGCATGGCCGCAAAGATGAGGGCACAGCCGACATAACCGATAGCAGGCAGTTTTTCCCCGAGGAAAAGGGCGCCGAAAAACGAGCCGAACAGTGCTTCTGAAGACAGGAAAATGGCTGCCTGCGGTGCAGTCGTATAGCGCTGCCCAATGACCTGGAGTACGAAGGCGAGACCAGAGGATATCAGTCCGACATACAGGATTTCGATCAAGGCGCCTTCGATGGCGGCGAGCGAAATCGGCTCGAGTGCGACTGCCATTGACAGCGACAGAACGGAGCAGGTGGCAAATTGCGTTGCCGACAGTCCAAGCGGACGCGGCGAGCGTGCGATGAAGTGGCCGGCGAGCACAATCTGCATGGCCCAGAAGGCAGCGCAGACAATGCTCCAGAGATCGCCAACGGTCATATGTGCCAGCGTGCCACCGCTCAGAAGGAAGATCCCCGCAAGCGCCATTAATGCAACTGGCCAGATGATCCAGTGAGGGGCCTTGCGAAACAGAATAATAGAGATGACAGGGACGAAGACGACATACAGTCCGGTCAGAAAGCTGGAGTTTGTGACGGTCGTCGTCTGCAATCCGATCTGCTGCGTTATTGCGCCTCCGAACAGCGCAAGCCCGACGAGCACGAAGGCGCCGAAATCGCGGCCTTGGGCAGGCTTGCCGAGTTTGCGGTGCTCAAGCAGCGCGAAGGGAAGGCAGGCAAGGGCGGCGATGGCGAAGCGCAGGCCCACGAACCAGAACGGGCCGATCGCATCCATGGCCGTTGCCTGGGCCACGAAGCCGCCGCCCCAAATGGCTGCGGCGAGAAGAAGAACGAGATTTGCCTGTACGCGTGTCATTGCGGGCCTGATACCTGGAGGTCAGGCGCCGGAACATTCACCGATCAGATAAGACCGGGAATATGGATGCCGCTTCGTCTGTCTGCGGCGCGCCCTGTGTTGTGCCGGGCTTTAGCAGGAGTGCGGATAAGGTTCAAGCGAGAGAGGGCGGGCTATCGTGACTTGCTGGTCTGATCGTCGAACCGATCCAGAGATGTGCCGGGGACAGGCATCCGAAAGATCCGGAGCCACAGTCCCGCCGCAGCGACAGAGAATACCACAATCAGGGCCGAAAAAATCGCACGCGTATCAAAGCCAGCGGTATTACCCAGTAGTAGTTGTGGGGTGACGATCTCGCTTATGCTTCGCATGTCCGCGGCGCGGGCATTGCCGATCATGGCCAGCATCATCACCACGCAGGCAAGAAGCGCTGTTGCGGCAACCCAAAGCGTCGAGAAGCTTTGCCGGATACGAATGCGAACCGTCGCTTCCTCATCATCCAGAAACATTTTCTCTTCCCTTCGTTGCACTTGACCTGATTTTAGAAAAAGCCGTGCGAAAGAGACGCCACAAAGACAAGATTGAGGCAGGCACCGGCATTTATTGTGGCAAAATCAAGACATTGGTTAACGGGGGTGACGTTGCTTGCGAAAAGCGGCTCTGATCATGCTGGTCCAGCTTAGGCCTGGCGGCCGTTTCAGTATTCGATCAGATTTTGAAAATTACCGTTTCTGCTTGAAACGCGCACGAACATTATTCATAGAAACATCCGGCAATACCGAGCTGGTCTGCCGTTTCAACAGTCTTAGGATCTATCCACCATGGCCTTTCTTGCCGATGCACTTTCCCGCGTGAAGCCGTCCGCCACTATCGCCGTTTCCCAGAAAGCGCGCGAGCTGAAAGCGAAAGGCCGCGATGTCATCGGTCTCGGCGCAGGTGAGCCGGATTTCGATACGCCGGATAATGTCAAGAAAGCCGCCATCGACGCCATCAATCGCGGTGAGACGAAGTATACGCCGGTTTCCGGTATCCCGCAGCTGCGCGAGGCGATTGCCGCCAAGTTCAAGCGCGAAAACGGTCTCGATTACACCGCTGCGCAGACGATCGTTGGGACCGGCGGAAAGCAGATTCTTTTCAACGCCTTCATGGCAACGTTGAACGCGGGCGATGAAGTCATCATTCCTGCTCCCTACTGGGTTTCCTATCCGGAAATGGTGTCCATCTGCGGCGGTACTCCGGTCTTCGTGAAGACGAAGCAGGAAGACAATTTCAAGCTGAAGGCGGAAGATCTGGAAAAGGCGATCACGCCCAAGACCAAGTGGTTCGTTTTCAATTCGCCATCCAACCCATCGGGCGCGGCCTATAGCCATGACGAGCTCAAGGCCTTGACGGACGTTCTCGTGAAGTATCCGCATGTGTGGATCCTGACCGATGACATGTACGAGCACCTGACCTTTGGCGACTTCAAGTTCGTGACGCCGGTGGAGGTCGAGCCGAAGCTCTATGATCGCACGCTGACGATGAACGGCGTTTCCAAGGCCTATGCCATGACGGGTTGGCGTATTGGCTATGCGGCTGGTCCGCTGGAACTGATCAAGGCTATGGATATGATCCAGGGTCAGCAGACTTCCGGCGCAGCTTCCATCGCACAGTGGGCCGCTGTCGAAGCTCTCAACGGTCCGCAGGATTTCGTGGCGCAGAACAAGAAAATCTTCGAAGCGCGCCGTGATCTCGTCGTTTCGATGCTGAACCAGGCACAGGGTATTTCCTGCCCGACGCCGGAAGGCGCGTTCTATGTCTATCCTTCCTGCGCAGGCCTGATCGGCAAGACCGCACCTTCGGGCAAGGTTCTGGAAACGGACGAAGATTTCGTAACCGAACTTCTGGAAACGGAAGGCGTGGCGGTTGTCCACGGCTCTGCCTTCGGTCTTGGCCCCAACTTCCGCATCTCCTATGCAACGTCGGAAGATCTGCTTGAGGAAGCCTGCCGTCGTATTCAGCGCTTCTGCAACAATTGCAGGTAAGCCTTGCGTGTTGCCTTGAAATCAAGGGCTCGTCAGTGCGACGAGCCCTTTATTGTATGGGTCAAGCCTTCGTCAGTTTGATGATGGTTGAAGCTCCACCGCCGCGCTGCTCGGTGACGGCATAGACCGCGCCATCGGGACCGACCTTGACATCGCGGATGCGCGCGTCCAGCGGCACGCGCTCTTCGGATTTCACCTTGTCGCCTTCCATGTGCAGGACAACAACACCCTGGCTGACAAGGCCGCCAACGAGGAAGGCGCCTTTCCATTCAGGAATGGCATTGCCATTGTAGAAAGCCATGCCTGAAGGCGCGATGACCGGATCCCAGTAGTAAACCGGCTGCTCGGTCTTTGATGTTTGAGTGATGCCTTCACCGACTGGTCTACCACTGTATTCCACACCATAGGTTACTTCCGGCCAGCCATAGTTCTTGCCAGCTACGGGCCGGTTCAACTCATCCCCGCCGCGCGGGCCGTGCTCCACTGTCCATAGGCGGCCCTTGTCGTCGATTGTTGCGGATTGCAAGTTACGATGGCCCAGTGACCAGATTTCCGGGAGTGCGTCCTTCTGGTTCGCGAACGGATTGCCAGCGAATGGTTTGCCATCCGTCGTGATGCGGAAGATCTTGCCAAGACCGCTTGAAAGATCCTGCGCCTGGACGCGGGGTTCCGGGTCCGAACGCTCGCCGACCGTCACGTAGAGTTCGTTTTTAGCCCCGAATGCGAGGCGAGAGCCGAAATGCTTGTTGCCGTCATAACTTGGCGTCTGGCGGAAAATGACCTTCACGTTTTCCAGCTTCGCGCCGCCATTTGCGTCGGGAACGAGTTTGGCGGAGGCGACGGAGGTGCCATTGCCATCTTCCCGCTCTTCGGAGAACGAGAAGAAGATTATGCCGGATGAGGCAAAATCTGGCGCAAGTGCTACGTCCAGCAAGCCACCCTGACCGCTTGCCAGAACTTTCGGGACGCCGTCAATGGCAGGGCCGGGCTTCCCGTCCTTCGAGATGATATGCATCTTGCCCTGTTTCGCGGTTACCAGCATCCGGCCG
Source organism: Rhizobium sp. FKY42 (assembly GCF_005222835.1). Lineage (GTDB taxonomy): Bacteria > Pseudomonadota > Alphaproteobacteria > Rhizobiales > Rhizobiaceae > Neorhizobium. Next base: position 42,954 of record NZ_STGA01000044.1, on the reverse strand, counting down.
TCAGGCAGAAACTCCATGGCCCAGAGATGTGGGAGGCCTTGCGCCACCACTTCTTTTTTGACCTTCACCATCTGTGCTGGCTGCGGTGCGCGCGTCTGACCGGCGAAGGCTGGCTTCTGGTCTGGCGCATTGGCGGGCTTGGTCTCTGCGGGTTTCGCGGTTGCGGTCTGCGCCTGCACGGACATCGGCGCGACTGCTGTCATGCCGAGGAAGGTCGCTGCGGCCAGGACTTTGAAGCGGTTCATCATGTTCTCCCAAATCAATCAATGGACTGCCGCTTCCGCGACGTTTGATCTGATCTAGGGTCAGGTGTCGCCTTTTGCTCTACACGAAGCGTTCAAGTTTGTTTTATCGAAAACATTTCTTCATGTTCTGATTCAGGTTGTTCCGGGCCAGAATCCACGCCTGCCGGTAACATGCTCAAATCATTCTCAAAGTCCCAGGACTGTCAGCATGACGCAAGTGGCAAAAAGAACGAAATGCGTCATGCCTTCGATGGCGTTTGTCTCGCCGTCATTGAGGTTGATCGCTGCGGCAATCAGCGTGATGGTGACCATCACCGTCTGAACGGGCGTCATCGCCATCACGAAGGGCTGACCACTGTAGAGGGCAATGCCCTCCATCACTGGCGCCGTCAGGAGCACCGTTGAGAGCGACGCGCCCATGGCAATGTTGACGGTGGCCTGCATGCGGTTTCTGAGCGCTGCTCGAAGCGCTGTGAGAATTTCGGGTGCCGCCGATCATTGCAATCGCGGCGATGATGGCCGCCAGCTTGCCCATCTCCAGAATAGTGTGCTCCGCAAAGAAGCCTGACACTGCGACCAGTGTTGCCAGAACAAGAAACTTTTCGCGGCTGAGAAGAGATGGCATGCTGAGATGTGCTCCGGTGTGATGGGAGCAATATCTATGGCAGTGCGCATAACCATCAAGCGAGCAGGTTAGCGTCTATTCAGCCTGCTCCTAGGGTATTGAATTTCTGCCTGTCGCATTCTTCCGGAACCGGAAGTGCTGCTTTTCGATTTCCGGCAGGTGCAACCCAAAACGAACTCGATCAGGAGGAAACCATGACCAAAGTCGTCTATCAGGTGGTGCAGCATGACGGTGGCTGGGCCTATCGCCAAGGTGACGTCTATTCCGAGACCTTTGCCACGCATTCCGATGCCCTACAGGCGGCCAAGATCGTCGCCGCGGAGCAGCAGGTCGGTGGGGATTCAGAGGAGATCAGCTGGCAGGATGCCAAGGGCATCTGGCATGTCGAGCATAGTGATGGCGGAGACAGGCCCGAGGCCGAGGTGGAAGACATCGGCGAAGGCCGCCCGATGCGGTGATGCTTTGGGGGTCGGTGAGGCCCGCCGGAGCGGGCCTTCCTAAAGCGCCTTACTCGGCTGCTTCCAGTGTCGGGTAGTCGGTATAGCCCTCGGCACCCCCGCCATAGAGCGTCTGCGGGTTCACGTCGTTCCAGGCAGCGCCATCTTTGATGCGGCGGACGAGATCTGGGTTGGCGATGAATGGCTTGCCGAAGGAGACCAGATCCGCATGGCCGGTCTCGATTGCCTTGGCGGCAGTCTCTGCGTCATAGCCATTGTTGACCATCCAGGCACCCTTGCCGCCGGCTTCGATATAGGCTGCCTTGAAGGCGGCGTAGTCGAACGATGTGCCTGCGTACTGGTGGTCACGCGGGCCGCCTGTTGCGCCTTCAATCACATGGATAAACGACAGATCGTGCTTGGCCAGTTCCTTGACGACGGCATTGAACACGGCCTGCGGATCACTGTCGCTGATGTCGTTGGCGGGCGTTGTCGGAGACAGGCGAATGCCGGTCTTGCCCGCGCCAATCTCCGACGCCACGGCATCGACCACCTCAAGGGTCAGCCGGATACGGTTCTCGATGGAGCCGCCATAGGCATCGGTCCGATGGTTGGCGCCATCCTTCATGAACTGATCGAGCAGGTAGCCATTGGCCGCGTGAATTTCGACACCATCGAAACCGGCGTCGACGGCATTGCGGGCCGCCTTGCGGAAATCATCCACGATACCCGGCAGCTCGGAAAGTTCCAGCGCACGGGGTTGCGAGGTTTCGGCAAAGGCGCCTGTGCCGTCTTCGTTCAGAATATAGGTTTTCGACTTCGCAGGGATCGCAGAGGGAGCGACGGGCGCCGCACCGTTTGGCTGCAGAGACACGTGGGAAATACGACCGACATGCCAGAGTTGTGCAGCGATCTTGCCGCCACGCGAGTGGACGGCGTCAGTGACCTTTTTCCAGCCAGCCAGGGCTTCCGGCTTGTAGAGCCCGGGGACATCGGCGTAACCTTGGCCCTGATGCGTGATGGCGGTTCCTTCTGATACGATGAGGCCGGCTGTTGCGCGCTGCTCATAATAGACGACATTCAGGTCGTTCGGGACCGCCTTCGGGGAGCGATTGCGAGTCAGGGGCGCCATGACGATGCGGTTGCGAAGCTCGATATCGCCAAACTTCACGCTGTCGAACAGTGTAGGCATGATATTCCTCATAGATTGAAAAGGGGAGGTTGCCTCAGAGCGAGGTCTTCAGGTGATCGATGAAGGACCGAATTCTGTCCTCATCACGATGATAAAAGGTCCACTGGCCCACCTTGTTCGTTTTCACGAGGCCGACCTTCTCAAGCGTGGCCAGATGGGCGGATACGGTGGATTGGGACAAGCCGCAGCGCATTTCAAACTGTTTGGCGCAGATGCCCATCTCCAGGGGATGAGCCTGGGAGGAGAAATGTGCCTCCGGTTCGCGCATCCATTCCAGAAACTCGACACGGGCAGGGTGAGAGAGCGCTTTCAGAATTTCTGTCTTGTCCATTCCTAGCCCTCCTGTTCTCTGACCGGATAAATCGTTTCTGAGCGATATATAGATCGTTATTTTACGATTTAAAGGCGACTGGGCAAAAAAAAGGGCCTCGAATTTCTTCGGGCCCGTGAGGATGAAGGTTTACCAAACCTCCAGAGGGGAACAGCTGAGGGGCGACAGGAGGCCGCCGGGACAGCTGTTCAGAATATGGAAGCTGCACTCGTCCACAGCAAGGGGCCGTGATCGTCTGAGGCAAGAATTTTGTTCAACAAGGGCAATGGAAGCTTAAAAAAAGAGGGCCGCCGGATCGCTCCAGGGCCCTTGTAAGTGTGAAGGTCAATAAACCTCCAGAGGGGAACAGCTGCTGCGGCGGAACTGGGAGGAAAGCCGCCATGTGCATCAGCTGTGTGCGATATGATGCTTTCTTGAGCAGGGAGCAATGCTTTTCTGTGCAGGGCAGCTATGCTGATACTGCATCACTCTTGACATGCCCGTCTTTTTTACCGCGCGTGCTGAGCCTGGCCCTTGGCGCGGGGGCCCTCGTTCTGCTCTGAAAAGTGATCGGCCAGAAGAGCAAGCGTTGCCTCGAGATTCATGGGTCTGCCGGTGAGGTATCCCTGAATGATGTCGCAATGCTCATCCTTCAGGATCTGCAATTGCTCATCGGTTTCCACGCCTTCGGCAACAGAGACAAGGCCAAGCGCCCCGCAGAGGCTTGCAACGGCACGAATGATCGCAAGGCTGTCATCCGTCTTGCCAAGGTCGTTGATGAAACCTCTGTCGATCTTGATTTTGCTGAATGGAAAATTCCGCAGCTGGCTGAGAGAAGAATAGCCGGTGCCGAAATCATCCAGCGAGATTGAGATACCCAGCTCCCTCAGTTCGTCCAGAACGTGGCGCGTACTCGAAATATCAGCGATCGTGACGCTCTCGGTAACCTCGATCTCCAGTCTGCAAGGATCGAGGCCCGTTTCCTTCAGAATGTCGCGTACGATCTGGGTGAGGCGACCTCCGTGAAATTGTACCGGAGATACGTTGACCGCGATGGTAACCGGTTCAGGCCATTGGGCTGCATCCTGGCAGGCGCGGCGCATGACCCATTCTCCGAGTTCGTTGATCAGGCCAATCTCTTCGCTCAGTGGAATGAAGACATCCGGTGGTATCAGCTTTCCTGTCCGCGAGTGCCAGCGAACAAGGGCCTCGAACCCTTTCAACCGACCTGTCTTTGCATCGAATTGAGGCTGGTAATGGACAGTAAATTCATCCTTCACCAGAGCTTCCCGAAGCTCCTGCTCAAGGCGGTGTTTTTCTGTCAGCCGGTCATGCATGTTTGGCTGAAAAAGGTGGTGAGAATTGCGTCCGTTGTTCTTCGATTCATAAAGCGCAAGATCAGCATTACGAAGAGCGGCCTCTGCTGAGGATCTCCCTTCTTCAAGGAAATCGATGCCAATGCTGGCACCAATGCTGATCCGGTATCCCTTGATGCTGAAGGGACTGGACAGACTGGTGATCAGACGACTTGCAAGTTTTGATGCCTGATCCTTGCTTTGCAGATCGCGAAGAATGACTGCGAATTCATCACCGCCCAACCTCGCGATCATGTCGGTCTTTCGCAGTCGGTTGCGCAATCGCCTGGTAACCGCCAACAGGAGGTCGTCTCCCACCGCGTGGCCCAGCGTATCGTTGACCGCTTTGAAGCGATCGAGATCAATGCAGAGAATACCAACCAGTTCACCTGCCGACGCGGCCTCAGCACTTTCCTCCAGCCGCTGCTGGAAAAGGCGCCGGTTGGGGATGTTGGTCAACACATCATAATTTGCCAGGTGCGCAATCTGCTGCCGTGCGCGATGGCTCTCGGATACATCTGTTTGGGTATCCAGATAACCGCCGCCTTCTATGGGATCGCGAGAAATTGCTATCGTGCGGCCGTCCGGCCATCTTTGCTCGATCACCGACGACCGCACGATTGGCAGTGAAAGGCATTCCTGTATCAGGCGCACATGTTCCTGCTCACCCGCGCCGGAAAGGGCTTTGCTTCGACGCAGTATTTCATCGAGCGGTTTCGCCAGAGGATTGAAATCGCTCGGCAGGCAATAGTGCGCGATGAACTGTTTGTTGGCGTAGATCAGCAGGCCGCTTCTGTCGTAGAGCGCCAGTCCTTGCGGCATATGGTCTAGCGACTGCGAGAACCGCTTGTTCTGGACATCTTCGCACATTGCTTCGCGAAGACTGCGATTGGCCTCCTCCAGCTCATCCGACATGATCCTGTGGGCGCGGTCTGCGCGCTTCAGCTCCCGTTCATGGTCGAAATAGGCGTCGCTGATCAGGGAGAGCAAACGGGGCAGGTCAACGGTGTCACCCGCTGTAACGCGCTCCAGCTGTTTCAAAAGGAGAGGGTGTCGATCCGTCATGCCGTTTCAGACAACAGGGTTAGTGTCACGGTCTGATTGTGCAGATGGCATTCATCGCCGCTTTTCGGCGGGGAGAATTCGCCATTCGAATAGAAGCCTGCCAGTACTGTACCTTCACCAAGCACGTTTGCGACACTGGCAATTTCTTCTGATGTGCGCTGACCAAGAGCGAGCTGACGGCCAATGCAGGAAACCATCAGGCAAAGGCGGCTCGCATGCGCCGTGTCCGCCGAAGCGGGGTTTGCAATGGCAGCATAGGCCGCATCCGCTGCGCCATCAATCAGGCTTTGCGCGCGCCCCTGCATCAGTCGTGCGCGCCATCCTGTGGGCATGTCGCCCGCAAAGGTCATGGTGCGCGCCTCCCTGTTGATACCCAGAACGGTTCGAATTACCGTCTTGTCAGGCTTGGCTGGGTCCCAGATCATCAGAGGATAGAGCAAGGCCGATGCCGGCAACATGGCTGCCTCCTCTCCAAGATAGCGCTCATACACATCCAGTGCCGGAACCCCATCGAGCGTGAACAGCGTATTATCTTCGCCGCGCGTAACGATACGCTCTGGTCCGAAGGCAGCCCAGCCGCCTGCGCTTCCGCTGGAAACCCTGATACTGTGACCATAGAAGCCGATTGCGACAACGGTCCTCTCTACAGAGTCATCGCCCAGAAGCACGCGCGTCTGGGCAAAATCGACACCATCTCCTGCCATCCCGCCGGTCACGACAACCTTGCCGGAAAACACTTCGTTGATGCCCCTGAGAAGGGCAGAGCCTTGCAGGTTCAAACCATCGGCCAGAACAAAGATGGCAGCAAGGTCCGGCTCGGCAAGATCGTTCGCCAAAGCCAGACCGAGTTCGCGATTGTCGGGAAAGCTGTCGATTTGCCTGCTTGCTGCTCGCAGACGTGTTTTCTCAAATCCAACCATAATCGCTGACATGCCTTCGTCACCGAGTTCGGTTTTGTCGATAAAGGCTCCGGTGGAGCACCCCATGATGAGGCAATCCGGATATTTGTTCTTGAGGTCTGCGATGGCGGAAAGGTAAGGGCTGCCGCTTGTCAGGCTTGCCAAAGTACCAAAGCAGAAAACAAGCTGGGGACTGCGGCTGAAGGTACCGGTCAGATGCTTCGAGTGACCTTCATCCGCCCATGTCAACCGCTCAACCCACATACCGGTCCAATTCTCCAAAGACAGCGAACACTCGGGATTGCCGAAAATTCAAGCATCTTGCTCCGGTAACATCTTGTAGATCGGAGCATTTCGGCAATTCATTCGAGGACTTTAGGAGAGGCGAGTTAAAAGAAATTGAATATATTGCATCAGAAAGACGCATTACTCCAATCTTCTCCCTTTATTCTATAAGATACGAAATAAAATATGCTGCAAGCCTAATGTTGAGCGGACGTCGCGACAAAACTCGGGTTTAATTTTGCAACTTTGACAAGAGTTTGCGCGGGTGCGTCTTTTACTCTCACGCAGCGGAAAACGGAAAGCCTGCGGTTTGATGCTTCAGAAGTTCCAATTCCTCGCCTTGGCGACGATAAAGTCGCGGAAGACCTTCAGCTTTGCCGCGTTTTTCATCTCGTCGGGATAGCAGAAATAGGTATCGAACGACGGAATATCTGCATTGATGGCAAGCTGGATAAGGCCCGGGTCGCGACCGACGATGTAATCCGGCAGGACGGCGATACCGATGCCGAGCAGGCAAGCGCGCTTGATGGAAGTCTGGCTGTTGATCTGCAGGTGCGGCAGGCGGGGATTATCGGACGAGCGACCGGCATATTCGAGCCAGTTTACGTCCAGCAGGTAGTTTGGCGCCGGTTCACCGAAGGTGATGATGCGGTGGGTGTCCAGATCCTCGATGGTCTGCGGCTCTCCGAAACGATTGATGTAGGAGGGCGCTGCATAGACATGCATGTGCACGGTGAAGAGCTTGCGCTGGATAAGATCCGATTGCTGCGGCTGACGCAGACGGATGGCGCAGTCGGCGTGGCGCATGTTCACATCCAGCTCCTCGTTATCGAGGATGAGCTGGATCGACATTTCCGGGTAAAGCTGCAGAAACTCCTGCACCTTGTCGGTCAGCCAGCCTTGGCCGAGGCCAACCGTGGTGGTGACACGCAGCTTCCCGCTCGGCTTTTCCGTTGTCTCGGTCAGCTGAACCTTAACGGATTCCAGTTTGAGCAAGACATCGTGTGCCGTCCGGTAGAGCAGCTCGCCCTGTTCCGTCAGGATCAGGCCGCGCGCATGGCGGTGGAAGAGCTTGACGCCCACATCCTGTTCCAGCGCGCTGACCTGACGGCTGATAGCCGACTGGGATAGGTGCAATTTATCCGCCGCATGCGTGAAAGAACCCGCCTCCGCTGCCGCGTGGAAGATACGCAATTTATCCCAATCGAGTGGCGCTCCCATATTTACTCCGCAGCCTGAGCCATAGGTTGAATTCCGGCAAGGAACCTTTCTGCTTCAAGGGCAGCCATACAGCCCATGCCAGCAGCCGTGATAGCCTGGCGGAAGGTGTCGTCGGTCACGTCGCCCGCAGCGAAGACGCCGGGAATGCTGGTCGCTGTCGAATCTGGCGCTGTCCAAAGATAGCCGTTGGATTTCAGCTTCAATTGATCCTTGAACAGTTCCGTTGCCGGAGCGTGGCCGATAGCCACGAAAACGCCGTGGATCGGCATCTCGGTTATCGCTCCGGTTCTGGTGTCGCGGATCCGGGCACCGGTGACCGATGGGGGCATTGGCGGCTTGGCAGGCTCGCCTATGATTTCCGCAATCTCCGAGTTCCAGAGAACATTGACGTTGGGACGCTGGAACAGGCGCTCCTGCAGGATCTTTTCCGAGCGGAAGCTATCCCGGCGGTGAACCACCGTGACAGACTTTGCGATGTTGGAGAGGTATAGCGCCTCTTCGACGGCGGAATTGCCGCCTCCAACCACGATCACATCCCTGTTGCGATAGAAGAAGCCGTCGCAGGTTGCGCAGGCCGAAACGCCGAAGCCCTGGAACTGCTGTTCGCTTTCAATGCCCAGCCACTTTGCTTTGGCACCGGTTGCGATCACCAGCGTGTCGGCCGTCCAGGTCTGGCCGGAATCGGTGCTGACAACGAATGGGCGCTGCGACAGCTCAACCTTCGTTACCAGATCGTTTACGATTTCCGTGCCGACATGGTGCGCCTGCTTGAGCATCTGTTCCATCAGCCATGGACCCTGGATAGGGTCGGCAAAGCCGGGATAATTTTCGACATCGGTGGTGATCATCAACTGGCCACCCTGTTCCATGCCGGCAATGAGAACGGGCTTCAGCATGGCGCGGGCGGCGTAGATGGCGGCAGTGTATCCTGCGGGGCCGGAGCCGATGATCAGGACCTGCGTGTGACGGGCAGACATGATTTTTATCCTTCAGGGATTGCAGTGGGAAGAGCGCTGTTTCAGCAGCGGCAATCCATCGATTATATGAACTCGCCCCCATTTATGATCGAACACCGCGCCAGTTCAAGGGCAGCCTTGCATCACAGGCAGGCCAGCTTTGCGTTCTGCACAATATTAGGCGCGTCTTTCGGTGCACATTGGCGTGAATTTCTTGCGTTCGGGGCCGCAATGGCTAATACCACTGGAAAACATATCAGAGGAGTTCCGCGTGCTGCGAGTCGAACTCGACACCACTGACATCAAGATCTTGCGTGAATTGCAGCGTGATGGCCGCATGACCAATGTGGAACTGGCTGAGCGCGTTGGCATTTCTGCGCCTCCTTGCCTGCGACGCGTTCGCAAGCTCGAGGAGATGGGGATCATTGAAGGTTATGCCGCCATCCTGAATGGTCCAAAACTCGGATATGATCTGGTGGCTTTTTGTCTCATCGGTCTAAAGCATCAGTCAGAAGCCAATCTGAAGGCCTTCGCTGCTCTGGCCGAAAGCTGGCCGATCGTGCGCGAAGCATGGATGGTGTCCGGCGACAGCGATTTTCTGCTGCGTTGCACGGCCGAAAATCTGACCAAGTTCCAGGATTTCGTCATCGAGGTCCTGGCGGCCAACGAGCATGTGGACACGGTCCGCACCATGTTGACCATTCGACAGGTCAAGAAACTGGGGCTGGTCGAGATCTGATCTCTCTCAGTCTGGCGCAAAAGGAACGCGAAGATTGCGAACCCGGCTGAACGGGTTGAACCGATTGCCGCGCCAGGCAAACGCCGCCTGCAATGCGAGGCGCCGAACTTCGCGGTCAAGTTTCCGAAGAAGCGTTCTCTTCTGTTTTTTCTTCTCCACGGCCCACGCCCGCTCGATTTCGCCGCCAAGCCCAACCTGCTTGCTGGGCAGGAACTGATCCTGGATGCAGAGGGCTGGAAGCGTCTGGTAGATCACCAGCTCGTCAAACAGAGGCGAGACCGGATCGAAGACCAGATGATCAACCGCATGCGCGCTTTGTCCGATGGCTTTCAGAAGTCGGTGTCCAGCTTTGGGCGTGATGATGTAACCCGCCAGACCCAGATGGCCCGATCTCAAACGCGCCAGCCGTAGGCCAGACCCCGCATCGACCTCCTGGCGATCAACCGCGACGGGACGCAAGGTGGTTTCGAATTTGACAATATCCGCATCGGCTGGCAGCCAGTTCGTACGCGCCAGCCAGTGACGCGCGCTGTCTGCAATATGGACATCATCTTCCAGCACGACACAGGGCTCGCCTTGCTCAACGGTATTTTGCCAAGCCTGTCTCTGGCTCAGCAGAATGCCCACTTCGCCGGGTGTCAGGATCAGGCTTCCGTCGTTTCGCACGGCAGACCACGTGCGTAAGGCTTCTGCCTCAAGTGCCTTGCCATCCACCGCCGGAATTCTGGTCCAAGTGAGACCGAGACCGTCCAGCAGAGTCTGCATGCGCTGCATGCGATCTGTGGCGCGGTCCAGATTGATGACGAAGACCTGCATCGGGATCAACCGCGCGCCAGCAGGCGAGCATAGACTTCGCCGATTGCCCGCGCTTCTCCTTCTACGGAGAAATTCTGGCGCGCATGGATCAGGGCATTGCTGCTCGCCTGCGCCAGGCTTCCATCATCTTCGAGGTATGGAGCGAGAGCCTTCACAAAATTCTCGACGGAGCCGCGCCCAACGATATGGCCGGTTTGACCTTCCACGACAAGTTCCGGAAATGCACCGACATCGGATGCAATAACCGGAACCGCACTCGCCATGGCTTCCAGCGGGGTCAGGCCGAAGCCTTCCCAGCGTTGCGGCGCAACGAACAGGTCCAGAGCGCGATACCAGTCGGGAATATTCGTGTGTTCACCGACGAACAGGATACGGTCTGAAAGCCCGGCAGCTTTGACCTTTTGCTTCAGCTGTTCCTCGAAAGCTATGTGCTTTGCAGTGGCACGACCGGCAATCACGCCTTTCCAATTCGGATGAGATGGCAGTAGGTGGAGCAGAGCGTCGACAAAAAGATCGGTCCCCTTCTGATGTCGGACGCGACCGAAGCAGCCGATATAGCGGAAACCGGGATCAAGGCCGACAGCCGACTTTGCGGCAGCCTTGTCCTGAGCCGGTGAGAACCGCTCGAGATTAATGCCGTGAAGGATTACCGTGCTCTCACGCTCAAGGTATGAAGCCGTTTTCTGGCAGACGGCAATGACGCCATCCATGCGCGAGATCAACCACTTCGTCCAGCCGCTATGATGCCGTTGCGAGGCCGAGGTGAACAGGAGCCTGAGCGGCATTCGAAACACATCTCGCAGGATGATGCCGGGCAGCATTTCGATGTTGCGACGGGCGTGCCAGACGCGACAGGATTGGCCCGAAGGCGGCTTCCAAAGCTGAGGCACTTGCCATGCCTTCATGGAAGGTAAAGACGAAGGCAGTCCCGGCCCGAAGGTAATGACCTTCTGGCCGAGTGCATTCTGGACCGGGACAAGCTGGATGACGGTCGAGGTGACGCCCGACAATCTTCGCTTGAAGTGCGGGGCAATGATCTCGACCTGAGAAAGAAGTGAGGGCACGAGTGCTTTGCGCCTTCTATCAGCCCCAGGAAACGGAGAGGATCTCGTAAGCCTTCGAGCCGCCCGGCGCGTTGACCTCGATCGAATCACCCACTTCCTTGCCGATCAGTGCTCGGGCAATCGGTGAGGAGATCGAGATGCGGCCTTCCTTGACGTCAGCTTCCTGATCGCCAACGATCTGATAGGTCTTCTCTTCGTCAGAGTCTTCGTCAACGAGTTTGACCTTGGCGCCGAACTTGATCTTGGAACCAGACATCTTGGTCAGGTCAATGACTTCCGCGCGCGCCGTCAGGTCTTCGAGTTCCGTAATGCGGCCCTCGTTGTGGCTCTGCGCTTCCTTCGCGGCATGATATTCAGCGTTTTCCGAAAGATCGCCGTGGGCGCGTGCCTCCGCAATGGCCTCGATAATGCGGGGACGTTCCTCCTGCTGGCGCCAGCGCAGTTCTTCCTGCAGCTTGGTGAAGCCAGACGGCGTCATCGGTACCTTTTCAACCATTTCTCATTTTCCTCAGTCTTATGCCTACAACTGGCAGACACAAAAAGAAACAGGTCCCGAAGCAGGACTCCGGAACCATGTGAAAACTCTTCTGACCCTGAACATAGCAGAATCGCAAAGCGGAAAGCCAGCAAATTCGAGATAGGGTTTCTTCTGCGGTCGAACAGGGGAGGACTTCATAGAATTCGCTCATGACCGCATTTGTGTTGCAAAGGCCGATTGTCATTTCTGTTATACTCATAAATATATAATCAGAATAATATATAATAAGTCTATGATGTTTATATTATAATTTCGTCAAAATCACGACTTTACCATTGATTAATATTCGTAATACATGATCAATTTTGTTATTTAAGGTGAATTATGATGTTAAGAAATATAATTTGCTGTATTAACGGTAATTTTGGAATTCTAACTGCGCTTTTGATACCAATTCTACTTCTAGGTGCAGGTTTTGCCGTCGATTATAGTGTTCTGACTGTTGAGTTGAGGCGCGCGCAAGAGAGTGCTGATGCGGCTGCGCTTGCCGCTGCGATTGCATATAATAAAGGGATATCTGGAGAGGATGCCCTGCTTTCACTGGCAAACTCCCATGTGGTCGGAAACATGGGATCTGGCTACTCCATCAAAGACATGGCAATTACCCGTCCAACCGCGACCGATAGGAGGGTCAAAGTAACTGGCAAGGTCAATGTGCCGCTTTACTTTGGCTCCCTCTGGAACATGCCTTCCAAAGATATAGCCTTCTCGGCGTCAGCTTCGGTCGGTTCTTCCGCCTATTCTCAGATCGTGTTTCTGGTCGATGTTTCAAACTCCATGTCCATTCCCGGTACAGATTCAGATATGGTTCGCTGGCAGGCGGTTTCCGGTGGTTGTCAGTTTGCTTGCCATGACAGTCTGCTACGAAAAGCGGGTTACAAGGATGGAGTTCAAGTCGCAAAGGAAATGGGCATTAAGTTGAAGATGGATTTCATTCGCAGTTCGATGGCTGCCTTCGCCGCCCGGGCGAAAAGCTCCGGCCAGACAGGACTGCAAACTTATAGCGTCTATACGGTTGGAACCACATTCAACGCATTGCTTGAAAATTCCAGCAGTGCGGATCAACTCGCGACGATAGGCGCAGCCTTGGAGGTGGAGCCGACCTTCCCTCCCGGTGTGATCATTGGACCAGGCTCTAAAACGGATGACGGCTGGTCTTTCCTTGAGCAGGGGTTGAGACTCGTGCGTCCCAAAATCCGCAACATTGGCGACGGTTCCTCGGCGGCCAAACGCAACACCTACTTTGTCTTCCTGACGGATGGACTGGATAGCACGGTCCCGGCCAGAACTTTTGGACCCTTCTATGATGACGAGTGCACAGCGCTTCGCAGCGATGGAGTCGAAATATTTACGGTTCAAACCTATTACCCGCCATCCGGCGACGTCGGTGTCCAGGAAGCGTTCGAGCGTATTCCAGCCGCGATAGAGGCCTGTGCGTCGAAGCCCGAAAACCATTTCATGGCCGACAACGGAATAGCGATTGGAACCGCGTTGGACAAAATCTACTCTCAGGTCATGGGGAAAGTGCGCCTCGTTCAATAGGTGAGGGCGCGTGTTCAAGCCCGATTAGTTGGTTCCTGCGGACAGCATTGACAGTCAGGATTGGAACGTTTAGTGAACATCAGTGATGAAGAAGTCACTGAAAGAACGTCTGGCCATCCTTTCCGATGCAGCAAAGTATGACGCGTCCTGCGCATCCAGCGGCACGACGCGGCGCGATTCAACGACGTCTGGCGGCTTGGGATCGACAGAAGGGTCTGGCATCTGCCACGCCTATGCGCCCGATGGCCGCTGTATCTCGCTTCTGAAAATACTGCTGACGAATTTCTGTATCTATGACTGCGCCTATTGCATCAATAGGTCGTCCTCGAATGTAGAGCGCGCGCGCTTTACGCCGGAAGAGGTGGTCTGGCTGACGATGGAGTTCTATCGCCGGAATTACATTGAGGGCCTGTTTCTGTCCTCCGGCATTATCCGCTCATCTGACCATACGATGGAAGAGATGGTCAAGATCGCGCGAGACTTGCGCACCGTGTACAATTTTCGCGGTTATATTCACCTGAAGACAATTCCGGAAGCGTCTGCGGCCTTGATCGAGGAGGCGGGGCTTTATGCCGACCGTCTGTCGATCAACATCGAATTGCCCACGGACAAAGGCATCAGCCAGTTTGCTCCGGAAAAGAAACCCGAGGGTATTCGCCGCGCCATGGGTGATCTTCGCTTGAAGATCGAGGATGCATCCGAGCCGACTCTGAAGACCAAACGCCGGAAGAAGTTCGTGCCGGCCGGACAAAGCACACAGATGATCGTCGGGGCAGACGGCGCTAATGATGCGACTATTCTCGGCACGAGCGCCCGTCTCTATGGAAGTTATGGGCTGAAGCGTGTCTATTATTCGGCGTTCAGTCCGATACCGGATGCATCCTCCAAGCTGCCCCTCATCAAGCCGCCGCTCGTGCGGGAGCATCGTCTCTATCAGGCGGATTGGCTCTATCGTTTCTACGGCTTCGATATCGGCGAAATCACATCTGCAACCGAAGACGGAAACCTCGACCTGGAACTGGATCCGAAGCTGGCCTGGGCGCTTGCGCATCGGGATCGCTTCCCAGTCGATGTCAACAAGGCGGCGAAGGAACTGCTTCTCCGGGTGCCGGGCTTCGGTACCAAGACGGTCAGGTCCATCCTGTCGTCGCGGCGCTTCCGTCGGCTTCGGATTGAAGATCTCGGTCGTCTCGGCGTGTCCTTGCGGAAGGTGCAGCCCTTCATCGTAGCAGATGGCTGGACGCCGCACCGGATGATCGATCGCAGTGATTTGCGACAGATGTTCTCGCCGCAGCCCGAGCAATTGACATTATTCTGATGCTGAAGATCCGTCTCAATGGATGCGGCGACTTTACGGAATGGCGCAATGCGGCGCGTATTCTTCTGATGTGCGATGTCAGCCCCGCCGATGTGGTGTGGGAAAGCGGCTCATCCCTCGAGAGCGGTCTGGGTTTTGGCGAGAGCGAATTGCCCGTTCCGTCGCCAACAGCCTGTCCGCCCAGCGTGCCACCAGCGTTCCTCGATCTGGCGCAGACGGTGATCTGTCATTCGGATCCTGACCGCTTTGCGCTGCTGTATCGGGTGCTCTGGCGCATTCGATTCGAGCGTCATCTGATCGGTATCCTTTCAGACCCGGATGTCATCGCTGCGCGGAAGCTGGAGAAATCTGTCCGCCGCGACAGCCACAAGATGAAGGCCTTCGTGCGTTTCAAGGAGGTTCCTTCTCGCGATCCGATGGAGCGGCGACGAGCGTTCTTTGCCTGGTTCGAGCCGGATCATTACATCGTGGCCCGGATGGCACCGTTCTTCAAACGTCGGTTTTTCGACATGGACTGGGTGATCGCAACGCCCAAGGGGTCGGCTGCCTGGGATGGGGATGAACTGACAGTTTCCGACGAACCCTCCGAGAAACCGGAAATCCGCGACGACGCCGATGAGCTCTGGCGCATCTATTATGCCAATATCTTCAATCCTGCGCGGCTGAAGGTGAAGGCAATGACGGCAGAAATGCCGAAAAAATACTGGAAGAACCTTCCGGAGGCGGACCTTATTCCCGACCTCATTGCCAATGCGGAAGCCAAGGTGCGCGAGATGGCCGAACGTGCCGCCTCCCAACCGCCAGCGTTTCACCAGCGGCTTCAGGACCGCATGGCTGCTGGCGAACTAAATGAGCCATCATTTCCTGAGGGGACACTGGAAGCTCTGCGTCAGGATGCCCGTTACTGTAACCGGTGCGAATTGCATTGCCGGGCAACCCAGACCGTTTTCGGTGAAGGCTCGCAATCGGCCAAGGTTATGTTCGTCGGTGAACAGCCCGGGGATCAGGAGGATCTGGCTGGCCGTCCATTCGTTGGTCCGGCGGGTAGGCTTTTCGATTCAGTTGCCCATGAGGTGAGCCTGGATCGCAGTGCGCTTTACGTTACGAACGCGGTGAAGCACTTCAAATACGAACCGCGGGGGAAACGCCGTATTCACCAGAAGCCGACCCAAGGGGAAATACAGGCCTGTCGGTGGTGGCTGACGAAAGAGGTGGAACTGATCAAGCCGTCTCTGGTGGTGGCCATGGGGGCGACGGCCTATTACGCTCTGACAGATCGCAAGGAAAAGCTTCAGGATGTGCGGGGAAAGCCTATCGCCATGAGCAGTGGCTGCACGCTGTTTGTCACTGTCCATCCATCCTATCTATTGCGAATTCCAGACGAGGCCAGAAAGGCGGCGGAACTGGAAAAGTTCAAGTCTGACATGGCGTCGGTCCGGCGGCTGATGGAGCGTCAGTAAAAGTCCCTAGCCAGGTCGAAGCTGTTTTCAAATCCTGCAATGAACTGCTTGCGCCCACGGTCTTGCAAGTCTTTGTCCTTGTGCAATTATAAGTTTGTTAATTCAACTTATGTTTGAGGGGGCTAAAATGCATTATGATTATGTGATGACTGCCCGAAAGTTGACTGGGGGCATTTTTGACAGCGAGCCGGGACCGGTGCGTTATCTCAAAGTGCCTTCCGATCAGTCCCAGTATGGGCCGAAAGATGTGATTGGGTCGCCGGGGGAGTGGATGCGCGAGGTGCAGGGTCTCGCAGATGGCGATCAGAACCCGCTCTCGATCAGTCCGAAAGGCGATGTCCTGATCTTTGTCCACGGCTATAACAATACGATCGAGGCAGTCCTCAATCGCATGCGACGTCTGCGAAACAATCTTCGGGCGGAAGGTTGGCGCGGGGAAATCATCTCCTTCGACTGGCCAAGCGCCAATCAGGTCCTCAACTATCGGGAGGACCGCGCCGATGGTGCTGAGGTTGCCCTATCGCTTGTGACGAAGGGCATCAGGTTATTGTCGGAAGGCCAGAAGGCCAAATGCGAAACGAACATTCATGTTCTGGCGCATTCTGCCGGCGCCTATGTCACCATGGAAGCCTTCGTGCAGGCGGAAAAAAATGGCGAACTCTTCAAGCGCGATTGGCGTATCGGCCAGGTCGCCTTCATCGGCGCAGATGTTTCGGCAAGAAGCCTGACCGAGACCAGCGACTGGAGTAATCCGATGTTCCGACGCATCATGAGGCTGACAAATTATTCCTCGCCATACGATGCTGCCTTGGCGGTCTCGAATGCCAAGCGGCTCGGCACGGCGCCACGCACTGGCCGCGTCGGTTTACCTGAGGGCGCTTCTTCCAAGGCTGTAAATGTCAATTGTTCTGATTATTTCAGCGGGCTCAAGCCGCCTGCTGTCAGCGATGGATCAAGCTGGACGCATTCCTGGCATTTCGGCGATCGTGTTTTCGCACGAGATCTGGCTATGACCCTTGAGGGGGCGATTGATCGGCGCGCTTTGCCAACACGCAAGCTGATCAATGGTGAGCTATACCTGCAGGACCAGCCGCGGCCAGCATTCCAGTCCGAATGGAATATCAAGGACACCGCCCAGTATGCCGATCGTCGAACGGCCTGAGTGACGGGTCGCGATGGCTGCTTGCCGGGTTCGGTTTGGCGCAAGAGGAAGGAGCCCGGAGAGGCGATGACTGAGCTCTCCGGGCTCCTATTATCAGTTTCAGAAGTAGCTCTGAAGCGGTGCGACTTCCAACTGGCCCTTCTTCAGGGCTTCGATCGCTTCTGCGGCGGCCATGGCACCGGCCATGGTGGTGTAGTAGGGCACCTTCTGCATCAGGGCAGCACGACGAAGCGACTTGGAGTCCGAGATCGCCTTGTTGCTATCGGTCGTGTTGATGACCAGTTGAACCTGACGGTTGCGGATTGAATCCTCGATATGCGGACGACCTTCCAGAACCTTGTTTACCTTCACAGCTTCGATGCCGTTCTCAGCGAGGAAACGCTGCGTGCCGCCGGTTGCCAGAACCTTGAAGCCGATCTCGACCAGCAGTTTGATGGCCGGCAGGACGCGGGTCTTGTCGTCATCGCGGACCGAGACGAAAACGGAGCCTTCGCGTGGGAGTTCCACGCCCGCACCCAACTGGCTCTTGGCGAAGGCGAGCGGGAAGCTGCGGTCCAAACCGATGACTTCGCCGGTCGAACGCATTTCCGGGCCGAGCAGTGTATCCACACCCGGGAAACGGGCAAACGGGAACACAGCTTCCTTGACGGCAATATGCTTAAGGTTGCGCGGGTCGGGCTTTGTGCCATATGCAGCGATAGCGGCATCCAGCTTTTCACCGGCCATGATGCGGGCGGCGATCTTGGCGATCGGCGCGCCGATGGTCTTGGCGACGAATGGCACGGTGCGCGAGGCGCGCGGGTTGACTTCCAGAACGTAGATCGTGCCGTCCTTGATCGCGTACTGGACGTTCATCAGACCGCCGACATTCAGCGCCTTGGCAAGAGCGGTCGTCTGGCGCTCCAGTTCGTCCAGCAATTCCGGTGAGAAGGAGCGGGATGGCAGCGAGCAGGCGCTATCGCCGGAGTGAATGCCGGCTTCCTCGATATGCTCCATGATGCCGGAGACGAATACGTTTTCACCGTCGCACAGCGCATCCACGTCGACTTCGATGGCGTTGGTCAGATAGCTGTCGAACAGCAGCGGGTTCTTGCCGAGAAGCGTGTTGATCTGGCCCGTCTTGTCGTTCGGATAGCGCTGCTTGATGTCTTCCGGCACCAGTTCCGGCACCGTGTCCAGAAGGTAGGCCTGGAGCATGGTCTCGTTGTGGATGATCTGCATGGCGCGGCCACCCAGAACGTAGGACGGGCGAACCACCAGCGGGAAGCCGATTTCGGACGCCACCAGACGTGCCTGCTCGACCGAGTAGGCGATGCCGTTGTTCGGCTGGGCGAGATCGAGCTTCATCAGTAGTTTCTGGAAGCGATCGCGGTCTTCAGCGAGATCGATGGCATCGGGTGCCGTGCCGAGGATCGGAATACCGTTCTTTTCCAGCGCTTCGGCGAGCTTCAGCGGCGTCTGGCCACCAAACTGCACGATGACGCCAACAACTTCGCCCTTTTCCTGTTCTGCACGAAGAATCTCTATCACGTCTTCGGCCGTCAGAGGCTCGAAGTAGAGACGGTCGGAGGTATCGTAGTCGGTGGATACGGTTTCCGGGTTGCAGTTGATCATGATCGCTTCAAAGCCTGCATCCTTCAGCGCGAAGGCCGCATGGCAGCAGCAATAATCAAACTCGATGCCCTGGCCGATGCGGTTCGGGCCACCACCGAGGATGACGACCTTCTTACGGTCGGAGACTTCGGCTTCCGAGCGGGCAGCACCGACGAAGGGTGTCTCATAGGTCGAATACATGTAAGCCGTCGGCGAAGCGAATTCGGCCGCGCAGGTGTCGATGCGCTTGAAGACCGGGCGAACGTTCAGACTGTTGCGCAGCATCGCCACATCCTTCGGCTTGCCGTTCGTCAGCGAGGCGAGGCGGGCATCAGAGAAGCCCATGGCTTTCAGCATGCGAAGGTTGTCTGCGTCCTGCGGCAGGCCGTGTTCGCGCACGCGCGCTTCCATGTCCACGATGGCCTTGAACTGAGCAATGAACCACGGGTCGATCTTGCAGCCTTCGTGTACTTCGGCTTCCGACATGCCGAGGCGAAGCGCCTGCACCACCATGCGCAGACGGTCCGGCGTGGGAGTGCCGATGGCGGCGCGGATGGCGTTCTTGTCGTCACCCTGGCCGAGACCCGGAATTTCAATTTCATCCAGACCCGTCAGGCCTGTTTCCATGCCACGCAGAGCTTTCTGGAGCGATTCGGCAAAGGTGCGACCAATGGCCATGACTTCACCGACCGACTTCATGGCGGTGGTAAGCGTCGGCTCTGCGCCCGGGAACTTCTCGAAGGCAAAGCGCGGGATCTTGGTGACGACATAGTCGATGGATGGTTCGAAAGAGGCGGGCGTTGCGCCACCGGTGATATCGTTCTCCAACTCATCCAGCGTGTAGCCGATGGCGAGCTTGGCCGCGACCTTGGCAATCGGGAAGCCGGTTGCCTTGGAAGCGAGCGCGGAGGAGCGGGACACACGCGGATTCATTTCGATGACGACGAGGCGGCCATCCTTCGGGTTCACGGCGAACTGAACGTTCGATCCGCCGGTTTCCACACCGATTTCGCGCAATACCGCGATCGATGCGTTGCGCATGATCTGGTATTCCTTGTCCGTCAGCGTCAGGGCCGGTGCGACAGTGATGGAGTCACCCGTGTGAACGCCCATCGGATCGATGTTTTCGATGGAGCAGATGATGATGCAGTTATCCGCACGGTCGCGGATGACCTCCATCTCGTACTCTTTCCAGCCGAGAACCGATTCTTCGATCAGAACTTCGGTGGTCGGCGAAGCGTCGAGGCCGCCATTGATGATGTCGAAGAATTCCGAACGGTTATAGGCAATGCCGCCACCTGTGCCGCCCAGTGTGAAGGACGGGCGAATGATGGCCGGCAGACCAACGTGATCGAGCGCCTGCGCGGCAATTGCCATGGCATGCGCCATGTACCGCTGTTTGCGGTCTGTCTCGCCCAGGTTCCATTTGTTCTCCAGTTCGTCCAGAGCCTTGTCCAGCGCATCGCCGGACAGTGTTTCGCGCAGCTTGGCGCGCTCTGCCTCGTGCTTCTTGCGGTCGGCGTCCTTGATTTCTGTCGCGTTGGCCAGCATGGAGCGGGGTGTTTCCAGCCCGATCTTCGCCATGGCCTCACGGAAGAGAGCGCGGTCTTCGGCCTTGTCGATCGCTTCCGGCTTTGCGCCGATCATTTCGACATTGTAGCGATCAAGAACACCCATGCGCTTCAGGGAGAGAGCGGTGTTGAGCGCGGTCTGCCCGCCCATGGTCGGCAGAAGCGCATCCGGACGCTCCTTGGCGATGATCTTTGCCACGACTTCCGGCGTAATGGGCTCGACATAGGTCGCGTCGGCCAAGCCCGGATCAGTCATGATCGTTGCCGGGTTGGAGTTGACCAGAATGACCCGGTAGCCTTCTTCCTTCAGCGCCTTGCAGGCCTGGGTGCCTGAATAGTCGAACTCGCAGGCCTGACCGATGACAATCGGTCCTGCTCCGATGATGAGGATTGACTTAATATCTTGGCGCTTCGGCATCGGCTCAATTCCATAAACAGCTTGCGCGAAAAACCGGCCAGGGTGAGGGTACACCGGCCGGGCGCAATGGATGGGTCTTTTAAGGCTAGAAGCGGCTTATAGGGAAATGTTGCCGCGGAAGGAACCCCCAAAATTCTGGCTGAGGGCTGTTATTCTGCTTCATCCCCAGCGAGTGCAAGATTTCATAAACTGTCAGAGTTCATTGTCGGCGGGCAATTTCGTGAAAAAGGTACTTCATCAGTCCAGAGGCGCCAAGGTGTTCCTACCGAAATCAGTTGCCAGCGTCATCTGGGACGCCGTTCGCAAGGATGCCCCGGTCCATGTGGCCATATGGATCTATTGCCTGATTTCGCTTGCGATCACACTTTCCCTGTCGAACGAGAGCCCAGCGTCATTGCTCGTTTATGTTCAGCAGCGGATGGGCACTCTCTTTCTTTTCATGCCTTGCCTGGTGCTGGCAGGTGACATGATTCTTGTTGTGACGCGTTATAATCAAAAACGGTGGCTTGCTTATCGGGTCGTGTTCAGTTTGCGCCGGATTGGACGCCTCCTGGCCGGCATGATTCTGTTGCTTTCAGTTTCGCTTTTCTTCGGAGCGTTCACTTCCATCAAGACCTTGTTGCCAACCCTGACGCATGGATTTTTGTATGATCGTCAATTGGCGGACCTTGATCGATGGCTTCACGGGGGCGTGCATCCGTGGTCATTGCTTTGGTCAATTCCATACGCCCGCCAGATCCTGCCTGTCGTACAATTCAACTACGGCATCGTGTGGTATGCGATCTGCTTTGGCGCATTGTTTTTTGTTGCGACATCTCCCAAAGCCGATGGTATCCGGGTGAGGTATTTCGCCTCCTACTTTTTTACCTGGATTTTCCTCGGAAACATTGTTGCAGGTATCTGGATCTCGGCCGGTCCGGCCTTCTACGGTTTCGTCACGCAGGATCATGCGTGCTTCGAAACCCTTCTCGCAGCGCTCGCTACGGATACCTCCTCCATATCGGCCCGTCTTTTTCAGGAGTATCTGTGGTCCCTGCACGAAAGCGGTTTAGCCGCGTTCGGCAGTGGCATTTCCGCCTTTCCCAGCGTGCATGTCGGGTTGATCGTGATGAACTCTCTTTACTTGTGGGATTACTCCCGACGGCTGGGCACAATCGCTTTCGCTTACTGCGCACTGATACTGGCAAGCTCCGTCTATCTCGGCTGGCACTATGCGCTGGATGGCTACGTATCTGCTCTGGTCGTGATCGTTGCTCACCAGGCATTCAAATTCCGTTGGCGGGGCTTGGTTGCGCAACGCCAGCAATGGCAGGGATCAGAGTCCGTTTTCTGAACCGGGTTGGTGCAACATCGATATTGACAGTATGCGTAGGCCGAAATGCTGCCTTTGGGCCTCTTTACCCTGCCGCAAGAACACAGATAAGGTTCTGTTGATCGACCCGATGAAGATCGCAGGCGGCGATGTGGAACGATGATTTAACTTCGCCATTATCGTGCGCGCGGGATACGGCAAAGCGGCAGAGGGTGCAGCGATGGAATGGCGTGGCAGACGGCAATCGGACAATATCGAAGATCGCCGCGCGGATGGCGGCGGCGGGTTCAGTTCCGGTCCGGGCTTTCGCATTCCAATCGGCGGCGGGGGTCGCGGCGGTGGCATCGGGATCGGCGGGCTGATTTTTATCGTGATTGTCTGCCTCATCCTCGGCATCAATCCGCTCACGCTTCTTTCCGGAGGCGATATCGATCTTGGCAGTGGTTCATCCGGCCAGCAGCAGGTTCAGCGCACCTCGCAGAACGATGAAATGAAAGCATTCATTTCGACTGTCCTGGCGGAAACCGAAGATACCTGGAGGCAGATTTTCCAGCAGCGTGGCGGTCAGTATGACGAGCCGAAGCTTGTGCTCTTTCCGGGACGCGTTGAATCTGCCTGTGGACTTGCGTCGGCAGCAACAGGCCCGTTTTATTGTCCGGGCGACAGAAAGATCTACCTCGATACGTCGTTCTTCAAACAGTTATCAAACCAGTTTGGCGCTCCTGGCGATTTCGCCGAAGCCTACGTCATCGCTCATGAAGTCGGTCACCACGTCCAGAACCTGATCGGCGTGTTGCCCAAATTCAACCAGATGCGCAAGTCCATGAGCGAGATGGATGCGAACAGGATGTCTGTGCGTGTCGAACTTCAGGCAGATTGTTTTGCCGGCGTCTGGGGCAAGTACACCGATCAGAAGGGTATTCTCGAAAAGGGTGATCTTGAAGAAGCCCTGAATGCAGCGCAGAAGATTGGTGATGATACATTGCAGCGCCGCTCGCAGGGTTATGTGGTTCCGGATAGCTTCAACCATGGAACCTCGGCGCAGCGCGTAAAATGGTTCCGCAAGGGTTTCGCAAGCGGCAACATGCAGTCCTGCGATACCTTTACGCCGAGCTACCAGCAGCTATGAAGGTTGCCGGTCAGAAAATTTGAGGCGGATCGCCGCTTCGTTGGGTCGGCTGACGGGGAGTTCCTCGCCACTTTTTGTCACGACCGACAGCCTACCGTTTTCGCGTTTCAGATGGGCGATATGGTCGTCGGCCACCCAATGCGAGCGGTGAATGCGCTGGCCCGCAACCGGCGTGGTTTCGTTCAGCGCGTCGCTGAAGCGCAACAGGATCAGTTCCTTGCCGCGTGACGTTACCACTTCCGTATAATGATCCTGCACGGCGAGCCTCAGCAGCCTGCCACGGTTTTGCGGTTTCAGCCGCGACAGGATTGCCGGATCGGCAGGATGTTTTGCACCGGATGCTGATGACGATTCCGGCTGAGAAACAGCGGGAGGTTTGCTCTCGTGCCGCAAATCCATCTGCTCGTCGGATTGCCTCTCAGAGGCAGGCGGGCTCATCGTCAGATAGGTCAGGGCGCAGAGCAGGGGGCTGAGCAAGAGCGAAACCGTGATCTGCTCCATCGCGCTCCGGACAGATATGGGCTGACCCGTAAACCCGGCTTGCAACACTTCCACCGCAAGGCCGATAGGCAAGGCTGCAATGATCGCGCCGATCATCATGATGGTTAGCCGGTGTCTGCCGCTACGACCCAAGATCGCGAGGGCCAGCACGATGACGAAGCTTGCGATGGAAAAGGCCGTCACCTGCAGGAAAAGCCAAAATGCCAGGCGGCGGAGGACGGGCATCGATGCGCCGGTGCCGAACGGTCCGACAACCGTGAACACGATACTGACAATCACGATTGTCGCCCAGAAGCGTGGCGATCCGAAAAAGCGCTGCAATTCGCGAAGCGTGGATTGTAAATAGACGCTTCTCACGAACTTTACCCTCACATTGACGCCAATCCGGTTGGCCGAACCCAGGTTTTCGCCAATCTCGGGGACAAATTCAACCGGAGAACAGCCGTCATGATGCTTGCCCCTCTTCTTGAAGCGCCTCTCGCCGTCCAAATCCACGTGGCAGCTGTTTTGCCGGCCGCAGTTCTCGGCGCTTTCCTTCTCATCTGGAAAGGACGAGGAACACCGCTTCACAGGCTGTTCGGCAAGATCTGGCTGATCCTGATGCTCGTTACGGCGGGCTCCAGTTTCTTCATCCATAGCCTTGATATGATCTGGGGCTTTTCTCCAATCCATCTGTTGTCGGTCATGGTGATTTTCAGCAGCTGGCGCGTTTACCGTACTGCGCGTGCGGGAAACATCCGCGCGCATACCGCGACCGTTCGTCAGCTCTATTTCTGGGGCATCGTCGTGGCCGGCGGGTTCACGCTTGTTCCTCATAGACTGATGCATGCTGTTGTCATCAAGGACACTTCGACCCTGCAACTGGCCATGCTGATTGTGATTTCCGCTGTTGCCTTGCTGGTTTTCTATCTTCAACAGAACCGGAAAATTAGACCGTTCTCGAATGGAGGCTCGGTTCGAGCGAACCATCACGCAAACTGATGGCCTTATTCAAAGTTTCTACTTTATTAGGCAAAAGGGTTGCTACTCTGGAGGACGTGATCTAAGTCCATGCTAAGGCCGACTGCCCAATTTCCGTGCAGCGGCCTTTTTTCGTTTCCGGAGCATGGTCATGTCCACCGTTCTTGCGTCAGCGCAGCCCTCATCGATGTCTGATAATTCGTGGGGCTCCCATGTGAAGTCGACAATCGGGCTTGGCGTTCCGTTTGTCGGCGCGCAATTGGCGCAGATGGCGATCAATACGACGGACGTGGTAATGGTTGGCTGGCTGGGAACGACCGAACTGGCGGCTGTGGTGCTTGCAAGCCAGATGTTCTTCGTCGTCTTCATTTTCGGCAGCGGTTTTTCAAATGCTGTGATTCCGCTCGTGGCGCAGGCTGTCGGGCGAGGGGACCAGAAACTGGCACGCCGTTCGGTGCGGATGGGAATGTGGGTGGTGATCGCCTACGGCATCGTCACCGCACCGATCCTGTTCTTCTCCAAGGCGATTCTGCTGACTCTGGGGCAGGCGCCTGACGTTGCTGAACTTGCACAATCCTATCTTCGCATCCTGCAATGGGGCATGTTTCCGGCGCTGCTGGTGATGGTGCTGCGCTCCTTTGCCAGTGCCTTGCAGCGGGCGGGTATCGTGCTTTACGTCACGCTTGGCATGTTCGCCTTCAATGCCGTGGTCGATTACGGCCTTATCTTCGGCAATCTCGGCATGCCGAAACTCGGGCTCAACGGTGCCGCGATCGCCTCGCTGAGCGCCAACCTTCTGGGGTTTGCGCTGCTGGTGATCTATATCCAGAGCCGCAAGGAAATGCGCGCCTACGAGATTTTCGTGCGTTTCTGGCGTCCGGACTGGAGCGCCTTTCGAGAGATCTTTTCGGTGGGTTTGCCGATCGGCTTTACCATTCTTGCCGAGGCGGGCCTGTTTACGGCAGCGTCACTGCTGATGGGCATGCTTGGAAAGCTGGAACTGGCGGCGCACGGCATCGCCCTGCAACTGGCATCTATTGCCTTCATGGTGCCGCTTGGCCTGGCGCAGGTTGCCACTGTGCGCGTCGGCCTTGCCTATGGTCGCGGCGACCATCTCGGCGTCAAGCGCGCGGCGGTGACTGTGCTGGTGGTGGGCCTAGGCTTCTCTGCGATTGGAAGTACCGTTTTCGCAGTCACGCCGGCTTCGCTTGGGAGGCTATTCCTCGATACCAGCCTGCCTGATGCCCAGCGTGTTCTGGAGCTTGCGGTGCCGCTGATCATGCTGGCAGGCGCATTTCAGTTATTCGACGGCCTTCAGGCGGTTGCTGCAGGGCTTCTGCGCGGCTTGAAAGATACGCAGGTGCCGATGGTGCTCGCCCTGATCGCCTACTGGCCCATCGGTTTCGTATTTGCCTGGGTCTTTGCCTTTCCTCTGGAATGGCGCGGGCCGGGCGTCTGGATCGGGTTTGTGACGGGCCTAACGGCAGCAGCCGTGATGCTGTGCGTGCGCTTCCGCATTCTGGTCAGGCGCTGGGGATGATTTTCCGGTAGTTCGAATGCAAATGGCCCGGAAGAACAACCGGGCCATCTTGGTTCATGAATATGAATTCTACCGTTCGGCCAGTGCCGCCTCACCCTTGCGCTCGCGCACAAGGTTGATGAAGCGGCGGAACAGGTAGTGGCTGTCCTGCGGGCCGGGCGAAGCTTCCGGGTGATGCTGGACCGAGAAGACAGGCTTGCCTGCGAGACGCAGGCCGCAGTTGCTTCCGTCGAACAGAGAAATGTGAGTCTCTTCCACACCTTCCGGCAGCGACTTCGAGTCGATCGCGAAGCCGTGGTTCATGGAAACGATCTCGACCTTGCCGGTGGTATGATCCTTGACCGGATGGTTTGCACCATGGTGGCCCTGATGCATCTTCTCGGTCTTGGCACCGAGTGCCAGACCCAGCATCTGGTGGCCGAGGCATATGCCGAATGTCGGCGTTTCCGTCTTGATGATCTGCTGGATGACCGGCACCGCATACTTGCCAGTTGCTGCCGGATCGCCAGGACCGTTGGACAGGAACACGCCATCCGGGTTCAGCGCCATGATATCTTCTGCAGTCGTGTTTGCAGGAACAACGGTGACCTTGCAATCAAGACCCGTGAAGAGGCGCAGAATGTTGCGCTTCACGCCGTAGTCCACACAGACGATGTGATACTTGGCGTCCTCGGCCTTCAGCTCGTCATAACCTTCATTCCAGACCCATGGCTTTTCGGTCCACTGCGAAGACTGACCGGAGGTCGCTTCCTTGGCGAGGTCGAGATCCACCAGACCGCTCCACGCGCGGGCTTCCGCCTTCAGCGCCTCGATGTCGAACACGCCGTTCGGATCGTGGGCGATGACTGCGTTCGGAGCGCCATGCTCGCGGATCCAGGCGGTCAGCGCGCGTGTATCGATACCAGAAAGGCCGATGATGCCGCGGCTTGCCAGCCAGTCGTTCAGGTGCTTCGCCGTACGATAGTTCGATGGCTCGGTGATATCCGCCTTGAAGATGGTGCCGACCGCGCCGCGGCGTGCTGCGGGCGTCAGGTCTTCCACATCTTCATCATTGGTGCCGATATTGCCGATATGCGGGAAGGTGAAGGTAACGATCTGTCCGAGATAGGAGGGGTCCGTCAGGATTTCCTGATAGCCGGTCAGCGCAGTGTTGAAGCAGACTTCTGCCGTCACCTTGCCTGTGGCGCCAATCCCGACGCCCTCAATCACCGTGCCATCCGCGAGAACAAGGACAGCCGTTGGCTTGCGAGAGGTCCAGGGTGCAGTATTGGTCATAACAGTTTGTCTCCGCCCGTTGCCCGGCCACTTCAAGCGGCAGAGCCATAGGGCCATCTATGGTCGCGAAAAATGGCGCGCGGAAGGTCGCGCCTGGCTTTGGATACAATTCTCGTGCAGGTGCGGGAAAATAGTGAAAGTGTTTGCGATGGTCAATCCGAGTTCTCCAGGTAATCTGTCATTTGAACAGGGTAGACGCAAGTATTCCAACCTCCGAATTGATCCGCATCGCCGGGTGGTTTAAGAGATCGCCCACCAAAGGCGTCTTGCTTCAGCGAAACGAAATGCGCGGACGCCTTTATAAGGAGATAAGAAGAAGATGATGCGCGACACACTTTCCAATGCGATGAAGGAAGCCTTGAAGGCCAAGGATAGTCGCCGCCTTTCCACCGTCCGCCTGATCCAGACCGCGGTCAAGGATCGCGACATCGCCCATCGTGGCGTAGGCAAGGATCCGGTAACCGACGATGAGATCCTGCAGATCCTGCAGAAGATGATCAAGCAGCGCGAGGAATCGGCCAAGATCTATGACGAGGGCGGTCGCGCGGAACTTGCTGCGCAAGAGCGGGAGGAAATCGAAATCATTCGTTCCTTCATGCCAGCACAGATGTCTGACGAGGCCGTGCGCGCTGCCTGCGAGGCGG
Source organism: Rhizobium sp. FKY42 (assembly GCF_005222835.1). Lineage (GTDB taxonomy): Bacteria > Pseudomonadota > Alphaproteobacteria > Rhizobiales > Rhizobiaceae > Neorhizobium. The sequence goes on along the minus strand of NZ_STGA01000044.1, from coordinate 14,782 downwards.
TGATTGCAGAAATTGGGGCTCAGGGTCTGCGCGACATGGGCAAGGTCATCGGTGTCCTGAAGGAGCGCTATGCCGGCCAGATGGATTTTGCAAAGGCATCGGGGCTGGTCAAAGAGCTTTTGAAGTAAGCACTTTCTACGTTCAGAAACACGAAAAGGCTGGATCCGGGGACAAGGATCCAGCCTTTTCGTTTGGAGGTCGTTCCATAAAGGCAAGCGAGGCAGGGCTTAGGGATGGCCCTGCCTCTCTACGCCTGGACATTCGCAACGCGCCCCAGGGAAGAGCGGTTGCTAAAGGCGCGAGCGGGGGGGGGGCTGCATCTGCGCCTTTTCTGTCAGCCTTCCCGATGGAGAGTGGGACGTCGAGAAGGCACTTGTAGAAAACGCCTGCAGCCGCCAACAATCAAATTACAAAATTATAATTTTTGCTCTGCAGCATGTGCCTTAGTTTTGTCACAAGCCGGGTAAGAAGTGAGAGGTTATCTCGTTTGGAGCTGTGGATAGTGGGGGCTGCCGTCGATGATGATGGCGCATTGCCCCGGCACGTACTACATGGATGGATAATCTTGAGGGTCCGATGCGCTTTTCCAACACTTTCCTAGACGAGATACGCGACCGGGTGCCGATCTCGACGGTGATTGCGCGCCGCGTCACATGGGATCGCAAGAAGACGAATGTCTCTCGCGGTGATTTCTGGGCGTGCTGCCCATTTCATGGTGAAAAGAGCCCGAGCTTCCACTGCGAGGATCGCAAGGGACGCTATCATTGTTTCGGTTGCGGTGTCTCCGGCGACCATTTCCGCTTTCTGCAGGAAATCGAGGGCATGAGCTTCGTCGAATCGGTCCAGACCATCGCCGATCTCGCGGGCATCGCAATGCCGCAGCCGGATGTGCAAGCGGAAAAGCGCGAAAAGGAACGCGCCACCCTCATCGATGTCATGGAAATGGCGACCCGCTTTTTCCAGGATCAGCTTCAGAGCGCTGTCGGAGCCAAGGCTCGGGCCTATCTGCGCGACCGTGGCCTGAGTGCGAAGACCATCGATACGTTCCGCCTCGGCTATGCTCCCGACAGCCGCAACGCGCTGAAGGAGCATCTGGCGAGCAAAGGCATTCCGAGGGATCAGATCGAAGCCTGTGGCCTGGTGGTGCATGGCGAGGGTATCGCCGTTTCCTACGACCGGTTTCGTGACCGCATCATGTTTCCCATTCTCTCGTCGCGCGAGAAGGTGATAGCGTTTGGCGGACGCGCCATGTCGCCGGATGCGCCTGCGAAATATCTGAACTCCAACGAGACCGAGCTCTTCCACAAGGGCAATGTTCTCTACAACTTTACGCGGGCCCGCAGGGCAGCGCAGATCGGCGCCCGAGGGCAGGCGGAGCAGGGCACGATCATTGCCGTCGAAGGCTATATGGATGTCATTGCGCTGCATCAGGCGGGTGTTGAAAATGCCGTGGCACCTCTTGGCACTGCGCTGACGGAGAACCAGCTCGAGCTGCTTTGGCGCATGACATCGGAGCCTGTTCTCTGCTTCGATGGCGACGGTGCCGGTATTCGTGCTGCCCATCGTGCCGCCGATCTGGCGCTTCCGCACTTGAAACCCGGCCGCTCGGTTCGTTTTGCGCTTCTGCCCGATGGCAAGGATCCCGATGATCTCGTGCGGCATGAGGGGCGGGAGCCGTTCGACCGTGTCATGGCACAGGCCCAGCCGCTTTCCGAGATGATCTGGTCGCGCGAGACAGCGGGTGGCGGTTTCGAGACGCCGGAGAAGAAGGCCGAGCTCGAGGCACGCCTGAAGCAGATCGTCTCGGTGATTGCGGACGAAAGCGTGCGCCGTCTTTACCAGCAGGATGTTCGCGAGCGGCTGAACGCGCTTTTTCGCCCCCAATATGGTGGTGGGCAAGGGTTTGGAGGACAGGCCTTCGGCGGGCAGCCGCAGCGAGGGCAGGGCCGACGGCCAGGGAGTGGTGCTGGCGGTGGCTTCGGCAACAAGGGGCAGGCGGCAGGCTCGAGCCGCGGCATGAGCGTATCGGATCGTTTGGCCCGGACGGGTGTCGTTCGTGGATATCGGGAGCTTCCGGCTCTGCGCGAGGTGGTTCTGGCAATCACCATCGTCAACCACCCGCAATTGCTGCTGGAGGAATATGATGAGATCGCTGCCATCGATTTTGAGAATCGCGATCTCCAGCGCTTCTGGTCCGCCATGCTGCCGGTTGCAGCTACGGCTGGTCCGCATCTATCGCGGGACTATCTTTTGGAAAAACTGAGCGCCCAGGGTTTCGAGCAACTGGTGGCGGCGCTGGATCAGCAGGTTCGTAACGCGCGCCTCTGGATTGCAACCGAACAGGCCGCCATTGAAGACGCACGCGAGGGATATCGGCAGGCGCTTTCGCTGCACAAACGGACCAAGGCTCTGCGTTTCGAAAAAATGGGGCTTGAGCGCGAAATTGCGATCGCAACGGAAGCCGGCGATGAAGACAATATCGAGCCTTTGTTACGTGCGCTTTCAGAAGTTCAGCTGGAAATCACCCGCATGGAAAACCAGGAAGCTATTATCGACGGGTTCGGTGTCATGTCAGGCCGCGTGAAAGGTGCGGCGGTCAGCCATGGAAATTGAGGCCTGATCGGTTCTTGGTACGTTCGGGCATCTTGCCATACGCAAAATGATCACCATTTAAGCGACAACCGTGATGTGGTGTGAGGAAGCACGGTGGTTAGGCATTTTTCCACTTTAATCACTGTGTTGGCCCGATAAAGGCTTGACGGGAGGGAAATTTGTGGGAATCACCGTCCTAGACATTCATAGGCGGAGTGAAGCACACCGACATACGAGCATGGTCCTTCGCCTTCGCGATAACCAGCTTTTGTTTTGTGGCTCAATTCCGCCTTGGTTAATCGGGAATTAATTGTCCACCCGGTACGTGTTCTGGTGCGATTCGCGACGCTGTTTTAACTGTGTTGTGGCGGCTTAGCCGAAGCGCTGCGAATGACGTCCAAGGAAAGACGAAATACATGGCAACAAAAGTCAAAGAAAACGAAGAAGCTGAAAACGAACGCGACGGCGCAAGCGACGGTCCGCTTCTCGACCTTTCGGATGACGCGGTCAAGAAAATGATCAAGCTCGCGAAGAAGCGCGGCTATGTGACCATGGACGAGCTGAACGCGGTGCTTCCTTCGGAAGAAGTGACCTCCGAGCAGATCGAAGACACGATGGCGATGCTGTCCGACATGGGCATCAACGTTGTGGAAGACGATGACGCCGAGGAAAAGGAAGCCGAGGAAGACAGCAGCGACGACGAGGCCGAAAGCGAAGGTGGCGAACTGACCACCACGACCGGCACAGCTGTTGCCGCAACCAAGAAGCGCGAGCCGACAGACCGTACCGACGATCCGGTGCGCATGTATCTGCGTGAAATGGGGTCTGTCGAGCTTCTGTCGCGCGAGGGCGAAATTGCCATCGCCAAGCGCATCGAGGCTGGCCGCGAAACCATGATCGCGGGTCTGTGCGAAAGCCCGCTGACCTTCCAGGCTCTGATCATCTGGCGTGACGAGCTGAACGAAGGCACGACGCTGCTTCGCGAAATCATCGATCTGGAAACCACCTATTCTGGTCCGGAAGCCAAGGCTGCGCCGCAGTTCCAGAGCCCGGAAAAGATCGAGGCCGACCGTAAGGCTGCCGAGGAAAAGGAAAAGACGCGCCGGTCGCGTTCTCCGGCCAATGACGACGATATCACCAATGTCGGCGGCGACATGCCCATGCCGGAAGAAGAGGAAGAGGACGATGATGAATCGAGCCTTTCCCTTGCTGCCATGGAAGCGGAACTTCGCCCGCAGGTCATGGAAACGCTCGATCTGATTGCCGATACCTACAAGAAGCTGCGCAAGCTGCAGGACCAGCAGGTGGAAGCCCGCCTGTCCTGCACGGGTACGCTTTCTTCCGGTCAGGAGCGTCGCTACAAGGAACTGAAGGATCAGCTGATCACGGCGGTCAAGTCGCTGTCGCTCAACCAGAATCGTATCGACAGCCTTGTCGAGCAGCTCTATGACATCAACAAGCGCCTCGTGCAGAACGAAGGTCGCCTGCTGCGTCTTGCCGAGTCCTATGGCGTGAAGCGCGAGAGCTTCCTGGAGCAGTATCAGGGTGCCGAACTCGATCCGCACTGGATGAAGTCCATCGCCAACCTCGCTGCGCGCGGCTGGAAGGAATTCGCCAAGTCGGAAAACCAGACGATCCGCGACATCCGTCAGGAAATCCAGAATCTGGCGACGGAAACCGGTATTTCGGTCACGGAATTCCGCCGTATCGTGCATATGGTGCAGAAGGGCGAGCGCGAGGCGCGCATTGCCAAGAAGGAAATGGTCGAGGCAAACCTGCGTCTCGTCATCTCCATCGCCAAGAAATACACAAACCGTGGCTTGCAGTTCCTGGATCTTATTCAGGAAGGCAATATCGGCTTGATGAAGGCGGTCGACAAGTTCGAATATCGTCGTGGCTACAAGTTCTCCACTTATGCGACATGGTGGATTCGTCAGGCCATTACGCGTTCGATCGCTGACCAGGCACGCACGATCCGTATTCCGGTGCACATGATCGAAACGATCAACAAGATCGTTCGTACCTCGCGCCAGATGCTGCACGAAATCGGTCGCGAGCCGACCCCGGAAGAACTGGCCGAAAAGCTGGCCATGCCGCTGGAGAAGGTGCGCAAGGTTCTGAAGATCGCCAAGGAGCCGATCTCTCTCGAAACCCCCGTGGGCGACGAAGAAGATAGCCACCTCGGAGACTTCATCGAGGACAAGAATGCACTTCTGCCGATCGATGCTGCCATTCAGGCAAACCTGCGCGAAACCACGACACGCGTTCTGGCGTCGCTGACGCCGCGTGAGGAGCGTGTTCTGCGCATGCGCTTTGGTATCGGCATGAACACGGACCACACGCTGGAAGAAGTCGGACAGCAGTTCTCGGTTACCCGCGAGCGTATCCGCCAGATCGAAGCGAAGGCCCTTCGCAAGCTGAAGCACCCAAGCCGCTCGCGCAAGCTGCGCAGCTTCCTGGATAGCTAAACCGATCCTGTCTGAAAGATTACGACCCGGCGGAATTGACCTTCCGCCGGGTTTTTTGTTGGTGCACTTGCTTTTGATGCGCAAGGCTCTCGATTGTCTGCGCCTATCCGCCTACATGTGGATGCATGCAGGATGAACCTGACCATCAGTCGCCAATGAATGAGGCCGCTCCAAAGCCCGGTTACCCGCTGGGAACCGTGGCGTCTGTTGTCATTCATGTGGTGGTTCTTGGCGTGATTCTGATCGGTCTGCCTCATTCCGATCCGCCGCAGCCGACGGAAGAGACGGTTTCAGTCGAGATCGTTCCGCCGCCAGAACCTGAGCCGGAAAAGTCGCCTGAGCAACCTCCCGCACCAAAGGCCAAAGAACCTCCATCACCGCCTCCGCCGCCGCCGCCGCAGGAAAAACCAGACCCGGAAAAGCCCGTGACTACGATGCAGACACCGGTGCTTCGACCTGCATTCCAATTCGGTGAAAAGGATAGTGGTCCGGAGAAGGCACTTGATGGCGATGGTGCCGAGGCAGCCAAGGCAGAGCCTGCGCCGCCTGTGGCGCACGAAGCACAGGCTGAAGCCAAGCCCGTCGAAGCGTCGCAGGAACCTCCGCCGCCCGCGGACGCCAAGACAGCCGATCAGGTTGAAAAGCCTGTTGCAGCACAGCCGGACATCGCTTTGCCGGAAGTCGACACGCCGGCCAATGCGGGGCAGGGTGAGGCTCTTGCCTCTGTTGTTCCCCTGCCGCAGGCAAAGCCGGAGAAGCCCGCCGATGCTGAACGCAAGCCACCGCCAGCCCAGACCAAGACTGCCCTGCGAGAGGCCAAGAAACTCTACTCCGCCTCCGCCAGCGGCGAAATGGTAGCGATGATGGCAATGGCTGGTGTTCCGCGTGAGCAGCGGGCATCGCAGTTGTGCGCAACGGAATTGCGTGAGCAGTTGAAACACAGCAAAGAGAGGTTCGACCCGGAATATCTGCCGAATATCCGCCTGCAAACAGGCAATGTCATGCAGGTCGATCTCGCAGCCTTTCGTGCGTCCGGCGTCTGGTACGATATTCACTATCGATGCGAGGTGGATGGCGACGCCACGCGGGTGACGAGCTTCCAGTTCGCCGTGGGAGACAAGGTGCCTCGCAGCCAATGGGCGGCGCGCCGATTTCCGGTTCATTAAGAAAGGGGCAGGCATGCCGCAGACGACGCTGAGGATCCCCACGCGGGGCCAGGGGCTTTACGAGTTTACCGAGAAAGCGAGCGCTTTTGTGCGGCAGTCCGGCATCCTGGAAGGCCTGTTGACGGTCTTTGTCCGGCATACGTCCTGCTCGCTGATCATTCAGGAGAATGCCGATCCTGACGTCCAGACCGATTTGAAGCATTTCTTTCAGCGGCTGGTTCCACCCAGCGACGATGCCTCAATGCGGTGGATGATCCATACGACAGAGGGGCCGGACGATATGCCTGCTCATGTAAAATCGGCGCTGACACAGGTTTCGATTGGAATTCCCGTCATGGCCGGTCGTCTGGCGCTTGGTACATGGCAGGGCATATATCTTTTCGAACATCGTGACAGACCGCATCAGCGTGAGGTTGTCTTGCATTTGTCTTCGTGAGCAGATGAATGTTTTCTGAACGCGAAATTCGGAACCTGTTCAGAAGTTTGGTGCTATTTCTCCATCATCGCCGAAGAGGCCAAGGAATAGCCGGAGAGCCCGCTCATGAAAGAGATCATCACCAAGACCGTTCTTGCTGTAGCCGTTGTCACCACGGCTGCTCTGGCGCCGTTTGCCAGTGCTTCAGCTTCTGACGAGCTGCGCATTCAGGTTCAGTTCTTCGATGGTCGTCGTGATGAAGGACCGCGCTGGGACCGTGGCCCGGATCGTGATTGGGGTCGTGATCGTGGCCGTGACTGGGGCCGCGACCGTGATCGCGACCGGGGCTGTGCTTCCTGGATGGCTGAGGAAAAGGCATCCCGCATGGGCCTTCGCCGCGCGCATGTGGTTGATGTCAATCGTCGTGTCGTTGTCGTCAACGGCTATGATCGCGGCGGACCAAACCGCATCATCTTCGCCAACGAGCGTGGTTGCCCGGTCGTGAGCCGCTGAACAACGGGCTTGTTTTGATCTGTTCTTGCCGTCGATAGCGAGGGTTTCGGCCCTATGTCGACGGCATTGTGCTTGTCGCGAGAAGGTGGATCAGAAGCCGGTCTGTTGGGACAAGTACAACAATATAAAGGAAGTCTATGAAGGGGAGATCGGAAATTATTTCGATGTAGTCGCAATATTTGTATCTGCTTAGTTCAATCAATATCTCAAAAAAAAGCGCCTAAACATGTTTCTTCAGGAAATCGACGAAGGCCCGCACTCGCGGAATGTTTTGGCGTCCTGGCAACATGAGTGCGGAAAGGGGTTTTGGGTCCGGATCGTGTTGCCCCTCCAGAAGCTTGATCAAGCGACCGTCAGCCAGAGCGGGCTCGCCTAGAAAATCTCCCAACCTGATTATTCCAACACCAGCTATCGCCATTTTGAGCAATGTGTCTGCGCTATCCGATGAAACCGATCCGCTAACGGCCACTTTTTCTACGACCCCGTCGCTGATCATCGGCCACAATGCTTGCCCTGCAAATCCTGTAAGCAGCAGGCAATTATGGTTCTTCAGAGCGGCTGGAGTTTTCGGGACGCCTCTACGTTCAAGGTAGGCCGGGCTTGCGGCGATGATCCTTTTCACGGTTCCCAGGCGCGCAACAACCAGATCGCTATCTTGTAAGGAACCGACCCGAATTGTGACGTCGATTTGCTCTTCCATCGGGTCGATCCGCTGGTCCGAAACGGCCACATCAATCGTCAAATCCGGAAATCGCGATAGAAATTCGGGGAGTATGGGGGCCAGTTTGTAGTGCGCAAAAGCGGTTCCGCAGTTCACCCGCAGGTGGCCTTTGACCTGCCCGGCCTTTTGATAGATGTCCGCTGCCGCTGCGTCAGCCAAAATAGTCATCTGACGAGCGTAGCCTAAAAGAACATGGCCTTCTGGCGTGAACACCAGTCTTCGCGTGGAGCGGTGAACCAGCTTTACGCCCAGCCGATTTTCAAGCCGCGTCATTACTCGGGACACAGCAGAGGGACTAATGCCTTCTTCGTCGGAAACGGCTGCGAAAGTTCCTAGTTCGGAAAGGCGAATAAAGAGACGCATTTCTAATGTAAGCATCTTTGCTTTCTACATTCGTGACGCAGACGCCAAACAGAGTTGCCTCCGGAGCGATTTTCAAGAGTTTCTATTTACACTAAGAGTTGCGCTCATCAATAAAAGGAAAAAGTCGGAACATCGAAGACGGAAACCTCCGGGGGTTTACCGTGAGCGTCCTATAATATTGTTATCAAAAATTTTTATTATAATAAAAATATTTTATCAGGAGAGGATATGAATAATTTGCAGGCAGTGAAAAAAGAAAACTGTCATGATTTCCAAGAAACAGACAATAGAGATTATGTAATTGAGACTACCAAATATAGCCTTAACAAGGATCATATTACAGCGCTGGCCAGGGGTGAAGTGCGCGTCGTCAAGGTGAAGGGGTTTGCCAACGGCCCTTCTTGTGACCTTATCAGCAAGGGGCAGACGAGCCTTGGCTTTCAGCCTTATATAAACGTTTCGGAAGTTCGTAAAATCGGCATGGCCTTCTACGAAACCGAAATGAAACCAGAACTCATTGACAAATACTTCACTGTCGCCAGTGTCCACCAAAACGATTTTCGCAAGGCCTGTGAACCGTTCGGCTCTCCGCTGGACACGCTGCGCGCGCTGCTGGACGAAATCTGGCCCGCAGGTGCTAATCTCCAAACGATATTTGGGCGGAAAATGTTCGTAGGCCTTTCGCGCATGGTCGAACCCAATACGACCTTCCTCGCGCATCATGACATTTTTTCTGAAGATGCTCCCGGCATTGAGGAAGCAGAGTCGCTCACTGCGCAATTTGCCGCAAACATCTACTTCCAGGTGCCAGACATCGGGGGTGAACTCCTGATGTGGCACAAAAACATGACCACTGAAGAGTTCAATGAACGTCGCAAAGGCAAATATGGCATTGCCATAGAAGACCTTCCGCCGCCCGATGTGGTCATCAAGCCGGGTCGGGGCGATCTTTTGATTTTCGACTCCCGCAAGATCCACGCCGTCGCATCTCCGCGCGGATCGTCGCGTATGGCGGTCTCATTCTTCATCGGATATCGCGGGGAAGAATGCCCGCTCACATATTGGAGCTGAACCCATGAACGTGGCTATTCAAAAGACTGCTCCCGCATCCGCAACAGACCCGGTCCGTGTCTCTTCCAGGCTGACCGCTGAAGACGTGGGGGCATTGATCCGGAATGAAATTCAGGTTCTCCGGATTCCTGATTTCATTTCGCGCGATGCCTGCAAGCAGATCACCAAGGGGCTCAAGTCCACGGGCTATAACGACTATCTGAACGCACCGAAGGTCGGCCGTATCGGCATGTCGTATTTCGAGACCGGCATGAAGCAGGAAATCATCGACCACTATTTTGAGACGGCGATGGATAACATCAATCTCCTGAGAGCCGCCTGTGCGCCTTATCCTTGCCCGATGGACACCTTTCGTTGTGCGATGGACGAAACCTGGGCGCAGGGGTGCACGCTTCAAACGCTCTTCGGGAAAAAAATGTTTGTAGGACTTTCGCGCTGCATGAAGCCTGGAATTCCACTCAAAGCGCATCATGACATGTTCGGACGACATGCACCCAATACGCCTGAAGCTGAATCCCTGATCAGCCAATTTGCGATCAACATCTACATTGATGTGCCAGAGAAGGGCGGCGAAATAGGGATGTGGAACGACGAGATTTCGGATGCCGAGTTCCTGGAGCGGCGGGGTGGCGATTATGCAATTCCGCTCGAACAACTCGGACCTTGCGATTATTCGGCCAAACCCGAAAACGGCGATTTGATCCTCTTCAATGCCCGAAAACTCCACGCAGTTTTGCCCGGCGAAGGCGTGGATCGACTAACCATATCTGGTTTCCTTGGCTATCGAGGCGAGAAGGAGCCTTTGACGGTATGGAGCTGAAAGAACAAGACCGGGCCAACGGCCAGCTGGGTATTTTCGTCCTCGTGGTCTTTGCTGCTGGATATTTGCTGTCATCCCAGTTACGGGGGGTGACAGCCGCGCTGGCGGCCATGTTGACGGCGGAGTTTTCTTTATCTTCGGCCCAGCTAGGTTTGCTTGCCGGATCTTATTTCGTGTCTTTTGCGATCATGCAGCTGCCTATGGGCGCACTACTGGATCGGTTCGGTGTCCGGCTCGTTCTCGTGGTTTCATTGAGTGTTGCCGCGCTGTCCTGCTTCCTGTTTGCCAATTCGAGTTCATTCAATGGACTTTTCGGCGCTCGATTGCTCAGTGGTATCGGTGTCAGCGCCTGTCTTATTGCGCCGCTCACGGCAGCCCGCCTCTGGACGGCGGCCGCCCAGCAACAGCGCCTTAATTCATGGATGTTGATGGCGGGTGCGCTCGGTCTTGTACTCGGCACGCTACCATCCGAAAGCCTTGCAACCTCATTCGGCTGGCCGTCTCTGTTCGTGGCCCTGGGCCTTTTGTTCGCGGCGGTTGCCCTGCTGGTTGCGGTTAAGGCACCGAAGCATAATCCCCAAGGGACAGCAGGTATCCGAAGCTTCTTCCTCGGCTATAAAAATATCATGTCCACTTCCTATACTTGGAAGATTGGTGCCCTTGGGTTCTTCAACTATGCAATCCTTGTGGCTGTGCAGACCTTATGGATTGGTCCCTGGTTGACGCAGCTGAGGGGGGAAGATGCTCGCGGGGCATCGCTGGAACTTCTGTTCATCAACATCATCATGCTCGTGACATTTTTACTCATGGGCTACCTTTCTCCGAAGTTCAACACGTCTGCCCAGGACGCAGAGCGCCTGTTGCGCAGATGGACGCCGGCGAGCATCACGATTTTGATTGTTATCACGATCATGGGTGACAAGGCCGATTGGTACATGTTCGCCCTCTATTGCGTTGCCGCGTGGCCGTTATCGGTCACTCATCCACTGGTGGGCCAGCGATCCAAGCCAGCAGAAGCAGGGCGTGCAATAGCATTTTTCAATTTGTTGTTGTTTGTCGGAGTTTTTATCTGGCAGTGGGGATTTGGTTTGCTCGTTTCCGCAATGTCACCGACGTTCGGAGTGACGCAATCCTATCAGATTGCCTTAGGTTCGCTCGCGGCGTTCTCGGTCGTCGGCTACTGGGTATTTCTTTCAGCCGTACCCAGACCGCGTCTCATTGATTTGGACGCCTCAGTCTCTAAAGGAGATAAAAACCGCAACATAATCGCTCCGGCTTCAGAAGATTGAAGACGCTTTCAACAGCTGCACAATCATGGCCTTTGAACGTGGCGATCTCTGATCTGGTTCTGATGCACGTCGAACTGCTGCGCGAGCTCGACCAGTTTCGCCCTTAATCACGGCGGCACGACTTTCGCCTTAAAGGCAGGACTGTGGTTGCGGCGGAGTCGTTTCGTTATACTGGCTCCTGTTTCCGGCAGCATCCGGTTCTGAGGCCAAGGTGAAGAGCAAGGCTGAAGCCACCGCACTGGCACGCGCCACGATCACCGGCAGCCTGACCATTGAGGGCGATCCTGCGGCCATGGCCGGAGCGCCGGTTCAGCTGATCGGGTTTGGCGGATGGAGCGGGCGCGATCTCGTCGCCCAGACCATCACCCACGAGTTCACATTCGACGAACAGGGAGGCTGGCTGATGACGCCGGAACTGGCGGCAAAGACTTAGAGATTCGGTTGACGGATGCCGGAGCCAAGGCTCCGAAAGCGGGACTAAGATTGGCGTACAGACTCGCTCGACGGGATCTGATCGATAACTGTCACATCCGACCCCGGCAAAGCCGAGGTGGAGATCAGTGACTGAGTCGAGACATTGAAACAATGCAGGAAATGCGCTGCGGCAGCTGCCGCGCACTACTCTTCAAAATGGATCGTGGCGCGATTGCCGCCACCATCGAAATCAAGTGCCGCCGATGCGGTACAGTCAACCATTTGAGGCCAGCGGAGCCCGTCTCAGATCGCCGCGAGCGACAGGGTGACGAGGCTTCTTATGGACGAGAAAGACGAACTGCCGCCTTTGCCTGCAAAGGCTCCTAAACGAAACGGCTTCAGGTATCGGTCGCAATATGGGGTGATCCTGATCTGCCCGGATCAGGCGTCTCAGGAGGCACTGTTCAATGCGCTGACGGCCATTCGAACCACCAGGATCAAGGTGGTGGTAACATGAGGCTGGAGATCACCCACACCAGCCCGGAGTTCGACACCTATCGAAGCAGCCGGGTTCAATCCCTCTTCAATGTCGAGGAAGCGCACCAGTTTACCATCAGCGCCGACTTGCCGATTGAAGACATGGACTGGACGCTTGGCCTCATCGTCGGGCCGTCGGGTTCGGGCAAAACAAGCCTCGGCGCGCGGGTGTTCTCGCAAGATCGGCGGTATCAGGCGGCTTGGCCTGACGATCAGCCGATCATTGAGGCCATCGCGCCGGAGCGGGCCTTTGATGATGTGACGGCAGCGTTGGCGGCAGTCGGGCTGGGCTCTGTGCCCGCCTGGCTGCGGCCCTTCCATGTGCTGTCCAATGGTGAGAAGTTCCGGGCGGAGCTTGCCCGGATCATCTGCGAACAACCGTCCGAAGTCGTCATCGATGAGTTCACCAGTGTGGTCGATCGGCAGATCGCCCGCATTGGTGCGCTGGCCTTTGGCAAGGCATGGCGGCGAACGGGTGGCAGGGCGGTTCTGCTGTCCTGCCATTATGACATCATCGACTGGCTCGATCCGGACTGGATCTATGACACGGCAACGGGTGCGTTTACCGGGAGGTATCTTCGGCGACGACCCAAGATCCAGCTGGAGATCCGCGAAACCAACTGGCGATGGTGGCCGCATTTTGAGCCGCATCACTATCTGAAACTGCCGCACATGATTGCGGCCACCTGCTATGTCGGCTTTGTGGAGGGCGAGCCGGTGGCGCATGTGGCTTTCTCCACGCGGCCGGGAATGGCGGAAGCCAGAGCCTGCCGCCTTGTGGTGATGCCGGAATGGCAGGGTGCGGGTGTCGGTGTGCGGTTCCTCAATGCGGTTTGTGCGCAATGGCGACGGGGAAACAACCGGTACGGCAAGCCGCTTCTGACGCTGTTCCATACCTCACATCCCGGTTTGGCGGCGGCGCTGCGCCGGGATCGGATGTGGGCTCAAGTCTCTGCCGTGCTCTATGGTCCAGGCAAGCAGAAGAGCGCGCTCGGGCGCGGCATGAAAACCGGATATGGCGGGCATCTGCGAGCCATCCAAGGCTTCCGCTATGTCGAGGGTGCGGAGGACGCGCCATGAGGATTGGCATTATTGGCCAGAAGTGGCTGGCAGCCGAAGTCTTCAAGGCGCTGCTGCCTGTTTATGAGGTCGCATTCGTCGCCGTGCCGAACCCGCAGGACCGGCTCTGGCAGATGGCGATGGCGGCGGATATTCCGGCCTATAGTTACGGCGGTTGTGGGCTGGATGCGCTGGCAGGGCAGGCGTTTGATCTCATCCTCTGCGCCCACGCCTTCGTCTTCGTGCCCGCCCACATAAGGGATCAGGCAAAATACTGCATTGGCTATCACCCGTCGCTGCTGCCGCTTCATCCCGGCAGGCATGCGGTGGCTGATGCTGTTGCGGCAGGAGATCGTGTTACGGGCGGCACGGTCTATCATCTGACCGACGCCATGGATGGCGGGCCGATAGCTTTCCAGGACTGGTGCTTCATCGGAACGGACGAAACACCGGCCGATCTGTGGAGGAGGGCGCTCGGCCCGATGGGACTGGAGCTACTGCTCAAAGCCGCAGACCATCTGGCAGTCTACGGCTTCATTCCGGCGGAGGAGCAGGAGCGGGTTTGAAGAGGCTTCAAAGAGGGTTTGAAGAAGGTTTGAAGATAAGAGCGATTGATCGCCACTCGCTGTCAGCTTCCATTGTTTTACATACGAAGTCCGGCTCGCTTATCTATCGCGAACGTTGCCACTTCCAAGAAATGCTCTGGCTTGACCCACTAGTTTCAATGCATACCGTAATGAAGATAGCTGTCGATTGGAACTCCGATGTGCCGCGAAGGGTAAGCGATGGGGATAAGGTCTATTATAATTCGTAAAGCGTTATCATTGGCCACGCGTACACCGGTGCCCACGAAGATAAGCCTATCTGATCCTGCTGTTTTAAGGCGGCGAGACTACACAGTCGCGTTGCTCAGGAACGGACCTTCAAACATTGTATTTGTTAAGAGGGTTGTTCCAGCGGGCGTTGAGGGAGAAGCTCTCTCGATTGGTTCCGAACAACGCTCGATAGTAATGATTCCAAACAATGATCTGACCAACTACGAGATTGAGTACACGCAATATCGAGGATCCCTTGAGTTAAAATACGACTCGAGCTGCTATTACCTAATTTACAGATGGGCCAACTTTGATCGGCTTTTTTTAGCGCGGGAGAGGTTGGCGCAGTACATTTACAACCAACGGACATCGGCTAAGGCTGACCGGATGGATGCTCTAAGACATTTTTTTGAAAAGACGAAAGAGAACGCAAACTACTCAAGCGGCATTTCCAGCTTTTTGACTGAAACTGTTGGTTTCCGCGCGAAACTGAGCCGGTTAGGCGCATAATTTCCATTGAGAATTGAGCCATGTGAACC
>NZ_STGA01000043.1 GCF_005222835.1 Rhizobium sp. FKY42 | reverse complement strand
GAGGGCGTCTCTGCCCGCGGCACCATGGACGGCGTCTCGAAGTTCCAGTCGCCGCCGGAGCGCTTGCCGGGCACGTAAGCGAAATGACGCTGCCATTCGTGGATGTGGTTGCGGTCTGACGAACCCTGCGCCAGCCGCACCCGTCCTTCGCCCTGTGCAGACGGTGAGGGGCCAAGCCAGCCGGAGGCACCATCCGCCACATGCAGCTTGTGGCGGCCATCCTCATGGGAGAACCAGTAGAACAGCCCGTCCTCTTCCAGCCGCCTGGTGAGATAGGCAAGATCCGTCTCGTTGAACTGGACGCTGTAGTGTTGTGACGGTGGTGGCGAGATAACACCGGATGTATCAGGGGCGGGGATGCCATGCTCGGAAAACAGGGTCTCGAGCACGTTGAGCGATGTCTTGTCCATCCAGATGCGGCAATCGGAGCGGCGCGACAACAGCCACATCTGCGGTCGTAGCACCATGGAATAGGCGCGAAGGCCGCGGGTGATCGGCGGCCCCTCATTCAGCTCCGTCACCAAGCCGTTGAACGGACGGCGAATGGCAGACGCCGCATCGCTATTGCCCTGGGATATCTCCAGCGACACGTCCATGAGCTTGCCGATCAGTTCCTCCGGCTTGACCTGCGGCTTCTTGGAGCGCGCCGAAACCCTGATCTCGAGCAGGCGGTTGACACCTTCTTCAATCACCACCCGCTCCGGCAGCAACTGATCCTCGCCCAGCGGCGAGACAATCCGCAATACACGGCTCGCCTGGATGAATTCCGCAGAGGAGGCAGAGGAGAACGCGTCGGTCATGAAAA
>NZ_STGA01000004.1 GCF_005222835.1 Rhizobium sp. FKY42 | reverse complement strand
GTCTCTCCACTACGATGTAGAACTCGTCCAGTCCTCCACCGTAGGTGGAGGTTTACTTTGATTGCAAGAAGGGGCCGCCCTTTCGGGCAGCCCCCAATTTTTGGCCGACCTTCAAGCCTCAGTGAGGCTGTGGCTCAAGACCGCTTTCAGGCTCGCCGCCCTTCGGCTCGTCCTTCTTGGAACCCGTCTTCGGCACAGCGGAACCGCGTGCATTCGGGCTGTCGTCACCCATGTCACGGGCAGGCTTCTCGCCACGAATGAGCGCCTTGATCTCTTCGCCGGAGAGCGTTTCGTATTCGAGCAGGCCCTCAGCCAGCGTGACGAAGTCGTCGTGCTTCTCCGTCAAAATACGGCGCGCTTCGGTATAGGCTTCCTCGATCAGACGACGGACTTCCGTATCGATCTTCTGAGCCGTTGCTTCCGAAACATTCTTCGACTGCGAGACAGAGTGACCGAGGAAGACTTCCTGCTGGTTTTCGCCGTAGGCAACCTGACCAAGGATATCGGAGAAGCCCCACTGCGTTACCATGGCGCGAGCAAGCTTGGTCGCCTGCTCGATATCGGAAGACGCGCCCGACGTGATGTTCTCCTTGCCGAAGGTCAATTCCTCGGCAACACGGCCGCCCATCATGATGACGAGACGCGACACCATCCACTTGTAGCTCATGGAATAGCGGTCGCCTTCCGGCAACTGCATGACCATGCCGAGCGCACGGCCACGGGGAATAATCGTTGCCTTGTGCAGCGGATCGGCGACCGGAACATTAAGGGCCGTGATGGCGTGGCCAGCCTCGTGGTAAGCGGTCAGCTTCTTTTCGGCTTCGGTCATGGCAGAGGAGCGGCGCTCCGCACCCATCATGATCTTGTCCTTGGCGTCCTCGAACTCCTGCATCGTCACCAGACGCTTGTTGCGGCGGGCCGCCATCAGCGCAGCTTCGTTGACGAGGTTCATGAGATCGGCACCGGAGAAGCCGGGCGTACCACGCGCAAGCGTCTTCAGATCGACGTTAGGAGCCAGCGGAACATTGCGGGCATGAACCTTGAGGATGCGCTCGCGGCCAACGATGTCCGGGTTCGGCACGACCACCTGACGGTCGAAACGGCCTGGACGCAAGAGGGCTGGGTCAAGAACGTCCGGACGGTTTGTCGCGGCAATCAGGATGATGCCTTCATTTGCCTCGAAGCCGTCCATCTCGACCAGCAACTGGTTGAGCGTCTGTTCGCGCTCGTCGTTACCGCCGCCAAGACCTGCGCCACGATGACGACCAACCGCATCGATTTCGTCGATGAAGATGATGCAGGGCGCATTCTTCTTGGCTTGATCGAACATGTCGCGGACGCGGCTTGCGCCCACGCCAACGAACATTTCCACAAAGTCGGAACCCGAAATCGTAAAGAATGGCACATTGGCTTCACCGGCAATCGCGCGCGCCAAAAGCGTTTTACCCGTGCCCGGAGGACCAACCAGAAGGACACCGCGCGGAATACGACCGCCGAGACGCTGGAACTTCTGCGGATCACGCAGAAATTCAACGATTTCTTCCAGGTCAGATTTCGCCTCGTCGACGCCAGCCACGTCTTCGAAGGTTACGCGACCATGCGCTTCGGTCAGAAGCTTTGCCTTGGACTTACCAAAGCCCATCGCACCGCGAGACCCTCCCTGCATCTGCCGCATGAAGAAGAGCCAGACGCCGAGAATCAGCAGCATCGGCAAAAGCGTGCCGATATAGCTCAGGAAGCCGGACGAGCCATCCGATTCCGGACGTGCCACGATCGTCACGTTCTTGGCCTGCAACCGGTCGATCAGCGTGTCATCGATCACGGGCGAATAGGTTTGGAAACCGGTTCCGCTCTCGGTGTAGGTTCCGAGCACGCGATTGCCTGTTACGACCACGTCGCGCACGCGTCCTGCATCCACATCCCGAAGGAACTGCGAATACGGCACCTCGCGCGAACTCGTCTGCGTAGGCGAGGTCTGGAACATGCTGAACAGCGCGATCAGCAACAGGGCTATGATCGCCCAGAGGGCGAAATTACGAAAGTTTGGGTTCATCGAACTCCCCGGACATTGACAGCCTGCTTTAAGCCAGCTGCCTTTCTTGGTCCTTAACATAGGTTCCCGGCACGGCCTTGCCAAGGCAAGGCGGCCTTCAGATCATGTTTTCCGTATCAAATCGTTAAGTGGCGAGCGAGGCATAGCCGCCAAACCCATCAATTGCGCAAGACAATCGGCCAGTCCAAGGTCGAAATCCGCAAGAAACTGCCGGAAGGGAGCAAGAACAGGCGTGATTTGAACCTGTACATCCTTGAACTCCTGCGGCACTTTGACATCCGGCAAGGACCGCCATGCTGCCCGCGCAACCAGCGTCGGCACGTCAGGGTAGCTCTGGGCGGCCACGTCTGCCTGCCCCGGCAGAACGGTGCAAGCGGCCGGAACGTGCGATACGATCTCAAAACGTCCGTCCCACAGCTCGCGCTGCCACATGGACACCTGCATTTCCGGCAGGTCGCGGCTTTCTCGTGCCAGATAGAGTGCATCCCGGCTATTGTAGAGTAGAACGCGCCCAAGCGTTTCGCGAAAACTTTCGCCCCGCAGATAGCGGCTCATGATGCGCTCGAAGGGCTCGCTCGCCGGAAGATGTTCCCTGCCGCCCAGAACCGCAATCAGCGTGCCGATTGCATAAAACAGCACATCAGGCGACGCGGAAAGAGCAGAGGGATCGAGCCGCGCTGCACTGGCCTGCCAGATCGTAGCCGATTCGCGGAGTAAACCGGCAGCCGCCTGAGACACCGCATGCCGCCGGTTCTGCGCAAGATCGACCGCTGTTCTCCACGCATCGGCTTTTGCATCGGATAATCCGCCAAGCGCTAGACGCACCCGCACCCGTTCCGAACGCTCATCCGTATTCGAAGGATCATCGATCCAGCCCATGCCACGGCGAAGCAAAAAGTCGCGAATCGCGTTGCGCCGTGTCTTGAGGAACGGACGAAACAACCAGAAACGACCGTTGATAAGGACGGAGGACGACATGCCTGCGTCGCCACCGCGGCCCTCGCGCTGCGCAGTTCCTTCCGGCTCCCGCCGTTCCGGATCCCGCGCCTGCCGCATGGTGATGGTCTCGATCTGGTCGTCCAGCGTATGGCCGGTTACGATAGCGGTGGCCTGAAGTTCTTCGGCAATCTGAACAAGCAGCTGATAGCGCGCAATGCGGGCTGCGGATGCGCGGCCCGTCGCGGGCTTTTCGCCGGTCCAGGCACGAGTACGGTGTTCAACGGAAAACTGGTCACAAAGGAGATTGACGGCCAAAGCCTCGTCTGCCGATTCAGGCCGCAGCTGGTGGTCTATGGTGGCAGCCAGAATGGTGATGCCGCTTTCCTTCGGATCGCCAGCCGCCTCGCACAGCGCCGTCAGAAGACCCGTCGAATCGCTGCCGCCGGAAATCGCCACCAACAGGCGCGCTGGCCTCCTCAACGACGCGAGAAAGAGATCGATCGCTTCACCGGGAGACAGCAATTGAGTTGCTGCAGAAAGAATGGGATCCCCCTGAAATCAGCAGCTCAACCGCTTGAGCTCACTTGCAACCTTGGTCGTGACGGGCTTCGACGCAGATGGATATCGCTTGCCAACCTCACGCAGCGTTGCACAGGCCGTGTCGCGATTGTCGAGAGCAGCCAGTGACATGCCAAGCTTCAAAAGCATTTCCGGCGCCTTGGGCGACGAAGCATAGGTCTGGTGTGCGTTGAGGAAGGTCTTGGCGGAATCGTTATAGCGGCCCTGGCTATACTGCGCTTCGCCCAGCCAGAAGCTCGCGTCAGCCGCGCGCGCACTCTTGGGGTAGCTCTGCAGATAGGCCGTGAATTCGGCTTCGGCGGTCTTGTAGTCGCCGGACAGGATATGATTGTAAGCGGCGCGGTAGCTATCGCTTTCCGTACCGAGAGACGCTGTCTGGTTGGTTGGCTTTGCAGGGGCAGAACCGGCATCGACACCCGGCAAGGCTGCGGCGTTGCGCGCGTTCTGATTGACGCTTGCACCCACCTGTCTGCCGCTCTGGTCCATTTCAATGGAACCGAGTGTCGTTTCGCCAGGCGCAGTCGTCGAACGGTTCGAAGCCGGAGCGCCCGCAGATGGTCTTGCCCCCGCAGGTGTCCCCGGCTGATCGATTATATTCGCGATTTCATCGTTTTTTTTTGAGCCGGCTGCCCCGGCGGCAGCAGCTGCAGCAACTGCAGGGGCAGCACCGCCCCCGGCCGAGCCCTTTTCCAGCTCCTGGAACCGGAACTCATTGTCGGACTGGGTCTTGCGCATCTGCTCCTGCATCTGCAGCAGCTGGAAGCTCATTTCTTCAACGCGACCGTTCAGCTGGCGAATGGTTTCCTCCAGCTGCTGGATGCGCACCGAATCGCCAGAACTCTGCGCGAGCACCATCGGTTGGCGTGCCTGCATTTTCTGCTGGCCTGCCTGCTCGTTCTTCGCGGCATCGTTCTTGAACAGGTTTCCGAGCGTAAATGCACTCGCGTGGCTCGTCGTGGCCGCAAGCCCCAGCATCGCTGCCAGAACAAGTTTCTTCATGATGTCCGTCCTGTTTTCCTAGAGGGCATGCACCCTATGGCACAGCCCTGACGTTTTCGAATTCCAGACAAAACAATCCAAGCTGGCCCCGTTGCTTGCAGGTAACCCCGCAACTTCGGCTAAACTATGGAGATTACGAAAAAGGCGGCTGACGCCGCCTCCTCCGCGCCATCATGGCATCGATTACATTCCGGCGCCGCCGAGAACGGTGACTGCACGGCGGTTCTGAGACCAGCAAGAGATGTCGTCGCAAACCGCAACCGGACGTTCCTTGCCGTAGGAAATGGTCTTCATGCGGTTTGCCGGAACGCCGCGCGAAGCAAGGTAGTCGCGCGTTGCAGCGGCACGGCGTGCGCCGAGAGCAAGGTTGTATTCGCGCGTGCCGCGCTCGTCGGCATGACCTTCGATCGTGATGGCATAACGCGGATAACGCTGCAGCCACTGAGCCTGACGATCCAGCGTCTGCTGGGCGTCTGCGCGGATCGACGTGGAATCGGTATCGAAGAAGATGCGATCGCCGACATTGACGGTGAAGTCCTGGCTGGAACCCGGCGTTGCCGCACCTGCGCCACCGGCACCAAGGCCCAGTTCGCCGGCGCTGTTCGGCAGGTTCTTCTTGTTCGCGCAGCCTGCAAGAGCAAGAGCGAGCGTGAGGGCAATGACAGCCGGGTTGCGTGCGAGGGTCTGCATACGGCTCATTGCCGGGGTATCGATGCGGCTCATAGCCGGTCTCTCCTTGATCAGAATTTTATCGTTGCCGGAATCTAACCGTTTCTGGTTAACGCACGACCAACGATCATGGTTAATTTTCCCCTAAACCCTTTCACCGCCGCCTTTGCAAGAGCAAGAAGCCGTGAAAAGGCGTTCACATTTACTCAAGCAGCGGTGACCAGGCCGGATCCGATGCGAAGGCCGGCGTCTTGATCTGCTGTTCGTTGTAACCCGTCAGGTCGATGGAATAGAGCTGCGGTCCGCCTGCTCCAGCATTCTGGCGGAAGAACATCAAAACGCGACCGTTCGGAGCCCAGGTCGGGCCTTCGTTGTGGAAGCCGGTGGTCAGAATGCGCTCGCCAGATCCATCCGGCTTCATGACGCCAATGGAAAACTTGCCGCCCGACTGCTTGGTGAATGCAATCAGATCGCCGCGAGGAGACCAGACCGGCGTCGAATAGGAACCATCGCCGAAGGAGATACGCGTCTGGCCGGAACCGTCTGCACTCATGACGTAAAGCTGCTGACGACCGCCGCGATCGCTTTCGAACACGATACGGCCACCATCGGGTGAATAGGACGGTGACGTGTCGATCGCCGCCGTGTTCGTCAGGCGCGTGGTCGTGCGTGAGCGCAGATCCATCGTGTAGATGTTCGAGTTGCCGTCCTGCTGGAGGCTCATGATGACCTTTTGGCCATCAGGAGAAAAGCGAGGCGAGAAGGTCATGCCGGGGAAGTTGCCCACGACTTCGCGCTGGCCTGTCTCAAGTTGAAGCAGATAGACGCGCGGCTGCTGCCCTTCGAAGGACATATATGTCACTTCCTGACGGTTGGGCGAAAAGCGCGGCGTCAAAACGATGTCCTTGCCATTGGTGAGGCTGCGAACGTTGAAACCGTCTTGATCCATGATCGCCAGCTGGCGGACACGCGCATTCTTCGGTCCGCTTTCCGACACGAAGACCACGCGGGTGTCGAAATAGCCGTTCTCGCCGGTGATCTGCTTGTAGATGGCATCGGCAATGATGTGAGCGACACGGCGCCAGTTTTCCGGCTGCGTGAAGAACTGCTGGCCGGTCATCTGCGTGCCGCCGAACGTATCCCACAGGCGGAATTCGGCACGGAGGCGGCCATCGCCCTCGCGGGTCACACGACCGGTGACCAGAGCCTGCGCATTGATTGCCTTCCAGTCCTCGAAACGCGGCATCTTGCCCGGATCGGAGATCTTCTCGATGAAGGCGGCCTTGTTGACCGGGGCGAACAGACCCGAACGCTGCAGATCTGCCGCGATGACGCCGGAAATCTGCGCGCCTAGCTCGTTGCCGGAAATGAAGTCCGTGATGGCAATGGGCAGTGGCTCCACATTGCCGCGATTGATGTTGATTTCCACGCGCGCCTGGGCGGGCGCTGCAAACATCACGGCCATACCGGCAATGGCCAGCATGACGCGGATGAGAGTTGGTTTCAGCATGATATTGGGGCCTTTCAAAGCAGTTCGCTCGGGTCGAAGTTCACAACGACTTCGCTCCACGCGTCATATTTGTCGGCAGGAAGATTCTTGAATGGCGAAGAGCGCATGACGGCTCGAATTGCACTGCCTTCCAGCATGCGGCGGGCACTCTCGTTACCACCGGACGAAGTTACTTCCGGTCTTCCAACGATGGCGCCGGACGGATCAAGCTTCATGGTCACTGTAATGATCATGCCCTTGCCGCCATCGACACCTGATATCACCGACCAGTTGTTCTGGATCTGGCCCTTCAGCGCATCCATCTCGCTCTGGCTGAGGGAAGAACCGCCAGTGTTCTTCTTGCCGCCCAGCGAAGCCATTTGCTGGGAACGCTTCGCGCCGCCGCCTGCAGCCTCCACCTTATTCAGCTGTGCGGCGATTTCGTCCGCATTGAAATCGCTCTGCTTGGAAGATGCAGACTTGGCGGTCTCCTGCTTCTTGTCGGCGACCTTCTTGTCGCTCGGCTTTTCGGCATTGGCTGTGTCGGTCTTCTTGTCCTGCGGCTTTTCGGCAGGTTTCTGCTCCGGCTTCTTTTCCGGCGGCTTCTCGACGGGCTTTGCCTCTTCCTGCTTCGGCGGTTCAGGGCGCGGACGTGCGGCCGGAACGGGTGCCGTAGTTGGCAGTGGCGTTTCTTCCACCTTCTGCGCCTGCGGTTCGGGCTTCTGCGGCTCAGGCTTCGGCGGTTCCGGCTTGGGTGTCGGCGGTGTGATTTCAGGCTTCGGGATCGGCAACGCCGCCGTCTCTACCGGCTTCGGCGCAGTCTCTTCCTTGGCAATTTCCTTGACGTCGTTGTTTTCCGTCGTCGGGTTGGGTAGCGGCTTCTCGTTCTTCGGCGGAGCGGCAGCTGTTTCCGTCACCGTCGGCTTTTTGACCGGTGTCGGCGGGTTCTTCAGGTCTACGTCGTTCTCGCCCGCGTTCTCCGCGTTCTCGACGACGTTCTGCTTCTCAGTTTTCTTGGGCGAAGGCTTTTCGGTCATCGGTGCCTTCTTGTCACCCTGCTGGATCTGGGTGATGGATTCCACCGGAACGATATCGACAGGCAGGGCCTCGACCGGCGCAACCTCGAAAGAGGCAGGCGCACTGATCGATACCAGCGCCCAGGCGAGTATGACTGTGTGTGCGACCAGCGATGTGCCGAGACTCGTCTTCATCGGTGCCGGATCACTTCTGCTGTTCCTGCAGCGTCACAAGACCGATGTTCTTGAAACCGGCTGCAGAAATGCGGGCCATGACCTTCATCACACCACCATAGGCAGCGGCGGTATCGCCGCGCACATAGATGCGCTCGTTATAGCCGGTCTTGGCAATGGCCTCGAGCTTGGGAACGACTTCATCAATCGAAATCGGGGTTTCCTGCAGGAAGATCTGTCCCTGTGGGTTGACCGAAACGGTGATCGGCTGCGTATCGGAATTCATGGCCTTGGCCTGCGTTTCCGGCAGGTCAATCGGAACGCCCACCGTCATCATCGGTGCGGCAACCATGAAGATGATGAGAAGAACGAGCATGACGTCGACCAGCGGCGTCACGTTGATTTCGCTGATTGCACCACCGCGCCCGCGACGGCCACGCCCGCGACGACCACCGCCCGATGCCTTCGATCCCCCAGCCGACATACCCATGAAGCTACTCCTTCAGAAAACGAAACGCTTACTGCGCGGCCTGGCGCGGCTGCAGCTTCTCGTCGATCTGGCGTGAAAGGATGGCAGAGAATTCATCGGCAAAGCCTTCCATGCGGGAAGACAGTTTGCCGGCATCTGCCATGAACTTGTTGTAGGCCATAACCGCTGGGATAGCGGCAATGAGGCCGATGGCGGTTGCCAGAAGCGCTTCGGCGATACCCGGCGCAACAACCGCAAGGTTGGTGGACTTCGATCCGGCAATGGCCTGGAACGATGTCATGATACCGACGACCGTACCGAACAGGCCGATGAAGGGACCGGCGGAACCGATGGTTGCGAGCGATCCCAGACGTGCTTCAAAATGCTCGTTTTCGCGCGCTATCGTCACATCCATGGCGCGATCGATACGCATCTGAAGGCCGATTGGAGAGCGCGCGCCGCGTTCGAAGCTCTTCTTCCATTCGCGCATGGCCGACACAAAGATGGCGGCAAGGCCGGTATTCTGCCGGTCCGACAGCGTTCGGTACAGCTCTTCAAGAGACTGGCCGGACCAGAAAACCTGTTCGAACTGGTCGAACTGGCGCTTGGCCTTCTTGAAATTCATATATTTGTCGATCACGATAGCCCAGGTCCAGACCGAGGCTCCCATGAGGCCGATCATCACGAGCTTCACGATGAGCCCGGCTTGCATGAAAAGCGAAATGAGGCTTACCGAGTTTGCAGCAGCCGCTAGATCAGCGTGTTCCATAAATCCCTTACCCCTGAATCGAATCGCCCGGCACGTAGCAACGGGCCGGTTCGCAAGCGCTGTCATGTGTGAGCGCGGTTGCGCAGAAAGTCCCGTCTACCTTAAGGTTTAAGGGCCTTCTCGCCTTCAAATTTGGTTAAACGAAGGCGTGCACCGCACAAAACTTATCCCGGCCAGTAAGACCTCATTATGGTTAAAGTTCTATTAAAAACTTAAGGCTTTTGACCTTCGTCATACGCGAGGAAAGAGTTGGCCAAGCCTTCAGGCAACCGGCGCGGGCGACCAAGGCGGTTGATGACCGCGATGATGACTTTGGCCTGAATGAGCAATGTATCACCCCGGCGGATCTCCTGAGACAGGACCATCTTGGCCCCACCCGCCTTCTCGGTACAAGTGAGGATCGTCAGGACATCGTCCATGCGTGCGGGGGATTTGAAGTCGATCTCCATGCGATGAACGACGAAAACGAGCCCCTCCTCGTCGAAGCCGATCAGCTTGCTCTGCTCGCAGCCGAGGCAGCGCAGATAGTCGGTCCGGCCGCGCTCCAGAAAATGCAGATAACGCGCATGGTAGATCAGGCCCGAAAAATCGGTGTCTTCGTAATAGACGCGCTGTTGAAGGCGATGCTGACCCTCGATGATCTCGCCAGCAATCTTGTGCGTCTCAGGGCTGCTCATGGGGAAAAAGTCCTGCTGCTTCGTTTCAACGCGAAGCAAATACAGGGTTTGCACAGATCTGCAACCGGCAGCAGGGCCTCTTACTCAGTGCTTCTTGTGAACCTCGGAGGCGCTTTTCAGAACCTGGTCCCCATCCTTCTGCTTGATGAGTACGGCAGGCTTATCGCAGTCGGCCTTGCGTTTGATGGTCTTGCCCTTGATCTTGCGTTCGACGTCATCCGTGAACGTCTGCTTCACTTCGCCTTCAACCGTTCCTTTGCCCCATTTCCAGGAAAGCTCGTCGCCTTTCTTGATTTTCTCGCCCATTGCTTTCGTGTTCATCGCGCTCTCCTTGAAGGCTTCAACAACCGTCAACGACGCTCTCGATGTCTCGATCCGCAGCGTCTGCGCTTACGACTTCCCTTTTTCATCGAGATTGCGATCATCCCAGACGAGGTGCTTCACAGTCTGCGGCAAATTCTCGATCTCACTGGCGATGAAATAAGGCGGAATATCCAGTTCCGTCAGCGCCTGTGTAGTCGCGGGCACCCACTTGAACTCAAGTTCGTTGTCGCCATCCTTTATCCGATGCACGATCTCGCCGGATGCAAAGGGAAAGCTCTCTGGAATATCCATGAGATAGAAGATGCCCAGTTCGTGGCAATCCCGTCCTTCATAGTGGAAGAAGTTTTCGACCACCCAGAGCAGGCGGTCGACCCGCACATGGACCTCGAGTTCTTCCATCATTTCGCGACGCAGAGTTTCGTCGGATGTCTCGCCGATCTCAGCCCCACCGCCCGGAAAGGTCCAGAAAGGTTCGTGAACAGCGCGGTGAACCAGCACATGGCCATTGCGGAAACCAAGCCCGGCCACACGCATCTGAAACGTACGCTTCGGCTTTGCCTTGATGCGGATGCGGGTTCTCATCAGCTTTCTCCAAGTTCCAGCAGCAGGATTTCGGGCCATGAACCAATTCTAAGCGGAAGCGAGGAACAACCCAGACCCCGCGAGACAATGAGATCGCATTTATCCTTGCGGAAATGCCCGGCGGGATAGAGTTCCGATCCTTCAGACGCGGAAACAGGCCGCCATCCAAACAGGTTTACCTGTCCCCCGTGTGTATGGCCGGAAAGCGTCAGCGAGAAGCGAGGGTCTGGCGCCATGAACACATCCGGCTCATGCGCCATCAGGATCGCAGGCGCTTCATCCGTTATCTGCGACAGCAAGAGCGGCATGTCATCTGCACCAAATTCTTCCACCCGGTCAAACCGCGGCCAAGCAGGAAATGCAAGCTGATCGCCCAATCCCGCAAGCCAGAACGGCCGTCCGTCTTTTTCCAGTCGCATTGCGTGATTGATGTGCACGGCGATGCCGACATCCCGTAGCAATTTAGCGACAACAGGTTCGCGCGTCGAATCTCGCTGAATCTCTGGATCAGACCAGTAATCATGATTGCCGAGGATTGCGTGCACGCCCAGCGGCGCCGAGAGTGCGGCCAGAGGCCTGATCCATTCCTCTGGTGCCAGCGGTTCGGCAAACCGGCGAATGCCTGGCATGAAGTCCCCCAGCAGCAGGATAAGATCTGCCTGAAGATCCTGCGCTTGACGGCAGATCGAGGCGACACGGCGCCCATCCATCCACGGCCGGCAGGCATGAATATCTGCGATCACGGCGATCTTCAACCGTAACCCAGGTGTCCACTTCCGTGGTGTCACGCGGTAGGATTGAATTCGCGGTCGCGCAAAGGCTTCAAGAAACGGATAGCTGATTGTGGCCAGCCCTGCCAGCAGACCGCTGGCCATCAGCTTCAGCACCGTGCGGCGGCGCACCCTTACTCTTCCTCGCTGAACAGGCGGAACTGCGCGGCCTCCAGATCCTTCGGTGGCTGCAGACCGAGATGCTTCCAGGCGGTTGCGGTCAGCACCCGCCCGCGCGGGGTGCGCTGGATGAAACCCTGCTGGATCATGTAGGGCTCGATGATATCCTCGATCGCATCGCGTGGCTCGGACAAGCCCGCCGCGATGGTTTCGATGCCCACCGGCCCGCCACCAAAATTGACCGCGATCATGTTGAGATAACGCTTGTCCAGCTGATCGAGCCCCGCGTGATCGACATGCAGCCGGGTCAAGGCTTCGTCGGCGATCTCTCTGGTCACCGCCTCCGCACGCGCAACTTCGGCAAAATCACGCACACGCCGCAGCAGGCGACCGGCGATGCGCGGCGTGCCACGGGCGCGGCGGGCGATTTCACGCGCACCTTCGTCCGTCATGCCAAGCCCCAGCAGCCGCGCGCCACGACGCACGATACCTTCGAGTTCCTCAACCGTGTAGAAACTGAGGCGAACCGGAATACCAAACCGGTCGCGCAGCGGCGTGGTCAGCAATCCCAGACGCGTGGTGGCCGCAACCAGCGTAAACTTCGCAAGATCGATCTTGACCGAGCGCGCCGCAGGCCCCTCCCCGATGATCAGGTCCAGCTGGAAATCTTCCATTGCCGGATAGAGAATTTCCTCGACCGCCGGATTGAGACGGTGAATTTCGTCGATGAACAGAACATCGCGTTCTTCAAGATTGGTCAGCAGCGCTGCCAGATCTCCCGCCTTGGCGATCACCGGTCCGGAAGTCGAGCGAAAATTGACGCCCAGCTCCTTGGCCATGATCTGCGCCAGCGTCGTTTTGCCAAGCCCCGGCGGACCAACGAACAGCACGTGATCCAGTGCCTCGCCGCGGTTCTTGGCGGCCTCGATGAAAATCTTCAGGTTGGCGCGCGCTTCCGCCTGACCGGTAAATTCATCCAGCGACTGGGGCCTTAGAGCCGTATCGAAATCCTCACCCTTCTTGTCGGGCGAAAGGAGGCGGTTTTGTTCGCTCATCACTCATTCCAGACGCAGACGTCACACACGTCGCGCAATTAACATCGAAGCTATCCAAACGGCAGGACTTCGGCAATCATAGCCGGGATCAGCGCGACAATTCCTTCAGGCCAAGCCGGATGAGCTTGGCGCTATCTGCCCCCTCGCCCGCAGTCTTGAGTGCGGCCGCAACGGCATTGGCAGCCTGATCGCGCGAGTAACCGAGGTTGGTCAAGGCCGAGACCGCGTCACTGACCGGCGCGGAGGCAACCCCCTCACCCAGTTCCTGCTTGAAGCCGATGTTGGCGCTGGCTTCCCCGGCAAAGGCCGGAGCCTTGTTTTTCAGCTCGGTGACAATGCGGATCGCGACCTTGGGCCCAACACCCGGCGCTCGCGAAACGGCGGCCTTGTCTTGAAGCGCAATGGCATTGGCAAGCTCTGAAGGCGTCAGCGTTGAAAGAACGGCAAGAGCCACCTTGGACCCCACACCCTGAACGCTCTGAAGCAGATTGAACCACTGCCGCTCGAGCGCACTCAGGAAGCCGAACAGCTTCAGCTGGTCTTCCCGCACATAGGTTTCGATGAAAAGCACGATGGCTTCACCAACCGATCCGATCCGCGATAGCGTCCGCGAAGAGCAGAAGGCGATGTAGCATACCCCATGCACATCCACGACGACGTGATCCTCCCCGATCTCGTCGATGGTCCCCTTCAACTTACCGATCATGCAAAGCACCCGCCCGTTTCCGCCTGCGTATCAAACGCGGATACTAGAACAAGTCAAGAACAAATTGAGCCCTGCCGATTCAACCCGCGAGAGCCTGCCGCATTCTGTTGCCTGCGCGGTGGTGCGCATGGCAAATCGCGATTGCCAGCGCATCGGCGGCGTCATTACCCTTGAATTCCACCTTGGGCATCAGGATTTTCAGCATCATGTGGATCTGCTGCTTTTCGCCGTGACCGACGCCAATCACCGACTTCTTGACCGCATTCGGCGCATATTCGGCAACCGGCAGTCCAGCTCTGGCCGGCACCAGCATCACGACACCGCGAGCCTGGCCGAGCTTGAGGGTCGCGACGGCATCCTTGTTGACGAAGGTCTGCTCCACGGCCGCCTCATCCGGTCGATAGGTATGTACGACCTCCGCCAATCCGTCGTGCAACTGACAAAGACGAGAGGCAAGATCCATGTCCCCGTCGGATGTGACCGTGCCGGACGCCACGAACTTCAGGCTGTTGCCGATAGTGTCGATAATGCCCCAGCCGGTGCGGCGAAGCCCAGGGTCTATCCCGATGATACGAATCACAGTTGTCATGCGAAAAATCCTAACCCCAGTTGCCAGTGAACGGCCAGCGAAAACGCGAACAAAAACGAAACAAACGCGATAAGCGTTAACCGCCGATTAACGCTGAGATAAGGAAGCCGTGGTCCCGCCAGCTTGGGAGCCAACTTTTGCCGACGAATCGCATTAGTGGATCGTCAACCAAGCATGGAGGTCCATCATGACGATGTTCGCCCGCTTGAAGCATCAGCCGCTCCAGCCAATTCAATGGCTTGTTGCGCTGAACATCACCATCGCGTCGTGCCTCGCTTTCCAGGCAAGCGCTCTTTCGCCGGTGATGACAAGCTTCAGCATTCTTGCCGCAGTGTCCGCGGCGCTGGCATTCTATCTGCTGCGCATCAGCAATGTGTCGTCCGCACAGACACCGACGCCGGCACAGAGACCGGGAACGGATCCGGCAAATCAGTCCGAGGCCACAAACTGCATAGGTCTGCCGAAGGACGATCCGATGAACGAGATCGCGGGTCTGTTGACATCGATCAAGCCCGCGGCATCCTCGCGGCAGGAGAGTGCTGAGCAAACCTCTCTTCGTCGGCTTGAAGAGGCCCTGCGGCGACTGGCCAATGGCGAAGCATCAATTCTGTTGCACGAAGAGTTTCCGGAAGGAACGGACGGTCTTCGGTTCCAGTTCAATCGGCTGGCTTCGACGCTCCAGATGAACCTTCTGCCAACGGGGCGTGCCGCGGCTCAGCTGCGCGACAATGCCTACCGCGCTCAAAGCACCATCGCCCTGATCTCGGCCCGCATGGAAAAGATGCTGACCGGCAGCAAGGCGCTGGCCGATGCGACCGTCCATCTCGGCACCAGCCTCAAGGACGCCCATACAGAAGCGGAGCGTCTGAGCCGCAGGCGCGTTGATGACCTGACGCGCACCAGCCGGATGGAGGCGTTGACGACAGACCTTGCTGAGCAGCACGCTGCTTCACTTTCCGCCCGTCAACACGTATACGACCTTTCGCGCCGAATGTCGGATCTCGCTGTCCGTGCAGAGCAATTCGCCAGTGATCCCGAACGGCATGGCGCAGTCTTCCGCAGGAGCCATGCAAGCGATTGCGTCTCCTTAGCCCGCGACTATCTTCAGGCCTGTCACGACCTTTCCAGGTCGCTGGAAGGCTCGACCCAAAACCTGCGCCAGCTCAAGCACGAGCAGCACGCTCTGGCGGAATCGCTGGAGGAGCAGTCGCACAGCGCCAGCAAACTGTGGACGACACTGGATCAGGAAAACCATCGGATTGCCATCAGCCAGACGGTCGCTCGCGAAGTTGCGTCGGTCACCACTCGTCTTTGCCCTATGGCGGAGGATGTCGAGGCGCAGCTCATGAAGATCATGGGCCAGACGACGACGATCGAGACCCGTCTCTCCCTGTTCAAAACGCGAGTGCCTGAGAAGACGACCGCCCTCAAGACGCCGAAGGCGCCGCATCTGCGCTGCGTAACCTGAGCCCACTTCACTCTGCCAAGAATTAATCAGGCCCCCTTACGACTCCCGATCAAACTCCTTAAATGAGATGAAACAGAAATCGCTACAGGTGGGCCATGATACCCTTTTCCATCCTTGACCTTTCGCCGGTGGCGGAAGGCCAGACTGTGTCTCAGGCACTGGACCAGTCGCGCAGGCTTGCGCAAAAGGCGGAGGAGCTGGGCTTCAACCGGATCTGGCTGGCCGAGCATCACGGCATGCCCGGCATCGCAAGCGCCGCAACGGCGGTGGTAATCGGCCATGTGGGCGCGGCAACCAAGCGCATCCGCATCGGCTCTGGCGGCATCATGCTGCCCAACCATTCGCCATTGGTCGTGGCAGAACAGTTCGGCACGCTGGAAGCTCTCTTTCCCGGTCGCGTCGATCTGGGTCTCGGTCGTGCGCCCGGCACCGATATGCGAACGGCGCGTGCACTGCGCCGGAATCTGGATGCAGGCGCTGAAAACTTCCCGCACGATATTGTCGAACTTCAGCATTTGCTTGGGGAGCCACGCGAGGATCAGGCGATCCTGGCGGTGCCAGGACTGGAAGCGAACGTGCCGATATGGCTTCTGGGCTCCAGTCTCTACAGCGCACATCTCGCCGCAGCACTGGGCCTGCCCTATGCCTTCGCCTCGCATTTTGCACCTGACATGCTGATGGATGCCATCGCCATCTATCGCGAACGGTTCCAGCCGTCGCAAACCTTGCAGAAGCCTTACGTCATGGTGGGGGTGATGGGGGTTGCGGCCGAGACAGATCAGGAGGCAGAGCGAATGTTCACCTCCGCGCAGCAGCAATTCGTGAACCTGCGTCGGAACGTGCGCACCAAATTCCCGCGCCCGGTCGCGAGCATGGAGGGCATCTGGTCAGAAGCGGAGCGCTATGGCGTGGAGCATACGCTTCGCTTTGCCGCCGTCGGATCGCGCGAAACGATTCACCAGAAGCTGGAAGGCTTCCTGGCTGAGACCGACGCCGACGAACTGATCATCTCCATGCCGATCCATGATTTCGAAGCACGGCTGCGCTCGACCGAAATCTTCGCCAACCTGCCCATGATGCAGGCCACGCATTGATAGAAGATCTTTGCCTCACCTGGTCGTGCTGGATGGCCAGGTGAGGTAATAAGATTTATCGCCAAGCGATCCATAGAAGGCGTTCTGGCCGCTCTGCCGGTCGATGTAGCTGCCATCCTTGTTGCGGCTGAACATGCCGCCGTTCTCGCGCGTCAGATGATCGCGCAGGAAGCTGCCCCAATCCTTTGAGGTGAGATCGGTTACCTTGTTCTCCTGTGTGGACACCTTGTCGGGTGCCACAAGCTGGACACTCTTGCCCTCCGCAGCGTCGGCCACGGTCAGTGTTCCTGCCTCCAGCGCCTTTAGCATCGAATCTGCCTGCTCCGCCTTGCCCGGCTCCTTCTTCATCGCTTCGAGCTGCTGTTTGATGAAGGCTGCAAAATCGGGCGACATCACGCTGTCCGGCTGCTTCAGCGTTTCGACAGAGCTCGCGTCATTGTCCTGCTGGTCGGCGATCCGGTTCAGCAAATCATAGGTGCCGCTGTCGGTTGCATCATCGCTGCTGTCGATACCGTAATCGCCCAACAGACGGCTGGCGAAGCTTCCGCTCGTGGCGTTCTGCTCCTGATCGGTCTGTTTCATCACCTTCAGCATGGTCTGTGTCGACCACTGCCGAACATTATCAACCGATGACACCATGTGATGATCCTCTCGACCGCTGCAAATACGGGCAGAATGCCATGCATGGCATGTACGAGGCTGGTGTAAGGGCAATAAACGCAAAAAGCCGGTCCATGATGTCGAACCGGCTTTCAGCAATCAAAAAACGTGATGAGCTCAGGCCGAGAGCTTCGCCATAACTTCGTCGGACACTTCGAAGTTCGAATAGACGTTCTGCACGTCGTCATCGTCTTCGAGGCTGTCGATGAGCTTCATCAGCGACTGTGCCTTTTCTTCGTCCACTGGAACCGTGTTCTGCGGCTTCCAGACAGCCTTCACCGTCTGCGCTTCGCCCAGCACGGCCTCAAGCGCCTTGGAGACTTCACCGATGCTCTCAAAAGCGCAGATGATAGTGTGACCGTCTTCATCGGAGATCACGTCGTCGGCACCGGCTTCGATGGCGGCTTCCATGACGGCATCCGCACTTCCGGCAGAAGCCTTGTAGACGATTTCGCCAACGTGATCGAAGGAGAAGGAAACGGAACCTGTCTCTCCCAGAGCGCCGCCAGCCTTTGTAAAGATGGAGCGAACGTTGGAAGCGGTACGGTTACGATTATCGCTCAACGCTTCGACAATGACGGCAACACCGCCCGGGCCGTAGCCTTCATAGCGAACCGAATCATAGCTCTCGCTATCGGCGCCGGACGCCTTCTTGATGGCGCGGTCGATATTGTCCTTCGGCATGGACTGCGCCTTGGCGTTCTGGATTGCCAGGCGCAGGGCCGCATTCATCGAAGGGTCAGGCAGGCCCGACTTTGCAGCCACTGTGATTTCGCGTGCGAGCTTGGAGAACATCTTGGACCGGATGGAATCCTGACGGCCCTTGCGGTGCATGATGTTCTTGAACTGTGAATGGCCAGCCATGGCACCCCTTAATCGCGTAAAATGTCTGGAATGGCGGGCTTATAGGCAGGAAATCGGTCGCTTTCAAGAAAAAAGCAGACGGCGCACAAGCAGGAAAAGCCGGAACAAACCTTTGGCGGCAACGTTTCACGGCCGCACCCTCATCAAGAAAGGACCGGCAATGGCAAGTCTGACCAAAGCCCGCGAAGCCCCTGCACGCCAGCTGTGGGAAGAAATCAACTCAATCCATGCGGGCATGCTTGGCATCGAAGGCTCTCACCAGCACTTCCAGCCCATGGCTCCGCATGCAGACCCCAAGACCAACACGGTCTGGTTTTTCACCAAGACCGACACGGATCTCGTACAGGCAATTCGCCCCGGCACGCGCGCCCATTTCTGCGTTGTCGGCAAGAACCATGATTACCATGCCTGCCTCGCGGGCGTCATCGACGTTCGCAAGGATCAGGCAAAGATCGACGAGTTCTGGAGCGCCATGACGGCCGCTTGGTACGAACACGGCAAGGATGACCCAAAGCTGACCATGCTCGCGCTACATCTGGATGATGCCGAGATCTGGGCATCCACCGACAGCACGCTCAAGTTTGGCTGGGAAATTGCCAAGGCAAATCTGAGCGACGGGAAGATGCCGGATGTCGGCGTCAAGCAGCATCTCACCTTCGCCTGATAATCCCGCCTACATTCCCTGCGGAATCAGGATCTGCGGCTTTCGCGGCAGGTTCCGCAGGGAGACAGTAATCACCGGATCCTTTGCGTAAACGATATCGAATTTGCCGTCGAACATCGTCAGAAACCGCTCGAGCGGCGGGCCACTGCGATGCATGGGAAGGATGAGGGAGGACCGCAGGCGCTGCACGACGCGGCTCATGCTATCAGCCCCCATTGTCAACCCGCCATCGGTCGGCACCATAAGAACGTCAAGGCGCCCGATCTGCGTATAGTGGCTGTCGGTCAGTTCATGATGCAGATGGCCAAGATGGCCGATGCACAGACCGGCGATCTCGAAGATGAAGATCGAATTACCGTTTTCCTCAAAGCCGCCATAGGCGCGGATATCCGTTGAAACATTACGCGTGTAGGTATCGCCGACTACGACGTGATGGTCCGCCTTCTGCCCCGGCGTGTCACTCCAGCCCGGCAGCACATGCTTGATGCCCGCATCGGGTGTGCGCGTATAATGCGTGGAATGGGCCTTGTTCATCGTGACGATATCCGGCAGTCGCTGAGGCCGGTAATGGCCGCTGTAGTCGGTCGCGATCAGCACGCCTTCCGGGCTTTCAATGGAATAGGTCGAATGACCGATGAAGCTGATCCGAACATCCTCGGCAATCTTTCGGGCCTGCGCCATCTGCTGCGGCTTGAAGCTTACGAAGCTCGCCTTCGGCACCGTTTCGGCAATCGCCTGACACTGACTGGCGGGGCGAGGCTGATCTTGCGCTTGGGCGACACCGAGGTGCGAGCCCGCGAAAAACACGCCTGACATCAAAGCGAATGCGACTGCGCGAAACATGGTGCCAATCCCTCGTCTTCGTGAACGAAAGATGCGGCAGACATTGAAGAGCGTCCAGCCTGCGAACGGCTGTGCGCTCTCACTTTCCTGTCATCAATGAACCCACGGATCAACGCCGGTCGGTAGAGCCTGTCGCGCGCGGATCGAGCTTCAGGCCCTCCGGCGTTGCCAGTTGTGCAGAAGCACCCGGCACCGCTGTTGTATAATTTTCCTTTTCCTCACGCGGACGCGCCGCCCGGATGCGGCTGCGGATAATCGAATAGGCAACCACAATCAGATGCGCGACAGCCGTCACCGCAAACAGCGCATGCGGACCGAAATACGTCATGACCGGACCACCGAGCGTCGGGCCGATGACAGTGCCGATACCGTAGAGCAGAAGCAGGCCGCCCGACACTTTTACGAAATCTTCCGGTGCCGCAAAATCGTTCGCATGCGCAACAGCGATCGGATAGAGCGCATTGGCCGCTGCACCATAGATCGCCACCAGCGCGATAATGACATAGACATTCATCGGATGCAGGACCACCAGCACAAAACCGGCAAGAGCGGAAAGCGCGGAAAGCGCGGCCAGCACATAGCGGCGGTCCATGCGGTCGGACAGACGGCCCGCCGGGAACTGCATGATGGCACCGGCAAAAATGGTGATGCTGACCATGATGGCGATGGTGCTTTGGTGAAGCCCGGCCTTCGCGCCAAAGACGGCAACCAGCGTGCCGTAAGCGCCGTTTGCAATACCGATCATCAGAATGCCGACGAAGGATACCGGCGAATTCCGATAGAGCCCCTTGAGATCGAGACTGACCCGTTTGAGCGGTTGCGGCGATGCGGCTGTCGAGATCGTGGTTGGCAGGATGGCGATGCAGTACAGGATACCGCAGACCATGAACAGGATCGGGGTCGTGACATCCGCTACCCCGACCAGCAACTGTCCGCCAACAACGCCCATCAGCGTTATGGCAATGTAGAGCGAAAAGATGGCGCCGCGGCTTTCGTTCGTCGCGCGCTCGTTCAGCCAGCTCTCGATGATCATCGAGGTTCCGGCGGTGCAGAAGCCGGTGACCGCGCGAAGGGTCAGCCAGGCTACATCATTCACGAACATGCCTGTCACCAGCACGTTGAGGCAGATGATGGCGCCAAAGCCTGAAAAGGCGCGAACATGGCCAATGCGGCGCACCAGGAGAGGCGCGGCAAAGCAGCCTGCAACAAAACCCGCAGCCCAGGTCGTGCCGAGAAGGCCGAGAATTTCGTTGGAATAGCCCTCATGCGTACCGCGCACCGGCAGAAGCAATCCCTGCAACCCGTTTCCCAGAAACAGAAACAGTGTACCGAGGAGAAGACTGAAAACAGGCAGAATATTGCGAGGCATCGGCAAAACCGCGAGCAGAACCAGAACGTGAACAGGACCGTGACAGCAAAGCACGGCAATGGTTAAGTCATTGCGCAAATAATCAGAATTCTGGCAGGAATCCGGAAATTGCGGCTGACTTAGAGAGGTGTCGCGATGGAATTCGCTCTGTTTAATGAATGAACGGTTCCGAATCTCATTCGCAAGCCCTAATCCTGATGGCGCTGAAAAATGTCCAGCCTGTGGCTGCGGTTGAAGGAATCTGGAACAATATGACGAAAATCATCGGCCTGTTGCTGCTGCTGGCCATGGTGGTCCAGATCATCAAGCCGCTTGGCCTTCCCGGCCTGAAGCGCCGTGCCGACTTCTGGAAGCTGGCAGTGCTTGCCTTTGTCTCCTGGGCAATCGTTCTGCTCGTTCGAGACTTCAGCTAGACGCGCCTTAAAAAACGTCAGAGGGCGAAACGGAAAAATAGAAGTACAACCCACAAGAAAGGCCGCCCCGTTTCCGGAGCGGCCTCGTAAATCGATCCAGCTATGCCTCAAGCAGCGCAGCCGGCCGCAACCTTGTTGACGCTTGCGTCGTAAATCTGGTCAATGGTTCCGGCGACGGCCGCATTGAACTCGGCATCCGTCATCGTAACGCGCAGGCTCTCCGTCAGGCCGCGCGAGAAGCTCGCAATCATGCCGGGATTATGCTTCAGCTTCTGACAGGCATCCGCCGTGCTGTATCCACCCGACAGGGCGACGACGCGGACGACCGACTTGTGGCCGATGAAGGGAGCATAGAAATCGGCAACCGTCGGGATGGTCAGCTTCAGCATGACTGTCTCGCTGGACGGCAGCTTGTCGAGATGCGAAGCAATCTCGTCACGCAGAATGGCTTCCGCCTCCTGCTTGGTCGGGCTCTTGATGGAGACTTCCGGCTCGATGATCGGCATCAGGCCCTGACCGATAATCTGGCGTGCTACTTCGAACTGCTGCTTCACAACGGCTGCGATGCCGGCCTTATCCGCATTGGCAATGACCGAACGCATCTTGGTGCCGAAAATGCCCTTTTCACGGCCACGGATCAGCAGAGCGTCAAGCTCCGGCATCGGCTTCATGGTCTGAACGCCGTTCTCCTCCGCGTTCAGGCCCTTGTCGATCTTGAGAAAGGGAACGACGCCACGCTTTTCCCAGAGATAGGAGGGAACCGGCTCACCATTGACATCGCCATCCATCGTACGCTCGAACAGGATCGCGCCGATAACCTTGTCGCCCGTGAACGAGGGCGCGCTCATGATGCGGACGCGCATGGCGTGCATCAGGCGGAACATCTCCTCGTCGCCCTGATAGTCGGTTTCCATCACGCCATAGGCACGCAAGGCTCCCGGTGTCGAACCGCCGCTCTGATCCAGCGCCGCAATAAATCCCGGCGCGGAACTCATCTTGTGCAACATCTTGGCGTCTCCCATACTCAACTCCTGTCCCTAAGTCGGCCTATAACGGGCTCATCCCGTTGGATATCATCCGCGGATAACAGAAGTTTTTAGTGAGGGAAATCCTACGCTTAAGGCTTGAAACGATTGAAATTATTTCAATCGTTTAAAACATCTAAAAAAGTTTAAAGCTGGTGATTTCCACGTGCGCAACTCTTTCCTTGAGTTGCGCACGCGCTATTTTGTCGCGGTTCAGACGCTTTTGATCAGGACAGAGACGCCCGGCAGTTCCTTGCCTTCCATCCATT
This sequence comes from Rhizobium sp. FKY42, assembly GCF_005222835.1. GTDB lineage: Bacteria > Pseudomonadota > Alphaproteobacteria > Rhizobiales > Rhizobiaceae > Neorhizobium. The sequence goes on along the minus strand of NZ_STGA01000004.1, from coordinate 195,292 downwards.
CGAGGAAGGCACCACCGGCGGTCGAGACGTAAGAGAAGCTGTCTGCGACACCTGCATGGTTGAGCGCAGAAACCGTATCGCCACCACCCGCAACGGATACCAACTTGCCAGCCTTGGTCTGCTCGGCGGCAAATCTTGCAGCAGCAACTGTCGCTGTATCGAAGGGCGCGATTTCAAAAGCACCAAGCGGGCCGTTCCAGACGAGTGTGTGCGCGCGACCGATCCATTCATTGACGGCTGCGATCGACTTCGGGCCAACATCAAGCACCATGGCGTCGGCGGGAATGGCTTCGATATCGACCACTTCATTTTCCGCATTGGCCTTGAACTCGCGGGCAACCACGCCGTCTACCGGCAGAACGATGGCGCACTGCGCACTCGCCGCTTCGATCATGATCTGCTTTGCAGTGTCCGCCAGATCATGCTCGCAGAGCGACTTGCCGACAGAGGTGCCGCGGGCCGCGATGAAGGTATTGGCCATGCCACCACCGATCACGAGCGCATCCACCTTCTTCACAAGGTTCATCAGCAGATCGATCTTGGTCGAAACCTTGGCGCCGCCAACAATGGCGACAACCGGGCGCGCCGGATTGCCAAGACCCTTCTCAAGCGCCTCCAGTTCTTCCTGCATGGTGCGGCCTGCATAGGCGGGAAGATGGTGGGCCAGACCTTCCGTCGAGGAATGGGCGCGGTGTGCCGCCGAGAAGGCATCGTTGACGAAGATATCGCCATTGGCAGCAAGGGCTGCCGTAAAGTCGGCGTCGTTCTTTTCCTCGCCCTTGTGGAAACGGGTGTTTTCCAGAAGCAGGATGTCGCCGTTCTGCATTTTGGAAACCGCGGACGCCGCCGCTTCACCGATGCAGTCCTCGGCAAACAGAACGGCGTGATCCAGCACCTCTTCAACGGCGGGCACGATCAGCTTCAGGGACATATCGGCAACCGGCGCACCCTTGGGGCGGCCGAAATGCGCCAGCAGGATAACTTTTGCGCCCTTGCCGGACAGTTCGAGGATCGTCGGAGCGACACGCTCGATACGCGTTGCGTCCGTCACCTTTCCGTCCGAGACGGGAACATTGAGGTCCACGCGCACGAGAACGCGCTTGCCTGCGATATCGGAGAGGTCGTCCAGGGTCTTGAAGGCTGGCATTATGGCAATCCGTTTCGATGGTTGAAATTCGAAGCGGACCATACTCAACCTGCCGGACGGTGCAAGGCCCGTCGCCTTTTTCCTATCCCCGATTTTCCTGTCCGGGTATCGGCTTTCCCCGGTAACGGCGGATGAGATCGCGAATACGATGGGCGATTTCGCGCATGTTGATGAAGATGGGCAGACGCGTAGCGGGCTCGACAGGCTCCAGCGAGATACCGACGGAACTCACATGCTCATGCTCGTCCAGGTCCCGCACGATCAGGATGATGGATCCGAGACGCACCCGGTCCGCGTAATCCACCTTGCCGCCAAGCCGGTAGGTCATGAGATCGCCCACCGTCATGGCCTGTTCCGCCGTCGTCAGAAGGCCGGGACCATAGGCGGCATCCAGTTCCTTCGCGGGCCGTGACGGCGAGATGGCAAAGGCGCCGAAGAAGTCCGCATCGTCCTCGTCCACCGGCACGCGGCTGGCAAACAACCGGTCGAGCAGGCGCGAATAACCCGGCGCTATAAAAAGATAGACCTGGTCGTTCTCCCGCAACCGACCGGCATATTGGTAGCGCATGCTGCGGCCATCGCGAATGACGAGCGAGGGCATGGCCCAGCGCGGAATTCGTTCGCCCCGCAGGATGGGGCTGTCCTTGATGACACGGTAGGAGATGAGTTCATGATTGGCCCTGCCCGGTAGGTCCAGTTCCACTTTGTCCACCTCGCCCATTCGCGGCGGGATGATCAGGCCCAGCCGTTCGGCGACCGACCGGATGGTCCAGCCTTGCAGCAGCAGCGAGACGAGCACGATGATGAACGCGGTGTTGAAAAAGACATGCTGGTCGTCAATGCCGCCCAGAATCGGCATGATGCCGAGCAGGATGGAAACCGCACCACGCAAGCCGACCCAGGCCACAAAGCCGATTTCCTGCTGTGTAAAGTCGAACGGCAACAGACTGAGCCAGACGGCAATCGGCCGCGCGACGAAAATCAGGAAGAGCGCAAGCCCGATGGCAGGAAGCAGGATGGTGGGAAACTGCGAAGGGGTCGCCAGAAGCCCCAGCACCAGAAACATGATGATCTGCGCAAGCCAGGTAAGCCCGTCCTGGAAGCGGCGGATCGCTTCCTTGGCGAAGATGCGCTTGTTCCCGGCAAAAATACCCGCCACGTAAACCGCCAGAAAACCGCTGCCGCCCACCGCCCCGGTGAAGGAGAAGATCAGCATCGCCAAGCCCAGCACGAAGATGGGAGCAAGGCCTCGATCGACCGGCAATCGATTGAGCACGGAGACGATCATCAATCCGCCCAGCAGGCCAAGTGCCGTCCCCAACCCCATCTGCTTCACGAACATAGTGAGAAGATCGAGGTTGAAACCGGAGGTTCCATGTCCCGAGGCGATGAGTTCGACCAGCGCGATGGTGAGAAACACCGCCATCGGATCGTTGGTGCCGGATTCCACTTCCAGCGTTGAGCGCACCTTGTCACGAATATGCACTCCGCCAACGCGCAGAAGGAAGAAGACGGCAGCCGCATCGGTCGAGGCGACAATAGAGCCGAGCAGCATTCCGTGCAGCCAGTCGATGCCGAGCAGCAGGGACGCCGCAAAGGCGAATATGGCAGCCGTCAGGACCACGCCGACAGAAGCCATCGTCAAGGCAGGCGCAGCCGCGATCTTGAAAGAATGGAGCGATGTACCAAATCCGGAATCAAACAGGATGACGGCAAGCGCCAGCGAACCCAGCACATAGGCCATCGAGAAATTGCTGAAATTGATGCCGATCCCGTCCACTCCGGCAACGAGCCCGATCATCAAAAAGATCAGAAGAAGTGGCGCGCCAAACCGGAAGGCGAGCAGACTGGAGAAGGCGGCCGCGAGAACAAGCACCGTTCCCACCAGCACGACGACATAAAACGCCTCCAAAGATCCCGCCCCTCTCGCACCAACTGTCACCGAGCCTGCTTGTGCAGCCTCTCTTCACGATCTTTCCAGCCTAGCCTTGCGGTCGACAACCGAAAAGACAACGGCAACGGAAAGAAACCTTCGCTCCATTATGCATAGGCGTCGATGATTCGGGCAGCAGCAGGGCGGTCGCCGTAATGCGTGGGATGCCGATAAAATATATGAAAATACTAAAATAAAACATGCTTCGATTTTTAAAAATCTCCGTGACTGTGTCTTAACAGCCTTCGCCCAATATCCGGCGATAAAGCGACAGTAACATCATGTGATGGGATAGAACTGCCTTGCGTAAAACGAAAACTTCCTTTGCTCGGTGCGAGTCTGGCAATTTCGGCGTTCTGACAGCGATCGTTGTGCCCGTGCTTCTCCTCGCAGGCGGAGGCGCTCTTGACATCTATGCAGCCTACGATCAGCGCCAGCAGATGCAGGCGCATCTGGATGGCGGTCTTCTGGCGGCCGCCCGCGAAAGCGATCTGAGCAAGCAGCAGGATGTGACTGCCGACTTCATTGCTGCTTTCGACACAGCAAACGTTGATACGCAAGTCGACGGTGCCATGACCAATCGTCTGAAGGTGACCAGGAATGCGGATGGAAGCCTGACGGGGGTCTATTCGCAAGGCTACACCACTTCCTTCCTCGGCCTGATCGGGATGCCCACTCTGCCGCTCAGCGTAACGGCTACGGTCAACGGCGCGCCATCGACACCATCGACCTCCTCCACCACGACACAGACGACGCCCGGCTCTTGCCTTTATGTTCTTGGGAATCAGTCGCAGGCGGTGCTCATCAATTCGGGCGTCAGCCTCAAGTCGAACGCCTGTCGTGTCGATGTTCATTCAACCGCTGATCCCGCCTTCATCATGAATGGCGGATCGACCGTTGATACGGCAGAATTTTGCGTCAAAGGTACGAAGTATATCAAGAACGGCGGCACGCTCTCCAATCTGAAGACGGGCTGCGCGGTCAATCCCGATCCCTACCTCGGTAAATTCACCGAGCCTAAGCTGCCTTCTTCCTGCACCACCTCTGGCGTGCGGGATGGCAATATCTTCACATTCGAGCCCGGCATGCATTGCAATGTCACATTTAACGGAAGCCCGTCCGTCACCTTCAAGCCAGGCCTTCACATCATCAAGGGCAGAATGATCCTGAACTCCGGTTCCACGGTCACGGCAAATGGCGTGACCTTTTACTTTCCTGATGTCGATAGCGAAATCCGGGCGAACGGCGGATTGACCTTCACCGGCTCGCCCTCGACCAGCGGCGCCTACAAAGATATTCTGATGTTCGAAAAGACATCGGACGCAGCCAACAATAGCCGCAAGACGCAATACATCTTCAACGGTTCCAAGGGCGAAAACATCGAAGGCATCATCTATCTGCCCAACCGCGATGTGACCTATAACTCGACGACGAACCAGACAAGCAAGATCAGCATGGTGGTGAATTCCGTTATTATGAACACGTCGAAGTGGCGCATGGAGCCATTTACGCCATCCGCCACGGCGAGCACCACGACCTCCGCCTCGAACGGCAGCAGCACGTCAAACGTCGGGCGACTGGTCAAGTAAGCAGCCAGTACGGAAACCGGACATGAAAAAGGGCGCTTGCGGCGCCCTTTCTCGTTGATGGAATGGTTGCTGGCTCAGATGAGCTTTGCCATGGCAACAGCCGTATCGGACATACGGTTGGAGAAGCCCCACTCGTTGTCGTACCAGCTCAGAACACGCACGAAGTTTCCTTCCAGAACCTTCGTCTGGTCGAGCGCGAAGATCGAGGAATGGCTGTCGTGGTTGAAGTCACGCGAAACCAGCGGCTCATCCGTATAGCCGAGGATACCCTTCAGAGCACCGTTCGACGCAGCGATGATGGCATCGTTGATTTCCTTGGCGGTCGTATCGCGCTTGGCCACGAACTTGAAATCCACCACGGAAACATTCGGCGTCGGAACGCGGATCGACGTGCCGTCCAGCTTGCCCTTCAGGTGCGGAAGAACAAGGCCAACAGCCTTGGCAGCACCGGTCGAGGTCGGGATCATGGAAAGAGCTGCGGCGCGGGCGCGGTACAGATCCTTGTGCATGGTGTCGAGCGTCGGCTGGTCGCCCGTGTAGGAGTGGATCGTCGTCATGAAACCGTGGTCGATGCCGACAGCATCATCCAGAACCTTCACGACCGGCACGAGGCAGTTCGTGGTGCAGGAAGCGTTGGAGATAACCAGATGGTCCTTCGTCAGCTGATCGTGGTTGACACCGTAGACGACCGTCAGGTCCGCACCGTCAGCCGGAGCCGAAACGATGACGCGCTTTGCGCCAGCCGTCAGGTGAGCGGCAGCCTTGTCGCGAGCCGTGAAGATGCCCGTGCATTCCAGAGCGATGTCGACGCCCAGTTCCTTGTGCGGCAGCGTTGCCGGATCCTTGACTGCCGTGACCTTGATCGGCTTGCCACCGCCAACGGTAATCGTGTCGCCCTCGACCTTGACCTCTGCCGGGAACTTGCCATGGATGGAATCGTACCGCAGCAGGTGAGCATTGGTTTCAACCGGACCGAGATCGTTGATCGCAACAACTTCGATATCGGTGCGACCCGACTCGACGATGGCGCGGAGAACGTTGCGGCCGATGCGGCCGAAGCCGTTGATGGCAACCTTGACAGTCATGTGCATTAACTCCCTAGACTTGGGCTTATGGTGATGGAAAACGGGCGCCATCAGGCGCCCGGAATAATCAAAGCTTGGCTTCGGCGGCTGCAACGACAGCTTCGACCGTAATGCCGAAGTGCTTGTAGAGATCCTTGGCCGGACCGGAAGCGCCGAAGGACTTCATGCCGATGAAAGCGCCATCGTTTCCGATGAAGGCATCCCAGCCCTCGCGAACGCCTGCCTCGATGGCTATCTTGACCGGCGACTTGCCGAGGATCGCCTTGCGATAGTCTTCAGACTGCTCGAAGAACAGCTCGACGCACGGAACCGAAACAACACGGGTGGCAACACCCTTGGCTTCCAGAGCTTCAGCAGCCTTGACGGCAATCTCAACCTCAGAACCCGAGGCAAACAGGCTGACCTTCGCATCACTTGAAGAGACCAGTTCATAGGCTCCCGAAGCACAGAGGTTCTTCTCCTCATACTCCTTGCGGACCGGCATCAGGTTCTGACGGGTAAGCGCCAGACCGGAGGGACGATTCTTGTTCTGGAGCGCGATCTGCCAGCATTCTGCCGTTTCCGTCTCATCGGCTGGACGGAACAGAAGCAGGCCGGGGATGGCGCGCAGCGAAGCCACATGCTCGACCGGCTGGTGCGTGGGACCGTCTTCGCCGACGCCGATGGAATCGTGCGTCCACACATGAACGACGCGAATGCCCATGAGAGCAGCAAGACGAACCGATGGACGGCAGTAATCGGAGAAGATCAGGAAGCCGCCGGAATACGGAATAAGGCCGCCATGCAAGGCAATCCCGTTCATCGCTGCCGCCGTGGCATGCTCACGAATGCCGTAATGCATGTAGCGACCGGAGAAATCGTCCGGCGTGATTGCCTTCATCTGGCTGGTCTTGGTGTTGTTGGACGGCGTCAGGTCGGCAGAACCGCCCAGCGTTTCCGGCAGAAGACCGTTGATGACTTCAAGAACATCTTCGGAAGCCTTGCGCGTGGCAACGGTAGGATTATTGGCGGCAACCTTCTGCTTGAAGGCATCGATGGCGCTGTCAAAACCGCCCGGCAAGTCGCCTGCGAAACGGCGCACGAACTCGGCACGCTTTTCGGTCTCGGCAGCAGCCAGACGCTCTTCCCATTCCTTGCGTGCCTTGGTGGAACGCAGACCGGCCAGACGCCAGTTGTCCAGAACGTCGGCGGGAACGCTGAAAGCTTCCGCTTCCCAGTTGAGCGCCTTGCGGGTTGCCGCGATTTCTTCGGCACCGAGCGGCGAGCCGTGCACCTTGTGCGTGCCCTGCTTGTTGGGCGCGCCGAAACCGATGATGGTTTTGCAGGCTATGAAGGTTGGACGATCCGACTTCTGTGCCTGCTCGATCGCTGCGGCAATCGCATCCTGATCGTGGCCGTCAATCTCGATCGTGTTCCAGTTCACCGACTTGAAGCGGGCGATCTGGTTCGTAGAGTCAGACAGGGAGACCGCACCGTCGATGGTGATCTTGTTGTCGTCCCAGAAGACGACGAGCTTGTTGAGCTTCAGGTGACCGGCAAGCGCGATGGCTTCCTGGCTGATGCCTTCCATGAGGCAGCCGTCGCCGACCAGCGCATAAGTGAAATGGTTCTGCAGCTCGGAGCCGAATTCCTGCGCCAGCTTGCGCTCGGCAATGGCCATGCCAACCGCATTGGCAATGCCCTGACCGAGCGGACCCGTGGTCGTCTCGATGCCCGAGGCATGGCCGTATTCCGGATGGCCCGCCGTCTTGGAACCGAGCTGACGGAACTGCTTGATGTCTTCGATCGTCATATCCTCATATCCTGTCAGATACAGGAGAGAATAGAGAAGCATCGAGCCGTGACCGGCCGACAGCACGAAACGGTCGCGATCCGGCCAAAGCGGGTTCTTGGGATCGAACTTCAGGTAACGGCTGAACAGAACGGTTGCGACATCGGCCGCACCCATTGGCAGGCCTGGGTGCCCGGAGTTTGCCTTTTCGATCGCATCCATGGAGAGGAAACGGATCGCATTCGCCATCCGGTTATGTTTTTCGGCAGAGGTCATGGCTAGTCCGCTGGTTTGCAGTGTCAATCAAGCCCGTGAGTAGGACCAAACGAGGCGCGGGTGTTCCATATCAGGTGCAACGGCCAAGTCAATAAATGCCACCCGCGAACTGGGCTCGTTGCTGCATTTGATGTAGTCATAAAGTAGGATCTGTGGTCTTCACTTGAAAGGCCTAAAATGAGGATACCTTCGCTCTGGTCGAGAGACGTGATCCACAGCAAAGGCATGCCCACGCATGGCTCACTTTATTGACCGGAAATGACACGACGCCTAGTGTGCAATGCTTATGAGAGATATGGCGACCACGATTCGCAATCGCCATATCTTATGCCTTGTGACCCCGCGGGATGCCGGTGAGTAAAACCTTGGAAGCCACCATAGCCGAACTCTGGGCTGCCGTAAGCCGCCTTGAGACTGCCGTGGACATGCGCATGGAGCGTCAGCGGGAAGCCGCCGACGTGGAAAGTGAAGTGCGGCGCGTTCATGCCGATCGCGCACGTCTGGCACATGAGCTTGATCAATCGGAATTCCGCGCCAACCGGCTGGAAGAGGTCAACCGCGAAGTGTCACGCCGTCTGGTGACGGCGATGGAAACCATCCGTGCCGTTCTCGACCGGTAATCAGGCCGGTAATCAGGAAAGCAGGCGACAGCCATGGCTCAGGTAACGATCACCATAGACGGCAAAGCCTACCGCATGGCTTGCGAGGAAGGCCAGGAAGGCCACCTTGAAACGCTGGCCTCCCGTTTCGATCGCTATGTCGGCCACCTGAAAGGGCAGTTCGGCGAGATCGGAGACCTTCGCCTCACCGTCATGGCTGGAATCATGGTGATGGATGAACTGTCCGAACTCAACCGCCGCATCGCATCACTTGAGGGAGAGCTTGACGTTCTCAAAGCGGAGGGCAATGGTTTCGCCGAGGCACAGCACAAGAGCGAGGTCGCGATGATCCATACCCTCTCGGAACTTGCGGGACGCCTTGAAGGCATCACGGCAAAGCTCAATGCGCGGCCCGCTCAGAACCCGCCCAACTGATATCTCATCTATTTCCGTTCGCCCCTCTGGCGATCCCTCACCTTCTCGCTTATATTGTTGATGCGGTCTGCGCTTCCCGACAGGAACCACAATCCCTGGGGCCATACTCGATCCAAAGGGAGCTGTCCCTGACCAGGCCCGTGGGCCTGGACACACGGTGCCCACCTACTTTTGTAGGCACCCAGGATCGTAAATCTCCATCGGTCGCCGTGGATCGTACTTTCTTTGAAGGTTGAAAAACCTTGTGCGTGTAAAGCCTTGACTTTTCGCGCCCCAGGACCAACCACCCCGTTTGGGGTAGGGTTCTCTAATATATGCCATTCACGAATACAAAATTCGCGCGCTCGTCGCTTCTGATGCTGATGGTTGGCGCAGCCGTCCTGGCTGCCATCGTCTTATCATCCGTGTATCTGGCGCGCTCGACGCAAAGCTACTTTGCCGACGTCGTGCGCTTGCGCGACTTGAGAAGCTCCTCTGCGGACATGATGCTTTTGCTGCGGGCGGCAGAAGCCGGGCAGCGTGGCTTTCTGCTAAGCCGTGATCGAGAGTTTCTCGAACCGTACCTCGCAGCAACCGAGCGGGTTGCCGCGTCTCGAGCCCGTTTCCAGAAAGCCTATGACAGCCAGACAGCGGTGCACTTCCCGGTGGAGCAGTTCAACACCTTGCTCGATGCCAAGCTGGCTGAAATGAAACGCACGCTTGATCTCGCCGAGGCGGACCGATTTGACGAGGCGATCACGCTCGTTCGCGAAGCCACCGGCCGCGAGATCATGGACAGTATCAGCAGCCTGCTCATCACCCTGATCCGAGATCTGGATGTAAGACTGAGCACCGGGATCCAGGAACTCAGTGGCACCGCTGGCACACTGCAATGGGCGACGGTGGGCGGCGGTATCGTCATCATGATCGTTGTAGGCGGCGCCATTCTGGTCGTCGTTCAGCATGTTCGAGAGCTTTCGCGCGCGCATCGCGAGGTGGAAGCGCTGAATGCAGGGCTGGAAGAGCGTGTCAATGAACGGACCGAGGATCTCATGCAGGCAAACCGGGAAATTCAGCGGTATGCCTATATCGTCAGCCATGATCTGCGTGCGCCCCTTGTCAATATCATGGGCTTCACCAGCGAACTGGATCAGACGCTGAAATCGATCCGCGCCTATGTTCTGGCCGATGGCGACAAGCTGACGGACGATCAAATCCAGCAGGCACGCCTCGCCGTGGAGGAGGATCTGCCGGAAGCAATCTCCTTCATCCGCTCCTCCACGAAGAAGATGGACGGGCTCATCAACGCCATCCTCAAAATCTCGCGCGATGGACGCAGGGAACTGAAGCCGGAACCGGTGAACCTGCAGGAGCTTCTGGAAGCAACGGCGGCCAGCATCAACCATCAGGTGACCGATGGCGATGGTGAGGTCAGCATCTCCGTGCAGGCGGCGCGCAACCTGGTGACCGACAAGTTCTCACTCGAACAGATCTTCGGCAATCTCTTCGATAACGCAGTGAAATACAAAAGCCCGCAGCGTTCGTTGCAACTGGTCGTCAAAGCCTATGCTGTCGGTCGCACCGCGCTCCGCATCGAAGTGCAGGACAATGGTCGAGGCATCGCGCCGGAAGATCACGAACGGGTCTTCGAACTCTTTCGTCGTTCAGGACTGCAGGACAATCCGGGCGAAGGCATCGGCCTCGCCCATGTTAGATCATTGGTTAGAAATTTAGGAGGTGAGATTACGGTCGCCTCCACGCTTGGCGGCGGCTCAACCTTCATTGTGCGCCTGCCGATGGATCTTTCCCAGTATGTCAGGAGTCACGGGGTATGAAAGCTGCAGGACGCGAAGTCACAATCGTCATGGTCGAGGATGACGAAGGCCATGCCCGCCTTATTGAAAAGAATGTGCGCCGGGCGGGCGTCAACAACGAGATCATCCCCTTTACCAACGGGAACGCCGCTCTCGACTATATTCTCGGCCCAGACCGGACCGGCGACAATATTCAGAACAGGTACATCCTGATCCTTCTCGACCTGAACCTGCCGGACATGTCCGGCATCGATATCCTGGAGAAGGTGAAGTCCAACCCGCATGCCAAGCGCCTGCCGGTGGTGATCCTGACGACGACGGATGACGAGCGCGAGATTCAGCGCTGCTACGATCTCGGCGCCAATGTTTACATTACCAAGCCCGTGGATTACGACAGTTTTGCCAATGCCATCCGGCAGTTGGGCCTGTTTTTTTCCGTCATGCAGATCCCTTGATGTCGCGTGGAGACAATGTCGCAGACCATCCTCTACGTTGACGACGATGCAGCGCTCGGCCGCCTTGCCCAGCGTTCGCTCGGTCGCGTCGGCTATACGGTGGAGCATGTCATGGACGGCGCCGCCTGCCTCGCGGCACTGGACACCAGCCATTACGATGCCATTGTCCTCGATCATTATCTGCGATCGGAAACAGGTCTCGACATTCTGCGTATGCTGAAGGAACGCGGTCTCTCGATCCCGACAATCTACGTGACGGGATCGAGCGAGGCGACGATTGCCGTCGATGCGCTGAAGAGCGGTGCCGCAGATTATGTGATCAAGACTGTCGGCGAGGAATTCTGGTCGCTGATGGAAAGCGCGCTGCGCCAGGCCATTGCCACAGCGGAACTGCATCGGGCGAAAGAGCTTGCGGAACAGGAAATCCGCCGCGGCAAAGAACGCGCGGAAGTTCTGCTGGCAGAGGTCAACCACCGGGTTGCCAACAGTCTGGCGCTGGTGGCAGCCCTTATTCGCCTTCAGGTGACGAGCAGCAAGGATGAGGCAGTGCGCGACGCGCTGACCGAAACGCAGGCCCGCATCACCGCCATCGCAGGCATGCATCGCAGCCTCTATACATCCGACGATGTACGGCATGTGGAAATGGACAAGTATCTTGCCACTTTGGTGCAGGAGGTTCACCGCTCCGTCAATCTCGGTAGCGAAGGCCCCTCCATTTCGCTGGATGCCGATGCCGTATCACTGACGTCGGATCGTGCGGTCTCCGTTGGCATGATTGTGACCGAACTTCTGACCAACGCCCTGAAATATGCGTACCCGATGGGCGCTGGCGGCGAGGTGCGGGTGCATCTGAAACGTACAGGCGATGCAAACGCCCTGCTGGCAGTGGAAGATGACGGCATTGGTCTCATCGAAGGATCAACCCCCAAGGGAACAGGGCTTGGCAGCCGCATCATCCGTTCCATGGCGGCAACACTTGGAAGTTCCATCGCCTATGCGGACGTCACACGCGGAACGCGTGCCGAACTTGCCCTTGAACTCGGACAAACTGGCTGAGCGCATTGCCAAGGCGCAACGCCACCGATAATATCCGGCTCCTAACGTCAGCCGTGGCCGTCATAATGGAACCGAAACAGCTTCCAAGTGTTTGCGCGGCGGGGTCGACCGGATGTTCGAGTCGGCCCGGGATCACTGTGCTTTTTCAAAGCTGCTCGGATCCCTGGCGCAACCAATGAGAGTCACTTGTTAACCGAAATATCCATCGTCGTTCTTCTCACCATCCTCAACGGCGTACTGGCCATGTCCGAACTGGCTGTCGTTTCCTCCCGTGCCGTGCGCCTGAAGGTCATGGCAGAACAGGGCAACAGAGGGGCCGCTCAGGCCATCAAGCTGGCGGAAGACCCTGGCCGTTTCCTTTCCTCCGTTCAAATTGGCATCACGCTCGTCGGCGTCCTTTCAGGCGCTTTCTCCGGTGCAACCCTTGGAGCGCGCTTGTCGGACTGGCTTCTGTCCATGGGCCTTCCCGAAGGCTGGGCAGATGGTCTGGGCGTCGGCTCGGTCGTTGTGGCCATTACCTATCTTTCGCTGATTGTTGGCGAACTGGTGCCGAAACAGATCGCGCTTCGAGCGCCGGAAACGGTTGCGGCACGCGTTGCACCGATGATGGTGCTTCTGTCGAAGCTCGCGCTTCCCCTGGTGTGGCTGCTCGACGCGTCCGGTCGAAGCGTTCTGGCGCTACTGGGCCAGAAGGGCGAATCCGAGGAGAGAATGACCGATGAGGAAATTCGGACCGTCCTCGCCGAAGCACAGATCGCCGGCGTGATCGAGACCGAAGAATCGGCCATGATCTCAGGCGTCATGCGCCTTGCAGACCGCACCGCCCGCGGCTTGATGACCCCTCGCCGCGATGTGGAAGTCATCGACATCGAGGACGATCCGGCGGAAATCCGCGCGCAGCTCAGGAACACGCAAAAATCCCGGCTACCCGTCCGCAACGGCTCGTCCGATGAGATCCTCGGCGTCCTTTTCGTCAAGGATGCTTATGAGGCGATCGCCGAAGGCAAGGACCCGGACATTCGCAACCGCATGCGCGAGGCACCCGTGGTCTCCGATCTCACCGGCGCAATCGACGTGATCCAGGCCCTGCGCAAGTCCAGCGCCCATATGGTTCTGGTCTATGACGAGTATGGCCATTTCGAAGGCATTGTAACCTCCGGCGATATTCTGGAAGCCATCACCGGTGTATTCCAGGAGGATGAGGTCGAAGAGCCCGCAATCGTCCAGCGGGACGACGGTTCCTTCCTGGTGGCTGGCTGGATGCCGGTCGATGAGTTCGCCCATCAGATGGGCTTCTCCATGAAGGAAGATCCGGATTACGAGACCGTTGCCGGCTTCGTTCTGGATGAGTTGAAGCACCTGCCTGAACTCGGTGAGCGCTTTAACTGGAACGGCTGGTCCTTCGAAGTCATCGATCTTGATGGCAGGCGCATCGACAAGCTTCTGGTGCAGAAGGCAGCGGTCGAAGCATGACGGGCAATGTCGAGGCGAAGGCTCTTCTGAGAGCGGAACGGCTGGCAGCCCGCAATCTGCTGTCCGCCGACGAACGCATCGAGAAGAGCCTGACAATCGCCGAGACTGGCCTCAATACACTGGAACTCGAGCCGGGCATGATCGTGTCCGGCTTTTTCCCGATCCGGTCCGAGGCGGATATCAGACCGCTGATGGCAGGCCTCAAGTCACGCGGAGCCATTCTTTGCCTGCCGGTTATCCTCGACAAGACGACCATTGTTTTTCGCGAACTGCATGCGGACCGCCCCTTGGTGCCGATGGGGTTCGGCACCTTCGGTCCGGGTGCAGACTGCGCGGAGCTGGACCCTTCGCTGATGCTCGTACCCCTGGCAGCCTTTGACAGGAATGGCCATCGCATTGGTTACGGCGGCGGCTATTACGACCGCGCAATCGACCGTTTGCACAGGAAAGGCTTGCATCCGCGCCTGATCGGCATTGCCTTCGATTGCCAGGAAGTGGCATCAGTACCCGCAGAACCTCACGATATGCGTCTTCACGGCATCCTCACAGAAAGTGGCCTGAGACGCCTGAACAGCTGAACGGATTAGCATGCGACTTCTCTTTCTCGGCGACATGGTAGGCAAGACCGGACGCACCGCCGTCTGGGATCGTCTTCCCGGCCTCATCTCGGACCTCAAGCTCGATTTCGTCATCGTCAACGGCGAGAACGCTGCGGGCGGCTTTGGCATCACCGAAGATATCTATCTCGAGACGATCAATGCCGGAGCCGATGTGGTGACCACCGGCAACCATGTCTGGGATCAGAAGGAAGCCGTTTCCTTTGCCGGCCGACACGATCAGTTCCTGCGCCCTGCCAATTATCCGGCTGGCACACCCGGTCGCGGCTCCGGCCTGTTCTACGCCCGCAACGGCGCGCGCGTGCTGGTCGCCAACATCATGGGCCGCGTCTTCATGCATCCGGAACTGGATGATCCCTTCAAGAGCGCAGAAGCCATTCTCGACGCCTGCCCCCTTAAAGAACAGGCGGATGCCATCGTCTTCGATTTCCATGCGGAAGCAACAAGCGAGAAGCAGTGCTTCGGACATTTTGTCGATGGTCGGGCAAGTTTTGTCGTCGGGACACATACCCATGTTCCAACGGCCGACCACCAGATTCTGAACGGCGGCACCGCCTATATGTCCGATGCCGGCATGTGCGGCGATTACGATTCATCTCTCGGCATGGAAAAGGAAGAGCCGCTGAACCGCTTTATCTCAAAGATGCCGAAGGGCCGCTTTGAGGCAGCCAGCGGTCCCGCAACGCTATGTGGCGTTGGCGTAGAAATTTCAGACAGCACCGGGCTTGCGGAAAAGATTGCGCCGCTTCGCATCGGCCCTCGCCTGCAGGAAGCCATTCCCGAATTCTGGAGGTAACGACGAGATGAGCATCTTCGACGATGATCGCCCGAAAAAGGTAACGCAACACGAAATCGGCTGCGACCTCTCGCTCTTGTCGGCTGACGAACTGGACAAGCGCGTTGCTTTGCTAGAGGCGGAAATCGTCCGGCTAAAGGCAGAGCGCGCTCAGAAGGATGCCGGGCGACGGGCGGCGGAAGACTTCTTCAAGCGGTGAGACAAAGCGCCTCATCCCGCTTCATGTTTGCAACCGTACGAATCACTTCAGCTGATTTTCGCCCTGAAGTGGCGCAGATTTTCTTTGAGAGACAGATCTGGCTCAAACTAGAATGGCCGCTCGCGAAGAATTTATACTGCGTGTAAACCTATTAATCAGCCATTAAGCATTTTCAGTAATGATGTGTTTGACCGGGTTTCCTGGTCTCAGACAGTTTCTCCAATCGGCGATTTGGTCTGATTCTCCCTGTTTTACCTTGAGAGCCGCTCCCGCGGCTCTTTTTTTTGTTCCAATGCTTGTAAACTGTGGGAATTAACCCTTCTTTAAGAAACGCCTTGCGGAATTGCGCTAGTGGGATCATCTTCTGTTGCAGAAAGCGAGAGCGGAACCTTCTAAGTGGTTTCGTCATTGCCTGATCAAGTGGATGCGTTAGCAGGATTATCTCGATGTCAGAACAGGTATTGAATACCGTCAGTTTCGCAGGCCGCGCCGCTAGCTCGTCGCAGTTCAAGGCGTTGTACACCGAAGGCATGTCTCTGGTTGAAGAAACCGCCGCCTATCTGGATGGCCCGGGCCGTGCAGCCTCAAAGGTCTTGCCGCGCGTTGCAACGGTTCTCTACGCAGCGGAATCCATGCGCCTCACCACGCGTCTGATGCAGATGGCATCCTGGCTGCTGTTGCAGCGCGCCGTCAACAACGGCGAGATGAGCTATGATCAGGTGCTTGCGGAGAAGAACAAGGTTCGCCTCGACGGTTTCAACGTCGATCGCATGGCTCCGGGTTGGGGCGATCTTCCTGAAGCCTTCCGTGATCTTGTCGAGCGTTCGCTGCGCCTGCAGAACCGCGTTGCGCTTCTCGATCGCGAAATCTACCGCCCGCAGGAAGCCATTGTTCCGGACAACGAAAACAGCGTTCGCGCCCAGCTTGATCTTCTGCGGACTGCGTTCAAGGGCGCTTGAGCTCAAACATTAATACATGAAGGAGCCGCGATGCCTATGAAAGGTGACGCGGCTTTTTCTTTGAACTGATCAATCTTGTCAGGGTTGGGCAACGGTTGCCTTTACCGTCGCCGTTTTTGCCGGAGCAACGACATCCGCACCGGGACGCTTTGCGACAGCCGCAGGATCAGCCGGCAGGAAGCGGTCAAGAAGCGCCTTCATTGTCTCATCCCGTTCCTGCGCCGTCTTTCCGCCCAGCACGACGCCGACGAGACTGCGCCCTCCCCGCGAGACCGAAGTCACCAGATTGTAGCCAGATGCATCCGTATAGCCTGTCTTGATCCCGCTGGCGCCCGGATAGCTATTCAGCACGCCGTTATGGCCGCGGATCTTCATGCTACGGAACTGTATGGACCGCGCGGAGAACATCTTGAAGTCTTCAGGGAAGTCGCGCATCAGCGCCATGCCAAGCTTCGCCATGTCGGCGGCGGTTGTGACCTGCTCTGGGTCGGGAAGCCCTGCGGGATTCTTGAAGACGGTGTTCGCCATGCCAAGCTGGCGCGCCTTTGCCGTCATCAACTTGCCAAACCCTTCCTCGGTGCCGCCGAAATATTCACCCATGGCGGTTGCGGCATCATTGGCGGAAATCACGATCATGCCTTCCACCGCCTCGCGCACGCTGATCGTGTTTCCGGCGCCGATCGCAAACTTGTACGGCTCCTTGTTGTTGGCATTCTCGGAGATCTTGATCCGGTCCGTCCATTTCAACTTGCCGGAGTGAAGCGCCTCGAACGTCATGTAGAGCGTCATCATCTTCGTGAGTGAAGCCGGATAATGCAGCTCCGTCGAACGATCCGCTTCCAGCACCTGGCCGGTCCTTACATCAATGACCAGGCTGGCCTGATTGCCTTCGGCATGAACCGGTGCGGTGGAAATAAGCAGTGAGCCTGCGACCAAGAGTGAGGTCAGCGACCGCGAAAAAGCAAAAGACATAAGCATTCTCTTCATGTTGCGAAAACCGGTGAACCGGCTTGCGGACAAAAAAGAAAACCGCCCGGAAGCTTTCGCCTCGGGCGGCAGGATATCGTCAGATGACCGGATGCACGATCCGGCTCAAGATCAGAGGCCGAGGCCGCCGAAGCGCTTGTTGAACTTGGAAACGCGGCCACCGCGGTCCATCAGCTGCTGGCTGCCGCCGGTCCATGCCGGATGGGACTTGGAGTCGATTTCCAGGTTCATCACTGCACCTTCCGAACCCCACGTGGAGAAGGTTTCGTATTCGGTGCCGTCAGTCATGACAACCTTGATCTTGTGGTAGTCGGGATGGATGTTCGCCTTCATGACACAGTTCCTGCTTTGCGGGGTCTTTATGTCGCAATTGCAGCGAGCGACCCTATTCCGTAAATGAAGCCGTGCACCGGTCAAGGCCACGGCTTCCCAATTCGATGCGGAGCCTATACAGGAAGGTCTCCCAAAGCACAAGTACCCGCAAACGGGCTGAACAGCCCTGTTTTGTGGCCAAGCCAGACGGAAATGCCCGATGAAAGCCGAGAAGACGCGCCGCTCCCCTCAGCCTCTGCTGCGCCTTATGCCCTATGTCATGCGCTACAGGAAGATGGTGGCGGCTGCAGGCGTGTTTCTGGCGCTTGCGGCAGCGACGACGCTGATGCTGCCGCTTGCCGTGCGCCGCATGGTGGATCATGGTTTTGCTGCCGCAGACGGCAGCTTCATCAACAGCTATTTTGCCATGTTGCTGGCGCTGGCCGTGCTTCTCGCGGTGTCGAGCGCCATGCGCTACTATTATGTCATCACGATCGGTGAGCGCGTCGTTGCCGATCTTCGCACGGAAGTCTTCCAACGGGTCACCGCGCTCTCGGCCTCCTTCTTCGATGTCAACCAATCCGGAGAAATCGTCTCGCGCCTGACGGCGGACACGACCCAGATCAAGTCTGCCTTTGGTTCTGCCGCCTCGCAGGCCTTGCGCAATGTCATTCTCTGTCTTGGCGCGATGGCGATGATGATCCTGACGAGCCCCAAGCTTTCGCTTCTGGTTCTGGGGGCCATTCCGCTCATTGTGTTTCCGCTGGTCGGTTTCGGGCGCTCCGTGCGCCGCAGAGCGCGCGCGGCACAGGATACGCTTGCCGCAACCTCTGCCTTTGCATCCGAGACTATTTCGGCCAACCGGACCGTTCACGCCTTCGGTGCCGAACAGGCCGCAAGCACCCGCTACACCTCGACGGTTGAAGCGGCCTATGATGCCGCACGCGTTGCCATCCGGTCACGGGCCTTCCTGACCGGCTTCGCGATCCTGATGGTCTTTGGCAGCATTGTCGGCGTGTTGTGGTATGGCGCGCAAAGCGTGCTGAACGGCACCATGACCGCCGGAACACTCGGGCAGTTCGTTCTCTATTCGGTCATTGCCGCAAGCTCACTCGGTCAGCTTTCCGAAGTCTGGGGGGAACTTTCGCAGGCTGGCGGCGCAGCGGAGCGCCTCAGCGAATTGTTGAGCGAGGTTCCTGCGATTCGCGACCCGCAACATCCGGTCTCGCTGCCCTCCCCCGCAAAGGGCGAAGTCAGCTTCGACAAGGTTGGTTTCATCTATCCAACGCGCACCAATGCCGCGGCCATCGAACAGCTGTCCTTCACGGTCGCTGCGGGCGAAACCGTCGCCGTCGTAGGACCATCGGGCGCTGGAAAGAGCACGCTTCTTGCTTTGCTGATGCGTTTTTATGATCCCACATCCGGCGCGATTCGCCTCGACGGCGTGGATCTGCGCGAGGCAAGGCTTGCGGAACTTCGGTCGCGTCTTGCCATCGTTCCGCAGGATGTGACCATCTTTGCCGCCTCTATCCACGATAACATTGCTTTTGGTCAGCCTAATGCCAGCCGCGAGGCCGTGCGACAGGCCGCAATCGCGGCGCAGGCGGATGAGTTCATCTCACGCCTCGAAAACGGCTACGACACCATGGCCGGCGAACGCGGCGTTACTCTTTCCGGCGGCCAGAGACAGCGCATTGCCATTGCCCGCGCCATCCTCAAGGATGCGCCCGTGCTGCTTCTGGACGAAGCAACCTCGGCTCTGGATGCCGAAAGCGAAACGCTTGTCCAGAAGGCGCTGGATGGCCTGATGCAGAACCGGACCACCATTGTGATTGCCCACCGACTGGCAACCGTGCTGAAGGCAGATCGCATTCTGGTCATGGAGAACGGACGCATCGTTGAGGAAGGAACGCACCAGCAACTGGTTGCGAAGGGCGGCCTCTATGCCAGCCTTGCCAAACTGCAATTCGAGGCCGGCAGCCAGAGCTTCATCGCCGCGCAATAAGCAAGGCCAGATCGTGGGTGGAAATCCACCCGGCAAATGCTGTGCATGGGTGGAAAATTACCCATTCGCAGATTGTCTGGTGCGCGCCTTCCGAATAGATCGTCGTATTCCCGTTGTGTTGCGCATCCGTGCGACAACAATTCCGCGCATCTGGCAGGCGTGGAGGAGCACGGTCTGCTGGCTTGAGCATTACGGGAGGATGATCGGATGAAGTTTCTCAAATCCATTCTGGCCGCTGGCCTGATGACGGGTCTGTTTGCCGCAAGCAGCGCCAGCGCACAGTATCCGGAACGCACTATCACGCTCGTCGTGCCCTTCGCAGCGGGGGGCTCAACGGATGTGGTTGCTCGCGTTATCGCCGAGCGCATGTCTGCCGATCTTGGTCAGCAGGTCATTATCCAGAATGTAGCGGGTGCTGGCGGAAGCCTTGGTGCAGCCAACGTTTCGCGCGCCGAGCCGGATGGCTATACCATTCTCATGGGAACCGTTGCCACCCATGCGCTGAACCCGCTGATGCTGAAGACAAAGCCTTACGATGCCGAAAAGGACTTCGCCCCGGTCTCGCTGCTGGTGGTCGTTCCGAACGTGCTCGTCGTCAATCCGCAGCTTCCCGCCAAGACTGTTGGCGAGCTGCTGGCGCTTCTGAAAGCGAATCCGGACAAGTACAGCTATGCCTCGTCCGGCAATGGAACGCCGCTGCATCTGTCGGGCCTGCTGTTCAACAGCATGGCGGGCGTCAATATGCAGCATGTGCCCTATAAGGGCGCCGGTCCTGCCCTGAACGATGTCATCGGCAACCAGGTGCCGATCATGTTCGACAACCTGCCCTCCTCCTCCGGTCACATCAAGGCTGGAACGCTGCGCGCTCTCGCAGTCACCACATCGCAGCGTGCACCATCCTTCCCGGATGTTCCGACCATGGCCGAGGCAGGTATACCGGGCTATGAGACCTATACCTGGAACGCCCTCTTTGCTCCGAAGGGTACGCCCAAGCCCGTGATAGATCGCCTGAACGCTGCCGCGAAGGCCGCGCTTGCCACTCCGGCAGTCGCTGATCGCATGAAGGAATTCAGCGCCTCCATCGTTGCCTCCACGCCCGAGCAACTGGGCGACCATGTGAAGGCCGAGCTTGCGAAGTGGGCACCCATCGTCAAGAGCGCCAATGTGACGATGGACTGAGTTGAACAACGCCCGACGAAAAGGCCAGAGAGGCAGCAAACCTGCCCTCTGGCCTTTTTGCTGCTCAGGCTGCCGCATGTCGTCCGGCGATGCGGCCCGAAAATAGACAGCCGCCGAGGAATGTTCCTTCCAGCGCATTGTAACCGTGCAGACCACCGCCGCCAAAGCCGGCCGCCTCGCCCACCGCATAGAGCCCCGGCACAACCTCGCCATTCGCTCCCAGTACGCGTGCATTGAGATCGGTGTGGATACCGCCAAGTGTCTTGCGCGTCAGGATATGCAGACGAACCGCGATGAGCGGACCTGCTGCCGGATCAAGCAAACGGTGCGGCTTTGCCGTGCGCATCAGTTTGTCGCCGAGATAGTTTCGGGCGCCGCGTATGGCAGTGACCTGCGCATCCTTGGAGAAGCTATTGAGAGTTTCACGGTCGCGCGCCTCGATCTGCTGGCGAATGCGCGAAGGATCCAGCCTGTTTTCACCGGTCAGCCTGTTCATGCCCGCGACAAGCTCTTCCAGCGAGTTGCGCACCACGAAATCCTCGCCCTTGTCCATGAAGGCTTGGACGGGCGCAGGCGGTTCCTTGCCAAGACGTTTGAGCAGAAGCCGGATGTTCCTGCCCGTCAGATCCGGGTTCTGCTCAGATCCCGAGAGGGCGAATTCCTTCTTGATGATCGCCTTGGTCAGGATGAACCAGCTATAATCCGATCCCCGTTCACGAAGTATCTTCAGCGTGCCGAGTGTATCGAATCCCGGCATTGCGGGCGCCGGCAGACGCTCCCCATTCGCATCGCACCAGAAGGAGGATGGTCCCGGCAGAATGCGTATGCCGTGGTTGGGCCAGATCGGATCCCAGTTCCGCAAGCCCTCTGTGTAATGCCACATGCGGTCCGGGTTGATGACTGCGCCGCCGCTTGCCTGCGTGATCCCGATCATCCGGCCATCGACATGGTGAGGCACACCGCTGACCATGCTCTGCGGTGGCTCGCCCAGCCTCTCGCGGGGCCAGTTGCGACGGACGAGCTCGTGGTTCCCACCGATGCCACCCGATGCGACGATGACGGCACCGGCAGTGAATTGGAAGGACCCCAAAGCCTCGCGCGAACTCTTCTGCCCGCGCAAGACCGGATCATCCGCGAGAATAGTGCCGGACACACCGGTGATGTGCCCCGCTTGACTGACGAGGTTATCGACCTGATGGCGGAATTTGAATGTCAGCAGGCCTTTTTCCGCATCGGCCTGAGCTCGCTTGACGAAAGGTTCGATGACGCCCGGCCCTGTTCCCCAGGTTACATGGAAGCGCGGAACCGAATTTCCATGCCCATGTGCGTGTGAGCCGCCGCGTTCCGCCCACCCCACCACTGGGAACCAGCGCATACCCATCTGGTGCAGCCATGCCCGCTTTTCGCCTGCCGCAAATTGCAAATAGGCTTCTGCCCATTGACGCGGCCAGTGATCTTCCGGCCGGTCGAACGCCGCAGATCCCTGCCAGTCCTGTCGGGCAAGGTCGAGACTGTCGCGAATACGCATCCGCCGCTGTTCCGGGCTGTCGACGAAAAACAGGCCACCCAGTGACCAGAAAGCCTGTCCACCCAGATTTTGTGGCCCCTCCTGATCAATCAGGCAAACGTGCCTGCCCCTTGCCGTGGCTTCCGTTGCCGCCACAAGACCCGCCAGACCGCCGCCAACGACGATGACATCAAACTCCAAGATGACCTCCCTCCCAGGATTTCGATTTACTTTTACGCAAACGTCAATCCAGGGCAAGAGGCAGACTTTGGGCCAAATACATTTCCATTCCGCCTAATTTAGGATTATCTTTCCGTGAGCTTCAGTTCGATACGGCGGTTCTGCGACCGTGCTTCCGGCGTTTCGCCCTCGGCAATCGGTTGGAACTGACCAAAGCCTGCTGCCACCAGCCGGTTGGCGGGTACGCCCTTCGAGATGAGATATTTGACGACAGAGGTCGCACGGGCAGAAGAAAGCTCCCAGTTATCGCGATAGCGGCCGGTGCCGCTCAAAGGCGCATTGTCCGTATGGCCATCGACGCGCAGCACCCAGTTTATTTCTGCTGGAATTTCCTGCGCCAGTTCCAGAAGGGCGGTGGCGAGCTTATCCATCTCGGCGCGGCCCCGGTCATCGAGATCGGATCCTCCAACCGGAAACAAAACTTCCGACTGGAACACAAAACGGTCACCGACAATGCGGATGTTCTGGCGGTCGGAAAGGATCTCCCGCAGCCGTCCGAAGAAGTCGGAACGGTAGCGGTTAAGTTCCTGGACGCGCTGGGCAAGCGCCACGTTCAGACGCCGGCCAAGATCGGCAATCTTCGCCTGCGAATTCTGGTCGCGCGCCTCGGAGGCCTGCAATGCCGCTTCAACGGCGGCGATCTGCGCCCTCAACGCGGCGATCTGCTGATTGAGCAGCTCCACCTGGCTCATGGCGCGCGCACTTGCCTGCTGCTCCTGATTGAGCTGTTCGGTCAGCGTACCGATCCGGACATTGGCGGCATCGCTGGAACCGGCACCACGATCAAGAAGCGCCTGAAGCCGCGATCGCTCCGTTTCCGAGGCCGAAAGCGAAGCCTGAAGGTTGGCCAGCACATCCTCGGCATCCTGCTTGCCGCTTTTTTCCAACGCAAGCAGTTCCGTCAGTTCGGCAATCTGGCTGTTCAGACGCGTGAGAACCTCATCGCGACCCGTGATCTCCCGACCAAGAATGAACTGGGCCAGCACGAACACCGTGAGCAGAAACATGATGGCGAGAAGCAGCGTCGAAAGCGCATCGACAAAGCCCGGCCAGTAATCGACCCCGCGCTCGCGGCGCCGGTTGCGACCTAGCGCCATGGCTTATTTCTCCCCGATCTTGTCGGAAAGGCGATCGAGCGCGCGGCGCATGGCCTTCGCCTCGTCCTGCTGCGCTTCGATCCAGTCGCGCAGCATCTGCTGCTCGTTGCGCATGTTTTTCACGAGGCCCTGAATGCTTTCGGCAAGCTGGCTGATGGCTGCCATCGAGCGTTCCGATTGCGCGCCCGCATCACCAGACACCTGCCCCTTGGCCTGAAGCGCAACCAGCTTGCGCAACTGTTCGACCATGCGGCGCAACTCGTCTGAAGAAGGCTGGCCGGACCATTCGGCAACGGCGTTTTCGGAATTCACGTCGGTCACTGAGGACAGCCAGTTTTCAAGCTCCGTATAGAAGCGGTTCTGAGCACGCCCGGCCTGAAGATCGAGAAAACCGAGGATCAGCGAGCCGGAGAGACCAAGCAGCGAGGATGAGAAGGCCGTACCCATGCCGGCGAGCGGCGCCGTCAGGCCGCTTTTCAGCGCCGTGAGAATATCATTGTTATTGCCGGAATTCGGGTCGAGCCCTTGGATCACTTCGCTGATCGAGCCGATTGTTCCAATAAGACCCCAGAATGTGCCAAGCAGACCGAGAAACACCAGCAGGCCGATCAGATAGCGGGAAATGTCTCGCGTTTCATCAAGTCGCGTCCCAATGGAATCGAGGATCGAGCGCAAGACATTCGCAGAGAGCGCCACATGACGGCTGCGCCCCAGCAGCGCCCGCATGGGTGCCAGCAGCCGCGGTTCCTTGCCAACCCGGTCGGCGCTACCGGCGGCGCGGAAGGAATTGAACCAGCGCACCTCCGGAATGAGGCTGATGACCTGGCTGAAGATCAGGATGATCCCGATGCCCAGCACGCCAAGGATCAATCCGTTCAGACCCGGATTGGTCATGAATGCCGTATGCGCCTGCCGGTATAGGATGGCGGCAATGAAGCCGATGATGATCAGGAAGATCACCATGGTCCAGATGAAGGGAAGCGGATTGGAAAGTTTGTACCCGTGGTGCCGGGGCGCCAGTTCAGTCCCGTTCACATCTTCCAGGGTATCATTCGCCATGATGCACGCAACCTCCACGCAACAGTGGTGCGGAGGCTATTTCAAAAATGAGACAAATTGAAGTGATGCTCTCAGGCATTGAGCAGGTTATCCCGCCCGTTCGAATGATCTCCGAGTGAATATCGGAAAAATACGGCGGGATCTTCGGCCAGCCAACCGGGCCGAAGATGTTTCAGACGCCAAAGTCTTGGCCTCGCGGCGAATCAGCGCGTCGGCACCGGACGGTTGGTCACTTCCAGCAATTGCTTCTGGATCAATTCGTTACCGGCAACGACCGTGCCATCGTCCAGCATGTCGGTGCCACCCTTGAGCGTGGAGGTGAAGCCACCCGCCTCGCGGATGAGGATCAGACCGGCAGCGATGTCCCACGGAGAAAGACCCACTTCCCAGAAGCCGTCGATACGGCCTGCCGCCACATAGGCCAGATCGAGAGCGGCTGCGCCGAAACGGCGAACGCCGGAGACCTCTCCCATCACATGACGCAGTTCGACAAGGAACTTGCCGTGATTGCCGCGACCCAGATGCGGCATGCCGCAGCCGATGACGCAATCGGAAAGAACGCGACGGGCTGCCACGCGAATGCGACGATCGTTGAGGAAGGCGCCGCCGCCCTTTTCCGCCGTGAACAGCTCATCCGTTGCCGGGTTAAAAATGACACCGGCAACGATTTCGCCATCCCGCTCCAGCGCGATGGACACCGCAAACTG
This sequence comes from Rhizobium sp. FKY42, assembly GCF_005222835.1. GTDB lineage: Bacteria > Pseudomonadota > Alphaproteobacteria > Rhizobiales > Rhizobiaceae > Neorhizobium. The sequence continues at coordinate 170,016 of NZ_STGA01000004.1, read as the reverse complement.
CGGAATGCCGTGCAGGAAGTTGGTGGTGCCATCCAGCGGATCGACGATCCAGCGATGCGCACCGTCCGTACCCTTGATCTCTTGGCTCTCCTCGCCCAGAAAACCATAGGTCGGGCGGGCCTTCATCAGCTCGTCATAAACGATCTTCTCCGCCTTGAGGTCTGCCTGCGAAACGAAGTCGCCCGGACCCTTGACCGAAACCTGCAGGTTCTGCACTTCGCCGAAATCGCGGGCGAGCGATTTGCCGGCTTTCATTGCTGCCTGAACCATGACGTTGAGAAGGGCGGAGCGAGCCATCGGATAATCCTTGGGTAAACGGCGTGTGTTCCCGATCCATCAGGGAACGAAACTTGGCGAATTTTCGTGAATAGGCGCGTTCAGAACCACAAAACCGGCTGAAATTCAAGTGCGGCCGGAGTTTTGCTCCATGCAAGGGTTAAGTTGGAGTCTGCATCACGGCTTCTGTACGCCTCTTCGGAAGCGGTTTGCGGCATCAATGGCCTGTTTCTGCTGCTCGTCATTGATGCCAAGATAGAAGTCTTCCAGGACAGGGTCGGAAAGCCCTGCGCGTCGAGAAAGAACGTACCATTTGGCAGCTTCCACCGGATTGGGACGCGTGCCGAGAGCGTTGACGTACATATGAGCGAGCTTGTTCTGCGCCACGACATTGCCACGCAAAGCTGCGATACGGAGCCATTCGAAGCCCTTGTCATAGTCGCGCTCGCCGCCCACGCCGTTGACGAGCCAGATCCCCATGTCGAGTTGCGCGGTGTCGAACCCCGCCTTGGCGGCACGCTCCAACCATTCGCGCGCCTTGGCCTTCTTCTCAGGCGGCACGTCCGGCAATGATTGGTAAAGCTGCGCAACAGCGTATTGCGAGTCGGCAATGCCCTGAGCTGCGGACTTTTCATAGAAGGGAAGCGCCAGATGCAAACCCTTTTCGCCAGGGTTATCCGCAACAAGAAGTTGGGCCCAGTTGAATTGCGCGGAAGCATTGCCACCGTCTGCCGCACGCCGCATGAAATCATCGGCCTTTGCCTTGTCGCGCGCCACATCCTTGCCACGCATCAGCAGAAGGGCGTACTGGAACATGGCGGAGGGATCGCCGCGCTCGGCGGCTTGCTTATACCAGAAGGCAGCGTTCTTGGAATCGCGCGGAATACCCATGCCGCGCGTCATCATCTCAGCCACGAGTGTTTGCGCGGCAGCATCCCCTGCTTCGGCACGTGGCAGTGCCTTTTCAAGTGCCAACCGGTAAGCCCCGCGCTGAAAGGCGCCGTAGGCCTCGTCCACCGGCCCAGTATAGGGCTTTTCCGGCGGAAGCGGAGGCAGGGCCGTTCCCATGCGCTGCAAAAGAGAAATACCGCTGGAGGGATAGGCTTCCGCTGGCGGCTTGCCCTCCTCGCCAGCCTTTTCAGGGCTTCCCTTTTGCAGGGTCCCGGCATTGTTCTCGACGGGACGCGTAACCGCTCGCTCGGTGGTCTGCGCGAGTGCCGGAGCACAGAATATCAGGCCTGCCGTAGATAAGGCGAGGAAAAGGCGATGGTTCAGCAAATTGGACCTGACGGAACGGTGGGTGCGACGCATGTCGATGTTCAATCGTCAAACCGTGGCGCTTTTTCGTCCAAGACTGCGTTGACTTCAGCAACGGCGGCCGCCGCCCCGGCAGGGTTATCAAAAATTGCCGTGCGAAGCGCCACGAACTCCGCACCGGATTCGGCAACGGCAACCACGGAACCAACCTCTGTGCCGCCCATGACGATACAGGGGATCTCGATCATCGACGCCCACCATTCGCCCAGTGCGACATTCTTGGGATGCGCCTCCGGCTTGATATCGCCATCCAGACGCCCGAAGAAAATATAGTCTGGCCGCGCTTCACCGACTTCGAGCGCCGTGTGCCGATCCGTTGCGGAGGCCGAGCCCACAATCAGCTTTGGCGAGAATTTCTCCATCGCCTCGCCAAGTTCCTCGATGGAGCCGCTCAGATGAAGGCCATCGGCCTTGGCCCGACCGGCAACGCGCGAATCACCTGCGATCAGCGCAGCGGCACCGGCAGCCTGAACAATCGGAACCAGCTTTTCCGCACGCTTCTGGAATGCGCTGTCATTGCTGTCATATTGCGGCAGGATGACGGATGCGACATCGCCGCCCCGAAGAGCATGGCTCAGCTGTTCCGCCAGCGTGTCGTCGTCTTCCATAGCCGGCACGATCAGCACAAGACGGCAGCGATCTTCGGGAAGGGTCATCATCGGCTCCAGTTCGTGTGGCAGACGGATAAGCGCCTTTACCGTTCAACATCGTCATACTCTGAAATGCAAGTTGATCCGGACAAGGCTCGTCATAGGTCAACGAGTCCGATAGACCGGACAGGCCCTTCAATCAACTGTCATCCCTCATGTTCGCCATTTCCCTCCCAGACCCGATCTTTTTTGCCGCCGCCATTCCGGCGGTTTCGCTCGTTGGTCTGTCCAAAGGCGGGCTCGGCGGCGCCTTTGCTCTGATTGGCGTCCCACTGATGGCCATGGTCGTGACACCGGTTGATGCTGCGGCAATTTTCCTGCCCATCCTCATCATTATGGATCTGGTAGCGCTCTATGCCTGGCGGAACTTCAATGACCGCAAGCTGCTGCTGACGCTGCTTCCCGGATGCATCATCGGCATCGCCCTCGGCTGGGCGACGTCGGCCTATGTTCCGGATGATGCACTGCGCTTCGTCATTGCCGTGTCCATGATCCTGTTTGCCAGCCGCTATTTCTATCAAACCTATGGACCTCATCGTGCCACGCCCGTCGACGCAACAGGCCATCGCAAGGGCCCGGCCCTCTTCTGGGGTACGATCTGCGGCTATGGCAGCTTCGTGGCCCATGCCGGCGGTCCACCTTTCCAGATCTACGCCCTGCCGTTGAAGCTTGACCCGAAGAATTATACCGGGGCCAGCGTTCGCCTTTTCGCTATTGTCAATGCGGTGAAGGTCATCCCTTACGTAGCCCTGGGTGCTCTCGATACGAAAAACCTGACGCTTTCGTTCACGCTGCTGCCCGTTGCCCTGATCTCAACCATGGCAGGTGCCTACATCGTTAAGAAGCTCAAGCCAGACGTGTTTTATCCGCTTGCCTACGGGCTGGGGCTGATCGCCGCGATAAAGCTGCTCTACGACTCGCTGCCGCTCTGAAAAGGCTCACCGAGAGCGCCATTTCGCACCGCACAAATCCGCTTGCTGAGGGCGAAAACTTCGCGTAGCGTGCACACATGTCCATTGATCCTTTTGCAGCCATTGCCGACCCCAATCGTCGCCACCTGCTGGAAGAGCTGAGGCGTGCACCACGCACGGTCAATGAACTGGCAGAAGGGCTGCCCATCAGCCGCCCTGCGGTTTCACAGCATCTGAAGGCATTGCTCGACAGCAATCTGGTGACGGTGACATCCGAAGGCACGCGACGGATCTATTCTGTCAACATCAAGGGATTTCAGAAGCTGAATATCTGGCTCGACCAGTTCTGGGCCTGAAGATTTCGGCCTGTCGATTGAGAGACTTGCGGACTGCGTTTCCCGGTCCCTTCCAAGAGATCGCCGCCTTTCGGTCTCCTCAACCCAAGGCGGCGATCAATCTTCAAAAACTCATAAACGATCGCGATAGCGTCAGTGTTTCGTCTTTTTGAGGCGTTCCAGTTCATCCTTCAGGCGCAGCTTGCGCCGTTTCAATCTCGCAATTTCCGTATCATCGGAGGATGGGGACGCTAGAACTGACTGGAGCTCCTCCTCAAGAGCACCATGTTTCTTCTCGAGCGATGCGATATGAGCCTGAATGGTCATGTGGCACGTCCTTCCTTTGTTTTCTCCGGCCACCAGCTCCCCTGAGCCAGCGGCTTTTGGTTTGCGAAGGAATTGTGACATGATACGCCTGCTTTGTCGAAGGCGAAATAGGGGCTTCTCCGTGGCAAATTGGTGGTCTTGATTAAATGTGAATAAATCCCTGAAGATGCATGACCCCGCGTGAACTGTCGTGAAACACGCAGGCTCGCACCACTCTTCAGCAATCATCAAAATTATCTATTTGATTCAAATACTTGGCGGACCAAAAGCCGCGACCGTCCCCAGCGGATGGTTTAACATTTCTTATCTTTGCGCAAGAATGGATGCGTCAGCAAAAGCCTTTCCAACGCTTTTACTGCGCGATCTACTAGTCGCTTGGCAGGTTTGATGCTAGGAGCATGCCTGCATTCCCCGGCGATACAAAGACCGGATTGAAAATGTGGGGACAGACAGACGATGGCCGATCAGGAACAGGCGGATATCAGGCTGGCGCTGGCGCGCCTCCGGCAAGAACACGAAGACTACGATGCCGCCATCAACGCCATGATCGCGACCGGTTGCGAAGCCCTGCGTATCCAACGGATGAAGAAAAAGAAGCTCGCCATCAAGGATAAGATGACGAAGCTGGAAGACCAGATCATTCCCGACATTATCGCGTGAGCACGGAGGACGTGAGCTTGCCGCAGGAGAGACCGCCGGTTGCCATCATCATGGGCAGCCAGTCCGACTGGGAAACCATGAAGAATGCCGCAGACATGCTGGATGCGCTGGATGTCGGCTACGAAGCCCGCATCGTTTCTGCGCACCGCACGCCGGACCGGATGGTTGCCTTTGCCAAGGGCGCGCGCGAGGAGGGTTTTCAGGTCATCATCGCCGGCGCCGGCGGTGCCGCCCACCTGCCGGGCATGGTGGCGGCGCTCACCGCACTTCCGGTCTTCGGCGTTCCGGTTCAATCGCGCACCATGTCGGGCATGGACAGCCTCTATTCCATCGTCCAGATGCCTGCCGGCATTCCTGTCGGGACGCTGGCTATCGGACGCGCAGGCGCGGTCAATGCTGCTCTTCTCGCAGCCGCCGTGCTGGCCTTGTCCGATCCGGATCTGGCCGACAGGCTGGATGAATACCGCGCACGCCAGACGGCGTCCGTTGCAGACTATCCCATTGACGAGGCGCCATGACGCTTTCCACCATCGGCATTATCGGCGGCGGCCAGTTGGGCCGCATGCTTGCCATGGCCGCAGCCCGGCTGAATTTCCGCACCATCATCCTGGAACCACAGCCAGACTGTCCGGCAGCACAGGTTGCCAACGAACAAATCGTGGCGGCCTATGATGATCCAGCAGCCCTCGAACGGCTCGCGGCAAGTTGCGATGTCGTCACCTACGAATTCGAGAACGTGCCTGTCGGTGCCGCCGAGGCTCTGGCGAAAAGACGACCGGTCTATCCGCCCGCGAAAGCGCTTGAAGTGGCGCAGGACCGACTGCACGAAAAACATTTTCTCAACCAGTGCGGCATCGAGACGGCACGGTTTCACGCCGTCGACTCGCAAGAAGATCTCGAAAGGGCGCTTGCGGATTTCGGCGGCCAGGGCGTTCTGAAGACGCGCAGGCTCGGCTATGACGGCAAGGGTCAGCGCGTGTTTCGCTCGGCGAACGAGAGTGCTGCGGGCGTGTTCGACGCCATGGGCGGTGTGCCGCTGATTCTCGAAAGCTTTGTTGCATTCGAGCGCGAAGTCTCCGTGATTGCAGCCCGTAGCATCGGCGGCGAGATTGAGACCTTTGATCTGGCCGAAAACGTGCACCGCAACGGTATTCTGCACACCTCCACCCTGCCTGCGAGAATCAGTCCGTCCACGGCCGATGCGGCAAGACAGGCAGCCGAACGCCTGCTTTCCGGCCTCTCCTATGTCGGCGTCATCGGCATGGAATTCTTCGTCATGGCCGATGGAACGCTGATTGCCAACGAAATCGCCCCCCGTGTGCACAATTCGGGACACTGGACGGAAGCGGCATGCGTGGTCTCCCAGTTCGAGCAGCATATCCGTGCGGTCGCAGGCTTGCCACTTGGAAACCCTGCCCGACATTCGGACTGTGTGATGACCAATCTCATCGGCGATGATATCGAGCAGTTGAACGATTGGCTCTCCAGACCGCATGTGCTGGTTCATCTTTATGGCAAGGCGGAGTCGCGTCCTGGCCGTAAAATGGGCCATGTCACCGAGCTTTTGCGGTGAAAAGCCCTTCTCTGCAGGGGCTTGTCGGTTGACAGGCTGCTGGTGAACCTGTATCCACCCTCCATCCTAAAGAGCGCGCTGTAAATGCGCGCTTTTGATTGTCAGAGACTTAAGGGCTCTAGCGCCCTGAAATACGCGGACCAGAACAATGAAGATCAAGAACTCGCTCAAAGCGCTTAAGGCCCGTCATCGCGATAACCGTCTGGTTCGCCGCAAGGGCCGCGTTTACATCATCAACAAGCAGAACCCACGCTTCAAGGCTCGTCAGGGCTGATATCGACGGAAGCGGCCTTTGGGCAGCTTCAACATCACGTTGTCGATAACGTGTGTTTTTTGTTTTGAAACTCGGCGCATGCGGATTAAATCTATCCCATGCGCCGATTTCGTTTGACCATCGCCATTCTGTCCTCCGCTTTGCTCTGCGGCCCCGTGGGTGCGCAACAACCAGGGACAGGCATGCCATCAAGCCCACCGATCACGGGCCAGGCACCGGCTCCACAAGCCAGACCTTCTCAACCTAGCCCCAGTCCATCTGCGCCACTCCAGCCCCTGCCGCCGAAGCCGGGTGCGGTTACCGCACCTCAGGGCACTCAGGCTACAGCGCCTGCCGAGCCACCGACCACCGATCCGAAACTGGCTCAGGACAAGCTGCTGAAAGATCTGGGCCGGGAGCGCGATGCGTCAAAGGCGAAAGAGATCGCCAACAGGATCATGGCCAACTGGAACGCATCTGACAGCCCGACGGTCGATCTCTTGATGCAATGGGCAAACAGGTCGATTGCGGAAAAGAAGAACGCTGCCGCTCTGGATTTCCTGGATGAAGTGACAGTTTTGAAGCCCGACTACATCGAAGGGTGGAATCGCCGCGCAACGCTGCATTACACAATGGGCGACAGGCGCAAATCCATGACAGACATCAATCAGGTTTTGCAGCGGGAACCTCGCCACTTCCCCGCTTTGGCGGGCATGGCGACGATTCTGATGGAAAACGGGCAGGACGAACTTGCGTTGAAGGCTTGGGAACGCTTTCTTGCCATCTATCCTGCGGAACGGGACGCGCAGGAAAACGTTACCAAGCTTTCCGAGAAACTGGCTGGCAGCCGTACCTGATTCCCATCCGAGGCATTCCCCACTGTCTTACATCATCATTGCCCTGATCATCGTCGCAGCGATTGTCGCGAGCCTGTTCGGTTTCACCGCCTGGAAGGCCAAGGCAATCGAAGAGAAGTATCCGAACATAGGCACGCTGACCGATGTCGGCGGCTTCAAGATGAACGCCCTGCATGTGCCCGCAGGACCGAACGCCGACCTGCCGCCAATCGTCTTCATTCACGGCGCAAGCGGCAACCTGCGTGATCAGGAAGCCGCTTTCCTAGGACCTCTCAGGGGCCGTGCCGAACTTCTCTTTGTGGATCGCCCAGGCCACGGCTATTCCGAACGTGGCGGGCCGGAAAACGCCTATCCCGACGGACAGGCGCAGGCGATCGCGCGACTGATGGATGCCTACGGTATCCGCCAAGCGGTGATCGTAGGCCATTCCTTCGGCGGCGCCATCGTCGCCAGTTTTGCGCTGAACCATCCGGACAAGGTTATCGGTTCGCTGTTTCTGGCACCCGCCACCCATCCTTGGCCGGGCGGCATAGACTGGCACTACAGGGTAACATCGACACCGGTCATTGGCTGGCTATTCAGCCACACGCTGGTCATGGCTACAGGACTGACCATACTCGATACCGTGACGAAGAGAGTTTTCGCGCCTAACCTGCGGCGGGAAACCTATCTGACTGAGGGTGCTCCTGCCCTTGTGCTGAGACCGGCAAGCTTTCGCTACAATGCTGAGGATGTGGCCAATCTCTTCGATTATGTCACTCGCGTCTCCCCGCGTTACCCGGACATCCAGACACCGGCGGTGATCATCACCGGTGACGACGACCCGATTGTGCTGGCCCATATCCACTCGGAAGGACTAAAGCGCGACATCAGGAACTCGGAACTGATCTGGCTGAAAGGCGTGGGTCACAAGCCGGATTATGTGGCAACCGATCTTGCCATTGCGGCCATCGAAAAGCTTTCCGGGCAGCCGCGTAACCTGGAAGCACTTGCGAAGGACGTGGATGCGAGGATGGCGAAGGAAAATGCGGCGCAGTAGAGCGCAGATTCCGATTGCCACCTGACTCCAAACGAAAACGCCCGGACAATGCCGGGCGTTTTACGATCATAATTGTAGAGGCTCACACGCCGGACTGGCCATCCGGACCAATATAGGCCATGCGCAGCATGTTGGTGGCGCCGGGCGTACCCAACGGAACACCGGCGGAAATGATGATGCGGTCACCTGGCTTGCCGAAGCCTTCATTCGCCACGATGCGGCAGGCCTTGTTGACCATATCATCCAGATCGCTTGGCTCTTCGGCCACAACGCAATGCAGGCCCCAGCAGACGGAAAGACGGCGTGCCGTCTGCACGACCGGCGAGAGCGCGATGATCGGAACCTGCGGGCGTTCACGCGAAGCACGCAAACCCGTTGTACCGGACGAGGTATAGGTCACGATGGCGGAAAGCTTGAGCGTTTCGGCAATCTGGCGCGCCGCAAGTGAAATCGCATCGGCTCCGGTCGCTTCCGGCGACGGACGCTGCGCATAGATGATGTTCGAATAGTAGGGATCCTGCTCCACCGTGCTGGCAATCGACGCCATGGTTGATACGGCCTCGACGGGATACTGACCGGATGCGGACTCCGCCGACAGCATGATGGCGTCTGCGCCTTCGAACACCGCCGTCGCAACGTCCGATACTTCCGCACGGGTCGGAACCGGCGCCGTGATCATGCTTTCCAGCATCTGCGTGGCCACGACAACCGGCTTGCCGGCGCGACGGCAGGCGCGGGTCAACTGCTTCTGCAGGCCCGGAACGGTTTCCAGCGGCATTTCCACGCCCAGATCGCCACGAGCCACCATCAGAGCGTCAGAAAGCTCGATGATTTCCTCGATGCGCTCGATAGCCTGCGGCTTTTCGATCTTGGACATCAGGCCGACGCGGCCCTTGGAGATCTTGCGCACTTCTGCCAGATCTTCGGGACGCTGCACGAAGGAAAGCGCGACCCAATCCACCTGGTCGGTTGCGAGAACGGCATCGAGATCCGCACGATCCTTGTCGGTCAGAACGCCAACCGCAAGCAGCGTATCCGGCAGGCTGACCCCCTTGCGGTCAGAGATGGAGGTTCCGGCCACCACCGTACAGACAATGCTCTTGCCGTCGCATTTTTCCGCCTTCAGCATCAGCTTGCCATCGTCGATCAGCAGGCGATGACCCGGTTTCACGGATTCCAGAATTTCCGGATGCGGCAGGAAAACACGGTTCTCATCGCCCGGCGCTTCGTTGTTGTCGAGCGTGAAGGTCTGGCCGGGAGCCAAGGTCACTTTCGTATTTACAAACTTGCCGACGCGCAGCTTGGGACCCTGCAGGTCGGCGAGAATGCCAATGGGGCGGCCGTTTCGGGCTTCGACCGAGCGAATCCGCTCGATCAGCGTGCGCATCACATCATGGCTGGCATGGCTCATGTTGATGCGGAAAAGGTCGGCGCCTGCCAGATGCAATTTCTCGATCATCGCCTCGTCAGAGGAGGCAGGCCCCAGCGTTGCGAGGATCTTTACTTTGCGATTGCGCTTCATCAGTTCTGGCCTTCTTGCGTACCAGGCGTATCAGACAACTGGACCATCCAGCTTCCCTGACGGCCCGTGTCATATTCCTTGAATCCCATGCGCTGATAGCCGCGAGCGAAGCAATCACCGACGCCGGTAATCTTGAACTCGTTTTCGGCAACGCACATGTTCACGTCACCGGTCCAGCGCCCGCCACGCGCGGCATCTTCAGCGTAGAGATAATAGTAGCGGGATTGCAGTTCACCCTCGATGAGAGTCGCGCAGCTGGAGGCCGGAACCTGCCACCACCCTTCCGAAATCCAGCCTTCGGCGGCGCGATAGCCTATGGCCACGCCGACGAGGTTTTGCGTGCCATTGCAGACACGAAAATCCGCGTGAGCAGGTGCTGCGGCCAGAAGAACCGGCGCGCCGACCAATGTCAGCGCGATTGCCGGCATCAGGTTGAGAAGAATGGATGAGAATTTTACTGTCGACACGGCTTCCGCTGGGACTCCATGAGAAATGATCTGCACTGTCTTCGCCCGCGAGCGTTGGAAAGTCAACAAAATCTAATCGATTAAATTACTGTAAGCCACGGTTGACTTGTCAGCTTTCCTGCTTGCGCCCCGATTGTCTGACATGCCATCAAAGACAAAATGGACATAAGCAAGGCTGGCACTTCATCGACATGCAAGAGTTCGAATCGCATGAAATCATCGAAGGAGACGATACAAAAGGCATGATCCTGCTGGCAGATCACGCCATGAACCGTCTTCCTGCCAGCTATGGTTCGCTTGGTCTCGATGCATCGGCATTTGAGCGTCACATAGCCTATGATATCGGCATCGAAGGCCTGACCCGTCGGCTTTCGGCCCGACTTGGCGTTCCAGCTGTCATGTGCTGCTTCTCTCGCCTTCTGATCGATCCAAACCGCGGCGAGGATGATCCGACGCTGATCATGAAGATTTCCGACGGCGCCATCATTCCCGGCAATTACCCCATCAGCGACGAGGAATGGGACAACCGGCTGAACAGGTTTCATCGGCCCTATCACCAGACGGTTGATCAGGCGATCTCCAGGATCGCGGCCAAGGCAGGCAAGGCGCCTCTGGTGCTATCCCTGCATTCCTACACGCCAGCCTGGAAAGGAACGCCCAGACCCTGGCATGCGGCCGTGCTCTGGGATAGCGATCATCGCGCCGTCCATCCCCTGATCGAGCTCTTGCGGGAAGCGGGCGACATTCTGGTGGGTGACAACGAACCCTACGATGGCGCCTTGAAGAACGACACCATGTACCGCCATTGCATGATGCGCGGCATTCCGCACGCACTTCTGGAAGTACGGCAGGATCTGATCGGCGACGACAACGGCATCGCGGCCTGGGCGGATCGGTTGGCGCCGATTTTCGAAACATTGAACGACCGACCCGAGTTGCACGAATACCAGATTTTCGCCTCGCGCACCGGCCCTTATCCATCGGCAGCCTGAAGGAGCCCGATCATGAGCGAACTGACCCAAGAGCAACAGACACAGCTTGAGGCAGCCGCCTTTCGTCGTCTTGTCTCCCACCTGCGCAACCGGACGGATGTGCAGAACATCGACCTGATGAACCTCGCAGGCTTTTGCCGTAACTGTCTTTCCAACTGGTATCGTGAGGCAGCCGAAGAAGCGGGCCTTCCCGTTACCAAGGACCAATCGCGCGAGATGGTCTACGGCATGCCCTACGAGGAGTGGAAGGCGCAGTACCAGGCCGAGGCGAGCGATGTACAAAAGGCAGCCTTCGAGAGCAGCAGCCCGCACAAATCGTGAGGCGGCATTTGAAAACGCCTTGACCTTGCCATGAGTTCGCGGCACTTGGACGACCCAAGACGACAGCGGTCGGGCCGGTCATGATGATCCTCCTGCTGCTGCCTGCGAACAGATGCATGCGCGTGTCCGGACGGACGCTCGCCAGATCCAAATCCTCAACATGACAGGAGGCCCCGATGTCTGATGCTCATGGCGTCGCCCGCGACCAACTCCGCGCCTTTGTCGAGCGCATCGAACGACTGGAAGAAGAAAAGAAGACCATCGCCGACGACATCAAGGATGTGTATGGCGAGGCCAAGTCCATGGGCTTCGATACCAAGATCCTGAAAAAGGTCATCGCCCTTCGCAAGAAGGATGAGCAGGAGCGCATGGAAGAGGATCTCATTCTCGATACCTACCTGCAGGCTCTGGGCATGGTGATTGCCCCGGCGGACGAAGCCGCCTGATCAACAACTGAAAATCATCGTACAAGATGTACCCGCCGAGACCCTTCGGCGGGTATTTTTTTTGACACAGGGCTTTCAGCTATTTTCCGTCATGCTCGGGATCGTCCCGAGCATTTACAACCGCTTGCAGCATGTCGCGTTCAATCGTCCTCGATTGAACGATAACGCACATGCGGCAAGAAAAGATCGAAAGCGAGGCTCTGTTGAATCCAACAAGGTGCGCCGCGCTTTAGTTCTATTGGGCGTCAGCAGATTCTCGGTACAAGGCCGAGAATGACGTCGCGGCCGGTAGACCAGATTGTCAGCAGTCTGAAGCGTCGCGTGGTGCCGCTCAGGGCTTTACGGGATTGGCATCGCTGAAGCGGTTGGGATCGACAGCCACCGCCTGCGAAACCGGTCGGAAGCCGCCGCTATAGGCACTGGAGGAATCCGTGCTGAAGACGCGGGTCATCAGGCGCGGCGCCTTCGTGGAAGCACTCGGATCCGGGCGGCTGTTGGAGCTTGCCCATTTCGCCAGAATATCGCCGGTCAAGACCTTGGCGTCAGGCGTGGCTGGCGTTCCGCCAAGCTTGGTCACCGCACCACCCTTCACGGCACGCACGTTCTGCATGTCCTGCGGGCGTGGCGGCTTGGGCTGTGCCGCACGGGCAGGATGCGGTGCTGGCGGTTCTGCGGAAGGCTTTGGCGGATCGAAACCGTCGTTGAAGATCATGCCACGGGCGCCGGTATCCGCAGGTGCGGGAGATGCCAGCGCAACCTGCTGCTGGGGCTCGCGCTTTGCCGGAACCGGAACTGCCGGGGCCGGAACGACGGGGCTTTGCGGCTCTTCCGCGGTCCGTGCCAGTTCAGCAATCAAGTCAGGCGTCAGCGCCTGCTTGTCTGTCTCCTGCGGCGCGGTCGCGGCAGCCACAGTTTCAGCCCGAACCTGGGCAATGGCCGGACGCTGGGCTGGCACAGGAACTGAAGCCAGCATGTATTCGTCACTTCCCGGCTGCCCAAGCGATGCAGTTGTTACGCCTTGCGCATCACCTTTCAGGCCACGTGAACCAAGGAGTGTCGGCACGGGAACCGACATGCTGGCGAGGTCAGCAAAGCCGGCATTTTCAGGCGATGGGCGAGCAAGCGGCGTGGCCGGGCTTGCCGGCATGGCGGCAGCGATCGCCTGTTGTGCCGTGTCGCGCTGCGGAGAATAGAGCGCTGTCGCAAGGCTGCCGGGCTCCAGCTCCTGGCGGAATGCTGGGCGCGCCAACGGAACCGGTGCGGCAATGGCAACCTGCTGCGGCTGCGCGGGCGGTGTGGCAGTTGCCACGGCAACCGGTGCGCGAACTGGCGCCTCTTCGTCTTCCGAAGCGGCAGATGCAGCAGCACGGGTTGGCGCAGGCCGCTGGGCAACCATGGTTGGAGCAGATTCTTCCGCATCCTCCTCTTCATCCCCGCCGCCAAACAGCATTGCAAAGAGGTTCTTGGACTTGCCGCTCGAGCCAGAGCTTACCCCGCCAGCGGTGCCAGCAATCTGGATTGAGTCGGCAGCCACACGCCGCTTGTAATCGGCAACCGCCTGCTCATAGCCGGGCAGAGGCTGTCCGTCTGCCGGAAGGTGCACCGTATTGCCATTGGGAAAGAGACGCACGAGATCCTGACGCGACATGCGCGGCCAAGCGCGAACACCGCCGACATCCAGATGCACGAAAGGAGAACCCGAGCTTGGGTAAAACCCAACACCACCGACCTGCAATTTCATGGCGGTTTCGCGCAAGGTCGAAAGCTTTACTCCGGGAATGAAGAAATCCATCGCCTTGCCAAGCATGTGCTGGCTGTTCTTTGCCACGCCTTTTGTGCGTGAACGAAGCATGCCGTTGGTGTTGGGAGAGCGATAGGCAGATACAACGTGGATGTAATCGGAAGCACCAACGCGGCGGTAGACTTCCCAGACGAGATCGAAAAGACGCGGATCCATGCGCGTCGGTTCGTTACGACGCCAGTCTCTCAGAAAACGGTTCAGTTCCTGCAAGCCCTTGGGATCAAAGCGGCCATTGCGCTTGTAGGTAATGACGGCGCGTTCACCGGTATGCACGAAATACAGCTTCAGGCTTCGCGTCTCACTGGCGTAAGCATGATCTAACGGTAACAAATTCAGGGAAATACCCACTGCCAGACCGAGCACGGACGTCTTTACGGCTTTCAGCACAACAGCCGCAAAGCGGCTCAGTGCTCGCCGTCCGATGTCACCCGAAGGCGTGGAATCTGCATTCTGATACGGCAAAACGTTCCCCGTCCGATAGACAACATCCGGTGCTGCCTCACATGACCGTGAATTGCGGTGACACCATGGCAAATCTGCCACACATGCACAAGCTTTTATTTCATGGTCAACAAATGACTACTGAATGGTTGACGGAACGTAACAATCTATCCTTACCCGAAGGTAAACGCGCAAATGAATCAGAGAGCGCCAGCGTGGCGCTCCCTAAAGTGTGATGATGTGGGCCTAGGTCGGAGGCGACGCGGGGTTCACGCCGCCTCCTTCAAAGGGTCGTCGGGGTCAATCCCGTAATCCTTGAGCTTGCGATAAAGGGTCGAGCGTCCGATACCCAGTTTCCGCGCCACCTGGCTCATCTGGCCGCGATAGAATTTAAGCGCGAAACGAATGAGTTCTTCCTCGACATCTGCCAGCTTGCGCACCTCGCCGGTGTCGTCCGTACTGACGATGATATTGTCGCTCGCCGCATGGTGATGGCTGTTGGCGCGACTATGATCGGCCCGTGCCGAGCGCAGTAGGTCGGAGAGCGCTGCCTGTTCGTCCTGTTGGTCGGCATGAGGTTGCGGTTCGACGATGGTCGCCAGAAGTTCGGGGCTCTGATAGGCGGGGATTTGCGCCGCAATCTGGGGGAAATCCTTGTCCGTCAGCTCTGGTCCTTCTGCCAGGACAACGGCCCGGAAAATCGCGTTCTCCAGCTGGCGAATATTGCCCGGCCAGTCGTAGGCAGTCAGCAGCGCCATGGCGCTGGCACCGACCGTCAGGGTTGCCGGCAGCTTCTGCTCGGCAGAGAACCGCTCCGTGAAGACCCGTGCCAGATGCGGAATATCCTCCTTGCGACGGCGCAGTGCGGGAATGGTGATCGGGAACACATTGAGGCGATAGTAGAGATCCTCGCGGAACCGGCCTGCCCGCACCTCTTCGATCAGATCCTTGTTCGTCGCGGAGATCAGCCGGACATCGACCTTCTGGACCCTGGAGGCCCCAACAGTCTCGATCTCGCCCTGCTGCACGGCGCGCAGAAGCTTGACCTGCACATCGAGCGGCAGTTCGCCGATCTCATCGAGGAACAGGGTACCGCCATCCGCTTCGACAAATTTGCCCGTGTGCCGCTCGGTTGCGCCGGTGAAGGCCCCCTTCTCATGACCGAAGAGAATGCTCTCAACCAGATTGGCCGGAATGGCACCGCAGTTGACAGTAATGAACGGCTTGTGCGCACGCTCGCCGCTTGCCTGTATGGCGCGCGCGATCATTTCCTTGCCGACGCCGGATTCGCCTTCCAGTACGACTGGAATGTTGGATTGGGACGCGCGATGGGCAAGATCGATGACGCGCAGCATGTCCGGACTTGCCGACACAATGTCGCCGAAGCCGACGCTGGTTCCCTTGGTCTTGCGGGTCGCCTTGACCTTGGCCTCACGCGTATCCACCTTGAGTGCATTGGAAATGGATGCCGCGATGCGCTCTGGTGAAACCGGCTTGACGACGAAATCAAAGGCACCGGCCCGCATGGCCTGGACCACGGTTTCGATGCCGCCCTGCCCCGTTTGCACAATGACCGGCACGTCGACATCGATTTCAGCCGCAGCTTGCAGGAAGCCAAGACCATCCATTTCCGGCATCATCAGATCGAGCACGATGACGTTGAACTGGCGCCGATTCCGCTTCAGGAGGTCGATCGCAATGCGACCGTTCTCGGCCAGGTGAGCTGTATGTCCATGCCGCTCCACCGCATTTTTCAGAAGGCGCCGCTGGACCGGGTCGTCATCGACAACAAGTATATGGGCCGTCATGCTTGCTCCGAGTGCTCAAGTTCTGTCCCAACACCGGGACCATCGAACATCGTTGTGTCAGAAAGGGTTGAACATCCTGTTTTGGGAAATGCTTGCATTTTAACTGCCGTCACGGAAAACAGAACAGGCGCATCGATTTGCGCCAGAATTTAGTTGGGAGATCACCATTGACCGTTCAGCATCCTCGTCACCCCGGATCGTATGCAGCATTTGCCGACGCGTCGAGTCCCGCCGGTCAAGATCTGAGCCACAACGAGGACGCGCTTGGCGATTTGCCCACCTGGCGCCTTCAGGATTTATACGAGGCGCGCGACAGTGCAAGTTTTAACGCGGACCTGAAGAAAGCGGCAGAGCTTGCGCAGACGTTCGAGACCAGGTGGAAAGGCAAACTGGAGCAGGCAGCGCAAGCGACCGGCTCTGAAGGCCTTGGTGCAGCCATTGAAGAATTCGAAGCCCTGGAGGATCTTGCCGGAAAGCTCGGTTCTTTCGCAGGACTTACCTATTTTTCCGATACGTCCGACCCAGCCAACGGCAAGTTCTTCGGCGATGTTCAGTCAAAGCTCACAGAAGTTTCCTCGCACCTTCTGTTCTTCACGCTGGAACTGAACCGCATTGATGACGCCGTTATCGACAGCTGCCTGCAACGCGACGCAAAAGCCGCTCACTATGCCCCCTGGCTCGTGGATCTGCGCAAGGACAAGCCTTACCAGCTGGAGGACAGACTGGAGCAGCTATTCCTGGAAAAATCCATGACGAGTGCGGTCGCTTTCAATCGCCTCTTCGACGAGACCATGAGCGAACTTCGCTTTGAGATCGATGGCGAGAAATTGCCTTTGGAGCGCACGCTCAATCTGCTTCAGGAAGCTGACGAAGAGGTGCGGGCCAATGCGGCAGCGGCATTGTCAAAAACCTTCAAGGACAATCTGCGTGTTTTCACGCTGATCACCAACACGCTTGCCAAGGACAAGGAGATTTCCGACCGCTGGCGTGGGTTTGAAGATATCGCCGACAGCCGGCATCTGGCCAACCGTGTCGAGCGGGAGGTGGTGGATGCACTGGCCGCTGCCGTGCGCGAGGCCTATCCGCGGCTTTCCCATCGCTACTATGCCATGAAGGCCAAATGGCTTGGCATGGAACAGATGAATTTCTGGGATCGCAATGCACCTCTGCCGGAAACGCCAAAGGCCCTGATTTCTTGGAGCCAGGCGCGGCAGACGGTTCTGGACGCCTACGGAAACTTTGCACCCGAAATGGCAGACATTGCGCGACGTTTCTTCGATGAACAATGGATCGACGCCCCCGCCCGTCCCGGCAAGGCGCCCGGCGCCTTTGCGCATCCCACTGTCCCCTCCGCCCATCCCTATGTGCTCGTGAACTATCTCGGCAAGCCCCGCGATGTCATGACACTGGCCCATGAGCTGGGCCATGGCGTGCATCAGGTCCTGGCGGGCGGACAGGGCGCTCTGATGTGCCAGACCCCGCTGACGCTTGCCGAAACCGCCTCGGTGTTCGGAGAGATGCTGACCTTCCGCGCACTTCTCAACAAGACCGCTGACAGCAAAGAACGCAAGGCCATGCTGGCGCAGAAGGTGGAGGACATGATCAACACGGTCGTGCGCCAGATCGCCTTCTACGAATTCGAGAGAAAGGTGCACGCGGCCCGCAGGCAAGGCGAACTGACTGCCGAACAGATCGGCGAGCTGTGGCTCTCCGTCCAGACCGACAGCCTGGGCCCCTCGATCAGGATCTCGGAAGGCTATGAAACCTGGTGGACCTACATCCCCCACTTCATTCATTCGCCATTCTATGTCTATGCCTATGCTTTCGGCGACTGCCTCGTAAACTCGCTCTATGCCGTCTATCAAAACGCTGAAGAAGGCTTCCAGCAGAAATACTTCGATCTGCTGAAAGCCGGTGGCAGCAAGCATCATTCCGAACTTCTGGCGCCCTTTGGCCTGGATGCCACGGACCCGACGTTCTGGAGCAAGGGTCTTTCAATGATCGAAGGGCTGATCGACGAGTTGGAAGCGCTCGATCAGGAGAGCTCCACCGGCGCAAACTAAATCAGGTACGGAAATGGCCGCCTTTCCTCTCCGCGAGAGAGGCGGCCAACCCACAGATCAGTCCTGGTTCGGCACAAACAGTGAAAAACTTTTCCGATTTATTCACCTATTTCATTAGAATTGACATAGCTTCAGATTGATTGCGGTGCAAAGTCCCATGGCATCAATGGTTTCCATCCGGCATTCCAGAATTCGTGTGCTTTCGGTGATCCTGAGCGCAGGTTTGCTGGCCGGACTTGGTCTGTGGAGCGAGGTCACCACATGGGATCGATTGGTAGACAGCGCCAATAATCGCCTGATGGAAACATCACGCGCCGTAGCGCTCCATACAGATGATGTTTTTGCCCTGGCCGAACAGCCGCTGGCACACCTGGTGCCGACGGCGCAGGCAGTCATACGAGACAAATTGAGTGAAAACCTGCTCTTCGGTGAGATGAAAAGCCTGCAGCAATCCTCGATCTTCGTAGAGGGCTTAACCTTTATCGGCACCAACGGTCGAGCCATCTACTCCACGTCCCCTGCAATCACCGTTGGTGAGGATCTGTCCAGCCGGGCCTACTTCAGCGCTCATCGCTTGAACGGCTCCGAGGGCGTAGATTTTGGAACGCTGATACGCAGCCCGACGAACAACGAATGGCTCCTACCCGTATCAAGGCGCGTGAATGCTGCCGATGGCAGCTTTGCTGGCGTCATGCTGGCTACCATCGATATGGATCATTTCATCCGCTTCATCGAAAGCTTCGAACCGAACGGAGAGTCGGCCTTCTATCTCATGCGCAATGATGGTGCCATTCTCCTGCGCTACCCGTTCCGCTCGCACTTTGAGGCGGGGCTGGGCGACAGGAAGATTTTTCTTGAGCAGAGCCGGATCAACCAGCACGGAAATCACGAATATGCGTCGCCGCTGAACGAGCGCCCGCGTCTGAGCGGCTATTATCGCAGCGCCCGCACCGAAATTACGGCAATTGCCACGCGCTCCAAGACCGCTCTCTTCCATAACTGGGTCATGCGGTCAAAATATCCGTGGATCTGCCTTATCGCAGCCTATCTTGCGGGTCTGGCGATCACGTTTCGCTGGCTGCACCAGATACGCCTGCGGGAAATCGGCGAGCAGAAGGTGGCAGCACGCGAGGCTGAGTTTCGTCTGATCGCAAACGCCTCGCCCGATGTTATCGAAAAGCTCTCCATGGCAGGTGTCCGGGAATATGTCTCGCCAGCGGCCGCAAAACTCTTTGAACAGGCGCCCGAAGACCTGCTCGGCACCAATGTGACGGACGCCAAGGATGAGGCAACCGCAACTGCCTGGAAAGCCGCTCTTTTCCGATTGCAGGCGGGCCAGAACGGTGAGACGATCCTGCTTCAGCGCCAACGACGGGATGGCTCTGTCATGTGGCTCGAGAGTGTGCTTTCCTGCGTCCGGGCGGAAAGTGGCGCACCTGCCGATGGCATTGTCGTGACGACCCGCGATGTAACGCGTCAGGAACTCGCCAAGCGCGAACTGGATGCCCTGGCCGTGACCGACGAACTGACGGGCCTCTTCAACAAGCGCTATTTCAGCCAGCACCTGAATTCCTTTATGGCGGATCATCCCGGCACGCCCCTATCGCTTCTGCTGCTCGACCTCGATCGCTTCAAGCAGTTCAACGACACCTACGGACATCTGCCGGGAGATCATTGCCTGCGGGACGTGGCATCTGCAATCCGTTCTGCCCTGCCGGATAATGGAGCGATTGCCGCACGCTTTGGCGGCGAGGAAATGGCGGTTCTTCTTCCCGGTTACAGCAGGGCGGCGAGCCTGCTGATTGCGGAAAAAATTCGCCGCGCGGTGGAGGCAATGCAAATTCCGCATGTGGCCAACCTGCCGGGCGGGGTCGTCACCGTCAGCATCGGCGTCGGTACGCTTCGAAGAGGGCACTCGGAAACAGCGGATACCCTGATCGTATCTGCGGATGAAGCTCTGTATGAAGCCAAGAGAGGGGGACGCAACCGTGTAGCCACGCGTGCTGTTCCAGCACCATCGCTCAAACACTCCGCCGCAGTTTGAACATCGCGAAAAGCCCCATTGTTCACTTGCGTCCTGCCCTATAAGAAGCCGCATGCCGAACGAGATGGAACCCGCATCGAAACCCTACGCTCTCTTTCGTGATGATCGTGCCGGGATCACCCGCGCCTTTCACAAACCGCATGAGGTCGTCATTGCGCGCAAGGCAGAGGATATCCTGCCTGCGCTGGCGCGTCTGGAACAGGCCCGCAAAGGCGGCTTCTGGCTGGCTGGATACATTTCCTACGAAGCAGGCCATATCTTCGAAGAGAAGCTGCGCCACCTGATCGTAGATGACCGCGAAACACCGCTGATCTCAATGGGCATATTCGATGCACCAGAAGAGGATGACCTTGCCCCTTCGCAAATGGCCGGTGACAACGAGGCCGTTCTGTTCGATGCGACGGCCGTCTGGAGCCTTGAGGAATACCGCAGCCGGTTTGACCGGCTTCACGAGCACCTGCGCCGCGGTGACTGCTATCAGGCCAACCTGACCATGCCGGTGAATGCCAGATGGTCCGGAACGCCTGCCGGCATCTTCTGGTCGCTGGTTGAGCGCCAGCCCGTGCATTATGGCGCACTGATCGAACTGGGCGGTCCGGCCATCGTTTCACGCTCGCCGGAACTCTTCTTCCGGGTGGACGAAGACGGCTGGATCGAAACCCACCCGATGAAAGGCACGGCACCGCGAGGAAAAAATCCCGCCGAAGATGACGCCATCATCGCCGCCATGTTGGCAGACGAGAAGACACAGGCCGAAAACCGGATGATCGTGGATCTCCTGCGCAACGACATATCGATCATCTCGGAGGTCGGCTCGCTCGATGTGCCGAAGCTGTTTTCCATCGAGACTTACCCAACGGTTCATCAAATGGTTAGCCATGTCCGCGCAAAGCTTTTGCCGGATATCGGTCTGCCGGACATTCTGGCCGCACTTTTTCCTTGCGGTTCCGTCACAGGTGCGCCCAAAATGTGGGCCATGCAGATCCTCGGGAAGCTGGAAGCCGGACCGCGAGATGTCTATTGCGGCGCGATAGGCTATTGCGATCCGGCGGGTCCGATGCGGTTTTCGGTTGCTATCCGCACACTGACCCTTTTTCCAGGGGGAAAAGCGGTCTTCAATGTGGGTGGTGGTATCGTGTTCGATTCGAACGCAGAAGCGGAATATGAAGAATGCCTGCTCAAAGCGCGCTTCGCAGTAAATCAGCAGCGGATTTCTCGCTGATCGAAACAATTCGCTGGGAGCCTGGACAGGGCTTCCTGCGCCTGGAGCAGCATTTGCGGCGGCTCACCCGCTCAGCGGACGCTCTGGGCTTTCGCCAACCTCTGCACGTCACAAAGCTCCTTGAGGAAGCGGTGGAGGGCGCGGCAACTCCAATGCGCGCGCGGCTGACCGTGAGTTTCCGCGGCAAGGCGGAAGTGGCCGCCACAGCCTTTGAGCCTGTCGCTGAAGATACCGTATGGAAACTGAAGATCGCCAAGCAAACACTGCTTTCGGACGACACGCTGTTCCGGCACAAGACCAGCCGACGCGACCCCTATGAAGCGGCCCGTGCCGAATACTCACCCGAAGAAGCAGATGAGGTTCTCCTGCTGAACGAGCGCGGGGAACTGTGCGAGGGGACAATTACGAACCTATTCGTTGAAGCCGAGGATGGACAATTGCTGACCCCGGCGCTCAACTGCGGTCTTCTGCCGGGTGTTTTGCGCGCGGAACTCATTCGCGAACGCAAGGCACGGTCGGAAGTTCTTAAACCCGCAGATCTCAAGCACAGAAGGATCTTCGTCGGCAACTCGTTGCGCGGACTGATCCCGGCCGAGCTTGTCTGATTGACATGCCAACCTCATGCCGCTGATCCATACGCCCTATGCCACACGCCTTCGTCCGTTCACGATAGGTCTTAGCTCACTCGATCCAAGCCGTTGGATCGAGCCGGATCAGCATTTGCCGCTTTATGTGCGCGAGAAGCAAAGGCTGGCCGGGGAACGGCTGCACGATATTTTTCGCGCCACGCATGACAGCCTTGATGCGCAACAGGAATGCCTTGATTGCCTGCTCCTGCATCTGGAGCGTGATCATCCCCATGTCTATCGGCGCGATGGCTCGACGATCAGATTTGTCGACCATCAGGTAGACCTTTCCGACGAGGCCCTTCCGCCCCTCATGCGTGCCGGTCTTCTGGTTCAGGACGATCTGGTGATCATGCGCCGCCGCGCAACCGGCTGGCATATTGCGGCAGCGCATCTTTCCTTTCCCTCATCCTGGGTGCTTGAGGAGAAGTTTGATCGTCCGATGGAAGAGATCCACGCCCATGTGCCGGGGTTTCAGGGCGGAACGCGCAATGCGATGATGGTGAACCGCATCTTCGACAATCTGTTGCCGGAACAACCAGCCGAGCGATTCAACTGGTCGATCAACTGGCAGGAGAAACTCTACCATCCAGAATCAGGTCGCAACGATGCGGCGGAGCCGGAAACCGCTGTCGTGCGCGTCGAACGTCAGACCCTGACGAAGCTGCCGGTCACGGGCGACATCGTCTTCACGATCCGGATCTATCTCGATCCGGTCAGCCTGTTTGCCACTCATCCCGATGGATCCGGCCTGGCGCTGGCCCTTGCGGATCAACTGGATGGATTGAGCGGGGAGCAAGCGATCTACAAGGGTCTGGACCGGCAAAGGTCACCACTCGTTCAGCGATTGAGACAGATGGCAGTCTCCAAAAAACGGTTTTGAAGCGATCAGAACCGGCCCCAACACTTTATTATGTCGCCGTTTTGTGATCTAGAACCGGCACAATTGGCCCGCTGGCAAACGATAGGCTGGCGGCCCCATGCACGGGTGCTCCACGCCCTTGCACCTCAAGGAGACACAGATGAGTGAAATGACCTATCCGGTTCATGGCGAGATTACCGGTCCGATCGTCATGATCGGCTTCGGCTCCATCGGTCGCGGCACCCTGCCGCTGATCGAGCGCCACTTCAAGTTCGACAAGAGCCGGATGGTGGTGATCGACCCTCGCGACGACGACAAGGCCATTCTCGACAAGCATGGCATCAGGTTCATACAATCGCATGTCACCAAGGAAAACTACAAGGAGCTGCTGAAGCCTCTTCTGACTGAAGGCGAAGGCCAGGGCTTCTGCGTCAACCTGTCGGTCGATACCGGCTCGCTGGATCTGATGAAGCTGTGCCGCAAGCTCGATGTTCTCTACATCGATACTGTGGTCGAGCCTTGGCTTGGCTTCTATTTCGACAAGAACATGAAGAACTCCGAGCGCACGAACTACGCGCTGCGCGAAACCGTTCGCCAGGAAAAGAAGAAGAATCCGGGCGGCACGACGGCCGTCTCCACCTGCGGCGCCAATCCGGGCATGGTCTCCTGGTTCGTCAAGCAGGCGCTGCTGGATGTTGCCAGGGATGTCGGCCTTGAATTTGAAGAGCCTGCCGTAGATGACCGCGAAGGCTGGGCGAAGCTGATGAAAAAGGTGGGCGTGAAGGGCATTCACATTGCCGAGCGTGACACCCAGCGCACCAAGAACCCCAAGCCGCTGAACGTGTTCTGGAACACCTGGTCGGTGGAAGGTTTCATCTCCGAAGGCCTGCAGCCGTCTGAACTCGGCTGGGGTACACACGAGAAGTGGATGCCGAAGAACGCCAAGAAGCACAAGAAGGGTTGCCAGGCCGCAATCTATCTGGAGCAGCCGGGCGCCAACACCCGTGTGCGCACCTGGTGCCCGACGCCGGGTCCGCAATACGGCTTCCTCGTCACGCACAACGAGTCGATCTCGATTGCCGATTTCTTCACGGTTCGCGATAAAGATGGCGAGGTCACCTTCCGCCCGACCTGCCATTACGCCTACCATCCGGCCAATGACGCCGTACTTTCGCTACACGAAATGTTCGGCAATGGCGGCAATGCGCAGCCAGTGCTTCACGTTCTGAACGAAGACGAGCTGGTGGACGGCGTGGACGAGTTGGGCGTGCTGCTCTACGGCCATGACAAGAACGCCTATTGGTATGGTTCACGCCTCTCACTGGAGGAAACCCGCCGGATTGCGCCTTACCAGAATGCCACGGGTCTTCAGGTCACATCCGCTGTTCTGGCCGGCATGGTCTGGGCACTTGAGAATCCGAAAGCTGGCATCGTTGAAGCCGATGAGATGGACTATAAGCGCTGCCTCGAAGTGCAGACGCCCTATCTCGGTCCGGTCGAAGGGCACTACACGGACTGGACGCCACTCGATGGCCGTCCGGGCCTCTTCCCGGAGGATTTGGACGAGAAGGATCCCTGGCAGTTCAAGAATATTCTTGTGCGCAACTGAGCCGTTCGACGGCCTCAGCCTCAATTTCCACTGAAATTCACTGCAAGGCGGGTGTGAAAGCATCCGCCTTGTATTACATCTGGATGAAGTTGAATCGCGTCCGAATCGCGGGAGACAAGAATGAAAGTCAAAGGGAGCCTTGCGCTCGTCGCCGCCGCAGCCATGCTCACGGCCTGTGTTTCATCCCCTGAACCGCGCCCCGCGCCGGTTGTCCAGCAACAGCCGCAGGGTGTTGAGGGTAACTGGCAAGATCCTAATGGTCTGGTTTCTACTTTTATGGGAGGAAAGTTTGAGACTAGGACCGCCGATGGCACAAACACGCAAATGGCCAGCGGCACCTACACTCAACAGCCAGACGGGCTATATCAGTTGAGCCTTTACTCGAATGTCAACAAGACCACATCGTTGGTAAACTGCCGTCTCGGATCCAGCGGACAATTACTCTGCACGTCACAAAACGGCAAGCAGTTCGCATTGACACGTAAGATCTAAGACCTTGTATCGCCCTTCCAAACCCCGCTTCGGCGGGGTTTTCGCTTTGGTAAGCATGACGATCCGGGCCTGTTGGTGGATAAGTTCGTCTTGTCATATTTCGCTTGAGTTCAGCATGCTCAAATGAAAACATGCGCATGAAACGCGTGTCACAAACAACAACTAAGAACAGGCGGAACGGGCGAATGACACCGCGCCCATGAACAGGAGAGAACTCAAGATGATGAAACGCTTTGGTTTCAGCCTACTTGCTGCGGCAACATTGACCTTGTCGTCCGGCGTTGCGTTTGCCGATTATCAGTTGAATATCCTTCACATCAACGATCTGCATTCGCGAATCGAACCGATCAACAAGTCCGACGCAACCTGCTCCCAGAAGGAGGCAGACGCCAAGGAATGCTTCGGCGGTATTGCCCGCGTGAAGAGCGCGATTGATGGCTTCCGCAAGGATAATGCCAATGCAAACATCATCGTGCTGGATGCTGGCGACCAGTTTCAGGGTTCTCTCTACTACTCCACATTCAAGAGCGCGCCTGTCGCCGAATTCATGAATGGCATCGGTTTTGATGCCATGGCAATCGGTAACCACGAGTTTGACGATGGTCCGGAAGAACTCAACAAGTTCATCGGCGCGCTGAAGTTCCCGATCATCTCCGGCAACACGATTGCCAAGAAGGGATCGCTGCTGGATGGCAAGTACAAAGGCTATGTGATCAAGGAAATCGGCGGCCAGAAGGTCGGCGTGGTTTCCGTTTTGGCAACCGATAGCGGCGAGACGTCCTCCCCTGGGCCAGACATCAGCTTTGAGGACGAGATTACCTACCTGAAGTCTGCCGTGAAGGATCTTGAGGGCCAGGGCGTCAACAAGATCATTGCGTTGACCCATGTCGGCTACAACAAGGACAAGGAAATCGCAGCAGCCGTAGACGGTATCGACGTTGTCGTCGGCGGTCACAGCCACACCTACCTGTCGTCGACAGACAACAAGTCCTCCGGCCCCTATCCGACGCTTGTGAAGAACCCTTCTGGTGTCGAAATTCCGGTGGTCACGGCCTACGCCTATTCGAAATATCTCGGCGAGTTGAAGGTCACCTTCGATGACAATGGCGTGGTGAAGGCCACCAGCGGCGCTCCGAAGCTCCTGGATGCTTCGGTCACACCAGACGAGGCCTATGCCGCGCGCGTCAAGGAACTCGGCGCGCCGCTAGAAGAATTGAAGAAGAAGGTGGTTGGCGTTTCGGAAGGCCCGATCGACGGTGACCGCAAGAATTGCCGCGCCAAGGAATGCTCCATGGGCAACCTGGTTGCCGATGCATCGCTTGCCCGCGTGAAAGATCAGGGCATCACGATCGCCATCGTCAACGGCGGAGGCTTGCGCGCCTCGATCGATCAGGGCGACATCACCATGGGCGAAGTGCTGACAGTTCTGCCCTTCCAGAACACCATCGCGACTTTCCAGATCAAGGGATCCGACCTTAAGGCAGCCCTTGAAAACGGCGCCAGCCAGATTGAGGATGGTGCCGGACGCTTTGTTCAGGTCGGCGGCATGAAGTATTCCTTCGATCGCTCCAAGCCGGTCGGTAGCCGCGTAGGCGAAGTTCAGGTCAAGGAAGGCGACAAGTTCGTTGCGCTCGATCCGGCCAAGACCTACGGCGTCGTGACCAACAACTACGTGCGCGGCGGCGGCGATGGCTTCAAGATGTTTGCGACCAACGCCATCAACGCTTATGACTTCGGCCCGAATCTCGAGCAGACGGTGGCCGACTATCTGACGGCAAACAATCCTTACAAGCCCTACACCGACGGTCGCATCACCGATACGACCCCGGCTGATTACGTTGCCCCGGCAAAGGCTCCGGCCCCTGCTGCGGCTCCAGCCGCTCCGGCAACCGCTGCTGCAACACCAGCTCCTGCTGCTGCTGCTCCGGCTCCTGCTGCTCCGGCTCCTGCTGCTCCGGCCGCAACTGCGCAGGCTCCTGCAGCTCCAGTTCCAGCGCCCGCCCCGGCACCAGCAGCAACGCCAGCACCGGCTGCACCTGCGGCAACGGCACAGGCGCCTGCTGCGGCAAAACCGGCACCGGCAGCGCCTGCTGCTGCACCAGTTGTGGCGGCTCCGGCAACGCCCAAGACCTACAAGGTCATGAAGGGTGACTCGCTCTGGAAGATCGCTGAAAGCACGCTCGGCGATGGCGAAGCCTGGAAGAAGATCGCCGACGCCAACAAGATCCGCCATCCAAACCTGATCGAGATCGGTTCCGAATTGCAGATCCCGGCGAAATAAGCCGAGAGACGTTTTGCCACAAACAGACGAGCGGTCCGGGGCTTTTCCGGACCGCTTTTTGTTTCTAAATAGAACCGTTGATGGAACCTGTACGTATTGAGGCCGGGTCTCAATAGTTTTCCGGGGAATAGTTTGATGATGAATGCTGCAGCAGGCCACCTGCCCTCAGATCACCCTGCGGTTCGGTTCGGCAAGGTGGGCGTCCTGCTCGTAAACCTCGGCACGCCGGATGGCACCGATTACAAGTCCATGCGCCGCTATCTCGCCGAGTTCCTGACCGACAAGCGCGTGATCGAGTGGTCACGTCTGTTCTGGTATCCAATCCTCTACGGCATCGTGCTGAACCGTCGTCCGCAAAAGGTCGGCAAGGCCTACGAATCGATCTGGAACAAGGAGCTGGATGAAAGCTTCCTGCGCACCTACACGCGCAACCAGGCGGAGAAGCTGGCGGAACGGTTTAAGGATATGCCGCATGTGCATGTCGACTGGGCCATGCGCTATGGCCAGCCAGCAATCCAGGCCAAGATGAACGAAATGCAGAAGGCGGGCTGCGAGAAGATCCTGCTCTTCCCGCTCTATCCGCAATATGCTGCGGCGACCACGGCCACGGTGAACGACGAAGCCTTCAAGGCGCTTTTGAAAATGCGCTGGCAACCAGCCTTGCGCACCGTTCCGCGCTATCACGATGATCCGGTTTACATCGATGCGCTGGCGAACTCCATCGAGAAGCATCTCGCGACGCTGGATTGGGAACCGGAACTGGTGATTGCCTCCTATCACGGAATCCCGATGTCCTACTTCAAGAAGGGCGACCCCTACCACTGCCAGTGCTACAAGACGACGCGCCTGCTGCGCGACCGGCTTGGCTGGCCGAAGGAAAAACTGATGGTCACCTTCCAGTCCCGCTTCGGCCCGGAAGAGTGGCTGCAACCCTATACGGACAAGACCGTGGAGAAGCTGGCAAAGGAAGGCACCAAGCGCATTGCCATCCTTAACCCCGGCTTCGTCTCCGATTGCCTTGAAACGCTGGAAGAAATTGCGGAAGAAGCTGGCGAAGATTTCTTGCACAATGGCGGCGAGAAGTTCACGCACATTCCATGCCTGAATGACAGCGAAGACGGCATGCGCGTGATCGAGCACATCACGAGGCAAGAACTGCAAGGCTGGATCTGATTCTCTGGAAGAAGAGAATATGCCCGGTGTTTCGGGCATATTCGTACCCGTCATTTTATCGCGACTCCGCTGGCCACCCAGCACTCTGAACTCGGTTTCGGCCGGTCTCCTTTGCGCGGTACAGCGCACGGTCTGCCTGCAAAAGCATGGCCTGCATGCTATCGGCTGGCGTTGCCTCGTAAACCCCGAAAGACGCTGTTACGCGGCCAGGTCGCAGCGGCTCGACCCAGAGCTTTTCAAACTGCGCACGAAAACGCTCCGCGATGGCGGCCGCCTCATTGGCTCGGGTCTTCGGCAGCACGAGGCAGAACTCCTCGCCCCCGATGCGCGCCGCAAGATCGTAACGGCGCAGATTGTCACGGATGACCTCTCCCACGGCCATCAGAACCTTGTCGCCCACATCATGACCATGGCTGTCATTGATATTCTTGAAGTGATCGAGATCAAACAGAACAACGGAAATGGGAGCCTTTTCCCGCTCTGCCCGTGTTTGTTCAAGCGCGATGCGCTCCGTCAGCCAGCGGCGATTACCAAGCCCGGTCAACTGGTCTGTGGTTGCCTGCTGGCGCAGCTTGCGCATCACGCCATCGAGTTCCGCAATTGTGGTGGCCACCGTATTGGCGACAACGCCAATTTCATCGGATTGCGCAAGCCGCAGCCGCACAGGCGTTCCATCCTCCTGATATTGCTGCACAGCGCTCGCTAGATTGCGCAAGGGGCGAATGAACCACCAGAGGGTGGAAAGACATGTGATCGTCCCGATCAGCGTCGCCGCCAGAAGAATGGTCAGCACCGGACCGGGATTAGATGAAAAGCCGCTGCCAAGATAGGCGATCATGGCAATGAGCGGCAGGTGAATGGCTAAAAAGCACACAGCAAAAATCTTGGCCACCAACGAACCGCGAACGGCCCGAAGTGCCATGGATGGCGTCGGAATCATTCCGAATTCCTCTCAACTGATTCATGTCAGGTGCCGGACCCTAGGACTAGGGGGCTAATCAGCACTTAAGCGAATCGTTAAAATTCGAATCAAAGAGGCTTCCGATTTTTTTATTTTCAAACGCCGCGCCGGTTTCCCCAGAGCAGCACATGCAACTGCGGCAGAACTGTCGCGGCAAACCAGCGATCGGCCATCACGCGGTCGATCAGCCAGTGCATGCGGCCCATGATTCCATCCACATCGATGGGAAAATCCTCTGCATCGGGCGGTGGTGGCGTATGGTTTCCCGGCTGGAGATAAACGCTCATGTGCGGAAAATCTGCCGAAACCGAGCGGGCGAAAGCGTAATCTGCCTCATCGAAGACAACGAATTTCAGCACCACGCGCGGGCCGCTTCCGGCCTTGGCGATGCAATCCGCCAGCGTCTGCCGGTCATGTTCCATTCCGCTTGAGGGCGGCTTGGGTGAAAGCACCAGCACATCGAGGTTCGCGAACCAGTCTCGCGCAACACTGCCCTGCGTTTCCAGAGCGAACCGGTAGCCGCGCTTCTTGCCGTGCTCGATCAATGGACCCAGAGGCTGGATTGCCGGATTACCGCCGGAAAGCGAGACCATCAACGGGGTTTCGCCCGAAAGCCGTTCGACTTCAGCCCAGATGTCGGCCACGCTCATCGGTGTCCAAGTGTCGCGATAGGCGCTATCGACAGCATGGAGGCTGTCACACCACGAACAGCGATAATCGCAGCCGCCGGTTCTGACAAAAACCGTCGGCTGGCCGATCAGCACCCCCTCGCCCTGAATGGTCGGGCCGAAGATCTCGGAGATCCGAATGGTCTCCCCGCTCACGGGCGATACTCCGCCCATGTCTTGGGTGTTTCCGAAACCCTGACGGCAGAGGTTTCCGGAAAGCGCTCCTTGCACCACTCATAGAAATGCCGGGCGAGGTTCTCCGCAGTGGTGTAACCGTGACCCAGCACATCGTTCAGATGACGATGATCGAACTCATCGTCGATATAGGTCTTCAGCGCCTTCAGGTCGTGATAGTCGCGCACGAAACCGTCGGCATTCAGGGTTTCGACTGCCAGTTCCACGACCACGATGTAGTTGTGCCCGTGCAACCGGTGGCACTGATGGTCTTCCGGCAGATGGTCCAGCCGGTGTGAAGCGGAGAAATGAAATTCCTTGGTGATACGAAACATGGTTCAGACCTCCCGCGCTTCAAAGCCTGCAGTCGCAGTTCTCCAGAAGTCCGGATCTTCGTAATCCGTCGGATCTTCTATCCCCGCCAGATGGAAGGCTTCGCGCCGTTCCACGCAGGTGCCGCAGCGCCCGCAATGTTTCGCCCCACCCTTGTAGCAGGACCAGGTTTCGGCAAAGGGGGTTGCATACTTCGCCCCTTCCCGCACGATCTCGGACTTCGGAACCTCCACGAAGGGAGCAAGCAGCTTCACCGAGGCATAGCCTTCCAACGCCGCATTCTGCATGTCCTGAAATGCGTTGATGAAGCCGGGGCGACAGTCGGGATAGATAAAGTGATCGCCGCCATGCACCGCAACCGCCACCGCATCGGCCTGCCGCGCTGCCGCCAGACCGAAGGCAATGGTCAGCATGATGGCGTTGCGGTTGGGAACGACGGTGATCTTCATCGTCTCTTCCGCATAATGGCCGTCAGGAACATCCAGATTGTCGGTCAGGGCGGAGCCTGTGAGATGCTTGCCAATGGTCGTTATGTCGATAATGTCATGCGGCACGCCAAGTCTTGCTGCGGCCTTGGCGGCAAAGTCCAGCTCCTTGGAATGCCGCTGGCCGTAGTTGAACGAGATGAGGCCAATAAGCGTGTGTTCCGCTGCTATTTTGTAGGCAAGCGAAACGGAATCGAGTCCGCCCGAGCAGACGACGAGGGTCTTCATGATCGTGTTCCTTGTTTTTACCGGGTAGGCTGCGACCGGAGTTTTACCTGCGCGCCTGTTAGCGCAGAGAGCGAGCCTTTGGCAAGCAGTGCGCTGTCATGACGCTGGCAGGAAGCTGCTATAAGGTTTACACGGACAGGAAGAGTAGAAAGCGCGGGAGAACAACCATGCCTATGTCTGGTTTCGATATCGTTGTCATCGCAGCCGTGGTGATCGTCATACTGGTGCTGTTTGCCGCCGTGAAGACGGTGCCGCAGGGCTATCGCTACACGGTGGAGCGATTTGGACGCTACACCCGAACGCTTGATCCGGGCCTCAACATCATAACGCCCTTCATTGAGAAAATCGGCGCGAAGATGAACGTGATGGAGCAGGTTCTGGACGTGCCGACACAGGAAGTCATCACGAGGGACAATGCCAGCGTTTCCGCCGATGCGGTGGCTTTCTATCAGGTGCTGAACCCGGCTCAGGCTGCCTATCAGATTTCCGATCTGCAGAACGCCATCCAGAACCTGACCATGACCAATATCCGCTCGGTCATGGGCTCCATGGATCTCGATGAACTGCTGTCAAACCGCGAAGTGATCAACGAGCGCCTGCTGCGCGTGGTGGATGAAGCCGTTCAGCCCTGGGGCATCAAGGTCACGCGCGTCGAGATCAAGGATATTCAGCCGCCCGCCGACCTCGTTCAGTCCATGGCACGCCAGATGAAGGCGGAGCGTGAAAAACGCGCACAGGTTCTGGAAGCGGAAGGTTCGCGCAATGCCGCTATCCTGCGGGCTGAAGGTGCAAAGCAGGCCGCCGTTCTTCAGGCAGAGGGCGAAAAGGAAGCAGCGTTCCGTCAGGCCGAAGCGCGCGAACGTCTGGCAGAAGCGGAAGCCAAGGCAACACGCATGGTATCCGAGGCAATTGCCGCGGGCGATGTGAACGCCATCAACTACTTCGTCGCGCAAAAATATACGGAAGCCATGGCCTCGATCGGCACCGCATCCAATTCCAAGATCGTGCTGATGCCGATGGAAGCCTCATCGCTGATCGGCTCTCTGGGAGGCATCGGCGCCATTGCCCGCGAGGTCTTTGGAGATGCACCGGCAACTTCTGGCAAGGCCGTGCGCCGGGTCAGTGACCAGCCACGCAGCACGCCCGCCGTCAACCCGTTCAACCGCAATCCCGAGAGCGACCTATGATCGCGAGCATGATCGCTTCCCTTGGTCCCTGGAACTGGTGGATCTTAGGGTTTGTGCTGTTGGCAGCAGAACTGGCCGCCCCCGGTGTTTTTCTCATCTGGATCGGTCTGGCCGCCCTTATCATGGGTGCGGCCTCCCTCTTCCTCTGGGAACAGGCGCTCTGGAGCTGGCAGATCCAGCTTCTCCTGTTTGCGGGCCTCTCGGTGATCGTCACGCTGATTGGCCGCCGTTTCTACGGCAGCGACGATGCGAAAACCGACCAACCGCTGCTGAACCGCCGGGGGGAAAGCCTGATTGGAAGAACGGCCACCTTGGCGGAACCCATCCGCGAAGGCCGGGGCCGTATCCGCCTTGACGATACATGGTGGCCGGTCAGCGGCCCGGACCTTCCGGCGGGAATGCGTGTGCGCGTCGCGCATTGGAGCGGCAGTGAACTGATCGTGGAACCCGTGGCCTGATCAGGCCACGCCAATCCGCAAGAGATCGTGGAAGTGCACAAGACCTAGGGGGCGCTTGTCTGCGTCGGCAATGATCAACGCGCCGATGCTATGCTTGTTGATCAGAGCAAGAGCGGCTGTCGCGAGTGTTTCCGGCGGGATAGTCTTCGGCGTCCGGGTCATGACGTCATCGACGGTCAGTTCACCCAGATTGCGGGTCAGGTTTCGCGCCATGTCGCCTTCGGTCACGATACCGGCAATGGTGCCGTCATCGTTCAGAACGATGACACAGCCGAAGTGCTTGCGGGAAAGAACCTGCACGGCTTCCGGCATTGAGGTTCCTGATGGTACGAGCGGCAGGCGCTCCCCCGTATGCATGATATCCTTCACATGCGTCAGACCAGCGCCCAGCTTTCCGCCCGGATGGAAGGTGTGGAAATCAGTAGCCGTAAAGCCGCGGGCCTCAAGCAGCGCAATCGCCAGCGCATCGCCGATCGCCAGCTGCATCAGTGTTGAGGTGGTGGGGGCGAGCCCATGCGGGCAGGCTTCCTCCTCGTTTGGCAGCAGCAGCACCACGTCGGAAGCGCGCGCCAGGGAGGAATCCGGCGCGCAAGTCAGCGAAACCAGCGGAATCGAAAAGCGCCGCGTATAGGAGAGAATATTGCGCAATTCCGCGCTTTCTCCGCTCTTCGAGAGCGCAATCACGAGATCATTTCCCGCAATCATACCGAGATCACCGTGATTGGCTTCCGCCGCGTGTACGAAGGAAGCGGGCGTTCCAGTGGAGGCGAAGGTCGCCGCAAGCTTGGCACCGATATGACCGCTCTTGCCGACGCCCGTGACGATAACCCGGCCCGAGATGGCGGAAATCAATTCCACGGCGCGCGTCAAAGGTTCCGCAAGGCCGTTCTGCAGGGCGGCTTCAAGCGCTTCGAGTCCGCGCTTTTCAGTGGCCAGGGTGCGCAGCGCAGAGTGAACTGGATCGGTCAAGGTCAGGGATCTCGTCTCGTTCATCATGAGCGGGAGCCATAGCCCTCAGCAAAGCAAATGTCCATCCGGTGGATCAAGCTCCGCAAAAGCGAAATCAACCATTCGTTAACCACAAGGGTTTACGAATGGGTAAGGATATTTGGGAGCCCAGCCGGCGCCATGACGAAACGCATTTCAAACGATGCTTTGCGGCAGCGGCGCCTCGGCGCTACGCTGACCCTGCTTGCGTCAACCATTTTAGCCATTCCGACCATTGCATCAGCGCAGTCCGCCAATAATCGCAATACGAATGCGACGGCCAGCAGCGGAAGCCAGCGTGCTACCGCCTCAAGCACGCTGAACGAAACATTTCCCACCCGCAGCACAGGAACAGGCACCAGTACCGGCTCTGGCACGGGTCAATTGGCAGGTACGACCGATCCTTATTATGCCAGCGGGTCATCGCTGACAGATGGTGGGGCTACGGATCCGCTGGACCAATCGGGCAATGGGCTGTCTTCAACCGCGACCGGCACGACAAGCCTTGCCACCACCCCGTTGCGTGCGGGAGCCAACATGCTGCAGGGCACACCGCTCAATCAGGCAGATGGTCTGATCGCCGATGACCTGAGCGAGCTCACCGAACCGCAGCAGAACGCAGCAGAAGAAGCGATCGAGGGGGGCGGGGACGCAACTGCCCGCCGCGGCGATGGTCTCGGGGTAAAGCTAGGCACCTTCACGCTCCGCCCCAGCGTGAACCAGAGCGTTAATTCGGAAACAACCCGTAGCGGATCCAATACGAGCCGTCGCAACTACCTTGCCACGACACTGAATGGAACCCTGACATCGGACTGGGCGCGTCACGCACTCACCATCACCGGCGCCGGCACCTATCAAAAAAACATCAGCGGCACGGGACAGGCAGAGCCGAATGCGCGCCTGGATGCCGACCTGCGGCTTGACCTTTCGAACCAGACCGTTGCTCACGTGCTGGCGGGCTACGCATTCGAGCGCGAAGATGCGAGTGACCCGAACGCGATTGCCGGGACGGTGGAACAGGCCCGCGTGGATCGCTTCTCACTGGGCGGCACGATTGAGCGCGATTTCGGCATTCTGCGCGGAACCGCTGCCCTCACCGGCACGCGCACCATCTATGGCTCTGCGCGCTTCGCAGACGGAAGCTCGCTCAGCCTCAGCGATCGCGACCGCAATGCTGTGGAAGGCCGTATCCGTGTAGGTTACGAACTGTCACCAGCGCTGATCCCTTTCATCGAGGCCACACTGGGTCGAGCAGTCTATGACGATGGCGTAGACCGGCTTGGCTATGCCCGTTCCTCCTGGAGCTATGGAGCCCGCTCAGGTGTGCAACTCGATCTCGGAGAAAAGCTCCGGGGCGAGCTCGGCCTTGGCTATGCGGTTGTCGATTACGAAGATGCACGCCTGAAGTCGATTGATGCTTTCACCGTGGATGGCACGCTGCTCTGGTCACCCCAGCGCGGGACAGACGTGGATCTGGGTCTGAGAACCACCGTGCAGGATGCAACAGCGGCCGGCCAGAGCGGCTGGGTGGACTACCAGCTGAGCGCGGGTCTCTCGCACCTGATCCGCAACGATCTGACGGGCCGCCTGACAGCCTCTTCGACATTGCGCGATTATCCCAATACGGACAATGCTCTGAACTGGGCGCTCGGCACCGGTCTCATCTGGAACATCAATCGATATTTCGACGCGACGGCCAATCTTGGCTACGAGTTCACTGACAACCCGGGCGGCACCGACAGCAAGCAACTGCGTGCAGGTGTTGGCCTGACGTTGAGACGGTAAACAAAAGCCCCGGAATCGCTTCCGGGGCTGTACGCTCGCAATGCAAAGAAATTTACATCTTCGATGTGATGGCCTTCAGCGGTCCCTCGATCAGCGGACGAATATCATCGCGCTTCAGGGCAAAAGCCAGGTTAGCGAGAATGAAGCCATCCTTGGCGCCACAGTCGAAGGTCTCACCCTTGAAGTGATAGGCAGAAAACTCCTGGGACTTGGCCAGCGCCAGCATGCCATCCGTCAGCTGGATTTCGTTACCAGCGCCGCGCTCCTGCGTTTCGAGGATCTTGAAGATCTCCGGCTGCAGAATGTAACGGCCATTGATGAAGAAGTTTGAAGGTGCCGTCCCCTTGGCAGGCTTTTCAACCATCTGGGTGATCTTGAAGCCTTCGTCACCAACCTTGTCGCCCATGCCGACGATGCCGTATTTATGCGCCAGTTCCGGATCGCATTCCTCAACGGCCAGAACGTTGCCGCCGGTCTTGTCGTAGAGCTCGACCATTCCCTTGAGGCAGCTCTTCTCCGAAGCCATGATCATGTCAGGCAGCAGCACGGCAAATGGCTCGTTGCCGACGATATCGCGCGCGCACCAGACGGCATGGCCAAGACCGAGTGGAACCTGCTGGCGGGTGAAGCTTGCGGTACCGGCTGTCGGCAAAAGGTCGGAAAGCAGCGTCAGTTCCGCATTCTTGTTCCGCTCGCGCAGCATCTGCTCCAGCTCGTACTGGATGTCGAAATAGTCTTCGATGACGCCCTTGCCGCGGCCTGTCACGAATACGAAGTGCTCGATGCCGGCCGCAGCCGCTTCATCGACAACGTACTGAATGACCGGCTTATCCACGACCGTCAGCATTTCCTTCGGAACAGCCTTGGTCGCCGGCAGGAAGCGCGTTCCAAGACCTGCAACGGGGAATACGGCTTTACGGATCTTCTGTTGTCCCACTCATGCCTCCTTCAAGCACAATCCGATTAGGGTGCTAGACGTTCCGCCATAGCAACCAATCACTACCTTTTCACAAACAATGACAGAGGAGTGTCCACATGGTAAAGAATTTGTTGACACTGTCGGTCTACCCTGTTGCTTCAATGTCAGGGCGTCGTTCCCGATCCTGGCAAATTTGAGACCGGATAGAACAAGGAACACTCCGCCGATGAAAAAATTCAGCGCCAGACGCTTTGCCCTCTCCGCCATCGCAGCCATTGTTGTTGCGACTTCTGCGATAGATGCCAAGGCCGACGCCGGTTTCAAGGCATGGGTTGCCAAATTCTATGAAACAGCCGCGGCCAACGGCATAGCCAAATCCACCTATAATCAGGCATTTGCGGGCATTACCGGCCCAGACGAGGAAGTGCTGGAAAAAGCACGCTATCAGCCCGAGTTCAAATCGCAGATCTGGGATTATCTTGATTCTCGCGTGAACCCTTACACCGTCAAGGTCGGGCGCGAGATGCTGGCAAAGCACAACCGTACTCTGACGGCGCTGGAGCGACATTTCGGTGTCGACAAATACATTCTGCTGGCCATCTGGTCGATGGAAACCAATTACGGCGCCGCCCTTCTGAACCACGACCGTCTGCACCACGTGCCGCAGGCGCTGGCGACCCTTGCCTGGGGTGACCCGAAACGAGCCAATTTTGCCCGCAAGCAATTGATCGCCGCCCTCAAGATCCTGCAATCGGGCGATGTGACACCCAAGCATCTGACTGGCTCCTGGGCAGGTGCGATGGGCCACACGCAGTTTATACCGACAAGCTATCTTCTCTATTCCGTCGATGCCGATGGCGATGGCCGTCGCGATATCTGGAGTTCCATCCCCGACGCACTGGCAACCGCTGCCAATCTTCTTGCGAAAAACGGCTGGCAGACAGGCTCCACATGGGGTTACGAATCGGTCTCGCCTGCCGGG
Source organism: Rhizobium sp. FKY42 (assembly GCF_005222835.1). Taxonomy (GTDB): domain Bacteria; phylum Pseudomonadota; class Alphaproteobacteria; order Rhizobiales; family Rhizobiaceae; genus Neorhizobium. The sequence goes on along the minus strand of NZ_STGA01000004.1, from coordinate 132,481 downwards.
GCCGCAAAGTATGCAGGGCAAACGAAGACGCTGGCGCAATGGGCAAAGCTTGGCTTCGTGCGGGCCAATGGCAAGGCGTTTCCCCGGCCCAATGATCGCGCCACGCTCAAATTGCTTGCCGGAGCGGAAGGCCCCGCATTCCTGATGATGACCAATTTCACTGTCATCAAACGTTACAATGCGGCAGATTCCTATGCGCTCGGCGTTGGTTTGCTGGCAGACGAGATCGCTGGTTACGGCGGCATGCAACAATCCTGGCCGCGTCCGCACAACACGCTGGACATCAAGGAAAAGTTTGAATTGCAGAGCCGACTCAAGGAACTGGGCTATTATGACGGCGAAATCGACGGAAACTTCGGCTCCGGTTCGAAGGCCGCCATTGCCGCCATTCAGGCCCGCCTTGGCATGGAGCGGGATGGCGAACCGTCCAAGAGCCTGTTGAAAGCCTTGCGGAAGTAACAACATTCTAGCAGACTTGACCAATGGCCCGCACGGCTTTGCCGCGCGGGCATCGGTCCCGATGAATGGGACCAGCTTATCGAGAATGGGCCGAAGACATGACTTCCAAGCGCAGGCTCCCTCGCCGCCTCCTGACCACGGCCCTCACTCTGATGATGGCCCTGCCCGCGGGCGTGGGCGTAGCGCAGGAACAGCGACGCACCCTGTTTGACATGTTGTTCGGCAATGAACGGCGCCGCCCCGAAAGCTCTATCATCCAGATGCGGCCTCGCCCGGAACGGGTGCGTCCACAAGGCGTTGTGCGGCCGGCTGCACCCGCGCCCGTCAAGCCTCCATCGGCACCACCGCAGCCGGAAGCCGTTGAGAAGATGGACAGTGCCCGCAAAATCCTGGTGATCGGCGATTTCGGCGCCATGGGTGTCGGACAGGGATTGGAGACGGCTTTCCAGCAGGACCCTTCCGTCAAGGTCATCGCCAAGGGCTCTGTTGCTTCCGGCCTCGTGCGGCAGGACCATTATGACTGGCTCGGTGAACTGCCCCGCATGCTGGAGCAGGAAAAGCCGCAGATCGTGGTGGTGATGCTGGGCGCAAATGATCGGCAATCCATGCAGGTGGGTGCCGAGCGGGAGCGCTTCCGCACCGATATCTGGCTGAAGGAATACGAAGAGCGCGTCACACACCTGGCAAAAATGGTGACGGATCGCAAAATCCCGCTTCTCTGGGTCGGCCTTGCGGCATTCGAATCCCCGTCACTGACAGCCGATGCGGTGACTCTAAACGGCATCTACAGGTCGAATGTCGAGGAAATGGGCGGAGAATTCGTCGATATCTGGGATGGCTTCGTCGATGAAAGCGGTCAATTCATAGTAACCGGATCCGACGTGAACGGCCAACCGGCCCGCCTGAGAGGCACGGACGGCGTGAGCTTCACCGATGCGGGCAAACGCAAGCTGGCATTTTATGTAGAAAAACTGGCAAAGCGCCATCTGGGCGATCTGTCGGTGGGAGATTTGATCCGCCTGGATGCAGGAGACCTGCCGCTGCTTTCCAGCCTGCCGCCGGAAGTAGAGGCGAAGATGCCAAGCCAGCCTATCAATCTCTCCGATCCGGAACTGGACGGTGGCAAGGAACTCCTCGGCGCTTCCACCATCAAGTCGGTGGCACGGGAAACGCCTCAGAATCTGTTGCTGACCAAGGGCTTCCTGCCCGATGCTCCCGTTGGCCGTATCGACAATGTCAGGCTCAACCCCACGTCACCGTGACGCATACCATTCCAGACAGGAACGGAACGCTGTCAGGTCTGTGTAAATCGCGTCAGGTGCTGCATCATGCACGGCAATGAAGCCACCGCGCCGCTCGATGCCGCCATGCAGCATCAGATTGTCGATCATGTCGAAATCTTCGAGAGACAAGCCGTCCGGGCCGCGTTTGCGTCCATCCGGCCCCTCCGCGATCTCACCCTTGTAAAATTCCCGCGTGCGCTGAAAATGGTTAGCGCTCATGTTCGTATAGGCAGCAACACGCTTGCCCTGCGCGCAGACATAGCCAAGTTCAAAGGCGGTGCCGACATCGGCGGCGATACCACGAAAAGGCGTCAGATTGGCGATGATGCCATCGGCGCGGTTCATCATGCCTTCATCGACGGCACTGATCTTCAGGCCGAACTCATGGCGTGTCGGCGCAGGATCGATCGAAACATCGCCGGGACAGATGGGCTCGAAACCGAACTCGCGCGCCATCGCGGCCTTTGCGTCCAGCATGTGGCGGGCATTGGGGAGAAAGACTTCCGGTCCGGCAAGATAGAGTTTGAGGCTCATATAAAAATCCTCCGGATCGGAACTGGCAATTCATAACCCGAAGCGTGGTGCGCGAGGTTGGGCTTCGCGTTACGCTTCGGGCCGTAGTAACTCGTTGTCTTGGCGAACAGACGTTAGCGCGGCAGGACCGAGGAACCCATCAACGCCTCGTCCACGGCGCGGGCCACCTGACGACCCTCGCGGATGGCCCAGACCACCAGCGACTGGCCGCGACGAACGTCACCGGCTGCCCACAGCTTGTCGACCGAAGTCTTGTAGTCCTTCTCGTTGGCCACCACGTTTGTGGAACCACGGCGGTCTACATTGAGCGTCAGCTTGTCGCCCAGATCCTGCAGCACACTATCCTTCGCAGGGCCGGAGAAACCGATGGCGATGAAGGCGAGGTCTGCCTTGATAATAAACTCCGTGCCCGCAATCGGCTTGCGGCGCTCATCCACCTGGCAGCAACGCACGCCAGTCAATTGACCGTCTTCGCCAACGAATTCGAGCGTTGCGACCTGAAACTCGCGGTTTGCACCTTCTGCCTGAGACGAAGAGGTGCGCATCTTTGTAGCCCAGAACGGCCAGACGGCCAGCTTGTCTTCCTTTTCCGGCGGCATCGGACGAATGTCGAGCTGGGTTACCTTGACGGCACCCTGACGGAAGGCCGTGCCGACGCAGTCCGATGCCGTATCGCCACCGCCCACAACGACGACATGCTTGGCACCGGCAAGGATCGGCTCGGACGGCCAGCCCACGCTATCGATGTTTTCGCGACCGACGCGGCGATTCTGCTGAACGAGGTACGGCATGGCATCATAGACGCCGTGCAGGTCCACACCCGGAATACCGGCTGGACGCGGCGTCTCCGAACCGCCGCAGTAGATCACGGCATCATGGTCAGCCAGCAGCTTTTCCATCGGCATATCAACGCCGATATTGACGCCGCAATGGAAGGTCACGCCCTCACCCTTGATCTGCTCGACGCGGCGATCGATGAAATTCTTCTCCATCTTGAAGTCCGGAATTCCGTAGCGGAGAAGGCCGCCGGGCTTGGATTCACGCTCGTAGACGTGAACCTCATGGCCAGCACGCCCCAATTGCTGGGCAGCGGCAAGACCCGCCGGACCGGAGCCGATGATGGCGACCTTCTTGCCCGTGTGGATCGTTGGCGGCTGCGGCGCGATGAACCCAAGCTCGTAAGCCTTGTCGGCAATCGCCTGCTCGACGGTCTTGATCGCAACGGGCGCATCTTCCAGGTTCAGCGTGCAGGCTTCCTCGCAGGGCGCCGGGCAAACGCGACCGGTAAATTCCGGGAAGTTGTTAGTGGAATGAAGGTTGCGGATCGCCTCTTCCCACTTGTTGTTGTAGACGAGGTCGTTCCAGTCCGGGATCTGGTTATGAACCGGACAGCCGGTCGGGCCATGGCAATAGGGAATGCCACAGTCCATGCAGCGGGCGGCCTGTTTCGTCACCTCGGCATCCGACATCGGAATGGTGAATTCGCGGAAATGACGAATGCGATCCGACGCAGGCTGGTACTTTGCCACCTGCCGGTCGATTTCCATGAAACCCGTAACCTTGCCCATTTTCTTTTCCTCAGCTCAAAGAGGCGGCCATTGCGGCCCCCAGTACCAGTAGGCGAAACCGATCACCGCCCCCAGCACCACGAATTCTAAAACAAGCGCACCATTGACCAGCGCGGCGACTGTTGGAACGGCCACAGCAACTGCCAAAGCCATTCCAGTGTGGACTATGCGTCCGTTTCGCATCACTCCGCCGCAACGCCCATGCGCATGCGTTCCATTTCCTCCAGCGCACGGCGGTATTCGACCGGCATGACCTTGCGGAACTTCGGACGATACTCGCTCCAGCGGTCCAGAATCTCCTTGGCGCGGTTAGAACCCGTGTAGTGGAGATGGTTGGAGATCATCTGATAGAGCCGCTCTTCATCGTGGCGCGTCATGTCCTCGGAAACGTCCACGCGTCCCTTGTGCATGAGGTCGCCACCGTGATGGTGGAGCTTCTCCAGCATGTCGTCTTCTTCCGGAACCGGCTCCAGCTCGACCATGGCCATGTTGCAGCGCTTGGCGAAATCACCGCTCTCATCGAGAACGTAAGCTACGCCACCGGACATACCGGCTGCGAAGTTGCGTCCCGTTTCGCCGAGAACCACCACGATGCCGCCCGTCATATATTCGCAGCCATGGTCGCCCACGCCTTCGACAACGGCCACCGCTCCGGAGTTGCGCACGGCGAAACGCTCGCCCGCCACACCGCGGAAATAGCACTCGCCAGTAATCGCGCCGTAGAGCACCGTATTGCCGACGATGATCGACTGCTCGGCGGCAAGCTTGGAGTTCTCCGGCGGACGCACGATGATGCGGCCACCTGAAAGGCCCTTACCCACATAGTCGTTACCGTCGCCTACGAGATCGAAGGTGATGCCGCGTGCGAGGAAGGCACCAAAGGACTGGCCAGCCGTGCCACGCAGCGTGACATGGATCGTGTCGTCCTTAAGGCCCTTGTGACCCCAGCGCTTGGCAAGTGCGCCCGAGAGCATGGCACCGGCGGAGCGATCGACGTTCTTGATCGGAACTTCAAAGACAACCGATTCCTTGCTTTCCAGCGCAGGCATCGACTTCTCGATCAGCTTGCGATCCAGCACGTCGTCAATCGGGTGCTTCTGGCGCTCGGTCCAGTAGGTCGCTTCCTTCGGTGCTTCCACCTTGTGGAAGATACGGCTGAAGTCGAGACCCTTGGCCTTCCAGTGTGCCAGCATCTCATCCTTTTCGAGCAGTTCCGAAGCGCCGATGATCTGGTCCAGCTTGGTGAAGCCGAGCGAGGCCAGGATCTCGCGCACTTCTTCGGCCACGAAGAAGAAGTAGTTGATGACGTGCTCCGGCGTACCCTTGAAGCGCTTGCGCAAGACAGGGTCCTGCGTCGCAACGCCCACGGGGCAGGTGTTCAGATGGCACTTGCGCATCATGATGCAGCCAGCCGCGATCAGCGGAGCGGTCGCGAAACCGAATTCATCTGCACCGAGCAGCGCGCCGACGATGACGTCACGACCGGTCTTCAGACCACCATCGACCTGCAGCGCGATGCGTGAACGAAGGCCGTTCAGCACCAGCGTCTGCTGGGTTTCGGCAAGGCCGATTTCCCATGGAGAACCGGCATGCTTCAGTGAGGTGAGCGGCGAGGCACCCGTGCCACCATCGAAACCGGCAACCGTTATGTGGTCGGCGCGGGCCTTGGCAACACCGGCAGCAACCGTGCCGACCCCGACTTCCGAAACGAGCTTGACCGAGATATCGGCAGCCGTGTTGACGTTCTTCAGGTCGAAGATCAGCTGTGCCAGATCTTCGATGGAGTAGATGTCATGGTGCGGCGGCGGCGAAATGAGGCCCACACCCGGCGTGGAGTGACGGGTCTTGGCAACGGTTGCATCCACCTTGTGGCCAGGCAGCTGACCACCTTCGCCGGGCTTTGCACCCTGCGCAACCTTGATCTGCAGCATATCGGCATTGACGAGATATTCCGTCGTCACACCGAAGCGGCCCGAAGCAATCTGCTTGATGGCCGAACGCTCTGGGTTCTGCGAGCCGTCCGCCAGCGGCATGTAACGGTCGCTCTCTTCTCCGCCCTCACCCGTGTTGGACTTGCCTCCAATGCGGTTCATCGCAATCGCCAGCGTGGTATGCGCCTCGCGGCTGATGGAGCCGAAGGACATGGCACCCGTCGAGAAGCGCTTGACGATATCGACAGCAGGCTCGACCTCGTCGACGGAGATCGGCTTGCGACCGATCTGCTCGGCGGACTTGATCTTGAACAGGCCGCGGATCGTGTTCATTCGCAGCGAAGTGTCATTCACCATCTCGGCGAATTCGCGGTAACGATCCTGGCTGTTGCCGCGAACGGCGTGCTGGAGCGAAGCGACCGCATCCGGCGTCCAGGCATGGTTTTCACCGCGCATCCGGTAGGCATATTCGCCACCGATATCGAGGTTGGAGGCCAGAACCGGGTCCTTGCCGAAGGCAGCCTTGTGGCGGGCAAAAGTTTCCTCGGCAATCTCGGCCAGCCCAACGCCTTCGATGGTGGTGGCGGTGCCGAAGAAGTACTTGTTGACCAGTTCCGAAGCGAGACCGATCGCATCGAAGATCTGCGCGCCACAGTAAGACTGGTAGGTGGAAATGCCCATCTTGGACATGACCTTGAGAATCCCCTTACCGACAGCCTTGATGTAGCGATAGACGACTTCGTCCTCGGAGACTTCCTTCGGGAACTCGCCCTTCTTGTGCATGTCGATCAGCGTATCGAATGCCAGATACGGATTGATGGCTTCCGCGCCGAAACCGGCAAGGCAGCAGAAGTGATGGATTTCGCGCGGCTCGCCGGTTTCCACGACCAGACCAACGGAGGTGCGCAGACCCTTGCGGATCAGGTGATGGTGCACGGCGGCCGTGGCGAGAAGCGCCGGAATGGCGATACGGTCAGGGCCAAGCTGGCGATCCGACAGCACGATGATGTTGTAGCCGCCGCGAACAGCGGCCTCCGCACGCTCGCAAAGGCGATCCAGCATTTCCGGCATGCCTTCAGCGCCGCGCTCCACATCATAGGTGAAGTCCAGCGTCTTGGTATCGAAGTGGTCTTCCACGTGGCCGATGGAGCGGATCTTTTCCAGATCGCCATTGGTCAGAATTGGCTGGCGCACTTCCATGCGCTTGGCCTTCGCCATGCCTTCATGGTCGAGAATGTTCGGGCGCGGACCGATGAAGGAGACCAGGCTCATCACCAGCTCTTCGCGGATCGGGTCGATCGGCGGGTTGGTGACCTGCGCGAAGTTCTGCTTGAAATAGGTATAGAGCAGCTTGGACTTCTGCGACATCGCCGAGATCGGCGTGTCGGTACCCATGGAGCCAACCGCTTCCTGACCAGTGGTCGCCATTGGCGACATCAGGATCTTGGTGTCTTCCGAGGTGTAGCCAAAGGCCTGCTGGCGGTCGAGCAGGGATACGTCGCGGCGCAGCGCACGCGGCTCCACCGGCTTCAGGTCTTCCAGAATGATCTGGGTGCGGTCCAGCCAGTTGCGATAGGGATGCTTGGTGGCCAGTTCGCTCTTCACTTCCTCATCGGAAATGATCCGGCCCTTTTCCATGTCGATCAGCAGCATCTTGCCCGGCTGCAGACGCCACTTCTTGACGATGGTTTCTTCCGGCACCGGCAGAACGCCCGCTTCGGAAGCCATGATGATGCGGTCGTCGGAGGTCACGACGTAACGCGCCGGACGCAGACCGTTGCGGTCCAGCGTCGCGCCAATCTGCTTGCCATCAGTAAAGGCAACGGCAGCCGGACCATCCCAAGGCTCCATGAGAGCTGCGTGATATTCGTAGAATGCCTTGCGCTCCGGGCTCATGGACTGGTTGCCGGCCCAGGCTTCCGGGATCAGCATCATCACCGCATGCGCCATGGAATAGCCGCCACGCACCAGGAATTCGAGTGCGTTGTCGAAGCAGGCAGTATCCGACTGGCCTTCATAGGAAATCGGCCAGAGCTTGGAAATGTCGTCGCCGAAGAAGGGAGAAGATACGGAGGCCTGACGCGCCGCCATCCAGTTAACGTTGCCGCGCAGCGTGTTGATTTCGCCGTTATGGGCAACCATGCGGTACGGATGCGCCAGCTTCCACGACGGGAAGGTATTGGTCGAGAAGCGCTGGTGAACGAGGGCAACCGCAGACTCAAAGCGCGGATCGCTCAGGTCCTTGTAATAGGCACCGACCTGATAGGCCAGGAACATGCCCTTGTAGACAATGGTCGAGGACGAAAGCGAGACCGGGTAGAAGCCGGTTTCCTGACCGCCGAACTGATCATAGATGCGGTTGGAAATGACCTTGCGCAGCAGGAACAGCTTGCGCTCGAAATCATGGTTCGTCGCGGCATCGCGGCCAGCGCCGATGAAGATCTGACAGTGATAGGGTTCAGTCGCGGCAATATCCGGCGCCTTCGACAGCGAGGAGTTGTCGACCGGCACATCGCGGAAGCCGAGGAACTGCTGGCCTTCTTCAGCTATGACCTCGATCATCACCTTCTTGAAGTGCTCGATCTGCTCCGGGTCGCGCGGCATGAAGATGTGGCCAACGGCATATTCGCCAGCCTTCGGCAACGTCACACCCTGCTTCGCCATCTCCTCGCGGAAGAAGCGATCCGGGATCTGCACCAGAATGCCAGCGCCATCACCCATCAGAGGGTCGGCACCGACAGCACCGCGATGGGTGAGGTTTTCGAGGATGAACAGACCATCCTTGACGATCTGGTGTGACTTCTGACCCTTCATATGCGCAATGAAACCCACACCGCAGGCATCGTGCTCGTTACGCGGATCATAAAGCCCCTGCGCCAAGGGCAAGCCGGACGGCGACAGACGGGCAGGAATGAGCGCTTTCACCGTCTCGCTGCCGTCAGCGGGGGTGGATATAGCCTTCGTCATCATTTCCTCCTTGTCAGCGCACGCGCGCATCAGGGTTGAACCAGAAAAGCGTCGCTTCAAGCGCCGCAGAAGCACCGCCTGAAACCGATCGACCCTTGAAGGTTAACGGTTTCAACCAGTGCCAAGACCAGAAATAGGACAGGATAACTGTCCTAGTTCTCGAATTTTATGACAGACATCTGTTCAAGGCGCAAGCCGCACGCTCGAAAAAAGAAGGCTTATTACGGCATGAAAGTTATCTTGAATGCTGCAGCACTGAAATAAAATTAGGACGAACCTGAATGAACCGCACTTTCATTGTGACCTATTCCGTTTCGACAAAGGGTATAGGAGCGGCTCTTGATCAAGTGCCAGATCCGTCTAGTTTGGCCGCCAAGTTCTGCCAGCATTCATCGGCGCATACGAAAGGTCACTTCATGTTCTTTGCCTCTGACAACTGGGCGGGTGCACACCCGCTGATCAGCGAACGCTTGACAAAGGAGGCCGCAGGCTTTGCATCCGCCTACGGTACCAGCGATCTGGACCGCTCCATCGAAGCACGTTTCAGCGACATCTTTGAGACAGACGTTGCCGTCTTCTATGTCGGGACGGGAACAGCTGCCAACTCTCTGGCGCTCGCCAGCCTTGCAAGGCCAGGCGGCGTGACATTTGCCCATCCGGAAGCCCATGTCATTGAGGATGAGCTGGGCGCTCCGGACTTCTTCTCTGGAATGCGCATGATCGAAGTGGCTGGCCCACTTGGAAGGATGGATGCCGAAAACCTGAAGGCGCAGATCGCCCGCTTTCCGCAGGATGCCGTACACCACGGCCGCGCCAATTCGGTCACGCTGACACAGGCAACCGAGCAAGGGACCGTTTACGATCTTTTAGAAATTGAGACGCTCACGCAAATTGCCCGCGAGAACGGCCTGGGCGTGCATATGGATGGCGCACGCTTCGCCAACGCGCTGGTGGCGCTTGGCACAACACCCGCGGAAATGACATGGAAGCGGGGCGTAGATGTTCTTTCCTTTGGCGGCACGAAAAATGGCTGCTGGTGCGCCGAAGCCATTGTCTTCTTCGACCCCGCCAAGGCGCGCGAAATGCCATTCATTCGCAAGCGGGCAGCGCAACTTTTCTCCAAATCGCGCTTCATCTCCGCCCAACTGGCCGCCTACCTCGACAATGACCTGTGGCTGGATCTCGCCCGGCATTCGAACTGCATGGCCGACAGGCTCCGCGCCGGTCTCACTGCATCCAACACAGCGCGGCTTGCTTGGCGCACTCAGAGCAATGAGGTATTCGCCGTGATCCCCAGGACTACGGCGCAGTCGGCGGAGCACAAGGGCGCGAAGTTCTATGAGTGGCCGACACCGAAAGATCTGGCCGAAACGATCCATAAGGACGATACCCTCATTCGTCTCGTCACCAGTTTCGCAACAACCACCGAGGACGTGGATCACTTCCTGGACGTCATACAGCAGGCTTAAAGGAAATCCAGGAGGGAGACCCCTCCCTTCTGGTCTGGTTTCGTGGCACATGCGTGCCGCAATTATATCCAAAATTTAACAGAATCATACTTATGTATTTCCTTATTTGTCACAATGGAAAATTGCATTGCATTAGAATTAATGCGCATAACAGAAATGTAATTTCCTGTTATTGAGGGTATTATTGTTTGGCAAGAAACTCGTCTCCACATGCTGAGTGTCAGTCAACGAGCATCGGAGATATATAACATGAAGAAGTACTTTGTAGCCGGCAGTGTGATTCTGGCAGCATCAATCGGTGGAGCGAGTATTGCACAGGCGAAATCCGCCACCTGCCCCGATACAACCCCGGCCCAGATCGAGGCACTGTTTACCGAATTCAATAATGCCTGGGCCACAAAAGACCCTGCCAAGGTGACATCACTCTTCACCAAAGAACCAGTTCTGCTTGCTACCGTCTCCAACAAACCTCGAACAACGCCCGCTGAGGTAAATGACTATTTCGTCAAGTTTCTGCAGGGTAGCCCCGTTGGCAAGATCGACACCTCCACTGTAGAAATCGACTGCAACACGGCATCGCGCCTTGGCACGTGGACAGTTACCCTTACGGACGCGAAAACGGGCGCGAAGACCGATGTGAAAGCGCGCTACAGCTTCCTGTACCGATACGAGGACGGAGCCTGGAAGATCGATCATCTCCATTCGTCGATGATGCCGGAAAAATAAGTTCGGTAGGTAACGGGGGCGCCCGGAAACTCTTCCGGGCAATCTCTTTTCAACCCACCTGCGGGACGAGACGCGCCACAATCAGCGCTGACAATGCCTCTACCAGAGCCGCATCCGCCCCCCGGCGAGGCACAAGTACGAATTCCACGTCATCAAGAGGCGGGAGCCACCCACCCGACACCTCCTTCAGCCCATCAGGCGCCATGCTGCGCGGCTGCACCAGAATGCCCATTCCGGCGCGCGCCGCTGCCGTGAGGCCGCTCAGGCTGGCGCAGGTGCAGACAATGCGCCACAGGATCTTGTGGCGGTCCAGCGTGTCTTGCGCAATCTTGCGCGTAATGCTCGGCGTCGGAAAGGCGATCAGCGGAACCGGCTCGCCCTCCTTCAATCGGAGAAGCTCCGGATCGCGCGCGAGCCAGACGAGAGGTTCACGGTATAGCAATCGACCCTGCGTTTCACCGATATGGCGTTTTGCAAGAACAAGATCCAATTCACCGACTTCCAGCATCTGATAGAGGGGCGAACTCAGGGCCACAGTCAGTTCCAGATCCGCCAGCGGATGAAGCCGGATGAAGTCTTCCAGGATCAGCGTCAGGCGGCTCGCAACGACATCTTCCGAAACGCCAAGCCGCAAGCGCCCGCGCAAACGGTTTTCGCCAAAAAGGGAATGAACCTTCCCGTTGAGATCCAGCATGGCACGCGCATAACTCAAGAGCGCCTCGCCCTCCGTCGTCAGTTGCACGCGGTGCGTCGTGCGATCGATCAGTTGTTTACCGAGGCTTTTCTCCAACCGCTGAATATGCTGGGTCACAGTCGACTGGCCGATGCCAAGCCGGTCGGCGGCGGCGGTAAAACTACCGCAGTCGTGTAGGCGAACAAAGCTTTCAAGATGGATCAGGTTTAACATCGTATCACGATCTACGATAACTGTTAGTGTTTGCATTTTGCTTCATGATCACCCATTCGTAAATCTGGTTTTTCGAATGGATGAGATCATGCGCCGTTTTCTGCCGGACACCTTCACGCTGCTGCTGGTCGCAACCGTTATCATCGCCTCGCTGTTGCCGGCTCATGGGGAGTTTGCAACGATTTTCGGCTATGCGACGGACTGCGCGATCGCACTCCTGTTCTTCCTGCACGGGGCGCGGCTATCGCGCGATGTGGTGATTGCCGGCGTGTTGCACTGGCGCCTGCATCTGACCATTCTGCTGGTGACGTTCGGCATCTTCCCACTGCTGGGACTGGGGCTTGGCTTCATCCCTGAGACAATCCTGAAGCCGGAGCTTTATCTCGGCCTTCTCTTCGTCTGCGTCCTCCCCTCGACGGTCCAATCCTCAATCGCCTTCACATCAATCGCCGGCGGAAATGTACCGGCAGCCATCTGCTCTGCCTCGGCCTCCAACTTGTTCGGCATGTTCCTGACGCCGCTTCTGGTCGGCTTGCTCATGGCAACGAACAGTGACGCTGGCTTTAATCTAGGAGCGCTTGAAACCATTCTGCTCCAGCTTCTTGCCCCCTTCATTCTCGGCCAAGTGCTGGAACCCTGGATCGGCAAATGGATCCGCTCGAAAAAGAAGCTGCTTTTACCCGTCGATCGCGGCTCGATCCTGATGGTTGTCTATCTCGCCTTCAGCGAATCGGTGAATGAAGGTCTCTGGCAGACCTTCTCAGTGCAGGACATAGGGATTGTGATCGCGCTCGATATCCTGCTCCTGATCATCGTCCTGCTGATCACGGTGTTCGGAAGTCGCCTGCTGGGTTTCAACAGGCAAGACGAGATCACCATCACCTTCTGCGGATCGAAGAAAAGCCTCGCTTCCGGCGTTCCCATGGCAGGGGCTATCTTCGCCGGGCAAAGCATTGGTGCCATCGTACTTCCGCTGATGCTGTTTCACCAGATCCAGTTGATGGTCTGCGCGGTCATTGCCCAACGTTATGCAGCCAGAAAGATCGAACAGGAAGCTCAGACAGAAGCGGCTCTTGCTGCGACCCGATCCGCATGATCATGGCATACGGACGCTACCGAACAACCTGAACCAGGCCCAAAACAAAACCCCCGCCGATCGTTTCGACGGGGGCTGCATGGAATGACAGCGCAACTGGACCGTAAGCGCGCAATTGAACAGATCAGTTGACCTGCTTTGCCGTAGGCTGTGCCTCGATCGTCTTGGTTGCCTCGGCAATGTCCGCCGCGATAGCAATACGGCGGGGCTTCAAGGTTTCGGGAATATTGCGCAGCAGGTCGATATGCAGAAGACCATTCTTCAGGGAAGCGGCCTGAACCTCGACATGGTCAGCAAGCTGGAAGCGGCGCTCAAAGGCGCGCTTGGCGATGCCACGATACAGGAATTCGGTCTTGTTGGCCGCATCGTCCTCAGACTTCTCACCCTTGACCGTCAGCACATGCGCGTGCGCCTCGATGCTGAGTTCCTTTTCGTCGAAACCGGCAACGGCCATCGTTATGCGATAGGTGTTTTCACCCGTCCGCTCGATATTGTAGGGGGGATAACTCGGCGCCTGCTCCGGTTGGCCAACGCTGTCCAGCATGGAAAAGAGACGGTCAAAGCCAACGGTAGAGCGATAGAGCGGCGAAAAATCAACGTGACGCATGGTGTCCTCCTTGAAGCGACGTTTGCGATTTGAAAGCACGGGAGGCGACCCATTCTGGCGACGCTTCCCCGTTGTTACGAACCCTTGCGGCGTCCGTGACCTTGAGATGGTGAGCCAATTTTGCTCGTTCAAGACCTTTTCGAATTTTCTGGAAATTTCCGCCAAGCCGACTTTGGCGAAAGCCTGAACTCCCGCTGAACACGGCATTCGCGGCCTGTTCAGGATGATCCGGCTACTTCTTGCCTCGAACCGGACGGGTCTGCCTCCGGCGACTGAAGCCACGTCCCTTCTCTTCAGTCATTCCCCCTCGCCGGAACTGGCACTGCCGGTTCCGGCTTTTTTCTTTGACCTTGTGGCCAGCACCCCCTATCCCTGACAAAAAAAGAGCAAGGCGGCACCATGGACGAAGCTCAGGTCTCCCGATCGGACATTCTGTTCTCCACGCCGGATAATCCGGTTCCGGGCAATTGCACGGCAGGCTATTTCGAGGGCTTTCGCGGCACCCGCCTCCGCTATGCTCTGTTCCGGTCGGCAATCTCTCCCGCCAAGGGAACGGTGGTTCTGCTGCAAGGACGCAATGAATCCATCGAAAAATATTTCGAGACCATTCGCGATCTGAATGCCATGGGGCTCTGGGTCGCGACCTTCGATCTACGCGGACAGGGCGGCTCAGAACGCCTGTTGAAAGATCCGCGCAAAGGTCACGTGCGGCGCTTCATGGACTATCAGTACGATCTGGAAATTTTTCTGCAGACCATCGTGCTGCCGGACGCACGCCTACCCTTCTTTCTGGTCGCCCATTCAACCGGTGCCTTGATCGCTCTGGCATCCGCCCCGCGTCTCAACAACCGGATCGACAGGATGGCGCTCGCGGCACCCTTCGTCGGATTGGGCGGACAGGCCTTGCCGGAAAAATGGCTGCGTCCCCTCACCTCGACACTGTCTCGGCTGGGCCTGGGCTCAGTCTCGATGGGCAAGGACCAGGGTCCTCGCCCCTTTGCGAACAACCCGCTGACATCGGACGAAGCTCGTTTCAACCGGAATTCAGCTATCGTCGCGGCAAGGCCGGACCTCACCATCGGGGTGCCCACGGCACGATGGCTGCACGAAACCCTGATGGCGGGCTCGATGGTCAACGACCAATCGCATCTGAGACGGATAACCATCCCGACGCTTATTCTGGCACCCATGCTGGATGGTATCGTGCCCTACATCTATCAGGAACGGCTATCGCGAAACTTCCGGGCAGGACAACTCATTACCATCACCGGCGCCCGGCACGAAATCTTTCAGGAGCGTGACATCTACCGCATGCAGGCGCTGGCCGCGATCCAGGCCTTCATGCCTGGCACGGAGCCACTGGTGGATCTCTCCGAGACAGCCGCCTGAGCGTGATCGTCACCGACCTGCCAGCAGGTCCATGGCTTGCTCATAGACCGCGCGACTGCCGGCTGCGATGATGCTGCCGCCATCTTCCGGGCGACCGCCGTCCCAGGTGGTGATGATGCCTCCGGCCTGCTCGATCAGCGGAATGAGTGCACCGACATCATAGGGCTTCAGGCCATTTTCGACGACAAGATCAACATGCCCCGCCGCCAGAAGCGCATAGGCATAGCAATCCGTGCCGTAGCGGAAGAGGCGAACCTTGCTTTCGACGCGGTCGTACTGGCTGCGCTCATCGGTCGAGAAGATGTGCGGTGATGTGGTGAACAAAATGGCGTTGGAGATATCTCCACAATCGCGCACCTGGATACGATGCGCACCATCGGGGCCGGAATACCAGCTCGCCGACCCATCGGCAAAATAGCGTTCACCGGTAAAAGGCTGGTCAACCAGTCCCATCACAGCTCGTCCGCCGGAACGCAAGCCTATCAGCGTACCCCAGACGGGTACGCCTGAAATGAAAGCGCGGGTTCCATCGATCGGATCGATGACCCAGATATGCTCGCGATCCAGGCCGATTGATTCGTGCTCTTCACCCAGAATGCCATGGTCGGGAAAGGAATTTACGATGAGTTCCCGGATGGCGAGTTCCGCCGCCTGGTCGGCCTCCGTCACCGGATCGAAACCCCCATGCAGCTTGTTGGTGACCGCAGTCCCGACCCGGAAACGAGGCAGCGTCTGGCTGCGCGCGGCATCGGCTAGGCTATCGAAGAAGGCGCGATCTGGCAGCATGTTTCCCCCGGTAAAAATTTGCCCTCCTTTCTAGTCGAAAGGCCGACAGGAGCAAGCGCAACCGTATCGAATTAACGGCGCAACACGCGTTTGCCTTAAGTTTGATCACCAAAAAGGAATGCTTGACATTTGGGCAATATGTCATTAATGTGATTTTTGCAGTCGAAAGACTGTAAATACCCTCCTTGGGTGTTTCCTCCCTAGACTTAGCCGCGTCCGTGAGGCGCGGTTTTTTTTGCCCGCACGCAAGCGTCGGGGCAAAAGTGATACAACAGGGAAACGAAAACTATTCCGCCGCGAGCGTCGATTCGATCGAAAATTCGTCCGCAAAATCGATCATCTGCCGCATGAAGAGCGACAGCGCCGCAGAGACCACCTCAAAATCCGCGCGCTTTTCAAGCGTTGCTTCATCCACATAGAGAGACCGGTTGACCTCGATCTGCAGGGCATGGAGCCCACGAACCGGGCGGCCGTAGTGTTCCGTGATAAAGCCGCCCGCATAGGGCTTGTTGCGGACGGCGTTGAAACCGAGATCCTCCAGGATATGCAAGGCCGCACGCGACAGTTCAGCGGAGGCGCTCGTCCCGTAGCGATCACCGATAATGAAATCGGGCCTCGTATCCGAGCCCGCAATGCGGATATTACCCGGCATGGAATGGCAGTCGATAAGGACCGAAAAGCCGAAACGGGCGTGAGTACGAGCGATCAGGCGTCTCAGGCACGCATGGTAGGGCTTGTAGAGCGCCTCGATCCGCGACAGCGCATCCGCAACCGGCATGCGTCGCGCATAGATCTCCATATTCTCGGCAACGATTCGTGGAACCGTACCCAGCCCACCTGCCACGCGCATGGATCCGATATTGGCGTAGGATGGCAGGGCATCCTCGAACATACGCGGGTCAAGCTCGTAAGGCTCGCGGTTGACATCCAGATAGGCACGTGGAAAGTGGGCAACCAGCAGTGGCGCACCGAGTTGAGGCGCATCTGAGAATAATTCATCGACGTAGTGGTCTTCGGATCTGCGAATACTCAATGCATCGAGCCGGGACGCCGCCAGAAATTCCGGTGGATAAAATCGACCGCTATGGGGAGAATTGAAGACAAAGGGAATGGTTTGCTGCTCAGGCTCCCGCACTTCAAAGGGTTCTAGCCGACCATCAGCCCATTGCATTCGATCTTTACCATGTGGTGAACAACTCAAGGTGACATGTTGCCAGTTGCCTGCTGCGAAGTCCATACTATGTAAATCCATAAAGAAGGCATCTGGCGGTTATCGTTCACCGGTTTTTTACTGGCGAAAAGCTACCGTCAAAGCCCTAATTCAAGAGAAACCCATTAACGGTCCTGATGATGCAAAAGATCCTTCTCGCCGAAGATGACAATGATATGCGCCGCTTCCTGGTCAAGGCGCTGGAAAAGGCCGGTTACAAGGTGACCTCCTTCGACAATGGAGCAAGCGCCTATGATCGCCTGCGCGAGGAGCCCTTCTCCCTGCTTCTGACCGATATCGTGATGCCTGAGATGGATGGTATCGAGCTGGCGCGTCGCGCTACCGAGCTCGACCCAGATCTCAAGGTCATGTTCATTACCGGTTTTGCCGCCGTTGCCCTGAACTCCGATTCGAAGGCGCCGAAAGACGCCAAGGTGCTTTCCAAGCCCTTCCACCTGCGTGACCTTGTGGACGAAGTGAACAAGCTTCTGGCCGCTTGACCCCGGTTTTCCGGGCTTCTTCCTGACGCTTCAAAAAAACGTCACGAAGTTGCAAAAAAGCGGTTGACGGGTCGGCCGCTTTTATGGTCTATCCGCCGCCACGGAAGGGCGTGTAGCTCAGCGGGAGAGCACTACGTTGACATCGTAGGGGTCACAAGTTCGATCCTTGTCACGCCCACCATTCCTATACCCTGCATTTGCAGGCGTTTGCGAGGTTGACGACATAACCCGCATTTCCTTTCTCTTTTCACTTGCCCAAGTTTCGCCCATTAAACCGCTTTCTAGCGGCTTCAAGATGCTTGGGCGAGTGGTGTCCATACGTGTCGCGGATCGTCTTTTCTGACGTTCCGGTGAAACCAGAAATCTCCCAAAAGGGAACACCCCGCTGAAGCATCCAGGTGATGCAGGTGTGCTTCATGATGTGAGGTGTTACTTCTGTGTCCAAGCCAGCAAGTTCACGTGCGCGATCCCACCCGCGCCGCTCTTTCTTGATTAACCTGCCCGCATATTCCACAGGCCCGTTAACGGTGATTTTTCGCCAGCGCCGAACATGTGGCAGAAGGTTTTCTGGGATTGGAACGGGAGGCCGACGCTTATTGGTTTCAGCTTGCCCTTTGCCACGCCGGTACATTACCTCGTGGGCAAGGTCCAGCCATCCACCGGAGGAGTTGACGCCCCAACGAAGCTGAAGAATGGCTTCATGCCGTGTTCCGGTGTAGAGTCCAATGAGGATGAAGCGAGCAACGTGATAGGAAGGTTTGAACATCCTACCCCACTTCACCGCCTCGCGCGTGCCGATATCAAAAGCAACGGGAACGATGCCAAGCGCACCAGCCAGCAAGCGGGCGGCCTCAGATCGCGTCAACCACCGCTCTCTTGCAGGAGCCTTGGCCGGGAAAGTGACCGGAACAGGGAAAAGAAGCTTTTTCTCCTTGTGGGCAAAATTCAGTGCGGCAGAAAGCGTTTCCAACTCGCGCCGCGCTGTCCCGGCTGCAACAGGCCGTTTACCGATGTGACCCGCAACACGCGCCGCGACGTAGGCCCGACAAGAAGAACCATCAATAAATTCGCACATCTTTTCACCGAAGTAGGCGAGCAGATTCGTCATATGCCAACCTACAAGTTCCGGGTGTGCAAGTTCTGCACCACGTTGCTCACCATAGAAGGCGAGGACATCCGCTATCGCGACCTCGGAAGGTGCGCCTTTTCGCCATTCCGGCCGATGTTTTGAAGCGATGTAGGCTTGGAGTGCCTTTTCAGCTTCTCCGCGATCTGATTCGCTGAAGCCTGTGCTGACTTCAGGCATTCCGGTGTCGAGAATGACCCATACGGACGGACGGCCTTTTCGCTCTCGGAGCCAGAGCCTTGGCCCCTTCGGCTTTCGCGGCATCTTTCCCTCATCTGCTTAATGTTGTTCAACGTGGTGTAAAGCTTATTGGCAATCCGCTCACATTCGAGGTTGCCCTTGCCATGTTCGGTTTTAAGCCCGCTCTCGGTCATGCTCCCATCTGGGAAGGCAAGCTTCGCTGCTACAGAAAGTCGAAGCGGTGTATCGGGTTCGATCATAAATCGATCAAACGACATCACACGCCCTCCGGCTGGCTGGTGTCCGTCTGGCGATCACCGACTACCGTCATATTGAGCGGCGAAAGATATTCATCCCCGCCTTCGATTTGCGGCATGTTTTCCCATCCGCGAATATCGTTGGAGGACAGCCAGCCACCTTCACGACCGATCCGATAACTCTCATAACGGGCCTTCATGTCGCCTCGCAGCAGGCCAGCCAAGTCATGTTCAATGAAGAGGCTTTGACGGCTTGCGGCAGTCAAGAGAGCCGCATTCATGGCCTGTTCCAAACGCTTCGCCATGGGTGCAAGGCATCGCTGCACAAGAGCACGGCTTTCCTGATCCGCGTTGGAATAGGTGGCGTTGTCGGTGATACCAACGGCAGTCGGCGGAACACCCCAAATCCGGCAGACATCCAGATTACTGAGCTTCATTTTATCCAGAAATTCAGCATCTTTCGAAGAGAAGGAGAAGGATTTCCAGTCCGCTCCGCCATCCAGCACCATGACACCGGATACTGCAGAATCGCTTTCAAACTTCTGGCGAAGCTTTTCCAGCGTCGTATCTCTCTTGTCGGTACCCATGGCATTCGGAAACACCAAAGCGCCTTCAGGCCGGAAGCTCTTGCCCGCCTGTTTTGCCGCCGTTTCCTGTTGCGTCAGGGCGAGGTGAAAGGTTCCGCTGGCGATCTGGATAGGGGAAAGCCCCATAACGCTGTCAGGCGCTAGACGGTACCGCAGATGAAGAACCTCTTCCTGAAGAAGCATTGCCGTTGAACCGCTCTTACCGGACAGCCGATAACGCGGCCGCCCGGAAGGCAGCCGTTCAACAGTCACGCCTGCAGGATCAAGGGGATAGAGCGCGGTCACTTGTCCGCGCCCGCTCCATTCAATCCGGGCGTAAGCGTTGCCGTGGATCATCAGGCAGGCGGTCAAATATTCCCGCGCTTCGAAGGCCGTCATGGCAGGGTTCGCCATGTCATGCAGCACGGTATAAAGCGGGTGATCCTTCGCCTTTTCTTGCCCGCCGTTATCGCCGCGCCGATACACATGCAGCGGTATAGCAGCAACGTTCTGGCTGACGGTTGCAATACAGGCGTGGGCGGTTGCCAAACCACTTGCGCGGTTTGGATCGACGTAACCGCCAATCCCGCCACGAAGGCCAAACCATTGGCCTAAATAAGGATCGTCAGATTTTATAGCGGCGCGTGTCTCGCGACCGAAGAGACGAGAAAGCGAAATCATCGCGAAAGCTCCAGAAGGCGAAGCGCTCGCTCCGCATAGGCCCGGAAGGGCGTAGACAATGAAAGAGAACGGGCTTGGATCACCGTGCCGTCGTAGGCAGGCCAAGCCAGGACGATAGAGATTTCGTGTAGGTCAACCGCCCGAAGCTCGCGCCGGTCACCGTCGCGTTTTTCATCCAGGGCCGTGAAGCCGAAGCTCATGCCGCCCAGGTCGCCGCGTTCTGCCAGTGCCAGCACGTCACGGCCCGCTTGCGTGTCTGGAATATCCAGATCGAAGGCAAGGCCGCGGCTATCTTCAGAAAGGCGCAAGGTGCCGGAACGGGTGCGGGCGAGAACCCGGCCCGGATCGTGATCCACAAGGGCAAGAATATCAGCCTTGGAACGCAAGGAACCGGAGAAAGCCCCCGGCGCAATGGTTTCGGTGAAGCGTCCGCCAATATCGGCAGACCTGCCAAAGGTTGCCGCATAGCCTTCAAGGCGACGGCCCTTGGAACGGATTTCAGCGGTCAAACCGCGACGTTCAATCGTCATAGAGATACCTCGCGATGCGGGTCCGTCAGCAGCCGAATAACCTGCCAGTTCGCGTCATCGATAAGTTTGGGACTGAAATAGGAGTAGGAACCGATACCCTCGACTTCGTCGCGGCTTCTTCCGAACGGATGATCCGTCCGCGAGTGAAGCACGGAGACCATGAGGTAGACAGCTTCACGGACAGGCAATGGCATCGGGTCAACCTGAACACCGATACTGGAAAGATGCGAGATGCAAGCATCAAGAAGACGCTGAATTTCAGCGTCCTCTGTATGATGGTTGCCAAGATATCGCCGTGCGTCGGCAACCGTCACCATGATCAAATCTCCGAATAGGCGAATGCCTTCGGATGGCGAACCGCCACATCGGCATCAAGGAAGGCATGGAGAAGAGCGCCGCCATTCGAAGCAACGTCCGGGTGATAGGGGTTGATCAGGATATCCACCGCCGACCAATAACCCAGGTACAATTCACCCCACTGACCAAAGATCATCGCCGCCTTGTCATTGCCGGAACCGAGGTTCGCCGGAACCTGAGTGGAGACCTCAACACGCTGGCTGTGGAAGGTTTCAGCTTGCGGAATGGCCCGCCCGTTTGCATCCTTCAGCTTGCGTGCGAGCTGCATAACCTTCGGATGCGTCAGGAACGCTGCGGTTCCCGTCACATCGTCAAGCTCCAGCGCCGCAATCAGGTTTGCCGCCGTGTCGCTCAAGGCGGTCACGCTGGCGATCTTTTCAACGCCTTGAGTATTCAGCAGGCCAAGCGGTTCCGCACCCGTGCCGCTGCCATTCATGGCAGCCAGATCAAGCGCCTGAGCGAGAAGGAAACCGAGATCACTACGGAGGATGCCCTCAATCGCGCTGCTGGATTGCAGCATCAGACGACGCGAAAGGCCGTATTCGGCTGCTACCGTCTTAGGCCCCATCGAATTCTTGCCAAAGGTCAAGCTCGAGCGGTTGGCATTGCCGTTTTCCGTCACCCAGGACGCCGAGCCGCTGGACTCGAGGTTCGGAAGGTCAAGATTTCCTGTCAGGCCACGAAGAACGGTCGCGCCCATGGCTTCCACCCGCAGAGCAGGGCGGAAGCGATCCGCAACGGCTGCAAGGTTGGTGGCGACGGTGTAACCGCCTGCCGAAGGCGTTCCGACCGTCTGGCTACGCTGTTCCGTACCGAGTAGGATTTGCGTGGGAACCGAAACCGCGACACCGGAAGCGCCGGAACGGCTTTCGCGGCCCCGCTTCAATTCCTGATCGATTTCCGCTTCACGGCCCGTCAGGCGACCGTTCATAGCGCCCATAATGGCGTTTGCTACGGAGTAACCACGCAGTTCGCGGCCAAATTCGCCGCCGTGAACTTCTTCGCCGCGCTGCTCCTCGCGCTCGAAGGCTGCCATGCGTTCCTCACGGGCAATCTGCCCATCAAGTTCGGTAACTTCCGTCTCCAGCGTCTTGAAACGCTGTTCTTCGTTGCTCTCCAGCGCCGTCTTTGCATGGAGGCCGCGCATTTCCGCGATTTTTGAGGCCCGCTTTTCGCGCAATTCAATCAATCTTTTCATTTTATGTTCCTCGAAGGGGAGTGAAAACCGTCGAAGAAAAATCAAGCGTATGTGGTTAAGTTGGTTGATGCCGAAATCGGCGGAAAAATCGCCAGCCTGCGCCCCTTGTCTGCTTTTCTTCACCCCGCACCCCAGAGGGGCGCTTTCCGTTTTAGGCTCGCTGGCGGAGCCGTCGCTTGATGGCGCGGGGAATGGGTTAATCGAGGCGTCTGCCTCCGACGATCAGCCTGCCCACGGCCTGAAGTAATGGATACTTCAACTCAGCGGAAAGGTTCTTGCCTGTCCGAAATTGGTGAGTTTCGCGATCTAAACGCTCGCTCAAAGCAAGCTGATTATCAAATGGTTCGAAACGATTGACGCTTGCAACCAAGTCGGAAAGAATTGGGTGCTGATAGATAAGCTCCGTACCAAGCACGCGAATATTTGCACCAACCGAGCTACGTCTAACTATCAGCCAAACCGCAAACGTTTCGCTACTCGTAATGCGTGGAATGCCGGGAAATCTTCTTTCGTGCTCCGCTTTGTCGGCGGCATCAATTTCACCCGTTCCTAAAAGGTGTATTGCCCGGGCCAAGGCCAAATCGAGCGTGGGCACGTCTTTCGATGCAATCAAGGCGTTTTCCTCTCGCATCAGTTCGTGGCCACACTTCAGATTGCTGAAAACGCTTTCCGCTTCCACGGCCCGTTCGGGTTGGTCTGTCGCGGCGCATGCGATGAGGAAACGAGCAGCATCCAAAGCCGTCATATGGGCGGCTCCACGTCCGCGACCAGCCTGAGAAATTCGTCCTGCCTCACGAAGACGGCGCGCAAACACGTTCAATGTGGCTTTCCCATCAAGTTGGTGCTGTTCGCAGACCGCAACAAGTTCGCTTAAAAGTGCCATAACGACTAATCCTGTGTTTCATTTGCACGATACACAGTTAAAAACGGCGCGTCAATTTCATTTGTACGTTTTGCAAATAAAACCCTCATTACCTCAACTGCACAACGCCTTCGTCAGATAGATCGTGAATGCCGGGTCTGTGATCACCTTGAACTTTTCGCCATCGAAGCGCCTGCCGCCGTTTCCTTCTGGCGTCCCCATGGCGAGCACGATTTCATTGATTGCCTTCATGTGGTGGGCGATTCGCTCTTCTGGCGAAAGGTTCGCCAGTGGGTCCGCTAAGGGCGGTTGCATGGCGACTGCTTCCGCCGCCGTAACCGATGCACTGCCTGCAATGGCAGCGCCAATAAATGCCCGCCTCGACATCGAGGCATGGTTTACCGGTTCGCGAAAATGGTTCCCCATCGCGTTGCTCCTTGTCAAATGATGTGGTAATCAACAATTATTGTTGGTAACTTACGCCAATGAAACCGTCAACAAAAATTATTGATCAATGACGCCCGCACAATGTCGCGCCGCTCGCGCTCTGATAGACTGGAAGCAGCTTGAGCTTGCAAAAGCTGCCGGGTTTGGTTTGTCTACGGTTGTGGATTTTGAAAAAGAGCGGAGAAAAGTTTCTCCTGATGCGGAAGCCGCAATGCAGGCCGCACTTGAAGCCGCGGGCGTTATCTTCGTTGCGGAAAATGGTGAAGGCCCAGGCGTTAGACTGAAGAAAAAGGAATTAGATTAGCGATGCCAAACTACGACTCCAATTTTATTGAGAAAATCAATTCTCAAATCGCTTTACTTCGCCAAGAACGACTGGATTTTATCGAAGATTATTTTGAGAAGAACGAACACGGATTTGTTTTTGCTGCACTTGCGCGACTCGCAGACTTTGATGGAGCAATAAAGTCGCTCGAAGACGCCATGCAAGACGCTTCAATGGCAAACCGTAAAAATTCAACAGACTGATATTTGCCGCAACTGCATTACATTTGCTGGCAAGACGATCCCTGAAAGGGATGAAGCCATGAGCATCGAACAGTTTGCCCTTTTCATGATTGTTCCGGTTGGTGGCCTGATCATGGGCGCTGCCGTGTTTTATTTCACTCGCAAAGACCGTGAGCGCCATTCCCATTGATTCGATGCAGGTGGGGAATTTCCCCACCGCGAACCAGATATTTTGACTTACCGGATATTTTCGCAAATCCGGTTTTCTGTATTTCCGATTTTCTGCAAATCTGTATTTGCGCTTACGGAAAGCGTCTTCGGCGAAGACGCTTTCCCGCTCAATCCATGAGTTCTAGCAGGCATAACGGCAACGCTTCCGGTTCATGCCTTCCACTGACCTGCAAGGCCATTGCCAGCGCCACAAGGCCATCGATTCGGCCCGTTGCCTTGCTCTTGTCCAGCTTTCGTCCTCCAGCCGGATCGCGGGTTACCACGGCATTCGCGGCGCACATGTTCAACACCGGATTTCCACCATGTTGCAGAAGCCGTTCCGCAACCGTGCGCTCCAGCATATCGACGGCGGGCGAAAAGTCCTTGAAGCCCTGCCCGAACGGCTCCAGCGGGATATTGCCGCCGAACAGGCCCAGTTGTCGCTTAAATTCCTCGATACGCCAGCGGTCGAAGGCGACCGTCTTCAGGTCATAGGTCTGTGAGGCGTTGAATACCTCATGAGCGACGAAGCTTGGATCGATCGTGCTGCCAGGTATCAAGGTGATATAACCCTGATCTGCCCACAGCTTGTAAGGCACGCGGTCCTCGTTCGAACGCTCTTCGATATTGTTCTCTGGCATGAAGAAGCGTGACAACACCTGAAAACGCCCGCTTTCGCCCGGAAACACCATCACGAAGGCCGTGAGATCGCGAGAGCCGGACAAATCAAGCCCGCCATAGCATTCGCGCCCTTGCAGCGCCTTGAGGTCTACAGGCTCGTTACAGCGGTCCCATTCCGCCTTGTGGATGAAACGCGCATTGGCGGAAACTCGCTGGTTCAAGATCAGGTTGCGGAAGGCGCTTTCT
Organism: Rhizobium sp. FKY42; assembly: GCF_005222835.1. Classification (GTDB taxonomy): domain Bacteria; phylum Pseudomonadota; class Alphaproteobacteria; order Rhizobiales; family Rhizobiaceae; genus Neorhizobium. The sequence goes on along the minus strand of NZ_STGA01000004.1, from coordinate 107,261 downwards.
TTCGACGGCACAAGCCGCGCCTGCGCTGCCTGCCGCTGGACGTCATCCAGAGAGCGGAAGTCACCCAGCGCCGGATTTGCCGCCGTCCACGCCTCACGGCTCCACGGGTCGGCATCCTGTGGCGCTGCATAGAGCGTCAGGTGAAAGCTTGGATCATCCACATCGCCCGACTGGACACGAAGGCCGTAATCTATCAGTTCGGAAAGAACATGGTGATCCGCCGCCGCCTGTGTCGAGATACAGACCATCAGCGGGTTATCACGCGCACCTGTGGCTGTGTCGAGCGCGTCGAAGAGATCGCGGTTCGGTGCGCTGCCAAGTTCGTCATAGACGACGAAGGAAGGCGAGAGACCCATTTTCGAACCGGCATCGGCAGAGAGCGCCGCATAGAGCGAACCCGCGCCATCTCCGAACAGAACTTCCACCTGCTTCGAGAACTTGATGACATTCGCCCTGTCGTTCAGTTCCTCATGGGCTTCGAGGATGGCAACCATTTCCTGAAACAGCTTTGCCGCCTGATCGCGCGTCAGGGCTGCTGAATAGACCTCGCCACGCGGTTCCGCTTCCGGCCCCATCAAGTGACACAGCGCAAGGCCCGCCGCGATTTGGGTTTTGCCATTCTTCCGGCCCATGGAAAGCACCGCCGTGCGCACTGGCCGACGTCCTTCGCCGTCTTCCGCATAAACCGCCTCGATAAATTCGCGCTGCCATGGGCGAAGCTTCATCATCTGCCCTGCCAGCTTGCCCGCCGTGATCGGCAAATCTTCGAGGAAGGCGACCACGCGGCCCGCACGGCTCAAGCCATCCACTTCCCACGGCTTCACTGGCCTAACTTTGATCTTGCCGCGCTCTGAAAGAGCCTTCGCGCCTATACCCCGAACCGCCATTTCGCACCCTTTGGAATAATTTTTCTCGTAGAGGAATTTTCTGTGTTATCAGGCTCTTGAGAGGGTAAAACTAAGTATCCCCCCGACTCCCCCCTCGGTCCAGCCCCCTCAATCCGTGGTGATTTCACCCGCCCCCACCCCTTGAGTAGAATATTTTTCTACGCCATTGCCGTGCCAATCATCGCGCTTGTCGAGCGGATTGCCTTCAGCATCGAAGCCCTTGAACCTTCGGGCGAACGGTTTCGCCGTGCTTCGGTCTTGGTTCGCGGTCTTTTCGTTGTGGCAAGGCTCACAGAGTGAGGTCAGGCCATCGAGATCAGGGAACGGTTCACCGCCTCGATTGATGGGCGTGTTATGATCCACGGCTTTTGCAGGCTTCAGCAGCCCACGTTCCTTGCAGTGCTGGCAAAGCGGCGATGCCTTCAGCTTCGCGGCCCGCAGCTTGCGCCATGCGGTCGTGTTGTAGGGCCAGTTAGCCATGCGCCCGCATCCTCTCGTTCTGCATTGCCGAGACGATGAAGGCCAAGCCGCCGCCGCGTCGTTTCATTTCGGCTTGCGTTGCGGCTTCCTGCCTGTCGGCGTTCATCCACTCGATTACGTCGCCTTGCACCGTCAGGCCGAGAGCATGGACTTGCTCCAGCCAGCGCCGTTCAGCTGCCCCCTTGGCAGCATCCGCATGGCTGGGACTTCCACCGCCCGTGATGGGCAAGAGCATGGATCGCTGCGCGTCCGGCTTGCTCCCTCTCCAGAGCCGACGCAACAGCCGCGACGAAGGCCGGGAAGGCGGTTCCTGCCCTGCCGTTTCCACACGCGCCGTTTCGATTGGTTCCTTCGATTGGTTTATTCTATTGGTTTGTGTCGCATCCCTGCGACCTTCAACGTCGCAGCCTTGCGACTGTGAACGTTGCAAGCTTGCGACCTTTGGAACAGCCGGTTTTGCAGGCTGATTGCTCTTCGTCGGACGATCCCCGGTCTTCATCCTCGCCGCCCATTCTGCAACGATGAAGCGGAAGTGATCCCAGTTCGGCAGATAGCTGGCACGGTGGGCCTTGCCGCCGTGGCTATCCTTCTGGATCAAGCCAAGTTCGTGAAGCGTCTCTGTTGCACGGATCACCGTCGCCCTGTTGATGCCAAGCATCGCCGCGAGACGATCAATGCTTGGATCACATTGGCCTGTCTTCTTGTTGAAGTGGTCGATGATCGCGCCTGCAACGCGCCGCGTGGCCTCTGTAAGGCCGGACATGATGTTCAGCGCCTTGTGCGCAAACAGGATATCGTTCTCTTCGAGGATCGCCATTGTCACGCCCCCGGATAGGCCAGAGCGTGGGCCTGCTTCGCTGCCTCGATAGCCTCAAGATTGCGAAGGCCGAACCGCTCTTTCAGGGCAGGGAAAACCGGCCCTGTCAGTTCGTTGCGGTGCTGGTGAAGCCAGAGGGCAGCGGCCTGAATGGAACCATGCCCGCCCATTTTATGCCCACAGAACTTATCCGAAAGCTTACCAGAAACGTTGGGTTGCTGGCTTGGATGGACCGAGCTATGCGGTCTTTCCGGCAAGCTAGCGTTGTTGACATCGTAGGGGTCACAAGTTCGATCCTTGTCACGCCCACCATTCCCATTCAAAAAGGCCTTCAGAGCGATCTGGAGGCCTTTTGGTTTCTAGGCACGAAATTCCGTTCGCTCTCGTGAACATGAACAGGCCGGAGGGCCAAGGCTATTCTTTCCATCGGCATTCGATAACGCCGCCCAATGCCTCAATGGCACGCCCGAGTGCTCGATAGTTTATCTTTTTGCCGATCCACCCCGCCCGCTGGAAATAGCACCCAGTACGAGCCGCCTTGTCGAGATCCTTCATCGTCCAGCGAATTTCCAGGCAACGCTTGCGCACGTCATCGAGTGCGGGATGACCCGTGCTTCTGTATGCTGATCTTACCGCGCGACAAAATCCGTGGTAGCGCGCCACCTGGCAGATATTTGTCCAACTGGAGTGCGGAAAGGCCTCTTCGATTTCCTGGACGCTGGCAACGGGATAAAGCCGCCTCAGCTTGGCAAGTTCTGCCGCTGTCCAGACATGCACTTTCCGCCTCAATCCGAGCAACTGGCAGCGACTGGCAATCGCGGCGCGCGAACGGTGCGGCAGAAGCTTGCTCATCAGATCGTACTCGCCTTGATGAGCAATCAGCACCGCCTCCTCCTCGCGGCTCCAGAGCCTGTCGCCCTTCATGTTCTGCCCATGCTTGCGCATCCGCCGACGGCTGCGCTGACCCATCTTCACCGCACGAGTCAAATAGTCCAGGCTCATCGCTCACCTCTGGTCGCAGTGAACAGCCGCGTCTACAGGCGCCGAGCACAAGGGTGGCTCTCCCTTGTGCATCCCTCAGGACGCGCGGGAACTGCGCTGCCGTCGGAGGCATCATGCGGCAACTGTTGAGCATCTCCCGTTATCGACCTGAAGCTTCGCCTGTTGAAGGAAAGACCTGATGCTGAGCAAACATACTCATTGAGTGGCCGATTACCGCGTTACTTAACCCGTGCGGCATGACTCCAATCATCAACGACACGCGTTCATTTACCCGCTAAGCGAGTTGATTACAACCGAAGTGATGATCCCAAAAAAAGATGATCAAAGATCACATTATATGGCTAACACGCAACAAATTAACATTATTTATTCATCATTTATTACCAATGGGTATTTTCGATAAGATCGAACAACATTAGATTCATGAAGTTTATACTGCAAAACCATAATACCGGAGGGAACTGCCGAAACCTGAGACAGAACCATGCGAAGCATTCTGAAAGATCGCCGCGGAAATTTTGGGGTCATGAGCGCGCTGCTCATGGTTCCACTTGCCGCCGCTGCCGGTTTGAGTGTCGACTTCGCCAATGCACTGGCTGCCAAGAACGAGCTTCAGTCTGCCGCCGACGCTGCGGCACTGGCAGCAATCTCCGATAACTCGCCTGGCTATAAGAAAGCCATGACGATGACCGGGGACGGCGAGATCCTTGATGCGGAGACCGACGCCAAGAACCTGTTCAGCGGCGAAATTACCGGCAACAGGCCCTATACGCTGACGAATGTTTCCGCAAACGTATCGAGATCGGGTGTGGATCTGACGTCTACGATCACCTATTCTGCAGAGGTACCGACGTCATTGCTGATGGTACTCGGCCAAAGCACCATCACCGTCAGCGGAACGGCAACCGCCGCCTACAAGACCGCGACCTACCGCGATTTTTATCTGTTGCTGGACAATACGCCTTCCATGGGCGTGGCGGCCACGCCATCCGACATCTCCACCATGGTGGCCAATACGGGCGACAAATGCGCCTTCGCCTGCCATATCGTCAACAATGGCGTCGAGGATCCGAACAGCTATTACAATCTTGCCAAACAGTTGGGCGTGACGACACGCATCAACGTCGTCGCGCAGGCAACGGCCGCCCTGATGGACACGGCAACGAGCGCGCGCAAGGTATCCAACCAGTTCCGAATGGCGGTCTACACCTTCGGTCAGAAGGCGGAAGATACGAAGCTGATGGAGGTGGCGAATCTGACCTCGGATCTCAAGACGGCCAAGAACAAGGCCAGCATGATCGATCTGATGTCGATTCCCTATCAGGGCTATAATAACGACCAGCAGACGGATTTTACTCTTGCGATGCAGAACATCGGGAAAGTCATCGGTCCGGCGGGTACTGGTGCCACCTCGACATCGCCGGAGAAAATCGTCTTCTTCGTCTCGGATGGCGTCAACGACAGCTACAAGCCTGTTGGCTGCACCAAGAAGCTGACGGGCGGACGTTGCCAGGAACCCATCAATCCCGATGCCTGCCAGGCGCTGAAGGACCAGGGCTATAAGGTCGCCGTTCTCTACACCACCTATCTGCCTTTGCCGACGAACCAGTGGTACAATGACTGGATCAGCCCGTTCCAAGCAGAAATCGCTTCACGCATGCAGAGCTGCGCATCCTCGGGCTACTTCTTCGAGGTTAGCCCGTCGGAAGGCATATCCCAGGCCATGAGCGCGCTCTTCATGAAAATTATCAGCTCATCACGCCTTACGAGCTGAGATCAGTTCCTGGAACCGGGCAGCAAATCCTGCCACCCGGCTACTGCATAATTCCTTAAACCGGAATCGATTTAAGGTGAAAATTATGCAGCAGATACAAAGTGCTACAGCGAACCTTCGTACGCCATATTTGGCGCACGGCGCTGTAGCGCCTGGACTTTACCAGCGTGGCGGACCACCCCAGCGGCGATCCCACCCCCCGTGATGATGATGATGGTGGCGCGGCGGCGGACCCCAACCCCAACCCGGTGGTGGCGGCGGCGGGCGGTGATAGCGCGGTGGTGGCGGTGGGCGGCGAGGCACGCACTCGCCCCAGCGGTTCAATCTCCAGCCGCGCCCGCAAGCCCAGTCCACTTTCTCAATCAAACCAGATGCTGCACCGTTCGCCGGAACGACTTTTGGTGCGACGGGCATGGGTTGCGCTTCGGCGGCAACCGCGCCGACAGCAAGGATTGCGGCAGCCAAAAACATAGACTTCATGATCGTCACCTCAGTTTCGATAGTGAGGAGATTAGGATCTGGAAACTGAACAGCTTCTGAACCGCCCGTTCATGAAATCGTCGTTTTCCCTCTCCTATAAGCGCCCACAGCTTGCACTGTCCGCGCTTGACACTTGACGCTTTGGCTCCAATTGCCGGGAAGAGATGCTCAAGACATGAGCGCGGTTTGGCGCTGATTTAAGATCATGAACAGGAAGGCTGCAGGCTCGATGCAGACGCTGGCTCCCGGAGCGATATTCAAGTTTGGCCAAACCTGGGGCAAACTCCTGAAAAGGAAAGCCTTCGCGCGCGGCTCCGAAATTGGGCTGATCTTTTCCGGCATTCTGATCGGCATTGGCGCAGGCTGTGCCGTCAGCGGCATGAGCTGGGTTTCCAAGGCATTGCATAACCTGATCTTCGGTATCGAAATGAGCGAGTGGCTGAGCGCCTCGGAGATCGAGAACAAACTGATCGTCCTGTATGCGCCCATTGTCGGCGGCATTGTTCTTGGCGGCGTCCTGTTCATTCTTTCGCGCCGGCGAAAACGCGCAATGGTCGACCCCATCGAGGCCAACGCGCTCTATGGCGGGCGCATCTCTCTGACCGACAGCGTGATCGTCGCGGTCCAGAACCTGATCTCCAACGGCTTCGGAGCCTCTGTCGGGCTGGGGGCCGGCTATACCCAGCTCTCGGCAGGCCTGGCTTCGAAACTCGGCTCCAAGCTCAAATTGCTTGAATGACAAAGGATCAATAAGTAATGTATGTATATTTCGTCCCGTTCTGTTCGATTCCAGCATATTTTCCGGTTGATTTGTCTCGAGGAATACCCTGCTCATCAACAACGATGTTATTTTCAAAGAACTCTTCCATACCAACTGTATTGAAGGTACCTTCTACGCCTTTGCTAGAGCCGTCAGCATTATAGTAATCCGTCCGATTCAGTACTGAGGTGACGCCCATGGCGCTCATGTCTGCTTTTGACATCAAACCGCTTTCGCGTGCTTCCAGATAGGCTTTCGCTCTATCGGCTTCCGGCCCTGTTCCTTTGGCAGCATCAACCATTGCAGAAATATCATCCGAGTCTGGTCCGAACGTGCCCGTTCCGGTCTTGGTCAGACTATATTCCCCATTCAGTCCATCGACGCGTGTCGCACCATCCATGGTGAACACTCCTGTCGCAGACGATCCGGTTTTGTTCATTCCGGATACGATTTCAACAATCTTGCCAATAGTGTTACCAGCTTTGAACACATCGTCAGTGCGACCGGTGGCCTCCGGCAGCAACTTTTGGGTATGTTCTTGCAAGTTGGAGGTCGTGGGAGCTGTCTCAGAGGTCCCGAACAGGAGGGAGATGGAACTGCTCAAAAATCATGCGGTCTCATGATCAGCTTCATGCTTGGGATAAACGATAGATATGATTCGTATACAGTTTATTAATTTCAACCTATGGTGTTAATTGTTCTATATCTAGGTACCAAAATTAGAACGCTCCGAAAAAGTTGAAAGAATAAAATATATTACCGTTGTAGTTGAAAACGAAAGATGTTGGCGCGAGTATGCGGGTGACGCTCGTCCCATAGCGCATCCCTCCATTCATGGCTGAACAATGCACCATCAAATGCGGGGACTAAACACCTAGAACGCCATACATTTAATACCGGAGATTGAAGATGGCGTATCCAGTTCAACATCACTCGCCATCTAAAACCTGCGAAAGTGAAAACGGCGCCGGAGTGACCCGACGCCGCATCTTTATGCTTGGGAAGACGAAAATCAGGCAGCAGCCGAAGCAGCCGTCGGAACTTCTGCGATCGTTGCCAGAACGCGCGAAGCGATCTGGTACGGGCAACCCTGTGAGTTCGGACGACGGTCTTCCAGGTAACCCTTGTAGCCGTTGTTGACGAAGGAATGCGGAACGCGGATGGAAGCGCCACGGTCGGCAACGCCGTAGGAGAACTTGTTCCATGGAGCCGTTTCGTGCTTGCCGGTCAGGCGCAGGTGGTTGTCCGGGCCGTAAACGTCGATGTGCTCTTTCCAGTTCTTGGCAAAGGCTGCCATGAGCGCTTCGAAGTATTCCTTGCCGCCAACTTCACGCATGTAGGTGGTGGAGAAGTTGCAGTGCATGCCCGAGCCGTTCCAGTCGGTATCGCCGAGCGGCTTGCAGTGGAATTCGACGTCGATGCCATACTTTTCGCAAAGACGCAGCAGCAGGTAGCGTGCGACCCAGATCTGGTCGGCAGCCTTCTTGGAGCCCTTGCCGAATACCTGGAATTCCCACTGGCCCTTGGCCACTTCGGCATTGATGCCTTCGTGGTTGATACCGGCAGCGAGGCAGAGGTCGAGATGCTCTTCGACGATTTCGCGAGCAACGGAACCAACATTCTTGTAGCCGACGCCCGTGTAGTAAGGACCCTGCGGAGCCGGATAGCCCTGCTCCGGGAAGCCAAGCGGACGGCCGTTTTCGTAGAAGAAGTATTCCTGCTCGAAACCGAACCAGGCTCCATCGTCGTCCAGGATCGTTGCGCGGCTGTTTGACGGATGCGGCGTGACGCCGTCCGGCATCATGACTTCGCACATGACAAGAGCGCCGTTCGTACGAGCCGGATCGGGATAGATCGCAACCGGCTTCAGAACGCAATCGGAGCTATGACCTTCGGCCTGCATCGTCGAAGAGCCATCGAAGCCCCAAAGCGGCAGCTGCTCAAGCGTCGGGAATGTATCGAATTCCTTGATCTGGGTCTTGCCGCGAAGGTTTGCCACCGGCTTGTAACCATCCAGCCAAATGTACTCGAGCTTGTATTTCGTCATAGTGATCTCTCGTTTCTTATGCTGCGCGTTGTGAGCACATCCTGTTTCGCGCTTCCCTTCATGGGCGCACCGCCAGGACTGCCCATAGCAATGCATAAGCCGTGCCAGTTTGAATCGAGCCCCGCGACTCGCTGCATCGAACGCGGGCATCACCCTGCGAGACACCCGGAACCCGGACACAAGGAACTCCTCCGATCCTATTCCGTTATCAACCGCAGGCAGGCGCGAGATTGCGGAAGCGGCGAACGCGTAAAGCGAGATTGCCACTTGCATTTTGCGCAAAAATAATGCATTCTGAACAAAATAAGCGCAGGCAAAATGGTGCAAATTAAAGCATCACGCATAAAAATTAGGCAAAAGCATATCCGGACGGAAAAATGCACCAAGGATAAGACCATGACCACAGCAAGCCCCGAGCATACTGCACAGATCATTCAGTTTCCCGTTGGAGGCCTCCGAGGCCGCCGCGATTTTATGGCGCGGATCGAAAAGAAGGCTGTAGAAGCCAATCCTGCGCTTTGCGATCTGGCTTTCGGTGGCGCGTGGTATCATGCCGAGGCAATCAAGGATTCTGCCCCTTCAACAGGCAAGCCGTCCTGATTGACCTGCCTACTGAAAAGGCTGGATAGTCTATTTTTTCATCATGAGCTGCGAAATTGAGCAATTTTGCAGCTCATTCCTTTTGCAGCAGACGCGACACGACTCCGAATGCATCATCCCGCCCAAGGCATTTGCACCTCGAATTATAATTGGGCAATTGTCATAGGAAGACGAAGGGCAAAGCTTTTATTCGAAAGATGAGCGCACGGCGATTTTCAGCGCACGGCCTGTTTCTACTGTTCAGGCCACCTTCAAGCTGCATCCGGCAACTTGAAACACCTTGCTTTATTCTCCTGCATTGCACAAACTTGAACCCGCAGTTCGGTGACGGGTATCAGTTTGCGGCCCGGCAAGGAGTTTCATGTCCATCAAAGCCAGCATCTACCATCTTACGCATTATATGTATGACAAGCCGGTTCGATTGGGACCGCAAATCATTCGCCTGAAGCCAGCAGCCCATTCCCGAACGCGCGTTCTCAGCCACTCGCTGAAGGTGACCCCCGAAAATCACTTCGTAAACCTGCAGCAGGATCCCTACGGAAATTATCTCGCTCGCTTCGTGTTTCCGGACCCCGTGACGGAATTCAAGATCGAAGTCGACCTGATCGCAGACATGACGGTCTACAATCCTTTCGACTTCTTTGTCGAAGAGGAGGCGACGAAATGGCCCTTCGAGTATCCAGACAATCTGGCCGAGGACCTTTCGATCTATCGAACGCCGGAGCCGACCGGCCCACTGCTGGCCAAGTTCTTGGCGACAATCGATAAAAGCCCGGAGCAGCCGACCGTTGATATGGTGGTGGCGCTGAACGCCCGCCTTCAACGCGAAATCGGTTACATCGTGCGCATGGAACCCGGCGTGCAGACGCCCGAGGAAACGCTGGAGCGCGCCAAGGGCTCCTGTCGCGATACAAGCTGGCTTCTGGTGCAGATCCTGCGGCATCTGGGTTTGGCGGCACGTTTCGTATCCGGCTATCTGATCCAGTTGACGCCGGACCTGAAGGCGCTCGATGGCCCGTCTGGCACGGAAGTAGATTTTACCGACCTGCATGCCTGGGCAGAGGTCTATCTTCCCGGCGCCGGCTGGGTGGGGCTGGACCCGACCTCGGGCCTGCTGACCGGCGAAAGCCACATTCCGCTGGCCGCTACGCCCCACTATAAGAACGCAGCCCCGATTTCCGGCGGCTATTACGGTGAGGCGGAAACCAGCTTCGATTTCGATATGAAGGTGTCGCGTGTGGCTGAACACCCGCGCATTACCAAGCCATTTTCCGATGAAAGCTGGGACGCACTGAACGCGCTTGGCGAACAGGTAGATGCCGTTCTCAAGGCGCAGGATGTGCGCCTGACCATGGGCGGCGAACCAACCTTCGTGTCCATCGACGATTTCCAGTCGGATGAATGGAACACCGCAGCCGTTGGCCCCACCAAGCGCGACCGCGCCGATGTGCTGATCCGCAAGCTGCGCGAGCGCTTCGCCCCCGGTGGCTTTCTGCATTACGGCCAGGGCAAATGGTATCCGGGCGAAAGCCTGCCGCGCTGGACCTTCTCGCTCTACTGGCGCAAGGACGGCCTACCGATCTGGTCGAACCCGGATCTCATTGCCGTTGAAAAGCGCGATCACAAAGTGACCCATGAAGATGCGGCAAAGCTTCTTCAGGCGATCGCCCTGGAACTGGACCTTTCGACGGAGAATGTCGCGCCCGCCTATGAAGATCCGGCAGAGTGGATCGTGCGGGAAGCAAACCTGCCTGAGAATGTCGATCCGGCCAATTCGAAACTGAAAGACCCGGAAGAACGCAACCGCATCGCCAAAGTGTTTTCACAAGGACTGACCACGCCTGCTGGCTATGTCCTGCCGGTTCAGGCTTGGCAAACGCGCGCCTCTGGTCGTAGCTGGGTCAGTGAAAAATGGCGTACCCGTCGCGGACGGCTTTACCTCATTCCGGGCGATAGCCCCGTGGGCTTCCGTCTGCCGCTGAACTCCCTGCCTTATATCGCACCTGCCTGGTATCCTTACATCAACCCGGTCGATCCAACGGTCGAGCGCCCGCCTTTGCCCGACTTCTCGACGGAGAAGGGGCGCGTGATGCCGGAGCATTCGCTGCGCCCGGATATCGCGCAGCAGACCCAGCTCGGCCAATCCTATGAGGAAATCGGCGGGCGCGTGCGCACCGCCATTTCCGTGGAAGTGCGCGATGGACGGGTCTGCGTCTTCATGCCACCGACCGCCGCGCTGGAGGAATATCTCGATCTGATTGCTTCGGCGGAACGCGCCGCCAAGGCCCTGAGCCTGCCAGTTCATATCGAGGGCTATACGCCTCCACACGACGAGCGGCTGAACGTCATTCGCGTGGCTCCCGATCCGGGCGTCATCGAAGTCAACATCCATCCGGCTTCAAACTGGAAGGACTGCGTGGAGATCACCACGGCGATCTATGAAGAGGCGCGGCAGAGCCGTCTGGGTGCCGACAAGTTCATGATCGATGGCCGTCACACCGGCACCGGCGGTGGCAACCATGTGGTTGTCGGCGGCGCGAACCCGAATGACAGCCCTTTCCTGCGCAGGCCGGATCTTCTGAAGAGCCTTGTGCTCCACTGGCAGCGGCATCCGTCCCTCTCCTATCTCTTCTCGGGCCTGTTCATTGGGCCGACCAGTCAGGCACCACGCATTGACGAAGCACGGCACGACAGCCTGTATGAACTGGAAATCGCGCTGGCGCAGGTGCCGGCCCCTGGCCAGGGTCTGCCGCCCCTGCCCTGGCTGGTGGACCGGCTGTTCCGCAACCTGTTAACCGATGTGACCGGCAACACCCATCGCTCGGAAATTTGCATCGATAAGCTCTTCTCGCCTGATGGCCCTACAGGTCGGCTGGGCCTGGTGGAATTCCGCGGCTTTGAAATGCCGCCGAATGCCCGCATGTCTCTTGCCCAGCAATTGCTGGTGCGTTCACTGATCGCCCGCTTCTGGAAAAACCCGGCACAAGGCTCCTTCGTCCGCTGGGGAACCGCGCTCGCCGACCGTTTCATGCTGCCGCATTATGTCTGGGCGGATTTCATGGATGTACTCAGTGATCTGCGTGATAACGGTTTCGACCTGCGGCCTGAATGGTTCACGGCACAGCTGGAGTTCCGCTTCCCCTTCTTTGGGGAGGTGGAATACGAAGGCACGAAGCTGGAGATCCGTCAGGCGCTGGAGCCTTGGCATGTCATGGGCGAACAGGGCGCCATTGGTGGTACGGTCCGCTACGTGGATTCATCCGTGGAGCGCCTGCAGGTTCGGCTGGAAACCAGCAATCCCTCGCGTTACCGCGTTGCCTGCAATGGCCGCAATGTTCCGCTCGCCCCCACCGGCGCATCTGGCGTTTCGGTTGCCGGTGTTCGCTTCAAGGCGTGGCAACCGGCATCGGGCCTGCACCCGGTTCTTCCCGTTAATTCGCCGCTCACTTTCGACATCTATGATACATGGTCAAACCGCTCAATCGGCGGCTGCGTCTATCACGTTGCACATCCCGGTGGTCGAAACTACGAAACATTCCCGGTGAATGGCAACGAAGCAGAGGCAAGAAGGCTTGCGCGTTTCGAACCTTGGGGGCATACGGCTGGCCGCTATACGTTGATGGCAGAGCTGCCCTCCGCCGAATTCCCGCTGACGCTTGATCTGCGTCGGCCGATAGGAGTGTGAATTGTCAGTGATCCCGGTAACAGAGCTGGATTATGCAGCCGAGGCGGTGGAAGGAGATCCCATCCTCGGCTACCAGGCCTTGCCGGGCGTATCTGACGAAATGCTGGACCGGGACGGCCAGATCCGTCCTGTCTGGCAAAACCTGATCTCCTCGCTCAGTTGCATGTCGGAAGGCGAATTGCACGAGCGGTTTGCCCGTGCAGACCGCTACCTGCGCGATGCAGGCGTCTTCTATCGCTCCTATGCGGGACAGGGAAGCGCCGAGCGCGCCTGGCCGATCTCCCATGTGCCGGTCGTAATCGATGGCAAGGAGTGGGAGAAGGTCTCGGAAGGCCTGATCCAGCGCGCAGACCTGCTGGAGAAGATCGTTTCCGATATCTATGGCGAAAACCGGCTGGTGCGTGAAGGCGTCCTGCCACCTGCGCTGATTGCTTCAAACCCCGAGTTCCTCAGACCTTTGGTGGGTATCAAGCCCTCCAGCGGTTACCATCTCCACTTCTGTTCCTTCGAGATCGGTCGCGGACCGGACGGCAACTGGTGGGTCCTGGCAGATCGCACGCAAGCTCCTTCTGGCGCTGGCTTCGCGCTGGAAAACCGGGTGGCCACCACACGCGCCTTCTCTGATATCTACGGCGAAAGCCATGTGCATCGGCTTGCCTCCTTCTTCGGAGCGTTTCGCGATGCGCTGCAGGCACAGAAACGGTATCCGGACGACCGGATCGCCGTTCTGACCCCCGGCCCGGCCAACGAAACCTATTTCGAACATGCCTATATCGCCCGCTATCTCGGTTTCATGCTGCTGGAAGGCGAGGATCTTACCGTCGTCAACAACCGGGTCATGGTGCGCACTGTCGCAGGTCTGAAACCCGTCAGCGTTTTGTGGCGGCGCCTTGACGCATCCTACGCCGATCCGCTGGAGCTGAACCAGAATTCGCATATCGGAACGCCGGGCATGGTGGAAGCATTGCGCTCAGACGCGGTTACCATCGTCAACGGCCTGGGCTCCGGCATTCTGGAAACACGCGCACTTCTGGCATTCACGCCAACCATCTGCCGCCATCTGCTGGGCGAAGAGCTCAAGCTGCCCTCCATCGCCACCTGGTGGTGCGGCCAGAAAAGCGAACGCCAGCACGTGGCCGAGAATATCGAGAAGATGGTCATCGGACCCGCCTATTCCCGCGCACCCTTCTTTGACGACAACAATCAGTCCGTTCTGGGCGCGACCCGCAAGGGCAGCAAACAATCCGTGGAGGACTGGCTGAATGCGGCAGGCGGCAAGCTGGTGGGTCAGGAGGCGGTTACGCTGTCAACGACACCGGCCTATGTCAACGGCAGGCTGATGCCAAGGCCGATGTCCTTGCGCGTCTTTGCAGCCCGCACCGAAAAAGGCTGGCAGATCATGCCAGGCGGCTTCGCGCGCATTGGCTCTGGCGACGATGTCGCCGCGATTGCCATGCAGGCTGGCGGAAGCGCTGCAGACGTCTGGATCGTTTCCGACAGACCGGTTGAAAAGCCATCGCTCCTGCCGCCGGAAGAAAGCTTCTCCCGTAACATGCCGGGAAGCCTACCGAGCCGCGCCGCCGACAATCTGTTCTGGCTTGGCCGCTATATCGAGCGGGCGGAAGGTGCGCTGCGAATCCTTCGTTCGTGGCATATGCGCTATGCGGAAAGCGCCGATCCCAAACAGCCTCTTCTGGCGGATGTTTCGCGCTATCTCACCGGCGTCGATATCGACATGGTGAAGGCGGTGCCGCTGCCGCTGATCCGCAATATCGACAGTGCAATCTACTCGGCCAGCAACATCCGGGATCGATTCTCGCCGGATGGCTGGCTGGCGCTGAACGATCTGGCAAAGACCGCACGCCGCTTCCACGAAGGCGTGCAGCACGGGGATGATGCTGCGCATGCCATGACCGTTCTCCTGCGAAAGCTCGCAGGTTTTGCCGGTCTCGTGCATGAAAACATGTATCGCTTTACCGGCTGGCGTTTCCTCTCCATCGGGCGCTATCTGGAGCGCGGCCTCCACATGACGCGCCTCTTGGGCCATATGTCCGGTCCGGACACGCCGGATGGCGCGCTGGACATGCTGCTGGAGATCGGCGACAGCGTGATGACCCATCGCCGCCGCTACAATGTGAACACCGCCCGCCTGACGGTAACCGATCTTCTGGCGCTCGATCCTCTCAACCCGCGTTCAGTCCTGTTCCAGTTGAATGAGATCCGCACCGAAGTGGAGCAATTGCCGCATCCTTACGGAACCGGCCAGATGTCGGCGCTGGACCGTGAATCGATGCGCCTTCACTCCGGCCTCGCGGTGATGACGCCGGAAGCCATGACCACCGAGGTCTACGAACGTCTGGAAGCGGAGATGGAAAAGCTCTCCGACCTCCTGGCTCAAACCTATTTCGGATAACCCATGCTTTACGACATATCGCTTCACATGGGCTATCTCTATGACACGCCCGCCTCGGGAGCTCGCCACATCCTTCGCCTTTTGCCGCTGTCGATCCCGGACAGGCAGCGCCTGATCGCCGGGTCGGTGACTATTGCCCCCACAGCGGAAGAGCGCAGCGATTTCATCGACTTCTTCGGACAACAGGCGACCTCGATCTTTCTGCGCGCGCAGCACGAGAAACTGGACATTCGCATGCAGGCGCGCGTGATGGTCGAGGCCGCACCGCTGACGGCAGACCTGTCACCGGAGTTGAAGGATCTGGCGGTGGAACTTGCCGAGATTCGCTCGATCGATCCCCATGCGCCGCATCATTTCACCGGCCAGAGTCCGCGATTGCCAGACAATGCTGAGATTGCCGCCTTTGCACGAGAAACCGTGAAACCGGGTCGGACCGTCCGTGAGATCGCAACTCTCCTCTGCGCGCGCATTTTCAAGGAGTTCAAATACGACGCCGAAGCAACGACCGTGGACACGTCCCCGGCGGAAGCCTTCAAGCTGAAACGGGGCGTGTGCCAGGACTTCAGCCACATCATGATCGTGGCGCTGAGAAGTCTGGGAATTCCGGCCGGTTATGTGAGCGGCTTCCTGCGCACCATTCCGCCGCCAGGCAAGGAGAGGCTGGAAGGGGCCGACGCCATGCATGCGTGGGTTCGCGTCTGGTGCGGCAAGTCGACGGGCTATATTGAACTGGACCCGACCAACAACATTCCCGCAGGAACGGATCACATCGTTGTCGGCTATGGCCGCGACTATGCGGATGTTGCCCCGGTCATCGGCGTTTTGAAGTCCTATGGTACGCATCGAACGGTCCAATCCGTCGATGTCATCCCGCTTCGGTAGCAAATCGCACCACTTTTGGTCGATTACGTAAAAATTAATCTATGCAATTAGGAGTTCCGTTAGCTGTTGGGGGTAAATCTCATCTCGTTCTAATGAATGGGACAGGCCCGAGGCGATGAACTACTCAACCTTGAGAAATGTGGTTGTCAACGATGCTGGCAACTTCGCGACCATCACGGCCATTCTGCTGCCGCTGACCATCGGTGTCGGTGGCGCAGCCGTGGACCTGACAAATGTCATGCGCGAAAAGGCGGACATTCAGAATATTGCTGATGCCGCGACCTTGGCTGCCGCCTCCAAGATGTCAAAGGATGACATCACCGAAGCAGAAGCAACCAAGATGGCGAAGGACGAGATGCTCGGCCAGTATCTGGCGAACCTCAAGGCCAATGGCACGTCTGAGGAGGATCTGGCGGCGATCAAGGCCGAGTTGCTGAAGAATATGGATGCTGGCGCCAGCATCACCTCAACCGGTGGTTCCAGCAAGAACTTCGAAGTTCACATGACCCTCAAGGCGGATGTACAACTCAGCGGGCTGTCTCGCATTCTTGGGTTCGAGAGTATCCCGATCTCGGTGTCCAGCATCTCCGCCAGCGCGCGCGAAGGCAACGCGCTGTCGATGTATCTGGTCCTCGACGAATCGGGTTCTATGGCTTGGGATACGACCACGGTTGATCCCATCAACCCGACAAAGACAGTGACCGGTTGGTATCAGTGTGGCTATTATCAATGCTGGGGTAGCTACCAGGCGACCAACTACGTAACGAAGATCGCAGCTTTGAAGACCGCCGCAGGCGTGATGATGAACGAACTGCTGAAGGCGGCAGCTCCGGATGTAACCAGCGCCACTGCGCAAGAAACAGAAGCCAAAAAGCTGATCCGTATCGGTGCTGTGTCCTACACGCATGAAACACAAAAAGAACTAAAACCCTCTTGGGGTACGACAGCTGCCAAGAACTATGTTCTTGATCTGCCAGCTGTTCCAACGGGCGGCACCGATGCCAGCGGCGCCATGGCGGTTGCGTTTTCTGACCTGCAAAAGGCGAATGTCACCGAGGAAACGCAGCACAAGGCAAAGAAGAACTTCAGCTTCTCTCGCTTCATCGTTCTGATGACCGATGGCGAAATGACAGGATACAGTGCCTCCTGGAACAAGGGCATTGATGACAAGGTTCGCACCGCCTGCGCTCAGGCCAAGGCAGACGGCATCACCGTATTCACCGTTGCCTTCATGGCACCCGACAAAGGCAAGGATCTTCTGCAAACCTGCGCCAGCAACAAGGAAAGCTACTACGAATCGTCAAACATGTCCGATCTCGTGGCCGCATTCGGTGACATTGGGCGAAAGGCAGCCAAGACACAAACGCGCTTGACAAATTAACGCAGTACATTCTTCTCAGGATTTACAGGCGCTTGCAGAGATGCGAGCGCCTTTCCGTTTTTTCTTCAAGACCTTGCATTGACCAAAGCGCTTTGAAAAACTCTGACAAACCCTATTGCGACCTCTGAACGCATGTGCATCATAACGATTATATTCGACGTTGAAGAAAAGGCCATATTCTGAACCGAACGCCTCCTCCACCGTTCCCTCCAGCAAAGTTGGCAGCCCAATGAATAGTACGCTTCCTCCGGTAGAAATCCCGCAACCGGCTCCGCGCAGCTCCCGCCCCGAAATCATGGCGGAAGAGATCATAGAGCGCCTGACCTACCGCATCGGTAAGGACGCCAAGGTTGCCAAGCCACATGACTGGCTCACAGCAGCCATCCTCGTGGTTCGTGACAGAATCATAGACAAGTGGATGGAATCCACGCGCAAGGTCTACCGGACTGGCGACAAGCGCGTTTACTACCTATCGCTCGAGTTCCTGATCGGCCGCCTGATGCGCGATGCCGTTTCCAACATGGAGCTTCTTAGCGAGATCAAGGACGCACTCGCATCGCTGGGCGTCGATATCGATGTGATTGCGAGCCTCGAACCGGATGCAGCGCTCGGCAATGGCGGTCTCGGTCGACTGGCAGCCTGCTTCATGGAAAGCATGGCAACGGTCGATATTCCGGCCTATGGTTATGGCATTCGCTACGTGCACGGGCTTTTCCGCCAGCAAATGGCCGATGGCTGGCAGGTGGAACTGCCGGAAAACTGGCTTGCCCACGGCAATCCGTGGGAATTCGAGCGACGTGAAAGCTCTTACGAAATCGGCTTCGGTGGCTCGGTGGAAAGTGTGGGCGGCTATGACGATCCTCCACGCTTCGTCTGGAAGCCTGCCGAACGTTTCATCGCCATGGCCTATGACACACCGATCGTTGGCTGGCGCGGCAAGCGCGTCAACACGCTGCGCCTCTGGTCTGCGCAGCCGATCGATCCAATCCTCCTCGATGCCTTCAACGCAGGCGACCATATCGGCGCACTTCGCGAAAGCAACAAGGCGGAGACGCTCACCCGCGTTCTCTATCCGGCAGATGCCAATCCGGCCGGTCAGGAACTGCGCCTGCGCCAGGAGTATTTCTTCTCATCCGCCTCGCTGCAGGACATCCTGCGCCGTCACCTCCAGCAATATCCGGACTTTACCAATCTGCATGAAAAGGTGTCGATACAACTGAACGACACGCACCCGGCGATCTCGATCGCTGAGTTGATTCGTCTGCTCTGTGATGTTCATGGTCTGGATTTCGATCTGGCCTGGGACATTACTCGCCAGACCTTCTCCTACACCAATCACACGCTTCTGCCCGAGGCTCTGGAAAGCTGGCCGGTACCGCTGTTCGAGCGTCTGCTGCCACGCCATATGCAGATCATCTACGCGATCAACACCAAGATCCTGCTTGATGCCCGCAAGGAAAAGAAGTTCGGCGACAGCCAGATCCGGGCGATATCGCTGATCGACGAAGGCGGTGATCGGCGTGTGCGCATGGGCAATCTGGCCTTTGTCGGCTCGCACTCCATCAACGGTGTATCGGCGCTCCACACCGACCTGATGAAGGAGACGGTCTTCGCCGATCTCCATTCGCTCTACCCCACCCGCATCAACAACAAGACGAACGGCATCACGCCGCGTCGCTGGCTGATGCAGTGCAATCCGGGCCTGACCAACCTGCTGCGGGAAGCGATCGGGTCGGAGTTCGAGGATAATACTGAGGCTCTCCGTGCCCTCGACAGCTTTGCCGATGACAGCGCCTTCCAGCAAAAGTTTGCAGAGGTGAAGCGCCAGAACAAGGTGCAGCTTGCCAATCTGGTTGCGGGGCGCATGGGCATCCGCATCGATCCGTCGGCCATGTTCGACATCCAGATCAAGCGCATCCACGAATACAAGCGCCAGCTTTTGAACATCGTGGAAGCGGTCGCTCTCTACGATCAGATTCGCTCCCATCCGGAACTGGACTGGGTGCCACGCGTCAAGTTCTTCGCAGGCAAAGCAGCCCCCAGCTATCATAACGCCAAGCTGATCATCAAACTGGCGAACGATGTTGCCCGCGTCATCAATAATGATCCGGCTGTTCGCGGGCTTCTGAAGGTCGTGTTCATCCCCAACTACAACGTCTCGCTCGCCGAGATCATGGTTCCGGCGGCGGATCTGTCCGAACAGATTTCGACGGCCGGCATGGAAGCCTCCGGCACCGGCAACATGAAGTTTGGCCTGAACGGTGCGCTGACGATCGGCACACTGGATGGCGCGAACGTCGAGATGCGCGACCATGTGGGCGAGGAAAACATCGTTATCTTCGGCATGACCGCGGATGAAGTCGCCCGCGTCCGCTCGGAAGGCCACAATCCGCGGGCCATTATCGAGCAGTCGCGTGAACTGGCCCAGGCACTTCAGGCCATTTCGTCCGGCGTCTTCTCTCCCGATGATCGTTCACGCTTCACGGCTCTCATCGACGGCATCTATAACCATGACTGGTTCATGGTGGCCGGTGACTTCGATGCCTATGCGAAGGCGCAGCGCGATGTCGACCAGATCTGGGCCGATCCCGTGTCCTGGTATGGCAAGACCATTCGCAATACGGCGCGCATGGGCTGGTTCTCGTCTGACAGAACCATCCGCCAATACGCGTCGGAAATCTGGAGAGCATGATGAGCCAGTCGCCCGCATCCAATGGCAAGAACGGACCTGTACCAAGTGAACTTCCGCTTGCCGAGATCGAGGCGATCATCAGCGGTTCACATGCCAATCCCTTTGCGGTTCTTGGACCGCACAAATCAGGCAGCGGGATTATTGCCCGCTGCTTCATTCCCGGAGCCGAAAACGTCACCGTCACGGGACTGGACGGAACGGTTCTGGGTGAGCTTGGACTTCGCCACGAGGCGGGCTTTTTCGAAGGGTCGGTAACGCTCACCACGCTCAAGCCACTTCGCTACCGTGCACGCCGGGGCGATGCGGAATGGGCGCTGACCGATCCTTACAGCTTTGGTCCGGTGCTGGGTCCCATGGATGATTATTTCGTCCGCGAAGGGTCGCACCTGCGCCTTTTCGACAAGATGGGCGCACATCCGCTGAAGCATGAGGGCGTGGAAGGCTTCCACTTCGCCGTCTGGGCACCCAATGCCAAGCGTGTCTCGGTTGTGGGCGACTTCAACGGCTGGGATGGCCGCCGCCATGTAATGCGGCTGCGCGTGGATACCGGCATCTGGGAGATCTTTGCCCCCGATGTCTTGCCCGGCAGCACATACAAGTTCGAGATCATCGGCAAGGACGGCACTCCACTGCCCTTGAAGGCAGACCCCTATGCACGGCGCGCGGAGCTTCGGCCACAGACGGCATCGCTAACCGCGCCGGAACTGGTGCAGGAATGGGAAGACGAGGCACATCGCAAGTTCTGGGCGGAATGCGACCATCGCCGCCAGCCGATCTCGATCTACGAGGTTCATGCGGGCTCGTGGCGCAAACGGCCTGACGGAACCTTCCTCAGTTGGGATGAACTGGCAGCGGAACTGATCCCTTATGTAACGGATATGGGCTTTACCCACATAGAGTTTCTGCCCATTACCGAACACCCGTTCGACCCTTCCTGGGGCTACCAGACGACCGGGCTCTATGCCCCGACTGCGCGTTTTGGCGAGCCTGAGGGCTTTGCCCGTTTCGTCAATGGCTGCCACAAGGTGGGCATCGGCGTCATTCTCGATTGGGTGCCAGCCCACTTCCCGACAGATGCCCACGGGCTTCGCCAGTTCGATGGCACCGCCCTCTATGAACATGCCGATCCGCGTCAGGGCTTCCATCCGGACTGGAACACAGCGATTTATAATTTCGGTCGCATCGAGGTTTTGTCCTACCTCATCAACAATGCGCTCTATTGGGCGGAGAAGTTTCATCTGGACGGCCTGCGTGTCGATGCGGTCGCCTCCATGCTCTACCTCGATTATTCGCGCAAGGAAGGCGAGTGGGTTCCGAACGAATATGGCGGACGCGAGAATCTGGAGGCCGTTCGCTTCCTGCAGAAACTGAACTCCGCCAGCTACGCCTCGCATGCGGGGCTGATGACAATTGCCGAAGAAAGCACCTCCTGGCCCAAGGTTTCGCATCCGGTTCATGAAGGCGGCCTCGGCTTCGGCTTCAAATGGAACATGGGCTTCATGCACGATACGCTGAGCTACCTGAAGCGGGAGCCGGTACATCGCAAGTTCCACCATAACGAACTGACCTTCGGCCTGATCTACGCCTATTCGGAAAACTTCGTTCTGCCGCTGTCCCACGATGAGGTGGTGCATGGAAAGGGCTCGCTGATTGCAAAAATGGCGGGCGACGACTGGCAGAAGTTCGCGAACCTTCGCGCTTACTATGCTTTCATGTGGGGCTATCCGGGCAAGAAGCTTCTGTTCATGGGGCAGGAATTTGCCCAATGGAGCGAGTGGAGCGAGGCACGTTCGCTGGATTGGAACCTGCTGCACTACCATCCGCATGAGGGTGTGCGCCGTCTGGTGCGCGACCTGAATTTCACCTACCGCTCCAAGCCGGCACTGCATGCGCGTGATTGCGAAGGCGAGGGTTTCGAGTGGCTGATTGCAGATGATTCCGACAATTCCGTTTATGCCTGGCTGCGCAAGGCGCCGGGAGAAAAGCCGGTTGCCGTCATCACAAACTTCACGCCGGTCTACCGGGAAAACTACCGTGTGCCACTGCCGAAGGAAGGGCGCTGGCGGGAAATCCTGAACACTGACGCCGAAATCTACGGCGGCAGCGGCAAGGGCAATGGTGGCAGGGTGCAAGCCGTTTCTGCCGGAGGAACCATTAGCGCAGAGGTCACGCTGCCACCGCTCGCCACCATCATGCTTGAGCTTGAAACCTGATTCTATCGATACCTGGGAGGAACGCCATGACGACAAAACGTGTTCAACCGCTAGCCCGCGACGCCATGGCCTATGTACTGGCAGGGGGCCGCGGCAGCCGTCTGAAGGAACTGACAGATCGCCGCGCCAAGCCTGCGGTCTATTTCGGCGGCAAGGCCCGCATCATTGATTTCGCACTTTCCAACGCACTGAACTCCGGTATCCGCCGCTTTGGTGTTGCCACACAATACAAGGCGCATTCGCTGATCCGCCACCTGCAGCGCGGCTGGAACTTCTTCCGGCCAGAGCGTAACGAGAGTTTCGACATTCTGCCAGCCTCCCAACGCGTATCCGAAACGCAGTGGTATGAAGGCACCGCCGACGCCGTTTACCAGAACATCGATATCATTGAGTCCTATGGCCCCGAATATATGGTCATTCTGGCGGGCGACCACATCTACAAGATGGACTACGAGCTGATGCTGCAGCAGCACGTGGATTCCGGCGCGGACGTAACCATCGGCTGCCTGGAAGTGCCGCGCATGGAAGCGACCGGTTTTGGCGTCATGCATGTCAACGACAAGGACGAGATCATCGCCTTCGTGGAGAAGCCGGCAGATCCGCCGGGTATGCCCGACAAGCCGGACTTCGCTCTTGCCTCCATGGGCATCTATGTATTCCACACCAAGTTCCTGATGGAATGCCTGCGCCGCGACGCAGCCGACCCGACTTCCAGCCGGGATTTCGGCAAGGATATCATTCCGTGGATCGTGGCGAACGGTAAGGCCGTGGCACACCGCTTCACCCAGTCCTGCGTGCGTTCCGATTTCGAAAAACAGGCCTATTGGCGCGATGTGGGAACAATCGACGCCTACTGGCAGGCCAATATCGACCTGACAGCCATCGTTCCTGAGCTTGACATTTACGACAAGTCCTGGCCGATCTGGACCTATGCGGAAATCACGCCGCCCGCCAAGTTCGTCCACGACGATGAGAACCGTCGCGGCTCTGCCGTATCTTCCGTCGTCTCGGGCGATTGCATCATCTCCGGTTCCGCGCTGTCCAACAGCCTTTTGTTCACAGGGGTGAGAGCCAACTCCTATTCGCGTCTGGAAGGCGCGGTAATCCTGCCGAATGTTCGCATTGGCCGTCGCGCACAGCTGAAGAATGTGGTGATCGATGCGGGCGTCACCATTCCGGAAGGTCTGGTGGTGGGTGAGGATCCCGAAGTGGATGCCAAGCGGTTCCGCCGCAGCGAGAACGGCATCTGCCTGATCACGCAGCCGATGATCGACAGGCTGGACCTGTAAGAGCGAGCAGACACCAGATCAGATAAATAGCACGATGGAGCGAGCACTTCATCGTGCCACGGCATGGGGGGAGAAGGTGATGGGCATGAAGGTTCTGTCGGTTGCCTCGGAGGTCTATCCGCTGGTGAAAACAGGCGGTCTGGCCGATGTGGCGGGTGCATTGCCGCTGGCTCTGGGCAAGCTCGGCATTGAGATGAAGACATTGATCCCAGGCTATCCGGCGGTCATGGGGGCGCTGCGCGATGTTGCGATTCGCATGACGTTTGAGGATCTGCTTGGTGTTCATGCCGATGTGCTGGAAGCAAAGGTGGCCGGTCTCGATCTCCTGATTCTGGATTGCCCCGCCCTTTTCGACCGGGCGGGCGGGCCCTATCTCGATACGAATGGGCATGATCACTTCGATAACTGGCGACGTTTCGCGGCTCTCTCAAAAGCTGGCGCCGAAATCGCGGCTGGCCATATGCCCGGCTGGAAACCGGATCTCGTGCATATCCATGACTGGCAGACTGGCCTCGTTCCCGCCTATCTCCGCTTTTCCGAAGCGCCTGCGATCCCCAGCGTGATGACCATTCACAACATTGCGTTTCAGGGCAATTTCAACGCCGATATCTTCCCGCAGCTTGGACTTCCTGCCCATGCCTTCGACGTCGAAGGTGTGGAATACTATAATAAGGTGGGTTACCTGAAGGCCGGCATCCAGACCGCCTGGGCGGTGACCACTGTCAGCCCGTCTTACGCGGAGGAAATCCTGACTCCGGACTTTGGTATGGGCATGGAGGGGCTGCTCAATCGTCGCGTGAGCGATCTGCATGGTATCGTCAACGGTATTGATATCGACGTGTGGAATCCGCAGTCGGACAAGGATCTTCAGAATCATTTTACCGCCAGCGATCTCAAGGCGCGTCGACAGAACAAGCGGGCCGTGGAAGCGCAATTCGGGCTTGTGGATGACGAAGCACCACTCTTCTGTGTCATTTCCCGGCTGACCTGGCAGAAGGGTGTGGATCTGATTGCACAGGCTGCTGACGATCTGGTAGCCATGGGCGGCAAGCTTGCGGTTCTCGGTTCCGGTGATGCCGAACTGGTCCATGCACTTCAGGCCGCGGCCAGCCGTCATCCGGGCCGCATTGGCATTCGGGTAGGCTATGACGAACCGCTTTCGCACCTGATGCAGGCCGGATCGGATGCCATTCTCATCCCCTCGCGGTTCGAGCCCTGTGGCCTGACACAACTCTATGGCCTTCGCTACGGTTGCGTGCCGGTGGTTTCCCGCACAGGTGGGCTGAACGATACCGTCATTGATGCCAACCCGGCCGCCGTTGCGGCCAAATCAGCAACGGGCGTGACATTTGGCCCCGTGACCTTGGAAAACTTCAAGCGGGCGCTTCGTCGCGCCGTGCGCCTTTATGGCGACACAAAGACATGGACCCAGATCCAGAAGCAGGGCATGAAATCCGACGTGAGTTGGGAGAAGAGTGCCGGGCTTTACGCAGACCTATATTCCAGCCTTCTACCGAAAGGTTCGCATTGATGATCAAAACCGTCTCGACCACGCCCTATCAGGACCAGAAACCGGGCACGTCCGGCCTGCGCAAGAAGGTGCCGGTGTTCGCGCAGGAAAACTATGCCGAGAACTTCATTCAGTCGATCTTCGACAGCCTGGAGGGCTTTGAGGGCAAGACGCTGGTGATCGGTGGCGATGGCCGCTACTACAACCGCGAAGTCATTCAAAAGGCCCTGAAAATGGCTGCCGCCAATGGCTTCGGCAAGGTCATGGTCGGCAGAGGCGGAATCTTGTCGACGCCTGCCGCGTCGCATGTCATCCGCAAATATGGCGCCTTCGGCGGCATCGTGCTGTCGGCCAGCCACAATCCCGGCGGCCCGACGGAAGACTTCGGTATCAAGTATAATATCGGCAATGGTGGTCCGGCGCCGGAAAAAATCACCGATGCGATCTTTGCCCGCACCAAGGTGATCGACACCTACAAGATCCTCGACGAGGCCGACATAGACCTCGACACTGTCGGCCTTTACGCACTGGGCGATCTGGCGGTGGAAGTCATCGACCCGGTGAAGGACTATGCCGACCTGATGGAAAGCCTGTTCGACTTCAGCGCCATCCACAGCCTGATCGGCTCCGGCTTCCGCGTGGTGATCGATTCGATGAGCGCCGTCACCGGTCCCTATGCGGTGGAGATTCTGGAGAAGCGGCTTGGCGCGCCAGCCGGTTCGGTTCGCAACGAGGTGCCGCTTCCCGACTTCGGCCATCACCACCCGGACCCGAACCTCGTTCACGCCAAAGAGCTCTATGACGGCGTGATGAGCGCGGATGGTCCGGATTTCGGCGCAGCATCCGATGGTGACGGTGACCGTAACATGGTTGTCGGCAAGGGCATGTTCGTCACCCCATCCGACAGCCTGGCCATCATCGCCGCAAATGCCACATGCGCGCCGGGATATGCGGATGGCATTGCCGGTATTGCCCGCTCCATGCCAACCAGCGCTGCCGCTGACCGCGTCGCCGAAAAGCTCGGCATTGGCATGTATGAAACGCCAACCGGCTGGAAGTTCTTTGGCAACCTGCTGGATGCTGGCAAGGCAACCGTCTGCGGCGAAGAAAGCTTCGGTACCGGCTCCAACCACGTGCGCGAAAAGGACGGTCTCTGGGCGGTTCTCTTCTGGCTGAACATCATTGCCGCCAAGAAGAAGAGCGTGAAGGAAATCGTCGAGGCCCATTGGGCGGAATATGGCCGCAACTACTATTCGCGCCACGATTACGAAGAAGTGGATACGGACGCCGCCAACGGTCTGGTTGCTGCGCTTCGCGAAAAACTCAGCTCCCTGCCCGGCCAGAGCTTCGGCGCACTGAAGGTCGAGGCAGCAGATGACTTTGCCTATAACGATCCGGTGGATGGTTCGGTGTCAAAAAACCAGGGCATCCGCGTGCTGTTCGAAGGTGGCAGCCGCGTTGTCTTCAGGCTCTCCGGCACCGGCACATCCGGTGCCACACTTCGCCTTTATGTGGAACGCTATGAGCCAGATGCATCTCGCCACAACATCGAAACGCAGGCGGCCCTGGCGGACCTGATTGCCGTTGCCGACGAGATTGCAGAAATCAGAAAGCGCACGGGCCGCGACGCGCCAACCGTTATAACCTGATCGAACAGGAGGGCACCGCTTAACCGGTGCCCTTCCCCTATGAGGGCTGCCGAATCTCCGGCTCCACGAGAAGCGTCAGCAGAGCAAGTGATTCCTGCCAGCCAAGATAGCAGGCCGCTTCCGGAATCGGATCGGGGATACCTGCCTGCACGATGGTGAGTTCCGTCCCCATCGGTGTCTCCTTGAACTCCACCACCGTTTCCATCTGGCCCGACAGGTTCGGATCATCGAACTGGTCTGTATAGCGAAGTCGCTTGTTCTCAACGAATTCCAGGTACTTGCCACCGAAGGTATGCGTTTCACCCGTCGCAAAATTGGTGAAAGACATGCGAAAAATGCCGCCCTCCTCCGGCTCGAATTCATGCATCCGCGCCGTAAAGCCATGCGGCGGATTCCATTTCACCATGGCGTCGGCATTCGTAAACGCACGAAAGACTCGGTCCACTGGCGCCTTGAGCACACGATGCAGGCGAATGGTCGATGGCATGTTTTCCTCCCCAAAACTGTCGAACTGTGCAAGATGCGTATGACGCGCACCCTGCGTGCGTAAGTTTATACTAATACTATGGCAGTTTCTCGAAGAACTGGAAGCCGCATGCAGCATTCTTTTCTGGGCGCAATCCTGACCGCAGATGGCGTTACCTTCGCAGTCCAGTCTACCCATGCCGAAGGCGTGGAGGTCTGCATCTTCGACGATACGGGACGGCAGGAACTCCAAAGATTGGCGATGACGCCACAAGGCTATGGCCGGTTCACCCTTGCCGTTCCGGGTCTTGCAGAAGGCACCCGTTATGGCTTGCGCGCTTCCGGTCGCTACGATCCAGATCGCGGGCTGTGGTTCGATCCGTCAAAACTGCTGGTCGACCCCTATGCCAAGGAACTGGATCGACCCTACCGCCACGATCAACGTCTTTCACAATTCGGCTTCGATACGGTTGATCTCGTTCCCAAGGCGGTCGTGCGGGCAGACCATGCGATTTCGCAAAAGCCGCCAGTGTTTCGCAAGGGTGGCCTGATCTATGAGCTTGGCGTGCGCCCATTCACCATGCAGCACCCGGATGTGCCGCAGCATGAACGCGGCACGCTGAAGGCCCTTTCACATCCCTCCGTCATCGCGCACCTGAAACGCATTGGTGTCGATGCGGTCGAGCTTCTGCCAATCACCGCCTGGATTGATGAGCGGCATCTGCCGCCGCTTGGGCTGACCAATGGCTGGGGCTACAATCCCGTCACCTTCATGGCGCTCGATCCACGGCTTGCTCCCGGTGGCATGGCGGAACTTGGCGAAACGGTTGCGGAACTGCATCGCAATGGCATCGGCGTCATCCTCGATCTGGTCTTCAATCACACCGGCGAAAGCGATCGCTACGGCGCGACCCTGAGCTTCCGGGGTCTGGATAACCCGACCTTTTACCGGCATCACCCGGACAATGCGGGGGCGTTGATCAACGATACGGGCACCGGCAACACAGTCGCCTGCGACCACCCGACCGTTCGGCGAATGATTGTCGACACCCTTCGCCATTTCGTGCTGAACGCAGGCGTCGATGGGTTCCGTTTCGATCTTGGCACCATTCTGGGCCGCAGCCACGACGGTTTTTCCCGCCATAGCGATACGCTGCTGGCAATCACGCAAGACGAGGTTCTGGCTGACCGGATCCTCATTGCCGAACCCTGGGACATCGGACCAGGCGGCTATCAACTCGGCAATTTCCCGGCGCCGTTTCTCGAATGGAACGACCGCGCTCGCGACGACATGCGCTGCTATTGGCGTGGCGATCCTTCAAAAACGGGAACCCTTGCCAATGCTCTGGCTGGCTCGTCGGAAATCTTTTCCCGCCACGGAGAGACTGAGACCCGCACCGTCAACTTCATCGCAGCCCATGACGGGTTCACGCTGATGGATCTCGTTTCCTATGCCCACAAGCACAACGAGGCCAATGGCGAGGACAATCGTGATGGCCACAACGAAAACCACTCGTGGAACAATGGTATCGAGGGCGCAACCCCTCTCTCCGCCGTGGTGTCAGGGCGCAAACGCGATGTGAAGGCGCTTCTGTCCACCCTGTTTTCAACGCGCGGCACTATCATGCTGACGGCGGGCGATGAGGGTGGGCGCAGCCAGCAGGGCAATAACAATGCCTATGCGCAGGATAACGAGATCACCTGGCTGGACTGGACGACGCTCGATGAGGAGTTGCTGGCGCATACCGCCGAGCTGGCCACCATTCGCCGCCGCTTCTCAGCCTTTGCCGATCTCGACTTCTTTCACGGGAACGGCGACATCACCTGGCTGAACGAACTGGGCGAACCAATGACCATAGCCGATTGGGAGCAGCCGGCGCGTACGCAACTGACCATGCTGCTGCAGACTCTGGATGGTGACACGCAAGCGAATGTGCAACTGGCCGTCGTCTTCAATCGCTCGAGCGAGGTTCGGCAGATCTGCCTGCCGGACGGCACATGGAATGAGCTGCTGGGCGATCGCCCACAGCCCGAAGAAGGGTTTGCTCCGCGTTCGGTAACCTGGCTGGTGTCACAGGAGCATAAAGTGGAACAGTATAAGAGGCTCTGCTGATAAATGCTGGCGCCCCTGAAATTCGCAGAGGATCGTTTGATTATTGCAAAGCGACCCTCCAGATATGAAGTCTATTGTCCGATAGGAACAGAATGACTAAAATCATTTCACTGAAAGACGTCCCTGCCCTGATTGGACAGGAAATCGGCGTGTCCGACTGGATCACTGTCGACCAGACGATGATCAACCAGTTTGCCGATGCTACGCTGGACCAGCAGTTCATCCACACCGACCCGGAAAGAGCGGCAAAGGAAAGCCCCTTCGGAGAAACCATAGCGCATGGCTTTCTCACACTCTCCCTGCTGTCCGCCATGAATTATTCGGCACTTCCTAAGATCCGCGAGCAGACGATGGGCCTGAACTACGGCTTCGACAAGGTCCGTTTCGGCTCACCCGTGCGGGTCGGTCGGCGCGTGAGGGGAAAATTCGTGCTGAAGGAAGCGCGGTATCGCGGAGCCAATATGCTGATGACGAGCTATGACGTGACGGTTGAGATCGAGAACGAACGAAAGCCAGCCATTTCTGGAACATGGCTGACCATCGTTCAATTCGATCCCAAAGACAGGCCTCAGGATATCTGAGGCCTGAAGCTATCAAATGCTTCAGGCTGCATGCCGCCGAGCGCCGGAGCCACTGTCCAGTTGGAAGCCGGAAATCAGGGTGCGCAACCGCTCGCTTTCGCTGGCCAACATGGCGCTGGCGGCCGTCGCCTCTTCCACCATCGCGGCATTGCGTTGTGTGACCTGGTCCATCTGGTTCACCGCAGTATTAACCTCCGCAAGACCTGTTGATTGCTCGGTCGCTGCATTGGAGATGAACCGCATATGATCGTTGATCAGGCGGATATGCGCCTCCACCGTCTGGAGCGCCTGCGTTGTATCGGCAACGAGCGTGACACCACCCCGGACGTAGGTACCGGACTGGCCAATCAACTGACGGATCTCGCCAGCCGCCTTGGATGAACGCTGGGCCAGTTCACGCACCTCCTGCGCAACCACCGCAAAGCCACGCCCTGCCTCGCCTGCGCGCGCCGCTTCAACACCGGCATTCAGGGCAAGCAGGTTTGTCTGGAAGGCAATCTCGTCGATTACACCGATGATGCTTGTGATCTGCTGCGATGAGCTTTCGATAAGGCGCATGGCCTCCGTCATACGATCAAGAACCTGACTGGACTCCGCAACGCTGGCCTGAGCTTCGACAGCGACCGCCTGCGCCTCCTGCACACGGTGCGTGGAGCTCTTCACGTTGGCGGTAATCTCATCCAGTGCCGCGGCCGTTTCCTCAAGGGATGCAGCCTGCTGTTCCGTTCTGTTTGAAAGATCGCTGGCGCTGACGCTGATTTCCCTCGCCCCGCCATCAATCACGAAGGCAGCCCCGGCAACGGTGGAGAGAGTTTCCGCCAGCTGCCTGATTGACCGGTTGAAGTCTGCGCGCAGTTGTTCGAATTCTGCGGTCAGCGGCGTATCAATCGTGTAGAGAAGGTTGCCGCTAGCGAGCTCATGCAGCCCTTTCCCAAGCGCCGAAGTAGCCTGCTGCATCCGCACGGCCCGGTCCCGGGCCTGCACCTCGTTTTCCTGGCGGCTTTCTTCCACAGCAGCACGCTGGGCAGTGGCATCTTTTTCCAATTCCTGGTTCGCCAGAGCATTGCGCCGGAAAATCTCCATGGCTTCCGCCATACGGCCCAATTCGTGGCCAGAGTTCTTCTCAGGGATCACAACGTCGAGCCGCCCCTTGGCAAGCTCGCCCATTGCATTCGTCAAGCCATCGAGAGGCTGGGCGATTGACCGTCTGACGGCCGTCGCCAGGACAAGCTGGATGCAGCAGAGGACTGCAAGACCACTGGTCAGGAACTTGAAGCGGAAGTCGGCATCCTCTGCGGCCTTCTGTTCGGCAGCCTTCCGGAATTCGACAATTGCATTGGCAACCTCTTCGAACTTCGGGCTCAGGCGCGCCTCCAACTGCACAAGATCCGCAATCTGCCGCTGCTCAACAGACATGAGCTGCGCATAATCCTTGAACGCGTTCCAGTAGGAATTCAGCATATTGGTAACGTTCTCATCCGCCGATACGCCGTAGGCCGAGGAGGGAAATGCGGCCATTGCCGCGACCGTCTGCTCAACGGCTTTTACATATTTCTCGTCGCGGCGAAGGATGAAGTCCTTCTCGTTTCGCCTTGCGGTCAGCATGGCAATCTTGATGCGAGGATCTGTCTTATCGTTGAGAGCTTTTTCGATGGAGTGGATGGAGTTTCTGAGCTTGCCCTGTAGCCCGCTGTCCTGATCATAACCCAGATTTTGTCGCGTCTGGGTGACTTGTCCGAACAATGCCTTATAACCTTGGATATCCTGCAGCAGAGCCTGCAACTGCGTAGCCTGGGCAGGCGGCATCTCTGGTTTCCTGAGCACAGTGCCAATCTCGGATTCAAGCTCTCCGGCTCGTTTCTGAAAGGTTGGAACACCGGCGGGCTTTGGCGAGCCGATGTACCGACTGGCCTCCAGCTTGAGCTCTTCGAAGGTCATCTTCGCGCCCACAACATCGTTGGCAAGATTTTGTTGCAGCAGGAGGAGAGCGTTGGCGTGGTCCTGATGCCTGAAGCTTTCACCAAAGAAGGTTGCAACGGCCAGCATACCGGCAAGCGAACCAATCGCCATAATCCATGTGCGCGCCCGGATTGATAATCTACGCAACATGATTTGCTCTCCCCATCATTTAAGTAAGCCCCCCGGCCAATTACTTGCAGAGTTTTCAGTCATTCGAGAACCGCAAGGCTCGCAGGCCGCCATACAGAGAAAAAGCACCTGATGAGATCACTCAGGTAATGCTTTGCTTCTGCGCCATGGCTACCGACCGAAGTCATCTACCTATGATGGAAGAAATATGCTCAACACTAGTAAACAACTAATTATTAAAAATAAAATTTTACTTTAGATAAAGCGCAGTTAAGACAATAGAAAATAGTAGAGTTTTTGAATATTATGGTTATGGAATAAGTAAAGGCCTCACGAAGTCGGCTGACCTCATGAGGCTGCGGCTTTCAATCGACGTCCAGCGCAGTGTC
Organism: Rhizobium sp. FKY42; assembly: GCF_005222835.1. GTDB lineage: Bacteria > Pseudomonadota > Alphaproteobacteria > Rhizobiales > Rhizobiaceae > Neorhizobium. The sequence goes on along the minus strand of NZ_STGA01000004.1, from coordinate 75,064 downwards.
GCGCAGAAGGCCGAAAGCATATTCGGAAAACGAGCGCCAGCATTCCAGCCGGAAGCTCTCTTCGCTGGTGCGCAAGATGACGACTTCGATCTTGCCGAACAGTGTGCGTGCACAGGCACCAACCGGGAAAGCCTTCAAGGAAAAATCCAGCGGGCAACCTCCATTTAGAGCGGCGGAGGTACCAGGCCCCTCAATCAAGATCGCGGTGTTGCGGTGAGAGACATCCGTTGCCGAATGAACGGTGCCGGAAGAGGCGGCAGCCTGCATAAGCCCGCCCTCGCCTTCGTCAATCACCAGCCATTCGTCCGGCCCCAACCAGAGCGCCATACGTGAGCCGGAAGACGACGAGGTCTTTGGGTTCGTCGGCAAGCTCAACCCAAGTGCCGATGAAAGAGCAGGCACGGCGTCCTGTCCTGCGCGCAGCGAAATGCGATGCGCCGCATCGGCAGGCGTTAGCCGCACAGTTGCCGAGCCGCCATGAACACCGGCCAGCGGGCGGTTGCGGATTGCAAGATCAGCCATGGATACGGCCCCCTTCCTTGTCGAAGAACACCATATCCGTCACGGTTGCGGCAATGGTCTTGTCTTTCATCGGAATATAGACGGTCTGGCCCATCCGCGCGCGCCCATCCGCGACCAATGCGATAGCGATCGAGCGACCGAGGTTTTCCGACCAATAGGCAGAAGTGACATGGCCCAGCATGGTCATGGGCTTGGGCTCGTTCGGATCGGCGACGATCTGACCACCCTCTTCCAGCACCTCCGTCAGATCCTGCGTCAACAGCCCGACCAGTTGTTTGCGGCCAGAGCGGATCAGATCCGGGCGCTTTAAGCCGCGAATGCCGACGAAATCCGTCTTCTTCTTCGAAACGGCCCAGCCATAACCGGCATCATCCGGAGTCACGGTTCCATCCGTATCCTGTCCAACGATGATATAGCCCTTCTCGGCGCGCAGCACGTGCATGGTTTCCGTGCCATAGAGGCAGGCACCCAAAGCCTCGCCACGCTCCCAGATGGCCTTCCAGACGGAAGCACCATAATCGGCAGGTACGTTGACTTCGAAACCGATTTCACCGGTAAACGAAACGCGGAACAGCCGCGCCGGAACACCCATGACCGTGCATTCCGCGACGCTCATATGCGGGAAGGCCTCATTGGAAAGGTCGAGACCCTCCACCAGCGGCTCAATGATTTCGCGCGCCTTCGGACCCTGCACGGCAATCACCGCCCATTGCTCGGTGGTAGAGGTGAGCCACACCTTGAGATCCGGGAACTCGGTCTGGAGATAATCTTCCATGTGATGCAGCACGCGCGGCGCACCACCCGTGGTCGTCGTCACGTGGAAGCGGTCCTCAGCCAGACGACCGACAACGCCGTCATCATAGATGAAGCCGTCTTCGCGCGTCATGATGCCATAGCGGCATTTGCCGGGCTTCAGATTGTCCCAGGCATTGGTGTACATGAGGTTCAGGAACTTCGCCGCATCCGGACCGACCACCTCGATCTTGCCGAGCGTGGAAGCGTCGAAGATACCAGCCACCTCACGCGCCGTCCGGCACTCGCGGTTGACCGCGGCATGCATGTCCTCGCCACGGCGAGGGAAATACCAGGCACGCTTCCAGTTGCCGACATCCTCGAACTCCGCACCTGCGGCCACCAGTTCGGTATGCAGCGGCGTCTTGCGGGCAGGATCGAACAGGTCGCCACGCGAATGGGCAATCAGCGTGCCGTAAGTCACCGGCGTGTAGGGCGCACGGAAGGTGGTGAGGCCCACCTGCGGAATATCCTTGCCCAGCATCTCCGCCGCAATCGCCAGACCATGCATGTTGGACAGCTTGCCCTGATCGGATGCCATGCCATTGGTGGTGAAGCGTTTGATGTGCTCGATGGAATGCATGCCTTCGCGCACGGCAAGGCGAATATCCTTCGCCGTCACGTCGTGCTGGAAATCCACGAAAGCCTTGACCGCCGTATCCGGGCCTGCCCCTTCGGCAGCGCCGATCATGCCGCCCGTCCAGCCATAGGCACTTTCGCCAGAGAGGCTCAAAGAGCAGCCGCCTGCCGATGCCGCTTCTGCCAGAAGCGCACCGATGTCATCGGTTCCGTTGCAGGCTCCGACTGAAACGCAGTTCTCCGCATAGACATTTGGCAGGAAGCGCTGGTTCTCGACGTCGAACTTCAGCTTGCCGCGCGACTGCGAGAAGAGATGCACCGAAGGCGTCCAGCCGCCGGACATCAGAAGCGCATCGACCGGGATCTTGCGATGGTTGGTAGAGCCGTTGCGCGCCACCGTCATCGAGGAAATGCGAAGCCGCCCTGACGTATTGACGACCGAATAGCCGGACAGCACCTCAATTCCCAGATTGCGCGCAGCGGCAAGCAGTGCTTCACTTGGCTTGGCACGACAATCGACAATGGAAACGACGTCGATACCGGCGCGCTTGAGGTCGAAGGCTGCTTCATAGGCGCTGTCATGAGCCGTGTAGACGCCGACCTTCGAGCCGACGGCAACACCGTAATGGTTGAGGTACATGCGAGCCGCCGAAGCAAGCATGATGCCGGGACGGTCGTTATTGGCAAAGACCATATGGCGCTCGATTGCGCCGGTTGCCAGCACCACCTTTTTCGCTCGCACCTGCCACAAGCGTTCACGCGGGAGAGACTTGTCCGGGCGCGGCAGGTGATCCGTCACCCGCTCCGCAAGGCCGATGAAATTGTGATTATAGTAGCCAAACACGGTGGTGCGCGTCAGCACGCGCACATTCGGCATGGCTTTTAGCTTGGCGAGAACGCCTTGCGCCCAGTCGTAACCCGGCTTGCCGTCGATCACGGTTCCCGTGTCGAACAGAAGTGCACCGCCAACCTCCGCCCGCTCATCGGCCAGAATGACTTGCGCTCCGGTTTCAGCCGCGGAAAGTGCCGCCGTCAGGCCTGCCGCACCGGCACCGGCCACCAGCACATCGCAATGGGCAAAGCGGTTGGCGTAATGATCCGGGTCCTCTTCCTTCGGCGCAACACCCAGACCGGCAGCCCGACGGATGATCGGCTCATAGAGCTTCGCCCAGGCTTCGCGCGGCCACATGAACGTCTTGTAGTAAAAGCCTGCCGCGAAGAATGGCGAAAGCAGATTGTTGATGCCGCCGATATCGAACGACAGGAACGGCCAGCGGTTCTGCGACTGGATGATCGCACCGTCGAAGACCTCCTGCACACTCGCGCGCACATTGGGCTGACGGCGTGCACTGTCGCGCGCCACATCCAGAAGCGCATTCGGCTCTTCCGCACCAGCAGACAGAACTCCGCGAGGACGGTGATACTTGAACGACCGGCCCATGAGATGCACGCCATTCGCCAGAAGCGCAGAGGCGACGGTATCGCCTTCCAGCGCCGTATAAATCTTGCCGTCGAAGGTAAAACGCGCCTTGCGGGCAGGCGTCAGCCGTCCGGCACCCTTGATGCGATGAGACGTCATGCCGCATCTCCTTCCACAGTTTCGGAGGCGCCCGGAACCGGCTGACGCGGAAGGCCGGCCTTGTAGCTCAACAGGAACTTGTCGCTGACAGTATCGCGAATCGTATTGAAGAAGCGCCCGCAGCCATGAATGTGCCGCCAGCGTTCCCAGGCGATGCCCTTGGTGTTGTCGCGAATGAAGAAATACTCCGCAAAGGCTTCATCCGAGATTTCAGCAATGTTCTCAGGGCGCGCAATATGCGCTTCGCCCGCCCAGCGGAATTCCAGTTCGGAACGGCTTTCGCCACAATAGGGGCAATGGATCAAGAGCATGAATGTCCCCTTATCAATGCGCGACGGCGGCGGCAGCCGCTTCGTCGATCAGGCGTCCGGTCCGGAAACGATCCAGCGTCAACCCTTGCGCCAGACGATGCGGCTCGCCCTTGGCAATCAGCCAGGCAAACAGATTTGCAGAACCAGGCGTTGCCTTGAAGCCACCCGTTCCCCAGCCGCAATTGACGAAGAGGTTCGGCACTGGCGTCACGCTCTGGATGGCGGAACGATCCGGGGTGTTATCGGTGATGCCACCCCACTGGCGCATCATCTTCACACGGCGGAAGATCGGGAAAAGCTCGCAAATGGCGTCGAGCGTATGCGTGATGATCTGCAATCCGCCCGTCTGCGAATAGGAGTGATACTGGTCGGTGCCGGCACCGATCACCAGTTCGCCCTTGTCAGACTGCGAAATATAGGCATGCACCGTGTTGGACATGACCACGCAGGGGAAAATCGGCTTCAGCGGCTCAGACACCAGAGCTTGCAACGGATTGCTTGTCAGCGGCACGCGCACATCCGCCATTTGCATGACGACCGAGGAATGTCCGGCTGCGGAGACGCCAATCTTGCGCGCACCGATGAAGCCGCGATTGGTTTCTACGCCGGTGACTTCGCCATTTGGGCCACGGCGAATGCCGGTGACTTCGCAGTTCTGGATGATGTGAACGCCGCGATCGGACGCCGCGCGCGCATAGCCCCAGGCAACCGCATCATGACGCGCAGTGCCACCGCGCTTCTGCAACGCCGCACCATTGATGGGGTACCTTGCTGTTTTTGAAATATCGAGCGGCGGACAGAACTTCTTCGCCTCTTCCGGCGTCAGCCATTCATTGTCGATGCCATAGAGCCGGTTGGCATTGATGTGCCGCTTGAAGCTCTGCATGTCATGTGTGTTGTGCGACAGCATCATGACGCCGCGCGGCGAATACATGACGTTATAATTGAGATCCTGGCTCAAGCCTTCCCACAGCTTCAGGGAGTGCTCGTAGATATCCATGCTCTCTTCGTAGAGATAGTTGGAGCGGATGATGGTGGTGTTGCGGCCCGTATTACCGCCACCCAGCCAGCCCTTTTCGATCACCGCGACATTGGTAATGCCGTGTTCCTTCGCGAGATAATAGGCAGCACCCAGACCATGGCCGCCAGCGCCAATGATAATCACATCATAAGAAGAACGCGGCTCGGGAGAAGTCCATTGCTGCTCCCAACCCTTGTGGCTGCGCATGGCCTCCCGGGCCACCGCAAAGACCGAATATTTGCGCATATCTGCCTTTAGCTCCTTGAGGCGGAATAGCCTGTCGTGGAGCCATACAAATCGCAAATCGAGACGCGTCGCAATGGTTGCTTTGCGACGCATACAGGCATCTGTTTCGACACACGCAAATTTGTTGGTGTGCCCGACATCCATTGCGCAAGGATCAGGAGAGGCGCAGCAAAACCTTGCCCTTGCGTCCGCGCTCTACAGCAGCATCCACCGCCTTGGGGGCATCGGCAAGCTCAAACACCGCATCGACCTGAAGCTTAAGCTCGCCTTTGGCAGCCCGCGTGACCAGCTCGCCGATCATGCGACCGGCATCCTCGCGCGACATGGTTTCCATCAACTTGGCAAGCCAGAACCCTTTCACCACCGCCTGTTTGAAAATGACATCTCCGGCAGAAATCCGCATCTTTTCGCCTGACATCACGCCAAACGAAATGAGTTGGCCACCCTCGCCCAGAAGTGACAGCAGGTCGCCAGAGGCATCTCCGCCCACACCATCGATGGCAACCGCGATTGGCGATGTACCCGTCAGCGACGTTACCGTCTCCTTCCAATTCGGCGCATCGGTCGCAATAACGTTTTCAATGCCAAGCTCCTTCAGCTCTTCAACCGCATCAGCACGGCGCACAAGGTTGATGACATGAATGCCACGCGGCTTGGCAAGCTGCGCCAGTACCTTGCCGACCGCACCATTGGCAGCATTCTGGATAAGCCACTGGCCTTCGCGGATACCGGTGAATTCCAGAAGCGTCAAAGCGCTCAGGGGCATGGCAATCAGCTGCGCCGCCGTTTCATCATCGATGCTCTCTGGCATCGGCACACAGGAGGCGCCCTTCGCTATGGCATATTCCGCCCAGGCCCCCTTGAGACCGCTGGCAACCACACGCTGACCGACAGAGACACCCTGCACACCCTCGCCCAGCGCATCGACAATGCCCACACCTTCGCTACCGGCCCCAGCCGGAAGCGGCGGCTTGTAACCATATTGGCCGCTGACCGTCAGCACATCATGATTGTGGATCGGAGACAAAATCATGCGCAGGCGCACCTCGCCAGCCGCGGGTTCCGGCTTGGAAAGCTCCTGAACCGCGAGCACATCGGAGGGTTTGCCGAACTCCGAATATGAAAGGCCTTGCATATTGCTTCTCCTGTCCTGTCGTTATTGAAACCTGCCGGTATATGCGCCTTGTTTTCTAAAATTCAAATCGCAGCATCTTTTTCATCAAGCCTTGATGGGGCCGTGCATAGTACTGGACCCGCTGGATTCAATGGGTTTTGCACAATTTAGCAAACGGAGCCGCCAAGCCCGCTGGACTTCGTAAATCCCTTCTGTTATGTGCCTTCACCAATCGCATGGCTGCGGCCATGGAAACCTATTGTTTCGCCTTCAGTACTGCGCTGTCAGGCGGCTAACTCGAATAACCAAAGGAACGGGATTCACGTGCAGGTACTTGTCCGCGACAACAACGTTGATCAGGCTCTCCGCGCTCTCAAGAAGAAGATGCAGCGCGAAGGCATCTTCCGCGAAATGAAGATGCGCGATTATTACGAGAAGCCTTCCCAGAAGCGCGCTCGTGAAAAGGCAGAAGCTGTGCGCCGCGTGCGCAAGCTGGCCCGTAAGCGCGCACAGCGTGAAGGTCTGGTTGCTGCTGGTCGCACCGGCCGCTGATTGGCCGTCTTTTCGACGTTATTTCGTGATTGAAGGGCGGGGGCGAATTTTCGCCGCCGCTTTTTTTGGTTTCCCGGATCGCCGCCTTACACGTAAAGACACGAGGAATTGTGCCTGATGGCCGCTACGACCGCAGCAAATTCGCCTGAACTTCCAACCCCAGAAACAAGGCAGACGAATCGCCGCTTGCAGGTTCGCATCGCGGGACCAATGCTGCTGCTCAGCGGACTGCTGCTGGCTGGTTGCGAAACAACGACCAGCACCGACCTCATCCGTCTTGATCGCGCGCAAGGGTCTGAGCAGAACATTGCCTCCCTCTCTTCAGTCATTCAGGCAAACCCGCAGGATCCGGAAGGCTATAATGTTCGCGGCGCGGCCTATGGACGTTCCGGTGAGTTCAAGCGCGCCGTGGACGATTTCAACCGCGCAATCCAGCTGAATCCTCGCTTCTTCCAGGCCTATGCGAACCGTGCGCTCGTCTACCGTAATATGGGCAAGCCAGCGGAAGCTGTAAATGACTATAACACCGCGCTTCAGATCAACCCGAATTACGACGTGGCCCTGATCGGACGCGGGAACATCTATCGTCAGGCTGGCCGCATCAACGAGGCCTTCAATGATTTCGACCGCGCAATCCAGCAGGACACGACGGATGGTCGCGCCTGGCATGGCCGTGGTCTGATCTACCAGGTTCGCGGGCAGCACGCCCAGGCGATCGAAGACTTCTCCAAGGCCATCTCGTTGTCTCCGGGTTCGCCAGAACCCTATAACGGCCGCGGCGTATCCTATGTCGCGCTGAACAACGATGACAATGCCTTTGCCGACTTCAACCATGCCATCGAGCTGAACGACAAGATTGCCGAATCCTGGGCGAATCAGGCGCTGGTCTATGAGCGCCGCGGCGACAAGGCGCGCGCCTACAAGTCCTACAACCATGCTGTTCGTCTGGACCCAAACTACAAGCCTGCACAGGACGGTGCTGCACGCACGCGCAGTGGCCCGGCTGCCGCGGGCTGACAAGATCTCACTTTGCAGACTTTAAGCAAAAGGCCCGGTCGATGCCGGGCCTTCTTCGTTTCATCTTGCGAATGAGGACTTCCAATCAGCGCAGCAGATAGAAACCGGCAGCGTTCAAGATGAAGAACACCAGAATTCCACCAAGCAGCCCGCCACCGGCGTAAAAACCGGCCACCATCGCAATCAGCAGCACAACACACATCATCGTGCCCCACTTGGCACCGGCGAGGAACAGATCATAGGTCTTTTCGTGCTCGCGATAGTCCATCGGAGCGCCTGTTTCGACCGGTCCTGCGTGATGATGATCCATGCTCAAACTCTCCCCTGCATCGATGTCCAGCGCCTGCAATACAGGCGCAATCCTCTACTGTGATAAATGGCTACACAAAAAGCACAAAAAGCGCAATCGACTTGCTGTTTCGCAGTCTGCTGCGCGGGACGTGAATCTGCGATACGCTCGCGAAAATCTGACAGACGACACTTTCCTGCGCAATCGCGCATCACTAAGCAAGAAATATCGGGAAAGGAGAGCCCCCGATACATAGGTAGCGTTGCGCCGATTCACGATTTAGCCTTAGAGAAGATAACAAAGAATAAGGTGGGGGAGCCTATGCAGGCGTTCATTGCTATCAGTCGCGCCATTGATCGCGTCAGTGAAGTCATCGGCAAGTTTGCCGGTTATCTGGTTCTTGGGTGCTGCCTCGTCAGCGCTGGCAACGCCATTATCCGCTATGCCTTCAACTACAGTTCGAATGCGTGGCTCGAAATCCAGTGGTACATGTTCGCCTTTATCGTCCTGATGGGCGCCGCCCATACGCTGCGCGCCAATGAGCATGTTCGCGTCGATCTGATCTATGGAGCAATTTCTCCCCGAGCACGCCTCTGGGTCGACGTCATCGGCATTGTCCTGTTCCTGATCCCGGCCTGCCTTTATCTGGCGTGGCTGTCCTGGCCGGTCTTCTTGCTCTCCTGGCAGCAGATGGAAATCTCGTCAAATGCAGGCGGCCTTATCCGCTGGCCCGTGAAGTTCATCATCTTCGCAGGTTTTGCGCTGATCGCTCTGCAGGGCCTTTCCGAACTGATCAAGCGGATTGCAGGGCTGCAAGGCATTATCGACATCGATACAAAATACGAAAAGCCGCTGCAGTAAGCAGACGCGTCGGGGGATATCATCAATGTTCGATTTTGGCATTATACCGCCAGCCATGTTCGTGGGCATGGTCATCTTCATGCTCTACGGTTTTCCGGTCGCGTTCTCACTGGCAGCGGTCGGTCTCTTCTTCGGCGTCATCGGCGTTTTCACCGGTCACTTCGACCAGGCGTTTCTGCAGGCACTTCCGCTTCGCATCTTCGGTATAGTATCGAACGACCTGCTTCTGGCGATTCCGTTCTTCACCTTCATGGGAGCCATCCTGGAACGGTGCGGACTTGCGGAAGATCTGCTCGAAGGCATGGGCAAACTCTTCGGGGCAATTCCCGGAGGTCTGGCCTACGCCGTTATTCTGGTCGGTGCCGTTCTGGGCGCGATCACGGGAACTGTCGCGGCATCGGTCATCACCATGGGCGTGATCTCCCTGCCAATCATGCTGAAATACGGCTACAATCCTCGTCTGGCCACCGGCGTTATCGCCGCGTCCGGCACGATTACGCAGGTGATTCCGCCCTCTCTCGTTCTGATCGTTCTGGCAGACCAGCTGGGCAAGTCGGTTGGCGATATGTATCTGGGCGCCATCGGTCCATCCATCCTGCAAGTCCTGATCTTTATCCTGTTCATCTTCATCCTGTCTTTGGTGCGTCCAAAAGATATACCCGCGCTACCTTTGGAAGCACGCGGTGAATTGGACATGAAATTAATTTGGAAGGTGCTGGCGGGCATGGTGCCCTCCATTGTCCTCATCTTCCTCGTCCTCGGCACCATCTTCATGGGGCTTGCAACGCCCACAGAGGCCGGCGCGCTTGGCGTCGTCGGTGGCATGGGTCTCGCCGCAATGCACCGTCGCCTGACCTGGGATCTCATTCGCCAAGGCATGCATTCAACCATGCACATCACGGCCATGGTGGTCTTCATCCTGGTGGGCGCCACCTGCTTCAGCCTTGTGTTTCAGGGCATGAATGGCGGCTTCTGGATTGAACACATGCTCTCGCATGTGCCGGGCGGCGCTGTTGGCTTCCTCATCTTCGTCAACATCTTCATCTTCATCCTGGCCTTTTTCCTCGATTTCTTCGAAATCGCCTTCATCGTCATTCCGATGCTGGCGCCCGTGGCCAATTCGCTGGGTATCGATCTCATCTGGTTCGGCGTCCTGATCTGCATCAATATGCAGACAAGCTTTATGCACCCGCCCTTCGGCTTCGCGCTCTTCTACCTGCGCTCGATCGCGCCGCGCAGTGTGAAGACCTCGGATATCTACATGGGTGCGATCCCGTGGCTCTGCATGCAGTTGATCCTTGTCGCCATCGTCATCTTCTGGCCGGAAACGGTTACTTACTGGCTGGATCATTCGCCGCCACCGGATCTCAACAACATCAAGATTGATGTGCCGAGCATTGGTGGTCTGGATGGTGGAAGCATGCCGAATTTCGGCACACCCATGCCAAACCTTGGCGAGCCACCCAAGATCAATCCTTGAGATTGCTTGGGTCCTGACATCAAGGCCTCACCTCGGTGGGGCCTTTTTTTATATCTCGTACAGGCAACAAAAAACCCGGGGTTGAAGCCCCGGGTTTCGTTTGGAAAACGGATGAATTGATCAGAGCTTGCCGTTACGCTGCTGGATCATCATGAAGGTATCATAGGTGTATTCAGCAAGCTGCATCCACAGATAACCTTCCTTCTTGAAGGCAACCTGATCTTCATAGATCTTCTTGAACCATTCGTTCTTGGCGGAAATCTCGGCATAGACTTCCTTGGAGGCGTTGAAGGCGGCTTCAAGGATCGGTTGGCTGAAGGGGCGAAGCGTCGTGCCATTGGCAACGATCTGCTTGATCGCGGCCGGGTTCTTGGCGTCGTACTTTGCCATCATGTTGGTGTTGGCAAAGGCGCACGCGTCCTGCAGAACAGCCTGATAGGCCTTCGGCAGAGCCTCGAATTTTGCCTTGTTCATGAAGGCGTGGATAACCGGACCGCCTTCCCAGAAGGCCGGGTAGTAGTAGAACTTGGCGACCTTGTAGAAGCCGAGCTTGAAATCGTCGTAGGGACCAACCCATTCAGCGGCATCGATGGTGCCCTTTTCCAGCGACGGATAAATATCACCGCCCGCGATCTGCTGCGGCACGGCGCCGAGTTTCTCGACCACGCGACCGGCGAGACCGGCAATGCGCATCTTGACGCCCTTGAAATCGTCGACGGTGTTGATTTCCTTGCGGAACCAGCCGCCCATCTGCACGCCGGTGTTACCGGCAATATAGCCGATCAAACCATGGGTCGCGTAGAATTCGTTCAGAAGCTTCGTGCCATTGCCCTCGTAGAACCAGGAGTTCGTGAGACGCTGGTTGAGGCCGAAAGGAATGGCCGTTCCGATCGCGAACGTCGGATCCTTGCCGACATAGTAGTAGGAGCAGGTGTGGCACATTTCGACCGTTCCGGCAGAAACGGCATCCGCCGCCTGCAGACCGGGAACGATTTCGCCCGCAGCAAAGGTCTGGATGGTGAAGTTCCCATCGGTCGCAGCGGCCACATGCTTGGCTATGTCTTCCGCGCCACCATAAATCGTGTCCAGTGATTTCGGGAACGACGATGTCAGACGCCAGGTAATCTTTGGTGCAGATTGCGCAATGGCAGGTGCCGCAAGCGCAGTTGCAGCAGCAGCGCCCGTACCGGCTACAGCTGCCTTTTTGAAGAATGAACGACGATCCATTTAGTACCTCCCGTTATTGATGCGCCGACGGTTTTTTCCCCTCCACCGGCCATGGTTCGAAGTAAACATGCGGTCTGCCCGCTGGCAAGCGGTCGGGATAATATTCCTTCGTGATTGGTGACCTGACGAGCACAATACTTTCGTCTAATGTAATCTCGTTGGCTAAAACTTCGGCAGTTGAGGGCACACTAATACCAAATGTCGATGATAGGGACCGATTGCGCCGGAGCGATTTTGGTTTGCGGCGAGAAGAAAACCACAGTCGGACCGATCCGACCGGCGCAGATTTTCGACGACGTCCGAAGGCCAAAAGCGCCCGGTCCTCTGGATGGGCCGGATTTCCTCAACCGACTTTGTCGCAATCCTCGACCGATGCAGGTCTCCGGTCCCACGCAATCGGTTCCTATCATCGACATTTGGTATAAGGTCTGACGCTTGACACCGGGCTGGCCTACTGGTGAAAAATGCGGCTCTATACGGAGTATGCAATGACCCTGCCGCTCATCGCCATTCCCGCCGATATCCGCCATCTCGACAAGGCGGACTGGCACGCCGTCCAGACGCAATATGTCAACGCCGTGCTGAAGGTCGCCAACGGTATGCCGGTTATCATACCGGCCCTTGAAACCGGGGCCGACCTCAAAACGGTTCTTGATCGGGTAGACGGGGTCCTGATCTCGGGCTCGGCCACGAATGTCCACCCTTCCCTCTACGGCGCGGACTGGACGGAAGCAGACGGCCCTTTCGATCCCGCCCGTGATGCCACTTCACTCGAACTCATTCGCCAGACGATCGAGCGCGGCATTCCGCTGCTTGCCATCTGCCGGGGCATACAGGAACTGAACGTGGCGCTGGGCGGAACGCTGGCACGGGAGATTCAGGATCAGCCCGGCACATGGGATCATCGCAAGCCGCCGGTCGAGAGCCGAGACGAGATGTATTCGATCCGCCAGCCGGTGCTGATCGAACAGGGGTCCTGCATGGAGCGCTATCTGGGTCTGACCGGAGAAGTCCAGGTGAATTCGCTGCATCGTCAGGCTATCGGCGAAAAAGCCCCTCGTCTGCAGGTGGAAGCCAAAGCAGAAGATGGCACCATCGAAGCCGTTTCGGTGATCGGCGCCACAGGCTTTGCCGTCGGCGTTCAGTGGCATCCGGAATATTGGGCGGAAGGAGATCGCCCCTCCCGCGCACTTTTCCAGGCTTTCGGAGCCGCTGTACATGATTACGCGGCTCGCAGACCAAAAGCCTGATTACGTCGTGACAGGCGTTTCCGGCACGGCGGTCAGCAACTGCTTCTCGTTGAACCATCTGATCAAGTTGTCGACAACGAGATCGGCCATGTCGTTGCGTGTTGGCACCGATGCCGAAGCGACATGCGGCAGCATGCATAGGTTCGGAAGATCAAAAAATCCGGCCGGAACCTTCGGCTCGTCATAGAAGACATCCAATCCTGCGGCAGCAATGGTGCCTTGGCGCAGAGCGGCCTCGAGCGCCTCTTCATCGACGCTGGTGCCGCGACCCACATTGATGAACACGCCATTTGGCCCCAGCGCCGCCAGAACCTCGGCATTGATGATCTTGTGCGTTTCCGGCGTCGCCGGGATGATGGAGATCAGCGTATCGACAGACTTCGCCAGTTCCACGGCAGAAGAGGCATAGGTGTAGCTGACATCCTTGCGCGGTGTGCGCGTATGATAGCTGATGCGAACCTTGAAGGGCTCCAGCCGCTTGGCAATCTCAAGCCCGATACGCCCCAATCCCAGAAGGCCGACATGCCGATTCTTGAGCGAAAGCGGCGTGAGCGGAAACGGTCCTTCCTTCTCCCAACGACCCTCGCGCAGATAGGTTTCGGCTACCGGCAAACGGCGGATCGTATTCAGGAGGAGGCCGATCGTCGTATCCGCCACCTCGTCGTTCAGAACGTCCGGTGTGTTCGTGACAAGAATACCTTTGGTTGCCGCATGCCTGGCATCCACCCCGTCATAGCCGACACCGAAATTCGCAATCACTTCGACGTTCGGCAGTTGATCGATCCAGTCCGCCGGCATCTTGTTGGCGGTCGCCACACCGCGAATACGAGCATTCTGCTCATCCGTCATCTGCATTTCAGAACCGACAGGCGTCTGCAGAACATCGAAGGCCTGCGCCAACCGCTCCAGAACACGGGGATGCATGCGGCCCGGCACGAGCACGGTGATCTTGTTGTCGGTCATGATGAATTTCCTATCGGTGCGATTCCGGACGAGGTGGCGCATACTGCGTCAGAAATTGCGCAGAAACAAACACATGTGGTTTGTTTCTGCGCAATTTTTCTCAAACGACCCGCATCAGCTACGCGGCTGGCATGGTCCGGTTGACTGCCGGATCCGCATCTCCGGCTTGATGAGATGAATACCATCCGGTTCGTGGCTCCCGGCAAGGCGGTCGAGCAGCGCGCGGGCGGCAAGGCGCCCCACTTCGGTCTGGCCGTTCCAGACGGTGGTAAGAGAGGGCGTGGCGATGGATGCCTCTTCCAGATCGTCATAGCCGGTGACGGAGATATCCTTGCCGGGTGTCAGTCCCGCTCGGGCAATACCGTTCATCAGGCCAATGGCAACGAGATCGTTCCAGCACACGGCAGCCGTCGGTTTCTGCGGCAGGGACAGGAAATGCACCGCCGCCTCGAACCCGCCCTGCTTTGTGCGAGGCCCGGGAATGCGCAGTTCGGAATCCACTTCAATCCCGGCCTTTCGAAGCGCATTCACATAGCCCTGATAGCGGTCACGCCCTGTCGACGTCTGGTCCGTGCCGCCAATCATCGCGATGCTGCGGTGGCCAAGCCCGATCAGATGGTTGGTGGCAAGCGAAATACCGTAGCTGTCATCGCCACGGTAGGTAGGCAGATCGACCCCTTCCATGGAGCGCGCAACAAGGATAGCGGGCATGCCGTTCGCCTCGGCCAGCTTCACATCCTCAAGCGGCGTGCCGATGGCAGGAGACATGATGACGCCGTCACCACCAAGCTGCAGAAGCGTTTCGATAAAAGTGCGCTGCTTTTCGACCGAGTCATAATGGTTGGAGAGAATGAAGGTCTGGCGGCGGCGATCCAGCTCGCTTTCGATGGCCTTGAGAATTTCTCCGTAGAACGGATTCATAATGTCGTGCACCACGACCCCGATAATGCCTGAGCGGGATGTTCGCAGGCTGGCAGCGCGGCGGTTGTAGATGTAACCCAGCGCGCGGGCCTGTTCCTTGATCTTCTCCCGCGTATCGGAAGCAACCAGCGGGCTGTCACGCAACGCAAGCGATATGGTCGCGGTAGATAGCCCAAGGCTCTCCGCGATGGTCGACAACTTGATTTTCTGAACCACAACCCCTCCCGGCGGATTCCCGATCTAACGGATCTAAAAATTCTTTAAACAATTTAATCCGTGATTGCAATCCGCCGTAATCAATCTGTCACAACCTCTTCCTCATCCTCAGATTGAACTTCTCCCACCAGGTTTCGATTGAGCGCCTTCAGAAGCTTCAGCAGCGTTCGGATCTCCTTGTCGGAGAAATCCTGCAGCGCCCTGGCGTTGGTCGCGGCGGTGGCAAGGGTGATCTTCTCGAGGCTATGCAGACCGACAGGCGTCAGATGCACTTTCACCTGTCGGCCATCGCCGCCATCGGGCTTTCGCTGAACGAAACCTTGCGCTTCCATACGACCGATGGTGCGGGTCATCGTGGGAGCCTTCACGCCAAGACGATGCGCCAGCTCACCGGGTGTCAAAGCCTCACCCTCCGCCAGAGCTAGGATAACCCCGTCCTGACCGGAATAAAGGCCCGCCTCTAAAAGATTGCGAGAATGGACCGTTCGCATGGAACGAGCAGCCCCTGCAAGCGCGGGCGCCAGATCATGGGCGCCACCTGGCGCCTTCTTGCGGCCAGCCTTTTCCTTCTTCTCGCCCTTTTTCTTGCTCATCTCCCGCCCTTCCCGCTATACCACGCACGTGCATCTCCCATCCTTAGCCAAAGCAGAACGTGATCGCCAGATGTCCCCAGAACTGCCACGGCCCAGCTTCCACGAGAATGACAGGAGGCTGCCTCCCGAAAAACGAACGGACTGGATTGTCGTTCTGCCGCTGGGTGCCCATGAGCAGCATGGGCCCCATCTGCCCTTCGAGACCGATAGCCTGATTGCTGCGGGCCTTGTCGAGCGCCTGATCGACGCCCTGCCGAAAGATCTTCCCGTCTCCTTCCTGCCCGTCGAACGCATTGGCTATTCCATCGAGCATGCGGATGTGCCCGGCACGCTCACACTTTCCTTTGCGCAGGCCATCAACCGCTGGCTGGCGATTGCGGAAAGCCTGGCGGATCAAGGCATCCGCAAATTCGTGATGTTGAACGCCCATGGTGGCAACTCTCCACTGATGACGGTGGTCGCGACGGAAGCACGCGTGCGTTTCAACATGCTGGCCGTCGCCACGAGCTGGACCCGCTTCGGCCAGCCGGAAGGCTGGATTTCACCGCAAGACAAAGCCATCGATATTCACGGCGGCGACATCGAAACATCCGTCATGCTGGCTCTTCATCCTGACAAGGTCGATATGGCAAAAGCCGCTTCCTTCGGTTCGCACCAGTCCGATTTTACGAGAGACTTCAAGCATCTGCGCGCCTATGGGCCCCACGCCTTCGGCTGGAAGATGTCCGACCTGAACAAACAGGGTGTCGCCGGAAACGCGGCTGCGGCAACCGCACAACGTGGCGAACAGCTCCTTGCGCATGCCGTCAGCGGCCTTCTCGAGCTGCTGGATGACGTACACCGCTTCGATTTGTCCACGCTCTCATAAGGCCTGTGAACATATAACATAAGGAAAGCCTTTGAACTCGGCGGTACGAGGGCTTATATGGACGAAAATCGCTGACGCTCCATCCGCGAGCGCCCTCATTTCCCGGAGGTTCCCATGGCCGATACCGCGACACAGAAGCCCGTACCCGTGACCGTTTTGACCGGTTACCTCGGAGCCGGCAAAACAACGCTTCTCAACCGCATCCTGTCCGAAAGCCACGGTAAGAAATACGCCGTCATCGTCAACGAGTTCGGTGAAATCGGCATCGACAACGATCTGATCGTCGAGTCGGACGAAGAAATCTATGAAATGAACAATGGATGCGTCTGCTGCACCGTCCGCGGCGACCTCATCCGCGTGGTCGAAGGCCTCATGCGCCGCCCTGGCCGCTTCGATGGCATCATCGTCGAAACCACGGGCCTTGCCGATCCGGTGCCGGTTGCTCAAACCTTCTTCATGGACGACGATGTCCGCTCCAAGACGGAACTGGACGCGGTCGTGGCGCTGGTGGATGCCAAGCATCTGCCGCTGCGCCTGAAGGATAGCCGCGAGGCCGAGGACCAGATCGCCTTTGCCGATGTCGTGGTCGTCAACAAGACGGACCTTGTGACGCCGGAAGAACTGGCGACGATCGAGGAAATCGTACGCGCCATCAACCCGACGGCCCGCATCTACAAGACCACCCGTTCGGGCGTCGATCTCGCCCGCGTGCTGGATCAGGGTGCGTTCAATCTTGAGCGCGCGCTGGAAAACGATCCGCATTTCCTCGAGCATGGCCATGAGGACCATGTCTGCGGGCCGGATTGCGACCACCATCATCACGATCATGATCACCACCACGATCATCATGGACATGAGCATCATCACGACCATCACCATGACCACGGGCATGATCACCACCACCATGCGGCACCGTCTGCCATCCATGATGTAACCGTAAAGTCCATCTCGCTGCGCGGCGGCGAAATGAACCCGGACCGCTTTTTCCCGTGGATCCAGAAGATCACGCAGACCCAAGGCCCCAATATCCTGCGTCTGAAGGGCATCATCGCATTTGCGGGCGATGACGAGCGTTATGTGGTGCAGGGTGTTCACATGATCATCGAAGGCGATCATCAGCGCGCCTGGAAAGACGGTGAGAAGCGGGAAAGCCGCCTTGTTTTCATCGGCCGCGACCTGGACCGTGAGAAGATCGAGCAGAGCTTCCTTGCCTGCCAGGCCAACGGCTGATCGGCCTTCAGGCCACCAGAGATAAAAATACAAAAGGATTGCCCAGGAAATGCCGACAGTTGCCCCGTTCGACATCGAAGGACACGTGATTGCGACACATTTCCTGGGCGATACGCCCTTCTTCGCTACCGCTGCTGGAGAGTTGCGCAGACTGGATGAAGGCGAAAAGGTCACGCCCCTGCATGCGGGCATGTTGACCTGCATCAAAGACCCTTTCAGCGCCTCTCTGCTGACGGGCGGCGAAGACGGCAAGGTGATGCGCGTGGCTGCCGACGGCTCCACGAAGCTGATTGCCGAGGCGCCTCGAAAGTGGATCACGGTTGTTGCGGGCGGACCGCAGGGGGCGGTTGGTTACGCCTATGGCAAGGCCAGCATCATTGTTCTACCAGATGGTTCCACCAAGGAATTCAGTGAAGAGCGCACGGTCGAGGCGCTGGCCTTTGCGTCCAAGGGTTTGCGCATCGCAGCCGCACGCTACAACGGCGTTTCCCTGCATTGGGTCCACACCAATACACCGCCGACCGATCTGGAATGGAAGGGCGCACACACGGGCGTGACCTTCTCGCCCGATGGTCGCTTTCTCGTCACCACCATGCAGGAAAACGCCTTGCATGGCTGGAAGCTGGACGGCAAGCCGGGTGAACCGCGCCATATGCGGATGACCGGTTATCCGACCAAGGTCAAATCCTATTCCTGGTCTCCCAAGGGCAAATGGCTTGCGACCTCTGGCGCGCCAGCGGCGATCGTCTGGCCCTTCTCGGCCAAGGATGGTCCGATGGGCAAGGCCCCGTTGGAGCTTGGCACACGCGCAACCCTCATGGTGACCTGCGTTGTTTTCCACCCGATCGAGGAAGTTCTCGCCATCGGCTATATTGACGGCATGGTACTGGGCGTTCGCGTGAGCGATGGCAAGGAGGCGCTCTTGCGCCGTCCGGGAAATGGGGCCATCACCGCCATGAGCTGGAGTGCCAATGGCAAGCTTCTATCCTTCGGTTCGGAAGCTGGGGACTGCGGCGTCATCGATATCGCAGCCTGATCGCTCTCGCCGCTGTCATTCTGCGTAGATCATCTTCCGTGTCATTCCGCCATCCAGCGTCAGAACCTGTCCGGTCATGAAGCCTGCGGAGGCAATGTAGATTACCGCCTCTGCTATGTCTTGCGGTTGCCCCACCCTGCCTGCGGGATGCTGCGCGTGGTCTTCGGAACGCAAGGTTTCATCGCCGCCGATCCAGCCGGGCGCAATGGCATTCACGCGGATTTTCGGCCCGAGACTGATCGCAAGCGCATGGGTGAGCGCGACGATGCCGCCCTTCGATGCCGCATAGGCTTCCGTATGAGGCTCGGACATGAAAGCGCGGGTCGAGGCCATGTTGATGATATTGCCGCCAGCCTGCATCAGCGGCACTGCAGAGCGGGTCATGAGAAAGGCTGCCGTCAGATGGCTGTCTGTGACCTTGCGCCAGGCATCCAGCGAAAGGGTCTCGATCGAACCGTTCACCGGCCCGGCAATGCCAGCATTGTTGACCAGGAGATCGAGATTGTCCCATCCGAGTTCGGCAAAGGCGCCGTGGACGGAAGCCTCGTCGCCCACATCGCAAAAGATCGAGCGGCTACCATCATCTTGAAGTTCGGCGTCGAGTTCCTTCATGTCGAAGGAGGCGACCGCCCAGCCCAGCGCCCGCAGGTGCCGCACGATTCCTGTGCCGATAAGGCCGGCACCGCCTGTCACAATCGCTCTTTTCATAGGTCGTCAGATAGTTGCCTGTTGTCGAGGGTCAAGCAGACCGTTGAGACTGAATGATTGCGGCCAGCAGATCGTGCAGCCGATCCCTGTAGCCATTGGCCGCTGAAGGCGCTTCCTCTTCGGAGGTCATCGTCACGGTCATCTGCAACTCGGGAATAATGTAGAGCATCTGGCCGCCATAGCCCCAGGCGAAGCGAACATCCGCCTCCCCGATCCGCTTCAGAAACCAGCCATAACCGTAGCCATCGCCGGAATAACGTGAGTTCGTCCGCTGCTCCCATGAGGTGCGAACCCAGGCTTCGGGAACAAGCTGCACTCCGTCAGCGGTGCGTCCACCACGGCGATACAGTTCCCCGAACGCGTGAAGCGACCGTGTCGTCATGGCCATCTGATTGCCGCCGAGATAGATTCCCTGGCGATCTCTGGCCCAGGAACCGATCCGAAACCCATCCAGTGGTTCAAACCATTCCTGTGCGAGTGCAAGCGTCGGCTTTTTGCCGACCTTGGTCAGAATGGCCGACAGCAGATGGGTGGAAGCCGTCGAATACAGCATGGACCCGCCGGGATCTTCGACAAACTCCTGCGCCAATGCAAAACGCACCCAATTTCGGCTGGCCACGAAGCGTCCGTAATTGGGGCCGGACAAGGGGTCCATGCCAGTCTGCATGGAAAGAAGATTACCGATCGTGACCCGCAGCAGACGCGGATCCGGGTTCGCAGGGAGGTCCGCTTTGAGGACCGGTGCAATCGGCTGTTCGACGCCCTCAAGCAGGCCTTTGGAAATCGCGATGCCGACCAGAGCCGACACGATGGATTTTGAAGCCGATTTGATGTTCGTCGATTCGGCAGGGCTATGGCCGTGATAACCGCGCTCTGCCAGCGTCTCTCCATCGCGAGAAACGATTACGGCCTCCAAGGCCCTCAGCCTCTCCGCCCCATTGAGGCTATCGGCCAGACTGCCATGTGACCCGGCCTCCTGTGCGGGAAGGCGCGTCGCATAAAGCACGAAGGGTGCGCCAAGGATGGTTCTGCGATTCAACATCTCTCTGATGTAAGGCAGAACATGCGCCAACGTCATGCGGATTCAAGCGGATGTGAGCTATCGTGACGAGTGACGATACGCGAACCCAAAAATGAAGCGAGGGACAACGCTTTCACGTTGCCCCTCGTTCGTTCCCCCACGGAAGAGACCTGCCACGGTGCCGGATGCCCCCATCCGGACGATTCTTCATGGAGGTAGCTTGAATATCAGAACCGGTAGGTCACACCGGCGCCCACCAGCCACGGATCCAGCTTGGCTTTACCCGAGAGGCGACCGAGTGTGGAATGATTGGCGCTCCAATCGGTTTCGAGGAAGATCTTCTTCACATCGAAGTTCACGCCCCAATGTTCGTTGAACATGTAGTCGAAACCGACCTGCAAGGCCGCGCCAACATGATGATCCACCTTGAGGTTGCTGAAGCCACCCTTCTCGGATTCATTATAGAAGAAGGTGTAGTTGATACCTGCACCCACATAGGGCTTGAAAGCGCCGAGCTCGGTGAAATGATACTGAAGCGTGAGCGTTGGCGGCAGAATCCAGGTCTTGCCCACGTTCACACCGGCGAGCGTTCCCGCGCCGCCGATCTTCGAGCTCGTCGTGCCAAGGATAAGCTCGGCAGCGAGGTTGTCCGTGAAGTAATAGGAGATATCGAGTTCAGGTGTGATCGAGTTCGAGTACTGGAGATCCGACCCGGCAACGCCGTTGACGGAACCCTTGTCATTCGGGATGACGCCCAGCGCACGAACGCGAACCTGCCAGGGGCTGCGCGCAGCCGCAACGGCCTCCTGCGCTGCCTGTGCGGGATCCGATACTCGCAAATCCGCCGCTTGGGCAGCGTCCGAAAGAAGGACCGTAGCCGCACCCATGATGGCGGCGATGGCTGGCCCGTTCTTGATCATGATACTCTCCTTGGTACGTCTTCCTGTCTGTCGAGGAGAGTTTCTAAAGCCGACAGCCGTTGCTGTGGTTGATCCGTATCAACACCGATTGACGATGGTCAAATCGAACATCATTTGGCCACATCTCCTGTGAGAGCTTTGCAAAAATGCAACAGTACCAACGGGAGAAAAAAGAAAACTCCCTCCTGCAGGGACAGGAGAGAGCTTCGCTGGAGGTAGATTGAGGCTGAATCAGGCGGCGCGGCGCAGGACCGACGAACGGGAAAGCTTGCGTCCGGACGCCGTCAGCATTCCTGCAGCACCCTCGAGCCATCCGTGCTTCAGCTCGAGCGCGAGGAACCGTTCGCGAGCAAAGGGGCCGGGCATGACGAGGTGCTGGGCTTTATCCGCAAAGAAGCCGAAACGCTCATAATAGGGTGCATCGCCAACCAGCAATATCGCACCGTGACCGCGGCCTGTGGCCTCGGCGATTGCCGCCCGCATCAGGGCTGCGCCGATTCCCTTGCCCTCATGGGCTGGATCGACCGCCAGCGGACCAAGCAGAAGTGCATCGACGGCCACGCCATCTCGCCCGACGCCGGCTTCCACGTTCCACAGCCGAACGGTGCCAATTACATGGCCTTGACCGTCACGAGCAACCAGAGCCAGCCCTTCCGCCGGAACACGCCCGCGGCGCAGCTTTTCGGACGACTTCTTGCGGCGGCCCGCCCCCATGGCACGGTCCAGCAAAGCCTCGCGGGCAACAACGTCCGCCGGTGTCTCATCGGCAATGATATAGGATTTCGGCGCAAGCAAAGCGCGCACAGTGTCAAGAACAGCGGCCATCTTGGCCTCCGAAGCTTAAAACCGTTCAAACGGCTCAATCGGGAATGGTGAGATGCGGCTCCGGTTCGATACCGGAGCCAACAGATCAGATGACGTAGGCCTTCAACGGGTCGAAGCCATTGAAGGCAACCGCCGAATAGGTCGTCGTGTAGGCGCCAGTGCCCTCGATCAGAACCTCATCGCCCACCGTCAGAGAGATCGGCAGCGGATACATGTTCTTCTCATACAGCACATCGGCCGAATCGCAGGTCGGTCCAGCCAGCACGCAAGGCTCCTTGGCATCGCCGTCGCGATCGGTGCGGATCGGGTAGCGGATCGCCTCATCCATGGTTTCCGCCAGACCGCCGAACTTGCCGATGTCGAGGAACACCCAGCGATGCTCGTCATTGTCGGACTTCTTGGACACCAGCACGACTTCAGCCTTGATGACGCCTGCATTGCCCACCATGCCGCGACCCGGCTCGATGATCGTCTTCGGCAGGTTATTGCCGAAGTGCTTGCGCAGCGAAGCGAAGATTGCCTGACCATATTCTTCCGCCGACGGAATGTCGCGCAGATACTTGGTCGGGAAGCCGCCGCCCATGTTCACCATCTGCAGGAAAATGCCCTGCTTGGCGAGCTGTGCGAACACGCGCTTGGCATCGGCCAGAGCCGAATCCCAGGCATCGACCTTCGTCATCTGCGAACCGACATGGAAGGAAACACCGTAGGATTCCAGACCCAGCTGATGCGCATAGACCAGAACATCGACAGCCATCTGGGGCACGCAACCGAACTTGCGCGACAGCGGCCACTCGGCGCCTTCGCCATCCGTCAGCACGCGGCAGAACACGCGCGCACCTGGAGCGGCACGAGCAACCTTTTCCACTTCCTCGTGGCTGTCGACAGCAAAAAGGCCAACGCCCAGCTCGAAAGCGCGCGCGATATCGCGCTCTTTCTTGATGGTGTTGCCATAAGAAATGCGCTCCGAGGATGCACCAGCGGCCAGCGCCATCTGGATTTCGGCAACCGATGCGCAATCGAAGTTGGAGCCCAGCGAAGCAAGCAGCTTCAGGATTTCAGGCTCGGGATTGGCCTTCACTGCATAATAGATCGCGCTATCCGGCAGGGCGTGACGAAACGCCTTGTAGTTGTCGCGAACGATATCGAGGTCCACAACGAGGCAGGGGCCTTCCGGACGTCGGGTGCGGAGGAAGTCGAGAATACGTGCAGTCGTCATCGGTCAGATCCCTATAGAGCTTCTCCGGCGAACCGGAGGACAAAGACGCGCCATAAGGTGAACGAGGCCCGGCCGGTGGAAAAACCCGGTGCTTCGATCGCGCCTTATTGCGCAGGGTTTGGATCAACGCCCTGCCAAGAGCATGGATCCGGCTTTGTCTGCCATGGATTGGAGGGGATCATCCCAACCGCACTTCCGGCAATGATGGTGTGCCTCTTCAGTATTGCAAGCTGATGGAAAGCCTGCAGAGACTAGAAAGGCCCGCACCGTCGTTGCTTCAAGATGTCCTCGCATTTTCCGGTTGGCCGGAATAGCGACTGGAGGGGTTAGTTCCAGGTACCTTACCGATTTTCCTCACCACTCGAGGGTCGGCGGACACCCACAGGCACGTGCGACTTTGGGCAGCACGGAGATATGAATAATCCCGGTCATAATCAAGAGTTTTTTTCACCCTCGCCGCAGATTTTACATTGCGCAACAACGATTAACGCTCCACGAAGAAGATGAATGACGAAAGGGACGAGAGTGTGGACACGCTGACGCGCATGCGCGCATTTATCGACGTTGTAGAAGCCGAAGGCTTTTCTGCAGCAGCCCGCCGCACAGGACGCTCGAAAGCCTTGCTTTCCAAATATGTTCGCGAATTGGAGGACGATCTGGGAGCTTTGCTTCTGAACCGTACGACGCGGCAGTTTTCGCTGACCGAAGCGGGCCATACCTATTATCGCAGTGCCTCCGACATCCTGAAGGAGATCGACAATCTATCTGATCTGGTTCGGGAGGGGAACGCCGATCTCAAAGGGCGCTTGCGCATTTCCGTGCCCCGCACCTTCGTGGACGCCGATGTGGGCCAGTCGCTTATCGATTTTGCCAAGCATCACCCGGATGTTTCTCTCGAGATCGTGGCAGAGGACCGATTCGTGGATCTGATTGAGGAAGGGTTCGACCTTGCGATTCGCGTAACCCGCCTGGAAGATTCAGGGATGATTGCCCGCAAGCTGGCTGATTTCCGAATCTACGCCTGTGCAACGGCCGAGTATCTCGTCCGTCACGGACCAATCAATCATCCGCAGGATCTTTCCGGCAAGCCGGTGATCATCGACACCAATACCCGCACGCACAATCACCTCCGTTTCCGCGATCCGCAGGGGGGCACGATCTCGGTGTCTGTCTCCGGCCAAATCGAAGTCAACAGTCCCCAAGCGACATTGCGCGCTGCGAAGGCAGGAATAGGCATTGCGCTCATTCCTGATTTCATTGCCAAGAATGCCATCGAATCAGGCGAGCTCGTCGCTGTCCTCGACGATTTCATCTTCCGCGACCGCGGCATCTATGCCGTCTATCCCCATCGCCGCTATCTGCCCGCCAAGGTCAGAAGCTTCGTCGATTTCCTTCACAACTGGTTCCGCAAATCATCATGAGAAAGACCTGAGACCGAAGGTGGATTGACGACAGTCGAAATTCCGTCCCATTTGCAGAAGAGAGCTTTGCGGCATCAGCAACGTGGATTCGGACATGATCAGGAAACGGTGGCTTGCAGCCGCCCTGTTGGGCTTAACTCCGGTCTCTGCCTACGCGCATCCACACATTTTCGTGGAAGCACGCATGGAAGTGCTGGCCAACGACAAGGGCGACTTGACCGAAGTTCGCAATGTGTGGCGTTTCGACGAGTTGTTCTCCTCCAGTGTCCTGCTGGATTTCGATAAAAACACCAATGGCAAGCTGGATGATTCGGAACTTGCCGAACTTGGCGAGACCATGCGCACCTCGCTTGCGGACTTTCACTATTTCACGACAATCACGCAGGACGGAAAGAACATTCCCGTCCTGAAGCCGGATGTCATCCATGTCAGCGTGCAGGACCAGCAGGTACTTGCCTTCTTCGCCGTCAAACCATCGCAGCCGGTTCACCTCAAGGGCCGACTGGCCTTCGGCATCTACGATCCGTCGCTGTATACCTCGATAGATTTTCCCAACGACGCAGATCTTGTCCAGGAAGGAAAACGCTTTGCAGCCTGCAAGCGGCAGGTCGTGCGCCCCAATCCGGATGAGGTGATCTCCCAGAACCAGGCCTCTCTGACCGATGCCTTCTTCAACGATCCATCAGGTACGGACATGACCAAACTGTTTGCAACACGTCTGGAGGTGACATGCTAGGCAAGCGATCCATCGTCATCGCGGGCTGCATCATCCTGGGCGCGGCCATGGTCGCCCACGCGCAATCGCCGCTGGGGGTTGGAACGGCAGAGCCGTCCTTTAACACGGGTGGCTTTCTCGGTCCATTCCTCGGCTGGATCAATGCCTGGCAACAGAGCTTCTATCGAGCGCTGACCGGCTCGCTGAGGGCCATGCGGGAAGACCCATGGGCGCTGAAAACGCTGGTCGGTCTCTCTTTCGCCTATGGTGTTTTTCATGCCGCTGGCCCCGGCCACGGCAAGGCTGTGATCTCCTCCTACATGATTGCGAACGAGACGGCGCTGAAGCGCGGCATCATGATCTCGCTGATCTCGGCCCTGCTCCAGGGCGTGGCGGCGATCGGTCTCGTGGTCGTCGCTTATGTGCTGCTGCGCGGCTCCGGCATTACCATGACCAAGGCTACCTGGGCGATGGAGCTGGCAAGCTTCGGCATGGTGACGCTGTTCGGTCTCTGGTTGCTTGGCCGAAAACTGTATGAACTGCGCCCGCGCTATTCCTCGCTGCCAATTTTTGCCAATGCCACTCCCGGCACTGGCGCAACCGGACTGAATTTTCAGGCAATCGAAGTGGGCCATGATCACGCAGATCTGGCACCCGGCACATACTGTGCTGATTGCGGAGAGCTGCACATTCCCGATCCGGCGGCGCTGAAATCCAAGGATTTCAGCCTGCATGAAGCATGGTCGGCCATGATTGCAGTCGGACTTCGTCCCTGCTCCGGCGCCATCCTCGTCATGAGCTTTTCACTTTTGAACGGGCTTTATCTCGGGGGCGCGCTATCCGTGCTTGCCATGTCGCTCGGCACCGCCATCACCGTCTCGATCCTGGCCATTATCGCCGTTGGCGCGAAGGATCTTGCCGTTCGTCTTGCAGGACCAAGGTCGCGCGGCGCGCGCCTCGTTTCCAATGGAATTGAAGTTTTTGGCGCACTGTTCATCGTTCTGGTGGGCGCTACCCTTCTTGCAGCTTCGCTTCAGGGCAGCATGGTGCAGGGTGGCTGAACCACCGAAGCTTGATCAGTCCTGCTTGCGCTGATGCCGTGCTCTCAGCCAGAAGATGGCGAAAAACGAGAGGACCGCCACGGTGCCGAAGGCAGCTGCAAGCCACGGTGAGAAGTCCGCCAGCCACAGCATGATGGCAGGCATCGCGAAGAACAGCAGCAGAAAGCCGAAGAAGATGACAGCTGCCGCAATAGCGGGCGATTTCTGGCCCTGCCCGCTCATGCTGCTTTTTCCTGAAGTTCGGCCCGGATTTCTTCAAGCCGCCGCTTCTGGTGACCATGGTCATCAAAATTGGATGGATCGAGCCATGCCTCGAAGGCTTTGGCCAAAACCGGCCACTCGGAATCGATCATCGAGAACCAGGCCGTATCGCGGTTGGCCCCGCGCGAAATCATGTGCTGACGGAAAACGCCTTCGAAGGTGAAGCCGTAGCGCACAGCCGTACGCTTGCTCGGCTCGTTCTCGTTATGGCATTTCCATTCGTAGCGCCGATAGCCGAGATCTTCGAACACATGCCGCGCCAGCAGATAATGCGCTTCCGTCGACAGCGGCGAGCGCGTCATGCCCGCACCATGCGCGATGGAACCGACCTCGATGACACCGTTTGCGGGATCAGGACGCATCAACGTTCCCATTCCAACCACTTCGCCATCTTCCTTGTCGCGGAAGACGAGGGTCACGTAACCGAGACGCTTGTTGATATCGTCGATCCAGTCTGCGAACTCGTCCGGCGTCCGATATGTCTTGTTGGGGAAATAGCGAATGAGATCGTTGATCCCCTCCTCGCCACCAAGCGCATCCCATAGGGTGATACGGTGAACTGCCCGCTCGTACGGCTCGGCGATGACATAGCGCCCTTCCAGGCGCACAGGTGCCGGCGCCGGGCAGCCCTTGAAATTCGCAAGATCGCGCATTGTGTTATTCCCCTCACTCTCGGGCTCAAGGCTTAAGCGAGACAGGCGGCAAAAACAACTGCGCTGCATGCCGCACCGCTAGTGGCTATCGAAATTCCGGCATTCGCTCTTGAGGGTGCCGCGAACGGATACAAATGCCGGAATCGAACCACTAGTTTATCCCGAGCGAGAGACGTCGATTACAGGCTGACCTTGGCCGAAGACACCGTTGCCTCGATGTGGTCGATCAGCGGATCCGGCAGTTTCAGCCGACCAGCCAGAAGGTCCAGATAGCCGCGCTCAGCCCTTGTATCCGGATCGATTGCCAGACGGGAGGCGGTGTAGATCTCGACGCGTTGCTCCTCGGTTCGACCAGCGGCCACCAGCGCATCGAGATCGATCGGGTCAGCAAGCTCCTTGGAGAGAAATGCTTCGGCTTCCGCGCCAAGATCGACCTCATGGACCTTCTCCATGATCTTCTGCCGTTCGAAGGCATCGATATGGCCATCCGCCTTAGCGGCAGCAATCATTGCGCGCAGAAGCGTCAGCGCAAAATCATTGCTCAGCGAAGGCGATTCGAAATTGAAGGGAGAACCGGCTGGAGGCTGAAGCGCGGACGGATCCACCGGGCCGGACTGCGGCGCCTTGCCTGACTGGTAATTGCGATAGGCAAGATAACCGAGGCCAGCAACTGCGGCGATGCCGCCAAGCGTTGCGACATTTCCGGCGAGTTTTCGGCCCGTCTTCGTGCCCAATATGGCAGCAGCCAGAGCGCCTGCCTTCAACGGATTGTTGCGAGCAAAGCCGCCCACTTGATCGGCACGCCCCTTGACCGAACCGGAAAGGCCTGGAATTTGCGAGCCAAGGAACTGATCCAGAAGCTTCTTCGCGTCGAACATTGATCTTCTCCCTATTGGTCTTCAGGCAGGAGATAGGAAGCCCGACGCGAAATACAAAGGCGCTTAGCCCTTCAATGCGGCCGCCTCTGATGCCAGTTTCGTGATCCCGGCCCAATCGCCAGCCGATACGAGTTCCTTCGGAGCAACCCAGGATCCACCCACGCAGACCACATTCGGAAGGCCGAGATAGTCGCGAGCATTCTTCAGCGAGATGCCACCCGTCGGGCAGAAGAGCGTTCCGGCCAAGGGTGAGGACAAAGCCTTGAGGTAAGCGGAACCACCAGCCTGCTCCGCCGGGAAGAATTTCAGCACATCATAACCGGCCTCGCGAAGCGTCATCACTTCACTGGCCGTCGCAGCACCCGGCAAGAGCGGCACGGAACTATCCTTTGCCGCAGACAAGACGCCCGGCGCCACGCCCGGACTGACGATAAAGGTCGAACCCGCCTTCACAGCGGCGTCGAAATCCCGACCATTCAGAATGGTGCCGGCACCGACATTTGCGCCCTCGACTTCCGCCGCGACCGCCTTGACAGCATCGAGAGCAGCGGGCGTGCGCATCGTGATCTCGATTGCGCGCAGACCGCCTGCAACGAGCGCCCGCGCAAGAGGAACAGCCGATGCGACATCGTCCACGATCAGAACCGGTACGACCGGCTGTAGCTTGAGAATGGACAGAAGGCTTTCGGTTTTGCTGCTCATCATGGACCTCCCGGAGGATGATTTTGAAACGATTGAAAAACCCTTAGTGCCCCTGCGGCAAGGTGTCGAGCGGAAAAACCGCCTGCTTTCCGTTCTCTCTCTGGTTTGCGCGCCGAGTTTACAATAGGTTGTCGCAACAGACGCAATAGGGAAGCCGATGGCCAAGGAAATCGAGCGAAAGTTTCTGGTTCGGTCCGATGAATGGCGCACCAGAGCGGTATCGAGCGCCAAACTGATGCAGGCCTACATTACCGTGAACGAGGACCGCAATGTCCGTGTCCGGTTGATCGACGGGACGTCAGCCCGACTGACCATCAAGGTCGGGAAAAGCGCGATGGTGCGCGATGAATTTGAGTATGAAATCCCTGTTCGGGATGCGGAAGACCTGACCTCGTCAGCCATTGGAATCGTGATCGAGAAGGTTCGTTACCGCGTCCCCGTCGCAGGCAGGACCTTCGAAATCGATGTCTATGGGGGGTTCTATTCCGGTCTTGTCGTTGCGGAGGTTGAACTGGAAAGCGAAGAGGACCATTTCGAGCGTCCCTCCTGGCTTGGTGACGAAGTAACCGGAGACCGGCGCTATTCGAACATGATGTTGGCTACGAATGATCTGGCATCGGAGTTGATCCATGGCGTTTCGCATCAGGCCCTCTAGATCCTTTCCACAAGAGTTCCGCCGCGTCACGCGCTCTCAGTTGAACGCGGCAATCGAGACGCTGCAACAGCGCGAGCATGGCGTTCATGAGGCTATTCACGCCGCACGCAAGCGCTTCAAACGGGTGCGCGCGCTCTACTGGCTGATCGAACCCGACGCAAAAGAGTTTCGTAATCAGGAGAATGCGCGTATCCGGGATATGGCGAAGGGCTTGTCTGCGGTGCGGGATGCGACCGCGCTGGTCGAGACACTCGATTATCTCCAGTCGATGACGGATCAACCGGACGAACTTCGATCGCTGGCAGAGGTTCAATCATGCTTGCGCGATCGCCGCGACCGGATCGCAAGCGAGGAAGAGCACGACCTGGAGCGAAAGCTGGAAGATGCTGTTGCAACCTGTAACGATGCAATATCAGCGCTTGACGAGCTTGATATCTCTGCGAGCAGGGCAAGAACCGCCCGTCGGCTGGAGCGAGTTTGGGCAAAGCAACTGCGCAAGGCGCAGCGTTCAATTGCCGCCTGCCACGAAACGCGCGCCGAAGACACTTTCCACGAACTGCGCAAATCCGGCCAGATCTACTGGATGCATCTGGCAATCCTGAGAGATCTTTGGCCAACCGCCATGAAAGCAAAGGAAAGCGAAGCCCGAGCGCTCGTCGCGTTGCTTGGCCACGAGCATGATCTCAGCGTGTTGTTGCAGGTGATCAACGAAGACCCGGCGCTCGTGCCGGATAGTGATAGCCTCGCACATCTCTATGCCGCCATTATCCGCAGCCAGCAGTCCCTGCGGGAACAAGCGCTGGACAGTGCAAGCGATGTCTTTGCCGAGGATCCTGCCCGCGAAGCCAGCATTATCGCAACGCTCTGGAGCGACGCATCCGACTGAAGAAGCGCATCTTATCCCAATTCTAGGGTCATGATATTGATGACATAGAGTCAATTTCGTAGCGCTATGGTGTGCTTTTTCGCCTACTGATTTAGGATTTTTTAATTGAGTGGACGCACTCTCCCCCTGGGGAACAACGGGGATTTCGACATTGCTTTCGCGCCGCCTATTCTGCGCTACCACCCTGACGATTGCGGCTTTTGGGCCCGTGGCACAGCCTGTAAAGGCTGCGGGAACGGACACAATCTATTACAATTCCAGCGGCAACAAGGAAAAGACGCTGGGTTTCGAAGTCTTGAAGCTAGCTCTTGAAAAATCTGGAAAATCCTACGCATTGAAACCGTCGCCGGCGGGATATAGTTCGAATGCCGGCATGGTGGATGCCATTGCCAACGGCGCCCAGATCGACATCGCCTGGGTCAACGCATCGAAAGCCGTATCGTCAAAGCTTCTTTCGGTACCCTTCCCTGTCGACATGGGTCTGGGCGGCTATCGTCTCTTTCTGATTGATTCCAGGCGACAGGCAGAGTTCAGTACAGTCCGCAACCTGCAGGGTCTGAAAAATTTCATAGCGCTGCAAGGCACCGGTTGGGCCGATGTGGACGTTTTGCGGAAATCTGATCTGACCGTGCGCACCGGACCGCAGAAAAACCTCTACCGGATGACAATCGGCAAGCGCGGCGATTACTTCGCCAGAGGCGTCAACGAAGCCCTGAACGAACAGGCCAAGCAGGTTGCAGAATTGCCCGATCTTTCAGTCGAAACCTCGCTCGTCCTGCAATATCCCTCAGCCTCCATCTTTTACGTCTCGAAAGCCCGACCGGAACTGCGCGACGATCTGATGCGCGGCCTCGAAGCCGCCTGGAAAGACGGTTCGTTTCAGAAAACCTTCCTGTCGAACCCGGACATAAAGCTGGCGCTGGACAAGGGAAACCTGAAGAGCCGCACCATCATCAAGATCCCGAATCCGAACCTGCCGGAAGACATCCTCGCCATGGACGAGCGCTACTGGTTCAAGCCCTGATCCCGTGCCGCGGGCATCTTTCGTCTTTCATACAGTTCAGGAATTAGACTCATGTTCAAAAGCAAGTCCGTTCGCATGCAGGTCATGCTGCCCTCTCTGGCTATGATCGCCATCGGCTCCATCGCGCTCAGCGGTTATTCGGTCTGGTCGCAGGCCGAGGCACAGCGAGAAATGTTCGATCGCAAGGTCAACCTCACAGCCTCGATGACGACAGCCGGCGCATCCACCGCCCTGTGGCAGTTCGACAAGGGCCTTGCGAAGGAAACCTTTGACCCGGCCACGACGGATGCTGATTTCCGCGCCGCCGTGGTGATGGACGAGACCGGCAAAACCTTCTTCTCGTCGGGAGAAAATGCAGCCGTGGCAGCAGCAGCGAGCCATGCGGCCACGCCGGGCGCCATTACAGAGAACTCCCCTCTGAACTTCTCCGTCGTTCCGTTGAAGCACACCGAAGAAGGAAAGGAAATGACCATCGGCAAGATGGTTCTGGCCTTCGATTCCACCGCCGTGATGCAGGGCATCTGGGCCTCGCTGCTCGGGCAGGCTGCCATTGCGGGCCTGACCCTGCTCGGCTCTGCCATTGCACTTTTCTTCCTGCTTCGGGGCATCACCGATCCGCTGCTGGCGCTTTCGACAGTCATGAAAAAGCTGTCCTCCGGCGCGCTCCAGACGGAGGTTCCCAATCAGCACCGCGCCGACGAGATCGGCGAAATGTCCCGCGCGGTTCAGTATTTCAAGCAAAGCGTCCAACAGGCGAAACAGTTGCAGGAAGATGCCGAACAGAACCGCTCGCAGGCCGAAGAGGATCGTCGCCTGAAGATCGAGGCGGAAAGGCAGCGCATGCAGTCCATGGCACAGGCCAATCAGGCTCTCGCGCTCGGCCTGAGCGCTCTTTCCCGCGGCGATCTCACCGTCCAGATCGAAGAACGCTTGACGCAGGAATACGAAGAACTTCGCACAAACTTCAATCAGGCCGTGGCACAGCTGAGACAAACACTCTCTGTCGTGGTGTCATCTGCCATGAACATTGATGCCGGCACGCAGAACATCGCATCCAACACCAATGATCTGTCGCGCCGCACCGAACAGCAGGCGGCATCGCTTGAACAAACCGCGGCGGCGCTGGATGAAATCACCGCAAACCTGTCTTCTTCCCTGCATCGCACGGAAGATGCCCGTCGCGTCGCAACCGAGGCGAACCAGAACGCCATGCGCTCTGGCGCAGTCGTCGCACAGGCCGTTGAAGCCATGAGCAGGATCGAAGCATCCGCAACGCAGATCTCGAACATCATTGGCGTGATTGACGACATCGCCTTCCAGACCAACCTGCTGGCGCTGAACGCCGGTGTTGAAGCGGCCCGCGCTGGCGAAGCCGGAAAGGGCTTTGCAGTCGTGGCACAGGAAGTGCGCGAACTTGCCCAGCGTTCGGCCAATGCCGCTCGCGAAATCAAGGTTCTCATCCAAAACTCGACAAACGAGGTAGAGGCTGGCGTGCGCCTCGTTTCTGATACGGGCGCTGCTCTCTCAAGCATTGGGCAGTTGATCGTCTCCATCAACGAGCATGTCGGCGCAATCGCCACATCAGCGCGCGAGCAGTCCACCGGACTGGCGGAGATCAATACAGCCGTCAATCACATGGACCAGAGCACGCAGCAAAATGCGGCCATGGTGGAGGAAACGAGCGCCGCATCCACCGCCCTTGCCCATGAAGCGGCACGTCTCAGAGACCTCGTCGTGCAGTTCAGCCTGGAAAACCCCGGTACAGGCATCAGAAACCGTTACGCCGCGTAGCGAAACAAACAGAACGATGGTCCTTCCTGCGAGGGCCATTTTCGTTGACGCTTCAGGGCTTGATGAAAGTCAAAGTGAGGTTGAACCTCGGAATTCCGTTGATTTGCGGGCTCCAAGGGATTATTTCGCCAGTCATGACCGACATCACAAACACCTCCGCAGGCGCGGAACCGGGCTTGTTCCTCGTTGCAGCGCTCTATCATTTCGCCCGCTTCGAAGGCTTCGCGGATTTCCGCGAGCCGCTGCAGAACCTGTGTGATGAAACCGGCGTGAAAGGCACCCTGTTGCTGGCGCGCGAAGGCATCAACGGCACCATTGCCGGAACTGATGCGGCCATTGCAAGCGTACTCTCGTTCATCCGCGCCCGGCCTGAATTTGCGAATCTCGAGCACAAGGAAAGCCGTGCATCCAAGATGCCGTTCCTGCGCATGAAGGTGCGGTTGAAGAAGGAAATCGTGACGATGGGCGTCGAGGATATCGACCCCAACCGGATCGTTGGAACCTATGTCGATCCGAAGGACTGGAATGCGCTCATCTCCGATCCGGAGACGATCCTGATCGATACACGCAACGATTACGAAACGGCAATCGGCATTTTCAAGGGTGCGGTCGATCCACAGACAAAGACCTTCCGCGAGTTTCCCGATTGGGTCCGCAACAATTCCGGCCTGCATAACAAGCCGAAGATCGCCATGTATTGCACCGGTGGCATTCGCTGCGAGAAGGCAACAGCCTTCATGAAGGAGCAAGGCTTCGATGAGGTTTATCACCTCAAGGGCGGCATCCTGAAATATCTGGAAGAAGTGCCGGAAGAAGAAAGCCTCTGGGAGGGCGCCTGCTTCGTCTTCGATGAACGTGTCTCCGTGACACACGGCCTGAAGGAAGGCAATCACAAGCTCTGCCATGCCTGCCGCGAGCCATTGACGCCCGAGCACCGCGCCTCACCACTGTTCGAGGAGGGCGTCTGCTGCCCAAATTGCTACGATACGCGCACGGAAGCCGATCGTGACCGCTACCGTCAACGGCAGAAGCAGATCGCACTGGCCAAAAAGCGCGGCGAAAAGCATCTCGGAAGCTGAACCGGTAGAACCGAACCCTATTCGGCAGCTCGCAGCCTCGGAGGAGTGTCATAAGTCTGGCGGACGATGCGCGTAATCTCCTCTGCGGGGCTTGGTCTTCCAAACAGATAACCCTGCAACAGTTCGCAACCCGCAAGCCTGAGCGCATCCGCTTGTGCACCCGTCTCCACGCCCTCTGCCGTCACTGGCATATCCAGCGCGCGCGCCAGCGCGACCGTTGCATGAAGCAGTTCGGCAGAGCGCTGGTTTTCGGTAATATCCTGAACGAGTGTCTTGTCGATCTTGACCCGGTCGAAGCCGAACTGGCGAAGATAACCCACGCTCGAAAAGCCCGCCCCGAAATCGTCCAGCGCCACGCGAATCCCCATGCCGCGCAGCATTTCAAGCGTCTGGCGGGCACGGGCCGGGTTCTGGATGAAATAGGTTTCGGTCAGTTCCAGAGTGAGCCGCCTTGGTTCGATATCCGCCTCTTGCAGGATCTCTTCCACCCGGCCGACAAAGGCAGGATCACGGAACTGGCCGGGTGATACGTTGACCGAAAGCGTGAGTTCTGGCCATTGGCGCAGTTCGAAACAGGCCGATCTCAAGACGCACATTCCCAGGAGATCGATCAGCCCAGTGCTTTCGGCAATCGGGATAAAGACATCCGGCGAAACAGGTCCATGCCCTTCACGCGTCCAGCGGGCCAACGCCTCCACACCGGCGATCCGGCCATTGTTGGACCGCACGACGGGTTGATAGGCAACGCCAATCTCCTGCCGTTCGATCGCCGCGCGCAGGTCCAGTTCCAGCTGGTTGCGCATTTCCCGCTCATCGTCCATCGACGGATCATAGAGCGTCCAGCGACCGCGGCCGTCTTCCTTCGAGCGATACATGGCCATGTCTGCTCGACGAATAAGTTCCTCGCTGGCAACGAGTCCCTTTCGGGACACGGAAAGCCCGATGCTGCACCCGATGACGGCGACACGCTCGCCAATCACCAACGGCTCACTGAGAAACTCAAGAATACGCTCTGAAAGCTCAGAAGCCTTCTTGTGGACGTCAAAACCGGAAAATGCTAGGGCAAACTCATCTCCGCCAACGCGGGCGAGAACCGTTCTTTCCTGGCAAAGCACTTTGAGGCCGGCAGAAACGCACCTGATCAGAAGATCACCGGTTGCGTGTCCATAGGCGTCGTTGACTTCCTTGAAGCCGTCCAGATCGAGATAGAGAAGCGCGACATCATGGTTTTCATGCTGGGCATGGACCACAAGCTGCTGCAGATCGCTGAAAAGGCCGGCGCGATTGGCAAGGCCGCTGAGGCGATCGGTCAGTGAAAGACGCACGGCGGCGGCCTCGTCCTCACTCAGCCGTTTCAGCGCTTGACTTCCGCTGACAAAAAGAAGCGCCATGTAGATGGCGATCATCAGGACGGCGCACCACACGAGCGGCCGGACCTGCGCAAGACTGGCATCTCCGGGATAGCGCGGAACCCAGGATAATGCTGCCAGATGCTCGCCTTGAGGATTGAAAAGTTCGACGCGATGGGAACTCTGGTCGCTTCCACGTTCCAGCGCAAGACCAGGAAGCACATAGGCCTGCGAAAGGCGCGTGACCGTCGTATCTGTCAGGTGGCGCAGGAAGACGACATAGCGGCTCTCTTCCAGCAGACCGACACGCTCACCGGATTTCTTGCGAATCAGGCCGACAGCCATCGCCGCAATACCGGTCTTTGTCCGGGCAAAGCCAGTTGCTTCCGGATAGTCGGCCTGACGCGTTGACCTTACCCTGTCGAACAGTGTGCGCACGTCTACAGTCATGTACGCGTCAAGTTCGGGCTTGATGTCCTCGCCATTGGCATGGGCCGTCAGCGCATTACCCTGATGATCAAGAATGATTGCTGCATCGAAGAGCTCGCTGTTGAAGCTCATGTCACCGAAGTTGCGCTTGAGCCAATCCAGATCCGGCTGGATATAAGCGAACTGCACGGCATCATCCCAGGCAGCATAATCGTGCAAGGTCGCGGCGAGCTGATCCCGGAAGGTGCGAACAGCGCCGGTCACCGCCTCGCGCGAACGATCCTCATCAAGCTGGTTGGCATAGTGGGCCACGCGATCCAGGGCTGTAAAGACCATAGAAGAAACGCAGATCATCACAGCGCCAAAAATAAGCAACATCGAGCGAACCGCCGATCGTCGATCGACCTTCGCTGCGGAATGCTTGAACTGGGATGAGACAAACCGCATTTATACGCCCTGATACACCCCGAGACTGTGAACGTTAAGCGTTCTATTTTGGTTAAAGTTGATCGCGGACTTTGGTGAAAATTGAACTGAACCGAGCGTCTGAATGGTATGACGTCAATCGGGTCACGATCATCCATTCCGTGGGAGCCCTTAAAGCGCCAAATGGTGCCAGCCACACCTCGCGATGACAGTCGGTATCACGCTGCCAGATTGAAGTTGCGCTCGAACCGCTCGAATGCCGGCTTGGCCAGCACATAACCCTGTATCAAGGATACCCCGAAATCCTGCAGAACCTGCAACTCTCCTGCAGTCTCCACGCCCTCGCAGATCGGTTCGATGCCCAGATCGGCGAGCATGGCCAAGGTATGACGAACAACCTTCCGCTTGGCTTGATCATTATCGATATTGCGGATCAGTTCCATATCAAGCTTGACGAGATCGGGCTGGAACTGCGCCAGAAGATTGAGCCCGGAATAGCCGGCACCAAAATCGTCGATCGCCGTCTTGAAACCCATGCTGCGATAGGCCTTCAGGATCTTGAGAAGATGATCCGGGTCAACACGCTCGTTCTCACAGAATTCGAAAATGATCCGCTCTCGTGGGAATTGGCACTGTTCTGCCGTCTCAAGCGTCATGCGTATGCATGCACGCGGCTCATAGACGGCATTCGGCATGAAGTTGATCGACAGCATTTCCGAAGACCGCGGGTCATAAAGCTTGGCAGCCAGCCGAATGGCGGTGACCCGGCATTTCTGATCGAAGGCATAACGCGTCTTGTCGTCCACGCGCGAAAGCACGCTTCCTGCCCCCGCGCCATCCACACCGCGCACAAGCGCCTCGTAAGCGAAGGGTTGCCCGGTGCGCGTGTTGACGATCGGCTGAAAAGCCATGGAAATATCGAAGTCCAGTCCCTGGCCGTCGCGGCAGCCTGCGCATTGAGCCGACATGAAGAAACCTCCTGTTTGTCAGGATCATTTCATAACTTGATTAAGTAAAATAAAAATAATTACATATCAGATTTAATCTGATTTCCCCTTGGAAACTGAGCCGCAAGAGCTTGATACCAGTATCCGCTCTTCTTGATCGTCCGAACCTGTGTGTCATAATCGACATGAACCAGACCGAAGCGCATACGATAGCCCTCCGCCCATTCGAAATTATCCATCAGGCTCCAGGCGAAGTAACCGCGGAGCGGAATGCCGGCCTGAACGAGATCAGCGGCAACGGTGAGATGTTCGCTGTAGTAATTGAGGCGCATCTTGTCATCTATCGCGCCCTCGACCACATCCGTGTTGTCACAGGCGCCGTTCTCGGTGATGTACATTTCTGGTAGATCGTAGCGATGGTAAAGCTGGGTAACCATGTCTCCCATGGCTGATGGGTATATCTCCCAACCGATATCCGTCTTGGCCTCGTTGACGAAAGGAGCGGGCTTTGTCGCTGGAAACTCTGCACCTTCCGCCGGATCGTCTGACACGCGCATGGGGGTGTAATAGTTCAGACCCCACCAGTCGAGCTTCTGACTGATGACCGCCAGATCCCCCTCTTCGATCACCGGCATGCGATGCCCCAGCGCCTGCATGAAATCGGCTGGATACTCACCCTTGAAGACGGGATCGAAAAAGACACCGTTGTGAAACTGGAAGGCGCGCTCTGCTGCTTGGCCATCTGCTTCGCTCCCGGAGCCCGCAACAACCGCATGGGCATTCAGGACCAGCCCCAGCGGTACATTTGGAGAGACATGGCGGATCGATTCCACCGCCAGCCCATGCGCCAGGTTCGTGTAATGCAGGGCATGAAGGGCTGCATCCATGTTGCGTTCGCCGGGTGCATGAACGCCATAGAGGTGACTGAGCCAGACGGAGCACCAAGGCTCATTGAACGTCGCCACCGCATCGAGCCGGTCACCCAGCCGTGCCATGACAACCTTGGCGTAGCGTTGAAACGCGTGCGCTGTGGAGCGTGCCGTCCAGCCTCCATCGCCCATCAGGGCCAGCGGCAAATCCCAATGGTAGAGCGTTGCGAAGGTCTTGATGCCACGCGCCTTGCAGCCATCGACCAGGCGGTCGTAGAAATCGAGCCCCTTCTCGTTGATGCGGCCGACGCCATCGGGAATGATCCGAGGCCAGGCAATGGAGAACCGGTATCCCGAGACGCCCATTTCCTTGATGAGATCGAGATCTTCCTCAAGCCGATTGTAATGATCGCAGGCAACATCGCCATTGTGCCCTTCATAGACGCGGCCCGGCATGTTGGAAAACGCATCCCAGATCGACGCCTTGCGCCCATCCGCCTTTGTCGCCCCCTCGATCTGAAAGGCAGCCGTTGCAACGCCAAACAGAAAATCGCCCGGGAAACGGGCCGCAAGGGTTTTCGGGTCGATCATCGCATTGTCCTCAGTTTCGGGCAGATGGCCTACGCAATCATTGTCTCTGTCTGTGTAGACGATCAGCGGAAAGGCGTGAAGATCCTGTGCCGTGAGCCAAGATCTTCATCAGAATGGTAAATGGGAAGATCCAGCCCTATTCTACACCTTAACCCAGGCACCGTTCTTTCTTGAGCTTTCGATGCATGCGGTTACGAAGGCTACACCCTTCACACCATCATCGACGGTGGGATAAACCACGGCAGGGTCAACCGCAGCCCCGGAGCGCGCTGCCTGAATGGCGGCTGCCGCTTCCGAATAGATTGTAGCGAAAGCTTCCAGATAGCCTTCTGGATGGCCGCCCGGAATACGGGTCACGCGTGAGGCCGCGGCACCGGCACCCGCACCGCCACGGGTGATCAACTGCTTCGGCTCGCCGAGTTTCGTGAACCAGAGATAGTTCGGGTCGGCTTGCGTCCATTCGATACCAGCCTTGGTGCCGTAGATGCGAACCTTCAGGCCGTTCTCATTACCCGTCGCGACCTGGCTGCACCAAAGAAGCCCCTTTGCACCACCCTTGAAGCGCATCATCACATGCGCATTGTCATCCAGCCGCCGCCCTTCCACGAAGGTGTGCACATCAGCGGCGAGTTCCTCCAGTTCGAGGCCTGAAATGAACGAGCCGAGATTATAGGCATGCGTGCCGATATCGCCGGTCGAGCC
The DNA here is from genome assembly GCF_005222835.1 of Rhizobium sp. FKY42. GTDB lineage: Bacteria > Pseudomonadota > Alphaproteobacteria > Rhizobiales > Rhizobiaceae > Neorhizobium. The sequence goes on along the minus strand of NZ_STGA01000004.1, from coordinate 35,265 downwards.
ACCAACACCGGACTGCGCCGGATCCGTGCGCCAGACCGCCTGTTTTGCACCGGTCTGTTCCACCGGTTCTGCCAGCCAGTCCTGCGGATATTCCATCTGGACGAGCCTCAGATCACCAAGCGCACCCGTTTGCACCAGTTCGCGCGCATGGCGCACCATGGGATAGCCGGTGTAGTTGTGCGTCAGGATGAAGAGAGCACTTGCCTTGTCCGCGGCCTCCTTAAGTTTGCGGGCATCATCCAGATTGGACGTGAGCGGCTTGTCGCAAATGACGTGGATGCCCCGCTCCAGAAAAGCCTTGGCCGCGGCGAAATGCACGTGGTTCGGCGTGACGATGGATACCGCTTCGATCCCGTCCGGTCTTGCCGCTTCCTTGTCGGCCATTTCTTCGAACGACCCGTAGCAGCGATCGGGATCAAGCCCCAGAGCAGCGCCCGATGCTTTCGATTTGTCTGGCGTGGAAGACAATGCTCCCGCCACAAGATCATAGTGGTCGTCCAGACGTGCGGCCATGCGATGCACTGCACCGATAAAGGCGCCCTGCCCGCCACCGACCATGCCGAGACGGATTTTTGCAGACACTGCGTCGGATTTGCTCGCTTCGATAGTCATGAAGTTTCTCCTTGCCGCCCTTGCTTACAGACCCAGCATCCGTCGGTTTGCCGCATCATCAGTTCCGCCGGAGGCAAAGTCATCGAACGCCTTGTCCGTGACCTTGATGATATGAGCCTTGACGAATTCGGCGCCTTCCCGCGCTCCGTCTTCAGAGTTTTTGAGTGCGCACTCCCACTCAACGACTGCCCAACCATCGAAGTCATTGGCCGTGAGCTTGGAGAAGACGGCGCCGAAATCCACCTGTCCGTCGCCGAGAGAGCGGAAACGACCGGCCCGCTCGACCCAGCCCTGATAACCGCCGTAAACGCCCTGGCGTCCGGTCGGGTTGAACTCCGCATCCTTGACGTGGAACATCTTGATCCGGTCTTTGTAGATGTCGATGTTGTCGAGATAGTCGAGGCACTGCAATACATAGTGCGACGGATCATAGAGCATGTTGGCGCGAACATGATTGCCGACACGCTCCAGAAACATCTCGAAGGTCACACCGTCATGCAGGTCTTCGCCGGGATGAATTTCGTAACAAACATCCACACCCTGCTCATCGGCGAAATCAAGAATAGGCTTCCAGCGGCGCGCAAGCTCATCGAATGCCGTTTCAACGAGACCTGCCGGACGCTGTGGCCAAGGGTAGATGAACGGCCAGGCCAGCGCTCCGGAAAAGGTCGCGTGCGCCTTGAGGCCCAGGTGACGCGAGGCCTTCAACGCCATCTTGACCTGCTCTACCGCCCACTCCTGCCTCGCCTTCGGATTGCCACGAACCTCTGGCGCTGCAAACCCATCGAAAGCCTCATCATAAGCGGGATGCACGGCAATCAACTGACCCTGGAGGTGGGTGGAAAGCTCCGTGACCTCAATGCCATTCTCTCGTGCGACGCCCGAAAACTCGTCACAGTAATCCTTGGATTCGGACGCCTTCCTGAGATCGATCAACTGACCCGCCCAGCTTGGAACCTGAACACCCGCATACCCCTTGTCCGCCGCCCATTTGGTGATTCCGTCCCACGAATTGAACGGTGCCGCATCTCCGGCAAACTGGCCGAGAAAAATCGCAGGCCCCTTGATCGTTTTCATGCTAACTCCTCCCTGAGATTAAACTGAAACGTTACAGTGACGGCTATCCGAGTCTTACGCGAATGACAACCACAGATATAAGAGAATACTAATTCTAGCCTTTTTCATAAAGCCGATCAGGACCTGCGTCCATATTGCTCCCCGTCGACGCTCTGACCTGGTACAGCCGTACCAATATGAGAACATGCCATTGTCGCGCCAAAAATTACGATAGATGGTCAGAAATGTGGGTAACTGTATTGTGTCCATGCAATTCAGGCTTTCCAGACTCACCCCATCTCCGATCGGCATCCAGAACTGTACATTTTCGGCACAATCCATAATTTAGCCGAACGTTTGTCCAGAACGCTCCGTAAAGTGTGCTTGCGAAAAACATGAAACTTGCCTGACAAAACCATAGAGTGTAGATGACAGCTCAGTCGATTGATCTCACGCTTACCCGTTAGAATTCTCTAACTTATCCATCAGCTCTTTCGAATTGCGAGATATCAAGGCGGTTAATCACAGGATGAATGCAGCCGGCATTGGAAGGATTATTCTCTACGCGCATGATGTGGACGCCATGGTCGCCTTTTATGCGCACCATTTCGGATTCCGGGCACGCTCGGTCCTCGGCGAAGCCATGACCGAACTCACTCCGGTCGAAGGCGGAACGGTTCTCCTGATCCAGAAAGCCAGTGAGGGGCTGACGCATGGGCAATCAATTCTGGAGCTTGTATTCGATGTCGTTGACGTCGATGATTTCGTGACACGCGCAACGGAGCGCGGGCTCGCCTTCTCGCCAGTGGTCCAGGCTGAAGGCTATCGTTATGCTCGAACCACTGATCCGAATGGCAATACGATCTCCGTCTCCAGCCGCGCCTATATGCCCCGCTGATACGCGAAGAGAGATCATCCTTGCGGATGATCTCCCATGATGCCTGATCAGACGTAGCGATTGACCACGTTTTCCAGAAGTTCCTGCTTGCCGGACTTGGGCTGCGGGTTCACGTTCTGGCTTTCCACGCGGGCGGCAATCGCTTCAAGGCTTTGCTCGCCCCTCAACATGGCTTGATTTTCAGCCTTGTCCCAACCAGCGTAGCGGGAGTTGAGCGGACCGGACAGGGCCTTGTCCTCGATCATCCTGGCAGCGGCCTTGAGGCCGCGTGCGCAGCAATCCATGCCGCCGATATGGCCGATCAACAGATCTTCCGCGTCGAGAGACTGGCGGCGCAGCTTGGCATCGAAGTTCGTGCCGCCGGTCGTGAAGCCGCCGCCGGAGAGAACCTGATAATAGGCCAGCGCCATTTCCGGCACATTGTTCGGGAACTGGTCTGTATCCCAGCCGGACTGGTAATCATTGCGGTTCATGTCGATGGAGCCGAAGATGCCAAGCGCATTGGCAAGCGCCAGTTCGTGCTCGAAGGAGTGACCGGCCAGGATCGCATGGCCCTGCTCGATATTGACCTTTACTTCCTTCTCAAGACCGTAGTTCTTCAGGAAGCCGTAGACTGTCGCCACATCGTAATCATACTGGTGCTTTGAAGGCTCCTGCGGCTTCGGCTCGATCAGGATCGCGCCCTTGAAGCCGATCTTGTGCTTGTATTCGACCACGAGATTCAGGAAGCGGCCCATCTGGTCCATTTCCTTCTTGAGATCCGTGTTGAGCAGCGTCTCATAGCCTTCGCGCCCGCCCCAGAGAACATAGTTCTCGCCGCCGAGCTTCTGCGTGGCGTCGATGCAGGTTTTGACCGTTGCCGCGGCAAAGGCAAATACATCCGGATCCGGATTGGTGGCAGCACCGGACATGTAACGCCGATGCGAGAAGAGGTTTGCCGTACCCCAGAGCAGCTTGACGCCGGTCGCTGCCTGCTTTTCGGCAAAATAATCGACGATCTCGTTCAGGTTCTTGGTATTCTCGGCAAAGCTGTTGCCTTCCGGGCGCACATCCGCATCATGAAAGCAGTAGTATGGCGTACCCAGCAGCTGGAAGAATTCGAACGCCACGTCGGCCTTCAGCTTGGCGGCGTCCATCGTATCCTTGAACCAGGGACGCTCGAACGTATTGCCGCCGAACGGATCCGTACCCGGCCAGACGAATGTATGCCAGTAGGCAACGGCAAAGCGCAGATGATCTTCCATCCGCTTGCCGAGAACCACCTCGTCCGGATTGTAATGGTGGAAGGCGAGCGGGTTGGTGCTTTCCGCGCCTTCATATTTGATCTTCTGGATATTGCCGAAAAAGCCGGTGCTCATGGGTGTTTCCTTTTTGGATCCGTATTAGTTCATTGTGGATTTGATGGCCGGATAGAGCGCGCGGTAGCGGCCATAGGCCTCTTCATAACCTTGAGAGAGCGTGCTCACCGGCTCGACCGTCTCTGCCGTTTGCGGCGCCGTACAAACAGCCAGAGGGTCGGCACCAGTCGCAGCGATCAGGCCGAGACGAGCCGCCCCGAAGGCTGCACCAAAGTCACCGTCCGCCGGAATGTCGACCGGCATGCCCAAGGCCGTCGCGATGGAGGCAAGCCAATAGCGCGAACGCGAACCGCCACCGATGGCCGTGACGCGCTGAATGCTTGTTCCCGCCGATTTGAGCGCCTCGAGACTGTCACGGATCGCGAAGGTAACGCCCTCCATCACCGCTTGCGTCAAGGCAGCACGCGAGGTTTCATGGCCGAGGCCGATGAATGCACCGCGGATCTTCGCATCGTTGTGCGGTGTCCGCTCGCCTGAAAGATATGGCAGGAAGGTCACGCCTGTTGGTGCCTGAAGCGCATCGCCCAGCTCTGCGGAAAGCTCACCCGGCGTCTTGCCGGTGACATGCGAGTGCCAGTTCAGCGCATCGGTCGCCGACAGGATCACACCCATCTGGTGCCACGTGTTTGGCAAGGCGTGGCAGAAGGCATGCACGGCGCTTTCAGGTTTTGGCAAATAGCTACCGTTGGCGGCAAACAGCACGCCGGACGTGCCGAGTGAAACGAAAGCCTGCCCTTCGGATACGGTTCCCATGCCGCAGGCAGAGGCCGCATTGTCCCCCGCTCCGCCCGCGACGACGACGCCCTGAGCCAGGCCCCATTCGGAGACAAGCTCGCTGCGAAGCGTACCGCCAGCTTGCGTACCTTCCACGAGAGACGGCATCTGCTCCTCAGATAGATCGGTCGCAGCCAGAAGCTCGGAGGACCAGCTACGTTTCCCGGTATCGAACCAGCTCGTTCCAGCCGAATCCGACATTTCGGAAATGTGCTCACCAGTCAGCCACAGACGCAGATAATCCTTCGGCAGAAGAACCTTCGCCACTTTTGCGAAAATCTCCGGCTCGTTGTTCTTCACCCAGGCAAGTTTGGGAGCTGTAAAGCCCGGAAACACAATGTTTCCGGTTAGCGCCCGAAAACGCGGATCCGCATCCAGTTTGGCCGCCTCGGCGTAGGAACGGGTATCGTTCCACAAAATGCAGGGACGAAGAACCTGATCGTCAGTGCCGATCAGGGTTGCGCCATGCATGTGGCCGGAAAGGCCGATGCCCTTCACCGCGCTCAAAGCCTTCCCATGGCTTGTCTTCAAGCTGCCAACCGCTTCCTTCGTCGCGCTAATCCAGTGCGAAGGGTCCTGCTCGGACCAGCCGGGGTGAAGACGTGAGACATCAAGCGATGCGTTGGCCGATGCAACCACCGTCTGATCGGCATCGATCAGCATGGCTTTTACACCGGAGGTGCCGAGATCTAGACCAAGAAACATGGTGAGCCCTTCCCTTCTGCCATCACGGCAGATTTTCCTTCAAGAAAATGTCGATGCGAATGCGTTCCTGGGCGATGACGACGCCAGCACCATCCGCCTTTGCCTTCAGCACTCGAATGGCGCTGCGAACCTCGTGACCGGCATCCTGGTTGAGCACCGCATCGATATGGCCAGCCAGCAGGGCCGCGCGCGTAACGGAGGTCAGTTCATGAGCGATGGTGACAGGGCGCCGCCCTTGCGGGAAGGCTGCCAGCGCCCGGATCAAACCGCGATTACCGGCACCGAAACTGTAGATACCTGCAAGATCCGGTTGATCGGCCGCTGCCTGCGCAACGAGCGCCTCGACACGGACCGGATCATCGCCGCCTTCCACCACTGGCAAGAGAACACGCTCGGGAAACTGCTCCTGGAGTACGGACTGAAAGCCTTCCAGACGCTCACGGTGATCCTGCACCTGCAATGAGCCTGCGACAGGCAGGATCGGGCTATCACCACGCCCGAGAAAACGTCCCAGCAGCGTCGCCGCAGTGCGCCCTGCCGCCAGATTGTCAATGCCCGCATAATGGGCGCGGGCAGAATTCGTGAGATCGGAAACAAGCGTTACGGCTGCCAGTCCGCTCTCGGTCAGCCTCTCAAGCGCCTCACGCACCAAGGCGTGATCGATCGCCACGAAAGCAACGCCATCCATCTGCTCCTCGCGAACGGCATCAAGGGCCGAAGCCAGAGCATCGGCATCAAAGGCGGGCACATCGATCAGCTGAATGGAGATACGGTCCTGCGCTGCCCAGCGACGAACCGCTTCCAGTTCGGCACGCAGGCCCATCATGAAGGAATTGTCATTGGCAGGAATGATGAAAGCAAACGTGTAGACCCGGCTTTTGGCAAGGTTTGCAGCCGCGACATCGCGAACGAAGCCAAGCTCGGCAACCGCCGCCTCAACCTTCTCACGGGTGGGCGCGCGAACACCCGGCCGACCGTTCAAAACACGGTCAACGGTCGCAAGGCTGACCCCCGCACGCGCAGCGATGTCGTGAACTGTTGGCTTCATGTTTCCTCCGCAAAAACAGATAGCGGAGGATTTGAGGTACGTAAATCAGAAATTTGGGAAGCTCATGCTTTTTTAGCGTGAGCGCTCGTGAGGGAAAACGAAACGGGGCTGCCGCCAGGGACGACGGCAGCCCCGGTGCTGACGATCCGGTAGGGTCCGGAGGTCAGTGGGCCGCATCTGGAGGCGGTGCGGCCTTGGGACGGGAGATCATCGATACGAGCAGGATCAGGCTACCGAACAGAATGGTCAGGCCCATGAAGACGTCGATGAAGGACATGATAGTCGCCTGTTGGCTGACCATGCCGGAAAGCTTCTTGAGCGCGGCGGTGGTGCCGTCCATGCCATAGGAATTGAAGTTGCCGGCCACATTGTTCATCCACTCCAGCGCCGCCGGATTGCCGAAGTTCACATGCTCGGACAGACGGGCATAGTGAGCGTCGGAGCGCTGGGTCAGCATGGTGTTGATGATCGCAAGACCCACCGCTCCACCCAGGTTACGAGTGAGATTATAGAGGCCCGACGCGTTCTGGATGCGTTGCGGCGGCAGCGTGCCCAGTGCAACGTTGTTGATCGGCACCATGCAGAGCATCAGCGAGCAGCCGCGCAGGATCTGAGGCAGCAAAAGCTCATAGAAATCCCAGTCCGCCGTCAGTCCTGTCATGAGATAGGTGCCGCAGGCAAAGCCGAAGAAGCCGATACCCATCATCGCCCGCGGATCCATCTTGACCGAAAGCCTGCCCGCAATCGGCGCCGTCAGGAACATGGCAAGACCCGACACGAACATGGTTTCCCCGATCATCAGCGCATCATATCCGCGAATACGCGCCAGATAGAGTGGGTAGATGTAGGTCAGGCCATAAAGGCCGACGCCCATGATGAAGGAGAAGAGTGAGCCGAAGGCGAAGTTCCTGTTGGCAAACGCCTTAAGATCCACCACCGGAAACTCCACGGTGAAGGCGCGCCAGAAAAAGAAGACCGCGCCGACTATCATGATAACGGCACTGATCACGATATGCTCGTCCGAGAACCAATCCTTGTTGTTGCCCTCTTCCAACACAAATTCCAGGCAACCGAGGAACAGCGCCATGGAGGCCAGCCCCCACCAGTCGAAGCGCTTCATCAGCGAATGCTCTGGTTTGTCGAAATCGATGAAGCTCCAGGCAAGCAGCGTCACAAAGATGCCGGGTACGATATTCACCAGGAACAGCCAATGCCACGAAAAGGCATTGCTGAGATAGCCGCCTACCGTCGGTCCAATGGTTGGAGCAAGCGTTGCGATCAGGCCGATAATGGGCGACACCACGGAGCGCTTGGACGGCGGGAAGATGGTGAAGGCTGCGGCGAAGACAGATGGGATCATGCCGCCGCCGATAAAGCCCTGCAAGGCGCGGTAGATGATCATCTGCTCGATATTCGTCGCCGTCGCGCACAGCACCGACGCGAGCGTGAAGCCTCCGGCGCAGACCGTAAACAGAACCCTTGTCGACAGGATACGCGCAAGCGTTCCGGACAGCGGAATCATGATGACTTCCGCAATCAGATAGGATGTCTGGACCCAGGCAATCTCATCGGAACCGGCAGAAAGACCCGCCTGGATCTCGGAGAGCGAGGCCGAAACGATCTGGATGTCGAGAATGGACATGAACATGCCGACAACCATCGCGAAGAAAGCAATCAGCTTCCTGCGGTCCATGGGAGGATCGGCGGGCATGGCGCCGGCAGTCGCGGTTATGGCGGCCATGGGAGCTCCTTCACGCAGTCCGGACCCATGCCGGGCTTGAGACTGCAGCAAACATTAGCGGTGTGCGATGCCCGCGAGTGAATCGTGGGCATCGGGAAGGCGGGCTTAGCGGCTTGCCTGCGAGGTTGCGCCTGGGGCGGTGCGAATATCCACATCGGCAATCACGCTGAGGCCTGCACGCAGACGTCCGCTGTCAAGAACGTCTTTTGGAACCGAGATGCGAACCGGAACACGCTGCACGACCTTGGTGAAGTTACCGGTCGCATTTTCTGGCGGCAGCAACGAAAATACAGATCCCGACGCGGGCGACAGCGAAACGACCGTTCCTTCGATCGGCTGGTCATCGAAGGCATCGACGTGAACGCGAACCTTCGAACCCGGCACAATGTGGCCGATCTGCGTCTCCTTGAAGTTGGCGCTGATGTAGAGATCCGACATCGGCACCAAGGACGCCAAACGCTTGCCAGCTGTCACGAAATCGCCGGTCTGAACCGCCAGATTGCCGACCGTCCCATCATAGGGGGCTTTCAGAACTGTGAAATCCAGATCGCGCTTCGCCTGATCAACCGCCAGCTGCTGAAGCTTGACCGTATTGGTCGCTTCATTGCGCTGCGCCTTCAGCAGCTCGATATTGGCCTGTGCCGAGGTGACAGCCGCCTGCCCTGCCTTGAAGTTTGCCTGCGCCTGTTCAAGCGCGATCTGCGCATTATCGAGCTCAGCCGTCGTCCCGACATTTTTGGATGCCAGTTCTGCGGCGCGCTTCTGGGTTATTTCGGCGCCGCGGACCGTCGCCTGAAGCGCACCCAATTGCGCCTGCGCCTGGAGAAGGCTCGCCTCTCCGCCGGTGATCTGGGCATCGATGCGGCTGACGGCAAGGAGCGCGCTTTCAACGTTTGCCTGCGCCTTTCCCACGGCAAGCAGGTAATCGCCCTGATCCAATGTTACCAACGGCTCGCCAGCCTTCACTGCCTGGTTCTCGATAACATTGACCTTCTGGACGTATCCGGAGACCTTCGGCGAAATCACGGCAATATCCGCTTCGACGTAGGCATCGTCCGTCGAGATCAGGAACCGTCCGTCCGTCCACCAGTTATAGCCATACCATCCTCCAGCGCCCAGAAGGGCAAGAACGAGAATCGGCAGCACAGGACTGCGTTTTTTCTTCTTGGCCTCGCCAGACTTCGTCGCCGCCTGCCCCGCATCTGCAGTAGGCTTTTCGGCAGCAGGCGCACCCGGCTTGGGCTCGGAACGCTGCTCCGTCTTGTCCTTGGTTTCTAGGTCTTCGGAGCCGTTGGGGGACACGACGCGGAGAGGACCATTATTGGAAGGCGAGGTCATTGCTATCACCGTAGCTGGATGAACGATCAGATCGAACCGATCGGTTTAATGTCGCTTGACATAAAACGTTCCAACCGACATATCAAGAGCAATCGAACCGATCGGTTCGAAAAGGTTAAGATTTTGGATCGCGCATGTCTGAAAAACCCTACGTGGCCTGTGAAACCCCGGTTCAGTCCGGGCGATTTGCAGCCGGAGAAGATCCGGCCAAGCGTGAACAGATCCTGGATGGCGCAAAGCGCGTTTTCATGACTGTCGGCTTTGACGCCGCCAGCATGAACGACATCACACGCGAGGCAGGTGTTTCCAAAGGAACAATCTACGTCTATTTCGATGGGAAAGACGATCTGTTTCGCGCCCTCATGGAAAGAGAGCGCGGCAACATCGCTCGCTCCATGCAGGACGTTCTGGACGGTCAGACCGATGCGGCCGAAGGTCTTCAGCGCTTCGCGTCTGCCTTTGCCGCGCATATCACACGCGATGAGACGGTTTCGGCGATGCGAACGATGATCGGCGTGGTCAACCGCATGCCGAAACTCTCGAAGCGTTTTTTCAACGCGGACAGCCTGAACGTGCGCTCTGTTCTGGAGGATTTCATCAGTCGACAGGTAGCGGAAGATAGGCTCGCCGTAGACGATGTTTCGATGGCGGCGCGCCAGTTCATCGACCTTGCGACAGGCACGTTCTTCAAGCTTCGCCTTTTCGGCGATATGAGCGAGGCGCCGGATCAGCAGGAAATCGATTCCGTGGTATCAGCCGCAGTACGTGTTTTCATGGCGGCCTATGGAAAAAAATCTCAATAGAGATTGGAATAAGCGTCATACCCCTTGCGTAAACAGCGGTTCCGGCTTGATTAAGCTGGTTGCTCTCCTACACTTCGTCAGCCGGTTCTCCATTACGGCGCAAGGGAAATCAGTTCATGCAAGATATAATGATGCTCGTACAGGACCCGGCCGCATGGGTCGCCCTGGTCACGCTCGTGGTCATGGAGGTTGTACTTGGTATCGACAACCTCATTTTCATCTCGATCCTGACCAACAAGCTGCCACCGGAAAACCGGGAAAAGGCGCGCAAGATCGGCATTGGTTTGGCACTCGTCATGCGCCTCGGCCTGCTCGGCACCGTTGCCTGGATCGTTCAGCTCACCAATCCGGTGTTTGAACTCTTTGGCCATGGCTTTTCCTGGAAGGATCTCATCCTGATCGCCGGTGGTCTGTTCCTGGTCTGGAAGGCGACGAAGGAAATTCACCACAGCGTCGACCCGATCGACCACAAGGAAGATATGGTCGGAGGCGCTGCGGCCATGAGCTTCAGTGCAGCCATTGGTCAGATCCTTCTGCTCGACCTTGTCTTCTCCGTTGACAGCATCATCACCGCCGTTGGCATGACCCCGCATCTGCCGATCATGGTCATCGCCGTTCTGGCAGCCGTAACCGTCATGCTGGTAGCGGCGAACCCGCTCGCCAACTTCATCGAGAAAAACCCCACCATCGTCATGCTGGCGCTGGCGTTCCTTCTGATGATCGGCACCACGCTGATTGCCGAAGGCATGGGCTTCCACGTGCCCAAGGGTTATATCTACGCGGCCATGGCCTTCTCGGCACTGGTGGAAGTTCTCAATATGGTGGCGCGAAACGCCCGCCAGAGAAAACTCAAGCGATAGTTTGCAGCGTACGGATCGCCGGATGGCTGGAACTTTGATCCTCCCATTGTATTGAGGCACATCAAACTTCACCCCCGGCGGTCCTCTTCTCATCGAGCCGCCCTCTCCCCCTCCGGAGCGGCATGACAACCGAACAGATCCTCTCCTTCTCCGTGATCGCCGGGATGATGGCAGTCTTCATCTGGGATCGCTTTCGCTACGATGTTGTGGCTTGCTGCGCGCTTGTGGTGGCCGTCGCGCTTGGCATCGTAAAACCTGGAGACGCCTTCTCGGGCTTTTCGGATGACATCGTCATCATCGTCGGCAGTGCCCTTGTGGTCAGCGCCGGCGTGGCTCGCTCCGGCATCGTGGACGTTGCAATCAAGAAGTTCTTTCCGAACCTGAATTCGGTCCGAACGCAGATGGCCCTGCTGATGATTGTCGTGGCGGTCCTCTCTGCCTTCATCAAGAACATTGGCGCACTGGCAATCATGATTCCCGTCGCGCTGCAGTTTGCCAGACGGGCTGGCGTCTCTCCCTCGCGCTATCTCATGCCGATGGCGTTCTCCGCCCTCCTCGGCGGCCTGATGACGCAGATCGGCACATCTCCGAATATCGTCGTTTCACGCCTGCGCGGCGAAATGACGGGCACTCCGTTCAGCATGTTCGATTTCACTCCCGTCGGCGGGTTGCTGACGCTCGTCGGCGTGACCTTCCTGATGTTCTTCTACTGGCTCGTTCCGGAACGACAGAAGCAATCGAACAGCATTGAGGAAGCAGTCGAGATCTCCAACTACGCCTCGGAGGCAACCGTTACCGGACAATCGACCATGATGGGCAAGCCGTTGGCCGAACTCCTGAAGCTGGGCGATGGCGAAGTGGTTGCAAGGGCAGTATTGCGCGGCCATTCCCGCATGTCCCCTTTTCCTGATATCATCCTGCGTGAAGATGACTCTGTGCTTCTGGAGGGTCGCTCGGCGGCATTGGAACGTGTGGTTTCCAGCGCAAAGCTGCGCTTGTCCGGCAAGGCCCTGAATGGCCCCGGCAAGGTGGAGCAGGATCTCATCTCCATAGAGGCGGTCATTTCGCACCAGTCGCCTCTTTCAGGCGTCTCAGCCCGCAATCTAGCTCTATCCTATACGCGGGGAATAAACCTGCTGGCGGTCAGCCGCCGCGGTGAACGGCTGAGGGAGCGATTGAGTGATCTTGTGCTCAGAGAGGGTGACGTAATCGTGCTGCAAGGCGCGCGCACGACGTTGCCCGGCGTGCTTCAGGATCTGGCGCTCTTGCCGCTGGCGCAGCAGGAGATCATGCTTGGCACGCAGCGCAAGGCGCTCATTCCCATCATCATCTTGGCCTTGGCCATGGTTTCCACGGCCCTGGGCTTTGCGCCGGTTGCTGTTGCCTTCTTCGCCGCGGCACTCGGTATGGCAGTTTTCAAGGCGGTGCCGCTGAATGATCTGTACAAGGCCGTCGACGGACCCATCCTCGTCATGCTGGGAGCTTTGATCCCGGTGTCAGATTCGCTTCGAACGACGGGAGGAAGCGAACTCATTGCAGGCTGGCTGGGACAAATAGCGCACAGCCTGCCACCCTATGGCGCCATCGCGCTCATCATGATCACCGCCATGGCGGTTACCCCGTTCCTCAACAATGCGGCAACCGTGCTCGTCATGGGACCGATCGCTGTCAGCTTTGCGACGACCTTGGGCTTCAAGCCGGAAGCCTTCCTGATGGCGGTTGCCATTGGTGCGGGCTCCGACTTTTTGACGCCCGTCGGTCATCAATGCAACACGCTTGTCATGGGACCCGGTGGCTATCGATTCTCGGACTATCCGAGGCTCGGGCTACCTCTATCGATCCTGATCGTTCTGGTCAGCGTGCCCGCGCTTTTATGGTTCTGGCCTGTTCAATAAGGGTCGAATTTGCCAAAAATCTTGACGCTTGCGGCGGAATATGCGCTAAGGCCAGCCAATCCGAATAGTGAGGCTTGCGTCCTTCTGACGCGCCATTTCCTTTTTTGAGCAGGCACAAATGAGCACTTCCGGCGTCCGCGTCCGCATCGCACCTTCTCCAACCGGCGAGCCGCATGTCGGCACGGCCTATATCGCGCTGTTCAACTACCTCTTTGCCAAAAAGCATGGCGGTGAATTCATCCTGCGCATCGAGGATACCGATGCCACCCGCTCGACTCGCGAATTCGAGCAGAAGGTGCTGGATGCGCTGCGCTGGTGCGGTCTGGAGTGGAAGGAAGGCCCCGATGTCGGCGGCCCCTACGGTCCCTACCGCCAGTCCGACCGCAAGGACATGTACCAGCCTTACGCGCAGGAACTGCTGGACAAGGGCCATGCCTTCCGCTGCTTCTGCACGCCGGAGCGCCTGGAGAAAATGCGCGAGGAGCAGCGTGCCAGCGGCAAGCCTCCGGGCTATGACGGTCTGTGCCTGCGCTATTCCGCTGAAGAAGTAACCGCAAAGATGGAAGCGGGCGAAGCCTCCGTCATCCGCATGAAAATCCCGACGGAAGGCGCCTGCGAATTCAACGACGGCGTCTACGGCGACGTGTCGATCCCATGGTCTTCGGTGGACATGCAGGTTCTCATCAAGGCCGATGGTATGCCAACCTACCACATGGCAAACGTCATCGACGACCATCTGATGAAGATCACGCATGTGGCGCGCGGCGAAGAATGGCTGGCATCGGTTCCGAAGCACATCCTGCTCTATCGCTATTTCGGCTGGGACGAGCCGAAGTTCATGCATCTGTCTCTGATGCGCAATGCCGACAAATCCAAGCTCTCCAAGCGCAAGAACCCGACGTCGATTTCCTATTATTCGGCACTCGGCTACCTGCCGGAAGCGCTGATGAACTTCCTCGGCCTGTTCTTCATTCAGATCGCGGAAGGCGAAGAACTTCTGTCGATGGAAGAACTGGCGGAGAAGTTCGACCCGGACAACCTCTCGAAGGCGGGTGCGATTTTCGACATCCAGAAGCTCGACTGGCTGAACGGCCGCTGGCTGCGTGAGAAACTCACGCCAGAAGAATTTATTGCCCGCACCATCGAATGGGCATCGGAAAATGGCCGCCTGACGGAAGGTCTGAAGCTCGCCCAGAGCCGCATTTCGAAGCTCGGCGAACTTCCAAACCTCGGTGGCTTCCTGCTCTCATCGGATGTGGGCCTGACGCCCGCCTCCTTCGGCGGTCTGAAGACCTCGCCTGCGGAGACGCTGGAGATCATCAATACCGTCCAGGCCGATTTCGAAAAGATGCCGGAGTGGACGACGGAATCGATCGATCAGGAACTGCGCGCGGTGGCCGACAAGCTGGGCAAGAAGCTGCGTGTGGTGACCCCACCGCTCTTCATCGCCATGTCGGGCAGCCAGCGCTCGCTGCCGCTGTTCGATAGCATGGCGCTGCTTGGCCGCTCCGTGGTGCGCCAGCGGCTGAAGATTGCCGCAACCGTGGTGGCATCCCTGGTGGGCGCCGAGAAGTAATAGCCGGAGCCGCCGTTGCTGGCGGCATTCGAAACGAAGATGGCCCCAAAAGGCGATAACCGATGACCGAACAGAAGACCGAAACCGCCCTCTCCTCCGACGCGACCGAAGTGCGCCGCCAGAAACTGGCGCTGCTGCGCGACAAGATTGGCGATGTCTATCCCGCGCACTTCCACCGCACTATGACGAATGCGGAACTGGCAGCCAAATACGAAAGCCTTGAGCCTGACGTCGAGACGCAGGATATCGTGACGGTCGCTGGCCGCGTCTATTCCTCGCGCAATTCCGGCATGTTCATGGACATCCGCGACGCCTCGGGCAAGGTGCAGATCTTCAGCCACAAGGACACGACGCCAGAGGCCGCCCGCGAGATGCTGTCGATGATCGACATCGGCGATATCATCGGCGTCACGGGTGTTGTACGTCGCACCAAGCGCGGCGAGTTGACGATCAATGCGCATGAAATCACCATGCTGACGAAGTCGCTGCTGCCGATGCCGGAAAAGTGGAACGGCATCGCTGACGTCGAAATCCGCTACCGCAAGCGTCACCTCGACATCCTATCGAACGACGAAAGCAAGTTGCGTTTCCAGCAACGCTCGAAGATCGTGTCCGGCTTCCGTCACTTCCTGGAAAGCGAAGGCTTCCTCGAAGTCGAGACCCCCATGCTGCAAACGGTTTATGGCGGCGCGACGGCTGATCCGTTCAAGACCTTCCACAACACCTTGAAGATGGACATGTATCTGCGCATCGCGCCGGAACTGTTCCTCAAGCGCACGCTGGTATCCGGCCTTTCGGACAAAGTTTTCGAGATTAACCGCAACTTCCGCAACGAAGGCGTCTCCACCCGGCACAATCCAGAATTCACCATGATGGAATGCTACTGGGCCTATGCCGATTACGAGGACATGATGGCGCTGGTTGAGCGCCTGTTCGAGCATCTGGCAACGTCCGTCCACGGCACGACCGATGTGGTGTTCGGTGACAAGACGCTCTCCTTCAAGGGACCGTTCAAGCGCGTTCCGATGCCCGATGCGGTGAAGGAAGCAACGGGAATCGACTTCCTCTCCATCAAGACCGATGAAGAAGCGCGTGCTGCCGCAAAGGCCGCCGGTTTCGAGGTCGAGAAGGACTGGACCTGGGGCGAATGCTTGGCCTTCATCTTTGAAGAAAAGGTGGAAGGCACACTGATCCAGCCAAGCCACGTCACGCATTTCCCGAAGGACATTTCGCCCTTTGCCAAGGAAGTTCCGGGCGAGCCACGTCTGGTTGAACGCTTTGAGACCTATTGCAATGCCTGGGAAGTGGGCAATGCCTTTTCGGAACTCAACGATCCGGAAGAACAGCGCCGCCGCATGGAAGAGCAGCTGGAGCAGGCGCATGCTCGCGGCGAAAAGGACAAGCAGCTGGATGACGAGTTCCTGGATGCGATCGATCAGGGCATGCCGCCTGCCGGTGGTCTGGGTATCGGCGTCGATCGCCTGATCATGCTACTCACGAATGCACCGTCCATCCGCGACGTGATCCTCTTCCCGGCCCGTCGCAACAAGGCCGACTGATCAAACCCTTCGAAGTGCAATTGAACAAGGCCCGCCGCAAGGTGGGCCTTTCGCGTTTTGAGACTATCAGTGCGAGGGCTTCGGTGCAGGTGCCGCTTTCGGCGCGTCAGTGGGTGCTGCCACCTTCATCGGGTCGATGCCATCGCCTTTTCCGCTTGCCTTGCCCGCAGAGTCATGAGGCTCCGGCTTGCCATCCGCGGAAGCGGTCGGCGCAGGCGAGACAGGCTTTTCGGTGACGGTCGGTTTATCGCTACCGAAGATCATGCCCTTGATACGATCCAGAAAACCCGGCTGTTCTGCCACCGCTGTATGTTCGGGGCTCGGCGTCGTGTGATCGCCCGCCACCTCGGTCTTCTGTTCCGCAGTTCCGGCATTGGCAGGCTCTGCTCCATGGGGGGCAGCTTCAGCCGCCTGCGATTTGTTGCCGAAAATCATGTTGGTCAGCGAGCTTACAAGACCTTCGCTTTTCGGTGGCTCTTCGTGACCCGCGCCCTCAGCCGCAGGCGCGTGGGCGTCCGGGGCCTTCTCGCCATGACCTTTATCTGCTGCAGGCTTGTCGTGACCGGAGGCTTCGCCGTGACCCGACTTGGCCCCATGATCACCGCCCTTGGCACCCTTTGCTCCCTTGGCAGGCTTTGCGCCATGGGGATCAGCGGCTTCGGGAACGATCGGAGACGCACAGTCTTCGAAATCCTTGAGGGCAGCAGCCATCACCTCAAGATCTTCCAGCGGCGGAGAGATCTTCAGGCCGAAAAATTCCCCGTGATTGGCTGCCCCTTCAACGTAGAAGCCGGAAAGAACCGGATCACTCGGATCTGGCGCTTTGGATGTGTCGGGAATGTAAATGACCTGGGCACCGATCGCCCGCCCGCGCATGGCTGCCCGTTGCGTCGGTCCGTTCTTGTCAAGAACGGTCACCTGGACCAGATCTGCTTTCTCCGCCTTCTGGACCGCCTTTGCGACCCGAACCGCTGTCTTCAACCGCTGCGGACCATCCCCGCCTTCGGCGAAAACAAATCGTCGCACCCAGGAATGACCTTCCTGCTTAAGCTTGATTTCTTGAAGCGTCGTGCATTTGAGGCCGTTCACCTCTTCCCAGGACGGACCAAGCAGCTTGTCGGCACCCACATACAGGGCTGCTGCTCCGCTTCCACCGATCAGAAGCAGTCCTCCTCCCAGAATCATGACGAGAGTGCGTGACAGTCGTATTTTTACGCCTTTCACGCCCGGCACTCCGGCATGCTTAACTCCAATCGACGCAATACAAATCTCGAGACGAGGCATCCTCCATCATTACTCTTGAAGAAGCTTTAATACGGGCCCGCAATCCACAGCCTGACGATGCATCAATTCGAAACAGAACACGTAAGCCGATGGCTTGATGCAAGTGATTTGCAATAGCATTGACACTTGAAGTTATGCCGCTACATTGTAATGCGAACCATTTGCAATAAGGATCCGATACCGTGTCTCTGTTCCGCCTTGCCGTGCCTCTCTGCCTTGTTTTCTCGATGCTTGCCGCCAGCAGCCACGCTGCCGAAAAGCCGAAAGTGGTGACGACCTTCACCATCATCGCGGATATGGCCCGCAACGTTGCAGGCGATGCAGCCGATGTGGAAAGCATCACCAAGCCCGGTGCGGAGATCCATAATTATCAACCGACCCCCCGCGACATTTTGCGCGCAAGAGATGCAGACCTGGTTCTGCGCAACGGCCTCAATCTGGAACAATGGTTCGAAAAATTCCTGGTTAATCTCGGCAAGGTACCGAGCGTCACCGTATCGGACGGGGTCACTCCCATGGCGATTGCTGGCGGAGCCTATCAGGGCAAGCCAAACCCGCATGCCTGGATGTCGCCGGAAAATGCGCTGATCTATGTGGAGAATATTCGCAAGGCGCTGGTTGGCATCGATCCGGCGAATGCTGAGACCTACAACAAGAACGCCAAGGCCTATAGCGACCAGATCCGCGCTGCTGTTCAACCGATGCGCGATACCTTGTCGAAGCTGCCGGAAAACAACCGCTGGCTCGTCACAAGCGAAGGTGCATTCTCGTATCTGGCCCGCGATTTCGGCATGAAGGAACTTTACCTCTGGCCGGTGAATGCCGACAGTCAGGGCACGCCGCAGCAGGTCAAGGCGGTCATCGATGCGGTCAAAGCCAACAAGATCGGCGTCGTCTTCTCGGAAAGCACAGTGTCGCCCGATCCCGCAAAGCAAGTCGCCCGCGAAACGGGCGCCCGTTATGGCGGTGTCCTCTATGTGGATTCTCTGAGCGAAGCGAACGGCCCTGTTCCGACCTATCTCGACCTCTTGAAGGTCACCACCAGCACCATCGCGAAAGGGCTTGCACCATGATGATGGGCAAATCGAAGCGCTTCAGCGCGGGGCTGTCGGTCAGCCATGTGACGGTCGCCTACAAGAACGGCCATGTGGCGCTGCGCGATGCAAGCTTTACCATTCCCAAAGGCACCATCACGGCACTCGTCGGCGTGAACGGCGCCGGAAAATCCACGCTGTTCAAGGCCATCATGGGCTTTGTCGGTCTGGCGGAGGGTCAGGTGGACATGCTGGGCATGCCGGCCAGGCAGGCACTGAAGCAGAACCTGGTTGCCTATGTTCCGCAGGCGGAGGAGGTGGATTGGAACTTCCCGGTTCTTGTGGAAGACGTGGTGATGATGGGGCGCTACGGCCACATGAATTTCCTGCGTATTCCCTCTCGCCGCGACAAGGACATGGTGACGGAAGCGCTACGGCGGGTCAACATGGAGGCCTTTCGCAAGCGCCAGATCGGTGAACTTTCGGGCGGTCAGCGCAAACGCGTTTTCCTTGCCCGCGCACTGGCGCAGGAAGGTCAGGTCATCCTGCTGGACGAGCCCTTTACCGGCGTGGATGTCACTACCGAGGAACAGATTATCGCACTTCTGAAGTCCCTGCGGGATGAGGGACGTATCATGTTGGTCTCAACCCATAACCTCGGCAGCGTTCCTGATTTTTGCGACCGCACTGTCTTCGTGAAAGGCACGGTCATCGCCCATGGACGCACCGAGGACACGTTCAACGAAACCAATCTGGAAAAGGCGTTCGGCGGGGTCTTGCGGCATTTCATTCTCGGCGGCGCAGACCTGCATGACGACGATGATGCGCGCCATGTACGTGTCATCACCGATGATGAACGCCCCTACGTAACCTATGGCAAGGACGCAGGAAAGCTCGTTAGAAAGCCACCCGCCCCGCCGGAAAAGAGTGAACAGAAGCAGGAAGCGACGCATGTTTCAGACGCTTCTTGAACCCTTCACCTACAGCTACATGCTGGACGCCATCTGGGTCAGCGCGCTGGTCGGTGGCGTCTGCGGCTTTCTGTCGGCCTACCTCATGCTCAAAGGCTGGTCGCTCATAGGCGATGCCCTGTCCCATGCCATTGTGCCCGGTGTGGCAGGTGCCTATATGCTGGGCCTTCCCTTCGCGCTCGGTGCCTTTCTGTCCGGCGGACTGGCGGCCGGTGCCATGCTCTTCCTTAATCAGCGCACACGATTGAAGGAAGATGCGATCATCGGACTGATCTTTACGTCTTTCTTCGGGCTTGGCCTGTTCATGGTGTCGCTCTCGCCGACCTCGGTGAACATTCAAACCATCGTGCTCGGCAATATTCTGGCCATCACGCCGGAAGACAAGCTGCAATTACTGCTGATCGGCGGCATCAGCCTTGTGATCCTGACCCTGAAATGGAAGGATCTGATGGTGGCCTTCTTTGATGAGAACCACGCGCGCACCATTGGCTTGAGACCGGACCTGCTGAAAGTGCTGTTCTTCACGCTGC
The DNA here is from genome assembly GCF_005222835.1 of Rhizobium sp. FKY42. GTDB lineage: Bacteria > Pseudomonadota > Alphaproteobacteria > Rhizobiales > Rhizobiaceae > Neorhizobium. The sequence goes on along the minus strand of NZ_STGA01000004.1, from coordinate 15,223 downwards.
TGGCCGCATCCACGGTCGCCGCTCTCCAAACAGTGGGCGCCTTCCTCGTCGTTGCAATGGTGGTCACGCCCGGTGCGACCGCTTATCTCCTGACCGACCGCTTTGAGAAACTGATTGCCATGGCCGCCGGTATCGGCGCCATAACGAGCTTTGTAGGTGCCTATGCCAGCTATTTCCTCAATGGCGCAACGGGCGGCATCATCGTCGTGCTGCAAACCCTGATCTTCCTGGCAGCCTTCGTGTTCGCGCCCAAACATGGCGTGCTGGCAGCCCGTAGACGCCGGAAACTGACCCTGCAGGAGGCGGCATGAGCGAGCTTCTTGAATGGGCCATCCTGCCCTTCCAGCTTCCCTTCATGCAGAATGCTTTTTTGGTCACGCTGATGATCAGCGTTCCCATGGCCATGCTGTCCTGTTTTCTGGTGCTGAAGGGCTGGTCGCTGATGGGAGATGCAGTCTCCCACGCCGTTCTTCCGGGTGTGGTTCTGGCCTACATGCTCTCCCTGCCGCTCGCGCTCGGGGCTTTCGTGGCAGGGCTTATTTGCGCCATCGGCACCGGTTTCATCAAGGAAAACAGTCGCATCAAGGAAGACACCGTGCTCGGCATCGTCTTTTCCGGCATGTTCGGGCTGGGTCTTGTCATGTATGTCGCTGTGAAAAGCGACGTGCATCTCGATCATATCCTGTTCGGTGACATGCTGGGCATTGGGCCTGCCGACCTTCTACAATCCGGATTGATCGCTCTGGCCGCAACGCTCTTTCTAGGCGTTTTGCGAAAGGACCTGCTGCTGCACGCCTTCGATGCCCAACATGCCAAGGCGATCGGCCTTCCAGTGACCGTACTGCATTACGGCTTGCTGACGGTCCTGTCTCTGACAGTTGTAGGCGCGCTGACAGCCGTTGGCATCATTCTCGCGGTCGCCTTTCTGGTCGCTCCGGGTGCAATCGCCTTTCTGATGACGCGTCGGTTCCACACCATGCTTCTGACATCTGTTGGCGTCGCATTCGGCTGCTCATTCGTGGGCATCTATGCGAGCTTCTTCATCGATAGCGCACCAGCACCCACCATTGTTCTGCTGATGACGGTGGTGTTCATCCTGGCCTTCCTGCGCAACACGCTGCAAACCCGTTCGCTCTCCGAGGCATAAAGAACGGCCCGCCTGGGAGCGAGCCGTTCTCTCATGCATGGCTATCGCGGAGGTCAGGCGGCAGCCAGTTCCTTCTTCACCATTTCGCGCAGGGCAACGAGATCCTTGGCAAACAGGCGAATGCCTTCAGACAACTTTTCCGTTGCCATGGCGTCCTCGTTCAGCATCCAGCGGAACTTCTTCTCGTCGATCGGCTGGAACGCATCTTCAGTGATGTTGTCCGGCGAAAGCTTCCGTTCCAGGGTGCCTTCTGCCTTATCCAACTCATCCAGCAGCGCCGGACTGATTGTCAGACGGTCGCAACCGGCCAGAGCCTCGATTTCGCCTGCATTGCGGAAGGAGGCACCCATGACGATCGTCTTGATGTCATTGGCTTTGTAGTAGTTGTAGATCTGCCGCACCGAGATAACGCCCGGATCGGTTTCCGATGTGTATTCCTGACCGGTCGATTTCTTGTACCAATCGAGAATACGGCCAACGAATGGCGAAATCAGAAATACCTTGGCATCGGCGCAGGCAATGGCCTGAGCCTTGGAGAACAGAAGCGTCAGGTTGCAGTCAATGCCTTCCGTCTGCAGCACTTCCGCCGCCTTGATGCCTTCCCAGGTGGAAGCAAGCTTGATCAGGATGCGATCCCGCTCGATGCCGCGTTCCTTGTAGGCGGCAATGATACCATGCGCCTTCGCAATTGAGGCCTCGGTGTCGAAAGAAAGGTCTGCATCGACTTCCGTGGAAACGCGACCCGGCACCAGCTCAGCCAGGGCCGCACCGACGGAGATGGCCAGACGATCGGCAACGGCAGCCACCACAGCATCGGAAGATCCGTTCTGGCTCTTGCCCCAGCTAATCGCTTCCTTGACCTTGTCGGCGAAAGCCGGAGTGCCAAGCGCCTTGAGCACGATCGTGGGATTGGTGGTGCAATCCACCGGCTTCAGACGCGCAACTGCCTCGATATCGCCCGTATCGGCGACCACCGTGGTCATGGCGCGCAGTTGTTCAAGTTTGGATGCCATCCGATGTTCCTAACGCTAACATTTGCGGTCGGAGAGTTTGCTCTCCCATGAGCTTACTATGTGCGCTGTGCACCTCATAAGTCAAGACATTTGCTCAATCGATTTGACATTTGTTTCACGCAGGCCGATAATTGCGACGGTTTCACCAATGGAAAACAGCGGAAGCAGTGGCAAAGCTCAGACGCGAAACACATCAGGCCTATTCGGAAGCGGCATCCCTTCGGTTGCGCGCCGCGTGGCTCTATTACAATCAGGGCCTTACACAGAAGGATGTGGCAGAAAAACTCGGCATCAGCCGCTCCACCGTCATTCGCATGCTGGATGAGGCACTGAAACGCTCCGAGGTGCAGATCTGGATCAGCGAAGGGATCGATGACTGTGTCGAACTTGCCGTGAAGCTTGAGAAAGCGTTCGGTCTGGATGAGGCCATTGTCGTTCCCGCCCCGGATCGATCCGATGCGGGTGGCATTGCAAAGGCGGTAGGTCTGGCGCTTGGCCACTTCCTGACGGAAGTCGTGGCAGACGACATGACCATCGGCGTCGGATGGGGCCGCACCATGACCGCTTCGCTTTCCGGCTTTCGCCCGCCGCGGCGGGAGAACTGCAAGGTCGTCTCGCTTCTGGGCGGCATCGTTGCCGTGCATCAGACCAACCCCATCGACTATACTTGGCGCCTTGCCAGCCAATTGGGGGCGGAATGCTACATGTTCCTTGCGCCGCTTTTGGTGGATTCCGTCCAGACCAAGCGCGCCCTGATTGAGCAATGCGGCCTGAAAACGATTTACGATCTCGCCGAAAACCTTGATCTTGCTATCGTTTCTTGCGGCGATATCGGCCCGCACTCAACATCGCTATCAGAGGGCTTCATCTCGAAGAGTGAGCTTGAGGATCTGATTGAAGCCGGCTGCGTCTGCGATACCATGTTTAATTTTCTGGACGCCGAGGGGCGCACGATCAATCATCCCATCAACCAGCGGGTCATGTCGGTCGATCTGGATACTTTGAAGAAAGCAAAGCACATCGTGCTATCCTCGGGCGGGGCCCATCGAGCCCATGCCATTCTTGCCACCATCCGCCGCATCGGCTGCAATACGCTGATTACCGATGAAGGAGCGGCTCGGGCATTGCTCACTAAAGGCTAAACCTCATCTGGCCACGCCCTGGCGCCATGTTGAACAAACAATATTTCGACCGCTTCCTCGTTAACACGGTAAGCGACGATATAAGACGTTCCGCTTATGACGAGTTCCCTCGTTCCCGGAATCTCTCCAATACGGCCAGCAAATGGATTGTCGGAGACCAGCTTTTCGATCCGCGAGTGGATCTCTCGAACCAGGCGCGTAGCAGCACGGGGATTGCGCTCAGCCACAAAATCACCGATGGCCTCAAGTTCGCGAAGGTAACGCCGCGTCCAGACGATTTTCACGCTCAAACCGGATCATACTTGTTCAGTACACGAGAAATCTCATCCTCGGATGCGAACTCTCCACGGTCCGCCTCGTCAAGGCCGGATTGAACTCCCGCTATCCAACGCTCCTGCCAGGCAAGAGATCGGCCTTTGGCGAGAGCGTCTTCAATGATTTGACTTCTGGTAAGCCGCGAGCGCTCCGCCAAGAGATCGATGCGGCGGCTGATATCGTCAGAAAGTTCAATACTACTCTTCATTGCCGAATAATCTCACAAGAGAACCGCTGCATCAAGTTCCTTCACCCCTTCCCCGCTTCCCAGCCGAGAATGGCGCGCTTACGCGTTAGACCCCAGTGATAGCCGGTCAGCGCGCCACTTTTGCCCAAGGCCCGATGGCAGGGAACCACGAAGGAAATCGGGTTGCGACCAATAGCGGCACCCACTGCGCGGCTGGCGGTCGGTTGGCCGATGTCGCGGGCCACATCGGAATAGGTGACAGCTTTCCCGAAAGGAATCTTCAGCAGGCTTTGCCAGACCCGGATCTGAAAATCCGAGCCGATGAGAACCACGCGCAACGGCTCTTCGCAGGCCCACCGTCGCGCGTCGAAAACACGTGAAATATAGGGCGCGGTCGCGTCTGCGTCCTCAGCGTAATTTGCATTGGGCCAGCGTCGCGCCATGTCGTAAAAGCAGGCATCACGTCCACCCTCATCATCCGCGAAGGCCAGTCCCGCAAGCCCGCGATCCGTGACCATCACCAGCGCCAGACCAAAGGGTGATGGATGAAATCCATAACGGATCGTCAGGCCGCCGCCTTTCGCCTTCCATTCACCGGGGCTCATGGCCTCATGCGTCACGAACAGATCGTGAAGACGGCTGGGCCCGGAAAGCCCTACTTCCAGAGAGGTTTCCAGAAGCGGAAGCTCCTCCTGATGCAGCAGCCGCTTGGCGTGATCCAGCGTTACCGCCTGCAGAAAGGCCTTCGGCGAAAGCCCCGCCCAGCGGGTAAACACCTTTTGCAATTGCGTGGGCGATTGGCCGAGTTCAGCTGCGATGGCGTCCAGCGATGGCTGTTCACGATAGTCAAGGGTAATCAGTTCGATGACCTGCTTGACGATGGCGTAGTCCTCGCCAGAGGGCGTGATATCGCTGAGGGCGTCGGGGGAAGGCATAAGGGCGTTCATGGCTCGGTCCTTTTGATCGGACCAAAAAACCACGGAGCGAGCCTTTCTGCCACCCGATTCTTGCGGCGATCAAATCCGTTGCTTCACCGTCGCAAGCGCGCCACGAAACGCCTTGGCGAAACTTTCGCGATCATCCGGATTGAGGAAGGAACCGACATCGGTATGCCGCCCCTCTCCCGTCAGATGCATGGAGGTGATCCCGAATTCGTGGTGACGACGCACCCGAAACCGTGCCCAGAACGGATTGAAGCTATGCTCCACCATGCGTCCGGCAGGAGAAAACTTGCGGACGGAAACACTGGTCCGCGAGACGGTCACCTCTTCGCGGGCCCGCCCGGAACGGTAGTTCAACAAGAATGCACCCCAGAGCAGCAGGAAATCTAGACCGAAGAAAAGCCCGATCGGCCAGGCACCCGTTGCGAGGAAGAAAATCGCATGCAACATGCAAATGCCGCCGCTGATGGCGAGCATGATGCGAAAACCCCGCGGCCCCAGAGACCGGTAGGGGGTGAGTTCCGCGGCAAAAACCGGTTGTTCTTCTGTCGCCTGCACGTTGCCTTCCATCCTCTGCCTTGCGATACAAGCCATATGGCAACTCTAAAAACCTAATCCACATGCAAACCAGACAAAAGTCAAATGGCGCGGCGAGAAGCCGCAGACATGCCCGCACCGCCTACAACAAGGCGGAACTGGAAGAAATTTTCCGCCGCTTCTCTGTCCAGAGACCGGAGCCGAAGGGCGAACTGGAACACGTAAACCCCTTCACTCTTGTCGTGGCCGTTGCTCTGTCCGCGCAGGCAACCGATGTTGGCGTCAATCGCGCCACGCGCAAGCTGTTCCAGATTGCCGACACGCCGGAAAAGATGCTGGCGCTTGGCGAGGAAGGCGTCATCGAGCATATCAAGACGATCGGCCTTTACCGTAACAAGGCGAAGAACGTCATCGCGCTCTGTCAAATGCTTATTGACGAGTTTGGCAGCGAGGTGCCGAAAACGCGCGAAGAACTGATGCGCCTGCCCGGTGTTGGCCGCAAGACGGCAAATGTCGTGATGTCCATGGCCTTTGGCATCCCGACGCTCGCGGTGGATACGCATGTGTTTCGCATCGCCAACCGCATCAAGCTCGCACCCGGAACCACACCGGATGCAGTGGAGGATAACCTGCTGCGGGTCATTCCAAAGGATTACCTGTTCCACGCCCATCACTGGCTGATCCTGCATGGACGCTACACCTGCAAGGCGCGCAAGCCGGAATGCGAGGTTTGCGTTATTGCAGACCTCTGTCGCTATCCGGCAAAAACCAATGACATCCCGGCTATCCTGAAGGAATTACCGGCCCAAATGATTGGCGCTTCCGCCCTGAGCGAGGGTGAATGACGGATCGCGGCGGCTGATCGCCTTGTGGAGATGCACCATGAGGCCCGCCGCGAACAGGGGCGTCAACAGATTGACGAAGGGTATTGAAAGAAAGGCCGCGATCAGCAGACCCGCCATGAAGACGCTTGCCTTATGTTTCTGGCGGAACGCCTTTGCCTCCAACGGTGTGCGAAAACGCATGGCTGCAAATTCGAAGAATTCGCGTCCCAAAAGATAACCATTCACCAGAAAGAAGGCGACCAGGTTTACGCCGGGAATGAACAGAAGAAACAAAGCGATGAGATTGCCGACAATGACCACGCCGAGGAACTGCACAGATTCCCACATGGCGCGGCCCAGAGGCAGGGCTGCCCCTTCGGGGTCGCCCGGATAATCCCGCTTTTCAACGACTTCAGCCACATCATCGAGAAACAGGCCAGCAATCAATGCGGTGATCGGCGCAATCACAAGAGCAAGCCCGAGCGCAAGACCAATGCCGGCGGCAATGGCGAAAATGAAGGTGAGCCAACCCGCCCAGTCCGGCACCGTGGGCATGAATGCAGCAAAATAGGGCCAGACATAAAGCGCAAACACCTCGCGCAGCGCAAACCAAAGGCCGATCAGCACCAGGATTGTGAGGCCCAGAACCTTCCAGAACACCGAGCGTGTTTCCGGCGCAAAAAGGTTGATCAGCGATAGACGCGCGGCTTCGAAAATCATGGGGCTCGGCTCCTTTTTCTACCGCCCATGTAGGAGGTCGACAGGCCTACAGCAAGCAGCCTTTGATCCACGCTTTAAATCGCTTCAAGCTCGCTGCGATGCCGGTGCATCGCCATGAAGCGCTTGAAATCGCGATCGTAAAAGCCCTTCCGCTGCGGATCACATTCCCGGACCGTGCCTCCCTGATCCATGGCCCTTCCCGCCTCGGCCATGGAAGCACTGAAGCCCGCAGCAACAGAGGCGGCCATGGCAGAGCCCAGCAGAACCGCATCCGGGACCTTGGGTATGCGCACGGAACGCCCTGTCACATCGGCATAAAGCTCGACAAGCAGCGGGTTGTGAACATGTCCTCCTCCCGCATGCAACATGTCGAAGCGATAGCCGATTTCCTCCATTACCTCCAGAATATGACGAAGACCAAGAACCAGAGCGACACAGGTGCGCCAGTAAAGACGGCAGAGACCGTCGAAACTCGTATCCCGTGTCAGGCCACTGATCACACCCTTGGCGCGCGGATTGGCAAGCGGCGAACGGTTGCCGTGGAAGTCAGGCAGCACATGCAGACCCTCGCCAAAGCGTTCGCCTTCCTGCTCTCGCAAGACAAAGATACGATCAATGATCGCCTGATGGCGCGCGGCATCCGGTTCCCCGCCACTGGCGTGCATGCGCACGATGTGGTCCAGAAGTGCGCCCGTGGCAGACTGGCTACCTTCCACCAGCCAGAAACGATCAAGCGCCGCTTCGAAGAAGGGTCCCCAGAGCGACGCACCGTGGCGTTCCTTTCTGGAGAAGGCCACCAGACAACTTGAGGTGCCACCAATCAGGGCCGCATGGCCTTCAACGGCCTCATCGTTGGTAAGCACACCCGCTAGGAGCCCGAGCCCTCCGGCATAGGCATCGATGAGACCCGCAGCCACAACACATTCTTGATCCAGACCGAGTTCCTCAGCGGCTTTTGCACTCAACGTGCCGATGGCTTCACCCGGACCAGCACATCTGTCGGGCAACCCACCCTTCTCGCGAAAATCCTGCAGCCCCGCATGTGCAAGATAATCAGCGTTCCAGCCCTCGCTCTCATAGGCCAGATAATTCCACTTGGCGGTCAAGGTACTGCGCGAGCGCATGGGAGAACCGGTGGCCCGCCATGTGAGAAAGTCCGCAAGATCGAAGAAGAAGCCAGCTCCTTCCCACTGTTGCGGCATATGCCGCTTGAACCACATGAGCTTGGGGATCTGCATCTCGGGAGAAAGCGAGCCGCCCACATAGGCCAGAACGGGATGGCCCGTCGCGTTCATCTCCTCGGCTTCGGCCACCGCGCGATGATCGAGCCAGACGATGGTATCGAAACGCGGATCGCCCGTTTCCGAAACGGAGAGCGGCGTGCCTTGTCTATCGCGGATGACGAGAGAACAGGTCGCGTCGAATCCAAAGCCCGCGACCTGCGAGGCTTCCAGGCCGGATAGGGACAGGGCCTGACGTACGGCAACGCAAGTCGCGCGCCAGATATCTTCAGAATCATGTTCGGCAAAATCGGCTGGGCCACGGCGCATCTCGATCGGATGCCGCGCCTTTGCCAGCATGTGGCCATCGCGGGCAAAAATGCCTGCGCGCGCACTGGTCGTACCCACATCGACCGCGACCAGATACTCCCGCATCAGGCTCTGCTTCCCATCCCATCAGCCCCACCCTGCACAGCCGTAACCACGATCAGACGGGCGCTTCACATTCTTTTTCGACAAGGTGGATCAAATCGGACATGGCGTCAAATATGACATCTGGCTTAAGTGCGGAAATCTCGGCGCGGTAGTCCTCGCGATCGGCATGGGACCCACCCGTAAAGGCAAACACTTTCATGCCCGCCCTCTGCGCCGCCAGGATCCCGGCAGGACTGTCTTCCACGACGATACACGCCTTCGGTTCCGTGCCCATTTGTTCCGCGGCGTGAAGAAACAGGTCCGGTGCCGGTTTACCGTTTTTCACCATGGTCGCGCTGAAAATGTGAGGCTCCAGATAGTCCCGCAGCCCTGTCAGTCCCAAAGACAGCCGAATGCGCTCCAACTGGCTTGATGAGGCAACGCATTTGCGCCAGGGCAAATGGGTCAGAACCTCCGCTATACCCCCGATCGGCTGCAACTCCTTCTCGAACCGCTCATAAAGATCGCGGCGCATGCGTTCCAGAAACGTGGCATCGGCATCGATGCCGAAATCTGCACCCAGCACCGAAACAAGCGTTGCCATGCTGCGCCCCAGAAACCTCTGATAGGCCTCCGCTTCGGTCAGCTGACCACCATGGGCAGCCACCGTATCCAGAAGCACGCGGATGGAAAGCGGCTCGCTATCCACCAGCACGCCGTCGCAATCAAAGATCAACAGGGGTTCGCACGGGTTCGTCATCACCCAAGACTAACTCACCAGGCGATCATCAAGATAGAGCTGAAGTGTCTCTGCCGCGCCCTTCGTCCACAGGGTCTTCAGAGCGTGGGTGAACCGATTGCGGAAATGCTCCGAACCGGACACCGTCCCGAAAATCTCATCGAAGGTCAGAAAGGCGTTCGGATCACTCTTGGCCTGCAAGGCAGCGGCCTGAAGTTTCTCCGCACTGGCATCGTTGAAAACAACCTGTTTGCCACTATCGGTCGTCCCGGCAAAATAGCGGCACCAGAGAGCAGAAACGAGCGAGAGGCCCACGATATCCTGCCCGTGGCGCAAGCGATCGGCGGTGGATGGCAGAATGAATTTCGGCTGACGGTTGGAGCCGTCCTGCGCCAGACGCGGGATGGTATCGCCAATCTTCGGGTTGAGAAAACGGCGCTCGATAAGCTGGAAATAGTCGTCGAGATTGGTGTCCGGCACCGGCGGCACGACGGGAATGATCTCCTCCCGCTCCAGCTTGGCAAGGAAGGCGCGGATCAGCGGATGCTCCATCGCCTCATGGACGAAATGGATGTCAAGAAGCGCCGCCGGATAGGCAATCGCCGCATGACCGCCATTCAGGATACGGATCTTCATCAGCTCGTAAGGCGTGACGTCAGGAACGAACTGCACGCCAACCTTTTCCAACGACGGGCGACCAGCCGGAAAATTGTCTTCCATCACCCACTGCTTGAATTCCTCGCAGAAGACCGGCCAGTTATCGTCGATGTTGAACTCATCCGCCAGCAAATCGATCTCACGCTTGTCGGTCGCGGGCGTAATGCGGTCCACCATGGAGTTTGGAAAGGCAACATTACCGTGGATCCAGTCGGCGAAGGCCGGATCGGAAAGCCGCGCCAGACCGCAGACCGTGTTCTCCGTTACATGACCATTGCCGGGAACATTGTCGCAGGACATGACCGTGAAGGGTGCTATCCCCCTCTCACGCCGCACCTTCAGCCCTGCAAGAATAAGACCGAACACGGTCTTCGGCTGGTCCGGGGTCTCAGCATCGGCAATGATTGCCGGATGCTGAGGATTGAAATGGCCTTCCGCATCGATGAAGTAGCCGCCCTCCGTAATCGTCATCGAGACAATGCGGATCTTCGGATCGGCCAGGGCCGTAATGATGGCACTTTCGTCACCCACCGGCAGGATATCGACCATGGGTGCGGTAACACGGGCGCCAGTCTTGTTATTGTCCTGCTCGACGACGGTGGTCAGGAAATCCTGTGCTGCAAGCCTGTCACGCATGGCCTGGTCGGACGGCAGGACGCCTGCTCCAAGGATGGCCCAGTCATGGTCCCGACCAAGGTTGAACAGATCGTCCAGATAGACCGCCTGATGGGCACGGTGAAAGTTGCCGACGCCGAAGTGCAGGATGCCCGCGGAGAGATGGCCCGGATCGTAGCCGGGAACGGTGGCTGTTCTACCGGCGTCGGCGAGTGTGGAGAGAGAAAGTTTGATGGTCATCGTTCGGTCCTCGAAGGATCCCAGAATTTGAAGAGGCTGATCGCTGGCATCAGCGATCAACTCATCCAGTTGCCGCCATCGACATTGTATGTCTGGGCGACGATGTAATCGGCCTCGCGCGAGGCCAGGAATATGGCCATGCCGGTCAGGTCCTCCGCACGCCCCATGCGACCGAAGGGCACTGCCTCGCCAACCAGCCGCTTCTTTTCGCCAAGCGGACGGTTTTCGTACCTGGCGAAATGCACGTCGACGCCGTCCCAATGCTCGCCATCCACCACGCCCGGAGCAATGGCGTTGACGTTGATGCCGTGTTTGATGAGGTCAAGCCCAGCCGATTGCGTGATCGAGATGAGCGCCGCCTTGGTGGCGCAATAGACGCCCACCAGGGCTTCACCGCGACGACCTGCCTGACTGGTCATGTTGATGATCTTGCCGCCCTGCCCGCGCGAGATCATGCTCCTCGCCACGGCCTGCAGCATGAACAGCGAACCAGCGACATTGATCGAAAACAGCGTCTCGTAGCTCTGGCGCGTGATCTCGACGATCGGCGCAAGATCGAACAGCGCAGCATTGTTGATGAGAATATCGACGCCACCTGTCTTCGCCTCGACAGCCTTTACGGCTTCGTCGATACTGTCCTGGCGCGTGACATCGAGATGCACGGCATAGGCTGAAGCGCCACTTTCGTTTGCCGCCTCGGTCGCGCGCTCGAGATTGATATCGGCGATCGCAACCGTTGCACCCTCGCGCACATAGGCTTCCGCGAAAGCACGCCCGATCCCGCGTGCTGAACCGGTGATGATGGCAGATTTTCCCTGAAGACGACCGCTCACAGCGCCAGCCCCTTTTCGTTGAAGCGATACAGCTTCGTCTCGTCTGGGGTCAGGTAGACCCTGTCGCCATGGCGAACCCAAAATTCTCCGCTCGCACGGGCCGTGACAGTGCCAACCCCCTGAACCTGGATATGCATGAAGGTGTCCGAACCCAGATGCTCGGCGATGGTGACGGTGCCTTCCCAGAGACCGCTGTCACGGGAGAGACCGATATGCTCGGGGCGGATGCCGACCGTTTTCGCACCCTTGGCCTCAGCGAACTTGCCTTCAATCAGGTTCATGCGCGGGGAGCCGATGAAGCCAGCGACGAACAGGTTCGCCGGTTTGCAGTAGAGCTCCAGGGGAGAGCCGACCTGCTCGATGTTGCCGCGATTGAGCACGACGATCTTGTCGGCCATGGTCATGGCTTCCACCTGGTCGTGCGTCACGTAGATCATCGTGGTCTTGAGCTGCTGGTGCAGCTCACTGATCTCAAGACGCATGTTGACACGCAGCGCCGCATCGAGGTTCGACAGGGGCTCGTCGAACAGGAAGGCCTTCGGCTGACGCACGATGGCACGACCGATCGCGACACGCTGGCGCTGCCCGCCGGAAAGCTGACGCGGCTTGCGCTCCAGATAATCGGTGAGGTTCAGAACACGCGCCGCATCGGATACCTTGCGGTCGATCTCGCCCTTGTCCATTCCCGCCATCTTCAGCGGGAAGGCGATGTTGGAACGCACGCTCATATGCGGGTAAAGCGCATAAGACTGGAACACCATGGCAAGACCGCGCTTTGCCGGTGGCAGTTCCGTCGCGTTCTGCCCGTCGATGACGATCTCGCCGTCGGACACATCTTCCAGACCGGCAATCAGGCGCAACAGGGTGGACTTGCCGCAGCCGGAAGGGCCGACGAACACCACGAACTCGCCCTCGTTGATCTGTAGATTGATGGAGGGGATGACCTTGGCTTCGCCAAAGACCTTGGAGACGTTGCGAAGATTAATGGAACCCATCTTCGTTTTCCTTGAATAACGGCCGGCTATTTCACGGCGCCAAAGGTGAGGCCACGTACGAGCTGCTTCTGGCTGAACCATCCGAGAATGAGGATCGGGGCGATCGCCATGGTCGAAGCAGCAGAGAGCTTGGCGTAGAAAAGACCTTCAGGGCTGGAATAGGAGGCGATGAATGTGGTGAGCGGAGCAGCATTCGAGGTTGTGAGGTTCAACGTCCAGAAGGCTTCGTTCCAGGCCAGAATGATGTTCAGCAACAGCGTGGAGGCAATGCCTGGAACCGCCATCGGTGTCAGCACATAGATGACTTCCTTCATCAGGGAGGCGCCATCCATGCGGGCCGCTTCGAGGATTTCGCCAGGAATCTCCTTGAAGTAGGTGTAGAGCATCCAGACGATGATCGGCAGGTTGATCAAGGTCAGCACCACCACGAGCCCGATGCGGCTATCCAGCAGACCGCCATCCCGGAAGATCAGATAGATCGGGATGAGAGCGCCGACTGGCGGCATCATCTTGGTGGAGAGCATCCACATCAGTACATCCTTGGTGCGCTTGGTCGGCGAAAACGCCATGGCCCAGGCCGCAGGAATGGCAATGAGGAGACCCAGCAGCGTCGAGCCGAACGAGATCACCACCGAATTCCAGAAATGGCCGAAGTAGTCCGACCGGCTCTGCACCTCGTGATAGTTCTCCAGCGTCCAGTTGAAGACGAGGAAGACGGGCGGGGAAGCGATGGCATCGCCTTCCGACTTGAAGCTGGTGAGGAAGGTCCACAGGATCGGAAAGAACATCAGGAACCCGATGGTCCAGGCAATCCCGGTGAAGGCGACTTTGCGTTGGGTAGAGACTTTGCGTGCCATGGATCAAGCCTCCAGATTCTTGCCGATCATCCGGATCAGGAAGATCGCAACGATATTGGCCAGCACGACCGCGACGATGCCACCAGCAGAGGCTCCTCCCACATCGAACTGCAGAAGCGCCTGGGTGTAGACGAGATAGGTGATGTTGGTACTCTGGGTGCCCGGTCCGCCATTGGTCGTGACGAGAATTTCCGCGAAGACGGACAGAAGGAAAATCGTCTCTATCAGCACCACCACCGTGATTGCACGGGCCATGTGGGGGAGCGTGATATAGATGAATTTGGAAATCGGACCGGCACCATCCATCTCTGCGGCTTCCTTCTGCTCCTCATCCAGAGACTGAAGCGCCGTAAGCAGGATGAGTGTTGCAAAGGGCAGCCACTGCCAGGCCACGATGATAACAACCGATGTCAGCGGCGCCACCGCCAGCCAGTCTAAAGGTTGTGCGCCAAACAGCCGGAAAAGCCATGCGAACAGCCCGTTGACCGGGTTCATGAACATGTTCTTCCACACCAGTGCCGCAACCGTCGGCATGATGAAGAAGGGCGCTATCACCAGAATACGCACAATGCCCTGTCCGAACATCGGCTGATCAAGCAAAAGCGCCATCAGAATTCCGCCGATCACCGATATGGCAAGCACGCCGCCAACCAGGAGCAGCGTATTCTTCAGCGCGTCGAAGAAGGCCGGATCAGTGAGAAAGAACTCGTAATTCAGCAGACCGGTGAATTCTTCTGTGCCGGGCATCAGCAGGTTGTAGCGAAGCAGAGAGAAATAGATTGTCATGCCAAGTGGCACGATCATCCAGGCAAACAGCAGGATGACGGACGGAGCCATCATCAACCGCGCAACCGAACGCGTATGGATCGTCGCCATTTTGGCCGCCCCCAGGATATATTCAGAGAGATAAAGAACGGACGCTGAGAGAAATCTCACCGCCATCTGGACGTCCGGTGGGGTGCTCGCGCACCCCACCGAAAAGCAGATTTACTTTTTCGGGTAACCGGCCTTCTTCATTTCGCGCTCGGTCAGTTGCTGCGCGCTGGCCAGAGCCTGATCGACCGTCACCTGGCCGGCGAGAGCCGCGGAGAACTGCTGGCCAACAGCAGTGCCAATCGCCTGGAACTCAGGGATGGCGACGTACTGAACGCCTTCATAAGGAACCGGCTTGACGGTCAGCTTCTTCGGGTCAGCCGCGTTGATGCTGTCGAGCGTCATCTTCGCGAAAGGAGCCGCCTTCTGGTACTCCGCGTTCTGATAGAGCGAGGTGCGCGTGCCCGGAGGAACGTTCGCCCAGCCTTCCTTTTCGGCCACGAGGTTGAGATAGTCCTTGCTGGTTGCCCAGGCGATGAACTTCTTGGCCGCTTCAACCTTCTTGGAGCCGGCAGGGATTGCAAGGTTCCAGGACCACAGCCAATTGCCGCGCTTGCCAAGACCCGTATCGGGAGCCAAAGCGAAACCAACCTTGTCGGCAACCTTGCTTTCCTTCGGGTTCGTCACGAAGGAAGCGGCAACCGTCGCATCGATCCACATGCCGCATTTGCCGGTCTGGAAGAGAGCGAGGTTTTCGTTAAAGCCGTTGGAGGAGGCGCCGGGAGGGCCAGCGTCCTTCATGAGCTTGACGTAGAAGTCGAGCGTCTTCTTCCACTCAGGCTGATCGAACTGCGGCTTCCATTTCTCGTCGAACCAGCGAGCACCGAAGGCGTTCGAGGTGGCCGTCAGGAAGGCCATGTTCTCGCCCCAGCCAGCCTTGCCGCGTGTCAAAGCCGAATAGGGTTGCGACAGGTTGAGCCCGATAGAGACGCAACACATTAAGAGTGTCGCTTG
>NZ_STGA01000042.1 GCF_005222835.1 Rhizobium sp. FKY42 | reverse complement strand
ACTTCAGCTCTGTGAACCGACCGCAAGGTGTCGAAAGTTCTGTATGGCAGGGTGATACCTTCATGCATGATCTCAAGCCTGCCATCGGGATAGTCGCAGACGATGACTTTCTGTCCGGCGATCTTCTTCGCAATGGCAGTCGGATCGAGGATGAAGATCACCTTGTCGTAGCGTAGGGTGAGAGACTGTGACAGTGTGCGAACTTCCTTGCGGCACATGGCTCCGTCCAGGTTCTCATGCTCGGCTAATGGACGGTGCATGTCCTTCGGGTTGCGTGGTTCTTTCTCGAACCGCCGATTGAAATCAGCCATGAACTCGGGCGAAAATGCATTCGCATCCTCTAGCGTGCTAATGCCGCGCAGCCGCAATTCCTTCACCAATCTGTCCTGCAATGTGCGGTTTGCCCGCTCCACACGGCCTTTGGCCTGTGGTGTGTTTGCGCAGATGATATCGATGTTCAGTTCGTAAAGCGCCCGGCCGAATTGCGTCAGACCGCTGGTCCGATCTTTCTCAGATGCGTGTGTCGAGCGAAAAACCCCGTGCTTGTCACTGTAAAAGGCAATCGGCTTTCCCCATTCTTCCAGGTAGGTCTTCGTCGCCTGGAGATAATCAAACGTGTTCTCGGAAGGCGCAAAGCGCAGGTGAAGCAGCTTTCCGGTCGCGTCGTCGATATAGACGAGCAGGGCGCATTTTGGCCCCCGGTTCTCGAACCACCAGTGATGCGATCCATCAATCTGAACCAATTCTCCCAGACAATCACGACGCGCACGCGGTTGATAAATCCGTTGCTTGCGTTCGCGCCTTGAGGTCCAGATTCCAGCCTCCGTCATCCATTGCCGCAGGGTCTCTTTGCCAACCGCAATCCGGTGCAGCTCAATGAGCTTCTCGCGCGCAAGTGTCGGGCCGAAATCGTGATAGCGCTCGCGTATCAGATCAAGAACAACATTGCGGAACTCGTCGCTATGACGTCGGTTGCTCGGTTGTCCGCGTTTGCGCGACACAAGACCGGGCGCTCCGTCACGCTCATAAGCCTGCAACAGCCGATGCACCTGACTGCGGCTAAGCCCCAGGCTCTCAGCCGCCTGAACCACACTCAATCGGCGATCTCGGATCTTTTGAACCGCTTCTAGCCGGTTCAGCTCTTTCTGCGACATGGTGATCAAACAAGACATGGCAGCTCCATCAGCACTTCGGCATCGGAAACCAGTCTTCCTTCCAGCGTTGAACTTAACCAGCTAGAAGGGCGAAAACTGTCGCATCTCTAACTGGCCCAACTGTCGCATT
>NZ_STGA01000041.1 GCF_005222835.1 Rhizobium sp. FKY42 | reverse complement strand
TAGTTCGCCCTGAAAAATCGCAAAACTCTTTTGTTTTCAGGGATTCCCAAGGAGATTGAAGTATAGGAAACTGCAGGAAATCAGGTTCCGAGGCTCGATTTTCCGGGGTTTTTGCGATGCGCCCGACACGCCCTTCTTGCGGCAGACATGATCTCTTCCGCGAACGTCTGGATGCGATGATCAACATGAGCCACCCCTTGGTGAAGCTGTCGAAGGTGATGGACTGGTCGCGCTTCGATGTGGCGTTCGGTGGCTGTTATCGGCCCGTTGGTAGACCGGCGAAGCCGACACGGCTGATGGTCGGCCTGCATTATCTCAAGCACGTGCACGACCTGTCGGACGAGGAGACGGTCGAGCGCTGGGTGGAAAATCCCTATTGGCAGTATTTTTGCGGCTTCGAGTTCTTCCAGACCGAGTTTCCGATCGATCCCAGCACCATGACGCGCTGGCGCAAGCGCATCGGTCCGGATGGGTTGAGCGAGATGCTCAAAGCCAGTGTCGATGCCGCCCTTGATACCGCAACGGTTAAACCGTCTTCGCTGGAGCGCATCACGGTGGACACGACAGTGCAGCCCAAGGCGATTGCCTATCCGACCGATGGCCGGCTTTACCTGAAGGCGCTCATGGCCCTTGTGTGCCTGGCCAAGCGTTTCGGCATCGAGCTTCGCCAGAGCCACACCCGGCTTGCGAAAGCCGCCGCCCTCAGGGCTGGCCGCTATGCCCATGCCAGGCAGTTTTGCCGCATGCGCCGGGAATTGAAGAAACTGCGCACCTATCTCGGCCGCGTCTATCGCGATATCGGCCGCAAGATTGCCGGAAACCTCGATCTTCAGGCCCGCTTTACAAGGCTTCTGGGTCTTGTCGAGCGGCTGCTGGCCCAAAAAACCAAGGACAGAAACAAGCTCTACGCGCTGCATGCACCCGAAGTCGTGTGCATCTCCAAGGGCAAGGCTCGTACTCCTTACGAGTTCGGGGCCAAGGTCGGCATCGCAACAACCAACCGCGAGGGGCTCGTGCTGGCCTCTGTCGCCTTCGAGAACAACCCCTATGACGGACACACGCTTGATCGGACGGTGGCTGAGGCAGTCGAGATCGGTGGTGTCAATCCAGAGCGCATCTATGTCGACAAGGGCTATCGCGGGCACGATTATCAAGGCCCTGCCACCGTCTTCATTGCCGGGCAGAAGCGCGGGCTTACCCCCACCATCCGTCGTGAGCTCAAGCGACGATCCGCCATCGAGGCCACCATCGGTCACATGAAAACCGATGGTCGCCTCGACAGAAACTTTCTCCTCGGACATGATGGTGATGCCGCCAACGCCACCCTTGTGGCCGCAGCCCACAATCTGCGCCTTATCCTCAAGGTAATCGCCTTCTGGTGTGCCTTGATCCTGCTCGCCAGCCGAAATGCAGAAGCCAAAACCGCATAAACCAATACTTTGCCAGCACCATCACACCGCACAAAATCAACGGCTTCCGAGTTGTTCAGGGAGGAC
>NZ_STGA01000040.1 GCF_005222835.1 Rhizobium sp. FKY42 | reverse complement strand
GTAAAGCGTAGTACGTCTATTTCAGCATTTGATCCGGAGTTCTCGACAATCCGATCGCTTCCATCGCCATATGAATAAATAAATGTGTCACTACCCGCGCCGCTATTAAGTAGGTCGTTGCCAAGACCGCCCAAAAAGGCTTCATTTTGACCAGTTCCGTTGAGCGTATCGTCGTCGACTGTCCCATTGATCACAATCGTGGTTGTAGTATCTGCGATTTTCATTCCAATGTCAGCTCTGGTCCATACGGTTCCATCTGAAAAGGCGACACTCTCGATACCACGATTGCTATTTTCATTAACGCTTTCCTTGGCAAGGATAGACCCGCCGTCACCTGCACCAACGGCACTTTCCGCGATAAGGATCCTGAGATCGTTGCCCTCGCGAACCAATGTCACATCCGACGGATTGATGTTCGTAAATACGATCCGATCATTTGTTCCATTCCAATTGGTCGTCTCGGCGATCGTATCGTTACCGTCTCCACGGGCATAGATGTAGGTATCATTGCCTCCGGCACCATTCAGTGTGTCATCACCCTTGCCTCCACCGAAAGACCCTGATGCACTGGTTCCGATGAGTACGTCGTCCCCATCTGTAGAAGAGGCAAATATCGACAATTGCCTTAGATAGGTAGCATCCCATTTGGTGCCGTTGTCGAAGAGGATAGCTTCTATTCCGTATTGATCGAAATGGAGACCAGCACCTGTACCCCTTAACCGTAAGCTACCCCCACCGTCAATTGAGATCAGCAGATCATTTTCAATGAGCGAAAATGTTACCAGTTCTGGCAGAATACCCGTAAGTTTAAGCGTATCGTTTCCTTGATCAGGCCTCTCATCTATTAGGTCGTCTCCGTCGCCGAAGTCAAAGATATAGGTATCATCTCCATTGTAGCCCAGTAGAGTATCATTTCCCTGGCCGCCAACCAAAGTGTCGTTGCCAGAACGACCATCCAAGGTGTCGTTCCCAGCCTTGCCGCTTAGAATGTTTGCGGCATCGTCGCCAAAAAGCTTGTCATCCTGGGTTGTGCCAATGATGTTTTCGACTTCGGTAAGCGTAGCGATTAGCCTGCCTTCAGAGTTGGATGAGATTGACGAATTCCAAGTCCTTACTTCGCCATTATTCTGCACGAGATCGGCGTAAATGCCTGTAGGTTGATCCACAAAAGTTGCGGTATCAATTCCGTCGCCGCCGTTAAGTTGATCCAAATCACCAAGATTGGATATAGAAACGGCGAGTGTATCGTTGCCGCTGTCTCCGAAGATTAGATCGCTGCCAGCTCCACCATCAATGTAGTCTGCTCCGCCACCGCCTCCGAGGCGTTGATCCAAATATGACCCTATTACTCTATCGTTGACTGAGGTTCCTTGATAGAAAATAGAGCCCTCAGTTGCCCAATAATGAATATCTTCACGATCCCACACAGCTCCATTCGCAAACTCAATTTCATCCAACCCTTGCCCAACGAACTGTCTGTTCCACATGGCTCCTTCATCTACGATCTTGTGATCCGTGGGCAGAATTTTGATAATGATATCAATACCATCAACCAGTAACCTAATGTCATCGGGATTGATGCCAGAAAAAATCAGCCTGTCCTTTTCGAGCAAGGAATGAGAACCGTCGAAAATAAGATCATTTCCATCGCCGATGGCATAGAGGAAGCGATCATTTCCATTTGATCCACCACCATTTGCACTTCCTCTTACAGAAGAGGACTGAAGTATATCATCCCCTGTCCCACCCACGAAGACATTGTCGTAAGTGTAATCTGCAACCAGAACATCCTTAGCGGCCGAGCCCCATACCCATGCCATATCGCGCATTTGTACCCGGTTCCAGGTTGTGCCGTCGGCAAACTGGATGACATCAATACCCTGACCAGTTGTCTCCCACGCCCAGAAGAATCCCTCATTTTCTATGGTTTGACCCGTGCGTAGATCCCTAATTAGGAGATCAATATCGCTGCGAGAGAGTTGGACATCCTCGGGATTAAGATCAGTGAGGATAAGCGTGTCTGTTTCCACATCTGCTTTCGCATGCGATCCATCGAAAATGATGTCGTTTCCATCGCCGCTGGAGTAAATGAAGGTGTCGCTGCCGTTGGCCCCACCCCCATTGGCGCTCCCCCTTACCGGAGCCGACAGAATAATATCGTCGCCAGGATTTCCAATGAAGGTACTGTCGAGCGCTGATGAGTTTTGGAGAACATCTCGGCCATCTGTTCCCCTGACCTTTGCCGCGATTTCTATTTGGCTGCGATTCCAAAAGGAGCCATCGCTAAATTGGATCTGGTCTATTCCGACGGAAGCCGTCGATTTGATTTTCCCGGTGAAAAAGCCGCTAACGGTTATTGATTGTCCAGTATTCAGAACCTTTATATCTAAATCATTGTTAACCTGCGAAAAAAGTAAATCTTCCGCGCCTAAATCCGTAAATTTCAATACATCTACATCGCTCTCTGAGGATGACTCATCGACAATCAGATCATTGCCATCGCCACTTGCGTATATGAATGTATCGTTTCCAGAGCCACTTGAAAGAAGCATGTCATCTCCACGGCCTCCGTTGAAGACGTCGTTACCGTTTCCGGAGTCTTGAAGAATATCTGTGCCGTCTCCTCCTGACAGGTTGTCGTTTCCTGCGCCGCCGATCAGCGTATCGTTGCCTGCGCCTCCGAAAAGATCGTCGTCGCCATCTCCGCCGTTAAGCCAGTCGTTTCCAGAACCACTGTTTCCTGATCGGGCGTCGCCATAAAGTTGGTCACTTCCAGTCCCGCCGATCAGGACATCATGACCGTTTCCTCCAACCAAGATATCATTGCCGCCGCGTCCGTCATAGTAGTTGTGGCCGTCATTGCCAGGGTTATCAAAGCCTACTGAGGAATTGAAAAATTCCGTGTCATCTAGGTCAGACCCATACGCGATGTCGTGTATTCCAAAAATATTATTATGAACAAAAACGCCAGATTTCAGGTCGTAGAAGTCACCAACTCGATTGAATTCGTCTGTGAAACGATAGTCTGCAGGTACAGAACCGAAGTTTACGCCTTGAATATCCAGATCAAGGCCAATATTCACGATTGAACTCATTATTTTCAAACGGTCCCAAGTCGTTCCGTTAGAAAATACGATTTGTTCAATGCCATATTTCGTTGCGTTCCATTCCTGTTCGATGTTGGTGATACCCTCGAACTGATAGGATATGTCGATTGTTTCACCACTTGGCTTTATGTGGATCAAAAGCGACGTGCCCCGTCGTAGTAGTTCGATATCTCCGCTGAGCACATCCTCCAGTATCAATCGGTCGATCTTGTTGGCGTCGTTATTTGATTCGACTATCGTGTCGTTACCGTCGCCGGTCCTCCAGAAATAGCTGTCCGAACCCCGGCCGCCAGCAAGAGAATCATTGGCCTTACTGCCCGTTAACTGGTCGTCGGTTGTGTCCCCTGAAAGGGTATTCGTGCGATTATCACCGCGGATGAAGGCCTGCTTCGCGATCGTTGCCTTGTCCCATACGATCCCGTTCTGAAACTTGATATTGTCTATCCCCCAACCTCCCAGAGAGCCGCTTTGAACGTCCTTTACGAAGAAATTGACACTCACAACTTGCTCGTCGGAGGCATTTATTTGGATAAGCAAATCATTTCCGACACGTGAGAGTTCAACGTCACCTGGCATGATGCCGAGGAGTTTCAGTGTGTCGGATTCGGTTATTATGCCGCTACTATCAGAGATGATGTCGTTGCCGTCACCGACAGCGTATACGACTGTGTCGTTGCCGGCACTGATTAGGATTTGATCATCCCCACGATCGGCACGAAGCGTGTCGTCATCGGCCGTATCGCGAACTAGATTGTTGCGGTCATCGCCGACCGTTGTCGACCTAATGGCTATGTCTTGTCGAGAAAGCTCTTGGCCGTCGGAGAAGCGGATTTTGTCAATACCGCGATTTTCTCTTCCCCAGTTATAGAAGAAGTTTTCAGACAGTATTGTTGAGTTGCTTTCCGAGATCTTGATTTGTAGCGTATCGCCAATTCGCTCGAAGGTTACGTGTTCAATCGTCAGATCTGTGAGTATCAGCACATCTACTTCGGATACAGAAGTTGACTTGTCACGGATAATGTCAGAGCCGTCACCATTTCGATAGATGAATACATCACTCCCGGTACCGGATATGATGACGTCGTCTCCATGACCCGCGTCAAATACATCATTCCCTTCGAGCTTGATCAGTCCATCATCCACGCTTGTTCCCATGACAGCATCGCCTCGGACTATTGAAGTCGCGACTTGTTGCAAAATGCTGTCAGAAATGTCGCTCAAGTATGGGCTTATCGCCGCTTGATATTGTGCACGATCGCCGCCAAATGCGGTCGTGACCATTCCTTCAAGACCGCCCAGTGCTCGTGACAAGTAATCGACCGCTGGCCCGGGCTCCTGTGGCATTAAGCCAACGATCAGCTCTACGGCCTCCGCAATGTTTCCATGATTGTTGTACCCGCTCTCATTAGGATCTGTGAAATTTAGGATTGAATATGAAAAATAAGGGCTATCTACTATTACGTCGAACGCACCACCGCGCATAATTGCGCTTGAGGACACCTGGCTAAGAAAAACGGTGAGCAAAACATTCGTTACATTTTCAAAGCTTGCTTCGATTGCCATGCCAAACTCAGGTCTCGCGGGAGAGGTAGCTACGCCCTGGTTTGCGTATATTTCCTGGTAACTGGTGCCGAAGAACTTTTCGATGAAGGCTAGGTGCTGCGCATTGACATAACTACCTCGGGCACCTTCTTCCACGTTTTCGACACCGGCCCACTTGATGAGCAGATTCTCAAAACGTCCTTTCAAAACATCAAGAGTCAGAGTAGCCGCGTCATCCGCTAGGGCAGTCCAGCCATCACGGAACGACGCGTCTACCGTTGCCTTCCAAGCAATAGAGTTAATCTGACCAGAGCCGGGAAGTTGAGGCAAGAGGGACACGCCAGCACCGATGGTAAATACCGGCGTATTGTCCGCACGGGTGTCCTGGCGGTCTGTCTGAAAATAGATGGTTTGTGCTGCACCGGAAGTGCCGTCTGCCTTTAGGAAGGTTGCTTCGTACCCGAGGTTGTGTCCGTTGTTGGTTCCAGCTATTTTGACGCGCTCAAGTGCTATAGCTGCTATGTCAGCGTCTGAAAGCGTCCGCAGTTCCTCTTGGTCAGATCCACCGTTTTGGTCCAGGTCCTGCCAAATACGCAACTGTGCGAATGCAGCATCGTCGAAATCTATTTTTCCATCGCGGTTATCGTCCAAAGTCTCCAAAACGGCAAAGCCATCTTTTGATGGAGATCCAAACAGTTCGCCAGCTCCATCCACAACTCCATTGTTGTTGGCATCAATTACGAGGATCCCGTCGTCAGCTTGTACCCAACCAGTTTTTTCCGCGAAGCCATCTCTGTCATAGTCGAAGTGGACGTTCGAATCGGCCAGCGAGGATAGCTCGATGCCATCGCCATCGAGGTCGAGGATGAGGGGGTCGCGGAAAATAGCTAGCAACGGTGAATCTGGTAGCCAGAAGGCAAATTCGACCAGTCCGATTGATACTTCCGAAGAAATCTGAGATATGACGTATACTGCGACTGCTGCAATTATTCCGGCCCACAGTGGTGGCAGCGAAACACCTATACTGGCCAGAACAATAGGTGTGAAATGTACAGCAAGCGCCGTTCCTGACGTCGAACCCAAGAAGCCTGCTACAGCCTCTGCAACCTTTTGGGGCATACCTTTCGTCGGATCACTTGGAGTAGCTTGCGCTGACAAGGTGCCGAAACCGTCCACTACCATAGCTGGTAGAAATTGTAGGGCTGGATATGCTGCAGTCAGATGTGGTTTAGCAATAATCACGCCTGCTAAAGCCGCAGAAAAGGCGTCGATTGCTTTGGATAAACCTGCAAATCCGCTGTTATTGTTGTTCTCGCTCATAATGTTATTCTCTTGTTAACAACAATGTATACGTTCCCAATAATAAAGTATAAGCAAATGCTCAGTAATGGAATATTTATTATACCAGATAAAGCGTAAATATTACTCTGACATGCTAAATTTATGTTTCGTATACCTAGTATGTAACGATTGTCATCAATCAAAAATCCGAGTGGAACAGCTGAAATAGAGTTCAAAAAAAATACAAATAATCTATGCTTTTGATTTTTAAATATAGAAAAAATAGAAACAAAAATTGATATCATTATTGCTGGAATAGATATATAATAGAATATAGATGTATTTGCATATAACAAAGAGTCCAATATTTTATTACATATATATATATCACTTCCTCTGTAATTAATGGGGAAAAATCGAAGTCGTGATTGATCTATATAAGCTATGAAAAAGAAAATAACCTGCGCCAAAAATGTTGACACCGAAAGTATTGCTGGCAACAGGGAATACCGTTCGTACATTTGTCCTCAATCTACGTCATGCGCGCAAAATAATCTATTGCTGGGTAAACATGTGAGATATTTCACTCAATCAAGGTGCATATGTGTTGAAGTAAGCCACATCCCCATAAACTCGAAAACACGCTGTTAAATCAACGAATTCACCACTTCATTCTAAATGCCTACGGTATCGGGCTCTAGTATCCTCCTACTTTGGAACTAACAGTAGTGCCAATGAAAATCAACTAGGAATTGCGGGTGTGGGTAATCCTCCCCGCGGATAAGGGGCTTCAAAAGTAGAATTTTCTCAGGCTTGATGCTCGAGGAGATTTTGATGAAGAAGAGCCGGTTTACCGAAGCCCAGATAATGGCTGTGTTGCGCCAAGCGGAAGGCGGTGTCCCCGTCCCGGAGCTTTGCCGGGAGCACGGCATCAGCAGCACCAGCTTTAACAAATGGCGGGCAAAATATGGGGATATGGATGCCTCAATGATGAGCCGGATGAAGGCTCTTGAGGACGAGAACCGCCGATTGAAGCGAATGTATGCCGATTTGGCATGTAGGCCGATCTTCTGAAGGAGGCGCTCGGAAAAAATGACGCGGCCATCTCAGCGCCGGGAGCTGGCCGAGCAAGCAGTGGTGCAACGCGGTGTGAGCATCGCCTTGGCATGCAGGACGTTTGGCGTCAGCGAGACCTGTTTTAGGTATACCGTAATGAGAAGCCTATTTAGCGTTGCATTGAACCGCACCGGGTTTGCCGGAGACCCCAAATCGTGGGAAGTAGAGTCTATTACAAGCAAGACGACAAACAAATTTTCTCCTGAAGTCCGCGCCCTTGCCGTTCGAATGGTGGCGGAACACGAACCCGAACATTCATCGCGCTGGGCGGCGGTATCATCGATAGCGGCCAAGATCGGCTGCTCGGCGCATACCCTCCATGAATGGGTGAAGAAGGCCGAGGTCGACAGCGGCAAGCGTGCAGGTTTGCCGAGTGACGTGGCTGAGAAGATGAAGGCTCTGGAACGGGAGAACCGGGAGCTTCGTCAGGCGAATGAGATTTTACGCAAAGCCTCGGCATATTTTGCCCAGGCGGAGCTCGACCGCCCACTGAAGCGATCATTTCCTTCATCGACGAACACCGCTCGGTGCTCGGGGTCGAGCCGATCTGCAAGCTTTTGCCGATTGCCCCGTCCACCTATTATGAGGTCGTTGCCAAACGCACGGATGTAGACCGCCTGTCGGCCCGCGCCCGACGCGACATGACCATGAAGGTCGAGATACGCAGGGTGTTCAACGAGAACTTCCAGGTCTATGGCGTTCGGAAAGTCTGGCGGCAGTTGCAGCGGGAGGGCGTCGATATTGCTCGGTGCACCGTCGCACGGCTCATGAGAATGATGGGGCTTCAGGGCATCATTCGCGGCAAGCCAGTCAAAACCACCGTGTCGGACAAAGCCGCACCGTGTCCGCTCGACCGCGTGAACCGGCAGTTCTATGCCCCCGCGCCGAATATGCTGTGGTTATCCGATTTCACCTATGTCGCGACCTGGCAGGGCTTCGTCTACGTGGCCTTCGTCATTGACGCCTTCGCCCGCCGCATCGTCGGTTGGCGGGCAAGCCGGACTGCTCATGCGGGCTTTGTGCTCGATGCCCTCGACCAGGCACTTCATGATCGGCGGCCCGTCAAACGTGGCGGACTGGTTCATCATTCCGACCGCGGATCGCAATACGTGTCTATTCGCTATTCCGAACGGCTGGCAGAAGCGGGCATCGAGCCGTCGGTCGGAAGTGTCGGCGATTCCTACGACAAAGCTCTCGCTGAAACGATCAACGGTCTTTACAAGGCCGAGGTCATCCATCGGCGAGGACCGTGGCGAAACTTCGAAGCCGTGGAGTTCGCCACGCTCGAATGGGTCGACTGGTTCAACAACCGCCGCCTGCTTGAGCCCATCGGGAATATCCCGCCCGCCGAGGCAGAAGAACGATACTATGCAATGCTGGACGCGCCAGCCATGGCCGCATAACTTAAACCAAACGGTCTCCGGCAAAGCCGGTGCGGTTCAGATCGAAGTTTTCAGCGCTTATTCGCTTGCTTTGGCTGAGGCGCGCTTCATCATGAAGGCATTTTGAGCTGTCAAGAACGGCTACTTTTGCTCCTATGCACGACGTGCGCCAAATTTGATATCAATATATGATAACACTCGAGCAAAAGGGCGCCGCAACACTATGCAAAAGCGGATTTATATTTACGGATACACGTATAAATAGCGTAATTTCTTCGCGCTGGTTGCGCCAAGTTGCTACTTCGGGCTATGAAGCATCCAAGTTGGAGTCACATTCTGATCCAACCTGTTCATGCCAAATACTTCATGGAGTTAGCGCTTGGTCTAGAAAAGGAAAACCGCTCCCGAAACAATCCGGAAGCGGTCTGCAGAACAAAACCCTAAGCAAGTTTCTTCTCGCAGACCTTCCCTCCGATGTCAATCATCAAAACACCTTTTCGGTGAGCGGCGGAGCTTTGTCTGGCCTCTTTCAGGAGACGGACGATGGGGGAACCCACACAACAAAAGCGGCCGACAGGTCGCAGAATGACAAAGGAGCGAGCCGAATTCCGGCGACTGGCGCAGTCAACGGAAATCGGAACGGTGACGCGCGGGCAGATTGCGGTACTTGCAAAAAACCTGATGACAATCGGAATGATCACGACCGCAGAATATGCGTTGCTGGAAGCCATCATCACGACCGCCAAGGCAGACGCTTTCGACAAAGGAGGGCGGCCGATCGTCTACAAGTCGAACCGACAGCTCGGCTATGACATCAATAAGTCGCCAGGGCGCATAAGCCGTATTCTCTCGCGCTTGTACGACCTCGGGCTTGTCACCATGCAGGACAGTGCAAATTTCAAGCGTTACCCGATCCGTGACGGCGAAGGAGATATTGCCGACGCCTGCGGCATTGATCTGCGTGTCCTGATCGCTCGGCACCATGAACTTGATCAGCTGGTGCGCCAGAAGCGGGAAGAGATTCGAGTTCGCGACAGCGCGGCGCGTCGCTTCCGGGACGCTCTGCGTGCCGCGAGATATGCCTTGGTGTACTCGACAGATAAAGGAGAAGGCAATCTCCGGCGGATCGGGTTCCGTGTTGAGAAGATCGCGGTCTTCATCGGATCAGCCAGACACGCGCCGGCTCACACCATCCGCAAGGCCGCAATGCTTTTGGAGTGGCTTGCCGACCGACTGCGCAACGTGAAACGGACTCCTCAAGCGTCCGACATAGATGCAAATATGACATGCACGGATGTCGAAAACGACATGCACATACAGATTACAACCCCGAAGCCTTTTGAAGCTCGTAATGATGAACGGCGTTCGGCTAACGCCGAACACGTCACTTCGCTAAAGCCTGGCTCCGCCTGCAAAGCGGCTTTTGAGACAAGCCTGGGGAGCCGTTCGCGCCAAAGCAATAGGCAATTGCAAGCGCGGCCTTCAATCGTGGCGCTGAAAGATGTGTGGCGGGCTGCGCCCAGCCTAGCCGAATATGGCTACCAGCCCCCGCGCAGTTGGGCGGACCTGGACCGAATCGCCCCCAAACTTTGCCGCATCGCAGGCGTGTCCGAAGACGCGCGCCAGCGGGCCGTGGACCTAATGGGGCAGCAGGCGGCTGCCGTTGCGATCGCTCTGACGTTTGAGAAATACACGCGCGCCGAAATCAGCTCGCCGGGCGGGTATTTGCGGGCCATGACAGACCGCGCCGCGAGCGGAGAGCTTCATCTGAACCGCTCGGTATTTGGGTTGGCAGCCCGCAATTCTATGGAGGCGCGCGCTTGATGAATATTCGCTTGGTGGGAGCCGCGCTGGCTGCGCTTCTGTTCACTGCCTCCGCTGCATCGGCCGACTATTCAGGCCAGGCGCGGGTGATTGATGGAGACACCTTCAGCATTCGTCAGCAGAGGATCCGCATTGCGGCTATTAATGCTTGTGAGCGCGATCAGACCGGCTTCAAGAATGGCGCGATATGGAGGTGCGGCATCGAGGCACGACGGTTCCTCGCCAGCTTGATCAGTGGCAAGCATGTCCGCTGCATTGAAGTCGATCGAGACCAGTACAAACGCCTTGTCGGCCGGTGCTTCGTCGATGGCACGGATATTGGCCTCGAAATGGTGAAGGCGGGCCAAGCGAGCCTCCTGTTGCGTTATCTGCCAAGATCCCACCCGATCGATCTGGACCAGTATCGCCGCACCGAGGCAAGAGCCCGACAGCGAGGCCAAGGCTTGTGGGGCGCTCAGGTCGAATCCCCCTCCTCGTATCGCCGCAGCCATTCCGGCAACTGAACGACTGGTGGCGTTGATATGGGTGACAGATGGTGAGATCTCACGTGGTGGCGCAACTCTCGGCTAACCCAGCCACTTGTTTCAGGCTGCTGGTTCGGCTGCATGCAGCACAATCCCGCCCTTGACCTGTGCCGATGTCCTATTTGGCGAGGTGACGTATTGCTGCAAGCGCTCAGGCCCCACACCCCCAATGTGGTTGCTCTTGATGCCCGTTCGCACGGCGACGCGGTTGGCGCAAGGCCGTTCGTCTCCAAATTTTCCCCGCCTCTAGCTTCCTCGCGAAACAAAATTTGTCCCCGCCCAGCCTCCTTCGCTGCGCTCTGGCCTCCGGTGCGCACCGCTTGTTCCCGTGCCTTATGAACGATCATCGCAACCACCATAGAGGAGTGATTAACATGAGCATGACCAACTTCATCCAGTTCGACAAAGACGACATCGACAACGCCAAGGGAACCGGCCTCATCTCCACCATCGACCGGGACCTGGACATCAAGGTTACACCTTTCGACTCCACCAACGAAAAGGCTCCGACGCATCGCGTCTATGCCAAGTCACCTCGCGGCCACGACATCGAAGTTGGCGGCATCTGGAAGAAGACCAGCGGAGAAGGGAAGCCGTACTACACCCTCTCCATCAAGCGCCTCGGCTTCAACGCCAACTTGGGCCGCTACCCCGGCCAAGATGACGTGGCACTGCAGGCCATCATCGAATGGGAACCCCGCGATTGATCGCTCTGGGAGCCCGATCTCTGATCGGGCTCCCACCATAAAAGAGCTGATTACCCCGCATTCTCTGGATATTCGGCTCTTTTGTGCTAAGTGAAACAGTAACTGGAGGCTCTGCCAATGAACGTTCATGCCCCTCGCCCCGATCGCTCTCCGGAAGCTGTTGCAGCACGGAAGAAGGCTTCTGATCAGGCACGC
>NZ_STGA01000039.1 GCF_005222835.1 Rhizobium sp. FKY42 | reverse complement strand
ATGCCAAATCCGCGTGACTGACGCGTAGCAATGCCTCTTCACAACCAATCGGAATTTTCGCAACAGAGCCCCTTCCCATCCGCGATTAAAGCATCGGTAGATGATGGTCTGCTTCAGCCCAACCCTGTGCACTACGTCACAAAGCATCTCCAACAACGCATCGAGAGTGACCATTTTCGGGTTAAGAAGAACATGCCCAAGATCGGCGGCTTCGAAGCCATGCTCTGGCTGAAGAAGGGCTTCGGCTATTCCGGCTTGTGGACCGTAAATGATCAGAACGATCTGCTCGCGCACCTCTTCGGACTACAAAAGGTTAACAAAGCATGAAAACGAGGGCGCTCAGTGGATGATTGCGCGCTCCGAAAATGTTTGCGACAAGGCCCCCGAAGCTGTTCAGACAAACCGAGCCACCTCTGACGATTACCGGGACAATTACAATTTGCGCAAAAAACGCGTCAAATTCTCTATGAGCGCAGCATAATTATCTGAATTTACTAAAATTAAAGCGACCCGGCCGATCCGTGTAGTAACGCCTGCAGAACTCAGCAGCGTCTTGGTTATCTAATCTCGGAAAGGGTCTGGATATGCACTTCTTCAATTCCACTTCCCAGCTTGTATGGGCTGCTCTCAACAAGTCGCTTGCTATTATCGAATTCGGAATGGATGGCGTCGTTTTAGAAGCGAATGAAAATTTCTGCAGGCTGATGGGTTATGCACCGACTGAAATTGTCGGCTCTCATCACAGCATCTTTGTCGATAAGTCAGAGGTGCATTCTCCCGACTATAGAAATTTCTGGGCGAAGCTCAACAAGGGCGAATTCGATCATCGTCTCTACAAGCGTATCGCCAAGGACGGTCGGGAAGTATGGATCGAGGCCTCGTACAATCCGGTCATGCGCTCCGGCAAACCTTTCAAAGTTGTCAAGGTCGCGTCCGATGTGACAGACCGCCAGGTTCGCTCGGCTGACCATAATGGTAAAATCAATGCGATCAACCGCGCTCAGGCTGTGATTGAATTTACGGCTCTGTTGCGAAAATTCCGATTGGTTGTGAAGAGGCATTGCTACGCGTCAGTCACGCGGATTTGGCA
>NZ_STGA01000038.1:43678-53096 GCF_005222835.1 Rhizobium sp. FKY42 | reverse complement strand
TCATGCCCCTCGCCCCGATCGCTCTCCGGAAGCTGTTGCAGCACGGAAGAAGGCTTCTGATCAGGCACGCGCTGCGAATATGCGGCAGGGTTACACCGGTGACCCGGTCTTGGAAGAAGCGAAGGCCCGCTACGTCGCGGGAGACATCACTTCCGAGGAAATGCGCCAAGAGATGCTGGCCCGATTCAAGCGGCCTTGATCATCACCTAGACATTTGTAGCGGCCGCCTGTGAACTCAGGCGGCCTTTTTGCATGAGGTTTCGCTTGGCCCGCGATGATAAAGCCAAAGGCTCCTACACCTATCCCAACACGTCAGAGGATGAGGATTACAAGGATGTTCTGAAGAACAAGCTCAATATCAGGAGCTATTCAGAACTACGCGAAGCCGAGTACGCGATTACGGACTCAAGGATTACGGAGCTGGCCGAGGGAACGGGCCCTACCGGCAATCACGATGCAGCGCATCTGAAGGCTCTGCACGGCTACATCTTTCAAGATATCTATGAATGGGCAGGACACACGCGCAATGAAAGCCCTGTCGTCGCTGGGCATCGGGTAGAGCCGGTAGGCGGGCTTTCGAAGGGCGATACGATTTTCCTCCCCGGCTCGCGCATCGAAATGGGCCTCAACGAGGCGCTGAGGCCTGCTAGAGACGTTCAGGGCTTGCGAGCCGCTTACACCTGAGCAGTTCTCCGAGAAGGCCGCTCACGTCCTATCTGAGTTGAACTATGTTCATGCCTTTCGCGAAGGCAATGGAAGGGCAAACGAGGCTCTGGTGGTCTCATTGGGCGCACCTATGGGCATGACATCGATCTGACCGTCATCACCAAGCCTCGCATGATCGAGGCATCCATTGAGACCACCAATGATCCGTCCAGTCAGGCGATGAAGCATCTCATCCAGGATGCGATGGATCCCAACCGCCGCGAGGCGATCCGCAGCGCCATGTCAGATCTTGAGCAGGCTGGCGAGAAACCCTTCGAGCACAATATCCGCACGGCCCGCCCGGGCGAAGTGATCGAAGGGCAGGTTCTCGGCCATGACAATCGCGTGGCGAGCCTTGTGACCGACAGGGGGATTGTGGCCGTTGACCGCGCTGACCTTCCCGAGCGGATGCCTCCTGACGACGAGGAGGTGAAGTTCACCGCGCGATCTGATTTCAAGACTCTGGGTCGGCCGGAACAGGTCCAAGATGCCCAGTCGCAGCCAAGTCAGCAAAAGGCCCAAGAGCCTCAGTCGCAGCACATCAATGCCGAGCTTAAGGCTATCGAAGCGCAGCAGCTTGCCGATCGCCAGCGAAACCGCCACCAAGACGACCGAGAGCGCTGACCTGCGGCCCTATCGCTGCAGTGAGGGCCTTTGTCGTCGGCCGGGGTGCCTACGCTCAGCGCCCTCTCCTGTCCGTTGGATGGTTTGACGGACAGACTACGATAGCCCCTCACCCATTCAACCGCTTGCGCGGTCCTACACTCCTTTGCGGCCCTACGGGTGCATGGGCTCGTTTCGCTATCTTCGGATCTTTGCCGTCAACCAACTAACAGGAGACGGCAATGCAGAGCGTAAAGGACACCTACCAGCGGATCACCGACACCATCATCCAGCAGCTCGAGGCCGGCACCAAGCCCTGGATTCGGCCATGGCGCGGAAATGTTCGCAGGTCGGCTACGCCGCTGCGTGCCTCCGGCGAAGCCTATCGCGGCATCAAAGGTGCGCTGTAACGGCGCAGGTAAGGAGGTACTATGACAACATAGTCAGGTCTGCTGGTACGACTTGTGCCCACCGGACTAACCTCGGTCAGCAATGACTGTTACCTCGAAAGAGGCGGGGGACAACAGCATGTCCGGAGCAAGGCCCAAAGCGTCGAAGCCGTTTGCGGCGTGGAGGGTCAGGGCAAGGTGTGTATGACGAAGGCTATACTGCTTGAACCCCAGTTTGCAGCGACGAAAACCCGGCGTGGTACCGCAGAACGGTTGACGCGGTATCTCGGACAGTCGGGCGGTGCGCCGTTTACACCGCTCGCAGATCGTGTATCGGATATTGAGATTCACGATGACCAACCTGTCCGACGCATCCTTCGTATGAAGGGGTAAGTGAATGAACGGGGCGCCTAACCACACTGTATCCTTCTACTTGCGTAATTACAGGATGCCCTACAGCAGGCGTCGATTTGATCGGCGGCCTGTATGGGCACGGAGCCGCCATAGTACTCAAATGCCCATCGTAATGGCTGGGACAGCCATCGGGCGACTGGTGGACAATCGAGGGTATAAGTAAGGGGTGACCCGCATGAAATCCTTATCGATTTGGGGAAGGGCGGCAGCTTCTGCGACCCGAGGATCAATCACGGAGGTGTGCTAATGCTACCAAATACTGTTGAACGAGCAATCGGATCTCTCCCGACCGTGGTCCGGTCGGACCGACGGGTCAATGGACTCTTTCGCCTGATAAAAAGCCCGTCCCTCTGGGATCAGGCCTATCAGAAGGTCGCGTCAAACAAAGGAGCGATGACGCCCGGCATCAATGGAACCACGTTTGACGGCTACCGTCGGGACGCGAACCGCTTCTACCTAGATGATCCAGCCCGAGCAGAGACGGGATAGGATGGCGTTAATTTGCCGTGAGAGTTCGTTGCGCTCCTGATCTGAGGCGCTTTCGGAATCGGGACCCGCGAAATACCAACCAGCCATCAGGCTGCCGTCCTTTAGCAGCATCACGCCGTTATCAACCATCCCAGCATAAGGAACGAGATCGGCAAAGGAGGGTCCAGTCGAGCGAAAACGTTTGAGTGCAACCATGTTCGCCTCCTTAGTATCGGCGCCAAGGCGTGGATGTGGAATTGTAGTAGGGTTTGTAGGAGATGTGGCGGAGGTAGAGGCGCCGCATCAGCGGGTCGGATCTCGCCATCAGTCGGAGCAGACCCACGATGAAAATCCAAACCGCGACCCCGAACACTGCCGAATAGACCGTGAGGACGACAAAGATCAAAATGACGGCAGCAAGGCCGGTGATCATCAAGAGTTCGCGGTCTGCCCCAAGCAGGAGATTCGGTCGCGACAATGCCCTGTGGATGCGGTTGCGTTGCAGACCTGGATAGCCGTCAGGCATCCCTCCCCTCCCCTGCAGCCATTGGAGCAGCCTATTGCTCTTCAAGTGGAGTTCCGATCGAAGCGCCCGTCGCACCGAACAAGCCCACGATCGTCGTTGCCCTTAACAGCATCCCCGCTACCAGGACAACGTACATCAGCCTGCGGGCGAAATCGTTTAATTCGCCACCGAAGATAAGCATACCGCCGGCAATCGCCACGGCCGCGAGCGCGATGTAGCCAGCGACCGGTCCAGTAATCGACTTCTGGATCTGTTCGAACGGACCTTCCCACGGAAGGCTTCCCCCCGAGCTCGCAAGCGCAGGCGATCCCAGGAAAATCGCCACGATCGCCAATCCAGCGAAAGTTTCCGTACTCTCATTAAGCTGCATTTCTTGGTTCCTCTCCGTGGGATTCTGTCTGATCTTGGCCACATGCAAATTTAGTGACATGCAGGATGTCGCTCACCCGGCGTCCGCGGGGGCTGTTCGTTCGATGGAAACCACGAGGTCGACCGCATCGCCTATCACGCCTTGCATCGGTTGCTGGCTCGCCTCCGCTGTCAGTTGCTCAAGGCGCTGGAGCGCCGATCTGGCTGTATTCGAATGGATCGTGCAAAGGCCGCCAGGATGGCCTGTGTTCCAGGCTTTCAGCAAGGTCAGCGCAGCACCATCACGCACCTCACCGACGATGATCCGATCCGGTCGAAGGCGCATGGTACTTTTCAGGAGGCGCGCCATGTCTATTTCGTCGCTCGTATGCAGGGCAACCGAATTTGCCGCCGAGCATTGGATCTCCGCCGTATCTTCCAGAATGACTAGGCGGTCTTCCGGTGCGTGCTCGACGATTTCCGCGATAATCGCATTGGCGAGCGTGGTTTTGCCCGACCCGGTCCCACCGGTTACGACGATGTTCAGTCGAGATTTCACCGCACTTCGGATGATCTCGGCCTGCTTGGCGGTCATCACCTTCTTCGCCACGTAGGCATCGAGCAGTATGAGCTGGGATGCGCGCCGCCGGATGGTAAATGAGGGTGCGGAAACAACGGACGGCAATAGCCCTTCAAAACGGTGTCCGCCAATCGGCAACTCGCCTGACACGATCGGGTGCGCGTCATCGACTTCCGAATCAAGAACGTGGGCGACGCTGCCGATGACAGTCTCCGCAGAGCCGGGCCGCATATCGCCTGCCGGCGTGATGCCATGACCGAGCCGCTCGATAGACAGCTTGCGGTCAGGGTTCAGCATGATCTCGACCACACTCGGATCGTCAAGCGCTACGCAGATCTGATCTCCCAATGCTTCCTGCAGTTTCCGAATCAACCGAGGTAGGGACCGGTGCTGCGTCATTGGTACCCTCCCCTCCCGAATGAAAGGTGCTTTAACCGCTTTCTTTGCTCGCTTTCTCGTCCGCCTTCCACAGCCATCAATGGTGCTCCTCTGCTGGATGCGAGGAGCTTTGCGATGTTCGGACTCAGGCTGCTACTATCAAAAGTGGTAGCGCCCGATTCTGAGTGCGAACCCCGATTCAGCCGACCTGATCGCGTGTCGGTGACAAAATCTGACTATCAAAACTGGTAGTCTCCACAGGGCTGGCAGCGGTGGCCTCAAAAGTAAGCTGCTGCTTTTGCTGAGAAATGTTGATTTCTCGGGAATTATCGGGAGAACCGCGCGAACTGAGTTAAGGGTTTGTTTACCCTATTTTCCTTGCCATGATCTGGGAATCGGGTGATTGTCACGATAATTGGACAAAATCCTTACGATTATCGTGACTGAGGACGATCAGCCAAATGAACGTGAAAATGGCCGCTTTGGAGAAAGTGACGAGTTTCGCGGATACTATCCTCGCGCAAGGAGGGGATATTTCCTCGAAGCTCGATATGCTAAGGCAGGAGAAATTCCCGCCGAATGCTCAAAAGACCCTCCGCCAATTTTCACTGGCGGAAGTCGCCGATTTTGTCGGCGTCTCGCAGAGTTATCTAAAGAAGCTGCACCTGCAGGGAAAAGGTGTGGAGCCAACTACCACGTCGACCGGCCGTCGCTACTACACCGCCGCCCAAGTCAACGAGCTTCGCCAACATCTCGATCGTGTTCCACATCGGCAGGCCCATGAAAAGCTGCAGGTCATCGCAGTCGTCAACTTTAAGGGCGGCTCGGGAAAGACCACGACATCTGCCCACCTTGCGCAGTTCCTGGCGCTAAAGGGCTATCGAGTGCTTGCGGTTGATCTCGACCCCCAAGCCTCCCTGACGGCGCTCTATGGGATCCAGCCTGAGCTGGACGAGAAGAATTCTTTCTACGAGGCACTGCGTTATGACGATCAGCGCAAGTCGATCAAAGACGTCATCCAGCCCACGAACTTTCCAAATTTGGATGTGGTGCCAGCCAACCTTGAACTGCAAGAATACGAGTATGACACTCCGATTGCTATGCAGCGCAAGGATTCAACGGCTGGAAAACTTTTCTACACCCGCATCGGCGATGCTTTGGCCGAAGTCGATGACCAATATGACGTCGTCGTGGTCGACTGCCCTCCCCAGCTCGGTTATCTGACGCTGACAGCACTGACGGCAGCAACATCGGTCCTCATTACCGTGCATCCCCAGATGCTCGACATCATGTCGATGTCCCAGTTTCTGTTGATGCTTGGTGAGATCCTCAAGAGTGTCGAGAGCGTGGGTGTCGACGTGTCGCTTGACTGGTTCCGCTATCTCGTGACTCGCTACGAGCCCACCGATATCCCGCAACAGCAGATGGTCGGCTTCATGCAGTCGATGTTCGCGCAGCAGATGATGAAAAACCACATGGTCAAGTCAACTGCTGTTTCGGACGCGGGTTTGACGAAGCAAAGCCTGTATGAGGTCGAACGCGCGCAATTCACAGCGTCCACGTACGACCGCGCGCGGGAATCCATGGATGCCGTGAACAACGAAGTCATCGAGCTCCTGCAGAAGGCATGGGGGAGACGCCATGCTTAGTAGATTGTCAGCGGTACAAGCCGTGATTTTAGAGAGCGAAAACAGCAGTTTGACTAAAACTGAGGCGTTATCCAATGGCACGTAAAGATGTTTTCGCAAACATAACGTCGCCGGCAAGTTCGGGTACCGAACGGCGCGCAACGCCTGGCTACGCGACGCATGGGGCGTCTCGATCGATGATTAGCTCGTTGAGCGAGCTGCGCGAAAAAGTCGCGCAGGCCGAACAGCAGATTTCCGGCGAGACGATCATTGATCTCGATCCTGAACTCTTGGACTCGTCCTTCGTCGCAGACCGGATCGGAGCAGACGATCTCGCTTACGGCGAGCTTGTTGAGGGTATCCGGGAGCGCGGACAGGATACACCGATAATGGTGCGCCCTCACCCGACAGCCGATGGCCGGTATCAGATCGTGTTTGGACATCGCCGAGCGCGCGCCGCAAAGGAACTCGGCCGCCCAGTTCGCGCTCTGGTAAAACAGCTGTCCGACGCGGATCATATCATTGCTCAGGGGCAAGAAAACTCAGCCCGCGAGAACCTCTCCTTTATCGAGCGCGCTATGTTCGCACAGAAGCTACTGGAGCTTTCATACGAAAAACCCGTAATTCAGGTGGCGCTCTCCGTTGATGCGCCGATGTTGACGCGAATGCTGTCGGTAGCGAGCCGCGTTCCATCGGATATCGCAAATGCAATTGGCGCAGCAAAGTCTGTCGGCCGCAATCGCTGGACCGAATTCGCTCAGTTGATCGAGAAGCCGTCGACGCTCGAGCTTGCGCGGACATTGATTGATGATGCGACATTCAAGTCGCTGGAATCAGATGCCCGATTTGAGCGCCTTTTGGCAGAGATCAAGAATGCCTCGAAACCCGCGAAACGTCCCACTAAGGCTAGTGAATGGCAAGCCCAGGACTCAAGCGTGCGCGCGGAATTCAAAGGAAGCGGGAGGAGCTATTCTATCGCCCTCAAAGCGAACGAAGCCGGCAGGTTTGGGCGGTTCATTGCCGATAACCTAGACCGCTTGCATCAAGAGTTTCTGAAATCAACCAGAGCAGAGGAAAAGTAGCGGCAAAAGAAAAAGGCCCCCAAACGTCGCCGTCGTGGAAGCCTTCCTCATGTCTAAGCAGCCTGAGAATCGCATTTCCATGAATCGCAGTCAAGAGTCTTTGGCGCCAGTTTGGTGAGCGGATTTCCTTTGCCTTTCGAAAGGTGAGAGGAAAATGCAGACAGAAAATGTGACGACGCCATTCGGGCGGCGGCCAATGACGCTTGCCTTGGTGAAAGGTCAACTCGCAACGGCAAACATCAAGGCAGGGAAGACTGTTGATAAGTGGAAGGTCTATCGTAGCGCCTGCGAGGCGAGAGCCCTGCTCGGCCTGCGGGATCGCGCGCTCGCCGTCCTTAACGCGCTGCTGAGCTTCTATCCAGAACAAGAACTCAGCGAAGACCGCAATCTTGTCGTGTTTCCGTCCAATGCGCAGCTAGCCATTCGCTCCAACGGAATCGCAGGAACGACCCTACGGGAAAACCTGGCGCTCTTGGTGGACGCGGGGCTGATTCATCGTAACGATAGTCCAAATGGCAAACGTTACGCCCGTAAAGGGAGTGATGGCGAGATCGAGACAGCGTATGGCTTTAGCCTCGCGCCGCTGCTCGCACGCGCTGAGGAGCTTGCTCTAATGGCGCATCAAGTGGCGGAAGAGAGTCGCCACCTCCGCATCACAAAAGAGCGCATCACGATCGCCAGGCGCAACGTACGCAAGCTCATTACGGCTGCCGTGGAGGAGGGGTTACCAGGGAATTGGCAGGCAGTTGAAGACGCCCTTATCGGGGCGATTGCGCGCGTAAAACTCGCCAAGACAGTTGCGGCCTTCGAAGCTTGCCTTAACGAACTCAACCTCCTAAACGAGGAAGCTGTCAACTTGCTGGAAATGCAGCTAAATTCTCGAAATTCCGACGCCAATGCTAACGAAATCCGTCACCACATACAGAATTCAAATACCGAATCGTTAAATGAACTTGAACCTCGCTCCGAAAAAGAGCAGGGCGATCCGATGGTGGTTAAACCGAAGCGTAATGCCGAGCCGATAAAGGCGTTTCCACTAGGTATGGTTCTGAGGGCATGCCCGCAAATTTCTGACTACGCGGTTGGGGGGACGATTTCCCATTGGCGCGAGCTGATGGCTGCGGCGGTGGTAGTTCGCACCATGCTCGGAGTAAGTCCGTCAGCCTACCAGGACGCTTGCGAGACCATGGGGCCGGAGAATGCCGCCGTGGCCATGGCCTGTGTTCTTGAACGAGCTGGGCACATCACGTCGCCGGGCGGTTATCTGCGAGATCTGACGAGGCGCACGGAGGAGGGCAAGTTTTCGCTTGGCCCGATGTTGATGGCCCTTCTTAGAGCGCATGAACCTCAACGGCGGCAATTGGCATAACGGCCGTAGACGTGGCGACGGCACGTGGTCGACCTTCAGTCCGAAATTGTCAGCGGTACAGATGGCGTTTTTTCGCAATGAATTCAGAATGATGACCTCATTTTATTCGGTATGCTCCTGGGTAGCTACGCCTTTTGATCCGGCAATACCCTCTTGTAATATTTGGTATCACGGTTGCCATAAGAACCGCGATCAGCCAACTCTTCGGCTACGCACAGCATCAGCGCTGGGGAGACTAAAGTTGATCGTGTTTGAAACACCGACGATCGCGCATTGGCCCTGAAGAACGGCTTTTGGCTGGCCTGAGCAATTGGGCCAAACAATTTCCCGGGCATTTGGCCTAAGTAACTTAAATTAGTAGCGAGGTGATCAGTCGAAGGGGAAGATGTCGGCTGGATTCTCTACTTGTTGCGGTACGTCTCCGGGACGAAATGGCTTTCGAAATAGTATGTAGCAGCCGGCGAAGTCCAAGGCGGGCCAGTCTATATCGAATTTAGCGTATCGTGACGTGTGGGTGTCCGTGACGATAGACGAGATCAACTGAGGAAGGACCAACCTCGATCGAAGCGGAAGGGGGAGGTCCGAAACGTATAGGAAGTCGTAAGGGTTGTTGATGACTTCGTAAACGTTGACGCGTGCCTCCACCAATTCACCGGACAAGAAAGTTTGCAGATCTGCTTGGCGTTCTTCCACTGCCAAGACGGTCTCCTCAGAAACCGCCAACATTGCTGAAATGGCTCTGTTGCAAAAAATTGACTGATCGGCGGCCGAGCGCTGGTGATTTTCTGCGAGACTTTTGATGAGCGATTTTAAGTGGCGTCATTTTCAGGGCGATGTGATCTTGTGGGCCGTGCGCTGGTATTGCCGCTATGGAGTGAGCTACCGCGATCTCGAACAGATGATGGCCGAACGCGGTGTGTCCGTTGAT
>NZ_STGA01000038.1:31445-43668 GCF_005222835.1 Rhizobium sp. FKY42 | reverse complement strand
AGAAATACGCACCGGAAATCGAGAAACGATTGCGTTGGCATTGGCGGCGACCGCAATCGACGAGTTGGCGCGTCGATGAAACCTATGTGAAGGTTCGCGGCAAATGGACACATCTGTATCGAGCCGTCGATAAGTTCGGCAACACGATTGATTTCTATCTGTCGCCGACGCGCAATGCCAAAGCAGCCAAGCGATTTCTCGGCAAGGCACTGAATGGCTTGAAGGATTGGGAAAAGCCAACGGTCATCAACACCGACAAGGCGCCGACCTACGGGATCGCGATTTCGGAATTGAAGGCCGAAGGAAAGTGCCCCAAAGAGCTCGTGCATCGGTAGGTCAAATATCTGAATAACGTGGTCGAGGCCGATCATGGCAAGCTCAAACAGCCAATCAAGCCGGTCAGAGGGTTCAAGACGTTGAAAACGGCCTATGCGACGACTAAGGGTTTCGAGGTCATGCGCGTGTTACGCAAGGGTCAGGCCGCGAGTTTCAACCTAACGGGCGACATCCGTGGG
This sequence comes from Rhizobium sp. FKY42, assembly GCF_005222835.1. GTDB lineage: Bacteria > Pseudomonadota > Alphaproteobacteria > Rhizobiales > Rhizobiaceae > Neorhizobium. The sequence continues at coordinate 43,153 of NZ_STGA01000038.1, read as the reverse complement.
GAGGCCCGCATTGTTGAACGGGCCTTCGGGATTGGTCCCAGCGCGCTCACCGAGGTGGTGGCAATGCTCGCGCAGAATCTCGATGCCAAATCCGCGTGACTGATGCGTAGCAATGCCCCTTCACAACCAATCGGAATTTTCGCAACAGAGCCACAACCAGTGCCTTTTCTGGAAGGAGTCTGGGTCGACCCCAAACACCGGCGGCAGGGAACAGGCCGCGCGCTTATAGCAAAAATCAGCGACGAACTTATCGCCAAAGGCTTTCAGGAGCTCTGCTCGGATGCAGAAATTAGGAATCGACGGTCGCATAAAGCTCATGAAAACTGGGGCTTCCATGAAACAGACCGAGTTGTCTATTTTCGCAAACCATTGACTTGATTTAATCTCACGACGCTTAGAATGTCATTTCGCCCCCAGCCGGAACCGACCCCAATTTGGCACCACTCACCGATAAGCGTGTGATTTCGGCGCAATAGCAGGACTTCCGTACGGTCGCCAGCTGGCCTCAAGACAACTGCTGAGACCGCAAAGCATCGGATGGGGATTTCAGCCATCTATCTCGTTCCTGCCAGATGTTTGGTGTCGCGAGGAATAGCCTTTAGCGATCACCGAAAATAATGTGAAGGAAATCGTCGGTGATTGCGTCGGTGCGTTGAAAAACCGGGGCTCCTTCACATTAGGAACTTCTGCTGATTACTGAAGGTGCTCGCCAACGATAAGCGGGCGACCTTCCAAGCGGCCGCCCGTGCGCAATGTGCTGTCAGCCATCTTCACAGTCTGCAGCCGGCACCGGATCTGCGGTCTTCGACTTAGCTTCGTCTTCAAGAACCGACAAGTTTCCCTTGAAACGCACAAGCACGAGGTGGTAGTCGCGCTGAGAGATTCAACTAGAATTTCTGAAATGTCGCGGTTCTCTACAAGCACGAAGGGTGAAACCCAAATCGATTGGCAGGGTCTAAAAACGGGAGTTAGGCTTTGAAATTGGTACTGAAACCCATCCGTTTTATTCTCACAGAATATCTCTCTGAGTCTAAGCTTTCGATAGCATTGCTATTAGTCGCGATTTTGATTGGGTCCGCACTTTCGGTGCTCGTCCCTTATCATTTCTCACGCCAGCTTGATCAACTATCCGCCGGCGTTGCCGCTACCCATTGGCTATCCGCCTTCTGGATATACGCGATGCTGTTGGGTATCTCGGTGGCTTTCCAGAGGGGTACGCAATATCTGGCTGTCATTCAAGCTGAACGGCTGGGCTTTCTGGCTTCCAGGAGTTTCTTCGACCGTTTAATCACGAAACGGCCGAGTTTCTTCGTTGATCATAATCCCGCGGAGATCCAATCAGCACAGTCTCAGGGCACGCAGGCAATCACCGTACTTGTCCAAGTCGTCTTTATTGCTTTCCTCCCCGGTGCGACCTCCTTCGGCTTGACAATTGGGATGCTCGGGGCGGTGATCGATCTAGAAATTGTTCTCGTCGTGCTGGCCTACGGAACGATTTTCCTCACGTTGATCGTGGTTTCGAACCGGCTGAGCCGGCGGTACATGGAAGCGGCCATCGACGCTGGTCAGGCTAACGCGCGGTATGTCGGAAATGCCATCAGTATGATCGAGCCTCTACGGCAGGCGGGAAGCGCACGTTGGATGAAGGATCGTTTTGCCGATAGCGCCGTATCGGTTTTTCAAAATTGGCAAGCCTACGCCGTTCGGCGGATCGGTTTCGCGGGGCTGGTGGGAATTTCCATCACTCTCCAATTTGGATTCACCTTCTTTCTCCTGCTACCAAGATACCACGCGGGAACGCTGTCTATTGGCGATATTGTTCTTTTCAATACTCTCCTCTTGCAGTTGAATGTTCCGTTCGAGCTCATTGGACAATCGATCGACGAAACACTCAGAGCTATCGTCAAAATGGGACCATTGGCGCGCATCTGGTCGGAGCCAGAGGAGGAGGAACTGGGCGATGGAGAAGCGCTTGTGCTGAGGCGCGGAGCGGTCGAATTTCGAGACGTAAGCTATAGGTATCCGAATGGACGTGGGACGGCGGATATTTCGTTCAAAGCGGAACGCGGAAGAATCACGTTCATAACGGGCGAGACTGGATCAGGGAAATCGACGCTCTTCAAACTGCTCCTTAAGGCAGTTGAACCGGACAGGGGTGCTATCTGCATCGATGGTGTCAATCTCGGCGGGATCCCTCGTGCAGCTTGGTTTGCCACGACAGGAATCGTGCCGCAGGAAATCCTTCTTCTGAATGATAGCTTGAAAACGAATATCACTCTGGGAAGACCCGTAGATGAGACCCGCCTGAAAGAGGCTGCACGGAAGGCGGCCATCCTTAACCGAATCGAAGAGATGCCGGAAGGTTTCGAGACGACCGTGGGAGAGCGCGGTCTGAAGCTCTCCGGCGGGGAGCGACAGAGGATTGCCATAGCGAGGGCACTCTACAGCGCCCCGTCACTATTGCTTCTCGATGAGGCAAGTTCGGCTTTGGACGATGCAACGGAGGCCGAGATCATGGATCAGCTGAGGTTGATCGGTCGCGATATGACGATAATAGCGATCACGCATCGACTTAGCAGCATTCAGCCTGGCGACCAGGTGATCGAACTTCAAAGCGCTGATATTTCGCAGATGGTGACTAGGGAAAACTTGCCTATTTCTTGATGCCCATTGCAGTCAACATGGTTCTGAAAATCTCGGTATTGTCGACGTAGGCGACCCGGTTGCCTCCCGGTAACGTGACAGTCTTGGCCTCCTCTAACAGTCGATCCGCACCCTTCCCTTTGGCGAATAGGGGAACAAGTTCATTTGTGTGGTCGTCGGAGTGCCACATTGCCTGCGGTACTTGCCCCGGCCTCCCGCCTTTTATTGGACTATATGCCTGCAGATCTGAATCTGGGCCTAGAAGAAGACCGTTCCCGTGATCTGCAGTCACTATCACGAGGCTGTCTTCCCATGAGCTGTTTTGCCTAATCCAGTCCACGACGACAGCCACCGCTCGATTGAACTCGATGTGCTCCTCGATCAATCGCGCAAGGTTATTCTCGTTGGCAGCCCAATCCGTCGCTCCCCCTTCGACCATCATGAAGAAGCCGGCCCCGTTCTTCGACAGCATTCTTAATGCCCCGGAAGTCATGGTCGCTAAAGTTGGCTGATTGGACAGTCTTTGCCCGGCTCTTTCACCGTGGCGTAGGAATTGCAGCGTCTGCCGCGCCTGTGCGGTCCCGATGACTTTGCTCTTACCCTTCAAATCGAGATCACCACGCGTCAAACGTTCGAAATCTGCCTTCGTCTCAATATGGAGATATGGAGTCTTGCCTGACACGAGATTGGTCCAGTTGTCCTTTCCTCCCACAAACTCAAACGCCCGATCGTCACTAGGCTGGGAGGGGAGCCCGTCGTGGTCGTATGCCGGATGGCCAGCACCCATGATCACTGTGCCTAAGCCCCCTTCAACGATTTCCCTCGCGATGTCTCGTTGATTTCTTCTGCTGACGTTGTGGGCCAAAAAAGCCGCAGGCGTGGCGTTGGTCCATTCGACCGTCGTTACAACTCCCAGAGTTCGTCCTGCTTGAACCGCAAGCTCTCCGATATGCGTGAGCGGAGTGCCATCAGTTGACCAGTTGATGGAGCCATTGAACACCTTTTTTCCGGTTGCCATGGCGGTCGCCGCCGCAGCGCTGTCTGTAGGATTCATCCGAGCATATTGATACCCTACGAAATAATTCGGATAGGTCCGGTCGAAGCCTTTATGAGTCCCTTCTGCTGGAACGTCTGCATACAGCTGCCGTGCGTCGAAGCGTGGCTCGCCAGAGATCGGCTCCTGTACGGTTCCTAGCGAATATGTCGACATGAGCATTTTGACGTCAAAATGCTCATAGGACTGAAGACCGAGGCCGCCGTATTCGTAATAGGTGGTGGCGTCCCAAGACTGAGGTCCCATGCCGTCGGCGATCATAACGATGACATGTTTCGCGTCCCTGGCGATTGCGGAAGGCTGACTCGCTGCGACCGTCACCGCGACCGCAAGTCCAAAAAGCTTCAAAAGATCTCTCAAGAAAGTCCTCCCCTTAACCTTGCTTGATCGTAACGCCCCAATCGAACGTGAAAAACTATAATCGTGTTATATTTCTCTTATAAGTTGAATATACGCCAAAGCCTGCAATCATCCGGAGTGCCAATTCCGGCAATCAACAAAGGAGACTGCTATGAAAGTTCGTCTTGCCAAGCTGAAGGCCCCGAGTGCAACCGGTCGCGCGACCAAGTTCCTTGTCCGTGGTGACAGCGCTCGCTACCGGTACTAACCTCAAGGGGAGCTTGTGAATGTTGCGCGGGACACTATCAGCTCGTACGATTCGCGAGCTCCCTACCTCTTCCCTACAAACTAGCTGCTACATTGAGCCGATAGAGCATTGCAGCGTAGTCTATCGAACAATCCGCGAACCATCGGCTTGGGCTATAGTAGTGGCGGAAAAAATCTCTGGTCATCGCTACGAAATTGGCCAAGTATCCGACGCCTATAAGCTGTTCGAGGAATTCGACGGTGAGATCTTTCTTCTCGAAGTGCAGCACAACGAACATGGCTTTAATCTTCGGCTACTGTCCAATGGGAACGGTGTTGCTCCGGTCTATTTCTACCAGAATGGCGATCTGATCAGTTTTGATTGGGACAGCTATCGTCTTGCACAGACGGTGGGACACAAATCGCTGGATTTCCAATTCCTTTGCCGGGCAATTGTGGACCCGGTCTACACTTACCGAACCCCCTTTTCGAATATCCAATCTCTACCTCCGCGAACGGAGTTGCTTTGGGACGGTTCGCGACTGGCAGTCTCGCAGCTCGAAGGCGAAGAGTTGAATATCGAGATCGATCGCGAAGATGCCGGAAGTTTTATCATCGATCATGTTGCGGCTTATCTCAGCAAGAGAGCTAGCCCCGAGCATAAACTCGCCGTTGAGCTTAGCGGTGGGATTGACTCGTCTTTTGTCGCCCTGGCAGCTTTTCGTGCTTGGCAGGGGCGAGGCATTACCCTGGGCATTGACATTGGCTTTGGACCTGAACGAGGCTCCCAGCTTCACCGGCGAAACAAGGTGGTCAAGGCCGTGGGCTGCCAAGATTTCTTGATCGATATCCGCGAATACTTGCCGACTTTCGAGCTGTCGAAGCACGATCTCGAAAGTCGCTATCTGCTTGCGGAGGAATACGAGTCTGCTTTTGCGCGAATATGGCAGATCGCACAGGAGCGAGGCTGCAACGTCATTACAGGTGGCTATGGAGGTGACGAGCTTTTCCCCGCCTTGACAACAGACGAAGTCCGCCAGGACAAACTCAGAGGCGTCACCGAGGCAGATCTCTCAAGAATTGAGAGTGTGTATGAGGAGCTCTTCACCCCAAAGGCCTGGCAGGCGTTGAACGATGGATTTATCGGCGAGTTGGATGCCGGGTACCTTGGAAAATCCGCGCGACTAGCGGTGATGAAACGAGCGCCACTCTTGCTCAGTCGCGGGTTTTGGCCGGTCTTCCCGCTTTTTGACGAGAAGCTGGCCGCAGCGCTGCTCACGGCGACGGCAGACGAGCGCCACGAAAAATCAGCACTTCAACAGGCGGTTAAGGCCCTTCTGGGCGACAACGACATCTTTGGCCTATACGAAAAAGAGACCTTGGAAGGAGCTTCGGATCATTCCCTTCGCGCAAACGCTGACGAGGTCGTTCGCCTCCTCGCCAACTCACGTCTGATCGATGTGGGAATACTTCGAGGAGGCGCTATCCGAAAGGACAGCATTGGGGACCTTTCGGACAAAGGAAATCCATATTCTCCTGTTTTATCAGTTCTTTACGCCACCGAGAAATTTATCAGATGGAATCTCTAACGTGACAGATTTTCAGGCTCATGTCGGGAGTTGGCTACGGGTGGAACCTGGCGATGTCCAAATGGTAGTAGACGGGGTAAACAAGAACCTCCGCGCGAGAAGCACGAATGACGACGTCTTTGTGAGATTCTCGCCAGTTTCGCTACATAGCCGGTACGATTTGGAGAGCGAAGCAAACACATTGAAAAAGTTAGTCTCGCTGGGTGTGCCGTGCTGCGAAATCGTCGAGGTTGATGGCCGGCAGATCCTTGGCCCAGTCACGGTCAACGAGGTCGAGTACAACGCCTTGGCAAATCGGACGATCGTCGGCTCGCCACTCGTACCTGCCCCCGTAGACGCCAAGGCCTTCGGCCGCTCCCTCGCCAAAGTACATCGAGCATCTGTAGATTTACCCTTTGCAACAAAAGCCGCGACTAGGGAAGAACGGATTCATCCCACACTCCGTCCGATTTTCCGCGAGTTGGCCGAACAGGCAGACAAGATCCGGGTCGACCCCGAGGCCAATATTGGTATCTGCCATGGTGATGCCTGGCTCGGCAACGCCATCATGCGAGACGGCACAGCAGTTCTTTTTGACTTCGAGTTCACGAAAGTTGGGGCGTTGGCTTATGACATTGCAACCTTTATCTGGACGCTTCGTGCCGAAGACAGCGAAGAGGAAGACGGCATCTTCAACAGCTTCGTTGAAGGCTATCGTGGCGAGTGCGATAGGGAATTCAGTCAAGACGAGCTGAAAAGGAGCCTGCTGCAGAAGGAAATCAACAACATCGAGTTTCTGAGCGAGAACATCACGATGTCTCGAGAAGTGAAACTTGCCACTGCGCGGTTTGCCCGGGACACAATTGATTTTGTTATGGGCGACGAGATTTCACGGTTTCGCTGGCGTTGAGGCGAAGGATGGCCAGCGTGATAATTAGAGAGCCTGAACATTCGGATAGGAGCGGCCTTATCGCCGTTTATGGGTCCGAGGGTTTTTTCGATTACTCTCCATCTCGCCTCGATCTAGAAATCGTTGCTGCGACTGTAGATGCTTATCTCATCGAATTCGTTTCGGCGCCGGCTTCCATCATTTTCTACGTTGCCGATCTGAATTCCGAGCTGGCCGGATTCTCGATCGCTCGCAAGACAGCTCAGGCCACGTGGGAAGTGCAGGCCGGCGTGCACTTCGATCATAGAAAGCAAGGCATAGGCACTGCACTTCTTGCAAAGGTATTCACGCAAGTGCACAGCCGTGGACCGGCTGTGTGTGAGGCAATAGTCCATGCTGGCAACCTCGGTTCGATAAAGATGGTATCGCCTTTCTTCCAAGAGCATGGAGAATTTGAAGGGTTGCCCGGCTTCTTGCGGTTTAGATCATCTTGGTAGTTAAAAGGCTGCGCCAGAAAACACCATTGGACGACCCGCCAGAAGATCACGCTCTTTGGCAGCCTCGATAGTGTCTGCCAGCCTCTTCCTACGAACCTCAAAAAAACTTCCCAGCTTTTCCGTGAGCGGCACAGGCCGGCGGCTCGACACCAGCCAAAGATATGAGAACGCGGCCTCTCCAATTATCCCCTCGGGCTCATGTTTCTGCTCATCGATAACAAGATAACGTGCGCACTGCGCGATTGCCGTACGGGTGAATATGGCTGTTGGGTGTGCAAAATAAGTGTCGAGGATATCCGTTATCAAAGTGACATTTTCGAAGATGCTATGAGGCGGTTCACGCAGTCTTACCCCGTCTAGCAGCAATCGTTTGCGAAGAAGATTTTTTCGTCCGTGCGGAAGTGTCGCCGCGCTCGCCAATAGGAGATTTTGAAGAAACTCAAGGCGCATCGCGATACTTTCGGCATCCAGCCGTTTATTGAAGAAACCGCGTCCGGGATAGAAGTCTATCAGGTCCTCGGCGGCAAGCGCGATTAGCGCCTCTCTGATCGGGATTGCGCTGAATCCGAGTTCCGATTCGAGCACCTTCACGGTTATCGGAGCGCCGAAAGGAAGTTCCCCCTCAACCAGTTTGCGTTTTAACGCCTGGTAAGCGGGCCTGCTAGTCTGATAGATCAATCTCGTCTCCTGTTCGGTCGATGATCGAAACGTAGGCAGTGCTCGCGCCAAGATGGCTTCGTTTTAAGCAACTTAAGCATGATCAACCCTCACGGGTAGTGTGGGTTCGATAAAATAAATGTGAACACGCTCATCAACTTTAATCGATTTGATCGAGTTTCGAAAAAAGCTACGAATAATCAATAAATTATGCTAACGCGTCCGCTGGTTTGTTATCGCCAGCCGGGGTGAGTGAGCTCGCCTACGGGTCGTACCGAATAGTGCAATCTCACTCCGGGAATGTTAGATTGCGGGTGCGACGACAACTGCAGCATGCATAAAAATGGAGCAGCGCATTGAATTTGGAGTCGGGAAATATCAAAATTTCTCAGCGGTTGCGACGCAATATTCGTTTTCTGTGCTACGCGTTGCCAGTAATCGGATTTATCGCCATCGGTGGCCGAGCGATGTCGGTACCGGCTCAAAATCCCGACCTTCGGTATGCTTTCGCAACGGCGGCCGTCGGCTCAATCGAGAAGACAATACCGGCGACCGGGAAAATCTCACCGCGTTACTACGTCGATGTGGGGGCTCAAGTTTCCGGTCAATTAAGAGCGCTCCATGTTACCGCCGGAGAGCGGGTTCAACAGGGGCAGCTCCTGGCTGAAATAGATGCTGAGGTACAGGCTGCGACCGTTGAGGGCATCCAGGCGGATCTGGACCGGCTCAAGGCTGAGCTCGCTGAGCAGGTCGCCTCACAAAAATTCGCGAAGAGCGAACTAGATAGGAGTTTGAAGCTCCTGGAAACCAACGCCATCGCGCAAACGACGCGGGAAGCGGCGGAGCGAGACTATCAAGTCTTGGCTGCGCGAGTAGATGCGACAAACGCAAAGATCCGACAAACAGATGCCACTCTTCGGGCGGAAAGAGCCACGATGGGCCGAGCACGTATCGTAGCGCCCATGGCAGGTACCGTGGTTTCGTTGGATGCCAGGGTCGGGCAGACGCTGAATGCCAACTACGATACTCCACTGATACTGAGAATTGCCGATCTTAGTGTGGTGACCGTGGCGGCAAACGTATCCGAAGCCGACATTCCAAAGCTTCGCGAAGGAATGCCGGTTTGGTTCACCACCCTTGGGGAACCCGATCGGAGAATTCGCTCGAAGGTACGCCAAATCATGCCGGCCCCACCTCGGGCGCCTGACAACAAGGACGGCGACGGAAATGGAAGCTCACCGTCAAAAGTCGTCCTCTATCACGTTCTATTTGATGTTCCGAACGATAAGGGATCGTTAAAATCGGACATGACCGCCCAAGTAAATTTCGTTGTCGAAGAAAGTCAGAATACATTTATCCTGCCCGTGGCGGCTTTGGACGATGCCGCGCGCGTGTCTCAAATCGTGGGTGATGCGCGAAATACGGAAAAAATTCGGGTTTTCCACGAGGACGGAAGCATTGAGTTACGCGAAGTGGAGGTTGGAGTCACGAACCGTTTTTCCTTCGAGGTGAGGAAAGGACTGAAAGCAGGAGAGAGAGTGGTCACCGGGGAAAGACAAGCCAAGGGCCGCTCCCTGCTTTGGTTCGAACTATGACCCAGCCACTTATCCAACTGGTCGAGGTGACGAAGGCTTTTCAGAGGGGACAAGTCTCTGCGAAAGCCCTTAGAGGTGTGACCGTCGACATCCATTCGGGCGAGTTTGTGGCGATCGTTGGTGCGTCCGGCTCCGGCAAATCAACATTGATGAACATTTTGGGTCTGTTAGATAGACCCACTGGAGGCAGATACCGTCTTAGCGGAAAGGACGTATCAACATTAGCGAACGCCAAGGCCGCCGAGTTAAGGCGCCATCACTTTGGTTTCGTTTTCCAGCAATACCATCTAATCGAACACTACAGCGCACTTCAAAATGTCGAAGTGCCCGCAGTTTATGCCGGAGTTCCGACGCCCGAAAGACAGGTACGCGCTAAAGTACTCCTTTCACGGCTCGGACTTGCTGAGCGAACGCAAAACAGGCCAAGCCAACTGTCTGGTGGTCAGCAGCAGCGAGTCGCTCTTGCGCGTGCGCTGATGAACGGCGCGGATGTTATTTTGGCAGATGAGCCGACGGGAGCTTTAGATAAGGAAACTGGAGGCGAAGTGCTTTCGGTACTGAAGGAACTAGCATCGGAAGGCCGCACCGTCGTACTCATCACGCATGATCAAGATGTGGCACAGGCAGCTGATCGTATCATCCAGATTGAAGATGGCCGGATCGTATCCGATACGGCGAGCAAGAAATCTGATGAGTACGGGGAGATGTCCGGCTCCAGCGATCTTCTTTCGCGCACATCTCCGGGCCTGATGGTTCATGAAGCAGCCGCGGCCGCCTGGTGGTCCCTTGTTCTGAACCCATTCCGAACAACTTTGACCTTGCTCGGCATCATAATTGGAGTGGCTGCGGTGATTGCTATGTTAGCGATCGGCCGAGGCACACAAATCAGAATGTTGGAGCAAGCCTCGGCAGTCGGAACGAACTGGATCATGATTGGCCAGAATAGCAATCTTTCCACAGCCAGCAGTCCTATCACCGCAGATGACGTCGGTGCCTTGAAAGATCTTCCAAATGTTGAAGGGGCCATGCCGCGCTTCGTTGAGCAGGCGACCGTGAGATATGAAAGCAAAGACTTCACCACACAAGTCATAGGAACAGACGAGGACTTTCAAAAGGTCCATCGATGGAATGTTCAGGCCGGCGCATTTTTTACAAAGCACGACGAAATCAGCGTCGCCTCCGTCGTCGTCCTCGGAGCTAAAGTTGCGACCCGACTCTTTGATGCTGATGAAAACGTCGTTGGCAAGTCCATACTGATCAACAACGCATCATTCGTGGTCATCGGCGTCTTAGAAGGAAAAGGCACTTCTGAGAATGGAGAAGACAGAGACGACACGGTCGTGATGCCGCTTCGAACCGCTCAAATGCGCGTCTTCGGCGAAACCAGCCTGGCACTGATCGTCACCTCGATCGCAGATATGGGCAAATTCACTGAAACGGCAGAGATTATAAAAGGCGTACTTACACGGAGGCACGGCCGCGAGGACTTCTGGATGTATGATGCCGCCGCAGCCCTAGAAAGGGCGAATGACAGTCGTCGCAATTTGAACCTCCTGCTTGCCGCGATTGGCAGCATCTCACTCCTTGTGGGCGGCATCGGCATCATGAACATTATGCTGGTGAGTGTTAAAGAACGCACCCGCGAAATCGGCATCAGAATGGCCGTAGGCGCCACGACTCAAGATATATCTCGACAGTTTCTCATCGAGGCGGCAATGCTCTCTGGTATCGGTGGAACCGTTGGACTGGCAATAGGAGGCATAATCGGCCTCCTCGCTGCGATGACATTTCATATGACTGTTGTCTTTTCGGTAACAGTGTGGGTCGGTGCTTTCTTATCTTCGGTCCTACTCGGCGTGCTGTTCGGGTACGCACCAGCGCGGCGTGCCGCTCTTCTCGAGCCGGTGCAAGCGCTTTCTGCGAATTGAAAGCCGGAACAGCGATTTCGTACTCTAGGGACAGGGTTTTCCGGGTTCGGTGGGCACAGCGCGAACGGCGCTGATTGGTGGCCATATTTTTGTCGTGACCTGCAGCTGCCCCGTCCTTTGGGGCGGCTGGCGCTCTCGGGGTTGCTGTTCGAGGAGTCTCTCGATGGCCGCGATTGCGCCCAAACAAGCTGGCGACAGAGCAAGACGCCGATGGCGGTATATTGGAAAGCGGTGAGCGCCTCTGCCGGCATCTCCATGGCTCTGTTGCAAAAAAATCCGTTGATGCCAGAAA
>NZ_STGA01000038.1:0-31435 GCF_005222835.1 Rhizobium sp. FKY42 | reverse complement strand
GCGCCGACCTACGGGATCGCGATTTCGGAATTGAAGGCCGAAGGAAAGTGCCCCAAAGAGCTCGTGCATCTGCAGGTCAAATATCTGAATAACGTGGTCGAGGCCGATCATGGCAAGCTCAAACAGCTAATCAAGCCGGTCAGAGGGTTCAAGACGTTGAAAACGGCCTACGCAACGATCAAGGGATTCGAGGTCATGCGGGCTTTGCGCAAGGGGCAGGCAGCCATCTTCAACCTGACTGGCGACATTCGTGGAGAAGCAAGGATCGTTGAACGAGCCTTCGGCATTGGGCCGAGCGCACTCACCGAGGCTGTGGCCCTCCTCGCGCAGAATCTCGAAGCCAAAACCGCGTGACTGGTGTAGGAAGGCCTATTCACAGCCAAGCGAAATTTTTGCAACAGAGCCCTCTTGGCTTCGTCCTGACAGGCGGCGAAGCTTCGGACTACAACGCCGTTCCTGACTTGCTGGCGATACCGGTCGGCAAGCCGAGGCTGTTCCTCGCCGACAAAGGCTACGACGGTGACTTCCTGCGTGAAGAGCTCCTGATCCACGGTATCAGGCCGGTCATTCCGCCAAAAGCCAACCGCAAGAACCCGCCTGCCTGCGACTTTCGGGTTTACAAGGATCGAAACCGCTTCGAGCGGATGTTCAACCGTCTCAAGCAGTTCCGGCGCGTCGCGACCCGATACGACAAGACACGAAAATCCTTCTCGGCATTCCTCGCCCTCGCAGCCGCAAAGATATGGCTGCCATACTTTGTCAACAGGACCTAGGACGTAATGCCCCTTCAGTATATTTTTGGGTAATCGCAGCGACGATGGTTGCGTCAAAGCAGTATAGGTTTCTTGCCGCACTGGTTGCATATTATCAATAATAATTTTATTTTTTTCATATTAATTGCCAATAGGATGCAAATTTTCAAAAAAATAAACTTTAGATACAATGCCTTATTCATTTTCAACTGACGCGCCACAATTGGCACAAAATCCTTTCCAATCTTAACTTTGCAGCCAAAGGTTGGCTGTCTCGAAACCTGAAACATGCAGGTTATCCTGCTTACAAGGGAGTATGACGATGCAAACCATTGACAACCGCAAGGGCGAAGCACCCGTAACCACGGTCTCAATGAAACGCCTGTCAAAGGGCGTGAAGCCAAGCCTGACGCGCCCGGAATGCACGGACACCTCGCTTACATAAGCAATGCAACAATCGAGAAGGGCCGATTTTCGGCCCTTCTTCATTCGTCAACTTAGAGGTTCATATCGAATAAGGAAGCCGCTCATGTTGCACAGCAAGGCCCACGCCGAAGCCCCCTCGTTTACTCTCGATCAGGAAAAAGTCAGCCGGTTCTGCCACGACGTTTTGGAGGTTGGCGGTGAATTACGTTCTCTCGGGGATACAAAGGATGCTTCAGTTCTGGAACACTTGAGTCGCGAACTGAGAACGTCGTTGTCAGATACCCTCGTCCAGATCGAGGCGCGGATCGCCGACAAAGCGTGCGGAATCGCCGCCATCGATATCCCTCCCATTTACGAGGATCTTACAGACGACGCGATCGCTGGGGCGCTCACATCTATCGCTCTTACTACTGTGCTTTTTGAGCCGTCGAAAGATGTTGAAAATCTCACCCCTTTTACAATGTTCAGCGCGTCCTATGAAAGTAATAAGGCGCTTAACGATGCTGGTCTTTTGAATATTTCTCCTACAGACATCCTCGACTTCCACTCTGACGGGCTGATTAGGGGGACGTCACTCGGAGTTCCGCGCTATATCGCGATCTACAATACGTTCATCAATTATCGAAAGTGCGGAAGTTTCTACTGGGTACCGACCTCTTCTATCGAAAACTTGTCGGAGCACGTCGAACGGATCGGCTTCGATGATGATTTCACTTTCGATCTGACACCTGCCATATACGGTGAAAGCGGCTCAAGGATTGATCATGTCGTTGAGCGAAAGGTAAGGACCGCGATCTTCAGCAAAGACGCGGATGGAAGCATTATCACGTTTATGAACGGCAAGTTTGCCGGTAAAGAAGGCACCGGCACGGATTACGCCGACCGCCTAAAAACGTTCCAGACGGCTATTGCTAGAAATCCCTTTAGGTATGCGGCCCCGCAGAAATCTCGACGGCTGATCGTTCTTAACAATTCGAGCGGGTTTCATGCACGCGACATTTTCGAAGAGGCCATCCCAGGACACGAGGAAACCCGCAACTATCTCAGAAGCGTTTCCAAGGAAGCGGTCAACACGGGTTATGTGATGTAGGATCGCAACAAGCTTAGTCTGCTGGCTTAAGGGCCAGCAGATGACTACATGAATTTCTAAAGCCGGAGTGACTTTGACATTTCATACTCGTTCGATTGGATTAGTTAAGCGCCTCCGTCATATTGCGGCTATAGAGGTTGCGGTTATGGTGTTCGCTTTGGCCTCCTTCGCCACGATCGGCCTAAGTCTCGTTGTTACGTCATGGATCGCAGCTGTAGAGGGATCAATCTCGCTTGTTGGACAGTTGTTCTTTGTCAGCAGCGCGACATCGCTTATCTTTTCTATTTACGCTGGAGCCATCACTGACCGAAAAAATCGTCTTTCGGTAATCCGCCGAGGCCAATCCCTGAGACTTTTGGGTGTCGCCGCTCTGGCAGTGGGAGCGCTCGATTCCCCGACTGCGCCATGGCTGTTTGCTTATGCTGTTTTGTTTTCAGTAGGTACTGCGTTAAATGCCGGTGCTTTGGACGGAATTGTCCAACTAGCTGTCAGCGAGCAGCAACGTATGAAGCTCTCCATCCGGGTCTCTATCTGTCGCCAAATCGGCATTTTGTGCGGGACTGGTCTGGGTGGCGTTTCCTTGCATTATTTTCCAGCCATTTGGTCAGTATTGTTGATGCTGGTACTGATGGTGGTTCAATTCTTCATAATCAGCAAATTTTTTGCGGACTACCAAAACGCTCCCTCTAAGTCTCCTCAGGACATCGTTTCGGCCTGGAAAGAGGGGGTACTAGCGATCCTGAAACATCGTGCTCTCGCGTTTACCATCCTGAACGTCGGCCTGTTTTTCTCAGCGTCCCAAATGGCGAATGTCCTCGTTCCCGGCTTCGTAAAAAACACTCTTCAGCAAGGAAGCGATGTTTATGGCCTCCTTGAAACGGCATGGGCGGTTGGGGGTGGGGCGATGCTGGCGACTGCGGCGGTGCAGACCAAGTTGTTCGGCGCTCGTCGTTGGGAGCTCGTCATACTTATGCTCGTCGGGGCCGCAATGGTGGTATTTGCCGCCTCCAGAAGCATTCCCTTGTTAGTCGTGATTTATGCGATGCTCGGCGGAATGTTCGCGTTGGGGAGAGCGATCTGTGATGGTCGAATACTGATTTTGGCTAAGAACGAAGAAATCGGCCGCGTCAGGGCCGCAACTTCGATGGTGGTCAGCCTTCTGGGCATGGCAATCTATATATCGCCGACAGTCATTGGTATCGAAGACGCGATTTATTACTATGTGTCTTGGGGTGTTTTGATATCAATTGTCGGAGGGATTATGTTGGTTGTTAATGTCTATTGTGATCAGGAAAACCAATCACCATAGACGATACGTTAGCGGCAACAAAAGGTTCTAAATTAATTATACGTATTTATGCCAGACTCCTTCAATTTCCGTTGTTTATTGGGCAACTAACGCGATGAGCTCGTGTTCGCCAGGCGTAGCAGCAGTGGTCGACGATATCGTCGTAAGACTTGAAGACTCGGTTTGAGAGCCAGTTGTTCCTCATGAACTGCCAGATGTTTTCGACCGGATTCAGCTCGGGTGATTTGGGCGGCAGTGGCAGGATGGTGATGTTTTCCGGCACGATGAGATTGTTGGACATATGCCATCCGGCCTGGTCCATGATGAGAACGGCGTGGGCATTGTACGCGACGTGGCGGGAGATCTCGATCAGGTGCTGGTTCATGGCATGGGTGTCGCACCACGGCATGACGAGAGCGGCAGCCTTGCCCTGTTTGGGGCAGATGGCACCGAAGATATAGGCCGATCTGGTTCGCTGGTCGTGGGGCGCGGATGGCCTTGTTCCCCGCTTGGCCCAGCGGCGCGTGATCTTGTTCTTCTGGCCTATCCGAGCTTCATCCTGGAACCAGATTTCGATCACTTTGCCCTTGGCGGGGCCGGCGGCGATTTCTGCCACAGCGGCGGGGAAGTTTTTTTAAATGCCTCTGCCGCCTCCGGATCCTGCGCATGATGTCTTGGGCGAGCCGAGAGCTTGCGATACCCCATGGCACGCACTTCGCGACCCAGGGTCTCCTCGCTCACCGAGATGCGGAACTCCTCCCAAATCCATTGTGCCAGATCACACAGACGCCAACGAACGACACCATCCAGATACGGGGTCGGTCCCCGCTCTATGGCTTGCGCCAAGGCGGTTCGCTGATCGTCGTTCAGCAAAGAAGGCTTGCCCGGAGCCTTGCCGTTGATCAGCCCGTCGGGACCGCGAGCATTGAAGCGCACCACCCAGTCGCGCACGATCTGAACCGTCACACTGCCAAGCCGGGCGGCATCGGCGCGTGAGCCGCCATCATAGATCGATGCAAGTGAAAGAAGCCGCCGCGCCTGATCGGCATCGCGTGTCTGCCGAGCCAAAAGCCGCAACCTCGCTCCGTCGAAGTCAGACCGTAATGAAAGCGCTGACCCCATCGCAAACCTCCTGTTTGCACCAGAGATTCAGATTCGACCGCTTTTGGGAATCCCAAGAGTCAGCCTCAGCGACGGCTGGTATTATGTCCGTAGCCTGCCACACAGATACGTTGGCAACGTCAATTAAAGTGCGTGCTCGGACGTCATCAAGGCTGCAAGATCTGACCCCCGATAAGGGTTACTTATCGATGGTTAGTACACCAACCAGTAATCATACCATGTGAGGAACTGTAATATTCACATAGAGTTCCTTTAGAAAATCATTTACCATGATTTCAATGGCTTACGATCTCGCGAAAATCAGCATGACACCCCTGATGCGGCCGGCTTTCGACGCCGGGGTCGCTCTGACCCGTCTCGACGAGCGTATCGCCCGTTCACCGGTCGGCGCCGGCTGGATCGAACGATCCCACTTCACCGACGCCTGCGCCTCCTTGTGGATCGACGGCGAACTCGTCCACCTGGAAGACCTCGTCCTCCACGACGCTTTTCGCGACACCCGCACCCCGACCCACGAACTGACCATCGCCCGCGACGTGCTGCGCACCCGCCGAAAGATTTCTGGCCAGTCAGTCGACTGGGCTCTTTCCGCGGAGGGTATCCGGGTTTTGCGACAAACGTCGGACGCCGGCGCGATCGCAGAAGAGCCTGTCGGTATCATGCGACCGGCGCCCCTCGGAGATCGAGAAGGGGAGGGGGAAGACGCCGACGACGTCGAAAATCTTCCCGGCGTCGACTATGCCGCCATCGATGCAGTGCTCGCCCGATCGAAGGCGGCGATCGAGAACGCAAGCCGGCCCGGCCGCGGAGGTGGCCAAGACAAAGATCCGATGATCTACGATCTCGACTGGGACGAGGACGCGCGGCTGGACGAATGGCGCGCAGTGTTGCGCCAAGCCGAAAACTTGCCGGCGATGCTGCAGGCCATCGTCGTCCTGGATGCCTGGAACGAGCTTGCCGTCCTCCAGCATGCACCCTGGCTCGGCCGGCTGCTGGCCGCCTCGATATTGCGCCAGGCCGGCGTCACCGCCGGCGCCCATCTCGCCGCCATCAATCTCGGCCTCAAAACCATTCCGGTTGATCGGCGCCGGCATCGCGATCGGGAGACGCGGCTGCTCGCCATCGCCCACGGATTGCTGGCGGCCGCCGAGATCGGCATGAAAGAGCATGACCGGCTGGCGCTGGCCCGCAAAATGATGGAGCGGAAGTTGGAGGGGCGGCGGACGTCTTCAAAGCTGCCGGAACTGGTTGAGCTGGTCATGGCAAAACCGCTCATATCGGCCGGCATGGTCGCCAAGACGCTGGAGGTCACGCCGCAGGCGGCGCGGCGGATTGTTATGGAGCTCGGCCTCAGAGAGATGACGGGGAGGGGGAGGTTTCGAGCTTGGGGAGTGTTGTAATCATTGACTGGGGCACAACACTCTCACGACCTTTTCGACAGGCTGTGAGCCCGATAATGGGTCCTAAAGATATGTCCAATTTTACGCTGCATACTGAAGACGTCGTGTCCGACGAAAGGAAATAGCCGCCGGCTTCTTCTAACCAACAACTGGCAGGGGGGTATGCATAGTTCGGAGGATGAGCTTAAAAGGACCCGTAGGCGCATTGGAAGCATGTGATGCCATTGCGTCGCCACATCGCTACGACTTGGTCTCGATCGTCCACGGCGAAAGCAATCTCGCCATGCTCCGTGAGTATTTGAGCAAGAAACCCTTCTTTCACAAGATGGTCAACGCGGTTGTCATCGTCACCGCGCATGTAGATCGTCTCGAAGGGAATTTCGTTCCAGGCAAGCCAAGTCTCGGTTAGGCGCCGTGAACGCTCGTGGCGTCCGGAGGTCAGTACCATCTTGTACTGCCCAGTGTTCCACAACACCTTGTATAGCTCGACCACCGCTTGATTGGGCCGATCGTCGCCCATTTCCGCATTGAAGCGCTCCCAGTTCGGCGGCGACTCTCGGAGCCAAGTCCTTCGATGCTCGACATCAGCAATGGTGCCGTCAATGTCAAAAACCACGACCTTTCTCATGAAATATCAAGCACCGCTAGCACCTTGCCGATATTCACCAGCTGCTCGCGGGCGCCGCGCCGTATCTCGATGCATCGCTCGTCGTTATGGGTGACATCGAGTTCGGCAGCAGTCTTGTGCGCGTAGTCGTTCCGGATGCCATTCAAGCCGCCCTTTTCAATAAAAGTCTGCATTGCCGCCACCTGATCGTCCATGCCGCCGATAAATTCCAGCATCGACTTCAACAAGCGAGCCCGGTTGTATGAATCGAACGTCTGTGGCGTCTCGCGCAAGCGTTGCCTAATCTGCCCAATATCCATGCCGATCATCGCATCGTGCTGCTTTTTTGCGTCATCATATCTCTTTTTAAGCAGGCTCTTGCGGATGTAAACGAGAAGGTTAGCTTGTCCCTGCTCACCGAGCGCATCCCATCCAGAATCGCTCGCCAGCACCTTGATAATGTTCGCCTCAAGCTCGCTCACCCGGTCCATGAGCAAGCCGCGCACCTGATTTATCTTATGCTCCTCCTTGTGCATTTCGGTGGCAATATCTGCCAATAGGTCGTCTATTCCTTGGCGCGGCGTCAACAACACGTTCTTGCCGTGGACGCCGCTCTTAGTGGCGGCCTCGTCGAGTTGTTCTTTCGCTCGCTTCTCCGACCGCGGGTTTTCACCGGCTGAATAGAATATCACCGGCCGATAGATCGAATGCTTGTCACGGATGAATTCTATAAGTTCGTGACCTTCGACCTCGTTGTGGAGGTGGAGGTCGATGAGGATGAGGTCGAACGTCGCCTCGGCGTAGGCTCGATCGATTTCCCCCTTTAGGCGGGCGAGATAACCGGCCTTCTCCGTCTCTTCTGGGCTGGCCGCGGCGTTGATGTCGCGATAGACGACGTCGATGCCCACGCTGTCGTTCAGTTGCCTGAACAGTGTCTTGTTCCTGCTGAGCGACGCGAGTTGATCGTCGATGCACAATACATTGTATGAAAGCTTCATTTCGCCCAGCTCAGTCTTAGGGTTGTACCGCCAATGTTGTTGGAGAAGATCGAAACCCGCGCATTCCTGCCGGTTGCTATCTCTTTGATGTGGCTGAGGCCTATGCCCGAGCCGGTCGTGGTCGTGATGCCCGCGTTGAAGAGATCCTCGGCGAGATACTTGTCGGTCAAGGGGCTACCGTCGTCAATTATGTCCAGATACCTGAAGGCCTCATCGGAATGGGCCTCGACAGTTACCTTACTTGCCTTGAACTTCTTTGAGTTTGCCAGCGCATTGTCGAGAAGCATCGATATTTCAAGGGGGCTAAAATTCAGCCGAAGCTTGGTACCATCGCGGTTGACAAAGCCAATGGACATTTTGCGCGTGAGGTCAATCCTGTAGGTGACAAGGTCACCAATGTAGTCGTCGACAAATTCAAAGATGTCATGGCTAATGTTATCGCTAATGAAATTGAAGTTCGCGCGCGTTATCACCGCAGACAGCTTGTTGATTTTCTTGGTCATCGCGTGCGCGGACCGCAGCCGCGACATGATGTCATCTTTCTCGAATGTCGGGGCTGCCAGATCGAGGAGGATGCCCTCGAGTTCGTCTTCGATTTGCTGCGTCCACAAGCCAACAAGATGCTGCATCTCCTCGAGGCGTCGGTCATCCGACGATCGCCCGGATTCTGCGAACAGCCGTCGCTTTGTCTCAGTTTTGGCGTGGTCACGGTAGGCGTCTGCGATCTCGGTCTTGGCGACCAGAGCTGCTTCGTGCCTCTCAACGTAACGCTTGAGATCTCGGCGGTCAGCCTTGGTCAGGTCGTAGACGTCTTTGTCCGCAACCCTTTCAAGGAGGTTAGATACAAATTCCTGCAGCTCCTCGACTTTTTGCCTTGCGATTTCCCGGAGCTTGCTTTCATTCACGACGACATTGCGATACTGGCCACCCTTGGATCCTGACCTGACGATCCCGTTGATGGCAGAAAGGATTTCCTCGTATGAAAAGTCTGCGTTCTCGGGCGCTATGCGATCCCAGTCCATCCCCTCGACAACATATTTTTCCAGCGTTCGTACGAGAGTTATCAGATAGGCGCCGTCCACCGAGCCATCGGACTCCAGCTCGCTCAGCTGCGAGAACGCAAGGTTTCGTGCAACGCCTTCACGGCTGGTGACGGGTACGAAGGCCCGGTTATCATCCGTTATTTCAACAAGACCAAAAACTTCGCGCGTGCCGAGATAGCGGGCATTGCCTTGCGCCTTCTTCGCGTTCAAACGTAGCCAATCATCATTCGGCTCCCCATAGGGCAAGACCCGGAAGCCGTTAAGGAAGAGCATTATCGATCCATAATCGGTGGATGTGTACCCCGTGATGGACTTGAATGAGACTTTCGCGCCCTGGCTGAGATAGTGAATCTGTGCCTTTATTCCTTTGAGTTCCGAGTACCGGTTGTCGCTCTCGAAACTGAGGATGACTTCGCCGAAGTGATGAATCTCGGTGTGGATCAGTGATCCGTCGTTCGAGATCGAGGAATGGATCGCGATCGTCTTCTCGTCGATGCGCGAGAGCAGCTTGTTCTCGATCTGGCCATCGAAGACAAGATTGCCATCCTTGTCGCGCACGTCCTCCGACTTGAGATGGATTGAGAATTGGCCTTCCGGATCGATGATGAAACGCTCTAGTTCCTTCTTCAGCCGTTCGAGCTCATTTAAGCCCCACGCCTCGCGCAGGTCGCTGATTACCAGCGTTGTCCCCGAAACGGCCTCGGCAACGTCGGGGTTTTCGCCCGGCAGAAGGATAGGGAAAGTGCGTGGAAATAATTCGACGTCCGATATCTGGCGATCGGGATCGTCGACCTCGAAACTTGGCCAGTCAATTCGAAGCGCGGTCCACTCGCCACCCTTGGTCTTGGTATAGAGATCAAGCGCCTTTCCAAGCCTATCACATGAGAATCGGCCAATGCCCTTCTCGCCGGCGTAGTAGGCGCCGCCGCTACGCCGCGAGTTGCGCTTTTCGGAATAGGCGATATTGAGCCACTTTCCTGAAATGTCCGTGACAGACATGCCTTTGCCGAAGTCTCGGATGACAAGAACGGATCCCGGCCCACCTGCCTCTGCGCGCCGAAAGACGATCTCCACCTTACGCGAGCCGGCGTCCTTGGCGTTCTTGATCAGCTCGATTATCGCGATGTTGCTGTTTTGAATGAGGCCTTGACCGATAATATCCTTCAGCCGGATGTTCGCACGAAAACTAAATTTTTGTCCCGTCATGCGCGCCTCTCCCTTGCCTCATTCGGCGGCAGCTTGGCCTCGTGCCTTCCCCGGCGATGACCAGTACGTCAGTTTGCGAAGCGCTCAAGTCCTGAGTAAGTCCTGCTTTTCTTTTCGGTCCCGCCAAGCCGAGGCTTCATGCTTCATTACCAGCAAATTTATTAAACTGAACTTAGCGATCAATTCAAAGTTGCCTCTTTCTCCGGGTCCGGGGGTGGTCCCCCGGATTTGGGCAGTCGTCCGGCCTGCTGCCGGTTCTTGGGCGCCCATTACGGTATATCTATAAAACTGCAGCGCATGTATGCCATGGCTGATCCAGAGCCTTCATCTTCTTGGCCACATCGCACGGCAGGCCTGCTGGTTTGCCACCGCGAATGTCGGTCTTCTTGACCCGTTTATGCAGGGTGGCTAGCGGGCAGTTAATCTTGGCCGCAATAGATGACTGGCAAACCCGGAGCGGCCCATCCTTTACGTTGGCCCTGTCACGGCTGGATTTCCTGCTGCGAAAACATGCGCAGGAGCTTGCATCGAATGCCGATCCTATTTCGACTTTGCTGCCAAGAGCATCCGCAAGTCTCGGCCCAGGACGCCTGCCGTCGACAAAGCCTTTGCATGGGTATCGAGGTCGCACTCCCATACTGTAATGACGTGCCATCCGGCCTCCTCGAGCTGCTTCGAGACGCGCTTGTCGCGTTCTACATTTCGAGTGAATTTCTCGACCCAGAACCCAGTATTCGACTTTGGGGTCGTTGCGACCTTGCATCCCGGATGGCGATGCCAGAAGCAGCCGTGGACGAATATGACGCAGCGGTACTTGGGCAGCACCAAGTCAGGTTTGCCCGGCAAGCCCGTCTTATGCACGCGAAATCGAAAGCCAAGGCCATGGAGTGCCTTGCGAAGGGCGATCTCGGGCTTTGTGTCCCGTGATCGGATCCGCGACATTCGTTCCGAACGCTGCGAAGGCGTCAGCGTGTCTACCATGGTTTCATTCTTTCTCGATCAAAGCCCTCGCTTGCAGTTCGAAGAATGGCAGGCCCCTGACGATCTCTCCCGGCACGTCGAATGACTTATATAGGCATTGATGGACCTTCAGGGACTTGACGCGCTCGGCCATGTCCGCCGCGCCTCCCGTAAGGCCCAGCGCCGACAATTCAGCCGGGGTGACATTAGGCACTTTGTGGATGAACCAAGTCAGGAGCGGCTCTCGGTAGTCCGTTGCGTTGACCTTGAAATGGCGAAGGTACTGGGATGCGAGGATGACTCCCGTGCCGAACTCGCGGCCTTGCAGAAGCAGCTTCCGCAAGACATCGAATTCGTAGCGCATGATGTTGTCGGCCTCGTCGACCAGCAGGTAGGAATCGACAGCACGAAGCTGCGGATCCTCGCCCAGGAAAGGTCGTTTTGGCACTCGGAGCATGTTCTCGTAGAACATGTTGAGCATGATCGCCACGAGCATGTTCTTGCTACGATCGTCTTGTCCAAGGGCATCGAGTGATACGACGACCACGCCGTCCAGGAATTGGTCGAATGGGACGGCGTCGCTGGCATCTGGAACGAAGATTTCCATGTCGATCAGGTCGTCGATGATGGCCATCGGCGAGTCCGACTTCCCGTCGAGCAATTCAGCATAAGTCTGGTGCACGTCGCGAAGGGTCGGAGCCTTGCCGGGAGATGATGCTTCGTAGGCCGTGCGGACGGCGCGCTTGAGCTTGTCGCGTTGCACCGGCCCGATACCGCTGTAGATCTTGTCGAGGACGTCGGCGAAGAAGCGGAACCTATCTAGCCATGGTGCAGCCACGTCGCCAAGGGAGGCGGTATCGAATAGGTTCAATGGCAAACGATATGGCTTTACCACCCGCGCGCCAGTGGCCGCGACGAATTCCGGGCTGCTATAGTCCCGCTTGTAGTCAAATACTAGGAAGCGCGGCCTGATCCCGCGGTTTGCCGCGGAGGAGCTTGAGATCTGCATGATTAGCGACTTGAGGAGCTGTGTCTTGCCGGTCCCGAGGTCGCCAACGACGCCAATGTTGAGCTGGTTGAGCCGTGTGTCGGAGATATTGAGGCCGAGTTCGTTCGCCCTGAAACTATCTAAGGTCGTCCCGATCTCGAGCACGATACCTGCCGATTGACCGACGGTATCCGTGGCCAAGTCCACGCTTGGCTCGGCCAGGGCATCGACTTGAGGCATGGGCTCGCGGACCTCGGTCTCGTCAGCTTGGGCCAACTGCGCCTCCTCATCGGCGACGCGTACTGTCTCGGGCGCCGCTTGACGAGCCTCCCGCTCCTCGATTCCCGGCAGGAAGTCCCAGTGGCCGACCTTTTCGCGTACGCTCGCATAGAAGCCTTCTGGGTCTCCTCCGACGACAAGGCCGGCGTCGCCGTGTCCAATGGTAATGGTCTCCTCGAAACCGTCACCGTCACGATCGCGGGGGCCACTCCGAGGGCTGTCGTCGATGATGACCAGGCGTCCTCTTTGGTCAACCGACACGCACGGATCAGGGCCGAGGATCGCTGCTGCAAGACGCTCGTGGATACCTGACCACACTGCTTCCCGGCCCAAGACGTCGGGATGTTGGCTGTAGACCCTCATGCCAAAGCCGACAATCGACAGGAGCAGGTGCTGGAAGCCGAGCGCCCAGGCTGTTGGCTGGTTCTCGTGTGGCAACATTGCCGACAGCAAGTGGGAGAAAGTCCTTGCCTGCTCCAACGCATCACTGACCTCCGTCGCCGGGAAGGTCGCGCCAAGCCGGCACTTCACCTCGACGGGCGTGAGATGTATCCGGACTCGCTCTCCCGATAGCCTGGCGCCGATGACCAGAAGGTCGGGGCGCGAGAGCGAGGCGTCCCTTCGGTCCTTGCCGAGGGAGCGCGCCAGGTCGGCGAAGTAGTTACGGAAAGGATCGACGGGGACGATGATGGAAACGCCAAGGTCGTCGCCCTCGCCCTCGAGGACGGAAAGCAGGCTTCCACCGCGATTGGCATGCCGGAAGCGATCTTGCAGCAACCGGACAGCGACAAACAAACCCAAGTCGCCCGTGGCACCGTGGTTGTCGCTCGAAAGTCCCCTGATCGTCGGGATCCCCCTCCTCGCGATTTCAAGCAGCAGGTCCTGTACCTGCTCGGTACCGAGGTCGGCGCAAGAAGGAAGCCGGCCGAGCACCTTCGACAGCGCTTCGCGGTCTGCCTCCTTCACCTTGGAAAGCAAGTAGTAGCCGTTCGTGTCACCGGCACGGTGGGAATAGGACGGCATGTCGTAGTCCCATAGGTATGCACCCTCCAACCAGCCGCCAAGGAAGCAGGCAGGATCGATCGCCGAGGACGAGACAGCGACGAACTCGGCATTGCGGTTCTCCAGCATGTCCCGGACGGCATTTACGTTCGGGGCGAACCGCATCCCGACGCGGCGATCGCCGAGGCTTTCCAGGGAGGCAATGCAGGATGCGACCTTGTCGGCGAGCACGGAGCTTGACGGGCTGGATGCTGCCGATTGGCGCGTCTCGCTAAGGAAGGCACCGGGAAGCTGTCGCCGGACGCGATGGCGAAGCAATCCGCCGTGCCCAAGCGGAGAGCGGCCGTTGACCGGCGCTGCTGACGGCTCCGACATGTCGAGCTGGGCGATGATCCCAAGGTCCGGCGTTGCCCTTTTCGGTTGGCCATCGAACCACCTAACGCTATTGGAAGTATCCTCCGAGAGGTTGGCAATGGTCGCATCGTCAGGCCGGGCATCCACGTCGCGATGGTCGTATATCTCGACCAGTCGCGGGCCTGCAGCGTGTCGGGGCGTCCGCCCGCTGCCATCCCGGTACCTTGTCGAGCACCAGTCGATCAGACCTTCGTTGCAGGCATCGGTTGTTCCCCCGGCGCTTTCCACGACGATTCCGACCAGGGGCTTTGCGGCGAGCAGCCCGGAGGCGTCGTCAAGCGCCCTCGCGACCTGGGCTGCACTGAAGCCTACGGAGATGCCGCCAACCGATACCCCAAAGGCATCGCCGAAGGGCGCAATCCTTGACCGGCTCGGGAGACGGCCAAGGCGGTCGCCGTTCCAGAGGACCGACCAATAGTCGGTCCCGTTTTCAACGGCGAGGAAGTCGACCTTCTCGATCCCCCCTGGCGACCGGAGGGAAAGCGAGATGGTATCTGGAATGCAGTCCGGATCCAGGACGCTGGCTGCCGGGCAGGGCTTGCCGGCGAAATCTGCTTCGAACAACACGCCCTGAGCGATCGCCTGCCATGCAATCCTGAGGGGATGGATTGGAGAGAGGAGGACGGCATCCGGGACCCGGGCCAAGGTCCGGCGGTCATCCTCAAGCGTGGTCACGATCGCTACGTCGACCCAGCAAGCGACGTCGGGCGAAGACGAAAGCCAGGTCGCGTAGGAGTCGACGTAACGCTCGACCAGGGCTCGAAATTCCTCGTCCCCAGCGAGCCACTTCCCAAGCTCGGCAGCCTCTACGAGCCCCGTTTGATCACCCTTGCCTCGTATTCTCGCAGCAATCTCCCTGCGCGCCTCGACGAAGCCTTCTGGTGGCTGGAATTCGGCGGCATCGGGGCGGGGATCGTGCAGGAAGCGACCCAGGGAAAAAACGGGGCCAAATCCCGTTCCCCACGTCTTTTGTACCCAGGATCCGACGTAGTCGTCCGCAAGCACGATCGGCAGGTACGATTTCTCGATGGCATCATCTGCCAAAATCCAGTCCTGCAAGCTAGCGGAACGGGCACTCCTGTTGAGTTGTACGACCGGCTTCGAGCCTGACCCGTCCACCAAGCGTCGGTTCACGCGGATTAGCCGCTCGAATTCGCTCCTGCACCCTTGCTCGACGACGTCCTCGACCGAGATGAAGACACGACATGTTTCTCGCTCGACCGCGCCGGTCGACGCTTCACGCTCGAATCCGATATCAAGCTGGTAGCTGGTCTCGGCCTCCACCTCGATCTGGTAGTATCCGCCCCGAACCTCTCTCACCGCGAGCTTTTCGCTCACGTCCGCCTGATCCAGGACTTCGTCGCCCGTCCCCTCGGCAGTAGGATCGACGCGAACTCCCGGGGCCGTGAAGACGAGAATCTCGTAGCGACCACCTCCGGGCACGACCATGGTCGCCTCCAGTCCCGGAGATCCCTTCGGGCTCCTGGGGGGCTTGCGAGGGAGGGTGAGTTTTCGAGCGAGGCGGCAAGCGACGAAAATGCCAGGTTGCCATTTCGCAAGCGAGACTACCTTGATCGTGCCAGGCTTGAAGCCCTCGGCTGCGGCAGTGTAGCGGATTGGGGACTTGTGACCGGGAAGCGAGCCGTCCACGATGGCTGCCCCGCCTTCTCCAATCGTCACCCGGCCGATTTCGTTGCCCTTCGCACCCCGCTCGATCGAGAGGATCGTCCCGACTGGCTCGCCGCCGACCGCCTCGAACGCAAGCTCGACCTCGTCCTCGACGACGATCGGGATGCCTTTGCCGAGATGGACGATCGGATTTGAACAGGACATCCGGATGTCGCCCTGGGTGCCGGCATCTTCGGTTAGGAGCTCCGTCCACTTCTCCGTGGTCAGCGCAAGCCACCAGTCGGGCGCATCCTGCAAGGCAAAGCCGCTCGTTGGGGCATAATACGATGGTGTTGCGCGCTCGAAAGCCGTCGGGAGGTCGCAGGCTTGCCTCAAGTGGGCAAGAAACGCGTCGAGATGGGGCACGTCTTCCGGATTGGCATTGTCTCTGATGCGTCGGATGCCAGGACCGAATCCGTCCGCCATGGCATCCGCGATTCTCTCGAGCACGGCAATTTGCTCGCGGCCGGAAAGGCTTCCATCGTCCATCGGTGGCATGCCGCAAGCCAAGCTCATACGCTGGCCGGGCGAGAGGCGCGAAGCTGGATCGCTTGCCGAGAATAGCCGCGAAAGTACCCGCCACGCGTTGCTGCGCTGCGTCCGTTCGCTATCGAGCGCGTCAGCTGCCTCCGCAGCGCGTCCGAGTAGTAATCGCGCTTCTTCCCTCTGGTCTTGGTTGGCTATCCCGCAACGCGCTATGCCCTGCCGGACGAGATCCTGGATGAATTCGTCGCCCCACCACTCCTCGAACGGTATGTTGCCGCCGCTGTTGGAAGCCGCGACCCCGAACTGGTCGGTCGTCGAGGTCACCGAGCGCATGCTATGCTGCCCAGGCGGCACGAGGGCCAGGAATGTGGGCTTGGATGGTGAATTGCGTAGGTTGAGGAGATGCGTGTCGTCGCATCGACCGGACGCACCCGGCAATGGGTTTTCCTCGCCGGGGCCGAGCCCTGGAAGGAGGAGCAGGATGGGCACGGGTTGCGGGCGTGTTGAAGCGCCGAGCAAGTCGAAAACTCTGGTCAAGATTTCCAAGGGCGGACCGTGGAATATGAGGCGGATTTCAGTTGCCCCGCCTACCGACGCCTGCTCGAGCTTCTCGTCGAGTAGCTCGCGAATGAACGACGCCAGATGGTTCATGCAGCAGCTTCCTTGGTAGAAGGGAACGGTGGGACGAGCAACATTCCGCTCTCCGCGTCCGGGCTGTCGAGAACGAGGCCTAGCATTCGCAGTTGATGGCCAAGGTCGTTGGTGGCCATGTCGCGATGGTCCACGACGATACCATAGGACGAGAGGTGTTGGGATAGACGACGGACGGACCGCGGCCCAGCCGACCCGGCCAGTGCGCAATGGACCAGGGCGAGGACCGCCACCGGGCCAAGTCCCACGACCCAGGGCGCCGAATTGCCGGTGCCTCGCTTCCGTAGCGCGAACCCCTGGTCGTAGCCCCTGAGGATGGGACTTGCGGCCTGTCGCTGGCCAAGGACGTGGCGGACAAATTCCATGATGTTCGAGCCGATGCCCTTCTTGCACAGCAAGGTTCTAGTCTCTCGCTCCGAGATATCCGACAATACGCTCTCGAGCTGCGCCCCCGACAAGGCGGTCCTCTTGTTGCGCACGGCCTCGCATAGCTCGAACACACCCTTTGCGGATGACAATGAGTGGCGGCGGTCCTCGACCTGGTCGAGCGCCCAGAGCGTTGCATTGAGGCCGATCCGCGCCTGGAGGAAAGCAGATGCCCTATCCTTAAGCCCCGGTAGGGCTCGGTCTCCATAGGACAGGAATTGGAAGGACCTCGGAAAAACCTGCGCCCGTGCCTCTTCTGGAGTTCGGGGTCCAGCGCCGTCAAGCGCAGCCCTGGTGCAAACCCATGTCCGGGCGTGGACATCGCATATCCACGTGACGTGGGCTACGGCCGCGATCCTGATGATCGCCTCGACGAGACTCGTCCACTGGCGTCGCGTCATGGCTTGCTTCGCGGCGATGATCGCGCGAATGTCGCGGACGAAGCGGCGAGCAGGGTAGTCCAAGCCCGCTTGGTCGCTGGCATCCAACATGGGTTCCTCGACGGATGGAACCCTGGCCCAGTGCGGGCTTGGCGCCCAGGTTCCTATCTCGGCCTGCAGGAAGCGGGCGAAGACATCGTCGTCATCGTCAACGGTAACGGAATCGAATAGCAACTGCCACGTTGCCTCTGCCTCAGCCTGGTCTCGCGAACCAAGCCATGTCATTCGACGAACAAGTGCACCTGCGGGCCAGGAATTCGTGCTCAGTCGCGCCGAACCGGAGAAGACTGCCGCTTGCGGGACCAAGGGAGTCACCTGTACAAAACGTTTCGACGACTGGTTGGGAAGCTTCGGGCTCTCCAGGACGGAATGTAGAAGCATGTGGAATGCATCGGGATCCAGTACAGCCCGATCTGGTTTACGAAGCCGGTCACGATGCCATTGGACATCCTTGTCAAGCTCGCGACCGCGCTGCGGAACGGTCCTCTCTGTTGCCCCCTCGAGGCCGAGGTGGCGGTAGAGGGAAGAAAGTAGCACCTCGGAGCTCGCGTATTCAGGGGCGGGCGACATCGCCAGCGCCGAGTCTTGGTAGGCAGGATGCGAGTTCCGCCAGGGTTCTTCCCTGAATTTCGCGAATGTCATCGACCGCTCCCATCACGTCGAAGGCCAAATCCACTGCGGCGTTGGACCACGGAGGCTCCCGTCGCGCCTATGTGCATGCGCGCCCTCTCCAGGAGGTCGACGTCCCGGACAAGCGGCCCCGACAGCCGCGCGCGCGTCGTGTCGAGGAGCGCGAGAACTGAGCGCGGCAATGATGCAACGGACATGCCTTCGTCCAGCTCCTTCACCGCCTTGAACAAATCATAGGTGAGCGCGATGGCCTGGGCGGAACGGCCATCCCCCACCTTCAGGAAGGGGACCGGGGAGGCGGGACGCCCTTTCGCCCCGGAAGGTTGGGGACGGACTGAGCGTGCAGGCACGACCAAGGTGGCCCGTCGCGTCGCCGGGGGAAGGGGCTGGCCAAACGTCGTGGTAAGGGATATCTCGAAGTCCTGGTTGCGGTTGAGCAACTGCTCGACGTCATGCGCGACGTCGTATAGGCCATCACCATCGACATCCTCTACGATCACCTGGAACTGCGCAAGGATCGGCGCGTCCAATACGGCCGCGGTCCTGGCGCCGATCGACCTCCTTACGAGCCTGCAGGCGAAGTCGCGCATGAACCTCTGCACGTTCGTGGCAGATTGAGGCCGCTTCCGCCGGAGCCTTGCCGTCGACAAGTCGATGTCAAGCCTGGAAAGGCGCTCGAGTAGCTCCACCTCCATTCGGGTAAGCACTTGTAGCTTGCGGACATGGTCCAACCCTTCTTGGATGGATCTGCTAAACCGGATGTCCAGCTCGCGAAGTGCGAACCGCGTGTTCCGTGTCACCTGGACTTCCAAGTCGGGTGCAGCAAGTGCGGGATCAAGAAAATCCGCGAGACCATCCAGCGCATCCCCAATCATGCTGGGAAGGTATGGTGCACGGCGGGCCGCCAGGAAATAGTAAAGTCCCATTGCCGTGTTGTCGTCCCCGAGCTCGAGGTCCTTGATGTCACGCAGCAATGCCGGTGCTGCGGTTCGCTCCCACCGATGGAATAGTGCGTGTTGATACTGGCTCGCGACAAGTTGGAAAATGGCCGAGGAACTTTCCCTGAATGGCCTACCACCCCGGCGACTGGTCTCGTCATGGCGCAGCTGGGCTGCCGCCCATTCGCAAGGGTCAAGCCCGGAATCGCGCGGCGAGGTGCGGTGCCCCGCAAGGAGGTAGGCGACCAAGGAGAACAAGTCCCGGAAGCTCCATCGCTTGCCGCTCGAGACTTCGAACCATCGCAGGATTTGAAGCAGCGATTGCTGCTCGCGATCGCGAGAAAGCCGCTCCCGGTTGCCACAAAATGGACAAGCCGGACCCGCGGCGCAGCTTCCGGTAGCGGCCCAGCGGCTTTCCTCCAGCGCTCGGCGCAACAGTGACAGCGCCGGCGCCTCGCCGCCCGAGGACGGGGGAAGAAGAAGTGATTCGGCATCCATCGGCCACGCCGCAACCGCCGGGAAAGCTTGCAATGGCCAGCATGAGGGCGCGTCGGGAGATAGGCTGACGCCGCGCGTGACTGCCTCAAGTAGATCCGTCACCTCGCCGAGACCGCTGTCTATGGATTCAATGAGGGCATCGTCCAAGACGCCTCTATTGACGCAGCAGAGGTAAACTTCCGTCGGAGGCGCCCGGAGCATGTCGCCGAGTTCATCGAGCAGGAGCTGCGCTGCGGTGCGGCTCGTCCCGCCGACGACCGCAGAAGCATCCTGGACAATGGAAATTGAAAGCTCGCGGGACGGGATCGCGGCCATTCCCGCGTCGACGCGCACGAGCCGCGGAACCAATCCGCCAGGGGCTTCGAGGAAGGAAACTTTCAGGGATTGGATCAACTTGCCGCCTGCCTGGAGCGACCGGTCCAGCCAGCCAACGGTTGACTCGATTGCCTCGGTCTTGCCGTTTCCGGGCCCGCCGACCAGCATCAGGATCCTCGGCGCGGCTGCTGGGTTGTCCGCGATCATGGTTGCCCAATCCTCGAGCTTTCGCAAGAGATTTGTATGGAACACATCCTCGCCGCCAGGCCGTCCACTTCCTTCGTCGAACAATCGCCGGACGCCTCCCGATCGGTTCCCGGACCAATTGACCAACTGCGCCGGATATATCGCCTTTGATTGTTCATCCAAGACGGACCTCACGCAGTTGCGATGGCGGGCTGGGCGATGGGTGAAGCGCTTTTCCGCTGCGCTACCGCGACTTCGTCCAGGAGCCGAGCGAGCGCATTGCCGATGGCACGGGCCAGCAGGGGCGGAACCGCATTCCCTACCTGGGTATAGCGCGGGCATTCCTTGGTTCTCCGCTCGCCGCCCGTCGTGTACTTGCCTTTGAACAGGAACCAATCAGGGAAAGACTGCAACCTCGCATATTCGCGTACAGTTAGGATGCGTGCTTCCTTGTAGTGAAGGATGTCGTCAGGAAGGGTTGTAACCGTTGGTGCTGGGTCGCCCTCGGCCAAGGGGTAGATGCGATGCTTCTTCAGGCCGTAGGTCCGGCGGCTCTCGTCATCCATTCGGACACCCTTGCGGCATTCCGATAATATTCGGGCAAACCGCTCCCGCACCTCGTCCTTGTGCCTCGCGAGCCTCATGCTGTCCATCGAGCCAACATGCCCATGGTTCATGAGCTGCTGGTAGTGCGTCTTGGGGCCGTCATAGCTGGGCTCCAGGAAACGTTTTGGGGATTCCGGGTCCAAGCACTCGACCAGTGGACGGTCGCCGATCTCGAGATCCGAGATCGCATCGGCGGCCGTCACGAAGCGCGGCAGGGACAAGGTCTCGAGTTGTTCGACCCGCGCCTCCTCGAGCAGCTGGAAGGCCCTGAGGATTCCCCCGTCCAGCAAACGGCAAAGCTCCTTGCGAACACCGATCGCGATTAACCGCGACCGCTTCTGCGGAACGCCAAACGCCGACGAATCGACCAGCATGGCGTCGACGTGGTAGCCGGCCGTGGACAAGCTTTCCACGAGCTTGTCGTAGAAAGAGACCTTGCGGGAACTTGGGTCGGGCGGCAAGAGGTCCACAACGTTTCGTCGCGCGTGGGCGACCCGCATCCCAGGGACGTTCTCGATAATGAGCGCGCTGGGCTGCAGCGCCTCGACCATCTCGACGTATTTCTCGAAAAGGAGGTTGCGTGGATCGTCCTCGTTCCGGCGGCCGGCGAAGCTGAAGCCCTGGCAGGGCGGCCCGCCAGCAAGAACGTCGATCTTTCCGCGCAGCGAAGCCAGTTCGAAGGGATGGCTCTTGAGTAACTCCTCGATGTCCCATGCCTTCTTCTCGAGCCAGGTCGGCCAGTCGAAGTTGCCCTTGGCATTTCGGCGTTCGATCAAGTTTGCGGCAAAGGTGCGAAATGCCATCTCGTCTCGCTCGATGGCGAACATTCCACGCATGCCAGCGAGCGTCAGTCCGAGCGACAGTCCTCCACATCCAGAAAACAAATCAGCGAAACGATACCTTTTCATTCTTGCAACCCAATCTTTAGTAATCGTTCGAGTCAATAGCCAGTCTTGAACAGAATGACGCAATACACTTGAACATGCTCAGTAAAGGCACATCCTTACGCGAAACGGTTTACACAATTGATATGGATAGCTTATTTTCATAGTAGAAAGCCTTTTTTGCCCCGTGGTATCTGGCGGCGATGATGGAACAAATAGAGAACATACCCTATTTCTGCTGATTATCAACGTAGTTTCCCGGCAGCCTTCGCGGTCGTTATCGAGCCTGTAATAGCAATCCTAGGTGTTATCCCCGACCGCGCGATCCAAAGTGAAGGTCATTGTCTCGCTCATCTTTCCAAGGGTTCCGTCCTTGCGGAAGCGCTTGCCTGAGATGACAAACGTGACCTGCTTTTCGCTGGAGTAGAGGGAAATGGATTCCGCTGAAATGCGGACGAACGCGCCATTTCGCTGCGAGGCGACGATGTCGCCAGGCTTGACGCCAAGAACGGCTCGAGCCAACTGCGATCGCTCGGCCTCGATTTGCTGCTCCCAGCGCTCTAGGTCAGTTTCAACATGCGCAAACGCTTCGCGCGCAGCCTGAAATGGTCGGTCGGATCCGAACCATATCCGATCTGCCATGGCCAGGACATCGTTTGGGACTGACCTGTCCATGGCATAGGCCGCATTCGTGATCATCTCGAAGATCCGTTCAGCTTCGTCCAGCGCCTTCAGGCGGGACTGGTACGGCTTGACCCTCGCTTCGGAAATGGCAGGTGGCAGGACCTTGTCGTCCTCTCCATCGAGATAATCGATGGGCATGACGTCACGCAACTTGATCCTGTTCGTTGAGTGCCGTTCTGGTGGGTTGTCCTCGCGCCAGGATCGCCGGTACCATTCGATCCAGGCAGAGTCTGACGATACGCATAGGTGGCTATCGAGGATGAAGTCTGATTCCGGCTGGTAGAGATGGTTGCCCGACCATGCATGGTCCGCGGCCGACAGCGGTTGCACCACGTGGCTGAGGTCTTGCTCGCGGACGATCCTTGCAAGGGTGGCAATTCTCTTTTGGAGTTCCGTCGTCCACCTCACGAATAGAATCGGGCCCGCCGCGGAGAAGGAATGGCGCTTGCCTTCGGTCTCGAAGGCCAAGAGCTGCGGACGGGCAAGTGGCATCAATCGGTCGACGAGCTTCCCGATGCTTGCCCTGACCGACGTCCCCCACTTCACGGCGACCCTGCCGCTCTCTGCCCACTTCCGTGCTTGGCCCTGGATCAACAGCAGCACCTGCGCCGCGACATCCTGGTCGAGGCTCGAAATATGCTTCAGGCGCGACGTATCGACCTTGTGCTCGATGCCACGTCTGCGAAGTTCGTCGAGTGCCGCATTCAAGAATTTCGATTGGAGCTCAGTGAAATGCCCGGCGGCGTGGGCTTGTAGCGCGCTCTTCCGCTTCGCTTCCAGTTCCTCTCGAAATGCTTTCAACGCGGGGCGCCGCGGCGCTTGGCCCGCCACCACGCGCGCCCAATATCCCCGGGGAGGCTTGGGAACCTGCAGTTTCTCGCAAAGCTTTCCGACTGCGACGTCTGAGATGCCGAGCTCGTTGGCGATCTCGCTGGTCGGGCGCTCCCATACCAATGCGAAAAGCTCTTCTCTCGACAGGTCGCGCCTTGCCATCCGAGGACCCCCAAGCAGCTATCAGGCTGCAGCGTTTGCCTTGCCACAGATGGCAGCACACCGTTCGAGCAACTCGTCGAACGTCTCGGCGTCATCGAAAAGGAGACCGTCCCCTACCATCCTGGAGTAGTCTTCCTCGAGGGCTTTCCGTCCCTCGCCGACAGGCGTCAGCACCAGATTGCCGTTTACCGCCGCCTCGTAGTCAATTGGCGATCGATCGACGGCTTTCTCGGCGAAGAACATCGACTTGTGCGTTGCGACGGCGCTTGCTAGCCCGCGGTCGGAAATCGCGCTGTCCGCCAGGCCAATGTCGTCAAGGCGCACGATGTCGTGCCAATGACGCGAAAAGCGATCGCCCCGGAGCCTCTCCTGCAGGCAGAAGACATGGATCGCAGTCGCCTTTTCCCAGAACGTCCGCTCGGCGTGCATTACCTTCGGGTTGGCCGTCGGAAAGTCAACTCCATCAACGGTGCCGGCGGCATCGCACGTGATGTCTCGAACGCTGGCCGGCTCGCCCGTCGAGCGGGCTCCAAACTCCAGCATGACGCTGGGCGCGACATAGCCAGATCCCGAACCGATGGCCTGGTAGTCGATGTAGAGCCTATCGGCCTCGATACGGATATCCGCGGAAAGTGACTGCTTCTGGAGTTCATCGGCGATGATCGGCGCAACCGTGTCAGCTACCCATGTCGGTAGTCGCCGGCGCACCTCGCTCGACCAGCGCTTCTCCTCGCTCCGGGTTTTTGGGAGCGCTTCTTCGTTGTCCCCGACAAGATCAGGAGCAAGCGCGCGGATGTCATATGTGAGATCGACGTCCTCCGAGAACCGTCGAATGGCGCCGTAGGCCTTCGAAAGCGAAGTCCCGCCCTTGAAGACGAGGCACTCGCCGAGCGTCGTGGCATAGAGCGTTCGAAGCGCCCAGACGACCCAGACGTCTTTTTCGAGCAAATGGACCGGACGGTTCAGTCGATCTGACGCAATGGCAAGGACTTCCCGCCTGTCCTCATCCGAAAGCTGGAGAAATTGATCAGCCATGCGCCACCTTTCCGACGCTTCGCGCAAGCCAGGTCGGAAACTGGGGTGCTGCAGCGACAAGCTCATTGAACGCCTCGGGAGCCAGTTTCCTCCTGATGTTCAAGAGTGCCTCTTCCGCTCGCTCCGGCCCCAGCCAGGCGAGTGCGCGGACAGCTACGCCGGCTGGCCGGTTGGCTAAGGACAACTGCCAGCGAGGGACATGCTTGAGCTCAACCTTCTGGCTTCCGACATTCATGGTCCGGCTGCGCCCAGAGGTCAGGTAGATGGAGCGGACTGGAACTTGCGTGGTGAGCCCAAGGGCATTGGCTGCCGCCGCACCATTTGAAACGATCACCTCGCCACGTTGATGGGCGACGGCCTCGACCGCTTGCTCGACCGTCGGCGGCCTAGTCCCGAAGCGGCTTTTGATGGCCTTCAGATAGACACCACGCCCAGCCCTGATCAGCTCTCCACGCTCATTGAGGCGCGACAAAGCCTGGTCTACTGCGGCCCGGTTCCCGAGATGCAAGAGGCTTTTTGCGGACAGGGCCGCGCCCTCCGGCAATTGTTCGGCGTAGCTCAGAATTTCAGATGTCAGTCTTTGCATTGGCGTTGCTCCTGTCAGAAATATAAGCAGATTTCTGACAGTTCGCAACTGAGCAGACGAACGAGATTTTCGTTAGGATGGATCGGCCTGTCCGCCCTCGCCCAGCGTAGCAGCTTGTCTCTTTCAGGATGAGTGCCAGCGCGGCAGGGCGCCAAGCTCATGAGGCATAATTAGTCACCGATTTCAGCGAAAAGATCCCGATTGAGGCGGCCGAGCAGGAGCAGAATTCAGTTTGATCCCGTTGCGAGAGCGGCAAGCGGAGCTTGGGACGAGCACGGCGCGCGGACCTAGGACGGTTTTAGCACCGGATCAAGTCGAAAGCGTTGACGTCCCGGAATATCGTCGATGCGAACCTCGCATTCGCGGGCGAGTGCCGATTTGTGACTGAGCGGATGCCCGACGACTGTCAAGTGGGCAACCAACCTGGAGCCGGAATCGAATTGAACGCGGTAGATGAAGTACTTCTTCTTGTGCCGCTCTGCTGACCTAACCTCATTGGGAGTAAGCCGTACCGCGCCTGATTTCACTTCTATGAAGCGCTCAACCAGGGAGAGTTTCCGAGGGTCAGATTTGAAAGCGATCAAATCTTGCTCCGTTGCGAAACTGAGGCAGTCGCAACCATAGGCGTCGCGACCTTGAAGTCGTGATACTTGAAGCGGAAAGCGGCCCTCTCGCTGTTCGAACAAGACTGCCCACTGTTCGGCATCGGTCGGTGCGCTTACGTCCGGGGGCCGACCGGGTGATCCACCTCCACCCCCCGTGACAATTCTTAAGCCGACCGTGCCACCACCGCGCGCAGATCCTTCTGGGGAGTCCAGTATCGTCACCGCAACTCCGGCCACCTGCTGCTTCGGCATCGGCAAGGGTGGTTGCGGCGTGGGTGGTGCCGGCGCTGTAGTGGCATGTTGGGAGGCCGCTCTGTCCTGGCTCGCGCCTTGGCCCGGTCCTTCCCCACGCGCCAATAAGGGGTCGGTTCCGGGAGGGGGCGGAATCGTACGTTAGTGGGGTCCTAAGCCGAAACCGCCGAAATTTCCGTCACGGCTCTGGAGCGTGACGAGCGATGGCGCGATAGACGGTTGGTCTTGAGATAGAGAACAGTTCCGCAAGATCGCTGATCGAATATTCGCCCGTGTCGTGCATGCGCCGCAGTTCCTTCTGCTGCCGGTCCGATAGCTTGGGTTTTTTTCCCCGCAACTTTCCTTTGGCGCGCGCGATCGCCATCCCTTCACGGGTTCGCATCCTAATTAGGTCAGCTTCAAATTCGGCGAAGGTCGCGAGGATGTTGAAAAACAGCTTGCCCATCGGGTCGGATGGGTCATGTATGCTCGCCCCGATCTGCAGTTTTATCCCGCGTGTGGCCAGATCATCTCCTATTGCACGCGCGTCAGGGACGGATCGGGCAAGACGGTCCAGCTTCGGCACGACCAGTGTGTCGCCCGAACGCACGGCAGCCAACGCCTGATCGAGGCCGGGCCGCGCTCGGTTTGTACCGGTGAAGCCCCGATCCGTGTAGATGCGATCCGCCCCGACACCGAGCTTGAGCAAGGCCTCTTGCTGTGCGGCGAGGTCCTGCTTGTCGGTCGAGCAGCGGGCATAGCCGATGAATGTGCTCGTCATGGTGAAAACTGTAACGTAAGAGGGGCCATCATTGCAATAGATATCGGACCAGCTTAATGAGACGTTTGAAATGCTGCATTCGCTGGATGATAGCCGGAGGCGGCAGCATGTCCGTTGAACGATCCTCTTGCGGACACTTGATACAGGATTGAGAGATATAGGATATGCCGAGGCGAATTGTC
The DNA here is from genome assembly GCF_005222835.1 of Rhizobium sp. FKY42. Taxonomy (GTDB): domain Bacteria; phylum Pseudomonadota; class Alphaproteobacteria; order Rhizobiales; family Rhizobiaceae; genus Neorhizobium. The sequence goes on along the minus strand of NZ_STGA01000038.1, from coordinate 5,035 downwards.
CTGACGGAGCGTCAACGCTCGTTCCTGTTTGGACTGCCAACCGACGAAGCTTCTCTGCTCAGGCACTATACCCTGGCAGATGATGACATCGATCATATCCGCACCCGCCGCAAAGCCCGCAACCGCCTGGGCTTCGCCCTGCAGCTGTGCGCGTTTCGGTATCCTGGCCGATTTTTGACGGTCGACGACACCATTCCGGCAGAAATGGTCAAATTCATCGCGGCCCAGCTTGGCATGGAAATGGACGATCTCGATGGCTATGCCATCCGTGAAGAGACCCGGCGCGAACATCTTTTGGAACTCCGGGCCATCTATGGCTACAAGAGCTTTGCCGGTCGTGGCGCGCATGACTTGCGGGATTGGCTTGATGCCGAGGCCGAGGACGCACGCTCCAACGAGGACCTCGCGCACCGGTTTGTTGAACGATGCCGTCAGACCCAAGTTATTCTGCCGGCGATTTCGACCGTTGAGCGGTTGTGCGCCGACGCCCTCGTGGCCGCCGAGCGTCGGATCGAGACGCGGATTGTCGAGCGGCTTGATGAGGCGATGCGGGTCCGGCTCGATGGCCTGCTCACCGAAATGGTCGAGGGCCATGTCAGCCGTTTCGTCTGGATGCGCAAGTTCGAGATCGGTGACAACTCGGCCGATGCCAACGACCTGCTTGACAGGCTGGAATTCCTGCAGAAGCTTGACCTCGATGCCGAAGTGCTGGCCGGAACACCTCCCCATCGTATTACCCGCCTTCGTCGGCAGGGCGAACGTTACTTCACCGACGGCTTGCTCGACATCGGCGCGGATCGGCGCCTGGCTATTGTCGCCGTCTGCGTCGTGGAATGGAGAGCCGCCATCGCCGATACGCTCGTGGAAACCCACGACCGGATCGTCGGCAAGACATGGCGGGAGGCCAAGAAGTTTGGCGATGGTCAGGCAGCGGATGCAAAGGATTCCGTCACAGACACGTTGCGCGCCTTTTCCAGGCTCGGCGCCGCCGTTCTAGAAGCACATAACGACGGCGGGTCCGTGGAGAAAGCGATCGGTGCATCGCCCGGCTGGGCTGAACTGGAAAAGCTTGTCGCCGCCGCATCACAACTCACCGACACGCTGGCGGCCGATCCGATCTCCCATGTCGTGCAGGGGTATAATCGGTTCCGCCGTTATGTGCCGCGCATGCTGCGTTGCCTTGAGATTCGGGCCACTCCTGTGGCCACGCCTCTCATGATGGCGGTTGCCTTGATCCGGGATGGACGGGACTGCCCTTCGCTGCCCACGGGCTTTCTGCGACCATCGTCCAAATGGAGCCGTCATCTCAAAATGGGGTCGAATGACCGCCGGCTGTGGGAAGTGGCAGTGCTGTTTCACCTGCGGGATGCATTTCGTTCTGCCGATATCTGGCTCGGCGCTTCCCGCCGCTACGCCGATCTGAGGGAGACGCTGGTGCCCATGGCCGCCGCCAGGGCCACGGCCCGATTGACCGTTCCCTTCGAACCTGAAGCCTGGCTCGCCGACCGGAAAGCTCGCATGACTGAGGGACTGAAGCGGCTCGCCAAGGCCGTCCGCACCGGCACCATCCCGAAGGGTAGTATCGAAGACGGCACCTTACGGATCGAGCGTTTGACCGCAGCGGTGCCCGAAGATGCCGACGAACTCATCCTCGATCTCTACCGGCGCCTACCCGAAGTGCGGATCACCGATATCCTCCTCGAGGTCGAGGCGGAAACCGGCTTTGCCGACGCCTTCACCCATTTGCGCACCGGTGCTCCCTGCAAGGACAAGATCGGCCTTTTGAACGTGCTGCTCGCCGAAGGCCTCAATCTCGGGCTGAGAAAGATGGCGGAAGCCTCGAATACCCATGATTACTGGCAATTGTCGCGCCTGTCGCGATGGCACGTCGAAAGCGACGCCATCAATCATGCCCTGGCCATGGTCGTCGCGGCCCAGGGACGGTTGCCCATGTCCCAATTCTGGGGGCTGGGAGAAACCGCCTCCAGTGACGGCCAGTTCTTTCCGGCCGCCCGGCAGGGTGAGGCCATGAACCTGATTAACGCCAAATATGGCAGCGAGCCGGGCCTGAAAGCCTACACGCACCTGTCCGACCAGTATGCTCCCTTCGCTACTCAGCTCATTCCCGCGACAGTCAGCGAGGCGCCCTATATTCTTGACGGTCTGCTCATGAACGAAACCGGGCAACGCGTTCGTGAGCAATATGCCGATACCGGTGGCTTCACCGATCATGTCTTCGCCGCTTCCTCGATCCTGGGATACCGGTTCATTCCCCATATCCGCGACCTGCCATCCAAGCGCCTCTATGTATTCAATCCAGCCGGCACACCGCAGGAACTGCGTGGTCTGGTCGGCGGCAAAATCCGCGAGGAGACCGTTGTCCAGAATTGGCCCGATATTCTGCGCAGCGCCGCCACCATGGTCGCAGGCATCATGCCGCCAAGCCAGTTGCTGCGCAAATTCGCTTCTTATCCGCGCCAGCACGATCTGGCAGTGGCCTTGCGGGAAGTCGGCCGGATCGAGCGCACGCTCTTTCTCATCGATTGGGTCCTCGATGTCGATATGCAACGCCGCGCCCGCATCGGCCTCAACAAGGGCGAGGCGCACCATGCCCTCAACAATGCCCTGCGCATCGGGCGACAGGGCGAAATCCGCGACCGGACCACGGAAGGGCAGCACTATCGCATGGCCGGTCTCAATCTGCTCGCCGCCATCGTGATCTATTGGAATAGCGTCCATCTCGGCCATGCCGTTGCCAAACGCCAGAAGGCTGGACTCGATGTGCCGCCAGAGCTTCTCGCTCATATCTCCCCACTCGGATGGGCCCACATTCTGCTCACCGGCGAATATCGATGGCCGAAACCGTAGGAACACGCGCTAACGTACGATTCCGCCCCCAGCCTGAACCGACCCCATCTTGGCGTAACGGCTTCGCCTCAATCCCCTTTACCTGCGGGCTACGTCACCCTGCCAGTTGACGGCAGGTCACCGCCGCTTGGGCTCATGCCCCCTCGCAGCAGGGGGCAGGCAAGTCTTCACATCCTCCTTTCTCTTTGCATTCCAGTCATATGCCTCCCCGATTGGGGCGAGGCGCACTGTAGCTGATGTCCATCGCCCAGACGTGGTCCGGTCGGTCGACCTTCACACCGCGCAGCAGATACGGGTAGATCTCGTGCCCGGGCGCCGGCTTGCTGGTGTTCGGGCGCCGATAGATCGCCTCGATCCCCATCCGCTTCATCAGCGTGGCAACGTGCCGGCGGCCGACCGGCACGCCTTCCCGCTGCAGCAGAGCCTTCAGCATCCGCGCTCCCGCAAACGGGAAATCGAGGTGCAGTTCGTCGAGGCGGCGCATCAACTTCAAATCCTCGGCCGAGACCGGCCGAGGTTTGTAGTAGACCGTCGAACGGGCGAGGTTGAGGACTTGCGCTTGCCGAGCGAGCGGTAGGTCATGCTCCCGATCGATCATCGCCTTGCGCTCAACAGGCCGGCCTTGTTGAGCGCGCCGGACAAAAAATCGTTCTCCAGCGCCAGCTCTCCGATCTTCGCGTGCAATGCCTTCAGATCGACCGGCGTTGCGGCGGGCTCCGCCTTTTCGCCCCCGAACACGCCGGCCGCGCCGTCCAGGAGCTGGTTCTTCCACGTCGTGATCTGGTTCGGATGGACGTCGTACTGCTGCGCCAACTCCGTCAGCGTCTTCTCGCCCTTCACGGCGGCCAAGGCCACCTTCGCCTTGAATGCCGGAGAATGCGTCCGGCGGCTTCGTCTGGTCATCGAATGCTCCTGAACTGCGGCGATATCCTCGCCGCTCTCAGGCGCGAAATCCACTCATGCCACCGTCCGAATTTGCGCAGCCACCTCTGCCAGGTAGACGGCATCGACCAAACAAAGGGGTTTACACGCGCTCGCCCTTCATGGCGCATTGCAGGATCTGCGCCAGCGTGACCTGCTTCAGTCTCGTTTCGACGACAAGATCGAGATCGGTGTAAAGGTCAAAGACGACGCGGTCGATTGCACGACCCTCATCACAATTTGATTCTGGCATACCGTGACGCTTGCGAAATGGACCGGACCCCTGGACAGCGTAATAGATGTCCCAGAGCGTGACCTGGTCCGCCGCACGAGCAAGGCGATATCCCCCGCGCGCACCCAGCACAGCTTCTGCCAGACCGGCCTTGACCATCGAGCCTATGCTCCGCTTTACGATAAGTGGATTGACCGAAATATTTTCACCAACGAAGACCGCGTTGGACAAATCAGGCGAGCGAAAACTCAGTACACACATCGCGTGCACGGCAACAGAGAAGCGCTGATCAACCCCTCTGGTCAAAGCATTCTTTACAACCATAGGGTATTACCCTTCCCATATACGCAAACACCTGAATGCAGACATTACCAGCTACCAATGGCATCTAATACCAAATGTCGATGATATGAACCTATTGCGTGGGACCGGAGGCCTTCATCCGACGAGAAGCATACCGGAGAGCGATGCTGCCGCATCGGTCGAGGATTGCGACAAAGTCGGTGGAGGAAATCCGGCCCATTCGAAGAACCGGGCGCTTTTGGTCTTCGGACGTCGTCGAAAATCCGCGCCGGACCGCGTGGTCCGACTGCGGTTTTCTCCTCGCCGCAAACCAAAATCGCTCCGGCGCAATCGGTTCCTATCATCGACATTTGGTATAACAGCAGTGGCGATTTTATCAAGGATCGACGAACAATCAGCCGCATACAACCTGAAATTACATTCCGCCGCGACACGAACACCAATTACGATTACATAACATACTTCTATTTAATCTCGTCAAAACCCATGCCGACCCGCACGTTTCAAACCATCAAATCAAAAGAAAAACCACTAATTACTTTTAATTATCCGCAAAGTTAGAAAATATAACATCTCATGGTTACTCATAATTTTGAGCGCTGAGCGAGCTTTACAATTATTTTATTTCTATATCTGACGATAATTAGTTCGCCCTGAAAAATCGCAAAACTCTTTTGTTTTCAGGGATTCCCAAGGAGATTGAAGTATAGG
>NZ_STGA01000037.1 GCF_005222835.1 Rhizobium sp. FKY42 | reverse complement strand
TGGATAGACTGTCAGGGGTAATATCGGCCACGGGCTGACCTTTGGCGGCGGCCCTCGCTGAGGCGACAATTTCCTCCTGAATATCCCTGTCGTGGTGGTAGGGATCGACCATCCACGGACCGCCCATCACCACCGAGTAATCACCGCCATAGCGGTAGAGCGGTCTTCGCGAGAGGCCTGCATTGCGCAGGTCTGCATCGACGTTCTGGAAGAAGGCACCGTCCATGACGGCAAAGATGCGGATATTGGGATCGTTCGCCTGCTCGCAGAGATAGCCGAGAAGAGCCTTGTGCGGCTCGGACAGGGAATGTGCCGGTGTTTCGTCATCCATGCAGACGGATCATCCTCGTGTGGACGGGGAGGCGTTGCCGCCCTGCTGGGTCTGGCAGCCGGAACCGCCCGGACCTTCGTCACCGATGAAGACGTTGGACGATCCTGTGGCTGCGTTTCCGCCGCAGTCGATGGCATCGCCGATGCGTCCGGCCGGGCGACCGTTGATAAACACACTGGCGGAACCGCTCATCAGCGCCCGTGCGGTCCTGCGTGGCCCATTGTGCAAGCATGTGCAGCGTAACTGTCGCCAACGCGCATGGCAGGCAGGCCATTGATGAACACATCAGGGCTTCCGCCTGTGACAGGTGTCGGCGGAAAATGGCATCTTGCAGGGCTTCACCGAGCGAGTGACGGCATCCGAGGCGCGGTTGAGCGCCTACGAGACCGGCACGAACTCATTGAACGAGGCACTCAGCAGGCTCAGGAAATAAACCGCCAGCAGCAGCGCCAACACAGCAGGGGAATGGGGTTCGAGCGGTAATGCGCGGGCATCGTGCCAGCTACCCGCCCGCCCCGGCCCTACAGCCCAATCAAAAAGAGCGGGCCAAGGCGGGCTAGTCGCCGAATGTACGGCGAAGAACATCATTCCTTAGTGTATAATTGCGGGAACCGTGCGTCTTTCATCGCCCAAGGGTCATTCGGATAAGCATGATCAAACAGGTGAGGCTCTCTAGGGCGACATCCTGGTTCTTCATAAATCTCATCAATGGCATTTTCTTCGAAAAATTCCATTCCCTTATAATAGCCGTGGCTGCAATCTTGATCCCCTGCGAAGGTGATGAAGGATACTGTTATATCTGCGTCGGGATCATCCTGTAAGGGCCGCAAAATCTTCTGCAGGACCGGAAACGCGTCTTTGATCTGCTCACGGTCCTTCATAAGAACCCAGAACGGCAATTCGTTGTATTGCCAATGGGTTTGGCCGAGGATGCGCAGCCATAGCTTACCGTCGTATTTTTGCAGCTCGGCGAGGGTTTCTTCAAATTTGTCAGACCTAATACTCATGTTTCCGGAACCTTCAATTGAATGGCCTTGACGGAGGCGGCAATCCTGCCTGTGTTTCCGCGCCGGGCGGGAGAACCCCGCACTTCTTGTCGCGGTACTTTTTCAGGTTGCGGTTCATGTTTTCCTGTTTTTCCAAGATTTGTCTTCGGTGCCCATCCCAGTTTCCCAAATCCTTTTCTATTCCCCTTGGATGTGGAATCTTGGCGTATGGGTCTTTGAGGAAGGTTTCATACATGCCAAGGCCGCCTTGCGAGACAGAGCGGTCCGCTAACATATCCGCTCGCCGCTTGGCCAGCTCTTGGGTCAGTTCCTTGATTTTCGCATAAAGCTTTCCGCATTCCGATTCGGGTGGTGGCGGACACGTTGAGCAGACCTCATCAATTGCGCCGGTTGCCGGTTTTGTTCCGGCCTCTTCGTCGGCGTTTGACATCTCGCTGACGGCATTGCCAATGCCCACAGCGGCAGCGGCGGCGAC
>NZ_STGA01000036.1 GCF_005222835.1 Rhizobium sp. FKY42 | reverse complement strand
GATAGCCATCATATGCCGGCAAAATCATTGTCTCCACTGCATCCAAACGTTAGTCCTGCAATCCAAATGGATCAACGCGACCATCGACTGACCAACAGCTATGGGCGGTCACCACAGTCCAATTCAACACTCGCGGGGCAACAGGAAATGATCGCTTCAGGAAACTTTATGGCGGCTCAAGGCATCGACGTTGCAGAAGTCGAAGCGAAATTTCCTGGCAAATATACCAAAGCAATTTATCAGATGGAAGCGTATACTACATGCTTGAAGAAGCACGGCCTAGTCTAGGGGATGCAAAATGAGTGAAACTTGGAAATTAGAGCCGTTGTTAGGAGTAGGTCCGCTTCGTTTTGGAATGTCGCGTGATGAGGTTGCGTCTCTAGCATCTATACTGGGGCCGATTTATGCAGAGTTTTCCCAATCAGACCCCGATAATGGCCCTGTTTTACAGCAGGCTAGAGACCTGGAATCACCTGTGCTTTATTTTCGAAATAATCGCTTGAAGGGTATCCAGCTGGATAGCCATACCAAATTTAACATCACGTTCAACGGCGTATCTGTCTTCAGCAATCCTTCTCGTGATGTGCTAATAGCTTTCGAAAACGCAAACGGAGAGGCTCTTTACGGTTTGGGAGCCGTATTGTTCTCAAAGCTTAGTGTCAGTACGAATGGATTTGTTACCGGTTTGGATCAAGAAAATTCACCTCAATTCTGGGAGCAGTCTTCTGACAAACCTCCTAAAGTCGTGAACGTGGAGATGCAAAACGCATACGATGCTTACTTGAGCAAATATCAGTCAATCACCTTTAAAGCGAAATAGGTGGCCCATGGGATCGTTTGTTTCACTGCAAGGCCACATGCACATCTGCCCGATGGTTGATCCGGGTCCGAAGCCGCATGTGGGCGGTCCGGTGGTCTCGACGCAGCAGAGTTTTGTGACCGTTGAAGGCGTGCCGATTGCAACAGTGGGAGACAGCCTGCTTTGTACCGGCGTTCCCACGACATCGGACAGGATTACCGGTGGCTCTGCCATTGCCAACATTGAGGGCAAAGCAGTAGCGCGACTGGGCGATCCCTGTGCCCATGGCGGCTCGCTCGTTCAGGGCGTGCCGTGGATCACGTTTGAGTAGATAATCCGGCCAGAGCGAAACAAGCCTCGAGACCATTTAGATCGCAGCCGTAAATCGTTGTGATTCCGACCGAATATCGTGGGTTTGAGACGTCCGACAAGGTCGGGACGGGCATTCGCGCGTCTTCTCGGAGGCTGCGTGCCGCCGCAATCGTTGATTGAATTTTTTGAACTTGATTTCGCAATCTCATCCCGCACCTATGGC
>NZ_STGA01000035.1 GCF_005222835.1 Rhizobium sp. FKY42 | reverse complement strand
GATAGCCATCATATGCCGGCAAAATCATTGTCTCCACTGCATCCAAACGTTAGTCCTGCAATCCAAATGGCCCCAGAAGATCATCAGCTAACTGCGTCATATGGAGGTCGGATTAAAAGCAGTTCCTATGCAGGACAAAAAAGCCTCATCGCACAAGGTCGCGTGATGGATGCAATCGCTTTAGATGCATTGGACGTAAAGCAGATCGCAATTGCTGCCGGTGATCCGGCTAAATATGATTCTGCGATGGCTCAGATGATGCTGTATGCTAAATGCCTTCAATCACATGGAATAATTCGATGATAAGTGAGAATGAAAACGACGACTGGATTCTTCGCCCGAAAGTAGGCTTAGGAAAAATTCATTTTGGGATGCATCGCGAATTAATCCATCAATTTACCGGATACGGTGGGGTATTGGCATCGCGCGGTAATGAAGCGATGCCTGCTGATGAAGCGGCATCATTTCTGAATTCACTAGGCTTTAGCACCGACACCGTTACAGCTGCAGTAGATGCGCACGTTAAATCCGCGCGCCCGGCCACATTAATCGAAACTCATTCAACTGGCGTAGTATTTGAATATGAGCTCAATAAACTTTCTGAAATAATGGCAACAAACAAAGCAATTCATATTACATACAGATCAAAACGAATATTCGAAGAAGATCCTCGAAAAATGATAGAGACGATTAAATTAAATCTGGAAGAAGACCCATTAATATTTGAACAAGAAGTTATTTTTCCATTAAATTGCATATATTTGTTCGAATTTTTATGCCAGAATGAAAATAATAGGAATATAGTAAGCGAGGGTAAAAAGTCAGATAGAACCATAATTTGGAGATCCAAACCGCGCGTCGGCGGCGCAGATCTATCTGACTATCGGCCGCTCGTGTTCTAAAATTTTACCTCTCTTAAGGTGGCCATAAATGGGATCGTTCATCACCCTCAAAAACCACATGCATATCTGCCCGATGGTTGATCCGGGTCCGAAACCGCATGTGGGCGGACCGGTGGTGTCAACGCAGCAGAGCTTCGTGACCGTTGAAGGCGTTCCGATTGCAACGGTGGGAGACAGCCTGCTTTGCACCGGCGTTCCCACGACATCGGACAGGATTACCGGTGGCTCTGCCATTGCCAACATTGAGGGCAAGGCTGTGGCGCGGCTGGGCGATCCCTGTGCCCATGGCGGCTCGCTCGTGCAGGGCGTGCCGTGGATTACATTTGAGTAGATTACAATCCGGCAAGCGCTCCGGCGGCGACTGGAACTTCGAGACGCCGTCCATGGTGCCGCGGGCAGAGACGCCCTC
>NZ_STGA01000034.1 GCF_005222835.1 Rhizobium sp. FKY42 | reverse complement strand
CGTCGCGCACCATGTAGCCGCTGTCCGGGTCGGTGCGGCTGACCTTGGTTTCCGTGACCTCAGGCTTGCGCTCCTTTTCCTTCATCGACTTCTGGCCATGGGCGGCGCGTTCCGCCTCGATCGCCCGGTCAAGATCGGCCCAGTAGTCGGCGCGCGACTTCTTCAGCATCTCAAGATCATACTTGCCCTTGTTGGCATTGGCCTTCAGATGCGTTGAATCCGTATAGAGCACGGTCCCATCGACGAGGCCGTGGCGGATCGCTTGGCTGACAATCGCATCGACGATGTCCTGCGCCACCGAGGTGTCGTTGAAGCAGCGGCGACGGTTCTGGGAAAGCGTTGAGGCATCGAAGACCGGGTCGGTCAGTTTCATCCGCAAGAACCAGCGATAGGCGACATTCACCTCGATCTCGCGCACCAACTGACGTTCGGAGCGAACCCCGAACAGGTAGCCCGGCAACGCGCTGATGGATGAAGGATAAGTCGATCAGTGCATTGATGTTGCGAGGCAGATGATCCTTCGGCCCCAGGCTGTCGAGAGCCGTCTGTTCGGGAGCAGGTGTTCTCAACATGTCCCAG
>NZ_STGA01000033.1 GCF_005222835.1 Rhizobium sp. FKY42 | reverse complement strand
TCCGCCACGCGCCTGCCTTTAACGGCCGCCTTGCGCGCTCGCGGATAACCGGTCATGTCGCAAAAATTCTGACTTCTCATCGGAAGCATCACGAACTGAATACGCTCCCAAACTCGTGCCGCAAAAATCGAATGCAAAAGTCCGCCTCTTGAGGGGACTTTTGCGACCGCGTTTTCCGCAGTGTCGCCTTTGGGTACACCCATGAGTGACGCACAAATGTGACGTAAATCGAATGTAACAAAAAGGTGGTTTTTCGTCAAAAGTGACGTTACACAATCGAAGCCACCCTAATGTTACAAGTTTGCTATGGCCCGCATCGGATACGCCCGCGTCAGCACTACAGATCAGGACCTCGATATTCAAAACGAGCGCCTGAAGGCCGCCGGTTGCGAAATCATCCGCTCTGAAACCGGATCAGGCGCTTCGAGGAAAGGCCGTTCGGAACTGGAAACCATCATGCAGTTTCTGCATGCGGGCGACGAGCTGGTGGTGTTACGGCTTGACCGGCTCGGCCGATCTACCCGCGATGTTCTCAATCTCGTTCACGAACTTGACGAGAAAGGTGCATCGCTTCGTGTCCTTGAACCAGAAGTGACAACCGCCGGAAACATGGGACGGATGGTGGTCACCATCCTCGGCATGGTTGCTGACATGGAACTCAAGTTCATCAAAGACAGGCAAAGAGCCGGAATTGACGCGGCAAAAACTGAGGGCGTTTACAAGGGACGAAAGAAGATTGTCGATGACGCCGAAATCCGAAGGCTGATCGCGGCAGGCACAACCAAGGCTCAAGTTGCCCGCGATCTGAATATTTCAAGGATGACCGTTTACCGCGCTTTGGAAGGTCAAGACGCACAGTTAGATTCTAACTGATTGCGCCGTTCACTGTCCGTTCTTTTAATTGGCCAAAATCGCAGCTTCGGGCCGACTGGGCCTAGTAAGATTGAGAAGCTCGGCGGTAAAATCACTGGCGAGTGGAAGCCCGGCGTTGAATGAAAAGCCTGCGCCGGTGATAAGCACGTTCGTCGGAGAAAAAGTCATATTGTGCTCTGATTAGATTGCGTTTCGGTATAGGCTTATTCCGGCGTTTCGCCCCGACCGGCAGTGCAGATAGATTGAATCCAGATGCCTTCATTGGCCGGCCACGTGTCGTCCCGTCCGTTCAATCGTCTCATCGCATGTTCGTCGCCAGCATGGTGAAGCGCGATGACTTTCCAATTATGCCCATTGCAGACAGGACTTCCCGAGTTTCCGTGTTCTGTCGGGGTGCTGTACTGTACCCTGCACACAGACTTGTCCGGAGGCGTGCCCTCGCTCGGCCCCTCGTGGTCAAGTAGGATGTTGTTGTGAAGTGAAATCGAGAGATCGCCGCCGTTTGGGTATCCGATCACGTAGACCCGCTGCTTTCCGTCTCTCAGGGGCAGGTTCTTTGCAAAACCGAGCGGAGAGGCGGGCGGAACGGCTCCTTGGAAGCGAAGTACAGTTGTGTCGAGATGCGTCCGCCGCCAAGAGCGCTCAATCTGTGAAAACCGATAAGGTTTGGCCTTATCAATGGCGTCAAAGACAATTTCCGCTTCGTCGGCGCTGATACCTTCGTCTTCGGCTACATCGCTCACGACATGGGAATTGGTCATGACGCAGAGTTCGTCCCCAAGTGACGGTATGATGTCGCCGCCCCGAACAATGAATCCTGTTCCAACCCGTTTGTTCACCCCCGAAATCCGAACCACACCGACCGATTGCGAGGTTTCCATTCCAAGTTTGAACCAATCGTATGTCTGTGGGCCGTCTGGTCCGAGGATGGCCTCCAGTTGCGAGGTAGGCGGCGATGGGGTGGTAGCGAGCTCCTTGATGACATCTGCGGGTAGCTTTGCGGTAGTGAAATCCTGCGCGACGCGGGCAGCAGTGAGAGTCTTGATGATACCGGAACCCTGTTCGCTCAGTTCTGCAAGTTTCCAAAGGTTCTTAAGCTGGTTCGTGAAAGCGCCAAGCATCTCAACATTCAGCGCTGGCGTCTGGACAATCGTGGCAATTTCCGCTTGCGCGCGGTCGATGTCACGTAACGCAACAAATGCCTCGGCACGCGACGCATGGAACTCCGGCCCTCTCTGTACCTGCGGGGTCTTGTTGAGATCTTCTAGCAGGCCACTTGCTACACGAGCACGGTCGATGTCCTCTGGGAGGGAAAGACGCATTCCGGCTGCAAGTGTGGAAAGCCCGATCAAATTTAGACCCGCGCGGACGCGTCGCTCAGGGTCCATGTCATAGACCGATTTGTATTCGTTAAACGCTCGGGTCATCGCTTCTTGTGCTATTGTCCCACCGACGTCGGAAGCTTTAAGAGCGAGTTCTTTCCAGGCGCGGGCGCGAACCGCCTGTGCCATCTTCCCACTAGGATCGTGTTCCTCGACCAATTCAACGAGGGCTGACGCACCGCCTGCCAACCCATTGTCGAGGACCTTCTGCACCTGCAAGCCCTTATTGACCATCTCGCCGACATCGTGCTTGGCGAGGAAGTCGACAACGCTCGCAAGGGCGCCTCTTTTGTCGAGTTTTGCGATATGATCCGCCGCGGTGAGGAGTGATGCGGCGTCAAAAGTCCGCAGCCTCCTGGCAAGTTCAGTGTCCAGACCGCGCGTCGGTTGATCCGGATCGAGGGGGTCACGAGCCATCATCCCCTCTCAGACGCCAAGGAGGACGGACAGTTTCGAACGCAGCGGAGCGGCCCGAAGGTATTTGACGATAGAGTGGCGCCACGCCCCCGAATTCGACACTTCCACATCATCGATGCGGGCTTTGCCCTCAACTTGAAAGTCGTTTGCGAAGAAGGGGTCAAACCCCGCGACAGGATCAAGCCTGTCGAAGATATTGACCCAAGCGCCGGCAATTTTCTCAGTTGGAAATCCGTTCGGTCGGGTCCATTCCGGTCGGAGCTTGTCCTGGATTTCGTCAAGTCCAAGTGGGCTTCCGATCGTCACAAGTGCGTCGACACCCTTGGTTTTCTTCACGCGTTTTAGGCAGTCGTATGCGACGACCGTTCCCATGCTGTGGCTAACGACGATATGCGGGCCAGGCTTCTTATTCCCCACTTCCAGCGCATCGACAAACCGGCGCCTAATCTCATCCTGAACATGATAGGTGGTGTCTGACCTTGGAGAAAAGCGAACATTAAATAAATAGTGGTGGACGTCGCGCAGGAAGGTCTCAAGAAATGCCTTCTTGATTGGCCAGGGGAGGGGCACTCGCTCATAGGGTAAACCTTCGAGGTTGCGATTGGGCGGAATGCTTTCTACCGCCTCCGCTGCTGCTAGCGTGCCGCCTATTTTCAGCGCCAGTCCGCTTAGGAATGAGGCTTCCTCACTTGTGGAACTTAAGGGCGTTCTGGTCTGGCCATCGGCATCCACCTCTTTGGGTGTCATCCCACCAAGGCTTTCATATGCAGCGACATTGGTATCCGGTTCTGGGTACAGTACATCCGCCCAATAGACCATAGAGGAGGTAATACCCTCAGCGCCAAGGTCGATTCCGTCACTACCGGATGCAAGATTGCGCATCCAAATTTGGTGCAGGCTATCGGCAGACGGCTTGTTGCCAATCCCGTGAATGAACGTAACGTGTGCCAAAGCCCCCTCCGCTTGCAACACTACTTCTACGTTAAATTGGTGGCACCGCTCGCTTTGAAAAGCAATAGCCCCATTGCCGCTTTTCTTACTGTGTTTATTCTAGCAAATGCCCCCGCAATCATTCGTGTGCCTAGTGAGCTGTGCATCAAAGATCGCCCGCGTTTCAGCATCAACTAATGTTGGACCACCTAGCCATCGCTGCCCGCCGTGCCATATATCGAAATCGTTTAGAATAGCCCGCCCCTCTGACTGCTACCGGGCCGACCACAGAGTACCCGTGGTCGTGGCTGCCATCTGAATCTCAATTGGTGGAGTTGCCGTCACGCTATCTCATGCACACTTCGGTTCGCCTCACCTACCCTCTATGGAATTCGATTTCCGCAACAAGCTTTTCCCGCCGCATCGTAAAATTCTCGGTCTATCGACGCGATAACGTCAGCAGCCGCTGATAGCGGACGTCGTTTTCCAATTGAGGATTTCTTTCAGAGATGTGGCGGAGCGCTCGATCCAACCCATTTGGAACAACTGCCCCTTCCTCTGATCCGACTGTCTTATCTAGGATCGCGAGGAATGCCGCCGCATCTCGGGGCGTATCGACGCAGCCTATTTTGTCTCCGTTTTCTGAGCGATCTAGTACACCATACTCCCAAAGCGACCAGCACTGGAAAGGCGCCAGGAAGGGTAGGATAAGGTCAGCGGCATCTGCGAATTTTGGGCCGGCGGCTGCCGGAAAATCGGCGAGTGCGTCAGACAGCGTGGGAGACGACAATGTCAACTCCTTCGGCCATACGTTTTCGAAAAGCTCCTTGATCAACGCGAAACGGTCGGCTGGCGGCTGTGGCGCGCCCCCCGGGTCCTTCAAATATTTCTTCATAGCCCGCAAAGCCCTAGCCCGGACAGTGTCTCCTCCGATCCGCAGCATCTGCTGGATAAGGGCGGATGGAATCACCGCCGGTTGCCCGTCGCGCATATCAATGATTGTGGCAAGGATCGCCCGTTGCGCCAACGCGCCTCGAATATCACCGGGAAGCTCACTTCCTGCAGCTACTTCGATCATTCGCGGACCAACCTCTTTCAAAACTTCGCGGGCCGGCAAATGCTCAGTCTCCGCAAAAGCTTGCCACAACTCGAGACTTGATGCCTTCGCATCCACGAGCGCGGCCAGCAGGTGTTTCTTGACCCAGTCCCGATCCGCTGACCAGAAATAGTCAAAAAACATCATAAGCTGGTAGCAAGCCTGAAGTGCGGCTTCCCCGGTCGCCTCCGCCAAACCGACCAGCACATCCGACCAAGGTTCTCGCGCCAAGGCTCCGGGCTTAAAATTGGGTATGGCTCGAATGAAGCCATCTACGAGATTGCCGACCGGAGTCGAAAACGACCGGTCGCGTAGCGGGGTATCGGTCTTCGGCGACCTGTTGGTCTGCACGACGGCCAGCGGCCAGAGCGTAAGCCATGCTCGGATATAGTTGTCTTCCCCGTTGAGCAGACGATCCCACGTGCTGATCCAGGACGTGAGACCGGAAAGAGCCGCATCAAGGATTTTCGTGTCTGTGCTGGTGATCAGCGTGCACATTCTGAAAGCGCTCGGAACAAGTGTCATGTCTTCAGGAGTCGCCGTTGCGCGGGTTGCATTGATGTCCGCCGGCCGGAAACTATAACCTAGCGCCTGCCAGACCTTCGCTCTCGCTGGCGTATAGGCAGCATCGGAAAGCAGGTCGAGCATCAAACTGGGGTTGCGGCCGATAAATTCCGACGCGGCCCGGCCCTTGCTGTCCCAACCTTCGTCGCTGAGGTGTCGTGCTAATTCTTCGATCAGTCTCGAGGAGGGAATATGGTCGAAGGTTGGATCACTCACCGTGTATTCTACGACCGCTCTGACCCCTACACTGAAGCCTTGTGTCACTGCTGTAACAGGGACTTGAGGCGTTTGGGCGGAACGGGCGTTTTCTAACCAGTTATTTGCGGTCTCCGAGAGCTTCCCTCCGGCAATCTTTATTCTTTGCATTTCTATCGTGCTTCGGCGGATAACGGCCTGCAAGGCTTGTTCCTTGCCCAGTCGTTTCATCAAGCGGGCAGGAGGCTCCCCTTTGATCAATCGCCGCTCCAACCGCTTTCGAACCCTATCGGAAAGAGAAGACCATCGGAGCGCGCGCAGCTCTGCGAACTCCGGAAACGCATCCGTCCACCAAAACTCACGGTCATCCAAGTTCACAAGAAAATCGGCAACCTCGGACGCGTCGACCAAGGAGGCTCCTCGGGCGGCCGCCGCCCACAGGCGCTTGTAGAGCTTCCAACGATCGACATCCCACGAGGAAATTGAACGAAGAGCCGCCTTTTTATCTATTTTCGCCAGCTGCTCAACCGTCGCAAACAAAAGCTTCGTGGTGGGAGCGAAACCTTTCTTGTAGCGATCCGGCTCGCCGCCGCCTTCCGGATATTGGTCGGGCGGCACGAAGTAGACACGATGAACGAGCCACGTCGTCGCATCCGCATCTCCTGCAATCATCCCAATGCTGGAGGCCTGGTTCAACCCACTGAGCAAGCTCGCGTTGAGAGCTAGAGC
Source organism: Rhizobium sp. FKY42 (assembly GCF_005222835.1). Taxonomy (GTDB): domain Bacteria; phylum Pseudomonadota; class Alphaproteobacteria; order Rhizobiales; family Rhizobiaceae; genus Neorhizobium. Next base: position 12,203 of record NZ_STGA01000033.1, on the reverse strand, counting down.
AAGCTCAAACAGGAAATCGCGGTCGTCGTTATTTTTTAGGTCGAGTTCATCGGGCGTGAGGGGCTCTCCACCTTCCATAGAAACCCAAAAGATATCGCCAATCGTCTTCGGATTTTTCGCACGCTTGTGCCCAAAGGCTTCGTATTTTCGCGCGCTCTCCAACCTGATCCACGGCCTCACCGCCGAAACGATCAGACTGATGGTCTCGCTCTGGCTAGCCCTAGACTTCAAGTCGCGCTTCAGTAGTAACCGATCGTAGGATGTTTCGGCGAACGGCGCATCCCAGAACTCGAACAAGTATCGCCAGGCTTGGGCGTACGGCTCGGCAAGATCCTTGATGCGAAAGTCGAGCACCTCCCGCAAGGCTGCTCGTTCGGCGACTTGATCGGAGCGGAGCAGGCGAGCCCATTCCAGGAATTCGCGATCGGTCAAACGCTCTAGCGCGAAGGCGCGGGTGTTGTGCGCAATTCGTGCGTCGGTGTCGGATAGTTTGACGTTTCTCATCATCTGCCCCGCGCCGTTTCCCGAACAAGGTGATTAAGGAAGGCGAGCCACTTCGGTGACGCGTCTTTGGAGGCAAGAAGCCTGCTGAGCTCCGCTTGCTCTGTCGGGTTCGACCGTCCGACATAGTAGCGGATGAATGACTGTCCGGCATGCCCCTCAGGTGTGTCTGGATCGAGCTTTGCGATCGACACGAGGTGCTTCTCGACCCGAGAGGTATTGCGTTTGTCAGGGATAATCTCTGCCCAGCGCGACAACACCTTGCTTAGCGCTTTATGATTGTCCGCCTTGTCGTAGGTAATAGGAGTGATACCGCGCGATTGCCACTCGACTGGGGTTCTAGCATCGCTTGGATCACATCCGACGAAGGCATAGCGCGGTTTAAGATCGACGAAATGCCGCTCATCCGCGGCAATTGCGTTGAGAAGATAACGGACTGGCGAGTCGTTGGCGCTATAGCCGACCAGCACGAGATGGAAAATGCGGGCCGCGTCATAAAGGAATGACGTGATGATGTGCCGTCTGAGATATGCATCTCCAAAGTCCTGGTCGGTGAGGATCAAGGCGGAGCCCCGCTGAGATTTGAGCGGCAGCATTCCATGAATGTGCAGGATGCCGGCGAACTCGGTGCTACGGCTGGGATTAGGAATTTCACCGAGGGCGAAAGCCTCGCTGGAATATTTTTCCTTCTTTGCCGCAATGCTGAGGAGGCGGTCGAAATTCGTCGTGACCAGCAACGTCTGGCCAAAACGCTGGCCAAGGCGCACAAGAGCCGAGTGCAGGGGATTGGGTTCGACTGTCCGCTCAAGGACCCTCCGAGCTGCGCGCCGCAATGTGCTCATCTTGCTCGGGTCGCCGTCGATCCGGCGCTCCAGCATTCCTAGGACAACATCATAATCATGTTGGGCAAAAAACTTGAGCTCGGTCCGTTGCTGGTGGGTCAGCATTCCGGCTATCTTGTCCCATTCCAAGGGCTTCGGCTTTCGAAGTTCGCTTAGCGGCCCCTTCATCGCCGCATCTACCTCAGCATAAATGTCGGCAACAAGTCCTCCAAAGTCAGGCAACGAGGATGGGGCCGGGTATGATGCGCCAGCTCCGACAATAAACAATACCTCACCGCGATCTCTCGCGACGAGTAATTCTTCAGGTAGGGGTGGCAAATTACTGCCGAGGATGATCGAAGAATTCATGTACAAGTGTGCCCAAATGCATTTGAAGACTTGGTGGCACAACCATACTGAAACTTCAAATGGCAATCGAGAACCCACGGCCGGAAATGCAAAGGCACCAACCCGCACGGAGGGTCTGTGTTCCTACAAGGAAATCAGGCGTCATGCGATCTATATCTGGAGATGAAGCAAGGGTACTGATCGAGAGCCAGTTGGCTGCGCACGGCCACGGTGTGCGCGCAGTATCGGCGAGATGACGCGGTGGCGGCATGGCATGAGACGATCCGGGCCGTCGAGGAATTCATCAACCTGCCGAGATTCGGGATCGCCGACGAACGGCTCAGAGCTTGGTTGTGCGCGATCCGATTGGACGACGCGTTTGTTTCAAATCCGGGCCCGACATGGCTGGCCGTGCGTCAGGCGCTCGCGCCTTACCTCGAACCGTCAGTTGTTGCCCGGTTCACGCGGATCATGCTGTACGCCGGGGCAATGGGTGTGGCCTTTGCCACGCATGGCCAGGACGCTCGTAGCGCCAGCATCACGCTCGACACGGTCGGCGGGGCCGTCGATTATTTTCAATCGCGGCGCCGGCACTTCGTCTCGCTGCTGTACACCATGACCTATGCGTGTTCCGGCGCGTTGGTTCTTCAGCCCTATGACGCGCTGACCGTCCTTCTGCCTCAGGTAGAGCATAGCTGCATCGCCATCACCGGCTTTCACCATAAACTTGCGCTGCTCGAAGCGCTGCCGGATTTCAGCCTGGAGGTCGACGGCATTGGCGCGATGGCCAGCCACGACTTTGAGACCTTGGACGACTATTTTCTTGAGCCGGAACGCGCGTCGATCCACGTCATGGCCGAGCTGCGCGGCGATCAGTTAACAATGCAGGCCATGGAACCGGTGGATGGCCGCAAGATTTTCTCGGCCGCCGAACTGCGCAACGGCGTCAAGCTGATCGGCGCGACCTATGAGGCGTTCGGTCTCAAGGATTCCGCCTTTTCCGCCATGGGCGTGCTGGTGGTCGCCTTCGCCCGCTATTCCCGAGACGATTACTATATCGAGATCGAGAAAGGTAAGTTTCGCTCGATGCTGCGCGCGCAGAACGACTTGGATCCCGCCGAACTCGAGACGCTGCTGCTGAACATACCCTCGGACTACGCAACCAACACCAACGCCTATCAACCGTTTCTGGACCTAGGCGATCGGGTTGTCTCGAACGTCAATCTGCTATCGCGTTTCCTATATGCGTTTAAGAATGTCCACCTCGGCAGCCGCCGACGTTTTCAGATTCACGCGGGCTTTATTTTTGAGGACATGGTCAAACGTGACTTGGAGCACATGGGCTTCACCGTCACGAATATCAAGCGCATCAATCGAAAGGAATTCGACGTCGTCGCTACGCACGACGGTGTCATTTTCAACATCCAATGCAAGAACAACTGGATCGATCTATCGAAGATCGAAGCTGAACGGAAACTGTTCGTCCGGTATAATTGGTCTCTGATGAATTACTATTCGCGAGCGCTGAAAAAGGAGCGCAGCCGCGAGCATCTTCTCAAGCAGGAACTGGGTATGGACAAGGTAGTGCATTATGTCGTCAGCCGCTTTCCGGTCATCGGCGCCGAAGCGGCGGTGATCAACTACAATCAGATCGAACGGCTTCGTCCCGCCGGTCGGGTGGGCACGTGACGACTAGCCCAGCAGACATTGGCGAGCTGCTCGCGCGGTTCACGGGTCCGGACCTGACACAGACGCTCGCGCGGATCGAGAGAGGGGTTCGCGGCGTAACGGCGGAGGGCTGTGCGAGCTTTCTCGAAAGCGCGGGGGCGGGTCGAGAGGCGCTGGCTGCGGCGGCGGAGATGAAGCGCCTGGCGAGCCAAATCAACGTCACGATCCATGCGCTCGGCATCCTGTTGTGCCTTCCACACATCCTCGAACGGGATGAGCGGGTGGAATATGTGTCCCTCGGCGCTGGCAACACCGGAAGGGATTTTGATCTGGAGACTAGTCTGCGGGTTGCCGAATTCAAGTTCATTCGATGGCGGGGCGGCGCGGAATCGATCCGCCAGAATTCGGTGTTCAAGGATTATCTGCTGCTCGCGGAGCATCCTACGGCGAAACGGAAGCACCTCTACCTCCTTGGAACGGAGCCTGCGCTGAAGTTTTTGCGAGGTGGCCGGGCGCTATCGAGCGTGCTGGGCCGGAATGACAAGCTGCAGAAGATGTTTTCTGGGCGCTTCGGCGAGACGTTTCGGACCGTCGGAGACTATTACGCGGCCCACTCCGACGCGGTGCGGATTGATGACGTTTCGCCATGGCTGTCCGAACTGGCCGAGGAACTGATCGCGGAGGCGGATGCTGAGGCAAACCGATAGGGGCCTGGTCGGGTGACCTTGGGACGGAGTGCGCCGTGTCCCGCCGGTGGCCATACCGCAGTGAGAAGGGCTTCTTCGGTATTTTCTGCGGCCCTCCGAAGTCTATGTGATCGGCGATGTAGGCGCCGAACGCGTTTGGATCGTCAGCCGATGACATGGTGCTGCGTAAGCAGTCTTCCTCAAGAGTGTGTCGCAACCGCTGACGGCTTCGACAATAGCGCGTGGCGAAGTTCGATCTGTAATCCGGTTTGGCGGGCGTGCCTGGTTCGGAAGCGCTCAATCGTTTCGATCGCGGCAAGCGGTGTGGGTCCCTCAGCAAGCGCGAGAGGGACATGGCTGCCGATCGCGTCGGCAATCCGTGAATTGGCAAAGGGCACGTCGCCATCGAGCACGTAACCGAGCATACACCCCACAGGCAGCTGCTCGGCATATTGCTCGGTGAGAAAACGCATCATGCCCTGGGTGACGTACACGGTAGCCAGGGAACTGCGGCTTCCGCAATTGATCACGTTAAGCCGCTTGCACTCATAAGCCAGGTATCGCTCCCGATCCCAGTCGAAGAGTACGGCGATGTCGATGATGCCCTTGCTGTATTTTGAGCCATCAGCCGCTAGGCCGAACGGCTCGAATTGATACTCCACCCAATGGCATAACCGACGCACCACGACGTCCTTGGCGAGGCGATCGACGAGGTTGATAGTGATGTCGTCTTCGCCGGGGTGTTCTGAGAGAACTGCCATGCAGGCCGGCCACGCCGCCGCGATTCTCTCCAGGAAGCGGTCGTCAAACGAAACGAAGTGGTCGACCCATTCCTGCACGTCGCCGACCAGCATCAGTTCGCGCCCCGCTGACGTGGCAGGGCAGCGGCTTGCTGGAGATCGAGCGCTATCCCATCGGCATCGGCGAGCGCGGTGGAGCGTAGCCAGAAACGCATCTGCATAGGCTTGATGAGGTAGAGGCAGTCCCCGACAAATACGCGCAGATCCGGCATGAGCTGGAAGTTTCCGTCGAGAGGTCTGTGGATGTGGCCTGCAAGCTGCTCGAGAACGTCGCTGAGGTCCCCGGCCGCGTCTTCGGTATAGTCATCATGACCGCCCAAGTGGAGGCGCAGGATCGCCAAGTCAGCGCCGCGCGCGAGAAGGCGCGCATCGATCTTCTTGCCTTTGAACCAGTCCGCAAGGCTCGCCGACAATGTGCGCGCGTATTGAGCGCGTTGCGGTTCGTCAGGCGGACCCCAGAGTTTCGGGAAGTGGCCTTCATGGGGCTGAAGCGCAGGAAGGATCGCCTCGACGGTATCGTCTATCAGCGCGATCTCATCGGGCGACAGGCAAAAATATTGGTAGGCGAGCTGGTCGATCGTCCGAAGGATTTCGCTGTCATCGACCTGCATCGTCAACGGCTCGTTGAAGCGGTCGCGTGCGTCGTCCACAATCGCGATCAGCTCGAGGGCCGCTTGGGCCGCTGCGGCTCGATCGGGCACATCGTCTGGCGAGGGGAACGGCAAGCGCAGCAGGTCAGCCTGCTGGACTTCCGGTCGATCCGACCCGAACGAAGCGGTGCCGTGAAAAGCGTACCATACCGCGATGCGGCTATTGAGTATCGCGGTCAGGAGCTTGGCGCGGTCACTCTCGCCCTCCGGCACCACAATCGCCTGGAAAATATGCTGGAAGGTCAGGGGCTGATCGCAATAGGCGGCGCGAAGACGGTTCTGCGACGTCTCGACCCCCCGCGGGATAAGGATCCGCGGGCCATCGAACCCGGCCTCGAACCCGCGACGACGAACGGTTGACGATGCGGCTGGCACTAAGCCTCCCACCGTCTGTGCTAGGCGTGAGTAGGCCGCAATCGGTAGGTCCGGCAGTCGGCCGACATACGCGCTTTCGAGTGGAGGCGCATCGCTATCGCTGTCTTCATTGAAGGGCTGATAACCTTGCCCGATCACCCAACGATTGATCGGCTCTTCCCGGCGACGGCTTAGGCCGCCAAAATGATTGACGAAGGCCTCTAGCTTGGGAAGTCGCGCGAGGTAGCCGTAAAGTTTAGCGTCCGGTTCGCGCATCCAAAGGCGCTGCTTGAAGATGAGCGGGTTATCGAGAACCGCGCCTACCCCGAGCGATGCCTTGTCGGCGCTGCTCAACGTGATGACACGTTTGATGCGAAGGTTGAGGTCAGCCTTCGGCGCCCAGTAGTCGAAGCGATACGGGAAATTATCCGCATTCGCGCTGCCGTAGATGATCAGAGCCGTGGGACGATGGGCCTTCTCGAAAAGCTGAAACCGAAGGTCGGCGAAGTTGATGACCCGGCGAATTTGGGATTTTCGGAAGAACGCATCACGCGCTTCGACCGTCTTTTGGGCGTGGTTATGCAAAAATCCCATCGCCGGCAGCAGGAACGCGATCAGTCCGCCGTCGGCGAGATGCGAGAGGGCTTTCCAACTGAACGCCCAGGCATCCTCGCCGCCCGGCATCGGATGGCCTTCCTTCTTGCTCCACTGCACAGACGAACGGGCCGGACCGCGGCGGCTGGTCCATGGCGGATTGCCGATGATGACCTCGTATCGCGCGCCCTCAGGTGACACTTCGAAAAAGTCGCGGCAGACGAGGTTCTTGCCCCAAAGTTCCGGGAGGAGTTTCCCCCGAGTGATGAGCTTGCGGATGTCACGTGGCGACACCTCTTCGAGCAAGGCGACGTAGAGCGAAAACACGGCGACCCGAACGGCGCCACCATTCAAATCCCAGCCGTGGATTTGGCTCAGCAAGGACAGCAGCGTTTTCCAAGAAATCGTCTGTGTCTTGTGCTTGGCACGCCAGTGTTCGCAGAGCCGCTGGAACGAGCGGACGAGGAAAACGCCTGAACCGCAGGCAGGGTCGAGGAATTTTCCTGTCGTCTTTGTCGCATCCGGCAACATCTCCCACGCTTGGGAAACGACCGTGTCGGCGAGGAACATGGGCGTATAGTAGGCGCCGTTGGCGCGGCGTTCGGCCTCGCGTTCGCCGAGGAACCTATCGTATACGGCGCTGACGAGTTCGATAGGGATATAACGAAAGTCATAGCCCCAGAAACGCTGCTGGCCGGAACGCGCCATTTCTTCACGGCCTGACCGGAAACGCGCCAGGATCGTCAGATGGGCAGGCGTGACTTCTGGCGCGTCGCCCTTGGCCTCGAAGGAGCACGGCGCGACGAACAGATCGCCGTTGAAATCCGCATGAAGGGTCCGGAAGAAAGAGCGGAATAGATTTACGTCGCCGGTCTCGAGCAGTGCCGAAAAACTCTCGGCTCTATTCCCAGAGACGGCGGCAAAGTAGGCCGGCGTTACGATCTCTCGGTCCTCAAGGTAGGCAATAAACATCGCCTGTATGAGCAGGGCTTGGGCCGCATCGGAAGCGAGCGCGGCCTTTTGCAGGAGATCATGGGACACGTTGAGATTGTCGAGAAGAACCTGATCAATGCGTTCTTTCGGGGGGAAAAACTCGCCGTAGTCCTTCCACAGACGTCCGGATTCCGCGCCGTAGATAAGGTTCTGGAACCGCAGCGCTTCAGCCGTCAGGCTGAGGCTATCGATGAGGCAGCGGGCCTCAAAGGCTTCGCCAGGATCGCTCAACGGAGTGCGAGCGAGCGAAAACGCTCTGAGTGTATCTTCGGCGATAACCAACAACAGGCTGGCCAGGCCCTGATTCCAGAGTGCGCCATGAAGATCGATAACAGCGGCGCGGTCGTAGTGATCGGCTCCCAAAATCGCGACGGTTGGGACGCCTTGGACGCAGAAGATCGCCGATACACCCATTTCGGTGAGACAAGCTCGGATAGCAGGCGCGTGGGGCACGTCGCTGACGGCCTCGGCTGACTCGTAGAGTTCAGGCGAGCGGCGATGTGTCAGCCCCAAGCGGTCTTTCCACTCCGGCGCCAATGCGGATGCCGTGATAGTGGTCATGCTCGTCTTCCACGTCGTTCGGTTTGCGGGCCGATCGCTGTGGGGGGAAACTGCAGATGGCCTTGAGCGTGATCCGCCTCGGTAGCTGTAAGCGCCGACTGCAAGCGCGACACGATAGGTCCACAGGGAACGCATAGGGTGGAGGCGTTCGGCGACGGACGTGTAGACGTGCCAGCGTCAACGAGACGGATGCTATCGGCTTCGATTAGGGCAACGCAGGTTTCCAGCGAGAGCCAGGATTTTCCGCAACACTCCCTGAACAGTTGATCGAAATGGCCACCAAGCGTCCCAACGCGGACACCGAAATCTCTGACCAGTTCGGCCACGATCGCCATCGCGACCACGTCCCCAGGTGTGAAGCTTGGGGCGTGCCCCTTGTGCGCAGCCAATGCCGGTATGGCATCCCGCCACGTACGAAAGGCGTCCACAGAAATGGAAAGTAGCTCACGAATCTGGCTTTGAGTGTAGCGCATGTCCTCTAGTTAGCCCGGAATGCCGCCCATATCAATACGGGGTAAGCCCCGCATCTGTATTTGTTTTGTTCCATTCGCAAAAAAGCTCCCTTCATCCTAAGCGTGTCTGTCGCATAGGCGTTCACGTTTCTATTGGCACGGAGCTGTCGGCGATCAGCCTCGCTAGATAGCAAAGTGCGCCGGTTCTGCCGACACATCTTCAACGTATTGTTTAATATAAGAAATCGCTGCGAACTTAATGGGCCAGCGGTTCGGATCCCTTCAAGGCGTAGAACCCACGTCTGGTATTGCGACCTATCATTTCGAGCGTTATACTGTTTTTGAAAAACAGTATAACGCCGGTATCGAGCTTATGAAATCCGTCGACCTCATGTACCAGACTATGCTCGCCGAGCTAGGTCAGCGCTCGCTCGACGCCGCCTGGACGGCTGATTTCCCTCCAGAGGGTCGATTTACCCCCGCGAACATCAAGGGACGCAAGTATTGGTATTTCGATATCCCGGATGGACAAGGTGGGACCAAACGTCGCTATGTTGGTCCCGCGGACGATCCGGATATAGCACAACGCGTATCTGAGCATAAGCGGGACAAGGACGACCTACGCGCTCGCAGACGGTTGGTAAATACCCTGACCCGCGAAGGTGGGATGATTTCCCCCGACGCCATGTCGGGCGACATTGTCGAAGCTCTTGCCGATGGGGGGCTCTTTCGACTCCGTGGCGTTCTCATCGGCACGGTGGCCTTTCAATGCTATTCAGGGCTGCTCGGCGTGCGCCTTCCCATGGCTGCCATACTGACCGGCGATGCGGATATCGCTCAGGATTATGCCATCAGTCGGGAGGTTGAAGATAGTCTGCCTCCGATCGTCGAGTTGCTGCAGCACGTTGATGCCAGTTTCCGGCCCGTTCCACATAGATCGGGATCAGGGGCCTCGTCAGCGTTTCAGAATGCCGACGGCTACAGAGTTGAATTCCTGACATCGAACCGTGGCTCGGACGACTACTCCGATCAGCCGGCGAAGATGCCTGCTCTTGGCGGTGCTAGCGCGGATCCACTACGCTTTCTCGACTTTCTCATCAGGGATCCAGTAAGGACAATCCTGCTCCACCGAAGCGGCATCCCAGTCGTTGTCCCTGATCCGGCTCGATATGCCGTCCATAAGCTCATAGTCGCCAGCCGTCGGCACACTGACGGGCAAGGGCCAGCGAAGCGCGAGAAGGACATTCGCCAGGCCGCGCTGCTTTTTGAGGCGCTGCAGCAGACAAGGCGATCCGCCGACTTGGCCCTCGTCTACAACGAAGCATGGGAGCGCGGCCCTGCGTGGCAAGACGCTATCCGAAGTGGGGCAGGGATGCTGCCTGCACCAGATGCGGACCGGTTCAAAACGGTCCTAATCGACGGCGCAAAGAAAAACCGCGAAGAAATCGAACTTCCGTTTGGCGAATAGACTTACTTGGACTGAATGCCAAGGTTCTGATCTTGTTGGAAGTTGCTCAGACAAATCGGGGTCGGCTTGTGACCTTGCCCCGCTGAACTAATCCATTTTGAAGTAAGCTCTGGCCCATTGAGAGGACCAGAAAATGAAGCGCAACCGTTTCACAGACGAACAGATTATCGGGATACTGAAGGAGCACGAGGCAGGCACGCCGGTCTCAGAGCTTTGCCGCAAGCACGGCGTCAGCGATGCCAGCATCTATATCTATGGACTGTTCCCCCTTTGCAAGCTTTACGTTGAAGCGGTTTGACGCTGGTCGATTGCAAACATCTATACGGCGTCATCATTTCCGAAGCGCCCAAATGGGGTATCCGCGCACATACGCCTCAACAAATGGGAGACCTTGTCGGCCATTATAAAAGACAGGTTCCGTATGTGCCGGTCCGACCGTTCATTCCATTTCAACCTTCATCTTGCAATTCGCATGCCTGCTCTTAAGGATTGGCTCGGTATTCACCACCGTGCTGAAGCAAGGCCCAGATCACCCTTGCGTTCTTGTTGGCGACGGCAACCGCTGCGCGATTGTAACCACGCCTTTCCCTAAGCTCGTTGACCCATTCGCTCGCAGGGTCAGATTTTCGTTGCGCCGTTCGCACCACTGACCTTCCGCCGTGGACCAGAAGTGTTCGCAGATGCTGACTGCCTCGCTTGCTGATGCCGAGCAGTACGCGTCGATCGCCGCTGGAATGTTGTCGCGGCACAAGTCCCATCCATGCCGCCAGGTGCCGGCCATTCTTGAAGTCTGCTCCATCACCAACAGCTGCGACAACTGCCGTCGCGGTCTTCGGGCCGATGCCACGTATCTTCGCGATACGCTGGCAAACGTCGCTCTCGCGAAAGACGGCCTCGATCTGCTTGTCGAAGTATCTGATCTTCTCGTTGAGCTGCAAAAGGAAGGCATGGAGGGTGCCGATGATATCGCGTGTCAGCTCGGTGATATCGATCTTTGGGTTGTTGATGATCTCCGGTATCGTGCGCTGTGCGATCGAGGCCGACTTCGCAATTGCCACGCCGCGCTCGAGAAGCAAACCTCGCATCTGCGAGATCAGGGCGACACGATGATTGACCAGTCTCTGCCGAGCACGGTGGAGGCCCTGGATGTCCTGCTGGATGATCGATTTCTTCGGCACGAAACGCATGTGTGGTTGTTGAACGGCAATGCATATTGCCTGGGCATCGTTGCCGTCATTTTTCTGGCCCTTCAAAAACGGCTTCACATACTGCGGCGCGATGATCTTCACAGTATGCCCCTGAGACTCAAAATGCCGCTGCCAGTGAAAGGCACCCGTGCAAGCTTCAATGCCGATCAGGCAAGGTGGCATAGTCTCGGTCACCTGCAGCAGTTGATCGCGCATCACGCGTCGTCTCAGGGCAACCTGACCATCGGCGCCCACGCCATGAAGCTGGAACACATTCTTGGCAATATCAATTCCCAGAACCGCAACGTTTGCCATGACAACCTCCTTCGTTGGTGCGTCAGTTTCACTGCGGGGTGGGGGAACAGTCCATCCCATTAAATGGAAAGCGAAGTTCGGTGGCATGGACGTGTCCGAAGCCAAGAGGCTGAAGACACTGGAGGACGAGAATACGAAGCTGAAGCGGCTCCTCGCCGATGCGATGCTCGACAATGCGGCTTTGAAGGACCTGTTGGGAAAGAAGTGGTGACGCCCGCAGCAAGGCGGAAAGCTGTCGTGCACCTGATGGATCACCACCAGATGAGTGAACGGCGGGCGTGTAAAGCCAGCGGCTTTTGCCGAATGACGGTCCGTTACGAAACCAGGCGCAGCGACGATGATCGTCTTCGCGAGCGAATGAAAGCATTGGCGCATGAGCGCCGTCGCTTCGGCTACAGACGCATCCACGTACTGCTCAAACGCGAAGGGCACCATGTGAACCACAAGAAGCTCTTCCGGCTCTATCGGGAGGAGAAGCTGACGGTGCGAAAGCGAGGCGGCCGGAAACGAGCGATCGGCACACGTACGCCGATGCTGGTCCCGATGACGGCCAATGATCGCTGGTCGCTGGACTTCGTGTCGGATCAACTCACCGATGGCCGCAGGTTCCGGGTGCTGACGATCGTCGATGATTGCACCAGAGAATGCCTGGGCCTCGTCGCCGATACATCGCTCTCGGGCCTTCGGGTTGCTCGTGAGCTGGATCGGATCATCGAGAAGCGTGGCAAGCCTAAGATTGTTGGTTTCCGCGCGAAACTGAGCCGGTTAGGCGCATAATTTCCATTGAGAATTGAGCCATGTGAAC
>NZ_STGA01000032.1 GCF_005222835.1 Rhizobium sp. FKY42 | reverse complement strand
TCTCCACTACGATGTAGAACTCGTCCAGTCCTCCACCGTAGGTGGAGGTTTACTTTGATTGCAGAAAAGGTCGACACGAATGCCGACCTAAACGAGCTTAGCCTTCTTGACCAAACCACGATTTGATCTGGTCCGGGTGTTCGGAAATATATTTGTCGACGGCCTTTTCGTAGGCTGTCTCCTGCGCGTCTAACATTGCGGCTTCAAGATCGGAAGAACGCTCCTTCTGCAGGGGCGCAGATGTGCCGCCTGCGACAATGCAGGGCGCAAGAGATCAGGTCAACTATTACGCGGCGAAGGGACGCCGCACCTTTATTGAGTTATTTCCTGACCGGCCGAGGACATTGAGTCCGGAAAAGTCGATACGGAACAGAAGCAACACCACTTCTGGGATCGACGTTCAATCACTGTCTACTTATCGCGTTTGCTAAGCGAGATGTTTCTACACACTCTTCGTGCATAAGCAGGGCAGGGTGCGGCCCGGCTCCGTGCCTCGAATCTGGATATCTGGTCTACAAAATTGTCCTGTGCATCCGTGATGTTGCCATGAACAATACAGGCCTTAGAATGGCGAACTGACCGGAATCACCACACAAACTGCCGACACGATGCGCCAGCATCGGCCGGATAAACGCAACAGATCAGGAATACGGAATTTCTTATGGGCGACGTCATCAAGTTCAACAAGCCGAAGCCGGTCAAGCCTCCGCGTCAAACGCCACCTGCAGCCAAGAAGGCGCTGATTGTCGCTGGCGTCATCGCAGCCTTCGTTCTGGTTTGGGCCTATTTTCAGTATGTCGGCGGTGCCTGAGCCGTCACTGTCCGCAAACGCGCGCTCGCTCAACAGCGTCGGCTATATATGCACCGGCGCTGGGATCATCGCATTGGTCGATTTGGTGGTTCAGTTTATCAGCCAGGTCAATCGCGGCGTACATCAGATAGAGCAAGGCTGCGACGCCTAACCAAACTGCCAGGGTGCCTTTGCTCATAGGGTGAATCCAGCTTTCCGTATCGAATAAGTTCCATAATCTTCCTTATCTGATTTCAATCTATAGCAGCCATTTAGTAATGCGACAGTTGGGCCAGTTAGAGATGCGACAGTTTTCGCCCTTCTAGCTG
>NZ_STGA01000031.1:4997-17009 GCF_005222835.1 Rhizobium sp. FKY42 | reverse complement strand
TCCAAGCCGGAGGTCTCTCCACTACGATGTAGAACTCGTCCAGTCCTCCACCGTAGGTGGAGGTTTACTTCGATTGCAAAAAAGGCACGCTTGGTGGCGTGCCTGGAAAGTTTGAAGTCGGATCGGGCGAAACGCGATTATTCGTCGCGATAAACCTTTTCCCGTCGCTCGTGGCGCTCCTGCGCCTCGATCGAAAGCGTCGCTATCGGCCGAGCATCCAGACGCTTCAACCCGATTGGTTCGCCGGTTTCTTCACAATAGCCGTAGGTACCGTCTTCAATGCGCTGGAGCGCTGCATCGATCTTGGAGATCAGCTTTCTCTGTCGATCGCGAGCACGCAGTTCGATGGCTCTATCGGTTTCGGAAGATGCCCGGTCGGCAAGATCGGGATGATTGGCGCTTTCTTCAGCTAGATGGTCGAGGGTTTCGCGCGCTTCCCTCAATATGTCATTTTTCCAGGCTATGAGCTTTGCTCGGAAGTATGCCCGCTGATTGGCATTCATGAATTCTTCGTCTTCCGAGAGGACGTAGCTGCTAAGGTCGATCTTCTCACTCAACGCAATTCTCCTGGAGAACAGCTCTCACGCGGCGTCCTATACTCCAACACACCAGACTTGCACAAGCCTTGTAAGCCTTATCAATACATTTTTAAATCTGTCTTAAATTTCGGCTAAACGACTATATTTTATGCGCTTTTATTCGAAGTCATATCGGCTCGCCTCCTCAACCCTGATCTGTAGCTGATATGTTATCCGCTAAAAATGGTGGTGTTGACGGCTACAACGCGATCTTGTTACTTCCTTTTGAGCCTCGTTATCTTACGAATGTTTTATGGAAAAACCGAACCCACCCCCTTTCGAAATCTATCTGATGCGCCATGCCCATTCCGGGTGGCCCAAGCCTGGAGAGCGCGACTTCGACCGCACGCTCGATACGCGCGGCATAGCGGAGGCAAATGCAGTTGCGCGCATGGCCGCCAGTAGCGGGTTCAGGCCGGATCTGCTTCTATGTTCGTCAGCACATCGCTGCCGTGGGACGGCCGCCTCCGTCATCGAAGCGATCGACGAGAATATGCCAGTTCAATATTTGGACGAACTCTACAATTCGCCAGTCGAAACCTATTTGGCGATCATAAAGGCGCAGACAGCTACTCGATTGATGATCATCGGCCACAACCCTTCAATTGAGGTTCTGCTGGAAAGTATGATTGGTTCCGACCTGACCGCATCGACTATCCCGGCGGGTTTTCCGACCGCTGGTTTTGCCGCAATTGGTCATGATCCTGAAGACGGATCTGCGGGCGGACCTTGGCAGTTGAAGGCGTTTCTCTCGCCGTGAAGCCGCGGTGAATCGCGCAGGACACCTCCCGTCAACGCTGGTTCCGCAATGTGAAAGAATTTGAATCCGCTCCCTTTTTCGCGTTGGTCCGATCTCTATATGGAGAGAAGCGAAATGGACGGGTCTTACATTGTCTCCATCACTGACGACATTCCGGGATGATGCGCTGATTGCGCTGGACAGCCTGGGCGATAAAGCCACCAATCTGCTGAACCCGACAGTCAGGCTGGGGGTCACCGGTCTATCCCGCGCGGGCAAGACGGTTTTCATCTCATCGCTTGTGCACAATCTCCTTCACGGTGGCCGCTTGCCGCTATTCGAGGCGGTTCGATCAGGACGCGTCTCCTCGGTCCGCCTTGAACCTCAGCCGGATGATGCGATTCCCCGTTTTCAATATGAGGATCACGTCCAGGCACTTGTTCGAGATCGCATATGGCCGGACTCGACACGCGCGATCTCCGAACTGCGGCTGACGATCCAGTATGAGAGCGCAAGCGGCTGGAACCGTATGTTTTCAGCCGGGAAGCTGTCCATCGATATCGTCGATTATCCGGGCGAGTGGCTACTCGATCTACCGCTGCTGGGCCAGGATTATCGGACATTCAGCGAAAACACGACCCGGCTGGCCAGATCCGGAGTGCGCCGCGAACTTTCCGCAGAATGGCTGGATTTAGCCGCGACACTGGATCCGAACGGTCCTGCTGATGAAATGACGGCGAAACGACTGGCAGAGCGCTTTGCTTCCTATCTGCGCGCCTGCAAATCGGACGAAAGATCGCTTTCGACACTGCCACCGGGACGCTTCCTGATGCCCGGCGATCTGGATGGCTCTCCTGCCCTCACCTTTGCCCCGCTTCCCGATCTTGGTGACCCGCGCTTCGAAAAAGGCAGTCTCGCTGCGATGATGGAGCGGCGGTTCGAGGCCTACAAAGCAGTCGTTGTCCGGCCCTTCTTTCGCGAGCATTTTGCACGCCTTGATCGCCAGATTGTGCTGATCGATGCCTTGCAGGCCCTCAACCGAGGGCCAGAAGCCGTTCAGGATCTTGAACGGGCCCTGCAGGATGTTCTTGCCTGTTTCCGCCCCGGCAGCAATTCCATTCTTTCCAGCCTGATGGGTAGGCGGATCGACAAGGTTCTGATTGCCGCCACAAAGGCCGATCACTTGCACCACGAAAGCCATGACCGGCTTGAAGCGATCACGCGCCGTATCGTTGACCGCGCTATCGAACGAATAGGAATGGCGGGTGCTGGCATAGAGGTCATGGCGATGGCCTCCGTGAGGGCAACGCGTGAAGCCGTCGTTCGCCAGAACGGACAGGATCTTCCAGTTATCACGGGCACTCCTATAGAAGGCGAGACGATCGGCGGTGAAACATTCGATGGCAACCGGAAAACAGCAATATTTCCCGGTGACTTACCGGAAAGATCGGATTCACTTTTTCAGCTCTCCGATTCAATATCTCAGGAAAGTCGCCTACCGCATTTGAACATCGTACGTTTTCGCCCGCCCAACATCGAGGAAAGCGGCTCAGGCGCGACGCTGTCCATTCCGCATATCCGCCTTGATCGGGCGCTCCAGTTTCTGATCGGAGATCGTCTGGCATGACAACGGACAAGCAAACGCCATCGCCCTTCCCCCCGCGAAGACCGGAAGCATTCTCCCTGGAAACCGAGAAACCCGTCGCAGCGCCGCGCAAGCCGCAAGCTTTCGATGACGGTTTCACCGTTGTCCCGGACGAACAGGATGTGTTTCTACAGGCGTCTGAACTCGGCACATCGACAGAGCTTGAAGCACGTCCACCCAGACGTCGCTTCTCCTTCGGAAAGCTGGCAGCGGCAGGGATAGGCGCTTTCCTATCCATGGCCTTCTGGCTTTGGGCTGACCAGATCGTCAGGGATTTGTTCACGCGGTCAGATTGGCTCGGCTACGCGGCCATCTCGCTCCTTGCTATCTCAGCACTGGCCTTGGTCGTCGTGGTCGGTCGCGAAGTGCTCGGGTTGATGCGCATTGGTGCGATCCAGCACATCAAGCATGAAGCCGAATCCATTTTGCCAAAAGATTCGCCGCGTCAGGCCAGGTCACTCATCACGCGGCTGGAAACAATCCTTTCTCACCGCGCAGAAACCGCAAGGGGCCGCGCAGCCATTGCTGCGACAAAGGACGACATCATCGACGCGCCACAACTCATCGAACTGGCGGAAAGAGAGCTTCTCTCACCACTCGATGCCCGTGCCCGGATGATGATCCTTGCGGCTTCCAGGCGGACCTCGGTTGTTACCGCCGTCAGTCCCCGGGCAATTGTGGATCTCGCTTATGTCTTGTTCGAGGTCACGCGGCTCGTTCGCGCCATGGCTGAGCTCTATGGCGGCCGTCCGGGGACGCTGGGCTTGATCCGCCTTTTGCGGGATGTCGTGGCACACCTTGCCGTAACCGGTTCCATTGCCGTTGGCGACAGCCTTGCGCAGCAAGTCCTCGGACACGGCTTGGCCGCGAAACTTTCCACGCGCCTCGGCGAGGGCGTGATCAACGGGCTCCTGACAGCCCGGATCGGCATCGCTGCGATGGATCTTTGCCGTCCACTGCCGTTCAAGGCCTTGAAAAGACCGGGTATCGGCGACTTCATGTCGGACATTCTGTCGACGACGAAATCGCCTTCCTGATCAGTCCAAAGGCGGACAATGTCGAAAAAGAAACCGCTCATTAACCATCCCGCCGTATGGTCAAGACAGTTCAGGACGCCGCTCGCCCAAGGAAAGTCAAATGGTCTCGCGCTTCTTTTCGCCCAAAGGCGGGCTTTTTCTCATTGCAGGCATCGCTCTTATTGCCTCGCATTCCTTTGCCGATGCAGGGTCTCGCGATAAGGCCTTCTTCCAGACTGCCTCTGGCGTCTGGTCCGGCCCGGGCGAGATCGTTGCGGGCAAGTACAAGGGTACCAAATTCACCTGCAGCCTGACTGGCGAACCCAACAAGGATGGCGATGCCGGGATCAAGCTCGATGGAACCTGCCGGGTTGGCGTGTTCAAGCAGCCAATGTCCGCCGTCATCAAGCAAGCAGGTGGCTCCTACAAGGGGCAGTTCCTCGATGGCGCTGCTGGCAAGGGCCTTGATATCGTTTCGGGCGCAGTGAATGGCGACAAGATTGTCGTCGGTATCAACCGCGCAAAGCTGAACGGCGCCATGATCGCCCGTATGCAGGATGATAACGCGATGAACATCACGATCTCGGTCAAGGTCGAGGACGAGATGGTTCCAGTCATTGGGTTGGCCCTGAAGCGTGATACGGACCAGATGGCTGTCGGCGCGATTGCGGCCAACGAGTAGTTACCGCTGGTTCAGCCACCAGTTTCCATCTTGGCTTTCAATCTCGATACCTGTCTTGTCGGCCTGGTCCAGCCAGGCCGAAACCGGTTTTCCAGATACCATTTGATGCGGTAGCAAATCAGCAAGCGGCATCAGAACAAATGCACGCTGCGTCATGCGTGGATGTGGGACTTCCAGACCCTCCACGTCAATGACCGCATCACCGTAGGTCAGCACATCAATATCGATGGTGCGCGGACCCCATCGTTCGATGCGAACCCGTTTCATGCTCCGTTCAATGGAAAGGCATAGGTCCAACAGCGCAAGCGGCTCCAAACTCGTCCGCAACACTGCGCAAGAGTTGAAGAAATCGGCTTGGTCCGTTTTCCCCCAAGGTGGTGTTCGGTAAAGCCTGGAAACACTGATCAGCGAACAATCCGGATGCTGTTGGAAGGCATTCAGCGCCTCGGCCATGGCCTTGATCGGATCGCCGAGATTGCCTCCGAGGCCGATGCTTGCTTGGACCATTCGGGTATCAAGGGCGGTGCTCAACGCACACCTCGACGTAATCCAGAATTCCGGGGATTGGCACGCTCGGCTTGCGAACGGTGATGGCCGCCCGGCGGATCATTGGAAATTTCGCGCAGAGTGCGAGTGCCACGTCCTGCGCCAGAGCCTCGATCAAAGCCCGCCGCGTTCCCGTCACGACCTCCTCGATAACCGCAAAGGCATGGCCATAATGCATGGTCGCGTCCAGGTCGTCCTCCGTCAATGCCGCATTTGTCGGCACGTCCAGCTCGGCATCTACGAAAAAGCGCTGTCCAAGAACTGCTTCTTCCGGCATCGCACCATGCCTGGCGAAGAAAGCGCAGTTCTTGAGGGTAATCGTATAGGTGTTCAATTGTCCGTCTCCGAAACGGCGCAGCGCGCCTGCAGCACGGCATCCGCCATGCGTAATGCATCGCGATTGACGGCAACATTATGAACCCGGAAAAGGGAAGCCCCCGCCAGTCTCAACATTGCCGTGGTCGCCGCTGTTCCAAAATCCCGGTGATCGGCGTGCTCCTGACCCGTCGCGAAACCGATGAAACGCTTGCGGGAGGTTCCAACAAGAAGCGGCATATCGAGGCTGCCCAGCTCTTCAAACCGCGCCATGAGCGAAAAGTCCTCGTCCCTATCCTTGGCAAAGCCGAAACCCGGATCGAGGATGATGCGGTCGCGTTCAATACCGCCCTTGGCAGCGACTTCCATTTGACGGGAGAAAAAGAAGCGCTGATCGTCGATGGCGTCGGCAAGCTTTTCGGCTTCACGACCGCGCCCGGTATGCATCATGATGAGCCCGGCGCCGGTTTCGGCAACCACCGTCGTCATGGCAGGGTCATGGCGCAGACCGTAGACGTCGTTCACGATGTGAGCGCCCGCTTCCAGCGCCAGCATGGCGGTATCGGCACGGTAAGTATCCACAGATATCAGGCAATCCGTTCTGTTCGCCAGAGCTTCAATAACCGGGATAATTCGGCGTTGCTCTTCCAGTGGCGTCACAGGCACCGCACCTGGCCGGGTCGACTCGCCGCCGATGTCCAGAATGAGCGCACCCTCCTCAACCGCTTTGAGCGCATGGACCACGGCTGCATCGACATTCGTGTAGCGACCGCCATCCGAAAAGGAATCGGGCGTGACATTGATGATCGCCATAAGATGCCCTTTCGGGCCCAATGCAAGTGTCCGGTCTCTTCCTACTGTCCATAGTCTGTTGCCGGGAGATATCACGTTTGCCTCAATAGCCTTGGGTAACGAAAATTTTCGCGCTTGCGCTGTTGCGATGGTGACGGCTATGCCCCAAGCTCCCGCCAACTGCAATCTCAATAAGGCACAGAATGTTGGTCGCCCGCCGCATCAGTAGCGTTTTCGGCGCAATGCTCGTCGTCCTGCTTGTTCCACTGCTCGCTGGTGCAAGTCCGCGCATTACGAAGACCTATTCCTATTTCTCGATCAGCGGGCGAACAGCAGACGATCTCGACAATCAGCTCCAGAAGCACGGCCCACTGACCCGCTCGACGGGCTTCAGACATCCAGGTGCCACACAGATCAAGTTTGGCGGTGAAGTGACGTATCTGGAGACGGACCGGAACTGCTCGATCGGTGACGTGAACGTCACGCTGAAGACCCATATAACCCTGCCCAGATGGGTCAATCGAAGACAAGCCACAGACACGCTTGGCCTGATCTGGGATACGCTCTCGGCCGATATCAAGCGGCATGAAGAACGGCACGCGGAAATAGCGCGGGGCTATGCGAGAAAACTGGAGGACAGTTTGCAGTCTCTGGGCTCCCGCAAGACATGCAAGGAACTCGAAAACGAAGTCAGTCTCCTGACCAAGAGCATGATCGAGGACCATGATCGCGATCAGCTCCAGTTCGATATCATCGAGTCGAAGAACTTCGATTCTCGCATGATGCGCCTGCTGAAGAACCGTTCAGCAGGCGCGAATTGAAGTTCAGGCATTCAATCTACCCAACTAAAACCCTGCACTACCAGCAACTGCATACAAACGAATCACCGCCGAAACTTGCGTCAAGCTTGCGTGACATGCCGTGATTGATCGGTGAAAACTTCCAATAGAGTTTGCGTCAGTTAACAGCTACATTAAGCCTCACTGAAAGAGACGAACACGAGACGTCTTTGGAAGTTATGGTCCCGTTGCCGCATGCGAGGCGGCGCATGCGGCAACGCCCACAACACTGAATGCCACCCGATTATACACTGTCTTTGGGTGAAGCAGATTTCCCGGCAATGGCGCGTCGGTTTAATGATGACTGCGTGAACTTTGCCTGAGGACGCTCCGATGACGGAGTGCTTGAATGAACCTTCGGTGCGCGGAGCAGATCTCCGAAATCAGCACCACCCTGTGCCGTTCTCGGCACCCTTGGTTTCCGTGCCTGACCACCGCGGCACATGACGTGTCACTGTTTCCCGAGTTCGCGAATGCCCCTGTTCTCCCGGCGTATCCGGATACCGAAGGTGATTCCTCCCTCGCCTTATGGTGATACGCCCGCCTTGGCCTCGCCTGCGAAATCCGCAGCGAGGCATTTTTTTGCTCATCCCAGACCAGAATCAGACTTGCATTTAACCTTGACGCTCAGGAACAGACAAGACTAGGCCATCAAGCTCCGGCGTCACCTTGATCTGACAGGAAAGGCGGGAATTTGGCCGGACATCGGCCGCAAAATCCAGCATGTCTTCTTCCATTGGAGCTGGTCCGCCAACGGCGGCGGTCCACGCATCGTCGACATAGACATGACAGGTGGCACAGGCGCAGGCACCGCCGCACTCGGCATCGATGCCCGGAACCGAATTGCGGACAGCGTTTTCCATGACAGTCGAACCTGGCTGCGCGTCCAGTTCAAAGCGAGTTCCGTCAAAGGCAACGATGGTAATTTTTGTCATGGCTGTTTCCCGAATGCAAAAAGAGGCGGCGATGTCTTCCGACAATTCTCCGCCTCAGTCAACGAGATCTGGCTTCTATCAATCGAGCCTTGACCAAAGGCTTTCAGATCAGCGCATCAATTTCAGAATGAAGTTCTCGGCCTCGATAATCGCGGCACTAACGGACGCCAGATGCCCCGCATCCGATGGATTGGCCTCGAGCGCCTCAGCATGTTTGACAACCCGAAACGCGCCAACGGCGGACGCTGCACTTTTCAACCGATGAGCCACATCGGCCAGTGCCTTGCCCTGAGTAACCGCCATGTCGCGGAGGGCGGCGCGCGCCTGCCGCGCGAACAGGTTCAGAATTTCGTCTTCCAGCGCCTTGTCGCCCATGGTCTGTACGGCAAGATGCACCAGATCAATTGGACTTCCCGAGCTCATGCGACCGTGCTTTTCCAGCGAAGGAGCTTCGAATGCGATGCTTGCCGATGCCATGTCCCGATACCTCTTTTGCCTTGGCCCTTTCGATCAGCTCACATCAAGAAGGATTAGGATGGAATTCGGTTTAATTTCGGCACAGCAGCGACGCTATTTCTTTGCTTATGGTTAATTTGCGCTAAGCGCCACCAAATTAACGGGAATCGATCCGTGTTCCGGTTTAAAAACTGTTAACAACAACCCGCTGTTGATCCACACTGGGGAGGCTGAATTGTCTAACACGCGGTAATGTGCCACTACAGTACGCTTACGGCAGGTGTGAACATGACGTTCTCAGCTGTTGAATTATTGGGCCAAGCCTTTCTTAAGTCCTGTTTGCAAGGAAGGTACGGACCAAAGTGAATAAGCGGCTTTTGCACGGATTTGCGCGCAGAGCCGTTGGCTTGATTGATGGTTTCGCGAGCGGCACAACGGCGTATACCGCAATCGGCCGGACGAGTATGTAACGAGGCGTAACCTGCATGGCAAAGAATCCGCACAGCGAGTCGATGGACGAGACCGCATTCCAGGCACTGGAAGATGCGCTGAAAATCGACTTCAACGATGAGCCGGAGCCCAAGGCAGCGCCGCGTCGAAAATCATCATCATCTGCC
Source organism: Rhizobium sp. FKY42 (assembly GCF_005222835.1). Classification (GTDB taxonomy): domain Bacteria; phylum Pseudomonadota; class Alphaproteobacteria; order Rhizobiales; family Rhizobiaceae; genus Neorhizobium. Next base: position 7,849 of record NZ_STGA01000031.1, on the reverse strand, counting down.
CAGGAGGCGCCGGTGGCAGAAACACCGCAGCAGCGTTCATCAGCATCGCAGCAGAAGACCTCCGGAGGTGGATCGGGCCAGTTTCAGGAGAACCTGAAAGGCGGCTCAGAGCCGGTGGCACCAAAGTCGCCGGCATTCGCTCCGGCAAATGATAGCGGTCGGCGCACGACCTCGGCCATCATGCGATCGCTTGAGAGCGGCTCCATGCGATCTGCGCTCCGCAATGCGGCAATCATTTCCGTCCTTTGGGCCGTTGGCGGTCTGGGTCTCGCACAACTCCTGTTCGGTAGTGCTCTTTGGGATGTAGGCTCCACAGCGGACGTTGTATCGCGGCCCGGCATTCTTGCAGTGATCGTCGGCATTATTGTGCCGATCATGCTGTTCTTTGCGTTCGCGATCATGATGGCGCGCGCACAGGATCTGCGAAACGCCGCACGCTCGATGGCGGAGGTCGCACTCCGACTTGCCGAACCCGAGACGATTGCGACGGAGCGTATCATGTCGGTCGGTCAAGCCGTCCGGCGCGAAGTCTCTGCCATGAACGAAGGCATCGAGCGGACGATTGCGCGTGCGACGGAACTGGAGACGCTTGTCCACTCGGAGGTAAGTGCACTCGAGCGTAGCTACGCCGACAACGAACTACGCGTACGCGGTCTCGTGCATGAACTGGGCTCGGAGCGCGACGCGATCGTCAATCACGCTGAACGCATCCGCTCATCCATCGTCGGCGCCCATGATCAGCTGAAGGAAGACCTGTCGCTGGCCACTGAGGAAATCGCCGTTCGCCTTGCGACCTCCGGCGAGGCATTTGCGTCGATGATCGACACCCGCGCAGCGACGCTTATGGAGCGTTCAAACGCAGCTGGCGAAGCTTTGAGCACGCTTTTGGCGGCCAAGACGGAAAGTCTCGTCAAGGCACTGGGAGCATCCGGATCTAGCTTGGCACATGAATTTGACAGCCGCCTTGAAAACTTGAACTCCACCCTCGCCTCTCGTGGTCGGGAAATCCTGCGTGATTTCGAGACACGAGCATCGACGCTCGACGCGAGCACGGAAAAACTCAATGCTGCGCTTGCAGAGCGCACCCGCCTGCTGAATGAGACGCTGGTCACCCGCACCCGCGAAATCAGCGAGAGCCTGACGGGCGGCGAGCGCCAGATTACCGGCTCCCTGAATACCGTCCTCAAGTCTCTTAACCAGTCACTGGAAGACAAGGGCGCAAGCTTCCGCCAGAGCCTTCAGACCGCGGCCGATGACGCCATCATGGATCTCGACCTGCGAACCGGTCTCTTCGAAGATAGACTGCAGGCTTCCATTGGCCAGTTGAGTACAACCTTCGATGACGGACTGGAACACTTCACAACGGCCTTCGACAAGCGCTCAGGCACTCTTGCCTCAAAGCTCACCGAAAGCCTCGCCCGCATCAGCGAAACGGTGAATGGAGGATCCGACTCCATTGAGGGCATTCTTTCGACCAGCATCGAGCGTTTGGGTTCAACCCTGACCGATCATTCACTTTCGATTGCGACGACGCTTAGCACTAGCCAGGAGGTTCTGGAGAGCTCGCTCGAGCGCGGTTCCAGCCAGCTGGGCGACGTCCTCGATAGCCGGACCCGCAAGCTGACAGCCGAACTTGAAGAACGTAATCGTGTTCTGAACGAAGGGATCGAAACACGCGGTCGTGTGCTGATCGATGACCTCCAGGCGCGCGGTCGTGCCGTGACAGAGAGCTTTAGCCAGACCGCCGGCCAATTGTCGGACGGTCTCGAGATGCGGACCGCCATCCTGACGGAAATGCTTGATTCGCGCCGCACGGCGCTGGCAGATACATTCGACAGCAGGGCCGCCGCTCTGACATCCGAGCTGGAGCAACGCCAGACAAAGATTGATACTGCCCTCGCCCAGAACAGCCAGCGCCTCGAGCAGACGCTGAGTTCGCATCAAAAGGCGCTCCTCGGCGGCCTAGAAGAGAGAACGCGCGGTCTGTCAGAAACGCTGGAGAGCCGAAGCGCCGCACTGATCGAGGACCTTGACGACCGAAACCTGCAGATGGCGAGCGCACTTGCCGCACATAGTGCCGTCATTACGGACAACGTCGCCAATGCGCACGAGCGGATGCAGACGGTTCTGAACGAACGCGGCGAGGCACTGACCTCTGCTATTCAGGAAAGTGAGGCTCGCTTCCAGAGCACGATCACCACTCGCACGACGGCTCTCGAAGCTGCGGTGCTGAACGCACCGGACCGTATGGCCGATGTTCTGGACGAGCGTATCAGCGGAATGTCGCGTGTGCTCAGCGAGGGTCACACGCGTGTCGAATCCAGCCTTTCCCGCAGCATGGGCGAACTGGGCGAATTGGTTACCGGCGTTAGCGACCGGATTGCAGACACGTTGGACGACAAGGCCATGGCCCTGACGACGAGCCTGTCCGTTGGCGAAGACCGTCTGACGCAAGCGATCGAGATGCATACGGAAACGGCATCGCGGGTCCTGTCACAGGCTCATCAGAAGATCGAGGGCGACCTCGGTCAGCGCGTAAATGAACTCGGTGCTCTGGTCAGCCAGGTTGGTGATCGCATTGCTGATACAATGGGCGAGCACGCGCTTGCCCTCACCACCAGTCTTTCTCTCAGCGAGGATCGCATCACCAGCGCGATAGAAGAGCGCACTGATGCGGCTGAACGCAGACTGATGCAGGCACAGGAAACGCTGGAAACCGGTGTCGGCCGCCGGATCGGCGAACTTGGCGAAATGGTCGACGGTGTTACCGGACGTATAACCGAAGCGCTTGACGATCGAGCGATGACGCTGACGACCGGCCTCGCTCTCGGTGAGGATCGGTTTGCCCAGGC
>NZ_STGA01000031.1:0-4987 GCF_005222835.1 Rhizobium sp. FKY42 | reverse complement strand
CTGGCGCGTCGGAACGTATTGCAGAAACCCTGGACGACCGGACGCTCGCCCTTTCGACCGGCCTCGCTCTTGGCGAGGATCGGTTTGCCCAGGTTCTCGAAGATCACGCCAACAAGGCCGAAGGTCGCATTCTGTCTGCCCATCGGCAAATTGAAGAGAACCTCGGCAATCGTCTTGACCAGATCGGCGGTCTTGTCACTGGCGCGTCGGAACGTATTGCAGAAACCCTGGACGACCGGACGCTCGCCCTTTCGACCGGCCTCGCTCTCGGAGAGGATCGGTTTGCCCAGGCGCTCGAAGATCACGCCAACAATGCCGAAGGTCGCATTCTGTCTGCCCATCAGCGAATTGAAGAGAACCTCGGCAGTCGTCTTGACCAAATCGGCGGTCTTGTCGCTGGCGCGTCGGAACGTATCGCAGAAACCCTGGACGACCGGACGCTCACCCTTTCGACCGGCCTCGCACTCGGGGAAGATCGGCTCGCGCAGGTACTGGATGAGCATGTGGAGACTGCAGAGCGCAGACTGGCGACAGCGCGGGATCGGATTGAAACAGGCCTGGGGCAACAGGTCGAGCAACTGGCAAGCACGGTTTCTGGTGCGAGCGATCGTATCGCAGATGTTCTGGACGATCGTACACTGGCGCTCGGCACCTCCCTTTCGTTGGCCGAGGATCGACTGGGCTCGGTTCTGGATACCCAGTCTGAGCGCATGGCTCGCACCCTGTCGGAGGGTCATCGCCAGCTGGATTCGGATCTGGAACGCCGTGTTGATCAGCTGTCCGGTGTCCTCGGGAACGCCAACGAGCAGATCACCTCTGTCCTGGACGACCGCGCCTCGGCCTTCGCTACTGCACTTTCGACAGGTGAAGAGCGGCTTGGCAACCTTCTCGACAGTAGGACCGAGCGCGTATCGCGTACCCTGGCGGAAGGTCATCAGCAGATTGCAAGTGAACTGAGTCGCCGCGTCGAGGAACTCGGTTCCATCGTCAGTGGCGCGGGTGAACGTATTGGCGAATCGCTGGATGACCGTGCGCTTTCGCTGAGCACAACATTTGCGCTGAATGAAGATCGTCTTTCGATGTTGTTCGAGGAAAAGGCAGCATCGCTGATGTCGACGGCCGAGCAGGCGGACGCCAGAATCGAGCAGAGCTTCTCCTCTCGTGCGGAAGCCATCCGGTCGGCCTACGAGGAAAACCAGCAACGGCTCGATCAAACGCTTGCCAGCCGCCATGACCAGATTGCCCGTACGCTTTACACCGGTGCGGAAGCCATTGATCGTACCGTCGGCACGGCTGCCGAGCGAATCGACAACGCTCTGTCATCCAGCACCTCAAGCATCGAACGCAGCCTCGATACCGGCATCTCACGCGTCACCGACGTGATCGGCAGTGGCCAGGCGCAGATCTCGATGGTTGTCGATTCAGCCGCAGAGAACTTTGCCAAGGCATTCGATACCGGTCATGATCGACTGCGTGACACGCTGCAGAACAGCGAGAGCGCAATTTCCTCTACGTTGGACAATGCGCAAACGCGCCTCAGCGATCTGATGACCGAGCAGTCGATGTCGATCGGCGCTACGGTAGCCACAAGCGTTGGTATGCTCGAAATGTCCTTCGAGAGCCAGGGTGACCAGCTACGCAGCCAGATTGAGGCCGCAGGTTCCAGCCTTGATGAGCGGCTCCGCAATACGGCTGGCACCATCACGCAACGCCTCAGTTCTGCGGCGACGGAGATCGAGACTTCGGCTGAAACCTTGTCGTCGCGCGTGCAGCAAACGGTGAGCGGCGTTGAATCGTCGCTGTCCCAGACAGGCGATCGCATCGAAACAACCTTCGGCGGTGTTGAGCAGCGTATCCGTGGCCATATCGATGACGTGACCGGGCTGGTCGAACTGGCAGGACAGGATCTGTCGCAGCGGCTGGCTGAACGCACGAGTGAGATCGAGCGCGTCAGCACCGAAAGCGTTAATCGTCTAAATGAAACAGTCACAAAAGGCGTTTCCGATTTCGAGCGTATTGCAGGCGATGCGTCGAACCGTCTGGACAGCACCTTTGCGGCAGGCACGTCTCGCGTCGACGAGCGTCTTTCGACGATGGACCGCGCTATCGGCATCGGTCTCGAGAATGTCAGCAAGACCATTGAAGGCCGTGCCGCATCGCTGGCGACAAGCCTGCGCGATGCAATTGGAACGGCTGCCCGCGAATTCGATGCAGAAGCGCTTCAGGCATCCGATGCCTTGACGAAGGCTGGCGCACAGTTTTCTGAGCAGCTTGGCTCGAAGAACGAGGAATTCGCGCGTGCGCTGGAAGAGCGCTCGAACGAAATCGCCGGCCGCATCGGCGAAACACAAAACCGCCTTGCTGGGCAGGCGGCTGCTGTCGCACAGGCGTTCTCCGAGGCCGGCAACTCAATCATGCACAAGGTCGCCGAAGCTGGGTCTCTCGTCGAAAAGCAGGTCGGCACCATTAATGAGTCACTTAATGCTGCTCAGCAGCAGCTCGATCAACGGGGCGAAACCATTCGCGGCAAGCTTAGCCAAACGGTTGCCTCCATTGAGGGCACATTGCAGTCTGTCGATCAGACCCTGGTCAACCGTGGGGCCCAACTGCGTGCCACGCTCAACCAGACCACAGACGATATCAACACTGCAATCGAGGCCGTCGATAAGGCTCTGGAAGCGCGCGGCGAATCGATCCGGGCGAACCTTGATAACCGCACCCGCGACTTGAACTCCATGCTGGCGTCACGCTCAGCAGAGCTCTCGCGTCTCATTGAAGAGCAGGCCCGTCCGCTTGTGAACCAGTATGCAGAAACCGGACGTTCAGCCGCAGAACGTCTTGCTGCCGCTGCGGAAGAAGGCGCAAGCCGCGTCTCCGCAGCTGCGGAAGGCAGCAGCGTGCGGGTTCGTCAGGAAAGCGCCTCGATCGTCGAAGCGATCACGGCACGCACAAACGAGACACTGGCTGCAATCACCGAACGCACCCAGATGGCAGCAGGCACCGTTCGCAACCTCGAAAGCGGTTTGCTGCGGAACGTCGAAGATCTCGTCAGCCGTCTGGAAGCCAGCAACACAGGCATTTCCTCGCTGATCGATCAAGCCGCTCGTGAGATCGGAGTCACGGTCGATCAGGCCTCGGCACGCCTGGCGGCTGCCGATCAGAAACTGGATGCTGCAGCAGCCCGCTTCACCGAAAGCTCCTCCAACGCTGCCGATATGGTGGCCAGCTCCAGCCGTCTGCTCGACAACAACGTCGACCGGCTCACCCACATTTCTGGCCACACACTTGGTCAGGTGGGCAGCATCGTTGGCCGGTTCGACGAATATACGCGTGTGCTCGATCAGGCTTCGGAGCTTCTGTCTGCCGCCCAGTCGAACTTGTCCAGCACCTTGACCGAACGTCAGGATGCCTTGCGCGCCCTCTCCTCCGGCCTTGTTCAGCGCTCGGAAGAGATCGAAGCGAACATGCGCAACATTTCCACTATCGTGGAAGGTGCCCTGCAGCGTGTCGAAGAACGTTCCGCAGAGGTTGGCGGCACTATCCGCCAGAACCTCCAGTCGTCGTTCACAGATATAAGCCGCAATCTCGATGCAGCCCAACGTGAAGCAGCCCAGACGGCAGAGGGCATGCGCAACGTCCTGATGAGTGCCAGCGAACAGGCAACGCAAGCTATCGAAGGTACCCTGTCAGAAGCCGAGAAGCGTTCGCGGCTGCTGGCAGATCGTATGCGCGGTGGAATTGCCGGTTCTCTGGCCGATGTCGAGAAGGTGTTGGCAGACGCGGCGGACAAGTCCGATGCCACTGCTGAACATATGCGTGATAGCCTGCGTCGCTCCGTGGAAGAGGCAGTGCAGCGCTTTGCCGGTGCGACCGACGAAATCCGCCGCGCGTCGTCGGATATTCGCCGCGAGCTTGACGATACGCGCAGTGAACTGAAGCGCGGTGCGTTCGATCTTCCCGAAGAAGCGAAGGAAAGCGCGGCCGCCATGCGCCGTGCGGTCTCCGAGCAGATCAAGGCGCTGCAGGATATTTCAGCGCTGGTTGGACGCTCCAGCCAGTCGCTTGAAGTCTCGCGGCCAACTGCCCCGTCTGCCCGTGTCACGACAACGGCACCCGCCCCTGCACCTGCACCCATGCCCGCTCCACCCCGCGCCCAGGCACCTCGTCCGGAAGCGCAGCCGCAGCAACGTATCGGGGCGCAGCCTCAGCCCCAGCCCCAGCCCCAGGCGGAGCGAATGACACAACCTGCGCCGAGTGCATCTCAACAGCCCACACCGCGTTATGACGACTTCGGCGACGGACTAAGGGGCAGCCTGCCGATGGATCGTCCGGCACCGCAGCAGTCCCCGGTTCAACCTCAGGCCCCATCGGCTTCGGCTCCGCGCCGTCCTGAACCTGCTCCGCAGGCAACACAGACCGGTGGCTGGATCAGCGACCTCTTGCGCGGCGCGTCGCGAGACGATGATGGCCACGAGGAACGCCCGGTCCAGCGTACTCAGGCGCGCCCGGCAGAACCGCCGGTCCGAAATGGCGATAGCCGCAATCCGCGTCACATGGTGGAGTCACTGAATTCCCTCTCCGTCGATATCGCCCGCGCCATCGACCATGATGCATCCGTCGACCTGTGGCGTCGTTACCAGCGCGGCGAAAGGGATGTCTTCACCCGTCGGCTCTACACGCTGAAGGGTCAGCAGACATTCGATGAGATTCAGCGCAAGTATCAGCGCGAACCAGAATTCCGCGTTGCAGTGGACCGCTATATCGCCGACTTCGAAAAGCTTCTTTCCGATGTTGCCCGCACCGACCGTGATCGTACGGTGACGCAGAGCTACCTTACCTCCGATACCGGTAAGGTCTACACAATGCTTGCTCACGCGGCAGGACGCTTCAGCAGCTGATTGCGAAAGAGAACGGACCATAAAGTCATGACCTCCACCAGAGGTGGAGGTTTGAAACGCTGCGCTTGAACCGCTAGAAGCGGTTTTGC
>NZ_STGA01000030.1 GCF_005222835.1 Rhizobium sp. FKY42 | reverse complement strand
TAGCAAAACCGCTTCTAGCGGTTCAAGCGCAGCGTTTCAAACCTCCACCTCTGGTGGAGGTCATGACTTCGTGGCAGGAAGTCTTCATGACAGCGCCTCAGCGGAGCCAACGGAGCGGAAAATGAGATGCGACGGCATCGCGAGTGACGGGCGAGAACAGGACACGATCGGCGGTCGCATCTCGCTCGCCCGTGAGGCGCTGGACCTTTCTCTGATCGAAGCTGCCGGGACAGTGGATGTCGGCCCAGCTGTCTGGTCTGACTGGGAGCGCGATCGCAGCGAGCCACCCCCGCAAACGCTTGTTCGTATTGCCGAGACCTTGCAAGTGACCCTCTACTGGCTGCTGACTGGACGTGGAGTCGGGCCGCGTTGGGAGGATCTCATCGAGATTTCGCCCTCCGCGTTGGAGTGCTGCTGGCAAGGGTTGGAGCCTTCCCCGTTAGTCGATCTCTTTTTCCCGTCAAGCCGGTTGACTGCTCGTCGTTAACGGCTATCTCTCGCCTCCTCGCACCAACGAATCCGAATCTTGATTTGGTCCGGCCCAGACTGGAACCGTGACCCAAATTGGGACGTTTTGTCGGTGTAGATAGGCGTGATGGCCGGGCGGATTCCAGCCAGACGCAAGCATGAGGTGATAACCCTTATGTCACAGCTAGGATGAACCTGGCGCAGAAAGGGGCAATGATATGACCGACTTGGAACAGCAAATGGACTCACAGGAAGCAGCACTCGCACTCTATCTCGAAGAGAATGACGGTGATCGCCTGACTGATATCCTTGTTGCTGCGCTTGATGACGCCCTACGCCTGATGCAGGAAGATGTCGGGCGCGAAACCCTCCACTAAACGGTCCATCGCCGTGCATTTGAGTGTTCGGCGACAAAGCTTCCGGCGCCTTGTCTGACTGACTCTAAGCTCTCACACTGATGCAGGAAGATCGATTTTCACGATCAGACCACGTTGGTTTACTCCCGAGCACAATGAAATCGACCCGCCGTGCACGGTGGTTATTTCTTCGACAATGGGAAGGCCCAAACCCGTGCCACTATCGTCAGCCCGGTCTGCACGGTCGAACCGTCTCATGACTGTTTCGACCTTGTCTGGCGGTATCCCCGGCCCGTTATCTTCGACCTCAAGTCGAATGAACCGTTCAGTCCGTATCACCCGCGTCGTGACCTCGGCGCCCTGCCCGGCATAGAGCAGCGCGTTCGAAATGAGGTTCTTCAGAAGCTCGGCAATGAGCAGCGGTTCTGCTCGAATGAGCGCCTCCCCCTCGCCCTCAAAGCCAAGATCAATTCCGGCTTCTGCTGCATCTGGCACGTATTCGCCCGTCACATCGCGGGCCAGATGAACAAGATCGACCTGTTCGAGCTTTGCAATAGAAGACGCGGTAGCATCCAGCCGCGACATGGTGAGTAACTGTGCGAGCACGCGTTCGACACGAGCGATTGCCGCGTCTGCATGTTCGATCGCCTCTCTTGAAGCGGTCGGATCATTCGATCTGGCAGCCAAGGCGAGTTGCGTTCGCACCACAGCGAGCGGTGTTCGCAGCTGATGGCTGGCATTGCCGGTGAAGTGACGGAGCGCCTCCAGCGAGGACTGAAGCCTTATCATGAAGGAGTTGATGGTCTCCACGAGACCCTCCACCTCTGACGGGACTGTCTCCTGAATGGGTTCAAGATCTTCGGGATTGCGCCGGGCGATGGCCTCTCCCAGACGATTAAGCGGTCGCAAGGCAAGAGAGACCGCAACCCAGACGATGATAGCCGCTCCCGACATCATCAGGATCAGGCGCAAGGCGGAATGCAGTAGGATCGAGCGTGCCAATTGTCTCCTTGCAATCGTCGTTTCCGCAACCGTAACAGTGAAGGGAACGGAAGAAATGCCCGTGGAGGCAGAGCGGGCAAGGGTAGCCACCCTGATAGGATCACCCCTGAACAACAAATTGTCGAAGACAGCAGCCTGCCCCTCCTTCTGGGAAAGTGTCGGTAGGGTCTGGTAGCCGGTGATGAAGCTGCCCGAGGGGCCATCTACCCTATAGAAAACACGGTCTTGCGCAGCGGATGTCAGCATTTCCAAAGCAACGTAGGGAATATCCACTTCCAGCGAGCCGTCTTCGGCAACGACCACCCGCTCGGCAATTGCTAGCGCGGAGCCCGCCAGAACGCGGTCCGACACTTCGTTGGCCGTTTGCTGCGCCTCCCTCCAGGTATCGACCAGAGCAATGCTGCCGAGCACCGCCGTCCCGGCTAGTAGCCAGACAAGCAGGCGTCCGCTAATAGACCTTGCAACCGACCTCATGTCTCGATCTGTGCCTGATCGAGGTAATATCCTATGCCCCGGGCGGTCTTCACGGTCAGCCCATAGGCTTGCAGCCGTTTGCGCAGACGGCTGACATACTGCTCGATCGCGTTGGCGGACAGGTCATCATCGAAACCAGAGAGCGAGCCGATGATGGCATCCTTGCTGACCACTTTCCCGGCCCGCAAGAAAAGAAGCTCCAGCAGAGCCAGTTCACGCGCCGGGATATCAACCGGGCGTCCAGCACTCGTGAAGCTGCGAGATGTCAGGTCGAAGGCCAGCGCCCCGAATTCTACGCGCGAACTGCGCAAACCCGCCTGACGCCTGAGCAGAACGCGAATTCGCGCTTCAAGCTCGGAAACATCGAACGGCTTCGTGAGATAATCGTCTGCTCCGAGATCCAGCCCCCTCACCCGTTCCTCAGGCGCGCCACGCGCCGTCACGATGATAACGGCTGCCTGATTCTGATGCGAGCGAAGAGAGCGCAAAACGTCCAGCCCATCCATTTCCGGAAGGTTCAGATCGAGAATGATGAGATCGAAAGCTTCCGCTCTTGCGGCCGATTCTGCCGAGAGACCATCACCCACGACATCGACCGTGTAGCCGCTACCGCGCAGGATTGTCGCCAGACCCTCCGAAAGCGTCGCGTTGTCTTCAACCAGCAGAATTCGCAAAGAAATATCCCTCCAGCCAAGCCGTAGGATAGAGGTGAAACAAGCGCCTGTCACGCCGCGATGGGCCAAATTCACCAGCTTCCGCTTGTGGATGGCGATGGCGTTCGGCATCATGGCCAGCATGAAAGCTTCACGCCTTGCCATGTTCGTCGCACTTATGTTCTCCGCACCGGTCGCGCATGCGGAGGTTACGCTGTTTCCCGCGATTTCCGGGCGGACCAACGCGCCGGAACTGGTGGTCTATTCCTCGCTCGACGAACCACTGGCCAAGCCGATGATCGTGAAGTTCCAGCAGGCAAATCCCGACATTGCCGTCCGCTATGAGGATATGCTGACTGGAGTCATCTACGACCGGATCGTGCAGGAAACGGACTCTGGCCGGAAAACGGCGGATTTCGCTTTTTCATCAGCCATGGACCTGCAAGTCAAACTGGCCAATGACGGCTATGCGCAGGCGAGCCATCTGCCGATGAGTCTTCGGTGGCCAAACTGGGCGAACTGGCGCGATACCGCCTATGCGCTGACCTTCGAGCCTGCCGTCTTCGTCTATCACAAGCCGAGCTTCAGGAGCCTGACAGTGCCTTCAACTCGTGCCGAATTCATCCAATTCCTGCAAGGTCAGGGAGATGCGGTACACGGACGCATCGCAACCTACGACATTGAGCGATCCGGCGTCGGTTTCCTCTTCATGTCTCGGGATCAAGAGCAGTTTGATGATATCTGGTCCGTCGTGAAGGCAATGGGCGCCGCGGGTGTGAAACTCTATTCGACGAGCCAGGCAATTCTGGAACGGGTGGCGGACGGGCGTTTCGTGCTAGGCTATAATATTCTTGGCTCCTACGCCGCCGATTGGGCGGCGCGTCATCCTGATGTCGGTATCGTCCTGCCCAAGGATTACACCGTCGTCATGTCGCGCATCGGACTTGTTCCGCAGGCAGCAGCGACGCCAGAACTGGGCCGCAAGTTTCTTGATTTCTTCATGTCGCGGGAGGGCCAAACCATCCTGACTCAGGAACTCCAGATCCCGGCCGTCAATCCTGACGTTGCGGTTGGAAATACGGCAACGACGATGCGCGAAATGCTGGGAGGTCAGTTGAAGCCCGTACCGGTCAGCCCCGGCCTCATGGTCTACCTGGATCAGGTCAAGCGTTCGCGACTCATCGCGAAGTGGAACGATGTTCTCAGATTGCAATAAAGTAATTGTAATTCCCGCATCAGGCGAATTTGTTAAACGTCAGTTAAATGTCAGGATAATGTGGTGGCTTAGTGGCATTCGGGATCGTGGAGGCGCTCCCGATGTGACTGGGGGGAGTGAGCCGATCCGATCAGGGTCTGCCGATTGACGCAAACCGTTCTCCTTCCGGCACAGCCAGAACATGCGCAGCTAGTGCGCCAACGGAGGACAACACTTGAAACACGTATTTCTCGCATCCCTGATTGCCGGTTCCATTGCTCTTCCGGCCTATGCTGCTGACTACACCATCATGGCTCCCGCAGCGCCTGGCGGCGGCTGGGACCAGACTGCACGCTCACTGCAGACGGCTTTCCAGCAGGAAGGCATTTCCAAGAACGTACAGGTCATGAATGTTCCAGGGGCCGGCGGCACCATCGGTCTCGCACAGTTCGCCAGCCAGCAAAAGGGCAAGGACAACGCCCTGATCGTCGGCGGCTACGTCATGGTCGGCGCAATCCTGACCAACAAATCACCGGTCACCCTGAAGGACGTTACCCCAATCGCACGCCTGACTGGCGAAGACGAAGCAATCGTCGTTCCTGCATCCTCGCCGATTAAGTCGATGGCCGATCTCGTCGCAGCCCTCAAGAAAGATCCTGGCAAGGTTTCCTGGGGCGGCGGTTCTGCTGGCGGCGTGGACCACATCGCTGCCGGCCTGATCGCCAAGGCGTCTGGTGTTGATCCGACCAAGATCAACTACATCGCGTTTTCCGGCGGCGGCGAAGCGCTTGCCGCAATTCTCGGCTCGCAGGTCACCGTCGGCATTTCTGGCTACGGCGAATTCGAAAGCCAGGTCAAGTCCGGTACGTTGCGCTTGCTGGCGACATCCGGTGAGAAGCGCATTCCCGGCGTTGATGCTCCGACGCTGAAGGAAGCCGGTGTGGATGTTGCCGTTCAGAACTGGCGCATGGTCGCTGCAGCTCCTGGCCTTTCCGCAGAGCAAAAGGCAAAGGTAACGGCCGACGTTCAGAAACTGGCAACCTCTAAGACCTGGCAGGAAACGCTGAAGACAAAGGGCTGGCAGGACACCTTCCTTGCAGGCCCGGCTTTTGAAGCGCAGCTAGCCAAGGACATCTCCGCCACCGAAGGCATCCTGAAAGATATCGGTCTGGTGAAATGAGCCAAGAGCCTTTGATCAAGGCAGAACAGCGCCGCCCCGATTGGGCGGCGCTTGTTATCGCCGTTATCCTTATTGCCATTGCTGGCGTCATATTTTTCGATGCTGCACGGCTGCGGGAAGTGACCGGTTATTCTCCGGTAGGTCCCGCAACGGTTCCGCACTGGATTGCTATCGGTCTGGTTCTTTTGGCCATCTGGACCATAATTGCAGCCTTTAGGGGCGATTTTCCAGAGCGTGAAAAGCAGGAGATCAAGCCGGTCGTATGGGTGATCGGCGGCCTCGCCGCACAGATGCTTCTCTTGAACACGGCCGGCTTCTCCATCGCGACCGGCATCCTCTTTGCCGCGACCGCTGCCGGTTTCGGCAAGCGCAAGATCTGGATCTCACTGCCGATCGGGATCGTGCTCTGTCTTGTCGTGTGGCTGATCTTTGCCGGATTGCTGCAGCTTTCGCTGCCTGCCGGTCCGCTCGAGCGCCTCTTCCAGTAAAGGTATTGCCATGAGCACTTTTGAGTTCCTCATGCAGGGCGTCGTGGTTGCCATGCAACCCATGAACCTGCTCTATGCCTTGATTGGCGTTACGCTCGGCACGGCTGTCGGAGTACTTCCGGGCATCGGTCCGGCATTGACGGTCGCCCTTTTGCTGCCTGTCACATACCAGCTGGATCCAGCCGGCTCACTTATCATGTTCGCCGGGATCTATTACGGGGGCATGTATGGCGGTTCGACGACGTCGATCCTGCTCAACACGCCGGGAGAGAGCGCATCTATCGTCACAGCGCTTGAAGGCAACAAGATGGCACGGGCTGGGCGCGGTGGACCTGCCTTGGCGACAGCGGCAATCGGCTCTTTTGTTGCCGGTCTTATCGCGACCGTTGGTCTCGCCTTCATTGCTCCGTATATCGTTAAGTTGGCACTGGTCTTCGGGCCTCGCGAATATTTTGCGCTCATGGTGCTCGCGTTCATTACTGTCTCTTCCGCCTTCGGTGATTCCACACTGCGTGGCCTCACTTCGCTTTTCATCGGCCTTGCCCTGTCGTTGATCGGTATCGACCAGTTGACCGGACAGACCCGCCTCGCCTTCGGTGTCCCCGATTTGCTGGACGGCGTCGAAGTCACCACGCTGGCGGTTGCCATGTTCGCCATCGGTGAAACGCTCTTCATCGCAGCGCAGGGGGCGTTCGGGCCTGATAAGGTCGAGGCTGTCAAAGGCTCGATCTGGATGAGCGCCAGTGACTGGGCGCGTTCCTGGAAGCCGTGGTTGCGCGGCACAGCGATTGGCTTCCCTATCGGCGCAATGCCAGCGGGCGGCGCCGAGATCGGCACTTTCCTTTCCTACGCCACTGAGAAGCGGTTGACGAAACACCCGGAAGAGTTCGGCAACGGGGCGATCGAAGGCGTGGCAGGGCCCGAAGCTGCGAACAACGCATCTGCTGCGGGAACGCTCGTACCCCTGTTGACGCTGGGACTTCCGACGACCGCGACTGCCGCAATCATGCTTGCGGGCTTCCAGCAATATGGTCTTCAGCCGGGTCCACTGCTGTTTGCCACCAATCCGCAACTGGTCTGGGGCCTGATCGCTTCGCTGCTGATTGCCAACTTCATGCTGCTGGTGCTGAACCTTCCGCTGATCGGTCTCTGGGTTCGTTTGCTGACGATCCCGAAGCCATGGCTCTACGCAGGCATTCTGGTGTTTGCCACGCTCGGAACCATCGGTGCAAACCCTTCCGTGTTCGAACTGGGCATGTTGCTGGCGTTCGGCGTGATGGGCTACATCATGCGCGTTCTGGGCTATCCAATCGCGCCGGTCGTCGTCGGCCTTATCCTTGGGCCTCTTGCAGAGCAGCAATTGCGGCGCGCTTTGGCCATCAGCCAGGGTGACTTCACGGTGCTCTTCACCTCGCCGATTGCGGCCGTACTTCTTGTCATCGCCGCACTCGCGCTGATCGTGCCTCTTATCCTGCGGGCACGCGGCCGTGGAGAAGTGCTTTCGCAGATGGCTGCCAACGAGGATTGATCCAAAGTCATGACCTCCACCAGAGGTGGAGGTTTGAAACGCTGCGCTTGAACCGCTAGAAGCGGTTTTG
>NZ_STGA01000003.1 GCF_005222835.1 Rhizobium sp. FKY42 | reverse complement strand
TGCCAAATCCGCGTGACTGACGCGTAGCAATGCCTCTTCACAACCAATCGGAATTTTCGCAACAGAGCCGGCCGAACTGGATCCGGAAAGCGCGGCCTATAATGTGCCAGCCGCAGTGCGTTTTCACGGAACGCTCGATCTGGGTGTGCTGGAACAGGCCTTGCGCGCTTTGATGGCCCGCCATCCGGCCCTGCGCACACGAATTATCAATCGCGACGGCCAACCGGCTATCGAAATCGATGCCACCGGGACCTTGGACTTTGCCATTATCGATCTTGATGAAACAGCCTTGCCGCAAGCGCTGGCAACAGCCAGCATGCAGCCATTCGATATGGCCCAAGGACCGCTTTTGCGCGCGCGCGTTTTCCGTCTGGCGGCAGATGTGCATGTCGTTCTCGTCGTCATCCATCATATTGTTTCGGATGCGCAATCGCTTCAGCTGATCCTTCGCGATCTGACGCGCATCTACGATGCAAACCGCCAAGGCAGGGCTGTGGATCTTCCGCCGCTGACGCTTTCCTACGCCGATTTTGCCGCGTGGCAGCGGCAACAATCACTGGAAGAGCAGATCGAATATTGGCGAAACCTGTTGGCAGACGCGCCACCCCTGCTGGAGTTGCCGACAGATTTTCC
This sequence comes from Rhizobium sp. FKY42, assembly GCF_005222835.1. GTDB lineage: Bacteria > Pseudomonadota > Alphaproteobacteria > Rhizobiales > Rhizobiaceae > Neorhizobium. The sequence continues at coordinate 139,196 of NZ_STGA01000003.1, read as the reverse complement.
ACGCGGCGCACGACAGGAATTCAAGGGGGACAGCGTTCGCTTCGAACTTGACGCCACGGTCACGGCACGCGTCATGCACTTTGCGCGGGAACGGGATGCGACGCCCTTCATGGTGCTTCTCTCTGCTTTCGCCGCACTCCTTTCGCGCTATTCCGGCGCGTGCGACGTGGTGATCGGAACGCCGGTTTCCGAACGGCCCAGCCGGGCGCTGGAAGATGTCATCGGCCTTTTCGTCAACACGCTGGCGCTGAGACTGACGCATGAACCTTCCACGAGCTTCACGCAGCAGGTGGCGTCAACCCGCGCAATGGTTCTAGACGCTTTCCGCCACAAGGACGCACCGTTTGAATGCGTGGTCGATGCGCTTTCAGTCGAACGCAACTGGAGCCACAACCCGGTGTTTCAGGCCATGTTCACCTGGCAGGCCGACGAACAGCATGGTCCTTGCCCCGAAGGGCTGACAAGCACACCTGTGGTGCTGGCGCAGGAAACCTCGAAAGTCGATCTGACCCTGGATCTGCGCCATCGTGGCGATCGGTTCGCCTGCACCTTCATCTATCGCAGCGATCTCTTCCGCCCGGAAACGATTCATCATATGGCCGAAGCCTTCACCACGCTGGTTGAGGCGCTTCTCTGCGCACCGGAGCAAATTCAAGCCGAAATAGCCTGCCTTCCCGAGAGGCAGCGCCAACAAATTGCGCAGTGGAACGCAACCACCAAAACCTATGACGCAGAACCAAAAAGCCTGCATGGCTTTTTCACCTGCTCTGCAAAGCGCATGCCGGACGCCATTGCCGTGACCGACAGGCAGCGAAGCCTCACCTATGCGGAACTGAGCCACCGGGCAGATGTGCTTGCGGGCGAGCTTTCCGCACGCGGCATCAAGCGAGGGAAAGCTGTGGGCATATGCCTTGACCGCAATGTCGATCTGATCGCCTGCATGCTGGCCGTGCTGGAAACCGGAGCAACCTATGTGCCGCTCGATCCCAGATATCCGCAGGAGCGGATTGCCTTTGTTGCACAGGATGCAAACCTTGCCCTGCTGCTGACACAAGAGAACCGCGACGATTTCGGCGCGATCGACACGCTCGACCCCCACGAGATCTGGACCGGCGAGACAACCGTTTCCACCACCCTTCCCGATGAAACTGAAGGGAGCGACCTCGCCTACCTTATCTACACATCCGGCTCCACAGGCCTGCCCAAAGGCGTGGCGATTGAACATCGCAATGCCGTAGCCTTCACCCATTGGGCGCTGGAAACCTTTGCGCCAGAGAACTTTGCCGGAATGCTGGCATCGACCTCCGTGTGCTTCGATCTTTCCATCTTCGAAATCTTCGTCACCCTCGCCGCTGGCGGTCGCCTGTACATTGTCGAAGACCTGTTCGAACTGCCAGACGCACCGTTTGCCGATGAGATCACCCTCATCAACACTGTGCCGACGCCGATGACGGAGCTTCTGCGCTTCGGGCCTTTGCCCGCCAAGGCAAAAACCGTGTGCCTTGCGGGCGAACCCCTGCCGCCGAGCCTTGTGCGCTCAATTCTTGGAAGCGGCCAGGTTGATGCCCTTTATAACCTCTATGGCCCGTCGGAAGATACGACTTATTCCACCGGCTACCGGATCGAAAATGCCGATATGCCGGTGCATATCGGCAAGCCGATCAGCAATACCACGGCGCACGTGCTTGACGCCGCTCTGAACGAAGTGCCGATTGGCATGCCGGGTGAGCTTTATCTGGCGGGCCACGGGATTGCGCGCGGCTACAACAACCGAGCAGATCTCACTGCCGAGCGCTTCCTGCCGAACCCGTTCGATACCTCCGGCCAAGCGCCCGTTCTCTACAAAACCGGCGACCGTGTGCGCCGCTTGACGGACGGAAACCTCGATTATCTCGGCCGTGCCGATCGGCAGATGAAGATCAACGGTTTCCGCATTGAACCGGGCGAGGTCGAGGCGGTACTGATGCGCTATCCGGGTGTGGCGGGCGCGGCGGTAGACGCGTGGAAAGACGAGACCGGCTATGCGCGCCTTGCTGCCTGGGTGGAGGTCACGGCCCCCATCGGAAAGGCGCAGCTTTTGGCCCATCTCGGCAAGGAACTGCCGCGACATCTGGTACCGACATTGTTTGCAGTGCTGGACAAGCTTCCACGCCTGCCCAATGGCAAGCTGAACCGCAAGGCCCTGCCCGATCCATCCGGCCAATCGACGGTGACGGAGCAGGACCAGACTCCGCTGCAAGGGTTTGAAGCCAAAATTGCGGCAATCTGGTCGAAGCTGTTGGGCCGGGATACCATTGGACGCAACGATAACTTCTTTGCCCTGGGGGGAGATTCAATTCTTGCCATGCAGATGGTGGCCGCAGCGCGCCGCAGCGGCATGGCCATTACTGCGCGTGACATTTTCCAATATGGAACGCTCGCTGCTCTTGCGGCCTCGGTTTACGATCTGACACATGATCTGCCGGCAGCCGGTCCGATAACGGGGGAGATACCTCTGGGAGCGGCACAGCAATGGTTCTTCGAGCAGAACTACGCCGAGCCAGACCACTGGAACCAATCCTTGATGTTGCGGCCTGCGCGGCTGATTGATGCGGCGGCTCTCCAACAGGCGATGGATATTCTGCACCAAAACCATGATGTGCTGCGCAGCCGCTTTAGCCGCAGCCGCGGGGTATGGAAGCAGGTGGTGGCAGATATAGAAGCCGCCCCCGGCTTGCGCTCTGTCGCCTGCACGGCCGCAGAGGCGGAACATGTGCTGGCCCTGGAAGCGGATGCGCTGCAACGCTCCTTCACTCTCTCTACCGGGCCGGTCTGGGGCGCGACGCTCGTGACCATTGCCGGACAAGAACAGCGGCTGGTTGTTGCCGCGCATCATCTGGTGATAGACGGCGTATCCTGGCGCATTCTTCTGGATGACCTGCAAGCATGCCTGACGGCCAGTGCGGCCGGGGCACCCATGGAGTTGCCCGCACGCACGATGGGAACCGACACGTGGGTGTCCAAGCTGCAAGGCACTGATCTTTTCGACGGAGACATTGATGGCTGGCGCGCGATTGCCGAAGCGGAAACGGCGCCGCTGCCGACCGACCGATCCGGCAGTAACCGCGTTGCGGATACCGCGCTTGTCGATCTTGTGATCGACGAAAAGCTCAGCGAACGGCTGCTTCGGGAGGTGCCCTCCCGCTACCCGGTCGATGTGGAAGAGGTAATGCTTGCCGCGCTTTATCAGGCAACCCGCGAGTGGACCGGCCAGAACCGGCTGCGGCTTATTCTGGAGAGCCATGGCAGGCCAGACCTTTTCGAAGGTGCTGATCTCACCCGCACGCTGGGCTGGTTCACCGGGCTTTACCCCGTGTTGTTCGATACCGGAGGGCGGGAAGAGCGCACGACATTGCTGGCCGTGAAGGAGAGCCTGCGCCGCATTCCGCATCACGGCATCGGCTATGGTGTTCTTAAATATCTAAAAGGTGTGGCGCTGCCGTGCCTGGAAAATATTGCTGAGATACGGTTCAACTATCTCGGCCAGACGGACACGCTTTTTGCAGGCGATGCACTGTTTGCCCGCGCAGCAGAATCGGCGGGCAATGCCCGTGGCGCAAACAATGATCGGGGCGTGCTTCTCGACATAAACGCGATTGTCAGCGGTGGCCAGTTGCGCATCCGGCTGGCTTACTCCCGTGCCATTCACGATAAGGCGACGATCGAAGCATTATCCGCACGGCTGCATAGCCGTCTGGAACGCCTCGTCGAGTTTTGCCTGACATCGACCGAGGCCGGCTATAGCCCTGCCGACTTCAAACATATGTCACTGGATCAGGATGATCTCGATGCAATCCTGCGCAATCTCTGAGGCCATTATGCAGAACCCGAGTCCACGCCTTGATCGCAACAATATAGCCGATATCTACCCGCTTGCGCCGATGCAGGAAGGGCTTCTGTTCCACTCGATTTCTGCGCCCGACGATGGCCTCTACATGCCGCAGACGGCGCTGCGCATAACGGGAGAGGTTAATTCCACTGCTTTGCGGGCAGCATGGCAGGATGCGCTGGATCGCCACCCGATCCTTCGCTCCGGTTTTTTCTGGGAGCAAAGGGATGAACCGTTCCAGATTGCTTTTCGCCAAATCCCGGTGGCGTTTACCACACTGGATTGGACGCAGGCCGATCCCGCCGCTGAAAAACAGCGCCTGTCAGACCTTTTTTCCGCAAACCGCGCGCAGCCTTTCGACCTGCGCCGCCCGCCCCTCATTCGCATTCAATGGATAAAAACGGGCGAGAACCGCTCAATAATGGTGGTCTGTTACCACCACATCATTCTGGATGGCTGGTCGATCCGGCAATTGCTTGACGAGGTGCTGCAACTCTATCGCCGCAGCGCTGGTTTTGTTGCGGTCAGCCTTGCGCCTGCACGCCCTTATGGCGACTATATCGGCTGGCTGAAAACACGCGACAGATCCGGCTCGCTTCGCTTCTGGCACGAACGGCTTGCAGGATTTGAAAGCGCAACGCGGCTGCTCGCCGCGCAATCCACCGCGAGTTTCGCTCCAACGAGCTTTGAAAGGCAACGGCTGGAACTGCCCGTTTCCGTGCATCAGGCCATGCTTGCCTATAGCGCCCGATCCGGCCTGACCCTCAACACCTTGCTTCAAGGCGCTCTGGCGCTGCTGATTGCAAGCCAGACCGGCAGCCAAGACCTCGTTTTTGGCACAACGACGGCGGGGCGTCCGGCAACACTGGACGGCGCGACGACAATGATCGGCCTATTCATCAACACGCTACCCGTACGAATTCGTATCGAAAAGGCCCAGCCCCTGAGTGCATGGCTTGCGGCCCTTCAAATTGCCCATGCGCAAACCAGCGAGCACGATTACGTGCCGTTGGCAGGTATCCAGGGTTCGGGCACCTCGCTTTTCGATACGCTTCTCGTGGTCGAAAATTTTGCGACTTCGCAGAAAACCGGGAACGCCGCCTTGCCGCTGAAGACGGACGGGATTGATTTTGATGAGCGCACCCATTTTCCGCTCACACTTTGGGCAATGCCGCATTCAGCCGGACTAACCTTTATGGCTGGCTTCAGCCGCGATATTCTTTCACCAGAAACGGCTTTTGCACTTCTTGAGCGGCTGGTCAGCATCCTTTCCGCCATGCTATCGGCATCCGAACCGACACTCGCTGCATTTATTGAGGAGATGCCTGCGCCGATAGAAGGTGCGGGCCTTGCGGATCCCGGTTCAACCGTCAGTATTGGCGCGAGGCCGCTTGACCCGCTGCCGTCGGGCCATCAGCCATCGGCAACAGAAGCAGCGCTGGCAAAGATATGGGCCGAAGTGTTGAAGTGCGGGCCGCTGGACGGACATGCCAACTTCTTTGAGCTTGGTGGCCACTCGCTGCTTGCCGCAAGGGTTGTGAGCAGGATTCGGGCAGAATTCGGTGTGCCGGTGCCGGTGCGGGCACTGTTCGAGCAACCGGTTCTGGCGGCGCTTGCGCATCATGTGGAAAGGCTCTGCGCGCCGCATGTTACTCCAGAAGGCCATATCGAGATCGAAATATGAGTGGAATGCTCTCTCGCCCAGTGCTTCTCTGCCTGCCTCCAGCAGGAACAGGCGCTGGCCTGTTTCGCAACTGGACGCGTATAGCGCCAAGTTCCATGACTGTTCACGCCGTGACATTGCCGGGCCGGGAAAGACGCTTTGGCGAACCGCTTCCACGCTCGATCGATGCGCTGGCAGATCAGCTGGCCATGGAGCTTGAGCTCTATACGCGCGGCAGATACGCGATTTTCGGCTATTCAATGGGCGCGCTGCTTGGCTATGAAATCGCCCGCCGCTTTAAGAATGCTGGCCTGCCCGCACCGGAAGCCTTCTTCTCTCTGGGCTGCAACGCACCCGACCGCATGGTCCATCAGCGCGAGCCGTTCCACAGCATGCAACCGGTAGCATTTCGCCAGGCGCTGATCGATCTGGGTGGCACCGATCCCGAAATCCTCAACAATACCGAGGCGATGGAGCTTTTCGAGCCAATTTTACGTAATGATTTTCGTATATGCGAGACTTACCAGCATGATGCGACCCGCGGCAGGCTGCACTGTCCTGCCCATATCTTCCTTTCCGATGGCGATCGCTTTGTGAACAGGCAAGCAGCGGCGGCCTGGGCAGATTTCGTGGCTGGTGCAACTGAGCTACATGACGTAACAGGTCCACATATGCTTGAACGCGCAACACTGGACACACTACCCGCGCGTGTAGAGACTCTTTGGTTCCAGACAGGCGAAAGCGAGCTTCGCCGCCGGGTGTGACGTCATGAAGGTTGCAAGCGAGGTAACGAGGGCAGAAGATGCGCTGGTACGTACCGCATTGGAAGCGCAGGCCACCTTTATGCCGGATGTGCGTGCCGATACTGGCCCGGCAGGCAAGGGCTGGATGACAGCGGAAGACTTCTTCGCAAACGACCTAACGCTTGGTGAGTTTCTTGCGTTTGAACAGTCACTGCATGAAGGAACGGACCTCAGAACCGCAGCCGCACTCTTGATGGCCGATTACAGCTACATCTTTGCCGGAGCCTGTATTCCGCTGTTTGCTGGCTTCGGGCTTGTGCCTCGCCTTGCTGCCAGAAGCATCGCGCTTGCCTTCTACACGGCGGAAGATACGCATGAAGGCGTAGTGAACCGCATGCGCCGCGCCCATGTTCGTTTTCTTGACGACGCCTTCTATCCCGGCAACCTGGATGATTCTGAGGATGCAGAGCGCCTCCGGTTGGAGATCGAAAGCCATTTCCACCCGGTTATCGAAGCCATCCATCGACGCACACATCTTTCTAAAGCCGCCCTATGGCGCCTGATCGCGGATGCGATTGCTGGGCGTTTTCTGGAGTCCGGTCGCCGCTTCGGCAATGTGGAAACCGCAAAAGCTGCCGCGATGCGTATTGTCAAAGTGTCGGGCTCGCCGCTTTTCAACCGCCAGCTTCATTATTTCGATTTAACCGTTCTCGACAAAAACCAGCAGGATTTTTCCTACACCTTTCGTCAGCGCGGCGGATGCTGTCGTTATTATCTCATCGAACCGGGCCACTACTGCCCGACCTGTGTGTTGAAAAAGCCGGATGAACGCGACGAGGAACTGCGCTTCGCCATGCGCCAGCACCTTGGCGTGGCATAGAGCATCGAGCAGAAAAGCGGCCTCCGATTTTTTCGTGATGCCAATGCGTCAGCAAGTAGACAAGAGCCTCAGACCATTTACGGCTCATCACCTGGCGCGCTCACTCCTTATTTTTTATTTTTTTCGGAACCGAAGTCCCAAATCGCGAAAGTCAATCGTCTTACCCCCGAGCGGCACATGTAGCTGCTCCTCGCGGTGGGTCGCAAGGCCGGGGACACCGCATCGTTTTTGGGGGTTTCGATGAATAAGACCTATTCCGCCACACGCGGGGTCCGAGCTAGCCTCACGACCGTCCTGATGACAGGCACGGCGTTGATGGTATTTGCGCCTGTTATGCCAGCCATGGTTGGCAAAGCGCAGGCGCAGGCACAAACAGCGCAGCAGACAATCACCATTCCAGCTGGGCCACTGACCCCGGCCTTGAATAGTCTGGCAGCACAAACCGGTCTTCAGATTCTTTTCGATGCCGCTGTGGCGCAAGGCAAAACAACGCCTGGCGTCAAAGGCACCTTCACGCCCGAGCAGGCTTTGAGAGCCGTTTTGACCGGAACAGGCGTGGACGCCCGTTTTGCCGGCAAGAACCAGGTGACACTCCAGAATACACCCGCTGCGGCTGGCAGCCTTCCACAGGATGGAACGGTTCTGGAGCCTGTATTCATCTACGGCGCGCGCAACACATCAACACTCAGCGGCACCACAAGCAGTGTCGCCGTTCTGAATAGCCAGAACCTTGAAAACAGCGAAATTCGCACCACGCAGGAAGCCTATCGCCGCATGGCAAACGTCATGGATAGCGCAACGGTCAATTCCGGTTTCGTCATCCGCGGTATGAGCTCAGAAGGTCTGGTAGCCTCCGGTAACGCTGCGGGGTCTATCTATATCGATGGCATTCTGCAGACCCGCTACAATGCCCGCTTCGGTTCACGCAACCTTTGGGATGTAGAGCAGGTCGAAGTCTATCGTGGTCCGCAATCCACCCTTTCCGGTCGCGCCGCCATGACCGGCGCAGTTTACGTCAAGTCAAAAGATCCGACCTTCGAGAAGGAGCTGGAGCTTTCCAGCACGGTTGGCACGGACCGTCTCCTTGGCAGCGCCTTCATGTACAATACGCCTATCGTTGAAGATCAGGTTGCGCTTCGTATCTCCGGCGCGTTCGAGCGTTCACGCGCTCAACCGGATTACTCCAACCTGAGCAGCTACGCCAATTATGACGATCTGATCCATGACTTTAGCGGCGTTCTGCGTGGAAAGCTGCTGCTTACACCGGCAGAAATGCCGGATACCCGTGCAGTTTTAACGTATTCTTACGCAAAGGATAGGCCCAACGATGCGTTGGTTGGTCTTTATACTGGGCGTGGAGATTTCAATAACAGCCCGGTCACCTACACTGAATACCGTTGGATCGAGACCCATAATCTCGGCCTCGAAGTAACACATGATATCTCCGATACCTTGCGCTTCACCTCGCAAACGGGCTTTCAGTATGGCATCAATAACCGCCGGTCCGTGGATTACGGCACTGCGGGTGTCATCAATGGGATTACAGGCGAAGATAACAATTCCATTTTCACTCAGGAATTCCGCCTGAACTACGAGGGTGACAAGTGGAAGTGGGTCACCGGCATTTACGGCAGCTACGAAAAGTGGGACGGGGCGACGGATATTGTTGCCTTCGACTTCTATCAGCAGAGTGATACACAGCGCCGCCGCACTTCCAATCTCGCTGTTTTTGGTGAAGCGACTTACGAATTTTCGCCAAGCTGGTTTGTAACGGCTGGGGGACGACTGGATTATGTGAATGACAAGGATCACCAGAAAAACTATTTTGGTCTCATTGACCGAAATCCTGTGCTGGACGGAGATCCATCTTCAATCAACGAAATTAACTTCGTACCAAAGATCGGCATTTCAACGGAATTGGATAACAATCAGACTGTTGGCCTTACCTATACCCAGGGCTTCCGCTCTGGAGGCTCGTATTACGACCGTGTTGCGCGGACCAACGGCAGCTACGACCCGGAATATTCGCAGAACGTTGAACTCTCCTACAAGGGTACGCTTTTCGACGGTCGAATGACACTGAACGCCAATCTCTTCTATACCAAGTATCAAGATCAGCAGGTGGAAATCCGTCCCGATCCCAATGATGGGGGCTATCGCGTTATTTCAAACGCTGCGAACTCGCGTGCTTGGGGCTTTGAAATCGAGCCCAGCATGGAAGTTACCGATCAGTTCACCGCATTCGCCTCGATTGGTTATCTGAACACCAAGTTCATCGAGTTCAACCTAGCCGCACTCAATGAATCGCAGAACGGCAAGGCCTTCCCGGAAGCACCGGAGTGGAGCCTTGGCTTCGGTGGACGATACGAATTTGAAAACGGGATTTTCGTGGGCGCAGATGCGAAATTCACAAGCGATTACAACTCGCGCTTTGGCACGAACGGCATGTACAAGATCGACTCGCGCTTTATCGTGAACTCGCAGGTCGGGTTCAAGAAGGACAACTGGCAGGTTACCCTATTTGCGGAGAACCTGACGGATGAAAAGTATTTCACGCAAATCGATCCTGATTACTCCCTTCCTTATGGGCAGGCGGGCAAGCGCCGTACCGTCGGCCTCAATGTACGAGCAAAATTCTGAAGCCGTGCCGTAAATGGCGCTGCATAAGAAGATGCTGAAAATCGTGATTTAGCAACTCGGTTGCGGGGCTTGCCACCGCAACCGTTTTTCAGTTTCCGGCAATCAATGGTGTTTGTCTTGCGCTTCTATCTCTGTCTCTTCGCATTTCTGCTTACCGGTTCGCTGGCGCAGGCCGCCTGTACGGGAAAGGCGCTGACTGAAGAGATCTACAATCCGCCATTTTGCATTCCCGAAGCACCCAAACGCATCGTAACGCTGGACCCGTTGATAACGCTTGGAATGCTGATCGAGCTGGATGCGCCGGTTATCGCCACGCCGTATATGGCAATCACTGAGGACGCTGTTCTGGAGGTGGTGAAGGCACAAAAGATGGTTGATCTCGGCAATCCAAAAGAGCCGAGCCTCGAGCGGGTTGCCGCACTCAAACCCGATCTCATCATCGGGTCAGCGGAAGTTCATTCCCGGATTTACGAACAAGCTGCTAAAATTGCGCCAACGGTGCTGTTCAAACACATGGATTGGAAGGTCTATCTGGAGCGGCTTTCTGAGGTCACCGGGCGCGAAGGTGTCGCGAAGAATGCTCTGGATGCCTACAACCGCCGGGTCGCGAGCGTTCGCGAACGCATGAAGGACAAAAAGCTAACTGTATCCTCCGTTCGGTTGGCTCCTGATCGTTTTGTCGTCTTCGTTGATGGCCCCAAGGCTTACGCACCTTTCGCAATACTGCATGAGGCTGGCGTGAAGCGGACCGCTTATGAAACCGTGACGGATGACACCATCGTCAAGCGGCCCGATTGGGAGGAACTCGCCAATCTTGATGGAGATGTGCTGTTTTACGTATCCGCCAGTGGCTTTGATAGCGGACCCGATGACGCACTGGAAAAGCAGGTTACGGAAAATCCCCTTTGGCAGCTGCTGCCAGCGGTGCAGGCGGGCCGCGCCTACCGGGTGGATCGGGGGCCATGGCAGAGTTTCCACGGGATCAGTTCAGCAAACCGCATTCTGGATGATGTCGAGCGCTTCATCCTCGCCACTCCATGAGTGACCTCAAGGCAGGCCCGCTTGCTGGGACAGGTGCCGGTCGCCTGCTGGCGCTCGCCTGCCTTGCGTTGCTGCTTTCAGCCGCTGCACTGGGTGCTGTTGCGCTTGGCGCGGCTACGATGCCACCTGCCAAGATCCTCTCGGCCATATTCGCTTTCGATGGCTCGCGCGATCATATCCTGATCACCGGCATTCGCCTGCCCCGTGTTCTTGCAGCACTTCTTGCAGGAAGCGCACTGGCCGTTGCGGGTGCCATCATGCAGGCCGTCAGCAGCAATCCGCTCGCCTCGCCAGACCTGCTCGGCATCAATTCCGGCGCGGCGTTTGCGGTCGTTTCCGTCATGTCCGCCTATGGCACTGGCATAGGCGATTTATACGTCTGGCTGGCCTTTGTGGGCGCAGCCGCAGCAGCAGGTATTGTGTATGCACTGGGTTCGCTCGGTGCCGGTGGACATTCGCCGCTGCGCCTTGTTCTTGCAGGTGCGATCATCACAACCTTTCTGACCTCGGTGACCACCGTTGTGCTGATTTTCGATCAAGGTACACTTGATGCAGTCCGCTTGTGGACGGCAGGGTCGGTAACGGGGCGGAGCATGGCGCAGGTGAAAACCGTCACGCCCTATATCCTTGTCGGCCTAATCACCGCGCTGCCATTTGGCCGCCATCTCACCACACTCAGTCTGGGTGCGGATGCATCACGCGCCCTCGGGCAGAGCCCCGTTCTCTGGCGAGGGTTATCGATTGCGCTGGTCATTCTGCTTGCCGGAGGCGCAGTGGCTTTGGCCGGTCCCATCGGCTTTGTCGGTCTGTTAGTGCCGCATTTGGTGCGGATGTGCATCGGCGTCGATTATCGCTGGGTCGTGCCATTTTCGGCAGTGACCGGGGCACTTTTGGTCATAGTCGCCGATATGGTGGGGCGGCTTGTCTTTGGAAGCCAAAGCTTTCCAGTTGGCGTGACAATCGCGTTGATCGGCGCACCGTTTTTCCTCTATCTCGCGCGCACCCGGCTAAGGGGAGACGCATGATCCGGCTGCTTGTCGTCCTGATCGGCGCGCTCGCGCTTTTAGTCGCAGCCAGTCTCGCCTTTGGCGATGTGCCGTTGGGCTGGGATGAACTCTATCGGGTTCTGGCGCGAACGGGGCAGGCGCAAATGCAAAGCGAAATGATTGTGTGGGATCTGCGCCTGCCCCGCGTTCTGCTGGCAGCGCTGGTGGGCGCGGCGCTGGCGACCGCGGGCACCATCACACTGGCTGTCATGCGTAACCCACTAGCCGAACCGGGCGTTCTGGGCATTAACAGCGGGGCAGCAGCAGCAGCCATGGGCGTGATTGTTTTGATGAATGATCCACCCGTAGGGCTCTTGCAGGTCGCGGGCTTTGCTGGCGCCTTGGCAATGGCGCTGGCCGTCTATGCGCTTGCCTGGCGCAGCGGCACCTCGTCGCTGCGTATTATCCTGATCGGTATTGGCCTTTCCTCACTGGCGACTTCTTTCACCACATTCCTTTCCGCCTTCGGGGATATCGGCGATGTGCAGCGGGCGCTGATCTGGCTGGCGGGCAGCGTCTACGATGCCAATATGGTCAAGGTTCGGATGCTTGCTCTTTGGTTGATCATACCGCTCATCCTGGCCTTTCTCGCTTCACGCGAACTGGATCTCATTCGATTTGGCGATCACGGAGCGCGAAGCCTGGGCCAGCCGGTTGATCTCGTTCGCAGCTTGATGATTCTGCTGGTCACGCTGCTTTCCGGTGCAGTCATCGCGGTTGCTGGCAACATTGGCTTTGTCGGGCTCGTGGCGCCACATGCCGCGCGCAGACTGGTCGGGGCCTCCCATTCACGACTTCTGCCCGTTGCAGCCCTTGTAGGGGCAGGCCTCGTGGTTGCAGCCGATCTGATTGGCCGTGTCATTGTGCCGCCCGCACAGCTCCCGGCAGGAATCGTCACCGGGCTTATCGGCGCGCCCTTCTTTGCTTATCTACTTTGGGGACATCGCCATGGCAAATGATATGCAGCCTTCAGCAAAGTTAGCCAGCAAGGACGTGGATATTGCCTACGGTCATCGCCTTATCGTGGAAAACCTCAATCTCGCTATTCCGGCAAGGCGTTTTACGGCACTGCTTGGCCCGAATGGCAGCGGTAAATCGACCATATTGCGCACTTTCGCTGCCCTTCTGAAGCCCTCAACGGGCAGTATTTTGCTTGATGGGCGTGATGTAGCTCGGCTTTCTACACGGGAGATGGCGCGCAAGTTTGGCGTGCTTCTGCAAGGCCCCGTGGCGCCGGAGGGATTGACCGTGTCCGACCTGGTGCGGCAGGGTCGTTATCCGCACCAATCGCTGTTCAGCCGATGGTCTGCGGAAGATCAACAGGCTTGCGACGAAGCCATGGTGCTGACAGGCACGGTGGATTTGGCCAACCGCATGCTGGATACGCTTTCGGGTGGTCAGCGGCAGCGTGCATGGATTGCCATGACGCTCGCGCAGCAGGGCGATACCCTCTTGCTTGATGAGCCAACCACCTATCTCGATCTCGAACATCAGATTGAACTGATGAAATTGATCACGATGCTGGTTGCCAAGCGTGGAAAAACCGCCGTCGCAGTGCTGCACGACATCAATCAGGCAGCGCGCTATGCGCAACATCTTGTGCTCTTGAAGGCGGGGAAAATTAGTGCGGCGGGCGCACCGCTTGATGTGCTATCTCCAGACATCATCGAGGATGTCTTCAAGGTCAAGAGCGTCGTGTTTCAGGATCCTGTCACCGGAACCCCCATGTGCATCCCGCTTTAGACACTGCCTAATACGGGTGAAATCCCGCCTTTTTTCGATAAGACCAATGGACGGAACCAGGAAAAGCGTCTGCCAGCTCGGCGGCGAGCTTGGTGGACTGTGGGCGCAAAACAGAGTCACCCAAATATCACACTGCCCACTGTTTTTGCACGCATCATTGCGCGCCCTACAACCTGGCACATCCGTCCTGAGCGGAATTCAAACAAAGAAATCAAACACAAAGATGAGTTTTTCAGTCTTGTTTTTCTTCGCGATAAGTCAGCGCACATTCATTTTTATAAGCTATTGCTCTTGAACGTTTTTTTGAGATTCGATAGCCAGTTGCCAGGGGAGTTCAGGCGTGTGCGGAACTCCATATCTGGTTTGGGAATAGTGTGACAATGTCGAGCTCTTCACCTGCAGCACGCATTTTGGACAGCGTTGACAGCAACGAATTGCTGAATCGCGCCATGGAAGCCCATTACGCCGATATGACCAGTGCAGTTCGGCGGCGCGGGCATCCAAGTGCCACCGCGCGTGATGTGGTGCATGACCTTTACCTGAAGCTGGCCGCGCGACCGGATATTCTTCGCAACAAACGCTCGATCAAGGCTTTTCTCTGCCGGGCCGCCATCAACCTCGGCATTGATAGGCAGCGCCGCGAAGCCAAGGAAGCTCGGCTCTTTTCCGGTTCGGAGCGCGAAGCTCTTTCCATGGCAAGCAACTGCAACGCGCCGGATTATACGCTGGAGGTGGAAGCACGGCTTGCGCAACTGCGCGAGGCAATTGAGGAGCTGCCTGAACGGCGTCGTGTTGTCTTCATTCTCCACCGTCTGCACCATTTTACGCCAGACCAGATCAGTCTCAGACTCAATATCTCTCGCAATATGGTAGACCGGCATTTGCGCCGCGCTCTCGCCCATTGCCTTGACCGTATGCTCTAAATTCTGCATCTCAACACGGGTAGTCCCAAACCCCAGATGTCAATCGTCTAGAGGTTAATGGATACCTCTGGAGTGAGCCATGCCAATCAAGGCAACGAGTGACAGTCAGAAAAAGCGCAACCGCGAAGCGGCTGATTGGCTTTTGCGCAATAGCGACCCAAACCAGTCGCCGACGGAACGCGCTCATTTCGAAAAATGGCTCGCGCGCGACCCCGAGAACTGTCGAACTTACAGCGCGGCGGAGCGCCTGCTGGGCGATGCCAGCCGCGTCATTGAGGCTGACCCAGCGCTTAAAAACATCAAGGTGAAGCCACAGAACCGGACAAAACCGGTTTCGCTGACCCTCGCTGCGCTTGCAATTGCCACCGGCCTGTTCTTCGCACTTGATGGTCCGATACGCCTGCAAGCCGATGTCATTGCCGGTACAGACGAAATGCCGCTTGTGACTTTGGAAGACGGCTCAGAGGTTCAGCTCAACGCCTCATCCGCTATTGCCGTAGATTTCACTGAAAAGCGCCGCAATATCCGCCTGCTTCGCGGCCAGGCCTTCTTCCAGGTAGCCCCGGTAGCCGACAGACCGTTCACGGTCATGGCGGGCTTAACCCGCGTCACTGCGCTCGGCACGGCGTTCGATGTGCGCTACGGCGATGCCGACACAGAAGTGACCGTTACGGAACATTCGGTACAGGTCGAGTTCGATGCGCAAGGCGTAAACCCCGTCTATGTCAACAAAGACCAGCAGGTCGCCTATCATTATGAAAAACAGGAGCGCGTGATTTCACCGATCGATGGCAATCTTGCGCTGGCTTGGCGTAGAGGCCAGATCGCTTTGGATAACGCGCCACTTTCCTATGTGATTGAGGAAATGAACCGTCATCTGAAAGGTAAGATCGTTGTTGCAGATTCCGCGCTCGCCAATCGCCGTGTCAGCGGCACGATCAAGATTGCAGATACCGATAGCGCACTCGCCTTTGTCACGACGGCGCTTGGCGTGCGGGTAACTCACATCGGACCTCTCATTGTTATTAGCCGCTAGAACATTTTGGTGCATGAATATTTGTATACATTCGTATGCGTGAGTGCGGGGCGGACGGCATCGTCAATTTAGCGAAGCGTGGATGGCGTTGTGGCATGTAGAGCCATGACGGCACTGTAAATTTCACGGTCTGCGATAGCGGTGTGCGATGTTGCGGCGTGACCACTCTCCTTTGTGAACCCGTGGAGACTGTACCTGGAGCAAATCCGGTTGCAGGAGGGATTCCTGTTTTCTGCAAATCATGAGCTTCTTCTTTCATGACGAAGCGCCGACTGCCCATGGCCGAGCATGCTGTCAACGGCGGAGTAAAAACCGGCCACTTGGCGGCGCAAAAGTCGGCCACCTTGGCGCGCGCATGAGACCCGCGGGAGGGCGTAGCCCGAGCGGGGGTCTCATGCGCGCGCGGCGATTTTTTGAGAGGTCTCAGCCGGCCTTTCGGGCGCGGCTTTGGGCGAGACGATAGCTGTCGCCGTTCATCTCGAGGATGCTGACATGGTGGGTGATACGGTCGAGCAGAGCGCCGGTGAGACGCTCCGACCCCAAGGTCTCGGTCCATTCGTCAAACGGAAGATTGCTGGTGATCAGAGTGGCGCCGCGTTCATAGCGTTGCGAGATCAACTCGAAGAGCAACTCTGCGCCGGTTTTGGAAAGCGGCACAAAGCCCAGTTCATCGATGATGAGAAGCTGGTAGGCGGACATCTGTTTCTGGAGCCGTAGCAGTCGCCGCTCGTCACGGGCCTCCATCATCTCGCTGACCAGCGCGGCGGCGGTGGTGAAGCCGACGGATAGACCCTTCTGGCATGCGGCCAGGCCGAGGCCGAGCGCCGCATGGGTCTTACCTGTACCGCTTGGCCCGAGGGCGATGACATTCTCCCGCCGCTCGATCCACTCGCAACGCGCCAGTTCCAGCACCTGCATCTTGTTGAGCTTGGGGATGGCTGCGAAGTCGAAACTGTCGAGGCTTTTGACGACCGGGAACTTGGCCGCCTTGATGCGGCGTTCGACCTTACGGCGATCCCGTTCGATCATCTCCCGCTCGGCAAGCCGGAATAGGTATCCGACATGATCGACGCCTTCGGTGGCGCACAGCCGGGCCAGCTTCTGATACTCACGCTGGAATGTCGGCAGCTTCAGGGTCTTGAGATAGTGTGCGAGAAGGATCTCCGGCGCTTCGGTGCTCATGCCGCTTCTCCCGCATCCGACGACAGGAGGCGCATGTAGGCCTTCGCCGAGGTCGTCTCGACCGTCGCCCTCGGCAGGTAGGGATAGATGGACAGGTTCAGTCGCGGCGGCCGGCGTTCCACCCGGCACAGGATCAGATGCTTGACGGCGTCAAAGCCGATGGCTCCGAGTTGGAGGCCCTGCTTCACCGCCGCGTGAAGGTCGGCAAGCTCAAAGCTCTCCAGCAGGCGCAGGACCTGAACATACTCACGCCGGCCATGCTTGGCCATGCGGCCCTCCATCAGACGGCGCAGCGTGGCGAATTCCTCTGGCAGGTCCCAACCCTGGAGAGGGGCCGCCTGATCCAGCGAATTGATCTTCTGCTCGATCAGCGGCAGATAATGAACAGGGTCGAAGATGACGTCTTCGCGCTCCCAGCACCGCGGATGGCGAGCAATGACCTCGCCGTGGCAGCCGATCACCACTGCATCGACATAGCCGCGGACCCAAACATCCTGATGGCCGTAGGCGACCGGGACGGAATAGTCGTTGGTCTTGTAGCGAACGAACGACTGGGCCGTGACTTTCGCACTCGCCTGGTCGCAGGCATCAAACGGCGACGCCGGCAAGGGGCGCATGGCGGCCAGATCACGCTGCAGCCGTTCTCCGATCGTCTCGCTCTCGCCGCGCAGCCGGTCGCGCTGGCGTTTGCGGCACTGCTCTTCCAGAAAGGTATTGAACGCTTCCCATGTCGGAAACTGCGGGATCGGAACCATGAAGTTGCGCCTGCTATAGCCAACGAGCCCCTCGACGTTTCCCTTGTCGTTGCCCTTGCCTGGCCGCCCGTAACGATCCCGGATCAGGTAGTGGGACAGAAACCCGCTGAACAGTGTTGCCCGCTTGCGGGCGCCATCGGGCAGGATCTTCGCAACAAGGCAGCGGTCATTGTCGTAGACGATCGATTGCGGCACGGCCCCGAAGAAGGCGAATGCATGGACGTGGCCGTCGATCCAGGCCTCTGCCACGGCTGCAGGGTAGGCCCGCACGTAGCAGCCGTCGCTATGAGGCAGATCGAGCACGAAGAAATGCGCCTTCTGCTCCACGCCGCCAATCACCACCATCGCTTCGCCGAAATCGGCCTGCGCATGGCCTGGTGGATGAGCCAATGGCACAAACACCTCCTGGCGACGCTGATCCCGCTCACGCATATAGTCCTTGATGATCGTGTAACCGCCCGTGAACCCGCACTCGTCACGTAGCCGGTCGAACACACGCTTGGCCGTATGGCGCTGCTTGCGCGGCAGCTTCACGTCCTCATCAAGCCAGTGATCGATCGTCGAAACAAACGCATCAAGCTTGGGCCGCCGGATCGGTGATTGCCGCTGATAGCCGGGTGGCGTCGAATAGGACAGCATCTTGGAAACGCTGTCGCGCGAAATGTTGAAATGCTTTGCAGCCTGACGCCGGCTCATTCCTTCAGAACAAGCCAAACGAACCCTCAGATAAAGTTCCACGGTATAAATCCCCAGCCCTCCTGCATGCGTCACAGAAGGAAAATAGGTGGCCGACTTTTACGCCGCCCGAGGCGGGACTATCCCGCCGCTACCGTGGACTAATTTGCACCGCCGCTCTCACCTCCGGTTTGCTCCAGAGATTCAGATTCACCGCCGTTTGAAAAGCAAAAGGAGTCACCGTCACTGGGGAGGCGTATCAGTCAATCAAACCTCTACGAATTGCCTCGGCGATGGCTTGCGTCCGATTTGTGGCTCCGACCTTTTTCGTTGCATTTTTGATGTAAGTATTAACGGTATCCGCCTGGTATCCGCTTTCACTTGCTATCTGCTCGCTTGTCAGACCGCCGGACGCCAATCGAAGACAAGTCACTTCCCCTTGGGAAAGCTTGAGTTCAATCGCTGCGAACTTTCGCATCAATGGACCGGTAATTTCGTGGTGCGTGGCCTGCGCAATAGCATGGAGAAAGGCAATCTCGTCAGCGTCAAATGGGACCGAACGCGTAAAACCCACCGACCCATAGACAAGATCGCCTCTGCGAATGGGGAAGACTGTCCTGTTTCTGACATTGAAGGTCTCAAGCAAATAGGCAAGACGCCCGTTCGGAAGTGCACCCCTGACCACCTCTGACTCTAGAACAACGCGATGTGCTTTTTTGCAGGCGATGACAAAAGGATCAGTCAGGTAGAACTTGTCTTCGTAATAGGCTTCCAGAAATGCCGGCGGAAAATCAGTATCAATTGATTGTGCGGTCCCAAAGTGAAAGCCCTCGATATCCAGACCGCTGACCATGACGTAATCAAAATCGACAGCCTTTCGGAGCCGCGCAATGAAGGCATTATTGTGGATAAAGCGATGGCGAGGGACGGAACTGAGATCGACGAAATCGTCCAGGTCGTCCGCACGGCGGAATAGGGGTCGGTTCAACATGAATTCACCTGAGTCTTTAACACATTTCTTGTGCTGCAACTGGTTAATGAATCATAAATCATTCATAGCGACTTGAACGACGCGCATCGTCGCGACCGTCGCACCTAGCTAATCTAAATGCTCCAAAAGAATCAGCCGAATGGAGGAAACTACTTTTCAAAAACAGCGAACACCCGGTTCTGCATTTGCGCCCACGCTAGAACATACTGGCGATGCGCGGCATAAATCCCGTTACCGGATCCATTCAAGCACTACTAACCTGAGCCGATCCACAACCTCTCCATTGACAAGTTAATGCCAAGTCGCATTCCATCAATTTCGCGCAAGAATGCAACAGGAGATCGAGAATCTAATTCCCAGTCAACGGAAAATAGTTGCGTCAGGAACAAAATAAGCGCAATGTACGTACAGGTAGATGTTTTTCCGGATCTAAAATGGTAAAGAAAACTCCAAATCCGATAGATGTTCATGTCGGCTCTCGTATTCGTCTTCGCCGCACTATGTTGGGGATGAGTCAAGAAAAGCTGGGCGATAGTCTCGGCATTACGTTTCAGCAAGTTCAGAAATACGAAAAGGGTGCAAATCGCGTCGGTGCAAGTCGGCTCCAGCATATTGCAGAAATACTGAATGTTCCGATCCCTTTCTTCTTTGAAGGAAGTCCGGGCGCCATGGAAGACGATGGCAAGCAGGAATCCTCAGCTGATTTCATGAATTCCAAAGAATGCGTTGCGCTTGCTGCCGCTTTTGCAGCCATTGAAGACAAGCGTGTTCGCCAGTCCATTCTGGGGCTTGTTCGTAGTCTTTCCAAAGAACAGTCTGTACTTGCAGATGTGAGCGATCTGACATTCGCTTCGCATTGAGTGCAATATGTCCTTACGGCTGACCACTCTGGGCGGCTGCCAATTGCGGGATGAGGCGGGGCAGACAATTGCCGCGCCTTACCTGTCTCTGGTTTTGCTTGCATACTTGTACTCGTCAGAAACACAGGTTGCGCGCAGGAGCGCTGCGCAGCTCATATGGTCGGGCAATCCCGATGCCGCTTCAACAAATCTTCGCTCCGCCCTGCGCAGATTGTCTCAAGCAATTGGCGAGAACAGGGCGCCCGTGATTGAAGCGGACGGCGCCTACCTTACGCTGAATCATCAAGCTCTGACTTGTGACCTGGAATTCGAAACAGCCGAAATCTCTGCCGACAATCTCAATCTTTGCAGCGATGCCGTCGCCAAGGTGTTCCTGCCCATGGAAGGCCGCACGTCTGCGCAACTTTCCATCTGGGTGAAAGATGTCAGACAGCGTCACGTTGCTTTTCTGCGCCAGCAATTCCTGAAGGCGGCCGATAACCCTGAAAAAATAGCACGCTCGGATCTTAGGCGTGCGGCAGTCCTGTTGTTGGAACACGATCCGGGCGACGAGGAGATTCGCCGACGTATCTCTGTAACAGAGGGACAGGAGCAGCAACGCGTTGCGGCACAGCCGTCCGAAGCACAAAAGTTCATGGCACCTCCGCCGTCCGGTGATCTCTGGCTAGTGCCGCGGATAGCACTCCTTCCGCCGGATACGGCAGTCAGCGCACAAAAGGCAGGTTCAGTCGCTAACGCGCTGATCGAAGATCTGACAATCGGGCTATGTGCCAGCAGGGCGGTTTCTGTCGTGGCACCCTACACGTCCGAACGAATTCGGAGTTCACGCGACAAGGCGGCCATTCTCGAACGCCATAAGATAACTTACGTCTTGGATACGCAGCGAACCGAGGATGCTCTGTTCGTTCAACTCGTATTCCTGCCGACAGATGAAATTATCTGGGCGACGCGTTTCAAGCTTGATCCCGGCGAAATAGCGGGTCAGCGACAAACCATAACCGATGCAGTCCAGACGTCTCTTGTCAGACAGTTGCATTCGACACAGACCATGGCTTTGGACGTCAGCAACCAGCCCGAAGCCTACGTTTCCTTTCTTCGGGGATTACAGGATCTATCGCACATGTCTCTGCCGTCCATAAGGCGCGCAAGAAGACACTTCAAAGCCTCGCTTGAGATTGATCGGAACTTTGCTTCGTCGCTTGCTGGCCTTTCGCGGACCTTCAGCATGGAATGGATACTGACAGCACGCGGCGATCAGGAACTGTTGCAACAGGCAGTTAGGCTTGCCGATCAAGCTGTCAGCAACAACGACCAGTCGGCAGGAGCCTTCAAGGAAGTCGGTGTCAGTCACTTGTTCATGGGACGGATCGATGAAAGTCTTGAGGCACTTGAAAAGGCCGAAACCTTAAGCCCGCATTATGCAGATGTACTCTTCAGTCATGCGGATAGCTTGGTACATGCCAGCAAACCGGCAGATGCACTCCGCAAAGTCTTGAGTTCGATCGAACTGAACCCCTTGCCCCCGGATCCCTATTTCTGGGCGGCCGCGGGCGCATGCTATTTTCTAGGGGAGTTCGGCAAAGCGCTTGATTTTATCGGACGCATGCGAGACAGCAAACCGGCAGATCGGCTGGCAGCGGCCTGCTGGGCCATGCTAGGCGATACCGGTAAGGCTCGAACTTACAGGCTGCGTGTTCTCAGAAACAACCCGGATTTTGATTTGGAACGCTGGGTTGCAGTGCTGCCACACAAGGAGAAGTGGCAGACAGAAATGTATCGTGAAGGGCTTATTAAAGCCGGTTTTTAAAGGAGAAAAGCATGGCAAAATTGGTTATTCTGAGCATCGTGGGTGAGAGCCAGCTATATGCAGCGGATCTCGAGGCTGGGACGGTTGTGCCGGTCACCGGTCAGCCAACCGGCGAGCTTGCATCTTTGATTACGCTTGCGCAATCAGGTGCAGTCGTGACCAAGGGTGTCAAGGCTGCGATTGCGCTTGAGTCCTCTTCATCCATCGCTTCGAGCTTCCACGAAAGCTAAGAAGGACTTGCTTCTTCGTACCTGTTCTGCTGCGGAGACTTATGGAAAAGTAGCCGCTTTTCTTTCCAGACTTGGAATTACGCGTGTCGCACGTCAGACGGATCTCGATCGCATCGGGATTCCAGTTTGGTGCGCGTTCACGCCCAACGCCAAGTCCATCGTAATTGCGAATGGAAAGGGCCTCGACGACGGCAGCGCCAAAATCTCTGCAGTCATGGAAGCGATTGAAAGATCAATCGCTTCCCAGGCTGCTTGCGAAACAATGCGCGCTTCTCCAGCAGATCTTCGCCGGATCGGGCGGAACTTCGATTGCCTGGACTGCCTCCTCGCGCCGGGGGCCAACGTACTTAAAGACGATGAGATCATCGACTGGGCATTGGCCAAAGATCTCTTGATGGGAACGCAAGTCTGCCTGCCCCATCAGGCGGTCACCATGGACCGAACGATTCTGCGGCCTCGTTATTGGCAAAGTTCAGACGGATTGGCATCCGGAAACACCCAGACAGAAGCAATACTGCACGGATTGCTGGAACGCGTAGAGCGCGATGCACTGACCCTGTGGGAAGTGACTCGTTCTCCCATGCGCTTTGAAGAGCGCATCGATCCTGACACAGGCGGCCCAGAAATGGTTGGCCTGCTCCGGCGTATTCAACAGGCGCAGATGCAGATCGCCCTTTTCGATATTACGAACGATACAGGAATCCCTGTCGCGTGCGCCATGCTCGGACCACAACAGCTTGACGGCAGAGGCTTGCGACATGTCGATGTCACGCTCGGCGCAGGTGCAGGACTATCGCTGGAGGCTGCAGCGATACGCGCCGTTACAGAGGCGGCACAGTCTCGAATGACATTCATCGCTGGCGCTCGAGACGATCTCTTTCCGGAATTGTATCAGCGTCCGCTCTCAGATGACCATAAACTCGCATTCGAGAGCCAGTGCAAAGCAACTTTATCGGATTCCGGGCTCACCGATGCACACTCTCCGGAACAGGCGCTCGATCTTGTTCTTTCGGCATTGCAGAAATCAGGCCAGAGAAAACTCTATGCCGTCGATCTGACCCCTGGCTGGTTACCAGTATCAGTCGTTAAAGTTGTGGCGCCGGATCTCGAAAACCCGGAAGGCGAGCGGCGAACCCGCTATGGCGCGCGGGCTCTGTCGAAGGCTCTGCAATGAAGATCGTCTTTGTAGGGCCCACGCTTCCCGACGCAGCCGAGCAAACTGGCAATGGTACCAATATTATCATTGCACCTCCTGCAAAGCAGGGAGATGTCATGGACGCCGTTTCCGCCGGCGCCACCGTCATCGGCATCGTTGATGGCTATTTCGAATATGTCGCGCCAGTGTGGCACAAGGAAATTCTCTACGCACTCAGTTGCGGTTGCACGGTATTGGGTGCTGCGAGCATGGGAGCACTTAGAGCTTGCGAATGCGCGGCCTTCGGCATGAAGGGCATTGGCCGGATCTTTGAGGATTACCAGGAGGGCCTGCGTTTTGATGATGGCGATGTGGCGCTACTGCACGGCCCCGCCGAGCTGAACTATCCACCCCTTACCATTCCGCTCGTCAATATTGACGCAACGCTTGGCAAGGCGCTTGAGCGATCTTTCATCGATGAGCATGAGAGAGACGCTCTGGCTTCGGCATCACGCGCACTCTTCTTTAAGGAGCGCACCTGGAAACGCATTGCACAGGCAAGCTCTTTTTCGATGGACCGTATTCGTGAAATGCTTACCGACTGCTCTGTCGATCAGAAGCGAGAGGATGCCCTGATGCTCATCCAAGAGCTTCAGCTTTGCGAAGACGATCGCAGGGCCCCGCCTGAATGGACTTTCCATACCACGCCAACATGGCGGCGCCTCTACGGAGAAATATGAGCAATTAAAGCTTTATTTCATCACTGAAGAAACGCGCCCGACGTGTGCAACGCTTTTGCAACGCGCCTGCAACGCAAAGCTATGCAATGGTTCCAACAGTTGGAACGAGGCAAGCTCAATGAACGTGGTTTCCATGAATTTCGAAAACAACGAACGTCGCGATGAATTCTTCGCGCTGATCAACATGATAGGTTACGCTGTATCGATCGCGCATACGCTGGGATCACAAACTGCAGCGGAACACATGGATACAGCACGCGCCGCACTGATTAAACAACTTCAAGACGAGATGTCGAGCAATCTGTCTGCCGACAACATCAATCGTATTGCGACGGTCCGAGCGGGCCATTGCTGAAACGAATTTGCGGGGCATTGTTACCTCAATTGTAGGGCGACACGCAGGTTCGCCGTCCGCCCGAAAATGGCTGATAGCTGTTCGTTGAAACGTCGTAAGACCGGTAGCGGGCAGAGCACCATTCTGCATGTGTAGTTGAGGCGGTTACCGGATCCCTCGAGTCGTCCATGACAGCACCGGATGCGTATAGCTGCGTGTCGGACACGTTGGCCGTTTCAGATCCATCATTTCGTAGGGCGCACAATCTGCGAGGGCCGCCATCAAATGGCTGATAGGTATTGTCCTCCAATCGATAGGATCGATAGCGATTGCTGCAGGCGTCAATGCCCGCAATGTCGATCTTTGAAGCTGCGACCGCTTCCTGAAAAATATCCGATTGGGCCGGAAGCGCGCGGGACCCTGCAATCAGCTTTGCAGGGTCTTCCACCGACTTCACCTCAGCATACTGAACGCCTGGCACTCGTTCAAAACGGGACGTGTCATTCACTGCTACCGGCTGCGTTGTCCACAACTCTGGCGCACTCATATCGAGGCTCGAAACGGGCTGGTTTTCCTTCAGGGCTTCATCCGCAATGGCGATCGCAATGCCGAACGGAACAACCGCGAGCGTCAAATTGAGCGCAAGATTCGCTAAGGTTTTCAAGGCCGCTCTCCTGTCGTGAACTCGAATGACAGAATGCGAAAATCGCCGCGCTGTTCCCGAAAATGTGAAATATTACTAATTCAATCAAGCCGAGCAACCTTGCGGATTGACAGTTGATGGCTGGACTGTAGGCTGATTGCCACGCATTGTGGGGAGCTTGGCATGCATGACCGGACGTTATTGGCGGCAATGTTTCGGGCAGCGGTTAGCGCTGCAGATCCCAAGAGCGCTTTAGCGCGTCATCTCCCTGAGCCGCAAACCTCCGGAAGAACGGTGGTGATCGGAGCAGGCAAAGGGGCCGCCCAGATGGCCGCAGCACTGGAAGAGCTCTGGCCGAAACCTTTGACCGGCGTCGTCGTGACCCGCTACGGCTATGGATGCAGCACCCGCTTCATCGATGTTGTCGAGGCTGCCCATCCTGTTCCAGATGCAGCAGGGTTGGATGCGACCCAACGCCTCTTCGACACCATCAGTAATCTTAACGAAGAAGATCTCGTCATAGCGCTAATATGCGGCGGCGCTTCTGCGCTCCTGCCCTGCCCGCCCAACGGGCTGACGCTGGATGACGAGATTGCGTTGAACGAGTCTCTCCTCGCGTCTGGCGCGCCGATATCGGCAATGAACACGGTACGCAAGCATTTCTCCGGCATCAAGGGCGGTCGGCTGGCGGCAGCAACAAAGGCGCGGGTCGCAAGTCTCATCGTGTCCGACATACCCGGTGACAATCCGGCCTTTGTCGGCTCCGGCCCAACCGTTCCCGACTCCACCAGGCGAGCAGACGCACTAGCGATCATCGAGCAATACGCAATTTCACTGTCCCCGCGGATGATGGCACATCTCCAGTCGGCAGGTGCGGATGCTCCTCTTCCGGCCGACCCGAAGTTTGCGCGCAATTCCATCAGCATCATCGCGTCGGCACGTCTCTCGCTGGAAGCCGCAGCTTTGACGGCCTCGCAAGCCGGCATCACGCCCCACATTCTGTCGGATTCCATCGAAGGCGAAGCACGGGACGTCGCGAACGTTCATGCAGCGCTTGCGCGCGAGATCTATCAGCGTGGTAGACCATTCAGCAGGCCTTGCGTTCTGATTTCAGGTGGCGAGACAACGGTGACGATCCGGGGACAGGGAGGGCGTGGTGGGCGCAATGGGGAATTTGCACTGGCCGCCGCCTTGGGGCTTCAGGATTTGGAGGCAAGCCTGATCGCTGCGGATACCGACGGCATTGACGGATCGGAGAGTAATGCCGGCGCCTTTGTTGACGGCACAACCGTGCAGCGCATGCGCGAAGCTGGTATCGATGCCCGGGAACTCCTGAGTCGGAATGACAGCTATCCAGCCTTCGAAGCAATTGGCGACTTGTTCGTCACTGGACCGACCGGAACGAACGTCAATGACTTCCGCGCAATCATCTTACGTTGATGCAGACCTTCGAATTTCCTGCCAGGACTGATACGCTGCGAGAACGGTTTCCATTTGCACTGTATGCGCGGCAATAAATGGCGTGCCATAGAGCGTCTCATCCGGATATTCCGTGATCAAGGTCACGGGGAAAAGACCCTGATCGCTGACTGTGATCATGCACGGAAACCCGTTCACAAGCGTAAAGCCGTTCGGTCCGGCATGCATTTCGAAGAGTGCGCGCTGGCGACCGTTCATATCCATCAATTCTTTCTGGCTCGCCAACCGGCGCGTCACTCTATCCAGCAACGCCATCGCTTCAACCATTGCTTTCTCATGATGCCGCAGGATGAGAAAGAACCCCTTCGGGATCATCCACGCCGGGAAGCCACGCGGCACATAACCGGTCAAAGGTCTGGTCCATTCGTGTGCGGGGTATCCGTGCAGATTAATGTGCAGCCTAGCGCCTGTTTGTCCCTGGGCCTGTATTCGCAAGCGCTTTTCGAAGATGAGCGCGTCATCAGACCCATTGCGATATTCCAGATCGTCTCCGAGCGCAGTGTAACGTGCGGCATGGCTCATATGAGAAGGGTTTCCAGCAGACAACCGTCCTTGCAAGGCATGACCGTCAGGATTCTCGCAAGGAATGACGGTGAAATGGGCGGCAGACGAGGTTGATAGAATGCGAGCCGCACGCAGCGCCCCCACTATTCCGGATGTCTCATTCGCATGTTGCCCGCCGCTGATCAGGATAGGCGCGTCTGTCCCCTTCAGATAGCGCGCATGAACCAGGCGACCCACAACCGTCTCGCAAGTGAGTGTTTCTCCTGGCAGGCTATTGAGTTCGGTCACGATCTGCGCCTCGCCAAGCGCCTGCTGCGCTTCGTCAAGAGGCTGGGCCTCGCCTATTCGCGCGCGCCGATCATAGGGCCGGAGTTCTATCGAGAGCTCGGGGCACCCGGTTGCGAAGATAATTTCGGGCACGATCTGTCCCGGCCTGACATTGCGATCACCGAGCATCTTGCCGGACTTCAGCGTGAAATATTCGAGGGCAGAGAAATACAGATCCTCATGTAGCGCTTCACGCAGGCTCATGGTTTCATCCAGGGACGGCAGTGGCTCATCCATCTGCGGGAGTTGGACGGAGAAGTTCAACTCCTCGAAAAACGGCCCCTCGCTTCTCCATGCATGGGCGGCGATGACCGCCATCGCATCCTTGTAGATCTCCTCGAAATCCGTCTCTATCCGTTGATCGAGGCCTCGCGCTGGCACTCTGAGCCAGCCAGTCGGCGCCAAGACCTGCTGTCCCGTCAGGTCGCGGTAAACGCGGTTTGGCGCATAGATCGCGCGGGTATGGACGTCGTTCCCGACGGAAAGTTCAACATCGTAGCACAGATCCTCACCGACCGCCTTCGGTCGCAACTCAAGGGATCGAGATCCAACAAGGGCCGCCAGGGGATATGCCTCGAGACGAAACCGTTTCGCATCCGCGAACGACGAGACGGGATAGCTGACGCTGACCGCGGTCACGTCCGACAGGTCAATTTCTTCCAGAAAAGCATTCACCAGCGGCTTGTAGGCAGAACGTGCGCGTAACTCGATCCCGCGGCTTTTGGCCTCGACCTCCATCTGAAGGCGAGTTTGCCTGTCATCGAAGCTCCAGACTTCGGCCAGATCACCATCTCGAAGCAGGTTCATCACGCGGTCGAACATCCGGTCGTAGGTCTTTTGGAAAAGTCGAACCATCCGTTCGCCCTCGTCGTGATCCAATGGCTATCTGCCTACCATGCATTGGCTACGGCGGAAATGCGAAGCTGAATTACACGTGACGGCGCCAAGGCTTGATGCTATCGATCCGCATCTTTACTATCACCGATGGAATAACTGACGCATGAAGAAGGCGATGCCGACAGACAAGTCGGGACAGGCGAGCGAGCCAGTCCAAACCCTGGCTGAACGCATTGCTGGCAAAATTCGGGAACGTGTCATTTCGGGCTGTTTGACAGCGGGCAGCCATCTCTCGGAAATTGCTCTGTGTGATGAACTGGGCATTTCGCGCAATACGTTGCGAGAGGTGTTTCGCCTCTTGACGAAGGAAGGCCTGCTTCGCCACGAAGCCAATCGGGGGGTGTTCGTCAGCACTCCAAGCATGGCCAGCATCGTTGATATCTACAATGTTCGACGCATGATCGAATGTCAGGCTATAGCCAACGCTCACCCCAGGCATCCGGGGGTCGCGAAAATGCGGGCCGCAGTCGAGGAAGCCGTTCGCTACCGGGACGCGGGCGAATGGCTGCAGGCCGGAACCGCCGATATCGCCTATCATGCGGCCGTAGTCGAGCTGGCGGACAGTCCTCGTCTCAATGCGTTTTTTGCACAGATAGCTCTGGAACTTCGACTTGTCTTCGGCCTGCTGCGCGATCCAGAATACCTTCACGCGCGCTACGTGGACAAGAACCTGCTGATACTGTCAGAACTGGAAGCGGGTCAGACAGCTAAGGCAGCAGATATACTGCGCGACTATCTGTTCGATGCCGAGCGTTTCATTCTCGGCGCCTATTCACGCCTTGGCTCTTAGCCCATCCAGAAAGATGTCAAGCAACTTCAGCGCCTTGGCTTGCCAATTTTCCTCGGGTTGCGCGTAATAGATCCCGATCAGCGTCCGCAGCAGATCCTCCGCTGAGATATCGTTTCGTAGACTTCCCTCGGCTATTGCACGTTTGAGCAACATATCGAGTGCTTCCACCATGCGCGCTGTCGAGGAAGCCTTGAGTTGGGGGTTGCCGTAGACCGCCAATTGTAGGGTCTGCATCATCCCTTTTTTTGTAGCAACAAGCCTCACATTGGCCTGAAGCCATTGCCTGAGCGCCGCGAGGGCGTCAGTCTCATGACCCAAAGTCAAGGCCAGATCGCATAGCTGGTCAACCTCATGGCGGTAAACTGCCTCAAAGAGTTCTTCCCGTGACGGGAAGTGCCGATAAAGCGTACCTATCCCCACGCCCGCTTTTTTCGCCACCGCTTCAAGGCTGGCCTGCGGTCCCCCTGCGCTGAAAATTTCCGTCGCGGCCTTGAGCAGAATTTCACGGTTACGCACCGAGTCTGCTCGCGGTTTGCGTCTTGTCTTCTTCGCTTCAGGGACCATTTCCAATTTCTGACTTAAGCCTCTTTCTAAACGGAGGGTGCCTCCGTATATTGAGTTTGTAAAGCAGAAGCTGACGCACTGCTTTTTCGGCCACGATGGCAATTCAAAAATTCAAACTGCCGGACATACCATCAATCGCGGTTCAAATCTCAACATCACTCTTTCTGAATGGGGTACGCATGTCACTCTCCATCAGCCTTACCATAAATGGAGACGCAAGAACGATTGTTCTTGAAGATCCACGCGTGACGCTGCTCGATCTTCTGCGTGAACGCCTGCAACTGACCGGAACCAAGAAGGGTTGCGACCGAGGGCAGTGCGGCGCCTGTACCGTTCTCGTGGACGGTCGCCGGATCAATTCCTGTCTTACGCTCGCAATGACCGTCGATGGGGCTCACGTCACGACGATTGAAGGCCTGGCAACAGGCGATGAACTTCATCCGGTTCAGGCAGCGTTTCTTGAGTGTGATGGCCTGCAGTGCGGTTATTGCACGCCGGGGCAGATCATGAGTGCCGTCGGCCTGATCGCCGAAGGGCAAGCTGCGGGTGATCCAGAGCGGGTTCGAGAACTGATGAGCGGCAATATCTGTCGATGCGGTGCCTATAAGGGCATCACGGAAGCCGTTCTTGTCGCGATCGAAAAAGATGCAACAACCTCCAAGGAAAGGGATGCGGCATGAACCTGTTCGACTATGTCCGAGCATCCTCAGTCGATGAAGCTGTTGCCGCCGGTGCAAAGCCCGGCGCGCGTATTCTGGCGGGTGGCACAAACCTTGTGGATCTAATGAAGATGGGCGTTGCAGAACCGGCTACGCTCGTCGACATCACCCGCCTTGAGGAGTTGAAGCGCATCAATTGGCTATCGGATGGCAGTGTGCGCATTGGATCGCTCGTGCGCAATTCAGACCTGGCTTACGAAACGCACTTCGCCAAAACGTTTCCCATGGTTGCAGAGGCTTTGCTATCCGGCGCCTCAGCTCAGTTGCGCAATGCCGCAACGGCGGGCGGAAACCTTCTCCAGAAGACACGCTGCTCCTACTATCAGGATGTGGCCAGCGCCTGTAACCGACGAAATGCTGGCTCTGGCTGCGATGCACGCCAAGGTCTCAATCGCCTACACGCGGTCCTTGGCTGGAGCGATCACTGCATCGCCACCCATCCTTCCGATTTCTGCGTCCCGCTTGCGGCGCTTGACGCGGTGGTCGAGGTAACTGGCAAGGGAGGCTCCCGCGAGATACCGATAGAAAGCTTTCACCTTCTGCCGGGAGATCAACCGGGCAAGGAAAACGCACTCGAAGAAGGCGAACTGGTTACGGCAATCCGCATCCCGGCAGACGCATCACGATTTGCAGCGCATAGCCGTTATCTGAAGCTTCGCGAGCGTACCTCCTATGCCTTTGCCGTGGTTTCGGCAGCCGCCGCCATGATGATTGAGGATGGTCGCATTCTAGAGGCTCGCCTGACCCTCGGCGCCGTTGCCGCCAAACCGTGGCGTTCGAGAGAGGCGGAAGCAGCGATGATCGGACAAATGCCGTCCAAGGACCTTTTTGATCATGCCGCCGGCATCGCTTTGCGGGAGGCCTCTCCCAGCGGAAACAATGCCTTCAAGATCGAACTTGCGCGACGCCTTGCCGCCAGAGCCTTGTCTGCCGCCAGTGCCGGAACACCTACTGCGATGCCAGCACTTCCTGGCTCGCCGTTATCGACATTCTCAGGAGATGCCCATGTCGCTTGACCATTCGTCAGACACTTCGGCAAGACCAACCACCCGTTACGGATCAAACTCAGGCCAAGCCCTGACCCGGCGTGACGGCCTCCTCAAGGTGACCGGACAGGCAACTTATGCCGCGGACAATCATCCCGCACAACTCGCTTACGCCGTCATGGTTGGCGCCACCATCGCCCGCGGCCACGTTACGGCCATGGATGTGGAGGCCGCCAGCCGACATCCCGGCGTCATCGAGATCTTCACGCCGGATAGCGCACCGCATTTCGCGCACGATCCGGATGAAAAGATGCCACCTTTCGGCTTTCGACTGGAGCTCTTGCAGAACCATTCTGTCCGTTACGCCGGACAGCCAATTGCTCTGGTGGTAGCGGAAACGCTGGAAGCGGCAACGGAAGGTGCGCGCCTGCTTAAACCCGCCTATGAGACAGAGGAAGCACGCACCACACTCGACAACGGCGTTGAGTTTGACCCGAAGGCGGTTGGAGTAGGTGGCCCGCCATCCACCTCCCACGGTGATCTCGATGCCGCCTTCGCCGCATCAGAAACGATCGTCGAAGCGGAATACTCAACACCTGCGCAATATCACAATGCCATGGAACCACATGCTGTTGTTGCAGAGTGGACCGACGATCACCTCACGCTCGACATGCCCAATCAGGCGCTGGCCATGAGTTGCGCCTCCTATGCGCGCTATTTCGACATTCCAGTCGAGAATGTCGTCATCCGGTCTCCATTTCTCGGTGGTGGTTTCGGTTCGAAGGCAATTCTCAATGGCCCGCAGATCCTGGCGATTGCCGCTGCGCGGAAACTGAAGCGCCCAGTCAAACTGGCGCTGACCCGTGCCCAGATGTATGGACCGGTCGGTCATCGTGGACAGACATGGCAAACGTTGCGAATGGGGCTATCCGGGAATGGCAGGCTAAAAGCGATCCATCACCGTTCGATATCTGCCACATCGAGCTTCGATGACTTTCTGGAACCTGCCGCCAATGCTTCGCTTCCGTTATACGCCGCAGATGCGCTGCTGGCAGAGCACAAAGGTCTGCGCCTTGATATCGGCACTCCCGGACCGATGCGTGCACCCGGCGAAGCAAGCGGATCCGCCGCGCTTGAAGTTGCCATAGACGAAGCAGCCGAAGCCTGCGGGCTGGATCCGCTCGAATTCCGTCTGCTGAATTACGCCGAGAGCGAGCCAGGCTCCGGCAGACCCTTCTCTTCCAAGGCACTGCGTGAATGCTATGAGCGCGGCGCAGAGGTATTCGGTTGGAAACAGCGCCCGCGCGCACCGCGCACGATGCAGGATGAAAATGGGCTGCTCGTCGGTTGGGGCATGGGTACGGCCGTGTTCCCCTGCCCCATGTTTCCGGCGCAGGCGCGGACCACCGTGCGGGCGGATGGCTCCGTTCTCGTGGAAACCGGCGGCGTAGACATGGGCCAAGGCGCGTGGACAGCACTGGCTCAGATTGCCGCGGAAGCACTGGGACTGGAAGCACACGAGATCGAATTCCGATCCGGCGTCTCAACGCTGCCGGATGCCGGGGTCGCTGGTGGATCAGGCCACACCGCCAGTGCTGGCCTTGCCTTGAGCAAGGCTGGTTTGAATGCGCTCGCAAAGCTTGCGGAAATCGCCGCCAACGATCCCGCATCCCCACTATTCGGTGCTGGCAACATCGGTGTTGTTCCCAGAGGCGGACGATTGGTCCGTCGTGACGATGAAAGCCGCGGCGAACGTTTTGCCGACATCCTGATACGGGCAAAGCAGAGCGAGGTTACCGGCGAAGCGAAGTCGATGCGAGAACCCGAGAATGCCGAAAAGTTTGCCATGTATTCGCACGGTGCAGTGTTTGCCGAGGTCAAGGTCGATCCCGATCTTGGGCAGATCCGCACCACCAGACTGGTAGGCGCCTTCGCCGCGGGACGCGTCATCAATCCCCGGCTGGTCCGCAGTCAGTATTATGGCGGGATGATCTGGGGAACATCGTTCGCCTTGCATGAAGCCGCATTCATCGACCACCGCACAGGCCGCGTCATGAACGCTGATCTGGCGGAATATCATGTTCCGGTGAACGCAGATGTTCCGTCGCTGGAAGCCATACTGGTTGCAGAGGATGATCCATACGTCAACTCCATCGGCGTCAAGGGGGTCGGCGAAATCGGCATCACTGGAACCGTAGGTGCAATTGCCAATGCCGTCTGGCATGCAACGGGCATGCGCGTGCGCAATTTCCCGATCCACATCGAAGACATTCTCGTCCTCTAATATTCGACGCCCCAGCCGCTTTGATTGAACGGCTGGGCCTATGATCCGGCAACGATTGAGATCGTATTCAAATCAGAACTACCAATGAGCGGATCCGCCGATGTTTCTGGATATGAAGAGCTATGGGCCAAGGCCGGAGCCACTGCCGCCCACACCATCGAAGCCAAACCTCAGCCCACGCGAGCAAAAAATCCTGGCCTGGGTCATCTGCTTTAACATCGTGGTCCTGTTCATA
The DNA here is from genome assembly GCF_005222835.1 of Rhizobium sp. FKY42. Classification (GTDB taxonomy): domain Bacteria; phylum Pseudomonadota; class Alphaproteobacteria; order Rhizobiales; family Rhizobiaceae; genus Neorhizobium. The sequence continues at coordinate 105,476 of NZ_STGA01000003.1, read as the reverse complement.
GCGCCGATCGGCGGCGCAACGGTCATCCACAGCCTGCTGGCGTTCATTTTTAAGTAAGACTTGAACGCATGTAGCGACCACAGAACCTATCTATCAACGCCAACCTGCTTCAAAGCATCCCTAAGTTGCAACAAATCGAAACTTCTGATCTTCAACAGACCATTCAATATCGACATATCCGTCAGGCACTGAAAGAGCTCCGTATTTGAGCGCATTTGTCGCAAGTTCGTGGATCGCAAGGGCAACGGACATAGCAGCATGAGGACCGACGCGCAGGTCCAGTCCTGAAAGAGTGAAGCGCAGTTTACCGCTTTCTTCGAAAGCTTCTAGCGCAGTTTCAATCACCATCTTCAGGCTTGCGCCTGACCAGCTTCCCCCCATAGCATGACAATCGGAACCGGAGACTGGATCAGCAGCGCAATCGCCGTTTTCAGAGATTGAGGCCAGGATGACACATCGCCCAGGGGTGTCTGGCGCCATTCAAACTTGCGGATGAGTGCGGCCATTTCGCCATCATGGCCAAGGAATTTGAACGGGTCGATCCTTCCAGGCATTCCAATACAACCCTGAGATTGACTTCACCCCTCAAGGTAGATGCATGTGAGCATCTGCCTTGAGTAGCAATTGCAGAAACTGATTGATCAACGCATTTGGATCAGAATGTACAAATTTGAATTGGTGTCTGGCACATAAAACCGGTAACGACGGGAACGAATTAGATATGCCTCAAATATCTGGTCCTGCCGCTCCTTGCCTCGTGGAGCAGGCGCAAGCCAAAATGAGGTGGCAGCTTGCACCAGTTAAAGAAGAATTAGCGATGTCAGAGACCCGGCCCAACTCACTCAAGGCAGCGGCGTGGATGCTGGCTTCAATCGCCCTGTTGCTCCTGATGGCAGTTTCAGGTCGTGCGACGACGAAAGAGCTGAACGTTTTTCAGGTCATGGAAATGCGATCTGTCATCGCATTTTTTATGCTGCTGCCATTCGTGTATCGGGAGGGTGGCTTCCGCGCCATGCGCACGCGGATCCTGTTCAGCCATATCGTCCGCAATGGTGCACATTATGTCGGCCAGTTTTTATGGCTCATGGGGCTGACCATGATTCCGATGGCGCAGGTGATCGCAATCGAGTTTACCGCGCCGATCTGGACCGCCCTGATGGCCGCAGCCTTTCTCGGTGAAAAGCTGACTTGGAGAAAATCGCTCGCGATTCTGCTGGGCCTCGTCGGCGTTATCATTATTGTCAGGCCCGGTGGCACAACCATCAATCCCGGCCAGCTCGTAGTCCTGGGTGCAGCCTTTGTCTTCGCGGTATCCTTTATCACGACCAAAGCACTCACAAGGCGTGACAGTGCCACCAAGATCATTTTCTGGATGCTGATCATCCAGTCGGTTATCGGCTTTACTCCAGCCCTCAATGTCTGGGTCTGGCCATCGGTCGGTCTGTGGCCCTGGATCTTTCTGATCGCGTTTTCCGGTACATTTGCCCATTTCTGCATGGCAAAAGCACTTTCCTATGCAGATGCCACCGTGGTGATGCCGATGGATTATCTCAGAGTGCCGCTTTCCGCCGTCATTGGTTATCTGCTTTATGCGGAAGCGATCGACGTGTTCACCGCCTGCGGCGCAGCCCTGATCCTGGCCGGCAACCTGTTCAACCTGCGCAGAAACAAGCCACTTCCTGCGCAGGCTGCCTGATACCATTAACGGTGCATATCGAACAGCAGCGCCTTCCCGTCAGTCACCCATTCAAGGTCGGGAACCGAACCAGCTCCCAACTGGATCCCTTCTCCCGACGAAAGACGCTCACCGTCGACCATCGCCAGACCCTCGATGTTATGCACGAAGGTCAACCGTTTGGGCGACGATGGTACAGGAAGCCGTGCCCCCTCCGTGACGTTCGCAATCAAGAGTCGAGTATCTGAATTCAGTCGCAGAGGCGCCTTCGCATCACCGCCTGCTGCAAGAACTTGCCATCCACCAGTCATCGCGTCTCCAATCGGCAAGGGCGCCTGCTGATACGTGGGCAGACCATTGCGAACATCCGGGATCAACCAGATTTGCAGGAAATGAGCAGGTGCGTCGGCTGAACCATTCATCTCCGAATGGCGCACGCCACTACCGGCATACATCAACTGAGCTTCACCGGGAGCAATGGTTGCGATATTGCCCAGCGTATCGCGATGTTCCAAGCGGCCAGATAGCACGATTGTCAGGATATCCATGTCGGCGTGCCCGTGTTCCGAGAAGCCGGATCCCGGCGCAATCCGATCTTCATTGATCACACGAAGTGCGCCAAACCCCATGCGGGTCGGATCCTGAAAACCCCCGAAGGAAAACGTGTGAAAGCTGTCAAGCCAACCGGTATTTGTACGACCGCGGCTCATATTTTCGTGGATCAGGGTCATCTTCATTTCCTTTCACGTTGGAAGCGAGACATTGCTTCCGTTGCGTGAAAGATGACATTTGCCAGATGACTTCAAAAGATGAACAATTACGCCATCACCGTTTCCAATTTAGATACAGTGAGGGCCGGTGGTCATATGGAGACGCAGAGATATTTGATTTCGAGATAGTCCTCGATGCCGTATTTCGAGCCTTCACGCCCCTGTCCGGACTGTTTGATGCCTCCAAAAGGAGCAACTTCTGTGGAAATCAATCCGGTATTGATGCCAACCATTCCATATTCCAAGGCTTCTGCCACACGGAAAACCTTGGATAGATCCTTGGCATAGAAGTAGGAGGCCAAACCGAACTCGGTATCGTTTGCAAGCTCGACCACCTCTTCCTCGGTCTCGAAGCGGAAGAGCGGTGCGACCGGGCCGAAGGTCTCTTCCCGCGCGACCTTCATCGTCGATGTCACATCCGTCAGCACCGTTGGCTGAAAGAAGAGATCGCCCCGACCATCGCGTTTCCCACCGGTCGTCACGGTGGCTCCCTGCGCGAGAGCATCGGAGATATGTTCTTCAACCTTGGAAAGCGCCTTGGATGAAATAAGCGGGCCCGCCTGGACGCCTTCCTCGAAACCATTGCCAATCTTCAGCTGTGCTACACGTTCCGTAAGCCGGGCTGCGAACGCGTCATAGATGCCGGATTGCACATAGAGCCGGTTCGCACAAACGCAGGTCTGGCCGTTGTTTCGAAATTTGGAGACCATCGCGCCTTCTACTGCGGCATCGAGATCCGCATCATCAAAGACGATGAAAGGTGCGTTGCCGCCAAGCTCCAGCCCAAGCTTCAAAACCTGATCCGCCCCCTGCCGCATAAGGATTTTGCCGACATTGGTGGACCCGGTGAAGGTCAGTTTGCGAACTTTGTTGTTCGCACACATCTCCTGCCCAATACTCGCTGAATCCGTGGACAGGACGACGTTGAAAAGTCCTGGCGCCAAGCCCGCCCGTTGCGCCAGAACGGCGAGCGCCAACGCAGAAAGCGGAGTTTCCGCTGCCGGTTTGGAAACCATGGCACAGCCAGCCGCCAAGGCAGGTGCAAGCTTTCGAGCGAGCATCGCATTGGGGAAATTCCACGGCGTGATCGACGCCACGACACCAACGGGTTGCTTCAGGACGATAATGCGTTTGTTTGGCTGATGCCCCGGGATGGTATCGCCGTAAATGCGCTTTGCCTCTTCGCCAAACCATTCCACATAGGAAGCGCCGTAAAGAACTTCGCCTTTGGCCTCGGCAAGGGGCTTACCCATTTCCGAGGTCAGGATGATTGCCAGATCATCAGCATGCGCCACGATCAGATCGTAGAAGCGCCGCAATACACCGGCGCGCTCCTTACCCGTTTTCGCGGCCCACGCTTTCTGAGCCCTATGCGCCGCCTCTATTGCATTTGCCGTTTCCGCCCGCCCCATATCGGGCAATACAGCAAGCACCTCCCCAGTTGCCGGATTGGTGACTTCAAATGTTTCGCCTGTCTCGCTCCGCCCGATCCAGCAGTCACCGATCAGTGCGGCATCGACAAGCAAGGACGGATCTTTGATCCGTGATGAGAGCACGGAAGAGACCGACACGGATCAAGCCTCCGCCGCGCATTCGCGAAGCGTGGTTTCCAGAATATCAAGCGCTTCCGCAAAGATATCGTCCTGGATGGTGATCGGCGCGAGAAAGCGGATCACATTGCCGTAGACGCCGCAGGTCAAGAGGATCAAGCCCTTTTCCAGCGCCCGAAGTCTCACCTTGTTCGTGAAATCCGGATTCGGAGTGGCCGAGTGAGGGAGATTGAATTCGACAGCATTCATGAACCCAGGTCCACGAATATCCGCGATCTGCGGAACGGCTTCCGTCAGTGAGTGCAATCGCTGCTTCAGCCGCGCGCCAAGCTGGTCTGCGCGTTCGCAGAGCGCTTCCTCTTCTATCACATCAAGGACCGCATTGCCCGCGGCAATGCCGATTGGGTTTCCGCCATAAGTGCCACCAAGGCCTCCCGGCCCAGGCGCGTCCATGATGTCGGCGCGACCTGTAACAGCGGCGATAGGGAATCCGCCTCCCAGGCCTTTCGCCATGGTCGTCAGATCAGCATGAACGCCATAATGCTCCATGGCAAATAGCTTGCCGGTGCGCGCAAACCCGGTCTGCACTTCATCTGCAATCAGAAGGATACCGTGCTTGTCAGCGAGCTCGCGCAGCTTTGCCATGAACACGCGCGGCACTTCGTAAAATCCGCCCTCGCCCTGAACGGGCTCCACGATGAAAGCAGCAACCCGGTTCGGATCGACATCAGCCTTGAACAGTTTATCGAGAACACCGAGCGTATCTTCGACGGTTGTGCCGTGAAGAGCAACCGGAAACGGTACGTGAAAGACATCCGGCATCATGGCACCGAACCCCGTCTTGTAAGGCACCACTTTGCCGGTGAGCGTCATGCCCATGAATGTCCTGCCGTGGAACGCGCCGGTAAAGGCAATGACCGCTGACCGATTTGTGGCAGCTCGGGCAATTTTTACTGCATTCTCGACTGCTTCCGCGCCCGTCGTCACGAAGATCGTCTTCTTGGGAAAGTCCCCTGGTACGGCATCATTGAGACGCTCTGCCAAACGAATATAGTTCTCGTAAGGAATGACCTGATGGCAGGTATGAGTAAAATGCTCGAGCTGATCACGAACCGCAGCCATGACCTTCGGATGCCGATGCCCTGTGTTGACGACAGCGATACCCGCAGCAAAGTCAATATAGCGGCGGCCTTCCACATCCCAGATTTCCGCGTTCTCGGCGCGCTCTGCGTATACACTCGTGCTCACACCCACACCGCGCGAAATTGCGTCGCTGCGGCGAACCGCCAATTCCTGATTATTCATGCTGCGCCCCTCTTTGAAAAGAATCCGGAACGAGAAATTGCTCTCGACTAATTTCTTACATTTTTTCTGTAGTTTTACAATCGGTGTTCGACACATTATTGCAGCATGAACGGAGCAGAAGTTTTGAGCAGCGGCAAAGTGGATACAATCCTATTCAAGATTGCAGAGGCGGCGCGCATGGCGGGGGTTTCACCGTCGACCCTGCGCCTATGGGAAAGCCAAGGTTTGATTGAGCCGATCCGGACCGCGTCTGGGCAGCGGCTGTTTGACAGTTCACACATCGACCGTCTGAAAATGATCAGCTACCTCAGAACCGAAAAAGGACTGAACCCGGCGGCAATCCGAGAGCAGTTGAAGCAAGATCCTGTAGATGCAGACACTGACAGCGTCTCTAACGAGGAAGAGCTTCCTCCAGGCTCCAATCTATCGATTGGCCAGAAAATCAGACGTATGCGACGAGAGGCGAGCAAGACCCTGGATGCCGTGGCGCGCGATCTCGATATTCCGATTTCCCTTCTCTCGACATTTGAGAGGACATCGCAAGGGTTGTCGCTAAAAGGGATGCATGATCTCGCCAACTATTTCGGCACGACAATCACGTCCCTGAGTGGACAGGAGGAATCAAGCGGCGCGGAATCACTGATCCGATCCGGCAAATGGTCGACCTGGCCGACGACCTTTTCAGGAGTCACCATTCAGTGCCTGGCGGAAGGACGCAACCAGATGGAATGCCATCGGTTTGTACTAGCACCCGGCGCCTCGAGCGAAGGGGCCTACAGGCATCCGGGTGAGGAGTTTCTACATATTCTCAGCGGAAACCTTGAGATTATGCTGGATGGTTCAAACTTCTTTGAACTTGCGGCGGGCGACAGCTTTTATTTCGAAAGCACACGCCTACACTCATGGAGAAACATCCATGACGGTGAAACGGTGCTGATCTGGGTCAATACACCGCCCACCTTCTGATAGTTCATCTCATCGTTTCAAGCCGAATGCCCCGAAGGTCATTGCGAGAGAATGCGCCTCACAGCCTCTCGCGAACCAGTTCAAACGCTTCTGGAAAACAGCTGCCAATGCTTGGGCCGAAAGTTAATCTGGCTCCTCAAGGCAGCCGGGTGATCGACGGGCACATCGACTTCCACCCGGTACTGGCTGCCGCCTAGCTCAAGTTCCAGACGGCGGGCGCCGGCAAGCCGTCGGCTACCGACCACGACACCATCAAAGCAACCGCCACAGCCACTGAGGAATTCAATGTCGTGCGGACGGAAAAACAGCGATGACGGACCTTCGGCTGCGCCATCGGCCTTCAGGCCGACCGTGCGATCGTCAAGCCACACCTCTCCATTTTCAACACGAACCGGCAATTCCGATGCCTCACCGATGAAGCGATGCACGAAGGGAGAGCCGGGCTTGTCGTAAACATCGTCTGCTGATCCAACTTGCTCAATCTTGCCCTGGCTCATCACCACGACGCGATCGGCCAATTCCAGAGCTTCTTCCTGATCATGGGTAACGAACACGGTCGTATGGCCCGTCCGATCGTGGAACTCGCGGAGCCATTTACGCAGCTCCTTGCGAACTTTGGCATCCAATGCGCCAAAAGGCTCGTCCAGCAGAAGAACCCGCGGCTCGATTGCCATGGCACGCGCCAGAGCAACGCGCTGGCGCTGACCGCCAGACAACTGGTTGGGATAGCGCTTTTCCAGGCCCGAAAGCTGCACCATCTCAAGGAGGTCGGCAACACGCTTGCGGATCTCGGCCTTTGGGGGACGCGTTGAGGACGGACGAACATTCAAACCGAACGCGATATTATCAGCCACCGTCATATGCCGAAACAGCGCGTAATGCTGGAAGACAAATCCGATGTTGCGCTCCTGAACGCTCTTATGGGAGGCGTCCTCTCTACCGAACAGAATTTTCCCGTTCGTAGGTTGATCGAGTCCAGCGATGAGGCGCAAAAGCGTGGTCTTTCCGGAACCTGACGGACCAAGCAGGGCAATCAGTTCACCGGAGCGAATATCGAGAGAAACATCGTTGAGAGCCGGAAACCGGGCAAATTCCTTGGTGACGTTTGATACGGTTACTTCCATCATTATGCCCTTAATGTCGACCGCCGGCATTACCAGCGCCAAATCGTATTTCCAGAAGCGTCTTCAGCGCGAGCGTCACGAGTGCGAGCGCTGCCAGCAGGGAGGCAACCGCAAAGGCGGCCGCCATATTGTATTCATTGTAGAGGATTTCCACGTGCAGAGGCATCGTGTTGGTCAGTCCGCGAATATGGCCAGACACAACAGACACCGCACCGAATTCCCCCATGGCGCGCGCATTACAAAGAAGGACGCCGTAGAGCAGACCCCACTTGATGTTTGGAAGCGTAACGTACCAGAAGGTTTGCCAGCCGGAAGCGCCAAGAGAAAGTGCTGCTTCCTCATCTCCCGATCCCTGGTCCTGCATCAACGGTATCAGTTCGCGTGCGACAAATGGGAATGTCACGAACACCGTCGCCAGCACAATACCTGGAACAGCAAAGAGGATTTCGATCCCATAGCTCTTCAAGATAGGTCCCAGCACACTATGGCTTCCAAAAAGAAGCACATAAACCAGACCCGAAATGACCGGCGAGATCGAAAACGGCAGATCGATGAGTGTTATGAGGAAAGCTTTTCCCTTGAACTCGAACTTTGCGATCGCCCAGGCCGCAGCAACGCCGAACACGAGGTTCAAAGGAACCGCTATTGCTGCAACGAGAAGCGTCAGCCGGATGGCCGCAGCGGCATCCGGCTCCACCAAAGCTTCCCAATAGCTGGCAGCACCGTTGCGGAAGGCCTCGATGAACACGGCGACCAGCGGCAGGAAGAGAAAGAAGGCGAGATACAGTCCGCCAATCGATGTCAGGACGATCTTGGTTCCGATCCTCTCGTCGACAGGATTGACGAAGCGAGTTGCGCGATCAGCCATTGCCGTACCTCCCCCTGCTCCACGACTGGATCAGATTGATGATCAAAAGCATGGCAAATGAGATAACCAGCATGATTGTCGCAATCGCCGTCGCACCAGCATAATTGAACTCTTCCAAGCGGATCACGATCAACAATGGAGCGATCTCGGAAACGTAAGGGATGTTTCCGGCAATAAAGACGACCGAACCGTATTCGCCGACACCGCGCGCAAAGGCCAGAGCGAAACCCGTCATGATCGCGGGAAGAAGGCTGGGCAACAAGACCTTGAAGACGGTCTGAAAACGGTTCGCACCAAGCGTGGCTGCAGCCTCCTCGACCTCGCGATCAATCTCTTCCATCACCGGCTGCACCGTACGGACCACAAACGGCAGACCGATGAAGATCAGTGCTATCGTGATACCAATCGGTGTGTAGGCGATACGGATATCGAAGGGCGTGAACCATGCGCCTATCCATCCTTTCGGCGCATAGAGCGCACTCAGTGCAATGCCTGCGACCGCCGTCGGCAAGGCGAACGGAAGATCCACCATCGCATCGATCAGGCGACGGCCAGGGAAATCGTACCGAACCAAAACCCAACAGATCAAAACGCCGAAGACGACATTGATCAGGGCTGCGATCAGCGCAGTTCCGAAGCTGATCTTGAGGGCTGCCAGTGTCCGCTCATCCGTCAGGATGGACAGAAATTCGGATGCCGAGAGCGAGCTGGCGCGGAATATGAGCCCGGCAAGCGGTATCAGGATGATGAGGCAGAGGTAGGCGAGCGAAAAGCCGAGGGTCAACCCAAAACCTGGGATGATGCTCGGCTCCTTCAATCGCCACCGCGTCGAAGCGGTGGTTGATGTCATATCAGGTGCACTCCTCAGCGTGCCGGCTTATAGATCTGGTCGAAGATACCGCCATCACCAAAGTGCTCAGGCTGCGTTTTCTTCCAACCACCGAACTGCGGATCATCAATGGTGACAAGCTTGATGTCTGGCAAGGCCTTCAGTAGTTCCGGCTTTACGACCGCACGGTTCGCTGGGCGATAGAAGTGTTTCGCCGCAAGGTTCTGACCCTCATCGGAATACAGGTAGTTCAGGTAAGCTTCAGCGACCTTGCGTGTTCCCTTGGCATCCACATTGGCGTCAACCACAGCAACCGGCGGCTCTGCAAGGATGGAGATGGGCGGCACGACGATTTCAAATGCATCCTTGCCGAATTCTTCACCAGCGAGAAAGGCTTCGTTTTCCCACGCCAGCAGAACATCGCCGATCTCGCGCTGCGCAAAGGTGACCGTCGAGCCGCGGGCGCCGCTATCCAGCACTGGAGCACGCTTGTATAGATCTGCGATGTAAGCCTTGATCTTGGCCTGGTCGCCCTTGAACTCCTCGTTCGCCCAAGCCCATGCCGCGAGGTAGTTCCAGCGCGCGCCACCGGAAGTCTTCGGGTTTGGCGTAACGATCTTCACGTCACCCTTGACCAGATCACCCCAGTTCTTGATGCCCTTGGGATTGCCCTTCCGGACAAGGAAAACGATCGTGGAGGTATACGGAGAAGAGTTGTTGCCGAGGCGAGCGCGCCAGTCTGGCTTTATCTTCCCGCCATTCTGCACAATGGCGTCGATGTCGCTTTCCAGAGCCAGCGTCACCACATCGGCTTCGAGGCCATCGATAACAGAACGCGCCTGCTTGCCTGAGCCGCCATGAGACTGCTGGATCGTCACGGTCTCACCCGCTTGCGCTTTATAGTGTTTGGCGAAGGCCGCGTTGAAGTCCTTATAGAACTCGCGTGTCGGGTCATAAGAAGCATTCAACAGTGTCGTGTCGGCATGCACGGCCGGTGCCATTAGAAGCGATGCAAGGACACCGGCTATGGCAAACCTCAGAGTGCAAATATTTTTCGACATGGCAACTTCCCTCCAGTTGATGGCTTAAGACTACCGAACGGGTCGACTTAGTCAACGAAGGTCCCGCTATTAAGAAATCTGTTTCACTTTGGCGATTAGCGCGGAGAAAGTCTGATCGACATCCAGTTCGCTTCACGCAAAGAATCGCCCGCCTACAGACGGTGATCTGGAATATTCTTGAACAGTCGAGACCGGCACATGCTTCAAAATGCATTGGATGCTAGCGCTGCGATGACGCAATAGCGCGCAAACTTTGCGATCGTAACGAAGATGATAAAGCTTGCCAGTGGTTCTCGTAGTATGCCCGCGACAACCGTGATCGGATCACCAATGATCGGAACCCAACTCGCCAACAGAGACCATCGGCCGTATTTTTCGTACCAGTGGCTTGCTTGATTGAGACCATCTTCGGAGACCGGAAACCAGCGCCGAGTACGAAAACGTTCGATCCCACGACCAAGCGCCCAGTTCACGACGGATCCTGCGACATTCCCGATAGTGGCAAAAACAACGAGCATAACAACCGGTTGTTCAGCCTGGACGACGAGGTAGGCAAGGAGTGCTTCGGATTGTGCTGGCAATATGGTTGCCGCGACAAAGGCTGTTGCCAACAGCCCGAGATAGGCCATCATGTCCGGTCTGTCCCGCATCCGCCTCAGTCTGGGGATCTCGTAAAGCAAATAACCTTCCGGGTCAAAGCGCTCTTCGCGTCCACATTGATCCGTCGGATTTCCGAGGGCGTAACTTGTTACAAGTGAAAGGTACGACGGAATGGATCCTCATCGTGTGACAGTTTGGTTCGACAGCGGATGTCCGCTTTGCCGTCGCGAAATTGCGCTGATGCGAAAGCTGGACCGCGATAATGCGATCCGCTTCGTAGACATTTACGATGCATCGGCCAGTTGCCCGGTTGATCGTGCTGAGGCACTGGCACGGTTCCATGCGGAAGAAAATGGCAAGCTTTATGTCGGTGCCCATGCGTTTGCGGCAATGTGGCGTGCAATCCCCGCGCTCCGCCCACTCGGACTCGTGGCAGGGTGGGCGCCTTTGATTCCCCTTTTCGACTTACTTTATCGTGCCTTTTTGCGCATCAGACCACGCCTGCAACGACTGTTTCGGTAAGCGCTGCCATTCTTCCATCACCGCTTCGACAATATCACAAAGTTAAGATAAACCGCGTGGCAGCGGCGGGCTGCAGCCCGTGATTTTGCGAGAAAGGAAGCAGATGCAGCGCGTTGAAATTCAGTTCGGATTGGATTTTTCAAGAATCGTCTATGGCATGTGGCGACTAGCCGATGATCAGGATGTGTCCGCAAACCATATCATTGCCAAGGTGGAAGCGTGCCTTGAGCAGGGTATTACCACTATGGATCATGCGGATATCTACGGCGGATACACCGTTGAAGGCCATTTTGGCAGAGCGTTGAAAGGCACCGGGCTTCGAGACAAGATCGAAATTGTTACAAAATGCGGCATTGTCGCACCCACGGGAGATTACGCCGGGGCAAGGCTGAAGCATTATAATACCTCAGCACAGCACATCAGCGCGTCCGTAGACAGATCTCTGCGTCTCCTGGGCACGGATCACATCGATCTTTTGCTGATCCACCGTCCCGATCCGTTCATGGATTTTACGGAAACCGGCGGCGCTCTCGATGCCGCCGTCTCGTCCGGCAAAGTTAGGGCCGTTGGCGTTTCGAATTTCCGCCCCTGGGATCTCGCAACGCTGCAATCGCGCATGCAGACGAAACTGGTGATCAACCAGATCGAACTGAGCCTTTTGGCGCGCGACCCATTCACGAACGGTGATCTGAGTTCGATGACACGCGACAAGGTCCGGGCAATGGCATGGTCACCTCTCGGTGGTGGTCGCCTTTTCGCAAATGATACCGACCTCGGCAGGACGCTGGATCGCATCGCAGCCGAACAAGGCGTGGATCGCACCGCCGTTGCCATCGCGTGGCTGCTCGCACATCCGGCAAGTATTCTGCCCGTCATGGGTACGAACAATATCGCACGCATTCGCCAGATTGGCGATGCGATGAAAGTCAAGCTATCGCGGGAAGACTGGTTCGAACTCTATTCTGCGGCGGAAGACCGCGACGTTCCATAACCTCTTGAAGATCGGCGGCCTGAAATCAGGCCGCCGGCCAAAAGATCACAGCGTCACGCCGCCTGATGCAGACGACGGCTGAAAATCGGGCCCTCGCTGTATTTGCGCAAGGATTTCGCCGCTGCAAGCACTGCCAGATCGACCAACGGCTCAATGAGGATAACGCTCATATAGGCCACGCCGAAACTTCCGATGCTCACAAGATTTTCGACCGTGAACCCGTGGCCATAGAGCGCCCAGAAGGCCACCCAAGCAACAATACCACCCTGATAGGCGGTAGACAGGGTGAATGCCTGACGATAGGTCACATCAACATAGGCCGTGCGTGCCGGAATAAGTTTGGCCGCGAGCTGGCTGATAGCCCATAGCGGAACCAGCAATGTAGTCACGTTCATGCCATACTGAGGAAGATCGAACGGCGAGAAGAACAGGCCCTGGATGAGGAGGCCGGCAGCAAGCCCGATGGACGCAGCACCTGCGCCGAACATCAGGAACAGGGTCGACCCAAGAATGAGGTGAACTTCCGAAATGCCGACCGGATGATGCGGCAGGACCTCGAAAAAGCCGAAGACGAGAACAGTTGTAATGGCGCTGCGCAAAGCGAATGACGCGACGCCGCCATCCCGACGAACACTGTCTGTTGCCATTTTGGCTGTCAGTCCCAGCGCGGCCAAAGCTGTCGCGTAGCTGAGCACGATTTTTGCGCCGTCAACGACGCCCGGTTCAATATGCATATCTGCCTCCCCGCGCCCACCGCGCGGTCGATTGGTGTGTCATACTCGGACGAATGTCCGTCTTCGATGGCAGGTCTCCTGGCTTGCGATTCGCAGCTTCACCCCCCTTCCCGGCCCTGACGCCAGTGGATAACGGATGTCGCTCTTCGCCTACAGTTGCGGGGGCAGCCGTGGCATTGGCAACTTGCGTTGCATCACCACATTCCCTTTTCACCGGTTGCTTCATGGGGCAACCGAGACCATCACAATAAAGCCTAAGACTGTTTTTATGCGCAGCGCAATCCCGTTCACGGTCATTTCGCGGGAAAACAACTGTGAGACAGAATCACGGGCCGGGAAATACGATGCTAGCATCGAAACGAGACTGGTCGGGCGCAAGCGGCGTGACAGTCAGTTCAAGTCGGGCGCCCATCTGGGTTGCCAGCCGTTCCACGATGGCAAGCCCGAGACCCGAGCCGGGATGAAGAGAATGGCCGCGTACAAATCGCTGTCGCAGCTTTTCTACTGGAAGCAAGGTCTTGGGCGACGTGAGGTTCGATACGCGCAAGCCATCCGGTTGCAGGTAAATGTCAACATCCGTGTCAGGCGACCGATAGGAAAGAGCATTTTCGACCAGATTACGGGCAGCAATGGCAAAGGCGTCCGGATCTACTTCGCGAGAGAGAACCATTTTGTCAGGACGATGGTAATGAAGAACGGAGCCGCTTTGGCTGTTGCGCAAGAATTCTTCCATCACGATGTCGAGGATCGTCGACAGATCCGAACTGACCGCAGACTTACCGATGCCCGCATCGGCACGCGCAAGCTGCAGCAGCTTTTCCGTCAGCACCGAGAGCTTCCTCAGCGCCGCATCAACCTGTCTGGCCCGATCCCGGGTCTGGCCATCCTCAAGCTCGGAAAGCAGAAGCTGGCTTTGTGCAAGTGCTCCTGCAATGGGTGTCCGCAACTCGTGGGCGCTGTTGGCGGTCAAGGAGCGTTCTGCTTCCAGTGCATCGTCCACCCGCTTGATCAGAAGGTTGACGGACTGCTGGAACGGTTCGAGCTCGATGGGAAGATCCTTGAGATCGATGGGCGCAAGATTACCGCTGTCGCGCAGTCCGATAACGCGCTTCAAACGATCCACCTCGCTGACGTTTCGACGAACGAACCAGCTGACGGCGATCAGACTCGCTGGCAGGAGCAGGAGGAGCGGCAGCAGCAGTGCCGTACCGCCCTCAATCGAAGCCTCCCGCCGATGCTCGAGCGAATCTGCGACTTGCACGAAGATGCTGCCACTGACGGCAGCAACCGTGAATATACGTTTTTCGCCGCCACTCCAGAAGCCTTCCACCAGCGGTGCATCGTAAGGATCGGCGCTGACATTATGCGAATGCAGCAGCACGCGACCGGAGCCATCCCGAACCTGATAGGTCAAATACTCATCCGGCACGTTTTCGCGCAGCGCTGTCAACTTCCGGGGAGCGCTGGTATCCTCTCGAGTGTAGAGGTCATCGATGACGAGAGGTGCCAGTCGTTCTGCTGTCTCCTGAAGAGCACTGTCGAAGACCTCGCCCATTTCCTCCTGCATGACGGAGAAGGCAAGTCCTGCAGCCAGCAGCCAGAAAGCCAATAGGGTCAATCCGAGCGAAATGCGCAGTTCGCGTGCAATGCTGCGTGGCCTCGACGCACTCATTCAGCCACCCGGTAGCCGATACCACGAACTGTTTCGACAATCTCCTTACCTAGTTTGCGCCGGAGACGGCTCACATAAACCTCCACCGTGTTGCTTTCGATTTCCGCACCGAAAGCATAGAGCGCTTCTTCGATCTGGGACTTCGATACGATGGAATTGCGTCGCGCAAGAAGACATTCGAGCACCGCCCATTCGCGCGCGGAAAGAGAAAGGCGCTCACCGGTTTTTCCTTCAATGCGATGTTCGGACGGATAGACCTTAAAGCTGGCCAGTTCGACCATCGGCGTCTGACTGGCGCCGTATCGCCTGGAAACCGCATGGATCCGAGCTTCCAGTTCATCCAGGTCGAAGGGCTTGACCAGATAGTCGTCAGCACCTGCATTCAACCCTGCGATCCGGTCCGATACCTGGTCATGCGCGGTCAGAACGATCACCGGTATCATCTGCTTTTTCAGCCGGATGTGCTTGAGAATATCAAGGCCGCTTCCATCCGGCAGGCGAAGATCGAGTAGAACCAGCGCGTAATCAACGCCAGCCAGACAGGCAAGCGCACTCTCCTTGTCTTCCGCCAGATCCACTGCATGGTTGTGCCGGGTGACGTGTGTGCGCACCGCATCCGCCAGTGTTGCATCGTCTTCTACAAGCAGAATACGCAAGGGAACTTGTCTCCATTTCGACCACGCAACTGTCTTATCAAACTGTCGCCGAACTGAAATTGCCCGCGTTGCGATTCCGTGACGAATTTCTCCTGTTTTCAGGTGGATGTCAGCTGAAGAATGCAGCGTCACAAATGAATAATGGCTGGAGCAGATCACATGAAACGTCTCGTCGCTGTTGCAATTGTAACCTGGGCCGTCGGGACGGCGGCCGTTGCAAGCGAACGGTGCAACGTACCGATTGCCGATTGGCAACCACGCAAGGTTCTGCAAGCAAAGCTGGAAAGCGATGGTTGGAAAGTCAGATCCATCCGAAGCGAAGATGGTTGCTACGAAGCTTTCGCAATCAATGCAGAAGGGGAGAAGGTTGCCGCCTTCTTCAATCCGAAGAGCCTCGAGATCCTCGATACAAAGATCGAGCACTAGCCTTTGCCGACAATGCGGTGTCCGGCATCGACAGAATGACCATAGCAATTTCCAGTTAGCTAAAAATCGTTCGAACCGTTGTATCCAGCATCAAAATTCCCCAGGCGAGAAGCCCGCAGAAAACGGCAAATGAGCCGAGATCCTTCGCATGACGCCCGGTGGCTGAAAATTCGGGCGAGATACGGTCGATGATCTCTTCGATGGCTGTATTGAGCGCTTCCAGCGCAATGACGATCAGGAAAACGCCGATGAGAATCAAAAAGCGCTCAACGCCGGCGCCTATAGCGACGAAGAAGACAAGGGACGCCAGCATTGCGAGGCATTCGTGACGGAATGCCGCTTCTTGCCACAACCTTCTGGCACCTGAAACGGAATATCGCTGTGCCGCGAAAAGATGCTTTATGCCCGTTACCTTGCGCGGAATCTCATCAGGATTTTGCATTCGATGCCTTGCAGGAACCGTAAATGTCGAGCTTTGGATCTTTTACCTTGGTTTCCACATGCATCAAGCCCAGCACTGTATGAAAGAGATTGTCGTGCGAGACGGGCTCTTTTTCCAGCTTATCAATGCATTCCGACTCGATCCCCCGCCTCGCTTCCTCTCCCAGCCATAGAAGAAAAGGAATATGTGTCTGTTGTTCAGGCGCGACGAGCCACGGCGCACCGTGGAGGAACAGCCCCTTTTCACCCAGCGATTCCCCGTGATCCGACATATAGATCATGGACGGGGAGATGCGGCCCTGCTGCGCGCTCAGCTTGTCGATGATGCTCGCAAGGACATGGTCCGTGTAAACGATGGTGTTGTCATAGGCGTTGATGATCTCATCACGATGGCATTTAGAGAATTCCGAAGAGCGGCAATCGGGCCGGAAGATCTTGAACGCGTCCGGATAGCGGGCGTAGTAGGCCGGACCGTGGCTGCCCAGCTGATGCATGACCAGGACCGCATCTCCGTTGACAGTTTTTAGCCAGCCGTCGAGACGATCCAGGAGTATGTCATCCCAGCATTCGCCGCCGTTACAGAAGCGGGCGTCGTTAGAGTTGAAGAGATCGCTGTAGGGGATACGATCAGCCACACCCTTGCTGCCAGTATTGTTATCCAGCCACTCGGTCCGCACGCCTGCATGGACCAGGACATCCATCAGGTTTTCTTGCGCAAGAGCTTTCGCATGCGCGTAACCGTTCTGACCCAGGTTCGAAAACATGCAAGGGACAGAGATGGCGGTCGCCGTTCCGCAGCTCGTGGCTTTGGTAAAGTAAAAAATGTCCCGCTTTGAAAGCTCAGGATTCGTCGGGCGTTCGTAACCACCGAGCTGGAAGCTGGAGGCACGCGCTGTTTCACCGACGACGACAATCGTTACACGTGGCTTTCTCTGTGCAGCTTTGAGTGCATCTGCCACCTTCGCATCACGGCCAAGCGGCTTTACGACAATGTTCTTTTCGGCAGTAGCCTTGCGCACATAGGTCACGGCGTTAATCATCGGGAAAATAGGATTCAGCATCTCGAACCAATCGTGGTTCTGGCGCCGCGCAAAACTGTAGATCCCCGCATGGGAAAGCCCGGCAACGGCGAATATGATCAGGGATGGAATGATAACAGCCAGGTTGCGCACGACTTTGCTGAAAAAGTTCTGATGGCGGATCTTCACCCAAGCGATCAACAGACTGGGCAACAGCGCGTAGAGACACATGTGCAGCATGAAACCTGCGGTGATGAGATGGCTGGCTTCTGCAGTGTTGGTCTCCGCTGCATTTCTGATCATATCGTCGTCAATGATGACGCCAAACTGTTCCATGAACCAGGCGGACGAAGCAGCCGTCCAGATGAACACGATCAGCAGCGGCTTCATCAGATACTTGACCGAGAAGCTGACGAACAAAGCGACAAATGCAAAGGTGATACCAACGGCAAAGGCTGCGATGGCCAGGTTCTGCCCGGCCATGATATCAAATGTCTTTGCCCAGAATGTTCGGTTCAGGAGCAACAGAATATAGACCGAGACGATGATGCTCAGCGGGATGCTTCCCAGGATTGGGCGTTTGAACATCATAGGCTCCGGCTCTTTCGTTGTCGGTTCTGATCCAAAAGGTTCGACCAGTTTCAATGACCAGCACTGATAACCGAAGCTGACAGCAGCCTGAATGCGTAGATTTTGTGGCGTGCGCCAAGGTGAGCAGCCAACATCTGCACTGCTTCTCGAGAAAGAGACACCCGCGTCGGCACAGCAAATGAATTTTGCTTGCCCCGCGCTTTCTCGACCTCAACCGTTCTGCCTGACGCTCGCGATGTAAGCCCGCCAACCACCAAGTGCCGTGATCTCTTTGGCTTCCTCAAGCGCATAAGGCTCGCACAGAAAGCCAGACACCTGTGAGCCATCGTCAAGCGTGACCTTTCCGATACCAAGCGGCGCCGGAATGTTTTGGACAAAACGCCCGAACGCCTGGGGACTCACCTTCCAGACTTCCACCTCCAGTCCTGGTCCGGAAAAACCCGGCTCTCGGATGAGCCCCGGCTTCGGAGGTGTTGTGTTCGGCAACACGTAAAGCCGGTAGTCGGCAGCCGTCCGGCAGCGTTTGATCAAGCGCCCGCCTGGGCCGGTCAGTTCGTGATTCAGCGGCATACCCGTGAGATGGGCTCCAACCACGAGGATAGGAACAAACCCGTCATCAGGTTCTGTCACCATTGATGCTTGCGGCAAGACGGCACTTCGGTCCTTACCCATGCCGGGGGCGCAAGCACGATGCAGCGCATCCGCGAAAGGTGCCAAGGCATCATCGGAAAAGGCGGGGCCGAAAAGGGTAACACCGTTCGGCAGGCCGGTTGCACCGAAACCTCCGGGCACAGCGATCGCTGCGTATCCGAAGAGATTGGCAAAATTGGTGTAGCGGCCGAAGTGGCTGTTCTTGACGATGGGATCAGCCATCATCGCATCCACTGTGTAGGTGGTCGGCGAGGTCGGCAGCATCAATATGTCCACCTTTAACCATTCCGCGTCAGCCCTCTGACGCAGGTGGCCAAGCTTATATTGCCCCTCAAAAGCCGCGACGGCATCATAGGCTTTAGCGCCTTCGATAATCTGTCTTACGGTCGGGTCGAAATCCTGCGCATTCGTCGCAAGGAAATCCTTGACCGCCGCCAGACGCTCCGCCACCCATGGCCCGTTGTAAAGCAGTTCCGCTGCCTGACGGAATGGGGCGTAGTCAAAGGGCACGATCGTCGCGCCGAGCGACTGTGCCCTTTCGATGGCAGCGTCATAGAGAGCTTCCACCTCATTGTTCTCGAAGAACTCGCGCTCCGAGATATCAAGCACACCAATGCGCAGACCATGGTGCGGAAGCGTTGCCGAAGTTGCCTTGCGGGAATATGGATCTCCCGCATCATAGCCCTCCATGACTTTTCGGATAGCGACACCATCCCCGACGGTCGCTGCAAAGATCGTCACGACGTCAACGCTGCGGCAGGCTGGCACCACGCCCACATTCGGAACGAGACCTGGAGTTGGCTTGATGCCCACGAGGTTATTGAAGGCTGCCGGAACGCGACCGGAACCCGCAGTATCGGTTCCAAGCGAGAAACTTACCAGTCCAGCACCAACCGCAACGGCCGACCCGGAAGACGAACCACCTGAAACATAATCGCGATTGAATACGGAGCGTGGCGCGCCATAGGGCGAGCGGGTTCCGTTCAATCCGGTTGCAAACTGATCAAGGTTTGTCTTCCCAATCACCAGAGCACCTGCGGCCTTCAGGCGCGCGACAACCGTGGCGTCCGTACCGGGCTCGTAGGCGAAGGCCGGGCATCCGGCCGTGGTGGGGAGTCCCGCCACATCGATATTGTCCTTGACTGCAAAGGGCACGCCCCAAAGCGGCAGGCTGTTTGGCTCCGGTGCTCGCTGTATCAATTCTCTTGCCGCAGCAAGCAACTGATGTGGAGGGGTTTGCGTGATGAAGATTGCCGGATCCTCGGATGCCTCTCGGCGCGCGATGATTTCATCGATCATCTGCAGGGGCGTCAGACCAGAGGCATAGGCCGCTCTCAAGGCTTCGAGATCGAGGATAGTCGGCAGCATTCAAACCTCCGGCACAGGGCTGCTATAATTACCGAAAGTGTATGCAATTTACATGCCATGCAAGAGGTTTAAAATTCTGCCGTTAGCGACGGCCAAAGCCGAACAACGAAGCCCTAGCGAAGCCCTCAGACGATCAAGTGCTTTAAATTTGTGCGCTTGCAATCGGACGATTGAGAGTTACTAGCGAAGCCTTCCCGGCTTCGCCAATCTTCGTTATCAGGCGCGTCGCTCGCTCGGAAGCCGAGGCAGCAAGACGGTGAGCAGTCCAAGGAGCGGCATGAACGAGCAGAGGCTATAGACGAACTCGATGCCCTGCCGGTCGGCAAACACGCCGAGCACCGCAGCTCCGATCCCCCCGAAGCCGAAGGCAAAGCCAAAGAACAGTCCGGCGATCAATCCCACGCGACCTGGCACCAGTTCCTGCGCGAAGACAACGATTGCCGAAAACGCAGAGGAGAAAATGAACCCGATCAGAATTAACAACACCGACGTCCAAAACAGATCGGCATAGGGCAGCAGCAGCGCAAATGGAATGACCCCGAGAATAGAGAACCAGATCACGCTTCGGGAACCGAAACGATCGCCGATCGGACCACCAACGAAAACACCCGCCGCCGACGCGCCTAGGAACAGAAAGAGCATGAGTTGCGCATCCTGAACGCTGACGTTGAACTTGTGGATCGCATAGAATGTGAAATAGCTCGAAATACTGGCGAGATAGGCGTTCTTGGTGGCGGTCAGGATGATCAGGATCGCAAGTGTCCAGGCCACATGCGAACGTTGCAGCGGCAGGGTGCGGCTTGGCGTTGCGCGGCCCGCGTTACTGCGGCGATGGCGCATGTACCAGACGCTGACGCCCGACAAGACACAAAAGCCAAGCAGCGCAATTAGAGAGAACCAGCTCAGGACCGACTGTCCATAGGGGATGACGATGAAGGCGGCGAGAAGAGGTCCGATGGCCGTGCCTGTATTTCCGCCCACCTGAAACATGGATTGAGCCAGTCCGTGACGACCACCCGACGCCAATCTCGCGACACGAGATGCCTCCGGGTGAAAAATCGCCGATCCAATACCGATGAGACAAGCGCCGATGACCAGCACGACGAAGTGATGGGCAAAGGCAAGGGTGATAAGACCCGCGCAGGTGGACAGCATGGCTGTCGGCAGAGAAAAGGGCATGGGCCAACGGTCGGTAATAACGCCAACGGCTGGCTGTAATAGTGAAGCGGTGACCTGAAATGCAAAGGTCAGAAGGCCGATCTGCACGAAGTCGAGCGCGTAATTGGCCTTGAGGAGAGGATAGAGCGATGTCAGCAGTGACTGCATGATATCATTGAGCATGTGGCAAAAACTTGCCGCGAAGATGATGGAAACAGCAGTCTTCTCTGCCGTGCCTCCTGTGGCAGCTATGCTCGCCATGCCAGTTCCTCTGTCCTTTTTGGATTTCATGTCTTGGTTGCGTCGAAACAGCGCAAAGGTTGGTTTACCGAGCTTGCCGATGGCCCGCATTTGTGTTTCGGTCTATTTATTTCGCGAATGGGCCAAATGCGTATTGTCGATCAAATGTCGGGCGATGAACCGGATTATCAGGACCACAGCCGTAGCCTTGCCTGGATAGAGCAGGCGAATGAGAAGCTGATCGCGCTTGAACGCGTTTATCCGGCAGGCTTTGAGGTGCCGGTACACTCACACGGCCGCACTCAGTTATGGTTTGCGCGCAAGGGTATCGTGCTGGTCAATACCGACGGCAGGCGATGGATGATCCCGCCAGGGCATGCGCTGGTCATTCCATCGAATTACCGACACTCGGCGGAGATGATCAGCGAAGTACACATGCAATCGATCTATTGGGATTTGCCGGAAGGGAGTCCGGCCCATCCGCGTGTCGTGGAAGTCACGCCTCTGGCTCAGAACCTCATCGGCGAACTCGTCGATGTCGAGAAAAGGCCTGAGCGCTATCATCGCCTCAGCCTTGTCACGGACCTTCTGCTGGACGAATTCGAGCAGTTTCCAGAACGGCCGCTGGGACTTCCCTTTCCCAACCATGCGGGCTTGGCCAAGCTATGTCGCCGTTTTTTAAGCGCGCCAACCGCAGCCACCAGTATCGACGATTGGGCCAGAGAACTGAAGACGAGCCGGCGCACCTTCACCCGCCGTTTCCGTGAAGAAACAGGCATCAGTTTTACGCAGTGGCGTCAGCAGGCCTGTGTCTTCGCCTCCCTTCCCCGCCTGGCCGAAGGCCAGAGTGTCACCACCGTCGCGCTGGACGCCGGCTACGAGAATATTGCTGCCTTCTCCACAATGTTTCGACGCATTCTGGGCCGCCCTCCCCGAACTTATCTGAGTTGAGCCTGCACGATTTTCGCGGATACAGCCCATCGTCCTTGCGCCTCGTTGTCATTCACGGCGATTGCGCGTAGTTAGCCGATATTCCTCTGGAGAAAGTCGCGAGAATGACAGATCAGCACGACGACGAAATGACCATCAGCAGCCGCAGCGACTTTGCCCAATGGGCAATCGAGCGGGCGAAGGCTATCGTCGCAGATCAGGGAGCGGACCTCGCGCTTGCGGCTCGCGACGGCACGGATGAAAAGGTCGGCGAAACGGCAAACGCCCTGGGTCAGGCCATTGTCGATGCCATGATGGAAGTCTTCGACGGTCTCATCGGCGAAGAATAGGTCCGACTGAATTTCAGTACACAGTATAAGCTTGTCGCCATGCCTCATCACAATACCATTGCTGTTATCGCCGATATCCACTTCCATGATCTTGACGCAGACTTTGGTTTTCCCGGGATAACAATAGATGGCCAGCGCATGGCTCTGCGCACATGGTCCGAAACACGCCAGTCAACGCGCGTTTTCAACGAGAGCGCGCCAGCGCTCCACGCGGCATTGAAGGCAGTCATAGAGCGGGGAATCCGGCACGTTGTGCTGCTCGGCGACTATTCCGATGACGGGCAACGGTCCACCATGCAGCGGCTGCGTGCAATACTGCTGGGCTACGAAAAAGAGTATGGCCTGAAGTTCTACGCACTACCAGGAAATCACGACATTTTCGGACCAGCCGGGCGTCATCAGACGAAGCAATTTATCAGTGCCGATGGATCCGGGGTCCTGATTACCAGCGACAAGGCCCTGACGGGTAGCGATGTCATCGTCAGCGACAACATGTATTGCGAAGGTTACCCTGTCGGGCTCCAGCCAATGCGCGAGTTCGGCTATTATCGCCAACCCTCTTATCTTCATTGGGAAACGCCCTTCGGATTATCCGACCGGGATGATGACCGGCGATATGAGATCGCATCACCGGACGGCAAGAACGTTTACTCGCTCGTGGATGCGTCCTATCTGGTCGAACCGGAACCCGGCCTTTGGCTGTTGATGATCGATGCCAACATCTTCGAGCCGCGGAACGGAAGCTTTGCACGGGAGGAGGAAGCCGCCTTCA
The DNA here is from genome assembly GCF_005222835.1 of Rhizobium sp. FKY42. Taxonomy (GTDB): domain Bacteria; phylum Pseudomonadota; class Alphaproteobacteria; order Rhizobiales; family Rhizobiaceae; genus Neorhizobium. Next base: position 82,207 of record NZ_STGA01000003.1, on the reverse strand, counting down.
TCGATAGCACTGCAGCCGGATGGAATGCGCTTTTGCGATGCAAGCCGTTTCTGATCGACTGGATCGCAAGTGTTGCGGCCAGGGCTGAAGCTTCCGGGAAGACACTGCTTGCCTTTTCACATTATCCGGTGCTGGATCCATTCGACGGTACGAGCGCCGCTGAAGCAGCCCTGTTCGGCGAAACCAACGTCGTTCGCAGAACACCCCAACCAGCTGTTGCCGCGAAGCTCATACAATGCGGCGTGGAAGTCCATTTCAGCGGCCATCTCCATGTAGAGGGCGTAACAAGTGCCGCCATGGAACATGGCGAACTTCGCAATATTGCAGTCCCTTCTCTCGTGGCCTTCCCGCCCGCCCTCAAGACAGTCGCGTTGACCGAAAAGGGTATCATGGTTGACACTATTTCCCTCAACGATATGCCCGTCGAGCAAGCCATTTCGGCCGCTTATAAACTTGAGGCAAAACGTAAGGGTGAGACTGAAGATAGAGCCTTTGCAGCAAATGATTACCGGACGTTTCTCGTCGCTCACCTTCGCTCGCTCATCCAGCATCGCTATTTCAAGAAGGAATGGCCTCGAGCCGTCGTGCAGAACCTTACAGACCAAGACTTTCGCAGCGCATGTAGCGTTCTCGGGCCGGCGATTGATCAGCCAGACCTCCTGCGTTATCTGGCGGAAACGATAAACTTGCCGGAAGCAGATCTTGGTGACATTCCACTGATCGACATTATTCTTGATTGGTACTGCCTACGGCAAGCCTCGCAACTGGCTTTCGAAACAATCAGCCAGAGCAGGCTTGATCTTTATGCAGCCTTGGGCGCGCAATGTTTTAAACAAGCGCCAAGCACGGCTGAACTTGAAACAGAACGGTTTCTCCGGATCTTTTTCTCAGGTTTCCATGGCTTCCTGAAAAGGGCCCATCAGTCCAAAAACCAGCTGGAAATTACGTTCAAATCGCAAAGAAAAGCTTTCGCCTGAGACGCAGCAATCATGGACCCTGCACCCTTGGCAAGCATCATAAGGCGACAGTTGGCGCCGGCGCGACCATTCTGCAAACCACACCCGTGGGCAGATAATCAAGCGTAACTTTGCCTTGGAAATCCGATGCGAGAGCGCGCATGACAAGCTTGGATCCGAAGCCACGTGAACTGGGTTCGGTAACCGGCGGACCACCACTTTCGCGCCACTCGAACAGCAACCGTTCGCTGGGAATGCGATGGTCATCGATGCGCCATTCGATATCCACCGTACCTTCTTCGCCGGACAAAGCACCGTACTTGGTGGCATTTGTAGCCAGTTCATGCACAGACAAAGCAAGTGAGAGCGCCTGCTTGGCCGTCAGATCAAGGTCGTCACCCTGAATGGAGCATCGCTCCGGCCTTGGCAGATGCGGTTCCAGAGCCTTCTCGATCACGGCCCGCATCGGCGCATTCTGCCATGTTTTCGCGGTTATGATTTCATTGGCTTTCGATAAAGCCTGAATCCTCGTCAGGAACGCCATCCTGCGGTCGCTGATATCCTCGCCTTTCAAGGTCTACGAGGCCACTGCTGCGACCATGGCGAGTGTATTCTTGATGCGATGCTGAAGTTCCTGGGCGAGCAATTCGTTGCGGCGCAAAGCGTCGGTAACTTCAGTGATATCTTTTGAGATGGATAGGAGATGGGTGGGATATCCATCCTCACCAAACACCGGAATGACCTGGACTTCCCAGAACTTGGGCGTTCCTTTCGCGGTCTTTGCGTCACCGAAGAATTGTGCCGGCTGCCCGGATGCAACCGTTTCAACAGCCTGACGTGCGGCGACGTTACCGTCTCCAGCCCAGAAATCCGGCCAAGGGCAGCCTTGGAAGGCTCCAAAGTCCTCGACCTCCATCGCCCGCTTGCCGCCATCACTCATGAATTGAAGACGTCCCTCGAGATCCAGGATCTTGATGCAGTCACCGCAGCCAATTTAGCACGGCTGCCAGCAAGGCCGCATTCCCGATCAATCTGGAATCCGCAGCCTGAAGCTCATCATTCATCTTCGCCAGCATTTCTGCCGAAGTCACGGAGAAGGATTTGCTCACGACGTTTTCACTACCTTCTCAATCATTTGGTACATACCGCAGGCTATTGCAGCATCAATCACCGAAGACAGGAATGGTTCCTTGAAACGGACGACAATTCATCCACCTCAACGATTGGGCATCGACGCTGGCTTCATTACACTGGTTCAGTACACGCAAGTATTGAAAGCCGGATCGCAATTCTACCTGCGACCCGGCGAAAATCATAAACGTTCGTCAAAGGTTGTCCGGATTTAGAATTTGCTCCAATTTTCAGAGGCGACCGTCAAAGACTGAGTTCCAGCGACTGCAGCCTTACGCACCATTGGCTGGCGCACCGGCAGGGTGCCCGTCTTGCGGGTGTTCGTGGCAGCGCGCATTGTTTCACCCGTTGCTCTCAGAGCGGCGGACTTGACTCCCGCAACCCGAAAACGGGCAACCAGATTTTTGAGGGTATTGGACTCACCGAGCAAGGCCATACTGGCTGCAGTTGTTTCTTCGACCATGGCAGCGTTTTGCTGAGTTACCTGATCCATCTGATTGACCGCCATATTGACCTCCTTGAGGCCAGACGCTTGCTTACTGGCCGAAACGGAGATTTGACGGATCGGCCCGTTGATCTGCATCACCTGCTGAGCGATCTTTCGAGCGATTTTCCTTCATGCGCTATCGCTTCGGCATTGGATTGCTCCATCGTCGATGCCTGCACGCGGTCTCCTGTCTGCGAGATCAGAGCGAGATTGGCGAGGATGAGAACAAGGCCGATCGATATTCCAGTGACGAACAGGAGCTTCGCTGCGATGGAACGGGAAAAGAAGGCGAACATGAATGCCTCGAGTAGGATGCATAGATGCAGGGACACTCTTTCCACGACATCATGACGCGGGCGGGCACAGATAGACATCTCTAATACTATAAAGACTAATAGTGATAAACTTAATGTGAGATAAACTTAGATGAAAGACGCGCACTCCAGACAAGCCAGCGCATAAGCGGCTGCACCGTGCCGGATTTGTGAAACAGCCTTGATTGGTCAGTTCTCGACATTAAGCGTATGGTAACTATCGCCGGGACAGCAGGCTAGATGCATAACCGGCTGGAACCCATTGTTTACATTCGGCGTTTCTCTGAGCGACAGGGAGATAGGCTTGATGACGAATGAAGTGGTAGACGGTCGTAACGCTCCGCGATGGCTGACGCCAGTTTGGGTCCGTCTTAACGATGGATCTCCGGAAGCGGTTCATGGCCCGGCAGAAGCTTTGGAGAAACTGATGTTTCGTTGGCCGCCACGGCGCGGGCGTCATTACCGAAGTGCACGAACCAGCTGCCTGGCAGCAGTCAACCGTCAAATGGCGCAGGATCTTGCACGAGAGGCATTCATTCGGGCATCGCTGGAGGCCAAACTTTTGGATTGATCTTTGGGGATGCAGAGACGGACCTGAAAAAGTCGGTTCATTACGTTCTTGTAAGTGGCATTTTCTCGAAGTTGTGATTGGGTTATCACGATGATGTCAGACAGCTTCGAGCGGTTTTCGAACCTTCGGATGCTGCAGACTATGCCAACACGACATGAACGGTTGATCGATGAAGTCAGTAACAAAAGTGGTTCTGCTCGGCCTTGCGCTTGCTGGAGCAGGACTTGCCTACGCCGTTCAGCACCCCGACATGAAATCGGTGGCCTCGTCTTGGCTTGGGAAAGAAAAGAAAGAGCGGGAAGGAGGCCGGGATCGGTCCATTCCCGTCGTGGCAACGCCAGCCAAACTTGCCGATGTGCCGATATACGCCACGGGCGTGGGGACGGTAAGACCCGCTAATTCTGTCGTCGTGCGCGCACAAGTCAGCGGACGCATCACCGAGATCCGCTTTCAGGAAGGCCAGGACATCAAGAAGGGCGAGATTATTGCCCGCCTGGATGACGCGCTTTACAGGGCACAGCTCGATCAGGCTATCGCCAAGAAGGCCCAGGATGGGGCGTTGTTGGACAATGCGGTCGTGGAATACGAACGCGTTCAACGTCTCGCAGGAAATTCGGCGGCGACCCAGCAACAGGTCGATAACCAGCGGGCGCTGGTGGCGCAGTACAAAGCTCAGGTCCAATCAGACCAGGCATCGATCGAGGCCGCGCAGGTTCAACTGGATTACACCACCATACGCGCACCCATCGACGGACGGACCGGTATTCGCAATGTCGACGTCGGCAACATCGTTTCCAGTGGTGATTCCAGCGGGATCGTCACACTGTCGCAAATTCGACCGATCACCGTCGTGTTTTCCGTGCCGCAGCAGGAACTGGCCCGCGTAAACGCAGCAAGCTCCAAAGCCCCTCTGAGTGTTGATGCATTTGCGGATGACGGCAAAACCGTGCTTGGACAAGGGCGCCTGACCGTCGTCGACAATCAGGTCGATGCCACAACAGGCACGGTCAAGCTGCGCGCGGACTTTCCCAATGAGAATCTTTCGCTGTGGCCGGGAGCATTCGTCAATGCGCGCCTTCTGGTCGAAACGCGAAAAGACCGGTTGACCGTTCCATCCGCAGCCGTGCAACGAGGGCCGGGTGGCACCTATTCCTATGTTGTCGAGAGCGACGACAAGGTCCGAATGCAGGCGGTCTCGGTGCAGATGCAGGATGACCGGATCGCGGTGATCAGCGATGGCCTTAAAGCGGGGGAGCGCGTTGTGACAACCGGCTTTGCGCGATTGCAGGACGGCGCGCAGGTCAAGGTTTCGACGCCTGAAGATGCGGATCCTGCCAAGATGGTCGTCCCGCTTTCGGATGAAAATCGCGCACAGCGTCGCAAGGGCGGCGGAAACCGAAACAACGGCCAGAACAACCCTCCTGCAGGAGAGCATTCCGGTCAACCGGGTTCAGCTCCGCCTCACCCCGAAAATGGAAATGCCAACAAAGGCACGGAAGCGCCTTCAGAAAAGCCTTCGGGCGATGGCGGCGCGGTGCCTCCAAAAGATGGTGCCCATCCTGGGGCACCGAAGGCTGACGGCCAGAAGTCGGCTGATGCATCGCGATGAGTATTTCCACGCCCTTCATCTCGCGACCCGTCGCAACCTCCCTTCTCGGAATTGCCACTTTGCTAGGTGGACTGCTAGGATTTTTCTCGCTTCCGGTCGCACCCCTGCCCCAGGTGGATTTTCCAACGATCCGGGTGACGACACAGTTGCCTGGAGCCGATCCGGACACCATGACGGCCCTGGTAACCGCGCCGCTGGAGCGGCCGCTGGGGCAAATCCCGTCCGTGGCGGCAATGACGTCCTCGAGCGCTTTTGGCATCAGTCAGATCACGCTGCAGTTTAATCTTGATCGAGACATCGATGGAGCGGCTCAGGATGTGCAGGCTGCCATCAATGCGGCAGCCGGCAGCCTGCCCAAGACGCTGCCCTACCCACCGACCTACGCCAAGGTCAATCCGGCAGACACACCGATCATCACGCTGGCCTTGCATTCGGATACCTATCCCATCCGTGACCTTAGCGATTTCACCGATACGATCATGTCGCAACGCCTGAGCGAAGTCTCGGGCGTGGGTGATGTGCGCGTCGAGGGCGGGGTACGGCCAGCCATCCGCATTCAGGCAGACCTGACGCGGCTTGCCTCATACGGTCTTTCGTTGGAGGACCTGCGCACAGCCATCACCAATGCCAATGTCTCGGGAGCGAAAGGTGCCGTGGACGGCACGTTTCAGTCTTTCACGCTCTCTGCAAATGACCAGATCCACGAACCCGAGGTCTATCGACAGTCCATCATAGCCTACAAGAACAATGCGCCGGTCCGTCTGAAGGATGTAGCGGATGTCGTGGAAGGGCTGGAGAACAGCCGTGTCGGCGCATGGTATAACGGCCGTGCAGCCGTTATCGTCGATGTCATGCGCCAACCAGGAGCGAATGTCATACAGACGGTAGAGGATGTGCGCTCACAACTTCCCCGGCTGAAGGCGACACTACCGGCTGGCGTCGCGCTTGATATCGTCAACGACCGAACGGAGACGATCCGGGCTTCCATTCACGATGTGCAGTGGACTTTGGTGCTGTCCATCGCGCTGGTTATCCTCGTCGTCTTTCTGTTCCTGCGAACTCTCACGGCTACCATCATTGCCGGGGTCGCCCTGCCGCTATCGCTCATCGCAACGTTCGGCATCATGTGGTTTGCCGGGTTCAGCCTCGACAACCTTTCGCTGATGGCGCTGACGATCGGAACCGGCTTCGTCGTCGACGACGCCATTGTCATGATCGAGAACATCGCCCGTCACATCGAAGAGGGCGAACATCCGATGAAGGCAGCACTGAAAGGTGCTGGTGAAATCGGCTTCACCATCATATCGCTGACCGCTTCGCTGATCGCGGTTTTCATTCCGCTGCTGTTCATGACAGGAATTGTCGGGCGCATGTTCCGGGAATTTGCGCTGACGCTCACCATAGCTGTGGTCGTGTCTGCCATTATTTCTCTAACCCTCACGCCGATGATGTGCGCGCGCATTCTGCGGGCGCCGAAAGCCAGAAGCACCGGAATTCTGGGTATCAGTGATCACTTCATGGACTGGGTCAATCGAGGCTACCATAGAAGCGTTGTCTGGGCAGTCAATCGCGGCTGGCTGATGCTGGGCCTGACGGTGCTCACGCTCGGCGTTACCGTTTTTCTCTATCTGATCATCCCGAAGGGGTTCCTGCCGGTTCAGGATACGGGCATGATAACCGCTGTCGTTGAAACGGAGCCGACGAGTTCCTTCGACGCGATGAAGACGACGCAACAGGTGATCGGCGACCGCTTGCGACAGGATCCCGCGGTTGAAAGCGTGGTTGCAGTCATCGGCACGAGCGCGACGAACCTGACGCTGAATACCGCAAGCTACCGCATCGTTCTGAAGCCACAGGACGAAAGGGATATATCCTCGACCGACCTGATTGATCGACTGCGGGAGCGCGTTGCCGGAATTCCCGGAATTCATGCGACCTTCCAGAGCGTTCGCGATATTTCAATCAGTACACGGGCCAGCCGCGCGCCCTATCAATACACGCTGACCGGCACGAACGCGGCGACTGTCGCAGACTGGGCGGAAAGGCTCGCGCGTCGCCTCCAGCAGGATCCGCTCCTGATTGATGTCACCTCCGAAGTCGAGCTTGGCGGCGGGCGGCTCGCCATTCAGGTCAACCGGGAAACGGCGGCTAGGCTTGGCGTATCCATGCAGGCCATCAGCGATACGCTCTACGACGCCTTCGGGCAGCGCCAGATCAGCACGATTTATGGTCAGGCCAACCAGTATCGCGTTATTCTGGAGGCAGCAGAGCGCTTTCAGGGCAACCCCAACGCCCTGGATCAGCTTTATGTGGCGGGCGCCAATGGCACGATGATACCGCTTGGCGCGATCGCCACGGTACGCTTCACCACGGCTCCGCTGGTCATCAGCCGCAGCGAACAGTTTCCCGCAGTAACCCTGAGCTTCGATCTGGCACGAGGGGCTTCCTTGTCAAACGCCGTGGCCGCGATCAAAAGCGCCGAAACCGAGATTGGCCTTCCAGCCTCTATCCAGCGCCATTACAGCGGCGATACGGAAGAGTTCGATCGATCCCTCGCGGGTGAACCCTGGCTGATACTGGCGGCTATCATCACAATCTACATCGTTCTCGGCCTGCTTTACGAGAGCGCCATCCACCCGATCACGATCCTCTCAACCCTTCCTTCGGCCGGTGTGGGTGCGCTGTTGGCGCTTATGGCATTCGGGCAGGATCTCTCGATCATCGCGCTGATCGGCATCGTTCTCTTGATGGGCATCGTAAAGAAGAATGCGATCATGATGATCGACTTTGCGCTCAGTGCGGAACGGGAGGACGAGCTCTCTCCGCGTGAAGCCATCATCAAGGCGGCGAGCCTTCGTTTTCGCCCCATCATGATGACGACGCTGGCGGCCCTCTTTGGCGCCCTTCCGCTTGCACTGGCACAAGGCTCCGGCGCGGAACTGCGCATTCCGCTCGGCATTTCTATCATCGGCGGCCTGCTGCTCAGCCAGTTGCTGACGCTCTATACGACACCAGTCATCTATCTTGCGCTGGATCGACTGCGGATCCGCAAGTCGGAACAGCCAAGCAAAACACCTGAAGTACGCAACGCTGGGGAAACGGCATGAACCTGTCCGCCCCCTTCATCAGGCGTCCAGTCGGCACCACGCTTCTGGCGATTGGCCTGATGATAATGGGCATTGTGGCCTATCGCTTTCTGCCAGTTTCCAGTCTGCCAGCGGTGGATCTGCCCACGATTCGTGTGTCAGCCAGCCGTCCGGGAGCCGATCCGGAAAGCATGGCATCAAGCGTGGCGGCACCGCTTGAGCGGCACCTCGGTGCGATTGCCGGATTGACGGAGCTGACATCGACCAGCGGGCTGGGCACGACGAACATTTTCTTGCAGTTCGACATTTCCCGCAACGTCGATAGCGCCGCACAGGATGTGCAGGCGGCTATCAATGCTGCCGTGGCCGATTTGCCGAGCGACATGCCGAACCTGCCGTCGATGCGCAAGGCAAACCCTGCCGCAGCACCCATACTCACACTGGCGCTCACCTCATCCACCCTTCCCGCAAGTGCCATTTTCGATGCTGCGGATACGGTCGTCGTGCAGCGCATCTCCCAGGTGGAGGGTGTGGGCGACGTCAATGTCAGCGGCGCGGATCAACCGGCGGTCCGCGTGCGGCTTGACCCGGACCGGCTGGCAGCCATCGGGCTTTCCGCAAACGACGTGCGCAATGCCATCGTCAATGGAAATGCCCTCGCTCCTGTGGGTGCCATTGATGGACCGAATGCATTCTATGCGCTCTCTCTCAACGCTCAACTCACCAAGCCGGAAGATTACGGAGACCTGATCATTCGGTCTGGTGATGGAACCGCGACCCGGCTTTCGGATATCGCCAGCGTAGAACCGGGCGTGCGCAATCGTCGGTCCGATGCGTGGTTCAACGGCAAGCCAGCCATTCTTCTGAATATCACCAAGGCAACGGACGCCAATGTGGTGGCAACTGTCGATGCTGTGCGCGCACTGTTCCCTGAGTTGAAACAGTTGATCCCTGCCGGTATCGAAATCGATGTCTTGAACGACCGCACGACGACTATCAATGCAAGCGTGAAGGACATGCAGTTCACGCTCTTTGCAACTATCAGCCTCGTCATGGCCGTTGTTTTCGTTTTTCTCCGGAGACTGGTCCCGACATTCGCGGCGGGCATTACGGTGCCCTTGTCCTTTGCCGGGGCCTTTGCCGCCATGTGGCTTACGGGCCTTTCGATAGACAATCTATCCTTGATGGCCCTGGCCGTTGCCAGCGGCTTCGTGGTCGATGATGCCATCGTCATGATCGAGAATGTCTATGCAAATCTCGAAAAGGGCATAACGCCGCTGGAAGCGGCGCTCGAAGGCGCAAGCCAGATCGGCTTCACCGTGATTGCGATCAGTGTATCGCTGATGGCCGCCTTCATTCCACTGTTCTTCATGGGCGGTGTTGTCGGAAAATTCTTCCTGACCTTCTCCCTGACCCTGGCCTTCACGATCCTCGTTTCGACCATCGTCTCGCTCACATTGACGCCGATGATCTGCGGCCACAAGCTGAAGGCGCATGGCTTGGAGGCACGGGCGAACTGGTTCGACCGATTGGTCGAGGGCGCCATGGATGGCATGATCGTCTTCTACGACAGAACTCTCAGCGGTCTGTTGCACCATCGCTTCCTCGCAATCTTCACGACTGCCGCCTGCATTGCGATGACAGGCTATCTCTACGCAAAGGTTCCCAAGGGTTTTATTCCAAGGGACGATACCGGTTTCGTGATGGGCAACAGCCAAGCGGCCAGCGACATCTCGTATCCAGCCATGGTCGAACTTCAACGGCGCGCGCTCGCGATCGTCGAAAAGGATCCAGCTGTCAAGAACATAGGCGCAAGTGTCGGCGGTGGCTTTCTCGGAACCGCCAATCGCGGGCAAATGCAAATCTCGTTGAAACCGCGGGCGGAGCGAGATCCGACCGATGTGGTTGTCGAGCGTCTGCGCCGGGCAACGGCGGTCATTCCCGGCCTCGATACCTCCTTTCATTCGCCAAGTGATATCCGTATCGGTGCCCGTTCTTCAGATTCAGAATTCCAGTTTACGCTCTGGAGCGCTGATTACGCAGAGCTTATCACCTGGGCGCCACGGATCTTGGCAAGGCTGAGGCAGGAATCGCTGCTGACGGATGTCAATAGCGACCGGCAACCCAATGGACTACAGGCGAATGTGGTGGTTGATCGGACGGCCGCTTCACGGCTTGGCATACGCATGAGCGCCGTCGATACGGCCCTGAACAATGCCTTCGCGCAGAGACAGGTGACAGTGATCTATGGCGAGCGGAACCAGTACCGCGTCATCCTGGAGGCCTATCCGGAATTCGCGAAAGACCCGGAGCATATCCTGAAAATCTATGTTCCGGCGACAGGCGGCACTCAGGTGCCTCTCAGCGCATTTGCCAAGGTCGAGCGGACACTGGCACCCATAGGCGTGAACCATGAGGATCAGTTCCCCTCCGTCACGATCTCCTACAATGTCGGGCCTGAAACAACGCTCTCGCAGGCAAACGACGCTATCAAGGCCGCAGTCGCGGATATGCATCTGCCCGATACGCTTCATGCTGAATTTGCGGGCGACGCCGCCAATGCCAGCGATTCCGCCAGCAACCAGCCGCTTCTCATTTTCGCTGCGCTACTAGCCGTTTATATCGTGCTGGGCATTCTCTATGAGAGCCTCGTCCACCCTCTGACGATTATCTCAACGCTGCCATCTGCCGGGCTCGGCGCTCTGCTGGCACTGTGGGTCAGCGGTACGGAACTGACTCTTGTCGCATTCATCGGCATTATTCTTCTTATCGGGATCGTGAAGAAGAATGGCATAATGCTGGTCGATTTTGCCCTCGATGCAGAACGCCGTCTTGGCATGACGCCAGCTGAGGCCATTCATGAAGCTTGCCTCAAGCGGTTTCGCCCCATCATGATGACAACCCTTGCGGCCTTCATGGGCGCGCTTCCGTTGATCCTCGCAAGCGGCCCGGGTGCCGACCTTCACCGTCCGCTCGGTATTACGATCATCGGAGGCCTGATTGTGTCGCAGGCGCTGACCCTTTACACAACGCCGATCATCTATCTGATCTTCTCTCGATGGTCGGGTGCACCGTTCAAAAGGGAACTGGAGACAGCTACAGCGGGACAAACCGTGAAGCCAGGCTCATTATTCTGAGATACCCGCACACGGTTCATCGGGTGAGAAGGCCCGTCACAATCCTCGTCATTTGTGACTTAAGCTCCCTCTCGGAGTACTTGATGCCGACCATCTCCGACAAGAAAAACTGCGTTGTCGACAAATGGCCGAGAAGTGAAATGGAAGCAAAAACCGCAAGATCGCCATCTATCAGCTTTGCGTCCTTACTGTGTTCATCCAGAAAATTCCTCAGCTTGGTATGAATAGGATTACCGAGCTTTTCCGCGATAAAGCTCTGCCGCTCCAGATTAGGAGTTCCAGCAACTTCCCCTATCATCAGCCGTGCAAAATGCGGCTTCGAAACAATCATTTCCACGAGTTGTTCCGCGACGTACTCAACTCGTTGCTTGGCTGGAAGCGTTAGAGAATCCGCAATGAATCTGTCGATGCTTTGCACCGATTCTTCGGCGATAGAGGAAACAACAGCGGACCAGAGACCGAATTTCGAACCGTAGCGATATGAAATAAGTGCGACATCTACATCCGCTATCATTGCTATAGTTCTGAGCGATGTATTTTCGAAACCATTTTCAGCAAAACTCTTGAGCGCGGAGTCCAACAACGTGTCGGTACCGGGTTCGGCGCCCTTACGGGGTCGGCCTCGCCCTGCCCTGGCCTTTTGCAATTGCTGCGGTTTCGTTCCTGCTTCCATCTTGACAACTCCCATGCCCGTAAGACATATATTCAACAGATGATGAATTATTTCAACCCTGTTTGTAATCAGGATCAACTATGACGGCAACGTCCCCTCCTCCACCCAAAGCCCCGAAGGATGGAAAAAGATCCCTTCCGGTCGCTATCTTGGCCCTTCTTGGCGTGGTTCTTGCGTCGTGCGACGAGCAAGACAGAGCACGCGAACCGTATTTGGCACACGTCCGGGTCCAATCGGTGACACTCGCACCAGATGTTATTCGTGCAAGCGGCACGGGCGACGTGAAGGCACGCATTGAAAGCGAATTGTCCTTTAAGGTTAGTGGGCGTGTTATATCGCGATACGCAAACGTCGGTGATCGTGTGAAGGCTGGCGATGTGCTGGCACGGCTCGATTCAACCGAGCAGGCCGCTGATCTCGAATCCGCGAAAGCCTCAGTTGCTTCCCAAGAAGCAACATTACGGATGGCCAGCTCCGTTCTCGCACGCCGCAAGGCCTTGACGCAGACCGGGGCCCTCTCGCAGCAGGATCTTGATAGCGCTACCCAGCAATATCAATCCGCCCAAAACGATCTGGAAGCCGCCAAGGCTCGTCTCGAATCGGCAAACGACACCCTGAAGCAAACCGAGTTGCGGGCGGATGCTGACGGAACGATCACGGTTCGTAATGTCGAGGTCGGCCAGGTCGTACAGCCTTCGACATCAGTTTTCACGCTAGCGCATGATGGTGCTCGCGATGCGGTGTTCAACGTTCAGGAGTCCGCGCTCAGCGATGACAGGCAGCCGCTTTCCCTTGAAGTCGCTCTGCTTTCCGATCCTTCGATCAAGGCAAAGGCCTCAGTTCGTGAAATCAGCCCGGCCATTGATCGATCGCTCGGCACGGTCCGTGTGAAGCTCGCAATCGAAAATCCTCCGGCCGCCATGTCACTCGGAGCACCCATCGTGGCCAATGTCGACATGGAGCGTCGGGAACGGATTGATATTCCCTGGCAGGCGCTTGTGTCGAAAGGCGGTCAACCGGCTGTCTGGACCATTGATCCCGAAAAGAAGACAAGCCAGTTGAAGCCCATCGAAATCCAGCGTTACGACTCATCGAAGGTTGTTCTCGCAAGCGGGTTGAAGCCCGGAGAGCTGATCGTGGTCGAAGGCGCGCAGTTCCTGCGGGAGCGCCAGAAAGTTTCATTTGAAGCCGGAGTCGCACGATGAAAATCGGTATTTCCTTCTCCCTTCTTGCGGCAAGCCTGGCACTGGCAGGCTGCACCGAAGAGAAAGAGCCACCGCCACCGGCGCGTCCGGTTCTTTACACGGTCGCGAAGCCACGCGAAGTCACCAGTGCCGGCTTTACCGGCACAGTGGAAGCCAGACAAAGTACTGATCTCGGTTTTCAGGTTCTTGGTCGGATCGTTGCGCGTAACATCAATATTGGCGATATGGTCCAAAAGGGACAGGAACTCGCGAAGCTGGATGCAAACGCACTTCAGCTTGCCGTCACCAAAGCAGAGGCCGATCTTGCTTCCTCGCGAGCCAAACGAGATCTTGCGCGCGCCAATGAGCAGCGTCAGAGCACGCTTCTTGCGACCAATGCGACCACAAAGGAACGCGTAGAAGAGGCTGTTCAGTCTCTCGCCGCCTCCGATGCCTCGGTTCTGCAGCTTGAGGCCGATCTGACCAAGGCGCAGGAACAATTAGGCTATGCCACGCTCATTGCCCAGACAGATGGTGTTGTATCCTCGCTTTCGGCGGAAGTCGGGCAGGTTGTGGCCGCAGGCCAGACGGTTGCCACGATTTCTCGTCTTGATGCCAAGGACGCCGTCATCGATGTACCGGAAAGTTATGGCGAACTGACGAAAATCGGCAGTCCCTTTATCGTATCCCTGCAGGCAAATCCTGAGTTGAAGATCAAGGGAACTGTTAGGGAGGCTGCCCCCCAGGCCGATGCCGCGACGCGCACACGTCGCACAAAGATTGCCCTGGAAGCGACGCCGACAAGTTACCGCCTGGGCAGCACGGTAACGGCAACGCCGATGACGCAGATCAAGGCCGCGCTATGGCTGCCGTCCACGGCCATTGGCAAGAAGGATGGCGCGAGCTTCATCTGGGTCATTGACCCACAAGAGAAGAAAGTCGTTCGCCGTACTGTTGCCGTTGAGCCGTCAACGGCAGACGGAGTGAATATTACACAGGGTCTCAAAGAAGGTGAGCGTGTGGTGACCGCAGGTGTCAATTCGCTGGCCGATAACCAACCCGTTCGTTTTGCTGAAGAGTTGCCTCAATGAACAAGAAATTCAATCTTTCCGAATGGGCACTTCAGCACAAGTCGCTCGTCTGGTACTTCATGATCCTTTCCGCGGTTGCAGGAGTGCTGTCCTACATCAACCTTGGACGCGAAGAAGATCCAGACTTCACGATCAAGACAATGCTGATCCAGGCGCAGTGGCCCGGCGCTTCTGTGACCGAAATGACCAGCCAGGTTACCGATCGTATCGAAAAGAAGCTGCAGGAACTCGACAACCTCGATTACACGAAGAGCATCAGTACACCGGGTCAGACGACCATTTATGTGAACTTGCGCGAGAACACCAAAGCGGCAGATGTGAAGCCGACCTGGGTGAAGGTCCGCAATATGATCAACGACATCTCGTCAACCCTGCCGCAGGGCGTCAAGGGCCCCAGCTTCATTGACAGCTTCGGCGACGTATACGGCAACATCTATGCGTTCACGTCAGATGGACTGACCCAGCGTCAATTGCGGGACTATCTGGAAGCGGCGCGCACAGAGATTCTTAGCGTTCCGAACGTTGGCAAAGTCGATCTGATCGGCGCTCAGGATGAAGTCGTCTATCTGGAGTTCTCGACGAGACAGATGGCAGCGCTCGGCATTACGCAGAGCCAGATCATCGATACGCTGCAACAACAAAATGCGGTGGTTGCCTCTGGCACGATGCGCACAGGCTCCGAAAACATCAATATCAGGGTCTCCGGTCAATTTGCGACCGAAGACGCCATTCGAAACATCAACCTGCGTGTCAACGATCGATTTTTCCGCCTGAGCGATGTGGCGAAAATCACGCGCAGCTATTCCGATCCGGCGCAGCCACTGTTCCGCTACAACGGTCAGCCGGCCATTGGTCTCGCCATTGGCATGAAAACAGGCGCCAATCTGTTGAAATTCGGTGAAGCCCTGTCGAAAACCATGGATCGCGTCATTGCTGATCTGCCGGTTGGCATCGGCGTCCATCACGTGGCCGATCAGGCGGTCGTCGTCGAAGAAGCCGTTGGCGGGTTTACGAAGGCTCTCTTCGAAGCAATCGCTATCGTTCTGGTGGTCAGCTTCCTCAGCCTTGGCATGCGCGCAGGCTTGGTCGTTGCGGTTTCGATTCCGCTGGTGCTGGCCATTACCTTCGTGTTCATGGAATATCTCGGGATCTCGCTGCAACGCATTTCGCTGGGCGCGTTGATCATCGCGCTGGGGCTTCTTGTCGATGACGCGATGATTGCGATCGAAATGATGGTGTCAAAGCTGGAAGCAGGCGAAACGCTCGCCAAGGCGGCGACCGCTGTCTATACATCCACTGCCTTCCCAATGCTGACGGGCACACTGGTCACCGTTGCCAGCTTCATCCCGGTCGGTCTGAATGATAGTGCGGCAGGTGAATTCACCTATACGCTCTTCGTTGTCATTGCCGTTTCGCTAATCGTGTCCTGGATTGTGGCGGTTCTGTTCGCACCCTTGCTCGGTGTCGTCATACTCCCGAAAACGATGAAGAAACATGAGGAGCACAAGAGCCTGCTGGCGCGCATCTTCTCGAAGATCCTGCATCTCTGCGTCAACTTTCCGAAGATCACCATCCTCGTCACAGTCGCGATGTTCGGAGCGTCCGTGTACGGCATGGGCTTCGTGCAGCAGCAGTTCTTCCCGTCGTCCGATCGTCCCGAGCTAATTGTCGACTGGAATTCGCGGCATAACTACACGCTTGCCCAGACGAAAGCCGATATGGACAAGTTCGAGGCAGAGTATCTGGCCAAGGACGAGGACATTCTTCACTGGACATCCTATGTTGGGCAGGGTGCAAAGCGTTTCGTTCTTTCCTTTGATGTGCAACCATCAACCGCCTATTTCGGGCAGATGGTCATCGTCACGAAGAGTATCGAAGCTCGTCAACACCTGAAGGCCAAGTTGCAGAAGGCTGTTGAGACTGACTACCCTGGCACGGACATTCTGTTCAAGGAAATGGAACTCGGACCCCCGGTCGGTCGTCCTATCCAATATCGCGTCAGTGGACCGGATCCGCAGCAAGTCCGTATCCTTGCTGGGGAATTGGCAGGGTTGGTTGGCCAGGATCCACGCCTCGGCCGCGTAGTGTTCAACTGGAACGAGCCCTCGCGTACGGTCAAGGTAGATGTGCTGCAGGACAAGGCCCGGCAGCTTGGGGTCACGTCTTCCGACATCGCAACCGCGCTTAACAACATTACCAACGGATCAACCATCACGCAGATCCGCGATGGCATCTACCTGATTGATGTTGTGGGCCGTGCGACCGAAGATGAGCGCCGTTCCATCGAGACCCTGCGGAACCTGCAGTTGCCAGGCAATAATGGCCAATCGGTTCCACTCGCTTCGATTGCAAACTTCCGCTACGAACTCGAGCAACCGGTGATCTGGCGCCGCGATCGCCTCCCCACGATTACAGTGGCGGCGGCAATTGCCGACAAGACGCTGCCGGCAACAGTGAACGCCTCGCTGAAGCCGGCACTGAAGGAGTTCGCGGAAAAGTTGCCTATCGGCTACAAGCTCGAAACGGGTGGGTCGGTTGAAAGCAGTGCAAAAAGTCAGGCGCCGATTGCCGCAGTCGTGCCGCTTATGCTGCTGACCATGGCGACCATCCTCATGTTCCAGTTGCAGAGCTTCCAACGCCTGTTCATGGTCGTCATCGTTGCCCCTCTCGGCCTCATCGGTGTTGTCGCAGCGCTGCTGCCAAGCGGTGCACCGCTCGGCTTCGTCGCCATCCTCGGAGTTCTTGCCCTGATCGGCATTCTAATCCGAAACTCGGTTATTCTGGTGGTTGAAATCGAGACGCTCCGCACGGCAGGACGCCATGCCTGGGATGCGGTCATTGAGGCATCGGAACACCGGATGCGACCTATCATGCTGACCGCCGCGGCCGCCAGCTTGGCGCTCATTCCGATCGCACGGGAGATTTTCTGGGGACCAATGGCCTATGCGATGATGGGGGGTATCATTGTCGGTACGGTCCTTACCCTCCTGTTCCTCCCAGCCCTCTACATCGTCTGGTTCCGGGTCAAGAAACCGACCAATGATGAAGAATCCGCGCCCTCGACAGCGGCGCTCACACACTAGGTAGCGCCTATTAGAGAAGCAAGCGGGGCGGAGAGCAATCTCCGCCCCGCTTTTGTTTCGGTGCTTATCCAATGACTTGCTCTGCTGGGTAGCAATTAACTCGCATTGCACCCAAAATAATCGTGCCGAACAATATTTACTAATTATGTTATGTGCGGCTATTAAAGAAATATTGTTGAACAATATTGGCGAATTTGTAAAACGAAATAGCCCTTAGCATCAGGAGAGCGGTCAGGGATCGATTGAGGCCGCTCTCATTCAAATAAAAGTGGGAACCATGGAACAGCCAACTGCAGTAGCATCTGCCGATCCTGCATCTGGCAAATCACGTCGCTCAGCACTCTCCGGCATCGCTGTGACAGGCATCATGCGCTACGTCCTCTTCCTCGCCATTCTCGGCGTGGTATCGGCGGGCGTCGCGATCGATGTCTCCGGCAAGGGCGCCAACCCTGCAGCGCCAGCATTCCAGGCTGCGGCAGGCGAAGTCGGCCTCCGCATCTTTGGCGCGGTCCTCTGGTTTGGCGACATTACCTCGGTCATCGGCGCGGCCTATACATCGGTCTCCTTCATCACGGTCTTCCAGAAAGACATTACCGACCGCGCGCGTGACATTGCGACGATCATCTTCATCGCCATCTCGCTATTCTTCTACGTCATCATCACGACGCCTCCTGCGCAAATGCTCGTCTTTGTCGGCGGATTGAACGGCCTGATCCTCCCAATCGGCCCTTCCATCTTCATCTATGCGACATGGGCCCGATCCGGCCTGATGGGTGGCTACCGCTATCCACGCTGGCTGCTTGTGCTCGGCGTGCTGATCTGTGCGCTGACTTGGTATATGGGCTACAAATCCATAGGCCCGATCTTCGCGTTGCTCGGCTGAAACAAGACAGAACAAGGGAGAGGAAACCATGACTTCCATCGATCTCAACAGTGACCTCGGCGAAAGCTACGGCGCATGGAAAATGGGCGATGACACGGCCATGCTGTCCATCGTTTCCAGCGCAAACATCGCCTGCGGCTTTCATGCGGGCGATCCGCTCGGCATCCGCCAGACGGTAAAGGCCGCTGTGGAGCGAGGTGTCGTCATCGGCGCCCACGTTTCCTATCCGGATCGCGTCGGCTTCGGCCGCCGCGATATGGATGCCACAAGTGTGGAACTGACAGCCGACGTGATCTACCAGATCGGCGCACTACAAGGTATCGCCGCAGCAGCCGGTAGCAAAGTGGCCTATGTCAAGCCACACGGAGCGCTCTACAATCGCATCGCTCACGACGCGAAGCAGGGCCAAGCCGTCATCGACGGTATTCGGGAAATCGATCCAAATCTCGTACTGATGGGACTGGCAGGAACGCCAATCCTCCAACTGGCGGAGAAGGCGGGCCTGAAGACCGTGGCAGAAGCCTTCGCAGACCGCGCCTATACGCCCGGCGGAGAGCTTGTATCTCGTCGTGAAGCCGGTTCCGTTCTGCACGACACCAGCATCATCGGCCAACGCATGCTGCGATTGGCGCGCGAAGGCACGCTGGAAGCTATTGATGGCACGATTATCAAAATCGAGGCTCACTCCATCTGCGTTCACGGCGACAGCCCCGGCGCCGTTGCTATTGCGCAAGCCGTCCGCCAGACCTTGGAAGCCGATGGCATCACCATTCGCTGCTTTGTCTGACCCCATTTTTCCGGGAGGAAGATATGATTTCTTTCGAACATCTGCCGCATGTGGACGCATCCGCTGCCTGGGCCGAACATCCAGATCTCGTGAACTTCCTTAGCGGGTGCAGCTTCACATTCGAAACGCTCATGGCCGACGCGGGTATCGAGATCCGGCATATCACCGACAAGTCGAACGTGCCGATGTATCTCACGAATAAGCCATGCCAGCCGGCGGGCCGTCTGCACGGCAATATGGCCGTCTCGATGCGACCGATCCGGGCAAATCGCGTATCGGATGCCGCCACCATTTCCGGGCATTTCCCTTCTGTGCACGGTTCGCCGGTTCCCGTGGGCCAGCCGGAGGCCCTAGGGATTTCCGATATCTACAGACCTGATTTTGGTTATCCTGTCCGGATCGAACCGGGTGAGGTTCCCGTTTTCTGGACTTCTGGCGTAACACCGCAAGTGGCGGTCATGGCGTCCGGTGTTCCGTTTGCCATCACCCATGCACCTGGCCATATGTTCATGACCGATATCCCCGATTCCGCTTACCACGCGTGAGGTTCCATGCGCTTCCTGCCCGTCAGCCTCACCACCCTTTTGGTGGAACTGCAAAATCTGGATGAGACACTGGCACTCTTCGCGTCCCTGCAGGCCGATCCGGTCGACGGCATTGTGGAGATGGTGCCTGCCGCACGGACGGTCATGGTGCGCTTTCAGCCAGAGGTAATCACCGCGCCTGAACTGGTTGCGATCATTGCCGAACACGATGTCTCGAAGGCTATATCTGCGTCCGACCAAAGCGTGGAGATCCCTGTCCATTACGATGGCGAGGATCTGGCCGACGTGGCGGCACTGACAGGACTATCGATGGAGGAGGTCATCCGGCGTCATACGGAAAGCATCTTCACCGTTGCCTTTTGTGGCTTCGCCCCTGGTTTTGGCTATCTGGTCAATGGCGATCCCAAGCTGTATGTGCCGCGCAGAAAAAGCCCACGCACCCGCATACCCGCCGGTTCCGTGGCGCTTGCTGGAGAATTCTCCGGCGTCTATCCGCAAAACAGTCCCGGCGGCTGGCAGATCATCGGCACAACCCCAGCGAAGATGTGGGACCTCGATCGCAACCCGCCCGCTCTGTTCCAGCCGGGCTATCAGGTGCGCTTCATCGATCTGGCGCATGCGCCCGCCAGCTACCATCTGCCGCCAACTCCGCAGGTCATGCAGGCACCAGCACGGGATGTCACGGAAGGTGTTGCACTCAAGGTTCTGGAAGCGCCCATGCCTGCACTCGTTCAGGATCTCGGTCGCTTCGGCCAGACAGGTCAGGGCGTGTCTTCCTCGGGCGCCCTCGACCAGGGCGCGTTCAAAACAGCGAACCGCATTGTCGGCAATCCGCTGAACACGCCCTGCCTCGAAATAACCTTGGGTGGCTTCTGCTTCGAAATCACCGGCCGAACCGTGATGGCCTTGACGGGTGCCCCTTGCCCCCTTCAGATCGAAGCACGCGACGGCACCTCAATATCTGCCGAAACCTATCAGCCAATTTCGTTGGAATCAGGCGACAAAGTCCGTCTCGGCTTTGCCGCCAGCGGCGCCCGCAGCTACCTATCCTTCCGAGGCGGTATCGACGCCGCCATGGTTCTCGGGAGTGCCGCGACCGATACGCTTGCGGTCGTCGGGCCGGAAGCGCTTGTTGCAGGAAGTGTGGTCGGCATTGGCGGCGTTGTTGAGCGGCTTCTGCCAGTCAGCCTTGAAGAGCAGCCAGCGTTTAAACACACCGTCGCCGGTGAAGAGGTTGTGCTCGACGTCGTCATGGGGCCTCGTACCGACTGGTTCACGCAAAAGGGTGTCGAAACGCTCTTCAACCAGAGCTGGACGGTAACGCCGCAATCCAACCGCGTTGGCGTTCGTCTTGCCGGAGACATCCCGCTTGAACGCATCGATTCCCGTGAACTTCCGAGCGAAGGCACGGCGACAGGCGCCATTCAGGTGCCGCACAGCGGACAGCCTGTTCTGTTTCTTGCAGACCACCCGCTGACAGGCGGCTATCCGGTCATCGCAACGGTCGCCGAATATCACCTCGACCTCGCCGGTCAGATGCCCGTGAATGCGAAGGTGCGCTTTCGCCCCATCACCCAATTCAACGAGATTGAACCGGCTGCTCGCTGACCAGCAGACCGATAAGAAGAACAAGAGGGAACATCCATGAAGAAGGTTCTGATTGCAAATCGTGGCGAGATCGCCGTTCGCGTCATCCGCGCCTGCCGGGATTACGGCTTGAAATCAGTTGCGGTTTATGCCGATCCGGATGTCGATGCATTGTTTGTTCGTCTGGCCGACGAGGCCTATGGGCTTGGCGGCGCACGCCCGACAGACACCTATCTCGACATCGCCAAGTTGATCGAGATCGCGCAACGCTCCGGCGCAGATGCCGTGCATCCCGGCTACGGTTTCCTTTCGGAACGCGCGGAATTTGCCCAAGCCGTGATGGATGCCGGACTGACCTGGATCGGGCCGGACCCGAACGTCATAGAAGCGCTTGGCGACAAGGTAGAGGCACGACGCATTGCTCTCTCGGTCGGCGCACCGCTTGTCGCGGGCAGCGATGGTCCCGTGGAAACAGCAGCGGAAGTCCTGGCTTTCGCCCGCGCGCACGGGTTGCCGCTGGCAATCAAGGCTGCTCACGGCGGCGGTGGGCGAGGCATGAAGGTTGTGTGGAAGATGGAGGACGTGGCAGAGGCCTTCGAGTCAGCTGTCCGCGAAGCCAAGGCTGCTTTCGGTCGTGGCGAGTGCTTCCTCGAACGTTTTCTGGATCGGCCACGGCATATCGAGGCACAGGTGATCGCTGACAAGCACGGCAATGTTCTGGTCGTTGGAACACGTGATTGTTCGCTCCAGCGCCGCAACCAGAAACTCGTGGAAGAGGCTCCGGCTCCTTTCCTCACCGATCTGCAACGGCATAGCATCCATGATGCTGCAAAGCGCATTTGCGCTGCGGCTGGCTACTCGGGTGCAGGAACGGTCGAGTTCCTTCTTGGCGTCGACGGAACAATTTCGTTTCTGGAAGTCAATACGCGTCTTCAGGTCGAGCATCCGGTGACGGAGGAGACGGCGGGTATCGACCTCGTGATTGAACAGTTCCGGATCGCCGAAGGCAAGCCGCTTGAAGTGACCGAAATGCCTGTACCACGTGGACACTCCATCGAATTTCGCATCAATGCTGAGGATCCAGGGCGTGGATTTTTACCAACGCCGGGCACGATCACCCGTTTCGAGGGGCCTTCTGGACCAGGCGTTCGACTGGATACTGGTGTCGTTTCCGGCTCGACCGTGCCCGGAACTTTCGACTCGCTGACCTCAAAACTGATTGTCACCGGGGCAACGCGCGAACAGGCTATCGCGCGTGCTCGGCGCGCACTGGATGAGTTCGTGATTGAAGGGGTCTCGACTGTGCTGCCCTTCCACCGGGCGGTGCTGAAAGAAGACGATTTCGTCGGGAAAGATGGCTTCAGGGTTCACACACGGTGGATCGAGACGGATTTCGCCGATCGCCTGGAACAAGCCGCAAGACCTGAGCCCGCGACAACGGAGGGTCTGGTCCGCACCGCCGTAGAGATTGACGGCAAGCGCGTGATGCTGGGCATCCCGCAGGCGCTGCTCGGCGGATTGGCGGGACTTTCGGCCGGTAGCTCCCCAAAAGCCGCCTTCCTCGCGGATACCATCGATCCCCTGGCTATCGTCACGCCGATTTCCGGCACGCTGCAAAGCTTCAAGGTTGGGGATGGCGCCACAGTCCAAAAGGGCGATCTGATCGCGGTCATGGAAGCGATGAAGATGGAAACGCAGGTTCTGGCGAAACGCAGCGGCGTCTTGAACTTCACCGCCAAGCAGGGGGATTACCTGCAAAGCGGATCCGAGATCGCGCGTTTTCAGCCGTAGAAACCCATGAAATACAACAGGAAATACCGCCCCACTCGCCGATGTCGAACGGGGCGTTTTTTATCACCCCATTCGCTCGGAAGCGTAAGATCCGGGGCTCGGTGGAAACACGATGGTGCGATTGCCGTTGATGAAGGTGCGGTGGTGAATATGCGCGTGGATGGCGCGCGCCAGCACCTGTGCTTCGACATCACGACCCAGCGACACGTAGTCTTCCGGAGACTGCGCATGCGTCACGCGAACAGTGTCCTGCTCGATGATCGGGCCTTCGTCGAGATCGGCGGTCACGTAATGCGCCGTTGCTCCGATCAGCTTTACGCCGCGCTGATAGGCTTGCTTGTAAGGGTTGGCTCCCTTGAAGCTCGGCAGAAAGGAATGATGGATGTTGATGATGCGGCCCGACATCTTCTTGCAAAGATCATCAGACAAAACCTGCATGTAGCGGGCCAGTACGACAAGCTCCGTGCCCGTCTGCTCCACCAGGTCCATCAGTTGCGCTTCGGCCTGCGGCTTGTTTTCTTTCGTCACCTTGATGTGATGAAAGGGAATGTCGTGATTCACAACGACTTTCTGGTAGTCAAAGTGGTTCGAGACCACGCCAACGATATCGATTGGCAGCGCGCCAATCTTCCAGCGATAGAGAAGATCGTTCAGGCAGTGACCGAAACGCGAGACCATCAGCAGCACTTTCATGCGCTCGGCTGAATCGTGAATGTCGGCCTGCATGGAGAACTTTTTCGCAATCGGCGTCAACCCTTCCAGCAGCGCCTCCCGCAAGATGCCCTCTTCCGAGATGAAGGAGATGCGCATGAAGAAGCGCCCGGTATCGAAGTCATCGAACTGCGATGAATCCACGATGTTGCAACCCTTTTCCGCCAGATAACCCGAAAGCGCGGCCACGATACCGCGGGCGGTGGGGCAGGTTACGGTCAGGACGAAATTCATCGGCTCATTTTCCTTCAGACACAGTTTGTTATGGCGACCGGGGCTTGCGACCACGGTCGGGCCTTGCTTTTGGCGCGGGAACGGCTCGTTGTCGAGACATCCTTTATGATCGACAGTGGCGAGGTGGTAATTTACCTCATCTTCGTCACTCCGAAGCCGCCTGACGCACGAATTCGGAAGCAAATCCATGGTAGTGTGCGGGCGAATGCGGCCTTGTCTTGATACCGTCGGTTAAAGCCGCAAACGCGATAGAAACGGCTTAGCTTTCTTATCAAACGCGCCTGAAACAAGGAAGGCCGGGCATCCCGCGATGACCGGCCCTCCAATGTGATATCAATTCCAGGGTGTTCAGGTGCGTACCTTTGTCGGCACGTCCACACTCGCTTTGATGGCGTTGGAGTAAGGGCAGATGCCGTGCGTGACTTCAATGAGCTTCTGGGCTTCATCTTCAGCCAGTCCTGGCAGATAGACGTCCAGTTCAGCCGTGACGCCAAAGCCGCCTTCAGAGCGCGGGCCAATTCCCACAGTTGCATTCACCGTCGAACCCTCCGGAACCTTGGTCTTCAATTGTTGCGCGCCGACGCGCAGGGCACCCAGGAAGCATGCAGAGTAACCCAGAGCAAACAGCTTTTCGGGGTTGGCACCCTCGCCGCCCGGACCACCCAACTCCTTCGGAACAACCAATTGCAGTTCCATGGAACCATCGTCCAACACGGCCTTTCCATCGCGACCGCCACCGGAAGCCGTAGCAGAAGTCTTGTACTTTGCGTCGACAGACATAGGTCTTCTCCTTAGGTTGTGTGGCCACCGCTTCAGTGATCCACAATTCAATTGCGCACAATATGTAGCGACCGAACCCGTTCGTCAATAGCTTGCAATCAGATTGCGCACAATATATATACAGATCATGAAAAAGGCTGAACCAACTCGCGACGTCCCTTTGGATCAGATGCTCTGCTTTGCGGTCTACAAGGCGGAGCAGGCGTTCAACCGCGTATACAGGGCGGCTTTGGAACCTCTTGGTCTTACCTATCCGCAGTTTTTGACGATGCGTCTTCTGTGGAGGTCCGGGTCATCATCGGTTGGAGAGATCTCCGAGCAGTTGGGCCTCGACTCCGGTACGATCACCCCACTCATCAAACGCCTTACCAATATGGGGCTGGTTCGCAAGGAGCGACGCGCCGACGACGAGCGTCGTGTCGATATACATCTGACGCAGGCGGGGCGCGAACTTGAAGCGAAGTCCGGAGAGGTTCTACGCTGTATTGGACAAGCGCTTCAAATGGATATGCAGCAGGCTGATGCGACGTTGCAAACAATAAATCACCTGACGAGCAACCTCACGCGAGCGGTGAACGTCCGAACGACAGGCACTGATGGAGATTCAGCGCCGCATGCTTCCATCGTGTAGCGCGAGCTAGGAAGAGTAATGGCGCCTGCATTCGAGTTCACCGAGGTCAATCTACCAGGACTAGGACATGGCATGCTGGGAATTCGAACTCGTTACGAACCCATGGGCGAACCTGTGCGAGAGGCAGGCGGCATCCAGTTGCCACCAGCTCTTGCCAAAGCTGTACCAAGCCGGCAACTCGAATATCTTGCGGGTCGCGCATGCGCGGTTGAAGCCTGCCGTCGATTGGGTCTGGATCCCACGCCCGCGGCAACTGGGCCGCATCGAGAACCAATCTGGCCCACGGGCGTTATCGGCAGCATCACGCATAGCCAAGGAGAGGCAATGGCAGTGATTGCCCCCTCCATCGCCTGCCGTAGTCTTGGAGTCGATATCGAACACATCGTCGATTTACAGAAGGCGGAAGATCTTTTCAGTGTCATCGCAGACCCGGCAGAGGCAGATATCCTGAAGGATCTAACAGGTGATGATCTCGCATTGACCTTCACTCTGATTTTCTGTGCGAAAGAGGCGATCTTCAAAGCCACCTGGCCCCTCGTTCGCCGCTTCATTGATTTCAATGAAGTCAGATTGGTTGCCGCCAAACCTGGCTCGCTGACATTTGCCGCAGATACCTCTCTCGCATCTCAACTCGCCTCTCAAGGATTGCCGCCGGTTACATATGCTGAAGCTTTGCCATTGATAACAACGCTCTGCGTCTACCGATGACAAAGTTTCCAAAGGAATAGTCTTCCTGAAAAGGTACTCGTATCAGTATTCAACCTTGTATGCGTACCCGTTTCTGTTAGGTTGAATCAATCATTCATGGGTACATGATTGTTCAATCGATCAGTGAGATCGTATTTTGAACGGAAGAATTTTCCCTCAAGTTTCATTCAGTCGCTATTATGCGACAGTCTTCGAGGATTGATATGTCTCAAAACTTCAGCAAATCTCGCCAAGAGGCAGAGATCGCCTTTACGAATATTCAAACAAGAACAGCCTTACCAAACAGCGTGACCGAGGAGATTGACCTCCTTGACAGGCAGCGTCAGCAAAAGACTGAGCGTCTGCGGCAGGCGCGTCTTGAGCGAGAGCAGGAAGCGGCAGCATTTGGTAAATCTGGGGTCAGCAAAAGACTGGAATGACGTGCTGCAGCGAGCCCCGTTGTCCCTTGGGCTCCTCTCATCTGCAGTGAATTCGATCGGTGGATTACAATGACCAGCCTTACCGGCGCAGATTGCCAAACCTGCGGTGCATGTTGCGCCTATTCATCAGACTGGCCACGCTTCACAATGGAAAGCGAAGATGCGCTCGGGAAAATTCCTCCACATCTCGTGGCCGAGGATCTCAGTGGCATGCGCTGCGAAGGTCAGCGCTGTCTGGCGCTGGACGGTCAGGTCGGCGTCGCGACAAGCTGCACAATCTATGAAGTAAGACCCCAGGTCTGCCGCGAATGTCAGCCCAATGACGAGGAATGCCGAACGGCACGTTGGGCCTACGGCCTTGGGCGCGTCTCAGTCTGACACCGTTATTTCAGGCCTTGATTTGAAATGCATTGTTCGACGAGCCGTTTCCCATTCGGCAGAAAGGTCTCTGCAGTCTCTTCGCCTCTGGTCGTATCGGCCAGGAAATCGTCCGCCCCACCAGCGAAGGGTCTCCACATCATGACGGGCAAGTTTCATCAGCCTGTCGATACGGCGCAGGTGCCGCGATTTGCAGGCCACGCGACGTTCATGCGGCTGCCAGCCGTTGCAGACGCCGAAGGTCTCGATATCGCACTTGTCGGCATCCCGTGGGACGGCGGAACAACGAACTGTGCTGGCGCACGCCATGGACCGCGCGAAGTCCGAAATTACTCGAGCCTCATGCGCAGCGCGCATCATATGTTCGGGACCGAGCGCTAAAAGATTGCCAATATCGCCGATGTCGGCGACGTCACTGTCAATCCTGTCGATTTGATGGATAGACTTAGACTGATCGAAAACTTGATCTCCGCTATCGTGGAAAAAGGCGCCCTGCCGCTCGCAGTCGGCGGGGACCATCTAACCACCCTGCCTGTACTACGTGCGGCTGCAAAGAATAGCCCCGTAGGTTTCCTTCATTTCGATGCCCATTCTGACACGAACGACACCTATTTCGGCGATAATCGCTATACGCATGGAACTCCATTCCGACGGGCGATCGAAGAGGGCTGCTGGATCCAGCCCGCATGGTGCAGATCGGTATTCGGGGTTCGGTTTACGGTTCTGATGAGCATGACTGGGCACTGAAGCAGGATGTTCGTATCATTTATATGGAAGAGTTTGCTGCCCGCGGTGCTCTTGAGGTCATGGAAGAGGCGCGCGCTATCGTTGGCAGCCACGCGACCTACGTGACATTCGATATCGACTCTATCGATCCATCCATGGCTCCCGGCACCGGAACTCCCGAGATTGGCGGGTTTACGACCCGTGAAGCGCAGCAACTCCTGCGTATGCTGGATGACCTCAATCTGGTGGGCGCAGATGTGGTGGAAGTCGCCCCGCCCTTTGACCTGAACGGAATGACATCGATTGTCGGGGCAACCGTCATGTTCGAGTTGCTTTGCATTCTCGCAAGACAGGTCGAACGGCAAAAAGACAGTGTTGGGCGTTGAATGGCGTCACTATGGAGATAGACCGCGGTTGACGGTCGGCATCTTGAACGCCGCCCTGGCCAATCCCATATCCTTATCAACCCGCTGGTCCGGGCCCCTCTGGTGAAGGTTACGGCGCCTTCACGATGTCGGACCCTTTTTGAGTTCGATGCCGGATTGGAGGATGTAAGTATGCTTGCAGATATTGCAGCCTGGTTCATTACGCTTTTTCTCATCAACCCGCTTCAAGCCGAAGCCCAGGAACAACTGCAGAGGGCAAACGCATCTGCACAGACGGTGCAGCAGTTTCGCCAATGTATTGCGAGTGAGGGTCCGCGCCTGATCGAACGCGCCACTAATGAGCCTGCCTGGGCAATTGCCGCAGGGACAGGCCTCATGATCGGCTGGTCCTCTCCGCTGGAATACATCGACCGGAACAATGAAAACTGTGCCTCTGTCGTACGCTTGCTGCAGGGTAGCGAGGGCAGCACTGTCGAAAGCTGATATTCGTTCCTGAAACAAAAAAGAGAGGAGCGCCTCAGTGCTCCTCTCTTCGCCGCATCTCCCAGGAATGGGAAGAATGGTTAAAAACCTAGCACGCCTGACGCACGACGTGCGTCCCTCAGACCAGCACGAGCGGAAATGGATTTAGGTTGTGCCCCCCGATGGCCACATCCTGTTAAAGGCGCAAATGGTGCAGACACCGAATAAGACAAGGGCAATCCATTTCGCTTTTTGAATATTTATCTGAGTGAGGTGCGGATCACCCACCGAATACCGACCAGCCTGTCTTGTTGGCCAGCATTTCCAGAGCTAACGAGCCAACCAGCGAGTTTCCATTCTGATTGAGACCGGGAGACCAGACGGCGACCGAAGCCTTGCCGGGGGCCACTGCCATGATGCCCCCGCCAACGCCGCTCTTGCCGGGCAAGCCGACGTGATAGGCAAAATCGCCGGAGCCATCGTAATGTCCGCATGTCAGCATCAACGCGTTGATTCGGCGAGCCCGCTGACTGGAGACCACCGTGTGGCCCGTGATCGGGTTTTTGCCGTTGGCTGCCAGAAAGAGGCCTGCGCGCGCAAGCTGGGTGCAGCTCATCGCGAGCGCACACTGGTGAAAGTAGACGCCCAGCACGTGATCCACCGGATGCTGAAGCTTTCCGTAGGACTTCATGAAATTTGCGAGCGCCATGTTGCGAAAACCTGTCGCGGCCTCAGACCGGGCAACCTCTGGATCGATCGCGATCGTAGGATCGTCAGCGAGATATTGAACAAAGCGAACGATCTCGCCAATTGCCTCGCGCGGCGTGTGGCCAGCAAGTACGGAATCCGAAATGACAATCGCACCGGCATTGATGAAGGGATTGCGCGGCTTGCCGTGCTCATGTTCCAGTTGAACGATGGAGTTGAAGGCGGAGCCTGAAGGTTCGCGGCCCACCCTGTTCCACGTTGTTTCGCCATGTTTGCCGAGCGCCAAAGTCAGAGTGAAGACTTTGGACACGCTCTGAATGGAAAAGGCTTCGTCGCAATCGCCAGTCTTATAGACGTTGCCGTTGAGGTCAATGACGGCCATGCCGAACTTGTTCGGGTCGACACGCGCAAGCGATGGAATGTAGTCGGCCACCTTGCCTTCGCCAGTCCGCGCCTTCAACGTATGATGGATCTCCTCGACCAAAGCCTGTAGGTCCGCCATTCTTTTCCGTCGCTCCGATGATTGTCTCTTTCACCTCTATGCGCAAAGAAGGTGAGACTCGCAAGCGGTCTCCGCTCCGCCAAAGCGCGGCTTTGGCGTCACAAACCACCCAGGCAAATGTATTTCATTTCAAGATAATCTTCCAAACCGTGCCGTGAGCCCTCTCGGCCGATGCCGGATTGCTTCATGCCACCAAAAGGTGCCGCTTCGGAGGACATCCGGCCCGTATTGACGCCCACCATTCCGTATTCGAGGGCTTCGGCAACGCGCCAAACACGCTTCATGTTCGAAGCATAGAAGTAGGCTGCCAGGCCGTAAATCGTGTCATTCGCCTCACGAATAACCTCGTCGGCATCGTCAAAGCGAATGATGGGGGCCAGAGGACCAAAGGTCTCTTCCTGAGCAAGTTTCATCGTCTTGCTGACATTGGTGATGACGGTGGGCTGGAAGAAAGTACCTTCTTGGTCGCACCGCCTGCCGCCACAACGAACCTGCGCACCTTGCGCCAATGCGTCATCGATGTGCTGATTCATCTTCAACAACGCACGCTCATCAATAAGAGGGCCAACGGTCGTCCGGGGATCGAAGCCGTCTCCCACGACAAGCGACTGGACGCGATGCGCAAACTTTTCGGCAAACTCTTCGTAGACGGCTGCCTGAACGTAGAGACGATTGGCGGAAACGCAGGTCTGGCCCGCATTTCGAAACTTTGCCTGTACCGCGCCATCAACGGCCTCATCGATATCCGCATCATCGAAAACGATGAATGGAGCGTTTCCTCCCAGTTCGAAGCTGATCCGCTTGATCTGATCCGAGCACTGCCGCATCAAAATGCGGCCCACCTCTGTCGAGCCGGTAAAGCTGATCTTGCGAACCTTCGCATTGGTACAGAGCTCAGTTCCAACCGCTTCGCCTTCTGCGGCATAAACAAGATTGACGACGCCCTCTGGGAAACCAGCTAGACGAGTGAGTGCGAACATGGCACCCGCAACAAGCGGGGTTTGTTCGGCGGGTTTGATTATGACTGTACATCCCGCTGCCAGCGCTGGAGAGATCTTGCGCGCAACCATGGACGCCGGAAAATTCCAGGGTGTGATGGCACCGACAATACCAACCGGTTGCTTGATCACCAGCATTCGTCGATCGTTGGACGGCGCAGAAATAGTCTCTCCGTAGATACGGTTTGCCTCTTCCGCATACCACTGCAGATAAGCAGCCGCATGGGCCACTTCCGACTTGGCTTCTGCCAGAGGCTTTCCCATCTCCGCTGTCAGGATCGCGGCAAGATCGTCGCTATGTTGCAGGATAAGGCGATGCCAGTTCCAGAGAATGTTGGATCGCTCGCGGGCCGTCAGCCCGGCCCATTTTTCCTGCGCGGCTTCCGCCCGGTCGATCGCAACACGCACGTCGTCCACCCCCATGTCTGGCAATTCGGCCAGCAATTCGCCAGTCGAGGGATTGAAGACCTTGAAGCGATTGAGAGTCGAAAGCTTCCCAGATGGCAATTCGGCGAGTGTCTCGAACAGGGCGGGGTCTTTGAGGTGCTTGAGCAAGGCGGAAGTAATGGTCACGGCATGGTCTCCTTGCCGCCTTCTACTCCCTGGAACCGGCGGGAGCCAGTTCTTTTCGTACCATTCAATCCACCACAGCTTCCATCAACCGATGAATGATCTTGCGGTCGAATTGCTCGTTTCGCTCATACATCCAGTCCAACGCCTCCTTGGACGTCCAGGGCTTCTTATACGGCCTGGTGGATGTCAGCGCATCATAGACATCACACACTGTGCCAATACGAACGGCAAGGCTGATTTCTGGGGCCTTCAATGCACGTGGATAGCCCTTACCGTCCAGAGTTTCGTGATGGTTTCGGCAAACCTCCAGGATGAGTTCGCAATCTATCCCGTTGTTACGCAGAATATCGTAACCCACGTCCGGGTGAGACTGGATGATCCTCCGCTCTTCCGGCGTGAGGGAACCAGTTTTGCCAAGGATCTGGCTTGGCGTGAAAAGCTTGCCTATGTCGTGCAGCAGGCCTGCCATGCCGAGTTCGAGGATTGTCTGCTCCTTCAAACGCAGCAATTGACCGATCCGCATCATGAGCGTGCTGACGCTAAGGCAATGGAGATAGGTGGCTGTATCCTTCTTGCGCAACCGTGTCATTTGGATCAGCGCCGACGTCGAGCGGGTTGCCACCTCCTCCAGCGTCCTGACAACGCCGCGGGTCTTCTCGAGATCGAACTCCTTGCCTGCGACCAGTTGATCAAAAACGGAATACACGTCGTTGATGCCCTGCATCAGGGCGGTCGCAACAATCTGGCTCTCGACCAGCTTTTCCTTCGCTTCGCTAAGTGAATCCTTCGATTTGCTCTCACCTCTAGCACAACCAAGTGTCGTATTGATCAGGACAGAAGCGGCAGATGTCAGGCGGATGGCATCAAGATCTTCTTTCTCCCGAAGAAGAAAGCGCTTTTTATTGAATTCAGCGTCGGGACATTCCACGGCCTCCACATACATGCCTTGGCAGAGCGAATGCTTCGAAATGCGAACCAGCATGGCGTTCCTACGCAGACAAGAGATGAGCCTGTATCGAAACAAACCTAGTTGTAAATATCTAATTCATTACTGATGAGATCAATAAAATTGCTAGTGTTCCAATAAAACTGTCTCAAGAATAGCCGATATATTCTCAATTTCTGAGAGAGAGGCACGTGCTCATCTATGGAGTGACCGCCACAGGAATGAGGCGGTCATTTGGTACAATACTGACAAGCAGGTTCAGGAAACGGTTATCTCGATCCTCTTCGCCTGGAACCCGCTGCCATGCGCGGTCAAAGTGATGATGCCTGAACCCTCACCCGCTTCAACATAGACGCCGACAACGCCACCCTTGAAGCTGACGAGGCTTCCACCAATCAGGCGACCTGGACCTTCAAGAGCAAGCGTGACAGGCTCATTGAAGAAAGGCATCACATTTCCGGCTTGATCAAGAGCACGCAGGATAACGCGCGTCGTATCCTTGCAGCCTCTCTCCAAAAGGGCAGCATCGGCAACGATTTCGAGGTTCGTCGGCACCGGATCTGCTGGCATGAAGATCGATTTCACCGCCACGCCATCCAGATATCCAATGATCGTACCATCTCGCCAAGTCATGCCCCACTCACCGAATTCTTCCGGGGTCACCATATGGCGCTCCAGAATGCAGGGAGGGTGATCGAGATGAGGGTAGGTCACTCTGTCCGGCTCGACGCGCTTGGTAACATTGCCTATCTTCACTTCGACATAGTCGCAGTTGGTGAGAACGATCAGCGGAAGAACCCCACCGATATTACGCTCTCCACGCGCCCAGAACGTGACCGGTTGAAGCACTACTCCGCCGCTCGGCGATCCCTGGGATGCGTAGACCGCGGCAGCGAACTTCGGCTCACGATAGATATCGAGTACGCCATGGTAGCAGATGCGGTCACCGGATCCGAAATCCTTGTGCGTATTGTAGTCGGCCATGCACCATCCAATGCAGCCAGACGTTGACGGCGTTCCGGCTGAAGCGTTGAGAATGGCAAGATGCCGGCTGACATGTTCCAGTTGGCGCTGTTCTTGATCGAAACGCTTGGTGGGATACATATGCCCACCATATTCGGTCACGAGATATGGCACCTTGCGGCCGAGGCCCGTGACTTCCTGTTGATCTCTGAGGATGATCCGCTCGCGATTGTGCCCAGGCAATTCTTCCATGCCGAGAATGAAATCATTCATCGTGAAGACGTCTTCCAGCATTTCGCTTTCAGGGATGTAACGTACGCCGCCGGTCTGGCGGGTTGGATCCAATTCCCTCGCCACGCGATTTGTCTCGGCGTAGAAGTCATGGTCGTCCTTGCTCTCATTGATCCGGACGCCCCAAATGACGATGGACGGATGGTTCCAGTCGCGCTCGATCATGCGGCGCACGTTGCGAACGGACTCAGCCTTCCAGCTTTCACCGCCGATGTGCTGCCAACCGGGAATTTCCTCAAACACCAGCAAGCCGATTTCATCGCAACGATTGAGAAAATACGGCGACTGCGGATAGTGTGATGTGCGCACTATATTGCAGCGCAGATCGTATTTCAGAATGTCGGCATCCTTTTCCTGCCCGCGTCTACCCATGGCATAGCCGAGATGTGCCCAGGACTGGTGGCGGTTCAGGCCACGCAGTTTGACAACTCGCCCGTTGAGTTTAAAGCCATCAGTGGTGAATTCCGCTGTCCGGAAACCGAAACGGTGAGCAGTCGAATCTCGCCCGGATTGGGTATCCAGCTCGAATTCGAGCGTATAGAGGCGAGGATCGTCAATATCCCACAATTGAATGTTTTGAAGCCCTGCGAGCTCGATTTCAACAGTCTCCGCAACAATGGGCGCACGATGTTGGGCAATCGTTTCACCATCGCTCCCCTTAAGCGTGACGCCCATTTCTCCATTCAAGCTCAAGCCTTGTGGGTTCGAGAGGGCAACCCGTGCCTTGACCGTCTTCTCCGCGGACAAGGCGTCCGGCGTTTCAATCTTGACGAGCCCGATAGAGACCGGAGCCGTGGCCTTCAACCAGACATCGCGGTAGATGCCTGCATAGGTCAGATAATCGATGACACCCCCGAATGGCGGGATCTCGGGGTTTTCGGACCCGTCCACCCTGACCGTGATCAGGTTTGAACCCTTGTTGAGATGGGGCGTCAGCCTTGCCTCGAACGGCGTATATCCATCCTTGTGTGAAATCACCTCGATGCCATTCACGAACACGACGGCATCGGCCATGGCGCCATCAAAAACCAGACCGATTTCCATCCCCTCGAATTCATCACGCCACGCAAGGCTCGTCTGATAAGTAAATGCTTTCTGATAGCATTTCTCATCAAAGTAATTGTAGGGAAGCTCTACCGCAGTATGGGGAAGCGAAATGCTTTCGCCATTCACGTCCCCGGCAATCCAGCCCGCGTCGAAACCGTGCTTGAATGTCCAGCCCGAATTGAATCGCTCCCGCATACGCATTGAACCCTCCAAATATTTATCGATTGGCAGTCCGAGCGGAATCGATCAGACCTTGATACCTTGAGCATTGTGATAATAAGCAGCATCGGGTGGTGCAAGGCACTTGTATGATCACCTGACCTCTTGTCATCCATACATCCCGAATTGCGGGTACACCGGCCAAAAGCGAGCAAGGAGAAACTCATGAGCGAGAGCTTCGATGTCGCAGTGATTGGACTGGGCGCCATGGGGAGCGCAGCTCTGGCGGAGCTGGCAGAACGCGGCCTGAAGGTCATCGGCTTGGAACGGCAATACCCGGCGCATCCTCTGGGATCGTCACATGGTGACAGCCGAATGATCCGCCTCGCCTATTTCGAAGATCCGTCTTATGTCCCAATTCTTCAGAGGGCCTATGCCAAGTGGCGCGAACTGGAGCAACGATCCGGGCAGGAAGTGCTTTCCGTAACCGGCGTTGTCCAGATCGGACTGCCCGATAGTCACCTGCTTCGGGGTGTGCTTGCCTCTTGCGCGCTGCACGGATTGAGCCATGAAGTGCTGGATGCGGCCAGTACGATGGCCCGTTTCCCAGCCTTTTCTCTCGACCCTGATGAGATGGCAATCCTGGACCCCGAGGGAGGCTTCGTAAGGCCTGAGATAGCCATCTCGCTTCAGGTGAAGCGGGCGGCGGCGGCAGGCGCAGTAATGCATTTTGGGGAGATGATCTCGCACATCGATCCAGGCCAGGGCGGGGTCACGGTGGTATCGAACCACGGCAGATATTTCGCGAAGAAGGTCATCGTCGCAACCGGCGCTTGGATCAACCAACTCGTTCCCCAGTTGAAAGGGGAGGCAAAACCGATCCGCCAGGTGGTTGCCTGGTATTACCCAGGGCAGGCGCTCAACGCACAACCGGGAAGAATGCCCGGCTTTATCCGCGACGAAGGTCCCGATGGCGCGTTCTTCGGATTTCCAGCCATCGGATCTGACGGCGTGAAGATTGGCCGGCATCTTCATTTCAGTCAGCCTCTTGATCCGGATGAGCCAAATGCACCCGTCGACGATGAGGATTTTGCTCTTCTGGATGAATTCGCAAACCATCGGTTACCAACGGTCGCAAGCTTCAGGCACAAAGCCATTACCTGTCGCTATACGATGATGCCGAACGAGAATTTCCTGATCGACTTCCTGCCCGACACGGATGACATCATCATCTGTTCTGCTTGCTCAGGTCACGGTTTCAAATTCGCCAGCGTCATTGGAGAAATTCTTGCGGACCTGGCACAGAAGAGCACCACCGACCTGCCGATAGGTCTGTTCGGTTTTTCCCGTCATTTTCAAGGCTGATCGTCTCGAGGCCTAGTTCAGTCGAACCTGCAAAGACTAAGGATTGCTCGCCCCTTCGAGTGAGCAACCCTCAAGCAAAGCTGAATTTGCTTTCATGCCAGCGATTCAAGGGCCGCCGTCATCCGGTCAATCCCCTCTACCAGTAGCGAGCGAGGGCAGCCGAAATTGAGACGGATGAAATTACCATAGGCGGCACCGAAGTCGGATCCGGCACTGAATGCGACCTTGCCGCGCTTGAGGAAAAAGGCCTGCGGCGCCTCCGGTAGATCCAGCGCGCTGCAATCCAGCCAGGCAAGATAGGTGCTTTGCGCAGGAATGATACGGATCTTCGGAAACCGCCGCGCAATCTCCGACTGCAAATAATCCCGATTACCTTCCAGATAGCTCAGAAGAGCATCGCGCCACTGGCTTGCCGACGTATAGGCGGCGTGGGCTGCTTCGAGACCGAAGAGATTGACACTGTCGACCAGACCAAGACGGGACGCGTTGAAGCGCTGGCGCAAATGCGGGTTTGTCACGATTGCGAACGCCGCCTTCAGTCCCGCAATGTTGTAGGTCTTGCTTGCCGACATGAGCGTGATGGTACGATCCGCAATCTCTGCAGACAGCGACGCAATCGGAACATGACGGCGTCCATCGAATAGAAGCTCACAATGGATCTCGTCGGAGATCACGAGAACATCATGGCGAATCGCGGATTGGGCGATTTGGTCGAGTTCTTCGCTGGTAAAAACCTTGCCGGTTGGATTATGCGGATTGCAGAAAAGAAATGCCCTTGAACGCGCCATCCCCTCGTCCAGGGCGTCAGGATACATGGAATAGCCGCCGTTGCTTTCTCTCAGCGGCACATCGATGCTTTCCAACCCCCAATGTCGATGAGCGGTCAGAATGGGATTGTAGACAGGTGTCTGGATCAAGAGCCCATCACCTGGTTTTGTCTCTGACTTGAGCGCCATGTTGAAGCCTGGCTCGACGCCAGGGAGGAAAACGATATCCTCCGGACTGATTGTCCAACCATGCTTCTTCTGCATATCATCGACGATCTGTGCCCGCAGACTGTCCTGTGGCAGACAATAGCCAAAGATGCCGTGCTCGACGCGTTGGCGAAGCGCCTCAATCACCGATGGCGGTGCGGCGAAGTCCATATCCGCTACCCACATCGGCAATATGTCCGACGGATACGTAACCCATTTCTTGGCGTCCGTACCGAGGCGGGTAACAACAGTGTCGAAATCAAATGAAGTCATGGTTTCCAGTTTCTGGCTTTGCGCGTGAGGCTTTGGGATAACGGTTGAAGCAGCATCATGCCAGCTCGGCAAGGCGTTTCTCCAGACGCAAAAGCAATCTGTCCACCTCTGCTACAGCCTTGGCGCCGAGCGCCGCGCCCGGACGGCGTTGAGCCTGACTAGAAATAACACCACGTTTCTCAAGAACGTACTTCCGCACCGCAAGACCGAGGCCCGGTTGCTGTTCGAAGCGAGCCAGAGGAAGATAGGCATCAAAAATGTCCTGTGCCCGATCAAGATTTCCCGCGCTGGCCAGTCGGCAGACATTCACCATCATCTCCGGAAAAGCAAAGCCCGTCATTGCGCCATCGGCACCACGCGCCATTTCTTCTGGTAGGAACACACCGCCATTGCCGCAGAGAATGGAGATACGACGGCGACCCGCTGCTTCCGCAGCACGAAGTTCACTGATCTTGTCGAGTCCGGGCCAATCTTCGTGCTTCAGCATCACCATGCTTGGAAGCGCCTCGATGATCGCACCGATCGTTCGAGGCGAAATCTGAACGCCCGTCACGAGAGGAAAGTCCTGCAAGACGAAAGGCACATCCTCACCAATTGTGGCAACGACGTTGCGAAAATATCCTATGATCTGGTCGTCGGTGCGCAGGGAACCGGGTGGCGCGACCATGACACCTGCCGCCCCAAGGTCCATGACGGCTTTCGTCAACTCACCGATGGCCGCAAGTCCCGGCGCCGAGACACCGACGATGACGGGTCGGCCAGCAGAACGGGAAAGCACCTGTTTTGTGATCGCAATCGACTCCTGCTGTGTAAGCTTCGGTGCCTCCCCCATAATGCCAAGAATGGTGAGGCCATCCGCTCCTTTGTCGAAATAGAAATCGACCATGCGATCGACGCTCGCGGTATCGATCGTTCCATCGTCCTCAAAGGGGGTCACGGCGATGATGAAAACGCCTTTGCTGTCGGCGGAAATGCGGCTCATATTCTGCCCTCTGCGGCCTTGATGCAGGAATGTGACGACTCGCCCGGCACCCAATGTCCTGGCACAGACTGTAGTGTTGGCACGGTCGACTTGCCAAAAGCAAGGCAGTCGCTGCGGCTATTACCTCACCTGATCTTACCGTCATCCGCTCTTGGCGAACTGAGGCATTTTAAACGCATAAGACAGAACGCCTGCAACTACCACCTAAGCATTCGTCCACCGAGCAGCCAGCCACCAAAGGCCACCAAGGTTATTCCGATGAAATACCACGTCGCCACAAACAGCGGACTGTCGTCAGGACAATGCAATGCATAAACACTCCCGGCAATTGCACCGGACGCAAACCCCGCGGCGGCACCGGCCATTGACGGGCTCCCAGGTGCTGCCTGCTTCAGCGCAGCGAACATGAGGGCCAGTGGAGCGAGCGAAAGAAGTGGAAGGAACAGCAGGCAGAAGCCGGGATTTTGACCTATGAGCCTTGCTGCCCATTCTCCAGAGGCAACGCTTCTCAACTCCAGAACAATCCCCGAGACAAGCAGGAGGACTGGCACGGCAAGAATTGCGAGAGCTGGCTTGAGCGATACTCCCGGCTTTCCGATACATAGGGCGATCCGCGTGCAGGTCGCAGCCAGAATGAACATAAGACCGATCTTGAATGCAACGCGAGGGGTCTGGATCGCTTGCGCGAGATCGGGACGCAAGCCGATGGTACCGATCAGCAGCAACACAGACATCAGAAGTCCGCCGATGACTGCGACTGCGAATACGGGATTGAAGCGATGCCTGACGCGCGCATCCTGTGTCATAAGCTTGATGAGGTCATCTGTCTGCACGCTATTCACTCCTGTAGAGCATCGCCAGCCCTTTAAGTGCTCGATGCAGCACGACCCGCACGGCGCCCTCTGACATTTTGAGGCGTTCCGCAGTTTCCCGAATGCCATCGCCGCTCACGGAGATGGAACGAACGATTTCGCGTTGTGGATCACGCAATCCAGCGAGCATCTTCTCCAGGTCGACCGGTTCCAGCCCCGATCGACGATCTTCAGCCTGTAGCGTTTCCATCACGTCATCGATCGGAACACTGATATGCCTGCCGCGCTTGCGAAAGCTGTCGATCATTTTGTTCCGGACAATGGTCGATAGCCATGGCCCGATAGGACGCGATGTGTCCCATGTAGCGCGCTTGAGATGAACTGCCAGCAAAACCTCTTGAACAACGTCCTCCGCCTCACCCGCTGACACGCCCAGCATATTGCAACGCTTACGGGCCATGGAACGCAGATAAGGCGTCACAGCTCGCAGAAAGCGATCATAGGCCACGGCATCGCCATCCACGGCCAGACGCAGCCAGTTTCCCCATTCCACCTCACGGGCCGATTGATTCATTCGCCCCTCAAACCCGGTATCCACCGCCCCGTCGCACCAGACGATGCGCAGTTCGAGATTCTGCGGAACGGCCTGATGGCTCCCCATTCAACTGTGAAGCAGGGAAGAGTTCAAGATAGACTTCGAAACATATCGTATGCTCGGGCATGGTCCACGGTGAGCCAGCTTTATCTCTACGGCTTCACGGTCCGGCAGACGATGTGATCAAGGGAGACGCGACCCGCTCCCAATCGCATAAGGCAAAGCGCCATGGCCGCCCAGGTCAAGTGGATTGGCCAGCCGTCAGGAACGGTGATCTGTATGACAAGCGTCATGGCCAGCAGAGCAAGTGATGCAAAACGTGTCGCCAGACCGACCACGAGGAGCGCCGAGAAGACGACCTCACCGCATCCAGACAGGAACGCCATCAACATAGGCATTGGATAGGGATAGGGTCCTCCGGGTAGATGGAGCATGAATTCCTGGCTGAAGAGGTCTATCGCCGTATCACTGAGTTGCAGGAAGCCATCCCACTTCAGAACCCCGGACCTCCAGAAAGGAATTGCGAGACCAAGTCGAACAATCAGTGAGACCACATCCGGTTGAGCCAGCCGTTGAATGCGTGAAAGTGCAATCGCAGTTGCTTTTCCCAGGCTGGTGACAGCTGAGCGGTTTCCAGTCCGTGTCATATCAGTCATCGATTTGGTCCATTTCGAGGGAGGAAAATACGTTTGCCTCAAGCATGACGGCTATAAGCTGCGCCAGATCGAGGCCGGGGTTCAAGCCAAGCCCCACCTGTGCCGCATCCTGCAGTTGCGCACCGTCAGACAAGGCAAGCAGGAATTCGGCGGCACCAGTATCAAGTAGCCTGACTTGGACCTGATTGCCGCTGCGCGTAATCAGGGCGTCTTCAGGCCTGTCGTCCACCGGCAAGACTTCGCCGTCAGCCCGGTTTTGAGAGAAAATCGAAACGGCAGGATAGAGAGAGCGCACGATCCTTGTGGCAGGATGCATGGTGAAGCGGATCAGGCCAACCCTTTCTTGCGGGATAGCAGCCAATCCCGCAGGATCGAGCCCATCTGCATCGGCCGCGTGATAGGCATCCAGCCAGGCCCGCTCGATACGTGCGACATCCGGCAGCCATGGCATGGTCTGAGCATATTCGTAGGCTTCAATGAACTCGGCAAAATCTCGGCCATATTCGAAGAGGAGCGGCGATGATGGCGGTCTGGCGCGAATGTAGAAGCGTGCCATGGCGCGAAAGAAATCAGGACCGGTGATCCGCTGTACGGCGGGGAAAATGGAGGCTACCGCGTTGATCAGACTGACCGTGACATTGTTGCGATAGATATTGTAGCGGTCCGCAAGCGCTGTACCATGTGGGGAGCGCAGGTCTGCGGGGATTGGGGAATCTGGCGCGAGAAGGCCTGACGAAAACAGGAATGCCTGCTTCCGACCCGACTGCGAGAGCTGAACAGTGTTATTCTGCGGCATCACGCACCTGCCCTGTCGCACCATGACGGTCCAGAATTTGCTGAGCGGCAAGCGCTTCGGCGCGCAACACAGGCCAGTCGGGGATTTCACTATCCCATTCGATCAATGTGGGAACAGGACCGCAACGATTGATGATTGTCTCGTAGAGTTGCCAGACCGCATCGGAGACGGGACCGTCGTGACTGTCGATCAGCACCGGTTGGCCCTCACTGTCCAACTGCTCCGTGTGACCGGCCAGATGCACCTGCTCGACCGCAGCGAGCGGAAAGGATTCCAGATAGGTCATGGGTGAAAAACGATGATTGGCCGCAGATACAAAGACATTGTTGATGTCGAGCAGGAGGCCGCAGCCGGTTCTTTTGACGACTTCAGCGAGGAAATCGGTTTCACTCATCGTCGAATGCTCGAACGCGACATAGGTTGATGGGTTTTCCAGGAAAATCCGTCGCTTTATCGTGGCCTGCATCCGGTCGACATGCTCACAGACATGCAGAAGCGTTGTCAGATTGTAAGGCAGTGGAAGCAGGTCGTTGAAGAAGACATTCTCATGGGTCGACCAGGCGAGGTGCTCAGAAACCATCGCAGGTTCGTAACGCTCAACAAGTAGTCTGAAACGCTCAAGATGCTGCGGGTCCAAGGGTGATGGCCCGCCCAGCGACATGCAGACTCCGTGAATGGATACAGGATAGTCTCGCCGGATAGATTCCAGCGACGCATGCGCAGGACCGCCAGCACCCATGTAGTTTTCGGCATGGACCTCGAAGAACCCCTGTTGCGGCGGATCCTCGAGGATGGCTGCAAAATGCTCCGGCTTGAAACTCGTACCGGCCTGACCGACTACACGAAGAGGGGTAAAGCGGAGAGTTTCAGCCTTGCCGGCCGGCTGCTGCCGTATCAAATGCGTTCTGGCCATTCGGCCCTCCGCTCCCACCAGCTTGAACTCAGGTGTCGCGTGTCAAGGGCGTCAGCGAGCCCTTGCGATCACCGGGCAACTGAAGCGACGTGCAGGTGCCTCCCTGGACAAACTTCCATGCATTGCCCTGGAAGTCCTTGGTCGAACTGCCTTGGCAGGTGGTGCCTGGACCCGCTGCGCAATCATTCTGACCTTTGAGCGAAACGCCAAAGCACTTTTCTTTCTTGGCCGCCACGGCAGCGTCGGCTTCCGCTTTGGTAAGGGGACCGGCGATTGCAAGCGTCGATAGTGCAGAGGTGATTGCACCGGCGAGCAGCACAGTGCTAATTGGGGCTTTCGACATCATATGTTCTCCGTTGCTGGTGATGCCGCATTGGGCGACACACAGGCAATTCGGGAACGGGAGGTCATTCGTTACAAGCGAGATGATAACGAACGCGTGATCATCAAGCTCACCTGCGGCGCAGTGTAACAGGACTCAACACAATCTGATCAGCTTATAATCGAATGAAGAGAGGCAACCAGCAGTAGCGCCATGACGATGTTAAAGGCGCGCATACGCTTAGGAGAAGATAGCCAACCTCTCAGGATCGTTCCAAATGCCGCCCAACTGCCGACACTGGGGGCATTGACGAGTGCAAATGCAAGCGCGAGGACGGCGACGCTCCACAAAGAGGCGCTTTCCGGCAAATAGGTCGTCAGCGCACCCATCGCCATGACCCAACATTTCGGATTCACCCATTGAAACAACGCAGCTTCTGCAAACGTCAGAGGTGGGCGGGCCTCCTGCGTTTCATTGTCCATCGGGCCGGAGGTGGCAAGTTTCCAAGCCAGCCATAGCAGATAAAGGCAACCAATCCAGCGCAGGGCGGTTTGCGCCTGCGGCACGGCAAGAAAGATTTCTCCAAGACCTGCCCCGATTACCAACACCATCAGTGCAAAACCAAGGGAAACGCCCATGATGTGCGGAATGGATCGTACGAGGCCGTAGTTCACACCGGAAGCGAGCAGCATCGTGTTGTTCGGCCCAGGAGTTATTGACGTAACAAAAGCATAGATCGCAAATGCGATAAACTGATCTGGCATCGCGATGTCTCGCTCTTGAAGAAAGCTTCGTGTAACTTCTTCTGGTTACCGATCGAGACACTTGCCGTAAATCACAATCATGTATCGATACACTTCAGGATGTGTGCCTACCCGCGTTAGCGATCGATATACGTTTCATGTTAGACGCCGATAAAATTTTCCGAAGTCACGACCAAAGGCTTGCCGGAGATCTTTGCCAAGAGCGCCAACGCTGCGTCCAGCTCCGACCGTTTAGGAGCACCAAGGCACAACCTCAATCCCGTCTTTGCTGGTTGACGATCCACCATGAAAACAGATGGCGGACTGACAAGAACACCTGACGCCGCAGCGCGCTCTGCCACTTGTTCCGCGGCGAGAGGCGCCATTGGCAACCATGCATGCAAACTGCCGCCCTCGAGTGGAAGACAGGCATCCGGCAAATGGTGACGGGCAAGACGAACGCGTTGTTCAGCCTCCTCCCGAACAGTGGCACGTACCGAGGCGATCACCCCTTCCCGTAACCAGAAATTTAAGAGCATGCAAAAGATTGGTGACGCCATCGACGTTGTTGCTTGAAGACCTGAACGGGTGCGGTCCGCCAAGGCCAGCGGCGCAACGATGATGCCGACACGCAGGCCTGGAGAAACCATCTTTGAAAAGCCATTGATGTAGAAAACCCGTTCCGGCGCCAACGTCACCAGCGGCTTGCAGTCAGGTGGCGTGAAAAGCGAATAGACATCGTCTTCAACGATCAACACATCATGTGCCCGGCACACATCGACAATCTCCTGGCGTCGTGCCATCTCCATCGTCG
This sequence comes from Rhizobium sp. FKY42, assembly GCF_005222835.1. Classification (GTDB taxonomy): domain Bacteria; phylum Pseudomonadota; class Alphaproteobacteria; order Rhizobiales; family Rhizobiaceae; genus Neorhizobium. The sequence continues at coordinate 38,425 of NZ_STGA01000003.1, read as the reverse complement.
CAGTGGTCGGATTGTGCAGGGTCGGAGTTACATAGATCACCCGATTGGAGGTCCGGTCACTCGCAGCAAGTGCTGAATCGAGATAGGCCGGAACAAGACCCTGTTCATCGATCGGCAAACCGACCAGCTTGCATCCGAGATATCTTGCCGCCTGGATGGCTCCTGGATAACTCACCTCCTCGGTAAACAACGTTCCACCGGGGCCGCACGCCGCATAAAATGCGACTGATAATGCATGTTGTGCTCCGTTTGTGATGCAGATCCGCTCGATCGGTGCATCGATGCCCACCTGATGGAGCCAACCGGCAATCATTCGCCGATCATCCGAATTACCCGACGCCGGCCGATAGTGACCGAAATCTTCTGCCGTGATATCCCCAGCAAGCGCCTGGAAACTTGCAACAAGAATCTGATGACCGAGCACCGGTGGCGGGATATTGACAGACAGATCCGTATATCCGCGTTCACGAACCGCCTGGACGCATACGAACATTCCTCGTCCATGCTCGCTCCGCACCAAACCTCTGCGTTCCAAATCCAGATAGGCGCGAGAGACCGAGCCGACGCCGACACCGAGTCGGTACGCCAAATCTCTGTGTGCAGGCAATCGAGCGCCTGCCGGCACCAGGCCTTCGACAATATCCTCCGCCAAAGCAGTTGCGATACGGTCATGTATCTTTCCACCGCCCGCCGACAGACGAGGAATCCATGGAGATTCGAGGCGAATGGTATCCTCCCTAAGTGTCACGCAACATGAATCTGCTTTTCAAGACGCCTCCTTGGGACTACAGCTACGCGAAATCAACTATAAATTTTAACTAAGTAGAAATTGCACCCTTCTGATATAAATAACTTTATAGATTCTTTATATGGAAATATTTTATATATAAAAATATATAAAATTATTATTTAGGTTATAGATATTGAAATGAATTGTAATATAGATCGCGCCTCTGATAAATTATATTTCCTTCATCAGCGGATTTTCGCTCATTTCCTGAGCGCAGAGATGCGATCAATAAGCGCCATCAAAGCACCCGGACTGATCGTCAGCTATGGTGACCTTGCGGATAAGGCAATGAAAATTGCTGGCGGCCTTCAGCGCCTGGGGATAACTGACGGTGAAGGGGTCGGACTGCTCACCTCCAGAACTGCGGATGCAATCGCTGCGATGCTAGGGATCCTCGCCTGCGGTGCTCACTGGTTGCCACTGGACCCGCGCAACCCGATTGAGCGCAACATCAGATGCCTCAATGATGTCGGCTGTCGTATGCTTCTGGTCGACGAGGTCTCGCAACCCGGCTACGACGCGGAAATCGAAACACATCTCCTATCCAAGCTGAAGACATCGCGTGCGATCGACCAATGGGCGATACCCGAACCCGAAGCGCTGGCTTACTCGATTTTTACGTCGGGTTCTTCTGGTATGCCCAAGAGGGTGGCGATCAACCATGAAGCGGCTGCCAATCTGATGGATTGGGCTCTCGATACGTTTGGACAGACAGGTCTGAAACGAACACTCTGTTCGACTCCTTTCTCCTTCGATGTCTCGATCTTCGAAATCTTTGCTACTCTTTCAGCAGGTGGATGTCTCGAACTTGTTCCGTCCATTCTCTCGCTTGCGGACCTCCCTGACAGAAACCAGCTAACGCTCATCGCAGGCGTTCCTTCCGCCATGGCAGCGCTCATGCGGTTTGACGTCGACATGACCGGGATCGAGGAGATCTTGCTGGCTGGAGAAGCGACGCCGCCGGGCCTTGTCCAGAAACTATTTGCAGCTGGTGCCAAACGCGTCTGGAATCTCTACGGGCCGACAGAAGATACAGTCTACTCGACCGCTCAACCGCTCACGTCTGACACACTTGCAGATGTGAGCCGGTATGGCGACGTGCCGATTGGCGTGGCCCTACCGGGACATGTCGCGCTGGTCCTCGATCAGGACGGCCATGAAATGGCACCCCATGTCGTTGGGGAACTGTGTCTCATGGGTGTCGGACTTGCGAGCCCGCCGCACCCGGTGCCGGGCGCTCGGCCCGAGGCCCATCGAGTCGATAGGTTCGAGGTCCGTCATGGGGAGAGGCTCTACCGCACAGGCGACAGAGCCTGGAAAGATGATGGCGGCAGTTTGCACTTCGCGGGACGGCTGGATGATCAGATCAAGTGGCGCGGTTTCAGGATCGAGCCGCAGGAGATTACCCATGCCATCTGCCAAGTGCCCGGTGTTCTTCGTGCAGAAGTTCGGCTCTGCCCTTGTACGGCAGGGCAGATCGACCGGGCCGAACTCGTCGCCTGGGTCATGGCATCAACCGAGGAGGACCATTCGGCTCTTGATGCGGAAATCCGCAAAGCCGTGACGAATAGGCTGCCGGAATGGATGCGTCCCTCGAAATTCCGGTTGGTCGATACGTTGCCCCTTGGGCGGCACGACAAGCTCGACCGACGTGCACTACTGCACCAGCAAGCTGCCCTCGGCTAAGACCGGTAAACAATCTTCGCAAGCCAATTTCAGGAGGAGACGTCGCAGTGACGCCATCGAACAAGCCATCCTTCGCCGCTCAATACCCTCAAAAATTGATTCTTGGAGAGCAAAATCTATCAAAGAGTGCTCCGACCGAGAAAATTGAACCCTATGTCACGTTGAGAGCCTCGCCCGGCAAAAGTGATTCGGTCCAATTCGTCTCCGCCACTCGCGATACGATAGCCGCCGCCTTGACCACAGTTGGCGCGGTCTTGCTCCGTGGCTTCCAGGTTGGTGATGCGCAACGATTTTTCCAGACAGTGGAAGCCCTGGACCCCGAAATACTGAACTATTCGGAGCGGTCGTCCCCGCGGCATGCCGTGGCAGACCGGGTCTACACCTCAACAGATCATCCTGCCGATCAGGAGATCGTAATGCACTCGGAACAATCATACACGCTCAACTTTCCACGTTTCATCTGCTTCTGGTGCAAAGTGCCTGCCGCAACCATGGGCGCCACCCCTATTGCAAGCAATCGGGCTATCCTCAAAGGTCTGCCCCCGGAACTCGTGGAAAAATTCCGTCACAAGGGCGTCCTCTACCGGCGCACCTACACGCCGGGTCTTGGCGTATCCTGGCAAACCGCATTTCAAACCGATGATCGCCGTGACGTCGAACAGTTTTGCCGGGAGCGCGACATCGAGTTCGAATGGGACGCCGAGGATAGACTGAAGACGAGGCAGTACCGCTCCGCGTTTCAGATACATCCCGTGACGCAGGAACTGGTCTGGTTCAACCATGCCCTGTTCTTTCATCACACTAGTCTCGATGCAGAGATTGCGAAGGCGCTGATCGACGCCGTCGGGTTGGACAATGTTCCCACAGACACCGCGTTCGGCGACGGCGAGGCCTTTTCAAGCCAAGAAATTGAGGCCATGCGCAGCGCAGTCGCGGCAGCGAAACGTCGGTTCCCTTGGGAGGTCGATGACGTGCTGCTGCTGGACAACATGCTGATGCAGCACGGCCGCGAGCCGTTCACGGGTGAACGCAAGATCCTCACTTTGATGGCTCGTCCTTACACTTCGCTGCGTGAACCACTGAAATCTCCACTCCAATTTTTTAGTCAGGAGAACTGAAATGGCTGCACATTTTTCAGCCCCCGTCCTGAAGCCGCGCCTCTATGAAAGGGGCATGAGCATCGGCCTGAAACCGGAAGGATACGTCGACCCTGACCGCGAATTCGTGGCAATTCTCAATGCTCCCTCCGGCCTTGTCGAACTCGGCTCATGGGTTTCGCAGCACCGAAGCGCTCTCGAAACGCTGATGGCGAAAGCAGGCGGAGTACTGCTTCGAGGCTTTTCAGTGAATACTCCCGATGCCTTTGGCGAAGGGGTAAGAGCCTTTGGCCGCGACCGATTGCCCTATCTCGAGCGCGCCGCAGTCCGCTCCGAAGTATCTCCTGGAGTATTCACCTCTACGGAATTTTCCTCCGATCATTTCATTGATCTGCATCATGAAATGTCGTTTGCCCGAGACCTGCCGGAACGTATCTTCTTTTTTGCCGAAACACTTGCAGAAACCGGCGGCGCCACACCGCTTGCCGACGAGCGGGCGGCGACCGCCAAATTCGATCCCGCGATCCTGAAAGTCTTTGAAGAACGAGGCGTTCTCTACGAACGCAATTTCCGTCCGGAAATCGACATGGACTGGCGGTCTGCTTTCCAGACGGAAGACAGAGCAGATGTTGCAGCCTATTGTGAAGCCAACGGCACGCAATTCGAATGGCTTGGGCCCGAACATCTTCGTACGCGCCAACGCCAGAAAGCATTCGTAAAGGTGCCTGCGACCGGCGATAAACTGTTCTGCAACCACGCGCATCTTTTTCATACCGCGACCCTCCCGCCTGGAGTTCTCGCATCACTGATTGAAGAGTTCGGCACAGAGAACCTTCCTCGTCGCGTTTTCTTCGGTGACGGGTCGCCCATACCCGATGCAATGATCCACGACATCCGGGCAGTCTACGCTGAGGAAACGAGAACCTTCGACTGGCAGCGACATGATGTGTTGGCACTGGACAATCTGATCTGCCTCCACGGCCGCGCTCCATTCACCGGCAAGCGTACGACCCTTGTGTCCATGACGACACTGGTCTCGAGGAGTGTGCAATGAATTCCCAGATCGATACTGCCGAGACATCCGTGCTGATAGAAGGCTATCCACTTTCACCCTTGCAGGAAGCCATCGCCGGCACAGGCCGCAGCGGTCTCCGGCAAGTGTCATCAGTCCAGCTCCGCTGGCCGGAGCCCGTTGACAGAGATGAAGTCGTTGCGTTTCTGACGAAAAGGATTGCCTCCCAGGCAATGCTGACCACCCGTATCGTCACCTTTGGTCAACCGCCTGTTTCTCTGCAGGTTCCGGGCGATGGCCGTGTGGCATGGATCTGCGAGACCTCGGCAGATGCGTTTGAGCGACAGTTGATCCAGCCGTTTGACCGCGAGGCGACCGAAACACTTCGAATCCTGATGGAGGGAGATAGCGAAAAAATCAACCGCCTCGCCCTGCTCGCCCCGACGGATGTGACAGACCCGGATGGGCTTCTTCTCCTTCTTTCGCGGGACGATGCAATCTCGACACTGACCTACCAGCATTTTTCGGAATGGGCTCTCCAGGCGAAGAACGACAACCCGCCGAAGACCGCTGCTCCCATCACGGATCTGGACCTTGGAGTGCCTCTGGAAAAGGGTATCTTGCAGCAGTCGAGCTCCACGGTGAGCCATCCCGGCCGCCTCGGATCAGCGGAAGCGTGTCTTGCCGGTCTTGCGGTGCTTGCACCCTACTTCGCCGAAGATCCGAGTGATAGCATAACGGTTGCACTGAGTACCGATGGTCGTCTCTTCAGTGAGTTTTCAGGCATGGCCGGGCCGTTTCGGCTCGTTGCCCCGCTGACTGTTTCTCGCGTCATTCCGCAACCTCAGGAATCGTCTGAGGCAATCGAAAATCAGCTGGATCAAATTGCGCTTACCATTGCGACCGGTGCCGCATCTGCACCTGTCGATCCGTCTGTCATCATATCGATTGTGACGATTCCGGATCTTCACCCACTGTTTTCCGCGGCCACGCTCTCTTTCCGGGAATCTCCAGCAGCGCCAATCGTTCTGTCGCTGCGGCTGTCGGACGGGCGGACCGATGTCGAACTGTCGACCCGCGTCTCCAGCCTATCTCCGGCCGTACTTGCGGACCTGGCAAAACGGACGGCAGACGCGATCACACGCACCGTCAGCAACAGGGAATGCAGCGGGTCGCAGCTGGCCGGTTTGGCACCTCCAGCTTTCGCGCCGATTTCACCCATAGAGGGCACGATCTGGAAACGTTTCGAAGATCTTGCGCTCGACGATCCAACCAGAACGGCGCTCATAGCGGATCGTAGCTATAGTTTCGGCGAAGTGCGCGATGCTGCCGAACGTCTGGCAAGCACCCTCCAGAAGAAGTTCGGTCCGAAAGGACGCATACTCCTTTTTGCAGATCGATCCTTCGGCGCCGTGGTCTCGCTGCTTGGAACGTTGAGAGCTGGATTAACTCCAGTTCCGGTTCTACGGGAATATCCCGACGAGCGTATTCGGCACATCGCGATCAAGTCAGATGCCCTTGGTGCCGTTGCGGAAGCGGGAGAGTTCGAGCGCGCAAGCCGGATCATGCCGGACAAGGTCTTGCCTACGATCGGACACGGGCCGCAGCCAATGGCCAATTTTGCCGGATCGGGTGAAGACGAAGCCTACATCCTCTTTACGTCCGGCTCAACCGGCGAACCGAAAGGTGTGGCTGTCCGACAGTCGAGCGTCCTCAACCTCGTCGATGCTCTCAAGGACAGGATTTATGGCAGAACCGCAACTGGACTGAGGCTTTCCATCAACGCACCGCTTGCGTTCGATTCCTCAATGAAGCAGGTCTTCCAGATCATGCTGGGCCATACCCTCGTGCCGGTGCCGACCGAAATCCGCGCCGACCCGGAGGCCATGATCCAGTTTGCTGCTGATATGCAACTCGATGCGCTCGACGTGACACCGACCATCCTTCGGGCGATGATTTCAGCAGGGTTCGGATCCGATCCAGGGAAGATGCCAAAGCGCCTGCTGGTGGGTGGCGAAGCGTTCGACGCGGCTCTTTGGCAGGAAGCACGCAATTGGAGCAATACCGATACCTGGAACGTTTATGGCCCGACCGAGGCGACGGTCAACACGCTCGTCGCTCGTGTCAAGGACCATGAAGCCCCGACACTTGGCTACCCCCTCGCAGGGATCTCTGTTGCGGTGGTCGATGCATCCGGCAATGAGTTGCCGCAAGGAGCTGCGGGTGAACTCATGATCGCCGGCAGAGGTGTGGCGCTTGGCTATATCGGCGCTTTTGAAAAGGACAATCTGCGCTTCAGATCGTTGCCGAATGGCGTAAGGACGTATCGCACGGGCGATTATGGTCGTCAGCTAGCCGACGGCACGATTGCCTTCATTGGACGCCGCGACGATCAGGTCAAGGTAGGTGGACAAAGACTGGAATTGGGCGAGATCCAGGCCTGTCTGTCGCGCCAGCCGGGTATTGCGGAGGCTGTTGTCCTCATCGACAAAAGTCAGGAAGGCAATCCACGGATCGTGGCGGCTGTCGTGCCGCGCGAAGAGAGCAAGCTGCCGGATCTTCCGGATGCGGTTTACGTCGATCTGCCAACAGGCCACAGGATAGCGAGTATCAACGCATCGGAAACGCGCTATCAGTTTCGCGAGATCTTTGAAGACCAGATCTACACCGATCCTCGTATCATTTATCCGGAAGACGCAGTCGTCTTTGACGTTGGAGCGAACCTCGGCCTGTTTTCGCTGTTCGTCGCATCCCACATTCCACGGGCAAGAATATTTTCCTTTGAACCGCTTGCGCCAATCCGTGAAAAGCTGGCCAACAATATCGCAAGATATGCGCGCAACGTCACGATCTTGCCCTATGGCCTATCGGACAGTGAGCGTGAGGTCGGCTTTACCTACTATCCTGGCTACGCGATGATGTCCGGCCAGCGCGACTATGCCGATGCCGGGGCCGAAAAATCCGTCATCACAACCTATCTTGGTAACGCTGCCAACGAAGGTGATGGCGAAGCACGCTTGCTTGCCGACCATATCGAAGAGGTTCTGGAAGGCCGTTTTGAGGCTCAGATCCACGACTGCCGGTTGCGACGCCTGTCGGACGTCTTCGATGAAAACGGGCTAGACAGGATCGATGTCCTGAAGATTGATGTGCAACGAGCAGAGCTGGATGTCCTGCGCGGTATCGATGAGCGTCATCTTCGCAGGATTCGCGCCATTTCGATGGAACTGCATGACGATCCCTCCGGCGTAACTGCCGGTCGGGGCGCCGTCATTTCCGCTATGCTGGAACAGGCCGGGTTTCAGGTCGATCTACGTCAAGACCCGTTACTCCAAAGCACCGACCGTTGGAACCTCGTGGCCTGGCGGACCGATTTGGCAGAGCCTCGGCAACACATCACGATCCCGTCGACTGTTCATCGCCTTTTCGGTGGCGTTACCAGCAGCAGTCTCCGGACAGCACTGCAAGCCGAACTCCCGCCCTACATGGTTCCGCGCGCCCTGCGCGTCGTGTCGCATATACCACGCACGCCTCAAGGCAAGCTTGACAAGGCGGCGATCCTTTCCTCGTTGGAAGAAGAGACCGAGATGGATACAGTTTCCGCAAATATCCTGGCACCAGTCGGTGACAGTTCTTCGAACCCACTGGCGATCCGGCCGGAAATCGTCACTCAGGAACAACCAAAGCCCGAAGCCCTGCTCTCTATCTGGCGGGAGGTGCTCCGCAGACCTCAACTGACCGAGCGAGACGATTTTTTCGTAAACGGCGGTGACTCCATCCGCGCTATCCTCATGCAGTCAAAGGCACGGGCTGCTGGTATCAACATCACTCTCCGCGACCTCCATGCCCGTCCGACCGTCATGGGGCTGCTGGCTACGATCAGTGTGCCTGACGCACAACCTCCAATCCCGGTCAGGATTGCCGAACCAAGTCCTGCATCCGGGTCTCCTGCCGCTCCTGAAGCAACGCATGCATTGTTGGCAATATGGCGAGACGTTCTCCGTAGGCCCCAGTTGACGGAAGAGGACGATTTCTTCGTCAACGGAGGAGATTCCATCCGCGCGATCCTCATGCAGTCGAAGGCACGGGCTGTTGGCATCAACATCACTCTTCGCGACCTTCATGCCCGTCCTACGGTCGTGGCCCTCCTGGGCGGTTCGCAGCCAGTCCCCCATCCGTCCACAGCGATGGTTCCGGCTGTGCCCTCTCCGGCCACCGCCCCAGTCGCGCCGCCGACCGCTGCGCTTGCGGTTGAACGACGGTGGCCTGCGACAGGCATGCAAAGGTTGAAACTTTCGGCCACGGCAGCAAGACAGGATGCCAAAGTCTACCATAACGCCACGATCACACCTGTACATCTGCCATTTAGCGCCGCGGCGTTTTCCGACGCCCTGACAGCCATTCGAAAGGTGCATCCTATCTTGACGGCGCATGTCGAGCTATCGGGCGATCGCGTCGATTTCGTTTTCAATCCGGAGCGCGCAAATGGAAATTATTCCTATCTTGATGTTTCCGCTGCAGCGATAGCCGAGCAGGAACGGATCATAAAGGCGGAAGTCTTTGATGAGCGCGAAAAGCCGTTTCCTCTGGCTGACGGAAATCTGGTCCGTTTCAAGGTGGTCAAGCGCAACAAGGAGCGTTTCGATCTTCTTGTGGCAGAGCATCATGCTGCTCTTGATGGCTACAGCCTCAATGCCATCATCCGCGAACTGGTCGAACGGTTCCGCGGGTTAAAGGTTGAAACCACGGATGATCTCGCAGTGTTCGCCGCCGTGGAGGCTGAGCAAAGTGCCACCGATCAATCGCAGGCGAGCAGATCCTTCTTCGGAGAGAGGCTCGAAGGCCTTCCCTTCCGCCCATTGGCGCCACCGCGTGCACTCGCAGACAGCGCTGATATGCGACAGGTTGATGTCCTTCAATCGCAGGAAGTCTTCCGGCGTCTGAACCAGATCGACCATATGGGCGATGTGTCCACCAAGGGCCTTTTCTTTGCGATGAACATTGAGGCTCTGACTCGCGCCCTTGGTGAGCGCCCGAGCCGTATTGGTGTCGTATTTTCCTTGCGCCCGGAGGTCGAGGGATCCCTGCTTGCGATTGGCAACTTCCTGAATGTACTGCCGGTGCCGACCGGCCCACGTATGGACCTGCGGGAGGAAGCAAGACAATTCGATCGGTTTGACCGTTCCGCCTTCCAGCATAAGGCAGCTTCATTCGAACGCCTCGCCGAGTGGTTTGGTTCAGCAGCACATTTTGACACGGTCTTCAACTTCATCCAGTTTGCCGAACCGGACAGCAAACGCGGGGATGTGCACGAAACCGAGCAACGGTTCTTTGCGGTAGACGCTATGGTTCCGCTCTCTGTCGATTGGGATCTCTCCGGCGACAGCCTCGTACTCGGCTTCCAATACGATGCCAAACGCCTGGACGCTGCAACGGTGGAGCGACTGACATCCTCATTCAGGTCAGTCGTTGCCGAATGGTTGGGGTCGGCCGTATCGAATGTCGGCGCTAACAGAAGCGGCCCGACGTTGCACCTGCACACAGTGCTGCGCGATGCAATTGGCGAACTGCCCTCGCCGTCCGCTCGCCTGTCCGATCATGCTTTGGGATCCCTTGAAAAGGTTCAACTGGCGCGGAAGTTGATCGATCGGTTGGGTATTGCCTTCCCGTTGTGCGAGTTCCTGCCTTTGCAGACGCTTGGCGAACTGGAGCGATTCGTCGAGCAAAAGGCTGGAAATTCGACGATTAACTTGAGCTTTATCGAATTGACGGCACCCAGGCACTATCCTCCACGCCTGCGCATCGTCGGTTTCCAACCTGTCGGTGTCGCCGGATCCATCTTCGACCCCTGGTGCGACCTCGTCGGCGACGATGTCAGCGTCCATGCTCTTCGTTGGCCGGAGTTCGACGGCAATCCTGCAAGTTTCGGGTTCGAGCGGTTTATGGCTTCCCTCACGGAAGCGGTCAGGTTGCTCGGCAACGAACCAATGATCTTCGTTGGAGGTTGCTTCGGTGCAATCCTTGCCTACGAAGTTGCATGCCGTCTGGAAGTCGGTCCGCGCGCGATGGTCTTCATCGGATCTGGCGCTCCGGCGCAGGATGCGCGTGCTCCTCTCTACCACGAAATGACGGATGTCGAACTGAAGGCAGAGTTGGTCCGCCTGAAGTCCATGCCACAGAGCTTTCTGGAGAATGAAGAAATTCTGGTTCCCGTATTCAAGGCTCTGCGTGGCATGGCCGCCATAGCGACTACGTGGACTCCTCGCCTCGATGTTCTTTCTGAGTGCCCGATCACCGCCGTCTGGCCTCAGCAGGACGCAGGCGTCTCCAAGCGTGCGATGCTGGACTGGGCTAACCTGACCTCGTCAGGCTTCAAGCTGACAGAGATACCTGGAGAGCATGCGGTCCTGGTGGATGATCCACTTGGCGTCTGGAAGGTGGCAGAATTGCAGAACCTCATCAGAACGCACTGATCAACAAGCGCGACAAGAAACACGATCGGCGGCGCAATCAGGCGTCCGCCGGTTCCACCTCCGCCAGATGAACCAAAAGGAATTTGTAAATGCCCGTTATCACGTTCGAAGCAGGCGCCATGAGCGAAGACGTCAAGGCAGAACTCTTAACCCGCCTCACTGACGTGGCAGTCGAAGTCACCGGTATTCCGAAGCATCTTTACTTCGTTTCGATCCATGAACTCCCTGATACGCATATTGCCGTGGGCGGCCTAAGCGTCGCTGAAATCAAGCGCAACCTACAGTCCAAGCAAACCTAAGGGCATGCTTGCACCGCGACCTGATAGAGCCTTGAAGCCAGCAGGGAACTGACCTTCGATGAACATCCTAGTACTGAGCCAGTTCTCGGAAGCCATTGCGTATGCTTTGCCTGCCACCAACGCAACGGTTCGCTATGTGAGCCAGTTTTCAGGTTATGATCCGATTGAGGATCATAAATCGCAGCCGTTCGATCTGCTTATAAGCTTCGGATATAACCGCCATTTGCCAGTGGACCATCCACAGATGGCGGGCATCCGCGCAATCAACCTGCACACTAGCCTTCTCCCTTATGGTCGGGGCCTAAATCCCAACTTGACGGCCTGGCTGAATGGTGAACCGCACGGATTGAGCATCCATGAAATCTCGTCTGAATACGACAGGGGTGACATCATCTTCCAGAAGCGGTTGGTTGACTGCTTCGATATCGATGCGGAAACCTTACGCTCGACATATGAGCGCAAGATTGCTCTTGCGATCACGTTCCTTGCCGACGCCTGGCCCGATCTCGTTGAAAACCATTATCGGGTCCGGCCGCAACCGCAGGGTTATGGCTCCTTGATGACGGCTCGTGCCCTAAAGGCCTATCGACCGGTTCTGGCTGAATACAATGATCGTCCACTTCGTGACTTCCTCACAGCCGTTCATCAGGGGAAGATCGATCGACTGACGTCGGATCTCAGTCATTTTGCGAAGACATCGGAGAAAACTCCACAAGGCTTATTCGCCTGAAGTGAACGCTTGTCACGTTGCCACGAGTACTTCCACGCCGCACCGCGGGCGACATAAAGCGTGGCGATGAAAGGCGCAACATTGAGCTTTGTAATGAGCAGTCCGTTGATCAACCCGATGAAAACACCTGCAGCGGCGACAATCAGCCAGATCTCGAGCGTGTTGACTGCAGGCTCCAGCCGATCCGCCGGTCGATGCCGTATAGCACCCGCCAGCTAACGACCATGGCACAGAGGTCGACGATCGAACCAACTGAAAGATCAATAACGCCAGAAACGATGACGAAGGTCATTCCGACCGCAAGCAGCGCGTTGAGCGCCACATGTTTCGATATGATCAGCATGTTCGCCTCGGTCAGGAAATTTGGCGCGGCGAACGCAAAGAGTGCTAAGACAAGGATAGGGGCGACAAAGGTTCGCATCTTCAAGAGACGCAGCAGCGCAGAGGTTTGCGACGATGGGTCGACGGCTTTGCTGCCTTGGGTGATTACAGGACTGCTGATGAGGATTTGACCTTGTTCAGATTGGGCGTCGCGGCGGAGATCGCCTCCGCTGCCGCGGCACCGGCCGGAAAGTCGCCGGTCAGCCTGCTATTCGCCATGACGAGAATGCGATCGGAGAGGGCGAGGATCTCTTGCAGATCCGAGGTAACGAAAAGAATTCCGAGGCCCTCAGCGGCGAGTTTGCGCATGGTTCGGAAATGTCGTGCTGCCGCCGATCCTGTCCAGCTTCAAGGCGAAACATCCGAAGATGTGCTTCGAGACCTCCCTTTCAGACGGGCTGGTAAACATCGTCGATGATGACTATGACCTCGCAATCCGTATCTCATCGCAGCCTTCCGACAAGTTTACGATCTGGAGGAAGATCCGCGTCGTGCCACGTATTCTGGTTGCAGCCCCCGGCAGCCGCTTCGTTGACATGTCGCATCCGAATGAACTGACGCCAGACGACTGCCTGGCCTATAGCGGGGAAAGCCGGCGGGAGAACTGGGTTCTGTCTGATGGCGGCTCGAGCATTGTGATTTCTGCCGGAAGGGCGTTCAGTGCCAATAGTGGCGAGGTATTGGCGGACATGGCCGCAGATGGCGCCGGTGTCGCCTTGCTTCCTGGCTTCAATATCGCGGAGCATATCCACAGCGGTCGCCTCGTCCATGTCTTCAAGGGGTGGACGCCGCCGGATCTGTGGTTGACGCTCTACTATCCGCCCTATCAGGCATTGCCGCCTCGTATCGCCTCTTTCTCCAAATTCTTCGAGGAACAGGTGGCTGCACACATGGTCATGCCGGATTGATGGGTGCCGGAAGAGCCTGAAGCTTTGCCGCCACGATCCTTTGCAATTGCCAAAGGTTACGGTCGAAAATCCGGCGTTCCGCCAGATCGAGAACCGTGCGCTGCAGATACTGTGCACAGGATCCGGCCGGTCCACAGGCCTGAGCGATCAACCCGGCTGCCTCCTCGAGAGGCACATTCTCCGCCAGGTGAGACTGCCTGGGGCAGGCCCAGAACGCCAATGCGCGACGATTTCCTGTCTGGGTTCTGACCGTGATCCAGCGGACCACGTCGCAGACGTCGGCATACCGGATTTCACGCCCTAGAAGCGTGCGGAGATCTTGCCTCTGCGTAGCGTGAGAGAGTTTGAGAATGAGACCGGAACAGCTTCCCCCTTGCCGAAGGGCAAGCATCAGACCCGGCGCCTCCGAGGTGGCCCGCAGCCACTCGATCCGCAGCGAAAACGCGCGATGCCAGCCGAAGGCGACAGCATCGTCTGTTGCCGCTATCTCAAACCTGGGATTCCACATCAGTGATCCGTAGGCGAAGACCCAGATCTCCCCATCGCCCGCTTCCTTCTCAATACGCCACAGCAGCCCATCGAGCTGATCAGACGAGATGGGCGTCCATCTTGGCTCCGGGCCTTCCTCTTCGACAGCCCTCAGTGTCCTTGCGGAGCCAACCGGGCCGGCGGAACGGATGCCGTCGCCTGCCACTGTCAACAGCGAATGCGCACTATTTGTCATCCCGGAAACCGTCCGAGTTGCTGAAGTACCGAGTAACACCAAATGTCGATGATAGGAACCGATTGCGTGGGACCGGAGGCCTTCATCCGACGTGGGACACATACCGGAGAGCGATGCTCCTGCATCGGTCGAGGATTGCGACAATGTCGGTGAAGGAAATCCGGCCCATCCAGAGGACCGGGCGCTTTTGGTCTTCGGACGTCGTCGAAATCCGCGCCGGACCTTCAGGTCCGACTTTGGTTTTCTTCTCGCCGCAAACCAAAATCGCTCCGGCGAAATCGGTCCCTATCATCGACATTTGGTATAACCTCAATTACTGCGTTGAGGCGTGAGCAGTTCGAATTATGAGACCAGCCCCTCACGCAAAACCGAGGGATTGCATCAAAGATGCTTATTGCTTTTCTAGCGAAGCTTCTTGCGATGCCCCTCGTTTCCGTCCTATATCCCCTCAACGTCGCGCAGCGAGAAGCATTCAGGTATGTTGACGAAAAAGGGCAAATACGGGCTCAAGGCCCTCATTCATCTTGCGCGCCTGCAAAGTGGTGAAACCGCTTTTGTGGCCGACATTGCCGCACAGAACAACATATCGAAAAAGTTCCTCGACACGATCCTTCTAGAGCTTCGCAATGGTGGATTGCTGCGGTCGAAAAAGGGGCCCGGAGGCGGTTATGCCTTGTCAAAGCCGGCACGCGAAATTTTCATAGGACATGCCATCAGGATCCTCGACGGGCCGCTGGCTCCCATTCGATGTGCCAGCAAGACGGCCTTCGAGCCGTGTGATGACTGCGATCATCCCGAAGACTGTCAGATCAGAGCGGCCATGACTGACGTCCGCGACGCCATTGCAACCATTCTCGACAATATGAGCCTGGAAGAGCTAGCAGCCAAAAACTCGTCGGCATCGGAAGCAGTAAACGCGCTTACCCATGTATGACCTGTCCTAGCGGGTCCAGCTCTGCAAACCATTGAATCAAGAGGTGAATGGCCAGCGTCGCCGAGATCTGCCGGCGGCTCGATGGGATACCGTTGGCGATCGAGATTGCCTGCGCGCATCTTTCCATTTTTGGCGTTCACGATCTCGACGTGCTTTTGCGCGAAAATTTCGAGATGATGGATCTCATGCCGACCAACTGGCCGGAGCGTCACCGCACGTTGAGCAAGATGATCGGCTGGAGCTTCGACCTGCTGACTGTCAGCCAAAAGCGTGTTCTGCTCGAGATGTCGGTCTTTCTGGGTGCCGCCAGCGTTGAGGCATGCCTGAGGGTGATATCGAGCGAAGACCTACCTGCCTGAACGCAACGTTATACAGGCGATCGCCTGTGCTCGTTGGCAAAAATCTGATCGTCAAGGAGGATCGCGCTCGAGCTCAACGGAATAACAAAGCTGAAACTGGTTCCGACGGCCTCGGCAACAGCGGTCAGGACACCATGATGGGCCTCGACAATTGACTTGCAGATCGCAAGTCCCATGCCCATGCCCGTAGTTTTCGTCGTGAACATCGGCTCAAAAATCTGCGCTGCGATCTCCGGCGCGATTCCTTTGCCGAAGTCTCGCACAGTGACCAAGATCTCGGTTGAGGTACGCCTCGAGACAAGATCGATCGTACGTCTTTGTTCGGGAAGATCGTTCATCGCCTCCATGCCATTATGGAGGAGATTCAAGACGACCTGCTTCAATTGAGTCGCATCGCCCCAAACCATCGCACCGCCTGCTGCAAGGTCAAGGCGAACCTCGGTGCCTTGGTTTGAAATCTCGGAGCGTGCAATGCGCAGGACTTCCTGGATGACTTCATCGATGTCGACGGGCTGTTCTACCTTAGGGGCCTGTTTGGAAAGAGCACGTAGTGCACGAATGATGTCGTGGGCGCGCGTGACGCTGGTCTCGATTTCGGCAAGCACGCTCAGCGTTTCCGCGATGTCCGGTTCGGCGCGGCTGAGCCAGCGAAGTCCGGCGCCTGCGTTTGATGCAATGGCAGACAGGGGCTGGCCGAGTTCATGCGTGACTGAGGCGGCGATACCGCCCAGCAGGGTCAGGCGGGCATTCTTTTCAAGCTCAGCTCTCGCACCTGCAAGCGCCTGTTCGCTCCGGGAGCGAAGCTCGTTTTCCTGTAGCAGTCGGGTATAGAGGCGTGCGTTCTCGAGCGAAATTGCTGCCTGTGCGGCCAGGAGCTTGAGGAGTGCCACTGTGTCAGCGGCGAATACGCCCTCCAGATAGTCGTTCTGGAGGCAGAGAAGGCCAGTGAGTTCACCCCGCCGCAAAAGTGGTACGCAGAGGATCGACCGACCTGTCGCGGAGACCTGATCGGCGGTCCAGGCGCCAAAATCGGAGCCGGAAATGACGAAGGGCGTTCGGGTCTGCAATGCGCGGTCAATCACCGAATAGGGAGGGCTCAGACCATAGCGATCCGGATCGATGGTACTGACACGAACGCTGTCGCCTTCGGTCCAGGCGGAGGCCTCTGCCTCCAGCTTGCCATCTCCGATCTTCAGCAGTAGCCCCCGATTGGCGCCGGCATGAATGAGCATTCGGGTCATCAGCGTTTCGATGACCCGGTCGAGAACGATTTCCTCCGAGAGCGCGAGAGAGGTTCCGAGCACTGTCTCAAGATCGCCGGCAGCGGAGGCAAGGCCGGCAGAGACCGGCGAACGCAGGGCAGTATCCAGCCTCGATGATGCCCTCAGGCTTCTTGCCTTGTGCCCTGCACCCCAGCGCTCATAGGCTTCCGAAGCCAGCGACAGATAGGCATTGGCACTGATCCGGTTGCCCATTTCCAGGCAGCAGAGTCCTGCCCGTTCAAGCGCCAGCGCATGCTCATGCTCGAAGTGGGAGGATCGGGCAGCGGCAGCCGCTTTTTCGTAGAGAACCAGAGCCTCAGCGTAGTTCCGGCTCCTGCGGGCGATCTCGGCATCGAGCAGCAACAGCTTGTCGGCAAAGTTCAGCGGATTGAGGCCTGCCCAGAGCGCAAGGCGTGTGCGGACTTCCTCAAGCCTGCGATCGTGAGGCTTCCCGGCAGACGCGTCGCAGTCAGCGGCGGCGAGAGCAAGGCCGAGATAGAACTTGCAGAAACCCGTGTCGATATGAGCCAATAGAAAGATGCTCAATGCATCGGCGGCAACCAGCTTCTCAACCGCTGCAACATAGGCTCCATTGTAGTAGAGCGAGGTGCCTTCATAGAAAGCCACCCAGAAGGCTGTGGTGGGCGAAACGACTGGGGCATCCTGCGTCAGGCCCGTTGACGACGGATTGCCACCCTGCCCGTCCGCAAGGTCGGCAACCAGGCGGAGCTGGGCTGCCAGAATATGTTCGATGTCGGTGTATCCGAAGCGCCGGGTGACCGCGATCGCCTCTTCTGCCTCACGCCGAATCGTCGGGATCTCCTCACCCATGGCAATGAGGTCGGAAACCAGGTGGTTGCGCGCATAGCACATCCAGCCCACGTCGCCTGCGGCATGGGCGGCGTCGATGGCTTCGCGCACGCGCTCCAATGCGTAGGGCAAAGAGCGGGTCCAAGGCGAGACCTGATCGACGGCAAGCAGGACTGAGGTCCGGTGCTCCTCGAAGCCGTATTTGTCGACAAGCGCCCGAGCCGCGAGGCAGAAATCCAGACCATCCGCATAGGCATCGTATTTATCGGAGATGATCGCCCCGAACCAGGCAAGTCCATGGGTGGATTCGGGGCTTGCCCCGTGATCGAGCGTCAGTTCCACCATCTTGGCCAGATGCAGGAAGCGCAGACCGTCTGTCGTGAAAACCGATGAAATGAGCGGTGCAAGCAGCGACATGGCCGCCCGGATACGCGGATCCTCCATGACGGGCATATGTTCGAGATCGGAAATCTGCTTCCCGTCCAATCGTCGCCGGATCGCTCGATAAGCCTCATCCTGCTCGGGTTCACTCGGGCCGCGCGCGAGCTTCACACCGAGCTCTTCGAGACCCAGCAGCGCCTCGTCGATCGCGCCTTCATAATCGGATTTCAGCGTCAGCAGGTTGGCGCGAAGGCGGAAGACCGCACTTCTGTCGAGCGCCGATCGCGCATAGTGCATGAGATGTTTGAGCCTCACCTCTGCCGCTTCGAGCGATGCGGCGCCAAGCAGTGCCTCGCAGTAGAGGATATGCGCGTGGAAGGCTAACGCGTAGTTCTCGACCCATAGATCATCCTGGATGAGGTTGAGCGCCGTCTCACCGTAGCGAACAGCCTGACCGAAGGCTGCGGAGCGTCTTGCATGGGCAAGGGCCGACAGCAGGGCCTCGATGAACACCGCGCGCTTTTCGATCGTCAGGCTTTCGGCCCGGCATTGCTCGATCTGGTTGGCGATCGCGAAAGCTGCGTTGGTGCTGGTGTCCCACATCGACATCATCACATCGACCAGATGGAGATGGCGATCTCGCCGTGTCGCCTCATCCATCAGCGAATAGGCCGCCTCCTGGATGCGGTCGTGGGCGAAGCTTAGCTTTGATGCGGACAGGATGACGAAACCGGAGCGCGCCAGAGGTGCTGCAAGCTGAGCAAGGCGATCAGGAGACAAGCTAAGGGCACCGGCAAGAACTGCCCGCTCTGCTTCGGGGCCAATGCAGGCCATCGTCTGCAGCAGAGCGAGTGCTTCCGCCCCCTCCTTTTCGAGCCTGGCGGCGACGAAGGAGATGACATTTTCGCTTGCCGGATAGCGGGCCACGTCTTCGACCCTGCATAGCCATGCCTGTGCATCGGGGGAGAAATGGACGACGCCATCCTGCACCAGGGCCTGAAGAAGTCTGCGCAGATAGAAGGGATTTCCGCCTGTCTTGTCGTGCAACCGTTCGGCCAAATCCCCGAGGCCCTCCGGCGCATCCGAGAAAATTGCCTGGAGCATCTGGCGTGTGGACTGCAGCGACAGCGGACGCAAAGAAAGCTCGGCCAGTTCCGCCATGGAGACATGTGCATCCGCCATCAGCCTGTCTGAAAGGGCCTGCGCCTCTCCGGACTGGTCACGACGGGCGAAAATCAGGAGAAGTCCCGTGACTGGCTCGCTCACCAAGACCGAGAGGAAGGAGCGAGTGGCTTCATCGGCCCATTGCACGTCGTCGAGAAACAGGATCACAGGACTGAGCGTCGCCGCACCGACCGAAAGCACAGCGCGCAATGCCCGCTGCAGCCGCAGCTGGACCATGGAACCGGGGACTTCGATCCTGATAGCCTGAGGCCCGGTCAGGACTTCCATTGAAGGCAGGAGGTCGAGCAGCAGCGATGCATTGCCCTGTAGCTCGCGGGCCAGCGCCTTACGAAGGGATGCAAGCGTTGCATGGTCGGCTCGCATCGCCTCGTCGATGAAGGCGCTGATCGCCTGCACGACCGGGCCGTAGGGGACTTCAGACTGATGCTGATCGCTCTTTCCCTGAATGAACAGTGCCTTTGCCGCTGCCTCCTTGCCGAGGCTTTGGATAAGGCTGGACTTTCCAACGCCGGGCTGGCCATGCACCGAGATCATCGACGGCTTGCGGTGGTCTAAAAAGCGGTCGAGCACGTTGGCGAGGATCTGTTCCTCCTCGCCACGGCCAAATAGCGCTGAGGTTCCGAGCTGCGCAAAGGGTGCGTCGACGCGACCGAGTTCGAAATCGCTGATGGCGCGGTTTTCCCGCCACTCCTGTTCGCAGCGCGCAAGATCGACCTCCAGCGCGAGGGCCGTCTGGTATCGAGCGGCCGGTTCCTTGGCGAGCAGACGCTTCAGGATCTGCCCGATCACCTGCGGTAGATCTGAGAACATGCTGCTTGCGTCCATTGGTGCAAGCGCGAGGTGAGCGTGGCGCCATTCGACGGGCGAGTTCGCCGCCAGCGGAAAGATGCCGGTCAAATGCCGGAAGAGGATCATTCCAAGCGCATAAAGGTCACTTCGACCGTCATATTGGGGGGCGACAGGTCTCAATTGCTCGGGTGCGCGATAGATGATCTCATTAATCACGCCGAGCGTCTGCGCGGATGCCGTCGCCGGCATTGCCCTCAACCGGAGGCCACCATGGCGATCAGTCACAAAGTCGATGGGATGCAGTGATCCAAGCGCTGCACCGTCCGCATGTACGGCCGCGAGCGTGCGAACCATGGAAAGCGCCAGAGGCAGAAACTCGTCCAGAGGGGTTGGCGAAGGCGACAGCAATCTCAGGATGATGCTGGCGGTGTCGAACACCAGAACGCGTTGTTCGGCCTCCTCGATGAGGGCAACAGGCCTGTCCAGCCAGGCATCAATGTTCGGGGACCGATTAAAGCGCGGATCAGTATCGGGCGATCGCGATGCCTCACTGGCGCGAGGAAGGATGAGCGCGTCCCACACCGCCTCATTCTGTGACAGGTGATATAGGCTGGCTCCCACTGACTGCCAGACAAGTATTTGCTTGGAGGCACGAAGCCAAGCTTGATCAAACATTCAGCTGTCTCTGGCTATTTGCAGCATGGTCTTTACCCGACTCGGAGCACCATCCTGCAGGACTAACACCCACCGCCCAAATCTGTATTTACCCTACGTGCTGTCATTCAGGCCGAGTTTGCTGCGAACGCGAGACATTGGCATTGCAGCATGAACATCGGAGTTTTATGTTACGCTATTATACAGGGGCAAGCGCGCATGTCGGCACTCCACGACCATGGCATATTCAAATTCCCTCAGGCGGGCGTCATCAACTCCTCTGCGGACCGTCGCTGGCGCAATATCGGCGCGGAAGTGCGCGCACATCCCGCCTGTGAGATACCCGACATTTGCAGCACCCAGATGGAGATTACCCTCGCCCTCCAGGGAACACCCTCGGGGATCGTTCACCGCCGCGGTGACGGACGATATCAGTCGACGGCGGTTCGCAGCGGTACGCTCTGGTTCTGCCCGATCGGGGTCCAGGAAGATTCAATCCGGATTACCGAGCCCCTGCCTGAGATCCTGCATCTGTATCTCCCGGAGCACCAGTTTGCCACTGTTGGCGAATTGACTTCGCAGCCTGTGGCTTCAGGCGACATCGCCTATCTGGCGGATGTGGCCGATGAATTCGTCCGGCAGATCTGTGTTCGCGTTCTGCAGGAAATGCGCCAAGAAACGGCAGCGGGAGACTTGCTGGTCGAACAGCTCTCCATGACGCTCACTCTGCATCTTCTGTCGCGTTACTCAGGCAACAAGCTGGCGGTTGCGCCCGGCGATGCAAACGGTGCCTTGAGCCCGGCGAGACGAAATCGGGTCATCGATTATGTCGAGGAAAACCTGGAGGCGGATCTGACCGTGGCAGAACTCGCCGAAGTCGCCTGCCTCAGCCGCTATCATTTTGCTCGCTCCTTCAAGGCAGCGCTCGGACAATCCCCCTCAGACTATGTGGCCAATCGCCGGTTGTTGCTGGGGCAGAAGCTTCTGGAGGATCCGGCCCTCTCGCTTTCTGAGATCGCCTTCCGTTGCCGGTTTTCCTCACAAGCCGCCTTCGGACGTGCTTTTCGCCGCCATACCGGCATGTCTCCCGGCGATTACCGCAGGCGCGGGGTGTGACGGCCTGCCTCAATCTCATGAAGATCAGCGAAACGTCCAAAATGGCTGAGTAACCGACAAGATACGAACAGCGCATCAGAGCATTTTCTCCTCGTCACTGCTTCTACCAAGGATCGAGGAAACGAAAATGACCATTCAAGCCAAAGCTGCCCCTGGCGCTAAACTTCTGAACGCCGCCGATCACACGCTGATCATGATCGACTTTCAGTCCCAGATGGCCTTTGCCACCAAGAGCATCGATGCCGTCAACCTCCGCACCAATGCGGCGCTCGTTGCCAATGCCGCAAAGACCTTCAACGTCTCGACGATCCTGACTACCGTTGCCGAGAAGAGCTTCTCCGGCCCGATGTTCGATGAGATCACCAGCACCTTTTCCGGTCAGGTGATGTTCGATCGCACCTCAATGAACACTTGGGAAGATGCGGCTGTGATTGCCGAGGTCAATCGCATCGCCAAGAAGCGGATCGTGCTTTGCGGACTCTGGACGAGCGTGTGCATCGTCGGCCCGGCCCTTTCGGCGCTCGACCAGGGCTTCGAGGTCTATATCATTGCCGATGCCTGCGGTGACGTCAGCACCGAAGCACATGATCGCGCCATGGACCGCATGGTGCAGGCCGGCGCGCAGCCGATGACCTCGCTGCAATATCTGCTTGAACTGCAGCGCGACTGGGCCCGCGGCGAAACCTACGAGGCAACCACCGGCATCGCGAAGAAGCTCGGCGGCGCCTATGGCCTCGGCGTCACCTACGCCAAGACGATGTTCAACGCGGCCGAAGGCCACTGATCCCGTCCCGCCGGTCGTTCCGCGTCCCGCCTCCTAACCGGAACGACCAACCACGCCTGGCGCGGCTCCCCTCCCGCGCCAGGCGAAGGTGGGCGACACGTTCGCAGTTCCACCGCCTGCATTCGATCTCACGCCGAAAGGAAACGGTGATGAAACTCTATCTCATCTCGCTCGCAGCAGGACTGCTCGTCGGCGTGATCTACGGCGTCCTGAACGTCCGCGCCCCTGCTCCGCCTGTTATCGCGCTGGTCGGCCTGCTCGGCATCCTCATCGGCGAGCAGATTGTTCCCTTCGCCAAGGGCGCACTCGCGCGTCAGCCGCTTACAACCTCTCTGCCGAGACAAACCGAGACGCGCCCCACGACCGACCTTGGCGAAACGCGCAGGCCTCAGGATCTATCGGGCTGAGACCCGATGCCAAGCCGGGCCTGACCGCTCAGGTCCGTCCATGCCCCTCTTCAGAAGGAACACTGTGATGGATGCTGATCTCATCCTCTACCACGGACTCGTGACGACGCTCGACCGTTCCAATCCCTCGGCGACGGCGATTGCGATCAAGGACGGCAAATTTCTCGCCGTCGGCAGCGACGCCGAGATCATGAAACATGCCGGCCCGCACACCAAGACCGTCGATCTGCGCGGCAAACGCGTGCTGCCGGGTCTCAACGACAATCACACCCATGTCGTCCGCGGCGGACTCAACTTCAACATGGAACTGCGCTGGGACGGCATCCGCTCGCTTGCCGATGCGATGGACATGCTGCGGCGTCAGGTGTCGGTAACACCAGCCCCCCAATGGGTGCGCGTCATTGGCGGCTTCACCGAACACCAGTTCGTCGAGAAGCGGCTGCCGACAATCGACGAGATCAACGCGATCGCGCCGGATACGCCCGTCTTCCTGCTGCATCTCTACGATCGCGCACTGCTGAATGCCGCCGCCGTTCGCGCTGTCGGCTTCACCAGGGAGACGAAAGATCCGCCGGGTGGCGAGATCACGCGCGATGCCGCCGGCAATCCGACCGGGCTGCTGCTCGCCAAACCCAATGCCGGCATTCTCTATGCGACGCTCGCCAAGGGACCGAAGCTTCCCTTCGACTATCAGGTGAACTCGACGCGTCACTTCATGCGTGAGCTCAACCGACTGGGGGTGACCGCCGTCATTGATGCCGGCGGCGGGTTCCAGAACTATCCGGATGACTATGCCGTTATCCAGAAGCTGGCGGACGAGGGCCTGCTGACGGTCCGGCTCGCCTACAATCTCTTCACCCAGAAGCCGAAGGAGGAGAAGGAAGACTTTCTCCGATGGACCTCCTCGGTCACCTACAAGCAGGGTACCGACTACTTCCGCCACAACGGCGCTGGCGAAATGCTGGTCTTCTCCGCTGCAGACTTCGAGGACTTCCGCCAACCGCGCCCCGACATGCCGCCGGAGATGGAAGGCGATCTCGAAGAGGTGGTCAGAGTCCTTGCCCAGAACCGCTGGCCCTGGCGCATGCATGCGACCTATGACGAGACGATCTCGCGGGCGCTCGACGTCTTCGAAAAGGTCAATCACGATACGCCGCTCGATGGCATCAACTGGTTCTTCGATCATGCGGAGACGATCTCCGATCGTTCGATTGATCGCGTGGCGGCGCTTGGCGGCGGCATCGCCGTGCAGCACCGCATGGCCTATCAAGGCGAATATTTCGTCGAGCGATATGGCCATGGGGTGGCCGAAGCGACGCCGCCAATCGCCAAGATGCTGGAACGTGGTGTGCACATCTCAGCCGGCACCGATGCGACACGCGTCGCCTCCTACAATCCCTGGGTCTCGCTGTCCTGGATGATAACAGGCAAGACCGTGGGCGGCATGAACCTATACCCGCGCCAGAACTGCCTCGACCGGGAAACCGCGCTTCGGATGTGGACCGAAAAGGTCCAGTGGTTCAGCAATGAAGAGGGGCGCAAGGGCCGCATCGAAGCCGGCCAGTTCGCCGACCTGATTGTCCCGAGCAAGGACTACTTTTCCTGCCCGGAGGACGAGATCTCATTCCTCACCTCCGACCTCACCATTGTCGGTGGCAAGGTCGTCTACGGTGCCGGGGATTTCATCGGCATCGACGGCCCGGCGCTTCCGCCCGCCATGCCTGAATGGTCACCGGTCAGAACCTTCGGCGGTTACGGCGCATGGGGTGAGCCACAGGGTGCGGGCCGAAACTCATTGCGCCGCCATGCGATCTCATCCTGCGGCTGCGCCAACGACTGCGGCGTGCATGGTCACGATCATGCGGGCGCCTGGACTTCCAGCCTGCCGATCAGCGATCTCAAGGGCTTTTTCGGTGCGCTCGGCTGCTCCTGCTGGGCTGTTTAGGGAACAAGGCGATGACAACAATCACACGTTTTGAACACACCACTCCGCCGACGCGCCGCAATGCGTTCAAGGGGTCGACGGCAAAGATCCTGATGCTGAGCGCGCTATGCTCGGCCTATATCCAGGGTGCCTTGACGAAGCTCTTCGATATCGAGGGCGCCATTCAGGAAATGACCCATTTCGGCCTCTTGCCCGCGCACCTCTTCGTAGCCGGCGTGATTGCCTTCGAGCTCGTGACATCCGCCACGGTCATTACGGGCTTTCAACGCCGCGCCGGAGCCCTGGCGCTTGCTGCCTTCACGCTCGCCGCGACCTTCATCGCGCTGCAGTTCTGGACAATGCCGGAGGGTCCGGCACGCACAGGCGCGACCAATGCCTTCTTCGAGCATCTCGGCCTTGTCGCAGCCTTCCTTCTGGTCGCCCAGACGGATGCGAGCAGTCAAACGTCCAAAAAACCGGCCTAGGCGACAAGAGCAGACGGCACCCAGGCCCTAGTCTCCGATCATCCAATCAGTAGGAACCAAGTGATGGATCACAAACACGAATTCCTCTTGTCCCGGCGGCAGGCGCTGCTCGCGGGCGCCACTCTTTCGCTGGCAACGACGCTCCCGGTCTTTGCCTCGGAAACCCTTAACACACTTCAACAGGAAGGAACGATACCAATGACCGAGAACTATGTGACCACCAAAGACGGCGTCGACATCTTCTACAAGGACTGGGGTCCGAAGGATGCGCAGCCCATCGTCTTCCATCACGGCTGGCCGCTGTCGTCCGACGACTGGGACGCGCAGATGCTGTTCTTCCTCCTGAACGGCTACCGCGTCGTGGCTCATGACCGCCGTGGCCATGGCCGCTCGCAGCAGGTAAGCGAAGGTCACGATCTCGACCACTACGCCGCCGATGCATCGGCCGTTTTTGAAAAGCTCGACCTGCGCAATGCCGTCCATATCGGCCACTCTACCGGTGGCGGTGAAGTGGCGCGTTACGTCGCGAACTTCGGCGAACCGCAGGGCCGTGTGGCGAAAGCTGTCCTGGTCGCCGCCATCCCGCCGATCATGCTGAAGACGGAAGCCTATCCGGGTGGCCTGCCGATCGAAGTATTCGATGGTTTCCGTTCGGCTCTCGCTGCCAACCGTGCGCAGTTCTTCCGCGACGTGCCGGCTGGCCCCTTCTACGGTTTCAACCGTGATGGCGCGACCGTGCACGAAGGCGTGATCCAGAATTGGTGGCGCCAGGGCATGATGGGCGGCGCAAAGGCCCATTACGACGGCATCAAAGCCTTCTCGGAAACCGACCAGACCGAGGACCTGAAGAACATCTCGGTGCCGACGCTCGTGATGCATGGCGACGACGACCAGATCGTTCCGATCGCCGCTTCTGCCGAGATCTCGGTCAAACTCTTAAAGAACGGCACGTTGAAGGTCTACAAGGGCTTTTCGCACGGCATGCTGACCGTCAACGCCGACGTCATCAATCCGGACCTTCTGGCCTTCGTGAAGAGCTGAGCCGGTTTGTGCCTCCCAGGCCGCCGCCTGACCCGCGGCGGCCTTCGTGTGTCTACACCCTGCCCGTTTCGCAGCAGGGCTCTCCGTCGCACCGAACCTTCAGAGGTGACCGTCATGACCCAATTGCAGCCTGACAATGCGGAGACCAGCAGTGCGCTCGCTCCGTTCCACCATACGGCCTTCGCGGTCCTATGGACCGCAACCGTCATCGGCAATACCGGCGCCTATATGCGCGATGTCGCGAGTGCGTGGCTCGTCGCCGATCTCTCTGCCTCTCCGGGTACCGTCGGCCTGATCCAAGCCGCAGGGACACTGCCGATCTTCCTGCTGGCGCTGCCGGCAGGCGTGCTGGCCGACATTCTTGACCGACGCAAACTGCTGATGGCGATGCAGATCGTGCTGCTTGCGGTCAGCCTTGCCCTGACGCTGCTTGCCTGGCGCGGGCTGATTACTGTCGAAATCCTGATCGGCCTCACCCTTGTCAGCGGAACGGCCGCAGCCATTGCTGGCCCGGCATGGCAATCCATGGTGCCGGATCTCGTTCCGAAGTCCCAGTTACGCAACGCGATCGCGCTCAACTCCGTCGGGATCAATGTGTCGCGATCAATCGGTCCGGCGGTCGGCGGCATTCTGCTCGGCGCCTTCGGTGCCGCTTTTGCCTACGCAACAGATCTCGCCACCTACCTCTTCGTGATCGGTGCACTTCTCTGGTGGCAAAGCCCACGAGCCGAGGTGAGCCACATCCCCGAGCACTTCTTCGGCGCCTTCCGGGCGGGGCTACGCTATGCCCGCTCAAGCCGCAAGCTGCACGTCGTGCTCTTGAGGGCTGGCGTCTATTTCATATTTGCGAGCGCGACCTGGGCGCTTCTCCCCCTCGTTGCCAGGGATATGCTTGGGGGCGGGGCGAGCTTCTTCGGTCTGCTGCTCGGCGCGGTCGGTGCCGGGGCCATCGGCGGGGCGAGCTTCTTGCCGAAACTGCGCACCCGTGTGAGTTCTGACGCCATCCTTCTGGCGTCTGCCGTCCTCAGCGCCGGCGTCATGACCGTGCTCACCTTCACGCCACCCCAATGGGCGGCCTTCATCTGCCTTTTCTTGCTAGGCAGCGCCTGGATCGCGGCGCTCACTGTCCTCAATGGTGTTGCCCAGGCGGTGCTGCCAAACTGGGTGCGCGGGCGAGCGCTCGCGGTCTACCTGACAGTCTTCAACGGGGCCATGACCGCCGGAAGCGTCGCCTGGGGTCTAACGGCCGAGGCGCTGGGACTGACCACGACCCTCTTGGTTGCTGCGTCCGGCCTGAGCTTAACCGCGGTCCTGATGCACCTGATAAAGCTGCCGCTGGGCGAGGACGATCTCTCCGCTTCCCACCACTGGTCAGAGCCGATCGTGCCGGATAGCATTGCCCATGATAAGGGGCCCGTCATGGTGCAGATCGAGTACACTGTAACCGCAGCCGATCGCCCCGAATTCCTGAGGGCGCTCAACCTCCATGCCGAAGCACGACGAAGAGATGGCGCTTACATCTGGGGAGTGAGCGAGGATGCGGCCAGGCCCGAGCAGATCGTTGAATGGTTCTTCATCGAATCCTGGGCTGAACATTTGCGACAACATGAACGCGCGACGCACGCAGACGCTAAGACCCACGGCCAGCTCATCGGCTATCATCAAGGCGAGGAGCGACCAACTGTGCGGCACCTCATCGCTATTCCGTCGAGAACTTAGGATGCCCAAGGCAGGGCGCTCCGGCGCCTCGTCAGGTTTGCGGCTGGGCGCTGATCGCCCGCTCGATGCAGGCGATCAGGGCTTCTGCCTGATAGGGCTTTTGAAGCACGCAGACATGGGCCTCGATCTGCTGACGCACGGGGGCTTCGGCAAAGGCGGTGATAAATATGACCGGGACAGAGTCCTGGCGTTGCCTTAGCACTGCGAAGAGTTCAATCCCGCTCATGCCCGGCATCTGGACATCCGAAATAAGACAGACAGAACGCCCATTGCTGGGCGAATGGAGGAAATCTTCAGCGGAAGAAAAGGTCGCAACGTCGAAACCGCAGGATCGCAAGAGGCTGCTCGTGGCACGAAGGACTTCGACCTCGTCGTCGATCACTGAAATCAGCCTCGGAGCATGCACCTTGATCTGCCAATCTCCGGTCGGGGCCGGGTTTACCTCGCATGCCTTAATAGCCGTAATTCATGATTTGATCGACTATACCTGAGTTTATCGCCCGGCAGGGGTAGTCTGGTTTCGTGCGATGGCCTCCGACATCTTCACCAGATCGGCAAAGGTTTTGGCCATCATCTTGCGCATGATCTTGCCGCGATGAATCTTGACAGTGATCTCGCTCAGATCCAGTTCGCCGGCAATCTGCTTGTTCATCAGGCCGCTTGTCGCCATTTCCATGATCTGGCGCTCGCGCGGCGTGAGCGAAGAGAAGCGCTCCTTCAACTCTGCCCCAAGCCTGATCTCGCCCTTGGCTGCAGCCCGCGTCTGGCAGGCGGCTGCGACAGCGTCGAGCATGTCCTGATCTCGGAATGGTTTTGGCAGAAAGTCCGCGGCTCCCGCCTTCATGGCCCTCACCGACATCGGTATGTCGCCATGGCCCGTCACGAAAACGATCGGTATCTCGACGCCCATTTCAGAAAGCTTCTGCTGGAAATCGAGACCACTGGTGAAGGGAAGCCGCACATCCAGGATAAGGCAATCGGCCTCCTCCAGGCTTTGCACGTCGCGGCATAGGTCGAGCGGGGCGGCATAACCTTTTACCCGGTAGCCCACCGAGCGCAGCAGGCTGTCGACAGAACTGCGAACAATTTGCTCGTCATCGACGACCAGAACGAGGGGACTCAGGGACATCCTACGACTTCCAGGCTTATGAGTGTTCAGCTTGTTTAGAACCCGCATCGACCCTTCGGCAACTATACGTGGGTATGCGAGGCTAGCACTGCAGTCTGATGCCGATCAATCCCCGTACAATTTCCTTGAATTGCCATTCGCACGAAGATCTCCGCATACATCAGAACCAACGGGGATCGTCATGTCAGCACTTCTTTTTTGGATCGACGGCAGGCTTCACCGAGCTCCCGCTGGCGCGGTTTCGCTCGCGTTGCAACACCACCAGCTCACCCGCCTGCTTGTCCATGCCATGTCCCTTGTCGAGCAAAACGAGGAAGGCGCGATGGAGCTCATCCGGAAAGCGTCTGAACTTGTCGGCAACACTGAGATATCCGAGAGCCCTTCGCCCTCGACGCGTGGGGGATTGGCTCCCTGGCAGGTGAGCCGCATTAAGCGACATATCGAGAAAGAGCTTGCCGGACGCATCAACATCGATGATCTGGCTCTGATCACGCGCCTGAGTACAAGCTATTTTTCTGCCGCATTTCGCGCCAGCTTCGGGACATCCCCGCACGACTATATCTGCCGGCGGCGCATCGATCACGCCAAGCAGTTGATGCTGACCACCGACACGCCACTTTGCGAAATTGCGCTTGATTGTGGCTTAGCCGACCAGTCGCATCTATGCCGCGTATTCCGTCGCATCACAGGCCAAACGCCCGCCGCTTGGCGGCGCGCCGAACGAGTTTCATAAAACACTGGTGGCTCGGGAAATCTGGACAGGGGGGATAAGTGGAATTTCTGCCTGACTTCGGTTTAGATGCCGGGAACAGGAGATATTATGACGAGACGACCGCGCTAGGCGCCACAGCCCGGCTTTCAAGGCAAAGGTGGCGCTCGCTGCGATCAGAGGCGAGCAGGCGCTGGTGGAATTGTCCCAGCAGTTCGATGTGCATGCCAACCAGATCAAACAATGGAAAGACCAGCTCCCTGAGGGAGCGACAGGCGTTTTCGGCGATGAAACGAATGCGGCACCGGTTAGTCGGGTGCCTTACTTGTCGGTGCTGGGCACCTTAAGCACCGTATCGTTGTTCCCAACGATTAGAACTTGCCCTGCGCGGTGGTCCCGTCCGGGGTGATCACCTGTATCGCACCCTTGACGCCCGGATTAACCGGAACGGGTGAAGTCCCCGTGAGGCGGTTGCCATCGGCAGCAGACAAAGTGAAGCGTTGCGTCGCGCCATCCACCAACAGGATCGCGTTACCCTTACATCCAGCCGCCGGAACCGGCTGATCCGCAGCATCGTACAGATAAACGGTGACCTCGGTGGTGCCTGACACCACCAGTTCGACATGGTGGTTTGCGCCTGCGTCAACCTTCAGTCCACCATTCGGACCGGGACGGGGTGCATGGGCGTAGGCTGGAAAGGCGGCCATGACGGCGATGGACAGGGCAAGTAGAGCGCGATGCATGGATATCTCCTGGCAGGGCTAAAAGGCTTCGATGGTACGGGTGGGTGCTCCGGTTGTTGGCTGCGCGCCGCTCGCCTGACTGCGAGCCTGCCCGACGAGGCGCTCCAGAGGCTTACGACCATAGCGCAGGAACAGCGTCGGTGTCAGAAGCGTATCGAGCAGGGTTGCCGTGACCAGGCCACCGAAGATGGTGATGGCAACCGGATGGAGGATCTCCTTGCCCGGTGCAGTCGCGTCGATCATCAGCGGAATGAGGGCGACGCCCGCCGACAGGGCCGTCATCAAGACGGGTGTCAAACGTTCGAGCGAGCCCCGCACCACGAGATCCCTGCCGAACGGCTGCTCCTCCTGGATTGCCAGATTGATGTAGTGGCTTATCTTCAGGATGCCGTTTCGGGTCGAAATGCCGGTCAGCGTGATGAAGCCGATCATCGAGGCCACCGAGAGCGGCTGACCGGCAATCCAGAGGGCGGTTACCGAGCCGATCAAGGCCAGGGGCACGCTCGCCATGATGATCGAGACGAAGAGCACGGAGCGATAACGCGAATAGAGGATCGCAAACACCATCGCCAGCGAGATGATCGACAAGATGCCAATGGTTCTCATCGACTCTTCCTGCGCCTGGAAGGTGCCTTCCAGGCTGACGAAGAAGCCGGGAGGCAGGGCAGAAGTCGCAATCACCTGCCGGATGTCGGCAATGACCCTGGCCATATCAGCTTCGCCGTCGGTATTGGCGAGAACGACGACGCGACGCTTGCCGTTTTCACGCAGGATCTGGTTGGGCCCATCCGTCTCACGGACCTCTGCGATCTGGCTAACCGGGATCCAGCCTGCAGGCGTTTCAATGAGGAGATCCGATAGCCCCTTGGTGCTGCGTGTCTCGTCCTCGAGACGCAACACGACGTCGAACCGCTTGTTGCCGTCGACGATGCGGGAGACGATCGTCCCATTCGACAGACGTTCGAGCTGCTCGGTGACGGCCGCCGGCTGGATGCCGTAAAGGGCAGCCCGGCGGTAATCGACGATGACCTCGAGATGCGGAATGCGGACCTGTTTTTCGACCTGCAGGTCGACGATCCCCGGGATCTCAGCCAGCTTGCCGCGAAACTCTTCGGCAAAGCCACGAATGCTGTCGAGATCCTCGCCGAAGATCTTCAGCGCGATCTGGGCGCGCACGCCAGACAGCATATGATCGAGCCGGTGAGAAATCGGCTGGCCGACATTGGTGGCGACAGGCAGAACCGACAGTCGCGAACGAATATCGGCAATGATGTCGTCCTTGGACCGACCTTCCGTAGCAAGCGCCACTTCTATTTCTGAAGAGTGGACACCCTCTGCATGTTCGTCGAGCTCGGCGCGTCCGGTGCGGCGACCGACCTGCTCGACCTCGGGAACCTCCATGATCAACCGTTCGGCGATCAAGCCGACCCGGTGGCTCTCGGCAAGCGAGATGCCAGGGTTGAACAGCATGTTGATCGTCAATGTGCCCTCGTTGAACGGCGGCAGGAAGGACCTTGGCAGTTGCATGGCAAACAGGCCTGCCGCCAAGACGCCAGCAAGGACCGTCGTCATCAGGATCTTCGGATGGCCGAAGGACCAATCGAGAAAACGGCGGTTTGCCCGTTTCAGGACCCGCACGACCACGCCCTCATGCTCGTCCAGACGCTTGAGGCCGGGCAGCATGTAATAGGCCATTACCGGGGTCAGCGTGATCGACACCACGAGCGAGGCGAGGATGGAGATGATATAGGCCTGGCCAAGCGGCGCGAAGAGCCGCCCCTCGATACCTGAGAGGGCAAACAGCGGCACGAAAACGAGCACGATGATCATCGTGGCATAGACGATGCCGGAGCGGACTTCCTGGCTCGCGGAAACGACGACGTCAAAGATCAACCTTGGATTGCCCTTCTCCCGGTTCTCACGCAGCCGTCGGAAAATGTTCTCGACATCCACGACCGCATCGTCGACCAGTTCGCCGATGGCAATCGCCAGCCCCCCAAGCGTCATGGTGTTGATCGACAACCCCAGCACATGGAAAACGATCGCGGTCACCAGGA
Source organism: Rhizobium sp. FKY42 (assembly GCF_005222835.1). Lineage (GTDB taxonomy): Bacteria > Pseudomonadota > Alphaproteobacteria > Rhizobiales > Rhizobiaceae > Neorhizobium. The sequence goes on along the minus strand of NZ_STGA01000003.1, from coordinate 5,837 downwards.
TGGAAACGGGGATCGCCGTCAGCGAGATCGCGGTCGTCCTGGTATTCAGGAGGAACACGAACAGAATGATGGCAACGACGACGATGGCCTCAACCAGAACCTTCTGAACGTTGCCAATCGAGGTCTCGATGAAATTGGCCTGCCGGAAGAGAACCTGATCGGCTTTCACACCTGCCGGCAACGTGGCACCGATCTCGCTGAGTGCTGCCTCGACCTCGCGCGTCAACTTCACCGTATCGATATCCGGCTGCTTTTCCACCGAGACGATGACAGCAGACTGCCCCTGATAGCCTGCATCCCCTCGCTTCTGGCGCGATGCAAAGGCCACGTCTGCTACCTGTCGCAGCAGGACAGGCTGCCCGTCCACGCTGGCCACCACGACGCTTGCCAGATCCTCGATCTTCTGTGTTCGGCCGACATTGCGGATCAGGAATTCGCGGCTGTATTGGTCCGTGAAGCCGCCACCGGTGTTGGAACCGAACTGTGCCAGCGCCTGTTCGATCTGCTCGAAGGACACGCCGAGCGCCCGCATGGCAGCCGAATTCGGCGATACGCGATACTGCCTGACCTCGCCGCCGATCGGAATGACCTGGGCCACACCGGGAATACTCAGGATACGCGGACGGACGGTGAAATCGGCCAGTTCTCGCAACTCCATAGCCGAGACGTTGTCCGGCCCGGTCACGGCAATCAGCATCACCTGCCCCATGATCGAATTGATCGGCCCCATCTGTGGCACGACACTGGCCGGCAGTTGCGGCTGCACCAGCGACAGGCGCTCTGCAATCTGTTGCCGATTGCGGTAGATATCCGTATCCCAGTCGAATTCGACATAGATGATCGAAAGACCCACGCCGGACGTGGAGCGCACACGGCTTACCCCTGGAAGCCCGTTCATCTGGGACTCGAGCGGATAGGTGACGAGCTGTTCGACCTCCTCCGGCGCAAGCCCCTCGGCTTCCGTCATGATGGTGACGGTCGGTCGGTTGAGATCCGGGAACACGTCGACAGGCAAACGGGTGACCGTAAACGCCCCATAGATCATCAGCACGGCGGCGATCGCCAGGACGAAAAGCCGGTTCCTGAGCGACTGGGTGACGAGAAAGTTGAACATAGCTGCCTCAGCGGATCTGGTTCAGGAGTTCGGCACCCTGTGTGACGATGCGCTTGCCGGCTTCGATACCCGAGACAACCAGCAGGCGATCGCCGTCCAGGGGCTCGGTGCGGACTTCCCTCGGGACGAAACGCTCCGCATTCGTGTGCTCGTAGACGAGGGACTGGCCGTTCGAGCCGCGCAGGACACTGGTGCGCGGGACAGCAATGCCTGTTCGTTTATCCATGGTCGAGGAGAGCACGGTCAGCAATTGCCCGGCGCGGATACCCTCGGGGTTCTCATCGACGCTGAAGTGGATCGGGATCGCCTGATTGCGATCGGCCAGACCGCTGCCGCGATAGCTGAGCGTCGCGGTCCTGCCATCCATGAATTTTCCTCGCGCCGTCCCCGTCACGGAATGGGCATCGAAACTCAGCGCCTCCACCCAGTAGCGGCTTGGGTCGATGATCTGGAAGATGATTATATTGGGCTCGGCGATCTGACCCGCGACCGCCTGGGCCGCAGCGATAACGCCGGATACGGGTGCGGTCAGTTTTTCTGCCGCCGTCGGTGCCTGTTCCAGATTGGCGCGCCGTGCCTTGAGACCCTGAAGTTCAAGCGTCGCATCCTCGATCTCCGCACGCGCCACCACCGACTGCAGCCGCTCGAAACGCTGCAGCTTGCGCTCGACCAGCATGATGTCCTGGTCGAGTTCGCGGGCCTGCTGCTGTTGGCTTGTCAGGTCGGCGGCTCCGACGGAGGGCTGTACGAGCGCCAGCACGTCTCCGGCAGACACCCGCGCGCCCAGTTGGGGGAAACCGCCGGAGGGCGGCAGAAGCCTTCCCGACACGGATGCCTGGACATAGCCTGATGTCGTGGGATCGGGAATGATCCGCGCCGGCAACTCCACGGTCCCCGCATGTGTGGCCTGTTCCGTGAAGATCGTGCGGATCGCCAGGATGCGCTGCGTGGTCTTCGGCACGAAGATCGAGCCATCCGCAAACCGCTGGGCGACGTCCCGCTCAGCGGCCTGCATGCCGGATAGTGCAGGTCCGGCAGCCTGCGATTCGGGCCCTCCCGCGAAAAACAGGATTGCCGCGATGGCTGCGACCGTAGCGGTGGATTTGCGACGACGAAACAGCAAGGCGATCAGAAGGCCGAGCACCACTCCGCCGCCACCGACGGCCAGCAGCGTCAGGTCAGGTCGCTGCAGCCGTGCCCCGACACCTTGCGCCCACGCCGTTCTGACCAGAAAGCCATCCGTCGCCGCCACCGGCTCCGCGCTGGCAGCCATCTCGGGGATCACCATTGTGACTGTCAGGACGTCGAACAGGTCTCCGGCCATCACCGTGATGGCAAGATCGTATGAACCGGGCTTTGTTAGCCATGGTGCCGTCGCCACGTAGGTTCCCTCGCCCGAAGCTTCGGCCGTCAGCGTTCCCGAAGGGCCGTCGATTTCGAGCATCGCACCCTCGACCGGTTTATTGCCCTTGAAGCTGTCGAGGAAGATCTCCAGCCGCTCGCCGCGCGCCACGGCCACCAGTTCGATATCGACTGTCGACGCATCGGCACGTGGCGCGATCGTCGCTGAGACCGGCGGAGGCGGCGCGCCATGATCATGTCCCTCATGGGCGAAGGCAGGCGATACGGCCAGCCCGATCATAAGGAGAGTAAAGCCAGTGAGAACAGAGGCGAATCGATGGACCATCGCAAACCTGAGCACGAGTTGATTTGCTTCGGTGTAGCTCCGCCTCTGTGTCCAGCGATGTCCAGATTGTTACAGAATGTTTCAGGACAGTTTTGAGCTGTCCTTGGGAAGGATGACACGGACAATCAGCCCGCCCGTGTCGGCGTTTTCAAGGCGCAGGGACCCGGAATGGCCGTTTATAATGGCCTGAGCGATCGGCAGTCCCAGACCGAAGCCCCCCGTCTCCAGGTTTCGCGATGGCTCAAGCCGAACAAAGGGTGACAGAGCCCGCTCGATGTCCTCTGCAGCAATGCCGGGGCCGGTATCACTGATCTTCACGACAACCTCGGCATCGCGGTCGGTTACCTCGACACGCGCATGCCCGCCATATTTGACGGCATTCTCGACGAGGTTGGCAAAGGCGCGCTTCAAGGCAAGGCGTCGTCCCGTGACAATGGCATGGGCGCTGCCGGTGAGTTCGACCAAGGCGCCCCGGTCGACGGCGTCATCAATCAGGGTCTCAAGAATCGCGACGATGTCGATCGACTTCAGCTCCTCGTCACGGCGGTCGCCGCGCAGGAAAGACAGGGTCTGATCGAGCATCCGCTCCATCTCCGTCAAGTCTTCCGCCATCGCCTTGCGCACCGCTCCATCGGCCAAATCCTCGGCCCTGAACCGCAAGCGAGTGATCGGTGTCTTGAGGTCATGGGAAACGGCCGCAAGTGCCTGGGTCCGATCTTCGATCAGGCGTTCGATGCGGCGCTGCATGTCGTTGAAGGCAACCGCCAGCTCGACCACCTCTCGCGGCCCTGTTTCCGGAACGGCAGTGACCGTCTTGCCCCGGTAGAAATCCTTCGCGGCGGCAGCGACCGCAGTCAGCGGGCGGGTGAACCAGCGCACCAGAAGCATGGATACAATGATCGCCCCGACGGCCATCAATGTCGTCGAAACCAGCATACTCCCTGGAGGTGGGGCCTTGCGGTCCCATGCGACGAGATTGACGTTGATCCAGGTCGCATCTGGAAGCTTGATCGAGACAACCGCCAGATGGGGATCGTCACTTGAGTGGTTGTCGGGCCCGATGATCAGGCCGTCCTCCGCAATCTCAGGTGCGAGCGTCCGAAGATTTCGCCTGAGCGGCTCCCAGCTCTCACCGCCAGTCCCGCCGGCAATGGCATAGGGCGTTGCACCCCAGTGAGCATCGATGGAGCCGCCTGAGAAATCATGGGCCACATCCTCGCGTTCATCGACCGGCGCACGCATGACTGATCGCTTGATGGTCAGAAGCTGGTCGGCTAGCCGGGCTTCGTTTGCGAGGTCCAGTTCCTGTTCCAGACTCCTGTGATAGGTGAACAGGCTGCCGAAATGCACCAGCGAGATGCCGAACAGCACAACGAGTGCCGTCCGCAACCGCAGGCTATCGATTGATCGCCACCAGTGCCGGATACGGATCTCAGGCACGGGTTACATCCGTCGCAAACAGATATCCGGCACCTCTTACCGTCTTGATCAGGTCTTCACGACCATCAAGCTTCCGACGCAAACGGCTCACCTGCACGTCGATCGATCGATCATAGCCTTCGATGGCACGATTACGGGCGGCGTCCAGGAGGAATTCACGGGTCAGAACCCGCTGCGGCGCCTCGAGGAAGGCCAGCAGCAAATCATATTCCCCCGTCGACAGGTCCACGACGACACCGCTTGGCGCAGTGAGTTCGCGCTTCAGGGTATCGAGCGTCCAGCCAGCGAAGAGGAAGCTTCGCCCGGTGCGCTCTGTGGACGGACTGCCCAGACCACGGCTACGCCGCAACACCGCACCAATCCGCGCCAGCAGTTCTCGCGGATTGAACGGTTTGGGCAGATAGTCGTCTGCACCAACCTCAAGACCGATGATGCGATCCGTCTCGTCGCCCTTGGCAGTCAGCATGATGATCGGGACCGACGAGCTGCGTCGCAGGTCGCGACAGATCTCCAAACCGTTCTTTCCCGGAAGCATGAGATCCAGCACAATCAGATCAACCGCAGCCCGTTTCAGTGTCTCAGCCATCTCGGCGCCATTTCGTGCGGTATGGACCCGAAACCCGTTCGTCCGCAGGAACTTCGCAACCAGGATCAGGATCTGACCGTCATCATCGACGATCAGGATTTCGGGTAAGGCATCCAAGGCTGTTGTCTCCGCATGTCCGATGCTAGCGAAGCCCCGTCATATAGCAGACGGCTGGCACCAGTTTGTGTCGAGAAGGTAACAGATTGTTTCACCAGCAATAGCCTAAACAGGAAATCTGAGAAGTTTAGCACTGGAACAGTCATGCGGCGAACGGCTGCTTCTGAGCAATTTTTTTGTAAGCTGAACGTCTCAAATGAGCACGCAAAGCGGAAATACTTTCCGCAAGGGGCCGTGTCCAGACAGATAGCTTCTTAGATAGTGAGGAGTAGAAGCGAACAATAGCTCCTAAGTGCAGACTGGCCTGCTGCCGGTTTCTGAACTGCCCGCCATTTCGACCGGACAGTCGGCATAAGCAGAAAGGCTCAAGAACAGTCTTGAGGACAGGCTTATGTCCAACGCGTATCGACACGTTGAATTGCTGACGGGTGATGTTCGTCGCAGGCGGTGGACAACCGGGCAAAAGCTGACAATCATTGAGCAGAGTTTCGAACCCGGCGAGACGGTGTCTTCCACCGCTCTCGCTATATGACCCTTGAGACAATCGCTACGATGAGCGATGATCCGCTCATCAGCCTGCCAGCGGCAAGCTGAAACTCATCCGGCCCTCTGGGATGAGCCGTGGCCGTCTAAGCTACACCACGTCCTGGGACACGATCCATTCCGCCGCCTATTTGCTGCGCGTGGCCTGCCAAACGGAATTCCACTTTCCGTATCGCTCATCCATGTCGCGCTAGGGGCAGCCAACCCGAAGAACATGCAACATGCCGTTCAGATATTGCCGATTATCGTGCGAGGGCCGGGACTTCCTACCGCGTTCGCTAAGTCATGACCTCCACCAGAGGTGGAGGTTTGAAACGCTGCGCTTGAACCGCTAGAAGCGGTTTTGCTAT
>NZ_STGA01000029.1 GCF_005222835.1 Rhizobium sp. FKY42 | reverse complement strand
TCTCCACTACGATGTAGAACTCGTCCAGTCCTCCACCGTAGGTGGAGGTTTACTTTGATTGCAGAAAAGGGCTGCCAATGGCAGCCCGAACTTGTTCAGCTTAGCGGCGAATGGACGCCGTGCTGCACGGATCCACGCCATAGGCGGGCGCGCAGGCGCTCTTGTTGGCAGCAACAGTGCCGGGGGCCAGGAACGAGCCTGCAAGAATAACAAATGCCGCACACGCAAAAAACAGTGCGATGGATTTGCCCATGGGGGGAAGCCTTTCGGAGGAGGGTGTGGCAGTCACGGCGATACTCGAGTACTTGGGAGAATGGCGGCGGTTTACGGGCCGTCGCGATCTGTTTCAATAGAGTATTTTGTTGAACCGCCGGTTAACGTTAAGCAGTTGTGCGTTGCGTCATTTACGCCACAACCCTGAACGTCAAAGAGGCAGAACAATGTCCTGCCTCCTGCTTGAGCATCTAGAAAATGACGGGCCTTGTGCCCTCAGGCTGCTTTGCCGGAATTCGTGAATTGCCCCTGAACGCGATACTGGACGAGGTAGCTTGGCAGGATCGCATCCAGCAGCGTGGGGCGTACGCCAAACGCTGCAAGCGTGCGGCCTTCCTGCTCGGCTTCCTTCGAAACGACGTTATCAGACTTCAGAAGCAGAACCTGATCGCTCGTCAGCGGCGGGGTGATCAGGGGAACCATGGATGCAATGCTGCCGATCAACGAGGCAACACCGAAGGGCAGCGTGACCAGCGGACGCTTGCGATAGGTGATGCGAAGGACAGCCTCGAGACACTGCTTGAAGGTCAGAACCTCTGCGCCGCCGAGCTCATAAATCTTGCCCTTGGCAACCTTTCCTTCAACCGCCTTTGCGATGGCCGTGGCGACGTCTTCCACGAAGACGGGCTGGAACTTGGTCAGGCCGCCACCGATCAGTGGAAGAAATGGCATGGTGCGCGCCATGTCGGCAAATTTGTTGAAGAAGTTGTCTTCCTTGCCGAAAATGATCGACGGACGCAGGATGATAGCATCTGGAACGGTGGAGAGGATTGCTTCCTCGGCGCGGCCCTTGCTGCGTGCATAGGAGGACTGCGACCTGGCATCCGCGCCGATGGCCGATACATGCGTCAGGGTTGCGCCAGCGGCGCGGGCAGCCTCGGCAACGGCCTTGGCGCCGAATTCCTGCACGGCGTCAAACGAGTTCTTGCCGCTTTCGAACAGAATGCCAACGCAGTTGACCACGTGATCCGAGCCGGCAACGGCCTGATCGATCGATTTGCGATAGCGCAGATTGGCCTGTACCAGCTGGATCTGGCCCACATAGCCGGCTGGACGCAGGAAGCCAGCGAGGTCCGGCCGACGGACGGCCACACGGATACGGTAGCCGCGCTTGGCCAGTTCCCGCACGACATGCCGGCCGACAAAGCCCGAGCCCCCGAAAACGGTCACGAGCGGCGGAAGATTGGACATGGTCATGGGAGTGCTCCGAAAGCCAAGGAGAGTTGTTTTTCTTTGTCTCTAGCCGAAACGGCGGACGAGGTGAAGTGTTGCAATGCATGCATTCGCTGGCGGCGCGCGATTTCTTCAATGCACCCTGTCCGGCGCACGATGCCTATCCATCACGCCTCTTCGATTCCTTCGACAACCAACATTTCCGCATCGGCAACCTGTTGGCGGATCTTGGCGGCAATCTGGTATTCCGGAGACTTGTAGCAATCGACGGCGGCCTGCATGGAGGGAAACTCGATCACGACGTTTCGCGCTCTTGCCGTTCCTTCCAGCCGTGTATGAGCGCCGCCGCGTGCCAGAAACTTTGCGCCATATTTCTCGAATGCTGGTTTGGCCGCTGCCACATAATCCTTGTACCGTTCGGGATCACGAACATCGACGCGCGCAATCCAGTATCCCTTCGGCATGCCTTCCTCCGTATTCGAATTTGCTGAATGAAAGGCGTCTTATGCAGAAAGCGCAAGTGCCATTTCATCAAGGATCGATTTTGCCGCAGCAAGAGCATCGTTTGCCTTGACGATGGGCCGTCCGACAACCAGATGGCTCGAACCGTTCCTTATTGCATCGCCAGGCGTCACCACGCGCTTCTGGTCGCCCGCCTCAGAACCCGCAGGGCGAATTCCTGGTGTTACGAGTGCCATGTCCGGTCCGATGATGCTGCGCACGGCAGAGGACTCCTCGGCAGAGCACACGATCCCGCCCATCCCGGCGTGTCGGGCCTGCTCGGCGCGCTTGAGAACCAGAGACCGAGGATCGGCATCATATCCTGCTTCCAACAGATCGGCAGCATCCATTGATGTGAGGACGGTTACACCCAGCAGGCAAAGGCTGGAACCCTTGGCGGCCGCGACCGCAGCGCGCATGGCTTTCGGATAAGCGTGAAGCGTCAACATGTTTACGCCCATCTTGGCGACATTCTCGACCCCATGGGCAACAGTGTTGTCGATGTCGAGCAGTTTCATGTCGAGAAAAACAGATTTTCCATCCCGAACCAGATCGCGAGCCAGCTCCAGTCCGCCTACGAAAGCCAGCTGGTAGCCGATCTTGTAGAAGGAAACCGTCTCGCCAAGTGTCCGGATCAGCGCCTCTGCTTCACCGACGGTCGGTACATCCAGGCCTAAGATCAGTCGGTCACGAGCGTTCATCGCGTTTCTCCTTGCCAGAATTCCATGGGTGTCCACTCGCATTTGAGGCGGCACTCGGCAAGATTGCGCGCGAGAGAAAAGCAGAAAAGATTGCCGCCACCCGATGGTTGATCGTGGTTTCGCGCGATGGACTGGCCTGAAAGCGAGCATTTCAGAAGGGTTCCAACTCCGCCGTGCCCTACAAACGCCATGGGGTGGGCCGGATCGTGTTCCCAAATAACTTCCGAAACCGCAGTCACGATACGAGCCTGTGCGTTGATTGCCTTCTCCCAGCCGCGGAAACTATCGGCCGGGTTCGCGAAAAAGTGATCCGCTGCCTCTTCATGGGCGTCGTGCGTGAGATAGCCCGTCGCAGACCGGTCGATCTCGTGACTTGAGTGTGCGATTTCTATTTCGACGCCAGCCGTCCGGGCCAGGATTTCGGCTGTCTCGATTGCCTTGCGTTCGGGACTGCTGACGATCCGCTGCAACTCCCTAACCCACGGACATGCTGTCGCCGCGAGAACGCGTTCACGTCCACGCGGTGACAGGTTCCATTCCGGAACCGGCACCTGCGGGTCGATCTGTACCTGGGGATGACTGATGTAGATCCCAAACATCCCTTGTTTTAATCAGGGCGCGTATAAGTCCACAACTGCGCTGGTGGCAAATTGCGCACGACAAAATCGAAATGCTTGATGCGATACCGATCCGGCTTGGCAATGATGGGTGAAACCGGCCCGTAGGTAATCTGCATCACCGGGCGACCGTGCGGCATGCGATCCAGCAGATCTTCCAGCAGCCAGATGCGCTTTTCCATCGGGAAGCTCAACATGGGTATGGCGGAGATCACAGCGTCGAACTTGCGATTCTTGAAGTCGCCTAGAATCGTCTGCAGCTCGAAGGCATCGCCATTGATGAACCGGACATCCGGGATCGTTCTGAGCAGATGCTGGTAGAAGTCTGTCGAGTATTCGATCGAGACAAGATCCTGCGGCTTGATGCCCCGCTTCAGGATTGCCTTGGTAATGATGCCTGTGCCAGGCCCGAGTTCCAAAACCGGAAGACTGGATTGCGGATTGATCACGCTTGCCATCCGGCGTGCCGTCACACTGGACGTTGGAAGTATGGCACCGACCTGCTTGGGGCCTTCCATCCATCCCTTGAAGAAACGGATTTCCTCATCGAATTTACGGCCCAGCCGTTCCTTCAGGCGCAATTCCATCAACTATCTCCCGCGAATCTGTCGACCGTTCATCGCGCCGTCATGACGCAAAATCAAGAAAAAATGTCGCATCTGAAATGCGGCAGAAGAAAGGGCCGCGGCTGCGACCCTTGAAATTTAAATTAAACACGCATCGGCATCAGCACATAAAGCGCGTCATCGCCCGCCGTATCCCGTACAAGTGTTGGCGAACCCGCATCGGCAAGAAGGAAGATCGCATCCTCGCCGGAAAGCTGCGCTGTGATGTCCAGCAGATACTTGGCGTTGAAGCCAATTTCCATCGGCTCGCTTTCATAGCCCACGGCCACTTCTTCCGTGGCGCTGCCGGAATCAGGGTTGTTGACCGTCAGAAGCAACTGACCGTCGTTGAGCGCGAGCTTTACGGCGCGGCCACGTTCTGAGGAGATCGTAGACACGCGATCGACAGCGCGGGTAAAGCTCTGGCAATCCACGCGCATTTCCTTGTCGTTTCCGGTGGGAATGACGCGCTGGTAATCCGGAAACGTGCCATCGATCAGCTTGGACGTCATGACGATGCCGCCAAGCGTCAGGCGTATTTTGGCATCCGAAACCTCGACTGTGACGACCGCTTCCGCATCGTCCATCAACTTCTGCAGTTCGCCCACTGTCTTGCGGGGAATGATGATGCCCGGCATGCCTTCCGAACCGGAGGGCGCCTCGATATCGGCGCGAGCGAGGCGGTGTCCATCTGTCGCAACGGCTCGCAACTTCAACTGACCGCCCGTTTCGATCGTATGGAAGAAAATCCCGTTGAGATAATAACGCGTTTCTTCTGTTGAGATCGCGAATTGCGTGCGGTCGATCAGCATCTTCAGGTCGGATGCCTTGATCTTGAAGCTGTGCGTGAAGCTTCCGGCCGTCAGATCGGGGAAGTCAGCTTCTGGCAGGCATTGCAGCGAAAACTTCGAACGGCCGGACTGGACCGACATCGTGCTGCCATCCGGGTTGACGGCCAGAAGAACCTCCGAGCCATCGGGTAGCTTGCGTACGATTTCATAGAGCAGATGCGCCGGAACGGTCGTCGCGCCGGCCGTCTCAACCATTGCCGGAAGTTCTTCGGTGATCTCGAGATCCAGGTCCGTCGCCTTCAGCGCCAGATCGTTGCCGGAAGCACGCAGCAGGACGTTGGAGAGGATCGGAATCGTGTTGCGGCGCTCCACCACCCGGTGAACGTGATTCAACGATTTCAGGAGGTTGGACCGCTCAAGAGTAATACGCATGGGATGCTACCGCTTTCGACCGTGCCGGCTTCTGGTGAGAAGCCGAATGTTATTCTCGTCCGTCAGGCTGGTCGGACAGATGTGGATCGGCAAAATGGCAGACAAAGCGGCAAAAAGGCAAGAGGCCCCTCCGATTCTCGGGTCGGAATCAAGTTGGAGGATCAACTACTCACAGCTTTCCACATGGTTGCCGCTTTTGCCTTGCTCAGCATGGTGCACTCGCCCATAAAGGCGTGAATATAATAAGGCAGGCATTGAGCAGTGACGGAAGATCGACAGCAGGCGGCGAAAACCTATCGGATCGGAAACACGGCGATCCCGGCGCGACCGCTGGAACCGGCACTCTATCTCGTAGCAACTCCGATCGGCAATCTGGGTGATATCACCCTGCGCGCCCTGGAAACGCTGGCAGGCGCTGATGTGCTCGCCTGTGAAGATACACGGGTCACGCGCGTGCTGCTGGACCGTTTCGGCATTACGGGAAGGCCCTATGCCTATCATGAACACAATGCCAATGAAGCTGGGCCCAAGCTTCTTGCCGCTCTGGAAGCGGGAAAATCTGTTGCGCTGGTGTCAGATGCCGGAACTCCGCTGGTTTCCGATCCCGGTTATCGCCTGGGCCAATTGGCGATTGAAGCGGGTTATCGGGTCGTGCCGATCCCCGGCCCCTCGGCGCCGCTGGCTGCCCTCGTGGGTTCCGGTTTGCCATCGGATGCTTTTCTGTTCGCGGGCTTTTTGCCGGTGAAGGAAAAGGGCAGGCGAGATCGGCTGGCAGAGCTTTCCAAGATCCCGGCAACCCTGATCTTCTTTGAATCACCGCACCGGATTTCAGATACCCTCACCATTGCAGCAGATGTGCTCAGCCCTTCACGCGCCGCCTGCGTGTGCCGTGAATTGACCAAAACCTTTGAAGAGTTCCGCCGCGGGTCGCTCGGTGATCTGGCGGAGCAGTACAAGGACGCGACGGTCAAGGGCGAGATCGTTTTTGTCGTCGGCCCGCCGGACTATCATGATATTCCCGCCGCCGTCGATGTGGATATCATGCTGCGGGAACTCTCCGCCAGCATGCCCGCCACCAAGGCCGCAGCGGAGGCGGCCCGCCTGACTGGTCTCTCGCGTAAAGATCTTTATCAGCGCCTGATTGAGTTGAAAGATGCCGAAGACAGTCAGGGATGACGGCAAGCGGCGCAGGCACGCAGAAAGGCGAGGCCGGTTTGCCGAATTTCTGGCAGCGCTTTATCTGATGAGCAAAGGCTATCGGATTGTCGCAACACGCTATCGGACGCCTCTTGGTGAGATCGATCTGATTGCCCGCAAAGGGAACATTATTGCCTTTGTAGAGGTCAAGGCACGCAAATCGGAAAACTCAGCTGTCGAGGCGGTGAGCTTTCACAGCCAGAACCGCATTCGTGCGGCAAGCGACCTGTGGCTTGCCAGGCAAAGAAAGGCCTCCGGTTTGTCGCTCAGATATGACATCGTTGCGATAACGCCGTGGCGCCTGCCAAGTCATTTCGTCGATGCCTTTTGAATGTTTTTGCATTGGTGTGCAAATTAGATGATATTGTAACAGTTCTGTCATAGATACTTCAAGGACCTGTCACGCAGCGCCGCTAATCAGCCCCTCATCCTAAACTGAAGGAAAGAGGGACGATCCCCATGTTCAAGAAGCTTGGCCTTGCAGCGGCAGCGTTTGCTCTGTCTGCCTCCACATCGCTTGCGGCAACTGAAGTTACCTGGTGGCACGCCATGGGCGGCGAGCTTGGCAAGAAGCTCGAAGAGATTGCCACGAAGTTCAATGAAAGTCAGAGCGAATACAAGGTCGTTCCCGTTTACAAGGGCTCCTACCCAGAAACCCTGACTGCAGCCATTGCTGCCTTCCGCGCCAACCAGCAGCCTGCGATCGTTCAGGTTTTCGAAGTCGGAACCGGTACGATGATGGCGGCCAAGGGTGCCGTTTACCCCGTTTACAAGTTGATGAAGGACGAGGGCGAAAGCTTCGAGCCGAAGTCGTTCCTCGGTCCGGTGGTCGGCTATTACTCCGACACGCAGGGCAATATCCTGTCACTGCCCTTCAACTCGTCCACGCCGATCCTCTATTACAACAAGGACGTCTTCAAGAAGGCTGGCCTTGATCCAGAAGTTGCTCCGAAGACCTGGAAGGAAGTCGAGGAATTTTCGAAGAAGATCGTAACGTCGGGTGCGGCCAAATGCGGCTTCACGTCGGCCTGGATCACCTGGGTGCAGACGGAGAATCTCTCCGCTATCCACGACCAGCCATTTGGCACCTTGGAAAACGGCTTCGGTGGTCTCAAGACCCAGTTCTCCTTCAACGGTCCGGTTCAGCAGAAGCATTGGGCAAACCTGAAGAAGTGGCAGGATGAAGGCCTCTTCAAGTATGGCGGTCCAGTCGGTGGCGATAACGCTGCTACGATGTTCTACGCGCAGGAATGCGCAATGACGATGAATTCGTCCGCGGGCCGCGCTGGCGTCATCAACAACGCCAAGACCTTCACGCCGGGCTTTGCGCCGCTGCCCTATTATGACGATGTCACCAAGGAGCCGAAGAACTCCATCATCGGCGGTGCGACGCTGTGGGTTCTGAACGGCAAGGACAAGGCCACCTACAAGGGTGTTGCCAAGTTCTTCTCCTACCTCTCGAAGCCGGAAGTCCAGGCCGACTGGCACCAGTACACCGGTTACCTGCCGATCACCAACGCGGCCTATGACCTCGGCAAGAGCCAGGGCTACTACGCCAAGAACCCGGGTTCGGACATCGCTATCGAGCAGATCACCCGCGGCACGCCGAGCGCGAATTCCAAGGGTCTGCGCTTCGGCAACTTCACCCAGGTGCGCACGATCGTGGACGAAGAGTTCCAGTCGCTGCTGGCCGGCAAGAAGGACGCCAAGCAGGCTCTCGACAGCGCCGTCGAGCGCGGCAACAAGCTGCTGCGCGAATTCGAAGCCGCCAACAACTGATCACGGCTGACCCAGAGGGGAGGGGCGGCCCGGCGCCGGTCCTCCCTTCCTTTGTCCGGACCAATCTGGCAGGGGCTCAATGGATACGAAAAAAACCACCTTCAACAACCGGCTGCTGCCCTATCTGCTGCTCGCGCCCCAGCTTTTCATCACGCTGGTGTTCTTCATCTGGCCTGCGGCCCAGGCGGTGAAATCCTCCTTCGAGCGTGAGGACCCTTTTGGCCTCTCAACCGTCTTCGTCGGATTGCTGCATTATGAGCGTCTGTTCGATGACCCGAACTATCTCGATGCCCTGTCGAGAACCGCCGTCTTTGCCGTCTCGGTGACGGCGCTGTCGATGCTGCTCGGTCTTGCCTTCGCCGCCTCGGTGGACCGGCTGGTGCGCAGCGGCAAGGTCTATACCACGCTGCTCGTCTGGCCCTATGCGGTCGCCCCCGTGGTGGCCGGCGTGCTCTGGTGGTTCCTGTTCAACAGTTCTACGGGGCTCATGCCCTTCTTCCTGGAAAAGATCGGCATTCACTGGGATCATGACCTCAACGGTACCCAAGCGATGATCCTGATCATCATCGCGGCCGCCTGGAAGCAGGTCTCCTACAATTTCCTGTTCTTCCTCGCCGGACTCCAGTCCGTGCCGCAGTCGCTGATGGAAGCTGCCGCCATTGACGGGTCGGGCCCGGTGAAGCGCTTTTGGACCATTTCTCTGCCGCTTCTCTCGCCCACCACCTTCTTCCTGTTCATCATCAATGTGAATTATACGATGTTCGACACCTTCCCGATTGTTGATGCAACGACGGTTGGCGGGCCGGCACAGGCAACCACCACGCTTGTCTACAAGGTCTATCAGGATGGCTATCTCGGCTTGAACCTCGGCTCCTCCTCGGCGCAATCGGTCCTTCTGATGCTCATCGTCATGGTGCTGACGTTTGTTCAGTTCCGCTACGTCGAACGCCGCGTGCAGTATTGAGCAACGATCATGGTTGAAAACAGACCCCTGCTGAACATCCTCACGCACGCCTTCCTGCTGCTCGGCTTCGCCATCGTGGCTCTGCCGGTCTACGTGGCGGTGATCGCTTCGACGCACGACATCGCGACGCTGATGAGCGGCCCCGTGCCGCTTTGGCCCGGATCCCATTTCATCGAGAACTACACGCAGATCCTGACCAGCGCCTCGGCTGCAAATGGCCTGCCGAACTATTCCCACATGGCGCTGAATTCACTGATCATGGCTTTGGTGATCACAGTGGGAAAGATCGCGATCTCCATTCTGTCAGCTTTTGCGATCGTCTATTTCCGTTTTCCTTTCCGGGTCTTGGCTTTCTGGATCATTTTCGTCACCCTGATGCTGCCGGTAGAAGTGCGCATCATGCCGACCTACAAGATCGTGGCGGACCTTGGGCTTCTGAACTCCTGGGCCGGATTGACAATACCGCTGATCGCCTCGGCGACCGCCACCTTTCTGTTCCGCCAATTTTTCATGACGATCCCGGATGAGATTCTGGAAGCCGCGCGAGTGGATGGTGCGGGGCCGATGAAGTTCTTCCGCGATATTCTGCTGCCCCTGTCCCGCACGAACATCGGTGCACTATCGGTCATCCTCTTCATCTATGGCTGGGTGCAATATCTCTGGCCGCTGCTGGTCACAACGGATCCCGGTTACTACACGCTGATGATGGGCATGAAGCGAATGGTCACCGTGCAGGATGGCGTAATCCAGTGGAACCTCGTGATGGCGGGCGCTGTGCTTGCCATGCTGCCCCCCATCCTCATCGTCATCTTCATGCAAAGGCTGTTCATCCGCGGCCTTACCGAAACGGAGAAGTAACATGGCCTCGATCTCGATTGACAAGGTCTCGAAGATCTACACGGGTGGCGTGAAGGCGGTAAATTCCGTTTCCATCGATATCGCTGATGGCGAATTCATTGTCCTCGTAGGCCCCTCCGGCTGCGGCAAGTCAACGCTACTTCGCATGGTGGCTGGCCTGGAAACGATTTCCGAAGGCGAGGTCTCAATTGGTGAGCGAATCGTCAACCGGATGGAACCGGCAGAACGCGACATCGCCATGGTCTTCCAGAACTATGCGCTCTATCCGCATATGACTGTTTACCAGAACCTCGCCTATGGCCTGAAGAACCGTGGTACGCCGAAGGCGGAAATCGATGCCCGCGTTGCAGAAGCCGCACGCATGCTGGAGATTACCCAGTATCTGGAGCGCAAGCCGCGAGCGCTTTCCGGCGGTCAACGGCAACGTGTGGCGATGGGGCGCGCCATTGTGCGCAAGCCAGCGGCTTTTCTCTTCGACGAGCCGCTCTCCAATCTCGATGCAAAGTTGCGCGTGTCCATGCGCGGCGAGATCAAGCGCCTCCAGCGGCGTCTTGGCACCACCTCTATCTATGTGACCCATGATCAGCTGGAAGCCATGACACTGGCGGATCGGCTGGTGGTGCTGAACGGCGGAGAGATCGAGCAGATTGGCTCTCCACTCGAAGTCTATCACACACCGGCGTCCACCTTTGTCGCAAGTTTCATCGGCTCGCCCGCCATGAACCTTGTCCGGGCAGAGGTGCAAGGCTCCAAACTTGCGATCGGCTCCGGACAGCTGGATCTTTCAACAACAGCGCCTTCAGGAATAGTGACCGTGGGGTTGCGGGCAGAGGATTTGCGGTTGGCACTGGCCGGCGAGACAGGGCTTCCATTCCGGCTGGATTACATCGAGGAACTTGGATCGCAGCGTCTTGCACATGGCTTTGTCGGAGATCAGGCTCTAACAGCGGCCTTTCCTGCCGAAACCTTCCTGGCCGAAAACCTTTGTCTGGTGATTGACCCTGCACGGCTCCATTTCTTCGATGCAACCAGCGGCAAAAGGCTTGCGCTGGAAGGGTCGAGGTCACCTGCCCGATCTGTAGCAAGCGCATGATCCGAATTTTGGACAAATGATTAAAATGCAAGTGACCGCAGAAGCCTGATCGTTGGTTGTGCCTGATAGTCTCCGCTCGAATTTCGTTGCGGGGGAAGTGATCGTACTGAAACTGGCTTTGGCCGGAGCCCTGGCTCTGGCGCATCGTAGGCGGACTGCAAATGAAACTGCGGTCGAGACTCCGTTCATCGGTGCCAGCAACGAGCACCTCGTGAGGGATCTGGTCTCTTCGCCAATCGAGCCCGGCTGGATACTGTCTGGAAGTCCTGAGGCGCGGGTCGCCTATCATTCGCAAGCAACGGACAAATGTTCCTGTACGGCAATGTAGGATTGCACGGCCGGTACATTCCGCTGGTTCTTTGGCGAGGATGAAACCGTTGTCATTCTGGAAGGTGACGTTTTCGTCATCGCGAAGGATGGTACGCAGAGGCTGCTAAAAGCGGGCGATGTCGGCTACTTCAAGGCTGGAACCTGGGCGACCTGGAGGGTTGACCACTATGTCCGAAAGATCGCCTTCATGCGCCAGCCGCTCGATCTGCCCGTCTCCCTTTTTTATCGTATACGCAGGCGCATCATCCGCCAACTGAAGGGCCGAAGAAGAGCACTCTGAGCCCATTCTCGCGTTGCCATTGCCCCTCAGGCATCCTACATCTGCCAGGCAATCTCTTGAGGGGCAGCCATGGCCAATATCCGCAAAGTCGCGTTCCAGATGGACCACGTATCCGGCATCAACATCGTCGGGGATTCTACCTTCGCCATGGCGCTGGAAGCGCAGGCGCGCGGCTACGAGCTCTTCCACTATACGCCCGACAGGCTGACCATGCGCGATGGCAAGATCTTTGCTGCCGTCGAAGCCATGCAGTTGCGTGACGAAAAGGGTAACCATTTCACACTCAGCGAGCGGGAGCGCGTCGATCTGTCGACTATGGATGTCGTGCACCTGCGACAGGACCCGCCCTTCGACATGGGCTACATCACATCCACCCATCTTCTGGAGCGTATCCATCCGAAGACGCTGGTCGTCAACGATCCAGCCTGGGTTCGCAATTCACCGGAAAAGATTTTCGTGACCGAGTTCGCCGATCTGATGCCGCCGACCCTGATCACGAAGGACATCGGCGAGATTGCTCGCTTCCGTGAGGAGCTTGGCGATATCATCCTGAAGCCGCTCTATGGCAATGGCGGCGCAGGCGTCTTCCACTCTGCCCGTGATGACCGCAACTTCTCGTCGCTTCTAGAAATGTTCGGCCAGATGTATCGCGAACCCTACATCGCACAGGCCTATCTGCCGGCCGTGCGCAAGGGTGACAAGCGTATCCTCCTCGTGGATGGGAATCCGGTCGGCGCCATCAACCGCGTTCCGGCAGAACACGACGCCCGTTCCAACATGCATGTCGGCGGACGTGCAGAGCCGACAGAATTGACTGCGCGCGAAAAGGAAATCTGCGATCGGATTGGACCCGCTTTGCGTGAGCGTGGCTTCCTGTTCGTGGGGATTGATGTCATCGGTGACTACATGACCGAGATCAATGTTACATCTCCGACCGGAATTCGCGAGGTGAAGAAGTTCGGCGGTGTGGATGCCGCCGTGCTACTTTGGGATGCAATCGAGGCAAAGCGTTCTGTCGCTTGAGAGTTGAGGCCTTCCAAATTTAGATGCAACTTTAACAGGATTTCTGTTCTCCAATTGTTCTTGTTTCCGCCTGCAAGTTGTGCTTGATTGTACGTGAGCTTCGGTGCTGCTGCCGAAGCGTGGCTGGCAGGTGGAAATGGTCGCGCGCGTTAATACGGTTGCCTTTCAGGGCATAGAGGGCGTCCCTGTTGACGTGCAGGTCATGGTGGGCCCGGGGAAGCTCGCCATGCAGATCGTCGGCCTGCCGGACAAGGCGGTAGCCGAGAGTCGTGAGCGCGTACAGGCAGCCCTGCATGCCTCCGGTCTCGCGCTGCCGCCGAAAAGGATAACGATCAATCTGGCGCCTGCGGATCTTCCCAAGGAGGGATCTCACTTTGATCTGCCGATTGCATTGGGTCTTATGGCCGCCCTAGGAGCCATCCCCGCAGAAGCATTGGCAGGCTATGTGGTGATCGGTGAACTCAACCTGGATGGAACACTGGCTGCGGTGGCCGGTGCACTGCCTGCAGCCATTGGTGCAAACGCGCTTGGCAAAGGGCTCATCTGCCCGGCAGACAGCGGCGCGGAGGCTGCCTGGGCTGGTGCCGAATTCGATATACTTGCACCTCGAAGCCTGATTGCGCTGGCCAATCATTTTCGCGGAAGCCAGCTTCTTGCAAGGCCAGCACCGGCAATCCGTGCAGCCCCCGCCAACTTGCCGGATCTCGCCGAGATCAAAGGACAGGAAAGCGCCAAGCGAGCGCTGGAAGTCGCTGCGGCGGGTGGTCATAATCTTTTGATGGTCGGGCCGCCGGGTTCTGGAAAGTCGATGCTGGCTGCACGCCTTCCTTCCATTCTCCCGCCGCTTTCGGCAGCGGAGCTTCTGGAAGTCTCCATGATTCATTCGATTGCGGGTCAACTGTCTGGAGGAAAGCTGTCGGATAGGCGGCCGTTCCGCACACCGCATCATTCGGCCACCATGGCAGCGCTTGTTGGTGGCGGTTTCCGGGCAAAACCGGGTGAGGCATCGCTCTCCCATCACGGCGTGCTGTTCCTCGACGAGTTTCCGGAATTTTCCCCGCAGGTTCTCGATGCCTTGCGGCAGCCGCTGGAAACGGGCGAATGCATCATTGCACGCGCCAATCATCGGGTCTCTTATCCGGCCAATATCCAGCTTGTGGCGGCTATGAATCCGTGTCGGTGCGGTATGGCCGGTGAGCCGGGGCATAGCTGTGCCAAGGGTCCCAAATGCATGACGGATTATCAGGCGCGTATCTCTGGGCCTCTTCTGGATCGCATCGATATTCGTATCGATGTACCTGCTGTTGCGGCCGCGGATCTCATCCGTCCTCGTCCGGCTGAAAGCAGTGCCGATGTGGCTACCCGCGTTGCGAAGGCAAGGGAGCGCCAGCGCCGGAGGTTCATTGCCGCAGGCATGCCATATATCAGCACCAATGCAAGATGTTCGACCTCGCTGATCGAGCAGGTCGCAGAACCTGACGCTGCCGGTGCGCAGCTATTGAGAGATGCGGCTGACAAGATGAAATTCTCGGCGCGCGCCTATCATCGTGTGCTGAAGGTGGCCAGAACACTGGCGGATCTGGACGATTGCGACCGTGTCGGGCGCATCCATCTCGCGGAAGCCATATCCTATCGGATAGCAGGAGAACGTTTGACGGCGGCAGTCTGACCAGGTTGCAGTCTGACCAGGTGGCAGTATGACCAAAGGTGCCGAAGTGGCAGGGGAAGATCAATTGGTGAAGGCTTTCAAGTCCCCGCTTTCCGTTGTCTTGTACCGCTGGGCGGGCTGACCTCGACCGTGGAGATCAGCCCCGGTGCGCAGCGTCTCAAGTCTGCAGCGATGCAGATCGTGTTAACCGGATTCAGCCACCGAGACCCTCGAACAGGACAGTCGAAAGGTAGCGTTCTGCAAAAGACGGAATGATCACGACGAGGTTCTTGCCGTCGTTCTCCGGTCGAGAACCAATCTTTATGGCTGCGGCCAGTGCTGCGCCAGACGAGATGCCGACCGGCACGCCTTCGAGACGAGCCACCAGACGCGCGGTCTCGATAGCCTCCTGGCTGGCAATAGTGACGATTTCGTCATAGACGGATCGATCGAGGATCTTGGGCGCAAAGCCTGCACCGATGCCCTGGATCTTGTGAGGGCCGGGTTCTCCGCCAGACAGGACCGGAGATTCGGCGGGTTCGACAGCAATCACCTTGATGTCCGGTTTGCGGCTCTTCAGAACCTGCCCCGTGCCGGTAATCGTGCCGCCGGTACCGATGCCCGACACGAAGATGTCGACTTGTCCGTCTGTATCGTTCCAGATTTCTTCCGCGGTCGTCTTGCGGTGGATTTCAGGATTTGCCGGGTTCTCGAATTGCTGGGGGATAATCGCATCGGGCAGGCTGGCCGCCAGCTCCTCTGCCCTGGCGATCGCGCCTTTCATGCCCTTTGGACCTTCGGTCAAAACCAGTTCCGCCCCCAGAAGCGCCAGCATCTTGCGACGCTCGATGGACATGGTCTCTGGCATGGTCAGAATGAGGCGGTAGCCCTTGGCGGCGGCTGCAAAGGCCAGTGCAATTCCCGTATTGCCTGAGGTAGGCTCAACCAGCACCGTTTTGCCGGGCGTGATGGTACCGGCAGCTTCCAGTGCCTCGATCATTGCGACACCAATACGATCCTTGACCGATGCGATGGGATTGAAAAATTCAAGCTTGGCAAGCAGATTGGCCTTTACGCCTTTTTCCCTTGCGAGCTTGTCCAGGCGAACGATCGGGGTATTGCCAATCGTTTCGGTGATAGAACCATAGATCTTGCCACGGCCCGGCTTTGCATCAGTCATAGTGTTTCTCCCCAAACTAGAATGTTACATCAGATGTAGGGTGCACGCCTCCAAAACGCGAGGTGAGACATGCCCGCCTGGCATCGGCCAGCGGAATAATTTTCCGCATCTCTAGCCTCGCTCAACGCGCGGCAATATAGGCTGCAGTTCCTGCCAGAATTCCAGCTGCCGAACGGTTGAGTGCTTGCAAGGTCCGTGGCTTCTTCAAAAGTTCGCGAGCTTTCGACGCGAGCAGAATGTAGGGCAGCAAGACCGCGATCAGCACGATGAATGTGGTCGCTACCAGAGCCGCATAATCTCGCAGACCGACGTCCTGCAACGGTATCAGCGTCGGCACAAGCGCCACGTAAAACAGCATGGTCTTCGGATTGCCGAGCGTTACCAGCAGCCCAGAGAGAAAGGCCATCATGCCTGTTGCGCCGCGGGTGGCCTGAATATCCTGCCGGAGCAAACCGGCGGCCCACAGCTTCCACGCAATATAGCAAAGATAGAGAGCACCCAGATACTTGATGATGAGAAACGGCGTCGTGAAGTTCTGGGCAAGAATCGCCAGTCCCAGAATGACGGCAGTCAGATAGACCAGATCACCCAGAATGAGGCCAAGCCCCATGAAGAATGTGGGGCGGAAACCGGAGCCCAGAGCGCGCGCAACAATGGCTGTCATGCCGGGGCCGGGAATGGCCGCTGCTATGAACAGGGCACCCGCATAGGCAACAAGTGATGTCAGTGTCATGGAATTCATCCTCCGTTGCCATTGCTAATTGGGTTGCGATCCGGGCGCAACGGCTTATACGCCGGTGGAACCGAAGCCGCCCGCGCCGCGCGCCGTTTCATTGAAGGTATCTGTCTCCTGCACCTTGACCTGAACAACCGGCGCGAAAACCAGCTGTGCGATCCGCATGCCGCGGTCGATCGTGAAATCCTCCTGGCCCAGATTGATCAGCAGGACTTTAACCTCGCCGCGATAGTCGCTGTCGATCGTGCCGGGCGTGTTGAGACAGGTCACGCCATGTTTCAACGCCAGCCCAGAGCGAGGACGAATCTGAATTTCGAAACCCTGCGGTATCTCGAAAATGAAGCCTGTCGGCACAAGCACGCGAGCACCGGGCTGCAGGACGAGAGGTTCACTCACAGCGGCGCGAATGTCCATGCCAGCCGCGCCCGCCGTCTCATAGGCCGGCAGATCAAGCCCCTCTGCATGAGGCAGTCGAACGAGTTTCAGAGCAGGGCCGATGACTTCGCGCATGAGCGTCTCCTTCAAATCAGGCAGGTCAATTGCATAATTGGCCCGAAATCGCTAGATACGCCGCAACTCGAAGGATTTGCACATCATGGCTGAAAGCATTGCCGAGGCGGTATCCCGCCGCCGCACATTCGCGATTATCGCGCACCCGGACGCCGGTAAGACGACGCTCACCGAAAAATTGCTGTTGTTCGGCGGTGCCATTCAGCTGGCCGGTGAAGTCAAGGCGAAAAAGGATCGTATCCAGACCAGGTCCGACTGGATGAAGATCGAGCGCGAACGCGGCATCTCGGTCGTCACCTCCGTTATGACCTTCGAATATGAAGGCAATGTCTTCAACATTCTCGATACACCCGGTCACGAAGACTTCGCGGACGATACCTATCGCACGCTGACGGCGGTGGATGCGGCTGTCATGGTTATCGATGCCGCCAAGGGTATCGAGCCGCGCACGCTGAAGCTCTTCGAAGTCTGCCGCATGCGGGATATCCCGATCATCACCTTCGTCAACAAGATGGACCGCGAAAGCCGCGATACCTTTGAAATTCTGGATGAAGTGGAAGAGAAGCTGGCGCTGGACACGGCACCGGTCACATGGCCTGTCGGCCGATCCAAAACCTTCTGCGGCTCCTACAATCTGGCCAACAACACCTATCGCGGTTCCGATACGCAGGTTGAGCCACTGAAGGTGAATGGCCCGCAAAGTGTTGCCGAAAACCTGCCGGAAAATGAACGGGATGCTTTCATCGACGAGCTGGAACTGGCCCGCGAAGCCTGCCGCCCGTTCGACCGTCAGGCTTTTCTCGAAGGTCATATGACGCCTGTTTTCTTCGGCTCGGCGCTGCGAAACTTTGGCGTTCGCGATCTCATCAATGCGCTGGGTGATTTTGCGCCACCACCACGAGATCAGGTGGCCGATACCCGCACCGTTCATGCGGCTGAAGACAAGATGACGGCCTTCGTCTTCAAGATCCAGGCAAACATGGACCCCAACCATCGCGACCGCATTGCATTTGCCCGCATCTGCTCCGGCAAGCTGGAGCGCGGCATGAAGGCGCGCCTTGCCCGTACCGGCAAGCAGATGGGTCTGACGGCGCCGCAGTTCTTCTTCGCCTCGCAGCGTCAGCTGGCTGATACAGCCTATGCAGGCGATGTGGTAGGTATTCCGAACCACGGCACGCTGCGTATCGGCGATACGCTGACAGAAGGCGAAGCGCTGGTCTTCCAAGGCGTGCCGAACTTCTCGCCGGAAATCCTGCGCCGCGTGCGGTTGGAAGATGCCATGAAGGCGAAGAAGCTGAAGGAAGCGCTTCAGCAGATGGCCGAAGAAGGCGTCGTACAGCTCTTTTCGCCAGAAGATGGCTCACCGGCCATTGTCGGCGTGGTCGGTGCCCTGCAGCTCGACGTTCTGAAGGAACGGCTTTCGGCGGAATACAGTCTTCCGGTTTCGTTCGAGATGTCGCGCTTCTCGGTTTGCCGCTGGATTTCCTCGGAAAACAAGGCCGACATGGAGAAATTCCTGACTGTCAAGCGGGGCGATATAGCGCGCGATCTGGACGGCGATCCGGTGTTTCTGGCTCAGGATGCGTTTTCGCTTCGCTATGAGGCGGAACGTTACCCGTCCATCAAGATGGTTGCCATCAAGGAGTATCACGTCGCCAAAGCGGCGTGATCCCCTTCGGAGGTCAGGTCTGCCAGGAAGTCGTCGCACCAGCGCTTTACGTCATGAACCAGCAGATGGTCCATCATGCCGCGCCAGCGCTGGATGCGCTCCTCCTTGCCCATGGTCAGGGCGCGCGCAATGGCATGGCCAGTGCCTTCAATATCGTAAGGGTTGACCAGAAGCGCTCCGTTCAGTTCGCGTGCGGCTCCCGCAAAACGCGATAGCACCAAAACGCCCGGATCTTCGGGATCCTGCGCGGCCACAAACTCCTTGGCGACGAGGTTCATTCCATCTCGTAACGGCGTCACCAGACCGACTTTCGCCAGCCGGTATAAACCCGCCAGAACGGGGCGACCGATGGAGCGGTTGATATAGCGTATGGGAACCCAGTCAACGGTGCCAAGTGCGCCATTCACACGGCCGGCCTGCTCTGCGACGGTTCGCTGCATGGCTTCGTATTCGGGAACTTCAGACCGCGATTTCGGGGTGATCTGCAGATAGGTCACCTTGCCCTGATAGGCAGGATTGTGGGACACTAGGCTCTCATAGGCGTCGATGCGCTGGGTGATGCCCTTGGAATAATCCAGCCGGTCCACACCGATGATCAGATCACGGCCCTCAAGGCTCTGCCTTGCCTTGCGCACAATGGTAGTGGAGGCGGCCCGTTTGGCAAATTCGGCGAAGGCCGCTGTCTCGATGCCGATGGAATAAAAGCCGCCCTTGAAGGTTCGTCCGTGCGAGGAATAAAGCCCCTCGCCAACCGCATTGCCGAAACCCTCGCGAACCAGGCATCCGCGGAAGTTTTCCAAATCGTGGTCTGTCTGAAAACCGACCACGTCGTAATGGGTCAGTCCGCGCATGAGCTCTTCATGCACCGGCATGGCAAACAGCACATCTGCCGGCGGCCAGGGAATGTGCAGGAAGAAGCCGATCTTGTTCTTGAAACCCATCTGCCGGAGTTCGGCTGCAAGCGGAATCAAATGATAATCGTGGATCCAGAGAACGTCGTCTTCCTGGATGAGAGGAGCCACCCGATGGGCGAAGAAGCGGTTGACCCTGAAGTAACCGGCCATTTCCTTTCGGCCATACTCTGCGAGATCCAGCCGGTAATGACATATTGGCCAGAGGACACGGTTGGCGAAGCCATGGTAATATTCTTCGACATCGGTGCTCGTCAGATCGGTCAGCGCATAGGTAATATTGCCTCGTTCCGTTAGCGCCAGCGGGGCCGGTTCCTTTGTGCCGCTGGACTTTCCAGACCAACCCATCCAGACGCCGCCGCGCACTTCAAGCGCTGCCTGAAGTGCGACCGCAAGTCCGCCGGCAGGCGCCGTACCGTTTTTCTCCGGCATGGGCACGCGGTTGGAAATGACAACGAGACGGCTCACAACAAACTCCCTCTTCAAAGATCGAATTCAATCTGAATGATGTCAGGCCCGGCGCGCCAGATCGGCCAGAATCTTCCTGAGTGCATCCGGTGACGGTATCGCACGCACCGCAGCGGTATCGCGCAGTTCTCCAATCCTGATTGACAGGCCTCCCAGCTCATTGGCGACTTTGAACATCGCCTCATCCGTCAGATCATCACCGATTGCGATGGGTTTGCGCCCCAGAAAGGGTTCCGCGTCGAGAAAGGCTCTAAGGGCCTCCCCCTTGCTGGCACGGGCAGGCCTGATCTCAATCACCATTTTGCCGCGTTGAAGCGTGTAGTCAGCCCCTGCCTCCTCGACAGCAGACTGCATGACGGCTTCCAGCGGTCCGGTCCATTGCTGCGCCTGACGGTAATGGGCAGCCACTGCCGATCCCTTGTCTTCAATGATGACACCGTCCCAGTCAGCGGTTACGCGGGCTAGAGATCGTTTGAGTGCTTCAAAATCTTCGTTCTTGGGCAGCCGTTCCAGATCCCCGACAGAATTTCGCCTTTCTGCGCCATGAAGACCGGCGATCGGCAAAGTCAGCGGTAAGAAAAGCTGGTCTGCAAAGGAAACCGCACGCCCTGTAACAAGTCCGACCGCGCCACCCAGAAGGATTGAGATGTGCGACAGGGTTGAAATCAACCCATCCGGAACGGTCACCGCTTCCGGCGTCTCTGCAAGGTCTATCAGAGTGCCATCGATATCGAGGAACAGCGCCCAGGCTTGCGGCTCTCTCGCAAGCTCTCCAAGCGCCGCCGGGGCCACCACAGGGTCTTTGGCTTCACAAGCTGTATCAGATGTTAACATGTTTTGGGATGTAGACTTGGCACCTGATAAGGCAAGGTGTGTATCGCGAGCTGATTGCTTCGGTACGGTCTTGCCAGGCCATTAATTTGACAATGTCCAGGCAATTTCATCAGGACACGACGTTCGCTAAGGCATCGTTTACCAATTCGTCACAAGCTTTAAACGGTAGCCCGGCAGGTTGCCGGGCGTCTAAGTCAGGAAGATCGATCATGTGTCGCTGGGCCGCCTATCGCGGTAACCCTCTTTACCTGGAGGAACTGGTTTCCTCTCCTGCCCACTCCCTCATCGAGCAAAGCCATTGCGCGAGCCGCGCAAAAACCGCCACCAACGGTGATGGCTTCGGTATCGCCTGGTATGGCGACCACCCCGAACCGGGGCGATACCGCGATATTCTGCCCGCCTGGTCGGACTGCAACTTGCGCAGTATTGCCAAGCAAATCCGCTCCCCGCTGTTTCTCGCCCATGTGCGCGCAGCGACCAGCGGTGGCACGCGGCGAGATAATTGCCATCCCTTCGTTTTCGGTCCCTGGTCATTCATGCATAACGGCCAAGTGGCAGGCTTTGATAAGATCCGCCGCAAGCTGGAAGCACATTTGTCGGATGAACTCTTCCACGCCCGCTCGGGTACGACCGATTCAGAACTGCTTTTTTTGCTCTCTCTGGAAATGGGAATGGCGAAAGATCCAATCGGTGCCGTTTCTCGCGCAATCGCCCTGGTGCAGAAACATGCCGCAGAGGAGGGGGCCAATCCGCTCGTGCGCTTCACGGCAGCCTTTTCGGATGGCAAATCGCTTTATGCGGTTCGCTATGCGAGCGATCAAAAACCGCCGACGCTGTACGCGGCTCCTATGGGACCACAAGGTGGCTATTGCCTCGTGTCTGAGCCGCTGAACGATGATGTGGATGCCTGGACCGAAATCCCGGCGGGAAGCGCCGTTTTGGTGACGGATGACGGACTGCTGACCTCTGCATTCTCGCCCGCACCTTTCGCGAAGGCGGCTTGATCACAAAAAATAGGACGGCCAGACCAATCGGTCTGGCCGTCCTGCTTTACAATGGAAATGAGAGTTGACGATGAAGACTGATGGCGCCCCCGCGATTTCCTCCGCGCCCCCGACCAGCCTTCAGCTATTTCTCGGTTTCCTAGGGATAGGTATCATCGGCTTCGGCGGCGTTCTGCCCTTGGCCCGTCGCATGCTGGTGGAAGACCGGCGCTGGCTGACGCCCGATGAATTCGTGGATCTTTTGGGATTATGCCAATTCCTGCCAGGGGGCAATGTCATCAATATGTCCGTCGCCGTCGGTATGAAGTTTCGCGGGTGGCGTGGCGCTCTGGCTTCGATTCTGGGTCTAACGGCGGTTCCAACGGCTTTCGTTATCGTTCTCGGCGTGATTTACGATCGGTATCGTGACGATCCGCATGTACAGCAAGTCTTCGCAGGTCTGGCAGCGGCGGCAGCGGGCTTGCTGATCGCCATGGCAATCAAGCTCGTCAGGCCGATCCTCACCAAACCGGCGTCGCTCTTCATCGCCTCCTTGCTCTTCTTTGCGGTCGCCTTCCTGCGTCTGCCGCTATTGCCAACCATGCTGGTTCTCGCGCCACTATCCGTCCTTCTGGCCTGGAGGTTGCGTCCATGATCGGAACCCTCATTGCGCTTGCCTTCATTTTCACCGAACTGTCGCTCATGGCGTTTGGCGGAGGCTATGCCGTTCTGCCCGAGATACAGCGGCGGGTGGTGGATGTGCAGCACTGGGTGACAGCGCAGGAATTCAGCGCGCTGTTCGCGCTTGCGCAGGCGGCACCCGGACCAAACATGATGATCGTCCCTCTTATCGGCTGGCACGTTGCCGGATTGCCGGGGCTCGCGGTCGCGTCGATCGCGAAATTCCTGCCCTCATCGCTGATCACCTGCCTCACCGTATCGGTCTGGGACCGGTTTCGCGACCGACCCTGGCGCGCCGTGGTTCAGGCCGGGCTCCTGCCCATCACAACAGGGCTGGTTGCGGCCAGCGCCGTCGTGATTACTTTCGCGTCAGCCCATACGCTGCTGCTTGCTGCATTAACGGGCGTTACCGCGGCGATCTCCATCTGGACACGCGCCCACCCTGTTGCGGTTCTTGGGCTCGGCGCGGCTGTGGGTCTCGCCTCAAGCTATCTCTGACGCTGCTATCCGAGCCGACGCGCAATCTCATGCGCAAGTTTTTCCGCAACTTCGTCCTTGCCGAGGTCCGGCCATTCCTCGATGCCGGATGGCGAAATCACTTTGACCTGATTTCGATTGCCGCCCATGATGCCAGTTACAGGCGAAACATCGTTTGCGACGATGAGATCCGCTCCCTTGGCTTCGAGTTTGCGACGGCCATTCTGCTCGACGTTCTGTGTCTCTGCGGCGAAGCCCACAACAAAGCGTGGACGTTGCTCATGGTGACCTATCGTCTTCAGGATATCCGGATTTTCGGTGAGTTGAAGTGGAGCCGGAGGCTCACCGGGTTGCTTCTTGATCTTCTGGTCTGAGGAACCCGCGACGCGCCAGTCGGCCACCGCTGCCACCATCACGGCGATATCGGCCGGGAGAGCGGCCAGAACAGCGTGCAGCATTTGGTCTGCGGTCTCCACATGCGTGGTGGTGACCCCCGTCGGATCGGCAATCACTACCGGTCCCGAAATCAGCGTTACCTCAGCACCCAATTTTGCAAGGGCTGCGGCAATGGCGTGACCCTGCTTGCCGGAAGAACGATTGGCGATGTAACGCACCGGATCGATCGGTTCGTGTGTGGGGCCTGACGTAACGATGGCCTTTCTGCCGGCCAGTGGCTTCTCGCCCGGCGAAAGCAGGCCGGTGACTGCCGCAGCGATCTCCAGCGGTTCAGCCATGCGGCCCGTGCCCGCCTCACCACTTTCCGCCATCTCGCCTTTCATGGGGCCGATGAAATGAATGCCGTCCTGTTGAAGCGTTGCCGCGTTGCGGCGCGTTGGCGCCGCATCCCACATCTTCGGGTTCATGGCGGGCGCAACAAGAACAGGCCTGTCTGTGGCCAGCAGCACGGCGCTGGGCAGATCATCGGCCAGACCATGCGCCATCTTGGCCATCAGATCGGCAGTCGCAGGCGCAACGACAACCAGATCGCAATCACGTGCCAGCCGGATATGACCGACATCCTGCTCGTCTTCCCGCGAAAAGAGATCTGTGTAGACATGTCCCGAAGAGAGCGCGCCGACGGCAAGCGGCGTGATGAATTCCTGCGCTGCCCGTGACATCACTGGCCGGACCTCAGCACCCCGCTCGCGCAGACGACGTATCAGGTCGAGGCTTTTGTAGGCGGCAATCCCGCCCGAAATGATGAGAAGAATGCGCTTTCCCGCAAGCTCCATGACCGCATTCACTCCTACCCGTTGCGGGCCTCACCCTAGTGGTTTGTTTCTGACATTTGCTACCAGTCGCAGGATCCTCGCAGGCAAATGTCAGAAACTTGAAACCACTAATAAACTTATGATTCTAGTGGAATTTTCGAATTTGACATTTGATCCTCGAGTTTGCTGCGGGTGGGTATCAAATGTCAAATTCATTCCACTAGCCTTCTTGCCGACGCGATAGAAGAGGCCGGCTCAGCTCAGTTGCACAGCGATGTAAATCAGTGAGGCAGCAATAACCCAAAGCGCTGCGCGACCCCACCGGCTGTGCCTTGCCTCGGATTTGCCGATCGCTTCCGCAGTCTGATCGTCGAAGCGCACGCCATGTTCCGTCATATGCAAGAGCTGCTGATGGAACTTTTCCGTTTTGGCAGCGATTTCAGGGGCTGCTTCTGCCAGCTTCATCGCGGCCTTCAGCCCGTCCTTCAGATCTGTCACGACCCGCTTCGGACCAAGATTATCACGGATCCAGTCACCCACTACGGGTTCCGCTGCACGCCACATGTTGAAGCGAGGGTCGAGCATGCGGGCAACGCCCTCGACAACCACCATGGTCTTCTGAAGCAGGATCAATTCCGGACGCGTCTGCATTTCGAAGAGGTCCGTCACTTCGAAGAGCAGGCCAAGCAAACGTGCCATGGAAATCGTTTCCGCTGGCTGTCCGTGGATCGGTTCGCCAATGGCGCGGATGGCCTGCGCAAAGCTCGCGACATCATGATGAGACGGCACATAGCCCGCTTCGAAATGCACCTCCGCCACCCGCATATAGTCGCGCGTGATGAAGCCATAGAGGATTTCGGCGAGGAAGCGGCGTTCCTTTTTGCCGAGACGCCCGACAATGCCCATATCCACGGCGACAATCGTGCCCTGCGGATCAACGAACAGGTTGCCGGGATGCATGTCAGCATGGAAAAAACCGTCGCGCAACGTATGGCGCAGGAAGGACTGGATCAGCGTTTCAGCCAGCCTTTCGAGATTATGGCCTGCCTGTCGCAAACCCTCGATATTCGACATCTTGACGCCATCGATCCATTCCATGGTGATGACATCGCGCCCGGTCCGCTCCCAGTCCACCTGTGGAACCCGGAAGCCCGGATCGTTCTTGGTGTTTTCGCCGATTTCAGAAAGGGCTGCCGCTTCAAGCCGCAGATCCATTTCCAGCTTCGTGGTCTGCTCCAGCGTGCGTGTCACCTCCACCGGCTTCAGGCGGCGCGTGGAAGGCAGAAAGCGCTCCTGCATCCGTGAGATCAGGTACATACTCTCGATGTCATGGGCGAAGCGTTGGCGCACGCCCGGACGCACAACCTTCACGGCCACCTTGCGCTCACCCTCGGCATAGGCAACGGCTGCTGGGTGAACCTGCGCGATGGAGGCTGCAGCGAGTGGCTCCTCGAAACGCGTGTAAAGTTCGGCTACCGGCCTGCCAAGCGAGGTTTCGATGGCACTCTTCGCCGTCTCGGTCGGAAAGAAGGCCATGCGGTCCTGCAGCATGGAAAGATCCAGTGCCCAGTCCACGCCCACCACATCCGGGCGGGTCGCGAGAAACTGGCCAATCTTAACGTATGAGGGCCCCAGCCTTTCAACCGCGCGCGTGAGGCGCACACTTCGGCTTTCCTGGATGGAGTTGGGGCGCGTGAAAATCTGAGCAAGCGACTTCACCAGTCCGACAACCGGCGGCAGACCTTGGGTCGGGAGTGCCACCACCACGCCTTCCCGCACGAGAACCCAGCCCACGCGCGCAAGCCGGAAATAGGCGCCGATCGTGCTCATTGGCCAGCCTCCGCAGCAATCTTTGCCAATTTCATGCGATTACAATTTCCAGCCAGAGTGAAGCGCTGTGATGCCACCCATATAATTGGTGTAGGTCACGCGGGAGAACCCGGCGGTTCGGATCATCTTGGCGAAATCTTCCTGATTGGGGAACTTGCGGATCGATTCCACCAGATACTGATAGGGCTCTGCATCGCCGGTAATCATCTTGCCGAACCGCGGAATCGCCTTGAAAGACCATTCATCGTAAATACGATCAAGAAGCGGAATCTCAAATTCCGTAAACTCCAGCACCAATAAACGCCCGCCGCGCTTCAGAACCCGATAAGCTTCGCTCAGTGCCACATCGATGTGCGGAACATTGCGAATGCCAAGTGCAATCGTATAAGCGTCAAAGCTATTGTTTTCGAACGGAAGTTCCTCCGCATTGGCCTCGACAAACGTCAGATTGTCGGAAAGCTTGCGGCTGGCAGCGCGTTCTGCGCCGACTTCCAGCATGGAACCGTTGATGTCCAGAACGGTGGCATGGGCGAGACGGTTGGAGGCCTCTACGATACGGAAGGCAATGTCTCCGGTGCCGCCTGCGACATCCAGGACCTTGTAGGAGGGATCCTTGCGCGGATTGAGTGCGGCCACCATCGCATTCTTCCACACACGATGCATGCCCGCCGACATGACGTCGTTCATGATGTCGTAGCGTTTCGCGACCTTGTGAAATACTTCGTTCACCAGGCCCTGCTTTTCGCCTTCCGCAACACTGCGAAAACCGTAGGAGGTTTCCATTCCGCCGTCTGCCGTGACACGGTTCTCAGCCATGGTTGTTCATCTCCGTTTCAAACTCGGCCGGACCATAGCGAAGTTGGATCGGCTATACTATCTCTCTTGAGGCCGCTTGCGGCACTTTGGCGCTGGTCTATAGAGCAAGGGCAGCGCCGTTGAAACAGGAAGTAAGGTACGCATGCCCGAATTGCCAGAGGTGGAAACGGTGCGCCGCGGATTGGCGCCCGTGATGGAGAACATGACGGTGCTTTCGCTCGAGGCCAGGCGTCCCGATCTACGTTTTCCCTTTCCGGATGATTTTTCCGCCCGTGTGTCCGGCCGGCGGATTGTCGGGCTGGGGCGCCGCGCCAAATATCTGCTCATCGATCTCGACGATGGCATGACCATAATAGCTCATCTGGGCATGTCCGGTTCCTTCCGCATCGAACAAGGCGACTTGAGCGATCTTCCGGGTGAGTTTCATTACGTGCGATCCAAGGATGGCAAGCACGATCACGTCGTTTTCCATCTCGAATCCGAAGAGGCTGCATGCCGTGTCATCTACAACGACCCTCGTCGTTTCGGTTTCATGCATTTGTGGCCGCGAGCTGAACTTGATCTATATCCGGCCTTTGCCGGAATGGGGCCGGAGCCGACCGGCAATCTTCTGGATGCGGATGTGCTGGCGAAAAAGTTCGAGGGGCGCTCACAACCGTTGAAAAGCCTCTTGCTCGATCAGACGGTCATTGCCGGCCTCGGCAATATCTATGTCTGTGAAGCTCTCTGGCGTGCCGGGCTTTCCCCACTGAGGAAGGGCGCGACACTCGTGACGGGTAGCGGGAATCCTGGCCCGGCCTTGGAAACGTTGGTGCAGGCCATTCGCGACGTGATTGCCGATGCCATCGCGGCGGGAGGCTCTAGCCTGCGCGACCACATCCAGACGGACGGCTCACTGGGCTACTTCCAGCACAGTTTTGCGGTCTACGATCAGGAAGGGCAGCCCTGTCGGCGCGATGGCTGCGGCGGAACGATTGAACGCGTTGTACAGTCCGGCCGCTCAACCTTCTTCTGCGCAACGTGCCAGAAGTGACTCGCAAGACTCGATGTTTTCGACCTTTTCGCAAAAAATCCTGCGAAATTGCGCGTTGACGGCGGGCTGCATTCCAGCTATTAGACCGCCCACAGTTGGGAAAGCCTTCGACGGCTTCCTCTATTGCTCCCAAATTGCTGGATGACAGGTCAGGTAGACCCGGCGCGGCGACGGCGGAGTTTTGGTTCGAATTCGAAGAGAGGCAGAGATGGCCAATACCACTTCGGCGAAGAAGGCGACCCGCAAGATCGCACGCCGCACAGACATCAACAAGGCGCGCCGTTCGCGCGTTCGTACCTTCATCCGTAAGGTTGAGGAAGCCATCGCTTCGGGCGATGCAGCAGCAGCAGCGGAAGCTCTGCGGGCAGCTCAGCCGGAAATCCAGCGCGCTGCCACGAAGGGTGTTGTTCACCGCAACACGGCCTCGCGCAAGGTGTCGCGTCTTGCGGCCCGCGTGAAGGCAATCTCCGCCTAATTACCGTCACAAACGGTTGTCATTTTGAAGCCCGGTCATCGACCGGGCTTTTCGTGATTCTGACCTGTAAGAAGTTGGGTCAAAGGGTGGCAAAGACTTCCATGACACCGCAGTGACAGAAATAATTGTTTATTTTCAGGTATTTATCGGAGGATCCTGTCAAGGCTGTCGCAGTCGGTCGGGGAAATTCGAGAGTCTGTGAGTCAAGCGATTTTTTATTTTTTTGCCCTTTCTCGCCCTGTGTCTCTATGTCATTTTTGAATCCCATTGATTCGTTTGAGATTCTCCCCGAAAGCCTCTTCTCCGAGTCAAATTAGGCGCTCTGAGTCAACGCGTCTGGCTTAATTTTATGTAAAATTCGTCGTTGATTCCCCCCCTTGATCCTGCCTTAATAGGTCTCAGCAAGAGGCACGGGGAACCCTCCAGAAAATCGACGCAGAGATTTCGGCTTGACCGAGGTCTCCAGATTTTCGTCTCTTGTCCGGACCGCGAACGCAGTTCGGTTCTTCAAAAAGTTTGAGCGTATTCATCGGTGCCTCATGGGCACCGGGGTCTATCGTTTGTGCCGAATGGGGCGTTGCATTCGGATTGAAGTGCGGGCCTGGTTTCATCGACGAGGGTGAGATCGGGTCTCCTGGGGCGCACGGGGGCGCGCCAGCAGCCGGATAGCCGGCGCCGTGCGAGGGGTCGCACGGCACATGCAACCAAGGCGGATGTTGCCGGTTCTGGCGAGGAGAACCGGGAGCAGAGGCCGAACAAGAATTTATCCTGGCGGGTGGCTTTGGCACCTTCCGGCGGGAAACACATGAGAAGGCGGCAAGGAATGCATATGAACACCGTATCGACCCGGACTTTGGAGAGTGGCAACCAGGTGTCCGAGGCGTTCGAAAGCGTTCAGTCCCAGGCGGCAGGGGAAAAATCTGAAATGAAGCATGATGCTCTGTTCGAACGGTTCAGTGCCCGTTTGAAGGCGCAGGTCGGCCCTGACGTGTATGCAAGCTGGTTTGGTCGCCTGAAACTGCACTCCATCTCCAAGAGCGTCGTTCGTCTCAGCGTGCCGACGACCTTTCTCAAATCCTGGATCAACAACCGCTATCTGGATCTCATTACCTCTATCTTTCAGGCCGAGGACTCCGAGATCCTGAAGGTTGAGATCCTGGTGAGAACGGCCAGCCGTGCGGTTCGTCCGTCTGGCGAAGAGCGTGCAGCAGTACCGGAAACTCCCGTTGCAGCACCGCAGCGCCGTTCCAGCGGTCCGCGCGAAATCGGCCAGATCGCGGCCTTTCCGACGCAGTCCCAGCCAGCACAACAGGCTGCAGCGCCATCTGCTCGCACCGCTTCTGCAGGCCCTCTGTTTGGCTCGCCGCTCGACAGCCGTTATACCTTCGACACCTTCGTCGAGGGTCCGTCGAACCGGGTGGCACTGGCCGCAGCCCGCACGATTGCGGAAGCCGGTGCAAGCGCCGTACGGTTCAATCCGCTGTTCATTCATTCCGGTGTGGGCCTTGGCAAGACGCATCTGCTGCAGGCCATTGCCAATGCGGCGGTCGGTTCATCCCGCATGCCGCGTGTCGTCTATCTGACCGCTGAATATTTCATGTGGCGGTTCGCAACGGCCATCCGCGACAACGACGCGCTGACCTTGAAGGAGTCGCTGCGCAACATCGACCTTCTCATCATCGATGACATGCAGTTTCTGCAGGGCAAGATGATCCAGAACGAGTTCTGTCACCTTCTGAACATGCTGCTGGACAGTGCAAAGCAAGTGGTTGTCGCCGCCGACCGTGCACCGTGGGAGCTGGAATCTCTTGATCCTCGCGTCCGTTCACGCCTCCAGGGTGGCGTTGCCATCGAGATGGAAACACCGGACTATGAGATGCGCTTCGAGATGCTGAAGCGCCGTCTGGAAATGGCGCGTCAGGATGATCAGGCGCTCGATATCCCCGATGAGATCCTGAGCCACGTTGCGCGCAATGTTGCCAATTCCGGCCGCGAACTTGAAGGTGCGTTCAACCAGTTGATCTTCCGGCGCTCGTTCGAACCTGAGCTATCCATCGGGCGCGTCGATGAGCTTCTTGCGCATCTCGTGGGTGCGGGCGAGGCAAAGCGGGTTCGCATCGAGGACATTCAGCGGATTGTGGCGCGCCACTACAACGTTTCGCGCCAGGAGCTTGTGTCGAACCGCCGTACGCGTGTCATCGTCAAGCCGCGCCAGATCGCCATGTATTTGTCGAAAACGTTGACTCCGCGGTCATTCCCGGAAATCGGTCGCCGCTTTGGCGGGCGCGATCATACGACCGTTCTCCACGCTGTGCGCAAGATCGAAGAGCTGATTTCCGGTGATACCAAGCTCAGCCACGAGATCGAATTGCTCAAGCGCTTGATCAACGAAAACAACGCCTGATGCAACGCGGTGGCATGGGTTCCGATACTGATGCCACCCAATCCTTTTACAGTCGTCGTGCGGCAAGCTACGCCGCAGACACAGGTAATTATTCTGTCTCGGAACATCTGACGCGCTTCGGCGCACTCTTGGCACGCGATGCGCGGGTGCTTGAGCTTGGTTGCGGCAGCGGCCGCGATAGCGCCTGGATGCTATCAAAAGGCCTCGAGGTCCATCCAACCGATGGAATTGCCGAGATGGCGGAGCAGGCCTCGGCTCGTCTCGGAATTCCTGTTGGTATCCTCCCCTTCGCTCAGATCAGCGCCCTCGACGCCTATGATGGTGTCTGGGCGAATGCCTGCCTTCTCCATGTCCCGCGACATGACCTGGCTGATATCCTCCAGCGTATCCAGCGTGCACTCAAGCCAAACGGTATCTTCTACGCCAGCTACAAGGCTGGTCATGCGGAGGGCCTTGATGGGCTTGGCCGCTACTACAATTATCCTGATCAGGATTGGCTGCGCGCGAGCTACGGTCACGGCTGGTCTTCGTTGGAAATAATAGCTCAGCAGGGTGGCGGTTATGATGGCCTGCCGACGCCTTGGCTCCATGTTTTCGCGTGGAAAATGGACGGTGCTGAGGCGCTCTAAAGCGCGGCGCACTTATTGGATTCGAGAGAGTAGCGCTCAACAAGCCAGATCCGCCACCACCGCGTCGAGGATCAGCATTCCGGCTGGCGTGCACCGTAGTCTGGAGTTTCCGAGACGCTCTATAAACCCGTGTTCCAGTAAAAACTGCTCGCGCGCCGGATTGGGAAATCGGCCGGACAATTGCTGCCAGCGGGCAAGGTCCACGCCCTCGCGCAGGCGCAAACCCATCAGCAGAAGTTCGTCCGCCTGTTCCTCGCGTTCAAGGATCTCGTGCTCCACCATGCCATGGCCATTGGCTTCCACCTGCTCTAGCCAGCGTTCGGGCATGCGTTCGGTCGCGGTCGCGATCTTTGTGCGGTCACGGCTGATGCGCCCATGCGCGCCTGGACCAATACCGGCATAGTCGCCATAGCGCCAGTAGGTCAGGTTGTGTCGGCTCTCGGCACCTGGCTTTGCGTGGTTGGAAACCTCATAGGCAGGCATTCCGAAGCCTTCGGTGATGGATTGCGTCGCTTCGTACAGCGCCGCAGATTGATCGCCATCCGGTACGATCAGCTTGCCAGCCTTGTGCAGCCCATAGAAGGCCGTGCCCTCTTCGATGGTAAGCTGGTAAAGGGAAAGGTGATCCACGGCGTAGGATACGGCCTCGTTGAGCTCCCTTTCCCATTCCTCGACAGTCTGGTTCGGGCGTGCATAGATGAGGTCGAAGCTCATGCGTGGAAAAATCTCGCGCGCCAGACGTATGGCTTTCAGCGCATCCGCCACATCGTGCAGGCGCCCGAGGAACTTCAGGTCGCGGTCATTCAGCGCCTGAACGCCGAGAGACACACGATTGACACCCGCCGAACGGTAGCCGCGGAAACGCTCCGCTTCCACGCTGGAAGGATTGGCTTCCATCGTCACTTCTATCCCGGCTGGTGTATGCCACCGTGCAGCGATACCATCCAGAATGGCCTCAACGGTTGCAGGATCCATCAGTGAGGGCGTGCCGCCCCCCAGAAAGATGCTGGTCACGGTTCGCGGGCCAGTCAGGCTTCGCATCGTGTCCATTTCCTTCAGGAATCCTTGCGTGAACCGCTGCTGATCGACAGGCGTGTGACGCACATGGCTGTTGAAGTCGCAATAGGGGCACTTGGCCGCGCAGAACGGCCAATGGACATAAAGACCAAAGCCCGGTTCGCCGGTATCAGGCAGGAGAGGGGCGTCGGTCAGCAAAGGCTTATACGTCCAGGCAGGTTTCGACAAAAATCTTGAAGGCGCGGGCGCGGTGCGACAGCGCTTGCATATCGCCGGGCTTCCAGCCGTGTTTT
Source organism: Rhizobium sp. FKY42 (assembly GCF_005222835.1). Lineage (GTDB taxonomy): Bacteria > Pseudomonadota > Alphaproteobacteria > Rhizobiales > Rhizobiaceae > Neorhizobium. The sequence goes on along the minus strand of NZ_STGA01000029.1, from coordinate 984,824 downwards.
TCTTCGGCGCTCATTTCGCCAAAAGTGGTGGAATAGCCGGATGGTTGAAAGATCGGATCGTAGCCAAAACCCTGCGTGCCGCGGGGAGCAGGCGCAATCACGCCTTCCACTTCGCCACGGAAGAGCTCTGTATGTCCGTCCGGCCACGCAAGGCACAAAACGCTGACGAACCGGGCAGTACGCTGTTGCTCAACCGTCGCACCGCGCTCCTGCAGCGCATCCTCCACCCTGCGCATGGCCATGGCGAAATCGCGCGTTCCATCGGCGGTCTCCGCCCAATTGGCGGTATAGACGCCTGGCGCCCCGTCCAGAGCATCGATCACCAGACCGGAATCGTCAGACAGCGCAGGCAATCCGGAAGCCTTGGCAGAGGCCAAAGCCTTGATCGTTGCGTTTTCTTCAAACGTCGTTCCGGTTTCATCCGGCTCGATGAAATTGAGTTCGGCTGCAGACTTTGCGGCAAAGCCGAAGGGGCCGATCAGATCCGCAATCTCGCGGATCTTTCCGGCATTGTGGCTGGCAACGACAATGGTGCGGGTGTCGAGTTTGCGCATCGGTCTGACCTCGCTCAGGCAATGGCCTGCTTCTGAAGCGCAACCAGTTCGGCAGTGCCCGCAGCGGCCAGATCGAGAAGGCCCAGAAGTTCGTCGCGTGTAAACGGTTTGCCTTCAGCGGTGCCTTGCACCTCCACAATTCCACCGGAACCCGTCATGACGAAGTTCGCATCTGTCTCAGCGGCCGAATCCTCAAGGTAGTCCAGGTCGATGACAGACTGTCCGGCGAAGATACCGCAAGAGATCGCCGCGACGTGGTCTTTGAGAACGCGCTCCAGCTTGATCATGTTGCGGGCCTCCATCCACTTCAGGCAGTCGTGCAGCGCAATCCAGCCGCCGGTGATGGCTGCAGTCCGGGTGCCGCCATCAGCCTGGATGACATCGCAATCGACCGTGATCTGCTTTTCGCCGAGCGCTTCCAGATCGATGACAGCTCGCAGCGAGCGCCCGATCAATCGCTGGATTTCCTGGGTGCGTCCACCCTGCTTTCCGGCAGCCGCCTCACGCTTCATGCGGTCGCCCGTGGCACGGGGCAGCATTCCATATTCAGCCGTCACCCAACCCTTGCCCGAGTTGCGAAGCCACGGCGGCGTCTTTTCTTCGAGGCTTGCTGTGCACAGCACGTGCGTATCGCCAAACTTGACGAGGCATGAGCCTTCCGCATGCTTGGACACATTGCGTTCAAAGCTGACCTTGCGCATCTGGTCGGTTTTTCTGCCTGAGGGCCGCATCGTTCTCTCCTGAAGTTCTTAAGACGCCTCTTAGAACCCCGGGCAAGGCTTTGCAAAGGAAAACCCATGGAAGATTAGCATTGTTGCGGTCAATGGCTGTCAAAAATCCTTTGGCGATTGCTTGATCCGCATTATATTCGCTTCAGGATAGTCAACAGCCAGGTGAAATGCGACAGATGGATCTTCAGCCAACGCGGGGCAGGGACACCACTTCGGTGCTTGACGAGCGATCGCGCGAGATCTTCCGGCGTATCGTCGAAAGCTATCTGGAAACGGGCGAGCCGCTCGGCTCGCGCAATCTCGCGCGCCTTTTGCCGATCTCCCTCTCTCCGGCCTCCGTTCGCAACGTGATGAGCGACCTCGAGGAGTTGGGGCTTATCTATGCCCCGCACATCAGTGCCGGTCGCTTGCCGACCCAGATCGGCCTTCGTTTCTTCGTTGATGCCTTCATGCAGGTCGGCGATCTTTCCGTTGAAGACCGCGCCAGCATCGAGCGCCAAATCCGTGCCAGCGACCGCGATCAGCCGATGGAAAATCTGATGACGGAAGCATCTCTGATGCTTTCTGGTGTTTCCCGCGGGGCTGGGATCGTAATTACGGCGAAAAGCGATCCTGTGCTGAAACATGTCGAGTTCATCCGATTGGAACCGACAAAGGCACTGGCCATTCTCGTTGGCGATCATAATCAGGTTGAAAATCGTATCATCGATCTGCCAGCCGGTGTGACCTCATCGCAGTTGACGGAAGCTGCCAATTTCCTCAACGCGCATCTGAGCGGACAGACCCTACCGGAATTGCGCGGTCAGCTTCGCACCCTGAAGCAGCGCGTCCAGACGGAACTCGATACCTTGTCCCGTGATCTGGTGGAAAGAGGTCTTGCTGTCTGGGCAGGCGACAACGAGGAAGGAAAGCCCTCGCGCCTCATCGTGCGCGGCCGCGCCAATCTTCTGGAGGGCTTGGCCGGCGCAGAGGATCTGGATCGTCTGCGCATGCTTTTCGATGATCTCGAAAAGAAGGACAGTCTTCTGGAAATTCTCGATCTTGCGGAAAGCGGCCCCGGTGTCCGTATCTTCATTGGCTCGGAGAACAAGCTGTTCTCCCTCTCCGGTTCCTCGCTGGTGGTTGCTCCCTACCGCGACGAGGAGGATCGCATCGTTGGTGCTGTCGGCGTGATTGGTCCGACCCGGCTGAACTATTCGCGCATTGTGCCAATGGTGGATTACACGGCGCAACTGTTGACACGGCTCAGCCGAAACCCCCGCGCCCAGTAAATCCGTCCCGATATGTGTAGAAGCCTTGATTTTTCGGGCTCGAACCTCGATATCGGGCTCACTTTCAGACAAACCATTGATGGAGTACGTCATGACCGACGAGACGAAGAAACCCGGACCTGACGCGGAAGAAAATCAGGATGCCGCAGCAGCAACTGCCGCATCGGCCTTTGCGGAAAATGGTTCGGAAGCCCCGGCTGAGCAGCAGCCAGATCCTCTGGAAGCGCTTCGGGCGGAGAACAACGAGATTCGCGACCGTTTCCTGCGCCTCGCAGCAGAGATGGATAATCTTCGCCGCCGCACCGAGCGCGATGTGAAGGACGCCAAGTCCTACGCCGTAACCGCCTTCGCGCGTGACATGCTGGCCGTGTCTGACAATCTGCGACGGGCGTTGGACTCAATCCCTGCCGAAACGCGCGAAGCGGGTGATGCCGGCCTCAAGGCCTTGATCGAAGGCGTCGATATGACAGAGCGCGCAATGCTCACGGCACTTGAGCGTCACGGTGTACGCAAGATCGATGCCGAAGGTCAGAAATTCGATCCGAACTTCCATCAGGCCATGTTTGAAGTGCCAAATCCGGCTGTTCCCAACAATACGGTCGTACAGGTCGTGCAGGCGGGTTACGTGATCGGCGAGCGCGTTCTTCGTCCTGCCATGGTCGGTGTTGCAAAAGGTGGCCCGAAGGTTGAAGCATCTGCCGCGGCCGAGGCGACTGCTGACAAGGCGTAATCAACGCAGGCATTTATGATCAAGCAAAAAGGTCCGCTTCCGACAGAGGCGGACCTTCTTGTTTCCAAGGCGATGGAAGTGGATCAGGCAGCGTTCGCCTGTTCCTGATTCAGAAATGCATAAATGGCTGACGCTGAATCGGTGGCGCGCAGCTTTGCCACAAGATCGTGATCTCTCAGCACGCGGGCAATCCGCGAAAGTGCCTTGAGATGGTCTGCTCCAGCGCCTTCGGGCGCCAGAAGCAGGAAAACCAGATCGACCGGTTCATCATCCAGTGCTTCGAAATCCACCGGGGTTTCAAGCCGGGCAAATAATCCCGTGATTGCCCCAATACTGCCAAGCTTGCCGTGCGGAATGGCGATGCCGTGGCCGACACCGGTCGAACCAAGTCGCTCACGCTGCAGGATGACATCGAATATCTCGCGCTCTGGAAGTCCCGTCAGCTTTGCAGCCTTGACGGCGAGTTCCTGGAGCAGCTGTTTCTTGGAATTGACCTTGAGCGCAGGAATAATTGCATCTTGCTGCAGCAGATCTGCCAACGCCATTCTTTCCATCCTTCTGCCCCCGCTGGGGGGTATGGGAGTGCCGAAGCACTCCCTTCAGGCTATCCTTTGATACTGGCGGCGTCGATCCAGCCAATATTGCCGTCGTTGCGGCGGTACACAATGTTCAACTGTTTCCCAGGGTTCCTGAAAAACAGAACGGGTTCGTCTGTCATGTCGAGCGCCATGACGGCGCTTGCGACGGTCATTGTCTTCAGAGGCTTGGAGCTTTCTGCCACGATCGTGGGAGAAAAGTCATCCGGAACCTCGTCCTCCTCTTCCGACACCGCGTCCATCACCGTGTAGGCGATTTCTGCATAGCCGTTCTGGGTTGCTCCAGCATGGTGGTCGCGAAGCTTGCGCTTGTAGCGGCGCAGGCGCTTTTCAATCCGTTCCGACGCTGCATCGAAGCTAACCTGCGGATCGTTGGCTTCACCTGTGGCATGCAGCACGATGCCAGTGTCCAGGTGCACCTTGCAGTCCGAGGTATATCGGGATCCGGATTTCTCCACGATCACCTGACCCGAATATCCTCCGTCGAAGTATTTTGTAACCGCCTCCCCGATATGGCCCTCGATCCGCTGTCTGAACGAATCGCCGATTTCCATATGCTTTCCGGATACACGCACACTCATGGAATTCCTTCCTTCTTGTCGTGACTTGCACATGGCAGTCTACGCCAAGCGGCTCCCTCATCCAAGCGTCTCTGCTGATACTTCGCCGATTTGATAACGATAGGCCTGATCGACCGTTAAACGCGGCTCCCGCCGTCCTTTCTCATTCGTGCGGCGGGCTTCTAACGGTCGATTTCAGGAAAGTCAACGGCGCTATGTGAGCACAAGATGCTTTAAGCCAAGGTTCATCTTGGTTGTGATTCGCGTCTGATGTACTGATTCGCTCACGTTCACGCGGGCCCGAAGGTGGGGTACGTCCAGCTCAACAGGCCGCAATTTTGGCCAGAGCCCGCTTCTCGCGCCGTCTTTGGACTGAGCTCGGAATGTTCATGGATTCCCGATATTTGGCCACGGTCCTTCGTGCCAATTCGACACCAGATTTCTTCAGGATGGCGACGATATCGTCGTCGGACAGGACCGCTTCCGCAGCCTCCTGCGCGATCATCTGGCGAATGCGATGACGCACGGCTTCAGCGGAATGATTGTCTCCACCTTCAGCAGAGTTGATGGAAACTGTGAAAAAATATTTGAGCTCGAAAAGCCCGCGCGGGGTCAGCATATATTTATTCGATGTGACCCGGCTCACAGTTGACTCGTGCATTTTGATGGCTTCGGCCACCGTCTTCAGGTTCAGCGGACGAAGATGATCGACCCCGTGCAGCAAGAAAGCATCTTGCTGGCGGACGATCTCAGAGGCCACTTTCATGATCGTCTTGGCGCGCTGGTCCAGGCTACGTGTCAACCAGTTTGCATTCTGGAGGCACTCGGAGAGGAAATTCGCATCTTCACCCGGTCTGGATGCCTTTTTGGAAATCGACTGAAAATAGGTCTGGTTGACGAGCACCCTCGGCAAAGTGTCGGGGTTCAGTTCGACAAGCCAGCTTCCGTCAGTCCCGGCACGCACCACTACATCAGGAAGGATGGCCTCATAGCCCCCATTCTCAAAGCTGCTGCCGGGACGCGGATTGAGCGCCCGGATCTCTGCAAGCATGTCGATGAGATCCTCGTCATCCACTCCGCAGAGGCGCCGTAGCGACGCAAAATCACGTTTGGCCAGAAGTTCGAGATTTCCTAGCAGTGCCTGCATCGCGGGATCCAGCCGATCCTTCTGGGTGAGCTGGATTGAGAGACATTCGTTGAGCGAGCGTGCATAAACTCCCGGTGGGTCGAGGGATTGCAAGGACTTCAGGATAGCATCAACCTGCGCTGGCGATGTGCCAAGGCGCTCCGCGACCTCTGTCGTATCGCCCTGAAGATAGCCATTCTCATCGAGAAGGTCTGTCAGGTGCTGAGCGATGAGCCGGTCTCTTTCCTGATGCAGCAGAAAGGGGATTTGCTGGGAAAGATGGTCCCGCAAGGAAACAGTGCCTGCAACGAAATCCTCCAGATCATATCCCTCGCCAGCCTCTCCACCGGGCATGGACTTCCATTGACCCATCAGTTCAGGTGCATCCGGCCGACGCTCGGCTACATCATCAGGAAAGACATTTTCGAAATTTGCGTCGAGGCGCTCGTTGAGTTGTCCATGATCGCTCGAACCGGAATCGAACCAGTCCGCATCCCCATCGACGGAGGTGGAGTGTACGCTATCTTCGTTGGCACTCGTCTCTGGTGCCTCGAAATTCTCGAAACTGTCATTGCTTGCTTCTCCATCAGATGGGGAGAATTCGAGCAGAGGATTCTTTTCGACTTCCTGCGCAATGAAATGGTTGAGTTCGAGGTGTGTCATCTGAAGCAACTGGATGGACTGCATCAGTTGCGGAGTCATGACCAGAGATTGAGCTTGGCGCAGCAACAGGCTGGTAGATAAAGCCATAACGGACGCTGAACTCCCTACAAAACCTCTCCGATCTCCCACTTGCATAGAAATTGGGAGATGATGAGACCAACTGGCCCAAAAATTGCTTTTTTAGAAGGTTTGGTCAAGCATGGAGGCGGCTTGATGTAAAGATTCTCGTCAGCTTGCGGTTAAAGATGGAATTTGTCGCCAAGATACAGACGTCGAACATCAGCATTGTTGACGATATCGTCCGCCCGTCCATGCGTCAAAACTTCACCGGCATGAATGATGTAGGCGCGGTCAATGAGGCCCAGCGTTTCACGGACATTGTGGTCGGTGATCAAAACGCCAATGCCACGTGCCGTCAGATGCCGTACAAGATTCTGGATATCGGACACCGAAATCGGATCGACGCCCGCAAATGGTTCGTCCAGCAGCATGAATGCCGGGTCAGTCGCTAATGCACGGGCAATTTCAAGGCGACGGCGTTCACCGCCCGAGAGTGCCACTGCCGGAGCTTTTCGCAATCGGCTGATGTGGAATTCCTCCAGCAGTTCGTCGAGCTTGCGCTCCCGCTTCTGCCGGTCACGCTCGTGCACTTCAAGCACGGCGCGAATGTTTTCCTCGACCGTCAGTCCACGAAAAATCGATGCTTCCTGCGGCAGGTAGCCAACACCCAAGCGAGCCCGACGATACATTGGCATGCGGGTGACATCATTGCCATTGATGGCGATCATGCCCTCATCGACTCCGACGAGCCCGGTGATCATGTAGAAGCAGGTTGTCTTGCCCGCACCATTCGGACCGAGAAGCCCGACGGCTTCACCGCGTCGCACAATCAGCGAAACGCCGTTCACAACACGTCGCGTGTCATAGGTCTTAGACAGGCTATGCGCGATCAGCGTGCCTTCATAGCGAACCTTGTCCTTCGGGTCGAAACCCTCGGGCGCAGACGCCTTGGAGCGGGAAAAGAGAGACATGGAGTCGGGAAACGCCTTACTGTTGTGGCTTGGATTTTGGATCGAGGAGGATCTGGATCCGCTTGCCACAGTTATCGAGCTTGGCTTCACCGGAATCGACGCGCACCACGAGCTTGCACCCGGTCAACACGTTCGGGCCATCCGTCAGTACGACCTGCTTGCCCGTAAGGGTCAGCATCTGTGAAGCCATGTCGTACTCGCCCTGATCGCCGGTTGCCGTCTGCTGGCCGGAGTTCAGAACGACCTTGCCGTCGATGAAGATCTTGTCGATATCCTGCTTGCCGGATGCGGCACCCGAGCCGCCCGAAGAGCCGCCCGCCGGATCACCCTTGTATAGGACGACCATTTTCATGGCCTTCATCGTCGTCGTGCCTTGCACCACTTCGACATTGCCGGTGAAGTAGGCCTTCTTCTCATTGTCCTTGATCTCAAGCTGGTCGCTCTGGATTTGGATCGGCTTGTCATTGGACAGCTTCATGCCGTCCATCTGCTTGGAGGTGGACTGTGCGAAAGCGTTGCCGGTCAGGCCTGCGAGAGCAATGCCAGCGATCAGCCAAGAGGTAAGACGAAAAGAAGATGAACGGCAAGGTGTCATTGGGCCGGGCTCTGGTTGTCTTGTTGCTTGAGAGCGGAGCCCGTCAGGTTGACCTGGACCTGCCCCGTGAACGTGATTGTCTTGCCGTTATCCGATATCTTCATCGACTTCGCAACAATGGCGGCGTCGTTTGTTTTGATATTGACCGGGTCCACCGATTCCATGAAGCCGCCGGGAATATCCAGACGTGCCGATTGGAAATTCGCAGTGATGCCGTTGCTGAGGTTGACCTCGAATGGAGCCGTCATATTCATCCGATCGGCCGAGCGATCGAAGACGCCCGCGGTTGCAACGACACGGGCGATAACGTCGCCGCTCATCGGCATCGCCGCCTTCACATTCTCCAGTGAAAGCATGTTCGGGTCGGTCACATCCTGAAGCGCTCTCGTCGCGGTCAACGAATAGCTGATGCCCCTTTCGTTACGACCAGCGATCGCCGGGCTTTCCATGACGATTTTGCCATTTTCGATGCGTGCGCTCTGAACGGTGAGATTCTCTGGCAGGTAAGACCGGATGAAAGTGATGCCGATGAAGATTGCGGAAATCGCTAGTGCAGCAACCGGCAGCAGGACACGCAGCCGCTTCACGCGACGTGAATGCGCCAAGGCAGCCTGATAGGCGCCAGTGGCTGCTCCGTCTTTGCGGGGAGCTTCGGGATTTGATGCAAGCTTTTGCAGCATGGAAACCTTTTGATACCGTGTCGGTCGGAGGTCGTACACTGACGCACCGTCGGACCCACCACATCGTCTCCCAATATGGCTTTTATCCATCAAGAAACAATAACGGTCGACACAAATTCGTGTATTGAAGAATCTTATTCCGGTGATGATGGCAAATAAGTCATCTACAGACGCCTTAATGAAGGGATTTCTAATGGATCAGTCGGCGATCGCGGACCGTCGTCAACTTCGACGCAAGCTCACTTTCTGGCGGATCGCTGCGGCTTTGCTGCTGGTGGCTATCGGGTTCTCGCTCTACAGCGTAGCCAGCGGAGAGGGTTCGGCACGGCCGCATGTGGCGCGGGTCGAGATCGACGGCATGATCACCGATGACGACGAACTGATCGAAAGGCTTGAAACGATCCGCAAGACCGCACAGGTTAAGGCATTGGTTGTGTCAATCTCGTCACCCGGCGGAACCACTTTCGGCGGCGAGCGGATCTTCAAGGCCATTCGTGCCGTCGCGGCTGAAAAGCCGGTGGTTTCCGACGTTCGCACTTTGGCCGCCTCGGCGGGCTACATGATTGCTTCCGCAGGCGACACCATTGTTGCGGGCGAGAGTTCCATTACCGGTTCCATCGGTGTCATCTTCCAGTATCCGCAGATCCAGAATCTTCTCGAAAAGCTCGGTGTGTCTCTGGAAGAGATCAAGTCTGCTCCCATGAAGGCTGAGCCATCGCCATTCCACGCTCCGCCGGAGGAGGCAAAGGCGATGATCAGAAGCATGATCATGGATAGCTATGACTGGTTCGTGGATCTGGTGGCAGACCGACGCAAGCTTCCAAGGGAGGAGGTTCTCAAGCTCGCCAACGGCGCCATCTTTACAGGGCGGCAGGCCTTGAAAGCAAAGCTTGTCGATACTCTTGGCGGCACGCCGGAAATTCGTGCCTACCTTGCCACGCGCGGCGTCTCCAAGGATCTGCCGATCATTGAATGGAAGGAGCGCAAGGAGACCGGTTATCTGGGGCTCGGTGCTTTTGTACCTTATATCGCTGCAGCCCTTGGCTTCGACCCGGATCTATCAAACAGCCGCAGCCTTCTCGGGTCCAAGTTGTTCCTTGACGGTCTTGTTTCCGTTTGGCAGGTTGGTAAGGATTGAAAATCCAGAATTTTTCAGGGGGAAGTCGTGATTAAATCCGAACTGGTGCAGATTGTTGCGGCCCGCAATCCGCATCTCTACCACCGTGATGTCGAGAATATCGTCAATGCCGTTCTGGATGAAATCACCGACGCCCTGGCCGCCGGAAACCGCGTCGAGCTTCGCGGCTTCGGTGCCTTCTCCGTCAAGAATCGTCCGGCTCGCTCCGGACGCAATCCGCGCACCGGCGATACGGTTTTCGTAGAAGAAAAATGGGTACCGTTTTTCAAGACTGGCAAAGAGCTGCGCGAACGCCTGAATCCTGATCTGGTGGATGAAGAAGACGAAGACTGACCTGCCCTTGTCGGGGTTGGCCTGTCTTGAAACCAACCATTTGAACACTAATCTCTGGTCTCGAAGAGGCGGTGCAAATCGAACCGTCTCAACCCTCCTTGAGCAGGGCGAAAATCACGTCATCAAGGCAGCAACCCTTAGTCCAGGCACGTTATCGGGAGCACGTCATGAACCGAGTCCGCAAGATCGTCAGCCTCGTGATTTTTGTGCCGCTGGCCATCATGCTGATCGTGCTCTGCGTCGCCAATCGCGAGCCGGTACGGCTGGCGCTTAACCCGTTTCAGCCTTCCGATACGGTTCTCTCTGTGACGGGTCCGCTTTTCCTCATGCTCTTTCTGGCTTTGCTGGTGGGCATGCTGATCGGCGCTGTCGGTACATGGTTTGCACAAGGCAAGTACCGCAAGCAGGCCCGGCTGGAGGCGCGAGCCGCCATCGCTCGAGAAAAGCAGACAGGTTCTGCACCTGCGAAACCTTCAACAAACGCTGTCGCTTTGCCCGGCTCCAGGATGTGAGCAGTTACAGACTGGTTTCCGCCGGTGTCGTCAACACCGCGTTGAAGTCTGCAAAGAATTGCTGCGCAAGTTTCTGGGATGTCGACCCGATCAGTCGCGATCCCAGTTGCGCAAGCTTGCCGCCGACCTGCGCATCTGCCTTGTAGCGCAGGATCGTATCTACACCGTCCTCTTCCAGCACAACATCGGCATGGCCCTTCGCAAACCCGGCGATCCCACCTTTGCCTTCGCCGGAAATGCGATAGCTCTCAGGTGCGTTGATGTCGGACAGCGTGACCTCACCGTTGAAGCTGGCAGAAACGGGGCCGATCTTCAGTTTCACGGTGGCCGCCAGTTCGGTTGGTGATTTCTGCTCCAGGGTTTGGCAACCTGGAATGCATTGGCGAAGGATATCTGGATTGTTGAGAGCAGCCCACACGATGTCACGCGGTGCAGCAATACGTTCTTCTCCACTGATCTCCATGCGACCCTCCCAAGCCAGCATCCAACACACTCATATTAGCTTCCTTTGTCGCAGAAGGGAAAGCGCTTTGCCAAGAGCAATGCCGATGCTATTTGCTGCGCAAACAGTTTGATCACAGCGGAAGACCTCTCTTGAACAAGAAACCGCAGCGACCGGATCGGTCCACGCAGAAGAATTCGCAAGACCGCGGGCAAAAACGGACATCGGGCGTGAAGCCTGGGGCCGGAGGATCGCCGGCATCGAAGTCGGCAAGGGCTGATCATCCGCAACGCAAGGCTCAGCGGGACAATGTAAAACCTGAAGGCGTTGCCGTTCCGGTGGCCGAAACGCGTCCGCTCATCAAGCGCAAAGGCGAACTGCCCCGCGAGCGCGTGCCGGTCATTCTGGAATCCACCGGGGCGGGGGACTTTTACCTGATCGATAGTGGAGCGGGTCTCAAGCTGGAACAATATGGCCCTTACCGGATCGTTCGACCGGAAGCACAGGCGCTTTGGCAGCCTGGCCTTTCGGTGAATGTCTGGGAGAATGTCGACGCCGTCTTTACCGGGGATACCGACGAAGACGGCATGGGACGCTGGCGATTTCCAAAGGCGGCCCTGGGTGAAACATGGCCGATGTCTCTCCTGGACGTCGATTTTCTCGGTCGCTTCACGTCATTCCGTCACGTCGGGGTCTTTCCGGAACAGATCGTTCACTGGTCCTGGGTCAAGGAGCAGGCGGAAAAGGCGGATCGCCCCATTAAGGTCCTGAACCTTTTCGGTTATACCGGCGTCGCCTCTCTGGTTGCCGCTGCTGCCGGCGCCGAAGTGACGCATGTCGATGCCTCGAAGAAGGCAATCGGCTGGGCGCGGGAAAACCAGGCGCTGGCCCGGCTGGAACGTGCGCCGATCCGCTGGATCTGCGAGGATGCCATGAAGTTCATCCTTCGTGAGGAGCGTCGCGGCAATCATTATGACATCATCCTCGCTGACCCGCCGAAATTCGGCCGTGGTCCCAATGGCGAGGTTTTTCATCTGTTCGAGCAATTGCCGCTGATGCTGGATGTCTGCCGTGAAATTCTGTCGCCGAAGGCAATCGGACTTGTGCTGACGGCCTACTCCATCCGCGCCAGTTTCTATTCCATCCATGAATTGATGCGCGAAACGATGCGCGGCGCAGGCGGCGCGGTGGAATCGGGAGAGCTTGTCATTCGTGAGGCGGGTCTTAATGGGAAAGAACCGGCTCGGGCCTTGTCTACGTCCTTGTTTAGCCGGTGGGTGCGTCAATGAGTGATGAATATCGTAAGCCCGGCGCGCGGCGTGTCGGTCAGGTCAAGGAAGTCACCAGCCTGACGAACCCGATCGTCAAGGATATCAAGGGACTGACCTCCAAAAAGGAGCGTGAAGAAAGCGGAACCTTTTTGGCTGAAGGCCTCAAGCTGATCATTGATGCGGTCGAGCTGGGATGGGAAATCCGTACCCTGGTGTATGCGAAGGCTGCGAAGGGAAAGCCGCTGGTCGAACAGGTTGCAGCTAGAACGGTTGCGCGTGGCGGTCTGGTTCTGGAGGTCAGCGAGAAGGTCCTGTCCAGCATTACGCGGCGCGACAATCCGCAAATGGTGGTTGGCGTCTTCGAGCAGCAGTGGAAAAACCTGGGTCATCTGTCGCTTGAAAAAGGGCAGACCTTCGTTGCCCTCGATCGCGTGCGCGACCCCGGCAATCTGGGGACCATCATTCGCACCGCCGATGCGGCCGGTGCATCTGGCGTTATCCTCGTCGGTGACTGCACGGATCCATTCTCGCTGGAAACGGTCCGCGCCACGATGGGATCTGTCTTTGCCATGCCGGTCTATCGCGCAAGTGCGGACGAATTCGTGGGCTGGGCAAAACAGTCAGGTGGTCAGATCGTGGCCACTCACCTGGCCGGCTCTGTCGACTACCGCACCATAGATTATGCGAAAAAGCCGACCATTCTGTTGATGGGGAATGAGCAGAGCGGTCTTCCCGAGCCATTGGCAAAGGCGGCCGACCGGCTTGCACGCATCCCGCAGGCAGGTCGGGCCGATTCGCTCAACCTCGCTGTGGCAACAGCGGTCATGCTGTACGAAGCGCGCCGAACCTTTCTGAGCCTGGAGGCACGATGACTGTAGCGGACCTGAAACCGACCCTTTTCTCGCGTCCGGCACCGATCTTTGCCTTCATCATTCTGGCGGTTCTGGCCGACCAGATCATAAAGATCGCCGTTGAAGCCTATCTGCCCTTGCAGCAGGCCGTGCATGTCATTCCTCATCTGGCTCTCTATCGCACCTACAATCTGGGTGTGGCGTTTTCGATGCTGGATCATCTCGATGGCTGGTTCATCGTCACCATGCGGCTTGGCATCGTGGCCTTTGTGATCTGGCTTTGGCGGCGAACACCGAGTGATCGATTTTTCGCTCATACCGGCTTTGCGTTGATCATCGCCGGCGCGATCGGGAACATCATGGACCGTTTCATTTACGGACATGTCGTCGACTATATTCTGTTCTATACCGAGACATGGTCATTTGCAGTCTTCAATCTCGCAGACAGCTTCATTACAGTGGGGGCAGGTTGCGTGATCCTGGACGAGCTTTTGCACAGTCGCAAAAAGGCGAATTGAGCGGTTCGATCCTCGTAATCGTAAATCTATCGGAAGTAATCGCGTGATAAGGTGCCGCCAATGCGCAACCTCGCCGACCTTCATGAGAGACTGCGATCAACCTTCAGTCGGGCAAAACCGGCCGGGGAGGATGGCTTGTTGCCGCAGGCTGGGCAACCTGGCGATCAGGATTTCGTAGACGCCGGTCCGCGCGCCTTCCTGGAAAGCCAGGAGCTTCTGTCTGCGCTCGCAGTTGTTCGCAGTATCGACGGTGTCGTGCTGGCAGCGAACAGCACGTTCCTAAAGATTCTCGGCGCCGAGGCGCCGGAAGGTCGTACGCTTGAAGATCTGGGCTTGCCACTGTCCGAGCAGCCTCTGGCTTCCCCGCGCGACATCGAGATATCCATACAGCACGAAGTACGTGTTTTGAGCTGGCAGGATGTGCTTGTCCGCGATTCCGTCAGCGGGGAGTATCTTGTGTTCGGAACTGCGCGGGATGTGACGGAGGACCTCCGTCTTGAACAAGCCCGCGAAGAGGCACGTCTTCATGCGGAAGAAGCAAGCCGTGCAAAAAGTCGGCAACTGGCGACCGTCGTTCACGAATTGCGGACGCCCCTGAATGGTATTCTCGGTATGAGCCATCTGCTCCAGCAGACGGGACTTACCCCGGAACAGAGAAACTATATTGCGGGCATTTCCCAGGCCGGTTCTGCCCTTGCGCAGCTGGTTGACGATCTTCTTGACTTCTCGACGATCGAAGCGGGTCGGTTTCGTCTCAACAGCCGAGCTGAAAACATCCGGCAGCTTCTGGAAAGCGTTGTCGAGATGCTTGCGCCACGCGCGCATCAGAAAGGCATTGAGCTGGGCGCAACCGTCGCCTTCGATGTGCCCAACCTCATGGATTTCGATCCGGCGCGCCTGCGACAGGTCCTGTTCAATGTCATCGGCAACGCAGTCAAATTCACGAAGGTCGGCGGCGTTCTCGTCCGTGTCCGCCTGAATGGTCGCGCAATGATCATTACTGTCGCAGACACTGGCCCCGGTATGTCTGCTGAAGCGCGCGCGAGAATCTTCGAGGAATTCGAACAGGTGGGAACCGCAGCAGAGCGGAGCGGCGGCACCGGTCTCGGTCTGTCGATCTCATCGCGCATCCTTCGCGAATTCGGCGGTCGCTTGTCGGTTGAGAGCGAGGAGGGTGTGGGCACCACGTTCACGATCGAGCTGCCCGCCATTTCGGCGGACATGAATGCTGGTGGTAATGATCGCATGTTGCTGCTTCGGTCATCGCATGTGCTTCTTCTGGCGCCGGACGGCCCAGCAGCCCAGGCAATCATTTCGACCATAGAGACCCTTGGCGGTCGGTGCCGACATGCGGCATCCGCCGAAGAAGCCGAATGGACAATCGCCAATCTCACGCGCAAGAACCTCGCCTTTACCGATATGATCGTCGACCATCGCGTGCCTGGAGTTGATCTTCTCGGCCCCGTTGCCCAGAAAATTCGGCGTATCCTTCTCGTCAGCCCGGAGGAACGCAGCAGTCAGCGCTGGGATGCCTACGACGCCTGGTTGATCCGCCCGTTGCGCGAGCAGTCGCTGGTCGATGTCCTTCGCGGTCGCCTTGGCGGTATGGCTGGGCGAATGAGCGTTGAAGTGGTGCCGTCTACGGAAGGCAAGCGTTTGGAGACCGGATTGTCCGTGCTGCTGGCGGAGGATGACCCGGTGTCTGCCATGATGGTAGGGGCAATCCTGCGCAAGGCGGGCTGCATCGTGCACCATGTCACAGATCTGGAGGGACTGCGGCAGGCCGCGCTTATGGACAGGCATACCGACCTCATCATTTCCGATCTGCATATGCCGGGTGGGGATCTTGCCGATGTTCTGCCCCTCATTGGGAAACGAGCAGCATCCAATGGCGAACACGCGCCTGTTCTCGTGCTTTCTGGCGAGACGGATCCGCTGATTTGTGAGCGCGTGATCGCGAGTGGTGCAAGTTGTGTTTTGCAAAAGCCGATTGACCCACGGCGTCTGCTCGCGGAAATCGATACCGTACTGCGACGTACCGGACGCAAGCCGATCTAGGATGGTCAACGGTGAATGCCACTTTATGGTGTGCATGATCCATTATATCTACAATTAGTTATGTCACTTTCCTGTCGCAGAAGGGTGCTTTATGGAGTTCGGGATTGGCTCCAGCTGCTGGAACGGGGAAATATGAGTATCGATCTGCTCAATCGTGAAGTCGCACCTGCAACGGCTATGAAGCCTGCAACGTCGCTGCTGCCTGCGGATGTGTTTGGCCGTATTGGCAGCATGGAAACACGGCTTGCGCGCAATTCTCAGGAAATCCAGGCAGCACAATCTATCCGTTACAGGGTCTTCGTCGAAGAGATGGGCGCGACCCTTTCTCCGGAAGCAATGAATCTCAAGCGTGATTTCGATATCTACGATGATTTTTGCGACCATCTTCTCGTCGTCGATACGGCCCTGACCGGTGAGCCGGAGGAGCAGATCGTTGGCACGTATCGCCTTCTGCGGCAGGATGTAGCCCTTGCCAATGGTGGGTTCTATTCTGCGAGCGAGTATGAGATTGCTCCGCTTCTTGCACGTCACCCGAGCAAGCGTTTCATGGAGCTCGGTCGCTCCTGCGTCTTGCCGCATTACCGCACCAAGCGTACTGTAGAACTTCTATGGCAGGGCAATTGGGCCTATGCTCTGCGACACAGCATCCATGCTATGTTCGGCTGCGCATCCTTTCCCGGCACCAGCCCGGAAAGCCATGCACTGGCCTTGTCATTTCTGCATCATTCTGTTGGTGCCAAAGGCGAATGGGCAGTGTCCGCCCGTGAAGAACTGTTCAACACCATGGATTTGATGCCGCAGGAAGCGATCAACGCGAAGCATGCGCTGATGTCCATGCCGCCCTTGATCAAGGGTTATCTGAGATTGGGTGCCATGGTTGGCAATGGCGCTGTTGTTGATGAGGCATTCAACACAACGGATGTGCTGATTGTCCTGCCGATCGAATCGATCTCCGGTCGCTATATCAACTACTACGGTGCCGATGCTGGTCGCTTCGGCGGCTGATCACAAGAATATTGGCATGAAAGCCCGGCGGAGTGTTTCCGCCGGGCTTTCTCATTCAGCTGCCTGCATTGTAGGCTGCGATGGCCGCCATGTTGACGATATCGGCATCCTTCGCACCCATGGATGTGATCTGAACCGACTTGTCGAGCCCGACGAGGAGTGGCCCGATGAGCGTCGAGCCGCCCAGTTCTTCCAGCATGCGCGTGGATATGGATGCCGAGTGAATGGCGGGCATGACCAGAACATTGGCGGTGCCGGATAGCCGGTTAAAGGGGTATTGCTCCATCCGGGCTGCGTTGAGAGCGACGTCTGCTGCCATTTCTCCATCATACTCGAAATTCACACGCCGCTGATCGAGGATCGCCACGGCCTCACGCACACGCTCGGAACGTTCTCCCCTGGGCTGCCCGAAGGTAGAATAGGCAAGCATCGCAACGCGTGGTTCGTAGCCCATCCGCCGTGCCAGACGGGCGGCCTCGCAGGCAATATCCGCGAGATCCTGCGCGCTTGGCATGTCGTGAACGGCGGTATCCGCCACGAAAACGGTTCGCCCGCGCGAAACCACGATCGAAACGCCAATCACCTTGTGGCCCGGCTTCGGATCGATACACCGCCGCACATCGGAGAGGGCCGTCGCATAGTTTCGCGTCGTTCCCGTCACCATGGCATCCGCATCACCAAGTGCCACCATGCACGCAGCGAAGTGGTTTCGGTCATTGTGGATCAGGCGCTGTACGTCACGCTGCAGATAGCCCTCGCGCTGCAGTCGGGCATAAAGGTAATCAATATAGGCCTCGACGCGGTTTGAAATACGGGCGTTCACGATTTCGATGCCGGGACGGTCAAGCTCGATGCCGGCGCGCTCTGCCGTCGAGCGGATCACATCGTCGCGCCCGAGTAAGATGGCGGTGCCGAGCCCCTGATTGATGAAGGACACGGCAGCACGCATGACCTGCTCTTCTTCAGCCTCTGCGAAGACCACCCGCTTGGGGCTGCGGCGCACCTGCGCGTAGATGTTCTGCGTGGTCGCGGCAATCGGATCGCGGCGGGCCGAAAGCTCCCGGCCATAAGCATCCAGATCCTCGATCACGCGGCGGGCCACGCCGCTTTCAATCGCAGCCTTGGCAACCGCAACCGGGATGGCGGAAATCAGGCGGGGATCGAAGGGTACAGGAATGATGTATTGGGATCCGAAGCGTGGGCGAATGCCCTGATAAGCGGCAGCCACGTCGTCCGGCACGTCTTCTCGGGCAAGGTTTGCAAGCGCTTCTGCCGCCGCGATCTTCATCGCATCGTTGATTTGACGTGCACGAACATCCAGCGCGCCGCGGAAGATGTAGGGAAAGCCAAGTACGTTATTCACCTGGTTCGGGTAGTCGGAGCGACCGGTCGCCATGATGGCGTCGTCGCGAATACGGGCCACTTCTTCCGGCGTGATTTCCGGGTCCGGGTTTGCCATGGCGAAAATGATCGGTCGGTCGGCCATGGACCGGATCATCTCTTCGGTGAAGGCACCCTTCTGGGACAGACCGAAAACCACATCGGCGCCTTTCATGGCTTCTTCCAGCGTGCGCCGGTCGGTTTTCACCGCATGTGCGCTCTTCCATTGGTTCATACCCTCGGTACGACCCTGATAGATCACGCCCTTCGTATCGCAGAGAATAATGTTCTCTGGGTTGAAGCCCATGGATTTGATGAGTTCGATGCAGGCGATTGCCGCCGCACCCGCGCCGTTGCACACGAGCTTCGTGGTCTTCAGGTCGCGACCTGTCAGTTCCAGCGCATTGATCAGGCCAGCGGCGGCGATGATCGCCGTGCCGTGCTGATCGTCGTGGAAAACCGGAATATCCATAAGCTCGCGCAGGCGGCTCTCGATGATGAAGCATTCCGGTGCCTTGATATCCTCAAGGTTGATGCCGCCGAACGAGGGGCCGAGATAGCGAACGCAATTGATGAATTCGTCGACGTTTTCCGTATCGACTTCCAGGTCAATGGAATCGACATCGGCGAAGCGCTTGAAGAGAACGGATTTGCCTTCCATCACCGGCTTCGAGGCCAATGCACCCAGATTGCCAAGACCAAGGATCGCCGTACCGTTGGAGATGACGGCCACCATGTTGCCGCGCGTGGTATAGTCGTAGGCTGCTGCCGGATCGGCAGCGATTGCCTTGACCGGAACCGCCACGCCCGGTGAGTAGGCGAGGGACAGATCCCGCTGCGTCGCCATTGGCTTTGTCGGAACGATCTCGAGTTTGCCAGGGCGGCCTTCCGAGTGAAAATCAAGCGCCTCCTTTTCGGTCACGCTCGGACGGGAGCGTTTCCCACCATTCTTGGGATGATTTTCCTTGGGCG
The DNA here is from genome assembly GCF_005222835.1 of Rhizobium sp. FKY42. Taxonomy (GTDB): domain Bacteria; phylum Pseudomonadota; class Alphaproteobacteria; order Rhizobiales; family Rhizobiaceae; genus Neorhizobium. The sequence continues at coordinate 965,807 of NZ_STGA01000029.1, read as the reverse complement.
CCATGTTTCCTCCAGCATCCTGTGGGCATCCGTTCTGTTTCGGATGCGCGATATTGTGTTCCCGCGGTCATAATCGATAGAGTTACGGATTAGCCTGCGCAACAAAAAATGGCTGGACGATCTTGCTGACCTTCACTTCAGACGTGCTGAATACAACTGAGCTTGCCTCTCCGGAAAGCCGTGCTTCCGCAACGCCCATGATGGAGCAATATATCGAGATCAAGGCGAATAACCCGGATTCGCTGCTGTTCTATCGCATGGGCGATTTCTACGAGCTGTTCTTTGAAGACGCGGTCGAAGCCTCGCGCGCTCTGGGAATTACGCTCACCAAGCGTGGCCAGCATCTGGGTCAGGATATCCCCATGTGCGGCGTGCCCATCCATGCGGCGGATGATTACCTGCAGAAACTGATCGCGCTCGGCTTTCGAGTGGCGGTTTGCGAGCAGGTGGAAGACCCGGCGGAAGCCAAGAAGCGGGGTTCCAAGTCTGTCGTCAAGCGCGATGTCGTGCGTCTGGTCACCCCCGGCACGCTGACGGAAGACAAGCTGCTTTCTCCGTCTGAATCCAATTATTTGATGGCGCTCGCCCGCATCAAGGGCGGTTCGGAGGCACAGCTGGCGCTTGCCTGGATCGATATCTCCACCGGCGTTTTCCGGTTGGCGGAAACGACGCAGCTCAGGCTTCTGGCAGACATTCTGCGTATTGAACCGCGCGAATTGATCGTCGCCGACAGCGTTTTCCACGACGAAGAATTGAAGCCCACCTTCGATGTGCTGGGAAGGGTTGTCGTGCCGCAACCGGCGGTCCTCTTCGACAGTGCCACGGCGGAAGGCCGCATTACGCGCTATTTCGGTGTCGGCACGCTGGATGGTTTCGGCACTTTCTCGCGGGCTGAACTCGCTGCTGCCGCCGCCGCTGTGGCCTATGTGGAGAAGACGCAGATTGCCGAACGCCCGCCCCTCAACCCGCCCGAGCGGGAAAGCGGCGCCTCCACGCTCTTTATTGACCCAGCAACCCGTGCCAATCTGGAGCTTACCCGCACCTTGGCGGGAGATCGCGACGGCTCGCTTCTGAAAGCCATCGACCGTACGGTCACCGGCGGCGGTGCGCGCCTTCTGGCGGAGCGGTTGATGTCGCCGCTGACCGACCCGGACGAGATCAATCGACGCCTCGATAGCGTCGCCTTTCTGATCGACGAGCCATCTCTTTGTGGAGATCTTCGCACCTCGCTGAAGCATGTGCCGGATATGCCGCGTGCGCTCTCTCGCCTTGCGCTGGATCGTGGCGGCCCGAGGGATCTCGGTGCAATCCGCCAAGGCTTGGCGGCCGCTCGTCAGGTGGCTGATTTTCTCGGGCGAGCATTGTTGCCGGAGGAGCTTTCTACGGCGCTCAAGGATCTGTCAGCACTTCCCCGTTTTGTGGAAGACGAGATGGATCGTGTGCTGGGCGATGACCTGCCGCTTTTAAAGCGCGATGGCGGGTTTGTGCGCGACGGCGCCCATGGCGAACTGGATGAGGTGAGGGCGCTACGCGACCAGTCACGTCGCGTCATAGCGGGACTGCAACTGCACTATGCCGAAGAAACCGGCATCAAGTCACTCAAGATCAAGCACAACAATGTGCTGGGCTACTTTATTGAGGTCACGGCGGGCAATGCCGGACCAATGACCGATACGCCTGAAGCCAAGGCCCGTTTCATTCATCGCCAGACCATGGCAAACGCCATGCGTTTCACGACGACGGAATTGGCCGATCTGGAAAGCCGCATTGCCAATGCGGCGGATCGGGCGCTGACCATAGAACTGGAAGCCTTCGATCGCCTGACGGCTATGGTGCTTGCCCATGCCGAAGTCATCAAGGCGGGAGCACGGGCGCTGTCTGTCGTCGATGTCGCGGCAGCTCTTGGGCTTCTGGCGGAGGAATGGAACTATTGCCGACCAGAGGTGGATGCCTCCCGCCAGTTTTGCATTATCGGTGGACGCCATCCGGTGGTCGAGCAGGCGCTGCGCCGCCAGTCTTCTGGCTCGTTCATCGCTAATGATTGCGATCTTTCGCCCCAGAAAACAGGCGGATTCGGTGCTCTCTGGTTGCTGACTGGCCCCAACATGGGCGGCAAATCGACCTTCCTGCGACAGAACGCTGTCATCGCCATTCTCGCCCAGATGGGTTCCTTCGTGCCCGCCACCAAGGCCCAGATCGGTGTCGTCGATCGCCTGTTTTCCCGCGTCGGCGCATCTGACGATCTGGCGCGTGGCCGATCCACTTTTATGGTGGAAATGGTCGAGACGGCAGCGATTCTGAATCAGGCGACGGATCGTAGCCTTGTCATTCTCGATGAAATCGGGCGAGGCACGGCAACGTTCGATGGTCTCTCCATTGCCTGGGCAGCCGTCGAGCACCTGCATGAGGCCAACCGTTGCCGCGGGCTGTTTGCAACCCATTTCCATGAGTTGACGGTGTTGTCCGAAAAGCTCAACCGCCTCTCTAACGCCACCATGAAGGTGAAGGAATGGGATGGCGATGTCATTTTCCTGCACGAGGTGGGGCCAGGTGCAGCGGATCGATCCTATGGAATTCAGGTGGCCAAACTCGCAGGTCTGCCGGAGTCTGTTGTGGCGCGCGCCAGAGATGTTTTGAACAAGCTTGAGGATGCTGACCGCAAGAACCCGGCCAACCAGTTGATCGATGATTTGCCGCTGTTTCAGGTGGCGGTACGCAAGGAGCAGGAAAAGCGCGGCCCCTCGAAGCTGGAAGAGGCACTGAAGGCCATCAATCCAGACGATATGACACCGCGCGAGGCGCTGGATGCGCTTTATGCGCTGCGAAAACAGTTGGGAGCCTAAGGTGAGTGCCGTGACGGCGGTTCTCAATTCATGATAAGGCCGCCCTGGTTCAAAGAGATTGCTGAGGCGTTGCCGTGCTTTCCATTCCGTTGCCATTCATCGTTGGATTGGTCTTCGCGCTCACGCTGTATCGGAATCTGAAAGGCGTTGAGACGCCGGGTTCCAAGCGCTATTTCACCATTTTCCTTGTCGCCTATGCATTGCAGGGCATCATTATCGGCCTTCGTTTCGGCTACGGAGTAGACTGGTTGCATCTAATTCAGCCGGTAACGGCTGCTGCCATGCCGCCGCTTGCATACCTTGCCTTTCGCGCACTGGCCGCAGTGCCTGTCGCGCGAGCTTGGATGCATATATTGCCCTTCCTCGCGGCAGCCATGGCCGTCGCGTTCCTTCCGCAACTGACGGATGCGCTGCTGATGACCACCTTCGGGACCTATGGCGTGTTGCTCTATCGCTTTACGCTCAATGCCCCGGATGCCCTGGCTGAAGCGCCCTTGCAGCGCATGCTGCCGGCCCTGCGCGCAGCAAGGCTCTGCGCTGTCCTGCTATTGTTTTTTGGCGCAAGTGATGCGGGCCTTGCAATCTTTACATTGTTAAACGGCAATGAGGCTGTCCCCATGGTGGTGACAGCCATGAACTTGTTCGTGCTGGCGACTGTCACACTTTACATCGGATACCCCGATCTCTTTGGTCGGGACCCCGTCATTCCGGAGCCGACAAAGTTCTCAGCGTCCGACCAGGATCAGGCTTTCCTGCTTCGTATCCAAGAGGCTCTGGATGCCAAGGATCTCTACCGGCAGGAGGACTTAAGCCTTGCCAAGCTGGCGCGCCGCGTTGGTGCACCGGCAAGGGATGTCTCGGCAGCAATCAATCGTGCGACGGGTCTCAACGTATCGCAATTCGTCAACAATCGCCGGATACGAGAAGTGTGTCGGTTGCTGCAAGAGACAGATCAGCCGTTGACGACGATCATGCTTGACGCCGGTTTCGCGACGAAGTCCAACTTCAATCGCGAGTTTCGTCGGCTCATGGGAATGAGCCCCAGCGAGTGGCGCTCGAAGCTGCGTGCTTCGTCAATCAGTAAGACATGAGAAACCAAGGATTGGAAAATCGGTCCGGATGTGAAATCTATCCGCAGGACTGAAACGCTCTGGCAACACTGCCGCACCACTGTGCCGCAATGAGGCGTTACGTCTCAATCCGGTATCGACATGATGCGGTTGAGGCTGTAGCGCAGGGTGCGGCACCCGGCGGGATAACATGGCAAGACACGAGATAGAATTTTCCGGACTTCTGGATGTAGCTCAATTGAGAAGGGACTGCGAGGCGGTTCTGGAACGAGGGGCCGACAAGATCCTGGAAATGCGAGCAGCCTTGCTGCCCGTTTTTCGCAAGGCAAGCAATGAAAGCCGTGACCGGGCCAGAGAGCTTCTGGCCGAGGATGGCAGCGGCCTGAACTGCGCAGAGCGTATTTCTTACGTTCAGGATCAGTTGATCACCATTATCTTCGAAACCGTAACCGCCAAGCTTTACCCAACAGCTGCGGCGCAGGTTTCAGTAACTGCAGTTGGTGGCTATGGCCGCGGCACGCTGGCGCCAGGGTCGGATATCGACCTGCTCTTCCTGTTGCCTGCCAAGAATACAGACGAAATGCGAAAGGCGATCGAGTTCCTGCTCTACGTTCTGTGGGATCTCGGTTTCAAGGTAGGCCACGCCACCCGCACCGTCGATGAGTGCATCGCACTGTCCAAGCAGGACATGACGATCCGCACCGCCGTGCTGGAGATGCGGTTCATCTGCGGTCGCAAGCTTTTGTCCGAAGAACTGCAGCATCGCTTCGATAGCGAAATCGTCGGTCATGGCGCCGAAGACTTCATCGCAGCAAAGCTCGGCGAGCGCGACCAGCGGCACCAGAAGGCTGGCGATACGCGCTACCTGGTTGAACCGAACGTCAAGGAAGGCAAGGGCGGGCTTCGCGATATCCAGACCCTGTTCTGGATTACCAAGTATCATTACCGTGTTCGGGACACTGCCCAGCTTGTGAAGCTCGGCGTCCTGTCTCGCCGTGAATGGCGCCTCTTCCAGAAGGCAGAAGATTTTCTCTGGGCCGTACGCTGCCAGATGCATTTCGTCACGGGGAAGGCAGAGGAACGCCTTTCTTTTGATATTCAGCGCGAGATCGCAGCCAATCTTGGCTATCATAACCGGCCTAATCTATCGGCCGTCGAACGCTTCATGAAGCACTACTTCCTTGTCACGAAGGATGTGGGGGATCTGACGCGCATCCTGTGCGCCGCGCTTGAAGAAGAACAGGCCAAGCCTGCCCCCGGTCTCACCGGCGTGATCGGGCGTTTCCGCCGTCGCGTGCGCAGGCTTCCCGGAAGCTCGGAATTCGTGGAAGATCGCGGCCGGATCGCACTGGCAGATCCCGAGGTCTTCAAGCGAGACCCGGTCAGCATCATCCGCCTGTTTCATGTGGCCGATCTCCATGGTCTTGAATATCATCCGGATGCGCTTCAGGCGATTACGCGCAGCCTGCATCTGATCGATGACAGATTGCGTGAGGATGCCGAAGCCAATCGGCTGTTTCTCTCGGTCCTCACATCACGGCTTGAACCGGCCTTGACGCTCAGGCGCATGAACGAATCTGGTGTTCTGGGGCGCTTCATTCCTGAGTTCGGCAAGATTGTCGCGATGATGCAGTTCAGCATGTACCACCATTACACAGTGGATGAGCATCTGATCCGCGCTGTCGAAGCCCTTTCCGATATCGACAAGGGGCGCTTTGCCGAAGAGCATCCGCTTGCCAACAAGCTGATGCCCTCAATCGAGGAGCGCGAGGCGCTCTATGTTGCCGTGCTTCTACACGACATCGCTAAGGGCAGGCAGGAGGATCACTCCATTGCCGGGGCGCGTGTTGCCCGCAAACTCGGCCCGCGTTTTGGTTTGAAGCCGAAGCAGGTGGAACTTGTTGCCTGGCTCATCGACCAGCACCTTCTGATGTCCATGGTTGCCCAGACCCGCGACCTGCATGATCGCAAGACCGTGACGGACTTCGCCGACAAGGTGCAATCATTGGACCGACTGAAGGCGCTGCTGGTCCTGACGATCTGCGATATCCGCGCTGTTGGGCCGGGTGTGTGGAACGGCTGGAAAGGCCAGTTGCTGCGCACGCTGTATTATGAGACGGAGCTCCTGCTGTCCGGCGGCTTCTCGGAGGTCTCCCGCAAGGAGCGTGCCAAGGCAGCGGAAGAGGCTCTGGCCAATGCTCTGGGTTCCTGGAGCCAGAAGGACCGCAAGACCTATTCAAAGCTACATTACCAGCCCTACCTCCTGTCCGTCGCGCTCGAAGACCAGTTGCGGCATGCGCAGTTTATTCGTGATGCGGATAAAGGCGGGCAGGCGCTGGCGACTATGGTGCGCACCGATAGTTTTCGAGCGATTACGGAAATCACGGTTCTGGCGCCTGACCATCCGCGCCTCTTGTCGATCATCGCAGGCGCCTGCGCTGCTGCGGGCTCCAACATTGCGGATGCGCAGATCTACACAACGACCGATGGCCGTGCTCTGGATACCATCCTCATCAACCGCGAATTCCCGGATGATGAGGATGAACTTCGACGCGCCAAGACCGTCTGCCGAATGATCGAGGACGTTCTGTCCGGCAAGAAGCGCTTGCCGGAAGTGATCGCAACAAGGGCAAAAGCCAAGAAGAAGAACAAGACCTTCACAGTTCACCCGTCTGTTACGATCTCGAACACCTTGTCGAACAAGTTCACGGTAATCGAGGTGGAGGGACTGGATCGCACCGGTCTCCTTGCCGATATCACAGTCGTCCTTGCCGATCTTTCGCTCGATATCCATTCTGCGCGCATTACCACCTTCGGCGAAAAGGTCATCGATACTTTTTATGTGACGGATCTGGTCGGGTCGAAAATCACCAATGAAAACAGGCAGGGCACAATCGTCCAGCGCCTGAAAACGGTGTTGACCGAGCAGGAGGATGAGCTTCGTCGAGGCATGCCATCGGGTATCATTGCGCCGGATCCGGTTGCGGTGCGGGCAGGCAATCCACCGCGCAAATCTCGGGCAGACGCATGAGCCTCGTCAAGAAGTTCGCGACCGTTGGCGGCGCAACGCTCGGCAGCCGCCTGTTCGGCTTTGCGCGTGAGACGCTGATGGCCGCGGCCCTTGGGACAGGCCCGATGGCGGACATCTTCTATGCGGCCTTCCGTTTTCCAAACCTCTTTCGCCGTCTCTTTGCCGAAGGTGCCTTCAATGCCGCCTTCGTACCGTTGTTTTCCAAGGAAATAGAGGCGAATGGCGTCGAGGGTGCCAAGCGCTTTTCGGAAGAAGTCTTCGGGGTCCTCTTCACGGCGCTGCTGGTTATTACCATCGGCATGCAGCTTTCCATGCCGCTTCTGGTGCGCTGGATCATAGCGCCGGGCTTTGCGGACGATCCGGAAAAGACAGCACTCACGGTGCGCATGGCGATCGTCATGTTCCCCTACCTCATGTGCATGTCGCTGACGGCCATGATGAGCGGCATGCTGAACTCACTTCATCATTTCTTCGCGGCAGCCATTGCGCCGGTCTTCCTGAACGTCATCATGATCGGCGCGCTCTTGTATGCGCTGTGGACCGGTGCCGATCCGCTGACGACAGGCTGGTACCTGTCCTGGAGCGTGCTCGCGGCAGGGGTCGTCCAGCTTGTCATTGTCTATTTCGGCGTACGCCATGCGGACATCCGTATCGGTTTCCGCCGACCGAAAATGACGCCGAACGTCAAGCGCCTGTTGGTTCTGGCTGTTCCGGCTGCAGTGACAGGCGGGATTACGCAGATCAACCAGATTATCGGGCAGGCTATTGCGTCCGGCAAGGAAGGCGCCATCGCGGCGCTCCAATATGCCGACCGCATCTACCAGCTGCCGCTGGGTGTGGTAGGCGTGGCTGTCGGTGTCGTGCTTCTGCCGGAACTGGCACGTGCCCTTAAGGGCGGGCACATGAAGGAGGCATCGAACATCCAGAACCGCTCTCTGGAATTCGTGCTGTTTCTGACGCTCCCCGCCGCTGCAGGCATCTGGATCCTGTCCGAAGCCATCATTCGCGTTCTCTACGAACGTGGAGCCTTCAGCGCTGATAATACCGCTGTCGTTGCGTCTATCCTCGCCATTTACGGTCTTGGTCTGCCGGGCTTTGTCATGATCAAGGCGCTGCAGCCGGGCTTTTACGCACGCGAAGATACCAAGACGCCGATGCGTTTCACCATCGTTTCGGTCGTGGTCAACTCCGCGCTCGCCATAAGCCTGTTTCCGTTAATCGCGGAAAGGGGCATTGCCACTGCTGAAGCTGCTGCAGGCTGGATCAACACCTGCCTGCTGTTCTTCACGCTGTGGAAGCGCGGCGATCTGACTTGGGAGTGGTCGTTTGCGCGGCGAGTGCTGATGCTTTTGATCGCAACGGCGATCATGAGCGCGGGACTGATCTACGCCATGCCCTATGCTGCGCCTTGGCTGACTCCGGAAAGCGGACTGTTGCATCAACTTGCGGCACTATTCGGTCTGATCGGACTGGCGATGGTGACCTATTTCGGCATTGCCTTCCTGATCGGCGGCGCCGATCTCGGCATGATCCGGCGAAATCTGAAGCGTGAAAAGCGGGCGCCTGCTCCTTCGGTAGACGATCAGCAATAGACCCAGCGACGCCTTGGCCCGACATCGACGTGGATGATGCCGTTGCAATAGCGTCCGATGCCGCCAATTCCGGGCGCGGTGCTGGCTGCTGCCACCACTTTGCGATCAGACACACCGGGAACCCGGATGTCGGCGGCCAGGCAATGGCTGTGCTGTGAGGCCCCGGCGCGGGGACGATGACCTGACGTGACGACGGGCTTGCGACCCGTCTGCTGCGCAATATGAGCGAGGATCGCCTCCAGCTTTTCGGGAAAGCATCCTGTCCGGACGCTGACTCTTTGTACCGTATACGCCGCGCTGTAATCGTGCTTGAACAAATTGGCCCGGCGTTTCTTGACGCCGTTGCTCTCTGTGGAGCCCTCTCCGGCAATGGCGGATGTGGCCGCGATGACGAGGCTGAGCCCCACATATAGAAGTAAACGCATTTGAACTCCGTAACTGTGCGGCCCTCGGACTGCCGCGAAAGAATGTGCGGAGCATTTCGTTTCTCAAAGTGACGTCAATAAGGACAAATTTGCTCAAATTAGAGAAGTCGCTGCCTTAATTGCTAAGATCCCTTAACCGTTAAAAAGTTTTCAACGCGCAAAATGGTTTGATCGTGGACTGCCTGTGGAAACGCAATTGTGGGATCTGATCCAGCAAGCATCCTGATGCCCTCTTGATCGGCTGCGAGCGTCGTGCTTCAAGCGCGCCTTGAAAACCCTGGCCGTCAGGGGCGGGACGCGGAAAGACTTCACCCTTTCCGATGTCTCGTTTCCGAAAGCCTGTGGCCCTCCACCAGCCTATCGAGGACGATATGAACAGCTTCAAACCGCTTGTCTTTTCCGGCGTACAACCGACCGGTAACCTGCATCTCGGAAACTATCTCGGCGCCATTCGCAAATTCGTGGCGCTTCAGGAGAACAACGACTGCATCTATTGCGTCGTGGACCTGCACGCCATCACCGCGCAACTCGTGCACGAGGATCTGAAAGGACAGATCCGTTCGATCGCAGCCGCCTTCATCGCGTCCGGTATCGACCCGGTAAAGCATATCGTTTTCAATCAGTCGGCAGTACCGCAGCATGCGGAACTGGCCTGGATCTTCAATTGCGTTGCGCGCATCGGCTGGATGAACCGTATGACGCAGTTCAAGGACAAGGCTGGCAAAGACCGCGAAAACGCATCTCTCGGCCTCCTCGCCTATCCAAGCCTGATGGCTGCAGATATTCTCGTTTACCGCGCGACCCATGTACCGGTCGGCGACGACCAGAAGCAGCATCTGGAACTGGCGCGTGATATCGCGCAGAAATTCAACATCGACTTCCAGGAGCGCATCCGCACCACGGGTCAGGGCGTCGATATGGTGGTGGGCGAAGAGCCGATCCATGGCTATTTCCCGCTGGTCGAGCCGCTGATCGATGGGCCGGCGCCACGCGTCATGAGCTTACGCGATGGCACCAAAAAGATGTCGAAGTCCGATCCGTCCGACCTGTCCCGCATCAACCTGATGGATGACGCTGACGAAATTCTCAAGAAGATCCGCAAGGCAAAGACGGATCCTGACGGTTTGCCGTCGGAAGTCGAAGGCTTGGCCGGACGCCCGGAAGCGGACAATCTGATCGGCATCTATGCCGCTCTTGCCGACAGAACGAAAGCCGATGTTCTGCAGGAATTCGGCGGTCAGCAATTTTCCGTTTTCAAGCCTGCACTGGCCGATCTGGCCGTTCAGGTTCTGGCGCCGATCAGTGCCGAAATGCGCCGTCTGCTTGGGGATACCTCACATATCGACGCAATCCTCAAGGATGGCGGTGAGCGCGCCCGCGCCCGCGCCGAAGCGGTGATGAACGACGTTTACGACATCGTGGGCTTCCTGCGCTGATAGGAAAGATCAGTTTCATGTGAGCCCGCCGGTGTCATCACCGGCGGGTTTTCATTTGGCGGTTTTCGTATAGATTTCGCAATCTCGATAGGATCGGTCGAGGTTGCGGAGGAGAAGCATGGTTTCAAAGCGACTGTCACGGCTGGAGGGACACCGGCGCAAGTTCATGGCTGTGATCGATGCTACGCCGGAATGCGAGCGCGCCGTACATTATGCGGGCCGCCGCGCCCAGAACACCAATGGCTCTCTGGTCATGCTCTATGTGATCCCCGAGGGGGATTTTCAGCAATGGCTGGGTGTCGAACAAATCATGCGTGCGGAGGCGCGTGAAGAAGCCGAGGCGGTGATGGCAAAGGTGGCGCAGAAAGTGCGCGAGACCATTGGTATCGACCCGGAAATCGTGATTCGCGAAGGAAATGCGGCTGAAGAGATCAATGCCGCGATCGAAGAAGACCGGGACATTGCCATTCTGGTTCTGGCTGCGGGTTCCGCAAAGGAAGGGCCGGGACCATTGGTCGCTTCTCTTGCCGGTCGCACCGCCGCTTTTCCCATTCCAGTAACGGTTTTGCCAGATACCTTGAGCGACGACGAAATCGACGCACTCTGCTGATCGCTCTTGACCCTCGTTGAGCAAAGGCGCACTTGAAGCGAAAGCTGAATGCGACTATCTTCTTTTGAAGAATTCTAAACTGGCGCTAAAAAAGCCGCCAAGGAGACGGGACATGTTCATCCAGACCGAAGCCACCCCGAACCCTGCAACGCTGAAGTTTTTGCCTGGCAAGGTGGTGATGGAAAAGGGCACCGCTGATTTCCGCTCTTCCGATGAAGCGCAGGCATCGCCGCTTGCAGCGCGCCTGTTCAATATTCCGGGCGTTACGGGCGTCTATTTCGGCTACGATTTCGTGACCGTCACGAAGGAAGCGCAGGAGTGGCAGCATCTGAAGCCAGCCATCCTCGGCTCCATCATGGAACACTTCATGTCCGGCCAGCCGGTCATGGGTGGTTCGGCAAGCTTTGCCGAAGCAACGGATGAGGAAGGCGAGTTCTTCGATGCAGGCGATGAAACCATAGTCGCCACGATCAAGGAACTGCTGGAAACACGCGTTCGTCCGGCTGTTGCGCAGGATGGCGGCGACATCACGTTCAAGGGCTTTCGTGAAGGAACTGTCTACCTGAACATGAAAGGCGCTTGCTCGGGTTGCCCGTCCTCGACGGCGACGTTGAAACACGGTGTCCAGAACCTGCTGCGCCACTTCGTGCCCGAAGTTCAGGCCGTCGAGGCGCTCTGATCCCCAATGAAGCTTCTGGCAATCGATACGGCCGGGGTGGATTGCTCCGCCGCAGTTCTTGATGCCACGACGGGGCAAATGCTCTCGGTCGTGAGCGAGCGGATCGGCAAAGGGCATGCAGAACGCCTGATGGCCATGGTTGAAGAAGCTGTGGGCACCGCCGATGTTCCGCTGAGTGGTATCGAGCGTATCGGCGTGACCATTGGTCCCGGCTCCTTCACCGGAATTCGTGTCGGTGTTGCCGCTGCCCGTGGGTTTGGCCTGGCCCTTGGCGTGGAGACGGTCGGCGTGTCGACCTTACACACGCTCGCGCAAATGCATCTCAATGCAAATTCATCTCATCCCGTCATTGCCGCCATGGATGCCAAACGAGACGAGATCTATGCGCAGGTCTTTGCGGTGGATGGTAAGCCACTTACCTCACCGCAAAGCATCGATGTCGAGCAACTCAGGCGTTGGGTCGACCATTTCGGAGCGAAGGTGACCGGCACCGCTTCGGCCTTGCTCGACGATGCAAATAAGACGGTTGAACCTGATCGGTTCGACATTGCAACTGTCGCCCGACTGGCGGCACTGGCCGACGTGGCTGTGGATTTGCCAAAACCTCTTTACCTGCGCGGGCCGGATGCTAAACCGCAGGATGGTTTTGCTCTGCTTCGTGCCTGACGAGACTTCATGTTTGAAGATTATCTGACTTGGAAACCGTTTTTCGACATCGTACCGATGCGGGATGCGGATGCGGCTGCCGTTTCGGAAATGCACGGGCAACGCTTTGCTCGCCAGTGGAGTGAGCAGGAAGTCCTGAACCTTCTCGAACAGTCGGGTGTCTTCGGCTTTTGCGCCATTCAGACGAATGCTTTCTTTAGCAGGCCGTTGGGTGGTTTCGTGCTCGCTCGTGAAGCGGCTGGCGAATCGGAAATTCTCACGATTGCTGTTGGCGAAAAAGTCGGTCGCTCAGGCCTCGGCTGGCGGCTCATGCAGGCGGCGCTTCGCGATGCCGTGGACCGCGGCGCGGAAGAGATGTTCCTGGAAGTCGAGGAAACCAACGACCCAGCTGTCGGCCTTTATCGCAGGCTTGGCTTCGAGCAGGTTGCTCGCAGACCTGCCTATTATGCGAGCGCCGATGGAACGCGCTCCGCGGCGCTTGTCATGAAGCGCGATCTTCGCTAGTCCCTTGACGATGACGGGAGCGCGCAAGGCCGTGACACGATGACCGATTTGACCAAATCGCTGGAAGAGCTTTGTGCTCAAAAGGGCATGCGCATGACCGAGCAGCGCCGCGTGATCGCGCGGACCCTGCAGCAATCCGATGATCATCCGGACGTTGAGGAGCTTTATCGACGCTCCAGCAAGATTGATCCGCGCATTTCGATTTCGACTGTCTATCGCACGGTCAAGCTGTTCGAGGATGCAGGCATCATCGAGAAGCATGATTTTCGCGATGGCCGCTCGCGCTACGAAACGGTACCGGAAGAGCATCATGATCATATGATCGATGTGAAGACCGGCACGGTGATAGAGTTTCATTCTGCTGAGATCGAGGCTCTGCAGGAGCGCATAGCGCGCGAGCATGGCTTCCGGCTCGTGGGCCATCGCCTCGAACTTTACGGAATCCCGCTCGACAAGGACGACACGTGATCGCCTGGTTGCGAATCGTCGCGATTGTTCTCATCCTCGCAATCGTCACACTCTGTTTGCTACCGGTGCAACTGCTCGGACTGAAGTTCGACTGGCGCCTGCGACGGACCCTGCCACGTTTGTGGCATAGGGCGGCCTGTCGGCTTCTTGGCATCCATGTTCGCACTCATGGGGGCCTTGAAGCGCGCCGCCCGCTGATGATTGCCGCAAACCATGCATCCTGGAAAGATATTCTTGTTCTCGGCTCTGTCGCGGATGTTGTCTATGTGGCCAAGTCGGAGGTCGCGAACTGGCCTGTTTTCGGCGTTCTGGCCAAGCTTCAGAAGACGATATTTGTCGAGCGCGAACAGAAGCGCAAAGCCGGGGATCAGGTGAACGAGATCGCATCGCGGCTTGGCGGCGGCGAGATCGTCGTCCTCTTCCCTGAAGGGACGACATCCGATGGCAACCGCCTGCTCGATGTCAAATCATCGCTTTTCGGGGCAGCCAGTGCCGCCGTTGCGTCCTCACCAGATGGTGTGGTCTATGTGCAGCCGGTTTCCATTGCCTATACGGGTATCTATGGAATGCCCATGGGGCGTTATCATCGACCGATCGCAGCATGGCCCGGTGATATAGAGCTTACTCCCCACCTTATGGGCGTCTTGAAAGCGGAAGCGCTGGAAGTCGACGTGGATTTCGGTGAGGCTGTCGAGTTTCGCGCAGACACGAACCGCAAGGTTGCCGGCGCATCGGTCGTCTCGCGCCTGCGCACCATGCTCAATCAGCGCCTTTACCCGCGCTCCGGCTGAAACAACCCTTCATTTCCGGGCGATCTTGCAGTAAAGAACCCGCCATGACCGACCAGACAACACTCATCCCGAACCCGGTGGCTCAGGCCGCTGACCGCACCAATACACGCAAGGTGTTCATCAAGACCTACGGGTGTCAGATGAATGTCTACGATTCCGTGCGTATGGGCGACGCGCTTGCCAGCGAAGGCTATGTCACAACCGATAGGGCTGAGGACGCTGACCTCGTACTGTTGAACACCTGTCATATCCGCGAAAAGGCGGCCGACAAGGTCTATTCCGCTCTGGGCCGTTTGCGCGACATGAAGAAAGAGCGCAATGCCGAGGGCAGGGAGCTGATGGTCGGTGTCACCGGCTGTGTTGCGCAGGCAGAAGGCGAGGAAATTCTGCGCCGCTCCTCCGCAGTCGATGTCGTCATCGGTCCGCAGACCTACCACCGCCTGCCGCAAGCTCTCAAGCGCGCGCGTCAGGGTGAACGTGTCGTGGATACCGATTACGCGGTCGAAGACAAATTCGAACACCTGCCGGTGCCGGACAAGAAGGTGATCCGCTCGCGCGGCGTCACATCCTTCCTGACGGTGCAGGAGGGATGTGACAAGTTCTGCACCTTCTGCGTCGTCCCCTATACCCGCGGTTCCGAGGTTTCCCGTCCACTGGCGCAGATACTCGACGAGGCGAAACAGCTGGCTGATGCTGGCGTCCGTGAGATCACACTGCTGGGGCAGAACGTCAATGCATGGCATGGAACAGGACCGGATGGTTCAACCTGGGGGCTTGGCGACCTGCTTTATCGGCTGGCGGAAATTCCGGGCCTTGCGCGACTTCGCTACACGACAAGCCATCCCCGTGACATGGATGATCGGTTGATTGAGGCCCATCGCGACCTGCGTGCTCTCATGCCCTATTTGCATCTTCCGGTGCAGGCTGGATCGGATCGGGTCCTCAAGGCAATGAACCGGCGTCATACGGCGGAGGAGTATATTCGCCTGATCGAACGCATTCGCGCGGCGCGCCCGGATATTGCTCTTTCCGGCGACTTCATCGTCGGCTTCCCTGGCGAGACGGATGCCGAATTCGAGGATACGCTGAAGCTGGTGGAAACAGTTCGTTATGCGCAATCCTTCTCGTTCAAATATTCGACACGGCCGGGAACGCCGGGCGCGGAGCTCGGTTCTCAGGTAGCGGAAGAGGTCAAGGCAGAGCGGCTGGAAAGGCTGCAGGCATTGCTCTTGAAGCAGCAGCATGAATTCGCCGAATCATGCGTCGGCAAGGTCATCGATATCCTGCTTGAAAAGCCGGGTCGCATGCCCGAACAGCTAATTGGTCGTTCTCCGTGGCTGCAATCTGTGAATGTTGATGCAAAATCATCGCAAATCGGTGACATTATTTCTGTACGAATCGTCGGCACCGGACCAAACAGCTTGTTTGCGGAGCGGATTGAGCGTTAAACTCTGACCATCGATCCTGTTGGGAGCATGCCTACTTGAACGGACGTGAACTGGTACAATCCTCATCATCGCGCAACACCCGCACCGCTGCGATAGACGCCAATCACTTCGTTTTGACGTTTGAGAACAACAGGCTGGCAAGCGAACTGTTCGGTCAGTTCGACCAGCACCTGAAGCTTCTCGAAGAACGTCTTCACATTGATGCCCGCGCCCGCGGCAATTCCGTCAGCATTACCGGTGAGCTTCAGGCGACCAATCAGGCGCGCCGCGCTCTCGATTTCCTGTATGAGCGTCTTCAAAAGGGCGGCTCCGTAGAAGTCTCGGACGTGGAAGGAGCCATTCGCATGGCAGTGGCAGCCGATGACCAGTTGACGCTTCCGACGCTCGAGCGGAAGGCGAAGCTCTCCATGGCGCAGATCTCCACGCGCAAGAAAACCATTTCGGCGCGCACTCCGACCCAAGACGCCTATATGCGCGCACTGGAGCGCTCCGAACTCGTCTTCGGCGTCGGTCCGGCTGGCACTGGCAAAACCTATCTCGCTGTCGCTCATGCCGCGCAACTTCTGGAACGCGGCGCAGTCGACAAGATCATCCTGTCGCGTCCCGCCGTGGAAGCGGGAGAGCGTCTGGGCTTTCTGCCCGGTGATATGAAGGAGAAGGTCGATCCCTACCTTCGTCCACTCTATGACGCCCTCTATGACATGATGCCCGGCGATAAGGTGGAGCGCGCCATTACCGCTGGCGTGATCGAAATCGCGCCACTGGCTTTCATGCGCGGACGTACCCTTGCCAATGCGGCGGTCATTCTGGACGAAGCGCAGAACACGACATCCATGCAGATGAAGATGTTCCTGACCCGTCTCGGGGAAAATTCGCGGATGATCATCACGGGCGACCCGAGCCAGGTCGACCTGCCGCGCGGCGTGAAGTCCGGCCTTGTGGAAGCATTGCAGATTCTGAAGGGCGTTGAGGGGATTTCCGTGATCCGCTTCAAGGATACCGATGTTGTCCGCCACCCGTTGGTTGGCCGGATCGTTCAGGCCTATGATGCGCAATATGCCGTGCATGAGGAAAGCGAGGCTGCGGATTCGTAAGAATCCCATTTGCTATGCCTGAACTCGATATACAGATCAGCGTCGAAGACGAGCGCTGGGGTGAGGAAGACGGATTGCTGGCAACGGCAGACAAGGTGCTGGCATTGGCTGCCAGTTATCTTGCAGACCACGAAAAACAGCCCTTTCCTCCTCATGCCGTGGAGCTTTCACTTGTCTTCACAAACGACGAATCGATCCGCGAAATCAACGCCGAGTGGCGGGGCAAGGACAAGCCGACCAATGTGCTCTCTTTCCCTGCATTCTCCATCACGCCCGGAAAGAAACCGGGTCCGATGCTGGGTGATATCGTTATTGCCCGTGAGACCGTCGAGCGGGAAGCGCTTGACCTTGAGAAGCCTTTTGAGGACCATTTGACCCATCTGATGGTGCATGGATTTTTGCATTTGTTCGGCTACGATCATTTGAATGATGAAGAAGCAGAACAAATGGAAGCGCTGGAGACTCGCATTTTGGCGGAACTCGGCCTATCTGATCCCTATGCGGGACAGGACCCGATAGTGTAAACTTGGAACCATGAACGAGATTTCTACCAGCGCCGCGCATAGCGGTACCGAAGCGGATCAGTCATCTTCTGATGAAGGCGGCAGTCCGTTAAAACGTGAGGCGAGCAGTCGCAACGGCAATTCCTTCTGGGCGAGAGCCATACGGCTTCTGCGCCCGGCGCAAGGCGAGCGGCTCCGCGAAGATCTGGCCGATGCGCTTTTGACCGATACTGCGGTCAGTGCGGCATTCTCGCCTGAAGAGCGCGACATGTTGCACAATATCCTTCGTTTCCGGGAGGTCCGGATCGAGGATGTCATGGTACCGCGTGCCGATATCGAGGCAATCGATATTACGATGACACTGGGTGAGTTGCTGATCCACTTCGAGGAAACGGGTCGCTCTCGTATGCCGGTTTACAGCGAAACGCTGGATGACCCCCGTGGCTTCGTCCATATCCGCGACCTTCTATCCTATCTTGCCAAACAGGCGCGCAACAAGCGAAAGACCTCGACCGCCAAGACGGTGCAGGTGGATGTGGCGCCAGATGCGGTTTTGAAGGAAAAGCCTGCACGCGTGCCAAGACCGGCCTTCGATCTGGGACGCGTCGATCTCAGCAAGACCGTGGCGGAGGCGGGCCTCATTCGCAAAGTGTTGTTTGTTCCGCCATCCATGCTCGCGTCGGACCTTCTGCGAACCATGCAGGCAACCCGCACCCAAATGGCGCTGGTCATCGACGAATATGGCGGCACGGATGGACTGGTAAGTCACGAAGACATCGTCGAAATGGTCATTGGTGATGTCGATGATGAGCATGACGATGAAGAAGTCATGTTCTCTCGCATCGGCGAGGATATCTGGCTTGCCGATGCCCGTGTCGAACTGGAAGAGATCGCGGAAGCGATCGGGCCGGACTTTGACGTTGCCGAGCAATTGGAGGACGTCGATACGCTGGGAGGGCTGATCTTTTCGGCGCTCGGTCGCATTCCGGTTCGCGGAGAATTGGTTCAGGCGGTGCCTGGTTTCGAATTTCAGATTCTCGATGCCGATCCACGACGGATCAAGCGTGTCCGCATCGTTCGGCGCAAGCAGATCGTCGCGCGTCGTCGCTCGCCCAAGGGAGAGCACGAAGCGCCGATTTCCGAACCTGAGGCAGTCGCATCAACGCCACGCGCTGAAGAGCAGACATCTTCCTGATGACCTTTTGACCCTTTGGGCCTTCCTGCTAAACAGTTGGCGGGCAGGCCGCACCTTATCGGCCGAATCGATTCGTTGAGCGGATCCGAAAGGGGTGGGAATGGAGCGTCTGGCGGGTAGGGTCATTCTGCTATGGGGCTTTCGTCGGGCTCTGCTTGCTGTTTTCGCCGGAGCTATCGGAGCTTTGGCCCTTCCTCCGTTCTCGTTTGTCGCAGCCCTGTTTGTCTCCTTTACGCTTCTTGTCTGGCTGATGGACGGATGTGCCAGTGCGCCCGGAACCGGCCTCCTGGGACGGTGCCGATCGAGCTTCTCCCTCGGCTGGCTTTTTGGTTTTGGTTACTTCGTTGCCGGACTCTGGTGGCTGGGCAATGCGCTGCTGGTGGACGGTGATGAATTTGCCTGGGCGCTGCCTTTGGCCATATTCGGTCTGCCTGCGTTCCTTGCGCTTTATTATGGCTTCGCGACAATGCTGGCAGGTCTTCTGTGGTCGGAGGGCTTTGGCCGTTTGGCGGCGCTCGCCGTTAGCTTTGCTCTAGCGGAATGGCTGCGTGGAATTCTGCTGACGGGCTTTCCGTGGAACGCCATCGGCTACGGCGTCATGCCGATCCCGATCATGATGCAATCCGCGCACGCCATAGGTGTTCTGGGCGTGACTGCTTGCGCAGTCGTTGTTTTATCGACACCCGCACTTTTCGGAACGCGTCGCGGATTGATAACGGGTGTCGTTCTGTCGCTTCTGTTGACCTGCGCCCATTTTGGTTACGGCTATTACCGATTGAACCAGCCTCTCCTGAACGACCCAAAAGCCTCTGATACGCCTTTTACCATAAGGATCGTTCAACCCTCCATTGATCAGGCCCGAAAGATGGACAGCAGGGAGCGGCAGGCCGTTTTCGAAGAGCATCTATCACTGTCATCGCAACCCCCGAAGCCGGGCCAGAGAAGACCGGATATCATTGTCTGGCCGGAAACTTCGGTGCCGTTCCTTCTGACGGAAAATCGCGATGCGCTTTCACGTATTGCAGATGTATTGAGCGATGGGCAGGTGTTGATTGCGGGTGTGGTGCGAGCTGAAGGAGGAGCCGCGGGCCAGCCGACCCGCTACTACAATTCGATTTATGCGATTGACAGCCAAGGGCAGATCATTGGCGCTGCCGACAAAGTTCACCTCACGCCCTTTGGCGAATATCTTCCCTATGAGGCGCTTTGGAACTCGATCGGAATCGGCAATATCGTCAATATGCCTGGTGGCTTCACTGCTGGTTCTACCCGCTCACCCATTACGTTACCAGACGGTAAATCCCTTTATCCGCTGATCTGCTACGAGGCGATATTCCCTGATGAGATCACATCCGATATTGCTAAGGCCTCTTTCGTCCTCAACCTGACGAATGACGCCTGGTTTGGAGATACGCCGGGCCCCTACCAGCACTTTCTCCAATCCCGCCTGCGTGCCGTTGAAACCGGTCTTCCTCTGATTCGTGCCGCGAACAGCGGGGTTTCTGCAATCATAAATCCTCATGGTGAAATCTTGCGGGGTCTTGATTTTGGTCAGAAAGGGTTTCTCGATTCCACCTTGAGTGGACTTTATGTCTCTGATTGGAACAGCTTTACCCGCAACACCAATCTTGGGTTGATTTTACTATCACTGTTTTTGATTGCAGGTATTTCGCGCGTAGGTTACAAAATAATGCTCAATTGACCGCAAACCCCTAAAATTGCATAGTACCAACGCACTTCGTGCCGCCTTATTGCAATCAGCCGTTTGGGCAGCGGGTATTAGCAATATAGTATATTTGCACGTTCTGCGGGCTGTGGGGACAATTGAGAAAAAATTAGGACGCGTGAAATGATGGAAAATAAGAAGAAGCCGAATCCGATTGATATACACGTCGGAAGCCGCATCCGACTTCGGCGCACGATGCTGGGGATGAGTCAGGAGAAGCTGGGAGAAAGTCTCGGCATCACCTTTCAGCAAATCCAGAAATACGAAAAGGGCACCAACCGTGTCGGCGCGAGCCGGTTGCAGAATATTTCGAGCATACTGAATGTACCCGTTTCATTTTTTTTCGAAGATGCGCCAGGTGAGCAATCTTCCGCTCCGGGCGGTATGGCAGAGGCATCGAGTTCAAACTATGTGGTCGATTTCCTTTCCTCGTCGGAAGGTCTTCAACTGAACCGCGCTTTCGTCAAGATTTCGGATCCCAAGGTCCGTCGCAAGGTTGTGGACCTTGTGAAGGCCTTGGCCGCCGACGGTGAAGTGGACTGACCTCGCACCACATTGTTCGGGAAAAGCGGTCGAAAGGCCGCTTTTTTTCGTTTGGTGCAGAAAAAATAGCGAAAGCTACCCTTCTTAAACCAGCTCATGCCATATAAAGATATATTTATGTGGTTCTGTCCTTGTCATGACGGTTGGAAGTGACTAGGACAGTTGCGGTTTGTTCTTGAGGGGAATCCCAGCATGCGCGCCAATTACCTGTTCACCAGCGAGTCTGTCGCAGAAGGCCATCCTGACAAGGTTTGCGATCGTATTTCTGACGAAATCGTGGATCTCGTCTATCGTGAAGCGGCAAAGACCGGGGTCGATCCCTGGAAAGTGCGTATCGCCTGCGAGACGCTTGCGACGACGAACCGTGTGGTCATCGCCGGTGAAGTTCGCCTGCCGCCGAGCCTGATGAAACAGGACAAGAACGGCAACGAGGTTATCAATCCCTCGAAATTCAAGGCTGCGGCGCGCCGCGCGATCAAGGACATCGGCTACGAGCAGGATGGCTTCAACTGGCGTACCGCCAAGATCGACGTTCTGCTGCATTCCCAGTCCGCCGATATTGCCCAGGGCGTGGATAGCGCCGCCGACCATCAGGGCAATGAGGGTGCT
This sequence comes from Rhizobium sp. FKY42, assembly GCF_005222835.1. Classification (GTDB taxonomy): domain Bacteria; phylum Pseudomonadota; class Alphaproteobacteria; order Rhizobiales; family Rhizobiaceae; genus Neorhizobium. Next base: position 944,574 of record NZ_STGA01000029.1, on the reverse strand, counting down.
GGCGACCAGGGCATCATGTTTGGTTACGCCTGCAATGAGACACCGGACCTGATGCCGGCGCCGATATACTATTCACACCGTATTTTGCAGTTGCTCGCAACAGCACGCAAGAAGGGCGAAGGCGATGTGGGTAAACTGGGCCCGGATGCCAAGAGCCAGGTTACCGTGCGCTATGTCGACGGAAAGCCCACGGAAGCCGTATCCATCGTTCTTTCCACGCAACATCTCGACGAAAGCTGGGACTCTGCCAAGGTTCGCAAGGTTGTCGAACCCTATATCCGGGAAGCGCTCGGTGATCTGAAGATTGCCGACGATTGCAAGTGGTACATCAACCCAACCGGAAAATTCGTCATCGGTGGACCGGACGGAGACGCAGGCCTGACAGGCCGAAAGATCATCGTAGATACCTATGGTGGTGCAGCGCCCCACGGCGGCGGTGCCTTCTCGGGCAAGGATACGACGAAGGTCGATCGTTCGGCTGCCTATGCTGCACGCTACATCGCGAAAAATGTCGTGGCAGCAGGATTGTCCGAAAGGTGCACGATCCAATTGTCCTACGCGATCGGTATCGCTCAGCCGCTGTCGATCTATGTTGACCTGCACGGTACTGGCAAGGTAACCGAAGACCAGGTCGAGGCGGCTATCCGTCAGGTGATCGATTTGTCGCCAACTGGCATTCGCCGTCATCTCGATCTCAACAAGCCGATCTATGCAAAGACGGCTTCCTATGGACATTTCGGGCGCAAGGCTGGCCGCGACGGTTCATTCTCCTGGGAGAAGCTGGATCTCGTGAAGCCGCTCAAGGAAGCTCTGAAAAACTGAGGATAGAAGCGATGGACTCCGAACGTCGGTCGCGCGCCACCGAGGCGTTCTTCGGCCGGCGCAAGGGTAAGCCATTGCGGGAGCGGCAGGCCGACATGATGGCCACCAGACTCCCGGAACTGAAGGTGGACTTGTCCCAGCCCGCGCCCGCGGTACTGGGGCAAATCTTCCCGAAGCCCGTTGAGCGTATTCGTCTGGAAATTGGCTTTGGCGGTGGAGAGCATCTCATCCACCGTGCCAAGGAAAATGCTAGAACCGGTTTCATCGGTGTCGAGCCCTTCATCAATTCTATGGCAAAATTGCTGGCCCATGTCGAAGAAGCGGGCGTGAACAACATCCGTCTTTACGACGATGATGCAACAGTCCTCTTGGACTGGCTTCCTGACGCATCACTGGATCAGATTGATCTTTTGTATCCGGATCCCTGGCCAAAGAAAAAGCACTGGAAGCGTCGCTTTGTGTCGCAGGTCAATCTCAACCGCTTCCATCGTGTCTTGAAGCCGGGCGGCCTGTTTTGCTTTGCCTCCGACATCGACACCTACGTCAACTGGACATTGCAACATACCCATTCGCATGGCGGTTTCGCCTGGACGGCGCAGGAGCCGTGTGACTGGCTGACGCCCTTTACGAACTGGCCCAGCACGCGTTACGAGGCGAAGGCACGGCGAGAGGGGCGTTCATCCGCCTATCTCACCTTCAAACGCGTCTGACGCGCGTAGGATTTAGCCTATGCCATCTGCCCACGATGATGGCCGCCTGGACAGGGCAGCGCGGTGATAACCGGCGCCCTGTCTGCGATGGAAGCTGAACTTAAAGCATGGTCTACGCAAAAGTCTGCAGCGGTTTTGCGATAACGACATGCGATAGAACAAATACTTAAAGCGTCAGGAGCGAATCGGAAAGATCGCGATACGCTTTAGTGAAGGCTTACCGTTTTCAGGTCGTCTTCGGCTGCCTTGAAAAAGGTGCTGGAACGGTTATCGGTCAGCAGGATCGGTGTGCCATCTGCACCGAAAAGCGCCCACAGGTCGAGACCGGGATCAATTTCCGGAGCCTCCGGAAAGCAACGGCTAACGTCTTCAAGGCGCATCTTACGAATGTAACCCACTTCACCCGCACCAAGATGGGCGAGTTCGTTGAGTGTCAACTGGGCTGAGGTGTTCTTCAGGAGCATGGACGCCTCCGTCATACTGATTCTGGCAAAACTGCCACGAAGATCAGTCTGAGACGGAAATATTAATTTTTCGCACCATACGCTCGGGTTCCGGCCGCACCAGATCAACCGACAAAAGTCCGTTCTTCAGGCCGGCGCCTGCGACCTGCATCCCATCTGCTAGAACAAACATTCGCTGGAACTGGCGTGCGGCGATACCACGATAGAGATATTCTCGCTCGCCCGGATCAGCCTGACGTCCGCGGATGATGAGTTGGTTTTCCTCTACGGTGACGTCAAGATCGTCTTCCGCGAAACCAGCGACAGCCAAAGTGATTCTTAGCTTTTCCGGTTCCCCGCCAGTGCTCGGGCGCAGGCGCTCGATGTTATAGGGAGGATATCCGTCATTGGCCTTGGTCAGGCGTTCGAGTGTTTTCTCCATTGTGTCGAAGCCCAGGAGAAGCGGGCTGGCAAACGGTGTCATCCGGCTCATCAAACAGTCCTTGAAACAAGCGACCTATCACGCACCCTTACGGCATGCGCCTGTGCGACAACATATGGGAACTGGGATCGGCAAGTGCAAGCGCCTCCGTGGGGCCCGCAACGCAGCAGCCTGCCGACCTTGCCTGCTATATCAACCATACCCGGTATTAGAGATGCCCGGCAACGTCGTCTGAAGCGGGAATCGATGGCTGTGCACCGGCTTTCAGGCAGGCAAGAGAACCCGCGACGGCCGCGCGACGAAGGGCAGCGGCAAAATCCAAACCCTGATCAAGGCTTGCAGCAAGATAGCCGCAGAACGTGTCTCCTGCACCAACGGTATCGACGGGTGTAATCTTGAGGCCGGTTGCTCGCAGGATTTGACCCTTATGGATCGCCACCACTCCTTCGGCGCCGAGCGTTACCACAAGCGTCTGGCCGCTTCTTTCTGCCATCTGCTGCATCTCAGATACTCGCTCCTCGGCAGAGAGACCAGACCGACCGACAAGGAGTTCGAATTCGGTTTCGTTCGAAACGACGATATCGGCGAGGCCTGCCAGCCGGATTGCGTCATCCGTCAAAGGGGCCGTGTTGAAGATGGTGGTTGTTCCTTGCGTCTTGGCAAGACGAAACGCGGTTTCCATGGCGTCTGCGGGCACCTCCATCTGCATCATCAGGATGTCCCGTTCCGCCAGCAGGCCAATACTTTTCTCTGCGTCCTGCGCAGAAACTGCGCCATTGGCGCCGGGCACGACCGCAATCATGTTCTCGCCATCGCCGCCCACGAGAATGATGGCCGTTCCGGTTGGATCAGATACCGGGCGCACTGTATCCAGCAGCACTCCTGCTTCCTTCAGCAATGCGAGAGCGGGTTCCGCAAAGCTGTCCTCGCCCACAGCACCTGCCATGCGAACAGTGCTGCCCGCGCGCCGCGCCGCCAGTGCCTGGTTCGCGCCCTTGCCGCCAGCAGCTGTTGCGAAGCTTTGTCCCGCAACGGTTTCGCCCGGTTTCGGCAAGCGGGTGGTAGTGGCGATGAGATCCATGTTGATGGAGCCGAAAACGGTAATCATGATATGAGCCTGTCGTGTCGTATGGTTTTGGAGACACTGCCCGACAGCATCAATCCTCGTCAACCACCCTCAGCTTCAGCATCCCCGTTCTACTCTCGACACTTTTCGGTTCCACCGTCATTGCTTCGGCAAGCGCTGGTTCGCGCGCCAGGTCGAGAGAGGCAATGCGATCTCCGCGGCGGACAAGCTTGTCGGAGGATGTCAGGATCTGCTCCACGTCCTTCTGCGCCGCCGCGAAGTGGGATTGCAGTTTCCGCGTCCGCTCATCCAGACGACCGAGGTCGTCCATCAGGCTTGCGACTTCGCCCTGGATGAGGTGGGCCTGCTCCCGCATGCGCTGATCTTTCAGCACAGCCTGAATGACCTGAATAGACAACATCAACAAAGAGGGAGAGACGATGACGATCCGCGAACGTTGCGCCTTCGCGACGCACGCCTCGAAGTGTTCGTGAATTTCGGCAAAGATCGACTCGGAAGGCACGAAGAGAAAGGCCGTCTCTTGTGTCTCACCCTTGATGAGATATTTATCCGCGATATCGCTGATGTGCTTTTCCAGATCACGCCGGAACTGTTGTGCCGCAAGCTTGCGCAGGTCTGGCTGTGTGGCGTCCCGGAATGCATGCCAGGCTTCCAGCGGAAACTTGGCGTCGATCACCAGCGGCGGAGTGTCGTTTGGCATGTCGATCAGGCAGTCTGGCCGCATTCCATTCGAAAGGGTCGCCTGGAATTGATAGCTGCCCTTTGGCAAGGCATCGGCGACGATGGCTTCCATCCGTCCCTGCCCAAAGGCGCCGCGGGTCTGCTTGTTTGAAAGAATGGCCTGCAGGCCAACAACGTCTTTCGCCAAGGTTTGGATATTGTTCTGCGCTGCGTCGATGACCGCCAGACGTTCCTGTAATTGCCGAAGGTTGTCGTGCGTGGATCTGGTCTGTTCGACAATGCTGCTGCCCAGACGCTGCGCCATGCCATCGAGGCGCTGGTTGACGGCACGGTTGAGCTCCGCCTGCCGCAAGCCGATGGCTTCCGTCATGGCGGAAACACGTCCCTGCATCTCCAACTGCGCCCGCATCAGCTCCGCAAAACGCTGATCCAATGCCTCTTCGCCTCCGGACCGACGGGCTTTTATGAGCCAGAACAGCAGCGCGAATACAGCCACTCCCAGCACGATGAGGAGAGTGCTGTTGCTTTCAGCGAACTGCATGAGACGGTCTGTATTCGAAAGGGCTTGGCTTTGCATCACCCGAAGCTAGCCTAACCGTGTCCAGATAGGAAGATCAAAACAGGAACAAATTGCATTTGCGCCCCTTTTGACGCTTGCAGGGATGTTCCATCTTGCAAAAAGATCGGCTATGGGAGGCGCATGACGATCAAGCCGCTTATCATCCTTCCCGATCCTCTTCTGCGTCAGGTTTCCAAGCCGATCGAGCAGGTGGATTCCGACGTTCTCAAGCTTGCTGATGACATGCTGGAGACCATGTATGACGCGCCGGGCATCGGCCTTGCCGGCATTCAGATTGGCATTGCACGCCGCATTCTCGTGGTCGACGTCTCGCGCGAGGATGAGGAGAAAAAGCCGATCGTCATCATCAATCCCGAGATTGTCAGAAGCTCGGACGAGCGCTCTGTTTACGAAGAAGGTTGCCTTTCGATCCCGGAATATTATGCGGAAGTCGAGCGTCCTGCGGCAGTAACGGTCAAGCATGTCGGTCGGGACGGCAAGGAGCACCTGCTTGAGGCCGATGGCCTGCTGGCGACGTGCCTTCAGCATGAGATCGACCATCTGAATGGTGTGCTCTTCATCGATCATATCTCGCGGTTGAAGCGCGAAATGGTCATCAAGAAATTCACCAAGGCTGCCAAAGCCAAGGTCTGAGCGCGCACGGCGCTGATCTTCAATACGTACCGGTCAGGATGGAGGTCTGAATGGCTCTTCGCATCATCTTCATGGGAACGCCGGATTTTTCCGTGCCGACCTTGAAGGCTCTGGCCAAGGCGGGTCATGAGGTCGTTGCCGTCTACAGCCAGCCGCCGCGTCCGGGTGGCCGGCGCGGCTTGGATCTTCAAAAGTCCCCCGTACATCAGGCTGCGGAGGAACTGGGCATACCGGTCTTCAACCCGGTTAACTTCAAGGATCCTGAAGATCGGCAGACATTCCGGGCCTTGAATGCCGATGTGGCTGTCGTTGTCGCCTACGGGCTTCTGTTGCCGGTCGAGATCCTCGAAGGTACGCGGCTCGGCGCATATAATGGCCACGCGTCGCTTCTCCCGCGCTGGCGTGGTGCAGCGCCGATTCAACGTGCAATCATGGCCGGGGATGCAAAGACGGGCATGATGGTGATGAAAATGGAGAAGGGGCTGGATACAGGCCCTGTCGCACTGACGCGCGAGGTTGCAATTGGCGCGACCATGACGGCAGGAGAATTGCACGATATCCTGATGACGCAGGGCGCAGAGGCCGTGGTGGAAGCCATGGCAAAGCTGGAAGACGGCGATTTGCCGCTGGTCATGCAGGCCGAGGATGGCGTTCTCTACGCCTCCAAGATCGACAAGAGCGAAACCCGCATCGATTTCACCTGCCCCGCAATCGAGGTGCACAACCACATCCGTGGTCTTTCGCCGTTTCCCGGCGCATGGTTCGAGGTTGAACTGGGCGGTAGGCCGGAACGTATCAAGGTTCTGTCGAGTGAAATGGCAGAGGGCGATGGGCAGCCGGGTGAGGTTCTGGATGATCACCTGTCAATTGCCTGTGGCTCTGGCGCGGTCCGGTTGAAGCGACTGCAAAAAGCCGGTGGCAAGCCCCTCGACGCACAGGAATTTCTGCGTGGCACGCCGCTGCCGCCCGGTTTGAGGATTGGTTGATGCCACGCTACAAGATGGTCGTGGAATATGATGGCACGCCCTATGTGGGCTGGCAGCGCCAGGAAAACGGCCATTCCGTTCAGGCTGCAGTCGAAGCCGCCATTCTGTCACTGACATCGGAAACCGTTGTCATCCGCGGGGCGGGCAGAACGGATTCCGGCGTTCATGCGCTGGGCCAGGTCATTCATGTCGATCTTTCGCGCGAATGGGCGCCCTTCAAACTGCGCAATGCGCTGAATGCGCACCTGATGATGGCGAGCGAAAAGGTGTCGATCATCGATGTCGATCAGGTGTCTGATGATTTCGATGCCCGTTTCTCTGCGCTACGCCGCCACTATCTCTACAGAATCATCAGCCGTCGGGCTCCCTTAGCGATCGAAGCGAAGCGCGCGTGGTGGGTTTCCAAAGATCTCGATCACGAAGCCATGCATGCGGCCGCGCAGATGCTCGTCGGTCACCATGATTTTACGACCTTCCGCTCGGCGCACTGTCAGGCGGCAAGTCCGATCAGGACACTCGACAGGCTGGATGTGACGCGGCAGGGAGAGTTGATCGAGATCCGAGCCTCGGCGCAAAGTTTTCTGCACAATCAGATCCGCTCTTTCGCAGGAACGCTGAAGCTGGCGGGTGAGGGCAAGATGAGCCCGCAGGCTGTGCGCGAAGCGCTCGAGGCCAGAAACCGGGCCGCCTGCGGACCGGTTGCTCCGCCGGAAGGTCTTTACTTCATGCAGGTCGATTATCCCGATCAGCCAGGATAGACGCCGAGAAAGCGTTCCAGAACGTCGGACAGCAGTAGCGACGGCACGATCAGCACCATTGTCAGCGTCGCAATCGTCAATCCTTGCGGACCGATGATCATGCGAAAGATGCGCGACAGGCAGACGACCAGCGCGACGATCGCGCCAAGCCAGATGAGTGCGATCAGGCCGGTTAGTCCGGGCATGAGCACCAAAAGAATGCTGAGCAATCCGTAGAGATAGGAAAACGGCACGGAGAGCCAGTTGGCCGTAAAGACGATGGCCGGGAATTGTCGGGCAAGCCCCATTGTCAGCGCCATCAGACCGGCCAGTACAAGCGGCACCAGCCAGTTCGAGGCTTCCAGCAGGGCCATGCGGAAGAAGAATATGCTGCCGAGGCGGAAACCGGGTGGCATGGTTTCCAGAAAGGCAAGCCGCCACCAGATCCAGGAAAAGCCGATTGCCGGAATGCACCAGACGATGGCCCAGAAGGAGCGCATCATCCCGCGATCAGTGAAATCAACAAGGGCGAATCCTGCCCGGTCGCCTTTGACCAGTAGCCAGAGACCGAGCACGTAAAGCTTCACTTCGGAGAAAGAGGGCAAGAATCACGCCTCGCGATGGAACAGGATTTCACGGATAGGGAATATTGAGTCCCAGAGATATTTCAAGTGTGCGGATAGCCCAGAGCGACGCAGCCAGAACGAGAAACAGGAAACCGCCACGCTTCCACACCGGGCCGCCCACAAGCGTCAGAAGAATACGCCAGATGAGATAGAGCGGGATTGCGATTGCTACAATCCAGAATGACATATTCAGCATCCAGGACAGGAGACCCGTTCCACGTGTCAAACGAAGGATCGGCTGAACAAGTCCGGCGATGGCGTAAAGGATGGGGACGCTGCCCCAGTTCGCCATGACCACCATGGGCCTCAGCAACGGACGATAACCAAATGCCAGCCCGAACAGGATGATGCAAATCAGAACGAAAGCCCAGCTTGCCAGTTGCAGTACCAGGGCCTGAAACACAAAGATTATATGTCCGCGTGCAGGATCGGGAATCACCTCGATAAAGGCGGCGCGAAGCAGGATCGCGTTCAGCAGGAGGATAGGCAGGCAGTAGGCGAGGGCCCAGAAGGAGCGTGTCAGACCCTCATCGGATATGTCGAAGAGAGACAGTCCACGGGCATCTCCACGGGCGACCTGCCACAGTCCTCCCCAAAGGAAGCGGACCTCTTCAAGCCGTGGCATTCTCGAACCATTGCTTGATGAAGTGAGCGTAGATACCCGTCAGCTTTTCCAGATCTGCCACGGCCACTCGCTCATCCACCATGTGCATGGTCTGTCCCACGAGACCGAACTCCACCACCGGGCAGTAGTCCTTGATGAACCGTGCGTCCGATGTGCCGCCTGTCGTGGAAAGGGCAGGGTGCCTGCCTGTCTTCGCCTCAATCGCTTTGGAGAGCGAAGAGATCAACGCATCGTCACGGGTCAGGAACACGTGGCTTGGTCGCTCCGACCAGGTGATGTCATAGCGAATGGCGGGACGGCCTGCGCGCAGTTCCTGATCATTGGCAGCTTCGTTCAGCCGCCGGATCAGTTCTGCTTGAATGCTGTCAGCCGTCCATATGTCGTTGAAGCGTACATTGAAGGCAAAGCTCGCCTTGGCGGGAATGACATTCGTGGCCGTATTGCCGGTATCGATGGATGTGACTTCCAGATTGGTCGGCGGGAATTCGGTAGTCCCTGCATCAAGTGGTGGGCTCATCAACGCCTTGGTCATGGCCGTGACAGCGCGGATGGGATTATCCGCGAGATGCGGATAGGCAACATGGCCTTGTACCCCATGCACGGTCACGAAACCTGAGGTCGAACCACGACGGCCGATCTTGATCATGTCGCCCAGTTGGTCCGGATTGGTTGGCTCGCCGACAAGGCAGGCATCCCAGCGCTCACCTTTTGCCGCCGCCCATTCCAGCAGCTTCACGGTGCCGTTGATGGCAGGGCCTTCCTCATCACCGGTGATCAGGAACGAGATGGAGCCCTTCGGCGCACCATGCGCTTCGATGTGGCGAGCAACGGCTGCGATGAAGCAGGCAATGCCGCCCTTCATATCCACTGCGCCACGACCATACATCTCGCCATTGGCAATATCGGCAGAAAAGGGCGGATGCGTCCATGCAGCCTCATCGCCAACGGGCACCACATCCGTATGACCGGCAAACATAAGATGCGGGCCGGATGTTCCCAGCCGCGCATAGAGGTTCTCGATATCCGGCGTACCTGCTTCCGTAGCCGTGACACGATGAACGGCAAAGCCAAGCGGTTCAAGCATTGCTGCAAGCGCAGTCAGCGCACCACCTTCCTTCGGCGTCACCGAAGGGCAGCGGATGAGTGTCTGAAGGTTCTCGATCGGATTGGTAACAGACATGATTGCCGCAATGCTCGCTTCGTCTGGTTAGTCGCGCAGCAGCTCGTTGATGCCCGTCTTGGAGCGGGTCTTCTCATCGACGCGCTTGACGATCACAGCGCAGTAAAGGTGCGGCGCTGGCTGGCCATTGGCCATGGTGGCGTTGCCGGAAGGCATGGAGCCCGCAACCACAACCGAGTAGGGCGGAACTTCGCCATACATGACTTCGCCGGTCGCCCGATCCACGATCTTGGTAGACTTGCCGATATAGACCCCCATGCCGAGCACGGAGCCTTCACGGATAATGCAGCCTTCCACGACTTCGGAACGCGCGCCGATGAAGCAGTTATCTTCAATGATGGTCGGGCCTGCCTGCATCGGCTCCAGAACGCCGCCAATGCCGACGCCGCCGGAGAGATGGACGTGCTTGCCGATCTGGGCGCAGGAGCCGACGGTGGCCCATGTATCGACCATGGTGCCTTCCCCGACATAGGCGCCGAGGTTGACGAAGGAGGGCATCAGAACGACGCTTGGCGCGATATAGGCGGAGCGGCGAACAACAGCATTTGGCACCGCGCGGAAGCCAGCTGAACGGAACTCCGTTTCACCCCAGTTTTCAAACTTGGAAGGAACCTTGTCCCACCAGGTGGAAGCGCCGGGACCACCCTTCACGACTTCCATGTCGTTGAGGCGGAACGACAGAAGCACGGCCTTCTTCAGCCACTGGTGAACAGTCCAGTTGCCGTCTTCGCCGCGGGTCGCAACGCGCAGCTTGCCGCTATCGAGCAGGTTCAGCGCTTCTTCCACGCTCTCGCGTACTTCGCCGCGTGTGTTGATCGAAACGCTGTCGCGTTCATCGAAAGCCTTTTCGATCAGGGCTTCAAGGGAGGCGTAGTCCTGGCTTGCTGTGCTGGTCATCGGAAATCCTGCGGCTGTCGCTCGTAACGTGATGGGGTAGGCTCTCTTGCCGACTGGCAAATTTGTGCCTTTTGCTCTAAGCGAGCGCCATCCGGGCGTCAATGCGAATTGGCGGCCTCCGTGATTCGTATCTCAGGGGATTGTGCGCAATGGCGAAAGCAGGCGATGAGAAGAAGATGCGGCGCAAGGACGGCGTATGGGATCCGTTGAAGGCGAGTTCCGTCGACAAGCTGCGCGCCCGTCAGGTTCCCAAGACGCCGCAGTCTGAATCGCCATCCTATCGCCTTGCCTATGTGGATGAGGATTTCCTCTGCCGTCCGGAGCTGCGCCCCGTCCGGCTGCAGCTCGAACTCCTCAAGCCCGAAATGATGCTGAGCGAAATGGGCATCAAGTCCACGGTCGTGCTGTTCGGCGGTGCCCGCATTCCCGCCCCCGGCGCGGAACCCTGGGCTGCCAAGAACGATGTTCAGCGGGAGAATCTTAAGAAAGCTTCTGTTTTCTATGAGGAGGCTGAGAAGTTCGCGGCACTCTGCGCGCACCATTCGGCACTCTCAAATCATCAGGAATTTGTTGTGGTCACCGGTGGCGGTCCGGGCGTCATGGAAGCGGGTAACAAGGGGGCGGCGGAAGCTGGTGCACCCACCATCGGTTTGAACATTCTTCTGCCGCATGAACAGGCGCCGAACCAGTATGTAACGCCGGAGCTCAGCTTCAACTTCCACTATTTTGCCATTCGCAAGATGCACTTTCTGATGCGTGCACGTGCCGTCGTGGTGTTTCCGGGTGGTTTCGGGACTCTTGATGAGCTGTTCGAGGCGCTGACGCTGATCCAGACACGCCGCATGGAACGCGTTCCGTTGATCCTGTTTGCTCCGGAATTCTGGAACCGCATCATCGATTTCGAAGCGCTTGCCAATTTCGGCACTATCGCTCCGGACGATATGGATCTCATCAATTTCGTGGAGACCGCGGATCAGGCGTGGAAAATCATCGCCGACTTCTACGACTTGAACGGCAACAAAGAGTAGAGGCGGAAAAGGTCCGCTCCCGGCGGCAGGAGCGGACCTCGCAATGCAGCGGCTGGAAAGCGCGCTGCGCTACCGGTTGCGGTTAAAGCGGCTGGCTTGGGATGTCGTCGATCGAAATCACGCCATCCTTGTTGCGGTCCATGCGCTCAAACAGCTTCGTTACGGCATTGGCAGCTTCGTCCTTGCTGACCTGACCATTCTCATCCGCATCAACAAAGCGGATCAACGCAGCGCCCGGCATCATGCCATGGGGCTTGCCATGACCACCCCAGCCGTCGCGGCCATGGCCGCGCTCGCCATCTGCCATTTCATGAGCGCCGCCATGCCGAGGGCCGTGGCCGGGCTTGCCGTCAGGGCCCGGTGGAGGGGCATCGGGACCTTTCGCCTGCTCGTCCGGCTTTGTCTGGCCATTCGCTGCACGTTCTGCCTTGCGTTGCTCCCGGAATTCTTCCATGCGCGCCTTCTGATATTGACGCATTTCGCCGGGTGTCAGATTGCCATCCTTGTTGGCGTCAACGGCATCGAACAGCTTGGTTTCCCAGGCGGCAACTTCTTCCTTGGTAACCTTGCCGTCCTTGTTCGTGTCGGCGTCCTTCAACAGCCGCACGAACACCAATTCCTGCATCATCCCGCCACGGGGGCCATGCCCCTCTCTGTCTGGACGACCGGGCGCGGCGAAGCTTGCAGGCACAAGAGCGCCCACCAGAAATGTTGCGCCAAGTGCGGCGAGTGCAACTCTCTTGAGTGTCATGTGGGTTGCTTCCTTTCCCTTTGTCTTATGACAATGAAGGTAGGAGCAGAGCCGTTCCGACACCACTTAAAGAACCGTAAGGCTGAATGAAACTTTGGTAATCTCGGTTGTGGCGAGATGAGCTCAACCGCGGTTCAGCGTTTGCAGGAATGTCGCAAGATCATCGGTGACATAGTCGATGCTCTCGTCGTCTTCGCGCACTTCTTCCCAGCGCTCGATGACAAATTCTCCCAGATTCCTGGGTGCGAGCAGAACCGTTTTCATGCCGAGCGCCCGCGGCGCGATCAGGTTGCGCGGCAGATCCTCGAACATGGCCGCATGAGCCGTGTCGATCCGTTTCAGCTGGGTAAACTTGTCATAGGTTTCGCCAGCAGGTTTTGGAACGTAATCGGCAGCGACAATGTCGAAAATATCGTCGAAATGATCAAGGATCCCGAGCGCCCGGGCCGCGGCCTCCGCATGCGATACGGTGCCATTGGTGAAGATGAACTTACGGCCTGAGAGTGCCTTGATTGCCTCGCCAAGTTCCGGATGCGGCAGAAGCGCCGAGTAATCGATGGCGTGGGCCTTTTCCAGAAAGGCATTTGGATCGATCTTATGATGGATCATCAAGCCGCGCAGCGTGGTGCCATGCTCGTGGTAATACTGCTTCTGAAGCTTGCGTGCTTCGTCCGGCTCTAGCTGCAGAAGGGTCGCGACGAACTCGGTCATATTGCGATCGATCTGTTCAAACAGATTGAGGTGATGCGGATAGAGCGTGTTGTCGAGGTCGAAGACCCAGTCGCGGACATGCGAGAAATCGGCGGGGTCAGGTGTGTTCGTCATCTTGGCCATGCGCGCTTTATGCCTTGAGCCGAGGAGAATTGAAAGAGGCGAACGCTTGCTGTTGCATGAGGACTTGGCGGGTGCACGAACGCGTGTTAGCGCGTGATCATGGAACTCTGGATCCCCATCACGATTGCGGCTGCATTTCTGCAGAATCTGCGCTCTGCCCTGCAGCGTCATCTGCGTTCTAGCCTCGGCACCCGGGGCGCCAGTTTCGTGCGCTTCGGCTACGGTTTTCCGGTTGCCGTTCTTTACGTCGCGGCCCTCCATTTTGTTGGAGGCTATCACCTGCCGCAGATGAACTGGCCCTTCGTTGGCTGGGCAATTTTCGGTGGACTGGCGCAGATCTACGCGACGATCATGCTGGTCTATCTGTTTTCCTTGCGAAACTTCGCGGTTGGAACTGCCTACTCGAAAACAGAGCCCGTGCAGGCCGCGCTGTTCGGTCTGGTCCTTCTCGGCGAAAGGCTCCAGCCGGGAACCGTCGTTGCCATCATCATCGGCGTTATCGGTGTCATGCTGATCTCGGTTGCCCGCACGCCACTCAACGCGCGCAGTCTATTGGCCGCGCTTTTCAGCCGCACAGCCCTCATCGGCATTGCGTCGGGCGGTGTCTTCGGAATCTCGGCCGTCGCCTATCGGAGCGCGTCTCTGTCCCTGGACGGACCCAATGCCGTAGTGCAGGCAGCCTTCACGCTGGCCTTCGTCACCGGGTTCCAGACGCTCTATATGCTGGTCTGGATGGTGTTTACCGACCGTGCCGAAATCGGCAAGGTCATCCGGTCCTGGCGATCGTCAGCGCTGGTTGGGCTGGCAGGCGTCCTGGGGTCTGCGGGATGGTTTACGGCCATGACGCTGCAGCAGGTGGCCTATGTCAGGGCGCTAGGCCAGATCGAACTCGTTTTTACATTCGCAGCCTCGGTCTTCCTGTTCAAGGAGCGTATCAACCGGCTGGAAGTCTTGGGATGCCTGCTCATTCTGACAGGCATCCTCGGTCTCATTTTCGTTTGAGCGATATCAAGGAACGATGAGCGTTCCTGCGCCACCTTCGGTGTAGATTTCCAGAAGAACCGAATGCGACGTCTTGCCGTTGAGGATGACGACGCCCTGAACGCCTGCCTTGATGGCGTCGATGCAGGTCTCGACTTTCGGAATCATGCCGCCGGAAATTGTACCGTCCTTGATCAGCGCCTGCGCCTGCGCAACAGAAAGCTCCTTGATCAGGTTCTTATCTTTGTCGAGCACGCCTGGTACATCGGTCAAAAACAGCAGACGGTCGGCGCGGAGTGCGCCAGCAATCGCCCCGGCAAACGTATCGGCGTTGATGTTGTAGGTAGCGCCATCACGGCCCGGAGCAACAGGTGCGATGACAGGGATCATTTCCGACTTCGCCAGAAGGTCGAGCAGCGTACGATCCACTTCCACCACTTCGCCGACGAAGCCGAGGTCCAGAACGCGCTCGATATTGGATTCCGGATCGATCACGGTCTTCTTGGCCTTTTCAGCAAACACCATGTTGCCGTCCTTGCCGCAAAGCCCGATTGCCCATTCGCCCGTCTGGTTGATGAGCGCGACGATCTCCTTGTTGATGGAACCAGCCAGCACCATTTCAACGATCTCGACCGTCTTCTGGTCTGTCACCCGCAATCCGCCTTCGAACTTGGATTCGATTCCCATCTTGGAAAGCATTGCGCCGATCTGCGGACCGCCACCATGCACGACGATCGGGTTGACGCCCGCCTGCTTGAGAAGTGCAATGTCTTCGGCGAAAGCGCGACCGAGTGCCGTATCACCCATTGCATGGCCGCCATATTTCACGACAATCGTCTTGTTTTCGTAACGCTGCATGAAGGGCAGGGCCTGCGCCAGCAACTGGGCCTGCATCTCGCTTTCGGAAGGGGACATGAAAACACCTCTGGAACCTTGGTGCGGCCTTTTAACCCATGTTTTTGGCGGAGGAAATAATCCGTTTGAAACAAATGAGCGTAAGCGACGTAGTATCGCCAAATGTGCCGTGGAAGATGAGTGCAATGGCTGAAACCGATCTCCCGGATCTGCTGGCCCGGGTGGCCTTGCAGGATCGTGCAGCTTTCCGCGCCCTTTATCTTGCCGCATCCCCGAAACTTTTCGGCATTTGCCTTCGTCTCCTCAAAGTGCGGACGGATGCGGAAGTTGCGCTGCAGGAAATCTTCGTCAAGATCTGGTATCGGGCCGATCGTTTTGTCGGAGGGCAGACCAGCGCGATGCCCTGGCTCTGCGCGATTGCACGTAACCATTCGCTGGATGTGCTGCGAGGCCGGAAGCAAGAGACGGAAAATCTGGACGATGAAACGGACCGCCTTGTCGATGAAGTTCCCGATCCGGAGGCACAAACTGTGATCAATGGCGAAGGAAGGCGCATTGACAGGTGCATGGAAGAGTTGGATCCTGACCGGGCGCAGGCGGTTCGTGCAGCATATGTCGATGGCATGGGTTATCAGGAACTGGCGGAACGGTACGATGTGCCATTGAATACGATGCGGACGTGGCTGAGGCGCAGTCTTTTGAAACTGAGAGTGTGCATGGACCGATGACTAGGCCGGACCAGAGCGAAGGGGATCGCGCAAGAGACGAAGTTCTTGCGGGCGAGTATGTTCTGGGCGTCCTGCCCGCCGAAAAGCGTCAGCAGGTCGAACAACGGATCCGGCGCGACCGTGCCTTTGCGGCTATGGTCGCGCGTTGGCAGGAAAATCTGTCATCCATGGATGATGAATACACTCCGCAACTGCCACCGGAATCTGTATTTCCGCAAGTGCAACAGCGTCTGTTGACGAGGAACTCGCAACAGACGCAGCTTTCGGGATTTGGACGCCTGTGGTCTTCGGCTACGGTTTGGCGAACTTTGGCCCTTACCTTGTTCCTTATGCTGATTGGTGTCGCCATCTTTGGTCTTCAGCCTCCGTCTTCCCTGAAGACTGGTGGACAGCTGCAGGCGCAATTGAAAGGGCAGGATGCGACTAATATGAGCCTGCTCGCAAGTTTCGAGCCGCGCAGTGGAAGACTTGTGATGACGCCCATTGCCAATTCGCAGGCGGAGCCAAAGTCGTTACAGCTCTGGATGATTGACGGAAACGCCCCGCCTGTTTCACTTGGCCTGATGCCGGACATCGGGACTGGGGATGTCATCATTCCGGATGCTATGCGCCGACGCATTGCGAACGGTGTCACGCTGGCCGTCAGTCTTGAACCAAAAGGCGGCTCGCCGTCCACCGGTCCCACCGGTCCCGTGCTGATGTCTGGACAGATGGCTGCTCGCTGAGTGGTGAAATTTATTTTAGATTAGCTGAAACTTCCTCTCCCCAACTCTCGTCCTTTCAAATGACCCGACTATTTCGGGCCATCCAACGGGCAAGAGTCCCGTCGCTGTTTGAACGAAGGAAGAGGAAATATCCATGTTCAAATTCGCGATGCACACATTGGCAGCTGTCGCTCTGGTAGCGGGTTCCACCGCTCGCGTCTTCGCTGCGAATCCGAAGGTCGGCGGCGCGCCGATGTATGAAACAAAGACCATCGTCGAGAATGCCGTCAACTCCAGGGATCACACGACGCTGGTTGCTGCTGTGAAGGCTGCCGGTCTTGTCGATACATTGTCCGGCAAGGGCCCCTTCACCGTGTTCGCGCCGACGAATGCCGCATTCAAAAAGCTGCCGAAGGGTGCGGTCGATAATCTCCTGAAGCCGGAAAACAAGGCGCAGTTGCAGAAGGTGCTGACATGTCATGTTGTCGCGGCTGATGCCATGTCCGGCATGATCGCAAAGATGATCAAGGATGATGGCGGTACGCACGACGTCAAGACGGTTGTATCCTGAAAGCAAAGATGAACAAGGGCCGTATTACGCTGACGGATGAAAACGGAAGCGCTGCTCGTGTCACGATTGCCGATGTGAAGCAGTCGAACGGCATGATCCATGTGATCGACCGCGTTATGCTGCCGAAGACCATGTAATAGCCAGATCAAGGTCCGGCCTGGCTCACCGATACGTCAGGCCGGACGCCCGATCGTCTTCAGGATTTCCGCGCGCAAGGCATCGAGACCTTCAGACTTCTCCGATGAAGTCGCCAGAACCTCTGGATAGGCGGCGGGGCGCTTGCGGATCTTCTCCAGCGTTTCGTCAACCAGTTTCGGTACGGCAGGTGCCTTGATCTTGTCGGTCTTTGTCAGAACGATCTGGTACGAGACGGCGGCCTTGTCGAGCAGCGACAGAACCTCATCATCGTTCTTCTTCAGCCCATGGCGGCTGTCGATCAGCACATAAACGCGCTTCAGGGTCGCGCGGCCGCGAAGGTAATCGAAAACCAGCTTCGTCCAGGCATCCACCTGTTCCTTGGGGGCTTGTGCATAGCCGTAACCGGGCATGTCCACCAGCGCCATGGGCGGCAGATCGTCGCCTTCACCGGAATAGCCGTCCGGGACAAAGTAGTTGAGTTCCTGGGTGCGGCCGGGCGTATTGGATGTTCGCGCAAGACCCTTCTGCCCGACAAGTGCATTGATCAGCGAAGACTTGCCAACATTCGAACGCCCTGCAAAAGCAACCTCGAGCGGTCCTTCCGGTGGCAGGAACTTCATGGCGGGAACCCCGCGAATGAAAATCCAGGGGTGCCCAAAGATCGGCTTCGTGCTTTTGGTGTCGCTTGTCATGAACAGTGCCTTTGTTTCAGGTCCCGTGCATTCAGGGTTTCGATGCCCGAGTCAAGCGGCGAGCGCACCTGTCTTGCTGAAATCCCGCGCCAGACTTTCCTGCAACCGTGAAGCAAAAGGCCCCGGCCTTTGAGTAAGCCGGGGCCATCTTGTATTTACTTGGTTTGCGCCGGTTTTCGCTGGAATATACTCTTCAGATTGCCGAACAACTCAATCTTTGCACCGTGACGCTTCATGATCAGCGCCTGCTGCATAATCGACAAGGTGTTGTTCCACGCCCAGTAGATGACCAGACCAGCAGGGAACGACGCCAGCATGAAGGTGAAGACCAGCGGCATCCACGTAAAGATCATGGCCTGCGTCGGATCCGGCGGTGTCGGGTTCATGCGCATCTGCAGGAACATCGTGACACCCATGATGATGGGCCAGATGCCGATCATCAATGCATGCGGCACGTCGTAGGGCAGAAGGCCGAAAAGGTTGAACAGCGATGTCGGATCGGGCGCAGACAGATCCTGGATCCAGCCGAAGAACGGCGCGTGGCGCATTTCGATCGTGACGTAGATGACCTTGTAGAGAGCGAAGAACACCGGGATCTGAAGCAGGACCGGCCAGCAGCCTGCAATCGGGTTTATCTTCTCTTCCTTGTAGAGCTGCATCATCGCCTGTTGCATGGCCATGCGGTCATCGCCATGCTTTGCCTTCAATTCCTCCATCTTTGGCTGAACGCGCTTCATCGCAGCCATGGAGGCGTATTGCTTGCTTGCGAGCGGGAAGAACAATCCCTTGACCACGATGGTGGTGCACAGGATAGCGACGCCGAAGTTGCCGAAGAAGCGGAAGAAGAAGTCCATCAGCTTGAACATCGGCTTGGTGATGAAATAGAACCAGCCCCAGTCGATGAGCAGATCGAACTTTGGAATTGAGTGGCTTGCTTCATAGCCGTCGACGAGCGGTACTTCCTTGGCGCCTGCAAAGACAAGATTCTTGATCTCGGTCGGCTGACCCGGCTGTACGGTGAAGCTGTCTGACTTGAAGTCCGCCTGATAGCGCGTCTGGCCGTCCGCGAGATAGCGGAACTGGGATTCATAGGCGAGCGTCTGCGGCGGAATGAGTGTTGCAGCCCAATACTTGTCGGTTATGCCAAGCCAGCCGCCGGTCGCCTTTGCGTTGACGGTCGCTTCCTTTTCGACATTGCTATAGCTGTGCTCTGAGAGACCTGCCTCGGAGCCGATGACGCCGAGAAAGCCTTCATGAATCACATAAACGGAGGGATGGTTCGGCTTGTTGTAGCGTGTGACGCGTCCATAGGACGAAAGATTGACGGCTGCGCCGGTCGGGTTCTCGATCTTGTCGGTCACCGTCAGCATGTAATGTTCGTCGATAGCGACCGTGCGGTTGAACAGCAAGCCTTTATCATTGGTGAACGTCAGTGTTACCGGTGTCTGGACGGTCAGCTTGGCACCTGCAGGTGCCGTCCATACCGTTGATGGACCCGGCACCGTTCCGGTCTCCTGACTACCAATGTAACCGAGTTCGGTGAAGTATCCGTCCTTCGTGTCGGCCGGAGAGAAGAGCACGATGGTCGGGCTCTTCGGATCGACCGTCTCATGATATTCGCGAAGGCTCAGATCGTCAAAGCGGGCGCCCGTGAGGTTGATGGAGCCGGAGAGGGCAGGCGTGTCGATCACGACGCGTGCGGATTTCGCAAGCGATTCTTCGCGCGTAACCTGGCCCTGAGCCTGTGCGCTGGCAGGCAGGGTGCCGTTCGGCTGTACGCCGGATTGAGCGCCAAGGCTCTCCGGCTGGATGATCTGGCTTTGCCCCTGGCTCGCGAGCCGGGCTTCCTCGGCGCGACGCTGGGCTTCCAACCTCGGATTCATATAGAGGAATTGCCAGGCAAGAACAATCACCACTGAAAGGGCGATCGCGATGAAGTAATTGCGATTCTTTTCCATCATGCTTTCCTGGAACGGGTCTCCTCGGACCGCTTGTGTTTCGGTCTGCTTCCGATCCGCTCGGAAAGCGCTTTCGTCACGTCTGCGAAAGGCGCACTTAGTAACTCGCGCCGCGCGACAATGACGTAGTCGTGACCGTCTTTCATTGCAAACTGGGCGCTTTGACGAACTGCTTCGCGCAGCCGTCGCTTCATCCGGTTTCGCTCTACAGCATTGCCCTGCTTCTTCGTAACCGTGAAGCCGACGCGGGGCTCGCTTGCGGGATCCTTGCGATCGAGAACCTCCAGAAGGAAGAGGGGTCCACGCCGCTTCTCACCGTCCCTCACGGCAAGAAACTGCGGCCGACTTTTCAGCCGCCCGACAGTTCGCTGCATAATGTCTTTCGACTTCATTGCCCGGTCAATCTCGGGCTGTCGACACTTAGGCCGACAGACGCTTGCGGCCACGTGCGCGACGGGCAGCAAGAACCTTGCGACCGCCAGGCGTAGCCATGCGGGCGCGGAAGCCGTGACGACGCTTGCGAACAAGCTTGGATGGTTGGTAGGTACGCTTCATTTTTTTAACACCGCGGTGTGCGGCCCTTCTTGAAGTTGCTCCGAGAGGAGCAAGAGCGTTGTTTGAAAACGTTTCAGCCACAGGTGCGCTGATGCGCTTCAGCCTGAGATGCCGGACGTGCGCGGCTTATAAGGGCATCAGCCGCGCAAAGTCAATCATTGCCGCCTTCACATCACGGTAACTCTGACTCCGATTTTGTTCCGGTCACCTATGCGGGTAGGTCGTTTACGACACAAGCTCTGATTTATGTTCAGGCTTCCTTAATTACTCGATGGCAAAATTTCGGGCAATCGAAGCTGTCCGGGAGCGGGGGCTCAGTAGCCGGCGACACGGAAGACAGGAAGGGTGCAATGAGAATTCGAGGCAAAATCAATTTACTTGTTGGCATACTGAGTATGGTTGCATTGGTTGTCGGCGGATTGTCGCTCTTTGCAATTGTTGAGTACAGCAACCGCATCGCGGCATTTGATAATGCTGCCACGCGGGCCTACAAGGGCGAAACTCTGAACCGTGCGGTCACGGCCGTCGTCATGGAAGCGCGTGGCATCTACGCTGCCAAGGACGCAGCAGACGCCGAGAAATTTGGCCCGGGCCTCATGAAGAGCCTGGATCAGATTGATCAGGTTCTGGCTTCCTGGCAGCCGCTGGTTCCCAAGGATCAGCGTGCTGTTTTTGAGGCGATGGTGTCGCGCGCCAAGGAATTCCGTGCGTTCCGTTCTGAAACGGTCCGGCTGGCGAAGGAGGAAGGTCCTGTCGCAGCCAACAAGCAGGGTAACAACGAAGCAAACCGCAATAACCGCAAGGCGTTCCAAGCAGAAATCGACGCAGTGGTTGCCTCCGATCTCGCTGAACTGGACGAGGTCCAAAAGAGCGCGGAATCGTTCGGTCGGACATTGTTCAGTATGATTGCCGCGATTACTGCCATCGGCGTGATTGCCGGTGCTGCCGTAGGGATGTTTATCGGCACCCGTTCGCTGAGCAACCCGATTATTGGCTTGACTGAAGCGATGAAGCGCCTCGCAAACGGAGATTATTCCACTGAGATTCCGTCCATGGGACGCCAGGATGAAATCGGCGATATGGCCGCTGCCGTCGAGGTGTTCAAGTCGAATGGCGTCGAAGTCAATCGTATGAATGCCCAGGAAACCGCGAATCGTGCCAAGAGTGATGCTCTGCAGAATCGCATGGCCAGCGTTATGGCTGCGGCTGCAAGTGGTGATTTCTCTTCTCGTATCAACAAGGAGTTTGGTGATCCGGCACTCGATCGCTTCGCTCGCAATGTCGATGAACTGCTGGAATCGGTTGATTCCGGACTTACCCAGACTGGCGCAATCCTGAAGCGCCTCGCCGTTGGCGATCTGACGGAGACGATGCGCGGTGAATTTCGCGGTGCCTTTGCAGAGCTGCAGTTCAATGTGAATGAAGCCATCACGGGTCTGCGCAAGACCATGGAAGAGATCCGCAACGCGACGAGCTCGATCAACAGCAACTCGGAAGAGCTTCGTATAGCAGCCGATGACCTGTCTCGTCGAACTGAGCAGCAGGCCGCTGCACTTGAACAAACGTCAGCCGCGCTCGATGAAATCACAGCCGTGGTCAAGACATCCACGACACGAGCTCAGGAAGCCAGCGAAATGGTGACCGAAGCCAAGCAGAGCGCCGCTCAATCCGCAAATGTTGTTCGTGACGCCATCACCGCGATGGGCCGCATCGAGCAGGCTTCCCACGAAATTTCTCAGATCATCAATGTGATCGATGAGATCGCCTTCCAGACGAACCTGCTGGCTCTGAACGCAGGCGTCGAAGCGGCTCGTGCCGGTGAGGCAGGTAAAGGCTTTGCCGTCGTTGCCCAGGAGGTTCGTGAACTGGCCCAGCGGTCTGCGAACGCCGCCAAAGACATCAAGACGCTGATCACGAAGTCCGGCGACGAGGTTGCTGGTGGTGTGAAGCTTGTACAGAAAACGGGCGCTTCGCTCCACGAAATCGAGACGCAGGTCCTCAGCATCAACGATCATATTCATTCGATCGCGGTTGCTGCCCGGGAACAGGCGACTGGTCTGCACGAGATCAATACCGCCATCAACCAGATGGATCAGGTTACGCAGAAGAACGCTGCCATGGTGGAAGAGACGTCCGCCGCGACACACAAGCTTTCGAGCGAAACCGCAACGCTCTTCTCGCTTCTGTCACACTTCAAGATTGGTGACATGGTGGTCGCTGCGCCTTCGAGTTACGCATCCGAAGCAACTTCGCGTCCGGGCGTTTCTCGTGTGCCCCGTGCTGCCGATACGGCATCTTCACCAAAGGCCTCGCCAGCCCGCAAGATCATGGGCAATCTCGCCCGTGCTCTCTCGGTGCCAAGCGCTGCCGTGGCGGTTGCCGCCAGCGGCGAACACTGGGAAGAATTCTGAGAACTGCCGAATTAACGAACTGTAATGAAGGTTTGGCGTCCGAGGGCTGGAAAAACCCTTCGGGCGCCATTATCATTCTGTCCTGAGCTAGGTGGGCCTGAGGGCCTGCTGTCCAAGGGGAATGGAGTTCCGCATGAGCAGAGTGGCGGATCTATCCGCCCGACAGGCACTGGCAGGAGACGATGCGGACGCGGCGATACAGCGGATGCCGCGGCGACTTCACGGCCTGTCAGGGCGCCTTCTTTGGCTGACGGTTGCCTTCGTCATGTTTGCCGAAGTCCTGATATTCATACCGTCCATTTCTGTGATGCGCACGACCTGGCTGCGCGACAGGCTCGATACAGCCGCCGCTGCTGGGATCGTCATCGATGGCCTGCAGCCGGCTGAATTGCCCCGCGAAGTTCAGGACGATACGCTGCTTGCGACCGGGACGAAAGTTCTGGCGCTGCGCAAGGATGGAACGTCTCGACTTCTGGCGGCCATTGATGTGCCTCCACAGGTCGATGACCAGTACGATCTCGCCAATGAAGGCGCCGTCTACGCCATGCAAAATGCGCTTGATACGCTGTTTTTGGGTGGCGGGAAGGTGATGCGCGTCTTCGGTCCAATCGGTGAGACCGACATGATCATTGAGCTGGTCATGACGGACGATGCCCTTCGCAAGGCGATGATCAGTTTTTCCAAGCTCATGTTCGGTATTTCGCTCTTGATCTCCCTGGTGACGGCCGGACTGATTTACGTCTCGATCAACCGCATGATGATTAGTCCGATCCGCCGTTTGACGCATGGCATGCAGCGCTTTTCCGATCGTCCCGAAGATCCGGACCGAATCTTCCAGCCGGGCAGGGCAAAGGGTGAAATTGAAGTGGCCGGTCAGCATCTGGCTGCCATGCAGATGGAATTGCAGCGGACACTCAAGCAACAAAAGAATCTTGCCGATCTTGGCCTCGCGGTCTCAAAAATCAATCACGACATGCGTAACATTCTTGCTTCGGCCCAGTTGATGTCTGACCGGCTTGTGGACGTGGAGGATCCCATGGTGCGCAGCTTCGCCCCCAAGCTGCTGCGCACGATTGATCGCGCAGTCGGCTATACCAATGAGGTTCTTGCCTACGGTCAGGCCTCGGAGGCGGCGCCGCGCCGCAGGCTGCTGAAGCTTGCCGACCTCTGTCAGGATGTTCGGGACATGCTGGCCATCGATCCGGAAGGAACGATTGGTTTTGTCGAGCAGATTGCGGAGGATCTGGAGGTTGACGCCGATGGTGAGCAACTGTTCCGCGTGATCCACAATCTGTGTCGAAACGCCGTTCAGGCGCTCAGCCAGGCCGAGCCTGGTGAAGACGCACAGGCACACCGTATTACCCTCAGTGCGCAGCGTGTGGGATCGGTTGTCAGCATCACTATCGACGACAATGGTCCCGGCATGCCGCAGAAGGCCCGGGAGAACCTCTTTACGGCGTTTCGGGGCGCTGCCCGCTCTGGTGGGACGGGCCTGGGCCTGGCCATAGCGCGTGAGCTCGTGCTCGCTCACGGCGGCACGATTGCGCTCGTCGAGAAGCCGGGACGGGGCACGCAATTTCGCATAGAGATTCCTGACCGGCCGGTCTCCCTGGAGAGCTATCGCGCAAGGGCATGAAAATAACCGATATTTTTCAATACCTTGCTCATATATTTCAAGAAAATGACGCCTGATTTTTCAAAAGCGCTTGCAATCCGAAACGTAACGCTTTAGAGGATCGCCAACGCCGACGGACAGTCGGTGAGGCAAGCACCCGTAGCTCAGCTGGATAGAGCACCAGACTACGAATCTGGGGGTCAGGAGTTCGAATCTCTTCGGGTGCGCCATTCTTCTTCCAATGATTTTGATAGCACGCGGGCAGATTATCGCCATCCGTAGCTGAACGTCAGGCCGCTTTCTTGACCGCGCTGCTCGACGTTTGCCACCGCTCCGCGACCGTACTGAAATATTCCGTAGGCATTCTCGTCGCCGTTCTGGCGCAGTGTCGCAGAGTGGTCGCTGCCGCGCTGCCGGATGAATCCGACATTGTCTCTCCCGTTCTGGACGACACCAGCTTCATTATGTGAACCATCCTGCCGGATCTCTCCTTGCTTCAATCCTCGGTACATGGAGTAGAGGCGTACGCCCGTTGAAAGCAGGTCTCCACCCTGATCCCGCGAAGGGTTGAGCGTGAAAGAGACCGATCCTCCAGCATGGGCGGGCGTTTGCGTGCCAAGCGACAGGGAAAGGGCTGCCAAAGCAAGAGCGGCTACGGGTGTCTTCAGCAGGCGGTTCATCGTCGGTCTCTCCTTGATCTGAGCCTGAAGAGAGATTGCACTGCCATGGCTGAATGGCTGCGGAACCCGATGTTTAGCTGCCGTTTAACTTCATGTCGGGCAAGCCCGGTCGCCGTTAGAAGTGCCAATCCGCAAATGAACTCAAAAAGAAAATCCGGCTCCTGGAAGCCGGATCAACAATTTTCTTTTGGCAGGAGTTCAGACCCCCGCGCCGACCGTTTCCGTACATTTGACGCTTGTCCCGCCACCCTTGACTTCCAGTCGTGCATCGTAGCTGGAACCTGTGCCGAGTGACACCAGGCCGAGAGAGCTGGCTTTCGCGGCGTCCACATTGAAAGGGCCGCCTTGCTGAATCACGCTATTGCCGCCTTGACCAGATCTATCCACCATCAGACGGTAGGTGCCCTCAATGCTTTTGTCCGAGAAGGCGAGAGCTTCCAGTGTAATGTTTCCGCCGGATTTCGTGACGCGCAACTCGCAGCGTAGCGGACCCTTGCTTGAGCCCGCGATGGCAAGCCCTGCCGTTCCGCCCACTGCGGCGAGCAGTAGGGCGACGACGACGGTGCTCTTGGCATTGGTATTGATGAACATGGCCATTCTCCAAACAAACTGGCTCTGTGGGCGGGAAGCGTTTGAACAGGTTTGGGTTGGCGTCAGTCGCAGGACTGGACGAAGGCAGCGATATTGCCGCTGCCGGCCTGCGCTACATTTGCGCTACAGCCACGGCCCACCTGAACACCGGCAGCGATATTGCCATTGCCATCCTGGGTCAGGATCGTCTGGTGACCGGAGCCGAACTGGCCGACACCTGCGCTGTTGCGGTTTCCGGTCTGATAGGTGCTTGCGGAATTGCGGTTGCCGTCCTGGCCCGTGACGGAGAGGTTGTCGTAGCCACGCTGGTGAGAGGCCGACGAGTTGCCGTAGCCGTTCTGGTAGGATCTTATGCGGTTCCAGGATCCATGCTGCGTGCCGCCAGCGGAATTGGACCATCCGTATTGATCGATCCGGACATCGTTGGCCAAGGCCGGCACAGCCGCGGTGAGGCTGGTCAGGGCTGCAAGAGCGATGAGAGTTTTGCGGATCATGAAAGCGTCTCCTTGTGCGGATCGTTCCGCCATTGAACGCTTTCTTTTTAGTTGGCCGATGCGGAATGGCGTCTGAAGACGCCATTTAGCTGCCGTTCATGCCGTGAATGATCACACCGTCTTGTAAGCGCGATCGAAATAGATAAGGCCTTGGCCCTCGCTCCGGATATCGATCGTTTCGACAGAGCAGAAAAGGACGTCATGAGTTCCGCCATCGGCGACAGAGGAGATCGTGCAGTCGAAACTCGCAAGCGCTCCCTCCAGACGTAGGCAGCCCGTCTCTGTCCGAGACCAGGTTGCCGCCGCGAAACGTTCGTCTACCGGTGTCTTGCCGCCGAAGAGGCGGCTGAGGCTCTCATGTTCGCTGGCCAGAATGTTGACGCAGATTGCTTGATTGGCCGCAACCGCCGGGTAGGCGGAAGACCCCTTGTTGAGGCACACGAGAAGCATGGGAGGAGAGTCAGACACAGAACATACGGCTGTTGCCGCAAAACCCGCCCGGCCACCATCCCCATCCGTGGTCACGATGGTGACCGCAGCAGCCAGACGCGCCATGGCATCTCGGAAAATCTGGCGCATGTCAGTCTCGGTGGAGGAGAGAAGTTGAGGCGAAGCGGGCATTTCGGATGTCTCCAGAGGGGCAGTAGTCTTGAATGTTACGGAGGAAGCAGCGTTAAGGTTCAATGGCGTGGCTCTCAAACTTTCACAGCTTGTTTAAGATGAAAGAAATTCCCCGACCTCGGCATTGAAGCGATCCGACAGGGTAATGTTCATGGCGTGACCTCCATGGTCCCAGACAGACAGGGTCGAATGGGTCAGTCCCTGGTCAAGCCGCACAGACCGGGTGAACGGTACCAGCAGGTCGTCTTTTGTTGCCATGACGAAGGTCTTGCAGGAGATGCGATCAAGCTTTGTATCCACATCGAAGGCACGAAGTGCTGCAATGCGCCGCGTCACGTTTTCTTTGCCCTGAAAGTGTGTGATGCCATGCGCATCATCCCGGGCAAGCCGTTCGGCGTTTTCGCTCATCCACCAGGAAGGATATAAAAACAGGGGCTGTGCCTTCACGAAGGCAGGCACACCAGACTTTTCCAGCAGTTCGAGGCGTACATCAAAGCATCGGCCGGAGTGCGGATCGGCCTTGCTCCATGCATTGATCAGAATGAGTTTTTCGATGAGGTCGGGCCTGCGAAGAGCGATGTCGAGGCCGATCAGCCCGCCCAGCGCATGACCCATGAAATCAAAGCGTGTAAGGCCAAGAGCTTCAACGATCTCCAGCACATCATCGGCCATGGCCGCGATGCCGCCTGTCACTGGAACCTCGCCGCCTGTATTTCCGCACCCACGATGATCGTAGGTAATGACACGGAAACGCTTGGAGAGCGCCGGGATCTGTGGTGCCCAGTAGGCGCCTGAGCCGCCGAGTCCAGAGGAAAGCAGAATGGTTGGCGCATCTGGCTCGGTCAGGCCGTGGATCTCGTAATGCATCGGGTGCTCTTGGCTGAAATGGATATGGAGCCTCCCCCGGCCGCACGCGCGAAGGGGAGGCGATCGGTTTACTTCGTTCCGATATGCGCAACAGTGGCGATTTCCACCAGCGCATCCGGCTTCACCAGCCCGCACTGTACGCAGTAGCGGGCGGGTTTTTCGCCGGGGAAATATTCGGCATAGACCTTGTTGATCGCCTGATAATTGGCCCAGTCGGTGAGGAAGATGTGGTTCATGGTGACATCTTCCATCGTGCCGCCCGCAGTCTCGATAACGGATTTGATGGTTTCCAGCACATGGCGGGTCTGTGCGGCCGCATCACCCACGTGAACAACATCGTTGTTCTTGTCGAAGGGAAGGGTGCCCGACACGTACAGTACGCCATC
This sequence comes from Rhizobium sp. FKY42, assembly GCF_005222835.1. Classification (GTDB taxonomy): domain Bacteria; phylum Pseudomonadota; class Alphaproteobacteria; order Rhizobiales; family Rhizobiaceae; genus Neorhizobium. Next base: position 916,665 of record NZ_STGA01000029.1, on the reverse strand, counting down.
GGCCAGCGTGCCGGGCGAATAGGGGGCGATGGGCTTCTGCGTGCCTTCGGGAACGACGATAGTTTTCGGCATGATCTCTCTCCTGATGTGATGGATATTATTCGGCGGCTTCGGCGGGTGCTGCCTGACCGATCGCGCCGCAGAAATCATTGACGGTCGAAACCCAGCCAAAGAATTTCTCGACGTTGTAGACGGTGGCCTGCTGAATGAAGTCTGGCCCAAGATGATGGGTCGCATCCTCCAGCATCACGCCGAAATATTCGAGGTGGAAAGCGTCCCGCAGCGAGCTTTCCACGCAGACATTGGTGGCAATGCCGACAAAGACGAGGTTACGGATGCCGCGGGCGCGCAGGACACTGTCCATATTGGTGTTGAAGAAACCGGAATAGCGCGTCTTCGGCACCAGAATGTCCCCGGGCTGCGGCTGAAGCTCGTCCACGATGGCGTAATCCCAGGTACCCTTGGCAAGCAACTGACCTTGAAGCTCCGGGCGCTTGCGCATGGTCTTCAGCGCGTTGGATTTGTGCCAGTTGGGTGAGCCGGGGCCGCCAGCCTCCACATAGTCCTTGTCCCAGCCGTTCTGGAAATAAACAACCAGAACGCCCGCCGCGCGCGCCGCATCGAGTGTCTTCTTGATGTTGGAAATCGTCCCTTTGGCGCCTGAGATATCGAAGCCCGCGAGATCCACATAGCCGCCTTCGGTGGAATAGGCATTCTGCATGTCCACCACCACGACGGCAGTTTCAGACGGCTTCAGCGAAATCGGTTCTGGTCGGGCCGGAAGTGTCACGCTCTTGGTCAGTTCCGGGCGAGGCTGGTATCCTGCAACAACCCTCTCGCTCATTCGGCGGCCTCCAACATGGATTGAATGTGGGCGCGGCTCTTCATCAGCGGCTGGACGAACTGGCCAAACTTTTCGATGCCTTCCAAAAAGTCGTCGAAGGTCAGCATGACGCCGCCGGTGCCGGGCACTTCGCTCATCTCGTCCAGCATGGCTGCCACTTCCGCATAGGAGCCGATCAGCGTACCCATGTTGATGTTGACGGCGGAGACCGGGTTGGACATATGGCGCACATTGGTATCGGAGCCGGATTTGGTGTCGGCGGCACTCTGCAGGCCAAGCCACTTTATAGCTTCTTCATCCGCACCTGCCTTGTAGTGCTCCCACTTGGCGAAGGCGGCTTCTGTCGTTTCTTCCGCAATCACCATGGTCAACACGAAGGAGCGCACTTCACGACCTGTCTTTTGCGTGGCGGCCAGAAGCCGCTCATTGGTAGGTGCAAAGGCCTTGGGCGTGTTGACGCCAACGCCGAAGCAGAAGCTGTAGTCTGCAAACTGTGCCGAGAACGCCATGCCTGAATTCGAGGAACCGGCGCAGATCAGCTTAACATCGCCCTGCGGCACCGGCTTCATCCGGCAATCATCCATCTGGAAATATTTGCCCTTCAGGTCGGACTGACCTGTCGTCAGCAAATCCTTGAGGACTGTGGTGTATTCCGAAAGATATTCGTACCGGTCGGAGAAATAGTCATCTCCCGGCCACAGTCCCATCTGGCTGTATTCCGGCCGCTGCCAGCCCGTGACGAGGTTGACGCCAAACCGTCCGCCCGAAATGGAATCGATCGTGGTTGCCATCCGTGCGACGATGGCCGGCGGCATGATGAGCGTAGCGGCCGTGCCGAAGAGCTTGATCTTGGAGGTGACCGCGGCAAGACCCGCCATCAGTGTAAAGCTTTCCAGATTATAGTCCCAGAACTCCGTCTTTCCGCCAAATCCACGCAGCTTGATCATCGAGAGCGCAAAGTCGAAGCCGTACTTCTCTGCCCGGAGCGTGATTTCCTTGTTGAGCTCGAAGCTTGGCTTGTATTGCGGCGCATTTTCCGAGAGCAGCCAGCCATTGTTGCCGATTGGAATGAAGACACCGATTTCCATGAGACTTACTCCTTCTGTCGCTCAAGGGTCCGAGACCCGCTGCAGAAGGTTTTGCAATCCGCGTGCCAGATGAAATAGTGATTGTAAAACAAATGGTTAAGTTTCGGCGATCAAAAAAATTTATCAAATGGTCAAAAAATGCCTATCCGTTAGACAGGCAGCAGTCGTCGCGCACGCCTGTTGAACAGCGCAATGCTTATTTTTTGATCTTGATCAAACGAATGGCAAAACGTCGCCCGCTTATCTTACCCCGCCCGAACGCGCAATTTAGTAAAACTAAGAACCTCTATGTGGCGGTTTGCGGTAATCGAGATGACCTTCTCGCCCTTGAGCTTTGAAAGCTGGCGGGAGACGGTTTCAATCGTCAGGCCGAGATAATCGGCGATATCCAGGCGCGAGACGGGGAGATCGAAAACCCGTTTCTCCCCTTCTGCGTCCGGATCCAGATGCGTGGCAATCAGCAGAAGCAGACTGGCAACTTTTTCGGCAGCGGTCTTGCGGCCGAGCGTTACCATCCAGTCGCGTGCCTCATCCAGTTCACGCAGCGACTGATCCATTAGTCTTTTGCGAAGTTCCGGGTTTCCGTCGATCAGTCTTTCCAGAATGCGCCGCGGTACACGGCAGACATCCACATCCGATGCGGCTTCAGCGGTCATCGGGCTTTCGCTGGCATAGAGCCTACCGACGAGATCCGGCGCGAATTGCAATCCCACAATTTGTTGGCGGCCATCTTCGAGCGTCTTGGAGAGTTTCACCACACCCCGGATGATGTTGTCATAGGCATCGATATCGGTGCTTTCGCCAACCAGTTCCTCACCGGCGGGCTGGCTGATTTGCCGTGTGTGTTTCGAAAGAAACGTTAGCTCCATCGCGTTCAGGGCGCCGCACATGCCTTTGTGGCGAACCTCGCAGCTTTTGCAAAGTTCGGGAATATCGGAGTTGTGAATGTCGAGGCGCGAAATATCCATGGCACGCTCGTTATAGCGGCTTCTTAAGGATGCTTCCATTCCACTTGATCTTGATCAAGGAATGGCGGCTCCGAGCTTCTAATGTCGCTGCAAAAGGAACATTCCATGCAGCCAGAACTCATCCGTCGCTACGCTATCGCGGTTCCCCGTTACACCAGTTATCCGACTGCGCCCCATTTCCATACGGGCGTAAACGGCGCAACCTATGCCCATTGGCTTGCACGCGAGGACGGGGAAACAGGTCTTTCACTCTATCTGCATATCCCGTTTTGTGATCGGCTCTGTTGGTATTGCGGCTGCCACACCAAGCAGACCAGGCGTTACGATCCTGTCGCGGGCTATGTAGATGCTCTGCTCGCCGAAATTGCTCTTGTTGCGCAAAATCTGCCAAAACGGCGGAAAGTCGCCAGCATTCATTTCGGCGGCGGCTCGCCAACCATTCTGTCGATCGCGGATCTCATGCGTGTCCGTCAGGTGCTGGATCAACATTTCGATGTGGAGTCCGGTGCAGAGATCAGTGTCGAGATCGATCCTGGTTTCGTGGATCGCGAGAAGCTGGAAGGCTGGCGGGCCTTCGGTGTCACGCGTGCAAGCGTCGGTGTACAGGATTTTGACCCAAAGGTGCAGGCGGCGATCAACCGCCCGCAATCCTTCGAGCAGACGCATATGATTGTCTCGCTTCTGAGAGACTTGGAGGTCGGCGGCATCAACCTCGATGTCGTCTATGGCTTGCCGCATCAGACACGCTCCAGTCTGGAGAAAACGCTCACGATGGCATTGTCCATGCAGCCCGAACGGTTTGCAATCTTTGGCTATGCCCATGTGCCGTGGATGAAGAAGCACCAGACCTTGATCGACGAGAAAGCGCTGGCGGGTGTCGAGGAGCGTTTCGCCATGCAGCAGCTTATCAGTGACATGGTCACGGCTGAAGGATACCTCGCCGTCGGGATCGACCATTTCGCCAAGCCGGGGGACAGTCTCGCTGCCGCGCTCGACGCAGGCGAAGTAAAGCGCAATTTTCAGGGTTACACCACAGATGGCGCGCCGAGCCTGATTGGTCTAGGTGCCTCAGCCATCGGCAAGGTGCAAGCCGGTTACGCACAGAACATCGTGGCGACTGGCGAATATATGCGCGCCGTGAACGAGGGCCGGCTTCCCATCGATAAAGGCATCGAACTGACGGTGACTGATCGTGTCGTCGGAAGCGCTATTGAGCAGTTGATGTGCTCTTACGGCTTCTCCATGCGCGATCTTCGCCGTGAACATGGCGCGGCTGCGGATGTTCTATTGGCCGATGCCGCTCGTCTTCAACAGCAGGATCAGGATGGGTTCATCAGCTTCGATGGCGACCGTTTTGAAGTCAATGAAGCCGGTCGGGTCTTCGTGCGAACCATTGCCGCCGGTTTCGATCAATATCTTGGACGCAACGCTGCGCGCCACTCAGTTGCTGTCTGAAGGGGGACAGTCGACAGGGGGCTGTCCCCAGGCAAAAAAGCCCGAATTGGCGAAATCGGCATCGCCACTCTGGCCCGTCTTCCCGTATTTCAGGGGGGTGCCGTCGGCAGTCAAGGTCATGCCGCCGGCGGCACGTAGAACTGCATCGCCTGCTGCGGTATCCCATTCCATGGTTCGATTGTATCGCGCGTATAGATCTGCCGCGCCTTCCGCCAGGACACCGAATTTCAGAGATGAGCCGACAATGCGGCAATCTTTCACGCCAAGCGAATCCAGAAAGGGACCAATAAAGGCGTCGCGATGCGAGCGACTGGTCAGCGCAACCGGCGGCGTTTCACGAAGCCGGACACGGATGCGGGTGCGCTCCAGGACCTCATCGTTCTCGCCAATGGCAAGCTTCCATGCGCCTGACGCTCCACCGATATAGGCTGTCGCCAGAACTGGAGCGTAAACGATACCCGCCACCGGCACCCCATGTTCAACGAGGGCAATGTTGACGGTGAATTCGCCATTGCGGCTGATGAATTCGCGCGTCCCATCCAGAGGATCGATCAGTAGGAACCGTCCGGCGCTGATGTCCGGCTGAATGCCCTGGGACATCTGCTCCTCGGCAATCACAGGAATATCGACCAAGGCAGGCGCAAGAACTGCCAGGATCTCCGCCTCTGCGGCTATATCTGCTTCCGTGACCGGCGAAGCATCGTTCTTTGTCTCGACCTCGCAACCGCGTTCATAAATGTCGAGAATGATCCGTCCGGCTCGCAAGGCGGCGGTCTCGAAAAGGGCGAGAAGTTGCGTTTCGAAATAAGTCATTTCTTTGGAATGGCGCACACTGTTGCGGAATGCAATGCCGAGGTTGCTGGGAGTGCGATCAGAAAAATGCCGAAAGGCGTCAGTCTGCGATTTCCCTCGCTTCGGCTTCGGATTAATGTCGCCCCAACAGATATATCAGGAGTGGGCGGCCATGCGCTGGAAACGAACGATGCAGCTTCTTGACGTTCATGCCGAGGGGGAAATCGGCAAGGTCGCTATCGGGGGAGTGCCGAAGATTCCGGGCGCGACCATCGCCGACAAGCTGGCATGGTTGAATTCCGATCCAAAGGGGCAAGACCTCAGGCGGTTCCTGTGTCTTGAGCCGCGTGGAAATCCGATCGGTTCTGTCAATCTCCTGCTGCCGCCAATTCATCCGGATGCAGACGCAGCATTCATCATCCTTCAGCCTGATCAGGCGCATGCCAGTTCCGGGTCGAATTCCATCTGCGTTACGACAGCGCTGCTTGAGGCCGGTATCGTGGAAATGCAGGAACCTGAAACTATCGTGGTTCTGGAAACGGCTGCAGGTCTCGTTCGGGCAAAAGCCACCTGCCATGATGGACGATGTGAACGCGTAGAGCTCACGATGGTACCATCCTTCGTTCACGAGCTGGATGTCAGCCTCGATACGAAATGGGGACAAATTTCGCTGGACATCTCCTACGGCGGCGTATTCTACGCGCTGGTGGATGTGCAACAGCTTGGGCTGACTATCGAAAAGAAAAACGCGGCTGCTCTCGTATCTGCAGGCATGGAACTCAAGGCTCTCGTCAATGCCGCGTTCCCAGTGGTGCATCCGGAAATTCCAGCTGTTTCCGGCATTGCCTATGTGATGTTTCGCGACATCGATCCTGACGGAACCATCCGCACCTGCACGACAATGTGGCCGGGTAGGGCGGACCGCTCGCCTTGCGGTACGGGCAATTCCGCCAACCTCGCAACCCTCTATGCGCGTGGTAAGGTCAAGGTGGGGGATACGTTGACCTCTCGTTCCATCATCAATTCGGAATTCCGCGTAGGGTTGGCAGCCGAGACCATGGTGGCCGGAAGACCGGCAATCATCCCGACGATCAGTGGTCGAGGCTTCACATTCGGCCAGCAGACAGTGGCCCTCGACCCGTTCGATCCACTGGCGCGTGGGTTTGCGATGACAGATGTCTGGGGGCCATCCGCTGGCGATATTCCGGACTGATACCTTAAATATCCACCAGCGACGACGATATGGTCACATCGCCGGGGCCGAGCACCAGCATGTCGAAGCCGCTGCCAGTTGATGCGACTTCGGGGGAGGGTTGGGAAGCCACCCCGGCAGCCTGCATTTCTGCGAGTTTCTGCGCTCCGAATTTATCGCCAAGCGATGCCGCCTGCGCGTAGAGTTCAGCGGCCTTCTGCGCATTGGCAGCAATGCCTTCACCAGATTCAAACATGATGCCTAGGTTGATCATGGCATCCTTGTTGCCGCGTTTTGCAGCAAGATCGTACCATGCAATTGCCATCTGGTTATCTTCCGGCACCATCTGTCCTTCGTCGTAGATGGCACCGAGATTGAAGGCAGCGATGTCGTCGCCATTTGCAGCGGCGAACTCGAACCAATGGATTGCCTTGGCGGCGTCTGGATCGGTGCCAAGACCGTCACGGTAGGCCACACCCAGATTGTAGGCTGCAAGCACATTGCCTGCTTCGGCGGCCTGCGAGTACATACGGAACTCGGAGGCCTGGTCGCCAATACGACCCAGCAGCATGCCGAGATTGACCTTCGCTGCAGAATAATCGGCCTTTACCGCAGTTTCATAGGCGGCCATTGCTGCATCCGCCTGTTCCGTCCTGTTCAAAGCGCGTCCAAGCTGAAATGCAAAACGGGGGTTGCCGGTATCTTTGAAAGCTATGGAGCATGCGTTGACCGCATTGGTGTCGATCTGTTCGATGCTGACAGGCTGATAGGCCTGGTTCCGGCTGCGATCGTAAGGGCTGCCCGCCATCTTGTCGCATTGTTCCTGCATGACGAGCGAAACCCCTCCCAAAGCTTGCTGCTCGGCATGCAGGTTCATTGTCAGTCCGCCTAAAGCGATGGCGCTGCTTGCGAAAGCGAGGCTTAATTTCTTGATGCTGGAAGAACGCATTGTCATTCTTCTCTCCGGTCGTTGATCTTGTCTCTTGACTTGGTTGGTTAACGAACGCTTTCCTTGCGTAACGGTTCCTTAAGATCGGTCTGGATCACGTCTTGCTGATTGTCCTTGATCCATCGTGTCGCAGGCGTACCAAAAAACGAAAAGAGACAGTTGTCGGATTTTGTTGGTCGGTGCTATTGCGATGGCAACTCAGAACAGCGGAACGGCACTCATGAAAACCATCAGCATTCGTCGCCCGGATGATTGGCACCTCCACCTGCGCGATGGCGCCGTGCTTGCAGGCGTTATCGGTGACACGTCACGGCATTTTGCCCGTGCCATCATCATGCCCAATCTGGTGCCGCCGGTCGTGACAACCACAGATGCAAAGGCCTATCGGGAGCGCATTCTTGATGCCGTTCCGGCAGGGCATCGCTTTGAGCCGCTGATGACGCTCTATTTGACGGAACATACAGACGCTAATGACGTCGAAGAGGGCAAGAAGAGCGGCCTCATCTCCGCAGTAAAACTCTATCCTGCCGGGGCTACGACGAATTCACATGGCGGCGTGCACAACATCGACAAGGTCATGCCGGTACTGGAGCGCATGGCTAAGGTCGGGCTGAACCTTTGCGTTCATGGGGAAGTCACAACGCCGGAAGTCGATATCTTCGATCGCGAAGCGGTCTTCATCGAAGAAAAGCTTGATGTCATCCGTCGGCGTATCCCGGAGTTGAAGGTCACGATGGAACATGTGACGAGCAAGGTCGGCGTGGATTACATTCTCGCAAGCGACCGAAATCTTGCCGGATCCATCACCACGCATCACCTCATCATCAACCGAAACACGATTCTGGTTGGCGGTATTCGTCCCCATTACTATTGCCTGCCGATTGCCAAGCGTGAAACAGACCGTCAGGCTCTACGGAAGGCGGCAACATCCGGCGATACCCGTTTCTTCCTGGGCACTGATTCTGCTCCGCATGTGGATGGTATGAAGGAATGTTCCTGTGGCTGCGCTGGCATTTATACATCCATCAACACCATGAGCTGCCTTGCCCATGTGTTCGAGGATGAGGGCGCTTTGGATAAGCTCGAAGCTTTCTCCTCACTGCACGGACCGGCATGGTACGGCCTTGCTCCCAACGAAGAGGTGATGGTGCTGGAAAAGCGCGATGAGCCACAGGCCTATCCGGCAAAGATTGAAACTGCTGCGGGTCTTATCACGGTGTTCGATCCGCAATTCCCGCTTCATTGGGCGGTGCGGGACGCGGGTGTATAGGGTTGCAAATATTCTTAGATAGTAACCTTTCCGATAGACTTGCGCCCTAACCTGCGCAGCGAAGAAACGTATGATGACGTTGTTCGGAGCGGGCATGATGCTGGATTATCAAACACTTCTGATCTCGTTAGGGGTTTCGACCCTGTGTCTGCTCCTGACGTTTCTTGGTACCTGGATGGCACGCCGGCAGGACGGCTTCCTGCTGACCTGCGTTATCGGCCTTGCATTCCTGGTGCCGGGCATTTTTTCCTATAGCTACTACACTGAGATGCCGCTTCAACCAGTCGCGATCCTGTGTTGCTTGCTGATGTTGATGGGGTTTGCCACTATCTATGGCGCTTCCAGACAGTTTCGGCTTGGCTGCTCGCCGGTGCGCTATGCTCTGCGTTCTTCCATTCTCGCGGGCGCCGTAACAGTCACGCCCATTCTCTTTGGGCTGGACGGGCTTGGCTTTGTCAGCCTGAACGTGGCTGCTGCGATCATTCTGTTTGCCACGGCCTACGAGTATTGGCTTGCGAGGGCGGAAGCGCCGGGGCCGCTTCTCGGTATGACATTTCTCTATGCGGCCACAGCGATTTCCTTCGTGCTTTGTGCGTCTGTAATCGCCGTCGAAGGCCAATGGGTGTTGGGTCAGGCACCCGATAACTGGGCGGAGAATCTGAACATCGGCGTCAGCATTGCGGGAATGACCGGAATCGGCGCGATGTCGCTGATGGTGCATCAGGCGCGACTGACGGAATTCCATCGCAAGGAGTCTCTGACGGACGCATTGACCGGCCTTCCGAACAGGCGTGCTCTTTTTGAGGCCTACGAGAAGAAAGACTTCACGCATGAAATGGCAGTCGTCGTCTTCGATATCGACCGGTTCAAAAGCATCAACGATCAATTTGGTCATGCGGCCGGTGACGCGATTATCCGCCTTATGGCTGACGAATTGCGCGATTGTGTTGGGTTGACCATGGTGGCGCGTTTGGGCGGTGAGGAGTTTGCCGCCGTTATTCGAACAGCCGCACCCGGTTACGCCGAATGGCTCGCGGAGCGCGTCAGGCGCCATTTCGCCGATCGGGAGATCAGGGTGCTGAACGATACGATCCGGGCAACGGTCAGTGCGGGTATCGCCTATGGGCGAAGCGATGGTAGCGATTTTGACACCATACTCAGACTGGCCGATCTGGCGCTCTATCAGGCCAAGCGGGGCGGGCGTAACCGTATTGAGCTGGCCAAACCGGATTTGACGGTGCAGATGTCGGAAAGCCGATCTCTGGCATGAGGGCGGCGTGGAAAACGTCTTTTACGCAGGGCTTTTGCGGTCTGCGGGCATATGTCCTGCTGGTGTCCAAATCCGGTTGCTGCTATGGCGCATAAAACAGGGCAAGGAGATCGCACATGATACAGGTAACCTATCCAGACCGCGCCGTTATGGCTGAGCTGATGGCAAGGATGCTCTGGGAAATCGGTGCCGTTCACTTCCGCCCGGAACAGCCCTACAAGCTGGCATCCGGCATGGCGAGCCCAGTCTATATCGATTGCCGCAAGCTGCTTTCCTTCCCGCGCATTCGCTCGACAATCATGGATTTTGCCGCCTCTGCCGTCACGCGCGGGGCCGGCTTCGAGCAGTTCGACTGCGTTGCTGGTGGAGAGACAGCGGGCATTCCCTTTGCGGCACTGCTTGCCGAGCGACTGGCCTTGCCGATGATCTACGTGCGCAAACAGCCAAAGGGGCATGGACGCAACGCCCAGATCGAGGGGCACATGCCGGAAGGTGCGCGGGTTCTGGTGATCGAGGACCTGACCACGGTCGGCGGCAGCATGTTCCAGTTCATCGATGCCATTCGTGCCGCAGGCGGGATCGTCGATCACGCTATCGCTCTGTTCTATTACGGCTTTTTTCCCGAAGCCGAGGCGAGGTTTGCCGCTGGCAAGGTGCAGTTGCACCACATCGCCACTTGGCGCGAGGTTCTTGCCGTCGCAAAGCAGCAGCAGCTTTTCAGTGAAGGGACGCTTGGAGAGGTCGAAAGCTTCCTTGACCAGCCGCTTGCCTGGTCTGCGCGCAACGGTGGCGTGGCGGAGCTTGGCTTGCCCAAGAAATAACGAATAAAAGCTCAAATCCAGAGCAGTTGTCTAATTGTTCTGGATTTTTCCGATGGATTGATTTAATCGATTGAATGGGTCCTGTCGACCCGATGGGAGGGTTACGATGATCTTGTGCTGTGGTGAAGCGCTTATCGACATGCTGCCGCGGGAAACGACGCGAGGAGAAAACGGCTTTGCGCCCTACGCAGGTGGTGCAATCTTTAATACGGCCATAGCACTTGGTCGCCTCGGTCAGCCAGCCGCCTTCTTCACCGGTCTTTCTGATGACATGATGGGGGATATCCTGCGGGATACGCTGAAGCAGAGCCATGTGGACTATCGCCTTTGTGCAACGTCTTCGCGTCCAACCACGATTGCCTTCGTGAAGCTGGTCAACGGGCACGCAACCTATGCCTTTTACGACGAAGGTACTGCGGGCCGCATGCTGTCGCGCGATGATTTGCCTGAATTGAGCGATGAGGTTGAGGCCATGCATTTCGGCGCAATCAGCCTTATTCCGGAGCCTTGCGGAGAAACCTATGAGACCCTGATGGCGCGCGAGTATCGCAAGCGCGTCATTTCGTTTGATCCCAACATCCGACCTGGCTTCATCAAGGACCGTGAGAAGCATCACGGTCGGGTAGCGCGCATGGCGGCCATGTCCGATATCATCAAATTCTCTGACGAGGATCTGGAATGGTTCGGCATGCAAGGCGACCACGATGAACTTGCGAAATACTGGCTCGGCCAGGGCGCCAAGCTGATTGTCATCACCCGTGGTGCGGAAGGTGCTGTTGGTTACACGGAGTCCTTCAAGGTTGCTGTCCCGGCAGAGCGCGTTACCGTGGTCGATACGGTTGGTGCGGGCGATACTTTCGACGCTGGCATTCTTGCTTCCTTGAAGCGACAGAATTTGCTGACGAAGGAAAAGGTTGCCAATCTGTCCGAACAGGCGGTTCGAGATGCGTTGGTGCTTGGCGCCAGGGCCGCGGCTGTGACCGTATCGCGCGCCGGGGCCAATCCGCCCTATGCGCACGAGATCGGTCTCTGACTGTTGCATTTATCAAGTTGAAGAGGGGCGGTGACCATTGGTTGCCGCCCCATCAGTTTGTGCCTATAGCCCCATTCAGCCGAGCAGCGCCTTCACGAGGCCCGCTGTGGACGCATCCTGTCCATCCGTGTCCTGTTTACCTTGAACGACTGGCAGGAGGCCGGTTGCCAGTTCCTTGCCGAGTTCAACGCCCCACTGGTCGAAGGAGTTGATCCGGAAGAGAACGCCCTCGACGAAGACGCGATGTTCGTAGAGCGCGATCAGGCGACCGAGCGCGAACGGCGTCAGCTGATCATAGACGAAGGTGATCGAAGGCCGATTGCCGGTAAAGACGCGATGCGGCGCAATGTGATCGGCTTTTGCTTCGTCCATTCCGGATTTCAGAAGCTGCGCCTTGGCTTCCTCAAGCGTGCGCCCTTTCATCAGTGCCGCTGATTGCGCCAGGCAATTGGCGATCAGGAGTTCGTGCTGGTGGCGCAGATTGGGCTCGAAACCCTTTGCCGCCACCATGAATTCTGCCGGGATTATGCTCGTTCCCTGATGGATGAGCTGATAGAATGCATGTTGCCCATTGGTGCCAGGCTCACCCCAAACGACCGGACCGGACTGCCCTTCGACCGGCGTACCATCAATTGTGACGCCTTTGCCGTTCGATTCCATATCCAGTTGCTGTAGATAGGCCGGAAAACGGGAAAGCCGCTGATCGTAGGGAAGAATGGCGCGGGAGGGATAGTCCAGAACATTGCGATGGTAGAAGCCGATGAGACCAAGCAAAGCCGGAAGATTTTCGCGCACAGGCGCCTCCCGGAAATGCTTGTCCATGGCATGGGCGCCATCCAGGAAGCGACCGAAATTCTGCGGACCAATGGCCAACATCAACGGCAGGCCGATAGCGGACCAGATCGAATAGCGCCCGCCAACCCAATCCCAGAAACCGAAAATGCGGTCGCTTTCGATACCGAAGGCTGCGACCTTTTCCAGTGCGGTCGAGACAGCGGCGAAGTGATGCTTCACAGCCGCTTCGCCGAGTTTGTCGGCGATGAAGGCACGCGCTGTAGCCGCATTGGTCATCGTCTCGATGGTCGTGAAGGTCTTGGATGCGATGATGAAGAGCGTGGTCTCGGCATCAAGCAGCTTCAGGGTGTCAGCAATATGCGCGCCATCCACGTTTGAAACGAAATGTGCGCGAGGCCCATCATGGAACGGGGCAAGCGCAAGCGTCGCCATCACCGGTCCGAGATCCGAGCCGCCAATGCCGATGTTCACGACATCAGTGATCTTCTTGCCGGTCGCGCCCCTCAGCGCGCCTGAGCGGATGCCATCTGCAAACTTGCCCATGGCATCCAGAACTGCGTTCACGTCCGGCATCACATCCTTGCCGTCCACAAGCACCGGCGTGTTGGAGCGATTGCGAAGAGCGGTGTGAAGTACGGCACGGTTTTCGGTGAAATTGATGGCCTTTCCGGCAAACATCTCTTCCCGCTTTTCCGCAACCGTCGCCTCTGTGAACAGCTTTTCAAGCAGCGCCATGATCTCGTCATTCACCGCGCACTTTGAAAAATCCATCAGCAGATCATCGAAACGTGCGCTGAAGGAACTGAAACGCTCCGGATCTCTTGCAAAAGAAGCACGCAGGTCCGTGGCATTCGTGCGGGTTACGGTCGCTTTCAGCGCATCGACAATCGCTTGCATGGTACTTCCTCATGCTCGTCTGGAGATGAGTGGGAACCTATTCGCTTTGCAGAGCAAATCAAGTCGCTTTCAATCGATTTAGTTTTATTGGCCGACAGCCGATTGAACGGTGCCGCCCAGTGATCCACCAAGCCTGCCGACCTGATCCCCATAACTTCTCCGGGTGTTCGGATCGAAAATGGCGATCGGGGTGCTGACGGCAACACTGGCAGCGTTTCCGACGGTTTGAGCCGTTCCGATGGCGATGGCCCCAAGCCCTTCGCCGAGCCCGACCTTGGAGTCGGTCACCGTCTGACCCGCGATGAGGCGGTTGCCAAGCAGTTTGACCACTTCTGGACTTTCGGCAAATTTCCCGTGGTTGAGCCTGTCCCCGACCTGCAGCGCGGTCAGATCCAGCACGGTGATGCCGGCCTCCTCCAGCCTGGAGCGATAGGGCTCCTGACGAGGATCGATCTGGCCGAGGCGATCGACATTGCCGGAGATTCGCTTCGACAGCGCGAGGGCTCGGTCGTCCTGAGAGACGAACAGCGTGAACTTCGGCCGCTTTGGCCCAATCTCATCCATCTGCCTGCCGAAGACATCCACATCAAGGTCGGGAGAGGCAAGGATGACGTTCTGGATTTTTGGATTGACGCGCCCGTCTCGGATCGCCATCTGCCGAAGCGCTTCCACGGTCAACCATGAGCCCATCGAATGAGCCATGATGGTGACTTCTCCGACCTTGGGATCTTCGGATACGCGGCGCAACATGGTTTCCAGCGCGTCGCGTGAGAAGTTCGTGCTCTCCTTGTCGTAGTTATAGGCAAAGATACTGCCGCGTGATGGCCAGGTGAACAGGATAGGTGCGACATCCGCGCGACTGTCATGCACGATCTGCGCAAAGCGATAGACCGCATCTTCGTAGCGATTGTTGAAGCCATGTACGAAGATCAGCACGCGACGGCTTTTTGGCAGGTGTTCCCGCACCCAGCCTCGTGCCTTGTCGGGCGTCATTTCATTGACGGAAAGTGTTGCAAAATCCTTCGATGGATCCGCAGGAAGGCGCGTCGGCCATTGAACCTGACCTATGCTGCGCTTCGAATCCGGTGGAATGGAAATCTCGATTTCCGTCAATTGCGGTTCTCTTCCCCGTTCACCGGAAAACAGAACGCCGGGCGCTGGTGATGCCTTGCGGGTCGTTGCCACCAGAACATCTACCTTTGATGCGTTAGCCGAAGTTTCTTTCACCGGCAAGAGAACGCCTTCCGGGCGGCCTGCGCAGGAACCCAGAAGTAGACCGATAAACAGGACGACGGCGAGCCGCTTCGAACTTGCAATTTGGACGATCACGATCCACACCATCAGAAACACGAAAGGCCGCCCGTCATGAGCGGCCTTTCAAGGGTTTAACCAAGGCTTAGCTTTGCGTCCAGATTACATCTGGCGCAAGTGCACCAGGTGCGGCTCTTTACTTCGGACGAAGCTCACGCCTGAGAATCTTTCCGACCGGCGTCTTCGGCAATTCCGTCCGGAACTCGATGAATTTGGGCCGCTTGTAATTCGTGAGGCCGCTTGCGCAATGCGCTTTCAGGTCTGCTTCCGTCAGGCTCGGATCGCGCTTCACGACGAAGAGTTTGACCGCTTCGCCAGAGTTTTCGTCAGGTACACCAACGGCTGCGCATTCAAGCACGCCCGGATGGCTGGCCGCCACTTCTTCGACCTCATTCGGATAGACGTTGAAGCCGGAGACAAGAATCATGTCCTTCTTGCGATCCACGATCTTGGTATAACCACGTTCATCCATGTAACCCATGTCACCTGTCCGGAAGAACCCGTCTGGCGTCATCACCTTTTCCGTTTCGTCCGGGCGGTTCCAGTAACCCGCCATGACCTGCGGTCCGCGAATGCAGATTTCGCCAACCTCACCAAAGACAAGGGGGTTGCCCTCTTCGTCACGGATGCTGACTTCGGTCGAAGGGACCGGTAAGCCGATGGTTCCGGTAAAATCGGCAATGTCGATACGGTTGACGGTCGCGACCGGGGACGTTTCGGAAAGGCCATACCCTTCGGTGATCGGGCATCCCGTCAACTTGTGCCAACGCTCGGCAACCGGCCTCTGAACGGCCATGCCGCCGCCGAACACCATCAATAGGGACGAATGGTCCAGCTTTTGGAATTCAGCGTTGTTCAGCAGGGCATTGAAGAGCGTATTGAGACCCGGGAAGATGTGGATCTTGTGCTTCTGAATATCCTTCACAAGGCTTGGCAGGTCGCGCGGATTTGCGATGAGAACATTGTGAGCACCGATTGCGACACCCATCAGGGAATTCACCGTCAGTGCAAAGATATGATAGAGCGGCAGGGCGCATAGGAAGGTCATCACGGCAGGTCTGTCGCAGCGGATGAAAGCCGTTTCCAGCCAGTAGGCCATCTGGTCCTTGTTCGACAGGAGATTGCGATGCGTGAGCATGGCACCCTTGGAAACGCCGGTGGTTCCCCCGGTATATTGCAGAAATGCAAGATCATCCAGATTGGCGTCGGCGGGGGTCAGCGTGGCTTTGGCGCCATCGCCAAGGACAGTCTTGAATGAAATGGCAGTCGATATGCTCCACGCCGGGACCAGCTTCTTGACCTTGCGCACGACGAAGTTGACGATGTGCCCTTTCAGTCCCAGCATGTCGCCCATCTTTGTGACGACCACATGCTTGACCGAGGTCTTTGATAGAACCTGCTGAACCGTGTGCGCAAAGTTTTCCAGTACGAAAATCGCTTTCGCTCCGGCATCGTTCAGCTGATGCTCCAGCTCACGTGGCGTGTAGAGCGGATTGACGTTGACGACCACGAACCCGGCACGCAGAATACCGAAGACCACGACCGGATTTTGCAGAATGTTTGGCATCATCACGGCAACGCGGTCACCCTTGGCAAGACCTCGCGACTGCAACCAGGCGCCCACTTTCCGGCTTTCCTGCTCCAGTTCCCGGAACGAAAGGGCCTTGCCCATGCTGGAATAGGCCGTTCGATCGGCAAAGCGTGCGCAGCTTTCGTCGAACAACTGTCCGATCGAGCGATGAGCCAGCGGCGGCAGTTCGGCGGGCACTGTCGGCGGGTAAGAGGCAAGCCAGATCTTCTTGGCCGCCGGATGCAGGGCTGTTTGAGACATTTCGTTCATTGGCGGCGTTCTCCTCCTCAAGCCGAGAGACGGGCGAGCCTCCACTCCCATCCTGCCTCTCCGATGCTGTTGTATACGGATCTTACACCCGATTTATTCCAACGCTAAATAACTTTGACGTAAGCGTCAATTATTCAATGACGGTCTTAAACGGATTTTGCGGAACCTGCCTCTTCGTGAAGGGTTAGATCATTAGAACTTCAGCGAAAGGAGGTGCAAGATGTTGCATCAGGAAACGAGCCGCGGACAGGATCCATATGCGAAGGACACGCGTGCTCTCATCGCCAGCGACAAGGTGGAGGGCACAAGCGTTTACGGGGCCGACGGCAAGAAGATCGGTTCCATCCAGCGCATCATGCTGGAAAAGCGTGGCGGACGCGTTGCCTACGCCGTACTCAGTTTCGGCGGTTTCCTCGGCATCGGCGATGACTACTATCCGTTGCCTTGGGAGAAGCTTCGTTATGACGAGCAGTTGGATGGTTACCGCATCGACCTGACGAAGGACCAGATTACGGGCGCACCCCGCTACAGCAATCTGGATGATGATACCTGGTATCGTGAGAAAGATCGAACAATTTACGATTATTACGGCGTACCGCCATACTGGATGTAAGCATCCCGATCAGGACCCGAAAGGGTCCTGAGTTGTATCAGGTTGTCGCGCGCTGTTCACGAACGCGCGCAGCAGTCAATTCGGAGGTCGTGTGGTTCAAGCGGTCGGCGAGGACACGCATGATCTCAACCGCCATATCCGGGAAATCATTCATCAGCCCTAGAAAATTCTCCTTGCTGATCTTCAGGACCTCAAGGCGTGAGGTTGCCCGGACGGTCGCGGTGCGCGAAACATCGCACAGGATGGCGATCTCGCCGACGATCGAGTTTTGCTCGACATCGGCAACTTTTACTTCATCGCCATTCGAATTGACCAGAACGTCCGCCGTGCCCGAAAGCACCACATAGGCGGCATCGCCGGGATCGCCCTGACGGAACAGGTTTTGTCCCTCTCGGCAGTTAAGGCGTTCGGAAGCAAAAGCCAAGAGCTTCAGTTTCGCCGGAGCGATCTTCGAAAACAGCGGCACACGCCGCAGCATTTCGACTTCTTCTTTCAGCAACATCCGCACACCTACCCCTGTTCCTCCGATACTACGATATTATGAGACCAATTGCTTGAACATACCGTTTTTATCGAAAACTTCATCATAGCAGCCGTTTTCGACAAGGTTTCCGCCCTTGAAAACCAGAACACGATCGAAAAGTTGCGCAACATCGGCGGTGGGCAGAACCCAGATGATTGCCGGTCGATAACCATCCCTGTGCAGGTCGCGCATGACATTTGTTACGATCTGGTCCTGCGCTCTCTGGTCCAGTGCCGGCAGTGGCCGATTGAAAATGAAGTAATCCGACCGCTTCAAGAGCGCTCGCGCGAGGTTCAGCTTTTGCCGCTGCACATTGGTAAGGCGACGACCTTGCGTACCCACATCGAAATCGAGCCCGATCGACAGGACATTGTGTTCCAGATCCATGTCGGCAAAGATATCGCGGGCGATGCGCTTGATGCGATCTGATGCATCCGCCTCACTATAGGCGATGCGGCCGAACAGCACATTGTCGATGAGGGAGGCGGACTCCGAAAACTTGGCTGGATCGTGCCGCTCGATCATGGTCGCCAGATCTTCTGGCAGATCGGCATAGAAGCTCTGGCGCGCCTTGACGATCTTGTCACGCAGGTCAGGCGTCAAAAGGCCAAAGCGGTGCCGTGGCTCGATATAGGCAAAGCTCAAGCGAATAATGTTGATACGGTCTTTGGAGGAGACATCTTCAGCCGTTGTTCCTTTGAGCGATTGCAGTAGTTCCTGATAGGCGGGAATGTCTTCAGCGGACATGAAGGTGAGCTGTTGGAAAAACGGATTGTCTGGAGGCAAATCACGGAACAGCTCGACGGCAGTCTCAGCAATTTCGAGACCCATGGCGTAAAGCTCGTTGCTCAACCCCGTTTCCCGCATGATCTGCTTGAAATAGGGATGTGCGGCGAGCGTGGCGGGTGTCAGCATCGACTGTTTCATGGTTCCAAACAGCAGGTTTTCGCCAACGGTCGCCTGATCGTTGTAGCTGTCCGGCTGGAACGGCACCACCGTTCCCTCGAGATCCTCCTCCGCCAGACGCCTTTGCAACGCTGCGCGAACATCGACGATCACCTCGCTCATGGCTGGATGGGCCGCAAGATCGACCTTGGAACGCAGTGCCAGATCGAAGATATCCTGTGAAATCATCACAGCATCGAGAACGGGACGAATAACCTTGAGAAGGTCGTCAGGGCCTGTGGCACCGGCTGCGTCATAGTCGATCCAGTCGCTGTTGAGGTCAAACGATGGATTTCCCGATCGCTGCGCTTCCAGCAGGTTTCGCTTGAATGCTCTCGCCTCGCTGCCCTTGTAGGTCGTTTCCGTCAGGGGCGCATGTTTCAGGCCGTAGAACAGATTGTCACGCAACGTGCCGTGAAAGAAGTGCGCGTCGGAGGAGGCAAAGCTTATACGGCGACCGGTGACCGATTCCGGCATCTCCAGAATATCCTGCCCGCCAATCGTGATCTTGCCGCTATCCGGCCAGACGACGCGACCGAACGCTTCCGCTATGGCCTCGCCGCCAGCGCCATTTTGACCGAGGACCGCAATTGTCTCGTTCGGCTGGATTTCCAGCGATACCCGGTTGAGAATGGGTGCTCCGCTATCGTCGGTCACAAGAAGATGCGATGCGACCAGCGGAGCAGCCAGCCTCTCGACGGGCTCCCGCATCACGGTCTGCACAGTGGCGGGCACAAGAGGTTCAACGTCGAACTGCTCGACCACCTGGGCGTATTTCACCTGAACATCCTGGCGTGCCTGATCCCAGTCTATCAGTTCCTTCAAAGGGCCAGGAAGATCCTTGTAGGCCGCGATGACCGCCACCAGCTGCCCGATGTCCAGACGACCCTGCAGGGCAAGATAGCCACCGATGACATAGAACAGGAAGGGCGTGACCTGCGCCAGGAAGTTATTGATGAACTTGACGAGGAACTTCCACTGGTAAAGGTCATAGCGAATGTTGAAGATCAGGCCCAGTCGCTGGGCAATGTCTGCCCTCTCGAGGTTCGAGGTGTCATGCGCGTGGATGGAGTGAATTCCGTCAACGATTTCGCTCACGCGTCCTGAAAGCTGTCTCGCCGTCAACTGGCGCTGGCGGCCCAGTTCGAGCAGGCGCCGCCTCATGCGCGGAATGATGATGGCCTGTACACAAACGATGCCCGCCGCAATCATGCCCAGCCAGAAATTCTGGATGATGATGAAGGCGAGCGCGGTAATGGCCTGACCGCCCAGAAGCGCGGGCTGAACAAAGGCATCGCCTGTGAAGCCGCCGAGAGGCTCGACCTCGTCCTTGATCATGGTGGCGATCTCGGCCGACTTTACCTTTTTGAACTGGTTCGGTGGGAAGCGCAGGACACGGTCTATCAGATCGAAGCGGATGCGCCTTAGCATCCGTTCGCCAAGTCGTCCCTTGTAGGTATTGATGTAGAATTTGAAGAGACCGTTGAGGACGACGAGGCCGAGAAACACGAAGCTGAGTGCGAGGAGAGTCTGCAGCCGGTCGAGCTCGAAACCGCTGAACAGATGAACTTCTCCGATCAGCGGAAGTGTCGGAGACAACTCCATGAATGTGCGCGTAGCATCGACATCCTCGAAGCCCTGGCCCTGAATCGGTCCGTTGACGATCTGCTTCGGCAGGTCGAACGACAGGAAGTAGGGGATCATCGACAGGGCAACGATCGCAAGAATCCACAATTGCTGCCGCGAGGTATTGCGCCAGATGTACCGCGCTAGTCCCTTTTCCATCCTCATCGACAGGTAGCCTGCTTCATCGTCTCTCCATCACATCGGCCTTGCGCGGATATAAGCCAGCCGTATGGAGAAACTAGCAGTTTTGTAGCGCCTTCCAAGGGCAGACCATCAAGCAGATGTTCAAAACGTAGCTACAGGCCTATTGCAGAAATTTATCAAGGAGGCGCGGGGCTTGCTTGTCCGGTTTGCCTGCCGCCGCGTCGCGGTGCAGCAGGATCAGCCTTTCGGCTTCTGAAAGTGCCTGGTGCCGAAGGTCAGCCACCACATCATCCCGCCTCAAGGCATCCGTTACGGGAGCGGGCTTCATGATCGTCACCTTCTGGTACACGCCGCGCAGCTTGCGGTCTCCGAGTTTGATCCACTCACCCTCGCAATAATCCGCAAAGGCTTCGCTGGCGATCACGTCGCACTCATGCTTCTTCGTCAGCTCCTGAAGGCGGACGACTTCATTGACGGCGGAGCCGAAGGCGGAAAAAGTCAACCGGTCACGCAGCCCCACATTGCCGAACATGACATTGCCGATGTGAAGGCCAAGGCCAAATGAAATCGGGTCGAGACCTGTCTTTCGACGCTCGGCATTGAGATCCTCCATCCGGATCTGTGCCTGCCTGACGGCCGACATGGCCGCCTGCGCTGCCTCGCGGGATGGTTCGCGATGTCTGTCACAGGGATAGACCGCAAGGAAGCCGTCACCAAGAAAGCTCAGGATCTGGCCGCCATTGCGATTGAAGGGAGCCGCCAGAGCATCAAAAAAGGCGTTCAGCGTGTCGATGTAATCCTGACGGCTTTCCTGATCGGCCAGCGATGTCGATTCGCGCATGTCGCCCATCACAAGCGCGGCCCGGATCGTCTCACCATCGCCGCGGCGAACCTGCCCCTTCAGAACCCGCTGCCCGGCATCCATGCCTAAATAGGTGGTCAGCATGTTGCTGGCGAGCTTGTCCAGGACTGCCATCTTGGCGGCGACGGCCAGATGGTTTTGAAGCCGCATGAGGGCGCCGACCATTTCCTCGGTGAAGCCGCCGGGCGCGTCTGTCGACCAGGAACCCATCATGCCCTGCACTGAATCGTCGCCGAACGGCTGCATGAAGGCGATATAATCCGTGACATTCTCGCGCCGCAGATCCTCGAAGACCGGAAATTCTACCGGACCCTCAGCCGGTATCTTGCGGCGCAGATAGTCCAGTCCATTGCTCAGGAGCTGGAAGTAGGGGCTTTTCAGGAAAACGTCGTTGTTGCCGTTGTCGTGGCGGTAACCCTCGATTTCCAATCCGCTTTGCTGTCGCCAGGTGAAGCCGAGCGCATCGTAAAGAGGATGCAGCATCGCAAAGGAAAGATGTACGCGAATGACAGGCAGCCCCGCTGCGGCGATACGCTCGCAGAAGCCGCGGACAATCTGCTCGAGAGAGGCCCCGGAAAGAGCCGTTCGGGTCAGCCAGTCGGCAACCTTGTCCATGAAGATCGAGGAAACAGGAGCTGTCGTCATAGCAATGCCTTGAAGAGATCCGTGCCCGTGCTTGGGCACTGTCGTGTAGGTCCTGCGAGCCCGGTGATCCGGAAGCGCATCATCTCAAGCATGGTGAACGCAAAATACTCGACGGCCTTGCGAAGATGCCATGCTAGCAAAACGAAGCCTGAAGCGAGGAAGAGGCACTGGAGGCTCACGACCCGCTTCGGGAATGACTATATATGAGTATAGCCAAATACGCACATCAGTTTGGTATGGACCATTCCTCAAACAAGCCCGCTCTCTGGAAATTTTCCGATGGCCGGTTGAAATTCCGTCGGTCGAGCGACAAACCTGATTGATGTTTACGGGCGCATCGGTTTGGGCCTGTTCACCAATTGGCTGGCTGCCAGTGCATATCCCCCGCTTGCGCCATCGATGAAATGGACATGGTTGTGGGAAAGCGGATTGAAAACAAGGCAGGTCATCAGCGCGCTGTCCTGACTGTGCAGGCCATAGTCACAGATGCCATTGCCTTTTCCGGTCTCCAGCAAGGATCGGATCTGCTTAAGCTGATCGGCATCTACATCGAGTGTCATCTTGAGGCCGTCGTCAAACTTGCGGAAGTCCGAATTCTGGGCCACGTCCCGAGCATACTGGCGCGCATTGAAGCGTCCCAATGACAGATTGAAGCGATAGAGCAGGATCGTAAGCCAGATCTGCATCCGGATCGCCCATTTTCGCGCGCTTCTCTTGTCCGGTGGTGCCGTCGCATGGGCTTCCCGCTCAATGTTCTGTGCGTTGTAGCGCAACGGCGGCCCCTCCGCGGGTACCGGATTTCCGTTTCTTGAGGTATGGCTGGTGATCGCTATCAGTCTGACCATCAGATCTCGAAACTCATTCATCGTCGACGGCGACGTTGGGCTGACGATGAGTGAGACGATCTGACCTCGCTGGCTCGGGATCGCGTCCCAGCGGCAGGAAAGGCCTGTGAGATCCGGATGGGCGGCGCTCTCCTCCTTGATGAGAAAGTGCCCTGCCTTCATTTGCTGTTCGGCCCAGCTGGCACCGCCGCCATTGAACATGGCGTATGATACCGATGGGCTTGCCGCAAACCGTGCAACGCCCACATCGCGTCCCGCCTTGCGCACGTCCTTCATTGGAACGAGAGCAACACGCATATCAAGGCGCAATTCCTCTTTGACCCAACTGCAAACCGAAGAAAGTGCCTGACGTGCATCCAATCGCTTTGTGGGCGGAATGGCAACAAGGGCGCCGTCTCCACCGAAGACAAACGGATAGTCCGTTTGGTCCAGCACGTTGAGGATTGCGGATATGACGCTGGCGCCCGCCATGTTCACATCCTTGTATCGTCCTTCCGCGATTGCGCCCGTTGAACCAACGATATCGGCAAGCGCCAGGAACCAGTCGTCCGGAAGAGAGGTGTAATTTTCCGCATCCGTCACATCTTCGAACCGCGTTAGAACGGGAAGGACGGAATAGAAAAAATCGTTGCTCTCGGATTGCATGAAAAGAGGCTAACATGAAGTCTTGGTGGGCGCACGCGCATTCTCTGGTCCACTACGCTGAGCCTGGATCCAGATCGAGGCCCTTAAGCGCCTTTCTGACACCCTTTTCGAAGACGTAGACCTTCAGTGGTTCGGTTCTTCCACGAACGCTGATCTCGCGGCTGGGGATGGAAGAGAAGTCCAGGCCTGCCAGATCCGCAACGGGAGCGGACATCACGAGCTTCGTATCCAGATCCTTGGCAACCGCTTCCAGACGGCTAGCAACGTTCACCGTATCGCCAATGGCTGTCAGCGTGCGTGCATTGCTGTAACCCAGAGTTCCGACCACCGCCGGGCCCGTGTGAATGCCGATCGCGATTCGAAGCGGATCAGGAAGCTCTCCCGAAAGCTGTTCGTTCAGGTTTTCGATCCCCTCGATGATGCGGCGCGCTGCGTCCAGCGCCTGTCGGCAGGCAAGCTCTTCGGAACCGGTTATGCCGAACAGCGCCATGGCCCCATCGCCGATGAACTTGTCCATGCGGCCGCCAGCCTGCTCTACCGCCTGCCCGACAACGTTGAAATAGCGGTTCAGGAGAAAAACGATATCGAACGGCAACCGGCTTTCGGTCAGCGTTGTAAAGTTACGGATATCGCAAAAGAGAACCGCGATTTCACGCTCGCGTCCCGGAATGGCCTCGTAACTGTCCGGCGCTTCCTCCGAGGGCGTTTTGGCCATGAGCAAGGGTGTTACGGTAACAGGTCCGGTCGGGCGCAGTTGACAGGCAAGACGTACGCCTTTGCCGGCTTTGATGCGGGAGAGTGTCCGCTCTTCCTGCGGATCGCAGGCCGGAAGATTGTCCTCTCCTTCAATGACCTGAACGCGACATGTCGAACAGCGGCCCTTTCCCCCGCATACCGCATAGTGAGGACGGCCTACCATTCGGCTTGCCTCCAGAACAGTGTATCCTCGAGGTACACTGATGGCCTCGCCCCCGGGATACCGGATGGTGATGAGGTGAGCCCGCTCCCTCAGCCAGCGCAAGGCACGCAGCGCAAAGACGCCGAGCACCGCGGCCAGAAAGGTTCCGTGCAGTGTAATACGGATCCGCATCAGGGTGGCATTGGCATCCGCCGAGAGTAAGGTCGGGTCGTAGTATCCGCCGGGATAGCCGCTTAGCAGGTAGACAGGCGTTGCCATGGTGCGTCCCATCTGGACGAAACCCAGCAACGAGAGTGTCGGCAGAAGAATGCCGATCGTCAGGACACCTGGCCAGATGGCGGAATACCAGGGACGGTATCTCAGCCAGAAATGAATGCCGATGCAGCCATGCAGCCAGATCACGACCAGCGCGAGAGATTGCTTTGCACCGTTGAACGGCGATTTGCTCCACAGGGTATGGACGACCGTCTCGTAGCTGTCCCGCAAATAGAACAGGGAGGATGAGAGGCGGGTTGCGACGATATGATCGATCAGGAGAACCGGTACAAGGAGACCAAGCGTGATCTGCGCGGCTTCCGACCATGGCATTGCAAGGCTGCGGCGCATGTAAAGCGAGCCGAGCACAAGAATGATGTGGACGATGAAGGAGCCGTAGAGAAGGATCGAGCCGATCTTGTTGCGCCAGATCGGCAAGAACCAGCGTCGGGCGTAGTCTGCCATCTCGACCGAGATGAGGCCGAACACATGGTTGGTCATATGCATTGCGAGGAAGGTGAAGATGATCAGGCCTGACAGGAGCCGTACGCGCCGCAACTGGCGCTCCGTCACTATTGATCGTATCGCCCCAGCGGCCATGCATCCTCGACTCGTTGGTCCATACTCGATGCAGAAATGGCAGCTTTGCGGTCCTCTGTAAACGTCCGGGCCTGCGACCGCATCAATGGGTTTTGCTTGTCTTCGGCGATTCGGTCGAAAGGGTGGCAGGATTAAAGCGAGACGACCATTCCATCGCGAGCAGCGAAGGTGTTGGCGAAGTGTTCCTGCGCCAGACGTTCCATTAGCGCCATTTCATTGTCGGTGCGTGATGGTGCGTGATGGAAAAGCGCGAGGTTTTTAGTCTTGGCCGTATCAGCCAGTTTGACTGCCTGCTCCCAGCTGGAGTGGCCAAAGCCGCAATAGCGCTGCATTTCCGCATCGGTGAATGCCGAATCATAGATTGCTAGGTCTGCCCCTTGCATCATTTCGAGCGCAACGGGATCCAACTGGCCCGGAACATGTTCCAGATCGAATACGAGAGCGACGGAGCGACCTTCCCATTCCACGCGATAGCCTACGCAACCGCCGGGGTGGTTGAGGGAGAAAGTCTTGAGCGTTATGCCCGGGCGAGGCGTCAGGATGTCTCCAGGTTTGAAATCCCTGAATGCCAAGGAAGCCTTGCAGATATCCAGCTTGATCGGGAAGAAGGGAGGGCTGATGAATTGCTCGATCATCTCCCCCGTCGTCATCACGCCGTGCAGATGTCCGGACCACATGTTGACGACAGTGCTTGGCACGTACATCGGCTTGAAAAATGGCAGCCCGATAATGTGGTCATAGTGAACATGAGTGAAGAATAGATCGACCTCCGGCGTGCTCTCGGCGAGCATATCGAGGCCCGCCTCGCGGATGCCCGAGCCGGCATCGAAGAGCAGCCGGTGTGTCCCGCAGCGGACCTCCACGCAGGCCGTATTCCCCCCATAATGGATGAAGTCTGGTCCTGAGACCGGAACGCTGCCGCGCGTTCCCCAGAACTTTACCTGAAACACGTCGTCCTTCATGAACCCTGTCGATTTCCACCATCACAAAAAACACGATGAAGGAAAAGAATGAACTTTCAGCTAGCCAAGGCTCTTTTGATTTGAAATGCAAGCCCTTGCTGCGCAGTGTCTGTATTCGTAACGGGTAATTTAGGGCTTCTCAGCCCGAAATTGTAAGAATAACGGCGCGATCAACACCGATCACATTTCCGTGCAGATGTATGTGTTCATGAAAAGAAGAGTGAATGGTGCCGCTTACGTGACTCGAACACGTGACCCCGTCATTACGAATGACGTGCTCTACCGACTGAGCTAAAGCGGCCCGGCGAACTGTCCGTTCGCTGTGTGAGGGGGCTGATACAGCGAATGAAAACAGATTTCAAGCATCATCTGGCATCTTTTTCGCCGTGGCGTCATCATCTGGCAGAAGCTCTCGCCCTCTGTCACCATCCGATTGGTGGGCAACGCTTGCAGTTCCCGTGGCAAGAGGTTACCGAAAGGTAAAGCAAGGCCAGTGCGATAGAGAAGAAGGAAATTTCGTGAGCGGTTTGGAAACGGCAATCCGGAATGCGCTCTCGCGCTCAGATCGCAACGATCCCAGTACTCGTGCACGCATTTATCAATCTGCCCGGCAGGCGCTTGATGCGGGCCTCAAGAAGCAGGACATCACCGATCCCGAGGTCATCGTTGCTCAACAGGCGCGCCTTGAGGAACTGATCCTCCAGATCGAAAGCGAGGAAGAGGCGCGGAGTGCGCAAGCAATTCCCGACCTGCTGGCCGAGCCCGATCTCGATATTGCGCCGGGCGCCCCGATGCCTTCGTTCAATGCGGCAGAAGCGACCGTTCTTGGCGGTCAGACGCGAGAGCGGGCGACCCCGGCCTCTTTTCCGGATATGACCACCGCAGATCTCTCCGCAATGCGCGCGGAACCGAGCCAGGACAGGCTCGCGCCCAACCCGTCTGTTGCTGCGACCCAGCAACAGAAGCGGGGCTTGTTCAAGCGTAAACGCCGTCCAGTTGCGTCGGCGGCGCCTGTCTCAGACACTGCGCCCCTCGTTCCGGGAGAAAAGCGCAAGCGCCGCAAGAGGGGGCTGATTTCTCGCCTTTTCATCTATCTCATCTTCTTTACCTTCATCGGGATGGGGGTCTGGTGGGCCTTTACGGCGGGGCTGTTCATGACGGCGGCCGAGCGCGACACAAGCGTACCCAATCCTCCGGCATCCGTCCGGGAGGAAGACTTCTCTGGTGCACCATCCAACGCCATGGATCCGAAGCAGGGGTTTTCTGCAGACTGGCTCGAAATCTACGGCAATGCGCGAAAGGGCAGGGTGGCACCTGGAGCGCAGGCCAAGGCGGAAACCATCGCGATGGCCGACGGACCGGCTTTGCGCATAACGTCGGCATCGCCGGATGCCGCAGGAGATGTCGGGATCGAAGTGCCGGTCGAAGTCCTGCGCGAACTGGCAGGCAAGACCTCGACGATCGCGCTGACCCTGCAGGCGGGAGCCGACCAATCGGTGCAGCTCGCTGTCCGATGCGATTTCTCAAGTCTGGGGAATTGCAGCCGCCACCGGGTGATGGCGACGCAGGAACGTTCAGACACGCTGTTCCGTGTGGCCTTTGACAGGACACTCGTCCCGACGCAGCCGGGCCGCATCTTGATCAACAGCGATATTCTTGGCTCGCGCCAGCCGATCGTCGTCTATTCGATCCGGGTGCTTCCAGGCCAGTGATCAAGGTGGCGCCTATAGGTCTTCGGCCCCGAAGCTGAGTATCTTGTTATCGATCTCGCCTATCGCCTTCTTGTCTTTGCCGTCATAATCGATCGCCATCAGAATGTGCCGAATGATATTGAGGCGTGCGCGGCGCTTGTCATTGGCCCGAACGACAGTCCAGGGAGCGAATTTCGTGTGCGTTTTCTCGATCATCAGATCGCGCATCTGCGTATAGTCTTTCCACTTCGTTAGGGCCGCGATATCCATCGGCGAAAGCTTCCAGGTCTTGAGTGGATCATGTCTGCGGTCGTGGAAGCGTTTCAGCTGCATTTCCCGTCCGATGTTCAGCCAGAATTTGAAGAAGTGGATCTTGTCGTCGACGATCAGCTGCTCGAAGCTTGGAACAACTCTCAAAAAATGCTTGTGCTCCTCGGGGGAACAGAAGCCCATGACCGGCTCGACGCCAGCCCGGTTATACCAGGATCGATCGAACAGGACCATTTCGCCCTTCGTCGGGAAATGCGTGACGTAGCGCTGAAAATACCATTGACCCGCCTCGGTCTCCGTTGGCTTCGTCAGTGCAACGACACGCGCATAGCGAGGGTTGACCGCACTGTGGATGGAAAGGATCGAGCCACCTTTCCCGGCCGCATCGCGTCCTTCAAAGAGCGCCATGATTCGCTGCCCGGTTTGTCGCATGAATATCTGCGCCTTCACGAGCTCGATCTGCAACGCCGTCAACTCATCGTCATATTCTTCGCTTTTCAGCTTCTTCTTGTAGGGAAAGTTGCCGGATGTCAGCGCAGCCTCATCGATCCAATCAGGCAGTTTTGGGTCATCGATATCGAAAACACGCAGCTTCCCGCCGATATCCAGTTCTACTGCGCGGCTTCCTTCAGAATCGACCATGCCTGTCCTCCAGATTGCTGATACCAACATTCAACAGAAGTCTTGTCTCTTTGATCCGCTTTGCAAGTCCCACGACGATTTTTTCCTTATCGCGCGAACCCGCAATGTATATCTGTCATACGGATCGGCTATCTCCAGCAATCGCGTTGCGGGGAGGTGACTGATGGTAGAGATAGGATCGAGCGGGGAGGCGCAGAGCTGGATGGAAGGAATCGGCAAGCGCTTGCGACAGGGCTGGATCGTCATCGCCGTGGCAACGCTTCTGGCGACTGTCGCCCTGCTCGCGCACGTGTCTACCGGACTTGTCCTGGCAAGCTGGATCCTTCTCTTCTTCGCGGTTCTTACACTTCCGGGTGCAGACAGCAGACCGGTCGAATTGCCGACTGTTGCGCTTTCCGAGACGCCTGCGCCACCGTCGCCGATCGACCTTGGAAGCATGTTCGAGGCCATCGACATGCCGGTGATCCTGCTGGGTGCCGATGGCAACATCCTGCACATCAACAATGCTGCGTCGAAAGCTTTTGGCGATCTTGTGCGCGGTCAGCACCTCTCGGCACGCCTGCGCTCTCCGGGCATTCTGGACATGGTTCGCGAGACGATGCGAACGAACCTTCCAAACCAGATAGAGCATTCGGAGCGCCTTCCCTCCGAGCGCGTTTATATCGCGCGGATCGCTCCGATCCCTGCAATCGAAGCTTTGCCAGGACGGCTTTATGCCTTGTCCTTCCGGGATGTCTCTGACCTTAGAAGCCTTGATCGGATGCGGTCCGATTTCGTGGCCAATGCAAGCCATGAACTGCGCACGCCGCTGGCGTCCTTGCGAGGCTTCATCGAAACCCTTCAGGGGCCTGCCAAAGGCGATGCGGCAGCCCATGAGCGCTTTCTTTCCATCATGCTCGATCAGGCAACGCGCATGAGCCGCCTTGTTGACGATCTGCTTTCGCTCTCCCGATTGGAAGTCAAATCCCACATCGCCCCGGACAAGCGTCTGGATCTGGTGCCCCTGGTCAGGCACGTCTGCGATACGCTGGCGCCACTTGCGGAAGATCTCGGCGTCGAAATGCGCCTCGAAATCCCTGATGGAAACGTGGAGGTGACAGGCGACCGCGACGAACTCGTACAGGTCATCGAGAACCTCGTGGAGAACGCCTGTAAATACGGTCAGGACGGGAAGATCATCGATGTCTATCTGCGGCGAGACGAGAACGAGCGCGTGGAATTCGGTGTCATCGACCGTGGCCCCGGTATCCCGGCGGAGCATGTTCCGCGTTTGACGGAGCGTTTTTACCGCGTGAGCGTCGCCGACAGCCGCTCCAAAAAAGGCACGGGCCTTGGTCTTGCGATCGTCAAGCACATCCTCACCCGACATCGTGCTCGTCTGATCGTCAGGTCAGAACTGGGCAAAGGAACCGAGTTCACCGTCCGATTTTGACGAAGCTTTCGTACGGCATGCATCGCTCGCTCAAAAAAGGAATAGAATTCAGTTATTTAGATTGTCATAAATGTTTCATTGAACTGACATAAAAGGGTTGTGCTCCGGCAGCTATGAGAGGCAAGCCGAAGTGCTGGCCAGGCAAGAGCCAGCAGAAGGCAGCGTCCATTCAAACCCCCTATCGGGCCCCTATCGGGAGATGATTATGACCGTTCTGAAACTTACCGCAGCTGCTTTGGTTGCTTCCGTTGCATTCGCCGGTGCAGCCTCCGCGCGCGACCAGATCCAGATCGCTGGCTCCTCGACTGTTCTTCCCTACGCCAAGATTGTTGCCGAGACCTTTGGCGAAACCTTCAACAAGTTCAAGACGCCGGTCGTTGAGTCTGGCGGTTCGGGTGCCGGCCTCAAGGAATTCTGCAAGGGCGTTGGTGAGGCGACCATCGACATCGCAAACTCTTCGCGTCCGATCAACAAGAGCGAAGTTGAAGCCTGCAAGGCTGCCGGTGTAACCGAAATCCAGGAAGTTCGCATCGGTTACGATGGCATCGTATTCGCAGCCGACTCCGGCAATGGCGACATGAAGATCGAGCCGAAGGATATTTACAAGGCTCTGGCGGCTGAAGTCGTCGTTGACGGCAAGCTCGTTGCCAATCCTTACAAGAACTGGTCCGACATCAACCCGACTCTGCCAAAGGGCCCGATTGCCGCTTACATTCCGGGCTCCAAGCACGGCACGCGCGAAGTCTTCGAAGAGAAGATCATGTCTGAAGGCTGCAAGAAGTCGGGTGCAGCGGACGTGATCAAGGCTGCAATCACCGATGCCAAGCAGGCTGCCGCTAAGTGCGTTGCTGTTCGCAAGGACGGTGTGGCTGTGGATATCGACGGCGACTACACTGAAACGCTGGCTCGTATTTCTGCCAACAAGACCGGCCTCGGCGTCTTCGGTCTCGCCTTCTATGAAAACAACATGGACAAGCTGAAGGTTGCAACGGTCGAGGGCGTTGTTCCGTCGACTGAAACCATCTCCTCCGGCAAGTACCCGGTTTCTCGTCCGCTGTTCTTCTACGTGAAGAAGGCGCATCTGGGTGTGATCCCGGGCCTGAAGGAATATGTTGAGTTCTTCACCTCCGACGCAATGGTCGGCCCTGACTCCCCGCTGGCAGAATACGGCCTCGTTGCCGCTCCTGATGCGCAGCGCGAGCAGGTCCGCAAGGACTTTGCCGCCGGCAAGACCATGTAATCAAATTATGAGGGCTGGCGGATCGACCGCCAGCTCTCAGCCAGCCAGCTCTCATGGCAGGACTGGCTCCATTTCTTCGGACGGGCTTTTCTGAAGGCTCAGTATCCTGTTAACCGGAATTCTGTACGGCCTCTCAATGTGAGGCGCGCGGCGCTCGACTGAGCTGAAACCGCTGGGGCGCAAGCCGGGGGATCTTATGACAACTTCCACGCTTCTGTTGATCACAGCGGCAATTGCAATGATCGGCTATCTGGCCGGAAGCCGCCGCGCGCTTGCGCTCGCAGGCGGTCGTTCCTCCAGTATGCATTCGCGGCCCGGCTACTACGGTAGCTTCGTCGCCATCTGGTCCGCACTTCCGGCGGCCCTTTTGCTTGGCGTCTGGCTCATAGCGGCGCCAGCCATCATCAATTCCAGTATTCGTGGCGAGTTTCCGGCTGAGGTCAAGGCTCAGTCGCAGGCGAGCCAAGGCCTGTCCTTCGGCATGATCGAAGGTATTGCGCGGGGAATGCGCGCACTTTCTGCCGAAGAAGCGGCCCAGGCCGAGCGCAATCCGGCAGACTTGCGCAATCTCATGGCGGCACGTGGTGTTGCCATTGCAGGCGACCCGGAAGCCTACATGATCAAGGCCGCGAACGACCTGAATAGCATGAATGCGCGAAGCGATCTGCTGCGCAATGTTGCCGTTCTGCTTGTCGCTGTCGGCGGTGCTGCGCTCGCCTATCGGCTGATCGCGCCAAGGTTCCGCGCCCGCAACCGCGTCGAGTCCGTCATTCTGGCAAGTCTCGTTGTCGCTTCATCCATCGCGATCCTGACAACAGTCGGCATCATTGCATCGATGTTGACGGAGGCCACACACTTTTTTGCCCGCGTTCCGGCTCATGAGTTCTTTTTCGGAACTGTCTGGGATCCCCGCTTCGCAGCAGCGGGAGCGACGGCATCGGAAGGCCAGTTCGGCCTGATCCCGCTTCTGCTCGGCACGCTCTATATCGGTTTCGTCGCCATGCTGTTCGCGGTGCCGATCGGCCTGTTCGCGGCAATCTACATGTCGGAATATGCCTCGCAGCGCGTTCGCTCTATCACTAAGCCGCTCCTGGAAGTGCTGGCGGGTATCCCGACCATCGTCTACGGCTTCTTTGCTCTGACGACTGTCGGCCCTTTCCTGCGTGACATTTCTTCGCAGATCCATGGGCTTGCGACGGGTGACTATTCGAACTTCATCCAGGCGCAGAGTGTCCTGACAGCCGGTTTCGTCATGGGCATCATGCTGATCCCATACGTTTCTTCCCTCTCGGATGACATCATCACTGCCGTGCCGCGCGCACTCCGGGACGGTTCGCTCGGCCTGGGTGCAACCCGCTCCGAAACGATCAAGCGTGTCGTCCTGCCCGCAGCACTGCCCGGCATTGTCGGTGCGATCCTGATGACGGCATCGCGTGCAATCGGTGAAACCATGATCGTGGTCCTTGCCGCCGGTGTTGCTGCCCGCATCCAGTTGAACCCGTTCGAACCGATGACGACCGTGACCGTCAAGATCGTCAGCCAGTTGACGGGCGACCTGGAATTCACTTCGCCGCAAACGCTCGTCGCCTTCGCACTCGGCATCACGCTGTTTATCATCACGCTATGCCTCAACATCTACGCGCTCTACATCGTGCGCAAATATCGGGAGCAGTATGAATGAGCCAGGTCGTCACACCCACGGCCACTGCTCCAGTGGCACGCACACCGCGTCGTGATATTGGACTGAAGAAGCGCTATGCAGCGGAGCGTCGGTTCCGCGCCTATGGCATTGCCGCGCTTTCGTTCGGTCTGATCTTTCTGTTCGTCCTGTTGTGGTCGGTCGTTTCCAAGGGCTACACCGCCTTTCAGCAGACAGGTGTCACGCTCGCAGTCGAATTTTCAGAGAAGATCATCGATCCTCAGAATCAGCGCGCCAGCAATCCGCAGGTCCTGCTGACTGCTAATTATCCTGTTATGGCCCGCAATGCTCTGGCCAACGCTCTTGGTGTCGCCCAGAATGATAGAGCCAAGCAGAAAGAGCTGGGCCAGATGCTGTCGGACGGTGTCCGCAGCCAGTTGCGTGACATGGTCGTCGCTGATCCATCGATTATTGGCACGACAAAGACCGTAACGCTGCTTGCGGCCGGTGACATCGACTCCGCCTTCAAGGGCCAGATCAACCTGTCCGTTCCGCAGGAAAATCGCAAAGTTTCGGACCAGCAGGTCGGCTGGATGAACAAACTCGCGGAAGCGGGCGCGCTCGCTAAACATTTCAACACTGGCATCTTTTTCAACGGTGCTTCCAGTCGTGCCGAAGCGTCCGGTGTGGGAGTAGCTTTGATCGGCTCGTTCTACATGATGCTGATCGTCCTGGTGCTCTCGCTGCCCATCGGCGTTGCAGCGTCCATCTATCTTGAAGAGTTCGCACCCAAGAACCGCTTCACGGATCTGATCGAGGTGAATATCAACAATCTCGCGGCGGTGCCATCTATCGTCTACGGTCTGCTGGGCCTTGCGGTGTTCATCAACTTCATGGGCCTGCCGCGTTCGGCCTCGCTGGTTGGTGGTTTCGTTCTGACATTGATGACATTGCCGACCATCATTATTGCGACCCGGGCTGCGTTGAAGGCGGTCCCGCCCTCAATCCGTGCAGCGGCACTCGGCCTTGGCGCTTCCAAGATGCAGACCATTTTTCACCACGTTCTGCCGCTTGCCATGCCGGGTATCCTGACAGGCACGATCATCGGCCTGGCGCACGCCCTGGGCGAGACGGCGCCTCTGCTTCTGATCGGCATGGTCGCTTTCGTGGCCAATTTCCCGACGACCCCGATGGATCCTTCGACGGCGCTGCCGGTGCAGATCTACATGTGGGCAAACGAGGCGGAACGCGCCTTCGTTGAACGGACTTCCGGAGCAATCATCATTCTGCTCCTCTTCCTCATTGTCATGAATGTCGGCGCGATCCTCTTGCGGCGCCGGTTCGAGCGGCGCTGGTAGCCAAGGAGACGGTTCTATGAACATGATGACCGAAGCAGCAGTTGAAAAGGCGCTGGATCAGAGAATGAATGACCTTTCCTACAAGATGATCGGCAAGGACGTCTCCGTCTATTACGGGGAGAAGCGGGCCCTGTTCGACGTGAACCTGAATGTGCGGCAGAACACGGTAACGGCGCTGATCGGACCGTCAGGATGCGGCAAGTCGACTTTCCTGCGGACACTGAACCGCATGAACGACACGATCGATAGCTGCCGGGTGACAGGCAGGATTACGCTGGATGGCGATGACATCTATGATCCGGCCATTGACGTGGTGGAACTGCGGGCTCGCGTCGGCATGGTGTTCCAGAAGCCGAACCCTTTCCCGAAGTCGATCTACGAAAACATCTCCTATGGCCCGCGCATCCATGGTCTTGCCCGGTCAAAGACCGACATGGACCAGATCGTTGAGGCTAGCCTTCAGCGTGCCGGCCTCTGGAACGAGGTGAAGGATCGCCTGCAGGAATCCGGCACCGGTCTTTCCGGTGGCCAGCAGCAACGCCTCTGCATTGCGCGCGCCATCGCGGTGTCGCCTGAAGTGATCCTCATGGATGAGCCATGCTCGGCGCTCGATCCGATTGCGACGGCCAAAGTGGAGGAACTGATCCACGAGTTGCGCAGTAACTATACGATCGTCATCGTGACGCATTCGATGCAGCAGGCCGCACGCGTATCGCAGCGCACCGCCATGTTCCACCTGGGACAGTTGGTAGAAGAAAACGATACCGACAAGATGTTCACCAACCCGGATGACCAGCGCACGCAGGACTACATCATGGGCCGCTTCGGCTGAGCCCACCAGCTCCTGACCGTCCCTGACACTCCAGATCCGAGGAAAATTCCATGTCATCGCATATTATGTCAGCCTTTGATGAAGAGCTGAAGTATCTCAACCGGCGCATTTCGGAAATGGGTGGGTTGGCCGAACAAATGTGCGCCGATGCCGTGCACGCTTTGGTGAACGGCGATAGCGCTCTCGCCCAGAAGGTCATTTCTGACGACGTCATTCTGGACAATGCCGAGCGCGAAATTCAGGAAAAGGCCATTGTCACGATTGCCAAGCGGCAGCCGATGGCAGCGGACCTGCGTGAAATCATCGGTACGCTTCGGATCGCGGCTGATCTTGAGCGCGTCGGCGACCTTGGCAAGAATAACGCCAAGCGGGTGATTGCCGTTCAGGGCACCGGCGTTCCACGCAAACTGGCGCGCGGGCTGGAGCATCTTTCCGAACTGGCGCTGGTGCAGCTCAAGGAAGTCCTGGACGTGTTTGCCAACCGTTCGGCCCAAAAGGCTGAAGCGATCCGTCAGCGCGACGAAGAGATCGATGCCATGTACACCTCGCTGTTTCGCGAGCTTTTGACCTACATGATGGAAGATCCCCGTAACATCACCACCTGCACGCATCTTCTGTTTTGCGCGAAGAACATCGAGCGCATTGGCGACCATGCGACCAACATCGCCGAAACGATCTATTACATCGCGACCGGTGCACAGCCGCAGGGAGAGCGTCCCAAGGACGATAGCTCCAATACACTGGGCGCTGTCGTCGAGTAAGCGGGAACGGAGTGATATGCCATGCAGCCGAAAGTCGCGGTTGTCGAAGACGAGGAGGCGCTCAGCGTTCTCCTGCGCTACAATCTTGAGTCTGAGGGCTACGAGGTTGAAACCATCTTACGGGGTGATGAAGCCGAGATCCGGCTTCAGGAACGTGTTCCGGACCTGTTGATCCTGGACTGGATGCTTCCGGGCGTATCGGGTATCGAGCTCTGCCGTCGGCTGCGCATGCGGGCGGAAACCGAACGCCTGCCGATCATCATGCTGACGGCGCGCGGTGAGGAAAACGAGCGCGTGCGTGGCCTTGCTACGGGTGCCGACGACTACGTTGTGAAGCCCTTCTCGACGCCGGAACTCATGGCCCGCGTAAAGGCCATGCTGCGCCGCGCAAAGCCTGAGGTTCTCTCCAGCGTCTTAAAGTGCGGTGATATCGAACTGGATCGGGAGACGCATCGTGTTCACCGCAAGAGCCGTGAAGTGCGGCTGGGGCCGACGGAGTTCCGTTTGCTGGAGTTCCTGATGGCCTCGCCGGGGCGTGTCTTTTCACGATCGCAGTTGCTCGACGGCGTCTGGGGTCATGACATATATGTCGATGAGCGCACGGTGGATGTGCATGTCGGGCGCCTGCGCAAGGCCCTGAATTTCTCTAACATGCAGGATGTCATCCGCACGGTTCGCGGTGCCGGCTACTCTATGGAATCCTGAGAGGCTTTCCAGAATAGAGACGAACAAGCCCGGCGAAAGCCGGGTTTTTTGTGGCCCCTGGACAAGGCACAAAAAAACGGGCGCGCGGCCCGTTTTTCGAAAACCTGGATGTGTTTGGCGATCAGCCGCGGGAGACGGCATTGGCTGCCTTGCGGCGCTCGGTAACCGGCTGGTAGGCCATGCGTGCATGGTACTTGCAGTAGGGCGAACCATCACAGGCTTCCGCACCGCAGAAATGAAAGTCTTCCTTCAAAGGATCGCCCACCGGCCACTTGCATGTACGCTCTGTCAACTCGGTGAGGACCAGACGACGCGCCTCGGGCATTGCACGATCATTGACCGGCACCAATTCCGTCGGCTCGAGGACAGTGATGTCCATGTTGTCCGTAGAGGAAATGATGTTGGCCGGACGAGAAACCGACCGGTTTGCCGGCGCAGGCGCTGCCGCTGGCCGTGCAGCGAAAGTTGCTGGCCGTGCTGCAGGTGTTGCCGCAGGACGCTTTGGGGCGCGGGTCGGGGTGGCCGGTCCGCCTGCCTTCACGCGACCAGGAAGATTGAGACGGTGCACCTTGCCGATCACGGCATTGCGGCTGACGCCACCCAGTTGTGCGGCAATCTGGCTCGCGCTCAGCCCCTCGGCCCATAGCCGTTTCAATTTCTCGACGCGTTCATCTGTCCAGTTCATGCAGTCTCTCCGCCTTGAGCACGCATTAGAAGACAGAATCTCTCACCGTTACGGCGAAAGTAATTCGCCGCGCATACTATATCTATACTTTTGGTGACTAGTTCCGCCGCATGCAGTCTAGTAATTGATGATTAACCTAATGGGCGCTGGACTCGCTGACAAGAGTCGGCGGAATCGCTGCGAATCGATTTCCGGGTTTTCCCCAACTTGCTTGAAGGGCGAGTCATTTTTGCCACAGAGAGTTGAGTGGCATTCAAGCCGCCTTTGTCGCCGGTTTCCGCTGTGAATCAAGGCTTTTGTTGACAGGGAGTGGCTAAATGCGGATAGTGCCGACGCCGTCCATTGGGGCGGCATTTTGATTTTTGGCGGCGAGTGCCGCCGCCGGTTGGATTTATTGCCTCAAGGAGTGATGTCGCCATGGCTGAAGCCGCGCTTTTCGACACGTTTGCAAGGGCTCCATTGCGCTTCGTGCGCGGCGAGGGCGTCTGGCTCGTGACGGAAACGGGCGAGCGATATCTCGATTTTGGCGCAGGCGTCGCCGTCACGTCGTGCGGTCATTCCAATCCGCATCTGGTTCAGACGCTGAAATCGCAGGCCGAGAAGGTCTGGCATCTGTCGAACCTGTATGAAATTCCGGATCAGGAGCGTCTCGCACGTCGCCTCGTCGATGCGACCTTCGCCGACAAGGTGTTCTTTACCAATTCCGGTGCCGAAGCTCTCGAATGCGCAATCAAGACCGCGCGCCGCTATCACTACTCCAAGGGGCATGCGGAGAAATTCCACATCATCACCTTTGAGGGCGCATTCCATGGACGCACGATTGCGACAATCGCAGCGGGCGGCCAGGAAAAGTATCTGGAGGGTTTCGGTCCAAAGGCACCGGGCTTCGATCAGGTTCCCTTCGGTGACCTAGACGCATTGAAGGCTGCGATTACCGAGAGCACTGCGGCGATCCTGATCGAGCCGATCCAGGGTGAGGGCGGTATTCGTGTGGTCGAGAAGGAGTTTCTGAAGACCTTGCGCGATCTGTGTGATGAGCATGGTCTCCTGCTGATGTTCGATGAAGTCCAGACGGGTGTCGGTCGTACCGGCAAGTTCTTCGCCTATGAGTCGTCCGGCGTGACGCCCGACATCATGGCAGTCGCCAAGGGCATCGGCGGCGGTTTTCCTTTCGGCGCCTGCCTAGCAACGGCAGAAGCTGCTTCCGGCATGAAGCCCGGTGTGCACGGCACGACCTATGGCGGTAATCCGCTTGCCATGGCCGTGGGCAATGCCGTTCTTGATGTCGTCCTTGAGGATGGCTTCCTGCAAAATGTTCGCGATGTCGCCCTCGTTTTCCGGCAGGGTCTGGCCGCGCTGAAAGATCGCTTTCCGGGTGTGATCGAAGAGATCCGCGGCGAAGGCCTGATGCTGGGCATCAAGGCCGTCGTTCCAGCTGGGGAACTTGCGACTGCTATGCGTGACGAACACCTTCTCGGAGTGCCGGCAGGCGACAACGTCATTCGTCTTCTGCCGCCGCTTGTTGTAACGGCTGAAGAGGCGCGGGAGGGTATTGCCCGTATCGAGCGCGCCGCTGAGAAGCTGCAAAGGGACCAGTTGAAGAAGTCGGCTTGAAACTGGGTATTTGAAACGAAAAGGGCCGCCGGATGGCGCCCCGATGGATTGATCGCATCATGGCAAAGCATTTTCTCGATTTCTCGGCCGTTTCCTCCAACGAACTGCGTTCTATCCTGGATGATGCACGCACACGCAAACAGGCAACGAAGGCAGGAACGGCGGACAAGCCGCTCGCGGGTAAGATGCTCGCCATGATCTTTGAAAAGCCGTCCACGCGCACACGCGTCTCTTTTGATGTCGGCATGCGCCAGCTTGGCGGTGAAACGCTTTTTCTGTCCGGCACGGAAATGCAGTTGGGGCGCGCGGAAACCATCGGCGACACCGCAAAAGTTCTTTCGCGCTACGTCGATGCGATCATGATCCGCACTACCGATCACAAGCGGTTGCTGGAATTGGCGGAGCATGCCACTGTTCCGGTCATTAACGGCCTGACGGATGAAACACATCCCTGCCAGATCATGGCGGATCTTCTAACCTTTGAAGAGCATCGCGGTCCCGTCACCGGCAAGACATTTGCCTGGACCGGCGATGGTAACAATGTGCTGCATTCCTTTGTCGAGGGAGCTGCCCGCTTTGGATATCGCATGAATATGGCGGTTCCTCTGGGCTCTGAGCCGCTGGACAAGTACTTGAACTGGTCACGCAATAATGGCGGCGAAATCATGCTTTGCCATGAGGCAGAGCGGGCGGTGAACGGCGCCGACATGGTTGTGACCGACACCTGGGTGTCCATGAACCAGGAGCACAAGGCGCGCGGCCACAACATATTCCAACCTTTCCAGGTCAACGAACAGTTGATGTCGAAGGCGAAAAGCGATGCCCTCTTCATGCATTGCCTCCCGGCCCACCGTGGCGAGGAGGTGACGGACGAGGTTATCGATGGTCCTCAGTCCGTTGTTTTCGATGAAGCGGAAAACCGCCTGCATGCGCAGAAGTCCATTCTTGCCTGGTGCCTGGGCGCGCTCTGAGCGACCTCCGGTCTTGATGGGATCGCGTCGGTTCACCCAGCTCTGCCGGTTGGCTTGACTTGAAGGGACCTCATACCCATCTCTCGGCTTTCCAATGGGCATCTGTCGCATGAACAGGTGTATCAACACAAAAATCGTCGGCCTGTTTCCCCCGGTTCAGCGGTTTCGCTCTACCGGGTTATGTGCGAAATGGATGGCTCCGGCGCGAAGGAGTGACTTATGGCTGAAGCCACCGTCGATTTGAATGAACTGCATTTCGCAGGAGACGACAAGGTCGTGCCTTTCCAGGTTGAAGGGTTGGATGTGCGTGGTCGAGCCGTTCAATTGGGACCTATCCTCAACCAGATTCTTGGACGCCATGACTATCCGGCTCCCGTTGCAAGACTGCTGGCAGAAGCCATCGTCCTGACGGCGCTGATCGGCACCTCGCTGAAATTCGAAGGTCGCTTCACGGTGCAGACAAAGGGTAACGGTCCGGTCGATCTGCTGGTCGCGGATTTCACCAGCCCGCAGAACATGCGCGCCTATGCTCGTTTCGATGAAGATGCGCTGGCGGTGTCGGTCAAGGCAGGGCGGATATCCCCGCCCGAATTGCTGGGGGAGGGCGTGCTGGCTTTCACGATCGACCAGGGCCGCGGGATGCAGCCGTATCAGG
This sequence comes from Rhizobium sp. FKY42, assembly GCF_005222835.1. Taxonomy (GTDB): domain Bacteria; phylum Pseudomonadota; class Alphaproteobacteria; order Rhizobiales; family Rhizobiaceae; genus Neorhizobium. Next base: position 876,061 of record NZ_STGA01000029.1, on the reverse strand, counting down.
GCATCGTGCCGCTCGATGGTTCTTCGCTCGAAGAAATTGCGGGCGTCTATTTCCGTCAGTCCGAGCAGATTCCAACAAAGGTGCGGCTGGGCGTGGCCGAACTCTTTGATCGTGACGAGAGCGGTAAACCCCGCCATAACTGGCGTGCTGGCGGCGTGTTGGCGCAGTTTCTTCCAGATGCCCCAGAGCGGATGCGGCAGCCCGATCTCCATGGCGGTGACGGGGATGAGCGTGAGTACGATCTCGCAGAGGACGATGCCTGGTCCGAAGCCAGCATGCTTGTTTCGACCGTGGATACCGATGAACTAACGGATCCGCAGGTCGGGATAGAGCGCCTGTTGTACCGGTTGTTTCATGAGCGCGGCGTCAGAATCTATGAGCCGCAGTCGGTTCTGGATCGCTGCAGCTGTTCGCGTGACAAGATCAAGGATGTTCTGGCGGGCTTTTCTGCTGAGGAAGTCGAGGCAAGCCAGGACAATGGTGAAATCGCCGTCACCTGTGAATTCTGCTCTACAACGTATCGCTATCCGATAGAAGAGATCCAACCTGCCAAATGAGGCGCGTGAGGAAAACGGTGTCCTGCCGTCTTCCTATCCACTGGCAGTCAGTTCAGTATGCGCAACAGGCCCGGCGAATCCAGCGAGAAGGCTGGAATGTCAACGATAAAGGTACGGCCGTCATCTGTCCGCATCTGGTAGTGGCCAAACATGATGCCGGATGGCGTATCGAGTGGGCAGCCGGAAGAATATTCGTAGGTATCACCCGGCTCAAGGCGCGGCTGTTCGCCGACCACCCCCGGTCCCTCAACCTCATCCACCAGCCCGTTTTCATCCGTGATGTGCCAGTAGCGATGGATCAACTGGACTGTCGTATTAGAATGATTGGCAATCACGATACGATATCCCCAGACGTAGCGACCATCTTCCGGATCGGATTGCTCCTCCAGATAATAGGGCTCCACTTCGACTTCGATATCCTTCGTCCGTGCGCGATACATAGGCGACACCTCACTGCCTTGATGTACGGATATCGTACAGCTTACGATAAGGGTCAAGAAACCTGCTGAAATCTTCCAGGAAAACTGTGGGATTTCAGCGGTTAATGCTAATCGTCAAGGTAAACATCGATTTAAGGCCCTTTGATGGACCGGCCAGACACAGCGGATCTGTGTGAAACAGCATTGCAATCCGCTGTGTCTGTCGAGTAGCAGGTCAGCCGCCGATCTTGGCAATGGCCTGAGACAGATCGTCGATCAGATCTTCGGCATCCTCGATACCGCAGGAAAGACGTAACGTGCCACCGGTGATACCCGCCTCCGCACGTCCTTCTTCCGAAAGGTTCTTGTGCGTCGTTGTTGCAGGATGGGTGATCAGGCTTTTGGCGTCGCCGAGATTGTTCGAGATGCGCACGACCTTCAGGGCATCTTGAAACGCGAATGCCGCCGCCTTGCCGCCCTTCAGTTCGAAGCACACCAATGTGGAGCCGCCCGTCATCTGCTTGGCAATGATATCAGCCTGCGGATGGTCCTTGCGTCCTGGATAGATGACCTTGGCAACCTTGGCCTGGTCCGCCAGGAAATCGGCAATCTTGGCGGCATTTTCCGTCTGCTGCTTCACGCGCAGCGGCAAGGTTTCGAGGCCCTTCAACAATGTCCAAGCGTTGAAGGGGGACATGGCCGGACCGGTATGGCGGAAGTAGTCGTGCAGGTTTTCGTCGATCCATTGCTTGTCGGACAGCACGATCCCGCCGAGGCAGCGACCCTGACCATCAATGTGCTTGGTTGCTGAATAGACGACGATATGAGCACCAAGTTCCAGCGGCTTCTGAAATAGGGGAGTCGCGAATACGTTGTCGACGACAACCTTCACGCCGATCTGGTTGGCGAGTGCAGCAACCGCGGCGATGTCTACCACTTCAAGCGTCGGGTTTGTCGGGCTTTCCAAGAAGAAAACCTTGGTGTTGGGGCGGACTGCCGCCTCCCAGTTCTTGATGTCACGGCCATCGACCAATGTGCACTCCACGCCGTATTTTGGCGCGAGTGTTTCGACGATGTAGCGGCAGGATCCGAAAAGCGCGCGTGCTGCGACGATATGATCGCCGGCCTTCACCTGACACAGGATGGCGGCAGCCACGGCAGCCATGCCGGAAGCAGTAGCGCGAGCATCTTCAGCGCCTTCCAGCGCAATCATGCGCTTTTCAAACATGTCGTTCGTCGGGCTGCCGTAGCGCGCATAGATGAAGCCGTCGGTCTCGCCTTTGAACCGCGCTTCGGCGGAGGCGGAGCTCTCGTACACAAAGCCTTGGGTCAGGAAAATCGCTTCGGAGGTTTCGCCGTAAGGGGAGCGTAGCGTGCCTTCGTGGACGAGCTTCGTTGCGGGGCGCCAAGTCTTGCTCATGTCGTGTTACCACTTCAAAACAAAAAAACCGGTCGCAATGGGACCGGTTCTTACCCGGTTCTTTAGCCACTTGTTTAACGTGGCTGCAAGCCGACCGGCCAAATCACCACGGGATAAGCATGCCTTACGCCCAAGCAGAGCTTGCGTCAATTCCCTGCTTTTGCTTTTGTCGCGCGATTGAAGGATAGGGTTTATGGAACGTACAGCGGGTATTCTGGCAGATCGTGCGATCAAGGCGCTCTTCGCCGAAGGGAAATTGAAATCCGAGGCGCCACTGGATGGTGACCAGATCCAACCGGCAAGCCTTGATCTTCGACTAGGCTCCAAGGCCCTGCGAGTGCGCGCCAGTTTCATGCCAGGCCGCAACAGCACGGTTGCAAGCAAGCTCGACCGGTTGACGCTTCACGAAATCGACCTGGAAAACGGCGCTGTGCTCGAGACCGGATGCGTGTACATCGTGCCGCTGATGGAAAGCCTCGATCTGCCTGCGGAACTTTCAGCGTCCACCAACCCGAAAAGCTCGACGGGAAGGCTGGATATCTTCACGCGCGTGATGGTCGATCATGCCCAGGAATTCGACAAGATCCCCGCCGGTTACAGTGGCCCTCTCTATTTGGAAATCTCGCCGCGCACTTTCCCGATCATCGTGCGTCGAGGCTCACGCCTGTCACAGATCCGTTTCCGTGTCGGTCATGCATTGCTGACCGAGGCGGAAGTGCTGAGCCTTCATCACGCCGAAACGCTGGTCGCCAGCGAAACACCGAATGTTTCTGGTGGCGGTATTGCCCTGTCCATCGATCTGAAGGGAACCGGCCTGGATGGCTTGATCGGCTACAGAGGCAAGCACCACACCTCTGTCATCGATGTCGACAAAAAGGCACAGCATGAGGTTCTGGATTTCTGGGAGCCGATTTACAGCCGAGGGCGCAACGAATTGATCCTCGATCCGGATGAGTTCTACATTCTGGTCTCGCGCGAGGCAGTCCATGTACCGCCCTCCTATGCCGCCGAGATGACCCCCTATGATCCGCTCGTCGGTGAGTTTCGTGTGCATTATGCCGGTTTCTTCGATCCGGGGTTTGGCCATGCTGCTGCGGGCGGCTCGGGCAGTCGGGCAGTCCTGGAAGTTCGAAGTCACGAAGTTCCCTTCATCCTTGAGCATGGCCAGATTGTCGGGCGTCTTGTTTATGAACATATGCAGGAGCGTCCGTCTGGGCTTTATGGAGCCGGCCTGGGATCGAACTATCAAGCGCAGGGTCTCAAACTCTCCAAGCATTTCAAGCTATAGGTTTCACGGCTTCATGGCCTGCAAAGCTGACCGGAGCAAAGACGCATTTTTGCTTGATGGCGCAGGATGCCGGTGCTAGTTCTCAAGTCTCGAGCGCGGGTGTAGCTCAATGGTAGAGCAGCAGCTTCCCAAGCTGAATACGAGGGTTCGATTCCCTTCACCCGCTCCAAATTCTACCGACGCAATCACCCATCCGGCATTGCGGCCTCATCACGTGGCCTGTGAGGCGTCTTGTGCCAGAAGAACGGGCGTGTCCGCAGCTCATTCGCAGCGCGCCAGGCGGCCCTCGACACCATCAGCCAATAATAGGGGAGAGCCATCCACCGCCATCCGACCCTCCGCTTCTCTTCTGCAATCATGCATTTCAGCCCAAGCAGGAGAAACACGGCGTAGCTGCCAAAGACATTGAAGAGATCCAGCACGACCAGCGCGCGAGTTGTGAAGCTCGAACTGCCGTCAGCGTCGATAAAGACCCTGTAGAGGATCGTTATGAGGAGAACGGGCGTGAGGGGATGCATCAAGGCTGAGAGCAGCATGCCGCCAATCATGAGTTGGAATGTCAGCATGGCCGGAAAACCCAACTCATCAGTCGCCTTCCTCGGGGTGCGCATGATCACAAGCCAGGTTTGGAACCATCCCTTGAACCAGCGAACACGTTGGCCGAGCCAGATGCTGTAACTCACGGGCGCATCCTCGACAGTCTGATAACGCAGGGTCTCAGCCCGATATCCGTGGCGAAACAGCCGCATTCCGAGATCCGCATCTTCTGTCACGTTGAATGGGTCCCAGGCTCCAACCGCGCGTAGAACGTCGGTTTTGAAGTGATTGGATGTCCCGCCAAGTGGTAGCGGCAATCTGAACCGGGCCAGCATGGGCAGAAGACCGCGGAAAAGGGCAGCATATTCGAGTGCAAACAAGGCACTGACAGAACTCTTCTCCGGATTGCCGATAACGAGAGGCGATTGGAGGCAGGCGACGTCGGGAGGTGCCGCAAGAAACCGGGTATATGCCTCAAGCAATTGCTTGGGGTGCGGTCTGTCCTCCGCATCGTAGATGGTCAGGTATTCACCTCGAACTCCGGCCAAGGCATAACTCAGTGCTTTCGGTTTTGTTCGGGGAGCGCAGGGTGGCACCTCAACGATCTCGAAATTCGGTGGCAGCCGGATCTGCTTGAGGACCGTGAGTGTGTCGAGGTCGTCAGCTTCACAAACCAGCTTGATATCCAGCCGAGAGCTTGGCCATTCGAGCCGCTCCAAACTTCGGATAAGTTGTGCTGCGACTTCTGCCTCCTTGTAAAGGGCGACCATGACGCAATAGCGCGGAAGGGCAGGCGGGAGGTCGATAAGGCGTGGTGGCGGGGACTGTTTCCTTAAAAGGATCAAGGCCACGATGCGCAGAATGATTGCAAATAGATAGGAGACAGAAAGAATGACGTGAACCAGCGGCAGCATGAGTGCGGGGGCATGCAACAGGATCAACAGCAAGGCCGCAAGGATCCCGCCAGCAAGAAACCCCTGTTTGCCGGAAGCGACAATGCGGGCTGATGCATCGGGCGCAGTTTCGAAAAGGTGGAAAACAACAGAGCGCACGCGTCGTTCTGCTCCGCATATCCATACCGCCTTTCGAATGGCGGACGGCGTGGTGACGACCAAAGTCTGACGAAGATCTGGAAGTTTTCTAAGGAGTTCCGCAGTAGCGCCGAGCCTTGCAGCCTGCGGAACGATAGCGACTTTAGGCGCGCGATGCCGTTCGATAACCCGCACTTGAGTAGGATACTGAAGCTGACTATCCAGTCGCGGGAGATCCTGAACATTCTCTCCGTTGATCTTCGCCGCAAAGGGCAGTGCGAGCATTTCGGCCATGGCTTCAAAATGCCGTTCTTCGTCAACATGCCGGTTCGCTAGCAACTCCTCCTCAAGTGAGGATTGGTTAATCGCCGCCTGTCGTGACAGCCTGCTGACAAGCGTACGAGAAACGCCCAGCAGCCGAAGAGCCCCTGCCTCATCGAGGTCTTCCGGCAGCAGTCCTCTCTCGCGTGCAGGCGACGGCTCATTTTGCGAGTCCCCAGCTATCCTGGAGTCAAGAATGCCCTCTGGATATTCCCCCGAAACGGTCAAGCTGATACACCGTGATAGGCCGTTGCCGATAGTTCGTTATGGATGACAGGGTTGCAACTAATGAGTTTTATTCAAAAAATAAAGCATGGATTTAAAGTTGCATCTCTTCTTATTTTATTAATTATTTCAACAATTTATGTTCAGGTAACTCAGGCTGCGGAGAGTTCTGGTGGCGTACCGGTCCTATCGGACCCAAATGAACGTTTAACCAAGCCTGATTTGTCAAACCTTGCTCGCTTTCGCATATTAACGGCGTCTGATTTTCCTCCGTTCAATTTTGTCGATCAGACCGGACGACTGGCTGGTTATCACGTAGATGTGATCAGGGAGATGTGTAGAGAGCTGAACATTGAGGCCAATTGTCAGGTCCAGGCTATGCCCTACGCAGATCTGGAGGGGGCGCTCGAGGCCGGAAACGGTGAAGCCGTGATGTCTGGAATTGCGATAACGTCCGGTTTGCGGCAAAGGTTTTCTTTCTCCAGACCGTATTTGTTTCTGCCGGCCCGGTTCGCCGTGCAAGGCAAACTCGGTTTGTCTGGCCGGGCAGGAGAAGCTTTGGCAGGACGTAAAGTTGGCGTTATCGCCAATACCGCCCACGAGAAAATGCTTGGAGCATTTTTCCCAAAACTCGTAGCCGTCCCTGTGAACGGACAGGAAGAATTGTTCTCGTCACTCAAGGAAGGCAAAGTCGATGCAATCCTTGCAGATGGCGTGAGAGTACCCTTCTGGGTCGCCAGTCCGGCCGCAGAAAAGTGCTGCGTTCTGCTGGATGGCCCCTACCTGTCTCAACATTATCTGGGCGAAGGGTTTGCAGTTATGCTCCGCAAGGGAAATGCGGTTCAACTGACGGCCGCCGTCGACTATGCTCTGGCGCAACTGGCTGCAAAAGGGCGCCTGCAGGACATCTATCTTCGCTACTTCCCCAACGGCTTCTATTGAAGCAGGTCGGCCTCTTTATCAGCAGTGCCTCACTGGCTGGCCCAGATGATACGGGCGATCCAATCAATATCTTCGACTGCAAAACTGCGGTTCGGATGGTCGGGATTAAGCGAGGAAAGCTCAATTGAGCGCGCACTCTGCCGTGCAAGAACCTTCGCCATAACCTCACCTTCGCGTGTCTTCACGACAACGCGGTCTCCCTTTCGAACCTGCGCACCGGGCTCTACGATCAGCCGATCACCGTCCCGGTAAAGTGGCAGCATGGAATCGCCCTGAACTTCGAGCGCATAGACATTGTTGTGCTTCGAAACAGCGGCGGGAAACTCCACCACATCCCATCCTTGACCGGCAGGAAAGCCGCCATCGTCAAAGAATCCCCCCGCACCCGCCTGGGCAAAGCCGAGTAGGGGAATGGAACTCATTTGCGGAAGGAAAGTGCCATCGGGCATACGTGAAGTACCAGTTGGCGCCAGATAGCCAAGGAATTCATCCAGAGATGCGCCTGTGGCTTCCAAAACCTTGGAAAGGGATTCTGTGGATGGCCAGCGCTCCCGCCCATCCGGGCCCAGGCGCTTCGACTTGTTGAAGGATGTTGGATCAAGTCCCGCCCGACGAGCAAGGCCCGACGCTGAAAGCTTGTGTTTCTCGGCAAGAGTATCGATTGCCTGCCATATCCCGCTATGTGACAGGGCGGATCGGGACAGAGCGCTTGCCTTGCCAACCTGCTCACTCTGGACGGCCTGCAAGAGGGAAATGGCTTCGCGACTTGTCTCACTCATATCCGCCTCTTTCGTGCGATCCGGTCGAATGCCTCGTGGCAGTTCGCCTGTATTCCGACAACTGGATGAAACAGTTCCGATCAATGCTACGGATCCCGAAACTGAGTACAGCCGGTGACGCAGCATAGGGCTGAAGCTCCGCGCAATCTGGAGGTGTTCTCGTCCTTAGGGCATCACCACCCCACATACGAGTAAACACTTCCATGCCCGGAAGTTTCACGAAGCTTTAGCCAATATTTCGTCGGACGTAAAGAAAAAAAGGAATAAAATCCTTTTCTTAAAAAGCTCTCAAGCAACCATAGCCATGTTGACCTTGCCAAGCTTGATCACCGCCTGGGTTCGGCTATCCACGTTGAGCTTCAAAAGGATCGCTGAAACATGCGCCTTGATCGTTGCTTCGGAAACGCCGAGTTCGTAGGCGATCTGTTTGTTGAGCAGACCTTCGGCGAGCATGGATAGCACGCGCGTCTGCTGTGGTGTCAGGGTCTTCAATCGTTCGATCAGTTCCACGACAGCTGGATCTTCTTCGGCATCCCGCTCACCATGGAATGGAAACCAGACGTCACCTGCCAGAACGGCCTCGATGGCGCTGCGAATATCTTCCAGTCCTGACGATTTGGAAATGAAGCCCGACGCGCCGAGTTCCATGGCGCGCCGCACCGTCGCACCGTCATCCGTCGCTGAAACAATCATGATAGGCAGGCTGCTGAACTCTGCCCGCATGGACATCAGCCCTGAGAAGCCGCTCACACCTGGCATGGCAAGATCCAGCAACATAAGATCGGCTTCCGGCTGGCTTCGCACTGCCTTTCGAGCATCTTCGAAGGTGCCTGCCTCAATGATGTGAGGCTGCTCGGCGACCGTATTGAGGGCCTGGCGGAGCGCGCCGCGAAACAATGGGTGATCATCCGCGATGATTATGGTGAGTTCCTGCATATCCATACCCCCTCCCAAGAGCATGCCAGCCTTCCAACGGTTGAATTTTAGCGTTCTGAAAAGCGTCAAACAAGTCCCAGTTTAATGGGGGCACGTCTTTGGGTCCAGCGGTTTCAGGTCCTGTTGGGATCGTAATCCTGTTCGTCGCGCCGTTCGCCGATAATGTCCATGAATCTTTGGAAGAACCGCTCCATGATGGAAAGTGATTTTTCGACTTCCTCGTCGCTCGGGAGCCCCGATGCGCGTGATGAGCTTTTGGTCTCCAACTGAGTGACGCGCCTGTCTAGAGCATCGAGTTCCTGCTCAAAGGCCTTTCGCTCGTCGGCAGCCAGACGACATGTCAGTCCCGAAGCCTCCTCCCGGCAGAAGCTCACGTCTCCAGTTTGCTTGTCGAGGCGGATGAAGCCCTTTTCCGTGCGCTCCAGTTGAAAGCGGGCAGGATCTGTAGCGCTTTGCGCCAGGACGGAACCGCTGGATAGAAGCAGAACGGTGGTGGTGATGATGGCGCGAGCCGACATTGCTATTTCCTCCCGATATCGCATTTGCGGGTAATGCTACCGATGCGATGGACAAGTGCGCCCGTTTGCGGCAAAGCGCTGGGTTATAAGCTAGGACACAGCCGGATCATCGCAATGAACCATGTCATCTATAAGATTGTTCCAGAAGCCCTTTGGGCAAGCGCCGAACAATTGGGCCGTTTCGAGGGCGCGTCTGTTGATCTGGCGGATGGCTTCATTCATTTTTCCACCGCAAGCCAGGTGCGCGAAACCGCAGCCCGCCATTTTCGAGGTCAGACAGATCTGCTGCTGGTCGCCGTCGATGCCGATCGTCTGGGTGAGCAGTTGAAGTATGAGCTGTCTCGTGGTGGCGATCTCTTTCCCCATCTCTATGCGAGCCTGACGCTCGATACGGTAATCTGGCAGCGTCCGCTGCCGGTGGGACCGGATGGCTTGCACGTATTTCCAGAGGAGCTTGTCTGATGCCGATTTTCGATCTCGCCCGCAATGCCCTCTTTTTGCTTGACCCGGAAACCGCTCACGGAGCTTCGATCGCAGCTCTGAGATCCGGGCTTCTTTCATCGGTTCATCTGCCGCCAGATCCGCGCTTGCGGGTTTCCCTCGCTGGTCTGGAGTTTCCCAATCCCGTGGGCCTTGCCGCAGGTTATGACAAGAACGCCGAGGTGCCGGGAGCAGTGCTGCGTCTGGGCTTCGGCTTTACCGAAGTCGGCACCGTGACGCCAAAACCGCAGGACGGAAACCCCAAGCCGCGCATTTTCCGCCTGACCAGAGATGAGGCGGTGATCAACCGGCTCGGCTTCAACAATGAAGGTCATGAGGCGGCACTCGCTCGACTGCTGGCGACGAAAATCCAGGGCATTGTCGGCGTCAACATTGGCGCCAACAAGGATAGTGAAGACCGTATTGGAGATTATGTGCTTGGCATCCGTCGCTTCTATGATGTCGCTCGCTACTTCACCGCCAATATCTCCTCGCCCAATACGCCGGGTCTGCGCGACCTACAGGCGCGCGAAAGCCTTTCGGCACTGTTGAGCGCAGTGCTTGTCGCCCGCGATGAGGAAGCCGCCCGGACGGGGAAAACCGTTCCTGTCTTCTTGAAGATCGCGCCGGATCTGACTGAGGAAGGAATGGACGATATCGCCGCCGAAGCGCTGGCGCATCCGCTGGATGGATTGATCGTATCCAACACCACGCTTTCCCGCGACGGCTTGCGGGATGAGGTGCAATCCAAGGAAACGGGAGGTCTTTCCGGCAAGCCGCTGTTTTCCCGCTCAACCACGGTCTTGGCAAAAATGCGCAAGCGCGTTGGTCCGAAACTGCCAATTATCGGCGTTGGCGGTGTCTCGTCGGCGAAGACGGCGCTCGAGAAAATTCGGGCCGGTGCCGATCTCGTGCAGCTTTATTCCTGCATGGTCTATCGTGGACCGGGCCTCGCTGCCGATATCGTTCGGGGACTTGGCGCCGAGCTCGACCGCCTGGATGTCAGGTCTGTCGCGGAATTGCGTGATACCAGTCTGGATGCCTGGGCATCGCGATCTCTGTGAAAACTGACAAGAGGAAGTGGCGGCTTTTCGCCACATTCACTTAATTGTTGGGTTAATCTTGAGCATTTGGTGATATCCTCACTCTATGTTACCTCCTGTAACATTGAACGAGGATGGGAAGATGAACCTACATCTCAACTTGCCCGCACTCACATTCGGTTGCCTCATCTTGTGTGCAATCGGTCTGCGTATCGGGATATGGATGGTCGCTCCGGGCGCTTGAGCCCGAAGCCAAAGCATGTCGTAGCTAAAAGTGTGCAGCGGTTTTGCGGTAACGACATGCGTCAAAACAAAGAGTTAGAGCGTCAGGAGCGAATCTGAAAGATCGCGATGAGCTCTAGACCGATGTCAGGCCATGAAGGCTGTTTCAAATCAGGCAGACAGTACCATCGCCCAGTAGGTGCGATTGGTGGATGGTGAGCGTGCCACGGCTACACCGACACGATTGTAACTGCCGAGCATGTTTTGAAGGTGCTTGGGTGAATCGATCCAGGCTTGCACCGCTTCAACCACGTTTGCCTGTCCGCTGGCGATGTTTTCGGCTGCTGGCAGGGGTACGTCATTGCGCTTCATGCGCGCACCATAGTCATCACCAAAGCCGATAAGGTGACTCATTTCGTTGGCCTTCGCCATGCGAACGGCTTGTTCTGCGGCGGCGCGACCGGTAGGCGCACTGGCCGACAGCGGGGAAAGTCCGTGCTTCTTTCGCAGCTCATTGACCAATGGCAGCGCGGCTCTGGTATCGTCCGTCGCGCCATCCACTTTCACGGTCTCACGGGTCGTCACGCATCCGGCTGTCACGAGAAGCGCACTGCCGGAGCCAAGCAGAAACCAACGTCGGGAATTTAATACGAGATTGGATGTCATTAGCGTCTGTAGCTGAAAATACGCAGGAGAATGAAGGCTGGTATGACGATGACCGCACCGGCGATCAGGTAATCTCCGACGGCACCAAGCGCATGGAATCCCCGATACCAGAGATCCAGAACCAGATTGCGGATGCCATAGACGATATCCCACGGATGAAGATCGAACATGGCCATGACGAAGCCGACAATCAGCGAAACGACGATCAGCTTCACGATCGTACGGGCTGGCGAATCCCCCAGCATACGGTTCATCTGATCAGACATTGGTGGCCCTCGACGCGTGTTAAGACGGATGAGACATAGTTTCACAGATGCTCGGTCGCAAGTTTTGAGGCAGGCCTTCGGATAGAACTTGAGTTTTTTTGTGGCTTGGTTCAGATGCCGCCAGTTCAACGAGCCGGTTTCCAGTCATGAGTGCCAACCAGTTTTCTTCCGGTGATGTCATTGCCGATCGGCGTGCCGATTATGCCCGGATGCTGGCGGAAAGCGGCGATCATGCCGCGGCCGCCGAACTCTTCGAACAGGCTCTCGAAATTGCACCCGACTGGACAGCGGGTTGGCTGTTGGCCGGAGAAGCTCATCAGAAGGCCGGTGCGCGCGAAGCAGCAATCGCTGCATTCGAGCAGGTGATGAAAAGGGATGCGCAAGGCCTGTTCGGCGCAAGTTTAAAACTCGCAGCACTTGGCGCTGCACCGGCGCCAGACGCACCGCCATCCGCCTATGTCGAAGGGCTGTTTGACGACTACGCCGATCGCTTCGAGACGTCACTGGTCGAGAAGTTGAATTATTCGGTGCCAGCCAAGCTGTTTGCACTTGTCCAATCCCATGGACCGTTTGATTTGACTGTTGATCTCGGCTGCGGCACCGGCCTCTTCGGTGTCGAAATCGCTTCAAGCACGGCAATGCTCGAAGGTTTTGATCTTTCTGCCAACATGCTGGCAAAGGCTGGGGAAAAGGGCATCTACCAATCTCTTGGCCAGGCAGATCTATCCCGCATGGATGCGGAAACATCGCTGTTCAGCAAAGACCGGCCACGCTATCGGGCGGATCTCGTCTCGGCGGCAGACGTGCTGATGTATCTTGGAAATCTGGATGTCCCGTTTGCGCTGGTTGGTGAATTGCTGAAACCAGACGGACTTTTCGCCTTTTCCGTTGAGGATGCTGGCAGTTCCAAGGACGGCTTCGTCTTGCAACAATCCCTGCGCTATGCGCACACTCAAGGCTACATCGAGACATTACTGGCAAGCCATGGCTTCGATCTTGTCACGATGTCTCATACGGACATTCGAATGGATGCCGGAAAACCAGTCCACGGCATCCTTTTTCTTGCGCGTAAACCCGTTTGATCTGTACGATTCTTGCCTTTTGCGTCAGGAGTGCTGTCCTATCTTGATTTCACGAATGCTGCGACGCACAATCGAAGTGTCAGGTGCAGATATAAGGGGACTTTGGGATGGCGCAGAAGATGGCATTGGGTTTCTACAGCACGGATCCGGCGCGTCACACACTTGCGGAAGATAGCCAAGGCCTGATCTGCGGCGCACTGATTTCCGCGCTCGGGTTTTACTTGTTGAATCGTGTCGGCCTGCTTACAGGCGGCACAGCTGGCGTTGCCTTCCTGCTGCACTATGCATTCAATATCTCGTTCGGCCTTCTGTTCTTCATCGTCAACCTTCCCTTCTATTGGCTGTCCTTCAAGCGATTGGGCTTTGCCTTCTCTGCCAAGACCTTCATTGCGATCGGGCTCGTCTCGATCATGACCGAGCTTGAGCAACGCTACCTGCTGATTGGATATCTGCATCCCTTCTGGGGTGCGCTGATGGGTGGCCTGTTGCTTGGTTTTGGCCTCTTGGCTCTCTATCGCCATCGTGCAAGCCTTGGCGGCGTTGGAATCCTCGCAATCTATGTTCAGGAGCGTTTCGGCATCCAGGCGGGCCTCATCCAGCTGGCATTCGATGCCTGCGTCATGGCGGCGGCCTTCTTGCTGCTTGAACCGGGCATTGTTCTCTGGTCCATTGTCGGCGCGGTGGTGCTCAATCTGTTTCTGGCGATCAATCACCGGTCGGATCGCTATATCGTGGTGCGCTGATGGAGAATGTAAGCGAAGGCAAATCTCCTATCGGGTTCTGGGCATCCAGTACGGATCGCCACTCCATCATCGAGGATATGCAGGGCGTCGTTGCCGGGTCCATGCTCGCCGCACTTGGCGTGACGCTTCTGTCGGCTGCGCATTTGCTCATTGGGGGAACGGCAGGTCTCGGCTTCCTGCTTCGATACTCCACGGGCTTCAGCTTTGGCGTGGTCTTCTTCGCGCTTAACCTTCCTTTCTACTGGCTGGCTTATAAGCGTCTGGGCTTGGCTTTTACGATCAAGACCTTCGCGGCCGTCGCATTGACCTCTGTGTTGACGGAAGTGCTGCCTTCTCTCATTCCGATTAGCGGTATTGATCCGCTCGTTGCCGCGCTTTTCGGCGGACTTCTCATCGGAACCGGCATGCTCGCTTTGTTTCGTCACCGTGCGAGCCTTGGCGGTTTCGGCATCCTTGCGCTTTACCTGCAGGATCGGCTCGGCTGGCGTGCTGGCTTCGTGCAGTTGGGCCTCGATCTTGTCGTTCTGGCGCTGGCGTTTCTGGTTGCAACGCCCTTCGTCATCCTGTGCTCGATCCTTGCGGCGGTGACATTGAACCTGACGCTTGCCATCAATCACCGTACCGACCGGTACATAGTCCGATAGAGCGTTCCCGGTTGAAACGCTCTATCCTTTGTTTTGCGCAATTCCGGACGCAAAACCGCTTCTCACTTTTGCTGTAATTGCTCCGACCCCTTCTCTTTCCCGCAGAGCCCATTACCTTGGTGGGCGTGGAAAAGACCTTGGCCGACTATCCGAACACTCTGCCTGACCTCCTGCCTCGCCCCTTCCTGAAATGGTTCGGCGAGAAGGGATGGTCGCCACGCGCGCACCAGCTGGAACTGCTTGCTCGCGCGACATCTGGCGAGAACATGCTGCTGATTGCACCAACTGGTGCAGGCAAGACGCTTGCCGGATTTCTGCCCTCGCTGACCGACTTGACCCGGCGTGGCCCGCTCCCGTCGGGGTCGCCCTTTGTCGGCGTTCATACCCTTTATATCTCGCCGCTGAAGGCGTTGGCGGTCGATATCGAACGTAACCTCATGAAGCCGGTATCCGAAATGGGGCTTCCGGTCTCTATCGAGAACCGTACGGGGGATACGCCGCAGGCCAAGCGCCAGCGCCAGAAGACGAACCCGCCTGATATCTTGCTGACGACCCCAGAGCAGTTGGCCTTGCTCCTCGCCAACAACGAAGCGGAGCGCTTCTTCAAGGATCTGAAATATGTGGTTCTCGATGAACTGCATTCACTGGTCACATCGAAGCGCGGCCACCTGCTGTCGCTTGGCCTGGCCCGGCTGAGACGACATGCGCCCGATCTTCGCACCATCGGGCTCTCGGCCACGGTTTCCGATCCCATGGATCTTCGGCGCTGGCTTGTCCCGCAGAATACGCCGCAGGATGATGGGCCTGAAGCACCTGCCGGTCTTGTGCATGTTAGGGGCGGCGCTGCGCCCGATATCACCATCATGACAACGGAGGATCGCATTCCTTGGTCCGGGCACGTGGCGACCTATGCCATTCCCGCCGTCTATGAAGAGATCCGGAAACACAAGACGACGCTGATCTTCGTCAATACGCGCTTTCAGGCTGAGCTTCTGTTTCAGGAACTTTGGACGATCAACGAAGACAATCTGCCGATCGCGCTGCATCACGGCTCTCTCGATGTGGGACAGAGGCGCAAGGTTGAAGCTGCAATGAGCGCCAATAAGCTGCGTGCCGTCGTTGCTACTTCGACGCTAGACATGGGTCTGGACTGGGGCGATGTGGATCTGGTGGTGCATGTCGGGGCGCCAAAGGGTGCATCCCGTCTGGCTCAGCGGATCGGTCGTTCCAATCACCGGATGGACGAGCCGTCAAAGGCCATTCTGGTCCCCGCCAATCGTTTTGAGGTCATGGAATGTCAGGCCGCACTCGATGCCAACTATCTGGGCGCACAGGATACGCCGCCGGTTGGGGAAGGTGCGCTGGATGTTCTGGCTCAGCACGTTCTTGGCATGGCCTGCGCCGAACCCTTCGATGCATTGGAGCTCTACGATGAAATCACCAGCGCTTCACCTTATTCCGGGCTCACCTGGGAAATGTTCGAGCGCATCGTCGATTTCGTCGCAACGGGTGGCTATGCGCTGCGCACCTATGAACGCTACGCGAAGATCCGCAAGACCAAGGAGGGGCGCTGGCGTGTTTCCAATCCGCAAATTGCCCAGCAGTACCGCATGAACCTTGGCACGATTGTCGAGGCAACAGAGCTGAACGTGCGCCTCGTCAAGCGCAACCAGCTGGGTTCCGTCGGGCGCGGCGGCATGTCTCTTGGCAAGGTGGAGGAGTATTTCCTCGAACAACTGGTTCAGGGCGATACCTTCCTGTTCTCGGGCAAGGTTCTGCGCTTTGAAGGCATCCGGGAGAACGAGTGCCTTGTCACCAATGCCTTTTCTCTGGATCCCAAGATCCCGGCCTATGCGGGCGGCCGGTTTCCCTTGTCCACCTACCTTGCGGATCAGGTGCGGGCCATGTTGGCCGATCCGTCCCGCTGGCATGTTCTTCCCGATCAGGTGCGGGACTGGCTGGCGATCCAGCGCGACAAATCCATGCTTCCAGCACGCGACGAGCTTCTCATCGAAACATTCCCGCGCGGAAACCGGTTCTTCATGGTCGCCTATTGCTTCGAGGGCCGACTTGCACACCAGACGCTGGGCATGCTTCTGACACGGCGGCTGGAGCGGGCAGGGGCAAGGCCGCTCGGTTTTGTGGCGAATGATTATGCGCTGGCCATCTGGTCCCTCAACGACATGGGCGCGATGATCGAGAGCAGCCGTCTTTCGCTTGGTGATCTGTTCGACGAGGATATGCTCGGCGATGATCTGGAAGCCTGGCTGGATGAAAGCTTCATGCTGAAGCGCACCTTCCGGCAATGCGCGGTGATTTCAGGCCTGATCGAGCGGCGGCATCCCGGCAAGGAGAAAACGGGGCGACAGGTTACTGTCTCGACGGATCTGATCTATGACGTTTTACGCAGCCACGAGCCGAATCATATCCTGTTGGAAGCGACGCGGCGGGATGCCGCAGCGGGGCTTTTGGACATCGGGCGTCTTGGCGCTATGCTGGCACGAATCAAGGGGCATGTGATTCACCGCCCGCTCGAGCGTGTATCTCCGCTCGCCATTCCTGTGATGCTGGAAATCGGCCGTGAGCCGGTTGCCGGTGAAGCGCAGGACTATGTGCTGGAAGAGGCGGCGGATGACCTGATTGCTGAGGCCATGGCGTGAGCCAATCCTCACGGATAGACGAGAATGATGAACCATAGACTGGCGCTCGCCGCCGCCCAGACAACTGGCTCCATGACCTGCGCTGAGATTTTGGTCAATGGCGTTGCCGCTCATTGCGACCCGCTGGGCGCCCTGTACCTGCCGGATCTATCCTGCCTTGTCGTCTCCGATTTGCACCTGGAGAAGGGCGCTGCCTTCGCCCGTCGGGGCATGATGCTGCCGCCTTATGATACGCTGGCAACGCTCAATCTTCTCTCCGCCGTTATAGCCCGCTATGATCCCAAAACAGTGATTTCGCTGGGAGATAACTTTCACGATAGGCGCGGCTCGGAACTGATGCCCGCGCCCTTTCGAGAAAACATTGGGACCCTTGCCCGAGGGCGTGATTGGATCTGGATCAACGGCAATCATGATCCGGACGGCACCTTCGACCTTCCCGGTCAATCGATGGACGAAATGCTGCTATCCGGACTTATCTTTCGGCATGAGCCAAGCCTGATTGCAGGACGGGGTGAAGTGGCTGGTCACCTGCACCCTTCCGCCACCGTCGCGCGTCGAGGCAAATATGTGCGTCGTGCCTGCTTTGCTACCGACGGCGTGCGTCTCGTCATGCCTGCCTTCGGCGTACTAACAGGCGGCCTCGATCTCAAGCACCGTGCCATGCACGGCCTTTTCGACCACGCGGCACTGATCGCACACCTGCTTGGACGCGATCGCATCTATTCGGTGCGCTTCGGCAATCTGATCGGATGATTACCGAGTTACTTTCGCAAAGCCCTTTGCGAGAATTGGGCCTGTGGGTCGCCCGGTAGGCGATCCGCCTGCGGGCTCAAGCGTGATCTCGTAGAGCTGCGCATCCTTGGGTGTCGGAAGGCTTGGAGGCGCAAGCCTTGCAGACCGGGCTTGGGGCAGAAGCCCCATGGAAACGGGTCCGGTCTCCTTGCTCGGGAGCGTCCAGACCTGCATCGTCCGGTCTCTCGGCACGGAAACATCCGCCAGAAGGCGGACGACAGCGCGCTCTGTGCCAAAGTCCTCGACAACCGCCTGAACCTCGCCTGTTTCATTCACCAGCACAGCGACGACAAGCGGTTCGGCTGTTCGCGTCAGGTTCCAGACAAGGGCGACTGCCAGAGCCAAGCTGGCAGTGAGACCTGCAAAACTCGTGACTCGCCAGAAACCTGCATTCTGGATCGAGCGGTTGTCGTTCGCGACAATCGGCTCAGCCTCGGTTCGCTGCTCCGGCGGCTCCTGTTGTTGAAGATTTCTCTCGATCCTTGTCCAGAGAGCGCGCGAAACCTCTGCAGGTTCAGCTGTCATGTCCAGCGGAAGAAAGCGCTCGCGCGCTTGTGCCACGGCGCGTCGCAGAGCGGCGTTGCGCTCCAGTTCTGCCTCCACTATCTGCATTTCGCCTGGCTCCAGCAGACCTAGAACATAGTCGTCGGCAACCGCATCCGGCCTTGTCAGATCAATCATGCCATGCACTCCCGAAGGGACGCGAGCCCTCGGCGTATCCAGCTCTTCGTGGTGCCGAGCGGGAGCGAAAGCCGCCCGGCAATTTCGCCATGGCTGTAGCCGCCGACATAGGCCATCAGAATGCTTTGTCGCTTTGGTTGATCGAGACCTTCGAGGCATGAGCGCAGCCGCGACGTGCGATCGAGCGCCGCCCATGCATTTAGAACGCTTTCAGGCTGGTCGGCCTCCTGCAGGCTCTGGATCGCGTCTTCACTGAGGAGATCCTCCCGGTTTCCGTCTCTGAGCATGTTGAGCGCACGGTTGCGAATAATCGCATGGATCCACCCGCGTGCGCTGCCGCGCTCCGGCGCATACTGATGCGCCTTAGTCCAGATGGCGATGAAACCGTCCTGGACAACTTCCTCTGCGAGATCGCGGCGTTTCACGATTCTCTGGGCAATGGCGATGAGGCGGCCAGCTTCCGCGTCGAAAATACGCTTCAAGGCCTGCCGATCGCCGCGAGCGCATGCGCCAAGCTCTGTCCCCAAAGGATCTGCCGTCATATCCGCCAAGGCGCTCGTACTCCTAATCTCTTTCCATCCTAATATGGTTCTGCCGATGATCTGGATGCGACCGTACAGAAATTTATTTTTTTTGGCCCTGCATCCAAAGCTGCCCTGTCCCGTGTCTCATGGTCAGGAAGCGCAAAGCGAAGCGTCTTCCCCAACCGTTGTATGGGAGAACGAGATGAAGATGTTCAAGACACTGATGGCTGCGACTGCACTTCTCGGCGCGTCGGCAGCACCATCTCTTGCGGCGCAGGCGGTAGGCCTCGTCGGAGATAAAACCTTGGTCATGTTCGATACGGATAAGCCCGCTGTTTCCAAGACGATGGAAGTTCAGGGCGTGACGAAGCTTGCGGGCATTGATCTTCGCCCGTCGAACAAGATGCTGGTTGGCGTTACCGCCGAGAACGTCATTGTTACCATTGACCCGGCCACCGGCAAGGCAACCGAAGTTGCCAAAATGGACAAGCCGCTGATGATGGGTGAGACGCCGGTTGTCGTGGACTTCAATCCCGCCGCCGATCGCCTTCGCTATATGACCGGAACGACCAACCATCGCGTTCACCCGGATACGGGCGCCGTGACCGTGGATGGCAGCCTTGCCTTCGAAGAGGGTGATATGCACAAGGGCGAAAAGCCCAATATTGTCGGCGCTGCCTATACGAATTCATTCGGCAAGCCTGAAAAGACGGCCATGTACAACATCGATGCCACCATTGGCGGTCTGATCCAGCAGACGAAGCCGAATGATGGAACGCTGAGAGCCGTCGGCAAGCTGGGCGCCGAAAAGAAGGCGGCAAACTATGCTTTCGATGTCCACACGTCCGCAGAAGGGCAGAACACGGCCTGGCTGGTCGCAGACAATGTGCTGCATACGGTCGATCTTGAAACCGGCAAGGCGATGAAATCGGGCGAAGTCACCGGGACCAAGGGCATGATCCGCGACATCACCTTCATGCCTGCCATGTAATGCTTACCGTCAGTCCTTGCGGAACAACAGGCTGGCTCCCCAGCCTGTAACGACCGCCACCATGACGCAGAACAGGCCATAGGCCAGCGGCTTCTCATGCGCCGCATCGGTAATGGCCTGTTCGAGGCCAGTCTTGACCACGCGAAGAGGAAGATCCTTTTGCGCGATCAGCACGCCGCTCTTGAACAGGTAGGCATGCACCAGATGGACACCGTCCGGTACATTGGCAGGCAGCCGGAGCGAAGCACGGAAAAGACTGGAGCTGACGAAGCGAACACCGGTCGTATCGTTCTGGTAAAGCCCCCCGCCAACCTTCAGGCGTCGATAGGCCTCGCGAAAATCAGTCAGCTGTGCCGCATTGCCGAGGTAGCCGGTTGGTGAAAGCGTCAGATGGTTTATACCGAGACCAAGGCGGTTGAGTTGCGCGACAGGCTGAATGTCGGCCAGCGGCTTGGTGCTGGCGATCGAGTAGGATTCGGGCGTCTGTTCGAAGGTCATGGATTGCGTATTCATCCAGATGCCGAAGACGCGCTCCTTGCGTCGAACAGTAGCATAGTCCCGCGGTCCCTCGAGCGATACTACCACGTCATACTGCCCGATGGCGAGAAACAGTTCGTCGGCATTGGTCAGTGCGCCGAAGACTGTGAGATCTGCACCGCGAAAATCGGACGTGATCGCGATTTCCGTTGTGGATGTGCCGATTTCCAATCCTTCTTTCACCGGAGGCAACGCTCCCGGCAGCCCCTGGGCTTGCGCTACTGTAACCGGTAGAGCCAGCAGGCTTGCCATCAGCAGGTGTCGGACGAGCGGAAGGAGGAACTGTCTCATCCGCGGCCTCCACCTATCTGGAGCGAATAAAGATCGGCTGGGGTTATGATGAGATCGATTGCGAGGCGCACGCCGACGGCCAGCACGAGAAGGGCAAGGAGGGCGCGCAATTGCTCACCGCGCAGCTTCTGGCCTACGCGGACACCGTATTGTGCGCCAATGACGCCCGCCACCATTAGAATGGTCGCCAGCACGATATCGACGGAATAGTTCGTCGCAGCCTGCACAATGGTCGTGTAGGCGGTCACGAAGATGATCTGAAAAAGCGAAGTTCCCACAACCACGTTGGTTGGAATGCGCAGCAGATAGATCATGGCCGGAACCATGATGAAGCCGCCGCCTACACCCATCACGGAGGTCAGGATGCCAATGCCGAAGCCCAGGCCAATGACCGGGATCGCAGAAAGGTAGAGCTTGGATTTCTTGAACCGCATCTTCAGCGGCAATCTGTGCACCCAATTGTGCTGGCCGGGTCGCTTCAAGGTTACTGGCTGGTTCTTGGCGGCCCGACGCATGGCCCGCAGGCTTTCCATCAGCATCAGGCTGCCGATGGTTCCGAGAAAGACGACATAAAGAAGCGAGATGATGAGGTCCAGCTGGCCGAGTCGTCTGAGCCAGGAAAAGATCCAGACGCCGACGGTCGCGCCTGCCAGACCGCCGATCAGGAGCACGCTGCCGAGCTTCACATCCAGCGTTCCACGCCGGAAATGGCTGATTGCACCGGAAATCGATGAGGCGACGACTTGGTTCGCACCGGTGGCAACGGCGACGACCGGGGGGATATTGTAGAAGATCAGAAGCGGAGTGATCAGGAAACCGCCGCCGACACCAAACATGCCGGACAGAAAGCCCACAGCTGCGCCCATGCCGAGGATGATGAAGATATTCACCGAAAGCTCTGCGATTGGCAGGTAGACTGTCACTGAAACGCCCCTGAAAGCGAGATAGGCTCCGCCGTCGCGGGCTGCTTCGCGGTAAAACATCATCCG
This sequence comes from Rhizobium sp. FKY42, assembly GCF_005222835.1. Classification (GTDB taxonomy): domain Bacteria; phylum Pseudomonadota; class Alphaproteobacteria; order Rhizobiales; family Rhizobiaceae; genus Neorhizobium. The sequence goes on along the minus strand of NZ_STGA01000029.1, from coordinate 854,477 downwards.
ACCGAAGTGAAACAAGGATCGAAAAGATTATGCTTCACAAACAGAAAGTAGAGCGCCCGTTGCGGCGGTGCGAAAGGTCCCATTGGCTCGCGGCGCTATCTGAACGCCTCAGGCCTTGTTCCTCATGCGTCCTGCCGATTGCCAAGTCAAATCAAAGAAAGCGAAAACCTGCGATTTCTCGATTTGTCCTTAACCGGTCGATCCGCTGACCTTTGCCTGATGCTGTTCCAGCAGCTTACGAACAAGCTCCTCGGTAATATTGCCGTCGTCGGGCATGCCGTTGCTCTTCTGGAACGACTTGATGGCAGCAATCGTCTTCTTGCCCATAAGGCCATCCGGCTGTCCCGCGTCATAGCCATTCTTGTTCAAGATAGCTTGAATGTTGCGGATTGCCTTGCCCATATCGATGGAACCGGTCGATGTTTGGGCGCTGCCGGACCACTCCGTGGGAATGTTAACGCTATTGGCGCGCTGGTCGAGCGGCTTCGCGGACCAGCTTTCGGCAGCGGCTTTGGCCTTTGCAAGCTGATCCGGCTTCAGAGCTCTACCGACCTCTTCGCGCTTGTCGGCAGCATCCTTGTCGCCGCCTTTGGCCGCCACGGCAAACCACTTGTAGCTTTCCTCCAGGTTCTGTGACGTGCCGTTGCCGCGCGCAAACAGAATGGCGAGGTTGAACTGGCTGTCCGCGATGCCGAGATCGGCTGCCTTCGTGAACCAGTTGACGGCTGCCTTATAGTCAGCGGTTCCGGTTGCGCCCGACGCATAGAGAACGGCGAGATTGTGCATGGAGCTTGCATTTCCGGCGTTGGCGGCCTTCTGGTACAGGCTCATCGCCTTTGCCAGATCGCGCTCGACGCCGGTGCCTTTTTCGTAAAGACTGCCGAGCCGGTATTCAGCAGGTGCAAAGCCGCGTTCGGCCGCCATCTGGTACCAGCGAGCCGCTTCCTTTGGGTCCTGCGGGACGCCGTTGCGACCCTCCGTATAGCGAGCGGCGATCTCGAACAGAGCTTGCGGATCGCCAGCTGCCGCTGCCTCGGCCAGAGGCTTCTGTGCAATGACGCTCGGTACTTCGATCGAGGCTGTTGATTTCGCAGCGGATGCAGCCGGTGTTACCGGTGAGGCCGGAACTGCCTCGACCGGTGTGGTCGGTGCCGCCTGTGCAAGCGCCGGTGCCGGTTCCGCCACCGGAGGGAGAGGCCTTGGCGCATTTTGCTGGACCGCCGTGCTGTCGACTGCGTTGCCCGCGCTAGCTCCACTATTGGACAAGGCGACCGTGCTGCTGCTGGCAGGTGGCAGGCTCATCTGTGCCGATGGGGTTGTCTTTGTGACAGGTGGAGGTGGCGTAATGACCTTGTCCCCGCGGGTTAGGGTATTGATCAACGGTACGGTCATCAAAACGAGCAGAACCGCACCGATAGCCATCAGGATCGGACGGCGATGACGGGTGAAGGTGCTGCGCAAGCCGCCACTCGCGGCAGATGTTTGTGTCGCGGATTTGCCGCGTGCTACCTGAGCTGTCTTCGGCCTCGATTGACCCGCCTTGGCAGGATCGGTTTCCTGGGCAGCGGCCTTCGCCGCACGTCGCGCAGCAGCGATATAATCGATTCTTTCGTTGTCGCCGCCGGATGACGCCGTATTGACGGCCTGGCTTGCGCGCACCCGCTCAAGGATCTTGCGCACGTCCGGCTTGCCGGAACCCGGCTCGAGAAGGTCGTTCTCGTGTTCCTGCGGTACGACATCGACCGGATCGATGGAGGGCGCGGGTTCAACGAAGGTGCGTTCCGGCTGGACAGAACGCCTGCTCTCAGTCTTGGAAGCAGACTTCAGGCGCTTGGAAAGGCTGGATAGAAAGCCAGACTTGCCCTTCGCCTTGCCGTCGGCTTCCACCGGCTCCAAAAGGTCGTCAGTCTCGGGCTCATGATAGACCGGCGCGGTTTCGCGCATCAGTTCTTCCGTATTGCGCGCAAGGACCTTTGGCTCTGGCTCCACCGGAGATGGCGCAGCCATTGGTGCACGGATAGCTGACTGCGGTTCGAAGGCTCCTGGCGACGGGTAGGAGGACGCTGTGCGCGAAGAGAAGTGGTCCTCCATCTTGTCCAGACGGCCCGCGATCTGAACCAGCGTGCGATGCAGGCTGTCGAACGTGGTTTGCGTGCGTTCATCCGAGGCACGAGCAAGTTGTTCCAGATGCCGCAGATCCTCTGCCAGCCCCAGGAACTGCGACGGGTCTGAGGCAGTGCCTCCCGTCGTCGTTCCAGCGGGGGTTTTGCGATAGGCTTCCACCACGGTTTCTGCTGCCTGGCGGGCAGCCTCGAGAATGTATTCGTCGCTGGTCGCCAGATAGTTCTCGATGGAGGCCATGCGCTGATCGAGATCGGCAGGTAAGCCGGTCTGCTCACGGGGAGCCCTCTGCATCATGCTGGTCAGATCGGCAATCTGCTTTTCAAGATGGGAAAGACCGCGCATGTCTCCTGCAGGACTGCGCGCAGTCTCGCTCAAACGCTCCGCGATTTCGTCAAGACGCTGTTCCAGCCGGTCGATGGAGCTGCCATCATTCAGCAGGCTCCGGTTGCCGGATTGGGCGCGGTGCAGATGGTCTATGCGGGCGGCGAGATCGTCGAGGCGTGCGACAAGTTGATCGGCCGGTTGCTCATGCATCGCATCAATGCGACGGGAAAGGTCGGCCAGATAGCCGGTCAATTCGGTCTGGTTGTTGCGACCGAGGCTGGCGACGACTTCTTCCAGCTTTTCCTCGATCCGCTGGGTTTCCTGAACCTGCGAAAGGCTGTCGAATTTGTCCGTGAGATAGCTCAGGCGTTCTTCGAGGCGGCGGAAGGCAGCCTGTTCTTCTGCGCTGTCGCGCACCCGACTGTTGCTGGCAACGGCGCGGCTGATTTCGTCCAGACGCTGATCGACCTGCGAAAAATGATCATAGACCATGTCCGGCAGCGGCGAGCGCGCACCGAGATCCTCAATTACCGCAGCCAGCATCAGCACTTTGTCTTCCAGAGCGCGCAGGGCAGGGCTGTCCGACATTGTGCCGAGTTCGGCCTTGATGCCGTCAATACGGTAAGCGAGCGCGATTAGCTCCTTCTGGATACCTTGCGTGTCGATGTCCTGGATACGATCCTCAAGTTCGTTCCAGCGGACTTCCATGCGGTGGACGCTTTCCTCGCGCGCCAGCCCATCCATCATCGCGCGAAGCTCATAGAGTTCGCCTTGAATGCGCTGTGAGTCTTCCGGCGCCTGATGATGCATGTCCTCTACGATCTGGGCCAGACGGGCCAGTTCGCTGCGGAGTTCATCGGGAAGGCGCCGATCGGCGGAGAGATCGCGGATCGCGTGGATTTCATGGCGAACATGCTCCATCTCTCGGGAAATGCCCTCGGAGATGTCCTGTTTCAAATCCTGGCGCAGCATCTGCAGCGCGCCGACAAGATCGCCTACGCTATACTCCGGTGCAGACGCCGTACGCTGACGACGGCGCTCTTCCGGATGGTGATGTTCGGGACGACGTTCCTCGGTGCGCCGCGGCTCCCGGTGCCGCTGCTCGGAGGGGGCTTCGCGGTAAGCCTGCGGCTCTCTGTGGTCGCGCTCGCTCGCGCGATCGTCGATATGTCTTGCGGCGCTGCGCATGGCCGGGGCTTCCGGCTGGCGCTGAGCCTGCATGGACGCGCGGGGCGCCGGTCGGTCCGACGGGGGCGAATAGACGTTGTGGTTTTCCTGCAGCGATGCGTGGGCCGCCCGGTGGGCCGCAGCTTTTTGTTCCTGCCGAAGGCTTTCCTCACTGCGAGCAGCCTCCTGCCTGCGTTGCTGATCGCGCTCATCCTGTCGCTGGCGAGGCTGTTCCTGTGCAGGCTGATCGCCTCGCTGATCACGTGTCCGCTCGCCGCCGCGTTCATTCGGACGCTCATTGCCAAGAGAACGCTGGCGTTGACGGATTTCGTTCAGGAGATCCTTGTCGATCCGCGGCTCGCGTCCTGACGCCTTGAGCAAGCCTTCAATCCGCGCTTCGAGGTTATCTATGGTCTTGTTCAACGCATCGAGAGAGCGTTCCCCGCGCGGATTTTGATTCAGGCGTGATCCGTTCATGTCTAGCTCGCTCGCTTTCCGCTGCGCAACGTTCCGTCAGGTCTGCTGATCCTCACGTCCAGCATCTTGATCGGCTGACGATAGACTTCGCGCGCATTCTAGGCTTTAGCCGCCGAACCTTGTTCAGGGCTTGCCCGCGCGCGAAATTGCATTGCGCCGCAGACCGAAGCGCTGGATCTTCGGTCAGGATTCACCTTTCGCGAAACGTAGTTAATACTGTGTTAACAAGCAGGCGCATGAGGCGGGCAAGTTTGTGATTTAGCAGGGACTGAGCTGGAAAAAAGCAAGCGGATTATGTGCCTGATATAATACATCCACTCACCGGTCCTTCACCTTTGCACGCGATGATCGAAAGCGCTCGTCTGTCGCGAATCAGGCAGTGTGCGCAGGAGGCAGCGTGGGAGGCTGCGGAACCGCAAGGAGCCGTCGATACGGGGAAAACCCCTGTCGAAGATTTTATCGCGCCGAGACACATTGCCGGATTGACGTTTACGCGCACGTCAATATTTTAGGAGCACAAATGCCGGTCAAGTCCGGCCGCTGATCTGGAGGAGTTCGCGAATGCCTGTCTTCAAGGCCCCTGTCGCCGATACACTGTTTATCCTGAATGATGTGCTCGGCATCGAGCGCTACAATAACCTCCCGGGTTTTGCCGATGCGACCCCGGAAATGATCGACGCCATCGCGAGTGAGGCAGCCAAGCTTTCCGAAGAAGTGCTGTTTCCGGTCAACTATTCTGGCGACCAGGAAGGCTGCGTTCGCGCCGAAGATGGTAGCGTCAAGGCGCCGAAGGGCTTCAAGCCGGCCTATGACGCCTATTGCGAAGGAGGCTGGATCGGACTGGCCGTGCCGGAAGAGTTCGGCGGACAGGGCCTGCCGTACACGCTGCATGCGGCGGTTGGAGAATATACCTCTGCGGCAAACATGTCGCTGATGATGTATCCGGGCCTGACGCAAGGGGCGATTGCCGCGATCCTCGTTCACGGTAATGACGAGCAGAAGCAGACTTATCTGCCGAAGATGGTCGAGGGCAAATGGTCCGGCACCATGAACCTCACCGAACCGCATTGCGGCACCGATCTCGGCCTTCTGCGCACCAAGGCCGTGCCGAATGGCGATGGCACCTACAAGATCTCCGGCCAGAAGATCTTCATCTCGGCCGGCGAACACGACATGACGGACAACATCGTCCATCTGGTTCTCGCCCGTATTGAAGGCGCCCCTGCTGGAACCAAAGGCATCTCACTCTTCATCGTGCCGAAATACATCGTCAACGAAGACGGCTCGCTCGGTGAGCGCAACAAGGTCGTCTGCGGCGCCATCGAGCACAAGATGGGCATTCACGGTAACGCCACCTGCGTCATGAATTATGACGAGGCGACCGGCTACCTCATCGGGGCGGAGAACAAGGGCTTGAACGCCATGTTCGTGATGATGAACGAGGCGCGTCTGGGCGTTGGCCTTCAGGGTCTGGCAATTGCCGAAGTGGCCTATCAGAACGCTGTCGCCTATGCCAAGGACCGCATTCAGGGACGTTCCCTCTCCGGCCCCAAGGCACCGGAAAAGGCTGCCGATCCGATCATCGTGCATCCGGATATTCGCCGCACCCTGATGACGATCAAGTCGTTCAACGAAGCTGGCCGCGCCTTCATGCTATGGACGGCGTTGAAGTCCGATATCGCTCATCGTTCCTCGGATGCCAAGGAGAGGCAGGATGCCGATGATCTGCTGGGTCTTGCCACGCCGATCCTGAAGGGCGTGCTGACCGACAAGGGCTTCGACCACGCCGTGATGGCACAGCAGGTCTATGGTGGTCATGGATACATTGAAGAATGGGGCATGAGCCAGTATGTGCGCGACGCCCGTATCGCCATGATCTATGAAGGTGCAAACGGTATTCAGGCGCTCGATCTCGTGGGGCGCAAGCTGGCACTGAATGGTGGCCGCGCCGTCATGGCTGCCTTCAAGGAAATCGGTGATTTCTGCGAGGAAAACCGTTCGAACGAACAGATGGCTCCCTACACCAAGGCTTTGAAGAAGGGGCTGAACGATCTGCAGGCTTCCACCATGTGGTTCATGCAGAATGCCATGGCGAAGCCTGATAACGCCGGTGCGGGATCGACCGATTATATGCACCTCTTCGGTCTGGTGATGCTGGGTTATATGTGGGCGAAGATGGCCAAGTCCGCGCAGGATCTTCTGGCAGCAGGCGATGAGCGGAAGGATTTCCTCAACGCCAAGCTCGTCACCGCCCGGTTCTACATGGACAAGATCATGCCAGAAACGGCCCTGCGCAAGGTTCGTATCGAAGCAGGCAGTGACACGCTGATGGAACTGGCCGCCGAAGCGTTCTAAGCTCGCGACCGGCAAGATGAGCTCTCCCCATTGCGGGGAGGGCAGCCTCCAATATGCTCCATAGGCCATGACCCCCCTGTCATGGCAAAAAATGAAAGGCGCCCGGGCGCCCAAGGGAGAGAGACAATGACCGAAGTCTATATCTATGACCATGTGCGCACGCCGCGTGGCCGTGGCAAGAAGGACGGTTCGCTGCATGAAGTGCCGTCCGTCCGACTGGCAGCCAAGACACTGGAAGCCATTCGTGACCGAAACGGCCTGAACACTGCCAATGTTGACGATATCATCATGGGTTGCGTCGATCCGGTCATGGATGCCGGTGCCGTCATTCCCAAGGCTGCCGCTTTTGAGGCAGGTTACTCGACCAAAGCTCCGGGCATGCAGATCTCGCGCTTTTGCGCGTCCGGTCTCGATGCTGTGAACTTTGCCGCCGGAAAAGTGGCCGCAGGCTCCGATGATATCGTGATTGCAGGTGGCGTTGAAAGCATGTCGCGCGTTGGCATGGGCATGTCCGGCGGCAGCTGGTACATGGACCCCTCGGTCAACTTCCCCGGCTATTTCATGCCGCAAGGTGTATCTGCCGATCTGATCGCCACCAAATACGGCTTTTCCCGCGATGACGTGGATGCCTATGCCGTGGAAAGCCAGAAGCGCGCCGCACACGCCTGGGAGCAGGGCTACTTCAAGAATTCCGTCATCCCCGTGAAGGATCAGAATGGCTTGGTCATTCTGGATCGCGACGAGCATATGCGTCCCGGTACCGATATGCAGGCGCTGGCTTCGCTGAACGCATCGTTCCAGATGCCGGGTGAGATGGGTGGCTTCGAGGCGGTTGGCTTGCAGGCCCACCCCGAAGTGGAGCGGATCAATTACGTCCACCATGCTGGCAACTCTTCCGGTATCGTCGATGGCGCTGCCGCCGTTCTCGTTGGCTCGAAGGCTGGTGGTCAGACCATGGGCTTGAAACCGCGCGCGCGCATCCGTGCCTTCGCCAATATCGGTTCCGATCCGGCCCTCATGCTGACCGGTCCGGTCGATGTGACCGAAAAGCTTTTGAAGAAGACCGGAATGTCGATTTCCGACATCGACCTGTTCGAACTGAATGAAGCCTTTGCCGCCGTCGTGCTGCGTTATCTTCAGGCTTTCGAAATCGATCACGCCAAGATGAACGTCAATGGCGGCGCAATCGCCATGGGCCATCCGCTCGGTGCGACCGGTGCCATGATCCTCGGAACGGTTCTGGACGAACTTGAGCGCCGCGATCTCAACACCGCGCTGGTCACCCTCTGCATCGGTGCAGGCATGGGTACGGCAACGGTTATCGAACGCGTTTGAGAGGGGATACGGCCATGACTTACAAGAATTTCACCATCGAAACCGATGCAGATGGCATTGCCCTTGTTACTTGGGACATGCCAGACAAGAGCATGAACGTCTTCACCGAAGAGGTGATGAACGAAATCGATGCCATCGTTGATCAGGTTGTCTCCGATGCCGCCGTCAAGGGCGTCGTTTTCACCTCTGGCAAGTCGACCTTCTCGGGCGGCGCGGATCTCACCATGATCCGCAGCATGTTCAGCCTTCTGCAGGAAGAGCAGGCAAAGAACCCGGATACGGCAATGCAGAAGCTGTTCGACGTTGCAGGCCGCATGAACTGGCTGTGGCGCAAGATCGAAACCTGCGGCAAGCCATGGGTCTCGGCCATTAACGGCGTTTGCATGGGCGGCGCATTTGAACTGTCGCTCGCCTGCCATGGCCGCGTGGCGTCCAACGCCAAGTCGGTCAAGCTGGCGCTGCCGGAAGTCAAGGTCGGCATTTTCCCCGGTGCCGGTGGCACGCAGCGTGTGGCGCGTCTCGCCAACACGCAGGATGCTCTTCAGATGATGACGACCGGCCAGACTTTGACGCCGAGCCGCGCCAAGGCCATGAACCTCGTGCATCAGGTGGTAGAGCCCGATCAGTTGATTCCCGCTGCCAAGCAGATGATCAAGGATGGCCTGAAGCCGGTTGCTCCCTGGGATGAAAAGGGCTTCAAGGTTCCGGGCGGCGGCATCTGGACGCCTGCTGCTGCTCAGCTCTGGCCCGCAGCACCCGCTATCCTGCGTCGTGAAACCGCGGGCAATTATCCGGGTGCTCTTGCCATCCTGAAGTGCGTTTACGAAGGACTGCAAGTTCCGTTCGATACGGGCCTGAAGATCGAACAGCGCTATTTCACGCAAGTGCTGCGCTCCACCGAAGCCTTCTCGATGATCCGCTCGCTGTTCATTTCCATGCAGGAACTGGGCAAGGGTGCCCGTCGTCCGGCGGGCGTGGAAAAGAAGAAGCTCGAAAAGATCGGCGTCGTCGGTGCCGGCTTCATGGGCGCTTCCATCGCCTATGTATCGGCTGCGGCTGGCATTGCCGTCTCGCTGATTGACCGTGACGACGAAGCCGCCGCCAAGGGCAAGGCTGTCTCGGAAAAGCTGGTCGCAGACAGCGTGGCCAAGGGCCGTATGTCGAAGGAAGACGGTGAGAAACTGCTTTCTCTCATTACACCAACGGCTGATTATTCCACGCTGTCGGATGTCTCGCTTGTCGTGGAGGCGGTCTTCGAGGATCGCCAGGTCAAGAAGGATGTGATCGAAAAGGTGGAGGCCGTGCTGCCGGAAACGGCAATCTTTGCCTCCAATACCTCGACCCTGCCCATCACGGGACTGGCGAAGAATTCCAAGCGTCCGAAGCAGTTTATCGGCGTTCACTTCTTCTCGCCAGTCGAGAAGATGATGCTGACGGAAGTCATTGTCGGGGAAGAAACCGGTGACGAGGCGCTTGCTGTCGCTCTGGATTATGTATCGCAGATCAAGAAGACGCCGATCGTTGTCAACGATACACGTGGCTTCTACGTCAACCGCTGCGTCTTCCGCTACATCAACGAAGCCTACGATATGCTGATCGAGGGTGTTCCTGCCACAATGATCGAGAACGCTGCCAAGATGGCAGGCATGCCGGTCGGTCCTCTTTCCCTTAATGATGAAGTGGCAGTCGATCTCAGCCAAAAGATCATGAAGGCTTCGATTGCGGATCTTGGTGAAGCCTCGGTGAAGCCGGAGCATATGGCGCTGGTCAACAAGCTGGTGGATGAACTGGATCGCCGTGGCCGCAAGAACGGCAAGGGCTTCTATGAGTATCCGGCAAAGCCCGCCAAGAAGTTCCTGTGGCCGGGCCTGAAGGATCTCTATCCGCAGAAGCCTGCGTCCCAAGTGGATGTGAACGTGCTGAAGCAGCGCCTGCTGGTCACCATAGCGCTTGAAGCCGCGCGCACGGTGGAAGAGAGCATCGTTACGGATCCTCGTGAAGCCGATGTCGGTTCCATTCTCGGCTTCGGCTTTGCGCCCTATACCGGCGGTACCCTGTCCTATATCGACGGCATGGGTGTGAAGACTTTCGTTGCACTCTGTGAGAAGCTCGCCGCAGACTATGGTGATCACTTCAAGCCGACGCCGCTGCTGCTCGACATGGCTGCCAAGGGCGAGACCTTCTACAGTCGCTTCAATCCTTACGGAGCCGAACAAAAGGCTGCTTGATAACGGCGACGATCATGATGAAAATAGGCTCCCTTGTGGGGCCTATTTTTTACCAAGTCGTCATTAAATTAAATAACTCGTTTGAGATTCAAAATTGATATTTGATCGCAAACATCGTCTCTATGGATATTTGTTGATCTGCAACGAATTGTTCATCTTGCTGACAGCATCGATGTTATAGCAATAAGACGAACGAGCATCGTCGGCACCAAGAGGTGCTCGTCCCCGCCAGTTATATTTCCACGAAGGAATCATTCCGTGAAGAAGATTTTTGCCGCGGCCGTTGTGGCCGCTCTGTTGTTCCCTGCTGCTTCGTTTGCCGAGACGCTTGCTTTCCCAAGCGACAAGCCGGTTGCCAGCATTACCATTCCTGATAGCTGGAACCCGGAAGAAACTGACACGGGTATCCAGGCAACCTCTTCCGATGAAGCCATTTACCTCGCAATCGACGTAGCGGATGCGGCAGACGCGGGCAAGGTCGTCGATGAGGCCATCAAATTCTTGGACAAGAACGGCGTCAAGGTTGACGAATCCACCCAGAAGCAGTCTGAAGACACCATCAATGGCATGAAGATGATGAACTTCGATTGGTCGGGCAAGGACAAGGACGGTCCGGTCAACATCGGTCTGTCCGTTCTCTCGCCGTCTGCAAACAAGGTTCTGCTCATTACCTATTGGGGCACCAAGGGTGAGCAGGAAAAGCATGCACAGGATCTGATTGGCATCATCTCTTCGCTGAAGCCTGCCAAGTAATCGACGGTCGATTTCGTATCGAAGACATGCCCCTCTGCCCGCCGGTGGAGGGGTTTTTGTTTATGATGCAGCTTACGCCCATTCTAAAAATCGGATAGACGACATAGGGTGATAGCAGGAAGCGTAAATGAGTGATCTCACCGACGAGCAACATGGTCTTGATCCATCGTCCTCGCCTGGAACGGACGGCCCCAACCTGCGCTTTGCTTCCAGGGATGGTCGCCTGGTGCGATTGCTATCACAGCTTCCAGCGTTTCGTTCCACACTGAACACGCCGGAACCGAGAGAGATTGGCATCGCCTATCTGGCATCCCTGATCATCGAGGCAATTGCGATTTGGGCGCGTTTCGCGGTTGATTCCTATTTGCCCGCTGGTTTCCCCTATCTGACATTCTTCCCGGCTGTGATTCTGACAGGTTTTGTCTTCGGAATGCTGCCGGCCATTTTAAATGCCTGCATCTCGGCTTTGGTGGCCTGGTACTTTTTCATTCCGCCAATTCAAAGTTTTGGTTTGAATGCCCAGTCCTTCACCGCTCTTGCTTTCTTCTTTCTTGTCGTAGCGATTGACCTGGGTCTGTTACGACTCCTGCTGTCGGCCTATGCCGAACAGCAGCGAGCCAAGGAGGATCTGACCCGGCACCTGCAGATGCAGCAATTGATCTCCGATGAAGTTGATCATCGGCTCAAGAACCTGCTCGCTACAACGAGTGGCCTCATTACGCTTTCGCAACGCTATGCTACAACTCCACAGGAACTGGGTACGCAGCTGAGAAAGCGTATCCAGGCCATGGGGCATTCGATCTCGCTTTTGCGCGGTTCTCTTTCCGGCGAGACGACATCAATGCGGGATACGATCCTGTCTGCGGTGGAGCCACTTGGTCTGACGTCTGGTGATCGACTGTCGCTGGAGGGGCCAACGCTGAAGCTCAATGCCTCTTCCATTATTTCGCTGAGCCTCATCCTGCATGAACTTGGTACCAACGCCTTCAAATATGGAGCGCTGGCACAGGACCGGGGTTCGATCAAGGTCAGTTGGGAGTTCTGTGACGCTCCGGAACAGGCAGATCCGCAAGAGCGCTGGCTGCAATTGCTATGGGAAGAGCAGGGTGCCGTTGGTGTTGAGGCTCCCACCCGTAGCGGCTTCGGCACGGATCTGGTACGTCGGCTCGCAATGGGTTTTGGTGCACCCTGCACCCTCGACTATCGCCCGGAAGGGCTGCGTGCCATCTTTCCGATGCGTAGAGACTCAGTGCTTGCCTGATAGAGATGGAAAAGGCGGCCTTCGCCGCCTTGACACAGATTCGGAGGTGCGCGGCGATCAAGCTTTCTTTCCAGCCGCGACCTTCACAGGCGCCGTAGAGCCGCCCAACGGAAGCCAGTTGTCGCGCTCGCGCCACAGCGCCGGTACTGCCAGAAGTACGATGCACGAGAAAGCGATTGCCGTTTTCGTGACCTCGGACAATTCCGGTGTACGACCGTCAAAATAGTAGACGGCGTACACGATGCTAACGTGCCACACGTAAACATACAGGGAGTGGCGACCCAGAAGCTGTAGAAACTTAAGCGACAGAACCCAGATGATGCCATTCGCGATCCGGCGGACCCATAGGGCCGGATGTTTTGGACCTGCGATGATCATCCATGTCATGAGCGTAGCCGCCGCAATAAAGTTGAGCAGATAGACCGGACCGAAATCAGCGCGAATTTCCATCGTGGCGAATTTGGCCACAAGATCACCCGGCATCAGGCCATGCGCCGTCATGATGCGAAGCGGCAGGAAGAAGGCGCAGATCAGCACGCAGATCGTCGGGATGAATGTATTCTTCGGCGAGAAGATACCCGTCCAGTTGATCTTGTTGAGAGACGTCATGGCGCCGAGAACAAGACCTGAATAGAAGACGATCTGCCAGCCAAACAGGTTGAAAGACGCGCGGATACCCTGCTCGTCGGGACGCAGGAAAAATTCGTTGATCGGACCTGTTACCAGCTTCTGCAGGCCAAGTTGGCCAGCCATCCACAGGATCAATGAACCGGCCATTACATGAGCCCACTTACCGTCGATGACGAGTTTCACCAGCATCGGCGCAAACAGCATGTAGATGATGTATTGCGGCAGGATGTCCATGAAGGTGGGCTGGAACACGAATGTGGCGATCGCTGCAAGGCGAAGCGGGTCGTCGAAGGTCGTGTAGCCGAGCCAGTTGTACCAGACATAATAGGCGCCAGGCAGGAATATTTGTGCTGCCAGCACGCAGATCACGATACCCATCGCATACCGATAGAGCTCGAAAGCGCGTGAATAGATCGCCTGACGTCCGGCTGCATAGCCGTTCTTGGCCATCTTGCGCACATAGACCATGCCGATCAGGAGACCAGACAGAAAGACGAAGCCTTGTGCGTCTTCCACAAAAGCAAGCTGGTTGTGATTTATGTTCACCAGCCAATAGCCGCCGGCGAATACGAGGTGATTGATCAGCATGAAGACGAGGAAATATCCCCGCATTCCATCGATGAGATCATAGCGTTTCATCGTTCGCATTCTCCTTGGGCGGCACTGATCGCCTGTGCAATCGGTCCGGTGGGCCTCTTCGGGCTGGATGATGAGGCTCTTAACGCACACTCGGTGGAGCGGTTCCCCGGTGCGGCGTCTATTGTGATTTGGAGAGTGTCACAAGTGTGTCATGAAACGTGAGTGGATGTCACGTTCACTCTGCCGCAGCTCTGCGCAGGCCGGCGATCTGGGTGATATATGCGCGCAACGCAGCAGGTTTTACCGGCTTATGCTGCAAACCGAGGCCATATTTCTCAGCTTCTGCGCGAACTTCCGGGGTGCGATCAGCGGTTATGATAAGCCCTGGAACGGCAGCGCCCAAGAGCTTCCGCAGCGTCAGGATCGCATCAATTCCTGTTTCGTCGTCGAGATGATAATCCGCGATCACGATATCGGGAGGGGAGGTGCCGTCCGGGTACAAGGTGTCGAGATCCGAGACGTTTTTTGCGATCAGCACCGTACATCCCCAGCCGGACAGCAGGAGTTGCATCCCTTCAAGAATACGAGGTTCGTTGTCGATGCAGAGGATATGCAAACCAGACAACGGCTGGGCCGCGACACGAGATACGGTATCTTTGCGTGGCTTCGCCATGGTCACCAGTTCGCGCGGCATTTTTACACGAAAGATAGTTCCGCGCCCGGGCGTCGATGCCAACTCAACCGGATGCGACAGCACGCGGGAAATTCGATCCACGATGGAAAGTCCAAGGCCGAGACCGGCGGCTGTTCTCGCGCCTTCGTCCAGCCGGGTGAACTCCTTGAAGACGGTCTTGAACTTCGAGGAAGGAATGCCGATGCCGGAATCGACGACATCGATGACGACCTCGTTTCCGCGCCGACGGGCACCGACCAGAACCTTGCCGCTGACAGTGTATTTGATCGCATTGGAAACGAGGTTCTGAACCAGGCGCCGCAAAAGGTTTGGATCGGTGCGCACCGAGACGCTGGTGGTCAGAACCTTGAATTTCAGGTTCTTCTCGCGCGCAATCGGCGCGAAATCGGTTTCGATTTTCTGGAAAAGCTCGCCAAGAGCAACCGTCGCCATTCGCGGTTTCATGGCACCGGTATCCAGTCGCGAGATATCGAGAACGGCGCCGAGAATACTTTCGACCGATTCCAGCGCTGAATCGATGTTCCGAACCATCTGGCTGTTTTCAGAATCGCCCAGCCTCTCGACGAGTGAGGAGGAGTAGAGGCGCGCGGCATTGAGTGGCTGCAGAATGTCATGGCCAGCCGCCGCAAAAAAGCGCGTCTTGCCGAGATTGGCTTCGTCGGCGGCTGCTCTGGCCTCGGCCAGCGCGCGGTTCACGCGCGTGAGTTCTGCAGTACGCTCCTCAACGCGCTGCTCCAGCGTTTCATTTGCCTGTTTCAGGGCCTGCGCGGCTGCCACTCGTTCCGTCATATCCGTGAAGGTGGCGACGATACCGTGGTCGGGCATCGTGTTCGAGCGCACTTCGATAATGCGTTCTCCGCCTCGCAGTACCAGCGAGAACGGCATGTCGAGCGTCTTGATCCGTGCAATCACCGTATCGACATCGTCACCGGCGATATGGCCGCGCTCAGCCAGAATATCGATGATATCCCGTAGAGGATATCCCACCTGTCCTACCTGTTCCGGCAGATCCAGCAGAATCCGGAAGCGGCGATTCCAGATCGCTAGCTTGTCGGAACTGTCAAAGACGGCAACCCCCTGGTCCATCTGCGAAAGTGCGGTCTGCAGAATGTCCTGATTATATTGCAGCGCTTCGGACGCCTGATCCAGCAGCCATGCCGTATCGGCATTCGCGTCTTCCGCCTTCTGCATCAGGATGGATAGAACCAGTCTTGCGGAAGAGGAGCCGATCGCGCTTCCCAGAAGCTGCTCCGAAAAATGGATCAAGGCCATATCGGCGGCTGTATCATCCGATAATTTGCGCCCAAGCGTGTTCTCGTAATTGGCAAATGAGCGCCGCATACGCTCGTTGCCGAGATAGCGCGCAATGGCGGCCTTGAGGTCTCCCACACTGACGCGTGTCTTCCAGCCTCGTGTCGCAAACTGCGAGCGCGACTGACGCTTGACGAAGATGCCTGCCTGGATCCGCTCGACGGGTCGCGGATTGCGCGACAAGGAGCCAACGACGAAGGCAAGACAGTTGATCAGAAGGCTGAGTACGACGCCATTGAGCAGCGGGTCGGAATGTGAGCCGGAGAAAAGATTGGTTCCAGGCACAAGAAAATCGAGGATGGTGGCCGCAAGCTGCGAGTTGTCCGTTCCTCCCAGGCTCGGCAGGAACAGGAGGTAGGCCCAGGCCAGAAAGCCCAGCGACATTCCCACGATCGCACCCCTTGCATTTGCCCGTCGCCAGAACAGGCCGCCAAGCAGGGAGGGCGCAATTTGTGCCGTTGCGGCAAAAGCCAGCAGGCCGATGGAGGCCAGTCCGGTTTCGCTATCGCCCGCGCGATAATAGGCGTAACCGAGGAGCAGAACGGCAAAGATGGCGGTCCTGCGAATGCGCAAAAGCGGTTTGGCGAAATCCGCACGATCGTCGCTTGATACCATCAGCTTTCGCCGCAGGAAGATCGGCAAGACAATATCGTTGGAGATCATGATCGAGAGGGCAACGGACTCGACGATGACCATCGCGGTTGCGGCGCTGAAGCCGCCGATGAAGGCGATCAGCGTTATGATCGGCAGATGGTTGGAGAGTGGCAGTTGCAGGACGTAGAGGTCCATATTGCCCGTGCCGCCGAAGGTAATGAGCCCGCCGATGGCCACAGGCAGAACGAAAATATTGATCGCGACCAGATAGAGCGGCAGCAGCCAACTGGCGCGCCGCATTTCACCGGCCGTACGGTTTTCGACGACCGTGACATGGAACTGTCGCGGCAGCATGATGATGGCAAAGGCAGAAAGTCCAATCAGGAGAAGCCAGCGCGCCAGCGGCGTCTCATACTGAAGAGCAGCCTCTACCAGCATGCTTTCGGATGCCTTGTGCCACAGATCTATCGGACCGTCGAAGATCAGAAAAATCACCGCCATACCGATGGTGAGAAAAGCAATGAGCTTCACTACCGATTCCATGGCGACGGCCAGGATCAAGCCATCCTGATGTTCAGTCGCATCCGTATGCCGCGTGCCGAACATCACCGCGAAAACGGCCATCAGCAGAGTAACCACCAGCGCCAGATCGATGAAATGAAGATTACCGCTGCCAAGGCCGAAGGCGGACGGATCCACCATGACGGCAACGGAACTGGACACCGCCTTGAGCTGGAGTGCGATGTAGGGGATCGCCCCGATCAGCGAGATGAGCGCGACGAGAAGAGCGACGCCGGAATTCTTGCCATAGCGTGCGGCGATGAAGTCCGCGACCGATGTCAGCTTCTCCGCCTTCGCCAGTTCGACGATGCGGCGAACGAGTGGCATCAGAAGCGTGAAAGCGATGATTGGACCGATATAGATGCCGGTGAATTCGAGGCCCTTCTGTGCTGCCAGTCCAACGCCACCGAAATAGGTCCAGGATGTGCAATAGACGGCCAGGCTCAACGCGTAGACCGCGGGCCGTCCGCCTGAGCGTGTACCCAAGCGTCTGCTCCTGCGGTCACCATAGCTTGCCACGGCGAACAGCAGGAGAATATAGCCGCATGCGGACAGAACGATGATCCAGCCGGGCAGCATTGCACCTCCGCCTTGGCATGACGCCAACCTCTTGAGCGACGATATTAGGCGAAAAGCAACGGCTTGGAAATGAATGCGGCCTTGGCAAAAAGTACTAGATGGAGGATGTCCATCGCCCTTTGCACCTTCCCAAGGCGGAAGTCGTTGCTATAGTAGAAACAGCGTATGTCTTTGAAAACTGAGGGGAACAGTCATGTCTATGGTTAGCGAATTCCGATCTTTCATCGCCAAGGGCAATGTTGTGGATCTTGCCGTCGGTATTATCATCGGCGGTGCTTTCACCGGCATCGTCAATTCGCTGGTCAATGATGTCGTCATGCCCGTTGTGGGCGTGGTCATCGGAGGCATTGATTTCTCCGATTATTTCTTCGCCCTGAGCTCAACCGTTACGGCGACGACCCTTGAGGCCGCGAAAGCACAGGGACCGGTCTTCGCCTATGGCAAGTTCCTGACCGTGATCATCAACTTCCTCATTCTCGCCTGGATCATCTTCCTGATGGTAAAGGGCGTGAACCGCATCCGTGCAGCGGAGGAAAAGAAGCCAGCGGAAGCGACCCCGGCGCCGCCACCAGCCGATGTGCAACTGCTGACCGAAATCCGCGATCTTCTGAAGCCCCGCGCCTGATTGTGATCCATCAAATCAATCGAATGGTCGTGCACTGAAACGAATGGGATTTTGCTCGCGCTTTCCTTTATGAACATGCAGCTATTTGGAGATTGATTGCATGACCTTGAAGGAAAGCCTGAGCGCCCGTGCGCTCGCCGCGCCGCAAAGCGGTATCGTTGAACTGGTGAACTATGCACGAGGACGCCAGGGCCTTATTCCGCTCTGGGCAGGTGAAGGCGATCTGCCGAGCCCGGATTTCATCAATCGCGCTACCAAAGACGCGCTGGACGCGGGGGAAACCTTCTACACCTGGCAGCGTGGCCTGCCGGAACTGCGCCAGGCTCTTTCGCGCTACTACCAGCGTCATTTTGGCGTTGAGCGGCCATTCGAGCATTTCTTCGCCACCAGTTCGGGCATGCACGCCATCAACCTGTGCGTCCAGGCCGTTGCCTCGCCAGGCGATGAGATTGTCTATCTGACGCCGAGCTGGCCGAACATCGTGGCCGCCGTTGGCATTTCGGGGGGTAAGCCGGTGCCGGTTGAGGTGGACTATGTCAACGGTGGCTGGTCGCTGGACGTGGCAAAGATAGAAAAGGCGATCACGCCGCGCGCAAGGGCGCTGTTCATCAATACGCCCTCCAATCCGACGGGCTGGACCGCAACGCAGGACGATCTGCAGGCGATTCTGGCACTTGCCCGGAAGCATGGGCTCTGGATCATCGCGGATGAGATCTACGCCCTTTATTACTACAATGGTGCTCGCGCGCCGTCCTTCATGGATATACAGGCACCTGACGACCGCATTCTCTACGCCAATTCCTTTTCCAAGAACTGGTCGATGACCGGCTGGCGTGTCGGCTGGATCGTTGCGCCGCCTGAAATCGGTCAGGTGCTCGAAAATCTGATCCAGTATTCCAGCTCAGGGCTGACACCTTTCATGCAACGCGGAGCCATTGCTGCGCTGGAGGAGGGGGATGATTTCGTGCGCTCGAATATCGAACGTGCACGCACCTCGCGGGATATCCTGTGCGACGCGCTCATTGCCACAAATCGCGTGCAGACCCGCAAGCCGGATGGTGCACTTTATGCATTCCTGAAGATTGACGGCATTGACGATCCTCGCGCCGCAGCCTTCGACATCGTGGACAAGACGCTTGTGGGGCTTGCGCCGGGAACGGCCTTCGGTCCTGGAGGAGGTGCGTTTCTGCGCGCCTGTTTCCTGCGCGATCCAAGGCAGATCACCGAAGCGGCGGGACGTCTGGCGGAGTATATCGCCAAGCTCTGAGTGACTTCGTGGCGCAGTTGGATAAAATTGTAGCGAAACTATAGACGCTTCGTTTTCTACAGCCAGAACAATACCTTACCGTTAAGCTCCGCGGTAAGGTCTCCTGAAGCGGAACATGTTTCTATCCAGCCAGAACAAAATTGGCAGGAGCATCGGACATGGCTGTTCTGGTGACAGGTGGAGCGGGCTACATTGGTAGCCATATGGTTTGGGCATTGCTGGATGCTGGCGAAGAGGTCGTCGTTCTCGATCGCCTGTCCACGGGTTTCCGCTGGGCGGTGCCGGATGCGGCGCGCTTTTATTTCGGTGATGTCGGTGACCGCGAAATCTTGAAACGGGTCTTTGCCGAAAACAGCATCGACGCAATCCTGCATTTCGCGGGCTCCATCGTCGTACCTCAGTCTGTCGCCCATCCGCTCGAATATTACGAGAACAACACCTCGAAGACAGGCGTTCTGGCTGCTGCTGCAATCGAGGTTGGCATCAAGCACTTTGTCTTTTCATCGACGGCGGCTGTCTATGGCGACGAGGCCGGCGAGGGGTTGGTGCGGGAAACAAATCCCACCGTGCCAAAGAACCCCTATGGGCAATCGAAGCTGATGTCGGAGATGATGTTGCGGGATGCGGCGCGCGCGCATGATTTCCGCTATGTTGTCCTGCGCTATTTCAACGTCGCCGGAGCAGATCCAAAGGGACGCACGGGTCTCTCCACGGAAGGGGCAACGCATCTCATCAAGCTCGCCTGTGAAGCAGCACTTGGTCGGCGGCCTTCGATTGACGTTTACGGCACCGACTATTCGACACCGGATGGCACGGGCGTTCGTGACTACATCCACGTCAGCGATCTGGTTGCCGCGCATCTCAATGCCTTGTCATACCTGCGGCGTGGCGGGGACCCGATCGTAGCCAATTGCGGCTATGGTGAAGGCTATTCAGTGTTGCAGGTCATCGAATCGGTCAAGCGTGTGCATGGAGCGGACTTCCCGGTTCGCTTCTGTCCACGCCGCCCAGGAGATGCAGCAGCCGTTGTCGCGGATTCCACCCTTGCTCGGCGTTTGCTGGGTTGGAAGCCGAAACACAATTCGCTGGACCGTATCGTCGCGACCGCGCTCGAATGGGAATCCAACCTTTGGGCAAGACGCGAGGGCGATCTTGCGGCGATCCACCGCAAGCTTGTGGCAAACTTTTGATCTGGAACCGAAATTCGGCTCAGGCCACCATGCCCCAATCATCGTCGCCTGCGTCAAACATGCGCTCGAGATTGAGGAAGCAGATCATGCCGCTGTCATGGGCAATGAGACCATCGGAGAAGGTGCCACTGGAGCCTGCCGCAGCTGGAACCGGCTGAAGGCGGCTCGACGGGATCGTCATGATATCCGATACGCGGTCAACCAGCAGACCAACGGTCATGCCCTTGATGTCGGCAACAACGATGGCGCTGCGCTCGTTGACCTCGGTATTGTGCATGCCGAGCTTGACGGCCAGATCGACGATCGGAATGACCGTGCCGCGCAGATTCATAACGCCGATGACTTCGTAAGGCGAATGGGGAATCGGCGTCACTGGCGCCCAGCCGCGAATCTCGCGGATAGAGGTGGTGCGCACGCAAAATTCTTGGGAGTGCAGGCGAAACGCAATGATTTCGAGCACTTCTTCGCCGCTCATCTGTACCGTGTTCATGACGTCAACCCCTTGGAATGATCCATGATCTATCCGAATTAGCTCCCGGCAACAGGCTGAGCCTCTACCTGTTCAGGTGCAATCCGAATCAGATCGCGTATTCATGCGAGTATTGCCTGAGAACCTTGATGCTTTGCTAATTTCTGAACATAGAAAGCAGCCAATGATTAACCATCACCCGTTTCGGTGAAGTAACTGACTTTCTTTTGGGAAAATGGTGCTGCAGAGGAGGATTGAACTCCCGACCTCTCCCTTACCAAGGGAGTGCTCTACCACTGAGCTACTGCAGCAGGAGCGCGTCGATGTGTTGCCGCGCTGCAAGTGAGCGGCCTATTGCCATAGCTTGACCGGCAGTGCAAGTCGCAACTTCTACAAATTTGCCAAAACTCATCAAAACCTGTTCCTCATCAGCAATCCCTCTCCATCAGTTATGGAAATCTCCATGAGCGACAAGAACGAACCGAACCCGGTATCCATACAGCGCCGCCAACCGACGGAGGCGGAGGTGAGGCGTGCACGCGCTGCGCAGAAGCTGCGCGAAAATCTGCAACGTCGCAAACAGCAGGCCCGCGCCCGGCGGGATGGAGAGGCCGACCTGACAGATGGACTGCCTGCCGCAAAACCGCACCAATCGGACGATTGAATGCTGCGGGCGTTAGCAGGACGAGTGAAGAATTGAAGGATTTCTCGATTTCGTTTATGCACGCACCACTTCTATGATTGGGTATTCATCCAGCCGGACCGGATCAGGAGAGTGGTCTGAGCCGCGACTTGCAGGCAAGATGATTTGGTTTGGATTGGCGGGACGGCCCAAAAGGCGGCCACTGCCAAACCCCGCAACAGGAAAGGCGGACTTCGCTGTCCGTAAAGATTGAATGGATCGCATCAGAATTTCGGGTGGCAATCGGCTGCATGGCATCATCCCCATTTCGGGCGCGAAGAATGCAGCGCTGCCGTTGATGATCGCATCGCTCCTCACAAGCGATACGCTGACGCTCGAAAACGTGCCGCATCTGGCCGATGTCGAAGGGCTGATGCGCATCCTTGGCAATCATGGCGTCGATATTGCAGTGAATGGTCGCCGCGAGCGGCAGGAAGATGGCTATTCCCGTACCATTCATTTCACCTGCCGCACGATTGCAGACACCACAGCACCTTACGAACTTGTGTCGAAGATGCGTGCCAGCTTCTGGGTCATCGGGCCGCTCCTTGCGCGTGAAGGCAAGGCTCGCGTTTCGTTGCCGGGTGGCTGCGCCATCGGAACGCGCCCGGTCGATCTTTTCCTCGAAGGCTTGCAGGCGCTTGGCGCCAACATCGAAATCGACGGTGGCTATGTCAATGCGACAGCGCCGTCTGGTGGGCTCGTCGGTGCGAAATACACGTTCCCCAAGGTCTCTGTCGGTGCAACCCACGTCATGATGATGGCCGCGACCCTGGCCAAGGGAACGACGATCATCGATAATGCTGCGCGTGAGCCAGAGGTTGAAGATCTTGCGAACTGCCTCAATGCCATGGGCGCAAGGATTACAGGCGCAGGCACGCGAACCATCACGGTCGAAGGCGTGACGAACCTCTCTGGCGCTCGTCACCGCGTACTGCCCGATCGCATCGAAACCGGAACCTACGCCATGGCCGTTGCCATGACGGGCGGTGATGTAACCCTCGAAGGCACCAGCGCCGCCTTGCTGGAGAATGCGCTGGATGTTCTGCGCCAGACGGGGGCCGAGATCACGGCAACTGAAACTGGCCTGCGCGTGGTGCGAAATGGCCACGGCATTCACCCCGTCGATATCGTGACAGAACCTTTCCCTGGCTTCCCGACGGATCTGCAGGCACAGTTCATGGCACTGATGACACGCTCTAGTGGCGTTTCCCACATTACGGAAACGATTTTCGAAAATCGTTTCATGCACGTGCAGGAACTGGCACGTCTGGGGGCTCGCATTTCGCTCTCCGGACAGATGGCGCGCGTTGAAGGTGTCCAGCGCCTGAAGGGTGCACCGGTCATGGCAACGGATCTGCGCGCTTCCGTCTCTCTCGTCATTGCGGGTCTGGCAGCGGAAGGCGAAACAATCGTCAACCGCGTCTATCACCTTGACCGCGGCTTCGAGCGGCTGGAAGAAAAGCTCACCCGCTGCGGCGCGGTGGTAGAGCGCGTCAGCGAGTGAAAGCATGCTGCGGGGACGGGTTGTTTCCTGTCGCCGCTCATCCTATCTCCAGAGCCAGATGAACAAGCCGGTTCCGGCGCGATGAAGAGGCTCTCCATGGCAGAGATGACAGAACTGAAACTGCTTGCGCTGGATGATGAAGATCTGCAAATCATCTCGGCGCATATGCAGGATAGCGTGTTCAAGGCATCGGATCTCGAATGGCACGGAAAGCGCGGCCATTTCTATCTGGTGGTGAACCGCTTTGTGTGGGAAAAGGCGGCGCGGGCGAGCGAAGGTTACGAGCGGCGCAAGGCTGCCTTGAGCTTCAAGCGCGTGCAAGCGGTGCGCACTTTGGGTATTGATCGGCGGGACGGCCAGGCTGTCTACTCTCTCCTGGCGATACGGTTCTCCCGGAAGGATGAGGGGCCGGATGGCACGATTGAGTTGACCTTGGCGGGCGGCTCTGCGATCAGCCTGGATGTGGAATGTATTGAGGCGCAACTGGCAGATACCGGTGGTGTCTGGGGAACGGAAAACCGGCCGAAGCACGACGCCTGACGGCGGCCTCGCCATTTTCGTTCTGAATGATAGAGGGATGAAACTGTGGCAATCTGGCTGGATCAGACGGCAGGGGACTTTGAAGCGCGGTTTGCGGCATTCTTGACCACGAAGCGCGAAGTTTCGGAAGATGTGAATGCGACCGTACGCGCAATTGTGCATGATGTGCGCACCCGCGGCGATGAGGCCCTGATCGATTATTCAAGCCGCTTCGATCGCGTCGATCTCAAGCAGGTGGGTTTGCGGGTAACGGAAGCGGAAATCGATGCGGCCTTCGCCAAGGTCGATGATGCCGTTATCGAAGCTCTGAAACTTGCCGCTCACCGCATCGAGAAGCACCATGCCCGTCAGATGCCGAAGGATGACATCTATGTGGATGATCTCGGCGTAGGTCTGGGGTCGCGCTGGACCGCCATCGAAGCGGTAGGTCTCTACGTCCCAGGCGGCACTGCAAGTTACCCGAGTTCGGTTCTGATGAACGCCGTTCCTGCGCGTGTTGCCGGAGTGGAACGTGTCGTCATGGTCTGCCCTGCCTCCGGTGGAGAGATCAATCCTGCCGTTCTGGTGGCCGCCAGGATTGCCGGTGTCTCGGAGATCTATCGTATCGGCGGAGCGCAGGCTGTTGCAGCGCTGGCTTATGGAACGCAATCCATTGCGCCGGTCTATAAGATCGTCGGTCCCGGCAATGCTTACGTTGCTGCGGCAAAGCGGCAGGTCTTCGGTACGGTCGGCATCGATATGATTGCCGGACCCTCGGAGGTTCTGGTGATTGCCGATGGCGAAAACAATCCTGACTGGCTGGCGGCCGATCTTCTGGCCCAGGCGGAGCATGACGCGGGCGCACAGGCGATCCTTATTACTGATGACAGAGCACTCGGTCTTGCTGTCGAGCAGGCCGTCGAGCGTCAGTTGAAGGCGCTTTCCCGGTCGGAAACCGCTGCCCTGAGTTGGCGCGATTTTGGTGCGATTATACAGGTACCCAATCTGCAGGCGGCATTGCCGCTCGCCAATCGCATCGCCGCGGAGCACCTGGAGCTTGCCGTTGCCGATCCGGACAGGCTGCTTGCCGGCATACGCAATGCAGGCGCCATTTTCGTCGGCCGCTACACGCCGGAAGTCATTGGTGACTATGTCGGCGGCTCCAACCATGTTCTGCCGACTGCGCGGTCTGCGCGCTTTTCCTCCGGCCTGTCCGTGCTGGATTTCGTCAAGCGAACCTCCATACTCCGACTGGGTCCGGAACAGTTGCGAGAGCTTGGACCGGCCGCCATCACGCTTGCCCAATCAGAGGGGCTTGATGCGCACGCCCGTTCGGTTTCTATTCGCCTGAACCAGGGGTGATGATTGATGGCAAATGGGGACTTTCGGCTGTTCGACGTGGTGCTGGACGACAGCATCGGCCGATCGACGCCGGATGTCGAACATGAACGAGCCGTCGCTATTTTCGATCTGATCGAGGAAAACCGCTTCGAGCCTGTTGGCCATGGCGGTGGACCCTATCGCCTTCAACTCTCACTGGTCGATTCCAAACTGGTTTTTTCAATCTCAACGGAAAGCGGGGAGGCGGTTGCCACGCATATCCTTTCGTTGACGCCTCTGCGGCGGATCATAAAGGACTACTTTATGATCTGCGAAAGCTATTATGAAGCCATCCGAAGCTCTACACCATCGCAGATCGAAGCGATCGATATGGGCAGGCGAGGGATCCACAACGAGGGGTCCGAGATCCTGCAAGACAGATTGAAGGGCAAGATCCTGTTGGATTTCGACACGGCGCGGCGTCTGTTCACGCTGGTCTGTGTGCTCTATTGGCGGGGGTGAGCATGGAGACTACCGCGGAGTCGAGCCAATCCAAACGCCCTGGCGCAATCCTGTTCATGTGCGGCATGAATGCAATTCGATCTCCCATGGCGGAGGCCATTGCAAAACGTCTATTGCCTCCCGATATCTACGTGAGATCGGCCGGTGTAAAGGCAGGCGAGGCCGATCCGTTCGTTGATGTCGTTCTGGATGAGATCGGCCTTTCGTTGCCCAAACATCCGCCACAGACGCTGGATGAGCTTGAGGACGATTATTTCGACATCATCGTGACGCTGTCGCCTGAGGCTCATCATCGGGCCCTGGAAGCGACACGAGCCCAGGCGATTGATGTTGAATATTGGCAGACGGCGGATCCGACGCTCGAGACCGGTACCCGTGAGCGCATTCTGGAAGCCTATCGCGGTGTACGCGATGAACTGTTGAAGCGGATAGAGGCGCGTTTCGCCCTGCCACTGCTGCAGGGGCGCCAGACAATCTGAACGGCATCTGACATAAGACCTTGCAAGCTGCGAGATTCGCTTACCTTCGAGGTTCACAAACGTGCGGCGAACGTGTAGTTTCCGCGCAATTTTAAAGCTGCGGCCAAACTGTGGCTGCACATTCAGGACAACACAGGAAGAAAAGCTCTCCATGGCGAAAGAAGAAGTTCTCGAATTTCCGGGCATCGTAACCGAATTGCTGCCGAACGCGACATTCCGCGTGAAGCTGGAAAACGAGCATGAGATCATCGCGCATACGGCAGGTCGTATGCGTAAGAACCGTATCCGCGTTCTGGCTGGCGACAAGGTGCTGGTCGAAATGACCCCCTACGACCTGACAAAGGGTCGCATCACCTATCGCTTCAAGTAAAAGCGAATCTCTGGGTCTCTACCCGGAAGGCTAGTCCGAGGATCTCCATGCCGCTGGATCAAAAGTTCATTCTCGCCTCGGGTTCTCCCAGGCGCCTTGATCTTCTCAACCAGGTGGGGATCAAGCCATCCCGGCTGATGCCGATGGATATCGATGAGACGCCCAGAAAGTCGGAGCATCCGCGTTCGCTTGCTCGCCGCCTGTCGCTGGAAAAAGCGGAGGCGGCATTTGCAGCCGTGAAGGATGATCTGGCCTGGCGGCAAAGCTATATCCTGTCCGCCGATACAGTCGTGGCTGTTGGCCGCCGTATCCTCGGCAAGACAGAATATATGGATGAGGCCTCTGCGGCACTCCATCTTCTTTCGGGCCGGGGGCATTGGGTTTATACAGGTATATGCTTGGTGACGCCCGGTGGTCAGTTTCGACAGAAGGTCGTGGAAACGAAGGTGCGCTTCAAGCGGCTTTCGACTCGTGAAATTGAATCCTATCTCGCGTCCGATCAATGGCGCGGCAAGGCCGGAGCCTATGCCATCCAGGGCATTGCCGGCAGTTTTGTCCAGAAGCTCATCGGTTCCTACACGAATGTCGTCGGCTTGCCTCTTTACGAAACAGCCTTGCTTCTGAACGGCGAAGGCTACGAGCTGGCGGGATTGTGGCCGGAGAACTGAAATGACCGATACCTCGAAAACATCAGGCGCGAGGGTTGAGCCTTTGCGCAAGGCACGCCCTTGTCCGGAATGCGGCAAGCCGTCGGTTCGCGATCATTACCCTTTTTGCTCAGACCGATGCTGCACGCTCGACCTCTCGCGTTGGCTGAACGGTTCCTATGCCATCCCTGTAGCCGATGACGAGGCAAAGGCGGATGGCGAAGAGCGCTGACTGCGAGAGGTTGCGGCAAAATTACCGAGTGAAATCAATTCATTGAGCTGGCTCAGGGAATGTTTTTCACAGAAGGTTCAAAAAAGTTGGCAAAGCCGCTTGCCATGTCCGAACAAGATGTTATAACCCCGCTCGCTCCCGGGGAAAACGCCCCGGAGGCTTCGAAAGAAGCCTGAAGGTTTGGAAAAACCAAGATGCCCGGATAGCTCAGTTGGTAGAGCAGCGGATTGAAAATCCGCGTGTCGGTGGTTCAAATCCGCCTCCGGGCACCATTTTAATTTAGCAGGGTCAATATTTTGTGGTGCGGGTGTCTGTTGATATTGCAGCCCTGAGGTTCTTGGGTATCAGGCGGGAATGTCGCGCCAAGTATGCGGCGTTCTAATGCGGTTATAACCTGAGCTCCCGACGAATGCGCTTGCTAAACCGTATTGAACGTCTCGCCCAGTCCCTGAGCTGTGGAATGACGCTGCGGTTAAGCGCTTTCTGCTCTTCGCTCATATGGTTTTCTATTCCATCATTTTGCTCTAACAGGCGGACTAGGTGATTATGCACTGGTGAACCCATCATGTGTATCCCTCCGAAGGTAGCTTCGTTTTCTTCACGCTCCAGAAAAAAGCTGAGGTTCATATTGGAGAATACGCGACGAAGATTTGAGCTTTGACCGACTTGATAGCGCTTCCAGTAAAGGCGTTCTAGCAGATAGTTGGGGCTGATCATCCGGTCCAAAGGACTAATGATTTTGTCGGGCCAGTGCGTATTTTCACTATTAATTCGGTGGAGATCGTCATTAAAGAAGTTATTTTTCTTAAAAATATCCTTAAATAAAAACAAACCTCATCCAAAATGTGTATGACGGGACCATTTACAAAGGTACCTATATTTCCATAGCGATTGTCGGCGGAGCCAAAGCGATCCATGTCTTCGATGAAGAGCGAGTAAGGTTGACCCTCCCAAGTTTCGCGTCCTTGGGCCGTCGTATCTGGTAACTTAATGATCCTGGGGAGTAACCCAGTGTGATCGATTGCAGACAAGGCACCAAACAAAACCGTTAGGTCGTGATCGTGCTCCTTGACGTCAATGTTGTTCAGTAAAAGCGCGGCCTTCATTAGTTTTTCTAAGCACTGGGCAGCGTCCCAATAAAACTGGTGAAATAGGCCATTTTCATATGCCCACCTTGCCGTAAGATAGTTTCCATCGGCAGGATCTATAAAAACATGCCAAATCAAATCAGCTTTTCTCTGATCAAGGCTCATTTCAACGGGAGATAACTTCATTAGCGATTTCCTCAAGATGTTATTAAATTGATGGACAGTTGTTGGCTCTGTCGGTGTCTTGCGCGGCTAACCGAATGTTGATGACATCCAGATACTCTCCGGGCAAGTGTACCGTTCCAGAGTGAATTCATGGCAGTTCGAGGCTCCTACAGTGATTTTTTTGCGGCTCTGCGCGCACGGGAATCAGGCGGCGACTATTCCGTCGTCAACCGTTTTGGATATGCAGGTGCTTATCAATTCGGCGAGGCGGCGCTGATCGATCTGGGTTATGCGCCCCGCGACTCCAACGTCTACGATAACGTCTACAGCAAAGGCTTCCTCGGCAAGAACGGCATCGGCTCGCTGACGGAATTCCTGCGCAGTCCCGCAGAGCAGGACAAGGCGGCAGGCGCCTGGTTCACGCTGCTGTGGAGCCGTATTCGCTATTTTGATCTGGAGTTTTACGCCGGTCAGACCTTGAACGGCATTCCACTCACCAAAACCGGCATGATTGCCGCAACCCATCTTCTGGGCACGCAAAAGCTTATCGATTTCGTCAAGTCCGGCGGCATTGTCACCTCCAGCGATGCAAACGGGACGACACTGGTGGATTATCTCCGACAGTTCGCCGGATACGACACGCCGGATAGCTTCGTCGACAATCTCGACAAGGCGAACCGCTTTGTCGCCGGTAGCGGCAATGATGTCTTCAATGGTGGAGCAGGTGTCGATACAGTTGCTTATGCACTGAAACGTGCTGATGTGTCTCTTGTTCAGGATGGCGGTGCATGGGTGCTGAGCGCCAGCGGCACAGGGCGTGACCAGTTGATTGCCGTTGAGCGCCTTTCCTTAATGGATGGTACTCTTGCGCTGGATACGGCAGGCAATGCGGGGCAGGCCTACCGGCTTTATCAGGCGGCCTTTGATCGAAAGCCGGATACGACTGGTCTTGGTTATTGGATCCAACTGCTGGACGGCGGCAAGACATTGAAGGATGCTGCAGCTGGATTTCTCGCCTCGGTCGAATTCATGTCGGTTTATGGCAACTCCGTTTCGAACAATGATTACATCGCCAAGCTCTATCAGAACGTCTTGCATCGGGCAGGCGAGGCGGCTGGCATGGCCTATTGGATTGGTCAGTTGCAAGCCGGCACGACCAAGGCTTCCGTTCTGGCGGATTTCGCCGAGAGCGTCGAGAACATCGCCAATGTCAGCGCGGATATCAAAGATGGAATCTGGTACGTGTAGCCCGATGCCCGTCGCGCTTCGTTGTTCTGTCGGATCTGGCATGATACGTAGCGGATATATTCGGCGGTTGGAGAATGCAGGTGGACGATGAACGGGGAAAAGTGGAGATTTATCCACCCGGCCACGTGGAGCCGCTGCCTGACGAGGAAACACCCGCGCAGCAACGCAAACGACGGCTTTCCAACATCGGACTGTTCCTGTTGACGATTGCCGCGTTGGCAAGCGAAGTCGTCCCGTTTGTTCTGGCAATCTGGTTGTGGCAATAATTCAGACGGATGTGACCGGCGTTAGAGATCAGGTGTGGACGTGCAAATGAGCCAGAATTCCGTTCGCCGCCGCTTTGCCCGTCGCCAGACAGGCCGTTAGAAGATAGCCGCCAGTCGGTGCCTCCCAGTCGATCATCTCGCCAGCGGCAAACAGGCCCGGCTGTTTCGCCAGCATGAAATTCTCATCCAACTCCGCCCACGAGATCCCGCCTGCCGAAGAAATCGCCTCTTCGATCGGGCGTGGCCGCAAAAGCGGAACATGCAGGCTTTTGATCTGCCGGGACAACGACGCAGCGTTGGAGAAGGCATCGGCGGGCGCGCACTCTCTTAACAAAGAGATCTTTACCGGAGACAATCCCGCCGCCTTCCTGAGGCGGTTTGAAAGGCTCTGCGTCGTCGGTTGTCTCTCCAGGGCTTTGGTCAGTTGCGCCTCACTACGGCCAGGTGCGAGATCCACAACCAGTGCCGCGCAACCGGTAGACAAGAGGTCGTCTCGCAGCGCCTGAGCATGGGCGTAGACAAGGCTGCCTTCCACGCCATGGCGCGAAATCACGAATTCACCTTGCGTCGTGCCTGCGCGGGATGTGACGCTGACGGATTTGAGCGGCTCTCCTGCGAATTTCGACAGGAAATAATCGGAGAACGCCACGTCGAAGCCGCAATTGGCCGGGTGCAGTTTCGAGATCTCAACGCCCAGCGAGGCAAGCATGGGCACCCAGGCCGCATCTGATCCAAGCCGCGGCCAGCTTGCACCACCCATAGCAAGAAGCATTGCGCGGCCGGACGCCCCCAGTTCACCATTGGGCGTATCGAAGACCGCAGTCCGCCCATCAAGTGATATCAATCTGTGCCGGCTGTGGAAGCGAACGCCCTGCATCTGTAAGCGTCCGAGCCACGATCTGAGCAAAGGCGAGGCTTTCATCGCAAGCGGAAAGACCCGGCCCGAGCTTCCAACAAAAGTCTTCGTTCCCAGGCCGTCGCACCACGCTCGCAGATCTGTGGGCGTGAATGCATCGAGTGCCGCTGAAAGGCGTTCAGTTGATGTTCCGAAGCGCTGTCGGAAGACGGTGTAGTCCTCGGAATGCGTTATGTTGAGACCGGATTTTCCTGCCAACAGGAATTTGCGCGCAAATGTCGGCATGGAATCGTAGACTGAAACACTGATGCCCTCTTGACACAGCACCTCTGCAGCCATGAGGCCTGCCGGCCCACCGCCTACGATGATGACGTCGCTTCGCCGCGCGGTTTCTGACATTCTCATCCCGGAGGGGAGCCGCAGAGCTCCCCGCTTTCAAGGTTGGTCAGGCAAGCCACTGCTGGATGTAGGGCCACACTTCGACGCTGCCATGATAGATCATGTTTGCCGTGACATAGACAATGACGGCGAGGCCGAGATAGGCGATCCAGCGATAGCGGTGGAGAATGCGAGCGACCAGATTTGCCGCCAGACCCATGAGAGCAATGGAAACCACCAGGCCGATGATTAGAACGGTGGTGTGGTCCTGCGCCGCGCCTGCAACTGCAAGCACGTTGTCCAGCGACATGGAAACATCGGCGATGACGATCTGGGTCGCTGCCTGCGCGAAGGTCTTGTCGACCTTGGTCTTCTCGGCATCCGCATCCGTCATTGCTTCTTCGGCGTTGTGATCGGCAGATCGCAACTCAACCCACATTTTCCAGCAAACCCAGGCGAGCAGCAGGCCGCCCAAAAGTTGAAGCCCGACGATCCCCAGAAGGTAGGCTGTGATGGTTGCGAAGCCGATACGCAACACGGTCGCTGCGATGATGCCGACCAGAATGGCCTTGTTGCGCTGATGGGCCGGAAGTCCTGCAGCCGCCAGCCCGATGACGATGGCATTGTCGCCCGCAAGCACGAGATCAATCGCGATGACCTGGAATAAGGCGGCCAGGCCAGCGGCGGTAAAAATTTCCATGACGCTTTGTCCCTTATCGCGCACCTGCCCCCCGGCGTGCGCGCCTAATCACTCTTGACGATTGGCTACATAAGATTTTCTGCCGCAAGGCAAGTGTTAAATGCCGCGCGGCATGAAAATCAGCGGGGAAGATGCGTTCTCATCATGAATTGATGCGTTTCTTGAGGGATGCCACGATCTTCTTGGCGAGGGCGTCGTAATCCTCGTCGAAGTGATGACCGCCTGCAATGCCAATGGTTTCAATGCCGCGCGGAGCAAGAGCCTTGCAGGCATCTTCATCATCTTCCGTACCGTAGACGCATTGAACCTTCTTGGGATCGATCTTTTGCAGATCCACGGTCGGATCGCCACCGTCGCCGCTGCCGGATCCGCCAAGCCAGCCGGTAACGGAGATTTCGAATGTTGCGGAATTCGAGAGAGCAAGCAGGCTCAGCATGGCCACCCGGCTGCGGTCGGCTTCCGGAAGCTGGTTATAGGTCGAAGGCAGAAGGTCCGCCCCGAAGGAATACCCAATCAAGAGAACGTTCTGAACGCCCCACTGCTTGCGGTAGGCGCGAATGACCCGGCTAAGGTCCGCTGCTGTCGAGACCGCGTCCTTCTTGCTCCAGAAGTAGCGTAAAGCGTCCAGCCCTACGACCGGGATCCCATCTTCCTGCAGAGCGTCGCCAAGATCCGCATCGATATCGCGCCAGCCACCGTCGCCGGAAATGATGATTGCCATCGTATTGATTGTCGGCTTCGTATCGAGGATCGTCAGCGGTAATCCGAGCGGAGAATTATCCTGGCTCGCTGCATCGATCCGGTCGGAAAGCGCCTGGATCAGCGTCTCCTGTGCAGATCGGTCAGATTGTTCAAGATCGATGTCGGGCTGCTCCTTCTTCAGGGCCTGGGCATGGGCCGTCCCATCTGCGGTCGCCGATCTCGTCAGGAATATGCTGGTCGGCGCCGGCAGGGCTCCGTCCGACAGCCCATATTGAATGCCGCCTGCAACTGTCTTCTTTTCTGCCGGAGTGCAGAGAACCTTGGGAAGCGCAATCGCAGCACCCGGATCGACGGCAACGGCCTCGCCGATCGTAGCGGGAGGAGTCTGTGACATCATCCCCAACACATAGGTCGCACCGGCGCCGATCCCGGCAATGATCGGTGTCTTGTAACTGCCGTTACCGAGCGATCGCTGGACCTGCTGCGCAAGCGACTCGATGTCGGAAATCGTATAAATACAGTCGTCTGGATCCTTGCCCAGGGACGTGATGTAGGTCGGAAGATCGACCCCGATGACAACGGCACCCTTTTCGATCAAGGCCTCTGCCTGCTTGTCCTCATCGGCATTCCAGCCATTATCGTCCGACAGCAGAAAGACGCTCGCCTTCACCTCTCCCTGGGGCATCAGGATGTGAGGGAAGGGAATCATGCCGGTATCGAACTTGGCCTCGACCCGTTGCGCCATCGCAGGAACAGTGATGCCTTGCGCCAGAAGCAAAGCGCCTATGGCGACTGTCTTCAGGATAGATCTCATTTTCCGACCACGCCTCGCACTCCTCCGCTGATCAGCAGCGTCACGTCCATCAGAGCCAGCACGGCTCCGGTTCCCCCGGCCACGGCAAAATAGCGCGGCTCCCAGCGGGGATGAAATTTCGATTTGAACGCTCTCAATCCCTTGAAGTTGTAGAAGCGTTCGCCGTGTTCAAATAGCGTACTGCCGATCCGGTCCCAGACTGGAGCGACTTCCCGGCGCGACATGCCCGAGAGCGGCGCCATGCCAAGGTTGAACCATTGATATTCGGCATTTTTCAGATGCTCGATCAAACTCACGAACAAAAAGTCCATGGCACCTCGGGGCGCCTCGGGGGCGAACCGCATGAGATCGACGCTCGCTTCCGATTTCGTTTGCGTCAGAAAGACAGTTGCAAAGGCTATGATCTTCTCGTTCATACGGATGATTGCGACCGGCATGGAGGAGACATAGTCTTCATCGAACGCGCCAAGAGAGAAGCCCTTTTCTCGCGTCTGATGATGTGACAGCCAGGAATCAGAGACGGCCTTGAGTTCTGGCATCAGCGCGGCCACGCCCTCGACCTCGACAATCGAGAAGTCCATGCCATCACGCTTGCCCTTGTTCAGAGCCTGCCGAAGGCCCGCAAGCCGCCCACCCTTAAGATCAAAGGCCGCCATGTTGACGAGCGCCATCTCGCCAAGCTTGAAAGCGCGCAGACCCGCATCGGCGCAAAAAGAAAGCAGCGTAGGGGAGACCTGGTACAGCACAGCTCGACCGCCCGCATCGCGTGCGCGTTCGACAAAGCGCCAGATCATTTCGGCAGTCTCTTCCTTGTCTCCGACGGGGTCACCCAGCGCAATCCAGGATCGACCCTGGATGCCGTACATGATAAAGCTGCGTCCGCTCTCGGAGAACATCACATGCTTGTCGCCCATGCGTACGAGATTCGCATCGGCACTGTCCTGTCCTTCGACGATGGTAACGGCTTTGCTGACTTCCTCCACCGTCACTGCGTCCGGCCGATCGAATGCCGGTCGCAGAAGGCTGAAGATTGCAATTGCGCCGGAAAGGATGCTGACGCCGAGAAGCGCGCGCAGACCACGCGGCGCCTCGCCGAAGAATTCGAACTGCCACCATAGCTGGTTGCTGTAATCGACATCGCGATACACGAAGAAAAGGATTGTCGTCGCCCCGGCCAGAATGATGCCGAGCGTCACGATCCAGGGCGTACTCAGAACCTGATTGAACAGTGATGCGGGCCGCGTAAAACGCTTTCCGTTCAGAAGCATCGCGATGATGAAGATCGCCAGAAATGTTGCTTCTCCCAAGGCCAGCGCTCGGATGAAGGAGAACAGGAAGGCGATTGTTCCCGCCACCAGCGCGACCCACCAGGCGCCATCGAGGCGTTGCGCAAGCCCACGGGATGTGATGACGAGGGCGAGTCCCAGCAAGCTGGAGATGAAGTGCGCGGCCTCGACCATCGGCAGAGGAACCAGTCTCTTCAGGAATTCCAGATCCGAATCGGGGGTAGGGGTGACGCTGGAGAAGATCAGCATCGTGCCCAGAAGCAGGGCGAATGCCGACAGAAGAGATGGGGACAAGCGTGCTGCCACATTGCCGATTTCGCCCGCGATCGGGTGCTTGGCAAGTGCGCGCGCCTCCGAGAAGACGACCATCACGATTGCGATCGTCAGGGGCAGAACGTGATAGACCATTCGATAAAGGACGAGACTCCCCAGCAACTGGTCTAGGCTGATGGAGCCTCCGAGTGTTCCGATGATGACCGCCTCGAACACGCCGAGGCCTGCCGGAACATGGCTGAGAACGCCGAGACCGACTGCTGTCGAATAGATCGCAAAGAAAGAAGGCCACCCGATATTGGTTGGGGGGAGCAACACGTAGAGCGCAGACGCGGAGACGGCGAGATCGAAAGCGGTGATCAGGAACTGTCGGGAAGATGTCAGCGTATCCGGCAGACGAAGCCTTATGCCAGCGATCTGAACACGACGACCATTGCGTCCGACAAATAGAAGTGAGGCGAGAATAAGAAGAACAACAACGGCACCCACGCGGACATAGACAGGGTCGAAGCCGAGAATTGCCGACAGGCGAGGTGCGGTGACCAATGCGGTCAACGAACTGACCGCCAGCAGTCCCAGCCCGAATGCAAACGTCACGAAAGCGATGACCCGCGCCACATCCTCCGGTGTCAGTCCGAGCCTGCTGTAGGATCTGAAGCGAATTGCGCCACCGCTCAACGCTCCGAAGCCAGCTGTGTTACCGATCGCATAGGCGGTGAAGGCGGTCGCTGCGACAGGTGCAGTACGCAGCTTCCTGCCGATATATTCCAGCGCGTTGAGATCGTAATAGATCAGTGAGACGAAGCTCAGCGCCGTGAAGATCACCGCCAGCACGATGTCCGTCCATGTCGTATCGGTTAGCGCATCGACGACTTCGTCATAGCGAACTTCGTTTGTCAGTTTATAGACAGCAACGGCCATCATCGAAAAGACGATGAGCATGGCCAGCCAGGTCAGGTAGAACCGGAAACGCGCAAAGAAGGCTGCTACTCGGCTGCCTTGCGGAGTGGTGGGATCGTGTATGTCCTGACTATCCATCAATGTACCTGGCAATGCGTTATCTTGGTCACGGTCGCGCGCGTCACACACGGATGGCGGTCCAGACAAGGAAACCTAGGCTTCCTGACTGAAACCTCAACAATGTGCACATAAGAGTGTGTTAACGATATCCCTCTCGCGCCAACTTGGTCAAAAGTGCGGCGCTGGACAGCGCGCGCAGCCTTTGCGCCAGGACCGATCTATCAGGCCTAGATTGAGATTCTACGAAGACATGCCCTCCTCCCGCAGCCCCATCCGCCCCGGCTATGCATTTGTATGAATTAATCAGTTAAAATTCGAGTAAACTGTCCCAATATATGTAAATCAGTGCGGCTCGAATCCGAGGGATGATCAGTGATTGTCGGCAAAGCCCATTACACGGTGCTCGCGAGGAACCTCGGAAAAGTATCATATTCGGTAAGGCGTAACGGTTTTTATTTCGCCTCTTCATCGACTTGGCACTAAAGCCTTGTGGCGTGGGCTATTTCAGCACTTTGGAAAAGCTTTGAAGGCCCGAAGCTATTAACCTTCAGGCAAGGAATTAACCATACAACTAGTTCTACAAGGCGAAGTGTGATGGGCCTATGCCCGCTCCTTCCTGGCATGATGCCGCGCCGACGTACCGGTTTTGGTCCGGTATCCTTTTCATCAAGCATTGATTTGCATCAGGATCGTCTGGCAGCAGCCGCGAGCCTTACCCGGCTCGCCGCCCGTGAAAATCAATGATCGGATGGAACGCAGAAGCCTGCATTCCTCCTCAGGAGGGGCAGATAATGTTTTTAACCTCTGCATGCAGAGAGTTCGGTAACGATTTTCGCTGATCCTCGAGGGACAGCAGTGTTGGGGACGGGCTTTGGCTCACGAAACGGCAACGGACCAGGCAAGAAAGGCACAGGCGGGCAGCCTGCGCGAACGGCTTGCCTTTGCCGGCCTGGATGCAGAAAGCTGCGAGCTTTTGCGCCGGTTCCGCCCGACACTGGAAGGATGCCTGAAGGAAGGCCTTCGCGATTTCCTGCATCGACTGCAATCATCACCGGACGCGATGCGTCATTTCGAGAGCGATCTGCAGCTGGAAAGATTGCATGACCTGCAGGCTTCCCACTGGAGCGTTCTGACGGATGCACGCTTCGACGCACTCTATGCGGAGCGGGTGAAGGTGCTCTCGGACGCCGAGGGACGGATGGGGCTTGATCCGCGCTGGCATATCGCCGGTCATGCGGTGATGCTGGAGGCTCTAATTGGCGGTCTCCTTCAGCAGATCGGCGGCAGATCTTTGCTTCCTGCCGCTCGCAAGCGCGAGAAGGAAGTGACCGACGCCATTCAGGCGGTTATCCGCCTTGTCCTGGTCGATGTCGAGATTGCGGTGTCGCTGCGGATCAACGAAATCCGCCAGAAGCACCAGCGTGCTCTGGCAACCCAAAGGGAACGTGACCAGGCACAGGCCAACGACCTGTTCGGCCCAGTTGCGGCGGCACTTGCCAATAAGGATCTGACAGTTCCGGTTAGCGACGAACGTCCGGAAGTCTATGCCGAACTTTCCTCATTGCTCGATCAGGCGCAGGACGCCATGTGCGCCTCGCTAAAACTGGCCTCCGACAAGCTGCTCCGGGCCGAAATGCTTGCCGGATCAATCGCTGGCCAGACGCTCGAAATTGCGACAGAGGTTGACGCGCAGGCTGAAGCGATTTCTGCTGCATTCCAGGATATCTCGCATCTGACACAGAGGGTGCGTGACAGCGCTGCTGAGTCGGCGGTGGCGGAAAAGGCGACATCCGAGGCCCGCCGCGCGGCCGAAGAAAGTGGCGAGGTTGTCGGGCGGGCGATCAATGCCATGTCCGATATCGAGCAGTCGGCAGAAAAGATTGGACAAATCATCGGCGTGATCGATGAGATTGCGTTCCAGACGAACCTTCTTGCTCTGAATGCCGGAATAGAAGCGGCACGCGCCGGGGATTCAGGCCGGGGTTTCGCCGTCGTTGCTCAGGAAGTTCGCGCTCTCGCACAGCGCTCCGCTGACGCGGCCCGGGAAATCAAGCAACTCGTCAGCGGTACCAAGTCGCAGGTCGAGGCAGGTGTGAAGATGGTCCACCAGACGCAGAATGCGATTGGTGGTCTTGTGCAACAGGTTTCCAGCATCAACGAAACGGTGTCCGGTCTTGCGCGTGCGACAGACGAACAGGTCCGCTCGCTGGAGAAGATGAGCCTTGATGTCGAGGTGCTGGATCAGCGTCTGGCCCGCAGTGCCGAGCGAGCGCGCGTTTTGGGCCAGGAAGGCGATGAACTCAAGACGGTTATTGTGGAACTGGGTCGGACAGTGCGGGAGTTTCGGATTGAACGCAGTTCGGACAAGAGCCGCATCTGGGAAGCTAGAAAAACTGCGCCGACGAAGGACGTAACGATCGAAGAGACAGAGATTTCTTCTGGTGGAATGATGGCGTTCCTGTCGTCCCAGGCAGTTGCGTTGACGGGTTGAGTGAGGGACCGGCGCAGGCCGGGCAATTGGATTTCAGCGCGATTTCGCGCTTTGCAAGAAGTTTCGAGAGACGAGGGTCCTGGAATGGCAGTCAACAATAATTCGGCCGAGACGCTCAAGCTGGCAAAGGTTCTGGACCTCAACGAAGCGTCCAATTTGCACGGCACATTGACCTCCCTGCGGGGCAAGGATGTCGCAATCGATGCATCCGGCGTCGAACGTGTCGGCGTTCAATGTGTGCAGGTCCTGCTGGCTGCGGCCAATGCTTGGGAGAAAGATAGCAAGAGCCTCGTCATCGATAAGGTTTCCGATGCTTTTCGCAAGACCATGCAGCTCATCGGCATCAACATAGATCACCTGCTCGCGAAGGAGATTCGGCAGTGAAGAAGAAAGTACTTACCGTGGATGACTCGCGGACGATCCGGAACATGCTTCTGGTGACTCTGAACAATGCGGGCTTCGAAACCATTCAGGCTGAAGACGGTGTGGAAGGTCTTGAAGTTCTCGAAGAATGCAATCCGGACGTCATCGTCACCGATATTAACATGCCCCGTCTGGATGGCTTTGGCTTCATCGAGGGTGTGCGTCGCAACGAACGTTATCGTGCGGTGCCGATCCTGGTGCTGACCACGGAAAGTGACGCGGAAAAGAAGAACCGTGCACGACAGGCCGGAGCGACCGGCTGGATCGTCAAGCCTTTTGATCCCGCGAAATTGATTGATGCGATCGAGCGTGTAACCGCCTGAACCGGGAATTCCTGCGATGGATATGAACGAAATCAAAGAGATCTTCTTCCAGGAGTGCGAGGAGCAGCTCGCCGAACTGGAATCTGGTCTTCTCAAGCTGAATGATGGCGACCGAGACCCGGAAACGGTAAATGCCGTCTTCCGCGCGGTTCACTCGATCAAGGGTGGTGCAGGCGCGTTTGGCCTTGATGACCTGGTTTCGTTCGCACACGTGTTTGAAACGACGCTCGATTGCGTTCGCTCGAACAAGCTCGAACCTTCGCAGGATGTTCTGAAAGTCATGCTGAAGTCAGCAGACGTGCTGGCAGACCTTGTAACCGCCGCCCGCGATGGCGGCGGCGTGGACGAGGGACGAAGCAGGGGTCTTGTGAAGGAACTCGAAGCCTTGGCCCGCGGCGAACTGCCAAGTGGTGGCGCTTCGGAAGCACCCAAGCCACCGGCAAAACCTGCCCCTGCTCCGGTAGCAGTGGCCCCAGCCCCCGCGCCCGCACCGACAGATGACAGCGGCTTCCAGCCAATCCCCTTCACGTTCGATGAATTCGGCGATGAAGAAGCGACAATCGAGCCGTCCTCCTTCGAAGTCGTCTTCAAGCCTCGGCGCGAGTTGTACAGCAAGGGCAACGAGGCAGCTCTGCTCCTGCGTGATCTCTCCCGCGTTGGCGAGATGAGCATCAATTGCGATATCGATAGTCTGCCCGCCTTCGAGAAGATGGATCCAGAGGCGGCCTATTTCAGCTGGACCATCAACGTAAAGACGACGAAATCCGAGCAGGATATCCGCTCCGTCTTCGAATTCGCGGAGTGGGATTGCGACCTCGACGTCAAGCTTGCCGAAAGCACGGACGAAGAGTTGCCGATGATCCCGGTACCGTTCGATCTCGATTTTCTCAACGACGACAGCGTTGATGATGAGCCTGCCGTCGAAAACCATTCTGCTGAACAGGCTGCCGCCGTTGCGGCCGCAGAAGCCGCAAGTAACGTCAGCAAGATGGCTGCCGCGGCTGCCAGAGTGGAAAAGAAGGAAAGCCAGTCGGCAGCCGCTGCCGCTGCTGCTGCCGCAAGCGCCAACGCTGCTAATGCTGCGGCCGGCGCTGGCCAGACCATCCGTGTGGATTTGGACCGCGTCGACCGTCTGATCAACCTGGTAGGTGAGCTTGTCATCAACCAGGCCATGCTTTCACAGAGCGTCATAGAAAATGATACGACGGGCACGTCGTCCATCAATATGGGACTGGAAGAGCTTCAGCAGCTCACCCGCGAGATCCAGGACTCGGTGATGGCGATCCGCGCGCAGCCGGTGAAGCCTGTCTTCCAGCGCATGTCCCGTATCGTCCGCGAAGTCGCCGACATGGTCGGAAAGTCGATCCGCCTCGTTACTGAAGGTGAAAACACCGAAGTTGACAAGACCGTTATCGACAAGCTGGCCGAGCCGCTGACACACATGATCCGTAACGCGGTCGACCATGGTATCGAGACGCCTGAAAAGCGTGAGGCTGCTGGCAAGAACCCGGAAGGTACAGTCAAGCTGACTGCAAAGCACCGCTCTGGCCGCATTCTGATCGAACTTCAGGACGATGGCGCGGGCATCAACCGCGAACGTGTTCGTCAGAAGGCGATCGACAACGATCTCATTCCGGCAGATGCCAATCTGACCGACGAAGAAATCGACAACCTGATTTTCATGCCCGGCTTCTCGACCGCCGACAAGATCTCAGACATTTCCGGCCGTGGCGTCGGTATGGACGTCGTCAAGCGGTCCATTCAGGCTCTCGGTGGGCGCATTTCCATCAGCTCACGACCAGGTCAAGGTTCGACCTTTACCATGAGCTTGCCGCTGACGCTCGCCGTCCTGGACGGCATGGTCGTCACCGTGGCCGGACAGACGCTCGTCGTTCCGCTGACGGCGATTGTCGAAACCCTTCAGCCAGAAGCCGCAGCGATCCATTCATTCGGAGCGAACCAGCGACTGATCTCCATCCGCAACTCCTTCTGCCCACTGGTGGATGTGGGCCGGATCCTGAACTTCCGCTCGATACAGGCAAATCCTGTCGAGGGTGTGGCTCTGCTGGTCGAATCCGAAGGCGGCGGCCAGCGCGCACTGATGGTGGATGCAATCCAGGGTCAGCGTCAGGTCGTCATCAAGTCGCTCGAAGCAAACTACACGCATGTTCCTGGCATCGCCGCTGCCACCATTCTGGGTGACGGACGCGTGGCGCTCATTCTCGATGTTGATGCAGTGGTGGCGGCTTCCCGCGGCCAGTCGCTGCGCGGCGATGGTGCCCTGAAGTCTGATATGTCTTTGGCAGCAACGGGTTAAGTATATGTCGTACGCCGTGAAAAATCTTGCTCAAGGTAGCCGGGAGCTGATCGCTTTCCGTATCGGCGATCAGGAATTTTGCGTCAATATAATGTCGGTACGGGAAATCCGCGGATGGACGAAAGCAACGTCCCTTCCTCATTCCCCATCCTACGTCATGGGTGTCATCAATCTGCGTGGCGCTGTCTTGCCGATCGTCGATCTGTCGGCGCGACTGGGCATGCGCAGGGCAGAGCCGACCCCCCGCCATGTCATCATTGTCGCCCAGGTGAAAAGCCGCGTGGTGGGCATGCTGGTCGAGGCGGTGTCGGACATCCTGACGGTAACGGATGAAAACATCCAACCTGTGCCTGAAGTCTCGTCCGATCTCGAAAAACAGTATGCCAGAGGCATCCTGGCGATCGACAAACGCATGATCTGTCTCATCGAACTCGATGCCCTTTTCCCCGATACTGAAAGCGAAGCTGCATGAGAGCCACTGGTCTCAGCGATAGCCGGCAATCGCCGGATGAAGTTCTGGCAAGCGGAGAATATCCGCTGACACGCCGCGACTTGTCCGAAATCGCGGCCATGATTTACGCAGATGCTGGAATATTCTTGAACGACACGAAGGCTTCGCTCGTCTACTCGCGTCTGTCCAAGCATATCCGGAGTCTTGGCCTCAGCGGGTTTCCGGAATATTGCGCTCTCGTCGCTTCGCCGGAGGGAGCCCCGGTCCGGCGTGAAATGCTCTCGCATCTGACGACCAACTTCACCCGCTTCTTCAGGGAAAACCATCATTTCGAGCATCTGCGTGATGAGGTGCTTCCGGGTCTCATCGCCCGCGCGAAAAGCGGTGGCCGCGTTCGGATCTGGTCGGCAGCGTCTTCCGATGGCCAAGAACCGTATTCAATCGCGTTGACGGTCATGTCTCTCTTGCCGAATGCGGTCGATTACGATTTTCGAATTCTGGCAACCGATATCGACCCGAAGATTCTCGCTTTGGCCCGGACTGGGGCCTATGACGAGAATTCGCTGGAAACGGTTACGCCTGCCATGCGCAAGCAGTATTTCCGTGAGGTCACGATTGATGGTCGACGCAAATTCCAGATCGACGACAAGGTCAAGAAGCTCATCACTTACAACGAATTGAACCTGATGGCGCAGTGGCCATTCAAGGGTCAGTTCGATGTGATCTTTTGCCGGAACGTCGTCATCTATTTCGATGAGCCAACCCAGATGAAGATCTGGTCCCGCTTCTCCGAACTCCTGCCGGTCGGCGGACATCTCTACATCGGACATTCCGAGCGCGTGACGGGGGATGCAAAAAATCTCTTCGATAACATTGGAATAACCACCTACCGCTACACTGGCAAAAGTGGGGGGAGGAAAGGATGAGCATGCCAGCACGAGTTCTTGTCGTTGACGATAGTCCCACGATGCGCGGTCTCATCACGGCTGTGCTGAATAAGGACCCGGACGTAAGCGTCATCGGGCAGGCTGGTGATGCGCATGAAGCACGGGCTGCGATCAAGCAGCTCAATCCGGATGTCGTGACGCTGGATATCGAGATGCCCAACATGAATGGGCTGGAGTTCCTCGAAAAGATAATGCGTCTGCGCCCTATGCCTGTGATCATGGTCTCGACCATGACGCATCAGGGTGCGAATGCGACGCTGGCGGCGCTGGAAATTGGAGCCTTCGATTGCGTCGGCAAGCCGATTCCGGGAGATGTACGCCCATTCGGTGATCTTGCCGAGAAGGTCAAAGCAGCCGCCCGTTCTAACCGCGGGCGTGCTCGTGCAGCGGCCGAAATGCCGGTCGCTCCGACGGTGGATTATCGCGTCGGGCGCAAAATCGTCGCTATCGGTTCGTCGACCGGTGGGGTCGAAGCGCTGATTACGGTCCTGCAAAAATTCCCTCAAAATTGCCCGCCGACGGTAATAACGCAGCATATGCCGCCGACGTTTACCAAAAGTTTTGCAGAACGGCTTAATCGTATCTGCGCCCCTGTTGTGCAGGAAGCGACCGACGGTGCCAGATTGGAGATCGGCAAGATCTATCTGGCGCCCGGTGGCGACCGGCATCTGCAGGTCGTCAATCCGTCAGCCCCGAGCTGTCGTCTTGTCGAGCGCGAACCGGTCAATGGCCACAGGCCATCGGTCGACGTTCTCTTCGATTCGGTAGCTGAACTGGCGGGACGCAATGCCGTGGGAGTCATCCTTACCGGAATGGGAAGGGATGGAGCTTCCGGCCTGCTCAAGATGCGCAATGCTGGCGCACGCACTCTTGGGCAGAACGAGAGAACCTGTGTCGTTTACGGCATGCCTCGTGTTGCGAACGACATCGGTGCCGTCGAGCAGCAATTGCCGCTCGGCGCTATCGGTGAGGAAATCTTGAAATTAACTGCTGCCCGAAAAGAAGGTACCGAATAAATGTCTCTCGCTGAAAAAATCAAAGTTCTGATCGTCGATGATCAGGTAACGAGCCGTTTGCTTCTCAGCGACGCCCTGACACAGCTTGGCTTCAAGCAGATCACTGCGGCCGGCGATGGCGAGCAAGG
The DNA here is from genome assembly GCF_005222835.1 of Rhizobium sp. FKY42. GTDB lineage: Bacteria > Pseudomonadota > Alphaproteobacteria > Rhizobiales > Rhizobiaceae > Neorhizobium. The sequence goes on along the minus strand of NZ_STGA01000029.1, from coordinate 810,784 downwards.
CATGAAGATCATGTCCGAGCAGCCTCACCATCTCGTCATCTCGGATTTCAACATGCCGAAGATGGATGGTCTGGGTTTGCTGCAGGCCGTACGGACCAATCCTAATACCAAGAAGGCGGCATTCATTATTCTGACGGCGCAGGGCGACCGCGCGCTGGTGCAGAAAGCAGCCCAACTGGGTGCCAATAACGTACTCGCAAAGCCATTTACCATCGAAAAAATGAAAGCTGCCATCGAGGCAGTATTCGGAGCTCTTAAATGAACGAACTGGCCGCAGCCAAGCGGATGAATATCATCCAAGGCGAATTTAAAGTGACGGATGATCCCAACGCCGTAATTACGACGATCCTGGGTTCTTGCGTGGCTGCGTGCCTCAGGGACCCCGTGGCCGGAGTAGGGGGGATGAATCACTTTCTTCTTCCCGGAAACGGTCCGGGAGGCATGTCAGGGGGGGATATGTCTCGCTACGGCGTTCATTTGATGGAATTGTTGATCAACGGCATCCTGAAGCGCGGCGGGCGGCGTGACAGACTGGAAGCCAAGATCTTTGGTGGTGCCAAGACCATCGCGAGCTTCTCCAATGTCGGAGAGCAGAACGCGACCTTCGCCACACAATTCCTGCGCGATGAAGGCATAGCGATCGTGGGATCGTCTACAGGCGGTGAATTCGGGCGCAAGCTCGAATACTGGCCCGTGAGCGGTCGCGCTCGAACCTACCCTCTGACCGGCGCGGAAACACAGAAAACCGTGGCCCAGGAACAGCGCCCTGCGCGTCCTGCAAAGCCAGTGGAAAGTTCAATCGAATTCTTCTGATCGGAGAAGCAATGACCGATTTGCATGTTCAGCCATCGCTCTCCGAGGACGAAAAGCTCCCGGACGTTCTGATGCGCGTCGTGACCGAGTTGCACGACGTGGCCTACCTTATTGAACGCATCGAACCGCAACTGCTTGAGCTTGGCGGTGCGTCCGTTCTGCAATCACCAGATAGCATGAAGGTGATGCAGGGGATTGATCTGGCCGTTCAGAAAACACGAGGGCTTGCAGAGTTCATAGATACCATCACAGCGGATATTCCGGACAACTGGACAGTCGACCTCACAACCGCCCTGAGTCTCGTCAAGCTGGCAGAAATGCACAAGGCGTTGAGCAGCGGCATGCGTCATGGCCATTCACAGCCTCTTTCCAAGGCAGCAGGAGATTTTGATTTCTTCTAATTTATAACTGTCTCCACCGTCTCGATGGGGCTTTGCGAAACGCTCGCACAAGCTTCGCCGCGTAGGTTGTGTGAGGGCAAAGGCCTACATGACCTATTAGACGGTGCGGGAACAGAATGAATCTGTTAGCTCAATTTAATCAAATAATGAAGAATTTCGGGTCGTTAGGCCAAACCAAACTGCTGACTTTGGCAGGGGTTGGCCTTGTATCCATGGCGATTGTCATCGCTGCCGCCCTCTATGTGAACAAACCGGCCTTCGAAACACTCTATGTGGGACTGGAACAGGCAGACCTGAACAAAGTCAGCGTTGCGCTGGCCGAAGCAGGTATCAACTTTGCAGTCGGCCAGGACGGTTCAAGCATACAGGTACCGGTTGGTATGACCAGCCGTGCGCGTCTTCTGCTTGCCGAGCGAGGGCTGCCAAACAGCAGTAATGCCGGCTACGAACTGTTCGACAAGGTTGGCTCGCTCGGCCTGACCTCCTTCATGCAGGAAGTCACGCGAGTGAGGGCGCTGGAAGGTGAAATCGCTCGCTCGATCCAGCAGATCAGTGGCGTTGCAGCCGCACGTGTGCACATCGTCATGCCCGATGTCGGCAACTTTCGCCGCGCCGGTCAAAAGCCGACGGCCTCCGTCATGATCCGCGCCTCGACGGAAGCTGGTCGCAAGGCGGCTTCATCCATCCGCCATCTTGTCGCTTCTGCCGTTCCCGGGCTTGAGGTCGACGACGTGACAATTCTCGATTCGACTGGCCAGTTGCTGGCCTCCGGCGATGAAAGCGGCAATAGCAGCCTGTCGCGCTCTATGAATGCCGTCCAGTCGGTCCAGCAGGAACTCGAAAGCAATATCGACAAGGCACTCGCGCCCTTCCTCGGCATGGATAATTTCCGTTCCAGTGCAACTGTGGTGCTGAACACCGATACACAGCAGATCCAGGAAACCGTGTTCGACCCTGAATCGCGTGTCGAACGCTCGGTGAAGATCACGAAAGAAGCGCAGAAGTCCCAGCAGAAGCAATCCGACTCTGCGACAACTGTTGAGCAGAACATTCCGCAAGCCGCGCCGCAGGCTGGCGGTGCCGGTGGCCCAGAATCGTCCGACCAGTCGGACAAGAAGGAAGAGCAGACCAACTACGAAATCAATTCGAAGACGACGGCAACGACAAGGAATGGTTATCGCCTCGAAAAGCTTTCCATCGCGGTCGTTGTCAATCGTGGCCGCATTGCGCAGATGGTTGGCGAGCCGGTCGACCAGCAGAAGATCGATGCCTATCTGGAAAAGATGAAGCAGATCGTTTCCACGGCTGCCGGGATCAGTACAGATCGCGGCGACGTCGTAACAGTCACGGCAATGGATTTCCTCGAAAACCAGTTGCTTGACCAGTCTGCTGCAAATGGTCCGGGCTTCGGCGAAATGCTGACGCGCAACATGGGCGGCATCATCAACTCCGCGGCTTTCGTCCTGGTCGCCTTCCTGGTCGTCTGGTTCGGCCTGCGCCCCGTCGTCCGCAGCGTCGCCGGCACGGCTGTCAGCACTGAGACAGCTGGCGAGGCTGCCGGACTGGAGCTGCCGGACTTCTCACCTGCCGGCGCCAACCCCGCCCTTGCGGAAGGCTTCGGAGCCGACTTCGGTTCGGACTTCGGGTTCGACAGCTCGAACGACCTGTTTGGCGCCGAAGACGACCCGAATGGCGGCTTCAATCGGCGCGTCAAGGAAGGCCCTGAAAAGCGTCTGGCTCGCATGGTGGAAATCAGCGAAGAGCGCGCTGCCAAGATCCTGCGCAAATGGGCTGTGGATCGCGCCGCCTGATAAAGGAAAGACACATAAACCAAAACGCGAGAGGGGCGGCAAAATGTCGGCCCTTTTTGCGTTTGTACCCTCCAATCAGGAAGGCGTTTATCCTGCAATCCTGGTTGTAAGACATTGGCTCAACGCCGTGTTCCATATTTCCGAGGTCACAATATGTTTTTGGCAGGCGGCCCGGCTTGTGTGTATAAGAGAAAGGGAATTCGAAAATGTGCTCAAGGTTATGGCAATTCTACGATCCCCGCCTACAATGGAGATGATTCGACGTGCCGATGCGGGAACGGAAGAGGAGTTCGCCCTGACCGACGACTGATCGACCACTGTTGACCGGAGAGATGATCTCGCCGGAAGGAGAAAGGCGGAATGGAGTTGCGAGCCCCGGAACAGTTTGCGGGTAACATGGTGCAGCCCGAAGTGCTGGCCTCCACAACCTCTGGCCGTGAACAATTTCTCAGCAAGCTTTCGGCCAGCGGTTCATCTGGCCAGATCCAGAGTGCCATGGCGCAACTGACGGAGTATGTCGGTGCCTCTCACTACCTCCTGGCACGCTACGATCTTATTCAGGAAAACGGACTTGATTTCATCGTCGCGTCAAATTGGCCGTTCGATCTGGTGCGCCGTATCGGCAGCGATCTCGCGCGCAGCTATGGACGGTCCACCGAAATCGAAAAATGCCTGAGCCTGCTGACGCCGCAATTCGCTCTTCTTCCGGATGATTTGAGCCTGCCAAATCATGTCAGCCAGCAATACTGTTCTTTGACCTTCTGCGTCGGGCGAACTCGCTTCTCGGTCATGCTTCTGTTTTCGGAAGGACTTATCCTCTCGCAGGATCGTCTACGCGAGGTGGGGCTGCTGGCGGCCTATGTTTTGAGCCTTGGCGACACGCGAGAAGTGCGGACAGAGCGAGACTTCGAATTGACCGACCGGGAACTTGAATGCCTTTTCTGGATCGCCGAGGGCAAGACCAGCGACGAGATTGCCGTGATTCTCGGCATCTCCCGCAATACGATCAATAACTATATCACAAGCGTGATGCGCAAGACGGCAACCAAGACCAGGTCGGAGGCGATCGCCTACGCTGTTCGCAACAATCTGGTTTAGGCAGTATCGATAACTCATGTGAGTTTTCTGCGGAATGAAAACGGGAGTTCTCTTGACAATCGGTCAGCGCGTATCCAGCCGCTCGGATATATTCCCAAAGCTCATCAACATGCAGCGGGCGCTGAATGCCCGGAACTTTGCCGTGTTTCGCGTTTCAGGCTCCGGCCTGCCCAACAAGCGCAAGCTGGTTTGCGAAATGGAAAACTGGGGCGTTTCTGCGGCCGAGCACTGCGGCGCCTTCTTGCAGGCCTATGGCGACCGCCTGCTGAATCACATTGAGCTGTCACTTCTCCCGATGATCTGGAAGTCCAGAGGGCAGGCCGAGACCAGACTGTCGATCAAGGATTCGGGTATCACTGTCCTGCTGGATGGCCAGCAGCTTTCCTTCGAAGGGATCGCTTTCCCGGTTCGGCTGGGCGCAATAGGCAATGGTTATGTCGCATTTGCCGGGTCTGCAATGGACCTGTCGAACGACCTTGTCATTGACCAGCACGTGCGCAGTTGCCACGTCATGATGGATCTGCTCGCCATGGACGAGCGGCGGTCCATCCCTGCCGAATCACTGAGCGAAAGAGAAGTGGCCTGTCTTCAGCTTGCAGGAGATGGGCAGATCAGCGAAGAAATTGCCGAACGGCTTGGTCTCTCCGTTCACACGGTCAATGCCTATCTCGGTTCCGCCACGATCAAGCTCGATGCAGTGAACCGGATACAGGCCATTGCCAAGGCCATTCGCCTTGGCTTCATTCACTGAAATAGCTCCGGAGCGAGAGTTCAGCCCGCCAGTGCGGTCGGCGTTCTGATGAACCGCGCGGCATGCAGGCTGCGCGAAAGAAACCGCGTATTTTCCTCCGGGTCGTCAGAGGGGTTCTGGAAGGAAATATGGTCGATCTCGATGCCGGCGGTCTTGTCCGTCAGCATCAATCTTGCATAGACGGAAAGGCCCTGCGTCTTGATCTCAAGATCCAGGATGACTTCCGGTCGACCGTCCCATTCCAGCTTATAGTCGCCACCGGAACCGAAACTTACGGTACCTGGATGGAAGTACAGCTCTGCAGCCGAAGAAACCAGGTCGGCAATACTGCCATAGCATTCGAGGCGCAGCAGCGAAATCAGGTCGGCCGCATCCAGCATTCGTAATTCTGTTGCAACTGGGCTGATCGCCTGAGCCAGGATTTTTTCACGTTCAAGCGAATAGTTGCATTTTTTCATGGCGTTCAGCGTATCCGTTTTTGAGGCGATCGCGAGGCGTAGACTCGATGAATCAGTTCGGCCACTGCCTTGTAAAAGGCTGGTGGAATGACACTATCCACCGAGACTTGCGCAAACATGGAGCGAGCGAGCGGCGGATCCTCAAAAACAGGAATGTTATTCTGCTCTGCGATTTCGCGAATTTTCAATGCGATCAGGTCACTGCCCTTGGCAACAACCACCGGCGCATCACTTTCTTCGCGCACATAGCGCAGGGCTACGGCATAGTGGGTCGGGTTTGCAATCACAAGCGTTGCGCGCGGCACGTTGTTGATCATGCGCTGACGGGCGCGACTGCGCATGACGGCGCGCTGACGTCCCTTGACCATAGGGTCACCCTGCGACTGCTTGTGCTCGTCCTTGATTTCCTGCTGCGACATCTTCAGTTCGCTGTACCAGTGATGCCGTGTCCAGAAAAAGTCGGCCGCCGCAAGAACGCCGGTCGACAGGAGAATCACCACCATCATCTTCGTGGCAGCCACATAGAGCATGTCCGGAACCACTTTCGGATCGGCGAACATTGCATCAAGCGAATGCATGAAGTCGCCACGCATCGCAAAGAACATGCAGATGCTGACGACAATGATCTTGAAGAGAGATTTCCCGAATTCCACCAGACCAGGTACGCTGAAGATGCGCTCCAGCCCCTTCATGGGAGACACGCGGGAAATCTGCGGACGCACGCGTTCGAGCACGGCGGAGGGAAGATTTTGCGCAAAGGATGATGCAAGGCCGAACAGGCTGAACATCAGCATCACAGGCAGCAGGAAGGAAGCCGTTGCCCAGCCGAGATGCACACCGATCGATACGATATCCGAGGCGTTTTCCAACTGCCACTGATCCGGTTGTGCAATGATGTCCTTGAGCGTTTCCCCGAGGTCGAGTGTCCGGCCCGGCAGGAAAAAGATGAGGTAACAATAAAACGCAAGAGATGACGCGAAGAGCGTCACCTCTTTCGAAAACGGAACGTTACCTTTTTCAGCCGCGTCACGAAGTTTTTTCTCGGTCGGGCTTTCTGTTTTACTTTCTTTATCCTCTGACAAGGCTTCATCCCTGTGTCAGAGCGCCAGATGTTTGGCGCTCTTTCAACCGGAGGTCATCATGATCTCCGGAAAGCGACGGAATGAACCTTTCGGGTCCACTCCGCTTATGCGGCCGCCGGAGCCTCGCCAGCTGGCGCGGCCTCCTTGAGCTGTATCTGGCCTGCATTGGCCAGACGGATGGCTTCCTGTGCCACGGCGCGCCGTGCGATGGCCACTTCGCGCGGATTGATGGCCGCGTTGGAGCCGAGATCGGACTCGATCATGCGACGCTGGCGCGGGCTGATGGCAGACAAAACGGCTTCCTTGATTTCCGCCGAGGCCCCACGCAGGGCCATCGTCAGGATATCGCCGGCAATGTCGTTCAGCAGCATCACGCGACTGCGCTGCGGCATGGCCAGAAGATCGTCGAACAGGAAGATCTTCGGACGTACCTTGTTGACCGATTCTTTGCTGATTGTCTCCAGCGATGTGAGCAAATTGTCGACCTGTGGCTTTTCCAACTCGTTCATGAGTTCCGCCACCTTGTTGGAACCGTTCGAGTTGCGCTCCGCTTCGATCAGATGGATCAGCTCGATGACGCGGTTTTCGATGATCTGCGCCGCCTTCGGGCTGACATCCTTCATGTTGACCGTACGGTTCATGATGTCGGCCCGCTGGGCATCTGGAAGCTGCATCAAGAGCTTCGCACCGAAGGACGAGGGCAGCATGGAGAGGATGTAGGCGATGGTCTGAGGATGTTCCTTCAGCATGAAACGACCAACAAAGGCCGGATCGGCATCCTGCAGGCGGTCCCAGATCGACGTCTCGTAAGCCTGGAAGGCCGTGCGGCGGCCCAGCAGCCCGTCCACTTCTTCCGGTGTCAGGCCTTCTTCGAGGATGCTTTCGATAGCGCGTGCGTTATCCATGAGACCCGCACCTTCGGTGAACAGGTCTTCAAATTCGTTGACCAGCTGCAAAAGTTCATCCGGCGGGATTTCGCGGAGCGTCTGCGCGGCTGCAATGATTGTTTGCAGCTCGCTCTGGGTAAAAAACTTCAACAGCTTGCCGGCAACCCCCTTGCCCATCGCAAGAAGGACGGCGGCGGCCTTTTCAGCTTGGGATAACGGTTTCTTGGAGACTGGGCCTCCGAAATCGTCAAAGTCCATCATGGTCTTCCCTCACTGTCCCTCATGGGATCAGACTTTGTTTGTACTCAACACTTCCGTTAGCTTGACGCCGAACCGTGTGTCGTCATTTTCGAGCACCGTGATCTCACCTTTGGCAATTCTGCGGCCATTGACGGTGATCTCGACCGGCTCTCCGATCTTCTTGTCCAGCGCGATAATGGCGCCTTCCTCAAGACCCATAAGCCCCGAAACTTGCATCTTGCTTGTGCCCAGGACGATTTCGACCGTAATCGGAATATCCATGATCAGGTCGAGGTTCGAATTGAGCGCGCTACCTGGCTCCGGCATGGATGACGAAGCCGACGAACCGAAGGACGCACCTCCACCGAAGTCACTTCCGAGCGAAGCGCCACCGAAATCCGAACCGCCGCCGAAATCGGAACCACCAAAGGCAGTATCCGATCCAAGATCGGCACCGAACGGGGATTCGGAGGCCGATGCAGACATGCCGAAATCGTCACCGAGGCTGCCGGTTTCGTCAGCCTTCAGCACGCCGCGCAGATCGTCGATCGCCTGGTCCAGTTCCTTTTCGTCGCTGGAAGGGGCAAACATATCGTCCGGATTGAAAGGTGTCTTATTCGTAGCCATGAATTGATTATTCCTGTTGAAACTTGCGTCAGGCTGCCCATGCTAAATTACGAACCTGGCGGGTCACTTCATGAGATGTCTCAGCAGTTCGTCTTCGGTGCTGATGTTGTCCTTGACGCGCACGGTGTAGCGATCGCCGGAGCGACCGAATTCGCACGCATAGAGATCTTTTCCATTGGCGCTGACATCGACCCGAACATCTCCCTTGTCCTCGAAGGCGATGATGTCGCCTGCCATCAGCTTCGAAATGGTCTTGAGCGTCAGTGATTGCAGACGGATGCGCGCCTGCAGCGTGATTTGCGAGCGACGCACCTGTTCGGCAATGCGATCGGCCCACTCCTGCTTCTGTTTCGAAAGTTGCGCCCGGGATTTCGGTGTTACCACCTTTGTCTTCAGGAGCGTCGTCTGCGGTATGACCAGAGCGATTTCTGATGCAACATTGCCGATCTCGACGGCCATGCGAATCGTGGCACCGAATTCAGGCTTCTCATCCTTGTCCGCTTCCGGTCTGGCGGCAGCATTATAGGGGCGCTCCAGCATGGCTTCGAAACCACCGGCCGCATTGACGCCCGAACGCAGGACATTCGCAATGCGCTCGAAAACCATGGAGGCTAGATCGATTTCGATGTCCGAAAGGGGACGCGGATCCGGTTGAACGATGATGGCCGGATCTGCACCCAGCATACGCTCCATCAATGCGATGACGAAGCTGTTGCCACAGGCAAGCACGAAGTTCGGGCACCAGTTGCGCAAGGATCCGTCAGCCAGGCACACAGTATCGCCCAACTGCGCGATAAGGTCCTGCATCAGACCCGACTGGAAGCCGATATAGGAAACGTCGATGTGGATATTTGTCTCGCTGTGAAAGACATCCGGCAGAAATTCCGAATAGAGCTGGCCGAAATCGGCTGCAAGCCTCTCGACGGTCTTGTAGTCGCCCAACCCTCCCGTGAGCTTTGCAAGAAGCGCCAGATCCATACCGGAAGCCATGTCGTCGTTGCTTTTGGTCATCTTGGTCAGGCCGCCTTGCTTTCGCCACCGCCACCCGGATTCATCATTTCCTGCTCGACGGCGTCAATCGACGGACGCTCATAGCCGGAGATCGTCTTGCGACCATACTCAAGTGCGACCTGTGGAACCGAGCCGTTCATATAGGCAATCAGGGTCTGCTTCACGACGATGTAGAGGCGATGCTGCTTGGTGCGAACAACCTTGATCTGATTGCAGAGCGGTGCGACCATGCAATAGGATAGGAAGATACCAAGCATGGTGCCGACGAGCGCCGCGCCGATCAGGCCACCGAGAACTTCCGGCGATTCGTTGATCTTGCCCATGGCCTTGATAACGCCGAGAACGGCGGCGACGATACCGATGGCCGGAAATGCGTCGCTCATGGTTGTGAGCGAATTATACGGTTTCATCTTGTCGTGAAGGATGGTTTCGATTTCTTCGTCCATCAGCGCTTCAATCTCGTGGCTGCGCGCATTGCCGATGATGATGAGCCGAACATAATCGCAAATGAACGAGGTCAATTCCTTATTCTTCAAGACAGTGGGGGCGGTCTGGAAGATCGAGGATTCTTCCGGATTGTCGATGTGTGCTTCAATCTCGTTGCGCGACTTGGTGCGAAGATCGCGCATCAAGGAATAGAGGACACCGAGAACATCCAGGTAGTTCCGTTCTTTGGGAACTGCATACTTGAACGCTTCACCAATCGCTTTACCGGAGTCTTTCACGACCTTCATCGGGTTGGCCATGATGAAGCTTCCGATACCGGCGCCACCGATAATCACCAGTTCGAACGGCTGGAAGAGGACGTCGAGATGGCCACCCATGGCCATGTAGCCGCCCAGTACGCAGCCTATTGTGACTATAAATCCGATTATGATGGTCATTGTACACCTGCACCATGTTCGTATCAGGTTTCAGGAATACTGGCGCTGGCTTGCGTGAGGCTGGGTTTATAGCTGTTTAATTGAATCTAAAAATTGCCTGGCTTGGAACAGCTTCGCACAAGTCTGTCTGCCTATGGATTGGCATGATCAGGGTTCTCTGTGGAGCCCTTCCGTTCGACCCCTCAATGTGTCGAAGACATCTGAACCATCACGGAGCCAAAGACAAATGCAGTCCGGTTTGTATGTCGGTATTTCTTCGCAGATCGCGCTTGAGCGCCGCTTGAACACGATCGCCGACAATATGGCGAATATGAACACGGTTGGCTTCAGGGCGACCGAAGTGAAGTTCGACGAGGTGCTCAGCAAGACACGCAACGAACTCAACGCGAAGGTCGCCTTTGTCAGCCAGGGCAATGATTATCTGTCCACGCGCAGCGGCGGCCTGGATCATACGGGCAACCCGCTGGATGTTGCGATCAAGGGTGATGCCTGGTTTGCGATCGACACCCCGCAGGGTCAGGTTCTGACGAAAGATGGACGATTCACGCTGAAGGAGACGGGCGAGCTCGTTTCCAACATGGGCTATCCGGTGCTTGATGCCGGCGGCGCACCCATTCAGCTGGATCGCACAGCCGGTCCGCCGGTGATTGGTCCAGATGGCCGCGTGACGCAGAACGACCGGCCTGTTGCCACGCTCGGGGTTTTCACCACGGATATCTCGAAAGGGTACCTGCGCTTTGAGAATGGCGGCGTGATCCCCACACAGGCGCCGCAGCCGGTGGTGGATCGGGTCGATATCAGCGTTGTCCAGGGCTATCTCGAGCAATCCAACGTCAACGGCATTGGCCAGATGACCGAACTCATCCAGGTCAACCGCAGCTTCGAAGCCATTTCCTCGCTGATGCGCGACACGGAAACCAATTTCAGCGAAGCCATCAAGACCCTCGGCGGTTCGCGCTAATTTCTCGGTGAAGGCTGAATCATGAACGGCAAGTCCGTGGAACCGGTGCCGAACGGCAAGCTGACCCAGATGGCGTCGCTCGTTCAACGCTTTACCAAGCCTGAAGTTGCGGTGGCACCAGGCGGCCATGTGCGCACTATCGCTGCGGGTCATTATACGGTCTCTGGCCTTTCAAAGCAGGTCCGGCTTGGCGAATTCGTCGCGCACCGCAGCAAGACCGGCATTCATCTGGGCGAAGTTGTACGGGTCGAACCGGATCTTGTTTATGTCTGCCCGATCGAACCTGGTGAACCGATCGGTATCGGCGATGTGGTCATCCGCAAGGGTGCGTTCCGCATCGCACCGGACGACAGCTGGTGTGGCCGCACCATCAGTGCCCTGGGTGACCCCATCGACGGAAAGGGCCCGCTGGTCAATGGACCGGAGAAACGGTCCATTTCCAACACGGCTCCACCTTCGATGACGCGACAGCGTATCGAAGAAGGATTTCGAACCGGCGTGCGTGCCATCGACATCTTCTCTCCGCTGTGCCTTGGCCAGCGTCTCGGCATTTTCGCCGGGTCCGGTGTCGGCAAATCGACGCTTCTTTCCATGATCGCGCGCGCGGTGGCCTTCGACAAGGTTGTCATCGCGCTTGTTGGCGAGCGTGGTCGAGAAGTGCGTGAATTCATCGAAGACACGCTGGGCGATAACATGGCGAAATCCATTGCCGTTGTGGCCACCAGCGACGAAAGCCCCATGCTGCGCAAGATGGCTCCCCTTGTCGGCATCACGATTGCGGAGCATTTTCGCGACCGCGGCGAAAACGTGTTGTTCATCGCCGACAGTATCACCCGGTTTGCTCACGCAATCCGTGAGGTTGCGGTTGCGTCCGGCGAGCCGCCCATCGCACGTGGCTATCCTGCCTCCGTGTTTACCGAGCTGCCGCGTCTGCTGGAGCGTTCGGGTCCGGGTCCGGAAGGAACGGGCACCATAACTGCCATCATTTCGATCCTGGTGGATGGCGACAATCACAACGACCCGATTGCCGACTCCGCGCGCGGGATTCTGGATGGACACGTGGTGCTGGAGCGTAGCCTTGCCGAAGAGGGACGTTATCCGCCCATCAATCCCTTGTCCTCCATCTCGCGCCTGGCGCGCAAGGCCTGGACCGGCGATCAGGAAAAGCTCGTTTCGAGGTTGAAATCCCTCATTCACAAATTTGAGGAAACGCGGGATCTGCGCCTGATCGGGGGGTATCGCGCCGGCAGTGACGCTGATCTCGACATGGCGATCAAACAGGTTCCCATCATCTACGACGTACTCAAGCAAGGTCCAGGAGATCCGCCGGCAGAGGATGCCTATGCGGATCTGGCAGGCGCCTTACGGGCCGGTGCAGGTCCCGGGAACCTGAGACAGAGAGGTTGAACATGCAGCAGGACAACGACGAAGAGATCAAGCCTTCGCGCACTCGTCGGCGATCTGGATCTTCCAGCGATCGAATGCTGGCGGGTGCCGGAATCCTTCTGGCAACTGCATCCGCGCTCTTCCCGTGGTACGTCTTCTTCAATGAGGACAAGTTCGGCATCCGTGTCGAAACCATGGATCACACACGCGATTTGCCAGACACGCCGGCCCGGAACGTCTTCAGCGTATCCCCGCTTGCCATGGTCGATAACACGCCCTCCAACACGCCGAAGGACCCGCTGGATCCCACCGACAATCTGACGACAGCCACGGTTGCGTCTCCAGACAAGGCCGATGGGGATCAGGGAACAGGGCTTATGCAGCCGCTCCCCGGCAAGAATACGTTCCGCCTCATGCACGTCGCCAATGGTCGAGCGCTGATCGAAGACAGCAAGGGCATGTATATGGTGCGTGTCGGTTCCATCCTGCCGGACAACAGCCGTCTGGCAACCATCGAGCAGCGCGGCGGACGCTGGGTGATCATAACGTCCACCGGTGAGGTGTTAAACGACCAGGCCTCGGGCAGTCCGTAAGTCTGACGCAAGGATATCAGCCTAGGCTTCAATTAGAAAATGGAGAGAAGCCTATGCAACCCATTCAATTGTTCGATCTGGCATCGCGTCAAGCGGAATGGCTTTCCATTCGCCAGCAGGTCGTTGCTGGCAACATCGCCAACGCAAACACGCCAGGTTACAAATCCAAGGATGTCACACCCTTTTCGGCGGTGATGAACGAGACCAACATCGCCATGGCGCGCACCAATGCGGCGCACCTGTCGGGTCACTCCCTGGACAGTTCGATCGATGTGAACATCGAAGAGGAAGATCTCAATCAGGAAATCGGCGTTCAGGAGTCCGGCAATACCGTGTCCCTGTCGCAGGAGCTTACCAAAATGGGCGGAATCAAGCGTCAGTACGATATCGGGAACACGCTGGTTAAGTCCTTCCACAGCATGATGCTGATGACAGTCAGGAGGTAATGATCCATGGATCCGCTAGCCGCATCGCTCAGGATTGCCGGTTCGGGTTTGGAAGCCCAATCCACCCGCTTGCGCATTGTTTCTGAAAACATCGCCAACTCGCGCACCACGGGCGATACGCCCGGTGCCGACCCGTATCGTCGCAAGACCATCACCTTTGGTTCCGAACTGGACAAGCTGTCCGGGGCACAGGTTGTCGACGTCAAGAAACTCGGTATCGACTCCTCTGATTTTCACGAGGAATACGATCCCGGTAATCCGGCCGCCGATGCCAAGGGCATGGTGAAGATGCCCAATGTCAACGTGCTGATCGAAATGGCCGACCTTCGGGAATCCAACCGCAGCTATGACGCAAACCTGCAGACCATCAAGCAGACGCGCGAGATGATTTCTTCCACTCTTGATCTTCTGAAGGGCGCATCGCAATGATTGACGGTATCCAGAAAGTCGCCGGTCTCTCCATGACGAGAGATCTTGGCGAGGTCACCTCCTCTTCAAGTGCCGCCTCCGCGTTTGGCACTGCCGGATCTTCGGCAAGCACGGGCGCCTCCTTTTCCGAAGTTCTCGGCAATATGGCGGTCGACGCCGCCAACAGCCTGAAGAGCGCGGAAGCCATTTCCTTCGATGGAATTACCGGCAAAGCGAATACCCGTGAAGTCGTCGACGCTGTTCTCCAGGCGCAGCAGTCGCTGCAGACGGCCATCGCCTTCCGCGACAAGATCGTCAGCGCCTATCTCGACATCACCAAAATGCAAATCTAGCGGTTCAAGGACATCAGATCGATGAGAGCACTTTCCGTCGCAGCGACGGGCATGGATGCCCAGCAGACCAACCTCGAGGTCATCGCGAACAACATCGCGAACATCAACACCACTGGCTACAAGCGCGCCCGTGCCGAGTTCGCAGATCTGTTGTATCAGACCGAACGGGCTGGCGGCGTTCCCAACCGGGCTAACCAGGCGATTGTCCCGGAGGGTGCAAACATCGGTCTCGGCGTGCAGACCGCCGCCGTGCGCAACATCTTCCAACAGGGCGAACTGACGCAGACCGAGAACTCCCTCGACGTTGCGGTCATCGGCCGCGGCTGGTTCCAGGTGCAGGCGCCGGATGGCTCGACCATGTACACCCGTGCAGGCGCATTCAATACCAATGCGCAAGGCCAGCTGGTGACGATCGACGGCTATGCCGTGGTCCCCAACATCACCTTTCCAGCCGATGTGACGGAAACCGTGATCAACCGTTCTGGCGAAGTCAGTGTCCGCATCGGAAATGCGACAGAATTTACGCCGCTCGGCCAGTTGACCATGGCGAACTTCGTTAACGAAGCAGGCCTGAAGCCAATGGGCGACAACCTCTTCCAGCAGACGGCTGCTTCCGGTGAGGCCATTGTCGCAGCACCCGACGATCCGGGCTTTGGTTACCTCAAGCAGGGCTATCTCGAATCCTCCAACGTCGATGCCGTGAAGGAAATCACCAACCTGATCGCGGCACAGCGTGCCTATGAAATGAACTCGAAGGTGATCACGACAGCAGACGAAATGGCGTCGATCGTCAGTAAGAACCTGAAGTAAACTTTAAAGGGGTGGCAGACATGATGTTTCGCCGGAATAGCCGGAAGCGGGTCGGATTGCAGGGCATTGCCCTTGGTCTTCTTGCTGGTCTTTTGGCGCCGTCCGCATACGCCGATATGGGCTATGCGGTCGTGCCGAAGCAGATCATCTATCCGGGTCAGGAAATCGATGCCGCCCAGCTTCAGGAAGTCGAAGTCACCAATCCGAACCTTGCCGGCGGCTATGCCTCCGGTATCGACCAGGTCATGGGTAAGGTCAGCAACCGCACGCTTCTGCCAGGCCGCACCATCCAGCTCAGTGCGTTGCGCGAACCCTACGCGGTCAAGCGCGGTGCGCCTGTGCGCCTCACCTTCACCCTCGGCAACATGACGATCAGTGCAACAGGCACGCCCCTCGACAATGCAGCGGTTGGCGACGTCATCAAGGTCCGCAATCTGGATTCGGGTGTCACCGTTTCGGGAACGGTCATGGCGAATGGAACAGTGCAGGTGATGGCGAAATGATGAAGCGTCTTCTTGCGGCAGGCCTTGCCTTTCTGTGCCTTCTAACGCCGATTCAACCGGCCTTTGCCGATGCTTCGCGCATCAAGGATATCGCGTCCCTGCAGGCGGGCCGTGACAACCAGTTGATCGGCTACGGTCTGATCGTCGGTCTCCAGGGAACGGGCGACAGCCTGCGTTCCTCACCCTTTACCGAGCAGTCCATGCGCGCCATGCTGCAGAATCTCGGCATATCGACACAAGGCGGCCAGTCGGCAGCGAAGAACACGGCGGCCGTCATGGTGACGGCCAATCTGCCGCCCTTTGCCAGCCCCGGTAGCCGCCTTGACGTCACGGTAAGCTCCCTCGGGGACGCAACATCGCTGCGTGGCGGTACCCTCATCATGACCTCGTTGACCGGCGCCGACGGCCAGATCTACGCCGTCGCCCAGGGCTCGGTCATTGTCTCTGGTTTCTCGGCGCAAGGGCAGGCAGCTTCCGTCACCGAAGGTGTGACGACAGCCGGCCGCGTTCCGAACGGCGCCATCATCGAGCGCGAACTTCCGTCAAAATTCAAGGACGCCGTCAATCTGGTGCTGCAATTGCGAAACCCGGATTTCTCGACGGCGGTCCGCATCGCCGATACCGTGAACCGCTTTGCGGCCCAGCGCTACGGCAGTGCGATTGCGGAGCCGCGTGACTCGCAGGAGGTTTCGGTTGCCAAGCCCAAGTCTGCGGATCTCACGCGCCTGATGGCGGAAATCGAAAATCTCGTCGTCGAAACGGATACGCCCGCAAAGGTGGTTGTCAATGAGCGCACGGGTACTGTCGTTATCGGTGCCGATGTGAAGGTATCTCGCGTTGCCGTCAGCTATGGAACCTTGACCGTCCAGGTCACGGAGACGCCGCAGATTATTCAACCTCAACCCTTTTCCAATGGTGAGACCGCCGTTCAACCCCAGACCGATATCAGCGTCATGAAGAGCGGCAGCAATGTCGCCATCCTGAACGGCCCCGATCTGAGGACGTTGGTTGCAGGTCTCAACAGCATCGGCGTCAAGCCGGATGGAATTATCGCGATCCTGCAGGGCATCAAGTCCGCAGGCGCGCTTCAGGCGGAGCTCGTCATACAATGAAGTCTGATCTGAAACCTGTCATTTTCGCGCTTGGCCGCAGAAAATCCTTCCTGCGACTGGCGGCTGTTGGGGCGCTATTGCTTTTGGTGCCACAGGTCAATGCGCAGCAGGCGACGTCGCTGCCGAAAGATTCCACCGCTGCCGATATCGAGAAATTCTGCACGAACATCGCCGATTCAGCGCGCGATCAGCGCTACCTTCTGCAGAAGCAGGAACTCGAAAAGCTGCAGGCGGACGTGGACGAACGCATCGCCGTTCTGGAAAAGCGCAAGGCGGAATATGAGCAGTGGCTCAAGGTTCGCAACGAGTTCATGGCAAAGGCAGATGCCGGCCTGATCGAAATCTTCAAGACAATGAAAGCAGACGCGGCAGCGCCCCGGCTTGAGCAGATGAGGCTCGAACTGGCTGCAGCGATCATCATGAAACTTCCGGCACGTCAGTCCGGCCTGATTCTGAGTGAGATGGATCCGCTGAAGGCGGGTCAGATCTCAATGATCATGTCCAGCGCGTCCGACCCCAACACATCCAAGGATCGCCGCACATGATCAAGCGCATTTCAGTATTTTGTGTAGGCCTGCTTTTGACAGGTTGCGCCAGTCAGACGGTCAAGGAAATCGGCAACGCTCCTTCTATGAGCCCGATCGGCAGTGGTCTTCAGTATGCGCAGACGCCTCAGATGTCCTCCTATCCCAAGCAGCCACGCCACATGGCGAACGGTTATTCGCTATGGAGCGATAGTCAGGCTGCACTCTTCAAGGATGCGCGCGCATTGAATGTGGGCGACATCCTGACGGTCGATATACAGATCAATGATAAGGCGGATTTCGATAACGAAACCGACCGCAGCCGAACGAACTCGACAGGCCTGAAGTGGGATGCGACGGCCAGCATTCTTGGCTGGAAGCCCTCCACCAATGCCGATCTCAGCACCGACTCAGATACCTCTTCCAAGGGCAAGGGATCTACCAAGCGCTCTGAAAAGCTGAACCTTCTGGTCGCAGCGGTCGTGACCGGCGTCCTCGAGAATGGTAACCTTCTGATCAGCGGCTCCCAGGAAGTGCGCGTCAATCACGAAATTCGCATCTTGAATGTGGCGGGTATCGTGCGGCCACAGGATGTCAACGCCAAGAACACCATTTCCTATGACAAGATCGCCGAAGCCCGCATTTCCTATGGCGGCCGCGGTCGTCTGATGGAAGTGCAGCAGCCGCCCGTCGGTCAACAGGTTGTCGACCTGTTCTCACCTTTCTGATGACGGGCTGAAGGGATACCGGGATCATGGAAGACGCAGCAGAAGGCGCTGAGACGAAGAAAAAGGGTGGCGGCATGGTGGCCACCATCGCTGGCGTCGCCATCGTCACCCTGATTGGCGCCGGTGGCGGCTGGTTTCTCGGTGGCATGATCGCGCCAAAGGATCCGGCTGCCGAAAAGGCTGCGGAAGAGAAAAAGCAGGAAGCGGCAGCGGCAGCCGCCGCCGCCCATGGTGGGGGTAAGAAGGAGGAGGGTCTCCCACACATTTCCACCGCTGCGACCGGCGTTGTGCAGCTTGAGCCTATCACGACCAACCTGGCCTATCCTTCCGACAACTGGGTTCGTCTTGAGGTGGCGCTGGCGTTCAAGGGCCCCCCTGAGATGCCGCTCGCTGAGCAGATCCATCAGGATATACTGGCCTACATGCGGACCGTCTCGCTCCAGCAGATCGAAGGACCACGTGGCTTTCAATATCTTAAGGACGACATTCAGGAACGTGTTGACCTTCGTTCGCAAGGCAAAGTATCGAAAGTGATGTTCAGAACCTTTGTGATCGAATGATTCGACTCCTTGCGCTGCTCGCCGTCTTCTTGATGGCACCGGGACTGGTATTTGCACAGCAATCGCCAGCCGACCTTTTGAACCTGCCGGTGGATGGCTCCGCGGCGGCGTGGATCATTCGCACCTTCGGACTTCTGACGGTGCTTTCCATTGCGCCGGGCATTCTGGTGATGGTCACCAGCTTTCCGCGGTTCATCATTGCTTTTTCCATTCTCCGAACAGGTATGGGTCTGGCAACCGCTCCTTCCAACATGGTCCTGATCTCGATGGCCCTGTTCATGACCTTCTACGTCATGACGCCAACCTTCGATCGTGCATGGACGGAAGGCGTACAGCCCCTGCTGCGCAACGAAATCAACGAGGCGGAAGCGGTACAACGGATCGGGGAGCCCTTTAGAGCTTTCATGAGCGCCAATACGCGTGAGAAGGATCTGACGCTCTTCGTGGACATCGCGCGCGAAAAGGGCCAGTCCGTCGGAACGCCGGAGGCCATAGACTATCGCGTCCTGATCCCAGCCTTTATGTTGTCTGAAATCCGGCGCGGCTTCGAGATCGGCTTTCTGATCGTCTTGCCATTTCTGGTGATCGACATGATCGTCGCTGCCATCACTATGGCCATGGGTATGATGATGCTGCCGCCGACATCAATCTCTCTCCCCTTCAAGATCCTGTTTTTTGTCCTGATCGACGGGTGGAATCTCTTGGTAGGAAGCCTCGTCCGCTCGTTCAACTGAAGCAATTTGCCGAGGCTCAGGACCCGATCCTCTTCTTCCAGACGTCGTTCCACTCATGCTGGCCGGTCATTTCTTCCGTCCCCTGTCGCTGCTGGCTGGCGAAGCTTTGCGCGGACTGCTCATTTTCGAGGCGTTTTTGGGCAGGCACGATCGCGTCCATATCGGACGATGCTCAACTACGAACAAAGCTTCCTAAGTGTTAACATCCGGCCCTCCAAACTCGAAATCATGTCGTGACGGCACACATTGCCTTTTTGTGAAGCAGGCCAGAAAAATTTAATTAAAACAATAGGATAATTCTCCCGGTCATAGTCTGTAAATCATTATCCACCGGACTGTTTGCATAGGTCGAACTTTAGAATGCGGTTTAAGGAATCCGCAATGAATCTCTGCAAATATCCTTGGCATATGACGCGTTTGGTTTCCTATGAGTACACGGAACCGAGTGGGCATGAAGCCAATCGTCATTGCCGGTAGTTCAAGTCCGGTATGTCCCCAACGAGTATCCAGTAACAAGGGACTAGAATACTATGTCATCGATTATGACGAATAGCTCGGCTATTTCAGCGCTCTCCACTTTGCGCTCCATCAGCAGCAGCATGGAGAAGACCCAGTCCGCGATCTCCTCGGGCTATAGCGTCGCCAGCGCTTCAGACAACGCTGCATACTGGTCGATCGCAACGACAATGCGTTCGGACAACAAGGCACTCGGCACCGTCAAGGACGCTCTGGGTCTGGGCGCTGCAACGACTGACACTGCCTACACGGCCATCGCATCCTCCATCAAGGTTGTTGACCAGATCAAGACAAAGTTGACCGCGGCTTCTCAGCCTGGTGTAGACAAGGACAAGGTCCAGAAGGAAATCACACAGCTTCAGGACCAGCTGAAATCGATCGCCAAGTCTGCTTCCTTCTCCGGTCAGAACTGGGTTCTCCAGGACGATAACAATTCACCGGAAACCAAGGCGATTGTTGGTTCGTTCAACCGCGACTCCGAAGGCAATATCAGCCTGACGACGCTGGAATACGACACGACCAACTCGACGTTGGTCAGCCTTGATGCAGATGGCGAGAACGATACTTCAGGCGTCGGCATTCTCTCAAAGGAACGTACTGGTCTCACCTATGTGGACGATCAGGGCGATACACAGACTGACGGCGAAGTGACCGACGGCATCCTCGGCTTTCAGATCTCGGCAACGACCGATCGTAACACCATGGCCCAGATCCTTTCCGGCGTTGAGGCCGCACTGAAGGAGATGACGGACGCCGGCGCTGACGTGGGTGCGATCAACAGCCGTATCGATTTGCAGAACGACTTCGTTGAAGATCTGATGGACTCCATCGACAAGGGCGTTGGCAAGCTCGTTGACGCAGACATGAACGAAGAGTCGACCCGCCTGAAGGCTCTGCAGACGCAGCAGCAGCTGGGCATCCAGGCTCTCTCGATCGCCAACAACGACTCGCAGAGCATCCTTTCGCTCTTCCGCTAATCCAAGTTCTGGTTAAGCAAAACTTAAGATCGCGCCCGGAAAGGGCGCGATTTTTTTTTGTCTGGTCGAAATGCTTCAGCTCAAATCACTAATCTTTTGCAGAGCTACTTCAATCTTTGTTAACCTTAATGAGTTGATATGGACCCATACAAGCGGTGCGTCCCGATAACCATTGAAGCAGGACGAGCATGAGGCGCAACACCCCTTGCCGGTAGACCCGGAATACCCAAGTCCACTGTTTTCTTGTAGGGGCCAATTATGACCAGCATTCTGACCAATACCGCAGCGATTGCAGCGCTCTCCACTCTGCGCAATATCGCCAGCGATATGGAAACAACGCAGAACCACGTATCTTCCGGATATCGCATCGAAACGGCCTCGGACAACGCTGCTTACTGGTCGATCGCCACGACGATGCGTTCGGACAACAAGGCTCTTGGCACGGTCAAGGACGCTCTCGGCCTTGGCGCCGCGATGACGGATACGGCTTATACGGCTCTCCAGAGCTCGATCAAGGTTGTCGACGAGATCAAGGCAAAGCTGACGGCTGCCTCGCAACCTGGCGTGGACAAGGAAAAGGTCCAGAAGGAGATCACGCAGCTCCAGGACCAGCTGAAGTCGATCGCGAAGTCGGCGTCCTTCTCCGGTCAGAACTGGGTTCTTGAAGACCCGACCACGACTCCTGAGACTAAGGCCATCATCGGTTCCTTCAACCGTGATGCCAACGGCAATATCAGCCTCACAACGCTGGAGTACGATACAACGAAGTCTACTCTGGTTAGCCTTGATGCATCCGGTGATAACGACACGGCCGGCGCTGGCATTCTGTCGAAGGAATGGACTAACCTGACCTACGTGGATGAAACCGGCAGCACCCAGACCAATGGTGCATTGGCGGATGGTATTCTGGGTCTGAACATTTCGAACACGACGACTCGTGACGAAATGGCACAATATCTGGTTGCGACCGATCAGGCTCTTAAAGAAATGACTGATGCGGCAGCGGACGTCGGCTCCATCAATAGCCGTATCGATCTGCAGAGCAACTTCGTTCAGGACCTGATCGATTCTATCGACACGGGTATCGGCAAGCTTGTCGACGCTGACATGAACGAAGAGTCGACCAAGCTGAAGGCTCTCCAGACACAGCAGCAGCTTGGCATCCAGGCTCTCTCGATCGCCAACAACGATTCGCAGAACATTCTGACGCTCTTCCGTTAATCGTAAGACGTTTCAGACCCTCAAAAGGGAGGCCGCGCCGTTTGCGCGGCCTCCCTTTTGCGTTCAGGATTTCTGGTGCGGACAGTTCGGTTTGTCCCCCAACCTATTGCCTCTGGAAAAAGATCAGCCTCGCACAAGACAAATGCGGCTTTATCGACCTCGGGATGCGAGTCTGCTGAATGCTCTGTTCGGAGCAGATCGGGCTGGCCATTCACATACGCCCGAACGTCTGCCGAGATCTTGGTCGGCTAACGTCTGCATGATGCAATCGCGCGTTTAGCCCGGTCCGGCATGTCCCAAATCATATCCAGGGGCGATATTCGAAATGACAAGTATTATTACCAACACGGGCGCCTTGGCGGCGCTCCAGACACTGCGTTCCGTCAATCAGAACATGGAACAGGTGCAGGCGCGTATTTCGTCAGGTTACCGCGTTGAGACCGCTGCCGATAACGCCGCTTACTGGTCGATCGCAACCACCATGCGGTCGGACAACAAGGCGCTCAGCACGGTGCAGGACGCTCTGGGTCTTGGCGCCGCAACAACGGATACGGCCTATACGGGTCTGAACTCTGCCATCAAGGTCGTGGACGAGATCAAATCCAAGATCACTGCCGCTTCACAGCCCGGTGTTGACAAGACCAAGATCAACAAGGAACTCGAGCAGTTGAAGAATCAGCTTGCTTCGATCTCGGAATCAGCATCCTTCTCGGGCGAGAACTGGCTCTTCAACAAGGACAGCGCAAATCCTGGCGTCAAGAATATCGTGGCCTCGTTCAATCGCGCCTCCGACGGCGCCGTGAGCCTGACGACACTCGCCTTCGATACGGCAACGTCGACCCTCATCGACACTGAAGACGCCCAACGCGGCGTTCTGACCATGGACTGGACCGTAGATCAGCCTGACGGTAGCGGCGGTACGGTTGCGGCGGACTACTTCCTGATCAATGCCGACTCAGCCTCGGGTGCAGCCGGAACTGAAATCGCGATCAGCAATACCACCTCCGCAGAAGATCTCGCCGGAATGTTGAGCGCAACAGAAAAGATCCTTCAGCGCCTGACCGATTCGGCGTCAGCGCTTGGTGCCATCACCAGCCGCATCGACATGCAGGAACAGTTCGTATCGACACTGATGGATGCAATTGATACGGGTGTCGGGCGACTTGTGGATGCGGATATGAACGAGGAATCGACCCGATTGAAGGCCCTGCAGACCCAGCAGCAGCTGGCGATCCAGTCGCTCTCCATCGCGAACACCAACGCCCAGAACATTCTTCAGCTCTTCCAGCAGTAGTCACAGATCGCTGACACCATACAAGGGGTCGCCGCTCGTCAGAATGGCGGCCCATATCTTCACCTTCGCGCAAGTTTGACTTCCTAAAGTTCCAAAAAATTCACGCTGATCCGATAAATTTGTCGGGACATGTTTGGCATGCAGTAGGGTATGGCGAAAATCATGGTGGCTAGGTTTCGACGACATGTGCCTTCGAGCGGTTCACCATGCGAAGGTCCGGCCTTTCGCAGTGCAGGAGAGGGACGATGACGGCATCCCTGACGCGATATCTGAAGGACTTTTCCACGCCTCCTGCGGCGCCGGTTCCGGTCGTAGCTTTCGAGATCGACAATGATTTTCATTTCGAGCCGCCAGCGCCCGAACCCTCCATCGATCTGGAGGCGGAACGGGCCACCGCATTTGCGGAAGGGCGCGCCGAAGGCGAGGCGGTCAGCGATGCGCGCTGGGAAGCGGAACGCGAGCGGCTTGTGGCCGAACATGAGGCGGCTCTGATTGAACTGCGCCACGAAATGGAAAGACAGACCGCTGAACGTCTTGTCGAAAGCCTTGAGCGCATGCGCGAGGAGGCTGCCGTCGCCCTGGAGACGGCGGTGACTGCAGTTCTCGCGCCGGTCATGGAAGATGCCGTTGCGCAGGCCATGGTGAGCGAACTCGCACATCAGGTCATTGAGGTCCTGAAAAGCGAGGACATCGCGAAAGTGACGGTCCACGGCAGCCAGAGCCTGTTTGAAATGTTCACCAAAGCCTTGGGCGAGAATGCCCCGGAAATGCGGCACATCGAGACACCCGATCTCGATCTGTCCGTCGATATCAATGAGGCTGTCCTGGTCACCCGGCTTTCTGCCTGGGCTGGTAGCCTGAAGAAAGTGCTCGCATGAGCGAACAGAATCATCATCACGGCAAAAACGAAATCATCATCGTCAAGAAGCATGGCGGTGGGCACGACGGACATCATGGTGGTGCCTGGAAGATCGCCTATGCCGACTTCATGACAGCGATGATGGCGTTTTTTCTCGTGATGTGGCTAGTCAACGCTGCGAACGAAAAGACGACAGCATCTGTCGCCAGCTATTTTAACCCCATCAAGCTTTCGGACCAGACCCCGGCAAAGAAGGGCCTGGAAAAGCCGGTCGATGCCGCCGAAGGCGAGGAGAGCAAGGAGCGCTCCAAGGTCAAGGCCGATGCCGATAAGGTCGGTGCCGCCGCCGCAACAGGCGAGGATATGACGCAGGCTTCGGGTGAAGAAGCCAACTTCTCGGAAGCGGACTTCTTCCAGAATCCCTATTCCGTTCTGGCGGAAATCGCTCAGGAAGTTGGTCAGCAGGCAAATGTCAGCGCCAAGGGTGAGGGCGGTGCGAGTTCATCGGGCCCCGCAACCGGCGCAGACGGCGGGGAAGCTTATCGCGATCCGTTCGATCCCGACTTCTGGACCAAGCAGGTGGAAGTCACACGCGCCGATGGACAGGCCAAGGCGCCGGCAGAAGTGAAGCCGGTCAATCCGTCCAACGAGACCATGCCGGAAATGTTGCCGCCGACACCGCCCTCTGCGACGCAAACGCGCGGAGAGCCGCCGAAGAACCCGGCAAACGTTGCGCAGGCTGGTGCCCCGGCTGCCGATATGCAACTGGCATCCGTCGCTCTCCCGCGACCCAGACCCGACCCTGCAACAGTGCAGGCGGATGCTGCGGCAGCGGCTGCTGCGGCAGCCGCCGAGGCACGCAAGGCTGATGAACTGAAGCAGCAGATCGAAAGCCAGATTGCGGGCATTTCGGGCAAGCTGGCCGAAGGCTTGATCGTGACGCCGGCTGAAGGCGGGCTTCTGATCACTATTTCCGATCAACTCGATACGCCGATGTTCAATGTCGGTTCAGCCGTTCCTCGTAAGGAACTGGTGCTGGCCATGGAGAAGATCGGTGCAATCCTGAAGGATCGCAAGGGAAGCGTCATCATTCGTGGACATACGGACGGTCGTCCGTTCAAGTCGGGCGAAAACGACAACTGGCGCCTTTCTTCCCAGCGCGCTCACAGCGCCTATTTCATGCTGACCAAGGGCGGGCTTGCCGAAGACCGGGTGAAGCAGATCTCAGGCTATGCGGATCGGCGCCTTCAGGTTCCCAATAACCCGCTGGCTGATCAGAACCGGCGCATCGAAATCCTGCTTGAGGACGGCAAAGCCTGATGAACTGGCGAGCGCGCCATGCTCTGTCTCTGCTCGCGGCAACAGCCATTGCGCTGGTTCTGCCGATGGATAGCCGCGCCCAGCAATCGCAAGAGACGTTGGAGCCCTACCAGATGTTGCGGTCCCTGCAATTCGTGCAGGATACGGTGGTCATGGGCGATCACTCGGCCGGTGCCATGCAGCGCTTCATGCTGTCCACCATCGATAAGCGATTGCGCACCGCCGATATGCGCGTCTTCGAGGATCCGAGAAACGTCGACGCGGCGCTGATCTACGCCATGAGCGGCGGCAATCCCTCAACCCTGGAACTGATTGTCTCGAAGGATACAGCTGGCAATTTCGACAACCGAGTCGCCAATGCGCTGCGCAAATACCTGAGCGGTCGTGGCACGATGGTGGCGAGTGGTCTTGCGAGCATGGTGCCGGAGTACCGCGACCAGCGTATCGGCCCTTACCTCGCGCTGGTCGCTGGCAATGTGATCATCGCGACGGATCAGAAGAAGGCCCTGGAATTCTATGATATGGCGCGCCTCCTGGCGCCAGGAACCATCATTGAGGAAGCGGCTCTGCGCCGGTCCGTCGCGGTCGCGGTCGAACAAGGCCTCGTCGCGAAGGGCTTTGGCTATGCACGCCAGTATGCAAGACGCTTCTCCCATTCTCCCTATGCCAGCCAGTTTGCAGATCTTTTCGTGACACTGGTTTCTGCTCATTTCGGAGAGATCTCCGCCGAGGATCTGGACGGTGCTCTGGAGGTCATGGCGGATGATCGGGCGCGCGAGATTTACCTGAGACTTGCACGCCAGGCGACCATCGAGGGAAAGACCGAGCTTGCCAAGCTTGCTGCCGATAAGGCGGCTGAACGCGGAAAATCACTTGCCACAAGCGGTTTGTCAGCCGCGAGCCTTTTCAGCAATGTGGCGCGCATGCCTGCGGGCAAGATGCAGGAGGCCGTCAAGGCTCTCGATCAGATTCCGGATAATGAGCTCAGTGCAGAGGATCGCGCGCTGCGTGATGCCGCCCGACGGATTGCCGCCGAGGTTCTGAAGGCTCCCACCCTCGAAAGCCTCGGGCAAGACAAAGCAGAGACAATCCCCAATCAGATCAGTGCAGAACAAACCTCTGCACTTCCTGCGCATGATGCTGCGGGAGCCACGGCGAAGGGAGCTCAACCTCCCGCCGGTGAGGCGAAAGCGCTCGATCCCGACTTCAAGACCTATGTCGACAAGGGTCGGTCCAAGCTGAGCGCAATCGATGAACTGCTGAAAAAGGACAAGTAGCGCGATGATTACGTCGGCCTTGAATTTGGGCGCGCCCGCCAGCGGCGCGGCGCCTCAGGACGCCGTGCAGGGACGCGGTGGAAAAGAAAAATCAGATGGCTTCGGCAATGCCCTCTCAAGCGTCTCACAACGCGAATCGAAAGGGCAAGGCGAGGATCAGGCGGGAGCAAAGACTTTGCCATCCGATGATGCGGATGAGCAATCGGATGTGCAGCAAGGTCCGGCAGTTCCCCGCGTTCGTATTTCAGGTAACTCTGCTGCTTCGGCAGCGCTGAGTCTCGATCTCACGATCGCCAGCAAACTGAACTCGAAAGCGGATGTCGAAGTAAACCCCATGGGGGGCAAGCCGCCGCACATCGACGAAGATCCGAAAGCGCAAAAGCAGGACAAGGCGCAGAAGGCAAAGGCGAAGGGATCGGACAAGAACGATGACGACGATATCTCGTCCGGCAAGACAGAGATAACCGCCGACCTTGAGATGGGCGCACAGAAGGCAGATGTCGAAAAGGTCGATGCAAAGTCGATTGCCTCCGATGCAAATTCCGTCTTGTCGCTTCTGTCTGGCTCGGCCGAAACTGCTGCGGTTGTGCATTCCGGTGCGAAAATTGCCGCTGGCACGACTTTTGGATCGGGCGATGCCGATAACAGCAAGCGCGATGCTGCGCAGATTGAGAAGCAGGCCACCACTGGTGATACACCCTTGGGCACTGATCTTGATGTTCCGGTGGAATTGCCGGAGACAGGCGCCGGAGGCGGTGAAAAAACCTTCCGTTTTGCGGGTCCTCGCGGCAGCAGCATGGATATGGTCATCGGCACTGGCGCCGATGGGAAGGCGACGTTTGAGACCGGACGCAGTGGCAGTGGCGGTGCCGAGCAGGTTACGGTTCTCGATGCACGCCGATTCCTCGGCTTCGGTACGTCACAGAACGCAACGGCCCTGACGACTGCCATCTCGCAGGATCAGGACTGGGCAGCGGCTATGCATCCCAGTTCCGCTCTGTCGAATGCTGCTGCCCAGAGCAGCACGGGTAACGTTGTCAATACACTGAAACTGCAGATGACACCGGTTGATCTGGGTTCGGTGACGGCCACCTTGAGGCTCGTTGGCGAGCAATTGAGCGTTCATCTGACAGTGGAGACCCGTGCGGCCCATAGCCAGCTCACAAGCGATAGCAGCGGCATTTTGGACGCTCTGCGTTCGCAAGGCTTTGCGGTTGATCAGGTGACCGTGACAATCACGCCGACGTCACAGTCGGACAGTTCGCAGCAGTCCAATGACGCCGGACAGCGTGGTGCCATGGCCGGGCAACAGGGCAATGGTGGCGCAGGGCAGGGACAGGGGCAGCAATCCGGACGTGCCGGAGTGCCTTTCATGACAGGAAATGATGACTATGAAACAGCCGCAGATCCGCGCTCCGGCGCTGCTTCTGGGCGCGATCTTCGCGCTGGCGATATCTATCTCTGATGCCCTTGCCGTGGCACCTGGCGCCTGTGAGAAAGAAATCCAATCGGCTGCAGCAAAGTACCAGATTCCTGAAGGCATCCTTTATTCGGTCGGCCTGACGGAGACCGGCCGCAAGGGCAGCCTCTATCCCTGGGCACTCAATATCGAGGGCAAAGCCTACTTCCCGGAGACCCCGATGGCCGCCATGCAGGCCTTTGAGACGGCTCGCCGGGAGGGAAGACAACTCATCGATATGGGTTGCATGCAGATCAATCACCACTTCCATGGCGAGAATTTTGCGTCTCCACAGGAGATGTTGGACCCGCGACGGAACGTCGAATACGCCGCAAAGTTTCTCCGCAACCTCCACGACCGCCACGAAACATGGACGATGGCGGTAGCCCGATACCACGCAGGACCAAACAACGACCCGGCACAAAAGCGGTACGTCTGCCGCGTGATCGCGAATCTGGTCGCGACGGGTTACGGCAAGTGGACACCGGGAGCTGCAAATTTTTGTCACTGAATACAACCAAAAATTGGTTGCAGGGCTGCGCCTCATGGTGGGTGATCGCAGATAGACTGATTTGTCAAAAAAGTGGCAAGAGAAGATCAGTTTTACGTTACGTTAACTTTTCCACTAAATTTTTGTGGGGAAAAATTGTCGCACCCACTAGATGTAGAGCAAATCAGGAGCCGACTCTTAATCAACTATTAAAATCTATGGTTAATTTTGCGTAGTTGTTCATGAAGCCGCCGATTCGTACCCATAGATCATCGAGGCACCACACTGATTCGGAGGCGGACGAATGATCGTAGTGGTTGATGAGCGTGAGCTCGTTAAAGAGGGTTACACCTCATTGTTTGGGCGTGAGGGAGTACCCTCAACAGGGTTTGATCCCAGAGAGTTTGGCGAGTGGGTATCGACTGCGGCCGATACGGATATTGCAGCGGTTGAAGCGTTTCTGATCGGTCAGACCGAGCATGCGCTGGAGCTTCCGCGTGCAATCCGGGATCGTACCGCAGCACCGGTGATTGCTGTGAGTGATCAGCCTTCGCTGGAAGCAACGCTGGCACTGTTCGACAGCGGCGTCGACGATGTCGTGCGCAAGCCGGTTCATCCCCGGGAAATCCTGGCACGTGCGGCGGCTATCCGCCGTCGTGTGAAGGCGTTGACGAACTATACCGATATCGGACCGATCCGCGTTTTCGACGATGGTCGCGATCCGGAAATCCAGGGCGAGATCTTCCCCCTGCCGCGGCGCGAGCGTCGCATTCTCGAATACCTAGTCGCAAACCGTGGACGTCGCGTTTCCAAGACGCAGATCTTCAACGCCATCTACGGCATCTTCGACGAGGAAGTCGAAGAGAACGTCGTCGAAAGCCACATCAGCAAGCTGCGCAAGAAGCTGCGCAAGAAGCTCGGCTTCGACCCGATCGATAGCAAGCGTTTCCTAGGCTATTGCATCGACTGGAGCTGATTGAGCTTTCCCAAAATTAGACAGTGATTCACTTGGCATTAGCCGAGTTTGGCCCCGGAAATCGACAGCGATTTCCGGGGTTTGTATTTTGTATCTGCCTGTAGCGCTCTCGGTCTGACTTTGCTTCAGGATGTTCGGAATGGCTGATGAACAGCCGAAACAGCCAGCTTCACGCAAGGCCCGTCATCTAGTGTTGCTACCACAGGCAGAACGAGGAATTGATATGAGCCTTTACGGAACCATGCGGACCGGCGTGTCCGGAATGAATGCCCAGGCAAATCGTCTCAGCACGGTGGGCGATAACATCGCAAACGCCAGCACGGCCGGTTACAAGAAATCATCGACGCAGTTTTCGTCGATGATCCTGCCGTCTTCCGAAGGCTCCTACAATTCCGGCGGCGTCAACACCACTGTCCGTTATTCCATCAACGATCAGGGCGCCTTCAGCTACACGACGTCCTCGACCGATCTGGCAATCGATGGTGAAGGCTTCTTCATCGTCGCTGGAGCCGATGGCACCGATTACCTGACCCGCGCGGGCAATTTCGAGGTGCAGGAAGACGGCACGCTGCAGAATTCGGCTGGCTTCACCCTGATGGGCTACCCTTACAAGGCCAATGAGGATCCGACGATCGTCATCAATGGTTTCGAAGGTCTGACGGAAATTAACGTGACATCTGGTGGGATGACGGCCACGCCTTCAACAGAAGGTCTCGTGGCAGGCAACCTGCCTGCCAAGGAAGCGATCGGTTTTACAAAGTCCTCATCGCTCGTGGCCTATGACTCGCAGGGCAATGGTCGCCTTCTGAACCTGACCTACGAGAAGATGAATGATAACGAGTGGGAACTGACGATCGACTTTACCGACTCCGGGACCCCTCCGGTTACCACCAATCTGTCGACCACGACGCTCACCTTCGATGCGCAAGGCAAATTGACGGCGCCAACGGCACCAATCACCACCACTGCCATTCCATCGACCAGCCTCGGCGGCGCGGAACTGGGCGCGCTGGACATCGACCTCTCCAAGCTGTCACAGTTGGGTGCCGATTACTCCATCACCGGTAACATCAACGGTCAGGGCGCCAGCGCTGTCGACAAGGTCGAGATCAGCAAGGATGGCGTGGTTTCCATCCTCTACAAGAACGGCCAGTCGGTTCCGACTTATCGTATCGCCATGGCAAACGTGCAGAGCCCCAACAACCTCCGGCCTCTTGCCGGCAACGTCTACTCCCAGAGCAATGACTCCGGCGTCGTCGTCATGGGCTATGCGGGCTCTGTCGGCTATGGCGACATTCTGTCAGGCGCGCTGGAAGATTCCAACGTCGATATCGCGGAAGAACTGACCACGATGATCGAGTCGCAGCGCAGCTACACGGCCAATTCGAAGGTCTTCCAGACCGGCTCCGAACTTCTCGAAGTACTCGTGAACCTGAAGCGTTAAACCAACAGGCTTTCACTGGAGTGATGTAACATGACGCTTTCCACCGCACTGAATACAGCCCAGGCCATATTCAACAATACCTCGAAGCAGACCCAGGTCGTTTCGTCGAATATCGCCAACGGTCAGAACGCGAACTACGTTCGTCGTTCCGCCTCGTTGACCACGGCTGGCAACGGTGCGTTGGTTGCGTCCGTCGACAGAGCCCAGAACAATTCGCTGCTTCGGCAGACCATCACCGCCACGTCCGTTTCCACCGGCCAGTCCACTCTTCTCACCGGTCTGCAGGAAATGCGCGACCTGATGGGAAACAACGAGTATGACAACTCGCCGAGCAAACGCCTTCAGGACCTTTATGATCAGCTAAGCTCCTACGCGGCATCACCAACATCGACCACCCTTGGATCGACCGTTGTCGCCAATGCGCAGGATCTCGTTGATACTTTGAACAGTACATCTGCCGGTGTGCAAGGCATTCGAACCCGCGCCGACGCTGAAATCCAGAGCCAGGTCGACAAGCTGAATGGCCTGCTTGGCCAGTTCGAGGCCGCCAACAATCAGGTTGTCGGCGCAAAGATCACGGGATCGGATGGCAATAATGCGCTCGACAACCGCGAGACGATCCTGAAGCAGATTTCGGAAATCGTCGGTGTCTCGACCGTGGTTCGCGACAATGGCGACATGGCGATTTACACCTCCGAAGGCACCACTCTTTTCGAAACGATCCCGCGCACGGTATCGTTCAACTCGACCAATGCCTATGCGGCGAACGTCACCGGCAATCCGATTTACATTGATGGCGTTGCGATTACTGCGGGAGAAGGCGGCGATACCAGCGCATCCGGTTCGCTGCAGGCCCTTCTGCAGATTCGTGACGAGATCGCGCCGAAATTCCAGAGCCAGCTCGATGAAGTCGCGCGTACCTTGATTGTGTCCTTTGCCGAAACCGGTCCATCCGGAGCGTTGACGCCCGTCGCAGGCCTCTTCACAAATGGTGTGGATGATGCGGTCGACTCGACAGGCACCGTCATTCCCGGTCTCGCAGCATCCATCAAGGTCAATCCCCTGGCAAAGGGCAATCCGACCATGATCCGCGATGGCGGGTTCAATGGTGCTGCCTATGTCGTCAACACGGGCGGCTCGGGTTATTCGGCGCTTCTCGACAGCTATACGCAGGCGATGAAGACGACACGCAGTTTCGACCAGGCGACGGAGGTAAAGGGCACCCTGAGCCTCATGACCTACTCGTCGGCTTCGACGTCCTGGCTGGAAGCGATCCGTAGTACGGCCACCGCTGCAAACGAAACCAAGACGGCCATGGAGGCGCGTGCTTCGGAAGCCTACACAAGTGAAACCGGCGTCAGCCTCGACGAGGAGCTCTCCCTGCTTCTCGATATCGAGCAGTCCTACAAGGCGGCGACCAAGCTGGTCAGCACCATCGATGAAATGATGGCAGCCTTACTACAAGCGGCAGGATAAGACATGAAGACTTCATTCAGCTCGACGATTTCAGTTCAGACCAGCCTTAGAACGGCAATGGCGAAAGCCCAGAATGAACTGATGAAGGCAAACGAGGAGGTCACCACCGGCGTTCATGCCGACATGGGTGTCTCTCTCGGATCGCAGACCGCGCGCAATCTTGATCTCACGCGCGATGTCATGCGGATCGAGTCGCAGCTGACGACGAACTCCGTCGCCGTTACCCGTCTGGACTCTTCAGAGGCGGCGCTTAACAACATGTCGACCTCGGTCGACAAGGTTCGCGGCGCACTCGCCTCGCTGACCTCCAGCGCGTCGACCCTGGACGATGCCCGACGCACGCTGACCTCCGCGCTCGATTCGTTCACAGATGCGGCGAACTCCTCGGTTGCTGGTGAATATCTGTTCGCGGGCACGAACACCGACGTCAAGCCGCTGACATCCTTCACGGAAGCCGGATCTCCATTTAAAGCGGCTTACGATGCGGAACTGAACCAATTCTTAAGTGCAAACGGGATACCTTCCAAGAGCGCCATGACGGCAGCTCAGGTGGACAGTTTCTTGACGGATCTTGAAGCAAAGTTCAACGGTACGACGACCTTGACCGACCCGCCGCACGCGGGCCAGGCCGGACAGGATTTCTGGACCACGTTCGTTTCCAATGCGAACGACACGAACATGACAACGCGCATCAGCGCCAATGAGGTCGTTGATACGTCCACCAATGCGAACGGTTCCGGTTTCCGCAATTTCGTATTCGCCGCCGTCGTTTCCAATGAGTTCTTGACGACAGACGTACCGGAAGTTTCCCGGCAGGCAGCGGTCAAGGTTGCCAGTGGTGCTATTGGCCGGGCTGAAACCGGTATCACTACGGCTCGCTCAAATCTTGGTATTTCCAGCGAGCGCGTGAAGAACGCGAATGAATCTCTCGAATCCCAGAAGAAGATCTTCGAACTGCACTTGAATGATCTGCAAGGTGTCGATGCCTATGAGGCATCCACCCGCGTAACATCGCTGAAGGCTTTGCTTGAGGCGTCCTATACGTTGACGTCAAGAATACAACAATTGAGCCTCGTAAACTTCCTTTGATGATTGAAGGAAGTGACTGAAAATGAAGGATACATGAATGTACCAGTTTTCATATGCCGAGATCATGGAGGACGACGTCGCGGACGCCAAAAGCCGCGAACGTCAGGCGCTCGATCGTTCGATCGAACTCCTGAAGGCGGCCCGTGATACCGCCGAGTATTCCGGCACAACTATCGAGGCCTTGTTTTTCACCAGGCGTGTCTGGATCCGCTTCATTGAGGATCTGCGCCAGCCGGAGAACGAGCTCAACGCCGAGCTGAGAGCCAACCTCATCTCCATCGCCATCTGGATCTTGAAGGAATGCGAGCGGATTCGTCAGAGACAATCGCAGAATTTCCAGGGCATTATTGACGTTACCACCATCATCAGGGATGGACTTAAATGAAAAGTACGCTGCGCATTTCGCTGAAGTCTGGCGAACGAATCTTCATCAATGGCGCGGTATTGCGCGTTGACCGCAAGGTAGCCCTTGAGTTTCTCAACGATGTGACATTCCTGCTGGAGAACCACGTTCTGCAGCTGGAAGACGCCACCACCCCTCTGCGCCAGCTCTACTTCATCGCGCAGATGATGCTGATCAATCCGGAAGGCAAGGAGCAATCGCTCGCCATGTTCCGGAAGTCCATCACGATGCTCTTGGCCTGCTTCAAGGACGATGAGGTACTGGCAGAACTGAAGCGCATTGATGCCATGGTCGTCAGCGGCCGTGCTTTCGATGCCCTGAAGGCGATCCGCGGGCTGTACGCCATCGAGGATCGTATCCTCAACAATCAGGAGATGACCCCGGCCACGGTGGAGCAGATCCGCAGGGAGATCGCGCCATGGCGGTAGATTCAGTTTCAAGTTCGACAGCTGCATCCAATCCTTGGGCGAATGCAGGCGCATCGACCAAGGACGCGGACAAGGCAAGCGTTGATTATAACAGCTTCCTGAAGCTTCTCATCGCACAGATGAAGAACCAGGATCCGACCTCGCCGATGGACGCGTCGGAGCAGATCTCGCAGCTCGCCTCCTTTTCGCAGGTCGAACAGACCATTCAGACGAACAACCACCTGAAGAGCATGCTTCAGGCGGAAGCCCTGACACGGGCGGGCGACATCGTCGGCAAGTACATCATGAGTGCCGATGATACCGTAACCGGCAAGGTCAAGGAAGTTCAGGTCTATTCCGACGGCGTCATAGCGTTGACGGAAGCGGGCGATAAGGTGCTGCTCCAGGCGGGTGTCGTGGTTTCTGATCGTGAGATTACGAAACCAACCACATCGACCAGCAGCAGCACGTCTACGACTAATACCAACAGCGATACGTAGAGCTGATCAGCGACCCGAGTGTGCTGACCGGCGACGGCCATCAGAATTGACCCCTCTCCGCGCAAATAGCATTTTCATCTTTGCGCGGAGATGGTCTAAGCGGAGAGCTTGGACGGTCCCGAATGATTCGGGATCACGGAGTGGCGACATGAACGAAGCCGATGCCCTGGAGATCATGCAGGCAGCAATGCGCACCGTGCTGATCGCAGCCGGTCCCGCAGTTCTGGCGGGCATGCTGGTCGGTGTCGTCATCGCCTTTATCCAGGCCCTGACCCAGATCCAGGAAATGACCCTGACATTCGTCCCGAAGATCGTCGTGATCCTTCTGTGCTGCGGTCTTGCTGCTCCCTTCATCGGATCGCAAATCAACCTGTTCGCGGAGCTCGTTTTCTCCCGCGTTCAGTCTGGCTTCTGACGCCCCGAACAATCCTGCCATCCTCGCGCAAGCTTCAGCGCCTAATCTTGTCATGACGAGGTGCGTTCTGCGCACCACCTTCTCATGAGGAGATGGAAAGAAGCGATGGCACAACCACCAGCATTAGCAATTCCGAAGGTTAATCCCAGCGGCCGCGATATCGGCTTTGCGACGGGCATTATCGCAATCCTGTGCGTACTCTTCCTGCCTATTCCGACCTTCCTGATTGATATCGGTCTGGCATTTTCCATCGCTTTCTCGGTTTTGATCCTGATGGTTGCGCTGTGGATCCAGCGACCTCTGGATTTCTCATCATTCCCGACCATTCTCCTGATCTCGACGATGATCCGTCTGTCGCTGAACATCGCGACGACCCGAACGATCCTGTCTCATGGTCACGAGGGGCATGATGCTGCCGGTGGCGTGATCGCGGGCTTTGCGTCTCTCGTCATGTCCGGCGACTTCATGATCGGGGTGATCGTCTTCTGCATTCTCATCACGGTGAACTTCATCGTCATCACCAAGGGTGCGACGCGTATCGCGGAAGTCGGTGCCCGCTTCACCCTCGATGCCATCCCCGGTAAGCAGATGTCCATCGACGCCGATCTTTCAGCCGGCATCATCGATGAAAAGGAAGCACAGCGCCGCCGCCGCGAACTCGAAGAAGAAAGCATGTTCTTCGGTGCCATGGACGGTGCGTCGAAGTTCGTTCGTGGAGATGCCATCGCCGGCCTCCTGATCACGGGTATCAATATCTTCGGCGGCATCATTATCGGTTACTTCCGCCATGGCATGGAAATCGGCCAGGCTGCCGATGTTTTCGTCAAGCTCTCCGTGGGCGACGGTATCGTTTCGCAGGTTCCGGCACTCATCGTGTCGCTGGCAGCTGGCTTGCTCGTCACCCGCGGCGGCAGCTCCGGCACCGCTGACAAGGCCGTCATCGATCAGCTGGGTGGCTATCCACGCGCGCTCTCTATGTCCGCCGGACTGATGGCGACACTCGCTCTGGTTCCGGGGCTTCCCTTTGTGCCCTTCATTGCGCTTGGTGGCGTCATGGCCTTTGGCGCATGGATCGTTCCGCGCCGTTTGGAAGCCGAAAGCAAGCAGCGTCGCGATGCCGAAGAAAAGATGGCCGTACAGACCAAGGAAGCCGATAAGGATTCCGTGAAGTCGATGCTGAAGACATCCGAGATCGAGCTGGCCCTGGGCAAGCAGGTTTCGACACGTCTGCTGGGCGCGCATCAGGAACTGGCGTTCCGCGTGGGCAAGATGCGCAAGAAGTTTGCAACTCAATACGGCTTCGTCGTGCCTGAGATCAAGGTCACGGACGATATCGCTATCCCTGAGAAATCCTATCAGATCCGCATCCATGGCACGACGGTCGCATCCAACATGCTGCGCGTTGGCGATGTTCTTGTCGTCACCGGCTCCGGTCGCAAACCCAGCATTCCGGGGGATGAGATTCGCGAACCGGCCTTCGGCATGCCGGCCATGTCCATTCTTGAAACCTTTGCGGAAGATCTGAAGCGCGAGGGCTTCCATCCCATCGACAACGTGTCAGTCGTGCTGACGCATATGAGCGAAGTCATTCGTAACAATCTTCCGCAGCTTCTGTCCTATAAGGATCTGAAGATCCTGATTGATCGAATGGATCCCGAATACAAGAAGCTGGCAGACGAAATCTGCTCCTCGCACATGTCCTATTCCGGCTTGCAGGCGGTTCTGAAACTGCTTCTTGCGGAGCGCGTTTCCATCCGCAACCTGCATCTCATTCTGGAAGCCGTTGCCGAGCTTGCTCCCCATGTGCGCAAGACCGAACAGATCGTGGAACATGTGCGAGTGCGTATGTCCCAGCAGCTTTGCGGCGATCTGGCCGACAACGGCGTGCTTCGTGTTCTCCGTCTGGGAAGCAAGTGGGACCTGCTGTTCCACCAGGCCCTGAAGCGGGATGCCAAGGGTGATGTCATCGAATTCGATATCGATCCACGACAGCTGGAAGAATTCAGCGAGCAGGCGAGCCGTGTCATACGTGAATTCATGGACCGGGGATTGCCTTTCGTACTTGTCACATCGCCCGAAACACGCTCCTATGTGCGCATGATTATCGAACGATTGTTCGCAACCCTGCCTGTACTTTCCCATGTGGAACTGGCAAAGGGGCTCGAAATCAAGATTCTAGGCTCTATTGGATGATAACCGACCCGCAGGGCTCAATGCTCGCCTTCTTTCTGGCCTTCTGCCGGATTGGCGGCTGCTTCATGGTCCTGCCGGGTTTTTCCAGCGCACGCATTCCCTTGAACGTGCGGCTGATCGTAACGATTGCCATTACGCTCGCGGTATTGCCTGTCCTCTGGCCCACCATTTACAGCCGCACGACAGCACCGACGGCAGCCTATATGGGGCTGATCTTCTCGGAGCTGTTCATCGGCATCATGTACGGCATGATTGCGAGGCTCTACGTTCTCGGTCTGCAATTTGCCGGAGCCATACTGACAAGCTCGATCGGTTTCACTGCGCCTGGCGGCCACGATATCCTGGAAGACAGTTCTGAAACCAGCGTCACGAGTTTCATCACCTTCTGCGGCCTTCTTCTGCTGTTCATGATGGATTTCCATCATGTCGTATTCCGGGCACTGGTTGATTCCTACGACACGACCCCTCTCGGCGCCTTGATCGAACCCCAGAAAATGCTGATTACGCTGACGGATACCCTGCGAGCCTCGACGTCAATCATGCTGCGCCTCGCCAGCCCATTCCTGATTTATGGTCTTCTGTTTAACGTTGCTGTCGGTCTGGTCAATAAACTTGCACCGCAGATTCCGGTCTTCTTCATATCGACGCCGTTCCTAATCGCAGGCGGCATGTTCATGCTCTATCTGGCTATCGGCGCCTTGACCCGGCAGTTCGCTGAAGGCTTCGATGTCATGTTCAACGCATTCTGAGGGTGCCATGGCTGGCCAGGAACCACGTTCGAAAAAGTTGAAGCGCCTCGTCAACGTCCAGCGCCAGCTGGAGCGGATGGCGGAAGGAGAGCTTGCAGCCAATACCGAGCAGCGCCGCGAGGTCGAGCAATCCATGGAGGTCGTCATGGAGGCAATCAGTTCCGAGAAGCCGGTGCATATGCAGTTCTCCCGCAATTATTCGGAACGCTACGGTCGCTTGATGATCAAGGACAAGCAGCTTGCCGGTGTGCAGCAGGTTCTGGAAGGCAAGGTTCTGCGCGAAAGAACCAAGGGGGACCGGCTTGAGGAGCAGATGAAGGAGGCACGCGACCTTGAGGATCGGGAACGCGACGATAACGCCATTTACGAACTTCTGGAACTGACGCTTCTCACCAGTTCCGGCAAGGACCACAATTGATCCCTTGTCCTTTCTGCTATTGATCTTTGGACGGTCTGATAAATAAATTCATTTAATACAGATACTTACATATAGACCAATCACCGCGCGTGCAATTTATCAGGTGCAACTAATATTTTTCGCATTCGCTCCAAATTTGCCAGAACCACGCCAGCCTGCAGCAAGCTTCACTAAGCATAATCGCTTTCAACACGACATGAGGGCTCCTTGTTCCGTGATCTCAGCGCGGCCGTCTCGAATGGCCGGCACGTGATCGATCACCCGGTGTCCGTGAATTCGGGAGGCGTTCGTTGCATCTGTGCGTGCACGTGTGTCTTCCGTTCCGACTGATGCAAAGACTGCACGACCTGGATGTGACAGGCGGCGGTGCTTGTTCAACGAAAGGAAGTTGAGATGGCAATCTCTCCTCCAACCGATCTTGTGATGGATGTGCTGCGTGCAGCCGATCCGACTGCCGTTCAGGAGGCTCAGGCCAAGCTGACTGCAACCCGCGCCGCCTATGGTGCGACGAAGCTGGCTGCGGCTGGCAAGGGCTTTGGTGCTGCCCTCGAAGGGCTGGACGGTATCGGGCACAAGACCCGTGTCGATGCTGCTCACGAGAGCAAGAAATCCGCAGAAATGCCGGAAGAGTATCGAAAGTTCGAGGCTTCGATTCTTCAGAACTTCGTCAATACGATGATGCCGAAAGACAGCGAAGCGGTCTACGGCAAGGGTTCTGCCGGTGAATTCTGGCAGAGCATGATGTCGGAGCAGATCGCCGATCAAATGTCCAAGAGCGGCGGCATCGGCATTGCGGAGCAGGTATTCAAGCAATCCCTGGATCGGATGCGCAATGAAGCCACGCCCAATGCGACGACCGACAAGGACAGCCGTAATCGTGCAGTCAGCATGATCGATGAATTCGAACGCAAGGTCTTCGATCTGGCGCCAGCAGAGCGCAGCGAGGCATAATATGAATACCACTGGGGCAGAAAACATGGATGTCATTTCCACCGATTATCGCATCAAGACGGTGCTGGGCCGCCTGGAGATGATCATCGACAATGAGAACGAGCGGATCGGCAAGGATGCGATGTTCGACCTCAAGGTCTCGAATGCGCACAAGAGCAGATGCCTTTACGAATTGACCATGCTGGTTCGCACGACCGATCCCAAGGAACTGGCCTTTAACCACAAGCAGCAAATGCATGTCCTGAAAGACAAGCTTGCCTTGAATGCTCGCCGGGTGGAAGCGCATCTTCATGCCGTGCGGTCGGTCGCCGACATTCTCAAGAATGCCGCGCGCGATGCCGATGGCGATGGCACCTATACCCAAGAACAATTTCTTTACAGCGAAGTCTGATGATCAAACTCCTTCTCACCGGTCTCTGGGTTTGCGCCGTGACCTTGGGCGCGGTCTACGGATCCGTTCAGATGTCGAAACCGAAGCCTGTCGTCGACGAGGCAACGCAGTTGCGCAACAAGTCGGAACTGGTGAAGGGAGAGAACATCAACGTACCTGTCCTGAGCAAGGGCGCAGTTCAGGGCTACTTCATAACCAAGATCTCTTTCCTGATGGACAAGGAAAAGATCAAGGGTGTGCATCTGCCGACGACCGAAATGATGACCGACGAACTGTTCACCCTGCTCGTCGGTAACAAGATGGTCGATCTGGGAAATACCAAGGCCTTCGATCTCGACGGTTTTCGAAAGGCCATCAAGGCAAAGCTGAATGAGCGTTTCCAGGGCGAATATGTCCTGGATGTGCTGGTCGAACAGCTGGATTACCTGTCCAAGGACGACATCCGCACCAATGGCGAGCGTCCGCAAGGGAAGCAGGTTCAGCCGACGAAAATTGTTGAAGGCGTAAAACTCGAAGCTCCCGCGAAATCCGGTCACTGACCGTATCCCGCCGGGCTTAACTCCCAGTCTGCTTATCGCTCCAGGTCCTGTTGAAACGGGCTAGGGAGATCAGCAGGCTCCGCTCGCCCGCACCGCAGTGCGCAGGGCTGGAAAAACGAACGCAACCAATCGAGTGAATTGATGCTCTCTTCCGAAGCAGGCAAGCCAACCGTGAGACATAGACCTCCGACCGCACAGGCGAAGGGTTGCAGGCCTGCCAACTGGCAGACCGGGGTTCTGCCATGACCTTCTTGAAATCCGTTCGCGAGGGAAAACCCAGTCTCGGCTTCTGCCTCGATTTTTCCTTTCACAGCAAGCTGGAAAATCTCTCGCTTCTGGAGGCCATGACGGATGTGCGGGTCGGCTATCGGGCCGTTTCCTTTGTCAATCTGTCGCAACTTCTCAAGAGCGCCATCAATCCCGCCTATCGCGAGCGCCTTCAGCAGCGGATCCTGTTGCCGGGTACGCCGGGCGTCGCGAGGATAATCCGGGTGGTGACCGGCCGATCCCTGTGCACCGCAATGCCCCCTCAGGATTTTGTACCTGTCCTTCTCTCTTTCATGGCAGAGCCTCGCAGGATCGTACTTGCTGGGCGAGATCGTGTTCGTCTCTCGGCAACACGGGATCATATTCGGGCGCAGGTTCCCTGGCATCAGGTCTATGCGACCCATCTTTCGCTCGCCACTCCGGGGGATCAGACAGACCGGCTACGCGCCGAAATCGGCGGTGTTCGTCCGCATCTGGTCCTCCTGGATTGCGAGACGCCGCGTGACGAAATCCTCATGGAGCCAGCGCTCGCCAGCGCTTATGATGGCCTGGCCCTGATTGCGCCTGCCTATTTTGCGAGTGCCCCAGCCATTTCTGGCAGTTCCAGCCTTGCAGAGGACCCTTCGTTAACGATTCGTTCGCCAAATAAATTTAGCTTGTCTTAATCAAAGGCAGGCGCGTCCATGCGCGCCAATGGCATGGTTGACACGACGATGGCGATCGGCAACACGAAAAATGAGGGGCTTGCGGAGCCTGCATTACCGGATGCATCCAGCAGGAGCGCCGGCAAATCACTGCTGTCTGCTGTCATTCTTCTGTCAAGCGCAGCCCTTGGTGCGTTCATCCCAGGCGTGCTTCCCTTTGATCTGCAGCAGAGCTATCAGGCGTCGGCCGTCTATTCGGTCAAGCCGTTGCCGCCGTCGATGGAGACAATCGCTGAAGCGGCCCGCGCGCGACTGGCGCAGCAGGAAACCTTGGCCGCCATTGCAAAGCAGCTCGACTGGAATCGGCTGGGTGAGACCGGTGACCAATCGCAGACAAGCATTGGCTTCCTCAGAGAATTGATGACTGGCAGGGAAATGACACTTGGCCGCTCCGAGGCGGCTCAACGTGAGCGCCTGGAGCGGATGCTCCTTGTCTCTTCGGCGGGCTATCCCGGCGGCATTCTCGTCTCTGCATCCTCGACCGACGCGCAGTTTGCCGCCGACGCAGCCAATGCAGCGGCGATGGAACTCGCTTCCCGTGAAGGTGGAGTTTCGTCCTCCGGAAGTGACTCTCAGATCGATATCGCCCGAAAGGCGCTCGAACAGGCTCAGATCGCGCTCGATAATGCCGGTGTTACAGATGAGGCGGTCCGCGCCGAACGCCAGATCGAGGTTGAACGTGATGCCCTGGCCGCCGATGTAGAGCGGCTCCAGGGGCAAATAGACGATCTGACGAAGCAGGTAGAAACGCTTCTGAAGATGAAGTTCTCGGATGTGCTCTCTCAGCCATTGCCTGAGGAACTGGCGCAGACCGGCTTGGAGAGCCTGCGTCAGCGTTACCTTTCGGCCCAAATGAACGTGGATCAACTTTCTGCCGAACTCGGTCCCCGGCATCCGCGTTTCCTGGCTGCGAAGGCTGCCGCTGACGAGGCGCGCGCAGCCGTCGCCAGGGCTTTGTCCGGCGTCGTAGCGGATCTCAACCGGCAGAAGGCGCGCGCCGCAAAGGACCTGGATGGCCTCAAGCCGAAGCTTGAG
Source organism: Rhizobium sp. FKY42 (assembly GCF_005222835.1). GTDB lineage: Bacteria > Pseudomonadota > Alphaproteobacteria > Rhizobiales > Rhizobiaceae > Neorhizobium. The sequence goes on along the minus strand of NZ_STGA01000029.1, from coordinate 768,233 downwards.
GTGCTGCAGAAACGAAGCGTTCCAGAGCCCGTTACGCGACGTCTTGAGCTTGAAAAGAATGTCGAGAATGCGCGGAAGATCTATCTGGATCGTCTTCGCGATGCAAACATAGGCCAAGCCTCAACGATAAATGCGGAACTGACCACAACGGCAACAGCGGCCAATGCGTCCGTAATCGGGATGCCTCATTGGGTCTACGCGATCCTTGGCGCGCTTGCAGGTTTGTGCCTCGGTGGAGCATGCCTTCCATCAAGACGGATGTCGCATTCGGTGGGGAGTGCTGGCTCTTCTCCGATGTCTCCGGTCATCGAGGATGCCCGCACCATCCATGAAACCCCTGCCGTCGAGCCGCAGCCAGAAGTATCTGCTGCGTTGGTGCAGCCCTCGGTTTCGGTGCAGCCCAGCGTGGAGACCCTGCGCGAACTGGACGAGGTTGCCCTGGATCTGGATGCGCAGGAAATCCGCCAGGATCCGGTTCGCTTGCCGCATTTCGAGGATTACTACGGTTCAGATTTCGGCCAGATGCAGGATCGCGCCTTTCATCATGCTGACCGCGTCGGGCTCCGCGCCAAGGGTGAGGAGTTTGGAACGGTCGCAGCGAATGATGATCGCTCCCTCGCCTTTCTGACGGAGTTTGTTCTAGCCAACAGGATGTCGGAAGCAAGCGTCGAGCCGCTGCCTCATCTTCTGGCCAGTATCATGCAGGGACGCAGCCCGGCCGATGAAATCCCCGAGGCTGCGGATGAGGCAACCGAGGCTGAACTTCAGCAACTTCTGGACGAACTCGAGATCCTGCGGCGCGAATTGGCGCAGCACGAGGCCGCCGAACGACAGAGCCGCTTTGCAATGGCAAGCTGAGGGCGGATCCTCATCCGCTATAGGGTTATGGTCTGGCCCCTGTGCAGAGGATTATGCCTCCCTCTTGCATTCTAACGCCCGAGAGCCTAGTCACCGGCATCTGAAGTTCGTCCAACACAAGCAGGCGCTTGAAGGGACTTCGGATCCCTGATGGTGATCATCAGCGAATGGATGTGGTGAATTGTCGAGGTTCGGCCTGATGCCTGATCTATGCGACCACCCGGCCTTTCAGATGCATCACATATCTGGCGGTGGTTCGGCGCCTGAGCAGGAGGGCATGCCTTGGCAGATATCATTGATGGCAAGAAATCCGCAGCAGTGGTAACCGATGCGGTCAGCGAGGCTGCTGGCCGTCTTCATCGTGAATCGGGCTTGCAGCCGGGGCTTGCTGTGGTCATTGTCGGCAATGATCCTGCCAGCCATGCCTATGTCGGTGCCAAAAGCCGAATGGCCAAGAAGTGCGGCTTCAACTCCATGCAATACACGTTGCCGGAAGAGACGACGCAGGATGAACTGGAACAGCTTATCGAAAAGCTGAATGCTGATCCGTCCGTCCATGGAATTCTGGTTCAGCTGCCGCTGCCTCGCCACCTTCAGTCCGAGCCGGTCATCCAGTCCATTCGCCCGGAAAAGGATGTGGATGGGCTTCACATTGTCAACGCAGGCAAACTTGCGACGGGCGATCTCGCAAGCGGATTGATCTCCTGCACACCCGCCGGTGCCATGCTGCTGCTGCGTGACCGCCTTGGTGCAGATCTTTCCGGTCTGAATGCAGTCGTCATCGGTCGATCCAATCTTTTCGGAAAACCGATGGGGCAACTGCTTCTCGCCGCCAATGCAACCGTCACGATGGCCCATTCGCGCACGAAGGATCTGCCTGCCGTCTGCCGTCAGGCCGATATTCTGGTCGCCGCTGTCGGTCGCGCGCAAATGGTCCGCAAGGATTGGGTGAAGCCCGGTGCAACCGTGATCGATGTCGGCATCAATCGGATTGATGCGCCTGAAAAAGGGGAGGGCGCCACCCGTCTTGTCGGCGATGTGGCCTTTGATGAATGTGCCGATGTCGCGTCCGCAATCACCCCTGTTCCGGGAGGCGTCGGTCCAATGACGATTGCCATGTTGATGGCGAACACCGTGATTGCGGCCTATCGTTCTGTCGGCAGGTCGATCCCGAAATTCTGATCCGGCTCAGGCAGGTGCCATCGCTGTCGAGGCGCGCAGGATGAGTTCGGCGCGCCAGAGTTCCCGTTGCTGCGCATCAATCTCTTCGCCGTTCACGGCTGCAATCAGGCGTTCGGCGACCCGGCGTCCCGCGTCGCGGATCGATGAGCGCGTGGTGGAAAGCGGGGTGCTGAAATGCTCCGGTCGCAACAGATGCAAATCGTCATCATGGGCGATGAGTGAGATGTCGGCGCCCACCTCGAGGCCTGCCTGCCGGATCGCGCGAACGGCGCCAAGAGCCAGTACCGTACTGGCGCATAGCACGGCCGTCGGAGGGTCTTTGCGTTCGAGGAACCGTGCCATGTGCTGGAAGCCATGGCCATCTGTCATCACCGTGCTGCTCACCAAGGCAGGATCAAGGGCCAGTCCGCGCGCCCGCAGCGCCTTTTCTATCCCCTGTCTTCGCCGCTGTGCGAAGTCGAGATCGGCGGGGCCGTTGAGCATGGCAAACCGTTGATGGCCAAGCTCCAGCAGATGTTCCGTGGCTTCGGAAAACGCAGCCTCGTTATCGACGTCGAGATAGGGATAGTCTTCCGCAATGTTCATGGATCGGCCATGAACGACAAAGGGCAGGGGCAGGGACTTTGCCATGGCGATGCGTGGATCCCGCTCCCGCATATAGGCGATGTAGTAGCCGTCAATCGAGCCGCTTGAAACCAGATCCCTGATGGCCTGTTCTTCCTGCTCGCGCTCGGCTGGCATGATGACGAAATGGAAGTCGTGCTTCAGACATTCATCCGCAAGTCCGCTCTGGAACTCCGCAAAATGAATGTCGACGGGTTGTTCCGGTGTGATGGGCATGACGATGCCGAGCGACCCCACTTTTCCGGTCGCGAGCCGTCTGGCCACCCGGTTTGGCCGGTAGCCTGTTTCTTCCGCTGCCTTCAGAACACGAGCGCGCGTTTCCTCATTCACCTCCGGATATCCGTTCAAGGCGCGGCTGATAGTCGTCTGGGACAGTCCCAGGAGATTGGACAATTCCTTGAGATTCACAACCCTTTACTCCCTTCGGGCTGCTGAGAATGACCGTATTACCCTCGTTCAAAGCGCTTCGGAAGCCAGAATTTCGCATTTTGGAAAAAATCCAATAAATTCGACTTCTTGAGTTGCCGCCCTATCCTCTTTAACGTTGCTTACGCGTTGAAGGTGTGATGAGGCTCTTGACTCTCCCCTACTTGCTATGTGTAGTTTGTCTCCAAAGCGCTTTGGAGACGCTTCAGATTTTGGTCCCTTGGGCCGATCCGTTCATGATGGGAGGACGTTTATGAAACATTTCTTGCTGGCTGGCGTCGCAGCCTTGTGCCTTGGCGTGGCTTCAGCATCCGCTGCCGATCTCAAATTCGCACCGGGTCAGGATGCGAAATTCAACTGGAAGAGCTACGAGGACTTCAAGAAGGCCAACGCCAATCTCAAAGGCCAGAGCCTGACGATTTTCGGACCCTGGCGTGGTGATGACGAGAAGCTTTTCCGCAGCGTTCTCGCCTACTTCAATGATGCGACCGGCGCTAACGTTCAATATTCCTCCTCGGAAAACTACGAGCAGCAGATCGTCATCGATACGCAGGCTGGTTCGCCGCCGAACATCGCCATCCTGCCGCAGCCTGGCCTTCTGCAGGATCTGGCATCCAAGGGTTTCCTCGTCAATCTGGGTGCCGAGACCGGCAAGTGGGTGGAAACCAATTACGGCGCGGGCAAATCCTGGGTGCAGCTTGGCACCTACAAGGGCAAGGATGGCAAGGATGGATTCTTTGCCTTTCCCTACAAGGCGGACCTGAAGTCGCTCGTCTGGTACGTTCCGGAAAACTTCGAGGAAGCCGGTTACAAGGTGCCGAAGACCATGGAAGAGCTGGTCGCGCTTTCTGACAAGATCGTGAAGGACGGCGGCACACCCTGGTGCATCGGTCTGGGCTCGGGCGGTGCGACCGGCTGGCCGGCAACGGACTGGGTCGAAGATCTCATGCTGCGCATGAATACGCCGGAAACCTACGACAAGTGGGTCAGCAACGAAGTCAAGTTCAACGATCCGAAGGTCGTCAGTGTCATCGAGGAATTCGGCAAGTTCGCCAAGAACGAAAAATATGTGAACGGTGGCGTCGCCGCCGTCGCTTCTACGGATTTCCGCGATAGCCCGAAGGGTCTCTTCGGCATTCCGCCCAAGTGCTACCTGCACCATCAGGCCTCGTTCATTCCGACATTCTTCCCGGAAGGCACAAAGCTCGGCACGGATGCCGACTTCTTCTACATGCCAACCTATGCGTCCAAGCCGGAACTTGGCACGCCTGCTCTGGGTGCGGGCACGCTTGTGGCCATCACCAAGGATTCGCCTGCAGCTCGCGCCTTCGTGGAGTTCCTGAAGACGCCGATCGCGCATGAGGTCTGGATGGCGCAGTCCGGCTTCCTGACGCCGTACAAGGGCGTGAATACAAACACCTATGCCAATGATGCGCTGAAGAAGCAGGGTGAAATCCTTTCCACGGCCACCACCTTCCGCTTCGACGGTTCCGACCTTATGCCTGGCAAGATCGGCGCTGGCGCATTCTGGACTGGCATGGTGGATTACGTTGGCGGCAAGTCTGCCAAGCAGGTGGGTGATGAAATCCAGAAGGCCTGGGACGGCCTGAAGTAAAGACTGCGAATTACGCGCCGCCACGCATTGCCTGTGTGGCGGCGCGACCCCCGCGGCAATTGCCGCGAAAGGAGGATGCGCTCGTGCGGACGTAACAAACCGACGAACGCTCCGCCCAAGAAGCCGGCATGATCAGCCGGTTAAAAATGGCCCCAGGCGGGCTTGTGAGGAGGGGACATGGTTTCGCAAATTGTGTCGGCCATCGGGGTGATGGTCGTTGGCGTGTTCATCTGCGCCCTTTACTACTGGTTGTCCGACAAGATCCTGAATGCCATCTTTCCGGTGCCGGTGGGAAACGTCACCCTTGCTTCCCGCAACCTCAATCGCCGTGCCGTCGTGCGACCCTGGCTCTTCCTTGGTCCGGCCCTTCTGCTGCTCGGCATCTATCTGGTCTATCCGGTGGTGGCTACGTTCATCCTGTCCTTCTATGACAGGGCGGGCGTGGAATATGTCGGTCTTGCCAACTATAGATGGGCCTTCTTTGATTCCGGTTTTCGCCAGTCTATCTTCAATAACATTCTGTGGCTCGCCGTCGTTCCGGCAGCCTGCACTTTCTTCGGCCTCGTTATCGCCGTGCTGACGGATCGCATCTGGTGGGGCAATATCGCAAAAAGCATTGTTTTCATGCCGATGGCGATTTCCTTCGTCGGCGCATCGGTCATCTGGAAGTTCATCTACGAATATCGCGGTGGGAATGATACCCAGATCGGCCTGCTCAACGCCATCGTCACCTGGTTCGGCGGCGATCCGCAGGTGTGGATCTCGATGCCCTTCTGGAACAACTTCTTCCTGATGATCATCCTGATCTGGATCCAGACCGGCTTTGCCATGGTCATCCTGTCGGCTGCACTGCGTGGCATTCCCGAAGAAACCATCGAGGCCGCTGTCATCGACGGCGCGAACGGCTGGCAGATCTTCTGGAAGATCATGGTTCCACAGATCTGGGGAACCATTGCAGTGGTCTGGACCACCATAACCATTCTGGTTCTCAAGGTCTTCGATATCGTTCTGACAATGACCAATGGCCAGTGGGACACCATGGTTCTGGCAAACCTGATGTTCGACTGGATGTTCCGCGGCGGTGGCGATAGCGGACGAAGCGCCGTCATCGCGCTCATCATCATGGCAGCCGTGACACCGATCATGATCTGGAACATCCGTCAGGCCAACCGCGACGCAGGAGGACATTGATATGACGAGCCTCACCACCCGTCTGAAGCGCGTCGGTCTTCCACGCCTCATCGTTCACCTGTCCGTTCTGTTCATCGTCATCCTGTGGCTCATTCCGACACTCGGTATTCTGGTGACCTCCGTTCGCGACAAGGGTCAGATCACCGCCTCCGGCTGGTGGACGGCCTTCGGCAGTTCCTCGCAAACCAGCGCCGGTCGCTTAGGCGATCCTTCCACCGCCAAGCAGGAAGGCGCGAACTATGTGATCCGGGGTTCTGTGTTCGAAAACGGGCAAAGCGGAACCGTCAAAGCCTTTGGTACCCGCGTTCAGGAACCGGCTGCTTTCCCGGCGGGCACGCCTGCCGATCTCGGTGAGGGCGAGACACTGACCGTGCAGGAGGATGGCGCCTATATCTATTCCAGGAACGCGCCGTTCGAAGGCTCGCGCGGCAAGCGCATCTACCTGACGGTCACGACGCCGCCGGTGTTCACGCTCGATAACTATCGAACGGTTCTCTTTTCGGAAGGTATCGGCCAGGCCTTCATCAATTCGCTAACGGTAACGATCCCGGCAACAATCATCCCGATCCTGATCGCTGCCTTCGCCGCCTATGCGCTGTCATGGATGCATTTTCCGGGGCGCGCGCTGATCATTGCGCTGGTCGTCGGCCTCATTGTCGTGCCGTTGCAGATGTCGCTCATCCCGCTCTTGAGGCTCTATAACGAAGTGGGCAATTTCCTTGGAACGTCATCCAAGACTTACGCAGGCATCTGGCTGGCGCATACGGCCTTCGGCATGCCGCTCGCCATCTATCTGCTCCGAAATTACATTGCCGGTCTTCCCAAGGAGATTATCGAAAGTGCGCGTGTCGATGGCGCTTCCGATTTCGAGATCTTCCTGAAGATCGTGCTGCCGCTGTCCTTCCCGGCCTTGGCCTCCTTCTCGATCTTCCAGTTCCTCTGGGTGTGGAACGATCTGCTGGTCGCCATCGTCTTCCTGGGCACTGGCCGTGATCAACTGGTCTTGACTGGAAGTCTCAATGCACTTCTGGGATCACGCGGCGGGAACTGGGAAATCCTGACGGCTTCGGCTTTCGTCACCATTCTGGTGCCGCTGGCCGTCTTCTTCGGGCTTCAACGCTATCTGGTACGCGGTCTCCTTGCCGGTTCGGTCAAGGGCGGCTGAGTATCTCTCCATTCAAGGTTCAATCTGCATGACTGTTTATCCTCAGACGACCGAAGCGCCGGATGCCGACTGGTGGCGTGGCGCGGTCATCTATCAGATCTATCCACGCTCCTATCAGGATTCGAACGGCGATGGCGTCGGCGACCTGAAGGGCATCACCGCACGCCTGCCGCACATCGCGGCGCTGGGTGCGGATGCCATCTGGATTTCGCCCTTCTTCCCGTCACCGATGAAGGATTTCGGCTACGATGTTTCGAACTATACGGATGTCGATCCAATGTTCGGAACGCTGTCCGATTTCGACTCGCTGATTGCAGAGGCGCATCGCCTGAAAATCAAGGTGATGATCGATCTCGTCATCTCCCACAGTTCGGACCAGCACGCCTGGTTTGTCGAAAGTCGTTCCAGCCGCGTCAATCCTAAGTCGGACTGGTATGTCTGGGCCGATGCGAAGCCGGATGGCACGCCACCCAACAACTGGCTGTCGATTTTCGGTGGGTCGGCTTGGGCCTGGGACCCAACCCGTATGCAGTATTACCTGCATAACTTCCTGACATCGCAGCCAGACCTCAACCTGCATAATCCGGAAGTGCAGGACGCCCTGCTTGATGTGGTACGCTTCTGGCTGAAGCGCGGCGTCGATGGCTTCCGTCTCGACACCATCAACTTCTATTTCCACGACAAGGAATTGCGCAGCAATCCTGCTCTTGCACCGGAGCGGCGCAATGCTTCTACCGCGCCAGCGGTTAATCCTTACAACTTCCAGGAGCACATCTACGACAAGAACCGCCCGGAGAACATCGCGTTCCTCAAGCGGTTCCGCGCGGTGCTCAACGAGTTTCCGGCTATTGCAGCCGTGGGTGAGGTAGGCGACAGCCAGCGCGGGCTCGAGATCGTCGGCGAATACACCTCCGGCGGCGACAAGATGCAGATGTGCTATGCCTTCGAATTCCTGGCACCCGACCCGCTGACACCGGAGCGCGTGGTGGAAGTGCAGCATGCCTTTGCCGCAGCGGCACCGGAAGGTTGGGCCTGCTGGGCCTTCTCCAACCACGATGTGGTGCGCCACGTTTCCCGCTGGGGTTCGGATGTCATCGATCGCGAAGGCTTTGCCAAGCTGCTGGCCTCGATCCTGCTGACCCAACGCGGTTCCGTCTGCATCTATCAGGGCGAGGAACTTGGGCTGACCGAGGCCGATATTGCTTTCGCCGATCTGCAAGACCCCTATGGCATTCAGTTTTGGCCCGAATTCAAGGGCCGCGATGGCTGCCGCACGCCCATGGTGTGGGATGACCATGCAACGCATGCGGGCTTCTCCGGCGCGGAAAAGACCTGGCTTCCGATCCCGGTCGAGCATCAGCTGCGTGCGGTCAATGTGCAGCAGGGCGATGAGAGTTCCGTCATGGAGCATTATCGCCGCTTCCTTGCCTTCCGCAGGCAGCATCCGGCCTTTGCCAAGGGCGACATCGAGTTCTTAGCAGTGGATGGTGCTGTGCTGCGATACTTCCGCAAGCTTGGAAACGAGGTGGTGTTGTGCCTCTTCAATATGAGCGGGGATGAAAGCACGACGGAGCTGCCATCCGGCGACTGGAGCCTGCTGGAAGGCCACGGCTTCCAGTCCGAGGTCATTGACCGCACTGTGAGATTGCCCGCTTGGGGTGCTTGCTTCGCAAGGCATACCTGATGAAAACTCTGGGGGCGATTCTTTCGACCCCGGAGCTTTTTGAGAATAAGCATCGCGACGCCCTTCGGCGGCCAAGCGACGGACAAAAGGGGAGAGACATGACGGGATTGGTGCTGAAGGATATTCGCAAGGCCTATGGACAGGTCAAGGTTCTGCACGGAATCGATCTGGATATCGCCGAGGGCGAATTCGTCGTGTTCGTTGGTCCCTCCGGCTGCGGCAAGTCAACCCTGCTGCGCATGATTGCCGGGCTGGAGGAAATCACCAGCGGCGACATGTTCATTGATGGCAACCGCGTCAATGATGTGCCGCCCTCGCGGCGCGGCATCGCCATGGTGTTCCAGTCCTACGCGCTTTATCCGCACATGACCGTCTACGACAACATGGCCTTCGGCATGCGGATTGCGGGCGAAAACAAGCAGGAAATCGACCGCCGCGTTCGCTCTGCGGCGGATATCCTCCAGCTCACGCAATATCTGGAGCGTCTTCCCAAGGCGCTTTCGGGCGGCCAGCGCCAGCGCGTTGCCATCGGTCGCGCCATCTGCCGCAATCCCAAGGTCTTCCTGTTCGATGAGCCTCTCTCGAACCTTGACGCCGCACTGCGTGTGGCGACCCGCATCGAAATTGCCAAACTGAAGGAGCAGATGGCTGATACGACCATGATCTACGTGACGCATGATCAGGTGGAGGCCATGACGCTGGCGGATCGTATCGTCGTTCTTTCCGCCGGGCATATCGAACAGGTCGGAGCACCACTGGAACTCTATGAGCGTCCGCAGAACCTCTTTGTTGCCCGCTTCATAGGCTCTCCCGCCATGAATGTCATCCCCGCTGCAGTAGTAGAGACCGGACCTCAGACACGGGTCGACCTGAAGGGCGGCAAGTCTGTTCTGGTGCCGGTCGCGACCGATGCGTCCGAGCGCGGAAAGGCTGCAAGTTTCGGTATTCGCCCGGAAGATCTGACTGTTACGACCGGCGAGGACTATCTGTTCGAAGGCAAAGTTTCCATCGTCGAAGCCCTCGGCGAAGTCACGCTTCTCTACATCGAAGGCCTGACGGATGAGGAGCCGATCATCGCCAAGCTGCCGGGCATCCACAAGGTAGAGCGTGGCCAGTCACTGCGTTTTGCAGCGGATTCGCAAAAGATGCATCTTTTCGACGCTGCAGGGCAAACCTATAGACGATGAGTTAAGGTTGTTGGCATTCTGGTTGTTATGAATGTGCTGATAAAGAGCAACTAAGTGCCAATCAAACTGTCTGTTAAGCTCTCGACGCTAGGCTTTTCGCATTGAATGCAGTGAAATGCCGGGGCTGCCATGACAACGAGCCAGAAGAACTATCTGAAGCGCGAAGAATCTTTCATGTACGACCGCGAAAGCCGGTTCAAGATGGAAGATACCATGAATGCAGGCCGCATCGAATATACCGAAAAGCATGTCATGCACATGGCTGCCCGCCGTTGCGACGTCGTGCGGATCTCGATGAGTGGCGCAACCCTGACATTCCTCACCAAGACCGATCTTCCGCGCGAATTCGTGCTTGATATACCCGATGCCCGCATCATGAAAATTGGCTGCGTGCTGATGCGTCAGAATTCCAACAATTCTGCCGAAGTCCGATTCCTGCGCCTGTTGACGCAAAAGGAACTCGACCGCATTTTCATCTTCTCAACCCATCCAGCGCACAAGGATAAAACGCTGGATGTGCGCAGTTGGTGAGGCGTGGCATTTCAGTTCCCGCTTGACGTATACAAACCGGGGATTGATCTGTTCAGGTGCGCTATAACGGCTTCAGAAGAATGATTGATTGGGATCGAGTTATTTTCAGTTCTTTTTTTGCTGCCATGTTGTCGGGTTCGTTTTTGCTGAAACGCCTCTTTTACCCCACCCTCCGGGGGTTCTTCCCTACTTGGCGATCAGCCTACATTGTGGCCGCACACATATTTGTCGTTAGCTTCATATTGCTGATGTTCTGACGATAGACCTGACCAGAAACCAACTTCCAGTTCTGATCGAATCTTTGGAGTTGAAGGCATCTGTCTGGGGCTGGATGCACAGGCCTTCTTTGTCTGTACGACGCAATGACCCGCTCTGCCCATGTTGCCGCGTACGCGGAGCACATTTCCCTCATTCCTTCTAAATTCTGCGAAGTCGGCGAAATACACGTCCGTCTATTGATATAAGACCAAGTGATATGAGTGCCATTCCGGCGAAGTGGTTGGCTTGAAGCGTCTCTCCCAAAACCAAGCTTCCAAGAAGAATGGCGCTCACGGGGATCATCAGAGTCACGAGAGAAACATTGGTCGCTCCACCGACCGCAAGAATGTGGAAGAATATGATGTAGGCCAGCGCGGTTGAGAGCAGGCCGAGCCCGACAAGGGCGGTGATGGTCGTGCCACTCGGTATCGCCAGATTCCACGGCGTATCGACCAGTATGGCAATCGGTATCATCATGATCGTCGTAGCGGTGGTTTGCCCGAATGCACTGGTTGCAGGGGCAATTCCCATGCGCCGGAACCGGCGACCAAAGACGCCTGCAAACCCGTATGACAGAGCAGCAGCGAGGCACGCGAATAGAGCCAGGAATGGAAGAGCCTGAGTGGAGAAGGCATTACTTGCCATCATAAGGGCGACACCCATGAAACCCAGAACAATGCCGGCAGCCTTGTTGGAGGTCATTCGTTCATCTGTCGTGAGAAAATGTGCCACAACAATTGCGAATATCGGGGTCGTTGCATTGAGTATGGATGCCAAGCCGCTGGCAATCTGCGTTTGCCCCCAGAAAAGCAGGCTGAACGGAATAAGATTGTTTAGCAGCCCCATGCCGAAGAATGCGCCCCATGCGCCAATGCTTGTCGGTATGCCCTGCCGGGTTGCGCGCAGATAGATGAACAGTACGATTGCAGCAATCGCTACCCGTGCTAGGACGACTGTAAAAGGCGGTAATTCTGCGAGCGCAAGCTTGGAGAAGAAAAACGAGCCACCCCACAGAATAGACAGGCTGAGCAGGAGTCCCCAATCGAAGAGGCTCATTGTTTGTGTTTTCTGCATTCTGTGCGTCATCCTGTCTGTCAATCTTGCGGCAGATTGAACCGATAGTAGATCGGTCGCTCGCCGGATTCGGACTCTGTCTTTTTGCAGGTGTGCATGCTGCTGTAATATGATGCCATGAGCTTAGACATATCTCTTTGCGAACAGGCTTGGTCGACCCGTGATCCGAGCTTCGATGATCGGTTTTTTATCGGCGTGCGAACGACCGGGATTTACTGCCGTTGCGTATGTCCGGTACGCCTTCCCTATCGTAGGAATGTCGAGTTCCTGCCGAGTGCTGCTCCGCAGAACTGGCCGGGTATCGCCCCTGTTTGCGTTGTCGACCGGAAACGGCTCCCTTTTGTCCTGCCTGGAAAGGAAGCATGGCTGTTGTTGAAAGGGCAGTCAGGCTGATCACCGAGGAGGGAGCGCTGGACGGGAGCGGCTCCACTGTGGAAGCACTTGCGGAGCGGGTTGGCATTGGCGCACGGCAATTATCGCGGCTTTTCCAAAAGCATCTCGGAGCAAGTCCTCTACAGATTGCGAAACAGCGCGCGTGCAACGGGCAAAGCGCCTGTTGACCGAGACAGACCTACCAATCACGAACATCGCGCTGCAATCTGGCTTCCGGAGCCTCAGGCGCTTCAATGCGGTTTTTCAGGAAGTCTACAAGCGGCCACCATCTGCCATAAGACGCAGAATAGTGCCGCCAGTATCCTGATATTCTCTACAGATCCCCGACACGGGATGTGCAAGCCTACCAGCTCACTCGAAAAACACGCTGGCGCCCTGATCGGCAGGGCCGACATGGCGGCGGAAGGGCGCGAAGAGTTCGCGGCCCATGCCGAATTCGTTGGCGTCGAGATTGGCTTCCGCAGGCGGGCGCACTTCGAACTCTGCCGCATCCACCAGAACTTCCAGCGTGCCGTTGACGGCATCGAGGCGAATGAGGTCGCCCGTCTGAATGCGGGCGATCGGACCGCCGTCAGAGGCTTCTGGCGTGACGTGGATGGCGGCGGGCACCTTGCCGGATGCGCCGGACATACGGCCATCGGTCACCAGCGCCACCTTGAAGCCACGGTCCTGAAGCACGCCGAGCGGCGGAGTGAGGCGGTGCAGTTCCGGCATGCCATTGGCCTTCGGGCCCTGGAAGCGGACGACGGCGATGAAATCCTTGTTCAACTCTCCCTTCTTGAAGGCGTCCTGCAATTCCTGCTGATCGTGGAAAACGATGGCCGGTGCTTCGATCACATGGCGCTCAGGCTTGACGGCGGAAATCTTGATAACGCCCTTGCCGAGATTGCCGGTCAGCATTTTCAGACCGCCCGTCGGCTGGAAGGGTGTTTCGATTTTCGTCAGAACCTTCGCATCGCCGCTTGTCTCCGCGCTCTGCTCGCGCACGACGGCGCCGTTTTCATCCAGTCGCGCTTCCACGGTGTAAGCGTCGAGCCCCTGACCGAATACGGTGCGGACATCGTCATGCAACATGCCGGTTTTCAGAAGCTGCTTGATCAGGAAGCCCATGCCGCCGGCCGCATGGAAATGGTTCACATCCGCAAGACCATTGGGGTAAACGCGCGCAAGAAGTGGCACGGTGTCGGACAGTTCGGAAATATCTTGCCAGGTCAACACAATGCCCGCAGCGCGCGCCATGGCAACGAGGTGCATCGTGTGGTTCGTCGAGCCACCCGTGGCATGTAGACCGACGACGCCGTTGACGATGGATCGCTCGTCGATCATCTCTCCCGCCGGGGTGAACTCATTGCCAAGGCCGGTAATCGAAAGCGCCCGCTTGACCGCCTCGCGGGTAAGGGCTTCGCGCAGCGGCGTGCCCGGATTGACGAAGGAGGCTCCCGGCATATGGAAACCCATGATTTCCATCAGCATCTGGTTGGAATTCGCCGTGCCATAGAACGTGCAGGTGCCAGGACCATGATAGGACTTGGATTCTGCTTCCAGAAGCTCGGCGCGACCGACCTTGCCTTCGGCATAGAGCTGGCGAATGCGGGACTTTTCATCGTTGGGCAGACCGGATGTCATAGGACCGGCCGGAATAAAAACAGCGGGCAGATGCCCGAATGTCAACGCCGCAATCACCAGACCCGGAACGATCTTGTCGCAAATGCCGAGATAGACGGCTGCATCGAACATGTTGTGCGACAGGCCGATGCCCGCTGCCATGGCAATCGCATCGCGGGAGAAGAGAGAAAGCTCCATGCCCGGCTGACCCTGCGTCACGCCATCGCACATGGCAGGCACAGCGCCGGCAACCTGTGCCACGCCACCGGCTTCCCGCGCCGCCTCTCGAATGATCGGCGGAAAGATCTCATAGGGCTGATGGGCAGAGAGCATGTCGTTATAGGCGGTGATGATGCCGAGGTTCGGCACGACATCGCCTGCAAGAGCAGTCTTTTCCGAGGGGGAACAGACAGCGAAGCCATGGGCAAGATTGCCGCAGGAGAGGGTGGAGCGATGAACGCCGCGGGAAATGGCGCGCTGGACCCTGTCGAGATAGACTTCGCGATGCGGCTTGGAACGCTCGACAATACGGCGGGTGATTGCTTCAATGCTCGAATGGGCAGCCATGCTCAATCCTCCTTAGTGCGCGCCAACATGGCTTGGGAGGCCGCGTCGGCACAAAGTGTGTTCATGTTGGTGGTGCGCCGCTATTTGAGGCTGCGCGAGGGCTGCCTCACGGCGCCCAGTAAATCTCGACAGTCGATGGCGCGCGGTTCAACATGGCGCGGATCGGCATCTCGAACACGTCCGTTCCAGCTTCGGCCTTTTCCAGAACCTCTTTCTTCGCATCACCTTCGATGTGAAGAACGAGAAAGCGGGCATCGGCAAGGCTCGGAAAGGTAAAGGTCAACCGCTCTTCGCCCGCGCCTTCCGCTTCCATCGTCATCACGCCGCGTGGCGCATCGGCATCGATAGCGCGCGCCAGATGGTTGCCTCCCGGGAAGAAAGATGCCGTATGGCCGTCTGCTCCCATCCCAAGGATGACCACGTCGAAGGGATTGCCGATATCGGCGGTTTTCTCCGTGGCGATCGCCGCCGCCTGTAGGGCGGAGGCGACATTTTGGTACAGTGGCTGGAAGTTTGCAGCCGCAGCCCGGTTCTTCAACAGGTGCGTTGCGACCAGCAAATGGTTGGAGCGCGGATTGTCGGCCGGAACGAACCGTTCGTCCACCAGCGTAATCGTCACGAGGCTCCAGTCGAGATCATGCGCCGACAGGTCTTCAAACAACCGCTTCGGTGTTGATCCGCCGGACACCGCCATGGATGCGCTGCCGCGGGCAGCAATCGCATCGCGCAGGTGTTTCGCGATATCCGTGGCCAGATGTCTGGCCAGCGCGTTCGCGTCTGCGAAGGAATGAAGACGTGCCGCCATGATATTATCCTTCGTGCCAGGTTCTGCCGTCACGCTCGATCAGAGCGATGGATTGGCTGGGGCCCCATGTTCCAGCTGTGTAACCTTGCGCCAGTTGGCCGGTGGTTTCCCAGCCCTTTAGGATCGGGTCCACCCAGCGCCATGCGGCTTCCACTTCGTCGCGACGCATGAACAGCGTTTGGTTGGAACGGATCACGTCCATCAGGAGCCGCTCATAGGCATCCGGATTGCGAACATTGAAGGCTTCGGCAAAGCTCATGTCGAGAGAGACGTTGCGCAGGCGCATTCCACCCGGACCCGGATCCTTGATCATCAGCGACTGCTTGACACCTTCATCCGGCTGCAGGCGAATGATCAGCTGGTTTGCCGTGATGCGGCCGGCCGCGTTCTCGAAGATGTTGTGCGGGATCGGTTTGAAGGTGATCACGATTTCCGACATGCGGCTGGTCAATCGCTTGCCCGTCCGAATGTAGAAGGGAACGCCCGCCCAGCGCCAGTTATTGATCTCGGCCTTGATTGCTACAAAGGTCTCGGTGTTGGACACGCCACCTTCAAGCTCTTCCAGATAGCCTTTGACGGGGCCACCTGCAGAGGCACCGGCACGGTATTGTCCGCGCACGGTCATCTGCTCGACATTTCTGTCGTTGATGGGCTTCAATGCGCGCAGCACCTTGAGCTTCTCATCGCGAACCGCTTCGGAATCCAGCGAGGACGGCACTTCCATTGCCACGAGGCAAAGAAGCTGCAGGATATGGTTCTGCACCATGTCACGCAGCGCGCCAGCCGTATCGTAATAGCCTGCGCGGCCTTCCAGACCGACTGATTCCGCTACGCTGATCTGCACGTGGTCGATGTACTGTGCATTCCAGAGCGGTTCATACAACGCGTTGGCAAAGCGCAGCGCCATCAGGTTCTGCACTGTCTCCTTGCCGAGATAGTGGTCGATGCGGAAGATCTGCTCTTCCTTGAACACCTTGCCAATCGTATCATTGAGCTCAAGCGCAGACGCGAGGTCACGGCCAATCGGCTTCTCCACCACGATGCGGGTTGATTTCGTGATCAGCTTATGGTCGCGGATCTTTTCCGAAATGGCACCGAAAATGGCAGGCGATACGGCAAGATAGAAGGCGCGAACGCGATCCTTGCCGTCGTCCAGAAGCTTCTTCAGTTTATCCCACCCACCGTCGGATTTCGCGTCGACAGATACGTAGAACAGCCGATCAAGGAAAGTCTTTACCTGCGCATCGTCATACTCGCCGGGCTTCAGATGCTCCTTCAGCGCCGTATCGGCAAATTTGCGAAACTCCTCGTCACTCAAGGCACTGCGAGAGGCGCCGATAATGCGGGTCGGCTCAGTAAACTGACCCTCGATCTGGCGATGATAAAGCGCGGGAAGCAGCTTGCGCTCTGCAAGGTCTCCGGTGCCGCCAAAGACGACATAGTCAAAGGGTTCCACGGGAATGATCTGGCTGCTCATGCCTAACTCTTTCGAAGTTCGGGGTTGCGTACTCAATAATCTAATCGATTTAAAAAAGCCAGCCCCTTTCAGCGCGGAACTGCTTTTCAGGTTAGAACCGGTCGCGCAGCGCGTACCATGTCAGCGCGAGGAACAATAGCGGGCTTCGAAAACGCATGCCGCCGGGGAATGGTGGAACTTTCAATTCCTTCAGGATATCCAACTCGTTGCTGTTTCCAGCAATGGCGTCAGCATACATCTTGCCGGAATAGTTTGATAGCATGACACCATGGCCGGAAAAGCCGCCGATTGAGGTTACGCCGGGCATCACCTCCCTGACAAAGGGCTTGCGCGGCATGGTGATTCCCACCGAGCCGCCCCAGCCATGCGTGATGCGGATGTCCTTCAATTCGGGATAGATGTCCGCGATCTGCCTGCGAATATGCTTCGAAATGTCGCGCGGACTGTCGGCGGTATAGGCTTCGCGTCCGCCAAACAGCAGCCTGTTGTCGCGGCTTTTGCGGAAATAGCGGACCACGAAACGCGAATCGGCCACCGCCTCCGAGCCGGGCAGAATGTTCGGAAATGCGTCGAGCGGTTCGGTCGCCCCAATGAAAGAGCGGATCGGCATGACATGCGCCGCTGTCTGAGGCTCCAGATTGCCGATATAGGCGTTGGTTGCAATCAGCACCCGTTCTGCGGTTATGGTCCCGCGCGGGGTATCGATCGCCGTTTTTCCGCTTGCGTGGCGAATGGCATTTGCCGGTGTCATCTCATGAATTCTGGCGCCCGCCTGTGCGGCAACGCGTGCAAGCCCTACGAGCAGTTTCAGCGGATGAATGTGTCCCGTACCCATGTCGCGAATGCCATGGTGATAACGGCTTGAGCCGAGGCGCTCGACTGTCTCTTCGCGATCCATGAAAAGAACATGCGGATAATTATAGCGCGTCGCCAGTACCTCTGCCGAGCGCCGATAATCCTTCTCATAGGCGTGTTTGTGCGACACGTTCATCTGGCCGGGCATGTATTCCATATCGATGCCATGGATCTCTGCAAACTCCAGCAGGTGCCGCTTGGCGTTCTCGGCCATGTCGAATAGGGCCTTTGCCCGCTGGTAGCCAAGCTCTTCCTCCTGCTCGTCCGGCCATGCCCGCTGACCGGTGCCGAGCTGGCCGCCGTTTCGGCCAGAGGCGCCGTCTCCGAAACGCGAAGCCTCGATGAGAACGACCGATGCTCCACGCTTGGCAAGATTGTAGGCCGCCTGTAGCCCTGTATAGCCGCCACCGATGATTGCGACATCCGCGGTTGTGGAGCCATCAAGGGGCGGGTAGTCCGGCCGTTCTCCAAGGCATTCCTGATACCAGGAAATTCCAGGTGCGATCGGGCTTTGCCAGTTCATGTCCTGTCCCGCATCAAACGTTCAAGAGCAGGAATTCGCGCTCCCATGGGCTGATCACCTGCATGAATGTTTCGAACTCGCCGCGCTTTACACCCGCGTAGAGGCCAATGAACTCTTCGCCGAAAACCTCTTCCAGTGCCGACTCGCCCTCCAGAAGTGCTACAGCCTCCAAAAGGCCGCGCGGTAGCTCGATTGAACCCTCATTGGCGGAGTCATAAGTGGGTTCGGTCGGCTCAATACCTTTCATAATACCCAGCCAGCCGCAGGCAAGCGATGCGGCCAGAGCCAGATAGGGGTTGGCGTCCGAGCTTGGCAGCCGGTTTTCCACGCGTCGGGCCGCCGGTTCCGAAATTGGAACGCGGAAGGCGGTGGTACGGTTGTCATAGCCCCAGGCGTTGTTGACCGGACAGGACATGTCCGGCGTCAGGCGGCGGTAGGAGTTTACATAAGGAGCAAACATCACCAGCGAACTGGGTACATATTTTTGCATGCCGCCTATGAAGTGGAAGAAGGCGCGCGAGGGCGTTCCATCCTCATTGGAGAAAATGTTCTTGCCCGTCTTTGTGTCCACCACAGATTGATGAATATGCATGGCAGAACCCGGCTGCCCCTGCATGGGTTTGGCCATGAAGGTGGCATAAATACCATGTTTCAGCGCAGCTTCGCGAATGGTGCGTTTGAAGAGGAAAACCTGATCCGCGAGTTGGATGGGGTCGCCGTGGCGAAGGTTGATTTCAAGTTGTGCCGGCCCATCCTCATGAATCAGCGTGTCGATCTCCAGTCCCTGTTTTTCGGAGAAATGGTAGATGTCGTCGATCAACTCGTCGAATTCGTTGATCCCGGCAATCGAGTAGCCCTGACCGCCAAC
Organism: Rhizobium sp. FKY42; assembly: GCF_005222835.1. Lineage (GTDB taxonomy): Bacteria > Pseudomonadota > Alphaproteobacteria > Rhizobiales > Rhizobiaceae > Neorhizobium. Next base: position 749,345 of record NZ_STGA01000029.1, on the reverse strand, counting down.
GATCGAGCGGCCAGATCTGCCTTTCGGTGGATGCAGCGGATAGTCCGGATCTTCGTTGATTGCCACGAGATAGAATTCGATTTCCGGCGCAACGACTGCTTTCCAGCCTTTTTCCTCGTAAAGACGCAGCACGTTTTTCAGCACATTGCGCGGCGTGTAGGGCACTTGTTCGCCCGTCGTGCCAACAACATCGCAAATCACCTGCGCGGTCGGATCCGTTTCCCAGGGAACGACGGAAAGTGTCGAAAGATCGGGCACAAGCTTCAGGTCGCTGTCGCGCGGTTCGTAGCGAAAGTTCTCCGTCTCATCCGGATATTCGCCGGAAATCGTATGCCGATAAAGCGCAGACGGGAGCGCGAGCGAGGTATTCGAAGTGAACTTCGATGTCGGCATCATTTTGCCGCGCGGCACGCCCGCAAGATCCGGCGTGATGCATTCTACATCCTCGATGCCGCGCGCCTTCAACCATGCGATGGCCTCGGGCCAGCTTGCCACGCCACGCAGCGAGGTCAACGGAGGTTTTGCTGTCGCTGATTTGAGTACACGCGTTGAACCAGGGACAGAGGACTTTTTTCTGGGCGGCATGATTCACCGGTCGTTGTTGACGATAGCAGCACATCATAGTCGCAACCACATGATTGGCGAGGGGGCCGCATTGACTTTATCGGCATTCCGACAAACACAGAAGCCGGAAATGACCAAGGGACTGCGGGCGATGAAGCCGATGTATGATGTGATTGTGCTGGGTGCGGGCGCTGCGGGCATGATGTGTGCGGCGCAGGCAGGTCAAAAAGGCTGCTCGGTCCTGATGCTGGATCATGCGCGCTCACCGGGCGAGAAGATCCGTATCTCCGGTGGCGGGCGTTGCAACTTCACTAATATTCACGCCAGCCCCGCAAACTACATTTCCGGCAACCGGCATTTCGCCAAATCCGCGCTTGCACGCTACTCGGCAAAGGATTTCGTTGCCCTCGTCGATTCCTATCGTATCCCTTGGCACGAAAAGACGCTCGGCCAATTGTTCTGCGATGACAGCGCCAAGGACATCGTGCGGATGTTGCTCGAAGAAATGCGCAAGGGACAGGTAGAACTGCAGTTGCAGCAGACGATCTCCGCGGTCGAGAAGACGATTGACGGTTTCCGGGTTCGCCTTGAGCAGACGGACATTGAGGCCAAGGCCGTGGTCGTTGCCACGGGTGGCAAGTCCATTCCCAAGATGGGCGCCACCGGCTTCGCCTACAGACTGGCGGAGCAGTTTGGTATTGCTGTGACGGAGACCCGGCCGGCTCTGGTGCCATTGACTCTCGATCCGGTGCTGCTTGAAAAGCTCGCGCCGCTGTCTGGCGTCGCGGTCGATGCGCGGGCATCCTGTGGGAAGACCGGCTTCGAAGAGGCGCTGTTGTTTACCCATCGCGGCCTGAGCGGACCTGCCATTTTGCAGATATCTTCATACTGGCGCGAGGGTGAAACAATCGGTCTTCATCTCCGTCCGGATTTGAACATCATGCAGCGATTGAAGGATGCCAGGCAGGCCAACGGCAAGCAGGCGATCCAGACCGTCCTTGGCGACATTCTGCCGAAACGCTTGGGCCAATACCTGTGCGACGAGAACGGGTTCTCCGGAACCATGGCCGAGCAGAGCGACCGCAAGCTTCAGGCAGTTTGCGACAGTCTCCAGAATTGGCAGATCTGCCCGGCAGGCTCTGAGGGGTATCGCACGGCAGAGGTAACGCTTGGTGGGGTGGATACGAACGAACTTGACCAACGTTCTATGCAGACGCGCGCAGTGCCGGGCCTCTTCTTCATCGGCGAGGCCGTGGATGTCACCGGGTGGCTGGGTGGCTACAATTTTCAATGGGCCTGGTCCTCAGGCTTTGTCTGTGCCGAAGCCTTGGCGAATTATGCAGCCAGAGCGTGAATTAGCGAATTTGTGAAGTCTGAGATTGCTAAAAGCACTAGTTTCTCGAAAACCACTAATTAACAATTTTAAAATTTAAATCCGATTCCTGCTTTGTTTATTTTTCGTTCATTGCTGGGTGCGAGAACTTGGGAGAACGGTCCGACTGAGACCGGAAGCGCTGGATCAGCGACAAGAATTCAAGGGGAAAAGCATGATGATTGATCGCATGCTCGCACGTTTCAAAATTCAGACAAAGGTCATTGCCTTCATCGTTCCTTTCGTTGTCAGCATCTCCGCGGTTGGCCTTTCTGGTCTGTACGCGTCGAGCCTGCTGCAGTCGCGCATGGATATGTCTAATTCGGTGCTTCAGTCGCTCAGCGGCTTTAAGGATGTCTATTCCGGCATGGGTTCCTTCCTCCAGAATACAACGGAAGAGGCCCGCTCCAACCTGAAGAAACAGATCGACATGCAGTCGAGCCTTTTGAAATCCGTCCGTTCAGGCGCCAATTCCGATGAGAGCCTGGCGGAAATCGAAAGCGCGGTGAAGGGAACGGATGCTATCGGCTCACGGGTCGATCAGCTTTGGACGCAGTATCAGCAGGAAAGGTCGGTCCGTCAGAGCCTCGACAGTGGCCTTGCCACTTTGGTGCGCAGCCAGACGGACTTGCTCAATTATGCGACGAGCGCGCGCGAAAACCTTGCCTCCGATGAAACCAAGGCAAAGTCGCTTCTGCGTGATGCCGAGAAGCTGACGCGCGGCGCCAATGTCATTGCAAAGCTGGTTGCCGACTTTAATGGAAAGACCGTTCCCCAGGAGAAAATGGATGTTCTGAAGGAGCAGATCGGCGAATTTGCCTCGGCTGTTACTTCCATCGCAGAATCGCTGCCGCCGGAGCAGCAGGCTCTGGCTGGCCAGTTGACGGACAACCTGAAGCAGATCCGGGATCTTATGGCGGTTCCGACGCCCAGTGAAACGACGGTGGATAGCATCGATCGCATTGTCAATTTGATGCGCCCGTTTTCCATCCGTCTTCAGGGTATCTCGACGCTGAAGGCCCGTCAGGCGATGGAGGTTTTTGGTCAGCTGGATGAGCCGATTGCACGCGCCACCCAGTTCCTGGCGACGACCCGCCAGATCTTCGATGCCATCCGAGCTGTTGAGCTCAAATCCGCGCAATATGTTGCCAAGCCCAGCGCAGACGGTTTGCGGGAATTGCAGGATGCATTGATGACGCTTGAAATTCCTGTCGGCGTGCTTGAGACGGACAAGAATTCGTCGGAGCAGGTCCGCCAGCGTGCGGCTGCCATGCTGCCGATTTCGGCGACCATGGATAAAGACGCGAGCTCGCTTCTGGAAATTTCCACGAAACGTGCTGCCGAATTTAAAGCCGCTGCGGCAGACATAGATCGCATCTGGACGACATTGACGCGCTTCGCCGCGGCACAGCGGGATGCAGCTGGCGCCGAGCGCGACAAGGCCAATCAGATTTCTGTGACAGCCATGATGCTGGGTATCCTGGTGGCTATCTTTGCGGGTATCGGGCTTGTCTTTACCTTCAAGGGGCCGATCCTCGCGATCTCTGCTGCCATGCGCCGCCTTGCATCGGGTGATCTCGAGACTTCTATCGAAGGCGAGCAGCGCCGTGATGAGATCGGCGATATGGCCCGTGCTCTCGGTGTTTTCAAGGAAAACGCACAAGAGAAGGTTCGTATCGAAACCGCCGGCGAGCAGGAGCGCGCGGCAGCAGATGAAGAGCGCCGCCGCAATGAGCTTGAGAAGCAGGAGGCCGACCGTCAGATCCAGTTCGCAGTCGGTGCGCTCGCCCAGGGTCTGGAAAGGCTGGCTGCAGGAGATGTGTCCTCCACGATCGACACGCCGTTTGTGGGGCGACTGGAACAGCTGCGTGTCGATTTCAACAAGTCGTTGACGCGCCTGCAGGATACCATCGGTCTCATTCAGGAAAATGTTGTCGCCATTCAGGGTAATGTCCGACAGATGTCGCAATCGACTGACGACCTGTCGCGGCGCACTGAAACGCAGGCTGCTTCGTTGGAGCAGACTGCGGCAGCCGTCAGCGAGGTAACCTCGAATGTTCGCTCCGCAGCCGACCGGGCGCGCGAGGCACATGCCATCGTTGATGACACGCGTCGCAATACGGATGGATCGCTGATCATCGTTCGCAATGCCGTATCAGCGATGCAGCGCATCGAAGGTGCTTCGCAAAAAATCGGTCAGATCACGGAAGTCATCGATGCGATTGCCTTCCAGACAAACCTGCTGGCGCTGAATGCCGGTGTGGAAGCTGCACGCGCAGGAGAAGCCGGAAAGGGCTTTGCTGTGGTTGCCCAGGAAGTGCGCGAACTGGCGCAGCGTTCTGCGGGTGCAGCCAAGGAGATCAAGGAATTGATCACCGCTTCGACGATCGAAGTGGACAAGGGGTCTGATCTTGTCCAGCAGACGGGACAGGCTTTGGAGACGATCGGCGATCAGGTCACGCGTATCGCGCAGCAGGTCGAAAGCATTGCGCATGCGTCGCGTGATCAGTCTTCGGCTCTGCAGGAAGTCAACGGTGCCGTGAACCAGATGGACCAGCTGACCCAGCAGAACGCGGCCATGGTGGAAGAAACCAGTGCCGCCAGCCGTCAGCTTGCAGACGAGGCAGATCAACTGGTCGAACTGCTGCAGCAGTTCAAGGTCGCTTCTCAGGCTACGGTCCAGCACGGTTACGGCAGGCATCGGGCGGCATAGAGCATTTCCAGGAAAAGTGGCTTCCGGTTTTCCGTCCGGAAATGCGTGGAATCAAGAGCATTTCCAGGAAAAGTGGCTTCCGGTTTTCCGTCCGGAAATGCGTGGAAGTCTACGAAACGGGCCGTTTCCTTGTTTCAGGTACATGCGGAAACGATTTTCTGCCATCGTCCTTGAGATGTAGCCTTGAACCTCCCGGCGTAAAGTTGGGAGGTTCTTTACTATGTGCGCATCAGAGACAATCGCCTCTCCCCGTACCTTCAGGAGTTGTTAAGTCTCGTGTCCCATGCTGATCTCCTGCGTTAGTTGGTACGTAAGCCATCACGCAGCTCGAGACCAATCGAGCGTAGCGTATCAGTCAGAGGATCATGCCATGCAGAAACAACGTGCACGTGCCATCGCTCTCACCATCGCAAAGGACCAGGCGCAATTCCGCCTCCGTCTTCTCGCAGTGTCCGGTTTTGCTAGTCTGGCACTTCTCTGCTTGTCTCTTTGATAGGAATTCTCAGCCCGGTTTCTTGGGTGAGACCAACCGGAAAAGCGCCTTGCGTGCAGCGCAAGTCGCTGTTTTCAAAGAACGTGCGCAGCAATTCTGCTTTGGCGAGACAGTCGCCGTATGGTGCCGCTCCGCCCGTTCTCACCTGAAAGGTTACAAAAAGGGCGGATCGTCCAGACCCGCCCTTTGTTGTGTCTGATGTCGTATAGGCTCTACCGAGGCTGAGCAACGACAACCGGTGTCATGAGGTCGCCCCAGTTACCGTTTCCGCCATGGTGGCGGGCTGAGCGGACAAGCTCAACCGAAACGCCTGCCTCTACCGCTTTCATCACGGCGTGGTTCAGCCGGTGCAGTTCGTTTGCAAGTATGCGGATGGCGGATTGCTGGTCGGCGCTCATGGATGTCGCCTGTTCTTCGGCGCGTTCCTTGACTCGGGTCTGGGGTGTCATGGCATTTCTCCTCTTGTGTTGGGGGTTCTTGAATACTTTCAGATTGGATTGAAGCCTCGCCCTTGAGGTCAGGTTGGGGAGGGCGAGGCTTCGTGAGCTCACTCCGCTGCAGGGCGGAACTGCTCATGCTCGGTCGATTCCTTCATCGCTGTCGTGGAGGACTGGCCACCGCTGATGGCAAGCGAGACGGCATCGAAATAGCCGGTACCCACTTCGCGTTGATGCTTCGTGGCTGTGTAGCCATTGATCTCGGCGGCAAATTCCGCCTCTTGCAGCTCCGAATAGGCCGCCATCTGGCGCTCCTTGTAGCCGCGCGCCAGTTCGAACATGCCGTAGTTCAACTGATGGAAGCCAGCCAGCGTGATGAACTGGAACTTGTAGCCCATGGCGCCCAGCTCGCGCTGGAACTTCGCAATGGTCGCATCGTCGAGATTTTTCTTCCAGTTAAACGATGGCGAGCAGTTGTAGGCAAGCTTCTTGCCCGGATGCGCCTTGTGCACGGCTTCGGCAAACTTGCGCGCCTGTTCGAGATCAGGCTTGCCGGTCTCCATCCAGATCAGATCGCAATGAGGCGCATAGGCGATGGCGCGAGCGATGCAGGGCTCGATGCCGTTCTTGACCTGATAGAAACCTTCGGATGTGCGTCCGGCATTGTAATCCACGAAGGGACGGTCCCGCTCGTCGATGTCGGATGTCAGCAGTTTTGCCGCTTCCGCATCGGTTCGCGCTACGATCAACGTGGGAACGCCCATGATGTCGGCTGCCAGGCGTGCAGCGTTCAGGTTGCGGATATGCGCAGCGGTCGGGATCAGAACCTTGCCGCCCAGATGGCCGCACTTCTTTTCCGAAGCCAGCTGATCCTCGAAATGTACGCCTGCGGCACCGGCTTCAATGAAGGCCTTCATGATTTCGAAAGCGTTCAAGGGTCCGCCAAAGCCGGCTTCCGCATCGGCAACGATGGGTGCGAACCAGGTCTCGACAGAGAGACCCTTGCCTTCGGCGGTCTCGATCTGGTCTGCCCGCTGCAGGGTGCGGTTGATGCGCTTGGCAAGCTCCGGCGCCGCATTGGCCGGGTAGAGCGATTGGTCCGGATACATGGCAGAAGCCGTGTTGGCATCTGCCGCTACCTGCCAGCCAGAGAGGTAAATGGCCTTCAATCCTGCGCGAACCATCTGCATGGCCTGATTGCCCGACAGTGCGCCGAGCGCATTGACGAAGTCTTCGCGGTCGAGCAACTCCCACAGACGGATCGCGCCACGCTCTGCCAGCGAATACTTGATCTCGACCGAGCCGCGCAGACGCTTCACATCGTCTGCCGTGTACGGACGCTCGATGCCGTCAAAGCGGCCTTTGGGTGCGGTTGGAACGAGATTGTAAAACTCTGTCATGATGCTCTCTCCCGATATGTTTCCGCAGCTAAGGATGAAGGCCTTCGCTGCGCTTCGATGAGAGAAGATTTACATTGCATTGCGAAATGACGCTAGAAAATAAGCAAAATCAGCATGATGAAAGAGGTTAGGATGTGTTGCAATTTACAAATCGGATTGTAAACTTGTCAAAATTGTAAATTCTCCTTCTGTTGGCGATTGTCAAAGGATGTGACATGGTTGAGCGCAAGATTTTTGCAGGACCCAAAGTGCGGCGCTTGCGACAGAGTCTGGATCTGACCCAGACGGCCATGGCGGAGGGGCTCGGCATTTCGCCATCCTACTTGAACCTCATCGAGCGAAATCAGCGGCCCTTGACGGTTCAATTGCTGCTCAGGCTGGCGTCCGTCTACAAGGTCGATCTGGAGCAGTTGCAGGCCGAAGGTGGTGGTGCAACGGCTCAGTTGCGGGAAGTCTTTGCCGATCCGCTGCTGGCGGGCGAAATTCCCGGCGATCAGGAACTGGTCGATCTCGCCGAAGGGGCTCCGAATGCGGCAGGCGGCATCCTGAAACTGTATCGCGCCTATCGGGAGCAGGCGGTCAGACTTTCTGATCTCGCGGAAATCCTGGCACGTGAAGGCCATGAGACATCTATCTCCGGAACCAGATTGCCGATTGATCTCGTGCGGGAAAAGCTCGAGGGACGCTCCAGTTTCTTCGCGCGGATCGAGGAGGCTGCGGAAGCGTTCCTGGCCTCTCTTCCTTCAGCGGATGATCCGGCCGGTCAATTGAAGGCGTGGCTGAAGAGCAGTCACGGCATCTCGGTGCGCATCTTGCCCGTGCACGCCATGCCGATGTTGAGGCGCCGCTATGATCGGCATTCGATGCGGCTGTTCCTTTCGGAGCGGCTTTCTCTTGCGGAGCGTCGTCGCGAAGTGGCGCAGGAGGTAGCCTTGCTGGCCCTGCGGGAAGAGATTGCTCAGGAGCTTCAGGATCTTACGTTGCCAGGTGCAGAGGCGCAGCGAATTGCCCGTTTCGAGCTGGCACGGCTCGGCGCGCTGGCACTGATGATGCCTTACGGTACCTTTCTGGCGGCGGCACAGCGCGCACGTTTCGACGTAGAAACTCTGGCGGCGCGGTTCGATGTGTCTTTCGAGCAGGCGGCATTTCGCCTGTCCATGCTCGGTAGACCCGGCAGTGCGGTGCCGCCGTTTTTCATCATGGAAGTGGATCATGCGGGAAACCATCTGCGTCGCGCGGGCGTACAGGGCTTTCCGAAAGCCAGATTCGGCGGCAACTGTCCGAAGCTCGGTCATCACCTTGCCTTTTCCCAACCCGGTCAAATTCTGGTGGACTGCGTGGAGATGCCGGATGCAACGCGATTCCTGACGATCTGCCGAACCATCGACGGTCCGCACGCGGCCTATGGCGAAAGGCTTCGCCGGACGGCGTTGCTGCTCGGTTGCGAGCTGGAAGCCAGCGCTGACATCATCTATCGACAGGCGGCGGACATGCCTGCGGCACGTGTTCTCACGGGAACCGCGTGCCGTCTCTGCGAGCGGCAGGGCTGTCTGTCCCGGGCAGAGCCTCCGGTCACGCGTCCGCTCGGGCTGGACGAGATGGTGACCGGGCTGAGTGCCTATGACTTCCAATAGTGTCAATTTGAACAAGCCTTGTGCGCTGCCGAACATTTAGGCTTGTGGCACACCTTTTTCCTTTCTACTCTTCTGAAACGACGTACAAATTCCGGGGTGCGTTCGACGCGAAGCCGGAGAAGATTGGAAGAGGAGTTGTTATGAGACAGACCACCTTGCGCATCGTCGCTGTCGGCGCCGCTTTGGCGACGACAATCCTCACGACCTCCGCCCTCCCGACCATGGCATTGGCGCAGGAACGTGTGGTTCATGTCTACAACTGGTCCGACTATATCGATGAATCGATCCTGGAGGACTTCACCAAGGAAACTGGCATCAAGGTTGTCTATGACGTCTTCGACAATAACGAGATCGTCGAGACAAAGCTTCTGGCAGGCGGCTCGGGTTACGATGTCGTGGTGCCCACCGGGCCGTTCCTTGCCCGCCAGATCAGCGCCGGCGTCTTCCAGAAGCTGGACAAGTCCAAGCTGCCGAACCTCTCCAACATGTGGCCGCAGGTCATGGAGCGCCTGGCGAAGTATGATCCCGGCAATCAGTTTGCCGTCAACTATATGTGGGGCACCACCGGCATCGGCTATAATGTCGACAAGGTAAAGGCGGCTCTCGGTGATGTCCCGATCGACAGCTGGGATGTTCTCTTCAAGCCGGAAAACGCCAAGAAGCTGAAAGCCTGTGGCATCAATATTTTGGATGCGTCCGACGAAACCTTTGCAATTGCCATGAACTATCTCGGCAGGAATGCGGACAGCAAGGCCTCAGCCGATCTGGTCGCCGGTGGCGAGGTCTTCAGGAAGATCCGCCCCTATGTGAAGAGCTTCAACTCTTCTGCCTATATCGATGAACTGGCGAACGGAGATACCTGCATCACCATCGGCTGGTCGGGAGATATTCTCCAGGCAAAGAAGCGCGCTGTTGAAGCCAAGAACGGCGTGAAGGTGAAGTACGTGATCCCGAAGGAAGGCACCTACATGTGGTTCGACAATCTGGCGATCCCGGCAGATGCCAAGCATGTCGAGGAAGCGCATGCCTTCATCAACTACCTCATGAAGCCGGAGGTGATCGCCAAGGCATCAAACTTCGTTCAATACGCCAACGGCAACCTCGCCTCGCAGAAGTTCATCGACGAATCCGTCGCCAAGAACCCGTCGGTCTATCCGAACGAGGCGACGCTCGGAAAGCTCTTCACCATCTCGCCCTACGATCCCAAGGCCCAGCGCGTCCTGAACCGCGAGTGGACGTCGATCAAGACCGGCAAATAAGCTTTGAACGAACACATTGCCGGAGGTTCCGGCAATGTGAAACTTTTGGGTGAAGCAGGGGCTCAGGCATGGCCAGATCTTTGGGACCGGTAAAGCGCAAATTCTCTCCCTGGACCGAGCCGCATGCAGTGCCCTTCATCCGCTTTGAGAACATCACCAAGCGTTACGGCGATTTCGTCGCGGTCGATAACCTCTCGCTCGACATCTATGAGCGGGAATTCTTCTCGCTCCTGGGGCCGTCAGGCTGCGGCAAGACCACGCTGATGCGCATGCTCGCGGGCTTTGAGGCGCCAACCGAGGGCCGCATCCTGTTGCAGGGCAGGGATCTCGCCAACACGCCACCCTACAAGCGCCCGACCAATATGATGTTTCAGAGCTATGCGCTCTTCCCGCATATGACGGTCGAGAAGAACATCGCGTTCGGCCTGGAGCAGGATGGCTTGCCGAAGGGCGAAATTTCGGCGCGTGTCGATGAGATGCTGAAGCTGGTGAAGCTGGAAGCGTTTGCCAAGCGCAAGCCCGCACAGCTTTCCGGCGGACAGCGCCAGCGTGTTGCGCTGGCGCGCTCGCTTGCCAAGCGCCCGAAGGTTCTGCTGCTGGACGAGCCGTTGGGTGCTCTCGACCGGAAGCTACGCGAGGAAACGCAGTTCGAACTGATGGATATCCAGCATACGCTCGGACTGACATTCCTGATCGTCACCCACGATCAGGAAGAGGCAATGACCGTATCCGATCGGATTGCGGTGATGGACAAGGGCGTCGTGATGCAGGTTGCGACGCCCGCCGAAATCTATGAGGCGCCGAACACCCGCTATGTCGCCGAGTTCATTGGCGATATCAACATTCTGGAGTGTGCCGTTGTGGCAAACACGGGTGAGGTCCTGCAGCCAGGTCATCCACCGGTCGTCAGACTGGATAGCCAAGGCGTTTCCATCGCCGTGGAGCAGGAATGCGCAGCTGCTGCGGGCACATCCGTCGCCTTCGCCATAAGGCCTGAAAAGGTACGCATCTCGTTGAATCAGCCCGCGGATGTCCATATCAATGCCGTCCATGGCGAGGTCTGGGATATCGGCTATCTGGGAGATTTTTCCGTCTTCCTCGTCAAGCTTGTCGATGGGCGTGTCGTTCGTGCGGCGCAGGCCAATGTGTTGCGTCTCGTCGATCGGCCCATTACCTTCGGCGACATTGTCTGGCTTACCTGGCCGCTTGATGCTGGCCTCGTCTTGACGCGCTAGGGGTGAAGCCATGGCAGAGATTTCAGCCCCGACCCATCGTAGTCCCGCCCGCTGGCTCGTCGTGGCCATACCCTACATCTGGCTTGTGCTGTTCTTTGCCGCGCCCTTCTTCATCATTTTGAAGATATCTCTGTCGGATACGGCCATTGCCATGCCGCCCTATACGCCGGTATTCCAAGGCTTTGGTGATATCGGCTCGTTTTTCGGCGGGCTGGATCTCGATAACTACAGCTTCCTGGCCGAGGACCCGCTCTATCTCGATGCCTATCTCTCCTCCCTGCGTATTGCCTTCATCTCGACGCTCCTGCTTCTGCTGATCGGCTATCCCATGGCGCTGGCCATGGCGCGGGCACCCAGCACCATCCGGCCAACGCTGATGATGCTGGTCATTTTGCCCTTCTGGACCTCCTTTCTTATTCGCGTCTATGCCTGGATCGGCATCCTGAAACCGGAGGGCCTGCTGACGCTTCTGCTTCAGACGCTCCACATTTTGGGGCCGGACGATCAGGTACAAATCTATCGCACCGATTGGGCGGTCTTCATCGGCATCGTTTATTCCTATCTGCCCTTCATGGTCCTTCCGCTTTACGCGGCGCTGGAAAAAATGGATGGCACGCTTCTGGAGGCAGCAAGCGACCTTGGGTGCCCGCCCTGGAAAGCGTTCTGGCGCATCACGTTTCCGCTGTCGTTGCCGGGTGTCATCGCAGGTTCCATGATCTGCTTCATTCCGATCACCGGCGAATTCGTGATCCCCGATCTTCTGGGCGGTGCGAGCACTCTGATGATCGGCAAGACGCTCTGGACCGAGTTCTTCGGCAACCGCGATTGGCCTCTTGCGTCGGCCGTTGCCGTTCTGCTGCTGCTTGCGCTGGTCGTTCCCATCGTCATCTTCCAGAACCAGCAGCGGAAGGTGACGTGACATGAAACCGTCCCGCTTCGACAGCACCGTCCTGACGCTGTGCTTCGCCTTTCTCTATATCCCGATCATCATTCTCATCGTCTATTCGTTCAACGCGTCCAAGCTTGTTACCGTCTGGGGCGGCTTTTCGCTGGAGTGGTACAAGGTGATTTGGAGCAACCAGGGGCTCATGGATGCTGCCTGGGTCACAGCGCGGGTCGGGATGCTGAGCGCGACACTCGGCACGATCCTCGGAACGCTTGCAGCCCTGACGCTGGTGCGCTTTCCGCGCTTCCCGGGACGTGTTCCCTTTACCGGGATGATCTATGCGCCACTCGTCATGCCGGAAGTCATTACCGGTCTGTCGATGTTGCTTCTTTTTGTGGCCATGAACATCGACCGCGGTTTCTGGACGGTCACGATCGCCCATACCACCTTCACCATGTGCTATGTGGCAATCATCGTACAGTCGCGCCTGCTGACCTTCGATCGATCTCTGGAAGAGGCGGCTATGGATCTCGGCTGCCCACCGGTCAAGACCTTCTTCCGCATCACGCTGCCGCTCATCGCGCCGGCCATCATCTCAGGCTGGATGCTGGCCTTCACGCTCTCGCTGGATGATCTGGTGATCGCAAGCTTCACTACCGGGCCCGGAGCCACCACGCTTCCCATCAAGATCTATTCGCAGGTTCGCCTGGGCGTGACGCCGGAAATCAATGCCATCTGTACGATCTTGATCGGTTTCGTGACGATCGGCGTGATTTGCGCATCCATCAGTTCCAAACGGACAGAACTGCGCCGCATCCGCGACGAGCATGATGCCATTCGCGCGGCCACCTGAATTCCCCTAGGGCCTTGAGGTTCCGGGGGGGGCAAACTGTTCATGCATGGGCCAGATGACCGGGTTCGGCCACGCACCGCCGATGAACAGCCTATGGCTGGTCGCTCCGTTCTCGATTGTGCCCGAAAGCGACAGGCTCCGGGTTTCATAGGGAATGACACCCGCCAGGCTGAGCCGGTAGGGTGCGACAGCGATGAATGCAGAACTGATTTCGGCGCTGCTGCCGTTGATCTTGCCCACCGCTTCCAGTGTTTCGAAACTGCTGGAACTTTGACCTGCCTGCTGGAGGGAGAAATACGAAGTTCCCCCGGCCAGCGTCATGAGCCTCGAGAGATCGAGCCCCCCAATGCTTCCCGATTTCGCCTGAAAGCGAAAATCGCCCGTCACGTCGTCGGGAGAGGTCTGTAGTAGCGTCTTCGAAAGCTTCATTCTGGCTTGCAAACTCCCCGTCCCGCTGATGGAGGGCGAAGACCAGGCAAGCGCTTTTCCAAGGCTGCCAAGATCGACATCCTTTGCGGCAATCCTCAGCTTTGTGGAAAGCTCCGGAACCTGAAGCAAGGTCAGTTCGCCTGTCAGGCTTCCTTTGAAGAGGTCGCTGTCCAGAACCTCGATTTGCGTCTGGCTTGCATTCGAAACGATGCTGACAGCGGCATTCTCCAATGTCACGGGTCCGAGTGTCGCCGAGGCTGCCGAAAACCGCACATCGAGACCGATCTGACGTTCGAGAAGCGAGGCTCGCTTGACTTTATCGGCGCCAATGGTTTGCTCCTCGCTGGCAATCACATGTCCGAGTCGCGCAAGATCAATGATATCGAAGGCGAGAGTACCGGTCAGGCGGGGAGGATTGGACCCTGTCGCCATGGCCAGATCCATGACCCCGGTGCCTTTGGTGCCGTTCGCTGCGACAGAAAGCTGGTCGAAACGCAGAACGTTTCCGATCGTCAGCAGTTTGGCCGTCAGCGAGAAATTGGTCAGCCGGTCAGCGATGTGGACGGGGATATGTCCCCATGTCACCGCCTCTGCGACCCTGGGCACGGAAATCTTCAGGTCGCCAGACATGAAGGCATAACGCTGCAGATCCGCAGTGCCGCTGAAGCTTGCTGTTACCAGCGAAGACTGCAGTGTGGCATCCACCTCGCTGCCCCTTCCGGCGAGCAGCAGCAGCGGATTCACGGCGCTGACATCCAGCGACACAGGCTCTTTATTCGCGATGGCATCGATTCGAAGGCGAGCGGATCTTGAGAGTCGGGGCCAGTCGAGGCTGCCCTCGATCTTATCGATCAGAACAGAGCGTCCGGTCCGGTCTTCAATTCGCAGAGAGCCCGACACGATCGAGATGTCGCCAATCACCGGGTCGCGTTCAAGCCGCAACTGGCTCTCGGCGGTAGGCTGAGCCTGGCCTGTCTTGCGCAATGTCTGGCCGAGAAGGCCATCCGAACTCCAGTTCAGCGAACCATCCTCCTTCTGGCGCAGGAAGATTTGTGGTTCCGTCAGGGTAAAATCCTGGAATATCGGCTTTCCTCGCAGCGCATCCCAGATGTTGAAGCGTGCCGAAAGCGAGGCAACATGACCGAGCACGGACGCATCCGGCCCATCTGTCTCGCGAATAGCGATGTCATCGATCCTGACGACTGGCCGAGGCCAGAAACTAAGGACCGGCGCCCCCCGTATCACCACATCATGGCCCAGCCATTCCTCGACAGAGCTTTCCATCCGCTCACGAACGAGATCGGAGGAAACAAGCAGAGGCGAAAGCAGGCGGAACAAAACCAGCAAGACAAGCACGAGCCCACTCGCCGCAAGGGCAATTCGGACCGGCGTGGTGCGGAGCAGGTTCTGGTACATAGACTGAATTTTCACGTGTTTAGATTGTGTCGCAATGTGGTTTGCCTTGTGGGTTACCGGATTTATTGCTGCCTTGCAAACAACAGCGGTTCGAGGTCTTTATCATGCAGTGCAACATGCTATAGCTGCGTGACCTATTTGGAGGGAGATGCTGATGACGAAGGAAATGCCGCTATGGATTCCGACCGAGGAGCGCAAAAAAGCTGAACCTTTGTCGCGCTACATGTCATGGTTGAGTTCAAGGTCGGGGACAGTGTTTGCGGACATAGATGCGCTTCAGTCTTGGTCCGTCGAAAACCGCGGCGAGTTCTGGTCATCAATATGGGATTTTTGCAGCGTCGAGGGAGAGAAAGGCGAAACGGCTCTCATTGATGACGGTCGTATGCTGGAGGTACGCTTTTTTCCTGAGGCGCGGCTGAACTTCGCCCAGAATCTTCTCAAGCAATCTGGTGAAGCGGACGCCCTGATTTTCCGGGGTGAGGACAAGGTATCCTATCGCTGGAGCTGGGATGAGTTGAAAGGTCGGGTTTCGCGCCTACAGCAGGCGTTTGCGGCAATGGGTATCGGCGAGGGCGATCGCGTCGCAGCCATGATGCCGAACCTTCCGGAAACGATCGCCTGCATGCTTGCGGCAACATCTCTCGGTGCCATCTGGTCGTCCTGCTCGCCCGATTTTGGTTCGCAAGGTGTGCTGGACCGGTTCGGCCAGATCGAACCGAAGCTGTTCATCACCTGCGACGGCTACTGGTACAATGGCAAGCTGCAGGATGTCTCTGCCAAGGTGCGGGATGTGGCCGCTGAACTCAATGTGCCAGTTCTGATCGTTCCCTATGCGGGAGATGCCGCCGCATTGGCAGGGTCTTTTCCGAATGCGCGGACGCTTGAGCAATTTGTCGAAGGTTTTGCGGTCGAGCCGCTTGAGTTCCGGCAACTTCCCTTTTCGCACCCGCTCTACATCCTGTTCTCCTCCGGCACCACTGGAGTTCCGAAGTGCATCGTGCACTCTGCCGGTGGCACCCTTTTGCAGCATTTGAAGGAACATGTTCTTCACTGCGGCATCCAGCCTGGCGACCGCCTGTTCTATTATACTACATGCGGATGGATGATGTGGAACTGGCTGGCCTCCGGCCTCGCCGCCGGTGCAACGCTCTGCCTTTTCGACGGGTCTCCGTTTGCGCCGAACGGAAGCGTGCTGTTCGACTATGCCGC
This sequence comes from Rhizobium sp. FKY42, assembly GCF_005222835.1. Classification (GTDB taxonomy): domain Bacteria; phylum Pseudomonadota; class Alphaproteobacteria; order Rhizobiales; family Rhizobiaceae; genus Neorhizobium. The sequence goes on along the minus strand of NZ_STGA01000029.1, from coordinate 733,445 downwards.
ACAGGAGAAATTCGCCGTATTCGGCACTTCCGCCAAATATATCGACGCGGTCCGCAAAAGCGGTCTGGAGCCGATGAAATCGCACGATCTGAGCGCCTTGCGCCTGATCACCTCAACGGGATCGCCTCTGTCTCCGGAGGGTTTCACCTTCGTCTACGAAGGCATAAAAAAGGACGTGCACTTGGCTTCCATCTCTGGAGGCACCGACATCGTGTCCTGCTTCGTGCTTGGCAATCCTCTCAAGCCTGTCTGGCGCGGCGAGATCCAGGGGCCAGGTCTTGGACTGGCAATGGATGTCTGGAACGATGACGGGCAATCCGTGCGCGGCGAGAAGGGCGAGCTTGTCTGCACGAAAGCCTTCCCATCTATGCCGGTGATGTTCTGGAACGATCCGGACGGCAAGAAATATCGCGCCGCCTATTTCGAGCGTTTCGACAATGTCTGGTGCCATGGCGACTTTGCCGAGTGGACCAGCCATGGCGGGCTTATCATTCATGGCCGTTCAGATGCGACCCTCAATCCGGGTGGCGTGCGCATCGGCACTGCAGAAATCTACAACCAGGTTGAGCAGATGCCGGAAGTGCTGGAAGCGCTGTGCATCGGTCAGGACTGGGACGATGATGTCCGGGTCATACTCTTCGTGCGTCTGGCCAATGGCTACACGCTCGACGACAATCTGGCGGCGGCCATCAAGAACCGTATCCGCACCGGCTGTACACCGCGCCACGTGCCTGCCAGGATCATCGCTGTCACGGATATTCCCCGCACCAAGTCCGGCAAGATCGTAGAGCTTGCCGTGAGGGAAGTTGTCCATGGTCGCCCGGTCAAGAACAAGGAAGCCTTGGCCAACCCGGAGGCGCTGGATCTCTTCTCCGATCTGGATGCCCTGAAATCATGATCCGAAATGGGATCTTGTTTCATTGTAGAGCGAAGTTGTCATCTTGTGAACCAATGATCCATCCATCATAACAAGGTGTCGTATTTTAATGTCTTGTTAAGGCGCAGCGGAGACGATCGGGCATCGGCTCATGAGGCGGCAAGAGAATTGTCATTATGGGTCGCTCTGGAGACAATCCATCAGCATACCTTAAACTCAAAGGCAGCTCCGGCTGCCTTTTTTTCTGTGCGCAATGTGGTTCTTACGGCCTTTGTCCGGTCCGGTGATCCTTAGCGCTCCATTGTTCTGGATACAAAAAGAACCGGAATGAGACCGACCAGCACGATTATGAGGGCGGCGACAGATGCATCTTCAACTTGCGCTCTTGATGCGTCCTCATAGACCAGCGTCGCCAGCGTGTTGAAGTTGAAGGGGCGCAGCAGGATCGTGGCCGAGAGTTCCTTCATGGTCTCGACGAACACGAAGAGGCCGGCGGTCAGAAGCGCAGGTCGCATATTCGGAAGAAGAACAAACAGCAGTGTTTGCCGCCGGTTGCGGCCCAGGGTTCTTGCTGCCATATCGAGATGCGGCGAAAGCTTCTGGAATCCGGCATCGATTGTGCCTTCCGCCATCGTCAGGAAGCGCACGCTGCATGCATAGAAAATGGCGAAGCCGGAGCCCGACAGAAGAAGGCCTGTGGAAATACCCAGATGCGCACGCAGGATTGCATCGAGCGTGTTGTCGAAGGCGGCGAGTGGGAACAGGACGCCAATCGCAAGCACGGTTCCCGGCATGCCGTAGCCGAGTGACGCGATACGGCCAGCCAACCGGGTTGAATGGCTCGTGTCCTTGCGGTGAGTGTAGGCGAGCATAAAGCCGATGATCACCGTTGCCAGTGCTGCGGCGCCGGAAACCTGCACGCTGTTCCACAAGGCCTTGATCAGTTTCGGTTCTGCAAGCAGCTCCAGCCGAATGCTTGCATAATGCACCAGCATTGCGAAGGGGAGAAGGAAGCCCAGCGCAACAGGCAGAAGACAGGCGATAGCTGCCAGCCAGCCACTCCCGAGGCCAAGCGGACGCCGCACGTGGTCATTCACGCTGGATGTCGTCCGGTTTGCGGAAAAGCGCTGTCGGCGCCGTGCGATCCGCTCGATGGAGATCAGAACGATGACAACGGCAAGTAGCACGAGTGCCAGCTGTGCAGCACCGGACAAACTACCGCGGTTGAGCCAGCTGTCGTAGATCGAGAAGGTGATCGTGTTGACGCCGAGATATTCAACCGCGCCGATATCATTCAGCGTTTCCATCGCAACCAGGGTCAGGCCGATCACAATGGCCGGTCTCGCCATCGGAAGTTGGATCCGCCAGAGCGTTCGCCAGAGCCCCGAACCCAGCGTGCGCGCTACATCGCTTGCCGCGCGCCCCTGCATCAGGAATGTCGCCCGGCAGGCGAGATAGATATAGGGGTAAAGCACGCTGGACAGGATCAGCACAGCGCCACCAAGTGACCGTATATCTGGAAACCAGTAGTCTCTCGCCGTCTTGAAGCCAAGGGTCGAGCGAAGGGCGGTCTGGAGAGGCCCTGTGTAATCCAGGAACTCCACGAAGGTATAGGCTGCGATGTAGGAGGGTATCGCAAGCGGCAAGACGAGAGCGACCGAAAGGATGCGCCTCAATGGAAATTCGAATGTCGTCACGAGCCATGCGGTTGCGATACCGAAGAGGGCACTGAGCACTCCGGTCATGCCCACGAGGAGAAACGTCCGGCTCGCGGCCTTTGGCAAGACATTGACGAAGACATGAGAAAGGCTATCCGTACTGCCGGAAAAGGCGATCCAGACCACCGCGCCGAGCGGCATTGCTGATATCAGTGCGATGAGCACTGCCAGAACGGCGAGCGAGCGTGTCTCTTCCTTCACCACGCGCGGATAATCATGACTGGCTGGAGGCAAAACCGGCATCCCTTGTTCGTCCGGTCCCTCTACATCAAGACATCAGGAATCGGAATGCCGTCCCACGCGATCCGTTCAATTTGCCAGCACACGCGGCGATGGAAAGGTAATCTCAACCAGGGTTCCCTCGTTTGGTGCCGAATGGATGGTAAACACGGCGCGATTGGCGTCTACCATAGCCTTAGTCAGAGGCAGACCTAGTCCAGTTCCGTCGCCACGCTTTCGCGAAGCGCTAGCCACCTGTCGGAACGGCTTCATTGCCAGCTCGAGTTCGGAGCGTGTCATCCCGATGCCCGTGTCGCGCACCCGCAGCACCACGCTGCCATTGGCTTCATAGGACGTGGAGACCACGATCTGTCCCCCGGATGGCGTGAAGCGAATGGCGTTGGACAGGATGTTGAGGGCGATCTGCTTGACCGAGCGAAGATCTGCCACCACTGGCGGCACCGAATGGCTGAGCGCCGTGCGAATAATGACGCGCTGGGTATTTGCCTGCGGCTGAACAAGCGAAACAGCTTCAGCAATCGTCTCGTTGAGCCCAACGGAAACGAAATCCAGTTCCATCTCGCCTGCCTCGATCTTGGAAATATCCAGGAGATCGTTGACGATGTCGAGAACATGGCGACCGGACCGGCCGATATCATTGGCGTATTCGATATAGCGCGCATGTCCGATTGGGCCGAGGCGCTCGGTCGCCATCATGTCGGCGAAGCCGATAATAGCATTGAGCGGTGTCCGGATCTCGTGGCTGACATGGGCGAGAAAGTCACTTTTATGGGCATTGGCCGTTTCAGCCGCACGCTTTGCGCTGCGAAGTTCGTCTTCGGTGCGCTTCCACTGGGTGATGTCACGGATCACCGCGCAATAGCCGTTGGAGGACGTCAGCTTGCCGATCGTCATGAACAGTGGCACGAAGCCGCCGCCTGCCTCGCGGCCGATCACTTCGCGCCCATCGTTCAACAGGCTGACGACGCCGTGGCTGCTGAGACCATGCAGGTAATCGAGAACGGATTTCTGGCTCTCATGGGCAAACAGCATGACGAAGGGTCTTCCGCTGGTCTGCTCGTTATCGTAGTTGAACAACGCATTGGCAGCCCGGTTCATGGAACGGATCGTACCGTCGGCGCCAATCAGAACGACGCCGTCCGTCGCAGTATCCAGGATCGCCCGCAATTCCTCGACTTCGACCTGCAGACGGGAAATCTCGCCTGCCTGCCGCGCCTGCGCTTCAAACGCCTCCGCTGACAGGTCCGGTGCCGCGTCTGTGGAAGGCTCTGTCACCTCCACAGTGGCCTGGCTCGGCATCAAGGCAAGAATGAGAGCCGTTGCGCCATCGTAGCGAACAGATTGCAACCGCGCCGTCACGGGAACGATGGAATCATCCTCGCGAACAACAACCATGCCGCCAGCTTCGTGCGTTTTATCGTCGAGATCCTGACGCTGCAAAAGCGCATCAAGACCGCCAACGGCGTTAAGATCCTCGAGACCCGCATAGCCCGTGAGGCGCAGGAACTCCGGGTTGGCGTGGATAAGGGTGTCGCCGCTATGGACAAGCAGAGCGACAGGCATCTGATCGATGATCTCGGCTGTCAATTCAGGCCGGGGACGCAAGGGAATGGCTTGTGCATAGGCTTCCGCAAGCGAGATCCGGTCGTCTTCGGCAGCGGTCTCGCCATCCTTGGGCGCGTCATTTTCTTCTGCCTGCTCGTCGAGATCAGCCTCATCATCTGATTCGAGATCGGATGCGACAGGCTCCGGAAGGTTGTCCGTGCCGGTTTCTTCTGGCTGAGCCGTTCCGGCATCCAGAGCCTGGTCCTCGTCAGCTTCGAGCAGCGAGCGGGGCGCAAAGGATGCGGCCGGAGGAGCAACAATCGGCGCAACTTCGCCATCTGCCTCCGTCTCGGGAGCGTCCATTGCCTGCACGTCGTTCGGTCGCCGATCCTGTTGTTCCTCCGCCGTTAATTTCGGCTTCTCCGCCTTCGGATCCTCACCGCGACGAAAGGCGTCCAACTTCCGGGCGATCTCGCGAAACGCCGCCTGTTCGCCCGCCGTCAGGCCATCCTGCAGATTGCTCCGCCGTTCGTCAAAACGGATAACCTTATCGGAATAACGCAGGCCCGGATTTTCGATGATGCGCAGAACGGGCTTTTCAAAGGCGGGCAGGGGGATCGGGGTATTGATCGCAGCAGGCGCGTCAGTCGGTGTAGCGCTCTCGTCGCCTTCCTCTGGAACCCACTCGTCGAGCTCGACATAATAGGCCTCGACCTCTTCCTCCGTTACCACGTCATCGGTGTCCGTGCTTTCGTCCGTCGTCTCTGCAATGGGTTGCGATGCATCCGCATCACTCCGTTCATCGCTTGCCATTTGAAAAGCGGCGTCATCGGACTGCGGCACGGTGTCAACGTCTGTTGTCTCAGCTGGGGCAGCTTCTGATTCCATCGGCACGACAACCGGTGTCACATCAATGCCATCGCCGTCCGCATCGTTCTGTGCTTCCTCGACTACGCTCTCGACCTGGGGTTTATCCTCCGCAATCACCGGATCCGAAACGGTTTCCAGGAAAGTCAGGCCGATTGCGTGCTCATCCTCTTCCGCATCCGCAAGCCGGATGATGCCAAAACCCCGGAAGCCATCGAATTCCCGATTGCGCGAATAAGTTGGAAGCGCGGCCAAATCGATGGGCACGACCGCTGAGGTACCCTCCACAGGCCACCAGATCGTCTTGCCGGACCAGGTGTCACGCCGGTTCAGCAATTCGGCAATCTTTCCTTCCGGATCGAGATTGAACAAGGCAGCCACGTCCGTGAAGGAAAGGCCGACGATTTCTGCGGCGTGCGGCCCAACAGATGCGGCAAGTTCCGGCGAGATTTCGCTGAAATAGCCATCGGCATCGATTTTCCAGACAAAACGTGTGGCGCGGGTCTCACGGCGCACGGGCCGGTGCGGAGATGCTGGCTCTGCCGCTGAGCTCTCCGGATCGTTGGGTTGAGGAACAAGCGCGCTGTTTGCGACGGTCTCCTTTACAGGCTCGATCACAGCTGCGGACGTCTCCGTCTCGTCAACGATCTCTGCATGGTCTGCGTGATCTTCATCGCCCTGCGAAACGAAGTCCGGATCCTCGTCGAGTTCTTCCTCCATGTCGTCAATGGATGTCACCGCATCAAGTGCAGTCTCGAAAGTAGCGTCCGCGACATTGACGCTGACGATCGGTTGATCCGCGATAAAATCTTCCGCGACCCCAGTCTCTGCTTCAACCTCTTCGACGGTTAGGGAGGGTTGAACAAGCATCACAAGGTAAAGAGCTGGCTCATCGCTCAAGCGCGCGATGGCTGTCGGCAGGCTTCCGAAATCGGTCGGTACGGCGCGTTTGATAAGTCGGTCTGGTCCGGACCCAGCAAGCCTCACCAGCAACTGTATCGTCTGGGAAGACAAGGCAAGCCCGGAAAAGCCGGAAGAGGCGGTGATCACGTCTCCCTGATGGTCCAGAACGGCCATATGGGTAGAGGGGTCATCAAAGCCCTGCAGCATCTGGCTCGCGCTGGTCAGGCTTGCCGGTTGCGCCTCGCCGGCCGGTACGGCGAGAAGCACGGCATGTTCGCCGTTCGGAAGGGAAATGAGTTCCAGATTCGCCTGTACAGTCACCCGGTCAAAACCCGCAGTCATGCGAATGAGAAAACTGCGCGTGTCTCCGGTGTTCTGCAAGGGGCGTGCGCTGGCCTTGGCCTGCCTGAAGGTGAGCTCTGTTGCAGGTGGCCCCTGTTCGATCAGATCATAGATGCTGGCCTGACCGAAAAGCTGAGCCCCGGCCCCATTGGCCCAGATCACCTCATCCATCTCAGCCGAAAAGATGATCACCGCTTTGCCCGCGGCATAGTTCAGCCTCACGCGCTCGTGCACGGCAAGATCAATGAATGGGTACTGTACAGAGGACATGAAGCTTCCTTGCACCGGGACCGTCACCATTTGTTAAGACGGTAGATTAACACATTGTTAGTAACTTCCCAGCCCTCGGGCGTCCATGTGGTCAGGAGAATAAAACCTGAACAGGGTTAACCTGTAAAATCTTATTGTGCAGCGCACAAAAATATTGCAACGCACAACGGAATGATCTATATGGGAGGTCATGGAGCTTTCATGATTGGGGCTCACCGAAAAAAGGACAGATCACATGGCATACAGAACTGATGACATTTTCTCGTTCTCGACCTTCGATCCGAGCAAGCTGACAGACAGCTTCCGTGAATTCGCCGAGAAGGGCGCAACACAGTCCCGCGAAGCCTTCACCAAGGTCAAGGACGCTGCTGAAGAAGCCACGAAGGTTGTTGAAGCGACGCTTCAGACCGCACAGTCGGCTTCTGTGGAAATCGGCCTGAAGGCTGTGGACGCGCTGCGCACGAACACCGAACTGTCGCTGACACATCTGGAGTCGCTTCTTGGTGTGAAGTCCGTAGCGCAGCTCATCGAGCTTCAGACGGCCTTCATCCGCAAGCAGGCAGAAGTGGCTGTCGAGCAGGCCAAGGCTTTGCAGGAAACAGCGCGCAAGGCCTCGGAAGAGGTGTCCCGGCCTGCCAAGGAAGCGGCTGAAAAGGCGCTCTCTACCTTCAAGACTGCCTGATATTCATATCCTCCCAAGGATAGGCCGGACATTCGTGTCCGGCCATTTTTGCATGCGAGACAAAAGAAGGGCTTGCAAAAACAACGCAATCCCCTTATGTCACGCCGCAGAGCAGCGGATCGAACGGTCCGCAGCCTGATGTGCGGTTGTAGCTCAGTTGGTTAGAGCGCAGGTTTGTGGCACCTGAGGTCGGAGGTTCGAGACCCCCCAACCGTACCATTTTTCCCTTATGACTGAAGTTTTTATTCGGTGACGAAACGTGATCTGTTTTGCCCGACGATCTCCTGCAGAAACGAAACGACGGTCCTGATACGTGCCATGTCACGCAGGCTCTCGTGATAATTGGTCCAGTAGGCGCGACGAATTGAAATGGCCGGAAGAATACGGCGCAGTTCCGGCACCTGGCTTGCGATGTAATCGTGCAGGATGCCAATACCAGCACCTGATCGCACCGCCTCCGTCTGACCGATCGCGCTGGAAATCTCGAAACGGGCATCCCAGTCGCGCATGATTTCACCGGTAAAATTCAGCGACGGGGAAAAGATCAGATCTTCCACATAACCGATCCTGGCATGATGCCGCAGATCTTCAACATCGCGCGGTGCGTCGTGCCGCCTGAGATAATCCTCGGATGCATATAGTCCGAGCGTGTAATCGGTCAGGCGGGCGCAGATCAGTCGCCCCTGTGAGGGTTGCTCGACGGTAATGGCAATATCCGCCTCTCGCGAAGACAGCGAGAAGGAGCGCGGAACGGGCACCAGTTGGATGCGCAGGTTCGGATGCCGTCTCATCAGAGGGCCTAGCCGTGGCGCCAGGAAAGAGACGCCAAAGCCGTCCGGAGCGCCGATCCTCACGATCCCCTCGATCGGTGCATCGACTTTACCCGCTCGTGCCTGCGCCGCCAGCATCTCGGCCTCCATGCGCTCAGCCGTCGCGAAAAAGGCATGGCCTTCTGCCGTCAGATCGCATCCACTGGGCTTGCGGATCAGAAGCCGTGTCCGCAGCTCTTCTTCAAGCGCATTGATGCGTCGTCCGAGCGTTGCATGATTGAGTCCGAGCCTTCGAGATGCCGAAAGCAACTGGCCTTCCCGAGCCACGGCGAGAAAGATGCGAACATTATCCCAGTCCATTTTGCCTGCCTCGCACTATAAAATTTGCACAATGGATGCGTAAATCATGGTGTTGTCTTGTGCAAATGAAAGCGCATACTGCGGCCACAACACTGGAGGAACACCATGTATCAAATCGGACATTTCATCGACGGCAAGAAGGTCGCCGGTACATCGGGTCGCAAGCAGGGCATCTTTAATCCGGCGACAGGCGAAGTGCAGGGTGAAGTCGCTCTTGCCAGCCAGGAAGAGCTGAACGCTGCTGTTGCCAGCGCCAAGGCTGCACAGCCGAAATGGGCTGCCATGAACCCGCAACGCCGCGCACGCGTTTTCATGAAGTTCGTTCAATTGCTGAATGACAACATGGATTCGCTCGCCGAAATGCTGTCGCGTGAGCATGGCAAGACAATCGAAGATGCCAAGGGCGATATCGTTCGCGGGCTGGAAGTCTGCGAATTCGTCATCGGTATCCCGCATCTGTCCAAGAGCGAGTTCACCGAAGGCGCTGGTCCGAACATCGATATGTATTCGATCCGTCAGGCTGTCGGCGTGGGTGCCGGCATTACGCCGTTCAATTTCCCGGCCATGATCCCGATGTGGATGTTTGCGCCGGCAATCGCCTGCGGCAACGCCTTCATTCTGAAGCCATCCGAGCGTGATCCTTCCGTTCCGATCCGTCTGGCCGAACTGATGATCGAGGCCGGTTTGCCGGAAGGCATTCTCAACGTCGTAAACGGCGACAAGTCGGCTGTCGATGGCATCCTGACGCATCCGGATATCGGCGCCGTTTCCTTCGTCGGTTCTACGCCGATCGCTCGCTATGTCTACGGAACGGCGGCCATGAACGGCAAGCGCGCGCAGTGCTTCGGCGGTGCCAAGAACCATATGATCATCATGCCGGATGCCGATCTTGATCAGGCTGCAAACGCACTGATGGGTGCGGGCTATGGCTCCGCCGGCGAGCGTTGCATGGCAATCTCCGTCGCTGTGCCCGTGGGCGAAGATACGGCGAACCGCCTCATCGAGAAGCTCGCTCCCATGGTGGAAAGCCTTCGCATCGGTCCTTACACCGATGACAAGGCAGACCTTGGACCTGTTGTTACCAAGGAAGCGCGCGATCGCATTCTGGGCCTCATCGACAGCGGCGTCGAAGCAGGTGCAAAGCTTGTGGTCGATGGCCGGGACTTCAAACTGCAGGGCTATGAAAACGGCTATTTCGTCGGCGGCTGCCTGTTCGACAACGTGACGCCGGACATGGACATCTACAAGACCGAGATCTTCGGTCCGGTTCTCTCGGTCGTCCGCGCCAAGACCTATGAAGAAGCACTCGATCTGCCGATGAAGCATGAATACGGCAACGGCGTTGCCATCTACACCCGCGATGGTGATGCAGCCCGCGACTTCGCCAGCCGTATCAATATCGGCATGGTGGGCGTCAACGTTCCGATCCCGGTTCCGCTGGCCTATCATTCCTTTGGTGGCTGGAAGTCCTCGTCCTTTGGCGACCTCAACCAGCACGGCACGGATTCCATCAAGTTCTGGACCCGGACAAAGACCGTGACCAGCCGCTGGCCTTCCGGCATCAAGGAAGGCGCGCAGTTCGTCATGCCGACGATGAAGTAAACATCGGTCGGTCAGATTATAAAGGCGGCTCCCGTAGCCGCCTTTTTCTGTATGCGTCTTGCTGAAACGAACATGGCCCCGCCGGTCGGACAGGGCCATTCAAAATACTGGTACCGGACGCGTTTACGTCACTTGATGACGAAACGGCTTAACTGATGACGAATAGACGCCGTGAAATCGGACACGATCTGGTCACCTTCGTCGTCCGCAACCTTGATCGCCAGTCGTACCATGCTGACCGTCAGGTGGCACATGACGAAGGTGGTGCGAACAAATTCCTCACGCAGATTGGCCGGAACGAAGGCCTCCGAAGCCTTGCAGAACATGTCGGCGATCTGCCTCGCTTCCTTGATGTCGATATCTTCGAGCAGCTTGTCCGCCTGTACTGCATTGATCAGATCCTGAACATGCGGATGGGAGCGCACGAACTTCGCATAGAGTGTGATCATCTCTTCGGCGGCATCGGCAATTCCGCCCGCTTCGTTGATCTGAGGCAGCGCGCCCGCCAGGATAGAACGCAGTTGTGAAATATAACGCTCGTAGAGTGTGGCAATGATTGCCGTCTTGTTGGGGAAGTATTGATAAACGGAAGCAATCGGCCCGCCTGACAGGCTGGCAATTTCCTTCATTGTTACCGCGTCGATCCCCTTCTGGCCGATTAGGTCCATCGCCACCTTCAGGATCTCATCAATCCGCTCGCGGCTCCGTTCCTGCTTCGGAATGCGGCGCAGGGCAAAATGCGAACCTACATCACGCCTGTCGACCATCTGGTTTCCCGTTGCGTCCATTCTAAGTCTCCCCTCAACAGGCACGCCTGACAGCATAACAAGTATTCCTTGTGGAATGCTTGCGAATGCACGTTTGGCGAAACCCTCTCACGCATCTTCAACTGGAGAACCCCGTATCACTCCAGTCATCCCATTCGCCCCGAAGTCAGATCATATCGAACGATTTAAACTGAACTTCATCGACATTTCACATTGCCAGATTGCATATGATGATCCCGACTGTCCCGCATGCAGCTCGCCGGAACTTTGGAAATCTTAACTTCTTTAGTAAAGAAGAAGCATTCCTTTGTTCTTGAGCGCTCATATAGCTTACTGCCCGTGTAAGCTCACGTCTGACAGGTTATCAAAACACAATTTCTGCTTCGCGCCTGCGTCTGCAACGTTTGCGCTTATCTCTGTCAGTACTTCATGTTGTACAGGGGTTCAACTGCAAGAACCCATCAATATCTCATTTTTTGAATACGGTTTTTTGTAGATGATTATTTAGCGGTTTCGGACCCATGCGATCATAGCGGGCATTAGGAATGACAAAAATATAAGTCTTACAATATGATGCGTACCGACATAGGCGGGATCGGCATGAAGTATAATGGCCATGGCGGCCATGGTCTCAAGCCCCCCTGGGGCAAAAGCAATGAGGGCCGCTGGCAACGGAATGCCAAGTATGCGCGACACACCCAATGCAACGGCGACCGAAATGACACCGGCGATGATGGTTACGGATAAACCTGCCATACAAGCCGACTTCAGGTCTGATAGGCTGATGCCCGCAAATCTTGATCCGATCATGCTGCCGAGAACGACATAAATCGGAATTTGCAGCCATGTCGGGATCCCGCCTTCAACAAGATGGATGAGGTGCGCCGCGCTGGAGACGACCATTCCGCCAACCAGCAGAGCAGCCGGTACGCGAAGCCTGCTCAGGCCCCGACCAAGCAGGAAGCCCGCCGCTCCCATCATTAAAAGAGCGAGAGAGGCGATTGTCGTGGAAGGCGCCGGCATTTGCGTACTACCCGGGGCGCTCATCTCGACAAACAAGGGCACAAGAAGCGTCAAGGCCAGAACTCTCACGCTCTGAATGATACCGACGCTTACGAGATCGCTTTTGACCCCCGCAGCCAGTGCAAGGACATAGCTGAGATGTCCAGGGCAGGCCGCCAGCATGGATGTCATGGGGTCGTATCGGAAGACCGCCTTCAGTACGCCATAGACGATCAGCAGAAGAGCAAGCGACATGGCCGCCAAGGTCATGAAGCTGAGGGGCCATGCTCGTGCCGCCGAAAGAACCTCTGGCGTTACGGCCGATCCCATCGACAAACCCACCGACAGGAAGGCAATATTGCGTACAAGGTGGGGCACCTTGAGATCAAGCCCAGCCAGGCTGCCAAGCGTTACCAGTGCCGCAGGTCCGATGAGATAAGGAGCGGGGAGGGAAAGCGCCGAAGCAATCAGGGCGCCCATCGAGCCAAGAACGGCGGTGATGGCAACCGGCCAGATATCCTTCGAAAACATTCTCACCTTGCAGTGCTGTGTGGCAGACCAGCCAAGGGGTTGGCCCTCGCGTTCAGCCCTGATACGGGCGAACGCGCAATGCGTTCGTCAAGCCGGCAGAGCTGCACGCGGGCGCTGTGCAAGGTCATCGAGCCCCAATAGGAAGTTGATCTGGGGACGTGCTTTTACCAGATCGTCGATCGAGTATTCCGTCAGGACATCGAAAAAGGCATTGAGTGCCTTGCGGAGTGCGGAATTAAGGCCGCAGCTATCGACGAGTGGGCATTCCACAGCGCCATCCTCGAAACACTCCGCCATGGCGAAGCTGTCTTCTGTCACCTTCACGACGTCGAAAAGAGAAATTTTGTCTGCGGAGCGACCAAGGCGAACGCCACCATTACGCCCGCGCACAGTCTCGATCAGGCCAGCCTTTGTCAAAGGTTGCAGGATCTTGAAGAGGAACAGTTCAGAAACGCCGTAGGCCTTGGCGATCTCGGGAATGCGGCTGAGGTTGCCATCATTCGCTGCGCAGTACATCAGCATACGTACGGCGTAATTCGTCTGCTTGGTCAAGCGCATGCCATTCTCCGTGTTTCCCGTTCGACATACATATAAGCCTTGAGCTTCTTTTGAACAATTCCAAAATATGAAAATTTTGTTCATCTTAAGGGGGGCTCACAGGGCCGTGAGTTGACTGTGCCCCTCTTTTCCTGAATGAGCCAGTCCAGAATTATGAGTGGAGGGATAAAATTCATGAAAAAACTCACGCGCATTGCTTTGGCGGGCGCTCTGGCGCTGATGTCGTCTACTGTCGCTCATGCCGCAGGAGAGGTGAACATCTATTCCTATCGTCAACCGGAACTGATCAAGCCGCTTCTTGATCGCTTCACGAAAGAAACCGGCATTGCAACCAACGTCCTGTTTCTCGACAAGGGGCTGGTGGAGCGTATCAAGGCTGAAGGGGTGAACTCCCCGGCGGACGTCATTCTGACTATCGACATCCAGCGTCTCACCGAAGCGAAGGATGGCGGCGTGGTTCAGCCGGTCAAGGACAATGCGCTCATCAACAAGGATATTCCGGCATCCCTGCGTGATGCGGATGGTGAATGGTTCGGCCTCACCACCCGTGGTCGCGTGGTTTATGCCTCCAAGGATCGCGTTGCCCAGTCCGAGATTACCTATGAGGAACTGGCTGACCCCAAGTGGAAGGGCAAGATCTGCATCCGGGACGGACAGCATGCCTATAACATTGCTCTCTTCGCCTCGATGATTGCACATCACGGCGCAGACTATACGCAGAAATGGCTGACGGGCCTGAAGAACAATCTTGCGCGCAAGCCGGACGGCAATGATCGTAGCCAGGCGAAATCCATCATGGCTGGCGAGTGCGATATCTCGCTCGGCAACACCTATTATGTCGGCCTGATGATGACGAACGACAAGGCGCCGGAAGAGAAGGAATGGGCAAAGTCCTTCAAGGTTCTGTTTCCGAACGTCAAGGATCGCGGAACGCATGTGAATGTTTCGGGCATGGCGCTTGCCAAGAACTCACCGAATAAGGCCAACGCGCTGAAGCTGATGGAATTCCTGGCGTCAGTCGAGGGCCAGAAGATCTATGCCGAGCAGGTATTCGAGTATCCGGTCATGACGGGCGCTGAGCCATCCGCAATCGTCAAGTCCTTCGGCACCCTCAAGGCGGACACGATTGCGTTGACCGAGATTGCCAAGCACCGCAAGCAGGCATCGGAACTGGTGGACAAGGTCGGCTTTAACGAAGGTCCGTCGAAGTAAGCCTGCTGTTTATTAAGTTTGGATCATTGAAACGCCGGTGGTCACTCCATCGGCGTTTTTTTGACTTCGTTCAGATGCCAAATCGGTCTCTCAGTCCATACCACCATGCGCCCAGCTGCGTGATCGGCACGCGCAAGCGGCTTCCTCCGGGGAAGGGCAGATTCGGCAGCGAAGCCCAGACGTCGAAACGTTCCGCATGGCCCGCCACCGCTTCGCCCAGAATGCGGCCCAGGAGGTGCGTGGTTGTTACACCATGGCCGCTGTCTCCATGGGAAAAATACACGCGGGGTGAAAGACGCCCGACATGGGGAATACGGGTCAAGGTCAGGGCAAAGTTTCCGCCCCAGGCAAAGTCGATACGCGCATCGGTCAGTTGCGGGAACGTCTTCAGCATCTTTGGCCGAATTGCTTCAATGATATCGTGGGGATCGCGCCCATCGTAACCGATGCCGCCACCGTAGAGAATGCGATTGTCGGCTGTCCGACGAAAGTAATCCAGCACATAGTTCGCGTCCTCGACGCAGAAATCCGCCGGTAGCAGAGACTGCGCCAGCGCCGGATCGAGCGGCTCTGTGGCAATGATCTGGCTCGAGACGGGGAGTACACGCTCGCTAATCGCTGGAAACTGCGGTGCGAGGTAGGCATTGCCGCAGATCAGAACGTATTCACAGGTCACGGAACCCGCGGCCGTGCGCACGACAGGTCGCTCGCCATCGTCCATCTGCAGAACGCGAGAGCGCTCGAAGATGCGGCCGTTTTGCTGTTCAAAGGCCCTCGCTTCTCCCAGAACCAGATTGAGTGGATGGATATGCCCGCCCAGGCGGTCGATCATGCCGCCGGTGTAGCGATCGGTCTGCACATAGGCTCCCACCTCGGATCGCGAGACCATTTCGAGACCGGGATGGCCGTAGCGCTCCCAGTCCCGCTTGTGCACCTCCATCTCGTGCATCTGTTTCTGGCTGAAGGCTGCGAAGAAGCCGCCCTCACGCAGATCGCAATCGATAGCGTAGCGGGAAATCCGCTCGCGAATGATCGCGCCGCCTTCGAGCGACATTTCACCCAGCCTGACGGCCTTATCCTTCCCGTAGCGCGCGGAGATTGTTGCCAGATCCCGGCTATAGCCGTTGACGATCTGGCCGCCATTTCGTCCTGACGCACCAAAGCCGATGCGTTCCGCTTCCAGAATGACGACGGAGAAACCCCGTTCGGCGAGAGCAAGGGCCGCTGAAACGCCCGTGAAGCCAGCGCCAACGACACACACATCGCATTGCAGATCTTCAGCCAGCGACGGTCGGATGCGCCTGTCGCGGGCCGATGCCGCATACCAGGTGTTTGCATGACCGGCATTTTCGGGCAGGGGAGAGAGGGGCATGTCAGATCGCAAACCGTTCTGGGCGATAGGCTGATGCATCCATGAAAGGCTTTTCGCCGCAAATGGCTTCCGCAATCAGGCGGCCCGTGACCGGCCCGAGTGTCAGGCCATGGTGGGAATGGCCAAAGGCGCACCACAGGCCATCATGGCGCGGCGCCTTGCCGATGATCGGCATCATGTCAGGCGTACAGGGGCGTGCTCCCATCCACGGTTCGCGGTCAAGCCGCTCGCCAAGGGGAAACACGGTGCGTGCCACCGCTTCGGCGCGCTCAAGCTGCACAGGCGTTTTGGGTGCGTCCCGAAGCGCAAATTCGGCGCCGGTCGTCAGCCTGATGCCCTGGTTCATGGGGGCGAGGAAATAGCCGCGCTCGGCATCCATGGTCCAGCCATTCAGAACCTTGTTGTCGCGTGTACCGTAATGCATGTGGTAGCCGCGCTTCACACCGACGATGAAACGATAGCCGAGCGGTGCCGTAACAGTATCAGACCAGGGACCGAGCGCGATGACGACGTCTTTCGCCTCGATTGCGCCTTCATCCGTCGTCACCCGCCAACCAGCGCCGGTGCGCACAAGCGTCGTGGCATCGCCGCGCACAAACCGACCGCCGAGCCTTTCCAGCAGTTTTACATAGGCCATGGTCAGCGCGTGCGGATCGAGCACGGACCAGGGTTCGACCCAGGTCAGGCCACCGACGAAGTCGTTTGAAAGATGCGGTTCCTTCTCCGCCAGTTGCTTGGCATCCAGCACCTTGAAATTCAGGTCGTATTCCCGCTTCAGCCGTTCGGCCTCACGGACTTCCGCATCCTGTTTGGCCTGTGTGCGAAACGCTTCTGTCCAGCCATCCTTCTTGATCAGATGCTCGCAATCCGCTTCACGGATCAGGGCGTCGTGTTCGGAGATGGAATGTTCGATGAGAGGCGCATAGGCCTTGGCAATCACCTGATGACGGCTGACATTCGAATTCCACCAGTATTTTGCCAGAAACCTCGCGACCGACGGAACGGCGCTCAGGTGGTAGTGGGCGTCGATCCGGTTGTTCAGCGCATAGCGCAGGATCATGCCGATCTGCTGTGGAAAGCCATAGGGAACGACGCCTTCGCGCTGAATGAGGCCGGCATTGCCATAGGAGGTTTCTTCACCGGGACCACGCCTGTCCACGAGAACAACGGATTTCCCCCGCTTCGCCAGGTGCACGGCGGTTGAAACGCCAATAATACCCGCACCCAGAACAATTGCATCTGCCGACATGAATGACTGTCTCACGCTGTATTGAATTCGTGGCTGAACATGCGTCCGTGCGGGATCGCTTGCAAACGAAAACTGCAAACGAGACATCAATCCCTGTTCTCGAATGGTGTACGGAACTTCTCACCAGACCTCTTGTTGGGTGGCATCAATATGAAGCACATTCTGTCCTCGGCCCTTGGGCCGGAACCCGTGCTAGGCAAGGCCAAACCGGGAAGCGGCGCACAATCCAAGCAGATGTAATCGGCTTTTACATCTCCGACCAGGCGTCCAGCCTGAACGGAATATAGCTTCTCCCGCATGTTGAGCGGGAGAAGATGTCCCTCAATCCATTCACATCTTGCCCGCTCCGGCGTTTGCCCGGACATAGTCCGGAACCTCTGCGGTGGGAAGTGGCGCATGGGCATAGCGATCAGGCTTCCAGCCGACATCTTCAGTTATGGGCTGCTTTGCATCCCGGTTCAGGGCAGCGGCGAAATCCGCCGGCTTGCCGTTAACAGTGGAACCGCTATCGAAGAAACGCGTGCCGCCCTGGATCGCGACCGCAGTCTCGGGACCGCCATTCTTGATCTCGAAGACATTGTTTTCCGAGTAGATGGCGGACTCCTTGCCAATGCCGAAGCCGCTTCGGAAGATCGGGTATTCGCCCTTGGCCTTCAAAGCCAGCGCATGCTTTTCTTCAAGATCCTTCGCGTCCTTGATTGGCAGGGCGGCGGTGCCAGTAAAATAGTTATTGTAGCTGTGCACTTTGCCGAAACGAACGCGTGGGCTTCGCTGACCGGCATTGTCGAACCAGTTTGCCCGGTAGGTGACGTTCAGCTTAGCCGCATCCGATACCCGGCTGTCACTGCCGCCGATCAGCGATGTCTTGTCATGCCCGCTGAAGCGGTTGTAGGTCAGGGTCACCAGATCGGCACCGTTGGTGATGTCTACCTGTCCGTCATGATGCTGGACCTTCTGTTCCGGCAGATTGTTGGGGAAGGGGTAGACTGGTGGGAAAAGATGGTCGGGCCGCTCGCCATCGGTGAAGGTGCAATGGTCGATCCAGATCCGCTTGCCGCCGCTGATCGAGATGTTGTCGTACTCCGAATTCCAGCGGCCGCCCGGGCATTGTTGCGGACCCTTGGCCGCATCCACATGCGTCTCCTGGCAGCCGGGATAGCTTGCATCGATCTTCCAGCTGTCGCCTGGATCCCAGGCTGGGAAATAGTCGAAGGCATCCTCGAATGTGATGTTGCGGATGATGACGTTTTCCGTACCGTCGCCAATAACGAGGCTTCCCTTGGTGATCCGGGCATCTTTGCCAAGGCCGATGAGCGTCGTGTTGGACGTCATCCTGATGACGACCCGCGCCTTCTGCCTGTCCGCAGACCGTTTGCGCGCTTCCTCGAGAGGGCCAGTCAGGTCGCGGATCGGTTTCTTCTTGTCATCCAGCCGCACATTCCATGTGGAGGGCGCGTAGGCCGTTCTATAGGCCTCGAAACTATAGCCCGGATCGGCATAGTCCTTTTCCAGCAATTCCCTGTTTTGATCATCGACCGACAGGTTGATCGTTCCGCTCACCTGAATGATTTTCGGTGTATTCGCCTCCCCACCCGCCTGCAGGGCCTTCAGCAATTCGGAGCGGTTTGTAACCGTGTAGACATGGCCATCTTTGGCATCAGCACCGCCCGACGTTCCTCCGGCCCATCCATCGTTGGCTGCCAGCGTTTGGCGCAGAGGGTCACCTTCAGCGGCTGCTTGTGGCAGCGGCATCACGAGAGTGGCGGCGATCAGCGCAGCGAGCCGATGTTTCAGGTCAAAGGATGTCATGATCGTCTCCTCCCCAACAATGAAGGGGCAATTCTTATATGATGTGCTGAGCAAGTCATATTACAAATTTTCGCGTATATGTTCTGGGAGGAGTTCGACACGGAAACGAGCAAAGCTGTGACGATGCGCACTTCCTTTTCTCGTCGCCATCGTCGACCCAAAAAAGGGCAGCCGTAGGCACGAATTAGCGCATCCGACCAAAGCGGAGAACGCAAAAAAAAGCGGCTCGTCCGCCGCTTCGTCTTTTTAGTAGCAGGGTTACCGCTTGGTCTTGATGGGTTGTGACGTTGCCTTCGCCATTCTCATGGCTCGAAGTTTCTCGGTCTTCTTTTCCCGCGCCATCGCCTCAGAGTCGATAATGGCCTTCGCCGCCCGGTCTGTCGCTTCCGCCCTGTCTCGCGGCGAAAGCTTGGCGGGGGGTAAAGTCGCTTCTTCCATGGACATTGGAACCTACCTTTCTCGTCAAACGGAATTGCAAAATCGTCCGATCAGCGGCCAACTGCTTTCTTAGGCGCCGGCAGAAGGCCTTCACGCTGCGCCTTTTTTCGAGCAAGCTTTCGCTGGCGGCGGATGGCTTCTGACTTCTCTCGTGCGCGCTTCTCCGACGGCTTTTCATAGGCGCTGCGCGCCTTGATTTCGCGGAAGATACCTTCACGTTGCATTTTCTTTTTCAAGACTCGGAGAGCCTGATCGACATTGTTATCTCGGACTAGAACCTGCAAAACATCTCCTTATGCATTGTGACCGTTCAAACCTTGCAGCCTGTGACCGGTGCTATGCTGATGGTATCAAGATCGCCGCGCGGCAATTGAGGTTTACATGTGCCTACATCGCATGTCGTCGAGCGACGATGTCACAACTTATGTAGGGCGCGCTCGAAAACCTTCAATCCTGACAGGACAAGCGGGCTGAACCGATGTTTAAAGCAGCTTATCATATTTATTTGACTGAGATATATGATAAGTGGGGGTCGATAATGATCCTGCGGCTGCCGGATCGTGGAATTACTGCTAAAAGCACCTAGCGAAAGGGAGGCATTCATGACCATCCATCAAAATCTCATTGCCGGTGAATGGGTCGGCACACAAGGTTCGGAAAACATCAATCCGTCCGATACCAAGAACGTCGTCGGCGTTTATGCACAGGCCTCGGCTGACGATGCCAAGGCAGCTATTGCCGCAGCGAAAGCCGCATTCCCGGCCTGGTCCCGTTCCGGCATTCTGGAACGACACGCGATTTTGAAAAAGACGGCGGATGAGATCCTCGCCCGCAAGGACGAACTCGGACGCCTCCTCTCGCAGGAAGAAGGCAAGACCCTGCCGGAAGGCATTGGCGAGACCATCCGTGCCGCGCAGATCTTCGATTTCTTTGCCGGTGAAACCCTGCGTCTGGCAGGCGAAGTGCTTCCATCTGCGCGCCCGAACATTGGCGTCGAGATTACCCGCGAGCCGCTGGGGCCAATCGGCATCATCACGCCGTGGAACTTCCCGATTGCCATTCCCGCCTGGAAGATTGCCCCGGCCCTTGCCTATGGCAATACGGTAGTCTTCAAGCCCGCGGATCTGGTTCCCGGTTGCTCCTGGGCCATCGTCGACATTCTCCATCGCGCAGGCCTGCCGAAGGGCGTGCTGAACCTGGTGATGGGACGCGGTTCGGTTGTTGGCCAGGCCATGCTGGATAGCCCAGACCTTGCGGGCATCACGTTCACCGGCTCCACCGGCACCGGCAAGCGCGTGGCGCTGTCCTCCATCGAGCATAACCGCAAGTTTCAGTTGGAAATGGGCGGCAAGAATCCGATGGTGGTTCTGGATGACGCAGATCTCGGCGTCGCTGTCGAAGCTGCTGCCAATTCCGGATTCTTCTCCACTGGCCAGCGCTGCACCGCCTCTTCGCGCCTCATCGTGACAGAGGGCATACACGACAAGTTCGTGGCTGCTCTGACGGAGCGCCTGAGCAAGCTGAACGTCGATCACGCATTGAAGGATGGAACGCATATTGGCCCGGTGGTCGATGAAAAGCAGCTCCAGCAGGATTGCGATTACATCGAAATCGGCAAGCAGGAGGGCGCAAGGCTCGCCTTCGGTGGAGAGCGTATCGAACGCGATACCCCCGGCTTCTACCTGCAGCCGACACTGTTCACCGAAGCAACCAACCAGATGCGCATCTCCCGCGAAGAGATTTTTGGGCCTGTTGCCGCCGTCATTCGCGTCAAAGACTACGAGGAAGCCTTGGCGGTTGCCAATGATACGCCATTCGGCCTGTCTGCCGGCATTGCCACAACAAGCCTGAAGCATGCCACCCACTTCAAGCGCAATTCGGAAGCCGGCATGGTCATGGTCAACCTTCCGACCGCTGGCGTCGATTTCCATGTGCCGTTCGGTGGCCGCAAGGCTTCCTCCTTCGGCCCGCGCGAGCAGGGCAAATACGCGGCGGAATTCTTCACCGTCGTCAAGACCGCTTACACGCTGGCTTAATTCAATTCACCAGGTCAACGATCAAGCCGACGGGGTCTCTCCGTCGGCTTTTTCATGATGAATGGGTTGCGGCTTCCCTCACAACTCTTTTGCAAGACTTAGGCGCACTTTCAGTTTATGAAGGCGAACCAATTGTTTAGGGGGAGAGCGATGGCAGATATTCTAGTTTCGCAACTGACAGATCCGTTTCGCATCGGGATGATGTTCTTCCTGCTCGTCACGGCTATCCGCACGCGCGATACGGTGGGCATGAAGGCGCCTCTGGCCATGGGCGTGGTTTTCGTTGCGATCCTGCTGCCCATGACCACGGCGGCCAGCGCAGAGGTTGCGCGTTTCACGTCCATCGGCCTTGGCATCGTTTCCAATGCCATGATTCTTGGCGTGTTTCTGCTTGGTTGGTTTTTCTGGGAAAGGCGGAAAAGCTGATCTTGCAATAAAAAAACAGGCTGGCGGTGAGGCCAGCCTGTCGCTTTCCTTCGAGAGGAACCGTTTGGATTACTGTGCGTCGTCCGCAAAGATATCCTTCTTGTGGGTATTGCCCGGAACCAGCAGTGCACCGATGACAACCGTCGCACCAGCGATGATGATCGGGTACCACAGACCGCCATAGACGTTACCCGTCTGCGCAGAGATCGCGAAGGCTGTTGCAGGCATCAGGCCGCCGAACCAGCCGTTACCGATGTGGTATGGCAGGGAGAGACCGGAATAGCGGATGCGGGTCGGGAAGAGTTCGACCAGCATGGCTGCAATAGGGGCATAGACCATCGTCACCAGAATGATGAGGTAGGTCAGGATCAATACAACCGTCAGCTTTTGACCGCTGAAGATATCGAAGAAGTGGGCAGCCTTGATGACGGTCGTGTTCTTGTCGGCGGAAGCCGGGTATCCGGCAGCCGTCAGGGCTTCATTGACAGACTTCGTGAAGGCGGCCGGAGCCGTCTTGGCAGCATCGCCTGCAAGCTTGGTCGCGTCATAGGACGGGATGACCGTGTTACCGATCTTGACCTGTGCAACCGTTGTCGCCGGATCCTGCACCGAGGTGTAGTTGACCGAAGAACGGGCAAGCGTCGACTTGGCGATATCGCAAGAGGACGTGAACTTCGCTGTGCCAACCGGGTTGAACTGGAACGAGCAGTCACCCGGTGCAGCCGTGACGGTTACGACAGTCTGATGTGCGGCATGGAGTGCCGGGTTGGCAACCTGGGTCAGCAGCGGGAACACAAACTTGTAAGTCAGCGCTGCAATCAGGCAGCCTGCAAGAATGATTGGCTTGCGGCCGATCTTGTCCGACAGCGAACCAAAGAACAGGAAGCCACCGGTACCCAGGATCAGCGACCAGGCAACCATGACGTTTGCCGTGAAGCTGTCAACCTTGATGACGTTCTGCAGGAAGAACAGCGCATAGAACTGGCCGGAGTACCAGACAACAGCCTGACCTGCGACGAGACCGAACAGCGCGATGAGAGCGAATTTGCCGTTCTTCCAGGTGCCGAATGCTTCACGCAGCGGCGCCTTGGAGGCAGCACCCTCTTCCTTCATCTTCTTGAAGGCAGGGGATTCGTTCATCTGCAGGCGGATGTAAAGCGAAATCAGCAGCAGAACGATCGAGCCAAGGAACGGGATGCGCCAGCCCCAGAGATCGAAGGCCTTGATCATGCGTGGCGTGCCATCCGGGTTCATGACGGCAGCACCGGCTGCATCGAGAACCGCAGTGGGAGCCCAGTTGGCGTTGACATAGCTCTGCACAGCCAGAATGACCACGAGCGACAGCAGAAGGCCAAGCGTCGCGGTCGTCTGGATGAAGGCCGTAAAATAACCGCGCTGGTTGGAGGGGGCGTGTTCGGCCACGTACACCGCAGCACCGCCATATTCACCGCCGAGCGCCAGACCCTGAAGCATGCGAAGCACGATCAGGATGATCGGCGCAGCTGCGCCCCAGCTGTTGTAGCTGGGAAGAAGGCCAACGAGGAAGGTGGAGAAGCCCATGATGAGAATGGTCATCAGGAAGGTGTACTTACGGCCAACGAGGTCGCCGAGCGCACCAAACACCAGAGCGCCGAACGGACGCACGATGAAGCCGGCAGCAAAGGCCAGAAGCGCAAACACGTTTCGCGTGGCTTCCGGGAATGCGGTAAAGTACTGGGCGCCGATGATGGCTGCCAGTGAACCATAGAGATAAAAGTCGTACCACTCGAAGATTGTACCGGCAGAGGAGGCCATGATGACCTTCTTTTCCTCTGCGGTCATAGGCCGTGACCGGTCCCTCGCATTCATCTCGATTGCTGCCATGTATTCCTCCTCCTTTTGTCCGGCCTTCCGACCGGAAAATGTCTTTCAACATCCATCGCGATCGCTACCTCCGTAGCTTTCGCTTGCCCCGAGTGCGGCCCTCTACCGCCTCAAGGCTATCTCGTTCCGCCTTGGCGGCACGCCCTCTAATTGCCCCGCGGTCCGGATGTCCGGACCAAAGCTTGCGCTATGTCTTTATCATCGTCAGAACGATGACCTGGGATCTTGAAGCTAACACAGCCCCGAGGACTGAATCAGAACGACTTTGGTCTAAGAGAATAGATAATGCAGAAAAAAGATTGAATAAAAACATAATATACAACCTGCAATAAATGATTCTTGCATGCTGCATCTGCTCACTGCTTGGATCGAAGCATAAGTTGCGCTGAGTGAATAGACAGCTTGAAAAGGTCAAATGTTCAATAAAGAGAATGGCGTGGAAACGGGTACATGAAACCTTCCTGTGTTGTGCACTGCGATTGGAGTGTGGCTGATGAAAAGCGGTGGATGACAGTTGCCGCTCGCAATGGAGCCAACTGGCTGATCTCTGGGCCTCAAAAAGTTGGACAGACAGCCTCCCTCTTCGATCGAGTCGCTGCAAAAAATGAGGGAGATGGCTGCATATTCTTCGGTTTCGACTTTCCGATCGGTGTTCCGAGAACCTATGGCGAAAGGACCGGTTTCAGGAATTTTCGCGATTTGCTTCATGTGCTTGGTCACGATGAATGGTCGGACTGGTTTCGCCCTGCTGATAAGCCTTCAGAGATTTCGCTGAAGCGTCCCTTCTATCCGGCACGCTCTGGCGGCACACTTCAGGCACATCTGTTCGAGGGGCTGGGTATCAGGAAGGAGGGTCTGCTGCGTCTGTGTGAGCAGCCGTTTCCTGGGCGTTCGCCACCCTCCATGCTGTTCTGGACCATGGGTGCATCGCAAGTGGGCAAGGCGGCGATTGCCGGGTGGCGAGAACTGATCCAGCCATTCCGTCAACGGATCGGGATCTGGCCCTTCGATGGTGGCCTGGCGGATCTATTTCGCGCCCGACAGATAGTCGTCGCAGAAAGCTATCCGGCAGATGCCTATGCGAAAATCGGCATTCCACGGATGCCACGCTGGAGCAAGGGACGGCAGGAGGATCGGCAGCGGTTTGCCCCCATCATCCGGCAATGGCTGGACGCGAGACCCGATCTGCAACCGGATGGCAGCCTTCTCGAAATGATCGACGATGGCTTCGGCAGCGATCCCAGCGGCGAAGATCGCTTCGACGCGCTGATGGGCCTGCTTCCAATGCTCGAGATCGTTGAGGGAAGACACACCGAAGGGGTGCCGGATCTGGCGGGTTGCCGCGATTGGGAAGGCTGGATCCTCGGACGCAGGTTGACAGCACCAGATCACGAAGCGCCCGTGAGTTCGCGATTTATTTCGACTTCGCTTGCAGATAAGACAGAAGGAATTGGTGCCGCTGCGTGTGATCAGAGCAGGGCATCTGCCGACGGAGACATGGGCATGACATCAGGACGATACTATTCCAACATGGGCGGGCTTCCGGGACAGACGGAGCTTTTGTCGAGCAAGGCAACCTTCAAGACCGCCTACGCCGTTATTCCAAAGCGGGTCATGTCGGATATCGTCACCAGCGTGCTGCCCCATTGGGATGCAACGCGTGCCTGGATCATTGCGCGACCGATGACCGGTTTTTCCGAGACCTTCGCGCAATACATCATGGAAGTGGCCCCCGGTGGGGGCAGCGAGAGGCCGGAACCGAACCCGGCAGCTCAGGCCGCGATCTTCGTTGTCGAAGGCGAAATGACCATTACGCTGGAAGGCAAGGCGCACGAACTGCGCGAAGGCTCCTTTGCCTATCTGCCGGCAGGTTCCAAGTGGAGCCTGAAGAACAACGGCGAGGGCCTCGCCAAATTCCATTGGGTGCGCAAGAGGTTTCAGGTCGTGGACGGGTTGGAGCTACCGCCCGCCATCTTCAGTCATGAGGATGACCACCAGCTTTCGGCCATGCCGGATACCGATGGCAAATGGGCGACCACCCGCTTCATCGATCCCGCTGACGTGCGCTACGACATGCACCTGAATATCGTGACCTTCCAGCCGGGCGCGCTCATTCCATTCATGGAAACGCACGTCATGGAGCACGGTCTCTATGTCCTGGAAGGCAAGGCCGTCTATCGTCTGAACGATGACTGGGTGGAAGTCGAGGCGGGAGATTTCATGTGGTTGCGCGCCTTTTGCCCGCAGGCCTGCTATGCCGGTGGACCGGGGCGCTTCCGGTATCTGCTCTATAAGGACGTGAACCGTCACGTCGATCTGTGGTAGACCTAAGCATTTCCAGGAAAAGTGTCAGCGGTTTTCCGTCCGGAAATGCGACCAGCTGATAAACAGTGCCCCCAGTGAGCAATTCACCGGGGGCATTTTTTCTTGTCAGGCGACACGCTTCACAGAATTGTCGGGTCGCGTGTCGTAGCCGTAAAACCGCTGCACACTTTTACGCGACACGCTTCAGAGCATCGCCGATCATGGAGACGATCGTCTCGATCTGCTCCTTCTCGATGATCAGCGGCGGCGAGAGAGCAATGACATCGCCCGTGACACGGATCAGCAGGCCCTTCTTGAAGCAATCCACGAACACGTCATAGGCGCGTGTCCCCGGTGCACCCTCGCGCGGGTTCAACTCGATGGCGCCGACGAGGCCGAGATTGCGCACGTCCACCACATGTGGATGGCCCTTCAGGCTGTGCAGTGCCTCCTGCCAGGTCTCTGCCAGACCGGCAGCGCGCGTCAGAAGGTTTTCTTCCGCATAGATTTCCAGTGTCGCAATGCCTGCGGCGCTGGCCACCGGATGGCCGGAATAGGTATAGCCGTGGAACAGCTCGATGGCATTCTCCGGTCCGTTCATCAGCCCGTCATAGATCTTGCGGCTGGCAAATACGGCACCCATCGGGATCGCACCATTGGTCAGGCCCTTTGCCGTGGTGACGAGATCCGGCACGACGCCGAAATAGTCGGTGGCAAAAGGCGTGCCGAGACGGCCGAAACCGGTGATGACTTCATCGAAAATCAGCAAGATGCCGTATTTCTGCGAGATCGCACGGATGCGCTCCAGATAGCCCTTCGGCGGCAGAATGACACCCGCCGAGCCAGACATCGGCTCGACGATGACGGCGGCAATGGTTTCCGGGCCGTGCAATTGGACCAGACGCTCCAGATCTTCCGCCAGTTCAATACCGTGCGCAGGCAGACCCTTGGAGAAGGCATTGCGCTCGATATCCAGCGTATGGCGCATGTGGTCGGCTGGGATCTGCGGGAATACGCGACGATTGTTGACAAGGCCGCCGACGGAAATGCCGCCGAAGCCGACGCCGTGATAACCCTTCTCGCGACCGATGATGCGGCTGCGCGTACCTTGGCCGATGGCGCGCTGATATGCGATGGCGATCTTCAACGCCGTATCGACGGATTCGGAGCCGGAGCCGGTGAAGAAGACGCGGTCGAGTTCAGCTGCAACGCCACCTGGCGCGATTTTTCCGAGCTTTTCGGCAAAATCGAACGCAATAGGATGCCCCATCTGGAAAGTTGGTGCAAAATCCAGCGTGCGCAACTGGCGTTCCACGGCATCGGCGATGCGCTTGCGACCATGGCCGGCGTTGACGCACCAGAGGCCCGCCGTGCCGTCCAGCACCGTATTGCCATCGACATCGGTGTAATACATGCCCTCGGCGCTGGCGAGCAGACGCGGTGCCGCCTTGAACTGCCGGTTGGCCGTGAACGGCATCCAGAAGTTTTCCAGCGTCGGCGTGTTGGATGGCTTGGTATAGTCCATGGCGGTTCGGCTCCTTCTGCACAGCATGTCACGCTGGTGTGAGCGATTTTAGAGATGCCAACAAGTCCTTTTCTCTCAATCTGTAAGCTATTGATTTGAAAAGGCGGAAGTGACAGGATTTGCGATATTTTCAACATCCGAAACAGCGGGTCTATCATGTCAGTCGATGTGGGTAACCGTCTTCGCCATCTGCGCATGGCCCATAAGCTTTCACAGCGGGAGTTGGCCAAGCGCGCGGGCGTAACAAACTCCACCATATCGTTGATCGAATCCAACGCCTCCAATCCGTCCGTTGGGGCGCTGAAGCGCATTCTCGATGGCATTCCCATCGGGCTCGCAGAATTCTTTGCCTTCGAACCGGAGAAGCCGAAAAAGGCCTTTTATGCAGCAGAAGAGCTTGTCGAGATCGGCAAGGGCAAGATCTCCTATCGCCAGATCGGCGATAATCTGTTTGGCCGCAGTTTGCAGATCCTGAAGGAGTGCTATCAGCCGGGTGCAGATACGGGCAAGGTGCCGCTTGTTCACGAAGGAGAGGAGGGCGGTATCGTGCTGTCCGGTCGGCTCGAGGTGACGGTGGATGAAGAGCGCCGGATCCTTGGCCCCGGCGATGCCTATTATTTCGAAAGCCGCAGACCGCATCGTTTCCGTTGTGTCGGCCCTGTTCCCTGCGAGGTCATCAGCGCCTGCACGCCGCCAACATTTTAAGGCTTACACGGAGCGCATCAGCCCGCCATCCACCTTCAGGCTCTGGCCGGTGATATAGCCCGCACCTTCGGAAACAAGGAAGGAGATGGTTGCCGCGATTTCCTCCATTGTGCCGTAGCGCTTCATTGGCACGCTTTCACGCCGCTCCTCTGTGCCGGGAAGGCTGTCGATCCAGCCGGGCAAAACATTGTTCATGCGCACATTGTCGATGGCATAGGTATCGGCAAACAGTTTCGTATAGGCCGCAAGCCCCGCACGGAACACGGCAGAAGTAGGGAACATGGGCGATGGCTCGAACACCCAGGCGGTCGAGATGTTGACGATGGCGCCAGCCTTTTGCGTCTGCATGATGGGAGCCACCAGCCGTACCGGACGAATGACGTTCATCAGGTAAACATCCATGCCCGTATGCCACTGCTCGTCCGTGATATCCAGAATTTGCGCACGCGGTCCATGGCCGGCGGAATTCACGAGGGCATCGATCCGGCCCCACTTCTCCATGGCACCATCGACCAGCCGCCTGAGATCGTCGTTCGATTGGTTGGAGCCGGTCACGCCAATACCGCCAAGTTCTGTGGCCAGTGCTTCTCCCTTGCCGGAGGAAGAAAGGATGGCAACCTTGTAGCCATCGGCGGCAAGCCGCCTTGCGGCTGCCGCGCCCATGCCACTGCCGCCCGCCGTAATGAGTGCCACTTTCGTCTCAGACATGATCTCTGCCTCCTGAAGCTTAGGAGGCAGAGATATCACCGAAGGGAGCGACTGCAAGGGCGTTTCCGACTGGCGGACGTTAGAAGCTTA
This sequence comes from Rhizobium sp. FKY42, assembly GCF_005222835.1. GTDB lineage: Bacteria > Pseudomonadota > Alphaproteobacteria > Rhizobiales > Rhizobiaceae > Neorhizobium. The sequence goes on along the minus strand of NZ_STGA01000029.1, from coordinate 704,674 downwards.
TTTGATGCCGAGCCGTTCCGCCGTGATCCAGAACACGGCATCCTGGGATTCTGCCGTCTCCAGCCAGGTGAATTCCAGATGCGGAAATTCCTCTTCCAGAATTTCGCGACCGGAACCGATTTCGCACAGGAGGCCACCCTCTGGCGTCAGATATTTGGGTGCCTCGCGGAGGATTTCTCGAACGAGATCAAGGCCGTCTTCTCCGCCATCATGCGCCATACGCGGCTCGGCCTGATATTCCGGTGGGTAGCCGGCAAGCGCCTCGTGATCCACATAGGGCGGATTGGTGATGATAAGATCGTAGCGCTTTCCAGCAAGCGGCTTGAAGAGATCACCTTGGTGAAGCGTGACCTGTCCCTCCACCTCGTGCTCGGCGACGTTGAGCTTGGCGACTTCCAGCGCATCGGCTGACAGGTCAACCGCGTCGACCTCCGCCTGCGGGAAGAACTTTGCCATGATCACGGCAAGACAGCCGGAACCGGTGCAGATGTCGACGGCACTCTCCACCATCATCGGGTCTGGCAACCAGTTGGAGCCGTGAGGGTTCGTGTATTCCGCAAACAGGATTTCGCCGATATGCGAGCGAGGAACGATGACCCGCTCGTCCACATGAAAGCGCACACCCTGAATGTAGGAGTGACCGGTGATGTAGGAGGACGGCTTACGGGTGGAAACGCGCGTCTCGATACGTTCCGCCAGAAGCTTGCGCTCGTGGGGAAGAAGCCTTGCATCCAGAAACGGGTCCAGCGTATCGATCGGCAGGTCGAGCGAATCGAGCAGCAGGAAGGCAGCGTCATCGCCCGCATTGCCGGTGCCGTGACCATAGGCCAGATCTGCCGCGTTGAAGCGCGAAATGGCATAACGCCAGTAGTCGCGCAGCGTTACGAGTTCCTGAGTGATAAGGTCAGTGTTCAAGATCGTCTCACTTCCTGACTTGGGTTTTCGCAGTTCTAGGTTATGGCACTTATGGAATATGGTCGTGCAAAACTGCCCTCGCTGTAGAATGGTGCGTGCGGCTGGTCAACAGAGTGAAGAACAACGGTGAGAAACAGAAATGCGCGCGGTCAGCGGCCGCCAGCCCGGTCTGCGGGACGGGCGTCGGGCCAAGCCGGTAAGCCGAAACTCAAGCCCGCTCCAAAGGCGGCTGTGGGCAAGCGCGTGACCTTGGCGCGTGCGCTTTCCAAGCTTGGCTTCTGCTCGCGCACGCAAGGGGAAGACCTGGTGCGGGCTGGCCGCGTTTCCCTTGATGGAAATATTACGACAGACGTCGAAACCTGGGTGGACCTCGACCGGTCCCGCATCACTGTGGATGGCCGACCGGTCGTGGCAGAAGAACAGGTCTATCTGATGCTTAACAAACCGCGGGGCCTTGTTACCACCCGTCACGATCCGCAGGGTCGGGCAACGGTCTATGATTGCCTGAAACATCTGCCGGATCGGCATGTTTCGCCTGTCGGACGTCTGGACAAGGCGAGCGAAGGCCTGTTGCTCTTCACCAACGACACGCGATTTGCCGATGCGCTGCTTGATCCCAGAACGCATGTTTCGAAAACTTACCATGTACAGATCGACGGGCCTGCAGATGACATGCTCCTTGAAGGCTTGCGAGCCGGAGTGGTGCATGACGGAGAAAGACTGAGCGCCAGACGCGTGGACGTCTTGCGGCAGGGCGAGAAAAACGCCTGGCTGGAAATCGTGCTGGACGAGGGCAAGAACCGGCAGATCCGCCGAATGCTGGAGGCCCACCATGTCGAATGTCTTCGGCTTGTCCGTGTGGCGATTGGCAATCTACCGCTTGGAGATCTGGCAAAAGGTGAAAGCCGCAACTTAACGGACGCTGAAGTCCTCGCACTCAAGCGGCTTTCTGGCGGAAGTTAAGACACGTTTTGAATGGCGATGGAAAGCAGTTCCAGTTCCTGCCCGCCCGCCATGACGACATCGCCCACGCGTTTTCCCACAAGTTGCCTTGCAACGGGCGATACGTAAGAAATGCTGCCTGCCTTGGGGTCGGCTTCATCTTCCCCCACGATCCGGTAGGTCTGAACCCTGCCGTCTTCCCGTGAGAAGGTGACGGTGTGGCCGAAAGCGACCACCTCGGTATCTGTCGGGTCCGGTACGATCTGGGCCGTTCTTACCCGTTCCGTCAGATAGCGCAGGTCACGCAGCGGTCCGGCAGCCTGTCGTCTTCTTTCGTTGATGTCGTCGATTGCGCTGGAAGCCTGGTAGGCCTCTCGCGCCTCCTCCAGCTGCCGCGTCAGTTGCTCCAGTCCAGCCTCGGTCACAAGGTTTGGATGCGGCGATATGGGGCGGTCAGGCAACAGGGTTTCCGCTGCCGTTTCTGCACTCTCTTCTTTTACGAAGGCCACACTCATGACGGACTCTTTCTTCTGGATCAGACGTCTGGCTCTACAGCGCGGCGCGTTCGATTGCTGGATCGTTCGTACACTGAACAGGCAGAGAAGGGAATGTCATGCGCCTCAAGCAGGCTTTGCCGGAGGGGATTGCCAGTCGATGATCAGGAACTGTCGCGGCCGGTAAGAAGGCCGTCAGTGATCGCCTTCACGCTGTCCTCAGAGCAAAGTCTCTTGACGCTCGCGTAAGCCATTTCTGTGTCCTGCCGCCCTGACCAACGCAAGCAATCTTCAAATTTTGCAAGCTTCTGCGCGTCTGTCAGCGGCCTTTGAATAGCTCCGTTGGCGTGAAGTCGTTCGGTCGACAACCCGCGGCCGTCCTTTAACGTGCGGCCGTCCTTTAACGTAATGTGGACGTGATGCGGCAGGCGCTCGACCCCGCGCTCGCCTTCAGCGCTATACGAAGTCATGTTGATCTTCGCCATAAGAACACGCAGTTCGGGCCTTGCAGCGGCCTGTGGTGTGAAATCACGAAGGGACAGCCCGATGTCCGTCAATGCAACGGCAAGGCAATATTGCACCGAAAATCTGGCCTGCATTTCATTGGACGGATCGGGGTAGGCGAGATTGTCGACCGCTGAGCGTCCGACTTTCGTTTCGATCTTTGAACCTGAGGCCATACTGGTGGCGAGGCTCATGGCGTTTGCTATTTGTGCCTCATCGAGCCCTAAGAGAACTGCCGCACCTGCGGCGGCTCCGATACAGCCAATTGTCGAGGTTCCATGCCAGCCGCTCCCCGCGTGGCGTTCGGGAGCGCACCAGATTGCGCGGCTCAAGGACAACACTTCGACGAAGTGCTCGCTGATCCGCAGCAGGACGATTTGGCCTGCTCCTCAGTCAACCACCGATCCCGCGGCTTGCAGCTTGCTGGTCGAGCGGCAAGAGACACCTCGAACGTGCCGGAGACGAGCTTCGGTGCGGATGCGCAGTAGAGGGCCATCGGCCGCTCTCCGTCGCTAACCTCGAACGTGAGTTTTGCCGTCGGCTCGAGCTGCACATGGTCGGAGACTTTGCGGATGATCGCGGCAAACTTGCCGGCCGGCATGTGTGTGCGGCCATCCTCGTCGATATCCCAGAGCTGCACGAAGATCTCTGCCCAGGCTTCCGGGTTAGCCCCGCAGTCGAGCGCCGAAAACATCCCGGCCTTGACCTCGGTAACGTGATAGCCGGGCCGGACGTAATTGCCGTCATAGCTGAAAACCAACGGCGCATCCGGTGCCACCGCAAGCATATCGAGGAGGTGGCCGAGACTGATGTCGGTCGAAACGGTCTTGTCCATAGCGTTCATATGCGTTATTCCTTTATCTAATAGTTCAAGGATTATTGAAATATGGACGAACGTCAAGCCCTTTCCGCATTCGCAGCGCTCTCTCAGGAGACGCGCCTTGCCATAGTCCGGGCGCTGGTTGTGGCCGGGCCAGAGGGACTGGCTGCAGGCGTGATCGCCGAGCGTATGGGCGTCTCCGCCACGAATGTCTCCTTCCATCTGAAGGAACTGGAGCGGTCGGGATTGATCACCCAGAGAAGGGAATCCCGCTCGATCATCTACAGCGCCAGCTACGAGGCGCTTGCCGATCTCGTGAAATTCCTGATGGAAGACTGCTGCGCCGGCCATCCGACGATCAGGGAGAACGTTGAGCGTGCCGACGACTGCTGCAGCCCGGTCGGCAAGGGAGGCGTCGTTGCATAGTTTGAAAATCCCGGCCGGTGTCGTCTCGGCCCTCGGCCTGACGCAGATCATCGGTTATGGCACGCTCTACTACAGCTTCAGCATCCTGGCCCCCGGCATGGCGGCGGATCTCGGCTTATCGCTGGCAGAGGTGTTTGGAGTATTCTCCGTGTCCCTGTTCATCGGTGGCCTGTCGGCGACCTATATCGGCAAGCAGATGGACCGAATTGGCGCCGCCACGATCATGACCATCGGCTCGGCCCTCGCAGCGCTGACGCTCGCCCTTTGCGCCTGGTCGCCCTCGATCGCGATCTTCGCCATCGCCATCATCCTGCTCGAAGTGTCGTCCGGCATGGTCCAGTATCAGGCGGCATTCGCAGCGCTGGTCGAGAGCGACCCCCGCACAGCCTCCCGAAGCATCACCTATCTGACGCTGATCGGCGGCTTTGCCTCGACGATCTTCTGGCCGATCTCGGCCACGCTCACCGGGTATTTGTCCTGGCGGGAGATCTATCTCGCCTTTGCGGCGCTGAACCTCTTCCTCTGCATGCCGCTGCACTTCTGGATCCGAAGCCTTGGGAAGAAGGCCGGGACTGAGACGATCCGGACACGCGAGACGGTGATCGGCGCGATCCCGCCGCACGCCCGGCGCCGCGCGATGGTGATCGTCTCCTTTGCCTTCGCGCTCCTCGGCTTCACGCTCGCCGCGATCCTTGCCCATATGGTGCCGATGCTCGGCTCGATTGGGCTGGGCGCTGCAGCCGTTGTGGTCGGCTCGTTGTTCGGCCCGGCGCAGGTTCTGAGCCGCCTGGTTAACATGGTCTTTGGGAAGAACCTGTCGCCGCCTGGACTTGCCGTCCTGTCGGCGGTGCTGATCGTCTTCGGCGTCCTGATCCTGCTGATCGCGGGCGACTGGCTGCCGGGGGCTGTCGCATTCGCGATCTTTCTGGGACTGGGTTCCGGTATCAACAGCATCGCACAGGGGAGCCTGCCGCTCTATCTGTTCGGATCTGATGGATATGGTGCGATCACTGGCAAGATGGCGGCCGCCCGCCTGGCGGTCGGGGCTGGCGCGCCCTTCGTGTTCGCCGCCGCCACGCAGAGTATTGGGCTCAGCATGTCGCTCGCCGCGAATGCCCTCCTTGGCGCGATCAGTATCGCGGCATTCGTCACGGTGGCGGTTTCCTGTCGGCAACCCGCCACCGTCAAGGCATGATCCGTCAGATCGACTTGAGCGGAACCCGTTTCTCCAACTCGGCGGCTTCTTCCTTCCGCTCGCTATAGCGCTCGGTCAGATAATCGGAGGCGTCACGGGTGAGGATTGTGAACTTCACCAATTCCTCACAGACATCGACGACGCGGTCGTAGTAAGAGGACGGCTTCATTCGGCCATTAGAGTCGAATTCCTGAAACGCTTTCGCCACGCTGCTCTGGTTGGGGATGGTGATCATCCGCATCCAGCGGCCGAGGATGCGCAATTGGTTCACGGCATTGAAGGACTGGCTGCCGCCGGAAACCTCCATCACCGCAAGAGTCTTGCCTTGGGTGGGGCGGACGGAGCCGACCGAAAGCGGAATCCAGTCGATCTGGGCCTTCATAATCCCGGTCATGGCGCCGTGGCGTTCCGGGCTGATCCACACCTGGCCTTCCGACCATTGAGAGAGGTCGCGGAGTTCCTGAACCTTCGGATGGCTGACCGGTGCCTCGTCCGGGAGCGGCAATCCGGCCGGATCGAATATGCGCACCTCGCATCCGAGGCGCTCGAGAAGGCGACGGACTTCGAAAGCTAGAAGGCGACTGTATGACACTTCCCGGAGCGATCCATAGAGAATCAGGATCCGTGGCTTGTGGGTGGAGAACGCCGGGCGAAGGGACTCTGGCGAGATCGGCTGAAGATGGTCGTCGTGCAGTGCGGGAAATGTCTCAGACAATGCGCTTTCCTTCCTGATCGAGGACCTGTTCGCCGTCCTCCTTCGTGAACGGTCCCTTGAAGGCGTCCGCCGGCAAGATGTCGAGCACGACTTCCGAAGGGCGAGCAAGCCTGGTACCGAGCGGCGTGACGACGAGCGGTCGGTTGATCAGGATCGGGGTGGCGATCATCGCGTCCAGCAACTGGTCATCGGTCAGGGCTGGATTGTCGAGGCCGAGTTCCGCATAGGGCGTGCCCTTCTCACGGATCGCTTCGCGGACAGTCAGGCCGGCATCTGCGATCATCTTCGAGAGCTGCTCGCGCGAGGGCGGGTCTTGCAGGTATTCGATGACGGTGGGTTCGATCCCGGCGGCGCGGATCAGCGCCAGCGTATTGCGAGACGTGCCGCAGGCGGGATTGTGGTAGATGGTGGCGTCCATGGTCAGGGCCTTTCGATGATGGTGTTGCGGGAAACGGCGGGCGCTGCCTCGTACCAACCCTTGGAGCGGTTCACGATCCAGACGACTGACAGCATCACCGGCACCTCGATCAGGACACCGACGACGGTGGCGAGTGCCGCGCCCGACTGAAATCCGAAGAGGCTGATGGCTGCGGCAACCGCGAGCTCGAAGAAGTTGCTTGCACCGATGAGGGCGGACGGCCCCGCGACGCAATGGCGCTCTCCCGACATCCGGTTGAGGAGGTAGGCAAGACCGGAGTTGAAATAGACCTGGATCAGGATCGGAACCGCGAGCAGAGCAATGATGGTTGGCTGAGCGATGATCTGCTCACCCTGGAATGCAAATAGAAGCACAAGGGTGGCAAGCAGCGCGACGAGCGATATCGGCTGCAGCTTCGCAAGCAGGCGATCGAGTGCTCGCGTGGTCCCGTCGGCGGTTAGGTGGCTCCGGAGAACCTGAGCGATGATAACGGGAACCACAATGTAGAGCGCGACCGACAGGGCAAGCGTCGCCCATGGCACGGTGATGGCCGAGAGACCCAGCAGCAAGCCGACGATCGGCGCAAAGGCAACCACCATGATCGCGTCGTTCAAAGCGACCTGCGACAGGGTGAACAGCGGCTCGCCTCGCGTTAGGTTTGACCAGACGAAAACCATGGCCGTGCAGGGTGCTGCGGCAAGGATGATCAGGCCTGCGATGTAGGAGTCGATCTGATCCGCTGGCAGATAGGGCCGGAAAAGCCAGCCGACGAACAGCCATCCAAGCAGAGCCATCGAGAATGGCTTGATCGCCCAGTTGATGATCAGCGTGACACCGATGCCGCGCCAGTAGGAGCCGACCTGCGTGAGCGACCGGAAATCGATCTTCAGCAGCATCGGAATGATCATCAGCCAGATCAGGATGGCGACTGGGATGTTGACCTTGGCGATCTCGGCGCCGCCGATGATCTGAAAGACGCCGGGCATCAAATGGCCGAGGGCAACGCCGACGGCGATGCAGAGAAAGACCCAGATGGTCAGGTATCGTTCGAAGGTGGACATCAGGCTGACTTTCCTTGAGGTGACGTCGAACCCTCCATCGCGCCGATCTGGCGGAGCTTTGTCTCCAGCGCCAACCGATCGATGGACGCCAGCGGCAGGTTCACGAATGCGAGGATACGGTTCTTGAGGAAGCGGGCGGCCTGCGCGAAGGCGCGCTGGACCTCAACTTCAGTTCCGACAACGGCGGCGGGATCCTCGACGCCCCAATGAGCGGTCATCGGATGGCCAATCCATACAGGGCAGGCTTCACCGGCTGCACTGTCGCAGACGGTGAAGATGAAATCCATCTCCGGTGCGCCCGGCGCGGCGAACACATCCCAACTCTTCGACGAGAACCCCGTCGATGGATAGCCGAGCGTTTCCAATTCCTTCAGCGCGTGCGGATTGACTTCGCCCTTCGGTTGGCTGCCGGCAGAATAGGCTTTGAACCGGCCGCTGCCCTCTTTGTTGAGGATGGACTCGGCGAGAATAGAGCGAGCGGAATTGCCCGTGCAGAGGAACAGCACGTTATAGGTCTTGTCAGTCATTGTCGTGGTCCGTGTAAGTCGGTGGATTCTTGCTGTTCGAGTTACCTGCCCGCGATAGTAGGCTGGTTCAACATGACCTGACCTCCGAAACGCAGCATGGTGTCAGTTCTGCAATCAAAGGCTCACAAAGTTCGGAGGTGCCGCCGCAACAGTCCTTGAGCAGGAACAGCATGAGTTCACGAAGGCCGTCGAGATCAGCGCGATAGATAATCGATCGGCTCTGCCGTTCACTCTTCAGGAGACCAGCACGCGAGAGGGTCGCGAGGTGCGCGGACATCGTATTCTGCGGGACATCGAGCATTCGCGCCAGTTCTCCAGCAGGGATGCCTTCTGGTTCATGACGCACGAGCAGACGGAACGTCTCAAGCCGCGTAGTCTGAGCCAAGGCCGCGAGGGCCGATATCGCATCTGTTTTTTCCATATATCCAGATTAATGGATGCGTTCTAGAAGTCAACCCTTTGCACCAATCAAGATTGGCTCCTGGGAGGTTTCGATCCGAATCCGGGACAAGCCCGCGTTGAACCAAAACTCGCGGAGACGAATGAACATCTGCGTCTCTCCAAACGAGGCTACTCCCCAACACGCTCGATGCGACGAACTTTGCACCAATAGCGTCTTTGGATAAGACGCGTCTGGGAAGAGTATTGGCTTGATGTCCCGGAAATAATTTCCGCAGATCGGTGACCTTCTTCATCGACTGGTTGCCACAACTCTAGTTTGCCAGCTTCGGCAACCTATGGCATGTTCGGCCAAAGAGCATTGCAAAGCATCTGGGTGGGGCGTTGTCTGCGAATTTCGATCATCTGAAGGAACTCAGTCCTGAGCTCCATCGTCTTGGTGTGCTTGCGGAACGGTTTTTCTCCGAAGATGCCAACACCTCACTGATCAAGAGCCGCCAGTTCGGCGAATACATGGTCAAGGAGATTGCAGCGCTTTCTGGTGCCTACGATCCTGCCGCACGCGACACAACAAATGACCTGCTTCGCAGGCTTTCGGCACAGCAGGTGCTGCCGCGGGAGGTCGCCAATATTTTCCATGCGATTCGTACACGCGGCAATAGTGCCGCTCATAGCCTGGCCGGATCGCCTGCTGAAGCGCTGGCTGCCCTGAAGTTCTGCAGTGCTTTGGCCACCTGGTATCGCCGTACCTATGGGCGTGATCCGAACTTCAAGCCGGGTCCATTCGTACCTCCAAAGGCCTCGGCCGATACCGATCAGGCAACGCAAGCTGAGCTTGCCGCCCTGCGTCTCCAAGTTCGTGAGACGGAGGCGAGGTTAGCAGTCGCCCATGCCTCTGCCGAAGAGCTCGCCAAGGCCCGCGCCGCTGCCGAAGAGCTTGCCCGCCAGGCTTCAGCAGATAGTGCCGTCTGGGAGCAGGCCGCCGTCCAGATGGAGGCCAATCAGGCGGCCCTTGCCCGCAAGCTGGCCGAACTGCAGAAGGCAGCCGAGGCCCAGCCCGAGCAGTTGCAGATGGAGTTCAAGCAAGCGGGCCTTAAGGCCGCGAGCCGCCTGGAGCTGGATGAACGCCAGACGCGGCGGCTGATCGACGTACAGCTCGTCGATGCCGGATGGGAAGCTGATAGCGATAACCTCTCTTTCCAGAAAGGCGCTCGACCGGAGGAAGGCCGCAATCTCGCTATTGCCGAATGGCCCGCCGAAGGCGGTCGGGCGGATTACGTCCTCTTCGTTGGCCTCACTTGCGTCGGCGCCATCGAGGCCAAGCGCGAAAGCGTCGACGTGCCGTCTACTCTGCAGCAGGCCGAGCGCTATGCCCGCACCATGTTGCTCGACCCCGAAAACGCGCATCCGCACGGCCTTTGGAAACACGGCCTGGATGACCCCTTCCGCGTGCCTTTTGTCTTTGCGACCAATGGCCGGCCCTATGTGCGCCAGTGGGTGACAAAATCCGGCATCTGGTACCGGGATGTCAGGCGCGAGACCAACCACGCCGTCCCGATGACGAGCTGGTTCTCGCCAAAGGATCTCCTCGACAAGCTGACCACCGATGTGGATACCGCCGCCCAGGGTCTGGCCGAAGAAAGTTTCGGCAAGGGACGCATGCGCCCCTATCAGGAAGAGGCGATCGCGGCGATCGAGACTGCGGTCACCGCTGGCCAGCGCGACGTCCTCATCTCCATGGCGACCGGCACGGGCAAGACGCGCACGGCAATCGCGCTGATGTATCGCCTGCTGAAGCACAAGCGCTTTCGCCGCATCCTCTTCCTCGTCGACCGCAAGGCGCTCGGCCGCCAGACAAGCGATGCGCTCGAAACGACCGAGATCGAGGGCATGCTGAACTTCGCCCAGATCTACAAGGTTGCCGGACTGGAGCAAAAGCTGCCGGAGGATGAAGACCAGGTGCAGGTCGCGACCGTCCAGTCGCTGATCGCCCGCATCCTCAACGAGCCGGACCCGGCGAAGCGTCCGACGCCTGGCACCTTCGACTGCATCATCGTGGACGAAGCCCATCGCGGCTACACGCTGGATGCGGAGCTGCGCGAAAGCGATATCGGCTTTCGCAACATCGATGACTACCAGTCGGCCTATCGCCAGATTCTTGATTACTTTGACGCCGTGAAGGTGGCATTGACGGCCACACCCGCGCTCCACACCCGCGAGATTTTTGGTCACCCCGTCTTCCATTATGGCTATCGTCAGGCCGTGGTTGAAGGCTATCTCAACGATCACCTGCCGCCGAAGCGCATCACCACGGCGCTTTCGGAAGCCGGCATTCATTTCCAGGGTGGCGAGGAGGTCGAGATCATCGACCGCAAGACAGGCCAGATCGATCTCTTCGAGCTGCCCGACGAAGTCTCGCTCGATTACGACCTCGCCGACTTCAACAAGCGCGTTTATTCTGAATCCTTTAACCGCATCGTCTGCCGCGCCATCGCCACCGAGATCCCGCCGTCGAAACCCGGAAAGACGCTGATCTTCGCCGCCCGCGATGCCCATGCCAATGACATCGTGAAACTCCTCATCGAGGAACTGCAGGAGGAATACGGCGCGGAAAACGTGCCCCATGGCATGGTGACGAAGATCACCGGCACGGTCGACAAGGCCGATGACCTGATCCTGAAGTTCAAGAACGACCCCTATCCGAAATATGTCGTAACCGTCGATCTGCTCACCACGGGCGTCGACGTGCCCTCCATCTGCAATCTCGTCTTCGTCCGTAGGGTCAAGAGCCGCATTCTCTACGACCAGATGATCGGCCGCGCCACGCGGCTCTGCCCGGAGATTGGCAAGGAGCATTTCCGCATCTTCGATGCCGTCGATCTCTACGCCGAGCTGCAGGAAATGAGCGATATGCGCCCGGTCGTCGTGAAGCCGGATTTATCGCTCGGCCAGCTCGTGGCAGACCTGCAGAAGGCGGAAACGCAAGAGGACAAAAGCTGGGTTGCGGCCCAGGTCGTGGTGCGCATGCGCAGCCTTGTGAAGCGCATGGATGCCGAGACCCGCGAGAGTTTCGAGCGCCACACGGGCGAAAGCCCCGACATGGCGCTGCAGCACCTTTCCACCGGCTCCGGTGCCGAGTTGCAAGCATGGCTGGCCGCTCATCCACGCGCCGTCGAACTGCTGGAACGCCGCCCGCTGCGGACTGACAAGAATGATGGCGTGGTCATCTCCACCCATGAAGACGAGCTGCTGCGCATCGAGGAGATTTTTGGCAAGAACACGACGCCGGAGGATTACATCACCGGCTTCGAACGTTTCGTGCGCGAGAACATGAACCAGGTCCCGGCGCTGATTGCCGTCACCCAGCGCCCGCGTGATTTGACCCGCAAGGAGCTGTCGGAACTGGCGGGCCTTCTCGACGAGAAGAACTATTCCGAAGCCATGCTGCGCGCCGCTTATGGTCGCGCCCGCAATGCCGATATCGCCGCCCATATCATCGGCTTCGTCCGTCAGGCAGCCCTAGGCGATCCGTTGATCCCCTATGCCACCCGCGTCGACAGCGCGATCGTCAAGATTGAAGCCTCCAGACCTTGGACGCAAAAGCAGAAGGAATGGCTGCGCCGCATCGGTCGTGCCTTGAAGGACAAGCCGGTGGCCGATCCGACCCTGCTCGACCAGGGCGCCTTTGCCGACAAGGGCGGCTTCAAGCGCATCGCGCAGGAGTTCGACGGCGAGCTCGATGAGGTGCTGCATGCCTTCAACGAGGCGATCTGGGCCCCGCCCGCCGCGTGACCCTCAAGGCCGTCGTTGACCATCGACGGCTGATCGCTACAACCGCAATCACGATCCCGGATCAGATGAGAATCACGCCATGAATGCCAATGCCATCGTCCAGAAACTCTGGCGCCTCTGCACGGTCCTGCGCAAGGACGGCATCACCTATCAGCAATATGTCACCGAGCTGACCTATCTGCTGTTTCTGAAAATGATGGCCGAGCGCAACCGCGAAACGGGCAGCCTGCCCAAGGGCATGCGCTGGGCGGATCTGGTCGCGGAGAATGGTCTGCGCAAACTGGAGCACTACCGCAAGGTTCTCGTCACCCTCGGCGCTGTCAGCACAAGGCTAGGCGCGGACGATGCGCTCGCACTGCCACCCGGCGAAGGCGCCAGCGCGGAAGAGCGCAAGCGCTATGCCGATGCCCGCCCCCTGCCGGAGATGGTGCAGAAGATCTTCGACAACGCCTCCACCTTCCTGCGCGAGCCGCAGAACCTGACGACGCTGGTCACCGCCATCGATGAACTCGACTGGTTCTCCGAAGAGCGCGACCAGTTCGGTGATCTCTATGAAGGCTTGCTGCAGAAGAACGCGGAAGAAACCAAGCGCGGCGCGGGGCAATATTTTACCCCCCGCGTGCTGATCGAACTTCTGGTCCGCCTCATGCAGCCACAGCCCGGCGAGGTGATACAGGATCCGGCAGCCGGCACCGGCGGCTTCCTGATTGCCGCCGATCGCTACATGAAGGCGCGCACCGATGACTATCTTGATCTCGGCGAAAAGGAACAGGACTTCCAGAAGCGCCGCGCCATCCATGGCATGGAAAACGTGCCGGGCACGCTGCGCCTGCTGTTGATGAACCTTTATCTGCACGATATCGACGGCGACCATGTCGATCTCGGCGACACGCTCTCCGACAAGGGCAAGGGTCTCGGCCGTGCCAATCTCATCCTCACCAACCCGCCCTTCGGCCCGGCGGGTGGCGCGCCGACCCGCGATGACCTCTCCGTCACCGCAAGCGTCTCCTCCTATCAGCTTCCCTTTGTCGAACACTGCATTCGCGCGCTTGAACCCGGCGGCCGGGCGGCGATCGTCGTGCCGGACAATGTGTTGTTCGAAGACGGGCGCGGCAAGGAATTACGCCGGATGGTGATGGACTGGTGCGACCTGCACACCATCCTGCGCCTGCCGACCGGCATTTTTTACGCCCAGGGCGTCAAGACCAATGTCATCTTCCTGACGCGGGCCAAGACCGAGAGCGGCAACACAAAATCCGTCTGGATCTATGACCTGCGCGCCCAGATGCCGAAATTCGGCAAGACGACGCCACTGACGGAGGCCCATTTCGAAGGCTTCGAACAGGCCTTTGGTAAAGACCCGTATGGCAAGGAGCGTGACCCGGATGAAGGTGAAGCTGGCCGCTGGCGCATGTTCACCCGCGAGGCTATCGCCGCCCGTGGCGACAATCTCGATATCGCCTGGCTGCGCGAGGCAGAGGAAGAGGCGGAAGAAGGCCTGATTGAACCCGACGACATCGCCGCCGCCATCCTCGGCCATCTTCAGGCCGCGACGCTGGAGATCGAAGCGCTGATGACTGAGCTGGGCGATGACCTGCCGGAGGCGGCGGAATGAGTGGGCTGCCGAGGGGGTGGGTTGAGGCGAGCTTAGGGGAGATTTGCCATCTCCAGAATGGGCGAGCCTATAAGCAAGAGGAGCTGCTTAGCTCAGGCAAATACCCCGTGCTGCGCGTGGGGAACTTCTTCACCAGTCAAAAATGGTACTATTCGGATCTTGAGCTTGAGCCCACCAAATACTGCGATGATGGGGACCTTCTTTACGCGTGGTCAGCATCATTCGGCCCCAGAATTTGGTCGGGCGGAAAAGTGATTTTCCACTACCATATCTGGCGAGTCGATCTCAAACGCAGCGTCTCTGACAGGGATTTTGTGTTTCACTGGTTCAACTGGGACAAGGAAAACATCAAAGCAGCTCATGGTACTGGATCGACGATGATCCACGTGACCAAGGGCGATATGGAGCAGCGTCGAATACTCCTCCCACCCCTGGCCGAGCAAAAGCGCATCGTGGCCAAGCTGGAAACGCTTAACGCGAAAGCCGCCCGCGCCCGCACCGAACTCGCCCGCATCGAAGCCCTCGTCTCCCGCTACAAGCAGGCCGTGCTCAGCAAGGCGTTCAGCGGGGAACTGACGTCGGCTGAGGTCTCCAATTGGGCTTTGTGCACCCTTGGGGATCTAGCACTCGATGTCAGGTATGGAACCGCAGAGAAATGCACCTATGCGCCAGATCTGACACCGGTTTTGCGCATACCCAATGTCGCCAATGGCCGGATCGACCTGTCGGATCTCAAGCACGCCTCGTTCAATGAAAAAGAACTCAGGAAGCTGGAGCTGTTGGAAGGGGATCTGCTTATCATTCGATCGAATGGTAGCCTCGATCTCGTTGGGCGTTCCGCAGTCGTTGATGCGGCAGCCGCCGGAATGCTTTTCGCGGGCTATCTCATTAGGGTGCGGCTCGCCTTGAGCAAGGCTATGCCCTCCTTCATTCAATACTGGATGCAGTCTTTCGCCGTTCGTCGCACAATCGAAGACGCAGCAAAATCAACGAGCGGCGTCAACAACGTGAACAGCCAGCAACTTCAGGCTTTGCAGCTCAAGCTGCCCCCCCTCGAAGAACAACACGAAATCGTCCGCTGCATCGAATCCGCCTTCGCCAAGATCGACCGGTTGGCGAAAGAGGCAAAGCGCGCGCTGGAGCTGGTGGGCCGGCTGGACGAGGCGATCCTCGCCAAAGCCTTCCGCGGCGAACTGGTCTCCCAGGACGAAAACGACGAACCCGCCGAACACCTGCTCGCCCGGATCCGCGCCGAGCGCGAGGCGGCACCGAAGGGCAAGCGTGGGCGGGGGGCCACGATATGACCCTGACGCGCTAATTCTGAAACAATCACATATTGCGGAGATTTTCATGCCGTCCGCTTCTCGCGCCACCTACTGCCGCTGGGTCGTCAACGCCCTGAAAGCACTTGGTCCGTCAACGCCGAAATCCGTCTACGAATGGATCCGAAAGAACGAACCCGTGCCCGCCGCTGATCTTTCGGGCCAGACCGCCGACGGCGAAAACCTGTTCAAAAAAGAAGTCCGTTTCGCGCGCTGGAAGATGCGGCAGGAGGGTGTCATCGTCAGCCCCAAACGTGGCGTCTGGGCACTGTCTTAAGAAATTTAAATTTAATCCTACAGTAAGGGGATCATGACCATTCCCGATTACCAAACCCTGATGCTGCCCGTTCTGCGCCTTGCCGCCGAAGCAGAAATCCGTGTGGCGGATGTTGCCGAACGCATTGCCGACGATCTTGGCTTCCCCCAGAAAGAGCGCGACGAGATGCTGTCATGGCGGTGTGTCCAGCCCTACGCGGATTGCAGCTCGGATATCGCCGTCGGTGAGTGGGACCTCATGATCTTCATCCATGATCATCCCGAAAAGCTTGTCTGTGGCGATGAACAGGTGTGCGGCTCGCGCTTTAGTTGTACGTCGCACGCTGGTGCTTAAAGAGCGGTATATTTAGGATTGTCTAAGCCGCGCCCGAAGCAATATGGGGACCCGCCGCCGGAAATAGAAAGAATCGGCTTCACGCCTGAGATAGTCCGACATCGCCAGCGCCCTTTGCGGGGGTGCAGTGTGGGGTAATTCGCACACTGGCGAAATGAAGCTAAGTAATTGAATTATAACAGGGAAATTGGCTGGGGAACCTGGATTCGAACCAAGATTAACGGAGTCAGAGTCCGCCGTTCTACCATTGAACTATTCCCCAATCGCAAAGGACAAAGCCCTTGGAGTGGCGATGTAAGGTTTCTCTTAGGAAGAAGCCCGAGGCATTTCTGTCCTGCAACATCGTGAGCGCCCTTCTAACAGAATTCCGCAGGTGATCAAGAGTGATCGGCAAGTTTTTTGAGGAGACCTGCAAATTTCCAGGGGCTTCGAAAATGCACCTCTAGGGAGCCGGGCGGGCCTGCCTTTTCCCTCTTCAAGCTTTCTGGATAAATCCATTGGCGAATTCGCCAGAGGCTGTTATCCTATTGCCAACGAAACGATTAACGCCGCTGCGGGCAAACAATGCTCTGGGCGCGGCCATGGAATAAGACAGTGATGAACCCCGATAGCGGCGGAAAGCCGCCCGTAGGTGGTACGTCGGCAGATGGGCGACCCGGGAGTAAAACTCGCCGTCGCCGCAGATCGAGACGGGGTGGCAAACCAAACGCCGCGCCCGAGGCCGCGCGTGTACACGATACGCAGGCCCGGTCTGATGTCCGGCGACCGGAGACACAGGAACAATCTCCTCCGCGAAAGCGAAAGCGCCGGCGCGCGCGTGGCAATGGTCAGTCTGGTGGGTTACCGGGCGGTGGCGCAGGTGCTCAAGCGGCCGCAGCGGTCCATGCCAATGCTGATGCTCTATCGGGACCGGACGCGACGTCGGCCAAGTCGGCGCACGCGGCAGGTCACGCATCGAATGCAAGCCAGCGCAAGGGGCGAGGCAAGAAGGCGCACCAGGCGCGTGGGCTGCAGGGGCGCCCGCTCGCTACGCAGTCTCACGGGCATGGAAAGGGCGGGGGGGCTGCGAAAGCGGCCCAGTCTTCTCCCTCCATGGCCTCCACTGGCACAGCAAAGCCGCATCAGGCAAAAGGCGGCCATTCAAAGGGCTCCGCGCACCTTAGACATGCCTCCGATCAACCGCCACGCATGTCCTCCGTCGGTGAGCAGTTCACGGATCAGCGTCGACGCGCGCAGGCCGATGATCTCTACGCGGCGCTGGATCTGGGCACCAACAATTGTCGTCTGCTGATTGCGCAGCCAACTCGTCCCGGTCAGTTCCGCGTCGTGGATGCGTTCTCGCGCATTGTTCGTTTGGGCGAGGGACTGGCTGCAACGGGAAGGCTTTCCAACGAAGCCATGGATCGTGCCGTGGAAGCCCTGCGCATCTGCGCCTCCAAGCTTGCCTCGCGCCAGATCCGCAAGATGCGTCTGATCGCGACCGAGGCCTGCCGTGCCGCGGCCAACGGAGAGGCTTTCCTTGAGCGGGTGACCCGCGAAACCGGGTTGGCGCTCGAAATTATCGATCGGGAAACGGAAGCACGGCTCGCCGTCTCCGGCTGCTCGTCGCTGGTCGGGCGCGAAGCGCGCTCGGTCGTTCTGTTTGATATCGGCGGCGGCTCGTCTGAAATCGCGGTCATTCGCATTCAGGACAATCGCTCCAGCCGTCTAGCCAATCACATCACGCATTGGACTTCGTTGCCGGTGGGCGTGGTCACGCTTTCGGAGCGCCACGGTGGGCGCGATGTCACGCCGACCGTTTTCTCGGCCATGGTCGAGGAGGTTGAAACCATGCTGGCCGGTTTCGATTGCCCGGATTTCGGTGAAACCGACGGTCAGGAGCCGGATGCAGAATTCCACCTTATCGGCACCTCCGGCACGGTAACGACGCTTGCCGGCGTTCATCTCGATCTGCCACGTTATGATCGCCGCAAGGTGGATGGGCTCTGGCTGTCGGATGCGGAAGTCAGCGCCATGCAGGAAAAACTTCTGTCCTGGGATTTCGAGGGCAGGGCAACCAATCCCTGCATCGGGCCGGACAGGGCAGATCTGGTGCTCGCCGGATGTGCCATTCTGGAGGCTATCCGCCGTCGCTGGCCATCGCGACGCATGCGTGTTGCCGACCGCGGGCTTCGCGAGGGCCTGCTGACAGATATGATGGCGGATGATGGTGTCTGGCGCCGTGCGCGTGGACGCCGCACTGAACATTCGGCCCGCAGTGCCGGGGAGACGAATAGATGACGAAAACACCGATCGGCCGAAAGCTCGGCCAAAAGGTCAAGAAGGGCAAGCTCAAGGCGTCTTCTCGCCGATGGCTGGAGCGTCACATCAACGACCCCTATGTCCAGCGTGCGAAGCTGGAGGGGTATCGTGCCCGTGCAGCTTTCAAGCTTCTGGAAATCGATGAGAAGCATCAGATCCTGAAGGGCGCCCGCCGGATCATCGACCTGGGCGCCGCTCCCGGCAGCTGGTCGCAGATTGCGGCCAAAGTGACTGGATCGACGGAAGAGGATGTGCGCGTTGCGGCCATCGACTTCCTTGAAGTTGCACCCATTCCGGGCGTCAAGATCCTGCAACTCGACTTTCTGGATGACGATGCGCCACGCCAGTTGATGGAAGCCGTGGGCGGAACGCCGAACCTCGTGATGTCCGATATGGCCGCACCGACCACAGGCCACCAGAAGACGGATCACCTGCGCACCATGCATCTGTGCGAAGTGGCGGCCTATTTCGCCGTGGAAGTCCTGGCAGAAGGCGGGCACTTTCTGGCGAAAACCTTCCAGGGCGGCACCGAGAAGGATCTGCTGAACATGCTGAAACAGAATTTCCGGCAGGTCATGCACATCAAGCCTGCGTCCTCCCGGTCTGAATCGGTCGAGATGTTCCTGCTGGCCAAGGGCTTCAAGGGCCGAAAGGCTGTTCAGGATGCGGATCCGCCAGAAGACGCTGCAACCGATAGCGAAGCGGCGGACGTCTATTCGCCAGGCGCCTCTGCCTGATCTCCAGTCCTGCTGCGATGGCCGGAGACGCTTGCCCCCGCATGGCGGGGTAGCGAGAGGATCGGGATGATCGAGCAGAGCGAGATCGCCGAGACGATCAGGAAGGCCAGATGGAAATCCGCCAGTTGCAGATGCGTACCTGAGATGTAGGAGGAGGTCTCCAGCACAAGCGCTGCGAAGGCAACACCAAGCGCCAGGCTGACCTGCTGCATGACGGAACTGATGGAGGTTGCCTGGCTCGCCTCGTCATCTCCAATATCAGAATAGCTCAGAGCATTTGCGCCCGTGAAGAACAGCGAGCGGGCAAGGCCCGAAGCAAACAGGAAAAACGTGATGAGGAGCGGCGGGGTTGTAGCGTCAAATAGCGCATTCACCGCCGTCATCGCCGCGCCTGCAACGCTGGCGCTCATGAGTGCCGTCCTGAACCCGATAGCGGCAAAGGCACGTTTTGCAACGAACTTGACTGTCAGCGCACCGGCAGCCCCGGCAAAGGTGGTGAGGCCCGATTGAAAGGGCGTCATTCCGAAGCTCAACTGCAACATCAGTGGCATGAGGAACGGCACGGCACCGGTTGCTATTCGAAAAAGCGAACCGCTGGTGGTCGCAGCCCGGAAGGCCGTGTTGCGGAAGATCTCCAGTTTCAGGATCGGGTTCGGGTGACGCCGCGAATGCAGAATATAAAGCCCTCCGCAGAGAAGCCCGAGCAGCGTTGTGCCGATGCCAACGGCTGGCGGCAGTGCCGGAAGACTGACGACGGATAGCCCGAACACAAGACCTGCCGCCGCAACGGCGGTCAGAACGAAGCCGATCTTGTCCAGCGGCGGTGCGCCGCGCGCAGGAATCTCCGGAAGATGCACGGAAGACAGCCAGATGCCGATGATCCCGATCGGCACATTGATGATGAAGATCCAGTGCCAGGTGAAATAGGTGGTAATGAAACCACCGATCGGCGGACCGGTCAGCGGGCCGACCAGTGCCGGAATCGTCAGTAGCGCCATGGCCGATACCAGATCCTTGCGGTCCGTCGTTCTGAGCAGAACGAGGCGACCGATGGGTGTCATCATCGCGCCGCCCATGCCCTGCAGGAAGCGTGACACGACGAAGCTGAAGACGGACGAGGAAATGGCGCACAAAATCGAACCGATGACAAAAACGCCGATGGCCAGGCGAAAAATGTTCTTCGCGCCGAACTTGTCTGCCATCCAGCCGCTGATCGGAATGAAGACCGCGAGCGACACCATGTAGGAGGTCAGCGCCAGCTTGAGCGTGATCGGGCTGACGCCGAGATCCATCGCGATGGCCGGCAAGGCCGTCGAGATGACGGTAGAGTCCATGTGTTCCATGAACAGGGCTACGGCGAGGATCAGCGGTACGATGCGGTTCATGCGGTCACGCTCAACAGAGATTGTGTCACTCACTACGCCCCTCGCCATCGCCTCGCCAGTGCTTTCACGCGACTGTGAGCATTTTCACGTCTCCGTGAGCAGCGTTTTCATTCGCAGAACCTCCATTATGTCTCGGTTCGGTCATGCTGTTGCGAGAGACACCAGCGGCCACGCACGTTTTGGAGGGTTAGATGGCAGTATGGACGTTGGGGCGGCGCGCACTTCTCGGTGCAACAGGGGCAGGAATCCTTGCGGCGCCGGCAATCATTTCAGGTCGCGCCTTTGCGCAAACCGCTTCTCAAGCATCAACGGATAAAAGCATGACGACTCAGTTGCCGCCGGAAACGCACAGTTTCAAGCTGGGAGACTTCAAGGTTTTCGTCATCAAGGATGGCGCAAGATCCTCGGGCAAGCCGAATGAAATCTTTGGCACGAACCAGAGCGCAGATACTGTAGGCGCGCTTCTGGCAGAAAACTTCCTGCCGAAAGACCAGTTGGTGAATTCTTTCGCGCCGGTCATGATTGATACCGGTAGCGATGTCGTGCTGTTCGATACCGGACTTGGCCAGGGTGGGCGTGCCCAGGGCACAGGCCGCCTGCTGGAAGGTATCAAAGCCGTCGGCTACAAGCCGGAAGATGTAACGGTCGTGGTGATCACCCATATGCATGGTGATCACATCGGCGGTCTGATGGAAGACGGAAAGCCAGCCTTCGCCAATGCGCGCTACATCGCAGGTCAGGCGGAATATGATTTCTGGACCAATCCTGCCCGTGCGGGCACACCCGCGGAAGGAGGCCAGAAAGGCGTTCTGGCGAACGTCAAGCCGCTGGCGGAGAAGACGAAGTTCGTTGGTGACAATGCATCCGTTACCTCCGGCATCACCGGCATGGCAGCCTTCGGCCATTCACCGGGTCATATGATCTATAACGTCGAATCTGCGGGCAAGCGCCTGATCCTGACGGCAGATACGGCAAACCACTACGTGCTGTCGCTTCAGAAGCCGGAATGGGAAGTCCGCTTCGACATGGACAAGGCCGCAGCCGCCGCAACCCGCAAAAAGGTGTTCGACATGCTCGCGACAGACAAGGTTGCCTTCCTCGGCTATCACATGCCGTTCCCGGCTGTCGGCTTCGTGGAAAAGAAGGATACTGGCTACCGCTTCGTTCCGAAGAGCTATCAGTTCGATATCTGATAGCACCCAGTTTTGATGGATCTGAAGGCGGGGTATCGAAAGAAGCCCCGCTTTTTGCTATTCCCATCCTGTCATAACCGTGTTACCAGCCCTCGCCAACTTCCCATTCCTGAAGAACGCTTCCGGCATCTCCCGCCGGGACGGGCTTCCTATATTGTAAGGAAATTGGCCATGGCTCGAATCATTGAATCCGCAACGGGCGCCGAAGCGCTGACTTTCGACGACGTGCTGCTGCAGCCGGGTCATTCCGAAGTCATGCCCGGACAGACGAATATTGCCACGCGCATTGCCCGCGACATCGATCTGTCGCTTCCGATCCTCTCGTCAGCCATGGATACGGTCACGGAAAGCCGTCTGGCAATTGCCATGGCGCAGGCCGGTGGCATTGGCGTCATTCATCGCAATCTGACCCCGGTCCAGCAGGCCGAGGAAGTACGCCAGGTCAAGAAGTTCGAGAGCGGCATGGTCGTCAATCCGGTCACCATCGGTCCGGATGCCACGCTGGCCGAAGCCCTTTCGCTGATGAAGGCGCACGGCATTTCCGGCATTCCGGTGGTCGAGAATGGTGGTCGTCCCGGTCGGCTTGTCGGTATCCTCACCAACCGCGACGTTCGCTTTGCCTCCAATCCGAACCAGAAGATCTACGAGTTGATGACCCGCGAAAACCTCGTGACGGTCAAGGATGGCGTAGACCAGCAGGAAGCCAAGCGCCTGCTTCATTCCCATCGCATCGAGAAGCTGCTCGTCGTCGACAATGACGGACGCTGCATCGGCCTGATCACCGTCAAGGACATTGAGAAGTCGCAGCTGAACCCGCATGCTGCCAAGGATGCGCAGGGTCGCCTTCGCGTTGCCGCCGCCATCTCAACCGGTGACGACGGTGTGGAGCGGGCCGAGCGCCTGATCGAGGCCGGTTGCGACGTGATCGTCGTCGATACAGCGCATGGACATAGCCAGAAGGTTCTGGATGCCGTTGCACACGTCAAGAAGATGTCGAACGCCATCCGCATCATTGCGGGCAATGTGGCAACGGGCGAGGGAGCGCGCGCGCTCATCGATTCCGGTGCCGATTGCGTGAAGGTCGGTATCGGTCCCGGTTCGATCTGCACCACGCGCGTTGTGGCAGGTGTCGGCGTACCCCAGCTCGCGGCCGTCATGGCGGCTGTCGAGGAAGCCAACAAGCACGACATTCCGGTTATCGCCGATGGTGGCCTGAAATTCTCCGGAGACGTGGCAAAGGCGATTGCCGCAGGCGCCTCTGCCGTCATGGTCGGGTCGTTGCTGGCCGGCACGGATGAAAGCCCGGGCGAGGTCTATCTCTACCAGGGCCGTTCCTTCAAGGCCTATCGCGGCATGGGTTCCGTTGGTGCCATGGCGCGGGGTTCGGCAGACCGCTATTTCCAGGCGGAAGTGCGCGATACGCTGAAGCTGGTGCCCGAAGGCATCGAGGGTCAGGTACCCTACAAGGGTCCGGTCTCGGCCGTGCTTCACCAGCTTGCAGGCGGCCTGAAGGCGGCTATGGGCTATGTCGGCGGCAAGGATATCAAGGACTTTCAGGCGAAGGCGACCTTCGTTCGCATTTCCGGCGCTGGCCTTCGTGAAAGCCATCCGCATGGAGTGACCATCACGCGCGAGAGCCCGAACTATCCCGGCAACGGCGGCTGATAAATAAAGTTCTATCGTTGCGGCAGGCGCCATTGCCAGCCGCAACGCCCCGATTATTCTGATGCCGCCTCGTTCACAACGCGGGGCTTCAGGGGATCAGGGGTAGACAATGAGAAAACTGATTGCAGTCGCAGTTCTGGCCGCTCTTCCGGCCTTTCCGGTGCTCGGGCAGACCGTCGAGGCCGGTACTTACGATGTTCGTGGAACCAATCTGGACGGCAGCAAGTATCAGGGCACGGCTCGCATCAAGCTAACCAGCGAGACAACCTGCTCCATCGAGTGGAAAACGGGTTCCACCTCGTCCACAGGCATTTGCATGCTCTACGAAAACGCGTTTGCCGCCTCCTACATTCTCGGTAAGGATGTCGGCCTGGTTGTCTACGAGGTAAAGGGCAATGGGGTGTTGGAAGGCGTTTGGACCGTATCCGGCGAAGATGGCTCTGGAACAGAGACACTCCGTCTTCGGCGTCAATAAGGATAGGCATCGGAAGCGGCCAAGCAGTGCGGGAAATGCCTGGAAAGGAAATTGAATGATTTCGGATCAATCCATGATCTGGCCGATGTTTGCCCATGTCGTGCTTGTCTTCGTGCTCTACGTGCTTCTGTCACGCAGGCGCGTTGCGGCAGTCAAAGGTGGGCGGGCAACAGTTTCCCAGTTCCGCCAGAATCTGAGCGAGCCGGAAGACAGCCTGTTCGTGCATAACAACCTGAAGAATCAGTTCGAGTTGCCGATCTTCTTCCATGTTGCTTGTATTGCGATCTACATCGTCAATGCGGATAATATCGGCACGGTTTTGCTCGCCTGGCTTTTCGTCATCTCCCGCTATGTGCATAGCTATATTCACATCTCCACGAATCGTATTGCCCATCGCAGACCAGCCTTCATCGTGGGCTTTGGCGCACTGCTGATCATGTGGATCTGGCTTGCCATCTGGATGGTGCTGACGTGAGAGCGGGGCACAAACCCGCGTAGTTGAGGCAGATCAATAAGCCAATGCTGAATCTCATCTAGACAAGGTCTGGGCAATTCGACAGCCCGGACCTTTTCGTTTGGAGATGGAGTTTGATCATGGCTGAGACAATGAAAGCTGCCGTCGTGCGTGCCTTCGGGCAGCCGCTCGCAATCGAGGAAATGGCAGTTCCGGAGCCGGGCCCGGGCCAGATTCTCGTGCAGTACAAGGCGACCGGTGTGTGCCACACGGATCTCCATGCAGCCAATGGCGATTGGCCGGTCAAGCCGAATCCTCCCTTTATTCCGGGCCATGAGGGCGTAGGCTTCGTGGCCAAACTCGGTGCTGGCGTGAAATCCGTCAAAGAGGGCGATCGTGTGGGCGTTCCGTGGCTGCACACCGCCTGCGGCTGCTGCTCGCCCTGCCGCACGGGATGGGAAACATTGTGCGGCTCGCAGCAGAATACCGGCTATTCGGTCAACGGCACCTTCGCGCAGTACGGCCTAGCCGATCCTGACTTTGTTGGGAAACTGCCGGACAATCTGGAATTCGGACCGGCGGCCCCGATCCTGTGTGCGGGCGTGACTGTCTACAAGGGCCTCAAGGAAACGGAAGTCAGGCCGGGAGAGTGGGTCGTCATCTCCGGCATTGGTGGGCTGGGCCATCTGGCGGTTCAATACGCCAAGGCCATGGGCATGCATGTTGTGGCCGCGGACATCTTCGACGACAAGCTGGCGCTGGCAAAAACCTTCGGCGCCGATCTGACCGTGAATGGCAAGGATGCCGATGCCACCGCGCAGGTTCAAAAGGCAACGGGTGGTGTTCACGGCGCATTGGTAACGGCTGTCTCGCCCAAAGCCATGGAGCAGGCCTATGGTTTCCTTCGCTCCAAAGGCACCATGTCGCTTGTCGGTCTGCCGCCTGGCTTCATCTCTCTGCCGGTCTTCGACACGGTTCTGAAGCGCATTACTGTCCGCGGCTCTATTGTTGGCACGAGGCAGGATCTGGAAGAGAGCCTGATGTTCGCAGGCGAAGGCAAGGTTGCCTCGCACTTCTCGTGGGACCGGATCGAGAACATCAACGACATCTTCCACCGCATGGAGGTGGGCAAGATCGATGGACGCATCGTATTGGATCTGGCAGACTGATCGTCACGTAGACGTGTTGGCGGATAAAGTGAGAGCGGCTTCCAGGCCGCTCTTTTTGTTCCATCTTAGCCGCACCAAAACCCAGCAGAGGAAACCCTATGGATCGCCAGAATGATAAGCCGAATATCACGCAGGCCATGATCGACGCCTATGATGAATATACCCATCTCAGCCTCGACCGTCGGAAGTTCATGGAAAGATTGACGGTTCTCGCAGGCTCTGGTGCAGCTGCGGCAACCATCGCTCCCATGCTTGCCGCAAACAGCGCACAGGCGGCCATGGTTGCTCCGGATGATAGCCGTGTTGCCGGCCAGGATGTCACCTATCCCGGCGCCTCGGGTGAGATGAAGGGCTACCTCGTCACGCCTAAATCCGCTTCTGCCCCATTGGGATCCGTCATTGTTATCCATGAAAATCGCGGCTTGAACGAGCATATTCGTGATGTCGCCCGCCGCGTCGCTGTCGATGGTTTCGTGGCGCTTGCGCCAGATTTCCTGTCGCCGCAGGGCGGCACGCCCTCCAATGAGGACAAGGCACGCGAGATGTTCAGCACGCTTGACATGGCCCAGACGGTCGCCAATGGCGAGGCAACGCGGGCATTTCTCGCCAAGCACCAGAGCGCCAATGGCAAGGTGGGTGCGGTTGGTTTCTGCTGGGGTGGCGGCCTGGTCAACCGCATGGCCACCAAGTCACCGGAGTTGAACGCAGGCGTCGCCTATTATGGCGCACAGGCACCGGCAGCCGATGTTCCTGCCATCAAGGCACCGCTTCTGCTTCATTATGCGGGTCTGGATGAACGGATCAATGCCGGGATTGACGCCTACAAGAAAGCGCTGACGGATAACGGCAAGACATTCGAGATCTTCATCTATGACGGCGTCAACCACGCCTTCAACAACGATACATCGGCGGCACGCTACGACAAGGCGGCAGCAGATCTCGCCTGGAGCCGCACGACAGCCTTCTTCAAGAAGTATCTGGCCTGATCGTTTCTTGTGATGCCCGGTTACCAGCCGGGCATCATCGGTATGCTGCGCAAGCGTGTTCCGCTGCGGCCGAATGGCTTTATTTCCGCGCCGTCCACCTCATCGGCAGCCACCGTCGACGAAATATTGTCGAGACATGCGGTGATGTGATCGGTGATCGCCGTCATCAGCGACGTCGAAAGACCGGGCCGTTTCATCAAACCGATCTGGACCGGGGGCAGGGGAGGAAAGCCATCCGCCTGGGTCAGGACTTTCATTCCAGGGCGAAGTGCCGACTCCGGCAGCACCGAAACCGCCATGCCCGCCAGTACGGCTGCAGCGACCACAGTCGAAGACCAGCTTGTGAACAGGATTTGATAGTCGCGCCCATCCGCATCCAGTGCCGAGCAGGCGAGCTGCCGCCAGTTGCAATCGCGGCGCCCAACGGCCAGTGGCACCGGTGCGCTGTCCCGCAGGGGATGATTTGCCGAAGCGACCCAGCAGAGCGGCTCGGTCCGCACGACATCCGATTGCCGCGCACGCGGATTATGGGTCACCAGCGCAATATCCAGTTCGCCCCTTGCCATCTTTTCGGCCAGATCGACTGAAGGCTCGCAGACGATGTACAGTTCGACATTCGGATGTGTCTTGGCAAAACGCCCAATTATTTCGGGCATGTAGCGATCGGCATAGTCATCCGGCGTGCCGATGCGCAGGGTGCCTTCAAGACGGTTGTCGTCAAATGCAGCAATCGCTTCGTTGTTGAGGCGAATGATGCGGCGCGCATAGTTCAGAAGCTTCTCGCCTTCTGCCGTAAGCCGGTTACCTCGTCCATCCTTGGTGAAAAGCTGCTTGCCAACGCGCTCTTCCAGGCGTCGCATCTGCATGGAAACCGCGCTTTGCGTTTTGAACACGCGGTCGGCCGCCTTCGTGAAACTGCCTGCGTCGACGATTGCGACGAAGGTATGCAGCTGATCTATATCCAAAGGTGCTGACATCGGCTCTATCCATCAGGTTCGCTGATGTTAATCATTAGAAACATTCGTTGGACTGATCAATATGAATTCGGCGATAACTGCATCATAGCAAAGCGACATTGACCTCCAACGCCGCAAGACGCTGTCACTCCTGTGCACCCGTGCAGGAGCATGCTCCCTCGTGCCGAATCGAAAGGATACTCCCATGCGCACGACCGACCGGACCTTTACCCCTGCACTGGCAAATGCTGGCAAAGCCGAGACACGCTTTTTTGCCACGGCTACATCCTGGGTCAAATCCGTATTGAACGGTGTGCGCAATCGACAGGCACTGGCAGCCATCGCAGAACTTGACGAAGCCCATCTGCGAGACATTGGTCTTAACCGTCGGGATGTCGATCACGTACTTGATACGACGAGGCTGTTGCAGGATCCGTTCACGCTCCTGCCGTCGGCTCCCCGTCAACCTGGTACATTTTCGGCCGGAAAGTAAAAAGCCCGATGACAGGCTGAGTTCGAACTTCAGGTGGCTTACCGCGCCACCCAGGCATTCCGGATCAGATGATCCACCTCCCGTCTGTTCGGCATGCTCCAATTCAAGTTTTCCCCGCAGGGTCCGCCAATACCCCTGCTCCTTGCCCGGCCGGTATGTCCACCTGCCGGGCTTTTTTGTCTCTGAAACGTAGAAACGATCTGGCTCAGCCGTCGCTCTTGCTCGGCTCTGCGGTAGCGCTGCGCCGGTAGCCTTCTATCAGGGTTTCCATATTCTTCTGATATGCTTTTTGAACTTCGACCCCGGTGTCGAACATGGAATTCAGCATAGACCGAAAAGCCTCGTTATCCGGCTTGGGCGCTTCTGCCTCTGGCTTCGGCTGCGCGGCTTCCTCGGCTGGCTTGGATTGCAATCCGCCGGTCATCATGTCCTGGAATGCTTTGGCGAAAGGGTTGTCGAGGAAGGGATTTCCTGTCGCCTGCGCCTTCTGTTCCTGCTGCTTGTCCAGTCCCCAGAAACTGCGCACAGCCTGGAACATCGGATTATTAAGGGAGAAGGGGTCGGCTTGCGGCTTGGGCTTCGGCTGGAAGCCAATGGCCTGTAGCCATTGCTCGCTCATGCGGGTCATGGCGTCCGGGGAGAAGGCATTGTTAGGAGTCATCTGGCCGCTCATCTGCTTGAACAGTCCACCCATCAAAGTGTCTGCCATGGCAGGCATCATCTGCTTGAGAACATCCTGCCCTATACCGGTCAGTTGAGCGGCCTGCTCTGCCACGGCCCGGGAAACCTCCTTGGAACCGAAGAGCTTCTCCAGCACGGCATTGCCATCCATCATGCCCTGTGGAGTAAAGGCCTTGCTCACATCCTCGAAATATTTGCCGTAATTGCCCGAATACATGGCGCTCATCAGAGAGCTCATATCGTAGGGATTGGCACTCGACCGTTTGAAACCGGAGGAGAAGGCAGGCAGCAGTGCCGCCATGGCCTGCGCCGTCTGTTCCTGCGCCAGATTGAACTGTTTGGCCATGGCATCCATGGCTGCACCGTTCTGCGCTCTCATGATCATATCGAACAGCGGCACCATTCTGTGGCTCCTCTCTGGATTGTGTTTATGGGCGCCACTATAGCGCATCTCGAAAACTGTGCAGCGGTTTTCGAATAGAATTCAGAGAGAAAGCGGAAGGGAAACAAGCCCCTTCCTGAATGGCTCAATACTGGTACTCGTCAAAGACGGGATCGACCGACCCGTTCCAGCGGCCGTTGTAAAGCGCAAGCAGTTCTTCCGCGAGAACACGCTTCTTGGCGAGGATCTCCTCAAGCGGTTGCAGGAAGATGCTCTCGTCCTGACCTTCGCCGTTGAGACGGGCTCGCTGCCTGAGGCCCTCGGCGGAAATCTTCACGATCTCACGCGCCAAGTCCATCAGTGGGCGCCCAGCGATCGCCGCATGCAGCCCCTCAACCGGAACTGCATCACGCAGCGCCTGCACCTGCTCGAAGCTCCAGCTCTCGGTAACGTCCTCGGCAGCGGCCATGGCGCCTTCGTCGTAAAGCAATCCGACCCAGAAAGCGGGAAGTGCGCAAATGCGACGCCATGGGCCACCATCGGCACCCCGCATTTCCAAGTAACGCTTCAGCCGTACATCCGGGAACAATGTCGACAAATGGTTAGTCCAGTCGCCCATATTAGGCTCCCAGTCCGTAACCTCGCCTTTCAGGGCGCCATTCATGAACTGGCGGAAGGTCACGTGAGTGCAATCATGGTAGCGGCCGTCGCGCACGATGAAATACATCGGCACATCCAGCGCCCATTCCACATAGTCTTCGAAGGTGAAGCCATCGCCAAGAGCCTTCGGCAGCAGGCCGGAGCGCGCATTGTCGGTATCGCGCCAGATCTCGCCGCGCCAGCTTTGCAACCCGTTCGGCTTGCCTTCCGTAAAAGGCGAGGAGGCAAACAGGGCCGTGGCAAGCGATTGCAGCTTCAGCGAAAGCTTCATCTTCCGCGCCATGTCGGCCTCGGAAGAGAAGTCAAGGTTCACCTGGATGGTGCAGGTGCGATACATCATGTCCAGGCCATGACGTCCCACTTTCGGCATGTAGCGCGTCATGATGTCATAGCGGGATTTCGGCATGCGTGGCGTCTCGGCCAGCGTCCATTTCGGGCTGCCGCCGATACCGAGGAAGCGGATGCCCATCGGCTCGGCTATGTCGCGCAGGACAGCAAGGTGCTGATTGGACTCACGACAGGTCTGATGCAGGGTCTCGAGCGGCGCACCGGAGAGCTCGAACTGGCCGCCCGGTTCGATGGATATGGCGCCCATGCCAGACTGCTCACCCAGACCGATGATGTTGTCGCCATCCAGGATCGGTTCCCAGCCCAGCTTTGCCTGCATGCCTTTCAGCAGGGCGGAAATGCTGCGATCGCCGAAATAAGGAACGGGACTGTTATCCGCCCGGAAGAACGCGAACTTTTCATGCTCGGTGCCGATCCGGAAATCGCTTTCCGGCTTGCAGCCCTTCGCCAGATAGGCGGCCAGTTCAGCCGTGGAGGTCAGCGGTGTGCTATCGGTAGTGTCACGGGCCATGGGAGACCTTGTTCAATGAAATTGCGGATGGGATTCCGATGATGGCTGCTTGAACCGGATCTTTGATCGGTGCAAGTGAATTTCTTTTGCAAGTCAGATTGAATATGAACTGGAAGACCAATCCCCAATTGCAGCCTGAACCACGGCAAGAGCTGCAACGGCTGCCGTATCCGCCCGCAGAATTCGCGGACCAAGCGGAATGGCGGTCACGAAGGGGAGGGTCCGAAGCCATTGTCGCTCCTCCTCGGAAAAACCGCCTTCCGGACCGACGAGCAGCGCCAGCTTGCGTTCAGACACCGTGGAGAGGACGGGCAGTGGATTTTGGCTTTCCTCGCCTTCATCGCAGTAGATAATGCGACGGTCGCCCGGCCAGGTTTCCAGCAGATCACGCAAGCGAACCGGAGCGCGGACTTCCGGCACGGAAAGAATGCCGCATTGCTCTGCGGCTTCCACGACATTGGCCTGCAAGCGATCCAGATTGGTGATCTTGCCCTGGACATGCTGTGTCATGACCGGCTGCAGAAGGCCGGCGCCCATCTCGACGGCCTTCTGGACCAGATAGTCCAGCCGCCCCACCTTCAACGGCGCGAAAAGATAATGAAGATCAGGAAGTGGTGTCTGGGGCCGCGTCTGCTCCACGGGCACCAGCAGCAGCCTCTTGCGGCTGGGAAGCGCCAGCTTGGCACGCCATTCGCCATTTTCGCCATCGAAGATCAGCACGTCGTCATCGGCCTGCATGCGCAGCACGTTGACGAGATAATTGTATTGATCGGATGTGGCCTCCAGCTCGGCACCAGCCGAAATGGCAGAGGAAATGAAGAGTCTTTGCATGCGGAAGTTGGCGCGCATAGGAAATGCCTGTTCAGCCTAAAAACCGCAACATAAGCATCACCACGCCACCTGCAAGGGCAGCCGATAGCGGAACCGTGATCATCCACGCCGCCAGGATGCTCAGTAGATGCGAGCGACGCACTAACCTTCGGCGCCTTTCTTCAGCCTGATTGACATCTCGTGGAGGCTTGATCGGGGCGACCTCGGTCATGCCCTGTTCCTGCGCCGTGAGGGAAAGATAGGTCTGCCTCTGCGCTGAGCGGCGAATATACCATTCGCGAAACAGCCCGACACCGAAGACTGAACCGACAGCGATGTGCGTCGAGCTTACCGGAGCGCCGATGCTGGAGGCGAGAATGACGGTGACCGCTGCCGAAAGGGCAACGCAGTAGGCCCGCATCGGGTTGAGCTTTGTTATCTCCTTGCCGACCAGATTGACCAGTCGCGGCCCGAAAAGCAGTAGACCAAGGGCAATCCCCAGCCCGCCGATCGTCAGTTCCCAGAGAGGTACGGACTGCACCCCCAAATTCTGCGATCCTCCCAATGCAGAAACAATGGCCGCCAGGGGTCCGATTGCATTGGAAACATCGTTTGCCCCATGGGCGAAGGATAGCAGCGCTGCGGAAAAGATCAGTGGAATACGAAAGAGCACGCGCAGGGACTGATTGCGGTTCTCAAGTCCTTCCGCGCTTCTTGCAATGAGCGGGTGACTGATCATCCAACCTAGGACGCTGGTCACGAAACCGATCCCCAGCATGACGGACATGGGCAGGAAGACGATCTCGTTCGGCAAAACGATCAGGATGTAGGTGGTGAAACTGCCAAGCATCAGAGCAATCAAGAGCGGCACCCAGCGCCGGGCCGCGGCAATCTTGTCCGGCGTGTAGATGATGAACGTCTTGATGAAGGCGAGCATGGCCACGGCGATCAGGGCGCCCAGGATCGGAGAAACAACCCAACTGACCGCAATGCCGCCAAGTACGGACCAGTTGACTGCGTTCACGCCCGCCGCGGCAACTCCGGCGCCCATAACACCACCCACGATCGAATGCGTGGTCGAAACCGGTGCGTTGATCCAGGTCGCAATATTGATCCAGGCTGCCGCAGCAATAAGGGCAGCCATCATGATTAAAGACAATTGTATTGGGTCCTGCACCATATCTGGTCGCACTATGCCGGTCGCAACTGTCCGCACGACGTCGCTGCCGGAGATCAGCGCGCCTGCAATCTCGCAGATCGCCGCCAGCACGAGGCCCGTGCCGATGCTCATGGCACGCGCACCAACCGCCGCGCCAATATTGTTGGCAACGTCGTTCGCGCCGATGTTCATGGCCATGTAGGCGGCAAGGGCTGCCGCCAGCACCACGAGAATTGTTTCCGGATGGCCGGTCATCGCCCCGATCGCCATCAGCATGGCAGCAATCACAAACAGAAAGGCAGCACCCGGTGCTGCAAGCCTGCGGCTAATGTGGCGTGAGGCATCCTCGACAAGATTGATCTTCTCCAGATCCTTGTCCAGCGTTGCTTTGCGCGACGCCTTTCGGCGGTTCGCCTGTGTTTGATCAGGTTTATTCACGCAGCCTCAAACCGCCATCTTTGTATTGCCGATATAATCAGCGGTCTTTGGCAGACGGTTGACAATTTAGCGACCGACAGCCTTGAGCGATGAACTCATGCGGTGATCGGGATGATTTCCGAAAGCAAGGATAAGGTTGCGCAGTTCCGGTTCCTGAACGCGCGAGGCTGCCGTCTGGCAGTCGACCCAATCAAGGTCGCGAACACCTTTCTCCTTGAAGTTATCCACCATTCCATCCACGCGTAGGGGATGGACCTGAACGCGGACAGGAACTTTCAAGCCGTTCTTGAGCTTCTTGAGATATCCAAAGTGGCCAAAGGCTTCCTTTTCAGCGGTACCGCGCACACCCGCTTCCTCTAAAGCTTCACGCTCGGCAACTACATGCGCCTTCTTGCCCTTCATCGGCCAACCCTTGGGGATGACCCAGCGTCGGGTTTCGCGGCTGGTCAGAAGCAGGATCTGTAGACCATGGATGGAATCGATCCGATAGCAAAGGGCGGCATATTGCTGACGCGGCGGGCGTCGCATCATCAGCAGAATGTTTTCCGTTATGCGATCGAGCAGACTCACTTTCCGAAATCTCCTTCCTGCGACCGATTATGACGCAAGAATCAGCTGCTGCACAGCTGTTCAACAGAAATAAAACTATAGTCCCGGCTCACACCCTTCGTCTAGAAACAGATTTTAGGGGCGATAAGTTGCGCGAGCCTTAACCGGTCACTACCATTGCAGGCATCGAGTTCCAGATAAGTCTGCTTTCGCAGCGGCACAAGCTTGATGCGCCTACACGAAAGTGAGAGGAATGCGATATTGACCAGATGAGGGAGGCAGTCTTGTCTGATGTGATTTCGTTTCTTCCGCCGCGCGAAAAGGTGTTGGCTCGCCGTTCCACAATCATTGCGGATCTGGCGGATCTGCTCCCGGCCGATTGCCTTGTGCATGAGCCGCGCGAACTTGTTCCCTTCGAAACGGACGCCTTCGTCGCCTATCGTCGTCTACCTCTGGCCGTCGTTTTGCCTCACAACACCGCCCAGGTGGCGGCTGTCCTGAAATACTGTCATCGCTATGGCGTTCCTGTCGTGCCGCGGGGTGCTGGTACCTCTTTATGTGGCGGCGCCATTCCGCAGGAAGATGCCGTCGTCATCGGCCTGTCGAAGATGTCGCGAATTCTCGAGGTCGACTTTGCCAATCGCACCGCAACCGTGCAGGCGGGCGTCACGAACCTGTCCATTTCCGATACGGTTGGACCGGAAGGCTATTTCTATGCTCCCGATCCAAGTTCGCAACTGGCCTGCACCATAGGCGGCAATATCGCCATGAATTCCGGCGGCGCCCACTGTCTGAAATATGGCGTGACGACCAACAATCTCTTGGGCGTGAAGATGGTGCTGATGGATGGCACCGTCATCGATCTTGGTGGCAAGCATCTGGATAGTGCCGGTTACGATCTTCTGGGCCTCGTCTGCGGATCGGAAGGGCAGCTTGGTATCGTGACCGAGGCGACAGTACGCCTGATTGCGAAACCGGAAGGCGCGCGTCCGGTGCTTTTCGGCTTCACGAGTTCAGAAGAAGCCGGGGCCTGTGTGGCAGATGTCATCGGGGCAGGGATCATCCCCGTCGCAATCGAATTCATGGACAAGCCAGCCATCGAAATCTGTGAAGCCTTCGCCAAGGCTGGCTATCCGCTGGATGTCGAAGCCTTGCTGATTGTCGAGGTGGAGGGGTCTGAAGCCGAGATGGAGGCGATGCTGTCCAGCATCGTCGAGATTGCTCGCCGTCATGGGGTGAAGACCGTACGGGAAAGTCAGTCGGCCACGGAAGCGGCGCTGATCTGGAAGGGCCGTAAATCCGCGTTCGGCGCAACCGGGCGGATAGCCGATTACATCTGCATGGATGGCACGGTGCCGCTAAGCAAGCTTTCCTATGTCCTGAAGCGCACGAGTGAAATCGTCGAAGGGTTCGGTCTGCGTGTCGCCAATGTCTTTCATGCGGGAGATGGCAACATGCATCCGCTGATCCTATTCAATGCAAACGATCCCGTTGAGGCGGCCAAGGCGGAAGCCGCTGGCAATGAAATTCTGAAACTGTGCGTCGATGCCGGAGGCTGCCTGACCGGGGAGCATGGCGTTGGCATCGAAAAGCGGGACCTGATGCTGCATCAATACACGCGGGCGGAACTCGATCAGCAGATCCGAGTGCGGGAAGCCTTTGACAGTCAATGGCTGCTCAATCCTTCCAAGGTCTTCCCGCTTGATGGACGGCCACAGACTGCCGGTGCCGTATGAGCCTTCTTCTGGTCCCGACGCGTGAAGAGGAAGCGGCGGATATGATCCGCGCTGCCGCCGAAGCAAAACGCAGTCTCGCAATTTCCGGCGGCAATACCCGCAGCGGCTTCGGTCAGCAGGTCGAAGCACAGGGCGTGCTGCGCTCGGCGGGTCTTTCCGGCATTGTCGCTTACGATCCGGCAGAAATGGTTTTGACCGCCCGCGCCGGAACGCCTGTTTCCGAGATCGAGGAGGCGCTTGCTGAAAATGGTCAGATGCTGGCCTTCGAGCCCATGGATCATCGCGCCGTCATGGGCACTGTGGGCGAACCGACAATCGGCGGCATTTTTGCAACGAATACATCCGGTCCCCGCCGTTTCGTTGCCGGTGCAGCGCGTGATAGCCTTCTGGGCGTCCGCTATATCAATGGCCGCGGTGAGGTTCTGAGAGCCGGTGGACGGGTGATGAAAAATGTCACCGGCCTGGATCTCGTGAAGCTGCTGGCGGGCTCATTTGGAACGCTGGGCTTTTTGACTGAGGTTACGTTCCGTGTTCTTCCTCGCCCGCAGGACCAGCGCACCATCATCCTGTCCGGGCTCGATGATGGAGAGGCCGCCCGTGCCATGGCGATTGCCATGAGCCTGTCGGTCGAGGTCTCGGGGGCCGCGCATCTGCCGGAAAGCGTCAGGGGCCGCTTCCTGAACGGTAACCTGTCAGACGGTCCTGCGACGGTTCTGAGACTCGAAGGCCTTGCCGCATCGGTTGCCGTGCGTGCCCAAAAACTGGTCGCGACGCTGCAATCTCTCGCGCCCATCAGCCAGTTGGAAGCCGAAGAAAGCCGCGTTCTCTGGCAGGAAATTCGCGATGTCAAACCCTATGCCGACGGCACTATGAAGCCCTTGTGGAGGGTTTCCGTCGCGCCCACCAGCGGTTTCCAGTTGGTCGCGGCCCTTCGCTTGCAGGCGGGGATCGATTGCTTCTACGACTGGCAGGGCGGTCTTTTGTGGATGCGCATGGAATCCGAGCCGGAAGGCGAACTCGTGCGTCACGTCATGCATCAGACCGGCGGGGGCCATGCCACGCTTGTTCGGGCGAGCGACGATATGAGGGCAACAGAAAACGCGTTCGAGCCCTTGCCCGCAGCGGTTCTCGCGCTTCAGGCGCGGGTCAAGCAGCAGCTGGACCCGGCTGGCATTTTCAATCCGGGCAAGATGGCGAGATCCTGATCATGCAGACCAATTTC
This sequence comes from Rhizobium sp. FKY42, assembly GCF_005222835.1. Classification (GTDB taxonomy): domain Bacteria; phylum Pseudomonadota; class Alphaproteobacteria; order Rhizobiales; family Rhizobiaceae; genus Neorhizobium. The sequence goes on along the minus strand of NZ_STGA01000029.1, from coordinate 668,609 downwards.
ACCGCCGAGCAGCTCGCCGATCCCCATGTGGCAGAATCCGAGGCCATTTTGCGCCGCTGCGTGCATTGCGGTTTCTGCACGGCGACCTGTCCCACCTATGTCACGCTGGGCAATGAGCTGGATAGTCCGCGCGGCCGCATCTATCTCATCAAGGATATGCTGGAAAACGGTCGCGCTGCCGATGCGCAAGTCGTCAAGCATCTGGATCGCTGCCTGTCCTGTCTTGCCTGCACCACCACCTGTCCCTCGGGCGTGGACTACATGCACCTGATCGATAATGCCCGTGCGCATGTGGAAAATACCTATCGCCGTCCACTGATGGACCGCCTGATCCGCAACGTTCTGGCCTTCGTCCTGCCCTATCCTTCGCGCTTTCGCGCTGCACTGAAACTTGCCCGGATTGGAAAACCGTTTGGCCCCATGCTGGCGGGCTTTGCGCCGCTGAAGCCTTTCGCTGCCATGCTGACCCTTGCACCGGTAACCCTGCCGCAGCCGCTGCCGCAGCAATCTCAGCCGCTTGCGGTGGCGAAACGGGGCCGCGTTGCCATTCTGACCGGATGCGCGCAGCCGGTTCTTGATCCGCGCATCAATGAAGCAACAGAGCGGCTTCTCACCCGGCTTGGCGTTGAGATTGCCCGCCCCAAGGGAGAGGGCTGCTGCGGCGCACTGGTTCATCATATGGGACGCGAGGAACAGGCGCTGAATTTTGCCCGCCGCAATGTGGATGTCTGGACCCGCGAGATCGAGGAGCGCGGTCTGGATGCCATCATCATCACCGCATCCGGTTGCGGCACGACCATCAAGGATTACGGCCACATGCTGCGGCTCGATCCGTCCTACGCGGAAAAGGCCAGACGGATTTCCGCCCTCGCCAAGGACATTACGGAATATCTGGCCACGCTCGATCTGCCTCCTCTGGAAAGTCGCGGCCTGACGGTGGCCTATCACTCTGCCTGTTCCATGCAGCATGGCCAGAAGATTACCCTCCAGCCGAAGGCGCTCCTGCGCAATGCAGGCTTTGCCGTGCGTGATCCGGCGGAAGGGCATCTGTGCTGCGGCTCGGCCGGAACCTACAACATTCTCCAGCCGGAAATTTCCGCTCAGCTCAAGGCCCGTAAGGTGAAGAATATCGAGGCGACGAAGGCCAATATTATTGCCACCGGCAATATCGGCTGCATGACGCAGATTGCCAGCGGCACAGCCATGCCGATCGTCCATACGGTTGAGCTTCTGGATTGGGCCTATGGTGGCCCGAAGCCGGATAAATTGAGCTAAGAAGGCTGGCGACGACTTTCATCGCCGCCAGAAATTGCGAGTTCAACCGCCAAAGATCGTGCGCAGAATATCGATGCCGCGATCTTCGAAAGCCACCGCGCCCTGCTTGTTACCGGGGCCGATGACAATCACCTTCGCGCCGATCTCTGCCCGAGAGTAGAGATGCTCTACATCCTTGTTCATCATGCGGATGCAGCCGGATGACATGTTGAGGCCAATAGTCCAGGGTTGGTTGGTTCCGTGGATACGGAAAATCGTGTCGCGGCCACCCTTGTAAAGATACATGGCGCGCGCGCCGAGCGGATTGTCTATGCCGCCCTTCTGTACCACTGGTAGATGGTGGCCTTTGCGGGCCTCACGGGCAATCATTTCCTTGGGCGGACGCCATTCGGGCCATTCCTCCTTCCGGCCGATCTTGACGATGCCGGACCAGCCGAAGCCTTCGCGACCCACACCGACGCCATAGCGGATGGCGCGGTCATTGCCTTCGACGAGGTAGAGGAACTTGTTGTTGGTATCGATGATGATCGTACCCGGCGCTTCCGTCGTCGCCAGCCTGACGACGCGCCTCTGGAACTTTTCGTCCGGTTCGCGATGCTGCGCAACGAAGGTCACGTCGCTGGACCCTGTCGCAACCGGTTGCGGACCGCGCGTGAAGGCCGATGCCGTGTCGACCGATCCGATCATCGCGCAGGCCGCGAGTGCAAGCGCCAGGCGCCCCTTGAAAACTGCCATTCCCCATCCCCCGATTTGAGCTTTCGCAAGTCAGGGCAAGTTTTATTGATTTGTCGGGGAATGCAAGTCCGCCAACAGGAGTGCCGTCCTGAAACGGCACTCATTTCGCGGATTTACATCACGATGACCTTCGTGCCGACATTCACACGGCCATAGAGGTCTGTCACATCCTCGTTGCGCATGCGGATGCAGCCCGAAGAGACGGCGCTACCGATCGTCCATGGTGCATTGGTGCCGTGAATGCGATAGAGCGTGGAGCCGAGATACAAGGCGCGCGCACCCAGCGGGTTTTCCGGGCCGCCTTCCATCTTGACCGGAAGGTAATGGCCCTTCGCGGCTTCACGTGCAATCATTTCCTTCGGTGGATGCCAATCCGGCCATTCCGCCTTGCGCGTAACCGTGTGCGTTCCGGCCCATTCGAAGCCAGGCTTGCCCACACCGACGCCATAACGCTTGGCCTGACCGCCTTCCATCACGAGATAGAGGAAGCGGTTGTTGGTATCGATCACGATCGTGCCGGGCTTGTGTTCCGTCTTATATTCGACCATCTGCGGCAGGAATTGCGGCTCGATCTGGCCCTTGATCACGGGAACGCGCTGCATGGCCGCCTGCTGGACCGGAGCCTGCTGAGCGGGCACGCGGTTTGGCCGGATCTGTGTCGTCTGGGTTCGCGGTACGACATAAGCCGGCTGGCGCGACGGGTAGGCATAGCGAGGCTGCGCCGCATCGCGTGTGGCCGGATCCCGGTAATCGCGAACGCCGCGCTGCATGGGCTGAACGCGGTAGCCGCCGGGAGCACGCGCCTGTCCGCCGAGTTGCATGACCCACGGAGCGGTGAGATCGGGGCTCACCACGACCGGCGGACGTTCACGGTAACGTTCCTGCGCTGCGGCCTCTGCGGCCGTCAGTCCTGTTATTGCACTCAAGATCAAGACCAGTGATTTCGATCTGCTGGGCATTGTATCCCTCTTCCTACATTCGCTATCGGCAGTGGTTTGGCTGCGACCGTGACCCAAAGATTAAAGCGAATGGTAAATTTCGGGTGGCGAGAATGCTGCCGATGCTGGAAAGCTTTCGGCAAGGTTAACCGCCGGTTTTAAAAGATGGTTGATAGCTGTTAAACCATCTTCATTGCAGCAGGAGAGGGATTCGAAGGTGGAAAAAGCGGGCATAATCGAGGGGCCGGATGGGAAATGCCGCTGTTTCTGGCATCAGAACCTGCCGGACTATATCCGCTATCATGATGAGGAGTGGGGCCGCCCGGTGGTGGACGATCACCGCCTGTTCGAGAAGATCTGTCTCGAAGGCTTTCAGTCAGGCCTTTCCTGGCTGACAATCCTGCGCAAGCGCGAGAATTTTCGTGCAGCCTTCGCCGCTTTCGATTTCGAGAAAGTGGCTCTGTTCGATGATACGGATGTCGAACGGCTCGTGGCTGATGCGGGCATCATCCGTCATCGCGGTAAAATCGTCTCGACCATCAACAATGCTCGCAGAGCCATCGAGTTGCGCGATGAGTTCGGTTCGCTGGCGCGCTTCTTCTGGTCCTATGAGCCGAAGCCCGAGGAACGTCCGTCCGCCGTTGATCTCGAACACCTGCGCGCCAATCCAACGACGGCGGTCTCGGTTCGTCTGTCGAAGGATCTGAAGAAGCGCGGATGGACTTTCGTCGGCCCGACGACGGTCTACGCCTTCATGCAGGCCATGGGGCTGGTGAACGACCATATCGAAGGCTGCTGTATCCGCGAGGAGACAGAGGCCCTCCGCGCGGATTTCGTTCGTCCTTGAGTGCTATGCATGGACCTGGAGGTTGGAAAAACCTCCAGGTCTCTTTCGCACTCAAATCAGCAAGTTCGTCCTTGCCTGAAATCAGGGGAGGTTGACGCCCTTGCCGTCATCCTCTCCGACGACACCAGACGTCAGGAACCCGCCGCCATCCCATACGATATAGAGATACTTGCGCTCACCCGGCGCTGGGTCGCCCACCCAATCGTTTGTCGCGAGAAAGCGGCGTTGTCCGGATGCATACGCCTTCTTGATTTCGCTTGTGGCGTCGCGAGTTTTTTCCCAAACTCCATAGCCTGCATAGGTTATATTGATAGCCATAACGATCCTCCGTGGCAAAATCGCCAGAGACACCGTAATTTTAAATTGCATTAAGCGGTAGTAAATTCTTCTTTAAGATGTGTAAAGTAAAATTTGTTTGTGATTATTTATCTTATTTTGGTCAGAATTCCTATTTTGGTCAGGATTATGTATCAAATTCGGGAGTAAATGTTATTATAATAATAATTTAATATATAGTGTCGATCAACTGTTTCAACTCTCCCAGATTTTTAATTTCCCGAAATCGCGGCGCCTCTGTGGGCTTCTCCACATGCTCCAGCACCCAGGTCAGTTCATGCGGTACGAACACGCCCCAGGCGCCCGCTGCAATGGCCGGTACAATGTCGGATTTCAGCGAATTGCCCACCATCATGGCGCGTTCCGGCCCTTCTCCATGCTTGCCGAAAATCCGTCTGTAGGTGGTCGCCGTCTTGTCGGACACGATTTCCACCGCATCGAAAAAATCGCCAAGGCCGGATTGGGCAAGCTTTCGTTCCTGATCGAACAGATCCCCCTTGGTGATCAGGACGAGAAAATACTGCCCGCGTAAACTCTCCAGAGCCTCTCGCGCATACGGCAGGCATTCCACCGGATGTTTCAGCAGTTCGCGCCCAATCATCAGGATTTGGCCGATGGTTTCGGTTGGAACTCTGCCTTCCGTCATCTCGATGGCGGTCTCGATCATCGACAGCGTAAAACCTTTTATGCCGAAACCATAATGGGCGAGGTTGCGCTTCTCCGCCTCCAGTAAGCGCTCGGACACCTGTTCGCCTTCCGCATACTCAGCCAGCAGGTCGCGAAAACTCTGTTCCGTGAAACGGTAATATTGCTCGTTCTGCCAGAGCGTGTCGTCGGCATCGAAGGCGATCATCGAGACAGGGCGTATCGTCAAGGCGGCCTCCTTTTCAAGGCAGAGTTTAGCGGCAGTCTGACGCGAGACAATGGCGCAACCGCGCCATTGTCGAAATCGGATGAAAAGACTGCGTCAGCCGCCGTTCTTCGCCAGCCAGTCCTGCATCATCTTGATCTCGGCCTCCTGTGCCGTAATCACTTCTTCGGCGAGTTTGCGGATGGCGGGATCTTTGCCGTATTGAAGCTGGATCCTGGCCATGTCGATAGCGCCCTGATGGTGCGGAATCATGGAGCGCACGAAATCGACATCCGTCTTGCCGGTATAGGGCACCATCATGTCCTTGTGCATCTTAGCGTTCGCCGCTTCGAAGGCTTTGGTCGAGGCGGATGTGTCCATGCCCATGCCCTGGTGGCCCTGATGACCTTTCATCTTCATGTCCAGCGAAAGGGCAGGGGTGATGGTTATGCCGAGCGCCACGATTGCAGCCGAAAGCATTGAGAGTTTCATGGTTTTTCTCCTGAATGGATCTTGAGTTCTGTGATGGAAAAGAACTCAAGCGCGGGGAGGAGGAACCAGCGGACGCGGGGTTTCGTCGCTCATGGGAGACATCAGCGCGGGTGCAGGCCTATCCGGTGCCGCAACCGGACCTGAAGCGGAGATGAGCGGCGGAGGGAGCGCTGTACAGGCAATGCAGAACGCCACGGTGCAATTGGCGGGCAGAAGCGGACAATGCCAGCTTTTATCCCGCTGCGCGGGCTGCGCATCTTCAAGAGCTTCGTGATGCGCGTGGGAAACGCTCGCCTTCGTCGCCATCATCTGCTCGTGGCTCATGCCATGGCGCAGGGCGTGATCCGGTGCCGTGACCAGCGGCGGTGCCATAGCCATGGCTGGCATGAACCCCTGAAGGATCAGCGCAAGCAGCATGAGGATTTTTGCGAAACGGTGCATACCCGTGAATCTAATGGCACGAATGACTTTGACAAGTGAATTCGCGGTCATGTTTGTGATCGGTCAAATCTGTCTGTCAATCGGCGACGACCCGGCAAATCGCCTCGTAATTCCGCCTTTTCCTGGCAAGCCTTGAAGCTGTGGCCACGCAAAAGTCCCCAACGATTTTTGCGTGGACCATAGACTACAGAATGTCGCGTTCAATCGTTCTCGATTGAACGATAACGGATATGCAGCAAGAAAAGATCGAAAGCGCGGTTCTATTGAATCCAATAAGGTGCGCCTCGTTTTAGAAGGTATAGTTAAAGCGTCTTTAGATATTCCAGCAGAGCCTTCTTGTCCGAATCCGACAGAGTGGTGCCGAACTCATGGCCGCAACGGCTGTTGCCGGAATTGCGCTGGTCGCAGCCTGTCGTCACCGTGGTCGAGGTCAGGCCTGTTTGTGTGGCAGCAAGACCAACTTTCTTGATATCGTAATCCCGGCCCACGGCAAATTGCGTTGGACGTTGCGCCGCAGGCTTCAAAAGATCCTCCAGCGTTGGCACAGAGCCATTGTGGAGGTAAGGCGCTGTTGCCCATATGCCCTGAATGACGCGAGATTCATACTTGAAGTTGGTCGAGCCATCGGTCGCAGTCGCGGTCATGACCTTCTGGTTTTCACCGCGTGAACTTGGGAAGGCCAGCTTCAATTCCTGAAGCGTTCCGGGCAGACGCGCCTCCGGCAGATCAGCGATGTCCCTCAGCACGGACGGTGCTGTGGCTAGCAGTGTCTGGGCGTCTTCCCGCAGATCGAACAGCTTGCTGCCGTAATATTGCAGAATGCTGTTGGCTACACTCACCGTCAGAATATCGAGCGATGAGGCGGTCTTGCCCAGCGTGTCACGCGCAAAGGGTATGCGCGCACCCTCCATAACTCCTGTCGATGCCGTCCAGTTCAGGATGTCATATTGACGGCTATCGGTTCCAACATCCAGAATAGGCGTGGCCCAGGTCGAGTTGAGCAATCTCTGCTGGCCGGGCTTTATGCCATGGCAGTCGACACAACCATTATTGCCAGGTTGATTGAAGACGACCTTGCCCTTTTCAGCCAGCTTCTTGTTGACTGGAAACGGGAATTTCGGCGGCCCCATTTTCTTGATGAGCCCTTCCAGAGTGGACAGGCCACTGAAATTGACGGAGTTGCCCGCCAGATAGTCATATCCCAGCAGAGACCACTCTTCTTTCTTCGGTGCAAATTCGCCGAAGACGCCGTAAACCTCGCCCACATTCCGCGCGAGACCGAGGATGTCGCTGCCATTTTCCGCAAATCCGGGCCATTGCGTTTTGTCCTGAATGGCCGCGTTCCAAAGGAATGGATAGCGTACCGGCGCATCGGCAGGCTGGATATTGGCAACCAGAAGGTTGGATGGCGGCGGGCCGATATCGAGACCAGTCAACCGGTTGAAAATCATGCCAACCGCATCGAGACGCCCCACGCCCCAGTTTTCGTGCGGAACGCCATTCTTGACGATGGCATCGAAACGCTGCGCCCAGAGCGTGAATTCGGTTTTCAGCCAGGATAGACTGTTGGGATCTTGATACTGCGTGCCAAGTACTTCCTTGGCAAAACTGTCGAACGCGGTGGCATTCGTCGCAACGGCTTGCGCCGCCGTGTTCAGATCAACCAGAAGCCCATGGAAATCCACGAGTGCCGGACCGCCATCAATGCGGTAGCGCGTACCAGACACCGAGATTTCCCGGGTATGGCAGGCGGAACAGGTCATGCCCACCATTTGTTGGGGAGCGGCACCCGTGACCGGAAAACCGATCGGCAGGCCCTGCGATGGTCCGTCCATCGGCAGATAGCCATAACGTTGCAAGCCGTCCGCCAGGAAGCTCTTTCCATCCGGCTGTTTCAGAGCGCGCATCCATGACAGCGCAATCAAGCGTGAGCCCTGATCTTGCGTATAGTAGAGCGTCCGCGTCGTTGCGTTCCAGTTGCTTCCTTGATCTGTGTAGACAATTTCCTGCGCGCTTGCGGTATGCGAAAGCGCGCAAAAAAGCCCTAGCGCGGCAACCGCGCCTGTCAACAATACTGTCGTCATGCAAAAATCCCCAAAGCTGCGTCCAAAGAGCGAACGCAAGTGCGATATTGCGACGTTAAGTTGATAATTGCAATTGCTAATAATAATTAGTTATCTTGGGCAGGAAATATTCAATCTTAAGTATATAAGAAGTTTCGAAATTTTTGCATGATACCTTTCATGTAAACCGCCAAGCAGAATACTTCGCCGTCACATTCTCTGCCAATCGCATCGGCAATCTTCAAACGGCGATCACCCGATGCACCGCCTCATAGTCCCGACTGTCTTCGCCTAAGGGCACCACCGGCCAGTTCCAGTGACGGGCGCTGGGCGGGGGCTCGATCCCCGCCAGAAGATCACCACTCTCCAGCACCTTTCCCTGCAGGTCGGTCACCTGATAGGCGATATCCGTCACCAGACAGGCCTTGCAGGGCAGGCCGGAGAGGCCCGTCAAATGGGCATGGATGAGCTGAGGTACGATCAGGTCTGCCTGACCCGGCCTCTTCTCCAGTTTGCGACGTGCGCCGACTCCGATCTGGGAGAGGAGATTGGTGGATGCCACGAAATCCAGATAGGGCACCTGCCGCAGGAATGACAATGGCTCCACCACGGCGCCTTTGAGGGCTTCCTCCAGACCCGACACATCCCGCGTAATCAGCCTGACCTTGCCTTTGCCGCGCAGCGCGACCCATGCCCGAACGCTGGCGAGATGCACGAGATCCACCAGCACCACCGTATCGAAGGCTTGGACAAGCCCGTCCATCGGCACATCGCGCAAGAGGCCGGAGCCCAGAACCACAGCGGTACGCCTCTGCTTCAGATCGGAAACGGCATGAAGAATATGCGATTTCGTGTTCGCCTCATGCGTTGCCCAATCGCGCTTGCAGCGTCTTGCCCGCGCCCACAGCCGCACGGAGGACGATACATGGCGACGAAAGTCGGCGGGTGTCAGGCCAAGGCTTGTCGCATATTGCAGGGCTTCTGGGATCATGGATGCAATCGAAACTTTCGCGTTGGCGTAAGACAGGACGCAATTATATGCACGGCGAAGCCCACGCCGCCACCCCTTCGGCCTTGCCGCTTTAGCCTTCATCCTCTAAGAAACCGCTCAAAATTCCGGCCATTTTCAAGGGTGCCGGTGGCAAGGAAGATCACCATGAGCGACAAGCAGAAGAAGCCCCAGAAACTGAAAGCCCGCCTGCCGCGCGGCTTTGTCGATCGCACTGCCACTGACATCCATGCCACCAACGAGATGGTCGCCAAGATCCGCGAAGTCTACGAGCGTTACGGTTTCGACCCGATCGAGACGCCGCTGTTCGAATATACCGATGCGCTGGGCAAGTTCCTGCCCGATAGCGACCGTCCGAATGAAGGCGTGTTCTCGCTTCAGGACGATGACGAGCAGTGGATGTCTGCGCGTTATGATTTGACGGCACCGCTGGCCCGCCACGTGGCGGAGAATTTCAACGAGATCCAGCTGCCTTACCGCACCTATCGCGCGGGCTATGTGTTCCGCAACGAGAAGCCGGGTCCGGGCCGCTTCCGCCAGTTCATGCAGTTCGATGCCGATACGGTGGGCGCTCCGGGCGTCAACGCCGATGCCGAAATGTGCATGATGATGGCCGATACGCTGGAAGCTCTCGGCATCAAGCGCGGTGATTACGTGATCCGGGTCAACAACCGTAAGGTTCTGGATGGCGTGATGGAAGCCATCGGCCTTGGCGGCGACGAGAATGCGGCGAGGCGCCTCAATGTTCTGCGCGCGATTGATAAATTTGATAAGTTTGGTTGGGCTGGTGTATCGGCCCTGTTAGGTAAGGGCCGTTGGGATGGCGGTGTAGAAGGTGAAGGTGACTTTACCAAAGGTGTCGAACTTAGTCCTGCTCAGATAGAGACATTACGTGCTACCTTTTTTGAAGAGGGTCGTGACAGCGAAAATTCATTAGCAAATCTTGAGGTTCGATTTGCTAATGACAAGGCAGTCGTTGCTGCAACCAACGAACTTTCAGATATCTGGAAGCTAGTGAAATCGGCGGGATACGAAGGCCGAATCTTAATCGATACGACCTGTGTTCGCGGGTTGGAATACTACACAGGCCCTGTTTTCGAGGCAGAACTCACTGCATCGATTCCAAACGAAAAGGGCGTTCCGGTTCAGTTCGGCTCGGTTGGTGGCGGCGGTCGCTATGATGGTCTGGTTTCCCGCTTCATGGGCCAGCCGGTTCCGGCCACGGGCTTCTCCATCGGCGTTTCGCGCCTGATGACGGCGCTGAAGAACCTCGGCAAGCTGGGGCAGGATGAGGTTCTGGCTCCGGTTCTGGTGACTGTGATGGATGGCGATGTCGAGGCCATGGGCCGTTATCAGCGCTTCACGCAGGCGCTTCGTAACGAAGGCATCCGCGCCGAAATGTACCAGGGCAACTGGAAGAAGTTCGGCAATCAGCTGAAATATGCTGACCGTCGCGGTTCCCCCATCGCCATCATCCAGGGCGGCGATGAGCGAGCTGAGGGAGTCGTACAGATCAAGGACCTGATCGAGGGCAAGCGTCTTTCCGGTGAGATTACCGATAACACCGAATGGCGCGAGGCCCGCGTCGCACAGGTCGTGGTGCCGGAAGCGGAACTGGTGGCGAAGGTCAAGGAGATCCTTGAGCAGCAGGCCGAGGATCGTCGCCGGGCGAAGGCAGGCTGACATGCCACTGACCGACATGCCGGATTTTGCCGGGATCATTCTGGACGATTTTGCCACGCGCAACGCCATGCGGGTGGATACGCCCGTGATTTTAGCTGCCGAACCCTTTCTCGATATGGCGGGCGAGGATCTGCGGCGGCGGATTTTCCTGACCGAGAACGAGCGGGGGGAAAGCCTTTGCCTGCGGCCGGAATTCACCATTCCCGTCTGCCTGCGCCACATCGAAACGGCGACGGGCACGCCAAAGCGCTATTCTTATCTGGGGCAGGTGTTTCGCCAGCGCCGCGAGGGCGCGAACGAGTTCTATCAGGCTGGAATCGAGGATCTCGGCGAAAAGGATGCAGCCAGCGCCGATGCCCGCATCGTTGCCGATGCGCTGGGTTGCCTGCAAAACGTTCTGCCCGGCAAAGCCTTTGCCGTGACCATCGGTGATCAGGCCGTGTTCGAAGCGGTGGTCGCGGCTCTTGGTCTCCCCGCAGGCTGGCAGCGTCGGCTGGTTCGCGCCTTTGGCCAGACGGATCTGCTAGAGGCAATGATTGCGCGCCTGGCCAAGGCGCAACCCGTGGCGGGTCTGTCACCGGAGGTCGAGCTTCTGCTGGAGGCCGGGGACGAAGCAGGACTGGTGGCGCATCTGACCAACGAGATGGACCGGACCGGCTACCTGACGAATGCCAGCCGTTCGCCGGAAGAAATCGTACGCCGTCTCAAGGAGAAGCGACACCTGGCGGGCGTTTCGCTGGACGCGACCAAGCTCGACGCCTTGAAGGAGTTCCTCTCCATCAATGTTTCGCTGCGCTATGCGCCGGGAGTGCTGGCTGATTTTGCAAAGTCTGCCAACCTGCCGCTGGCAAAGGCGATAGAAGGCTTCGATGCCCGCGTGGCGGCACTTGGCAAGGCTGGCGCTTCACTGGCCGATATCACCTGGCGAGCCGCCTTCGGCCGTCCGCTGGATTACTATACTGGCCTCGTTTTCGAGATTACCGTGCGCGGCGGGCACGATGTGCTAGTAGGCGGCGGTCGCTATGACCGCATGCTGACGCTGCTTGGCGCAAAGGACCATATCCCGGCTGTCGGCTTTTCCATGTGGCTGGATCGGATTGAAAAGTCTTTGGAGGCCTTACGATGACGATAACCATCGGGCTGCCCTCCAAGGGGCGCATGAAAGATGACGCTTCGGCCATTTTCGAACGAGCAGGCATGAAAATCACCAGCGTCGGCAATGACCGCTCCTATCGCGGCCGTGTCGAAGGCTGGGACGATGTGGAAATCGCCTTCCTCTCGGCATCCGAGATCTCCCGCGAGATCGGCAACGGGACTGTGGATTTCGGCGTGACCGGCGAGGATCTGATCCGCGAAGGTCTGGCGGAAGCGGACAAGCGGGTGGAAATTGCCGCGCGGCTTGGCTTCGGCAATGCCGATGTCATCGTTGCCGTACCGGATATCTGGCTCGATGTCGAAACCATGGCCGATCTCGGCGATGTCGCGGCGGAGTTTCGCGCCCGTCATGGCCGGCGTCTGGCGATTGCGACCAAATACTGGCGGCTCACCCAGCAGCATTTTTCCGGAAGCCACGGCATTCAGCTTTACCGCATCGTGGAAAGTCTGGGCGCGACAGAAGGCGCACCGGCAGCAGGGCAGGCGGATATCATCGTTGATATTACCACGACCGGATCGACGCTGAAAGCCAATCATCTGAAGGTGCTTTCCGATGGCGTGATCCTGAGATCCGAGGCTTGCCTTGTCCGGGCAAGAAAGCCGGAGCATGAGGGCAATCCGACCGTTGGCCGCATCATCGAGGCCGTACGAAGCGTTCTCTGAAACCATTCTTCAAAGCATGGAAAAACCCGCCGGATCCTTGTCGATCCGGCGGGTTTTTATGTGCCTTGGAGGTCAGGCGAAAGATCAGGCCAGCGCTGGCTTTGCGCCGCGACGTGCATCGAGCGAGTAAGCGCCTGCACCGACGGTTGCCAGCAGAAGATAGGCGCCAGCCAGCGTGATGTTCTTCATCATCATAATCTGGTTGAACGTGCTGAGGAGCTTGTTTGCGCCCTCAGGGAAGGCGGGCACATTGATAGGGCTGCCGTGGAAAACGAAGGCAGTGAAAAGGCAGAAGGCGGCCAAAGCCCAGCCGACGATTTTGACCTGGAAGCCGACGAGCACGGCAAGGCCTGCAACCAGTTCGAAAGCCCCTGCGAGGTAGGCGAGCGCCGGAGCCAGAGTCTGCGGAAAGCCAGCGTTCGCAATCATGCCGGCCGTACCAGCCGGGTCAACCAGTTTGCCGAAGCCTGCCATGATGAACATTGCAGAGAGAAAGATGCGCGCGACAAGGATCAGCGCGTTGTTCGTCGAGGACATTGGGTAATCTCCAGAAAGCCGTTCAAGGCATTGAATGTCGATGACCAATCTTATGCGCCACATTGCCGCATGAAGGAAGATGAACAACAGGCAACGAATTGTTCGATTTTGGTGAACAACAATTCCGTGATCGGAACGTGATAGTGCTTGCCGCGTTTGGTCTGCAAATCTGAATACTGACTTCATATCATATTCAGGTGGCGCCGGGCACCTTGAGCCCCAGACACAAGCGTCCGAAGGAAACACCAATGAACAAAATCATCATCAGTGCTCTAGCCCTCGTCATGGCCTCTTCGGTCCCGGTCTTCGCACAGACCTATCGTTCCGAAGCGCGCGAATATCGTCAGGAACAGCGCATTCACCGTGCACTTCGCCAGGGTGAGTTGACGCCGCGGGAGGCGCAACGCCTCATCCAGCAGCAGCGCAAGATCGATCGCGCCCAGGCTCTCGCCGGACGGGATGGCTATGTTACTCGCCAGGAACGCCGCAAGATCGAGCGCATGCAGGATCGTGCGTCGCGCAACATCTACCGCAAGAGCCACAACGGTCGTGGATATTATTGATACCGCATTTCACAAGGCCAATAAAAAAGGGCGGCCTTGCGAGCCGCCCTTCCTATTCCAGATGCCGTAGGGCTTGGACTTAGAAGTCCATGCCACCCATGCCGCCCATGCCGCCAGCCGGCATTGCAGGAGCATCCTTCTTCGGCAGTTCGGCGATCATGGCTTCCGTCGTGATCAGCAGCGAAGCAACCGAAGCTGCGTTCTGCAGAGCCGTGCGAACAACCTTGACCGGGTCAACGATACCCATGGCGATCATGTCACCGTACTCGGAGGTCTGAGCGTTGTAGCCGAAGTTATCGTCGTTCTTGTCGAGGATCTTGCCAACAACGATCGAAGCTTCGTCACCGGCGTTTTCTGCGATCTGGCGAACCAGAGCCTGCAGTGCGCGGCGAACGATGTTGATGCCAGCTTCCTGGTCGTCGTTTGCGCCCTTGACGGAGATCTTCGTGGAAGAACGCAGCAGAGCAGTACCACCGCCCGGTACGATGCCTTCCTGAACAGCAGCGCGCGTTGCGTTCAGAGCGTCGTCGATGCGATCCTTGCGCTCCTTGACTTCAACTTCCGTTGCACCGCCAACGCGGATAACGGCAACGCCGCCAGCGAGCTTTGCGAGACGCTCCTGCAGCTTTTCGCGGTCGTAGTCGGATGTGGTTTCTTCGATCTGAGCCTTGATCTGGGCAACGCGGCCTTCGATGTCAGCCTTCTGACCGTTACCATCGACGATCGTGGTGTTTTCCTTGGAGATCGAAACCTTCTTGGCGCGGCCGAGCATGTCGAGCGTGACGTTCTCGAGCTTGATGCCGAGATCTTCAGAGATCACTGTACCGCCGGTCAGGATCGCGATGTCTTCCAGCATGGCCTTGCGGCGATCGCCGAAGCCCGGAGCCTTGACGGCAGCAATCTTCAGGCCGCCACGCAGCTTGTTGACGACGAGCGTTGCAAGAGCTTCGCCTTCGACATCTTCAGCGATGATGAGGAGCGGCTTGCCGGTCTGTACGACGGCTTCGAGAACCGGCAGCATGGCCTGCAGGTTGGAGAGCTTCTTCTCGTGCAGGAGAATGAAAGCGTCGTCCAGGTCAGCAACCATCTTTTCCGGGTTTGTGACGAAGTAAGGCGACAGGTAGCCGCGGTCGAACTGCATGCCTTCGACGACTTCGAGTTCGGTCTCGGCGGTCTTGGCTTCTTCAACCGTGATAACGCCTTCGTTGCCAACCTTCTGCATTGCTTCAGCAATGTCACGGCCAACCTGGGTGTCGCCGTTTGCAGAGATCGTACCAACCTGAGCAACTTCCTCAGAGGTGTTGATCTTCTTTGCCTTGGCCTGCAGGTCCTTGACCACTTCTGCAACGGCCAGATCGATACCGCGCTTCAGGTCCATCGGGTTCATGCCGGCAGCAACAGCCTTCTGGCCTTCGCGAACGATAGCCTGGGCAAGAACCGTAGCCGTGGTGGTGCCGTCGCCTGCGATGTCGTTGGTCTTCGAAGCAACTTCGCGGACCATCTGGGCGCCCATGTTCTCGAACTTGTCTTCCAGTTCGATTTCCTTGGCAACCGATACACCGTCCTTGGTGATGCGCGGAGCGCCGAAGGACTTGTCGATAACAACGTTACGACCCTTCGGGCCGAGCGTTACCTTGACGGCATCAGCGAGAATGTCGACGCCACGCAGCATCTTTTCGCGCGCGGTACGGCCGAATTTTACTTCTTTAGCAGCCATTTTTTAAAACTCCTCTGAGCGTTACAGCTCACTGTCGTTCAATCTTGTGATGATGGAAGAAAATCGACTGGAAATCAGCCGATGATACCCATGATGTCGGCTTCCTTCATGATGAGAAGGTCTTCGCCGTCGAGCTTCACTTCCGTGCCGGACCACTTGCCGAACAGAACGCGGTCACCAACCTTGACGTCGAGTGCGACGATCTTGCCGGACTCGTCACGAGCGCCGGAACCGACGGCGACGATCTCGCCTTCCTGCGGCTTTTCCTTCGCGGTGTCCGGAATAATGATGCCACCCTTCGTCTTTGCTTCAGATTCGACGCGACGAACGACAACGCGGTCGTGCAGCGGGCGGAAATTGGTGCTTGCCATTGTCTAATCCCTCGATCAAATGACATTGACGGGCTTGAGGCCCGTATCATTGTTGTTAGCACTCACTCTGTGCGAGTGCTAGCGGCGCAGAGATAAGATCGGCTCTTGACTGAGTCAAGAACAGGCTTTGCAAAAAAGTGTCTGAATCCCTTCCTGCAACCCTCGATTCTTCGTCCGATCGTCCGCAATCGGTTAAAACCCCTGAATTCTCGGAGGTTCTGGGCGTCTTTGCCCGTATCGGCCTGTTGAGTTTCGGCGGGCCAGCGGGCCAGATCGCGATGATGCACAAGGCTGTGGTCGAAGAAAGGCAGTGGCTTTCCGAGGAGAGATTTCTGCACGCCTTGAGCTACTGCATGTTGCTTCCCGGACCGGAAGCCCAGCAGCTTGCCACCTATATTGGCTGGCTCGTCAAGGGTGTGCGTGGCGGGGTCTTGGCTGGACTTCTGTTTGTGCTTCCTGGCCTCGCCGTCATGATCGGCCTTTCCACAGCCTATGCGCTGTATCAGCAGACCGACTGGCTGACGGGCCTCTTTTTTGGCCTCAAGGCTGCGGTTCTCGCGATCGTCGTGCAGGCACTGGTTCGCCTTTCCGCGCGAACGTTGAAATCAGGCTTTCATATTGCGCTTGCGGTCGGCGCCTTCCTGGCTCTCTTTGTCCTGGACCTGCCGTTTCCGCTTGTGGTACTCGGATCAGGCCTACTCGGTTACTGGCGGAGCCGGATTGCCGCTCCAGTCTCCCCGTCGAACGATGCAGCGATAAGGCGGCCTGCTCTGGCCTCCCAGCTTTTATCGCTCCTGTTCTGGGTCGTAGTCTGGCAATTGCCGCTGCTCTTCCTCTGGGTCGCGGGCGGGTTTGAAAGTCTGGTCACCCTGTTTGCATTCTTCTCCAAAATGGCCATGGTCACATTCGGTGGTGCCTATGCGGTCCTTCCCTATGTGGCGCAGGTTGTCGTCCAGGATTACGGATGGCTGAAGCCAGGTGAAATGGTCGATGGTCTGGCGCTGGCGGAAACGACGCCGGGCCCGCTTGTGCTCGTCCTGTCCCATATCGGCTATCTCGTCGGCTTCAGAACCGTGAACGGAATCGATCCGGTGATTGGCGGCATTCTCGGCGCACTTCTTGCTGCCTGGGCGACCTTCGTGCCGAGCTTCATCTGGATTTTTGCCGGAGCCCCTTACATTGAACGTCTGCGGGGCAATGCCCGCATGTCTGCGGCGCTGTCGGCGATCACTGCAGCAGTTGTCGGCGTCATCTGCAACCTGGCGCTCTGGTTCGGCTTGCACGTGCTTTTCAAGGAAATGCATCGCATCCCTCTGCTGCCACCGATACCGGGGAAGGATGTCTCGGGCCTTCTTGTGCCGGTTCTATCGTCTCTCGATGGTGCGGCTCTGTTGCTGTTTCTGGTTTCCGCCTTTCTGCTGATCCGGATACAAGCTGGAATGGTGAAAGTGCTGGCCTTCTGCGCTCTGGCGGGCGTAGGCTGGCAGGTATTTACAAGCTAAACCAATCCGGCGCACGCGCATCATGAACACACTGGCATCATTCGGCTTGACTGAAACTCCTTGCCAAGCCGGTCCGGCTTTGCCATGTCAGCACCAGTAGTTTTCATGAAAAGACCGGATGACCATGGCAGACCGCATCAAGACCCTCGGTGAAATCACAACCGGCTATGAGCTGATCCTCTCCGATGTCTGGGGCGTTCTGCATAACGGGGTGGATGCGTTTCCTGCTGCCTGCACGGCGCTGGAAGAGGCGCGCAAGGCCGGTCTTGCTGTCGTTCTCATTACCAATTCTCCGCGTCCGGCGCCGGGTGTCATTGACCAGCTGCGCGTGCTGGGCGTCCCCGATAGCGCCTATGATCGGATCGTGACCTCCGGTGACGTGACCCGCAAGCTGATCGCCGAGGGTCCGAAAAACGTGTTTCTCCTCGGCCCTGAGCGCGACATGCCGCTGTTCGAGGGGCTTGATGTGAACGTGACCGGCGAGGCGGATGCGCAGGCAATCGTCTGCACCGGCTTCTTCGATGACGAGAAGGAAGTGCCGGAAGACTATCATGATATGCTGGCGCGCTTTGTCGCGAAGGGCGCGCCCCTCATCTGCGCCAATCCGGATCTGGTTGTCGAGCGCGGCCATCGCATCATTCCGTGTGCCGGTGCCGTTGCCGCCTATTTCGAACAGCTCGGCGGCTCCACCCGTATCGCTGGCAAACCGCATTCACCGATCTACGAGGCCGCACTTGCGGCAGCGAGCGAGGTAAGAGGCGAAATCGACCTTGCCAAGGTCATTGCCGTGGGGGACGGAATGCCGACCGACGTGAAGGGCGCCTTGAGCTATGGTCTCGACCTGCTCTATGTCTCTGGCGGTATTCATGCCGCAGAATATACGGTCAACGGCCAGACGGACGAGGCGATCCTCAACGCTTACCTCAAGCGGGAAGGGGCGACGCCGAAATGGTGGATGCCGCGGCTGGCGTAATGGGTGCCTGAACGATGACCGTGTTTCACCGCAACGAGAAGAAGGAACCGCTACCGGATGCCCTTAAGGGCGGAGTGGTGGCGATTGGAAACTTCGATGGCGTTCATCGCGGCCATCGCAGCGTGCTCGAACGCGCGCTGGAGATCGCTGAACAGCGCGGTGTGCCCGCGCTGGTGCTGACCTTCGAACCGCATCCCCGCACGCTGTTCAAACCGGACCAGCCGGTTTTTCGGCTTACTCCTGCGCCGCTGAAGGCGCGCCTGCTGGAGGCTATGGGCTTTCGGTCAGTGATCGAATATCCGTTCGATGCGGAGTTTTCGAAGCGCTCAGCCGAGGAATTCGTGCAGTCCGTTCTGAAGGATTGGCTGCAGGCCAGTTCCGTGGTCACCGGCTTCGATTTCCATTTCGGCCGTGGCCGCGAGGGCGGTCCGGCATTTCTGATGGATGCGGGAAGACGCTACGGTTTCGATGTGTCGCTGGTGGATGCCTTCCGCGACGAGAATGCCGAGGTGGTTTCATCCAGCCGCATTCGAGACCTGTTGATTGCAGGCAATGTCGTTCAGGCGGCGGGTCTTCTCGGCTATCGCTATACGGTGGAAGCCGAGGTGGTGCATGGCGAAAAACTGGGCCGCACGCTTGGCTATCCAACGGCCAACATGCGCATTGCGCCCGAGGCAGGATTGAAGCCGGGGATCTATGCTGTGCGATTCCGCCGCGCAGACGGAACCGTCTACAATGGTGTCGCAAGTTATGGCCGCCGACCGACTGTAACGGATAACGGTGCGCCGCTGCTGGAAACCTTTGTGTTTGATTTTTCCGGCAGTCTGTACGGTGAAACCTGTGCCGTCTCCTTCTTCGGCTATCTGCGGCCGGAACTGAAATTCGATGGTCTCGATCCTCTGGTGGAGCAAATGAAGCGGGATGAAGAAGAGGCTCGCGCGCTCCTTGCCGGTGTGCAGCCGATTTCAGACCTGGATATAAAAATTGCATTTTGATCGATGCAGCAGCTACAGATGGTTGCGTGAACTCTGAGAAGGATAGCACTGTCATAGCCTCTACACCGCGCAGACCGGTCAATCCGATGGAGGCCGCAGAGGCACTGTTCAAGCCCGCCAGGAAGCAGGCTGCACCGGCAGTTGAACGTCGCTCTCCGCCCAAGGTGAAGGAAATGGTGTCGATCAAGCTCGACAGCGACGTGCTGGAGCATTTCCAGAATGATGGCCCCGGTTGGCAGGAGCGCATCAATGATGCGCTTCGGGCCGTGGTGGATGCGCAGAAGAGTGAGTAGAATATCCGGAACCGCGCCCTCGCAAGCCCCTTTTCTTTATGGCGAAAAACCCCTAAAGAACCGGGCATCATGAACGTTTTTGCTGCGGCCTCCTTGATGCGAATTATCGGCCCGGCCTTTCCAGCCGCCTGAACGGTAGCGGAAAGGTCCGGGTTTTCCGTGCTGGTTCCAGCGCGACGTGCCGCCAGTTTCCTTATCCTGCGACCGACCGAGCGTCGCTTTTCCGATGGCTGATCCATGACCGACATCAAGACCGATACCGCAGACAAGCAAGATTACTCAACCACGCTGTTCCTGCCTGAAACAGATTTCCCCATGCGCGCCGGCCTTCCCCAGAAGGAGCCGGAAATGGCGAAGAAGTGGAAGGAGATGGGGCTTTACAAAAAGCTCCGCGCCTCCGCCGCCGGCCGCGAAAAGTTCGTGCTGCACGATGGCCCTCCGTATGCCAACGGCAACATCCATATCGGCCATGCGCTGAACAAGGTGCTGAAGGACGTCATCACCCGCTCGTTCCAGATGCGCGGCTACGATTCCAACTACGTTCCCGGCTGGGATTGCCACGGCCTTCCGATCGAGTGGAAGATCGAAGAAGCCTACCGCGCCAAGGGCAAGGACAAGAACGAAGTTCCGATCAACGAATTCCGCAAGGAATGCCGTGAGTTCGCGCAAGGCTGGATCAATATCCAGTCTGAGGAATTCCGCCGTCTCGGCATCGAGGGTGACTTTGACAATCCCTACACCACGATGAACTTCCACGCGGAAGCCCGCATCGCCGGTGAACTGCTGAAAATCGCCATGAGCGGCCAGCTCTATCGCGGCTCCAAGCCCATCATGTGGTCGGTTGTCGAGCGCACGGCGCTGGCCGAAGCGGAAGTGGAATATGCCGAGGTCGAAAGCGACACGATCTGGGTGAAGTTTCCGGTGGTGGCTGGCCATTTTGGACAACCTCAGAGAAATGACGCTGAGGGGAAAACGAATTCGGAAGTCGCTGAATTAATCGCAGCGGCACTAACATTTCCGGACGACAAAACGAGCGTAGTCATCTGGACCACGACTCCATGGACTATCCCCGGCAACCGCGCGATCTCCTATTCGTCACGCATTGAATACGGCCTCTACGAAGTGACCGCTGCCGCCAACGATTTCGGCCCGCAGGCAGGGGAAAAGCTGATCTTTGCAGACAAGCTGGCAGCGGATGCCTTTGCAAAGGCAAAGCTGGAGTTCAAGCGCATTCGTCAGGTTGCCGCCGACGAACTCGGTGCAATCACCTGCGCCCATCCGCTCGCAGACCTCGGTTACACTTTCGACGTGCCCCTGCTCGATGGCGACCATGTCACCGACGATGCGGGTACCGGTTTCGTCCACACGGCGCCAAGCCATGGCCGTGAAGACTTTGATGCCTGGATGAGCCATTCCAAGGCGCTCGAAGCCCGTGGCATCGACACCAAGATCCCGTTCCCGGTCGATGACGCAGGCTTCTACACCGAAGACGCCCCCGGTTTCGGCCCCTCCGCTGAAGGCGGTGCTGCGCGTGTTATCGACGATAACGGCAAGAAGGGCGATGCCAACAAGCGGGTCATGGAGGCACTGATCGCCGCCAACAACCTGTTTGCCCGTGGCCGCATCAAGCACGAATACCCGCATTCCTGGCGCTCCAAGAAGCCGGTTATCTTCCGCAATACGCCGCAGTGGTTTGTCTATATGGACAAGGATTTGTCCGACGGAACGACACTGCGCACCCGCGCCCTCTCGGCCATCGACCAGACCCGCTTCGTGCCGGCAGGCGGCCAGAACCGTCTGCGCGCAATGATCGAGCAGCGCCCGGACTGGGTGCTGTCCCGTCAAAGAGCCTGGGGCGTGCCGATCTGCGTCTTCGCCGATGCCGAAGGCAATGTGCTGAAGGATGAGAAGGTCAACGCCCGCATCCTCGAAGCCTTCGAGAAGGAAGGGGCCGACGCCTGGTTCGCCGAAGGCGCCAAGGAACGCTTCCTCGCCGGCGAGCATGATGGCGACAAGTGGCAGATGGTAACCGACATCCTCGATGTCTGGTTCGATTCCGGTTCCACCCACACGTTTACACTGGAAGATCGTCCGGATCTCAAGTGGCCGGCCGATGTCTATCTGGAAGGGTCGGACCAGCATCGCGGCTGGTTCCATTCCTCGCTGCTCGAAAGCTGCGCCACGCGTGGCCGTGCGCCCTATAACGCCGTCATCACCCATGGCTTCACCATGGCGGAAGACGGTCGCAAGATGTCGAAGTCGCTCGGCAACACGGTGACGCCGCAGGATGTGATGAAGGAATCGGGTGCCGATATCCTGCGCCTCTGGGTCATGTCGACCGACTATGCCGAAGACCAGCGCCTCGGCAAGACGATCATCCAGACCAATATCGATGCCTATCGCAAGATCCGCAACACGATCCGCTGGATGCTGGGCACGCTGGCGCATGACCATGGCGACGAGATTGCCTATGCCGACCTGCCGGAACTCGAAAAGCTGATGCTGCATCGCCTCAGCGAGCTCGATCAGCTGGTGCGCAAGGGCTATGATGAGTTCGATTTCAAGCGCATCGTCCGCGCTCTGTCGGATTTCGCCAATGTCGAGCTGTCGGCCTTCTACTTCGATATCCGCAAGGATGCGCTCTATTGCGATGCGCCGTCTTCGACCCGTCGTCGCGCGGCCCTCTTCGTCATCCGCAAGCTGTTCGACTGCCTCGTGCTGTGGTTTGCGCCGATGATGCCGTTTACCACGGAAGAGGCATGGCTGTCGCGTGATCCGTCCGCCACCTCCGTACACCTCGAACAGTTTCCGGCAATCCCGGCGAACTGGGCCAACGAGACGGTTTCGGAAAAGTGGAAAAAGGTGCGCGCCGTTCGCCGTGCGGTGACGGGCGCTCTGGAAATCGAGCGCAAGGAAAAGCGTATCGGCTCTTCGCTGGAAGCTGCACCCGTGGTGCATGTGGCTGATCCGGAGCTTTTGAAGGCGCTGGAAGGCCTCGATTTCGCGGAAATCTGCATCACGTCGGATATTTCCATCGTGGCAGGCGAGGGGACAGCCGAGGCATTCCGTCTCGACGATGGCACGAAGGTTGCGGTTGAGCCGAAGCTTGCAGAAGGCGTCAAATGCGCCCGTTCGTGGAGGATCACAAAGGATGTCGGTTCCGATCCGGCGTACCCGGATGTTTCTGCCCGTGATGCTGCAGCTCTGCGCGAACTGGCTGCATTGAAGTGAGTGAAGAATACCGGATGATTGCGCTTTGCCGCATCATCCGGTAAGTCTGCCTGAAATTGGCCGGATTTTTCGGCCAATCGGGGTTTTGAGTGATCTCGCGTGCCAGGACGGGGCGCGTCTGGAAGGGTTGGTATGAAGACGTTGCAGGCAATTCGTGTAAGGCTCGGCCTACTCGCCGCGGCTGCGGCAGTGGTTGGTTTGTCCGGCTGCGTTTCGAGCCCGACCTATGGAACGAGCAAGACGGCGGGCGAGCAGTTGGTGGACGATCTGGGTTCCGCCATTTCGCTGGGTCCGGAAGACAAGCCAAGCAACAAGTACAATCCGCGTCCCGGTCTGGTGGTCAACAAGGCCCGCACGGATAACCTGCCGCAGCCGCAGACCTCGCTTGCAAGCCGCGAAGCCAATCCGAACTGGGTCGAGTCTCCGGAAGAAACACGCGCTCGCCTGCGTGACGAGGCGGAAGCCAACAAGAACAATCCGCATTATCGCTCGCCACTGCTGGCGGGCGACGGTCAGGCCGGTACGATGACCGAGGCCCAGAAGTGGGAGGCCTTCCGTCAGGCAAAGGCCAATGCGGAAAACCCTGGTATTGCCGGCCAGCGCCGCACGCTGACGGAGCCGCCCGTGCAATATCGTGTTGCAGACAGCGCAAATCTGACAGATCTCGGCGAGCCTGAACTGAAGAAGGAGCGCGAGCGGAAAAAGTCAGCCGCCGCGGCATCCTCCAACTCTTCATCGTGGTGGAACCCCTTCAAGTAAGGGGTTTTTCGCCGCTGCGCCTCGCCTGAAAGAATTCCACCAGCAGGCGGCAGCTTTCGGTCTCTGCAAAACCTGAATAGACATCCGGCGCATGGTGGCATGTCGGTTGGTTGAAGAAGCGAACGCCGCTTTCCACGGCGCCGCCTTTGATATCTCTTGCGCCGTAATAGAGCCTTCGGATGCGCGCAAACGAAATGGCCGCGGCACACATGGTGCAGGGTTCAAGCGTGACATAAAGATCCGCGCCTGCCAGCCGCTCCTGTCCCAGTGCCTCGCAGGCCATGCGCAGCGCTACGATTTCCGCATGCGCCGTCACATCATTGGTCTCGCGGGTGCGATTTCCACCACGTCCGATGATCTGGCCGTCCAGCACCACAACAGCGCCGATTGGCACCTCATCGCGCTCCTGCGCCCGGATTGCTTCCTCGATCGCCGCATCCATGAAACGATTTGTCCCGCTCATGCGGCGATTCCCTCTTAACCCGGCGGGCCTGACCTGATAGGAACGGTCCCAACCTGCGTCGCGCCGGTTCAACCGAGATGCGACAAGACGTCAGTACAGTCAACACACGCACTTAAGGTAGGACGCGATGTCCCACCCTCGCTTCAGGCAAACAACATATGAGCTTTAAAGACAAGCCGAAGCGCGAAGGAGGCAAGCCCTTCGATCGCGACAGGAAAAAACCAACCGCAGCCCGCAAATCTGATGATGGCGCGTTTTCTGCAAAGAAGGGCGGCGCGAAACCCCTCCGCAAGCCAGCCGTCGATGCGGCAGCCGTTGCTGCCGCGACAGCGGACAAGCCGGAGCGCATTTCCAAGATCCTGGCGCGCGCAGGCGTTGCCTCGCGCCGCGATGTCGAGCGCATGATCATGGAAGGCCGCGTCAGCCTCAACGGAACGGTGCTGGATACGCCTGTCGTGAACGCGACCTTGGCCGACAAGATCGAAGTGGATGGCCAGCCGATCCGCGGTATCGAGCGTACCCGCCTGTGGCTCTATCACAAGCCAGCCGGTCTGGTGACAACGAATTCCGATCCGGAAGGCCGCCCGACAGTCTTCGAAAACCTGCCGGAAGAACTGCCACGCGTCATGTCGATCGGCCGTCTGGATATCAACACCGAAGGCTTGCTGCTGCTTACCAATGATGGCGGTCTGTCCCGTGTACTGGAACTCCCGACTACCGGTTGGCTGCGCCGCTACCGCGTGCGCGCCCATGGCGAGGTCACTCAGGAGCAGCTGGACAAGCTGAAGGACGGCATCGCCGTCGATGGTGTTCTCTACGGCGCAATCGACGCGACGCTTGATCGGACCCAGGGCCACAATGTGTGGATCACCATGGGCCTTCGCGAAGGCAAGAACCGCGAAATCAAGAACGTGCTGGGCGCTCTGGGGCTCGACGTCAACCGTCTGATCCGCATCTCCTACGGGCCTTTCCAGCTTGGCGATTTGCCGGAAGGCCATGTGGTTGAAGCGCGCGGCCGTATGCTGCGCGATCAGCTTGGTCCGCGTCTGATCGAAGAGGCCAAGGCCAATTTCGACGCGCCGATCTATAGCAACCCGCCAGCCGATGAAGACAAGCCTGACGTGAAAACTCCCCGTGCCGAAAAGGCCTGGGGCGCTGGTGAAAAGCGTGCCGGCGAAAAGGATGCAGGTGAAAAAGCGTCTGGCGCTCGTGGCGAGCGTGATGCACCGCGTGGCGAGCGCCGCGAGGGCGGCAAGTTCGGCGAAAAGCCTAGCTTTGGCGACAGGCCCAGGTTTGGTGATAAACCAAAGGGCCGCGGTGACGGAAAGTTTGCCGGAAAGGGCAAGCCTTCTGGCAAGTTCGATAGCCGATCCGGTGGCCGCGACGATCGTTTCGAAGACGAGAAGCCAAAGAAGCGTGCTCCTATGGGTACTTCGCGCACGGCCAATGTCTGGATGGCTCCGGGAGCTCGCCCGACCAAGGATGGAGGGGCTGGCAAAACCTCGGCGCGCGCCGAGGCGGAACGTCTGTTCAACAAGCCGACCGAAGCTCCCCGTCGTCCCAACATCAATCGTGTCGAAGGTGACAGCGATTGGATTCGTGCAGAAGAAGCTCCGGCACCGCGTCGCTCTCGTGAGGAGGATGGCGGCGGCTTCCGTGACCGTGGCGAGCGTAATGATCGCGGTGCAGGTCGCGGCGACCGGGGTGATCGTGCAGAGCGTGGCGCCCGCCCGGAGCGCGGTGATCGTCCGTTCCGTTCGGAGCGTCCGGATCGTGGTGATCGTCCCGCGCGCGCAGAACGTCCCGACAGGGCAGAGCGCCCATCACGCGAAGGTGGCGAGCGCGGTTTCGGTCGCCCGCAGGGTGATCGTTCCGAGGGCAGGGGGCGTCCGTCAGGCGGTCGTCCATCTGGTGGCCGTTCGTTTGGAGATCGTCCCGAGCGCGGAGACCGCGAAGGTGGACGCGGCGGATTTGGCGGAAAGCCAGGCGGCCGCTCATTCGGTGGCAAGCCTTCCGGTGAAAGATCCGGCGGTGAACGCTCTGGTGAGCGTCCCGCTGGCAAAAGCTTTGGTGGTAAGCCAGCAGGAAAGTTTGGTGGCAAACCAGGTGGTGCGGGCAAGCCAGATGGCCGTCCCGGTGGTTCCGGCAAGCCCGGCGGACGTCCGGCTGGCGGTCGTGGTCCGGGTTCTGGCTCGGGCGGTGGCCCGAGAGGTGGCCAAGGCGGCGGCAAGGGGCCGCGCGGTCCAAGGGGCTAAACCGTGCGCATTGTCGGTGGTGAATTCCGTGGCCGTAACCTGGCCACGCCAAAATCCAACGCGATCCGGCCGACCATCGACCGGACGCGGGAGAGCCTGTTCAACATCATCAGCCATGTCTACCCGGAAGCCGTGGATGGCAGCCGGGTTCTCGACCTCTTTGCCGGAACCGGTGCGGTGGGGCTGGAAGCCCTCTCGCGCGGATGCCGCAGCGCACTGTTCGTCGAAAACGGGGTTGAGGGACGCGGGCTGCTCTGGGAGAACATTGAGCAGTTCGGCCTGCATGGTCGTGCTCGTATCTTGAGGCGGGATGCGACCAGTCTCGGCACCGTTGGAAATATAGAGCCGTTTCATTTCGTCTTCGCAGATCCGCCCTACGGTCAGGGTCTCGGCGAGCAGGCTCTTCTCTCCGCCCATAAGGGTGGCTGGATTGCACCGAATGCGCTGGTGGTGCTGGAGGAAAGGGCGGATGTGACCGTGGCGTGCGATCTTGTCTTCCAGCCGCTGGAACAAAGGGTTTTTGGCGAAACCCGCATTGACTTTTTCCGCTACAAACCGGCCTGAAAGCAAAGCGCGATGACGACACGGATCTCCCCCGCCGCAGAGAAGGTCGTCCCCTCAAGTGGTTCTCCGCGTGTCGCCGTTGCCTTTGGCGGCGGCGGCGCGCGTGGCATTGCCCATATTGCGGTCATCGAGGCGCTCGATGAACTGGGCATTCGTCCGGTCGCCATTGCAGGTTCATCGATCGGTGCAATCTTTGGCACCGGCATGGCAGCAGGAATGAGCGGCGCCGAGATCCGGGATTACACACTGGAAACGGTCGGCAACCGTAACGTTGTTTTCAACCGTCTCTGGTCGCTAGGTCCGGCTAGCATGCGCGATGGGATTGGCGGCTTCCGCCTCGGCCACTTCAACCTGGAGCGCATTCTGGAGGCCTTCCTGTCTCCGGCAATTCCCCAGAGCTTCAGTGACCTGTCCATCCCGATGAAGATCGCCGTTACCGATTACTACGGCCAGACGGAAGCCATTCTGGAAACCGGCGATCTACGACTGGCCATAGCGGCCTCGGCGGCAATCCCCGGTCTCTTTATGCCGGTGCGAATCAATGGCCGCATCATGGTGGATGGCGGTATCTTCAACCCCATCCCGTGGGAACACCTGATGGAGGATTGCGACATCGTTATTGGTGTCGATGTCGTGGGCGCGCCGGAAGGTGATGGAACCCACCCACCCAGCCGTTTCGACAGCATGTTCGGTGCCAGCCAATTGATGATGCAGTCAGCCATCGCGCTAAAGATGAAGCTGCACCCGCCGCATATCTTCCTGCGCCCCTCCGTCAACCGCTTTCGCGTGCTGGATTTTCTCAAGGCTCGCGAGATTCTCGAAGAAACGCAGCCCATCAAGGATGAGCTGAAGCGCTCCTTCGAGAAGTTGATGGCAGACCATCAAAAAGCCTAGCGGGTACGGGCTGACTCACGCCTGGCCAGCGGATTCTGCTTCGTGTGCCAGTGGCTGTCTCTTCGGCTTTGTCAGGGGTTCCGGGCGAACCGGGCGGGTGTGCAGCATGTGCACACCGGCGGTCAGCCCTTCCGCTGCCTGTATCTGCAGCCGTTCCTCGTCCCGACGGCGGATATCGGATCCAATCTCTGCGGCTTCCGTCTCCGTTTTTCCAAGCGCCTCCAGCGTTTTCTGGCCGAACAGCAGGCCGGACTCCAGCGTTTCACGGATCTCGTATTCCACCTCGCGTGCGCGCAGTGAAATGGTGTGAATGCGGTCATAGGAGCGAACGAACAGTTTCACTTCTGGAAACTCAGACCGGATGAGATCCACGATCCGGTCGGTAATATCGCGGCGATGCGTACAGATCGCAACGATCTTTGCCCGCTCGATACCCGCTGCCAGAAGAACCTCCTTGCGTGCGCCATCTCCAAAGTAGATGCGAAAACCGAAGGAGCTTGCCTGTCGGATGCGGTCAGGCGAATCGTCGATCACGGTCACGTCGCGGCCCCCGGCGAGCAGGATTTGCGCGGCGATCTGGCCGAAACGCGAGAAGCCGACCATCAGCACATCCGCACCGGCACCCTCGAAATCCTCTTCTATTTCTTCCCGCTTCTGCTCACCGGTGAAATAGCGCCGCGCAAGTGCCGACCCCAAGGGTGTCAGCGCCATGGACAGCGTAACGCTGGCAATCAGCAGCGAGGATGTACCCGCTGACAGAAGACCGGCGGAAACAGCGCTGGTGAACAACACGAAACCGAATTCGCCGCCCTGCGGTAGAAGGGCTGCGATACTGGCCGCATCCTCCTTCGTAGAACCCCAGAGGCGGCAGAGTATGTAGATGACCAGTCCCTTGGCGATCATGAACAGTGGCACGCCGAGAACAATCAGGAGGAGGTTCGAGAGGATGGCGTTGAGGTCGAGAGACAGGCCGACCGCAATGAAGAACATGGCGAGCAGAAGGCCGCGAAAGGGCTCGATATCGGCTTCCAGCTCGTGGCGATAGGAGGATTCCGCCAGCATGATGCCCGCAAGGAAAGCCCCCATCGCCATGGACAGGCCTACGAGTTGCATCAGCACGGCAGAGCCCATGACCACAAACAGGGCCGCAGCCAGCATGACTTCACGGGCGCCGGTGCGAGCAATTACCTGAAACATGGGCGTTAGAAGATAGCGGCCAGCCACAACCATGGCAGCAACAGCAAGGATGGCGCGGCCGGAATCGATCAGAATTGTCGATGTGCTGGCTTCCGGCCCAGACCCCAGGATCGTGATTAGCGCCAGCAGCGGAACGATAGCCAAGTCCTGAAACAGCAGGATCGAGAAGGACCGTCGCCCGTAAAGCGAATTTGTTTCCCCGTTATCGGCCAGAATTTGCAGGGCAAAGGCGGTCGACGAAAGCGCAAGGCCGAAGCCTGCAATCACGCTTCCCTGCCAGCTGGCAATATTGGCAAGATAGGCGAGACCTGAAAGAAGCAGACCTGAAAACAGAACCTGCGCAGTTCCGAGAACGAAGATATCGCCGCGCATCTGCCACAGACGGGAGGGCTTCAGTTCCAGACCGATGATGAAGAGAAGGAACACGACACCGAGTTCCGAGACATGCAGCACCTCTTCCGGATCGGAGATCAGCCGCAGGATCGGTCCGATGACGATGCCTGCTGCCAGATAGCCCAGAACGGTCCCGAGACCGAGTTTCTTGAAGATCGGCGCGGCCAGAACGGCGCCACCCAGCAGAAGCAGCGTTTCGTTGAACAGTGGATCAGGTGTCGCCATGAGGCCTCGCAGCGGGGTGTGGCAGGATGGAAGCCGACAAGAATCGCTTGCCGCACTTGATGCTTTGTTTAGTGCACAATACATGGTTCGTGAACGAAGGGTTTAAGCGAATGACATCCGAAATTGATTCCTCTGCCCTGGTGACCCGCGCCAGCGAACTTATCGATCTTGCCATGAAGGCCGGAGCCGACCAGGCCGATGCGGTCGTGGTGCGCTCTCGCTCCCGGTCGGTCAGCGTGCGACTGGGCAAGGTGGAGAATACGCAGAGTGCGGAAAGCGATGATTTTTCACTCCGCGTCTTTGTCGGCCAGCGCGTCGCAAGTGTTTCAGCCAATCCCGGTTTCGACCTCAAGGCACTGGCAGAACGGGCGGTTGCCATGGCCAAGGTCTCGCCAGAGGATCGGTTTGCCTGCCAGGCTGATGAAAAGGACCTGGCGCACAGCTATCCCGATCTCGATCTCTTCGATCCAACAGAGGTTTCAACCGATACGCTGACCGATGCAGCGCTTGCTGCCGAAGAGGCGGCCTTGGCTGTCGGCGGTGTGACGAATTCGTCTGGCGCAGGCGCATCCGCCGGTGCTGGCGGCCTTGTTCTGGTTACGTCGCACGGATTTTCCGGCAGCTACATGGCAAGCCGTTTTGGTTGCTCCGTCAGCGTGATCGCGGGCGAAGGCACGAAGATGGAGCGTGACTACGACTACGACAGTCGCCTTTACTTTGCTGAACTGGACGATGCGCGTGACATCGGCAGGCGGGCAGGGGAGCGCGTGGTCAAGCGCATCAATCCACGGCAGGTGCCAACGGCAAGCAACGTCACCGTTGTTTTCGATCCTCGTATCGCCCGCGGTTTCGTTGGTCATATTGCCGGTGCAATCAATGGTGCCTCCGTCGCGCGCAAGACGAGTTTCCTGCGCGACCGGATGGGTCAGCAGGTGCTCAAATCCGGTCTGAACATCACCGATGATCCGTTGATCGTGCGCGGCTCGTCCTCGCGCCCCTTCGATGGCGAAGGCGTCAAGGGCGAACGCATGGTCATGATCGAGGACGGGGTGCTGAACCACTGGTTCCTGTCCACCTCCACGGGCCGGGAACTGGGGCTGTCCACCAATGGTCGCGGCGTCCGGGGCGGCACCAGCGTAAATCCTGCATCCACCAATCTGGCCCTGGAGCCGGGTGACATCTCGCCGCAGGATCTGATCCGCAGCATTGGCAACGGCTTCTATGTCACCGAGCTCATCGGTCACGGCGTCAACATGATCACGGGCGAATATTCCCGTGGCGCAACTGGCTTCTGGATCGAGAACGGCGAAATCACGTTTCCCGTGTCCGAGGTGACCATTGCGTCGAACCTGAAGGACATGTTCATGCGGGTCACGCCAGCCAACGATATTGATCGAAGCTTCGGCACGGCGGCTCCCACGATCGCGATTGAAGGCATGACGCTTGCCGGACGCTGAAAACGACAGAACAGACTGGAGCGATGATCTCGCGCTGATCCGCCATGCAGCGCGAGAGGCGGGTGAAGTTGCGCTTGCCTTCTTCGGCCAGTCGCCAGAAGTCTGGTGGAAGACGGAGGGCGGACGGTCCCCCGTGAGCGCGGCGGATTTCGCCGCCAACGACCGTTTACAAGACATTCTGCTGAAGGCACGCCCGAATTATGGCTGGCTTTCGGAAGAAACCGATGACGATGAGGCTCGTCTTTCTGCCGAAACAGTGTTTGTCATCGATCCGATCGATGGCACCCGCGCTTTCATCAATGGCGAGAAGACCTGGTGCGTCAGCGTCGCCGTGGTCCATCGTGGAGAGCCTGTCGCAGGTGTTCTTTTCGCGCCTGCCCTTGGCGAGGAACTGTACTCGGCAGTCGGTCTATCTGCCATGAAGAATGGCGTTTCGGTGAAGGTCTCCAAGCCGCGCGAGGGCGAACTCCGCCAGATTGCGCTTCCGGAGGATATGCTGGCTCGCTTTCCGGACGATGTTCGAAGCACCCTCAAGCGCATTCGCCACGTGCCCTCTCTTGCCTATCGCATTGCCATGATTGCCGATGGCCGCATTGACGGCACGGTGGTAAAGCGGAATTCTCACGATTGGGATCTTGCAGCGGCCGACGTAATCCTGCATCAGGCGGGCGGGCGCCTGGTCGATCTCGAGGGGAACCGCCTCATCTACAATCGCAAGCGCGTGACTCACGAAGAGTTATGTGCAGGCGCCGAACATGTTCTGGAAAGCCTTGTCCGGGGTCTGCGATCCTGTTGACCTTTTTTGCGGAATGCCGCAGGAGAATAGGACGGGGGAGATTAAAGGATTAAGCGATTATGACCGATAAAGACGGCAAAAAGCAACTTCTTCACCTGGTTTTTGGCGGAGAGCTGGAAAGCCTCCAGAGTGTTCAGTTCAAGGATTTGAACGCGCTCGACATCGTCGGCATCTTTCCGGACTATGCGAGTGCCCTGCAGGCCTGGAAGGCCAAGGCTCAGGCGACTGTTGATAACGCACAGATGCGTTACTTCATCGTGCACATGCACCGCCTTCTGGATCCACAATCCAACGACTGAAGCAGCCACGCCACTGGGTGCCGTTTTCGGCCCGTTTTTGACGTATTTTGACAGCATACGATTGCGGCATTCGGTTGGGGAGCAGTTTAGGCGATGGTCTTGATGAGCGGATGGGGCAAGTGAGGAGCGGTATGGCGCAAGCAGCCCTTTTGGCGTACCGGCTGGCCGGAATTTGCGCCTATCCCCTCGCTGTCCCCTATCTTTCCTATCGCGCCTTCAAGGGCAAGGAAGACAGGGCCCGTCGCCTGGAGCGGTTCGGCCATCCCAGCCAGCCAAGGCCGCGCGGCCCTCTGGTTTGGGTACATGCAGCAAGTGTCGGCGAAACCAATGCCGTCATTCCGCTGATCAAGGAACTGGTGCGACGTGAGATCCATGTTCTCCTGACGACCGGCACCGTCACATCGGCCTCGCTCGTGGAAACGCGTCTGGCAGGCGAGGTCATCCACCAATATGTCCCGCTCGATCTGAAATTTTCGGTCAAGCGCTTTATTGCCTATTGGCATCCGGATGCGGCCATTACCGCAGAATCGGAAATCTGGCCGACAACAGTCGCAGAACTCTCGCGCCGCAACATTCCGCAGATCCGGGTGAATGCGCGTATATCGGACCGCTCCTTCGATCGCTGGAAAAATCATCTTTCCATTTCCGAGCTTCTGTTCGGCAAACTCGCGCTCGTGGTTGCGCGCTCGGATGTGGATGCGGAACGCTTCAAGGATCTGGGCGCCTGGCCGGTGGTGATATCCGGCAATCTCAAGGGCGACAGCGATCCGCCGCCCTGTGACGAGGCCGTGGTTGCGCGTTACCGTGCCCAGATCGGCCATCGCCCGACCTGGGCAGCTATCTGCACTTTCGCAGGCGAGGAAGAGGGCGCTGCCTTCGTGCACCGTGCCCTCAAGCCTCGTAACCAGCAATTGACGATTATCGTCCCGCGCCATCCGGAGCGTGGGGATGAGGTCGAGGCCATGCTGGTGGAAAAGGGGCTCGTCGTGGCTCGCCGTTCACGTGGCGACGAAATCACACCGGAAACGGATATTTTCCTCGGTGATACGATCGGCGAGATGGGGCTATATCTGCGGCTGACGGAAATTTCTTTCGTCGGTCGTTCGCTGACGGCGGAAGGCGGCCAGAACCCGATGGAGTCCGCGATGCTGAGCTGTGCCGTGCTCTCCGGTCCGAATGTGCAGAATTTCCGCGAGACCTATCAGCACATCGTCAAGCGAGGTGGTGCCCGGATGGTGCGCGATGTCGAGATGCTGGCCAAGGCCGTTCATTATCTGATGACGAACGAGCAGGCCCGTTACAAGATGATCGACAGCGGCCACGAGGCAATCCAGGATATGCGTGGCGCCCTATCGACGACGATCAAGGCGCTCGAACCCTACATCAACCCGTTGACGGTGACAGCCCGTCTGCGTCCTGCCGGTGCAGGTGGCTGATGGCAGACGCTGCGGATCTCTCCCACATCAAGGGCCTCCTGTTCGACAAGGATGGCACTCTCATCCGTTATGACGAAAGCTGGGGCCCAGTGAACCGCGAGGCTGCGCGCATTGCCGCGGCTGGCGGTGGCGTGGAACTGGAAGAACGCCTGATGAACGCCTGCGGCATGGATCCGGCGACGGGCAAGACCCGGCCTGACAGCCTGTTTGCGGCAGGGACTGCCGCTGAAATCGCGGCTGGTTTCGTCACCGCCGGTTCGCCGCTTGCCATTGGTCCTCTGACGATCGAACTGGACGACCTTTTTGTCCGGGCATCGGATTTTTCCGTGCCGGTGACGGATCTCGGCGGCTATTTCGGACGCCTGAAGGCGCGGGGCTTCAAGCTGGGGGTTGCCTCCAGTGATAACGAACGATCGATCCGCGAGACGGCCCGGCGGTTCGGCTTCATCGAGCACCTCGATTTCATAGCGGGCTATGACAGCGGCCATGGATGCAAGCCGGAACCGGGCATGGTGCTCGGCTTCTGCAAGGCTGTGGGTCTTGATCCTTCGCAGGTCGCTATGGTGGGGGACAATAATCACGATCTGCACATGGGGGCGGCAGCAGGTGCTGGCTTGAAGGTTGCCGTGCTGACGGGAACCGGCTCGCCCGCAACGCTGGAAGCCATGGCCGATCATGTGCTGGGCGATATCACAGGTCTGGAAGCGTTGTTGCCGCAGGCCCAGACGGCATGATGATCAGGTCCTTCGCATCGGATCGGAGGAGGGGTTAGATGGTTTCGGAAGCACCGCCATTCTGGTGGACGAAAGCCGACTGGCGTGCCTGGAGCCTGAGCCCCGTTTCCTATCTTTATGGCCGCATCGCCGGTCGCCGGATGGCCCGCAAGGATCGCCCTTCCGTTTCCGTCCCTGTCCTGTGCGTCGGCAATTTTACGGTAGGCGGTGCCGGCAAGACTCCAACGGCGTTCGCAATTGCAAAAGCAGCCATCAATAAAGGCCTGACGCCGGGCTTTTTGAGCCGTGGTTATGGCGGTTCACTCGATGTCACGACGCTGGTCGACCCGCATCACCACCGTGCCGACGCTGTGGGTGATGAGCCGCTGCTTCTGGCGCGGGAAGCCAAGACAGTGATCTCGCGCAGGCGCTTCGAGGGCGCAGAGCGTCTGGTTGCCGAAGGCTGCAATTTCATCATCATGGATGATGGCTTCCAGAGTGCCCGGCTGACGATTGACTTCGCGCTGGTTGTGGTGGATTCCGTGCGTGGGATCGGCAACGGTCATCTGGTTCCCGGTGGGCCGGTGCGGGCACCACTCGATCTGCAATTGCGGCAGATGTCATCCATGCTCAAGGTCGGCAATGGTCCGGCAGCAGATGCGCTGGTGCGCCGTGCCGCGCGGGCTGGCCGCCCGGTGCAGGTGGCCAATCTCGTGCCGATGGAAAATTCCGATCTCAAGGGAAAGCGGGTCTTCGCCTTTGCAGGCATCGCTGACCCGGCAAAATTCTACCGGACCGTTTCAATGGTGGGCGCGGAACTGGTCGCGACGCGCTCCTTTCCCGATCACCATTATTTTGCTGAGGATGAGATCCGGGATCTGTTGGTGGATGCGCGCAAGCAGGATCTGCAACTGGTGACGACGGCAAAAGACCGCGCCCGTCTGCTCGGACACCATGGTGCAACAGAAGAACTACTGCCGCAGCTGTCCGTCGTCGATGTGGAAATGGTCTTTGATGATCCGCACGCACCAGCGAAGATGATCGATCAGGCAATTCTCAACTGCCGCAATCGCCTGCTTACCAGCCGCCGATCAGGATAGAGCCCGTCGCTGGTTGGGAAGCGCACCGGCACGCTTTTCTGCCTCCAGCGATGATGCGCAATCGGCATAGGCCTCCTGTCGCGCCACGCTCCAGTAACGCAGTTCGTCGACGGGAATGATCGCTCCCGTCATGGCACAGGTCACGAAGGAACCCGGCTGCAGGATCTGGTAGTCGCCGTCCAGATAACGAATCTTCGCCTCGCGGCTGCCTCCGCCTTCAAAACGGTTCATCGGTCTTCTCCTGCGAAAAATCATGTGCGCTTGTAACGCCGAAAATCTTCAAGCTCAACTGCGTCCGAAAAGACGCTCGATATCGCTGAGCTTGAGTTCGATATAGGTTGGGCGTCCGTGGTTGCACTGGCCCGAACCCGGCGTCGCTTCCATCTGGCGCAGCAGCGCATTCATCTCGTCGGGACGAAGCCGTCGCCCGGAGCGGACAGAGCCATGGCAGGCCATGGTGGCGGCCACATGCTCCAGGCGACCTCTGAGGCCGTTCGCAGTGTTCCATTCTCCGATCTCGTCAGCCAGATCGCGAATGAGGCTTACCGCATCGACCTCGCCCAGCATGGATGGCGTTTCGCGAACGGCAATCGCTCCGGGACCGAAGCGTTCGATCGCAAGGCCAAGTCGGTCCAGCTCAGTTGCATGCATCATCAGCCGATCGCATTCTTCTTCCGGAAGATCCACAATCTCCGGTATGAGAAGAACCTGCGAGGTCAGCCTGTCCTTTTCCAGCGCTTTGCGCATCGCCTCGAAGACCAGCCTTTCGTGGGCGGCATGCTGATCGACGATCACAAGCCCGTTCTCCGTTTGTGCGACGATGTAATTCTCGTGCAACTGGGCCCGTGCTGCCCCCAGCCGATAGCCGGTCTCTGGAGGCACCGCCTCGGACGTGGGCCTGGAATCTGTGGCCTCGAACGTTTCGGAGACCCGCGCGCTGGGGGCCGCGAATTCCTGAAAGGAGTTTTGCCTCGCCTCCGAGAAACGCATGTCATGGTTGGCCGAAAGGGGGCGGGACGGGGACGATGCCGCTGACCAGCCGGCATTGTAGGTTGCTCTGGCCCAATTGGCTGGCTGTGCGGTCTCGGGACGAAAGGCACGCAGCAGCCCATCGGCGCCGGTCGTTGCCGCGCGGTCTCCCTCGCGGTTCAGCGCCTCGCGGATGGCGCCGACGATGAGGCCGCGAACAAGCCCCGGATCGCGGAAACGCACATCTGCCTTGGCCGGGTGAACATTGACATCCACCAGAGCCGGATCAAGCGTGAGCGAAAGCACGGCAACGGGATAGCGCCCTGCAGGAATAGTCTCGGCATAGGCTCCGCGGATGGCCGATAGGATCAGTTTGTCCTGAACGGGACGTCCGTTGACGAATGCATACTGATGACCGGAGTTGCCACGGTTGAAGGTGGGAAGACCAATGAAGCCGGTGAGGCCAACATCCTCGCGCAATGCGTCGATCTCGATTGCATTGTCCTTGAAATCGGCGCCGAGCACCTGCGCCATCCGCCCTAGCGGATCACCGCTGGTTGCCGGAAACTCAAGCGTCGAACGGTCTGAACCGCTTAAAGTGAAGCGGATATGGGGGAACGCAATTGCCATGCGTTTCACCACTTCGGTAATAGCTCCCGCTTCGGCACGTTCCGTCTTCAGGAACTTCAGCCGGGCTGGGGTCGCGAAAAAGATGTCGCGAACCTCCACTACCGTTCCCTGATTGGCGGCGGCCGGGCGCACGGGCGCCATCTTGCCGCCGACCACAGAGACTTCCACGCCTGTCGAAGAGCCTGCCTGTCGGCTGGTAATGGAGAGTTTCGCCACCGAACCGATGGAAGGCAACGCCTCGCCGCGAAAGCCCAGTGTCCGGATATCGTCGAGCGTTTCAGAGATCTTGGAGGTACAGTGACGGCGTACCGCAAGCGCAAGATCGTCCGCATTCATGCCGAAACCGTTATCGGTAATGCGGATCAGGCTTTTGCCCCCGCCTGCTGTCGCAATCTCGATGCGCGTCGCACCGGCATCGATGGCATTCTCGATCAGTTCCTTTGCAGCACTGGCGGGGCGTTCAATAACTTCGCCTGCG
The DNA here is from genome assembly GCF_005222835.1 of Rhizobium sp. FKY42. Taxonomy (GTDB): domain Bacteria; phylum Pseudomonadota; class Alphaproteobacteria; order Rhizobiales; family Rhizobiaceae; genus Neorhizobium. The sequence continues at coordinate 631,312 of NZ_STGA01000029.1, read as the reverse complement.
GCGATCTGGTTGATCAGTGTCTCGGACAATTGTTTTACGGGCATATCCTATTGTCTCGGATTTGCTCTGGCTTGAGAAGCCCGCATCGATGGTTCTCCCCTGCGCAGACGATTAAGTCGGGCTTAACATCCCTGCGATAAACTGAATAAGTAAAATTAAAGGCCGGGGCAGCTTCGCGCCAGTTTGCTTCTGTCTAACTCAGTGCGGTGAGAACAACGACCCGATCTTTATCCTATCGGGTAGTAAGGAATGAAATATTATGCGTCCGGCCCAGCGTATCTGCCGGCTCCGCTCTACGGAGGTTGTCCATCGGTACCGGATGAGTACGCGATGAGTGAAAACACGCATCCGGAAACTGAATTTCAGACGCAATTGCTTGAAATCGTTGCCGATGCCATTTCGGGCGCCTTTTTTGTTTATGACCGGAACGACACCATTCTATTCGCCAGTGCACAGGTGCGCAACTTTCTCCCGGTGCAGCCGGAACTTATGGCGCCAGGTGCGCGGCTTCGTGAACTGTTCGGCGCCATCTATGACAATGGCGGCTATTCCCCTCACAAGCCTGATCGCAGAAGCCGGGCTCCGGTCGGACGGGATGACTGGATCGTGGGTGAGATTGCCGCGCTCTGGAAGGAGCGTTCCGAATCAACCGAGCGGCGCGGCCCTGATCGGTGGATGAGCCTGACGCGACGTCGCTTCCCCTCTGGGTTCGGCGTCTGCGTGCTTCGGGATATCTCCGAGCATCGCAAACGGGAAGATCAGTGGCGTGCGGATCTGGAACGCGTCCAGGTCACCGAGGAAATCCTTGAAAACCTGCCGTTTCCGGTTCTGGTGAAGGATCGCTCGCTCACCCATGTCGGCGTCAACCGTTCCTGTGCAGCGCTCTACAATCGCCTTCCGGAAGATATTCTTGGACGTAACGCACGCGAGCTTCTTGCACCGGATCTGGCGGAGAGGGTGGACCGGATCAACTCCCAGGTTCTGGAAACAGGAGAGCCCTTCCAGATTGCCGAGCGCGTCGTGCGTGCTGATGGGTCGACAACGGCCATGCTGACGCGCAAATTCAGGGTGGGGAAACCAGGCCGGTATCTGGTCGTTACCATCATGGAAGATTTGTCGGATCTTCTGGGCGGTGGCCTGCCTGCGGACGCCATCTTCACCGGGATGGAAGGGCTGGATTTCGTTCATTCGGACATGCGACCGCCGGATACCTTGGTGGAGGAAGCCGTCGCACCTGTCCTTCCGATTGCCGGTCGGCGTGTCCTGCTGGTGACGGAGGACAGCCGGATCGAGCAGGATGGTCTGCCACAGATGTTGGGGCTTGGTCTCGATGCTACATCGGCCCGAAGCGCCGCGGAGGTGAAGGCGATTACCGATATCGCGGCTGAACGTCAGATGACGATCGACCTCATTGCCATCGACAGTGCGATGCCATTCGAATGCCTTGAGGTGGCGCAGGCCAGCGGCATCGATGTACTTGTCTTCGAAGCCTTCCAGATGGAACGCGAGTTGATGTCCAAGATCACCCGGCATCTGCTGCGCCCCAAAAACGAAAAGGTAGAGGAAGAACCAGACGTCGAATGGCAGGTCGCGGCCGAAGCTGCAGTCGATGTGCTGGTGGCGGAAGACAATGCCGTCAACCGCATCGTCTTTTCCCAGATCCTCGAAGGTTTCGGCTACACTTATGTCATCGCGGGCGATGGCGAGGAGGCCGTCCGGCTGTGGCGGGAACTCAATCCGCGTATCGTGCTTATGGATGTAACCTTGCCGAAGCTCAACGGATATGAGGCAGCCTCCAAGATACGCGAGACAGAAGAGGTGCCAGGGCGTACTCCTATCATCGGCGTTCTGTCACCCGCTGTGGAAGGTGACCGGGATGCCTGCTGGGCCGCCGGCATGAATGATGTCGTCATGAAGCCGCTGAGCCCGGATATTCTTGAAGACAAATTCCGCAAATATTTGACCGATAGCGTTAGCGCTATCAAGCGTGCATAAAACTTGTGTGCAACACTGATCCGATAATAAATTTTTCTTAATCATTCAGCACCATTCTGCCGATTGCTACATAATGAGATGTGGCGAACGAATGAAGCGGCGGCCGCATTGCCCCAGGTGACGCATAACGAACTTCAGGTCCTGGCCTATCGCGATCCTTTGACAGGGCTCGGGAACCGCCATCGCCTGCGCGAAAAGGTCCGCGCTCTTGTCTCCGAGCGTGCAGAAGACCCTGCGCCGTTTACGATCGGCATTGCCAACCTCGACGGGTTCAAGCCGATCAACGATCTTTTCGGCTCCCAGGCGGGCGACGAGATCCTGTGCCAGGTTGCACATCGTCTCAAGGCTTGCATCCCTGATGGAGCAACGGTCACACGGCACGAGGGAGACGAATTTGCTTTTCTGCTGCCTCTGGTCTTTGAGAAGACAAGCGCCGAACGCATTGGCCTGATGATCCGGGAAGTGCTCTCGGCGCCCTATGATCTGGGAGATCGCAACGTACGCCTCTCGGCATCTTTCGGCTTTGCCATCTATCCGTTTGCGGGAGAAGAGTTCGACGAGCTGCTGAAAAGCTCCGAAACCGCGCTTTATCGCTCGAAACGTCGAGGCCGCGGGCAGATCACGGTCTATTCCCGTGAGATCGCTCAGGAAATGAAGCGCTCCACCCAGTTGGAGCAGGCCTTGCGCAACGCCATCATGGCGGATGCGGTAGATGTGCATTTCCAGCCCATCGTTCGCATTCGGGATGGATCGGTCGTGGGCTTTGAAGCGCTGGCCCGCTGGATTGATGCCGATCTTGGCTTTGTCTCTCCTGCTGTCTTCGTACCTCTGGCAGAGGAACGGGGCTTCATCGATGCGCTGTCGGAAACGCTGCTGCGCAAGGCGGCGGAAGCGGCCCTTTCCTGGCCGCGAGAATTGTTTCTCTCCTTCAATCTATCGTCGGCTCAGTTGATGGATCCGACGACCGCGCCAACCATACTTGCGACATTGGCACGTGTGGGTCTCGATCCCGTCCGCCTTGAGCTTGAGATCACTGAAACCGCCGTTATGACATCTGCCGACACGGCAGAGCGCATCATTGCAGAACTGCGGCAGGTTGGTGTGCGGATATCGCTCGATGATTTCGGAACAGGCCAATCGAGCCTCGGGCGGTTGCGGGACTTCACCTTCGACAAGGTGAAAATCGACCGCGCTTTCGTATCTCGCATCACCACGGATCGGGCGTCGGAACATATCGTGAAGGCCATCATCGCCATGTGTGATGGTCTTGATCTGCAGGTCGTCGCCGAGGGAATCGAGGAAAAGGCCGACGCTGAGAAGCTCAAGGCGCTCGGCTGTTCCATGGGGCAGGGTTATTTTTACGGTCGTCCGGTCGATGCTGCCGCAACTCTCGACTATCTCGAACGCAACTATCGCGATTTTGCTGTGACCACGCGCGAAATTGCATAACGCTTTAGAAGGCGAAAAAGGGCGGTGCCGAAGCGCCGCCCTCAATCAATTGACAACGTTTCTCTCGTTCCAGCGGCTGCCCGTTATGGGCGGGCCTGCGTCGACGGGGTAGTGGCGTTGCCTGCCGGTGCCGCGCCACCCGTTGAGGAGGTGGTCGTGGTATCTGTTGCTTTCGAGCGCATCTCAGTCTGCTGGTCGCTCAGTGTCTTGAACTCTGGAGCAGCTTTCAGAGAGTCTGCTGTCTCGGTGGTTGTCAGGCGGGCATTATTGTTTTCATCGCGCGCCATCGTCAGCCTGCTCATCGGAACTGCGACGTCCTTTTCGCCGATGCCGAGGAAGCCGCCAACGCCGACTACTGCGGCGACAATGCCGCCGTTCTCTTCCAGGATGAGGTCATTCACATCACCGATGCTGTTGTTCTCGGCGTTATAGATCGCCTTGCCGATGTAGTCGTTCGCACTGATCTGTGTTTCGCTCTGCTGGGTGATGTATTCACCGGAAGCGGCGGCAGATGTTCTCGATGCGGTGCCGGGGGTGCTGTTCATCGCACCGCTGCTCGTTGTGCCGGACGCCTTTGGCATCATCATGTCCATCTGCTGTGCGTTCGGCGCCGCAGCCGGGGCCGTGGTGCTGGACTGTGCAAATGCCGGCGCGATTGCAGTGGAGGCCATCAGTACGGCGGCTGCAGCCATGGTGCTAAGGGTCTTCTTCATCTCGAACATACCTTCCTTGGTTTTTGCTCTTGAAGCGCGGTTTGGAGTAGTCTTCACCGCGCCGGTTCGAGAGGAGAATGTCGTTGGAGAGGGTAAGTTCCGTTCGAAAATGCTAAAAAAATAGGCGAAAATGCCGGAACATTTTCGCCTTGCCGTGGTTTCCGGCCACCCGCGGAAGGTGCCGGAAAAGTTGATGACGAAATGTCTTCAGAGTTTGAAATCGGGCTCGAACCGGCCCTTTACATCGATTGCCAGATCGAAAGTAAAGCCAGCCTTCGGGTCTGTCTCGCGTTCCTGTGCCGTTGCTCCTTCAAAGGCGGACGTCACGAACATGCGGCTGGCATTTTCGCCAAAAAATGCGGGGCAGCTGGTCCGCGCCGTGGGTAGTGCATATCGCGCCAGATGAGTGCCGTCGGGCGCGTATTTATCCACCGCAGACTGACCCCAGCGCGCATTCCAGATGGCTCCCTCGGCATCGCAAACGGAACCGTCTGCTCCACCCTCGCGGCTGCTGGTGTCGATGAAGACCGAAGCCTGTTCAGTCGGCAGGCCGGTCTTGGCATCGAGCGCAACCCGCATGATGCGGCTGTTGCGCGTATCGGTGAAATAGCCGATAGCCCCGTCCGGTGAAAAGCAGATGCTGTTGGGAATGCTGATTCCGGTGAAGATGCGGGTGACCTGATTTCCCGCAACGTGATAGATTGAACCGGCCCCGTCCTGAGCCTTCAGCCCCATCGTGCCGATCCATAGGGCGCCGCTCTGGTGCACGCGCCCGTCATTGGAGCGATTTCCCATATGGGCGGGTTCAAGCTCCAGATAGGCAGACAAAGCGCCCGTTGCGCGCTCGCGGATCATCAGTCCGCGCTCGGTTGCCAGCAACTGCCGCTCGCCGTCGATGCGGGCCAGAACACTTGCCTTGCAGGGCAGGGCATGCACCTTCTTCTCGCCGGCATCCAGCGAAAGCTCATGCAGTTCCTGACCCAGGATGTTGAACCAGTAGAGCGTTTTCGTGTGCGGGTCGTAGGTTGGACCTTCGCCCAGCATGCAAGGATGATCCGACAGGACGCTGCCTTTGAAGTCGAAGATTTCCGTCATGCGGCTTCTCCCATGGCGCGATCATAGGCCTCGATGGTGATGCGCGCCTTGGCGATCACCTCCGCAGCGCTCATGCCCGGCTTGTAGAGGCTGGAGCCCAGACCAAAGGCCGTGATGCCACCTTTGACATAGTCGGCGAAGTTGGTGTCGGACACGCCGCCCACGGCCGCAATCAGCAGATCCTTCGGCAGAACTGCGCGGATGGCGTTGATGCCGGATGGACCAAGAACGTTGGCGGGGAAGAATTTAAGACCCGTTGCGCCAGCCTTCGCGGCAGCCAGTGCCTCGGTTGCCGTAAAGCAGCCCGGCAGCGTGATCATGCCTTTTGCCGCCGCAAGCGAAATCACCTCCGGCTCCACATTCGGGCTCACCATCAATCTGCCGCCCGCATCGTCCAGCGATTGAACATCTTCGACGGTCAGTACCGTGCCTGCGCCGATCAGGCAGTCGGCAGGCGCCATCTTCGCAGCGATTTCGATGGACCGGAACGGATCCGGCGAGTTGAGCGGGATTTCGATTGCCGTAAAGCCGGTATCGATCAGTCCGCCGACCACCGCCTGCGTTTCCTCGGGTTTCAGCCCCCGCAGGATGGCGACCAGCGGACGCTTCATGTCTGGAAAGGGAATACGGCTCATGTGCGGAACCTTCTAATGCGCAAAAAAGAGGGAATGGGCGGCTGAGGCAAGCCCGTTGCGAACGGCGAGATCCGCATCCACGGTCTCGAAGTCGAGATCGAGGGCGGAGAATGCGGCTTCATACAGGGTTTGCAGTTTGCCGGATGCGACCAGCTGAACGGTTGCGTCTGTTCCGGCAATGGAAAGCCCGCCAGCGAATTCGGTACCAATCAGCAAGCCCGACAATCGAGCCGCCGCCGAGGTTGCATCCAGCCCGTGCAACAGCTGTCCGGACCGGCATGTGAAAATGAGATTGGTGAACATGGCCGGGTTTTCGCGCGCTTGTTTCACCGCAGCGATGAAGGCCGGATGGGAACCATCGAAACTGCCGGCCTCAGCCATGGCGTGTTTCAGGATCGTATGCTTCGACAGAGCGTCGAAAACTTCGCCGGTCATGAACGACGAAAAGCTGGTGACGGCATCGCCATCCACGCGCACCCATTTCGAATGCGTTCCCGGCATGCAGACAAGCCGTTGGCTGGCAGTGCTGGCAGAGCCCAGCAATTGGGTTTCCTCGCCGCGCATGACATCGGGCATGGTATCGCTACGCTGGGCGATCCCCGGCAAAATCCGGATGTCCCGCTCTTCCGCCGGAACACGGACGGCATTTGAAAGAACCGTCGAAAGCCTTGCCGGGACATCGACATAACCGGCCTCGACCCAACCCTGACGGGCTCCCGCCATGCCGCAGATAACCACGGGCAGGGCAGCACTTGCCTGAACGGCCTGCAGGTGGGAGGACAGGACAGTACCAAAGCCGATGGAGGCGGCCGTCGTCATGCCTTCGCCGCTGCGCCGCTCCGCCAGCACATTATCATCTCTATCCATAAGCCACAGCCGGAAGCTGGACGTGCCCCAGTCTATGGCCACATAGGCGGACTCATTCATCAGAGCACTCCTCCATCTACGGTTATCCATTGTGCAGTCATTCCCGCCGATGCGGACGATGCCAGGAACAGGCATGGTCCCACTATGTCGGCGGGCAAAAGATTACGCTTGAGGCACTGCCGATCGCGCATCGCGGCCATGCCGTCTTCCGTCAGCCAGAGCTTCAATTGACGCTCCGTTACCACCATGCCCGGCAGGATGGCATTCACGCGCACACCCTCCGGCCCCAGACGTCCGGCCAGGCTTTTGTTCAGGCCCAGAACGCCGGCCTTGGCGGTCGTATAGCTCGGCATTGCCCCCATATTCAGCATGAAGGCAATCGAGGACATGTTGACGATCGCGCCCCTGCCGTCGCGGATGAGAGCGGGAGCCGCAGCCTGGGCAGCAAACGCCATGTGCTTCAGGTTGATGGCCTGGTTTTCATCCCAATAGTCCTCGCTCATGTCGAGAAGCTCGTGGCGGTCGTCTCGGGCCGCATTGTTGACCAGAACCCCAAGCCCCCCGAGGCGGAGAATAGCCTCCTCCACCGCGGAACGGATTTCAGACACATTGCGCAGATCGGCTTTCAGGAAATGAACCGTATGCCGGCTTCTCGCGCTCAATCCGGCGGCAAGATGCTGCGAGGGTTCTTCCGCAAAATCAAGGAAGGCGACCCTCGCGCCCTGCATGGCAAAGGCCTCGGTAAGCGCAGCGCCGATGCCGGAGCCGCCACCGGTGATCAGCACGCCGCGATCCTGAAGATCGGGAAAGGAAGGGGCAGGGGGTAGCGAACTCATGGATTTCACGACAGGCCTGATAGTTCCATTATTTGGAAACATGTTTGACTATGTGGAATAAAACATCTATTATCGTCTGGATGTCAATAAGAAGGCGCGCGCGAACAACGAGGCTTCGATGTCATCCAGCGAAGATACAGGCACTTTAGGCAAGGCGATCAATCTGCTGGATCTCATTGCATCGGCGCCGGATGCCTTGCGGTTCAGCGATCTGTTGAAGCTTACGGGCCAGCCGAAAGGCAGCCTTCATCGGCAGCTTCGTCATCTGGTCGTTGAGGGTCTGGTCGACATATCACCTGACGGCGCCTATCAGCCGGGAATCCGTCTCCTGAAATTCGCCTCCCGAGCCTGGGCACGCAATACCGTGCGCAAGCTGGCAGAACCGCATATGAAGGTGCTGCATGATATCACCGGGGAGACCGTCCATTTCGGAATGCTGCGTGGAGCCGAAATTGTTTATCTCGACAAACTGGAAAGCAGGCAGGCTGTCCGTATGCATTCCCAGGTGGGAAACGCATCGCCGGTCTATTGCACCGGCATCGGCAAGGCCGCCATTTCATGTCTGGCGGAGGATCGTCTTGCTGACCTCGTCCAGCAAGTGCGCTTTCACCGTTATACGGCCAGTACGATTACGGATGCTGCCGCGCTTCGAGACGCATTGGGCCTGATCCGGCAACGCGGCTATGCAGAAGACCTGGAAGAACATCAGGCCGGAATATGCTGCGTTGCCGCTTCGGTTGTCGTTGCCTCCCAGAATTTCATCGGCGGAATTTCGGTAACAGCCCCGGTGTTCAGAGCAGGGTCACTGGAACGTGGAGAATGGGTTGCGCCTGTGCGCCGGGCCGCGGGTTCGATCGCCGAAGACATGGCCTACGGTCTCAGTCCTGCCCATCAAGACAGATGATAAAGATTCAGATTGAGACTCGATTTTTGTAATACAATTGTGTATTGAACATCAGAAATTTAAACATATTTTGCAATTTCGTAATGAATGCACGGTATTAATTTAATTTAGAATTGCTAATGCAATTATGTTCTAAAATAAACAAAGAAAATGCGATACCAGTTCATGGATGGATTTGCCGATTTTCCCGCTCACCGGGCGTTTGTGGCCAATTGGCTGGCAGCACTTGAGAGAATTCAGACGCAGTTTGAAATCTTTCGGCTGATGCGACAGCTATCCGAGCAGTTTAACTGCAATGCTTTCGTCGTTGCAGACCTGCCGGATCCAACAGAGACCGAGCTTTCCGCAAGCTCCATCATCACCAACGGCCCTCCTGAACTTATCGCCCTTTTCGATCAGGACAAATTCCTGGGCAGCAGTCCAGTCATCCACAGGATCCGCGTGAGTGTCCTGCCTTTCCAATTCGACCTCAAGGATATAGCCGAAGAACGTGGTAGCCAGGCGGTCAGGGAATTGTTCGCTCGTTTTGGCATGGACAGCGGCGCAGTGTTTCCGGTCCATGATTCATCCGGCAAGCGGGGTTGGGCAGGGCTTTGTGGGCAGGGGGTCGGCTTTTCCCTTTATGAGATGATGGCGCTCTCCTACTGCCTCAACCATGTCTATCACCAACTGGCGCATCTGCGCTCGCAGGATATCCGGGTCAACGACAAGCTGGCCGATCGCGAACTTGCATGTTTGACATGGACCGCTGCCGGCAAGACGAGTGCGGAAATCGCGGAAATCCTGAGCCTGTCGGAGCATACCGTTAACCACTATCTCAACCGTGCGACCCGGAAGTTGGATGCCGTCAACCGCACGCAGGCTGTCGCCAAGGCGATCCGCAGCAATCTGATCGCCTGAAAGGCATTTCAAGGCAATTCGTTCTTCTGTAGCTTAAAGTTTCGGCAGCGCCAATCTTTCATCATCCCTCAAGAGTTTGCCACCTTGGCAATAATGCCGTGTTCATGCGCAAAATGAAGTTTGGCACGCTTCGTGCATAGCTTTCTGCGGTCCAGAGGGGACTGGAAAGCGCACACAGAGGCGCGATCAAAAAAACCGCCGGATGGCGTAGCGCGGTCTTGCAACTGCAGCAGCGCCATCCGGCGTTTTCGTTTCCAGCCACCGCTCGATTGTCTCACATGTCGCATACCAGTACTTGGCGGTTGCGCTTTCATCGCGGCGCTCACTATATGTGCAGTCGATAACATCATCGGTCGGGAATTGCCGGTGCAGACAGCAGGAGCGAGCGGATATGGCCGAAGTAACCAAGGATCTTGTCATCGATAGACTCCGCAAGGTGCGCGGACCAGATCTGGAAGGCGATCTCATCTCCCGCAACATGGTGTCGGATGTCTTCATTGCAGATGGGAAGGTCTATTTCTCCATCAGCGTACCCTCGGAGCGTGCTGAAGAACTTGAGCCCATGCGGCAAGCCGCCGAACGGGCCGTAAAAGCAATTCCGGGCGTAAAAGGCGCACTCGTCACCCTCACGGCTGATCGCAAGGCAGGAGCCGCCGCTGGCGCTAAACCCGCAGCAGCGCCGCCCCAGAACTCCGGCCATTCCCATTCAGGCCACTCTCACGCCGGGCATTCACATGCTGCGCAAGGCGGCCGAGCGCAGAAAGCCGGTGTTCCAGGTGTCGGCGCCATCATCGCTGTCGCATCCGGCAAGGGCGGCGTCGGAAAGTCCACGACCGCCGTCAATCTCGCGTTGGGTCTCATGGCCAATGGTCTGAAGGTCGGCCTGCTGGATGCCGATATCTACGGTCCTTCGGTGCCGCGCCTGCTCAAGATTTCTGGTCGGCCCAAACAGATCGACAACCGCATCATCGTGCCCATGGAAAATTATGGCCTCAAATCCATGTCCATCGGCTATCTGGTCGATGAGGATGCTGCCATGATCTGGCGCGGACCGATGGTACAGTCGGCCATTCTGCAAATGCTTCGCGAGGTCGCCTGGGGCGAACTCGATGTTCTGATCGTCGACATGCCGCCCGGCACGGGAGACGCACAACTGACTATGGCGCAGCAGGTGCCCCTCGCCGGTGCCGTCATCGTGTCGACGCCGCAGGATCTTGCCCTGATCGATGCGCGCAAGGGCATTGCCATGTTCAGGAAAGTAGAAGTCCCACTTCTCGGAATCATTGAGAACATGAGCTATTTTCTCGCGCCGGATACTGGCAAGCGCTACGATATCTTCGGCCATGGCGGCGCTCGGGCAGAGGCAGAGAGGATTGGCGTTCCATTCCTCGGCGAAGTGCCACTCACCATGGAAATCCGTGAGAAATCCGATGCAGGAACGCCCGTCGTCGTGGCTGACCCTAACGGCGCTGCCGCTGAAGTGTATAAGGGTATTGCGCGCCAGGTCTGGGAACAATTGGCTGGGCGCCGGGCAAGACCCGCACCAAACATTGTCTTCGAATAACCTGCGAAGCCGACGCTTTCAGTTTGATACAAATGCAAGCAAGGATTCGTTTTGCTTGCATTTATCAAGGGCAGGTCTTATACGCGCCCCCGTTTGGGACGGGGAACCGGAACTGAGGTCCTACTATTGTAATGTGCCGTGCATGATGCACCGGCACGGAGATGCCCTTGATCAACGCTTACCTGTCCAACGGTTCCGTCAGCGAACTGACGCTCAACAAGCCGGAATTTCTTCTTTCTGACGATGTCGTATGGATTGATCTCCATCATCCGACATCCGAGGAGGATCGGTTCGTCGAGCAGCTTCTCAGCATCTCGATCCCCACCCGGGACGAGTTGAAGGATATCGAGCCGTCCAGCCGGCTGTATGCCGAAAACGGCGCGCTCTACATGACCGGGTCACTGGTCTGGCGCGCAGACAGCCGAGACTCCAAACTCACGGATGTTGCGTTCATTCTCACGGCGGAACGGCTTGTCACGGTCCGTTACGCGGACCCGAAGTCCTTCAGCCTCTTTGTCGCAGCGCTCGGCCGCGCACCGGAGGAGACTTGTAACGGGCGCACCCTTCTGGCGCATCTTCTGGAGACGATCGCGGATCGCACGGCGGAGATCATGGAGACCGTGGTGTCTCGGGTGGATCATCTGGCCACAGATATCTTTCGCGAACGAACCGAGCGGCGTCCACCGAAATTCCTGGAAAGCAAGTTGGCTGAAATCGCCGAGGTTCACCGCCTTGTCGGAAAGGTACGTGACAGTCTCGGCTCGCTCTCTCGCCTGCTGACCTTTTTGCAGAATGCCTCCGTCATCCAGAAGGACGAGGACGTACGCAAACTGTGTGCAACTGTCGCACAGGACGTAACAACGCTTTCGGAGCATGCCAGTTTCGTGGCAGGTAATATAGCCTTCCTTCTGGATGCTTCACTGGGCCTGATCAATGTCGAGCAGAATGCCATCATCAAGATCTTCTCGATTGCCTCGGTGGTCTTTTTGCCACCAACACTCGTGGCATCGATCTACGGCATGAATTTCCAACATATGCCGGAACTGTCCTGGCAACTGGGCTATCCGCTTGCCCTGTTCGCCATGGTGCTTTCCGCCATCATTCCCTTTTTCTTCTTCCGCTGGAAAGGCTGGCTCTAAAGGCCGGATCTTTGGATGTCACACGAGACTGAAGCACAGGTTCACGACGACAAGAGCCTCAAGCACATGCTGGCGCTCACGCTGGGTTCGATCGGCGTCGTCTATGGCGACATCGGCACCAGTCCGCTCTACGCTTTTCGCGAAGCGCTGCGGCCAGTTTCCGCCGATGGTCTGACCAATGTCGAGATTATCAGCATCATTTCCCTGATGATCTGGACGCTCACCATCATCGTGACCATCAAATATGTTCTTTTTCTGCTGCGTGCGGATAACGACGGCGAGGGCGGAACACTGTCTTTGCTGGCCATGCTGATCAAGACCGCTGGCGGAAACAAGATGGCGCTCATCATCCTGGGTCTTATCGGGGCCGCGCTGTTTCTCGGCGATGCTATGATCACCCCGGCCCTCTCGGTTCTATCGGCCGTCGAGGGGTTGAAGTTGGTGACGCCTGCCTTCGACGAGTGGGTATTGCCGATCTCGATTGTCATCCTGATCGCACTGTTTGCCATCCAGTCTCAAGGCACGGCCAAGGTTTCGCGGTTTTTTGGACCGATTACCGCTCTCTGGTTCATCGCCATGGGTCTGGGGGGTGTCCTGCACATCACCGATGATCTCAGCATCCTCTATGCTTTCAACCCGGTTTATGCGGTCACCTTTCTGTTCAATGAGGGGTTTCTTGGGATCGTCGTCCTGGGCGCTGTCTTCCTGACCGTGACAGGAGCTGAAGCGCTCTATGCGGATCTTGGACATTTCGGGCGCCGCCCGATCCAGTGGGCCTGGTTCGTTCTGGTTTTTCCGGCGCTCACGCTGAACTATCTGGGGCAGGGTGCATTGGTCATGCAGAACCCGGAAGCCGCATCGAATCCGTTCTACCTGATGTTCCCCTCCTGGGCGCTTCTGCCCATGGTCCTGCTGGCAACAGCCGCAACCATCATCGCCAGCCAGGCCGTGATTACCGGCGGCTTTTCGCTTGTCCGGCAGGCCATTCACCTTGGTTATCTGCCGCGCATGCAGATCCTGTTCACGTCTGAGACGAATACCGGGCAGATCTTCCTGCCGGCCGTCAATCTGGTTCTCCTGATCGGCGTTTTGGCACTCGTCCTCGGTTTCGAAAGTTCCGATGCGCTCGCTACGGCCTATGGAATCTCGGTTACGGGAGCCATGGTGGTGACGACCATGATGGCCTTCGAATTCGTCCGTGCGCGCTGGCGCTGGCCCCGCTGGGTCGCGGCCCTGGCGCTCGCGCCGCTTCTTGCACTCGAAGTCGTTTTCCTGGGCGCAAACCTGCTCAAGATCCACGATGGTGGCTATGTGCCTGTCATGATGGCGGCGGGCTTCACCATTGTCATGTGGACTTGGAAGCGCGGTACACTCATCCTCGCCGAGAAGACAAAGCGCATTGACGTGCCGCTCACCAGCTTTGCCACCTCGATCGAGAAATCCATCGAGAACAAGAGCAAGCATGCACCCGTCAGCGTGCCGGGAACGGCCATTTTCCTCACCAGCGATCCGGAATCCGCGCCTGCCGCCTTGATGCACAATCTCAAGCATAACCACGTGCTGCACGAGAGAAATGTGATCCTGACCATTCGCACGGTCAACAAACCGCGCGTGGCCCAGGAGAATTCGTTCTCTGTCGAAAAGCTCAACGAGCGCTTCACGCTCATCGAACTTCGATATGGCTTCATGCAGTCGCACAACGTGTCGCAGGCGCTGGGTTATCTGCGCAAATGCGGCATCAAGTTCGACATCATGTCGACGTCTTTCTATCTCGGACGCCGAAAGCTTGTGCCGGATGCCGAATCAGGCATGCCAATGTGGCAGGACAGGCTCTTCATCGGGCTTGCCAATACAGCCACGGATCCTTCCGATTACTTCCATCTACCCGCTAATCGCGTGGTCGAGCTTGGTTCGCACGTCATCATTTGATGGCGTTTCCTGCGGGGGTGTGCGTTGAACCTGTCACACCCGCGTGAGCGGCAGCGTATCATTTAGGTCGGTTAACCGTCCATTAGGGTTAATATTAGATTCTCCACGCTCAAGTGTTGACGTGTTGGAGTTGTCTTGTGCCGAGTTTGAGAAATATCGCCCGAAAGCGGATTTCGCTTGCCGACCGCTGGGCAGCCCCCACCCTGTTCGGCCTTGCCGCCTGGTTGGCATTCCCCAGCCTGCCAGCGCACGGGGATCTGAGTGATCTCCTGTCCGGCTTTGATCGCTCTGGTGCGCAGTGGCGCATGGTGATGACAAAATCACCCGCCGGGTCCATCCATTCGGCAGAGCTTGCTTTTCCGCCGGGTGAGGAGCGTCTTGTCTCAAATACGGGCTTCAGCCTGCCGAACGGCGAGAAGATTGCCATCGTGGCGGGAAAGAAGGAAGACCAGCATATTCCCGACGAAGACCGGGTGAACCGTGCACAGAAGAAGGGCAGGGTGGTGGCAGTTGTGCCCATGTTGCCGCCGCGGGCCTTCAGTGCCGGTTCCATTCTTCAGCGCAGCAGTTCGCTTCTCGCACCCGTCATCCGCGCCGAAGATCAGGTTGCGTTTGCCAAGGCGCCCAAGGCCAGCGAAGAGGTGAAGCTCGCTGCCTTCTATTTCCGCCGTTCGGAGGAAAAGAAACCCGACGCCGGTCTTTCACCTATGGTGGCAAAACTCGTCACCAATCCGAAAGCCGATATCCTTGCCACGGCCTATGCCCCGGCCAAGCCCGACTTTGCGCGGCAATCGCCATTCGATGCGATCCTGACTGAAAAAAAGGATGACGGTCGTTTCATCCCGGATATTGGGCCTGAGGACCATGCATGGGCGGCAACGCCCCTTCCGCCTGATGCTTTTTCGCCGCAGGAGCAACAGTGCCTGGCGTCCGGCATCTACTTCGAGGCGCGCGGCGAATCGGTGAAGGGGCAGGCAGCCGTCGCGCAGGTCATCCTCAATCGCGTTCGAAATCCTGCCTATCCCAAAACGATCTGCGGTGTCGTCTACCAGAACGAAGATTGGCGCAATCGCTGCCAGTTCTCGTTTGCCTGCGATGATATCAAGGATCGTATCCGCTCGGAGGAGCATTGGAAAATGGCGAGGGAAGTCGCCATGGCGACCACGGCGGGCAAGATATGGTTGAAGGAAGTTGGCTCCGCAACTCACTATCATGCGGTCTATGTCCGTCCCAACTGGGCACCTACCATGAAAAAGATAGGCCGTATTGGGCTGCATGTCTTCTACCGCACCTATGGCGGCGGCTGGAGCTGAGGACCGCCGATTCCTCGACTTCAACAGCACATGCTGATTATCGATAATCTCAAGTATTTGATTTTTCGTCAGAAATTTGTTCTGGATGAGTGTCGGTTAACGCCTTGACTATGGGGGCGTGCAAAACTATGTTGCGCCCGACTTCAAAACGGGCCGGAAGGCGCTATTTCCCAAGGCTTCGAGAGAGGCTTGAGACCGAAAATCAGGTCTGCTGAAGCCAGGGAGAGGCGCATGACCGACAACCGGGATGATAGTCTGGAGCAACGACGCGAGGCTCTTTCCGCAAAACTGGCGGCAAGGGAACGCAGCGAGGCAATTGAAACCGCGAAGGAAAAGCAATCAGAGGAAAGCCGTAAGGGAATGGCTCTCGGGTTGAAGATCTCTTCAGAGTTCATTGCTGCCATCGCTGTTGGCGCCATGCTTGGCTATCTGATCGACCGTTTTGTCGGCACGACGCCTTGGGGGATGATCATTCTTCTTCTTCTTGGTTTCTGTGCCGGAGTGCTGAACGTGCTTCGTGCCATGGGCATGGTTGCGACCCCGGATCCGGGTGTTTCTCGCGGCGATGACTCGGACCACAAGCGCTAAGGCTCGGATTTAGAGGCTAGCTGCCAATTGCGGCGGCCATGAGGAAAGAAAAGGTAGAGCGGTGGCGAACGACCCGACGCATCAGTTCCAGATCTTCAAGATCGTGCCAATCGAAATTGGTGGTATCGATTTCTCCTTTACCAATGCGTCCCTGTTTATGGTCGCCACGGTTGCCTGTGCCGCCGGTTTTCTCTACTTCTCGACCGCCAATCGTGGCCTGATCCCGGGTCGTTCGCAGTCGGTTGCCGAGCTTTCCTATGAGTTCATCGCCTCCATGCTGCGCGAAGGTGCGGGCAGCCACGGGATGAAGTTCTTCCCGATGGTCTTCTCGCTCTTCATGTTCGTGTTGACTGCAAACCTGCTCGGCATGTTCCCGTACTTCTTCACGGTTACTAGCCAGATCATCGTCACCTTCGCGCTCGCGCTGTTCGTTATCGGCACTGTTGTCGTCTACGGTTTCTACAAGCACGGCTTGCATTTCCTTAATGTTTTCGTGCCAAGCGGTGTCCCGGGCGTACTTTTGCCACTGGTTGTCACGATCGAAATCATCTCGTTTCTGTCCCGTCCGATTTCTCTGTCGGTTCGTCTTTTCGCCAACATGCTGGCGGGACACATCACCCTCAAGGTGTTCGCGGGCTTCGTTGCTTCGCTTGGAACCCTGGGTGCAATCGGTATCGGTGGCGCGACATTGCCCCTGATCATGACGGTCGCTCTGACCGGTCTGGAATTCCTCGTAGCCTTCCTGCAGGCCTACGTCTTTGCGGTACTCACATGCATGTACCTCAACGATGCAGTTCACCCAGGCGGTCACTGAGGAACGACATTGGCGTATTGAAGCGTCAGTCAACCGCCGCAACAACCCATTCTAAGGAGTTCACACATGGAAGCGGAAGCAGCAAAGTTCATCGGTGCAGGTCTGGCTTGCTTTGGCATGGCTGGTACGGCTCTCGGCCTCGGCAACATCTTCGGCAACTACCTCTCCGGCGCGCTTCGCAACCCGTCTGCTGCTGACAGCCAGTTCGGCCGTCTGGTATTCGGCTTCGCCGTTACGGAAGCTCTGGGCATCTTCTCGCTGCTCGTAGCGCTCCTCCTGCTGTTCGCCGTCTAATAACCGGCAAACCGATCGGATCACGGCCGCCACTATGTGTGCCGTGATCCTTCTTATTGAATACCCCCTGGAGGTGATGATGTTCGTGACACCGGCATTTGCGCAACAAGCTGCGCCGGCCAATGGCGCCACGCAAGGTGAAGTGCATACGGAGACGGGTGTCGCTCACAATGAGCACGGCACTGGCGTGTTCCCGCCTTTCGACCAGTCGACCTATGCGTCGCAGCTGCTCTGGCTCGTCATCACTTTCGGCCTTTTCTATCTGCTCATGCAGAAGTTGATCGTGCCCCGTATCGGCGGCATTCTCGAGCACCGTCATGATCGGATTGCACAAGATCTCGATGAGGCCTCCCGCCTGAAGGCAGAGGCAGACGCCGCCGTGGCTACCTATGAGAAGGAACTGGCGGATGCCCGTTCCAAGGGTGGCGCGATCGCGGAAAGCGCACGTGAGGCAGCCAAGGTCAAGGCAAATGCCGACCGCGCAGCCATTGAAGCTGAACTGGCAGGCAAGCTTGCCGCCGCCGAAGCTCGCATCTCTGAAATCAAGGCTGCAGCTTTTGCTGAAGTTGGTGCGATTGCTGAAGAGACGGCGTCTGCGATTGTCGATCAGCTCATCGGTCCCAAGGCCAGCGCCGAAGACGTCAGGGCTGCAGTTGCAACCGCAAAGGTAGGAGCCTGATCACATGGCATTTGATGCAACATTCTTCGCCTTTGTAGGCCTTGTTCTCTTTCTTCTTCTCCTCGTCTATCTCAAGGTTCCTGGTATGATGGCCTCGTCGCTGGATAAGCGCGCCGCCAACATCCGCGAGGAACTCGATCAGGCCAAGCGCCTTCGTGAAGAGGCGCAGGCTCTGCTCGCAGAGTACCAGCGCAAGCGTAAGGAAGCCGAAGCTGAAGCCGCTGCGATCGTTGCCTCCGCAGAACGTGAAGCCGCTGCCCTGACGCAGGAAGCCCGTCAGAAGACGGAGGAATTCGTCGCGCGCCGCAATGCTCTTTCGGAACAGAAGATCCGCCAGGCCGAAGCCGATGCCATCGGCGCCGTTCGCGCCGCCGCGGTCGATTTGGCGGTTGCTGCTGCCGAGAAGGTTATTGCTGCCAAGGCTGATGCCGCGACGCAGCAGGCTCTGTTCTCTCAGTCCGTCGCTCAGGTCAAGGCTCGCCTGAACTGATCTCCAAGATATTCGACTTTGCAGGAAGGCTGGGGTAACCCGGCCTTTTTTGTATCTGGAGTTCCTGGCTACAATGAACTGGGATGACTGTTCGACCCCAGCTGATCTGATTCAGCGCATCGTCCTTCTGACTGACAGCACGTCGGGTAGCGATTAATTTGTTCAATCTCGTCGTAGCGGCCTGAAACTCATACGGTGCAGTGCGCACGGCCCGTACTCTTCGATGGCGCGACGGTGCTGGGCCGTGCCATAGCCGGCATGCTGCGCAAATCCGTAGGCTGTGAAGACATCTCCCGCGCGGGCCATCATCCGGTCTCTCGTCACCTTGGCGATGATCGAAGCGGCGGCAATGGAAAGGCTACGGGCGTCGCCCTGAATAACGGCTTTGCCTGGGCAGGAGAGCCCTGCGGGAACATCCCGTCCATCGACCAGAACAAAGTCGGCTTTCACCGGCAGGGCGTCCACAGCCCGGCGCATCGCATCAAGGCTGGCGCGAAGAATGTTCTTCTCGTCGATATGACGGGGACCGGAAGAGGCGACTGAGATATGCGCCGTTGCACAGATCTCCACGAAGAGCGCCTCACGCTGTTTCAGCGTCAATTGCTTGGAATCGTTCAATCCGGCGGGAATGTGGTCCGGATCCAGGATGACTGCTGCAGCGACAACAGGTCCGGCAAGGGGGCCGCGTCCGGCTTCGTCGGTGCCGGCTACCGGCCAATGCCCCGCCTTGCGCGCCATCTGCTCCAGCGAAAAATCCGGAACGATCGGTTCGAGAGAGAAAAGATCGGGAGGAGAATCGGGGGGCGTGCGTCGTGACATGCGGCATCAGTCGCACGCCCACCCGATTTCCCGCAAGCCCCGTTGAAGCAAATGAGGCGGCACTGCTTCCGGCCCAAGGGGATCAGGCCAACGGGGCAAGACCAGCAGGGGCGGCGCCGGTCCATTTTAGTTTCGCAACACGCTCGGTCAGCGAAACGACAAGTCTTAGTTCGAATTCAGGAGCCCGCTCCGATGGCTGACTTCTGACTTCGCGTGCGATTGAACAAATCTCTGGTAAAACCCGCACGTAGTCGCCGCATATCCCGTCGCGGTATCAGAGAAGCGACAGCTGGACCCCGGCGCCATCGGGGCGAACAAAAAGGTCGTCGCGCAGTGCTACACCTCTACGGGCAAGACCAAGGCGCTTTGTCGCCATTTCAAAACGGCGCGAAATCTGCCAGGCATAGGGACCTTCTCCTTTCATGCGCTTGCCAAATTCTGCATCATAGTCTTTTCCGCCGCGCATCGACTTTATCAGCGACATCACATGCCGGTAGCGATCGGGATAGTGTCTCAGAAGCCAGTCGCGGAAGAGCGGGCTGACTTCCAACGGCAGACGCAGCAGAATGTAGCTTGCAGACACAGCGCCAGCTGCCTGTGCCGCATCCAGAATTCGCTCTAACTCATGGTCGTTCAGCGCAGGAATAAGAGGAGAGGCGAGAACGCCGGTCGGTATTCCTGCATCGGTCAACTGCCGTACCGCTTCCAGGCGCTTGGTCGGCGTCGAAGCACGAGGTTCCATCAGACGCGCCAGCTTACGGTCAAGCGTGGTGACGGAAATCGCTACCTTGGCCAGTCCTTTTGCGGCCATCTTGCCAAGAATATCGATATCCCTCGCTACCAGCGCCGACTTCGTAACGATCATGACTGGATGGTTGGCTTTCTCGAGCACTTCCAGCAATTGCCGCATGATACGCCAGTCGCGCTCTATCCGTTGATAAGGGTCCGTGTTCGTGCCGATCGCAATGGGCTTCACCTTGTATCCGGGTTTGCTTAGCTCTCGCTCAAGCAGGCGAGGGGCATCGGGCTTCGCGAAGAGCTTGGCCTCAAAATCCAGCCCTGCCGAAAGCCCCATATAGCTATGGGTTGGTCTGGCAAAACAATAGATGCAGCCGTGCTCACAGCCGCGATACGGATTGACGGAACGGTCAAACGGAATATCGGGTGAATCATTGCGGGTGATAGCCGTCTTCGGCTTCTCGATCTGGACTTCGGTCTTGAAAGGCTCGAGTTCTTCCAGCGACTGCCAGCCATCATCGAACTGCTCTCTCCGCTGGTCTTCGAACCGGCCGCTCGGGTTCAAGCCTGCACCACGTCCACGGCGTCGGTCCACCTCGATCCTGAGACCTGATGACTGGACCAGAGCATCGGCAATATCCGCCGTGTGAGCAGGCGCAAAAGCGTCCTGCCGCAGTTGAGACAGCTCGTTCATGGAAAACTCCCAGCCAGATGTTTAACGCTGGCGTACTCAAATTCGTATCGTTAAAATGAGAACAATGCAAGAACAAAATCTGCCGCCTTTGTTGATGGCAATTTTCGGGCCGATGCGATAAAGGTCATGAATGCTGACTGTATTGATGGAATGCCATGATCAGGAATCCGAGCTGGCACAGACATTGTCTGTGCTGGTTGCCGGTGCTGTGGAAGGTCTGGTCAGCGACGTTGCGGTGCTCGACCATGGTTCCACTGATGCGTCTGCGCGTGTTGCGGATGCGGCGGGTTGCAAGTTCTATACGCAGTGGGATCTGGAAAGCGTTCTGCGAGAGGTGCGTGGCGAGTGGCTCATGCTTCTGGAGCCGGGAGCGCGCCCTCAAATCGGCTGGATTGATGAAGTCGCCGAGCATATCTCGCTGACGCGCCATCCCGCGCGCTTCAGTCCATCCCGCAATTACCGCAGGTCGCTGATCCAGCGACTGTTCGGCAAGGATCCGCCGCTCGCGCAGGGTCTTCTCATTCAAAAAAGTGCGGCTTCAGCAAAGGGTGCGCGCGCAAGGCGGCTTGCCGACCTTGTCGAGGGGAATCGGCCGCATACGCTCATCTCCGAACTGATTCCAGCCTGGGCTGCAGCGCGTAGCTAATCTAGTCAGGCTTTGCCGCCGCGCTTCAGGTGCTCATCAAGCCGTGGCATGATTTCCACGAAATTGCAGGGCATATGGCGGTAGTCCAACTGCCATTTCAGGATGCCGTCCCACGCGTCCTTGCAGGCGCCGGGCGAACCGGGCAGGACAAAAATGAAGGTCGCATTGGCAACGCCGCCGGTGGCGCGGGACTGGATCGTGGATGTGCCGATCTTGTCGTAGGATATGCGGTGAAACACTTCGGAGAAGCCATCCATACGCTTTTCGAACAGGGGTTCCAGTGCTTCCGGCGTCACATCCCGGCCGGTAAAGCCCGTGCCACCGGTGGTGATCACCACGTCGATTTCTTCTGCAAGCGTCCAGTTACGGACCTGCTCATAGATCTGCTCCTTGTCGTCGGCAACGATTGCGCGAGCAACGAGTTCGTGGCCCGCTTCCAGAATGCGCTGCACCAGCGTATCGCCGGATTTGTCATTATCCAGCCGCCGAGTGTCGGAAACGGTCAGCACGGCAATACCGACCGGAATGAAGGGACGGCTCTCATCGATACGGCTCATGGTGCATTTCCTTCCAAAGTTCGGCCCGCTCTGACATACCACTGCGGCCTGGTCTGCTGGAGCGTCAAAGCTGCACGTTCCAGAGCCATTTCGTCGCGGTAGAGGCCAAAACACGTGGCGCCCGATCCAGACATGCGCGAGACCTCCGCGCCGCTCTCCTCCAGCTGCCGGAGGCATTCCCCGATCTCCGGAAGCAGCCTCTGCGCAGGTTCTTGAAGGTCGTTTCTGAGGGCCCCCAGATACTCCAGCCAGTCCGATTGCGCCGGATCAAAAGGAGGTAGCGGCGCGTTGCTCTTCGATGTCAGCAACCGGAATATCTGGGGCGTTGAAACGGGTTTGAGCGGATTGATCAGCAGTATGAAGAAGGGCGGTAGGGTGGCAAGCGGTTCTATGTCCTCGCCAATCCCACGTGCGATCAAAGGGCTGGACGCAAGACACATCGGCACGTCCGCCCCAAGAGACAGGCAAAGCTTTGCCAGCCGGTCTCGCTGCACGTTCAGGTTCCATAGTCGAGCGAGGCCGCGCAAGGTTGCCGCTGCATCTGCGGAGCCACCACCAATTCCGGAGGAGAGCGGCAGGCTCTTCGTTAGCGTGATGTCGACCGGACACGTCTCGTATTCGAGTTCTGCGGCAAGGGCGCGCAACCCGTCTCGCGCCCGCGTCACGAGATTATCCGCCTCGATCGACAGAGTGTCTGCAAACCGCCCGGTTATCTCGAACCGGTCCTGCGCAGATGGGCGAATGGCGAGCTCGTCGCCGAAGTCTGCGAACGTCACAAGGCTATCGAGAAGATGATAGCCATCCGCGCGCTGACCGGTCACATGCAGCGCGAGATTGATCTTCGCCCGCGCTGCTTCGATCACCATTCCGGTTGGGCTCAATTGGATTTAGCCGGAATCTTGATCAATTGGCCGGGAAACAGCCGGTTGGGGTTACGCTTGAGTTCCGGATTCATCTCCAGAATTTCGCGCGCGCGTTCCTTGTCACCCAGCCGATCCGTCGCAATCTTGGACAGCGTATCGCCTTCGCTGACGATGTAATCGGCAGTGACCGGTGCATTGGGCTGCGCTGCGGCAGGGGGAGCAGCAGGTGCGGTGGCTGCCGGAGAAGCCATGGCTGTCTGTACCGGCGGCGGACCGGCATCTGCGAGACCTTCCCGGATCTTCTGTTCGATCTTCGGGATTTCTGTCAGTTCCGGCTTCATGGTCAGGGCACGTTGCCACTGGTACTTCGCTTCCAGCTGCCGTCCAACGCGCCAGTAGGCATCGCCCAGATGGTCGTTGATCGTGGCATCGCCCGCTCGCAGCTGCACCGCGCGCTCAAGCTCGGTCACCGCGTCGTCATAACGGCCTAGGCGATAATAGGCCCAGCCGAGCGAATCTACGATATATCCGTCGTCGGGCCGCAGATCCACCGCCTTGCGGATCATGTTGAGACCGTCTTCCAGGTTGCGGTTCATATCAACCCAGGAATAGCCAAGGTAGTTGAGAACCTGCGGCTGGTCCGGGTTCAGTTCGAGCGCCTTGCGGAAGTTGGGCTCGGCCTTGTCCCACTCCTTCAGACGCTCATAGGCGATGCCGCGCTGGAAAAACACCGACCAGTCGCTGGGCCGAGGGGCCGGACCGACCACTTCCACCGCCTTGTCATAGGTCTTTGCCATCTCGGCAAAATCCTTGGCGTCTGAAAGAACGCTGCCGTAAGCAATGTAGCTGCGAATGTCGGTCGGATCGGATTCGATGAGCTTCTTCAGATGTTCTTTCGCGCCGTCCACATCGCCTGTCTGCGCTAGTGTCAGGCCCAGCTGCAGCTCGGAAATGCGCCGCATGGGCGAATCCTGCGGAACGCGACCATAGAGCTCGATTGCCTGTTTCGGCTGCTCCAGCTTCTCGGCAATACCACCCAGCAGGATCAGCGTATCGGCGCTCTTCGGATCAAGCGCATGCGAGATCTGCAAGTAGAGCGAGACCATCTCCTCGGCACCCTGGCGGTTCAGCGCACTGCCGATGGAAAAGAGAACGGCGGAGGCCCCTTGCGTGGCGTCGGTGACCTGCTGCTCCGGCTTTTCGCCCTTTTCGATGCTCTGGCGAAGAGCCTTGAGCGGCGCGTAATTCAGCATCAGCCGTTCGGCAACAGAGATCGCATCGAGCGCCTTCTGCTTGTTGCCCTGCGCCGCTTCAAGGCGGGCCAGCGCCATGACCGATCGCATGAATGTATCCGGCGTCGTGGCAACGGCTTCCTGGCTGGTGATGGCTGCGCTAAGGTTGCTGCGGGCTGTGGCAGTATCGCCCGCCACCAGCGCCATCGCACCCAGATGATATTGCGTGAAGACCTTGAACCAATCAGGGCCTTTAAGCGATTTGATCTGCTTGATTGCTTCCGCACCCTTGCCGGCACCAACCTTTGCCCAGCCAATCAGCAGGGCATGGGTCAGCCGGTCCAGATCGTTGCCGCCCTTGTAAGTCAGGATCTTTTCGGCATCGGCGTAGGACCCCTTGCGGATCGCTTCGAGCCCACGCACGATCGTGGTGATACGCTCGACGGCGTCGTCGCCCTTCAGTGCCTCCACATGCTTGAGGCTTTCGTCAAGCTGCCCGTTCATCAGCAAGGACACCATCAGGCGCTCGCGAATGTCGAGGTTGGCCGGTTCGAAGTTCAGCGCTTTCTGGTAGAGGGCGATTGCAGTCGCGTAATCGTGATCGACATCAGCGGTTCTGGCCGCCAGAAATGCACCGGAAAACGTGTTGACCTTCTCCGGCGTGAACTCTACGGCTTCCGTAACCGGGTTGTCCTGCGCCGCAGCAAGACGGGGGGCGACCGTCGCTGCCAGAAGGGCTGAGGCAAAAGCCACGCCGGAAAGCAGACGAAGGGCGAAATTCTGCCGCATGAAAGTGCCTTTCAAGAAGAACTGAGGGCGGCCATCAGGCCACCGGGAATCTTCAATCGATGATTCATGATAGAATGGCTTTTTTGAAGCAGCTGCGCAAGAATCTCGGATATCCGGTTCCTTTGTCGCCGCCGTCAGAAGGGAAGGCCATTAAACAGCCTCCGCGACCTTCCTGAGCCGTCAATTCACCCGCTCGATGCAGAAATCGATGACTTCCATCAATGCTGCCTTGTGTGACGAAGAGGGCAGGGGCGACAAGGCGTCACGCGCAATCGCGCCATAATGCTTGGCGCGCGCAATCGTATCGGCCAGACCATTGTTTTTTGCGATCAGGCCCAGCGCGCGCTGCAGGTTTTCATCGCTGCTCTGGCCATCTTCGATCGCGGTTTTCCAGAAGGCGCGGTCTTCAGGCGTGCCACGGCGATAGGACAGGATCACCGGCAGCGTGATCTTGCCTTCACGGAAATCGTCGCCGACGTTCTTACCAAGGTCAGCGGCCTTGCCGCCATAGTCCAGCGCATCGTCCACCAGCTGGAAGGCAAGGCCCAGATTCATGCCATAGGAGCGAAGGGCCGAGCGGGCGCTCTTGTCGTTTCCGGCAATGATGGGGCCGACTTCGGCAGCGGCTGCGAAAAGCGCTGCGGTCTTGGCGCGGATGACGGAGAGATAATCGTCTTCGGTTGTTTCCATGTTCTTGGCAACGGAAAGCTGAAGCACTTCGCCTTCCGCAATCACGGCGGCAGCGGAGGCCAGAACATCCAGCGCGTCCATGGAGCCGGTCTCGACCATCATCTTGAAGGCCTGCCCCAGCAGGAAGTCGCCGACGAGAACGCTGGCCTGGTTACCCCAGATCATGCGGGCGGTGGACTTACCCCGCCGCATGTCGCTTTCATCCACCACGTCGTCATGCAGCAGTGTGGCCGTGTGCATGAATTCCACGCTCGTGGCGAGCTTGATATGGCCATCGCCCTCGTAGCCGAACATCTGTGCGGCCGCGAGTGTCAGCATGGGGCGCAGACGCTTGCCGCCTGAGGAGATCAGATGGTTCGCTACTTCCGGAATCATTTGCACATCGGATCCGGCCTTCGACAGGATCAGCTGGTTGACCCGATCCATGTCCGACTTGGTCAGATCGACCAGCGGCTTGACGGATGCCTGCTTGTTTTTGCCCTCTTCGAGCGGAATAACGACGCCCAATGAAATGGCCTCCTGTTCAAATCTTGCGGCGGACAATAGAAAGGGGCGCAACAACCGGCAAGTGCCAAATCATGTTATAACCCGGAATCGAGATCGTTTGACGCATGAAAGAACTGATCCGCACCAATGATGCCGTGGTCTTGTCCTTCGCCACCAGCCTATTGAACGACGCAGGTATTCATTCTCTGACCGCAGATCAATCCATGAGCGTGCTGGAGGGTTCCCTCGGTCTTCTGCCCCGTCGCCTCCTGGTGGAGACGGAGCGGGCAGATGAGGCGCGACGGCTGCTGGTCGATGCGGGTCTTGAGGCGGAACTGCGGACTGAAAAATGACCGAGACGCTCGACGCCTTCCATCGTGGCGCCTTTCACCTGTTGCAACCGGCCAAGGGGGCACATCGTGCGGGCATGGATGCCATGCTACTGGCCTC
Organism: Rhizobium sp. FKY42; assembly: GCF_005222835.1. Lineage (GTDB taxonomy): Bacteria > Pseudomonadota > Alphaproteobacteria > Rhizobiales > Rhizobiaceae > Neorhizobium. The sequence continues at coordinate 605,144 of NZ_STGA01000029.1, read as the reverse complement.
GCTGGTGGATGACGAGCGTCCTGTACGTGTGGCGGACCTGGGTGCGGGGGCCGGCGCTGCCGGATTTGCCGTCGCCGCTCGATTGCCGAATGCTCACGTGGTGCTGGTCGAGCGTTCGCCGGAAATGGCCGATTATGCGCGGAGAAATACGGCGATCGATCAAAACCGTGCATTTGGCTCTCGTCTCACCGTGATCGAGGCGGATGTGACATTGCGCGGCAAGGCACGCGCAGCGGCGAGTTTGCCGGATGATCATTTCCATCATGTGATCATGAACCCGCCCTTCAACGATGCACGGGACCGCCGAACACCAAACGCCCTCAAGGCCGAAGCGCATGCCATGACCGAAGACCTCTTCGAAAGCTGGCTTCGTACCGCAAACGCAATCATGATCCCTGGTGGCCAGCTTTCTCTCATTGCGCGCCCGTCATCCGTGGCGGACATCATCGCCGCTTGTGGCAAACGCTTTGGCGGGCTGGAACTGACAGCCATCCATCCGCGACCGGGCGAAGATGCCATTCGGCTTCTCGTCACGGCCATCAAGGGTTCGAAATCCCGTCTCATATGGCGCGCGCCACTCTTCATGCATGAAGCGGACGGCCACGCTTTCTCCCCCGTTGTGGATGATCTCAACAATGGCCGTAAAGCCTATGCCCGCAAGGGTCGTTAAGGCTGATTGCCAATGACGCGGAATTTACGGGAAGCAACCATTGCGCCCGCCATTTCGTTGCGTACATGATGAATAAACACCATTCCAAGGAGATAACATGGCAGGCCTTTTGACGCGCATTCTACCGAAGCGGTTCCGTAAAGAAGGCATAGCCATTCCCGTCGTCCGCCTGCAGGGCGCGATCATGACCGGCGGCGGCCAGTTCCGCCCCACGCTGAACCTTGCCAATACAGCCCCGGTGCTGGAGCGCGCCTTTGCGAAGAAGGATGCGCCCGTCGTCGCCATCTCCATCAATTCGCCCGGTGGTTCTCCGGTGCAATCGCGCCTGATCTATCAGCGCATTCGGGCGCTGGCGGAGGAAAAGAACAAGCGTGTTCTGATGTTCGTGGAAGATGTGGCGGCCTCCGGCGGTTACATGATTGCGCTGGCGGGCGATGAAATTTTCGTCGATCCGACGTCTATCGTCGGCTCTATCGGCGTTGTCTCCGGTGGATTTGGTTTCCCTGAACTCTTGCAGAAGATCGGCGTCGAGCGGCGCGTCTACACGGCGGGTGAGAACAAGGTGATCCTCGACCCCTTCCAGCCGGAAAAGGAAAGCGACATCGAATATCTGAAATCGCTGCAGCTCGACATTCACAAGGTCTTCATTGATATGGTCAAGTCCCGTCGTGGAGAGCGGCTTGCCGATGACGAGACCATTTTCTCCGGCCTTTTCTGGACAGGGCAACGCGGCGTAGAGCTCGGTCTTGTCGATGGCATCGGCGAAATCCGCGATGTACTGAAGCGTCGCTTTGGCCCCAAGACTCGGCTGGAACTGGTGGGTTCGGCGCGTGGCCTTCTGGGCCGTCGTCTGCCGGGTATCGCTTCGCTTTCCAACACCAACATCGGCGCGGAAATCGCTTCCGGTGCTGCCGCAGGTCTTGCGAGCACATTGGAAGAACGGGCATTATGGAGCCGTTACGGACTTTGAGCCCGCCATTTCCGATTCGAGGACGTGTTACCCATGCCGCAGCTTGTGTTTCTGGCCATTCTCATCGGCGGAGGCTGGCTGCTGTACCGGAAATTCGTCAATGACGCGGAAAAGCTCGCCCGTATCCGGCGCGCCAAGGAAAAGGAACAGCAGACCGGGGCGATTGGAACACTGATCAAGGACCCGGTCACCGGCGAATATCGCGTGAAGCGCGAAGACGAGGATTAGGCTGGTCCTGGGGTATTCCTGTCGTCGTCTTGGCTGGCGCGATCTTGCCCCTCAGACTTGACCCTTAAGCCCCGCCGTGGCACCAGACGCGCAAAAATCTTTGAATACTGGCTCCGGACACAATCCCATGACCACGACCCTTGCTCCGCATATGGACCCGAAGCGCTCTTTCCAGGCGCTGATCCTGACGCTTCATAACTATTGGGCAGACAAGGGCTGCGCCGTCCTGCAGCCTTATGACATGGAAGTGGGCGCGGGTACGTTTCACCCGGCAACGACGCTGCGTGCGCTTGGCCCCAAGCCCTGGAAGGCGGCCTATGTGCAGCCCTCGCGCCGTCCCTCCGATGGCCGCTATGGTGAAAACCCCAACCGCCTGCAGCACTATTACCAGTATCAGGTCATCCTTAAGCCGAACCCGTCGAACCTGCAGGAGCTTTACCTCGGTTCGCTGGCGGCCATCGGTCTCGATCCGCTACTGCATGATGTCCGCTTTGTGGAAGACGATTGGGAAAGCCCGACGCTCGGCGCCTGGGGTCTTGGCTGGGAATGCTGGTGCGATGGCATGGAAGTCTCGCAGTTCACCTACTTTCAGCAGGTTTGCGGCATCGAGTGCTCGCCGGTTGCCGGTGAGCTGACCTATGGTCTGGAACGTCTGGCCATGTATGTGCAGGGCGTGGACAATGTTTACGACCTCAACTTCAACGGTCGCGAAGGCGAGGAAAAGATTTCCTACGGTGACGTCTTCCTGCAGGCAGAGCAGGAATATTCGCGCCACAATTTCGAATTCGCCGACACTGAAATGCTGCATCGCCATTTCATCGACGCGGAAAAGGAGTGTCAGGCACTTCTCGCCGCCGGTGCGCCAGGCGATGAAGAGGCGGGGAGCGAAAAAGGAGGAGCCAACCAGCGCCTCCACAAATGCGTGTTTCCCGCCTATGACCAGTGCATCAAGGCGTCCCACGTCTTCAATCTTCTGGATGCACGCGGCGTGATCTCCGTAACCGAGCGCCAGAGCTATATCTTGCGCGTGCGCACGCTGGCGAAGGCCTGTGGTGAAGCCTTCCTGCTGACGGATGCCGGTGGCGCCAACCTTGGTGCGGCGGCCTGAGAGGCCTTACACAGCCAGGTCAGAGAATCCCGATGACAGAAGCGCGCGGAACGATTAGGGTTCGCGCGCTGATTAAGCCGGGGAGCCCTCCATGTATGTCGCCTTAGCCGTACTCGCGGCCATCGCCCTCTATGTCGTCTTCGTCTATAACGGGCTGGTTAAATCCCGTCAGATGGCGGAAGAGGCTTGGTCGGGCATTGACGTGCAGCTGAAGCGCCGCGCCGATCTCATTCCCAACCTGATTGAGACCGTCAAAGGTTACGCCAGCCATGAGAAATCCACGCTGGAAGCCGTGGTCGAACTGCGCAACAAGGCGCAGGCCGTGCCAGCCGGCGACGTCGCGGGCCGCGCAGCCGTAGAAGGTCTTCTTGGGCAAGCGCTTGGCCGCATTGTCGCGCTCGCGGAAGCCTATCCGGAACTCAAGGCGAACCAGAACTTTCTGGAGCTGCAGCAGTCGCTGGAAACCGTGGAAGGCGAAATCCAGATGTCACGCCGCTATTATAATGGTGCTGCGCGTGACCTGAATGTGAAGGTGGAAAGCTTCCCGTCCAACCTCATTGCCGGTCAGTTCGGCTTTGCCAAGAAGCCCTATTTCGAAATTACCAATGAAGCGGATCGGGCTGTTCCGACCGTTAAGTTCTGAAATGCCTGACGTTTATGCAAAAGGCGCTCCAATAGCGCTTGCGAGAGTATCATGAGTGCCGATCAACTGACCATCCTGCCACCCGCCCATCCCCTGAAGGGGCATGTGGCGCCTCCCGGTTCGAAATCCATCACCAACCGTGCCCTGTTGCTGGCCGGTCTCGCCAAGGGAACGAGCCGCCTGACCGGCGCGCTGAAAAGCGATGACACACGTTATATGGCTGAAGCTCTGCGCGCCATGGGCGTGACGGTGGATGAGCCGGACGCGACCACCTTCGTCGTCACCAGTTCCGGCACTCTCACCCCGCCGTCGGAGCCGCTTTTCCTTGGCAACGCAGGCACGGCAACACGGTTTCTGACAGCGGCCGTGGCTCTGGGGCAGGGGCGCTATGTGGTGGATGGCGATCAGCATATGCGCAAGCGTCCAATCCAGCCTCTGGTCGATGCCTTGCGGTCGCTGGGCGTTGCCGTCGAAGCACCAACCGGCTGCCCGCCGGTGACAATCGATGCCACAGGCCGGTTCGAGAAGAACCGCGTTGTCATCGATGCCGGTCTGTCCAGCCAGTATGTGTCGGCCCTCTTGATGGCCGCGGCCATCGCCGCCGAACCCTTCGAAATCGAACTGGCCGGTGCCGATATCGGCGCACGCGGCTATATCGATCTCACCTTGGCCGCCATGCGTGCTTTCGGGGCGAGGGTCGAGCAGCCGTCCCCATCCGTCTGGCGCATCGAACCCACGGGTTACACAGCAACCGATTTCCACATCGAGCCAGATGCCTCTGCTGCCACCTATCTCTGGGGCGCGGAAGTGCTGACCGGTGGTTCAATCGATATTGGCACACCTGCGACCGAGTTTACCCAGCCGGATGCCAAGGCCTATGAGGTCATTTCGGCTTTCCCGAACATGCCTTCACTGATCGATGGCAGCCAGATGCAGGATGCCATTCCGACGATTGCGGTTCTGGCTGCCTTCAACGAAACGCCGGTGCGTTTTGTCGGCATCGCGAACCTGCGCGTGAAGGAGTGCGATCGCATCCGTGCGCTCTCGACCGGCCTCAATAATATTCGCGACGGTCTGGCCACGGAGGAAGGCGACGATCTCGTTGTCGCATCCGACCCTGCGCTTGTCGGCCAGACGCTGCCTGCCAGCATCGATACCTTTGCCGATCACCGCATTGCCATGAGCTTTGCGCTGGCGGGCCTGAAGATCAACGGCATTACCATTCTTGATCCGGGCTGCGTGGCAAAAACCTATCCGCACTATTGGGATGCCCTGTCATCGCTTGGCGTGGCTTTGGATCGGGGCTGACCAGGGATGATATGCGCTCGCGTGCCAATTGTTCGCCTTCTCCTGCTGCTGCTAATGCTGCAGGCGCTGGGGGTTGGCATGTCGGGTGCGGCATGGGCTGCGGAATATATCGCGGCCTTTCGCTCCGAGATCCAGCTCAGTCGTGAAGGCGATGTGACGGTCACCGAGATCATCACCGTCAATGCGGAAGGCAAGGATATCCGGCGTGGCATCTTTCGCGACTTCCCGCTCTACATGGTGGATGCGAAGGGCAAGCGGCAGAAGGTGGGCTTCGAGGTTCTGACTGTCACCCGCGACGGGCGGCCGGAAAACTGGCGCACGGAAGGCGTGAGCGGAGGCGTGCGCATCTATCTCGGCTCTGCTGATACCCAGCTTGATCGCGGTCTGCACACCTATGAACTGACCTACCGGACGGATCGCCAGATCCGCTATCAGGACAGCTTCGACGAGTTTTATTGGAATGTGACCGGCAATGGCTGGATGTTCCGTATCGATCAGGCCTCCGCCGTGGTGCAGTTACCACCGGGGGTGAAGTCGCTGAACACGACCTTTTTCACAGGTGCCGAAGGCGCAACCGGTAAGGATGCGCGCCGCACTGGCAGCGATACGGCGCCGGGGTTCGTTACTGTGCGCCCTCTCAGCCCGAATGAAGGCCTGACGATTGCCATCGCCATGCCCAAGGGCTCGATCATGCCGCCCAGCGATGCGCAGCAGCGCGGCTGGTTCTGGCGCGATAACATCAACTTCATCATTGGCGGTATCACCCTGGCCGTGGTCGGGCTCTACTATCTCTGGTTCTGGCGACGTGTTGGTCGTGATCCGCCGCGCGGCGTCGTGGTGCCGCGCTGGCATCCACCGGAAGGGCTATCGCCTGCACTGGTCAACTATGTCGACAACAAGGGTTTCTCCGGCGAAGGCTGGGATGCGCTGTCGGCCAGCTTCATCGATCTCGCCGTGGGCGGTTATGTTGTTCTGGAAGATTTGAAGAGCAGCATTGTGGTGCGGCGAACGGGCAAAGCCGCTCCATCCGGTCTCCCCGCCGGACAGGCCATCCTGCTGCAGCAGATGGGCGCGAAGGGCGAAGCTTTCACCATCGACAAGGCCAATGGCACGAAGGTGCAATCTGTTGGCAAGCTCTTTCGCAACGCGATCGAAAAAGAGCATCGCGGCCGCTACTACAAGAGCAATATCGGTTATGTCGTCGTCGGTGTTCTCCTCAGCATCCTGGCTCTCGCGGCCCTCCTGTTCTTCGGTGATTTTGATCCCGATAGCATCGGCTTCCTCGTTCCCTCGGTCATTTTCGGTGCGGTTTGGGGTGGCTTTGCCCTGAATGCCGGTCGCTCCCTGTTCCGTAAGCGCAGCGTTCTGGCGCGCATCGGCGGCGTTCTGATGTTCGGTGTCTTCGGCTTCATTGGCCTGATTGCCGCCGGAGGTCTGCTTGTCGCGGCGGTCGAAGCGCTGGATCACGCCGATTGGCCGGTTCTGGCGGTCGTCGGCGGAATTACGCTCATCAACGCCATATTCTTCTTCCTCATGGGCGCACCAACGCCTCTGGGCGCGAAGTTGATGGATGAGGTGGAGGGCTTGCGGATCTACCTGACGCTGGCCGAAAAAGATCGCATGAACATGGTCGATGTGCCGGAAATGTCGCCGCGCCATTTCGAGACGCTTCTACCCTACGCCGTTGCGCTGGGTGTGGAAAAGCCATGGAGCCGCACATTCGAAACCTGGCTTGCAACCGCTGCAGCCGGTGCTACAGCGGCGAGCTATCACCCCGGCTGGTACAGTGGAGATAGTTTCGGCTCGTTTGGGGACAGCATAGGTGGCTTTTCGTCGTCCATGGCGTCGACCATCGCATCCACCATCCCGCAGCCCGTCTCCTCGTCTTCGTCGGGATTCTCCAGTGGTGGCTCTTCCGGTGGCGGCGGTGGCGGTGGAGGTGGCGGCGGCTGGTAGAATTTAAGGCTAAAACTCTTTGAAGATTGTCTGTTCTGTTGTCCTTGTCTAAGAAGAAATTGGGGACAACAGAGGTTTAGTTCATGGCCGTTACTACCGAACAACAAATACTAATTGAGCAGCGCGTCACAAATGAAGCCAAATCGATTGGCGCTGCCTATCTCATCTGGTTCTTTCTTGGTTCACTCGGTGGCCATCGCTTCTATCTGGGGCGCAAGGGGTCGGCGATCGCCATTCTGCTACTGACGATTATCGGTTTTGCGACAAGCTTCATCGGTGTCGGCGTCGTGTTTCTCGGCATCATGGGGATCTGGGTCTTGATCGATGCCTTTCTCATTCCGGGCATGGTTGCCAAGCACAAGAACCAGGTGCGCAATGAGCTGCTTCAGCGGGCACTGACAGGCAGCCTGTAATTCGATGCATGTTGAAAGAAGATGCGGGATTGCTTGCTGCATCTTCTTTTTTCGCACTCTGCGGATGACTTTTGAACGTTGCCTTGCTAAGTCCCGGCATCGAATTTTAAAGCCAGAGCCGAATAGTCATCATGCCTGATCTTCTCCTGGAACTCCGCTCCGAGGAAATTCCTGCCACGCCGCGCGCCCGCAGCGTTGCAGGTGCGAGGACGCGCAAACAGGCAGATGGCATGTGGGCCAAGGAATAAACTATGCCTGATCTTCTCCTAGAACTCCGCTCCGAGGAAATTCCTGCCCGCATGCAGCGCAAGGCGGCGGGCGATCTGAAGAAGCTCGTGACCGATGCGCTGGTGGAAGCCGGTTTGACCTATGAGGGAGCGCGCGAATACTGGACGCCGCGCCGCCTGACATTGGATATCCGTGGTCTGACGGCCCGTTCCGCCGACCAGCGGGAAGAGATCAAGGGTCCGTCCACCAAGGCACCGGAACAGGCAGTCCAAGGCTTTCTGCGCAAGGCAGGACTTAGCTCCGTGGAAGAGGCGCAAGTCGCTTCGGACCCGAAGAAGGGCGATTTTTACGTGGCGGTGATTTCCAAGCCGGGTCGTGCGGCGGAAGAAATCATTGCCGATGTGATGCCCGGCATCATCCGCTCTTTCCCCTGGCCGAAGAGCATGCGCTCCGGTGCCGCTTCCGCGCCCAAGGGCATGCGGTTCAACGGCATTGACGGTAAGGGATCTGAGAGCTTGCGCTGGGTGCGCCCGCTGCAATCCATCCTCTGCATGTTCGGGCCTGAGCATGACGAAACGCAGATCATTCCGTTTGAAGTGGATGGCATCACGGCCTCCAACGTTACCTATGGCCATCGCTTCCATGCGCCGGAGGCGATTACTGTTCGCCGCTTCGACGATTACGTGGCGAGCCTCGAAAAAGCGAAGGTCATGCTGGATGCAGAGCGCCGCAAGGATGTGATCCTGCATGACGCGAAGGATCTGACCTTTGCCAACGGCCTCGAACTTGTGGAAGACGAGGGCCTTCTGGAAGAAGTGTCCGGCCTTGTCGAATGGCCGCATGTGCTGATGGGCACCTTCGAAGAAGAGTACCTGCAGATCCCGGCTGAGATCATCCGCCTGACGATCAAGACAAACCAGAAATGCTTCGTCACTCGTCCGCAAGGTGCAACCGAAGGTCTCTCCAACCACTTCATCCTCATCTCGAACATCGAAGCGAAGGATGGCGGCAAGGAAATCATCCACGGCAATGGCAAGGTCGTGCGCGCCAGGCTTTCGGATGCCAAGCATTTCTGGACGCGTGACCAGGGCAATTTGCCGGACCTCGAAACCTTGAAGGCTTCCGCGGACAAGTTCGGCCTCGACCTCTCCAAGCCACTCGACCAGCGCATGGCCAAGCTCGATGCGCTGAACGTCACCTTCCACGCCAAGCTCGGCACGCAGGGTGCACGCGTGGAGCGCATTCGTGCATTGGCGAAGCAGATCGCGGGCGTTGTCGGTGCCGATGAAAAGCTGGTGGATCGCGCCGTGGTTCTTGCCAAGGCGGATCTGCGCACCGAAGCCGTGGGCGAATTCCCTGAGCTTCAGGGCCTGATGGGCCGCAAATATGCGGTTCTCCAGGGCGAAGATGCGTCCGTCGCCGCCGCCATCGAAGACCATTACAAGCCGCAAGGCCCGTCCGACCGTGTGCCGGAAGACAAGGTCGCCATCGCCGTTGCCCTGGCTGACAAGCTCGACACGCTTGTCGGCTTCTGGACCATCGATGAAAAGCCGACCGGCTCCAAGGACCCTTACGCCCTTCGTCGCGCCGCTCTCGGCGTCGTGCGCATCATGCTGGAGCGTAAGGTGCGGTTGCCGCTGTTGAAGATAATATTCGCCGGGTATGCCACAGCACGGTTCTCTGGGCCACTCGGTTTCACCATTGAAAATCCCAAGGCTACATTTGTCGACCTTCTCTCCTTCTTCCACGACCGCCTGAAGGTTTATCTCCGCGACATGGGTGCGCGTCACGATATCATTGATGCCGTGCTGACGCCGGATGCGGATGATCTTCTGCTGGTTGCTCGACGCGCCGAAGCACTTACCGCCTTCATCACGTCGGAAGATGGCAAGAACCTGCTGGCTGGCACCAAGCGTGCCACGCAATTGCTTGCGGCGGAAGAGAAGAAGGGAACCGTCGTTGCGGATGCCGTCTCACCGGATCTCCTGAAACTTGATGCGGAGCAGGCGCTGCATGCGGCCATCACATCTGCAACCAGCGAGGCAGCAGCGGCAGTGGCAGCGGAAGACTTCCGTTCTGCCATGGAAGCACTCTCCAAGCTGCGCGGCCCGGTCGATGCATTCTTTGAAGCGGTGCTCGTCAATGATGAAGACCCAGCCGTTCGCGCCAACCGTCTGGCCCTGTTGAAGGCCATTCGCGAGGCGACAGGAACGGTTGCGGACTTCTCCAAGATCAGTGGATAGAGAAGAGATGGCGGCAGGCAGGATCCTCATCAGTGCCTGCCTCCTCGGCCAGCCGGTCCGTTATGACGGCAAAGGCAAGCCGCTTCTCCATCCGCTCATCGAACAGTGGAAAGGGGAGGGGCGCCTTGTTGCTTTCTGTCCTGAACTTGCGGGCGGCATGAGCGTGCCGCGCCCGCCTGCGGAAATCGAAGACGGCCTGAACGGCGAGGATGTTCTGGCGGGCCGTGCCCGCGTTCTGGAACTGACCGGTGGCGATGTCACGGTCGCATTCATCGACGGCGCAGGGCGTGCGCTCAGACATGCCCGCGAAAATGGCTGTCACCACGCTCTGTTGATCGACGGCAGTCCATCCTGCGGCTCGCTGGCAATCTATGACGGGAACTTTAAAGGCGTGAAACACGCAGGCAATGGCGTAACCGCGGCGCTCTTGAAGCGTGAGGGTATTGCCGTCTACGCGCCTTCTCAAATTGAAGAGCTGGCCGCGAAACTTTGCTGAAACGCAAAACGCCGGCCTTTCAACCGGCGTCTGCCATCATCGGATGAAATGTTGTCAGCCGGCGCGGCGCATGCGGTTTGCCATGTCCTGCAGGCCATTGCCGCGTGCGTCAGCCGTGCGGAAGCCGCGGATAAGATCGAGCAGATCGCCGGTATCGTTGGCGAGAACTTCGGCGGATGCGGTCGTCTCTTCTGCCATGGCGGCATTCTGCTGCGTGGCCGTATCGAGCTGGTTCAGCGCCGATGAGATCGAGCGCAAGGTCGTATCCTGCTCCTGCGCGCTGTGCGCAATCTTGGATACCACGTCGTTTGCCGCTTCGATCTGCGCCGAAATCCGCTTCAGGGCTTCGCCAGCCTGAGAAACCAGCTGAACGCCCTGTTCTACCTGGCCGCCGGACCGCGAGATCTGATCCTTGATCTCCTTGGCCGCTGCTGCGGAACGCTGGGCCAGTTCGCGAACTTCCTGCGCAACGACCGCAAAGCCCTTGCCGCTTTCACCTGCGCGTGCTGCCTCGACGCCTGCGTTGAGTGCCAGAAGGTTGGTCTGGAAGGCAATCTCGTCGATCACGCCAATGATCTTGGTGATTTCGGCGGAGGATTGCTCGATGCCGCTCATGGCGGTGATGGCCTGCTCGACAATGGAGTCGCTCTGGCGGGCTTCGCCGCTGATCGTCTTCACGCGTTGAGCCGCTTCCTTGGCACCATCGGCGGTCTGGCGAACGGCAACGGTCAACTCGTCCAGTGCCGCAGATGTCTCCTCGAGATTGGCGGCCTGGCGCTCCGTGCGCTGCGCCAGTTCATTGGAAGCACGGCGGATCTCTTCTTTCGACACGCCGATGTCATTGCCCTTAAGACTGACGCGAGACATGGCCTGTTCGAGGTGCGAAAGCGCATCGTTGAAATTGTGGCGAAGACCCTCGTATTTTCCGCCCAGGTCAGCGCAACGAATGGTCAGATCACCCTTGGCCAATTGCTCGAGCGCAGTGCCGATGGTTGAAACCACATGGGCCTGTTCGGCGGCCTCGCGACGCTGCGCCTCTTCGGCCCGTATGCGTTGTTCCTCGATCTGCGCTTCCTGCTCCTGCTGGCGTGCCGCCATGGCATGGCGTTCGCGTACCTTTTGTTGCAGCGCCTCGGTCGCGCGGGCCATCTTGCCGATTTCATTGTTCATGTCGGTATGCGGCACCGGCAGGCTGGTGTTCTCATTGGCGACCGCGCCGAGCGTATCGTGGATGGCGCTCAATGGGCGCGTGATCCCGCGGATCACGGCATAGGCGCCGGCGAGAGCGGCCAGGAACAGCGCGAGCGAACCACCGGCGGTCTTGATGATGTTCTCGCGGATCTCGGCCTTCAGGTCGTCGGTGTAAAGTCCCGTCACCACGACGATCTTCCAAGGCTCGAACGCTTTGCCGAAGGAGGCCTTGGGATAGCTGTAGTCGGTCTGGTCCATACCGGGCTTCGGGCCTAGAAATTCTACATACCCGCCACCGGCACGGCCCAGCTTCACCAGTTCATCCCTATACAGGAAGCCAGTTGGATCGCCCTTGCCCTTACCAGATGTGCCGACCAGTTTCTGGTTCGGGTGAAACATCATGACAACGTCGTAATCATACGCAAAGAAATAGCCATCCGGCTCAAACTTCATAGTGTTCAACAGGCCGTAGGCGCGCTTTTGCGCTTCTTCCTGGCTGAATTCCCCCTTCTTCGCACGCTCGTCGAAATCCTTGAGCACCGAAATGGCTGTTTCCACCTGCGTGCGCAGCATTTCGTAGCGTTCGCGATAAATAGCCGTCGTTGAAGATTGAAGCTGGAAATAGGTAATGACCGCAAAGACTGCCATCATGGCGCCCACGAGCATGAAAAGCTGAAGTGATATGCGCATGTTCTTCATTCTGACGACCGCCTATTCGATCTCGAACACTGTCAGAAACACAAGGTGCCGAGGAAGGTTGAGAGAGGCGCTTCCTGCACCGGACGAACGCTACAACGCGTTCCTGGACGCAGAGAGTAAACCGGCTTCCTGAAAATTTGGATAATAGAAAGTTTCCCGTTGCACTCCTCAGTGACAGCGAGAAATGGAAACTGCAGGGGCATATGTTGATTGCAGAGAGCGCAGCAAAATGGATCAGCCGCAAAGCATCAGGTTTACGCTTTACCTGTGTTTAATGTCCTGAATACCTGATCAGAGACTGGGCCGAAGCTCGAATTTCGAGAAATCAGGAACAATCGGCTGCTCGACCGGCGTTGCAGCAACAGGCTTCGGGGCCGCATCCGCCGATACGGCAGACGTCGTCGCCCTCTGGTCCACGCCGTCGCTCCTGGTGGGTGACACGGTGCGCGACAGCATGAGTTGCTGTTCGCGCTCCACCCACATCGGGTTGACGCTGACAAAACGAACCGGCGAGCCACCCATGAAGTTCTCGGTACGGGTAATCGCCGGTCTCCCACCGATCTGTGAAATGGTCACGCGTTCGTGGCCCGCATCCAGCGACGGAACCACATAGTCGGATTTCGAGCGCCGGGGCGCTTTGCCGTCGCAATGTGTGCATGCGATCCGCACGACGCTGGGTGTTGCCGTGAGAGGCTGACCGGACAGGACAGAGATCGATGTCATGTCTGCCGATACGGCTGCAACAGATGCTACCAGTGCCAGAACAGAGCCGATCATAGCGAATACCCTTCCCGATAATAGGTCAGAGCATTAGCAGAAGAATCTTTCCAAGCAGTCAGGAGGTGCGGTTAACACATCGTAAAGACGCGCAATTCACCTGTCCTCCATTATCCGCGATTGAGCGCACGCCAGCCAATGTCACGGCGGCAGAAGCCATTTTCCCAGCGAACCTCATTTACCAGCGCATAGGCTTTTGCCTGGGCTTCGGCCACCGTGCTCGCGGTTGCCGTCAGGTTCAGCACGCGGCCCCCTGTCGCGACCAGTTGTCCGTCTTTGAGCGCCGTTCCGGCATGAAACACCTTCGCACCGTCGCGCGCCTGCGGCAGGTGAGCAATCGGGGTGGCTTTGTCATAGGCACCTGGATAGCCCTTGGATGCCATAACAACTGTCAGCGCCGGTTCGTCACGCCACTCAGCTGTCACTTGGTCCAGCGTGCCCGTGGAGGCGGCATAGAGGATTGGCAAGAGGTCGCTCTTCAGGCGCATCATCAGCACCTGACATTCTGGATCGCCGAAGCGCACATTGTATTCAATGAGTTCCGGACCCTTGGCGGTGATCATCAGGCCGGCGAAGAAGACGCCGGTAAATGGATAGCCGCTCTCTGCCATGCCGCGGATTGTCGGCTCGATAATCTCCTTCATCGTGCGTTGCACCATCTCGGGCGTCATGACCGGCGCGGGAGAATAGGCGCCCATGCCGCCAGTGTTCGGGCCGGTATCGCCATCGCCCACGCGCTTGTGGTCCTGCGCCGTGGCCAGCGCCAGTGCGGTCTTGCCATCGGAAAGGCAGAAGAAGCTCGCTTCCTCACCATCCAGATAGGCTTCGACGACAACCTCAGCTCCAGCTGATCCAAAGGCACCGGCAAAGCAGTCATCCACGGCGGCAAGCGCCTCATCAATTGTCATGGCAACCGTCACGCCCTTGCCCGCGGCCAGACCATCGGCCTTGACGACGATCGGCGCACCCTGTTCGCGGATATAGGTCTTGGCCGGTTCTGCGGCGGTAAATCGCTGATAGGCGCCTGTTGGAATATTGTAGCGGGCGCAGATATCCTTGGTAAAACCCTTGGAGCCTTCCAGCTGGGCCGCCGCCTTCGAGGGACCGAAGACGACGAAGCCCGCTGCGCGCAGGTCATCGGCAATGCCTGCCACCAGCGGCGCTTCCGGCCCGACGACCACGAAATCGATCGCCTGCTTCTGACAGAAGGCGATGACGGCTGCATGGTCTTCCACGTTCAGTGGCACCAGCTCTGCTTCTTCTGCGATGCCGGGATTGCCCGGAGCCGCATAGAGTTTGGTCAAGAGGGGGGATTGTGCAAGCTTCCAGGCAAGAGCATGCTCACGACCACCAGAACCGATCAGAAGAACCTTCATTGCCGCCCCCAATATTTTAAAGAGATGCTGCGCGGTTAAGGGCAGGGGCGTCAAAGGTCAAGACCGAACGCCCGGTCGGAGGCGTTTCAACCTGTGGAATCGGTGCTCGCGGCGTTGCCTTGCCACGATCTATCGCTATGGTCGCCGCAAATCCAAGCAACAGGAAGACCCATGGCCGCCGATACCAAGCTTCTCGCCGCAACCATTGCCGCAGAAATCAATGCCCGCCCGGATCAGGTGGTCGCCGCGATCGGACTGCTGGACGAGGGCGCAACGGTGCCCTTCATCGCGCGTTACCGCAAGGAGGTGACCGGCGGGCTGGACGACACGCAACTGCGCACGCTCGCTGAACGTCTGGTTTATCTGCGTGAGCTGGAAGCGCGGCGCACCTCCATTGTCGAGAGCATCAGTTCTCAGGGCAAGATGACAGATGAATTGGCGGTGAAGCTCGCCCGCGCCACCACCAAGGCAGAGCTGGAAGATCTCTACCTGCCCTACAAGCCCAAGCGCCGCACCAAGGCAGAGATTGCCCGCGAAAAGGGTCTCGGGCCTCTGGCGGAAGCAATCTGGGCAGACCGCTCGGCCGATCCCTCTAAGCTGGCGGAAGCCTACCTCTCGTCCGAGGTTGCCGATGTTAAGACGGCACTCGAAGGCGCGCGCGATATCGTGGCGGAAACCATTACGGAAAATGCCGATCTGCTGGGGCGCCTGCGCCAGCATATGCGCGACAACGCCACTCTGCGGGCCAAGGTGGTGGATGGCAAGCAGGAGGCGGGCGCAAAGTTCTCCGACTATTTCGATCACTCCGAACGCTGGGCAACAACCCCCGGCCACCGGGCACTCGCCATGCTGCGCGGCTGGAACGAGGAGTTCCTGACGCTGACCATCGATGTTGACCAGGATGATCCGTCGCCGATCAAGCCGACCCATCGCATGATCGCCGGCGCCTTCCAGATTGGTGACAAGGGCCCCGCCGACCGCTGGCTGATGGATGTGGCGGGCTGGACCTGGCGCGTGAAGCTTTCCATGTCCCTGTCGCTCGACCTGATGCGTGAACTGCGCGAACGCTCGGAGGAAGAGGCGATCCGCGTTTTCGCCCGCAACCTCAAGGATTTGTTGCTGGCAGCTCCCGCTGGTTCGCGTGCCACCATGGGCCTCGATCCGGGCATCCGCACCGGCGTGAAGGTGGCCGTGGTGGATGGCACCGGCAAGCTGGTGGAAACCACCACGGTCTACCCGTTTCCACCGAAGAATGATCTGCGCGGCACGCAGGCGGAACTCGCCAGCCTTATCCGCAAACATAAGGTGGATCTGATTGCCATCGGCAACGGCACCGGCAGCCGCGAGACGGAAAAACTGGTGGCGGACATGCTGTCCGCGCTTCCGGCAGGTCCGAAACCGACCAAGGTCATTGTGTCTGAGGCCGGAGCTTCGGTCTATTCCGCGTCTGAACTGGCGGCGGCGGAATTCCCCAATCTCGACGTCTCGCTGCGTGGCGCCGTGTCCATCGCGCGTCGCCTGCAGGACCCGCTGGCGGAGCTTGTCAAGATCGAACCGAAATCCATCGGCGTCGGCCAGTATCAGCACGATGTCGATCAAGGAAAGTTGTCCCGCTCGCTGGATGCGGTGGTGGAAGATGCGGTGAATGCCGTCGGCGTGGATCTCAATACCGCTTCCTCGCCGCTTCTGGCGCGTGTGGCAGGCCTCACCCGCTCTATTGCCGATGCCATCGTTGTGCATCGCGATCAGAACGGTCCGTTTGCAAGTCGCAGGGAACTGTTGAAGGTGGCGCGCCTCGGTGCCCGCACTTTCGAGCAATGTGCCGGATTTCTGCGTATTCCCAACGGCAAGGAGCCGCTGGATGCCTCTGCCGTCCACCCGGAAGCCTATGGCGTGGCAAAGAAGATCGTGGCCGCCTGCGGCCGTGATTTGCGCGACCTGATGGGTGATAGCGCAGCTCTCAAAAAGCTCGATCCGCGCCAGTTCGTTGATGAGCAATTCGGTCTGCCAACCGTGAAGGATATTCTCTCCGAACTGGAGAAGCCGGGCCGCGATCCGCGCCCAAGCTTCAAGACGGCGACCTTTGCCGAAGGCGTCAACGAAATCAGCGATCTCAAGGTGGGAATGCTGCTGGAAGGCACTGTCACCAATGTCGCGGCCTTCGGCGCATTCGTTGATATCGGTGTGCATCAGGATGGCCTCGTCCACGTCTCGCAACTGGCGGATCGTTTCGTGAAAGACCCGCATGAGGTGGTAAAGGCCGGAGATGTGGTGAAGGTGCGCGTGGTGGAAGTCGATGCCAAGCGCAAACGCATCGGGCTCACCATGCGCAAGGATGGCGGCGAGGCCGCACCCGCATCCATGCGCGAAAACCGCTCTCCTGCAGGCGGTAACCCCATGCGCCATGCGCAGGCCAAGCCACAGAAGAGTGAGGGAAACCAGCTGGGCGGACTGGGTGCGGCCCTCGCTGAGGCCATGAAGAAGCGCTGATCTAAAGCAAAGTAACAGGCTTTAAACTAAACCTGTCGGTTCTTCCGGCGGGTTTTTTTGTGTCTGCCTGTTTAACGGTGGAGCACACTAAGTAGAGAAAATCAGTATTATATGTAAAATTCAACACTTATGAATTTATCGAATTGTGCAACCTTTGGTAATGTCGCTGGTTGCGGCGATAATTTGAAAAATATATAAAATATTTTCTCTCTAACTGTTGTATAAAATGGCTAAAATGAATGATTCAATTTGAATATTTATTGAGATTTACTTGGTAATGTTGACAGTGTTAAGGATTTATGAAACTTTTTTGTCAATTCCGATTTTTGTGCCTGAAGGGACGATGGCATGGCAAAAGTTTCACGTTTGGCGACGACGAGTACTTCTGCGTCGACATCTTCGAATGTGAATGACGATACGACCAACGGTAAAGGGACATCCAAAAAAACTACTGGTTCTGGAAGCGGTTCCGGCTCCAGTGGAGGGTCTGGTGCTGGAAGTGGCGCGGCTTCCGGTGGTCAGTCCAATGGCGGGGCGGCATCAAAAGGCTCGGGAACTGCGTCGACACGTCCGGCTACCGTAAAAAAAGTCTCACCATTTAATCCTTCAGGAGGTACGCCGGTCGTCAGCAAATTGGAAGTTGGTGCTGGAACTGGCACGGGTTCTGGAACTGGAACTGGAAGGGGTGCTGGAACTGGAGCGGGTGCCGGAACGGGCGCTGGATCCGGAAGGGGTGCCGGAACGGGCGCTGGATCTGGAACGGGATCCGGAAGGGGTGCCGGAACGGGCGCTGGATCTGGAACGGGATCCGGAACGGGTGCGGGAACTGGAACGGGAGCCGGAACGGGTGCTGGAGCATCCGGCGATGTTCTGAAGCTCACTGTAGACGGCTCATCCGGGACTGGAACAGGCACTGGATCTGGATCTGGAGCATCCGGCGTTGTTATGAAGCTCGCTGCAGACGGTTCATCCGGTACTGGAACTGGTCAAGGAACGGCGACCTATAACCCCAGTACGGATGGTAGGCTGCTTGGTTACGATGAAAGCGGCAATCCAATCAGTGACAGATCGTCCGGACTTCTGGAGGCACAGGGAAGTAACAGTATAAACGGTCAGAAAGTTGATGCGACTATTTCTGGTTCCGGCACTGCCAAACTCTTTTCCATTCTTCAGAAGTCGGACCCGAAAATCCAGAATGAAATTCTGCATCAGTTTGATGCCATGTTCAACGATGGCAAGACCAGGCGCAATCTTGATGGGATGGATATCTATGAGCATCCGGAGAAATACAGCCTGAATGAGAAGGTCGCCCGTTACGCGGAGCTTCTGAAGGCGAAATCCAATTTTGCCGGCTATCTGCAAGCCCTCGTCGAGGGCAAGATGGGTGAGTCGCGTCCGCAGCGTAACGCCGATGAAATCAACAAGGACCTGGATCAGGCGATGCAGACCCTTGCCGCTGATCCGGAAGTGGCATCGAAGGTAACGCAGATAACGCTTGATCTTTACAAGCGTGTCCTGAATGGCGAGACGTTCGATGCTGACGCCGATCACGGCGATGCATACAAGGCATCCGTTGCCACTCTCAAGACCGACTTGGAGACTGCGTTCAAGACTGACATCATTGATGGTGGCTACTTCAAGCAATACGCAGGCAAGGAGAAGGGGAACGAACTTAGTATTCTGACGGGGTTCAATAATTATTTCAGTACATTTGGCTCTGTACTCTCGAATGAGTTTATGCAGGCAAATGGAGATGCGGCCCAGAATAGTTTGAACGGCTTCTACTCACAGCACGTTTCTCCGCTTCTTCCTGATGCAAAAGCATCGATGCAAGGAATGATAAATCTTGCAAAGCTTGGGAAGATGTCAGCCAGCCAGTTTGGCAATCTTGGTAGCATCACGCCGCTCATCAACGGCAGTAATTACGGCAACATGTTGACGGATCTCAAGACGAGCGGGGTTGTAAGCGGTTACTCAGGATTGACCGCCAGCGCAGCGAATGCTGGCGAACTGCGCAAGCTTGGCGTAAAAGATGATGCGCTGAACTCTACGCTGCTTTCATCAGCACGTTATATGGCGAATTCGAAATTGAGCACCGCTTCTGCCGTGGTCAAGGATGGCTTCACAAAGACTTTGATTTCCGAATCGCGCACCCTCATCGAACTTGCCGATCAAGGTAAACTTGATGACGCTGTTTTGGACTCGCGTCTGGGCTCCCTGCAGGCGGAAATCGACAAGGGAGCGGGCCCAAATAAGGGGCAAGGCGGTTTGCTGGCTGCGGGCATAAAGGCTATGGTTCGCGGATCTGTTCTTACGTCAAAAATGGCTAATTATTCAGCGGGACGGGATAATACTCGCCCTATTGGGAATGGCAACTCCCCTGTTGCAGCATTGCCTGACAGCGGCATCTCGAAGATGGGCATGGCCGGTCTTGAACGTCTAACGGGTATGGCCATCGGCTTTGAAGGCAAAGGTATCGCCAGTGGCCAGACGAAGCTGCCGGTCACTGTCTCGAGCAATGATCTTAATTCCATGTTCCAGACGCAGACGAGGGCTTGGGATGCTGCGCTGATCAAGAAATATGGTGCGACGAGCCTGCGTGACTTCACTGGCCTCATGGTCAACTATGGTCAGAGCATTGGCATGGCCAAGATCGAGCAGCCATATTACAGCATTAACGACATCAGCGACAAGGATGCGATGGACACTCTGTTCGAGCCCTTGGCGAATGCAGTTGCCAAAGGTACTCTCGGAGATGCCTCAACACCAGCGGGAATGGAGCTAAAGGCTAATATCACTCGCGTTATGTGGGATGCGTTCGGTCTTCTGAAGCCTGGCGGCACAGTTCAGGGTCTCTACAACGAGATGGCCAAACTGATGAATACCAAGTACAAGAAAGAGTTTTCTGTCTTCAATACTCCTGTAAAGCTCGATTATGCCACCCGCATCATGTCTGGTGGCATCATGGGCATGCGTATGGCTTGGGCTACGGTTGGAAAGGATCGTCTGGATTCCACCGACGTCGGTTTCGTAAGCGCGATGGCCATACAGGGAGCGGGAATGATCTTGACTGGCGCTCTGGCACCTAAGGCGAAGGGAGCAACTGGAGAGCTTAAGATCCTGGAAGCTTTTGGTGACGAAGTTGCTGCCAAGCAGGTTGCCTATCTCGAGAAGCGCAAGACGAATATTGCGCGCGTCGGAATCGGAGTCGACTTGATCGCCAATGCAGCGTGGTTGGGTGTGGACCTGAACTGGTTGATCCGGGGCTGGAAAAAGATGGACACTCATGAAAAAGTCTTCGTAACCGGCATTGTTGCAACAGATTTTGGCGCTGCGGTCTTGAGCGGTCTGAGCGCCGGTGCGGCGGTTGCGTCCGCTACCGGCGCCACCCGCGTCGCGCAAATTCTCACCACGATAACGGCGGGCAGCGCTGGCACTGGCGTAGGCCTTGTCCTGGCCGGTATTGGACAATTCGTAACTTTGGGGCTGCAGATCTGGCAGGAGATCAAGCAGAACAAAGCCGAAGCCAAATATCGCGACACGATCTACGACTCCATCTGGAAACTTACCCGCAACGACGTTCCGAACAACTATGCTAAGGACTGGGATAAGCATCCAAATGCTCGTATCGGCAGGGGACCTGGTTCCTACGATCGGTCGAAGCTGTCTCACGCACCCTATCAATATGGCTACGACGCTAATCCATATGACTGGGCCAAGGTTAAGGCGGAGAATGATAAGAAATATGCGGCGCGGTACAGTTCCAACCCGCAGATGTAAGAGTGCAATCAATGCTTGACCCGCCGGAGTAATCCGGCGGGTCAAGCTGGTGTCGTGATGTGACCCAACAGAGTAGAATTTGGTTCCGCCGGACAGGTCAATATTGTAGAAGGCTGCCATGAGTAAGCCCATTGATCTGAACGGCCGTGTCGCCGACGCTCCTTCCGATAACTTCGTCTACCGCGTCCTGCCGCGATGGCTGTGGCCCTATGCACAGCTCGCGCGCTGGGACAGGCCTATCGGCTGGCAGCTTCTCATGTGGCCGTGTTTCTGGTCATCAGCCCTTGCCGCGAATGCCGATGGGGCTCCTGATGGCGGGTTTTCACTGGAGCTGAAGCTTGTCCATCTCTTTCTGTTCTTCATCGGTGCCGTTGCCATGCGCGGTGCGGGCTGCACCTATAATGATCTGGTGGATCACAAGATCGACCTGCAGGTTGCCCGCACGCGCTCAAGGCCTCTTCCGTCGGGCCGGGTCTCGCGTCTGCAGGCCAAGGTCTTCATGGTGCTTCAGGCCTTGGTTGGTCTGGTCGTGTTGTTGCAATTCAATACATTTGCGATCTGGCTGGGCTTTGCCTCGCTCGCAATCGTTGCGATCTATCCCTTTGCCAAAAGGTTTACGGATTGGCCGCAATTTTTCCTAGGTTTGGCCTTTTCCTGGGGCGCGCTGATGGGCTGGGCTGGCGTCTATGGTAGTCTCGGCTGGCCGGCATTGTGGCTCTACATTGCGGCAATCCTTTGGACCATCGGCTACGATACGATCTATGCCCATCAGGATAAGGAGGACGATGCGCTTGTTGGCGTCCGTTCGACCGCGCGTCTGTTCGGGGAACATACAAAGATCTGGCTATCGGCCATTTATGGTTTGTCGCTGATTTTCTTTATCGCTGCCTTTGCGACCGCCCATGCAGGCCTTTTCGCCTACCTAGGCCTGCTGGTTGCCGCCGTCATGCTGGCCTGGCAGATCCTGGTGCTGGATATCGATAATCCTGATCAATGCCTGAAGCTGTTCAAGTTCAACAACCGGGTGGGCTTCATCATCTTTGTCGGCCTTACCGCAGCCTTGGCGCATTACAACGGCAATGCCCTGTGACGCTATGTCGTATATGAAAATGCCCGGCTGACGTTTGGCGTCAGGACCGGGCAATTTTCATAAAAAATGGGAAATTCAACGTCTTGCGATGATTTCCTTGCCTTCGATGCGCATGGCAACGCCCAGACTGCCGGTCTGGCGGCGAACCAGGAAGCGTGGCCGACGAGCCGCAAAGTAGGAGTGACGGCGGCGCTGCTTGCTTTCCCCGGTCCGAATGTTTCCGAGGTGGTTTTCCAGCGGACGGGCGATTCCGTCTGCCTCTACCATCAGCATCGGAATGCGGAAAGCTTCCGACCAGCTACGCCAGTCGGCTGCGATGTCGCACAGGTCGTGAGCCACCAGCAGCGGAATGCAGAGGTCCGGATCTTCGTGATGGAGTTCAAGTGTCACGGTCACTTCGCCATTGCCATGATCGATAGCCCGAGCCGCGACTCCTTTGAAGGCGCGAGCGGGAAGAGCGAAGGAAAGCGGCAGGCCGCTCTCGGGGAGGATCTTGCGCAGGACTGCGCCGCGTTCGTCGATGGTAATGGTGACATCGCCGGCGGCATCATGCAGCCCGTACGTGATCTGCTGGGGGAAACGCGCGGGGTCGAGCCTCAGCGTCGCACCTGCCCATGTGGGTTTCAGAACCGTATTTGTCATCTCGAATGCTACCCTTGTTTTACCTGAGAGCCGTTTCGGTCATCTCCCGGGACTTTTGTCCTCTGGTGGGCTCAACATAGGCGGGGTATTTGCAGAACGACTTAAAAATCGCGGTTAAGAAATTCTAGCGTCGTCAGATGGTTAGCGAATGTCAACTTCTCAAGGTTTCATTTGAATGAATCCAGTAATCTCAGTGCGGGTCTGATACGAAAAGCTCAAATGCAACAGGTCCGGGCAAGGGAAACGTGACAGACTGCGGCAGCAATTCCTTAAGTTTCCGTATGTATTGTGGCGTCTCACAACGTCGCGTGAGGGTAAGAGGCCTCGGCAATGGTATCGACCTTTCTCAGCTACGATCTCGTCAATCGCGATCTTTATACGTCACTGAATCGCGTGGCCAAGCAGCCCGAGGTTTCGCGGGAGGCAGATTATTACGAAGCCAACATCGCCAAGGTGAAGACCGTCGATGAGTTCATGGAGAACGATCGGCTGTACAATTATGCCATGAAAGCGTTTGGTCTTGGCGAGATGACCTATGCCAAGGCCTTCATGCAAAAGGTTCTGGAAAGCGACCTGAGCGATGAGACGAGCTTCGCCAATCGTTTGAGCGATAGTCGTTACCGCCAGTTTGCAGCAGCGTTCAATTTCAACAACACGAGTTCCGCGGTTGCTCAGACGTCCAATCAGATGGACGATGTGATCGGGCTTTATTCTGCGACAATGGACGCCAAGGAAGAATCCGTCTCTGTGGAGGCAGGATATTTCAACGCTATGATGGGGACGATCACCAGCGTCGATCAACTGTTGAGCGATGACCGGCTGCGCTCCTATATGTTTACCGCCTATGGTCTCGATGAGACCTATTATTCGCGCGATTTTCTGAAAGGCGTGCTGACAAGCGATACCAGCGATGCCAACAGCTACATCAACCAGAACCTGAAGCCTAGCAAGGATGAACTGACGGCGGCCAATGCGGACCTCCAGGCCAAGGTGGATGCATCAGACGATCCCGACGAGCGAATTTCCTTGCGCAACCAGATTTTTGCCAACGAGAAGACGCTGAGTACGATCGAGCAGTACTACAAGCTGGCGGATGCCTTCCAGTTCAATGCTGATGGCACTGTGCCGACGGGTGGTGCGCAGACAAGCGATCAGTCCAAGGCGACCTACGAGCTTTATCTGAGCAACCAGACGCGTGTCTCAACCACGACCGCCACCAATGAGGATACCTATTTCAAATCGAAGATCGGCAGCGTCACGAAGATCGAGGATCTCTCGACCGACAGCCGTCTCTACAACTACATAACCAAGGCGTTCGATCTGGATGGCGTAGTCTGGTCCAATATCGAGAGCGCGCTGAAAAGCGATCTGAACGATACCAGTAGCGCGGTTTACACGCTTGCTGCTGAGAAGCCCGGTCTGCTTGAACTGGCCAAAGCCTTCAATTTTGCCTCCGACGGAACCGTTGCCGCGGGAAGCGCCCAGACGGCCCAGCAGCAGGAGACAACGTCAAACTATTACTTCAGCCGCTATGACGATACGCAGGATGAAGCCGATGAGCAGGCAGCATTGCTCTATAAGACGGCGATGACAGACGTCACTTCGGTCGATGATTTCCTGAGTAAACCGAATGCCTATGAATTTGCTCTCAAGGCTGTGGGTCTGGACCCGTCGCAGGTGTCCACCTTCACGCTCAGGCAGGTGCTGACCAGCGATCTCAACGATACGAAGAGCTTCGTCTACACGCTTGGCGACGACCGCTATCTCCAACTCGCCAAGGCGTTCAACTTCGGCAAGGATGGCAAAACCACATCTCCTGTCATTGCCCAGACCACTGCAACGATCACTTCCATCGGCTCTGCTTATACCATTCAGCAGACGCGTCTGCTCAAGGGCACAGAACTTACCTCCGCGCAGACAAAGGCCAAGGAGGAGGTCAGCTACTATTCGAAACAGATGGTGGAGATCGAAACCGCGTCTCAGTTTTTGAGCGATAGCCGTCTGGTGAATGTTCTTCTGACCTCTTACGGCGTCGATCCCAAGGATGTTTCCAGCGATTTCCTCAAGCAGGTATTCAGTTCCGATCTTTTGGACCCCAACAGCTTCGTGAACCAGCAGAAGGATGGTGTCTGGGCGGAGATTCTGGGATCGTTCAATTTCGATAAGAGCGGCAATGTTTCGCGCAACGTGAATACCGGCGTCCAGTCCCAGGGCAAGATCATCGAGATCGAGAACAAGTATAACCGGCAGACGCTGGAAGAACAGCAGGGCGAGGCCAATCCCGGCGTTCGCCTGGCGCTCTACTTCGAGCGCATGTCGCCGAAGATCACCTCCGCCTACGATATTCTCGGCGATACGGCGCTGCTCGAGTTCTTCCGCGTGTCCTACTCTCTGCCGGAAAGCTTCAGCAACATGGATGTCGACAAACAGGCGGCGCTTGTCGAGAAGTACATGACCCTTTCAGATCTCAAGGATAGCGACAAGGTCGCCAAGATGATCAGCAAGTTCACCGCGTTGTATGACCAGCAGAATTCCAGCGCCAGCTCGTCAGCTCTCTCCATCCTGAATGGAACCGGCGCGGCGTCCGGCATCAGCGCCGACCTGTTGTATTCGCTCTCGCAGCGATAATCTGGTTCAGACGTTGATCACCTTGCCGGGGTTCATGATCCCGGCCGGGTCGAATGCCCGCTTGATGCGGCGCATGAGGTCGATTTCGATTGCAGGACGAATGCTCGCGAGCTCATCCCGCTTCAACTGACCGATGCCATGCTCGGCGGAGATCGAGCCGCCCTTTTCCAGCACGATGGCATGGACGATTGCGTTGATCTCGCGCCAGCGGGCAAGAAACGCAGCCTTGTCGGCGCCGACCGGCTGCGAGATATTGTAGTGAATATTGCCGTCGCCCAGATGCCCGAAAGCGCAGATACGCGCGCCCGGCATCGCCGCCAGCACGGCCGTCTCGGCTTGTGCCATGAATTCGGGAATGCGCGACACCGGAACGGAGACGTCGTGTTTGATCGAGCCACCTTCCGGCTTCTGCGCATCCGACATGCTTTCGCGCATGTGCCAGAGCGCTTTGGTCTGTGCGAGGGAAGCAGCAATCACGGCATCTTCCACCAGGCCATCTTCGAAGCCCTGCTCCAGCAGGGATTGCACCATGGTTTCCGCTGTCGCGGCTGAATCATTGGTGGAGATGTCGATCAGGACATACCACGGGTGAGGGGAGGCGAGCGGATCGCGCACGCCCGGAATATGGCGGGTTGTGAAGTCTATGCCGATCCGCGGCATCAGTTCGAAGCCCGTCAGCGCCGTGCCGCACAGGTTGGATGCTTTCTCAAAAAGCTGGAGCGCGGCCTGCGGTGAGGGCACGCCCGCAAACGCAACCTGATGGCCTGCTGGACGTGGAAACAGTTTCAACACCGCTCCGGTAATCACGCCGAGCGTTCCCTCCGCGCCGATGAAGAGATCTCGCAGGTCGTAGCCAGTATTGTCCTTTTTCAGGCGACGCAGCCCGTCCCATATTTCGCCGGTCGGAAGGACGACTTCGAGCCCTAGGCAAAGCTGGCGCGTATTGCCATAGGCAAGAACGGCGGTTCCGCCCGCATTGGTGGAGAGATTGCCCGCAATGCGGCAAGAGCCTTCAGAGCCAAGCGAGAGCGGAAACAGCCGCCCGATATCTTCCGCGGCCTTCTGGATATCGGCGAGAATGCACCCGCCATCGACCACCATGGTGTTGCCCAGCGGATCGATGTCGCGAATGCGGTTCATCCGCTCCAGAGACAGGATGATGGATTTGCCGTCTTCCGAGGGCGTCTGCCCGCCGACCAGTCCCGTATTGCCCGTTTGCGGTACAACTGGCGTTCCTGTCTCGCTTGCCAGCGCCATGATGCGCGAAACCTCTTCTGTTGAAGCCGGTTTCAGCACCATGGCAGCGCGGCCATGGTAGAGCCCTCGGTTCTCGGAAAGTCGAGGAGCCATCTCCTTCTCATCCGTGATGACATTGGCTTCGCCCACGATTGCGGCAAAGCGGGAAAGCAGATCGGAGGAGAGGAGGCTATCCATAGTCGCTATCCTTTACGTATCGCGAGGTGCGGCAGCGCGCATCAGCCGGTCGTTGATTGCTTCTCCCAGCCCATGATCCGGAACAGGGCCAATGGCAATTCGCTCAACGCCTGTGGCGTCTGCCTGCTTCAACAGGCCGAAGAGATTGGCGGCAGCCTCGGCCAGATCACCAGAGGCGCTCAGATCGAAGATGGCGCGCGCATGCTCGCTTCCGGTTACGGGCTGACCCGCAAAGCGGATCAGCGCCTCACCAGCCTGCGCATCCACGGCGTTAAGGCGCACGAAAGCCCCTGGCGCATAATGCGAAGCCAGCATTCCAGGCGCTTCGATTGTCGGTGCCGGACCCTCCTGGCGCTCGACCGGTTGACCCAGCAGCGCCTCGATCTCCTCCGCCGCAATGCCGCCCGGACGAAGCAGACGCACGCGCTTGCCCTCAACGCGGATGATGGTGGATTCAACACCCACCGGCGCACTGCCGCCATCAAGGATGAGCGAGAGCTTGTTTCCCAGATCATCCGCGACATGCTGCGCGCTGGTCGGACTGATCTTGCCGGAGGTGTTCGCACTTGGTGCAGCCAGCGGTCTGCCCAGAGCACGGATGAGTTCGCTGGCAAACCCCTTCGGGACGCGCACGCCCACGCTATCAAGCCCCGCCGTCGCCAATAGGTGGATGGGGCTTGTTTCCAGAAGCGGCAGAACCAGCGTCAGGGGCCCCGGCCAAAAGGCTTGCGCGAGACGTTCCGAGATGGGATCGAATTCTGCATGCAGCTTTGCCATGGCAAGATCTGCCATATGGCAGATCAGCGGGTTGAACTGCGGTCGCCCCTTGGTCTCGTAGATGGCCGTCACAGCCTTCGGATTTGTCGCATCGGCCGCCAGACCGTAAACCGTTTCCGTTGGAATGGCGATCGGCAAGCCTTCGCTCAGCCGGGAGACGCCGTCCTTCAGGGCTCGGTCGTGTTCGTTTTCGATGGAAATGATTGTTGCAGCCATGATGATCTGGTGAATAACGCCAAATCCATCGGCCTTGCAAATTCTTTCAGAGCTTGCGGATGATCTCGCGCACCGTTTCGTCCGGAGCGCCCAGAACGAGCACGTTCTTCAGCGCTTCCGAAGGATCGCTTGTCTTGAACAGAAGTCCATTGCCGCGAATGCTCTTGTCGATTTCCATCCGACCATCGGCTGCCTGCTGCATGGCAACGGCGAAATACATGCGGGAATAGTCGGTGCGAATGTGCTGGAAGAACTCTTCATTATCCCCGATGTCTGCGGCAAAGTTGCAGATGTAGAACGACCAGACGATAGGCTTACTGCGCTCGAAGCGGGTCTTGGCCGTGGTGACATGGCAATAGCCGAGATGCGGGCGCTCATCCAGCGCCTTGCTGAAGATGATCTTCGGAAAGCGGATGAGCTTGTGAACATTGTTCAGCCGCTCATGGGTGGTTTCCCCGGCTGTCGTCAGCTTTTTTTCCGTGCGTTCCGCAACCTCTTCATAGGTCAGGTAGCGCCGCTCGTCTGGCAGCCAGTCGCCTTTTTCGCGGGAAATGCGGCCCGTGCGCAGAAATTCGGAATGCGACGCCTTCTTCGTCTGCGGCAACAAGGGTTTGAGCGCCGCCGCATCGAAATAACGGAACTTCCTCTTCTCTTCCACGCCACGCTCTCCAATCAGGTACAGCCCAAAGTTTATTGCACGATCCTTAACGCTGGCTTGCGTGATTGTTGATTTTCAAACCTATCCTGTTTGCGTCGTCCGACTCCATCAGAAAGCGACGGTCTTGTAACTTAAGTCATTGGATGTTTGAGACAGTTTCGCGAATGCGCTTGCTGCGACATGTCGTTTTTCCTGTCGTCAATGCGGAACTGCATGTCGCAATGCCCTCTGTCGTGGCTGACCTGCTGTCGGCTATATTTGGTATCGACATTTCAGGGTCATTCCAGATCGACAGGAACGCAAGATGGATATTCGCGAAACCGTGCTGCGCCAGCTGAAGAACCACCGCGAGGGCTTCAGTCTCGAACAGCCCTTCTATATCGATCAGGATTACTTCCGTCTCGACATGGAAATGATCTGGTATCGCGATTGGCTGTTCATGGGCCATGATTGCGAGATCCCTCGAGTGGGCAATTATTTCACCGTGCAGATTGGCGATTATCCTGTCGTCATCGTGCGCGGTCGCGACAAGGTCATTCGGGCTTTTCACAACACCTGTCGCCACCGTGGCCACCGGGTCTGCACCGCAGAAAAAGGTGCATCCGCAAAGCTCGTCTGCCCCTACCACCAGTGGACCTATGATCTGGACGGTTCCCTCGTTTTCGCGCGCCAGATGGGCGAGGATTTCGACAAGGCTCAGTTCGGCATGAAGCAGGTTCATTGCGAAAGCGTGGCCGGTTACATCTTCATCTGTCTGGCCGATGAGGCGCCGGATTTCGCACCCGTTCGCCAGACCATCGAACCCTATGTCGCGCCGCATCGCCTTTGGGAAAGCAAGGTCGCGTTCGAAAGCACCATTGTCGAAAAGGGGAACTGGAAGCTCGTCTGGGAAAATAACCGCGAATGCTACCATTGCGCGGGTAATCACCCGGAGCTTTGCCGTACATACCCGGAAGCGCCGTCTGCAACCGGCGTTCAGGGGGCCGCTGAAGATCCCTTTATCTCGGAACACTGGCAGCGCTGCGAGCAGGCAGGCCTGCCAAGCACCTTCACCATGCACCAGAGCGGCCAGTTCCGCGTGGCGCGCATGCCGCTGATCGAGGATGCCGAAAGCTACACCATGAGCGGCAAGCGGGCCGTGAAGCGTCCTCTCTCCGATGACGTGAAGATTTCCCACATTGGCACCATGCTGCTGTTCCACTACCCAACGACCTGGAACCATATGCTGGGAGATCACGCGATCTCGTTCCGTGTGCTTCCCCTTTCTGCGGAAGAAACGCAGGTCACCACCAAATGGCTGGTGCACAAGGATGCCGTGGAAGGCGTGGATTACGACCTGCACGAGCTCACTCATGTCTGGCAGATGACCAATGATCAGGATCGCTCGATCGTTGAGGAAAACGCTTTCGGCATCCGCTCGCCTGCCTATGAGCCAGGTCCCTATTCGCCCGATCATGAAGGTGGTGTCATGCAGTTCGTCGAATGGTACACAAACTTCATGACGGAACGCCTGCAGGGCGATCGTACCAAGCTTTCCGCCGTGGCCTGATCATTATGGCGCCAATTCATCCTTACAAGCATGTTGACGAGATGCGGCCCTGGTCCGACCGGACCCATCTTCTGGAACTTGTTGCCTGGACGCCCGAAGCGCCGGATGTGATGACCTTCACTTTCAAGCCGGAAAATCCCGGCCACTGGTTCCGTTATCTTCCCGGCCAGTTCGTTACTCTGGAACTTCCGGTCGGGCCGGAGCCCGTGCTGCGCACCTATACGCTGTCATCCAGTCCCTCGCGGCCCTACACGGTCTCGGTCACGGTCAAGGCGCAGAAGAACTCCATCGGCACGCGCTGGATGTTCGACAATCTGAAGCCGGGCATGAAAATCCGCGCCATCGGGCCGCTTGGCGATTTCTCCTATGTGAAGCATCCGGGCGAGAAATATCTGTTCATCTCGGCAGGCTCCGGCATCACGCCCATGATGTCGATGACGCGTGACATGGCGGACCGCACGCCGGATACCGATGTCAGTTTTATCCACTGCGCCCGCACGCCCGATGACATCATCTGCCGCTGGGAACTGGAGTATCTCGCGCGCCACCTGCCGCATTTCCAGCTCGGCTTCATCGTTGAGCAGGTCGGACGTTCGCAGCTTTGGGCAGGCCTCAAGGGCTTCATTGACAAGGCCAAGCTCTCGCTTCTTGCGCCAGATTTTCTGGAGCGTACGGTGTTCTGCTGCGGGCCTGAAGCCTTCATGGCAACGGTGCGGGAAAGCCTGAAGAGCGCCGGTTTCGATATGAGCCGCTATCACGAGGAAGCCTTCCAGCCTGTTGCTTCCGAACTGCCCGTGGTGGTTGCAAACGCCGATGGAGAGGCCAAGGCGCACAAGGTCTCTTTCTCGATGTCCGGCAAGGACGGCAAGTGCGAGCCCGGCTTCACGGTCTTGCAGACGGCCCGCGCCAGCGGTGTCCGGATCGGCGCTGCCTGCGAATCCGGTTTGTGCGGTACCTGCCGCGTCATGCTTCTGTCTGGCGAGGTGGATATGGCGCACAATGGTGGCATTCTCGATGAGGAGATCGAGGAAGGTTATATTCTCGCCTGCTGCTCTCGTCCAAAGACGGATGTCGAAGTGGAAGCCTGATCGAGCCCGATCACGCTTTCGTGCCTCTGCTGGCGGAACCGGCCTTCGAACCATTGCGTTAGAGGGCCAACCAGGAAACAGAGGAAACCGAAAATGGGTATCATCACCAGAAAGCTGGCTGCTATCGCCATCGCCTTCGTTGTGACCGTGACTGGACTTTCGCCTGCGCAAGCCATGCCATTTGCGCCGATGCAGCAAAAGCAATCGGCAGAAGCACCGGTGGTGAACGTCCAGTTCGATCGCCGCTGGGATCGCGGTTATGACCGCCGCTGGGATCGCCGCCAGGAATATCGCGGCGGCTATTACAACGGCTATCGGGGTTACCGCGAACGTCGCTCGGGATACCGCTACCACAATGGCTACTGGTTCCCGCTGGCAGCCTTCGCGGCTGGTGCGATTATTGGCGGTGCAACGATTGCGCCGCGCGCGGTGGCTCCGGCTGGTGCCCCGGCTGGCGCATTGAGTTCCCGCCACTATGCCTGGTGCCAGCAGCGCTACAGAACCTACCGCGCTTACGACAATACTTATGTGGCCAATAGCGCGGGCGAGCGCCGCTACTGCAACTCTCCTTATTGATCTGCCACGGCAGTTGTCAGAGTGGCCCGGGCCGTTTGCTGGAAATCTGAAAAAATTGTTAATGAGCGGTTCAGCTTCCGGTTTGTAAGCTTTCTCTATTCGGATTACACTCAAGTTGAACCCGGACAAGCTCGATCGTACGGCGTTCAAAGCCCTCCAGATGATCGTTTCGGGTTGGAGACTGGATATGACAAGTTTGGTGAAGAAAATCGCACTTCTCGGAGTGTCTGCTGCGGTCCTGGCGACCTCTTTCCTGCCCGCAGAGGCAATGCCTCTGACCGCACGTCCGGAAGTAAAAACCGATGTGCAGACCGTGCAATACTGGCGCGAACGCGACTATTACGGCGGCCATCGTGACGGATATTACGGCGGCTATCGCGGCCATCGCGAGCGTCGGGATGGCTATCGCTATCACAACGGCTACTGGTTCCCGCTCGCGGCCTTTGCCGCCGGTGCCCTGATCGGTGGTGCCGTCGCGGCCCAGCCACGCTACGTGGCTCCGGCTCCACGCTACGTTGCACCGGCGCGTTCGGGCATCAATCCACGCCACTACGAATATTGCGCGGCGCGTTACCGGTCGTATGATAGCTACAGCAATACGTTCCAGCCAAATCACGGGCCGCGTCGCCCTTGCTACTCACCGTTCTATTGATTTACGGATTGAGCAATCAGAGAATCCTTGCTCGCCGCAGTATCCACCAGGCGCAAAGCACGGATAGAACAATGAAGCCGAAGGCCAGCGTGGTGCCACCAACGCCGTGGGCAAACGGCAGGTCCGAGGTGTTCATGCCGAAAAAGCCGGTCACCAGCGAGGGCGGCAGCAGGAAGGCTGTCATCAGCGAGAGAATGTAGAGGTGGCGGTTCGTCTCGGAGGAGAGCTTCGAGTCGATTTCTTCGTGCAGCAGCCGCGCTCGTTCCTGCAGTGCGTAGACATCGTAATCCACCGATTCCAGTCGGGCCATCAGACGGCTGGCCGTATCGTCGAAACCTGGGGGCATCTCGTCATCGTCGGATGCGGCGGCGCGGCGCATGAGCGTCAAAATCGTCCGTAAGTGTCTATGCAAGCGCACGATTGTCCGCCGAACCGGCGCAAGCCTGCGGCGCTCATCGCGGGCATCGCTGTCGTAGACGATATCCTCGATCTGGTTGAGTTCCTCCGTCAATTCCATCACGAGCGAAATCAGCGTGCGCTGGAATTCGATGACGATCATCTCGAAGATATCGATTGGCTGCCTGCAGCGAGCCGGGTTCTTTTCCAGACTGGCGCGCACCCGATCAATGGAACGCAGCGGCTGCAGCCGCGTGGTGATGATCATGCCCTCGACCACGGCAAAGTGCAGCCAGCCGATGTCGCGCGTATTGCTGTCGAATTCACGCTGAAAGTCGACCAGCGTGCCATAGATCGTTTGCTCGTCCAGCGTGATGGAGGCGTGCGTTTCGTGTGTCGTCAGTGCACTCACAATATCTGGCGGCAGAGTGCCGAGGCTCTCCAGAAAGGCCGGAACCCTTTGGTCTGCGAGATTGAGGTGAAGCCAGGTGAAGCCGTTCAGCGGTGGCTTGATCTGATCACGAGCGGCATCGGGTAACAGACGCAGACAAAGGCGCTCATCCGGCTTGAGCCGGTACGCCCAAACGATGCCGGGAATGGCGGATGCCGCGAGCGTGATTGTCAACCCGGAGCCTCCCGTGTCTGAATGCGTGGAACAACGGCAAATGGACCGATAGAATTCCATCCATCCTATGGCCGTAACGGCGTTTCACAACAGTTTTGTGACAGGAGAACCGCCCACCTGACCCCTCCTTTGTGATCTGGCGGCGATTGACAAATCGTCTTACGTTTACGTAAAAAGCAGGAAGGAGAAGCCGCTCCGCGCGGCTGTACGAGGATTGTTGCGAGGAGACGCGCCATGTACAAGGCCCCGGTCGAAGATATTGCCTTCACACTCAACCATGTTGCAGGTCTGAAGGACGCCATCGCCGACGGCAGGCTGGGCGATCTCAGCGATGACCTTGTCGATGCGATCTTGGCTGAGGCGGGGCGCTTTGCATCCGACGAAATGGCGCCGCTTGGCCCGGTGGGCGACAAGGAAGGTGCTCGCCTCGTGGATGGCAAGGTTATCGTCCCGACGGGCTGGGATAAGCTGTACCAGGATTGGGCTGCCGGTGGCTGGAACTCCCTGACGTCTGATCCGGATTTTGGCGGCCAGGGCCTGCCGCACATGCTCAATGTCGCGGCGCTGGAAATGTGGAACGGCGGCTCCATGGGCTTCACGCTCGGGCCGACGCTGACCATGGGGGCCGTTGATGCGCTCTCTGCGCATGGATCGGACGCTCTCAAGGCGCAGTATCTTCCGAAAATGGTGTCCGGCGAATGGATGGCCACGATGAACCTGACAGAGCCGCATGCCGGTTCCGACCTCGGCGTCATGAAAAGCCGGGCCGAGCGCCGTGACGATGGCACCTACAGGATTTTCGGCCAGAAGATCTTTATCACCTGGGGGGAGCATGATGTGACCGAAAACATCATTCACCTGGTTCTCGCCCGTCTGCCGGATGCGCCGGCCGGCACACGCGGCATCTCGCTGTTTCTGGTGCCGAAGTTCCTGCTCAATGCGGATGGCTCGCTTGGAGCTCGCAACGATCTGCACTGCCATTCTCTCGAGCACAAGCTTGGCATTCATGGCTCTCCGACCTGCACCATGATCTATGGAGACGGGAAGTTCGGGGATGAACCGGGGGCGATCGGTTACCTGATCGGCGAAGAGAACAAGGGTCTCGCCTGTATGTTCACCATGATGAACAATGCCCGTCTGGCGGTGGGAATGCAGGGTGTCGCCATCAGTGAGGCTGCGACCCAGAAGGCCATCCAGTATGCGAAGGATCGCACCCAGGGCAAAGCGCCCGGCTGGAGCGGCTCCGGCATGAGTCCCATCATCGAGCATCCGGATGTGGCGCGTATGCTGGTCACCATGAAGGCGCTGACACAGGGCGCGCGTGCCATCTGCTATTCCTGTGCCCATGCAACAGACCTCAGCCATAATGGCGAAGGAGACGAGGTCCGCCATTGGGCTGAACGGGCTGCACTTCTCACGCCGATTGCAAAGAGTTTTGCCACCGATGCCGGCGTCGATGTAGCGTCGCTCGGCATTCAGGTGCACGGGGGTATGGGCTTTATCGAGGAAACCGGTGCGGCTCGTCTCTGGCGCGACAGCCGCATTGCGCCGATCTACGAGGGAACGAACGGCATTCAGGCGGCAGACCTGGTAACCCGTAAATTGCCGCTTTCCAATGGCGATCACGTTCGGGGCTTCATTGCCGAACTGAAGGAGATTGCAGAGCAGGTGCGCGCCTCCAATCTCGAAGCGTTCGGCGAAACGGCGGCCCGTCTTTCGTCCAGCCTCGCAGATCTCGAAGATACTACTGATTGGCTGCTGGCAAGGTTCGCCGCAGGAGATATGGCTTCGGCGCTCGCGGGCGCCACGCCCTATCAGCGTCTCTTTGGGCTTGCGCTCACGGGCGTCTATCTCGCCAAGGGAGCCCTAGCGGAAGAGGACCACGGTCGCGAACAGCGCCTTTCCCTGTGCAGGTTCACGGCAGAAAACCTGATTGCGGAAACTGCAGCGCTGAAGGATCGCGTCATCAATGGCGCAGCCAGCCTTCAGGCAGCCCGCGCCGTGCTTGCGTAATCCGTCCGAGGAGGACCCGTAATGACCGACCATATCCTTATCGAACGGCCCGAAGCCTTTCCCGGTGTCTTCGTCATACGTCTGAACCGGCCGGAAAAGAAAAACGCCATCACGTCGGACATGTATCGCAAGATGGTCATGGCCCTCCATGAGGCGGGTCATGATTCATCTATCCGTGCCGTGGTTTTCATGGGCTCCGAGGGGTGTTTTTCCGCAGGCAACGATATGGGGGATTTCCTTACCTATGCCTTGTCGGGAACGAAAGAGCCTCCGGCTGCCGTGGACTTTCTTAAAGTTCTGGCAAGCTTCAGCAAGCCGCTGGTCTCCGGCGTCGATGGTCTTGCCATCGGCATCGGCACCACGCTGCACCTGCATTGCGATCTGACCGTCGCCTCCACGCGCAGCCAGTTCCGCACACCTTTCACGGATCTGGCCCTGGTGCCGGAAGCGGCATCCAGCCTGCTGGTGCCCCGCATCATGGGTCATCAGCGCGCATTCGCCATGCTGGCCGTCGGTAAACCGTTCTCGGCCGAACAGGCTCAGGCGGCAGGCCTGATCTGGGACGTCGTGGAGCCGCAGCAACTGGAAGCAGAAACGCTTGCCTTGGCAGCCTCGATCGCGGCAAAGCCGGTCAATGCAGTCCGGATCGCCCGCAACCTCGTTCGGGGCGATGCGGAAGAGGTGCTGACGCGCATTGATGCAGAAATGGTGCATTTCGAGGCCCAATTGCGCAGCCAGGAAGCGCGCGCTGCCTTTGAAGCCTTCATGAAGCGCTGATCAGGACTGCATTTGTTTGTAAGCTTGATCGCGCATGTAGTAATTTATAATAATACTATATGCCTGATACGGCTATTTTGACGTTCAACAGTCCAATAAGGTTAACTGTTGGGTTGCTGGCCTGTTGCCGGTGACATTGCGTCTGTGTTGACTTAAAATTATATTAAAACTTTTCATCAATATTTGCAGTATCGGAACTCAACCGAGAGCAGGCTCGACATGATATCGGGCTATTGCGTTGTGCGGCACATTTCCACTGTCAGGCTCAAAATCACCTTCTGCTTCAGGAGAGTGGCGAACGGCTACCGTGTAGAGAAAATAAGAAGGCATCAGGATGCTAAAAAGCACCAAACTTATGACGCGCATTCTCGTCGCAGCCACGTCCGTCGTCGTGGTCGCGCTTGGCGGCTTCTCTCTCTATGGCGATCATGTCCAATCGAGGCTTCTGCGCGAAACGGTTCAGCGCGAAGTCGATACGGCGGGCAAGCTTGCGGGCGAGAGCATGTCCAACTGGCTCAACGCCAATATCCGCCTGACCGAAGTGATCGCTTCGGCTGCTGAAAAGCTGTCAACGCCGGATGAAATCCGCTCCATGCTGCAAAACGATGCGCTGAAGGGTTTCAACAGCTCCTACGTTGGCGATGAGCAGGGTGTGTTCACCAACTGGCCGCAAAAGGCGGTTCCGCCGGATTATGATCCACGCAAGCGCCCTTGGTACAAGGCGGCTCTCGCAGCTAACGCCACCATCCTGACCGAACCTTACATGTCGGCCTCCGACAAGGAGTTGACGATTACGTCCGCAGCTCCAATTCGCAAGGACGGAAAGATCGTTGCGATTGCGGGTAGTGACTTCCCGTTGAAAACACTAGTCAATCAGATCAAGTCGCTGGATTTCAATGGCTTGGGCCACGCATTCCTGATCAATGATGCCGGCAAGGTGCTGCTGCATCCCAATGCGGATCTGATCAACAAGTCCTTGGCGGATATCCTGCCATCCATCAAAGAGCGCAATTCGGAGCTGGTGGAAACTGCGTTTGATGGCAAGCCAGTTCTTGTCAGCTTTACACCGGTGCAGGGATTGCCAGGCGTGAAGTGGCAGCTGGCCTTCGTTTTCGATGAGAGCAAGGTCTTCTCGCCGCTTGTTGAGGCACGCTGGGGCGGCGCTATCGTGACGGCGCTGGCGGTTCTCCTCATGACCGGCATGCTGGGTTATGTCATCTCGCGCGTGGTGGTCCGTCCTGTCACGGCAATGACGGCCAGTATGGACAAGCTTGCGGCGGGCAATCTTTCCGTCGAGATCCCGGGCACGGAGCGTCAGGATGAAATCGGCCGGATGGCGGCAGCTGTCGCGGTTTTCCGAAACAGCATGATGGAACAGTCGCGTCTGGAGAAGGAAGCGGAAGAAAACCGGTCCCTGACCGAGGAGGAGCGGCTGCAGCGTGAGGCCGCGAAGGCTCGTGAGGCGGAACAGATCGCCTTCGTCGTCAATTCGCTTGCCACTTCGCTCGGCCAGCTTGCTGATGGTGATCTGACCTGTCGCATCAATACACCGTTTGCCGGCGATCTCGATCGCCTGCGCAACGACTTCAATGAAGCCGTTGAACGCCTGAACGATGCCATGGCAACAGTGGGCCGCAATGCGCGCGCCATCGATAACGGTGCCGCTGAAATCCGTTCCGCCGCGGACAACCTCGCGCGGCGTACCGAGCAGCAGGCGGCGTCTGTCGAGGAAACCGCAGCGGCGCTGGAGGAAATCACCACCACCGTAAAAGACAGTGCGCGACGGGCGGAAGAGGTTGGAAATCTGGTTACACGTGCTCGATCCGGTGCGGAAAAGTCCGGCGAAGTTGTACAGCGTGCCGTCGAGGCCATGCAGAGCATCGAGAAGTCGTCCGAGGCCATTTCCAGCATCATTGGCGTTATCGATGAAATCGCCTTCCAGACCAACCTGTTGGCCTTGAACGCCGGTGTCGAGGCAGCGCGTGCGGGTGAGGCAGGCAAGGGCTTCGCGGTTGTCGCACAGGAAGTACGCGAACTGGCGCAGCGCTCGGCCACGGCTGCGCGCGAGATCAAGGCACTGATCAGCACATCCGGCGATCAGGTGCGTGGCGGTGTCGATCTCGTCAACCAGACGGGCGAAGCGCTTGCCGTCATTGTCCGGGAGGTGCAGGAGATCAATACGCATATCCACGCTATTGTGACCGCCTCGCGTGAACAATCGACTGGCCTTCAGGAGATCAATACGGCGGTCAACACCATGGATCAGGGCACGCAGCAGAATGCTGCCATGGTCGAGGAGCAGACGGCGGCAAGCCATGGCCTTGCCAGCGAGGCTGCGACATTGAACAACCTGATTGCCCAGTTCCGGATTGATGATCGCCAACCGTCGACCGGGCATTCGCGCCGCGCGGCGTAACTGCCGGTTAACGACAATTTGAAAGCATTGAGAGGCGCGGGAACTTCCGGCGCCTCTTGTCGTATCCGCAGGCAAGACATTCATCTCCGGTTAAACCAGGAGATTCCAGGATCGGAAATAGTTTTTCGGGAGATCGTCATGAAACGACTGATATCTGCGGCGCTCATCATCTTCGTCAGTGCCATTGCTGCTGGCGCCCAGCAGGGTGGCACGGTGATCGGTGGTGGCGGGGTCAATACGCGCACAGACAACAGCAATGACTACAAACCAAGGCAGCGTTACGTCTGCGTCGTGCCGCAGCCGCAAAGTTCCAGCCAACAATATCCCAATGTGTGCCGGGCCACAGAAGGCCGTGTCGGCGGGCGTTGCCGCTGCGATGGCGTCACCGGTAATGGAACGCTTCAGCTTGCCAACTGAATGTTGCCTTCATGATGGACCATCGTCGGCAAATGTCTAGTGATCTTCTATCATTAGTGTCGCGCGGGACGCGATTTGAAACCAATGATTTTATTTGAATAGTATAAATATATAATCTCGAAAAACAGCGATTATCTAAACATAGGCGGAATTTATATTTCGACTAAAACTTTACCGACCGTAAAGTTATTTTGCGACAAATTGTGTCATCAGTCTCTGGGTGCCGGTTGTCTTCAGGCAACGGGCCGGGGTGAGCGAAGTGTAATTTCGGGGGAAAAGATGTTTGGAATTGGAAGCGCGGATGCAAAGGCAGTGTTGGAGGCGATGAACAGATCGCAGGCCATCATCGAGTTCAAGCCAGATGGCACCATCATCAGCGCAAATGAAAATTTTTGTCGTACCCTCGGCTACCAGCTTTCGGAAATCGTCGGCAAGCATCACCGTATTTTCGTGCATCCGGAGGAAGCGTCATCCAGAGCCTATCAGGAGCTTTGGCAGGGGCTTGCCCAGGGCCGGTTCGACCGCCGCCAGTATAAGCGGGTCTGCAAAGATAGAAGCGAGATCTGGATCGAAGCCTCCTATAATCCTGTGCTGCGCGGTGGAAAGCCCTACAAGATCGTAAAGTTCGCCACCGATATTACCGAGCAGAACCTTCGCCGGTCGGAAGACAAGGGCAAGCTGCAGGCTCTCGGGCAGGCACAGGCCGTGATCGAGTTTTCGCCAACCGGTGAGATCCTCACAGCAAACGAGAATTTTCTGAATGCGGTTGGGTATCAGTTGTCCGAAATTCAGGGGAAGCATCATTCCATGCTCTGCGAGGTTTCGCATTCGAGCAGCGAAGAGTACCGGGGTTTCTGGGCAGGACTGTCCGGTGGACATCATGTCTCCGATGAATTCCTGTTTGTCGGCAAGGGCGGCAGACGGATTCACATGCAGGCGTCCTACAGCTCGATCACTGATATCGACGGCAAGGTCTTCAAGGTGGTGGCGTTCGGTATGGACGTCAGCGAGCGAGTGTCCAATGTCGAGCAACTGGCGGGCGCCTTGAAAGCCATGTCGGCCGGAGACATGACTCAGGAATTGACGACCCGCTTCGTGCCGGCTCTGGAAACATTGCGTATCGATTTCAACCAGACGTCATCGAAACTGCGCGCTACCCTCCAGACCATTGCGCAAAACGCCAGCGCCATCAGCGCCGCTTCGCAGGAAATACAGTCGGCCTCGAACGACCTTTCCAAGCGCACCGAACAGCAGGCGGCGTCCGTCGAAGAGACGGCAGCCGCGCTGGAAGAAATCACCACAACGGTCGCCGATAGCAGCCAGCGTGCACAGGACGCCGGTCAATTGGTACGCCGCACTAAGGAGCATGCGGAAAACTCAGGTCATATCGTCAGCCAGGCAGTTGAAGCCATGGGCAAGATCGAGCAGTCAGCGGGTGAGATCGGCAACATCATCGGCGTGATCGATGAGATTGCCTTCCAGACAAACCTTCTGGCGCTGAACGCCGGTGTTGAGGCTGCGCGTGCCGGCGAGGCGGGTAAGGGCTTTGCGGTCGTGGCGCAGGAAGTGCGTGAACTCGCGCAGCGTTCCGCAACGGCGGCCAAGGAAATCAAGGCGCTGATCAATACCTCGAATGATTACGTCAAGAATGGCGTGAACCTGGTTGGTAACACGGGCAAGGCGCTGCAGGAAATCGTGTCCCAGGTCGTGCAGGTCGACGGAAATGTCGGTGCGATCGTGGAAGCGTCTCGCGAGCAGGCAACTGGCCTGAAGGAAATCAACGTGGCAGTCAACACGATGGACCAGGGCACGCAGCAGAACGCCGCAATGGTTGAACAGACGTCAGCAGCTTCTCACGCTCTGGCGCGTGAGGCCGAGCAATTGTTTGCACTGCTCAGCCAGTTCAAGGTCGGTGGAGAGCCGATGGCCCGTCGCACGGGGTCATCTATTGCTCCGGCCGCAGCCATCTCGCGCACGGTCGCGCCACCGCCCGTCAAGAAGATGACGGCGAAGATCGCCCACGCTTTCCACGGTAATGCCGCGGTCAAATCCGGAGAGAACTGGGAAGAGTTCTGATCGATACCTGCAAGGCGCTTCTGCCGATATTATTTTTCCAGAAGCGCCACGGCTTCCACATGCGGTGACCACAAGAACTGATCGACCGGGATCACCGTCTTGATGCGATAACCGCCCTTCGCGAGAATGGCGAGATCGCGCGCAAGCGTCAGCGGATTGCAGCTGACCGCAACGACCCGCTTGACCTGTGAACGAGCAAGTTCCGCGCTTTGCGCTTCTGCGCCGGCGCGGGGTGGGTCGAAGATCACAGCGTCATAGACCTTCAGTTCCTGCGGGGTCATGGGGCGGCGGAAAAGATCGCGCCGCTCCACGCTCACCGGCTTCAGCCCTTGCGTCATGCGCGCGGCCTGATCCAGCGCCCTGACGGCGCGCTCTTCGGATTCGACTGCGTGAACGCTCGTCTTGCGGCCAATTCTCAGCGCGAAGGTACCAATCCCGGCAAACAGGTCTGCCACGCGTTTGGCTTTGCCGATATGCTCGATTGCAAGCTTTGCCATGGCCTCTTCCGCCTCGCGGGTTGCCTGTGTAAAGCCACCGGGGGGCAGGATGACGCGGGCGCCGCCAAAGTCCAGTTGGGGCTTGTGCGGTTCCACCACGATCTCCCCATTGGCCGAAACGCGCGCGATGCCGCGAAGACCCATGACCGCCTCGGTCACGGCACGCCGCTCGCGCTCACCAAGGCCGGAGCGCAATCCATCCATCGAGATATCGAGACCGGTCAGCGTTTCCGTCACCGTGATGCGAAACATGTCATGGCCTGTTGCACGCGCAATGATGTGCAATGCGTCCAGTTGCGAAATCAGCCCGTCGGACGCGATGGGACATTCCTCCACCGGCACGACATGATGCGTCTCCGCCTGATTGATGCCAATGACAAGCGCTTTTTCCGGCCGTCGAACCGTGAAGACCAGCCGCCTGCGCTGGTGCGGCTGTGCTTCGATCAGGTCGCCGACCGGCGCGTCGATGCCTTTTGATTTCAGCGCGTTGATCAGGAGATCCCGCTTGTAGGCATTGTAGGCGGGTTTAGCCTGATGTTGCAGCGAGCAGCCGCCACAGGTGCCGCCCTTGCCTTCAGGCCCAAAATGGCGACAGGCAGGCTGGATGCGATCCGGTGAGGGAGGGCCGTAGGATATGACAGTGCCCTCGTTACCCACACGCGCCACCGCCACGGTTTCCCCCGGCAGCGCAAAGGGCACATAGACCGGTCCATCCGGCGCATGGGCCAAGCCCATGCCCTTGGAGGTGAGGGAGGTAATGGTGTAGGATTCGGTGCTCATGATGCGGTCGTTTCCGAAGACTTGCCGGGCTTTTTGCCAGCCAGAAGATATTCGTGATTGCCATCGCCACCGGCAATGGGGGAGGGAATCAGACCAAGAGCCTTCCAGCCCATGTCCTGTTCAAGCCATGCTTTGAGGTTCTCCGCGATGACGGGGGCGGAGGACGGATCGCGCAAGAGGCCGCCTTTGCCGATATTTTCACGCCCGGCCTCGAATTGCGGTTTGACGAGCAGCACACACAGCGCCCCCGGCTCCGCCAGTTCCAATGCTGGCGGCAAGGCAAGCTTGAGCGATATGAACGAGACATCCGACACGACGAGCTGAATGTCATCCTCGCCGATGTCGTCTCGCGTCAGGTTTCGCGCGTTGAGCCCTTCGAGGTTGGTTACTCTTTCATCGGAAGCGATGCGTTCGTTCATCTGGTCATGACCCACATCGACGGCAACGACATGGGATGCGCCGCGTTCCAGCAGCACCTCGGTAAAGCCGCCGGTGGATGCGCCGATGTCCAGACAATGCATGCCTGACGGATCGATGCCGAAATGATCAAGCGCCGCGATCAGCTTCAGGGCCGCGCGCGATACATAGCCTTGCGCCGGATCGTCCACCACAAGCGCGGCCGCGGTTGAAACCACCTGGCCGGGCTTGGTCACGGTCACGCCATTCACCTGCACCGTGCCGCGGGCAATGGCATCGCGCGCGCGCGACCGGCTTTCGAAAAGCCCTCGTGAAACGAGAAGTTGATCCAGCCTTTCGGCCGCTGTCTGGGTGCTCTTTGCTGTCATTCTGTGTCCATGCCGTTCGCGCACGTCGAACGCAAGCATTTTCCCGATCCATTGGAACAGGACGAAAAAGCGCCGCCTGAAATGACGAATGCCAAACTATTAGCATTTGCTCTTTAAGTTCCTGTAGAAATTGACAGAATCTCAGGCTCTGTTTGGTAATTTGAGCGCGCGACGCAACGCAATATTAACTGAACTGGGATTCTGTAAGGCTACGCATATTGCTGTTCGAAAGCGGTACCCGATGTCATTCCGAGACCTGTCCATCAGTAAGAAAATCATCTCGACATTCCTCACCCTGATGTTTGTCTGTGGCTGCGCCTCTGCCGTTGTATACTGGCAGGGCCTCAAATCATCACATGCATCCGGTGAGCTGGTTATTGCGCAGGAAGCAGACATGATCGTGGCTGCAGCCTCGGAGGCTCAGTTGGAACAGGCTCTGGCTCTGCGCGGCTATCTCATTTCCGGCAATGCAGACATGCTGGCCGGTATCAGCGCCCAGCGGTCCGCCACACTGGCAGCGCTGGATGTCTTGCAAAAACTGGCTGTTGGTCAGCCCGGTATCTTGTCTGGTCTCCAGCAGATGCGCAGCGCCGCAGACGCTTTCAATAATGACGTGGTTGAGCCGCAGGTGAAGGCCTACCAGGCCAAAGGTAACTCTGCCGACGTAAAGACCAGCGAGAATGCGGTTCCGCTTTCGGATTTCCGCAAGGCTGCGGCAAAGGTACGCGCCGAGGCGCAGTCTTTCAAAAATGCCATGGTGGCCCAGCAGAAGTCTGCCCATGAAGCCGTACTGTGGACGCTGATAATCGGTGGCGGTGTCGCCGGTATCATTGCAACGGGG
This sequence comes from Rhizobium sp. FKY42, assembly GCF_005222835.1. Classification (GTDB taxonomy): domain Bacteria; phylum Pseudomonadota; class Alphaproteobacteria; order Rhizobiales; family Rhizobiaceae; genus Neorhizobium. The sequence goes on along the minus strand of NZ_STGA01000029.1, from coordinate 561,635 downwards.
CTCATCTGGCTGCTGTCGCGTGCGATTGTCACGCCGATTGTCGGCATGACAAGCGCGATGACGGAACTGGCAAATGGCAACCATGAGATCAAGGTTCCGGCACTCGATCGCGGTGACGAAGTGGGCCAGATGGCCAAGGCCGTTGCCGTGTTCAAGGATGCGGCGGTCGAGAAGCTGCGGCTGGCATCCGAAACGGACCGTATCCGCCTGACCTCCGATCGCGAACGTCAGGACAACGACGCCCGCAAGGCGCGCGAAACCGCTGAAATCGAGTTCGCCATGAATTCGCTGGCCGAAGGTCTGGTGAAGCTGGCGGATGGTGATGTCGCCTACCGCCTCAACAACCCCTTTGCCGATCATCTGGATCGCCTGCGCGTCGACTTCAACCAGGCGCTTGCAAAACTTCAGGGCGCACTGGAAAGCGTCGGTCACAACGCCTCTGCCATCAATGCCGGTGCTGCGGAAATTCGCGCTGCGACAGACGATCTCGCCAAGCGCACGGAGCGTCAGGCTGCCTCTGTAGAGCAAACGGCTGCCGCCATTGAGGAGGTCACAACCACCGTCAAGGATTCCGCCAAGCGTGCCGAGGATGTCGGCCAGCGCATCGAGCGGGCACGCGTGGGGGCTGAGCGTTCGGGCGAAGTTGTACGCCGTGCCGTATCCGCGATGGAGGGCATTTCGAAGTCATCCAGCGAAATCAACAATATCATCAGTGTCATCGATGATATTGCATTCCAGACCAACCTTCTGGCGCTGAATGCCGGTGTCGAGGCCGCCCGCGCCGGTGAAGCCGGAAAGGGCTTTGCGGTCGTTGCACAGGAAGTCCGCGAACTGGCCCAGCGTTCCGCCAACGCGGCCCGTGAAATCAAGACGCTTCTGACAACATCCAGCCAGCAGGTGGATGCTGGTGTGGCTCTGGTTGGTGAAACCGGCGATGCGCTTCAAGCTATCGTGGTCGAGGTTCAGGAGATCAACGATAACATCAAGGCCATCGTTACATCGACGCGGGAGCAGTCGCTCGGTCTTCAGGAAATCAACCAGGCGATTTCCGCCATGGATCACAACACCCAGCAGAATGCTGCCATGGTGGAAGAGCAGACGGCCGCCAGCCATTCGCTCGCCCGCGAAGCAAGTTCGCTGGACGAATTGCTGCGCCAGTTCAAGCTGGGAACGCCTGCCAACGGTGCCGCACGCTCTTCCTTCAACGCGAGCGCCCCTGCGACCAGCGCAAAGCCAGCGCCTATGGCACAGCCAGCGCCGCAGGCAGCAGCAAAGCCCGCTCTGCGCCCGGCAATTGGCCGCGGACCGGTTGCCGCAACCGCAACATCTCGCCCGAAGGCATCGCCGGCCAATGCGCTGCATAACACGCTGGCCAAGGCCTTCGGCGCGGCATCACCACAAGCCAAACCGTCTCAGGATAACTGGGAAGAGTTCTGATCAATCCTCATGGATGAGAGATCGGGGAGGGGCTGCGAAAGCGGCCCTTTTCCACGTTTGAGCCCCTTCCGGTAAATTCATTGCCGCGCTAAGTTCTTGGCAATGAGGGGACCTGATCATGAAACATCTGCTTCTTGCGTCCGTGGCGGCGCTTTGTCTGGCCGCACCAGCGCTCGCCAATGATACCATGGCAGAGCTGCGCACGGGCGGTCTGGCCTATGTCATCAGCACCGATGTTTCGATGGTCGAGGAAAACCTGTTCCTCTCCATGGATGAGGTGCGCGTCGACTATGTTTTCCAGAACAGTGGCGACAAGGATATTGAAAGCATCATCGCCTTTCCCATGCCGGATATTACGGCGCGTCCGGAAAGCAATGTCGCCATTCCGGACTATGAGACGGATAACTTTCTTGGCTTTTCCGTGACGCAGGATGGCAAGGCGATAACGCCGCAGCTCCAGCAGCGTGTCAGCGCACTTTCCGTCGATTACACGGATCTGCTGAAAGCCAACAAGGTTCCCTTCCGCCCCTATGCAGACAAGACGCTCGAAGCGCTGAAGGCGCTGCCGCCGGAAACGCTGAAGGACTGGGAAAGCAAAGGCCTCGTTTATGCCGATACCTTCGATGCAGGGCAGGGCATGCAGACCGTCTATACGCCGATTTGGACCCTTCAATCGGTCTATTACTGGAAAACCACATTTCCGGCCAAGAAGCCGGTACGTGTCAGCCATCGCTACAAGCCGAGCGTCGGCGGCACGGTCGCCATATCGTTCCTCAGCGAAGGCAAGACCAACGAGACCTATGCCAGCTACAAGGACCGCTACTGCATCGACGACGCTTTCCTGAAGACAGCCATGAAGCTGGAAAAGGCATCAAGATCCGGCGGGCCTTATTACACGGAAAGCTGGCTCTCCTACGTGCTGAAAACCGGTGCAAACTGGGGCGGCTCGATCTCCAAGTTCAAGCTTACCATCGACAAGGGCAAGCCCGACAACTACCTCAGCCTCTGCGCCGATGGCATCAAGAAAACCGGCCCCACCACCTTCGTGATGGAAAAGACCGATTTCTGGCCGGAAAAGGATTTGGATGTTTTGTTTTTGGTGTCCAACCCGCCATTGCAGCAGTAGTGGTGTGGGAGGGGGCGTTGGGCAAGTGGTCATAAGGGAAAAGCCGCGACCATCGAGGTCGCGGCAGGCAGTCACGCAACGTTCTGGAACTGGGCCTCTCCGTTGTGGAGGAAGCATGCTTTGGAAAATAGTCCCAGATCAACGAAGTTTGGTAACCGAACGTCTCTGATGTCAGGAAGCCGCTTGCCTTCCGCTTCAAATGACCTGTCTATCTGGGAAATGAAACCAAGGATAATACCTGTGTGCTTTGCGAAGTCTCCCAAAGTTTGAAGTTGTTCGGAAAGCACCGGTTTGCTGCGCTGCTGGTCCAGCAGTTGCAGGAAATCAATGACTGCAATTGCGCCGGCTTCCAGGCCGGACATGTGTTGGATGATGTATTCTGCGCTGATCTGATCAGATGTGAAAATCTGCACAGCTTCGGCAATATTGCTGCTAGGTACCCCCAACGTTTGGAGGTGATTCCTTGCCTGTTGCTCAGTGAACTCTAACGTAAAGAGAAAAGCCTTGCGGCCGTCGCGAGCGGCGTCAACTAAAAGTTGAAGACTAAGCTTGGTCTTGCCGTGGCCGGGTCTGCCTGCAATCAGTAGCAGGTCGCCGTCGTCAAGCTGAGACAGAACCGTTTCAGATGGTGGGCCAGCAGACATGCTTGCGGAAAGCAGGCTCCATCGTGCAAATCCCTCTTCTCGTGCAACATGGTCCAGTGCCTCGTTCAGAGGCAGGCTATTACTCCGGGCCATCAGCTTGGCTCGACGTTTAAGCTGGAATATTGGTGCAGAAAGCTTCATCAAAAACCTCCATTACGAGCCATATCGCAACCCCTCCTAATGCGATGCTCGAACAGATGGTTCGATAAGATGTGGTCACCCTACATGTAAAATGCTTTCCCGAAAGGAGGGGGGAGGCTTGGGTCTAGCCAGTACCCAACAATTATTAGGTCGGGTGATTCGTGGCAAGGGCCGCAAAGGGCTGCTTTCTGGCCCACTACGCAAACCCACACGCTCACCCGGCAGCGCTCACCTTTGCCCCGCCGCACTTCCTGTTGACACAGTGCAATATTTCACAGATATGGTTGCATGGTGCAACTATATGAAGGCTGCAGCGATGACAACGCCTCTTAACCCGTTCACAATCGACGAATTGCGAGCGACTTCGCGCCATCTCGTCCGCGAACTTGGTTTCATGGGAGAGGACTTCGCTGGAACAAACCTCTCTCCTTCCGCGGTGCATGCGCTGATTGAAATCGAGCAAGGCAGAGTGACGGCACGGGATCTGGCTGTGACCCTGCGTCTCGAAAAGTCGAGTGTAAGCCGCATGCTTTGCAAGCTAATAGCGTCTGGTGACGTGCGAGAGGTTGCAAGTGAAGACGATGCCCGCACCAAGCTTCTATCGCTGACACCGGCTGGACTGGAGCGTGTAGGTGCCATTCATGCCTTTGCCCGACGACGGGTATCTGATGCCCTCGGTCGCCTGCAACCGGGGCAGGACCGCACGGTTCTGGAAGGCATTCGGCCTATGCAGAGGCCCTTTCGACCTCGGTCGACAAGGCCGTATCGAGCGAGGTCGAGCTGCTTCAAGGGTATCGCTCGGGTATCATCGCGCGGATAACCGAGATGCACGCACTTTTTTATTCTCGGAAATCGGGGTTTGGGCAGCCCTTTGAAAGCGTGGTCGCAGGTGGTCTGGCCGAGTTCTGTGGCCGTTTGAACAAGCGGATAAATCAGATATGGGCGATAGTGTGTCGTGGCCAAATTCTCGGCTCTGTCGCTATCGACGGGGAGGATCTGGGATCTGATATTGCTCATCTTCGTTGGTTCATTGTCGATGACTCTCTGCGCGGAAGGGGGGCAGGTAGCCGTCTTTTAGATGCCGCTTTGGATTTCGTAGATTCTAATGGGTTCAGGGAGACCCATCTTTGGACCTTTTCCGGACTCGACGCGGCTCGATACCTGTATGAATCTCGGGGGTTCGTCTTGATGGAGGAGCGTTCCGGGACACAGTGGGGTAGCCAAGTCCTCGAACAACGCTTCGTCAGGATGCGGCAATGAAAGATCGAAAGCGCGGCTCTGTTGAATCCAATAAGATGCGCCGCGCTTTATGTGTCGATCATGACGATATGGTAGCTGTAGCTTTCAGATTTTCTCCCAGCCTGAAGAATTAAACACGCCCGCTTCGGTGACTTCCGGCTCGCATTCTACCCCTACCTCACCCCGCAGCGCCCACCTTTGCCCCGCGGCCCAGTGCATCGAACACGGTTTTGACGATACCGGCGCGGTCGAGGCCTGCCTTGGCATACATCACCTCCGGCTTGGCCTGATCCATCCAGAGGTCGGGCAGCACCAGCGAGCGGATTTTGAGGCCATTGTCCAGCAACCCGTCATTGGCGAGGAAGTGCATGACCTGGGAGCCGAAGCCGCCGATAGCACCTTCCTCCACTGTCACCACAATCTCGTGGTGGCGGGCCAGTTGGCGAATGAGGTCGTGATCCAGCGGCTTGGCAAAGCGGGCGTCTGCCACCGTGGTTGAAAGGCCCGCAGCATCCAGATCTTCCGACGCCAGCAGACAGTCGGCAAGCCGCGTACCGAAGGACAGTAGCGCCACCTTGGCGCCCTGCTTCATCACGCGGCCTTTGCCGATCTCGAGAATTTCGCCACGCTCCGGCATATCGACGCCAACGCCCTCACCACGCGGATAGCGGAAGGAGATCGGGCCGTCATCGTAAGCGGCAGCCGTGCGCACCATGTGCTTCAGCTCTGCCTCATCGGCGGCAGCCATCACCACGAAGCCGGGGAGGGAGGCAAGGAAGCCGGTGTCAAACGAGCCCGCATGCGTCGGGCCATCGGCACCCACGAAACCTGCGCGGTCAATGGGGAAGCGCACGGGCAGACCCTGGATCGCCACATCATGGACGACCTGATCGTAACCACGCTGCAGGAAGGTGGAATAGAGCGCACAGAAGGGCTTGTAGCCTTCAGCAGCGAGACCGGCGGCAAAGGTCACCGCATGTTGTTCGGCAATGCCCACGTCGAAGGTGCGCTCTGGAAACAGGTTTTGCAGCTTGTCGAGGCCGGTACCGGATGGCATGGCAGCGGTGATGCCAACGATCTTTTCATCCAGTTTGGCTTCCTGCACCAAAGCATCGGCAAACACGGATGTATAGGCAGGCGCGTTGGGTTTCGCCTTGGCCTGCGTGCCAGTAATGACGTCGAACTTGTTGACGCCGTGATACTTGTCGGCAGCCGCTTCCGCAGGTGGATAGCCCTTGCCCTTCTGCGTCACGACATGGATGAGAACCGGGCCTTTGGCATTGTCGCGCACATTGCGCAGCACGGGCAGCAGGTGCTCGAAGGAATGCCCGTCGATGGGGCCGATATGGTAAAAGCCCATTTCCTCGAACATGGTGCCGCCGGTCACATAGCCGCGTGCATGCTCCACGGCGCGGGTAATGGCGCGATCAATGTTCTTGCCAAGATAGGCCGTCAGCTTCTTGCCAAATTCCCGAAAGCCCATATAGGTGCGGCCAGAGGCAAGGCGCGCCAGATAGGCGCTCATGGCACCCGTCGGCGGCGCAATCGACATGTCGTTGTCGTTGAGAATCACGATCAGCCGCGCATCCAAGGCACCTGCATTGTTCAGTGCCTCATAGGCCATGCCGGCTGACAACGCGCCGTCACCGATAACGGCAATCACATTGCGCGGCTTGCCGGAAAGTTCCGCCGCCACTGCCATGCCGAGACCGGCTGAAATGGAGGTGGAGGAATGGGCCGCGCCAAACGGGTCGTATTCGCTTTCCGCCCGCTTGGTGAAACCGGAAAGCCCGTCTTCCTGGCGTAGCGTGCGAATGCGGTCGCGGCGTCCCGTCAGGATCTTGTGCGGATAGCACTGGTGGCCGACATCGAAGATCAGCCGGTCATCCGGCGTATTGAAAACCTTGTGGATGGCGATGGTGAGTTCCACCACGCCAAGCCCCGCACCCAGATGTCCACCGGTCTTGGAAACGGCGTCGATCATCTCGTCACGCACCTCGCGGGCGAGTTGCGGCAGTTCGCGATCGTCGATCCTGCGCAAATCGGCGGGCCAGGTTACCTGGTCCAGAAGGGGCGTGGTCGGGGTTGAAATCACGGAACTTGCCTTTTCTGCTCTCACGTCCGGAGCCTGCGTTTCCTCTCACATTGAGAAGAAAGGCGGCTTTTTCAAGTGTTAACTGCCGCGCTTCTATAGGATTCCCGGCTCAAGGCAAAGGCACGAACTCTTCTTCGTCTCCGGGAACGATATCGAAGCGTCCCGTGCGCCATTCTTCCTTGGCCTGTTCGATCCGTTCTTTGGAGGAAGACACGAAATTCCACCAGATATAGCGTTTAGAGTTCAGCGCCGCGCCGCCGAACAGCATGATGTGACAGCCTTCCGGCCCGCCCTCCAGCGTGATTTCATCGCCCGGGCGAAACACCAGCAATTGATCCTGTGCAAACCGGTCGCCAGCCACCACCAGCGAACCCGACAGCACATAGATCGCGCGTTCCTCATGGGCTGCGGAGAAGGGAAAGCGACGGCCAGCCTCCAGGCGCAGGTCGACATAAAGCGTATCGGTGAAGGTGTGTACCGGGGACTTCAAGCCATCCAGCACGCCGATCACAACCTGTCCTGAAACGCCCGCCAGATCGATCAGCGGCATTTCACTTCGGGCGGTGTGAGCAAAGGCTGGGTCTATCTCTTCCTTGTCGTCCGGCAGCGCCAGCCATGTCTGCAGGCCGGACATGGAAAGCGGATTGCCGCGCAGGTTTTCAGGCGTGCGTTCCGAATGCACGATGCCGCGTCCCGCCGTCATCAGGTTTATGTCGCCGGGGCGGATGACAAGTTCTGTGCCGAGGCTGTCGCGATGTTTGATCTCTCCATCGAACAAATAGGTCACGGTGGAAAGGCCGATATGCGGATGCGGCTTCACATCCAGCGCCTCGTCCGCGCGAAGGACCGCCGGTCCCATGCGATCGAAGAAGATGAAAGGACCCACAAGTCGCCGCTGGCGGGTGGGCAGGGCCCGGCGCACCGAAAACCCGCCAATATCGCTGGAGCGCGGAATGATCAGGTTTTCGATCGCATCGCAGGCAAAGGCATCGCCGGGTTCGGGATCGTTGCCGGGGAAGAAGGACATGATCGCGCGCTTTCCTGTTGGTTTGCCGTTAGTTTAGTGGGTCCAAGCGCGCGGCGATAGGCAGAACTGACCGGGAACCCGGCAAGTATTAGCATTAGCCATGCAAGAAGGTTCTAGCAGACCTCGCTTTCCCGGCTTTGACATTTGCTCAACAAATGAGTAGGGAGAGCGCAATGTTGCGCTGCACTCAGAACGGCTCTCGATCTAGGGGCAGCGGCGCGCCAATGCGCTCATCCCCATTCCGAAAGAGAAGTGATGTCCGATCTGAAGAACGCCGTTCCGGCGATTGCCAAGGCGTTGTCAAAACGCGGTTATGAAACCCTGACGCCTGTTCAGGAAGCCATGCTCGATCCAAACCTGTCCGGTTCCGATGCTCTGGTCTCAGCCCAGACCGGTTCCGGCAAGACTGTTGCCTTTGGTATCGCAATCGCGCCGAACCTGCTGGATGACGGCGAGCGTTTTGGCCGTGCGGAAGCGCCATTGGCGCTGATCATTGCGCCGACCCGTGAGCTTGCCCTTCAGGTGAAGCGCGAATTCGATTGGCTGTATGAGCCGGCAGGCGCTGTGATTGCCAGCTGCGTCGGTGGCATGGATATCCGTAACGAACGCCGTGCGCTGGAACGTGGTGCCCATATCGTGGTCGGCACGCCGGGCCGCATTTGCGATCATATTCGCCGCAACGCCTTGGATATGTCCAACATTCGCGTCGCCGTTCTGGACGAGGCCGACGAGATGCTGGACCTCGGCTTCCGCGAGGATCTGGAATTCATCCTGGAATCCGCGCCGGAAGATCGCCGCACATTGATGTTCTCGGCAACCGTTCCGTCCGGCATTGCAAAGCTTGCCAAGCAGTACCAGAACAACGCGGTGCGCATTCAGATTGCGTCTGAAGAAAAGCAGCACGCCGATATCGAATATCGCGCGCTGGTCGTGGCTCCGGCGGATCGCGAGAACGCCATCGTCAACGTTCTGCGCTATTACGAAGCCAGAAACGCCATCGTGTTCTGCTCCACCCGCGCCAATGTGAACCATCTGACGGCCCGCCTCAGCAACCGTAACTTCTCGGTCGTGGCGCTTTCCGGCGAACTAACCCAGAACGAGCGTACCCATGCGCTGCAGGCCATGCGTGATGGCCGCGCTCGCGTCTGCATTGCAACGGACGTCGCGGCTCGCGGCATCGATCTGCCGGGTCTCGAAGTCGTCATTCACGCCGACCTGCCCACCAATTCCGAAACGCTTCTGCACCGCTCGGGCCGCACGGGCCGCGCCGGCAACAAGGGCATCAGCGCGCTCATCGTGCCGGTCAACCAGCGCCGCAAGGCGGAGCGTCTTCTCGGCGGTGCAGATGTGACGCCGAACTGGGTGCGTCCGCCAAGCGCCGACGAGGTGATTGCCCGTGATCAGGAACGCCTTCTCAACGATCCGATCTTTGCCGAGGAAGCACGCGAGGAAGAGCAGGATCTGATTGCCAAGCTTTCCGAACAATATGGAGCCGAGCGTCTGGCCACAGCTCTCGTGGCGCTTCATCGCGCCCGCAATGCAGCCCCGGAAGATCTGATCGAAGTGTCCGTGCAGGGCAAGGATGCTCGCAAGCCCCGCGAAGGTGGCCGTGAGCGTCAGGAATTCGAGCCGACACCGCGCACGCCGCGCGGCGAGTTCGGCCCCGCCGTCTGGTTCTCGCTGTCGGTTGGCCGTAAGCAGAATGCAGAGCCGCGCTGGCTCATCCCCATGCTGTGCCGCAATGGCAGCCTGACCAAGGCCAGCATCGGCGCGATCAAGATGCAGCCGGAAGAAACCTTCGTGGAAATTGCCGCCGATCAGGTGGATGACTTCCTCGGCGCCATCGGTCCGAACAAGACGCTGGAGCGTGGCGTGCGCGTCAAGCAGCTGGATGGCGTGCCGGATCTTTCGCGTCCGTTCGAAAACCGCAGCAACGACAAGCCGTTTGCCAAGCGCGCTTATGAAGATCGCCCGGCGCGCGAGGACAGCCGTAAGGAGCCTCGTGGCGAGCGCGGAAGCGAGCGTGGCGGCGAGTGGACCAAGGACAAGCCGAAGAAGCGGTTCAATGAAGACCGCCCGGCAGGCGAGCGTTCGTTCTCCGAGCGTCCTTTCTCGGATCGGCCCGCGCGCGGCGAAAAACCCGCCCGCAAGGAAGGCGCAAAGCCCTACGCCGCCAAGGCTCCGTTCAAGGATGGGGCAAAGCCCTTCGCCAAGAAAGGCAAGCCCAAGCAGGCCAATGCCAAGGGCAAGACCTGGTAATTCATGATATGCAAAGGCCCGGAGCGATCCGGGCCTTTTCTTACTCCTCCATCGGAATGAACAGTCCCGTCTTTACATCGCGCAGCACCACATTGGTGGTCATGCGTTTGATCTGCGGATTGTCGGCCATCAGTTGGGCGCTGATGTCGTCGTAATGCTCCACATCGCGAGCAGTAATAATGGCGATCAGATCCACCTGACCGGTGACATAGTACACCTGCTGAACATTCGGTTGCTTTTCCGCCCACTGGCGAAAGCGGGCCAGCGCATCGTAATTATCGCGCTCTATTTCCATGCCCGCTATGAAGGTCATCGGAAAACTGGTCGCCTTGCGATTGATGACCGCCACCTCCGCCTGAATGATCCCGTTGTCGCGAAGCCGCTTTAGTCGGCGTTGCACGGCGGATGCGGAAAGGCCCACTTCATCGGCAATGGTTTCTGCCTTCAGTTGGCAATCCTTCTGAACAAGATGCAGAATGGCACGATCAAAACTATCCAGTGCTTCCGCCATTTCAAACTCCTCACATACGACTTCTGTAAAGAGACGCGTTCTGAGATGAATTTTCCCTCGTTGCTGGGGAAAATATGCGCCTGTTTCTCATCTGTGACTGTTTTATGCGTCATTAAGGCATGAAGCGAGGAAAATCCGCGCAATGAACCTTTATTGTGCGCAAATTCAATTGTGACAGAAGAACGAATGCCTCAAACCAGCGTTGCAGCTTTGCAGGTGGAAAACATCCACAAGACCTTCTCGGGCCTTGAGGTGCTGCGTGGCATTTCGCTTGAAGCAAATAGCGGTGATGTTTTGTCCATCATCGGCTCATCCGGTTCCGGCAAGAGCACGCTTCTGCGCTGTATCAACCTGCTGGAAAAGCCGGACCAGGGCCGCATCATCGTGGCAGGCGAGGAACTGAAGCTGAAGCCTGCGCGCCAGGGAGGGCTTGAGCCGGTGGATCGCCGCCAGCTGGAGCGGCTGCGCACCGGGCTCGGCATGGTGTTTCAGAGCTTTAATCTCTGGGCGCATCGCACGGTTCTGGAAAACCTGATCGAAGCCCCGATCCATGTTCAGGGAAAGTCACGCCGCGAAGCCATTGAGAAGGCTGAGGCGCTGCTGGCAAAGGTCGGATTGTCCGATAAGCGCGATGTCTACCCGGCTTTCCTGTCTGGCGGTCAGCAGCAGCGGGCTGCCATTGCGCGGGCTCTGTGCATGGATCCGGCTGTGATGCTGTTTGACGAACCGACTTCCGCGCTCGATCCGGAACTGGTGGGCGAGGTGCTGAAGGTCATCCGCGATCTGGCGGAGGAGGGGCGCACCATGCTTCTCGTGACGCATGAAATGGCCTTTGCCCGCGATGTGTCCAGCCATGTCGTCTTCCTCGATAAAGGCGATATCGCAGAACAGGGGCCGCCGCAACAGATTTTCGATGCCCCGCTGACGGAGCGGGCGCGCGCCTTCACCAGCGGTTTTTCCCGCTGACATCTCAACGCAAAACAAGGATGATTGCCTGATGAAGCCTTTCTCTCTTCTGCTCGCCTCTGCCGCCTTCGTGGCGTCGGCCTTTGCCGCTCACGCTGAAATTCGCTTCGGCATCATGAACGAGGCCTATCCGCCCTTCTTCGCCAAGGATGCGAGCGGCAAGTGGCAAGGCTGGGAAATCGAGCTGATGGATGCCGTTTGCGCCGAGCTGAAGGAGAAATGCTCCATCGTCGAAACATCCTGGGATGGTCTGATCCCGGCGCTGGATGCGAAGAAATTCGATGTCATCTGGTCCTCCATGTCGATCACGGAAGAGCGCCTGAAGACGATCGATTTCACCAACAAGTACTATAACACGCCAAGCAAGCTGATTGGTCCGAAGGACCAGAAGCCCGGCGCGACGGCAGATGCCGTGAAGGGCAAGACCATCGGCATTCAGGTCTCTACCATCCAGACGGAATACTACAACAAGTATTTCGCCAAGCAGGCGGACCAGAAAACCTATCAGACGTTGGACGAAGCCTTCCAGGATCTCGTCAATGGGCGTATCGACTATGTGTTTGGTGACTCGATCGCGCTTGCCGAATTTCTGAAGAGCGAGACAGGCAAGAACTGCTGCGCAGACATGGGCAATGTGGCGGATGATCCGGCCGTTCTGGGTATCGGCGTCGGCGGTGGCCTGCGCAAGAGCGATACGGAGCTGAAGGCGAAGCTGAATGCCGCTCTCGCAAAGATCCGCACCAGCGGCCAGTACGATCAGATCTCCAAGAAATACTTCGACTTCGATATCTACGGCGCGAAGTAAGGAACGTCCCGGATGGCGGCGAGCCAGATGAGTGTTTGGGAACTGCTCTCCCCCTATCCTCCGGGATGGGGCGGGGTGCTGCTGACCGGTGCCCTGTCGACCGTCGCCATCTCGGTCTGCGCCTATGCCATCGGCCTTGCCATTGGCCTTGCGGGTGCGCTCAGCAAGCTTTCCGGCAATCGCCTGTTGGTAGGCGGCTTGAGTGCCTATACGGCCATCATTCGCGCGGTGCCGGAACTCATTCTCATCGTCGGCCTCTACTATGCGGGAACGGATGGACTGAACCGGTTGCTGAGCGCGCTGTCGCTGCCAACGGTAGAGGTCAACGGCTTTGTTGCAGCCGTTTCCGTGCTGGGCTTTGTGCAGGGTGCGTACATGACGGAAGTGCTGCGCGGTGCCATCCTCGCCGTGCCTTCAGGGCAGATCGATGCGGCCAAGGCTTTCGGCTTCTCACCCTTGCTTGCCTTTCGCCGTGTCACACTTCCGGCATTGTTGCCCAATGCGCTGCCGGGCATGGCAAACCTCTGGATGTCCGTCACCAAGGATAGCGCTCTCGTTGCCGTCGTCGGTTACCAGGAACTGGCGCTTGCAACGCGACTGGCAGGGGCAAACACCAAGCAATATTTCCTGTTCTTCCTCGCGGCGGCCTTTCTCTATCTCGCCATCACGCTCGTCTCCAACCTCGTCTTCACCGCACTGGAACGCCGCGTGCGGCGCGGCCAGCCACAGTTGAGTTGAGGAGGATAGGATGCGGTTCGACTGGATTGCGAAATACTGGCCGCTTCTGATCGACGGCGCGATACAGACCATATCGCTGTTGGTGATTTCGGTCTGCGTGGGCTTCGTGCTCGCCATCGGTCTTGCCTTTGCCCAGGTGTCTGGAGGCCTTCTGTCGCGTAATCTCTCGCGCGCCTATTGCACCTTCCTGCGTGGAACACCGCTGCTTATCCAGCTTTGGCTGCTCTATTACGGTGTCGGCTCGCTGCTGCCTTTGGTGCCGGGTCTGAGGCAAAGCTTTCTCTGGCCCATTCTGCGCGAAGGCTTCTTCTTCGCCGCGGTCTCCTTCACGCTGAATTTTGCCGCCTATCAGGCCGTCATCCTGCGGGGCGCGCTTCTCTCGGTGCCCAAAGGCGAGTTGGAAGCAGGCCGCGCTGTTGGCATGAGCCCGTTCACGCTGGTGCGCCGCATCTGGCTGCCGCGCGCCATCCGTATCGCGCTGCCTACCATTGCGGGCGAGGTTGTGTTGCAGCTGAAATCTACGCCGCTCGCCTTCACCGTCACGGTCATGGATCTCTATGCGGTTGCCTACAAGGTCCGGCAGGACACGCTGCTGGTCTACGAGCCGCTGCTCGTGGTGACCCTTTTCTATGTCGCGCTGACGGCCGTGATTGCCCGCAGCTTCAAATTTGTCGAAGCACAAGTGCCGATCCGACGCTGAGCTTCAATCCGAATTCCATGAGGTAATCCTATGACGACGCTCAAAATTCTCGATGGCGGCATGAGCCGGGAACTCCTGCGTCTCGGCGCTGAACTCAAGCAGCCGGAATGGTCGGCGCTGGCGCTGATCAATAGCCCGGATATCGTGCGGCAGGTGCATGAGGAATTCATCGCCGCCGGCGCCGATGTCATCACCACCAATTCCTATGCACTGGTGCCGTTCCACATTGGGGAAGAGCGTTTCGCTTCCGAAGGCCCTCAGCTCATCCGCCTGTCCGGTGAACTGGCGCGACAGGCAGCGGATAAGGCGGGCCGTCCGGTCACAGTTGCAGGTGGTCTTCCGCCGATCTTTGGCTCCTATGAGCCTGAGAATTTTGATCCCTCCCGCGTGCAGGATTATCTCTCGGTGCTTGTGGAAAACCTCGACGCCTATGCGGATGTCTGGCTGGGCGAAACGCTGAGCCTGATCGCCGAGGGAGAGGCGGTGCGTGTCGCAGTGAAGGGTACGGGCAAGCCCTTCTGGATCTCGTTCACGCTGGCCGATGACGAGGCACAGGTGAAGGGCGGAGAACCGAAACTTCGCTCCGGCGAGACGGTGGTCGATGCAGCGCTCTGGGCGGCAGGTTCCGGCGCACAGGCGCTGATGTTCAACTGCGCCAAGCCGGAAGTCATGGAAGCGGCGGTACGCACGGCGTCCGCCATCTTCAAGGAGAAGGGCGTCTCGATCGAAATCGGCGTCTATGCCAACGCCTTTGAGGCCGATGCGGATGAGAGTGCTGCCAACGAAGGCCTGCACGAAACCCGCAAGGACCTGACGGACGATGCCTATTCCCGCTTTGCCTGCAACTGGGCCGATGCGGGCGCCAGCTTCATCGGCGGCTGCTGCGGCATCGGTGCGGCCCACATCCACACGCTGGCCGGTGTTCTGCGGGGAAGGTGAGGGAGGGCTCCAGAGCATGATCCGACTGAATTGAAGCAGGGATCGAAAAGATTATCCCTCACAAACGGAAAGTCAGAGCACCGATCTAATCCATTCAAGTCGGTGCTTTGGGTCTATTTTCCTTTATAACAGGTCCCCAATAATCTCTAATAAAACCATTTGCTGTGACGTCTGCGCCTCCTTCAAACGAAAATGTTAATGCATCAACTGATATGAAGACCCCATAATCTTCCATGTTGAAATAAGTTCCAAGTGTGGTTGAAACCTTGGAGATTGATGAAAATTTTTCAAAGTAACTAGGCGAAAGACCTCTATAGTACATAGAGGCGCTGCAACATTTTGGGTAATCTTTAAGAAAAAGCTCCCCATTGTCCTGATACTTCGCAAGTTCGTTCCGTGCGAACTCTGTTCGCAGTTGCCTCGGCTTCATCAGGTAATTGATCGTCGCAACAATGGCTTCGTGCTTCTTTTCCTCATGCCGGTATGGAGCCGGATGAGCATAGGCATAAACAAGTATTGCGTAATAAGCCGTCGCAAAGGCCGCGAATATCAGGTTTCTGGTTGGGACAGTGTACATTGGGTACATCTACATAAGAGCATTCATTACTTATTGATCCAAGCATGGGCGCAGCGTAGCTCCCGGCGCTGGAGGCACAACTAGAAAATGCAAAATCTGAGTAAATTCAATTTAATAGTATAATATGATTGTGGATCATAATGAGAAAGCCCTCCAATCTCTGTAAGGGTTAAACATTTTTCTGACGCCGTAACACAGCTCTTGAAACCAAAACGGCGGGCACTTGGCCCGCCGCTCGATTGCAGAATGTTACCCTCACGCCATCTGCATGGCGCCGGGGCCGGCGGTGGCGCCGGGCGGCACCTTGCCGAGGATGATCATGCCGAGAACTTCATCCTTGGTCACATCTTCAGTACGCGCATGGCCCACCACGCGGCCGTTCTTCATCACGAACACCCTGTCTGCCAGATCGAACACGTCATGAATGTCGTGGCTGATCAGGAAGATGCCGATGCCTTCGCGCTTCAACTGCGTGATCAGCTCGCCAACTTGCGCCGTTTCCTGCGGTCCAAGTGCTGCCGTCGGCTCGTCCATGATGAGGATACGGGCGTCGAACAGAATGGCGCGGGCGATAGCGACAGACTGGCGTTGACCGCCGGACAATGCCTTCACCGGTTCCTTGAAGCGCTGGAAGTTCGGGTTCAGGCGGCCCATGACTTCGCGCGCCTTGGCTTCCATCGCCACATCGTCCAGCGTGCCCCAGGGCGTGCGAAGCTCGCGGCCGAGATAGAGGTTGGCGGCGGCATCGACGTTGTCGGCAACGGCGAGCGTCTGGTAGATGGTCTCGATGCCGTATTTCTTGGCATCGCGTGGATTGTTGATGTCCGCCGCTTCGCCATTGATGAGGATCTCGCCGGAATCACGCCGATAGGCGCCGGAGAGGATCTTGATGAGGGTGGATTTGCCCGCACCGTTGTGGCCGAGAAGAGCCACGACTTCGCCGGGGAAGAGATCCACCGAAGCGCCATCGACCGCGTGAATGCCGCCGAAGGAGATGGAAACGTTGCGCATTTCCACCAGAGGTGTTTTGTTTTGCGTCATTTTTCCTGCTCCTTCTAGCGGGCTCTTGCGCGATAGATGGTGTCAAGCCAGACCGCCAGCACCAGCACCATGCCGATCACGATGCTCTGCAAGGGCGCATCCATGCCGAGCAGAACCATGCCGGAATTCAGCGATTGCATGACCAGCGCGCCGAGAACCGCACCGGCAATGGTGCCCACGCCACCGGCCAGCGAGGTGCCGCCGATAACGGCCGCGGCAATGGTGTAAAGCTCGTCCAGCGTGCCTTGCGCATTGGTAGCGGCGTTGAGGCGTGCGGTGGAAATGGCGGCTGCGATGGCGCAGAGCGCTCCCATCAGGGCAAACAGGCGAACGGTTACCCAGCGGGTCTTGATACCGGCCAGTTCTGCTGCTTCCGGGTTGCCACCGATAGCGAAGACGTAGCGGCCAAAGCGCGTGCGGTTCGTCAGGAAGTTCATGCCGATGGCAATGCTGAGCGCAATGAGAACAGGAATGGCGATGCCGAGCGGAATATCGAGGCCATTTTCCGGCCAGGCAATGCCATGCTCTTCCGCATAGCGCCGCGCCAGATTGACCGGCATGTAATAGCTGTTGAGCACTTTCACCGCGCCGAGAACGATGCCGCAGCTGGCTATACCGACAAAGAATTCGGCCCAGATTGGCTTCAGCGGAAAGCCGAAGCGCTTGCGTTGTTTGCGCGAATGCAGGATGGACAACACGATGAAAACACAGGCGATGACGCCGACGATCCAGCTGGCCGTCGCACCGATGGAGCCATCTGCACCGCCGCCCATCAGGCGAAATTTCGTGTCCATGGGTGCAACGGTCGCGCCGCTCGTCACCATCCATGCCGCCCCACGCCAGACCAGCAGACCGCCGAGTGTGACGATAAAGGAAGGGACGTTGAGGAAGGCGATGATAGCACCCTGAAAGGCACCGATGGCCGCACCGAGAGCGATGCCGATGCTCAGCGCCAGAATCCATGTCAGCGGATGATCATAGCCCAGCCATACGGGCAGAAACTTTGTTTGCGTGACAGCCATGATCATGCCGACGAAGCCAAGGATCGAGCCGACAGAGAGGTCGATGTTGCGCGTCACAATGACCAGCACCATGCCCGTTGCCATGACGGAAACGGAGGCTGCCTGAACCGAAAGGTTCCAGAGGTTGCGCGATGTCAGGAACAGGCCGTCCGACAGAACGTGGAAACCCAGCCAGATCAGCAGCATCGCCACGACCATGCCCAGAAGGCGCGTGTCGATTTCCGTGGCCTGGAAGAAGCGCTTGAGCGGGTTGCCGGGTGCCGCGCGAGCGCCACTGGCGGGTTTGATGGCGACCGGAATGGTTTGATCCGTCATAAGCCTTGAACTCCCTCTTCTTGTCGGCAAGCCTCCGCGAGCGAAGGACGCCGCAGTTGTGCTGCGACGTCCCTTGCGGAACTTTTGTTGCCGATGATCGACTTCTAAAGTCCGAGCTTAGCTGCAGACCTTCACGGAACCGGCCTTTACACCCTGGCAAAGCTCCTTCTTGGAGATCCAGCCAGCATCGAGAACGATGTTCAGGTTGTCCTTGGTGATGGCGATCGGTGTCAGGAATACGGAGTTCATTTCAACGCCCTTGGCGCCGCCCTTGAACTTCTGCGTGCCCGGAAGAGCTTCCATCTTGGTGCCCTTTGCGAGAGCAACAGCCACTTCGCCGGCCTTCTTGCCGAGCTCGCGGCTGTCCTTCCAGACGGAGACAGTCTGCGTGCCGAGCGCGATGCGGTTCAGAGCAGCCTTGTCGCCATCCTGACCGGAGACCGGAACGGAACCGGCAAGACCCTGCGCTTCGAGAGCGGCCACAACGCCACCGGCCATACCGTCGTTCGAGGAAACGACTGCATCGACCTTGTTGCTGTTCTTGGTCAGGAACTGCTCCATGTTCTTCTGGGCAATTTCCGGCTTCCAGCCATCGGTATAGGCTTCACCGACATTCTTCACCTTGCCGGAAGCAATAGCTTCCTTCAGCACTTCCTGCTGACCGGAGAAGACGAAATCTGCGTTCGGGTCGGTGGAGCCGCCCTTGATGAACACGTAATTGCCCTGTGGCTTGACCTTGAAGACTTCCTTTGCCTGCAGACGACCGACTTCCTTGTTGTCGAAGGTGATGTAGTAGGTCTTCGGGTTTTCGATCAGGCGGTCATAGCCAATGACCGGAATACCTTCGTTGGTTGCCTTTTCAATGGCCGGGCCGATGGCGGACGAATCCTGTGCCAGCACGATAAGGGCGTTGGCGCCCTGCGAGATCAGGCTTTCGATGTCGGTCAGCTGCTTTGCGGCAGATGTCTGGGCGTCAGCAGAAATATACTTCGCGCCAGCGGCCTCGAGCGCCTTCTTGATCGCTGCTTCGTCAGTCTTCCAACGCTCTTCCTGGAAGTTGGACCAGGATACGCCAACCACGAGATCCTTGGCGAAAGCCGGAGCGTGTACGGCGGTGATGACAGCCGCAGCGGCCATCAGCTTGAGAACTGATTTCATTAAAACCTCCCGAGTGAATACGCGGCAGCGCCCGGACCTTTCAGGCCCGTTCCTCCCCCGCCCGAATACCGTCGACAATCCCTGCTCCCATGCTGGAAATTGTTTTTCTCGACAGTCGAGAAAATATCTGGCAGATGGAGTGCAGGGTGTCAACAGCCCTTTTTGAGTAGTTGAGTGCGAAATCATGTGGATGAAAGCCACGCCATCCATAGATCTGCCATCGGGCCAGCGTTCGTTGGCTGCCAAGCCAGGAACCGAGCTTCTGCGCCGCCAGAACATGCTGGCCGTGCTTGGCGTACTGCGGCTAAAGGGCGCGCTTTCCCATACGGAGCTTTCGGAACTTACGGGTTTGGCTTCGGCCACCGTGACGGCAGTGACGGTCGATCTGGAGAAGACAGGTGCCATCGAACGGCAGGAGCAGAGCGCGCCCAGTGGGCGAGGGCGGCCCCGTGTCTTGTTTGAGCGGGCTGCCGGATTTGCCTATGCGGTTTCGGTACAGATTTCCTCAGATGCCCTGCATTATGCGCTTTCCGATTACCGCGGCAAACTGATCGACCGGTTCAGCACGGTCCGGGATGTCAACGTCGCAAGGGCCGGTCCGCTTCTACAAGATATCGCCGCATCGCTTGCGAGGCTTCTGGGACGCTCAAAGCTTTCGCCAGAGGCTTTCAGCCAGCTCTCATTGAGCAGCAAGGGCATCGTGGAGTCGGAGATCGGCAGGCTCGTCTGGTCGCCTGTCCTGGGCCGGGAAGAGGTGGATTTTTCCGTGCTGGCCGATGCCTATCCCAATTGTCATCTGTCGCTCAGCAATGAAACCCTGCTTGTGGTTCAGGCCTTGGCACGGCGTCAATCGTCAAGATCGGAAATGCCACCGAACGGGCTTGTTGCCCTGTCGCTCGGCCACAGCATCGGCCTGGGTATTGCGCGCATGGAGGCAGGCGAAATCATGACGACCGCTCCGAATTTCGGGCATATGCTGAACGCTCCAGATAACCGGCTCTGTCGTTGCGGCGCCTATGGCTGTATCGAGGCATCGGCCGGCTTTTACGGCATCCTGCGCCTGGCCTTCCAGGTGCCGCCAAATACGATTCCCGCCAAGTTCGTTCCGCTTGCGGAAATGGAAAAGATTGCCCAGTCGGCCCGTCAAGGCAATCGCATGGCGCAATATGCCTTTCGTCAGGCAGGCTTGGCGCTGGGGCAGGGGCTGTCGCGCGTGCTTAGTCTTGCGGGCGACATGCCGGTTGCCATCACCGGCCCCGGCAACCGCTTCTACGATCTCCTGACGGGCGGTGTCGAGGAAGGGTTGTCACAGTCGTTGCATGTGAGGCTGAACGGTCAGCCAGCGATATCGCTGGTGCAGGACGAACAGACATTGGTGTTCGAGGGTCATGTCGACAGGGCCCTGAACGCCATCGACCATCGTGTCACGCAGGTCAGGTGACGCCGATCAATTCGTTTCGCCGGGCGTGAAGCCGATCATGTAAATCGCGGCCAAAACAAGGGCCACGAAAAATATGGTCAAAACAAAGCTGATCATGCCCTTGCGGGCGCGGGGTCCGGTATCTCTTGCCATGGCCCGAGAACGGCGGGAGCCTTCTTCGGGTTCCCTCGCGGTCTGCGATTATTCCCCGTCGAGAGGCTCCACACCCTGCGGCTTGCCTGCACGATCGAGACGGATTTTTTCGATCCGGTTCTCCGCCGCATTGAGAAGCGTCTCGCAATGCTTCTTCAGGGCTTCGCCGCGCTCGTATATCGCGATCGACTCGTCGAGTGCCACGTCGCCACGTTCCAGCCGGGTTACAATGCCCTCCAGCTCTGCAACTGCCTTTTCGAAGCTCAGGCTGCCCACATCCTGATTTGCTGCGCTGTCGCTCATCCTCAACCCTTCATCAGTCTGCAAATGTGAAGTCCGGCGGATTCTGCCAGCCCTTCAAGATCATAGCCGCCTTCCAGCAGGCTCACGAGGCGGTTGCCCGCATAGCGTCCGGCAACTTCCATCAAGCGCCCCGTCGCCCAATCGAAATCATCGCCCACCAGATTGATCTGCGCCAGCGGATCGCGGTGATGCGCGTCGAAACCGGCAGATATCAACAGGAAATCCGGACGGAAATTGTGTAGGGCAGGCAACACGCGGGTCGAAAACGCCTCGCGGAAATGATCGCCCGCCGCATGCGGCTCCAGCGGTGCGTTGATGATATTGTTGTGCGCACCGGTTTCGCTGAGTTCTCCGCTCCAGGGGTAAAGCGGCATCTGGTGGGTGGAACAGAACAGCACGTTCGGATCGTCCCAGAAAATGTCCTGTGTGCCGTTCCCGTGGTGAACGTCCCAGTCCACGATCGCAACGCGCTCCACACCATAGGTCTTTTGCGCATGGCGTGCAGCAATGGCGACATTGTTGAACAGGCAAAAGCCCATGGCCTTGGATTTTTCTGCATGATGGCCGGGAGGGCGGGAGGCAACGAATACATTGTCGACCTTGCCGTTGAACACGTCATCCACCGCAGCAATCGCGCCGCCAATGCCGGTCAGTGCGGCCTGCAGGCTTTTCTGGCTGACATGGGTATCCGCCTCGATCTGGCGGATGCGGCCTTCCTCTTCGGGAATCTCGCGCATGACTGAGTAAAGATGCTCTTCCGGATGCGCCAACAGAACGAAATCTTCGTTGGCTTGCGGTGCCTGAACACGCTCCAGACGCTCGAAATTCGGGTGCTCCAGCGCCAGTGCCAGAGAGCGCAGCCGGTCGGCGCGTTCAGGATGGCCTTCAGGCGTATTGTGTTCGAGGAAAATCTTGTTTTCGTACAGGCGGGTCGTCATGCACTCGGCCTCCTGCCGCTTCAACCAAAAAGGCGGGCGTCACCGAAATGGCTCATATGTGATGAGATTTCAAGCCGTCTGCTCTGACCACCCACCGCTTCCTGCTTGTGGGCAGGGCATCCGTGCTCTTTAATGGCATTAAAGGGGTGGAAGGCCGGGCAACCGGTTGAGGGGCAGAATGACGGCTAAACAGATCAATAACCGGCAGGCCTTCGAGGTGCCGTTTCGTGATGTCGGTATGCGCGGCGAAATGTTCAGCGCAGCCTATATCATTCATGCGGAAGAGGCGCTCGCCCGCTTCTGGGACCAGCGTGAGCCGCTGGACACCGATCCGGCCTTCTATGTCTCAAAGGTCAGCTGCAATCTTCTGCGGGCAGTGCGCTTTGGCGATCGCATTGAAACGACGGTACGCGTCAGCAAGATCGGCGGTCGCTCAGCGGGCTTTTCCGTCCTGATGCACCGCGGCACCGAGCCGGTGGCGGAGGCCGAAATCATCTGGAGCGCCTGCGACCGGCAAAGCGGCGCACCGGCACCGCTTTCCGAAGAGCTGCGTGATTGGCTGTATCGCTTCCTCGATTGAGGAAACTCAGGCCCGCTGTGGCAGGAGCGGGTAACCGACCATGACGGCGCGCGCCGCCAGCGATGCGATCACAGCCTTCAGGATGTCGCCGGGCAGGAAGACGACCGAGCCGGTGACGACCTTGTCGAATGGCGTGCCGGTAATGAAGCTCAGCCAGGGCATGCCGATGGCATAGACGACCACGATTCCGCCCACGACGCCCGCAATCAGGAAACCCGCCATCTGGCGAAGCGCAGGCTGGCTCTCGCTGACGAGACGCTGGGCGAGAAGGCCAGTGACGAAGGTGCCGACAATCCAGCCGAAGATGTAGCCTGCCGTCGGCCCCATGAGGACGGCAAGTCCGCCGCGACCGCCGGACAGGACCGGCAGACCGACCGCCACCAGCACGACCAGCAGAACATAGGCCAGAGCGCCGCGCGTGGCACCGATGATGCAGCCCGCCAGCATGACACCCATGGACTGCGCGGTGATCGGTACCGGCAGAAAGGCCAGCGGAACCGGCGGAATGAGGCCAAGAACAACTATGATGGCTGTAAACAGCGCCGCAAGCACGAGATCTCTGGTGGACATGAAAACTCCTGTCGAGGCGGAGCGCCTCTTTAAAGAAAGATTAATGGCGGCTTTTCTGGCCTCGAATGCCGCGCGCGTCAATCGCATCAGCAATGCTATCCGCATCCTTCAGCGTTGAAATGATCAGCGGACCGAGCAGACGATGCAATTTGACCGGGATTCCACGCGCCTGATGCGCATCCCTCAAGGCGCGATAGCGCTCATGAATTTCCGGCACGAAACGCAAGACGAGACCGAGCGCCAATCCCAGATCCGCAGCGCGCAACAGGCCCATTTTCTCCAGCGGCATGGCGGCGCGCGTCAGGCAATCGATAAAGGCTGACAGGGATGTGCTGGCCGTCACCGCGCTGGCAAAAAACAGGATGGCAGGCAGGCGAAGAAGAATGACCAGACCGTCGCGCGGTGACAGGAGCACCATGTTGACAAGCGCAAGAAAGGCAATAGTCAAGAGCACCGGCTTGGTTCTCTGCCACAGCATCCTTTCCTTCATGCCGATACTGCGCGCAACAATCAGCGATGCAAAGAGTGCGCCTGCCAGCACCGGTAGGTTGTCGATCAGTGTGAGCGCGAGACTGATTACGAACAGCGCGAAAAGCTTCCAGCCGGTTCCCATCCGGTGAAGCCAGCTTGCGCCCTCGATGTGCAGGCTGTTCAGCATCCGGCCAGCTCGCGATAGAAGCGGAGGGCCTCATGCCCCCAGCCATCAAAGGCAAGCCGTCCCTCATGGAATACCAGCACGCGCTCGAAGCCGGCGACCAGATCCAGATCGTGGGAAACAATAACGGCCTGTTCCGGCAGGTTGGCAATTGTGTCCTTGACGATGGCCCGATTGCGCAGATCCAGTTGATTGGTCGGCTCGTCGAACAGAATAAGATCCGGTTCCGTCACCGTTACGGCGGCCAGCGCCGCGAGCTGCAATTGCCCGCCGGACAACTCGTGTGGTCTGCGTCTGGCCAGATCCTCGATGCCGAACCGGTTGAGCGCAGCCGAAACGCGCTGCGTCAGGTCAGCCCCATCTACGCCCCGGCTTTTCAGGCCCAGCGCAATGTCATCCTCGATGATTGGCAGAATGATCTGGTTGCCGGGGTTTTGAAAAATGAACCCTGTGCGCCCTTCAAGTGCCTTTGCCTGCTCGACCGTATCCAGTCCATCCAGCAGAACCCTGCCAGCGGTTGGCCTTGCCAGACCCGCAATGAGCCGCGCAAAGCTCGTTTTGCCGGACCCGTTGAGGCCGATCACGCCAATCCGGTGTTCGCTCAGCTCAAGCGAAAGCGTATGAAGCGCCACCCGTTCTCCAAAGCTCAAACCCACGTTTTCAA
Organism: Rhizobium sp. FKY42; assembly: GCF_005222835.1. Classification (GTDB taxonomy): domain Bacteria; phylum Pseudomonadota; class Alphaproteobacteria; order Rhizobiales; family Rhizobiaceae; genus Neorhizobium. The sequence continues at coordinate 537,612 of NZ_STGA01000029.1, read as the reverse complement.
GTTGAATGCGCAACCGTGAAGGCCTCTATCCGTTTCCGCAGTCTCTATAACCTCCAGCATCGATCAGGGGAATGCCTGTCTGAAGGCGGAAAAATCTGCAAGCCGCATTGAACAAAACAAGAACAGGCGCTAGCGTGCGGTTTATGACGATTCTGATCGAAAACGAGCGTGCACGGCGAATGTTTCTGGAACGGCAGGGCCTTGCCGCAGCGCCAAACCGTGCGCTTGGGCCCAAGGGCCTGCAGGAATTGATCGAGACAATCGGTTTTGTTCAGGTCGATAGCGTCCAGACGGTGGAGCGCGCGCATCACCAGATCCTTTTCTCCCGCAACCAGACCTATCGGCGAGAGGATCTGGCGCACCTGCTGGAGAAAGAAAGAAGCCTGTTCGAGCACTGGACGCATGATGCTTCGGTCATTCCATCCGCCTTCTTTCCCTATTGGAAGCATCGCTTTGTCCGCCGCGAGGCGAAGATCATGGAGAACTGGGCCAAGTGGCAGGGAGAGGGGTTCGATCGCGCTTTCGAGGAAACCTATCAGCGCATACGCACGCTGGGAGCCACGATGTCGCGGGATGTGAAGGCGCAGGATCATAAAGCTGGTGGCTGGTGGAACTGGCATCCATCGAAAACCGCGCTCGAATTTTTGTGGCATACGGGCAAGCTCGCCATCGCGCGGCGGGAGAACTTCCAGAAGGTCTATGATCTGGCCGAGCGCGTAATCCCGCCTCATCATTATGAGCCAGAGGTAAGCCACGATGAATTTGTGGATTGGGCCTGTCGCTCGGCGCTTTCCCGGCTTGGTTTTGCGACACATGGAGAGATCGCCGCCTTCTGGGCGCTGGTTTCCCCGCAGGAGGCGAAAATCTGGGTGGATAGCCACCGCGAGGAATTGCAAGCCGTATCGATCAGCAGCGTCGATGGTTCCCCACGCCCATCCTTCGCGCTGAAGGAACAGCTATCCTCGCTGCTTGAGCCGCCGGCACCGCCGCAGCGCATCCGCGTCCTGTCACCGTTCGATCCACTGCTGCGGGACCGGAACCGTGCCGAGAGACTGTTCGGTTTCTTCTATCGCATCGAGATATTCGTGCCCGAACCCAAGCGGCAATACGGCTACTATGTCTTCCCCTTGCTGGAGGGGGACCGCATGATTGGTCGCATAGATATGAAGGCGGATCGAAAGACAAGCGTTCTTGGCGTCAAGCGTTTGTGGCTGGAGCCGGGCGTCAAACCGTCCACCGGACGACTGGAGCGCCTGAACGCAGAGCTTGTACGGCTTGCTCGTTTTACCGGAGTGGAACGCGTGGAGTATGCCGATCGCTGGTTGGCCAATGATTGAGGGAAGGACTGATATGAATGGCTATAGCGTGGAACTGCGCACTCCCGAACTTGCCGATTACATGCGGCTGCGGAAGATTTCGGGCCTGACGCCATTTTCCGAAGAGGCTTCACGCATCGGCCTGAAGGGCACGATTTTCGGCGTCTCTGTTTGCCACGGCAAGGACGTTATCGGCATGGGCCGCATCATCGGTGATGGCGGCTGCTTTTTTCAGATCACCGATATTGCCGTCGACCCCGCCCATCAGGGGCAGGGCTTAGGCAAGAAGATCATGGGTGCGTTGACCGATTACATCCGGGAGAACCTGCCGGAAACGGCCTATGTCAGCCTGATTGCCGATGTACCCGCAAACCGCCTGTACGAGCAATATGGCTTCAGTGAAACCGCGCCGCGCTCGCTCGGCATGTCGATGATCGTTGGACGGTAACCGCAGTGAAATAATTAGTCGCGCTGCTTGCCCGTCTGGCCGCGATCACGCAGGAAGTGGTCTGCAATCGCGCAGGCCACCATGGCTTCACCAATAGGGGCGGCGCGAATGCCCACGCAAGGGTCGTGACGGCCCTTGGTGCGCACATCCACGTTGTTGCCATCGGCGTCGATAGACTGGCGCTCCGTCAGAATCGAGGAAGTCGGCTTTACGGCGAAGCGGGCAATAATGGGCTGGCCGGTGGAAATGCCGCCCAGAATACCGCCTGCATGGTTGGAGAGGAAAAGCGGCTTGCCATCATTGCCCATGCGCATTTCGTCGGCATTTTCCTCGCCGCTCAATTCGGCAGAGGCAAAGCCTTCGCCGATCTCGACACCCTTCACCGCATTGATCGACATCAGCAGCGAGGCGATATCCTGATCGAGCTTCGAATAGAGAGGCGCGCCAAGACCGGCCGGCACATTTTCGGCCACCACTTCGATGACCGCACCGATGGAGGAACCGGATTTGCGGATGCCATCGAGATACTCTTCCCACACGGGCACCATGGCAGCGTCCGGGCAGAAGAACGGGTTCTGATCGACCTGCGACCAGTCCCAGTTGTCACGATTGATCTTGTGCTTGCCGATCTGGGTCAGCACCCCGCGGATGGTCGCGCCGGGAATGATCTTGCGGGCGAGCGCACCCGCTGCCACACGTGCTGCGGTTTCGCGGGCAGATGAGCGACCGCCGCCGCGATAGTCGCGAATGCCGTATTTCACGTCATAGGCAAAGTCGGCATGGCCAGGGCGATAGCGGCGGGCGATATCGCCATAATCCTTTGAACGCTGATCGGTGTTTTCGATCAGCATGGAGATCGGCGTGCCCGTCGTGGTCATTGTCAACCCGTCCTCGGCGATCATGACACCCGAGAGCACCTTCACGATATCGTCTTCGCGGCGCTGCGTCACGAAACGGGATTGGCCGGGTTTGCGCTTGTCGAGATAGATTTGCAGATCATCGAGCGTGAAGGTGATGCCGGGAGGGCAGCCGTCCACCACACAGCCAAGCGCGGGACCATGGCTTTCACCCCAGGTTGTAACGCGGAAGAGATGACCAAATGTGTTGTGCGACATGAGACCCGACCATTCGGCGGCGAAGAGCCGCTCCCTTTGAAATCGGGTTTGTCATAGTTGAAAAGACCTGCACGAGGAAAGCCCTTTTATCGGGCAATCCGTTCGCCGGTCCTACAGCGCGGCGCGTTCGATTGAACGCGCGAACGACGCTGTAAGACTTTAAATTGATGCATGTTCGTTCCGCTCAACCGAATTCGGTTGAGCGCGACATGCATTAGACCTGTCTGGATCAACTGGCCTTCTGGAAGCCTGCCAGTGCCATTGTGCTGAAATTCTCGAAGGGTAGGGGACGCGAGAAGGCGTAACCCTGCAACAGGTCGCAGCCCATGTCCCGAAGCATCTTGGCGTGCTGCATGGTCTCCACGCCTTCAGCCACTGTCTCAACCCCAAGCGATTTGGCGATGTCAATGATCGCGCGTACGAGCGTCAGCTCCTGACGGGACTCCAGGATCGGCATCACGAGTTGGCGGTCGATCTTCAAGCGCTTGGGCCTGAGTTTCAGCAAGCTGACGATCGAGGTATGCCCCGTCCCGAAGTCGTCGATCTCGATGTCGATCCCAAGCGCCTTGATGCGCTCCAGATTGGCGGTCACGCAGTCCTCGCTTTCATCGAGGAAGATCGATTCAATCAGTTCGAAAGAGATACGTCCGGGCGTGATCTGGAGTGTTTTCAGCGTTTCGATGAGGCCTTCGTCCTTGAGACGCTTGGAAGACACGTTGACCGATACCTTCGGCACGTCGATCCCGACGGCCGCCCACCGCATCTGATCCTTGAGAACGGTTTCGAGAACGATCTGGTCGAGTGTCGCAGTCACGTTCAGGTCTTCGGCAATGCCCAGGAATGCATCCGGCGCCAGAATGCCGCGATGCGGATGACGCCACCGCACGAGGGCTTCCACGCCGGTAAGCTTCATGCTGTTTGCACAGAATTGCGGCTGGTACCAGGTCACGAACTGCTGTTCCTCAATGGCTGTCAGAAGCTCATCGGCTGTTCTCTTCTGGGTAATGATCTCCGACTGCAGGTTCTGCGTGAAGAATTCGAAGCGGTTACGGCCAAGATTTTTCGCCCGGTAGAGCGCAATATCCGCATTGACCAGCATCTTGCGCCCATCGATACGGGTTCCGCTGGCCTGCGCGATGCCGATGGAAACGCCGCATCGGCAAGAAAAGCCGTCATAATCGAGCGGTTGGCGAATTTCTGTAATAATTTGGCTGGAGAGCTCGGCCACGACATCCGGGTCGCTGGTTCCCTGCACCAGGATAACGAATTCATCCCCGCCAATACGTGCAACGATATCATCGGCGCGAACACTGCGGGTCAATATCTTGGCGGCATAAACCAGCATGGCGTCCCCGGCCGCGTGCCCCAGAGTATCGTTGATCTGCTTGAAGCGGTCGAGATCGAGATGGAGGATTGAGATATGGGTTCGCTCGCTGTGGCTCTTCTGCGTCAGCGCATCCAGTTCCATGTCCAGCTTGCGGCGATTGGCCAGCCCGGTCAGCGGATCATGCAGCGCATTGTGCTCGATGCGGTGCTTCGCCAGTTCCAGTTCCACATTCTTGGCCTCGGCCTCGCGCTTGGCGGCCTGCAGTTGTTGCGTCATCAGCATGTCGCCGGTCACGTCAAAGGCGATGCCGACCAGCTTGGTGGAACCGTCACGCATGACATGCGTCTTGCCGATGGAGCGCACATAGCGGCTTGTTCCATCGGGTTGCGGCACGCGCACCGTTAGCGGCGCTGCAGAAAGATCATTGGGCAACATGCCGATCAGCGGACGAGCCATGAACCGGTCATCGGGATGGATCATGTCGATCCAGGTTTCGTGGCTGATGACGCGTCCTGTGTAGGGAATGCCGTAAAGCTGGCACATGCGCTCGTCCCACAATTCGCCACCGCCGCTCGGAACGGATTCCCATATGCCGCAATTGTAGGAGGCAAGCGCCAGGTTGAGACGCGTTGAAAGCTCTTCCAGTTCCTGTTCACGATTGGAAAGCTCGTCAAGCGCCAGTTCCAGTTCGGCATTCTTGATGTCGCTGTCGGCCTTGGCTTCGAGCAGCGTCTTGTTGACCATCATGTCGGAGGTGACATCCCAGACGATGCCCGTCGTGTGGGTCGTCAGGTCGCTCTTGCGGTAGCTTGCGCCCGCCGATCGCAGATAGCGGATCTCGCCCTGTGCGGTACGGATGCGGTAGATATTCGTACAGGGCTCCGAAGAGCAGATCGTCGTGAAGAAATGGGCTTCTGCCGCGGCAAGATCGTCCGGCACGATCAGATCCAGCCATTCCTCAAGCCTGTTGGCCTCCATATCGGGGTTCTTTCCGTGCAAGATGGCTGCCCGCTCGTCCCAGATAAGATGATTATCCGCCTTAACCTCCCAGATGCCGATATTGGAGGTTTCCATGGCGAGGTTGAAACGCTGCGACAACTCCAGGAGATTGGCCTCACGTGCCTTCAGCATCTGGATATTGCGGTTGCGCTCGCCGATCAGGAAGGCTGCGACGATGATCGGAATGATGACCGCCAAGCCTGTCAGCGTCAGGAAGATGCGAAAAGGAACCAGATCTTCGGGAGCAGCGTCCCAGCCCGACTGTGGGATCGCGCGGATGTGCCAATGGCCCGTTCCGAACAGGTCCACTTGGCCCGACAGAGCAAGGATATCTCCGGCATGCGGTTTCCCCGTGATCGGCGACGTACCATTCAGACCGCGATGCTCGATGGAAACATGAAGGGAGTGGGTGCTTTCGGCGTGCTGCAGGGAAACGCTGGAGGATGGGGCATCAAGGCCCACGTCCGACAGAAATGCATTGCGGTCGATCAGGAGAATCAGTGATCCCCACGATTGCTCGTCTGCACCCGGCACGGGAACCGCAAGGTTGAGGACGCCCTGTTCCGGATCAGGCAGGAGTATTGGCTCCTGCGTCGGGGAAAGCTCGCCCAATTGTCGAGCCAGAATTTTCAGGTGCAGGTTCTGTTGGTCCGAGTGCGGCTGACTGCTCGACAGATCGATGGTGCCGTCGCGGGTCAGGATATGACTGAGCCTGTTGTCCGGCGCAACCGCAATTGCGCGAATGTGACCGTTCATCTGCAGAGCGGATCGCGCCTCGTCATTCAGTTGTACAGGGGAAAAACGAGATTTATACCGCAAGACATTCGCCAGGTTATCGGCAATCATCAGATCTCTGCGCAAATGTCCGTCGATTTTCTGCAGGAGGTCGGCGAGAGAATGTTCAGCCGACTCGCGCAATTCGGCCTGATGCCGCGATGTGCGCTCAAGATCGATGACGAGTCCGAGCGCTATGATCCCGATGACCATGACAAAAGCCATGGCAAGCGGCGTACGCCGCGTCAGAAATTGAGGGCTCTCCCGCTTGAAAATAGTGAGTGAAGAGAGAAACCGCACCAGCCATGTCATCCTGTTCTACAACCATTGGGATCAAAACTAAGGGGCGCGAGTTAATTTTCTGCTTTAGATGAACAGCATTAACTGCCCTGTGATTTCTTGTTTTCCACTGTGGTAAATCGTCAGAACATCATCGCCTCGAAGCAAGTTTGACGGATGCTGCGGTATAAAGCATCATATCGCCACCTGGAGCACCGGATCGCGTTTTGTGATCTGTGGAAGAAGCCGGAAATCGTCATCATCGGGGTCGAATTTCGCCACAATCTGGCAGAAAATTATGTGTCGAAACAAGACACTCGATCCGTTAATGAAAGCAATATCTCCATGCGTCTCCTGATTGCGGCTCTCCTCGCCACTGCCAGCATCCTGTCGCCCCTGGCCAGTTCCGCTCAAAGCATGGATGTCGAAGCCACGATCAAGGCCGTTGATACAAAGAAGCTTTCCATCACGCTTGATGACGGCAAAACCTACAAGGTACCGGAAGAATTCAACTTCGACGGGTTGAAGTCAGGTGTGAAGGTCGTCGTCTTTTACACGGTGGTCGGCGGAAACCGGATGATCGACGACTTGCAGGTCAGACAGTAACGGCCTGTTCGCTTCCCGTTTACAGCATAATCCGACCGGAGTGAAACGAGGATCGAGAAAGTTATGCGTGACAAACATACAGATAGAGTGCCGATCTGATTCAATCAGATCGAATTCCGTTCTATTGTGCGTACCACTGCGCCTTGCCCGCATCGCGGTCTATGATCAGCACCTTGTCCTGCGGAATGTCGCATTTCGCGGCTTCCATCTCGTCCCATCCTCCCACGAGTTTCAGGATGGAGCGAACAACGCCGCCATGGGCAACACAGACTGTGGGCTGGGTTACGGTTTGCAGCCAGGCGCCGACGCGCCATGACAGGATCTCATAGCTTTCCGCGTCAGTGCCCGGTGGAATGAAGGACCACTTATGGCGGGAGCGTGCCTTGAGGCGATCCGGCGCCACGGCACGGATGTCGTCCAGCGTATGACCCTCCCAGTCTCCGAAGGAAAGCTCCACCAACCGCTCATCGGTGCGATAGGCCATGGGATCGAGGCCCATTTCAGTTCGCGCCAACTGCATGGTTTCGCGGGTGCGGCCAAGCGGGGAGGACACATAGTCGAAATGCGGCGCCTCTGGGCCCAGAAGGTCGCGCAAGGTGTGCCCGTTCAGGCGGGCCTGAGCCCGCCCTGTGTCATTCAGGCCAATATCCTTTTGGCCTTGCAATCGCCCTTCGGCATTCCAGTCGGTCTGACCATGGCGGATCATGTAGATCAGCAAAGCACGTGCTCCGTCTGTTGCCGGGTAAGACGACTCAATCCTTGACGACCGAGATATCCGGTGCGTCGACAGCCTTCATGCCGATGACATGATAGCCGCTGTCAGCATGGTGAACTTCGCCCGTGACCGAACGCGACAGGTCGGACAGCATGTAGAGGCCGACATCGCCCACTTCCTCGATCGTTACCGTCCGGCGCAGAGGCGCGTTGTACTCGTTCCACTTCAGGATATAGCGGAAATCGCCGATGCCCGAAGCTGCCAGCGTCTTGATCGGACCGGCCGAAATGGCATTGACGCGGATGTTCTTCGGTCCGAGGTCGACCGCCAGATACTTCACGCTCGCCTCGAGAGCCGCCTTGGCAACGCCCATGACGTTGTAGTTCGGCATGACCTTTTCGGCGCCGTAATAGGTGAGCGTCAACATCGAGCCGCCATCTGTCATCAGCTTTTCAGCGCGACGTGCGACCGACGTAAACGAATAGACGGAGATCTGCATCGTCTTGGCAAAGTTTTCCGGCGTCGTATCAACGTAACGACCCGTCAGTTCGTCCTTGTCGGAAAATCCAATTGCGTGGACGATGAAGTCGATCTTGCCCCAGACCTTTTCGATATGATCAAAAACGGCATCGATTGTCGTTTCGTCAGAGACATCACAGTGGCCCGCCAGGATCGCGCCGATTTCGTCGGCCAGCGGCTCGACGCGCTTCTTCAGCGCATCGCCCTGATAGGTTAGTGCGATTTCGCCGCCCTGCGCATGAATGGCCTTTGCGATACCCCAGGCGATGGAACGATTGTTCGCAACACCCATGATAACGCCACGTTTGCCTGCCATGAGGCCGGTTGCCTGAGCCATACGGTATCCCCTAAGCTAATTTCGAGTTTGCCTATGGCATAGGCCGCCCGCGGGTTCAAGCACAAGGCAGATCATCTCCTGTAAGCTTCCGTAACACGGCGTGCATTCAGGCATGCTGAGCAAATATGACTGCAATTTCGAGACCATGACGGGCCTTTGTCGCCGGACGTGCAGTGGATAACGTCATATCTCCGTTACACAAATAATCCGTAGCGCATGTGCCGCATGAGATCGATAACCTTGTCATCGGGCTTCTCCCAGAGAAGCACGCGGAACTCTACCACCAGATCACCGCGGCTGCCGTCTTCCTTCTGTAATCCCAGTCCTTCCAGCCTTGCGGTCTGGTCGGAGCCGGTCCAGGCCGGAATGGATACGGGAACAATGCCGCCTGGGGTCTCGACTTCGGCCTCGCCACCGAGCACGGCGTCTTCGAGCTTTATGGGAAGAACGGTATGGAGATCGAATTCCTCAAGGCGGAAACGATTGTCCTTGCGCACCTGCAGCGTGATCACGAGATCGCCCCGCTGCATGTTCGGCAAACGCAGGCCCTGGCCCTTGAGGCGCAGCACGTGTCCGTCGCTCATGCCGGGCTCCAGCGCAAACCAGACCTCCCGCTCGTCGGACAGGGTTACCTGCGATGGTTTCAGCTCAAGCAGGTCCTCAAGCGACACGCTCGCCGTCACTGTGAGATCGGGCGCTTTTTCCGGCGGCGGTACTTCACCGCGAATACGGCGAACCAGGGTTGAAATGAGTTCGAGGGCCTGAAGCGGAAGAGGGGTCGCAGGCTTGGGCGCTTCCGGCTTTTCCTCCGGTTCGACTTTGTTGGCCTGATCCTGTGAGGGGTCGGCAGCCTTGGCTCCGGAAGAAGCCTGTGACTGTTGCTGCGTATTGGGTTTTGGTCCGGACGATTGCTGGCCCGCCTGCTGATTGGCTGAATTCTGCCCTTTCCGTGCACTGGATTGCTGCTGGGCGCGATAGGAACCGCCGCCGCCCGCCGCGGCTCGCTGGGCGCCGCTGCCAAAAATGCGCTCGACCATGTCTTCAGCCGGTTCTGATGCGGCACCTGCCTGTTGCTGGGCCTGTTGCTGGGCCTGTTGCTGGGCTTGTGCCTGCGCGCGCTGGGCATTGGCGCGGGCAAGTTCCTCCATCACCGCTTCAGCGCGCGCGCGGGCCGCCTTGGCCCGTTCTTCCGCCTGCCTTGCGGCTTCGCGCTGCTGCATGATCGTTTGTTGAGTGTCGAAGCTCTGGTCGAAGCGGCGTCTGCGCTCGGGATCTTTCAACAGATCATAGGCCTGGCCGACTTCTGAAAAGCGCTTCGCTGCCAGCGGGTCGTCCTGGTTATGATCCGGATGCAGCGATTTCGCCTTGGATCGCCATGCTGCCTTGATCTCGTCGGCTCCTGCGTCTCTCTTGACGCCGAGAAGGGAATAAGGGTCACGCATCTTTCGCCACCGGTTCGCTGCAAAGGCTCGCGCCAGGCACGAGCATTCCTCCATCCAACTCGCATTTTGCCGTTCCGGTTCCATTGGGCCAAAACAGCAGTCCGCGATGTTGAGAGCGACGATAGAGGCTGAGTTTCTAAAGATGCTTTTAAGCGAAAAGTGAAAACCGCATTAAGCTTAACCCAATGTAAGCGTCTGGCTATGTTGGCGGATTGTTCAGTTCGTCTGCGGTGCAAACGAGGTCATGGTCCATTCCGTACCGACAAGGCACGCATTGCCGCGCATGCGCGCAATTCCTTCATAGGAATGGCGGGTTGTCAGAAACTGGCGGCAAACCTGACTGTTGAGATTGACCTCGTGAATCTCGGAAACGACACCGGCGCTTCCCGTCGATGTGTTTGCCCAGGGCAGAGGCGAGGAGCCGAGCTTGACCAGATCGGCAGAGGAAACGGCATTCAACACCGTTTTTTCATCCGAGACGGATTCGGTGGTCCGGGTAGGGACGGTGGCCGTAGAAAGGCTTCGATCCACCTTCGGCGTGGATCCGAAAAGATCCATCGCACCGGTAGTGCAACCTGCCAAAGCGCATGCCATAACAACAAGAATTGCAGCCTGGACCGAACGCAACGAAGTGCCGGGGGTGCGGTTGATTGTCTTGTGCGTCACTGCCACCTTGCGTCCAATCACGGAAAGATTCTAGGGCTGCATTCGATCAGATCGGGAGCATTTTAGTCAATATGTCGCAAGAACGGTTAACAAGCGGTGACTTCACCGAGGAGAGCGAGCCCTTTCAGCTTTTTGCCAAGTGGCTGAAGGATGCCGAGGGCTCGGAGATCAATGATCCGAACGCCACTGCACTGGCCACAGTCGATCAGGATGGTCTGCCAAATGTTCGCATGGTCCTCCTGAAGGGTCTGGATGAACGAGGTTTCGTTTTCTACACGAACTTCGAAAGCCAGAAGGGACAGGAAATTCTGGGTCAGAAAAAGGCAGCCATGTGCTTTCACTGGAAATCGCTTCGCCGTCAGGTCCGGGTCCGTGGGCCGGTAACAGTCGTTTCTGATGAAGAAGCGGATGCCTATTATGCCTCGCGCGCACGGGGCAGCCGCATCGGTGCCTGGGCATCCAGGCAGTCACGACCGCTGGAGGGCCGGTTTGCGCTGGAGAAGGCCGTTGCGGAATACACCGCCAAGTTCGCAATAGGCGAGATACCGCGCCCACCCCACTGGTCGGGTTTCCGTATAGAGCCGACCTCTATCGAATTCTGGCATGATCGCCAGTTTCGCCTGCATGATCGCGTGGAATTCCGGCGAGCGGGCGAGGGCTGGGAAAAGGTCCGCCTATATCCCTAGCATGTATCCGCGAAAATCGTCACGCCGCGCGCGAGATCGCGAAGGGAATCCCGGAAGCAAGGGCCGCGACATAACGCGGCTCCTGATAGAAGCCATTGAGCGAAATGCGTGGCAGCCCCGTCAGCCGATCAAGGCTGTCGGGGCCCAGCGTGCCGGGCTGTGTGGTGACTGCGACCGAAAAACCAAGTTCGCGGGCGATACGCTGATCCCGCTCCGAAACGGCGGCTTTCGTGCCATAGGGATAGGCAATGGTGGTGGGCCTCGTGCCGGTCACCTCTTCCAGCCAATCGGCGGAGCGCCGCATTTCGTGTCCTGCAACGTCTGGCGAAAGCCGCATCAGGGCGCGATGGCTGACCGTATGCGCGCCGAGCGAGGCAAGCGGGTGGCGGGCAAGCGCGCGCAACTGCGCCCGGTCCATCGTGAGGGCCTCCGTGATCGCCAAAGGCTCGATCCCATAAGCGCGCGCTGCGTCATCCAGACGCTTGACCGCCTGGGCCTCGCAATCCTTCTGCATGAAGCGTGCGAAGCGGTCAAAGGTATCGAGCTTGCTTTTGGGGCAGGAGAGTCTGACTTCCTCCATGCCTTCACCGAAATCAAAGCGGATCCGGCTTTGCTGGTTGATCAGCGCCGCCACCGTTTCCCACCAGATCGTGTGCGTCCGATCCGCGAAACCTTCGTTGATGAAGATCGTGAACGGTGCGCCATGGCGTTCGAAGACGGGCAGGGCATGGTCGGCATTGTTGCAATAGCCATCATCCATCGTGAAGCAGGCGAATGGCCTTTCGCTGGGGTTTGCAAGGCGTGCCGGAACCTCTGAAAGCGGGATTAGATCGTAGCTTTCTTCCTTCAAACGGCTCAGCGCCTGGTCCAGAAACTCCGGTGTGATCTCCAGATGGGCGTTGGGTTCCACAATGCGTGGTGCACGAGGCCGCACATGATGCAGCGTAAAGATGGCACCATGCCCACGCGCATTGCGCAGGACGCCGAGGTTCGCCAGCACGTATGCCGCTTCCAGGCCGCCGGCAATCATCGCGCGCTTGAGGCTACGGCGCCAAATGGCCTGTAACAATACGCTCATCTGATTGTTGATCCGGTTTCCGCCTTTGACGCGGATACGCTAGCGCGTCAACCGTTAAGCACTTCTAAAAATCACTGTCTGAAACTGAAACGAATTGCATGGTTTCTACCGTAGGATGCTGTCGAGAACTGGCAGGCTGATCACACCCGCCGCACCGATCAATGCCAGGCAGATGCGGAAACAGAAAACGAACTCTTTGCGCTCATCCCGCTATTCGTTCTGATGATCTGACAGTTTCACCCGGTGGGAACTTGTCGAATCGTCGCACTTCCTGCATGTTCCTGAACAAACGGAGAACGGACGTGTTGCAGGATCTAGCCGCCCGCTTTGAGCTCGCCTCTGCCGCCTATGCGGAGGCCAATGGTCTTCATCGGGATGATGATTGGTTCATGCTGAAACTGCATGAGGAGGTTGGAGAGCTAACGCAAGCTTACAACAGGGCGACGGGACGTGGACGGGCAAAAGGGCGAACAGCAGAGGAAATCCGCCAGGATCTGGCGGATGAAACGGCTGACGTACTCGGTCATATTCTTCTTCTTGCGCACCGCAACAGGCTCGATCTGTCCGTTGCCATTGAGCGCAAATGGCGATTTCGCCCGTAGAGTCAGCGTAAAGCGGTCCGTGCCGATTGGCGCGCCGGATGCTGATCGAAAAAGGCGCAGCAGTGTGCAAGGCTTTCCGCCACCTGCGTGCAGATCGCGCGGATATCATCGGTCGGCTGCAGAAGATCAGGCACCATGACGGCCATCATGCCTGCGCTGGCCGCGCTGCGGATGCCATTGAAGGAATCCTCAAGGGCCAGGCAGTCGACAGGATCGACCCCGATGCGCGCAGCAGCCGCCAGATAGGGTTCGGGATGCGGCTTTCCGCGCGGATAATCGCCCTGTGCGATGACATGGTGGAAGCGGTCGAGAATACCCAGCGTCCCCAGGTGATGTTCGACCTGGAAATGCGCCGAAGAGGTGCAGATGGCACGCGGCAGGTCGAGCGCGTCCAACACATCGAGCAATTCGTGAACGCCAGCTTTCAGGCGCAGTTCGGTCTGCGTGAGCAGATCGAAGTGCTCAAGCCAAACCTGACGGAAGCCGTCGACATCGAACTCCGTGCCGTAATGCTCCCGCAGCAGATCGGCAATGCTGACCCAAGGCCGTCCCAGCATACCTTCGTAAATGGCAGGTCCGATGAGCAGATCATGATGTGCCGCAGCTGAGATAACCGACTGGCGGTACAGCACCTCCGTATCGAGCAGCAGACCGTCCATATCAAAGATGACGGCTTTCGGAGGGCGGGGGAGGGAGAGAGCGATCACGTCGACTTCTTTCGACAAGGGTCTTTCGGGATTTCAGGACTGTGAGAGGCGCGTGCCGATGTCTTCGTACAGGCGAAGCAGATAGCCATCCGGATCGGCGACAATAAATTGCCTGTGTCCGATTTCGACGGTATCCCGGCGGTAGCACTTTTCTTCCGGCGGCAGATACAATGGATAATCCGATTTGGCCAGACGCTTTAGAAGCGTCTCAAGTGCATCGACCCGGATCTGCAGGTTCAAGCCCCGACCGAGCGGCAGGAGGAGCGGTGCTCCACTTTCGAAGGTGCGGCCAATGCCGATCTGGTCGATCATCAGTTGCGCGCTTCCGAACGCCAGAAAAGAGAAACCTTCTTCCGGACGTTCATAGAGAACGTCAAAGCCGATGATATCTGTGTAGAAATCACGGCTGACGGACCAGTCGAAAACCGCCAGCTCGGGTACCAGCGCGTTTTCGGTCATCTGTCTCGTCCCTCAGGCCTTGGTGCCGCCAACGGTCACCTGATCCATGCGAAGATGCGGCTGGCCAACGCCGACCGGAACCCACTGTCCCGCCTTGCCGCAATTGCCGATGCCGGTATCGAGCGCCATGTCATTGCCGACCATGGAAACGCGTTTCATGGCGTCCGGCCCATTGCCGATCAGCATCGCGCCCTTGATGGCCGGTCCAACCTTGCCGTTCTCAATGAGATAGGCCTCTGTGCAATCGAAGACAAACTTGCCGGAGGTGATGTCCACCTGCCCACCGCCGAAGGAAACGGCATAAATGCCCTTCTTGACCGAAGCGATGATCTCTTCCGGCGTCTTGTCGCCGCCCAGCATATAGGTGTTCGTCATGCGCGGCATGGGCTGGTAGGCATAGCCCTGGCGGCGACCGTTGCCGGTGGGGTTCATGCCCATCAGCCGGGCATTCTGCCGGTCCTGCATGTAGCCGACGAGTTTGCCGTTCTCGATCAGCACGTTATAGGCCGAAGGCGTACCTTCGTCATCGACGGTAATCGAGCCGCGACGATTGTCTATGGTGCCATCGTCCACGACGGTTACGCCCGGCGCGGCCACCATCTGGCCCAGCAGTCCGGCAAATGCTGAGGTTTTCTTGCGGTTGAAATCGCCTTCCAGACCGTGGCCGACAGCTTCGTGCAGCATCACGCCCGGCCAGCCGGAACTGAGAACAACATCCATGGTGCCAGCCGGCGCGTCGATGGCCTCCAGATTGGTCAGGGCCTGCAGCAAAGCCTCATCGGCACCCTGCTGCCAGTTGCCGTTCAGAAGAAAATCGGTGAGACCGATGCGGCCCCCTTTGCCGGACGATCCGCTTTCCTGGCGATCGCCTTCGCCGACGACCACTGAAATATTGACGCGCGTCATCGGACGGACATCCGTCACCAGATG
This sequence comes from Rhizobium sp. FKY42, assembly GCF_005222835.1. Taxonomy (GTDB): domain Bacteria; phylum Pseudomonadota; class Alphaproteobacteria; order Rhizobiales; family Rhizobiaceae; genus Neorhizobium. The sequence goes on along the minus strand of NZ_STGA01000029.1, from coordinate 522,607 downwards.
ACCGTCGGCCCGCAGAATGTTGACAACCTGCCAGCTAGCCGCAACCGAGGCGGTAACCTGACGAACTTTGGGATCCTTGTTGCGAAGATAGGCGTCGATCTCGGTCAGAAGCTTCACCTTCTCTTCGAAGGTCGGGGAACCGATCGGGTTTTCGTCACCGTAAAGCTTTTTGTTGGTGCGTTGCGGCGCGGCAGAATAGCTGCCTGCGTAACCGCGCGTTACCGCTTTCACCGCATCCGCAGCGCGCGTCAATGCCGAGGCTGACAGTTCGCCCGCATGGGCATAACCCACTGCCTCGCCCGCCACGGCCCGAAGACCGAAGCCTTGGTCTGTATTAAAGGAACCGCCCTTCAGCCGCCCGTTATCGAAGGTCAGTGCTTCGGCCTGCGCATGCTCGATGAAAAGCTCGCCGTCATCCGCGCCGCTCAGCGCCTCGGAGAGCATGGCGCGCAAACGCGATTCATCGCAATCGAACAGGTTGATCAGATCGGTCGTCATAAAAAGCTCCTTCACCGGTCCAGACGATCGGCCCAGATCTCCGATACCAGAATGTCGATGTAGGTCCGTGCGGCTTGCAACGCAAGGCACGTCGCGCGGCGCCGCCTTACGGGAGCGCGTCGTAGCCTTGGGCAAAGCCGGACAGCTCGATCGGAATGCCGACGCGGTCCTGATCAATGGATTCCCTCAGCGCGAAGACTGCGTTCTTGCCAGCCCGCAGGATCTTCATCAGTTCATCGTCGATTTCCACTTCCACATAGCACCCTTCGGAGAAGCAGCGCGTGAAATAGGCGCGACCGATATTGTTGCCGTCGACGAAGAGATCCATGCCATCCTTCAGGAGAACGCCGAGCGGCGCGAGGATGCGCAGGATGCGGGCCTTGCGGTCTACCGTCTTCAGCACGACGACGGAGAGGCCAACCTCCGGCCGGTCATCTGCGATAACGTTCTGCATCATCGCACATTGTTCGACGGAAGAGCCTGCGGGCTTGTCGCACAGGATCGACCAGGCGCCATGGCTCTCGCGCACGGTGCCAGGTGCTGCGGGTGAGCCGGTCTGGGGAGGGGAGGTTCTCGATGCGGAACCGGCAGACGGGGAAGCTGGTACGGGCTGCGCGGGCGCTGGAGACTGCGACTGCGTGGGACGAGGCTGCTTGTCTCCCGATGACGTCTGGGCCTGGACGGGCTCTGCCACGAGCTGCGCCGCAAGCGCCAAGGGCAACAGTGCGGCCATTGTGGCGGCGCGCAGGGTCGGGAATTTCATGAAAACCTCTCAAACGAATCAGTCGCGCTATTCTTGTCGCCGGGGAGCGGGAATGAAAAGCCCTCTCGTCATTTCAAGCGACTGCGGCGAAAATGGGGAGCGAACGGGAAGCCAGCAATTCCGGGCTCTTTTGTGGTTAAAATTGATTCAGGGCAAAAATGCCGCACGAACAAGCGCCCGCAACCCTCTTTACGGATATTGCGGCAGGCGTGATTCTGTGGTTGAACCGCAGGTCTATAGCTAGGGAATTTGCGTTGTGGTCTGATCTAGATCAAACGCAAGGGGAGAGAAATCGATGAACAGAGCCTATGCAGCCTTGGCTGCGACGATCTGTCTGCTCTTTGCCTCGGGGGCAGGGGCGGATCAACCTGTGCCGTGGCAGCTTGATCTTCAGCAGGCAGCATCGCCGATCATGCACGAAATCCGGTGGTTTTCGCACTACAGCCTCTGGTTCATCGTGCCGATCACCCTGTTCGTGCTGGCGCTTCTCGTCTGGGTCGTGGTGAAGTTCCGCGCCAGCGTCAATCCGGTGCCATCCAAGACGAGCCACAATACCGCGATCGAAGTCGCCTGGACGCTGGGCCCGGTGGTCATTCTCCTGTTCCTAGCGATTCCGTCGTTCAACCTTTTGAACGCGCAGCTTACCATCCCCGAAAATCCGGACGTGACGGTGAAGGCAACGGCAACGCAGTGGCTTTGGTCCTATGAGTATCAGGGCTCGGAAAATCCGGTCGGATTTGACAGCTACATGCTGAAGGAAACCGATCGTGCCGCAACGGGCAAGGTCGATGTGAAGGTCTATCCGCGCCTGCTGGCTGTCGATAATGAGCTGGTTCTGCCGGTCAACAAGACCGTGCGCATGCTGGTGACGGCTGCTCCGACGGACGTTATCCACGCCTTCGCCATGCCGGCCTTCGGTGTCAAGATCGATGCCGTTCCGGGCCGTCTGAACGAAACCTGGTTCCGCGCCGAGAAGGAAGGCCTCTACTACGGTCAGTGCTCCGAGCTTTGCGGCAAGGATCACGCCTATATGCCGATCGCCATCCGCGTCGTTTCTGACGAGCAGTACAAGGCCTGGCTTGCCAAGGCCGGCAGCGATCTGCAGGGCGCCAACAAGGCACTCATGGCTGCAACCGATGCCAAGACCGGCGTGAAGCTGGCCTCCGCGGAAATCAAGTAAGGGAGTGGGGACAATGGCTGGACCTTCCGCACATGATCATCAGCATGCCGCGCACGGCGCGCATGTCCACGATGATCACCATCACGATCACAAGCCGGGCTTCTTTACCCGCTGGTTCTTCTCGACCAACCACAAGGATATCGGCACGCTCTACCTGATCTTCGCGATCATGGCAGGCATCGTCGGCGGCCTGATGTCGGTTGCCATGCGCATGGAGCTGCAGGATCCTGGCATCCAGATCTTCCACGGTCTGGCATCCATGGTCTACGGCTTCCAGGGTGACGCTGCCATTGACGGCGGCAAGCACATGTACAATGTGTTCACCACGGCACACGCGCTCATCATGATCTTCTTCATGGTCATGCCCGCTCTCATCGGCGGCTTTGCCAACTGGATGATCCCGATCATGATCGGCGCGCCGGACATGGCGTTTCCGCGTCTTAACAACATCTCCTTCTGGCTCATCGTCCCGGCCTTCCTGTTGCTCGTCCTGTCCATGTTCGTGGAAGGTCCAGCCGGTGCGTTCGGTGTCGGTGGTGGCTGGACCATGTATCCGCCGCTCGCGACATCCGGGCAACCCGGTCCGGCGGTTGATCTGGCAATCTTCGCGCTCCACGTTTCGGGTGCCTCGTCGATCCTTGGTGCCATCAACTTCATCACCACGATCCTGAACATGCGTGCGCCGGGCATGTCCCTGCACAAGATGCCGCTGTTTGCCTGGTCCGTTCTGGTCACGGCATTCCTGCTGCTTCTCTCCCTGCCAGTTCTGGCCGGCGGCATCACCATGCTTCTGACGGACCGCAATTTCGGCACAACTTTCTTCTCGCCGGAAGGTGGCGGTGACCCGATTCTCTACCAGCACCTGTTCTGGTTCTTCGGTCATCCGGAAGTTTACATTCTCATCCTGCCCGGCTTCGGTATCATCAGCCACATCGTTTCCACCTTCTCGAAGAAGCCGGTCTTCGGTTATCTCGGCATGGCCTATGCCATGGTGGCCATCGGCGCCGTCGGCTTCATCGTCTGGGCGCACCACATGTACACGGTTGGTCTGTCTCTCGATGCACAGCGCTACTTCGTGTTCGCAACCATGGTCATCGCCGTTCCGACGGGCGTGAAGATCTTCTCCTGGATCGCAACGATGTGGGGTGGTTCGCTGACCTTCCGCACACCCATGATCTGGGCGATCGGCTTCATCTTCCTGTTCACGGTCGGTGGTGTCACGGGCGTTCAGCTGGCCAATGCCGGTCTCGACCGTTCGCTGCATGACACCTATTACGTGGTCGCGCACTTCCACTACGTTCTGTCGCTCGGCGCAGTCTTCGCCATCTTCGCTGCCTGGTACTACTGGTTCCCGAAGATGACCGGCTACATGTATTCCGAAGCGATTGGCAACCTGCATTTCTGGATCATGTTCGTGGGCGTGAACCTGGTGTTCTTCCCGCAGCACTTCCTGGGTCTTGCCGGTATGCCGCGCCGCTATATCGACTATCCGGATGCGTTCGCTGGCTGGAACTACGTATCCTCCATCGGCTCCTATATCTCCTTCGTTGCCGTACTTGTGTTCCTCTATGGCATCTGGGAAGCCTTTGCTCGCAAGCGCGTCGCCGGTGACAACCCGTGGGGCGAAGGTGCAACCACGTTGGAATGGCAGTTGTCTTCGCCGCCGCCGTTCCACCAGTGGGAAGAACTGCCGCGCATCAAGTAAGCGCGATGAATAAGAGGCGGCGCGGCAACCCTGCGCCGCTTCCGGTAGAGTTAGGATTGAAACATGACCACAGTCGATCATCACGCAGGCCTTGGGGGAGACGATCAGGTTCGTCTTTCGGAAGCTGGCGCTCGCGATTTTTTCGAGCTCTTGAAGCCGCGCGTTATGTCGCTTGTGGTGTTCACGGCTTTTGCCGGTCTTATGCTGGCTCCGGGCCACATAAATCCCTTCATCGGTGCCATCGCCATTCTATGTATCGCCGTTGGTGCGGGCGCATCCGGTGCTCTCAACATGTGGTATGACGCCGATATCGATGCCGTCATGAGCCGCACGGCGCGCCGTCCGATCCCGGATGGGCGCATCCTGCCGCAGGAAGCGCTTGCTTTCGGCCTCACGCTGTCCACCTTCTCGGTTGCGATCCTTGGCCTTGTGGTCAACTGGTTCGCGGCGGGCCTTCTGGCCTTCACGATTTTCTTCTATGCCGTCGTCTATACGATGTGGCTGAAGCGCTCGACACCGCAGAACATCGTCATCGGTGGCGCGTCCGGAGCATTTCCGCCCATGATTGGCTGGGCCTGCGTGACCGGTGGCGTCTCTCTGGACAGTATCCTGCTGTTCCTCATCATTTTCCTCTGGACGCCCGCGCACTTCTGGGCGCTCGCTCTGTTCAAGATGCGCGATTACGGCTCCGTTGGCGTCCCGATGATGCCGAATGTTGCAGGCGAACGGTCTACCAAGCTCCAGATGATCGTCTACGCGGTTCTGACCGCTCTGGTTGGCGTCGCGCCGACGTTGACCGGGCTGGTCGGTTGGGCCTATGGGGCCTTCGCCGCCGTCCTTGGAGCCATCTTCATTCTCTGTTCCATCGCCGTCTGGCGTATGCCGGATGGCGACGAAAAGATGGTGCAGGCAAAGCGGATGTTTGCCTACTCGGTGCTCTATCTCTTCGTCATCTTCTGCGGTCTGCTGGCCTCACATTTTGCAGCCGCGATCTTCGGTCCCATGGGAGGATTGCTCTGATGGAAACGATCAAGCTCAATGAAAAGCAGCAAAAGTCCCGGCGTGGTCGTAACATCGCGCTGGGCGTGGTGCTCGGTGCGCTCGTCGTGATCTTCTATATCGTGACGCTGATCAAGATCGGCCATATGGGCTGAGACGAATACAGGGAGGAGGATACGACATGACTGAAGCCGCAAAGCCAGCGCAGCGCCGGGTGAACAACAGTTCGATTCTCGTCGGCTGTGTCGTGTTCGTCGCCAGCATGGTGGGCGCCGCCTATGCCTCCGTCCCCTTGTACCGCCTGTTCTGTCAGGTGACCGGCTATAATGGCACCACCCAGCGGGTCGAGCAGTTTTCCGACACGGTTCTGGATCAGACGGTCAGGGTCACCTTCGACGCGAACACGTCCTCCGGGCTGAACTGGGAGTTCAAGCCCGTCCAGCATTCAGTTGAGCCGAAGATCGGCGAAACGGTCCAGATCACCTACAAGGCAACGAACAAATCGCCGACACCGGTAACCGGGACGGCCGTGTTCAATGTTACGCCCATGGAGGCGGGTGCCTATTTCAATAAGGTCCAGTGCTTCTGCTTCACGGAAACCACCCTGAAGCCGGGTGAGACGCTGGAAATGCCGGTGGTGTTTTTCGTTGATCCCGAGATCACCAAGGCAGAAGAAACCAAGAATATCAGAACTATTACGCTGTCTTATACCTTCTATCCAAGCCAGGGGGCCAAGCCGGTTGCCGGTTTGCAGGATAAGTCGGGCGAGACAGAGCGTAAGCTGTAAGAGAGGGCTCCTCCGCTTCGCGCGGGGGCTTGAGGAGAAAGACCGGGGACTTCGACATGGCAGATGCACATCAGAAAAAGCACGATTACCACATCATAGATCCAAGCCCGTGGCCGTTGCTTGCCTCCATCGGTGCTTTCGTCATCACCTTCGGTGGTGTTGGCTATATGCGTTATCTGCATGGCAGCGAGTTCAAGATGTTCGGCTTGAACTTCGCAACGCCGTGGCTGTTCTTTATCGGTCTGGCGATCGTTATCTACACGATGATCGGCTGGTGGGCAGACACCATCAAGGAAGGCCGCGAAGGCCACCATACGCGGGTAGTTTCGCTGCATCTGCGCTATGGCATGATCATGTTCATCGCCTCGGAAGTCATGTTCTTCGTGGCTTGGTTCTGGGCCTTCTTCGATGCAAGCCTCTATGCCAACGAGGCGATCCAGGCGAGCCGCGTTCTTGCAACCGGCGGCCAGTGGCCTCCGAAGGGCATCGAAGTGCTGGATCCCTGGCATTTGCCGCTGTACAACACGGTCATCCTGCTTCTGTCCGGCACCTGCGTTACCTGGGCGCACCATGCCCTGCTGCACAATGATCGCAAGGGCCTGATCAACGGCTTGCTGCTCACCGTGGTGCTCGGCGTTCTGTTCTCCTTCGTGCAGGGTTACGAATACGCCGAAGCTCCGTTCGCCTTCAAGAATTCGATCTATGGCGCAACCTTCTTCATGGCGACCGGCTTCCACGGCTTCCACGTCCTGATCGGCACGATCTTCCTGATCGTTTGCCTGCTGCGCGCCGTCAATGGCGGATTTACGCCGCAGAAGCATTTCGGCTTCGAAGCCGCCGCCTGGTATTGGCACTTCGTTGACGTGGTCTGGTTGTTCCTGTTCTTCACCATCTACATCTGGGGTGGTTGGGGCGCGCCGTTGGCTCATTGAGCCATCGACGATCCTTGCGCATGCGAAGGGCGGCCATGGTCGCCCTTTTTCATTTGAACAGATGCCTTGCCTGCGGCTAACGTCAGTATCAACAGGGTGCAACGGGACCGGATAGATTGAACCATGCAGGATGAAGCCCATTACCCGCCGCAGGATGCAGTGCGAGCTGGCCTGAGCGGTTCGTGCCCGCGCTGTGGTCAAGGCAAGCTGTTCGATGGCCTGTTGAAGGTGCGGCCGGCCTGCGGCAATTGCGGCCTCGATTATTCCTTTGCGGATGCGGGCGATGGTCCCGCCGTTTTCGTGATGCTGCTCGTTGGCTTCGTGGTGGTCGGTTTTGCGCTCTGGTTTGAATTCACCTTTCACCCGTCCATCTGGCTGCATTTTATCGTCACCGCACCGTTTTCCATCGTCATCTGCCTTGGCTCGCTACGAGTGTTGAAGGGGGTGCTGATTGCCTTGCAATACAAGCACAGTGCCCATGAAGGCAGCATAGACCGTGGCTGATCAGTCGCCCTTGCCGTCGCCGCGCATGTCACCTCGTCGCAAGCTCGTCTCCGCCGTGCTGGTTCTGGTCGCGCTCGCCATCCTGTTGTCACTTGGCACCTGGCAGGTCCAGCGCCTTCACTGGAAAGAGCAGTTACTGGCGCAGATCGAGGCCCGCCGTCAGGCCGCCCCGGTCGAACTGGTCGACGCCGAGACGGCGCTGAAAACCGCGCAGGATCAGGAATATCTGCGCGTGCGTGTCGAAGGTGTCTTCGATCACACAAAGGAGCGGCATTTCTTCGCCACAGATGCTGGCCGCACGGGCTTCTATGTCTACACACCGCTGCGACTGGCCGATGGGAGGGAGCTTTTCGTCAACCGCGGGTTCGTGCCCTATGATTTGAAACAGCCGCATAAGCGGCAGGCGGGGGAGGTGACGGGGAGGGTCACTTTGACCGGTTATCTCCGCAACCGGCTTGAGGGAAAGCCATCCTCGCTTGTGCCGGACAACGACTTGCAGAAGAACATCTTCTACTGGAAGGATTGGACGGCCATGGTGCGGTCTACGAACCTCGATCCGGCAAACGTGGTACCCTTCTTTGTCGATGCGGATGATGTCGTGCAGCCGCCTGGTGGTTGGCCAAAGGCGGGCGTCACGCAGTTCGAGTTGCCGAACAACCATCTGCAATATGCGGTCACCTGGTATGGCCTTGCGGCGGCGCTCGTTGGCGTCTCGCTCGCCATGGTTTTCCGTCGTCGTCAGTAACATACTCTTGCGGGGAGAAGGCGATTCGCAGGGGCGTGTCGTCGGAGTGTTTAAGGGGGTTTATAAATGTCTGTTATTGCTAATGTTATTGTTGCACTCCTGGCGCTCGAACATCTTTATATTCTGGTGCTGGAGATGTTTCTCTGGACCAAGCCCCAAGGGCGCAAAGCATTTGGTCTGACGCCCGAGCGGGCAGAAGCCACAAAGGTCATGGCGGCCAACCAGGGGCTCTATAACGGCTTCCTCGCCGCCGGTCTTCTCTGGGCGCTTGTCCATCCGGATGCTGGCGTCGCCTATCAGCTCAAGCTATTTTTCATTGGCTGTGTGCTGGTCGCTGGCCTATATGGAGGAGCAACGGCCTCCCGGAAGATTTTTGTCATTCAGGCGCTTCCGGCGGCCATCGCCCTGATTTTTGTGCTGATTGCTGGCTAGGTTTGTCGATGAATATGCAGGTTTTCCGTCCCCCGCTGAACATTCGCCTGTGCGGTCCGCGCGGCTTCTGTGCCGGGGTGGATCGGGCAATCCAGATCGTGGTTCTGGCGCTGAAGCGTTATGGCGCCCCGGTCTATGTGCGTCATGAAATCGTCCATAATCGCTATGTCGTCGAAGGGCTTGAGGCTAAGGGCGCGATTTTCGTTGAGGAGTTGAACGAGATCCCGGCGGAACATCGCGATCAGCCCGTGGTGTTTTCCGCCCATGGCGTGCCGAAATCCGTGCCGGAAGATGCGCAGTCGCGTAATCTCTTCTATCTGGATGCCACCTGTCCGCTGGTGTCGAAGGTGCACAAGCAGGCCATGCGCCACCAGAGGCTTGGCCGGCATGTCGTGCTGATCGGCCATGCGGGTCACCCGGAAGTCATCGGCACCATGGGGCAACTGCCGGAAGGCACCGTGTCACTGATCGAGACCGTGGAAGATGCCGAGCGTTATGAGCCATCGGATCCGGACAATCTGGGCTATGTCACGCAAACAACGTTGTCGGTGGATGATACGGCGGGCGTTATCGCGAAACTGCAGGAGCGTTTTCCAAACCTGACAGCGCCGTCGGCAGACAGCATCTGCTACGCCACCACCAACCGGCAGGAGGCGGTGAAGCAGGCCGCACCCGGTTGCGATCTCTTCATTGTGGTCGGTGCTCCCAATTCATCCAATTCGAAGCGGCTGGTGGAAGTTGCCTTACGGGCAGGGGCCACGCGGTCCCTGCTCGTCCAGCGTGCCTCCGAAATTGATTGGGAAAGCATCGGCACGATCGGAACGCTCGGCATTTCCGCCGGTGCCTCGGCTCCGGAAGTCATCGTCGACGAAATCATCGAGGCCTTCCGGGAGCGTTTCGATGCCAGTGTCGAATTGGCGATCACCACCGAGGAAAACGAACATTTCCTGGTCAACCGCGAGCTTCGCGATATCGAGCTGACCCGCGAGGATATGGCCTGGGTGAATGGGTGAGCTGCGACCGGTAAAATCGATCCAGTGAGTCGATTGCAGTGACGAATGCTGTAAGTGATATTGTTGCAAGTCTTACGATTAACGCTGTCGCAGCTTCCGCCTTTACTTGGCCACAGGTTTCCGTCACTAAACCCTCATAAAACCCGAGCCAGCACGGAACCATGTCGGAAAAGCTCTTCAAGATACTGGCGTGGTCGACCCTTGCCTTCGTTATTTTTGCAACCGTCTCGCCGATCGGTCTGCGTCCGCATGATTTTCTGCCGGTGAATGTGGATCGCGCGCTGGCGTTCGCGCTGCTGTCCTGCCTCTTCGTCGTGGCCTATCCGCGCTTTTTCCTGATTTCGACGGCCTGCATCATCGCATCTGCCTTTGCCATCGAACTGCTTCAATTTTTGCAGCCAAGCCGTCATCCGGAAGTGCGCGATGCCCTGATCAAGGCGGCGGGTGCGGCGCTCGGCCTGCTCATCGGATGGCTCATCAACCGTTATCGGGCATCAAGGCGGGTTGAGAGCGATTAGAATTCCTGTGCCTGAAGCGCCTCCGGCACTAGCCATGGGGCCATCCTGCTGTGTATCTCATGTCCAACGCAGGATCGAAAGCAGGACCAGAGCTCTTGGCTGTCTACACCGACATTACCGAAAACGACCTTCGCAAGTTTCTCAGCGAATATGATGTGGGCGAACTGACCTCCTACAAGGGGATCGCAGAGGGCGTCGAGAACTCCAATTTTCTGCTGCACACCACGAAGGATCCGCTGATCCTGACACTTTACGAAAAGCGCGTCGATGCAGGCGATTTGCCGTTCTTTCTCGGGCTGATGCAGCACCTTGCGCAGAAGGGCCTGAATTGCCCGCTGCCGCTGCCACGCCACGATGGAAAAATCTGTGGCGAACTGTCGGGTCGCCCGGCGGCGCTCATTTCCTTTCTGGAAGGCATGTGGCTGCGTAAGCCGGAAGCCCATCATTGCCATGCGGTTGGCGTAGCACTTGCGCAGATGCATCTGGCAGCAAGTGATTTTTCGATTACCCGCCGCAACGCGCTTTCGGTAGATGGCTGGCAGGAGCTGTGGGCCAAAGCTGCTCCGCGTGCCGATGAGGTTCTGCCCGGTCTTCAGCAGGAAATCGGCGCCGAGCTCGACTATCTGGTCAGCCACTGGCCGCAGGATCTGCCGCAGGGCGTTATCCATGCCGATCTGTTTCAGGACAATGTGTTTTTCCTGTCCGATCGCCTGTCAGGACTGATTGATTTCTATTTCGCCTGCAATGACCTTCTGGCCTACGATGTCTCGATTTGCCTGAATGCCTGGTGCTTCCAGCCGGATGGCGCCTATAATTTCGCGAAAGGCAGCGCGCTGCTGGCGGGTTATCAGTCTATCCGTCCCTTGAACGCGCATGAGATTGCGGCTCTGCCGGTTCTGTGCCGGGGCTCGGCGCTGCGCTTCTTCCTGACGCGGCTTTACGATTGGCTGACGACTCCGGAGGGCGCTCTGGTCGTCAAGAAAGATCCGATCGAATACCTGCGCAAATCTCGCTTTCACCGGGCAATCGAAGCTGCATCCGAATATGGGCTGGAGCCCGCCGCATGAAACAGGTGCAGATCTTCACCGACGGTGCCTGTTCGGGAAATCCGGGACCGGGTGGCTGGGGTGCCATTCTTCGCTATGGAGAGAACGAAAAGGAACTCTATGGCGGCGAGCCGGAAACCACCAACAACCGCATGGAGCTGCTGGCGGCGATCAGCGCGCTCAATGCGCTGAAGACTCCATGCGAAGTCGATCTCCATACCGATAGCAAATATGTGATGGACGGCATTTCCAAGTGGATCTTCGGCTGGAAGAAGAACGGCTGGAAGACGGCGGACAAGAAGCCTGTCAAGAATGGCGAGCTTTGGCAGGAACTCGATGTCGCCAACCAGCGGCACAAGGTGAAATGGCACTGGGTGAAGGGCCATGCCGGCCACCCGGAAAACGAGCGGGCGGACGAACTGGCAAGGCTCGGCATGGAGCCGTTCAAGAAGCGATGAATCGGCCCGGTTCGACGCAAGAATGCCATAAATGGGAGGGGACGGCATGATTCTGCACTGCGTATTCCTGCGCCTGAAGGCCTCGTTGCCGGCAGAGGAAAAGGCGGCCCTCTTCGGGGCGCTTGTGGCCTTGAGGGGAACTATCTCCGGTATCGTTGAGATCCAGCATGGACCGAACGTCTCGCCGGAGGGCCTGAGTGGCGGTTTTCGGGATGGCTTCATCGTAACGTTTGAAAACGCCGATGCACGTGACGCCTATCTGGTTCATCCGGAGCATGTCGCGGTCGGCGATCGCCTTGTGGCTGCTTGCGATGGCGGTCTTGCCGGATTGATGGTCTTCGATTTCGAGACTTGAAGCATGTCGCGCAAAAGTGCGCAGCGGTTTTGCGATAACGACATGCGATAAAATAAAGAGTTAAAGCGCCAAGTGCGAAGCAACAGGCTTCAAGGAAACAAGAGAACAAGAGAACAAGAGAACAAGAGAACAAGAGAATGAGGGAGCTGGGCAAGCCCCCTCATTCGACCGGTGACCTGCCAAGTGAGGGGGGGGCAGGTTGCGCCGGATCAGTGTGGAGGTCAGCTTGCCTTCTCCATGGCGGTCGCTATTTGGTCCACGTTGAAGCGGAACATGTTTTCATACGTGGCGGCGGGACCTTTCGGTTTGGAGAGAGACTCCACATAAAGCTCTCCGCCAGGCTTGGCGCCGGTTGCCTTGGCAACCTGCTTCACCAGCCGTGGATCATTGGAGTTTTCGAAGAAGTAGGTCTTCACCTTTTCGGCCTTGATCTGTTCGATCAGCTTCGCCACGTCGGCGGCGGAGGCTTCCGTTTCCGTGGAAACGCCAAGCGGCGCCAGGAAGGTTACCTTGTATTCGCGGCCGAAATAGCCAAACGCATCATGGCTGGTCAGCACCTTGCGCTGCTCCTGCGGGATCTTGTCCAGCTTGGAATGGGCGTAGGCGTTCAACTCATCCAGCTTTTTGGTATAGGCTTGAGCATTCGCCTTGAAGGTTGCTGCCTGTGCCGGATCGGCCGCTGAGAGCGCCTTTTCTATATTGGCGACCCAGACCTTCACATTGACCGGGCTGTTCCAGACATGCGGATCAGTCACCGTCTTGCCGTCCTCTTCCATGGTGCGCGTGTTCACGCCTTCGGAGGCGACCACCGGCTTGCCTTTGAAACCGGACGCGGAGATGAGCCGGTCCATCCAGCCTTCCAGTCCTTCGCCGCTGACGAACACAACATCCGCCGCCTTCAGTGCTTTGGCATTGGCAGGTGTTGGCTCGAATTCGTGGGGGTCGCCATCAGGGCCGACAAGGGTGGAAACCTGCACCTTGTCGCCACCAACCTGATGAACGATGTCGGCAAGAACCGTGAAGCTGGCAACGGCCTTCAGTTCGGCCGCGGAAACAGGTGCGGTGAATGCAATAATGGCCGGAATGGCAGCAGAGAGAAACAACAGGCGGGAAGACATGAAAAATGCTCCTGGGTTAGCCTTTGAGGTGAGGGAGGGGAAGGAAGCGCCGCATGATGCCGGAGGGCGCAACAAGAATGGAGCAGCCGTAGAGACAGGCGGCCGTCATGATGATGGTCGGGCCGGATGCCAGTTCCAGATGATAGGAGGCGATCAGCCCCACATATCCCGAAACCAGTGCCGAGCCGAAGGCGACGAGAAGCATGGTGGACAGGGTGCGCGCCCAGAGCTGGGCCGTTGCGGCGGGCAGCATCATCAGGCCAACTGCCATCAGGGTGCCGAGCGCCTGGAAGCTGGCGACGAGGTTCAGCACCACCATCAACAGGAAGATGTAGTGATAGAGCGGGCCGCGCCCGCCGACCGCCTTCAGGAAGCCGGGATCGAAGCATTCCGCCACCAGCGGGCGATAGATCGCCGCGATCACGACCAGCGTCAGCGAGGTGATCAGGCCGATCTGGATCAGCGCCTCTTCGTCGATGGCGAGAATGGTGCCGAACAGCACGTGCAGAAGATCGATGTTGGAGCCGCGCAGGGAAACGATCAGCACGCCCAGCGCCAGCGAGGTGAGGTAGAAACTGGCAAAGCTCGCATCTTCCGCCAGGTTCGTGAAACGGCTGACGACCCCCGCCAGAACCGCGACGGAGAGCCCCGCAATCAACCCGCCGAGCCCCATGGCCGTCAGCGAAAGGGATCCGGCAACCAGATAGCCAACGGCAGCGCCGGGCAGCACAGCGTGGCTGAGTGCATCCCCCATCAGGCTCATGCGGCGCATCATGAGAAAGACGCCGATGGGGCCGGATCCAAGCGCAAGACAAAGACATGCCACCAGCGCACGACGCATGAAGCCGTAATCCATCATCGGCGCGATGAAGATGTCATAGGCGCTCATGCGGCGTCCTCGCAAATTTGGGCGTTTTCATCCCAACGCTCGGCCATGGCGCGTGCGCGCGAAAGATTGGCGGCCGACATCACCTCGGCGGTCGGCCCCCACGCGATCAGTTCGCGGGCAATCAACAGCGTTTCGGGAAAGTGCTGTCGCACCTGCTCGAAATCATGAAGCACGGCGACTACGGTTCGGCCCTCGCCATGCCAGTTGCGCACGATTTCCAGAAGATCGCGGGTGGTGCGCGCATCGATGGCAGTAAAAGGCTCATCCAGCAGAATGACCTTTGCATCCTGCACCAGCAGGCGCGCAAACAGCACGCGCTGGAATTGCCCTGCCGAAAGCGAGCCAATCGAACGGCGCTCAAAACCCTGAAGACCGACCGCCTGCAAGGCCTCCATCGCATCCGTTCGATCCTTGGGGCTTACGCCGCCAAAGGCACCGGTATTCTTCCAGGCACCCAGCAGAACCGTATCCAGAACGCAGATGGGAAAGCGGCGGTTGATCTCGGCGGCCTGTGGCAGATAGCCGATATCGGTTCGTTGAAGCCCATGCTCGATCCGCCCCTCAGCGGGCCGCAACTCGCCGATGATCGCCTTGAGAAGCGTGGATTTTCCCGCTCCATTCGGCCCCGCAATGGCAGTCAGGCTGCCTCTGGCAATCTGACCGTTCACATGATGAACCGCCGGATGCCGGTCATAGGTGACTGTCAGGTTCGAAAGTGAAATGGCGTGCGTTCTCATGGTAGTGAAATCGCCCACTGGATTGCCAGCCACAGCAGGACCAGTATGGCACCGACGCCGAGCAGACGCACAGGTGCGGAGCGTTGGAGGAGATCCATGAAAAACAGGGAGTTGCGCATCAGCGCCTCATGAATGTTATGATATTACAGTTATGTTATAACAAAAATGGCAGAATAAGGGCAAGGTGTGTGTGACGAACCGGGTGGCGTGACCCCAATAAAAAAGCGGCCTCCGGGGGAGGCCGCTTGCAAAGGAAAACTGGGGAAAGATTACAGGCGCTCCAGCATCGCCGCAGCGCCCGAGGTGATCGCCTGGCCGGGAGACTCTTCGATGTTGAGCGACTTCACGACGCCGTCTTCAACCAGCATGGAATAACGCTTGGAACGAATGCCAAGGCCAGCGCCGGATGCATCCAGCTCGAGGCCGATCGCCTTGGTGAAGCTTGCATCCCAATCCGACAGGAAGCGGATCTTGCCGGTGCCGCCGGTCTTTTCCGCCCAAGCGCCCATGACAAAGAAGTCATTGACGGCAACGACGGCAATCTCGTCTACGCCGCGTTCAAGAATCGCATCGCGGTTTTCGAGGTAGCCCGGCAGATGATTGAGCGAGCAGGTGGGGGTAAAGGCGCCCGGAACCGCGAAAAGGACGACCTTCTTGCCCTTGAACAGCTCGTCTGTCGTGACCTCGATTGGGCCATCAGCGGTCTTTTCCTTGAACTTGGCCTGCGGCAGGGTATCGCCTTCAGCAATCGTCATAGCTCTTGTCCTTCGGTGCGGTTGATAGGAATGCGCCGCACTATAGAGCCCAGCTATTCTATGGCAAGCGGGGTCTCCATGGCTCTGTTGCCCGCGATCACCAGAAGGCTCCAGTCCGTCCCGGTTTGCATTGGCTTATTGGCCATTTTGCCGAGTGGCATATCCACAGAATAGATGCCGCCGGAGGTTTTGGCATGCTCCTGATCGAGCAGCACATGACCATCTGGTCCCACCACCACGATATCGGGGCGTGGAGAGCCTTCGGGTAGTCTCAGCGCGAGCTTCAGCTTCTTGTGATCCGTACCCAGTTTCGACTCCGCAACGGTAAAATCAGGAGAGGGTGATTCCGGCAGATGGCGCGTCGCCTCATCAAGGATCAGGTTTTCTTCGAGCGGAAGTTTATTGGAGAGCAGGTTAACCTGAAACTCCGCCTGGAACGGAACGCAGATATTGCGGCAGAGCCCTATGAACGCGGAAGCCTTGAAGACCGCCGGACGGCTGGCATCGGTGATCTTGACCGTGAAAGGCAGGGTTACGGGATGGTCGTAGCCAAGATCCCGGATGTCGCCATCCACGAATTGCTTGGGCACAGGAAACTTCATGTCAGTCAGGGTCAGACCGCTGTCCGGCGCCAGCGAAAGCTGGGGTGGAATACCCGCTTGTCCCGGTTGCTTCCAATAGGTAATCCAGCCGTCGCGCGGTTCGATCTGCAGGGCGCCGCGCACGGTCCCGTCCGGCTCCGGTGGCAGAGCCACGATGCGCATACGCCCGCCATCGTTCACCGCCCAGTCCGACATCTCGGCATGGACAGGCGTAGGCGAGCTTGCGAGCGTGGCAAGCAGGCCGAGACAGAGAGTTTGGAACCGCAGACCGGTATTCAGTATTGAAGCCATGATCGGAGATTTAGTCGAGCACTTGATGCCTTGCCAGTCACAACGTCACAAGGCTGTTCATTTTCGGTTGATTGAAAGTGCAGCCTGCCCCATCTTGGTGGAGAGGGTGTAAACTAAACATCCGCCGCCCGCCCCGAGGGCCGGTTTAACCGAACACTGGAGGCATCATGTCAATGATTTCGCATATCAAGGACAAGCGGGAGCGCGGTTTTCTGGACGGTCAGTTCCTGATTGCCATGCCGTGCCTGGCAGATGGGAATTTCACCCGTACGGTGGTCTACATCTGCGCGCATTCTTCGGCGGGTGCCATGGGCTTCATCATCAACCGCGCGCAGGCGGTGTCGTTCACGGAACTTCTCCAGCACGTCAAGATCATCGAAGCCGGTGATGCAATCATGCTCCCCACCGCTACGCGCGATTTTCCGGTGCTGAGCGGCGGTCCGGTGGAAGCGGGGCGGGGTTTTGTGCTCCACTCGGATGATTATGTCAGTGAAAGTACCATCCCCGTCAGCGAAGATATCTCACTGACCGCGACGCTGGATATCGTGCGCGCCATCTATGATGGCCGCGGCCCGCGGAAGGCGACGATGCTGCTTGGCTATGCCGGCTGGGGTCCAGGTCAATTGGAGGCGGAGATCGGCAACAATGTCTGGCTCAATTGCCCGGCGACCGACAGTCTCATCTTTGATCGTTCTCTCGATGCGAAATATGAACGGGCGCTCGCGACGATGGGTGTTAGCCCCGAGCTTTTGTCTCCCAATGCCGGACATGCGTGAAGTCCGTGCCTGAAGTATAGAGAAATGATTTCAAAATAATCCGGAACAAACCCGCCCCAGCTACGTTATCCCACCGAAGCCTGATGAAGAAAAAGTTCGGGCCAATCAAGGAGAAAGCACCATGGGTAGCATGAGCGACAAGATTTCCGGCAAGGCTAACGAAATGGCTGGCAAGACAAAGCAGGCTGTCGGCGACATGACTGACAACCGCTCGCTTGAAGCGAAGGGCGCAGCCCAGGAAGCCAAGGGCAAGACGCAGGTTGCCAAGGGTAAAGCCAAGGATGCGGTCAAGAACGTCGTAGATCGCGCCTGATCCTTTTCTGAAATAATTCGTAAAAGCCTGTTCCGCGTCCCCTCGGAGCAGGTTTTTACTATGAGAATACCTCATCACATCATTGGAAAACAAAGATGCGCCTTTTCGAATGCGATCATTGCGGCCAGTCGATCCATTTCGACAACAGGGTTTGTGTAAACTGCGGCCATCGGCTTGCATTCGTGCCGGAGCGCATGGCCATGCATGCTCTGGAAGAGGAGGGTAATGGGGTCTGGCGCCTCATCGCGCGCCCAGACCACAAGGTGCGTCTTTGCACGAACGAAGTGAATGACATCTGCAATTGGACCGTGCCAGCGGAGGGGACGGAGACATTCTGCGTCACCTGTCGCCATAATCGTCTGGTCCCGGATGCCTCGACCGAAGAAGGGTTGCGGCAGTGGCGCACGATCAGCCAGGCTCAACGGCATCTGTTCTATTCGATGTTGAAGTGGGACCTTCCCCGCACGACCCGCGAGGAAGATTCGGAAGGCGGGCTTGTTTTCGATTTCCTCGTCGATGAAGTCCAGCCGGACGGAACGGTGGTTCCTGCCATGACGGGCCACGAGGATGGGTTGATCGCAATTCGGGCAGCGGAAGCCGATGATGCGACGCGCGAGCAGGTCCGGGTCTCCATGAACGAGCCCTATCGCACCATGCTCGGCCACTTCCGCCACGAGACGGGCCATTACATCTGGGACAAGCTCGTGCGCGATCGCGGCCGGCTCGGGCCGTTCCGGCTGGCCTTCGGCGATGAGACGCAGGATTACGGAGAAGCTCTGCGCCGTAACTATGAAGAGGGCCCACCGCCAAACTGGCAGGAAAGCTTTATAAGCACCTATGCCAGCACCCACCCGTGGGAAGATTTCGCCGAGAGCTTCGCGCACTATCTGCACATCGTGGACACGCTGGAGACAGCGCGTTCCTTCGGTATTGCCATTGAACCGCGCGGCCACGAGGATCTTGCGTCAGAGGTTGCCTTCAATCCCTACAAGGCGAGAGATGCGGCACAACTGGTGGACGTCTGGATTCCCTTTTCAGTGGCACTCAACAGCATTCACCGATCCATGGGCGTGCCGGATCTCTATCCGTTCATCCTCACGCCAACGGTCGTGGCCAAGCTGGAGTTCATCCACGGTCTCGTGCACGGGAAACACTGAAGCCGCTTAATCAGATGTTCCCGAAGGCTCCGGCATTGCGACCGGGGCCTTTGTCTTTTTCTGAGGTGGCTTGACGTTTTTCACCGCCTTGAGGGCGCGCTCGGTCTTCTTGGCCTGATCGCGCATCATCTCGATCTGGATCTGCTGGATCTCGGTTAGGCGTTCCCATTGCCGGTTGAGGAGATGATCCACCTTTTCATGCAGGTGGCGGATTTCCAGTTCGGCCTTCAGGTTCACCTTGTAGTCGTTCAGCGCCCGCAACCGGTCTTTCTGTTCCTGTCGCCGCTGGCTCATCATGATCACCGGTGCCTGCAGCGCGGCAATGGTGGAGAGCACAAGATTGAGCAGAATGAAGGGATAGGCGTCGAAGGCCTCGTTGGCGCCAAGGACCAGGTTTATCATCATCCAGACGGCCAGAAAGGCGCAGAAGGAGATGATGAAGGTCCAGCTTCCGCCGAAACTGGCCACGCCATCGGCAACACGGTCACCCAGAGAGCGTTTTTCCTCGTAATCATCCTCGATGTTCTCAGTCAGCGTATCGTGGCTTTCAAGACTTTCGATAACTTCGTTTTCGAGGACGGAAAGCTCGCCGCGCTCCTCCCGCAGCAGCTCCGAGATGAAGCGGCTTCGATACTTCTCTATCAGCTTGCGACTGAGAAAGCCGCGATTGGGAATATTCGGGTGGTCCTGCCGGATGAAATCCACCAGAGCCGGGCGCATGTTCTCGATGTTGACCGCATCGCGACGCTTCAACTGCTGGCCCGTGACGGCATCGCGGATCAGCTTGCGCTTTATCGTCACGACGCCCGTATCGGGATCGGTTTCCATGGTAGCGGCTGTTGGCATGTCCTCGTCGTCGGAGGTCATGGAAGCGTCCGTTTCGGCCATAGGCAGCCTCATTATGAAGGAGGTGATCGGTAAGGCAGGCGCGTGATCATCGCACGCGCCTCATATCACCTCAATCAAGGCAGGATTGTGAAGAGGATTTTTCCCCCTGCAAGGACCGTTTCCGAACCTTTGCCATCAAGCCCGGCGGGTGAGGGGGAAACGCTCGCGCAAAAGCCTTTGCACGGCATCGGCTGGCATGGGGGCGCCAAAGAGATAGCTCTGACCGTAAGGGCATCCCAGACGCGCCAGTTCTGCAGCGTCCTCGTCGGTGCCGATACCTTCCGCAACGACTGCCATATCCATGGAGCGCACCATGTTGATGATGGAGCGCAGCAGAACTTCGCCCCGCTCGGAATGATCGAGCACCAGCGATTTGTCGATCTTGATCGTGTCGAACGGGAACTGGGTCAGATAGCCGAGCGATGAATAGCCCGTTCCAAAATCGTCCAGCGCGAGACTGACGCCGAGATCCTTCAGCTTGTCGAGGATCAGCCGCGCCTGCTCGGGATTATCCATCATCATGGATTCCGTCAGCTCCAGCTTGAGCCGGTGCGGATCGCAACCCGTGCGGTTCAGAAGCGCGCGGATTTCGTTATAGAGATCGGCGTTCAAAAGCTGGGCGCTCGACAGGTTAACCGACATGAAGATCGGCAGTTCGCCGGTTACCTTTTCCCAGGCACCGAGATCCGAGGTTGCGCATTCGAGCGCGAAGATGCCGAGCGGCTCGATGAGATCGCAGGTCTCGGCAATCGGAATGAACTCGCTAGGGGGAATAAGGCCGCGCTTTGGGTGCTCCCAGCGCATCAGCGCCTCGAAGCCGACGATCTCGCCGTCCGAAAGCTGGATGATCGGCTGATAGGCCATGGACAGTTCGCGACGTTCCAGCGCACGGCGCAGGTCCGTCTCCACCTGCAGCCGGTCCGGCGTATCATTGCCGCGGAAGGCGGGGCGGAAGGGTTCCACCTTGTTGCCGCCGCCGCGCTTTGCCCGGTACATGGCAAGCTCCGCATCGCCCAGCATGCTGATGGCATTTTCCTGCTGGTCGACCCACGAAGATAGGCCTACCGAGGCAGTGAGAATGACCTCGCGCTGGGCAAAATTGATCGGCACCATGATTGCCTGGGCAACGGCATCGGCGAAATCCGCAACCTTTGCCGGGTCGCGCTCCGAAACGAGAATGATGCCGAACTGGTCACCGGAAATGCGCGCCAGAGTATCCTGCGGTTTGAGAAGTCGCCGCAACCGCCGTGTCAGCGCAATGAGAATATTGTCGCCGGCGGCAATTCCCAGCGCATCGTTCACCTGCTTGTAGCGGTCGATATCGATGGCCATGACAGTCGGCCTGACACTGTCGCTTCCGGACGCGATGGACAGGATCGATTGCAGCCGGTCGAGGAAAAGCTGGCGGTTCGGCAGGCCGGTCAGATTGTCGTGCAGCGCGTCGGAGAGCAGGCGCTCAACGGAATTCTTCGGTTCCGTCACGTCCACGATCGTGCCGACGCAGCGGATGATTTCGCCATTCGAGCCAAGCACGGGCCGAGCGCGGATCTGCAGCCAATGATAATGGCCGTCTTCAGCCCGAACGCGGAATTCGTGGTGAAGTCGCCCTCTGCGCTGCTCCAGCAGAACATCGAGCGTTGCCTTGAAGCGGTCGCGGTCGTCCGGGTGAAGCCGGGGTATCCAGTTTCGCACGGCCCCATGCATGCTGCCAAGCTGCATGCCAAGGCGCACGGCCACATCCGGCGTCGTCACCAGACGGTCACGCGCCACATCCCAGTCCCACACGGTATCGCCACTGCCCATCAGGGCCAGCGACTGCCGTTCCAGATCGGAGAACAGGCCCTGCTGATAGGCGCCACCCGCAAAGGCGTGCTGCATGACCGTGAAGCCTATGAGAAGGACGATAAGAACGAGGCCGCCGCCGAGTGCCGGCTGGATGATGTCATTGTCCAGCTGACCGGATACCGTCAGCCAGCCGCCGAACAGCCATACCATGAACAGAGCCCATGTCGGCACAAGCAGGATGGCGCGGTCGTAGCGGCTGAGGCCGAGATAGACGATCAGAAGAATGCCGGCCGTTGCTGTGAGAGAAAGCGAGATCCGTGCAATGCCCGACGCAATGGAAGGATCGTAGATCGCAACCCCGTAAAGAAGCACCAGGCCAATGACCCAGGCAAAGGTGGCGTGTCCAAGATGAACGTGCCAGCGATTGAGGTTGAGATAGGTAAACAGGAAAATGACGAGCGATGATGCGAGCGCAACCTCGGCGCAGGCCCGCCATATTCGCACGTCGCTGGAGGTAATGCTGATCAGCTTTTCCAGGAACCCGAAGTCCACACAGATATAGGCGAGAACCGCCCAGGCGAGCGCTGCGGCGGCAGGCAGCATGGAGGTGCCCTTCACCACGAAGAGAATGGTGAGGAAAACGGCCAGCAGGCCCGCAATGCCCAGAACGATGCCGCGATAGAGCGTGAAGGAGTTGATCGTATCCTTGTAGGCATCCGGCTCCCACAGATAGATCTGCGGCAGGGAAGGGGTCGCAAGCTCAGCCACGAAGGTAACCACGGAGCCGGGGTTCAGCGTGATACGGAAAACATCGGCATCCGGGCTTGGTACCCGGTCCAGCGCAAAGCCTTCCGATGGCGTGATGGCGTCGATGCGCTGCGAGCCGAGATCCGGCCAGATGACCTTCGAGTTCACCAGCCGGAAATGCGGCGCAACGATCACGCGCTCCAGCTGCTCTTCGGACACATTGGCGAGCGCGAAGACCGCCCAGTCGCCCTGATGGTTCGGTGTGCTGGCCTGAACCTCGATCCGGCGGCGAATCCCATCGCTTCCGGGGGCGGTCGACACCTGGAAGGCTTCTCCCTGGTTGGCATAGATATCCGTTGTGGCCGTCAGGTTCAGTGCGCGGTCGTCGCGCGAAATCTTCACGGGCTCGAAGGCGAAGGATTGCGTGACGGTCGAAAGCGAGATGATGATCGCCAGAACCAGTCCGAGCACGCGCGACACTGCCGCTGCTATGAGGCGATCGCGTCTCATAGGGTCAACTGCTTCCCGCGCTCGGCCGTATCGCCCTCGATCAGCGAATAAAGAATGTGATCGCGCCACTCGCCGTTGATTTTCAGATATTTCCGCAACACGCCTTCCCGTTCGAAACCGGCTTTTTCCAGAAGCCGTATGCTCTTCCAGTTCTCCGGAATACAGGCTGCCTCGATACGGTGCAACTGAAGCCCGGAGAAGATGTAGGGTACTACCAGCTGGACTGCGGCAAACATATGACCCTTTGCGGCATGCCGTTCACCCATCCAGTACCCAACCATGCAGCTTTGCGCCGCCCCCCTGCGGATGTAACCGATTGTAATGCCGCCCAGCAGGGCCTTGTCTTCACGTCGGAAGACAAAAAGGGGCACCGCAAGGCCGGACGAGAATTCCTGTGAATTACGGGTAACGCGCGCCCGAAACGCGGCTTCCGTCAGTTCGTCATGCCGCCAGCTTGGCTCCCATGGCTGCAGAAAGGCGCGGCTTTCCGAGCGCAGCGCATACCAGGCGGCGTAATCCTGATAGCGCGGAAGACGCAGGAGAATATGATCTCCGTAGAGTTCTGGGTACTCCGGCTGGCGCGACAGAAACCGAAACACCAAAAACCACCCCATTCTGACTCGTTACGCCCGTTTTGCGTGGAACGGGCGCAGGAGAAGCCACCGCCATCAACCGGCTGCGATCTGAGACCTGATCTGCGGCGAGGAAAGTGCCGCCGTGATGTCCGACAACGGCGCCAGTTTTTCCACCGGGCCGATGGCAGACAATGTGGGGACTGTATCGAAAAACAGGCGTCCGGCAAGATCCGTCAGTCGGGAAGTCGTGATCCCGGCAAGACGCTCCATCATTTCATTGTTCGGAATGATGCGGCCGTGCAGGATCATCTGCCGGGCGATCTGGCCTGCGCGGGCAGCAGGGCTTTCCTGACCCATCAGAAGTTGGGCGCGGATCTGGGCGCGGGCGCGATCGATTTCCTGGCTGTCGATGAATTCCGAGGACTTGCGAAGCTCCTGCAGGATGACAGGCACCAGTTCCGGCAGGTCTTCGCCGCCGGTTGCCGCATGCACGCCGAAGACGCCCGTATCGGAAAAGCCCCAATGGAAGGCATAGACCGAATAGCAAAGGCCGCGATGTTCGCGGATCTCCTGGAACAGGCGTGACGACATGCCGCCGCCCAGAATGTTTGCCAGGATCTGCGAGCAGTAGAAGTCGCGTGCGTGATAGGCCTTCCCCTCGAAACCGAGAAGCAGCTGCGTATCCATCAGGTCACGCATCTCGCGCACTTCACCGCCCAGATAACGCGCCGCCTCAAAGACCGGCGGTGCCGAGGGTTTGGTGGGCAGCAGGGCGAAGCGGTCTTCCACCTGCTTGACCAGCGTATCGTGGTCAACTGCACCTGCCGCTACGATGAACATGCGGTCCGTGGTGTAATTGCGGGAAAGATAGGCGCGGATCTGATCCGGCTGGAAACCTTGCACCGTTTCCGGCGTGCCCAGAATGGGCCGACCAATGGTTTGTCCGCGATAGGCAACCTCCGAGAAGCGGTCGAACACCACATCGTCCGGCGTGTCGTTCGCAGCACCGATTTCCTGCAGGATAACGTGCTTTTCGCGCTCCAGTTCTTCCTCGTCGAAAGAGGATTCCGTCAGGATGTCCGCCAGAATGTCGATCGCCAGCGGCACATGGTCCTTCAGCACGCGCGCATAATAGGAGGTGGTTTCCGTGGACGTGGCGGCATTGAGTTCGCCGCCCACATTCTCGATCTCCTCGGCGATGTCGCGGGCGCTGCGCCGTGCGGTGCCCTTGAAGGCCATGTGCTCCAGGAGATGCGCAATGCCGTGTTCGTCTACGGTTTCATTGCGCGAGCCCGATTTGATCCAGACGCCGAGTGCCACGCTTTCCAGATGCGGCATGTTCTGCGTCACTACGGTCAACCCGGAGGCAAGCCGGGTGATTTCAACATTCATCGTTGGTCTTTCCGGCACTCTGACCTGTCTACCCAAGAGCGATGGTTCAAGCCTTGGCCCGCGCATGCTGGCTGATGAATGCTTCCACCGCCTTCAGCTCGGGTTCCAACAGGTCGAAGTGCTCCTCCCTACTCATCAGATCTCCCATCCATGATGGAAGCGCCGGATGAATTCCGCAAGCAGATTCTACGGCTGCCTGGAACTTGGCCGGGTGCGCGGTTGCTAGTGTCACCATGGGGCTGGTGCCCTTGGCATTCTTGGAGGCTACGAAAATTCCCGTCGCCGTGTGCGGATCGAGCAGGTATCCGGTCTCGGCAAGCGTGGCGCGAATGGTCTCGGCTACCTGTTTCTGCGTCGCCCGACCGGCCTTGAATTCGCGGCGGATGGTTTTCAGCGCCTCCGGCTGAATCTCGAAGGCACCTGATTGACGCAGGCCCGACATGGCCGAACGAACCGCTGCCGAATCGCGACCGTAGGATTCGAACAAAAGCCGCTCGAAGTTCGACGAGATCTGGATGTCCATGGAGGGCGAGGTGGTGGCGACCACCGGCTTCATTTCATAGCGGCCCGTCTTCAGCGTGCGTGCCAGAATGTCGTTATCGTTGGTGGCGATTACCAGCCGATCGATCGGCAGACCCATGCGCTTGGCGACATAACCGGCGAAGATATCGCCGAAATTGCCGGTCGGAACCGTGAATGAAACCTTGCGGTCCGGCGCGCCCAGCGAGATGGCGGAGGTGAAGTAGTAGACCACCTGCGCCATTATGCGCGCCCAGTTGATGGAGTTGACGCCTGACAGCTGCACGCTTTCGCGGAAAGGCACGTCGTTGAACATCGCCTTCACCAGATCCTGGCAATCGTCGAAATTGCCGTGAACGGCAACGGCATGCACGTTGGCGTGTCCCGAGGTCGTCATCTGCCGCTGCTGAACAGGCGAAACCTTGCCATGTGGGAACAGAATGAAGACGTCCGTACGCTCGCGTCCGGCAAAGGCGTCGATGGCCGCGCCGCCCGTATCACCCGAGGTCGCGCCGACGATTGTCGCGCGCTCGCCCCGTTCGGCCAGTACATAGTCCATCAGCCGGGCCAGAAGCTGCATGGCCACATCCTTGAAGGCGAGCGTCGTGCCGTGGAACAGTTCCAGCACGTAATCGTTCGGTCCCACCTGCACGAGCGGCACTATGGCCGGATGCCGGAAAGTGGCATAGGCCTCGTTAATCATCGTCTTCAGCGCTTCAGCGGGGATTTCGTCGCCGGTGAAATGGGAAAGAACCGCGAAGGCCACATCCTGATAGCTCTTGCCCCGCAAATTGCGGATTTCCTTTTTGGAAAGCTGTGGCCAGGTTTCCGGCAGATAAAGGCCGCCGTCGCGGGCAAGGCCTGCCAGCAGGGCATCGCGAAAACCAAGAGCGGGCGCATCACCACGTGTAGAAATATATTTCAAGACCGTATTCCTGAGCACAATCCAAGAGGCGCCGGAGAGACCGGCATGGCTTGGAAATATCGTTGTCACTACCGCCTTCTCACCTCATCCGCCGCAAACTCATCTGCGACAAGTAAAATTCAGCTGGAATGCCAATCGATTTTTCCGTTGGGCGCTGGTATAGACCATCAAAATTTGCCGTGAAAGCCCGGAATGCGTATTCATGCAGCGTATTCGGGACCGTTCAGAAGAAAAGGGTCGCAGTCACGTGTCTGGCAAGCAATCGCTCAAGTTTCTCCCGCTCGCGCTTCTCGCAATCCTCGCAGGCTGCAATTCGTCTTCACCGGTATCGGGCCTTTCGCTGGGCTCCTCTGCGCCGCCCGCCGCAGCTGCTACAGGGCCCGTTGTCGTGCAGGCCTATTGCCCGCAGGTCGTCATGCTGGAGCAATCGGCGATCAAGAACGCCTATGCGGGCAATGCCAAGGATGATCCGGCCAAGCTCATCTATCGCGCTTCGCTGTCAGAAGCCACGCGCGCCTGCACCGCCAATGACACCACGCTGACTATTCGCGTACAGGCACAAGGGCGCGTGGTTATCGGCCCCGCCGGCAAGCCTGGCCGCATTTCCCTGCCGATCAATGTCGAGGTCATCGGCGAAGGCGACAAGGTTCTGTATTCGCAAACGCAGAGCACCCCGGTCGATGTCCCGGCGGAAGGTGTCGCGCAGTTCCTGTTCGACAAGGCGGATGTCTCCATTCCGAACCAGTTGGGCGGCGTTTCCACCTTTACCCGCGTTCGCATCGGCTTCGAGGATGCCACGGTCAAGAAGTCCGGCCGCAACAAGCGGTAAGGTCTTGCACATGTGAAAACGGGTTCGATCGCCTCAGGCAATCGAACCCGTTTTTGTTTTCGGTGTCATAAAGGTCGAATTCAGATGGCACCCGCCCATTCGCCAAGCGCGGCAATGGTTGCAGGCAGGTCGCTCATGCGGGAAATCACCGTTTCGGCGCCGGCATCCGTCAGCCGGTCAGCATGGCTCGGATAGGTGTGCGATGCGCCGGTGAAGCCAATCACCCGGCAGCCCGCGGTAATGGCACCGTGAATGCCATGCACGGAATCTTCCACCACCACGGCGCGGGAAGGGGAGACCTTGAACGTGTCCAGCGCATGCAGGAAAATGTCGGGCCGAGGCTTCACCTTGTCCGGTCCAAGATCCTTGGCGGAAAAGATGTGCGGGGCGAAGTAGGGTTTCAGGCCAACCTTGGTCAGCATCATGTCCAGCCGGTGGCTGGAGGAGTTGGAGCAGATGCAGGCCTGGGTCGAAATCCGCGACAGCGCCAGCTTCACGCCTTCGATCACCTTCACATCCCGCTCCAGCCGCTGGTCGAGCAGCTTTTCCGACTTGTCGAGCAGCGAGGCGGAGAGGGGAATGTCCACTTCCTTCTCTATGGCCAGAAGAATGTTCTTCCAGGTCATGCCCGCGAAGCGTTCGCCCATCTCCTCGACTGAGATCGGATAGCCTGCTTCCGTCAGCAGACGGGATTCGACCTGCGCCGCGATGATTTCCGAATCGACCAGAACGCCGTCGCAGTCGAAGATGATAAGATCGAATCCACTCATGTCAGTCTTTGCTCAAAATTTCCGGGGGTGTCGTCCTCCTACACGAGCACCAGGAGGATAACAATCCGGCCCTGCGCATAGCTGCCAATCACGCGTGCTTGACGAAAATCAGGTTCTGTTGGTCGCGACCATTTACCATGTGTCGTCCGCAGGCAGACGCATTTCTCGCAATTTTCGGATCTTCTTCAGTGTTTGGTAACCAAACTGGGTAACCATAACAGTCAGTAAATGTATCCGAGTAAGCGTTAGCGAGTATCAGATGGCATCCGTTCTTCCGCTTGTGGACCTGAAGCAGCAGGTTCGTCCCGATTCCTGGATCAACAGCATCATCAAGGGCGATTGCGTTGCCGCACTCGAAGCTCTGCCGGACCATTCGGTCGATGTTATTTTCGCCGATCCGCCCTATAATCTTCAGCTCGGTGGCATGCTGCATCGTCCCGACCAGTCCCTGGTCGATGCGGTTGATGACGAATGGGATCAGTTCGAAAGCTTTGGGGCCTATGAT
This sequence comes from Rhizobium sp. FKY42, assembly GCF_005222835.1. GTDB lineage: Bacteria > Pseudomonadota > Alphaproteobacteria > Rhizobiales > Rhizobiaceae > Neorhizobium. The sequence goes on along the minus strand of NZ_STGA01000029.1, from coordinate 494,589 downwards.
GCCTTCACCCGCGCCTGGCTTCTGGCCTGCCGTCGCGTGCTGAAGCCGAACGGCACGATCTGGGTCATCGGCTCCTATCACAACATTTTCCGCGTCGGCTCCATGCTGCAGGACCTGAACTTCTGGCTGCTGAACGACATCGTCTGGCGCAAGACGAACCCGATGCCGAACTTCAAGGGCCGCCGGTTCCAGAACGCGCATGAAACCATGATCTGGGCCAGCCGCGATGCCAAGGCCAAGGCCTACACTTTCAACTATGATGCGTTGAAGGCCTCGAACGACGATGTGCAGATGCGCTCCGACTGGCTGTTCCCCATCTGCAGCGGTGGCGAGCGCCTGAAGGGCGATGATGGCAAGAAGATCCATCCGACCCAAAAGCCGGAAGCACTGCTCGCCCGTGTGATCCTCGCCTCCACCAAGCCGGGTGATATTATCCTCGATCCCTTCTTTGGTTCGGGAACGACAGGCGCTGTCGCCAAGCGCCTGGGCCGTAACTTCGTCGGCATCGAGCGCGAGCAGGATTACATCGACGCGGCCTCCGCGCGCATTGCCGAAGTAGAGCCGCTGGGCAAGGTCGAACTGACCGTCATGACCGGCAAGAAGGCGGAACCGCGCGTAGCCTTCAACACGCTGGTGGAAAGCGGCCTTATCAAGCCCGGTCAGGTTCTCACCGATGCCAAGCGCCGCGTCAGCGCAATTGTCCGCGCCGATGGCACGCTGGTGTCAGGTGGAGAGGCTGGCTCCATCCACCGCCTGGGCGCCAAGGTACAAGGGTTTGATACCTGCAATGGCTGGACCTTCTGGCACTACGAGGAAGAAGGGCGTCTGCGGCCTATCGACGATCTCCGCTCTGTGATCCGCAGCAATATGGCGCGTCTGGATTGAAAAAATCACATGGCTCCCGAGCGTCTTGAAAAGAGTTCGGGAACCAATTTCGCCGTATTGTCGTTTTTAGGTCAACTGACCTCATTGACGAAGACCGATCCACCGCCTCGTTGATGAGCCCTTCTTCCTGGGATTGACCTCCAGCCGGAGGAAGGAACAAAACGCCCGGTCCTTTTCCCTCAAGGACCGGGCGTTTATTGTTTGTGCAATTATCTTTCGCGAATATCGAAATGTCGCTCAATACCGGCTGTGATCCGAAACCAGTCGGATGCACGGTTACGGGTCTGGTGCGCTTCGAAAGCGGCCTGATCAACAAAGATTTCCGAAACGAGCAGCCGTCCGGCAATCTCTGTGCACTCTACAACTTCGAACTTGAGGCAGCCGGGTTCGGCCAGCGTGAGTTCCACATGCTTCGGCAGTGCGGACAGCACATCTTCCCGCCGGTCGGGCGGTATATCCAGATAGCCATCGAGATAGATTTTGGCTGCGCTCACTTCGCCACTCCCTCAAACACTGAAGCCATTTGGTGTCAGCTCAACCTTTTTCGCGACACGATTACCGCCAGAAAGGCTGAAGCCACACCGAAGCCGCAAGTACCTGCCCAGCCCCACAATGCATATGCCGCGCCCCCAATACCAGCGCCAACCGCGCCCCCAAGCAGCATTGTTGCCATGAAGACGGTATTCAGTCGACTTCTCGCGGCGGGGTCGAGCGCATAGACGCGTGCCTGACTTGCGACCTGCGAGGATTGCACTGCAAGGTCCAAGATCAGAATGCCGACCATCAAACTGGGGATAGACTGGCGGGAAAATGCGAAGATGATGAAGGCGAGGATCACGGACGTAGCGCTGACAGAGATCACCGCGGCTGGCCCGCGCCGATCCGCGAACCCTCCCACAATCGGTGCAGCAAGAGCACCCGCCACGCCGACCAGCGCCAGAACGCCCACAGCGGTGCCGCCTAACTGGTAGCGCGGCTCGGCCAGTAGCAAAGCGAGATTTGACCAGAAGGCTATGAAGGCTGCAAAGATAAGAAATTGGACTGCGACGGCTCGCCGGAGGACACTATGTGTTTTTACCAGTGTCCAAAGGGATCCTAGCAGACGTGGGTAAGTCAAAGTGGTCGTCGGTGGAACTTTGGGTAGCCACATTGCCAGCGCGCCACCTATGACGATCATGATTGCCGCTGCGAACCAGAACACGAAGGACCAACCCCAAAGGTCGGATATTGTACCGCTTATCGTGCGGGCGATAAGGATGCCGAACAGAATGCCGCCTGTTACTTTGCCGAGAATACGTCCGCGCTCGGTCGGTGGCGCCAGATGAACGGCCAAAGGAACGATTTGTTGCGCCACCGTGGCAAATAAGCCAATCGCCAGACTGGCTATTGCAAGCCAAATAAAGCTCGAGGCTAGAGCGGCTCCTATGAGTGCGATGACCAGGGCGCCGATGGTGAAGAGAATGAGAGACTTGCGCTCGATCCGATCCCCCAATGGAGCAAGGAACAGAACTCCGAGTGCGTTGCCGATCTGAGTCAGCACCGGCACGAGCGTGACAGTGCCCGCAGTCAGTGCGAAATCGGCTGTCAAATGGGCGAGGAGCGCCTGATTGTAATAGCTGTTGGCGACGCCCGCACCCGCAGCTATCGCCAGAAGGCGCACGAGGGCAGGAGAAACGAAATCTGATTGGGAATGATTTGTTTGCATGCCAGCAAACGAACATTGCGAGCTGGCTGATACAAACCATATCTCTTGCCGAATGGTTTAGTTCAACTAAAGTCACCTCATGACTTTGAATGTTTCTCTTGGTGCGGTGCGCACCTTCATTGAAGTGGGCCGTCAGGGCAGTATCAAACGCGCTGCGCAACAATTGAATGTAACGCCCGGAGCCGTAAGTCAGCAGATGAAGGCCTTGGAAGCGCGCTTCGGCGTCCAGCTCTTTGAACGGAGAAATCGCGAAGTGAAATTGTCGACGCAGGGCTTGCGACTTTTCGACAAACTCAAATCGGGCTTCGAGCAGATCGAGGCTGCCTTGCAGATGTTCGAGGTTAGAGGGCCTCGATCCAGATCGCTCGTGGTCAGTACGACGCCATCCTTTGCCTCCTGCTGGTTAACGCCGCGCCTTGGCCGCTTCGCCAACCAACATCCCGATATTGATATCCGGCTTGAGACTTCGGCGCAGCTCGCGGACATGACAAGCGGCATGGTGGACGTAGCGATACGACACGGCTGCGGGACGTATCCCGGGCTCGATGCGGCGTTGCTGTTCACGCCGCGGCTCGTGGCAGTTGCAAGCCCATTGCTCCTTGACGATTGCCCTTTGCCATCCCCGGCCGACTGCCTGCGATATCCGCTCCTGCAGGATCGCGACCGGGCAGACTGGTCGGCGTGGTTTGCAGCGCATGGCGTGAAACCCACCAAGTACGCGATGAAAGGACTCACCTACGCCGACGACGCATTGTTGATCCAAGGCGCCATTGCCGGGCAGGGCCTCGCTATCGTGCGTGATGTCTATGCCGCCTGCGCTCTTGAAGCCGGAAGTCTTGTGCTGGCTGTCAACGCTGCAGTGCCGACGCAAGCCAAGTATTTTGTGGTGGCGCAATCGGGCAGGGTCGCCGTGCCCAAAATCGCTGCATTCAGGCAGTGGATCCTAGATGAAGCCTCGATTGCACCGATGCCTTTTCAAGACAATGATAGACTAGGTCTCTGACTTTGCAAATGCCGGGTCTCGTACACGTCGGAACAGTGGCCCTTTCCCTCAAACACTGAAGCCATATCGCTGCAGATCGGCCCTGAGCGTGTCGATGCCAATAAATTGCACCGCCTGCCAACCGGCCTTTTTCGCACCTTCCACATTGATCGCCGTATCGTCAATGAACAGCGTTCTTTCCGGAACAAGCCCGAATGTCGCGGTGTGCAGCCTGTAGATCTCGATGTCCGGCTTGATGAGCCGCACTTCGCCCGAAACGGTCACACCGCGCGGTCTGTTGAGAAACGGATACATCTCGCGCGCGTGGCGAAAGGTGTCGGCGGCGAAATTGGTCAGCATCGTCACGTCGTGGCCCTGCTCGATCAGGCTCTCCATCACCGCAACGCTGTCATGATAGGCGGGAGCCACCATTTCATGCCAGTTCTTTCGGAAGGCGCGGATATTGTCCGCATGGTCCGGAAACTTCTCGATCAGTTCCGCTTCGGCCTCTGGCCATTCGCGGCCACGGTCCTGTTCCATGTTCCAGTCATGGGTGCAGACATTTTCGAAGAACCAGCGCCGCTCGTCCGCATCGGGAATGATCCGCTGGTACGGAATCGTCGGATCCCAGTGGATCAACACCTTGCCGATGTCAAAAACGATGTGGTCGATGGGCGTGGTCATAGATTCTTCCTCCTGAAATCAAATCGGTCTATTTAAATCGATTTGAATGCGTTCGGAAGGGCTGTTGCGATGACTTTTTTCATAACCGTAGGAAGCGCCTGCGTTTCAAGCTTATCGACCTTCTCCCACCATCCGTGAGTGTCCGGCTGCTTTTTCGTCTTAGCCCGATACACGGTCAGCCGCAGTTCGAAATGTGTGAAGACGTGGGTCACGACACCAGCCTGCTGCCATTCGCCGGGGAAGGGCGCATGCTCCGGCGTCGTGCCGCCATCCAGCCGTGCTGTCCACGCGGTGGTTGGAACCTCGGTCATGCCGCCCAGCAGGCCGCTTTCCACGCGCCGCCGCAGCAGGATCTCGCCACCTGCCGTCACCGCCACGAAGGCGGCACCCTGGCGGATCGGCTTTTCCTTCTTGGCGGCCTTCACCGGGAAGTGCTCCGGATCATGCGCCTTCAAGGCTAGACAGTCCGCATTGAACGGACAGAGCGCACAGGCTGGGCGCTTGGGTGTGCAGATCGTGGCGCCGAGATCCATCATGGCCTGGGCGAAATCGCCTGGTCGGCCAAGCGGAGTCAGGTCCTTCACCTTCGCCTTCATCAACGGCTTCGAGCCGGGCAGCGGATCAGAAATGGCGTAGAGGCGAGAGATGACACGTTCCACATTGCCGTCCATGACGGCCGCCGGACGGTTGAAAGCAATGGCGGCAACAGCGGCGGATGTATAATCGCCAATTCCCGGCAGCGCGCGAAGTCCCTCTTCGGTATCCGGAAACGTGCCGTCATGCTCTCTGGCAACGGTTTCCGCGCATTTCTTGAGGTTTCTGGCCCGTGCGTAATAGCCAAGGCCTGCCCAGGCAGCCATGACATCGTCGCTGGGAGCGCTGGCCAGATCACCCACAGTTGGCCACTTTGCCAGGAACTTCAGGAAATAAGGCTTGACCGCCTGCACGGTTGTCTGCTGGAGCATCACTTCCGACAGCCAGATATGGTAAGGGTCTGCTCGCTTGCCTGTCAGGCTTTCGCGGGGGGTAACGCGCCAAGGCAGTTCGCGATGATGGCGATCATACCAGGAAAGCAGTTTGTCGGAGAGAGACGTGTCGGCTGTGGAGTGCATATCGGCGGGACTATCCATCCTGTTCGACCTCAGAGATAAGGTGCATCGAGTTTGAAGCCAATGGCGGAGCAGATGGATTTACCGGTCCTCCTCATCAATATCGACCGTGCGATCGAGCGCAGGCTGTTGATCGAAGGGCAGGCGGAGAAGCTTGGCATCAGGCTGGAGCGTGTTGCTGGCATCGACGGAGCCAAGGTTTCGCCGGAACAATGGGTGGATGCCGACCGTGATCTGTTTCTAAAGCGCAACGGTCGCCCACTGATGACGGGCGAATATGGCTGCTACAAAAGTCATCTGAAGGCGTTCCAGCAGCTTGTGGAAAGCGGAGCGCCCGCTGCCCTCATCATCGAGGATGATGTGGCTCTCAGCGAAGACCTTATTCTGCGAGCTCAGTCCGTGGCAGCGACGGTCGAGGATGGTTGCGTCGTGAAACTGGTCAATCACCGAACGCTCGCCTTTCGCCACCTTTTTACCACGCCGATGGGAGATCGTATCGGCCTGTCCCGGTTCGGACCGCAAGGTTCTGCGGCTTGCTACCTGCTGACGAAAGGCGCGGCGCAAAAACTGCTGGAGCCGCTCCGGGTGCAATCCTTGCCGTTCGATATGGCGCTTGAGCGAGTCTGGCACCATCGGGTGCCGGTCTATACAGCAGAAGAGTCATTTCTGGAGTTCGGCGACCTGCGATCGCAGACCTTTATTGCAAGCCGCGCAGACTATAAGCAGCAAAAGCAAAAGGGTCTCGCAAAGATACCAACGCATGTATTTCGTGTTAAGGAAGCCGTCCTTCGCGCAATGCAAACACTTTTCTAATCGAAGCGATGGCAATAGGGTACAAGAGACCTGAAAGCGGCCAAAAACCTTGATCGAACATGAGGATTGATCGGATCGAATGACGTTCAAACGCATATTGCTGGCGCGCCGTCGCATCGATCCATGGGTCCTGGCCTTTGCGATGTTTTCCGTCGCTCTTTATCTGCCGACGGCGGTTGCCATGTGCGCGCTGTTCGGGGCAACTGGCATCTATGTTGCACTGTCCAACCAAAGGCGACTGCGCGCTTATCTGGGTAGTCCCCTTGGCGTGATCTTTCTCTACATCTTCTGGGTCGTCCTGCTTCTGGGCGTGCGTGGCGAGTGGCAACTGGACAACCGCCAGCTCGGCTTCATGGGGCTTCTGCTCGGCTTCAGCTTTATTGCATCCGGTCTCTGCCTGGTGCGTCAGCCTCTACGTTGGCTGGTGCTGGGCGGTCGCGTTGGCACCTGGGTCGCGCTGGTTGCAGCGCTCTTTGCAAGCCTGTCCTTGCAGACGGCGGCGGATCGCTATGACGGCGGTGGAAACGCGGCCATCGTGGCATTGCTCGTCGCGCTGGCGGGCATTGTCGCAACCATTCCGGTGGAAAGACCCTGGCGCTACCTGCCCAACGGACCCTTCTACCTGCTCCTCGCGATTGTTCCGGTCTTCCTGTCGCAAACGCGTGCCATCGTTCTTATCCTGCCGGTCCTTTTCCTCGTCGAATTTGCGATCTGTTCCCTGAAATGGCGACCTCGCTGGCGCAACAGAGCCTATGCGGCAGCAGCACTTGGCCTTGTGGCGCTCTTCATGGCGCCGCCTGTCCACAGTATGCTGATCGATCGCTTTGCGACGGTCTATGAATATTATGTGGGCGGCGACAAGGCACACAACATGGATTCCGGCAATATCCGCCTGGCGCTTTGGAAAGCTTCTGCAATCGTCATCAGGGAACATCCACTCGCCGGTGTTGGCCTGCGGGATACCTTTGCCAACCTGGAGCGCGTCGCAGGGCCGGATCTGCATTACATCGCCGGTGGCAAGCACGTACACAATTTCCTACTGCAGGAATTGCTGGCCAACGGTTTTCTGGGACTGTTCTTTCTCGTCGCCAGCTTTGCCAGCGTCTTCTATATGACGCTTCGCCAGAATTGCAGTTCGGCGGTGAAGCGATCCGTGTTCTATTTCTATGGAACGGTCATGGCATTTGGCATGTTGCATGATCCCTTCTATCACGAGCAGTGCCTGGCAACCTCAATGCTGTTCCTCGCGGTCCTCATCGTGCAGTTCCGCCGCTGGAACCTGCTCACGCCCGCTGCCCGAAGGGCCATCTGAGCCATGGCCCGCAAACCCGTACCCTTGCAGATTGCTGAAATTGCCAACAGCCTCATGGACCCTGTCCTGGCGCGGCGCGCCGGCATTTCTACGGCACTGCTGGGATCTTGGGATGAAATTGCCGGTGAGGAGTTTGCCGAATGCACGCGGCCGGAAAAGATCGCTTGGCCGCGCCGCGATGGCTCGGAAGGTGAGGGCGGCCACAAGGCAGGCGTCCTGACCATTGCCTGCGAAGGCGCCCGTGCTTTGTTTCTCAGCCATGCGCAGGGCGAACTGATCGACCGCATCAACGGTTTTTTCGGGTTTCCTGCCATCCGCCAGATCCGGATCGTGCAGAAGCCGGTCTCGGTTGCCACACGTTACCGCCGCAAGCCGCAGCCATTGCGCGGCGATGCCGCCAGACGCCTGAACGACATGATGGACGGGATCGAGAACGAAGCCTTGCGCAAGGCGGTGGAGAGGCTTGGCACTGCAGTCCTGCAGCCGAAAAAGGCAACGCGGCGATAGATGTTTGCCTGCAGATCCAGAGCATTTCCGGCAAACTCCGGGTCAGTTCTGTTTCTCGATTGGCGCGTGCGATCCGGTGGTGAAACGGGCGCTTTTTGCGCCGATACCGGCGCCGAGCCACTCGACCGTATCAAAGGATATGCCCTTCGTGTCTCGGCTTGATCTCGTCACAAAATCGCTCCGTCAGACTGACCCTGAGTTTACCGGATGCACTCTAACACTCAGCTTCGGTTCATCTTTTCTCTGTCACGTTTGGTTGAGAAAAGAACATTCGCCTTGCGCGCCGCCTTGTTCTTGCAGCAAGGGCGCGATACGTGAAGCAACAAAGTGTGTTTATCTTCAATAGGTGCTATGATGCCGTTCAGCCTACCGCAAACCACCCGTCGCCAGCTTATGGGCGGCGTTGCCGCAACCGCAATCGGTGTGCCGCTTCTGGGCGCGTCTGCCGCATTTGCGGTCAATCTGCCGGAATCCTCCGGCAAGGTGGACATGGCAAAGGTTCTGCAGCCCGGCGCATTGCCGGAAATGGCGCTGGGCGATGAAAAGGCCAAGGTCACCATCGTTGAATACATGTCGATGACATGCCCGCACTGCGCGCATTTCCACACCACAACCTTCGAGCCGATCAAGCAGAAGTATATCGATACCGGCAAGGCGCGCTTCATCCTGCGCGAGTTCCCGTTCGATCCGGTCGCGACCGCTGCCTTCATGCTGGCCCGCTGCAACCCGGCCAAGCCGCAGGAAATGGCGGATGCCAAGAGCTACTACGCCATGGTTTCCATGCTGTTCAAGCAGCAACGCGCCTGGGCGGCTCCGGCCGATGGCAATGTTCGCAATGCCCTGCTGCAAATGTCCAAGATGGCCGGTTATTCACAGGAAGGCTTCGAGGCCTGCTTGACGAACCAGAAGCTTCTCGATCAAGTGAACGCCACCATGAAGCGCGGTGCGGAAGAATTCGGCGTGAATTCAACGCCAACCTTCCTGATCAACGGCAACCGTTACTCCGGAGACATGTCGGTTGAAGCCATGTCGGCGCTCATCGATAGCCTGCTCTGATCCGATCGCAATTTCTAAAGCGGATACGGATCGCTCATCCGTGTCCGCTTTTTTCTGTCTGCCCGCAGGTGGTGCATGAAGTTCACCAAACTGCGCCTTGTCGGCTTCAAATCCTTCGTCGAGCCGACCGAATTCATCATCGAACCGGGCCTCACCGGCGTCGTCGGTCCCAATGGATGCGGCAAGTCCAACCTGGTGGAAGCGCTCCGCTGGGTGATGGGTGAAAATTCCTACAAGAACATGCGTGCCTCCGGCATGGACGACGTTATCTTTTCCGGATCGGGAAATCGCCCCGCGCGCAATTCGGCGGAAGTGGGTCTCTACCTCGACAATAGCGATCGCACCGCGCCCGCCGCTTTCAACGATGCCGATGAGATCCAGGTCTCGCGACGGATCGAGCGCGAAAACGGCTCCGTCTACCGGATCAACGGCAAGGAAGCCCGCGCCAAGGATGTGCAGCTTCTGTTTGCCGATGCCTCCACGGGCGCCCGCTCGCCCTCCATGGTGGGGCAGGGCCGGATCGGCGAGCTTATTCAGGCAAAGCCGCAGGCGCGTCGGCAATTGCTGGAAGAGGCAGCAGGCATTTCCGGCCTGCATTCAAGGCGCCATGAGGCCGAGCTTCGGCTGCGTGCTGCCGAGACGAATCTGGAGCGGCTGGAGGATGTCACAACCCAGTTCAGCAGCCAGATCGAAAGCCTCAAGCGTCAGGCCCGTCAGGCCAGTCGTTTCAAGATGCTGTCTGCCGATATCCGCGAGCGGGAGGCCAAGCTCCTCTACATCCGCTTCGTGCAGGCGCGGGATGCGGAAAACGAGGCAACGCAGGCGCTGAATGCCGCGACCTCTGTTGTTGCTGAACGCGCCCAGAGCCAGATGGAGGCTGCGAAGGAACAGGCGATTGCCGCGCTGAAGCTGCCGGAATTGCGCGAGATGGAGGCCAAGGCCGGTGCCGCGCTTCAACGCCTGCAGATCGCGCGCAGCCAGTTGGAGGAAGAAGCGGGCCGTCTTCTTCGCCGCAAGGACGATCTCATGCGCCGCCTTGCGCAGCTTGCCGAGGATATCCGTCGCGAAGAGCAGCTGATGGCGGAAAATGCCGCGGTGATCGAGCGCCTTGATGCGGAAGAGCAGGAACTGACGGAGCTTCTGGCGCAATCCGGCGAGGAGGCGGAAGAACTCCGGCTGGCCTATGAGGACGCAAACGCACGTCTGGCCGAAAGCGAAAGCGAATTCGCGGCCGTTACCGCCGAGCGTGCGCAAGTGGCCGCAGAGGTTGCGCAGCTGGAAAGGACCATCCGCGAGATCGCCGATCGCCGCCTTCGTCTCGACCGCCAGCGCAGCGATGCAGCGAGCGAGCTTGAAACACTCGATGACAGACTGTCCGAACTCAGCGACCCGGCGGAACGCCGCGAAGCGGTAGAGGCGGCGGAGTATGCGCTGGAGGAGGCGGCAGCCTCTATCGAAGAGATCGAAGTGGCGCTGTCTCAGGCCCGCCAGCGGGAAATGGTGTCCCGCCAGCCGGTCGAGCAGGCGCGCGCGCACCTGAATGGACTTGAGACGGAAGCCCGTACCATCCGCCGCATGCTGAGCGCCAGTGAGGCAAGCGGTGCGTTTACCTCGGTGGCGGAAATGATCCGGGTCGACCGCGGCTTTGAGGTCGCTCTTGGCGCTGCACTCGGCGACGATCTCGATAGCGCACTCGAAGAGGCCGCACCGTCGCACTGGCTGCGCCTGACAAACGCCGTCGAGGCACCGGCGCTGCCGGATGGTGCAGAACCCATTGCCCGCCACGTGACCGCGCCGCCGGAACTGGGGCGTCGACTTGCCCAGATCGGCGTCGTAGACCAGCCGACTGCGAAGGCTTTGCAGGCGAGCCTGAAACCCGGCCAACGCCTCGTGACGAAGCAAGGGGCCGTCTATCGCTGGGACGGGCATGTCACTGGCTCGGAAGCGCCGAGTGCTGCAGCTCTTCGGCTTGCGCAGAAAAACCGGCTCTCCGAACTGGAAACCGAGATCGACGATGCGCGCATCGAGCTGTCGGAGGCAGAAAGCCTGAGCCTTCAGGCAGGGGAGGCCATCAAGACTGAAGAGGCGCGGCTTGGCGAGGCGCGCGAACGCCTGCGGCATCTTCAACGCAGTGTTTCGGAAGCGCGCGAGGCTCTGGCGCAGGCAGAACGGGCTGCGGGCGACCTGATGCGCCGCCGCGCCGTCGCCGAAAACGCCCTTGCCCAGGTGAGCGAGCAGATAGAGGAACTGGCCGCGCAGGACGAGGCCGCCCGTGCCGAAAGACAGGACGCGCCGGATCTTGCCGATCTCGATAGCCGTCTGGCGCAACATCAGTTGACCGTGGCGCAGCATCGGGCAGAGCTTGCGGAAGCGCGCGCCCGCTATGAGGGTCTGTCGCGTGATGCGGATGCGCGCCGCCGCCGTCTGTCGGCTATTTCCGCGGAGCGCACGAACTGGCAGGGCCGCGTTGCCAGCGCTGAAGGTCATGTCGCGACACTGCGGGAACGTGAGGACGAAGCCCGCGAAGAAATGGCCGAACTGGATCTCGCTCCAGAGGAGTTCGAGGACAAGCGCCGCGCCCTGATGAGTGAGTTGCAGAAGGCGGAAGAGGCGCGTCGCACCGCTGGAGACGCTTTGGCTGAGGCGGAAACCCGCCAGCGTGAGGCGGACCAGCGTGCCGCAACCGCGCTTGCGGCCCTGGCCGAGGTGCGTGAAAAACGCGGCCGTGCGGAAGAGCGCCTCGTTTCCGCGGCAGAGCGTCGTCACGATGCGGAAAATGCAATTCGCCAGGCCCTGTCCGTCGAGCCGCATGAGGCATTCCGTCTTGCAGGCATCCAGCCGGGTTCCGCCCTGCCGGACATGAATGCCGTGGAGCGTGAGGTGGATCGCCTGAAGATGGAGCGCGAGCGGCTGGGCGCCGTCAACCTGCGGGCCGAGGAGGAGCAGAAGGAACTGTCGGACAAGCTTTCCGCGCTGGTCAAGGAGCGCGACGACATCATCGATGCCATCCGCAAGCTGCGATCTGCCATCCAGAGCCTGAACCGCGAGGGACGCGAACGCCTGATTGCCGCTTTCGATGTGGTCAACGGCCAGTTCCAGCGCCTCTTCACGCACCTGTTCAACGGCGGCACGGCGGAACTTCAGCTCATCGAAAGCGATGACCCGCTGGAAGCAGGCCTCGAAATTCTGGCCCGTCCGCCGGGCAAGAAGCCACAGACGATGACGCTGCTATCTGGTGGCGAGCAGGCGTTGACCGCCATGGCGCTGATCTTCGCGGTCTTCCTCACCAACCCGGCACCCATCTGCGTGCTGGACGAGGTGGATGCACCTCTCGACGACCACAATGTCGAGCGCTACTGCAACCTGATGGACGAGATGGCCGCATCGACGCAAACCCGCTTCGTCATCATTACCCATAACCCCATCACCATGGCGCGCATGAACCGGCTTTTCGGCGTCACCATGGCGGAGCAGGGCGTATCGCAACTGGTATCGGTTGATTTGCAGACGGCGGAGCGTCTTCGGGAGGCTGTCTGATGAAGCGCTTCGGTCTTGCCCTTTGCGCATTGATCCTTGCCGTCTCACAGCCCTCGGAAGCCGAGGAAGTAAAGTCAGGCCGTTTCCTGCATGAGGTCGTTGCTTCTTCTCAAGCCCATCGGGAAAGCCTTCAGCAAATGCTGCGCAAGACACAACGGCTTCCGCCCTGGGTGCGCAACATGATTACAAACCCGCTTTATGTGTCTGGCGCGTCCACAGCGGTGACGATTGCCGAAAAACCTTTCGAACTCTTTGGCGCCTGTCTGGTGAGACTTTGTCCACAAAGCCATCTGCGCATCCTGTTCACGCCGCAGGGAAAGATCGTCTCCATGCGTGTTGTCGATGAAAAGATGGGCGAGATTATTATGGGTGAGCCCGATGCCGATCAATTGCTGCAACTGTCAAAACCGGGAATTTGATCGGCGAAATCCGTGCAGTCGGAGATCCACAGTCATCAGGCCGGTGTCAGCTTCGTCGTCAAGAGACGACAGTGCAGGATTGTGTCGAATGAAACCGATCAGAGTGGAACGAGGATCAAAAAGATTGTGCCTCACAAACAGATCGTCAGGTCGAACTGCGCTTTGGATTGCGATAATCCCGCTGTGATCTGATAACGCTATCATTTCGTATCGACAATGTGCGACAATAAGCTAACCTCTGGAACGCAAAACATGATTTGCAATTAAGGTTATCAGCAAAATCTAACGGCCCGTGTGAATTAGATACTTTCCATAATGATTGAATTGCATATTCTTGTTTTCAGTTGAATGGGTTCAAGTCTACCCGGATCATTATCCGGATAAAGACCCCCCGGCCGGTTTCCTGTACCAGCCGGAAGACTTTGCGGGGCCGGAGCAGGCGGCCCCGCAAAGTCTGCTAATATTTAAATTTCATGCATCCCAGAAACTTATACTTTAGAATTACGTGTGCCGCCCTGCCGATGCCCAAAAATCCGTAAGATCTGTCGCAATATTGCTGCAATGCAGCATGATGCTGCCATTCCCCCGTTTCCAAGTCACCGTAACTGCGGTAAATGCTTGGGAAAAAAGAAGCAGTTCATGCTCGGGGCTGGAGGAGAACATGGCGACGAAGTGGGTTTACCGGTTTGGAGATGGCGCGGCAGAAGGCGGCGCGGCCGATGTCGCATTGCTGGGCGGCAAAGGGGCAAACCTTGCCGAAATGGCATCGCTCGGGCTGCCTGTGCCGCCCGGAATGACGATCACCACGGAAGCCTGTCTCTTCTTCTTTTCGAAAGGCAAGACGCTTCCACAAGACCTGCAGAGCCAGGTTCTCTCGGCGCTTTCCGACATGGAAAGGATCACGGGTCGCACCTTCGGTCAGGGGTCCCATCCGCTTCTCTTGTCTGTCCGTTCCGGTGCACGGGCGTCGATGCCCGGCATGATGGATACGGTGCTGAACCTGGGTCTGAACGACCAGACGGTGCAGGCGCTCGGCCACGATAGCGGCGATGCGCGCTTTGCCTGGGACAGCTATCGCCGTTTCATCCAGATGTATGGCGATGTCGTCATGGGGCTGGATCACGAGGTCTTCGAGGAGGTGCTGGAGGACGAGAAGGCGCGCCTCGGTCACGATTACGATACGGAGCTTTCTGCCGTAGAGTGGCAGCATATCGTTTCCCTCTACAAGCAGGTCATCGAGGAGGAACTCGGCGAAGCCTTCCCGCAGGATTGTCATGTTCAGCTCTGGAACACCATCAAGGCGGTGTTTTCCTCCTGGACGAACACGCGCGCGGTCACCTATCGCACCCTCCACAAGATCCCGCATGACTGGGGAACCGCGGTCAATGTGCAGGCCATGGTGTTCGGCAATCTGGGTTCCACCTCGGCAACGGGCGTTGCCTTCACGCGCAATCCGTCCACGGGTGATAACAGTCTCTACGGCGAATTCCTGGTGAATGCGCAAGGTGAAGATGTGGTCGCCGGCATCCGCACGCCTCAAAGCCTGACGGAGGAGGGGCGCATTGCCAGCGGTTCTGAAAAGCCCTCCATGGAAAAGCTGATGCCCGAGGCGTTCGCCGAATTTCGGGACATTTGTCATCGGTTGGAAGCGCATTATGGCGACATGCAGGATGTCGAGTTCACGGTGGAACGCGGCAAGCTCTGGATGTTGCAAACCCGAAGCGGCAAGCGCACCACACGGGCCGCGATGAAGATTGCCGTGGATCTGGTGGATGAAGGCGTCATAACACGCGAGCAGGCCATCTGCCGCATCGATCCACCCTCTCTCGATCAACTGCTGCACCCGACCATTGATCCGCGCGTTGAGCGCGTGGTGCTCGGCTCTGGCCTTCCGGCCTCTCCGGGGGCGGCAAGCGGCGAGATCGTCTTTACGGCTGAAGATGCGGTGGATGCCGAAGCGGAAGGCCGCAAGGTCGTGTTGGTGCGCATCGAAACCAGCCCGGAAGATATTCACGGAATGCATGCGGCGGAAGCAATCCTGACGACGCGTGGCGGCATGACGAGCCATGCGGCAGTCGTTGCGCGCGGCATGGGCATCCCTTGCGTGGTCGGTGCAGGTGGCCTGCGCGTCGATTTGCGCAATGAACTTCTGATCGGCCCCGGCTTCACCTTGAAAAAGGGCGATGTGATCACGGTCGACGGTTCTTCCGGCCAGTTGCTGAAAGGCCTGGTGCCAATGATCCAGCCGGAGCTCTCCGGCGATTTCGGCCGGTTGATGGCCTGGGCAGATGAAACCCGGCGCATGGCGGTGCGCACCAATGCCGATACGCCGCAGGATGCGCGCGCGGCCCGCTCCTACGGTGCCGAGGGCATTGGTCTGTGCCGCACCGAACACATGTTCTTCGAAGGTGGCCGCATTCATGTGATGCGCGAGATGATTCTCGCCGAGGACGAGGCCGGACGCCGCGCAGCGCTGGACAAGCTGCTGCCCATGCAGCGTTCCGACTTCACGGAACTCTTCACCATCATGTCCGGCCTGCCGGTTACCATCCGCCTGCTGGATCCGCCCCTCCACGAGTTTCTGCCAAAAAGCGCGGAGGAGATTATCGAAGTGGCCGCGGCAATGGATATGGAACCGGCGCTTCTATCGCGCAGGGTGGAGGCGCTGCACGAATTCAACCCGATGCTGGGCCATCGCGGCTGTCGCCTCGCCATATCCTATCCGGAAATCGCGGAAATGCAGGCGCGCGCGATTTTCGAGGCTGCGGCTGCTGCGGCACGCGAAACCGGTGCGCCGGTCGAGCTGGAAATCATGGTGCCGCTTGTCGGGCTTCGCTCTGAACTGGATTATGTAAAAGCCTGTATCGACAAGGTCGCGGCCGACGTTTCGAAAGAGACGGGCCTTGATATTGGCTATCTGGCCGGCACCATGATCGAGCTTCCTCGTGCTGCTCTGCGCGCCCATGTGATTGCCGAAACGGCGCAGTTCTTCTCCTTCGGGACCAATGACCTGACGCAAACCACCTTTGGTATTTCGCGTGATGACGCCGCAAGCTTCATCCCGACCTACCAGCGCAAGGGCATCATCGAACAGGACCCCTTCATTTCGCTGGATTTCGATGGTGTGGGCGAGTTGATCGGCCTTGCCGCCGAGCGGGGTCGCAAGACAAGGGCCGACCTGAAACTGGGCATCTGTGGCGAACACGGCGGTGACCCGGCCTCCATCCGCTTCTGCGAGCAGATGGGTCTCGATTATGTCTCATGCTCACCCTTCCGCGTACCAATTGCCCGGCTGGCGGCGGCACAGGCAGCTATAGAACAGCGCTAAAACAAGGGCTTAAAGCGTCAGGAGCGAAGCGGGACGATCCCGCCAAGCTTATTATTTCTTCATAATGCAACATTAAGTTGTTGCGCAAGGCTGAGGTATTACGCGATACGCGTACTCGATAGGCTTCATATCATCGACATTTGGTATCAAGCCATTCGCAAACTTCCAGTTGCTGACGACTTCTGAAAGATGTATTCGAATTTTTAATCAGTAGGCTGTCGAAAGCGCAGAGAAAAGTAGAATATAATCATTCTTCGATATGCATTCATTAATTTATATTTTCTGAATTTCTGATTTATATTTGAAAATTATCAAATCAAAAAATGAATTATATTTCATGTTCAAATTTTTTCTGTTTTCCGGGCTTCAGGTCGGAATGTTTCATGGTCCTATTATCGATGTCTTCTATCTTTCGCACGGGCTGACATTTAAGCAAATTTTTTTGATTCAGGGGCTGCATTACGTTGGCAAGCTTCTGGCGAGCATTCCGGCGGGCATGTTTGCGGATCGGTACCGGCGCAAGTCCGCGCTGGCTATTGGCGCGTTTCTGGTTGCTATCAGCTATTTCGGCATAGGGATTGGAAGCGGGTTCGCCTTCTTTGCGGCCATGGAAATATTGGCGGGCATTGGTCGTGCGTTTCTGGCAGGTCCGGAATCGGCCTATCTGTTTGACGAATTGGAACGTGCGGGCCGACGCGCTGAGTACGAATGGCTCGAATCGCTGAATTACTCCGTCGTCAATGGCACTCTGATTGTCGTCTTTCTTCTGAGTGGCCCCTTCGCATCGATTGCCTTGAACCTGCCATACATCCTGAGCGCGATCACGCTTTTCGTCGCTACAGCTGTGGCGCTCACTCTGCCGGAAGGGCGTGAATGCTCGACAGCCGGAGAAGTCAGGCAGCCCGTCCCAGTTCACCTTGCCCAAATGCTGGGTTCGTTCCGCACCGTGACAGGTATCATCCTGCGCTCGGATACGCTTCTGTTTGCAACCATTCTCAGCTGCGCCTTCGTGCTGATCCGTGAGTTGAACTATTTGACGGAGCAGCCGCTGCTGATCGCATTATCCTTTCCATTCCATCTGTATGGAGTTCTGCCTGCCGTCGGTTCCGCGCTCTGGGCGGGCTCATCCTGCCTCGCTCCTTTTGTCATGCGGCGTTTCGGCCAGATCGGCAGTAACCTGCTTTTGGCATCCTCCGCCTTTGGATTGGCCTTCGCACTGACGATTGTTCCCGTCAGCTATGCATCCATTTCCATCTACGGCGCCTTTTACATCTTCTATGGATTGGCAGAGCCGATCATTCGCATCGTCAGCAATAGCAGCGTACCCGATGCACGAATGCGCAGCACGGTTCTCGCGTTCCAGGCCAGTATTTCGCTGATGCCGTTTTGCCTCGGCGCCTCAGCCTATGGACATCTGCTGGACCAGAAGCCCCTGACAAGTGGCTTCGCAAGCCTGACTGTCATAGCCTGGCTGGCATTGCTCACAGTGTGCCTCTGGTTTCTGCGCCTCCGCCTCCGCTCGGCTCGCTTCACACAGCGTGTCTGGAACTTCAGGCGAATATTCCTGGCCGGTGCGCGCTGAAAACCTGGCCTTGGCAAGGTTCAATATTTGCCAGTGCCAGTCTCAGTGTCAGTCTCGGTTGACGGCTCGTCCCTGACCAAAGGCGTGTATGCTATGGATACCGTCCAGCCATGCAGTCATCCCGTGGAAACTTGCGGCCCAGGTCGGCAGCGTCTGGCCGAAGTTCCAGGCGCGTTCGCCAAGATCCTTCAGGGCGCAAGCCGTGGAAAACAGGTGGTCGATGTGGTCGGCCATCCTTGATGCATCCTCTGCCGGTGCCTGCATAATCCCTGCCTTGGCCCAGGTGGATACGGCACCCGATGCAGTGCTCACCACCGGCACGCCGTGGCGCAGGGCTTCGGCAATGGCCATGCCATAGCCTTCATAATGGGATGCCGCCACATAGAGGTCGGTCTTGTGCCACAACTGTTCGAGTTCTGTATCACCGACATTGCCCAGGAAGTGGAATCGATCAGCCAGTCCCAGCGCGTCCGCCTTTTCCTGCAGCCGCAGCAGATGGCCCGGATAGCGGGAAGGATCGCCCGCTACATTCCAGGTCCAGCCGGGGGTTTTCAGGTGGCTGGCAACGTCCAGAATATAGTCGTAGCGCTTGCGCGGGATGACGGCGCCAATGGAAAGAATGCGCGGTCCGCCATTGGCGGCATAGTCGCCAATGGCCGTCCGCATCACGGGATCATTGCCCGGCACTGCCGCATGAATATGGTGCGCTGAAAAACCATACTGCTGCTGAACGTACCGCGCTGTTTCATCCGAACTCACGAGAAGCGCATCGGCCCTGCCCAGGCTTGCCCGTTCCGCCTCGAACAGGCGTCGACCCTTTTCGTCGCTGCCTGTTCCATGTTCCATGACATCAGAATGGTGAAAAATGGCGACAATCGGATGCGGCATCTGGCGAAACAGTTCCAGCAGGCGCCCGAGATACACATGGTCCATCAGAAGAAGCGTGTGGGCGGGAAGCGCGGCAAGCCGCCTTGCCAGGGCTGCGCGCTCATCTTCGGGAACCATGGGGAACCCCTGCTCAAGGCAATGCGTCTCAAGGTCAACGCCCTGTTCGCGCAGCACCTGTACAAGGCGGGAATTGTAGACATATCCCCCCGTTCTGACCGCGTAATCCGAACTGGTGATGTAGAGCACAGGTCTGGCCATGGCGCTGTCCACTTTTCGTGTTTCCTGCTGCGTCTTACGTTAGAAGGAGGCGCCACGATCAACCACTTGTCAAATATTTATCCGGCGCGGTGGTCAGTTCTGGTTTTGCATGCAGCGCAGCAAGGCCGGACTGCCCGGCTCGAAACCGTAGCCGAGGCAGGTGCGCTCCGCCGCCGCGCGGCGTGCCTCGGGGCTCAGGCTCTGGCAGCTTGCGGCAAGGCTCAGCGTCAGCCCCAGGCACAGGGCTTGAACCAGACGAAACATTTTCTGCATTTGCGGTTTCATGATGCGGCTTCCGGATGACGTGCTTTGATGAATGTCTTAATAGAAGACATGCCCATGTCGAGCAAAAGCAGCACGAACAGTTCAGCAGAAGGCTCGAAAAGGAAAAATTTCTCAATGACGGTGCGTTTCGTTCGTCCGGTGTCCTCTTCGGCCTATCTGGCAAAGAAAATGGCGTGGAGCTCGCTGTTGCTGCTGGCCATTGCTTTCGCGGCACACCGCTTCGGCCCGTTGACGACGCCGAGCTTCCTGGCCGTGGTGATCCTTTGCGCGGTCTTGGGTTTCCTCAGCATACCGCTTGCACTGCATGGGCTGGTGCAATTGTGGACCATGGGCGCGCAGGGCGGGGTGGCCTCTGCCAGGGCCATGCTGCTGGCTTTGCCCGCGATCGCGCTCCTTGCTGTCGGCATGTATCTCTCGGAAACGCGCCCCCCGCTTTTTGATGTGACGACGGATATTGCCGATCCACCTGCTTGGCAGAAGCAGCCAGTGGCCGATCAGCTGTGGCTTTCCCAGCCCACATTCGTCAGTCCGGCATCGCGAGAATTGCAGGAAGAAACCTATCCGGGCATTACCAGCCGCCGTTACGAAGGCGCACTGGACCGTGTCTATGATGCCGTCATCAAGGTCGCGGCGGCAAATCGCATCAAGTTCGACAAGGACAAGCTCGCCAAGGGGCAGAGCCAGAAAGCCAAACCGGCCGCTTCCAGAACGCCCCAGTCTGGAGCCGGTGCCAACGGTGCGGCCAGCTCGGCTGCAAATCCGGCAGTCAATCCTCCGGCAACGGATGCCGCGCCGCCCGTGCCGGATGTGGTGCCGATTCCGCTGCCTCGCCCGTCGCCCGCGCTCGCCTCCCTCTTGCCGCAGGCGCAGGCAAAGGGCGACCTTTCGCTTCAGGGATCGATGCGCACTTTCATTCTCGGCCTGCCTTTCGATGTGGTGATTCGCCTTCGGGAAGAGGAGAAGACGGTGCTTGTGGATATGCGCGTGGCCAGCCGCTACGGCTCGCATGATCTGGGCTTGAGCGCCGGTATCGCGCAAACCTACCTGCGCGCGCTGGATGCCGAACTGCTGGGCATCGCGCCCGAATAGTTCGGAGCCGGAATAAGTCCAGGAGACCGGCTCAGGCGGGCCAGTATCGACCCGAAAGGGCAGGTGGGCCTTCCGTCAGAACCTCGCCTCGCTCGACCAGATCTTCCAGATGCGCCAGAACCGAAAGCGCGGCTGCACCGTGCAGCCGCTTGTCTGTCTTGGCGTAGATCGCGTCCACCATCGCAGCGATCGTCCGGTCGCCGTTTCGGATACGCTCCAGCACGGCGCGTTCGCGCATCCGCCGGTGCGTGCGCAAGGCCCGCAGGAAGGAAGCAGGCTCCGCAATCGGGCCGCCATGGCCAGGAAAATAGATCCGGTCGCCCGTGCGCTCCATCATCTTGTCGACCGACGCCATGAAATCGCTCATGGAGCCATCCGGCGGCGCCACAATGGTGGTCGCCCAGGCCATGACGTGATCTGCGGAGAAAACAATGCCGGTTTCCTCCAGCGAAAAGGCTGAGTGGTTTGCCGTGTGTCCGGGTGTATGGATGGCGCGCAGCGCAAAGCCATCGGCCTCGATCACGCCGCCATCGGCAAGCACGATGTCCGGCATGAATTCCATGTCGGAACTTTCGGCAAACGGGTTCGTCTCACCCTCGTGCAGTGGGCGGGCTGCCCTGTGCGGGCCTTCCGCGACCGTCAGCGCTCCGGTCTCCGCCTGAAGGCGACGGGCAAGCGGCGAATGGTCGCGATGGGTGTGGCTGATGAAGATGTGGCTGACCGTCTTGCCCTTCAGCGCTCGCATCAGCGCCTCGAAATGCGCATCACTCTCCGGGCCGGGATCGAGTACGGCGACCGTCTTGCCCTGGCCGATGATGTAGGAATTCGTGCCATGGAAGGTGAAGGGCGATGGATTGTTGCAGGTCAGCCGCCAGACCCCTTCCGCCACCGGTACGGCATGCCCGTGCGAGGCCTCGAAATCGAGGGTAAAAGCGGGGCCGGGCAGATCTGCGGCCATGTCCATTCCTTGCAATATTCAATCTGATCAGGTGCATGTGGACGCATTCGACCAAAATGTCAAAAAAGAGATCGAAGCTGATTGCGGTAAGGCATGAGCTTTGCTAAACGCAATCCCCGACGCAACTGGTGCTTCGCCCGAAGCAACAAGGCCAGTGCTGTTGGGGCGTAGCCAAGCGGTAAGGCAGCGGTTTTTGGTACCGCCATCCCCTGGTTCGAATCCAGGCGCCCCAGCCACAGTCTCACTCTCTCGCCTGAGCCACACCACACACTCAATGCCGGTGGCCTTCGTCATCCTGGTAGAGCAGTTCGTCGAGAATCATGCGGATCGAATCGGGACCGCCATTCAGGGCATAATGGGATTGCTGCGCTTCGTCTGTCACGACGAAGACATGCGGTATTGCGCGTAGCGTCAGGAGTTCGGAAAGATCGAACAGATAGCTCGCCTGCAGCTTGATATCCAGAAGGGCGCCCGCATAGCGCTGGTTTGCGGCTTCCTCGATGGGCGGATAATCGCTTCGCACAATCAGTTCGCACCCTTCCCGTTGCCAGGCCTGCCGGATCTCCGGCGTCACGACATCAGGGCGAACAAAGAGTGCGATCTGGTATCCGGTCATTCCCTGCCTTTGCTGCACGGGTGCAAAACGAATGACGAGCGTCAAGGTTCGCAGCCGGTGACCATTCTATCCTATATTGGCTGAGGATGAGGCAAATCAATCTGATAAGAATCAATCTGCCCTCCGAAATTCGATCTCTTTCGCCGCGTCATTCAGCACGGAAAAAATTCACCTGCCCGGCGAGTTTTCGCTTGCACCTCTAGTGGCTAGAGGTCGCAGACTGTCTTCATCGAAAGGAAAAACAGTCATGGATAATGCGGTGAAGACGAGATTCAGGGTGGATGGGATGGACTGCGCATCCTGTGCAAACAAGATTGATACAGCGGTGCGGCGGATGCCGGGCATTGCCGATGTGTCAGTTTCCGTCACCACCGGCACGATGACCATCCTCCACGACGGGACGACCGATCTTGATGCCATCGGGCAAAAACTCTCCGGCCTTGGCTATCCCGCGCGCGAGGTGAAATCAGCGCAGGAGGCGAGCACGTCTACCGCCGGGCATCGGCATGGTCCCGACTGCAATCATGAACATCACTCCGGTCACGACCATGGACCTCACGGACACGATCACGCTCATACCCATGGTGATCAGGATGCGGCGGTTGGGGAGGGGCTGCACGGTCATGATCACGGACCTGCGGAAGGTCCTTGGTGGAAGAGCCGCAAAGGCAGGCTCACCATCGTCTCCGGCGCGGCCCTTGCCGCCGCCTATGCGCTCGGCCATCTCGTTCCTGCCATCGAAACCTATGCCTTTATCGCGGCATTGCTGGTCGGCCTTCTGCCGATTGGCCGCCGCGCCGTGATGGCGGCGCTTGCCGGAACGCCTTTCTCGATCGAAATGCTGATGACGATCGCGGCCCTTGGCGCGCTTTTCATCAACGCGACGGAAGAGGCCGCCGCCGTGGTGTTTCTCTTTCTCGTCGGCGAATTGCTGGAAGGCGTGGCAGCAGGCAGGGCACGCGAAAGCATTCGTTCGCTGAGCGCGCTGGTGCCCAAGACTGCCGTTCTGGAAGAGGGCGGCAAGACACGTGAGGTTGCCGCCAATTCCCTTGCCGTCGGCTCGGTCATTCTCGTGCGTCCGGGTGATCGGATTTCTGCGGATGGCGTCATTCTGTCCGGGGATGCGACGATCGATGAAGCGCCTGTGACGGGCGAGAGCGTTCCGGTGCGCAAGGCGGCGGGAGATCCGGTGTTTGCGGGCACCATCAATGGGGATGCGGCGCTGCGCATCCGCGTGACGGCGCAGGCCGAAGACAATACGATTGCGCGTGTAGTTCGTCTGGTGGAAGAGGCGCAGGAATCGAAGGCGCCGACAGAGCGCTTTATCGACAGCTTCTCCCGATATTATACCCCGGCTGTCGTGCTGGTGGCGGCTCTGGTCGCAGTCATTCCGCCGCTCCTCGCGGGCGCAGACTGGAACGAATGGATCTACAAGGGGCTGGCAATCCTGCTGATCGGCTGCCCATGCGCGCTGGTCATCTCCACACCCGCTGCCATTGCCGCAGCCCTGTCATCCGGTGCGCGCCGTGGTCTGCTGATGAAGGGTGGCGCCGTTCTGGAAGGCCTCGGCAAGTTGACGGCCATCGCCTTCGACAAGACCGGAACGCTGACCCAAGGAAAGCCGGTCGTTACGGATATCCTGCCCTTCGGCAAGACCGGCTACGAGGTATTGGCCCTTTCGGCGGCATTGGAAGTGGGGTCAAGTCATCCGCTGGCTCTGGCAATTCTCGAAAGGGCGAAGGAGGATGCGGTAGAGATTCCTTCTGCGACCGAGCTTCGGGCGCTGGGCGGCAAGGGCGTGAGCGCCCTCATCGACGGGGTGGAGGTCTTCCTCGGCTCCCCCAAATCTGCCGCCGAGCGCGTAAACCTGCCTCTTGCGCATTCAAGAGCGATTGCCGCGCTGAATGATGACGGCAAGACGGTCTCGGTGCTTCTGGTGGGAAATCTCCTGGCTGGCGCAATTGCCATGCGGGATGAGCCCCGCGCCGATGCTGTCGCGGGTCTCGAAAGCCTTAAACAAGCGGGCATCAAGACCGTTATGCTGACCGGCGACAACCGGCGGACTGCGGGCGCCATCGCCGCGAGGCTCGGCATCGAGGTGCATGCCGAACTGATGCCGGAAGACAAGCAGCGGATCGTGCGGGAACTGCAATCGCAGGGCTTTATCACCGGCAAGATTGGTGATGGCATCAATGATGCACCGGCGCTTGCCGCTGCCGATATCGGCATTGCCATGGGCGGGGCTACGGACGTGGCGCTGGAAACCGCCGATGCCGCCGTTCTTCACGGGCGCGTGGGCGATATTGCCCTGATGATTGAGTTGTCACGGCGCACGATGAAGAACATCGTCCAGAACATCACGATTGCGCTAGGGCTGAAGGCGGTCTTCCTTGTCACCACGATCATCGGTATCACCGGTCTGTGGCCGGCGATTCTCGCTGATACGGGAGCAACCGTGCTGGTTACAATGAATGCCCTGCGCCTGCTGCGCCCAATTCGTTGAGAGAAGTGATGCTGAGAAAGATCGTTTTTGGAGCAATCCTCGTGCTGGTGGCGCTGTCTGTTGTCTTCAGCATCGTCGGTGTGCTGGCCGTCTGGAACCCGGCTGAACATTGGGGATAACCTCGCGCGATAGTGAAATTATGTTTGAAATATTTATAATATATCAGATTAGGAGGTAGGAATTTAATCAATATCGTGAAGTGCCTTGCCGAAGCATACCCCTTTTTTCTCAGTAACCCAGAAGATGCTGGATTCCTGGATAACCACCGACGCAGACAATCCGTTGGAGCCAGATTACATCTATCGGCATGTCCTTGAAATGCTGTCGATCAAGATGCGCCTGACGGTCATCCGTCTCGTCAGTCAGGATCCTTGGGACTGGCACCTGATCCCGGTAAGGCATTCCGGCTTCACCTCCAGCCTTCTTGATATCAACCACGCTTTTCGCGAGCAAAAGCTGCGGGATTTCAAGGACCGGAACTATATGGCGCAGTCCGTCATCCCCCGGTTGAAGCAAGTGGCACAAACGCAGCAGCCGGTGATCGAGCTGGTCAAGACCAAGCTCTTCGGCATCAATATCGGCTATGATCGGGTTCTCATTCCGCAACGAAACAGCAAAGGGCCGGAATGGATCATCTCCTCCAGCTATGGCCGCTTCATGCTGGCACAGCCCCAGAATTTCGGCGCGTTTGATCTGGATGAGGATGCCATCATTCAGCTTCTGGTGGAAGGACGCACCGCAAAGGAAATAGGTCTGCAGCTGGGCTTATCCCACCGCACGGTCGAACATCGCGCGGGTCACGCTGAAGCAGGCCGCCGCCGGTGGAGTTGAACAGCGAAACATCCGCCAGCGAGAAATCCAGCATCTGGGTTGCAAAGTCGCCCGCGCCATTGCGCGTGGTTGATGCGACAAGGCTGGCGCGTGTCACGTCCGGGTCGAAGATGTCCGAAAGATCTGTCTTCAGCCAGTTCTGGCCATTGAAACTGGCAGAATTGGCAATGCCGGTCACGGCCTGCTTCAGCTGGTCCAGCTCCTTTTGAACCTTGCCCTTGTCGACCCCATCCTGCTTGGACGCAGCGAGCTTGGCTGAAAACTCGCCCAGAATATCGATCACCGAATTGAGACCGGCATTAGGCCGTATCGATGATTGCGGCACTCAGGCCCAGCGCATCGTGCACGGCAGACAGCGACTTGTTGTCAGAGCGCATGGTGGTTGCGATCGACCAGTAGGCGGCGTTATCCGCGGCTTCGCCAATGCGCAGGCCAGAACTGATGTTCTGCTGTGTTTCGTCGAGGTGGGACGTCAGGGAACGCAGTGTCTGTAGAGCAGCAATTGCGCCAGAATTCGTCAGAATACTTACCATTTGAACCATCAATGTCGCGGAAAGCGTCACCGCAGAACGCGGGAGCGTGAGGCGCCAATATGGTTCTCAAATCGTTAATGGCGCAGTTGCAACCAGAAGGTAAAAATACGATTGCATTACTGATTTCTGAACTGCGCTCTAGGCGGTGTCGCGATCTTTCAGATTCGCTCCTGACGCTTTAACTCTTTGTTTTATCGCATGTCGTCATCGCAAAACCGCGGTACACTTTTAGCGACGACCTGCTCTAGCGACGGATCTCTTCCATCACCCGCACGATGCAGTTGCGCATGTCGCAGCGGGAGCAGCGAAAGGACCACGTCCGTGGATCGGTGCCAAAACCGTGGGTGCGGGCAAGGTCGCGCGCTTTGATCTGGCCCTTGTGGCCGCAATGACGGCAGGTCATGTGCAGCACCATCCGATGGCGGGACGCCTTGCCTAGGGTATCGATGTCTATCGTCATGTCCGCATAATCGAACATAACATGAACAGAGGCAAGGTTGCGCCATCGGATTTACGCGGCAGGTGGACGAAGCCTGTGGATGATCAATCAAGCCAGATGGGATTGGTCCAGGCCTGACGATCATGCTCGTCCATCACCACAACGCGGCACCAATCGCCCGCAAAGCGCTTCAGCGAAAGCCGTCCTTGCGTCAGCGGTGCTGCCTCGGACTGCTCCAGGTATTCGGCGCGCGAACCGCGACCGACCACGGAAATTCCGCGCACTGCCGAACACTCGACGACGATCTCGCCTCCTTCGACAGCAACAGAATGAAGAATGGGGCCGCGAGACGAGTAATAGTCGCCGCGCTTCATGGCGGCGAGAAGGGCTTGCGGAGTATTGGCTTCGGCCTTCACCATCATCCAGCCGCCCATCCAGTCTTTGATCTTGAAATGCGCGTCATCGGCGGCATAGCCGGAGAGCCGGTAACCTTCGCTGAGAAGCGCATCCAGCAGCGCCGTGCCGTCGCCACGGTCGCATTCGCGCGCGCAACCCGTGTTCCAGATTTCCACGCTGTGAGCGATATTTGCCATCGAGCGTCCATCCTCGATCGACAGACCGGACCATTGCGGATGGGCGATGCCGAGAAAGGCCCCGGCCTCCACGGCGCGACGCGCAAGGTTCACCGCATCTTCGTTCTCGCCAAGAGGCGGAAAATCGAGCGGCAGTCCACAGGCAAGCAGGTGCCAGATTTCGCCATGGCTATTGGCAGGCGCGTGGATTTCGGCACCGAAGATCGTGGTGAAGGTGTCCGTACGGTAGGGCGTGGTATCGACGATTGGAAAATCGAAGTGAGGCACGAAATGATCGGAGAGGCACAGGAAATCATAGCCTCCCTCCCGATAGGCCCGGCAGACCTCCTCAGGAGAGCGCACACCGTCGGAGCGTGTGGAATGCGTATGGATATTGCCGCGATAGAAATGTCCGGGCGCTGCGAATGCGGTGATGAGGGTCATCCTGTCCTCCGAATCAGATGCTGATCCAATTCATAGCGGAATTTGATGACTTCAAACCGCCCGGATCACGAACCGGGGAAAATTCCGGCAGGCCGCCGACCGCCTGCCGGACGTGTACCTTAATCGGCCGTCAGCAGTTCCGTGCAGTAGCTGGGGCCCTTGGCGCCTGGGCGATCGGACGTGATCGTGATGGAGCTGATACGGTATTCGGAGTCGGCGCGAATGGTCGCGCTGCAGCTGACGCTGATAGAACGGCCCTTCTCGTCCTTGATGCGATTGAAGCCGCCGCGCCAGTTGTAGATGGTCTGCGAACCTTCCGAAGAATCGCTGTAGGGCGGTGCGTAGCGGGCAAAGAACGAACCGGCCGATTTGCCGACCCAGCGCGCCTCGATGGGGTTCGAGACGGGACCGACCGTGGTGCATCCGGAAACGACGCCGGCAACGAGTGCCAACGCAACCAAGCGATAATTCATAATATCCTGACCCTTCGAAAGATTGCCGTCCCAGTGGCCTGGGCTCCGCAATGAAATTCAGCAGCCCGAGCGCTTGCGCGCGCGCCTTACCTTGCGCGGACTAGCAGATTTTTCATCAGCATCGTAAGCGCGATCCCGCACCGCCCACAAAAATCCTCGTGAAAGTGCGATTTCTGCCACGCCAATTGCAGCAGGCCTGAAATCAGGACTTCCCGTACCCTTGGACCTGTATTCAAGCCACTGCTATCTAAAAACTTGCGAGAATAAAAAGGTACGGATACTCTGGCCACCAGAGAAAACCCGACTGTCCATGGTGCACTGCGTCTAAACAACGGTCACAGTGCCCGGGGTGCAGATCAGCAAGATTGTCAGGCCCTGGCCGTCGGATGTTTCGGGCACATATCTGGAATGCAATACAGGTGAACGATTGAAACGCGGTAGATCCGAACGGACCACCCTCCTGGACGTCGCAACACGCGCAGGTGTCAGCCCGATCACCGTCTCGCGGGTTCTGCGAGAGCCTGAAAAAGTATCAGAACAGCTGCGGGGACGAATCCTGGGGCTGATCGAGGATATGGGTTACGTGCCGGATCAGGCAGCGCGGGCGCTGGCCAGCCGGCATAATTCTACTTTCGGCGTGTTGGTCTCATCGCTCACGAACCCGGCTTTCGTCAGGTTCATGCAAGGGGTCGAGGAGCGTGTTCGCGAAACGAATTTTCGCGTGCAATACGCCAATACGCATCTCTGCCTTCAGGAGGAAAGCCGTCAGGTCAAGCTGTTGCTGTCGCAGAACACGGCCGGAATGATCCTTGCCGGGCTGGAAGGGGTTGATCAGGTCAGGACGCTGCTGAAAAACGCAGCCTGTCCGGTCGTGCAGGTCGTCGACATTCACCTTCAGACAGGTGGAACGTCCATTGCCATCGATCATGCAAGCGCGGCGGCGGCGGCAACCCGCCATCTCTTGAACTGTGGCTATCGGAAGGTCGCGATTTTCGGCCCGGTTGGAGACGAAAGGGGCAGGCGGCGTCTGGCGGGATACAGCAAAGTCATGCAGGAAGCCGGTCTCTATGACGAAGATCTCGTTTGCCATTCGGGACCTGCAACCGGAGCCCAGATCGGGGCAGAACTTCTGCGAATCACCCTGCAGCGTCATCCGGATCTCGACGCCGTGTTTTGCCAGATGGACGACCTTGCGCTTGGCGTATTGTTCGAAGCCCAGCGTATTGGCAAAAGCGTGCCGAATGATTTCGGCATCTGCGGCTATAACGATCTCGATTTTGCAACGATGATGGAGCCGCCGCTGACCACAATCAAGGTTCCGCTCTTCGATATGGGATATCGTGCCGCGGATATGGTGATCCGCGGTGTCGTCGGCAACATGCCACGCGAAACCATGGTCGATCTCGGTTTCCGGCTGATGAAGCGGGGCACGACGAGAACGCTATGATGCGCGATTGGAGCCTGGGGCGGCGCACAGAGAGAATTGCCTTCTCGCAAAATCAGTTAGTCAAAATCAGTCAGTAATTTTGCCGATAGCTATCGGCAGGCTGTCGACGTCGCGAAACAACTCATCAATGAGTTTGGTTCCAGAGGGCGAACTGTCGGGCGTTCCAACCCAGGATGCGTCAAGTTCCTGCCAGGTAACATTTCTGAGATCAACTGGGCGCGACAGTGTTTGCCAGAGGGTTGATTGATGGCACGGTTTCGCCGTTATGATGACGTACGATGGTTTTAACGATTCCAGCTGGGGATTCTGCCCCAAATCAATGTTCAGTGTATATTTGGGCATGCGCTTTTCACCCCTCTGATCGAGCCTACGCAGTCGGTCGGAGAGTACGTCGACGGGCGGCGTCTGTCTTGCGTTCAGCTCCACCGATTGGCTTTTTTGTGCCGGATTTCAACCTTGGTTGATGAAACGCCTTTGGCAGCAAAGCCATCGTGATCTGGGCAGAATGAGCAGAAGGCCGGTCTCTCAGCGAAACCGGCCTTCTTTTCGGTTATTCCAGCGTTTCGAAAATCTCGTTCGAACGCTGGCCGCTGATGCGGCGGATATCCACGTCATCACGGCGCGCGGCGAAAGCCTCGCTCGCCATCAACTCTTCCGCCAGATCAGCCGGCAGCGACAGGAGAACACGCTCGCCTTCGCGGTGAATGCCGCCAAGATCGGAGCGCTTTGCCGTCACCATGCCGCCCGCAACCGTATTGTTGGTATCCGGATCGATCAGGATGAAGGCGCCCGTTGCGCGGTTTTGTTCATAGGCGTCGAAAATCGCCTGCTCATCAAAGCTCAGGCGCACCTTGCCGATGGCGTTCATGGCCAGCGTTTCCGCATGCGGCTTCCACTTGCCGCTGGAAAGCTCAAGCTGGGAAACCGGCTGTACGACAACACGCTGACGGCGCGAACCTGCCTTCAGCCAGTAGCGCTTGCCGGGTTCGATGCCGCCGGGCTGCAGGGCGACGAGCTGTGCATCAAAGCCGAGGCCGGTCATCGGCTGGCCATCCAGCGAAACGATCATGTCGCCGCGCGAGACATCCACCTGCCGGTCGAGAACCAATGTGATCGCATCGCCCGCAACGGCGGCATTGCGCACCAGATCGAAGGTGACGATCTGCTTGACGTTTGCCACCATGCCCGACGGCAGGATGGCAACGGAATCGCCCGGCTTGATCGAGCCGCCCGCAACGGTACCCTGATAGCCGCGGAAGCTTTCGCCAGGGCGCGATACGCGTTGGACGGGCAGGCGGAAACCCCCGGCTGTTGCTGTGCGAATTGTCGCCAGTTCCAGCGCCTGCACAAGCGTCGGACCGTCATACCACGGCATGATGGTGCCTGCGCCATAGACAACGTTTTCACCCTTGAGGGCCGACATCGGGATCGCCGTGATCTGGCGCACACCAAGCGACAGGGCCAGTTCCTTGAACTCGTGCGAGATACGGTCGAACACAGACTTGTCGTAGGAGACGAGGTCGAATTTGTTCACGGCCAGAACAAACTGCTTGATGCCCATCAGCGAGGCGATGGTTGCATGGCGGCGCGTCTGTTCCAGAAGGCCTGCACGGGCGTCGACCAGCAAAACGGCGAGGTCCGCAGTGGAGGCGCCGGTTGCCATGTTGCGGGTATATTGTTCGTGGCCGGGCGTATCGGCGACGATAAAGGACCGGCGATCGGTCGAGAAGTAGCGATAGGCAACATCGATGGTGATGCCCTGTTCGCGTTCGGCCTGAAGACCATCCAGCAGCAGCGCGAAATCGGGCAGGCCGAGATCGTTCTGCTTACCACTATCGCGCGAGAGGGCAGCGGCCTGATCTTCCTTGACCGCCTTGGTATCCCAGAGCAGACGGCCGATCAGCGTGGATTTTCCGTCATCCACGGACCCGCAGGTGATGAGGCGAAGGGGTCGGCTATCCCTCACTGCCTTCGCGGCCTCTGCTTCTGGCAGTTCCTGAACTTCGGCGAGAGCGGCTGTGTTTGCGGGAGCAGTCATCTCAGAAATATCCTTCACGCTTCTTCTTTTCCATCGATCCGGCCTGGTCGCGGTCGATGGCGCGACCCTGGCGTTCGGAGACGGTGGCGATTTCAAGTTCGGCAATCACTTCGTCCAGCGTGGTCGCGGTAGAGCGAATGCCCCCCGTCAGCGGCCAGCAGCCCAGCGTGCGGAAGCGCAGCATGCCTTCCTGGATCTGCTCGCCCTGCAGCGGCTGGAAACGCGGATCTTCCGCCCACATCAGCATGCCGTCACGCTCCACGAACTTGCGGTTCTTGGCATAATACAGCGGCGGCAGCGGAATGTTTTCCGCCTGGATATAGCGCCAGATGTCCACTTCCGTCCAGTTGGACAGCGGGAAGGCGCGCACGCTTTCACCGCGACGAATATTGCCGTTGTAGATGTTCCAGAGTTCCGGGCGCTGGTTGCGCGGATCCCACTTATGGTCCGGCGTGCGGAAGGAATAGATGCGCTCCTTGGCGCGGGAGGCTTCCTCGTCGCGGCGTGCGCCGCCAAAGGCTGCATCATACTTCCCAGCGTCCAGCGCCTGGCGCAGGGCTTCGGTCTTCATGACGTCCGTATGGTATGCGGAACCGTGGCTGAACGGGCCGATGCCCTCTTCCTGACCGCGCGGATTGGTGTAGACGACCAGATCGAGATCGAAGCGCTCTGCCATCTCGTCACGGAAGGCAATCATTTCCGGAAATTTCCAGCCGGTGTCGATGTGCAGAAGCGGGAAGGGCACGCGACCGGGGAAGAAGGCCTTGCGGGCGAGATGCAGCAGAACGGAGGAATCCTTGCCGATCGAGTAAAGCATCACCGGGTTTTCGAACTCGGCCGCCACTTCGCGGAAAATATGGATGGCCTCGTTTTCCAGTGCCTTGAGATGCGGATCGAGCGGCGGCTTGGTGACGGGATCCTTCAGATGCGGATCGAATTCCGATGTGTGCTTGTGCATGTGGTCTCGGCTTTCCTACCGGTTGCTCCGGCTGTGCGTCTTTGAATGGTCGATAGGCTGTTCGGCGGCTTGCCGGCTGCCCTTCATTGCGTGTTCGGGAAAATCAGGCTGGCTGGGGAATGGAGCTTGCCGCTTCGTGAACGTGAAGGCCGCATTCGCGCTTCTCGTCGTTTTCCCACCACCAGCGACCGGCACGCTCCGGCTCGCCGGGCTTTATGGCGCGGGTACAGGGTTCGCAGCCAATGGAAGGATAGCCGCGCGCATGCAGCGGGTTCACAGGCACGGCCTCACGCTCCACATAGGCGTTGATCTGGTCAAGAGACCAATCTGCCAGCGGATTGATCTTCAGCAGGTTGCGGTCCGCGTCATACTCCGCGAAAGGCGTCGTTGCGCGATTGCCCGACTGGCCACGGCGAAGGCCGGTGATCCAGATCTCAGCGCCTTCCAGAGCCTTGGCCAGGGGCTTCAGCTTGCGCACATGACAGCAGGCGTGACGTGCCTCGACACTTTCATAGAAACCGTTCAGACCATACTTCGCCGCATAGGCATCGATATCGTCCTGCTCCGGCACATAGCGCTTGATGGACAGATAGAACCGCTCTTCCGTTTCGGCAATCAGAGCAACTGTTTCGGCAAAAAGACGGCCTGTCTCCAGCGTAGAGACCTCGATCGGCAGTCGCGCCAGACCAATGGCAGCAGTGATGACCTGATCCTCGATGCCGAGGCTCGTTGTAAAAACGGCATTGCCCAGCCGCGCTGCAAGCGCCAGCCGGTCTGTGAGATCAAGCTCCGCCAACTGTGCATCCAGTTGAGCGGCCTGACCCGAGAAATCTGTCTGTTCCATGAAAACTGTCCAATTCTGATAGATATCATTATGGCGGCTTTCAGCGGAAACTGCGAGCAATGCCCTTCCTGTTCGCAGCGTGCCCAGAGCAAATGAGTCTCTCAGTCGGCGCTTGACGAAAAAATCCGCTCCCACTCTCGCAGAAACGCGCAGTGGTTCCAAAACGTCCACCACTCCCGATGAAGCCATTTGTATTTTGCATTTGGTTGCGTTACTGGATGCCGCCCGCAAAAATACGGTTTTGACTTTGAGCATCGCCTGTACAGCTGCGGTTCAGGCATCTCCATTCATAGTGTCGCTGATGATTTCCCAGAAGGCCAAATACGCATTACGCGCACTGACTGCCCTTGCCCAGGCGGATGGGCAGCGTCCTCTGCTGATCAGTGAAATCGCAGTGCAGCAGGCCATTCCGAAGAAGTTTCTCGAACAGATCCTGCTGGAACTGAAGCGGAGCGGCATTGTGGAAAGCCGCCGCGGCAAGCTTGGCGGATACCTGCTGCAGCGCACTGCCAATGAAATCACCTTCGGCGAAGTGTTGCGGCTGATCGACGGGCCGATTGCGCCCTTGCCCTGCCTCTCGCTGACAGCCTATCGGGCTTGCGAAGATTGCGATGGCGAAAAACAATGCGAAATCCGGCATGTCTTCGCCCGCGTTGCCGATGCCAGCCGCGATGTTCTGTTCTCCACCACGATTGCCGATGCAGTCAGCGGCACACGCAACACATCGGAAACGCTCGCCTCGCTGGAAGATGTCTGAGTTCAAGTAAACTTAGATTTCGTCAAGACTGAGCACGAATAGAAGAGATTTTCTTCACCTCTCCGAAACCGTACCGTTTATGCCTTCCTTCACGCGTCCGTGAGATAAGCTTCACGCTATACAGGGCATCTATTCTTGGCTTTCTCAGAATTGTTGGAAAACTCTCGTGGATCACATGGCCGCTGATCATCTGGCGATCACACCCCGTCCTGACGATAGGCACATGGCGCCCGGTTGGCAGGTGCTGTGGGCGAGGCGTCTCCGTCATGTTTGGTACGGTCCGGTTGTCGGTTTCATGGCGACGCTGGCATTGACCATGGGGCTTTTCGTTTATCTCTTCCTGGATGAGAGCCTCATGATGCTGCCCATGTGGTCCGGATCGAATGTCGATCCCGAAACCGGTGTGACCTTCTCCTTTACCCTCCTTGCCGGAGCCTGGGCTGGCCGGCGCGGTCTGCATTCTTTTCGCCTGCTTCAGCCAAGGGCCGTGCGGCAGGATCTCGATCAGGCAGAACGCATTCTGCAGGAGACCGGCAGCGCCACGGCAGCATTGGTGCGGCTTGGCGACAAGCAGGTGCTGTTCTCCGAAAGCGGGCGTGCTTTCATCATGTATGCCCGTCAGGGACGCTCGCAGGTCGCGCTGTTCGATCCTGTGGGGCCGCGTGATGAATGGGCGGGCCTCGTTCGGGATTTCATGGCAGGCGCGCGCGCTGCCCGATGCCGTCCTGTGTTCTACCAGGTATCGCCGCACTTCCTGCCGGTTGCCATTGAAGCGGGGATGACAGCTCACAAGCTTGGCGAGCAGGCCATCGTCGATCTTCAGCATTTCGATCTCAAGGGCGGGCAGTGGATGAAGCTCCGCCGGTCCGTCAACCGCGCGGAACGCGATGGCCTGACGTTCGAGTTCCTCCCCACCGAGCGCGTGCCGGACGTGCTGGCGGAACTGCGCAGAGTGTCGGATGCCTGGTTGACCGCTCACAATGCTGCGGAGAAAGGTTTCTCGCTCGGTACGTTCCGGGAGGATTATGTTTGCCGTTCGCCGGTTGCCTTGATCCGACAGGAAGGGCGAATCGTTGCCTTTGCCTCAATCCCGACCGCCACAGCAGAGCAGGATGCGTTTATCGATCTGATGCGCCACATTCCGGGCACGCATCGCGGTCTGATGGATCTCCTGTTCGTGCGCATCATGGAACATCTGAAGGCGGATGGCTTCCGGACCCTCAATCTGGGCATGGCGCCGCTTGCGGGCCTATCGACCCACAGCTGCGCTCCTCTGTGGCACCAACTCTGCCGTTTCATCTACGAGACCGGAGAACGCTTCTACAACTTCAAGGGCGTCCAGACCTTCAAGACCAAATTCGATCCGGATTGGCAACCGCGATATCTTGTGGTTTCGGGGCGCAGCCTGCCGCTCTCCTCCATCTATGATGTGACGCTCCTGATTGGAGGGGGGTTGAAGGGCATTCTACGCAAGTCGCGCTAACCAGTTCGCACAGATCTGCTAACTAAGCCTATTGCGCATGCCATAGCAGAGCGCGCGAGGCTGTCTGCATCAAGGGCTACTCAGTGGTCAGTCAGTGGCCTATCAGTTGCCCATCCGCGATCCAATCGGAAGAGTCCGATTGTCAGCCGCCGACGCCTTCTTTGGCGAAGACGTCGGCGACAAGCGAAGCAGGGACTTCACCTGTTTGAACGCTCTAGCTGCGGCCAGCCAAGCGTAAGGTTTCGAGGAAGGCCAATCCTTCCTCGAAAATGCACAGACCGGTTCTTGAATTGCTTGCTTCTGTTACGGCGGGGACCGTAAAGAAAACCAAATCTGCTGTCGATGCTTCAAATGATATTGCAAGTAATAATTCTAAAAATTCTTGTAATAAATTGCCTGGGCGCAATATGATGCCCAAGATGAAAACAAATCGATCACTTATTCATTTGCTTTAATTTGCCAGCTCCTGTTTGCTGGCAAGGGGAAACTAGAGCTCCAGACCGCGCGTGTCCAGTTAAAAAATGCACGCACCGATATTTAATTTATGAGAAATACAACCTTTTCTCATAGCCGGTGTCGTGCGGTTTTCGCGTTGCCCGCGCCTTCTTGCGTCTTGCCTTCAAAAGAAAGGAGGCCTGTCGTTGACAACAGGCCTCAGTCCGAAGTGTCGGATCAATCCGGTCAGACGAGAAAGATCGATATGATCGGGAACGCTGTCAGTAGGATGATGCGAAGGAGATCCGCGGTGACAAAGGGAACGATACCCCGATAGGTGTCGCGCACCGGCACTTCTCTCGACATGGCCGATATGATGAACAGGTTGAGGCCCACCGGCGGGGTGATCATGCCGATCTCCGCCACCATCAGCACCAGAATCCCGAACCAGATGGCAAAGTGTTCAGGGCTCATGCCGAAGTCCATGGCTGTCACGATCGGGAAGAAGATCGGGATCGTCAGGACGATCATGGACAGGCTATCCATGATGCAGCCGAAGATGATGTAGAGCACGAGGATGATGATCAGCACCGTCATGGGCGCAAAGCCCTGCGCGGTCACCCATTCCGCGCCAACCTGCGGCAGTCGGGAAAAGGCGAGGAACGAGTTGAAGACGGTTGCGCCCAGCACGATGAAGAAGATCATGCCCGTAGAAACGGCTGTTTCCTTGAAGCATGCGGTGAGTGATTTGCGGTCAAGCCCACCGTTTTTCCAGGCAACCAGTCCCGTTCCGGCGGCACCGACTGCAGCTGCCTGTGTGGGTGTGAACCAGCCGAGATAGATGCCGCCAACAACGAGGAAGAAGATCAGCACCACCGGCCATACGGCAATCAGCGCCGGAATGCGATCGGCCCAGGGCAGGCGAGGGGCCTGACCGGCGCTTTCCGGCTTCAGTCGCACATAGATGGCTATGACCGTCAGATAGGAAAGCGCGGCAATGATGCCGGGTACGAAAGCGGCAAGGAAGAGCTTGGCGATGTTCTGTTCCGCCAGAATGGCATAGATAACCAGCACAACGGATGGCGGGATAAGGATGCCCAGCGTGCCGCCAGCGGCAAGTGTCGCGGTTGAAAGGCCACCGGAATAGCCGTGACGTCGCAGTTCCGGCAGGGCGACCTGTGCCATGGTGGCAGCGGTTGCCAGAGACGAGCCGCAGATGGAGCCGAAGCCCGCACAGGCGCCGACAGCCGCCATGGCAACGCCGCCCTTGCGATGCCCGAGAAAAGCGGCAGCCGCATTGAACAGGGATTGGCTCATTCCGCCGCGCGCTGCGAATTGTCCCATGAGCAGGAATAGCGGAATGATCGATAGCGAGTAGTTGACGTTTGTCGACCAGATGACCGACTTCAGTTGCGACAGGATGGGCGTCCATTTTCCGAGCACCATCCAGGTGCCCACGACGCCACAGCCCAGCATGGCGGCGCCAATTGGCACGCGCAGGAAGATGAGAAGAATCAAAACCGGAAAGGACCAGAGGCCAATTTCAATGCCGGACATCAGTGTGCTCCCATGGCCGCAACGATTGCCTTCTTGTTACGTATGTCACGCAGGTCGGCGAGGAGGATGAAAAGACAGACGAGAACGTTGGCGATCAGAAGGATCAGCGCCGCCAGATAGCCCCACCAGATTGGCCACAGAAGCAGCGGGCTCGTTTCGCCGTTTTCCAGTTTGTCGAGAAAGCCGATGTAGTGACGCCACGTGATCAGGGCGAAAAGACCTGCGATAATGATGTCGCCAATCAGCTGCGTCACGTTCATGGCCTTCTGGCCGAAAGCGGCAATCAGCAGGTCGACGCCCACATGGCCGCGCTTCAGCTGGCAGAAGGGCAGGAAGCCGAACACCGCAAGCCCGCAGAGCAGTTCCACGACCTCGATCTCGCCCGGTATGGGGCGAATGGTCAGTGCGCCGATGATGGAAAGACCTGTCAGGGCGCACGCCGCAACGAGACACAGCCCGCCGAAGCCGACCATAACGGCAGCCAGTATGGTTACAGCTTTTTCCAGTTTCTGGAATGCGGTCCCGGAATCATGGGGTTGCATCAGAAGCCCTCAAAATTGCTTTCAGTTGAAAGGATGAAAAGAGCCCGGGCAGGAGAATTGGCTGCTCCTGCCCGGCAGTTGAGGGAGGACTATTTCGTGTTCTGCTGGATGAGCGCGACGGCGTCTTTGTAAAGACCTGTGCCGTCGAGGCCCTTCTTGTCCATCTCGGCGATCCAGTTCTTGGTCACCTTTTCGCCCTGTTCCTTCCACTTGGCGGTTTCCGCCTCGTCAAGTGTAAAGGTCGTGTTGCCGGCCTTGTCTGCAAGCGCCTTGCCTGCGATGTCACCCTGATCCATCGCCTGACCGAACTTGCGAGCCAGTTCCTTGCCAGAGTTGGCATCGATAACCTTTTTCAGTTCTGGCGTAAGCGCGTTGTAGCTGTCCTTGTTCATCGCGAAGACGAAGGCAGCCGTGTAGAGGCCCGTCTTGCCCGAGAACTGCGTGTGGTTGGGTGCAAGCTCCGCAATCTTGATCGAAGGCGTGACTTCCCACGGCACGACCGTTCCGTCGATCACGCTCTTGGAAAGCGATTCCGGCACGGCTGTCACCGGCATGCCCACGGCAGAAGCGCCCATGGCTTCCAGCATCTGGTTCACCACCTTGGAGGTGCCGCGCAGCTTCAGGCCCTTCATGTCGGCCAGAGACTTGATGGGCTTGGAGCCGATCGTGTGCAGCAGTCCCGGCCCGTGGGTGTGGACGGCCAGGACGTGATAATCCTTGAACTCGCTCTTCAGGTTCTTCTCATAGAAATCATAAAAGGCGACCGAGGTTGCCTCACCGCTCGTGACCATGAAGGGCAGCTCGAATGCTTCCGACTTCGGGAAGCGACCCGGTGTATAACCAACCAGTGTCCAGACGATATCGACCACGCCATCCTTTGCCTGATCGATGAGATCGGAGGGCTTGCCGCCCAGCTGCATGGCTGGATAGAGCTGAACCTCGATCTTGCCGCCCGAGTCTGTCTTGATCTTCTCTGCCCATGGTGCAAGCACCTTGGCCGGAATGGTGGCCTGCGGTGGCAGGAATTGATGCAACTTCAGAGTTATGTCTGCAGCCATCGCAGACAGTGCGGTCATCGAAAGCGCGGAAGCCGACAGGCCCGCGAGCATAAGTTTGCGCAACATGGTTCTCCTCCCAGAGTGGTAGCCGTCAGTGCCGCATCGTGTTTTGTGCAATACGAGTTTACAAGCTTGAGAATTGATCCCGCAGTTGCTCCTCGCCAGCCCTCCCAAGCGGCTCCTCCTGATCTTATCGTACAGGTGCCGACGTTTGCCGCAAATAAAAATTGTCGCCAATTATATAACCGTTTTGATATATTTTCACGGAAATGCTCCGGTTGCACCTTTGCCAGGATAGCAGAATGATATTCCCACTATGGCTTTCCTGGCTCAGAAAGGCAAAGGGAGCAGTGCCGTGGCTATGGAAGCCTTTGCTTACGCCTCTGTATCGTTTCAGTGTTTTCGTCTCCGCCACGGGTAGCCCGATACCGGCTAAAGTATATGCCTTTGAATATCAGCCCTGGTTGCCTGCACCGTCCGCCGTGGCATGCTATGGCTTACCTGGCCTTTGACAATTATGACGAGCAGGTTCTGGTAAATCGTTGAAGTCGTAATATAACCGGCCATGGATGCCGCGGGATCGGGCCTGCGATACAGGTTAGACGAAATGAAAACGGACCGGTCGCGGAGGCTGCGACCGGTCCGGGTCAAGGGGCTGCCTTCAGGGTTCAGGCAATCAGCCCCTTCATGGGAGCCACCGCCTGGCTGCCGGGGAAGACAGCCTCTGCAAGATGCGCGGCGCTTGCTCCAAGAAGATCGACCGCGACGCCCTTGATGACAGAGCGAAGATCGGTCGTCGGGTTCAGGTCTCTGGCTTCGAAAAGCTGTTTTTCCTTCAGGCCCGGCCAATCGGTGATCACGCGACCTCCGCGAATTGCGCCTCCCGCCAGGAAGGCGACCGTGCCGGTGCCATGGTCGGTGCCTTCCGTGCCGTTGATGCGCGCGGTCCGTCCAAATTCTGTGGCAACCACAATGGCCGTATCCTTCCAGGCCGATCCCAGTTCCTGCTGGAAGGCAAGAAGCGAATTGTCCAGCCCGCGCAAAAGCTTGGCCAGCCGTTCGGTTTCCTGCGCGTGGGTGTCCCAGCCCTCGAAGGCAAGCGCTGCAACGCGTGGACCATCTTCCTGCGCAATCAGGCGTGCTGCGCCGCGCGCCATCTGTTCCATGCCGTCCGGATCGCCCGCGCCACCCTTGGCCTTGACATCGAGGCCAGAGGCGATGCGCCCCGTTTCGATGCCTTCTTTCAGAAGCTTCGCCAAGAGCGGGTCTGTCTTACCGTAGAGGTCGGTCAGACGCGGGGCGAGATCGCCATCGGCGGCCTTCAGAATGGAAGGCGCCCAGCCCAGTACGGGTGCCTTGCCGCGAATGACCAGCGGTGCCGTGGAGCCGACTGACAGGCCGCGCACCCGCTCCGAAGGGCCTGGCGCAATGCGCTCGCCCTGCGGTAACCCTTCCAGCAAACGGTTCAGCCAGCCTGTTTCCACATGGCCGGGGGTGGAATATCCACTTTCCAGCACATCCTGCCCGTCGAAGTGAGAGCGCTCGCGATAGGCCGTGGCGCTGGCATGCACCACGGCGGCCTGCTTTGCCTGAAACATTCGTTGGAAATTTGCGAGCGAGGGGTGCAGTGCAAAAAAACCATCAAGCGGCAGGGCTGCGTTTACGCCAGCGGTGTGCATGGTCATCTGCTGGCGCAGGCCTTCGTAATCGGGGTCACCCACCGGCGGCACTGCGGTTAGTCCATCCAGCGCACCGCGCAGGATAATGGTGACGAAGCGTGGGTCTCGACCCTGCGCGGCATGCGCAAATTTCGGCATGAAAGCCCAGGCGAACAGAGCGCCGGATGCGCCAAGGATCGCGCGGCGGGTGGGGTTGAGGTTTTCGCACAGCATGATCAGCACCTCTGGAATTCGGGGGAGAGAAAGGCGATCGAAAGCCCTTGCGGCCGCGTTTCGGCGCGGGATACCGCCTGCAGCGTCTCTGCTGTCAGCAGCGGACCGAGCCGGTCTGCGGCAAAGGCGCGTGGATCGATCGAACTGTGCGCCTGCCGCGCAAACAGGTTGGCTGCGTCGATTCGGGTGGCAAGCCCTTCCGAAGAAGCCCAGCCATCGATGACGTCCGAAAAGCCATTCGGTCCGGAAGGATCCCAGAGCGGTTGCCCCAGTGCTTTCAGGGTGGAGAGGATCTGCTGCGGCTTGGGCTTGATGCCCGTGCTGCGCAGAAGCGCCGTCACATATTGCAGCGGCGGGCGCATCTTTTTCATCTGCGGAGCCCACGCCTCGTCCGCGTTCAGCATCGCCTTGTAGACGGCAGAGAGGTTGCCCTGCGATTTGGTGTAGGCCGCCGTCATCTTGCTCACGAGAGAGGGTGGCGGGTCATCCGCAATGAAGTGGCGGGCAAGCTTGAATGCCAGATGCCGCGCGGTCGCCGGATGGCGCGAAAGATCGCGCAGCACCGCGCGGCCCTGTTCCATGCCTCCTTCCGGATAGGTAATGCCCATCACCGTATGGTCGCCTGGCTCATGTGCCTTGGCGTTGAAGGTGAAGGCACCCTGCGGCCCCGGCTTCTTTTCATCGCGGTACACCGCCCAGCCAGTAATGATCTTGGCGAAGGAGGTGACATCGGCTTGGCTATAGCCGGTGCCGACGCCGAGTGTGTGCAGTTCCAGAATCTCGCGTGCGAGGTTCTCGTTGAGGCCCCGCTTGCCATTCTTGTTGGCGGGCGAATTGGGTCCGATGGACTGGCGATTGTCGAGGAAGACCAGCATGGCCGGATGCGTCTCCACCGCCGTCAGCAGATCCTCGAAGCGCCCGAAGA
This sequence comes from Rhizobium sp. FKY42, assembly GCF_005222835.1. GTDB lineage: Bacteria > Pseudomonadota > Alphaproteobacteria > Rhizobiales > Rhizobiaceae > Neorhizobium. Next base: position 452,845 of record NZ_STGA01000029.1, on the reverse strand, counting down.
TGTGCGGGCGGATTGCCTCCCGTTCAAAGGCACCGGCTGAAATATGGAGTTCGCCATTCTTTCCCGTTGCGATGGCGAAGTGATTGGCCCAGAACATCGCCAGCCTTTCGCCAAAACCGATCAGCGGCTGGTGGATCGTACCGTTGAAACGGGCGTCGGCCTCTGCCAGCAGGATCTGCTGCGGCAGATAGGGGCGCTTGGAAGGTGCGGCATCCGGCCTGTTGTCCTTGCCGTTCGGGGCCATCGGGCCGCCCATGCTGCTGCCAGCCATGCCGTCTTTCATGTCGGCTGGTTTGCCGCCATCGGGTGCCATGGCCGTGGCGGCCATCGCACTGGCTGCATTGGCGGGGGCAAGGGGGCGCTCGCGCTCTGCCTTTACCTCGGCCTGAAAGTCGTAGAGGGAAACCAGCAGATCCTGCGTCGAGCGAAGGTTGCCGCCCACCGGGTGCGGCACCGCCTGCTCCGTCACCTCCTGCAAAAGCAGGTCACGCGGATCGTCCTTGATTGCAGAAATGCTGCCTTCCTGTGCGCCGAGGCCAAAACGCCAGAGCGTCAGTGCCGCTTCCAGATCCTTTGAAAGGCCGGGATTATTTGCCATGGCCGATACGAACTCCGTTTCGTCATCGGCTCTTCAACGGAGGTGCTTTCGAAAATCCGTCGGTTCGAACTTGTGATTATTTCGCGGCAGGCGGTCGCGGTGCCTCACGCTGCACCAGACCATCGGCCAGACGTCGACGCTCATCCAGGGACAGACCTGCGGCGAAAGAAACGGCCCGCTCTTCTGTCGCGGCGCGAACCGCAAACTCTGCCTCCCGCGCCCGCTTCAAAGCATCGCGAAGGGCGCTTGCATCGAGATCCGGCTTGCCCATCAGGGCTGCAGCCTCCACGCGCGCCTGCCTCGCCTCCAGCGAAACGGACCGCACATCCCGGCGTGCTTCGGCCAGCGCCTTCTGCAATTCGCCGCGCTGCTTACCCGGCAGTTGCTCGCCCGCCAGCGGCAGGCGGGCAGGGGCCTGTCGCGAACCGCCATAGAGGTAGAACAGAGCGCCGCCAAAGATTGCGGCAATCAGAAATGTGTTGAACGCCAGCAGCCCGATGATCAGCCTGCGATAGCCCTGCTCTGTCATTGGACCTCCTGCATATGGCTGGTGTCGCCATCCGGCTGGATGCTGCCGAATGCCGTGTCATAATCGGTCCTGATGATGGATTGGCTGGGCAGCACGATGGCAACCGTTGCCGCACCTGTCAGGCCGCCCGCAAGGCCCAGACCGACAAGACCCGCGCCGACCAGCCATCGTGTCAGGCGGTTTCGAACCGTAAGCCGCTGTTGCCCGCCTTCCAGAATGCGGCCTACCAATGCTGCATCCGGCGGAGCAACGCGATAGGTCGAAAGCAGAGCTTTCAGATCCTCATCAAGGTTGTGTGTTTCAGGCATTGTCGTCATCTCCCAGCAGGATGGTTTGCAATGCCCGCTTGCCGCGCGCAAGCAGGCTTTCCAGCGCATCGACGCTGATTTTCAGAACATCGGCTGCCTCGCGGTTCGACATGTCCTGATAATAGACCAGAATAATGGCTTCCCGCTGCCGGGGGGCAAGGCTTTGTAAGGCGCGCTCTACCCGCAAAGCATTGCTTTCCGCCGCCATCAGGCCCGCATCTGGAAGTGGCCCGGTGTCGATCTGCTCCGGCAGGGCATCCGTCAGCACCTCGCGCTTCCTGCGAAGCCGGTCGTAACACAGGTTCAGCGCCACGCGATGCGCCCAGGTATCGAACTTTGCACCGCCCTGCCGCCACGTTCCGGCATGCTTCCAGATGCGCAGAAAGGTTTCCTGCGCCACATCCTCCGCCTCGGTCCTGTCACCCAGCATGCGCTGTGCAAGCGCCAGAAGACGCGGCAGCTTGGCCGACACCATGTCCCGCATGGCGGATGGCTCGCCCAGCGCCACGCGTCGCACCAGTTCTGCATCGGGATCAAGGTTCATGGCTTGCCGCTATCGCTGACGCGCCTATCGCTGCGCCATGTCGATGATGCTGGCAAAATGATTCAGGTTCAATGGCATGCGGATCAATGTTCTCCCGGCAGATGACACGATTCAGGTTCGTTTTGAGCCTTGAACGGGCGGGAAAGGCAGATCCGTCGGTCGGGGTTGAAACGGAATCTCAAAGCGGATATATCATATATCAATAACCGATATCGGGTGAAACATGCGTACGCTTGTTGACATTGAAGACAAGGCCATCTCGGCTCTGGATCGCATCGCGAGGGACGAGAATGTCTCCCGAAGCGCTCTCATCCGTGAGGCGGTGGCGGATCTTCTCAAAAAGCGCCACAGTTCCGATATGCAGGATGCCTTTGGCCTGTGGTCCAAGTCGTCTGCCTGTCAGGATGGCGTAGAGTATCAGCGATTGCTACGGGAGGAATGGTGAAAGCGCTTTTCGACACCAATATCCTGATTGACTATTTGAACGGTATCGACGCTGCGCGGAGCGAGATGGGTCTTTATCGTCAGCGCGCCATCAGCATGGTTTCATGGATGGAGGTCATGGTTGGCACCGCCGATGAGCATCGGCAGGCGACGGAATCATTTCTGGCCAGCTTTCAGTTGGTCGACATCGATAAGCCCGTGGCGGAGGAAGCCGTACGCCTGCGCCGGCAGCATCGTCTCAAGCTTCCGGACGCCATTGTTTGGGCGAGCGCCCGTGTGGGTGATTGCCTGCTGGTGACACGAGACGCCAAGGATCTTCCTGCCGACGATCCCGGCGTGCGCATTCCTTATCGCCTGTAATGTCCTACCGGTCGCTCACCTGCCAGTTCGGGCTTACCCACGGTTCCTGATTGCTGCGGGGCAGGGGGGCGCGGCCCAAAATATGATCGGCCGCCTTTTCGCCGGTCATGATCGAAGGCGCGTTGAGGTTGCCATAGGTCACATGCGGGAAGATGGAACTATCCGCCACGCGAAGACCTTCGACGCCGATGACCTTCGTCGTCGGGTCCACCACGGCCATCGGGTCGCTTGCACGGCCCATTTTGGCTGTGCCGCAGGGGTGGTAGGCACCTTCCAGATGCTCGCGCAGGAAGGCGTCGATTTCGTCGTCGCTCTGGACTTTGGCGCCCGGCTGGATCTCGCTGTCCACGTATGGCGCGAAGGCCGGTTGCGAGAAGATCTCGCGTGTGATCCGCACGGCATGGCGGAACTTCACCCAGTCTTCCGGATCGCTCATATAGTTGAAGCGCAGCACCGGCGCGTCCTTCATGTCCGGCGAGCGCAGCGTCACCGAGCCGCGCGACTTTGACATATTATAGCCCACATGGGCCTGGAATCCGTGGCCTTCCGCCGCTGATTTCCCGTCATAGGATACGGCGATCGGCAGGAAGTGATATTGAATATCTGGCCACTTCACGCCTGCAGCAGACCGGATGAAGGCCGCCGCCTCGAACTGGTTTGAGGTGCCGAGCCCCGTCTTGAAGAACAGCCACTGCGCGCCGACGACACCCTTCCAGAACCAGTTGTTCTTTGAATGCAGCGTGATCGGCAGCTTCGATTTGAACTGGTGGTAATATTCCAGATGATCCTGCAGGTTCTGGCCAACGCCCGGACGATCCGCCACCACCTCGATGCCCATCTCGTTGAGATGCGCCGCTGGACCGACACCCGACAGCATCAGGATCTTTGGGGAGTTGAAGGCCGATGCCGCAACAATGACCTCGCGGTTCGCACGCACCACCTCGATGCGACCATCGATCTCTACTTCAACGCCGACCGCCTTAAGGCCCTCGAACACCACGCGCCGTGCATAGCAGCGAATGAGGCGGCAGTTCGGGCGCTTCAGCGCAGGCTTCAGATAGGCATTGGCGGCAGACCAGCGGCGACCGGCCCAGCTCGTCTGCTCCATCAGGCCAAAGCCTTCCTGTTGGCGTCCGTTGTAATCTTCCGTCACCGGAAAACCGGCCTGGCGACCGGCCTCGATGAAAGCGCGGTAGAGCGGGTTTTTCATCTCGCCACGGCGCACATGCAAGGGGCCGTCCGTGCCGCGCCAGCCGTCCTCGCCGCCGTGGGAATGCTCCATGCGCTTGAAGTAGGGCAGCACATCGGCATAGGCCCAGCCTGTCGCGCCCATCTCGTCCCAGCGGTTGAAGTCTTCCGCATGCCCGCGCACATAGACCATGCCGTTGATGGAGGAGGAGCCGCCGATCACCTTGCCGCGTGGCGCAATCATGCGGCGATTGTTGAGATGCGGCTCTGGCTCGGAGAGATAGCCCCAGTTATAGCGGTCCATGTTCATGGGAAAGGCAAGCGCCGCCGGCATCTGTACGAACGGCCCGATGTCGGAGCCGCCGAATTCCAGCACGATGACGGTGTGCTTACCATCCTCCGAAAGGCGGTAAGCCATGGCAGACCCCGCCGAGCCGGAACCGATGATGACGAAATCTGCGTTGTTCATGGCGTGATCCGCTTAGACTACTTTAAGGCTGGTTGAGGATTTTCAATTTTGGGTGGCGGTAGCCCATTGATTTGCCATTCGCCTTCCGCTTGTTTGGTAACCTAGGGATGCTTTTTTAAGGTGTTTTATGAGTTCAAAAAGATTTGAGGAGCGGCTGACAGCGAAGCTGAGGGACACTGAACAGAAACGCGTCGCGCAGGACATCGAACGCCAAAATAATGCTCTACCTGCGGAGGGCAGCTTCTGGGTTGTCTGGCGAGAAGTCAGGCAATCGTCGCAGCGTGTATTGAGACGCAGACTTATTATCAGTATGCTGGTGCTAGCGCATATCCTGGTGGTCGGCTTTTTATTGGATCTTCAACTTCATCCATATCGCATCATTTCCATCCTTGATCTGATCTTTCTCTCGGGTTTAGTTGTATGGTTGACAGCTGTTCTCTTGAGATTTCCTTGGCGTTAATTGCATCTGAGCTTGCTTCTCAATACGGCGCTTCGCACTTGCCCATGCCGACATAGACGGTCTTGAGTTCGCTATAGTGCTCCAGCGCCGCTGCCGAGTTTTCACGCCCGAAGCCGGATTGCTTGGAGCCGCCGAAGGGAATTTCCACCGGGCAGAGATTGTAGGTGTTGATCCACAGCGTGCCCGCTTCCAGCTGATCCACCACGCGGTGTGCGCGGCTGATGTCGGCGGTAAACACCCCAGCGGCCAGACCGAACTCGGTGGCATTGGCGCGGGCCACCACATCCGCCTCATCATCGAAATCCAGCACGCACATCACCGGTCCGAAAATCTCTTCGCGGGCAATCACCATGTCGTCGGTCACATCGGCAAACACAGTCGGTTGCACGTAGAAACCTTCGTCGGACACTGCATTGGGAATGCCGCCGCCGGTGATGAGGCGAGCCCCTTCGGCCTTACCCTTTTCGATGTAGGAGAGAACCTTTTCCCGTTGGGCAAGCGATACCATTGGCCCCATCTGTGTCGCCTCGTCGCGCGGATCGCCCAGCACGATGGCTTCCGTGCGCTCCTTCAGCCTTGCAAGGAAACGCTCTTTCAGCGCCGTATGTACAAAAACGCGTGTGCCGTTGGAGCACACCTGACCGGTCGAATAGAAATTGCCTAGCATCGCGCCGGAAATCGCGCTCTCGATATCGGCATCGTCGAAGACGATCAGCGGCGATTTTCCGCCAAGCTCCATCGTCACATGCTTCAGTTGGGCGGCTGCGGCACCTGCCACCTTGCGGCCTGTCGGAACCGAACCGGTCAGAGAAACCTTGGCGACATCGGGGTGCGAAACGAGCAGCGGTCCCGTATCGCGGTCCCCCTGAATGACGTTGAAAACGCCTTTCGGCAGGCCCGCCTCAACGAGTATCTCAGCGATCTTCAGCGCCCCGAGCGGTGTGACTTCCGACGGCTTGAACACCATGGCATTGCCAGCCGCCAGCGCCGGTGCCGCCTTCCAGCAGGCAATCTGCTGCGGATAGTTCCAGGCCCCGATGCCGACCACGACGCCAAGCGGCACCCGCTTGGTATAGGCAAAGTCTCCGCCCAGCGGGATCTGCGATCCGTTGAGCGCGGTGGCGATGATGCCGCCGAAGAATTCGAGGCTGTCGGCGCCAGACGTCGGGTCAGCCACGATGGTTTCCTGAATGGGCTTGCCGGTATCCAGCGTTTCCAGTTCCGAAAGCGCGCGGTTGCGCTCGCGCATGATGTCGGCCGCGCGGCGCAGAATTCGGCCACGCGCTGTGGGTGAAAGTGCCGCCCATTCCTTCTGCGCCCGCTTGGCGGATTGAACCGCCTTTTCGACGATGGCAGGCGTTGCTGCGTGCAGGCGCGCAATCACCTCGCCGGTGGCCGGGAAGATGCTTTCGATGACCGTACCTGCGGCATCCTCGACATATTCGCCATCAATGAAGTGAGAGGCTTGAGGCTGGGCTTTCATGATTGTTCTCCGGCGGCGGATATCTGAGGAAACTGGGCAAGCTGCGCCGACACATAGTCTTCCACCAGCGTGATGGAGGCTTCGATGGACAGCGGTGCAGCCCGCAAGGATTGGCGAATGTAGAGCCCGTCGATCAGGGCTGCGGCGCCTTCGGCAATGCGGGCGGCCTGCGAGGCAGGGGCAAGCTGCTTCAACGCATGTAGCAGGTTGGAATGCAGGCGACGGGCATAGAGCACCAGAAGGCGACGGGTTTCTTCCGAGCGCTGCGCTTCCACATAAAAGGCAAGCCATGCTGCCACCGTTTCCGGTGTGAACTGGTTCGCCTGGAACGAAATACGGATAATGGCCGACAGCCGTTCACGCGGTGTGTGAGCCTGATGAATCGCCGTCACAGCATCGCGGCGCAACTCTCTCAAAAGACTCCGGATTGTGGCGATCAGCAATTGCTGCTTGCTGCCGAAGTAATGGTGCGCCAGCGCTGGAGAAACACCTGCCTCACGCGCGATGTCAGACATGGTGACATCCAGCGAACCATGGCTGCCGATCGTCTTCAGGGCTGCGTCTACCAGCGCCTTGCGGCGAACCGGCTCCATTCCAAGTTTGGGCATTTCGATCTCCTGTTAAAGGAGATTATATTTTTGATTGACTGATCAATCAATAAAAAATCGAAAATACAGCTGCTCGCTCCGAGGCGCTCGAGTCGAACTTAAAAGGCCTGATATTCCGGTTGTTTAAGGTTTGCTTTTTCACAAAACTATCACACAACATCAACCATCTGTTGAGGACTGCGATGTGATTGTCTCTCGCAATAAGTAATGCGTCAGGGAGACGTCGTGATGTCCGGGGCCGTGTCCGTTAAAACTCCTGTGCTGCGGCGTTTTGCCGACGGGCAATTGCTGAACCTCAGCAAGCTTGTCATCGAAAGCGCCTTGCAGCCCATTGTCGAGCTTTCGACAGGCAAGGTCTTCGGCTACGAGACGCTTCTGCGCGGCCATGACCGGCTGGGTTTTGCTTCCCCGCTGGAGCTTCTGGATACGGCGGAAGAGGCGGGCCAGCTTCTAGGTCTGGAGCAGATGTTGTCTGCCCGCGCGCTTGCGAAGTTCGCGACTGTTCCGGACTTTGCCCATGCAACCCTGTTCATCAATCTGGATGGCCGCCTTATTCGTTCCGGGGAGCAGATCGTAGATCGGATGTTGCAACAACTGCGACAGGCCGAAATCCCGCCATCCTCCGTCTGCTTCGAACTGACCGAGCGTTTCGACAATACCAGCGCACCGGAATTTGCGGCTTTGATGACGCGCATGCGCCAGGCAGGCTTCAAGCTGGCGATTGATGATTTCGGCGTTGGCCATGCCGAGATCAAGCTCTTGTGCGACTTCCCGGTCGATTACCTGAAGATCGATCGCCACTTCATCGCCGGTCTGGACGCCAGCCCGCGCAAGCGTCACCTCGTGCGCAATTTGGTCAACATTGCCCATGTGCTGGGCATCCGGGTCATTGCCGAGGGCGTCGAGCAGGAGGCGGAATGCCTGGCCTGCCGCGAGGCGGGGGTGGACATGGTGCAGGGCTGGCTCATCGCCCGCCCCACGACCTTCGTGAATGAATTACAGCCTGCCTATCCCTCGCTTGCGGATCTTGGGCGTGCGCGCCGAACCAGCAAGTCACTGGACGAGATCCTGATCCGCAGGCAGATCGAGCGGCTACCCACAGTGTTCGAGCATGAAGGTATCGAAACAGTCTTCGAACTGTTTCGCGCCAATCCGCGTCAGGCCTTTTTTCCGGTTCTGAATGCCAATGGCGAGCCGCGTGGCATCATCAGCGAACATCACCTGAAGGAATTCATCTACCGCCCCTTCGGTCGTGACCTGTTGAAGAACAAGCTCTATGAGCGTTCCATCGCCCATTTCGTCGAAGGCGCGCCGATCATCGGGCTTGATGCCAATGCCGAGAGGCTGATGACCATTTTCGCCAACATGGATGGCAGCGATTGCGTCATCCTGACGGAAAACATGCGCTATGCGGGCGTGGTGTCAGCTGCGTCGCTCATCCGCGTCATCAACGAGAAACAATTGCAGATCGCGCAGGACCAAAACCCGCTGACAGGTCTTCCGGGCAATCGGGCGATCCGGGATTTCATGCTGGAAGCCGGACGCGATGACGACCAGACCCGCTTCTTCTGCTATTGCGATTTCGACTTCTTCAAGCCGTTCAACGATCATTACGGCTTCCAGATGGGCGATCATGCCATTACTTTGTTTGCCGCATTGATGAAGCGCTACTTCTTCTCGCAGGGCGATTTCCTTGGTCATGTCGGCGGCGATGATTTTTTCATCGGCCTTCGCGACTGGACATGGGAGGAGGCTCAGGAAATTCTGGGTCGCCTGCTGTCGGATTTTCATGATGATGTCGTAGAGCTCTATTCCAGCGAGGATCGCGCCTCCGGTCGCATTCGCGGCCATGATCGCAACGGTATCGAGCGGGATTTCCCGTTATTGCGATGCTCGATCGGTGTCGTCGAGCTGCCAAAGGGGCTGCTGCTGGACGATGTCGGCCGCATCGGCGCAGCCATTGCCAACGTCAAGGCGCAGGCAAAGGATAGCGAGGCGGGGCTCGCCGTTCGCTGCTTTTGCCTCCAGTGCTGAAGGGCCTCTGCTGAACGGCGAAACGGGAACGAGGCAAATCGTCTCTCCGTCGAGATCCGATCTTTCCACGGTACGAAAGCTGCCCTAACTTCGCCGCGCATCCGCCGGATCCTTTTGGCCGGTGGATCGTCAGGATGTTCAGGAGAAGTTGCTCATGTCCCCGGTCTCAAGCCTGCCAACAACCATGCGTCACGTCGATCTTCCCTCCTTCGGTGCGCCGGACGTCATGAGCTTTACGACCGGTCCAGTGCCGCAGCCGGGGCGGGGGGAAGTTCTGGTGAAGGTGCAGGCGACGGGCATCAACCGGCCCGATGTGGCCCAGCGTCAGGGACATTATCCGCCACCGAAGGATGCAAGCCCCATCCTTGGCCTCGAAGTGGCCGGAACGGTTGCCGCGGTGGGAGCAGGGGTCACGGATTTCGCGGTGGGTGATCAGGTCTGCGGTCTCGCCAATGGCGGAGGCTATGCAGAGTACTGCATCCTGCCCGTGGGCCAGGCGCTGCCTTTCCCCAAGGGATATGATGCGGTCAAGGCGGCAGCGGTTCCTGAAACCTTTTTCACCGTCTGGGCCAACCTCTTCCAGATGGCGGGCCTGACCGAGGGCGAAAGCGTGCTCATCCATGGCGGCACGTCAGGCATCGGCACGACTGCGATCCAGCTTGCCAAGGCGTTTGGCGCCACCGTCTACACAACGGCAGGCTCTGTGGAGAAATGCGAGGCCTGTGAAAAGCTGGGCGCCACCCGTTCCATCAATTACAAGTCGGAGGATTTCGCCGCCGTCATCAAGGAAGTGACCGGCGGCAAGGGTGTCGATGTCGTGCTGGACATGATCGGTGCGGCCTATTTCGAAAAGAACCTGAACGTGCTCGCCAAGGATGGCTGCCTGTCCATTATCGCGTTTCTGGGCGGTAACCTTGCGGAAAAGGTGGACCTGCGGCCCATCATGGTCAAACGCCTGACCGTTACCGGTTCGACCATGCGTCCGCGCACGGCAGAGGAAAAGCGTGCAATCCGCGACGAACTGGTGAGCCAGGTCTGGCCCCTGCTGGAAGCTGGATCGGTCTCTCCGGTCATTCACTCCGTGCTGCCCTTCGATCAGGTGGTCGAAGCGCATCGCCTGATGGAAAGCAGCAGCCATATTGGCAAGATCGTCCTGACGCTTGAGTAACTCAGGCCCGTATCCGAATACACGCCAAGATGTTTCAGCCTCCCATTTGCAGGGAGGCTGAAACGGAAGGGCTCAATTGCCAGTCGGTGGGCAGTTGATAACTGGTGCATTTTCGCTGGCGTGCACCACGCCTGTAACTTGTCCCGAAACTACTCCGGCGCTGAAAAGCAGAACTTTACCTGTCACATTCAGATTTCCGCCCACGCATGACCATGCCGCACTGCCATCCGGCGGGGTTGGTTTGGTCATGATGGCAATATTGTAGCAGCTTCCCCCCGCAAGCCGGTGCAGGCCCATGCCTGACTTGAAGAAGGGGGCAGCTCCAGATTTGCCGAAATAGTTGTTGGCCGTGATGGCGATCTGTCCCTTCGGGTTGGTGGCGGAGGCGCCGACATTGGTGACGACGACGCCTACTTCATTTTTGGTCAAGGCTGTCAGGTCGATAGAGCCTTCGTCCTTGAGGCAGAAGCCGATGTCCGTTCTTGCCTGTTCTGCGGCATTGGCAATATTTCCCAGGATACTGGGGAAGGCGAATGTCGAAAGAAAAATAATACCCGAAATAAAGGAAATACGCATTAATAATCTCCGCATCTATGCGATCTGCAAATCCTCCATAATCCTGAACCTTCTTCCGCAACAGGCACGAAATACAATCTTTGGATGAAAAATTTATCTGATACTTTCAACGGAACTGATGCATGAGGCGGCTTTAAATGAGGAGTGACTGGATCACCCTCCACCCGTTCAAAATGAGCGTCGGCATGATACATTTCGTGCCTTGAAATAACGGTAGGTCGAGCCTACCTCCTTCTCATGTTTAACGAAACGAAAGGAGGTGATCCGATGTCTAGTGAGATTGCGGTTAGCGAAATGGACATGGGAAAGGTTTTGGTGACGACGGGGCAGCCCTCGGCCTGATCCACGCCTCCTGCAGGTTCAAGCCGCTTCGGTGGTGCTGAACCGGGTTCGTTTCGGACCAATACTCATGGAAGGGTCGCCGGTCGTGCGACCCTTTTTTATTTTCTGTAGACTTCCCGGCGATGACCGATCTCGATCACAAGGATGTCGAATGAACTATCGGTAATGCGGCAGATGATTCGGTGATCGCCGACCCGATAGCGCCAGCGGCCCTTCAACGACCCGGTCAGAGGCTTCCCGAATTGCCGGGGATCATCAGAGGGACTTATTCTGTGATCCATGTAATCGATGATTGATTTTGCTGTCGCTTTATCGATTTTGGTTAAAATTTTGAAGGCAGTATCCGAATAATTAATGTTCCAGACCAAGTGCTCGCCTTACATCGGTAGAGGTCATGGTCTTTTCTTCGCCGGAAGCAATTCTCGCTTCCACAGCGTCTGCGCGCAGATCTGCTTCCGCATCCAGAATGCCGTCTTCGATCACTCGGAACAGGAACTCATTCCGGTTCATGCCAATGCGTTTTGCAAGATCGGTCAATCGTCGATCCAGATCTGCAGAAAGTTCGATTGTTTCCGTCATTTTGTCTAACTCCGCGCTCTCCAGGTCAACATTATAGCGAAGAAGCGGCGGCTGTCACACCCCGATCCGGCCGAAGGCAGGGATCTTGATGCCCGGTCGCATCACGTCTAGACCGGCCACCAGCCCCAGAAAATGCACCTCGAAGCCGCTGCGCACGCCGGCAGACAGGCCGATCAATCCGCGGATCGTCAGGTGCAGATCTTTCCCGTCATCATCCAGATGTACGAACGCGCCGTCCGGGAGATAGTCGCGGCCCACCGCATGCGGCGGCAGGACTGCGCCCAGTTCCGGCACGCTGCGCAGCACATGCGCCACGAAGGTGTTGGAGTTCGGCCCCGGCCAGATGGTATAGCCGCCGGGCTCGGCATAGGGGTAGGCGGCAATTGCCGCTTCCACCTTGGGAATGAGCGCCTGCGCATCTTCGCCCGTTATCTTCGTCACCAGTTCCGGACGGTTGGAATACCAGAAGGCATCTGCTGGACGGTGATTGCGGCGGATGGGCGAGCCCCAGCCCACCTTGTCATAGCGTGTGTACGTCCTTGCACCCTTTTCCTTCGTCACGATCCAGGCGTGGCTGGCGACCGCGCCTTTCAGTCCTCCGGTCTTGGCGGAAAATACGTAGACCGCTGCCTCGTCGCTTTGGGAAGCCTCCGGCAGAATGCCCGCTGACCCCCAGTTGGCCTCACTCCAGCGGGCAGGGCGGTCCTGCAGCGCCCACCATCCGGCAGAGGCAAAGGTGGGCAGAAGGTATATGGCGAAGATCGCCAGCAGTAGTCGCTTGAGGAAGATGAAGGTCGTCATGAAGAATACGGGTGCTCGTCAAAATCTGGCTGGTTGTCGTCCTGTTCTCTCGCTATGAAGATCAGCAAAGCATCATCTTCGAGGCAGGCCCATGCAAAATCCCGTGACCGTTGAAGTAACCCGTGGTTCGCTGGTCGAAAGCCGTCATCGCGGCATGGCCGTCGTGGTGGATGGCGCGGGCAAGGTGCTGTTTCAGGCAGGCGATATCGAAGCCGCCGTGTTTCCCCGTTCGGCCTGCAAGGCCATGCAGGCTATTCCCCTGATTGAGAGCGGCGCGGCGGATGCCTTTGGCCTGACGGCGAAGGAACTGGCGCTTGCCTGCTCCTCCCATTCCGGTGAAGACGAGCATGTTTCGACGGCAGCGGGCATGCTGGCGAAAGCCGGGCGCGATGTCAGCGCATTGGAATGCGGCGCGCATTGGTCCTCCGACCAGAAAACGCTCATCCATCAGGCCCGCACGCTGGAGGCGCCCAATGCCCTGCATAACAATTGCTCCGGCAAGCATTCGGGCTTCATCTGCACCTGCGTCCAGTCCGGATGGGACCATGCTGGCTATATTGGTTACGATCACCCGCTACAGGCAGAGATCCGCGCCGTGTTGGAGGATCTGACGGGGGCAGCGCTCGGAACCGATAATTGCGGCGTCGATGGATGTTCCATTCCCACCTATGCCGCACCGCTGAAAGGTCTCGCCCACGGTTTTGCGAAGATGCTGACGGGAACGGGCATATCGCAAACTCGCGCAAAAGCCTCGCACCGACTGATGGAAGCCTGCATGGCGGAACCCTTCTATGTGGCGGGCACTGGGCGCGCCTGCACGAAGCTGATGCAGATTGCTCCGGGCAAGATTTTTGCCAAGACGGGGGCGGAAGGCGTGTTCGTCGCAGCACTGCCGGATCACGGCGTGGCAATGGCGGTGAAGTGCGAGGATGGCACGACGCGCGCGGCGGAAAGCATGATCTTTGCTCTCGTCGCGCGCTATTTCGAACCCGGCAGCCCGGAGCGCGAGGCGCTGATGGCGCTCGCAAACCGCACCATGAAGAACTGGAACGGCATCACGGTTGGCGAGATCCGGGCGACCGACGTGATGTTCGCCTGACCTTTCTCGGGTCGATCAGATACCTTCGCCAATCCGGGCCGTGCCAACCTGACCATTGTCGCGCACCCAGCGCAGCGTCTTTGAGCCTGTTTTGTACAGCTCGAAGCACATGGGCGCGCCCTTGTACCAGGTCTGGAACTGCTGGCAGAGGCGGTCGCCCCTGATCCACCATTTGCCGGTGTCCTCGGGTTTGATGAAACGGCCAAGCCCCAGCGCCTCGCCAGAACCGTCTACGACGCCATTCTTGCGATAGTTCAGCGGAAACTCGCCCCCCATGGGCGTTGCCAGATAGATGCGCTTGCCGATAATCATCGACTGAATGTCCTGCGCGGAATAGGCCTGCTCTGAAGCCTGCGCGCTCAGCGGCAATGCGAGGCCCGTTGAAACGATAACGGCAGAAAAAAGTTTGGCCCGCAGCACGGGAAGCAGCGTTTTCAAGGTCGTTCTCCTGTTACGTGCACACATGCGGAAGTAACGTAGCCTGTGCCGAACCGGATCACCGCTTCCTGACCGAAGGGCCGTATTCATGGCTTGCGCAACTGCACAAACATCGAAAAACTGCCCGGCTGAAATTGGAGGATTCGCCAAGTGTATCAATTGTTTTTCTCGCCCGGCGCCTGCTCGCTCGCCTCTCACATCGCGCTTCGAGAGGCCGGCCTTCCCTTCGAGCTGAAACGGCTGAAATTTGCTGAAGGCCAGCAGCGTTCACCGGACTATCTGAAGGTCAATCCGAAAGGCCGGGTGCCGGCGCTCGTCACGCCAGACGGCACCATTACCGAAACCCCGGCCATCCTGTTCTACATCGCGCAGATCGCGCCGGACAAGAAACTCGCGCCGCTCGACAATCCGTTCGAATTGGCAAGGCTTCAGGCCTTCAACAGCTTCATCGCGTCCACCGTGCACGTGGCCCATGCCCATGGACCGCGCGGCTCCCGCTGGGCGAACGAGCCCACCTCGCTGGAGGATATGCGGCGCAAGGTACCGGAAACCATGCGGGATGGCTTCCGCCTGATCGAGCAGGAGTTGACCGGCGACTTCGTGATGGGCGACACGTTCACCATCGCTGACCCCTATCTTTTCACCATGTCCAGCTGGTTGAAGGGCGATGCCGTAGAGATATCCGAGTTCCCCAGAGTCAAGGCGCATTTCGAGCGGATGCAGGAGCGGCCCTCCGTGCGTGAGGCGCTGGCGGCAGAGGCGGTGGGTTAACCAAGGGGCAGTCAGGCGCAGCGATATCGTTAGGCGTCGCGGTCCCTTACGATATCTGCCGTGTTTGCTATGCTTGCCCTGCCAAAGCTGTCCATTGGCAGATCGGCCTTGGCTCTGGCGTCCATACGCCGGATATCCGGGTGTTGTAGAGGATCTTCTGACGTTGTCGGGTCCTGCTTGACTGCCCAAGCGATCATTAACTTTAGAAAATCTAAAATTACCATGGGAGTTATCTCGCAAATAGTTTCATTTGCAAGCTTTATTTCCAGTAAATCTCCCTGGGTTTCAATTGAGAATATCAGCGGGATGCTATAGAAAATCTATATGCGTAATCTCAATCGTATACATCTTAATGGGCTGCGTGCGCTGGAATGCGTCGCCCGCCTCGGTTCATTGCAAGCAGCTGCCGAGGAACTGGGTGTCACAGTAGGTGCCGTCAGCCAGCAGGTTCTCAAAGCAGAAACGCAATTGGGACGTGCGGTCTTTGCCCGTACACCAAAGGGGCTCGTTCCCATGCAGGGCGCCGCTGAGTTGATCGCACGGTTGGAGCAAGGATTTCAGACACTGTCGGAGGCGGTTTCATCTCTTCATCAAGCGGATGATACTTTGCTGGTCGTCTCTATTGCCCCGGTATTTGCGTCACGGTTCATCCTGCCGCGCATCGATCGTTTCACAGCTCGACACCCGGAAATTCGCCTCCGACTTGATGCAACGACGCAGCTTGCCGATTTTTCCCGCGATGAGGTTGATGTCGGGATTCGGATTGGTCGCGGTCGTTGGTCCGGCGTGGATGCGCACCTTCTTCTTCCGCAGACGGTTTTTCCAGTGTGCTCACCCGCACTTGCGCAACAACTGCGAGAGCCTGCCGACCTTGTCGACATGCCCATCTTGATTGATGGTCACGCGATGTTTTCATGGGAGGTCTGGCTGGAGAAGGCCGGTCTCTCGAATGTCAGCATTCGGCCTCATCATGTATTCAGTGAAGCATCCCTTGCATTGGAGGCGGCGATTGCGGGTCAGGGTGTCATGCTTGCATGGCGGCTTCTTGCCATCTCAGCCTTGAGTCGTGATTGTCTTGTTATGCCATTCCCAATAGAAGCCGCGACAGGTATGGGGCATTACCTTGTGACACGCGCTGGTGCGCCGCGTCCTCCCAAGGTCCAAATGTTTGAAGCATGGCTACGCCATGAACTGGACGAAGCTATGGCCGAGTGGGAGGTTCTTGACGAACGAATGCGTGGGCGCTAATCCTTGACACATAGGGTCCGCAGTTCACCCAGGCGTCACCGCCCGTTCTTGACGGGAGCTAAACCTGCCATCATCCCCGTTTACACGACAGGTTGTCCTTCGTGCCGAGTCGGAAGACGGTGACCACCGACAGTATTCCACGGCACGATATCGAGGATAATGACGATGTCGAAAACTGTATCGGGCCTGGTGGTGACGGATGTCTCCGCTTTCGCCAAATCCATTCGCAAAGAGCTTCTGGCCCGCGAGACCGGAACTGGTGATAAGCCGGTCAGCCATCTGGAGCTTCTCAACATCCTGGCCCGCAGCGCGGGCTTCCGGAATTTCCAGCATTTGAAAGCATCGGACCGAAAAGTGGAGACCGGTTTTCGGTCAATCCGATGCGATGAACAAGCAGCTTGTGGTGCCGCCGAGTCCCGTTTTGATGCGCGCGAGACGCCAGAGCCAGACCCCATCGATCACCGCAAGATCGAGCAGGTTCTGCGATGCTTCGATGAGAGCGGCGTTCTTTTGCGCTGGTCGAAAAAGACCTCGCATCAAAGACTGGCGCTCTGGTGGTGCTGGGCCGCAATGCCGTCCAGGCGCGATCTGACGGAGCCGGAGGTCAATGCGGTTCTTAAACGGATGAATGACTTTGGCGATCACGTTCTCATGCGTCGTGAGATGATCGACTGGGGCATGATGACCCGCTCGCTGGACTGCAAGGTCTATCGGCGGGTGGAGACCAAACCGCCAGCAGAAGCGGCAAGCGTGATTGCCCGCCTGCAGCAGCGCAAGCGGGCAAACGTTTTGCCACGGCCTTCCGGCCGCGAGCAGTTCAGACTGGCCCGGATGCAGGTTCCGCCAGCCGCTTCTCCCACATCTGCTTGAAGGCGGGGCGGGCCTGCGCCCGCTCCAGCCAGCCTTTCAGCGCCGGACGGGCATCGAAGAGTGGCGCGTAAGACTGGGCATAGCGCACGATTTCCGCCACGTTGATGTCTGCCACGGTAAAGCGATCGCCCACCATCCAGGTCTTGGCTTTCAGGTGCTTTTCCAGCACGTCGAAAGAACGGATCAAGGCTTTGGCCGATGCTTCGATCGCGGCCTTCACCTCATCGGTCTGTTCAGAGAGCGAAGCGAAAGAGATTTTCAGGGCTGTCGCTTCCACTTCCGTTGCAACGAACAGCGACCATTGCATCATCGCCGCATCTTCCGCCAGATCGCGCGGGCCAAGTTCGCCACCGTATTTCTTGGCGAGATAGAGGGTAATGGCAAGCGATTCATGAACCTTGACCCCATCGTCGTCCATGGAGGGAATGGTGCCCATCGGGTTCACCGCGAGAAAGGCTGCGGATTGCGTATTGATCGGCGCATCGGGGGCAAGCGGGTTTTCAAGGCGCTTCGCCTGCACCACCGGAACATGCTCGAACGGAATACCCATTTCCGCCAGAAGCCAGAGCGGCCGCGTGGCTCGTGAGCGATAGGCACCGTAAAGTTTTACCATGGTCTGTCAGTCCCTTCTGATCGTGGTGACGGAACAGTAGGGAGGGCAGGGGCAGGAGGAAAGATCCGTCCGCGTGAACTGGCCATGAATGTTTTTGATCAACGGCTGCGGTTATCCGCGATGGTCAGATGTTTGTAGGCGCTGCTGCCGAAGACAAGATCTGCCGTCGCGGCATCATGCCAGCGATAGCCAATGATCGCACCCTTTGGCGTGCGTTCGAAGATGTTGTTGGCGATGGTGACTTGCCCGGCCTCTTCAACCACGGAGACAGCCATGCCTGTCTGCGCTTCACGGATGATATTGCCGGTCACCAGCACATTGCGAAGATAGGGCCCCCAGCCGGCCAGAAGGCCGAAGCGCGCCACGCGCTCCACCACATTCGCGGAAATCGCGGCGTCCGCCTCCGCCGCAATGCCATAGCCGAAGCCGACGCTGTCATGCACGTAAGGGCCGCTGTCGCGGATATTGCGCACGATGTTGTTAGAAATCACGCCCAGCCTACCGCCGGAATCGAAGTTCACGACGGAAATGCCGTTCGCCCCGCCATCCACCAGATTGCCGCTCACCAATGCCCCTTGGAAGCCGAATTCGGAATAGATGGCCGTCTCGCCGGAATTCAGGCATTGGTTATTGGTGATCTGCACATTGGAGGCGGCATTGGCGCGAATGGCGGTGAAGGCGCTGTCTGCAATGTGGTTGCCGCTGACGAGCGCATCATCGGCACGATAGAGGTTGATCGCATTGCCAAAGGGGCCGGTGCCGCCATAATCGGCTCGTGTGCGCGAAATGCGGTTGCCGGTCACCATTGTTCTGTCGGACCCTTTGACCGTGCGGTGAACCAGAATGCCGCCATTGCCACAGTTCGCCACCTCGTTGTCCGTCACGGCACTGTTGATGCCATCGACTGCCAAAACACCGTATTCAGCCACGTTTCCGATCCGGTTGCGACGAAGCGTGGCGCGGCATCCCTCCAGATGAAGGCCGCTCAGGCGAGATCCGGTAAACTCGCAATCCTCAATCGTCAGCTCGTTGACTGACTGCGCGGAAAACAGGGCCTTCGCCTCGGCGCCAAGCGGCAGGTTGGCACCATCGATGACAAGGCCGGACAGGCTGAGACGCTTCAGTCCGCGCGCGCGCAGAAAATGACTGCCGCCGGTGAAGGCGATACGGCTGGCACCGGCAATGCCGGTCAGGCGGGTGTTCTCCGGAAGATCGAACTGTGACAGGGGATAGGTGCCAGGCGGCAGGAAGACCGGCATGTCGCGAGCCGCTGCCTTGCGCATGAGATCGGCAAGATAGGCGGTATTGGCTTTGGAAGCGTCCGCTACCAGACCAAAGCGTCCCGGGTCGATGGAGCCGCGGAGATCCGCCTGTGGTTCCTGGCGTGATGCGGCAAGGGGGCTGTCGGGCCGAATCGACGCGGCCGCTGCTGCCCCGGTGAGCATGAAAAAGTCTCGACGTGACAAAGACTTAATTAAGTTCATCCTGATGCGCTCACTGTTTGGCATCCGCCAGTGTATCGGATTGAAGCACCGGATTCACCCCGGCTTGGCTTGCGTGAAAAACGTTTCACTTTGTGCTGTGCAAGTTAAGTAAGGGTAAGGGATTGTGCCCCATTATTCACACCGTTGCGCCTACGCGTGCATAGTTCGGGAGTTATCTCTGCCAGCGGCGGGACAGTGGCAGAGCCCGGATGTGTCGAATGTGCGCGGGGAGAGATTGCTTATGACAGATGCTATGGCTGGCGGCGGTTCCTCACTGTTGCCGGATGATTCGCTCCAGGATTTGCGCCAGCGCCTGATCCGGATTTCGACTTTGTTTTCCGCAGAGGACGGTCACTCGACCGTCATCCAGACGCTCGATGCCCGCGCGCTGCTGGATCAGTTTTCCGAAGAAGTCTACATGACGGATCGTCTGGGCCGGCTGGTCTTTGCCAATTCGGCGGCCATGGCGCGCATCCGTCACGGTGCGCCGCTCACCCTCACGCCCGATAATATTTACAGCGAGGAGGTTGAGGCGCGTTTCCTGCTGGAGCAGCAGTTGATGGCGCTTGGCATGGTGGACGAGCGCGAAGAGGTGGTGGAGGGGCCGGATGGTCGCAAGACCTGGCTTCTCATGACGCGCACCCCTTTGCGAGGCGATGATGGCCAGGTGGTGGGCCTGATGGTGATGTCCCGCGATATAACCGAACGCAAGCAGCACGAAGAGATCAGGCAAGCCTATGCGCAGGCGCTGGAAATGGTTGCGCGCGGAAAGCCGCTGCGCGACATTCTCGATCGTATCTGTCTGATGGTGCAGCAACCTTTGACCGGCATCTACGCCTCCATTCTTCTTTTCGAGGAAGAGGCTGCTTGCCTGAGGCATGGTGCGGCTCCCAGCCTGCCGGATGCCTATGTACGGATCATCGATGGTGTGCAGATTGGCCCGAAAGTGGGCTCTTGCGGAACCGCAGCCTGGCGCCGAGCGGCGGTGATGGTGCGCGATATTCAGAGCGATCCCCTGTGGGATGATTTCAAGGAGATCGCCGGGGCCTTCAATCTCCGCTCCTGTTGGTCCACGCCGCTGCTGGCGGCTGATGGAACGGTGCTCGGCACCTTGGCGCTCTATTCGGAAACCGTGCGCGAGCCGAGCGAGGCGGAACTCAGAATGACGAGCCTTGCCTCCGATCTGGCGGGCATCGCCATTGAGCGGGCGCGCAACGAGCAGAAAATTCGCTATATGGCCCATCACGATCCGCTGACCGGCCTCCCGAATCGCGCTCTCTTCTGGCCGCAGTTCAGCCGGGCGCTTGCCCAGGCTGCGCGCGAAAGCCGCAAGATCACGGTCGCCTATATCGACCTCGATAATTTCAAGCAGATCAATGACGGGCTCGGCCATGCCGTGGGCGACGAGGTCCTGAAAGTGATTTCGCACCGGCTGATCGAATCCATCCGCTCGACGGACCTTGCCGTGCGCCTGGGCGGCGATGAATTCGCCATCGTCTTCAGCAATCCGATGCAGGATGAGGCGCATGTCCTGCGTCGCCTGGATGATATCCGCCGGTTGATGGCGGCGCCTATCGAATTCGAGGGCCACAGCATTCATGCTACATCCAGCATGGGCGTGGCCTTCTTCCCGAAAGACGGAACAACGCCCGAGGAGCTTCTCGCATGCGCCGATGCGGCCATGTACGAGGCCAAGGCCGGAGGGCGCGACAAGCTGGCGGTCGCCCCGATGACCCGTATCGTCTCCGGTCGCTCGCTCCCGGCAGAGGCATGTCCCGCCGAGTGAGTGGCTTCCCTTGGCCGCTCTCCCGCCATATGGTCTCAGGCCGAAGCATTATCCCGAACTTGTGCGCCAATAGCACCGAAAAGGGCTGCATCCTCGCCAAGCTCGGCATTGGGCGTGGTCAGCAGCTTATCGCCATAGAATACCGAATTCGCCCCGGCGATCAGGCAGAGGATCTGCGCCTCCCGGTTCAGGCTGGAGCGACCCGCCGACAGGCGGACCGTGGACGTGGGCATCACGATCCGCGCCGTCGCCACCATGCGCACCAGTTCCAGCGGATCAATGGGCGTGTGATGCCCGAGCGGTGTTCCCTCGACCGGCACCAGCGCATTGATCGGAACGCTTTCCGGATGCGGATTCATCGTTGAGAGAACATGCAGCATAGAGGCGCGGTCGCGCAGGCTTTCCCCCATGCCGATAATGCCGCCGCAGCAGAGATCGATGCCGTAGGAGCGAACGGTCGCCAGTGTCTCCAGCCGATCCTCATAGGTGCGGGTCGTGATGATCTCGCTATAGAATTCCGGGCTTGTATCAAGATTGTGGTTATAGGCGGTCAGTCCTGCCGCCGCCAGCCGTGCCGCATGGTGGGGCTTCAGCATGCCCAGCGTGACGCAGGCCTCCATTCCGAGATCCCTCACGCCTTCCACCATCTGCACCACGGCATCGAAATCCTTGCCATCGCGCACCTCGCGCCAGGCAGCCCCCATGCAGAATCGTTCAGCACCCGCCGCCTTGGCCTTGGCTGCGAGACTGATCACCTTGGCCGGATCCATCAGCCGGTCCTTCGTCAGGTCCACTTCTCGATGATGCGCGGACTGCGGACAATAGGCACAGTTTTCTGGGCAACCGCCGGTCTTGATGGAAAGCAGGCTCGCCTTCTGCACCTTGTTGGGATCGTGATGCTCGCGGTGAATGGCATTGGCGCGACCGACCAGCTCCAGCAACGGCAGTTGATGCACCGCCAGGATTTCATCCACCGTCCAGTCCAGCCTCACGCTGCCGACAGCCACCTGTGTTCTTCCTTCTGCCGCCTTGACGATGCCGTGATCCATAGCTTTACCATTTTATCTATAATTTTGAACGAAGGAGCGCATAAGTGCACAACTCCGCCGGAATCGCAACCTCGGCGCGGAGACTTGCGGTGAATCATTATCTCAGCCGCAAATTTTTATAGATAAAAATCCCGCCAGCCGGAAGACGTTGACCTTGCTGCCCAGGCGGGTGCCCATCCTGCAGCCGAGTAATGATCTCGGCTGCATAGCGTCGATTGCGGCGCTTGGATCGGGTTCCCTTCGAAAATTGGATCTTCAGCTTTGCTTGGTTTCGAGTCCCTATAGGGAAGGCCAGGTCGATAGATGATGAGCAGGCAACGGCGACTTTTAGTGCGTTCCCGTCCTGTCTTGCGCGGGAGTGGGTGCTGCTTCGAGGTGCATTGTTTCTCATTCCTCTCCATCATCTGAGAGCACCTGTTGTATTGCGGTAATGAAGGCGATCGGGTTCTCGACCTGTGGCAAATGCCCAGCCTGTGCAATCGGGAAAATACGAGAAGACGGGTTGGCAGAGCATAGCTTGCGGCCACTGGCCAGTCCTAGCTGCGGCAAACCATCCTGTTCGCCCCAGATGAAGTCTATCTTGGTCGACAGCAGGTCGGGGGAGCTCGTTACGGAGTAGAGGAGGCGAAACATTATGTTTGCCATGTCGGAACCCGATTGCGAGAGATTGGCTCGGATTGCATCCGGTACATTGGCTGGATCGCAAAACGCGGTCTTGAGCACCGCGGGGCTATAGAAATTGGCAATAAGGCTCCTGAGGGCGAGTGAACGGAAAGGCACAGCCCCGAGGACTTTCCGTATCGGAAGCTTTCTCGGAGGAAAACCGTCGACCATGATCAGATGCCGAACGAGGTCAGGACGGTCCGATGCGAGTTGCCATCCAATACTTGCGCCAAGCGAATTTCCAACAACCGCTACATCATGGAGTTTGAGCGCAGCCAATAGGTCCGCACAGATGCTGGCATAGTCGTTGTAGTTGACCAGCGATGTCTCAAAATCTCTCCATATGCCTGGCAGTTCGATTGCAATCACCGTATGCTGCTTGGCCAGGTCCAACCATACTGCACCCCAGTGCGCCTCGGCTCCCGCCCAGCCGCCATGGACGAGCAACACGGGCGAGCCTTGGCCTCCCATCCAGTAATCGCATGGGCCAGATACTGTTGTTATTCTAGTCAGCTTCACCCGACCGCTCCGCACCAAAATACGACCGGAGCGCGGAGAGAACCCTGACCGCTGCGGCGAGTTCCTCATCGGTTGTTTGCTGTAGTGCCTGCGAAGATACGTTGGCCTCCATCGCCAGCACTTCGGTAATCAGGCGTACGCCTTCTTCCGACACCCCAAATCGATCCGATCGTTTGTGAGCCGGATTTGTTTCCCGCTCCACCAGTTTCAGGTGTTCCAGTTCATTGGCCAAACGAAGAGCAAATTGCCTTTGGACAAGCAGGCGTTGGGCCAGCGTTGGCACGGTTTGCGCGCCGTGTTCGAACAAGCATTGAAGCATTCCGCGTTGTGGTACGGAAATCGACCGCGTCCTCAGGTTCAGCTCGGCTGCTTTATAAAGCCCGTGGAACACCGGTCGTATCAGGTCGGTGATCGCCTTGATGTCTTTCTCACGTCCCATCGCGATCTCCAGCCTCAATTGACAACCAGATTGTCATTTAGACAACCTGGTTGTCAATGTTGAGCGGGTTCTTTTTCGGCTCGCTTGGGATGAAGTTGTCGGTAAAAGAGCCAACAGCGGCAATGAACTTGCCCGTCTCTGTCAGGAGAAGTCCTTGCCTCAGCCTGGCAATTAGCAGAAGCACAAGCCGCGAACGGACCTTGAGGACCACGCGCACTCTTCAAGGAAGCTGACGAACCTTGCAGCGAGCAGGTATGTCGGCGGCAAAGCGAGAGCGGGGCAGATGAGCTCTTCAGGTTGGCGGCTGGAATGGGCGCGGCAAACGGAATGTCTCATGCTGGGATGGCCGACGGCCAGAACGGACTTCAGCGGGTGAAATGTTGACGTCCGGGCTTGGTCCTTTGCGGACAAACTCATCGCTGTCTGTTAAGAATACCTGAGCATATGGCGAGGCCGTGGATGCAAATCCAAATCAACTTGGCGGTACATGATGATTTAGAGCCTTGGCTTGGGCTGGCTGAGGAAGTCGCGCCTCTCTTCGGTCTCATGCCGGATTTCGATGCTGTCCTGATCCGGAAGATTGCGCAGCAGCAGGCCTACTGCGCAAGAACAAATGATGGGGATCGCGAATTTGCGGGAGGTGTCATCATAGGGGGTGGCGGCGACACCTATGCCATCCGCTGGCTCGCGGTTCGTTCATCCTTTCAGCGCCTCGGTGTAGGCAATTCACTTGTAAATGCTGCCATTGCCAAAATACCCGCGCAGGCTTGCATTTATGTGGACACCTTCGTTGCAGGTAGTCCGGGAGCGGTTCCAGCTAGGAAATTTTACGAGAACTGCGGTTTCACACCGCGCGACATATGGACAGAGGGTAAAGTCGTCCGCCAGCGATACGTGCGGCTGCCCTAGGGTGTTCGACCTTTATGTCCGCATGTGTCGCTGAAGAGCCTCGCCCGCCTGTTGTTCAGTCTTGTTCGGGAATATGCGAAATCTGGTCGAAGCGGTCGATAAAGCGTTCGAAGAGTGTGCCGAAGGCGTGGCGCTCCTGCGGGCTCCAATCTTCCAGAACGCTTTCGATCATGTCCTGTTTGACATTGCGCAACTCCGAAAGCAGCGCTTCGCCCGCCTGCGTGATCTGGATCAGCGAGCGACGTCCGTCTTCCTGGCAGGCGTCCCGCCGCAAGATGCCGCGGGCAACCAGTTCTGCCACAAGCCGGCTGCCGCGGGAGGCATCAAGCCGCATGGCGTCGGCAATGGCCCCCACCGTCACGGTCTGTTGTTCCGCCCGAAGCCGATGCACCACATCCAGAATATCCAGTTGCGAAAGATCAAGACCCGGCGCAACGCGCGCAATGGCAATGCGGCTGATCACCCGGCGACCCATCATCAGGCGCATACGCGTCATCGTATCGCCGATCCTTAGAGCATCGGCGTTCGGTTTCTGCTCACCCTGAATTGTGGCCTGATCCTTCTGCATGTGGAACCCGTATATCAACTGCATGTTTCGTTCAAGCTTCTGCTGAAGGCACGCGTTTGACGTTGACAATTATGTGCGTTTAGCACATGAATTCCCAAAATTCAGGAATGCTTCATGGACATGTCTTCCCGCCCAGCCGAATTGCCGCTGCCTCCCCTGGTGACCAGTCACACCCGGCGGCTCGTCATCTTTCTCTTCCTGCTCACGGCCATGTTCATGGCCACGCTCGATAACCAGATCGTTTCCACCGCCCTGCCAACGATCGTCAGCGAGTTTGGTGAGCTGGAGAGGTTCGGCTGGGTGGGCTCTGCCTTCCTTCTGGCCATGAGCGCGGTCATGCCTGTCTATGGCAAGCTGGGCGATCTGTTCGGCAGAAAATACGTCATCATCGGTGCCGTCACTCTCTTCACCCTGGGCTCTTTGCTGTGCGGTCTGGCCTGGTCGATGAATTCGCTCATCGCCGCGCGCGTCTTCCAGGGCCTTGGCGGCGGTGGCATCATGGTGTCAATCTTTGCCATCAATGCGGATCTCTTCGAGCCGCGCGAGAGGGCGCGTTACCAAAGCTATTCCAGCCTTGTCATCATGGCCTCGGGAAGCGTCGGCCCGCTGATCGGTGGCACGATGAGCGATCTCTTCGGTTGGCGCTCCATCTTCCTCATCAATCTGCCCATCGGCATCTTCGTGCTGGCGGGCCTCATCTTTCTGCTGCCCAACCGCCGCCCCAGCCGTCAGCCGAAGATTGATTATCTCGGTGCAATCCTGCTGGCCGCTGCCAGCACCTGCGTGGTGCTGCTGACGGATGGTATTACGCTGTTCGGGTCGATCTTCTCGCTCGGCAGTCTGGCCGTCTTCGCGCTTGGCACCTTTGCCGCCGTGGCCTGGGTCATGGTGGAACGTCGCGTGCCGGAACCCATCGTTCCGCTTCGCTTGTTCAAGGATTCCACCTTTTCGCTCTTCCTCATCATCTCCCTTATGACCGGCGGCGTTGCCATCGGCATGGTCAATTACTTCGCACTCTTCCTGCAGATGACGACGGGCCTTTCGCCAACGCAAGCCGGGCTGTTCTTTATTGCCGTCACCGGCGGCATCGTCATCGGTTCTTTGACAGCCGGACGTCTTATTTCGAAAACTGGTCGCTACAAGCCCTTCGTGGTGGCGGGATTGGTGCTGAATATTGTCACGCTGCTTCTGTTCTCCCAGCTGCATGCGGGAAGCTCCTTGGTGCTGGTTGCCCTCGTCATGCTGCTGCAGGGGCTTTCTGTGGGCCTTGGCCAGCAGGGGCCGATCATCGGGGTGCAAAATGCCACGCCGCGCGCCGATGTCGGTTCTGCCACCGGCGCCGTCACGCTCACGCGCATGGGCGGCGCGGCCATTGCCATCTCGGTCTATGGCGCCGTCATTGCCTCGCATATGCACGGCATCAGCATTCCCGGTGTCGAGAATGCTGCCGCCATTTCGCCGGACCAGATGGCAAAACTGCCGGAAGCCACCCGCATGGCCATTGCCAATGCCTATGCGAATGCTTTCGAGCCCATGTTCCTTACTGCGGTCGGCTTTGCCGTTGTCGGTCTCATTGCCGCTTTGATGTTGAAGCCCGTCCGTCTGCCGGTGGCAGAGAAGGCGAACTGAAGGCCTTTTAAACGCTTCGCAAACGCCTATCTTCAAGCGCATGAAACCAGAGGCGCTGCTGCATCCCACACCTGCCGGGCTCTATTGCCCGCTCGGCAATTTCCATGTCGATCCTGTGCGCCCTGTGGAACGGGCGCTCATCACCCACGGTCATTCCGATCATGCCCGTGCAGGCCACGGCAAGGTGCTGGCCACCCGCCAGACGCTGGATATCATGGCGCTGCGCTATGGCGAGGATTTCACCCGAAGCCAGCAGGTGGCCGAGTGGGGCGAGGTGATCGATGTGGATGGCGTGAGCGTGCATTTCCATCCCGCCGGCCATGTGCTGGGCTCGGCCCAGATCGCCATCGAAAAGGATGGAATGCGCATCGTCGTCTCCGGCGATTACAAGCGTGGTGTCGATCCCACCTGTGATGCCTTCCAGCCGGTGCCTTGCGATGTCTTCATCACCGAAGCCACCTTTGGCCTGCCGGTCTTTCACCACCCGGACCCGAAGGCCGAAACGCGCAAGCTGCTGGCGTCCATCCGCCAGTTCCCGGAGCGCACGCATCTGGTCGGAGCCTATTCGCTCGGCAAGGCGCAGCGCGTCATTCGTCTCATCCGGGACTGCGGCTATGACAAGCCCATCTTCATCCATGGCGCGCTGGCCAGGCTCTGCGATTACTATGTGAGCCAGGGCATCGAGCTTGGGGAACTGCGCCCTGCCACCATCGAAAAGAAGGACCCTTCTGCCTTCCACGGCGCGATTGTCGTCGGCCCGCCCTCGGCCTTTCAGGATCGCTGGGCACGGCGCTTCAACGAGCCGTTGATTGCCTTTGCCTCCGGCTGGATGATGGTGCGCCAGCGCGCCAAGCAGGGCGGGGTGGAACTGCCGCTGGTTATTTCCGATCACTGCGACTGGCCGGAGCTTCTGGAAACAATCCGGGAGATCTCCCCGCAGGAAGTCTGGGTCACCCATGGGCGGGAGGAGGCGCTGGTGCGCTGGTGCGAGCTTCAGGGCCTGCCTGCCAAACCACTGCATCTCGTTGGCTATGAGGACGAGGGGGATTGATGAGGGCGCTTTCGATGGCGAAGGATTGCAACGGCGCTACCCGTTCCCACCTCCCCTTGAGGGGGAGGTCGCAGCGCAGCTGCGGGTGGGGTGATAGCAACACCTTCTTTAGAGTGCGGCCTGTCCGCCTTCTTGCTCTAGCGCTTTGTTCTCTCCGGCCTCCTCATGCCGTACCGCTTGTCACCCCACCCGGCGCGGCGCGCCGACCTCCCCCTCAAGGGGAGGTGGGAGTGTGCGGCTTCCGTCATGCCCCATCGCGGAGGCTTCACCCATGAAACCCTTCGCAACGCTTCTCGACCGTCTGGTTCTCACCCCATCGCGCAATGGCAAGCTGACGCTGCTGACCGATTATTTCCGCTCCACCCCTGATCCCGACCGTGGATACGGGTTGGCGGCTCTGGCCGGAGCGCTGGATCTCAAGGCCATCAAGCCTGCACTGCTGAAAGAGCTGGCGCTGGAAAAGCTCGATCCGGTGCTCTTCCAGTATTCCTATGATTATGTCGGCGATCTGGCCGAGACGATATCGCTGATCTGGGACGGTGGCGAAAAGGAGCATGTAAGCGAAGGCGAGCAGCCACGCCTTGGTGAGGTCGTGGCCCGCATGAATGCGCTGGGCCGCACGGAGGTTCGTTCTGCCGTGCGCGATCTGCTGGATCATCTCGATCACTCCAGCCGCTTCGCTTTCCTGAAGCTCGCCACCGGTTCGCTGCGTATCGGTGTCTCGGCACGGCTTGCCAAGCAGGCGCTGGCGGAGATGAGCGGTCCCGATGGCATGAAGAAAGACGTGACCGAAATCGAAACCTTGTGGCACGGACTTGAGCCGCCCTATGAGCCGCTGTTTGCCTGGCTGGAGGGCAAAGCCGAGAAGCCGGTTCTCGCAACGCCTGCCATCTTCCATTCGGTCATGCTGGCCAATCCCGTGGAAGAGGGCGATCTCGACAAGCTGAACCCTGAGGACTACGCCGCCGAGTGGAAATGGGATGGCATCCGCGTGCAGATGTCGAGCTTTGGTGGCACAAAAAAGCTCTATTCCCGCTCCGGTGATGATATTTCCGGCGCCTTTCCCGATGTCATCGATGCGATCAATTTCGAGGGCGTCATCGATGGCGAACTGCTGGTGGGGGGCACGGCCCGCTCCAACAGCGCGACCCGCACTTTTTCCGATCTGCAGCAGCGGCTGAACCGCAAGACGGTGTCCGCGAAGATGATTGCGGATTATCCGGCCTTCGTGCGCGCCTATGACCTGTTGTTCGATCGCGACGAGGATATCCGGGCACGCAGCTATCTTCGGCGGCGCGAGGAACTGTCAGAGGTCATCGAAAAAGCGCCGCATGACCGGTTCGACATTTCACCGCTGATCGACTTCCAAAGCTGGCTGCAACTCGATCAGCTAAGACTGGCTCCCCCCGATCCGGTCGTCGAAGGCGTGATGATCAAGCGCAAGGATAGCGTCTATCAGGCCGGTCGCCTCAAGGGTCCGTGGTTCAAGTGGAAGCGTGATCCCTTCAATGTGGATGCGGTGATGATGTATGCCCAGCGCGGCCACGGCAAACGCTCCAGCTACTATTCCGATTTCACTTTCGGCGTCTGGGCGGAAGGAGAGGGCGGCGAGCAACTGGTGCCGGTTGGCAAGGCCTATTTCGGTTTCACCGATGCGGAACTGGAGGTTCTGGACAAGTTTGTGCGCGACAATACGGTGGAACGCTTCGGTCCGGTCCGTTCGGTCCGGGCAGAACCGGGTTTCGGTTTCGTGCTGGAAGTAGCCTTTGAGGGTATCAACCGCTCAACGCGACACAAATCCGGTGTTGCCATGCGGTTTCCCCGTATTTCAAGGCTTAGAATGGACAAGCTGCCGCGTGATGCGGACAGGCTTTCCACGCTGACCGCCATGGTGGAGGGGCGTGAGCAGGATATCGGGGCCTGAAACGAAACAAGCCGCCGGGGAAGCGGCGGCTTGCGTGATCATGGGGATCGGGCGTTTATGCAGCGCGGCTGTGGACGGCCATGCCTTCAGCATGAATGCGGAAGCGGGAAATCAGCGATTTCAGGTGTGCCGTTTCTTCTGCTAGGCGTGAGGTGCTGGCGGCAGCCTCTTCCACCATGGCAGCATTTTGCTGGGTTACCTGATCCATCTGGTTCACGGCGGTGCTGACCTCCATCAGGCCTGTGGATTGCTCCTGTGCGGCGGTGACGATGGACGCCATCTGACCGGCAATGCCGATGACCTTCTGCTGGATTTCGCGAAGCGCGTCGCCTGTGGTGGTTACCAGTTGAACGCCGGTTTCCACCTCATGCGAGGACTTCGTGATCAGCGCCTTGATATCCTTGGCAGCGGTTGCGGAGCGCTGCGCCAGTTCGCGTACTTCCTGTGCGACGACTGCAAAGCCCTTGCCTGCTTCTCCTGCGCGGGCAGCTTCAACGCCTGCATTTAGCGCCAGAAGATTGGTCTGGAAAGCAATCTCGTCGATTACGTTGATGATCTGTGTGATCTCGTTGGATGCCTGTTCAATGCGGCTCATGGCGGAGGTCGCTTCTTCCACCACGCCAGCAGAGCGTTCGGCGAACTGGCGGGCTTCGGTCACCATCTTGCTGGATTCCTGCGCCCGCTCGGTAGAGGTGCGAACGGCCACTGTAATTTCCTCCAGCGCGGAAGAGGTTTCTTCCAGCGAGGCGGCCTGCGTTTCCGTGCGGCGGGACAGGTCGTTCGAAGCGTTTCGCATTTCGCCCGCGCCACCATTGATGGCATCGGCGGATTGACGAACCTCCTGCATCAGTTCCCGCAGGGTCTTCATGGTCTGGTTCACGTTGGTCTGAAGATCGGCGAAGGCTCCCTGGAAGCGGCCGCTCATGGCGGCCGTCAAATCGCCCTGGGCCAGGGCTGCAACCACCCGGCTTGTTTCGGTAATGCCACTATCAACCGACTCCACCAGAGTGTTTACGTTTGTCGCAAAGCTATCCAGCGCAGGATTGTCGTATCGCTTGGTAATCCGTCGGCTGAAGTTTCCGGCGACGGCTGCGTCGACGACGACCGCAATATTGGATTGCAGGTCGGCATTCTTTTCCTGCAGTGCCGCTTCCTGCGCTGTCAACTCGCGCACCCGGATGGCATTCTGCTTGAACACATCCACCGCCTTGGCCATGGAGCCGATTTCGTTCTTCATCTCCATGCCCGGAATGTCCGTCTCCAGGCGGTTCGCTGCCAGATCGCCCATGGCACGGGTCAGAGCCGAGATCGGCACCGTCAGGCTGCGCGCTATGAGATAGGCCACACACACGGCAATCAGCACAGCCAGGACGCCCAGAATGCTCGAATTCAAAATACCCGCTTCCATGGAGTTCTGAATTTCCGGGCCAAGCGTGTCCTGCTCTTTCTTCATCGCAATTTTCAGCTCTTCGACAGCGCTGGAAACTGCCGGGCCAATCCTGTTCATGGTGTTTTCAATGATGGCGTTCTTCTCGACGATCGTCTTGTAGGCAGTCTTCATGGCTTCGCTATAGGCGGCCAGATCACCAACACTGCCCATCATGCGTTCACGGCGACCAGCATCGACGATCAGTTTCAACACCACGTCGGTCTGCGCCTTGGCATTGGCGGCGGCTTCCGTGGCGCGCGTAAAATCTTCTTCGGCATTGGCAAGCAGGAATTTGTTCATAGCCAGACGCATGCCATAGACATCGTTTTGCAAGGCAGAGGTCTGAAACGCCGCTTGCGTGTTTCCAGCATTTTCTAAGGCTTCCGCCAGTTCGGTCAGATCTGCGGAAAGCTTGGGCCCGAGCCTGTTCAGCTGTTCCGCGGTCAACTTGTTGACGCTCTCTTGCAGACTTGCCACCTTTGCGAAAGCATCCCCATAAGTCTGGGCCTGCTGAGCGAAGTTGGTGGCCGCGGCCTTTTCCTGATCAGTGCGCGCCAGATCGGCCATGGCCTTGGCAATCTCGCGTGTAGCGGTCAGGCGATCATTCAGGTCTTGCTTGCCTGCGTCTGTCTGGACAACCTGATAGCGGTAGAATGCAAGGCGGGCTTCGAGCATGTTCGATTGTATCCGGCCCGCCTCATTTGTCATGCGCGCAACGGATCGATAGTCGCCGAAATCCCTCTTGCTGGAAATGTTGGAGAATACCGAGAGCGCGGCGATTACAGAAAGTATCGCGAGAACGATACTGAAGCCGCCGTATATTTTCGATCGAATTGACATATTTTTTAGCATGGTAAAGCCCCACCTCAAATCCATGCAAGAAATAGAGTAAATTGGTAATTTATTATTTAACTCTCATGAATGGGATGATGCATCATCAAATATCACGAATTTATGTAATATGAATATTTCAGCCGCAAGGCTATGGCATTGATATTATTTATTTTCTTTGTGATTCCTATGCTCGGCAGCCAACGATGCGGCGGCCTTTGAGATGGGCTGCTGATCGAGAAAGTTTGATGGCGCTTTGCCTTGTTCTTGCCTGATGCGATGATACCTATTGTAGCAGGTACAACCGCCGGGATCTCGCTTCATGCTCCTTCATCGTCGTGTCCTGCTTTCAGGTTTAGGCTTGACCCTCTCCGCACCCTATCTGGCGCGGGCGCAGGCGGTCACAGCACCCGCAGGGCAAGCCACCGGTCCGGAACACAAGCCCGAATTTCCCATCCCTGAAGTTCCGCCGCTGGAGCGGATGGATTATGCCGAGGCGCGAAAGTATTTTCGCACGCATCTCGTGGTGAAAGGACCCTCGCCGGAAGTCTCTTCTGCGCTCGGCAAACCGCCGGGTGCGCAGCGCATCACGTATGCTGGCGGCCCCGACGAAACGCTGCAACTGATTGCCTGGGTCAATGAATATAAGCCTGATAAGGTGTTGAAGCCCGGCGTTCTGTTCCTGCACGGGGGCAATGCAACAGGCGACGGCCATTGGGAACTGATGAAACCCTATGCCGATGCAGGCTTTGTCGTGATGCTGCCCTCCTTCCGGGGAGAGAACGGGCAGGCGGGGAATTATTCCGGCTTCTACGACGAGACATCGGATGCTCTGGCCGCTGCGCGCCACCTCGCAAGTCTGCCGGGGGTGGATAAGGATAGGCTCTATCTTGCCGGTCACAGCAATGGCGGCACGCTAGCGCTGTTGGCCAGCATGGCCGTTCCCATGTTTAAGGCTTCTGTGCCCATGTCTGCGGGTGTCGATGCATGGCGCTATTTCGGTCGCTTCGATGAAGAGATCCGCTTCGACATGCATAACCCGCAGGAATTCGTCATGCGTTCCTCTGTCTGCTTCGGGCATAGCCTGAAGTGTCCGACGCTACTCTTGCGCGGCACGGAGGAACGGCCCTTCGACCGCAATCAACAGCTGACCATCGAGCGTGGACGTGCGGCGGGCCAGCGTGTCGATCATCGGCTGCTGCCAGGCAATCACAACGGCGTCGTTCCCGGTGCCGTGGTCGAAAGCATCCGCTTCTTCAAGGAATATGGGGCCTGAAGCATGGGCCACGCAAAAGTGTGACGCGGTTTTGCGGCAAAGCCATGCGCTCAAGAAATCGCTGATACGCCAGCCTCGCGAAAGTTGAGAATGGCAAAATCGTAACCGACGTCATCTGCCGGAAGCGATCTCATGCCGCATTTTCCTCGCCAGTCTCGAACACTGATCACCCTTGCCGTGCTTCTGGCAACATCCACGGTGCTGTCTGGCTGCATCCTCGTCACGGATACCAGCCGCATGAACCCGGATGTCTTCGTGCAGGAAACCGCACCCGTCTTCTACAATCCATCATCGCCGCCACAGCCACAGCCGCAGCCGACCCAGAAGCAGCAGGCCATTCCGCAGAAGCGGCAGCTCTACCAGACCCAGTTCCACCAGACCTACGGCATGCCGGTTTCCAACCCTGTGCATCGCACCTATTACGCCGGCATCCGCGATGATGGACACACGCTTCCCGCTATTCCCTACAGCCGTGTAGATGCCCGCTACCTGCGGCAGGAAGTCGATTATCAGACGATGGAGGCGCCCGGCACCATCGTGGTGGATACGAAGCAGCGCTTCCTCTATCTGGTTCAGCCCGGCGGCAAGGCTATCCGCTACGGTGTCGGTCTTGGCCGCGATGGCTTTGCCTGGACGGGCAGGGGCATGATCCAGTGGAAGGCAAAATGGCCACGCTGGACCCCGCCGCAGGACATGGTGGCCCGCCAGCCGGAACTGCGCCAGTTTGCCGCCGCTGAAGGCGGGGCTCTGCCGGGTCTAAACAATCCCCTTGGCGCGCGCGCGCTCTATATCTTCAAGGATGGCAAGGATACGCTTTATCGGGTGCACGGAACGCCTGACTGGCAATCCATCGGCAAGGCAACTTCGTCCGGCTGCGTGCGCATGTTCAATCAGGACGTGATAGACCTTTATGATCGTGTTCCAGCCTCCAGCCCGATCGTCGTCCTCTGATTTGTGGTCCTGGGATCACACCCCCTTCACGTTAAGGTGCTGGATACGACACTATCTCCTAAATTAAGGCGCTCTATACTTCTTCTGGCCACAATAAGGGAACCATTGTCGCGATCATCCGTTGGTTGGCGTTTTTTGGAGTACCGCCCGGTGTTCCAACCGCCGTTCTAGTGAAGAAGTATATCCAATCTCATGACCACTGATCTTTTCAGCCGCCGCCGCCTCCTGAGCTTGCTCGCCGTCGGCACTGCATCTACGCTTGCGGGTTGCGCATCCTCAGGTCCACAGCGTTTTACCCCCATTGCCGCCGCGTCGCCGGCCTTTGCGCCTTCTCTTCCGCCTGGCCGTTCTCCGGAACTCGATGCGACCTACGGCGAAATCGTCGATGGCGGCTTCGTCATTCCGGCGGTTCCCTATTGGAAGATTCCGTCGCGCTTCTACCGCCAGCGCGTGCCGAACGAGACCGGCGAACCGGCAGGCACCGTGGTGGTGGATACGCAGCAGCGCTTTCTCTATCTGGTTGAAGCCGGCGGCCAGACGGCCATGCGCTATGGGGTGGGCATTGGCCGCGAAGGCTTTGCCTGGCAGGGCGAGGGTGTCATCCAGTGGCGTCAGAAATGGCCGAAATGGACGCCGCCTTCGGAAATGGTGGCACGTCAGCCGCAGCTTGCAAAATATGGTCCCGGCACCAGCGGCATGGAGCCAGGCCTTATGAACCCGCTCGGCGCGCGTGCGCTCTACATTTTCCAGAACGGCAAGGACACACTTTACCGCCTGCATGGAAATCCGGAGTGGAACTCCATCGGCAAGGCGGTTTCCTCTGGCTGCGTGCGCCTGATGAACCAGGACATCATCGACCTCTACGAGCGGGTGCCCAACAAGGCCCGCATCATCGTCTGGCAGTAAGCTGGAACTCGATTGCAATCATACTGAAACCCTCGGCAGACGCCGGGGTTTTTTGTTGAATGACCTGTCGACAAGCCTGTATCCATAATCTCTATCGAACTCGACCAGCTTGTTGGCCATCCTCTCGTTTCCGCAAGGTCTCCATGCCCTTACACATCAGTACGCCTCTGCTTGAATCGCGCACCCTGTCGCTGGCCGCTGAACGTCCGGTCCTTTTGAAGATGGATGCTCTGCAGCCAGCCGGTTCCTTCAAGATCCGGGGTGTCGGTGCGGCCTGCGAACATCATGTTGCGCAGGGCAAACGGCGGTTCATTTCATCCTCCGGCGGCAATGCCGGTCTGGCCGTTGCCTATGCCGGTCGAATGCTGTCAGTGCCGGTTACTGTCTACGTTCCGGAGACGACGACAGAGCAGGCAAAGGCGCTCATTCGTCTGGAAGGTGCAGAGCTCGTGGTTCATGGGGCCTCCTGGCAGGAAGCCAACGAACTTGCGCTTCAGGCGATGGGAGAAGACGCTGCCTTCATTCACCCCTTTGACGATCCGCTCCTGTGGCAGGGGCATGCGACCGTGATCGATGAAGTGGTCCAGGCCGGAGCAGCTTTCGATGCGGTCATCCTGTCAGTTGGCGGGGGTGGCCTTCTGTGCGGTGTTGCCGAAGGGCTGGCACGCAACGGCTTGGGCGATATTCCCATCGTCGCGGTTGAAACGCACGGCGCCGCCTCCCTTTCGGCGGCGCTTGACGCGGGGGCGCTGGTCGAGCTGCCTGCTATTACCAGCATCGCAACCTCTCTTGGCGCGCGCAGAGTCTCCGAACACGCGTTTCAGATCAGCCAGAACAGGCCAGTTCAAAGCGTGGTGCTAGATGATCGGGCAGCCGTTGAGGCCTGCCTTCGCTTTGCGGATGATCATCGGGTGGTTGTGGAACCGGCTTGCGGCGCAGCACTGGCAGTCGCCTATTCAGCCCCGATGCACGTGGCGGGCTACGAGCGTTTGCTTGTCATCGTCTGCGGCGGTGCAACAACCTCTATCGACAAGCTAAAAGGCTTGGTCGAGAATTTGCCGCATCAAAGTTGAACGAAACCATGAAGAAGGCGCCGATCCGGCGCCTTCTTCATGTCTTGCTTTACACAAAGCACAGTTCTCAACCGCCCGCTGGCACCACCTGGCAGGCGAACTTGGCGGATGACAGAAGCTTGCAGGCCGATTGAGCCGCCGCCTGATTTGAGAAACCGGAGAAGCGGGCGCGGTGCAGTGTGGAAGAGCCGCTGTGAACCGTTTCCGTATAGGGCGTCAGGTTCTGGAACTTGCCGTCGAGCTTGTCCATCGCGCGGCCAAGCAGGCTGATGGCCTCGCCTTCGCTGCCTGTTGCCCCCAACTGGACGCGCCAGCCGGGAGCGGCGGCAGTCTTGAAGGGTAAGTCCGCCGGTGGCGAGAGATCCGATTTCGACGGTGCTGCATAGCCAAGGCTTGCAGAGGAGGGCGCAACGGACGCAACCTGTGTCGGAGCCTGTTCCGGCTGGCTGCGAACAGGTGCAGATGGCACCGGCTGATAGCGTTCGGCCACAACCGGGCGAGCCGGTGCAACTGCAGCCGCAGGCGGTGCGGGCATGGCCGGTGTCACGGCAGGGGAGGCGGGTCGCGGAGGCTGCGTCGTTGCCACTTCTTGCGCCACCACCGGCATCGGTACATTGTTGCGCGGCAGGCGCGTTGGAAACAGAGGCGTCGGGCCGCTAGGCGCTTCCGCCACAAGGCCCGCACCGGCGCGTGTGCCGGCCTTTGGCATGGCCTTGTCCAGAAGCGAGGCCATCTGCGCATCGCGAGCGCGGGCAGTACGACCGCCCAGCACCACGCCGATCACGCGGCGGCCATTGTCGTTCACGGCGCTGACGAGGTTGAAGCCGCTGGCATTGGTATAGCCGGTCTTGATACCGTCCATGCCCTTGTAGCGATACATCAGGTTGTTGTGGCCGCGAATGGTTCTGCCCCGAAACGCAAAGGACTGGGTGGAAAACAGGCGGTATTCCTGCGGGAAATCGCGAATGAGCGCCAGCCCGAGCCGCGCCATGTCGCGCGCCGTCGTCACCTGTTGGCTGTCTGGCAGGCCGGAGCCATTGCGAAACACGGTCCGGCTCATGCCGAGCTGGCGCGCCTTGCGCGTCATGGCTGCTGCGAATTTGTCTTCCGAACCATAGAGATGATCGCCAATCCCTTCCGCCACGTCATTGGCGGATTTTACGATCATGCCCAGAACCGCCTCGCGCACCGTATACGTTTCGCCCTGTCTGAGGCCCAGCTTGGTAGGCGTGGTGCGTGCGCCATTGGCCGACATCACAATGCGCTGGTCCCAGCGAAGGCGTCCGTCATGCAGCGCCTCGAACACCATATAGAGCGTCATCATCTTGGTCAGCGATGCCGGATGGTTCAGCGTGTCGGCGTCCTGCGCATCCAGAACCTTGCCGCTATTGGCATCCATGATGAAGTGCGCATAACCCGCCCATGCCGGTGTCGATACCGTGAAGGCCAGCACCACAAAAACTGCCTGTGTCGCGCGTCGCCACGTGGTGCACACCCATCCTGTCATCGAAAACCCCCGAATTGCCAATCCGCTTTACATATCGGGCAAAAAGCGGCGGAAAATTAGATACAATTTTAGTTTTTCAAATTCTGGTTAACGGGTGGTTGCTTGGCTGCAGAAAGTGACGATGAATCATGGACGAAACAAAAACGCCGACCTGCACGGGCAAGTCGGCGTTTTGAATCCAGGTAGGAAACTCGTATCAGACGAACTGGCTGAGGCCCGGAACCGAACCGACGACCTGATCCACGGTTTCGGAACCGGCATGTTCGCGGGCAACGGCGATTGTTTCGCGGGCGAGCGACGTGATCTCCCCCATGCCGAGGCCAAGGCCCATCAGCTGCTGGCCAAGCGCCATGACACCGCCGCCGAGGCTTGCCATCAGACCACCCAGAAGGCCGCCGCCACCAGCGCCTTCGCCATTGAACTTTGCCACCAGTTCCGGCGCGCCAGGAATGGCCTCGATCATGCGGGCAACGGCACCGTCATCGGCTTCGCGCTGCAGGAAACCCAGCATCATGCCCACGGCCTTTTCGGCCACATCCGGCGCAATGCCCACATTGTCCGCCACGCGGCTGACCAGCTCGTTCATCAAACTCTCCTCAAGGTTTTTTGACGTTCACGTCAAAGTAAAGAAATCCGCGGTCGCTGGCAAGGTGGGCACGGTGTTGTGCCACAGCAGTTTTGCGGGAGGAGGGAAGGATCCGTCAAGTCAGCGTTTCACCCACCGTATCCGCCATGACGGCACCCCGTTGACCAAGTGGCTGCGGGCTGCCGGTGGTGGAATCCATCGCCGTCTGGTGTTCCAGTTCCGCGTTCAGTTCAGCACCGAGGATGACGATGATTGCTGAAATCCACGTCCAGAACAGAAAGCCGATCAGCGCGCCCAGTGTGCCATAGGTCGCGTTGTAATCGGCCACATGTGAAAGGTAGAAGGTCACGCCCAGCGAGCCCAGCAGCCAGAACAGCGCCGCGAAGGCAGCGCCCCAGGTTAGCCAGCGCATTTTGGCTGGTTCGCGGCTGGGGCCATAGCGGTAGAGCATGCAGATGCCGATCGTGGCCAGCACGAGCAGAAGCGGCCAGCGCAGAAGGCTCAGCAGTGTTTCCGCTGTCTGGTCCAGATGCAGAAACGCGATCATCGCCGGAACCACGCCCAGCGCAACGATGATGATGATCGCGGCCAGAATGCCGCCGAAAGTGAACGTCAGGGAGATCAGGTTAAGCCTGAAAAAGCCGCGCTTTTCTTCCTCGCCATAGGCAATGTTCATGGCCTCGAACAGCGCCTTGATGCCGTTGTTCGCGCTCCACAGCGCGACAAGAAGACCGAAGATAAGGCCGAAACTCAGCGCGCTTTTCTGCTCTGTCGCCAAGGCCTTCAACTGGTCTATGAAAATGTTCAGCCCATCGGAAGGCATGACCTGCGCGAGAAACAGAATTCGGTCGGCAATCGTGGTCGGGTCGGCCACGAAACCGTAGACAGAAACCAGCGCACCCATGGCCGGAAACAGCGCCAGCAGCAGGTAGAAGGTCACGCCCGCCGCCACCAGCATCACGCGATCCTGCGTCAGCGAGACATAGACGCGGTACAACACATCTTTCATGCCCTTGAAGGGTATCTGGCCGGGATGCTCCGCATGCCGCCCATGTTCACGTTCCGCTGTCGTCATTGTCTCCACCATCGCCTTACCCCTTTGCGCCTTGCCCCTTCGCGCCTTACCCCTCCGCCCGCTCTGCTTCAGGCGTTGCCGTTCCGCAAACGGCAGCCTATACATTTGCAAACACTTGAACGTTGATAACCGGGAGGCAGTTGCATGGATGACGCGGGAAAACTCTTTCTGGGCGGCAGCCGCAAACCGGATGACACGCTGAAGAAGGCGGAATACCTGCATCTGAAGTTCGGCAACCGTCATGGCCTTGTTACCGGCGCCACGGGAACGGGCAAGACGGTGACGTTGCAGGTCATGGCGGAAGGCTTTTCCGCCGCCGGTGTTCCCGTCTTCTGTTCCGATATCAAGGGAGATCTGTCCGGCATCGCCGCCATGGGCGAGCCGAAAGACTTTTTGCTGAAGCGCGCCGAGCAGATCCAGTTTGCAGACTACGATAACGCGTCGTTCCCGACGATTTTCTGGGATCTCTATGGCGAAAAGGGCCATCGCGTCAGAACCACCATTGCGGAAATGGGGCCGCTGCTTCTGGCCCGCCTGATGGATGCGACGGATGCGCAGGAAGGCGTTCTCAACATCGCCTTCAAGATTGCCGATGAGGGCGGTCTGCCGCTTCTGGACCTCAAGGATCTTCAGGCGCTCCTCACCTATATGGGAGAGCATGCGGGCGAGATTTCGCAGCGTTACGGTTTCGTGTCCAAGGCATCGGTCGGCTCTCTCCAGCGTGGCCTGCTGGTGCTGGAACAGCAGGGCGCTGAACACTTCTTCGGCGAGCCGGCGCTGAAAATCACCGATATCATGCGCACGAGCCAGGATGGACGCGGCGTCATCTCGGTGCTCGCTGCCGACAGGCTCATGATGAACCCGCGCCTTTACGCCACCTTCCTGCTATGGCTGCTGTCGGAACTGTTCGAGGAACTGCCGGAAGTGGGCGATCCTGAAAAGCCGCGTCTCGTCTTCTTCTTCGATGAGGCGCATCTTCTGTTTTCCGAAGCGCCGAAAGTACTGCTGGAACGGGTGGAGCAGGTCGTTCGCCTCATTCGCTCCAAGGGGGTCGGCGTCTATTTTATCACGCAGAACCCGCTGGATGTGCCAGAAACGGTTCTCGCGCAGCTGGGCAATCGTGTGCAACATGCGCTGCGCGCCTATACCCCGCGCGAGCAGAAGGCGGTGAAGACGGCGGCCGATACGTTTCGTGCCAATCCTGAGTTCAAGACGGATGAGGCCATCACCCAGCTTGGCACGGGCGAGGCGCTGATTTCCACGCTGGAAGGCAAGGGCGCACCCTCCATGGTAGAGCGCACGCTGATCCGTCCCCCGGCAGCCCGCATCGGACCGCTGACGGATGATGAGCGCCGAAAGCTCCTGAACACAAGCCCGGTTGCCGGTCAGTATGACAAGGATATCGATCGCGAATCCGCTTTTGAAATTCTCATGGCACGCGCCGAAAAGGCGGGTAAGGCGCCTGTGCCGAAACGCGCTGAACTGGAGCCGGAAGCGGACGCAGCACCGAGAGAAGATAGCGCCGCAGGCCGCTGGACCCTTCCGGGCTTTGGCAATGACGAGGCGGAGGAAGAAGAAGCGCCGCGCAAGAAGGCAGCGTCAGGGCGAACCGGCTATCAGCGGGAAACGGTCATCGAAGCAGCCATGAAAAGCGCTGCCCGTTCCGTGGCAAGCCAGGTGGCAAACCAGATTGGTCGGGCGCTGGTGCGCGGCATTCTGGGCAGTTTGAAGCGGCAATGACTGCCCACGGTTGTGCAAGGATAGGTTGACGCAAGGCATGGAGACTATCCTTCCGGCATATTAGGAAGGAGAGTTTTCATGACTTCAGTAGCATCAACTTCATATTATGCTTCACTCTCATACCGTGCCAATCCTGGCTCATCGAACAGAGCCTCTGAAAGCGCGTATGATGCCTTGTACAGCAATCAGCAGCGTGAAACGAAACCGGAGGCGAAGATTGCGGTCGACGCGTCAGGTTCTGGAGTTCCAATCGACACCACACCTTCAACGGCAACAACCAATTTTCAGGGAAAACTATTTGGGATTTCGTCCATTTGGAGCGTAAGCGATCTGCAAGAAATAAAGCCTGATTGGGAAAATCCGGAAGGTCTTTCTCAGCAAATGCTCAAAGGCTTTGAGGAAGGTCTTAATCATCGATATACCCACATGCCGGAGCCGCCAGACCCGTCGCAATGGGGTGGAACAAGACCCTATGCAGAGATCGTCGTGAAGGGCAAGGTCGTTGCCACGATTGACAATCAGGGAATTGCCGTTTCGAAAGATCCTGCCTGGAGCGAGCGTTACAGGGATGTCATGGGCAGTTTGAATGGCACTGTTGGCCCGGATCTGGCTGAAAGAACGGCAAAAGCCATCGCCAAGGCTCTCGGCGGTCGTGTCGTCAAACAGGAGACGGCATTGACACAGGCTCAATTCGAAGCACTTCCCCAACCGGAAACACCAAGGCCATGGATCGACTATGACGCCATGTATGCGGATCCTGAATATGCCCAGCTTCAGGAGATGAAGCAAAAGCGACAAGACTATCTTGAGCAAATGCAAATCGGCGATGCCTAGAAAGTTGATTTGCTGAAAAAATCGAGGAGAGCTGATGTCTCCTCGATCTCTGTTTTTTCAAATTGGTTGTTTAAGCTGCCAGTAGGCCTGTCAAATCATATGCTGGACCAGCGCCACTTGAGGTAGCCACCACTTCGACAACGTAGTGGCTCCCGAGGAAGAAGTTTTCAATCACTACAGAGCTGTTGAGGATATTATCAACTGCGTCTGCGTTAGAGAAAATTACGAGGTCATTGCCGATCCTATTCAGACCGAGGTCGTTAGCCGCGTAGCTAACGTATAAGACGTCTTCCGTGTCAAAAGCTCCATCTGTCCGAGCAGCGCCGGTATTCGTCACACCATCGTTTATGCGGTCGAAGCCTTGTCCGTCAAAGTAATACTTGTCATTCCCTGATCCGCCCCACATCCGATCATCGCCAGCTTCGCCTCTAATGGTATCGGCACCTTGATCACCATAAAAAATGTCATTGCCAGTGCCACCCCAGAGCTGATCGTTTCCAGCTCCGCCTATGAAGACATCATTTCCAGCGCCACCATACATGATGTCGTTGCCGCCATCTCCCGCAAGCGTATCGGTGCCCGCTTCACCGTACAAGGTATCATCGTCCGCTCCGCCATTGAGGGAATCGTTTCCATCGCCTCCATAGAGGATATCGACCCCGTTTCCGCCATCGAGCAGGTCATTACCGTTGTAACCATAGAGTGTGTCATTGCCCTCACCACCATAGAGGCCGTCATTATAGACGCTTCCGTGAATGGTATCGTTGCCACCAAGGCCGTTCAGGCTCAACCAAACCTGATTTGCGGGCCATATTGAAGGCGGAGCCTCTGAATAGGTCCGATAATCCATAGTGTTGTTACTATTGTTGCCATTGAAGCTGGGCATCGTTTACACTCCTTATGTTGCCGACGAACCATTTCGCCGGTTTCTGGCGGGCGTGGCAGGTCTGCTGTCCAGGCTTTTGCCTGCTGCGCGGCATTCTGGGCAGTTTGAAGCGGTGAGGGTTGCGTCAAAGTTGCATTAACCACACTCGCTGAACACGCATTCTTCATCCCGCTATCCGTGTCGCGGGTTGATCTGGCAAACGTGATGTTTAGGGAATCCCGCTAGAAAACTGCTTACAACTTCATAGCAAACAAGGTTCTGGGCGGAGGCGGATCTGGTGGTGGGCTTCAATATTGCGAGCGGTTTCTTTCGGTCCACCTTGGCGCATGCGGACCGGCTGTTCTATTCTGACGCTTCCCGCAACGTAACCTATGGCGAGATGGGCGAGAGCGTTCGGCAGCTGGCGGGCTATTTCTCCCGGACGCGACGCCCGAAGCGGATCGGCATCCTCGCAACCCGCAGTTTCGAGGCCTATGCGGGCATTCTGGCGGCGGGCTTTGCCGGTGCCGCCTATGTGCCGATAAACCTCAAATGGCCGGAAAGCCGCATCGTCACCCTGCTTGGCCTGATGGAGCTGGATGCGCTGGTGGCGGATGTCAACGGAGCGTCTCTGCTGACGCCGGATGTGCTGGCCGCCGCACCCGATTGCATCGTCATTGCCGATGCCGCGAAACGTCCCGCATCCGTGCGCAACAGCCAGAGCATCGTGCATGTCAACGAGGTTGCGGCCGAACCGCTTTCGCAACCGCTGCCCGTGGCGGCGGATGATCTCGCCTATATCATCTTCACATCCGGCACGACGGGTCTGCCCAAGGGCGTGATGATCTCTGCCGGATCGCTGGAGAACTACCTTCGCGAAAGCCGCAGCTGGACCAATCTGACGCCGCAGGATCGTCTTGCCGAAACCTGCGACGTGACCTTTGACCTGACGGTGCACAACCTGTTTCTCTGCGTGGAGGCAGGCGCATCGCTGCACATTCTCTCATCGCTGGAAATGATGGCGCCGGGGCGTTTCGTGCGTGCACGCGAGATCACCGTCTGGATGTCGGTTCCTACCTTGATTGCCATGATGCGGCGCAATGGCTCGCTGAAACCCGGCATCTTTCCAAGCCTTCGTCTCTCCATCTTCTGCGGCGAACCTTTGCCCGTGGCGGCGGCTGAAGCCTGGGCGGCAGCAACGCCGAATGGCGTGGTGGAAAACATTTATGGCCCGACGGAAGGCACCGTCATCTGCATGCGCCAGCGGCTGACGAACCCGCCCGTGGAAACGAAGGGGCGCGGCATCCTGGCCATCGGCAAGCCCTATGACAGCATGGAAATCGCGATTCTTGACAGCGAGCAGAAGGTGCTGCCGGATTGCATGGCGGGTGAAATTGCGCTCTCCGGCCCGCAACTGGCCATTGGCTATCTCGGCGCAGCGGAACAGACGGCGGATCGTTTCCGAACCATTCGCGGCAAGCGCTGGTATCTGACGGGCGATCTGGGCCTGCGGGATGAGGCAGGCACCTATCATCACCTTGGCCGCACCGACAATCAGGTCAAGGTGAAGGGCAACCGCATCGAGCTGGAAGAGGTGGAGGCGCATCTGCGAAAGGCTGCCGAAACGGATGTGGTGGCGGTTGTCGCCTGGCCGGTGGTGGATGGCTCGGCCCAGGGGCTTGTCGGCTTCTGCTGCAGCGATAAAAGTGTGAGTGAAATCGAGGCGGCGCTGCTGCAGTCACTACCGCGCTACATGGTGCCCTCACAGATTCGCATCGAGGATAGCTTGCCGGTCAATATCAACGGAA
Organism: Rhizobium sp. FKY42; assembly: GCF_005222835.1. Taxonomy (GTDB): domain Bacteria; phylum Pseudomonadota; class Alphaproteobacteria; order Rhizobiales; family Rhizobiaceae; genus Neorhizobium. The sequence continues at coordinate 408,413 of NZ_STGA01000029.1, read as the reverse complement.
AGGTTGATCGCCGCGCGCTTTTCCAGCAGTTGGAAGAGGCGGTAAAGGCTGTAAGACCCAATGCAGCCGAATGAAGGAAAAGACATGAACCAAACGTCAAACGCATCCATTCGGGCAATGGTGATGAACCTTCTCAGCGAGCGCGGCATCACCGAAATTGCCGATACAGAGCCGCTCTTCTCGTCGGGCCTTCTGGATTCAGTCGCCGCAACGGAGGTTCTTTTGGCACTGGAAACCGATTTCGGCGTCGATCTTTCCGATGAGGATTTCGACATTACGCAGATCGACAATATGGCAAGCCTTGAACACTTCGTGGGTTCCCGGACACCTGCATGAAACTGCGCCCAATCGATCAGGCCGAGGCTTCTGCTGCTGTCGCGCTGCTTTCATCCGGTTTTCCGTCTCTGTCCCATTCTGAATGGGCGCAGACGGTGAAAAAACTACTGAATTACGCAGCAGGGCGCAGCGACGGCGTGATTGGCCAGATCGCGGAGGTGAAGGGTCAGGATGTTGGCATCTGTCTCGCAATCGCCAATGATCAGCGGTTTGATGGTGCCAAGCCGGGCAAACGGATCAATTTCTCGGCCTTCTATATGGCACCGGGCCATGAGTGGATGACGACGCTTTTCATGCGCCGGCTGATGGCCAATCCAGATGTCGAATATACCGATCTCACGGCGTCTGCCACGATGCGGGAAATTAACCGCCGTCTGGGCTTCATCGATCATTGCGAAGGTATGATTATCGTTGCGACGCCCGCGGCATCGCTTCAGTCTGCGCCAAGCGGCATTCGGCTGCTCTCGCTGGAAGAGGGTGAGGCAGAGCCCCTCTCCCTGGCGCTGCAGCACCGGCAGGTGCTGGAAGATCATCGGGCTCTGGGTTGCGCCGCATATGTTGTGGTGGAGGCGGGCATTGCCCATCCGCTCATTCTGGCGCCAACCTCACGCAAGGGTATTCCCGGCATGCGTGTCCTGCTGGCACGGGATCGTGCTCTGTTACGCTCGGTGCTGGGCCCGCTCAGCCGCTCTCTGGTGCTGGCAGGTAAAACCTATCTCGAATTCGAAGGCACAGAAGCAGACGTACCCACGGGCGGCCTCTTCCGTCCCTTGGTCGCGCCTGTGCAATCCACCCGCAAACACGCGGTTGATATCATAGACCATACTTATTCCGAGTTTGCCTTCATTCCGCCCACGCGGTTGAGAGCGGCAGTACGCATTTATGAGCGTCGCGTGCGTGCCGAGGCGCAAAACCTGTCGCTTCAGGCCACCAGTGCCGCCGTCGCCCACCCCGCCACCGGCTTTGCCTTGAAGGTGGCGGAGATTGCTGGGCTGTAATTACCGCTTGCGCACAAATTCCGTGCGCAAAACGAGGCCCTTGATGGCATCGTGGCGGCAGTCGATCTCTTCCGGATTGTCCGTCAAGCGGATGGAGCGGATCACAGTGCCTTGCTTCAAAGTCTGTCCGGCGCCCTTGACCTTGAGGTCCTTGACCAGCACGACGCTGTCGCCATCCGCCAGCACATTGCCGGAGGCATCGCGCACCTCTGAAGCCTTTGCCGCTTCGGCTTTCAGTTCCGAGGCCGGACGCCAGTCGCCGGTCGCCTCATCATACACATATTCATCGTCATCGGCGGCCATGGCACGCATCCTTCATTGGTAAACCCGATGAGGGGCCTTAAGCCGCGGCAGACCTCGCTGTCAAAACTTCATCGGGGAATTGACCGGAAAAGCAGCCTGTTTCTGGCTTTTGTCAAATTGCAAAGTGCTCACCAGCGGTTATGGCCCTTTTCCTTGCGGCGATTGCTGCGGCGGGTGCCGTCAAAGAAACCGGGCGGCTTCCTGGAAACCCAGGCGGCAAATTTTGCCATTTCCGGGTGGGAAAGCAGGGCTTCCGCACTGGCATAGGTGGTTTCCAGTTCCGCTTCGGAAAACAGCGCATGGATTTGCCGATGACAAATGCGGTGCAGTGTCTGCGTCACCCGCCCGCCGCGGCTTTTCGGCACCAGATGGTGCTCGTCGCGCTGGTCCTCGGGAATGTCACGGCCACAGATCGGGCAGATCACCTCTTGGGGCGGCTTGTACCATTCGGGAACCTTTTCCCTGTGCTTGCGTGCCATGGTCGATCCTGTCTTCGTGCAGGATATATGGTTTCGGGCGAGAGACCTTGCAACCATGAAGCATTCGAGCGTAAGCCGCTTGACCTCTTCCAATAAGCTCGCTCTACACCTTTATGCCCCTTGCTCTAAGTCTTGAGGGGTGGAGACAAGGCATGGATCAGCAATCCCCTCACCAAACGGCGTCTGACGATGATGAGCCGACCGTAACCGGCTGGCGTCAGATCCTTGGCGCGCCCTATGGTTTGCGGCTGCTGGCCATTTCAGCCGGCATCGGCCTGCACGCCTTCAACGAGGTGGCCATTGCTCCGGTTCTGCCCATTGCGCTGGAGGCGCTGGGCGGGATTGCCTACCTGCCATTCGTTTATGCGGCCTTCTTTGCCTTCGTCATCGTCGGCGGGCTATCAGCCTCGCCCTTGCGCCGCCGGTTCGGTGCGCGCCTTGCTTTGTCCGGGGCGGGGATCATCTATCTGGTCGGAATTCTCATCCAGTTCTCCGCGCTCAATGCGCCCATGCTGCTGGCCGGTCGCGTGGCGCAGGGTCTGGCCGATGGCTGGATCGTTGCGCTCTCCTATTCTCTCATTGCCGATCTCTTTCCACCGAAGCTCGTGCCGCGCATCTTTGCCGTGGAAGCCGTGCTCTGGGCCGCAGCCGCCGTGCTGGGGCCATTCGCGGGCGGGCTCACGGTACAGCACGTCGGCTGGCGTGCAGCTCTCGCCGTCAGTGTTCCGGTGGTGGCGCTTTTCTTCATCGTCATGCCCTTTGCCCTGCCGAAGGAGAAGCGGGCGGAGAAGCCTGCGACGCCGCACCGGCTCATTCCGCCGCGCCTGTTCACCGTCTCGTCTACGGTCGGCTGCGGCAGCTGGCTGCTGTTTCTGATGATGTGCGCGCAAAGCGTCTCGACCGTGTTCCTGGCCTACACGCTGCATCATCGGCTGGGGCTCGTGCCGGTCAAGGTCGGGCTGGTTCTCATCACGTTGTCGATGAGTTGGAGCGTCGCGGCCATACCCATTGGCGGGATCGACAATCTGGCCATCCGCCAGCGGATCATGAGGCTTGGGCCGCTCTTGCAGATCTGCGGCGCGGCCCTTGTCTCGACGGGCCTCTACACTCTGATATTGCCGCTGGTTCTGGTCGGGCAGGTGTTCAATGGCGTCGGCTTTGCCATGGCCTTCGCCAGTGCCAGCCATGCGGTGATCGAGGATGCCGATCCCGAACACCGCATGACCACGAGTGCGCTTCTGCCCTCTCTGGAAACCAGCGGCTTTGTCTTCGGCTCCAGCGTCATCGGTGGGCTTGCCTCTCTCCTCGGCGCGCAATCGCTCCTGGCAGCGCAAACCCCGACAGCCGCCATCTTTTACCTATGGGGTGCGTCCGCCTGCCTTTCCGGTCTGGCCTTCCTTGCGGCCAAGGGCGTGACGGTGAAACTGCGCCAGGACTGACAACCCGCAATCGCTATCCACATTTTCCCGGATTTCACCCCATGGACAACGCCTGATTTGCTGTCTATGAGCGGCGTAATTGTATAACATTTATGGTGGCTCATGTTTAGAAACCTCATGGCAGGCGTCGCGGTCGGTCTTCTTTTAGCAAGTTCACCGGCGTCCGCAGCAGAAGACCGCGTTGTGGATGTGGTCGCTCCCTTTGAGATCACCGGACTTGATCCGGCAAAATCCGGCGATGTTTTCCTACGCATGCGCATCGTGGAGACGCTGGTCGAGGCGGATGCGCAAGGCAAGCCTGCCCCCGCACTGGCAAAGCAGTGGACGGTCTCGGAAGACGGCAAGCAATGGTTTTTCACCCTTCAGCCGAATGTGCGCTTTCACGATGGCTCGGCCCTGACGGCAGAGGCGGTGGCCTCCGCGCTGAATGTGGCGCGCGCCAAGCCGGGTCTTCTGAGCAAAGCGCCGATTGAGGCGATTGCTGCCGATGGTGATGCGGTGGTGAAGATCACGCTGTCGAAGCCCTTTGCGCCGCTTCTGGCCTTCCTGGCGGAAAGTCGGGCACAAATCCTGGCACCTGCGTCCTATGCAGGGGCGGAGGTGAAATCCATCATCGGCAGTGGCCCCTTTAAGCTCACCAAGCTGGAAGCGCCGCAGAGCCTCGCGGTGGAGCGCTTCGATGGCTATTGGGGCGCAAAGCCAGAGATCGAGCAGGCCCGTTATCTCGCTGTCGGTCGCGCCGAAACCCGCGCCCTGATGGCCGAAAGCGGCGATGCGGATTACGTGTTCAACCTCGATCCCGCCAGCCGTACCCGCCTTGCCAAGAGCGACAAGGTGAAGCTCATTTCGGTTTCCATTCCCCGCAGCGTTCTCATCAAGCTCAATGCAGGTCATCCGCTGCTCAGCGATGTGAAGGCGCGTGAAGCCTTGAGCCTTGCCATTGATCGCGAAGGTGTGGCCACTGCCATCCTGCGCTATCCGGCAGCCGCGACCCAGCTTTTCCCGCCAAGCCTTGGCATCTGGCATGATGCCTCCCTCTCTCCACTCAGCTATGACCCGGAAAAGGCAGAGGCTTTGCTCACCGGCCTTGGCTGGAAAAAGGGTGCCGATGGCATTCTGACCAAGGATGGCAAGCGTTTTGCGCTGACCCTGACCACCTATCCGGATCGCCCGGAACTGCCTTTGCTGGCGGCTGTCTTGCAGGAGCAGTGGAAAGAGATCGGCGTCGAGGTGACGATCAACTCCACCAATTCCAGCGAAATTCCGGCCAAGCACCAGAACGGCACGCTGGAACTGGCGCTGATGGCGCGCAACTTCGCGCTGGTGCCGGACCCGATTGGCACCATGCTCTCCGATTATGGCCCGGCCGGCGGTGACTGGGGTGCCATGAACTGGGTGAACCCTGGCTTCCAGCAGGCGCTGGATGGCCTGACGCGCATTGCGGACGTCAGCCAGGGCGAAACGCTGCGCCGTCAGGCGGTTGCGGCCATTCAGGCGGATCTGCCGGTCATTCCGGTCGCCTGGTATCAGCAGACGGTCGCCGTTTCGCCCAAGCTGGAAAAGGCAGGCATTGATCCATTCGAGCGCACCTTCGGCCTTGAAACCATGCGGTGGGGCAAGTGATGAGAATGATCCTCAACCGTCTGCTTCAGGCGGTTTTGGTTGCCTTCACGGTCGGTCTGCTTACTTTCATCATGATCCGCCTTCTGCCCGGCGATGTGGCCTATCGCATTGCCGCAGGGCGCTATGGTTATGATGTGGTGGATAGTGCGGCGGCTGCGAAAGTGGCCGCCGAACTGGATCTCAACAAGCCCGCCATTCAGGCGCTCGGCCTATGGCTCTACGATCTGTTGCGGCTGGATCTCGGCACCTCGCTGGTGAGTGGCGAGCCGGTCTGGGATGAGCTGGTCATGCAGCTTGGCCACACGCTGCAACTGGCGGTGACGGCTATCTTTCTGTCGCTTCTGATTGGGCCGCCGCTTGGCATTCTCGCCGGTCTCAATCGCGGTGGCTTTCTGGATCGTGGCTTGATGCTCGTCTCCACGGCACTGCGGGCGCTGCCGCAATTCGTCGTGGGCCTTGGCCTCATCGTCATCTTCGGGCTGATGCTCAACCTGCTGCCAACGGCAGGCCACACCCATGGCAGCCACCTCATTCTGCCTGCCGTCACGCTGGCGCTTGGTCTTGCGGCTGTGTCGGCTCAAGTGGCGCGCGATGCCATGGTGGATGTGGAGCAATCGCAGTTTTATCGTTTTGCCCGCACCAAGGGCCTCCCGGAAGGGCAGGTCTTTACCCGTCACGGATTGCGCAATGTCGCAGTGCCTATCGTCACCTATCTCGGTGTCCAGTTCATCTATCTGGTGGAAGGCGTGGTGGTGGTCGAAAGCCTGTTTGCCTGGCCGGGCATTGGCCATGCGCTGGTGCATGCTATTTTCGGGCGTGATGTGCCGGTCATCCAAGGTACGGCGCTGGTCATGGGCCTCATGTTCGTAGCCCTCAATGCGGCTGTCGATGGCCTCTGCTATATCATCGATCCGCGCCGGAGAGATGCATGACCAGCCTTGTTTCCGTGCAACCATTTTCCGTGCGCTTTTCCCCGCGCAAAACGCTTGGTCTTGCCATTCTGGCGGGGCTGGTGGTCTTCGCCTTTCTGCCGCTGGTCATTGGCGGAGCCGATCCACTGAAACAGAGCCTGCGCCTCGCGCTTCAGCCGCCATCGTCCGCCGCATGGTTCGGTTACGATCACCTGGGCCGTTCCATGGCGGCGCGGCTTGCTGCGGCGCTGCGTCTCTCGCTGGGGCTGGCGCTGCTCTCGGTTGTCACGGCCATGGTGCCCGGCATCCTGCTCGGCGTGCTGGCCGCATGGCGTGGCGGGTTCATAGATCGCGCCATCGGTGCCGTATCGGAATCGCTTCTGGCGCTTCCCGGCCTCTTGCTGGTTCTGATGCTGACGGCCATCGTGCCGGATAATCCGGCCATGCTCTATCTCGGCATTTCGCTGGTGCTGTGGATCGAGTATTTCCGCGTGACGAGGGCACTGGCACGCCCCATTCTCCAGTCGCCTGCGGTAGAAGCCTCGCGCCTTTTGGGCTTTGGTCCGGTCTATATTCTCAAACGCCATGTCTGGCCGGAAATTGCCGCCATCCTGTTGCGCCTCGGCGCCTTTGGTGGAGCCTCCGCCATCATGGCCGTTGCCGCGCTCGGCTTCGTCAGTGTGGGTGTGCGTCCGCCAACTCCGGAACTCGGGCTCATGATGATCGAGCTTCTGCCCTATTATGAGGAAGCACCCCACGCCCTGCTGCAACCCATTGCCGTGATCTTCCTGATGGTTCTGGCCCTTCAACTGCTTGCGGCAAGGGAAAAGCCCGGAAAGGAGAGGGTATGAGCACGCTGATGAAGGTACAGGGTGCCGCCGTGCACGGGTCGGGCGGGCGCCTTGTCGAGCCCTTTTCCTTCTCGCTGGAGGCGGGCAGGCCATTCACGATCCTCGGTGAAACCGGTTCAGGAAAAAGCCTGCTGGCACAGGCACTGATGGGCCTTCTGCCCGATGGCCTGACGGCAAGCGGCCAGCTGTTCATCGAGGGGCAGACGCTCGATCTTTCGGTTCCCGGCGTTCAGAAACCCCTCTGGGGCCGCAAGGTCAGTATTCTGCCGCAGGAGCCCTGGCTAGCGCTGGACCCCATCATGGCCGCCTCGTCTCAAGTGGAAGAAAGCTATCGCTTCCTGCGCAACGAAAAGACCAATCAGGCCCGACAGTCAGCCGACCGCGATCTTCAGGATCTGGGTGTCGCCGAAGCGGCGCGCAAACTTCCCGGCCAGCTGTCCGGCGGCATGGCCCAGCGCGTGGCCTTCGCGGCAGCGCGTGCGGGCGGTGCGCGCATCGTCATTGCCGATGAGCCGACCAAGGGGCTCGATATTGCCCGCCGCGATGAGGTGATCGATCTTCTGATGCGGGAGGTGAGGGCCGGCGGAACCGTGCTGGTTATCACCCATGATCTGGCGCTCGCCCGCCAGATGGGCGGTGATCTTGCTGTGATGCTGGAGGGCCGGATCGTGGAGCAGGGGCAGGCTGCCGACGTTCTGGCAGAGCCTCAGCATGAATATACAAAACGCCTGATCGCCGCCGATCCGCAGAATTGGGAAAAGCTGGAAGCCGAACCATCGACCTCGGCCTCCTGCGTCCTCTCCGCCACAGGGCTCGGCAAGACCCGCGGCGGCAAGCGCTTGTTTGCCGATATTGATCTGGCCATCCATCCGGGCGAAATCATTGGTGTGACGGGACCAAGCGGCTCCGGGAAAAGCTCGCTGGGGGATCTCCTGCTGGGCCTCCTGAAACCCGATACGGGCACAGTACGCCGCGCGGATGGCATTTCCGTTCACCGCTACCAGAAGCTCTATCAGGATCCGCCCGCTGCCTTTCCGGCGCGTGCCACGCTCAAGCAAAGCCTTGCCGATCTTCTGGCCCTGCATCGGCTGGAGGAGGCCCGCATAGCGCCGCTCATGCGGCGGCTGCGCCTTGGGGAGCACCTGCTGGACCGCAGGCCGGATCAGGTTTCAGGTGGAGAACTGCAACGCTTCTCGCTTCTGCGGGTACTGCTGCTCGATCCCGTCTTCCTGTTTGCCGATGAGCCTACATCGCGGCTCGATCTCATAACCCAGCAGGAAACCATCGCGCTTCTGGTGGAGCTGGCGCGGGAGCGCAGCTCAGCGCTGCTGCTTGTCAGCCACGATACGGCACTGATTGAAAAGACCTGCGATCGCACGATCTCGATCGGTTGACAAAACCATGGCCGCCATGGGCGGCGGGTTGTCCATCGGCGTCGGTGTCATGATGCAGATCACCGCTCCATGCGGATCGGCCACCACCGCAAAGCGACCGACTTCGGGAATATCTTCTGCTGGACGACGAACGGAACCGCCTTCCGCTTCGAACTGCCGGACGGTCTTATCCACGTCGTCCACGCCCACATAGCCGGTCCAGTTCGGCGGCATATGGCCTGCCATCTCCGGCGGAATGGTCATGAAGCCGGCCACGCCGCAATCCTCGTCGCCTGCGCGCGTGTCGAAGATGCCATAGTCGAAGCCCTCGGCGCCGGGCATCGGCATGCGCTTGGCTTTCCAGCCCACGACCTTCGAATAGAAGTCGCTGGCGGCCTGCATGTCGGTGGTCATCAATTCGCACCAGATGAATTTTCCATGGGTTGTCGATGGCATGTCACTCTCCTCCCGTTCTTGTTTCAATGGCAGCAGCCACTGGTTTTCGTCGCTGTCTCATACTCGTCATGACGCTTGATGAAGTTCATGGTGGAACTTTCGTTGCGGCCAAGCGGCGCCGTATCGAGGATCATCATCGTCGCCAGCCATTCCTCGCCGCCGCGCGCGTAGGAGGAATAGGTATGGAAAATCTGCCCCTGACCATCCCGATAGAAGGCGGATTGACCGGGCAGCTCATCATGCGCCTGCGCCGTCGGCGTCTCGCGGAAGTTATAGAACACCGATCCCGATGCCAGCTGTTCGGGCGTAAACGAAACGCCGAAATCATAGTTGAAGTGCGACCCGAAGGCTGACGAACGGCCAGTTTTCCATGCTGATGTCCCTCAACAGGCCGCATCCGGCAACGATGAGTTCAGTCACCTCGGTGCTTGACATGGACCGCACCACATTGACCGCTGCCTTGAAACCCCTTCAGCGACGGGGGTTGATCGAGGTGCTGACCGATCCGAAGGATGCCCGCAGCCGTCTGCTGAAATTGACGCAGGACGGGCTTCTCACCCTCAAGCGTGCTCTGCCGATCTGGACGGCAACCCATGAGGAGATTGACAAGGCGCTGGGCGAGGGCGGTTCCGATGCATTGAGGGAGGGAATGGCAAGGATCAGGTGAGGCGGCTGGCAATGCGCGGATCCTGCGCGAAATCCTCTAGCTGGAAGCCGATGCGCTGGCGGGGAAAGTCGCATAGTGCCTGAACGTGGCGGGTGGCCAGATGTATGCGCCAGCTCTGCCGTTCCACCGGCTCGCGTCGTTTGAAACCCTTGGCCGTCAGCAGCGCGATGTTCATGCCGCCAGCCGGGTCGCGGATCGATCGATACAGTATGGCCTCGATCCCGGCGCTGCGAGCAGCCTCTGCCAATGCCTGACAGGCGCCGTAATCGGTTGGATGCGTCCAACCCGCATCATCCTTGACCAAAGGTGGCTCGGACAGGTCCAGACCGGCTGCGGTGCCGATCTCTGCGGCGAAGGCAGTATAATCTGCCGCATTGGCGGGAAGTGGAGTCTGGGGTGACTCGGCAAAGAACAGAAGCCGGTAAAACGCCATCTCGGCCACGGCGGTAGAGACGGCCCTTGCAGCATAAAAAACACCTGGTGTTCTTCCTGCGCGACGAAAGCGAGAACCGTGCGGATAGATCGCGCCATAGCGAAAAGGCGTTGCCAGCAGATAATCCAGCCCAAGCGCTTCGGGTGGCAGGGCGGGCTTGGTTTCCTCCAGCAGGCTTTCCAGAAGCGCCTGTTCATCCACCGTATCCACCAGCTTCATGGTGGACACCTGATGTTGCGCTTCTACCAGCCGCCAGAATCGCCCTTCTATCGGGCGGGCCTCAGACGAGAGCGCGTCGGGCGTCCAGATAGGCAAGAACATCGGTCAAACCTGCAATGGTCAGAATTCGGTCTATCGGCGCACCACCCAGCGCGCTGTTTTCATTGCGCATCCACGCGCGCGCCACGGTCTCGTCGCCGCCGGTAATCGCATCGAGCGAGCGGAACAAGCGAATGAACATCAGCGCCAGCTCAAATGGTTTTTCATCGGGCGAAAGCGTCAGGTCGCCACGCTTCAACCGCGATACGGACGCCTCTGATAGGCCCAGAATGCGGCCCAGCAGACGACCGCGTATCTCCAGCCGTTCGCAGGCACGCAGCGCCGCCTTGGAAACCACCGCGCCTCTTTCAGCCGTATTCTCTCTTTCATGTGAAAGCATAGTTTCTGTTCCTTTCACATGAAAGATAATGCAGTCCCTTGGTCTTTGCAAGTGCATCCGGCTTGGCCCCCACCACCTTGCAACCCCCTTCATCACCCTCTAATGCGGCGGGGTCATCTTCTTAAGGAACCTCCATGCTGCGCAAACTCTATGCCTGGACCATGGCGCTCGCTGCCCGCAAGGCTGCCGCCTGGTGGCTCGCCATAATCGCCTTCGTGGAAAGTTCCTTCTTCCTCGTACCGGCAGATGTGCTCTTCGTGCCTATGGTCCTGGCAAGGCCAAAGCGTGCTTTTCTCTATGCGGCCATCGCAACGGTGGCCTCGGTGCTGGGTGGTATTCTGGGCTGGATGATCGGCCATTATGCCTTTGAGACTGTGGCAAAGCCGGTCCTCGCTCTCTATGGCAAGCTCGATACGTTTGATGAGCTTGCGGCATCGGTAAACTGGGAAACCATCCTCCTGCTGCTGGTCACGTCTGGTGCAGCGCACCTGCCGCCGATCAAAGTGGTGACGATCCTCTCTGGCGTAGCAAACTTCAGCCTGTTCTGGTTCACCGTCTCGGCCGTTGTCGCCCGTGGCGCGCGCTTCTTCGCGCTGGCATGGCTGTTGAACCGCTATGGTGAGGAAATGCGCCACTTCATCGAAAAACGCCTCAGCCTCATCACCGGTATCGCGGCCATTCTTTTGATTGCGGTGTATCTGGCCTACCACTTCCTGCGTTGACGTATAGCTGCCTTTTATGTACATATTTCTGTACATAAAAGGTGATCTATGCCCCACGTTCGCTTTACAGAATTTCGCCAGAACTTCGCCTCGCATTTTGATGCGGTTCTTGAATCGCGTGCGCCGCTTCTGGTGACGCGTCAGGGAGCGGAATCTGTGGTCGTCATCGCGGAAGGCGAATTTGAGAGCATGCAGGAAACGCTGCATCTTCTCTCCAACCCTGCGAACGCGGATCGTCTGCGTGAGAGCATGGAGCAATTGGCTGAGGGCCGGGTGGTCGAGCGGGATCCGACTGCCGAATGAAATTGGTCTGGACGGAAAATGCCTGGGCTGATTATGAGTTCTGGGTTGAGAGTGATCAGGCGGTGGTTCTACGCATCCATCAACTGATCAAGGACATGAAGCGGTCGCCCTTTGCAGGTTTGGGCAAGCCGGAACCACTTAAAGGTAGCCTGTCCGGCTTCTGGTCGCGCCGCATCACCGCCGACCATCGCATCGTTTACAATGTCGCAGGCACCGGAGAGGACCAGCGCCTGCAAATCATTCAGTGCCGCTATCACTATGTGAAGTAAGATCGGCCGCTTACCCGCTCAATCCCAGTGCGGCGGGCGAAGATGGCCGGGGTTCACGATGCGGCCATCGGGTCTCGCCAGTTTCGCGATCTCGCCCATTTCCGCTTCAGTCAGATCGAAGTCGAAGATGTCGAAATTCTCCTGAAGGCGCTCCACGGTCGCCGTCTTGGACAGCGCAATAACGTCCGCCTGCTGCACCGCCCAGCGGAGCGCCACCTGTGCCGCCGTCTTGCCATGGCGCGAGCCGATATCCTGCAGAACCTCGTCCTTTGGCACGCGGCCATCCGCCATCAGATAATAGGCGGTCAGCGAAATGCCATGCTTTCGAGCCGCATCCAGCAGTTTCGATTGGTCGAGATAGGGGTGGAGTTCCACCTGGTTGGTGGCAATTGGCGCATCCGAAAGCTCTGCCGCTTCCTCCATCATGGCGATGTTGAAGTTGGAAATACCGATGTTGCGGACCTTGCCAGCCTTTTTCACGGCGTTGAGGCTCTCCATGCGGCTCGCCAGCGGCACATCGCTTTGCGGCCAATGCAGCAGAAGAAGATCCACATAGTCAGTCTTCAGCTTCTTCAGGCTTTCATCCACTGAATGCGCAAAGGCATCGGGCGCAAATTTGTCCACCCAGACCTTGGTGGTCAGGAAGATATCGCCGCGGGCCACGCCGGATTGCTGAATGGCGGCGCCCACTTCGGCCTCGTTGCCGTAGATCTGTGCCGTATCGATGTGGCGGAAGCCAAGCTCGATCGCCTTGGGAACCACGCGCGTGACATCTTCGCCCGGCATGCGGAAAGTGCCGAAGCCCAGCGCCGGGATATTGGCGCCATTGGCGGTAACGGTCGGAATCATATGTACCTCGTCAAACATGTTGGTGAAACCTGAAGCCTGTTCAGGCGAAATGGAGCCTTGCTCTACTTGGGTTCGAGAAGCGCGAGGTCAAGCAGCAACCGCCAACTTCGACGTCGGGACGGATGGCATTTGACGCAACGCATGGCACACACCGAATTTGTGCCTCATAAGTGTGCAATGGTGCTTACCCGATGAATGAGAAACGAGGCCGATGCGTATTACCTGGTTCCTGTTGCTTGTGGCTCTCATCGCCATTGTCATGAGCATCCCGATGATCGACCGCCAGTTCAACTCGCCAAGAATGTCAGGCCAAAGCTCAGGGCAGGATTCTCCGCTCCTGCCACAACCGCAACAGCATCAGCGCCAACCATAGCGGTGATCGATCACTCCTGCTGATAGGTCTATGTGTGCGCCTGACGGATGGAAGCGGGATATGTCCGGATTTTCCGCTTTGGCGCAATTTTCTTTCGATCGGAAAATCGGCGACAAAAAATTCTTGACCCTCCCGTCTTGCGGGCATTCAGTGGCGTGAAAACGGTATCCGAGGAGAAGAAAAATGTCCGTCAACACAGCGCCCCGCAGCACCACCTGGACCTTCGTCGATGGCGAATGGATCAGCGGCAACCCGCCGCTTATCGGCCCGACATCGCATGCCATGTGGCTGGGCTCCACGGTGTTTGACGGCGCGCGCTGGTTCGATGGCATCTCGCCGGATCTCGATCTGCATTGCCAGCGCGTCAACCGTTCCGCCATCAACATGGGCATGAAGCCTACCAAGACGCCGGAGGAAATCGAACATCTGGCGCTGGAAGGCGTGAAGAAATTCGATGGCAAGACCGCCATCTACATCAAGCCCATGTATTGGGCCGAGCACGGTTCGCCCTTCTCCGTCGTCGCTGCCGATCCGGAATCGACCCGCTTCGCGCTCTGCCTGTTCGAAGCGGCCATGCACACCGCCCAACCGAGTTCGCTGACGGTATCGCCGTTCCGCCGCCCGAACCCGGAAGTCGCCATGACATCCGCCAAGACCGGCAGCCTTTATCCCAATAGCGGCCGCGCCATCATCGAGGCGAAGAACCGCGGTTTCGACAATGCCCTGATGCGGGACATGAACGGGAACGTGGCGGAAACGGCATCTTCGAACATCTTCATGGTCAAGGATGGTGTCATCATGACGCCGGTTGCCAACGGCACGTTTCTCTCGGGCATCACCCGTTCGCGCGTTATCGGCCTGTTGCGCGCCGCCGGTCACGATGTGCGCGAATGCACGCTGACGGTGGAGGATTTCAAGGCCGCCGACGAGATCTTCACCTCCGGCAATTATTCCAAGATTGTGCCGATCAACCGGCTGGACGACCGGCAGTTCCAGGAAGGCCCCATCGCAGCCAAGGCGCTGGAACTTTACATGGACTGGGCAAAGTCGGGCAAGAAGGCCGCCGCTTGAGCAGGAATTCGGGGGCGCCTGCGCGGCGCTTCCGTCCTCCAGCGTGCTGCGCGCGGCCAGTGGGTCATTGATCATCTAAAGCGCGGCGCACCTTATTGGATCCAGTAGAGCCGCGCTTTCGATCTTATCTTGCCGCATGTACGTTATCGTTCAATCGAGGACGATTGAACGCGACATACTGTAGCCTCAGATCTGGGTCATGTGCACACACGAAGACGCCGTCTCTGCTCTGGCGAACATCTATCTCTATGCCGTCCGCGTCCGCGTCAACTGCTGCAATCCAGGAGAAAGCGGAGTTCTCTCCACAAAAGGCTGAATATCCTCGATAGGCCAGAAGACGTATCATCCGCGGTGCTCCTATCCATAGGCAAGATTACCACGAGTCGTCTCGCACTCTACTTTCATGCCTTGACCCGATCAAACACGCCCGGTCACTCCCGCTTCGGCGTAACCTTTACATGATCGGCAGAAAGCTCCGAACCCACTTCGGCCTTCTTCGTCTTCTTGTCGAAGACGCATATGGTGGAAATGGTCTGTTTGGCGCCCTTCGCCTTGCCGCTGACGAGGGCAAGGCCATAGCTTTCGCTGCCAAAGGGATCCACCACGCTCACCGGTTTCTCGATGAGCCGGGAAGCTGCCTTGCCGCAGGCCGCCTCCACCTCCTTTGCAAATTCACCCCAGGCATCGTCCGAGGACGCATGTGCGGACAGAACCGAAGCGCACAGCAGGAGGCCGGTTGCGAAGACGACGTTTGGTATTGTCATAAGAATCTCCTGAAAATTTTCCGGTGTGTCTCAGCCCGAGGAGGGAGCAAAACTTTGCTTGAGTCAAATGCCGGATGTGCCGAATTTTCCCCTCTGGCCGGTTGCCTATGGCCGCGCGGGAACCTATGTTCCCGCTCAACCTGATATCCAAAGGTTCTGCCGAAAAAGGAGTAAGATTATGGCCTTCGAACTTCCTGAACTCCCTTACGACTACGAAGCCCTGCAGCCCTTCATGTCGAAGGAGACGCTGGAATACCACCACGACAAGCACCACAAGGCCTATGTCGACAACGGCAACAAGCTGGCTGCTGAAGCCGGTCTGGCAGACCTCTCGGTTGAGGAAGTCGTCAAGAAGTCCTTCGGCACCAATGCCGGTCTCTTCAACAACGCTGCCCAGCACTACAACCACATCCATTTCTGGAAGTGGATGAAGAAGGATGGCGGCGGCAACAAGCTGCCGGGCAAGCTGCAGGCTGCAATCGACAGCGATCTCGGCGGCTACGACAAGTTCAAGGCAGATTTCATCGCTGCCGGCACCACGCAGTTCGGCTCCGGCTGGGCATGGCTGTCGCTGAAGGATGGCAAGCTCGTCATCTCCAAGACCCCGAACGGCGAAAACCCGCTGGTTCACGGTGCGTCCCCGATCCTCGGCGTCGACGTCTGGGAACACTCCTACTACATCGACTATCGCAATGCGCGTCCGAAGTATCTGGAAGCCTTTGTCGATAGCCTGATCAACTGGGATTACGTGCTGGAAATGTACGAAGCGGCTTCCAAGTAAGCACGAACCATCGCAGGTTCAAGCCCGGCGGGAGCCATCGCTCCGCCGGGCTTTTTCGTGTCCCATGAACGGCCCGAAGATAGACAAAACCTGAGCTTTCGCTACATTTCAGCGCAGCGGTTCACAACTTTGTGTGTGCCGAAAAACGCCTTCCTTTCAACGTGCTGGCGTGTAATCTGCGGCTGTTGTCGAGACGCTTCGGGGATGGCCTGTCGCGTCACAAGCGAGAGGGAAAATTTATGAAGTTCCGCACAGCCATTGCCGCTACCATGGCCATCTGTCTTGGCGCCGCTACAGCCATTGCAGCCGATGAGCCGCAGGCCGTCCGCCAGGCACAGATGAAGCAGATCGGCGCTTCCATCGGCGCGCTCGGTGCAATTGCCAAGGGCGAGAAGCCCTATGATGCGGAGACGGTGAAGAAGGCTCTGTCGACGATTGCCACCACCTCCAAGGATTTCCCGAACCACTTCCCGGCAGGCTCGGAAACCGGACAGAACACCACTGCCGCTCCGGCCATCTGGCAGAACATGGATGACTTCAAGGCCAAGTCGCTGAAGCTTGCCAAGGACGCGGAAACCATTCTGGCTTCTGCGCCGGCTGATCAGGCCGCTGTTGGTGCTGCCCTCAAGACGCTCGGCGGCGAATGCAGCGCCTGCCACCAGACCTACCGTCTGAAGCGCTGATTGAGGTAATTCGCCATGGCCTGATCCTTATCTTCAGGCCATGGCCAGCTTGCTCGGCTTTTTGCAAGCCAGTCGTCGGAAATTGAGAGAGCGTTCATGGCATCCACCCTGACAAAGATAATTCTCGGCTGTCTGGTCGTGGTGGCAGGGGGGGGTGCCGTGGCCTATGCTCTTACCAAGCCAAAGCCGCATCCGGCCGAATATTGGGCCAACCTGGGCAGTCCGGATGTCGCCAATGGCGAAAAACTGTTCTGGGCGGGCGGCTGTGTCAGCTGTCATGCTGCAACGGGTGCCAAGGGCGAGGATCTCAAGGTTCTGTCCGGCGGTCACGCGCTGCCGACGCCATTTGGCACCTTCAACGTTCCCAACATTTCGCCTAACCCGAAAGCGGGTATCGGCAACTGGACGCTGGCGCAGTTCGGCGATGCCATGACGCGTGGTGTTGGCCCGGACGGCGAACATCTTTATCCGTCATTCCCCTACAGTTCCTATGCGCGCATGACGCCAAAGGACATCAACGACCTTTTCGGTTATATCAAGACCTTGCCCGCCAGCGCCAATGTCGCACCTGCGCATGACCTCGGTTTTCCGTTCAACATTCGCATGTCGCTTGGCGGCTGGAAGCTTCTGTTCCTGGATGAAAGCCCACGGGTTCAGATCGCCAATGCCAGCGATCAGGTAAAGCGCGGGCAATATCTCGTGGAAGGTCCGGGCCATTGCGGCGAATGCCATACACCGCGTAATGCGCTGGGCGGCCTGGAAACCGGCAAATGGCTGGCAGGCGGCCCGAACCCGGAAGGGCTGGGCAAGATCCCCAACATCACGCCCGGCTCCACCACCATGGGCAAATGGAGCGAGGAGGAGATCGTCAGCTATCTCGAAACCGGCTTTACGCCGGAATTCGATAGCGTCGGCGGCTCCA
The DNA here is from genome assembly GCF_005222835.1 of Rhizobium sp. FKY42. Classification (GTDB taxonomy): domain Bacteria; phylum Pseudomonadota; class Alphaproteobacteria; order Rhizobiales; family Rhizobiaceae; genus Neorhizobium. The sequence goes on along the minus strand of NZ_STGA01000029.1, from coordinate 391,149 downwards.
TGGCGGAAGTGCAGCAGAACATCGCCCATCTGCCCAAGCAGGATATCCAGGCCATCGCCGCCTATCTGAAGGCCGTGCCGAAGCAGGAGTAAGCCGCGGCGGCCCCCGGTTTTCGGATAATCCGATGCAAACAAAGGCTTTGGTCATCAGAGGACCATGGGCTGAAAATTACGCCAAGGCCTGCATATAGCGCATGCCTGTCACCGGGCGCGGCACGAAGTCCATCTGCTCGTAGAAGCGATGGGCGGCGAAATTGCCGGTCGCGGCCGAAACGGAAAGGTAATCGCAGCCCTGCGCAATGGCGCAATCGCGCGCGCGGCTGACAAGGTGCTGGCCGATGCCGTGGCCGCGATGACCATCACGCACGAAGAGGTGGTGCAGATCCATGCCGCGCTTGCCTTCCTGTGCGCGGTAAAGCGGCACCAGAATAGCGTAGCCGATCAGTTCTTCGCCCGTATCGGCCACCAGCGCCTGGATCCACGGCATCGGGCCGAAGAGATCGCGCTGCAGCTTGTCGGGTGTCATGGCCGCCGCATCACCGTGATGGGCCGCCAGAAGCGCAATCATCTGGTTGAGTTCGGGTAGATCACGCGGCTTGGCAACACGGATGTTGACGACGGCGGGGCGAACGATGGAGATTTCGGTATCTTCGGTCATTGCGGCATCCTCTTGTTGTTGTGGTGCCGTCAGGTGCCGTTTTCTTACAACAAAGCCGCCTGACGGCGGCTTGTTGACATTGTGATCTGTCGAGCCGCCCGTTACCGGTAGGCCCAAAAATACATGGCAGCGATGGGTGCGTGTACGATCATCATGGCTGATCAGTGCGATATAATCGTTTCAGAGTCAAGCGGCTTTCGCTTCCTCAATGCTCATGATCACATAAACCGTGATCCGATAGCGAGCGAATGACATAGCATTCTTCCACTGTATGCCCGCCGCTGCAATGTGAAACAATGCGCTCCAGCTCGCTTTCAAGCTTTTTCAGCCGGGCGATCTTGTCGCGCACATCATCGAGATGCGCCGCTGCAATCCGGTCTGCCCCTTCGCACGGCGCCTTTGGATGCTCGCTCAGAGCAATCAGCTCGCGGATCATGGCAATCTCAAAGCCGAGATCACGCGCGTGGCGGATGAAGGCGAGCCGCTCCAGTTCATCGCGGCTGTAGCGGCGCTGATTGCCCTGCGTGCGTTCGCCCTCCGGCATCAGGCCCATCTGCTCGTAATAGCGAATGGTGGGAACCTTGACGCCCGTGCGTTTCGATAAATCACCGATAGAATACATCATCATTAAAAACCTCTAGTCTCTCGAGGAATTTATGCTAGTTAGCGCAGAATTCAATGTCAGATCTCGCCAAGGTCGCATCTGAGTGATAGGGTAGTCCCCTATCTTATAGGTATGATCATGTCGCACACCCATCGCAGCAAGGACAAACTGATTGCCCGCATCCGTCGGCTGAAAGGTCAGATGGAGGCGGTTGAGCGGGCGCTGGACAGCGAGCAGCCCTGCGGGGATGTGCTTCAGCTTCTCGCCTCCATACGTGGCGCTTTGTCCGGCCTGACAGTGGAACTGATGCAGGAGCATCTGAGCGAGCACGTGGTGCAGGCCGAAACGGATGCGGAACGCCGTCAGGCAGCCAGCGAACTGGCAGAGGCGCTGCGCACCTATATGCGCGGCGAATAACAGATGGGAGGCAGGATATGGCTGTTCACTTCGAAGACGCCAAGCACGAGCATGTGTTTCTGGGAGAGAACCACGCCCGTAACGAGCGCAAGGTCTGGTGGGTTATCGCACTGACAGCCAGCATGATGGTCGCGGAAATTCTTGCCGGAACCTGGTATGGCTCGATGGCGCTGCTGGCCGATGGCTGGCACATGTCTACGCACGCCGGTGCCATGCTGATTGCGGCACTTGCCTATTGGTATGCGCGGCGTGAGGCGCGCAACAGCCGCTACACGTTCGGCACCGGCAAGCTGGGGGATCTTGCCGCTTTCGCCAGCGCCATCGTGCTGGCGCTGATTGCGCTTTTGATTGCCGCCGAAAGCATCATAAGGCTCGCCAATCCGGTGGAAATCGAATTCACCCAGGCCATTCTGGTCGCCATTGTCGGGCTTGCCGTCAATCTCCTCAGCGCATGGCTGCTGCGTGATGAACCGCATCATCATGGGCACAGCCACCATCACGACCACGACGGGGGCCATCATCACGATCATCATCATCACCACGGCGAACACGGACATGATGGTCATCACGGCCACCACGGCAGCCATGCGCATCCCTGCCATGTGGGAGACAATAATCTGCGTGCCGCCTATCTGCATGTTCTGGCCGACGCCCTGACATCCGTTCTCGCCATCGGTGCGCTTCTGTTCGGTCGTGCCTATGGCTGGATCTGGCTCGATCCGTTGATGGGAATTGTCGGCGGTCTGGTGATTGCCCGCTGGTCCTATGGGCTGATGCGCGATACCTCGCGCGTCCTGCTCGATGCCGTGCCGGAAAAGGCCGAACTGGCCGAGGAAATTCGCGAGCGGTTGGAAACGGACGGAAACCGCATTGCCGACCTGCATTTGTGGCAAGTGGGGCCGGGTCATCACGCGGCAATCCTCTCGATCGTCGCGCAGGAGCCGGAAGAGCCGATGTCCTACAAGGAGCGTCTTCGCGATCTGACGACGCTCTCTCATGTCACGGTGGAAGTGGCGCGCGCGGCTTGAACGGCATATGTGAGGTAGCTTGCCATATGCGAAACAAAAATGCCCGAACCACGCCGCCATGGTTCGGGCATCGAATATTTCAGATCTCCAAGAGATCAGAATTCGGAATAGATATCTTCGATCTGAGAAACCGTGTGCGTGCCGGTCTGGATCAGCGGTGCTGCCTGTGCCTTCGGCGGCTCGTCGCCGGTCTTCGCGCCCTCAACTGCCCAAAGTGCATTCGCCAGCGAAGAGGAAAGCAACGTGCTGCTGCCGGTGATGCCGCTCAAGGAAATCCGGCTCGTTTCCGTCGTTTGGGGGAGGGCTTCCTCGGCCTTCCGCTCTGCCTTGTAGGGGCGAGCTGAATAACCGTAGCCATTCATTCCGCTGTCGATCTGCATCGCGTTGACCTGAAATATGGTTACCTAAGTTAACCACTTCTTAATACGCGAAGCTTGCGCGAAGCTTGCGTGGCGTGCGCGGAGCATGTTTGGAGAGTTGACTTCAATTGAAGCTTGCTGGGTGGTGCTTCGCTGCAGCCCCTCATCTGGGTAGCGCGATGCTTTTCTTCTCTGGCTGCTGCAGACCGGCATATTCGCCAAAAGTTACCATTCGGTTTCTGCCCGCAGCCTTTGCTGCATAAAGTGCGGTATCGGCAGCCTTGACGGCCTCTTCAAGGGAAACCTGGTCGCCGCGTGCCACAAACAGGCCTCCGGAGAAGGTCAGCGCCAGATCGTTCACGCCGGGAATGTACGTTGCGCAAAGGCGTTGCTGCCAGCGGGCAGCATGGACAAGGGCCTCGTTGCGGTCGCAATCCGGCAGGATGACCAGAAACTCTTCTCCGCCCCAGCGAAACGCCTGGCCATTGTCACCCAGTTCCTCCGTCAGCATTTTGGCAAACAGTTTCAGCACCGTATCGCCTGTCTGATGGCCATAACGATCGTTGAAAAGTTTGAAGTGATCGATATCGACCACGGTCACCGCGACGCGATCGCGTGCCGAGGCGCCTTGAAGCAGGGCTGGCAGAATGTCCTGTGCGTGGCGGCGATTATACAGTCCCGTCAGGTGATCGCGCGATGCCTCCTCCCTCAGGAGGTTCTGCAGTTCCACATTTTCATGCAGTCGCATTTCCAGATCGCGCGAAAGCGCGGCCATGCGCTCCTCCGCCGCCTTTCGCAGTGAAATATCGCGCATCACGATCATGCGTCCACCGCGCCGCCCCCAGGGCGTCAGGGAATGGGCGGATACCTCGAAAATGCCCTGGTCACCCAGCTTGATTTCGCTGCGCTCTCCATCGCTTGAGGCGGGCGCTTGCAGGATGGGGGCGAACTCCGGTTGGGTGGCGAGCGAGCTTCCGATGGCCTGACGTGGCATGCCGGGCAGGGTGGCAGCCGCAGGGTTGAGTTCGAGAATCCGATCTTCCGCATCGAGCACGATCACCGGGTCCGGCAAAACCTCGAAGATCGCATCGCGCCCGATGGGCGGTAGCACGAACAACTGGCCGAACAGTTGTGCACCCAGCATGAAGGCGCCCGTTGCTGCAAAGATGAACGGCGTCGGGTCATCATTGAAGATCGTAAAGCCGTAAGCGGTGTAGGACACATTGCCCACCAGCGGAAAGAAGGCCGAAGCCAGAAGCGCCCAAAGCTGCCAGCGATGAATGCCGCGCGCGCGGATTGTCAGCGTCAACCCAAGTACAAATGCAATGGCCATGGCCGAATAGGCAAACAACATCGCCGCCTGATAGAGCCAGCCATGCTCAAACAGCATCGTTCTCTCGTCGATCAACCGGATATACATCCAGTTATGCCAGTCATTGGTGAGCGCAAGTATTCCAAAGGCGGCGCTGATCAAACCAATCGAAGCCAGTTGCCAGCGTTTCTCCGCGCCGCGTCCACGCGCATAGGTTAGAAAACTCAGCGACCAGTAAAGCGGTGTGCCAATAATCCCGAACCAGGCAAACTTGCAGGCCCATATTTTGAATTCCAGATCGCTGGACGAATGACGCGCAAGAACTGCCGCCGTCCAGGACAGCGCAAACAGAATGGAGAGGGTAAACGCCTTGCGTCCTGGTGCATCTGGCGCGCGGATGGCACCGAGAATAATGAGCACAGCCATCACCAGAACGGAGATGAGAAGCCAGATTGACGTTTCCAAGGTGCACCCCACGTCGACCAGAGCGTCGACTCACTTCCAAGCATCAGGTCTCCGCAGCCTATACTATGCTCAATTTTATTTAACGAGACCCTTTGCTGCACTCCATTTGCAGCGCGCCTTTCTGGTCGCAAGCGATCAATATTGGGTCAATAGAAGGCCTCGAAAATTAATTTTTATTTTGAATCAATCGTTTGTCAGATGCTGGCCCAAGTACAGAAAAATTTAGTTCCAATCAATTGAAGAGGCAATTAAATATAGTTAGATATATAATAGAACGTTTACATATGTAAGAGGGGTTGCATATGCGTATAGCGTCGACGCAAGCAAAAAAAGTCGATATAAGCGACGATAGTTCAACAGCATCTACCGGTAAGGAAAAGAAGACTTCCGGTTCCGCGCCAAGGAAAATTGCTCCAGCCGGTGGATCTGGTTCCAGCGGATCTGGCTCTAGTGGTTCTGGTTCCAGCGGATCTGGCTCTAGTGGATCTGGTTCAAGTGGTTCTGGTTCCCGCGGATCTTCAGGCGCCAAGCCCGCTCCTTCGCCAAAGGTGTCGACGACATCCAAGCCAGCCTCCCTTACCGTGGACGCAGACCTTGGAAGTCAATCGGGGACGCCGACGTCGGGAGGCGGTCCGGTGGTTGTCAGCAAGCTTTCGACGTCTGGAGTTGGCAGCGGCTCCTCCAGCGCTTCGAGCGCAACTTCGGATGCGGGCACGACCTCGACCGGCGGTGGTGGGCGCATCATCGGCTATGACAAGAATTTCAATCCGATAACCGAGGTTGCCGCGAGGGCGCAGATACCGCCGAACAAGCTGGAGCAGCAGACTGTTGACCAGGCCGAGTCCTCCAAATCCATCTCGGCGCTGATGAAGACCATCACGGGTTCGGAAAGGATAAACCAGGAATTCTTCGCTTATCTGAACGACAAATACGGTAAAACATCCCGTCCGCCGGATGGCATGGATGTCTACAAGAATCCGCAGAACTATACGGCTGAGCAGAAGCTGGGGCGCTATGTCGATCTCGTCAACCTCAAGGCGCAGTATGACGCCTACAGCGAAGCGCGCCTGCAGGAAAACACCGGTGAGATGGCGACCATTCTGGTCGAGCCAGAGGTGAAGAAGGACATTCAGCAGGGCATGGAGACTTTGCTGGAAGATCCCACGGTCTCCGGCCTGCTGACCTCGGAATACCTGAAGGCAACCGGTGAAATCCTCAACGGGAAACGCTTCCAGACCGACGAAAGCAAGTATGATAAGGCTTACACCGATGCCGTCGAAAAGCTGCGGACCGATATCCAGACGCAATTCAAGGCGGATATCGTTGATGGTGGCATCTTCAAGGATGGTATTGCCCGCGGCATTAACGAGAGAACGGTTCTGACGAACTACAATTCGGCCCTGACGGGATTTGCCAGCGTACTGCCGGCGGCCTATATCGAACAGCATCAGACGGCAATTGATGCGAGCTACAATCAATACTACACGTCGAATGTCGAGCCACTGCTGCCGGATGCCGCTGGCGGGCAAACGGCAATGATCAACGCGTTTGCCCTTTCGCTTCAACTGCCGGATTCGCTCAGAAACAATGTCGGCCTCGTCACGCCCACTATTGATGGCAAAACCTATGTTGACAGCGGCCTTGCGTTGAAGACCGACAAGCTGGTCGATCGCCTGTCTGCCGTGAAGGTGGATGCGGATACGGCGGCGCAAATGAAGGCGCTGGGGCTTTCCGCGAAAATACCTCAGGATGGGTTTACGGCGTCGTTCCTGCCGACTGTTACCAACATGGCAACTCAGGTCTATGGCAGTTCCGATGCAGCCAAGGCCAAGCGCACCGAGTTTACCAGCCAGGTTCTCGAACAACTGCGGCCATTGGTGACCAAACTGGATGGTGGCTTCACGGATGCCACCCTCAACACGGCGCTTGCCGATATCACCCGGACTGTATCGGCCAGAAGCAATCCACTTTCGTCGGACGCGGCGGCAGTGACCACCGCGCTCAATGGTCTTGTGCGTGGCGCGAACCTGACGGGCAACAAGCTGCTCGACGGCATGTATCGTGCGGGATCGGGCTATGATATCAGGCAGGTTCAGGCCCTCACAGCGCTTGCCGTCGGCTATGAGGGCAAGGGGATTGCCCAGGGTGCTCACCCCATGGATGCTTCATTGGTGCCGCGAGACTTCAAGCCTGCCGACACGGCGATCAAGGTCTTCGGCACCGAAGGACGGAAATGGGATTCGGAAGTGCTGAAGCAGTTCGGCTACGACACGCTGAAGCCCATGTCCTCCAAGATGAGCGAGGAACTGCAAAGACTTCTTCCCAATGCCGATGTCCAGAAACCGGTGTTCGATTTGCTTTCTGAAGGTCAGAAAAAGTACGATGAGGTTTTGAAAACCTACGCGGACACCGTCGCCAAGGGGCTGTATGGCAATGACGCTAAGGCCATCGAAACCTTTTCCGGAAACCTTGTACGAATGGTCTACAACATCAATTCGGTCATCAAGCCGGGAGGTTCCCTGGATAAGGTTTATCTCCTTGCATCCCAGTATGCGAAGGATAAAGGTGCGACCTTCACGGGCAGCGTCAGTATTGCGGAGCAGGAAAAGGTTCTGGCAAAAACAGCCACATTGTTCCTGAGCGCGCAGCGCACCATCTACAGCGGAATTCTTCTGGGGCAGAATTCAACACCGGAAGGAATTGCAAGCCAGGTTCTGACGACTGCGACCGCGACGTCGCATCTGATGGATTACATTGGCATGAGCATGAAGGAGATCAAGTACCAGAAGCCGTTGAGCGAAAGCCTCATCTTCATGCAGTTTGACGAAGTGGCGAAGGGGCTTGCGGAAAAGACACGTTCTGCCCTTCCGAAGACAGCCTCACTTCTGGGTGCAGCGGTGGATATTGCGTGGTTGCCTGTCGACATCTTCAGCTTCGTCCAGGGATTGAAGGCGGGCAAGCTTGATACCGTCGACAAGATCTTCAATGGTCTCATCATCGGCACGGACGTCGGGGTTGCTGTGGATGCGGGCATTTCCATGGCGCGCACGCTCATCCCTGCTGCGACACTACAGGCGTCGCGATTTGCATCGCTGTTCTTCGGGGCAGGTGGCGCGATCACGGCGGGCCTTGGAGCTGCCTTCAATGCTCTGAACGGTCTGGCTCTTATTGGTCTTGTGATATATCAGAACTTCAAAACCAGCGCCGCCTTCGAAAAGGCCAGCAAGGAGATCGACGCCAACCTCAGTCGGTTCACGGACAATACCACGCGAAATTATCTCAAGAGCTACCCAAGTTCCGGTACGCCGTGGGAGAATGAGGAAGACAAGAAGAAACTTCGCGAGCAACACTTCGCCAACATGTATAAGCATGACATCACGCCGTTCGACTGGAATGCCGTGCGGGAAAACAACCGCAAATACTATGCGGCTTCCGGCGGTGCCTGATCTGGCATAGGATACCACTGGGCGATCGACAGGATCGCCCAGTGTCAGCGTGTCACACTTTTTACCCGGTTCTGGCCCGCTACGCTTGGGGGAGCTCCGCTCGTCCAGATTTTGAGAAGCCCGGCACATTACTGGCCAGCACATTACTGGTTTGAGCTGGCGCATGAGCACTGGTTTGAGCTGGCGCATTAGCGATGCCAGTGGGCCGTCTTCCTTTTCACCGTGCACACGTCAAAATCGCAGTAGCGGTCCCACATCCCCACATCCCCAATTCCTTATGATTTTGAGGCTCTGCGTTTGCCTGCCAGGCTATGTCCAGCGGCCATGGCGGTACTTGCAATCGCGCATGGTTCACTCTGAAACAGATGATGTTCTTGATTGTATTTATGTCGCAAACAGACATTGACGATTGCAAAAGGACAAATAAATATAAATTAAAATATAAAATTAATAACGAATATAGTGGGGAATATTGATGGGAGTCATTCTCGGTGAAAGGTCGATAGCAACAACTGCGAACAGAACTGGCGAGGAGACAATCAAGAAAGATGCCGGTTCCGAAGTCCAGGCGGCTCAGAAGAAAATTGAACCGCAGCAGACGGCAGCCCGATATATCTCTTTCGATGGGCTGCAGAAACGCGACTTTGCTAAAAAGCCGATGGCTGGAACAAAGAAGCCGGAGCAGAAGAAACCGGTCGATCCAAAGGATCTGCAGCCGGATCCCAATCAGCGCACCGTTACGAGCGTTGAGGGCAGGATCGTCGGCTATGATGCGAAATTCAATCCGTTAACGGAGCAAGGGCTGAAAGACGCGCTTCCGCCAAACAAACTGGCCGAGCAGCCGCTGGATCATGCCGAGGCTTCCGCCTCCCTGTCCCGCCTGATCGGGAGTCTCACCGGCAATGAGCGGATCAACCAGGAGTTCTTCTCCTATCTGGAGCAAAAATATGCGGATGCATCACGGCCACCGGATGGCCTGGATGTCTATCAGAACCCGCAGAACTACACCCCCGAACAGAAGTTGGCCCGCTATATCGATCTTGTGAAGGTCAAAGGTCAGTTCGAAGCCTATCGCGAGGCACGTCTGCAACCGAATACGGGCCAGATGCGAACCATCCTCAACGAGCCTGAGGTGAGGAAGGATATCGAGCAGGCCATGCAGACACTGCTGGAGGACCCCTCGGTGGCGGGCCTGCTCTCGAGCGAGTATCTGCAGGGCACACGTCAGATTCTGGATGGCAAACGCTTCCAGAATGATGAAGGCAAACATGATGCGGCCTATACCGAGGCGGTGGAAAAGCTGCGCTCGGATATCAAGCAACAGTTCCGAAGTGAGATCGTTGAGGGCGGCCTGTTCAAGGATGGTGTTGCGCGCGGTGTCAACGAGCAGACCATCCTGACCAATTACAACACGGCGCTGAAAGCCTTCGGCAGTGTGCTTCCGGCGGATGTCATCGAGCAGAATCAGGCGGCAATCCAGAAGGCCTACAACGAATTCTACAGCAGCAGGGTGGAGCCTCTGTTGCCCGATGCTGAGGCCGCTCGCCAGTCTCTCGTCTATTCCGCGGCCCTTGGGTTTGAAGTGCCGGAGGCGCAGAAAGACCACATCGGCCTGGTGACACCCACGATCAATGGAGACACCTATGCCGATCTTGGCCTGACGCTGAAGACGGAAGGTTATATGGATCGGTTGGCCAAACTGAAAGTCGATCCGGAAACGCTGAAGGAAATCAAGGCTCTCGGGCTTTCTCCCACAGTGCCGCAGGATGGGTTCACCGCGGCATTCCTGCCCACGGTTGCAGCCATGGCCACGCAGATCTTCGGCACGTCCGAGGCGGCCCGTGAAAAGCGGTCGAGCTTTGCCAGCCTCGTTCTGCAGGAATTGCGCCCGCTGGTGGGGCGGCTGGATGGCGGCCTGGATGGCCTGACCCTGGCCGGAAGTCTGGAACGGGTCAGGCACAGCATGTTGCTCAACAACCATCCGCTATCCGCCTACCGCAACGAGGTCACGACTGCATTGAACGGCCTGGTGCGCGGGGCGAATCTGACGGCCAACAAGCTTCTTGTCGGCATGTATCGCGCCGGATCGGGCTATGCGCTGCAGGATGTACAATCTCTCACCGCCCTGGCTGTCGGCTATGAAGGCAAGGGTCTTGCCCGCACGAGCCACCCGGAAGGCGTGTTGCGCGACACCGACCAGAGCGACAACAGCGCACTTGCGAAAACCGTGTTCGGCACCGAAGACCGGATGTGGGATTCCAGTCTCCTGCAACGTTTCAGCCCGGAGGGTTTGGAGCGCAGCATGGCGAAGATGACTGATGAGATCGCCACGCTCCTGCCCAACAGTGTCGTGCGCAAGCCCATCATCGATGTCACCAGGGAGGCAGAGAAGAGTTTCGATGAGATTCTTCAGACCTATGCCACCTCGGTTGCCAAAGGTCTGTTCGGAGACGATGAGGCGGCGGTTACGCGATACAAGGTGAATTTGATGGGCTTTGTCGGCCAGCTCTGGTCTCTCAGCAAGCCGGGCGGTTCGACAAATCAGCTCTTTGCGATAGCCAAGGAACTGGCGTCGAACAGCAAGGGCTTCTTCTTTGATGGTGCCGTCAGCATTGATCAGCAGATGGAAACCATGGCCAAGTACGGATCGGCGTTTCTCAGCATCATCCGCACGGTCCAGACGGGCGTTCTCAGTGGCGGCAAGTTCGATAAGGTTTCCTTGTCCTGGCTGGTGCTGGGCTCTGTGGGCGGGGCCGCCCAAATCATGGATGCGGTGGGCAGCAGCATAAAACCATCGCTCGACGCAAAGATCCTGTTTTCGATTGGCGAATATGCCGATGCTGCCAAACAGGCCACGCGCACGGCTCTCACCAAGGGAAGCGCCTTGCTCGGCGGTGCGGTTGGCATGGCCGTGCTGCCTCTGGATATCTTTGCCTTTGTGCGGAACCTCAAGGCGGGCAAGCTGGATACGGCAGAGAAGATCTTCACCAGCATCGCCATCGGTGCAGATGTCGGCATCGCGATCGATAGCGCTCTTGGCATCGTCAAAACGCTGGTTCCGGCGACGGTTCTCCAGACGTCACGCTTCGCGTCGCTTTTTATGGGAACCGGCGGCGCAATCGTCTCCGCTCTTGGCGCAGCCTTTAGCATTCTCAGCACAGGCGCATTGTTGTTCCTCAATTTCTGGCAGGATGTCAAAACAGAGAAAGCCTACAAGAAGGCAGGTGCTGAGCTGGATCACAATCTCAGCCGGCTGACGGGCAACACCACCAGCGATTATCTGAAGCTTTATCCGGAAGCAGGTGACCCCTGGACTACGGAAGCTGAAAAGCAATGGCTCTATCAGAAGCATCTCGACAATATGTACAAGGATGATCTGACGCCTTTTGACTGGGATGCCGTTCGTCAGGCAAACAGGCAGCGCTTCGAGATGGCAGCCTGAGGCTGCGCAAAATGTCGCGGGGGTAACCGGTTGATCCCCCGTGACACTTGGGCAGGCTTGTGGCAATGCCGATGGATGGGGACGAATGAACGAGCACCGGCTGGTTTGCTGGGCAGGAGCCTGACGGCGCTTCTGCTCTCCTATGCGCTTGTGCTCCAGCTGTTCATTGGCGCCTTTTTCCAGCAAAGCATGGTGGTGCAGGCGCTCAACGGCGATTTCACCATCTGTTCCACCCATATGGGTCTTGGTTCGGATGAAGACCCCGCGCGTTCTGAAGGCAAGGCGCAATGTCTGGCGCTGTGCCAACTGGCCTGCAGTATCGCGCCGGGCCTTGCCAGCTTCCTGCGCATTCTTCCGCCACATGAACCCACGGCGCAGACCATCGTCTGGCAGGCTCAGGCAGAAACGCCGCTTTCTGCCAAGCCCTTTCATCCGCCGCACGCCAGAGGGCCGCCGCAGCTTTCATGATGCCTTGAACGCGGGGTTTTCCCGTCCCTTTTCAAGCTCATGGAGCAAATCATGTCATCTTTCCCGTCAGGCGGATGCGTTAGTCCGCGCGCGCAATTCTGCGCCAGTCTCGTTGATAGCGTCTCTCCTTCTGCTGGAGGTCGGTCATGACCTCGGCACAGCCTAGCAAGATTGCGCAGAAGTCTGCTGCATCATCCACCGGAGGCGAGTTTCGCGCCTTTCTCACCCGCCTGCATTTCTATATCGGCCTGTTTGTCGGGCCGTTCATTCTGGTCGCGGCTCTGTCCGGCACGGCCTATGTGCTGACGCCGCAGCTCGAGAACTATGTCTATCGCAGCTATCTGAACGGCGTCGCCTCCGGTCAGCCGCAAAGCCTTGAGGCGCAGGTCAATGCGGCGCGCGCCTATTATGGTGCGGATAAATCCTTGTTCGCAGTGCGCCCTGCCACAGCCGAAGGCAAGACGACGCGTGTGATGTTTGCCGATCCCAAGCTGGGCGATTCCGAAACGCGGGCAGTCTTCGTCGATCCGGTCACGCTGGATGTGAAGGGCGATCTCGTCGTCTATGGTACCAGCGGCGTCCTGCCCATTCGCTGGATCATCGATGTCTTCCACCGCAACATGCTGCTGGGGGATTTCGGGCGCAATTACAGCGAACTGGCTGCCTCATGGCTGTGGATTGCCACCATCGGCGGTTTCCTGCTGTGGTTCTGGCGGCGTGGGACAGATTCCGTTCAGACGAGCACGAGAGACGGAAAAACCGCTGGCCTGCGCCGGGTTCACACCACCATCGGGTTGTGGATCGGCATCGGCCTTCTGTTCCTCTCGGCAACCGGTCTGACCTGGTCCAAATATGCCGGCGACAATATCACCGCTCTGCGCAAGTCCCTGGCGTGGGAAACACCCTCCGTTTCGCTGAAGCTGGAAGCCGCCGCCGCGCCCGCCGCCGCCGGTCATGCAGCCCATGCGGATCATTCGGCGCATGCCGATCATGGCAAGGCCAGCACGGCACCCGTCAGCGCGGGTGTTCCCGATCCGGCAACGCAGATCGATCAGGTTCTGGCCACGGCCAAATCCTCCGGTATCATCGACAGTCCGCTGGTGGAAATCCGCCCGTCGAAATCGGCGGACAAGGCCTGGATGGTGCGCGAATATGACCGCTCTACCCCCACGCAGGTGGATACGGTGGCGGTTGATCCACGCAACATGACGGTGACGAGCCGCGCCGATTTCGCCACCTTCACCATCGTGCCGAAGCTCATCCGCTGGGGCATTGATCTGCACATGGGCATCAAGTTCGGTGTCCTGAACCAGATTGTCATTGCGCTTATTGGATCGGCACTCTCGGTCTCCATCGTCTATGGTTATGCCATGTGGTGGAAACGTCGCCCGCCAGCCGGTGCGCCCGCCCGCACACTCGCGCAATCCTGGCTTTATCTGGGCTTTCCCGCAAAGCTCGGCGTGCTGGTCGTGGGCGTGGCGCTGGGCTTCGCCCTGCCGCTGATGGGGCTCAGCCTGCTGGCCTTCGTGGTGGTGGATCTCGTCCGCTGGAGGCTTGATAAATCCCGCCGGGCAGGCCGCAGATTGCAGGCAGCACCTGCGGAGTAGTTAATTCCAGTTAGGCTTCGCACCTGATCCGCCATTTTGAGGGGTGGATCAGGTTTATAGATTGCAATCTTAAATAGAATCTAGAAATTGCGACCATTGCGTTCAGTAGCAGTATTGAAACCGAATTATATACAACCTATTTGGGAGGGCGCATAATACTTTAGCAGCTAGTGAGGAAAACGGCTTGAGTAGCACAAAGAGAACTTCAGAAGCGGAAATTTCCCAGGTTGTAATTAAGATTTTGGCTGGGGAGCCGAATGGTGAGGCTAATTTTGCAAGATTATTATATCTGATTCCGAAGTACATCACGCTGACACCTGTCGACCTGAAGATGTCTAAAAAACGTCTAGGCGAATCGTTGTGGGAGCAGCGCGTCAGAAATATTAGGTCTCATGCCAAATCCCCAAACAACTATATTTCTAAGGGGTATCTTGTCGGTATTCCTGGTGGACTGAGGATTACATCTCTGGGAATAAAGAAGGCAGCGAGCTAATCTGAGCATTACGGTAATCGCCGGGCCTTTCCAATGCTTTTCGGCATGGTGGAATCCACTTCAATTCCGTGGAGGGATGATTTTTACCTTGAAGCCATACAAACCATCCATAACCAGTTGCAGTGGATGCTTTAGGATCCACACGGCCCTTTACCATCGGAACGCGTTCTGAGAACTGAGCAAAGATAGTCGGTGGGGTGGATCGAAAAATACCTTCGTACCGCCCCACACTTTCCAAGAATACAGTTCGAGCAAGTATGGCGAACCCACGGCGGGCGACGAAACGAGCGCGTTCCACGAACTGTTCCGCAAGCCGAAATGGTGGGTTCGTGATGACCCAATCATGTGATTGGGCTTCATAAGGGTATTTAAGGAAGTCTTTTACCTGACAGAAGCCGTAGGGATGAGCATCCGCAGCTTCAACCTTTACGAAGTATTCGTTCAATGGATTCGCCATGTAACCTCTACCAGCCGCAGGCTCCAGGCAACTCATCCCTTCTACATTATGAGTTCCGATGATGTGCTCAATCAACGCACGTGTTGCCCAAGGAGGTGTCGGGAAATCATCTGCACTATCTTTGGGCTCGAAACGTTGAGCCATAACAGCGTGAGAGGTGTTCTGCATTGATTACTCCTTCTTTGACAAATTGATCACGTAGCCTTGCTCCAAGCTGAAGCTCCTCACATCTTGCCTGCAACCTTGATGGCGAAGGCATATTCGAAGGCGATTTCTTCCAGCCGCTGGAAACGACCGGATTTGCCGCCATGGCCTGCCGCCATGTTGGTTTTCAAGAGATAAGGTCCGGCGTCCGGCGCGGTGGCACGCAGGCGGGCAATCCACTTCGTCGGCTCCCAATAGGTCACGCGCGGATCGGTAAGACCGGAGATGGCGAGGATCGGCGGGTAGGGTTTGTTACCCACATTGTCGTAAGGGGAATAGGCGGCGATCCAGTTATATTCCTCTTCCGACTCGATCGGGTTGCCCCATTCCGGCCATTCCGGCGGCGTCAGCGGCAGGGTGTCGTCCAGCATGGTGTTCAGCACATCGACGAAAGGCACGGCGGCGATGATTCCGGCGAACTTCTCCGGCGCCATATTGGCAATCGCGCCCATCAGCATGCCGCCAGCCGAACCACCTTCGGCAATAATGTTGTCAAAGCTGGTGAAGCCTTCCTTCACCAGATGATCGGCCGCAGAAATGAAGTCCTTGAAGGTGTTCTGCTTCTTCTTCATCTTGCCGTCTTCGTACCAGGCAAAGCCCTTGTCCTTGCCACCGCGAATATGGGCAATGGCATAGACGAAGCCGCGATCCGCCAGCGACAGCGCATTGGTGGAGAAGGAAGCGGGAATCGTAACGCCATAGGCGCCATAGCCGTAGAGCAGGCAGGGCGCCGAGCCATCCAGAACCGTATCCTTGCGGTAAAGCAGCGAAACGGGCACCAGTTCGCCGTCATGGGCAGGGGCCATCACGCGGCGGGTGACATAGTCATCCGGGTTGTGGCCGGAAGGAACTTCTTGTGTCTTCAACAGCACGCGCTCGCGGGTCACCATGTTGTAGTCGAACAGCTGGCTCGGCGTCGTCATGGAAGAATAGGAGAAGCGGATGACATCGGTGTCATATTCCGCAGCACCGTGCAGGCCCAGCGAATAGGCCTCTTCGTCGAAGGCAATCGCATGTTCCTCACCCGTCTTGCGGTCTCGCACCACAATGCGTGGCAGACCATCGCGTCGTTCCAGCCAGATGAGATGGCGGGCATAGGCTGCGTGGGACAGAATAAGACGGCCTGGCTCATGCGGCACAATCTCGGTCCAGTTTTCCTTGCCCGGTGCCGAAACCGGCGCTTCCACGATCTTGAAATCCTTGGCGTCGCCGTCATTCGTCAGGATGTAGAACACATCGCCGCCCTCGGTCATCGAATATTCGATGCCTTCCTCGCGCTCGGCCACCAGTCTTGGCTCGGCTGTCAGGTCCTTGGTGGACAGGATGCGGTATTCGGAAGTTTCGTGGTCGTGAATGTCGATGAAGATGAAATCATCGAGTAGAGAGCCGCCAACCCCCATGAAGAAGCCGGGATCCTTCTCCTCATACACCAGCCGGTCGGCAGATTGCGGCTGGCCGATGATGTGGTGGAAGACCTTGGAGGGGCGGTGGTTCTCGTCCTGCAGCGTATAGAAGAAGCTCTTGCCATCGGGCGCCCACGCCCCGCCGCCGGATGTGTTTTCCACCACATCGGCAAGATCTTCCCCAGTCTCGAGATTGCGCACCCGTAGCGTGAAATATTCCGAACCCTTGTCGTCATAGCCCCAGATGCCGTGGCTGTGGTCGCTGTTTTGCCCAAGACCACCCAGACGGAAGTAATCCTTGCCCGCCGCTTCCTTGTCGCCATCCAGCATCACATGCCGTTCGCCGCCATCGCGGGGGGTCCGAAAATAATGCGGCTGCTCGCCGCCGGTCACAAACAGTGTGCCATAGGCATAAGGCCCGTCTTTCACTGGAATGGAGCTGTCGTCTTCCTTGATGCGACCCTTCATTTCGGCAAACAGCTGCTTCTGAAGCTCTGCCGTATCGCCCAGCGCCGCCTCCATATAGGCGTTCTCCGCCTCCAGATGTGCCCGGATCTGCGGGTCGAGAATGGATGTATCCTTGAACATCGCCTGCCAGTTGTCGGCGCGGAACCAGGCATAGTCATCCGTGCGCGTCACGCCGTGGCGGGTGTCCGTCTTTGGCTTCTTGGGTGCAACAGGCGCTGAAGGAAGGTTGGAAAAGGCTTTGCGTGTATAGGCCAACGGGCAGTCTCCGGCATCAATGTGAATGTGCCCCAGAGATAGGCGGAACATCGCGTCATAACAAGCGGGCATCCCGCGTGCTTTCAGCCGACGCCCGCGCCAAAACCTGATCACATTTTACATTTTTGCAGTCCGATGGGTAGCCAAGCGGGGGTCGCTTGCCTAGTTTCCGGCCCGTCCGAGTCATATTGGATGGAAACCGACATGATAAAAACCATGACTGCCGCGGCACTGGTTCTGACCGGTGCGGCGAGCCTACCAGCCCACGCTCTCGATGACAGCATCATCCGCCAACTGGATCGCCTGACCCCGGATGAACGGCGCGAACAGCGCTGCGATATCGAAGCCATGAGCCGGATTGCGAAGCAGGGCGAGGGTTACAAGCCAGACAAGGTGATTGCCTATACCTTTGCCGATACGGAGGAAACTGAAGGCCTGCTCAGAGCCCCCGGCGCCGTTTTCCGCAGCGCGGGCGATTGGTATCGCCTGAAATACAAATGCAAGACAGCGGAGGATGGCCTCACCATCCAGTCCTTCGATTACAAGGTCGGTTCCAAGGTTCCGCGTGAGGACTGGGGCGAATACTACCTCTACAACTGAGATGGCGCCGGGGTGTTTACCCCGGCAGTTGCGGCACCGTCTTGCGTTCGGGAAAGAGTTCCTGCGCAATCGTCATCACGATCAGCGAGAGTGGCAGGGCCAGCATCGCTCCAATCGCGCCCCACATCCAGGTCCAGAACAGGATGGCGATGAAGACGAGGAAGGGGTTGATTTCCCATTGCCGACCCATGACCGCCGGAAACAGCAGGTTCTCCATGATCAGGTGAATGGTGAAGAAAGCAAAGGCCGGAAGAAGCCCGATCAGCAGCGTATCATGCGAAAGAACGCCCGCCACAGCAACGGAAAGCGTCATCAGCGTGATGCCGAGATAGGGCACGAAGCTGGAGAGAAAGGCGAAAATACCCCACAGGATGGGCATGGAGAGGCCGCCGAAATAGGCGATCAGCGTCATGACTACGCCGAGACCGAGATAGATGAGGCTGGCTGTCGCGAAGTAATAGCCCAGAACCTCCTCGACCGCGTTCAGGATGCGGATCGTCAGCAAACGCTGGCGGCGGGACGGAAAAGCCATGATGATGGCGCGGCGTAGTTTCAGCCGACCATAGAGAAACAGCAGAAGGCCCGCAAAGAAGATGAGCGCCTGAATGATGGCCGGTGTGACGCTGGAGGACAGGACGCCCAGAATATTGGTGCTGTTTTCCATCAGCTTTTCCATGGACATCGGACCGGTCTCGAAGGTCGCTGGCGTAATGTTCAGCCAGTGATGCTGTTCGAGAAAGGGCGTGATGCGGGCAAGCGCCTGCTCCACGATCGTCGGGCCTGACTGGACGAAGGTCGCAACGGGTTCAGCGAGCGCATTGACGATCAGGAAGATCGACACCATCACGAGACTGGAGAGAATGAAGGCAATGCCAAAGCGCGGAATCCCGTATTGGCCCATGCGCTCGGCCACCATGCCAAGGATCATGCCCACAACGATTGCCAGTGTCACCGGCTTCAGGATCAGCGAAAGGTGCTGCACGACAGCAAAGCCGATGATCAGGAAAATGCCGATCACCGCCCAGGCTTTGGCCACCTCCAGCGCCTCGCGACCGAGGGGGGAGAACTCGGTCGTGTCATTGTTGTAAACCGCCAGCTCGTCCTGCCGCGCAGCCTCGTGTTCCAGAACCTGCCGTTTGTGGCGGGCATTCTGCCGGCTTTGACCGGCCACTGTCGTTCCCATGAAAAACCCCCTGAATGATGGCCTTCAACGCACAAACAGGGGACAGGTTCCAGCTGGTGGGTGAACGGATCACCTTTCAGTGAGCAAGATTAAGCCCGATCCCCCACGGGTCTTTCAGCGTCCAGCCGGAGGCGGTTTTGCTGGTGGGAATTTCCAGCTTTTCCAGCGCCGCCAGCGCATTTGTCAAAGCCGTCTCATCGGCAAAACGCAGGGTGTAATCGCGAAGGCCGCTCATGGCATCCTGTCGCGCCGCCGCACCCCGGCTGTTCCAGATATTGGCCGCCACATGGTGGTGATAGCCACCCGTTGAGAAGAAGCTTGCACCGGGAACGCTTGCCATGATCTTCAGACCCAGCACATCGCGGTAGAAGGCATCGGCCTCCGGAATATTGCCGACCTGCAGGTGAATGTGGCCAATCGCTGTGCTGGCCGCCATGCCGCCGAAACGTTCCTGCGGGGCGCTGTCATAGAGGGCCTGTAGATCCAGCCGGTTGGTCGCCATCTCCACCGTCCCGTCTGCATGGTAGGTCCATTCCAATGGCGAGCGATCCCGATAGATCTCGATGCCATTGCCTTCCGGGTCGGAGAGATAGATCGCCTCGCTAACA
This sequence comes from Rhizobium sp. FKY42, assembly GCF_005222835.1. Lineage (GTDB taxonomy): Bacteria > Pseudomonadota > Alphaproteobacteria > Rhizobiales > Rhizobiaceae > Neorhizobium. Next base: position 371,673 of record NZ_STGA01000029.1, on the reverse strand, counting down.
AGATGGTCCGATGCGCCATCAAGGCGGAGACCGCTATGGGCGGCATGCGCCAACCACGAGGCCAGTTCCCGGCGGTTGGGAACCAGGAATGCCGTGTGATAAAGCCCAGCCGCATTGCGCGGCGCGGCCTTGACTTGCCCACTGGTGGAAAGGGTGAGAAGCGGTGTGCCATGCGCACCCAGAACCACGCCGCTCGGGGTCTTCTCAAGCACCGAAAGGCCAATCGCCTTCTGATAGAACCCGCTGACCAGATCCAGATCCCGCACCACCAGATGCGCCGCATCCACATGCGCGGGTCGGGTCAATGCAAAGGGCAGAGTCGTATCGGACATGGGATAAGCCTTGGGCCGTGTTCAAGATGCTCCGAATATGAGCGCACGCGTGCGTTCAAGAAAGATGTCTCGCCGACGAAACTTTGTTCACCAATACCGAACGATGATCGGCTGCCCGGAGTTTGATTTCCATCAAGGCGCCTTCCGCTTTCAAGACGGAGAATGGGTTCATCAAATCTCGGGAGATCACGCACATGTACGCATCCATTGTCGTCGCCATCGATATCGCCCAGCTGGACCGTGGCGAGCAAATTCTGAAGAAGGCCGTCGCGCTTCTGGATCAGGGCGGCAAGATCGCTCTCGTCAACGTGGTGGAAGAACTGCCGAGCTATCTGGCGATCGATGTTCCCACGGATCTTCTGGGGTCCGCTCGACAGGAAGCGATGACGAAGCTTCAGGACCTACGGGAAAAGGCGGGAATTTCAGCCAGCATCGATGTGCGCACCGGAGCTCCGGCCCATGAAATTCTGGCGGCAGCCCAGGTTTACGGCGCAGATCTCATCGTGCTTGCCTCGCACAAGCCGGACTTCTCCAATTATCTCATCGGTGCGACCGCGGACCGCGTCGTGCGCCACGCCAAATGCTCGGTTCTCGTAGACCGCTGATCAGGAGAATCAAAATGGATACGCATCATTACCAGCAGGTGCTTGAAGCGCGCCGCAACGAGCTTGATCGCCGTCTGCACAAGATCGAGGCTGATCTCGATCAGCCTTGCAATCCGGATGATGACGACCGGGCAATCGAGCGCAACAATGATGAAGTGCTGGAAAGCCTCGGTGAAGCAGGCCAGAAGGAACTGGCTTCCATTGAGGCGGCGCTTGCCCGCATTCAGGCAGGCACCTTTGGCACGTGTGTGAGATGCGGCGAGCCAATCAGCGAGGCGCGCCTTGCCTCCGTTCCTCATGCAGCGCTCTGCTGTACTTGCATGAAAGAACAGTAGTACCGAAATGACGCCACCGTCATTTCCCTGACGATCTTTGAACGCGCATGACACAAAGTGATGCGCGTTTTCATAAATCATCCGTTGTCTCTCGGTAAGCTCTTCGGCACATTGCGATTCTGTTCGAAGAGTGTTGGGACGATATGACGGAACTGTTTGCCTTTGGGCGCAGATATGATTTTCATGAAATCGTGGCCGATGGCGTGGTGCACGGCATTGGCATCGTGCTGGCTTTGATTGGCGTCACGGCACTGATTTTCTATGCAACGCTGTGGGCCAGCCATGGCGAACTGGCGGCCGCCTGGGTTTATGGCATTGGCCTGCTGCTCTGTCTTTCGGTCTCTTTCACCTACAATATCTGGCCGCATTCCCGCACCAAATGGATTTTGCGCCGGTTCGACCACTCGGCCATTTTCGTTCTGATTGCAGCCACTTACACGCCATTCCTGCAAAAGGGCGCGAATGATCCGCTGATCTTCGGCATGCTGATCTTTGTCTGGGCGGTGGCGGCACTCGGCATTACGTTGAAATGCGTCTTTCCGGGGCGGTATGACCGGCTTGCCATCCTGCTCTATCTCGGCATGGGCTGGAGCGGTGTCGTGGTCGTGGCGCCCCTGTCTCAGCTTTTGCCGTCCATCACGCTTTGGCTCATCGTCATCGGCGGTGTCATCTATTCGCTCGGCGTCATCTTCCATGTTTGGGAACGCCTGCGTTTCCAGAATGCCATCTGGCACGGCTTTGTCATCTCCGCCGCCATGGTGCATTATTCTGCGGTGCTCACCTGCTTCAGCCTCACGCCCGCAAGTGCGTGAGGCGGTGCTGGACCTATCCCCACATCATCTGATAAGCGAGACGAAACGTTTATCATAGTGGACAATCCCATGAGTGCTGCGCCCGTCATCCGAGAGGCCACCGAGGCCGATCTTCCCGCCATCCTCGCCATCTATAACGATGCGGTGGCGAACACGACGGCCATCTGGAACGATAATCTGGTCGATCTCGAAAACCGGCGCCAGTGGTATGCGGTGCGCAAGGCGAGGGGCTTTCCCGTTCTTGTGGCAGATCGCGTGGGCGAGGTGGCCGGTTACGCGGCCTATGGCGAATGGCGCGCCTTCGAAGGCTTCCGCCACACGGTCGAACACTCGGTCTATGTGCACAATCAGCATCGCGGCGCGGGCATCGGTCGGCTGCTGATGACGGAACTGGTGGAGCGCGCGAAAGCGGGCGGCATCCACGTGATGGTCGGCTGTATCGAGGCGGAAAACAAGGCCTCCATCCGTCTGCATGAGGCGCTGGGCTTCCGCCATGTCGGAACCTTTGCGCAGGTCGGCGTGAAGTTTGGCCGCTGGCTGGATCTCACCTGCATGGAACTCAGGACCGGCAGCGGCGATCCGGTCTGAGCGCTTGGAACGCAAGGCGCAGGGCCGAGAGTTTGAGGGGGCATTCCAGGAGAGGTTCGCGCCTCTGAAAAAATCGTGAAACGCCTTAGTCGCCATTCCGCCGGTCAAGGATATCTCGCGCCCGCCGCAGCGCCTCTTCCGGGCTGCTGCCGCGATGATATTCATCGGTGATGATCCGGCGAAGCCGGGATTTCAGGTCTGATTGTCCATCCTCGCCCTGGGGTGCCGTGGTCGCGGGAAGAGAGCGATTTCCGCCGGAATGTAACCCGCTCTGGAGATCGTTACGCACATCAATCAGTGCACCGAGCATAGGATCACCCACTGTCTCTCCCGGTGCATAGGCGGCTGGCTGTCGATGAATGGCACCCGTGCCCATGCCTGTGCCGATGCCTGGGCCCATGCCTTTGACCTGAAGACGATACCACAGTTGAAGAGCAAGAATGCCAAGCAAGCTCGCAGGCGGCGTGAGGATCGTCAGCGCCTTGATCCAGTCAGATGAAGCCTGCCACGTATCCAGCAGGTCGGCCCAGAAATTGTAATCCGGCATTCCCTCTATCTCCCCAAAATCACCTCGCAAGACGAAGCGACCACCGGAGGCGCGAACCTCTGGTGGCCGGGGAGCTAGAAAAATCGCCACAGAACGACCGCCCTGACCTTTAAGCCGAAGCTCTGGACATAGTCAGGGCCTCCCCGACCATAGAGACTGGTGGGAAGTGGATCTTATAGACATAAGACCACCGCCTCAGCCACGAACCTATGGCTGAGGGGTGTCATTTTGACGGTCGACACCGACCGTCTGCGGCACAGAGTTTTCTAGGCTCCGGGAAAGGCCCGTTACCGCCCTTCCTGCCACAACCATAGGATATACGCGCTCGGTGTGAAAATGAATTTTCCTGACAGCGAATGCTTGGCAGTTGCAGAACACACACCGGTTCACACCGGCTCGAACACCATCGAGTGACCGTTGATGCAGTAGCGCAGGCCGGTTGGTGGCGGGCCATCGGGGAAGACATGGCCGAGGTGTCCGTCGCAAGAGGCGCAGCGGATTTCGGTGCGCACCATGCCATGCGAGGTGTCGCGCAGTTCACGCACGGCATCGGGCTTCACCGGCTCGAAATAGCTTGGCCAGCCGCAGCCGGAATCAAACTTCGTGTCTGATAGAAACAGAGGCTCGTTGCATCCGGCGCAGCGATAAAGTCCCTTGTCCTTGGAATTCCAGTAGGGGCCGGTAAAGGCGCGTTCCGTGCCCTGCTGCCGCAGAATGCGATACTGCTCAGGCGTTAGCTGCTCGCGCCATTCGGCATCGCTCTTTTCGACCCTCGTCTTGACGTCGCTCATGGGTTTCTCCTTCTCTTTCTCGCTAAGATAAGAATGTAAAGGCCGATCACAAAGACGCCAGACGGCTGTTTTTTGCCTAAAATCATTGAGCCAGCTGTTTTGTTGCCGTAAGGAGTCTGCACCCGTCCCGCGGGATTCTCGTCAATAGTGTGCCGTCCGGCGCATGCTTCGCAGCAATTTTCAGAAAGGAAGCACACACAGTGATCACCCTGTTTTGTCTCCTGCTTCCCTTCCTGGCCGCCGTCGTTGCTTCGCCGCTGACCCGGAAGTTCGGACACAATGCTGCGTGGTTTCTGGCGCTGGCGCCCGCCTGTTCCTTTCTCTACTTCGCGTCTCATCTGCCGGAGATCGCCAATGGTGAGGTCGTCACGGGCGGCTATGCCTGGGTGCCCAGCCTCAACCTGTCCTTTTCGTGGTTCATCGATGGGCTATCGCTCACCTTCGCGCTGCTGATTACCGGCATCGGCACGCTGATCGTGCTTTACGCGGGCGGTTATATGAAGGGCCACCCGCAGCAGGGGCGCTTCTTCGCCTTCATCCTGCTGTTCATGGGCTCCATGCTGGGCGTCGTGGTGTCGGATAGCTTCCTCATGCTGTTTGTCTACTGGGAGCTGACCTCGATCACCTCCTTCCTGCTGATCGGCTTCGATCACACGCGGGAAGCGGCACGGCGTTCGGCCTTGCAGGCACTGGTCATCACCGGCGGCGGCGGTCTTCTACTCCTGGCCGGTCTGCTGTTTCTCTGGAACATCAGCGGCATCACCCAGCTTTCGCTGCTCATCCACGGCGGTGATCTGGTCCGCGAAAGCCCGTTCTATCTGGCGGCGCTGCTGCTCATTCTGGGCGGCTGCTTTACCAAATCGGCGCAGTTTCCCTTTCATGCCTGGCTGCCCAATGCCATGGAAGCGCCAACGCCGGTTTCAGCCTATCTGCATTCGGCAACCATGGTGAAGGCGGGCGTCTATCTTTTGCTGCGGCTCAACCCGGTTCTGGGGCAAACACCCGCCTGGGAAATCCTGCTGCCCTTCTTCGGTGGTATTACGCTGATTGTCGGCACCTTCCTGTCGCTGCGGCAGACGGATCTGAAGCTGATGCTCGCCTATACAACCATGGCCTCGCTCGGCCTGCTGGTCATGCTCACGGGCTTTGATACGCAGCACGCCATTTCCGCCGCAGTGCTCTATCTGGTGGCGCATTCGCTGTTCAAGGGCGCGCTGTTCATGGTGGCGGGTATTGTCGATCACGAGGCGGGCACGCGCGATGTCACGCGGCTTGGCGGTCTTCGTTCGGCCATGCCCATTACCTTTGGCGCGGCGCTGCTCGCTGCCTTGTCCATGGGCGGGCTGCCGCTGTTCTTTGGCTTTCTTGCCAAGGAAGAGATCTATTATGCGCTGGCAGGCGGCAATCTGCGCGCCATGCTCTTCACCGCTGTTGCCGTCATCGGCAATGCGCTGATGTTTGCCATTGCTTTCGCCGTGGCGCTGAAACCCTTCCTCGGCAAGCCGGTAAAGACACCGAAACATGCGCATGAGGGGCCGGTTCTGCTGTGGCTTGGCCCGGTGGTGCTGGCGGGTCTGGGGCTTTTCGCGGGTCTGTTTTCCTCAACCGCCCATCGCTTCATTTCGTCACCCATGGCCAGCGCCATTGAGGACAAGCCGGTTCAGGTGACGATGTCCACCGTGCCGCATCTGGGTATGCCGCTTCTGCTCTCCATCATCACCGTGGCGCTCGGCGCTCTCGTCTTCTGGCGGCTGGCGCAGGCGCGGGTGCTTATGTCGCGTTTCATCGATGCACTGGGGCCGGGACCGGACCGCGCGTTCGATGCCTTCATCGCCGGACTGGTGAAGTTCTCCAGTGCCGTCACGCGCATCGTGCAGCCGGGACGCATGGATGTCTACGTGACAGCCACCTTCGTTCTGGTTGCCGTAACCCTGCTTGTGCCGCCCATTGTCTATGGCGAGCTTCCGGCGCTGCCGGCATGGCCTGTTGATGTCATGCTGCATGAATGGGTCTTCCTCGCCATCGCCGCCATCGGCGTAGTCGCCGTGCTCACGGCCAGCAACCGTCTTACGGCCATCGTCGCGCTCGGTATTCAGGGCTTCGCCGTCGCCGTTCTCTTCCTGCTGTTTGGTGCGCCGGATCTCTCCTTCACCCAGTTCATGGTCGAAACACTGTCCGTCGTCATCCTGGCGCTGGTCATGACGCGGCTGCGACTGATGCCATCCGATCATCGCCCAGTCCTTCAGAAGCTGGGGGATGGCGCGGTCGCCGTCGCCTGCGGTCTAGGCTTCATGCTGCTGCTGCTGAAGGCGACGCAAGGCACGTTCAACAACAGCCTGACGGAATTCTTCAACGCCTACTCCAAGGTCATCGCCCACGGAGCCAATGTGGTGAATGTCATCATCGTCGATTTCCGCGGCACGGATACGCTGGGAGAAATCGCGGTGGTGATGATCACCGGCCTTGCCATCCTGGCCCTGATCCGCATCCGTACAGGTTCCACCACCCTCAAACCGCGCGATAACGATCCTGATGCACCGGAAGGAGAAGGCGCATGAATACGCTGATCTTTCGCACCGTCGCGCCGTTCCTGACGGCGCTGATGATCGTGTTTTCGATCTTCGTTTTGCTGCGCGGCCATAACGAACCGGGCGGCGGCTTCATCGGCGGGCTCATCGCGGCATCGGCCTTTGCAATCTACGGCATCGCCTATGGCGTGGCGGCGGTGCGCCGGGCGCTGTGGTTTCATCCGCTGTCGATCGCCGGGGCAGGGCTGATGCTGGCCGTCGTCTCCGGCCTGATTTCGGCTTTCGCTGGCGTGCCCTTCATGACGGGATTGTGGATCTATCCGCATCTCTTCGGTGTGGAAGTGCCGCTTGCCACCGTCATGTCCTTCGATATCGGCGTCTACCTGGTGGTCGTCGGTTCCATCACCTCCATTGCGCTGGCTCTGGAAGAAAAGGATGATGCGTGATGGAAACACTCTTCGCGGTTCTTGTCGGCATCCTGTTTTCCGCTGCCATCTATCTCATGCTGTCAAAGCAGTCGGTGCGCGTGCTGCTGGGCATTGCGCTGCTCGGCAATGCGGTCAATCTGCTGCTGTTCACCTCGGGCAGGCTGACGCGGGAAGTGCCGCCCATCATCGCGGCGAGGCTGGATGTGCTGCCGGGCAATACGGCCAATCCGTTGCCGCAGGCCCTCATCCTCACGGCCATCGTGATTTCCTTTTCCTTCTTCGCTTTCCTGCTGGTGTTGACCTATCGCGCCTTTCAGGAACTCGGCACGGACAACACCGACGAAATGCGTCTGGCCGAACCGAAGAACGAACCCCTGCCACCCACCGGTTATTGAGGACGGACCATGGCTTCTCCATCCTCCACCCCCGTCGATCTGTCACAAGCCTTCGTCATGGCCCCTCCGGGCCTTGGTGAGTGGCTCGTTATCCTGCCGCCCGCGCTGATGATCACCGCAGGCGCTCTTCTGATGATGATGCGCCACCGCGTTGATCGTCACGGCTTCATTGCCATCCCGGCGCTCGTGGCTCTGGTGCTCATCGATGCAGCGCTGTTGTTGAAGGTTTCCACCGGCGGGCCGGTGACCATGATGATGGGGCGCTGGCTGCCACCCTTTGGCATCGCCTTTACGGTGGATGTGCTGGGCGCGCTGATGGCACTCGTCTCGGCCCTCGCGGGCCTCGCGGCGGCTATAGCGGCACTGACGGATATCAGTGATAGCGGTCGCCGCTACGGTTTCTTCCCGTTCCTGATGCTGCTGATGGCCGGCGTTTCCGGCGCCTTCCTGACAGGCGATGTCTTCAACCTGTATGTCTGGTTTGAAGTGCTGCTCATCTCGTCCTTCGGCCTTTTGATCCTCGGGTCCGAAAAGCAGCAGATCGATGGTGCGCTGAAATACGCCGTTCTCAACCTGATCGGCACCACGCTCTTCCTCATCTCGGTCGGCTATCTCTATGCCATCTTCGGCACGCTCAATATGGCGGATATTGCGCTGAAAGCGCGGGAGATTTCCGGTGCGCCGCTGATGACGCTCTCGGCGCTGTTCATTCTCGCCTTCGGTATGAAGGCGGCGGCCTTCCCGGTCAATTTCTGGCTGCCGGCCTCCTATCATACGCCGCGCATCACCGTGTCGGCACTCTTCGGCGGCCTGCTGACGAAGATCGGCATCTACGCGCTGCTGCGCGTCATGGTCATGCTGTTTCCGGTGCAGCGGGAAGAGTTGAGCTTCGTGCTGGCGGTTGTCGCTGTTCTCACCATGGTCCTGTCCGGCTTTGGCATGCTGGCCCAGAACGATTTGCGCCGCATGGCGGGCTTTGCCGTCATCCTCGGCATTGGCAACATGCTGGCGGGCATCGCAACCGGCACCATGGTCGGCCTGTCCGGTGCCGTGCTCTATGCGCTACATTCCATTCTGGCCATGACTGCGCTCTATCTCGTAATCGGCCGGGTGAAGGCGCTGACCGGTTCCTGGACGCTCTCGGCAGGCGGCGGCATTTACAGTGTAGCGCCCGGCTTTGCCTTCGTATCGCTGGCGCTGTTCCTGGCGGTGGCGGGCTTGCCGCCCTTCTCCGGTCTCTGGCCGAAGATCATGCTGGTCAAGGCATCGGTGGATATCGGCGCCTGGTGGCTGGCGGCGGGCATTCTCATTTCCGGCTTTCTGGCCACCATCGCGCTTGGCCGTACCTTTCTTCTGGCCTACTGGCGTCCTGCTGCTGAAAGCCCCGCTTCCAAACGCGCTACCTCTAACGTCACCAGACCGCAACAGCAGGACCGGCTGGCGGCTGTCGCGATCCTGGGGCTGGCAGCCCTCATCGTGCTGTTCGGCCTGTTTCCCGAAGCGCCATTATCCTTGTCGCAACAGGCAGCGACCGGTCTTCTTGACCCACAGTCCTATGTCCGTTCGGTCTTCCCGCAAGGAGGTGCGCAATGACGGCGCTTGGCCTCAACCTGCTTCTCGCCATATTGTGGATCGCGGTCAGTGGCAGCGCCACCTTCGTCAACTTCCTGTTCGGCTTTCTGGTGTCTGCGCTTGCCATCGGGTTGATCCGCGAACAGGCGGAAGGCGTCAGTTATCTGCGGCGGGTACGCTTCATCCTGTCTTTGACGATCCTCTTCTTCAAGGAACTGGCGCTGTCGGCCTGGAAGGTCGCAACACTCGTCCTGCGGCGGGATATGGACCTGAAGCCCGGCATCTTCGCCTTTCCTTTGACGGTGGACCGCGATTTCGAGATCACGCTGCTCGCCAACCTCATCACTTTGACGCCCGGAACACTGTCGGTGGATGTCTCGGAGGATCGCCGCACGCTGTATGTGCACGCGATCGATTGCTCCGATCCCGAAGGCACCAAGCGGGATATCGCCGAAGGGTTCGAGCGCAAGATCATGGAGGCGTTCCGCTGATGATGGCAGAAACCCTGTTCAATTTTGCAGTATGGCTGGGGCTGGCGATCTTAAGTGTCGCCTTCCTTCTGACGGTCTATCGGGTGGTGAAGGGGCCGACGCTTGCCGACCGCGTTGTCGCGCTGGATATGCTGGTTGGCATCGTCATCGGCTTCATCGCCATCATCGCGGTCAAAACGGGCTTTACGCTCTACATCGACATTGCCATTGCGCTCGGCCTTGTCGGCTTTCTGGCAACCGTTGCCTTTGCGCGCTTCATCCTGTCGCGTCAGACAGCGGACGAAGAGGGCGATAAGGCAGACGGGGCGCGGGCAGAAACGGCCTCGCATACTAACACGAGAAGGGTGCGCTGATGGCAGACTTCTTCAATTCCTTGTTTTTGCTGGCTGTTGCAATCATCATTGTTGCGGGAAGTCTGTTTTCTCTGGTTGCGGCAATCGGTCTCAATCGATTGCCGGACGTGTTCACGCGCATGCATGCCGCTTCCAAGGCGGGCACGGTGGGGTCCGGTCTTCTGCTGCTGGCGGCAGGCCTTCACGCAGGCGAGCTGTCCATCTTTTTTCGGGCTTTGGCCGGGTTCCTGTTTTTCATTCTGACGGCGCCCATTTCGGCACATCTTCTGGCACGTGCAGCGCATGAGGTTGGCTACAGGTTGCATGAAAAAACAGTGATGGACGAATTGCGGCGCGACAGACCTCTTGAATAACGTGGTTACCGTTCCAAATAGAGGGGCCGCTTGCGCTGCATCGCTTTGGTCAGGAAATACTATAACCTCTTTATTGGGCCAGATCAGAATAAACACATGCAAATTGTATTTGGACTTTGTTCGGAACGGTGTTATTCGCATTGATGCAGAGTACGAATATTGACGTCCGCTTCGCTCATCCGGCTATATGCCACTTCCAAGATCTGGTTTCATGGTTGTGGCCGCTCTAGTGTTTGTTGAGTCTTGCGGAATGCCAAGTAATCCGATCTCGTTCTGTGGTTGTCCCTGTCGAGCCTAGGGGTGGGTTCGGATCATCTTGAAGCAGGTGCAAAACATGGGCGAGATCGCTGTGAAAATGGCGGGCGGCTTGCCGCTTGCCGAGCTAACAAAAACAGGAGATCTACGATGACTGAACTTGCAGCAGGCAAGGCGCCCGATTTTTTGGTGGAATTGACCGCCGATATCGTGGCCGCCTATGTCAGCAATCATGTCGTGCCGGTAGGTGATCTTTCCAACCTGATCGCCGACGTGCATTCCGCCCTCAGCAACACCACGTCGCCTGTTCCGCAGCCGGCTGCTGTCGAAAAGCCGAAGCCGCCTGTTCCGATCCGCAAGTCGATCGAAGATGACTATCTGATCTGCCTGGAAGACGGCCAGAAGTTCAAGTCGCTGAAGCGCCACCTGATGACGCATTACAACATGACACCGGAAGAATATCGCGAGAAGTGGGGCCTGCCCGCCGACTATCCGATGGTTGCTCCGGCCTATGCGGAAGCCCGTTCGCGCCTTGCCAAGGAAATGGGCCTCGGCCAGCGCCGCAAGCGCGCCAAGTAATACCAAATGTCGCCGATAGGGACCAAAAGCGCCCGGTCCTCCGGGTGGCCGGATTTCCTTCCCCGACTTTGTCGCAATCCTCGACCGATGCAGGAGCATCGCTCTCCGGTATGCGTCCCACGTCAGATGAAGGCCTCCGGTCCGACGCAATAGGTTCCTATCATCGACATTTGGTATAAGCGTCCTATCCCCGGACCCGATCCATCGGGCGCCGGGTGATATGTCTCGGCCTGCGCGACCTGCGCAATGACCGTTACCAGTTCTAAAGGGTGAAAATGCGACTAGTCTGCTTGCGTGCAGTGGTCGAATCTTCCCCCTTCGTCGTGACTGCTTTGCGGTTGGGGATTGAGATCCGCAATAGGAAGAAAATCAAGTCTATTGTGGACGGTTAGGCTATAATTCCCAGAAAAATGACCGTAGCCTCTTTTCAGCGGAGGCTGGATGGCGTTATAAATTATGAATTAATTCCTACATCGAGGAGTTGTTCATGTTATTCGAAGATTCAATTTCGGCCTCTACCTCCGCATTTTTCAGCCACGATCCGTTGCAAACGTTTCATACGGGTAAGGGGGGGCGTTCACGTTTACCATCGCCATCGCGCTCCCGTCTGACACAACATTGCCTACAGATGGAACATATGGTGCTCGGCATCGAGGATCTCCTGCCGATTGTCAGCCGGTCTCGTGATCGGATCCGCGAGCGAAACAGCCGCCTGATTACGCTCTATCTCTGCCATGTCGTGCTCGGAATATCGCAGGTCAAGCTCGCCCGAATCTTCGGCCTATCGCGCACCTCCGTGCGAGAAACCTGCCAGGCGGTCGAGAACAGCCGCGATGATCTCCATCTGGATGTCGTGCTCGAAATCGTCGGCCGTCTTGGCGCGCGTTTCGCCTATCAGCAGAAGGTCGATATCAATGGCTGAAATGGTTCAGTTGCCCAGGTTGCTACGTACTCTGCTTGCCGCACCGGATGGGCTTGCCGCGGTTCTGAATGCCGATGAGCTGATACTGAGGCAAGGGCAGGGCGCAAGCCATAGCTTTCCCGCGATGGCCTATGAAGCGGCGCAATCGCGCGGCCTCGTCGTGTGGTCTGGAACCATGCTGCGCGCGCAGCCGGAGGCGCGCGCCTATCTGCGCCGCGCGATGGCTGAACGGGAAGAGGAAGGCTTTGCCGCCCAGCACCGGCAGGAGGTGCGCATCGAGGTGGAGATTGCCGGCGAGAAGCAGACCGTGACCCGCAATCTGCTGGAATCGCCGCTCGGCCATCTTCGTCGGTTGAAGGATCGTACCGGCGCACCGTTCCTGCCGCAGGAGGCGGTGGAAGCGGGCGACCGGTTGGCTGCGGATTTCGAGCGCGGCCAATTGCAGCCAAGCATCACATCCACCTGGGAACCCCGGCTGGCAACGCGTGGCTCAGGGCAGGGCGGCGGCAAGCAGGATCTATCCGATAGCGCAATGATGGCGCGCGATCGCCTCTGGCGCGCCGTCGACGCCATCGGGCCGGAACTTGCCGGTGTCACGCTGGATGTCTGCTGCTTCTACAAGGGGTTGGAGCAGGTGGAACGCGAACGCGGTTGGCCCACCCGTTCGGCAAAGCTGATGCTGCGGACAGCACTTCTGGCGCTTGCCCGCCACTATGCTCCGCCACCGGCCAAGCCCCGCCGTCATCAGTGGGGAGCCGAGGATTACCGCCCCGCTATCAGCCGCTGAAAAGTCATGCCGCCGCGTGGGCTGCCTCGTTGCGAATGCGCTTCACCATGGAGCGCAGTCCGTTTGCCCGCTGGGTGGACAGGTTTTCTACGAGGCCGATGCGGTTGAAGATTTCGATGACATCGGTCGCGGCGATCTCGGAGGCGCGCTTGCCCGAATAGGCGGCAAGAACGATTGCCACCAGGCCGCGCACGATATGCGCGTCGGAATCGCCCTCGAACGTCATGAGAGGATCCGTACCTTCTTGCGTATGGGAGACGAGCCACACCTGGCTCGCGCAGCCATTCACCTTGTTTTCTGCGGTCCGCTTGTCTTCGGGCAAGTCCGGCAGCGCCTTGCCGAGTTCGATCACATAGCGATAGCGATCTTCCCAATCGTCCAGAAAGGCAAAATCTTCAATGATCTGGTCGATGCTGGTCATGCTGTCTCCGCCAAGCGTGTGATCTTTCCATATAGGAACTTCACCCGGCAACGGAAACGGAAAAAAACGCCGCAGGAACAGGTTTCTTGCGGCGTCAGCAATGCTGAAAGTCAGGGGCAGTAACAACCTTCACCGGGGATGCCCGGTGCCGGGATCAGTCAAATTTCGTTGCGATTGGTCGTCAGGCTACCGGTCTGGCCGCTTCATCGGCAGGGGAACCACGGTTCCGGTCACGACGGCATCGGAGGAAGCGCTAGTTCTGTCGCTGCCGGGTTTTGGCGGCATCGGCTGCAGTTCGGGCCTGGCAACCGTGTTCGTTACCATGGTGGCCGGGGCATTGGCGGCCAGTTTTGGCTGCGCTGCTTTCTCTTCCGCCAACTGTTTATCGAGGAATTCGAAGGCAACGCGGGCGCCTTCCTTGGCGCGGGCGGTCAGGGCAACGAAAGCCTCTCCGCCTTTTTCGCATACCTCGGGTTTTTCGGTGCAGAGCGAACTGATGTAGCTATAGGCGCCGCTTGCCGCCGATATGGCCTCGGCCAGCTGGAGCTGGTTCGCTCCGGCTTCCTTGGCATCGGGCGTGTGGGTGCTGAAGTAGGATAGCACCACCAGCCCCATGCCGAAAACCACACTCGTCTTGAAGAGGAACCACATTGCTGTTCATCCGCTCGCTTGCTTTGTCACCGGCTTGTTCTCGCCGGATCTGTTCTGACACACACACTAGAACGCAGGCAAAAACGTCCCGTTGCGGTAAAAGCCAGCATTTTGATCAATATTGTCTCGAATTTTAGTGATCACGTCGGAAGGCACCATTTCAGCCAATTTGAAGCGCATTTTAGGCGTTTGTGTTAAGCATAAATGTGGCAAAGCCTCGCAGTTTCCGGGCCTTCCACAGGTCATTAGCGCCCCACTGGTTAACGAAACCGCGAAAATTGAGGGAAATCCGATGCTTACCCTCGGTTAACCACGACCGGAATTGCCCCGTTCCGAAACATTCAAAACTGCTTTTCCGGCGCTTCAAAGGGGGTTTTCGGGGTCTGCTTTTATAGTTTCCTTAAACCCCCGGAGCCTATGGTCGCCTATCCGAGATTCGCGATTAGGTATTGGTGTGCGCGTATTCAGAAACATCGGCGGCAGGGCTCTCCAGGCGGTAGACCGTGCGGTCCGGCATTGGCTGCATCTGGTGGCCGATCGCGAAGACGTGCGCGCAGCCGATGTGGTCGCGCTCAGGCTTCTGGCGCTGGTGTGCCTGGTCAGTCTCTTCGTTCTGCCCGTGCTTTCCGTGCTGCTGTTCACCCCGGCTCTCGCTTTGCCGGTGGCGGCGGCGCTAATGCTCGCCTGCCTCGTCTGCGTCACGGCGGCGGGCCTCGTGCTCATGCGCGATCGCACGCATTATAATGACACTGCCGAAGAAGCCCTGCCGGAATTCTCTGCTTTCGAATGTGGACCGGGCATTTCCTTTCTCTGCGATATGCAGGGCAGGATCAGCCGCACCGGTGGCCGCGACCGCCACCTTCTGCCTGCCTCGCGTTCTCAACCCAACGGTTTGACCCTTGCCGAGCTCGTATATGTTTCGGATCGCATCGGCGTTGCCCAAGCACTGGATCGTCTGCGCCAGGGTGCCGAGAGTGCTGCCGTGGAAGCGCGCCTGGAACATGGCCTGGATCAGCAGGGCGGTCGCCAGTTCCTGTCCGCCATCCTCGATATGACGGCCATCTTCAATGGCGATGGTGAGCTAAGCCAAGTCTATGTCCAGATGCGCGACCAGAGCGATGCCGCGACGCTTCGCGAACAGGTCGCCCTGCATTCGGCAGAGGCGCACTCGGCCAATGAGGCGAAGTCGCGCTTCCTCGCCGCCGTCAGCCATGAACTGCGCACGCCGCTCAACGCCATCCTCGGGTTCTCCGATGTGCTGATCGGCGAGTATTTCGGCAAGCTTGAAAACGATCGCCAGCGGGAATATGTCGGCCTCATCCGTCAGTCCGGCCACCATCTGCTCGGCGTCGTCAACGCCATGCTGGATATGAGCCGCATCGAGGCGGGGCGCTATGAACTGCTGACAGAAAGCTTCGAACTGGCGGAGGTCGTGGAAAACTGCCGCGCCATGCTGGATCTTCAGGCCCGCAATCGCGGCGTGACATTGGCAACCCGCGTGCCCCGCAATCTCGGTGAACTGGTGGCCGATCCACGCGCTGTGCAGCAGATCCTCATCAATCTGGCCGGTAATGCGATCAAGTTCACCGAAGCGGGCGGCGTCGTCACCATTGATGCCCTGCGTGAGGGGCACGAGATCAAGCTCGTCGTCAGCGATACGGGCATCGGCATTCCGGCGGAAAAGATTTCGCTGCTGGGTCAGCCCTTCGTCCAGGTGCAGGATGGTTATACCCGCAACTTCGAAGGCACGGGTCTCGGGCTTTCGCTGGTCAAGGGGCTGGTTGGCCTGCACGGTGGACAATTCACCATTGAAAGTCGCCTGGGCGAAGGAACCGTGGTAACGGTGACCCTTCCGGCAAATGGTCCGTCGATAGCCGAAAACATGCCATCTGATCAAACTGCCGCCTGGACTGCGGTAGAAGAAACCGTCGAATTTCCTCCCCGTTTGCATGCAAAGGCAAATGCGACTGTAACGAGTAGACAGGGAATTGCGCATGACCGCGCGGAAGCGAAAAGCGCCTGATCGCAGAAAGGCGCCGGTAAAACAGCCGGGCCTGCTGGTGCAGGCTCTCACGGCACTCAGCCGTGCGCTCACCCGGCATCCGCGTCGCGTGGCGGGTCTTCTCAGTGTCGGCGTGGCGTCCAGCTTCGTGGCGGCCAATGCGCTGTGGTATCAGCCGGAAGGCCACCCCGCGCCCTTCTTCAGAACGCGCGATGCAATGGACCCGAACGGCATTGCCGGTTATCGTCCGCTTGCCCGTCCGCACGATAGCGATGTGACAACCATCCGCATTCAGCGCGCGACGGATGAAGATCTGCGCCAGATCATCCGCGCAGAAGCGCCGGCTCCTGCAAAGCAGCCCGCCACCGTTCAGGCCGCTCAAATCCCGGCGAGCCAACCTCCCGCCACACAGCCTGCCGCGCAACCTATGTCGATTGCTGCAGCCATCCATGCCGCCGAGCCGCAGGCTTCCGTTGCGAATACACAGGCAAATACGAGCACCAATCTTGGGCATCCCGTTCCGGAACAGCCGGTCGGCTCCATCAAGGGCCCCATTGCGGTGCCGGTGCAGCGGCCCTCCGGCAGCCTGAAGGGTGAGGATCCCGTAGCCGCCGCCATTCGCACCGCAGAACGTGGCACCCCGGCAGCGCAGGCCATGCCACGACCACCAGCGGATATTCCGGCCGCATCAAAGGCCGCGAAGCCGGATCAGGCACCGCTGCAGCCGCAACCGGCCTCGGTCACGCCGCGTGTTCCGACAGCCAACGGCCTGCCTCCGGCCACGGTTCAATCTCCCGCCAAACAGGCGGCGAGCGCCCAAAGTCTTGCCAATCATGCCCCCGCTACCTTGCCTACGGGGGAAAACGCCAATCTTATCATGCAGATCCAGCGCGGGTTGCTGAACATCGCCTATACGGATGTTACGGTGGATGGCGTGGCCGGGGCGCAGACGAAAGCCGCCATCCGACATTTCCAGAAGCACTACCGCCTGCCGGAAAACGGCGAGCCTTCCGAGCTTGTCCTGCGCAAGCTGAAGTCCATCGGCGCGCTTTGAAGTATTTCGTCCAAACTATCCGGTGATCAAGTGGATAGTTCAGATCCTACTTCGGATGCTCCTGTGCAAACACCAGCAGATTCCAGGTCACAGGCCCCAGCACGATGTGTTCGTGGTGATGGGTCGGAATAGCTTGTCCCTTGGCAAGGGCAATCTCATTGCCGCAGGCCTTGCAGCGATAAATGCCGCTGTTGAACACGATTTGTCCGGGCTTGTAGGTCTGGTCAAACGCCCCGACATCGCTCTGGCACATGTGGTGGGCATATTTGTACTTCGCCATTGGGTCTCCGTCATGGATTGCGCTCGCCGGTGACAAAAGCTTAGGCGCGTATTTCTTAAGCCTTTTCAAAATCATCCGCTCAATTGCCCCGGATTGGTGCGAATTTACGCTTACTGAAGCGAAAAGCGCCACGCATTGTCTCATTCCGCGTCGGTGGTATAGAAAGCATCCATGAGACTGAAATCGGAAATATTCATCGCGGCCTTGACCCGGCGCGTCTTCGGGCAGGGCGGTTTTGCGGCCATCGAGCACCGGGGCGCGGACGAGGCGGGTGCCATTTTCATTCGCCAGCGCCACCGCGATGGGCGGGAAACGCTTTATGCTCCCGCACCGCAAATGATGGTGGAAGAGGCTGGCGAGCGCCGGTTCGAAAAGCGTCTGGACAGGGTGGAGCCCGCTGTCATCGAGGATGCACTTGCCCGCGAGCGCCGCTTCGATAGCGATTTATGGCTGGTGGAACTGGAAGTGGACGAGATCGGCGATCTCATTCCCTTGACAGCCGATTAGTTATGCCCGCTTCAGCTTGATCACCTGCTGGGCGCCCGCATCGTTGGCGGCTGCCGTGGTCTGTTCGGTTTCGGCCATATCGTCCTTGTCCGCATAGGTGTAGCGGTCGGCGCGGCACCAGGCTTCCAAACGGCGAATGCATTCGTCGTCCTGCAGGCTGTCCCATAGAATTTCGCCGCGGGAAACGCCGCCGACGGCTTCCTTCAGGTGGTTGTAAAGACGCTCCAGAATGAAGAAGGCTTCCTGCGCATCCATGCCCAGCGCCTTCAGCGTTGTCGCCAGTTGCAGGCCGGAAATATCCATCATGATGCGTTCCGCCAACCAGCGGCTGGCGCTCAGTGTATCGGCAAGGCAGGTGGCGAAGGCATCCGCATCGCGGCTGCGGGCAAAGCGAACCATAAGTGCCTCCTGCACATCGGTTGCCGTGCGAAGTCCCAGCCTGTCCGTCGTTGGCCGCGCCTGCATGGCCGCCAACTGCTTGATCTTCTGGCGAAGCGCCTCATCGCGCTGTGCCGCTTGTGCCGCCTCGGTAGAAGGCGGTTGCTGCATTGAAGGCGCAGGCGTCGCGGGCTTTTCGGCGATCGGTGCCTTGTCCACTGGTGTCTTGTCCGGTTTCGCGGACGTGGGAAGTCGCGCATGGCGCATGCTGACCAACGCATCGATCACGGCTGGCGAAAGGGCAGGGCGGCGCACAATGGCGCGCGCGTGTTCCGCACCCTGGCAGCGTGCAATCGCAATCAACTGGTCGTCATTGAGGCAGGGTGATGCCATCAGAAACGGCGCTGCAATCGCAATCGGCTGGCTGGCGATGAAGAAGGCGACGCTGGAAGGCACTTGCTCGCACTGCGAAAGGGCCGAAACCGCCTGCCGCCGTGCCTCTTCACTGGAGGCGGTGTAGAGCGGCGAGAAAAGCTCGGCGAACTGGCGCAGCTCCGATTTCGTCGGATGTTTCAGGTCCTCGAAACTGGTGACCGTCGCCATCAGCACCACATCCTTTTTACGCAAAGCCTGCGGCTTCTCAAGTTCCCGATAGCGGTCCACGCTCATATCCACCGACGCATGACTAACAACAGACATTTCAAGCTTATGCCGCAGCGCTTCATGCGCCGGGTTCCTGGGAAAGGCCGCGCGCAAGCTGCATTCGCCACCCGCTTCATGGTTAAGGTAGCGTAGGGCCAATGGGGTTAATGGCTGGTGAAGATTAGAGAACTGTGCCGAACTGTTGCACATCTGTCTCTCATGCCGTGTGTGCGAGCAGATGTAGCGTTTTGCAACCTACGGAGAGAAAGTTTCACACAAGGTGACGGCCAAATGCTTCCGCCTGCTTGTGTATTAACGGAAAGTCAACAATCTTATGTCTGAAATGAGACTAGACCGCATGAGCCGCCTCTCGGTTGGAGGGGATCGAAAATGCAATTCCGGTTTGAACCCGGCCTTGGCATTTCGAAAGGGGGAAGGAAACCACCTGCGGATTTCCTGCGTAAGACGTGTGTCGGCGCCCAATGGATATGTCAGGCCGACACTGAACAGCTTTGCCGGACGGACCGGCCAAATGGCTCTTTCCGGCAGAACAGAGAACGGCGCAAATGCCTTGCAAGAGGTTGCGTCAGCCCCGATTAGGGGCAGGGTGAAACTGTCTGGTCCTTCATCCGTCTCATCCCCTCAATGGAGACGAGCATGGCAGAGATAGTCGTACTGAAGAAATGGCGTGAAACCCACAAGGGCAAGGCCCCGTTGCGCATGCAGCCCTCGGGTCTGGCTCAAAGCCCGGCGCAACTGGTCTTCTTCATGGGCGTGCGTTACGAGCGCATCGAAGACCTGACACACCGCAAAATGGACGAGATGGCGCTGGCCTTCGACAAACATTGAAGCTGTGTTTTACATGCGAGCATGCGCCACCTCCCGCCTGAGGCCGGTCATGTCATGCGCGTTAAAAAGAGAAACGATCTATTCCCATTCCATCGGGCTGCAATCAGCCTTGGTCAAGAATTGAAGGGCCGCCTCGCGAAAACTCTGCTGAGGCACCAGTGCGCGCAGCACGGCATATCCCTCCACCTGCGCCGTCTCCACGATGATCGGCTGAACCTGCGTTGACGCGAGCGCCTTGCGCAACGCCGTTGCCTGTACGGGCGTTGCCACGATCACATCCAGCGTCCGGTCTGCGGCCGTGCGGTCATTGATGCTGAAGGTCTCGTTGGAGGCACTGTCGAAGGTCGCCATGGACCAGAAGGGCACGCCATTGGCAGAGGTCAGGCGCACCGGTTGATCCGTGATGTCAAAAGCGCAGACGGCGATTTCCAGGAACGGATCCTGCTTGGCAAGGCCTGCCCGATCAGGCTTTGCACCCACGATGTGAAAGCGAAATTCCGGCCCCTCGTTCATCACCTGGCTATGGGCATCCCGCTCGCTGAAACTGGGCAGCGAGAAGATGATCACGAGGTGTAGCAGGGCAGCGCCCACCAGTCCGGTCAGGATCGCCAGGAGTACTCTAAGCATGGCTGCAACCGGTCTTTGACAGCTTCGGCATGGTCAGGTCGATCAAGCCTGAGCTTCCCGCCGTCGGTGTATCCAGAAGCGTCAGCACAAGGCGAAACGGCTGGTTGGGCGTGGTGGAAAGCCAGTTGCCGGGAAAAGCGCCGGACGAAACGGTGACCTCGAAACTGCCATCGGCCCGTCTCAGCACGATGCGTGAATTCAGCGCCTGCGGCCGCTCGGCATCCGGGGAGGGCGGCAGGCGGTCCTCGCCTGTCACGAAAAGCGTCCAGGCGCGGGTAGGCGGCGTCTGGCCGGAAATCACATAGGTGCAGTTGCCGTCCAGGCGCGCGCCTGCATCATCCACGCTTGCCGTAAAGCTCAGGCCCTCGGCACTGCCCAGAAGCAGCTTGCCGCCATTGGCCCGGTGCGCCTTCGCATAGGGGTCGGCATTGATGGTCTGCGCCTGCGGAAAGGCTTCCCACGCGCCAAGCCTGATCGCACCGAAGCCGACGGTCGCGTCCAGCGCGACAAGCGTCGACCATATGCCGCCGCCGAAGGCGATCAAAAGACTGAGTGCGATAAGGAGAGGGAGGCGGAACAAGCAGAAGTCAACCTTTGAATGTCAGGTCTTCACCCTACCACCCATCGCCGGTGAAAAAAACGCCTTTTTGGTCGCTGCCCAGGAAGAGATACCGAAGAGATCACGGAATGTTGAATACTACACGATGCCGCCATTCGCGAAGTCGAGGGGCGGCAAACTAGGAAAAGTCATACATTTTTATGCGCGCATAGGGTGTGTGTCTTGTGTTCTCAGGTATATTTCCTTTGCACATCTTCACTGACTTTTTTCGCAATCGCCTGGTTTGAAGGGCTTGTATAAAACATCTTACATCAAATGTAAAAATATGCTCTTAGATATAATTTTTGTATAAATTCTTATATCAGAAATATATCTATATTTAACTCGATAGAATAATATTCTAAAATCCGGTTATCGTGGGATCTATAATAATATAAATAGCAAGGTATATTTTAAGAATAGACCTCAGGAGATGGTAATGGCAGATCTTACGTCGCGGTCATCATCCGCAAAAGTTGTGTTTGATCGCATGCAGCCCGCTCTTGATAGAAACGATTTCGTTGGCTCGTCGCTTCTGGCCTCCCTCAACCGGCAAGATCGGTAGCGCTTCCTGTCCTTTGGCTGGGGCGAACCCGTTACCCCGCGTTTCCATACAGTGCTGGAAGCCATCGCATTCCGGTTCACCCACCAGCCGCATGAACCTGCTGTGATATGGCGAGCTGGATCACGCCTCGAACAAGCTGGCGGCGGCACTGCAGGCGAAAGGTGTTGGTCCCGGCAGTGTTGTCGGTCTCTATCTCAAGCGCTCTCTTCCCATGGTGGTCGGCATCGTGGCTGCAATGAAGCTGGGAGCGGCCTATGCGCCGCAGCATGTCGGCGTAGCACCGGATGAAATCCTCACCCGTGTCGCCGCTGTTTCCGGCGCGCCGGTCGTCCTGACCATGCGCGATTGCTTCGGAGCGCTCCCATCCTTCGAGACGGTAAACGTTCTGGTGATCGAGGATGTTCTCGAGGCTGAAGCTCTCACAGCTGTTCCGGATGCGGCCCTTCGCCCGAAGCCAGAGGATCGCTGCATTCTGCTGTTCACCTCTGGCACGACGGGACAACCGAACGGCGTGCAGGTCACCCATGGCAATCTGGCCAATGTCCTGTTCACGGCTCCGGGCGATCTCGGCATCTGTCCGGGACGGAAGGTCGGGCAGATCCTCTCGATCGCTTTCGACATGGCGGCCTGGGAAACACTGGGCGCGCTGGGCACGGGGCCACGCTGGTCATTCGCGGTTCCTGCATTCTTCCACTTCCCTCGCTTCCGCTCACCCCCCCCCCGCGGCAAGCTCGACAAGCGCCTGCTTCTCTCCATGGCAAAAGACCATATCGAAGCACAGGCTTCGGAGCTGCACGGATGACTCTCGAAATTACTGAAACACCGCAGGCCAGTTTCAACCTGCGCCGCATCACCCGCCATCCGCTGGCCATGGAGTACCACCGCCTCTATGCGCTGGTCGCCATCGTCAACTTCGTCCTTGCTGTTATATGGTGGCGGGATGGAAGCCTGATGCAGAACGGGGTGGCCAACCTCGAATTCCTGGCGAATATGGCGCTGATCAACTTCAGTCTCGGCATTCTCATCCGCCAGCAGCGCCTGGTGAACTTCCTGTTCTGGCTCGCCACCCGCATTCCCACCAGCTCACCGCTGTGGATTCGCTGGCGTGCCGCCAAGGTATTCCACTTCGGCGGTCTGCATTGCGGTGGAAACACGTCACATCCATGCGCGCCCGCTATCATAACCTGTTTGAGAAGACACATCGCTTTGCCGGCTGGACGCTTCTGGCCCTCTTCTGGGCGCAGACCCTCTCGCTCATCCACGATCAGGGGCAGCCGGTTCTTCAGCAGCCGTCTGTCTGGGCACTTTGTGTCATCACGCTTTCGGTCGTTTCGCCCTGGCTCACACTGAAAGGCGTGAAGATCGACGTGATCAAGCCCTCGAACCACGCTGTTACGGCCCGGTTCGATGATGGCGATACGCCTTTTCCGGGCTCCTCGAATGCCATCAGCCACACGCCCTTCGGGGAATATCACGCCTTCGCCAATGCGCCGGAACCGGGCGAGAGCGGCTATCGTCTGGTCATTAGCCGCGCAGGCGAAGTACCGAACCGCCTCATCTGGTCACGCGCTCTATGGCAGCGCCGCCCAGCGCCAAGGCATGGCCGCTTTCCGCGAAAAGCGTTCTCCGAATTTCTGAGGCGGAAAGAAAGCGACGTTCAGCAAACGCGCGGCAAAAAGCTTCCAATGCGAAACTCGGAGTCTGTCCGGTATGCGCCGGAAAGACTTTGGGAGCTTTAAGCCTCAAGGCAGTCTCTTCACCGTCTGGTTTGGCTTGTCCTCGATACTGCCGCGAACACTCGCTTCTACCACTTTCTGCGCAGAGGGCAGGGGTGCGGCGTCGCTCAAATCCTTCGAAATCCGTCGCAGGATCCGGGTGCTGTCGGCAGAAAGCGAACGGGGCCGCACGAGTTGCGCCATGCCGTTCGGCTTGGCGTTTGCCGCTTCCTTGGCACTGGCAACCGGCAGTCCGGGCGCGTGGTTGCCACGCGGAAGCGGGTTGTCGATACCGGGAATAGGCTTCAGCTCGATGCCCTGATGGGCGTAATCCATCAGCTTCTTGAAGGTCATGGCCGGAAGTGAGCCACCGGTCATGTCGTTCATCGAGGTAAAGTCGTCATTGCCGAACCAGACGGCGGTTGTGTAATTGCCGGTAAACCCGATGAACCAGGCATCGCGGTAGCTCTGGGATGTCCCTGTCTTGCCGCCGGTCACGATGCCGCCTTCGAGAGCGGCGCGCTTGGCGGTACCAATCACCGGGATCTGCGTCAGGATGCGGTTCATGGAGGAAACCGCCTGTTCCGAAACAATCCGCTTTGCCGCCGGCTCGTCGCGGTTGAAATCGTAAAGGATCTCGCCCTCGTAATCGCTGACCTGCGCAATGGCATGGCGGCGGGCTTCCAACCCTCCGGCGGGCATCACCGCATAGCCGGTGGCCTGATCCAGCACCGTAACTTCCGATGTGCCAAGCGGCACGGTCTTGTCGCTGCGCAAGGGTGTCGAAACACCCATGGCCTTGGCCAGTTCGACGATGGGTTTCACGCCCAGCTTCTCCTTGGCAAGGCGAACGGGCACCGTGTTGAGCGATTGCGCCATAGCGGAAAGCATGGTCACGCGGCCCTTGTAGGAGCGGGCATAGTTCTGCGGCGACCAGTTGTTCCAGGTAATCGGCGCATCCGAAATCATGGTATCGGGCGTGAAGCCATTCTCCATGGCCAACGCGTAAGTGTAGAGCTTGAACGATGAACCCGGCTGGCGCAGTGCTTTGGTGGCGCGGTTGAACTGGCTTTCGCCATAGTCACGCCCACCCACCATGGCGCGCACATCGCCACTATTCTCGATCATCACCAGCGCGCCCTGCTTCACCTTGTAGCTTTCGCCATATTCACGAAGCGAACTTTCCACCGCTTCCTGCGCCGCCTGTTGCAGGCCTATGTCGATGGTGGTGCGCACAATGAGCGAGTGCTTCTTGATCTTGCCTTCATCCGCCAGCCGCTGCACTTCGTCAAACGCCCAGTCGAGGAAGTAATCGGGGGCAGCAAGCTCGGCGCGGTCAATCACGCTTGCCGGGTTGCGGCGAGCAGCGACCACCTGACCTTCGGTCATCATGCCGCTCTGCACCAGATTGGTTAGAACCTCGTTTGCACGGGCGCGGGCGGCAGGCAGGTTCACATGCGGGGCATATTTGGCCGGTGCCTTGAAGAGACCCGCCAGCATGGCCGCTTCCGCAAGATTCACATCGGTAATGCTCTTGCCGAAATAGAACTGCGCCGCAGCGGCAGCACCAAACGTACCGGCACCCATATAGGCGCGGTCCAGATATAGCCGCAGGATCTCCTTCTTGGAAAGGTTCGCCTCCAGCCAAAGCGCCAGGAAGGCTTCCTTGATCTTGCGCTCCAGCGAGCGTTCATTGGTCAGGAACAGGTTCTTGGCCAGCTGCTGCGTGAGTGTAGAACCGCCCTGAACCACCCCGCCTGCGCGGGCGTTTTCGCTCATGGCGCGCGCCAGACCGAAGAAATCGATGCCGAAATGGTCGAAGAAACGCCGGTCTTCGGTGGCCAAAACCGCCTTCACCAGATGGTCCGGCAACTTGTCGATCGGAACGGAATCCTCGTGAATGATGCCGCGATGGCCCACCACATTGCCGTAGCGGTCGAGGAAGGTCACGGCAAAATCGCCGCGGGAGCGCCAGTCTTCCTTGGTTTCCTCGAAGGCGGGCATGGCCAGCGCCAGAAGCAGCACAAAGCCCGCCGTGCCGAAGGTCAGGCCCTCATCGGCCACTTCCACAATCACACGCTTCCAGCCGCGAACGCGAAATTTGCGGGAGAAGATGGTAATCTCTTCCCAGATCTCGGAAAGCTTGAAACCAAGGTTCCAGACGGTGGAATCGATCCAGCTGTCGATCCGCAGCAGAAGGTGGCGCCTGCGGCGACGCTTGTCTTCTCGCGCATCTGGCTGTCTCGGATCGGGATCGTCCTGCACGTCGGAATTCCTGTTGAGCAACCGTTTTGCTTGACGCCTTCCTCATGAAGGACCAAAAGCCAAGGGCAACGCCTTTCGCCAGCAATGGCCGACAAATGGTGAATGCACCCTTAACTCGACTGTCAAACCGATCCTTATCGGCTAAATTATGCCTGCCGTGGCCAAGAAAAGACAAGATGGAAAATCCTTTCTGGAAAGTGAAATCGCTGGATCAGTTAACGCAAGAGCAGTGGGAAAGCCTGTGCGATGGCTGTGGCCTCTGTTGCCTCAACAAGCTGGAGGATTGGGACACGGGCGAGGTGGCCTTTACCAACATCGCCTGCCGTCTTCTGGATGGGGAAAGCTGTCGTTGCTCGGACTATGAAAACCGTCAGGCCACGGTGCCGGATTGCATTCAGCTGACCCCCCAGAGCGTGCGGGAAATCCACTGGCTGCCGCCCACCTGCGGCTACCGGCTGGTGCGCGACGGGCTGGATCTCTATTGGTGGCATCCGCTCGTCTCCGGCGATCCCGAAACGGTGCATCAGGCTGGCATCTCCGCGCAAGGCCGCACCATTTCGGAAGAAGAGGTGGATGTGGACGATTTCGAGGATTACCTCGTGGAATGGCCGCTGACGGTTGGCGAAAACGCCAGGACGAATTGAGGGCAAGGGGCTTGCGGGCCGCCTTTTTGAATGGGATCTCGCATTGCCACCTATTCACTCCCTCTGCATCCTATGGTATAAAAAACACGCTGCGCTGCGCTATATTAGTGCGCATGGAGATGCTAATGATTTCGCGTATCATAAAAGTCCTTCGCCCCCTTTGTGTTCTTTCCACCGTTGTGTTCGGCATTATCCTCACTCTGTGCTTTTGGGGTATAGAGGTTGTGTCCTGGGATACGTTCTGGAGACTGACCTTCTCTTACCTTGCCCTTATGGTTGCATCGACGGTCATTTGCTATATTGATGATCCGGGCCGTGTAATAGGCCGTCGATAGCAGGCGGCGTGCGGTAACATAGTACCTCTTCTGGTCTAGAGGTACGGTAGGGCAAAGCAGATGAATCGGCCCGTTCTTTGCCCATACGCCACAACTTCGCCTATAAACCTGATCACTGCTCCTGTCGTAAATTGGAGTATGTGCATATGCGAAATCTGCCGCTGGCGTCTGTAACCCTTGCCGTGGCCTTTGCCTCGGCCTCCTTCGCACAAGCCGATGACTTTCAGGCAAAGGCGGCAGCCGCGTTCCAGCCGGTGGTGAAGCAGTATGATATTCCCGGCCTTATCGTCGGGATTACCCGCAACGGCACCCACGAATTCTACGCGACTGGTCTGGCCTCCCGCGCCGACCGCCGCGAGGTAACGTCGGAAACACTGTTCGAGCTCGGCTCGATCAGCAAGCTGTTCAATGTCACGTTAGCCGCCTTGGCCGAACAGCGCGGCAAGCTGAAGCTGGAAGATAAGGTTGCGCATCACCTTTGCGCCGATACGTGCCGGATCGGCGATGATCTGACACTGATGGATCTTGCCACCCACCACACGGGCGGCATGCCCTTGCAGGTGCCGGATTCTGTTTCCGATGTGAACGGCCTTGTGGACTGGATGAAGGACTGGAAGCCCGCCAACCCCGGCGCGCGCAGCTATTCCAATGTCAGCATCGGCATGCTGGGCCATATCAGCGCGAAAGCCATGGGCATGCCCTATGCGAAAGCCGCCGAAGGTACGCTTTTCCCGGCACTGGGGCTGAAGAACACCTTCATCACTGTTCCGCAGAGCCAGATGAAGCTCTATGCCTACGGTTACAACAAGGCCAATCAGCCCATCCGCGTCGGCAAGGGCTTGGCTGATGCCGAAGCCTACGGCGTAAAATCCTCCGCCAGTGATATGCTGACCTTCCTCGATGCGGAACTCGGCACAGGCTCCATTTCCGGCGAGTTGCAAAAGGCGATTGCCCGCACGAAAACCGGTCAGCTCCAGACGGCCTATTTCTCTCAGGCCATGGTCTGGGAGGAGTATCCCTGGCCGGTGAAGCTCGACCAGATGGTGGCAGGCAACAGCCCGGATTTCATTTTGAAGCCGCAACCGGTTGAGAAGCTGACCACGCCTGCAAAGCAGGGTGAGGGCGTGATCCTCAACAAGACGGGCTCCACCAATGGCTTTGGTGGCTATGTGGCGATACTTCCCGAAAAGAAGCTCGGCATCGTGGTGCTGGCCAACCGCAACTATCCGAATGAGGCCAGAATCCGCGCGACCTACGCGCTGATCAAGTCGCTCGGTGAGTGACCGCCCCCTCGACGGGCACCGGAATCCTCAACGCCCGCAAGGCGTTGAGAATGGTCGCAACGTCAATTGCCTCCTGTAATAGTGCGCCCTGAACCGGCTGGAGATAGCCAAACGCGGCGGCCAGCATGGCGACAACGGAAAGGCCTATGCCTACCATCACGCTTTGCAGAGCAATGGCGCGGGCGCGTTTGGCAATCACAATGCCCAGGCGCAGCCGGTCTATGCGGTCCACGAGCAGCACCACATCGGCGGCTTCGGCAGAGGCTGCCGCCCCGCGTGCGCCCATGGCCACGCCCACATCTGCCACCGCAAGGGCGGGCGCATCATTCACACCATCGCCCACCATCATCACGGGTCCACGCTTGCGCTCTTCCAGCACAATCTGAACCTTCCGGTCGGGCGAAAGCTCCGCATGGATGGCATCGAGCCCGAGGTCCCCGGCAATGCGCTCTGCCACGGCGGCGCGGTCGCCGGTGGCAAGAACCAGCCGCTTCACGCCTTCATCTCGAAGCCCCCGCAGCATCGCCCTTGCATCGGCCCGCACCGGATCAGCCATCAGAATTGTTCCGGCAAGCCTTTGCCCAACACCCACGGCCACCAGCACGGAACCCGCTTCCGTGGCCGGAATGGCAAGGGTCGCATCCCCCGTTCGCGCCGTCACGAAACCATGGCCGCCCACGAAAACCGGTTTGCCCTCCAGCATGCCCACCACGCCTTCGCCCGGCACTTCTTCCGTCTGCGCGGGCAGGTGAAGCACCAGTCCACGTGCCTCAGCGGCTGCCACCAGCGCCTGCGCCATCGGGTGCTTGGAAAGCTGGTCCAGCGAAGCGGCCAGCCGCAGAACATCGTCTTCGCTATAGCCGGCCTCTGCGTGAATGCGCGTAATCTGCGGCCGCCCGTCCGTCAGCGTGCCGGTCTTGTCCAGCACCAGCGTGTGAATACGCGCCATGCTTTCCAAGGGTTTCGCGCCCTTGATGAGAACGCCGAACTGCGCCGCGCGCGAAAGGCCTGCCACCAGCGCCACCGGAACCGCGAGAATGAGCGGGCAGGGGGTAGCAACCACCAGTACGGCGACGGCGCGAATGGGGTCTCCCGTTGCCCACCAGGCGGCGAAGGCTATCAGAACCGTGACGGCCAGAAAGCCGATGGAGAAGCGATCGGCAAGCCGCGACATGGGTGCCTTGGAGCGCTGGGCCTGTTCCACCAGCCGCACAATGCCGGCATAGGTGCTGTCTTTCGCGGCCTCCGTTGCCACCATATCGAAGGCGTGGCCCGCATTGGTGGAACCGCTCAAAATCTCGGCTCCGGGTTCAAGTGAGATTGGCAGGGATTCCCCCGTCAGCGCCGCCATGTTGAGATAAGCCGTTCCCTCTGCCAGATGCCCATCGACAGGCACCACATCGCCCTGACGGATCAGCAGCCGGTCTCCGGGAATGACTTCATCGACGGAAATCTCCTGCAAGCTCCCGTCATGATAACGCGTGGCGCTGCGGGGAGCCCGCGCCAGAAGATCGCGCATCTCTCGCCTTGCACGCCCCTCCGCGAAAGCCTCCAGAAACGTGCCGCCCGTATACATGATGGCGACGATATTGGCCGCCAGCGCCTCGCCGAACAGAAGCGCCGCCGACATGGAAAGTGCGGCCACCACATCCAGCCCCACCTCGCCGCGGGCAAGGCTGCGGATGATTTCGAGAGCAAGCGCCGCCAGCACCGGAAGCGTGGCGGCGCTCCAACAGAGCTGCGCCAGATCCGCCCGCCCCAGCACGAACTGAAGCGCAAGGCCGACAATGAGCCCGCCGACCGCCAGAAACAGCAGCAGCACCTTCACCCGGTCTTCCGTCGTGCGTTCCATCGGGCTTGCGTCTCCTCGGCTGTGTTGAGAAGCACGCTATCCTATTTCCACCGCCACACATTGATTTTCGTCATGGGGGAGTGGGTGGAGAGTTCACCCTCATAACGAAAAATAGCAATTGTTTTCATCAATTTGCTACCTATGGTGATGTCCGAAGGGGAATCAGATGCCGTCAAACTCATTGGATAGTGTTGTCTCGACCTTTGGCCACACGGTCTCGAAAAAGCTGTCGAGCCCGGTGGTCAGCGGTGCGCCGGAGGATCAGCTTCGGGGACCATTGGAGGTGATGATTGGCGGGTTGGTCGAACTTCTGGGCTATCCTGACAATGCTGTTTCCCTGATCGGCGAGACAAGTCTTTCCGATATCATGACGCGGCCTGACTATGCCGTCACTTTCGGCAAGGCGCTCACCGGCTTCATCGAGGTCAAGGCACCCGGCAAGGGTGCGGACCCGCGCCGCTTTCAGGGCCATGACAAGGATCAGTGGAACCGGCTGAAATCCCTGCCCAACCTGCTTTACACGGATGGCATGAGCTTTTCGCTCTGGAGAGACGGAGAGCTTCAGGGCTCAATCGTGCGGCTTGAGGGCGATCTGGAAACGGATGGCAAGGCGGTTCGCGCTCCCGGTGCTTTGCTGACACTCTTTTCGGATTTCTTCACCTGGACGCCGCAGGCGCCGAAAAATCCCCGCCGACTGGCAGAAGTCAGCGCACGGCTTTGCCGCCTGCTGCGCGACGAGGTGAGTGAGCAATTGGCGCGTGGCAATGTGGCCTTGAGCGGTCTGGCGCAGGACTGGCGTAAGCTCCTGTTTCCGCAGGCCGATGACGCGCAGTTTGCCGATGGTTACGCTCAGGCCGTGACTTTCGGCCTGCTGATTGCCCGCACCCGCGAAATTCCGCTCAATCAGGGCATTGAACACGCGGCCTCTGATCTGAAGAAATCCAATTCGCTGATCGGCACGGCGCTGGGGCTGCTCACCGACAACCCGGACAATCGCACCGCGCTGAAAACCTCGCTCGACACCATGGCGCGGGTGCTGGATGCGGTGAACTGGCGGGAGGTCGGCAAAAAAGACCCCGATGCCTGGCTCTATTTCTATGAGCACTTTCTGGAGGTTTACGATAATACGCTGCGCAAGCGCACCGGCTCCTATTACACGCCGCCGGAAGTGGTGAATGCCATGGTGCGCATGGTGGACGAAGTCCTGCGCGGCCCGTTGTTCGAGCGCGTGAACGGCCTTGCCTCATCCGATGTCACGGTCGCTGACCCCGCAGTCGGCACGGGCACATTCCTGCTGGGCGTGCTGCGCAAGATCGCCGAAACGGTGGCAAGCGACATGGGCGAGGGGGCCGTTCCCGCTGCCATCAGCGCAGCTGCCCAGCGGCTGATCGGCTTCGAGCTGCAATTCGGCCCCTTTGCCGTGGCGCAGCTTCGCTTGATTGCCGAGTTCCAGGAACTGATGGTGGTGGGCGAGGGCAAGTCCGCCACGCTGCCGCCGCTGAAACTGTTCATCACCGATACGCTGGGTAATCCTTATGTCGAGGATGAATGGCTGCCTCAGGTCATGCAGCCGATTGCTACCTCGCGCAAGGAGGCCAATGCCATCAAGAAGGGCCAGCCGATCACGGTGGTCATCGGCAATCCACCCTATAAGGAAAAGGCGGAAGGGCGCGGCGGCTGGATCGAGGCCGGTTCCGGCGGCAATATGAACGCGCCCATGGATTGGTGGCGTCCGCCGGTGGAATGGGGTGTTTCCGCCCATACCAAGCACCTGAAAAACCTCTATGTCTATTTCTGGCGCTGGGCCACCTGGAAGGTGTTCGGCACGGGCAATTATGCCGCGACCGGCACGCCCGATAGGGATGAGGAAGGTGTGATTTGCTATATCACGGTGGCCGGTTTCCTCAACGGTCCGGGCTTCCAGAAGATGCGCGAGGATCTGCGCCGCAACGCCACCAATATCTGGGTCATTGATTGTTCGCCGGAAGGCCATCAGCCGGAGGTGGCGACGCGTATCTTTCAGGGCGTGCAACAGCCGGTCTGCATCGTCATTGCCGCCAAGAAGCTCGGCAAGAATGCCGCGAAACCCGCAAATGTCCGCTACAGGCCGCTGCCGGCGGGGCGGCGTGAGGAAAAGTTCAAGGCGCTCGAAACCCTGTCGCTGGACGGGGCGGACTGGGTGGAATGCCCCGATGGCTGGCGGGATGCCTTTCTGCCGGAAGCCACCGGCGCCTGGGCCGACATGCCGCCGCTGAAAAGCTTCTTTGTCTATGACGGATCGGGCGTCATGCCCGGTCGCACCTGGGTCATCGCGCCGGATAAGGAAAGCCTTGCCCGCCGTTGGGATGCGCTGGTGGCCGAGAATGATGAGGCGCGCAAGGAGGTGCTGTTTCATCCACATCTGAGAAACGGTCAGCCGGGCGACAAGCACATCCGCAAGGAATTGAAGGCAGGGCTGCGCGGCCATGAGGACCGACTGACACCGATCATCAATGAGACTGGCACGATCGTCCAACCGGTGCGCTATGCCTTTCGCAGCTATGATCGCCAATGGATTATTCCTGACTCCCGAGTTATCAATCAGTCCAACCCCTCCCTTTGGGACGGCTACTCCCCTAACCAGATATTTCTGACGGCGCTGGAACGCGCTGCGCCATCGTCAGGACCAGCGGTGTCCTTGACGGCATCCATTCCCGACCTTGACCACTACAAAGGCTCCTTCGGCGGTCGCGTGATGCCGCTCTGGCGCGATGCCGCTGCCAGCCAGTCCAATATCCGCCCGGAAATTCTCGCCTTCCTCGCCGATGCCTATGGGCAGGAGGTGACACCTGCCGATGTCATGGCCTATATCGCCGCCACGCTCGCCCATCCGGCTTTCACCACACGGTTCAGGGATGATCTCGTCCAGCCCGGTCTTCGCGTGCCGCTGACAGCGGATGCAGATCTGTTCTTCGAGGCAGTGGCGCTGGGCCGCGAGGTGATCTGGCTGCATTGCTATGGCGAGCGCTTTGCCGATCCCGCAAGTGGCCGCCCCAAAGGGCCGCCGCGTCTACCGCCTGCGGATGCGCCGCGCATTCCCGCCGGTGGCGCCATTCCCGGCGCGCCGGAGCCGCTGCCGGATGTGATCGATTACCAGCCGGAACACCGCAGGCTCATCATCGGCAAGGGCTTTATCGACAACGTTTCCCCTGAAGTCTGGGACTATGAAGTGTCCGGCAAGCAGGTGCTGCGGCAATGGTTCAGCTATCGCAAGCTGGACCGTTCCCGTCCGATCATCGGCGACCGCCGCCCGCCGTCGCCGCTGGACAAAATCCAGCCGGATCATTGGCTTGCCGAATACACCAGCGATCTTATGAACCTGCTTCATGTTCTGGGTCGTCTGGTTCGTCTGGAACCAAGCCAGGCCGATCTCCTCCAGCGCATCTTGGATAAGCCGCTGCTCGGCCTTGAAAATGCCGACGCGGGCGAGGACAATGGGACTCGATCAGATACTGAGACGGCATAAGTGATGAGCAGAGCCCAACTTGACTTGTTCGGTACGCAGGCGGACCTGTTTCCCCAGGAACCTGCCTCCTATAAGCCCAATCCCGATAGGGTCCGCAGCAAACTGAACGCTGTTCTGGCAGAAATGCGGGCAGCGCAATCCATGCCATGGGATCGGAAGAAGCGCGCCTATCACCAGATGCTGTTCCCGCAGATGACTCGTTCCTTGCCGGACGAGGAGGCGGCTGAACTGCGATTTGCTTTCGATACCGAATGGCAAAGGCTGACAAGCAACTGAACATACCCATTCCATTTCCGCCCACCACACCCTATCTCTGTCCGCGCATATCAGCGGAGGATTACTTATGGGCAAGCGGATCATCTTCACCGGCGGCAGCGGCAAGGCGGGGCGGCATGCCATTCCCTATCTGCTCGAGCAGGGTCACACGGTTCTGAACCTCGATCTGAAGCCGTTTCCGGATCAATCCGTGCCGACGCTGATCACCGATCTCACCAATTCCGGCGAGGTGTTCAACGCGCTGTCCCAGCACTTCGGCTTCGAAGGTCTGGAAACGGGCGAGGGTGTGCCGAAGGTGGATGCCGTGGTGCATTTCGCCGCCGTGCCCCGCATTCTCATCCAGCCGGATAACACCACTTTCGCGGCCAATGCCGTTTCCACCTATAATGTCATCGAAGCGGCCATGAAGCTCGGGATCCGCAAGGTCGTGGTCGCCTCCAGCGAAACCACCTATGGCGTGTGCTTTGCGGAAGGCGATAAGGATTACCACGAGTTTCCGCTGACCGAAGACTATGACGTAGATCCAATGGATAGTTACGGCCTCTCCAAGGTGGTGAACGAAAAAACGGCCCGCGCTTTTGCCATGCGCTTCAAGGCGGATGTCTATGCGCTCAGGATCGGCAATGTCGTTTCACCGGAAGATTATGCGAAGTTCCCGGAATATCTCGCCAATCCGCCCATGCGCAAACGCAATGCCTGGAGCTATATCGATGCGCGTGATCTCGGCCAGATCGTGCATCTGTGCATCGAGAAAGATGGCTTGGGCTTTCAGGTGTTCAACGCCGTCAATGATACGATTACTGCCACCGAGCCAACGCGGGAATTTCTTTCCAAGCATGCGCCGGGAACACCCATCACCGGCGAACTGGAAGAATTCGGCGCACCGATCAGCAACCGCAAAATCCGCGACATGCTGGGCTTCAGGGAGAGCCACGACTGGCGGAAATATGTGAGCACGTGATGAGTATTTAATATAAAAAGATGAGTCTCAGCCGTTCGCAAGTATAGGTGAAGATTTACTTGCGAATCGGCTGCGCATGTTCGATTGTGCCTCATAGTTGAATTTTGCAGCCATGGTGCATGCGTGTCCGGCCCACTTACCCCCAGTCAGTACTGGTTTGATTTCATTGAAAGTGTATCTGGAAAGACCGACCACCGCTGGATTTTTCGTGGTCAGGATGATGCCTCGTGGCCATTGGTTCCGGGTGTAGGGCGTTCGAACAAGACTGGACCGCTTGGATATCGCCGGGACGATGAGCGAACGTGGTTCGATGAATTCAAGGCAGAAGCGCTTCGTTTCCATTCTGAAATCACGACTGATATGGAGCTTCTGGCGCTGGCGCAGCATCATGGGCTGCCCACACGTCTGCTGGATTGGTCCACGAACCCGTTGGTGGCGGCATGGTTCGCTTGCGAAGACGAGAAAAGTCCAGCCAATGCCCGCATCCACATGATTCGAACGACCTTGACGGGGATCAAGTTGAAGTCTGACTTCAAGCCCTTCGACGAGGATATGGCTGACGTTGTCTTGGTACGTGTGCCGCCGCGCGCATCCCGCATCACCGCGCAGCAAGGCGTCTTCAGCGTCCATTCGCATCCAGTAGAAGCTTGGCTTCCTGATCCGGCGCGCAACAAGGCGATCGCGCAATACGAGACCTTCGACATTCCCGCCAGTGAAAAACCCTTCTTCCGCTCCGTGCTCGGCATAATGGGGATTGATGAATCGCGCCTGATGGGTGGGCTGGACGGAATCGGCCGCAATCTCGCGCGCACTTATTCGAATCGGAATGCTTGATGGCAAAGAAGAACTCGAAAGCAACAGGTTCCAACTTTCGCGTCTCGACTGGCAAGGGGCGATGCAGATTCGGACTCCAGTCTCGATCAAATTCAGATATTGTAGTCCATGGCGAAAACGTGAAGACACGAAACAAGTATTTGGGCAATCAAGCCTTGAGAAAGGCAAGTTCAGTGGCTATTTCCGGCCGTAGTGTAAGGACATCCTTAACCCCCCAGAGCCATCATGAGGCGGCTTCACGGAGTGGTGCTGATATGGCGACTGACGTTGACCGGACCTTAATAGCCGAACGAGTTCGCGAAATAGATATTCACGATTTTGAGGCCTGGCACGAGCTGGAGCAGAAGGTCGAAGGTGTAGCATTCGTCGCCATGGAAGTGGATGGCTCAACCTTTGATGTTGCAGAAGATGGTGCGTTCAGAGGCCGTGCGAACTTGCTGTTGGATGCGCCCTATACTGGTCGCAGTGGCCAGGAGCTCAAATATTCATTGGTGGTTCCCGCTGGTATCTATGGCTCCATTCACGGGCAGGAAATCAGCGTGACGGACGTTAACGTCCGTCTCTAAGTCTTCCCGCATCCTCGCTCCAGCACCTGCCAGCTTCTTTCATCGCCCATTTGCGCCACGTTGAAGCGCATGAAGCGGCTGGCGGTTTGCGCTGCGCTGAACACATTGCCCGGTGCCAGAACGACGCCTTCTGCCATCGCCTGCTGGGCAAGGGCGGTGGAGGAAACACCTTCCGGCAGTTGGCACCAGAGATAAAAGCCGCCGCGTGGTTCAAGCCATGGCTCAATGCTGAGCTTGGTCAGTCGTGCGCCCACACTGCGGCGGGTGCGGGCAAGGCGGCGGCGCACCTCTTCCATGTGTTTACGATAGCTGCCGCCGGTCAGAACCTCGCTGATCACATGCGTCACGATCGGGCTTGGTCCGCCAAATTGTGCGGCGATCTGCAGGTCCACCAGTCCTTCGATCCACTCGGAACGTGCCGCGATATAGCCGCAGCGCAGCGACGCGGAGAGTGTCTTGGAGAAACTGCCAATGCGGATCACTCGGTTTAACCCATCCAGCGCCGCGAGCCGCACGGAAGGCTCCGGCTCGAAATCGGCAAAGATATCGTCCTCCAGAATAAGCAGGTCATGGGCCTCTGCCAGCTTCAGCAGTCTATGCGCCACCGGCGGCGAGAGCGTTGCTCCGGTTGGATTGTGCAGGGCCGAATTCGTGAGATAGAGGCGGGGCCTCTCAGCCTGCAAGGCGTTTTCGAACGCGGAAAGATCCGGTCCCGCTGGCGTCATCGCAACGCTGATCACCTGCGCCTGATGCGCCTTCAGCAGAGCGCGGAAGTTGAAATAGCAGGGGTCGTCGACGAGAACCGTATCGCCCGGTTTCAGCAATAGCCGACAGATGAGATCGATCGACTGGCTGCCGGAGCCGGTCAGCATGATGTTGGCGGGGTCGAGCGCCAGCCCTTCCTCCGCCGCGCGCCGCGCCAGCAATCGCCGCAGATCGAAATCGCCCTGCGTGCGGCCATAGTTCAGGAGCACGGCATCTTCCGCCCGCGCCACGTTGCGAAGCGCGCGGCGAAGAGCAGCCTGCGGCATCCAGTCGGCTGGCAGCCAGCCGCAACCGGGCTTCGGGCTTTCGTCATCGGCATCGAGAGACTGGCGGGAAACCCAGAAAGGATCTACCTCGCGCAGGCCGGGGGCGGCATCGCGCGCCGCAAGCGGCATGGGCGCGAGCGGATTGGCGGCCACGAAAAAGCCGGAACCGGCCCGCGCCCGGATCAGCCCCTCCGCCGCCAGCCGGTCATAGGCTTCCACCACCGTGGAAGGCGAAACACCAAGGCTTGCAGCAAGTCCCCGAATGGAGGGCAGCCTGTCGCCCTGCGTCAGTGCGCGCGCGGCAATGCGGTTTCGAATATCCGCCATCACCTGCTCGGTGCGGCCAAGTGGTGGTGATGTCAATGGAACAGCCAATTCATCAATCCGTATGGGGCGTGTCGGCAATACAGTTTGATGCAATTGTATGGCTGTGTGCCTGTCTGCGCCAGTCCATCCTGCCTATGCTCAAGCAAAAAGGATGAGACGATGAAAGCAGCAGCACCAACAATTCGAACAGGATCCACGGATGGCCTGGTCAGCGGGCTGATCGGGGTCATCATCTTCAGCGGCTCTCTACCCGCCACCCGTCTGGCCGTGCTGGGCCTGCCGCCGCTCTTCGTCACCTCGGCGCGTGCCGCCATGGCAGCCGTGCTGGCGGCGCTGCTGCTCGTCATCCTGCGTCAGAAGAGGCCGAAGCGTTCGGACCTCCTGTCGCTTGCCGTCATCGCGCTCGGTGTCGTTATCGGCTTTCCGCTGCTGACCGCGCTGGCACTGCGCTCCATTTCCTCGGCCCATTCCATCGTGTTCATCGGGCTTTTGCCACTGGCGACCGCCGCCTTTGGCGTGCTGCGCGGGGGTGAGAGGCCAAAGCCGCTGTTCTGGCTGTTCTCCATGCTCGGCAGCCTGCTGGTTGTGGGCTTCGCGCTGTCGAATGGCGGCCACGCCTCGCTGGAAGGGGATCTATTGATGATCGCCGCCGTCATCGTCTGTGGCCTTGGCTATGCGGAAGGCGGCAAGCTGGCCCGCAGGCTTGGCGGTTGGCAGGTCATCTGCTGGGCGCTGGTGCTTTCGCTGCCGCCCATGGCGCTGCTTTGCCTTTTCACCTGGCCGCAGGATCTGACTTCGGTGCCTGCCGCGGCCTGGGCAGGGCTTGGCTATGTCACCGTGTTCAGCATGCTGGTGGGCTTCATCTTCTGGTATCACGGGCTGGCGAAAGGCGGCACGGCATCCGTCGGTCAGCTGCAACTTCTGCAACCTTTCTTCGGATTGCTGCTGGCGGCGCTGTTGTTGGGCGAAGCCGTGTCCTGGTCCATGCTCGTAGCAACCACAGGTGTGATTTTCTGTGTCGCAGCAGCGCGTTATTCGGCGAGAAAGTAGTTCCATCAGAAATACGACACTCAATCAATGATTTACGCTTTAAGATGAGGCGAAAACTGAAGCTTCCTATTTAATGACAAAAAACAGGAAGATGTGATGGGTAAGAAATAGCAACATTAGATTTAAATAAAAATTTAATACGTAATGCAACCTTGAGGGCAATCTCAGGAGTTCGACCATGCGCTTTTCCAATTTGTCCATCGCCGTGCGGCTTTGCATCTGTGCGTTGATTCCGCTTGCCGCCGTCACGGTCTTGGCCTGGCATCTTGTGGTTGATAAGCTCCACTCCTATCAGATGTCGAAGCAGATTGCTGCGGCCACGGTCAATATGGAAATCATCAGCCGAAGCGTGCAGAGATTGCAGGTCGAGCGCGGCCAGACGGCTGGCTTTCTGGGCTCGAAGGGCAAATCCAACCGCGATGAGGTGGCTGCAGCCCGGCAGGAGACGGACAAGGCGCTGCCGAAGCTGGCGGAGATCGTCGGCGAACTGGGCGCGTTTGGCGTCAAATCTGAAACTGCAGCGCAGATCAGCCGAGCGATCGGCGAGATTCAGAGCTTGCGCAGCGGGGTGGATCAGTTGACAACGACGCCACCGCAAGCCTTTGCCTATTACACGGGCTTCGTGGGCGATCTTCTGGATGCCACGCGTCGTTTGACGCTTTCAGGAGCGGAAGGCAACCTCGTCAGCCGTTTGCAGGCGTCTCTCAATCTGTCGCTGGCCAAGGAAATTGCGGGTCAGGAACGCGGCATGGGCAATGGTTTCCTGACGGCGGGGCGCATTCAGCCAGAGCAATACATGACCTTTGCGCGCTTCCACGGTGCAGGCGATGTTCTATTGCGCGAATTCTCCAAGTTTGATCCTGAACTTGCAGGTGCCAGCCTCAATGTCTTCAAGGATAGCGCAGATGCGGCGCTGATCGAGCGCTTCCGCCAGCAGATGCTGCAGGCGAATGGCGAGAGTGTGCTGACCGGCCTTGATGCCAAGGTATGGTTTGCCAAGACCACGGCGCGCATTCAGGTCATTCAGGAGGCAGAGATCGCAGAACTGGCTGCAATCCGTCAATTGGCACAAGAGATGGCAGCCGCTCATCTGTGGCAGTTGCAGGTCGCCGCAGGAACTGCAATTGGTTCTGTCGTCCTGACGCTTATCCTCAGCGGCGTCACCCTGCTTGGCGTGGTGCGTCCGCTGCGCCAGATGGTCCGGGTCGTCGAGCGTCATGCACGGGATGAAGCCAGCGAAATGCTGGCGCCCACAACGGGTCGCGATGAAATTAGCCAGTTGAGCCGAGCGATTGTGGCCTCCATGGAAAATCATGCCCGCAAGGCACGGGAAGATGCAGAAGCGCGCCAGCAGCAGGCCGAACTTCGCTGGAAGGAAGATCAGGAACGCCACGCGCTTGATGCAGAGCGCGCCAGGGCGGTGGATTTTGCCGTGTCCGAACTCGGTCGCGCCTTGAATGAACTCTCTGCCGGGAACCTGACCTATCAGATCGCGGCACGCTTCGCCGCTGAGCTGCAGCCTCTCAGCGAGGCCTATAACCGCTCCGTTCTGGCGCTCGGCTCCACCATGCGCGGCGTCGGTTCCACGGTTCTCACGGTCTCTAACGGTGCCAGCGAATTGCGCGCCGGCGCGGAAGAGCTGGCAGAACGCACGCAACGGCAGGCCGCTTCGCTGGAAGAGGCTTCCGCTGCTCTGAGCGAAGTCACGACGACGCTGGAAGAAACCACCAACCGCATGCGCACGGTCACCGGCATGACTGCGGGTGCCCGCAAGAGCGCCGAGATGTCCGAAACCATCATGCGAGACACGGTCGATGCCATGCAGCACATCGAGGCCTCGTCCGGCCAGATCGTCCAGATCATCGGCGTCATCGATAATATTGCTTTCCAGACCAACCTTCTGGCGCTGAATGCCGGTGTCGAGGCGGCCCGTGCCGGTGAGGCAGGCAAGGGCTTTGCGGTCGTGGCGCAGGAAGTGCGCGAACTGGCCCAGCGTTCTGCCGCAGCCGCCAGCGAAATCAAGGGGCTCATCCACAATTCGGCCGATGCCATTCAGCGTGGTGTCGATCTGGTGCAAAGTTCCGGCCGCTACATGACCGAGATCCGCAGCAATATTCAAACCATCGATCAGGAGATCGGAACGATCAGCGAAGGCGCGCGCCAGCAGGCTGCCGCGATTTCCGAAATCTCCACCGCCGTTCACAACATGGACCAGTTGACGCAGCGCAACGCCGCTATGGTGGAAGAAAGCAATGCTGCCACCTATGCCATCGAGCAGGAAAGTCATGCACTGCGCGACACTGTGAGCCAGTTCAGGGTTAGCGCGGGCGAGGAGGCTTTCCGGCGCACCTCGCGCGCTGCCTGAGGCCATCACACCCCGATATGGCGGATGACGATGAAATTCATCGCTGCATGGAAAAATATGGGCAGGCCGATCCCGCCGCCGAAATAGCGGATGAGGCTGAAGGAGAAGGCCATGAACAAGTAGTTGGTGAGTGCAGCGAGATTGTTCGGCCAATGCACTGCGGCAAATAGGAGGGCGGTACAAATGGTGATCAGGCCATCGCCATATCCCCGTGCCTGAAGCCTTGCCCAGAGGTAGCCGCGGAAGAACATTTCCTCGGCAATGGGTGTAAATAAACAGATCGAAAGGACCATCAGGCCCGCGCTCAGCGAAAATTCGAGGCCGACATCTGACTTGCCGACTTGCGCCAAGACGTTGATTGCCAGCAGCAAAGTACCAATTGTAACGGCAGCTATGATTGACCGTGGCGAGCGGAAAGACTGTCTGATTGGCTGACGGCGTTGCAGGTAAACGACGAGCAAAGGTGACTGAGCAAACAGAGTATTGATCGCATGTTTGGCACGACGCACGACAACGGGGTCTATGCTCCATGCGGTAAGGATTGTGCCGCACAAGGCCGCTACTAGCTGACCGAATACATTAAATATGAATAGAAAGACAATCGGCACTGCGCAATCGATGAAGATCATGCGCAGGAGCGTCAGCGTATTGCGGGGAATACTTTTCAGAAATCGGAAAAGCTTTGTTGTGGTGGCCTCGGTTGCGGCTTGCATCTCAATCCGGTGACAATGAAAATTCACACGCCGTGTGTAGCCTTGATCTGCTACCAAAGGAAGAGCAATTTCCCGCAAAAATTGAATTTCGGAATTTGCGAAATTACCGCGTCTCACCCCTTGACCTTCCCATGATGGGAAGCCCTATCTGTGGATGGAACAAGAGGATTCCATCTCATGAACCAGAGCGTCAGAGCCGAGCACATCCATGAACCGCTGATCGTCCCTGTTGAGGGCATGAGCTGCGCTTCCTGCGTCAAGCGGGTGGAAAATGCGGCGGCGAAGGTGCCGGGCGTGGCGACAAGCGCCGTGAACTTCGCGACCGAAAGCCTGACCGTGGAACTGTCGCAAGGCTTTTCTGCTGCGACACTGGCTGAAGCCATTCGCAAGGTTGGCTATGAGCCGAAGGCGGAAAAGCTTGTGTTTTCGCTGGAACATCCACTCAATGACGCAGAAGCGGAACGGCTTAAAGTCGCGCTTTCCGGTCTCGCCGGGGTCG
The DNA here is from genome assembly GCF_005222835.1 of Rhizobium sp. FKY42. Taxonomy (GTDB): domain Bacteria; phylum Pseudomonadota; class Alphaproteobacteria; order Rhizobiales; family Rhizobiaceae; genus Neorhizobium. The sequence continues at coordinate 330,205 of NZ_STGA01000029.1, read as the reverse complement.
TGTCCGTCACGGCAGGTGAGGGCGAAAGACAGGTGAGCGTGGAAGCCTTCGGGCGCGATGCGAAGCGGTTGGTCTCCGCTGCCATTCGCTCCGCAGGCTTTGCACTCGAAAAGCCTCATGGGCCTGCGCCACATGCGCATGAAACCCATAGCCATCATGAGGAAGATGCCGATGCTCTAAAGCGCGATCTGGCGATTGCCGCGGTGCTGACGCTTCCGCTGTTTGTGCTGGAAATGGGTGGGCACCTCTACCCACCCTTCCATCACTGGCTGATGGGGGCAGTGGATCTGCAGTGGCTTTATTACGGTTATTTCGTGCTGGCGACGGCGGTCATCTTCGGCCCCGGCTTCCGTTTTCTGAAGACAGGCATTCCCGCGCTCTTGCGCGGCCATCCGGAAATGAACGCGCTGGTCGCTATCGGCGTATTGGCCGCCTATTCCTATTCCACCGTCACCACCTTCGCGCCGCAGCTTTTGCCGGAAGCTGCCCGTTTCGTCTATTTCGAAGCCGCCACGGTCATCGTGACGCTGATCCTGCTTGGCCGCCTGCTGGAAGCCCGCGCAAGGGGTAGAACCGGTGCCGCCATCCGTCGTCTGCTGAACCTGCAAGCCAAAACTGCGCGGGTGGAGCGCGGCGGCCAAGCCATTGATATTCCAACCGATGAAGTGGACGTGGGCGATGTGATTATCGTGCGTCCCGGCGAACGCATCGCGGTGGATGGCGTGGTGATCGACGGCGCTTCCAACGTGGATGAATCGATGATTTCCGGCGAGCCTCTGCCCGTGGAAAAGCAGGCGGGCGCAGAGGTTATCGGCGGCACCATCAATGGTAGCGGCAGCTTCCGTTTCCGGGCGGAAAAGGTGGGTTCCGACACCATGCTCTCGCAGATCATCCGGCTGGTGGAACAGGCGCAAGGGGCAAAACTGCCCATTCAGGCGGTGGTCGATCGCGTTACCGGCTGGTTCGTGCCCGCCGTCATGGGTGTGGCGCTGCTCACTTTCCTCATCTGGTTTATCGTCGGGCCGGAGCCGGTTCTGCCGCATGCGCTGGTGGCAGCCGTTGCGGTTCTCATCATTGCATGCCCCTGCGCCATGGGGCTGGCAACGCCCACCTCCATCATGGTCGGCACCGGTCGCGCGGCCGATCTTGGTGTGCTGTTTCGAAAGGGTGATGCGCTGCAGGTCCTGCGCGATGTCAAAACCGTAGTGCTGGACAAGACCGGCACCGTGACCAAAGGTCAGCCGGAACTGACCGATATCGTCACCGCAGAGGGGTTTGACGAGGCCGAAGTCTTGCCTTTAGTGGCTGCACTGGAAGCGCGCTCGGAACACCCGGTGGCCGAAGCCATCGTCAAATCGGTGAAGGCAAGGGGGCTTTCCATTCCCGGTGCCGAGAGCTTTGAGGCTCGCGTGGGTTACGGTATCGAGGGCAAGGTGAATGGCAGGACGATTGCTGTTGGCGCAGACCGGCTGATGGTGGAGCTTGGCCTGTCCGTTGAAGCCTTTTCAAGCGATGCGGCGCGGCTGGCGGATGAGGGCAAGACTCCGCTTTATGCCGCCGTGGATGGCAGGCTTGCCGCCATTCTGGCGGTGGCCGATCCGCTGAAGGAAACGAGCCGCGACGCCATCCGGCAATTGAAGGCCATGGGCCTGAAGGTTGCCATGGTAACGGGGGATAATGCCCGAACTGCGGAGGCGATAGCCGTGCAGGTGGGCATTGATGACGTAGTGGCCGAAGTGCTGCCCGAAGGCAAGGTGGAGGCGCTGCAGCACTTCAGAAAGGCCGGTCCGGTCGCTTTCGTGGGCGATGGCATTAATGATGCGCCGGCGCTGGCGGCTGCCGATATTGGCATTGCCATTGGTACGGGAACCGATGTGGCGATTGAAAGCGCGGATGTGGTTCTCTCCTCCGGCGCATTAACGGGTGTTGCGGATGCCATTGCGGTCAGCCATGCGACGATGAACAATATCCGCCAGAACCTGTTCTGGGCCTTTGGCTATAACGTGGCGCTGATCCCGCTGGCGGCCGGCGCGCTTTATCCCGCATTTGGCATTCAGCTTTCGCCGATGATCGGGGCAGGGGCCATGGCGCTTTCCAGTGTCTTCGTTCTGACCAATGCTCTGCGACTGCGCAGCATGAAGCTGGGAGCGGTGTGATGAACATTGGCGAAGCCTCCAAAGCCTCCGGCGTTTCATCGAAGATGATCCGCTACTACGAGCAGATTGGCTTGATCCATCCAACCGCCCGCTCGGACAACAATTACCGGCTCTATACCCAGGACGATGTGCATGTGCTGCGCTTCATCCGTCGGGCCCGTTCACTTGGCTTCTCGCTGGAAGAAACGCAGAAGCTTCTGGCGCTCTGGCAGGACAAGGCGCGGGAAAGCGCGGCCGTCAAAGAGGTGGCGACTCAGCACATTGCCGATCTGGAACGGCGCATTGCCGAAATGCAGGGCATGGTGAAGACGCTGAAGCATCTTTCCCATTGCTGTTCCGGCGATGGCAGGCCGGATTGCCCCATTCTGGAGGATCTGGCGGCAAGTGCTGCGCCGCCTTCGTCCGCAACCCCCAGCAATCATTGATCAAGGAGACTAACCATGACCACATTCCACGTACCCGATATGACCTGCGGCCATTGCGAAAAATCCGTGAGTTCCGCGCTGGCCAAAGCGCTGCCCGGTGTGCCGGTCGCCATCGATCTTGCCAACCATCGCGTGACGCTGGATGGTGGCGATGCGGCCAAGGCGGAAGAAGCCATTCGCGACGCAGGTTATTCACCTGAGAAGATTGCGGTGGCTTGAGCGAGTAAAGCCCGTTTTTGCATAAACAAAACCCTCACCCGTTGCCGGGAGAGGGTTTCCTCAGACAGCCGAAACTGCCGATGATCAGAACTTAACTGCGATGCCGACATTGACGACGTGCTGGTCGAAATCGGCATTGATGCCGCCGATCGTCTTGTCGCCGTAATCGTTGTAGCGGTATTCCAGACGGCCGAACACGTTGTCCGTAAAGGCGTGATCAACGCCAGCGCCGAGTGTCCAGCCGTGGAAGGTCTTGCTGGTATCGCCGATCGGGGTATCGACGTAGCCGTTTGTGCCGGTGTAACCACCTGCCGCAAACAGCAGCGCGCGATCAAACGCATAGCCAACGCGGCCACGGACGGAGCCGGACCAATCGGTTCCGGCATCAATGCCGCCAGCATAGGAATTTTCGTTCCAGTCGTAGTTCACGTCGCCTTCAATACCGACAACGAAGCCGCTGGCCATGGCCCAGTTATAGCCGACGAAGGCGCCCATACGGCCGCCATCGAAATCATCGCTGGCGCTGATGCCGGGTGCAGAAGCATCCGCATTGCCCCAGCCATAACCGCCGAGCAGACCGACATAACCACCCGTCCAGGTGAAGGACGGCACAACGGCCTCAACGGCCATAGGCGCTTGCGGAATTTGCTCCACGGCATCTGCAGCAAGCGCCGCAGAAGAGCCTGCGAAGCCCAGAGCGGCGGCGAGAAGAAGAACGTTTTTCATGGATGCACTCCCTTTCATTACGAGGTGCTTACAAACCTAGCGTCCGCTCTTCGAAAGGCTGTAGCGGAAATGCAACAACGTATCACATTTGTTATCGAAGAGCTTTTGCTGCGCCCATAACGCACGAGACCGCTTCCGGTTCATCCCTTGCGAATAAAGCTTTTCACCCCATTTGCGATGGAGGACATTGGGTGCAGTACAGCGCAAGTCGCCGACGTGATTTCGGGAGTTAAGATATTGTTTCCATTTGATAATAGCTATGCGCGCCTGCCGGAGCGATTCCATGCCTCCGTCTATCCGGAAGCGGTGGCTGGACCTGTCCTCATCAAATTCAATGAAGGTTTGGCGAAAAATCTGCGGCTTGATCTTGATCCGAAGGACACCAACCGGCTGGCTGCGATCTTCTCCGGCAATGTGTTGCCCCCCGGTTCGCAACCGCTGGCCATGGCCTATGCGGGGCATCAGTTCGGCAATTTCGTTCCGCAATTGGGCGATGGTCGCGCTATCCTGCTGGGCGAGGTGTTGGATGTGGACGGCGTGCGCCGCGATATCCAGCTGAAGGGGGCGGGGCCTACACCGTTTTCACGGCGGGGCGATGGGCGTGCCGCCCTCGGGCCGGTTCTGCGCGAATACATCATTTCGGAAGCCTTTGCCGCACTTGGCATTCCCGCCACCCGCGCGCTGGCTGCCGTCTTGAGCGGCGAGCCGGTCTATCGCGAGCAGCCGGTGCCCGGTGCCGTGTTTACCCGTGTGGCGGCCAGCCATGTGCGGGTCGGAACGTTTCAATATTTCGCGGCGCGGGAAGACCATGAGGCGATCCGCACACTGGCGGATTATGTGATCGACCGACATGACCCGGATGTGAAGGACGGACCGGAACCCTATCTCGCGCTGCTGCAACGGGTGACGGATCGTCAGGCCGCACTCATTGCCCGCTGGCTGAGTATCGGCTTCATCCATGGCGTGATGAACACCGATAACATGACGATCTCGGGCGAAAGCATTGATTTCGGCCCCTGCGCTTTCCTCGATGAATATGACCCGATGAAGGTGTTTTCCTCCATCGACCAGCAGGGCCGCTATGCCTATCGCAACCAGCCCGGCATTGGCCAATGGAACATCGCCCGCCTGGCCGAATGCCTGCTGCCTCTGCTGGATGCGGACGAGGAAAAGGCCGTGACCAAGGCGAACACGGTTCTGAAAAACTTTGGCGAAACCTTCCAGTCACACTGGATTTCTGCCTTCCGCCAAAAGCTTGGCCTTGGCATGCAAGAGGCGGGCGATGCCGAACTGGTGCAGGATCTGATGACTGCCATGCATGAGGGCAGGGCAGACTTCACACTGACCTTCCGCCGCCTGACGGATCTGGCTGGCGCGGAAGAAGGGCAGGCGGCGCTTGCCGCCGAGGCCGCGTTTACGGAAGGCTTTATGCCATGGGAGAAGGCCGAGCAATGGCTGCCCCGCTGGCGGGCAAGGCTGGGGCGCGAGAGGCAAGGGCATGATGCGGCATCGCTGATGCGCAGCGTCAACCCGGCGATCATTCCACGCAACCACCGCATTGAACAGGCGATCCGCGCCGCCATGGAGGGAGACCTCAAACCCTTCGACCGCCTGCTGGCGGCGCTGGCCGAGCCTTACGCGGATCATGCCGAATTTGATGAGTATCGCGAAGCACCGCTGGACGAGCAGAAGGTGCGGCTGACGTTTTGCGGAACGTGAGCGATTTCAATCCAGGAAACTGGAAGCCGGTTTTCGGGTAATCCGATGCGGTGGGGGCTTTCTCTTGTGAGGATATCCTTTCGAGGATATATTCATATCCAGCAAAGGATATCCCATGGCGCTCTACATCAAAGACCCCGAAGTCGATAGGCTCGCAAATGAGCTTGTGAGCCTGACAAAGACCTCCAAGGTCGATGCGGTAAAGGCCGCCTTGAAGCGAGAAATCGCCACCCGCAAGGGTAGCCTGCCCATTCGCGAACGCCTTGCGAAATCTCTCAAAATGGCGCGCGAGACTGGTCCCTATGCGGCGGGCGACCACAAGCAGGAAACAGACGAGATGTGGGGCGAGGCCTGATGCTGTTCATCGATGCCTCTGTGGTTGTGGCAATCCTTGCGGACGAAGAGGATCGCGATGACTTGCTGGACCGCCTCGCTCAGCATGAAGGCCCTTTCTACGTTTCACCGATCGTGCGTCTTGAAGCGTGCTTTGCACTGACGCGACGCAGAGCGGAAGCGACCGGCCGCGACAAGCCGGCAACGCCTGAAATGCTGGAGGAGACGCGGCGGGTGGTCGATCAGTTTTTTCTGGATCTGGAAGCCAAGGAGATCCTGATCTCGGCGGATGTGGGCGCAAAGGCGCTGGATGCGGCGCAGCAATTCGGCAAGATCGTCAATCATCCCGCCAAACTGAACATGGGGGATTGCCTGTCTTACGCTTGCGCCAAAGCCTATCGCACCATACTTGCCTATAAGGGCAACGATTTCGCTTTTACCGATATTGGTTGGTAGGATTTGATTGAATCAAAAATAGGAAAATAATCCTTGACGGCGTGACGGTCGTTTGATAGGGTTTGGGCATAGTCGAAGAATTGCGACTGGCACGATGGTTCGCAGAGGCTCCACGGGGAGCGTAGTGAACGGTTGAGGCGCTGGGTCGCATGATCAGTTTTATAAACAGCTTCCAGTCGGCGGCCTCGGTTTCGTGAAAACCGGGGCCGTTTGTTTTTCAGCCGGAAGCATAAGGGATGTTAGCGAGGTGGCGAGCCATGCGTGCAACAATCGCGCTGGAGGAGATCGATCTTTCGCTGTTCGGTTTCGAGGAGGCGGGCAGCGCCCTGCCGCAGGCTGTACGGGCGCAGGCGGATGCGGTTCTGCTGGAGCTGAAGAGTGCCGATGCCGCAGCCGGAGCGCAGGAGCAGCGGGCGCTTCTGGCCGAGATGATGCAGGAGCTGCGCGAGCAATTTGCGGCTTTTCGAGATTTGCGCGTCAAGACGGCACAACTGTGTGAGACGGGGGATGAGGCTGCGCAGAAGCTGGCCCGCGCTGACCTGAAGGCCGCCACCGATGCGGTGAAGCTGATTGTTGCCACCATCGAGAAGGTGGACAGCCTGCAGCGGCAACTGATGCGCGACCTTGAGCTGGAGGAGGAGCGCCAGGCAAACGAGAACGGGTATCAAGAGGCTGTGCATGAAGTGCAAAAACTCATCGAAGACCGCGCCCGCGAATTGTTTGACGACTGGAAGCGCCGTGAAGGCGCTGGCAACGGCGGGGGCGGTGCAGCGAGGGCCGATCCACCCGCCCTTGACGAAGGATGTGGCGGAAACGATGCAGACATACGGGCAGGGCATGAACCGGATTCGGGATGAGCGTTTGGCGAACCTTAAGCAGGCCTGGGATCTTTGCGACATGCTGGCCGATGCCCGTTCTTCCGGAAAGTCGTGCGAAGGCAGTGTTGTGCAGGAAGGGGCAAGCCTTGACGAGAGAGAGCTTGCGCTGTGGCAACGACATGCCTTGCGCATACGCCACAACTGGGCGCTTTCCGGCAGGGCGGAGCAGAAGCCGCCGAGGGGCGACTGGCGCACCTGGCTGATCATGGGCGGCAGAGGCTCCGGCAAGACACGCGCCGGGGCCGAATGGGTGCATGCGCTGGCCAGTGCCGGGCAGCGCAGCGAACTTCGCATCGCTCTGGTGGCGGAAACGCTGGGCGATGCCCGTGAGGTGATGATTGATGGCGTTTCCGGTATCTGCCGGATAGCGCGGGAAAGACGTCCGGATTTCGAGGCTTCCCGAAGAAGGCTCGTCTGGCCGAACGGCGCAATCGCGCAGATCTTCTCCTCCGAAGATCCGGAAAGCCTGCGCGGGCCGCAGTTTCACTTTGCCTGGTGCGATGAGCTGGCCAAATGGAAATATGCCGAGGAAACATTCGACATGCTGCAATTCGGTCTGCGCCTTGGGCGCGACCCGCGCCAGCTGGTGACGACAACGCCAAGGCCGGTGCCGGTTTTAAGGCGGCTGATTGCAGAAGAGGCAACGCGGCTGGTGCGGATTTCCACCCGCGACAATGCGGCCAATCTCTCCCCCAGCTTCGTGAAAGGGCTGGAGGCGCGCTACGGCGGCAGCCGTCTGGGTCGTCAGGAACTGGATGGCGAACTGATCGACGACCGGCCAGACGCGCTGTGGAAGCGGGCCGATCTCGACACGCTGCGCATTCGCTTTACCGGCGCGTTGCGGCGGATCGTGGTGGCGGTGGACCCACCAAGCGGTTCCGGCGAGAACTCCGTCTGCGGCATCGTGGTGGCGGGCGTGGAACAGACAGGCCGCGCCGTGGTGCTGGCCGATTGTTCCGCCACTGGCCTGAGCCCCGCGGGATGGGCGCAGGAGGTGGTAAAGGCCTATCGCCGCTTTTCCGCCGATCGGGTGGTGGCGGAGGTAAACCAGGGCGGCGAGATGGTGGCGGCCATGCTGAGGAGCATTGATGAGACGCTGCCGCTGACACAGGTGCGGGCCACGAGGGGCAAGTTTTTGCGCGCCGAGCCGGTTGCCGCACTCTATGAACAGGGGCGGGTGGCCCATGCAGGCCGCTTCTCCGCACTGGAAGACCAGATGTGCGATTTCGGGCCTGACGGACTTTCCGGCGGGCGTTCTCCCGACCGGCTGGATGGGCTGGTCTGGGCGCTGACGGCGCTGATGCTGGAGGGAAGCAGCGAGCCGAGGGTGAGAGGGTTGTGAGGCTTTCGCCATCGAAGCCTGCATCCGGCCTCTGAACGGGGAGCGAGATCCATCAAAAAAGCCGCGCCTCTGAGGTCAAAGAGGCAGCGGCTTCAAAGTTAAGAATTTATCGCATCGGTATGCCTGGGAATGCCAGCCTTCTTCTCAAGGCGGCACAGCCGATGTTCTTTATGTAAAAGCGATTAGCGCTTGACCGGGATGGAGATGACCGGTGCGGAAGCGGTTTCGCGCATCTGGCGCCATTCGGATTCGAGGCGATCGACCAAATGCTGCGGGATCTGCTGCTTCGGCGTGGTGGCAGCGGTCGGAACAGAAACTGGCTGCTGCATCTTCATGATCTCCTTCTGATGGAATGCCGGACAGATAACTGCCGCGCTGGCTGTTGGTTCCACACAGTTAGCGGGAAGTAAATAGGGGGCTAACCACCTAAACCGATTAGCAATTTTTAAAATCGATTGAAACTTTTGCATAAGTTCTGCCAGAAAGAGGCAAGCATGGTTAACACCGGCGCAGCAGCTTGAGCGAGCAGACGTTCATGGAGATTTCGCATGAGAGTTGAACGAGCCCGCTATTTCGATCAGGTGCGGGCAAGACTGCATGAGGGAAAGCTGACCGATGCGCAAAGGGCTGGGCATGAGGTGCTCTTAAGCGCCTGGGAAACGAAGTACGCCAAGCATGATCCGCGCTTTCTGGCCTATTGTCTGGCGACCGCCTTCCACGAGACAGGAGGGGCCATGCAGCCGGTGGAGGAGAACCTGAACTATTCCGCCGAAGGGCTGCGCAAGGTGTTTTCCAAATATTTCCTGCCCGGCGAGGAACAGCAATTTGCCCGACAGCCGGAACGCATTGCCAACCGGGTCTATTCCAACCGCATGGGCAATGGGCGCGACGACAGCGGCGATGGCTGGCGCTTTCGCGGGCGCGGCCTGGTGCAGATTACCGGGCGCGACAACTACCGCACCTATGGCATAGACGGGGCGCCGGAGAAGGCGATGGAACCGGAGCGGGCAGTAAAGATCCTGTTCGACGGCATGATTGCCGGCAAATTTACCGGCTATGCACTGTGCGACTTTTTCAACGATCACGCCAGCGACTGGGTGGGCGCACGGCGTGTGGTAAACGGCCTGAACCGCGCCGAGGAGATAGGGTTGTTTGGCGTAATCTTCGCGACCGCCATCGGTTTGCGGCTGGGCTGATTTTAAGGAGACATCAATGAACCTGTTTCGATGGCCGTGGGGCTCCACGGGCAAGGGCAAAGCCGTGACCGCTTCCGAGCGGAAGGCGCAAGTGGCGGGGGCAGGACTGGGAGCAGGTGCGGGTCTGGCGCTTCTGACCGGCGAGAGGGGAAATCCGGGCGGCGGGCGCAGCTATGCCAGCCTTGCCCGCCATGGCCTGATGAGAAACCCCGTGGCCTATCGTGCCGTGCGCATGGTGGCGGAAGCGGCGGCGAGCGCCCCCTGGCTGGTCTATTCCGGCGAGCGGGAACTGGAGACCCATGCGGCGCTGAACCTTCTGGCACGGCCCAATGCGCGGCAGGCGGGGCCGGAATTTCTGGAAATGCTGTTCGGGCATCTGATTCTGTCCGGTAATGCCTATCTGGAGCCGCTGGTGCTGGCGGGGGAGCTTCGCGAGGTACATCTCTTGCGGCCCGACCGCGTGAGCGTGGTGGCAGGCGGCGATGGCTGGCCTGTCGCCTATGACTATCGCGTGGGTGCCAGGGTGCGGCGTATTGCAGCTTTCACGGAAGAGGGGGCGGGTCTTCTGCACCTCAAGCTGTTTCACCCGCTGGACGACCATGGCGGGCTCTCGCCGCTTGGTTCCGCCGGTGCCGCAATCGACCTGCACAATGCCTGCGCCCGCTGGAGCAAGGGGCTGCTGGACAATTCGGCCCGTCCATCGGGCGCGCTGGTCTATCAGCCGAAGGATGGCGGCAATCTTTCGCCAGACGCCTATGACCGGCTAAAGGCAGAGCTGGAGGCAGGCTATCAGGGGGCGGTGAATGCGGGGCGTCCGCTGCTTCTGGAAGGCGGGCTGGACTGGAAGGCGATGGGGCTTTCCCCGAAGGACATGGATTTCGAGGCCGCCCGCAACGGGGCCGCGCGCGACATTGCGCTGGCACTTGGCGTGCCGCCGATGCTGATGGGCATTCCCGGCGACATAACCTACGCCAACTATCAGGAGGCGAACCGCTCGCTGTTCCGGCTGACGGTGGTGCCGCTTCTGATGCGAACCGCCGCCAGCCTTTCCGCCTGGTTCTCTGATCTCTATGGCGAGCCGCTGCGGCTGCAGCCGGACCTCGACCAGCTGCCGGGACTTTCTGCCGAGCGCGAGGCGCTGTGGAGCCGCATCGGCTCTGCGAGCTTTCTCACCGATGAGGAAAAGCGGCAGGCCGTGGGCTATTGAATCAGTTTCTGAAGCGGCTGAATCAAGCTGTGAGGGGCTGGGGGTAAGGGGTTGGCTCGACTGAGGTTTCGCCAATTTCTGTGGCCGCTTTACCCCCCTCTGTCCTGCCGGACATCTCCCCCTCAAGGGGGGAGATCGACTCGTGGCTCGCTCTTTGCACCTGACGAAGCTACCGATCGCGGTGCGCGTAGAGATGAGAGAGGTCGAGCGCTTGCCTCCTGCCAATCTCCCCCGCTTCAAGGGGGAGATGGTCGGTAGACCAGAGGGGGTACTTATCCTCCAATATCCAATCCCAAATTCCAACAGAGGTGAAACGACGATGGCTGACCTTGGCCACGATGGCGGCATGCTGGCCGCACGCATGGTGGGAGCGACGGCGGGCGCCTGGGTGTCGCTCGTCTATCTTCTGCCCGAAAGCTGGAAGGAGGCGGTGAGCCGCTTTCTGACCGGCGCCTGCTGCGGCGTGATGTTTGGCGCGCCGGTGGGCATATGGCTTTCTGAACGGCTGGGACTGGTGGGCCAGCTGACCGCGCTGGAAACGGCGCTTTCCGGCTCTGCTGCCGCCAGCCTTTCCGCCTGGTGGGTGCTGGGCGCGCTGGTGCGCATGGCAGGCCGGTTCGGAGCCAAGCCTGACACCGAAAAACAATCCTGAAGCAATTCCATTTCGCAGGAGACCTTCATGCACGCTTATCGCGGGCCACGCCCGACCGTGCGCAAATTTGCAAGCCTCACCCTATCCGAACTCGGTGGCGATGGCAGCTTTTCCGGCTATGCCAGCGTGTTTGGCGAGGTGGATCTCGGCAAGGACGTGATCGAGCGCGGGGCCTTTCTCAACAGCCTGGTGGAGCGCGGGGCCAAGGGTGTGCGCATGCTCTACCAGCACGACCCGAACGAGCCGATCGGCGCGTGGGAGGTGATCCGTGAGGACAGTCGCGGGCTTTACGTGGAGGGCAAGCTGGCCCCCGGCGTGGCCCGTGCACGCGAGGTGCATGCGCTGATGAAGACCGGCGCACTGGACGGGCTTTCTATCGGCTTTCGCACCGTGCGCGCCAGGAGTGATGTCAACGGCGGCGTGCGGCGCATTCTGGAAGCCGACCTCTGGGAAATTTCCGTTGTGACCTTTCCGATGCTGCCATCGGCCAGGATTTCCAACGTGAAGCAGGCGCGGTTTTTCCGCGACCGTGACACCGAACTCGTGCGCGCCATGCGCCGGGCCACCAAGACCATGCTGAACAGCCCTTTGAAAGGAAAAATTTGATGCAGGATATTGCCCTGAACGCTTTGCCGACAGCTTCACCCGAAACCAAGGCGCAGCCGGAGGTGAAGGCCTTGCTGGATCTGAAGGCTGGGCCGGATACGATGACGGCGGCCTTCGACGAATTCATGGAGGCTTTCGAAAGCTTCAAGGAAGTCAACGACCGCCGTCTTTCCGAAATCGAGCAGAAGCTGACCGCCGATGTGGTGACGCGGGAGAAGCTGGAGCGCATCAACCGCAGCATGGACGAGCAGAAGCGGGTGATCGACCAGCTGGCGCTGAAAAAGGCGCGACCGGCGCTGGGAGGCGCACGCGAGGCGGGGCCGGAGGCGGCTGAACACAAGGCGGCCTTCGAGGCCTATGTGCGCCGTGGCGACGAGGGTGCGCTTCGCGAACTGGAGGCCAAGGCGATGAGCGCAGGTTCCAGCAGCGATGGCGGCTATCTGGTGCCGGACGAGACGGACACCGAGATCGGCCGACGGTTGAGCGTAGTTTCGCCCATGCGTGCGCTTTCCACCGTACGCACCGTTTCCACCACGGTGCTGAAGAAGCCGTTTGCGCTGAGCGGCCCGGCAACGGGTTGGGTTGCCGAGACGGCGGCGCGCCCGCAGACAGGCTCGCCACAACTGGCAGAACTGAGTTTCCCGACCATGGAGCTTTACGCCATGCCTGCCGCCAGCCAGACGCTGCTGGACGATGCGGCGGTGGACATTGAAAGCTGGCTGGCAAGCGAGGTGGACAGCGTGTTTGCGGAGCAGGAGGGCGACGCCTTCATTCGCGGCGATGGCGTGAACAGACCGAAGGGCTTTCTGGCCTATGACACCGCAGCCGATAGCGCCTGGGCCTGGGGCAAGCTCGGCTATGTGGCAACAGGGCAGGCGGGCGGTTTTGCCTCGTCCGGTGCATCGGATGTGCTGGTGAACGCCATTTATGCGCTGAAGGCGGGACACCGCCAGAACGCCACCTTTCTGATGAACCGGCGCACACAGGGCGAAATTCGCAAGCTGAAGGATGCTGATGGAAACTATCTGTGGCGTCCGCCGGCAACGGCAGGTCAGGCCGCGACGCTGATGGGCTTTCCGGTGGCGGAAGGCGAGGAAATGCCGGATATCGCCGCCGGTTCGCTTTCCATCGCCATCGGTGATTTCAAGGCCGGCTATCTGGTGGTGGACAGGGCAGGTGTGCGCATTCTGCGCGATCCTTATTCCGCCAAGCCCTATGTGCTGTTCTACACCACCAAGCGCGTGGGCGGTGGCGTGCAGAACTTCGAGGCAATCAAGCTGGTGAAGTTTTCCGCGAGTTAAGACGGGGTGGGGGGAGCTTCTTCCGCTTCAATCCTTGGCTTACCCCCCTCTGCCTTGCCAGGCATCTCCCCCTCAAGGGGGGAGATCCGCAAGACGCACTCCCACATTCTCTCGCAGCTTCAGCGATTGCCGCAATCTGTGAGGTTGCGATGTATAGCGAGCCAACCACGGGTCGATCTTCCCCCCCCCACACACACCTTGAGGGGGAGATGTCCGGCAGGACAGAGGGGGTGCTGCCTCTCGACGCGTCGGACGGCTCTTACCTATCCCAACAAGGAATTTTCCATGACCTATGCATTGATCGATCCGCCAGCCGCGGAGGCGCTGACGCTTGCCGAGGTGAAGGCGCATCTGCGGCTGGACGGAACGGAAGAAGATGCGCTTCTGGCGCAGCTGATTACCATTGCCCGCGAGCATCTGGAGCGTGAGACGGGGCTATGCCTGATCGAGCAGACGCTTCGGCTTTATCTCGACCGATGGCCGAAGGACGGCGTGATTCAGATTGCGAGAGGACCGGTGCAAGCCATTGAGGCAGTGACGGTTTACGCCGAAGACGGAACGGCCTCTCATCCATCGCTTGAAGACCATCTGCTGGATGGACAAACGCGTCCGGCAAGGCTGTGGCTGCGTGATCCACCAAAGCCTGGTCGAGCAATCAACGGCATCGAGATCGATTTCACCGCCGGTTTCGGCGAGGCTGGCACGGATGTGCCGGACCCGCTGAAGCGCGCCATGCTGACCCATATCGCGCTGATGTTTGCCCATCGCGGCGTTCTTTCACCCGATCAGCAGCCGGGGGCGATGCCGGATGGCTATGACCGGCTGGTGGCACCATTCCGCATGAGGAGGCTTTGAAATGAGCGCCCTGCCTCTGGACCCCGGCCAGCTGACCCACCGCCTGACACTGGAAGTGCCGAACGACGAGAGCGACGGACAGGGCGGCAGCCTTGGCGGCTGGGTGCAGGCGGGTGAGGTGTGGACGCGGATTGAGCCCGTTGCCAGCCCATCCTTCACCGACATGGCAGGGGGCGAACGGGCCGTGGTGACCCACCGGATTCTGCTTCGTCATCGCCAGGGCATCGGCGCCGGTCAGCGGTTTCGCACAGGCGAAAGAGCCTTTCGAATTCGCCTTGTGCGCGATCCTGACGAGACCAGACGCATGCTTTCGTGCCTCTGTGAGGAGGAAGCACAATGAGAGGTGGACAGGCACTTCTGAAGGCGATCCACGAGCAGCTTGTAGGCGATATGCAACTTCTTTCAACCGTAGGAATCAAAGGCTTCAGGGACCGGATTGCAGGGCGTGTAAGCCTTCCTGCAATTACCTACGGGACACTGGAGAGCCGCGACTATTCCACCGGTACCGAAGTGGCGGAGGAGCACCTGCTGACGGTGGAAATCTGGTCCGATGGGAAGGGACGCGCTGAAGCACAAAGGCTGGCCGCTCAGGTGGCGATATTGCTGGATCGTACGGAGCTGGCGCTGGGAGACAACCAGCATCTGGTGAACCTGACGGTGACGGGCATACGCCACAGACAGGACGCGAGAACACAGGCGCAGGTGGCGGAGGTGAACCTGCGGGGCGTGACGGAAGAGATGTGAGACTTTTTTCAGAACCAGATTATTCAACAGGGATTTATTGCAATGGTGGCACAGGCAGGACGTGACCTTCTGTTGAAGGTGGAAAATGGCGCAGGCTGGCAGACGGTGGCGGGCTTGCGTTCCAAACGCTTGGCATTCAATGCCGAAACGGTGGACATTACCGACGCCGAGAGTGCCGGACGCTGGCGCGAGCTACTGGGTGGGGCGGGAATTCAGCGCGCCTCGCTGAACGGGGCAGGACTATTCAAGGACCAGACCTCCGACGCGCTTGTCCGCAGCGCCTTCTTCTCTGGCAGTATCCTGAACTTTCAGGTGGTGATCCCCTCCTTCGGCACGATCAGCGGTCCCTTCCAGATCACATCGCTGGAATATTCCGGCGAGCACAATGGCGAGGTACGGTTCGAGATTGCGCTGGAATCCGCCGGTCAACTGACGTTCGGAGCCATCTGATGACGATGATCGAGAGGACGGACAAGGGACCGGGATTACATCGCCGCGCCAACCGGCAGCGCGGTGAGGTGGAGGCGATGATCGATGGCGAGCGGCGCATTCTGTGCCTGACGCTGGGCGCGCTGGCCGAGCTGGAAACCGCTTTCGGCGTGGCCGATCTTTCCGAGCTGGCGGCCTATTTTGCCGGGGGACGGCTGAAGGCGCAGGATCTGGTGCGGGTGATCGGCGCGGGTCTGCGCGGCGGCGGCAATCTGTTTCCCGACGAGGAGGTGGCCGACATGAATGTGGAAGGCGGGGTGGCCGCCTGCGCCCGGATTGCCACCGAACTGCTGGAGGCGGCCTTCACTGATGGCATGACGGATGGCGCACAAGGGAACCCAATTCCCCGCCCTTGAGCGCCGCAACGGGCGCCCCGCATGACGGCGCGACGGCTGGATGGCCGGGCGTGCTGCATGTGGGGCTGTGCCTGTTGCGGCTTCCTCCCGACATCTTCTGGCAGCTTTCGCCACGCGAGTTCATGGGTATGGCGGGTGCCTATCGTCCCCGCCCGCCCGGACTGGACCGCGCAGGGCTTGTGGCGCTGATGGCCGCCTTTCCCGACCTGCCATTCTCTTCCGACTGAGGTGACCGATGACCGACACTGTTTCCACAGGCCGTGGACTGGATGACGCGCTTTCCACCAGCGAGGCGCTTTCCCGCTCGATGCAGGATTTGCAGGCGCGCAGCCAAAGCTTCGGCTCGGCGCTTTCAAGCGCTTTGCAGGGAGCCACCCTGAACGGCAAGGGGCTGGACAATGTGCTGCGCGGGCTTGGGCGGCGCCTGAGCGACATTGCGCTTTCTGCGGCCCTGAAGCCGTTGGAGAACGCGATGTCCGGCATTGCGGGAAGCCTGCTGGGCTCTCTTGGTTCGGGCGGGGCCGGAAAGGTGACGCCTTTTGCCGATGGTGGCGTGGTGCGAAGCCCAAGCTTCTTTTCCATGGGGGGAAACGCGACCGGCCTGATGGGGGAAGCAGGGGCCGAGGCCATTCTGCCGCTGAAGCGCGGGGCGGACGGGGCGCTGGGCGTGGCGATGTCCGGTGGTTCAAGTGGGGGCTCCGGGCAGATCGTGTTCAACGTGACGGCGACGGACGCGGCAAGCTTCAAGCGCAGCGAGGGCCAGATTACCGCCATGCTGGCCCGCAGCGTGGCGCGCGGACGGCGGGGTGTGTGAACCATGACCGGATTTCATGAGGTGCGCTTTCCGCTGCGGCTGGCGCTGGGAACGAGTGGCGGGCCGGTGCGGCGCACCGATATCGTCAACCTGTCCAACGGGCGCGAGAACCGCAATGCCCGCTGGCGCAATGCCAGACGGGCTTACGATGCCGGTTCCGGTGTCCGCTCGATTGCCGATCTCTACGAGGTGCTGGAGTTTTTCGAGGCGCGGATGGGCCAGCTTTATGGCTTCCGCTTCCGCGATCCGCTGGACTGGAAATCCTGCGGGCCGACCGGGGCCGTGTGCGCCGACGACCAGTGGATTGGCGAGGGCGATGGCGTGCAGCGCACCTTCCAGCTGATAAAGACCTATGGCGATGACGGGGGCGAGACGCGGCGAACCATTGCCAAGCCGGTGGCGGGAACCGTGCGGCTGAGCGTGGACGGCGAAGAGGTTTCCTCCGACCACTTCACGCTCGATGCAGCGACGGGAATGGTGACATTTGCTCTTGCCCATGTGCCGCCGGAGGCGGCCGAAATCCGCGCCGGTTTCGAGTTCGACGTGCCGGTGCGTTTTGATACTGACCGGATCGACGTGAACCTCTCCGCCTTCAATGCTGGCCGAATTCCGGCCATTCCCATTCAGGAGATCCTGCCATGAGGACGCTACCGAAGGAACTCGCCACGCATCTGGCCGGGGACGCGACGACCACATGTCATGCCTGGCGGGTGACGCGTGCCGATGGCGTGCAGCTGGGCTTTACCGATCATGACGAAGACCTGACTGTGGATGGCACAGTCTGTCGCGCCGCAAGTGGCTTTTCTGCCAGCGACAATGAGGCCGCAAGCGGCATGGCCGCCAATGCGGGCGAGGTGCAGGGCGGCTTTTCCAGTGACACCATCGCCGAGGAGGATCTGGCTGTCGGCGCGTTCGACCATGCGCGGGTGGAGCTTTTTCTGGTGAACTGGGCGGACCCTTCGCAGTTGACCCGGCTTGATGTGCGCGAGATCGGTGAGGTGACGCGAGCCGGAGAGGCCTTTACCGCCGAACTGCGCAGTATGGCGCATCGTCTCGACCAGCCGCAGGGGCGCGTCTATGGCCGTCGCTGCGATGCAAGCCTTGGCGACAGCCGATGCCGGGTGGCGCTGGCCGCGTTTCAGGCAAACGCAACGGTGACGGAGCAGGACGACCGCAGCCATCTGACGGTGACTGGACTTGGGGAGCGTGCGAGCGGTTTCTTCGATCAGGGAAGTGTGCGTTTTGCCGATGGCTCGACCGCTATGATCGAGCGGCATGTGGCAGAGGACGCTGGCGCTGGGCGGCTGACGCTATGGCTGCCGCTGGAACGCGATGTGGCCGAGAGCGAGGCCGTTGTGCTGACGGCTGGCTGCGACAAGAGCTTTACGACCTGCCGCGCCCGCTTTGCCAACGGGCTGAACTTTCGCGGCTTTCCGCATATGCCGGGAAGCGATTTCAGCTATTCCTATGCCGATGCAGACGGCCAGCACGATGGCGGCGTGCTGTTTCCATGATCGGCGCTGACATTGTGGCGCTGGCGGAAAGCTGGATCGGCACACCCTACCGGCATCAGGGCGCGACGAAGGGTGTGGCCTGCGATTGCATCGGTCTGATCCGCTGGGTCTGGCGTGAGCTTTACGGATGCGAACCGCCGCTCTCCGTGCCGCCCTATGCGCCGGACTGGGCCGAGCGGGCGGGCGAGGAACGGTTGTTGCAAGCGGCTTTAACGCTGTTCGGTGCGCCGGTGCCGAAGGCTGAGATGCAGGCAGGCGATGTGCTGCTGTTTCGCTGGCACGCGGGATGCGCGGCCAAACATGCAGGTATTCTGGCCGATGAGACGAGCTTCATCCACGCTTACGAACAGGTGGCGGTGACGCGCTCCGCACTCGTGCCTGCCTGGCGACGGCGGATCGTGGCCGTGCACCGGTTTGGGGTGGTGCCTGAAAAGAGCAGGCTTCGAGTTTGAGCTACCCCCCTCTGTCCTGCCGGACATCTCCCCCTCAAGGGGGGAGATCGACTCGTGGTTGGCTCTTCATCGCTCGTGACGTTTCAGATTGCGGCGACCTTTGAAGTTGAGAGAAGGCGAGCGAGCGCGTCCTGCCGATCTCCCCCCTTGAGGGGGAGATGGTCGGCAGACCAGAGGGGGGTGAAGGCCCCGGATACCAACATCTTTGCAAACCCAAGGACTTCACAACCATGGCTACCATTCTGTTTCAGGCGGCGGGGGCGGCTCTCGGCTCCGTCTTCGGGCCCGTGGGCGCTATGATTGGCCGCGCGGCAGGCGGGCTGGCGGGCGCGGCGGTGGACCGGGCACTGCTCGGTTCGCCAACTGTCACGGGTCCACGACTGGCAACTGCGCGACTGGCCGGAGCCGATGAGGGAACCGGCATTCCCCGGCTTTACGGCACGATGCGCATTGGCGGTACGCTGATCTGGGCCACGCGCTTCGAGGAAGAGGTGCGCACAGAGCGCAGCGGCGGCAAGGCGACCGGCGGCCAGAAGGTGAAGAGCTTTACCTACTATGCCAATATTGCGTTGGGTCTCTGCGAGGGCGAAGTGGCGCATGTGCGGCGCGTGTGGGCCGATGGCCGCGAACTGGACCTGACGACGATCCAGATGCGGTTCTACCGCGGCACCGAAGACCAGCTGCCGGACCCGCTGATCGAGGCGAAGCAGGGGGCGGGCAAGGCACCCGCCTTCCGGGGCCTTGCCTATGTGGTGTTCGAGCGATTGCCGCTTGGCGATTTCGGCAATCGTATTCCGCTGCTGCAGTTCGAGGTGGTGCGACCCATCGGTGCGTTGGAGAGACAGATCCGGGCCGTGACAATCATTCCCGGCTCCAGCGAGCATGGCTACGCGACGGTTCAGGTGACTGAAGACACCGGTGAGGGCAGCGCCCGCATTCTCAACCGCAACAACCGTATGGCTGCGACCGATTGGGAAGCATCCCTCGACGAGTTGCAGGCGCTGTGCCCCAACCTTGAACGTGTGGCGCTCGTTGTCAGCTGGTTTGGCACCGATCTGCGCGCTGGCGAATGCCGGATCGTTCCCGGTGTCGAATTCCTTTCGCGCGACGGGGAGAGCATGCTCTGGAACGTGGCGGGCATCGAGCGGGCCGATGCGCATCTGGTGAGCCGCAGACACGATGCGCCTGCCTATGGCGGCACGCCTTCCGACGAGAGCGTGAAACAGGCAATTTCCGACCTGAAGGCGCGGGGCATCGAGGTCTATCTCTATCCGTTCATCATGATGGATGTGGCGGAAGACAACACGCTGCCGGACCCTTATGGCGAATCGAAACAGGCCGTCTATCCGTGGCGTGGGCGTATTACCTGCCATCCGGCACCGGGGCGGGCAGGCTCTCCCGACAGGACGGCGCAGGCTGCAAGCGAGATCGACCAGTTCTGCAATCGCGCAGAAGGCTATCGCCGCATGGTGCTCCATTACGCCGATCTGGCGGCGGCGGCGGGCGGCGTGGATGGCTTCATCATCGGCTCGGAATTTCGCGGCCTGACAAGCGTGCGCGGGGCGGGTAACAGCTTTCCCTTCGTGGCGGAACTGGTTCGACTGGCTGCCGATTGCCGTGCGAAGCTCGGGCCATCGGTCAGGCTGACCTATGGCGCCGACTGGAGCGAATATTTCGGCTATCATCCGAATGACGGGACCGGCGATGTGTTCTTCCATCTCGATCCGCTCTGGGCCTCATCCGCGATCGACGCCGTGGGGATCGACAACTACATGCCGCTTGGCGACTGGCGCGATAGCGACCTGATGGGCGCAAACCCCGACGGCATGACAAGCGCCGAGGATGTGGCGGCAATGAGCCGTGCGATCACGCGCGGCGAGGGTTTCGACTGGTATTATGCCAGCGAGGCCGACCGCAAAGCGCGCGTACGAAGCCCGATTACCGATGGACTGGCGGGCAAGCCATGGGTGTTTCGCTTCAAGGATCTTTCCGGCTGGTGGGGGAGCCATCACTTCGACCGGACAGGCGGCACCGAGAGCCCAAGCCCGACCGCCTGGGTGCCTCGATCGAAACCGATCTGGTTCACCGAACTCGGTTGCCCTGCCATCGACAAGGGGGCGAACCAGCCGAACCTGTTCGTGGATCCGAAATCCTCCGAAAGCGGCTGGCCCTACTTTTCCAGCGGTGGACGGTCGGACGCAATGCAGCGGCGCTTCCTCGATTCCCATCACGCCTACTGGCAGGGCGATGCCGCGCCGGCAAATATGGTGGATGCGGATCACATCTTCGTCTGGAGCTGGGATGCGCGGCCTTACCCCGCCTTTCCGCAGGCGACATCCATCTGGAACGACGGCGAGAACTGGCGGCTGGGGCACTGGTTGACCGGACGGCTGGGGGCGGGAACGCTGGCCGACACAATTGCCGCCATCCTGACCGATCATGGATTGACCGATTTCGACGTATCTGGCGTTTGCGGCGATCTGACCGGCTATGTACAGGCAGAAACCAGCTCTGCGCGCCAGATGCTGACGCCGCTGGTGGAAAGCTTTCTCCTCGACGTGACGGAAGTTGAGGGACGGCTGATCTTCCGCTCGCGCAACAAGACAAGCGTGCCGTTCAAGACAATCGAGGTGCTGGCCGAGCGCGAAGGCGAGGCGGCCTGGAGCGAAACGCGCGGCCATGACAGCGATTTTGCAGCGGAGGCCGTGCTGGGCTTTGCCAACCCCGATCTGGACTACGAGCAGGCAAGCGTACGTTCCCGCCGCATTCCCGGCATGACAAACCGTGTGATGCGGGCCGACATTCCCGGTGCCATGGCCGATGAGGCGGCGCAGACCGCCACGGAGGCGCTGCTGCGCGACAACCACCTGTCCCGCCGCTCCATCCGCTTCTCGCTTTCGCCTGCCGATATGACGCTGACGCCCGGGGATGGGGTTCAACTGACCGATGGTCCGGACGGCATCTACCTCGTGACCCGCATTGAGGATGGCGAGATGCGGCGGGTGGAGGCGCGCCGGCATGTGTCCATTGCCGCTGTCGGAAGCCGTGTTTCCCCGGTTGAACGGGTGAGTGCGATGGCCGCCTCCGACGCCTTTTCGCCGCTCGTTGCCTTTCTCGATCTGCCGCGCTTCGAGGATGGAGAGGCGGCAAGCTTTGCCCGCGTGGCTGCCTTTGCCAAACCGTGGACGCGCATGCTGGTTTCCAGTTCCGCAACGACGGAAGGCTATCGCAGCCGCGTGCTGATCGAACGACCGGCCCGCATTGGACGGCTGAGTGCGCCGCTGGCGGCCGGTGCCTGGGGGCGGTTCGACAGAAGGTCGGCCATCGAGGTGGAATTGCCGTTCGGGGGACTCTCTTCCGCGAGCGAAATCGCCGTGCAGGCAGGCGAAAACCGTCTGGCGGTGATGGGCAATAACGGTGCCTGGGAAGTGCTGGCTTTTGCGACGGCGCAAGAGGTGGCACCGGGACGGTTTCGGCTGTCCAACCTGCTGCGCGGTCTCTCCGGGACCGAGGATGCAATGGCGGCAGGAGCAGCGGCTGGCGCACAGGTGGTTATGCTGGATGAGGCCGTGGTGCCGCTTGGGTTGACGGGGAGCGAACGAGGACTGGCGCTGAACTGGATCGTGGAGCCTGTGGGCGCAAAGACCGGTCGTTACGGGCCGCGTCAGACTGTCGCAGGCCTTCGCGCCGAGACGCCGCTGGCGCCGGTTCACCTAAAGGCTGAACGGCGGTCGGACGGCGTTTCCTTCAGCTGGGTGCGCCGGAGCCGCACCAACGCCGATGACTGGGACGCATTCGACATAGCCCTCGATGAATCGGAAGAACGCTATCGGCTGGAACTACTGCATGCCTCAACTGGCGCCGTGGTGGCGCAGGCAGAGGTCGATGCGTGCCTTCATCATTATGATCTTTCTCAGGAATTGAGCGATTTCGGAATTATTCAAACAAGTTTCCGTGTGCGCCTGACGCAGCTGGGGCGGGCGGTACCGCGGGGCATTGCTCGAGAGCAGGTTATTATTGTGAGAAAGCAGGGAGTTATCTAAAATGGATAATGCAAAGGCATGGTATGAATCCAAGGCTGTCTGGGGCGGGCTGATTGCCCTTTTCGCCTCAATTCTGCAGGCGCGTGGGCATCTGTTTCCCTATGAGCAACAGGCGGCACTCGTTGATGCACTGACCAGCGCAGGCGGCGCTTTCGGCTCGCTTCTCGCTATTTACGGCCGGTTGGCGGCCACCAAACCCATTGTCGGAACCTGACGTTTAAGCATTGTCTGCATGACGGCTGAGGGGCACATTCATTTGCCATTCAGCCGTCATTCGATACATAATTTGCCAGTTGATTTGGGTTCTCACCCTCAGCATTTTGTAATCGGAAGTCGTCGTCATGGCATCACGCAAGGTAATCGCGATGGTCGCGGCAGGTTTGTTCAGCCTGCCTGCTGCTCAGGCCTTCGCTCGCGACTACCTGATTCTGGTTGCCGGAGACTGCGGCGACGCCGCATCCAAGGTTGTGCGCGAAACGGGTGGAGAACTGCTGTCTGCCCAGCCTTCCAAGGACGGTGCGACCTGTATCGTGACCGTACTCGTGCAGGGCAGCGGAGAGCGCCCGCGCAAGGTGACTGTTCGGGTGCCGATGTAGTAGAAGGCGAAAAGCCGCTTCTCGTATTCCATCGAATCAAGGATCTCCATGCGCATTCTCGTGGTCGAAGACGACAGCAACCTGAACCGCCAGCTGACCGATGCGCTGAAGGAGGTCGGCTATGTGGTCGATCAGGCCTTCGACGGTGAGGAAGGGCATTATCTGGGCGAGACCGAACCCTATGACGCGGTCATTCTCGACATCGGCCTCCCAGAGATGGACGGCATCACGGTGGTCGAGAAATGGCGTGCGGCAGGCAAAGCCATGCCGGTGCTGATGCTGACGGCGCGCGACCGCTGGAGCGACAAGGTAGCCGGTATCGATGCCGGTGCCGACGATTATGTGGCCAAACCCTTCCACGTCGAGGAAGTGCTGGCGCGTGTTCGCGCCCTCATTCGCCGCGCCGCCGGACATGCTTCTTCTGAAATTACCTGCGGGCCGGTGAAGCTCGATACCAAAGCCTCCAAGGCGACCGTGAATGGCGTGGCGATGAAGCTTACTTCACATGAGTTTCGCCTGCTATCCTACCTCATGCACCACATGGGTGAGGTGGTTTCTCGAACCGAACTGATCGAGCATATGTACGATCAGGATTTCGATCGCGATTCCAACACGATCGAAGTGTTCGTCGGACGTCTTCGCAAAAAGATCGGCGTTGACCTGATCGAGACCGTTCGAGGTCTTGGTTATCGCATGCAAGCACCATCCGATGTACGTTAGATCGGTCACGGCGCGCGTTCTGCTGCTGGCGACTGCCTGGTCGGGCGTGGCGCTGGTGGTGATCGCGCTCGTGATCTCGGCGCTCTACACAAAATCCGCCGAACGCGCCTTTACCGATCTGCTGCGTGCGCAGCTCTACAATGTGGTGAACTCGATCACCATTGGCGACGACAACGCGCTTGCGGGCAATCCGCAACTGGGCGACCTGCGTTTCTCCCAGCCCGAAACCGGCTGGTACTGGATCGTGGAGCCGCTTGGCACCTTTGCCGCGACGCCGCTGTCATCCTCCTCGCTCGGCACATCCAATATCAAGGTGCCGTCCATCCTCAACGTGCCGTTCAATAATCGCTATGAGCGCTTCTATCCGGCCATCGACGCCTTCGGGAACAATGTGCTGGTGGCCGAGACGGAGGTGGTGCTGGACAGCGAGGGCAGGGCGGCGCGTTTTCGCGTGACCGGCAACCTGACCGTGGTGACCGAGGATGTGCAGGCCTTTACCCGGAGCCTCTATATCGCGCTCGTGGTGTTTGGTCTCGGTAGCCTCGTGGTTAACGGGCTTGCGATTCTGTTTGGTCTGCGTCCGCTGGATGAGGCACGCCGCGCCCTGGAAAAGGTACGTCGCGGCGAGGCGGAACGGCTGGAGGGCGAATTTCCCCGCGAAGTGCATGCGCTGACCATCGAGATGAATGCACTGATCGACAGCAACCGCCGTATTGTCGAGCGTGCCCGCTCGCAGGTGGGAAATCTGGCCCATTCACTGAAAACGCCGATTGCCGTGCTTCTCAACGAATCACGCCTCATCGATAAGGGTCACGGGGAAGTGGTGCGCGGGCAGGCAGAAGCCATGCAGAGCCAGGTGCAGAGCTATCTGAACCGTGCCCGCATTGCAGCCCAGCGCGAATCCATGCTGGCGCGCACCGATGCCGAGCCGGTGCTGGAGCGCCTGATGCGCGTGATGCGCCGCCTGAACCCCGACAAGACCTTCGAACTGATTGCAACGCAGCCTAATCTGGCCCTTGCCATGGAGCAGCAGGATGTCGAGGAAACGGTTGGCAACCTTTTGGAAAATGCGGCCCGCCATTCCAACAGCGGCGTGTGGTTGACAATCATGCCGTCTCTCGCACCGGAAGGAGAAGATCCGGCGCGGCGCAACTGGGTGGAAATCGCTGTCGAGGACGATGGGCCGGGCCTGACGCCGGACGAGATCAAGGAGGCCATGAAGCGCGGACGCAGGCTGGACGAGAGCAAGCCTGGCACGGGCCTCGGACTTTCCATCGTTGGCGAAATTGCCCGCGAATATCAGGGTCGTTTCCGTCTTTCACGCGGGCGTCGCGGGGGCTTGCGTGCTGTGTTGACGCTGCCGGGAATTGCGCGCGAGGGAGCCTGAGCGGATGCTTACGCAACTGCACTGCGGTATAAATGGCACAGCGAGCGCTTTCTGGCTCGACACTCTGTTTCAGCACGCTACAAACAGTGTTCAAACCTTCGCTTGGTTTCGCCACAGTTGGCGTGCATGGCCGGTGACGGAGCGGGCCGAGATCAGGTTTGAAAATCAGGTGCGTAGATACCAGATGTCTGTCTACGCAAAGCACGAAACGGTTGGAGTAGAATGGAAGTCCGCGCTGTGAAATTCGTCGTTTGGCCTGTTCTTGCTGCAAGCCTGCTTTCGGCCTGTACATCGACCGGAGGCAATCGTGCCGGGCTCTTTGCCAAGGCTCCGCCGAATAATTTCATAGTTGCGCTTCAGGGCGGAATTGTCAGCCGCGCCGGGACACAGCTCAGCGAAAGCGACCGCCAGAGGGCGCTGGAAGCGGAATATCGCGCGCTTGAGTTTTCAGAGGCCGGACAGTCGACCGAATGGAAGGGCCGCAATGTGAGCGGCGAGGTGGTGGCAGCAGCGCCCTATCAGGTGGGTTCACAGAATTGCCGCAGCTACACGCACACGCTGACGATCAACGAGCACGAGCTGAAGGCCCGCGGCACGGCCTGCCGGAATGCCGATGGAGCCTGGACTCCGCTGAGCTGAGGTCTTCTGACCTTCGTTGAAGTTGTTGCGCTTCACGCGATTGCTTGACGCAAATCAAGGCCCGTGTCAGGCAGTCCGTCCATAGGAGAGAGGAGACTGTTCACGAACTTGCGGCCAAACGCCTCAAATTCGTGTCATCGGCTCCTATTCGATTGGAATAGTGGTGCGCTTGACGTAATTGGCTTCAATGATTTTCTGGATTCTTATCGCAGTATTGACGGCTGGAGTGGCGGGGCTGCTGATCGCGCCGCTGATGAAGCCGAGGCCGCAACTGACAACGGCCCGTGAAGACGAGGCTGCGGTTTACCGCGACCAGATGAAGGAGATCGATCGCGATCTCGCGCTCGGTCTTCTCGGCGAGAAAGAGGCCGACTATGCGCGCGCCGAAATCGGCCGCCGTTTGCTGGCCGCCACCGACGCGCCGCAGCGGGGCCTGACGCCAGCCGCACTGCCGCGCCCGCATCGCATCACCACGCTGCTTGTCATTCTCTGTCCCCCCGCCATCGGGCTTGCGGGCTATCTGATGCTGGGAAGCCCAGGGATGCCCGACCAGCCGCTGGCGGCACGTCTTGCCAATCCGGGCAATAATATCGAACTTCTGCTTGCCAAGGCCGAACGGCATCTGGCGCAGAACCCCAATGACGGGGCCGGATGGGATCTGCTGGCACCGATCTATATGCGCTCCGGCCGCTATGCCGACGCAGATCAGGCGTTTCGCAATTCAATTCGTATTCTGGGCGCGACGCCGCAACGGCTGGCGGGCTTGGGCGAAACGATGGTCGCCGCCAATCAGGGCATTGTGACCGACGAGGCACGCGGCTTCTTCGAGAAAGCCGTGGCGCTGGAACCCGGCAATATACGCTCGCGCTTCTATGTGGCGCTTGGGCTGGAGCAGGCGGGCCGCAAGCCGGAGGCGCTTGCCGCTTTCAAGGCCATCAAGCGCGATTCGCCCCCCGGAGCTGCATGGGAGCAGCTGATTGATCAGCACATTGCTGCTGTGAGCGGGAATGCGCCCGGCAATCCGAGTGCCGCCGATGTTGCTGCCGCACAAAATCTTTCCGGACAAGAGCGGCAGGCGATGATCGCGGGCATGGTGGAAAGCCTTGCGGAACGGCTGAAGGCTGATCCGAAAAACATCGAAGGCTGGCTGCGGCTGGTGCGCTCCTACAAGGTACTGGGCCGAGAGCAGGACGCGCGTGATGCCCTTCAGACTGGCCTGAAAACATTCCCAGCCGAAACGGGCGAGGGTCAGCGGCTTCTGGCGCTGGCACGTGAAATCGGACTGGGCGAGGGGATCGTGCAATGACACGCAAACAGAAACGCATGGCCGTTATTGCCGGCGGGATGAGCTTCATCCTGATTGCCGTGCTGCTCGTGATGTTCGCCTTCAGCCAGTCGGTGGCCTATTTCTTCATGCCGAGCGATCTTGCCAAGAACGAGGTATCGCCGGGAACGCGCATACGCTTGGGCGGTCTGGTTGAAGCGGGCTCCGTGGTGCGCGGCGCAGGGTCTACAGTCAGCTTCAAGGTGACCGATGGCTCGGCGAGCGTGCCGGTCAGCTATACCGGCATTTTGCCCGATCTCTTTCGCGAGGGGCAGGGCGTCGTGACGGAGGGGGTGTTTACGACATCGCAGGCCTTCGTTGCAGATTCGGTGCTGGCCAAGCATGATGAGAACTACATGCCGAAGGAAGTGGCGGATCGCCTGAAGGCGGATGGCGTGTGGAAGGAGAGCGAAGGCAGCCCGACGACTGGCGCCAAGGGGAGTGTGACGCGATGATTGTCGAGATCGGCCATTACGCGCTGGTTCTGGCGCTTGCGATTGCCTTGATCGTTTCCATCGCGCCTGTTGTCGGTGCGCGGCGCAACGATGCGGCGCTGATGGCGCTGGCACCCTCCGGCTCCATCATCCTCTTCGGCATGGTGACGCTTTCGTTTCTGGCGCTGACCTGGGCCTATGCGGTTTCTGATTTTTCCGTGCGCAACGTTTGGGAAAACTCCCATTCGCTGATGCCGATGATCTACAAGTTATCCGGCGTCTGGGGCAACCATGAAGGCTCCATGCTGCTGTGGCTGCTGATCCTGACGCTGTTCAGCGCGCTAGTGGCTCTCTTCGGCCGCAACCTGCCGGACACGCTGCGGGCGAATGTGTTGGCCGTTCAGGCTTGGGTAACGGTTGCCTTCACGCTGTTTATTCTGCTGACATCCAACCCTTTTATACGCCTGAACCCGGCACCAGCCGAAGGACAGGATCTGAACCCTGTTCTGCAGGACCCCGGTCTCGCAGTGCATCCGCCCTTGCTTTATCTCGGCTATGTGGGCTTTTCCGTCTGCTTCTCCTTTGCGGTGGCTGCCCTCATTGAGGGGCGGATCGATGCGGCCTGGGCGCGCTGGGTTCGCCCCTGGACGCTGGCAGCCTGGACCTTCCTGACGGCTGGCATCGCGATGGGGTCCTACTGGGCCTATTACGAACTTGGCTGGGGCGGCTGGTGGTTCTGGGACCCGGTCGAAAACGCTTCCTTCATGCCCTGGCTTGCGGGAACGGCGCTTCTGCACTCCGCGCTGGTGATGGAAAAGCGCGAGGCGCTGAAGATCTGGACCGTGCTTCTGGCGATCATCACCTTCTCGCTGTCGTTGCTCGGAACCTTCCTCGTCCGCTCCGGTGTTCTGACATCCGTGCATGCCTTTGCGACAGACCCGACACGCGGCACCTTCATTCTGGCCATTCTCTCGATCTTCGTCGGTGGTGCTTTCGCACTGTTTGCCTGGCGCGCCCCGCAGCTGAAAAGCGGCGGCATCTTTGCGCCGATTTCTCGCGAGGGCGCTCTGGTTCTGAACAATCTGATCCTGACGGTATCCACCGCAACCGTGCTGACTGGTACCCTCTATCCGCTGGTTCTGGAGACGCTGACCGGCGAGAAGATTTCCGTCGGCGCGCCATTCTTCAACCTGACCTTCGGCCTGTTGATGATTCCGCTTCTGCTGATCGTGCCCATGGGGCCGCTTCTGGCCTGGAAGCGGGGTGATCTCCTGGGCGCCATGCAGCGGCTCTATCTGGTTGCGGGGCTGGCGCTGGTTGTAGGGCTTGGGCTCTACTACGTGGAAAATGGCGGCCCTGTTCTGGCCTTCCTCGGTCTGGCGCTCGGAATCTATCTCATTCTCGGTTCGCTGGTCGACCTCTGGTACCGCGCAAACTTCGGCAAGCTTGCCTTTTCAATCGCCTTTGCCCGGTTGAAGGGACTTCCACGCTCTGCCTTCGGAACGGCGCTGGCGCATATGGGCCTCGGGGTCACCGTGCTGGGCATCGTGGCGGTGACGGCGTTCGAGACCGAGCACGTGCTGGAAATGAAGCAGGGCATGACGGCGGATGCAGGCGGCTATACGCTCGTTTTCGATGGCATGAAGGAGGCCGTCGGTCCGAATTTTACCGAAGAGCGGGCGCATTTCACGATCAGCAAGGCGGGCGTCGCCGTTGCCGATGTCTGGTCTTCCAAGCGCATCTACACCGCGCGCCGCATGCCCACAACGGAAGCCGGTATCGTCAGCTTCGGTCTCAGCCAGCTCTATGTGTCGCTGGGTGATCCGATGGCTGATGGCGGCATCGTGGTGCGTATCTGGTGGAAGCCATTCATCCTCTGCATTTGGCTGGGCAGTGTCATCATGATGATCGGCGGGTTTGTGTCGCTTTCGGATCGGCGGCTGAGAGTCGGGGCTCCAAGCCGCCGTACCAAGCCCGCGAAGATTGCACTGGAGCCGGCAGAATGAAGAGGCGCTTTTCTCTCGTTCTGCTGGCGGGCCTGATGCTGGCGCCGCTGACGGCGCTTGCCGTGAACCCCGATGAGGTTCTGAAGGACCCGAAGCTGGAGCAGCGCGCCCGTGACCTGTCTGCCCAGCTTCGCTGCATGGTCTGCCAGAACCAGTCCATCGACGATTCGAACGCCGAGCTTGCCAAGGACCTGCGGGTGCTGGTGCGTGAACGTATCACCGCCGGCGACAGTGACGAGCAGGTGATCAACTATCTCGTTTCGCGCTACGGCGAATTCGTGCTGCTGAAACCCCGCCTGAGTGCCCAGACAATTGCTTTATGGGCAACCCCTGCTTTTCTGTTCCTCATCGGCGGAATTGCCGTCTACCGGCTGTCTCGCCGCTCCCGTCCCGCGACCGGAGGCGAGAAGGCCCTGACCGCAGAAGAGCAGGCGCGACTGGCAGAACTGCTGCGCAAGGAAGAGGGCTAGTGGAATGAATTTGACATTTGATACCCACCCGCAGCGAACTCGAGGATCAAATGTCAAATTCAGAAATTCCACTAGAGTATGTAGTTGCTAGTGGTTCTCGTGATTCCGACATTTGCTCTTGAGGGTGCTGCGAACGGATGCAAATGTCGGAATCGAACCACTAGACGGTTTTGTTTCCGCTCTCCGCAACATTACAAACATTTCACCCGTCGGACACGTGCAGTTAAGGTCACGGCACCTATATCTTCCGTCATCCACCGCCGCCGGACCTCCGGCAACCAGTCTGAATGATGATAAAGGTATTGAACCATGAGCAAGATCGGACGCCCCTCCCTGAAGACCATTCTCAAGGGAACCACTGTGGCGGGCCTCGCAGCCGTGATGCTTTCCACCGGCATTCCTGCGCAAATCTATCAGTCCCATGCTGAGCCGGTGACTGTTGCCTCGCCGCAGGTTCCAAGCTTCGCAGATGTCGTTTCCGCCGTTTCGCCCGCCGTTGTTTCCGTCCGCGTGAAATCCGATACGACGCCTGCCTCTGACGATGCCAGCAATGGCTTTTCCTTCGGCGGCCGTGGCTTTGACGAACTTCCGGACGACCATCCGTTGAAGCGCTTCTTCCGCGAATTTGGCGGCCAGATGCCGAACGGCCGCAACCAGGAACGCGCCGAGCGCAACAATCGAAACCGTCCGCACTACATGCGTCCTGTTGCGCAGGGCTCCGGCTTCTTCATCTCCGAGGATGGCTATCTCGTCACCAACAACCACGTCGTGGCTGATGGCTCCGCCTATACGGTTGTCATGAACGACGGCACCGAACTGGACGCCAAGCTGATTGGCAAGGACAGCCGCACCGATCTCGCCGTCCTGAAGGTCGATACCAAGCGCAAGTTTACCTATGTGAAGTTTGCCGATGACGCGAAGATTCGCGTTGGCGACTGGGTGGTTGCTGTCGGCAACCCGTTCGGTCTTGGTGGTACGGTGACGGCCGGTATCGTCTCTGCCCGTGGCCGTGATATCGGCTCCGGTCCCTATGACGACTTCATCCAGATCGATGCGCCGGTGAACCGTGGTAACTCCGGTGGCCCGACCTTCAACCAGAACGGCGAAGTGGTGGGAATCAACACCGCCATCTTCTCGCCCTCCGGCGGCAGCGTCGGCATCGCATTTGCAATTCCCGCCTCCACCGCAAAAGATGTTGTGGCCGACCTGATGAAGAGCGGCAAGGTTGAACGCGGCTGGCTTGGTGTTCAGATCCAGCCGGTGACACAGGAAATTGCGGAATCGCTCGGTCTTGCAGAAGCCAAGGGTGCGCTGGTCGTGTCTCCGCAGAATGGTTCTCCGGGCGCCAAGGCTGGTATCAAGCAGGGTGACGTGATCACCGCCGTCAATGGCGAGCCGATCAAGGATGCCCGTGATCTGGCCAAGAAGGTTGCAGCCATCGGTCCGAACAAGAAGGTGGATGTTTCCATCTGGCGTAGCGGCAAAGCGCAATCCGTCGAGGTGACGTTGGGGAATCTGGCAAGCGATGAAGCCTCCAAGGCCGAAACGCAGCAGAGCCAGCAGCAGGCGCAGCCTTCGACGGAGAAGGCGCTCGCCAACCTCGGCATCACCGTCGGTCCGTCCGACGATGGTACGGGCGTTGCAGTGACCGATGTCGATCCGGACTCGGAAGCTGCGGCCAAGGGATTGAAGGAAGGTGAGAAGATCACCGCCGTCAACAACCAGCAGGTCGCAACGGCAGCCGACATTACCAAGGCCATCGCCGCCGCCCGGAAGGATGGCCGTACCCGCGCACTGTTCCAGATCGAATCGCAGAGCGGCAGCCGCTTCATCGCGCTTCCGATCAACGAAGGCTGATCGATCGGCAAGGGGCCATTCACGGGCACCGAGCCAGCAATGGTTCGGTGCCTTTCTTTTGATGGAGGCGGATATGCACACGCAGCAGGAAAGCATGGAGAAGCCCGCTGAAAACCCTTCCACCGGGCAGGGTCGCGAGGCTATTGTCCCGCACATGAAGATTCTTGTGATTGAAGACGATCTCGAAGCCGCCGCTTACATGACCAAGGCCTT
The DNA here is from genome assembly GCF_005222835.1 of Rhizobium sp. FKY42. GTDB lineage: Bacteria > Pseudomonadota > Alphaproteobacteria > Rhizobiales > Rhizobiaceae > Neorhizobium. The sequence continues at coordinate 298,076 of NZ_STGA01000029.1, read as the reverse complement.
TCGAGAGACAGGTATAGTGGTCGATCACGCCAGCGATGGCGAAAGCGGCCTCTTCATGGGTTCGGAAAACCCCTATGACGTGATGGTCATCGACCGCATGTTGCCGCGCCGCGATGGGCTTTCGGTGATCAGTGAATTGCGCAAACGCGGCATCAATACGCCCGTTCTCATTCTCTCCGCACTTGGACAGGTGGATGACCGCGTAACGGGCCTACGTGCAGGCGGCGATGATTATCTTCCCAAGCCCTACGCCTTCAGCGAGCTTCTGGCGCGCGTGGAAGTGCTGGGACGGCGGAAAGGCACGCCCGAGCAGGAAATGATCTATCGGGTTGGCGATCTTGAGCTTGACCGGCTTTCCCATGAGGTTCGCCGCCAGGGCAAGGAGATCCTGCTGCAGCCGCGCGAGTTTCGACTGCTCGAATATCTCATGAAGAATGCCGGTCAGGTCGTGACCCGGACGATGCTTCTGGAGAATGTCTGGGACTATCATTTCGACCCGCAGACGAATGTCATAGACGTGCATGTTTCGCGCCTGCGCTCGAAGATCGAGAAGGATTTTGACAAGCCGCTTCTGAAGACCATTCGCGGGGCCGGTTACATGATCAAGGACGAAGGCTGAGTATGAGTCGACTTCGCCTGCTGTTCCGCTCGACGAGTGTTCGGCTGTCGGCGCTCTACATCGTTTTGTTTTCGCTCTGCGCGGCTTTTTTGGTTGTCTATGTTACGGCCATGTCCGAGCGGCTTTTGACGCAGCAGGTGCGCGAAGGTATCAATCAGGAGGCGGCAGATATTCGCGCTGCCTTTGATCGCGGCGGTATCAATCTGCTGCTCAGAACCATGGAACGTCGCGCGCGGCAGCCGGGCGCCAATCTCTATGTCATCGCAAGCCCGACCGGTGAAATGCTGGCAGGCAACGTAGCCTCCGTTGAACCGGGCGTTCTGGACCAGGAAGGCTGGACCGCCATGCCCTTCCGCTACGAGCCTTTCACCGAGCAGGGTCCGCCGCGCCCTCACGCGGCCATGGCTAACGTGTTTTTCCTCGACAATGGCCTGCGCGTCATGGTGGGACGCGATCTGGGTGAGCCGGGACGTTTTCGTGGGATCGTTCGGCGTGCCCTGATGGTGGCACTGGCTATCATGGGACTTGGCGCACTGGTGATCTGGTTTGGCATCGGCCGGAACGCCTTGAAACGCATCGACCGCATGTCGGCAGCAAGCACCAAGATCATGGCAGGAGATCTTTCGCAGCGATTGCCGGTGGGTGTTTCCGGCGACGAATTCGATCGGCTTTCCGAATCCCTCAACGCCATGCTCGAGCGGATCGAGAAGCTGAATGAGGGGCTGCGGCAGGTTTCCGACAATATTGCCCACGATCTGAAGACGCCTTTGACGCGGCTGCGCAACAAGGCGGTCGATGCGCTGGATGAGGATGACGGAGAGGTTCGGCGTGTCGCGCTGGAAGGCATCATCAGCGAATCGGACCAGTTGATCCGCACCTTCAATGCGCTTCTGATGATCTCCCGGGTTGAGGCCGGTTCGATTGCAGCGGAAATGTCGCCGGTGGACATTTCCGCCATCTGCGCCGATTCCGCCGAGCTGTATGAGCCGGTGGCGGAAGAGGCCGGACTTTCGCTGGTGACCGAGATTGAGCCGGGCCTGACCGTACAGGGAAACCGGGAACTCATCGGCCAGGCAATGTTCAACCTTCTCGACAATGCCATCAAATATGCTGCCGAAGGTGAGCCGAGTCGGCCGATTGTGATGCGTCTGAAGCGGCAGGGTGCGGAACTCCATCTCTCGGTCTGCGACAATGGTCCGGGCGTGCCGGAAGACAAACGGCATGAGGTTGTGAAGCGCTTCGTGCGTCTTGACGCAAGCCGATCTAAACCGGGAACGGGCCTTGGCCTTTCACTGGTCGAGGCGGTCATGGAGTTGCATGGCGGGCGTCTGCAATTGTCTCAGACGAATGTCGGCGCAACCGAGAATCCCGGTCTGACCGCGACGATGGTGTTTCCGGCTTTCGCGTGAACTTGTCGCCTGTTTATGCAGCATCTGCCTCTTTTATGGTGAGAATGGGCTGACAGATCGTCATGCCCGCGCTACAGCCTGAACATGTGCGGCGGAATTGGGAGGTTCTTATCGTGGCTGAGCAGGTGCACTCTCTGGGCGAGCTTTGCGACAACCCCTTGCGCGTCTTCAACCAGACGGAGGCGAGGGCCGCCAATGCGGTTCTGAAAGAGATTGCGGGACAGGAGCCTGCGGTCGCCGACATGCTGAAGGATGGCGGTGCGCTGAAGGAGTTTCTGACTGCCGCACTTTCGCTATCTCCCTACCTGCGTGAGAGCCTCTCCATACGTCCAGCGCTGTTGACCCGCTTCCTCTCTGCACCGGTAGAACAGTTGCTGGCGGAGTCTGTCGAGGTCGCGCGGCAGAGCTGGCAACCGCATTCTGATGGATCCATCCCGACGGAAGCCGAGGTGATGACGGCGCTGAGAAACGCCAAGAGGGAGGTGAGCATTCTTTTGGCGCTGGCCGATCTGGCGCGTCTGCACGATGCAAGACAGACCACCCGCTGGCTGACAAGGTTGGCAGATGTGGCCGTCGCAGCGTCGATTGACCACCTGCTGGTCACGGCACACCATGCGGGCAAGCTGAACTTGAACGATCCCGCCAGCCCCAGTGAAGGGTCCGGGCTGATCGTGCTCGGCATGGGTAAGCATGGTGCAGAGGAGTTGAATTACTCCTCAGACATCGATCTGGTTGTCTTCTATGACCCTGAGAGCGGCATTCTGCCGGAGCCGCTGGAGGCAAGCGAGCTTTACGGTCGCATGATGCGCCGGATGATCCGCATGCTGCAGGAGCGCACGGGCGATGGCTATGTGTTCCGCACCGACTTGCGTCTGCGGCCCGATCCGGGCTCGACCCCTCTGGCCGTCTCCGTCGAGGCAGCGCTCGTCTATTACGAAGGGCGGGGACAGAATTGGGAACGTGCCGCCTACATCAAGGCAAGGCCCATCGCCGGCGACCTGAAGGCAGGCACCGATTTCCTGCGCCAGCTGGTGCCCTTCGTTTTCCGCAAATATCTCGATTACGCGGCGATTGCCGACATTCACTCGATCAAGCGCCAGATCCATGCGCACAAAGGCCACGGCGCAATTGCCGTGAAGGGTCATGATGTGAAGCTTGGGCGCGGCGGCATTCGGGAAATCGAGTTCTTCGTGCAGACACAACAATTGATCGCTGGAGGGCGCATGCCCCCCTTGCGCGCTCGCCGCACCGAGGACGCGCTTTCCGCCCTTGCCGATGCCCAGTGGATCCGTCCCGAGATCGCCAGAGAGCTCACGGAGGCTTACTGGTTCTTGCGGGATGTAGAGCATCGCATTCAGATGGTGCGCGACGAGCAATCGCATCGCTTGCCCGACAGTGAGGCCGAGCTGAAGCGGATTGCCTTCATGATGGGCTTCGCCGACACCAAGGCGTTTGGTGACAGGCTGGAAGAGATCTTGCGTATCGTCGAAAAACGCTATGCCCGGTTGTTCGAGCAGGAAACGAAGCTTTCGGCGGCCGATGGTAACCTGGTTTTCACCGGCCAGAACGACGATCCCGAAACCCTGAAGACATTGGAGCGGATGGGCTTCGAGCGGCCTGCCGATATGTCCCGCGTCATCCGCACCTGGCATTACGGACGATATCGTGCGACGCAATCTGTCGAGGCCCGCGAACGGCTGACGGAACTGATGCCGGAACTGCTGATGGCTTTCGGCAAAAGCAAGCGCGCGGATGAGGCGCTGCTGCGTTTTGACGGCTTTCTGAAGGCGCTGCCAGCCGGTATCCAGCTATTCTCGCTGCTCGGCAACAATCCCAACCTGCTGAGCCTGGTGGTGACGGTCATGTCGGCGGCACCGCGTCTTGCCGATATCATCGCCGCGAGGCCGCATGTGTTCGACGGCATGCTGGACCCAGGCCTTATGGCGCAGATGCCGACCCGCGATTACCTTCTGGAACGGTTGACCACCTTTCTCGGCGGTGCGCGGCACTATGAGGATCTGCTTGACCGACTGCGCATTTTTGCCGCTGAGCAACGCTTTCTGATTGGTATCCGGCTGTTGACAGGCAGCATTAGCGGCATTCAGGCAGGCCATGCCTTTACCGATCTGGCCGACCTGATTATCGCCAAGGCGCTGGAGGGCGTGCGCAGCGAGATCCGGCAGGCGCATGGCGATTTTCCGGGCGGGCGGATCGCGGTGGTCGGGATGGGCAAGCTTGCAAGCTTCGAGCTAACCGCCGGTTCCGATGTCGATATCATCCTGCTCTACGATTATGATGACGACGCTCTTGAATCGGACGGAGAGAAGCCGCTCGATTCCATCCGCTATTTTACCCGCATCACGCAGCGGTTGATCGCAGCGCTGTCGGCGCCAACTGCAGAGGGCATCGTTTTCGAGGTGGATCTGCGCCTGCGGCCATCCGGCAACAAAGGGCCGGTTGCCACGCGGATCAATTCCTTCCGCAGATATCAGGAAGAGGAAGCCTGGACCTGGGAGCACATGGCCCTGACCAGGGCACGGCTGATCTGCGGCGACGACAGCCTGATGCGTGAGGCGGATGATGTGATCACATCGATCCTGAACCGCCCGCGGGAGCGTGACAGAATTGCAGCCGATGTGGCCGAGATGCGTGCGCTGATCGAGCAGGAAAAGCCGCCACGCGACCAATGGGATCTGAAGCTCGTTCCCGGCGGCCTGATCGATATCGAATTTCTGGCGCAGTTTGCCCGGCTGATGAACGGACGAGCAAGCAGCCTGACCGGTGAGGAGCGCCAGCTGACGGGAACGGGCAGAAGCCTTATGCTGTATGCGCAGGACATGATCAGCCGTGACGATCTTGATCTCTGCCTTCAGGCGCTCGCCGTCTACACCGAACTTTCGCAGATCATCCGGCTGTGCGTCGGCAGCGAGTTCGACCCGAAGGATGCGCCCGCAGGTCTGATCGAGCGGCTTTCGGCGGCTGTGGATGCCCCGAACCTCAAGCTGGTGGAGGTAGACCTCAAGCGGCTGTCGAAGGGCGTGCGCTCGGTTTTCCAGTCGACGACACGCCGGCGTCCCCCGGGATCGTAAGCGCAACGACCGTGCCGTGCTTCATGCGTGAGCGGATGCGCATGGAGCCGCCATGCAGGGTTACAAGCGAGCGCGAAATGGCCAGACCAAGGCCGGAGCCTCCCTTGCTCTTGGCATACTGGCTCTGAACCTGCTCGAATGGCTGGCCGATCTTTCCAAGCGCCGCCTTCGGGATTCCTATGCCCGTGTCGGCAATGGTGAGGCGCAGGCCCTTGGCCGTTTCGCGGGCGCGCAACTCGATGCGTCCGCCTTCGTTGGTGAACTTCACGGCATTGGACAGAAGGTTCAAAAGGATCTGCTTCATCGCACGGCGATCGCCGACCATGCGCAGATCCGGGCTGAGGCGCTGCGTCACGATAATCGACTTTTCCTGCGCCGGGATCGAGGTAAGGCGAAGGCTCTCCTCGATAAGAGGCGCCAGATCGATCGACTCGCAATGGATCTTCATGTGGCCCGCTTCGATCTTCGACATGTCGAGAATGTCGTTGATGACGTTCAGCAGGTGTTTGCCGCTTTCGTGGATGTCCTTGGCATATTCGCTGTATTTCGGCGAGCCGACCGGGCCGAACATGCCGTTCAACAGGATTTCAGAGAAACCGAGAATCGCGTTCAAGGGTGTGCGCAACTCATGGCTCATATTGGCAAGAAATTCGGACTTCGCCTTGTTCGCGGCTTCCGCTCGATCTTTCTCTGCCAGATAGTTGGCATTGGCGACGGACAGCTCTGCCTTCTGGCGCTCCAGCTTCTTCTGGGATGACGAGAGATCGCCAATCGTCGCCATCAGTCGGCGCTCGGATTCACGCAGGCGCTCCTGATGCCGCTTGAGCAGCGTGATGTCTGTGCCAACTGACACAAGACCGCCATCGCGTGTGCGCCGCTCGTTGATCTGGAGCCAGCGCTCGTCGGCTAGCTGCACTTCGATGGTGCGTGAAAAGCCGTTCTGATCAGGATCCGCGATCCGCCGCTCCACCACAGGACGAGAGGCCGCAGCGGTCACGATGGCCTTTTCTGTGCCTGGAACGAGCACATTGTCCGGCAGGCCGTAGGCCTGCTGGAAGTGCGTGTTGCACATGACGAGACGGTCGTTCTTGTCCCACAGAACGAAAGCTTCCGATGTGCACTCGATTGCATCCGCCAGACGCTGATCTGCCTCCGCATAGCGCTGGGCAAGACGATGCTGCTCCGTGACGTCCATCGCGATGCCGATGACATGGGTCCGCCCCATGCCTGTTTTCACCACCTGTGCGCGGGCCCGCATCCAAACGTAATGACCGGCCGCGTGGCGCATGCGGAAAACCTGATCCACCTGCTTTGAATTGCCGCGACCGACCGCGCGGGCCAGTGCGAAGAGGTTGCCATCGGCCGGATGCATCATCCGGGCAGCCTCGCTGAAGGACAACACGTTGTTGCCGGGGGGAAGCCCCAGCATTTCATACATGGAGCGAGACCAGAACAGCTTCCGGTTCGTGAGATCGAAATCCCACAGGCCGCAGCGTCCGCGTGAAAGGGCAGTTTCCACGCGCATATTGGATTCGAGGAAGATCTCGTCAGCTTCGCGGGCGCGTTTGGCCTGCATGTAATAGGCGTAGAGGATGACCAGCATGACCGAGGAAATGCCGGTGAAGAGTGTCACATTCAGCGAGACCTGCTGACGCCAGTATTGATCGATTTCATCCAGAGAATGACCTGCCACCAGCAATCCGCCACCCATGCTGCGAATGGCTGCATAATGGGGCGCGCCCTCGAAGGTGGTTTCGATAATGCCATTGCCACCGCCGAAGCGGCGCAGGGCCACCATTTCCGGCAGGAAGGAATCAAACCGCGCCCCGATGAACGACCTGGCGCTTCCGGTCGCGCTGAAGATCCGGCCCGTGCTGTTGACCAGAAGAATGAAGCTCTGCCGATCCAGATCCTGCGGCAGCGTTTTAAGGCGTTGCTCTGCGGCTGCCTGATCGGCGTCAGCGAAAATCTCATCGTGACCTTGTAGGGCAGAGGTGCCAATGGCGGCCAGAAGGGCCGTAGTCTGCCTGGCATCCTCTTCCATCCGGGCGCGCTCAGACACAAGACCCATCAGGCGGGAAATGGCAATGACGCTCAGAAAGGCGATGATGAGGACGGGGATAGCACGCTTGAGCCAGACATCCAGGTTCGGAATGGCCTGCAGACGCTGACCAATACGCAGCGATCTGTCTCCGATGACCAGAAACCTCAGCAGCATCCGATCCCAGAATTTGAAAAACAGCCGCCCTTCGGCCGCGGTTTCCCGCTGCACGTCCGCCATCGCTTTGCTTGATCCCTCGTGAGTGATTCGCAAATCATGTTGCGATCCGAGGGCAGTGAATCATTGCAGATTCGCCTTGTCCAGATGCGGTTTTAAGAAAAAGTTAACCATATTGCGGAAATGGCGCCCCGCGATCCTACAGGGGCGCCAAGGTGGCTGATCTCAGCTGTCCTTCAGCATCCGCTCGATAAGATCCCGCACATCGGTCGAGAGCTTTGGCGTGCGGTCGATTTCCAGCAGTGCCGCACGTGCATGGTCAGCGCGGTTGGCATCCAGCGCCCGCCAGGAGCGCATGGCAGTCAGCAGCCTCGCAGCAAGCTGCGGGTTGCGCGGGTCGATCTGCGTGACCTGATTGCCCAGCAACCGGTATCCTTCACCATCGGCGCGATTGAATGCGGTGGGATTTGCAAATGCCAGCGAGCCGATCAGCGAACGAACACGGTTCGGGTTCGTCGCAACGTAAAGCGGGTGCTCCATCAGGGCGTTGACGCGGTTCAGCGTGTCGCCGCCGGGAGTGGTGGCCTGCAGTGCGAACCACTTGTCCAGAACAAGCGGATTGTTTTCGAAACGCTTGACGAATGTTGCAAGCGCCTCTGCCGTTGCCGCATCCTCCGGGAAGCGGTGCGCCAGAACCGTCAGGGCCTGAACCAGATCGGTCATGTTGTCCGCATCCGCGAAGGCCTTGGCGGCGCGCTCGCTGCCGCCCGCGACATAGGCCAGATAGCCCAGCGCGCTGTTGCGTAGCGCCCGTTTGCCAGCGCTTGCCGCATCGGGGCTGAAGGCGCCTTCCGGCTTCATCGTATTAAACAGGTTTTCGAAAACAGACTGGCCGCTTTCGGCAATGGCCTTCAGGATAGCCTGACGGCCTTTGTGGATGGCGTCAGGATCAATGTTACTGCCAAGCTCACGGGCAATGTCTGCCTCGCTGGGAAGGGCAAGCGCCTGGGCACGGAAAGCCGGTTCGAGTGCTTCATCGGCCGCCGCTTCCAGCAAGGTGGAGATGAAAACCGGATCGAAGGTGATGGCCTTTCCTTCACGCGCATCCTTGACCGCCTGCAGAAGATTGGGCAGCGCCAGATCCGTCAGCCCCTGCCAGCGGGCAAACAGATCCGTATCATGACGGGCAATGCGTACCAGATCCTCGGTGCTTTGCTTGAAATCGAGATTGATCGGAGCAGAGAAGCCGCGGTTCAGGGAAAGCACCGGACGTGTCGGTACATCTTCGAAGACGAAGACCTGGGCCTTTTCCGTCAGATGCAGAACGTCGCCCGTCACCTGACCGCCGCTGACCTTGGGCGCATCGAGCAGCGCGCCATTGTCCTGAATGAGGGCGTAGGACAGCGGGATATGCATTGGCTGCTTTGCAGATTGACCGGGCGTGGCCGGGATCATCTGCTCCAGAGAGAGCGTGAAAGTCTTGGCTACCGCATCATAGATGCCGGATGCCGTTACCAGTGGCGTTCCCGCCTGATGGTACCAGAGCGAGAACTGCTTCAGATCGACGCTGTTGGCATCTTCGAAAGACTTCACGAAATCCTCGACCGTCGCCGCCTCGCCATCGTGGCGCTCGAAATAAAGATCCATTCCCTTCTTGAAGCCATCCTTGCCAAGGATCGTCGCGATCATCCGCGTGACCTCGGAGCCTTTTTCGTAGACGGTTGTCGTGTAGAAGTTGTTGATCTCGCGATAGGCGGTCGGACGAACCGGATGTGCAAGCGGGCCGCCATCTTCCTGGAACTGTTCGGCTTTCAGGTGACGCACTTCTGCAATGCGCTTGACTGCACGAGAGCGCTGATCAGCGGAGAACTCGTGATCGCGATAGACGGTCAGGCCTTCCTTGAGGCAGAGCTGGAACCAGTCGCGGCAGGTAATGCGATTGCCCGTCCAGTTGTGGAAGTATTCGTGGGCAATGATGGCTTCGATGTTGGCGTAATCCTGGTCCGTTGCCGTTTCCGGGTCAGCCAGAACATATTTGTCGTTGAAGACGTTGAGGCCCTTGTTCTCCATCGCCCCCATGTTGAAATCCGATACGGCGACAATCATGAAGATGTTGAGGTCGTATTCGCGCCCAAAGACTTCCTCGTCCCACTTCATCGACCGCTTCAGCGCATCCATGGCATAGGCCGCGCGATCTTCCTTGCCGTGCTCGACATAGATCTTCAGCGTGACTTCGCGTTCCGACATGGTGACGAATGTGTCTTCCACGACACCAAGATCACCGGCGACGAGCGCGAACAGGTAGCTTGGCTTAGGGAAGGGATCGAACCAGGCGGCGAAATGCCGACCTTCGTCGTAGTTGCCGCCACCGAGGAAGTTGCCGTTGGACAGCAGAAACGGATTGGTTGCCTTGTCGGCGATGATGGTTACCGTATAGGGCGCCAGCACATCAGGACGATCCGGGAAATAGGTAATGCGACGGAAACCTTCCGCCTCGCACTGCGTGCAATAGACACCATTGGTGCGATAGAGACCCATCAACTGGGTGTTGGCTTCCGGATTGATGGTGGTGATGACCGTCACTTCGAACGGTTCGCTTCCAGGCAGGTCGCGGATCACCAGCTGATCGGGAGAAAGATCGTACTGGCTGGCAGGCATCTCGTTCTGGTCGAGACGCAATTCGGTGAGAACGAGTTCGTCACCATCCAGAACCAGAGGCGCCGACGCGTCCACACCCTCACGGCGATGAAAGATGAGCCGGGATTCCAGGCGCGTCGCCTGCGGATCAAGTTCAAAGGTCAGATCGACGCGTTCCAGGACGAAATCGGTGGGACGATAATCTGCCAGATGTACGATCTGACCCGTGTCTGTACGCAGCATGTTGCTTCCTGAAATGGAATGACCGATCGGTTTTGACGAGCTCTACTTGCCCAGTTTCGCGGCACTATTGCATCCAAAACTGAACGATTGCTAAAGCGGTCCCAAATAAAAACACTAATCACTCAACACGTCTGCTAACACCTGCGTGTGATTTCCGAAAATGATCATTGTATCAAAAGTCCTGATGAAACGTTTCACCAAATCAGGTTACACTTCTGTCCAACCCGCCTGATCCCTGAAGTTTGCGAATGGCTTGGATCTCCGAAAACAAGCCGCCACGAGTGAAGCATGAGTTCCGAAACCCCGGATCCCTTGAGGGGGATCCTCATGAAACTACTCTCCGTCATGGCTTTTCTTGGCATGCAGACCTTCATCAAGGCCGCAGGCGCAGGCATTCCGGCAGGGCAGATTACGTTCTATCGCTCGTTCTTCGCGCTCATCCCCATTTTCGTCTATCTGGCTATGCGAAAGGAACTGGCCTCTGCCTTCCGGACGTCCAGCTTCACAGGCCATCTCAAGCGCGGCACGCTGGGAATGATTGCCATGGTCATGGGTTTCTTCGGCCTCATCCACCTACCGCTGCCGGACGCCATTGCCATCGGATATGCCTCGCCGCTGATGGCGGTGATCTTTGCAGCCCTGATCTTGAAGGAAAAGGTGCGGATCTATCGATGGACGGCAGTCGCGATTGGCATTCTCGGCGTTCTGATCATCTCATGGCCGAAGCTCACCATGTTCGAACAGGGCGGAATGGGGGCAAACGAGGCGACGGGAGCCATAGCGGTTCTGCTATCGGCAGTCATCGGCGGTCTTGCAATGGTTCAGACGCGCCAGCTCGTAAAGACCGAGAAGACATTTACGATTGTGCTCTATTTCTCGCTTCTGTCTGCGGCCTTCTCTCTCATCAGCCTGCCGTTTGGATGGAACGGACTTTCCTGGGAGACGAAGCTGATCCTGATCTGCGCAGGCATCTGCGGCGGACTTGGTCAGATCTTTCTGACACAGAGCTACAGGCTGGCCGATGTCTCGACCGTCGCACCCTTCGACTATTCGTCGATCATCTTCGGGATCGCGATTGCCTATGTGCTTTTCGGCGATGTTCCGACGTGGCAGATGCTGTTGGGAACAGCAATCACTGTTTCGGCTGGGATCTTCATCATTTACCGCGAGCACCAGCTTGGGCTCGAACGCAAAGCGGCGAGGAAGGCATCCTCGCCGTCTACATGATTCATCAATGGCCGTTGATCAGATCGGGATGCCGGCGAGCGGAGAATGGTCGCGCCCGCGGCTTTCAGCGCTCTGGCCCGCAGAACGCGTGTATTCGTGGCTTGCACGAACCGCAACGGAAATCGAGGCAAGGTTATCCCGGATCTGGCGAAGTCTGTACTTCATTGGCTCACACTCCTTGATCAGCGTTCACGAAAATCGGCGAAGATCGCCGTCGGACGGGAGAGGCCGCCGCGACGCGCATAGGCCGTCGCCGTCAGCTGCTCATTCGTAGCAGAGCCGAAGTTATGGTAGCCTGCAGTTGAGCGAGGCGATAGGCCGGCAAGACGAAGCGTCTCAAAGCCGGAATGAATGGGGCGAATGCGTGTGCTCATGGCCTTGGTTCCTAAACGTTCCTCCCAAGACACCTCTGTATATTGCACCGCAACATGATGAATTCAACAGCAGCTACCGTGAGGCAGCCATGCGAATTACGCATACCACATTTCATAAAAGTTTAAGACTCGGATTTACGACTCGTTGAGCGAGATCCGCTGGCGAAAGGCGAGGAGATCCTTCCAGGCCAGCGCCTTGTTCGCGGGTGCCGTCAGAAGATCCTGTGGATGCAGGCTTGCGATGGCTGGGATGGTACGGTCGCCGATCTGCACATCCCTCCAGGTGCCACGCATGGCAAAAATGGATTGCTCCTCCGCAAAGAAGAAACGCGCCGTGAAGTTGCCAAGGATCAGAAGGTATTTCGGAGCCGCAAGCTCGATCTGGCGCTCGATGAACGGACGGCAGATGTCCATCTCTGCGGGCGAGGGCGGACGGTTGCCCGGCGGCCTCCACGCCACGACATTCGTCAACAGCACCTTGTCGCGATGTAGCCCGATTGCGGCCAGCATCTTGTCCAGCAATTGACCCTGTCGTCCCGAAAAAGGAATGCCATCCCGGTCGCACTCAGCCGATGGCATGGGACCGACGACCATGATGCCGGAGGAATAATCGCCTGAGGCAAATACGGTGGAACGCGCGCCGTTCTTCAGGTTGCAGCCGGAAAAGCCTTCCAGCGCCGTCTTCAAAGCGCCCAGGCTGTTGGCGGCAGCGCACGCCTGCCGGGCAGCCGCCACGGCATCCGCATCCGGCACCGCCATATTCGCGGCAGGAGCAGGCGCCCGCGCCGCCGGTGAGGGCGCTGAACGCCCGGCATTGGCGGGTCGCTCGCTCGCCTGCGGGGCCGCCTGCTGGCGGTTGCGTATCTGCGCCTCACGCTCCAGACGCTGGGTCTGGAACTCGGCAATACGATCAACGGCCTCGTCCTCCAGAAGCCAGTCGCATCCGGAATCCGCATAAAAGTGCAGGAGGGCTGCGAGTTCCGCTGGGGCGAGTTCCGAGGCTGAGGTCATGGCCTCACTCTATCCGAACCCGTTCGGCGGATAAAGCCTCTGGCCTCATGCAACCCACTGCTCAATGTCCTTGCTCTCGCCGATCAGCGATAGTCCATGCGCGATGGACAGCAACTCTCCGCCGCTCTCGATCCGTTCCGTGCCGAAACGGTTGACGAACAGCTGGCGCACGGCAGGCACGAACGAGGTGCCGCCCGTGAGGAAGACCTTGTCGACCTGATCGGCAGCTGTGTTTGTCTTGACCAGAACTTCGTCCAGCGCCTCTTCGATGCGCGCCAGATCTTCCGAGATCCAGCTTTCGAAGTCGCTGCGTTTTACGGTTCTGCGCCCCGCTTTGCCCAGTGGAGAGAAGTTGAACTCCGCCTCTTCTGCCTTCGACAACGCCATCTTGGTGGCGGAGATCGCCTGGTAGAGCGGATAACCTTCATCATGCTCGATAAGCTCGATGAACAGTTCCAGCTTGTCCGGCTCCGTTGCAGAGCGAACCAGCGATTGAAGATCGGTGAACTCGCGCGTTGTCTTGAAGATCGACAGCTGGTTCCAGCGTCCGAAATTGGCGTAATAGCCTGCTGGAACCTCCAGCAGTTTGTCGAAGCTGCGGAAATGGCTGCCTTTGCCGATTTCCGGCGAGACGAGATTGTCGATCAGGCGATAGTCGAAGTGATCGCCCGCAATCCCGACACCGGAGTGACCAATCGGAATGGCGCGCAACTGCCCTGCGTGGCGCTCGAACCGGATCAACGAATAGTCAGTCGTGCCGCCCCCGAAGTCGGCCACCAGAACATTGGCGTCCTGTGTCAGAGACTGCGCGAAGTAATAGGCGGCTGCCACCGGCTCATAAACGAAATGCACTTCCGGGAAATCGAAACGTTCGAGCGCCGTGCGATACCGCTGCAAGGCGAGCGCCTCATCCGGGTTCGCGCCTGCAAACCGGACAGGCCGCCCGACGACCAGTCGCGAAATCTCGTTCGGCCAGGCGTCCCCGGCATAGGTCTTCAGCCTGCGCAGGAAGATCTCCATCAGATCCTCGAACTGCTGCCTGCGCGCGAAAACGAGGGTCGCCTGGAATGCTGCGCTTGCGGCAAAGGTCTTGATTGACTGCAAGAACCGGCAGTCGCCGGGATTGTCGATGAACTGGCGAATGGCGGCCTGTCCTGCCTCGACCTTCAGCGCCTGCGCGCCGAGCGCCTTGTCCTTCATGAAGGAGAGGGCGGTCCGCATGCTGTCGCTTGTTCCAGCACTGCTGACGAAAGGCACGGAATGCGTGGCATTGGCATCCGGTTCACCGAGCGCGAGAACAGTATTGGTCGTGCCGAAGTCGAGCCCAAGTGCACGTGCCATGGCCGCATCCTTTCTGAAAGTGCTGGATACGAATGCGACTGGCGCATCCGATGGAGGCGCAAACGGCGCCCCTGAAAAATAGGGAGGCGGGCTGATCGCACAGGATCGGCTGCTTGGCAAGACAAAAGGGGCGGGAAAATCCCGCCCCTGTCTCGCACATGCTATGAATGATCCGCCTATTCGGCGGCAGCACGGCTTTCCTGCTGGAAGGTGCTGTTGGCCGGATCGTCATGCCCCTTGCGGCGGAACAGGCGGCCAAGCGCCTTGCCCAAGCGATCCATCTCGACAAAGATAACCGGCGTGATGAACAGCGTCAGCAATTGCGAGACGATGAGCCCTCCGACAACGGCGATGCCGAGCGGCTGGCGCAATTCCGAACTGGCACCCTCACCAAGCGCAATCGGCAGCGCGCCGAGAAGGGCGCAGAACGTCGTCATCATGATGGGGCGGAAGCGCCGCACGCAGGCCTCATGAATGGCGCGCGCCGGAGTTTCCCCCTTGTCCCGGATGAGTTCCACCGCGACGTCGATCATCATGATGGCGTTCTTCTTCACGACGCCGATCAGCATCAGAAGGCCGATGAGGGCGATCACGGACAGGTCGAAGTTCATCACCTTCAGTGCGATCAGTGCGCCGAAAGCAGCCGCTGGCAGACCGGACAGAATGGTCAGCGGGTGGATGAAGCTTTCGTAAAGCACGCCCAGCACCACATAGATGGTGAGAACCGCCGCGAGGATCAGCAGGCCGGTATTGCCCTGGCTCTGCTGGAAGATTGCCGCGGTGCCGCCATAAGACGTGAAGACATCGCTTGGCATGTTGATGCTGGACTTGATCTGGTCGATCCGCGCCGTTGCCTCCGAAAGCGCAACACCTTCCGGCAGGTTGAAGGAGATCGTCGTGGATACGAGCTGACCTGTCTGGTTGATGGTCACGGGTGCCGCGCGGCGCTCCACCGTTGCGAAGTTCGAAAGCGGAACCAGCGTTCCCGTCTGCTGGGACATGACGTTGATATTGCGCAGGAACTCGTCGTCGTAGGAACGGCTCTGGTCAAACTCGACGATCACGTCGTAGCTGTCGCCTGTTGACTGGATCTGTGCCGCGGCATAGCCGCCGAAGGCCATTTCCAATGTCTTGCGAAGCTGGTCGTTGGTGATGCCGTAGGCGGCTGCCTTGTCCGTGTCGATCTCGATGTTGGCGGCAATCGCACCATTCTGCGCATCGGTTGCAAGATCGGTGAACATGCGGTCCTGGCGCATCGCGGCCATCATCTTGCCAGACCATTCCGTGGTCGTGGCGGTATCGAGCGCCTGAACGACCAACTGGTACTGGCTTGCGGTCGAGCGTCCGCCGAAGCGCAAGCTCTGCTGCGGCGTGATGTAGGTTTTCAGGCCCGCCACTTTCGCAGTCGCTCCACGCAGTTCGTTGATGGTCTCCGTCAGTGCCCCGCGTTCTTCCTTCGGTTTCAACTCCACGAACATCGTGCCGTTGTTCAACGGACTACGCGCGCTGCCGCCGACGATGGAGGTGACATGCAGGACCGCAGGGTTCTTGCGAATGATGTCCGCCACCTGCTGCTGCAGGTCTTGCATCGCCTCATAGGAAATATCCTCACGGGCGCGGGTAGAGACCGAAAGCCTGCCGATATCTTCCTGCGGAAAGAAGCTGGAAGGAAGCGTCTTGAACAGATAGCCGGAGGCCGCAACGCTGCCGATGAAGAGCAGCAGGATGAGCCCGCGATGCCGCAGGCACCAGGACACGGAGCGATCGTAACCGCGCAGAGTCCAGTCAAACCCGGCATTGAACCAGCGGATGATGAAGGGCGGCTTGCCGGAATGATTGGAGAGGCGCGAGCCCAGCATCGGCGTCACCGTCAGCGAAACGATGGCCGAGGCCATGATGGCCATGGTAACGACCATGCCGAACTCGTTGAACAGCCGTCCCACGACGCCGCCCATCAGCAGAATGGGGATGAAAACGGCCACAAGAGAAATGGACATGGAGATAATGGTATAGCTCACCTCCGCCGCACCCTTCAGCGCGGCCTCCCGCATGGACATTCCTTCTTCCGATAGTCGTAGAATGTTCTCCAGCATGACGATGGCATCGTCCACCACCAACCCGACCGAAAGAGTCAGGCCAAGAAGCGAGATATTGTCGATGCTATAGCCAAGAACATACATGCCCCCGAAGGTCGCGATCAGCGAGAGGGGAACGGCAAGACCCGGAATGAGCGTCGCGGTCAGGTGACCGGTAAAGAGGTAGATGACAAGAATGACGAGCGCAATCGTGAGAAACAGCGTGAACTGAACGTCGGAAATCGCATCCTTGATGGAGGTCGAGGCGTCATTCATGACGTTCAAATGCACGGATGGCGGCAATTGCGCCTTGAGCGCGGGAAGTTTCGCCTTGATCTCGTTTACGACGTCAACGGTATTGGCATCCGGCTGGCGTTGTACCGCGAGAATGATTGCCTGCTTGCCGTCATACCAGCTGCCGCCTTTCAGGTTTTCCACGCTGTCCTGCACCGTTGCCACGTCGCCCAGGTGGATGGGGGCACCACCCTTGTTGGCGATGACGAGTGTGCGGAATTCCTCCGCATTCGTGCGCTGCGTCTTGGCATCGATGGTGAGCTGCTGGTTGCGGCTCTGAAGCGTCCCGACCGGTGTTTGGTTGTTGGCATTGGCGATGGCGCTGGTGACCGTATCGACACCCAGGTTTCGCGCCTGGAGCTTGGAGGGATCAAGCTCGACGCGCACCGCATAGGTTTGCGATCCATAGACGCTGACCTGCGCCACGCCCGACAGCGTGGACAGCATGGGCGAAATCACGTTCTGGGCGATCTCGTCCACCTTGGAGCGCGGCATCTCATCGGAATTGATGGTAATCAGCAGGATTGGCGCATCGGCCGGGTTGGTTTTGCGATAGCTGGGCGGGGTCGTCATATTGGACGGTAGCTGCCGAGTGGCGTTGGAAATCGCCGCCTGAACGTCTGCCGCCGCAGCATCGATGTTTCTGTTCAGATCGAACTGAAGGACGATGGATGTATTGCCGAGCGAGTTCGATGCGCTGATTTCGCTGATGCCGGGGATCGTTTCGAACTGCTTGATGAGCGGTGTTGCGACCGAGGTCGCCATGCTTTCGGGCGAGGCACCGGAAAGGGCGGCGGAAACGTTGATGGTGGGAAAATCCACCTTCGGCAGGGCCGCCACGGGCAATTGCTTGTAACCGGCAAGACCTGCGAGAACCACGCCGATGGCCAGCAATGTCGTGGCGACGGGGCGTCGAATACAAAAGGCCGGGATCATGGCTTGGCTCCCTCGATCAGCGCCGCCTGTTCCGTTCGTGCGGGCTTTGCGGCCGTCTGGCTGCCGGAGAACTGCTCGACAATCGTCTGGCCATCGGCCAGCTGCACCTGACCCTCGACGACGATATGCTGACCCTCGGTGAGGCCGGACGCAATCGCGGCCTGATCGCCATTCGTGCGAGCAAGCACGATCTTCGTCGCATGCACCTTCGACTTGTCATCCACCGTATAGACGAACGGCCCATCGGCACCCTGGCGCACGGCCACCGTCGGTACGATCAGCCTCTTGGTGTCGGTCACGAAGTGCACCGTCACATTCAGGCTTTCGCCAGGCCATAGAAGGGCACTGTCGTTCTTGAATTCCGCCTTGGCGAGAACCGTTCCCGAGGCCTGATCAACATTGTTGTCGAAGAAGGAAAGCACACCCTGATCGGCAACGCCACCGGTTGCGGAAGTATCCGCATCGACCTTCGCACCGGATTTCAGTCCGGCATGAAGCTGCGGCAGATAGCGCTGGGCCATGCGGAAATTCACATAGATGGGATCGTAACGGGTTATGGTCACCACACTTGCGCCTGCGCTGAGATAGGCGCCGGGGCTGATGGCGATGTTGCCCAGACGGCCGTCGTAGGGCGCCTTGAGTTCGAGATTGCCAAGCGCGATCTGATCCGAGGACAGAGTGGCCTTGTCGGCTTCCACTTTGGCTGCGGCAGAATCACGCGTCGCCTTGGCCTGCTCGTAACTCTGTTCCGATTGCACATTCTGCTTCAGCAGGTTCTGTGTTCTGGCGAATGCGGCATCGGCCTGCGCCAAAGCCGCCTGATCGCTGGCGAGATTTGCCTGATCCTTGGCAACCAGCGCACGGGCCGTGCGATCATCCTGACGTGCGATCACGTCGCCTTTTTTGACCTCTTGGCCGTCCTTCACCAAAATCTCTACGATCGGGCCGGACTGAAGTGCTGCGATCGTGGTCGTATCGGCCGCTTCCGCAAAGCCCGTCGCCACCACATCCATGGGCAGGGTGCCGGAGGTCACGGCAATTGTCTTGACGGCGGACGGGCCGCCGTTGCCGCGACGGTTCTGACCCTGACCCTGACCCTGACCCTGACCACGCCCTTCGCCATTTGCCTGCGCGGTCTCGCCAGAACCCGGCTTCTGGCCGCCTTGCCTGCGGCTTCCATCGGTTACTGCCGGTTCAGGCGTATCCGATTTCAACCCGGCAGCCAGCGCCAGTTGATGCCAGGTCGGTGGCCTGATCTGCTCGGGGAGTTGATCCCTGTAATAGACTGCACCCGCAGCCAGGATAGCAAGGACTGCAACGGTCGAGAAAAACGTCTTCATGGGCTTGTCCGCGCTGGGAAAAAGACAGGGAAGCACTGTTCTGCACAAGCAGAGACAGGTCGATGCCATGAACAAAACGCTTCATGCGCGCAAAAAGCATCTTAAACTTATGTAATGTGGGTTTTTCTATTTCGCGCTGAAGAAAGGGACGCCTTCCCGCGATACGGGCGGGAAGGCGTGTGCCGATCAGATTGACTTCGCAGCGCCGCCATCAACACGGATCGCGCTGCCTGTCACATAGGCGGCTGGGCCTGAGCACAGGAAGGCGCCGACCGCGCCGAATTCCTCGACGGTGCCGAGACGCTTTGCCGGAATGGAGGCGATCGAGGCACTGCGAACCTCTTCGAGCGACTTGCCCTGGCGCTTGGCATTGGCACCATCCAGCTCGTCGATACGGTCCGTATGAATGCGACCCGGCAGGATCATGTTCGCCGTAATTCCGTGCGCCGCAACCTCTGTTGCAAGGGTCTTGTTCCAGCCGACGAGCGCGCCACGCAAGGTATTGGAAAGTGCCAGATTCGGAATTGGCTCGATGACGCCGGACGAGGCAACGGTCAGAATGCGGCCCCAGCCTTGCTCCTTCATGTTGGGCAACAGTGCATTCGTCAGAGTAATGACGCGCAGGACCATGGTCTGGAAAAAGCTGTGCAGCTTTTCCGGCGTCATGTCTTCCGTCGTGCCCGGTGTTGGGCCGCCGGTGTTGTTGACCAGGATATCGACGCCGCCGAACTTCTCCTCGACAGCTTTGACAAGTGCCGTGACCGCATCGTCTTCGGCAAGATCGGACCAGACCCAGTCGGCCTTGCCTTTGCCCAGAGCGTTGATTCTTGCGCAGTTCTCCGCCAGACGTTCTCCGCTGCGGCCACACAGGAGAACATTTGCACCCTCCTGAGCCAGCGCGGTGGCGATGCCAAGTCCAAGGCCTCGTGATGAGGCCAACACCAGTGCGCGTTTGCCGGTAATGCCGAAATCCATGATCAATTTCCTTGCTGCATGCTTAGGGTGAGGACGTTATCGCCGGACGGTCCGATGGTGAAGGGTTGTGAATGATCTTTTCATCGAATGTTGCTGATAAAGTTGCCCCCTCAACCAGACGGCCTATAACTAGACTCATGTCATCCCCGCTGAAATTCGAAACACAGGAAGAAGCCCTGGTCTTCTTCGATTCCCTGGACCCGATCACGCCGTCCGAACTTATCGGCCTGTGGAAGGGGTCCAGCCTGCCGACCGGTCATCCGCTGGACGGAGCGCTGGAGAGCCTTGGCTGGTACGGAAAGCGCTTCCATGCCGACCGCAGGGCAGATGCGCTTTTATTTAGTGTGGGAAGCCGAAGGCTCGTGCCGCTAGGGTGAGGACCCAATCATGTTATTGAAATGGCACGATGAACGGCAAGAATATGCGAGGAGAGGCTCGATGTATGGGTCCCATACCCATTCGAGAGCCTCGACAAAGCAGATTGAAGCCGTTCGCGTGTCCTTCGGATGTGGCCGATCCGGTGATCTACGTTGTTGAAAAGCCTCGCCGATGCATAAGCATCGCCTCCGTTTTTCGCCTCGTATCTCATCCGGATCGCCTCACACCATTTCAACAAGATGATTGGGTCCTCACCCTAGACCCGAAGCATCTGCCGCTGCGTCTGGTTCTCCGCTTCAGTCGTCTTGCGCATCGGCAGTGGTTCCGGAACCTGTTCGGCTATGCGATGAAAGGAATGTGGGCGCGCGGACCTGTCGCCGCTGTCAAATCCGCCGAATTCCGCAATGCCTCAAGTGCCGCCATGTTCTATGAAAATCAACCGATCACCGATCATTTCCGCCGGATCGATACCGATCGCCTGATGGGATTGATGAGTGTCGCTGGACAGAACGATCACTACGCCTTTCTTCTCGAAAGGGCCGAGGAAATCGCAGGGACACAGATTCGGCCTCGCTCCCCCTCGCAAATCCGCGAATATTGACGTGAACGTAAACGTTATTTATCTTTGCTCCCAGATCTAGGAGGGGCCGACCGCTCATACCCCCATGTCATATGTTCGCTCGACAAGGGGCTCATGTTTTGACAAGGAAGTGGTGAGATGGGAACCGGCCGAGCGGAGTGAGAGAATGAGCGATATGGAGCTTCCTGAGCGCGAAAGCATGGAATTCGACGTGGTGATCGTCGGGGCAGGGCCGGCCGGCCTGTCGGCGGCAATCCGGTTGAAGCAGCTGAACCCCGAACTTTCGGTCGTCGTGCTGGAAAAGGGCGCGGAAGTTGGCGCACATATCCTGTCCGGCGCTGTCGTGGATCCGATCGGGATCGACCGGCTTCTGCCGGACTGGCGCGAGGATGCAAGCCATCCGTTCAAGACGCCGGTTACGGATGACCAGTTCCTGTTTCTCGGGCCGGCAGGTTCCATCCGGCTGCCGAACGCCTTCATGCCGCCGCTGATGAACAATCACGGCAACTACATCGTGTCACTTGGTCTCGTCTGTCGTTGGCTCGCCGAAAAGGCGGAAGCGCTTGGCATCGATATCTATCCGGGTTTTGCGGCGACGGAAGTTCTCTACAATGAACAGGGCGCGGTGATCGGCGTCGCAACCGGCGATATGGGTATCGAGAAAAATGGCGAACCCGGCCCGAACTTCACCCGTGGTATGGCGCTTCTCGGCAAATATGTGCTGATCGGCGAAGGCGTTCGCGGCTCGCTCGCCAAGCAACTGATTTCGAAGTTCAAGCTCGATGAGGGTCGCGAGCCGCAGAAATACGGCATTGGCTTCAAGGAGCTTTGGGAGGTCAAGCCGGAACACCACAAGGCGGGTCTGGTTCAGCACTCCTTCGGCTGGCCGCTCGACATGAAGACCGGCGGCGGTTCTTTCCTCTATCACCTGCATGACAATCTCGTGGCTGTCGGCTTCGTCGTGCACCTCAACTACAAGAACCCCTACCTCTTCCCCTTCGAGGAGTTCCAGCGCTTCAAGACGCATCCCGCCATCCGCGACACGTTCGAAGGTGCCAAGCGCATTTCCTATGGTGCCCGTGCGATCACAGAGGGCGGATATCAGTCGGTGCCGAAGCTTTCCTTCCCCGGCGGTGCGCTGATCGGCTGCTCTGCCGGTTTCGTCAACGTTCCGCGCATCAAGGGCAGCCACAACGCCGTTCTCTCCGGCATGCTGGCAGCGGAAAAGATTGCTGAAGCCATTGCTGCAGGCCGCGCCAATGACGAGCCTGCCGAGATCGAAAACGAATGGCGCTCGACCGCCATCGGCAAGGATCTAAAGCGGGTGCGCAACGTGAAGCCGCTATGGTCTAAGTTCGGCACGGCGCTTGGCGTCGCGCTCGGCGGCATCGACATGTGGATCAACCAGATTTTCGGTACGTCACCCTTCACCATGAAGCATGGCAAGACCGATGCCGCTTCGCTGGAGCCCGCAGCCCAGCACAAGAAGATTGATTACCCGCGGCCAGATGGCGTGCTGACGTTCGATCGCCTGTCATCGGTCTTCCTCTCCAACACCAACCATGAAGAGGACCAGCCGGTTCATCTGAAGGTGAAGGACATTGACTTGCAGAAGCGTTCCGAGCTTGGGGTTTATGGCGGACCGTCCGCACGCTACTGTCCTGCAGGCGTCTACGAGTGGGTGGAGAAGGATGGTGAACAGGTCTATGTGATCAACGCGCAGAACTGCGTGCACTGCAAGACCTGCGATATCAAGGACCCGAACCAGAACATCAACTGGGTGCCGCCGCAGGGCGGTGAGGGGCCGGTCTATCCGAGCATGTAAAGGCTGCGGAACCGCACGTCAGCGATTTCGTTGAGCGAACAGCCAGTGAGCAGGGAAAGCGGTCGAGACGCATCGCTTTCCTCTTTCGGCTAAGGGGTAACCACGCTAAGACTGACGCAATTGTGTTGGAAAAGTGCACTGGCAAGACCATGAACGCACCCGTCAAGCGGAAACCGAAGTCCTTCTGGTCGAGAGCCTGGAGTCGAATCCGCCAGAGCAAGATGAAGATTTTCATCCCGATCATCGTGATCGCGGGTGGGTTGGTATTGCTATTCCCCAACAAGCATAACGGATTTGGCGGTGGCCGCTGCCGCACGGATGCAGGCCCGGAAGTCAACTGGGCTGACTGCAAGAAGCGAATGCTGATGCTGAAGGACAGCAATTTCGAAAAGGCGAAGATGGCGGAGGCGGATCTCAGCAATTCCGATTTCAGCCGCAGCAAGCTGGTTGGTGCCGATCTCACCAAGGCAGCCATCATTCGCACATCCTTCGTCAAAGCAGATCTGAGCAGCGCCTCGCTTCAGAAGGTCGAGGGCTATCGCAGCGACTTCGGAAGCGTAATGGCGACCCAGACCAAATTCACCATGGCCGAGATGCAGCGCGCCAATTTTACAGAAGCGACGCTTTTGGGAGCGGATTTCACCAAGGCGGAACTTGGACGGGCAGTCTTCAAGGGTGCGGAACTGGGCGATACACATTTTGCCATGGCAAATCTTGCACGAGCCTCGTTCAAAAATGCTTCCATGAAGGGGCCGGTCGATTTCGCCAATGCGTTCCTGTTTCTCACGCGTTTCGAGGGCGTAGACCTCAGCCAGGCGACGGGTCTCAAGCAGGATCAAATCGCTCTGTCGTGCGGGAACAGCAAGACGAAGTTGCCCCAAGGTCTGACCATTCCAGTTGAATGGCCTTGCGAAGAAGATTGATCCGGGTGCTATTCAGGTTGTTTTCCCTGATGGTACCGAGAATTATCAATCGGCATTGATGATCGCTCTTGTGGGCAACCCTTCGCTTGATTGACTCAATTACACTTTACCAGTGAAACAGCGACAGTCTCTGCTGGTCAAAGCTTGGGTTCATGTCGCTCGATCGTTTTCTCGCCTTCGTTTCCTCGGCCTGCGTCGGTCTCGTGCTGCTTCTAGGCGGTTGGCTGATGATTGCCGACCAGCAGGCACTTCTGACCGACGCCCGCCAACGTGAAATCGATCAGACCTCGGTGGTTTTTTCGACCACGATGGATCAGGCCGCCATTCTTTCCGCAACGCATTCAGAGCTTCTGGCCGCTGATCCTTCAATCCGTGCGCATCTGGCCGCGGGTTCTCGCAGCGAGCTTCAGGCCTATGCCAAGCCAATGTTCGAGCGGCTTGCACGGCTGGCGGGCGTCAGCGTGGTGCATTTCCATGATGCGTCGATGAAGTCTTTCTTGCGCGTGTGGGAACCGCAGAATTTCGGGCAGGATCTTTCCACCTTCCGTCCCATGGTGGTGGCTGCCAATCACGATCGGCAGACGCAGAAGGGGCTGGAGCTTGGGGTGCGGGGCTTGAGCCTGCGCGCGGTGTCGCCGGTCTTCGACACAAGTGGAAGCAACTTCATCGGAACGGTGGAGGTTGGCGTCGATCTGCAGGCGCTTGCCGATCTCGCCAAGGCTGCCAGCGGCAGTGATTTCGCTCTCGTGCTTGATCGTCGCTATCTGAAAGATGTGGGCAGTGCTGCCGTGTCCGCCAATGGTCTTGTTCTTGATGCCGCCACCGACAAGAGCCTGTTTGAAGGCATTCTCGGCGCGGGCAAGGTTCAGCTTTCCCGCAGCGAGCTTCTTTTCTTCCATCGACTGGGGGACCGGGATCTGACCGTTCAGGGTCGCCCGCTGATCGACTATAGCGGCAACATGATCGGAACGATCCTCACTGTCAGTGATTTCGGATCGCTGGAAAGCTACTACAACCGTTCACTGGTCACGATCGGGTCGGTCTTTCTGGCCGGTCTCCTGATCGTGACAGCGATCTTCATGAGCACAGTGCGCGCAGCCGTGATCAGGCCCCTGAAGGATCTGGCGGTCCGGGTGAAGGCTTCGCCTGATGATGCCGCCACATCGCAGTCGACCAGCGGACTGAAGGAGTTCCGCGATCTGCAAAAAGCCGTCTCCGATGCCATGTCCACCAGACGGGACCGGGCCGGGGAGCCTTGAACCATGTGCAATGTGTTCCTTCGGCTTGTCGTTGCGTATCTCGTCATCCTGCTCGGATCGTTCGGTGCTTCTGCGCAGGAGGGGACTGGACGTCAGCCTTTTCCGCAAGGCGTACAGCGCCCCTTGCAGATCCATCTGGTTGTCCGTGTTCTTGATATTCTCAAGATCGATGAGACCACCGGCGATGCGCAACTGGTCGTGGAAGTTCAGCAGCGCTGGAAAGATCCTGCACTTCAGTTCAATGCCATTCAGTTCGGTCGCGACCGGCAGGATTTCACCGGCGCTGAAGCCACTGCGAAGCTCGCCACGATCTGGAACCCGGCTGTCGAGATCGAGAATCGCAGCGGAGACGAAACGCTCCAGCTCGAAGCTCTGTCGATCCGCAGCAATGGCGAGGTGACGTCGATGCGCAGGCTTGAGGGGAGCTTCCGTTTTGCCCGCGACCTATCGGCTTTTCCCTTCGATCAGCAGCATGTGAGGCTAGCCTTCGTCTCCCAGTACTATCCGGCTGATGATGTGGTCTTCGTGCAGGACTTTCAGGATCGCCAGCTCTCCGAACTACCGCCCCAGCTATCGGCCTCGGACTGGAGCGCGAAAAACCTGTCCTTCACGACGGCCCAGTTTTATGGGTGGAGTGCAAGGCCCTTTGCGAAGCTGACGGCAGAGGTTGCCATCGATCGCAAATGGCCACGCTATTTCCTGCGCATCTTTATCCCGTTCATCGCCGTCCTGTCTGTATCCTTGTTCATCCTGTGGCAGCCGAAAGGATTGATCGGCGACAAAACGGGCGTCACCTATTCGGCGCTTCTGGCGCTGGCAGCGTTGAGCTTCACCTTCGAGGCAAGCTTCCCCGGCAGCATGTCAGTCACGTCGCCGATCGCATTCATGATCTCGATCGGATATTTCTATCTGATCCTGGCGCTTTTGATCGATCTGTTCATGGAAAGTGAGCGCTTTCCGGGACGCTCGGCCTATCCCTTCCTGTCCAGCGAGGTTCGCCGTGTGGTCAGGTATGTCATGCCGCTGATGTTCACCATCATCTGCATCTGCGTCACGCTGCGTTCGCTTGCCTGAGCCTGAATTAGTGCTTCATTAACCATAATGTCCGTAACTTGCGACTCATCTCAAGATGACCGCAATAAGGACACATTCATGTCGATCTCGCGCCGCGGACTGCTGATCGGGCTTCCGCTTCTCCTTGCCGGATGCGCCTCCACCTCCGGAACCCAGCAGGCAGATTACTCGGCCCGGCCGAACGAATTGCATCCCCTAAAGGAAGTGCCGCTCGACAAGATCAAGCCGGAACTGCGCCGGACCGAAGTGGCCTATGTAACGGAACACAAGCCGGGAACGATCGTGGTGGATACGCCCGCGCGTCGTCTCTACTACGTGCTGGATAACGGTCGCGCCATGCGCTACGGCGTCGGTGTGGGCCGGGCGGGTCTGGCGCTGGCCGGTAATGCCTATGTTGGTCGCAAGGCCGAATGGCCGACCTGGACGCCGACCGCCAACATGCAGCGCAGAGAAGCCCGTTACAAGAAGCTTGCCGGTGGAATGCCGGGTGGCCCCAATAATCCGCTTGGCGCACGCGCAATGTATCTCTACCGCGGCGGTGGCGACACCCACTTCCGTATCCATGGTACAAATCAGCCTGAATCGATCGGTCATGCCATGTCGAGTGGCTGCATCCGCATGATGAACCACGACGTCGTGGATCTCTATTCCCGTGTGAAAGTCGGCGACAAGGTTGTCGTCATTCAGGAAGCCCGCGCCTGATTTTCGCAAGCCGGAAGAACAAGGCGGCGCCGGGAAACCAGCTGCCGCCTTTGCTCCTGATCAGCTTTTTTTGCGCTCCAGAGCGACAGACACGGTAAAGACCGCAAGGCCCAACAGCGAAAGTGCTGCGCCAACGTAACCGGTGGAACCGTAGCCATAGCCCCAGGCGATCGTGAGGCCACCCAGCCACGCCCCAAGCGCACTGGCAATGTTGAAAGCCGCATGACTGGACGCCGCAGCAAGTGTTTGCGCGTCCGCGGCAACGTCCATCAGGCCAGTGACGAAGCGCAGAGCGGTAAACGTGGCGAAGTCCGGAGCCACGGCGCTCAGAATATTGCCGATTGCGAATATCGACATCAGCATCAGCAAAAGGCTGCCACGGCTGACACGAGCTGCCAGTGCTGCGATGATTGGCGCGCCGATTACCACGCCCAGTGCATAGGAAGTGATGACATAGCCCGCCTGAGGAATGCTGACTCCGTAGGTAGCAGCAACATCCGGCAGCAGGCCCATGATGGCAAATTCGCCGGTTCCGATGCCGAACCCACCGACCGCCAGTGCGATCTCGATGAGCAAGATTGTTATGGGAGAAAGGGCGGGAGAAAGGGAAAGAGCGGTTCGGTCGCGCAGGACTGACGGCTCGTTAGCCCGATCTGCGGCAAGGGTATCGGTCATGAAATTCGCTGTCTGACGGGAGTAGAAACTTTGAAGGCGATGTCTTTGATATCGCTTAATAAGGCTAACATAACATATTGCACTGCGAAAAGATTTAATTTGGGAAATCGCAAACGGATTGTCCGGCAATGTACTGGTCGGGCTTGTCGCATCCATAAAAGGCAACCATTTAACTCTGGCGCCGTTGTGGTGCGGATTTGAGATGGAACGCGGGCTTCAATGAAACTCATTGCGATCTTCAACCGTGACGGCGGTACCTTCAAGACGACCGACATGGACGCCTATTGCGACCATGCCTCGCGCATCTTCGCAGAGGAGGGGCATGACATCGAATGCCGCGTCGTGGCCGGAGATGATGTCGTTCACGCCATGGAAGAAGTCGCGGAAAGTGGCGTCGACGGATTGATTGCCGGTGGCGGCGACGGAACGATTTCAGCGGCGGCTGGTATCGCCTGGAAAAGCGGTCTCGTGCTGGGCATTGTGCCCGCAGGTACCATGAACCTCTTCGCGCGCACTCTCAAACTGCCTCTCGATATATGGCAGGTTATCGATGTTCTGGCGCGAGGCGAGGTGGAGGACGTGGATATTGCCAGCGCCAATGGCCACAGCTTTGTGCACCAGTTTTCCGCCGGTCTGCATGCCCGTATGGTGCGATATCGCAATCAGATGAGCTATGCCTCGCGCCTGGGAAAGATGCGAGCCAATGCCCGAGCGGCTTTGGGCGTGATGTTCAATCCACCTGTTTTCGAGGTGGAGTTCAACGCCGAAGGTCGTCGCGGTCTGCGGAAGGTCTCCGCCATTTCGGTGTCCAACAACGAGTTCGGGCAGGATGCGCTTCTCTATGCCGACAGTGTCACGGGCGGCCATCTCGGTTTCTATATTGCGGATGCTTTGACGCCTGCGGGCGTTGCCAAGCTGACGATCGATATTCTTCGCGGCAAGCTGAAGGAAAATGAAGCCGTAACTGCGATGACGGCCACCGAGTTGGAGCTTCACTTTCCCAGGCGGCGGCATGACGTCCGCTGCGTGATCGACGGTGAACTGCTGCCCATGGCGAGAGATGTAAAACTGCGCATTCACGCCGGAGAGCTGAAAGTGCTGGTCCGCCAGCCGCAGCAGCCCGCACTACAGGTGCAGGGCCAGGATGGCATGGTCAGTCAGTAGCTTTCCGTTCAGATGCGGGCGAGATAGGTCTGGTAGTCGAAATCGGATACGGTGCGCAGATAGGTGATTGCCTCCTTGCGTTTGGTATCCGCATACAAGCGCTGATAGCGCTCGCCGAACGTATCGCGAATGAAGCCAGACTGCGCAAAATCCTCGACTGCGGTCAGAAAATCATGGGTCAGTCTTCGGCCGCTCGTGGCTTGCTGGCCAGCCTCGGTTGCCGGACCCGGATCCAGCGTCGAATCGAGCCCTCTCAGAATGCCCCCGAGAATCGTTGTCAGAAGCAGGTAGGGGTTGGCGTCTGCACCCGCCACCCGATGCTCGATACGTGCGCCCGGACCATCGGTTTCCGGAATGCGGATTGCCGTTCCGCGATGACCCACGCCCCAATCGATATCCACGGGAGCAAAGGAACCCGGCTGGAACCGACGGTAGGAATTGGCAAAGGGTGCAAAAATGAGCTGCGCATCGCGCATCGTATCCAGCATTCCGGCGCAGACCGATTTCAGGGCGGTCGGTTCTCCACCTGCTGCATCCAGCACGTTGCGCCCTGACCCATCAATAACGCTGGCGTGCACATGCAGGCCGGAACCGGCATGTTCGCCATAGGGTTTGGCCATGCAGGTGGAGCGAAGGCCGTGCTTGCGTGCCGCCATCTGCGCAAGGCGCTTGAGGTAGATGCAGTCGTCGGCCGCCGCCAGAGCATCCGGTCGATGGTTCAGGTTGATCTCGAACTGGCCGGGGCCGAATTCAGCCGTGGTTGCATCCGCTGGCAGGCCCTGCAGATCCGCCCATTCGCGCAACGTATCCAGATAGTCTTGCAGCGCATCCACTGCGCTCATGTCGTAAAGCTGAAACCCGTTCGGTTCCCCCCGATAGGTCAGAGATTTCGGCGGGCGCGGCTTGCCGCTCTCACGCCAATCATCCTCGATCACGTAGAATTCAAGCTCGGTTGCGACAACCGGCGTCAGTCCCCGCTCTGCGAACCGGGCAAGCATTGAGGACAGGATCGCCCTCGGATCCATGAAGCTCGGCTCGCCCGTCAGTTCATGCATGGTGGAGAGAACCTGCGCGGACCCTTGCGGCGCCCAGGGCATGGGTGCAAGGCTCCTGGGATCGGGTATGCAGCAGCCGTCGGGATCGCCGAGCGTCAGCGAGAGGCCCGTGATATCGTCGTTGTCGTCTCCCCAGATGTCCAGCGATTGCGTGGATGTCGGCAGGCGCACCTTGCCATCCCAGACCTTGTTCTGTGCGCTGAGCGGAATCTGCTTGCCGCGAAGATCGCCGTTCATGCCGACGAGCAAGATTTCGATTCTCGGTTCCTGGGTCTCGACCGGCATCCGCGCCTCGCTGCTTTTTGTCATCATCAATGGCTGCCAGTCCGGGTGGACCTTGCTTGCCAAGCCTGCTGCTGTTGGTCCATGTTCGTAGCGGATCGAACAGGGGCTTACAACGTGGCGGCCTCCGTTCACTCGCCAACATCGTAAACAAGTCAGACGGGGGAAGTCTTTGGACCCGGTTCGTAATTCCCAGAACATGAGCGCAATCGATCTGGCGCATCACATCCATCCTTTTTGTGACATGAAGGACATGGCGCGTCATGGCACGCAGATCATGGCGAGAGGCAAAGGTGTCTGGATCTTTGATTCGCAGGGCAATCCCTACATGGATGCCTTCGCCGGTCTCTGGTGCGTGAACATCGGCTACGGGCGCAAGGAAATCGGTGAAGCCGTCATGCGGCAGATGAACGAGCTGCCCTATTACAATACCTTCTTTGGTACATCGACCCAGCCCGCAACCCTTCTTGCCCAAAAGGTGACGAGCTATACGCAAGGCCTGATGAGCCATGTCTTTTTCACATCGTCAGGGTCCGAGGCGACAGATACCTGGTTCCGGCTGGCCCGGATCTACTGGAAGGTGTTGGGCCAACCGTCCAAAAAGCAGGTCATCGCGCGGCGCAACGCCTATCACGGGTCTACCGTGGCAGGCGCATCACTCGGCGGGATGAAGCACATGCACGAGCAGGGTGATCTGCCGATCGAGGGCATTCACCACATCGGCCAACCCTATTGGTACGCAGACGGCGGTGATCTGACGCCAGCCGAATTCGGGCTCAAGATGGCCCGCGAGCTGGAGGCCAAGATCGATGAACTGGGCGAGGAGAATGTAGCGGCCTTTGTAGGCGAGCCCATCCAGGGCGCAGGCGGGGTCATCATCCCGCCGGATACCTACTGGCCCGAGATCGAGCGTATTTGCCGGGCACGAAACATTCTGCTGATTGCGGATGAAGTCGTCTGCGGCTTTGGCCGCCTCGGCAGTTGGTTCGGCCATCAGCATTTCGGCTTCAAACCCGATATGGCATCGATCGCCAAGGGGCTTTCATCCGGCTACCTGCCAATCGGCGGCGTGTTGATCAGCGAGAAAGTCGCCGCTGTGCTGGCTGAGGCCGGTGACATCAATCACGGCTACACCTATTCCGGCCATCCGGTTTGCGCCACGGCAGCGCTGGAAAATCTTCGGATCGTGGAAGAGGAGGGGCTGGTGGAGCGGGTACGCGACGATATCGGTCCCTATCTCGCTCAGGCCCTGAAGACCCTTGAGGATCATGAGGTGGTCGGCCAGGTCGAGTCGGTCGGTTTGCTGGGCGCGGTCCAACTGGCCAAGGACAAGTCCACCCGCCAGCGATTCAAGGATCCCGATCGCGCCGGGCGTGTGGTGCGTGGCTTCTGCTACGATCACCAGCTCATCATGCGGGCAACGGCAGACCGAATGCTGATTTCGCCCGCCCTGATCATCAGCCGCGAGGAGGTTGACGGGCTGGTTCAATACATCCGCCATGGCCTCGACCATTTACGAGCGCAGAATCTCGATTGAAAGCTGTTCAGCGCTGGGGCAGGGAGGCCTGCTCCAGCCAGACATAGCCGAACCGCATGGTATCGCCGTCCTGCGCGAAGTTGTACGGAATATCGACATAGGTGATCTTCAGCGATGCGGGCGACACATCGTTCGCCTTGAGGAAATCCGTCAATTCGTCCGAGAGACCTTCGCGCCCATCCCGAAGCGGCCAGACCACGAGGCCCGGACCGCGTCGCACGGCATCGGCAAATGCGATAGGCTGAAGCTGCGGCATCAGCACCGGAACGCTGGTGAACTCCAGCCGTGCATTGCCAGCCATCATGAGATCGTCGGTTACAATGAAAGCGGGCCGCTCATTGCGCTCGCCAACGACCCGTTCCAGCATGGGCTGGTAAGGCGTGTGCTCCTTGCTGTAGCGGCCGATATAGGGCGCGATGATATTGGCGACTGCGAAATATAAGACGCTGACTGTCACGATGGCCATGACCGGAATGCCCATGCGGGCCACGCTGTAGCGGGTGTCGATTCTGGCCGCGGCAATCTTCAAGGTCAGGTAAAGAGGAATCAGCATCTGGAAGGGAGAAAGCCATTTCTGACGGATGCTGGAAGCGCCGAAACCGAGGCCGATCAGCGCGACCAGCACAAGACAGACGACGATCATCCATCCGATAACCCGGCTCCAGCGATCGCTGGCTCT
Source organism: Rhizobium sp. FKY42 (assembly GCF_005222835.1). Taxonomy (GTDB): domain Bacteria; phylum Pseudomonadota; class Alphaproteobacteria; order Rhizobiales; family Rhizobiaceae; genus Neorhizobium. The sequence goes on along the minus strand of NZ_STGA01000029.1, from coordinate 266,155 downwards.
TAAGATCGCTCCCAGATCCCTGTAGAAGATCAAGGCAAAAATCGCGATGACCGGCAAGGTGCCCTTCAGGGTCGATAGCAGGATAGAAATGAGGCCGCGGATGCTGTCACGCGCCAGGTCGCCGGAAGCACCCTCGCGCATGGCTTCCACTGTGCCGGTGGTTGCTACATCCAGGTTCATCAGCGCCCAGATGAGATGCGGTAGGGCAATGGCTGCCGCAACCAGCATGGCAGGAATCAGGCGCCAGTCCAACAATCGCTTGCGAAAATCCGGTTCCGGCAGGACGGCGATGATGGCGGCAATCGGGATGATGACGAAATTGTATTTCGTGAGAAAGCCGAGCCCGACCGTCAATCCGAGCAGGATGTACGAGCCGAGACTTGGCCTGTCGAGCGTCTTCAGGAATGCAAGAAGGAACAGCGATACGAAACAGAGTGTCGCAATGGCATGGGTCAGATCCCGCTGCGCCAGAACGCTTATGGAGGGAACCATCAGCAAACCCAGCATGGCAATGAGCGGCAGCTTTCTGTCTTCCATGACCTGACGCGCCGCAAGGCCATAGAAGATGCAACAGAGAAACAGCAGGCTGTTCTTCAGCGCCGAAAGCGTCGCCACCGACAGGCCGAACATGGCGTTCATGCCGATCTGTAGCCAGTCATACAGCGGCGGTTGCCGTCCATAGCCAAGGAGCAGCATCTGCGACAGAAATGCCTGTTCCGCTTCGTCATTCTGCAGACTATCGGAACGCAGAACCCGCATGATGACGCAGAGAATGAAGTAGGCGAGGACTGCCCACACAATGACGCCCGGCTGGCGGACGAGAAGATTACGGGTTCTGCTGATCACGGCTGTAGACTTCCCTGACCACATAACTCAGGCTGCTGTCATCCTTGAAGTAAACGCGCGCCAGCATTTCCGCGAGAATGCCGGTCGTGATCATCTGAACCGAGGACAGGAACAGCATGATCCCGACAAGAAAGAGCGGCCGTGTGCCGATGTCATTGCCAAGAATGAACTTGTCGATGAACAGGTAAAACAGAATGAGCGCCGAGAGCGCGCCGATCCCAAGGCCGAGTGAGCCGAAGAAGTGGCCCGGCCGCGCCTTGAACTTCATGAAGAACAGGACCGATAGAAGATCGAGAATGACCCGGAACGTGCGCGAAATGCCGTATTTCGAAACGCCGTGCTGCCGCGCATGGTGCGTGACTGGCATTTCTCCGATACGGGAACTCGGCACAACGTTGGCGACCCACGCCGGGATGAAGCGGTGCATTTCACCCATCAGCCGAACCTGCTTGATAACTGATCCACGATAGATCTTCAGGCTGCAGCCGTAATCATGCAGACGAACGCCGGTAATGCGGCCGATCAGGCGATTGGCGATCCAGGAAGGAATCTTGCGCAGGACAAGGCCATCCTGTCGGTTCTTGCGCCAGCCGACCAGCAGGTCCAGTTCGCGACGCTCCAGTTCGGCCACCATGGCGGGGATGTCTTTCGGGTCGTTCTGCAGATCGCCATCGAGCGTCGCGATCAGCCGCCCGCGCGCTTCGGTGATTCCCGCCTGCATGGCGGCAGTCTGGCCGAAATTTCGCTGCATGGCGACGATCCGAAGTTCCAGTCCCTCGCGCCCGATGGCGGAACGGGCGGCGGTCAAGGTGGCATCCGTGCTGCCGTCATCGACGAGGATCAGTTCCCAGCGTCCGGCAAAGCCAGCCATCGCCTCCTGAACGCGCGCAATCAGCGGACCGACGCTTTCCTCTTCGTTGAAGACAGGCACGACGAGCGAAAGTTCTAGCCCGCCTGTGTCCACCGCATCCGCGCCGATCAATTCCACAGTTGTACGCACCTGGTCTTTCTCCTAAACCTCGGGGGCTTGCCTTGATGGCTATCGACCCGGCCGGATGATATCGCGTGACGATATCTCGTCCGGGAATTGCCGAAGTGGATCTATTGCTTATGGACGCGTCCTCTATATGAAGAACGAAAGGCTTGCCAGCCAAAAGCCATGGATACTCCGCCATGCGACCACACTTGTGACACTTGGCGCGGTGGTGTGTTATGTCGGCTTCATCCAGTGGGTCTGGGGCTGGGCGCAAATCGTAGGGCTTTGGAGAACGGCCGGGCTGGGTATAGCAAGTACCGCGCTCCTGCTTTTGCTGATGACCTATGTGCTGCGCACCTGGCGGATCTACGATTATTTCCCGAGGGAAACGGAAGGCAGCTTTCGCCGTCTTTTTCGTGTCGTTCAGGTTCATAATCTCCTGAACGTCATGCTGCCGTTCCGCAGCGGTGAATTGAGCTTTCCGTTGCTGATGAAGCAGGAGTTCGGCGTCTCCATCACGCGGGCAAGCGCTGCGCTGCTTGTGATGCGGCTTCTCGATCTGCATGCGCTGTTTGCTGCAGCGGGGTTCGGTCTGGCCTTGGAACACCGGAATGTCTGGCTCTGGCTTGTCTGGGGGCTGTTTGCGGTCAGTCCTGCGATCGCCTTCGCCCTTAAGGATCATCTGCTGAGGCAGGCGCGAAAGATCTCTCACCCCAAACTTCAGTACATGATGGCGGAACTTGAGCAAGGGCTTCCCGCTGACCTGCCAGCATTCATCCGTGCTTGGGGTGTGACCCTCATCAACTGGTTCGTGAAGATCGCTGTCATGGCCTGGGTTCTGGTTCTGCTGGCGAACATCGGCCTTGCCGCAGGCTTCGGCGGCGGGCTGGGGGGAGAGCTTTCCTCGGTACTTCCCTTGCATGCGCCGGGCGGCATCGGAACCTATCCGGCAGGAATAACAGCCGGAGCCCTTGCGTTCGGTGCAGGACGTTCGGAAAGCGCATTGGCTGAGCTGGGGCAGGCCGCCATCAATGCGCATCTGCTGATCATTCTCAGCTCTGTCATCGGAGCAGGAATGTCTACGCTGGTTGCGGGGCGTTCAAAAACACCCCGCTAGAGCATCGGGCGAAAAAGTGGAATCCGGTTTTTCGCTCAACCGATGCGTCAACAAAGAATTTAGAGCGGCGGGCCGTTTCCGATTGGTCGCCCGACGCTGTAATCTGGCGGATTACTGGAAGGCCGTCTCATAGAAGCTGCGCAGCTTGCGCGAATGCAGCGTCTCCGTCGGCATGGCGGCGAGCTTCTGCACAGCGCGAATGCCGATCTTGAGATGCTGGCGAACCTGCGTCCTGTAAAATTCAGTCGCCATTCCCGGCAGCTTCAACTCGCCATGCAAAGGCTTGTCGGAAACGCACAGCAGCGTGCCATAGGGAACGCGGAAGCGGAAACCGTTGGCGGCAATGGTGGCCGATTCCATGTCCAGCGCAATCGCACGTGCCTGCGACAACCGCTTGACCGGCCCCGCCTGATCACGAAGCTCCCAGTTACGGTTGTCGATGGTGGCAACCGTGCCTGTTCGCATGATGCGCTTCAGCTCGAACCCTTCCAGGCCCGTGATTTCCTCGACGGCATCTTCCAGCGCCTGTTGAACTTCTGCAAGCGCCGGGATCGGCACCCAGACCGGCAGGTCATCGTCCAGCACATGGTCTTCGCGCATGTAAGCATGTGCAAGAACATAATCGCCGAGCCTTTGACTGTTGCGAAGCCCGGCGCAGTGACCAACCATCAGCCAGGCGTGCGGGCGCAGAACAGCGATATGGTCGGTTATCGTCTTCGCATTGGACGGGCCAACACCAATATTCACCAGCGTGATCCCGGCATGACCCTTCTTCTTGAGATGGTAGGCCGGCATCTGGGGAAGGCGTACAGGCGCTTCGTTTGTGCGACTTCCGGCAGGGGTGATGATGTTGCCGGGTTCGACAAAGGCGGTATAGCCTTCGCCGCCATTCGCCATCAATTCACGCGCCCAGGCCGCAAACTCGTCGATGTAGAACTGGTAGTTGGTGAAGAGCACGAAGTTCTGGAAATGATCCGCGCTTGTCGCCGTGTAGTGGCTGAGGCGGGCCAGCGAGTAATCGATGCGCTGTGCCGTAAACGGCGCAAGCGGCGCGGGCTCACCCGGAACCTGATCATATTCGCCGTTCGCAATCAGATCGTCCGTGTTGTTGAGATCCGGCGTATCGAAGATATCGCGAAGCGGCATGTCCGATACCGTCGCAGAGGCGGATGCCTCGATATGCGCGCCTTCTCCGAAGGCAAAATGCAGCGGAATCGGTGTCTGCGATTCCGAAACGGTAATCGGAACGTTGTGATTGCGCATCAGAAGGCCAAGCTGTTCCTTCAGATAATGACGGAAAAGCTTCGGCCTCGTGACGGTGGTCGTGTAATGACCCGGCGCCGTGACATGGCCGTAGGACAGGCGCGAATCGATATGCCCGAAGCTGGTCGTTTCGATGCTCACCTGTGGATAGCAGGCGCGATAGCGACCTTCGATCGGTTGGCCCTTTGCCAAATTTCCGAATGCCTCGATCAGGAACCCGGTATTGCGCTCGTAAAGCTCGGTCAACGCATCCACCGCAGCGGCAGAATCGCTGAAGACCTTGGGCTCATAAGCCGGTGGATTGATGAAGGTGGGGGCAGATTGGGAAAAGATTCGTTTTGTCATGAGCCATTATAGTGTGGACTTGTTGACAAGCCAATTACGGTCGGGAAGCAGATTGCGGAGTTTTGAATTCAGAGGAGGGCGCCGCATTCTCCGCCGATGGTCCGGCAGGGAAAAGTGGAAGCGTCTGACACGGCATTCGCCTTTCGTGTCTGGTTCACAAGTGCCGACATCGAAATCGCAAATACCACCATCGTCAGCGTTATGATTGTCATCCTGCGCGCCAGCTTTGTCATGTCTGTCCACCCCTCATGCCTTATCCCTTTATCAAAGATGACGAGACTTGCCTGAACCTGCTCTGAGGCAACCGTTCATCCGCAATTCAAGAGTCTTAATGAAGAACGAGAAACAAAAAATCCGCCGGAGCGACCGGCGGACTTCAGACCGAAATAGTGCACGAGCTGGATTAGAGGCGCGTCCAGGTCTGGGATTTGCAGAACACCGACATGACGCAGCCCTTCATTTTCAAAGAGTTTCCGCTGACCGCGCCCGACCCGCTATAGGTCTTGTCGGCTTCCGGATCAGTAATCTCACCACTGTAATTGCCGCCGGTGCCGCTCATCTTGCCGATCTGCTTGCCCGCATGTTTGCCGGTCTTCAGCGTTACACAGAAAGCAGAGCCACACTTGCCAATGGCTGCCGTCTCGCCGCTGGCAGTCTTCCAGTTGCCCTCGATCGGCTCTGCGGCCCAGGCAATCCCTGAGAACGCCAGCATTGCCCCTGCGATCATTCCAGTCATGCGAATCATATGTGACGCTCCTCCGCCAAAGTGAAACCCATCCTCCCCGAACGCAGTTCCTCCTCCGCATTCCAGGGTAATGCAGCGAGATTAGCTTACGCACACGTAAAGGTAAATAGGCGCTAGCTCGTCAGGCCCGATCCTGACATCAGAGTTTGCATGCGAAATCATGGTCAAGAAAGGGTGAAAACGCCATGGTTGCCGTAAACCTAACGAAACGCGGAATCCACTGGTGTGCAAGGGATGTGATGTTTAACAAAAACTGAGGTTTACCAACTGTTTGGACTTTGTTTGTTTCAAATTAATCATGCATTTTAGGCGAATTTTGAAGCCCCTGCCGCATAGTGAACTCATGAAGACGAGCAGAAAATCTGCCGGTCGGAGGTGATGAGAACCCAGAGAGGTTCCGCGCATTCGATGCCCGCAAGGGCTCTCGAAAACAGGGCAAGAATAACCGGTTCAACAGGGATTAAACCAATGGCACGCTTTGACATTCAGGAATGCGAAATGACGGCGATGGGTGGCGAGGCCCGCGCTGAACTCTTCTGTGACATGGGCCTGATGTATGCCACCGGACGCGGTTGCCCGGTAGATCTGGTTGCGGCTCACAAGTGGCTCAACATCGCCGCCATCAAGGGATCAGATCGCGCCGCGGAATTGCGGGCCGATCTTTCTCACATGATGACCAAGATGCAGCTTGCGGAAGCCCTTCGCGCAGCGCGCGACTGGATGACCACGCACTGATCCATCGCTCTTCTATCCCTGAACCGGCAGATCGGCGAAGAGGCTGAAGAGCTTTGTACTCTTCAGCCGATCGTCTTCAAGACCTGCGGTAGGGCCTCCGCCAGCAGTGCCATGTCTTGCGGCAGACCTGTGCTAATGCGGATGCACCGGTTGAGCGGCGCGACGCCCGGCATGCGAATGAACACACCGTGCTCCATCAGGCCGTCCACGATGGCCCGCGCATAGGCGCCATCGCGCCCGCAATCGATTGCGACGAAATTAGTCGCTGACACGAGGGGCAGAAGCCCGTTCGCTCTGGCGATGTCGGAAATCGCGTCACGGGAGGCAGAGATTTTCTGCAGGACATCCGCGAGATAGGCCTGATCCTTCAGGGCCGCCAGCGCGCCAGCCACGCTGATCCGCGCCATTCCGAAATGATTGCGAATCTTGTCGAAAGCCTGCGCGTTTTCAGGCGTCGTGATAACATATCCAACCCGCGCTCCGGCAAGTCCATAGGCTTTTGAAAGCGTGCGCGTGCGCATCACATTGGGCCGGTCGATCAAACGCGAGAGTGCCGGGGTCGTGCCGTCCGGCGCTGTTTCGCAATAGGCCTCGTCGAGGATCAGCAGACAGGTTTCCGGCAGCGCTTCGGCAAATTCCACCACGGCATCGGCATTCCACCAGCTTCCCATGGGATTGTCCGGATTGGCGAAATAGACCAGCGGCGCATTTTCGCGCTTCACAAGCTCAAGCAGACCGGCAGGATCTTCCCGATCCTGCACGTAAGGTGTGGTCACAAGTCGCCCGCCATAGCCAGCGACATGAAAATTGAAGGTGGGATAGGCGCCAAGCGATGTCACCACTGGCATGCCCGGTTCTATGATCATTCGCACGATATGGCCGAGAAGGGCATCGATGCCTTCGCCCACCGCGATGTTGGCCGGGTAGCAGCCGAGATGCTCTGCCAAGGCATGCTTGAGTTCGAAGTTCTCCGGATCGGAATAGCGCCAGGTGTCAGAGGCAGCTTCCGCCATGGCGGCCACGACGGACGGTGCCGGACCGAAACCGCTTTCGTTGGCACCAATTCTGGCCCTCACAGCCAGGCCACGATTGCGTTCAATTGCTTCTGGTCCCACAAACGGAACAGTCGCGGGCAGTGAGGAAAGAAGATGTGTGAAGCGCGCAAAGCTTGGCATGATGTTCCCGGCTCAAAGGGCAATGAGGGCCGCACCATAAATTGCTCCGGCGTATCCGCAAGTACACTTGCGGCGAGACTGGTACACTCGCCCATCAGACCCGGAACGCCTGTCAGGCGTCTTCGAACCCCCGCCGGATGACGTGATGCAGGAATTCTGGCGCCAACAGCATGTTGAAGCCGACAACCACATGCTCAGCTTCGCGCCGGATCACGGTGCAGCCGATTTCGTCATGAATGCCGAGAATTTCGAGGAAGAAGTTTTTCGGCATCGTCAGGTTGGGGCTGACATCCAGATCCGCGCCGTAAAGGGAGATGTTGCGCACGATGCAGCGGAAGTGAGAGGCCGTGCTCAGATGATGGCCGACGAAAATGACTTTGCCCGGCCGATCGATGACGTATTTGGGAAATGCCTGGTCGCGCGGGATGTTCGCTTTCGGATCAAGGTTGATATTCAAGGACATGACGCCCTCCATCGCTATTGGAACCCAAGAATAAGGGATATCACCTACCAAGCGGTAAAGGCGCTCCATAAAATATGACGGGCAGCTCAAGTTCTGACGTTATGTCGCGCCAGCCGTCTCCTTCGTTGACGCTGCCGACGCACGGCGCTACCCAAGCAGTCTCTATGCTCGATAGGAAAAGGGCGGAAGACGCGAATGAAGGAGCGGGCAATGACAGTTGATCTGGTGGTGGTTGGGGGCGGACAGGCTGCCTTTTCGCTTGTGGCCAAGCTTCGCAGCCTTGGTGACAGCCGCTCGATCACGATCCTGACGGCGGAGGATGTCGCTCCCTATCAACGTCCGCCTCTCTCCAAGAAGTATCTGCTGGGCGAGATGGAGTTCGACCGTCTTCAGATGCGCCCGGACGCCTGGTACGCCGAGCAGGCAATCGATCTGCGGCTTTCGACGTTTGTGGATGAGATCGACCTTGCTGCTCACTCTGTTCGCGTGCAGGACGGTTCTTGCCTAAACTACGATAAACTCGTCCTCGCGACAGGAGCTACGCCCCGGCGCCTTCCCGCAGCCATCGGGGGCGATCTCGAAAACGTCTTCGTCATGCGGGACAAGCGCGATGCGGACCAGTTGGCTGCGGCACTCAAACCAGGGGCCCGGGCTCTGGTGATCGGCGGCGGTTACATCGGCCTGGAAGCGGCAGCCGTGGCGAGACACAAAGGGCTTCGGGTCACGCTCATCGAAATGGCGGATCGTATCCTCAAGCGTGTCGCCTCTTCGCAGACTGCGGACGCGATGCGTGCGATTCACGAATCGTACGGCGTCACGATTCGCGAATCGACGGGCTTGCGTCGCCTGGTTGGGGAGGGGGGCAAGCTGGTGGGCGCCGAATTGGCAGACGGAAGCGTCATCGATCTCGATCTCGCCATCGTCGGAATCGGCGTGACGGCGAATACGGAACTCGCCCAGGCCGCCGGTTTGACGGTGACGGATGGAATAGTGGTCGACTCGATGACGCGGACATCGGATCCGGACGTCCATGCGATCGGCGACTGCACCAACCTGCCGTGGCAGGACACAATGATACGGTTAGAATCAGTGCAGAACGCTGTCGATCAGGCCGAGGCGCTAGCCGCGATTCTTGCTGGCAACAAAAAGGCCTACGAGCCGAAACCATGGTTCTGGTCTGATCAGTACGACGTCAAACTGCAGATTGCCGGACTGAACGTCGGGTTCGACGAAACCTTCGTGAGGCAGGGAGTGCGACCGGGGAGCCAGTCGATCTGGTATTTCCGGCAGGATCGATTCGTGGCGGTCGACGCCATCAACGATGCCAAGGCCTATGTCACAGGCAAGAAACTGCTGGATTCGAACATACCTGTGAACCGATTGATTCTTGAGGATCCGACGCGTGATCTCAAGGAGTTGCTTGCCTGAATCCTGAAGGTATCGCAAAAAGCTCAAGGATTTCAGATAATATCGGGGGATTTTGCGGGCAGTCTCGCAAAATGCCTTGCAATCGGTGGCTCGACGACATAATCACGTCGGCACCGGAGAGGTGGCCGAGTGGTCGAAGGCGCTCCCCTGCTAAGGGAGTATACGTCAAAAGCGTATCGAGGGTTCGAATCCCTTCCTCTCCGCCACCATTAATGCGAAAGCGCGCATTGTAGATATCTCGCACATCACAGAGCACAAGGCAGACTCCTGACGTGGGACGCTGATGCAATTGCGCAACAAGGCCGTTACCGGTCTGGCTGCGCGTAACACCCTGTCGGACAACGACTTTCTTAATCATTGGTAAAATTTGAAACGTTGTCCACGCGCTTTTGTGTCGTTTGAGCAACAGCCATTTGTGAAGCAGCCCGGCTTGTCTGATTGGGGTCAACTTCACGATTGCAAGCGTCAGACGACCGAGTATGTTCACCATCAGAAGCGAGGCGGTGGATCGTCTACCTTCTGACTAAACGGGTGTGGGGCAGGGAAGGTCGTTTCTCGATCTAAAAACCCAAACCCTCGTTAAACTTGACTGGAGGTCATTATGAACATCAAGAGCCTTCTTCTCGGCTCCGCTGCTGCCCTTGCAGCAGTATCCGGCGCCCAGGCTGCCGACGCTATCGTTGCTGCTCAGCCGGAGCCGATGGAATACGTTCGCGTTTGCGACGCATTCGGCGCTGGTTTCTTCTACATTCCGGGTTCTGAAACCTGCCTCAAGATCGGTGGTTACGTTCGTTTCCAGACGGACTTCGGCCGCAACGTTTCCGGTACGTCTGACTGGAATTCGCGTACCCGTGGTCAGCTCGAAATCGACGCTCGTTCGGACTCCGAACTCGGCACGATCCGTGGATTCATTGCATTGCAGGGCAATGCTCAGAACGCCGGCAACCGTGGTGTAAACCTCGATCAGGCTTTCATCGAAGTTGGCGGCCTGAAGGTTGGTTACTTCTACAACTGGTGGGATGACAGCCTCTCTGGTGAAACCGACGACATCAACCAGAACGCTATCTTCAACTCTGTTCGCTACACCTATAAGGCTGGCAACTTCTACGCTGGTCTCTCGGTTGACGAACTTGAAGGCGCAACGGCAACTGCAGCTGTCGCTCCGTTCGGCGTCTCCCGCGCTCTCGACGCAAACAACAATGTCGGTATCTCCGGTATCGTTGGTGGCGCATTCGGTAGCGTGAAGGTTAACGTCCTCGGCGGTTACGACATCGACCAGGAAAACGGCGCCATCCGCGGTATCCTGACAGCTGACCTCGGTCCGGGCACGCTCGGCCTCGCAGCGATCTGGGCTTCCGGCCAGAACGTCTACTACGACAAGGCTGAATGGACTGTTGCAGCTGAATACGCTGTAAAGGTCACGGACAAGTTCAAGATCACGCCCGGCTTCCAGTATTTCTGGACTCTCGACCAGAACCGCTTCGGCGATTTCGTTGGTTCGCGTGACGCTTGGAAGGCTGGTCTGACGCTCGACTACACGCTCGCCAAGAACCTGACTGCAAAGGCTTCGGTTCAGTACTACGATCCGGACCGTGCACAGGAGCAGTGGAGCGGTTACCTGCGTCTGCAGCGTTCGTTCTAATCTTACCGTTCAGGTCTGATTGCGGAAGCCCGGCTTTGTGTCGGGCTTTTTGCGTTTGAAGTTGTGACGAAGCTGGGCATTCATTGATGTTTGGCTCGGGCCTCTCATGATCAGGACTCGATGCTAGTCCGTTCAGGTCACGTTGCCATTTTCAGGGATCTGTTCACGCAGAATCACGAATAGCGAAAGGTCGAATTGGTGCATCTCGGAAGCAGGTTAAATCTGGCGATGACGCAGATTTTGATTCCTTGATATCAGACGCACACGACCTGCTTTGTTCGCGGCAATTAAAGTCTGAGGTCCGAATTGTCAGAATTGCTGAGAACAGTCTGCGGGAGAGCAGGGCCCCAGGCGACGTCATATTTTGTTAGGTGCTATTCGTGCCCAGAAATAAGCCGTCTCGCACGCAGGCGCGGGATAGCGATGAGTCCTGCCGAATGACCTCCGCCAGCCGCCGATTGATTCCACATCTGCATGGTGTTGACCAGTCGGGTCTGGATTGAGGCGGAAATGTGTCGGTGAAATCCTTGGTTTCATTAATATTTCGTTAGTTTCTGACATGCCCGGCGTGTGTTGGATTGATATGATTAACTATTAGATGTTGCCCTGACGCGAATGTGTCACGCTTTCGCAACAATTCCGAATTCAACACGCGTTGATAATCAAGAATTGGAGCTTTTTAATTTTGCGACTGCGAAAGCCGGTGCTTTAATGTGCCTACATCAGGTTGACCCAAGCGACCTGACGCCCGATGGTTTCAATTTTCGAGGGAAAAACATGAACTTCAAGGTTCTCGCCGCAAGCTCTGTAGCTGCGCTGTCCTTTGCTTCGGCATCCAATGCTGCCGATGCTATCGTTGCTGCTCAGCCGGAGCCAATGGAATATGTTCGCGTCTGCGACGCATTCGGTGCTGGCTTCTTCTACATTCCTGGTTCTGAAACCTGCCTGAAGATCGGCGGCTATGTTCGCTTCCAGACAGACTTCGGTCGTGATGCATCGGGTCGCTCTGATTGGAACGCTTTCTCGCGTGGTCAGTTGGAGTTCGACGCTCGCTCCAATACTGAGCTTGGCACCCTGCGCGGCTTTATCGGCCTTCGCGGAAATGCTGACAACAGCACCAGCCGTGGCATAAACGTCGATCAGGCCTTCATCGAAGTTGGTGGCCTGAAGGTCGGTTTCTTCTACAGCTGGTGGGATGACGATCTGTCTGGTGAAACAGACCTCCTGTCGTCCAACACGACTCAGTACAACGCAATCCGCTACACCTACACATCGGGCGCCTTCTTCGCTGGCGTCGCGGTTGAAGAACTCGAAAGCGCCTATGCTGCTGGTTCGAACCTCGGTGTTGCTTACGGTTTCGTTCCGAAGGCTAACAACAATGTCGGCATCAGCGGCGCAGTTGGCATTTCCGAAGGTGCGATCCGCGGTAACCTGATTGGTTCTTACGACATCGACCAGGAAAACGGCGCTCTGCGCGCGATTGCCTATGCCGACCTTGGTCCTGGCACGCTCGGCCTTTCCGCTGCCTGGGCTAGCGGTGCAAATGCTTACTACGATGAGTCCGAATGGACTGTCGCTGGTGAGTACGCCATCAAGCTCAACGACAAGTTCACGATCACCCCGGCTGCTCAGTACCTCTGGAAGGTACAGACCAACCGCGTCGGCGACTTTGTCGGTGGCGATGCATGGCGCGCTGGCGTAACCGTAGATTACCAGCTGGCCACGAACCTTTCGGCCAAGGTTACTGCCAACTACCAGGATATCGACAACGGTGCGGAAAGCTGGACTGGCTTCTTCCGTCTGCAGCGCGCATTCTAAGTGCGTCTGACGATAAGACATCGAAAACCCGCCGAAAGGCGGGTTTTCTTGTTTGAGGAGGGTTGGCAGATGCGTATTTGCGGAAGTGCGCGCTGGTCTCGCGGGTACCACACGAGACAAACAAGGACTTGAACACCGGGAGCGAACTGCATCTTTGCGGCGATTTGGCGCGAAAACTCAATCACACCAAGGCATCGAAGATGCTGACGCATCCTCACCTTTGAGGGATTTCGAATATCTCGATTGCGTCAGTGGCTTGAGAAATTCGAAAATTGAATACGAAGAGTCGTCTTCAATGACGCTTCGTATCAGTCGACTAAACCGTTCGTAGAAAGGCTACCAGATCATCGCGCACTTGAGGCTTATGCAGAAGCGGTGCGTGACCTTGGCCGGCAGCTGTCAAGACACGCAGTTTCGGATGCCGGTCTTTCATGGACGCTACGATTGGCTCGGTCAGCAAGGTGGAATGTTCGCCTCGAACAACCATCATCGGCCTGTCGCTCAGCAGGTCGAATTGCGACCATAAGTGAGGGAGAGATTGTTCAAGATCAATGGATGCGAACGCAAGCGGGATGGCTGGATCGCAGTCAGGAACAATTTTTCCGCCGTGTTCGGTATAGATGGCGTGAGCCATGTCCTGCCAGTCGCTCGGCTCAAGAGCAGGGAAGGCGGCTCCATGCAAGCGGGATAGCTGTTGCGCTGCGGATGCCCAGTCTGGAATGGTGCTGGTGTTGCCTTGGCTGAGATAGCTCTGGATCAGTTGTAGTCCTTCCAATCCGAGTTCCGGACCGACATCGTTCAATACCGCGGCTGTTATTCGCTCTGGGGCAAGTTGCGCGAGGATGTGAAGAATAAGGCCGCCGCGCGAGGTGCCTATGAAGATCGCTTGCGTGATCCCGAGTGTATCCAGAACCAACAGGCAATCCTGCGCTTCCGTGAGGATGGAATAGGTTGCTGCATCTTCAGCTCGGTCCGAGGCTCCGCGTCCGCGATAATCGATGCAAATTACGGTGCGTGGCTTGATCGGATCGCTGGCGACAGTTTCGGCAAATACACGGAAATCGCGGCTGTTGCGGGTGATACCAGCCAGGCAGACCAGCGGAAGCGCATCTGAAACGGCGTTGTTGGGAGCATATACGTGGTACGCCAAGCGTGTTCCATCTGCTGACGTGGCGAAATGGAGGTCGCTTCTGATTGGTTGCACGCTTTTCCCTCCTGTGCCTGTGGCAACGGCATTCTATCCTGATGTCAGGCAAAATTTCACGGGTCCCGGAAATCCGCAAGGCACTCCTCTCGCAGCCGGACCAGGCCGTGAAGCGCAGGTGTCTTCCAATGGCTATGACCGGCGGCCAAACCGGAGGTCATCCACTATGTCGGCCTTCTGCCCCAGGCGAACCTTGTAGACCTGATAGTTTTCCATAACTCGCTGTACGTAGTTGCGCGTTTCCGGGAAGGGGATCCGTTCTATCCAGTCAACGACCTCGTCGATGGTCTTGCCGCGTGGATCTCCATAACGCGCAATCCACTCCGGTACGCGCCGCGGCCCTGCGTTGTAAGCAATAAAGGTCATGATGTAGGAGCCATCGAAGGCGTCGATCTGCTCACCCAGATAATGCGCGCCAAGGGTTGCGTTATAGCCCGGATCGGACGTTAGCTTGGCGGCCGTAAACTGCATGCCGTGACGTCCGGCAACAGCCTTTGCTGTGCCGGGTAGCAGTTGCAGTAGTCCGCGCGCATCTGCGCCGGAAACTGCGGTGGGGTTGAAAGCGCTTTCTTGCCGCGCGATGGAATAGGCAAGCGCCTTGCCGGAACCATTGATATTGGCAGAGGGCGGGATGACGCCGATCGGAAATGCCAATGCGGCGACATCCAGCCCGCGATTGAAGGCAGACTTGCCAATCTCAAGCGACATGGCGTGGTTGTTGTTCCGCTCTGCGCGCGCCGCCAGAATCGCCAATTCCCCAGGGCTGGTCATCTCGTCGGCCAATGCCTTGTAAAGAGCGTCCGCCCTTTTCACATGCCCGGCCTGATCCAGCCTGTCGATCGCGCGCACCGCTTCCCGCGATTCGAACAGCCGCCGATCCTGGGCGCTGGGCGATGGATAGGAAACATTGAGGGCAGGGCGATTGAGGCGTGCGGCTGCAAGTTGTCCATAGAAGGTCGCGGAATAGGCGGCGGCCTTCGAGAAGTAGTCGCTGGCATTGCCTGGGCCACCTGCTTCCGCAGAGCGGCCAAGCCAGTACCAGGCGCGCGAAGCCGACAGAGGCCTGCTCGAGGCCTTCAGAATCCGTTCGAAATGCTGGGAAGCAGCCTTTGGGTCGCGCATGCCGCGCAACGCATACCAGCCCGCATGAAATTCGGCATCAACGATATCTGTCGGGCTCTTCGCGTTGTGGGCTGCGACCACCTGATAGGCAGACCTGAAATCGCCTTTATCCGCCAGACCCCGTGCGATGATCCGGCGCTCGTTCCACCATTCGCTGGCGTTCACCATGTCTCCGCGGTCCTTGGGAGCACGGGCAAGCAAAGCGGCCGCCTGCTCGTACTGATCCTGACGGCGGAGGAGTTCGATCCGCACGAAGAGATAGGCGGAATCGTCCTGCAGCGACCGATCGACGCTGCTCAGAAGTGCAGGCGCGTTCTTGGCGTTCGCAGTAACCGCAACCCAGGCTTTGTAGAGAGATGCAGCGCGACCGAGTTCGCTGAAGCGCTGTGCTTGCGCTGAACGTCCCCGGTACATGAGGTAATCCATCCGCGCTCGATGATCGGACGGTGTCAGCACAGAGCCGAATTCCCGCAGGATCTGATCCTCCAGATCCTTGTCCAGCGTATAGCCGATCCAGAATGGCCGCAGAACTTTTGCAGCCGCTGGTCCATTGCCCTGCGCCGCAAGCGATCTGGCAAGAATAATGGCACCTTGTGGCGTTTCTGGAAGTGTGCTGCCAAACGCTGCAAGCACCTGAGCAGGCGGAGGATTTTCTGCGAAAAGCGATCGCTCGGAATTGGCGCGTAGCCTGGAAAGCCCCGGCCAGCCGGTAAGTTCCCGTTGGGCTTCGGCAATCTCGGAGGAGGGGACGCCACGGGCACCCGACGTTGCAATCGCCCAGGTTAGCAGATGATGATCAAGCGAACCGGGGGTCAGCGCGTCCCGGGCGGCAAGCGCCGACGTGATATCCCGGTTGGACAGTGAATCCAGGCCCTGCTTAAGAAGTGAAAGAGAGGCATCGGCATCCTGCGGCTGAGTGGCGCGCGGAATGGAACCGGTAATTTCCGGAACAGGCACGGCGGCGGGCTGAAAGTCTTTTGGCCGGGAAACAGGATGCGGAAGCGGACCATCCGGCAGTGGCGCACAAACGACCGCGGATGCCGTCAATAAAAGCGTCAGACTTGTCACGCAGAGAGAGGTCTTCATCCCGCACTCATGTTCGCACAGTTGCAATCCGTTCCGATAGTTAATTACGCTCCATCTTGATTAACAGCCCGTTACCGCAGTGCCCCCGCATCCGCAATCTTCTATCACGATCTATTGCAAAACGCACCTTGTCACGCTTGTCGCGGCTCAACTCGCCCTTTATGGTGCGCGCACTTAAACAAGAATAATGCGGCCGAAGAATGAGTACGGTCGCCGAGGAGACTTTGCATGTTCAAGGGGTCCATGCCCGCGCTCATCACGCCGTTTACCGATGCGGGCGCAGTGGATGAGGAGGCGTTTGCTGCTCACGTGGAGTGGCAGGTTACGGAAGGCAGCACTGGTCTGGTGCCGGTCGGAACCACGGGCGAATCTCCTACGCTCTCACATGATGAGCACAAGCGCGTCATTGAACTGTGCATCGAAGTTACTCGCAAGCGTGTGCCCGTCATTGCGGGCGCCGGCTCCAACAATACGCGCGAAGCAATCGAACTTGCCCAGCATGCGGAAGCTGCCGGTGCTGATGGCCTTCTTGTTGTCACGCCCTATTACAACAGGCCGACGCAGAAGGGCTTGTTTGCCCATTTCTCGGCCGTTGCAGAGGCCGTGAAGCTGCCTATCATCATCTACAACATTCCGCCGCGTTCGGTCATCGATATGACGCCGGAAACGATGGGGGCCTTGGTCAAGGCACATTCTAACATCGTGGGCGTAAAGGATGCGACCGGCAAGATCGATCGTGTTTCCGAACAGCGCATGACATGCGGCAAGCAATTCATCCAATTGTCTGGTGAAGATGGCACGGCTCTCGGTTTCAATGCCCACGGCGGCGTCGGTTGCATATCAGTGTCTGCCAATGTGGCGCCGCGCCTCTGTGCAGAGTTCCAGCAGGCGACGCTGGCCGGTGATTACGCCAAGGCATTGGAATACCAGGATCGCCTGATGCCACTTCATAAGGCCATCTTCATGGAGCCGGGTGTCTGCGGCACCAAGTACGCTTTGTCGCGCACGCGTGGCCTCAATCGCCATGCGCGTTCGCCACTCATGTCTACGCTTGAACCCGCCACCGAGGCTGCCATCGATGCGGCACTCAAGCATGCAGGTCTCCTGAACTGAAAAGATCGGCAGCCCCTTGCTTGGCTGCCGTCTTTGCTTTTGCGAGGCGACACACTACATCATTGATATCGTCCGGCTATCGGGCGGATCATCAGGAACTGGAATAAGCATATGGCACCCAGAGGCAGCCAGCGCGTCGTCAACAAGATCGTTGCGGAGAACCGCAAGGCGCGCTTCAACTATGAGATCGTCGATACCTACGAGGCAGGTCTGGTTCTGACCGGCACGGAGGTCAAATCTCTGCGCGATGGAAAAGCCAATATTGCCGAATCCTACGCCTCGGACGAGGGTGACGAGATCTGGCTGATCAACTCGCATCTGCCGGAATATCTGCAGGCGAACCGGTTCAATCATGAGCCCCGGCGCCGCCGTAAACTGCTGCTCAACAAGCGGGAAATCAGCCGTCTGAGGGCAGGTATCAATCGTGAAGGCATGACGCTTGTGCCATTGAAGATCTATTTCAATGAAAAGGGCAGGGCCAAGCTGGAGCTCGCTCTGGCAAAGGGCAAGAAACTGCACGACAAGCGCGAGACCGAAAAGGAACGCGACTGGAATCGCCAGAAAAGCCGGTTGTTGAAGACCGGCTAATCTGTTGCTGCCCTATGAGTTTGGTTGGGAGGGTTACCTTCCGCTCATGCCCAGCGTAAAAAGCAGGGCCTTCTGCTTTGCTTCGTACAGGGCCCGCTCCTGCTCATAGGCGCGGAATGCCGGATTGTTGCGCATGCTTTCCCCCTCCAGATCCGCATTGAGATCTTTCATTTGATTAGGGTTGAGATCGCTAATGCTATTCGAGATCCTCACCTGGCGTCGAAGAGCCACTCTCGTAAGCATAGCAATGGTTTCGTAAACCGCGCGGCTGGTCTCCGTGATTGCGGAGATGACGAGAGAATTAGCGTGGCTGATCGTGCGCATGGCAATATCCTTTCAAACGGCACGAAGAGGTGATGCCCGCTCTGCAGCATGCAGGCAGGGGATCGGCGAAGGGGTGAGGGGTTGATGACGCGCGGCTTTTGCCGCAAGCTCTGTGCCAGACAATGCTGCTGCGGCTTCAATTCGTCCAGCGAATGTTTGAGATAGATAAGATCAAGTTTTATGATCAATGTCGCGCCGCAAAACCACGCGAACAGGAAAAAGGCGCCATTTGGGCGCCCTTTAATGGATTATGATGAAGCAGATCAGGTGGTCGGCAGATCTGCGCCGACATCATGTGGACGCACAGGGCGCTCGGAGGGATCGCGACCGATTTCCGTCTTCAGAGACAGAAGATCGATGAAATGGTCCGCCTGACGGCGCAGGTCGTCTGCGATCATCGGTGGCTGCGTCGCCATGGTCGAGACGACAGATACCTTGCGGCCCTTGCGCTGCAGTGCTTCCACAAGCGTTGTGAAATCGCCGTCGCCGGAAAACAGCACAAGGTGATCAACGGTCTCGGACTGTTCCATCGCATCGATAGCCAGTTCGATGTCCATATTGCCCTTTACCTTTCGGCGGCCCATGGAATCGGTGAATTCCTTGGCAGGCTTCGTCACAACCTTGTAGCCGTTGTAATCAAGCCAGTCGATCAGCGGGCGAATGGACGAATATTCCTGATCTTCGATAAGCGCTGTGTAATAGTAGGCTCGCAAAAGATAGCCGCGCTTCTGAAAAGCCTTCAGCAATTTGCGATAATCAATGTCAAAACCAAGGCTTTTCGAGGCTGCGTAAAGATTCGCGCCATCGATGAAGAGAGCTATTTTTTCGCGGGGGTCAAACATAAATCCTCATCCGTCCCAGAAATCCTACTGCGACCCGGCCACTATGTCTGTCGTACGAAAAATTTCACAACAGAATTGTAGAAATGGCTGGTAACATTATGATATTTTCATATAACCAGCCTTTACGGCACGGCTCAAATTTATCCAAGCAACTTATGGTTGAATATACCATAGACTTTGTGGTGAGAAGGGGGTAAATCGCGGCCGCGACAGGAAAAACTTGAATTTCGGGGCCGTTGCCTGTATCCGGCATATCAAATCCTGAAATACCGACCGTAAAGGACAGGCTATGGCTCGAGTCACAGTAGAAGATTGCATCGACAAAGTCGATAACCGTTTTGAGCTTGTGCTTCTGGCAAGCCATCGCGCACGTCAGATTTCTCAGGGTGCCTCCATCACCGTTGATCGCGACAACGACAAGAACCCGGTTGTTGCACTGCGCGAGATCGCCGACGAGACGCTTTCGCCCGACGACCTTAAGGAAGATCTGATCCATTCCCTTCAGAAGCATGTTGAAGTCGATGAGCCGGAACCCGATCCGTCCAGCCTTATTGCCGCTAATGCAGGCGCTTCCGGTCAGGACAAGGTGCTTGACGAAGACGATCTTCCTGAGACGCTGACGTTCGACCAGATGTCGGAAGAAGATTTGCTGGCCGGTATCGAAGGTCTCGTTCCGCCGGAAAAGAGCGACGACTACTGATATTTATCAGTCGACGCTGTATCTGATGCGGCGTAGCGGATATATTGATGGTCGCGTCGACGCATAGGTCGGCGCGCCTTTTTTGTTTTCAAGTTCGACAGGATTTTCCACGGCATGATGCGGCAATACGAGCTCGTTGAGCGCGTCCAGAAGTACAAGCCCGACGCAAACGAAGCTCTGCTTAACAAAGCCTATGTCTACGCCATGCAGAAACATGGCCAGCAGAAGCGTGCCAGCGGCGACCCTTACATTTCCCATCCGCTGGAAGTTGCCGCCATCCTGACCGATATGCATCTGGATGAGTCGACCATTGCCGTGGCTCTCCTGCACGATACGATCGAAGATACCACCGCGACCCGTGCCGAAATCGATGAACTCTTCGGCGAGGATATTGGTCGGCTCGTCGAAGGTCTGACCAAGCTCAAGCGTCTTGATCTCGTTTCCAAGAAAGCCAAGCAGGCAGAGAACCTTCGCAAGCTGCTTCTCGCGATCTCCGATGATGTGCGCGTTCTTCTGGTCAAGCTTGCCGATCGCCTGCACAACATGCGCACGCTTGAGCACATGCGTGACGACAAGCGCGCCCGTATTTCCGAAGAAACCATGGATATCTATGCGCCGCTTGCGGGCCGCATGGGTATGCAGGACATGCGTGACGAGCTTGAGGATCTCTCGTTCCGCTATTTGAATCCCGAAGCCTACGAGACGGTCACGAAGCGTCTGGCAGAGCTCTCTTCGCGCAACGAAGGGCTCATCTCGAAGATCGAGGAGGAATTGCGCGAGCTTCTCGTCGCCAACGGATTGCTGAACCCTTACGTGAAAGGGCGACAGAAGAAGCCTTATTCCGTCTTCCGCAAGATGCAGTCCAAATCCCTGTCCTTCGAACAGCTTTCGGATGTCTATGGCTTTCGTATCCTGGTCGACGACATCCCAGCCTGTTACCGTGCGCTTGGTATCGTCCATACCCGCTGGCGCGTCGTTCCAGGCCGTTTCAAGGACTATATATCGACCCCGAAGCAGAACGATTATCGCTCCATCCACACCACGATCGTTGGCCCGTCGCGGCAGCGTATCGAACTGCAAATCCGCACGCGGCGTATGCATGAGATAGCGGAATTCGGTATCGCGGCGCATAGCCTCTATAAGGATGGCGAAAACACGGAGGGAGGCGAGCTTCTCTCGAAGGAATCCAACGCCTATTCCTGGCTGCGCCATACGATTGAGGCGCTGGCGGAAGGGGACAATCCGGAAGAATTTCTCGAACATACCAAGCTCGAGCTGTTCCAGGATCAGGTTTTCTGCTTCACGCCAAAGGGTAAGTTGATTGCCCTGCCGCGCGGCGCCACTCCGATCGATTTCGCCTACGCGGTCCATACAAACATTGGCGATACGACAGTCGGTGCCAAGATCAATGGCCGCATCATGCCGCTTGTCACCCGCCTGAACAATGGCGATGAAGTCGAGATCATTCGGTCCGGCGTGCAGGTTCCGCCTGCTGCCTGGGAAGAGATTGTGGTGACTGGCAAGGCGCGTGCCGCCATCCGGCGCGCGACCCGCATGGCAATCCGCAAGCAATATGCAGGGCTTGGTTATCGCATTCTGGAGCGCACATTCGAGCGTGCAGGCAAACAGTTCTCGCGTGATATCCTCAAGCCAGCTCTTTTTAGACTTGGCCACAAGGATGTGGAAGACGCGATTGCGTCTGTCGGGCGCGGCGAGCTCTCCTCGCTCGATGTCTTCCGGGCCGTCTTCCCCGATTACAAGGACGAGCGCGCCACCATCAAGCCAGCGGCTGATCAGGGCTGGTTCAACATGCAGAGCGCTTCAGGCATGATGTTCCGTCTTCCGGGTCGCGAGCGCACGGCGCAAGAGGCAAGTGAAGCGGCAGTAGCGAATGGCTCTGGTCCCGATCCTTTGCCGATCCGCGGCCTGGCCGATCATATCGAGGTGCAGTTTGCCCCGTCCGGTGCGGTGCCCGGAGATCGCATCGTGGGTATCATGGAGGAGGGGAAGGGCCTGACTATCTACCCAATCCAGTCTTCCGCGCTTCAACGCTTCGATGATCAGCCGGAACGCTGGATCGATGTTCGCTGGGATCTCGATGAGGCCAACAAGTCGCGCTTCATGGCCAAGGTTGTCATCAATGCCCTGAACGAGCCCGGTACTCTGGCCACCGTTGCCCAGACGATTGCCCGCCTCGACATCAACATCCGCATGATGACCATGGGTCGTGTCGCGACCGACTTCTCGGAACTGGCGCTGGAACTGGAAGTCTGGGATTTGCGTCAGTTGAATCAGCTGCTGTCGCAGTTGAAGGAACTGGATTGCATCTCCACGGTCAAGCGGCTGTACGATTGATCATTCGTTAATCGCTCGTTGCCATTCTTCTAATCAAGCCATGCGCGTAATGCATGGCAGCTGAAGCGCACTGGCTCTGGTGGTTTCAATCGGTTCGTCTTATGTTTTGTGCATCGCAACAAGGAGACGAACACATGTTCAAGCCTATGAGACAGCTCGCCCGCGCCCTTCGCGCTCCGACCGTTCAGGAACGTGAAATGGCCTATTTGAACGACGCAAGCGACGCAATCGAACTCGAATACCGCATGCGTCAGGTCGATCGTGGTATGTTCCGCAAGTCCTTCTGAGCAGGACGATCAACAACCTGCTTCGCACAATCATGGTGCGGTGCAAAATACATGACTGAAGGTCCGATAGGTGCATGGCTCCGCCTGGGAGCGCACTTTCGGGATGAGTAGCGCGGCGCTCTTGCCTGTTTGGCGCCGTTCGGTGATTGCAGAATATGCGTCCTTGCGGTATCGCCTTGAGGGGCTGGCGTGCGGCCTTTGTCGCTTGAGCGCCAGCATGCGGCACAGACCCATCTTGAGGGTGGCTTTGTTGGCCAGGGCGAAAGGATCACCATGATCATTGGAATGGGTAGCGACCTGATCGATATCCGCAGGGTTGAAAAATCCATCGAGCGTTTCGGCGAGCGCTTTACCCATCGCTGTTTCACGGAAATTGAACGTCGCAAGTCCGACGGGCGCAAGACGCGTACCGCCTCCTACGCCAAACGCTTCGCTGCCAAGGAAGCCTGCTCCAAGGCCTTGGGCACCGGCATTGCGCAGGGTGTCTTCTGGCGCGACATGGGGGTCGTCAACCTGCCATCGGGCAAACCCACAATGCTGCTGACAGGCGGCGCGGGCGCGCATCTGGCATCGATGATGCCTGCCGGGCACGAAGCTGTGATTCATTTGACCATTACCGATGAATATCCTTACGCTCAGGCCTTTGTGATCATCGAGGCACGCCCCATTTCTAGTGAAGCCTCCATCCTGTCGCGCTGAGGCATTGCCCGCTCCCCTGGAAGGGGTTAGAGAAGCGCGAAAGCCGATAACGAAAGACGTCAACCGTGTCCGAAAAAGCCGAAAAGTCACAGAGCGCCCTCTGGGAAAACATCAAGGTCATCATCCAGGCGCTTCTGCTGGCGTTGGTTATCCGTACTGTACTGTTTCAACCCTTTACAATTCCGTCAGGCTCGATGATGCCGACGCTTCTGGTGGGCGACTACATCTTCGTCAACAAGTTCGCCTACGGCTACTCCAAGTATTCGCTGCCCCTGTCGCCAAACCTGTTTTCGGGGCGCATTCTGGCCAGCGAACCGACACGCGGCGATGTCATCGTTTTCCGTCTGCCGACAGATCCGAATGTGGACTACATCAAGCGCCTGATCGGCCTGCCGGGTGACCGCATTCAGATGATCAACGGTGTCCTGCATTTGAACGGCAAGCCGGTTCCCAAGCAACCTGATGGAAAATTCACATCGGACTACCGTCTCGACCCAGGCACGGATGTGCCGGTCTTTCGTGAGACGCTGGATAACGGCAAGGCTTACGAAACGCTGGATCAGATCCAGGACGGTCGTGGCGATAACACACGCGAGTTCGTCGTTCCTGCGGGACATTATTTCTTCATGGGCGATAATCGCGACAACTCTCTCGATAGCCGCTTTGATGTCGGCTACGTTCCTGCGGAAAATCTTGTTGGTCGCGCCAGCATCATTTTCTTCTCGCTGGGCAACGATACCTCCTTCAGCGAAATCTGGAAGTGGCCTGTCAACATGCGCTGGGATCGTCTCTTCAAGGGCGTTCAATAATGAAGGCGACGAACCTGTCCGCAGATCAGCGCGTAAAGCTGGAAACGGCGCTCGGGCATACGTTTGCGGATAAGCAGTGGCTGGATCGCGCGCTGACGCATTCAAGCACCGGCGGCGGCAAGGCATCGAACTACGAGCGGCTTGAGTTTCTGGGCGACCGTGTGCTTGGCCTGTGCGTTGCAGAACTGTTGTTCAGCACCTATTCGATGGCGACGGAGGGCGAACTTTCCGTTCGCCTGAACCAGTTGGTCAGCGCGGAAAGCTGCGCCAGCGTTTCGGATGATCTCGGTCTTCACCAGTTCATTCGAACCGGTTCCGATGTAAAGAAGCTGACCGGCAAGCGCATGCAGAACGTGCGGGCCGACGTTGTGGAAAGCCTGATTGCTGCCATCTATCTTGACGCTGGACTGGAGGCTGCGAGAAGCTTCATTCTCAAGCATTGGGAAAAGCGGGCGAAAAGCTCTGCCAATGGCCGCCGTGATGCCAAGACGGAATTGCAGGAATGGTCGCACGCGAAGTTCGGTCGCACGCCTCACTACCGTGTTGATGATCGTTCCGGTCCCGACCACGAACCGCAATTCACCGTGACGGTCGAAATCGAGGGTGTGGAGCCCGAGACCGGTATCGAACGCTCCAAGCGGGCGGCGGAGCAGGTTGCAGCAACGAAACTGCTGGAGCGCGAAGGCATCTGGCAAAAGCCTGAACAAGAAGGCTGAAGGGTCAAGATGAGCGAAGAACAGAATATTGCCGACGATGGTGTCGGCACTCCAGTGGCGGATGCGCCAAAAACCCATTCCGGCTTCGTGGCTCTGATCGGCGCGACGAATGCTGGCAAGTCTACGCTGGTCAATCGGCTGGTCGGCGCCAAGGTCTCGATCGTCAGCCACAAGGTTCAGACCACGCGCGCTATCGTGCGGGGGATTGCCATCCACAAAAACGCGCAGATCGTTTTCATGGATACACCAGGTATCTTCAAGCCGCGCAGGCGTCTTGATCGTGCGATGGTGACATCCGCCTGGGGCGGTGCCAAGGATGCCGATTTCATCATGCTGCTGATCGATAGCGAGCGCGGCCTTCGGGGCGATGCGGAAGCTATCCTGGAAGGTCTGAAGGACGTTCATCAGCCGAAGATACTGGTTCTGAACAAGATTGACCGTGTGAAGCCGGAGGATCTGCTCAAGCTGGCGCAGACTGCGAACGAATCGGTCAAGTTCGAGCGGACATTCATGATTTCGGCAACAACGGGTTCCGGCTGCGAAGATCTCATGGATCACCTCGCAGAGGTTCTGCCGGAAGGCCCGTGGTACTATCCGGAAGACCAGATTTCCGATCTGCCCATGCGCCAGCTTGCCGCCGAAATCACGCGCGAAAAACTGTTTCTGCGCCTGCATCAGGAGCTTCCCTATTCCTCGCATGTTGAAACCGAGAAGTGGGAAGAGCGTAAGGATGGATCCGTTCGCATCGAACAGGTGATCTATGTCGAGCGCGACAGCCAGAAGAAAATCGCGCTTGGCAAGGGTGGCGAAGCGATCAAGGCAATCTCCACCGCGTCCCGCAAGGAGCTGTCCGAAATCCTCGAACAGCCCGTTCACCTGTTTCTGTTCGTGAAGGTTCGCGAAAACTGGGGCGATGATCCGGAACGTTTCCGCGAGATGGGGCTGGAGTTCCCGAGGGGCTGAGCCCCTTGTGTTAGCGCTTCTGACGGTCCATCAGCGCCTTCACTTCCAGGAAGCGGCGGCGGTTCTCGTCTTCCTTCTCGCTTGCTGAATAACAGGTGTTGGAAATACAAAAGCGCTTGAGCCCGTACGGGGCTTGAGCCTTTTCGAACTCGCAATTGATCTCGTTCGTATAGTCGGTCGGCTCCGGGTTTGCCCGTGTAGAGTAAGTGAGGCGTGCACCCGGCGGGTCAAGCTCTGGGAAGGATTGCACGACGCCGGTCTTCAGCGTCGGAACCAGCATGAAGCTCTTGGCCACTGCGACACAGGCCTGCTCCAGTTCGACGGATTGCGCGCGGGCCATTTGCGGCGCAACGGAGATCAATGCGGGAAGGGTGATAAGGACTGCGAGCGACGCGTTGCGCATGGTTTCTCCGGAATTTTTACTCTCGGCGCAGCAACCGATCAGCCCCCTGTTTGGTTCCCGCTTCCAGGCACCTGATGCTATGTTTTGTTCCAGCACGTCTGCGCGATTGCGCGTAGACCCGATGTCAGGTGAAACTGCGTTTCAGAAGGAATATACGGGCACTATGCAGTGGCAGGATGAAGGCATTGTCATCGGTGTTCGCCGCCATGGCGAAACGAGCGTCGTTGCGGAACTGATGACGAAGACGCGCGGTCGCCACATGGGCCTTGTCCGCGGTGGACGTTCCCGCACCATGCAGCCAGTGCTTCAACCGGGGAACCGTGTGGATGCGGTCTGGCGCGCGAGGCTTGACGAGCACCTGGGCGATTACAAACTGGAGCCGATCCACCTTCGGGCGGCGCGTCTCATGGAAAGCGCGACCGCGGTTTATGGCGTGCAGGCCATGGGGGCGCTGCTTCGCCTGCTGCCGGAGCGCGATCCGCATCCGCATCTGTTCGATGCTCTGGATGCCATTCTCGATCATATGGAAGATCCCGCCGGGGCCGGCGAACTCTATGTTCGCTTCGAACTTGCCGTTCTGAACGATCTCGGCTTCGGGCTCGATCTGGGCGAATGCGCGGCCACGGGTGCGCGGGAGGGGCTTATCTATGTGTCCCCGAAAAGCGGGCGCGCGGTCAGTCGCGATGCAGGTGCGCCCTATGCGGACAGAATGCTGCCGCTTCCCGGATTTCTCTCACCGGAGCCTTCCGAACCGGCGGGCGTGCGTGAACTGGCGGATGCCTTCCGCCTCAGCGGTTTTTTTCTCCACCGACATGTCTACGAGCCCAGAGGCCTGCAGCAAAACGCCGCCCGCGACGGCTTCGTCCAGGCAGCGCTAAAGGCGCTGGAGCGCAAGAACAAGCCGAGCGAGCCGGTTCCGCCGGACGCTTGATCAGGCCGGGTTCGCGGTCAGAAGCCGTTCGACCGGACGTTCGCGGATCGGCCAGTGCACGATTGCAGCAAAGATCCCGAGACCGACACCCAGCCACCACACCGGATCATACGAACCGAAGTGATCGTACAGATAGCCGCCCATCCACACACCGAGGAAGGAGCCGATCTGGTGCGAGAGGAATACCATGCCGCCCAGAAGGCCGAGATGCCGCGTGCCGAACATGATGGCCACGAGACCGTTCGTCGGCGGAACCGTGGATAGCCAGAGCAGGCCCATGACGGTTGCGAAGATGATCACCGAAAGCGGAGTCTGCGGCAGAAGCAGGAAGGCTGTCACGGCGATAGACCGGCCGATATAGATGTAGGCCAGAAAGTAAGGCTTTGAGTACCGCTGGCCGATCCAACCTGCACCCAGTGAACCGATGATGTTAAAAAAGCCGATCAGCGCCATGGCGATCACGGCGTATTTCGCATCTATGCCGATATCGCCAAGATAGGCCGGAAAGTGTGCTGTAATGAACGCGACCTGGAAACCGCAGACGAAAAAGCCGCTCACCAGCAGCAGATAGCTCTGGTGCGCAAAGGCCTCGCGTAGCGCTTGCCCAACACTTTGTTGAACGCTGGAAGCGCTCTGAGTGCCGGAATTGGCATTCCCCTTGAGCTGGAAGGCGAGCAAGGGAATGATGAGCATCAGTCCGCCCAATATGACCAGGCTATCCGACCAGCCGTAGAGATTGATCAGCGTCTGGCTGAGCGGTGCGAAGAGGAACATGCCAGCAGAACCCGCCGCCGTGCCAATGCCGAAAGCCATGGAACGCTGCTGCGGGGTCACATTACGGGCAAATGCCGAGAGGATTACGCTGAAGGAACCGGCGCCCACGGCAAGACCAACCAGAATACCGCCGCCAACATGCAGCCAGACGGGCGCCGTGCCATGCGCCATGAGTAAAAGACCTGCCGCGTACAAAATACCAGCAGCGACAAGAACACGCGCCGTGCCGAAGCGGTCGGCGATTGCTCCGAAAAAGGGCTGGCTCAGACCCCAGAACAGGTTTTGCAGCGCCATGGCAAGGCCAAAGGTGCTGCGATCCCAACCGGTTTCCGAAAGCATCGGCAATTGGAAAAAGCCCATGGCCGAGCGGGGGCCGAAGATGAGCATAACAATAAGGGAGCCGCTGGCAATGATCAGCCAGGGCATTGGTGAAACGGCGGCACTTGGCTTGGTCATATCGGTATCATCCCATTTCGCCGAAGAATAACCGGGCCATGATCAAAACCAAGTGAGTTTTCTTTATCGCTTACATTCAACTCTGTGATGAATGAGCGGATAAGCGTGCTTCTCCCTTATCGCTTCTTGATCGCCCATGGCTCTCTTGCGCCGACGGGCTGCGCTTCATCGCCCACTTTGATCGTACCGTTACCCACAGGCACGGCATTCCAGCCGAAAAGCGGACCGGGCACGCTTCGATCCGCTGACATGCGGATCCGACCCATGGCAGGCACAGGCGAAGCAATGTCGCGGGATCCAGTTGCCTGATCCTGAGTCGTCATGATGCAGCGTGCACAGGGTTTGACGAGCCTGAAGAGAATTTCGCCGATTTTGACGGCTTCCCAGCCGTCCTCGGCCCAGGCTACATCATGCTCCAGCACGATATTGGCGCGGAAGCGCTCCATTCCCACGGTGGTTTCACCATGGGCCGCCATGTTTTCGTTCAGCGCGTTCAGCGAGGCCGTGTTGGTGATCAGCACCTGATAGCCATCACCGAAGGCCACCGGCGTTTCCTCACCCACCCAGTTCACGCTCGCCGTCCGGCGCGATGCCTCATCGAAATGGACAAGCTGCAGAGGGCGCCCCATCCAGCGGGAGAGCGTCTGGTTCATCTCATCGTCGGCAACTGCCGCACTCACCGTCGAGTCCCAGATGATGACGTCTTGTCTGCGGCGATCCGGAGAGGATGGCGCAAGGAAGGGCTCATCGCTACCCATCCGCAGCGTAAGGCCATTCTCGTCTGCATAGGCGGATATCTGCGCCAGCTGCGGCAGGTCACGTTGAGTCACGAACTTTCCGTTCGGTTCGGTCACCATCCAGCGGCGGTCAGCGGCCAGCCCGAAGGCATCCACCTGGGCCTCGTTAAGGCTGATGCCACGGGCGCTTTTCAGCGGAAAAATATTCAGGGCGGAAACACGCATCAGCCGTTCTCGATCTCGTCCAGAAGTATATCGTAGACAAGCTTTAGTCGCGCATGCCGCGTTTGCGCAAGGGCCTGCCCGGTTTGCGTTTGAAAGCCCTCGGTGAGTTTGAACAGCTTCTCGGGGAAGTGATCCAGCGTAAAACGGCTGCCGTTGATATCGCGATGCAAGGCCCGCGGATCGGCGGGATCGTAGAGACTGCTGCCCATGCAGCCTGATATGTAGAAGCAGCGGGCGGCTCCTATCATACCAATTGCATCCAGCCTGTCGGCATCCTGAAGGATTTTAGCTTCAATGGTTTCCGGCTGGATGTCTGCCGAAAAACTATGTGCTTCAATAGCATGGGCGACTTTATCGACTCTATCTGTGAAGCCGCCAAGGTTTTGGATGAGCACACTCGCTTTTCGCGCTGCCATACGTGATGCATGGGGACGGTCGGGAGAGTTCTTCTCCACATTCACGCAATCATGCAGAAGAACGGCGGCGGCGATCACCTCTGCATCCCCGCCTTCAGCCGCATGAATGCGCATGGCGTTCTTGAACACGCGGGCGAGATGCGCCGCATCATGTGCGCCATCTTCTACATCAAACGCATGTGGCAGCAGCGCCGACGCCAGATCCTGAAACGGCGCAAAATGATCTGTCATTTTGTGCATCATGCCGCTGGCTCATCCTGGGCTGGCGCTGTGCGGGCCAAGACCTTTTGATAGAACAGGCCGATACCGATCAGAACGCCGCCGAGGCCGATGAAGGAGAGGGCGCGAAGAATCCCTTCCAGATTGGACATATCGATGAGAAAAGCCTTGCAGACCGCGATCAGAACCAGCACGGCTGATGCAAGACGCAAACTTCTGGCATTGAAACGCGATCCGAGAACCAGAAGGCCAACTCCAATCGCCAGCCACACGACGGAGTAGGTATAGGTTTCGGCAGAGAGGAAGCCCTTCCACTCCGCAATATGCGGCCCTTGCCAGAACCAGCGAACACTCAGCGTTGCCCACGCGAAGACAAGAACCGCTGCGGCGATCGCCAGCATCACCACATAAGGGCGCGGGCGCTTGTCACGCGCATAATAGGCAAGCCCCGCATAGGCGAGCGCAGGAAGAAGATAGCCCGGCAGCAGCAGGTTCACCAAAGGCCAGGTGCCAAGACTTTCATCCGTGAAGAAGGGATTGAGCGCACCGAGATGCAGGAAGAGTGCGTTTAACGTTGCAAGTACGCCTGCGAGAATGGAGCCGTAGCGTAAAGCACCGGATGGATTGCCAAAATCCAGCGTCATCAAAATGCCTGACAAGCCGATCAGCAGCAGCGTATAGATCGACTGTTCGCCAAGGGTCGGCACGGCATCGTTCAGCACGCCGTCGTTCATGGCATGGCGAACGAGTATGGCAATCGCGATCAGCCCCATGAGCGCCGCCAGCCCCTGGAGTGCGTTCAAGGTACGCCGACCGTCCCAGCGCCGGAGATACCATGCGGAAAAGGTCAGCAGCGCGGCCGGAACGCCGTATCCCGCCAGCAACTGGTTGAAGACCGGCGTCGTCGAAAGATTTTGCGCCCCGACGATGGTCGGCTCCCACCCGATCCGGACCAGTGTCACGAAGGCGGCGGCAATCATCGCCCAGGGCAGACCGCGCCAGTGGAAGCGCGCGCTCGCCAGCACATAGGCTGCGCCGATGATCGGAACGCCGATTGTCGTGATGAGCCCCTTGGTCAGGCAATGCAGCGCAAGGGTGAGTGCGCCGAACGAGCCCAGTATGAACAAGTCACGCGGCATGTTCGCAAACGCCGGTTCGGTCTCTGATTTCGAGATACGCAATGCCGTCGCGAGAAGCGCCCCTGCCGTCAGCAGCATCGCAATGGCGTGCCACCAGTCACCGTTCAGCGCTCCGTAGTTGATGAACGTGATGGAGGCGATACCGAGGGGAATGACCGATGCGAGAAGCGCCCACAGCACGCTGAATTCCGGGTCGATCCGGTCATTGCGGCGAATGAACAGGCAGCCGCATAGGGTGAAGACGCCGCCGAGGACAAGGCCACCCATTGCTTCCGGTGCAATGCTGCTCAGCCAGCCATGAGCCGCAGTCTGCGGCAAAGCGGAGCTGACCACGCGGGATGCATCCAGCAACGCAAAGAGCGCGATGCCCCAGATGGCGGTTAACCCAGCAAAGATTGCAGGAATTGTCGCGGATCGGCGACCAGCGCCGAGGCTCGCAAGGCAGCCCGTGACCGCCACAAAGATCATCACGGAATCTGCATGAGTCGGAAGATCCGCCGCAACCATGGTCAACACCGACAACATGACCGCCAGTGAGATTGAAATCATGATGGCCTTGGGCGAGCGCGAAAGCAGTCGCCGCGTATAGCGCCACAGGCCGCGTTCGGCTGCCGGTTCCGTTATGTCTGCCTCAAACCGGCGACCTGGCCAGAAGAAGGCGGTTCCTGCGATCATGACCATCAAGGCGATGCCAGAGGCAGGCGGTGGTGGCAGGGCGCTGGGCTCCAGAATATAGGCGCTTCCCCAGCTGAACATGATCCAGCACATCATCAGGACGTTGGCGAAAACGGGCAGAATGCGCCACTCACGAATCCGGGCAGCCAGCGTCGCGGCGCACCAAACCGTGGTGAGATAGCCAAACAGAACGTAGAAACTCGGATCGTCGCTGGACACAAGTAGCGGCGAAACCAGACCCGCAACCAGACCGAGCCCCGCAAGCGCCTGCCCATGCAACAAGGAAAGTGCCAGCGTGGCGAAGGAAACAAGTGCGAGAAGGACAAAGGCCGTTGTCAGCCCGAGGAAGCCATAGAAGGCATGTGCGGTAAACACCGTCGCCAGCAGGGTCACGCTTGCCGCGGCGGTTAGAATACCAGGAATCATGGCGTTGTTATAGGCCTGTGGAAGTCTGGGCAGTGATCCCCTGCGCAACATTTCACCGCCTGCCGCCAGCAGAAGCCCGAAAATCGTAGCAAGCGTTAGTCGCGCTGCTGGCCCCAGGAGGCCAGCTTCGATGGAATAGCGAACAAGGAAAACGCCGCCAAGAGCGAGTGCCAGGCCGCCCACCCAGACCGTCCACTGCGCGCCGAGCCTGCTTTCAAGGCTTTCGCTTGGGCTTGAATTGGCCGCGACCGGAAGAGGAGATGTCGCTCCCTCAACTTCAGTCTCAGCCTCCGCAATGCTTGGCTCGCCAGGCGGCTCGTCAGAAGCAAACTCTGATTCCTCTGTCGCCTGATCCGGCGCGTGAATTCTGGCTCCGACTGGGTCAACCGCTTCCCGCTGCAGTTTCAGCAGCTTGAGTTCCGTTTCCAACTGATGAACCCGGTTGGTTAGGCGACGCTGCCCGACAAAGAGAGCCAGCAAACTAACAAGAACCAGCAATTCGTACATAGGCGCCCCGCGTCCGGTTTCGGAACCCGTTATATCGTCTGCTACGCCGTAAAGGAAAGGCTGCAAAACACCGGATGGGTGCCGAAGCGAAAAGCATGTCCGGCCTAAGTAATTGGCATGGAGTCTAAAAAAAGTACAAAAAATTTAAATGTCCATATTTTATGCAAATGAGGCTTGCAACAGACGTGATGAACGGCTTTCATGTGCGCATCCTAATAACGCCTTCAGGGGGAATGAATGTTCACGCGCCGTCTGTTTTCCAAGCTTCCGGTCATCGCTGCAGTGGCGTTGAGCGCCGGGTTTTCCGCGCCTGCCTTTGCAGACACAGCCATCAAGTTTACGCTCGACTGGAAGTTCGAAGGGCCGGCTGCAGGCTTTCTGCTGGCTGTCGATAAGGGTTACTTCAAGGCGGAAGGTCTGGACGTTACGATTGACACCGGCAATGGATCGGTCGAAGCCATCCCGCGCGTTGCAACAGGTGCCTACCAGATGGGCTTTGGTGACATCAACTCGCTGATCAAGTTCCTGGATGAAGATCCGAACCAGAAGATCAAGGCAGCAATGATGGTCTATGAGCGCCCAACCTTTGCGGTCGTTGGCCGTAAATCGCTCGGAATCACCACCGATCCCAAGTCGCTGGAAGGCAAGAAGCTGGGCGCACCGCCGCCGGATGGTGCATTCGCCCAGTGGAAGGCTTTCAAGCAGGTCGCCAAGATCGATGACAGCAAGATCAAGATCGAATCGATCGGCTTCCCGGTTCGCGAACCCATGCTTGCCAAGGGCGATGTGGATGCCGTGTTTGGCTTTGCCTTCTCGGTCATCCTGAACCTTAAGAAGCAGGGCATCAAGGATGAGGATATTTCCACGATCCTGATGGCGGAACATGGCTTGAATCTTTATGGCAACGCCGTGTTGATCAATACTGATTTCGCTCAGAAAAACCCTGCTGCGGTGAAGGGCTTCATGAAGGCACTGGCGAAGGGTTTTGCCGATGCCGTGGCAAAACCGGAAGAAGGTGTTGCAGCTGTTCTGAAGCGTAACGAAACCCTCGATAGCAAGATCGAGCTTGAGCGCCTTAACATGGCAAACGCCATGAACATCAAGACCCCTTATGTGAAGGAAAACGGCTTCGGTGGCGTGGATATGGCGCGTCTCGGTGCCTCGATCGAAACGCTGAAGATTTCCATGGGGC
The DNA here is from genome assembly GCF_005222835.1 of Rhizobium sp. FKY42. GTDB lineage: Bacteria > Pseudomonadota > Alphaproteobacteria > Rhizobiales > Rhizobiaceae > Neorhizobium. The sequence goes on along the minus strand of NZ_STGA01000029.1, from coordinate 232,694 downwards.
TGAAGGGCAACGTCAAGGCCGAGCAGGTCTTCGATGCAAGCTACCTGCCGCCGAAGGCCGAGCGGATGCTGCCGTAAGGCAGCGACACCGCCAGTGCGAAGGAGAGAACATGTCTCATCTGGTTTCCATCGATAATGTCGATATGCGCTACGGGGGCGCAAGCGGCACGCTGGCGGTATCCGGCCTGACCATGCGGGTCGACAAGGGAGAGTTTGCCGCGGTCGTCGGACCATCGGGCTGCGGTAAATCCACGCTCATGAAGCTGGTGACCGGCCTCCATATTCCGCAGACTGGCGTTGTCGTCGTTGCGGGACAACAGGTTACCAAACCGGTTTCGATTGTCGGAATGGCCTTTCAAAATCCCACCATGCTGCCGTGGCGGACCACGCTTGAAAACATTCTCCTGCCGCTGGAGATCGTCGAAAAACATCGGCATCGCCTGCGGGCCAACAAGAAGGAGTATGTCGAAAAGGCGGAGCGGCTGCTGGAAATCGTGGGTCTGAAAGGTTTCGGATCGAAATTCCCCTGGCAGCTATCCGGTGGCATGCAGCAGCGTGCCAACCTTTGCCGGGCGCTGATCCACGAACCGGAACTGCTGATGCTGGATGAACCATTCGGCGCTCTGGATGCGTTCACGCGCGAAGAACTCTGGTGCGTGATCCGTGATCTCCATGCCGCTCAGGGCGTGACGATCATTCTGGTAACGCATGATCTGCGCGAGGCGGTGTTCCTCGCTGACAAGATCTTCGTCATGAGTGCGAGGCCGGGCCGAATCTTGAAGGAGCATCGCGTGCCGTTTGAACGTCCCCGTGATCTCGAAGTCATGTATCAGGCTGCTTTCAATGACATGGTGCACGAGCTGCACGGCGAAATCGCAAAGGCGAGGGTGGCTGCATGAGTGCTGTTCTGGAAACCCCGCCCGTTGTCACAAAGCCCGTCATGGCGCGGATCAACTGGGTCAAGGCAGCGCCCTGGCTCTACACCATCGCGCTTTTCGTCGCCTGGGAGCTGCTGGTTATTGCGCTTGATATGCCGCCGACAGTGCTGCCCGCACCGACCGATGTGTTCGGCGCCATTGCCAAATACTGGTCTCCGATCTGGAAGAATTCCATCCAGACGCTCTACACGACGACCCTTGGCTTCGCGATTGCGGTCGTTGCGGGGCTTGCTATTGGCCTGTTCATTGGATGGTCGAAGACGATTTATGCCGGTCTTTACCCCCTGATGATTGGCTTCAATGCCATTCCGAAGGTGGCGCTGGTTCCGATCCTTGTCATCTGGTTTGGCATCGGCACGGTTCCGGCTGTTTTGACGGCCTTCCTGATTTCCTTCTTCCCGATTGTCGTCAACGTCGCCACGGGCCTTGCGACGATTGAACCGGAAACAGAGGACGTGCTTCGGGCGCTCGGTGCCAAGAAGATGGATATCATGTTGAAGGTGGGTATCCCGCGCTCCATGCCCTATTTCTTTGGCTCCCTGAAGGTGGCGATTACGCTCGCTTTTGTCGGATCGGTGGTGTCGGAAACTGTCGCTTCCAATTATGGCCTCGGCAATATGATGAGTTCAGCTCAGAGCCAGTTCAACGTGCCGCTGGTTTTTGCGGGACTGCTGATGTTGGCGATCGAGGGCATCGTCATGTACGCCATCATGGCCTGGCTTGAGCGCCGCATGACCGGCTGGGCGCACCGGTCAACGATGGCACAGTAACCAAGGCTGGGGGCGAGTTCGCTCGCCGCCATCTCCAATTTTCATGCGGTGCGCACCGTGATGCCCGCTGTGTGAAATGCTTCCTTTGCGCGCTTGGTCATATCTCGCGATACGGCCCACCAGACACCCGTATTGGCCCAGTACCGCAACGAGATGACGGCGCCACCATCGGTCAGGTCGGTCACGAAGGCGACAGGAGCGGGCTGCTTCAGAACGCGCTCGTCGGATGTTGCCATGTCGAGCAGCATCTGCATGGAGCGCTCGATCGCATCCTGATCGGCGACGTGCAGCTTCAGATCGTGCATGCGCGTCGGCAGGCGGCTGTGGTTTGTCACCGGCACGTTCCAGAGCAGGGAATTTGGGGTCAGTCGGTAGAGACCGTCATAGGTCTTCAATTCTGTCGCAAAGAGACCGATATCCTGCACGGTGCCACTCACACTCGGTGTTTCGATGTATTCGCCAACGCGCAAGGGGCGCAGGACAAGCAGCATGATGCCCGCCGCAATGTTTTGCAGCGTGCCTTGCAGGGCGAGACCAATGGCGAGACCGACGGCGCCGAGAGCCGCCAGAATGGATGCGGTCTGCACGCCAAATTGGCCAAGGACCATCACAACGACGATAATCAGAATGGCGTAGCGGATGATGTTGGCGAAGAACTGCGCCAGCGTTGCATCGAAACCGCGAATACGCCCGAGTCCTTCATGCGCCCAGCGGGAAAAAATTCCCGCCGCAAGCCAGCCGACGATGAGCAGCAGAAGTGCGCCGACCACGGAAAACGAATATTGAACGGCGAGAGCGGAAAGCTGGGCGAGTGCTGCGCGTGTTGCCACGACGAAATCGGTAGCCTGTTGATCCATGCGGGGAAGGTTGCCTATCGTTATTGATTACGGAAGGCTAATTGGGGCAGACATTTGAGGTATCAAGAGAGCTGGGTCACGACCTTTTTGCCTCTTCAGGGCTTGCTGATCTCATCACGAAAACGGATTGCAAGATTGACCTGCAGGGTGATTCCAATCTGCGACATCGGTGACTGGCGCTGCGTATTGATGTTGGTGGTTATGCCAAGCAGCTTGCAGCTATCGGCTATAGACTGAGTAATGATCTGGCACTGCTTTCCAGCCAGTTGGTAGGCTCGCTTCTGGATTGCCTCTATCTGCTCCTCAACCGCCGTGCCCTCGACAATGGGATTGGATAGGCCAAGGCTCACATTTATCGATACATGCCCTTCCGGGATTTGTAAGGCGCGGGGATTGTACGGAATTGACTGAGATAGGCCTGAAGTTGGCAGGGTCGCAATGGCAATGAACAAAGCAAATGCGGAAAGTTTCTGATACATGAATATTCTCCTCTGGTGGTGGTTTCTACCAAAGGATGCATTTACTTGACTTAAACAAAGTCACTCAATGTTGAATCAGCTCATGAATTTGGATCACGGCAAAGCGGTAACATGAAACTTGCCCGCCCATCGGTGTCAGCGCCGCGGCCCATCGATTTTACGGCTGCCACCAGGCGACCCTCACGTTTTAGAATGCGGTCCCCGAACTCGATCAATCTCGTGTTTGGCGTGGCATGTGGCGCGACCTCGCGCAATCTGCCAGCGAGATCGAACTCGTCCTGATGAGGATCAATGGCAAGACAGGCGATAAGCGCAGCGGCGGGTGACCGGGATACTCCCATCCAGCAATGGATGAGAAGCGGCGCCGATTGATCCCAGCTCTGCGCGAAATCGATCAACTGGGAAACGTGCTCTTCTGCTGGTGCGAAGAGATTGCCCGTTCCCGCAAAGGCAATATCGTTCATCTTCAGCTTGAGATGGCGGTCGGCCCGAATGACGCCTGGACGATGGAAGTCCTGGTTCTCCGCAATCAGGCTCACCATCTCGGTGGAGCGGTGCCTGACCGCCAGTTCCGCGATCTTCTCCAACGGCCCTACAACGAAACCGGTCATGTCGAAACGCCCGTCACGCGTTGCGTTTCCAGCACATTGAAACGGCTTAAAAACTCAGCCTGCGCCGCAAGTGCCGACATCGGTTCGAGAGGTAGCATTTCCCGTGTTATTCCGCGCGGCAGGCCAAAGAACTTGCGTGCCTCATCTTGAGAGAAGCCGGCAAGCTCCGTGGCTTCGAAATAGGCAGCAATTGTATCCGCCTTTTTGATCTTCACCTTAAGTTCTCGCGAAGGATGCGGAGGCAGGCCGAAACGCAGGTGCACCGCCGCCTCCAGGCGATGTTCCACCGCCTTGTACCCGCCGCCGACCACCGCCTTGAAAGGGGAGATCATGTCGCCGATTACATATTCCGGTGCATCGTGCAGAAGCGTCAGCAGTAAGTCGATGGGCGATGCGGCAGGGTTCTGTTGGCGAAAGATGATCTCGACCATCAAGCTGTGCTGGGCAACGGAATAGGCGTGATCGCCGCGCGTCTGGCCGTTCCAACGCGCCACCCGTGCAAGACCATGGGCGATGTCGGAAATCTCTACATCCAGCGGCGAGGGGTCGAGAAGATCCAGCCTTCGGCCGGAAAGCATGCGCTGCCAGGCGCGCGTAGAAGATGCCGTTGTCACGACTCAGTCCCGTCCGCATTGGTGGGGAAGCTGAGGCCGGTCCAGCCCGGTAGTGCGAGCCTTACCGTCACCGCGCCAGCGAGGATTGGCACTGCATTGGCCATGGCATCGCCCGCCCGGTCAATCCGCACGATTGCCAGTGCCCGGTTCCCGACCACCGTACCCAGCTGACCTATTGGCTTGCCGTCTGCGGTCAACTCGGTGCCCGTTTCGGGAAGTGCATCGTCTGCTACGACCTGTACAACGCGGCGCCGTGCCGTGCCACGGTGCTGCATGCGCGAAACCACTTCCTGACCCACATAGCAGCCCTTGCGGAAGGACAGACCCCCATTCATATCCATCAGGACATCATGCGGGAAGGCATCCTGAAGCGCGTAATCCTGTGGTGCCGTGACAATGCCCGCTTCTATGCGAAGACGATCATAGGCTTCCCTTGAGTCAAAGGCTTCAGTCTCGGGTTGCCGAATGACGCGGAGGCCTACCTTGGCGAAGGCAGCGTCCAATATGCCTTGCGCAGAGTCAGCCTCCTCGCCCCAGAGCAGGCTCACGCCACCTGCCGTTGCGGAAAGAGAAACCGCGGCTCGAAGCTTGTACATGGTCAGGCGCTTGAGCAGCGCATCGGCAATTCCTGATGGGCATTCGAGGGTGAAGCCTTCGCCGGTCCGCCAGATCAGAAAGTCGAACAGGATCTTGCCTTGCGGGGTCAGCAATGCACCGGGGCGGGCTTCGCCTGTGGGCAAACCATTGACGTCGGTCGTGATGAGATTGTGCAGAAAACTCTGCGCATCGGCACCGCCGACATGGATGAAGCTTCGGTCTGAAAGGCTGGCAGAAGGCATGAGATTCGTATCCGTGTTGTAACATCACAGATAATCAGCACTCACCATTGAGGCAAGCCACCGGATTGAGCGGAGGTGTTGGCTCAATCGCCGCCGGCGAACACTTTCCACTGCCCGGTCGGCGTGATGCCAATGCGGTAGAAATTGTAGTTGTTGCCTTCTTCCATGGACATCAGGTCACCTGCTGTGATGATGCGCAGCAGTTCAACGCGCTCGGGGCCGGTCAGCTTATTGAGCGGCTTGCCGACGAAGTAGGGCCAGACATACATTTCGTCTGGTTTACCCACATTGATATGGGCGGCCCCCGTCTGCAGAAGGTCCATCAGAATGGCCATTATTTCCTGACCATCAGGATCGCCGGACAGGCTTTTGATGGCCTCGATCGCGTCGCCTTCAGCGCCGACCTGCATCTGGGCCGGATCGAAAGCAGCCAAGGGACGAAGCCTTTCAATGTCGCCCGTCGCGGCCGCCTCGTTGATCAGGTTGCGCATCCGGGCAACAGGCGCTGGAAGCTTGGAGAGATCACGAATGATTTCCACCTTTCCACTGGACTGGACCTGCGCAGGTGTTGCAACCGGGTCTGTCGGGGAAGGGGCAGACGAAGCATCGGGCGACGGGGCTGGTGCAGATGGTGCAACCGGTGCCGCAGGTACTGAAGGCGAGGCCGGTGCCGCAGGCGCGGCGGGTGCGGCAGGCGTTTCCGCCTGCGCCATACGTGTTCCATCGATGTGCGAAATGCTTAAGCTCCAACCGGGCGATGTGCCGCCGATCAGAAGGGTCGAGGACAATGCGACACTGGCAATCAGCGCTTTCGCAATACGCGCTTGCGTCGATGCATTGGGCATGAGGAAGTCCCTGGCATTTTCGAGGAGAAAAAATGAAACGCTGTGTCTTTCACTGACGCAGCATATTCACTGAATCTTGCGTTCGGGGGAGAATTCGCCCGCGAGCATGCGCTCACGAAGAGAATCCAGCATTGCTTCCGCGCCAGCTTCCCCATGCAGACGAATTGTTTCGCGCATGGCAAGTGCAATTGCAGCGTCCGCGATGATCTCAGGCTCGATGCCATCGGCGCGGCCATCCGCCCAGGCCTCGTTCTGATACTCGAGCGCCACCTGCATCTTCTCGTGCACAATCATGTCGTCGATGTCGTTGCGCGCAGTCTGCATGTGTATTCCTCTTACAAGGTGGTGCCTGTTGTTACCGGCACGTTAACAACACTAGCAGCCTTTTATCAAAACGACACGCCCGCACCGCGAAAGAGGCTAATAAAACCTTAATTTCCGTAACGTGTGGCGATTTCGCCAGAAAGTGTTGCACCTTCGTTACGGTAGCGTTCTTCGGCTGTACGTGCGGCGGGTGTGCACGACGTGTGCACCGCTGCAAATGCCCTGTAGCCTCGATTGAAGGCCGCCGTCAATTTTTCCCGTCTATGGGGTTCATTTATGGTTTCCGTGTCGAGCAAAGTTTGCATCGCACTGCGCCAGTCACCGGAGGCCGCGCCGCACAGAGACCGCAAATAGTGTATGGAACCAAGGACTTCCGCTAGCCGCGCCAGTTGGCCGTCATAAGGCGTCGGCTTTTCCTCAGTTTGGGGCGGCGTCGTTACTGTCGGCTGCGGGGTCGGCTTCTTCTGCGCGAGCGCGGGCTGCCCGAAAAGCCCTGCCAGGACAATAAAGAGGATGAGCCTTGGCATTCTTGTAATCCCAGTCACCAACATATCCTCACTTCGTTTTTCCGCGTTGAGCGAGACGTTCCGCGCATTCCAGTACACTGGCCGGAACGGGAAGGGACCTGATCTCTTCCGCCGTATACCATCCGGCATCGCTTGCATCATCCGCGGCGATCGCCTCATCGCAGGAATCGCTCTGCACCAGAAATACGGAGAGCAGGAAGGGACTTGTCATCTGGCCATTTTCGGCGCGGGTCGGAAGATCATAGGTCGCGAAAAGCTTAGGGTCGCGGACGGGAATCCCGGTCTCTTCCTCAAATTCCCGCACGGCTGTTTCCTCTGGCGTCTCTCCCGGTTCTGCGCGACCTCCCGGAAATGCAAACAGGTCCGCAGACGGCGGGTTCCGGCGGCGGATCAACAGAAATCGGCCGTCGCGTTCCAGGATGGCAGAGGAAGCAAGCCGCGGCTGTTCAGGCATGAACTTTGATCACTCCGTTGAATGGGATCCAGCGCCGATCGCTTGTGTGTAACGACAGTCGATACGCACGAATCACGAAAACCTATCTTCTCTTTTCGACCCTTGAAAGCGAGAGGTCACGCGCACCGTCGACGAACTGCGCGGCTTGACGCCTCATCCCCGCGATGCCATCTCAGTTTCATGTGTGGACGCTATGCCTTGACCGCGACGCCGGAGGAGATCCTCGAATTCCTCAGCGTCATCGACATCGATGACTTTCCCAAGCGCTACAATATCGCGCCAACACAGCCTATCCTGCTCGTCGTGGCTGGCGAAAAAATGGCACCCGGAAGCAATCTTCCAGAGCGTCGTGCCGTACTGGCGCGTTGGGGGTTCTTGCCCGGATGGGTGAAGGATCCCAAGGATTTCCCATTGCTCATCAATGCACGCGCTGAAACGGCCATCGGCAAGGCATCGTTTCGTGCTGCCATGCGTCATCGGCGCGTCCTTGTCCCGGCATCGGGCTTCTACGAATGGCATAGACCTTCAAAGGAGGAGGGCGGAAAGGCGCAAGCCTACTGGATCCGTCCTCGCAACGGTGCCGTGGTCGCCTTCGCCGGTCTCATGGAAACATGGAGTTCTGCGGATGGTTCGGAAGTGGATACCGCCGCTATCCTCACAACCCATGCAAACGCATCAATCGCGCCCATCCACAACCGGATGCCAGTTGTCATCCAGCCGCAGGATTTCGAGCAGTGGCTTGATTGCAAGACGCAGGAGCCGCGCGATATCGAGCATCTGATGCAGCCAACGCAGGCAGATTTCTTTGAAGCAATCCCTGTATCAGATCTGGTGAACAAGGTTTCGAACATGGGGCCTGACGTTCAGACGCCCGTAGAGCCAAGCGTGAAGCTCAAGGCCGTGACAGCGGCGAAACCGGGAAGCGATCAACTGTCTCTGTTCTAGTCAGCCCCGCGCCATATGGCGCAGGCCGTTCTCCCAAGTGATTTTCAAGCGTTAAGCAATTATGCCTTCTTCAGGACATTGCGCTTCAGCATCAGAGCGGCAGCAACAACTGCTTTGATACCCAGGGGACGAAGAGGGGTGTGGAGTTCAGCGGTTTTCGGGTTCAGCGTCTGTGTTGCATTCTGGCTCATGAGTTTTCCTCCAAAAATGATTCTTTTGCCGCCTGTGCGGGCGGACTGTTTCGAAGAGGAAACAGGCGAAAATTTGTCTTGTCCAGAGTCAGAATAAAATTTGATATATTTTTTTAAATATTAATAATTCGTTATTTAGTGAGAGTGACGTTAATTATTCCCTGGCATTGCAGTGCAACATTGCTGCTGCACTGCATCAAACATTGGCGTGGTCGTCTTCAATTGTCAGTGTGCCATACCGCTTCTTCCAGGCACTGGCAGAGAAGGGCAGAAAGCAGAGATAGGCCGCGGCAGTCAGGGCCAGGATCTGCCAGGTAAAGCTCATCAGCAGGGCGACATAGACAACAACGCTTAGGAGGAGGGGCAGCATCAGATCGCGTCTCACGCGCGTTTCGGATTTGCCAGACCATACGGGAACACGGCTGACAAGCAGATAGCCAATCAGGAGCGTATAGCCGGTCGCAAGAATGGCGAATGATCGGTCAAGTTCGAGGCCGAGAAAGCCGAGATAGACCGGCAGCATGACGAGCATTGCTCCCATGGGTGCAGGCACGCCGACGAAAAACTCGGATTGCCATTTTGCCTTATACTCACGCTCGGCCATCACGTTGAAGCGCGCGAGCCGCAGGCCGGCCGCAATGGCGTAGATGAGTGCCGCGATCCAGCCGATAGAGCCGACCTTGTCGAGAATGAAAACATAGAGAACCAGCGCGGGCGCCACGCCGAAGTTGATGATGTCGGCGAGCGAATCCATCTGGACGCCGAATTTAGACGTCGCCTTCAGCGCGCGCGCGACGCGTCCGTCAATTCCATCCAGAAAGGCTGCCAGCAGGACCATGGCGACTGCGAGTTCGAAGCGGCTTTCGAAGGCCAGCCGAATGCCGGTCAGGCCTGCGCAGATTGCCAGCACGGTGATGAGGTTGGGCACCATCAGCCGAAGGGGAATTTCCCTCAGGCGCGGGCCACGTGCGTCATCATTGTCCTGCTGATCCGTTCTGGCCTGATCCTGCATGGCGATGTCCTGCTCTTGATCCTGATCAGTTGCGACGGCTGATGGTTGGGCCCTTGCCCGAGTTGAACTCGGCTATGACCGTTTCGCCGCAGATTGTGCGTTGTCCCAGAGATACACGCGGCTGACCACCTTCCGGCACGTAAATGTCAAGGCGAGAGCCGAAGCGGATAAGGCCGAAACGTTCACCCGCATCCAGCGGCTCGTTCTGATGCACAAAGCAGAGAATGCGACGCGCAACGAGACCGGCGATCTGCACGACACCCAGCTTGCCATGCTTTGTTTCGATCACCAGGCCATTGCGTTCATTATCGACGCTCGCCTTGTCCAGTTCCGCATTGACGAACTGGCCGGGGCGATAAACGATCTGTGACACGCGTCCGCGTGCGGGCGAGCGGTTCACATGGCAATCGAATACGTTCATGAACACGGAGATACGCAGCATCGGCTCGGAGCCAAGGTCGAGCTCGGCTGGAGGAACGACCATTTGTACCGAGGACACACGGCCATCTGCCGGGCTGACGATAATGTCGTCATCCTGCGGGATCACGCGCTCCGGGTCCCGGAAGAAGTAGGCACACCAGAGCGTTAGAACAAGGCCAATCCAGAACAGCGGCGCGGCAATGAGGCCGAGCAGCAGGGACGCTACGAAGAAGGCGATCACAAAGACATAGCCTTCCTTGTGAATCGGAACCAGCGTGTTGCGGATCGTGTCGAGCAGATTGACCAATGGTGTCTCCAGAATGTCGAGCTTCTTGATGCTTGGCTTAGCTGACTACAGGCAAACCGTTTTGGGGGCAATCCGGTTCCTGGGTTCGGCACATTCACGAGATCCCGAGAAAGACCGTGATTGGGTTTTGACCCTACGGTATGTACGTTATCGTTCAATCGTCCTCGATTGAACGATAACGTACATGCGGCAAGAAAAGATCGAAAGCGCGGCTCTACTGAATCCAATAAGGTGCGCCGCGCTTTAGTTCGCAGGCTCCCGGCGCACGACCACGCCCATGTCGTCACTTTCACGCACCTGACGAAGATGCTCTTCGGCCTGCGTTGCTTCCCGCTGCCTGTTCCACATGGAGGCGTAAAGACCGTTCTGCTCCAGAAGTGCGGCATGTGTGCCGCGTTCAGCGATCTCACCGTGACGCAAGACGATGATTTCATCTGCATTGATGACGGTCGAAAGCCGGTGCGCGATGACGAGCGTCGTGCGGTTCTTTGAAACCAGATCAAGCGCAGACTGAATTTCCTGTTCCGTGGTCGTATCAAGCGCGGATGTGGCTTCATCGAGGATGAGGATCGGTGGCGCCTTGAGGATGGTCCGGGCGATTGCGACGCGCTGCTTTTCGCCGCCGGAAAGCTTGAGGCCTCTTTCACCGACCATGGTTTTGAAACCGTCCGGCAGGCTGCGGATGAAGGTGCCGATCTGTGCTATTTCCGCGGCCTTCAGCACCTCGTCTTCGCTGGCGGAAATTCGTCCATAGCGAATGTTGTAGGCAATCGTGTCGTTGAACAGCACCGTGTCCTGCGGAACCATGCCGATGACGGATCGCAGGCTGGTCTGGGTCACATCGCGCACATCCTGCCCGTCGATTGTTATGGCACCCTGCTGAATATCGTAGAACCGGTAAAGCAACCGCGAAATCGTGGATTTTCCTGCACCCGATGGCCCGACGATGGCGACCGTTTTCCCGGACGGAACCTCGAAGGAAATGCCCTTCAGGATCGGACGCTCGGAATCATAGGCAAAATGAACATTCTCGAAGCGAATGGCACCCTGCGCAATTGCCAGCGGCTTCGCATCCGGCTTGTCGACAACTTCCGCCTTCACATCCAGCAGGTCAAACATCTGCTCGATATCCGTCAGGCCCTGGCGAATTTCGCGATAAACGAAACCGATGAAATTGAGCGGCACCGAGAGCTGAATGAGCAAGGCATTCACGAACACGAAATCGCCGATTGTCTGTTCCCCGCGTTGAACGGCAAGCGCCGACATCACCATCATGATCGTCGTGCCGAGACCAAAAATTACGCCCTGACCGAAGTTCAGCCAGCCGAGAGATGTCCAGACCTGGGTTGCGGATTTTTCATAGCGCGCCATGGAGGCGTCGAAACGCTCGGCTTCCATCTTCTCGTTGCCGAAGTATTTGACGGTCTCGAAGTTCAGCAGCGAATCGATAGCCTTTGTGTTGGCGTCGGTATCGCTCGCATTCATGGAGCGGCGAATGCTGATGCGCCAATCGCTGGCCTTCACGGTGAACCAGATATAGGCCCATACGGTTACTGCCGTAATTGCCACATAGGTAAAGCCGTAGCTGATCCAGAAGATGGCCGCTGTCAGAATAAACTCGATCAGCGTGGGCGCTGAATTGAGAATGGTGAAGCGGACGATCGTTTCGATCCCCTTGGTTCCGCGCTCGATGATACGCGAAAGGCCGCCTGTCTTGCGCTCCAGATGGAAGCGCAGAGACAGTTGATGCATGTGCACGAAGGTACGATAGGCAAGCTGGCGCACCGCATACTGGCCAACGCTGGCAAACAGCGAATCGCGCAACTGGTTGAGGCCGAGCTGGATGATTCGCGTTACATTATAGGCAATGACCAAAGCGACGGCGCCCAGGAGGAACATCGGCAGTACGCCAACCATATCCAGCTTGCCGTTCAGGGCATCGGTGGCCCACTTGAAGAAGTAGGGAACCCCGATCAGCACCAGCTTCGCAACAATCAGAAAGACCGTCGCCCAAACGACACGCGCTTTCAGATCGCTTCGTCCTGCTGGCCACATGTACGGCCAAAGGTTCACGATCGTTGCGAACGGATTGCTTGCGTCCGCCGATACGGTCTTCTGTTTGTTCTGCATGACTGCCTCCGGAAGGAGGTTCTGTTTAAGGCCTGCTTACGCTGATCGCAACGCAATTCAGGCATAGGCCGGGAAGCAGTTCATCATAAAATCAGAGCCGCAGAAGCGGCTCCAATCTCGTTTCAGGTCTTGTTCAAGCGCTGCCTATGCAGTTTTTCTGCCTCTGTTTCCGGCATGGCGTCCTTCGGGACGCCAAATATCTGGCCTGGCTGGATAATGTCCGGGTTTGCAATCTGATCCTGGTTTGCCAGATAGATAGTCGTGTAGCGGACACCCTGGCCGTAGACGCGACGGGAAATCTGCCAGAGCGTATCCCCACGGCGAATGATCACCGACGCCGCATCGCTCTGCGTCAAAGGAGCCTGCGCAATTGTCCTGGGCGCGCCCGTATCCTGATTGGTCGCAGGTGGGGTTGCCTGGGCTGTCGAAGGCGCAGACGGCAGGGTGGAAGAGGTAACGCGCGCGATCATTGCGCTCAGTGTCCCCAAGTTCTTTCGAATGGCTTCGACATCTTTCGGTAGCGCTTCAAGGGCAGCCAGAGCATCCGCCGCGGCCTTGATCGTTGTGTCCGCAATCCCTGCGGCGTTGGCGCTGACACCGGCCGGCAGACGGTACTCCGTCAGCGACCGTAGTGAAATGGTCACGGCGGAACGCGCTGCTGCGACCTGCTCAAGACTTGGCGTCGCATTGTTGGCGTAGAGGTTCTGCAGCAGTTGGAAGGCCTTGGCCACTTCGTTGCGCAGTTTGTCGAAGGCCCCGGCGTCGATGGGTGTCAGGCTCGCCGCAGAATTCTGTTGCGTCGCAACGGCAGCCACCTGATCTCCGGCGGGACGGTTGAACGGAACTTCGACGCGAACAATGATCTTGTCGTCTGCGCCGATCTGATCGACGGCAATTGTATGCTGCCCGACCGTGAGTTCGCGAACGCCGTCAATGACAAAACTTCCGTCACTGCCTGCGATTGTCTGGCCAATGACCTGTCCATCAGCATACGCCTTGAGACGCGAACCGGGCTTTGCGACGCCCGCGACGAAAAGCTTGCTTCCCTCGACCTCTACGGCACTAATTTGAAGATCAGCCTTGCCCGCGTCCGGCGATTTTGGCGCCGCAGTTGCCGCAGCCTGGGGACTCGCGTTTTGCTGTGCTGGAGCTGTGCCTGTTGCAGGCGCTGCGACCGTCGGCTGTTGCTGCTGAGGCTTGGTAGACGGTTGGGCAACCGGAGCATTCATGACCTGTGGGGCAGGTTTCGCAGGTTCGGCCGATGGCTGTGCGGACGATGCATCAGGCGCAGTTGTTGCGACACGGTCGGTCTTCGCGGGCGCCGTCGGCTTGGCGATGATGCGGCTGGCTTCGCCCGGCTTTGTGACCATGGCCAGCAATTCTGTTTCCTTGCCCTGGGGAACGGAGACTGTCGCTATTTCTTCGGAGATCACCGTCTTGCCATCTGGGCTCGTGGCTTTGAGGACCAGTTGGTGGTCGCCCGGAGAAAGCGGCTTGTCAAGAATGGCCACGAACTCACCAGCCTTGTCGACTGTGGTCGTGGCAACCGTGTTCGCTTGATCAGTGACTTCCAGCTTGGAGCCTGGAGCCGCGCGACCTGCAATTACCGTGGAGCCATCGGGCTCGACGCGAAGAACGTCGAATGTCGGAATGATGACAGGAGCCTCGGCCTTCTGCGGTGCAGGCGAAGCCGGTGCCGTCGCGGGCTTTTCTGGTGTGGGCAGGACATCCTGCTTCGCCTCGGCCTGCGGTTTTGCACCCTTGTCTGCCGTCGTGGTTTGTGATGCCGAACTTTCCGTTGCGGCCGGTGTCGGCGCCTGGGTTGCCGGTGCTGCAGGGGTCATTGCAGTCGTCTGCGGCTTCTCATCGCCCGATAGCCGGGGCATGACGAAAAACACCATCAACAGGGTTGCGACAGCAAGAACAGCAAGAGCGAGCCAACCGGCACGATTATGGATCATCAAAACCTCTCCTGGCGTCACCGCGCCAACGGTTCCGGATTACAGTGTTCATCGAGAGTTAACAAGGATTCGCCGTCTTTTGCACTTGCTCACAGCTTGATTCCCCGTCACTTTTGGCGACAGGGCCGTGAACTTCGGCATCCGATACATGAAATACGGAGAACGCTGTGCCAATTCGATCCATTTGTGCTTACTGTGGCTCACAGCCGGGACGAGACCCCGCCTATGTTTCGGCGGGTAGAACACTGGGCAGGTCCATCGCTGCACATGGCCTCAATCTGGTCTATGGCGGCGGTACAAAAGGCATCATGGGGGCGGTCGCCTCTGGCGTTCTCTCCAATGGCGGAAAAGTCACCGGCATCATCCCGGAATTCCTCGTGGATATGGAGGCAACGCGCCATTCTCTCGGCCAACTGAATGAGCTTATCATCACCGCGGATATGCACGAGCGCAAACACAAGATGTTCGAGCGCGCCGATGCCTTCGTCACACTGCCGGGTGGAATTGGAACCCTGGAGGAGATCGTAGAAATCATGACCTGGGCGCAGCTTGGCCGCCATGGAAAGCCGATGGTGTTTGCCAATATCGGCGGATTCTGGGATCCAATGCTGGAACTCATCGATCACATGAAGAGGCAGGGCTTCATCCACAACGCCAATCTGGTTCAGCCACTTGTCATCGATAATGTGGAGGATATCGTTCCCGCAATCATGGATGCCTGGGGCGATGCTCCTTTGGCAAAAGGTGACAGCAGCGTGATCGAGCGCCTTTAATCCACGATAAACAGCAACGCACCTGTTTTGGTGTAGGACCGGTGAGGCTCGGCATGATCAGCGACCTGGTAACTTGTGCCGGGCTTCAGGGTAAATACGCGTCCATCTGCAAGTTCGGTGACCATCTCGCCTTCCAGGCACAGAAGGATATGGCCCTTCTCGCACCAGTGATCCGCCCTGTAGCCCGGCGTATATTCCACCATACGAACACGGATGTCGCCAAACTTCTGCGTTCGCCAGTAGGCCCGACCCGTTTCGCCGAAATGCTCGGTGCGCTCAATCTGCGACCAGTCCGTCGTCCCGAACGGAATATTGGACATTTTCATGACGCACCTCCCGTCTTAGCGCGCGCGGTAGTTTCGTAGCATCGATACGCTATAGAGAGCCAGAGCTGACCAGATGAGAACGAAGGCAAACAGCTTTACGGGGTTCATCGGCTCATGGAAGACGAAGATCGCAATCAGGAACACGAAGGTTGGCGTCATATATTGCATGATGCCAATGGTGGATAGTCTGAGAAGCTTTGCCGCATTGGCGTAAATCATCAGCGGAATAGCAGTGAACAGGCCAGCGGAAGCCAGAAGCCAGCTGTCCGATTCTGTTCCATTGGTCAGGTGGCCCACGCCATGGACTTCGAGCCAGACAATATACGGCAAGGCAAAAACTGTGAGGATTGCAACTTCGAGAAAGAACCCCTGATTGGGCCCCACGGGCAGTGTCTTGCGAAACAGGGCGTAAAAGCCCCAGCTGATGCTGAGAGTCAGCGAGATCCATGGCAGACGACCGGCGTCCCATGTCAGGATACCAACGGCCACGAATGCAAGTGAGATGGCAGCCTTCTGGGCATTCGTCATTCGCTCCTTCAGCAATATCGCCCCTAGCATGATGCTGAAAAGCGGATTGATGAAATAGCCGAGCGCCGCCTCGATCGCATGCCCTGAACCCACCGCATAGACATAGGTGCACCAGTTCACGGTAATCAGGCATGCCGTCACCAGAGCCATGGCCATGGTCTTGCCAGAGTGGACCGCTGCCTTCAGGTCACCAATGCGGCGGGTAACAAGCAGAACAACTGCTGCCAGCGGCAAGGACCACACGACACGGTGTGCCAACACTTCAAAAGGCGAAAGATGCGAAAGCATCTTGAGGTAGATTGGCATGAAGCCCCAGAGGCCATAGGCGGCAAAGGCATAGGCAAATCCCTTCGGCGTGTCGCCATTCAGGGCAGGGTTTGTTTCGCTGCTTGCCATTCTGCATGCCTTTCTTTGCCGCAAGCGCAACCGTCTACGCCTGATCCACAGGCGTAACCAATTCATTTCGCTGAAGCGAATATTCCAGAATGTGAAGCTTTGCCGCAGCCGATTATTCTGCCGCGATCTTGCCTGCCATGTGCCGGTTCTTCATCAGCTTGTAGATGATGGAATCGATCAGCGCCTGGAAGGAGGCGTCGATTATGTTTTCCGAAACGCCCACGGTCCACCAACGAGTTCCGTCGCCATCCATGGATTCGATGAGAACGCGGGTGATCGCCTCGGTGCCGCCATTGAGAATGCGCACCTTGTAATCCACCAGTTCGAGTTCTTCGATCTCTCTGTTGAATTTGCCAAGATCCTTGCGCAAGGCCAGATCCAGCGCGTTGACCGGACCGTCACCCTCAGCGACTGACATAATGCGGTGACCGTCGATGATCAGGCGAACCACAGCCTCCGACACGGTCTTCAACTGTCCATTTGCGTCAAACCGCCGTTCCACCATCACGCGGAAACCTTCGATATCGAAGAAATGCGGAATGGTGCCGAGAGTGCGTCTGGCCAGAAGCTCGAAGCTCGCATCTGCCCCTTCATAGGCATAGCCTTGGGCCTCGCGCTCCTTGACGATGGAAATCAGCGTATCGAGACGCGGGTCATCTTTCGCGACGTCCAGCCCGATGCGCTTCAGGGCGTTAAGGAAGTTGGACTTGCCTCCCTGGTCAGACACCATGACCTTGCGAAAGTTGCCAACGCTTTCCGGCACCACATGCTCGTAGGTACGCGGGTCTTTCAGCAGAGCGGAGGCATGAATGCCTGCTTTTGTCGCGAAGGCGGATGCGCCCACATAAGGTGCCTGCGCATGCGGCGAGCGGTTCAGCAATTCATCGAAGGCATGAGACAGTCGGGTGAGGCCGGTTAGGCGATCAGCATCGATCGCAGTTTCAAATCGGTCCGAGTAAACCTTCTTCAAGGCGAGGGTGGGGATCAGCGTGATGAGATTTGCATTGCCGCAACGCTCGCCAATGCCATTTAGCGTTCCCTGGATCTGGCGAACACCGGCCTCCACTGCAGCCAGCGAATTGGCAATGGCCTGACCTGTATCGTCATGCGCATGGATTCCCAATGACGCGCCGGGAATGCCGGATGCGATGACGGCGGAAACGATTCTGCGCACTTCGTCCGGCTGGGTACCGCCATTCGTATCACAGAGAACCACCCAGCGCGCACCCGCCTCATAGGCCGTCTTTGCACAGGCCAGCGCATAGTCCGGATTGGCCTTGTAGCCATCGAAAAAGTGCTCGCAGTCAATCAGGCTTTCACGACCTGAGGCTATCACAGCCTTTACGCTGTCCCGGATCGACTCAATATTTTCTTCGTTGGTGCAGCCGAGAGCCACTGCGACATGATAGTCCCAGCTCTTCGCGACAAGACAGATCGCATCGGCTTTCGATTGTAAAAGAGCAACCAGACCAGGATCGTTGGCAGCCGAGACCCCCGCACGTTTCGTCATGCCGAATGCAGTAAATTTGGCCGCATGCGTTTGCTTGCGTGCGAAAAATGCGGTGTCGGTTGGGTTGGCACCGGGGTAGCCGCCTTCCACATAATCGATGCCGAACTCGTCGAGAAGCTTCGAAATCGCGATCTTGTCTTCAACGGAAAAATCGATGCCGGGCGTCTGCTGCCCGTCACGAAGTGTCGTGTCGAAAAGATAGATGCGTTCCATACTCATCAGTTGCGCCTCCCCGGGCCGCAGAATTTTGTCACCGGCCCATCCGGGCCAAAAGCTTGCTTCAGTCCGTCTTGCCGGCAAAACGGTCCGTTACCCGGATCAGTTGATCCAGAATGCCGGGCTCCAGATAGGCGTGACCGGCTCCTTCGATGAGGTGAAAATCAGCCTTCGGCCAAGCCTTGTGCAGAGCCCAGGCATATTTTGCCGGGCAGGGCATGTCGTAGCGTCCGTGAATAATGGTGCCGGGAATATCCTTCAGTCTATAGGCATCCCGCAGCAATTGCCCTTCTTCCAGCCAGCCGGCGTGAACGAAATAGTGGTTTTCGATCCGCGCAAATGCCAGCGCATAATCATCCTCTTCAAACGTGCCGGAATAGGCTGGGTTGGGCAGAAGCGTAATCGTCTCGCCCTCCCAGATGCTCCAGGCGCGGGCGCAACGCAGCTGCTCCTCGCGGTCATCACCCACCAGACGGCGGCGATAGGCGGCCATCATCTCGTGCCGTTCATCTTCTGGAATGGGAGCCTGAAAACGCTCCCACTTGTCGGGGAACATCTCGGAGACACCGAACTGATAGTACCAGTCGAGTTCCGCTTTGGTGAGGGTGTAGATGCCGCGCAGCACGAGTTCGGACACACGGTCGGCATGGGTTTGCGAGTAGGCAAGCGCCAGCGTGGAACCCCAGGAGCCGCCGA
The DNA here is from genome assembly GCF_005222835.1 of Rhizobium sp. FKY42. Classification (GTDB taxonomy): domain Bacteria; phylum Pseudomonadota; class Alphaproteobacteria; order Rhizobiales; family Rhizobiaceae; genus Neorhizobium. The sequence goes on along the minus strand of NZ_STGA01000029.1, from coordinate 214,026 downwards.
AGACCAGCCATTTCTCGACGCCCATCATCTCCCGCAGGCGTTCGATATCTGCCACCAGATGCCAGGTCGTGTTGTTCTCAAGGCTGGCATTCGGCGTGCTTTTGCCGCAGCCGCGCTGGTCGAACAAAATCACATCGTAAAGTGCCGGGTCGAACAGACGCCGCTGGGTTGGGCTGATGGTGCCGCCGGGACCGCCATGCAGAAAGACCGCAGGCTTCGCCCCCTTCGTCCCGACCCGCTCCCAGTAGACCTGATGACCATCGCCGGTTTCCAGAAAACCGGTCTCGAAGGGCTCTGTCTCGGGATAAAATGTCCGCAACTCGCTCATGTCATTCGTCCTTCGGCGGCCATTCGGCCGTATCGTGATCCGGGTGCTGGTAGGTCTTCCGGGCAACAGCTGTAAGCCAATCGGCGGACACCTCCTGAGCCTCATCGGGCAACTCAGACAGATTGTGAAAAAAGGATAGGCGCGAGCCTTGGCCGGATTGCAAGGTCGGTTTGGCCATTTCCGGTTCGTCCAGAGAGCCAAGCGTTACATTGATACCCTCAGAATTGACCGGCTCGAAAAAGAGTGGTGTGCCGCAGGCCTGGCAAAACCCCCGCCTAACCATATCTGAAGACCGGAACCAGCTCGGCGCCCCGCGCGTCAGAGTGAAGCTTTCACGTTGGACCCAGCCCAAGGGCATGAAGTAGTTGCCGGATGCCTTCTGGCACATGCGACAATGGCATATGTGCGGATTACCGATGTCACCATCGATCCGATACCGTACAGCTCCGCATTGGCATCCACCGGAAAAGGCCACCGCTATTCGTCCTTCGGCGGCCACTCGGCCGTATCGTGGTCCGGGTGCTGGTAGCTTTCGACTGATGCCCATTTTGCATCGTATTCAGGACTAGAAAACTGCGTCTTCTCAAACAGGTGATCGATCCAGGGCAAGCGATGGCTATAGTTTACCTGGATTTCCGGCTCGATGAGTTCCGGGTGGTCGAATGCGCCGATGGCGATCTCTACCCCCTCATCAGATTGATAGGTGAGGGGCGTTCCGCATTTCGGGCAAAAACCACGCTTCACCTTGGCGGATGAGCGAAAGAGGCTAGGCTGCCCACGCGTCCATGTGAGATGTGCCTGATCAGCCGTGACGAGCGCACCGAAGAAGCTGCCGAACTGCTTCTGGCACATGCGGCAATGACAGATCGAGGCCCTTCCAAGCTTTTCAGCCCGAAAGCGAACCGCGCCACACTGGCATCCGCCGGTAAATACGCCTTCCATCATGCCTCTCCTACCTCAAACTTACATAGACAACCACGCCGATCGTGATCGCGGCAACCAGAACACCTTTTGCAATGAGCCCGTAAAGCAGCCATTTCGGCATTTTGGTGTTCGGGTTCTCAGCCATCGGCCTTCTGTCCTGTTAGCGCTTCATGTCCCAGGTGGTGACGCGTTCGCCGGTATCCTTGTCTTTGCTGTCCTTCAGCTGGATGCCCTTGGCTGCCAGCTCATCGCGAATTCGATCTGCTTCTGCGAAATTCTTGGCTTTCAGCAGTTCGAGGCGCTCTTGGACTTTTGTGAAGATGAAATTTTGCTCTGCGGGAGAGGTTTCCTCACCTTCGAAGAAAAGAGCGAAATCAAAACCCAACAAGTCAATCAAGTTGATAAAATCGTCAACTGCTTCAAGCTCTCCAGCGGCGATTTCCCTGCCAAGCCTGCTAATTGCCGCAATCAATGCAGGGGTATTCAAGTCTTCTTGTAGATACATAAGCAACTGCGTCCCTACCGGACCAAAATGTGCGGGGCCGATGGAATTCTTCCAAGGCACAATTGCTCGTGATTCCACCAACCGAAGGGTGTCAGCCCATTTTTTGAAAATTTTTTCTGCCTCTTCCAGCCGCTTGACGGAAAAGTCGATCGGCTCGCTGTAATGCGTCATCAGCATGGCAAGGCGCAGCACTTCGCCTGGCCATTTGCGACCGCCGAACTTTTCCGTTTCCAGAAGTTCGTTGATGGTCACGAAATTGCCTTCCGACTTCGACATCTTGCGGCCTTCGACCTGCACGAAGCCATTGTGCATCCACACATTGGCCATCACATGCGTGTCGTGTGCGCAGCGGGACTGGGCAATTTCGTTTTCATGATGCGGGAAGATGAGATCCAGTCCACCGCCATGAATATCGAAGGTTTCGCCCAGATAGCGTGCGCTCATTGCCGAGCATTCGATATGCCAGCCGGGACGGCCACGACCCCAGGGGCTTGGCCAGCCGGGTTCGCTTTCGCTGGAAGCCTTCCAGAGCACGAAATCGCCGGGGTTCTTCTTGTGAGCATCGACGGCGATGCGCGCACCGGCCTGCTGCTCATCCAGCGGACGCTTGGAAAGCTGGCCGTAATCGCTCATGGAGCGCGTATCGAACAGCACTTCGCCTTCTGCCGCATAGGCATGGCCGCGGGCAATCAGCTTCTCGATGATGTCGATCATCTGGGTAATGTTGTCAGTGGCACGCGGCTGCACGGTCGGCTCCAGGCAGCCAAGTGCCTTCACATCCGCCTGGAACTGCTGCTCGGTGCGCTCGGTGACGGCACGGATCGCTTCGTTGAGAGGCAGGCCCGGATGATCGCGCAAAGCCCGCGCGTTGATCTTGTCATCCACGTCGGTGATGTTGCGGGCATAGGTCACCTGTCCCTCGCCATAAACATGGCGCAGCAGACGGAAGAGAACATCGAACACGATGACCGGGCGCGCATTACCAATATGCGCGAAATCATAAACGGTGGGACCGCAGACATACATGCGCACATTGTTCGGGTCGATTGGCTGGAATTCAGCCTTCTCGCGGGTCAGCGTGTTGTAAAGCTTGAGCTTGAGGCTCATGGACAGTCTCTCCCGAATGAAATTCCCCCACCGGCCGGAACCGGTTCCCTTGTCTTCTTGGAATTTCGAGAGACGAGAACGGCCAGGCCAGCGAAACGCTAGCGAATAATAATCCCGCAAATGATGCAGCAGTTGGCCTTGTTCATGGGGCAAAGCTTATGGCGCGAGAGCCAGTAATGGTCAAGGGGGCGTCAAGGCGCAAACGTTCGCTGTATCCGATCCCGACAGAATATTCTTTCTAGCAGACTGCAAGCGCTGGAGAGAAGCTCAGGGCTGAAGCGGGATTTTGTCCTTGGCGGGAAAAATGCCGAGCACCAGGGCGCATCCGGCAATGATGACACCTCCTCCCGCAAACTGCAGCAGGGTCAGCGGCTCATGCAAGGCGAAGGCTCCAACCAGCACAGCGATCACGGTCACCACAAACTCGACGCTGATAGCCCGCGTTGCCCCGATGCTGCTGACGAGGCCGAAGTAGAGCACATAGGTGAGGGCGCTCATGACGCCTGCCTGAACGAGCAGATAGAGATAATCGATTGCCTGCGGCACACCCGGAACCGGAACGAGAAACAGCAGCGGCAGCGCCATGACCCCGCCAAACAGGAAGGCGCCGATGGTGACTTCCCAGGGACCAGTGTCGCTCAGGTGGCGGCTGGCATAATTGCTGCCAAAGGCGGCGCAGAAGGTGCTGAAGACCATGGCAACGCAGCCGAGAATGAAATTCCGGTCGATAGGCACCGCCGGAAAACCAACGAGCATGATGATGCCAATGGTTCCCAGAACAAGCCCTGCCACTCTCGCGGGCGTGATCAACTCCGTCCCCCATAACCGGGCAATCAACATGGAGAAGAGGGGTATGGTCGCCACGAAGATGGCGGCCATTGCGGTGCCGATCAGGGGCGTTGCGTAGGAAATGCCGATCAGCTGACCGGCAACGGTTGTTGCGCCAACGACTGCAAGCGGCTTCCAGCTGTTGGGAAAACGCAGTCTGCGATTGGTCAGACGCGCCAGCACAAAAAGCAGAATGCCCGCGAGAAGGCAGCGAAAGGTGACCGAACCCACCCAACCGAAGGCCGCAATCACATGCAGAAGCAGCAGAAACGAGAGCCCCCATGCGACCGAAAGAAAGATATAGACGAGGATGTCGCGAGGGCGCATGGGATGATCTGAATTCGACGCCGGATTATTCCGGCATTTTATAATCTACGAACTTACCCTCACGTACCACATAGAGGCGGCCTGTTTCCGTCATTGCCGGATCGCAAAGCGGCAAAAGCTTTTCCGCCACTTCGGAAGGATGTGGCAGCGTTGACGGGTCTTCCCCGGGCATCGCTTGCGCGCGCATGGCGGTGCGTGTTGCACCGGGGTTCACGTTGTTGACACGTAGCTTCGTGTGTTCGGTTTCCGCAGCCCAGGTGCGACCCAGCATTTCCACCGCCGCCTTGCTGGTGGCATAGGCACCCCAGAAGGGACGGGCATTGGTAGCGACACCTGAAGACAAAATCAGCGCGCGCCCCGCGTCAGACTTCAGCAACAGCGGCTCGACCGAGCGGATAAGCCGCCAGGTGGCTGTAACATTGGTCAGCATCACCTTCTCGAAGACCTTGGCTTCGATATGGCCGACGGGCGAAATAACGCCCAGGATACCGGCATTGGCCACGAGGATATCGAGCTTGCCCCAGCGTTCGAAAATCGAAGCGCCCAGCCGATCGATCGCCTGCATGTCGGTAATGTCGAAGGGAACCAGGGTTGCCGTGCCGCCCGCCGCCTGTATCGCATCATCCAGCTCTTCCAGTCCGCCTACTGTGCGCGCACAGGCAATCACATGCGCGCCAGCTTTGGCCAGCGCCAAGGCCGTAAAATAGCCAATACCTCGCGATGCGCCAGTGACCAGCGCGATCCTGCCCTTCAAGTCAATGCTCATATCCGTCCCACTATGAATGATCCGGCGGAGGGCAATGCACCCCGCCGGATTGTCTCAGCCGTTGCTGGCGAGAACCGAAACCTTCCGTCCCATCGTCTCGGCTGCTTTGTCAAGCAGGCGCGTCGGATAGTCGCCGGTAAAGTAGTGGTCGGTAAATTGCGGACGGGCCGGGTTGCGGTCTTCACCGCCAACGGCACGATAAAGGCCGTTGATGGACAGGAACTGCAGGCTGTCTGCGCCGATATAGCGGCACATGGCTTCGACGCCGTCATACTGATTTGCCAGCAGCTTTTCCGCGTCCGGCGTATCGATACCGTAGAAATCCGGATGGAAGATCATCGGGCTGGCAACACGCAAGTGCACTTCCTTGGCGCCCGCATCGCGGATCATCTGAACGATCTTCAGTGAAGTCGTGCCGCGAACGATGGAATCATCCACCAGCACAACGCGCTTGCCTTCGATCATCGCCCGATTGGCCGAATGCTTGAGCTTGACGCCGAAAGCGCGGATCTGCTGGGTGGGCTCAATGAAGGTGCGGCCAACATAATGGTTGCGGATGATGCCATACTCGAAGGGAATGCCGCTTTCCTGCGCATAGCCAAGTGCCGCCGGTGTGCCGCCATCGGGCACGGGCACAACGACATCCGCCTCGACCGGTGCTTCCTTGGCAAGATTGATGCCCATGTTCTTGCGGGAAACATAAACGCTACGACCGCCGACTACTGAATCGGGGCGGGCAAAATAGACATATTCGAACAGGCAGAGCCGCTCCGGCTGTGCTGTTGGCGACTTGCGCGAATCGATCTCGATCGAGCCGTCCGGTTGGATTTCGCAAATGATGATTTCGCCGTTCTCAACATCACGGACATATTTGGCGCCGATAATATCCAGCGCACAGGTCTCCGAGCAGAAGATCGGCTTGCCGTCGAGTTCGCCCATCACCAGTGGACGGATGCCCGTGGGATCGCGCGCAGCAATCAGCTTCGTGCGGGTCAGCGCCAGCATGGAATAGCCACCCTCCATCTGGCGTATGGCATCGATGAACCGATCTGTCGTCGATGTGTAGCGGGAGCGGGCGATGAGGTGTAGAACCACTTCCGTATCGGACGTGGACTGACAGATGGCGCCACCGGCGATTAACTGACGGCGCAGTGTCAGGCCATTGGTGAAATTGCCGTTATGGGCGACCGCAATGCCGCCGACTTCGAGTTCTGCAAACAGCGGCTGCACGTTGCGCAGAGCAACTTCGCCGGTCGTCGAATAGCGCGTGTGGCCAATCGCCATGTCACCCGGCAGTTTCGCCAGCGTCGCAGGGTTGGTGTAGTGGTCGCCCACCAGACCCATATGCTTTTCGGTATGGAACTGTGTTCCATCAAAGCACACGATACCCGCTGCTTCCTGACCGCGATGCTGCAGGGCATGCAGGCCGAGTGCTGTCAGTGTTGCTGCATCGGGATGACCGAGAATACCAAACACGCCGCATTCTTCATGCAGAGTGTCACCATCAAGATCATGGAATGCGTCATGCGAAACCGGCTGATTCATCTGCAGGTCCTTGCCAACTCAGAAAAAACTGAAAGAGGCCGGTAGGGTTCGCTAAGAACATCATCCGGCCTTCTGTCATGGGGTTGTAACACAAATGGAGGCTTTTGGCTTCCCTCGGTAGTCCAGGTTCGTCAATTATTTGTAACAGGTGCGTTCGGAGCTTCGTCAGACGGAGCCGCCTCATTGCCCTTCGCCTCGCCACGTCCCAGGATGCGGGCGCGGATCTGAGGCTCGATATCCGTCGGCAGAACGGTCTCAAGCCGTGAAACGAGCGTATCCAGAAACGGCTTTGACTTGGCCTGCGTAACCCAGGCCGGCTGCGACCTTACATCGACCAGCCAGTTCCAGAAGGCGACGGCAACGACGAGCAGCAGAATGCCGCGCGCTGCACCAAACAGGAAGCCAAGCGTGCGATCCAGCGCACCGATCCGGCTGTCGATGATGAAATCGGCAATGCGTGTCGTAATGAAAGTGATGATGATCAGCGCAACGAGAAAGATAACGCCTGCGGATCCCGCGAGTGCGATACGGTCGTCGGCTGTATAATTCTTGGCATAGGGCAAGAGCAGCGGGTGCAGATAGTAGGCTGCTGCTATGGAGCCCGCCCAGCTTGCGATGGACAGCACTTCGCGGGAGAAGCCGCGAACCATGGCAAGAACCGCCGAGAAAAGCGTGACGCCAAGAACAATGCCGTCAAAAATCGTGATGGGCATAGATGATCTACTCCAAGACTGATCGGTCCCGCGGCGGGGATGCATGATGTGGCCTTAGCGGAACTCCGCAGAAAGGCAAGAATTTTGCGCTCCTCTTACAACAGTGGCGAGGCCGGGGGAAGATCAATCCTCATCTGTCTGCTTGCCGAACTTGCGGGCGGAACCTGCAATCTGCACCACGAGATCGGGCAGCCCCTCGATTTCGGTCAGGCCTTTACGACCCTTTGGCAGTTCGGCAGACGATGCAGGCAGCGTTGCACGTGCAAAACCAAGCTTCTCCGCTTCCTTCAGACGTTGCGCGGTTTGTGAAACGGGACGCACCGCTCCCGAAAGGCTTACCTCGCCGAAGAAGACCGAATCGACGGGCAAGGGCGTGCTGGCAAGCGACGAGACAAGGGCCGCAGCCACGGCAACATCCGCAGCCGGTTCGCTGATCCTGTATCCACCGGCAACATTCAGGTAAACATCGTGTTGTCCGAGCCGAACGCCACAATGCGCCTCAAGGACGGCCAGGATCATGGCGAGCCGGGATCCATCCCATCCGACCACTGCACGGCGTGCCGTGCCAAGCGAGGTCGGTGCAACGAGCGCCTGCACCTCAACCAGAACCGGACGCGTTCCCTCCATTCCGGCGAATACGGCAGCACCGGGGGCCTTGGTGTTGCGTTCGCCGAGGAAAAGCTCGGACGGATTGGTCACTTCCCTCAGACCCTTATCGGACATTTCGAAGACGCCGATTTCATCGGTCGGGCCAAAGCGATTCTTCACCGTGCGCAGGATCCGGTAGTGATGGCCGCGATCGCCTTCGAAGTATAGCACGGCATCCACCATGTGCTCGACCACACGAGGTCCTGCGATCTGCCCTTCTTTCGTCACATGGCCCACCAGAACCATGGCGGCACCGGTCTGTTTGGCAAATCGGATCATGGCCTGAACACCCGTGCGCACCTGCGTCACCGTACCGGGTGCCGAATCGACAATATCGCTCCACAGTGTCTGAATGGAATCAATGATGACGAGGTCCGGCCGCTTGCCCTCGGCAAGCGTGGCGAGGATATCTTCGACATTGGTTTCGGCAGCCAGAAGCACATCGGTCGACGCCGCCCCAAGGCGCTGCGCCCGAAGCCGCACCTGCGCCACGGCCTCTTCCCCCGAGACATAGATGATCCTGTGCCCGCGCCTGGAGAGGGCTGCCGCCGCCTGCATGAGCAGGGTCGATTTGCCGATGCCGGGATCACCTCCCACCAGCACCGCAGAGCCCCTCACGAAGCCGCCGCCTGTCACGCGATCCAGTTCGCTGATGCCTGTCTGGACGCGAGGTGCCTCTTCGGTTTCCCCGGAAAGCGTCGTCAGCGCAACGGCACGGCCCTTCTTGGGTGTCTTGCCAGGGCCGCCGCCGATGCCGCCCAGCGGATCATCCTCAATGATTGTGTTCCATTCGCCGCAGCCATCGCATTTGCCGGCCCAGCGCGTGTGCACCGTGCCGCAGTTCTGGCAGACGAATTGCGTTTTTGCCTTGGCCATGACTATCCAATGCTTGCAGGCCTCGGAATTAACGGCCCATTTTGATCATGTTTTGTTCTCGTATCCTCTTGGCGGCAACTTTGCAAGAGCACCGGAACCGGAGAATTGGAAAGCTCAGACCTCGTCGCCGGTATACCGACGCTCATAGCGCAGGCCGAAACCTGTTAGGAGTTCGTAGCCGATGGTGCCGCCTGCTTCTGCAACGTCATCCAGCGGCATGTTCGGCCCGACAAGTTCGACATAATCGCCGGTTCGCAAAGCTCCGCTCGGTAGATCCGTCGCATCGAAGACCGCCAGATCCATGGTGATGCGCCCAAGAACCGGCAATTTGTACCCGTCAAACGCGGCAGCAGCGCCGCCAATTGGTCCGTTGCGCAAGGGAATACCTGAGCCTGATAGCGAACGCATATAGCCGTCTGCATATCCAACGGAAGCAACAGCAAGCCGACTGTCGCGGAGAAGCCGGTGCGTACCGCCATAACTGACTGTCTCGCCCGCCTTCGCATCCCGGATCTGCACGATACGTGCCTCCGCGGTCGCCACGGTTCTCAAAGGGCGGTCCATCGCCAGCGAAGCCTTACCTCCGTAGAGTGCTATTCCGGGTCGCGTGAGATCGAAGTGATAGCGCGGTCCGAGGAAAATTCCGGCAGACGCTGAGAGGCTTGATTCGACACCTTCGAAAGCGGCGCTAACCTGCTGGAAAAGATCAAGCTGGTTGCGTGTCGTCTCCGCATCGGCGGCATCGGCTGTGTGCAGGTGGGAGAGCACGAGGACCGGATCGAAACTCGCCGGGCGAGAGACATCCTGCGCCAAGGCCATCGCGTCGTCAAAGGAAAGCCCGAGCCGGTTGAAGCCGGTGTCCACCTGTACCGCGCACGGATAGGCACCCACCTCGGCAATGACGGACATCCAGTGCGTCATCTGCTCTTCAGAGGCGAGAACGGGCACCAGGTCGTGCTCCAGAAACAGGCGCTCCTGTCCGGGCCAGATCCCCGATAGAACGAAGATCCTGGCATCGGGCGCATAGGCACGAAGCGTTGCGCCTTCGGAAGCGGCGGCCACGAAGAAGTCCCGTGCACCGGCTTCGTAGAGTGTCAGACCGCAATCTTCGATGCCGAGACCGTAGGCATCGGCCTTCAGCACGGCGCCGGTTCTTGCGCGACCGGAGCGTTTGGAAAGCTCGACCCAGTTCTCGGCCAAAGCCGCCAGATCGACGGTCAGGCGCACCGGCGCAATGTCGAACGGATCGGCTTCTTCGATCGGCGGCTCGGTGTCGGGCATTCTTGGATCCTTCTGCTACGTCCTGCGGACCCTATCACTTTTGTTCAAGACGATCATAACGAACACGTCTATTCTGCAGTCATGCACAATGTTTCGCAGCAGCAAGCCGCCGAGGCAACGCCCGTATCGGGGACGGAAAGAACACGCTTCTGGCGGGCAAGGCACTTTCGGAACATGGAGTGCCTGACCGCCTCCTTCATTACGCATGAATTTTCTCCGCACTCGCATGATACGTTTTCGATCGGTGCCATAGAAAACGGATGTCAGGTCGCTAACATTCGGGGAGAGCGGGAAGCAACGGGTCCTGGTGCCTTGTACCTCATCAATCCCGGCGAGATCCATGACGGCCAGCCAGGCGGACCGGAGGGCTATCGTTACCGTATGATCTATCCGGATACGGCGCTTCTGGTCGATATCATCGAGGATATGACAGGGCGTGCCTTTCACGGATCTCCGAGTTTTTCCCGGCAGTTGCTCACAGATGCGCCACTGGCTGCAGCTTTCAATTGCGCCCATCGCGCCGTGGAAGAAGAGACAGGGCTTGCCGGAGAGCAAGGCATGTATGGGGTGCTCGCCAACATGTTCAAGAGGCATGGCAGCGCCATCATCCATCTGCCGGATTACAGTGAGCCGGTCGCCATGCGCCGGGTGCGAGACTATATCGCCCAGAATTTCGATCAGGATATCGGGCTTGAAGCCTTGGCCCGCATTGCCGGCCTCAGCCGTGCCCATATGATCCGCGCTTTCCGCAAGCATTATTTCATTACACCGCATGCCTATCAGACCGATCTCCGGATCCGGCACGCGCGTCATTTGCTACGAGGGGGAGCAACTCCGTCGGATACGGCCCTTGCCTGTGGATTTGCCGACCAGGCGCACCTGACCCGTCACTTCAAAGCCCGCACAGGCCTGACCCCAGCTGTCTTCAGAGCCGGTTGAACATCACTTTCGTTCAAGACCGATTGGTACGTGATGGCTAAAGCCTCCTTCGAATGGAGGCATCGATGCATCATCACTCGCGCCGGGCAGAGTTTTCTGCAGGCATCAAATCAATTCTTCCCCTTGTGCTGGCTGCTCTGCCGATCGGCTTTGTATTTGGCACGGTCGCAAGCGGCAACGGGCTCTCTCCGCTCGAAACGACCTTGATGAGCGCACTCGTTTTCGCAGGCGGCTCGCAATTCGTCGCGATGGATCTCTGGCAGCATCCGGCGTCCTGGAGCGCGCTTGGCCTTGCCGCGCTTCTGGTCAATCTGCGCCATATTCTCATGGGCGCATCCTTGGCGCGGAGCCTCGGCCTGTTCAGGATCTGGCAAAAAATACCGGCCTTGCTGGTGATGGCGGATGAAAACTGGGCACTGGCGGAAGCGCGTGCCAACAGGCAGGCGTTAACGCCAGCCTTCTATCTTGGTCTTGCGCTGCCCTTCTATCTGGGCTGGATCATGGCAAGTCTCAGTGGCGCCCTGTTCGGCACACTTCTGGGAGATCTGGCGGTCTATGGCCTGGACTTCGCTTTTCCTGCCGTATTCATCGTGCTGCTGATGGGCTTCTGGAAGGGTAGGCAGACGGGGCTTGTGCTGCTTGCCAGCGCCTCGGCGTCGCTTGCCGTTCACACGCTTGTTCCGGGTGCCTGGTATATCGCCGCCGGTGCATTGGCCGGGCTGGCAGCAGCGCTAATGCCGGATCGCAGGGCGGAGGTGCGGGCATGACGCTCAACGCTGCAACCCTTGCCGCCGTACTCGCCATGATGTTGGCAACTGTTTTCACCCGCTTGTTTGGCGCGTTTCTGATCGGCCGGATAAGCCTTTCAACCCGAACCGAAAGAGCGCTGAAAACGGTTCCGCCCGCCGTCTTGATGGCGGTGGTCGCGCCAACAGCCTTGGCGACCGGCATTGCGGAAACCGTTGCCTGCGGTGTCACCGCCCTTGCAGCTCTCCGCCTGCCGCTTCTTCCAGCCGCAGGGGCGGGCGTCTTGACCGTTGCCGGTCTGAGAGCCGTCGGCCTGTAACGAAAACGCCCCGATTGTGATCGGGGCGCTCATCCTCACGCATCAATGTTCTTCGTATTGAATAAAACTCGGGTCAGCCAGATCGGCAAAGCGCGTGAATTCAGACTGGAACGCGAGCTTGACCGTACCGGTGGGTCCGTGACGTTGCTTGGCGATGATCACGTCAGCCGTGCCCTTCACCTTTTCCATTTGCTGTTCCCACTCAGGGTATTTGGGGTCGCTGATGTCACGTGGCTCCATGTTCTTCACGTAGTATTCTTCGCGGAATACGAAGAGAACCACGTCGGCATCCTGCTCGATCGAACCGGATTCGCGAAGGTCGGAAAGCTGCGGACGCTTGTCTTCCCGGCTTTCCACCTGACGCGAGAGCTGCGAAAGCGCAATGATCGGCACATTCAGCTCCTTGCCGAGCGCTTTCAGGCCGGTCGTAATCTGCGTCACTTCCTGCACGCGGTTTTCGCCGGATTTGCCGGAGCCGGTCATCAGCTGGATATAGTCCACAACCAGAACATCAAGACCGCGCTGGCGCTTCAGGCGTCGGGCACGTGCGGAAAGCTGCGCGATGGAAATACCACCGGTCTGGTCGATGAACAGCGGCACCTTCTGCATCATCTGGCTGCAGGCAACCAGTTTCTCGAAATCTGCCTCGGTGATGTCACCACGGCGGATCTTCGAGGATGAGACCTCCGTCTGTTCGGAGATGATACGGGTGGCCAGCTGTTCGGAGGACATTTCGAGCGAATAGAAGCCAACAACGCCGCCATTCTTGGCTTTGAAGGAGCCGTCTGGAAGCACTTCCGGCTCATAGGCTGCCGCAATATTGTAGGCAATATTCGTAGCCAAAGAGGTTTTACCCATGCCGGGGCGCCCGGCGAGAACGATCAAGTCAGACCTTTGCAGCCCGCCCATCTTCGCATCCAGCGACATGATACCGGTCGAGATGCCGGACAGATGGCCGTCTCGCTCGAATGCAGCACCTGCCATATCAATGGCCTGCGCAACGGCGTCAGAAAAGGTCTGGAAGCCACCATCATAGCGACCAGTCTCCGCCAGTTCGAACAGACGCCGCTCGGTATCCTCGATCTGCGTCTGGGGCGGCATGTCGAGCGGCGCGTCATAAGCGATGTTCACCATGTCTTCGCCGATGGTGATTAGTGCACGCCGGAGCGCCAGATCATAGATCGCGCGGCCATAGTCTTCCGCATTGATGATGGTGACGGCTTCCCCGGCTAGACGACCGAGGTATTGCGCCAGCGTCAGATCGCCAACCTTGGTTTCGGCGGGAAGAAAGGTCTTGATCGTCACAGGATGGGCGATCTTGCCCATGCGAATGATGTCGCCTGCAACCTCAAAGATCTTTCGGTGCAACGGTTCATAGAAATGGCCCGGCTTCAGGAAATCGGAAACGCGATAATAGGCGTCATTATTGACCAGGATTGCGCCCAGCAGAGCCTGTTCTGCCTCAAGATTGCTTGGGGCTTCGCGGTAGTGAGGCTCGTTAGAGAGAGCGGGCGCAAGTTTGCGCGCGGCTTCGTTCATCGTTTCGATCCAATCATGATCATGTTCGGTGTGCTGCCACTTTACCTGTCCCGGAAGGAGATAACAGACGCCAGCGCATAACTCACATCGATTCACAGCCCCCAACCGCCGAATGACGGAAAAGCGTGAGTGATGCGAGTTTTCCGTTGACTGTGCTTTTCCCCGAATCAGGTCGCGGAGGTCATATTATAGAGATCTCTTTCCCCCGGTGCAGATGTCGGTTGCATCTTTTGCAAAACTTGGTGAACGCGCGCATGGGACGTCTTTGATCCCTGTCAAATTTGCATAGCTGTGCCCTGACATGAATTGTTGAATATTATAATTCCCTGACATACGTAGGTTGTAAATCATTAGTAACCTAATCATCAGGGATCAATAACAATGTCGCGTCACACGATTAATGAGCGGCTGTTCGACGAGATGTCGGCCTTCAACAGGCGACTGCGTGCGATGTTCGACATGCGAACGCGCGAGATGGGCCTGACGTTGACGCGGGCGAGGGCGCTTTTTGCGCTGAGCCGGCGGGGTCATCTTTCGCAAAAGGATCTGGCACAGGAACTCGAGATCGAAACGCCGACACTGGTTCGCGTGCTCGACGGCATGGAGAAGCAGAACCTTATCGAACGACGCGCTGGCGAGGGTGACCGACGAGTCAAGGAGATCCATGTAACCGCGGAAGGAGAGATTGCCGGACGTGCGGTTCAGACCCTGGCGCGCGATCTGAGGGCACGACTTGTGGAAAACATTTCGCCTGAGGATCTGGAAGTCACTCTGCGCGTTCTCTTGCAACTCAACCGGAACCTTGCCGTTTCGAGCGCCGAGGAGCAGCGTTTATGAGCAGTGTCAGTGCAACGATGGAACGTCAGGCGGACACGCCCAAAGCCGTCAGCGAACCCTCGCCGACGCCGGTTGGCTTCCTGTCTTCCACCTTTCGTCCGCGCCAGCCTGTGCCGGTTGAAGAGCGACCGGTCTGGTTGACGCTTGCCTATATCTTTTCTGGGCTTCTAATGTTCCTGACCCAGGGTCTGGGTATGAACATTGTTACCGCCAATATCTATCAGTTGCAGGGAACCTTCTCAGCAACAATAGCCGAAGTCGCCGCCCTGTCTGCGGCATACATGGCGCCCTATGCCAGCCTTTCGCTCGCGCTCTTCAAGATCCGCGTGCAGTATGGCCTGCGTCCCTTTGCTGAACTGAGTATCGCCGCCTTTGTTCTGGCCTCCTGCCTCAATCTTTTCGTGACTGATTTCCATTCAGCGCTTGTCGTCCGCTTTGTCAGCGGCATGGCGGCGGCTCCGCTGTCGTCTCTCGGCTTTCTCTACATTCTGGAAGCATTCCCTGTGCAGAAGAAACTGACTGTCGGCCTCAGCATCGCCCTGACTGGAACACTGCTCGCAGCGCCCGTCGCGCGGATCATTTCTCCGGTTCTCATGGATATTGATGGCTACCAGACGCTCTATACGATGGAGCTGGGCCTTGCTTTGCTGGCTCTGCCGCTGATTTTCGTTCTGCCTCTCACAGCGCCGCCTCGCGTCAAGGCAATCGAACGCATGGATGTCTTCACCTACATGCTTTTGGCAGTCGGTCTTGGCTCTTTCGCTGTCTTCTTCACGCTCGGTCGCTTCTATTGGTGGTTCGAGGCCCCATGGCTCGGCATCCTGTTGGCGACCAGCGTTGCGACGTTGACGGTCTTTGCCATGATCGAGCTGCACCGTGCCAATCCCTTGCTGGATCTGCGCTGGATCTTCTCCTGGCAGAACCTCCATCTGGCGGCGGTTCTCATCATCTTTCGTGCTGTTACTGCGGAGCAGTCCAGCACCATGGTCGGCTTCCTGCAGCAGCTCGGAATCCAGAACGACCAGATGGGTGTTCTCTTTGGCTACATCCTGCTTGCCTCGCTTGTCGGCGGTGCGGTCTGCGCCTTCCTGATGTCGCGGCAATATCTGGGCACCGCCCACTTCATCGCGCTCGCCATGATTGCGACCGGCGCATTCCTGGACAGCCAGTCGACGAACCTCACCAGGCCGGAACAGTTCTATGTCAGCCAGTCCTTGATCGCCTTCGGCGCAGCCATGTTCCTGCCTCCCGTCATGGCGCGTGGCTTTGCTGCGGCCATTCAGAAGGGGGCTCCCTATCTGGTGAATTTCATCGCGATCTTCCTGTTCACCCAGATCAGCGGTTCGGTTATTGCAACGGGTCTGCTCGGCACCTTCGTGACAATACGTGAGAAGTTTCACTCCAGCATTCTGGTGGAAAACATACTTCTCACCGACCCCGATGTTGCCCAGAGGGTTGCGCAATTGTCTGCGGGCTATGCGAAGGCGCTGACGGACAAAACGCTTTTAAATGCCGAAGGTCTGGTGCTTCTCGGCCGGCAGGTTTCGCGAGAAGCCTATATCCTCGCTTACAACGACACCTTCCTTCTGATCGGCATTGCCACGACGGCCGCACTGATCGGTCTCCTCATTCACCTCTCCTGGGATAGCGCGAAAGCGGCATTGGCTGCGCGACACCTTGCGAAAACCTCTCAGGACGAGGCAACAGTTCCATCTCAGGTATAAAGACATGTTGAAGAAACTATTTTCCCCGGTCACGCTTCTCATCCTGCTCGTGGGCCTGATTGGTTTTGGCCTCGTTCTTTACGCCTGGAGGCTGCCGCCGTTTACCAGTAGCGTGGAGCTGACAGACAACGCCTATGTCCGCGGCTACGTGACGACACTCAGCCCACAGGTTAGCGGCTATGTAGTCGACGTTCCGATCATGGACTATCAGAAGGTCAAGGCGGGCGACGTGCTGGCCAGGATTGATGATCGTATATACCAGCAGAAGCTGGCGCAGGCGCAGGCGACCTTGGCCAGCCAGAAAGCCGCACTGGATAATTCGCACCAGCAGGAAGTCTCAGCCAAGGCAAACATCACGTCCAGCGAAGCATCGCTGACCAGTGCGAATGCGGCCCTGACGCAGGCAAGTCTCGCCAGCGAGCGACAGCAGAATCTCAGCCGCAGCGGTGTTGGCACGACCAGTGTGCAGGAACAGGCGGAGGCCGCACTGGAAAAGGCGAGGGCTGGCGTTCAGCAGGCAGAAGCCGCTCTTGAGGTTTCCCGCCAGCAGTTGCAAACGATTGTTGTGAATCGCGGTTCGCTGGAGGCAGCCGTCTCAAGCGCAGAGGCAACCGTACAGCTCGCGAAGATCGACCTTGCCAACACCGAAATCCATGCACCACGGGACGGGCGGGTTGGTGAGGTGGGCGCGCGTATCGGCCAGTATGCCACGGCCGGCACCCAGTTGATGGCGATTGTGCAGGATGACGTGTGGATCATCGCCAATTTCAAGGAAACCCAGTTGCAAGGCATGCAGGTAGGCCAACCGGTCCAGGTCAGCGTCGATGCTCTTGGCCATCGTGAACTGCGCGGTACAATTGAACGCTTTTCCCCGGCTGCGGCTTCCGAGTTTGCTGTCATCAGATCGGACAACGCGACGGGCAACTTCGTCAAGATCGCGCAACGTGTCGGTGTTCGCGTGAAACTGGATGCGGACCAGTCTGCGGTCGAAGATCTTCAGCCGGGACTATCCGTCGTCGTCCGCGTCGACAAGACCGAGCCACCGGTTAGAACCGCGGCCAACTAAAAATAATCATTCTCGCGGAAACAAAAACCCCGGTTCGAAGGAACCGGGGTTTGTTGCGCCAGAAATGGCGGAAGCAATCACGCTTCGTCTTCGTCGCGGTCTGCATCCGGATCGAAGAAGTCTTCCGGACGAAGCGCGTCTTCGTCAACGCCGTAGATGGCATCGGCAGAGGTGAGACTCTCACCCTTGGCCTGACGCTCGGCTTCTTCAGCGGAACGGGCAACGTTCAGTTCAACTTCCAGCTCGACTTCAGCATGCAGATGCAGCGTAACCTTGTGCAGGCCGATTTCCTTGATCGGGTTGTTCAGGTCGACCTGGTTACGGCCAACGTTGAAGCCGTTTGCGGCCAGAACGTCAACAACGTCACGAGCAGCGACAGAACCGTACAACTGACCGGTTTCGCCAGCAGCGCGAACCACGATGAAGCTCTTGCCTTCGAGGACTTCAGCAACCTTCTGGGCTTCGGACTTGCGCTCGAGGTTACGGGCTTCAAGCGTTGCACGCTCGGCTTCGAAGCGCTTCTTGTTGGCTTCGTTGGCGCGCAGCGCCTTGCCCTGCGGCAGCAGGAAGTTACGGGCGTAGCCATCGCGAACCTTTACGGTTTCGCCCATCTGGCCGAGCTTGGCAATGCGTTCAAGAAGAATGACGTCCATCTTCGTTGTCCTTTCGAGTTCTAATTTAGGTGTCTTTGTTGTCAGTGGGGCGGGCAGGCGTCAATGCGATTGTGCGCCGCGTATCGGAAAGTCCGACGACCAAGATGGCGATCATCGGCAATAGCATCATGGTCGAGAGATAGGCCAGGACGAGCGCAGGCACGCGCCAGTCCTTGCCGCGCAGCCGAAAATGCAGCGAAGCAAATCCGGCCATTAGGAAACCGGCGCCGAACGTGCCGCAGATCGTGGCTCCGACCATGGCTGGCACGCCACCTGCAAACATCAGGACGATGCCGGCGAGGAAAACGAAGATCGCATTGCGGTTCATGCGCAGCGCAGATGGCATGTCTTCACGTGGGCGAAGCGCGCGACCGCTGCGGGATACGATGCGGATGGCTAGATAAAAGGCGGTAAACAGCAAGGTCACCCAGATGCCGCCCTGGATCATCGGCAGCATCAGAACGATTAGAACCTTGGTCTGGGCGAGGCTTTCTGCATTCGGTGCAAGCCCCGGACTCTGCTGGTTGAAGCTCTCCGCCATCAGGTCGACCATGCGGTCCGTCAAGTGTGGGCCGTAGCCGATGACCATGCCCAGGATGATGACAGCGGCCGTTACCAGTCCGCACAGATGCAGCAGGATGTCTGAGATCGGGTACCAGGCCATCAAATGGTCTGGACCGCCAAGTTCCGAGGCAGGGCGAGCAAGATTGGCGAGATGCGAAAGCCAGCCAGCAGGGATCAAGGTGAAGATTGCCATGGCCAGTGCGAACATGGGCGTGACGAGAACCGCGCCCAGAATTGCTGCCGTGATAATGGCGATGATCGCCGTACGATTCCCCCAGCCGAGACCGGCCACAAGAACGGGAAGCGCGGAGGAGGCATAGAGGACAGACGCAAAAGACGGCTGCGCATTCGCGCCCATCACGAGCAGCGTTGCGGCAATACCGGCGATGATGCCGGTCGTCAGCACTGTCTGGTTCAATCCGTTCACGTCTCGCTGTCCTGCCAGTTCAAGCAGTTAGGGGAGGCACCTGAATCATAGCCTCAGGTCGCGTGGTCCCCAACATGGGTTTTAAAGGTTCCGATCCGCGCCCATCGCGGAAGGGAGACGCCGCCGAAGACTGAAAGCTCCAGCGGCGACTGTTTCATTTAGGAAACGACGTAAGGCAGCAGGCCGAGGAAGCGGGCGCGCTTGATGGCCTGGGCCAGTTCGCGCTGCTTCTTCTGGGAAACTGCTGTGATACGCGAAGGAACAATCTTGCCGCGCTCGGAAATGTAGCGCTGCAGAAGACGAACGTCCTTGTAGTCGATCCGCGGTGCATTGGCGCCCGAGAAGGGGCAGGTCTTGCGACGGCGGTGGAAGGGGCGGCGTGCCGGAGCAGAGGATGAGTCAGCCATTGGTAATTCTCCTTAAGCTCTCGAAATTACGCACGGTCTTCGCGCGGAGCGCGCGGACCACGGTCACGGTCGCCATCACGCGGCGGACGCGGACCACGATCGCCGAAGTCACGACGCGGGCCACGGTCATCACCATCACGACGCGGACGATCGTCACGGTCACGCTTCTGCATCATGGCAGACGCGCCTTCTTCGTGCTTTTCGACAGCAATCGTCATGTAACGAAGAACGTCTTCGTTGATGCGCATCTGGCGCTCCATTTCGTGCACGGCAGCAGCCGGTGCATCGATGTCGAGGAGAGCGTAGTGAGCCTTGCGGTTCTTCTTGATGCGGTACGTCAGGGACTTGAGGCCCCAGTTTTCAATGCGCCCGACCTTGCCGCCGTTAGCTTCGATAACACCCTTGTACTGTTCTACGAGGGCGTCAACCTGCTGAGCGGACATATCCTGCCGGGCAAGGAATACATGTTCGTAAAGAGCCATTGTAGCTTGCCTTTCTTGCGGTTGTCTTGGCCCGGTAATCGGCGGCTAAGCCTCAACGACTGGTCTTGGAAAGAGCAAAAGCCCAAGCAAGAAAAGCGTTACGATCGAGACGGTCGAGAGCGGAGACACGGGAGGCCGGAACCCTTGTGGTTCCAACGGTTCCATTTGCGAAACCGGCCCTCCGTTCAGCCACCAGCCAGAAGACCGGGCATTTCGAACAGGCGGGCTTATACGCTCATTTCACGCGAATGCAAGCCTTCAGGGGAAATTACCGCCTTGTGGGCTCAGTTTATCCGAAGCATCGTCTGTCCGTCCTTGACGGCAAAGCTGAAGCTGGCGGTGGTCTTGCCGTCCAGCGTGACGGTGATGCGATCCTCGCTGCCCTTGATGGATGCAGTCAGCGTGTTTCCGGAAACTGCGATGTCCAGATCATTTGCCGTGAGGCCTCCGAGTGCGATGGCAAGACCCGACGTGCTGCGAACGGTGTCCTGTCCGTCGCCGCGTCCGAAGCCATACTCGATCAGGGAATCGGCGCCGGTGGCCTTGAGGCTGACAGTGTCATTACCCAGGCCGCCGCGCGCAAAGATCCGGTTGCCTTCCAGCACCAGATTGTCGTTGCCGTCTCCAGAATCCAGATTGCGGATCGTGTCGGCTGCGACCTTCATCGTATCATCGCCAGCCCCGCCGAGGAGGTCGAGAGCGAGTTTTGCCTTGATCTGAATATCGTCATTGCCGTCGCCGCCGTCAATCGATCCGACAAAGGTGCCTGCCGCCTTGATGCTATCATCGCCGCTGCCCGCGCGAATGTCCGAAATGGAATCACTCTTGAGGATAAGGCTGTCATTGCCTGCACCTGCATCGATGTTGGTGATGCCGCGACCCGTGACCGTCAGCGTATCGTCACCCTCGCCACCAGTGCCAGAGGTGACATAGCCCAACTGTTCCTCCATGGTCGCCTTGTCCTGCGCTTCAGAGGAATTGAGAGTGATGATCTCGATAATCCGAGAGAGCGCGCGCTGGCTTGCGGTTGGCGCAGTATCAGTTTGCACGGCAGGCGGACGACTGCTGGAATATAAGGTGCCACTGGCAGCTTTGGGGGGTGAAAACAGCAGATCTATGTCGCGCGCGGCGCTGGGGCTGCGAAAGAAGCCGCTGATCGTGCTCATGAATGCCTGCTCCCCGGACAGATCGATACTGCAGCCTCATAACGGATTGCGCTGAACGGATTGCGCGGAGGTGCTTTCCCGAGCTTACAATCCGGGCTTGAGACGATCCAGCAACACTATGGGAATAGGTTAGCATTCAGTGAAACGGCAGCCGCTGAAGAGGGCTGCCGTGTTGTTTAGTTTCTGTGCTTATTGTCAGATCGGCATCGGATACTGACGGTGGATCTTGTTGATCTCCCGCAGGATCTCGTCGGACAGTGTGACGTCAGCCGCACCGATATTGATCTTCAACTGTTCCATCGAGGTTGCCCCGATGATTGCTGCCGCCATGAAGGGGCGGGTGAGGCAGAAGGCCAGTGCCAGTTGCGAAGGGTCGATCCCGTGCCTTGCCGCCAGATCCACATAGGCCTGCGTTGCCGCCTGCTGGTGCTGGACAAGACGCCCGCCGATATCGCCATTGATGGCGCCGCGTGAACCGGCTGGCTTTTCACCGGAGAGATATTTGCCGGAAAGAATACCGCCTGCGAGCGGTGAATAGGCAAGAAGGCCCACATCTTCATGATGGGCGAGCTCTGCGAGGTCCAGATCGAAATGCCTGCACAGCAGGCTGTACTCATTCTGGATGGTGGCAACGCGCGGCAGACCCTTCTCTTCGGCAAGCGAGAGGAATTTCTGCGTGCCCCAGGTCGTCTCGTTGGAAAGACCAATGGCGCGGATCTTGCCGGCCTTCATGCAGGCGCCCAGCACATCCAGCTTTTCTTCGATCTCTGCCAGCGTCTGCGATTTGTCCTGCTTGAAGGGATCGTAACCCCAGTTGGCGCGGAAGTGATAGCTGCCACGATTCGGCCAGTGGATCTGGTAGAGATCGATGTAGTCGGTCTTCAGGCGCTTGAGGCTTGCATCCACAGCGTCCTGTATAGCCTGTGCCGTGATCGGTGCGCCGCCGCGAATATACGGGCGTCCGGCACCGGCGACCTTGGTTGCCAGAACGACCTTGTCTCTTTTGCCGGTCTTCTGGAACCAGTTGCCGATCATGCGCTCGGTATCGGCATAGGTCTCGGCGGAAAGAGGCGTGGTCGGATAGAGTTCTGCCGTATCGAAGAAATTGACCTGATGGTCGAGCGCATAGTCCATCTGTTCGAACGCCTCGGCTTCGCTATTCTGCGAACCCCAGGTCATCGTTCCGAGGCAGATTTCCGAAACGGAAATGTCGGTTCGTCCAAGTTTCTTGAATTTCATGAGGTATATCCGTGGTGGCCATGATGGGAGGGCGGCTGCAATGTAGGCCGCTTCTCAGGCAACACAAGACGCGCCCCGAAATTGCAACTTCGAGAAAGCCGTCTTTCTCGTGGACGTTCATAAAGTGTGGTCTAGCTGGTCTCCAGGCCTAGTCCATTGGCCGAAAGTCTTGACTTGCTCGGCCAGAATGTGAATGGAAGGCAAAAATAGGGAAGGATACAGGCCCGATGAGCATTGCTTTCACATTCCCCGGTCAGGGCAGCCAGGCTGTCGGCATGGGCAAGGATCTTGCCGATGCATTTCCGGAAGCGCGCGCCGTCTTTCAGGAAGTCGACGATGCGCTTGGTCAAAAACTCTCCGACATCATGTGGAATGGTCCGGAAGATCAGCTGACGCTGACGGCCAATGCCCAGCCCGCATTGATGGCGGTTTCCATGGCGGTTATTCGCGTTCTGGAGGCTGGCGGCCTTAAGCTTGCCGACAAGGTTTCCCATGTGGCTGGTCACTCTCTGGGCGAGTATTCTGCCCTCGCGGCTGCCGGAACATTTTCCATAGCCGATACCGCGCGCCTGCTGCGCATTCGCGGTGATGCGATGCAGTCTGCAGTGCCTGTGGGCGAGGGTGCCATGGCAGCCATCATTGGTCTCGAACATGCTGACGTTCAGGCGGCATGCGAAGAGGCGAAGGCGGCGGGTGTCTGCCAGATTGCCAATGATAATGGCGGCGGGCAGCTCGTGATTTCCGGCTCCAAGGCTGCGGTCGAGAAGGCTGCCGCTCTGGCAACCGAAAAGGGCGCAAAGCGCGCCATCATGCTGCCCGTCTCCGCGCCGTTCCATTCCGATCTGATGGCACCTGCCGCGACAGCCATGGCGCATGCCTTGGACAAGGTAGCCAAGCAGGACCCGGTCGTTCCGGTCGTCGCCAATGTGCGCGCGGCCCCTGTTATCAACGCGGACGAGATCGTCAAGCTGCTGGTCGCGCAGGTCACCGGTCAGGTTCGCTGGCGTGAAACCGTCGAATGGTTTGGTGCAAACGGCGTGACGACATTGTACGAGCTGGGCTCCGGCAAGGTTCTGACCGGTCTGGCGCGTCGCATCGACAAGAACGTGACAGGCATTGCCGTCAACACACCTGCTGATATTGATGCGGCGCTGAAGACGCTGCTCGGCTGATCTCGAAGGATTACGAACATGTTTGATCTGACTGGCCGCAAGGCTCTTGTGACGGGTGCGACTGGCGGTATTGGCGAAGAGATCGCCCGTGCCCTTCATGCTCAGGGCGCCATCGTTGGTCTGCACGGAACGCGCGCCGAGAAGCTCGAAGCCTTGGCAACCGAGCTTGGCGAGCGCGCCTATGTGTTCCCGGCAAATCTCGGTGACCGTGATGCCGTCAAGGCGCTTGGCGAAAAGGCCGAAGCCGAGCTTGGCGGCGTGGACATTCTTGTGAACAATGCCGGCATCACCAAGGATGGCCTCTTTGTACGCATGAGCGACGAGGACTGGGACAATGTCCTGGAAGTCAACCTGACCTCCACCTTCCGCCTGACCCGCGAACTGACACATCCGATGATGCGCCGCCGGTTCGGTCGCATCATCAACATCACGTCGGTGGTCGGCGTGACCGGTAACCCGGGTCAGGCAAACTATTGTGCCTCCAAGGCAGGCATGATCGGCTTTTCAAAGTCGCTGGCTCAGGAAATCGCCACGCGTAACGTGACGGTCAACTGCATCGCTCCGGGCTTCATCGAAAGTGCGATGACCGGAAAGCTCAATGACAAGCAAAAAGAAGCCATTCTGGGCGCAATTCCCATGAAGCGCATGGGAATCGGCGCCGACATCGCTACGGCTGTTGTCTACCTTGCTTCGAATGAAGCCGGATACGTGACGGGTCAGACCCTGCACGTGAACGGCGGCATGGCAATGATCTGAACAGCTTGCATTCCTTTGCTTCCGCCCACAGGTTTGGCTGTTGGCGGTGGTGAAAGTGGTCATTTTCTGGCTTTGCGGCGCGGTGAAACCGTGTTAATCGGGCCAATGACTGTCTACAGTCACCCCGAATGCGGACCTCCTCGGTGCGATTGACGCATGACAAGGTCGCAGTCTAGCTTCGGGTTGAGCGAGTTTGCCCGGGAGCCGTTCTGCAAAAGACGGCCAAGGGTTCCAACAGGGTACGGCTGCCGTGAGGGCGGTCCGAAAAGATAAAGGTCGAGGAAACCGACATGAGCGATATCGCAGAGCGCGTTAAGAAAATTGTCATTGATCATCTCGGCGTCGATGCCGACAAGGTTGTCGAAGGCGCGAGCTTCATCGATGATCTGGGCGCTGACTCCCTCGACACGGTCGAACTGGTCATGGCTTTTGAAGAAGAGTTCGGCGTTGAAATTCCGGATGACGCTGCTGACTCCATCCTGACCGTCGGCGATGCCGTGAAGTTCATCGAGAAGGCTCAGGCCTGATCTGAACTCAAGAGCTGGAGCACGCCTTGATGGCGGTCGCTCTTCAACGGCCCGGCATGTTCGGGCCGTTTCAGTCATATGACATCATCAATTCTTGGCGGGTGGGGCGCTGGCATGAGGCGTGTCGTTATCACCGGTACCGGTATGGTATCTCCTCTCGGCTGTGGTACGGAAATCAGCTGGTCCAGGCTGATTGCCGGTCAAAACGCAGCAAGGCTGGTTACGGAGTTTGAGGTCGAAGATCTCCCCGCAAAAATTGCCTGCCGCATTCCCACAGATCCGTCCATCGAAGGTGCTTTCAATCCTGATGACTGGATGGAGCCCAAGGAACAGCGCAAGGTCGATCCGTTCATCGTCTACGGTGTGGCGGCTGCCGACATGGCGCTGGCAGATGCTGGCTGGCATCCGAAAACAGATGATGACCAGTGCGCCACGGGCGTTCTGATTGGTTCCGGTATCGGTGGCCTCGAAGGCATCGTCGAAGCAGGCTATACGCTGCGCGACAAAGGCCCTCGGCGCATATCCCCCTTCTTCATTCCTGGCCGTCTGATCAATCTGGTCTCCGGTCAGGTATCGATCAAGCACAAGCTGCGTGGTCCAAACCACGCCGTCGTCACCGCCTGCTCAACTGGCGCGCATGCCATCGGCGATGCGGCGCGGCTTATCGCGCTTGGTGACGCAGATGTCATGGTGGCCGGCGGTGCAGAATCGCCGATCTGCCGCATCTCGCTTGCTGGCTTCGCTGCCTGCAAGGCGCTCTCCACGCAACACAATGACAATCCGCAGAAGGCTTCGCGCCCTTACGATCGCGACCGTGACGGTTTTGTTATGGGCGAGGGCGCGGGCATCGTCGTGCTTGAAGAGCTGGAGCATGCCAAGGCGCGCGGCGCCAAGATCTATGCCGAAGTCGTTGGCTATGGGCTCTCTGGCGATGCTTTCCATATTACCGCACCTTCTGAAGATGGTGACGGGGCTTTCCGCTGCATGACGGCTGCCTTGAAGCGGGCAGGGATCAGCGCCTCCGAACTCGATTACATCAATGCGCATGGGACATCGACCATGGCCGATACGATCGAGCTTGGCGCGGTGGAGCGGCTGGTGGGTAATGCGGCTTCCAGGATCTCCATGTCCTCGACCAAGTCGGCCGTGGGCCATCTGCTTGGCGCGGCCGGGGCAATCGAAGCGATTTTCTCGACGCTTGCGATCCGCGACAACATCGCGCCGCCGACGCTCAATCTGGATAATCCGGACGTAGAAACGGCCATCGATCTGGTGCCGCATGTCGCGCGCAAGCGCGAAATCAACGTGGCACTCTCCAACTCCTTCGGCTTCGGCGGCACGAACGCATCATTGGTCCTGCGTCGCTACGAAGGCTGATTTCGAAGTGGGAGCCGCGTCGTGATTGACCGATTCCCGCTTTTAATCCCTGTTTTCGCCGCATTGCTTGGTCACAGACCGGCATTGTTGAGCTGATTTAAGGAGTAGCGGTGACCGATACGAACAGCACAAGCGAACCGAATTCGGCAAACGGCAGCAGCTCCGGCAGTGGCCCGTTCGTGCCAAAGTCGCCAAACGAGGCTCTCAAGCCGGAGCGGGTGCCCGAGCCACCGCGTCGTTCCCGCAAGGCACGAAGCCAGCTGGTCATCTTCCTGAATTTCCTGATGACCTTGATCGTTCTCGTCAGTGTTGTGGCCGTTGCCGCGTTCTATTACGTAATATCCGCTTACCAGCAACCCGGACCCCTCGCCACGAACACCCATTTCGTCGTGCCGGATGGTGCGGGTCTCGCCCAGATCTCGCAAATGCTGGAGCGCAATGGCATCGTCTCCGATGCGCGTGTCTTCCGTTACATGACGGCGAGTTATCTCCATAAGGAGCAGACTCTGAAGGCGGGCGAGTACGAGATCAAGGCAGGAATGTCGATGAAGGACATTGCCCTGCTGCTGGAATCCGGCAAGTCCATTCTCTATTCGGTCTCCATGCCGGAAGGGTTGACCGTTCAGCAGATGGTCAAGCGTCTGGCAGACGACCCGGTTCTGGAGGGACCCGTTCCCAACGAATTGCCGCCAGAAGGAAGCCTGCGTCCGGATACCTATAAGTTCTCGCGCGGCACGACCCGCGGCGAAATCCTGGCTCAGATGCGGGCAGCGCAGGAAAAGCTGATCGATCAGATCTGGGCCAAGCGCGACCCCGATCTTCCGATCAAGACAAAGCAGGAATTCGTAACGCTCGCCTCGATCGTGGAAAAGGAAACCGGTAAGGACGACGAGCGCGCGCATGTCGCTTCGGTCTTCATGAACCGTTTGAACAAAGGCATGCGCCTGCAATCGGATCCAACGATCCTGTATGGCCTGTTTGGTGGCGCTGGGCGTCCTGCCGATCGCCCGATCATGCGCTCTGACATCGACAAGCAGACACCATTCAATACCTATCAGATCAAGGGGCTTCCTCCGACACCGATCGCAAACCCCGGTCGGGCAGCACTGGAAGCCGTCGCCAATCCGTGGCGGACGAATGACCTGTATTTCGTCGCGGATGGAACCGGCGGGCACGCTTTTGCGGCGACGCTCGACGAGCACAATGCCAATGTACGGCGTTGGCGCAAGATCGAGGCCGAGCGGGCCAACGCCTCGGGTGATACGCTCAACGGCGGTTCACCGGGTGGTGCCGATGCCGAGAAGCCGCCGAAGGGCAACTGACGCGGCGTTCACATAACAAATTCCAGGCGTCGCTCCGGCGGCGCTTTTCTTTATCGAACTAGCCGGTTCCGGCTGCTGCATGAATTCTGAGGCCAGATATGACTGTACAATCCATGACAGGGTTTGCCCGCTGCGAGGGCACCAGTGGTCGCTTTCGTTGGGTCTGGGAGTTGCGTTCCGTCAACGGCAAGGGCCTGGATTTCCGTCTGCGTCTGCCGCCAGGTTTCGAAGCCATGGAAGGCGAAATCAAGGCGCGTGCCTCGAAGCATCTGAGCCGTGGCAATATTCAGGCGACGCTCTCCGTCTCCGTGGCAGAATCCAGAATGGAGGCCGTTCTCAATCGAGACGCGCTGGAAGCCGTTCTTAAACTTCGAGAAGAGTTGGGAGATCTGGTCGATAGCGCGCCGCTCAAGCTCGACACTGTGCTTTCTATCCGTGGACTTGTGGATATTCGGGAAGCAGGCGAGGAGCCAGCAGCACTCGAGATCAGGGATCGGGACATTCTCGCAGGTTTGGAAACGGCTCTCTCCGATTTGGTGTCCATGCGGATCAATGAGGGAAATGCGCTTGCTTCGGTTTTGCGCCAGCATTTGGAAACAATCGCGCGCCTGACGACGGTTATAGAGTCGGATGCTTCCCGTTCGCCGGAGGAGATCGCCCGGCGCTTGGCAGCTCATGTCGGAAGCCTCCTCGATGGCAACGGTGGGCTGGAGCGTGAGCGGCTTTACGCAGAAGTCGCGCTGCTTGCGACCAAGGCTGATCTGCGCGAGGAGATCGATCGGTTGAAGGCCCATGTCGGCGCAGTCGAGGAACTTCTGCAGAAAGGTGGCCCGGTTGGCCGCCGTCTTGATTTTCTTGCACAGGAATTTAACCGCGAGTCGAATACGATCTGTTCCAAATCGAACTCTTCCGCGGTAACCGCAGCCGGTATCGAGTTGAAAGTGGTCATCGACCAGTTTCGCGAACAGGTTCAGAATTTGGAGTAGCCAATGAGCCCGGTGTCTTCCGTGCCAACAAAAATCGCCCGGCGTGGCCTGATGCTGGTGCTGTCGTCACCATCGGGTGCAGGCAAATCCACGATTGCCAGCAACCTGCTGCGGGACGACCACAGCCTGGAAATCTCGGTCAGCGTCACGACGCGCGCAAAGCGTCCAAGCGAGATTGCAGGCAAGCACTATCATTTCATCTCCATCCCGCAATTCGAGCGCATGCGCGATAACGGTGAGCTTCTCGAATGGGCGGAAGTGCATGGAAATTATTACGGTACGCCCCGTGAACCCGTCGAAAAGGCCATGGCCGAAGGCCGTGACATGCTGTTCGATATTGACTGGCAGGGCGCGCTACAGCTTCAGGAAAAGATGAAGGCAGACATCGTCTCCATCTTTGTCCTGCCGCCCAGCATGACGGAACTTCAGTCGCGCCTGCATCGCCGTGCTGAGGATACCGAGGAAGTCATCCGCACGAGATTGGTGAATTCACGCGCCGAGATCGAACACTGGCGCGAATACGACTATGTCATTGTCAATGATGATCTTGATGAGGCTTTCGGTCACGTGAACTGCATCGTGAATGCGGAACGCGTTCGCCGCGATCGCCGCCATGGTTTGTTCGATTTCGTTCGGGAACTGCTTGAGGAAGAGCCGGTGCTATCGCGCTGAGCTCAAGCGGAGTGCATCAATAGGCGCCGTGGTTTTCCACTAAAGTATGTCGCGCAAAAGTGTGCAGTGGTTTTGCGATAACGACATGCGATACAACAAACAATCAAAGCGTTAGGAGCGAATCTGAAAGATCGCGACACGCTTTCGCGCCTTTTTCACGCTGTCAGAGAAGGTTGGCCAGTGCCACGAACTCGTGGACGGAGAGTGTCTCAGCCCGCCGCGTCGGATCGATCTCGGCTTTTGCCAAAAGAATCTCGCCGCCAAGTGGCTTCAGGCTCTGCCGCAGCATTTTCCGGCGCTGTCCGAACGCTGCTTCCGTGACCTTTTCAAGCTTCTTCACATCGCACGGAAGTGGATTCTGGTTCGGCACCAGATGGACGACAGAAGAGGTCACCTTCGGCGGCGGTGTAAACGCTTGCGGCGGCACGTCAAAGGCCATGCGGGCATCTGTCCGCCATCCGCACAGCACGCCCAGGCGGCCGTAATGGTTATCATCTTCGCGTGCGACAATGCGCTGGCCCACTTCCTTCTGGAACATGAGCGTCAACGATTCCCAGAACGGCGGCCATTGCAGGGGGAGAAGCCAGTTGATCAGCAATTGAGTGCCAACATTATACGGCAGATTTGCGATGATCTTAACCGGTCCTTCCGGCGCAAGAGCTGCAAAATCGGTTTTCAACGCATCTCCCTCAATCACTTCAAGCCGTCCCGGATAGAAATCCGATATTTCCGCAAGAGCAGGTAGACAGCGGGAATCGCGCTCGACGGCAATGACCTTCTTCGCACCGAGAGACAGGATTGCGCGCGTGAGACCACCCGGACCGGGGCCGACCTCGAAGACAGTGGCACCTTCCAGAGAGCCTGCCGTGCGCGCGATTTTCTGCGTGAGATTGAGATCCAGCAGAAAGTTCTGGCCAAGTGCCTTGCGCGCATCAAGCCCATGCCGGCTGATGACATCACGCAGCGGCGGAAGCCCGTCCAATGTGCCCATCAGTTTTGCTGAACCTCATGTGCGGCCAATCTGGCTGCGAGCCTCAAAGCAGCAATGAGGCTGGTGTCGCGCGCAATACCGGTGCCCGCAAGCGAGAAGGCAGTGCCGTGATCCGGAGATGTCCGGATAAATGGCAGGCCAAGTGTCACGTTGACGGAGTCGTCGAAACCAAGCGCTTTCGCCGGGATGAGAGCCTGATCGTGATACATGCACACCGCGACATCATAGCGGCTACGGGCATCATCATGGAACATGGTATCGGCAGGAAGGGGCCCAAATGCATTGATCCCGCGCGCACGCACCTGCTCGATGGCCGGTGCGATGACATCGCGATCTTCGGTCCCCATGGCGCCGTCCTCGCCTGCATGTGGGTTCAAGCCTGCGACTGCGATCCGCGGAGAAGCAATGTTGAAGCGGTATCGCAAGTCGTGATGAGCAATCGAGCATGTCTCGATGATCGCGTCGGCTGTCAGTCTACGTGGGACGTCCGAGAGCGGTATATGGATCGTGACCGGAATTGCCCGGAGCTTTGGCCCGGCAAGCATCATGACCGGTCTGCAATCCTTGCCGGTGGCGCGCTGCACAAGATCGGCGAGAAATTCCGTGTGGCCCGGAAACTTGAAACCAGCTTCGTAGAGCACCGATTTCGCAATCGGATTGGTCACAACCGCAGCGGTGATACCCTGCATGGTGAGCGAAACCGCGTTTTCGATCGAAGCAAGGATTGATCGGGCAGCAGCAATATGTGGGCGCCCCGGCGCGATGACGCTACCAATGGGCACTGGCAGCACAGGCAAAGCCTGATCGAAATGCTTCCAGGCGTCTTGTGCGTCAGTCTCGCGGATCGGGATCTCTTCACCCAGCAGGCGCGCACGCGCCGCAAGAGCTTCCGGGTCTCCGATATAGATCAAGGGATGCAGCCGCAGCTCTTTGCGCTTCAGCCATGCCGAAATTGCAATGTCGGGACCGATGCCTGCCGGGTCACCTTGCGTCAGAGCTAGTGGACGTTCAACCAATGTCAGGCTCACGGATTTACGATCTGCGCCTTCTTGCGCAGTTCTTCCAGATACTTGGCGCTGTTGGGGTCTTCACCGCCCTTCTTCGCCTTGCCGATATCTTCCGCACGGAACACCACTTCCGCCGCCGCATCATCCGAGACCTGACGCTGATTGCAGATGGCCAGGAATTCGACGCCCTTTTCAGTCACGCGGGTACCAGTCGTACCATTGGCGGAGGCTTTCTCGATCAACGGCTTCCACTCTTCCGGCAATTCCGGCTTCATCAGACGGCCCAGATCGCGCACTGAAACATCGCGCATGGTCTTGGCAAAATCCTTTGCCTGTGCGCATCCTGGGAAGCTTGAGCGTGATTTTTCCGCTTCAGCCTTGCGCTGTGCGGTAATCTTTCCCTTCTTGGATTCCGGGATCACGAAAATGATCTGCTGGAGGAAATATTCCGTGGTAACCGGCTTTTCCTTGTTCTGCATCATGCGCTTGACCAGTTCGTCATTCGACATGCGGCCAGCACCGTAGCGCGCGTTGACAAGACGAGGCCAACTCATCTGCACGGCGATAAAGGCTTTGAAATGTTCGACGCCAACGCCGGCTTTATTGAGGATCTCGCTCATTTGCGCAGGGGTCAGCTTGTTACTCGCGGCAAATTTTTCGAATGAACGATCGACGTCATCGGTGCTCACCGACATTCGAACGCGCGCAATCTCATCGCGCTTGAGGGCTTCTTCCACCAGTTCGTCGCGGGCCATCTTCTGAAGATTGCCGGTTTTCCGCTGCAGTTTGAGGAAAGCCACCCGCTTTGCAACGTCCGTATTGGTGATCGGCGTCTTGTTGACCACCGCCACCACTTCGCTGGCCGCCACACCAACCCGCGCCATCGGCTCAGCAACAAAGGATATGGCGAGCGCTGTTGTGGCAAGGGCAATCCGGCGCCATGCTACGCTTGCGAACATTTCTCATCCTCTTCCTGGCAGCGAGGCGGCTCATGCGCCTCCCGCCCAATTAGTGCGCTTCGAATGGTGGATTGCACATTTCATGCGGCGAAACAATGACGTTTCAGCCGCATGTCAAATGTTGGCTCCCTATTTGCTCTCGCCGCCGATATTGATGTCGCCAAGCGTGCGGAAACTCAAGCGGGCTGTGACGGTCCAGTCATTGGCGTCCGTACTTGCTGGCTTGTCTGTGTACCCGACGGTGAAGATGGTGCACTCGTCATCATAGGTAAAGCCAATCCCGCGGCGAATCACGCTGCCATTGTTGAGGTCCCAGGTCGCCGAGGTGCCGAGCGACCAGTATTCGCTAATGCGCAAGTTGGCGGTGCTCTTGATGTACTGACTATCCCGATTCAGACCATAATCTGGTTGCGCCTGAATATTGGTATAGATCAACGACCCGCTGATCCGCGGCAGCGAATAGCTGATCGATGCATCGGCACGGCGCAGTTCGAAGGTCTTTTCATCAAAGCGACCCTGACCCTGGAAGCTGTAACCCTGCGGAAGATCTATCGCTGCCATGGCAACAAAATCGGAAACGTCCGATTCCAGGCCAGACTGCGCGCCGACGTTTACGAGATCTGCGGTAGCGAACGAATTCAGCCCCGCAATCTGGTAGGACTGGCCGAAGATACCGCGAAGGCCAATGCCGTTATCCAAGGAACCATTGTAGCGGATACCGACGTTCGCGCGCGTGCCGCCTTCAACCCGGTCGAAACCGGAGAACTTGTCGCGGTCGAACAACGAGGTGGCATCGAAAACGAAGCTTTGGGCGTCTTCATTCGGCAAGCGACCAGCAAGCTGTTCGTTTGGACGGGCGAAGATCTGCGCCATGGGTTCGATGATGTGGCTGCCGCCTGCGCCTTCGATCAAAATCGGATATCGAGCTTCGAGGCCTGCTGTCAGCATGTAGCGCGTGCTTGCGCTGTCGCCTTCGAAGCCGCCGGCATAAGTTACGCCATTATATCCGGGCGCTGCATCACCAGTATGACGCAGAACATCCCCGCGCGCAGCAAGGATTGGCGTCAACAGCAGACCCTCGTCGGTGGTAAAGGTACGCTTCCATTCAGCTTCGCTGGAAAGGCGGCTATAGCTGCCTTCGAGCCCGCGAAAACGGGTTGAAGTTCCTTCCGTATAGAAGTCGTCCAGGCGACGCGACAGGTTTGTGAAGTTGGAGGTGACCTTCAACTCACCACCGGCAACCGACTCCGGTGCGTAGTATATATAGTCCAGCGACGGATAGACGATCGCCTGCTGCTTCTCGGCCGTACGTCGAGCATCCGTATCCTGAATATCGAAGTAGTAGCTGTGCAGGTCGAAATAGTTCCGCTGTCCAACACCCGTCAGGTAGATGTCGTTGGTAAACGGCGTCCCCGCAACGTCGGTCAGTTTGTAGGTCTTCGAGAAGTTATTGTCCGTCTGGGCCATGACGTTCCAGCCGAATGCCCAGCGCGGATTGATCTCGAAACGCGCCTTGGATGCGACCATAGCACGCTGATCGGCACGTTCATCGCTCGTACCCTTCACGAATGCGCCCGGATCTTTCTGATCGATATAGGCGAACCGGAACGTATGGTCGCCATTCTCAAAGCGGTTGCGAACCTCACCTTGCAGCAGAAGACCCTGCTTGGTGTAGTAGGTTGGGCTGATCGTTGCATCCATGCTCGGCGAGAAGACATGGTAGTAGGGGACGGTCAGACCTACGCCAAGCTTGTCGGTCACAGTGGCGCGCGGGAAAATGAATCCTGACTTGCGCTCAACAGTTTCGTCTGGGACCGTTACAAAAGGAACATAGCCGATCGGCATGCCGAACAGTTCGAACTGGGCGTGCTCGAGACGGATTGTGTGTGCCTTTCCGTCACGGATGACGCGCTGCGCCTTCACCTGCCAAAGCGGGGCTTTGTCCGGGCGCTGGGCGCAGGGCAGACACGCCGTGTATACGCCGTTGTTCAGCACCATCTTGTCGTCGGGAAGTTGTTCGGCACTCTCCGCAACGAGGCGCGTGTTATCGGTGGTTTCAATGCGAAGCGAGTTCACGAAGCCCTGGCCGAAATTATCCGTAACGTCCATGGCATCGGCGTAGACACGGGTGCCACCGGGCTCGATCAGCTCGATATTGCCCGTTGCCATCACGCGACCGGATTTCTGGTCGTATTCGACACGCTGCGCCACCATGCGGTAGCGATTGTAATAGAGTTGAACGCCACCGACTGCCGTAACGCGCTGCGAATCCTGATTGTAGGTCAGTTCGTTCGCGCGCAGGAGCATCTTTGCTCCATCGGCAACTGCGGGTGCGAGGGGTGAATCCTGCGCAGAAACAGGCAACGGGTAGGCAGCCGCAACACACGCAGCCGTGCTTGTCAGCAGGGCAGCGAAAAGCCGTCTGATATTCCCGCGGTCATTTACCGCCACTAGCCATCCTCCTGATGGAGCAGGATCGTTGCACCGAGCGCCAACGCAACAATCACTGGAATCCAGACTGCTACGAAAGGTGGCACGACACCGCTACTCCCAAATGCTTTCACAAGCACAGACACAACATAAAGCACGAAGCCGCAAACGATTCCACCCAGAATCACCGAGCGCGATTGCGCCATTCGGCTGAAACGAAGAGATACGGTTGCTGCAATGAGCGTCATTGCCACCAAGAGGAGCGGCAAGGACAAGAGCGAATGGAACTGAGTTTCCAGAGCCTTTGTAGAGATACCGAAGGATCGGGCAACCTCAATTTTTCGTAAAATGTTAAAGAAAGCAACGCTTTCGGGCTTTGACAGAGACTCTTGCAGAAACTCCTGTTTCAAGTTGGTCCGAACCTGCGCCGTTTCTTTTCGGGATGCCGGAGCATCGGTTCGGGTATCGAGAACGTTGTTAAGCTTCCAGTAACCATTTTCCAAGGTCGCCGAGTCTGCATCCTGCCGGAGCGTGATGCGACCATTCTTGTTAAAATGGAACACGACGACATTGAATAGACGCGTTCCGCCGTTGTCAAAGCTCTTGGCACCAATAACTGTATCGCTATCCCCATCAATCTGTCTCAGCCACGGCAGAAAGTTCGAAGGCTTCGATGCGTTGCTAGCCTTGCGCCAGTCTGTCTCCATGGAGGTGGCCAGATCCTGGCCCCAGGCACCCAGAGGATTGATCACCGTCGTTGTCACGATGCCGATTACGAATGCACCAGCAACGAAGGGCAGAACGAACTGCCAGACGGAAAGGCCTGCTGCGCGCGTCACTACGAGTTCCGAACGTCGATTCAGCGCAATCAGGGTCGTCATGCCGATGAAAAGGGTGAGTGTCGGAATGGTCTGCTGCAAGATAAGCGGCAGGCGCAGAGCGCTCATCAGCAAGCCGCCTGTGACGCTATAACCGACGAAGCCGGACATACGACGGCTTGTCTCGCTGAAATCGGCGAGAAAGATAATGCCACAGACGCCGAGCAGGAACCAGACGGAGGTGATGATGTAGCGCTTGAAGAAGTAGCGGCTGAGGGTCGGCGCTGCAATCATTGCGAACCTCCCTGGACCGAGTTGACGCTCGCCAGGCGACGGCGCGCCAGATCCGAAAGGCGACCCAATGGCTGCGAAATGAAGCGCGGCATTGCCAACTGCCTGTTCGTCATCAGCATGTAAGTGCATATCAGGCCGAAACCGATCGGAACGGCGTAGACGAGCGGGGTCACCGCGGAATTGTTCTTCGAAAGATTCGTCACATAGAACGAGAGCCATCGAAGGGTAAAGCAGAAGATGAGCGCCAGGACCATGGGATGAAGGCGCGCCCGACGACTGGAGCGAGCGCCGCCTGCCACGACCAGCGAAATAAGGGCGAAAGCAACGGGCAGGAGCCAATCGGACATGCGTCTATGCAGCTCCGAGCGGAAGCTGCCCGGCGAAAACAGGAAGGTTTTGTCTGTCGGGTCGGGCTTCAGCAGGAAGGACAGGCTTCTGTCACTCGCAAACACAGGCGCGCCATCAGTCGATTCGGTCATGGAAGACAAATCGAATGCATAGGACACGAACTTGACGATGGAGATGCGACCTTCCTTCGTCTTGCGGTGAACCTCACCATCGCGCATCGTGAGCGTCTTGCCGTCTTCGGCAATCGATCCCTCGCGGGCGTAGTAGATGAGATCCATGTTTGGATCGCGATAGTCGACCATGTAAATCCCGGTCAGAACGCGACCGGAATGCCGCTCGGAGATCTGAACGTAAAGTCCGTCTTCAATGCTGCGGAACGTTTTTTCCTCAATGACCGAAGACAAAAGATCCGCATAGGCTGCGGCGACCATTTCTCGCGCTTTGACGCGAGCAGCAGGCTCGACGAAATTGGTGATCAGGAACGAGAACGCTGCCATGGTAATCGCGAGGATCATCACCGGACGATAGATGATCGACCGTGCGGAACCGGCGGCATCAATGACTGCAAGCTCCGAATCATTGTTCATCGCATTCAGCGTTTGAGTGATGCCAATGACGATTGCAAAGGGCAGCACGACGGGAATGATCGTCGGCAGGATAAACGTTGCCAACGTCATGAACGAGCCCATGGACTGACCGGTATCGGTCACCAGATTGATCCGTCCCAACACCTGGATCGTCCAGATGATTGTCAGGACCGGCACCAATGTGACCAGAAACATCTGGAAAGCACGCCGGAAAATGTAGAGTTCGAGTATTTTCATACGGATCCGATACGCCAACATCTGCTGCGGCTAGATGCGCAGCCCAATGAAATTGAGCTACGCCTTAATCGGCTCTTACGCAATTTATGTGGTCAAGGCGACAGTCGCCTGCTCACAAAGCCGTTTTCGACCACCGATTTTTTTCTTCCTGTGTCTCGTAGTACACCGCCACTGCAGCATAGACCACGCAGGAGGAGAGGAAGCCCAGTGTCACATCCGATAGATAATGCCCGCCGAAGGCGACCCTGAGATAGGGGGAGACGAGGCAAAGCATCAGAATGGGTGGTGCAAGAACAATACGAAAACGATGCGGCAGCAGCACCACGAGACAGGCCAGCCAGCCGGCTCCTGCTGCCTCGCCAGAGATGAAAGAGCAGTTCGACAGGCAAGATCCATCTAGAGTTCCGGCTGAAGCGAAGGCATGGGTGCCGCCAAACAGATCTGTTTCGTAGGGGCGAGGCCGACCCGAAATGGTTTTCAGGATCAGGTTGACCAACAGATAGGGACCCAAGATCGAAGACAGAAGCGCAACCGAATAGCGTCTGGTTCTTGTCGCGTCATAGGTAGATCCGTGCTGCTGGAAATTGCGGATCATCAACGCGATGATCACCAGGGCCACAGCAATCGGAACATAGAAGTAGAATTTCCGAACGAAAATCAGGACAGGCTCTCGCGCCGCCGGAAAGTAGCCGCATGTTCTCACATCCGCACTTCCAAGTGCACACCCACTCTCGCGAAAGAACGCATTGGCCACCCACAGGTCAATCTGTGGAAACACGTAGAACACGCCGAGCAATATCCACCAAAGCGCGAACAAAAAAACGAACCAGGTTACAGGCCGACGAAGCAAACCGACGAAGGCATCCTTAAATGACAGAGAGTTAGATTGTAAGATATACGCCACGCTCTATTTTCCGGCCCCAACCGCGGCAGACAATTGCCACGAGAACTGTCTTCTAGCAAGGGATAGAGCGGTGCGGTAAACTATACCTGAACGATTCAGGGCTTGTCGTTGCGCGTCTGCACGCCAGATGCCTGTCAAATCAATCCTGCCTTTTTGTGTCCCACGGAGAAGACATGTCTTCCAAACTCGATATCCGCTTTGCCTCCGGCACGGAGCGTGCCGATCTTGCAATCCTCTTTCAGGTCTCTGACGAGAAACGGCCTGCAGGGGCACGTGAGGCCGATCCTGCAGAGATCCTCGAAAGGGCTGCGGGTGTAGCGAAGTTTCATGGAAAATCGATGACGGTGCTGGATTTGATTGCTCCGCATCAATCACCCTTCGATCGCGTCTCTGTCATTGGCCTTGGAAAGACGCAGGCTCTGACGGACCATGACTGGCTGCGGGCGGGAGGCAAGGCCGCAAGTCTCATCAAGAAAGCCGAGACTGTAGCGGTCTATCTCGATGCGCCGGGAACGATGCCAACCCCCCGTCAGGTCGCGGATGTTGCGCTTGGAATGCTGCTTCGCGCCTATTCCTTCGACCGGTTCAAGACCAGGAAGGGCGAAGATGAAGAAACCGACGTGAAGACCGTCTCCGTCACTATCATCAGCGCAGTGTCGGATGAAGCAGCCGCATTGCTCGGCGACGTTCAGGCAGTGGCGGGCGGTGTCAATCTCGCGCGCGAACTCGTCAATCTTCCGCCGAATGTTCTTGGTCCCATAGAGTTCGCAGATCATGCCAAGGCACTGGTCACACTTGGTGTCGAGGTCGAAATTCTGACTGAAACCGAGATGAGGGCGCTTGGAATGGGTGCGCTGCTGGGCGTGGCCCAGGGTTCGGAGCGGCCGCCGCGCCTGGCGGTCATGCAGTGGAAGGGCGGCAAGGCAGGAGATAAGCCGCTGGCCTTCGTCGGCAAGGGAGTAGTCTTCGATACGGGCGGCATTTCTATCAAGCCAGCTGCCAACATGGAGGACATGAAAGGCGATATGGGCGGCGCAGCAGCCGTCATCGGCCTGATGCATACGTTGGCGGCCCGCAAGGCGAAGGTGAATGCGGTCGGTATTCTGGGTCTGGTCGAAAACATGCCCGATGGCAAGGCGCAGCGTCCCGGCGATATTGTAACATCCATGTCCGGCCAGACGATCGAAATCATCAATACCGATGCGGAGGGGCGCCTCGTTCTGGCGGACGCACTGTGGTACTGCAACGACCGCTTCAAGCCGAAATTCATGGTGAACCTTGCGACCCTGACCGGGGCTATTGTCGTGGCACTCGGCAATCTCCACGCGGGCCTGTTCTCCAATGACGATCCGTTGTCCGAAGGGCTTCTTGCCGCTGGAGAAAAGACCGGCGAAAAGGTCTGGCGCATGCCGCTCGGCAAGGAATACGACAAACTGATCGATTCCAAGTTCGCGGATATGAAAAACACCGGCGGTCGCTATGGCGGCTCCATTACCGCCGCCCAGTTCCTCAAACGCTTCGTGGGAGAAACTCCCTGGGCACATCTTGATGTTGCGGGTACGGCCATGGCATCTCCCTCGACTGAGATCAATCAATCTTGGGGATCCGGCTATGGCGTCCGGCTGCTCGACCAGTTGATCCGGGATCGTCACGAAGGCTGACCTATCGCATGACAGAGGTGCTGTTTTATCATCTGACCGAATCCAAGCTGGAGGATGCCCTTCCGGCCCTTCTGGAAAAAAGCGTCGAGCGCGGATGGCGGGTCATCGTCCAGACGGTCGGCAGGGATCGCGTGGACATGCTGGATCAACACCTCTGGACGTTTCGAGAGGACAGTTTCCTGCCTCATGGCGCGGATGGGGATACGTTTGAACGCGATCAGCCTGTTTTGTTGACCGAGAGTTCGGCGAACGGCAACGCAGCAAGTGTGCGCTTCATCGTTGATGGAGCGCAGCCCCCTGAACTCGATCCCTATGAGCGGGTGGTCTTCATGTTTGACGGCTATGACAATGCTCAATTGGAGGGCGCGCGCGAACAGTGGAAGAGCCTGAAGGCTCGAGGCCATGCTCTGACCTATTGGCAGCAATCTCCTGAAGGCCGCTGGGTCAAGAAAGCCTGATCAGAATGGTCCAGAAAGCAACTCTCCTTCGCTTGTGCGATGCGAAAGGTATTGCTAGCTGATAGGCGGGAGTTTTTGCTACCCCTAGAGCATGGCGCGCAAAAGTGTGCAGCGGTTTTGCGATAACGACATGCGGAAAAACAAAGAGATAAAGCGCCAGGAGCGAATCTGAAAGATCGCGACGCGCTTGAGCTGGAGCCGCTTAATGACTACAAATACCCGTAAGGCAGATCATCCTGTCGCAGAAATTTTTCCAGGTCGCTGGTCGCCCCGTGCATTTACCGAGGCAACGATCAGTGAAAATGAGCTTCTGACCATTCTGGAAGCCGCGCGCTGGGCGCCATCCGCCTTCAACGCGCAGCCCTGGCGTTTCATCTACACCCTGCGCGGCGATGCTGCCTGGAATGCAATTCTTGGCGCTCTGCTGCCGTTCAACCAGACTTGGGCGAAGACCGCGTCAGCTTTGGTCATTGTTGCCAGCGAAACGAAGTTCGTTCCTCCCGGCAAGACAGAAGCTGTCGACAACGGTACCCATGTGTTCGATGCAGGCGCTGCCTGGGGTTATCTCGCACTGCAGGCGCACATCTCAGGATTTGCAGCGCATGGCATGGCCGGGTTCGACAAGGAAGCCTTGGCAAAAGTGGTTGGCCTGCCCGAAAATCATGTGCTGCATGCAGCCGTCGCTATTGGAAAGCAGGGCGATGCGTCTCTGCTGCCTGAGCCCTTGCAGGCGCGTGAAGTGCCAAGCCCACGCCATGCCGTCGGCCAGATTGCCTTCCATGGCGGTTTCAAGGGCTGATGCCAATTGATTATTCTCAAGAAAGGCGGTCTCCGGGCCGTCTTTCTTGTTTAACCGCTCAAAAATCAGTTCGCGAGAGATGCCATCAGCAGCGATGGCTTGTGAGAATGCTGAAGGTTGACGACCTTGTATCCTTCAGCCTTCAACTGCGTCAGCAGAGCCGGCAGCATCGCCGCAGTGCGATTGTGAATGTCATGCAGCAGGATGATTCCGCGGCCGTGATTGCGCAAGGCATTCATGGTCCGAGTTGCGACGGCGGCCGGTGAATCGCTGAAATAATCCTTCGAGTCGATCTGGACATCCAGAACCACCATGCCATTGGCAGCTACCCAGCTTCGCAACCGCGAACTGTCCGCCAGATAGGGGAACCGAAAAAAACCGACCTCTTCATTTGTCGCGTGGCTGACTGCCAACTTGCCCTTTTCGATCTCTTCAACCGCCGCATCGAAGGAGAGCGATCTTAGATTTGCGTGGCGATAGGTATGGCTACCGATCGTATGGCCGGAGCGCGCCACCAACTTTGCAATATCCGGGTGCGCTTTTGCCATCTCACCCACCATCAGGAAGGTGCCCTTGACGCCGAACTCGTCGAGCGTCGCCAGAATTCGCTCGGTTTTCTTTGGCATCGGCCCGTCGTCGAAGGTCAGCACCACTTCCTTGTCGCGAAGCTTGAGATCGGCGATGGAG
Source organism: Rhizobium sp. FKY42 (assembly GCF_005222835.1). Taxonomy (GTDB): domain Bacteria; phylum Pseudomonadota; class Alphaproteobacteria; order Rhizobiales; family Rhizobiaceae; genus Neorhizobium. The sequence continues at coordinate 173,077 of NZ_STGA01000029.1, read as the reverse complement.
GCGACTTCGATGGTTCGTCCGGAAAGGCCGGCAGGATTGTTCAGGCGGCCCCAGGCAACCGGTGTCAGAGCGACGGGATCCTGTGGTCCCTTTTTCACCGGCGTATCTATGGCGGGTGCCGCAGCGAAGGAGGAGATCAGCGTACCGCCTTCCGATACAGGGCGTCCGGCGCAGGAGGAGAGCAGGCAGGCGAGAGAAGCTATGGCGCAAAGGACGCGGGCGGACATGAAACCAACTTTGAGGTGAAGGAGGCAAAGCACTGATATGCCTCACCACTTTCACTCAACATCGTTAATGGCCCGTTTATGCGATGCAGCAAAGGATCGAGTCAGGACTTCATGATCGTCTGCCGCAGGAAGCTGTAACCCATGGCGGTACGTCGAGCCATCTCTGCCGAATTTCCGGCGCCGCCGTGCCCGCCTGATCCATATTCATGGAACAGTGGCTGATGTCCGGCCTCTTCCAGGCGCTTTGCAAAGCGCCGTGCATGGGAGGGGTGGACGCGGTCGTCATTGCTCGAACTTTCGATGTAGATCGGCGGATAGCGTTTGGCGGCAGAAGGCTGCACGTTCTGGAGCGGAGAGTAGTCGAGCAGGAACGCTCTATCCTCCGGCTTTTCAGGATTGCCATACTCGTCCATCCAGGCGCGTCCTGCCGGGAACTCGTGGAACCGCATCATGTCAAGGACCGGAACGCGGCACCATACAGCGCCGAAATCGTCGGGATAGCGCGTCAACATGACGCCCGTCAGCAGGCCGCCATTGCTGCCGCCGGTGCAGGCAATGCGTGCTGGCTTGGAATAACCGCGCTTTACGAGATCTCGTGCGATCGCCACAAAGTCCTCGAAGGCCTTGTGTCTGCCCTCGCGCTTGGCAACGGTGTGCCAGTCGGGGCCGAGCTCGCTTCCGCCGCGGATATAAGCCTGCACGTAGGCGCCACCCTGTTGCAGCCAACCGCCGGTCACGCCGGAATAGCCGGCCGAAAGCGGCACGCTGAACCCGCCATATCCATAGATCAGAACCGGAAGTTCGCCGTTTTCCCAGGTTTTCGGCAAGACCAGGTGATAGGGAATCTGCGTGCCATCCTCGGAAGTCGCCTCCAGAAGCAGTGACTGCATTCCCTCCGCGTCGAAATAGGCTGGAGACGAGCGACCATTCTTCAGGACGGGCAGCGTTGAGCGATCCGAAAGATCCAGTTCAAAGCATGTAGGTGGCGTCAGAAAACCTCGCCCGGTGACCCACAAACGGTCCATCCCGAGATGCAAGTCGGAATGCTGCAAGGAGAAGGATACGGCCTCAAAGCCATCCGGCAGATCGATCTTGATCGGCTGTGCACTCTCATCTGTCAGATCTAGCACAAATAGGGACGGACGGAGCCGATCCTCCACGATATAGACCGCCCAGTCCCGCAGGAGTGCGAACTGGCTGACCGCGCTGCCTGGTCTTGGCTCAACCAGAACGCGCCGGTTCTGATCAAGAGGTTCCTCCGAAAAGGGTGTGAGCTTTTGCAACGCCAAAGTCCCGGTAGCTACCTGCTCATCGCTTTTCGCAAGCCAAAGCAGGAAGCCGCGATTAACATCGAAGTCGATATCGACAGGCAGAGGCAGACGTTTAAGGTCGGTCGGAGAGGGGCCAACGTAAACGCTTGATTTTCCAATCTGATGGTTGGTCACAAAGACACTAATCGATCGCACCTCGGTCTGGCCGCTCATGTTGAACTGCGAATGAAGGGCGAATGCATAGGCGCTGACATCAGCCTTCTCGCCTGCATAGAGTGGTGGCGCATCTTCCGGCCGGGTTCCGCGGGTCAGTCTGCGTCCAACGCGCGGCCATCCGGATTGCGTGGCCGAGTCTTCATCGATCGAGCCGAAATAGCAGATCTCGTCGGCATTAAGCCAACTGGCATGGGAACGAACAGCTGGCGTGTCGAAGCCACCTTCGACGATGGATCTTGTTTCCGTATCAAATTCAAGCAGCCTAGAAAGGTCTGAACCGCCGTCGGAAAGGCGAAGGAGAACGCGCGTCGGCCGGAGAGGGCAGGTAATCGCACCGCCGAAAATCCAGCGCTTGCCTTCGCGTTCGCAGAAGGCATCGACATCGAATACGGTTTCCCAAGGAGCCTCTGGCGATGGTTCCTGATCTGCGGGCAGGCGACGCCACAGGCCGAGCGGATTGGTTGCAGTCCGGTGAAAATCGAAATACCAGTCGCCGCGCCTGCTTGGGATGATGAGGCGGTCTTCGCGCTCCATCAAAGCCTGGATTGCTTTGGCTGTCTCTTCCATGTGGGGCGTCGTCAATACGCTGGCCGAGGCGTGATTTCGCACCTCGACAAATGCGATTGTTGCAGGATCCTTGTCCTGCTCCAGAAAGAGATCCTCGGCGACGGGCTTATCCATGGTAACTCCTGCAAATCAATTGCAGGAGCTTAGCGCGTTGGAGCTGTTGCGAAAACAGCTGGATCCGTTCAGGGTCAGGAACACACAACTAGACCACTGGGGTCAGGCGAATATCTGGCTCGACCGCATCGTCGGAAAATTCCTCGCGCTCACCAATGGAGGGGGCCTCCTCCAACTCGCTGCTGGAGAGTGTCGAGACGTCAAAATAGGCCAGGTTCCCATACTTTGCGATGTAAATCTTGTTTCCTTGACCAAACATCCAGATGTAATCGCGAAACGGTGCGGCTATCGGAAATGTCTTCCACTTCCCATCCTTCAACATAACCATTTGGTTTTGCGCCGAAGCTACAACATAGCCGTCGAGAGGAACTGCTCTTATCCTTCCAGAGCCGCTCATGATATTGCTGGTGAAAACTGAGTTAGGCCTTGCGCCCACAACACCGTTAATCACGGACCCTGGGCCAATAGGAGAGTAGACCATTACCGGGGCACCCTTGGCGTCAAAGGTGCCGGCCGAAGCACTCCCGTAACGGTTGCTGACGCAGATGATGTCGGCACCTCCGGTTTTCGAGTTCACGATCCCCATCGTCAATCTCTGATCTTCCCGCTGCTGGGTCATTACGAAGCAGACATTTCCATTGGCATCGCACATCCAGTCGAAGAGAGTTCCACTTACTGACTGAAAGTCTCCCGGAATGGCTGATGTCCATTGGGGCTTCAATGGGTTTCCCAAAAATCGCTGCACGTACCATATTGGGTACTTAGGCCAAGGGTTAAACATTGCGACATAAAATGTACCGTCGTTTGCCGTAAAGAGTTTTATGATATTCTGGCCGGGAAAAGATCCGATCTTTATCCACACTGTCTCGTGATAGCAATATACATTTGAAGCGATACAAATATATATATTTTTTCCGTGACCATGAATACGGTAATTATTTGCCTGAGGGTCATCTATATCTTGTAATTGTTGCCCTAATTGCACCCACTGTTGATTGGTTAGAGCGCGGGCAGTTAATTTCTCTCGAAATCTAGAAAGAGAGATTAAAGTTCCATCATTATTTGCAGAAATCGTGACGATCCCGCCGAGTGGGGTTGGAAGATCCGTCCATTTTTGATTAGGCATGTGTATATCCTTCAATGAATTGTCATGGCGAATAAGTTCGCGGGAATTCTATGCTTGCCGCTGATCAGGTTAGGTTTGAAAAGGTTCAAATTATCGGCAAGGTAGAAAAATTCAGTTAAATCTACCTGTTTGGGTTGTGAATATCACGCCGGGAAACCTCAGTTAAGCTCCCGGCGTTCCGTTTTTGGCTCGGGGCGCTATCAGCCCCTACTGCTTACAATCCGTGGAACCCCGCTGGGTCGGGAATTACTGTTCGCGAAACCAGGTTGCGCGCTGTGGCCAGCTTGCTCCAACTTGAAGCGGGCAATCAGATTGGAAAGATGGTAGGCATCGTCCGCAAGCTTGTTGGTGCTGGCAGTCGTTTCCTCCACCATGGCTGCGTTGCGCTGGGTTACCTGATCCATCTGTCCTAAGGCCTGATTGATTTCCATCAGGCTGCTTGATTGTTCGTTGGATGAACTGGCGATGGAATGAACTTCTTCGTTGATGCTTTCCACATGCGTTCGGATTTGGGAAAGAGCCTGGCCCGTTGCCGTAACCAGTCTTACTCCAGCGCCCACTTCCTCGCCTGATTTGGTGATGAGCGCCTTGATATCCTTGGCCGCGTTGGCGGACCGCTGGGCAAGTTCGCGTACTTCCTGTGCAACGACCGCAAAACCTTTGCCGGCTTCGCCCGCGCGGGCGGCCTCGACCCCTGCATTCAAGGCCAGCAGGTTGGTCTGGAAGGCAATTTCGTCGATGACGTTGATGATTTGACCGATCTGACCAGAAGCGACTTCAATACGTTCCATCGCGGCAATGGCATCACTCACGACGACGCTGGAATTTTCCGTGCTGATGCGGGCATGATCTACCTTCTTCGCGGCGTCTGCCGCCCGCATCGTGGACTGACGAAGAGCCGATGTAATGACTTCAAGCGCGGACGAGGTTTCTTCAAGGGCTGCAGCCTGCTGTTCTGTGCGCTTCGCCAGATCGTCCGAGGCATAGCGCAATTCGCCTGAGCCGGAATTGATCTGGTCGATGGAATAGCGAACCTCGGAAACGATCGCTCGCAACGTGTCCATCGTGGAATTTACGTTCTGCTGCAGTTCGAAAAATGCGCCGCTGAACTTGCCCTGCATGCTCTCTGTCAGGTCGCCGGTTGCAAGCGCGCTCATCACCCGACGGGTTTCTGAGAGGCCTGCTTCAATGTTGCCCACCAGTTCGTTCATTCCAGAAGCAAACGCATTGAGCTCCTTGAAGTGGTAGGTAATCGTCATGCGGCGCGAGAAATCTCCTTCAATGGCGGCCTGAACCATATGGCCGATATCCTGCCGAAGCTCATCGCATTTCTCGCCGAAGGCGGCTTCTTGTTCCGCGATCTGTTGAACCCGAATGCCGTTTTCCTTGAATATCTGAACGGCCTTTGCCATGTCGCCAATCTCGTTCTTCCGGTCCAGATAGGGGATTTCGACATTGAACTCCGCATTGGCCAGCTTGCGCATAAGCTTGGTGATCCGGTCGATGGGAAGGGATACTTCACGTGATACGAAAATGGTGGCTCCGATGCCGGCAATCATGCCTACCAGCAGCACAAGCCCATTCGAAATCAGGGATTTATTGAACTGGATGGCGCTTTCGGCATACATCCGTTTGGCCTGGTCGACGTTAGCGTCGCGGAACTCATCGGCAAAATTATCCATCAACTCGTAGCTCTTGACCATATCGCCGGTCAGAAGCGAAGCTGCGGCCTGTTTGTCGCCTGCGCGCGACAGACTAACTAACCTGTCGTTGAGCTTGAGATATTCATCTGCAGCGACGGTAAATCCTGCAAAGGCTTTCCGCTCGACATCAAGCGAGATCATGGGCGCGTAGGTCGCCATTCTGTCCTTCAGCTTCTTGACTTCCTTGCTCAGGGCGGCGTCTGCATCCTTGATGGCCTGCGGATCAGTGGTCAGGATATGGCGTGTTTGCAGTCCACGAAGATTGGCGATGGATATATTCAGCCTGTTCGTGATGTCGACGCTCGGAACGGCGTCATGCGCCAGTCCGTCCACATTCCCGAAGATGTTGCGCATGGTAGAAAGTGCAAAGCCGCCTTGAAGGAGCAGAAGGCAAAGAAGCAGCACGAAAGCGGATGTCAGGGACGTTTTCAGCGAGATTGTCCGAAGCATTTTGTGTCCAGTTCAATCAGGGAAAGCGTTCCTCTCCTTCATGGAGGTTACGCACAACAACCAGACGAGCGATCATTCGCTCGGCGTAAGACGCACAGATGCATCGCGCGTTGCGGTGCAGGCACGTCCAAGGTCGCACGCAACGAAACGCGCGCGTTTATGATGTACTTCCATAGAGATGCGTATCAGAATGCACGAATTGCAGATTGCACCTAGCCATTACCTTGGCGTGCATTCTGCCTGCTTTCTAAACCATGATGTGTCTTAAGATTTAAGATATTCCTAAAGCTGCAATGGAGATTCTACACAATCAAAAAACGCAATTGCAGTGTTTCGTTGGAACGCCGGGTATCGTCCCAAGAGGGCGAAACAGATTGATAGTCATATTTTGAGATCGCTTCTTCAATTTACGAAGAAAGAGCTTCTTCATACTGGGACGAAAGTTCGAGCCAGAGTTCTTCTGTTTCAGCAAGTTTGGCGGCAGCATCGCTGCGTTGTTTTGCTTTCTCAGCCGCCTTGGCAGGTGATTTCTCGTAAAGCTTGGGATCTGCCAGTTCAACGTCCAGAGCCTGGATCAGCTTTTCAAGCTTTGCCGTCAGTGCTTCAGCCTCGTTGATCCGCTTCTTGAGCGGAGCGAGGGATGCGCGCTTCTCGGCATTCGCCTTCCGCTGATCGGACTTGGAGACAACATCTTCAACATCCGTTGCAGATTTTTCGTCTTTCTTACGCGACGAAGCGACAACGATAGCGCGGTAGTCTTCCAGATCGCCGTCGAATGGCGCAACCGTCCCACCGTTGACCAACCACAGCCGATCCACGGTTGCCTCAATCAGATGGCGATCGTGGGAGATGAGGATGACGGCGCCATTGTAATCATTCAGCGCTTCGATGAGCGCCCTGCGGCTGTCAATATCCAGATGGTTCGTCGGCTCATCGAGAATGAGCAGGTTTGGAGCATGAAACGCGGCAAGCCCCATGAGCAGGCGTGCCTTTTCGCCCCCGGAGAGATCCTTGGCGGCAGTGTCCATCTTCTCTGTTGCCAGGCCCATCTGGGCCACGCGGGCGCGAACCTTAGCTTCCGGCTGATCCGGCATCAGCCTGCGCACATGATCGGCAGGCGATTGTTCCGGTATGAGATCGTCCAACTGGTGTTGTGCGAAGAAGCCGATCTTGAGGTTCGGGGCTACGCGCAGATTACCGGCTTGCGCTTCCAGCCTCCCGGAAATGAACTTCGCGAATGTTGACTTGCCGTTACCGTTCGAGCCGAGCAGAGCTATGCGATCATCGTTGTCGATCCGTAGGTTTATCCCCTTCAGAATAGGCTTGTCTGGCTCATAACCCACGACGCCCTTGTCGATCGCGACAATGGGCGAAGACGGTTGCTTCTCAGGTTCTGGAAATGTGATTGGTTGAACGTGATCCTCGATGACCGCCGCGACAGTGCCCATACGCTCCAGCGCCTTGATGCGGCTCTGGGCCTGACGCGCCTTCGTGGCCTTCGCCCGGAAACGGTCGATGAAGCTTTGCAGATGCTTGCGGGCGGCGTCATTTTTCGCCTTGGCCTTCATCTGCAGTTCGTCGTTTTCCGCTTTCTGTCGCTCGAAGCTGTCGTAGCCGCCTCGATAGAAGGTCAGCTTCTTCTGGTCGAGGTGGACAATGGCGTTCACGGCGTTGTTCAGAAGATCGCGATCGTGGCTGATGATGACGACGGTATGCGGATAGCGCCGCACATAATCCTCAAGCCACAGCGTGCCTTCAAGATCGAGATAGTTTGTCGGCTCGTCCAGGAGCAAGAGATCCGGCTGCGAGAAGAGAACCGCCGCCAGCGCCACGCGCATGCGCCATCCGCCGGAAAACGAAGAGGCCGGGCGCGCCTGTGCTTCAGCGTCGAAACCGAGACCCGCCAGAATGCTGGCCGCGCGAGCTTCCGCAGAATGCGCATCGATGTCGACGAGGCGCATCTGGATTTCAGCTATCCGGTTCGGGTCCGTCGCAGCTTCCGCTTCCTTCAGAAGAGCCGTCCGTTCCTTGTCGGCTGCCAGAACGATTTCAATCAACGGATCCTCGGTGCCGGGGGCCTCCTGTGCGACCTGACCGATCCGCGCATTCTTTGGGAGAGATACAGAGCCGCTTTCGGAGGCCATCTCGCCGGTGATGACGCGAAAGAGCGTGGACTTGCCCGCTCCATTGCGGCCCACAAGCCCAGCCTTCGTGCCGGTGGGAAGGCTGACGCTGGCGTGATCAAGAAGGAGGCGACCTGCAACGCGTGCAGAAAGATCGGTAATCGTAATCATGGCCGCGGTTTTGGCCGAAGTTTACGATATGCGCAAGAGGTCTGGCATCCACTCGTCTATTGCCAGCGAGCCCCTTCGCCTCGGAGGAAATAGATCAGATCGAGAGCGAGCGAAGGTCGACCGAGACATGTCAGGATCATGTGCACCTGCCCACGATGATGAGTCTGGTGATTGAAGACATGGGAGAGGATTGGACCGAGCGGCTGCACGATCCTTTCGGGAGAAGCGATTGGTGAATAGGAAATCGTGGCAGCCAGATCTGCGTCCGTGATCTCATCAATCCAGCTGATGATTCGTCTGTCTTCCGTCTCGCGCGCTTCGCGCAAAGCAGCAAAATCCTCATGAAGAACATCATCGAGCGTCGTCGGCGCGTCTCCGGTTCCGGTGAAGCGTTTGAGCCAGATCCGGTCTGCAGCAAGGAGGTGGTTGAGGGTGCGATGCGCCGAACCGAAGAAGGCGCCCTTGTCTGCTCTGAGTTCTTCGTCGCTCAGTTCCTCGCAGGCATTATACAGCTTTGTATTTGCCCAGCTATTGTAGCGCGCAAACATCCGGAAATGCTTCAACATTCTATGCTCCCTCAAAACAGCGTGCAGGCTATCACTTCGATTTAGAAGTGTGTCTTATGGGATCCATGAAATTATCTCATTTGATCGACGATTGCGCCAAGACCACTATGTATGCCGGGAAAAACCAGGAGCCCAGAATGACCCGAATTCTCTACTCGCTCTGCGGTCGCGATGTGAACAGGCCTTTTTCGCCGCACTGCTGGAAGATTGTCATGGCTCTTGAGCATAAGGGGCTTGAGTATATCGAGCGGCCGGTGCCGTTTACTGAAGTACCCAAGCTGGAAAACGGGTTCTCCAAAACTGTCCCGGTTTTGCGCGACGGTGATCTCCTGATCCGTGACAGCTTCGATATCGCCGTTTATCTGGAGGATACCTATCCCAACCGCCCCACGCTGTTTGGCGGTGAAGGTGGCAAGGCACTGGCGCGCTTTGTCGAGGGATATTCGCAAATGCTGGTCCATCCTGTGCTTTCGCGGATTGCGATCAAGGACATCCACGACATGCTGGACGAGAAAGACCAGACCTATTTCCGCACCAGCCGCGAAGAGAGGTTGGGTCGCAGGCTGGAGGAATTCGAGGCCGGTCGTCTGCAGGCGATATCCGATCTGACTGCTCAACTGGAGCCAATGCGGCATATGCTGAAGTTTCAACCATACCTGGGTGGTGAGGCGCCTCTGTTTGCTGACTATATTCTGTTTGGCGCGCTCCAGTGGTTGCGAATTACGACGGGTTCGCTTGCGATTTCGAAGGACCATTCGGTTGCTGAATGGTTCGAGCGATGCCTGGACCTGCATGGCGCAAAGGGCAGGGCGGTCGCCTGAAGGTGATACTTCTCATCTCTGACGTATGACGGCTGCGTGAAATTGCCGAAACCCTCTTGTTTTCGCGAATCGGGGCGGCTAAACACCGCCCACTTATCCCTACAACTGAGGAATTTCAGGCAATGGCGATTGAACGCACCTTCTCCATGATCAAGCCGGACGCAACCAAGCGTAACCTGACGGGCGCTATCACCAAGGTTTTCGAAGAAAATGGCCTGCGCGTCATTGCTTCCAAGCGCGTCTGGATGAGCAAGCGCGAAGCTGAAGGCTTCTACGCTGTTCACAAGGAACGTCCTTTCTTCGGTGAACTCGTCGAAGGCATGACCTCCGGCCCGACGGTCGTTCAGGTTCTGGAAGGCGAGAACGCGATCCTGAAGAACCGCGAAATCATGGGTGCAACCAACCCGGCTCAGGCTGCTGAAGGCACCATCCGCAAGACCTTCGCTCTCTCCATCGGTGAGAACTCGGTTCACGGCTCCGATGCCCCGGAAACAGCCGCTCAGGAAATCGCTTACTGGTTCGCTGAAACCGAAATCGTCGGCTGATCAACCGAACTGAAAAGCGAATTTCAAAGCCGTCCGCGAGATATCGCGGGCGGCTTTTCATATTTAGCGCAAGCCGTCGAGTGCCGCCTCGATGCGAGGTCTGGCGCTTGCGGGAACGGGCAGTACGGGGCGTGGAGGCTCTGCCTCAAACAGACCGAGCAGCGAGCCGATGGCGTACATGACGCGGAAGCTGCCAAACTCCTTGAACAGCGACCATAGGGGCTCGAACAACGCATTCAGCCGCTCTGCCTCGGCTTGGTTTCCTGCGAACGCAGCCCGTGTCAAAGCCAGCGCTGGCTTCGGGAGGAGACCTGCGACAACACTATACCATGCATCGGCGCCGGCCAGCAGGGCATCCGCCGCACCCCAGTCTCCGCTGTAGCCTATGCTGAAGCCGGATGGAGCAATCGCGCGCAAGCCCTTGATTTCATCTGCGAAAGAGGTCTCACCCGGCAGCGGCATTTTGATGGCCGTTATGTTGCGAACGGACGCCAGCCTCTGGATGAGGTCTGGGCTGAACTGAAATCTCGTCGTTGTCGGGTTGTTGTAGATCACGATTGGCAGACCGGTCGCATTCGATACCGAAACGAAATGCTGATAAACCTCTTCCTGCGTGAGGGGCGCATAAGAGACCGGCGCCAGCAAGAGCGAATCGGCTCCCGCCGCCTCCGCATCTCGTGCCAACTGTTGGGAATGATCTGTCCGCAATGCTCCCACGCCGACGAGAAGCGGAACGCGCTTACCAATGGTTTCCTTCGCAACCTCAACCGCACGGCGTCTCTCTTCGCGGGCAAGGTAAGCGTAGGCACCGGTGCTGCCGAGCAATCCGATTGACCCTACTTTCGCCTCCGCCAGTCGGTCCAGGACGCGGGTCAAAGCGGCGCTATCGACCTCTCCGTCAGCATTGGTCGGCGTGGTTGGAAATGCGGACAAACCTTCAAACATTGTGATGCATCGCTCCCCTTCATCTATGGATATGATGTATCGGGAAGCTTGTAACGAGACAAGGTGATCTCTTCACCAAACCCTAGGCAGGACATCCCTGTATGGGCGAAAGATCGACATTGTCATACGGCTTGAACACCTTCGGATTGAGGTCATAGGCCGGTCCAACCACCAAGGAATTGGCCGGAAGGACGCTCTGATCGATAGTTGCGATGACATCGGTTTCGAGTGCCTGGCGAGCCTTCCCCTCCGAATCCGCGATCTCCACCCTGACGTGGTATGTCTTGCCTTCCTTGACGCATTGGAGGTCGGGGCTTTCCAGAACGATCTTCGTCATGTTGGGATACAGTGTTTGGCGAGTTACGAGGGGATCGCCACCGCGCGGGTTGTCGAAATAGGCCGTTGCAACTCCCGCCCTTAACGGCTGTTCCAGAGGCCTGAGAGTAACGACATAGTTCGCCTTCGAAAGCCGGTAGTTGAAAACGAAAATATGACCGCTGAACTCGGCTATTTTGTCTTCCGTCTCTCGCTGGCAAGCCGGCAGCAGAGCCAGTGCGAAGCATAAGGCGGTCATCTTTCGGATCATTCCAGATCTCCAGACTTTTTGCGCCGATAATGGCGGCTGGCCTTTGTACGGTTGCCGCAGACCGCCATGTCGCACCAGAAGCGGCTCTTGTTCTTGCTGCGGTCAAGGAAAAGCCAGCCGCAATGACCGCAGATCTTCAGACGTTGCGGATCAGGAAGGTTGAGCAGCCGCAGGGCTGAATGAACAGTTTCAGCTTCCAGGCAACCGGCGTTGGGGTTGCTGCGCAACAGCTTCGCACCGTGATCCAGCAGGTCGGAGAGCAAAAGCGAGTCGCACGTACCCGTCGCGAGGCTGCGGAAGTGGCGGTCAACCGCCTCGCGGAATGTCAGAAAGGTCTGCTCATTCCCCGATTGAACCGGTCGCAACTGCTCCCAACTGTCTCGCTCTGCGGAAAGCAGGCTGGCTGCGTCCGCAAAACCCGCCAATTGCTCTGGCACAGCGAAGCGATCCACGCTGCGTGCGGGGTCCATGCGCAGAATGACACTGTTGGCAACATCCAGTGCCAGGGCGCCACCGACGAAACGATGGGGTGTCCAAGAAAAACTCATAGCGGAAATATAACTGGCAAAAGCAATTTTACCAGTTATATCTTTGAACCTGGAGGACGGGCATGGACTACGCGCTTCAACAATTTGCAAACGCGGTGCCGCTGTCCGCGCTCTATGCGCTCCTTGCATTCGGCTACGCCCTGTCTTTTGCTCTGACCAAACGGGCAGATCTCACCTACGGCGCGCTGTTCGCCTTTTCCGGTCATGCATTCCTGCTTGGGGCCCATGCCGGATGGAACATCCTGTTCCTGACCTTTACCGCGTCGCTGTCCGTCGGAGCCGTTCTAACGCTCCTCGTCGTCCTGCCATTGGGCGTTATCATAGGTCATCGGATCGCAGCGCCACTCTCGGCGGTTTCTCCGAATGCCTTCACGGTCGCGTCACTTGGGCTTTTGCTGGTGTTGATGGAGAGCGCGCGGCTTGCCTCTGGAACACAGGAACTCTGGCTGCCGCCCTTTCTCAACCAAAGCATTGCCGTTCTGCCAAAACTCCGGTCGCCCGTGGCATTGACCGTGTTGCAACTGGCAAACACCGCCACAGTGCTGGTGCTGCTCGTGTCGGCAGCCGCATTTGTGGCGCTCTCACAATGGGGTCGAAACTGGAGGGCCGTGTCGCAGGACAGGCTGGCGGCGGAAATGTGCGGCGTGAACTCCCAGGCGATGTGTACACAAACCTATGCGTTGAGCGCGCTACTGGCGGGACTGGGTGGCGTTCTGGCCACCATGCATTATGGAACGATGGGCTTCGGTGCCGGATTGATATTCGGGCTGAAGATTGTTCTGATTTCCGCCGCGGGCGGACATCTTCACCCGTGGCGTTCAGCAGTGGGTGCTGCCGTCTTTGCCTTTGGTGAAACCTTCTGGAGTGCCTTTGCACCATTGGCCTGGCGGGATGCGGCCCTGATTTCCCTGCTCGCTCTGCTTCTGGTAATGACGCGTCAGCAAAAGCCTATGGTTTAAGCCATTTGTCGCGCGCGGCGTCATCGGCATCCTTGGCCACGACCCAGTTGCCCGTAGAGCCATTCGCAAGGTGCTCCTTCTTCCAGAAGGGAGCTGCCGTCTTTAGAAAATCCATGACAAAATTCGCGCCGTCGAAGGCTGCCTGCCGATGGGATGCGGCTGCAATGACAAGCACGATATTCTCACCGGGTGCTATCTTGCCGTAGCGATGGACGGCTGAGAGGCCGAGAAGGGAAAAGCGTGCGATTGCCAGTTCGGCGATGCGGGCCATTTCCGCTTCCGCCATGCCGGGGTAGTGCTCCAGTTCAAGAGCGTTCAGACTTCCGCCTTCATCGCGGCAGAGGCCGGTGAACGTCACGACGGCACCAATGTCCTGTCGCCCTTCTGTCAATGTCGCGATCTCGGTTTTCAGGTCGAAATCTTCGCGCTGGACACGGATTAAGGGCTTCAGTGCCACCATTTTCTTATCCACCCGTCATCGGTGGGAATATGCCGATTTCGCGTGCGCCGGTGATCGGTTCGTCGTGGTCGACGTGTTCCTGATTGATGGCGAGGCGGATGACGTCCGGATACTGAAGTGCTGCTTCGTATTCTTCGCCCAAGGTCTTCAGGTGATTCAACAGATCACGACCTGTCACGACTGTTTCCGGAACCTCGATTTCCTCTTCCGGCTTGTCAATCCGCTCCCGAACCCAGGCAAAATAGACGAGCTTCACCTTCATTCTTCTTCCACCACATGCTTGAGGCCAGCACGGAAATAATCATAGCCGGTGTAGATCGTGAGAATGGCCGCGATCCACAGGAAGGCGCGTCCGATCTCGGTTGTGTAGGGCAGAACCTTGTCACCGGCATCGCCTGCCAGCAGGAAGGCGATAGAGACCATCTGCAAGGTCGTTTTCCACTTGGCAATGCGTGTGACAGGCACGGCGACCTTCAGTGCGGCCAGATATTCCCGCAGGCCCGACACCAGAATTTCCCGGCAGAGAATGGTTATAGCCGCCCACAGTGACCAACCCGCAATCGTGCCATCCGCTGCCATCAGCAAAAGGACGGAAGCAACCAGCAGTTTGTCGGCAATCGGATCCAGCATGCGCCCGATATTTGACGTCTGGTTCCAGATACGCGCCAGATAACCGTCGAGATAGTCTGTAATTGAGGCAACAACGAAGATTGCGAGAGCGGTCCAACGCGCCACATCGGAGCTTTCGAGGCGCCCCTCGACAAAAAAGCACGCCACGACGACCGGTACGGCTACGATACGCGCATAGGTCAGAAGATTGGGAATGTTCAGTGCGCGCGATGCCATGGTCAACCTGTCAGTTGCAATTGCCTTTAAGTGATGCTTCGGACTTAAAGCGTCAACCCAAAATTCTTGAGTTGAGCGTATCGGTCCAAACTCAGCCTGACCTATTTTCATGAAAGTGATTGTAGATCTGTTTCGCGACCGACTCCGAAATTCCCTCCACCGTCATCAGATCGGTTATTCCGGCCCGGGAGACGGCTTTTGCGGTTCCGAAATGCTGTAGAAGAGCCCGCTTCCGCGATGGTCCGATGCCTGAAATCTCGTCGAGCGGATTTTTGACCATCTCTTTCTTGCGACGCGCCCTGTGAGAGCCGATTGCAAAACGGTGAGCCTCGTCCCGAAGGCGTTGGATGAAATAAAGGACCGGATCCCGCGGCGGTAATGAAAAATCACTGCGGTCATCGGCAAAGAATCGTTCGCGCCCCGCGTCGCGGTCAACGCCTTTGGCAACGCCAATGGCCGTGATGACCTGCCTGATACCAAGCTCATCGAGAATCTTGCGCACCGCAGACATCTGCCCCTGACCGCCGTCTATGAGGATGACATCCGGCCATGCTGGGAAGCCAGCATCTGCCGCATCTTCCGGCGAAGGGGCGCTCGATCGATCCGGCAAACCTTCCTCCTTCAGAAGACGGGAGAAGCGCCGTGTCATCACCTCGCGCATCATGCCAAAGTCATCGCCGGGGGTAATGTCGGTCGATTTGATATTGAACTTGCGGTACTGGCTTTTGACGAAGCCTTCCGGTCCGGCAACTACCATGCCGCCCACGGCATTCGTACCCATGATGTGGGAGTTATCGTAGATCTCGATCCGGCGCGGCACATAGGGCAGGGCAAAGGTTTCCGCGAAACCCTTCAGCAGCCGCTCTTGCGATGCCGTTTCTGCGAGACGGCGTCCATGAGCTTCGCGCGCATTGGCAAGCACATGGTCGCTGAGATCCTTTTTCTCCCCGCGCTGTGGCACGGAGATGGTGACCTTGTATCCGGCCTTCTCACTCAGCGCGTCCGCAAGCAGAGTCTGTTCGTCGATCGTTTCAGATAGAAGGATCTGACGCGGAACTGGCTTGTCGTCGTAGAACTGAGCAAGGAAGGCGTTCAAAACTTCCGAGCCGTGAAGCTGCGGGTCCGCCTTGGGGAAATAGGCCTGGTTGCCCCAGTTCTGGCCCGCCCGGAAGAAGAAGACCTGAATGCAGGTCAATCCGCCTTCGTGATAAATCGCAAAGACATCGGCTTCTTCAACGCCAGCAGGGTTGATGCCCTGATGGCTTTGAACATGGCTGAGCGACGCCAGCCGGTCGCGATAGACGGCGGCACGTTCGAAATCCAGATCGGCAGAGGCCTCTGCCATCTGGCTGGCGATGGTCGCCTTGACGCTCTGGCTCTTGCCGGACAGGAAGTCCTTCGCTTCCTGCACCAGAAGCCCGTAGTCCGCATCGCTGATCTCATGCGTGCAGGGTCCGGAGCAGCGCTTGATCTGGAACAGAAGACACGGACGGGTGCGGCTTTCAAAGACGCTATCGGTGCAGGTTCGCAGCAGGAAGGCTCGCTGCAGGGAGTTAATCGTACGACCAACCGCACTGGCCGAGGCAAACGGACCGAAGTAGTCGCCCTTGCGGGCCCGCGCGCCGCGATGCTTGTAGATGGCCGGTGCCCGATGATCGCCCGTGATCATGATGTAGGGAAAGCTTTTGTCGTCGCGCAAAAGAACGTTGAAGCGAGGGCGCAGCCGCTTGATGAGGTTTGCTTCCAGAAGCAGGGCTTCAGTTTCCGTTCGGGTGGTCACGAACTCCATCTGCGTGGTTTCGCGCACCATCTTCGACAGACGGTTGGAATGAACCCGACCTTGCGCATAATTCGAGACCCGCTTCTTCAGGCTGCGGGCCTTGCCCACATACAGCACATCGCCTGCTTCGTTGAACATGCGATAAACGCCCGGTGCGTTTGGCAAATGCTTCACGAACTCGGCAATAAGGTCGGCGCCCTTGAGGCCCGACTCGTTCTTCCAGCCCTCGTTCCACTGGACGCCAGACAGCGATGACGCCGCTTCCGCTTCCGGCTGGATTACGTCGTCTTCATCGTCATCTGATTCGTCGTAGAGAACGCCGCCGTCAGGCAGTTTCGTTCCATTCATTCAATGATCTCCGCCACATCAGGCGTTTCCCAGGCCAGATGCTGGCCACCATCCAAGGCTATCATTTGGCCCGTGATGGACGGAGTGTCAAAAAGAAAACGGATCGTTCGACCGAATTCACCCTGTGACGGACCTTGCTTCAACGGCAGACCGGCAATCTGCTTGGCGAAATCTTCTTCCGCCTGGCGTTCGCTTTTGAAGGAGGGGCCGGGGCCAATACCATTGACACGGATGCGCGGCGCATAGGCCTGTGCAAGCGTCTGGGTCGCGGTCCACAGTGCGGCCTTGGAAAGGGTGTAGGAGTAGAACTGAGGAGTCAGCTTCCAGACACGCTGATCGATGATGTTGACGATGAGCCCGGTCTCGCGCTCCGGCAACTGTGCCAGCAGACCAGCCGAAAGAATGGACGGAGCCCGGACATGAATCGCAAAATGCTTGTCGAAGATATCCGGTTCGAAGCGATCCGGCTCATCCTTGAGGAATATCGAGGCACTATTCACAAGGCCGGTAAGGGGGCCGAGTTCCGCAGCAGCTCTGCTGATCAGCATTCCGGTCTGCCGGTCGTCCAGCAGATCGGCCTGCAAAGCTACGGCTTGGCATCCCTGATCTCGAAGCTTTGCGGCAAGGGCTTCCGCTTCGGCGAGCGAGGAGTTCGCGTGGATCGCAACGGCGTGCCCGTGACGGGCAAGATCTTCGCAAATTGCGCGACCCATGCGCCTGGCGCCGCCGGTCACAAGTATGGTTTGTCTTTTGTTCACGCGGTCACTCGCATTTTAATGAGTTTTCACTGACGCTTATTCATAATTGAGCTTTACGGCGCATGCCTACGGATAGATCGGGAAAGCGGCTTCATTTTATTATACATGGATTTATTGATGTATTCACGCGCCTGTGAATAATAGATCTTATGCAGATCTGACGTATACACTTCGTTATGGTTAATAAAATGCATGTTGCATCCAAGCAACATCCAGATTCAGCCATCGCTCTGCCACAATCAATTCACATTTCGGTACTTTCAATTCCTCATTTCCCCACCAATTTCACTGTCAACGCGACGGGAAACCAAAAGCCTGCTGTAGACAAAGGCAGCTTCTCCCTCACGGCACTGAAAAGGAGAATTAAGTATGCGTACTCTTATCGCGACACTCATGGCATCTGCCGCCGGCCTCATCGCTGTTTCGGCCCATGCGGCTGATGCTGTCACCCAGGTTCCGGAAGCACCGGCTGCCGTCGAAACTGCAGCACCTGTGGGCAACTGGTCTGGTTTCTACCTCGGTGGTTACGGCTCGTACGACATGGGCAAGTTCAAGGGTGGCTCCAGCCACACCGACGCTGACGGCGCAGGCGGCGGCGTATTCGGTGGCTACAACTGGCAGAGCGGCCAGATCGTATACGGTGCTGAAGCGGACCTCGGCTACAACGGTCAGAAGGGCGCTGCAGGCAACGGCACCGTTGGCAAGGAAAAGCTGAACGGCTCTGTTCGTGCTCGCGTTGGTTACGATCTGAACCCCTTCATGATCTACGGCACAGCTGGTCTGGCGGCTGCTGACCACGAAGTCTCGAACGCTAGCGGTACTGACAGCAACACGGCTCTCGGCTACACGGTCGGTGCCGGCGTCGAAACCATGGTAACGAAGAACATCACCGCTCGCGTTGAGTATCGTTACACGGACTACCAGGACAAGGATTACAACCTCGGCGGCACGAACTTCTCGCGCGGCTTCGACGACCACTCGGTCAAGGTTGGTATCGGCGTCAAGTTCTGATCCGCGTAATCTGGATCAAGAAGCGGTCGGAGGGAAACCTTCGGCCGCTTTTTTTTAGCCGTGATCAGGCGGCGGGTTTCACACTCGCGAACTCAGGGAACAGCTTCGAAAATTGTTCTGGCCACGAAGCAAGCTTCGGCCTGCCATCCGCCCATTTGCCAGCAAAGCGCAGATCAAGATAGCCAATCAGTGCAGCCAGCGCGAAGTGGCCGCCGTGCAGGCTGTCGCCAACGACCGCAAGGTTGGCCTCGAGATAATCCAGGCCCCGTGTCACCTTGCTCCACTGCTTGTCGATCCAGGACTGCTCGACCTTGTCCTCGGGCCGGAACCGACCTTCATAGATGATGGCGAGCAGGCAATCCGTGATGCCATCGGCCAGCGCCTCTAGCACTTCCGCTTCGGTTCTTGCCTCGGCATCTAGCGGATAGAGCTTGCCGCCAGACTGGCGGTTGAAGAATTGCATGATGGCAACAGAATCGTAAACAGGCTTCTGGCCTTCGCGGAGCAGGACCGGGATCTTGCCCAGTGGGTTGTTATCGATGAGTTCCGGCGGTTCGGCATTGGTGTCGACACGAACTTCTTCGACCCCGAGTGCAAGATGGCGCGCCGCCATGCGGCATTTCGCGGAGTAGGGGGAAGTGGGAGACACAAGCAATTTCATGGCAGTTCCTTACAGTTTACTGTGCCGGCGGCACGGTGATGCGTTTGATCTTGCAGCCACCCCGGTCAACCTGCGTGCAGGGGCGGAATCCCAGATCCTTGGTCATGCAGATTCGCAGCTCCTCAAGCTTGGAAGCTTCGCAATTGACAGCAATGGAGTCTGCGGTGAGCCCCGGATTGATCTCGGTGAATTTCTGCTCGATGGCCTCGGCCGAGAAAGTCCCGGCGGTCGTGAGAGCGGTCAGATCCTGCGGCAGCTTGACCTTGTTGTAGGCGCTGCGGATTTTTTCCAGATACTCCTTCTGGGAAAGGCCCGTACAGGTTCCATGCTTGCGCCATTGGTGCCCGATGAGGCCCATGGACGGCATGATGTCGAAATAGGGGCGTCCAACGGCATCCGGCACTGTTCGTGGTTCGGAACTGGCGCAGGATTGGGGATAACCACTTTCATTCTGCGGCCAAAGCCCATGGACGATGAAGGAGAATTTCTTGTCGGTGCCACATTGCTGCGGGCTCTTCTGTCCTCGCTCGCCTGAGCAGAAGGTGGGTGACCAGGACAGGGCCAGAACGTAGAAATCAAAGGCTCCGGCCTTGTCCTCCGCGAGAGTCGGCGGTGCGGTGGCGAATGTGCTTGCAACGAGGGCAGTCAGGGCAATCAGTTTTGGAAAAATAGAACGGAACATGAATCAAATCTCCGATGCACGGAGAAGATGTCCCGGCGTGCGTGCCGGGTCAAGCACCGTTCCCTCGCGACTGACGACTAAGTTTCTATGCGTTCTTCGCCACGCAACCAGAATGCACGTGTGGACGCAAAACGATCCTGAGCAAGCAGATCCTTAAGTGCTGGCAGAAGACGATGAAGGTCATCTTTCAGCGTGAAGGGTGGGTTGACGATGATGAGGCCAGAGCCGGAAAGACCGGTGCCATCCCGGTCACTTTTCACTGAAAGCTCGGCGCAAAGCATCTTGGGAATGTCCAGTGCCTGCAATTCCTCATGGAAACGCCGGATCGGCGCGCCTTTTTTCAGCGGATACCAAAGGCAATAGGTGCCACCGGAAAAGCGACGATAGGCCGTTGCCAGTCCCTGAACAAGCCGTTCGTATTCTCCATCGATCTCGAAGGGCGGGTCTACCAGCACGATGCCGCGTTTCTCCTTCGGAGGAAGATGCGCACCAAGCGAGAGCCATCCATCCAGCTCCGTGACGCGCACCTGAAAATCGCCCTCGAACAGGCGAGCCAGGCGGCGGTAATCATCGGGGTGCAGTTCCATCGCCGCAAGCCGATCCTGTGGACGAAACAGGTTGCGCGCCAAACGAGGGGAGCCGGGATAATAGGTAAGTCCACCTACGGGATTTTCAGCGCGAACCGCGTCAAGATAGGGCTGCAGAAGACTAGCAACCTGGCTGTCCAGATCGGCTTCCAGCAAGCGGCCAATACCATCCCGCCACTCGCCCGTCTTCTGCGCTTCTTCCGAAGAAAGGTCGTAGAGCCCAATACCGGCGTGGGTATCCAGAACGCGGAATGCCTTATCCTTCTTCTGCATATGGCGGATCAGCAGTGTCAGAACTGCATGTTTGAGAACATCGGCAAAATTGCCTGCGTGATAGATGTGCCGATAGTTCATTCGAAACCCTGCTGGATAATTTCAATAGATTTGATGGAACGCAAATGCCGCTTTCTGCAAGCTTCTGCATGTCCTATAGGAATGGCATGAACCTTGCGACTCCGATTTCCCTGAAAAACACCGTCGGTCATATGGCCAAAGCCACCGTATGCCCGCATGACTGTCCCTCGGCCTGCGCGCTGGAAGTGGATCTGACCGATGATGGTCGGATTGGGCGTGTGCGCGGGGCCAATGCCAACACCTATACCGCTGGCGTCATCTGCGCCAAGGTCGCTCGCTACGCGGAGCGCCTCTACCACCCGGAGCGGTTGCTGGCGCCGAAGCGCCGCAAGGGAGCAAAGGGGGAAGGCAGCTGGCAGGAGATCTCCTGGGACGCAGCACTCGATGAGATTGCCGAAGCCTTCGTGAAAGCTGAGGCCCAGAATGGTAGTGAGGCGATCTGGCCCTATTTCTATGCCGGCACCATGGGGCAGGTACAGCGCGATTCAATCGAGCGTCTTCGCCACGCCAAGCGTTATTCGGGCTTCTTCGGCTCCATCTGCACCAATATGGCCTGGACAGGCTATGTGCTGGGAACGGGCGCTTTGCGTGGTCCTGACCCGCGTGAAATGGCGAAATCCGATTGCGTGGTGATCTGGGGTACGAATCCCGTAGCGACCCAAGTCAACGTCATGACCCATGCGGTGAAGGCGCGCAAGGAGCGGGGCGCGAAGATCGTCGTTATCGACATCTACGACAGCCCGACGATGAAGCAGGCGGATGTGAAGATCATTCTGAAGCCCGGCACGGATGCGGCGCTTGCCTGCGCCGTCATGCACATCGCCTTCCGCGATGGTTACGCCGACCGGGAGTACATGGCGAAATTTGCCGACGATCCAGCGGGATTGGAAGCGCATCTTCAGGCGAAGACGCCGGAATGGGCGTCCGACATCACCGGGCTTTCGGTCGAGGAGATCGAGGCCTTTGCGCGTCTGGTAGGTACGACCAAGAAAAGCTTCTTCCGCCTGGGCTATGGCTTTACGCGCCAGCGCAACGGGACGGTCTCGATGCATGCTGCGCTTTCTATCGCCACGGTGCTCGGCTCCTGGCAGTACGAGGGCGGGGGCGCCTTTCACAACAATGGTGAACTCTTTCTGCTCGACAAGCGCGAACTGATGGGCACGGCCTATGTCGACCCCGATATCCGTATGCTCGACCAATCCCAGATTGGTCGCGTTCTGACAGGCGACCCGGTGGCGCTGCGCCATCGCGGACCAGTGACTGCGCTTCTGATTCAGAATACCAATCCGATGAACATCGCGCCGGAGCAGCGGCTGGTGCGGCAGGGTTTTCTGCGTAATGACCTGTTTGTCGCCGTCCACGAGCATTTCATGACAGATACCGCGCAGGTGGCCGATATCGTTTTGCCTGCGACGATGTTCGTTGAGCATGATGATCTGTACCGCGCTGGCGGTCAGAACCACATTCTTCTTGGTCCGAAACTGGTCGAGCCACCGGCCACCGTGCGCACCAATCTCTTCGTCATTGAGGAACTCGCCAGGCGTCTTGGCGTGGACCACTATCCGGGCTTCGGCTTGAGCGAACGCGAACATATCGACCGTATGCTGCTGCCGAATGGCTATCCGGGCTACGACCAGTTGCTGGTGGACAAGTGGATCGACTGTCAGCCGGGCTTTGAGGAGTCTCATTATCTGAACGGCTTCGGTTATCCGGATGGGAAGTTCCGCTTCAGGCCCGATTGGGCGAACGGTCCATCCCCCAACAAGACGCCAGCCAGCATCGGTCCGCTCGGCCCCCACGCGGAGCTTCCGACATTCCCCGATCAGGTCAATGTTATCGAAATGACTGATGAAGAGCATCCTTTCCGGCTGGCCACATCACCTGCGCGCAACTTCCTGAATTCCACATTTGCGGAGACAAAAACCTCGCGCGACAAGGAGGGGCGTCCGGAGGTGATGGTTCACCCGGATGACGCTGCCAACCATGGCCTTGAGGACGGCAGCGTTGTCCGTATCGGCAACCGGCGAGGGGACCTGCGCATCCACGTCAAGATCGTCGCGACTGCCCGGCGCGGCGTGCTGATTGCCGAAGGGCTCTGGCCGAATGGTGCGCATCTGGACGGTGAAGGAATCAACGTACTGACCGGAGCCGATCCGGTAGCACCCTACGGCGGCGCCGCCGTTCACGACAATCGGGTGTGGCTCAAGAAGGAAATGGCATGACGCATCCAGTGCGACCCGAAGTGACCATCGTCGAGAAGAAGCTACTTTCCGACAACTGGTATTTTCTCCACAAGGTCAGCTTCGACTATACGGGTCGCAACGGCAAGACGAGCAGACTGGACCGCGAAGTCTATGATCGGGGCAATGGCGCGACGATCTTGCTGTACGATCCGAAGCGGGATCTGGTGGTTCTTGTCCGTCAGTTCCGTATGCCTGCCTATATGAACGAGACTGATGGGTTGCTGATCGAGACTCCGGCAGGCCTTCTGGACGGCGAGCATCCGGAAGAGGCCATTCGCCGCGAAGCGATTGAAGAAACCGGCTATCAGGTGCGCGATGTGCGCTTTCTGTTCAAATGCTTCATGTCGCCCGGTGCGGTGACAGAGCTCATCCACTTCTATGTTGCGCTGATCGATGTGGAAGACCGGATTTCTGACGGTGGCGGTCTGGAGGAAGAGAACGAGGATATCGAGGTACTAGAAGTGCCGCTCTCGCAAGCTTTGATCATGGTGGAGAGTGGCGAGATCCTCGACGGCAAGACGATCATGCTGCTGCAATGGGCGCTGCTCAATCGCGAAAAGCTTCGGTAGGGTTAGGACGGAACGCTGATCACGGCAACGCGTTGAATGGGCAATCCAGTGAAAGGATCCCCCGATGACCATGATCAAGACCCGGACCGGCGCAGAACTTTACGTAAAGGATTGGGGGCAGGGTCACCCGATCGTTCTGCTTCATGGCTGGCCTCTGACCTCAGACACCTGGGACGATCTTGCTGATGTCATCGCAACGCTTGGCCTGTCAGACGTAACACTCGTCGGATTTTCGATGGGTGGCGGGGAAGTGGCGCGCTACATGTCGCGCCATGGCGGAAGAGGCGTGGTCAAGGCAGCGCTCGTAGCTTCGGTTGTTCCCTTCATGCTGAAGACTGAAGACAATCCAGGAGGCACTTCCGAGACAAAGTTTGCCGAAATGACCGACGGCATGAGAGAAGATCGGGCGCAATTCTTCCGTGTTTTCTTCAAAAGCTTTTACGGCGTGGGCGTCTTTACCGGATCGGTGAGCGACGCGGTGCAGAACTGATTGAGTATGAAGGCGCGCCTCACGGGTTATTCGCATTCCACAATCAGAGATTGACTGAAGATATTCTAAATTTTCTAAAAAAATGAAGGAAATGGTGTCCCAATAGCCCATCCTCCGACATCTATACTCTAATTTTAGTATATTGTCGTGTCTGGCGCTGTACATTATCGTTACATGTATGGCGGGCAGGGTTTGAGCTCTCTGGCGCCCTGACACCGGAAGCATCATTCGGGGTGCCAGTCAAAAGAGAGCCAAAGCATCGCGCATGTCAAAGCGGTCATACTGACCATGGCTTGGCACGCACAGGACCGCTGTCTCGGATGGAGTTGGTTATGACATACGCAGCAAGCAGTGCCGCCTTCGAAGTTGAAAGCCTGGCTTCGGATACGCCGCAGGTGTCTGAAGTTATCAGTTACCTCAAATCATTGGCCCATCCAGTGAGACTGAAAATCGCTTGCGCTCTGATGGAAAATGAATACTCGGTCGGCCAGCTTGAGCAGCAGGTGAACGTCCATCAGCCAACCCTTTCGCAACAATTGACGGTGTTGCGCGAAGGCGGCCTCGTTGATACACGCCGGGAGGGGAAACAGATTTTCTACCGTATGAAGGAAGAAAAATCTGTGGAGCTGATGGTGGCATTGTCCCGAATTTTCGCCTGATCGGCGCTGGTGATCAATTGGCTTGAGACTAGGCTCGCAAGATCTCTGTCAAATGCTGATGATGTGTTGATCAGGCCTAAGTCCAGTTTGCTGTTCTTGGCTTCTGGATAGAGCGATCTTCTGCAAGGCAAGTTTATAGGTTTTATGCTCCACGATCAGGACGCGATCTGCGAGAGACTGCGCCGTATCATCGTGAAGGATGGGCACAGCCGCCTGCGCGATAATCGGTCCTTCGTCCATACCTTCGGTGACTATGTGAACCGTGCAGCCGGCCACCTTCATGCCTGCGTCGATTGCCCGTTGATGCGTGTGCAAACCCGGAAACAGCGGCAAAAGCGAAGGATGGATATTCAGGATGCGCCCCTCATACGGACGAATGAAGTCCGACGAGAGCAGGCGCATGTAGCCCGCCAGACAAATGAGGTCCGGGTTCAGTGAGGCAAGCGCTTTGAGTACCGCACCTTCATGCTCTGCCTTGGAACTGTAGCTCTTGCGCTCGAAGGCAAACGTCGGGATGCCGCGTCCTTCGGCTTTGGCAAGGCCGCCAGCGTCCTTGCGATCCGAGATCACGCCCACGATCTCGGCAGGAAAATCGTCCGACGCACAGGCATCGGCGAGCGCCAGCATGTTCGAACCGCCGCCCGAGATCAGGACAACAACGCGTTTGCGGATCTGGCTCATAGAGCAAGTGTTCCCTTGTAGATGGTTCCGGCTGCACCTGCTTCCCGAGCAACCATTCTGCCAAGCGGCACCACCACTTCACCCTCACGATTGAGAACCTCTGTCACCGCCTGCGCATTTTCCGCTGAGACAACGGCAATCATGCCGACCCCGCAATTGAAGGTGCGCAACATTTCGGTGGCGACAACGCCGCCCGTTTTTGCAAGCCACGAGAAGACGGGCGGAACCGGGATGCTGTCGAGATCGATTTCTGCGGCCAGATGATCCGGCAGAACGCGCGGAATATTGTCCGGGAAGCCGCCACCAGTGATGTGCGCGAGGGCCTTGAGGGCGTTCGTTTCGCGGATCGCCTTCAGCAGCGGCTTTACGTAGATGCGGGTTGGTGTCAGCAGGGCTTCGCCAAGCGTCTTGCCGTCGGAGAACGGAGCCGGATCGCTCCATGAAAGGCCTGAGACCTCCACTATTTTGCGTACAAGCGAAAAGCCGTTCGAGTGAACACCCGATGAGGTCAGACCGAGAATGACATCGCCAGCCTTAAGATCGCCGGTCGGAAGCAACTGTCCGCGTTCGGCAGCTCCAACAGCAAACCCTGCCAGGTCATAGTCGCCATCGCGGTACATGCCGGGCATTTCAGCGGTTTCACCGCCAATCAAGGCGCAACCGGCTTGACGGCAGCCGTCCGCGATGCCGAGAACGATTGCGGCACCCTGTTCCGGATTAAGCTTGCCGGTCGCGAAATAATCCAGGAAGAACAGCGGTTCGGCGCCCTGCACGACGAGGTCGTTCACGCACATGGCCACCAGATCAATGCCGACGGTATCGTGACGATCTGCATCGATCGCGATCTTCAGCTTGGTACCGACGCCATCATTTGCTGCAACGAGAACCGGGTCGGTAAAGCCTGCGGCCTTCAGATCAAACAGGCCGCCGAAGCCACCAATCTCGCCATCTGCGCCGGGACGACGCGTGGAGCGGACGGCGGGCTTGATCTTCTCGACCATGAGATTGCCCGCATCGATATCGACGCCGGCATCGCTGTAGGTAAGACCATTCTTGCCTGCTTCACTCATCATGCGTCTCCATACGGGTTTGGCAGGTGCTGCAGCACTGACCCGGAGCGGCAGTCGTGCCTTGAGCGGAAACCTGCAATCTTGCTCAAAATCCCGGCTCCGCAACCCTGTCGGCAACGGTTCCATTCTTGCGGCTGGCCATGGCACGGAGTGCCACCAGATGCAAGAGTTTGCCGGTGTTTGCCCCTGTTTTCCAAGCTCGATCGGTCAGATTTCCGCTCGGTGTAATCCAACTTGACCTTGATGGCAGGTGCAGCCTATCCCACTTCATGGACGCAGTGCAGCAAGGAACCCTTTCATGGCCTATCACATCAGCGGTGCAAGCCTTCGGCGTTACGTGCTGTTCTGGCTTTGCGCGTTCGTAGCCTTTGTCATCTTTCTGCTGGCCTTCAGGACGATCCTGCTGCCCTTCGTAGCGGGCATGGCATTGGCCTATTTTCTCGATCCGGTCGCCGACTGGCTGGAACGTCGCGGCCTTAGCCGACTGATGGCAACCATCGTCATTCTCATAAGTTTCATTCTGATGTTCGCCATTGCGCTGGTCGTGGTGGTGCCACTCATCATCGGCCAGTTCAGCCAGTTCGCGCAGGTCTTGCCCGATTACGTGACACAGCTGCAGCAACTGATCGCCAACCCCGAAAACTCCTACCTTCCCAAGTGGATGGTGACGCAGATCCAGAATGCCAAGCAGAACTTCTCCGGCCTGATGTCGGAGGGCGCGGGGTTCATCGGCGGACTGCTGAACCAGTTGTGGAATTCGGGAAAAACGCTGATCGATGTTATTTCGCTTCTCGTCGTCACGCCCGTTGTCGCCTTCTACATCCTGCTGGATTGGGACCGGATGGTTGAAAAGGTTGACAGCTGGGTTCCGCGCGATCAGGTCCATACCATCCGCCAATTGGCGCGGGAGATGGATAATGCCGTCTCCGGCTTCATCCGTGGGCAGGGGTCGCTGTGCCTCATTCTCGGCATCTACTATGCAGTCGGCCTTTCTCTTGTCGGTTTGAACTTCGGCCTGCTGATAGGCTTCGTCGCGGGTATGATCAGTTTCATCCCGTACATTGGTTCGCTGGTCGGTTTGATCCTGGCCGTTGGCGTAGCACTGATGCAGTTCTGGCCCGATTACGGGTGGATCATCGCCACGATGGCCGTGTTTTTCTCTGGACAATTTATTGAAGGCAATATTCTCCAGCCAAAGCTTGTCGGCTCCAGCGTCGGCCTGCATCCGGTCTGGCTCATGTTTGCCTTGTTGGCCTTCGGTGCCATGTTCGGCTTCGTTGGCCTTCTGATTGCAGTTCCTGCTGCCGCGATGATCGGCGTGCTTGTGCGTTTCGCTCTATCGCGGTATCTTCAAAGCGACATATATTTCGGCCATTCGGCTGCCCTGCCTTGGGATGAAAAGGCGGAAGTCGCAACAAAGGCCGTGCAAGAGCCCCAAATTTCGCATGACAGAGACGCTTGAAAAACAAAAGCGCCAGCGCGCCGAGCAACTTCCGCTGGCGCTAACCCATGATGCAGCAATCGGTCGGGATGATCTTCTCGTCGCGGAACCGGTGAGTGCTGCAGTTGCAATGATTGATGCATGGCCGCACTGGAATGCTCCCGTCGTCATCCTGACGGGGCCTGCTGGCTGTGGAAAGACCCATCTGGCCAATATCTGGCGCGAGAAGGCCGGTGCCGAGATCATTCAGCCGAAAGCTGGCGCGCAGGCAGCGACGATCGCGTCTTCGGGTCCGGTTCTCTTCGAGGATGCGGACCGGGTTGCTTTTGATGATAACGAACTCTTTCACGTCATCAACAGTGTCCGGGAGAATGGACATAGCCTGTTGATGACTGCACGGCTCTGGCCGATGTCCTGGCCCGTCACCCTGCCTGATCTTCGATCCCGCCTCAAGGCGGCGACGGTGGTTGAAATCGGTGAGCCAGACGAAGACCTGCTGGGACAGGTCATCATCAAGCTCTTTGCAGATCGTCAGCTGCATATCGATGATCGCATCGTTGCCTATATCGTGGCACGCATGGAACGCTCCATGCAGGCAGCCCAGGGTGTTGTTGAGCGGCTGGATCATCTGGCTCTGGCAAGGGGTACGAGGATTACGCGCAATCTCGCGGCCGAAGTGCTGGAGAGTTTCTCGACGGACGATGCGGAAGATTGACTGTCATCTTTCCGTCGTTGAAAAGTTATAGGGGCGGAAGGAAGGGCCGGAACAGGCGTTGATTCCGGCTGACGCGCACTACGCCATGCGGCGCCAGTGGTGTCGGGAAACTCCTGTTCAGACTTTGGGAAGGGTCGTCAATGGATCAGATGTCGGAAACCAATGTGCTGCCGCCTGTTGCGGAGGCACCCAGCATCGATCTGCTGAGCAGCCCTGAGCGGTTCATCAACCGGGAATTTTCCTGGTTGCAGTTCAATCGGCGTGTTCTTGAGGAAACCTTGAATACGGCCCATCCGCTTCTGGAACGGGTCCGTTTCCTGTCAATTTCTGCGGCCAACCTGGATGAGTTTTTCATGGTGCGCGTCGCAGGCCTCGAAGGGCAGGTGCGTCAGGGTATCGTCGTGCGCAGCCCCGATGGCAAGACGCCGGCCGAACAGCTTGAAGAGATCCTGAAGGAAATCGACAATCTTCAGATGGAGCAGCAGGCGTCTCTAGCCGTCCTGCAACAATATCTGGCCAAGGAAGACATTCTGATCGTGCGCCCAGCCGCCCTGTCGGACGCGGATCGAAGCTGGCTGGCAACCGATTTCGAGGACAATCTTTTCCCGATCCTGACGCCACTGTCCATCGATCCCGCCCATCCGTTCCCGTTCATCCCGAACCTCGGCTTTTCCATGGGGCTGCAACTGGATAGCAAGAGCGGGCGCGAACCGATGACGGGCCTGCTGCGTCTGCCGCCGACGCTGGATCGGTTCATTCGCCTGCCGGATGAGGGTGCAACAATTCGCTACATCACTCTCGAAGATGTCGTGAGCATGTTCATCGACCGTTTGTTTCCGGGCTATGAAGTAAAGGGCGCCGGTACATTCCGCATCATTCGCGACAGCGATATCGAAGTCGAGGAAGAGGCCGAGGATCTTGTCCGCTTCTTCGAGACGGCGCTGAAACGCCGCCGACGTGGCAAGGTTATCCGGATCGAAACGGATAGTGAAATGCCTGCATCGCTGCGTCAGTTCGTGGTGCAGGAACTTGGTGTACCGGATAACCGTATTGCCGTTCTTCCCGGATTGCTGGCGCTCAATACCCTGTCGGAAATCACCAAGGCCCCGCGCGATGATCTGCGGTTCGAGCCCTACAATGCCCGCTTTCCCGAGCGCGTTCGCGAGCACGCGGGCGATTGTTTCGCCGCCATTCGCGAAAAGGACATGGTGGTCCATCACCCCTATGAAAGCTTCGACGTCGTCGTTCAGTTCCTGTTGCAGGCGGCACGCGATCCGGATGTCCTGGCGATCAAGCAGACTCTCTATCGTACCTCAAACGACAGCCCGATCGTCCGCGCCCTGATCGATGCCGCTGAGATGGGCAAGTCTGTCACTGCGCTCGTTGAGCTCAAGGCGCGGTTCGATGAAGAGGCGAACATCCGCTGGGCGCGCGATCTGGAGCGGGCAGGCGTACAGGTCGTGTTCGGTTTCATTGAACTGAAGACGCATGCAAAGATGTCGATGGTCGTGCGTCGCGAGGATGGCAAGCTGCGTACCTATTGCCACCTCGGCACCGGCAATTATCACCCGGTTACCGCCAAGATCTACACGGATCTTTCGTTCTTCACGTGCAATCCGAAAATTGCGCACGACATGGCCAATGTCTTCAACTTCATCACCGGCTATGGCGAGCCTGAGGAGAGCATGAAGCTGGCCGTTTCGCCCTATACACTGCGGCCTCGTATCCTGAAGCATATCGAGGAAGAGATCGTTCATGCGACTGAAGGACGTCCTGCGGCGATCTGGATGAAGATGAACTCGCTGGTCGATCCGGACATTATCGATGCGCTCTATCGCGCCAGCCGGGCAGGCGTCGAAGTGGATCTCGTCGTGCGCGGCATCTGCTGCCTTCGTCCACAGGTCGAAGGTCTCTCGGAAAATATTCGCGTGAAGTCGATTGTCGGTCGCTTCCTGGAGCACAGTCGCATCTTCTGCTTCGGCAATGGCCAAGGGTTGCCATCGGAAAAGGCTCTCGTCTATATCGGCTCTGCCGACATGATGCCGCGCAATCTTGACCGAAGGGTCGAAACGCTCGTTCCCCTTCTTAACCCTACCGTACACGAGCAAGTCCTTTCACAGATCATGCTGGGCAACCTGATTGACAACCAACAGAGCTACGAGATACTGCCCGATGGAACATCGCGCAGGATTGAGGCGCGCAAAGGTGAGGAACCTTTCAACGCGCAACACTATTTTATGACCAACCCAAGCCTGTCAGGGCGAGGGGAGGCATTGAAGTCGAGTGCGCCGAAACTCATCGCGGGCATCATGTCCGGACGTAAGAAATAGGGCTTTATGGTACGATCTGATGCACAGGGGCGTCTCCCCGGAAGCGCTCCTGTTTCCGTGGTGGACATTGGGTCCAACTCTGTTCGCCTCGTGGTGTACGAAGGTTTGTCTCGTGCACCTGCCGTTCTCTTCAACGAGAAAGTCCTCTGTGGGCTCGGCAAGGGAGTTGGTCTGACCGGCAAGATGGATGAACAGGCGGTTGAACGCGCGCTCAATGCGTTGCGTCGGTTTCGTGCACTGTCAGATCAGGCACAGGCAACGCGCATCTTCATCCTTGCAACGGCTGCAGCCCGTGAAGCGAGCAATGGACCTGCGTTCATCGAAGAGGCGGAGCGCATCCTCAGCCATTCAGTTCAGGTTCTGTCCGGTGAAGAGGAAGCTCTCTATTCGGCCCTTGGTGTCATAAGCGGCTTCAGTGAAGTTGACGGAATTGTCGGCGATCTGGGCGGCGGTTCGCTTGAACTCATTGACATCGAGGCTGGGAAGGTTGGCAAAGGCATCACGCTGCCGCTCGGCGGTCTGCGCCTCTCAGAAGTGTCTGGTGGGTCGCTCGCGAAGGCGCGCAGCCTTGCAAAGGCACATGTGAAGGATGCAGCCCTTCTTGCAAAGGGGCAAGGCCGCACCTTTTATGCGGTTGGCGGAACCTGGCGCAATATCGCCAAGCTGCACATGGAGATGACGCATTATCCACTGCACATGATGCAAGGGTATGAGTTGCGTTTCGACGAGATCCAGAACTTTCTTGAGCAGGTCGTGCTTTCGAAGGACAGCAAGGATCCGGCCTGGCAATCGGTGTCCAAGAACCGCAGGGCGCTTCTGCCATTTGGTGCAGTTGCCATGCAGGAAGTGCTCAGCGTCATGAAGCCGGCGCGTGTGATCTTTTCCGCGCAGGGCGTGCGTGAAGGCTATCTCTATGCCCAACTGCCCAAGGAGGAGCAGGCAGAAGACCCGCTCTTGCTGGCATCCGATCAACTGGCGATTCTGCGCGCTCGCTCACCCGAGCACGCACGTGAACTTGCGGAGTGGACCGGTCGTATGGTGCCCTCCTTCGGGATCGATGAAACGGAAGAGGAAAGCCGCTACCGGAGAGCGGCATGCCTTCTGGCGGACATCAGCTGGCGCGCTCATCCGGACTATCGCGGGCTTCAGGCTCTTAACCTGATCGCGCACTCGTCATTGGTTGGTATCACGCATCCGGGTCGCGCCTATCTTGCGCTGGCCAATTACTATCGTTTCGAAGGTCTGCATGACGATGGCGCGACGGAACCTCTTTCGCAGATCGCCACGCCCCGATTGCTGGGTCTTGCCAAACTTCTGGGCGGACTGCTGCGCGTGGTCTACCTCTTCTCAGCGTCCATGCCGGGTGTCGTCAACCACCTTTATTTCCGTAAGTCCAACCAGCCGGATCTGGACCTCGAGCTTGTTGTTCCGCACGAATACATCAACTTTGCTGGCGAGCGCCTGGACGGACGTCTCCAGCAACTGGCTAAACTGACAGGCCGTCGTCTCGCGTTCGTTTTCGAATAGTCCGCCATCTAGTCGCCTGACCGTCTCAGTGCGAAAACGGTGAGGGGGGCATCATGACCTTTGATCGTATGCGCGCCACAAGTTTGGGCGGTCACATTGTCTGGGAGATTCATCCGGCCCAGAAGCTCGGCTGATATCAGAACAGGTTCTCCAAGGGTCTCGCAAAGGCCCTCTATTCGCGCCGTCGTATTCACGACATCGCCGAAATACGTGATTTTCTGGTGAAATAGACCGATTGCGGCGGTAACCACCGCGCCACCATGGAGAGCCGCGCAAATCCTCGGCGCCCTGCCAAACTGCTGGATCCACCAGTCCTTGTTGCTCTCCAACTCACTCAGGATCGCGCAGAGACACAAGATGCAACGTGCCCCGTCTATGCCTGATTTCAAGCGCCACGTGATGATGGCGCAATCGCCGACATAATCGTCTATCTCCCCGTCATAGGTCCGAACATGTTCCGCAAAACTTGCAAAGATTTCTCCCAGAAATTCCTGCGCCCGCAGATCGCCGAACTCACGCGCGTAGCTGGTTGAACCAACAACGTCGATGAAAAGGAAGATGCGCTCCTCCTTCAGAGGCTTTCTGTAGCGACCCGTGATGAGGCTGGAAAATACCTCCCGGCCAAGCAACTGTCTAATCCGCAACAGTGTGATCCCCACGAAGAAGAAGACCATCGTGTAAAGAAAGCTTGTTAGTCTGAGGATCAGAACATCGCGCCACTCGGCATCAGCAAGACCCGAAAGCTTCAAACACGCGCCCGCGATGCCAAAACCCGTTCCCGTCAGAACCAGATAGGCAAGCAACGTGCTGATGAAATAAGTTGGCGTGGGTAGCTTCTGTATCCGTGCGTGTAGTCCCGGAAACAACCTGCCAGCTTCGAAAAGAATGAGGGGAAGGCTGCAGGCCAGAGCGTAGATCGCACCGATGTAGTACGCTTTGCTGTCCGTAAACAGCACCATGTAAAGCACGCCCGTAAGCGCGACAAACAGGCAGAGCAAGATCCATCGCCAGAAGGGCATTACAGCCCGGCCGCTTGGCGTTGCGAGGCGCTTCCTTATAGGTCTTTGCATGACTTTCGCCAAGTTGCCGACTGCAGGTTTCAGACGATCGCTTCTACCATTCCTCACTCAAGGAAAGATGAAGGCGCCTCACGAAAACCGGTGAACTCCGGTTCAAAGTCCTAGGTCCACCGCCTCGACGCGCTTGTCCACAAAGCGAAGCGCGACTTCACCGGAGATGAGCTTGAGAGCCGGATCCCCGAAGAGATCCTTTCGCCAGCCTTGGAGAGCAGGCACATCCGCTGACGCGCCATCGGTCGCAATTTTGTCGAGATCGTCGCTACTGGCGAGAACCTTCGCGGCCACGCCATGTTTTTCGGAAACCAGTCGCAACAAAACCTTCAACAATTCCACGGCAGACTGAGCGCCTTCAGGAACATGCGTGTGCTTTGCGGCCTGCGGCATGTCCGATCGCGGCAGGCTCAAGGCTTCGTTGACCGCAGACAGGATCGAAGCGCCTGAAGAGGAGCGTTCCCATCCTTTGGGGATCGTGCGCAAACGGCTCAATGCGTCTGCGTCCTTCGGCTGTTGCTGGGCAATCTCGAAAATCGCGTCATCCTTGAGCACCCGGGAGCGAGGCACGTTACGGCTTCGCGCTTCGCGCTCTCTCCAGGCGGCGACATATTTCAAAACCGCCAGTTCCTGCGGTTTGCGTAGCCGCGAGCGCAGACGTAGCCAAGCGTCGTCTGGATGCATGTCGTAGGTTTCCGGCGATTCCAGAACCGCCATCTCCTCACTCACCCAGGTTGTACGACCTTCTGCTTCCAGCTTGTTCTTGAGGAAGAGATAGACATCACGCAGATGGGTGACATCAGCCAAGGCATAGTCCAGCTGCTTTTCCGAAAGGGGTCGTCTGCTCCAGTCGGTGAAACGTGATGACTTGTCGATCTGCACATTCTTGATCCGCTGGACAAGTTGATCATAGGAGATCGAGTCGCCAAAGCCGCAGACCATCGCGGCAACCTGGGTGTCGAAAATGGGATGTGGTATCAGGTTGCCGAGATGGTAGACGATTTCCAGATCCTGACGTGCGGCATGAAAGACCTTCACGACATCCGGATTCGCCATCAACTCGAAAAAAGGCTTCAGATCCAAGCCCTTGGCGAGAGGATCGACGATGACCTCAAGGCCCGGGCCTGCCATTTGAATGAGGCATAGCTCTGGCCAGAAGGTCGTTTCACGCAGGAACTCCGTGTCAACGGTCACGAATGGCGAGCGGGCAAGTGTTCGGCAGGCTTCCTCAAGGGCAATTGTCGTATCGATCATCAGCTTCGTCGGCAGGAGTTGAGAATAAACGTTCTACCTTCCTTCTCCTTTCGTCAGCCAAAGTCAACAGAAGGACCGTTGCGATGGATCAACCCCCGGTATTATCCGCCGCTTTGTAGTCCAGACAGCAACAATGTACAAATTTCAGGTGACTCTCACGTAAGATGTCATTCCGCTCTTCTGATGCTCGATGATGTGGCAATGCAG
Source organism: Rhizobium sp. FKY42 (assembly GCF_005222835.1). Taxonomy (GTDB): domain Bacteria; phylum Pseudomonadota; class Alphaproteobacteria; order Rhizobiales; family Rhizobiaceae; genus Neorhizobium. The sequence goes on along the minus strand of NZ_STGA01000029.1, from coordinate 138,396 downwards.
GACCCAGTCACCCGGATTGTCGGCAACCAGTGATAGTTGTACCTTCTCGTCTGGCATGGCGAGGTATGTATCGGTAATCAGAGGCGGAACCTGCCTCATGTTGGAAGAGACGACCTGAAAATTCATCCCGTGCAGATGGATCGGATGGATGTGCGGCGTCAGGTTCTCCAGATTGAAGACATAGCTCTTGCCCAGCTTCAGCTCCGCAAGCGGCGCGGTAGGATCCGCACTGTCGCCCGGCCAAGGCACACGATTGATGGCCCAGAACGTATAACCAAGCGAGCCGCAGAAGGATTCCTTTGCGCCGCCCTCTGCCGTAGCGCTGAGAATCAGCGGAATCTGCTCTGCATTCTTGAGATCAGGCTCCTGCCATGGATTGGCTGAGAGAGGAGCCAGATCTTCAAGGCGGTGCTTGAGGCTTTGGCCAATGGCCTTGAAGGTCGCAACAGTTTTCGTTGTGGAAGGGCGAGTGTCCAGGAGCGACACGACACTACCTTCGATATCCGGCATGCGCAAAGCAAGGTCGAGGCGCTGGCCGGGCCCGATGACCGCGCTTTCCAAACGGAAAGATTTTGGCACCGGCTGGCCGTCAATGGCAATCACATCGGCATCGGCTCCGTCCAGCCGAAGCTGGTAGATGCGGGTCACGTCACTCGCAACAAGCCGCAGCCGTACAATCCCGCCCGATGGCGCCTCATAGACAGGCTGAACCTGCCAGTTCGCTCCCCTCACAGTGCCAAATGTTCCGTTTCTTGCGGCGTCGCGCGGCTTGAACTGCTCGATGAACTCTCCCTTGGCCCCAAGACGCCAGTCCCGCAGGTTGATCGCGATCTCGGCGTCGAACTGCGGATCTCTTGGGTCCTCGACGATCAGCATTCCCGTCATGCCGCGACCCATCTGCGTCAGTGTATTGCAATGGGGGTGGTACCAGAAGGTGCCTGCATCGGGCGCCGCAAACCGATAGTCGAAGCTGTCGCCCGTGTAGACATAGGGTTGGGTCAGAAAGGGCACGCCATCCATCCGGTTCTCGATGCGCAGGCCATGCCAGTGAATTGTCGTTGGCTCATCGAGACGGTTCACGAGTTTCGCGGAAAAAGGGTCACCACGCTTTACACGCAAAGTCGGTGGCATCAACGCATCCGGCTCGCCGAGGGAGCGGTAAGTCATAACGCCATCGGTCAGATGCTGACCGTCCAGCGAGGCTTTGGCTTTCACGGCCTCGAGTTCAACCTTGGTGGCGGCGTTTGCCGTTCTGCTTGAAAGCGCAGCGGCACAAATCCCCGCTCCATAGGCGGCAATGCCAAGCCCAGCTTTCAGCAAATTTCTGCGGTTGATCTGGATCATGGTGGCGCACCCTGCTTGTTATCACCGCCTTTTAAACCTGAGATGCATAATCATCAATCGGATGGAACGGGCAGAGTGACGCAGTGCTCAGGTCCGTGGTTGCCGGCGCTCGTCATCGGGTGCGCCGGCCAGTTTGTTGAAATAGGCAGAGGTCCGCAGCAGGGCCCGAAAGCGCCCCGGTCTTTGTTCCGGTGGAACGGCAGGGCGAGTTTTCATTCTCAGGAATGTATAGGCGAGGAACCCGGTGAAGATGAAAGAGGTGTAGATAAAGAACACTTTGGGGCCGATGAACTGCAGCAAAAGCGATGCCAGGAGTGGCCCGATGGTCGCCCCGATGGACCAGAAGAAAAGAAGCCCTGCCGAAACCAGTGCGTGCTCACCCGGCTTTGCGTGGTCATTGGCGTGCGCCGAGCAAAGCGAATAAAGTGGCATAGCAAACGCACCGTACACGAAGATGCCGATGATGTTTGCTGTTTGATCGAGGCCCGCAACGAATGAAAGATATCCGCCCGTTAGAATGGTGCCGATTGTTGCCCAGATGATGACTTTTCGCCGGTCAAGCCTGTCGGAATAAAGGCCGAGGGGATATTGCAGAACGACGCCGCCAATGATGCCCGCGCTCATGAAGGTGGCAATGCCCGTTACGCTCATGCCGATATCCTGGGCGTAGATCGGTCCAATGTTGCGGAAGGCTGCCATGGAGAGTCCTACGGCTATGACGCCGACCACGGAAAGCGGCGAGATCCGCCAGACGGCGCGAATGTCATAGTTGATCGCTTCCGGCGGGGATGGGTGTGAGCGGTCTGCAACCGATATTGGAACCAGCGACATGGCCATCGCAATTGCTACCAGCGAAAAGATCACCGGACCTTCGATGCCGATGGCAGGAATGAGATACTGGGCCAGCGTTACCGATGACAGATCGACCAAGCGATAGACAGATAGCGTCCTGGCCCGATTGGCATTGGTGACCTTGGCGTTGATCCAGCTTTCGATGACAGCGAATAGACTGGCCACCGCAATGCCGATGACAAACCGCATCAGCATCCAGAAACCGGGTTCGATAAAGAGCGGCATGAGAATGCTACAGCTTGCCGTGATGGCCGCCATGGCCGCGAAGCTGCGAATATGCCCGATCGACCGCAGAATACGGGTTACATAGAGGCAGCCGATGGCAAACCCGATGCTGTAGGCTGCACCGATCATTCCGATCGTTGATGGTGAAAAGCCCTCCGCAGACCCTCGAAGCGCAATATAGGTGCCTTGCAGGCCGTTGCCGCCAATCAGAATGCCGGCAGTAACGAGCAGGGGGATCAGCGGACGTATGGTGGACATGGTTCGGGCCATCTGCTGTGCTTGACGAGCGACGGGCCATTCCCATGCGTCGTTCCACTGTTTTAGCCACGCCTTGAGCCGGAAGATAGTTCAGAGCGTAGATCGATCCATCACGGTAACTGATGATTGCGCCGACCTCACACTTTTTTCCATCGTGTCTGAACGCATGTGCAGGCGTCATATCGGGTGTCGCATGTACTCTCCTCGGCACTTCTGCTTGACAAATCTGGCGCACCATGCGCTTTTCCGCCCGATTTTAAACGCTGGCCGGAATCTGTGTTTCGAGCTGGCTTACCCGATTTCAGGATTTTGAAATGCACCCTTATCGCAGCCACACCTGTGCCGCTCTCAGGAAGTCCGATGTCGGCGCGACCGTTCGCCTCTCCGGCTGGGTCCACCGTGTTCGTGACCACGGCGGCGTTCTGTTCATCGATCTTCGCGACCATTATGGCATGACCCAGGTTGTCGCCGATCCCGATAGCCCGGCCTTCAAGGTCGCCGAAACCGTTCGCGGCGAATGGGTCATTCGTATCGATGGCGTGGTCAAGGCCCGCACCGACGAAACCGTCAACAAGAACATGCCAACGGGTGAAATCGAGCTCTATGCCAAGGAGATCGAGGTTCTGTCGGCGGCCAAGGAACTGCCGCTGCCGGTATTCGGTGAGCCGGAATACCCGGAAGATGTTCGCCTGAAATATCGCTTCCTCGATCTACGCCGCGAAACGCTGCACAAGAATATCGTCAAGCGTACGCAGATCATTGCGGCCATGCGGTCCGGTATGACGTCCGCCGGATTTGCGGAATATTCGACTCCTATCCTGACCGCGTCTTCGCCGGAAGGTGCGCGAGACTTCCTGGTGCCGAGCCGTATTCACCCCGGCAAGTTCTTTGCTTTGCCTCAGGCACCACAACAGTACAAGCAGCTTCTGATGGTGGCGGGCTTCGACCGCTACTTCCAGATCGCGCCGTGCTTCCGCGATGAGGATCCGCGCGCAGACCGTCTGCCAGGTGAGTTCTACCAGCTCGACGTCGAGATGAGCTTCGTGACCCAGGAAGATGTCTGGGGCACGATGGAGCCGATGATGACGGCAGTGTTCGAACAGTTTGCCGAGGGTAAGCCTGTAACGAAGAACTGGCCGCGCATTCCCTATGATGAAGCGATCCGCAAATACGGCTCCGACAAGCCGGATCTGCGCAACCCCATCACCATGCAGGCTGTGACCGAACATTTTGCGGGCTCCGGCTTCAAGGTCTTCGCGAACATGATTGCGTCAAACCCGAAGGTCGAAGTCTGGGCAATCCCGGCCAAGACCGGCGGAAGTCGCGCTTTCTGCGACCGCATGAATGCCTGGGCGCAGGCACAAGGGCAGCCGGGCCTTGGTTACATCTTCTGGAAGGAAGAGGACGGCAAGATCGCCGGTTCCGGCCCGCTGGCCAAGAACATTGGTGAGGAGCGTACCGAAGCCGTTCGTACGCAGCTTGGACTGGAAGCTGGTGACGCTTGCTTCTTCGTGGCGGGCGATCCTGCCAAGTTCTACAAGTTCGCCGGTGAAGCCCGCACGCGCGCGGGCGAGGAACTGAACCTCGTTGATCGCGATCGCTACGAGTTTTGCTGGATCGTCGACTTCCCGTTCTTCGAGTACAACGAAGAAGACAAGAAGATCGATTTCGCTCACAACCCCTTCTCGATGCCGCAGGGCGGGCTGGACGCTCTCGAAAATCAGGATCCTCTGACGATCAAGGCCTATCAGTACGACGCTGTCTGCAACGGCTTCGAGATCGCTTCTGGCTCGATCCGTAACCAGTCACCGGATCTCATGGTCAAGGCATTCGAACTGGTCGGTCTCTCCAAGGCCGATGTCGAAGAGCGCTTTGGCGGCATGTATCGCGCATTCCAGTATGGTGCTCCTCCACACGGCGGTTGCGCCTTTGGTATCGACCGCGTCGTCATGCTTCTGGTAGGCGCGAAGAACCTGCGTGAGATCACACTGTTCCCGATGAACCAGCAGGCTCAGGATCTCCTGATGAATGCTCCGTCGGAGGCCACTCCGACGCAACTTCGCGAACTTTCACTGCGCGTCATCCCGCCGCAGAAGAAAGACTGATCGTCAGGCTGATTATCGTCTTCAACGCCGCCGCTTGTAGAAAGCGGCGGCGTTTTTGTTTATCCGCCGATGGGTCCATCGCGAGGGAACCAAGTCACCAGCCCGGTGTTGTCTGGCAGAACAAACACAGGGTGAATTGGAATGTTGAAGTCGATGATCGTCGCATCTGCGACCCTTTTCATGTCGACTGCCGCCTTCGCGCAATCCACCGTGATCGTATCCGAACCGCCACCGCCGGGTGCGGTCGTCGTTCGCGAAATGCCCGCGCAGGTGCGGACCCACGTCATGCAACAGAGCGTCCCGTCCGTTTCCTATCAAGGCGACGTCTTGGTCGGTCGTGTGCTGCCGCAGGATGTTGATGTCCATATCGTTGATGGCTATACTGACTACGCCTATACAGTCGTGAACGAGCGACGTGTCGTTGTTGATCCGGGAGCGCCGTGTTATCCAGGTTCTCGATTGATCTGAACTTCCCGGCGTGAACTGAATTGGTTTCACGCCGGGCATAGAGTTATACTTAATAAAGAATAAATATATTATGCAATGTGATTAGTATTCGCATATCGGGCGGCGATTTGTATTTCGAATGAACTTTATCTCTTCAACGGAATCTCAACAGATTTAATACATCGTCGTTGTATTAAATCTGGGTTGGAGAGCTTATGGATCATCTTTACGTCACCAGGGGATCTGGAAACTGCATCAAACCTTATCTGGCGGCTTCCCATTGCGGATATCAGCTGGATATCATCGAAGTGAACCTTTTGGGCGGGGAACACCGTTCGGATGCCTATCTCCGGATAAACAGCCGTGGACAGGTGCCTTACCTCGTCACCAAGAGTGGCGTTGGCATTGGTGAATCAAATGCGATGCTTTGGCTGATCGCGGACGGTTCCGACCTAATGCCGGATACGGCTGTCGAACGAGCGCGCAGCCTGCAGTGGATGTTCTTCGAGCAGTCCAAGCTGGAGCCGTTTATTTCACCTGCCCGTTTTCTCACCTTCATCGCTCCGCAGCTTGGGCAGGGCAGGGAAGCCGATATTGCCGTCTGGTTGGAAAAGGCCAGAAGCGGTCTCTCTGGCTTGGAGGCCCATCTGGGTAACAGCAGCTTTATGCTGGGAGAGCGCTACGGGATCACGGATATCGCCGTTTTCGGCTATGTGCACGTGGCACACGAAGCAGGGATAGACATGGCTGAATTCCCAGCGGTTCAGCGGTGGATCGACCGCGTTTCCTCCACGTCCCGGTTCCGGCCTCTGGCTGAACTCTGCAGCAATGCGCGCCCTTTCTCACAGGGTCTCGCCTAAAACGGCACAGGGAGGACACTGGATGCCCAAGGTGAGTGCGGCAGAGAGAGTGACGCTTCAGGCCGAAGAGCAACCCGTTGTCTGGCAGCGCGGCGAATTGCTTGATCGGCTTTCAACAGCAGTCTGGATTTTCGACATTGATGAAGGGCGTGTTGTCTGGGGCAATGATATGGCGCTGGAAATCTGGGCCGCCATTAGCCTTGAGGAATTGCGCGCCCGGCGCATGAAAGACAATATGTCGCCCGCAGTGTCTCGGCGCCTTCTTCAGTATCAGTCGGACTTCATCGACAAGGATGCTGTTTTCACCGAAATGTGGACGCTGTATCCCCGTGGCGTGCCCCGCCCGCTACAGGTCCGCTTCAGTGGGTTCCGTCTACCTGATGGACGCATGGCCATGCTCTGCGAGGGGCGGGACGAAATGAGTCTGGTGCCGGAGGCTATCCGCAGCGCAGACGTTCTGCTGCATACCCATCTGATGATCTCTCTGCATACGATCGAAGGGCGAACGCTTTACTGCAACCCGGCTGCCAGAGCTGACTTTGATATTCGGTATGGCTCCCTCAGTGATCGCTTCGTCAATCCGCAAGACTTCGAATCCCTGTTGCAGCGATTGAATGGTGGCGGTGAGGCAAGGCTGATAGCTGAAGTCTACACAGCTCAGGGAAAGCGCTGGCATGAACTCATTGCGCGTTCCTGCTTCGACCCGGTGTCGGGCTCGCCCTCCCTCATCCTCAGCGAGTCGGACGTCACCGAACTCAAGGAAGCGGAGGCTCTGGCGCAGAAGCTTGCGCATCATGATCCCCTGACGGGCCTCTTCAATCGACTGAGCCTGCCGATTCGCTTCGAGGAATTGGCAACCAAGGCGGAGCACACGGGTTCGCGCATCAGCCTGCTTTTCATCGATCTTGATCAGTTCAAGACAGTCAACGACACACTGGGGCATCTGCAAGGAGATAACCTGCTGCGGGATGTCGCGCGGCGGTTGCGTGAAATCTGCAGCGACGACGACATTGTCGTGCGTCTGGCGGGCGATGAATTCCTCTTCTTGTTGTTTCAGCACAAAGATATGCCATGCCGGGTGAAGTCGGTCGCAGACCGGGTGCTGGAGAGGTTGTCGATTTCGGTCGAAAGCGACCGGCATCAGATCGTGGTGACACCAAGCATCGGAATTGCGCATTATCCCGATCATGGAACTGATATCCAGACGCTGATGCGTCGCGCAGATCTTGCCATGTATCAGGCTAAGGCTGCCGGACGAAACCAGGTCTTCATCTACAACGAGGCGCTCAGCCGCGCACGAGAAGAGGAGATCGAGCTGCTGACCGGTCTTCGGGATGGGCTCAGATATGGGCAGATCGTTCCGTTCTACCAGCCTCGAGTCAGCGCAGTCGATGGAAGCATAATCGGAATGGAAGCGCTGGCACGGTGGAAACATCCCAAGCTCGGAATGGTGCCTCCGTCCACTTTTATCCCGCTTGCGGAAAAAGCCGGACTCATCAATCAGATCGGAACCATCGTTCTGGAGCAGGCAATCGAGCAACGCGAGAATTGGCGACGAAGTGGCATCGATCTGACTATGTCCGTCAATCTGTCTTTGCGTCAGCTTTGCGAAACAGACTTCAGCGCCGTCGTTGAAGACTGCCTCAACCGGTATACCTGCCCTCCTGACCGCCTGGAGCTTGAATTGACGGAGACACTGTTTTCGGACAGTGATCCCGTCGTTCAGGACAATCTAAACAGAATCAGAGCGCTGGGCGTGCGTATTGCGATTGACGATTTCGGAACCGGTTATTCCAATATTGCCCGACTGAACGAGCTGGCAGTCGATTGCATCAAGATCGACCGAAGCCTTGTTTCGCAACTTCCGAAAAATGAGGAAATGGTCCGGCTTGTGATTGCCATGTGCAAGCTCATGCAGGTGACGATCGTAGCGGAAGGCATCGAGAACGAAACCGTCGCGGAATGGGTTCGCTCCCATGGCGTTCAGGAATTGCAAGGCTACCTTTACGGAGCGCCCCTTCCGGCGGCTTGCGCGGAAAAACTCGCGCGCAACAGCAATCTACAGTTTTCGAAGATAGATCTGGATGACGATCATTTTATCGCAGCAGGGATCTGACGTTTCTCATAAAAAATGGCGCCGATCAGCAATCGGCGCCATTGAGGACCAAAAGGTTGCGCGACGACGCTCAATCGTTGGCTGAAATCGAAACACCCAGCATGTCCGGGAGCGAGTTCGGAGCCGCCTGCGCTGCGCCAATGATCATTGGAAGCGGAACCGGATTCGCAGGCTCTGCCGTGATCGTGATGTTCTGAGGATTGTCAAGGTAGGCATTGACTGCGCTGGAAACGGCGTTCTGAAGCTTTGGCAGGTTGGCCTGTGCCATTGCCAGCGGCACCATGCCCTTGAGCATCATTGCCATTTGTTCGCCCGAAACATTCTGGCTCTTGCCTGCATAGTTCAGGGATCGCTTGGTGATACCGTCATCCGAGAAGCTGATCTGCGCGCTGTTGAACGTCAACTGCTGCAGAAGTCCAAGCATGGCCAGACCCGCAGCCTGCTGGGCCGCCTCCTTGTTGGGATTGGCTTCCATTGCTGCGGTGGTTTCCCTTAGCGACTTCAGGAAGCCCGGCGTGTAGCCTGAAAGGCTGATCGCCATGTCGAGGCGGCCGATATTGGCGAAGTCGAAGGCATATTCCGTGATATCGATCGTGCCGGAGCCAACTTCCCATTCACCTTCCATGGTGATCGTGCCATCGATCTTGGTCAGGCCGAGGCTTTGGATGGTTTCCTTGGCGTTGGCATCGTCAACGGTCGAAAGATCGACCTTTACGCCATCCACGGAAGCACTGAAGCTCAAGCTGGAATTGTCGTCGGAGCGTTCGGTCGTCACCTTGGACTCCGCAACGGCAACGACCTGCTTGCCATCGACGGTAACCTCGATTGGACCACTGTGCGCTTCGTCATAGACCATCAGGGAATCGATAGTGTCGCCATTGGCATTGCCGGGGATGTAAAGGCCCGCGAAGTAGAGATCCTTTGCGGTGATCTTTGTCTTGTCTTCGCTGGCATTGATATTGGCGAACGTCATCTTTTCAACTGTGTAGCCGCCGCCCTTGGCATCTTTCACGCCGGTCAGCTGGACGTCGCCGATATTCAGACGCGAGCCACCCTTCGTATCGCCGACGGTTACGCCCTTCAGGGTCACGTTGGAGCCGTTGATGTCAATTGATGCTGGAGTGATATTACCGGGCTGAAGATTGAATCCAGCTGTCAGCTTCTTCATGAGGTCGGCGCCGTCGAGAGCAAAAGCGGGAGAACCTACAAGCCACAGTGCAGCCCCGACGAGAAGAATTTGTTTGGAACGAATATGCAGCATCAAGCGATCCTCCAGCGGTCGGCATGGCAAACTGAACTCTGATTCCCGCCCTTTATATGCGCTCCGCTCAAAAGGTCCATGGGCCACACAAAGCAGCGGCCGACGTATTGCTGCTTCGTGCTCATCCACAGGCCGATTGCATCGCTTTGTTGCCGGGAATCAGGCTTTCCGATAGTCAAGGGTCATGGGAAAAAATCTGACTCCTCCGCCCGACGACGATGGCGGCGATAACATTCTGCCGGTGGACCTGAAGGCCGCCCTTGAGGAGCGTTATCTCGCCTATGCCTTGTCGACAATCATGCACCGCGCCCTGCCGGACGTGCGCGACGGCCTGAAGCCGGTGCATCGTCGCATTATTCACGCAATGAGCGAGATGGGGATCAGGCCCAACTCAGCGTTCAAGAAGTGCGCGCGTATTGTCGGTGATGTGATCGGTAAATTCCATCCGCATGGCGACCAGTCGGTCTATGATGCGCTGGTGCGCCTGGCGCAGGACTTTTCGCAGCGTTACCCAGTGGTCGACGGCCAGGGCAACTTCGGCAATATCGATGGCGACAGTGCAGCTGCCTATCGATACACCGAAGCCCGCATGACCGAGGTCGCGGCACTGTTGCTGGAAGGCGTAGATCAGGACGCCGTCGATTTTCGGGCCACCTATAACGAGGAAGACGAAGAGCCGACGGTTCTGCCGGGCGCTTTCCCAAACCTTCTGGCCAATGGCGCATCGGGAATCGCGGTGGGTATGGCAACATCCATTCCGCCGCACAACGCCCACGAACTCTGTGACGCGGCTTTGCATCTCATCAAGCACCCAGATGCGCCCGTTGAAAAGCTTGTCGAATTCGTACCAGGACCGGATTTCCCGACCGGGGGTGTCATCATCGATGGCCGCGAGTCGATTATCGAGGCCTACAAGACCGGTCGCGGCGGCTTTCGCGTGCGCGCGAAATGGGAGACGGAAGATCTTGGCCGTGGCGGCTATCAGATCATCATCACCGAAATTCCATTTCAGGTGCAGAAGTCCCGCCTGATCGAAAAGATCGCGGAACTGCTCATTGCCCGCAAGCTTCCGCTGCTGGAGGACGTGCGCGACGAGTCGGCCGAAGACATCCGCGTTGTGCTGGTGCCAAAGAACCGCACGGTCGACGCCACTCTCCTCATGGAATCGCTCTTCCGTCTGACGGAGCTGGAAAGCCGGTTCCCGTTGAACATGAATGTTCTTTCCATGGGCAAGGTGCCCAAGGTGATGGCCTTGAACGAGGTTCTGCTGGAATGGCTGCAGCACCGCAAGGATGTGTTGATCCGTCGCTCGCGCTTTCGCCTTGCCGCCATCGAGCGTCGACTGGAAATCCTCGGCGGTCTGTTGATCGCCTACCTCAATCTGGATGAAGTCATTCGCATCATTCGCGAGGAGGATGAACCAAAGCCGGTGATGGTCGCCAAATGGCAGCTGACCGACGTGCAAGTCGAAGCCATCCTGAACATGCGCCTGCGCAATCTGCGCAAGCTCGAAGAATTCGAGATCCGCAAGGAATTCGACGAACTCACGAAAGAGAAGGCTGATATCGACGCCCTGCTTGCCTCCGATGACAAGCAGTGGAAAGTCATCGAGCACGAGATTCAGGATGTTCGCAAAAACTTTGCCAAGGGCAAAGGAAAGCCGTTCGCGCGCCTGACCCAGTTTGCGGATGCGCCAGAGGCCGATATCGAAGCCATTCAGCAGGCCATGATCGAGAAGGAACCGATTACGGTCGTCATTTCCCAGAAGGGTTGGATTCGCGCGCTGAAAGGTCATATCGGTGATACGTCCGGCCTGACGTTCAAGGAAGGCGATGGCTTCAAGATTGCTTTCCCCGCGCAGACGACTGACAAGATCCTGCTCCTGACCACCGGCGGAAAAGCCTACACGCTGGGGGCGGACAAACTGCCGGGCGGACGCGGCCACGGCGAACCGATCCGTATCATGGTCGATATGGAAAACGATCAGGATGTGCTGACGGCCTTCGTTCACGACCCATCGCGCAAGCTGCTGCTGGCCTCTACAGCGGGCAATGGTTTCATCGTGCCGGAAACCGAACTCGTGGCGAATACCCGCAAGGGCAAGCAGGTCATGAATGTTTCCATGCCTGATGAGGCAAAGCTGGTGATCACTGTGACCGGCGATCATGTAGCGATCGTGGGAGAAAACCGGAAACTGCTGGTGTTTCCGATGGCGCAATTGCCCGAAATGAACCGGGGCAAGGGCGTACGTCTCCAGCGCTACAAGGACGGCGGAATTTCCGACATTAAATGCTTTGCCATCGCTGATGGTCTGACCTGGGAAGACAGCGCCGGACGGATGTTCTCCAAGAACAAGGATGAACTGATCGAATGGCTGGGTGATCGAGCCACGGCCGGACGCTCCGTGCCAAAGGGTTTCCCGCGCAGTGGCAAATTCAGCGGGTAACATAGGTTGAGGCAGATCTTGCGGCGGATGTGGCCGCAGGTTCTGCACTCACGGTCAATTGGAGTGTTGCTTCAACCCTCGTCAATTTCGCCGAGATACCGTTCCCAGCCGCGCGGGGTCAAATGCTCCTGCGGCTGAAAGCGTGTCTTGTAGTGCATCTTGGCTGAGCCTTTCACCCAGTAGCCAAGATAAACATGCGGCAAACCCAGCTGCCGCGTGCGGTTGATGTGATCCAGAATGATGAAAGTGCCAAGCGAACGTCTTTCCATTCCGGGATCGAAGAACGAGTAGACCATGGAAAGTCCGTCGCTCATCAAATCGGTCAGCGCCACGCCGATGAGTTCGCCCTGCGGCTTGTCTCCGATGCCCTGGCCCGGTACGCGACGGCGATACTCCACCAGGCGCGTGTTGACGTGGGTATCTTCGACCATGATCGCATAGTCGAGCGCCGACATATCCGACATGCCGCCCCGTTGATGACGGCTATCAAGGTATTGCCGAAAGAGGGTGAACTGTTCGGTCGAAGGTTGGGTCGGGACCATTGTCCCCACAAGATCCCGATTCGCACTCAATACCTTGCGCATGGTTCGATTAGGCTCGAATTCGTTGGCCAAAATACGAACAGAAACGCAGGCCCTGCATCCTTCACAGGCCGGACGATACGCAATGTTTTGCGAGCGGCGAAACCCGCCCTGGGTCAAAAGGTCGTTCATCTCGGCGGCGCGAGGACCAACAAGGTGCGTGAAGACCTTGCGTTCCATCTCGCCCGCAAGATACGGGCAGGCTGCCGGTGCCGTCAGATAGAACTGAGGAGATGGCGTTGCCTGGGTATTCATGCGTAGAGCTTGACCTTTGCTAACGTCCGGTCGGCACAAACGCCTCCCGAGCCTGAATCAGTAGCATGGCGCAACTTCCCAAAAGGTCAACAGAAGCGGCACAACTTGAAGCGATCAAACCGTACGCACAATCACCGTTCCGAGCAGCATATCGTGCACGAGACGAGAGCGATCTGTAAAAAGGCCTGCAAGCAGGATCAGTGGTGTCAGGATCGAGTTCAAGATCCAGAAAAGCACCATATGAACGACTGCGGTCATGAAATCCAGGCGACGACCGTCGGCCCGCATCATCGCGATACCCGCTGCCCGCATGCCGGGGCTGGCCTGCGAACGACCACCGAGCGTCATGCCGAAATAGATCAGTGCGACGATGACGAAGAGCGCCGGATAGAGAAAGAAGCCAAGCCCGAGGGTGATGATGCCGAGGAAGAACACCACGATCGCAGCCGGGATGCACAGAAGCAGAACCAGCATATAATCGATCACGAAGGCGAAGATCCGGCGAGACAGCACGCCGCGGTAAGCGCGCCAATCTTCCGGTGCGGCAACGACAGTGCTGTTATCGAACGACATCAAGGGTCTCCCTCAGTTGGTGCAACAGATATGGGAAGCCTTGGTTAAACCTGCAATATGGCTTCTCTGTCGTTTGAGTTAGGCCCGGGCGAGCTTCCTGGCGACCTCCATCGCGAAATAGGTCAGGATACCGTCACAGCCCGCGCGCTTGAAGCAGAGCAGGGTCTCCATCATGATGCGCTCGCCATCGATCCAGCCATTCATGGCAGCGGCCTTGATCTGCGTATATTCACCGGAAACCTGATAGGCGTAGGTGGGAAGGCCAAAGGCTTCCTTCATGCGCCAGCAGATATCGAGATAGGCGATGCCGGGCTTCACCATCAGCATGTCCGCGCCTTCTTCCACATCGAGGGCGGCATCGCGCAGTGCCTCGGTGCCATTGGCTGGGCTGATGTAATAGCTGTTCTTGTCGCCTTTCAGCAGGCCGCCGGTGTTGATGGCTTCGCGGTAAGGGCCGTAAAAGCCGGAAGAAAACTTCGTGGCATAGGACATGATGCCGACATCCTGATGACCTGCCGCATCCAGTGCGCGGCGAATTGCGCCAATCCGCCCGTCCATCATTTCCGATGGGGCGATAATGTCGGCACCGGCATCGGCCTGCATGACGGCGGCGCGCGACACCTGATCCACGGTTTCATCATTGATGATTATGCCGTCGCGCAAAATTCCGTCGTGTCCGTGGCTGGTAAAGGGATCGAGCGCCACATCCGTAATGAGGCCGATGTTCGGAACGGCCTGTTTGACGGCGCGGGTGAACTGATTGATGAGATTGTCGCGCTCCAGGATCTGTGAGCCTGTCTGATCCCGCTTTTCCATTTCTATGTCGGGAAAGGGGGCAACGGCCGGAATGCCAAGGTCGGCTGCCTCGCGCAGCGCTTCCACCGCCTTGTCGACACTCATGCGGTTCACGCCTGGCATCGCCCTGATCGGATCAACGATGTTTGTCCCTGGCACGATGAAAATGGGCCAGATAAGATCATCGACGGTCAGCCGGTTCTCCTGCGTCAGCCTGCGCGTCCAGTCTGCCTTTCGGTTGCGCCGCATGCGACGGTGGCCGGTGATCTCATCGACAAGATGTGTCTTATTGCTCATGACAGACCTCATTGCATTCCAGTTGTGGCGTCTGCCCTATCATGCGGGGCGGTTGAAGGCGAGGGGCAGGGGGTCGGATGCTCTGGCATGGATCATTCAACGAGGCTATCCTGTCCGCATGGAGAATGATTCACCCACGTCGCCGAAGCGCAGTATCGCCGAAATTCTGTTTGTCGTGTTCCTGCGCGGCATAGCCATCGTTTGCCTTTGGTTTGGTCTCCAGTACTGGAGCATGCTGGTCGGCTATTCCTTCGGCGGGCGCGCCAGGTTCGATCTCCTGACGCTCCCTTGGCGTGTCGCGGGTTCGGCGCTGGCGGTCGTCTTTCCGGTCGCGTCGCTCGGTCTCTGGATGGCGACATCCTGGGGACCGGTGCTCTGGGTCATCGGTGCGGGTACCCAGGTTCTCATGTACCAGGTCTGGCCCGAAATCTTCGGACGCAATCTTGTTGTTCCTTTGCTCCACGCGCTGGTTGCTGCACTCTATATCCTTTTCAGGATCGCGCTTTGGGTGGAAGAAAAGAGGAAGTTTGAAGAGCGGGTAAGGATTGATTTACCTTGATTTTCAAGCTTTTACGGCTCGATTTGGCTAAAAATTTAAACGTAAGCGATTGAATAAAAAGCAGAATTTATTATTCCGGTATGGGTGGTGCCAATCGCTCGAGCTAGGGAAAAGATGCGTTAGGGTTTCATTAGCCCTGTGTTTTAAGTCGAATTTTATGAGCATTCGATAGTGTCACTCACAAGGCGGGAAGAAAAACCAACACCGCCAAACAAAACAGTGAGGCAGACATGTTGAACAACCAGATCAAGCCGCAGGCAACTGCAGCAGCCGATAGTCATGAAGAAACTATCCGTAATCTTTACATGGAATCCCTGCACCTCGTCGAGCGCCTGCATCGCCGCCTGCTCGATGTGATCAAGGACGAGTTCGATCGTCAGGGCCGCGACGACATCAATGCCGTCCAGGCACTCTTGCTCTTCAACATTGGCAATTCCGAACTGACCGCTGGCGAGCTGCGCTCCCGTGGTTACTACCTCGGCTCGAACGTTTCCTACAACGTCAAGAAGCTTGTCGACCTCGGTTTCATCAACCACCAGCGCTCGCGTATCGACCGTCGGTCGGTTCGCATCAGCCTGACCAAGAGCGGGCAGGAAATCGCAGAAGTTGTTGGCAAGCTCTACGAGCGCCACATCGGCTCGATCGAAAAGGTTGGCGGGATCGGCGAGCCGGAATTCATGCAGATGAACAAACTGCTCCAGCGCCTTGATCGCTTCTGGAACGACACAATCGCCTATCGCATGTGATGAGGCGGTTCAGTCCGATCCACCGGACTGGCTTGCCAACGCCACAGAGGACCTCCATCTCGAAAACCGGACGTGCCCAGCGCGTCCGGTTTCGTACGTGATGGGTTCATGCGGTCACGAATTTTACACACCGCTGTGACCGAAACGCTCCTGACAAGAATTGGCCATATTGCTATGGGACCGCGAAACAAGTGTTGTGGCGCAACTTGTCCTCTCCATTCAGAGGCTCCCAGCGTCGGAACGAACGTGGATTTTCGGAGCAGCCTAATCTCCACGACGCTTTATTAACCATATCCGGTATAGGCATTGACGCTGTGCTGTCGGGTTAGATGGATTGAGTGATGTCGAACAAGAACAACTTCGAACTTATCTCGCGCAGATCGCTCCTGCGGTCGGCAGTCTCGCTTGGAGCCGCTGCGGTGGCTGCACCGGTTCTGGCTCAGGACGCACTTCAGGACATCATTTCAGCTCCTGGCCGCGGTGCATGGGACGATCAGTTCGACGCCAGCGCGGCCTCGCGCGCGACAGTCAATGTTGTTTCCAACAATCCCGTTCTCGGGTCACAGGCACCGGGTTACATTCAGCAGGCGATCGGTGAATATCAGGGCATCGTCTCCAATGGCGGCTGGCCTCGGGTAACGCCCGGGCAGGCGGGCTTGCGCATCGGCAATGCCGATCCGGCTGTTCAGCAACTTCGTCAGCGCCTGATGATCTCTGGCGATCTTGCACGCAATGCCGGTATGTCGAACTCGTTTGACTCCTACGTCGATAGCGCCATCAAGCGTTTCCAGGTTCGCCATGGTCTTCCGGCCGACGGCGTTTTGGGTGAGTTCACGCTTAAGGCTTTGAACGTTCCTGCAGAAACGCGCCTCATGCAGTTGCAGACGAACCTTGTTCGGGTGCAAGCGATGGCGGGCGATCTCGGCATTCGCCATGTCATGGTGAACATCCCGGCGGCCTATATCGAGGCAGTCGAATCGGACCGCGTCGTTCTGCGCAATACGGCCATTGTAGGTCGTATCGACCGCCCGACCCATCTTGTGAATTCCAAGATCTACGAAGTCATTCTGAACCCATATTGGACGGCTCCCCGCTCGATCGTCGAAAAAGACATCGTGCCGCTGATGCGTAAGGACCCGACCTACCTGAAGCGCAACAACATCCGTCTTTTCGATGGCAGGGGTCAGGAAGTCGCGCCGGAAACGGTTGACTGGAATGCGCCGAAGGCACCAAACCTGATGTTCCGTCAGGACCCGGGCAAGATCAACGCCATGGCGTCCACGAAGATCAACTTTCATAACAAGAACGGCGAATACATGCATGACACCCCACAGCAGGGGTTGTTCAACAAGTTGATGCGCTTTGAATCATCCGGCTGCGTTCGTGTCCAGAACGTTCGAGATCTCGTGACCTGGTTGCTGCGTGATACGCCTCCGTGGAGCCGCCAGGAAATCGAGCGTGTCATTGCAACGGGCGAAAACACGCCCATCAAACTGGCACAGGAAGTTCCAGTCTATTTCGTGTACATTACGGCCTGGTCTGCAAGGGATGGCGTCGTTCAATTCCGCGACGATATCTACCAGCGTGATGGTGCAACCGAACTCGCGCTGCAAACCAAGACTGGTACGGAGCAAAATCCCGGCTCGATTGAACAGGATATGCTGCCACAGCAGTAAAAATTTGCATCTATTAGATCTGGAAGGCCGATCTCCTCGCGAGGTCGGTCTTTTTCATTTTTGGCCCATCGCTTTCATTATCAATGAATGGCTCTTGCATTCGCGAGAGCCATCTGATTTCCCGAATAAAGGGAACTTTGGGGGCAAGTGTCAGCATGAAGCCGCACGGAGCTGTTGCAGCGATCAAATCGGGCAAGCCTTGGTTTGCGTCTTGTCTCTTGCTTCTTGTTGCACTCGTCAGCCTTGCGACGCTCGATCCGAAGGTTGCTGCTGCGCAGACGAAGGCAGGGGACCCGGCACTAGAGTGGGCCCAGACCGCCCAAAGAGCCGAGCAAGCCCTGCAATCGGGTGAGGCGTCATCCGATGCGTTCGAAGTCCTTCGATCCGAACTCGCCAGCCAGCGATCCGAAGCCGATGCAATTGTAGACGGAGCAGGGCTTTCCATACGATTGCTGGAGGCGCAGCTTGCGACCCTGGGGCCCGCTCCCGGCAAAGATGACAAAGAGCCGGATCTGGTTGCGGCACGGCGTAAGGAGTTGGGTGACGAACTGGCCAAGGCGCGCGAACCGGTGATGAATGCCAAACAGGCATCCGCCAGAGCAAACGTTTTGATCGAGGAGATTGACAGACTCGTCCGTTCGCGTTCCGCGACAAGCCTTTTCGAGCTCCGGCCGTCACCTCTTGTTCCCTCAAGCTGGTCGGCCATGATGAGCGATTTCGATCGGCTGGATGCGAAGATAACCGACGACATAACCCGGCTCCGTATGCCTTCGACCGAGCCGTTCGATTTTGTCGGCGATCGGCTGATCCCGGCCGCCTTGCTTTTGCTCGTAACCTTTCTTTTGCCAGTCGGCCTCGGTCACTTGCTGTTGGTCTATCTCGAACGTCGTATATCGGCGCCTGCGGGATCGGTGCGCTTCGTCGGGCAGGCTCTCGGCGTACACGTGATACGGCTGGTTTTTTCGCTCATCGCCGCCAGTCTTGTTGTTATCGCGGCGGTTCTGCTGGAAGACGGCATCAAATCAATCCAGAACACCTCCGGTGCCGCCATCGCGATTGCCATCGCATTTGTCGTCGCAAATTCGATTGGCAATGTACTCTACGCGCCCAGCCAGCCCGCACTGCGTCTTATCCGGTTAAGCGATGGCCTTTCCCGCTCCTGTTATTGGCTCGGTATGGCGTTTGCCGGATCCATGGGGCTGGAACTTCTGATGGAAGGACTGACGGAGGATTTTGCCTTTTCCCGGGGTGGAAGTTCGGCCCTGCAGAGCATCAGCATCGTCATTGGCTGCGTTATTCTCTTTGTGTTCGCGAATATCCTCCAGAAAGTTGCGGTGGAAGTAGCGACGGATGAGGATGATGACGCTCCCTTCGGTCCCGGCTTCTTCCGTATCGCCGGTCGAGCGGTCCAGGTTATCGCGGTTCTATCCGTTATGGCTGCGGCGATCGGTTACGTGCCTCTGGCGCGCGCGGTGCTCGCACCCATCATGGGCAGTATCGCGATCTTCGGCCTGGCCTTCATCCTGCACTATGTGGTGATGCTGCCGGTGCGCGGCGCCTTGCGCGGTCAGCAATCATCGCTGGAACTGGCATCCATGGTCATTGCGGCAGTGATCGTCCTGGTCAGTCTGCCGCTTCTCGCAATCGTGTGGGGTGCGCGTGAAGCGGAACTCGCAGAGCTGTGGCGGCTCATTCAGAACGGAGTCGATCTCGGCGGTGCCCGACTGTCACCCAAAGTGCTCGTCGTCCTCGTCGTCACCTTCCTCTTCGGTATGCTGCTGACACGCTGGGTGCAGCGGCTGGCCGAACGTTTGGTATTGCCCAAGACCAGGATCGACAGTGGCGGGCGCAACGCGATCCGGACCGGGCTCGGCTATGTTGGCTTCATCGTCTCGGCGCTGATGGCGATTTCTGTCGCGGGGCTCAATCTTTCGAACCTCGCCATCATCGCGGGCGCTCTTTCGGTCGGCGTCGGTTTCGGCATGCAGACGATCGTGTCGAACTTCGTATCCGGCATCATTCTCCTGATCGAGCGACCGATCAAGGAGGGTGACTGGATCGAGGTCTCGGGCTTCTCAGGCATTGTGCGAAAGATTGCCGTTCGCTCGACGCGGATCGAAACCTTCGACCGCCATGATGTCATCATCCCCAATGCCGACCTGATTGCCGGAACGGTCAAGAACATGACCTTGAGTTCGCGGGCAGGGCGCATGATCATTCCGATCAATGTCTCGCGCCATGCGGATATCGACGGCATTCGCCAGATCCTGCTGGAGACTGCGAAAAACCATCCGGCCATCCTCGCACAGCCCGCTCCGCAGGTCTTCCTGCGAAACCTTGGCGCCAGCATGCTGAACTTCGAGCTTCGGTGCTATCTGCGTGATGTCGGAACAGAGACAGGCGCGCGCTCCGATCTGCTGCTCACTCTCAACAGAACATTCGCAGATCTGGGCGTGGATATGCAGTCTGCTTGAGGGCTTATTGAGGGCTTCGTCTCTTGAACAATCTCTGGTGAACAGATGAGAATCATCAGATGCTTTTAAAGCCTGTCCGGAATTGATCCGCAAATGTCGCTGTCCGTATTGCGCTTGTGAAGGCGGACCGTTAAGACGCCATCGCATCAGTTGTTCCAGGAGCCCTGTCATGTCGCATAGAGATGCATTCTTCTCCCGCCCGCTTGCTGAATCCGATCCGGAAATTTTCGGTGCGATCGAGAAGGAGCTGGGTCGTCAACGTCACGAAATCGAATTGATCGCCTCAGAAAACATTGTTTCGCGCGCCGTTCTGGAAGCGCAGGGCTCGATCATGACGAACAAGTATGCCGAAGGCTATCCGGGCAAGCGCTACTACGGTGGCTGCCAATTCGTTGATATCGCGGAAGAGCTCGCAATCGAACGCGCTAAGAAGTTGTTCGGCGTCAACTTCGCCAATGTTCAGCCGAACTCCGGTTCGCAGATGAACCAGGCGGTATTCCTCGCGCTGCTTCAGCCGGGCGATACCTTCATGGGTCTCGACCTGAATTCGGGCGGTCACTTGACCCATGGTTCGCCTGTCAACATGTCCGGCAAATGGTTCAACGTCGTGTCTTACGGTGTTCGTGAAGAAGATCATCAGCTGGACATGGACGAAGTGGCCCGCAAGGCCGAAGAGCATAAGCCGAAGCTGATCATTGCTGGTGGCACCGCCTATTCCCGTATCTGGGACTGGAAGCGTTTCCGCGAAATCGCAGATTCCGTTGGCGCTTACCTGATGGTCGATATGGCGCATATCGCCGGTCTCGTGGCCGGTGGCGTTCATCCGTCTCCGTTCCCGCACTGCCATGTGGCAACGACCACCACGCACAAATCTCTGCGCGGTCCGCGTGGCGGCATGATCCTGACGAATCATGAGGATCTGGCGAAAAAGTTCAACTCCGCCGTTTTCCCGGGTCTCCAGGGTGGCCCGCTGATGCACGTCATTGCTGCCAAGGCTGTGGCCTTCGGCGAGGCTCTTCAGCCGGAATTCAAGGATTATGCAGCGCAGGTCGTGAAGAACGCCAAGGCTCTGGCCGATACGCTTATCAAGCATAATCTCGATATCGTGTCCGGCGGCACAGACAACCATCTGATGCTGGTCGACCTCCGCAAGAAGAACGCGACCGGAAAGCGTGCGGAAGCAGCGCTTGGCCGCGCCTACATCACCTGCAACAAGAACGGCATTCCGTTCGATCCCGAGAAGCCTTTCGTGACATCCGGCGTTCGTCTCGGTACGCCAGCTGGCACGACTCGTGGCTTCAAGGAAGCAGAATTCACCGAAATCGGGAACCTGATCGTCGAAGTTCTCGACGGTCTGAAGGTTGCCAATTCGGATGAAGGCAATGCAGCCGTGGAAGAGGCAGTGCGCGGCAAGGTCGTCTCGCTGACGGAACGCTTCCCGATGTATCCGTATATGTAAGAGGCAATTGAGATGCGCTGCCCCTATTGCGGCTCCGAAGACACTCAGGTCAAGGATTCGCGCCCGGCGGAGGATTTTACATCGATCCGTCGGCGGCGCATCTGCCCGGATTGCGGCGGTCGCTTCACGACATTCGAACGCGTACAACTGCGCGAGCTGATGGTGGTGAAGAAGACCGGCCGCAAGGTTCCTTTTGATCGCAACAAGCTGGTGCGGTCTTTTCAGATTGCGCTGCGCAAGCGGCCAGTCGATGCCGACCGCATAGAGCGCGCAGTGTCGGGTATCGTTCGCCGCCTAGAAAGCTCGGGCGAGAGCGAAATCGGTTCCGAGCAGATCGGTCTGCAGGTTCTGGAAGCCTTGAAGAGCCTCGATGACGTGGCATTCGTGCGTTACGCGTCTGTCTATCGCGACTTCAGCCATGCGGATGACTTCGAAAAGGTCATCTCTGAAATCACGGCCAAGATCGGTCGTGATTCCACTGCGGAATCCTGATCCGTGGCGGCTCCACCTGATGATGAGCGATACATGGCGCAAGCCATCGCGCTGTCGCGAACGCATACCGGCCAAACCGGCACCAACCCATCCGTTGGATGCCTTATCGTCAGGGATGGTGTGGTGATAGGGTCCGCCGTCACTGCCGTCGGTGGTCGTCCCCACGCGGAAACACAGGCGCTGGCAATGGCGGGAGAGGCGGCGCGGGGCGCGACGGCCTATGTTACTCTTGAGCCGTGCTCGCATTATGGGCGCACACCCCCTTGCGCCAATGCGCTCGTCGAGGCGGGCATTGCGCGCGTTGTCGTTGCGTTGAAGGACCCTGATCCTCGCGTTTCCGGCAAAGGTCTTACGATCTTGCAAAGTGCGGGTATTGAAGTGGTAACAGGTGTCTTGCAGGATCAGTCCTGTGATGCGCTTCGCGCCTACCTCATGCGCCAAATGAAATCGCGCCCCTATGTGACTCTGAAGCTTGCCATTTCCGCTGACGGCATGATCGGTCGGAAAGGAGAGGGGCAGGTTGCGATCACCGGTCCCCTGTCGCGACATCAGGTTCATCAGATGCGCGCTGAGATGGATGCGATCCTTGTCGGGATCGGCACAGCCATGGCGGATGATCCACAGCTCGATGTGCGAATTGCAGGGCTTGAACATCGTTCGCCTGTGCGCATCGTGTTGGATCGTCATCTCCGGCTTCCTCTCGACGGCAAACTGGTTAAAAGCGCGCAGCGAATTCCGGTGATCGCGGTTGGAGACCGGTTTGCCGAAGCCGCACCGGCACTCATCAAGGCTGGTGTCGAAATTCTCGATGCGCCCAATTTGCCAACCTTGTTGACACTGCTTTCCGATCGAGGCCTGTCCTCGGTTCTGGTCGAAGGTGGCGCTACGGTTGCCAAGGCATTTCTGGATGCAGGCCTTGTCGACCGCATCGTGCTCTTTGAAGGCCCGTTAGTGATTGGGGAAGGCGGGATTGAATCTCCGCTCACCCAGGACGACATACCGCATGATTACAAGCCGGTGCGACGCATGACCTTTGGTGCGGACCAGTGTTGCGAATACGAGAGGAAATTTGAATGTTCACAGGCATCGTAACGGACGTCGGATCAGTGTCCGCCCTCACGCAACTGGATGAAGGTGTACGGCTGCGCGTGACCACAAGTTACGATCCTCGCACTATCGACATTGGCGCCTCAATAGCGCATGCGGGCGTGTGCTTGACTGTAACAAAGCTCTCCGAACCGGACAGCAACGACCGCTGGTATGAGGTCGAGGCCTGGGAAGAAGCGCTACGCCTCACCACGATCTCTTCGTGGACGGTCGGGACACGCATCAATCTCGAGCGCGCCCTGAAGATTGGCGACGAGCTTGGCGGTCATATCGTCTCCGGCCACGTTGATGACAAGGCGGAAATTCTCTCCATAACGCCAGAAGGTGAAGCGGTGCGTATCCGGCTGCGCGCGCCAAATCAGTTTGCTCGCTTCGTCGCACCGAAGGGATCCGTCGCCCTCGATGGAACTTCTCTGACCGTTAATGCAGTTGCTGGAACCGATTTCGATATTCTGCTGATTCGTCACACACTCGAAGTCACCACCTGGGGTGATCGCAAGGCGGGCGATTTCGTCAATTTCGAGGTCGATACAATGGCGCGCTATGCAGCTCGTCTGGCGGAGTTTCCGGCCACCCGGTAAATCCGGTCCGTATTCACCAGTTCTCTAGAAAATCCGCTCCCGCGCGTGTCGCGCATGGCTGACCCGTGGAAAATCACTTGCCATTCGACGCGTGGCATGGTTTGACGCGCCCAACTCCCAACATCTTATTTCGCAGAATTGCGACCAGGACGACCATGACCGATTCACACAAGCCTCACCTGTTGATTGCCGAAGCGCGCTTTTACGACGATTTCGCCGACGCGCTTCTCGATGGCGCAGTCAGCGCCCTGCAAGAGGCTGGCGCCACGTATGACATGATCACTGTGCCTGGCGCGCTGGAAATTCCGCCGGCAATTGCCATGGCGCTCGATGCAGCAGAGCAGGGTGGCGTCAATTATGATGGCTTTATCGCGCTCGGCATGGTCATCCGTGGTGAGACCTATCATTTCGACATCGTGGCGAACGAATCCTCCCGCGCGCTGATGGATCTTGCTGTTTCTGAGTCGCTGGCTATCGGCAATGGCATCCTGACTGTCGAGAACGATGAGCAGGCCTGGGCCCGCGTGCGCAAGTCGGATAAAGACAAGGGTGGCTTTGCTGCGCGTGCAGCCCTCACCATGATTGCGCTTCGTGAGAAACTGGGCGCCTGACATGTCCAAAGATCCTGCACAGCCTATCAAAACAGCAAACCAGCGCGGCGCAGCCCGGCTTGCTGCCGTTCAGGCCCTCTACCAGATGGATATTGGCGGAACTGGTGTCCTGGAAGTCGTTGCTGAATATGAAGAGCATCGCCTGGGTCAGGAACTCGATGGCGATACCTATCTGAAGGCGGACCCCTCATGGTTTCGCGCGATTGTCGCCGGTGTCGTTCGCGACCAGTTGAAGATTGACCCGGTGATCGGTGCCTCGCTTCTGGATGGCTGGCCGTTGTCGCGCATCGATTCGACGCTCCGCGCGATTCTGCGTGCCGGCACGTTCGAAATCCTTGACCGGAAAGATGTCCCGGTCGCGGTTATCGTGACGGAATATGTTGAGATCGCACAGGCCTTCTTCGAAGGAGAAGAGCCCAAGATCGTCAATGCGGTGCTCGATCGCATTGCCAAGCAGGTTCGCGGCGAGAAGAAGTAGCAGGAACGAAAGCGATGGAAAACGCAGGCGGCACGGCACTGGACAGGCAGCTGGGTGCCGCCAAACGCAATGTTTTCCTGCTTGCGAGTGTGCAAGCGGTGCTCGGTTCTGCTGCCCCGCTCAGCATTTCCGTTGGCGCGTTGGCAGGCTACCAACTCCTTGGCGCTGACAAGTCTCTGGCGACAGCACCGGTGACCGGCTTTAATGTCGGCACCGCACTCGGGGCTGTCGGCATCGCAATTCTCTCCCGTTTCCTTGGGCGCCAAGCCGCCTTCATGGTTGGCGCATTGTTGGGTGCCGTCGGTGGCGGTCTGGCGACTGCTGCGCTCTTCCAGATGAATTTCTGGCTCTTTGCAGCGGCACTGACCCTGATTGGCATGAGCGGTGGCTTCACCCAGAAAATCCGTTTCGCAGCCGCAGATGCTTCCCCCTCCTATTTCAAGCCGAAGGCCATTTCGTGGATTTTGGGCGCTGGCATCGTCTCAGCGATCATCGGGCCGCAATTGGCAATCTGGGCGAAAGATATCTTCGCGCCAGTGACTTTTGCCGGCACGTTTCTGGCCTTGTTGCCGCTTTGCGCAATCGCGCTTGTGATCCTGATCTTTCTGAAGCTACCGCCCATGGGCAAAGCCGGAGCGGCAGATACGCCATCGCGCCCGTTGATGGAGATCATCTCCAACCAACGTTTTGCCACGGGAATGATTTGCGGCATAGGGTCCTATGCGCTCATGACCTTCGTGATGACCGGAGCGCCGCTGGCCATGGTCGTCGGCTGCGGATTTCCGACGGAACTCGCTACGCTCGGCATCCAGTGGCACGTGATCGCCATGTTCGGCCCGAGCTTTTTCACCGGCATGATCATTGCGCGGGTTGGGGCTGAGAAAGTCGTTGCACTCGGTCTTTTCACGCTCATGGGCTGTGCCATCATCGCGCATATGGGAATCGAACTCTGGAACTTCTGGGGTGCCCTGATCCTGCTCGGTATTGGCTGGAACTTCGGCTTTATCGGCTCCACGGCAATTGTCGCGTCGACCTACCGGCCACATGAGGCAGACAAGGTGCAAGGCTTTCACGACATTTTCCTGTTCGGAACGGTCGCACTCTCTTCGTTCTCGTCCGGCAAGGTGTTCACCACCTACGGCTGGAGCTTCATGAACCTGTTCATCTGGCCGGTTTCCATCGTTTGCCTCGTGCTGATCCTGATGCTGCTGATCCGCCAGAGGCGCGCGGCACCTGTTTGATCAATTGAAACTGACATTTGCTCAGTCTTCGGTGCGCGGCGGGATGCTCGCACTGTTTATTCCTTGACGCAAATTATTAACGAACGCACTCTCGCGTGTAACTGTCAGGCCTATGTCCTTGGGAGGGGATCCGTCTGATGGTTCTCGCCGGCGCAATTCTTGTGGCCGGTCCATTGGGAGAGGAAATTCGTATGACAGTGATACTGGGAGTGATCGTCTGCGGGTTCTTGTCAGTGGCCTACGCTGTGTGGGCCACTCGGTCGGTTCTGGCGGCGGATCAGGGCAATCCCCGCATGCAGGAAATTGCCGGATATATTCGTGAAGGTGCGCAGGCCTATCTGACGCGTCAGTACATGACAATCGCCATTGTTGGCGTTGTCGTGACATTGGGAACATGGTGGCTGTTGTCAGCGCTTGCAGCCATCGGCTTCGTTATCGGTGCTGTCCTGTCGGGGGCAGCAGGTTTTATCGGAATGCACGTCTCGGTTCGCGCCAATGTTCGCACGGCGCAGGCCTCGTCTCACAGCCTCGCGGCGGGTCTTGATATTGCCTTCAAGTCCGGCGCCATTACCGGAATGCTCGTAGCGGGCCTCGCCCTCTTGGGTGTTTCGATCTATTACGCGCTTCTGACCTCCGGTCTTGGCCATGCGCCGGGCTCACGTGAAGTCATCGATGCTCTGGTCGCGCTCGGGTTCGGCGCCTCCCTCATTTCGATCTTCGCGCGCCTTGGCGGCGGCATTTTCACCAAGGGGGCCGATGTCGGCGGCGATCTCGTCGGCAAGGTCGAAGCCGGAATTCCGGAGGATGACCCGCGCAACCCGGCAACAATCGCTGACAACGTTGGGGACAATGTTGGCGATTGCGCTGGCATGGCGGCAGATCTTTTCGAAACCTACGCCGTCTCGGTCGTCGCGACCATGGTTCTGGCAGCCATCTTTTTTGCCGGTGCACCAAATCTTGCTGCGATCATGGTCTATCCGCTGGCGATCTGCGCAGCCTGCATTCTCACATCGATCGTCGGCACCTTCTTCGTCAAGCTTGGTACGAATGGATCGATCATGGGGGCTCTCTACAAGGGCCTCATCGTGACAGGCGCTCTCTCCATCGTCGGTCTGGGCGCTGCAACCTCCTTCACCATTGGCTGGGGCGGTATCGGTACGGTTGCGGAGAAGCAGATAACCGGAACCAACCTGTTCTTCTGCGGTATTCTCGGTCTCGTTGTGACGGCTCTGATCGTGGTGATTACAGAGTATTATACGGGCACCAACAAGCGTCCGGTGAATTCCATCGCGCAGGCGTCGGTCACCGGCCACGGCACCAACGTGATCCAGGGCCTTGCAGTATCGCTCGAATCTACCGCGCTTCCTGCCATCGTCATCGTGGGTGGCATCATCACCACCTACCAGCTTGGCGGCTTGTTCGGCACCGGCATCGCCGTTACGGCTATGCTTGGTCTTGCTGGAATGATCGTGGCACTCGACGCGTTCGGCCCGGTGACCGATAATGCCGGCGGGATCGCCGAAATGGCAGGACTTCCGCCAGAGGTGCGCAAATCTACCGATGCGCTCGATGCTGTGGGCAACACGACCAAGGCCGTGACCAAGGGCTATGCAATCGGTTCTGCCGGTCTCGGTGCGCTGGTGCTTTTTGCGGCTTATGCCAACGATTTGCAATATTTTGCCGCCAACGGGCAGAAATATCCGTACTTCGCGGATGTGGGTGCGATCTCCTTCAGTCTTGCCAATCCTTATGTGGTTGCGGGCCTGATCTTTGGTGGTCTCATTCCTTACCTCTTTGGTGGAATGGCCATGACCGCTGTCGGCAAGGCAGGCAGCGCCGTTGTGGAAGAGGTGCGCAGACAGTTCCGCGAGAAGCCAGGCATCATGCAGGGGACAGACCGACCGGATTACGGACGAGCCGTCGATATGCTGACCAAGGCCGCAATCCGCGAAATGATCCTGCCCTCCCTCCTGCCGGTCCTGGCGCCCATTATCGTCTACTTTGGCGTTCTGCTGATTTCGGGCTCTAAAGCGTCGGCCTTCGCGGCCCTCGGTGCGTCGCTGCTCGGCGTCATCATAAATGGACTTTTCGTTGCGATTTCCATGACCTCCGGTGGTGGTGCCTGGGACAACGCGAAGAAGAGCTTCGAGGATGGCTTCGTCGACAAGGATGGCACGCGCCATATGAAGGGATCGGATGCGCACAAGGCTTCCGTGACCGGCGATACCGTGGGTGACCCTTACAAGGATACTGCCGGTCCGGCAGTCAATCCGGCGATCAAGATCACCAATATCGTGGCCTTGCTTCTGCTTGCGATCTTAGCGGCTTGAGCAAAGTGCTCATATAGACAGAACCCGCGGCTTCTCTGAAGCTGCGGGTTCTGTCTTATCGATTTGTAAGCCGAGGCTTTAATTGCCACCGAGGATGCTGCGCATCGCCGCAGCGCCGCTGCTGCCTGTGCCGCCACCACCAGACAGAAGCTGTTGAAGGAAGGTGAGATCGCGGCCGCCAGTCGGCGTCGTGCGACTGATATTGTCAAACACCTTGCCATCCTGCAGCGTGTAGACCGCGCGCCGGGCAACAGTGCCTTCCTTGTTGAAATAAATTGCAACAATGGTCTGCTCTACCAGCTTCGGCTTCATGAAGGCAACCGAGCGATGGCGCTTCTGCGAGATGTAGTAGAAGACTTCGCTATCAAAGGTCGCGGTTGTGGAAGGTGTGCCCATGCTGAGCAGAACCTGTTCGCGGCTTGACCCTTCTGGAATGAGATCAAGCGAATCCTTGTCGAGAACATAGCCGTTGTACATCGTTTGACCGATGTCCATGCTGGTGCAGCCGGAAACGCCAAGCGCGAGTGCGACGGCGGCAACCGCAACTGTGCCCCTCAAATTCACGTCAGAACCAAACACGCGCTTCTTCAACACTTTGTCCTCATGTCTTCCTGCCGGTCAACGACAGCAAACCTGCTGCGATAGCATTGTGGCTATTCCGCGAAACCCGCAACGGCAATCGGCATTTTCCAGCCATATTCTCGCGCGAAGCCTCGCTGATCGCGATCGCCATTGCAATTCGTGCCTGCTTCGGTAAACCACCTTTTGTTTCCATGCAACAAGGTGGCGCGCCTTCATTGGCTGCTTTGGCAGCAAAGAGTGTGATCACGTACAAAACATGATCGAGTCTCGAGCCCCATGATCTTCAATCTCTTCAAAAAGAAGAATAGCAACCGCGCAATCGTCGACCGCCAATACGCGATTTTGACATCTTCGGCCCGCATCCCCTTCTTCTATTCGGATATGGATGTGCCGGATACCGTAATGGGTCGGTTCGAGATGCTGTCGCTGGTGATGATTCTCTTCTTCCGGCGAACATCCGGCTCGGGCCAGAGCGGCAAGGAACTGGCTCAGGAGATCATTGACGCGTTTTTTCAGGACATCGATCATTCCATCCGGGAGCTTGGTGTCGGCGATCAAAGCGTGCCCAAACGCATGAAGAAGTTCGCAGGCATGTTCTACGGTCGCGTTCAGTCCTATGGACAGGCTCTTCAGGCCAATGATGGAGCGGCACTTGCGCAAGCATTGCGCCGGAACATCCACCCGGATATGAGTGAAGCACCTTCCATGGAAGGACTGGCCGCCTGGGCGCTGAGGACGGAGAAGAGGCTGGCGGCGTTTTCGGACGATGATATTGCGCGGGGTGCCTTGCAGATGCCCTTGCCAGGACAAGAGGACTTGCAGTGAAGACATCACCCGACGCCAGATCCAGGCCGCCGTTCTCCTATGCGGTCAAGGTTGGGCATATTTCTGCCAATCCGGTGACAGTTCGAATTTCTGCGGACGAGCGTGAACGCGAAGGGTTGGCAGAACTCTGGAAGGTTTCCTCAGTGGAAGAGCTCAGCGCGGAAATGCAGATTGCCCGCTGGAAGAAGGACGGCGTGCGGGTTCGCGGCCACATCACCGCCCGTTTGACACAGAGCTGCGTCGTTACGCTGGAGCCCGTCGAGAGCGTGATATCGGAAGACTTCGAGCAAATCTTTGTTCCTGAAGGCTCCAAACTCGCGCGCATGATGACGGGGGAAAGCGGTGAAATGGTGCTTGATCCGGATGGTCCGGATCTGCCGGAGACATTCGAGGGCGATACAATCGATGCAGGCGCCACAGTCGCGGAAATGGTCGCCCTTGGCATCGATCCCTATCCGCGAAAGGCCGGCATTGAATTCGCCGATCATATCGAGTCGGATCCAGCCGTGAAGGACGACAAGCCAAACCCGTTTGCCGTTCTGAAGGACTGGAAAAAGAAGGAATAGCGTTTGCATTCGCTTGTGAATGAGTTGTATGGGGCGAATGAACCAAGATTTTGGCCGCGACACAGCCAGGCCGGCGGCAGAAGGACCAGGAACGCGTGATCAGAATTTCTCTTGATGCCATGGGCGGTGATTTCGGCCCTGCCGTGGTCATTCCAGGTGCAGCCAAGGCACTGGAGCGCCATCCGGACGTGGTTTTCGTCATGTACGGACTTCAGCAGGAATGCGAGCCAATCCTCGCAAAATTCCCGAAGCTGAAGGAAAAGACGACATTCCACCATTGCGATGTCGCAATTACGATGGATGAAAAGCCAAGCGCCGCCCTGCGGCGTGGTCGCTACGTTTCAAGCATGTGGCGCTCTATTGAGGCCGTGAAGTCCGGTGAGGCCGATGCCGTTGTTTCTGCCGGGAATACCGGCGCACTGATGGCCATGGCCAAATTTTGCCTTCGGACGATGGAGAATATCGAACGTCCTGCGATTGCCGGTATCTGGCCGACGCTGAAGGGCGAAAGCATCGTTCTCGACATTGGCGCCACCATCGGCGCTGATGCGCAGCAGTTGCTGGACTTCTCGCTGATGGGCGGGGCAATGGCTCGCGCACTGTTTGAAGTTGAGAAGCCCACCGTCGGTTTGCTGAATGTCGGTGTGGAAGAGGTCAAAGGACAGGAAGAGGTCAAGGAAGCCGGGCGCATGTTGCGAGAGGCCAATCTGTCGACGATTTCCTACCATGGCTTCGTTGAAGGCGACGATATCGGCCGCGGAGTCGTGGATGTGGTGGTGACGGAAGGCTTCACCGGGAATATTGCCTTGAAGACCGCAGAAGGAACAGCCAAGCAGATGGCTGAATTGCTTCGCTCGGCAATGTCTCGCACACTGATGTCAAAGATCGGTTATCTGCTTGCAAAAGGCGCCTTTGATCGGTTGCGTGAGAAGATGGACCCGCGCAAGGTCAATGGCGGCGTGTTCCTCGGCTTGAACGGCATCGTCATCAAAAGCCATGGCGGAACAGATGCAGAAGGTTACGCGGCTGCAATCGATGTCGGCTACGACATGGTGCGGAATGCGTTGAACCAGAAGATCGTACAGGATTTGAAAACATATCATGCCCGCCGGCTGCCTCCCGCAGGCCCGGAAGAAGCGGCGTGAGCAAGGGAATTTGCATCAGATGATTCGCTCTGTCGTCCGCGGTTTTGGTTCCGCACTGCCCCAACGCGTCGTCACGAACAAGGAAATGGAAAACCTTGTTGAAACCTCGGACGACTGGATTGTCCAGCGCACCGGAATTCGCCAGCGTTACATCGCAGGCGAGGGTGAAACCACAGCGTCTCTAGGGGAAGCCGCGGCACGGGACGCCCTGCAGCGCGCAGGCCTTACGCCGGACGACATCGACCTAATTATCGTTGCGACGTCCACGCCGGACAACACGTTTCCGGCGACAGCCGTCAATATCCAGAATCGCCTTGGTATGACCAAGGGCTACGCCTTCGACGTGCAGGCTGTCTGCACAGGCTTCGTCTATGCCATGGCCACTGCCGACGCGCATCTGCGGGCAGGGATGGCGAAGCGTGCCCTGGTCATCGGGGCGGAAACCTTCTCCCGTATTC
The DNA here is from genome assembly GCF_005222835.1 of Rhizobium sp. FKY42. Classification (GTDB taxonomy): domain Bacteria; phylum Pseudomonadota; class Alphaproteobacteria; order Rhizobiales; family Rhizobiaceae; genus Neorhizobium. Next base: position 106,651 of record NZ_STGA01000029.1, on the reverse strand, counting down.
TGGACTGGACGGATCGCACAACCTGCGTGCTCTTCGGTGACGGTGCCGGTGCGCTGGTCCTGGAAGCGCAGGAACAGGAAGGCAAGGTGTCTGATCGCGGCGTTCTGACGTCTCATCTGCGTTCTGACGGCTCGCACAAGGAAAAGCTCTATGTCGACGGTGGGCCGTCGACGACGGGCACCGTCGGTCATTTGCGGATGGAGGGCCGGGAGGTCTTCAAACACGCCGTCGGCATGATTACGGATGTTATCGTTGCTGCTTTTGAAGCGACCGGGACAACGGCTGAAGATCTGAACTGGCTTGTTCCCCATCAGGCGAATCGCAGAATCATCGACGGCTCAGCGAAAAAGCTCGGCATTCCGCTCGAAAAGGTTGTGGTGACGGTCGATCTGCATGGTAACACCTCGGCGGCATCCATCCCACTGGCCCTGTCTGTGGCAGCCAGCGATGGCCGCATCAAGCAGGGCGATCTTGTCATGCTCGAAGCCATGGGCGGGGGCTTTACCTGGGGTGCATTGCTGGTTCGTTGGTAGAACCCGCAAGAGAGGCGCTTGACCCTAGGCATTAACGCACATAGTGTTTGAAAAAATTGATCAATACAGCTTCAGACGGGCGAGGATCATGGCTGGCAAAACAGTAACACGGGCAGATTTGGCAGAGTCGGTGTTTCGCAAGGTCGGCCTGTCCAGAACGGAATCCGCCGAGTTGGTGGAGACAGTGATCGACGAGATCTGCAATGCCATCGTACGGGGCGAGACCGTCAAGCTTTCTTCCTTTGCGACCTTCCAGGTCCGGGCTAAGAATGAGCGCATAGGTCGCAATCCGAAGACAGGGGAAGAGGTGCCGATTTCACCCCGCCGTGTCATGACGTTCAAAGCTTCGAACGTTTTGAAGCAGCGAATTCTGAAGTCTCACTTGTCACGCAAGGCGAAGCAGAAGCCGGCGAATCCGGCGTCTTGATTGCGTCAAAATCAAAACATTAAACTCTGTTGGTTCGCGGCGGCTGCACTTGATCCGATGATGCAGTGCCGTTGAAATGCATTATGAGTGGATGCGTTGTCGTGATTCGGTACGACGATTCTTCGGAGATCTGTAGACGTGGATAAAAGCCCCGACGCGTTCCGGACGATCAGCGAAGTTGCGGATGATCTTGATCTTCCGCAGCATGTATTACGCTTCTGGGAAACCCGTTTTCCACAAATCAAACCCATGAAGAGGGGCGGCGGACGCCGCTACTACCGCCCGGAAGACATCGACCTCTTGAAGGGAATTCGCCATCTTCTTTACGACCATGGCTACACGATCAAAGGCGTTCAGAAACTCCTGAAGGCCAATGGCAACAAGTTCGTAACGGCAATTGCCACTGGTGATATGGCAACCATGGAAGCCATTATGGCGGCCAATAGCGACCGGCATGAGGAGCCAAAGGGCCTCAGCCATGCAGATGAAGATCAATTGCTCGGCAAACCGAAAGCAAAACCCAGCGGTCGTTTCTTCGGGTTCGGTGGATCGAGTGATGATGAGGTCTCGATCGGCAAAAGCTCAATTGGCAAGGAAGATCGTGCCTTGCTGCAGGAAGCGCTTTTTGATCTGCTGGAATGCAAACGCCTGCTTGATCAGGTTCGCTGATAGCCCCGCGTCCGCAGAAGCAATTCACGACTGAAATCGACAGTTTTCAGGAGATGGGCGCATTACGCCATGGTCGGTCGTGTCAAAGGCGACGAAACGCGTCGTGAACGTCTGAGACTGGTGTCCCTGCTCGAAAGTGTTAATCTGTGTGTCTATGTCCGAACCTTGGCCATTAAAGCCATATTATTCTGGCGAGCGTCTGCTTCGGCCTTTTTTGCAGCCAGCGGCATGCAAATCGTGAACAAAACCAAGCTAAATACGAAAATCCGTCCCTGAAGCGCCATATCGACCCCCGTCCCAATGTCGTCTGGATCTTCATAGTAGAGTAAAATTAATCGAAATTGAAATACTAAAATGCACGCAGTGTGATCAAACTTTGATTGTCAATGTTACACAGCGATTTGATCACCGGTTTTATCCGTGTCTCAACAGCGGTTGTTGTGGTAATGTCGCTGTGGCGTGGACCACTTTCGATATCCCTGGCCCATTAGATTTGCTTCCCGCCGGGCGTCTTTCCATCTGAGCTTTTGGAGTGTTCTTCGACGCGTTCGGTGCCTTTACGAAGCTGTGAGCCCTTGAGGCTTTCTACCCGCCTCTCTTCCGCCTTCGCGGACCTGTTCAATCCTGTTGCTGATTCGGTCGCAGTCGCTGTTGCATCACTGTCATCGGTCACGATCATTTCCTGTGTGTGGAAGCAAACCGGAGATGCAGCAGATTGTTCCCGCAGAAATTGTGCAAGCAGGAGGCTGTTCGAGGCAAGAGCGAGAAAGGAGTGAAAAAGCCAATGCTGGGGGATATGGCTTAAATTTGTAAAATGGTCGGGACGACTGGATTCGAACCAGCGACCCCTTGACCCCCAGTCAAGTGCGCTACCGGGCTGCGCTACGCCCCGACCCGCTTCCGAAGAAGCTTGATCTCCATACTGACTTGCCGACCGCTTCGCAAGCCTAAACTGGTGAAATAACCACTTCAGCGATAAAGCGGCGTCCGGCTGGCATTCATCAGAAGTTCCTGCTCGCTGGCAAACGGGCCAAGCAGCTTGAGCAGGCGATTTTCTTCCTGCGGATCAAGACGATAGCGCTTGGCAAATTCAGCGACATTCCAGACTTTACTCAGTCCCGATGTTTCGGTGATGTGTTGATCGACGTGCGTTGTCATGATTTCCCCCATCTGAGTCTGACGCAACAACGATACTTGGCTCGACTTGTTCCAATGATCTATCCAAATGGTTGAAAAATAAAGTCCAAATTCAATGATGGGTGTAATAATGCGCTAAGACGGGTTGGAACCGTTGTGAGGAGATCTGTCCGGGGAGAAGAGAGCCTACCACTAATCGTCATTCGTTGAATTGAGATTTTCCGGACGGGTTCCTTGATCGAGGGTTTGATCTCTCCATTGTATTCCCGGTCCAATGCCTGGGTCGGCCTGCCCTCTCTCGAAGAAGACAATACCGCGGCTTTCCAGAAGCGTCCGAATCCGCGCCGACGCCTGAGAGTCCAGTTCACCACCGCCGCTCTCCGAGGCGATGATCTTCTGCGCGTCCACACCGGCAAAACCGGCAATATCTTCCGGGGAGAGGTTTAGGGCTGCACGTGCAGCCCGCATCTGCTGAATGGTCATCATGTCAGATGAACTGGGGCAGGAACGGGACTTTTCAAGCGGTCCTTGCATCGGCAAGGGAATTTTGCCGCATCCGTTTCTGCCAGTTGTTTTCTAGCGCAAAACAGCCCCAAATGATCCCGAAAAGCATATAGACATGCCGCCAGTGATCGAGATCGATGACATTTCCGATCAGCGCATGACCTGCGAGCACAATCCAGGCGACCATGAGAAATGGTTGCCAGGGGCGTTCTCGTAACAGCGATCGGAAGCCGATGTAGAGTGTCGACCATAGCAGAATGAGGTAGCACACGAAGCCCAGCCAACCGTATGTCGTCAGGGTCTTGAGCCAAATGTTGTGCTCATCTTCGCCAAACATCTTGCCAAGTACCATGGGCCCCATGCCGAGGGGCCGTTCCAGCGCCATGAGGAAACCGATCTTGTGACGCTCGAAGCGACCCAGTCGTGCGCCATCATACTCCTGAACGAGCTTGGCACGGTTCATGAACAGGTCGGATACCTTCTTGGATTGCATCGCGCCGGCAATCGCCATCATCAGGATAACAACTGCTGTCAGGCCAAGCGTGAAGATCTTCATGCGAAATGCCGCTGTTCGTTCCTTGAGCAGCATCACGACGATCAATGCAATGGCAGCGAAAGCGAAGAGACCCCAGGCCGCTCGCGAGAAGGACAGAAAAATTCCGAGCGCGAGGATCAATATACCCGGAATGTAGAAGACAGCACGGCTCAATCGGGTCGTGAGCAACCGATACATCAGGTAAATTGCCGGTGCTACGAGATAGGGGCCGAAGACGTTGGGGTCCTGAAAAGCACCCATTGCCCTGTCATACCGCGTGAAGATTTCCGCACCGGGAAAGGCGTGAAAGTAGCCAAGGATGCCGAGGAGGGCGGTGATGACAGCCCCCGCCACCCAGGCCCTGAAGATGAGCAGCAGGCGCTGGTGCCCGTCTTCGATGATTGCGGCATAAAACACTGAGGTAAGAGCCAGGAACGTTGAGACCGCCATGTAAAGCGGCGCACCGGTCATATCGCTCATGACTGTCAGCGAAAACATTCCGCCAATATTGAACAATAGCATCAGCACGAGCAGCGGAGCGACCGACCGCGAGATCTTGAGTCCGAGCAGAAACCAGATCGTAATCTGCAGGGCCAGCATCACTTCGTAGGGAGCCGGCTCACGAATGACGAAGCCTGAGAGAAACACACCAAAGGCAACCATGGCCGACCCGATGATGCGCAGGGCTGCCATTTGTGGATTGAATGGCTTCGGATAGACCTGGCCCTCGAAAGCGACGCTCAATATGCATTCTCCGTGTTCAGCAGTCTGATGGGCGTCAGGAACAGGATCTTGAGGTCGAGCCAAAGCGACCAGTTCTCGATGTAATCCAGATCAAAAGCGATCCGAGCCTTGATTTTTTCGTCGCTGTCGAGCTCCCCGCGCAGGCCGTTGATCTGTGCCCAGCCCGTGACGCCAGGTTTGACCCGGTGGCGGGCAAAATAGCTTTCGACGACATCGACATATTTTCTGTCACCGGTTTGTGCCTGCACCGCATGCGGTCGCGGGCCCACGAGAGAAAGTTCACCGCGCAGCACGTTGAACAATTGAGGGAGTTCATCCAGCGAAGACTTGCGAATAAAACGACCAACAGGTGTCACACGCGGATCGTGCTTTGTTACGGCCTTCTTCGCAGTCGGATCGCTTTGCTCGGTATACATCGAGCGGAACTTCAGAACGTTGATGACCTCATTGTTGAAACCATGGCGCTTTTGGATGAAAAGTGCCGGGCCTTTCGAGGTTGCTTTAACAGCGATGGCGCAGCCGATCATGATCGGCCAGCACAGCAGCAATGCGAGACTTGAAAAGAAGATGTCAAAGGCGCGTTTCGAAACCGAGTCCCAGTCCCGAAGCGGTTTGTCGAAGATGTCGAGCATCGGCACTGCACCGACGTGACTATAGGCACGGGGGCGAAATCGAAGCTGATGTGCGTGTGCGGCAAGGCGGATATCAACCGGTAGAACCCAGAGCTTCTTCAGCAGTTGGAGGATTCTCTGTTCTGCGGATGCCGGAAGCGCGATGATCAACATGTCGATCCGCGCGAGGCGGGCGAAGGTCACCAGTTCACCGAATGTCCCAAGTTTTGGATAGCCAGCAACCAGATCGGGCGAGCGCGCGCTGCCACGATCATCGAAGATGCCGCAAATCCGAATATCGTTCTCCGGCTGTGCCTCAAGTGCGCGCACCAGATCCTTCGCTGGCTGGCCACCACCAACAATCACAGCACGACGCTCCATAATCCCATTGCGTGCCCAATGCCGAATGGCAATCGCCATCAGGTAGCGCACCGCAATCATGGCTGCAGTGCCAAACACCCACCACGTAAATGTGTGCACATTGGGCGTGTAGGACAGCAGAAGCCAGTTCAAAAGCCAAACGGCACCCCAACCAAGACTCCAGCAAATGACGACGCGGATGGCCATGCGCTGAGGCATTCGCAGGGAGGGAATTTGGTAGGCATCCGCAATTTGCAGGCTCAGTATCATCAGACCGGCTGCAAATACGGCGGAGAAGAACTGAATGATGAGTGATTCCAGATCCCGGATGTCGTTGAGGTAATTTGCGAAAAGACTGACAATGACAACGACCATGCCTTCCAGAAGCCGGAACTTGCCGATGAGCATGGATGGAGTGGTATTCGTGTCGCGAAACTGCTCGGCGATCTGTTGTGCAAAATCGTTCAGCTCGGCTGGAGACTCGTCCTGCCCGGTTTCAGATCGGCTCTGGATCTCGGAAACCTGTCGACGCAATGCCTCGACATCGAATTCCTGCTTTCCTGCCGGTTCGCTCATTGCTCGGATCCCATTGATCGCAAACGCGCCCAGGCACCGCCTGTTTCATTCTGCGCATTGCTGAGCATTAGCAGCAAGATGCTAAGAAAGTTTTGAACCTTTAGTTAGAGTATCTTGATATAGCTGGAGCATCGAAGACGTCATCACATCGGCTGAAAAGCGAGCGCGAAACCGTTCGGGCGGCGGCATTACCCGTTGTCGCCATCCTGCCTCGCTTCTTGCTTCAACCATCACGCGAGCCAGATCCTCTGCACTTCCTGGTATGGCGAGGGCACTGCTTTGCTCGCCAAGAATTTCCGGAATGCCGCCGACCCTGCTGGCAAGCACAAGTTTCCCGGCGGCGAGAGCTTCCAGAACGATATAGGGCATCGCTTCAGCACGGGATGGCACCACGACGATGTCCGCCATCGAAAATGCGACCGACGCTGGCATCGCATTGTCCATCGAGATGCGGTCCGACAGCCCTCTGTCACGGATTGCCTGGATATAGGTTTCCTTATCGGGTCCGTCCCCCACCATTGCTGCGGACAAGCGTCGTCCGAGCATTCTCTCAGCCAGTTCAAACGCATTGATGAAGACATCTGGACCTTTAAGATCCCGCATCATTCCGATGTACAAAAAGTCTGCCCCATTCGGGACAGTTGCGATGGGTTCGAACTCGTTGTCGTCGATCCCGTTATAGATAACGGTCCCGGGAGCACGGGGCCTGCCTACCTTCTGCTCGTAGACGCGCCGCTCGTAGTCACAGACGAAGACCAGGCCATCGGTGAAGTGCTCCTGCACACGCTCCAACCGCATGACCGCCTTGCCGGAAAGGCGCTTCTCATCATAGTGCAGACTGCCGCCATGAGGCGAATAGAAGCGGGCTACGCGATACCTGTTGACCCGCAGGACTGAGCCGATGAGACGGGCAAGGACACCACCTTTGGCGCCATGTCCATGCAGAACATCCGGCTGCAAGCTCTTGATATGTTTGTAACTGTCATAGAGTGCGAGAAGATCTCCGGGCGATACCGACCGTTGGATCGGCAAACGCATCAATCCCAGTGCCAGTTTTGGTTTGATCCGCTCGAACAGGGCCTCCTCGTGTGCTCCGCCTGTCGAACTATCACAGAGGATGCCGATCTGATGACCGGCCTTCGAATGCGCGTCTACCAGATCGCGCACGTGCCGAAAAATGCCGCCGACTGGCGACCTGAAGCAGTGAATGATACGAAGCGGTCGTGACGCAGCCATATGATCAGAAGAGACGTTCTTTGACGTAGATAGTGTCTCCAGCCAGGATCGGCGCAGAGATGGTCGTCTTACCAGTGAGGATCTGTCCATTGATCTTGCGAGTGACGTCGATTTCGCGCTGGTTGCCGCGTGGAGTAAAGCCGCCGGCAATGGCAATGGCGTTCTGCGCCGTCATTCCGGGAACATAAGAATATTGTCCGGGACGACCGACTTCACCCATCACGAAAACAGGGCGATAGCGGTCGACTTCAATCGATACATCCGGGTCGCGCAGATAGCCTTGTTTGAGCTTTGCCGCGATGGCTCCGGAAAGTCCGCTCAGCGTCTGGCCGCGTGCTGTTACCTGACCGACGAGCGGGAAGGAGATGTAACCTGCCTGGTCGACAGTATACGTGTTGGAGAGGCTCGGTTGCTCAAAAACGGTTACACGCAGGCGATCACCACTATCCAGGCGATAGGGCTGGATAGTGGCCTCGTGAAATGCCTTGGGCGCAGGTGCATAGGAGGTGCAGCCGGCAAGCGTGGTTGCAGAAAGGGCTGCAAGCGCCAGAGCTACAACTGATTTAAAACGGGCGAACTCCATCCGCGCGAACTCCGCTGGAAGAAACTGATAGCCCGTTATGGAACTGTTAGGGTTAATGTCTGGTAAAAGCGGCTGCGGCCAACCCCGATTTGCCGTAGATTCATGAATTCGCATAAGCTTTTGAACGTTAACCGGACGCTTACCATAGTCCTTTACGCTCCCGCCCAAATGAAATCGTGGAGTGCGCAATGTCTGGCGTAAGCGGAAATCAGGACGCAGATATCGACATCGGCCAGTTGATGAGCGCGGTGTGGGAACGTCGCATGCGAATTCTGGCGACGACGATCCTGGCCGGTGGCATTGCTCTGGCAATTGCCGGCACCATGACGCCAGCCTACAAGGCTGAAACACGATTGCTGATCGAAACGCGAGAAAACTCCGTGGCAGGCCGCGAAACGCAAGGCGCCTCCGAACCGGTGCTCGATCAATACAATATCGTAAGCCAGGCGCAGATCCTGCAGTCGGCAGATCTCATCAAGGCAGTGGCAAGAGATCTCAAACTGGCCGAGCTCAAGGAGTTCGATCCGGAGGCACATTCGTTCCTGTCCGGGCCGCTCGTGGCAATAGGAATGAGAGCCAATCCGATGGACACGGCACCCGAGGAGAGGGTGCTGAAAGCATTCCGGGAGAAGTTGCAAGTCTATCCCGTTGAGGGCTCACGCATCATCGCGATCGAGTTTTCATCACAGGATCCCAAGCTTGCGGCTGCTGTGCCTAACCGGATGGCAGATCTTTATCTCTCCATGCAGAGCGGCGCAAAGATCGATACGCATACCGAGACAACTCGTTGGCTGGAGCCGGAAATACAGGCTTTGCGAACAAAGGTACAAGAGGCCGAGAAAAAGGTCGCGGATTACCGAACGTCGGCTGGCCTGTTTCGCTCCTCGGAAAACACCAGTTTCTCTGAGCGGCAGCTGAACGATATCTCCACCGAGCTCGCACGGGTGCGGACTGAGAGGGCAACGGCGGAAGCCAAGGCTCAGAACGTCAAGCGGGCGCTGGATGCTGGCACAGGCTACGATATTTTGAATGATGTCATCGCTTCGCCGATGATTCAGCGGCTTAAGGAAACTGAAGCCAACCTTCAGGCGCAGATTGCTGATCTTTCGATTTCCATGATGGACGGACATCCCCGTCTGCGTGGACTGAAGGCGCAATTGGCAGGAATTCGCCAACAGATCCAGGCAGAAACTCGAAAAATTCTTGCGGCAGCCGAAGGCGAAGCGCAGGTTGCAAACGCGCGCGAAGTGCAGCTGAATCAACAGTTGACGGCGATAAAGGCAGATTCTGCCCGTGCAGGCGAAGAAGAGGTTGGCCTGCGCGCACTCGAGCGTGAAGCTGCTGCGCAACGCCAGTTGCTCGAAAGCTATCTCTCTAGATACCGAGAAGCTGCATCGCGCGCAGATCGGGCGGCAACGCCAGCAGATGCTCGCGTGATTTCATCCGCTGTAGAGCCGTCCGAACCCTACTTCCCCAAGGTCGTGCCGATTACCATCGTCGTGGCGCTGGCTACACTCATTTTGTATGCGCTTGGCATTGTCGTTGCTGCTCTCTTTAGCGGGCGGGGCCTCCGCCCTGCCGCAACCAGCGATGAAGACCTTGTTGTGGTTCGCTCGACAAAACCTGTCGATACGCCTGCAAGTGTCGAATTGCCCGCTACAGCATTGAACTCGGCACAGGCTTCCTCTTTCGAGCAGCCAGGGGAGCAACCCCTTGTCGTCCGAAAAAGGACGACAACCGAGCTTGAAGCGATCAACACAAAGTCCGATGATACATCGGTGCGAACCTTCAGTGCTCTGGCCAAACTGCGCGCGCGCTCCGCTGTGGCGAAAGAGGACAATGACGAGAAGGTAATCGTTACGCCTGCGCCCCAGCCATCGAAGTCCGTTTCTGAAGAGGTCGATGCTGTTTCATCAGACGAGACACCCACGGACCCCTTCCGGGAGCTCAAGGAGTCATTGTATTCAAAGTCCGGGGACGAAACAGAGGTTCGGCAAGCTGCGCGAGATGAGATGATCGCTGCAGCAACCGTTTCGACTTCGGTAGAGCCAACGAAGCAGGATCAGGACGAGGTTGTCGAAGTTTTGTCCCTGAGCGTTGAAAATGTGCGTGATCTGTTGACGCGCACAGGTCTTCCCATGGCAATCAGTGTATCGCCAACCGGTGACGATGGTTCCACGGCGACGGTGCTGCTGGCGCGCGAGATCGCGGAAATGGGTCGCAGTGTGGTTCTGGTCGATATGTCTGGCTCCGCATGTCCGACGCGACTGATGGCATCGAATGCGCAACTTCCCGGCATCACGGACCTTCTCTGTGGTACGACGCCGTTTGGTGAGACCATCCACCCCGATCGTCTGTCCGACGCTCACATTATTCCGCAGGGCGGCGCTGATCCCGCCCAGGCCATGCGCGGTGCTGACAGGCTGGGAATGATTTTCGATGCCCTGACCGGCGCCTATGACATCGTGATTATCGAATGCGGACGGGCTGAGCCGCGGAGCCTCGTACGGCTTACGAAGAACAACCCGATGCAGATTGTTCTGTCGCTGGCAGGCGCAGGTGAAGAGGTCATAGCAAGCCAACTCGAAGCATTCCGGAAGGCTGGTTACGGCGATGCGCTTGCGATGACTGCGAGCGCGACTGACAACCCGCAAAATCGTGGGCAGCACGCAGCCTGATAATCTTGTGTTTCAGCGATGATGCGACTGGACCAATTCGTATCGATACAAAGCCGAACCCGCTGGCGTTTGAAGTGTCAGCGGGTTTCAGCCCTCCGCGGCGGCAATTTTGGAGGCTCTGATTCGCTGTAGCAGACGGTAAATTGTGGGATTGCGTTTCAATAGCGATTTCAGACGGATCTGGGCCTGCTGTACGATGGCTGCCAGATGGCCTCGACCGGAGATCGGAACCATCAGATCATAGTGCACCGTTTCTACGGGGCACCAACTGCGTTTGTAGAGTTGATCACCCAGCCCGAAATCAAAAAGTTTGGCACCACTGCTGCAAGCATTTTCGATGACATGCCAGAACAGCAGTTCACCGGGGCTGGTTTCCGGCACACGACTCTCATCTATCGAGCCGAATTGGCAGATTATGTGATTGCCCTTGCGCGATAAGCCGCAGATTGCAGGGGTGGCGCGGTCGCCACCCGCCGTCAATTTGATTGCAGAAAGCCGTAGCGGGTAGTTTTCTGCATCGGCGGGTTCATCAAGAAGCGCATGAAAGAATCGCTGTACGGAAGCGCCGGCAAAGACATCCGGCAAGCCCTGGGACCGGAAGCGTTCGCGCTTCTGTTCAAAGAAGAGGTCCAGAAGTTCGTGCTGCTCGCCTGCGTGCTCGGGTGTGAAGACCTCATACCCTCCAAGTTCGCTGATCCGCCGTGTCTGTTGGCGAAACTTCTTGCGCCTGCGCTTGGCGTTGATCTGGGCCAGAGTCTCTTCAAACGAACCGAGAAGCGGCAATTGGAAGGAGTGGTTGATATGCTCTACGGCTGAAAGCCGGTGCAAGGGCAGTCTGTTGCCCTGCCATTCCTTCGGGATCGCACGCATGTGCAGAATGTCGACGTGCTGGGACAATGCGCTTTTGATCTGTGCGATACAGTGCATCAGGGCCGACTCCGAGAAATCGCAACCTGCTGCGAACAGCCCGGTATTTATGTTGTTGAACGGACCGCCAGGAAAGCCAGCGGAACGAATGCCGTGGCTGGAGGTAATTCCAAGCGGTAAAAGGAAGAGGGGCTTGCCCATTTGCGAGCCCAACAGGAAAAGCGGCTTGTCGGCTTGTGTCGCATACCAGGCCTTGCACCACTCGATAGACTGGTGCGGACTGTTCCATGAGACCTGCTGCAGTTCCCGCCACGCATCCGCAACCTGCTCGATTTCTTGATGAAGGCTTACGACAAGACCATGCTCGCGCGCAGCGTCCGCAGCGCAGCTGTCCTGATCCATCCGTGCCGTCACTGCGCTCATGGCAAATCCGTCCATCTCTAATGCATGTCGCGCTCAAGCGGTTTCGGCGAAGCGGAACGAACATGCATCAATTCACAGTCTCACAGCGTCGTTCGCGCGTTCAATCGAATGCGCCGCGCTGTAGGTGGCGGCCCAAACTTTACCGGCAAACGCCGCATAAGCTGTTAGCACGAGAACGCCATTGATCAACTTTTAGACAGATGGTTAAGGCTCTCTAAAGCGATCCTCAAACCTTTCTCGGTCCCGCCATCCAGCGGATAATCAGCATCGCGGGCAGGATCCAGATAACGCCTGTCAGTAGGAAATAGAGGAGGTGAACATACCAGGGTGCTGTGGAAAGGGTCAGCGTGGCTATGGTTGTCGCAAGGACTGCATAGACTGAAACGAGGACGATAATCAGGATCGTGCCAATGAACTTTTTGAGCCGCAGAGGCATTCGCCTGTCTCCTTGTTTTATCTATCCCGTGCCGCGACGGCATGCCGCAAAGGGCAAGCACTTGTTTTGCACCGAAGGGTAGGGCAAATCAACGACCAATAACTATGTTGACGAATGTCAGGAGATCTCATGGCGACGTCGCAGACGACAGACGTGATGCAGGCGCCAGTAGGGCGCGTCGAGACGAATCGAAGGGCGCTGCGATGGTGGCTGAAAACGGTCATTGCAACGCTGTTCTGTCTCGTTCTGGTCGGCGGAGCAACCCGGCTTACGGATTCCGGTCTCTCGATCACCGAATGGAAACCCATCCACGGCGTCATTCCGCCCTTGAGCGTTGCAGACTGGGAGGAGGAGTTTCAGCTCTACAAACAGATTCCAGAGTACCAGAAAATCAACAAAGGCATGTCACTGGATGAGTTCAAGTCCATTTTCTGGTGGGAATGGGCTCACCGTTTCCTGGCCCGTGCGGTCGGACTGGTCTTCGGCCTGCCGCTCCTGTTTTTCTGGCTAAGCGGTCGGGTCGAAAAACGCCTGCGTTTGCCGCTGGTTGGTCTTCTGGCCCTCGGCGGTTTTCAGGGATTCATTGGCTGGTGGATGGTGTCGTCCGGTCTGTCAGTGCGCACTGATGTGTCGCAATACCGGCTTGCCACCCATCTGACCATCGCCTGTATGATCTTCTCCGCCTGCGTATGGATCATGCGTGGCCTGACGCCGCAGAAGGTTGATCGTCCACCAACCGCACATTCACATCTTGCCGCAGGCGGACTGGCTTTTCTGGCTCTGTTCCAGATTTATCTGGGCGCGCTGGTGGCAGGTCTCGACGCTGGCTTTACCTATAACACCTGGCCGTTGATGGATGGCGCGATCATCCCGCCAGACCTCTTCGTGCAGAACCCATGGTGGATCAATCTGTTTGAGAACCCGAAGACGGTCCAGTTTGTTCATCGCTGCGGCGCCTACCTGCTTCTCGCATTGACTCTGGTTCATATGATGCAGTCCATCCGACTGACACCCGGAACAACTCACGCAAAGGGCGCCATAATTCTCTTCGGATTGGTCTGTCTCCAGGCCGCCATCGGCGTCACGACTTTGCTGCTGCATGTACCCATTGAAATGGGGCTTCTGCATCAGGCCGGCGGTCTGGTCGTACTCGGTTATGCCATCGCCCACTGGCGCGGTTTCTATGGCGAGTTTCCCAAGGATCAGGCTATTTCAGCCTGATCCTTAAGGTTCAGCCGAAACGATAAGCAGAATAGGGTTTGCCCAGGAAATCGGTCGTGAAGATCCGTTTGCCGGCATCGCTTCCGGCCGCGCCCGCCGCGACAAATAGCGGGACAAGATGATCGTGGTCCGGCACATGACAGGCGAGCGCATCGGGGTTCTCGTCCCAAAGGGATAAACGGGCGGCTCGGTTCGCTGTATCCTTTTCCTCGATGACATCGGCGAGCCATGCATCGAAGCGCGAAGCCTGCGCGACATGTTCCGGATCCGCCTTCCGGAACATTGGCATGTTATGATATGTCATGCCCGAAGCGATTATCAGAACATCTTCATCGCGCAACGGTTCGAGAGCTTCGCCGATTTTGATATGGCTTGGCGCATCGAGCGTATTCTTGAGCGAGATCATGGTGATCGGTACATCAGCCTTTGGATAGATCAACATGAAGGGGATGAAGACGCCATGATCAAAACCTCTGGCTTCATCCTCTGCTGATTCAATACCGGCATCTGAAAGCAGTTGACGTGCGCGCGCGGCAAGTTCAGGAGATCCGGGGGCCGGATAGCTTAGTTCGTAAGTATGGGCCGGAAAGTTGTAGTAGTCGAACAGCATGCCGGGATTGGATGCGGTGCTCAGTGTTGGAACTGGCTCATTTTCCCAATGGCCTGATACAACCAGAACGGCCTTCGGGCGCCTGCCGACATCGTCCGCCAGATTGCGTAGGAATGCCCCAAGATCATCCCACGGCCCTTTCCCCTCAGCATTCTTGGGGAATTCCATGAACGGCCAAGGCCCGCCGCCATGCGGAATGAAATAAACTGGAAGTTTTTGTGACATCTGCGCCCCCGGAAGCTCTAATAAAGGGCATATCAGGAGGCGAGGCCATCGCATAGCTATACGCATACCGACAATTCGTTCAATAAAATTGAACAATGAGAAAGCTGCCACCTCGCGGCGACAGCTGTCTTCAAGTCGTCAGCTGAAACTTATGCCGAAAGCATCAGATCCATGTTCTGGACAGCTGCGCCGGAAGCGCCCTTGCCGAGATTGTCGAGAAGCGCGACAAGGTTGACATGCGAGCCACCCGCTGACCCGAACACAAACAGCTTCATCGTGTCCTGTCCGGCCAGTTCCTCGGCGTCAATACGGCCCAGCTTGCTGCTCTCTTCAAGCGAAACCACGCTGACAATGTTCTGACCGGCATAATGGTCCACAAGAGCGGCATGGATGCTTTCCAGCGTTGCACCCTGTTTCAGGTCATCCAGAAAAAGCGGTACCTGAACGATCATACCCTGTGGGAAACGTCCGACGGAGGGCGAGAACAATGGGGCTCGGTCAAGGAGCCCGTGGATCTTCATTTCAGGCACATGTTTGTGCTTGAGGGTCAGACCATAAAGGAAGTTGTTGGCCGAAATTGCATCGTCGCGCGTCTGGTCTTCCATCTGGGCAATCATCTGCTTGCCACCACCCGTATAACCGGACACGGCATTCACGCTCACAGGATAGCCGTCTGGCAGAAGACCTGCGGCCCGCAACGGGCGAATGAGCGCAATTGCACCGGTTGGATAGCAACCCGGATTGGCGACCAACCGAGCAGACTGGATCTTGCTTTTCTGCGCCCTATCCATTTCGGCAAACCCGTAGGCCCAATCCTCGGCAACGCGATACGCCGTCGAGGTATCGATGATCCGCACCTTGTTATTGCCGCTCAGCATGGCAACCGCTTCGCGGGATGCGTCGTCGGGCAGGCAGAGGATAGCGATATCCGCGCTGTTCAGAAGATCCTCACGCATGGCTGCGTTGCGGCGTTCCGCTTCGGGAATGGACAGGAGTTCCACGTCGCGGCGGCCAGCCATGCGGGTGCGGATCTGCAATCCCGTTGTGCCGTGTTCGCCGTCGATGAAGATTTTCGCGCTCATGTCCTTGTCCAGATTTCAATGGGTTACGGGTGCAGACGGAATCATTTTATCCGCCAATTGATTCACTTTGTTAACTGCCTCGCCAAACGTTCGGCTCTAAGCCCGAGCATATACATTGCAACTGTCGCTCCGGCAATGGCGGTGACATCCGCATGGTCGTAGGCAGGCGCCACTTCCACGATGTCCGAGCCGCGAATGTCGAGCGGGCCGAGTTTCCGAAGAACCGACAGCATTTTTGCCGAGGAGGGGCCACCTGCAACGGGCGTGCCGGTGCCCGGTGCGAACGCCGGATCAAGGCAATCGATGTCGAAAGTCAGATAGCAGGGTGCTTCGCCGACATGGGAAAGGATGGTTTCCGCAATGGCCTGCGCGGACATATCCTCGACTTCATAGCCATGAATAATCCGAATGCCGAAATCGTCTGGCGCCTGCGTTCTGATGCCGATCTGGATCGAGCGGGCAGGATCAATGACCCCCTCTCGCACTGCTCTGCCCACAAAGGAACCGTGATCAATCCGCTTTCCGTCATCGTCCCAGGTGTCCTGGTGCGCGTCGAAATGAACGAGTGCTAGCGGGCCATGCCTTGCAGCATGCGCTTTCAACAAGGGCCAGGTTACGAAATGATCGCCGCCGAGGGACAACAGATAGGCATCCGAAGCCAGGATGCGCGCCGCTTCCTGTTCGATGAGGGTAGGTGTCTCTTGATGGTTCCCGTAGTCGAGCAGGACGTCGCCGTAATCTATGACCGCCATTTGCTGGAACAGATCACGCGCAAACGGATATTGCGGATCATTGTCAAAGATTGCTGATGCACGGCGAATCGCCTGCGGCCCAAAACGGGCTCCTGGCCTGTTGGAAACAGCGGCGTCGAAGGGAATGCCGAGAATAACAGCATCGACATTCTCGAGACTTTTGGTGTACCGGCGCCGCATGAAAGACAGCGCGCCCGCATAGGTGGGATCAGTCGCGGCACCACGTATTGTTTTTGCTGTGAAGGCGTTATCGATGGATTTCGAAGCCATGGGATCAATCCTTCACGAAGCCATAGGCGCGCTGCACGAGAGCGATCCGAACCTCGTAACGCTCGTACCAGTCTCTCCGGCCCTGTTCCTGCGCAGCAATATGATCTACGACCTGTTTCCATGAAATGATGCTGGCCTCATCGATCCAGTAGGAGTTGGTGATCCCAAATCCATCGGCGCCGCGCACGCTCTCATAGCCGAGATAGCCCGATTGCTGCTCGGCAAGATCCAGCATGGTCTGGGCCATGTCTGCGTATCCGCAATCACCAACAGTTCGATGAGAACTGAAAGCCACCACGAAATAGGGTGGCTTTGGCAGCGCTGCGAAACGATCTTTCGGTTCCGCTGACATAGTGATCTCCCGTTAGAAGCCCCGTTAGAATTAATGCCTGATGATGCCCAGATGGTTTGTTCGGACAAGCCTGAAATATTGATGAAGCCATAACGAAAAAAGGCGGAGCCGAAGCCCCGCCTTTCCAATCCAGTATCCAGGAGAAGCGATTAGCGCTTCGAGAACTGGAACGAACGGCGGGCCTTGGCCTTACCGTACTTCTTACGCTCGACAACGCGGCTGTCGCGAGTCAGGAAGCCACCCTTCTTCAGAACCGAGCGCAGGCCTGGTTCGAAGTAGGTGAGAGCCTTGGAGATACCGTGACGAACGGCACCGGCCTGACCGGAAAGACCGCCGCCAGCGACGGTTGCGATGATGTCGAACTGGCCATTGCGGGCAGCTGCAACGATCGGCTGCTGCAGGATCATCTGCAGAACCGGACGTGCGAAGTATGCCGAATAGTCCTTGCCGTTGACAATGATCTTGCCGGAACCAGCCTTGACCCATACGCGGGCAACAGCGTTCTTGCGCTTGCCGGTAGCATAGGAACGGCCCTGTGCATCAACCTTGCGCTCACGTGCCGGAGCGGAAGCCTGACCAGCGACGCCGAGGTCCTTCAGGGAAGAAAGGTCAGCCATGCTTAGGCGCTCCTTGTGTTCTTGTTGCTGAGCTTGGCCACATCGAGCGTGACCGGCTGCTGTGCTTCATGCGGATGGTTGGAGCCAGCATAAACGCGCAGGTTCTTCATCTGGCGACGGCCGAGCGGGCCGCGCGGAATCATGCGCTCAACAGCCTTCTCGAGAACGCGCTCAGGGAAGCGGCCTTCGATGATGGCGCGTGCAGTGCGCTCCTTGATGCCGCCCGGATAACCGGTGTGCCAGTAGTACTTCTTGTCGGAGTACTTCTTGCCGGTGAAGACGACCTTCTCAGCGTTGATGACGATGACGTTGTCGCCGTCGTCGACGTGAGGCGTGTAGGTAGCCTTATGCTTGCCGCGAAGATGATTTGCGATGATGGTAGCGAGGCGTCCGACAACGAGGCCTTCGGCGTCGATCAGCACCCACTTCTTCTCCACCTCAGCGGGCTTCTGTACGAAGGTAGACATATGTGCTCTCTTCTTTTCATGATCCCGTAGCGAGGAGACCTCATCTCGGGCGTTTCTTGTTGCTTGGTTTTGACCCGCGAACAGGCCAACAGGGCACGAAAGTCACGCTTTCACGACCTGCAGCGGCTTATAGGGGTAGATGCCGGCAACGTCAAGATAACCGCAATTGGCGCCGCGGAAATAAATCCAATAAAATCAGTTAGTTGATGCTGTGGTTTTATGATACCACAAAAAATCGACTGAATCTGCTGCATGGAGGCCGTGGTTTATCGCCAACCAAAACATCCTTCGTCCAGAAAACTGTCGCAGTCTCCGGGGGAAGGGCGCATTTCGCACTGACGGACAGGGCAGTTGCGAACATCTTTGGTCGGAATGCTATCGGGCTTTGCGTACTCGCCGCCGGCGCAATAGCGGTCGCTCGAAACATAGCGATCATAGAGTGTCATCCCGGTTCGTCCTGGGTAGCGGAAGATAACCGCGCCTTCGCGTGCAATACGCTCCTGCGCTGCCGCGCATGTCATGGATGTCGAGTTATAACGTGATATGGCGGCCGCTGGTTGGCTGCTTGCGATAGTCAAAAACGCGACGCTTGCGGCAATCAAACAGTGAACTTGCATTTGATCATTCCTTTTAAGCCTTGTGGAACCTAAATAGCGCAAACTGTTTCTCAGCCAAGAGCATGAACTGATGCTGTGGAGGATCACGCAATGGATCACAATCTCTACGACGACGGCTATCTGACGGACATCTTGAAATCCGTTAAATCAATCGCACTGGTGGGTGCGTCTCCCAATCCGGGCCGGCCCAGCCATGGCGTGATGGGCTTTTTGCTCTCCAAGGGGTATCACGTCATTCCCGTCAATCCGGGTCAGGCTGGCAAGACAATTCTTGGCCAGAAGGTGTATGGTCACCTGGCCGATATTCCCGAACAGATCGACATGATCGATGTCTTCCGTGCCTCGGAATATCTGGCTGAAGTTGTCGATGAAGCACTTGCGCTTTCGCCGCGCCCAAAAGTCCTCTGGACCCAGTTGGGTGTAACCGAAGAAAGTTCGGCCCTGCGGGCAGAACAGGCGGGTTTGCAGGTTGTCATGGATCGTTGCCCGGCAATCGAATATCCACGGCTCCTCGGACATCATCCCGCGCATTGAATCGACAGGACTGAGAGGCCCCAGAGCGCTAGTCTACGAGCAAATCCGGCTGCACTCTAAGCGCGTTCATCTCGCTTGCATTCAAGCAATAGGAGGCAAAGTTTTCTGGTGCCTGGTGCGCGGCAAGATCATGTCGGCATTGGTCTTTCGACGCGCAGTGCGAGCAATTCGATTGCATATTGCGGAACTGGTTTGGCGAAAGGAGGCGCACTTCAACCGGATCGATATGCAGTGCATGCATCAACCGTTCCATTTCTTCCGCGCCATTCGCGGCCAAGCGGTTCAATTCCAGCAGTTGATGACGGTCGATTCCCAGATCGGCCGCAATCTCCTTCTGCAGTTCAGGGGCCAGATCATCCAATTCCGATAAGGTTCGGAAACAGTTGCGAATATTTCCGTAGAGATGCGACAATCGCGCTGCGAAACTTCCCGATGCTTCGTTCATAGCCATGCTGATGCCTCCTGACGATCCGGCCTGCAGTGTGGCACGTCTGTGAGCAAGCACCTTGATCCGGATCAAGTTCTCAGCGGGGCAGGAAACTCGACCCATTGTAACGGGCGAGGCGCCTCAAAATATTTTCAGCGCAGGTACAGTTAATGCCCCTAGCCGGTTTGTCGCCGGAGTATGTCGCTGTCTATAGTGCTGCTATGGTCAGCCGAAAACGGCGAATCCTGTTCAAGGGAGGAACAAACATGACATCCGCCAATCCTGGCTTTTCCACACTTGCGATTCATGCAGGCGCAAAGCCTGATCCGGCCACAGGCGCCCGAGTGACGCCCATTTACCAGACAGCGTCCTACGTATTCGAAAGTGCCGATCATGCGGCAGCCCTTTTTGGGCTACAGCAGTTTGGCAACATCTATACGCGAATCATGAACCCCACTCAGGCGGTGCTGGAGGAGAAGGTTGCGGCACTGGAAGGCGGTACCGCTGCTCTTGCCGTCGCCTCGGGCCACGCAGCGCAGATGATCGTCTTTCATACGATCATGAAGCCCGGCAGCAATTTCGTCGCGGCACGCCGACTCTACGGCGGATCCATCAATCAGTTCGGGCACGCCTTCAAGAATTTTGGCTGGGAGGTACGTTGGGCAGATCCTGCCGATCCGCAAAGCTTCTCCGCCCAAGTCGACGAGAACACACAGGCAATCTTTATCGAAAGCCTTGCCAACCCCGGCGGCACCTTCGTGGACATTGCGGCGATTGCAGAGGTCGCTCAGAAGCACGGCCTTCCATTGATCGTGGATAACACCATGGCCAGCCCCTATCTGGTTCGTCCCCTTGAACACGGAGCCGACATCGTCGTGCACTCCCTGACCAAGTTCCTCGGCGGGCATGGCAATTCAATGGGCGGTATCATTGTAGACGGAGGCACCTTCGACTGGTCCGCATCAGGGCGTTATCCGATGCTGTCCGAGCCGCGGCCTGAATACGCGGGTGTTGTACTGCATCAGACGTTCGGAAATTTTGCTTTTGCCATCGCCTGCCGCGTCCTTGGCCTGCGCGATCTAGGCCCGGCAATTTCACCCTTCAACTGCTTCATGCTCCTGACCGGTATCGAGACACTTCCGCTTCGCATGCAAAGGCATTGCGACAACGCCCTGGCGGTGGCGAGGTGGCTGAAAAAACACGATAAGGTGTCCTGGGTCTCCTATGCAGGGCTGGAGGATGATGCGAATCATGGTCTGCAGCAACGCTATTCACCATCGGGTGCTGGTGCGGTCTTCACCTTCGGCCTGAAGGGCGGCTACGAGGCTGGCAAGACGTTTGTCGAAGGGTTGAAGCTTCTTTCGCATTTGGCAAACATCGGCGATACCCGTTCGCTGGTCATTCACCCCGCTTCAACCACCCATCGACAGTTGACGCCCGAACAGCAGATCGCTGCCGGGGCAGGGCCGGACGTCGTGCGCTTGTCGATCGGCATCGAGGATGTGAAGGATATCATCGCTGATCTCGAACAATCGCTCACGAAGGTCTGAGAATAAAATGAAAGACGTCGTCCGTTTTGATTTTACATCCATTCAGCCGGAGGAGGGCGCGCCTGCGCCCGACCGTCTGATTTCCGGCGAACCGCGGTTCCGGACATGGAATATCGAAGAAGCGGATGGCGGCGTCTACGCCGGGATTTGGGAGTCAACGCCCGGCAAATGGCGTATCCGTTATGACGAATGGGAGTATTTCCATATTCTGGAAGGCCATTCGGTCGTGACCCCGGATGATGGCGCGCCCATTCATCTCAAGGCGGGCGACAGGCTGATCCTCAGGCCAGGGTTCAAGGGAACCTGGGAAGTCATTGAAACGACTCGCAAGGACTACGTGATTCGACTGTGATCACCGCTGCTGCTGTCGTGCCTCTTTCAGCATCAGCGACAACGACGCCCCCAGAATAAGCAGTGCGCCGAGCCACAGATAACCGCTCGGCGCATAACTAAACACCACCCAGCCCGCGAGCACGTTGAGCGGCAGCTTCAGGTCATCGAACGGCTGTACGTAAGCGGCGTCGGCCACACTATAGGCAAGCGTGAGCAGATATTGCCCGATGGCGGTGAGAAAGCCCGCCAGAACAAGAAGCCACAGCGAGGAGGCTTGCGGGAGAGCAAAGCCGGTACCGAAGGCCAGAGCGGCATTGATGGGTGTCAGCAGCACGAACAGCCAGATCGTGACGGTCTCGGCCGGTTCATGGTGCGTCAGGTTCTTCATGATCAAGGATGAACCGCCCCAAAGGAGAGCAGCAAGCACAGGCAGGAGCGCGGTCGCTGAAAAGCTATCGGCCCAAGGTTGAAGAATGATCATGGCGCCTGTGAAGCCGATTGCGGTTGCCGACCAACGGTGCAGACCGACAGTCTCGCCCAGAAACAGACGGGCGCCGATGATCACGAAAAACGGCGACGTCATGACAAGGGCAATTGCCTGCCAGATCGGGACAGTGACCAGACCATAGGCCCAAGCCTGAACTCCGAGGGCAGCCAGAACAACGCGAAGCACGTGGCGGACCGGATGGCGCGTCCGCATTGCCCGAATGCCGAGCTTGATCAGCAAGGGCAGGGAGAATGCTGTTGCAATGGCATATTGCCAGAACGCCATGGAGGAGGCTGGAAAGTGCAGCACCATAGCCAGCCATTGGGTTAGGACATTGATCGCTGCAAACACCATCCCCGCCAGGATCATGAAGAGCGCGCCCAATATGGCAGGAGAGCGGATCAGGCTTTTCGGCTGGTGGGCGTTCATGAGATATCCGTCGTTACTGCTGGCCGCAATCAACTGTCGACCACGTGGTCACATCGATAACAAGTCAACGGTTCGCCATCAAATGGAAAGCCCGGCGCAATGGCCGGGCTCGGATATTCAAAACAGCTGCGTTTCTGCAAACGCATGCTAGACAGCCTTAGCTGTTTACGGCGTCCTTCAGGCCCTTACCGGCCGAGAACTTCGGAACGTTGCGAGCCGGGATGTCTACTTCAGCGCCGGTCGATGGATTACGGCCCTTCGAAGCTTCGCGGCGCGATACGGAAAAGCTACCGAAGCCTGCGAGACGAACATCGCCACCGTTCTTCAGTTCAGCCTGAACGGCATCGAGAACTGCGTCAACAGCCGATGCGGCGTCTGCCTTGGACAGACCGGCCTTTTCAGCAACGGCGGATACCAATTCGTTCTTGTTCATGTTTCCACCCCTTTCAATGGTTTCACACAAATGGACCTAGTCGGGGCAACGATTCATGCCGCCCTTCGCCCAACCAAAAGCTCTGCGATTGCCTGAAAAACAAGGGGCTTCCAGCAGTTTTCACAAAAAAGGCCGGTGAAATACCGGCCTTTTTCCACAAGAGGTGCATAATCTACACCCTATGATGCTCAATGGGCGACAGTCGCACCCGTATCGTCGCTGCCGTCAACCGCAGCAATGACCGTCGTTTCGACCGTTCCATCCCATTCGATAGGTTCCGGTTTACGCAGGAGCGCATGCTCCAGAACCTCACCCATCCGCGATACAGGGATAATCTCCATGTTGTTCTTAACGTTGTCCGGGATATCCGCCAGATCCTTGGCGTTTTCTTCCGGGATAAGAACCTTCTTGATGCCACCGCGCAGTGCAGCAAGGAGCTTTTCCTTCAGACCGCCGATTGGCAGAACACGGCCACGCAGGGTGACTTCACCCGTCATGGCGACATCCTTGGAGATCGGAATTCCCGTCATGATGGACACGATGGCGGTTGCCATTGCGATACCAGCGGACGGACCGTCCTTGGGGGTTGCCCCTTCTGGAACATGGACATGGATGTCCGACTTGTCGAAAAGCGGCGGCTTGATTCCAAAATCGACGGCACGCGAGCGAACATAGGATGCCGCTGCAGAAATCGATTCCTTCATGACATCCTTCAGGTTACCGGTCACAGTCATGCGACCCTTGCCCGGCATCATAACGCCTTCGATCGTCAGCAATTCGCCCCCGACCTCGGTCCAGGCAAGACCGGTGACGACACCAACCTGATCTTCACGCTCTGCTTCACCGTGGCGGAACCGTGGAACGCCCAGATAATCGTGAATGTTCGCAGCCGTGACCTCGACGGTCTTCGTATTGCCCTTGATGATCTCCGTCACGGCCTTACGTGCGAGTTTCATCAATTCACGTTCGAAGTTACGGACGCCGGCTTCACGCGTGTACTGCTGAATGACCGAGGTCAGGGCGTCGTCGCTGACGGAAAACTCTTCCGGCTTCAACGCGTGCTCCTTGATGGACTTCGGCAGCAGATGGCGCTTGGCGATCTCGCGCTTCTCATCTTCCGTATAACCGGCGATACGGATGATCTCCATGCGGTCCATGAGTGGAGCAGGGATGTTCAGCGTATTCGCGGTCGTGATGAACATCACGTCCGAGAGATCATATTCCACTTCCAGGTAGTGATCCATGAAGGTGGAGTTCTGAGCCGGGTCGAGGACTTCGAGAAGAGCCGAGGACGGATCGCCACGGAAGTCCATGCCCATCTTGTCGATCTCGTCGAGCAGGAAGAGCGGGTTCGACCGCTTGGCCTTCTTCATCGACTGTACGACCTTACCTGGCATGGAGCCGATATAGGTGCGGCGGTGACCACGAATCTCAGCCTCATCTCGCACGCCGCCCAGGGCCATGCGCACATATTCGCGGCCGGTTGCCTTGGCGATTGACTGTGCGAGCGAGGTCTTGCCGACGCCAGGAGGGCCGACGAGGCACAGGATTGGCCCCTTGATCTTCGTCGCACGGGCCTGGACTGCGAGATACTCGACGATACGCTCCTTGACCTTGTCGAGACCGAAGTGGTCCTGATCCAGGATCTTTTCCGCGTTGTGCAGATCGATCTTGACCTTCGACTTCTTGTTCCAAGGAATAGTCAGCAGCCAATCGAGATAGTTGCGAACAACGGTCGCTTCGGCAGACATGGGGCTCATCTGGCGCAGCTTCTTCAGCTCGGCTTCCGCCTTTTCGCGGGCCTCCTTGGAGAGCTTTGTCTTGTTGATGCGCTCTTCCAGTTCGGCCATCTCGTCACGACCGTCTTCACCGTCGCCGAGCTCCTTCTGGATCGCCTTCATCTGTTCATTCAGGTAATATTCGCGTTGCGTCTTTTCCATTTGACGCTTTACGCGCGAACGGATGCGCTTCTCGACCTGAAGTACCGAGATTTCGCCTTCCATGAAGCCGAGCGCTTTTTCAAGCCGCATCTTCACGCTCACCGTTTCCAGCATTTCCTGCTTCTCGGTGATCTTGATGGACAGGTGCGAGGCAACAGTATCTGCGAGTTTCGAATAGTCCTCAATCTGGCTCGCGGCGCCGACGACTTCAGGCGAAATCTTCTTGTTCAGCTTCACGTAGTTTTCGAATTCCGATACCACTGAACGTGCAAGGGCCTCAACCTCCACCGGATCTTCGACCGGCTCGCTGAGAATGCTGGCTTGCGCCTCATAGAATTCTTCCCGATCAGTATAATCGGAAATCTCCGCACGCGCACGCCCCTCGACCAGCACCTTGACGGTACCATCTGGCAGCTTGAGCAACTGCAGCACATTCGCAACCGTACCAACCTTGTGGATTGCAGACGGTTCCGGATCGTCGTCGCCCGCGTTGATCTGGGTGACAAGCATGATCTGCTTATCGGAACCCATAACCTCTTCCAGTGCGCGGATGGATTTCTCGCGCCCGACGAACAGAGGTACGATCATGTGGGGGAAAACCACAATATCGCGCAGAGGCAGAACCGGATAAATACTTCCGTCCTGATGCGCCGACGCTGTATTCGTCATAACATTTCCTTTCACTCTTCCCGTTTCCGGGAGCCGTCCAGTTTAAGGCTGGACTTTCTGTCTTCTCCAAAGTGGAGGTTCCGGACGCAGTTTTCAAGCCTTGCACAGCTATCCGCGAGGCGGCTGTGGAAAGGTCGAGCATAGGGCCGAATGCTTACGCGTGACTGATTTCAGCATACAGAATCAGGAGCTTTTATCTGCCATAATGATCTGGCCACTGCTCCTAATCGTTCGGGCCGGTCAGGAAGCAACGCTCCGACACCTTGTGCCCCACCTCGAAGGGATTGAACCCTGGACGGGTGTTAAAGATAGCAAAGGGGCCCCGCAGGCCCCCTTGCAAATCGAAGTAGGATCAGGCTGAAACGTTTGCCTTTTCTTCCTGACGGTCGGCATAAATGTAGAGCGGACGCGCCGTACCACGCACGACCTCTTCAGAGATGACCACCTCGCGAACGCCCTCCAAAGCGGGGAGTTCGAACATGGTGTCCAGCAGGATCTTTTCCATGATTGAGCGCAAACCACGGGCGCCAGTCTTGCGAATGATGGCACGACGGGCAATCTCGCGGAGCGCATCTTCGTGGAAGGTCAATTCGACATCTTCCATCTCGAACAGGCGCTGATACTGCTTCACCAGAGCGTTCTTCGGCTCGGACAGGATCTGGATCAGAGCATCTTCATCCAGATCTTCCAGCGTTGCCAGAACCGGCAGACGGCCAATGAATTCTGGAATGAGGCCGAACTTCACCAGATCTTCCGGTTCCAGTTCGCGCAGGACTTCGCCTACGCGGCGGTCATCCGGAGCCTTCACGGTCGCAGCGAAACCGATAGATGTCTTCTCGCCACGAGCAGAAATGATCTTGTCCAGGCCAGCAAAAGCGCCGCCGCAGATGAAGAGAATGTTCGTCGTGTCTACCTGCAGGAATTCCTGCTGCGGATGCTTGCGGCCGCCCTGCGGCGGAACGGATGCAACAGTGCCTTCCATGATCTTCAGGAGGGCCTGCTGAACACCTTCGCCCGACACGTCCCGGGTTATGGACGGGTTGTCCGACTTGCGCGAAATCTTATCGACTTCGTCGATATAGACAATTCCGCGCTGTGCCCGCTCAACATTATAGTCGGCGGCCTGAAGCAGTTTCAGGATGATGTTTTCGACATCTTCACCAACATAGCCGGCTTCTGTCAAAGTCGTCGCGTCAGCCATGGTGAATGGCACGTCGATGATTCGTGCGAGCGTCTGAGCCAGGTAGGTCTTGCCGCATCCGGTCGGGCCGACAAGCATGATGTTGGACTTCGCCAGTTCCACATCGCCGTTCTTTGAAGCGTGCGCCAGGCGCTTGTAGTGGTTGTGCACGGCCACTGACAGGATCTTTTTCGCCTGCTGCTGGCCGATGACGTATTCATCCAGAACCTTGATGATGTCCTGCGGCGTTGGAACGCCATCACGGGAGTTCACCATTGAGCTCTTGTTCTCTTCGCGGATGATATCCATGCACAGTTCAACGCATTCATCGCAGATGAATACGGTCGGTCCGGCAATCAGCTTGCGGACCTCGTGCTGGCTTTTGCCGCAGAAGGAACAATACAACGTGTTTTTCGAGTCGCCGCCGTTGCTGCCGCTGACCTTGCTCATATCACTTTCCTTCCAGCACACCGATTGCCTGTCCCCAGGCTCGGAGAGTTCCTATGCCGGTGGGCCGGCTCTCGTGCGAAGAGCCATGCCAACCCGTTTCTGGGGCACTCTACCGAACAGGAACTTAACGGTCCCTCTTGCGGTGGCAACGCAACCCCTTCAATACCGCATGCTATGTCATAATAATTCAACACAGCATTAATAGATATTATTACCGTGTTCGTCGCCAGTTGAAACCCCGCTGCGGTCGAATAAGGGGTAACACTTGGTCGACTAGGACGATGCCTTAAGCGGAAGAGCCACCTTCCAGTTCCAGGCGCGTGGTGAGGATCTTGTCCACGACGCCCCATTCGAGTGCTTCGTCGCTATCCATGAAGTGGTCACGATCCAGCGTCTTTTCCACTTCTTCGTAAGTACGGCCCGTATGCTTCACGTACACATCGTTCAAACGCTTTTTCATCTTCAATATGTCGCGAGCATGGCGCTCGATATCAGATGCCTGGCCTTGGAAGCCACCGGACGGCTGATGAACCATGATACGGGAGTTTGGCATGGCAAAACGCATGCCCTTCTCGCCAGCAGCCAGCAATAGCGAGCCCATGGACGCAGCCTGACCGATGCAAAGCGTGGAAACCGCTGGCTTGATGAATTGCATCGTGTCGTAGATCGACATACCGGCGGTCACAACGCCGCCCGGTGAGTTGATATAGAGAGCAATTTCCTTTTTCGGATTTTCCGCTTCCAGGAAGAGCAACTGCGCGCAGACCAGAGACGCCATATGATCCTCGACAGGGCCTGTCAGGAAGATGATCCGCTCTTTCAGCAAACGCGAGTAAATATCGTAGGAGCGCTCGCCGCGGTTGGTCTGCTCGACGACCATCGGCACCAAGGCCATAGCGGTATCAACTGGATTTCTCATGGTGTTCCTTTGTCTCATCCGGCGCCCGACGGCGTTTCCGCCCGGAATCGTCTCTGATTTGGTCTCATCCCTACATAGAGTGTGAAAGCCGGGTACTTCAAGACTCCGTACCGGATATCCTTAACTGCTTGTAGTTTTCACCTCTTCTATAGCGTGATCGTTAGCAAACAGATCACAGCCGAAACGAGGTTTTAAGCTCTGCCCTTCATAAATTGCGGCGAAAATAACGCAGGATGAAAACGATGGATGCGATGACAGGCATGCTTCTGTGGGCGGCAGAAGCGCTTACGCTCGCGTTTTTGCTGATCGCAGCATGGCTGCACAATCGAAGCCAGACCGTCATGGGGCTGTGGGGGCTCGGTTTTGCGTGTCATGGAGCGAGCGTTTGTCTTGTCGGGCTGCGTGGTGTCATACCGGACTTCACGTCCATCGTTCTCGGCAACGAACTGATTCTTCTCGGCATCGCCTGCTGGGGGGTGGGCGTTTGCGTCTATGATGGAGTCAAGGCCCGCGTCTGGCTCCTGATTCCCGCTTTGCTCTATCCGATTGTCGTATGCCTGCCGCAAATCTATCCGTACTTCTGGATCCGGTCAGTCGTGATACAATGGGCGTCGGCCGCAGGTTACTTGATCCTCGCCTTTCTGCTGCTTACCGGCCAGAGGCCAGTTCCCTACGTGCGGCGTGTGTTCACGCTGGTGGCCTGTTGTCAGGCCTTGATCATGATCAACATGGGCGTCCAGGTTTTGATCAGCAAGCCGGTTACCTTCGCGCAGATGCCCAATCTCCTCGCGTCTTCTGTCGGCAACATCATTTGTCTGGTGGCAGGTCTGATGCTCGGAGGAAGAATGTTGATGGTGAAATCCGAGGAGCGGCTTGAAAGGGCCGCTGTCACCGATCCTCTCACGGGCGTTTTGAACCGCCGCGGCTTCCTGCAGCGTTTCAACATGTTGCGGCAACGCGTTGCCAGTCAGCGCACTCAACTTGCACTAATTCTGTTTGACCTCGATAACTTCAAACAGATCAATGACCTGAGCGGTCATATGACAGGCGACCGGGTGCTGGCCGAATTCTGCGCCACGGCGCAATCTTGCATAGGTCTGCGAGGAGAGTTCGGGCGAATGGGCGGCGAGGAATTCGCCTGTGTCGTGCCAGTTGGCAGCCGTGCGGAGGCAGCAGGCTTGGCAGAGGCGATTCGACTGACATTTATGAGACAGGAAATTGCAACGGAACAAGGTACTCGTCTATCCGCGACGGTCAGTGCCGGTATCGCAATTGCTGGCGGGCCGATTCCTGTCGACCTGGACGAAATGCTGTCTCGCGCGGACAAGTCGCTTTATTTTGCCAAGAATGCCGGACGAAACCGGACTGCGCTTCACGATGGCTTGAACATTTCCTGCGTCACGAATCAACGCGGAGAGGACGCAAGATCCGGAAAGCCAATTCAACTGACGACTACAAATTCGCTCGCTCAACCTACCGCAGGCGCTCAATAAAGGCCGTGACAAGCCAACTTGAGCAAGCGGCCAAAGGGGGCGTGTCCCCCCGGACGGTTGCTTTGCAGCGATGATTGTACTTTTATCCCGGCCGATTAACGGGAAGCTTTTTCGCACATGCACTATCTTGTAACGGGTACGGCCGGGTTTATCGGTTTCCATCTTGCACGCCGCCTGTTGGAGGATGGCCATCGGGTGACCGGTTTCGACGGTCTTACGCCCTATTATAATCTCAAGCTCAAAGAGGGTCGCCACGCTGCGTTGGCGCAATTTCCGGCCTTCCGTCCGGTCATCGGCATGCTTGAGGATCGTGCAGCGTTAAACAGTGCGTGCGAGCACGGACAGCCTGATGTAATAATTCACCTCGCCGCCCAGGCCGGCGTTCGCTACAGCCTTGAGAACCCACGCGCTTATCTGGATTCGAACCTGCTTGGATCCTGGAACGTCCTTGAACTCGCGCGGGATGTGGGTATCCGGCACCTCATGCTGGCCTCGACATCGTCGGTCTACGGCGCGAACGAATCGATCCCGTTTTCCGAAAGCGACAAGACAGACGAACCATTGAGTTTTTACGCAGCGACGAAGAAAAGCATGGAGCTGATGGCGCACACCTATGCGCATCTCCATCGCCTGCCGATAACCGCCTTCAGGTTCTTCACTGTCTACGGGCCGTGGGGTAGGCCTGATATGGCGCTTTTCAAGTTCGTGAAGGCGATACTGGAAGACAGAGAAATCGAGATCTACGGGGAGGGGCGCATGAGTCGCGACTTCACCTACATCGACGATCTCGTCAGCGGCATCATCGATCTATCGCATGTGATTCCAGCGGAGGAGAATCGGGTCACGGCAAACGGCGTGCGCGATACTCTCTCGCATCAGGGGCCGTTTCGAGTCGTGAATATTGGCGGTGGTCAGCCTGTCAGTGTCCTGGATTTCATTGAAACCATCGAATCCGTGCTGGGCAGGAAGGCCAAGCGTAAGATGCTACCAATGCAGCAGGGGGATGTGCCGCGGACCTATGCGTCCCCTGATCTGCTTGTGGCGTTGACAGGAAGAAAGCCTGAGATCGACCTGCATGCAGGAGTCGCCGCCTTCGTTGACTGGTACGTGGCGCACAGTGGGGAATTGCAGCTTTGATTCGAGCTGATATCTTTCTGCATCTCGCGCGGCAGTAAAGGGCCGCGCGGGCCGAAAACTCAAAACGACGCGACCAAAGGCACGCAGTGTAACCAAAAACAGAGCCAATTAGGTGAACTAGGGGAAATGGTGGGCGATGAGAGACTCGAACTCCCGACATCTTCGGTGTAAACGAAGCGCTCTACCAACTGAGCTAATCGCCCTGACGTCCGCGGTTCGTGTCCGCTGCGTCGGTGGCCGTGATGTATTCAGATCCGAAAAAAACCGCAAGAGCGTTTGCGAAGTTTTTTTGATTTTTTTGCCCAAAGGGGGAGCTGAAATTCTCAAAAGCCTTGAAACTCGGGGGTTCTCGCCTCAAAGTTTTTTTCGTCTTCCACAGGGCCTGATGTTCAAAATGGGAACTGTTGAAAAGAAACGAACATTCGTCACCGAATTGTCTTGAAACCTGCTTGACACCTCAGAACGAACGCCTTAGAGAGCCGGTCATCGACTGGCGCTGCCGGTTGGTGACGGGGGTTTCTCCCTTGTCTGGAAGAATGCGGGTGTAGCTCAGTCGGTTAGAGTGCCGGCCTGTCACGCCGGAGGTCGCGGGTTCGAGCCCCGTCACTCGCGCCATTCCAGTCAGAAACGAAACAGTGCGCGGGTGTAGCTCAGTCGGTTAGAGTGCCGGCCTGTCACGCCGGAGGTCGCGGGTTCGAGCCCCGTCACTCGCGCCATTTTGATTATGCCGACGAATTTAGGCTAGTTCGAAATACTCTTCAGCGAGAAGTACCCTCAGGGGCATTTCGGCTTTCCTATATTACGATACCTGCTGGTTTGTAGTGTTGATTCGACTGAAAGTCGCAAGTTTCGTACTCCGCCGGACGCAGGTCAGTTCGTTTCAAGCAACTCTTGCTATTCTGACGACCCCTCATCAACTGCTTGTACAAGTAGCCGTCAGCAAAAATCCTGAGCCATATCGTTTGTCTCCTCTTCGCTTGGTATTAACGTGCGGATGGATTTGTGCCATTTTGGTGCGGGAAGCTTGATTCAAAGGTCTTGCGCGCGGCTTCGGCCTGCGCTAGTCACGCCTTGTTGCAATGCACGTTCGCTTGCCGCGCATTCGCTTTTGTGCCGCCCGGCACCGCTTGGCAAGCAGGGATGGAATACGATGACTGAACTTCTCAGTTCCTATGTTCCGATCGCGATTTTTATTGGAATTGCCCTCGTGATCGGTCTGGCGCTTCTAATTGCTCCGTTCGCTGTTGCCTACAAGGCGCCGGACGCAGAAAAGCTGTCTGCCTACGAGTGCGGTTTCAACGCATTTGATGATGCCCGAATGAAGTTCGACATCCGATTCTATCTCGTGTCGATTCTTTTCATCATTTTCGACCTTGAAGTGGCTTTCCTGTTCCCTTGGGCAGTGTCCTTCGGAGAAATCGGTTGGTTTGGCTTCTGGTCCATGATGGTCTTCCTCGGCGTCCTGACCATTGGCTTTATCTATGAGTGGAAAAAAGGAGCGCTGGAATGGGAGTAGTCGAAAACGGCTCGACCCTGGTTGCGCCACAAGCGAAGGGCATCATTGATCCCCGGACCGGCAAGCCAGTTGGAAGCGACGATGCATTTTTCGGCGAGATCAACAACGAACTCGCCGATAAGGGTTTTCTGGTCACTTCGACGGACGAACTGATCAATTGGGCGCGTACCGGATCGCTGATGTGGATGACATTCGGTCTTGCGTGCTGCGCTGTGGAAATGATGCAGCTTTCAATGCCTCGCTATGATGTCGAGCGCTTTGGTTTCGCGCCGCGTGCTTCGCCACGTCAATCGGACGTGATGATTGTTGCGGGCACCCTGACGAACAAGATGGCCCCGGCTCTGCGTAAAGTCTACGATCAGATGCCAGAGCCACGTTACGTGATTTCCATGGGTTCCTGCGCCAACGGTGGCGGCTACTACCATTATTCCTATTCGGTGGTCCGTGGCTGTGATCGCGTCGTACCTGTTGATATCTATGTTCCCGGCTGTCCCCCCACTGCAGAGGCACTGCTTTACGGCGTGCTTCTGCTGCAGAAGAAGATACGCCGGACCGGAACGATCGAGCGCTGAGGGCGAGGACTGAATATGAGTGAGGCCCTGAACGACTTTGCGGCTTACGTGAACGAGGCTCGACCTGGCTTGGTCGCGTCATCAGCGATCGCGTATGATGAGTTGACGCTCAACACCACATCTGAAAACCTGATCGCGCTGTTGACCTTCCTGCGAGACGACGTGCAGGCACGTTATGTCAACCTCGTTGATATCGCTGGCGTCGACTGGCCGCAGCGTGCGCGTCGCTTCGATGTTGTCTATCATCTGCTCTCGCCAAGCCAGAACGCGCGTATTCGCGTGAAGGTGCAGTGCGGAGAGGATGAAGCGATCCCATCTGCCTGTGCGGTATACCCGGGTGCGGATTGGTTTGAACGGGAGGCGTGGGATCTCTACGGCATTCTGTTTACCGGGCACCCTGATCTTCGTCGTATTCTCACGGATTACGGCTTTGAAGGCCATCCTCTGCGCAAGGATTTCCCGCTGACGGGCTTCGTCGAAGTTCGCTATGATGACGGTGCCAAGCGTGTAGTCTACGAACCGGTACAACTGCGTCAGGAGTTTCGGAATTTCGATTTCCTGAGCCCGTGGGAGGGTACCGACTACGTGCTTCCCGGCGACGAGAAGGCCAAGGTCTGATTCGGGCGGCGTTACCGATGCCGCTTTAACAAGGAACGTCATCCCGCTGGCGCTTTTGAGCAGTCCAGCATGGAGTAGGCAGAAATGACTGAACACAACGTCCGCAATTTCAATATCAATTTCGGACCGCAGCATCCTGCGGCGCACGGCGTTCTGCGTCTGGTCCTTGAGCTGGATGGTGAAATCGTCGAGCGCGTCGATCCCCATATCGGTCTGCTTCATCGCGGTACGGAAAAGCTGATCGAGGCTAAGACTTACCTGCAGGCCTTGCCCTATTTCGATCGCCTTGACTACGTCGCCCCGATGAATCAAGAGCATGCCTACTGTCTCGCGGTTGAGAAGTTGCTCGGTATCGAGGTGCCGATCCGCGGTCAGCTGATCCGTGTTCTCTATTCCGAAATTGGTCGCATCCTCTCGCATCTGCTCAACGTGACGACGCAGGCCATGGACGTTGGTGCGCTTACGCCTCCGCTGTGGGGCTTCGAAGAGCGCGAAAAGCTCATGGTGTTTTATGAGCGCGCTTCCGGCGCTCGCATGCATGCGGCCTACTTTCGTCCGGGTGGCGTGCACCAGGATCTTCCACAGGAGCTTGTCGAGGATATCGGTAAGTGGTGTGATGAATTCCCGCGCGCCCTTCAGGATATCCATGGCCTGATCACCGACAACCGCATTTTCAAGCAGCGCAACGTCGATATCGGTGTTGTTTCGCTGGAGGATGCCTGGGCATGGGGCTTCTCGGGCGTCATGGTTCGCGGTTCCGGTGCCAAGTGGGATCTTCGCAAGTCGCAGCCCTATGAGTGCTATGCCGATCTCGATTTCGATATAGCAATCGGCAAGAACGGTGACTGTTACGACCGTTACTTGATCCGCATGTTCGAGATGGAACAATCTTGCAAAATCATGAAGCAGTGCGTTGACCGTCTGCTTGGTGATGCAAAGACCGGCCCCGTTTCGTCCATCGACGGCAAGGTCGTTCCGCCAAAGCGCGGTGAGATGAAGCGTTCTATGGAAGCGCTCATCCATCACTTCAAACTGTACACGGAAGGTTTCCATGTGCCGGAAGGCGAAGTCTACGCTGCGGTAGAGGCCCCGAAGGGTGAGTTTGGCGTTTATCTGGTTTCTGACGGAACGAATAAGCCGTACCGCTGCAAGATCCGCGCTCCCGGCTATGCACATCTGCAGGCCATGGATTTCCTGTGCCGTGGACATCAGCTTGCTGACGTGTCTGCGGTGCTAGGATCGCTCGATATCGTGTTTGGAGAGGTTGACCGCTAATGAAATGCGTCGCCATCGCAACCGGGCTGTTTGTCCTGTTCAGTTTCGGAGCTGAAGCTCAGAGCTTGCAGACAGGGGCGGATACCACGCGGGGTGCAGATGCGACCATGGCGGAACTTCTAGCTAAGGAATATGAAATCAAGTCGGCCGTACCCAATGGATCGAAGTTGATCGTATTCATGCAAAAGGGAAAATCCGGCTACGCCTGCGAATTCGTCAATGTGGCGAACACGCGGTGCGCATCCATCAATTGATAAGGCGTGAGAAGAAATGTCTGTTCGTCGACTAGCCGAAGATCAGTTTCAGCCGGCAGCTTTTGCCTTCACTGCGGACAACGCAGATTGGGCCGAAGCGACGATTCGCAAATATCCTGAAGGTCGCCAGCAATCAGCGGTCATTCCGTTGTTGATGCGCGCACAGGAGCAAGATGGCTGGGTGACGCGGGCAGCGATTGAGTTTATCGCCCAGAAGCTGGCTATGCCGTACATCCGGGTGCTGGAGGTTGCGACCTTTTACACGCAGTTCCAGTTGAAGCCGATCGGCACGAAGGCCCATATCCAGGTTTGCGGTACAACGCCTTGCATGCTGAGAGGTTCCGAAGCCTTGATGGATGTATGCAAACGAAAGATCAATGCCGAGCCTTTCGAGCGCAACTCATCCGGCACCCTGTCCTGGGAAGAAGTCGAATGTCAGGGTGCGTGCGTCAATGCGCCGATGGTCATGATCTTCAAAGATGCCTATGAGGATCTGACGCCTGAGCGTCTTGAAGAGATTATCGACGAATTCGAAGCTGGTCGTGGCGCAGATGTCAGAACGGGCCCCCAGATCGACCGGCATTTGTCTGCACCCGAAGGTGGAGCGGTGACGCTCCTTGAGGGGACGAAGCCGGTCCGTACCAATCTGGAAGCTCAGGCTCCTGCAGATGGTGCCTCTGTCCCGCCGGCGGAGGCTGCTCGTCCGAAGGATACTGGTGCTGAAACCAATGCTGCGCTCAAGACGCCGGTGACTGCGCCGGCAGAAGCGAAAGCAAATGCCGAGAATGCCGAGGCGCAGCCGCTTTCCGGTACAAAGGCTTCGGAGCCGGACCCTAAAGCTGTTGGCAGCACGGGTGAGGGCGCCCCGTCTGAAGGCAGCAAGGTAGCTGGTACAGATGACAAGACATCCGACGGCGGTAAGTAACTCTGCCGTATCGGTGGAACGCCGCATTCCGCGGTGAACAGATATTCTTAAAGCCGGCCTTGGGGCCGCGGACTGGTGGAACACATCATGTTGAAAGATCAGGATCGCATCTTTACCAACATTTACGGCCTCAAGGACAAGTCGCTGAAAGGCGCGATGAGCCGTGGCCACTGGGATGGTACGAAGCAGATCATTGAAAAAGGCCGCGACTGGATCATCAACGAGATGAAGGCATCCGGTCTGCGCGGGCGCGGTGGTGCCGGCTTTCCGACTGGTTTGAAATGGTCCTTCATGCCGAAGGAGTCAGATGGTCGCCCACATTATCTCGTGGTCAACGCCGACGAGTCTGAACCTGGTACCTGCAAGGATCGCGAGATCCTGCGCAATGACCCACATACGCTGATCGAAGGCTGCGTGATTGCAGGCTTTGCGATGGGTGCTCACACCGCCTACATCTATGTGCGCGGGGAGTACATGCGCGAGCGCGAGGATCTGCAAAAGGCCATTGACGAATGCTACGATGCAGGCCTTCTCGGCGCCAACAACAAGTGTGGCTGGGATTTTGATGTCTACGTACATCATGGTGCGGGTGCTTACATCTGCGGCGAAGAAACTGCGCTTCTGGAAAGCCTTGAAGGCAAGAAGGGTCAACCGCGTCTGAAGCCGCCTTTTCCGGCAAACATGGGCCTTTATGGCTGTCCGACCACTGTGAACAATGTTGAGTCGATCGCAGTCGCGCCGACCATCCTTCGCCGTGGGGCTTCGTGGTTCTCGGCTATTGGTCGTCCCAACAATGTCGGCACAAAGCTCTTCATGGTTTCCGGCCACGTGAACAAGCCCTGCACCTTCGAGGAAGCCATGGGCCTGTCCTTCCGTGAGCTGATCGAGCGCCATTGCGGCGGCATTCGTGGCGGCTGGGACAATTTGCTTGCTGTCATCCCCGGCGGAGCTTCTTGTCCCGTCGTTCGCGGCGAAGATATGGCCGACGCGATCATGGACTTTGA
The DNA here is from genome assembly GCF_005222835.1 of Rhizobium sp. FKY42. Classification (GTDB taxonomy): domain Bacteria; phylum Pseudomonadota; class Alphaproteobacteria; order Rhizobiales; family Rhizobiaceae; genus Neorhizobium. Next base: position 69,974 of record NZ_STGA01000029.1, on the reverse strand, counting down.
CGGCATGCGCGATGTGAAGTCATCCTTCGGGACAGGCGGCATGATCGTGATGGATAAATCCACGGATATCATCAAGGCGATCTGGCGTATTGCTGCATTCTTCAAGCACGAAAGCTGCGGTCAGTGCACACCTTGCCGGGAAGGCACCGGCTGGATGATGCGTGTCCTCGAGCGAATGGTAAAGGGTCAGGCGCAGAAGCGCGAAATTGACATGCTGTTCCAGGTGTCGAAGCAGATCGAGGGCCACACGATCTGTGCACTCGGTGATGCTGCGGCTTGGCCTATCCAGGGTTTGATCCGCAATTTCCGGTCTGACATCGAGAAGCGCATCGATCAATACACTGCCAACGCCACGAGCCATGGCGCCGTCATGGAAGCTGCGGAGTAATCGATGGTCGGTGCAGGTAACCAGAATGGTAATTCTGATGCGAAGAAAGATTCTTCGCTCGGGTTCACTTTACCTTTTTCTGACCATGCACCGGCTAGTCCCTTGGAGCTGATGACAGCTGCCACCGCCGCCGGTCTTGCGTTGAGCAACCAGTTCGCGGGCGTATTTTTCGGCATCATGCAGGCTGCAATGGCGGCAACTGCAACCACCGAGCAACGGCAGGCACCAGACGACAAGCTCTCGGGTGAGGTCAGGGACTCGGGTCGGTCTGACGAGGGCAAGATAGTTGCTTCTCATCCGGTAGCGATAGATGTGGCTTCGGGCGCATTGCAAGAGGCATCTCCGAGCCCCAGCGCTCCCGCGATAAAGCTTCGCGCAAAATCAAAGCAGAAGACTTCTGCGACGCAAGGTGCACCCAAGCCCGCCAAGGTAGGGCGTGGCAAGCCTACCGATTCCCAAGAATCGGTCAGTGGGAGCAAGCGCCTCAGCAGCAGAAATAGAAAGCTGCCGGATGATCTTAAGGCAATTTCGGGTATTGGCCCGAAGTTGGAGGTATTGCTCAATGGCATGGGTGTCGTGCGCATTGAGGATATTGCAGCATGGACTGATAAGGAAGTAGAGCATTTCGACCGGGAGCTGGGACTTGACGGTCGAATTGTGAAGGATGATTGGATCGCGCAGGCAAAGGCGCTGCTGCGGTAACGGAATGTGTCACCAGCCTGAAAGGGCAGGGGACTGGAAACAGGACGTAAGTGACGATGGTTAAGCTCAAGGTTGACGGCAAAGAGATAGAGGTTCCCGATCACTTCACGCTTTTGCAAGCGTGCGAGGAGGCGGGTGCCGAAGTGCCGCGTTTCTGTTTCCATGAGCGCTTGTCGGTGGCGGGCAACTGCCGCATGTGCCTGATTGAGGTCAAGGGCGGCCCGCCAAAGCCGGCTGCCTCGTGCGCCATGGGCGTGCGCGATATCCGCGGTGGCCCGAACGGCGAACTTCCTGAAGTCTTCACCAACACGCCGATGGTGAAGAAGGCCCGGGAAGGGGTCATGGAGTTCCTGCTTATCAATCACCCGCTTGATTGTCCGATCTGCGACCAGGGCGGTGAGTGTGATCTGCAGGATCAGGCGATGGCCTTCGGTATGGACGCATCGCGCTATGCCGAAAACAAGCGGGCTGTAGAAGACAAGTATATTGGGCCGCTCGTCAAAACGGTGATGAACCGCTGCATCCATTGCACGCGTTGTGTTCGCTTCACGACGGAGGTGGGGGGTATCTCCGAGCTAGGCCTGATTGGCCGCGGCGAGGATGCGGAAATCACGACCTATCTCGAGCATGCAATGACGTCCGAACTGCAAGGCAATGTCATTGATCTTTGCCCGGTCGGTGCACTGACGTCACGTCCGTTTGCCTTTACGGCGCGTCCTTGGGAACTGGGCAAGACCGAATCGATTGATGTGATGGATGCTGTTGGGTCTGCAATCCGGGTCGATACCCGCGGTCGCGAAGTGATGCGCATCATGCCACGCGTGAACGAAGAAGTGAATGAAGAGTGGATCTCTGATAAGACACGCTTTATCTGGGATGGTCTGAAGACCCAACGCCTCGATCGTCCATATGTACGTCGCGACGGCCGCTTGCAGCCTACCACGTGGGCGGACGCTTTCCAGACGATCAGGACGGCAGTTTTGGCAACGACAGGTGCCCGTATCGGCGCGATTGCAGGCGATCTTGCAAGCGTTGAAGAAATGTATTCGCTCAAGCAACTCCTGAACGCCCTTGGTTCGCAAAACCTCGATTGTCGTCAGGATGGTTCGAAGCTGGACCCGACCTTTGGTCGTTCAAGCTACATCTTCAATCCGACTATCCAAGGCATTGAAAACGCTGATGCGCTCCTGCTCATCGGCGCCAATCCTCGACTGGAAGCTGCCGTTCTGAACGCTCGTATCCGTAAGCGCTGGCGTCGCGGTAATTTCCCGATTGCTGTGATCGGCGAAGCCGCTGAGCTGCGTTACCCCTATGAGTATCTGGGTGCTGGTCCGGAAACCCTTGCCGAACTCGCCAATGGGTCCCACGAATTCCTCGAGAAACTGCGCAACGCGAAAAAGCCCATGATTGTCGTGGGACCCGGCGCGCTGACAAGAGACGACGGAGCGAGCATTCTTGCTTCTGCTGCCTCGATCGCAAATGCTGTCGGTGCAGTAAGCGAAGAATGGAATGGTTTTGGCGTGCTCCATACTGCCGCCTCGCGTGTTGGTGGACTGGATCTCGGCTTCGTGCCAGGCGCTAACGGCGCCAATGCCGCCACCATGCTCCGGTCAATGGACGTACTCTTCCTGTTGGGTGCTGACGAAATGGAGTTCTCGACAAAGCATGCCAAGTGCACCGTCTATATCGGTAGCCATGGCGATGCTGGCGCGCATGGGGCAGACGTGATACTTCCCGGCGCTGCCTATACGGAAAAGTCAGGCACTTGGGTGAATCTCGAGGGGCGGGTGCAGATGGGCAATCGTGCAGGGTTTGCGCCTGGCGACGCTCGCGAAGAATGGGCCATCATCCGCGCGCTCTCGGACGTTCTCGGAAAGAAGCTACCATTTGATTCGCTCTCGGCTCTTCGTCGCCAATTGTATGAAACGCATCCTCATTTCAACGCGCTGGACGAGATTGCTCCGGTTTCAAGCAATGAGATTGCAGAGCTTGCAAAAAAACCGGTGAGCTTGGGCAAGTCTGGGTTTGCGTCTTCGGTCAAAGACTTCTATCTCACGAACCCAATTGCACGTGCTTCGGCCGTGATGGCGGAATGTTCGGCACTGGCCCGCAACAATTTCAAGGCTGCGGCAGAGTAAAGGCTGGAAAACATGGACTCCTTCTTTTTGACTTACGTCTGGCCAGCGATTGTGATGATCGGCCAGTCCCTGTTGCTCCTCGTATGCCTGCTCGTATTCATCGCTTACATTCTGCTGGCCGATCGCAAGATCTGGGCAGCAGTGCAGCTGCGCCGCGGCCCTAACGTGGTGGGCCCATTCGGCCTTTTCCAGTCCTTTGCCGATCTTTTGAAGTTCGTATTCAAAGAGCCGATCATTCCGGCGGGCGCTAACAAAGGCGTGTTCCTGCTTGCGCCGCTCGTATCGGTTACGCTTGCGCTCGCGACCTGGGCCGTCATCCCGTTCAATGAGAACTGGGTCATCGCGAACATCAACGTCGGCATCCTTTATGTTTTCGCCATTTCCTCGCTGGAAGTGTATGGCGTGATCATGTCGGGCTGGGCGTCCAACTCCAAGTATCCTTTTCTCGGGGCACTGCGCTCAGCTGCGCAGATGGTTTCATACGAAGTATCGATTGGCTTTGTGATCGTGACGGTTCTGCTGTGCGTCGGTTCTTTGAACCTCACGGACATCGTTCTTGCGCAAAAGACCGGCATTGGCACGGCAGTGGGATTGCCAGCCTCGTTCCTTGATTGGCACTGGCTCGTCTTGTTCCCGATGTTCGTGATCTTCTTCATCTCCGGCCTCGCTGAGACGAACCGCCCTCCGTTCGATTTGCCGGAAGCCGAATCCGAACTGGTTGCAGGCTACATGGTAGAATATTCCTCTGCGCCTTACATGATGTTGATGCTTGGAGAATATGCCGCCATCCTGCTGATTTGCTCTCTGACGACCATCTTGTTCCTGGGAGGCTGGCTCCCGCCGGTTGACGTCTGGTTTTTGAACTGGGTGCCAGGCATCGTGTGGTTCATCCTCAAGGGCACACTCGTCTTTTTCATGTTCGCAATGGTCAAGGCGTTTGTTCCGCGCTACCGCTACGACCAACTGATGCGTCTGGGTTGGAAAGTCTTCCTGCCGCTGTCGCTCGCTATGGTCATCATCACTGCATTCGTACTGAAGCTTACCACTGGCGCCTGATTGCGCCAGACCGGAAGCTCATTGGAGAATACAAATGGCAAGTCTGGCTCAGTCGATCAGCTCGCTTTTTCTGAAGGAATTCGTCTCGACATTTTTCTTGTCGATGCGCTACTTCTTCAAGCAGAAGGCGACGATCAATTACCCCTTCGAAAAGGGTCCGGTCAGTCCGCGGTTTCGGGGTGAGCATGCACTGCGTCGTTATCCCAACGGCGAAGAGCGGTGCATTGCCTGCAAGCTGTGCGAGGCAATCTGTCCTGCCCAGGCTATCACCATCGAGGCTGGTCCTCGTCGCAATGACGGGACACGCCGAACGGTCCGTTATGATATCGACATGGTGAAGTGCATCTATTGCGGATTCTGCCAGGAAGCTTGCCCGGTGGACGCGATCGTCGAAGGCCCGAACTTCGAGTTCTCGACGGAGACGCGTGAGGAACTCTACTTCGATAAGCAGCGTCTGCTCGATAATGGCGACAGATGGGAGCGCGAAATTGCGCGCAATATTTCCATCGATGCTCCTTATCGTTGAGGCTTTGAATTGTCGGCGTCTGCGAGGGCGCCGAGTAAACTGAAGACATTACCTACCTGGCTGGTCGTTCCGCCGGGTTTTGACAGTGGGGAGAAAGTTCCTCGCTGGGGAAGACGAAAAGGCACCACCATGGGTTTGCAGGCTGTTTTCTTCTATTTGTTCGCCTTTGTAGCGGTCGCATCGGCCTTTATGGTCATCTCCGCCAGGAACCCCGTTCATTCGGTGCTTTTCTTGATCCTGGTGTTCTTCAACGCGGCAGGGCTGTTCCTGCTGACCGGCGCTGAATTCCTGGCCATGATCCTGCTGGTCGTTTACATCGGCGCCGTGGCGGTGCTCTTCCTGTTCGTGGTCATGATGCTCGATATCGACTTCGCTGCCTTGCGCTCTGGCATTCTTCAATACGCTCCGGTTGGAGCTCTGGTGGGTTTGATTGTGGCAGCGGAACTGATTGTTGTTGTTGGTGGTTCGGTCCTGACACCGGAAGCGGCCAAGGCGATCACGATGCCGATCCCATCGCCGGCAACACGCACGAACACCGCAGCACTCGGCGATGTTCTCTACACAAACTACGTTTACTTCTTCCAGGTGTCGGGTCTGGTACTGCTGGTCGCAATGATTGGTGCAATCGTCCTGACCCTGCGTCACCGCGAAAATATCAAGCGCCAGAACATTTCGCAGCAAGTTGCTCGTACGCCAGCGACAGCTATCGAAGTGGTCAAGGTCAAGACCGGCCAAGGCATCTAAGAGCGCGATCAAGGAACTGAGATATGGAAATCGGACTTTCCCATTACCTGACGGTCAGCGCGATACTCTTCACGCTTGGCGTCTTCGGCATCTTCCTCAATCGGAAGAACGTCATCATTATTCTGATGTCCGTTGAATTGATCCTGCTGTCGGTCAACCTCAACATGATCGCGTTTTCGTCGTTCCTCAACGACATCGTCGGTCAGGTTTTCGCACTCTTTATTCTGACCGTGGCGGCTGCGGAAGCTGCGATCGGTCTCGCGATACTCGTGGTCTTCTACCGCAATCGTGGTTCGATTGCTGTTGAAGACGTCAATATGATGAAGGGTTGATCGGGTTATGATCTACAAGGCTATTGTCTTTCTTCCCCTGATCGGCTTTCTGATCGCCGGCCTCTTTGGCCGCTCTATCGGTGCGAAGGCTTCTGAATACGTCACAAGCGGTTTGATGATCGTCGCCGCGATTTTGTCCTGGATCGTATTCTTCAAGGTCGGGCTTGCTCATGGCGAAGGCCATGAGATGATCAAAGTGACTGTGCTGCGTTGGATTCAGTCCGGAGGTCTTGATTTCGAATGGGCCTTCCGGATTGATACGCTGACCGTGGTCATGTTCGTAGTCGTGAATTCCGTTTCGACGCTCGTGCATATCTATTCAATTGGATATATGCACCACGATCCGCATCGGCCGCGTTTCTTCGCCTACCTCTCCTTGTTCACCTTTGCGATGCTCATGCTGGTGACGTCTGACAACTTGGCTCAGATGTTCTTTGGTTGGGAAGGTGTTGGTCTGGCTTCCTACTTGCTGATCGGATTCTGGTTCAAAAAGCCTTCTGCTTCTGCAGCCGCCATGAAGGCGTTCATCGTCAACCGCGTCGGCGATTTCGGTTTTGTACTCGGGATTTCCGGTGTTTTCGTACTGTTCGAATCCATCAACTTTGAGACCATTTTCGCAACGGCGCCGACCTATCTTCCGGCTGCAGGCTCGGCAGATGCCAGCCAGGCAGTCATCAACCTGTTCGGCATGCATCTGGACAAAGCGGATGCACTGACGGGTGTCTGCCTGCTTCTTTTCATGGGCGCGATGGGTAAATCCGCGCAGTTTCTACTTCACACATGGCTTCCAGATGCCATGGAGGGGCCGACACCTGTTTCGGCGCTGATCCATGCGGCTACCATGGTGACCGCTGGCGTTTTCCTCGTTGCTCGTATGTCGCCGATTTTCGAACTTTCGCCAGATGCTTTGACGGTTGTCACGATCATCGGCGCGATTACGGCGTTCTTCGCGGCAACGGTTGGTCTCGTTCAGAATGACATCAAGCGTGTCATTGCCTATTCGACCTGCTCGCAGCTTGGCTACATGTTCGTTGCGCTGGGTGTCGGTGCCTATGGTGCTGCTGTGTTCCATCTCTTCACACACGCCTTCTTCAAGGCCCTTCTTTTCTTGGGCGCCGGTTCTGTGATCCACGCTGTGGATGGCGAGCAGGACATGCGTTACATGGGCGGGCTGAGGAAGCATATTCCGTACACATTCTGGGCCATGACGATCGGTACCTTGGCTCTAACGGGGGTTGGTATCCCGGGGACGATGATCGGTTTCGCCGGTTTCTTCTCCAAGGATGTCATCATTGAATCGGCCTTTGCCTCGCATTCCGCAGTTTCAGGCTTCGCTTTCACACTCCTTGTCGTTGCCGCTTTGTTCACGAGCTTTTATTCGTGGCGTCTGGCGTTTCTCACATTCTTTGGAAAGCCGCGCGCTTCCTCGGATGTGATGCACCATGTCCATGAGTCGCCGCTTGTCATGCTTTTGCCCCTGGCCTTCTTGACGGTTGGTGCGGTCCTGGCGGGTGTCGTCTTCGAAGGGTACTTCTTCGGGCACGAGTACAAAGAGTTCTGGAAGGGCGCGCTGTTCACACTGCCGACGAATGAGATTCTCGAAGAGTTTCACCATGTGCCGCTTTGGGTGAAGTGGAGCCCATTCGTTGCAATGCTGACGGGTTTCGTTACGGCTTGGTTCATGTACATCAAGTCGCCGGAAACACCGAAGCGTCTCGCCGAGCAGCACAGGGTTCTCTATCAGTTCCTGCTGAACAAGTGGTACTTCGACGAACTCTATGATCTGCTCTTTGTCCGTTCTGCCAAGGCGCTTGGTCGTTTCCTCTGGAAGCGCGGCGATGTAGGTATCATCGATGCCTATGGTCCTAACGGCATCGCGGCACGCGTCATGGATGTGACGCGCGGTGTTGTCCGGCTTCAGTCCGGTTATCTTTATCATTATGCGTTCGCGATGCTCATCGGCATTGCTGCGCTCGTCACCTGGATGATGCTCGGGAGTTCCCTCTAATGACCGATTGGCCGATTCTCTCAACGGTCACCTTTCTGCCGCTCGTTGGTGTCGTTCTTCTGCTCTTGACGCGAGAAGACGGTCCCCATGGCCGACGGAATATCCTGAATGTTTCCCTCTGGACGACTGTTGTTACCTTTTTGGTGTCTCTGCTGATCTGGATTGGGTTCGATAACTCGAACCCGGGTTTCCAGATGGTTGAAAAGCATCAATGGCTTAACACCGGGATTGCTTACCATCTGGGTGTCGACGGCATTTCGATGCTGTTCGTGATCCTCACGACCTTCCTCATGCCGTTCTGCGTGCTGGCAAGCTGGGAATCGGTTGAGAAGCGTATCAAAGAGTACATGATCGCCTTCCTGCTTCTGGAAGTCGTGATGATTGGCGTGTTCGTCTCGCTCGATATCGTCTTGTTCTATGTCTTCTTCGAAGCAACCCTGATCCCCATGTTCGTCATCATCGGCGTTTGGGGCGGGAAGGATCGCGTCTACGCGTCCTATAAGTTCTTCCTGTACACGCTCCTCGGCTCAGTTCTGATGATGCTGGCCATCATGGCGATGTACTGGCAGGCAGGTACGACAGATATCACCGAACTTCTGAAGTTTGGCTTCCCGGCTGGAATGCAGACCTGGCTCTGGCTTGCCTGCTTTGCGGCCTTTGCTGTGAAGATGCCGATGTGGCCAGTGCATACCTGGCTCCCTGATGCGCACGTTCAGGCACCGACCGCCGGGTCTGTTATCCTGGCAGGTGTGATGCTAAAGCTCGGCGGTTATGGGTTCATCCGTTTCTCCTTGGCAATGTTCCCGCTGGCCTCGGATTACTTCGCTCCCTTCGTGTTCACGCTGTCTGTCCTGGCCATCATCTACACCTCGCTCGTGGCAATGATGCAGGACGACATCAAGAAGCTGATTGCCTATTCGTCAGTCGCTCACATGGGATATGTCACCATGGGCATCTTTGCGGCGAATGCGCAGGGTGTTCAGGGGGCGATATTTCAGATGCTGTCGCATGGTATCGTGTCCGGCGCCCTCTTTCTCTGTGTCGGCGTCGTCTATGATCGTCTCCATACCCGTGAAATTGCGGCCTACGGCGGTCTGGTCAATAACATGCCAAAATATGCGGTTGCATTCATGGTCTTCACCATGGCCAATGTCGGCCTTCCAGGTACATCCGGTTTTGTTGGTGAATTCCTGACGATCATTGGTGTGTTCCGCGCGAATACATGGGTTGCGCTTTTTGCTGCTACGGGTGTGATCTTGTCGGCATCCTATGCGTTGTGGCTCTACCGTCGGGTGATCTTCGGTGCGCTGGAAAAGGAAAGCCTGAAAGGGCTGCTCGATCTGTCGACACGTGAGAAGATCATACTATATCCGCTCGTTGTTCTGACGATCTTCTTCGGCGTCTATCCTGCACCGGTGTTCGATGCGACCGCCGCATCCGTCGATTTGCTGCTCAATAACTACTCCGCTGCCCTGCAGGCCGCGCAGAAACTTGCACTTGTCGTGCATTGACAAGGGGACACGATTTCAAATGACTGCTGAACTTCTCATTACGAGCCTGCAGATCTCGACGCCGGAACTGATCCTTGCGGTTGGTGCACTTGCGTTGCTCATGATCGGTGTCTTCTCTGGTGACAAATCTGCTCCGACTGTGACGGGACTTGCCGTTGCAATCATGATCGCAGCCGGGTTGTGGCTGGTCTTTTCTCCAATGCAGGGCGAAGCCTGGGGAGGCGCTTTTGTACTCGACTCCTTCAGTCGCTTCATGAAAGTCATCGCGCTGATCGGTTCGATCACGGCCATGATCATGACGGTCGGCAACGCGCGGTCGGAACAGTTGGATCGCTTCGAGTTTCCGGTGCTCCTGACGCTCGCAACGCTGGGAATGATGCTGCTCATCTCGGCTAACGACCTTATCGCTCTCTACCTTGGCCTCGAGCTGATGTCGCTTGCGCTATATGTCGTTGCCGCCATCAATCGTGACAGTCTCCGTTCAACGGAAGCTGGCTTGAAGTACTTCGTTCTCGGTGCCTTGTCCTCGGGCATGCTGCTTTACGGTATGTCGCTGGTCTATGGCTTCACTGGCAATACGGGCTTCGACAACATCGCGGCTGTTCTGACGGCAGAAACACGATCGCTCGGAGTCGTTTTCGGACTTGTGTTCATTCTGGCCGGACTTGCATTCAAGATTTCTGCGGTTCCATTCCATATGTGGACGCCGGATGTGTATGAAGGCGCTCCAACACCAGTCACGGCGTTTTTCGCAGCTGGTCCGAAAGTCGCTGCGATGGCGATCTTCGTGCGGATCGTGACGGATGCATTCATGCCTGTTTTCGCGGATTGGCAACAGGTCGTGGTCTTCATCTCGATTGCGTCCATGCTTCTGGGTTCCTTCGCGGCGATTGGCCAGAAAAACATCAAGCGTCTGATGGCCTACTCTTCGATCGGACACATGGGTTATGCGCTGGTTGGCTTGGCCTCCGGTTCGGAGACCGGCGTTTCCGGCGTTGCCCTGTACATGCTGATTTACATGGTCATGACGCTTGGTACTTTCGCTTGCATCATGTCGATGCGTCGGAAGGAAGGCGCTGCTCTCGAGAGCGTCGATGACCTGGCAGGCCTTTCCTCGACGAACCCCTTCATGGCGGTGGTTCTGACTGCTCTCATGTTCTCGCTGGCCGGTATTCCGCCCCTGGCAGGCTTTTTCGCAAAGTACTTTGTCTTTGTCGCAGCGATCGAGGCGAAGCTGTACGCGCTTGCCATTATTGGTGTTCTCTCCTCCGTCGTCGGTGCCTACTACTACCTTCGCATCGTAAAGGTCATGTGGTTCGACGCAGCAAATGGCGAGTTCGCTCGTACTGCCGGTGAGTTGAGGCTTGTCTTTGGGATTTCAGGCCTCTTCGTCACGGCCTACGTGCTGTTTGGCGGCCCGATTGGCCTTGCCGCAGAAGCTGCTGCGAAGGCGTTCTTCTGATGCGCAACGAACGAGGGGGATCCTACTCCCTCGAATGCTTCAGGCACCTCGCGCTTGGCGAGGTGTCTTCGACCAATACGGAATGTTTGGCTCGCGCCCGTCAAGGCGAAGTTTCCGGACTTTGGATTACAGCCGAGCGCCAGACCGCCGGCAGAGGACGCCGCGGACGGGCGTGGACTTCAGAAGTCGGCAATCTTTATGCCAGTCTACTCCTGATCGATCCTTCACCACCTGAACTCTTGAGCTCGCTTCCGCTTGCGGTGTCACTGGCTGTTCACGGAACGCTTCGGAGAGTTTTACCAGCGACCGCAGAAGCTGTTGAGATCAAGTGGCCGAATGATGTTTTGATCGGGCGCAAGAAGTCCTGCGGCATTCTCCTCGAGGCCGAAATTCTTCCCGATGGCCGCCGTGCCGTGGTCTGTGGCATCGGAATCAATATTCGTAATCGTCCCGAAACGGCACCTTATGGCGTGACCTCTCTGCAAGAACAGGGTGCCACGAGTTCGGCCGGAGAGGTTTTCACGCATCTATTCGATGAGATGATTCAGATCTTGAACATCTGGAATCACGGTCGCGGCGTGGCTGAGGTGACTCGTCTCTGGCGGTCTGCTGCATGCGGGTTAGGCACCATGATACGCGTAAATTTGCCCGACCGTTCTCTCGATGGTGTGTTTGTCGGTATCGATGATGAAGGACTTCTGATACTGGAGACCGAGAACCGCCTGCACCATATTGCTGCGGGCGATGTATTTCTTCTTGGAACGGAATGAACGGGTAATGGCGAAACAGGACGAACTGGTATTTCTGCCACTGGGCGGCGTGGGTGAGATTGGTATGAATCTCGCACTTTATGGCTTTGGCCCGGCTGAGAAACGCCAGTGGATCATGGTTGATTGTGGTGTAACGTTTGCGGGACCGGAATTACCCGGAGTGGACCTTGTTCTGCCGGATATTTCCTTTCTCGCCAAGCAGCGCGACCGGTTGAAAGCAATCATTATCACTCATGCACATGAAGACCACTATGGCGCGCTGAATGATCTTTGGCCCGGTTTGAATGTGCCTGTCTACGCGTCACCGTTCACCGCTGGCATGCTTGAGGCGAAGCGGGATTATGAAGGAACACGGGCAGATATCCCGATCACCATTTTCAAGGCAGGTGACCGCGTTAACATCGGTCCGTTTGAAATCGAAGCGGTTGGTGTCAATCACTCAATTCCCGAGCCGATGTCGCTTGTGATCCGCACTCCACTCGGCAATATTGTTCATACCGGCGACTGGAAGATCGATGCGGAGCCATCGCTTGGGCCTCTTACTGATGAGGGTCGTTTCCGCGCCATTGGTGATGAAGGCGTTCTCGCACTGATGTGCGATTCGACCAATGCAGTTCGTGACGGTGTCTCTCCCTCGGAAGAGGCTGTGTCTGAAGGTCTGCGTCAGGTTATCGAACAGGCAGAAGGCCGCGTCGCGATCACGACCTTTTCCTCCAATGTCGGCCGCATACGATCAATCGCCCAGGCTGCCGAGGCCGCGGGTCGTGAGGTTCTCCTGCTTGGCTCGTCGCTGAAGAGGGTGGTGAATGTTGCCCGCGACGTAGGTCTGATGGAAGGCATCAAACCGTTCATCGCTGAAGATGAATATGGTTACATTCCGCGCGATAAAGTGGTTGTGATTCTGACCGGCAGTCAGGGCGAAGCGCGTGCGGCACTGGCCAAGCTTTCGCGTGATGAGATGCGTCATGTCGCTCTGGCATCCGGCGACACTGTGGTGTTTTCGTCAAGAACAATTCCGGGTAACGAGAAAGCTATTCTTGAGATCATGAACGGCCTGATCGACCAGGGTATCAAGATTGTGACGGATGCTCAGGCTCTCGTTCATGTTTCCGGTCATCCACGCCGCAACGAACTGCTGAAGATGTACGAGTGGATTCGCCCGCAAGTGCTGGTACCGGTGCACGGCGAGGCGGCACATCTGACGGCCCAGGCAGAATTGGCACGAGGTGCCGGCATTGAGATCGTGCCCCGTGTGCGAAACGGGAATATTCTGCGCCTCGCGCCGGGTGAGGTTCAAGTCATCGATGACGCACCTCATGGCCGGATTTTCAAAGACGGCAAGCTCATCGGCGATATAGACGAAATGGGCATATCGGACCGAAAGAAGCTTGCTTATGTTGGCCATGTCGCGGTCAGTGTTTTGCTGGATGCGCGATATGATTTCATCGGTGATCCCGATGTCGTACCGTTCGGCCTTCCGGAATATGACGACGACGGCGAGGATATGGAGGACACGCTCTATGACGCTGTCCTGGGTGCTGTCGAAAGCATTCCTCGCAGCCGTCGAAAGGATCTGGACACGCTGAGAGAGGCGGTGCGCCGCTCCGTTCGTTCAGCGGCGAATAATGCCTGGGGGAAGAAACCCGTCGTCACCGTGTTCGTCAATCGTATAGCCTGAGAAGCGCCAGCGATTGGCGACGGAGACACCCAAGAGGTCCAACTAGACTTGGTAAATCAAGCAGGTGTGCGGAGTTGATTTTGCGGACGGAGGGAATGGATGCTTGGTAGGGTGAACCATATCGCAATTGCCGTTCCGGACCTCGGCGTCGCGGCTGCCAGTTACCGTGATACATTAGGCGCACGAATCTCGCAGCCTCAGGCTCTTCGGGAGCATGGCGTAACGGTCGTTTTTGTGGATCTGGAGAATACGAAGGTTGAACTGCTGGAGCCTCTTGGTGACGATTCACCAATTCGCTCGTTCTTGGAAAAAAATCCATCTGGTGGCATGCACCACATATGCTACGAGGTCCAGGATATCCTAGCAGCACGGGATCAATTGAGCCAAGCGGGCGCTCGGGTGCTCGGCTCTGGTGAGCCGAAGATCGGCGCACACGGCAAACCTGTACTGTTTCTGCATCCGAAGGACTTCCAGGGAACCTTGATCGAGCTCGAACAGGTTTAGGCGACGATAAGACAGCCGACGACTGGGCGCTACAGGCTTATCCGCAGATGGACCGAGTGACGCAGTGAACACTAAGCGGGGAAATGGTAAGTCTGTGGAACTACGGCTATAAAAGCTCAGCTTCAATACGATCAAGCTCACTGGTTTGCGCCTATGCGATCAAACAAAATTGAGTATTGGTGCGCGGAGACTGGCCTGCGTGCCGCAATCCGAGTGCGCAATTGTATCAGGGATCAGGAGGGACCCCAGTGACTCAGATTATGTCTGCCTTTGCAGTCTATTTCATCATCTGGTGGACTGTGCTGTTCATGGTTTTGCCAATCGGTCTGAGAACGCAGGCTGATGAAAACGAAGTGGTACTTGGAACTGTTGAAAGCGCGCCGGCTCGATTTCGTGGCGCGCGCGTTGTTCTGCTCACCAGTGTAATTTCAGCAGCGATTTACGGCGCATGGTATGTCGCGTCGACATATTTTGGCTTCAGTTTGAATTCTCTGCCACGTATCGTTCCGGATTTCGGGCGCACCTGACGCGACCGTCCTGCAGGTGGAACCCGGATTCAATTCGAAATTTTGAAGCAGAGACGTCCGGGGCGCATTGAGCTTTCGCTCAACCGGATGGCCGCAAGAGCGGCAGAAACGATGGCGGAATGTGGCTTAACGAGTCGCTGACGCTTCGAATAAGCAAAAAAAAACAAGGCGAAAACGCCTTGTTCAAAGTTTCGCGTGATCTTCAACCGTTGCCGGGGCTGCGTACGAGCGCGCCTAAGATCTGATCCTCCCAAGACTTGACCGCGATTGGCAAAGATTTGAACTCCCTGCCTCTTTTATGAGCCGAACCTAGCTTAACGTTTGAGCTTTGTCACTAGCCTTTTTGACAGTTTTGACACACTCCCATAATTTTTTTCCAATGACGCATATGTCATACTTTTCGTCACAGAACTGGCGCAATTCCTGGCACGAGTAGCTGCAAATCACTGTTTCTCCGCTGTGTGTGAACGCGCCTTTGACCAGCGTGCCGGGTTCCCATTGGCACGTTAAACCGCTATGTAGCCCTCAACTCTCTTGCTATTTCAATTGCTGATTCCTGTTGTTCAGGATCAGCTTACAACTACGGAAAACGCTATGCGTCTCTCCCGCTACTTTTTGCCGATCCTCAAGGAAAATCCGAAGGAGGCTGAAATTGTCTCGCATCGTCTCATGCTCCGTGCCGGGATGATCCGCCAGCAGAGCCAGGGCATTTACTCCTGGCTACCGCTCGGCAAGCGTGTGCTCGACAAGGTCAATGCCATTGTGCGGCAGGAACAGGATCGTGCCGGCGCAGTTGAGTTGTTGATGCCGACATTGCAGTCGGCCGAGTTGTGGCAGGAAAGCGGGCGCTACGATGCGTACGGCAAGGAAATGCTGCGGATCAAGGATCGTCAGGATCGGCCCATGCTGTATGGTCCGACGAATGAAGAGATGATCACGGATATCTTCCGTTCCTATGTCAAATCCTACAAGAACCTGCCGCTGAACCTTTATCATATTCAGCTGAAGTTCCGTGACGAGATCCGGCCACGGTTCGGCACGATGCGCTCACGCGAATTCCTGATGAAGGACGCATATTCCTTCGATCTCACTCGGGAAGGTGCGCTTCACTCCTACAACAAGATGTTCGTAGCTTACCTTCGCACGTTTGCCCGCCTGGGTGTGCGGGCCATTCCTATGCGCGCGGATACAGGCCCCATCGGTGGCAATCATAGCCATGAATTCATTATTCTTGCGGATACCGGAGAATCGGAAGTCTATTCGCATAAAAGCTTTATCGAGTTCGAGATCCCAGGCGAGAATACGGATTTCGATGATGTCGCTGGACTGCAGGCCATTTTCGAAAAGTGGACATCCGCCTATGCTGCCACTTCGGAAATGCATGATGAAGCTGCATTCAACGCCATTCCGGAAGGGGAACGCCTGTCTGCGCGTGGTATCGAGGTTGGCCACATTTTCTATTTCGGAACCAAGTATTCTGAACCAATGGGTGCGAAAGTGCAGGGACCGGACGGCAAGGAGCATCTTGTCCACATGGGTTCCTATGGCATTGGGCCGACGCGCCTTGTTCCTGCCATCATAGAAGCTTCGCATGACGAGAACGGAATAATCTGGCCTGCCTCGGTTTCGCCGTTTGACGCTATGGTCATTACCATGAAAGCGGGTGACGAAGCCTGTGATCGGGTGTGTGGACAGCTGTATGACGGCCTGACGAATGCCGGTCTCGACGTGTTGTATGACGACACCGACGACCGTGCCGGCACCAAGTTCGCGACAGCAGATCTGATCGGCGTTCCGGTACAGCTCATCGTTGGTCCGCGCTCCGCGGCGACCGGTGAGGTCGAGGTGAAGGACCGGAAAACGGGTGCCCGTGAAACGATGACAGTCGAAGCGGCACTGAATCGCCTGACTGCCTGAACCGCAACTTCAGGCAGACGGTCCCAGGAGCAGGAGAAACCATGGCGAAGGCCGAGGCGAACAAAGTAGTGCAACAGCAAGATGCTACTCCATCTGCTGGACCTTTCTCCGCCTTCGAGCGCATGGTTGCATGGCGCTACCTGCGTTCTCGGCGCAAGGAAACTGTCATATCAGTCATTGCAGGTTTTTCCTTCGTCGGCATCATGCTCGGCGTCGCGACTCTCATCATCGTCATGGCTGTGATGAACGGGTTCCGCACCGAGCTGATCTCTCGCATTCTGGGCATTAACGGGCACATTATTGTTCAACCGGTAGACAAGCCTCTAACCGACTATGCGCAGCTGGCGCAGAGATTTGCGGGCGTATCCGGCATCACGATGGCCCTGCCACTTGTGGAGGGGCAGACCTTGGCCTCGGGCCGGCAGGGCGCGGGTTCGGGCGCGCTTGTTCGCGGTATTCGAACGGAAGATCTCGAAAAGCTGAAAGAGGTCGCCACCAATATTCGCTCTGGCGATCTGACAGGATTTGCAACAGGAGACGGAGTTCTCGTTGGCTCGAGACTGGCAGCGTCCTTGGGCATCTCTGCCGGAGAACGAATCACGCTCGTCTCCCCCGAGGGTGACGTAACGCCTATGGGGATGATGCCGCGCGTCAAATCCTACCGTGTCTCCGGCGTCTTCGAGATCGGCATGTCTGAATACGACGCTTCCATCATCTACATGCCTTTGGCCGAAGCGCAGGCCTATTTCAATGCCGACGGTATCGTGCAATCGATCGAGCTTTTCCTGCAGGACCCGGACAAGGTTGACGAGCTTCGGCCAAAGATCGAGGAAGCCGCAGGGCGGCAAGTGTTTCTGACCGACTGGCGCCAACGCAACCAGACATTCTTTTCGGCGCTGCAGGTGGAACGGAATGTCATGTTCATGATCTTGACACTCATCGTGCTGGTCGCTGCGCTCAATATCATTTCGGGCCTGATCATGCTGGTGAAGGACAAAGGTCGCGACATTGCCATCCTGCGAACGATGGGCGCCAGTTCAGGTGCCGTGATGCGCATCTTCTTCATGACGGGTGCCGCTATCGGTATCGTTGGCACGATCGCGGGCGTCATTCTGGGCGTTGTGGTTTGTCTGAATATCGAGTCGATCCGGCAGTTCTTCTCCTGGGTCTCAGGAACGGTTCTGTTCGATCCGCAGCTCTATTTCCTTAGCCAGTTGCCAGCAGAAATGAGCTTCAGTGAAACCCTGTCTGTGGTTATCATGGCACTTGTGCTGTCTTTCCTTGCCACCATATTCCCCGCCTGGCGCGCCTCACGGCTCGATCCGGTCCAGGCATTGCGTTACGAATAGGATCGGAACATGGCGCGAAAGACCGTTCTCAAGCTCGCTGCAGTGGACCGTCAATACGGTCAGGGCGAGCAGGTTCTCTCGATCCTCAAGGAAGCAGATTTCGAATTGCGTGCTGGAGAGATCGTGGCGCTTGTCGCACCGTCAGGAACCGGTAAGTCGACATTGCTGCATCTGGCGGGCCTTCTCGAGCATCCCGATGGAGGCGAGATATACGTTAATGGGGAAGCATGTGGCGGATTGCCGGACGACAGGCGCACGGCCATTCGCCGCGGCGACATAGGATTCGTCTACCAGTTTCACCATCTTCTGCCGGAATTTTCGGCGCTCGAAAATATCATGATGCCGCAGTTGATTTCCGGGCTTTCGCGGAAGGAAGCCAAGGAAAGGGCCGCGCAACTGCTGGACTATATGCGAATCGGCCACCGCGCAGATCATCGGCCCGCAGAGTTGTCCGGAGGTGAGCAGCAGCGTGTGGCGATTGCGCGTGCTGTTGCCAATGCGCCACTGATTCTTCTTGCGGATGAGCCAACGGGAAATCTTGATCCGGAGACGGCTTCCTACGTCTTCGATGCTCTGGAAGCGCTCGTGCGGCAGTCCGGGCTTGCTGCCTTGATCGCAACGCATAATCACGAACTCGCAGGCCGGATGGATCGGCGCGTCACCATTGAAGGCGGCAAGATCCGGGAGTTTTAGTCGTTCTGCCAAGCGCTCCCCATAATTTTGCCGTTAGCCGATCTGCCTGCTCGCTTAGGCGGAGCTGACAGGCGCTGTATCCATGCTGCTAGCGCCACATCATGATGAAGCGGGCAGGGCATCGCGCTCATCATAATTTATTCAATAAAAGCGTTCTGCGAATGTTCTGCTTATTGACGAAGGAACAAAAAAAGAACAAATTAAAAACATAACGGAAAAGGAGAGCGTGATGACTGACTTGCTCCGGGATGTTGCTGCATTTGCCTCTATGATGACTTTCCTCGCCAGCCTCTGCGTCATTGTCTTGTCCATGTAAGGAATGAACGCCGTTTTCCAGTTGATTGGTCACTCCATTGCTGGACTTTGGGGACCGTTCGGCCGACAATTGGGAGGAGACTATTTGAGGCAGAACGGCAGGTAAATGGCAGATCAGGTTCACGACACAGCGACAGCAGAAACGGCGGTATCGCCAGGTTTTGTTCATCTGCGTGTGCACTCGGCTTACTCCCTGCTGGAGGGAGCCCTGCCGCTCAAGAAAATTCTGGCCAAAGCGAGCGCGGACAATCAGCCCGCGATCGCGATTACCGACACGAACAACCTCTTCGTGGCGCTTGAGTTTGCAGAGAAGGCTACCGGTGACGGCATCCAACCTATCATCGGCTGTCAGATGTCCATCGATATGGAGGATCAGGGCGACGAAAAGCGGGGTGGCAACGGAGGATTCGTCAAACTTCCATCGATCGTTCTGCTTGCGGCGAATGCGGTTGGCTATGAACGACTGGTCGACCTCGTCAGCCGCGCCTATCTCGGTGGTGAAGGGGGGCATGCGGTTCACATCCGGATGTCGTGGCTTGAGGAGGGAGGCGCGGACGGTATCATTGCGCTGACCGGTTTCAGTTCGGGGCCCATCGATCCACTGCTGAAAGAAGGGCACAGCTCTCAGGCTGAGCAACGATTGCTTCGATTGAAGGCGGTGTTCGGCGATAGGCTCTATGTCGAGTTGCAGCGGCACACCGGTTATAGCAGGCTGCATGAACGAAAGCTGGTGGAACTTGCCTATGCCCATGATCTTCCGCTGGTCGCGACAAACGAGGCGTTTTTTCCGTCCAAGGCCGAATACGACGCTCACGATGCCCTGATGGCGGTTGCCCATAATGCTATTGTGTCGGATGATACGCGCTTCCGCCTGACGCCGGATCACTGCCTGAAAAGCCGTGCTGAAATGCAGACCTTGTTTGCGGATCTCCCTGAAGCGCTTGAAAATACGATCGAGATTGCGCGCCGCTGCTCTTTCGTTCTGAAAACGAGAAAGCCCATTCTTCCCCGCTTTACCGGAGGTGCCAGCGATGCGGAGGAGGCGGAGCGCGCAGAGGCGGCGGAACTGCGTCGCCAGTCCGTGGAGGGACTCGAAGCGCGTATTGCGGCGCTCGGAATGGCCGCCGGTTATACCGAACAGGATTATCGCGAACGCCTCGATTTCGAACTGTCAGTTATCGAGAGGATGAGGTTCCCAGGTTACTTCCTGATCGTTTCTGACTTCATCAAGTGGGCCAAGCAACATGACATCCCGGTTGGCCCCGGCCGCGGCTCCGGTGCAGGTTCGCTGGTGGCCTATGCGCTGACCATCACGGACGTGGACCCACTCCGGTTCTCGCTGCTTTTTGAGCGCTTCCTGAATCCGGAACGCGTTTCCATGCCCGACTTCGATATCGATTTCTGTCAGGATCGACGTGAAGAGGTCATTCGCTACGTCCAGCAGAAGTATGGCCGCGAGCAGGTGGCGCAGATCATCACGTTCGGCTCGCTTCAAGCGCGTGCTGCATTGCGCGATGTTGGGCGTGTTCTCGAGATGCCTTATGGTCAGGTCGACAAGATCTGCAAGCTGGTGCCCAACAATCCAGCGAATCCGACACCGCTTTCCAAGGCCATTGAGGAAGAGCCCCGACTGAGGGAAGAGGCTGAGAAGGAGCCAGTCGTTGGCCGGCTGCTGGATATTGCGCAGAAGATCGAAGGCCTCTATCGCCATGCGTCGACTCATGCCGCGGGTATCGTGATCGGCGACAGGCCGCTTTCGAAACTCGTGCCGATGTATCGAGATCCGCGTTCGGACATGCCGGTCACCCAGTTCAACATGAAATGGGTGGAGCAGGCCGGACTCGTAAAGTTCGACTTCCTTGGCTTGAAAACGCTGACCGTTCTGAAGACGGCCGTTGATTTCGTCGCCAAACGGAACATCCATGTCGATCTGGCCACGATTCCGCTCGATGACAAGAAGACTTACGACATGCTGTCGCGCGGCGAAACCATCGGCGTGTTTCAGGTGGAAAGTGTCGGCATGCGCAAGGCCCTTCTGGGCATGCGACCGGACTGTATCGAAGACATCATTGCTCTGGTCGCGCTTTACCGACCGGGACCGATGGAAAACATTCCAGTCTACAATGCGCGCAAACATGGCGAAGAAGAAATTGAATCCATTCACCCCAAGATCGATTTCCTGCTGAAGGAAACGCAAGGCGTTATCGTTTACCAGGAGCAGGTCATGCAGATCGCTCAGGTTCTTTCCGGTTACTCGCTTGGAGAGGCTGATCTGCTGCGCCGCGCAATGGGCAAGAAGATCAAGGAGGAAATGGACAAGCAGCGCGAACGCTTTGTCCAGGGCGCCATCAAGAACGAGGTTTCCAAACCGCAGGCAGATCTTATTTTCGATCTACTGGCCAAGTTCGCCAATTACGGCTTCAACAAGTCGCACGCCGCAGCCTATGCCATCGTCTCCTATCAAACGGCATATATGAAGGCTCATTATCCGGTGGAGTTTCTCGCCGCATCAATGACCTATGATATGGCCAATACGGAGAAGCTGAATGATTTCCGGCAGGATGCTCAGCGCCTCGGTATCAAGGTTGTTCCGCCGTCCGTTCAGACCTCGTTCCGCATGTTCGAGACAGGTGACAATTGCATCTTTTACTCGCTGGCTGCAATAAAGGGTGTCGGCGAAGCCGCTGTCGAACACATCGTCGCTGTGCGTGGTGAGAAGCCGTTCAGCAGCCTGGAGGATTTCTGCCTGCGTATCGATCCGAAGCAGGTTAACCGGCGCGTTCTCGAAAGCCTGATCTTCGCCGGGGCCTTCGATTGTTTCGGCAAGGATCGTGCAGAGCTGGTTGGCGGCTTGGATCGGATCATTGGCTATGCGCAGCGGGCGGCTGAAGGCAAAACCAGCGGTCAGCACGATATGTTTGGCGCGTCCTCTGCAGCGGGACCAGAGAAGCTCATTCTCCCTGCGTTTGATCCTTGGACGGCGTCTGAAAAGCTGCTGCGCGAATATCAGGTGCTCGGATTTTATCTATCTGCACATCCGCTGGATACCTACGCGCAGGTGTTGGCAAAGATGCGTGTTCAGAATTTTGCGGAGTTCTCCGCTGCCGTGAAGGCCGGGGCAGGGGCTGGCAGGCTTGCGGGTACGGTTACCGCGCGGCAGGAGCGGAAGACGCGCACCGGGAACAAGATGGGGATCGTTACGTTTTCGGACGCGACCGGCCAGTTCGAGGCCGTGTTGTTTTCCGAAGCCTTAAACCAGTATCGCGATCTGCTGGAGCCGGGAAAATCGCTGGTCATTACGGTGCAGGCGGACGAGCGACCGGAAGGAATTGGGCTCCGTATCCAGACGGTTCAGTCCCTGGAGGAGATGTCGATCCAGATGCAGAAGGCGCTTCGCGTTTACGTCAAGGATTCAAGCCCTTTGAGATCGATCGTGAAGCACCTGAATGCAAGAGGAGACGGCCTTGTATCGTTCGTGGTCGTGAAGGATGATGGCAAGCGGGAAATCGAGGTTGAACTGATGGAGAAGTACCGCATCTCCCCGGAAATTGCCGCGGCGCTGAAAACCGCACCTGGGGTCCTGGACGTCGAACTCGTCGTGTAGCCCTAGAGCCGGGAAACGGCGGCAAGATCTGCTCGCTGTGGAAGTGTCTCCGGGTAAGTGATGCCTTGCTCCGGTGGCTTCAAGATCATCTCAGCGCGTCAAGGTAATGAAATCTGTTCCCTGTGGCGCAGTCTCGGAGCTGACACCATTGTCTGTAATGGTGATCGACGTGCCTTCTGTGAGCATTCCATTGATCTTGGTACGAATCTGCGTTGGTATCTCGATACGATCCAAAACGCTCTGCCCCGCTGCTTCAACCACCGAGCCTTCCGGCGCAATGCCCAGCCTTTTGCGCGTGCCGTCGCTGAGCTCATTTTTGAGTGCGATCGCTTGCCACACCGCTTGGCCATTCTTCGGATCAATATCGGCTATGGTGTAGAGGTGAGTTCCGAGTTCCCGCTCTGGATCCCGGATAGCGACCGGTGTCGAGAGTATTTCTTTGAAGCCTTGGCGAATATAGAGTTGGCCTTGCGGAGCCGGGTCGCGACCAGCCGATGCATAAAGGGCCGCCAACATCTCTTTTGATATCAGTGTGCCTTTGGAGGGCAGGTTCTTCCACCGCTTGAAGCCGGCTATGGCACTGCGCGTCATTTCTCCCGCAAATCCATCCGGCGCGCCTGCGTCAAAGCCGAGTTCTGTCAGCATCGCCTGAACGTCTGCAACGAGTTCGCGGTCGCCTCGACGCGTAATCAATATTCGAAGCGGCTGGGACTCCTCCGGAGTCCGGACCATGGGTTCTGGTTTGGGCAGCAGAAGCGACCGGTCAGGATTGTTCATTGCCAGTTCGACCGGGCCGGTTGTCTTGCTGGAAGGACGCAAAGGGACATCCGAAAGGATCTGCACGTCGGTTGTTAGTTGGAATAGAAACGGGTGCCTTACAACGACTGGCGCCACATCCTCATCGGCAATGATGACATGTGCCCCCCGCTTGGTCATCGAGAACAGGGTTTCGGCGAAGCCGGAAGGCAGCCGTACGCAGCCATGCGATGCAGGGTAGTTCGGCACCTTGCCTTCATGAAGAGCGATACCTGACCATGTCAGGCGCTGCATCCAGGGCATGGGCGCATTGGAGTAGATATTGGACTCGTGGTATTTTCGTTTCTCCAGGATCGAGAAAATACCCGTTGGCGTATCGTGACCGGGCTTACCTGTAGAGACCTTTGAGGTGGCGATTATCTTGCCATCATCATAAACGGTCAGGCTCTGTTTTGCCCTGGACACAATGATCTGAACCGTTCGTCCATCCTCTGCCGCGAAGCTGAAACCCGCAAGGCTCGGAAGTATGGCGAGCGCCAGCGCCGCGCGTCCAAACATGACATACCTCATACCCAATACCAAAACGAAACATTACGCCACGGAGCTTAATGAAGGTTTGAGTATATGCGAGCCGATGGCAGATTCCGGCGCCCTGTCATGTTTCCTAGCGATCAAGATACTGAGGAACTCGTCTCAGCGCTGAGCAAAGTGTGACAGGAGGAAGCGCTCGACATCCGACCAGTTCTGCGCAGAAAGGACCGTGGGGGCTGGCTTCGGCGCGTGGTTATGCATTTCTGATTGCGGCATAAGATGAACCAGCAGACATTCGGGAACCGCTGCGGCAACGGAATGATGATTGTGAGCCATGTCATCGATAAACGCGACAGGTAGATCTCGGCTGCCGTGTATCTGGCGAAGGACAGGGCCTTTCGGGCTCTCGGTTGCGAGCAAAGGATAGGTGAGGTCGAGGCTATCCAGCAGGCGCCTGCGCATATGCGTATAGCGCGGCGGCATGGCTGTGAGAAACACCACGTCGGCCTCCGCGGCTAGCCGCCTCAAGGCCTGTACCGCATCGCCAAAGGGCCGTTGCCAGGCTTCCTGCGCCGCGAAGAAATCCTGGATCAACTGCGTCACATCATCGTCTGCCAGAGGACGCTCGTCCAGCGTGGAGAGAATATTGCCATGCAGCTGGTAGGAGCGGGGCACCAAACGGTGGCCCAGGCTGCCAAGGAAGCCTTCGAAAGGAGACAGGAATTCGAGGACAACATCGTCGACATCGCAAACGACAAGTGGACGGTCGCTGAGACGCAGATGGCCGATGTCAACGATTTCGCTCATTCGTAGTGTCCTGAATCAAGACCTGGGCCCGAGTAATGACGCCAAGCAGCAACGACATCCTCCGGCTTCCATTCCGAAACCCTACAGAATTCGAGAAGCGTGGGTTCATGCGACATGACGAAGTCGAGGAGACCTGCCAGGAAGCCGGGATCGCTCAGCGCACTGCGCAATTGCATCGGCTGGACACCAGAAAGCGCTAGAAAACGACCCAGCATATCCGGCTCATTGGCCAGCCACTGCAAAACGGCGGCCGCTGTTTCGTTTGGCAGGGGAGGCTTCGGCCTGTTTACAAATTCTGAACGCATCAACGATCCAGTTACCTTTTCTTCAACCAAATCCGCTTACTGTTCCGAAAGCCGGAGCATGGAATCGAGCGTTTGGAGCCTTATATCTCAATATAGGCGCGATCGCCCGAAATGAAGGATAGAAAGTATGCCCAAGCGGGTGATGATTGTTGAAGACAATGAGCTGAATATGAAGCTCTTCCGCGATCTGATCGAGGCTTCCGGGTACACGACGATCCAGACCCGTAATGGGATGGAGGCGCTGGATCTGGCGCGAAAGCACCGTCCCGATCTGATCCTCATGGATATCCAACTCCCGGAAGTGTCAGGCCTTGAAGTAACCAAATGGCTGAAGGAAGACGATGAACTTCATGTCATTCCAGTCGTTGCGGTCACTGCCTTCGCGATGAAGGGCGACGAGGAGCGCATCCGCCAGGGTGGATGCGAAGCTTACGTCTCCAAGCCTATTTCGGTGCCGAAGTTTCTCGAAACGATCAAGACCTATCTTGGGGACGCCTGAGGCGGGGAGGCGGACATGACAGCGCGTATTCTGGTGGTTGATGACATTCCGGCGAATGTGAAGCTGCTGGAGGCACGTTTGCTTGCTGAATACTTCGATGTTTTGACGGCTGAGAACGGCTTCAAGGCGCTGGAAATCGTCGCAAACACACCTGTCGACGTTATCCTGCTCGACATCATGATGCCGGGAATGGACGGTTTTGAAGTGTGTGAGCGGCTAAAGGCCAATCCGAAGACCATGCATATTCCAGTGGTCATGGTAACGGCGCTCGACCAGCCAGCAGATCGCGTGCGTGGCCTGAAGGCCGGTGCCGACGATTTTCTCACCAAGCCCGTCAACGATCTGCAACTCGTTGCGCGCGTCAAGAGTCTCGTGCGTCTCAAGACGCTCAGCGACGAACTTCGCATTCGCGCCGATACCGCGCGAACGATCGGTTTCGAGGATCTGACCCGGTTCGATGGCTTCGATATGAGCGGGCAGGTTCTTCTTGTGGACGGCCGTGGAAGCTCCCAGGAGCGAATAATCAGGGCGTTGAAGCCAGTTGCTGAGGTAACAGCAATGTCGGATCCGCAGGCTGCGATCTTCGAGGCAGCCGAGTCTCCGGTCGATCTCGTAATCATCAACGATAATATAGAAGATTACGATCCCCTCAGACTATGCTCTCAGCTTCGCCTCCTGGAACGAACGCGCTTCCTGCCACTCTTGCTCATCACCGAAAGTGGAAGGGATGACCTTATTGTTAGGGCTCTTGACCTTGGGGTGAACGACTATCTGACGCGTCCCCTCGATCCAAACGAACTGGTGGCGCGAACCCTGACACAGATTCGACGCAAGCGGTTCAATGATAAACTGCGATCGAGCGTTCGTCAGACGATCGAACTGGCGGTCACCGATGGCCTCACAGGCTTGCATAATCGCCGCTATCTCGACAATCATCTGAAGACGCTGTTCAATCGTGCTGCCGCCAGATCGCGCCCTTTGTCTGTATGCATCACCGATATCGACCGGTTCAAAAGCGTGAATGACACCTATGGACACGATGCAGGGGATGAGATCCTGCGTGAATTTGCCCGGCGCATTCGCTCCACGGTACGCGGTGCAGATCTTGCCTGTCGTTACGGAGGCGAGGAGTTTGTGGTCGTGATGCCGGATACGGACGCGCATTCAGCCGCCTCTATCGCAGAGCGCCTTCGTGGAATCATCGAGGCCGCTCCGTTTGCTCTTCCTTCGGGCGGTTCGCTGCAAATCACTGCGTCCTTAGGAATCGCGAGCTATACTGCAGGCGTGGAGACACCCGAACAACTCCTGAAAAATGCTGATCGAGCCCTATACGAGGCAAAGAACAGCGGACGAAATCGGGTCGTTGCGGCTGCGGCATAGTGACCTAGGCGTTTAGCCAGGCGGTTGCTGTGGCCCGATAGTGCGATAACGGCGATATGATTCGGCAACATTGGACGACGCTGGGCTTGTGTGAGTAACAGCAGACGGATGCCGAACAGATTTCGGATTGCACTCCAAAGTAGAGGTCGGGACTTGCAGTCACCAATTGCAAAAAATGCGAGCATGTTTCACATTAAAACGCACTGAGATCAATTATTCCTAATAAAGCGACAAGTAATCATCTTTATATGTCATCAATTTAGATTTAGCTTTATTAGTATTCCAAACTAATCTTGATTATATCTTAACTCACGAGGCTGATCCTGGCTTTCGATCTTGCTGTTTTAACCATGTCACGCATCAATTGACGCGCTAGTTAAGAATGGGTTGATTTCGTCCCGGTTTTACGCGAATTTGTTGTCAGCGGAATAAGTTCCTGAAGGAACACAGAGATACCCCATGATGCTCAGGTCCGCCGCATCTCCTGGGTCGTGGGGTCGGTCGATCGGCGTGCAGTTATGCGGTTCCTCGTGCCGCTTTGCATGCCGATCGGCCCCCTAAGGTCGAATAACCTTTTGCAGAGGCCCAGGCAGCATCTGCACATCCCGCGCGCTCCCCGCTCAAGCATCAACAGAAATCTTGCAGGAAGCCGCTTTCGCGCGTTTAAGCGCCTAGCCGTCTTGAAGAGCGTCCAACACACATTGTGATATCGGGGGAGCGGTTGCAGGTGGTTGCCGACAGGTGCCCATAACAAAAAAAGCGCGACACCGAGGTGCCGCGCTTTTTAAACGGAATTCGGATCAAGTTACTTGATCTTGGTTTCCTTGAACTCAACATGCTTGCGAGCGATAGGATCGTACTTCGTCTTCGTCATCTTGTCCGTGAACGTACGGCTGTTCTTCGTCGTAACGTAGAAGAAACCTGTATCGGCCGTCGACAGCAGCTTGATCTTGATGGTCGTAGCTTTCGCCATGGTCTTCCTGCCTCTAATAAAAAATCAAGCCGCGGACGCCTTTACACGGTCCACGGCGAAATCTGGCGCGAAACTACAAATCGCGCCCGAAAAGTCAAGTCCGTTGACGGCTGAAAACCGTCCGAACGATGAATATCACCACATATAGGGCAAAGAAACCGGCAAGTGCCCATGCAAATCCGTTGTTACCGACCAAATCGATCGAAATCCCAACAGCCTGAGGTCCGGCGACTGTCCCGACCGCATAGCTGAAAACAAATGCAGCATTGGCGGCAGCGAGATCAGATCCTGTGAGTCGCGATCCGAGATGCGCAAGCCCAACTGTATAGAGGCCGGATACGCAACCACCCCAGACCAGCAGCAGGCCTGCCATGAGCCACCAGTGGTGGATAAGGTAAGGAAGTGCCAGTGCGCCTAGAAGGCCCGCCAGAGCCATCAGGAAGAGCATCGGCCGACGGTCTTTCAGACGGTCGGAAATCATGCCAAACGGGATCTGGAAGACCATGTTGCCAATTCCCATAATGGTTAGCAGCTGTGCGGCGCTTGCTTCCGGCAGGCCGACACGGTTTGCATAGACCGGAAAGAGTGACAGTCCGCCCACTTCAACGGCCCCGAAGACAAAGACTGCTGCTGTAGCCATGGGAACAAGAAAGACATAGCGTAGGAAATGTTGCTGTGGTTTCTCATCCAGAACCGGATTTTCGCCGCGCGCGATGTAGATCGGGATGAAGGCCAACATGATCGCCGCAGCGCCAACAGCGAAGGGAAGTACACCTTCGCTCCCTATCTTCGAGAAGATTAACGGCCCGATGGCAAAGCCAACGGCAAGTACGGTCGCATATATGCCGAGAACCAGTCCTCTCTTGCGGGGCGGGGCGGCGGCGTTGATCCAGAACTCCGAAAGGATGAAGAGTGTTGTCGTTGCGCCGTGGAAGCCCACGCGCAGCGGAAACCACATCCAGAAATCAGTTGCGTAGTAGAAGCCCAAAGCGCTGACAGCGGCCAGCACGACGGCCCAAAGCATTGTTCTGGCGACGCCGAAATCATGGGCCAACTTGGTCGTTATCGGCGCAGCGGCCATTGCGGCCACGCCAGCCATGGCTGAATTCAGGCCGATCAATGTCGACGATATGCCCCGCTTCTCCAGGATGATGCTGAGCAGGGGCAGCCCCAGTCCGATCGCGATGCCGACGGCGCTGATCGCCGAGATCGCAGCAAACAGCGAAGGCCAGTGGATCTCCTCCGGGTGGCAGCTATCGCCGTCTCCCTGGCTGGGATTATGCTTGTCCTTCGAATATGAATCCATCTGCCCGTCGCTTAGGTTTTGCGCGCAAATTGGGCGCGGCCGAAGTCGATATAATCTGCAATCGACACGTGGTGAAGCGGTACCGGCAAAATCTTCAATCAAGAAGGCTTCCGTCCTGAGCGATCATGTTGCCTCATAACGTGCTTGCATGACAGCTGGATGTCAGGTGACCGCAAGTTTTTACGGTGCATTAATTGTTAGAGATTGGGGCATCAGGATGTTCATGCCTTGGCGACGTCTTACCGGTCAATCAATTGGACCGCCTCGACCAGGATCGATACTCTCATCTTCTTTGCCGAAACCGTGCATTTTCAGCGCCCACTGTAGGCCGATCACGCCTCCCTTGACCGGTTGCATCATCAGCAGCGCCATCAGGATGGTGATTGGCGTCCATATCGCAAGATGCGTCCAGACGGACAATTGCCAGACCATATCCGTCATCATGAAGCCACCGACGGTCACGTGACCCACAATGAAGATGACGAGATAAGGGGGCAGGTCATCGGCCCGCTGGTGGTGCAGATCTTCACCACAGGCAGAGCATTGCTCCACCGGTTTCAGAAACGCTTTGAACAGACGACCAGTGCCGCATCTTGGACAGGTGCAACGCAGTCCACGCATGATGGACTGACCGAGTTGGCGCTCAGGCTCCTGTGCACCTCCAAAGTGAACCGGCTTCACAGGAGTTGATAATGCTTGGTGTTCGGCCATCGCCTTCTCCTATACACGCATAGACTACGAACCAGATCCGATGCAGGCGGTGCAGCCGCCCAACGTTAGCCGCGGCGCGGTGGCCTCGTCCCTGGTCGTTTCGGCGCAGAGCGGCCGCGTCGTCCCGATTTGTGGAAGGACCGTGTCGCGATTCCCATCTTCTGGCCCTCGCTCAACATCTCGAAGCGCAGTGCGCCCGCAAGGGGTATTGCCTCTGCCAGACGCACGTCGACGGAATCGCCCAACTGATAGCCTAGGCCGTGCCGTTCGCCGATGAGTGCCTGTCTGGCTTCATCATAGACAAAATAGTCAGACCCCAGCGTGGATACCGGTACGAAGCCATCCGCACCATAGGTTGGAAGCGTGACAAATAGTCCCGCTTTCGTCACGCCAGAGACGCGGCCTTCGAACTCTTGGCCGACCCGCTCCGCCAGATGGTGGGCAATCAGACGGTTGATGGTGTCGCGCTCGGCCGCCATGGCCCGTCGTTCGAAAGTGGAGATCTCTGCGGCAATGTCGTCGAGCTGCGTTTCCTCCTCAGGCGAAAGTCCGCCTTCGCCAAGGCCCAAAGCGCGCACGAGGGCGCGGTGAACGATAAGGTCCGCATAGCGGCGGATGGGCGAGGTGAAGTGCGCATACTTCATCAGGTTCAGGCCAAAGTGGCCAAGATTGTCAGGGCTGTACACAGCCTGGCTCTGGCTTCGCAGAACCATTTCGTTGACCATCACCTGATGCGGCGTGTCTTCTGCCTTTGCGAGAATAC
The DNA here is from genome assembly GCF_005222835.1 of Rhizobium sp. FKY42. Taxonomy (GTDB): domain Bacteria; phylum Pseudomonadota; class Alphaproteobacteria; order Rhizobiales; family Rhizobiaceae; genus Neorhizobium. The sequence goes on along the minus strand of NZ_STGA01000029.1, from coordinate 39,719 downwards.
CGTTGAAGGAGTTTGCCCGCACCTGTCCGCCCTTGGCCATCGGGATGCCGAGCGTGGCCAGAAACTCCCGCAGGACCTCCTGTTTCGCAAGCGACGGCGCATCATGCACGCGATAGATCAGCGGCTGACGCTGCTTCTCCAGCGTTTCGGCGGCAGCAACGTTGGCCTGGATCATCATCTCTTCGATGAGCTTGTGCGCGTCCAGACGCTCCGGAATGACGACCTTGTCGACGGTACCGTCCGGCTTCAGCAGGATCTTGCGTTCCGGCATATCCAGCTCCAGCGGCTGGCGCCGGTCGCGACCACGCTTCATCATCGCATAGGCATGCCATAGCGGTTTCAGGATGGGATCCAGAAGCGGCCCGGACTTGTCATCCGGTTTGCCGTCGATCGCCGCCTGCGCCTGTTGATAGGAGAGCTTGGCGGCACTCTTCATCATGATGCGATGGAACGTATGGCCTGCCTTCTTGCCGTCCTTGGAGAAGACCATGCGGACCGCAAGTGCCGGCCGATCTTCGCCCTCACGCAGCGAACAAAGGTTATTGGAAATCCGCTCCGGCAACATCGGCACGACGCGATCCGGGAAGTAGACCGAATTGCCCCGCTTAAGGGCTTCACGGTCAAGCGATGATCCCGTCCGGACATAATAGGACACATCTGCAATAGCGACTGTCACGATGACGCCATCCGGATTGTCCGGCGACGGGTCTGGTTCGGCATAGACGGCGTCGTCATGGTCCTTGGCATCCGCCGGGTCGATGGTGACCAGGGGCACATGCCGCCAGTCCTCTCGCTTCGTCATGCTGGCTGGTTTTGCCTCTTCCGCCTCATCCAGAACCTGTTTCGGGAAGATGTGCGGAATGCCATGCGAATAGATGGCAATCATCGAGATTGCCTTCTCGGACGCAACCGAACCAACTACCGACAGCACTTTGGCGCGGGTTAGCCCGAAGCGGTTCCCACGCAGGACATCAGCCTCGATCAGATCGCCGTCCTTGGCGTCGCCAAGGTCACTGGCCGAAATCTGCATTTCCTCGCCGCGGCGATCGATCGGCATCAACCGCGCACCACCTTCCGGCATCATGCGAATGACGCCAAGGGAGGCATTGCGATGTTTGTCGATGATCTTGACGACGCGCGCCGTATAGGCGGGACCGGACCGATCCTTGTTTGGGAATATCTTCGCAAGAACGCGGTCGCCAAGTCCGGCAGCGGGCGTCTTGCTCTTGCTGCGGTTATCGGAGGATTGCCGGATCAAGACCGCGGGCGCAACGCCGCCATCATCCGGCCATTCGGCAGGCCGGGCAATCAGTTCGCCGTCCTTGCTGCGGGTCGTGATGTCCAGCACTGTCATGGGCGGCAGGCCACCAGGACGCATCAGCGCCTTGCGGCTTTTCTGGAGAAGGCCTTCTTCCTCGAGGTCACGCAGCACATCCTTGAGCTCGATACGGGTATCGCCTTTCAGACCGAAGGCCTTGGCAATCTCACGCTTTGAGGCGCGGTCCGGGTTATCGGAAATGAACTGCAACAGAATATCGCGGGGCGGAACAACGCCATGGATGATCACATTTGGATCGCCCAGAGCGGCCTTTTCCGCGCGAAGGGCAGCTTTGCGGCCAACCGGAACGGGTTTTTTGTCTTCGCGCGGTCTCTTGCTCACGTGTCCGTCTTCTTTGTTTTCGTGGCCGCCTTCGGCTTGGCGGCAGATTTTGCCTTGGTTGCCGTCTTTTTCGGCTTGGCGTCAGCGGCTTCTGCTTTGGTTGCTTTGGTAGATTTTGCAGCCTTGCCCTTTGCGGCCGGTGCCTTGCCAGCCTTTTCGGTCAGAAGCGCGAGCGCCTCTTCAACGGTCACACTTTGCGGATCCTTGCCCTTCGGCAGTGTGGCATTGACCTTGCCCCAATTGACATATGGACCGTAGCGTCCCTCCCGAACCGTCATGGCTCCGCCGCTCGGATGATCGCCAAGCTCTTTGAGGGCGGCGACGGCAGTCCGAGCACGCCCGGCGCCCTTGCTCTGCTTTTCTGCGAGGACAGTGACGGCGCGGTTCAGACCTATGCTGAACACATCCTCAATGCTTTCAAGGTTGGCATAGGTGCCATCATGCAGCAGGAAAGGTCCGTAGCGTCCGAGACCCGCAGAAATCATCTTGCCGCTCTCTGGGTGCTGGCCCACATCCCGCGGAAGATTGATAAGGGCCAGAGCCTTCTCGTGATCGATGTCTTCCGGCTTCCAACCACGTGGCAGCGAAGACCGCTTCGCGTCTTTGCCGTCTCCGCGCTGAATATAAGGTCCGAAACGACCGGACCGTAGTGTCAGTTCCTCGCCGGTCATCGGATCCTGGCCAAGCGCCTTCGGCTCGTTGAGGGCCGCAGCTTCCGTTTCAGCCCCGTCGGAGGACAGCTGACGGGTGTAGTTGCATTCGGGATAGTTGGAGCATCCGACGAATGCCCCGTATTTCCCGAGCTTAAGGGACAGGTTGCCCGTCCCACAGACCTGGCAGATGCGCGGATCGCTGCCGTCTTCCCGCTTCGGGAAAACGAGCGGAGCGAGAGCTTCGTTCAGCGCATCCAGAACATTGGTAACGCGAAGCTCCTTGGTGTCCTCGATCTGGGCGAAGAAGGCCTCCCAGAACTCCCGGAGCACCTGCTTCCAGTTCAGTTCGCCAGCTGAAATCTTGTCGAGTTTCTCTTCCAGATCGGCTGTAAAATCGTATTCCACATACTTCGTGAAGAAGTTCTCAAGGAAGGCGGTGACGAGCCGACCCTTGGAATGAGGGATCAACTTGCGTTTCTCGATGACAATATATTCGCGGTCACTCAGCGTCTTCAGCGTTGCGGCATAGGTCGAAGGACGCCCGATGCCCAACTCTTCCATCTTCTTGATCAGAGAAGCTTCCGAGTAGCGTGGCGGTGGCTCCGTAAAGTGCTGGCTTGAATTGACTTTGGATTTGTCCAGTTTCTCGCGCGCATTGATTTCGGGCAGGCGACCATCTTCGTCGTCCTCTCCGGTATCGCCGTCTTCACGATGATCCATATAAGCAGCAAGAAATCCGTCGAAGCGAACGACAGAGCCGACAGCGCGCAACCCTGCACGATCGGAGCCGTTTGCTGCGGTGATTTCGACCGTCGTACGCTCCATTTCGGCGGAAGCCATCTGGCTGGCTATCCCGCGCTTCCAGACGAGTTCGTAGAGACGAAGCTGGTCGCCATCGAGGAACTTACGGACCTTATCCGGAGAGCGATTGAAATCGGTTGGACGAATGGCTTCGTGCGCTTCCTGCGCATTTTTTGCCTTCGTGGAATAGAAGCGCGCCTTTTCGGGCAGGTAACGCTCACCGAACTGATCACCGATTGCACGACGGGCCGCATCTATCGCCTCCGGCGCCATCTGCACGCCGTCTGTACGCATATATGTGATCAGGCCGACTGTTTCGCCGCCAATGTCCACACCTTCGTAGAGCTTCTGTGCGACCTGCATGGTGCGTGAAGCCGAAAAACCGAGATTCGAGGAGGCGGCCTGCTGGAGAGTGGATGTGGTGAATGGCGGACCTGGATTACGCTTGACCGGCTTTGCCTCGACCGATTCGACCGAATAGGCAGCGCCTTCCAGGAGCGCCTTCAGACGGCCAGCATCCTCGCCGTTCTTGACGCCCTTGCTCTGAATCCGCTTTCCATCAGCAGAAACAAGCTTGGCTTCGAATTCATCGCCCCGCGGCGTCTTCAGAAGCGCGGAAATGTTCCAGTATTCTTCCGGGATAAAACGCTCGATTTCATTTTCGCGATCGCAAACAAGGCGCAATGCAACTGATTGCACACGGCCGGCCGAGCGAGCACCCGGAAGCTTGCGCCACAGAACCGGGGAGAGATTGAAACCAACCAGATAGTCCAGCGCACGACGAGCCAGGTAGGCATCCACCAGCGATATGTCGATATCGCGTGGGTTTGCCATTGCATCAAGTACGGCCTTTTTCGTGATGGCATTGAAAACCACACGCTTGACTGGCTTGTCGCCAATGACCTTCTTCTTCTTGAGAAGATCAAGGACATGCCAGGAAATGGCCTCACCTTCGCGATCCGGGTCGGTCGCAAGAAAAAGTCCGTCGGAGCCTTTGACGGCGTCCGCAATATCTTTCATGCGCTTGGCAGATGCACTGTCGACTTCCCAAGACATCTCAAAATCCTGATCGGGCAGGACAGAGCCGTCTTTCGCTGGCAAGTCTCGGACGTGACCAAAGGAAGCGAGAACCTTGAAGCCGGATCCAAGATATTTGTTGATTGTCTTGGCCTTGGCGGGGGATTCTACGACGACGACATTCATAATTTTTTCTCTGAGAGGTGCGACAAAGCGAAAAAATGGCGCTTCGGCTTGAAACTGACCTCCCGACATGGAGGGCGTTTTGTCTGCGGTCAAGAGGGAGGATGCATTTTTGCCTTTCGCGTAAGTACAACTATAAGGAGATTAATGATTTATTGCAATCTTAGATGAGAAATGTCACATTGCGAGCGCACCCGGGAGTGCACACCCTGCGCGTGCATTATTTTAAGTTATTTTAGCGAGGACAAGATGGTTGAACCATCTTCAAAGCAAATCAATAATGAGGAGTGGCGATCCAACATCGCCTATGTTCGGCACATGCTGGGTCAATTGCGGCAGGTAGCCCATAAGGAGAATGCAGATATGCTCTGCTATCTCCTTGAAATGGCGTATGTCGAGTCCGGCGATATGTTGTCAGGTCGACGCCCGCGGTCAGTTCTGCATCAGGAGAGAAACTAGACCGCCCGGATGCCGGTGAAGCCGTCCAGCTAGATCAAGTTCCAGCAGCACGAGGTAAACCGTTGCTGCTGGGATGTCTGTATGGCGTATGATGTCGTCGATTTCGACAGGTGTGGGGCCAAGAGCATTGGTGATCCGCATGCGATCACTATCATCAAGAGGTTGCATCAACGGCGACGCTCCATCTTCGCCTGGTTCCGCAATGGTAGAACCGGTGAAAAGGTCCAGTTGCGAGATGGGGGCCAGCGCCTCCAGCACGTCCTGCGATGAGGTGGTGACAATGCCGCCATTCTTCAGAAGATCGTTGGTGCCATGGCATCTCGGATCGAGCGGAGAGCCGGGCACCGCAAAGACCAGACGTCCGAAGTCGCCCGCCAGCCGCGCTGTGATCAGAGACCCGGAACGCTGGGCTGCTTCCACGACGACCACCCCAAGAGATATCCCTGCGATGAGCCGGTTGCGGCGCGGAAAATCGCGGGCGCGTGGCTCCCATCCAAACGGCATCTCGCTGACGCAGAGTCCAACGCCATCCGTGATGTCCGCCAGCAGTGGAATGTTTTCGGGCGGGTAGGGTTGATCAAGGCCGCCCGCCAGCACAGCAATGGTTCCCGTATCCAGGCTTGCCCGATGGGCCGCCGTATCGATGCCGCGCGCGAGACCCGAGGTGATCGTGTAGCCGGCACGACCGCAGTCGCGTGCGATCATGGCGGCGATTTTGGCTCCGCTGATCGAGGCGTTGCGTGATCCGACAATGCCGACCGACGGTCGGTTGGCTGCGGCAAAGTCACCCTTCATAGCCAAAAGGGGCGGGGCGGCGTCAATCTGACGAAGCGCAAATGGGTAGTCCGGCTCTCCAATGCCGACCAGTCTGGCATTGAAACGAGCAGCAATCTCCAGTTCCTGCTCCGCCTGCTGAACGGTTGCCACGCGGATGGCACGCGCCGCGCCACCCCGGCGCGACATTTCAGGTATCGCGGCCAGAGCCGCGTCGGCGGAGCCGAAGTGATTGATGAGGTCACGGAAGGTTGCAGGACCCACGTTGTCGCTGCGAATCAGCCTGAGCCAGGCGATCCGCTGGGCGTCTGTGAGTGCAACCCCCCTCCGATTTTCTTTGCCGGAGGACACAGAGGAACTTATCCCTTCTGGCCGATCTTGCTTTCTGTTCCGTTGATCAGACGCTCGATGTTGGCCTTATGCTTCCAATATGTAATCAGGGTCATGATTGCCATGACCAATGCAATTTTTGGTTCCCCGATGAGCCAGAGCACGACGGGAATAAGAAGTGTGGCGACAAGCGCCGATAGAGATGAATATTTGCTGAGTTTTGCAACCGTCAGCCACAGGAATGCAAATACCAGAACCATAGCCGGTGCAATACCCAACAGCGTGCCAATATAGGTTGCAACACCTTTTCCACCCTTGAAGCCAAGCCAGACTGGAAACAGATGGCCGAGGAAAGCCGCAAAGCCACCCAGCAGTCCGGCTTCCTGACCCCAGAGCGCTGCAGCCAGAATGGCAGCGACAGTAGCCTTCAATGCATCAAGCAAAAGCGTGGCGGCAGCCAGCTTCCTGTTGCCGGTGCGCAAGACGTTTGTAGCGCCGATATTGCCTGAACCGATGGAGCGGATGTCGCCGAGACCTGCCGCCTTGGTCAGGAGGAGGCCAAAAGGGATCGAGCCCAGCAGATAGCCAAAGGCAAGTGCGGCCAGCGCGATGGGAAGCGTGATTTGCCAGTTAAACAGCTCTGCCATGCTCAATTTCCTTACAGCGAGTGTACCAGACGGCCAGCGACATAAGTCGAGACAGCCCGTCCGCTAAAACGCGCATCCTCGAAGGGCGTGTTCTTGGAGCGGGACTGGATGGTATCCTTCGTCACAATCCATGGTTCATCAATGTCGATCAAGGCAATATCTGCCTTTGCGCCCGGTTTAAGCGTTCCAGCGTCGAGCCCAAAGATCTGCGCTGGCCTTGTCGACATGGCGTCGATGAGGCGCATCAGCGAAACCTGACCGGAGTGGTGGAGCCGCAAGGCGGCCGCCAGCATGGTTTCAAGCCCGATGGCACCATCCGCTGCGTCACCGAAGGGAAGACGTTTCGTGTCGACGTCCTGCGGATCATGCGAAGAGACGATGATATCAATCGTTCCATTCGCCAGATCATCGACCATGGCCTGACGGTCGTCTTCCGTGCGCAGTGGCGGCGAAAGCTTGAAGAAGGTCCGGTATTCTCCGATGTCGTTTTCATTCAGCGACAGGTGATTGATCGACACGGCGCAGGTTGCGTTCGCACCTCGATTGCGTGCAACACGGATCGCTTCAACCGATTCCGGCACCGAGATCTTAGCTGCATGATAGGCGGCCTTGGTGAGGGCGGCGATCCGCAGGTCACGCTCGAGCGGAATGAGTTCTGCCTCGCGCGGGGCGCCTGCAAGACCGAGCCAGCTGGCGAAAAGCCCTTCGTTCATGACCCCGTTGACGGCGAGGTAGGGATCGCGGGCTTCGAGCGAAATCACGGCCCCGAACTCGCGCGCATAGGTCATCGCGCGTCGCAAAACCTGCGTATCAGCCAATCCATGACGGCCCTGGGTAAAACTGACGGCGCCCGCCTGCTTCAACAGGCCGATCTCGGTCATCTCCTCGCCCTTTAACCCGCGCGTCAAAGCTGCAGCTGGGTGAATGTTGACGAGAGCTTTGTCGCGAGCTGTCTTGAGAACGAATTCGATAAGAGCGATATCGTCAAGGACCGGGTCCGTATCCGGCATCATGATGAAGCTCGTTACACCGCCTGCAGCGGCGGCACGGCTGGCGGAGAAGATAGTCTCCCGATGTTCCGCACCCGGTTCGCCAACAAAGACCCGTGCGTCAACGAGGCCCGGCGCCGCAACGAGACCCTTGGCATCGCGTATCTCGGCACCTTCGGGATATCCCTGATTGAGCGCGTCTGCGCCAGATGCAAGAATACGACCGTCGTCACCGATGATGATCGTGCCGACCTCGTCCAGATGCCGGGAAGGATCGATGATACGCACGTTCTTCAGAACAAGCGGCTTCATGCGCCTACTCCTTCGCTTCTCGGCCCCTGGTTCTGGGAAATCAGCAAGGTCTCCATCACAGCCATACGGACGGCAACGCCCATTTCGACCTGGCTTTCAATCACACTCTGCGGACCATCGGCGACTTCCGACGCAATTTCCACACCGCGATTCATCGGCCCCGGATGCATGACGAGCGCATCCTCCTTGGCCGCTTTCAGTTTCTCGGCGTCCAGACCGTAGAAATGGAAATATTCGCGGACAGACGGGACGAACGAACCGGACATGCGCTCGCGCTGAAGACGCAGCATCATCACGACATCTGCATCCTTCAGGCCTTCTTCCATGGAATGAAAGACTTCCACGCCCATTTGCGAAATGCCCGATGGTAGCAGAGTGGACGGCGCGACCACGCGAACCCGTGCGCCCATGGCATTCAGCAAAAGAATGTTGGAGCGGGCAACGCGCGAGTGCAGAACATCGCCGCAGATCGCGACGATGATGCGGGACAGCTTGCCCTTGGCGCGACGGATTGTCAGCGCATCCAAAAGTGCCTGCGTCGGGTGCTCGTGTTGACCGTCACCGGCGTTGACGACCGAGCACGCCACTTTCTGCGCCAGAAGGGCAGCGGCACCCGCGGACGAATGCCGAACCACCAAGACATCAGGCCGCATGGCGTTCAGCGTCATGGCCGTATCGATCAGCGTTTCGCCCTTCTTGACCGAAGAGTTGCCGACGGACATGTTCATGACATCTGCGCCCAGACGCTTTCCGGCCAGCTCGAAGGAGCTTTGCGTGCGTGTCGAAGCCTCGAAGAAAAGATTGATCTGGGTGAGCCCGCGAAGAGTCGAAGTTTTCTTCTCTCTTTGACGGCTGATCTTGACCGCCTCGTCGGCTTTGTCGAGAAGGAATGTAATGTCCTGCTCGGTCAGGCCCTTGATCCCGAGGAGATGGCGGTGGGGAAAGAAGACCACGATTACGTCCTCCGCTTGTTTACGCGGTCTATAGAGACAGCGAGGCGAGCGGGCAAGCGTGTGCTGCATCGAGTTTTCTTGATCCCCATGCAATTTGCCCAGCTTTCGTTTAAGAGCAGCTCATGAATCAGATGAACCGGACCGAAGACAATCTCACCGACCTGAACCAGCCAAGCCTCTGGTCCGGTATCAATGCCTATCGCACAGACCCGTTGATCGTGGATCTGACGGCGGGATTGCACCGCGCAATCCGCGAGGAGTTCGATGCGCTGGGCCGCTATGTAACGTCTCCCGAAGCGCAGGAACTTGCGCGGATGGCGAATGAAAATCCGCCAAAGCTGAAGACCCACGGTCCGCGAGGCGAACGGCTGGATACGGTGGAGTTCCATCCTGCCTGGCATGCCATGATGCGACGCTCGATGGGCAGCGGTCTGCATTCCTCCTTGTGGGAGAACATCGCCGAATCGCGCAACAACCAGCACCGCGCCCGTGCTGCCCGGTTCTATCTGACCTCCCAGCTGGAATGCGGCCATTTGTGTCCGCTGACGATGACCAGCGCTTCCGTTGCGGCGATGATGGCTTCGCCTCGTGTCCAGAAGGAATGGGCGCCGCGCATCCTGTCGCGGAAATATGATTCGTCCAATCGTCCGGCACAGCAGAAGACGGCCATCACCGTTGGTATGGGCATGACGGAGAAGCAGGGGGGTACGGATGTGCGCGCCAACCGTTCGGTGGCCGAACGCGTGGGTGAGGGTGTCTACCGCCTGTCCGGTCACAAGTGGTTCATGTCCGCGCCTATGAGCGACGCCTTCGTGATGCTTGCCAAGACCAATGAGGGGATCGGCTGTTTTCTGGTTCCGCGCCTCCTGGAAGATGGTACGGCAAACGGGCTTCAATTCCAGAGGCTGAAGGATAAGCTGGGTAACCGCTCCAATGCCTCTTCCGAGGTCGAGTTTCAGGATGCGTTCGGCTACCTGCTGGGCGAAGCGGGCGGTGGAGTACGAACCATCCTCGACATGGTAACGCTCACGCGGTTGGATTGTGCTCTTGCGTCAGCTGGCATCATGCGGGCCTCGTTGGCAGAGGCGGTACATCATTGCCGCGGTCGCAGCGCCTTTGGCAAAAACCTGATTGATCAGCCCCTGATGACGCGGGTTCTTGCGGATATGGCGCTGGACGTCGCAGCCGCGACGGCGCTTGCCTATCGTCTGGCAGAAGCCTTCGACAAGGCCGGTAGCAATCCCGCCGATGCAGCCTTTGCCCGCGTCATGACGCCCGTCATCAAATACTGGTGCTGCAAGATCGCGCCTCCGCTGATCTACGAAGCGATGGAATGCCTTGGTGGCAATGGCTACGTGGAGGAGCGTCCGCTTGCCCGTCACTATCGCGAGGCTCCGGTCAATGCGATCTGGGAAGGCTCAGGCAATGTCATGGCGCTGGATGTGCTGCGCGTGTTGAGCAGAGGCCGTGATCTGTTCGATTCGGTTCTGTCGGGCATCGAGCGGGATCTGGGTCCAAGTGGACGAAAGACGACGGACGTGCTGCGCGCCGCCATGGCCCTGGCGGAACGGGACGAGGGCGCGGCAAGACTTCTGGTCGAGCAACTTGCGTTGGCAGCGGCGGCTGCGGAGCTGTTTCGGCTGGGTGCCGGCAAGATCGCAGACGCCTTCGTGGAAACCCGTCTGGCCGGAGGGTGGCGAGCTACCTATGGAATGCTCGATTCCCGCTTCGATGCCTCCTACATCGTCGACCTTCTGTATCCCGCCGCCAGCTGAGTTTCCAGGGCAGTCATCCACAGGTCGGCGCCCGACGTTAACCATATTGAGTGGTTCTCGTTGCGCTTTGGACCCCGCGCACTAGGTTGAGGTTAACGATTTGTTAACCATCGCTGCGTGGTAAGGCTGTGTCTGGCAACCAATGCTATCAATACGGATTACTGTGTCTGGCTCTTTGCTTCTTTGCGAGTTGGGCGGTTGATCTGACGTTTCCTGCCATCGTGCTGAGCGTCATGGCGTTTCTGCGCTGGGCGGTTCTGTCGGCACCTTGGCCGGGTTCAACGCGCTGGCTAATTGTGGAAGGAAACGCCGCATGAAGTGGTTTCTCATCCTCTGGGCTGGCCCGGTCGCATTCCTGGGGGCCTGGTACTGGCTATCCTACTACAACATCAGTTTCGGGTTCTTCATGCTGACCCGCGACACCCACGATCTCGTCTTTCAGATCTATGGACAGATTTTGGGAATTGATCCGGCGCTTCTTCCCATGCTGGTTGTCCGTGCCGTTGCAGTGGACAGCCTGATCGTTATCGCAATTCTGGCATTCCGTCGTCGCAAACAGATTCACGCCTGGTGGATCAGGCGCTATGCGTCATCTCCCGATGCAGCCCTTGCCAAGGATGCAAGCCTATCCAAGGCGCCTTGAAGAATAAAGCTCGCGGCCGCCGAATCGATCCGTTCAGCGCGCTTTGCCCTGGACACATCCATTTCCAGAAGCGCTCGCTCTGCGGCCACGGTGGATAAACGTTCGTCCCAGAAAACGAACGGTATTTCCGTCTTGTCACTCATGCTGCGAACGAAAGCTCTGGTCGCCTGAACACGCGGGCCCGATGAGCCATCCATATTGATTGGCAGTCCGATGATGAAGGCTGCCACCTTTTCCTTGTCCGCCCAGGCTAGCAAGAGTTCCGCGTCTTTTGTAAACTTCAAGCGCTTTAACACGGGTCGAGGTGACGAGAATCGCCTACCCAAATCCGAGACCGCAAGGCCAATGGTCTTCGTGCCGAGATCAAGACCGGCCACCGGTTGCCCCGGCAGTAGGCTGGCAGCCAGTTCTTCGATCGTCATTGTTGCCACGGCGGTTTCCTTCTCTCGGCTTATGCTCTTGAATTGATTGCGGATGCTCTAGGTCTACTATGGGGTTGGCAAGGGAAATAAAATCCGTCTGTCCGGTTGATGCGTATCATGGCGTTGAATAACCTGCGCCTAACTGGCGGTCCACACCCGGACCCTTTGATCCCAACTGCAAAATGGAGATTTATCATGAAGATCACCTGGCTTGGCCATTCGGCCTTCAGGCTCGAAACCGCCCATGCGAAGATTTTGATCGATCCATTCTTCAGCGGTAACCCATCCTTTGCAGACCAGGATCGGAAGGAAGCGGCTGCGGGCATCACGCACATTTTGCTGACGCATGGTCATGGAGATCACGTAGGGGATACCGTGGCTCTGGCACAGGAAACCGGCGCCGTTGTGCTGGCAAATGCCGATCTCGCCGCATGGCTGGGTTCCAAGGGTGTCCAGCGTCTCGAAATGGGCAATACCGGCGGCACCGTCAGCTTCGGCAGCTTCAGCGCGACCTTGACGCAGGCCCTCCATTCCTCCGCCCAGATTACGGAAGACGGGGTCTCTCATGCGCTCGGCAATGCCAATGGCCTGATGCTGCATTTCGAAGATGAGGCCTCGCTGCTGCACATGGGCGACACGGATATCTTCACCGATATGGGTCTGATCAACGAATTGCATCAGCCTGATATCGGTCTCGTGCCGATCGGCGACCGGTTCACCATGGGCGGTGCCGTGGCAGCGCTCGCCTGCCAGCGCTTCTTTGACTTCAAGCATGCCATTCCGTGCCACTACGGGTCTTTCCCCATCATTGACCAGACGCCGGAAAAGTTCGTGAAAGGCATGGAAGGCCTGAAGACCAGAGTAGAGACGCCCAAGGTTGGCGTAACGCTAAGCATCTGACGTTACGGAAATCAGCGCGGTTCGGAGGAGAACCGCGCTGATTTCCCTCAGATCTCTGTCCCAGTTGAGGCCAAAACCGTTGCGAATGCCGGATATGGCCATTATAGCGGGAGGAAAATTCATCCGGAGAAGTTCCATGTCCGTCGATATCGCTACCGTCAAGCGCGTTGCGCGCCTTTCCCGCATTGCCGTTTCCGAAGATGATCTGGAACGGATGACGGGTGAATTGAATGGTATCCTCGGATTTGTTGAACTGCTTTCCGAGGTTGATGTCAGTGGGGTCGATCCGATGACCTCCGTTACTCCAATCACTATGCGCAAACGCGCCGATGCCGTGACGGATGGTGACAAGGCCGCCGATATCGTGGCCAATGCCCCCAATTCAGATCAGAACTTTTTCCTCGTGCCGAAGGTCGTCGAGTAAGCGCGGATCATTCCGCAGCACCGACCTTCAACGCAGCCTTAAGCCAAATTCGAGATCACGATGACCGAACTTACCAACCTTACCATTTCCGAAGCACGCGCTAAACTGAAGGGCCGCGATATCACAGCGGTCGAATTGACGGACGCTTACCTGTCGGCCATCGACGCTGCCAACGGTGCCCTGAACGCCTACGTGACCGTAACGCCCGAAAAGGCGCGCGAGATGGCGAAAGCGTCGGATGCGCGTCTGGCAGATGGAAAGGGCGGCGCTCTTGAGGGTATCCCACTTGGCGTGAAGGACCTGTTCGCAACGCGTGATATCCACACGCAGGCCTGCAGCCACATTCTCGATGGGTTCAAGCCGAAGTACGAATCGACCGTCACCCAGAACCTCTGGAATGATGGTGCCGTGATGCTCGGTAAGCTGAACATGGATGAATTCGCGATGGGTTCATCCAACGAAAGCTCCTATTACGGACCGGCGGTAAACCCGTGGAAGGCCAAGGGTTCGGATGAAAAGCTGGTGCCGGGCGGCTCTTCAGGCGGCTCCGCTGCTGCTGTTGCGGCGCATCTCTGCGCCGGTGCCACTGCCACCGACACAGGCGGCTCCATCCGGCAGCCTGCGGCCTTTACTGGCACGGTCGGCATCAAGCCTACCTATGGCCGTTGCTCCCGCTGGGGTATCGTTGCCTATGCCTCGTCGCTGGATCAGGCTGGTCCGATTGCGCGCGATGTGCGCGACGCAGCAATCCTGCTGAAGAGCATGGCGAGCGTCGATACCAAGGACACGACCTCTGTCGATTTGCCGGTTCCGGATTACGAAGCTTCACTTGGTCAGTCGGTCAAGGGTATGAAGATCGGCATTCCGAAGGAATATCGTATCGAGGGCATGCCGGAGGAAATTGAAAAGCTGTGGCAGCAGGGTGTGGAATGGCTGAAGGATGCTGGCGCTGAAGTCGTCGAAATTTCGCTGCCACACACTAAATATGCGCTTCCGGCCTACTACATCGTGGCGCCCGCGGAAGCGTCGTCCAACTTGGCACGCTATGACGGTGTTCGCTACGGCCTGCGCGTTGACGGCAAGGACATTGCCGATATGTACGAGAAGAGCCGCGCTGCGGGCTTCGGCAAGGAAGTTCAGCGCCGCATCATGATCGGAACCTATGTTCTGTCTGCTGGCTACTACGATGCCTACTACCTGAAGGCTCAGAAGGTCCGCACTCTCATCAAGCGTGACTTCGAAGAGGCGTTTCATGCGGGCGTCGATGCTATCCTGGCGCCTATCACGCCGTCTTCCGCCTTTGCCATCGGTGACAAGGAACTCGCTGCAGATCCGGTCAAGATGTATCTGCAGGACGTCTTCACGGTCACGCTCAACATGGCCGGCCTTCCTGGTATCTCGGTTCCAGCCGGTCTCGATCACAAGGGTTTGCCGCTGGGTCTCCAGATCATCGGCAAGCCGTTTGAAGAAGAAACCCTGTTCAAGACGGCGCATGTGATCGAACAGGCCGCCGGAAAGTTCACGCCAGCAAAGTGGTGGTAACACTCTCCACACCCACTATCTGACTGCAGAAGGACCGGCGCATCCATTGTGCCGGTCCTTTTTTGTTGACCAGTTTTCAACAAAGATCTCCATATCGCAGGCTAATCCCCTCGACGGGCTTGGAAACACCTTCCGGCAATGATCTAATCGTGGCGACGTTCCGGGGATTTTCATGCACCATGTTCGCAATGCCCGTGAGAACGAGATCGACGCGCTGACAGGCATAGGTCTGAGAGCCTGGGCCCAGGCCATGGGGCCCATTGGCGGCACCGAGGCAATGCTGGAAAACGCATTACGTGCGTTCGGAGACTTCGTTCGTTCCTCCTGGGTGAAGATTACGGTGATCGAGGAGGGCGGTGTCGCTGCAGGATGGGCATCCCGCGAAGCGCTCGACGAAAAGATCACCGATTTCTGGATCGACCCAGACCATCAGCGGCGAGGTCTCGGTTCAGAGCTCCTTCAAGCCGTCGAGGAGGAAGTCCGCCAGCATGGTTTCCATGAAATCAAGCTGGAAACGCATGCACATAATACGGATGCGGTCAGTTTCTTTGAAATGAACGGCTATCGGGTTAACTGGCTGTCGATTGCATATGCGCCGAAGCTTGATCAGGATGTGCAATCCGTTGGGATGTCCAAGCAACTGGTTGCTGTGGCACCAGCGGGCTACGGCGTTGAGTTTTAGTCTCTAATGACCAGGTACATGGCCTCAAAGCTTGCACCGCTCCACCAATTGTTCTACCTGACATTCACCCATTTGACCGCATGAAGAGCCTTTGAGATGACCCTTGTCGATACGCGCACACCTGATCCGAAACGTCTGATTCCCGGTGCCACGGGTGATTGGGAGATCATCATCGGCATGGAAGTTCACGCGCAGGTTCTTTCACAGTCCAAACTGTTCTCTGGCGCTTCCACCGAGTTCGGCAAGGCGCCGAATTCCAACGTCTCGCTGGTCGATGCGGCGATGCCCGGCATGCTGCCGGTCATCAACGAGGAATGCGTGAAGCAGGCCGTGCGGACAGGTCTCGGCCTCAAGGCGCAGATCAACAACCGCTCGATTTTCGATCGCAAGAACTATTTCTATCCGGACCTGCCGCAGGGCTACCAGATTTCTCAGTTCAAGGATCCGATCGTCGGCGAAGGCAAGATTATCATTTCGCTCGGTCCGGATCGTCAGGGCAACTTCGAAGACATCGAGATCGGTATCGAGCGCCTGCACCTTGAGCAGGACGCCGGCAAATCCATGCACGACCAGCATCCGACCATGTCCTATGTGGATCTGAATCGTTCAGGCGTTGCCCTGATGGAGATCGTATCCAAGCCGGACATGCGCTCTTCGGATGAGGCGAAGGCCTACATGACGAAACTGCGCTCCATCGTGCGCTATCTCGGCACCTGTGATGGCAACATGGACGAGGGCTCCATGCGCGCCGACGTGAACGTTTCCGTACGCCGTCCAGGCGAAGCCTTTGGCACACGTTGCGAAATCAAGAACGTCAACTCTATCCGTTTCATTGGCCAGGCGATTGAATACGAAGCGCGCCGCCAGATTGCAATTCTGGAAGACGGCGGCTCGATCGACCAGGAAACTCGCCTGTTCGATCCGGGCAAGGGCGAAACGCGGTCCATGCGCTCCAAGGAAGATGCCCATGATTACCGCTACTTCCCGGATCCGGATCTGTTGCCGTTGGAGTTTGACGATGCTTTCGTTGAGGCGCTGAAGAGCGACCTACCGGAATTGCCCGATGACAAGAAGGCCCGTTTTGTGCGCGAACTTGGTTTGTCGGTTTACGACGCTTCCGTGCTGGTTTCCGAGAAGGCCATCGCCGATTACTTTGAATCGGTTGCTGAAGGTCGTGATGGCAAGACGGCGGCGAACTGGGTTATCAACGACTTGCTGGGCGCCTTGAACAAAGCTGGCAAAGGCATTGAAGAGACTCCGGTTTCTCCTGCCCAGCTTGGTGGCATCATCGATCTCATCAAGGATGAGACCATCTCCGGCAAGATCGCCAAGGACCTGTTCGAAATCGTTTTCAACGAAGGCGGCGATCCTGCGGAAATCGTGGAAAGCCGCGGCATGAAGCAGGTGACCGATACCGGCGCCATCGAAAAGGCCGTTGATGATATCATCGCCGCAAACCCCGATCAGGTCGCCAAGGTCAAGGCAAAGCCGACGCTGGCCGGCTGGTTCGTGGGCCAGGTTATGAAATCGACCGGTGGCAAGGCCAACCCGCAGG
This sequence comes from Rhizobium sp. FKY42, assembly GCF_005222835.1. GTDB lineage: Bacteria > Pseudomonadota > Alphaproteobacteria > Rhizobiales > Rhizobiaceae > Neorhizobium. Next base: position 22,998 of record NZ_STGA01000029.1, on the reverse strand, counting down.
CCGTGCAGGCGCTGGTAAAGGCAAAGCTGGGCATCGAGGAGTAAGGCTTCGGCCTTGCTTCTCCGAGAGAGGGCTGTTCCATGTTTTTCATTCGTACAGCGGGCCCAAAAGATGTAGAGCCGGTGCGCAAGCTATTGGCGGAGACATGGCACGCGACCTATGATCCCATCCATGGTCCGCTGAAGGTGGGATCACTCGTCACTAGCTTGCATAGCGCAGAGGCGATCCTGAAGAGGATCAACCTGAAAGACGGCGAGTTTCTGGTTGCCGATAACGGAAAGCGGATTGGTGGCATGGGATTTGCCGCCATGTCGCCTACGATGACAAAGACCGCAGTCCTGCATCAGCTCTACGTGCATCCGACTTGCCAGAACGAAGGAATCGGCCGGGATCTCTTTGCCGAGTTGGAAACCTGTTTCCCGGATGCGGAAATTCTTCGCCTGGAAGTTGACGTTGCGAACGAACGCGCAATTTCCTTCTACACGCGACTAGGCTTCACAGAAGTTGACCGCACCAAGAACTGCGGTCAGGACAATAGTGGTATTGAAGCGATCATCATGGAGAAGCCGCTCGCGCACTAAGGGAGGAGTGCCATGACTGACAGCGACTTGCATATCAGAAGAGCCAGGGAAAGTGATCTTTCCGAATTGATCCGGCTTTTTGAGGAGGATGAGCATGGCGGCCATGGTGATACCAGTGACGAGCAAGCCTTTGATGATTATGTCCGCGCCTTTCACGTCATAGATCAGTCGCTGAACGAGCAGCTTTACGTCGCCAAGCAGGGGGGCGAAGTCGTTGCCAGCTTTCAGCTCGCATTTCTAAGAACGCTGCGCGGTCGGGGTGGCTTGACGGGCGTGATCGAGGCCTTGCATACGCGCTCAGACAAACGCGGGCAGGGGATCGGTTCAAAGCTTCTGGAGTTTGCCGTAAGCGAGGCAAAACGACGCGGTTGCCGACTGGTGCAAATCAGGCACCGAAGCGACCGTGACGGAACCCGGGCCTTCTACGAGAAGGCCGGTTTTTCGCCAGACTACACAGGCTTCAGAATGCACTTCAAATAGCGCCTATCCACCCCCTAAAGGCTGGACATTCGCCGATCGAGATTGCATAAGCGAGGCAAGGAAACATTCCTTGTCTCTCGCGAGGACGCTGGAAAACTATGAAGAATCTTCTCCTTCAAATCTTCACCTGGTGGAATGGCCAGACGCTTGGCACACGCTTCTTTACGTGGCGCAACGGCAAGCGCGTAGGCGAGGATGAACTGGGCAATGTTTATTACGAAGGCGGCATGACATCCTTTGGTCTGCCTCGTCGCTGGGTCATCTACAAGGGTTACGCCGAAGCCTCGGCTATTCCGCCGGGTTGGCACGGCTGGATGCATTACCGGACCGATACGCCTCCTTCAAAGGAAAATTATGCAGCCCGTGAGTGGCAGAAGCCCCATCATGAGAACCTTACAGGGACGCCATTCGCGTACAAGCCAACGGGCTCCATGGATGCGACAGGTCAGCGTCCACGTGTGACCGGTGACTATGATGCATGGACACCGGGCTCCTGAGCGTCTTGCTCTATCTCACGCCACATTTTTAAACTATCTCCATTAGGTCCCGGCATTGATCGGGACCTACAGCATGTCGCGCAAAAGTGTTCAGCGGTTTTGCGACAACGACATGCGTTAAAGTAAAGAGATAAAGCGTCAGGAGCGAATCTGAAAGATCGCGATACGCTTTAGTAATTTCTGAAGGTGATTTCGCTCCCATGTCCCATAGATCCGTTCGTTCGCTGCTTCTGGGAATGACGCTCTGTCTGGCGATGGTTGCACCTGCTTCCGCGGCCCGTATCGAAAATCCGGTTGCTGAATTCTCAGGGATCGACAAGATCACGGGGCGTATTACCCGCTTCGATGTCTATGTGAATGAGACTGTCCAGTACGGTGCCTTGCAGGTAACGCCGAAAGCCTGTTTCTCACGCGATGACACAGAAGCACAAAAGGTAGACGGCTTCATTGAGGTCGATGAAATCACGCTTGATCGCAAGATAAGGCGGATCTTCACAGGATGGATGTTTGCAGACAGCCCTGGTCTGAATGCAGTTGAACATCCGATCTATGACGTCTGGCTGACAGGCTGTAAGCAGAAGTCAGATGTTCCGCCTCCAGCAAGCCCGGCAAAGCCAGCTGCCGCTGCCAAGCCATAAAATCGCATCACGTCTGGCCGCGTCCTCTACCAAATTCGCTGGTGGTCGATGCCTGTGATGTTCGGCCGTCACTGATCAGAAAGGGCGGTCAGGCAGTTCGACAGCTGCTTTCAGCAGTTCGAGATAATCCTGTTTCGGGATGTCGATCGCGCCGAATGTTTTCAGATGATCAGTCGTAAATTGCGTGTCCAGCAGGTGAAAATCGTTAGCACGCAGATGATTCACGAGATGCACAAGGCAGATTTTCGACGCATTTGTGCGCCGGGAGAACATGCTTTCTCCAAAGAATGCAGCCCCCAGGGACACGCCGTAAAGCCCGCCGACCAGTTGATCGCCTTCCCAGGCTTCAACACTGTGGGCATGACCCATGGCATGGAGCTGTTTGTAGAGCGATCGGATTGTGGAATTGATCCAGGTCGTCGGCCTGTCAGGCGCTGATTCGGCGCAGCCCGCCATCACGGCTTCGAATGCCGTATTGCGACGAATAGAGAAAGCTTGCTGCCGAACGGCTTTGTGAAGGCTCTTCGATATATGAAAAGCGTCCAGCGGAATGATGCCCCGCAGTTCCGGTTCGACCCAGAAGACTTCCGGGTCGTCCGCCGATTCAGCCATCGGAAACAGACCGATGGAATAGGCACGCAACAGAATTTCCGGCGTGATGGCGGGATAATATCTGCCGCGCCGACCTGCCATGATCAAGCGCTGGGCTTGTCGCCAGCAAGATACTTTTCCAGCCAGTGGATATCGTAGTCGCCGTTGGCGATATCCTGGTTGGAAACGAGATCCTGGAAAAGCGGCAGTGTCGTCTTGATCCCGTCAACGACGAATTCGTCGAGCACACGGCGCAGACGCATCATGCATTCGACGCGAGTCCGACCGTGGACGATGAGCTTGCCGATCAGGCTGTCATAATAGGGGGGGATCTTGTAACCCGCATAGGCGCCCGAATCGACACGAACACCCAAGCCACCCGGCGCGTGGAAGTGCGTGATGGTTCCCGGAGATGGGACGAATGTACGCGGGTCTTCAGCGTTGATGCGGCACTCGATCGCGTGACCGGAAAAACTGATCTCGTCCTGGGTTACGGAAAGCCCGGCACCAGAGGCAACGCGGATCTGCTCATGAACGAGATCGATGCCGGTGATAGCTTCTGTGATCGGATGCTCGACCTGAAGACGCGTATTCATTTCGATGAAATAGAATTCGCCGTTCTCGTACAGGAACTCGATTGTACCGGCACCGCGGTACTTCATCTTCTTCATGGCGTCAGCGCAGATCTGACCGATCTTCATGCGCTGATCGACATTCAGGGCAGGGGAGTTTGCCTCTTCCCAAACCTTCTGGTGACGGCGCTGCAGCGAGCAATCGCGTTCTCCGAGGTGGATAGCATTGCCAGCCCCGTCACCCACGACCTGGATCTCGATATGCCGAGGTTTGCCGAGATACTTCTCCATGTAGACGGCATCATTGCCAAATGCTGCAGCCGCTTCGGAACGGGCCGTATTAAAGGCTTCCTCAAGGTCTGCTTCAGTCTTGGCGACTTTCATGCCACGGCCGCCGCCGCCAGCAGTAGCCTTGATAAGTACCGGGAAGCCGATCTGCCGCGCAATTTCCAGAGCGTTGTCAGGCGTCACTTCGCCATCGGAACCCGGAACGACCGGAATACCAAGCTCGACAGCCGTCTTCTTGGCCGTGATCTTGTCACCCATCAGGCGAATATGCTCAGCGGTGGGTCCGATGAAGGTAATGCCATGCGCTTCGAGTATATCCGCGAACTTGGCATTTTCCGACAGGAAGCCGTAGCCAGGATGCACCGCATCCGCACCGGTGATCTCGCAAGCCGCAACAATCTGGTGGATGTTGAGGTAGCTGTCACGTGATGGCGGTGGGCCGATACATACGCTTTCGTCTGCCAGACGCACATGCATTGCGTCAGCGTCAGCCGTAGAATGAACGGCGACGGTCGAGATGCCGAGTTCCTTGCATGCCCGCAGGACACGAAGGGCAATCTCGCCACGGTTGGCAATGAGGATCTTCGAAATCATGAGACCGCCTTATTCGATCACAACGAGCGGCTCGCCGTATTCGACAGGCTGCGCGTCATTGACGATGATTTCCGTTACCTTGCCCGAGCGCGGTGCAGGGATCTGGTTCATGGTCTTCATGGCTTCGATGATAAGAAGCGTCTGCCCCTCCTTTACGGTCGCACCAACTTCAATGAAGGACCGTGCGCCAGGGGCAGGGGATAGATAGACTGTGCCGACCATTGGTGCAGTGACAGCCTTTGAACGATCTTTCGCAGGTTCAACGGCAGCGCCGGTGACGGGCGCTGCCGGTGCTGCGGCAGGCGCTGCGTAAAGTTGCGGCGCCGGTGCAGCAGCCTGGATGTACTGGGGCGCCTGAATGGTACGAGATACGCGAATGCGCAGATCGTCCTGCTCGATTTCGATCTCTGTCAAATCGGTATCGTTGAGGATGTTCGCCAGATCGCGGATCAACCCCTTGTCGAAACCGTTCTTCTTCTCAGACATGGTCAACCTATGTGCTCTGTTGTTCTTAATTGGTGATGTCGCGCAGCGCGCGCAATGCCAGAAGATAACCGCCCGGGCCGAGGCCGCAGATCATGCCTTTGGCCGCTGGTGCGATCATCGATTTATGTCGAAATTCCTCGCGAGCATGGATGTTCGAAATATGTACTTCGATCACGGGGACCGATATGGCCCGGATGGCATCGTGAAGCGCGATGGAGGTGTGGCCGTAAGCGCCAGGATTTATCACAACGCCCGCTGCCCGATCGTCGGCTTCGTGAAGCCGATCGACGAGGGCGCCCTCATGATTGCTCTGAAAGCACTCGATCTCGAAGCCAAGCTCCCGACCGGCGGTTACGCACGCGCTCTCGATATCTTTGAGAGTCTTGCCGCCATAAATGCCGGGTTCTCGCTTCCCCAGCATATTCAGGTTCGGCCCGTTGAGGACAAAGATTGTCTTGCTCATGGAATTCCCACCATAAAACCAGCGAAACCTATAGACCGGCAGGCTGGCAAGGGAAAGCCCCCGGCCACAAAAGCCGTTAATAACCGGGGTTTAATGACTGAATATACTGATCTCACTGCGGGGTAAGCGACCGGTGAAGGGGTTGCAAGCAATGGTCAGCAGGTGGCTTTGCCGCAGGAGCGGATGTTGCTGATCTTGCTGGACAGTTCTTCATGTCCGACAGCACCAAAAACAGCCTCGTTTCCGACAACATAGAACGGTGTGCCGGTGACGCCGAGATTGTTTGCAAGTTCATAGGTCGCGCGGATCTGCTGGTCGTTTGGATTGTCTTTCATCGACTTCCGGATTGCGGCCTCGCTGACGCCCAGAGTTGTTGCGACAGCAATCGCAGTCTGTTCCGTTGCCCGCTGCGGCCCGCCGAGAAGCTGCTTATGGAACTGTGGATACTTCTCCGGCGCTATAGCTTTGAAGGCGCTGGCAACGCGGTGGGCGGCCATGGAATCCGGGCCGAGAATCGGGAATTCTTTGAGGATGAAACGCACCTTCTTGTCTGATGAGAGGATTGTTTCCATGTCGGTCAGGGCGCGCTTGCAATACGTGCAGTTGTAATCGAAAAACTCAACGATTGTCACATCGCCGTTCGGATTACCCAAGGTGATGTCGCTGGCTGTTGAAAAGATTGCCTTGCTGTTTGCTGCGATACCTTCCGACGCTTGAGAGGTGCGGGTATCCTGCTGCTTCTTTTCCAGCGCATCCTGCACTTCGAGCATGATCTCAGGGTTAGCGATCAGATATTCCCGGATGAATGCCCCGAATTCTTTCTTCTGCTGTTCATCAAGAGCGTTTGCAGCAGTTCCCGGCGCGATAACGGTAGCGGATGCCAGTAGCCCGGCGGTAAGCAACTTCAGAAAAGATTTCATGTTCATCCTCTATATCGCGCATCGATGAAACTGATCGCGACTCAACCCTATCGATTGACATCTGGGTGAATCATTCCCGATCCTGTAGCGCTTCGGCGGTCTCGGGGTCTACTGGATCAAACGATCACAATTTTGGCAGAGACTGATCAATTCATGATTGCCACCGCAACACATTGAGATCAATCACCTTTGACCACAAAAGTGCCGCAGCACTTCGCGCACGTTTCATAATCTCACCGACGAAAAGCAAAACGGCCGCAACATGTGCGACCGCTTTACAAGTCTCATATGGATATCAAAGGAAGCCGCGCTTCTGCCACCAGCCAGCACGCTTCGGCTTCGTCGGCTCGCCATCTGGCTCACTGTCGGATGGAGCGCTGGATGTCACAACCGGTTCCGACGAAGCGATGTTGGAAGCACGGTTTGCCCGAATTGCTTTTTCGGCCGCACTTTCTTCCGATGACGAAGCCGCGTCTACAGCGACTTCGACCGCTGGTTCCGTCTTCGCTGCTTCTGGTTCCACCACTTCAGCCTGGATTGAGCTCGTTGCGGGCTGTTCCGTCACTGCGGCAGTATCGGCAAGCGCTTCGATCTCCGATTTGCTGGATGCCTTGGATCGACGCGTGCGACGCGGCTTGACCGGAGCTTCTTCCGTTTTTGCGGCTTCGTTTGCTTCTGCTGCTACTGCCTCTTCAGCATCGACCTGCAGTTCCTGCGTCGAGCCGCCGTCAGAGAAGCCGGATACAGGGCTCAGATCATTGTCGTCTGTGCTCTCGTCGGTAAGGCTATTGGCGTCCGCATCATCCTCGCCGGAGTTTGGCTGCGCGCCATCCTCTTCGCCCTGACGATTGCGGCGACCGCCACGCTTGCCGCGACGACGACGCTTGCGCTTATTGCCTTCATCGGTTTCCGACTGGGCCTGATCCATCTGGCTTTCCGCAGAATCATCGTCTTCATCATCATCACCGTCTTCGTCGGCACCGGATGCGTCACCCGAAGCTTGCTGAGATGGATCGTTGCGCTCGCCATTGCGATTGCGACGGCGGCGGCGACGCTTGCGCTTGCGATTGCCCTGCTCATCTTCAGAACGTACAGCCTGCGCAGAGATTGCCGCAGCTGCTGGCGCCTCATCTTCGTCCTCGTCATCGGCTTCGATGATGACATCGTCTTCGTCGTCCTCAGTGGGGAGGGCCGCAAACTGAACGAGGCTTTCGATCTTCACAGGGTTGGCAACGGGCTCACCGCGGTCGATTGCGAAGTGGCTTGCGCCGACCGCGCCATCTGCTTCAATGAAGATAGAGACGCCGAAGCGGTTTTCATAATCAACCACGTTGCCGCGCTTGTGATTGAGCAGATAAAGCGCAATCTCGGGCGTCGTTCGCACCGTAATATCGTGCGTGGTATTCTTGAGCAGGTATTCTTCAACACCGCGCAGCACATGCAGGGCGATCGAAGACTGCGAACGAACGTGACCTGTTCCGCCACAGTGCGAGCAGACCTGCGTTGTGGATTCGAGCACGCTGGCACGAATACGCTGACGCGACATTTCGAGAAGGCCGAAATGCGAGATTCGACCTACCTGGATGCGCGCCCGATCATTCTTCAGGCAATCCTTCAGTTTCTTCTCGACCGAGCGGTTGTTCCGCTTCTCTTCCATATCGATGAAATCGATAACGATCAGGCCTGCGAGGTCGCGGAGCCTCAACTGGCGAGCAACTTCTTCTGCTGCTTCCAGATTGGTTTGCAGTGCCGTCTCTTCGATCGAATGCTCGCGCGTCGAACGCCCGGAGTTGACGTCAATAGCGACCAGCGCTTCCGTCTGGTTGATGATAAGATAGCCGCCGGACTTCAGCGTAACCTGCGGCTGCAGCATACGGTCGAGCTGTGCCTCGATACCGGAGCGCGAGAAAATCGGATGCAGATCTCGATAGGGCTGAACCACCTTGGCATGGCTCGGCATCAGCATCTTCATGAAGTCTTTCGCTTCGCGATAGCCTTCCTCACCTGCAACGATGACCTCGGATATGTCCTTGTTGTAAAGATCGCGGATGGAGCGCTTGATCAGCGATCCTTCCTCGTAAACCAGACAGGGAGCGATCGAGTTCAATGTCAGCGTTCTGACATTCTCCCACAGACGCATCAGGTATTCGAAGTCACGCTTGATCTCGACACGGGTCCGGTTCGCACCGGCTGTACGCAGAATCACGCCCATGCCCTGCGGCACGTCCAGCTCGCGCGCAATCTCCTTGAGGCGCTTGCGGTCGGTCGGATTTGTGATCTTGCGCGAAATACCGCCACCGCGTGCGGTGTTCGGCATAAGAACCGAATACCGACCTGCAAGAGAAAGATAGGTCGTCAGAGCAGCGCCCTTGTTGCCACGCTCCTCCTTCGCAACCTGAACCAGCAGGATCTGGCGGCGCTTGATGACTTCCTGGATGCGGTATTGCTTGCGCGGCTTGCGGTATACGCGATCCGGCACCTCTTCCATGGCATCTTCCGCGCCAACGGACTCGATGACTTCCTTTTCCTGATCGTCGTCATCGTCATCATCGTCGTCATTGGAACGGCGATCGACGACATCTTCAGACACGGAGTCGGTATCGACCATCGCCGCCATCTCGTCGGGCGTGCTGTCGTCGTTTGCGTCCGGCGTTTCTGAAGCTACGGCCGTCTCACCTGCTGCGGCCTCAACCGGCTTTTTGCGGGCACGGCTACGGCGCGGCTTGGCTTTTGGCTTCTCTTCCGCAATCGTCCCAGCAGCTACCTCTTCAGCAGAGCTGTCAGCATTGGTAGAAGCTTCTGTCGCAGCGAGCGGCTCGCTTACGCTGTCATCAGCGCCAAGAGCGGCTTCTACCTGATTGATAATTCCCACATCAGGTTGATCCGCCTTCGCAAGATCAATACCGGACTCCATGTCATGATCGTGATGGCGGGGATTATCTTCCATTTCCGCCTGAAGCAGTGCCTGGCGGTCAGCAAGCGGAATTTGATAATAGTCCGGGTGGATTTCCGCGAAAGCAAGGAAGCCATGGCGATTGCCACCATAGTCAATGAATGCGGCCTGGAGGGAAGGCTCAACGCGAGTAACCTTCGCTAGATAAATGTTGCCGCGTATCTGCTTCTTGTGCTGCGACTCGAAATCGAACTCTTCAATCCGGTTTCCCCGGACGACTACGACGCGTGTCTCCTCCGCATGGGAGGCGTCGATAAGCATTTTGTCTGCCATTGAACATGTGCTCCTCGGCGCAGCCGCGCGTGCTTGAAGAGGCCTGCCCTCATGTCAGTACCTCCCTGCATCGCGAGTTTTGCGCCGGATAATGATTTCCCGCTGATACGCTTTCGAGCGGCATCGCCACGACAAGCGTCAGAACCTTCGTTCTTTTCAGCCTGCCTGGAGTATGCAAATCGTGCCGCAACATTAAAGACCAGTCGAGAATGACGTTATACAAGATTCCTTTCGGAACCCGATGAATTTGCTCCCGATGAGCAGGATGGCGAGCCATCCGGTATTCGTCCGGCCATGCCGGAGTTGATGGTGTTTCAGGCTAAGTGTAGAGACGGCGGATGTCTTTGCTCCACGGCGCCAGAACATGACAGCTGGCTGCCTGCAACAGACTATCCCGTCGACACTTAAACCCTCACAAGCCTTGTATGTTTTATCTGTCACAATAGCAAGGGCAAAGCCGATCCTGCCTTATTATGGATCAAATTGACGGACTAAAGCGCAGTGGCGCCGTTTCGCTTTGGCATTGAGCGCCTTTGCCGGGGAAATTGAACAGCGGTGATTGCGTGTTGTACATTAAGAATCAGATACAGGGAGGGAAAGCGCATTGAGGCCGGTTTGGAGAAGCTCCGTGAAATCAATGTGCCGACGGGCAGTCGGTGCCGGGAGCGTCTTCACTCTTTTATCGCGTTTGCTTTTCGCGCTGTTTCTGCTCTGCCCCGTTTCGGTCCCAGCAACCGAAAAAGCCGATGAACCGCTGCTGGCATTCTCGGCGCGCATTGTCGGCGATGATGCGCGATCTCGGGTAGTTGTCGATTTCGACGACAAGCCGGAATTCTCAGTTCATTATGTTGCCTCGCCAGAACGTATCGTCATTGACTTGCCTGCGACCGCATTCGGGTTTCCTGCTGAAGATCTTTCCGCGCGCGGACTGTTCAAGGACATCCGTTACGGAACCATGGGCGAGGGCAGCGCGCGTATCGTCTTGACCGCACAACGACCTGTAAAACTGGTTGCCGCCGAGGTGCAAAAAAACGAGGATCGCGGTTTCAGGCTGGTGCTCGACGCTGAGATCACAACCAGGGAGAAATTCGCAGAATTGGTCAGGACCCAGAACTGGAAGAATGCCGAAGTAAAGCAGTCGGCAACTATTGGGGGACTGCCGGATGGTACGACTGCGAAGGATGGTGTCTTCACCATCGCCATAGACGCCGGTCATGGCGGCATCGACGCAGGAGCTTCCGGCGCCGTGACGAAAACGCCGGAGAAGGACATAACGCTCGCCTTTGCAAAGATCTTGGTCGAAAAGCTGAATACGCAATCCGGCATTCAAGCATTTCTGACCCGTAGCAATGATAGTTTTCTGTCGCTTTCAGAGCGGGTAGTTCTTGCGAGGCAGGGCAAGGCAGATCTCTTCATCTCCCTTCATGCCGATACGCTGGGCCAGAAGAACATTCGCGGCTCGACCGTTTACACGCTGTCCGATACGGCATCGGACAAGATGGCTGCAGCGCTTGCCGCGCGTGAAAATCTTTCGGATCAACTCGCCGGTTACTCGATTGAGGTACCACAGCCTGAAATCGCCGACATTTTACTGGATTTGACCCGCCGGGAAACGCAGGCGTTTTCCATTTCCCTGGCAAACAGGGTGGTAAAATCCTTCGAGGGTCAGATCGGTCTGATCAATAATCCTCACCGCTTTGCAGGTTTTCAGGTGCTGCGGGCACCAGACATTCCATCGATCCTGCTTGAGCTTGGCTTTTTGTCCAACGAGGGAGATGAAAAACTGCTGTTGAGTGAAGAGTGGCGGGATAAAGTGACCAGCCTTCTTGTTGATGCGGTCCTCAAATACCGGGGCGAGACTGTTGCAGGCGGCGGCTGATTGCATTGTTGCCTGAGTGCAACATGCTCTCATTGGGTTGCCGTTTCGGTCAAAGTATCGCGGTGAAGACGGGCAGGTCTCCGCAAGAGCCCTATTTTACTCACATTCCCGGCGTTACAGAGTGATGCTTGGAATGGGTGACCAAACATGGTTTTTGACTGCCGACGCTTGCAGTCGGTGCAGGCCTTGTGCGAAACGCGTGGAAACATGAGAGTCGGCCTGGACTGTGCCGAACGACCGAAGCGGTAGCTAGCGAATGATCAGATTACTTGGATATTTTTTCGGCCTGGCGTGCATCGCGTTCTTTGCGTTTGCTGCTGTCGCCGCCGTCTACCTGATGGGCGTATCCAAGGACCTTCCGAATTACGAGGTACTAGCCTCCTACGAGCCACCGGTCGCAACGCGCGTTCACGCAGGCAATGGAGCGCTGATGGCCGAGTATGCGCGAGAGAAGCGCCTCTTTCTGCCGATTCAGGCCATCCCGGATCGTGTCAAGGCAGCATTTATCGCCGCAGAAGACCAGAACTTCTACAAGCATCCCGGTGTTGACCCATGGGGTCTCGCACGTGCTGTCGTGAACAATATTCAGAATATCGGATCCGGTCGGCGACCCGAAGGCGCATCGACGATCACCCAGCAGGTTGCCAAAAACTTTTTGCTCTCAGCGGATCAAACGATTGATCGCAAGGTCAAGGAAGCCATCCTCTCCTTCCGCATTGAGCAGACCTACTCGAAGGACAAGATTCTCGAGCTCTATCTCAACGAGATTTTCTTCGGCTTCAATTCCTACGGCATCGCAGGCGCGGCACTGACCTACTTCAATAAATCCGTGACAGAGTTGACGATCGCAGAGGCGGCCTATCTGGGCGGCCTGCCGAAAGGTCCGGCGAACTATAATCCGTTCCGTCATGAAGAAGCGGCCGTGACCCGGCGTAACTACGTGATCAGCCGCATGGCGGAAGACGGCTACATAACAGCCAGTGACGCCGAGCAGGCCAAGAAGCAGCCGCTCGGAGTGAACATGAACCGTGGTGGCGCGACGCTGGCTGCGTCCGAATACTTCTCGGAAGAAGTACGTCGCCAGATTATCGAAAAATACGGCGACAAGGCTCTTTATGAAGGCGGCCTTTCTGTTCGTACGTCGCTGGATCCGCAGTTGCAGATCATGGCCAGGGCTTCCCTGCAAAAAGGATTGGTCGATTACGACGAGCGCCGGGGTTATCGCGGTGCAATTGCCAAGATCGGCGTATCCGGCGACTGGGGCCCTGAACTTGCCAAGGTTCCGGCTCTGCGTGATGTTCCGGAGTGGAAGCTGGCCGTCGTCACTGCGGTGTCGGACAAGCAGGTCGATATCGGTCTTCAACCTGACCTGGTAGCCGGTAAAGTTGTCGAGGAACGCAAAAAGGGAACGATTCCTGCCGATCAGATGAAATGGGCCTTCCGCGATGCGAAGGGCGTCAAGAAAACGGCCAAGTCTCCCGTTGGTGTGGTCGAACCAGGCGATGTCGTTTACGTCGAGCCGATCGAAAATAAGCCTGGCATTTTCGCGTTGAGACAACCGCCGAAAGTTCAGGGCGGTATGGTGGTGATGGATCCGCATACAGGTCGCGTATTGGCCATGGTGGGCGGATTCTCTTACGGTCAGTCTGAGTTCAACCGCGCGACACAGGCAATGCGCCAGCCCGGTTCGTCATTCAAGCCGTTTGTCTATGCTGCCGCGCTGGACAATGGTTACACTCCGTCTTCCGTTATTCTCGACGCTCCGATTGAAGTCACGTCTGGTGGGCAGGTCTGGAGTCCGGATAACTACGGTGGCGAATCCGGTGGCCCGTCGACGCTTCGAGTCGGAATCGAGAAATCGCGTAACCAGATGACTGTGCGTCTCGCGCAGGACATGGGCATGGATCTTGTTGCGGAATATGCGCAGCGTTTCGGCATCTACGACAAGATGGCGCCGCTTCTGTCCATGTCGCTTGGTTCCGGTGAAACCACCGTTCTGCGTATGGTCTCTGCCTATTCGGTCATCGCGAACGGTGGCAAGCAGATTAAGCCCACCCTGGTTGACCGCATCCAGGATCGTTACGGCAAGACCATTTTCCGCCATGAAGAGCGAACCTGTCAGGGATGTAATTTCAATAGTTGGGCAAACCAGCCCGAGCCAACGCTGATCGATAACCGCGAGCAGGTTCTTGACCCGATGACGGCTTATCAAATCACATCGATGATGGAAGGTGTTGTCCAGCGTGGCACCGCCGCAGGCAAGATCCCGGTGAAGGATCGTCCGGTCGCTGGAAAAACCGGCACAACCAACGATGAAAAGGATGCCTGGTTCGTGGGCTTTACGCCGAATCTCGTCGCCGGCCTCTACATCGGCTTCGATACACCGACGCCGCTCGGTCGTGGCGGCACTGGCGGCAGCCTCTCGGCACCGATTTTCGGTGAATTCCTCGCTCAGGCTGCCAAAGTCACCCCGGCGACGAAATTCCAGGTTCCTGCTGGAATGCAGTTCATTGCCGTCAATAGAAAGACGGGCATGTTTGCGCTTGAGGGTGAGCCGGATACGATCGTTGAAGCGTTCAAGCCGGGAACCGGACCAGCAGACACGTTGACGATCATCGGCGCGAATGCGCAATTGCCGCCTGAGGAAATCCTCAAGACATCGCCGCAGGCACAGCAGGCTGTGACTTCCGGTTCCGGTGGCCTGTTCTGATCCAGCAGAACGCTCAGATCCCGCGCCGACAGGATGGCAAGCTCATTGTGATGCTTTACAGATCTCGTCGGTCGAACTATTCAACCGTCAAATCCCGAAAGGACGAGAAGGCAGAGAATGCGCAACGAGACTTTGAATGTTATCGACGAAATCAAGCAGGCCATAAGCCTGCTGAGGAGGCATCTTTGACTGGGATCAGGCGGTAAGACGACTGGACTGGTTGAACAACAAGGCGGAAGATCCAACACTCTGGAACGACGCAAGTGAAGCGCAGAAGCTCATGCGCGAACGCCAGCAGCTGGACGACAGCATCAGCGGCGTGAAGTCTCTGGAGCAGCAGCTTCGGGACAATATCGAGTTTATCCAGCTTGGCGAAGAAGAAGGCGACGAAACCGTCGTCCGCGACGCGGAAAATGCGTTGAAGGCTCTTCGGGCTGAAGCAACCCGCCGGCAGGTCGAAGCCATGCTCTCGGGCGAGGCGGACGGCAACGATACCTATGTTGAAGTTCACTCCGGCGCTGGTGGTACCGAATCGCAGGATTGGGCCAACATGCTCTTGCGCATGTATACCCGTTGGGCGGAACGCTCGGGCTTCAAGGTGGAACTGCTGGAAGTCCACGACGGAGAAGAAGCGGGAATTAAGTCTGCCACGATCCTGGTCAAGGGCCATAACGCCTATGGCTGGCTTAAGACCGAATCGGGCGTTCACCGGCTAGTGCGTATTTCGCCCTATGACAGCAACGCACGTCGCCACACGTCATTCTCATCGATTTGGGTCTATCCTGTGGTTGACGATTCGATCCAGATCGAGGTGAACGAAAGCGATTGCCGGATCGATACCTATCGCTCATCCGGTGCGGGTGGACAGCACGTCAACACGACGGATTCCGCTGTTCGAATCACACATATTCCAAGTGGTATCGTGGTCGCTTGCCAGCAGGAGCGTTCGCAACACAAGAACCGCGCCAAGGCGTGGGACATGTTGCGCGCACGTCTCTATGAGGTTGAATTGAAGAAGCGGGAAGAGGCGGCAAACGCCGAAGCCGCATCCAAGACCGATATCGGATGGGGGCATCAGATCCGCTCTTATGTTCTGCAGCCCTATCAGTTGGTGAAGGATCTTCGTACTGGCGTGGAAAGCACGGCACCGGGCGATGTTCTGGATGGTGAACTGAATGAGTTCATGGAGGCGGCCCTCGCACACCGGATCAATGGTGGTGCCGGGGCAGACGTGGCCGACATCGATTGAGCTGCTCGATCTTTCAGCCGTGATTACAAAGGGCTGCGTGCATGTTGCGCGGCCCTTTTTGTATCTTGCAGGAATAATCAGTCTGAGAACTGCTCCGCCAGGATTCGCTCAGACCATGAATGATCGGGATCGGACAGGATCCTCGCAGTCCGATCGCTGGACTGTGAAATGATAACTTTGAGTACGCTCTTGACCTCAGTGTTATCTGCGACAGCATTCACCGGACGTTTGTCTGCTTCCAGAATATCGAGCTCAACGCAGACCTTGTTCGGCAAAAGCGCGCCACGCCAGCGACGAGGACGGAATGCGCTTACCGGTGTCATGGCCAGCAAAGGGGCTTCCAGTGGCAGAATGGGTCCGTGAGCAGACAGATTATAGGCAGTTGAACCTGCTGGCGTTGCAATCATCAGCCCGTCACAAATCAGCTCCTCGAGGCGTGTATGCCCATCGATGGTCACGCGCACTTTTGTCGCCTGGTAAGATTGACGGAAGATGTAGACCTCATTGATGGCAAGTGCGACGGATTTGGACCCATCTGCATTGAGGGTTTTCATCTGCAAAGGATGAAGGTCGTTTTCAACTGAAGCATTGATTCGCGCGTTGAGGCCATCAATACGGTAATCGTTCATCAGGAAGCCGACGGAACCGCAATTCATGCCGTAGATTCGTTTGCCGCTATTGATGGTCTGGTGAAGGGTCTGAAGCATGAACCCATCGCCTCCCAGTGCAACAACGACATCGGCGTCGGAGATATCGTGATTCCCGTATAACGATGTCAACTCGGCAAAGGCCGCCTGCGCCTCTGGTGCTGGAGAGGCCAGAAAGCAAATTTTGTAGCTGGTAGAAGACATTGGCTCTCCTCGTTCCTGGCACTTTGGTAGCCGATATCGGTCTCCAGGTACAAGGCCGTGCTGAGGGTTGATGGTTCTCCCTCTCTTTTATCTCCTCTTCTTCTCGAAAAATGCATTTTGGGGTTTACACAGCGGCCAGATATGCTAGTTGGACACCCGCAAGTGCCCTTGTAGCTCAGTTGGTAGAGCACCTGATTTGTAATCAGGGGGTCGCGGGTTCGAACCCTGCCGGGGGCACCATTCTCTCCTCATGGTCGTCATTCAGTCGCAGCTTACAGGCTGCCGTTGCTTGAAAAAGCGAGAATTCAATCAAATTGAAGCAATTATTTCAGCGTCGATTAGACTCTTTCTACTAGGTTGAGAGCGTCGGGCGATGCGGTCGCATCACCACCGAAATGAATGCGGACCCGACCGAATCGATGCTGAGACGCAGTTAAGCCATCTTCAGCGCGGACATCCTCACGATTCTCAGCTGTCAGCCATGCAGGCTATTGTGCTTGCGTGAACGGCATCCCTCGTCGGTTCGGAACCATTGCCCGAAACTGCCAGATGAGGATCGAACCATGACGGCCGCAACCAAGAACGACGCTCTGGAAATCATCGCCTTTCGTTTGGGCGAACAGAACTTTTGCATCCGCACCACCGGCGTGCGTGAGATCCGCGGTTGGGGGCCGTCAATGCCTATCCCGAACGCTCCTGAATTCGTGCTTGGTGTCATCAATTTGCGCGGTAATGTGATTCCCACCATTGATCTGGCGCGCCGACTTGGCATGACGCCAGCGGAACGCACGGAACGCAGCGCCATCGTCGTGGCTGAGGCTGGTCCAACGATTGTCGGCCTGGTCGTCGATCACGTGACAGACATGTTGACCGTGTCAGCTAATCAGCTGCAGCCGGTCCCCGTCGTCCTGACCAGTTTCGATAGCCGTTACTGCGACGGGATCATCACTCACGACTCCGGAATGATCTGTTACCTCAATATCGAACGTCTGTTCGAGAACGACCAGATTCCTCAGGCGGCCTGAGTTGCTGCCTCTTTACACTCCGCAGAACGAAACGGGCCTTCAAAAATGCGATTTCTCACTCTGATCGCTTCTTCCCTGCTGTTTGCCTCCTCAGCCCTGGCGTTGGACGCGCCGAAGGGGCCTGTGATCCTGACGGTCAAGGGCACGCTTACTCATGCCAATGTCGGTGCGACGGCGCAGTTCGACCTTGAAATGCTGGAAAAACTGGATGGCCGCACGGGCAAGATGAAGACACCCTGGACGGAAGGAGAGACAAGTTTCTCGGGTCCGCTTTTGCGCGCAGTTCTGAAAGAAGCGGGAGCGACTGGCAGCAAACTCCAAGTGAAGGCATTGAACGACTATTTCGCGGAGGTGCCCGTTGAAGATGCGGAGAAGCTGGATACGATTCTGGCGACGCGACAGAATGGCAAGGTCATGTCGGTCCGGGAAAAGGGGCCACTTTTTTTGATCTATCCTTTCGATAAAGATCCTGCACTTTACAACGAAAAATACTTTTCTCGGTCTGTCTGGCAGATCAAGGAGATTGAGGTAAAGCCGTGACACCAGCAATGCCGTTTGGTGGCGAGGTCATTCGCCGCGCCAGCCGGACGACGGCGGCGCTGCAGATATTCGCGGTGATCCTGTTGGGGATTCTCGTCTCCATATACATCGACATTTCGAACCGACAGGGTAGTCTCAAAGACGCCGTCCGTGAAAACGCGATGTGGTCTGTCTACCAACTGGACCGCGAGGCCGACGAACTGTTCCATTCGCTCAAAGAACTGTCTTTCGAAGGTTTGGCAGCAGCCGCGACGCGCGAAAAGCTCGCCCTGCGTTTCGATATCGTCTATTCGCGCATGGACGTGTTGCGAAAGTCGAAGTTCGAGCAGGGCTTTTCGGCAGACAACCAGGTCAAGGCTAGACTGGAGCAGGTGCAGGGCATGATCATGCATCTAGATCTGGTGTTCAGTAAGTTGATGCAGATTGACCCCGGGTCTGTAAATGCGGTCGAGCTCCTGGCGCAGGCAAGTGCATTGTCGGAAGCGACGGGCGCTTTGCTCGTCTATACGAACACGCTCACGAGCGAAGAGCGCGCTCAGAACCGTTTGGAAGTGGAGGCCCTCCAGCAGAAGGCTTTCCTGATCGTTGGCCTGCTGTCTCTATCCGTTCTTCTATTGATTGTCGGCCTCAGACGCCAGTTGCGCGGTGTCCAGGCGGCAGGTGCAAGCCTGGAGGCCATGGCGCATGAGTTAACGGTGTCCTATCAGGCAGCTGAGGCGGGGAACCGCGCCAAATCACAGTTCATGGCGACTATGGGCCACGAGATTCGTACGCCTCTCAATGCCATATTGGGCATGGTGGAACTGCTGGAACTCAACAAGCTCCCTGACGATGCGCTGAGCCGTGTCAAAACAATTCGTCGCTCTGGGGAGGCTCTGCTCGATATCATCAACGAGATCCTGGACTACGCTAAAATCGAGCACGGCAAGCTCGAACTCGAAGAGCGTCCGGTGGATCTCGTCACACTAGCGGAGAATTCGGCGGAAATGATGCGCGGACGCGCGACTGAAGCGGGAACGCGGATTTCTGTCGACCTTCCCCATCGTTGGCATGCGCGGCACGTGCTTGCGGATCCCACACGCCTGCGTCAGGTGATGTTGAACCTGATGAGCAATGCAGTGAAATTTACCAGCGAAGGCACCGTAACCTTGCGGATGCGGCAGCAGGTTCGCCAGAATGCGGTTTGGTTACGTGTTGAGGTTCAGGATACAGGCATCGGTATAGGCGAAGAAGGGCGCAAAAAACTGTTTCGACCCTTCTCACAGGTCGACGCCAGCATCAGCCGCCGCTACGGCGGTACCGGCCTGGGGCTGACCATCTGCAAGGAGATCATCGACCGCTTCGGTGGCCGGATCGGCGTGGATAGTGCCCCCGGTTTCGGCAGCACCTTCTGGTTCGAGGTCCCTGTGCAGGCAACAGAGGCTCCGGCGACAGAACAGGATGTCGAAACGCCCAAGGGATTCACCAGGATTGCACCTCTGAGGATCCTTCTGGCTGAAGACAACAAAATCAATCAGCAGGTTATCCTCGGCTATCTCAGTCACCTCGGGCAGACAGCAGCCGTCGCCGAAAATGGTCAAGTCGCACTGGAGTTGGCATCCAGACAGGATTTCGACCTTGTTCTGATGGATATGCAAATGCCGATCATGGATGGGATTGAAGCGACGCGTCGTCTTCGTGAGCCCGAGAGCCGGAACAGGAATGTGCCCATTGTAGCGCTGACAGCGAATGCTTCGGAAGAAGATCGTCGCCTATGCAGTGATGCCGGTATGACTGGCTTCCAGGCAAAGCCCATTAGCCTCGCTGCTCTGAGTGCCGTGTTGCAGGGTGTAACTCCTATGTCATCGATTGAGCCTGAACGCCCTGTCGTCGATACGACTTCGGTCGACCATTCGCAGGAACCGAGAAGCGGTATCGCTGCTGTGGCCGACCGACGCAAGGAGATTGAGGAGATCCTGGGAGCCGATGCCTTCGAGGAACTCATGGCAGCATTTTTTGATGACGCAGTCGATCTTCTGAATTCACTGAATGTCTCAATGCAGGACGGACGTAAGGAAAATTTTGACACGCTTCTGCATAATCTAAAGGGAGCTGCAGCCAATATCGGTCTGGAGGAGATCGCCATGCAGGCGCAAACTCTTCGTAAGAGGGAACTCACACTGGCCGACATTGATGAGCTTTCGCAACAAATTCGTGCCGCGCAGACTGCGCTGGCCGCCTGAGGAGAAAGACATGAACATTCTGGTGGTCGACGACAACAAGACCAATCTGGTTCTGCTGAAGAAACTTGTTGCGACCGTGGATGGATGCAAGGCAATTGGCTTCTCCAGTCCCGAAGAAGCGCTGCATGCAATGCCGGATCTGGATTTCGATATCGGTGTGATCGATTTCCAGATGCCTGTCTATAATGGCGTCGATCTCCTCGTCGAGATTCGCCGTTTCGATAAATATCGCGATAAGCCATTCGTGGTGGTGACAGCCGATGGCGATACCGCTACCCGAATGACGGCGTTGAATGCCGGCGCAATTGATTTTATGACGAAGCCGATCAACCCCCTCGAATTTCAGGCGCGCATCCGCAACCTCGCGGCATTGACCACAGCCCGAAATCAATTGGCGGAGCGAGCGGAATGGCTGCGCACTGAAGTTGAAAAAGTCGTCAACGAACTGCGCGAGCGTGAGCAGGAAATAATTTACCGACTGACCTTGGCTGCTAGCTATAAAGATCCGGAAACGGCCATGCATACTCTGCGTGTGGGGGCGTATTCGGAAGCAATCGCCAAGGCCTATGGTCTACCAGATGAAATCTGCGCAGATATTCGCATGGCTGCCCCGATGCACGACATAGGTAAGGTGGGTATTCCGGACGCTGTACTTCTGAAACGCGGGATTTATACCGATGTCGAGCGGGAACAGATGCAGTGTCATACATCGATTGGTTCGCGAATTCTCGGTCATTCTCGTTCCAGCCTGCTTCAACTCGCTGCAGAGATTGCCGGTGCTCATCACGAGAGGTGGGACGGTCAAGGCTATCCGCATCGGCTTTCCGGAGCCGAGATCCCTCTGGCAGGCCGAATCGTTGCAATCGCCGATAGCTTTGACGCCCTCACGACGGCTCGCCCATATAAGGAAGCATGGACCATGGATAAGACGATCCAGCACATTCGCGATAGAGCCGGCAGTCAGTTTGATCCGCAATGTGTTCAGGCGTTCATTAGCGCATTGCCAGATATCAGGAGAATCATGAACGCTCCGCATGAAAGAACCGAAGAGCCGGGAGCTGCCGCCTGAACATCTGGTTGTCTCAGTCAGAGGGATAAAACTGAAAACTGGTGTCTGCGTTGCAAGGCGCGTGGTTGATCCCTGGAGACGGTCGCGCGCCGAATGATTGAGCAGAAACATCCCGATCGTCGTCAGTGATCGTGGCCGTCACGATAGCACAAAAAGTAAGGGAACCTTTCCAGTGCTTGTGGGTTATCAATGTTCGGATTGCGGGCCGAATTAAATGACCTATAAAATTTTGATTGTCGAAGATCAGTTGTTGATCGCACTCCATATCGAGGATGCGGTGATCGCGCTCGGCCACGATGTGGTGGGCATAGCAGCGAATTCGCAGGACGCGATGAAGTACGCTCAGGATTGCGAAATCGCGCTCGTTGATGTGCAGTTGCAGGACGGAATAACCGGCCCGACTATCGGTGCCGCACTTGCGCAATCTGGCGCGACAGTACTCTTCATGACGGCTAATCCGGACCTGCTGGGCGAGGGCGTGCCGGGAACACTAGGCGTCATTTCAAAGCCGATCTTCGATCTGGAGCTGGTCGGTGCCATCCAATTCGCAGCGGATCTCAGGTCGGGAGGCGACGCGCTCGCGCCAGAACGCTTCAAGCGTTTCGAGAACTGATATTACTGAGGCTTACTTGCGCTTGAGGAACTGTCCTGTTGCATAAAGTGCGATAGCGGCGGCGTTCGATACATTGAGTGACTTGATGGCGCCAGGCATATCGAGACGGGCGAGGGAGGTCACGGTTTCCCGGGTTTTCTGGCGCAACCCTTTCCCTTCGGAACCAAGCACGAGGGCAATCTTGTCTCCAGTGAACGTCCCCTCGATTGGTGCGGGCCCCTCGGAGTCTAGACCTATGGACTGGAAACCGAGCCGATGGAGCTCACCAAGTGCATCAGCTAGATTGGTGATTTGAATGTAGGGAATGAGTTCCAGTGCTCCAGACGCCGACTTTGCGAGGACACCCGACTCGGTCGGGCTGTGACGCTGGGTCGTGATCACCGCACCCGCGTCGAATGCGACGGCTGAACGCATGATCGCACCGACATTATGCGGATCAGTTACCTGATCGAGAACCAGAAGGAGAGGGCTGTCCTTCAGCGCTTCGAGCCTTCGAATGGGCAGCGCTCTGGTCTCAAGCATGGCGCCCTGATGGATTGCTTCAGGGCCTAGGATTCGCTCAATGTCCGACGGAACGACGAATTCCACCGGAAACGGCAGCGCTTCCGCAGGGCCGATATCGAGCCGGATGAACGCATTTTGCGTCACAAAGAGGCGCAGCAGTTTGCGGGCCGGATTTTCAATGGCTGCGCGAACGGTATGAAGCCCATATAGGTAGACCTGTTCCGCTTCGAGCTGAGGCGGAGACCAATCTCCGCCTGACTTACGCCGTTTGGCAGGCGCCGGCGTCGGAATTTCGCCACGCTCTCTCTTGGAATCGCGAACTTGCCGACGCAGATTGGCGTAGTGGCTGTCTCGGGCGGATTTATCTTTGTTTTCGTTCTTGGTCATGCCGCCTTATAGCGACTGTGCATCCAAGGGGAAAGTCCACCGTCATCCACAGGTCGAAGAGAAGTTTTGAAATTTCTCGAAATTTTCATTTGATGTCGTGTTGACAGCAGGCGAACTGGCAGTCATATACGCCGCCGTGACTGCAGCAAACGACGCGGTTCACAAGCTTGGTCTTCGGTCCAGACAGAATACTGGAGGGATGCCCGAGTGGTTAAAGGGGACGGACTGTAAATCCGTTGGCTCAGCCTACGTTGGTTCAAATCCAACTCCCTCCACCATTCTGATCTTCGACCGAACACAAGCCCGCGGGTATAGCTCAATGGTAGAGCAGCAGCCTTCCAAGCTGAATACGCGGGTTCGATTCCCGCTACCCGCTCCAAAATTCTACCAGGAAACATTCAGTTGATGGCGTCTGGCTGTTGCGCGTGGATACCTCCGGGGCCTTTGCAATAATTATCTTGCGCATTGAACTGGAAAGCCTTAAACGGCGTCACCAAATCCGCACGCGCGGATGAACCATTCTTTTTGATCACAGGAAGCATCAATGGCAAAGAGCAAGTTTGAGCGTACCAAGCCGCATGTGAACATCGGCACGATTGGCCACGTTGACCAT
>NZ_STGA01000028.1:194021-272243 GCF_005222835.1 Rhizobium sp. FKY42 | reverse complement strand
CGCAAGCCTGAGGTCACGGAAACCAAGGTCAGCCGCACCGACCCGGACAGCGGCTACATGGTGCGCGACGGCAAGCCCAAGGGTGTGTTTCGGCGTCCAATTTTGACCCCCTTCGGATTTATCTGACCCTCCGTTTTTTGACGGCGGATGGAGAGGGAGTTGAAGCGAGTGGATACGATTGCGCGCGTCCGGCGGGCCTTTCATTTTCAAGGCTGGTCGATGAAGAAGATCGCCCGCGAACTGCATGTTTCCCGCAACACGGTCTGCAAGATATTGCGCACCGACGAGACCGACTTCTCCTACGAGCGTGAGCGGCAACCTTTGCCGAAGACAGGGGCCTGGAAGGCGGAGATCGAGCGGTTTCTTGCGACGAACGAAGGCAGGCCATCGCGCGAACGTCTGACGCTGATCTGGATTTACGAAGAGCTGCGCGCACTCGGATACGACGGCAGCTATGATGCGATCCGCCGTTACGCCAAGGGTTGGGCGAAGAACCGCGGATCAGCGACGGCGCAGGCCTATGTGCCACTCTACTATGCACCCGGCGAAGCCTACCAGTTCGGCTGGAGCCACGAGATCGTGCTGATCAATGGCACGACGACGACCGTGAAGGTTGCCCATGTCCGGCTCTGCCACAGCCGCATGATGTTTGCCCGCGCTTATATGCGCGAGAGCCAGGAGATGGTGTTTGACGCCCACGACAAGGCATTTGCCTTCTTCCGTGGCACCTGCACACGCGGCATCTACGACAATATGAAGATGGCGGTGGAGGCGGTGTTCGTCGGCAGAGAGCGGCTATATAATCGCCGCTTGCCTCACAGATGTGCAGCCACTACCTCGTTCAGCCTGTCGCCTGCACACCCGCCTCCGGCTGGGAGAAGGGCCAGGTCGAGAACCAGGTTGGCCTGGTGCGCGAGCGCTTCTTTACCCCGCGCCTGAGGGTCAAGAGCCTTGAGGAATTGAACGTCTGGCTGCTCGATAAATGTGTTGCCTATGCCAAGGCGCACAACCATCCGGAACACGCCGACCAGACGATCTGGCATATATTCGAGGCAGAACGCGGCAACCTCGTTCCCTATGTCGGATCGTTCGACGGCTTTCACTGCGTTCTGGCCTCGGTCTCAAAGACCTGCATGGTCCGTTTCGACAACAACAAATACTCGGCCCTCTCAACGGCTGTCGGCCGTCCGGTCGAAGTCCACGCCTATGCCGACCGGATTGTCGTCAAGCAGGATGGTACGGTCATTGCCGAACATCGGCGCAGCTTTGGCAGAGGCGAGACGGTCTATGATCCCTGCCATTATGTGCCTGTCCTGGCCCGCAAACCCGGCGCTCTTCGCAATGGCGCGCCGTTCCGCGACTGGGTAATGCCGGCGGCGATGGAGAAGGTCCGCAAGCGATTGAAGACAGTCGATGATGGCGAACGGCAAATGGTCACCATTCTCGGATGTGTGCCGGGCGACGGTATCACCGCGGTAGAGGCCGCCTGCCAGGAGGCGCTTGATCAAGGCGTCTGCTCGGCTGCCGTCATCCTCAGCATCCTGGCGCGACGTCGTGATCCTGCTCCGGCTGCGCCCCTACAAATCCCCGCGGTGACGCGGCCGACGAAGCGCTTTGTTCCAGTGAAGAGCAACAGGGTGTGCTGATGCTGCATCGGGTCCGCGAGCTTTTGATCCGGCAGCGAACAATGCTAAAGTATGTCGCGTTCAATCATCCTCGATTGAACGATAACGTACATGCGGCAAGAAAAGATCGAAAGCGCGGCTCTACTGAATCCAATAAGGTGCGCCGCGCTTTAGTGAACGCCTTGCGTGGCCACTTGGCGGAGTTCGGCATCGTAACGCGACAGGGCATTGCCGGCGTCGGAATGCTGATCGCGTTGGTCGGCGACAATGATCACGACCTAATCCCGCCGCTTGCGCGGTCCCCGCTTCTTCCGCTGATCGGGCAGTTGCGGGAGGTGCACGAGAAGGTCAGCGAGCGGGATCGCCAAATTCATGCTTGGCATCGCCCGAACGAACTGAGCCGCCGCCTTGAGACGATCCCTGGCATTGGTCCGATCACTGCCAGCGCAATGGCCGCGACGGTGACCGACGCGTCGCTCTTCAAATCCGGCCGACAATTGGCGGCATGGATAGGCATGGTGCCGCGGCAGAACTCATCGGGTGGCAAGGACCGACTCGGAAGGATCAGCAAACAAGGCGATCCCTATCTCCGCCGGCTTCTCGTTGTGGGCGTGCACGAGGTGCTTTGTTTCAGCGGCAAAGCTAAAGTTGCACCGACGCGTTGGGCCGCCGAACTTCTGGTGAAGAAGCCGTACAACGTCGTCGCTGTTGCTTTGGCCAACAAGATGGCGCGGATCGTCTGGCCGTTGATGACGACGGGCAGACGCTTTGAGGCGATCGCCGCCCTTTGAATGCACCCAGAGAATGCAGAAATTGGTGAGGTGCTGATGGCGTGATGGCGAACGGTCGAGCCGGGATCGGACAAACCCGATCAGTGGATGCCGTTTGAAAGCGCGTTGACCTGTCTGGAATCCGATCAGCGGACTACATCAGGGCCAGCGGCATGAACGCGCCGCAATCAAAGGCCGTATACATGCCTGCACCCTACCAATCTGCCGGAAACACCAAACTGCCCCTTGCCACGCGCAGGCCGTCCATACATGCCACTGAACTTTCATCCGGCGGCGATTAGAGCCTTGGCGGTTTTGGGTACGCCAGATGGCGCAGTGTGAGCAACCGGCGGAAACGCAAAGCTTTAAGCTTGCGCGGGGTTGGAGCCGGTTGCGGCGATGATCCCGGCATAGCCTGCCGGGGTTTGATACCCGAGCGATGAGTGCGGTCAGAGATGGTTGAAATCTTCCGCCCATTCGGCGCTGGCGCTGCGGGCATGATCAAGGCCGAAGAACAGGTTTTCGTTCAAGAGCTCGCCGCGCATGCGGCCGTTGAAGGACTCGACATAGCCGTTCTGCATTGGTTTTCCCGGTGCGATGTAGTGCCACTCGACCTTGTGATCCCTCGACCAGGCCAGCCTTGCCGCGTCGTTCGAGGAGCTTGGTAAGTTCGCGTGCGACGCGACGCCCGGAGATGGATGTGTCGGGGATCGCGGTAAGGCACTCGCGCGTCACGTCGTCGACGACATTGAGCACGCCAAAGCGTCTGCCGCAGGCGAACCGATCGCGGACGAAGTCCAGCGACAAGCGGGCATTGACCTTCGCTTCGACCAGCACCGGCGCACGGGTCACGCGTACCCGCAGCACGCCGCCTGCCTTTGCGATTGCGCACGGAAAGTCCTTCCTCGCGATAGAGCCGGTAGATGCGATTGACCCCGGATGGCTCTCCCTCCCGCCGAAGCAGGATGAACAGCCGCCGGTATTCGAAACGTCCTCGCTCATTGGCCAAGTCGCGCAGCTTTGTTCGCCGTTCGACCTCCGGCGGTCGGCAGGACCGATAGCGGATCGTTTTCCAGTCGGCGGAGATGATCCGGCAGGCCCGCCGCTGCGAAAGGCCAATGACGGCTTTCAGGTGCGCGACGGCGTCACGCTTGGCGGCAGGCCTTACCATTTTCTTGAAAGCGGCTTCACAAAGCCATCATTCAATCGAACGAACGCGCTCATACAAAATCAAAGCCTGCATTGCAGAATACGAGTTCTCTTCATCTCGAGCCTCGATCTGCCGCACCAGAACCCGGTGCGGCTCTACAAACCCAAGGAGTTGAGAAGCGTCCGGACATTGCATCAGGGGACCATAGGCCAAAGCGTGCGATAACTCGATGACCCCATACAGGGCCGCCATGAAGGGGTTGCGGCTCGAATCTGATATGATCCGGTGCAATTCGAAGTCTGCAAGACTGAAAGACGTCACATCGGAAATAGATAGTTCCATCTGACGAAGCCAGTAATGCATCAATCGAATCTGTTCTCCGGTCCGATGCCGAGCCATGTCCTGCGCAGCCAGGGGCTCAAGCTGTAGCCGCACATCATGAAGCCCGGAGATGAATGTCTCATTGGGTTGAGATGTCAAATGCCAGCTCAGAACCTGGGGATCAAACAGGTTCCATCGCGTCCGTTTTGCCACTTTGGTACCGACCTTTGGTCGCGCCTCCACAAGTCCTTTTGCCTCGAGTGTCTTGATTGCTTCTCGCAGGACGGTGCGTGATACCTTGAACCGATCCATCAGCTCAGCGTCGCTGGGAAGGACGGAGCCCGCGGGAAAACGGCCGGAGATCACCCCTGTTCCTAATTCCTGTATGACATGGGAGTGGAAATTCCGTGCCGTCATCCGCCCGGCAAGCGAGCGGAGAAGGCTTCCCGGTTCGCTCATGCGGCTGCCTTTTTGAGACGCGCACCAGCTTTGTGAGCACTAAAGACGAGCTGTTGCAAGAGGATGAATAGAAAAAGCAGCACACCAATGGCGATTTTGGTCCACCAACTGGAGAGAGTGCCATCGAACACGATGTAGGTTTGTACCAGTCCTTGCAGCATCACGCCGATCAGTGTCCCGAATACGAAGCCGTAACCGCCAGTCAACAGGGTTCCGCCTATCACCACGGCTGCAATCGAGTCAAGTTCGATCCCCACCGCTGCGAGCGGGTAACCTGCGGAAGTATAAAGTGAATAGACGATGCCGGCCAGTCCACCCAGAAGAGACGAGAGTGCGTAGATGCCGATGGTCACCGGACCGGTCGGTACGCCCATCAAGGCCGCAGACGTCGGATTGCCGCCGAGTGCATAAACGTAGGAGCCGAACCGCGTCCGGTGTGCGATGAGACCACCGAAGAGAAATACGAGCAACATCAGAAGCCCGATAGCACTCAGACGACCGCCACCTGGCAACCGATAATACAGATCCATGATGGTTTTGTAGAAGGGATGACTGATCGGGATTGAATCTTGGCTTAAGATGGAAGCCAGACCCCGTGCCAGGAACATTCCGGCCAATGTGACAATGAAAGGCGGAACCTGCAGAAAATGGATGACGGCTCCCATGGCTGCGCCGAACACCGCGGACATCGTCAGAACAATTCCAAAAGCCGCGATGGGATGCAGGCCGAGGTGGGATACGAGTACTGCGACAACGACACCGGCCAGACCAATGACGGCACCTATCGACAGGTCTATGCCACCCGAGATGATGACGAAGGTTGCTCCGACAGCGGCAATGCCGAGAAAGGCGTTATCCGTGAGAAAGTTTCCAAGAATGCGAGTGGACCACATGCCTGGATACTGCAGAATGCATAGCCCGTAAGCGACGACGAATATGAGAGTGGTGGCAGCCAGCGGCCGGTAACGCGGGTTCATCCTGTCTTTTCCGATGTCTGAATGGAGGGCTGGACGGGGCGCTGTTTGATGATGCGATCCAGAGTTGGCGCCAGCTTTGCGCTCTGCAGCACGAGAATGATGATGATGAGGCCAGCTTTAACGATGAGGTTGAACTCCGGCGGAAAGCCGGAGACCAGAATACCGGTATTCATGGCTTGAATTATGAGGGCGCCGACCACAGAAAGTGGAATGGAAAAGCGCCCGCCCATCAGCGAGGTCCCGCCGATCACGACCGCCAGAATAGCATCGAGCTCCAGCCAAAGACCCGTATTGTTGGCGTCTGCACCCCGAATATCGCCAGCTGCGATGGTGCCGGCAATCGCTGCACAAACACCGCCAAATGCATAAATTGCCAGCACGAGAGAGCGACTGCGTAGAGCCGTGTAGTTGGCAGCAGAACGGTTGATGCCGATAGCTTCTATGAAAAGGCCAATGGCTGTTCGTCGCACAAGAAGATGAGCGCCCACCATCAACGCGATCGCGATCACCGCTGGCATGGGAAGGCCAAGAAACGAACCAGTCCCGATAAAGATGAGGACTGGGTCGTTGAAGGTTACAATCGAACCCTCGGTAATCAATTGAGCAACGCCTCGGCCCGCAACCATGAGAACCAGCGTTGCGACAAACGGCTGGATACCCAGGATAGACACCAGGAAGCCGTTCCATAGGCCGCAGAGCATTCCGACGGCCAAAGGCGCAAGAAGCATGATGATGACTGGTTGCCCGGTTACCGCACAGGTGGCCGCAACGGCACCCGCAACGGCCATCACCGCGCCGACCGAGAGATCGACTCCGCGTGTCGCAATGATGGCTGTCATGCCGATCGAAAGAATGGCGACCGGTGCGCCTCGGTTGATGACGTCGATGAGGCTGCCGAAAAATCTACCATCCCTCCACGCAACGTCGAAAAATCCTGGAAAGACGATCCAGTTGAAGAGAAGCACGCCAAGCAGCGCGATGAGCTGCGGGGATAGCAGGCGTTTGACGGACGGTATTCTCATTCGGCTGCCTCTGCATCCTGCGCTGCAATGGCGCGTACGATAGACGATGGATTGATCTCGGCTCCGCGAAGTTCGGCCACCAATGAACGATCCCGCATGACAACCACACGCGAGGAATAACTGACGATCTCGTCCAGTTCCGACGAAATGACGATGAGGGCCAGACCGTCCTCTCGTAGGCGGCTGATCATACGTACGATCTCGGCATGGGCGCCCACGTCGATGCCGCGGGTTGGTTCGTCGAGAATGAGGAAGCGAGGATCCGTTGCCAGCCAGCGCGCAAGAATGACCTTTTGCTGGTTGCCACCGGAGAGAAGCTTGACAGGAAGATCAGCGGAAGCCGTGCGGATATCGAGCGCCTCGATGAAATGCTCTGCGATCTCCATCTGTTCGTCGCGATTGAGCGCCTGCAGCCATCCCAGCTTTGCCTGCATGGCGATGATGATGTTTTCCCGAACGGAAAGATCGCCGAAGATTCCGTCAACCTTTCGATCTTCTGGACAGAAGCCAAATCCCTGCGAGACTGCATCCTGCGGTGCGCGCAAAGAGATTTTCTCACCGTCTATATTCAAAGCACCCTGGTCGGCCGTATCAATGCCGAACATCAATCGCGCCATTTCTGTTCGTCCGGAACCCAGAAGACCGGCAACACCGATGACCTCGCCACGATGGACGGTAAGATCAAACGGATTCACGGATCCGGAACGACCGAAATCCCTGAAATGCATCAGCGGCGAGGAGGGCTCTGTGTCGTCGGCTGCCAGTTCTGCATGGACAAACGCCAGATCCTTGCCCAGCATCATGCGCACCAGACTTGTTCTGTCGAGATCGCCGATTGTTTCGCTTCCCACCAGGCGACCGTTGCGCAGGACTGTGACGCGATCACTCAGCTCAAATACCTGATCGAGGAAGTGCGTGATGAATACGATCGCAAGCCCGCGTGCCTTAAGCCGACGGACAATTTCGAACAGCTTTTCGACTTCAGTTCGATCAAGGCTTGCCGTGGGCTCATCCAGAATGAGAACCTTGCCAGATAGCTCCACGGCACGGGCGATCGCAATAATCTGCTGGACGGCAACAGAGAAAGTCGAAAGTTCAGCATGGACGTCGATGTCCAGACCATACTGAGAAAGAATACGATGCGCCTCCCGCGCCATTTTCCTTCGATCAACAAGACCATAGCGTCGTGGTTGACGCCCGATGAACAGGTTGTCGATTACCGTCATGTTGGGCAGAAGATTGACTTCCTGATAGACCGTTCCGATACCTGCTGACTGCGCCTGTTGTGGTGTCGTAAAGTGAACCTGAACACCATCGACCGAAATCTCACCGTGATCCGGCGTGTAGGCCCCGGTGATGATCTTGATCAACGTCGATTTGCCTGCACCGTTTTCCCCCAGCAGCGCATGCACCTCGCCTGCATGCAAGGCAAGTTCCACGTTGTCGAGTGCGGTATGGTTGCCAAAGGTCTTGACAATACCCTTGGCCACAAGAACCACATTGGCGTCTGCGCCGCTGGTTTCCGGCTGTCGATTTCCGACGCTACCGGGATCTGCTGGCCTGAAGTCTGTTGGCATGAGCCCACCTGAAAGAGACATCGGCGCGTCTTCCCGCCGCATCTAGATTAGAGCACGTTCGCGCCGGATCTGCAGCTGTTTCGCATGGCTCTCGAACTGACTAGCAGGACGGGAAGACAAGCCCTGAGTGCGATTATCCTGCGTCAGGCTGCCACCATGATTGGTCGCACGGAAAGCCGGAATCAGTGCTGAAGTTGAGGCATGTGATCGGAGGGAAGGTTCGGCAAGCGCCAAACTTCCCTCCTTATGGTTTGATCAGTATCCCAAGCCCTTGCGGCGCTCATGTTCGCCCTTCGGATCATCCGCAGGCGTGTAGAGCTTCGACTCTGTGATGATGAATTTTTCGGGCTGCTTCTTATCCTTCAGGAAGGCAGCAAGCGCATCAAGTGCTGGGCCTGCCATATTGGGCGTCAGCTCAACCGTCGCATTTGCTTCACCGGCAGCCATGGCCTTGAAGATATCCGGTACCGCGTCGATCGAGACGACAAGGATGTCCTTGCCCGGCTTCAGACCTGCATCCTTGATTGCCTGGATTCCACCCACCGCCATATCGTCGTTATGAGCGTACATGGCGCAGATATCCTTGCCGCCGTTTTCCGCTTTCAGGAAACCTTCCATGACTTCCTTGCCCTTCGCTCGGGTGAAGTCGCCGGTCTGGCTACGAACGATGGAAATGTTCTTCTGGCCGGCGATTGCCTCTTCAAAGCCCTTCTTGCGATTGATAGCCGGCGTCGAGCCAACAGTGCCCTGAAGTTCCACAACCTTGCACGGCTTGCTGCCCACTGTCTTTGCCAGCCAGTCCCCGGCGACACGGCCCTCCTTCACCTGATCTGAAGCGACGGATGTCAGGTAGAGATCTTTCGGTGCATCAATCCCTCGATCCAGAAGGATGACAGGAATCTTGGCTTCCTTGGCTTCCGTCAGAACGTTTTCCCAGCCGGTCGCCACGACAGGAGCCACGAGAATTGCATCGACGCCCTGAGCAATGAAGCCGCGGATAGCCTTGATCTGGTTTTCCTGTTTCTGCTGGGCATCCGCAAATTTCAATGTAATGCCGCGCTTTTCAGCTTCGGCTTTGGTGACCGAGGTCTCCGCGGCGCGCCACCCCGATTCCGAACCGATCTGCGAGAAACCGATGGTAAGGTTCGCAGCAAGAGCCGTAGAGCAGCCGAGTGCGATCATGCCTGCGCTGAGCGCAAGCGTGCGAAAAATGTTCATTGATGTCCTCCCTAAAAAACGTCGCCTCCACGACGTAAAATGAAGGTAATCAAAGCCAAACCTTCTGTAAAGCGTATAATAGTACAATATGTGCTGCATTGCACAATGGGCGAGAGACTCCATTTTCAGCAACTTTAGGCGCATTTTGGCAACCAGGGCCCTGTCGCCGAACAGCTTGGCTGACGGGGTGAGGAATCAAGCATCGGATGAATGGTATGATAATACGCGCGGTCTGGCCGTGCCAAACTGTGGACTGTAAAACGCTCGCATCGTGTGCGCATTGCCGATTTCCGAACCGCAATACGTAAAAACAAGCACTTGCACGCATTGGCACGATCTGAGACATGGCTGGAAACAGCAAGTACACGAGACAATGAAAGAGGGCAGTAAGCCCCACAAGATCGCTAGGGAGTGATCGCATGAACCACCAGACTCAAGCGGCATCGGCATTTCATGGTTCAAAGGTCGGTTTGGAGGCTGAGAATCCAGACAAGAATCCGGGTTTGCCCGCAATCAAGGCTGCCCGTGACGTGTTGATCTTGAACACGGGAGGAACCATCGGCATGGTGCCGGGTCCACAAGGATTGCAGCCCGGCGATGGTGTACTGGAACAGGCCGTGGCGGCGTTGGCGTCTGGTCCAATTACGGTCAACGTTCACGCCTTTCAGCCACTCGTCGACAGCGCGGAAATCGGTCCTGCCGATTGGAACCGTATGATCGACCTGGTGCTGGATTTTAAGGGTGATGGTGTGATCATCACCCACGGGACGGATACGATGGCCTTCACTGGTGCAGCCCTGTCTCAGGCGCTGGCAGGGTTGGATGTACCGGTGATACTGTGCGGGTCGATGAAGCCTCTTGGTGCAGGCGGTGATGCCGAGGCAAATCTGTCTCTGGCTCTCGATGCCGTCAGTCGTGATTTGACTGGGGTATGGCTTGCATTCAATGGCGGTCTGCTTCCCGCCGCCGGGCTAGTGAAGCACAATTCGAGGGAGGCGGATGCGTTTCGCTCCGTGCCGCAGGCTCCTTTGTCGATGTGCTCCGGGTCAAGGCACTTCGCCGGTCTTGATCTCGCAATTATCACTCTCACACCGTCTGTTTCAGCCAAGGCAGTTGCAGCGATGTTGAGCGAGCTGGATGGCGCCGTTTTGCGTGTCTTCGGTTCAGGAACAATGCCGTCCGATCCGAATCTCGAAGCAGTGATTGCTGCGGCCGTTCAGCGAGGCTGCCGGATCCGCGCTGTCAGTCAGTGCGAGACGGGTGGTGTGGAGCCTGGCACCTATGCGGCAGGTGCTGCTCTCTGGCGCGCAGGCGTAGAGAATGGCGGCCTCGAGACGCCGGAGGCTGCTCTCGCGCGCCTTTGGCTGGAACTTTCGGCCCAGCAAGGATGAAACAGGCGCAGTCTTGAAGCGTCAATCTTCACTCTCTGGTCCGCTCCGGTTGGCCACAGCATACCACTTAAATTTATCTTCAGCCTTTGGCTGACCATTTGTTTTGGGGAGAAGTCAGTGTCAGAAATACGAGAGTTGCGTGCGGAAGAAGATAGCCTTGGTGTGATCGATCTGCCCAAAGACTGCCTTTGGGGCGTTCACACGCAGCGCGCCATCGACAATTTCCCGATTTCGGGCATCCCCCTCTCGCATTTTCCGGAGTTCGTCCGCTCACTCGCTTGGGTCAAGAAGGCGGCTGCGGCAGCAAATCTCAATCTTGGTGTGCTTCCGGAACACAAGGCCAAGGTGATCGCTTCGGTTTGCGACGAGATCATCGGTGGTGCCCACCATTCCCAGTTCCGGGTGGATATGATCCAGGGGGGCGCCGGGACGTCCACGAACATGAACGCGAATGAAGTCATCGCCAATCTTGGTCTCATCCTTATGGGCCATGCACCTGGCGAGTATGTACATCTTCATCCCAATGATGACGTCAATCGTTCACAGTCCACCAATGACGTCTATCCAACCGCAATGCGGCTTGCGATCGTCAGCCAGTGCCTGCCATTTCAGGAATCGCAGCGGCGGCTCTCGGCGGCTCTCAGCGAACGGGCGGATGTTTTTGCCAGTGTCCGCAAGATCGGCCGCACCCAGTTGCAGGACGCCGTTCCGATGACGTTGGGACAGGAGTTCGCAGGTTTTGCGGCCACGATCGACGAAGATATCGAGATCATCGGTCGCCTGTCGCAGCTCTTGCTCGAGGTCAATCTCGGTGGAACAGCCATCGGAACCGGTGTGAACACGCCGCCCGGCTATGCGGAAATGGTTATTCCGGAGCTGTCGCGAGTGTCCGGCTTCGAGGTCAAGCTTGCAGGTAACCTGATTGAGGCCTCATCCGACGCCGGCGCTTATGTCACCTTTTCTGGTGTCCTGAAGCGCATCGCTGTCAAATTGTCAAAGATATGCAACGACTTGCGCCTCCTTTCGTCCGGCCCCCGCTCCGGCTTCAACGAAATTCGTCTGCCCCCGGTCCAGGCAGGATCCTCCATCATGCCGGGCAAGATTAACCCTGTCATTCCAGAGGTCGTCAATCAGGTGGCATTCCAGGTCATTGGCAATGATCTGACGGTTACCATGGCAGCAGAGGCCGGGCAGTTGCAGTTGAACGCGATGGAACCGATCATCATCCTCAACGTCCTTCAGTCGATGCGGATTCTGATGCAAGCAATGGATACGCTGTCAGAGCGTTGCATCAGCGGTATCGAAGCCAATGTCAGCCAGTGTGAAGGCGCCTTGGAAAACAGTCTCGTACTCGCGACGATGCTTGTTCCCTATATCGGTTACGCCAAGGCCGCCAAGGTTGCAAAGACGGCTCTCAGCAAAGATCAAAACGTCGTCGATACTGCGGTCGAACTGGGTTTTGGAACCAGAGAACAAATCACGGCGATGATCTTCTGAGACTGGCTAAGGAATTAGCAAAAAAAGATCTCCTCGGGCGTGCCGGGGAGATCCTTGCTTCTGCCTGGACAGCAGAAGAGCTTGACTGGAGTCGATGCTCTCCCGGCTTGCGCCGGGGTGGATCAGAGCGAATTCGAACTCACGATATATATTAGCATATGCTATTTGATTTGTCGCTTAAAAGTTAGTGTCAGTCACAAAATTTGGGATGAAACTGCGCGGAAAGGCTGAAGCTTTACGTACCGCATAATAGAAACCCGGCGCGAGGCCGGGTTCCAGTCATAATGATCTGGAGGTCAGATCAGAATGCGCGCTGGAGGCGGACGAAACCGGTCCACTGTTCCTGCTGATTGTCGAAGTCCTGGTAGTTTACGGCAACCTTCGTGGAGAGGTTGGTTGCGAGCTGGTAGTCGAACGTCAGACCAGCCTTCCAGCCGTCACGGTTGCCTGTGAAGTCGCCAAAGCGGTTCTGGTCGAGCGTCCAGAAGTACTGTGCGCCGGGGGTGATCTTGAAGCGATCAGTAACCTTCACAGCGTATTCAGCTGCAACAGCCCACTCAGAGGCGTTGTAGTAGGCGTTCGCGCCGGAAGCCCATACAGCTGCCAGGCCGAGCGTGCCCGGGCCGAGTTCAGCCGTTGCGATAACGCGTGCTGCGCCTTCTTCGCGGTCGGTGTCGTAACCGCCAACGAGAGCAACCTTGGCAGGACCAAATGCGCCACCGATAACACCGGAGATGCCAACATTGTTGTTGGTGATCGTGGTGTTCAGGCTTTCGAGCTCGTCAACCGAGAGACCGGCATAGAAAGCGCCAGCCGTGAAGGTGTAACGAATCGAGTTGAAGATGGAGTTGTTGGCCAGAACGTCCGTTTCGCCAGAGAGGCCGTCATCCCACCAGTTGTAGAAGTAACCAACCTTGAGGCCACCGATTTCGATGAAGGCCTGGTCGACGTTTACGCCGCGGTTGGAAGAGTTGTCAGCATCGCCACGCAGACCGATGAAGCCACGGATCGTGCCGAGTTCGGAATCCGAACGGGCATCGATTTCGAGCTGTGCACGCGTGAAGCTATCCCAGTCAGACGTACCGGACAGGTCACGACCGAAGTTCGTCTGGAAACGAACGTAGCCACCGATCTTCAGGCAGGTCTCAGAACCCGGAATGTAGAAGAAGCCAGCGCCGAATGCGTCGCAAACGCGAACATATTCCATCGGCTCCGGCTGAGCGGCAACGATAGCGTCGGCAGCCTGGGCGCCGGATACTGCTGCAAGGGCAGCAGCGGAGCCGAGAAGAAGGCTCTTGATGTTCATAATGACCTCCAGTCATGATTTCTTTGGTGCCGCGCAAAATCTGAAAGCGTGTTGTCCCTGCCACCAATGCTTTGCGCTGGGAAATACATGACAGATGCTTATGGTTTTAGGCAATGCAGGATTTTAGAATCTCATTATGTTAAGAATGTCTAAATTTAGAATTGTAGCAAATAAGCAACAATTATGAGAGGCAAAGATCGGGCAACCAAAGTTCGGCTCCAAGCGAGAGGGCGTGGGCCAGTCTTTGCCAGGATTAAAAGCGGACATCCCAATCCCTTGTTCGAAATTTCTAAGACGAATCAAACATTAAGGAAGGATTAATTTTCGATACCGCAGCCGCTTCGTGATCAGTTATTTAAGATTTAGCTAACAATAACCGCTCGTTGAAGAAGGCAAATATGCTCTTGCTGATCCTTCTTATCCTGCCTTAGTTGCCGCGGATCAAGGTCGCCACCTTCTCAAATCCGCCATCTCAAGGCCACGATTCGTTCTCGCAACCGTCTCCCACATGCTTAAGCTCGGTCTCTTCCTGATAGGCGCTCGCTCCTTCGCCGCTTCGGCACAATATGCATTGTTGGGCGGCGTGCTGCTTATCGCTTGCGGTTTCCTTGGAGTGATAGTGCTCGACGACCACGGCGTTCGCATTGGTCTTGCTATCCTTGGTCTCGGCTTGGCTACCCGGGCCTGCGCTTATGTCGGCGGCTTGGTCCTTTATTCGGGCCTCACTGTTGCGCCACTCATCCTGTCGCTACTCTTTTTACTCGTCTCGCTGTCCTTGATGGCGGCACCTGTTACCGGAGCGCGACCCGCTGCTGTGGCTCTTGCAACGGCGTTCACGATCGACGGTCTGTCGCGACTGCCGCTCATCGCGCTCGTGCGGTTCGAGAGATGGAGGGACGGCGTCCTGCTCGCGTCTGGAGAGCTTCTTCTTGCCTGGGTCCTGGCATCCGAGTGGCTGATACCTGCATATAAAAGTCTCGCGCTTCTCGTTGGCATCTCTCTCTGCGTCTCGGGACACAGTCTTCTGCGGCTGGCCCTCCTGATGCGCAACGGCGGGGCTTCCAGCTCGCTTCACGGTTTCCTGACAGGTAATCTCCGCTCATGGCACCGCGAGATGCCGAAGGGCACGCTACCCGTACGCGAAGAACAGTCCGTACCGCTTGCAGTTCGTCTCTATATCTGGACGCCGAAGGTTGCCGTCGCGGGTTCGGCGAGCTGGCCTCTGGTCGATCGGTACCTGATGACATTTGGGGAAGGTGGTAAGCCATCTGCGGGTCATGCGGCACTCGGTATTGATTCCGATCTTTACCTGAGCCATTGGCCGGTGGCCGAAATCAGCGCCGGTATTCGCGATCTTCCGAATGTGTTCTATTCCGGACGCGACAAGGATATGCCCGGACTCTTTCCACCGTCCTATACTTTCGAGTGCGAGGATTGGATTCCCGCTGATCAGTCCATTGAGTTCCGGACGCGAAATGTTGACGCTGTCCGCGCCTACTGGAATGCCTATCGGCAAAATACGGCATACAACATAACAGACAGAAACTGCTCGATCGTCGTGGCGAATGCGCTGGAACTCGCGCTTGAAGGTAATCTGCGCACGCGTCACCCTTGGCTGCAATTGGCCAGGCTCATCGTGCATCCGGCGCTTTGGCAGGCAAGCTACCTCAGATCGCGGGCGCACCATATGTGCTGGACGCCGGGTCTCGTTCTTGACTACGCCAACCTGCTGAAGCAGATCGTGGATCCGTCGGCGAGGGACGCATCCTCCTTCTCGGTGGTCAGAACGAGGTGAATTCGCCCTTGGCCGTGTCGCTCCTTGGCTGATAGTCTGGTGTCCTTCATGGGAGTTGAAAGACATGAATGATCAGCAGCTTGTCGATACGGCGCATTCCATTGCGGAAGACCGGGCATTTTTCGAGCTTCTCACGCAGCTTGTTGCGCGTCGATCCGTCAGTCAGTCGGAAGGACAGGTTGAGGATCTCTATGCCTATCTTCAACAGGAAATGCTGCCCCTCCTCGAGCCCATGGGTTTCGATTGCCGGATCCTGGACAATCCGACCGGGAGCGGTGGCCCCTTCCTGGTCGCTGAGCGTATCGAGGACGAAAAGCGGCCCACGATTCTCATCTATGGCCATGGCGATGTCTGCAATGGCGAGGCAGCACGCTGGCGTTCCGGTCTGGATCCATTCGTTCTCTCCCGAGAAGGAGATCGACTGTACGGCCGCGGAACAGCGGACAACAAGATCCAGCATCTCATCAATATCCTGGCGCTTCGCCATATCATTGAGCATCGCGGTTCTCTCGGGTTCAATGTTCGGCTTCTGATCGAAATGGGTGAAGAGACCGGGTCGAAGGGCCTCCACCAGTTATGCGAAACCCATAGGCAACATCTGGCTGCCGATGTTCTGATAGCCTCCGATGGACCTCGCCTCCAGGCGGATATTCCCACCATGTTCATGGGATCGCGTGGTGGCGTATCCTTCGAATTGCGGGTCGATCTGCGCAAAGGCGAGTTTCATTCGGGCAATTTCGGTGGCCTTCTCGCCGATCCGGTCACGCTGCTTGCCCATGCCATCGCCACCATTGTGGACTCTCGCGGTCAAATTCTCATCCCCGAGTGGCGACCGGACAGTCTGACGGAAAGTATCCGCGCGGCACTCCGAGGACTGCCGGACCGACGCCATGATGCAGATTGGGGCGAGGAGAGCCTGACGCCCGCCGAAAGGGTCTTCGGCTGGAATGCATTTGCAGTCCTCGCCATCTCTGCTGGCAACATTACAGCACCGCAAAACGCAATTTGTGGCACCGCGCGTGCGGCCTGCCAGCTGAGATTTGTTGTTGGTACCAACATGGACGAGCTCCTTCCGTCTCTCCGCAGGCATCTTGATGCGCATGGCTTCCCGATGGTGGAGGTCCATGCAGTCGGCCATGCTCCCTTCAAGGCTACACGCTTTCCGCCGGATCATCCCTGGGTGCGGTTCGTGGAGCAGTCCATCGTGCGCTCCACCGGAAAATCGGTACATCTTCTGCCCAATCTGGCCGGATCGCTCCCGAATGATGTCTTTACTGACATTCTTGGCCTTCCGACGATCTGGATACCGCATTCGCACGCAGAGTGTGGCCAGCACGGACCCAATGAACATGCATTGGTGTCCATTGCGGGAGAAGGTCTGCGAATCATGACTGCGCTGTTCCTGGACATCGGAAAGACAACGGAATTGCCCAGCTGATGATTGCTCAGGGAACCGGCTGGACAGAGCATGGTCTGAAAATTAGACATGGCTGATGATTGCGTGCTGCCATGAATAACCGGGTGCTACGCTGAATTGGGACTCCAAGGGAGGAAAACGGGTGACCCGCATTGCATTGACGAGTGAAATGATCCTGCCGCATGAGCCGGAGGCGCTTCTTGTCGGACGCGTCTGGTCAAAAGCGCAGGACGGTCCATGCCTGGTTCTTGTCCGGAATGCGCATGTTCTGGATATCACGCCACTGGGCCCGACAATGTCTGCCCTTCTCGAGCGACAGGATCTCGTTACCGCATTGAGGTCTGGCAGCTTTCAGGATCTCGGTTCTTTGGACAGCTTTCTTGACGAATCAGCCGGGCAACTCCTGGCGCCGGTTGATCTTCAGGCGATCAAAGCCGCAGGTGTAACCTTTGCCGACAGTATGCTGGAACGGGTTATCGAAGAACAGGCGAGGGGTGATGCATCGCGTGCTCTGGAAATTCGTCAACGTTTGGCGCCCGTGATAGGTGACAATCTGAAGGGGGTCGCGGCTGGCTCGGAAAAGGCCGCACAGGTCAAGGCGCTCTTGAAGGAGATGAACCTCTGGTCGCAGTATCTGGAAGTCGGTATTGGTCCGGATGCGGAAATTTTCACGAAGTCTCAACCGATGTCCTCTGTCGGTTGTGGCGCCGAGGTCGGCATTCATCCGATCTCCGAGTGGAACAATCCCGAACCGGAGGTCGTGCTGTCCGTGCGCTCAGACGGAAAAATCATCGGCGCAACACTGGGCAATGATGTGAACCTGCGGGATGTTGAGGGACGCTCGGCGCTCCTTCTGGGCAAGGCGAAAGACAATAACGCCTCCTGCTCCATCGGACCCTTCATCCGCCTCTTCGATGACCGTTTCACCCTGGAGGGTCTCGGCCAGGTGAAGGTCTCGCTTTTGGTGGAGGGGGAAGATGGTTTCCAGATGACGGGTGAGAGTGCCATGTCAGCCATCAGCCGCAGTCCGGCCAACCTTGCGTCACAACTCTTGAATCGAAATCATCAGTATCCCGATGGTGCAGTGCTCTTCCTGGGTACGATGTTTGCACCCGTGAAGGACCGGCGCGGGCAGGGACAGGGTTTCACGCATGAAGTTGGTGACAGAGTGGAGATTGCAACGCCGCGGCTCGGTCGCCTGGTAAACTGGGTTAACCGGTCAGATGCTTGCCCGCCCTGGACCTTCGGCTCTACGGCCTTGTTCCAGAATCTCGCACGCCGAGGCCTCCTCTAAAAGGCGAACAGTCCGGAATAGTGCAATGCCTTGTCCTATTCCGGAATGCTTGGCAGCACCTTGTCGCGCTTCTTCAGTTGCTGCTCGCGGAAGAAGATGAACAAACCTGAGCCCACAATCAGGGCTGCACCAAAGATCATGGGCAGGCGTGGTACCTCCCCAAAGAAGGCCCAACCGAAGATTACCGCCCAGAGCAGCAGTGTGTACTGAAGCGGCGCGACCGTCGCGGCATCGGATATCTTCAGGGCGCGATTGACGAGAATATGCGCACACATGGCCACGATACCCAGAAGTCCTAAAAGCAGGCCTTCGGTTGTCGATTTCAAGGGAGCCCAGTCGAACGGCGCAATGAACAGACCGGCGATCCCGGATGCAGCCAGTTGAAAGAACACCAGCGTCGTATCCGGCGTGTTACGCAGGCTGCGGCCGGAAATCAGCATGAAGGCAAAGGCGGCAGTGCCGACGATCGAAATCAGCGCCGGCATGGTGAACATTGCGCTCGACGGTTCAAGCGTCACGATCACGCCGACGAAACCGATAGCAATGGCGAGCCATCGGCGCCATCCGACCTTCTCACCCAGAATAAATGGTGACGCGGCCGCCACATAGATCGGTGCCGCCAACCAGTAGGTCATCACGTCCGCGAGCGGCATGTACATGACGGCATAGTAGAAGCAGAAGATCTCGACTGTCGAGAAAAAGACGCGTGCTGCTTGCAGCCACGGTCGCTTCGCTTGCATGATCGCCCGCTTGCCCCCGAGCCACAGAAACGGTGCCAGGATAACGAGCGCCGCGACGCTTCTCAGGAGAATGACCTGACCGAGACCGTAGCTGGCGACGAGCCATTTGCCCATGGCGTCGTTCAACGCAAACAGAACCATGCCGAGCAGCATGATTGCAGGTCCTGCCGTTGTTATCGACTTCAATCCCCGCTGTAAGATTGGGCTGGTCTGCATCATCCATCTCCGCAGGAATCATGAACACAAGGTGTCGTTTGTGTCTTTCGCCTGTGGCTTAACTATCCTCCGACCGCAAGGAAAACCAGATGCATGCCCGAGTTTGCGTTCTATGACGGGAACAAACTCGGTCGTGGAACCAGATGCTTCTCATTCCGTTGATGGATACAATCCATCGAAGGAACCTATTCCATGTTGAAGTGGGCACTCATCTTTCTCGTCATCTCGCTGATTTCCGGATTTCTGGGCTTTTCAGGCGTATCGGCCGCGACGGCCACGATTGCCCGCGTCCTCTTCTTCATTGCGATCGTGATCTTCCTGATCTTTCTGGTTCTCGCCTTCATGGCAGGAAGCGCGGTCCTGTAAGACCCGTCCATCCCTTAAAGTCGGTGGCCGGATGATCGGCCACCACAGAGCCTTGTTCTTGGGCAAAAAAAAGCCCCACCGAAGCAGGGCAATATGGGGGAAAACTCGCGTCATCTGACGTGAGCATGATCATGAAGCCAGAATTCCGCCCAATTGACGAGGGCACTTTGCTGGAATTTGGTACGATCAGTGATTAAAATGGCAGCATTGTTGCCCAATTTTTGTATTTCATCGTTCTTTGACTGATTGCATTGCGACAGATGTTGATGTGCTGGCGACATAGGGCAGGCTGGAGATCTTCTCTCCCAACACTTCGCGATACCGCCGGATGCTCTGCGTTCTGATCTTGATGAGATAATCGAAGCGGCCCGCGATCATGTGGCACTCTTCCACTTCCTTGATTCTTGAAATGGCCTGATTGAATTCGGTGAGCGCTTTCTCCCGCGTGTCGGAAAGCTTCACTTCCGCGAAGGCGACGTGATCCAGTCCCAGTTTTGGCAGATTGATCACGGCACGAAATCCCAGAATATAGCCTTCATCAACAAGCCGCTTCAGGCGAGCGTTGCACGGAGTCTTCGATAGGCCGATCTTCTCGGCGAGCTCCGTAACCGAGATCCGGCCATCCGCGGCCACAACATCCAGTATCTTCAGATCGAATGCGTCGAGTTCGCTTGTTTTGCGAATTTCCATGGTGAATTTGCCTGCCTTCACGCCCGTATCAGGCTATAATACCTGAAAACAATGCGCAGAATAGTCTCTCGTGTTGGGGTTTGCCGTAGTATTATTTTCCCACTGTTTCCCTTGATACGAGGCTTGAGCCATGACTGTGCAAACTCCGCTGTCGGTCGCAGACCCCTATGCTCTCAAACCCGCTTTCAGTGATTTTGCTCCGTCGCTCCGGCCGCCATCGCAACTGCGGCAGGCGATCACCAATGCCTATCGCCGTGCGGAAATCGATTGCGTCCTGCCCCTTCTCGATGAGGCCAGTCTAGAACCGCAGCAGAAGCAGGCAGTGCGCGAAACTGCAAGAACGCTGGTAACTGCTCTTCGAGGAAAGCATCGTGGCTCTGGCGTTGAAGGCCTCGTCCACGAATACTCGCTGTCCAGCCAGGAGGGAGTGGCGCTCATGTGCCTTGCGGAGGCACTCCTGCGCATCCCCGACATGGCGACACGCGATGCGCTGATCCGCGACAAGATCTCCCATGGTGACTGGAAATCCCATGTCGGCGGCGGGAGGTCGCTCTTCGTCAATGCAGCAAGCTGGGGTCTTGTCGTGACCGGCAAGCTGACCGCGACCGTGAATGATCGAAGCCTGACGGCAGCGCTCACCCGTTTGATTGCCCGTTGCGGTGAGCCGGTCATCCGTCGCGGCGTCGATATGGCCATGCGCATGATGGGCGAACAGTTCGTTACCGGCGAGACGATCGATGAAGCTCTGAGTCGTGCCCGCGAGATGGAGCAGAAGGGCTTTGGCTATTCCTACGACATGCTGGGAGAAGCAGCCACAACGAAGGCCGATGCCGAGCGTTACTTTCGCGACTATGAGAATGCCATTCACGCTATTGGACGGCAAGCAAATGGGCGTGGAGTGTATGCCGGTCCAGGCATTTCCATCAAGCTGTCTGCCTTGCATCCACGCTATTCGCGCTCCCAGGCGGCACGCGTCATGGCGGAACTTCTGCCACGGGTGAAAGCCCTATGTCATCTGGCAAAGGGTTACAACATTGGCCTCAATATCGACGCTGAAGAGGCGGACCGACTTGAGCTTTCGCTCGATCTTCTCGAAGAAATCTGCTTCGATCCTGAACTTGCAGGCTGGGACGGCATCGGCTTCGTGGTGCAGGCCTATGGCAAGCGGTGCCCGTATGTCCTCGATTTCATCATCGATCTTGCCAGCCGCTCAGGACACCGCATCATGGTGCGACTGGTCAAGGGCGCCTATTGGGATGCTGAAATCAAACGTGCGCAACTGGACGGTCTAGAGGATTTTCCGGTCTTTACCCGTAAGGTGCATACGGATGTTTCCTACATCGCCTGCGCGCGCAAGCTGCTGGCAGCGCGCGATCTGGTCTTCCCGCAGTTCGCCACTCATAATGCCCAGACGCTGGCCACCATTTATCAATTGGCCGGGCCGGAATTTTCCATTGGTAGCTATGAATTTCAGTGCCTGCATGGCATGGGCGAGCCTCTTTATGAGGAGGTTGTCGATCCGGCCAAGCTGGCGCGC
This sequence comes from Rhizobium sp. FKY42, assembly GCF_005222835.1. Lineage (GTDB taxonomy): Bacteria > Pseudomonadota > Alphaproteobacteria > Rhizobiales > Rhizobiaceae > Neorhizobium. The sequence continues at coordinate 250,875 of NZ_STGA01000028.1, read as the reverse complement.
CCATGCCGCATCTATGCGCCGGTAGGCACACATGAGACACTTTTGGCCTATCTTGTACGCCGTCTTCTTGAAAACGGTGCCAACTCATCCTTTGTCAATCGCATTGGGGACGAAACGGTCAGCATTGATGACCTGATTGCCGATCCGGTCGAAGTCACGCGCGCTCAGGTCAAACCTGGATCCAAACATGACAAGATCGCGTTGCCCCGAGAACTCTTCGGGAAGAGCAGGTTGAATTCTGCCGGTCTTGATCTTTCAAACGAACAGACCCTTCAGAGCCTTTCAAGTTCATTCGAGGCAGTTGCAGCCATTCTCGTACAGGCAAGGCCGCTTCTTGCCTTCGAGCCAGACCTCGGCGAAGAGCAGCCTGTTCTGAATCCTGCCGACCATCGCGATCGGGTTGGAAGTGTTATCGCTGTCAACGCGCCGGACGTCGTTCAGGCCGCAACAGCTGCGTCTGAAGCTCTTGCGCATTGGCAGGCTGTGACAGCCTCCGAGCGAGCCGATCTGCTGGATCGATCCGCCGTTCTTTTGGAAGAGCGCATGGATCACCTGCTGCCGCTGATCATGCGGGAGGCCGGAAAGTCGCTTCCCAATGCCATCGCCGAAGTGCGTGAAGCGGTCGACTTCTTGCGTTACTATGCGGAACAGGCGCGCCGGACCCTTGGCGTAACGCACCTGCCGCTCGGTCCCATTGTCTGCATCAGCCCGTGGAACTTCCCGCTCGCCATCTTCCTCAGCCAGATCTCTGCTGCTCTGGTTGCCGGGAACACGGTTCTCGCCAAACCGGCGGAAGAAACGCCGCTGATTGCCTACGAAGCAATTCGGATTCTGCATGAGGCAGGTATTCCAAGAAGCGTCATCCAGCTTCTTCCGGGTGATGGTCGCATCGGTGCTGCTCTTGTGGCTGCTCCCGAAACCGCGGGCGTCATGTTCACCGGCTCGACGGAAGTGGCAAGGCTGATACAGAAGCAACTGGCGGGCCGTCTCTCCGCTACAGGCAAGCCCATTCCACTGATTGCTGAAACGGGCGGTCAGAATGCCATGATCGTGGATTCGTCCGCTCTGGCCGAACAGGTCGTTGGCGACGTCATTGCTTCCGCATTCGATAGTGCTGGCCAACGCTGCTCGGCACTTCGCGTCTTGTGCCTGCAGGACGACGTTGCCGATCGTGTTCTGACAATGCTGAAGGGCGCGCTTGCCGAGCTATCTATTGGCAGAACGGATCGGCTTTCCATCGATATTGGCCCGGTCATCACAGAAGAGGCGCGCCAGACTATCGAAGGTCACATAGAGCGCATGCGCATTCTGGGGCGCACCATCCATCAGGCGGCAATGCCGAAGGAAACTGAACTCGGCACCTTCGTTGCCCCCACGATTGTGGAACTGACCTCAATCAAGGATCTGCAGCGTGAGATTTTCGGTCCAGTCCTCCACGTCATCCGTTTCAAGCGAAACGACCTGGACCGGCTGATCGACGATATCAATGCAACGGGATACGGCTTGACCTTCGGCCTCCATACGCGCCTGGATGAAACCATCGCTCACGTGCTCAGCCGCGCGAAGACCGGCAATCGCTATGTGAACCGTAACATCATCGGTGCCGTTGTGGGTGTACAGCCGTTTGGCGGCCGTGGTCTGTCCGGAACCGGTCCAAAGGCCGGTGGTCCGCTCTATCTCGGTCGTCTTGTCCAGACACCGCCGGTGCCGCCGCAGCTGAGCTCTGTCCATCGTGACGCGGCCTTGAGCGATTTTGCCCGTTGGCTTGATGATCGCCAGCAGACGCAAGCCGCCGAATTGGCGCGCACGATTGGCGGCGCTTCGGCGTTGGGGCTTGAGCTACAGCTGCCAGGACCCGTTGGCGAACAAAACCTTTATGCCCTGCATCCAAGAGGTCGCGTGCTGCTGGTTCCGCAAACCGAAACCGGTCTCTATCAGCAACTGGCTGCGGCCCTTGCGACCGGGAATATCGCCGTCGTCGACATCAGTAACCCGATGTTCGCTGACCTGCTTCACGCGCTTCCGATGAGCGTGACTGCACGCTTGCAACGCACGAAGGACTGGAAAGCGGATGCGCCTTTCGCCGGTGCCTTGATCGAGGGGGAGGGAGAGTTGCTGACAGAAGCGCTTCGGCGCCTGGTAGCACTTCCCGGTCCGCTGGTCCTTGCACAGGCTGCGTCATCACAGAAGATGGCGAAGCCCGATGCCTATTGCCTGAACTGGTTGCTGGAGGAAGTGTCCACCTCGATCAACACTGCAGCAGCAGGCGGTAATGCGAGCCTGATGACGATTGGATGAGGCAGGGCTTGCCTTGTTTCTCCTTAGGCAGCAATAGTCGCGCCGGGTTAATCTCGGCGCGAGACAGACAGTGCGACTTCAGACAGCGACGCTTTTCATTGGCTTTTCCATCAGTGCTTTGACAGCGCTTGGCGCACAGGCCACGGCTGCGGACTGGCAGGCGGTCGAGCAGATCAAGACCTATGCCATTTCCGGCAAGACGGGCATTGATCTCTATCGATCTATCGGCGAAAAAGGCCCGCAGGCCGGTGTGCAGGCCATCGCTCATACCAGTTTCAAGCTGACCTGGACGCGCAAATACGAGGTTCAAGGCACGGCCTGCGCCATTACTGTGGCGATACCGAAGCTGGTCATCACCTATACCATGCCGAAGCCCGCCAATCCGCTGCCGCCCGATGTTGCGCAGAACTGGGCTCGTTTCATCGCAGGCGTTGAGAAACACGAGCGTGTCCATGGTGGCTTTACCAAGGAGCTCGTGCAGCAGATACAGGATTTCAGCCTCGGTTTGCGGGTTGAAAATGATCCAGAATGTAAACGTATCCGTGAGGTTCTGACCAAACGTCTTGGCGAGCTTTCCAAGGCGGAGCGTGCCAAGAATGCAGAGTTTGATCGGATCGAGCTGAGCGACGGTGGCGCCGTTCATCAGTTGATATTGGCTTTTGTGAACGGTCCGTGATCCGATCGGACGTGAAAAAGCCCGCCGGGATGAACCAGCGGGCTCGTCATGGGGGCTCTTTCACAAGAGCCCTTTTCCTTGGGAGGAATTATTCCGCAGCCTGCAAGGTGCCACTGGTAACCGGCTCTGGGGCCTGTCCGGCCAGCGCCTCCTGAAGCTTGGCCTGATCGAGTTCATTTTCCCAGCGTGCAACAACGATGGTGGCAACGGCATTGCCCACGAAGTTGGTCAGGGCGCGGCATTCCGACATGAAGCGGTCAATGCCAAGGATCAGCGCCATACCGGCCACGGGAACCGAAGGAACCACGGAAAGCGTGGCGGCCAGTGTGATGAAGCCTGCGCCCGTGATGCCAGCCGCACCCTTCGAGCTCAACATGGCAACGAGCAGCAGTAGGATCTGATCCGCGAATGACAGCTGGATATCGGTGGCCTGTGCGATGAAGAGCGCCGCAAGGGTCATGTAGATATTGGTACCGTCGAGGTTGAACGAGTAACCCGTCGGAATGACGAGGCCGACAACCGAACGCTTGCAGCCTGCACGTTCCATCTTCTGCATCAGGCCCGGCAGTGCGGCTTCCGAGGAAGATGTTCCTAAAACCAGCAGCAACTCTTCCTTGATATAGCGAATAAGCGCAAAGATCGAAAAACCGTTGTAACGGGCAACAGCACCCAGCACCACGACGACGAATAGAAGCGAGGTCAGGTAGAAGGTGCCGATCAGGAAAGCGAGGTTGGCAACGGAGCCGATGCCGTATTTGCCGATCGTGAAGGCCATGGCGCCAAAGGCCCCAATGGGGGCAGCCTTCATGAGGATTGCCACCAGCTTGAAGATCGGAGCTGTGACTGCATGCAGGAAGTCGGTCACAGGCTTGGCCTTGTCACCAACCATTGCCAGCGAAATACCAAACAGCACCGAGAAGAACAGCACCTGCAGGATATCGCCCTGCGCAAACGCGCCGACGATCGTTTCCGGGATGATATTCATCAGGAAGCCGGTGATCGTGGTCTCATGGGCTTTGGTTGCATAAGTGGCAACAGCCTTGGCATCCAGGGAGGCCGGATCGATATGCATTCCTGAGCCCGGCTGTACGACATTTGCAACCAGCATGCCGACAGCAAGCGCAAGCGTCGAAAAGGTCAGGAAGTAGATCATTGCCTTTCCGGCAACGCGGCCCACCTTCTTGAGGTCGGTCATTCCGGCAATTCCGGTCGCAACCGTCAGGAAAATGACCGGTGCGATGATCATCTTCACCAGACGAATGAAGGCATCGCCCAGTGGCTTCAGCGAAGCGCCGATATCCGGATAGTAATGGCCGAGGATGATACCTGCGGTAATGGCAACCAGTACCTGAACATATAGCTGCCGATAAAGCGGCACCTTGCCGCGCGGGGCGGCAGCATCGAGATTCAATTCCATGTTGATCCTCCTTCGCGCCCCTACCCAATGGTTCTCCCGAGGCGACATTTGATGATGAGGCCAGTGTTGCAATGGGCGTGCCAGATGGAATTTCTCTGCTATAATATTGATTTTACTTTCTAAAATAATAGGCTCAGGAGAAGGTAAGCCACATTTGTGCGATTTTCCGCATGGCTCGGATTGCGTGATAAGGTAGTTTGTGTGATTTTCCGCACATGGATTCCAGCGAGTTTCATCCTTCACGGGAAATGCCGTCGGTGCATCAGACGCGCCGCCCATGGCTGATTTTCGCCGTAGTGGCTGTCCTGCTCATCACCGCCACCCTGATGACGGTTCGTAGCATCGCCATTGATGCGGCAATGCAGGATCTTGAACAGCAGGGTCGTATCGATGCGGGCCTCAAGGTTGCATTTCTCAAAGCAGTGCTTGAACGGCCGCGCGCTTTGCCGCTGGTTCTGGCCCGTGACCGGGATGTTGCAGACACGCTCACCGCCCCGACGCAGGAGCATCTTGATGCCTTGAACCACAAGCTCCAGGATCTCGTGGAAGTGACAAATGCGTCCGTCATCTACGTGATCGACCGCCGCGGTATTGCCATTGCTTCCAGCAACTGGCGCGACCCGTCAAGTTTCGTGGGTGTCGACTATAGTTTTCGCCAGTATTTTTCTCGTGCAATGGCGGAGGGGCAGGCGGAACACTTTGCGCTTGGCAGCATCAGCCTGCGGCCGGGTCTTTACATCTCGCAACGGGTGGGTCCGCCGGACAATCCAATCGGTGTCGTGGTCGCAAAGGCTGAGTTCGACCAGTTGGAACGAGACTGGCGCGATGCGCAACGCCCGACCTACGTCACGGATTCTCATGGCGTCGTGCTGATTACCAGCATCGAGTCCTGGCGTTTCATGGTCGAGGCGCCTTTGCCTCCACCGATACAGGCCGAAATCAGAAGTAGCCTGCAATTTGGAGATGCACCGCTTCTGCCCTTGCCGATCACACAAGAACGACAGCTCTCCGAGGATGCCGCTACAATTGATGCCCTGCTCCCGGGTACGTCGGTTGCCGGCTTTGTCGAAATGACTCTCCCCGTTCCCTCCACGCCTTGGTCTCTCAGATATCTGCTGCCCGTCCAGCCGCAACTCGACAATGGTGTGGGGCAGGCGCAACTCTTGTCCATGGCCATCCTTCTGCCTCTCCTTGGCCTCGCAGCACTTCTGATCTGGCGTAGACAGGCATCTCTTCGTCGAATGGCGACCGAGCATGCGGCCCGGATCGAACTGGAACGGCGGGTTCTTGAGCGAACGACGGATCTGAGCCGGGCGAGAGACCGGCTTGAAGCGGAAATTGCCGATCATAGGGCCACCGAAAGCCGGTTGCAGGGTGTCCAGGAGGAACTGGTTCAAGCAAACCGGTTGGCTATTTTGGGGCAGGTGGCGGCCGGTGTCGCCCATGAAATCAACCAGCCAGTCGCGACAATTCGCGCCTATGCTGATAATGCCATGACCTATCTAGACCGTAAGCGAGAGGACGCAGCGCGTGGCAACCTTCTGGAGATCGCCGGACTGACTGAACGGATCGGATCCATTACCGAAGATCTGAAGGCCCTTGCGCGGCGCGGTCGATCTGCTGCCGAGCCCGTGGATATACGCGAAGCGATAGCGGGCGCACTGGTTCTGTTGAAGAGCCGTTTCTCAGGACGCCTCGAGCGGGTCGAGATTCGGGCGGAAGACCAGGATCTCTATGCGATCGGCAACCGTCTTCGGTTGGAGCAGGTGCTGATCAACCTGATCCAGAACGCGCTGGAGGCAGTCGAGCCTGTCGCTGACGCTACGGTGCTTGTTCATGCTACCTCTTGTAATGACAGGATCTATATCAGGATTGAGGATAATGGAGGCGGGATTGCCCCAGAGATCCAGGAACAGTTGTTCTCGCCCTTCAACAGCTCCAAGGAAAAAGGGCTTGGTCTCGGTCTCGTCATCGCCAAGGACATCGTGACGGATTATGGCGGCAAGCTATCGGTGGAGACCTCGTCGCAGGGCACAATCTTCCTCATTGATTTGAAGCGGGCTGACAGATGAGCGATGCAACACCTGTTCTCCTGGTCGACGATGACCGGGATCTGTTGAAAGCAACTGCACAGACTCTTGATCTCGCTGGTTTCACCGTCACGAGCCGGACTTCTGCGCTTGAAGCATTGAGCAGTCTCGATTGCGACTATTCCGGTGTCGTCGTCTCAGATATTCGAATGCCTGCTATGGACGGGCTGGAGTTTTTCGATCGTATTCGATCCATTGACCCCGATGTACCTGTCATCCTCATGACCGGGCATGGCGATATTCCCATGGCTGTGGCCGCCATTCAAGCCGGCGTCTATGATTTCATGACCAAGCCCTTTGCCGCCGATCGTCTGGTCCAGTGCGTCAGGCGTGCTGCTGAAAAGCGCAAGCTCGTGCTTGAGAACCGCCGTCTGCGCGAGGCGGTGCAGGATGAAGGACAGGGCGATGTAACCCTGCTCGGCCAGACCCCGGTCATGCAGCGGCTGCGCAACACCATCCGCCAGATTGCCGACACAAATGTGGACGTCCTCCTGACGGGCGAAACCGGCACCGGAAAGGAGGTCGTGGCGAGCCTTCTGCACCGATGGAGTAGCCGTTCAAAGGGCAATTTCGTCGCCTTGAATTGTGGGGCATTGCCCGAGCAGATTCTGGAGAGCGAATTGTTCGGGCATGAGACAGGCGCCTTTACTGGAGCCCAGAAGCGGCGGGTCGGTCGCATTGAGCATTCCAGTGGCGGCACCCTTTTTCTTGATGAGATCGAAAGCATGCCGCCAGCCTCCCAGGTCCAGATGCTGCGGGTTTTGGAGATGCGAGAAGTTACGCCCCTGGGTACAAACGAGGTGAGGCCAGTCGACCTGCGTGTCGTTGCTGCCGCCAAGGTTGATCTTGGCAACCCGCTGGAACGACGGGATTTCCGTGAGGATCTCTATTATCGACTGAATGTGGTCAGCCTGTTGATTCCTCCCTTGCGTGAGAGGCGGGAAGACGTGCCGCTGCTTTTCCGCTTTTTCTGCCAGCGCGCGGCCAAGCGCTTTAATCGCGACTTGCCACCGCTGACGATGTCTCTCAATCGCCATCTGCAGGACCACGCATGGCCGGGCAATGTGCGAGAGCTCAACCATTTCGCTGAACGATTCGTTCTGGGCCTGGAGACAATCGCAGTTGATCCGTCGGGACCGGAGGTCGACGTCACAGTTGGCTCCGGAACGCTGCCGGAGCGTATGGCAAAAATCGAGGGGGAACTGATACGGGAGGCGCTTCAGGCAAATGAGGGGGACGTCAAGCGTACGATCGAGGCCTTGGGAATTCCCCGAAAGACATTCTACGACAAGCTTCAGCGGCATGGGATTTCCCGCACGACTTTCGTCAACGGCAGCTGAATGACATTTGAAAGTTAAACGCATGGCCTATATGCCAGCCTCTGAACCCTTCATGCTCCCGTGCGGGAGAACGTCAAGCGAGAGCTCTTCATGCGTATCACGATGATCGGTGCCGGCTATGTAGGTCTGGTATCGGGTGTGTGCTTTGCCGATTTCGGTCACCATGTGACCTGCGTGGATAATGTCGAGGAAAAGGTTGCCGCCCTGAAGGCAGGCACCATTCCCATCTACGAGCCTGGACTGGACGAACTGGTAAAGTCGAATGTCAAGGCAGGGCGTCTGATGTTCACGACGGATCTGAAAGCGGCGGTCGCCGAAGCGGATGTCGTCTTCATCGCTGTCGGCACGCCCTCGCGTCGCGGCGATGGCCATGCCGATCTTTCCTATGTTTACGCCGCAGCGAAGGATATCGCGCACGCCATGACCGGTTTCACGGTTGTCGTGACGAAATCGACGGTACCGGTTGGAACCGGTGACGAGGTGGAGCGGATCATCCGCTCGGAGCGCCCGGATGCTGAGTTCGCGGTGGTTTCCAATCCGGAGTTCCTACGCGAGGGTGCCGCCATTGCCGATTTCAAGCGACCCGATCGCATCGTCATCGGCTCGGAGGATGAACGCGCAAGCGAGGTGATGCGTGAGGTCTACCGTCCGCTCTATCTCAACTCCGCGCCTCTGTTTTTCTGCGATCGGCGGACGTCTGAGCTGATCAAATATGCGGGCAATGCATTTCTTGCCATGAAGATCACTTTCATCAACGAAATGGCGGATCTTTGCGAGAAGGTCGGCGCTGATGTTCAGAAAGTGGCCAAAGGCATTGGAATGGACAAGCGCATCGGCGACAAGTTCCTGCATGCAGGTCCCGGTTACGGCGGCTCCTGTTTCCCGAAGGATACGATGGCGCTGGTGAAGACGGCGCAGGACAATGATAGTCCGGTGCGCCTGATTGAAACGACGGTGGCCGTCAACGATATCCGCAAGCGGGCGATGGCGCGAAAGGTAATCGCAGCCTGCGGAGGCTCCGTGCGCGACAAGAAGATCGCTGTGCTGGGGCTGACCTTCAAGCCTAATACGGATGATATGCGGGATGCCCCCTCGCTTTCGATTATTCAGGCGTTGCAGGACAATGGGGCGCTCGTAAATGCCTACGACCCCGAGGGTATGGAAGCCGCGCGCGAATTACTGCCAAACGTCACTCTCGGCGACAGCCCTTACGACATCGCCGCAGGAGCGGACGCCCTCGTCCTCGTTACTGAATGGGACGAATTCCGGGCATTGGACCTGCGCCGGTTGAAGCCGATCATGAAGGCGCCTGTCCTCGTTGACCTGCGCAATGTCTATCCGGCCGACGAAGTCCACCGTTACGGCTTCGAGTATCACGGCGTCGGGCGGTAACGAGCAGCAACTATGACTGTGATTGGGGTTGCTGTCTGCTTTCGGTCATCTGTCGCTGGCGCAGCCAAGGCGATGGCACAAGGCTCGGCGGGATATTGCCGCGATTTTCGCCGCGCACGAACGTTTCAATGAAGGATAGCGCATTCTCCAGCCCGTTCATCGTATAGGGTTTCTCGATCGCTCCTATCGCTCCGGCAAAATCTTCTGGGATACGCTTCAGGTTGCCGCTGACGAAGACGTAGGAAATATCCTTGCTTTCGAGGTGGCGGCCAACATCAATGCCTGTTGGACCATCCAGCAGATGAATGTCGACGAAGGCGAATTCGGGGTGCGCTCGGTCAATGATAGCTTTTGCCTCCTGGCTCGACATCGCAACACCCACGATCGTGTGTCCGGCATTTTCCAGCTCGCTTTCCAGTTCCAGCGCCAGCAAGGCCTCGTCTTCAACAATCAGAATATTCACGCTTTCCTGCTCTCCTCGACGCTTCCGACCGGCAGACGAATATCGACGATCGTGTCGTGATGGTGTTGGTGTCGTTCTATCTTTGCATTCACCTGTCGCGCACAGGTTTCCAAGATGGTGCGACTGAAGGCTTCGGCTTCGCTATCCACCTCCACATCGACAGGTGGCATCGTATCCTTCACGCGGATCTGGAAGTGACCGTTCAGGCGTCGGATGCAAATGTCGATGGCGCCTCCGCTATCCTTCAATCCTCGTCGCACCGCATCGCCGACAAGCTCATTGATAATGAGTGCCAGAGGTGATGCCTTTATGGCCGGTACGAGCACTGGTGATAGATCGAAATGAACCTTGATGTCGTCACGTCGCAATGCGCCGATCATGTCGGTAATGAGGTCTCGAGCGAAATCAGATACATCGAAGCGTTCCACATCTGCGGTCGTGAAAAGTTTCCTCTGGACCGTGCTGAGAGCTTCGACACGGTCCAGAACCGATCTTAGTGTCTTCTGAACAGTCGTATCCGCACTGGTTCTTGCCTGCAGTTTGAGAATGGATGCGATGGTTAACAGGTTGTTCTTGACGCGATGATCGACTTCGTGAACCAGCAAGGTTTTTGCATCCAGGGCATCACGCAAATCCTTGGTGCGGCGCGCGACCTCCTGCTCCGCGGAACTGCGAGCCGCAGCGAGTTCCTTCTGCTTGTCTTTCACATGCGTGAAATCCAGCTGAGATGCGAAAAAATAGATGACTTCGCCTTCGCTGTTACGAACTGGACTCATGAAAAGCGCATTCCAGAAGGTCGAGCCATCTTTTCGGTAATTGAGGATATCAACCTCAAGGCTTCGCTCGGCGGCGATGGCTTCGCGAAGCTGTGTGATGGCTCTTTGGTCGCTTTCAGGGCCCTGCAAAAGCCGACAGTTACGACCGACCAGCTCATCCTGGGAATAGCCGGTAAGCTGTGAAAATGCCTTGTTCGAAAAGATGATCGGGTTATCGGGTTGCCGCGGATCGGTAATCAGCATCGGCATGCGCGTTGCCTTGAAAGCCGCAGCAAACGGATCTTCCGATACATGTTCCGCAAGAAGACGGTCGCCGGCTTCCCTTGCGTTCTGCTTTGAATTCTCTTCGCTGTTCATACAATGTGAGCCGCCTGAAAGAGTGCGAAACCAGAGAATGAAATAAGGCGGGATTGGTTCCTGAAAAGTACTTCTCCCCACTGCGGGTGACTTAAAAAAATCGTGCCAAGTGCTTGTGAAAGCCGTAGGCCTCGGTTATAGGAGCGCCACTGGTCACGGAGTGTAGCGCAGTCTGGTAGCGCACCACGTTCGGGACGTGGGGGTCGAGTGTTCGAATCACTCCACTCCGACCAGTCGAAAAGCCCGCAGTCGTGGGCTTTTTTCGTTTTTCTGGGACATCTTGACCTATTGATCGGAAGAGCTCAGGCACCTGAGCTACCCGAGTCGGAGCAAAAGCGCCGCCGATAGGCTGCCGGAGACGTATGAAACTGTCGCTGGAAGTGATGGCGGAAGGTATCGATTGTCCCGAAGCCGACAACCAGCGCGATGTGTTCCAGGGGCATGACGGTTTCTTCAAGCAGTTCGCGAGCGCGCGCCAGCCTCTGTTGTATAAGCCATTCCGCTGGTGCAGTGCCGGTTGCCGCCTCGAAGCGGCGAATGAATGTGCGGCGGCTCATCAGGGCTTTTGCAGCCATGTCATTGACTGAAATCCTTTTCTGCAGATTTCGCCCCATCCACGCACAGAGGTCGGCAAGGCCGTCTACTTGCGTCTGGGCCGACGCAGGGATGTATTGACTCTGATCGCCATCGCGATGCGCCGGAATGACCATTCGCTGCGCCACAGCTCTGGCGATCCTGCCGCCTTGGTCCTTACGAATGATGTGGAGGCAAAGATCCAGGCCGGCGGCTCGTCCGGCTGAACTCATCACGTCCCCGTCATCCACATAAAGAACTTTCGAATCCACCTGTATGCGCGGAAATCTTTGGGCAAGAAGCCGTGCCTGCGACCAGTGAACAGCCGCCCGGCGCCCGTCCATGATGCCTGCCTCCGCAAGAAGAAAGACGCCTGAGCAGATGGATACGATCCTTGCTCCCCTGGCGCTGACACTCTGGATTGCATGAATGGCCGCACGAGGCGGCGGACCATCAACGTCGAGCCAGCCAGGCACAATGACGGTATGGGCGTTGAGAAGCGCTGAAGGACCTGCTTCGACATCAAGGCTTACCGGTCCAGCCGAGATCCTGCCTCCCTCGCGGGCGGCGCAGACAAGAACCTCATAGCAAGGCTGAAAAGCATTGCTCAAGGTGAATATTTCGAGCGCGGCCCCCAGCTCAAAGAGGTTGACGCCGTCATAGGCGAGGATCGTAACACGCGGGAGAGATTTAGAATCCATCACTCACTATCCTTGCAGGGCAATTTGGCACGATTTTCGGCAATACTGTCACATCCGACCGTTGTGAACATCTTACCACAAATGTGAAGTTTGCACCCGGCCGGGCAAGTATGACCGATAACCGATGACGGCATCAGTCGCGACCCATTTCAAAGGGTAATTATATGATTTTATTATCTTCTCATATTCAGTCACTGGGCGCGCCCAGTGCGGCAGATCTGAATTGGTCAGGTCATTTGATGCAGCAGATTTCCTCGCGCTTCGAGCCCAAGGATGGACCGGAGTTCCCCTGCGTATTCGCGCAAAACGCGCATCAGCGAGGCAACATCCTTTGCCTCCCGATCCCCTTCCAAAGCAATTGCGGAACCTACCGGTTTGAAGTGCTTTACGAGGGGTTGAAAGCCTATCTTAATGCAGAGTCCAAGTGGGACGGTTCAGTCAACACTGCTCGCCCGCTGTTGGTTCTGTTTCAGCCCGTGGAGCACCTTTCGACCACGAAAGACTACGAGCGGATCTTCGTCGAAGCACTCCAATATCTTATCGACAACGATCAAGTTCCGTGGGTGAACGGAACGCCGACGAAGCCTGAACAGGAATACTGGTCGATGTGCTTCGACGGCCAGCAGCTCTTCATCAATGTGAGTCATCCCCAGAATGTTAATCGGCTAAGCCGCAACCTATGTGATGCCATGGTTCTGGTCATCAACCCGCGAGAACGTTTTGACGTGGTCGCCGGTGCCCACAAGCGCGGCTACGCGGTGCGCGAAAAGATCAGGAAAAACATAGATCTGTATGATCGGATCTCGCATAGCCCGCTTCTCGGTCACTATCAGGCCGGCGATCTCGAATGGCCGCAATACATGCTTCCAGATAACAATGAGGCGCCTCCCATGAGGTGCCCTTTAAGATTTCGCTGATTGATGGGGAAATGGGAGCAGTCAATGGCAGGTTTGGCTTTTCGTATTCCAGAGCCGGAATACATGACGGAAGAGGAAGAATATTTCTACGCGCTGGCGGACTACAGTGTTCCGCATGAGGCGCTGGCGAGAGAAATCGTTTTTACGGTCGACAGACCATCGGTGCGGGCGCTCGATATCGGCTGTGGTCCTGGAGACGTACTGGTGCGGTTGCGCAATCATGCGCCAAACTGGACGCTCTTCGGCGCCGATATCTCGGCGCGGATGTTGACGATTGCCCGCGACGCGGCACAAACGAGGCTTGCAACGCAGCACCAGGGCATCAACTGGATTTTGACCAACGGGCGCAGTCTTGGTTTTGAAGACGGCTTCTTCGACGTCATTCTGAGCAATAGCGTGTTGCACCATGTCGCAGATGCGGATCAATTCTGGCGTGAGATCGGTCGTCTTGGGGCCGACGGCTGTCATATCTTCGTCCGGGATCTGCGGCGGCCTGCCAACGAGGAAGAGGCGCGCCGACTTGTAGAATTGCATGTGGGACAGGAATCGAGTGTGGTTCAGGATCACTATCTCAGCTCTCTGAAGAGTTCCTACACTTGCCAGGAAGTCCGGACGCAACTGGATGCCGCAGGGCTGGAAGGCCTGCAGGTCGAGGCCCTTGAAGACCGTTATCTGACGGTAAGCGGCCGACTGCGCCGTGCCGTTACGCCGGAGAGCTGAAACAGCAGCGTGTTGAAAACGGGTGAGCGGGTCCGAGCGGTTCGAATGTGCTTTCATGCCAGTCGTCGCCCGGCCCGGAAGAACTGTAAAGGACCGGGTGGAGAATTGCCATGTCACTCAAGAAATCGATGTCGGTTCCACAGGGCGTCGTCCTCGCCATATGCACCATCATCGGCTCCGGACTGCTTGGCCTTCCCGGTCTGGCCATAGAGGCAGGCGGAGGTGCGGCAGCCGCATTGGCCTGGCCGTTGACCATGCTGATCTCTCTTCCGCTCGTCATCATCTTCCTCAGCCTCTCATTGCGCGTCCAGAGTTCCGGCGGCGTTGCCCGCTATGCAGCGATGGCCTTGGGCGACTGGGCGGAAACGGCCGTTTCCCTTATCTTTGCGATCACGTTCATGCTGTGTATTCCGATCGGGACATACATGGGATGCATTTATCTGCAAAAGATTTTCGGGCTGCCGGAAAGCTCGGTCATATGGTTGACGATCGGCGTTCTTGCCGTCTCGACCGTGGTGAATTTCTTTGGTTTGCGACCCGCATCCTGGATCAACGTTGCATCGGCGCTTTCGCTCGTATTGCTCGTCCTACTCATTGTCATCAGCCAGCCCGATTTGCTGGCAAAAGGAACGACAGCCTACCGGCACTACGTGCTGTCTCTCCCGGATGTCCCAATCTCCTCGCTCTGGACCGCCGCCGCTGTGCTTTTCTGGGCATTTCTGGGATGGGAGAATCTGAGTTTCGGCACTGAAGAGGTTTCCGGCGGCGCAAAAGCGATCAAGACGATTTTTGCGGTCGGGTTTGTTCTGGTAACGGCAATCTATACTGCACTTGCCATTGTTGCTTCAGGGGCCGAAGCATCGGGATTGAACATCCACGGCGTTGCCGGGCTTCTGGGGTTGCTGGATGGGAGCTCCCTTGTAATTGTCGCATATCCACTCATTGTTCTTGTGGTTCTGGCCAATGTGAACGCCTGGGTATTTGCCGCCAGTCGTCTGATCTATTCCGCGGGGCGAGCCCACATCTTGCCGTCATTTCTGGGCCATCTCGCGGGAAATGGCATGCCGAGACGGTCGCTCGCGTTCATGCTGGTGGCCTATGTGGGCATCTGCACAGCGCTTCACCTCGGTCTGTTCACCATCACGGATGGATTGATGCTGGCAAACCAGAACTTCATCGTCATCTATCTGGCTGTCATCCTCTGCTATGCTCGGCTCAATCGCGGTCTGTTCGCAAGGCTGCTCGCTCTGCTTGCTGTCGTTTCGAGCCTTTTCCTGGTTGCTGGATTCGGTTGGACATTGCTGGTCCCGCTCGCGCTGATCGTTGCGGGCCATCAGTTGGAACAGCGTCGGCGGCTGCGACCTGTCGCGCTCGTAAGCTGAAAGTCTTCGCTACCCATGCCTCCCAGGCACGGCCTGCTGCTTCTCTTGCCGGAAGCGGCAGGCCGTTGAGCTGGATCGTGTCGAAGCATCCTGAATGGGCTGAGAGAATTATTTCAGATCCAACCAGGACTTCGGAAATCTCTGTTGATTCAGATCAAGGCCCTCTTCTCCCGATAATGTGATTTCTCCCAAGCGAAGGGGTTCCTCGGTCCAACCGGTGCGGATCCTGCAATTGACGTCTCTGGGGGATGTTCCTATGAACAATACCATACCCGTCGTGGCGCTGACCCTGGGAGCCTTCGTGGCCCTCCTGGGGGCTGGCTTTGCCAACGACAGCCTCTTTGCCGCACATATGTGGGTGCTCTTCTTCACCCTGGCGGCATTTACAATCATTCTGCTTCGGCGGGTCAACTTCGCTTCCGTTGCAAAGGTGGCGTCGGCTTCCGATCATTCCGGCTACTTCGATGAAGTGGTGAAATACGGCGCGATCGCTACGACCTTCTGGGGTGTCGTCGGCTTTCTGGTCGGCGTGGTCGTTGCACTGCAGCTCGCATTCCCCGACCTCAATTTCGGACCATGGTTCAACTTCGGGCGCATGCGTCCCTTGCACACATCTGCCGTCATCTTTGCGTTTGGTGGCAATGCGCTGCTGTGCACCTCGTTCTACGTCGTGCAACGAACATCGCGTGCACGCCTGTTCGGTGGTGACGGTCTCGGTTGGTTCGTCTTCTGGGGTTATCAACTCTTCATCGTCATGGCCGCCACCGGCTATCTCCTCGGCATCACACAGGGCCGCGAATATGCAGAACCTGAATGGTATGTCGATCTTTGGCTGACTGTCGTCTGGGTTGCTTATCTGGTCGCTTTCCTCGGCACGATCCTGATGCGCAAGGAGCCGCATATCTATGTGGCAAACTGGTTCTACCTCGCCTTTATTGTCACGATCGCGCTCTTGCATGTCGTCAACAATCTGGCGATCCCCGTCTCGTTTCTGGGTGTAAAGAGCTATTCGGCCTTCTCGGGCGTGCAGGATGCGCTGACTCAGTGGTGGTATGGCCATAATGCAGTAGGCTTCTTCCTGACCGCCGGCTTCCTGGGCATGATGTACTACTTCGTTCCCAAGCAGGCCGGTCGTCCGGTCTATTCCTACCGCCTGTCGATCATCCACTTCTGGGCCCTGATCTTCATGTACATCTGGGCCGGCCCGCACCATCTGCACTACACGGCACTGCCGGATTGGGCGCAAACGCTCGGAATGGTCTTCTCGATCATGCTGTGGATGCCGTCCTGGGGTGGGATGATCAACGGTTTGATGACGCTGTCCGGCGCCTGGGACAAGATCCGCACGGACCCGATCATTCGCATGATGGTCATCGCGATTGCCTTCTATGGCATGTCGACCTTCGAAGGCCCGATGATGTCGATCAAGGCCGTCAATTCGCTCAGCCACTATACGGAATGGACCATCGGTCACGTCCACTCGGGCGCCCTTGGTTGGGTCGGGATGATTTCCTTCGGCGCTGTCTACTTCCTCGTGCCGAAGCTATGGAACCGCAATCGGCTCTATAGTTTGGCCATGGTCAACTGGCACTTCTGGCTGGCCACACTCGGTATCGTTGTCTACGCCGCGGTGATGTGGGTTGCCGGCGTGCAGCAGGGTCTGATGTGGCGCGAATACGATAATCAGGGCTTCCTGGTCTATTCCTTCGCCGAAACCGTGGCGGCCATGTTCCCTTACTACGTGCTGCGTGCCGTTGGTGGCCTCATGTATCTCGCTGGTTCGCTGATCATGGCCTTCAACATCACAATGACCATCCTGGGTTACGAGCGGCGTGAAAACGTACCGGGTGCTATCCCGGCCGCCCTTCAGCCCGCCGAATAAGGAGTGGATCCCATGTCCATTATGGAGAAACACCAGTTTATAGAGCGCAATGCGACCCTGCTTCTGGTCGGCTCGCTTCTCGTCGTCTCGATTGGCGGTATCGTGGAAATCGCGCCGCTTTTCTACCTGCAGAATACGATCGAGAAGGTGGAGGGCATGCGCCCCTACTCGCCGCTCGAACTGGCTGGGCGCAACATCTACATCCGGGAGGGGTGCTATGTCTGTCATAGCCAGATGATCCGTCCCTTCCGCGATGAGGTCGAGCGCTACGGCCATTACTCGCTCGCCGCGGAAAGCATGTACGACCACCCCTTCCAGTGGGGTTCCAAGCGTACCGGTCCGGATCTTGCCCGCGTTGGCGA
Organism: Rhizobium sp. FKY42; assembly: GCF_005222835.1. Classification (GTDB taxonomy): domain Bacteria; phylum Pseudomonadota; class Alphaproteobacteria; order Rhizobiales; family Rhizobiaceae; genus Neorhizobium. Next base: position 233,529 of record NZ_STGA01000028.1, on the reverse strand, counting down.
TCGTTATTCAAACGAATGGCATGTCCAGCATCTGATCCGCCCGCGTGACGTGGTGCCGGAATCAATCATGCCCGGTTATGCTTTTCTGAAGGAAACGCAACTCAAGGTGACCGATGTCACCATGGACCTGAAGGCCAATGCTTTGGTTGGCGTGCCGTATTCGGAAGAAATGTTGCAGAACGCTAAGGCCGACCTCGCTGCTCAGGCCGATCCCAACGCAGACTCAGCCGGCCTTCTGGCGCGCTATCCGAAGGCAAAGGTTGGAGATTTTGACGGCAATCCGGCAAAGCTCACCGAAATGGATGCGCTGGTTGCCTATCTCCAGATGCTCGGCACGCTGGTCGACTTCACGACCTATGACGACGCCACCGGCTATCGCTGAGGAGGGGGACCCATGGAAGTCTACACCGCAATGCGCCACTTCGCCGACAGCTGGGGGCTGTTGGCAATGGCCCTCTTCTTCGTCGGCTCGGTCCTTTTCGTTCTGCGCCCTGGCGCAAAGCGCCAGGCTCAAGAAGCTGCAAGCATCCCTCTGAAGGAGGATTGATCATGGCAGACAAACATATTGATGACATCAGCGGAGTCGAAACCACCGGCCATGAGTGGGACGGTATCCGCGAATTGAACAATCCGCTGCCACGCTGGTGGCTCTGGACCTTCTATGCCACGATCGTATGGGCCTTGGCCTACACGGTGGTCTATCCTGCCTGGCCTATGCTCACCAGTGCCACCAAGGGTATCTGGGGGTATTCGAGCCGCGCGGAACTCAGTGCAGAACTGGCTGCAGCAAAGACGGCGAAAGGCGACATGCTCCAGAAGATCGCCGCGACGCCGGTGAAGGACATTCTCGCCGACCCTCAACTGGCCAAATTTGCGACTGCCGCCGGTGCCGCAGCTTTCAAGGTCAACTGTGTCCAGTGCCATGGTTCGGGTGCCGCCGGCGGAGCAGGCTATCCTAACCTCAACGACGATGAATGGCTGTGGGGTGGCAACATCGAGCAGATCCATCAGACGATCTCGCACGGTATCCGCTTCCAGGATGATGCGGAAACCCGAACCTCCGAAATGCCGGCCTTTGGCGATATCCTGAAGCCGGATGAGATCAAGCAGGTTGCGGCCTATGTTGTGAGTCTGACCGACAAGCCGCACAATGCCGCACTCGTTGAACCCGGCAAGCAGCTGTTCGCCGACAACTGCGCTTCCTGCCACGGCCAGGATGCCAAGGGTAACCGCGAATTCGGAGCCCCGAACCTTGCCGATGCCATCTGGCTGAAGGTCAGGGGTGAGGAGCAGATCATAGCCCAGATTCGCCAACCCAAACATGGCGTCATGCCGGCCTGGAATGCGCGCCTCGGCGATACGACTGTGAAGGAGCTGGCAGTCTACATTCATTCGCTCGGTGGCGGCGAGTAACGATCTCCCGGACGAAAGCGAGTTCAACACCCGTCCTGAATCAGATTGAACCCGTCCCAAAAGCCGTCTCTTCGACAAGAGGCGGCTTTTTTTCCGTTTTGCCAAAGAGACTTTGGTGTCCATCGCGGTGCGACATCCCGGCGCGGCGGACCCATTCTTGACCTATATCAAGGTATGCTTTCGCATCCGGTGCGAAAAGGCTGAGAGATCATACTGGATCCTTGCCATGAACCTTTACACAGCCCCATCCACCAAAGACCGGAAGAAGACAGAGGCCGAGAAGCGCCCCGCTGCGTCGCCGCCTCACGAGCCGCTCTACGAAGCCCAGAAGAAGATTTTTCCTAAGGAAATCAAGGGTCGCTTCCGGCGCTTCAAATGGCTGGTCATGTTGATCACGTTGGGTATCTACTATTTGACGCCGTGGATCCGGTGGGACAGGGGGCCGTTTGCTCCTGATCAGGCGGTGCTGGTGGATCTGGCCAACCGCCGCTTCTATTTCTTCATGATCGAGATCTGGCCGCAGGAGTTTTTTTTCGTTGCCGGTCTACTGGTCATGGCAGGCTTTGGCCTTTTTCTCGTGACGTCTGCGGTCGGTCGCGCCTGGTGCGGCTATGCCTGTCCGCAAACGGTGTGGGTCGATCTCTTTCTGGCTGTCGAACGCTTTGTCGAAGGCGACCGTAATGCGCGCATGAAGCTGGATGCGTCACCCTGGAGCGTGCAAAAGCTGGCTAAGCGCACTGTCAAACATGCGGCATGGCTCCTGATTGCCATTGCAACAGGCGGCGCCTGGATCTTCTATTTCTCCGATGCGCCTTCGCTGGCCTTTGATTTTGTCACTGGCCATGCGGCTTTCGTCGCCTATTCTACGGTCGCCATCCTCACCGCGACGACCTATGTGCTGGGCGGGCTGATGCGCGAGCAGGTCTGCATCTACATGTGTCCCTGGCCCCGCATCCAGGGGGCCATGCTGGATGATAATTCGCTGGTTGTGACCTATAACGACTGGCGGGGCGAGCTGCGCGGCAAGAGCTCAAAAAATGCGGCAGTGGAAGAACGAACCGTCGGTGATTGCGTCGATTGCAACGCCTGCGTCGCAGTCTGTCCCATGGGGATTGATATTCGCGATGGTCAACAATTCGAATGTATCACCTGTGCGCTATGCATCGATGCCTGCGACAATGTGATGGACAAGCTCGGACGCGAACGCGGCCTGATCGCCTATGCTACCTTGAACGAATATCAGTCCAACATGGCGCTTGCGACCGACTGTGGGCGCTCGAGCATCGACCCGAACCGTGTACGCAAGTCCGACGGAAGCTTCGTCGATCAGATCCGGCATTTCGACTGGAAGATCCTGCTTCGTCTACGCACGCTTCTCTATATGGGGATCTGGAGCGCGGTGGGGCTTGCGCTGCTGGTCGCCCTGCTCAGCCGCGATCGTCTGGAGATCAACGTTCTCCACGACCGAAACCCGCAATTTGTTCTGGAATCGGATGGTTCGATCCGCAACGGCTACACGGTGCGCCTTTTGAACATGATACCTGAACGCCGCACGGTATTCCTGTCATTGCAGGGATTGCCCGGCGCGGAAATGAAGATCCCCGAAATCTCGACCGATTATGCGGACCGCGTCTTCGCCATTCCGCTGGATCCGGACAAGGCAACGCCACTCAAAGTCTTCGTCACTTTGCCCAAGAAGGCGATCTTTGATCCGAGAGAGGGCTTTAACTTCGTCCTGGAAGACCGCGCCAGCGGCGAGACGGATGTCTACCACGCAAACTTCAACACCCCGGGAGCCAGCAAATGACAACGCGCAATGCAGGCAACTTCACCTTTACAGGCTGGCATATGCTGGGAGTGATCGGCCTCTTTTTCGGTACGATCATATCGGTGAACTTCTACATGGCCTATCAGGCCGTCCATTCATGGAGCGGGCTCGTCGTCGAAAATACCTACGTCGCGAGCCAGCAGTTCAATGCGAAGGTCAATGAAGCAAAACAGCTGAATGCATCAGGCATGACGAATGTACTGACCGTCACACCCTCGAAGATCGAAATCCTCATCACCGATGCCATGGGGCAGCCGGTCTTTGCAGATGAGGTCTTTGCGATCTTCAAGCGGCCGGTGGGCGACCATCAGGATTTCAGAGAGACACTTCAGCCATTGGGCAGAGGCTTTTACGCTGTAGAACGAACCGTGCAGGGGGGACACTGGATCGTTGATATCAGCGCCCTTAAGGATGGAAGCCGCATCCTGCATCATTCGCAGCGGATTGCCGTCATGGGAGAGGCAAGATGAGCTGCTGCGCGCCCGGTACCGAGGCTGCGCTTGAACTGGTCGGCACCTCACACACATCTCCTTCTTCCGAAGAACTGATACTGGCAAGCCGGGATGTCGGCGATGGATACCGTCAACTGGATCTCAGCGTTCCGGGCGTCCACTGCGGTGCCTGCATCACAGCGGTGGAACAGGCCTTGCGCGAGGTTCCGGGCGTTCGGAGGGCGCGCGTCAATCTTTCAACGCGGCGCGTTTCGATTGTCTGGACTGCGACCGCCGAAGGGACCGGACAAGAAACGGATCCGCGATCTTTCCCAGCGGCCATCTGGAAGCGAACCGGTTACGAATCTCATCTCTTCTCCGCAGAGCTCGAGGGAGACGATGAGATCAAGTCACAACTTCTCCGCGGCGTTGCAGTCACGGGCTTCGCCGCCGCCAACATCATGTTGCTGTCTGTATCTGTCTGGTCAGGAGCAGAGGCGGCGACGCGTGACCTGTTTCACTGGATCTCGGCCTTCATTGCAGCCCCCGCGCTTATCTATGGGGGGCGGTTCTTCTATCAGTCGGCTTGGACTGCGCTCAGGCACGGACGCACGAACATGGACGTGCCGATCGCGCTTGCGATCACGCTGTCCTATGCCGTCTCCCTTTGGGAAACGATCAACCATGGCGAACATGCATGGTTCGACGCGACCGCTTCGCTCCTGTTTTTTCTGCTGATTGGTCGTACGCTGGATCATATCATGCGCGATCGGGCCCGTTCCGCCATCGTCGGTCTTGCACGTCTTTCGCCAAGGGGCGCCATGGTCATTCAGCAGGATGGTTTGCGTGAATATCGTCCGCTGGATGAAGTAAAGCCGGGCGACCGTATCGCCATCTCTGCGGGCGATCGATTGCCAGTCGACGGGATCATCAAACAGGGCAGGAGCGACGTCGACCGCTCCATCGTCAACGGCGAGTCTGATCCATGCCCGGTTGGCCCAGGAGCTAATGTTCAGGCGGGCACCATGAACTTGACCGGCGCTCTCGTGATCGAGGCGACGGCGTCGGCACGTCAATCGTTCCTGTCCGAAATCATTGGGCTCATGGAAGCAGCTGAAGGTGGCAAGGCACATTACCGGCGTATTGCCGATCGGGCTGCCCAGATCTATGCGCCCTGCGTCCACGTTCTGGCGCTCGCAACCTTTATGGGATGGGGCATTTTCGGCGGTGATTGGAAACAGGCGCTTCTGATCGCCATTGCTGTTCTGATTATCACCTGCCCTTGCGCCTTGGGGCTTGCCGTTCCCGTCGTGCAGGTGGTTGCGGCCGGACGCCTTTTCAAACATGGCATCATGGTGAAGGACGGCTCGGCAATGGAGCGCCTCGCTGAGGTTGAAACGATTGTCTTCGACAAGACGGGAACACTGACCTTGGGGAAGCCCCGCCTCGTTTCAAGCCGAGGAAAACCCGCACATGTGGCAATGGCGGCATCGTTAGCCGTCCACTCGCGACATCCGCTCTCCCAGGCGATCCGTGCGAGCGGCGGCGGACCTGTGCTGGCCTTCGACGGCGTCGAGGAATTTGCAGGGCAGGGGATCGAGGCCAGAACGAAAGAGGGTCTTTACCGTTTGGGTCGTCGCAAATTCGCTTGCCCTGAATCGATGGAAACCGACACTGGCGGCTACTCCGAAGTTGTCCTGTCGCTCGATGGACGGGAGCTCGCGTCGTTTCTGTTCGAGGATATGCTTCGTCCCAATGCACTTGACGCACTTGAGGAACTGAAGCGCGAAGGTCACGACCTCATTCTTCTCTCCGGTGATCGGAAGAGCGCTGTGGCAAGGGTGGCCGACCACTTGGAAATCAACGCCTGGCGGGCTGAACTGACGCCGCGTGACAAGTGCGAAGCCCTTGCAGAACTTACACAAACCGGCAGAAAATCGCTGATGGTTGGTGACGGTATCAATGATGCGCCCGCTCTCAGGACAGCCTACGTGTCAATGGCGCCCGCCACCGCAGCAGATGTTGGAAGGCAAGCCGCCGACTTCGTCTTCATACACGAGGGGCTGGATGCGGTGCCGAGGGCTATCAGCATCTCAAAGCAAGCCGGTCGCCTCATCCGGGAAAACTTCGCCTTGGCAATCGGCTATAATGTCATAGCCGTTCCAATTGCCATTGCCGGCTATGCAACACCGCTCATTGCCTCCATTGCAATGTCCACATCATCGCTGATTGTTGTGGCCAATGCCCTGCGTCTCAATGGAATCGTCAGGTCACGGGAGAATTCGGCTCCTCGGCAGGCCGTGTTGCCGACAAGCGAAATCAGAGAGGTGCACGCAGCATGAACATGCTGATCTATCTTATCCCGGTCGCTTTGGCCTTGGGTGGATTGGGTCTTACGGCCTTCCTCTGGTCGCTCAAGAGCGGCCAGTATGACGATCTGGATGGTGCGGCCTGGCGGGTGCTGGAAGACGACGACAGGCCGAAGTCTTGAAGGTTGAGCTACTTAGGCGGCGGTGCGCGACTTTGCCGCTTGTTGGGTGCGTGCAACACGCTGCATGACATCCTCGGCATAGAGGCGAGCGTTTTCACGCGCCTTGTCCAGATTGCTGACCCGACCAAGATCCATGGTGTGAAGTGTGCCTCCGCAATCGAACACGTCGCGGAAAGCCGACCGCTCGATGATCGGAACGTTGAGAACGTCCACATTCTTCTGGGCCAACAGTCCTTTGACGGCCAAGAGTGCGCGTGTCGTCACCATTGAATTGACCCGCGTGAGGATCACGGAATGAGGAACTTTCAGCCCGAGCTTGTCATCCAGGTATTGCAACAGCTCAAGAACATGCGCGCCGCCCTGTGCATCCATCGCACATCCCTGAATTGGTATCAGCACATGATCGGAGAGCCCGATTGCCTTGGCAAGAAGCGGGCTGCGTGCACCGGGAAGATCGATCAGAACATAGTCCGATTTCTTCCGCGCTTCCTGCAGATGGCGGTCGATCGAGGATTGCGTCACATAGGGGATGACATTGAGGCGTGCGACGGGCTGCGATAGATCGTACCAGCGCGACATCCAGTACTGCGGATCGGCATCTAGGACTGTCACCCGGTGGCCCACCTGGGCCAATTCTGTTGCGAGCAAAAGTACGGCGGTTGTCTTACCGGCGCCGCCCTTGGTGTTGGCAAAGGTGATAACGGACATGGTCGATCCTGATCAATGAAATCATGAGGCTGCATCGCTCGGCTGCTGCACGCTCATCGTGTGATTGCATTGTCGGTCTTCATGGTTAATCAACGGTATATAAACAAATAAAACAATAGCTTTTCAGAGGTTTGATCCAGTCCTTGCCGCCAGATTTCACCGGCGCCGGTCTGCCGCCATGATTTCTTGTGCGATCTGTTGAAGCGACACGATACGATCAACGCCGCCGCGTGCGATGGCTTCCTTTGGCATGCCGAATACGACGGATGATGCCTCGTCCTGAGCTAGTGTAAAGGCACCTGCCTGATGCATTTCCTCCATCCCACGGGCACCATCGTCTCCCATGCCGGTCATGATCACGCCCATGGCATTGGCACCTGCGGCTCGCGCGGCGGAGCGAAACAGTACATCGACGGATGGTCTGTGGCGGCTGACAAGCGGACCGCTACGAACAGAAACATGGTAGCGCGCGCCACGACGCTCAAGCAGCATGTGCTTGTCGCCCGGTGCGATCAGTACATGGCCGCGTAGAACAGGATCGCCATCCTCTGCTTCTTTCACCTCGACTTCGCATAAGCCATTGAGGCGTTTTGCGAAAGCCGCCGTGAACTTCTCTGGCATATGCTGCACGATGATGATGCCAGGCGCATTGGCGGGTAAGGTTTCCAGCATTTCGCGCAGCGCCTCCGTGCCGCCGGTGGACGCACCGACGCACACCACCATCTCGGTTGTCTTTGCCATCGCCCCCCCGGTAGCCGGTGGAAGGATCGCATCGGCGGTCAACTTTTCCTGAACTGTACTGGGAGCCTCGCTCCGGAAGCGCTTCAGTTTGTTCATTCGGGCACGGGCGGCGCCCTTGACGGCGGTCCGAACGCGCTCGGCGCTTTCGGCAAGTTGATCGGCGGCGCCGATCTTCGGCTTCAGGATGATGTCGACTGCACCCGCCTCCAGAGCCTGCATCAGCGTTTCCGAGCCCTGTTCGGTCAGCGAGGAGCACATGACCACCGGAATGGGATGCTGGGACATCAGCTTGCGCAGGAAGGTGATGCCGTCCATCTGCGGCATCTCGACATCGAGCGTTATGACATCCGGGATCTCCTCGCGGATCTTGCGTGCTGCCATGAACGGATCGGTAGCCGCACCGATCACCTCGATTTCGTCATCTTCGGAGAGGATCTTGGTGAGTGTCTGCCGGATGCTGGCGGAGTCGTCGACGATGAGAACTCGGATCTTTTTCTTCATCAATCAGATTCGCTTGAAGATGGTGTTCGCGACCTGCTTGATCGGCAGATCGAGCCCTGTGGCGGATTCAGAGTGACCGATGAAAAGATAACCTCCTGGAATTAAGCAATCGCAAAGGTTGGAGAGAACGTGCTTTTGCGTCGGCTTGTCGAAATAGATCAGCACATTCCTGCAGAAGATGATGTGTTGCATATCCCGTAAGGGGTATGCCTCGTCCATCAGGTTCAAACGGCCAAAGCCAACCTTGCGACGGAGCGATACGTCGATCCGGACCTCCCCTCTATCGCGGTCGACATGATCCAGCACGTATTTCCGGCGAAGACCACGGGGTACGGGATCAACCATGCCAACCGGATAGATTGCTTTCCGGGCTGTCTCTAGCACTTCCGTGGAAAGGTCGGTGGCGATGATCTGGTAATCCATGTTGGGATCGCGTGATCCGAGTGCTTCGGAAAGCACCATGGCCAGTGTGTAAGGTTCTGCACCGATCGAGCAGGCCGCACTCCAAACCCTCAACTTTCCCGAGATATCTCTCAACAGATCCGGCAGGGCTGTGTCGATGAGATATTCGAAATGTTTTGGCTCCCGGAAGAAGTCGGTCTTGTTGGTCGTCACCGCATCGATGAGGAAGATTGCTTCTCTTTCTAGCCCATTGTGCTCGAAAAGATAATTGCAATAGTCATCGAACGTGGCGATGTTGCACACGCGCAGGCGTTTGCGAAGGCGACCTTCCAGCATAGTCACCTTTGTGATCGGCATCTTGATGCCGCTGTACTTGTAGATGAACTTTGCCAGACGATCGAAATTCCGCCTGCTTAAACGGTCATCCGGAGACTGGGAAACCTGTCTGGCTACACTCAACTCGAAGACTCCGTTACGCTACATTTTGTACGCGGGTAGCGCTTGCCAGGGCGCTACTGCTGTCGGAAAACAATCGGGCAAGGTCGATGATGACGACGAAGCCGCCATTTCGGCGAACGACACCGGAAATGTAGTCGGATCGCCACTGAATCCCGATATCAGGTGCCTCCTCGATCTGATCTCGCAGGAATGGCACGACTTCGAAAACTCGGTCCGCGACCAGCCCGAGGGCAAGAACGCGATTCTCGACGGGAACATCGAGAACCAGGATACGTGTATGAGACGTCTTGACTGTTGGTGTCATCCCAAGGCGAACGCGAAGGTCGATGACGGGCACACCCTGGCCTCGCACGTCCCGGAGGCCCAGAAGATAGTCTGGGCCATGAGGGATCTTGAACGCATCCTCGTGATCGAGGATTTCTCGGACGACTTCGACAGGTACGGCGAAGATTTCTTCGCCGAGACTGAAGGTTACGAACTGCGCTTCGGTTTTCTGGGCCATGTCAGGCAATCCTCTGAAAATCGTGATCATCCTCATCTGGACCGCCCATATCCAGCGCGAAACCCTTCACGCGAGATTGTTGGGCCGCAACTGAATGATCCGGACGTCTGGCCGCTACTGGCTTCTGCGCGCTAGGCCGAACCGGCTTGGCAACCTGGGCAGAACGCGCTTGTGTGAGGTTATAAGATGCGCCACGCTCCACTTTGAAGAACGCGATGGACGCCTGCAGTTCTTCTGCTTGCGCTGCCAGTTCTTCCGAAGTTGCCGACATCTCTTCAGAAGCGCCGGCATTTTGTTGGATCACCTTGTCGAGCTGCTGGATCGCCTCGTTGATCTGGCTTGCACCAATGTCCTGTTCGCGGCAGGCCGCTGAAATCTCGGCAACGAGTTCCGCCGTCTTCTGGATGTCCGGCACCAGCCTATTGAGCATTTCGCCGGCTTCTGTTGCTACCTGAACAGTTTCACTGGAAAGGCCGGAGATTTCAGCAGCGGCTGCTTGGCTGCGTTCTGCAAGCTTGCGCACTTCGGAGGCGACGACGGCAAAGCCCTTGCCATGTTCACCGGCACGAGCCGCTTCGACCGCCGCATTGAGGGCAAGCAGATCCGTCTGCCGTGCGATTTCCTGTACGATCGAGATTTTCTCGGCAATGGTACGCATGGCGCCGACCGCCTTGTTCACGGCCTGGCCGGAGGCTTCCGCATCGCGTGAGGACTGGCGGGCAATCTTTTCCGTCTGGGCAGCGTTGTCGGCATTCTGCTTGATGTTGGCCGCCATCTGCTCCATCGAGGCGGAGGCCTCTTCCGCAGCGGAAGCCTGTTCCGTCGCACCTTGGCTTAGTTGCTCGGAGCTGGCAGATAGCTCCTGGCTGCCACTGGAGACATTGTCAGATGCCCCCAGTGCATCGCTGACGATCATACGCAGGCGCGCAATCATGTTTTCAAGCGCAAGGCCAAGAGCATCCTGTTCCGACTGCCGACGCGCGTTTACAGTGAGATCACCCTCAGCAATGGTCTGCGCAAGCGCGGCTGTCTGCTGCAAATAGCCGACCATTCGTTCCATCGCGATGCCCAGCGTGTCCTTGTCCGAAAGTGGCTTGACCGCCACGCCGATATCGCCTTCGGCGATGCGATCCGCAACTTCGGCAGTTTGTCGCAAATTGGCAGTCATCAGGTTGACGGTATCGATGACATCCTTGATTTCGTCATTGGTCTTCACTTCGAGCTTGAGGTTCAGATCACCGATAGCCACGGCGCTGGCAGCTGTTTGTATGGATGAAAGACCCCGCCGGATGCCTCTCAGGATCAGGAAGGCTGTAACCGAGCCCAAGGCAAGTGCAGCACTCAATCCCAGGCCAACGACAAGTATCGTCGTTGATCGTGTGGCATCGGCATGGTCTTCCGCCTGCTGCATCTGGTTGCGATTGGTCGCAAGGCGACCTTGCAACATGGTTTCGATCTGCCCCATCAAGGGCGCGCTCTGGCTCTTCACCAAAGCGAGCGCCGCCTTCTGATCTCCTGCCTTGATCAGGGTGCGAATCTGGTCGTCGATCCGGCCCAGTTCACCTGAAAGCCTGACAATCTCGGCATAAGCCTTTTTGCCGGCATCCGTCTCAGCAGCCTGCGCAGCCCAAGCCGCGCCATCAGCTAGCGCCTTGCGACTGGCGTCGCTCTCCTGGATCAGGCGGTTGATCTCATCAGCATTTTCGGCGTCGACCAAGCTCAGCTGGTTACGGGCAATCACCAACTGATCCTTGACCATCGTGAGTGCATTTGCCTGGCGCGCGACCGGACCAGTGATGACATTATGGAGGGTTTCGCCGGAGTCGCTGACGGCGTAGAGGCCGTAGCCTCCAGTGGTCAGCATTAACCCCAAAAGGAGTGCGAAGGTTGCGGTCAACTTCGTTTTGATAGTCAGGCGCATCACGCTGATCCTCAAGAGCTAGGAAAGTGAGACGGTCCGATCCCCCCAGAACGGCCTATCTCAGGTTTGGAGTGGTGGAGAGCGCTTACGCGCTCTGCCGAAAGTGTGCGTCTTCCTCATCGGGTCCGCCCATATCGAGCGCGAACCCCTTGACGCGGGACTGCTGGCCAGCCACGCTGTTGTCTACCCGCCGTGCTGGAGCGTTTTTGTGCTGAACTGCAGGACGCTGGGTCTTCGTGGCCGTCGTCGTTGTCCGGTGCCCACCGGTCCGCTCGACGCGGAAGAACGCGATGGATGCCTGGAGTTCCTCGGCCTGTGCGGCGAGTTCTTCCGAGGTTGCCGACATCTCTTCCGATGCCCCCGCATTTTGCTGCGTCACCTTGTCGAGCTGCTGGATCGCGTCGTTGATCTGGCTTGCACCAATATCCTGTTCGCGGCAGGCCGCTGAAATCTCGGCAACGAGTTCCGCCGTCTTCTGAATATCCGGCACCAGCCTATTGAGCATTTCGCCGGCTTCTGTTGCTACCTGGACGGTGTCGCCAGACAGCGTGGAGATTTCGGCAGCGGCTGCTTGGCTGCGCTCTGCAAGCTTGCGCACTTCGGAGGCGACGACGGCAAAGCCCTTGCCATGTTCCCCGGCACGTGCCGCTTCGACCGCCGCATTGAGGGCAAGCAGATCCGTCTGTCGGGCGATTTCCTGAACGATGGAGATCTTTTCCGCAATCGTACGCATCGCACCGACCGCCTTGTTTACGGCCTGGCCGGAGGCTTCCGCATCGCGCGAGGACTGGCGGGCAATCTTTTCCGTCTGGGCGGCGTTGTCGGCATTCTGCTTGATGTTGGCGGCCATCTCTTCCATTGAGGCGGAGGCCTGCTCGGCAGCAGAAGCCTGCTCAGTCGCGCCCTGGCTCAGCTGTTCCGAGCTGGCAGAAAGTTCCTGGCTACCGCTGGAGACGTTGTCGGAGGCAGAGAGCGCGTCGCCCACGACGCTCCGGAGGCGCTCGATCATCGTGTTGACGAACCCAAGCAGATCGCCGATTTCATCGCGGGATTTGATCTCGGCAAGCTTTGTCAGGTCCCCTTCGGAAACTCCCTGCACCGCCCCAACGGCGTTGCGCAGACCGCGATTGATACCGACCGCTACGAAAATGCCGACGGCGCAGGAGAAGATCAGCAATGCTGCTGTTCCCGCAATCAGGGTTGTGCGTGATTGAGCGTAGAGCTGATTTGTTTCCTCATCGATCTGGACCAGTTCATCCGCAACCGCTTTGTTTACGGCTTCAACTGCTTGCAGCATCCGGTTAACCATTTGTGCACCTTCACCCATCGAAAGCTCACCAGCCTTACGATTAGATTCGTCGGTGTTTTCAACCGCTAGTGCCAGAACACTATCCTGCAGACGCTCAAAGCCTTCGAATGTAGCGCGGAATTCCTGCAGCTGCTTCTGCAGCTCCTTGTTTTTGCTTTCCTGAAGCGCGGCGAGGCTCTTGCGGACCTCGGCGCGCGCATTCTTGGCGCCCTCGACAAAATTCGGGATGCGCTTGGGATCGGTGTTAAGAATTGCGTTTTTCTCGAAGCGAATGCTGTTCAGCACGGCTTTACCCATCGCGCCGGAATCAGCAAGGTTCTCGGCTGGTCCCTTGACGATGTCTGTGATTGCCGAATTGAGCGTGGCAAGATTGCTGATAGAGAGCGCTGCCATTGCCGCCGACATCAAAACGATCAACGTGAATGCGACTGTCAACTTTAACTTTATGGTTATCCGCATGTCGATCTTCCTTTTGGCTCAGGTCTGCAACGACGTCCCGCCTGGGCGTTCACGCTGAGCCGAGAAAATTGTGTGAAGGTTCGGTATGATGATGAATTCCCCGCCGCGTCGAACGAGGCAGTCGATGAAATCAGGACGCCAGCGCATGCCGACGCTCGGAGGCGGTTCACCCGCGGATTTCATCAGGGTGGTGACTTCATTCACCTTGTCCGTACGGAGACCGACAAGCGTCGGCTCCCCTTCTATATCCAGCTGGATGACGATGATCCGGCTGTCGATCGTGGTGCGTGTGGCCTCCATGCCGAAGGCCAGGCGTATATCTGCAAGCGGAATTACCTTTCCGCGAAAGTTGATCACGCTTCCTACAAACGCTTTCGCGCCTGGAACACTGGTTTCTGGAACAAGATCCAGGATTTCCTGAACCTTGATGGCTTCCAGCGCAAACATTTCGCCAGCAATATCAAAGGTCAGAACTTCCAGTTCCTCGGCATTTCCCCAAAGTTCGTCCGGGAGCTTTCGTATGGCTTCACTCATCCTGCTGCGCGCAACTGCGCCTCCTGGTGCTGCCCTGCCGCGACCAGATGGCCGACGTCGAGGATAAGGGCGACCCCGCCATCGCCAAGGATGGTTGCACCGGAAAAGGTCGCGACATCATGGTGCAGTTTGGACATGCTTTTGATGACGGTCTGGTGGTCGCCAATGATCTGGTCCACCACGAGACCGACACGTTCCGAGCCAGTTGAGATCACGACGACCTTCTGGAAGGGATCTGGCGTCGTGTTCGTATTGAAGAGATCCCGCAGGCGGATGAAGGGAACCAGGCTGTCGCGCAGCGAGATGAAGCTTCGTCCGCGAGAACGCATGTCCTCTTCCGGCGAAAGCTCAAGGCATTCCTCGACGGCGGAGAGCGGTATCACGTAGCGACCGGCGCCAACCCGCACCAGCAGCCCATCGATGATTGCAAGCGTCAACGGAATGGCGAGTGAGATTTCAGAACCGGTCCCGTTATGGCTGGTCACATCGATCGAGCCGCGCAGCGCGTCAATGGTCCTTTTGACAACATCCATGCCAACGCCGCGACCGGAGAGATTGGTAACCTGTTGTGCGGTGGAAAAGCCCGGCTGGAAAATGAGCTGCAGAAGCTCCTGATCTGCCAGCACGGCATTGGGTGCGATGATGCCGGACGCTTCTGCCTTGGCGCGCACGCGCTCGCGGTTGATACCGCGTCCGTCATCCTTAATCGTGATGATGACTTCTCCTGCTGCCTGACGCGCAGAGAGAAAGATGCGTCCCACCGGATCCTTGCCGGCAGCACGACGCTCCTCCGGTGTTTCCAGACCATGGTCGCAGGAATTGCGTACCAAGTGCACGAGCGGATCTGCGAGACGTTCGACCACGCTCTTGTCCACCTCCGTGGTCTCACCTTCCGTAATCAGTTCAATGGCTTTGCCAGTCTCAATCGCCAGGTCGTGTACCAGTCGGCGGAACCGGCCGAACAGTTGCGCCACCGGAACCATGCGCAGGACCATCATGGTGTCGCGCAATTCGCCGGAAAGCCGTTCGACATCTTCCGACACCGCGCGCAGTTGAAGATCGCCACTGGATCCGGCAAGCTGGCTGAGGCGCGACTGGGCAATAACCAGCTCGCCAACCCTGTCCATCAGTTCGTCCAGACGTTCTGCGGGGACACGTACATTCTCACTGGATTTTGCCTGCTTGGCATCCTGTTGTTGAGGAGCCGCCTTTGTAACCGCTGTGCTCTCGGCACGAACGGGCGTGCCAGAGGCATTGTTGGACTTAGCCTCCGTAGGCGCTGCTTCCGCTACCGGCGAAGCCTCGTCAGCCTGCTCATTCCGGGCATCAACGATTTCGAGGCTGAGCTCCATCTCGTCCATGACGAAAATGAAAACGTCGTCGATGGCAGAACGTGGCTGCGCCGTCTTCAGGTTTACTGTCCAGGAGAGATAGAGGTCACCCGCGCTGAGATCGTCCAGTGCAGGAATGCAGCTCTTGTGTACCTCAACGGTGCATTCACCGAGCTCGCGCAATTCATCAAGCAGCGGCAGAGGATTGGTGCCGTTGGCCATTGCATTGCGAGGAAGGCTGAAATGCAGCCTGTAATGCGTCATTCTGGGCTCTGCTGCTGGCTTTACAGGGGTCCCGGCGTCCGGGTTGCCTGCCTGTTCGACCGCAAGCCTGAGAGTTGAAAGCAGATGTTCGCTCGCAGCATCATGATCACCCGCCGGCACCTCGATCAGAGCGCGCATGTGGTCGGTCGCGTTGAGAACGGCACTGACCAGGTCGTGCGTGGCCGGGACAACACCCTTGCGGACTTGATCGAAGGCGCTTTCGCAGTGGTGTGTAAATGCTGCAAGCGCCTCGAAACCGAACATGGCGCCCGATCCCTTGAGGGTGTGCAGCCCACGGAAGACGGCGTCGACCTGATCCTTGTTGGCCAGGTCATGATTGAGATCCAGCAAACCGGTTTCGATTTGCTCAAGCAATTCCGCAGCTTCCGTACGGAAAACCGCTATTGGATCGGGAAAACTCATCTGCCGAGAACCTTCTTGACAATCTTGACCAGACTTTCCGGGTCAAAGGGCTTGGTCAGCCAGCCTGTCGCACCGGCGGCCTTGGCTTGGCTCTTCAGTTCGTTATCGGATTCAGTCGTGAGAAAAATGACCGGGACCCCCATATAGGCCGGGAGCTTGCGAAGCTCGCGGATCATGGTCAGCCCGTCCATCTGAGGCATGTTCAGATCGGTGACGATCAGATCGAATTGACCGCTCCGCATCTTGCTCAATCCGTCCATCCCATCCACGGCTTCCGTAATGGTATAGCCTGCGTTACTCAGCGCGACGCGCGTTGTCAGGCGAATACTGGCGGAATCATCAACAGTCAGAATCTTGGCGGCCATTATTTTACTCCATCATGCAGCCAGAAGCTGGCATCTTCTGGCGATATGTTATGCAGGAACCCGCCCCGCTCGAGCACGTCGCGCAGGTTACCTGTGGCGGGCCTGAGCAATGTCAGCTTCTTGCCAGATGTGGAGGCAAAGATGCGGGCTGACTCTATAAGTTGAACGAAGCTGAGATCTGCTGGTTCGTCATCAGAGATATCGAGAGCAACTGCTGATTTTGCGATCAGGGCTAATAAAAGTTCATCATGATGCTTAGAGATGGTCCGAAGCGTAAGGCCATCGTGCCAGAAGAGTGTCGTTTCCGAGGCGTTACTGCTCATCGTCAATGGACCCTATTGATAGACGCTGATTCAACTTTGGGTAATGTGGTTCCGGATGCTTAACAAGACCCTAATAATTTATGCTCACTTCTATCGAATAATTTCCTGTGCCCAGAAAACTTGGGTAATTCACCAAAAAGAAAATTAACCAAGCTGCGGAAATGAGACGTTCCATTGGCGAAGCTTTAACGCCCGCTGCGCCAATAATTTCACGCGCAGGTCGTGCAACCCGATTCGGATGTTGTCCCTCCTGGGCGAGAGCGGGGCAATTCTGTCCGAAACCGGAGATAGATGGCGTGGCAATGGCAGCAACCAGACAGGAGATGATCGTTCCGCAGGTGACATCATCTTATGCGGACCGGTTGGAGGAGGCGCGAACTCGTATCGAGCAGCGTTTTCTCGATGGCGGGGCGGTTCTGCTTTCCATTCTCGACATTCTCAACAAAATGGTGACGTCGCTGGACGCGCTCACCGGGTCTCTCGATGAAGGGACGGCGAATGCCACCATGGGCGAACTCGAGGCTACAGTCGCCGCCTTGTCTAGCCTGACGGAGGCTGAAGCAAAGCGCCAGAGTGGCTTCCGGGATATTGCCGAAGCGGAACGTGTGCTGCGCCCGCAAATCAGCCGGATGCAGGAAACCCTGCGCTATCTGCGAACCTTTGCAGTCACCGCGAAGATTACGGGCGCCGGGGTTCCAGATTTTGCGGGCTTCGCAGAAGAGATTCTCGAACGCATCCAGGATGGCAGCCAGCAGGTAAACGGTCTTTCACAGAAGCTGGCTGAACTGGGCTCCGGACTTGGACCCGTTATCAGCAAGGGCTCTGCTACACTTGATCGCTATAGCCAGACCATCCCGTCCATAGTTTCCGGGCTGGGTCGCGGCGTCGATCAGATCAACGCTCACAGACAAGAGCTGAATCAGCGTGCTGAGCAGGTCAAGATCATTGCGCGGGGCATTCAGAACAAGCTCGCCTCGACGCTGTCAGCCATGCAGGTGGGCGACATTACGCGTCAGCGCGTCGAGCATTGCCAATCATCCTTCTCGATACTTGAGGACTATCTGGCATCGGCGGAGGCGTCTTCTCTGACCCGAGAGGCCCAGGAAGCGCTAAGGGCGCTGATCCGCCAACTCGTGGCCGCGCAATTGCAACAGACGCGTCAGGACTTTGAGCGCGACACAGCGAAGATCGTCGAAACCATTGCCAGCTTCCGCCACGAACTTGGCCAGATCACCGAAATTCAGCGCGAGATGATTGGCGAGAGTGACAAGCCATCCAATCGATCACTGCGTGATCTGGAAACGGGTATCGGACAAGCCCGTTCTGCCGTTACCGAAATTGAGGCCGTCGCAGAGGAGGCGGGCCTCATGACAAGGCGCACCCTGTCTACGGTGGAAATGCTGCTGAAGGACATCGGCATTGTTCGGGTTGTCCGCGGTGATATCCACTACATGGCGCTGAACACCAATCTCCGTTGCGGCAAGATCGGTGAGGAGGGTAAGGCGATCAATGTCGTGACGGCTGAACTGCGCATCTTCGCTGGCCATCTGGACGAAGCGGCTGAGCAGATCCTGGAACAGCTGAAGGTGCTGGAAGGGGCGGCGAAGGGACTTTTGTCCGATGCGCCAGAAACCGCTTCAGCCGAATCCCTTGATGAGCGCCTGCGGCGAGCGCTTGAGCGCATCGGTGCCGTTGGTCAGGCAATGGACAGCGATCTTGCCAACCTTGCACGCGAGGGTGCGTCGGGTGTTGCGGAGATGAATGCTGCGCTTCAGCGCTTGGATTTTCGCGCAGATCTCGGAGAAATTCTGCATCGATGCCAGGAAGAGCTTCACACCGCAGCTCTTCAGCCCATCGACAGAACTGGCCTGGAGGCGGCCATCGAAACCGTCGGCCCCAGGATCAACCGGATTTACACCATGGCCTCCGAGCGTGAATTGCACGCCACCATTCTGGGAACCGCTGTGCCAGAGGAGGCGCCGCTCACTGTCCTGTCGGACGATGACCTCGACGCCGCCCTCTTCTGATCAGGTGTATCGTCTCAATCGTCAACGTGATCGTGGCCGCCATTGCGACCCGGACGCCAATAGCCTTCCGATGCGATCCGATCCCGGCTGAAGCCACGTTCGATGAGATAATGGCGCTGAGCTCGTACATTGCTGGTCTCACCGATGATGAGAGCCTGCCCATGTCCGCCAGGAAGCTCGAAGGAGCTCAGTCGATCAACCATCACGGAGCTTGGGCGCGCACTGCCGCGGGCAATCCATTCAATGGAAACCTCGCCTTCAGTCTCAAAATCCTGCTTCCAGCTTTCGTCTTCAACCTCGATGAAGGCAAAAGCACGTGCCTGAGCAGGTAGGTTTTCCAGAATGTGCAGGATGCCGGGGATACAGGTTTCGTCGCCGGTCAAGAGATGCCAGTCGGCATCCGGCTTGAAGACGACCCGTCCGCGCGGCCCCTTCACCTCGACCTGATCGCCCGGCTTTGCATTCCGAGCAAAGCTTGGACCGACGGAATCGCCGTGCAGGACAAAGTCCACAGAGAGTGTGCCGGCATCCCGATCAATTGCGCGCACGGTATAGTGCCGGCGTCCATGGCCGCCTTCTGGATCATTCAAGAAGAAGACTATGTCCTGTCCTGGTTTGTATTCGAACTGGTCGACGTTCTCGACGCCGAAAACGACGCGACGCATCTTTGGCGTTACGTCAAAGCTATTGATGACTGTGAGTGTCCAAGAAGGCAGATTGGGGCCTCGGCGAGGCGTGTCCATCGCAGTTGGGGAAACCTGATCCATGGCAAAATCCTGAAAATCGAAGACAGCAGATTACTCTGAATAGAACTTAATTCCTGCTTTTAAAAGTCATGTTTCATTACGGTTATGTCATGATGTGTATCGAAGAGAAATCGGGCCCATAAAGGGCCCGATATCGTATCTGAACTCAAGTAAGTGCCTCGGCGCCATGTTCCTGTTCGCGTCGATTGTACCGAATGGATGACCAGAGCGAGAGACCGATCAGACCTGCACCGCCGAGGCCGGTGATGACCTCCGGGATATGATACAGCGTCTGCACATACATGATGACCGACAGGATCAGGATGGCATAGAATGCGCCGTGCTCCAGATAGCGATACTCTGCAAGCGTGCCCTTCTCCACCAGCATGATGGTCATCGAGCGCACATACATAGCGCCGATACCAAGGCCAATCGCAATGATGAACAGGTTCTGCGTCAGGGCGAAGGCCCCGATGACGCCATCGAATGAGAAGCTGGCATCGAGTACTTCGAGGTAGATGAAGGCGCCGAGGCCACCTTTGGCCGCTTCGCTCATCGTCTTCTGTGACGCATCAAGAACGCCGCCCAGTACTTCCACCAGAAGAAAGGTCAAGAGGCCATAGACGGCCGCATGCACGAAGGTCGAGGCATCGGCTTCCGGCAGCAATTGCGAGAACAGCATGATGAGCAACAGGACGAAAGCGATCTCGACGCCCTTGATCGTCGCGAAACGTGCAATACGGCTTTCGAGGAATTCAACCCAGTGCACATCCTTCTCATGGTTGAAGAAGAAGGTGAGGCCGACCATCATCAGGAAGGTGCCGCCGAACGCGGCAATCGGCAGATGCGCCTCGTGCATGATACGCGAATATTCTTCCGGACGCGACGCCGCCAGAACGATGGCATCGATGGGCCCAATGCCTGCTGCGATTACAACGATCAGCAGCGGGAAGACGATACGCATGCCGAAGACGGCAATCAAGATGCCCCATGTAAGGAAGCGCTGCTGCCATACAGGCGTCATGTCTTTGAGCTTGTTCGCATTGACGATGGCGTTATCGAATGACAGGGAAATCTCCAGCACGGCCAAAACCGCACAGATAAAGAAGACCGTGAGAGTTCCGCTTACGGTTCCCGTCGACTGCCAGCCGAGAACGCCACCCAGCACAAGTCCGACAAAGGTGACGATGAATGCCCATCGGAAATAACCGAGGGTCGATGACGTGGGTGCGCTCATGGACGCACCTCGCGGTACTTGTCGTGTGAATGCATGCGAGAAATTACAGGCAAACGCGAAGCGATACCCGTCAAACGGATTGGATATAAGGTCATGTTGTTTATCCGCCGGCTAAGCTGCAGGCGGTACCGACATCGCGAGAGCGCCGTAAAAACTCTCGCCAGAGGGGCCCGGCACCAATGTTCAATCCCCGGCTTCGGTTTAGCCATGGGGGAGACAGGCGATAAAATGGAGGATTCTCATCAAACGTCAAGTTGGATGTGCGACATGGTAACGCATGAGGTCAAAAATTCGTGGGATTGGGTTATCAAAAACTCAGCTCTTCGTGAACGCATGTCTGGCAGATCTGCCCAGAAACCTTGACGTTTGGCATCAAGCGAGGCATTGAGCACGCCTGCCCGCGCCAACCGGTCCGGATTCTGCTATTCTGGCATCTTGAGATTGGCCGAAGGAAAGAAAAACAACAATGAGCAAAGCAACTTCTTCAGCGCCTTCCCAGCGCATGCTGCGCGTTGGCGAACAGGTTCGTGCCGCTATTACGCAAGTCCTGCAGCGGGGCGAGGTGCGCGACGATATCATCGAGCGCACGGTCATTTCAGTGTCGGAAGTGCGCATGTCACCGGATCTCAAGATCGCGACCGCCTATGTTACGCCGCTTGGCGTCGCCGACCACGCCAAGGTGATCGAAGCCTTGAACCGCAATGCGAAATTCATTCGCGGACGCTTGGCCGGCGCACTTCGCCAGATGAAATACATGCCCGAGGTTCGCTTCCGCGACGATACGAGCTTCGACAACTACAAGAAAATCGATGAGCTTCTGCGCTCACCGGAAGTCAGTCGTGACCTCGCCACTGACGCCGAAAAAGATGACGAAAACGAATAAGAGCAAGATGTCCAAACCGCGTAAACCAAAGGGCCGGGCCATTTCCGGCTGGCTCGTTCTCGACAAGCCTGTCGATTTTGGCTCCACCGAAGCTGTTGGCAAGATCAAATGGCTGTTCAACGCCCAGAAGGCAGGCCATGCCGGCACGCTCGATCCGCTTGCGTCCGGCATGTTGCCGATCGCTCTGGGTGATGCGACCAAGACCGTGCCTTACGTCATGGATGGCCGCAAGATCTACGAATTCACGGTTTCCTGGGGCGAGGAGCGAACGAGCGACGATCTGGAAGGCGAGGTGACGCAAACCTCTGACCAGCGTCCGACAGAAGAAGAGATTCGCGCCCTGCTGCCGAATTATACCGGTGTCATTAGTCAGGTACCGCCGCAGTTTTCTGCCATCAAGATCGCTGGCGAGCGCGCTTACGATCTGGCCCGTGACGGCGAAACCGTCGAGATCCCCTCTCGTGAGGTGGAGATCCACCGGTTGACGCTGCTGAGAGCGGAACGGGACCGCGCCTTCTTCGAAGTCGAATGTGGCAAGGGCACCTATGTCCGCTCGCTGGCACGCGATTTTGGCCGCGACCTTGGATGCTATGGCCATATTTCCGGTCTCCGTCGCACGTTTGTTGCGCCCTTCGCCGAAGAGGCGATGGTGCCACTGGCTGAACTGGTGGCTCTGGAAGAGATTGAGGATCGCGACGAGCGTCTAGCGGCACTCGACGCATTCCTCATGGAGACGAGCGAAGCCTTGTCTGCGCTGCCGCAGATCCGCATCAGCGACGATCAGGCCTATCGTATTCGCATGGGCAATCCGATCATCCTGAGAGGGCGTGATGCGCCTGTCGATGAGCCGGAGGCCGTGGCGCTCGCTGGTGGCAAGCTGGTGGCCATTGGCGAAATCGGTCAGGGCGAGTTTCGTCCGAAGCGCGTTTTTGCCTGATTTGCGGCGAAGAACATAGCTCTTCCCATCAATGGCCGAATGGTTTATAGCCACGGCCAGCTAGGGTGCGCTTTGCGTACCCTTTGCGTTCACGGCCAAGGCTGGACGACATCCCGGCCTTTGGTGTCTTTATTCCTAAAATTCAGAAAGGATTGTCCGATGTCGATCACTGCAGAGCGTAAGGCTGCCCTCATCAAGGAATATGCAACCGTTGAAGGTGATACCGGTTCTCCGGAAATCCAGGTTGCCATTCTGACCGAGCGGATCAACAACCTCACCGAGCACTTCAAGGGCCACAAGAAGGACAACCACTCCCGTCGTGGCCTTCTCAAGATGGTCTCGAGCCGCCGTTCGCTGCTCGACTACTTGAAGAAGAAGGACGAAGGCCGTTACACGAAGCTCATCTCGAGCCTCGGTATCCGTCGCTAAGACCAGATTCGGCGGACGATCCAAAGGGTCGTTCGCCGCATTTCATCCGGGCGCAAGACCCGGAAACGGCCGCAAGGATTGCGGCAGACTTGGCAGGCCCGGATCCGCCGTTCCTGCTAACTTAACCGATGACCTGTCATGGGGCAGGATTGCCGGATGCTTTCGCCAGACACGTGGTCTGGCTCATTGAAAGCCTCTTGTTGTCTTGCCCGTGATCTCGTCACACGAAGCGCTGAATGCGGCTTTCGGCATGCTCCCCTTGGCGGGTGAGGTGCAAGGCCGCCGCGCATGAAGGACCGAAAATCATGTTCAACACACATGCTGTCGAAATCGAGTGGGCAGGCCGCACGCTCCGACTGGAAACCGGCAAGGTAGCTCGTCAGGCTGATGGTTCCGTTATCGCCACCTACGGCGAAACCGTTGTCTTGGCGACTGTGGTCTCTGCCAAGGAGACGAAGCCGGGCCAGGACTTCTTTCCGCTGACCGTCAATTATCAGGAAAAGACCTATGCTGCCGGCAAGATTCCGGGTGGCTATTTCAAGCGTGAAGGTCGTCCTTCGGAAAACGAAACGCTGGTTTCGCGCCTGATCGACCGTCCGATCCGTCCGCTTTTCCCGGAAGGCTACAAGAACGACACGCAGGTTGTCGTAACCGTTATCCAGCATGACTTGGAAAACAATCCGGACATCCTGTCCATGGTTGCAACCTCTGCGGCCCTGACGCTCTCTGGCGTTCCGTTCATGGGCCCGGTTGGCGGCGCACGCGTTGGCTACATCAACGGCGAATACGTCCTGAACCCGCATCTCGACGAGATGGACGAGTCGACACTCGACCTCGTTGTCGCCGGTACATCCGACGCGGTTCTGATGGTTGAGTCCGAAGCCAAGGAACTCAACGAAGAAGTCATGCTTGGCGCCGTCATGTTCGGCCACAAGGGTTTCCAGCCGGTCATCGACGCCATCATCAAGCTGGCTGAAGTGGCTGCCAAGGAGCCGCGTGAATTCGAACCGGAAGATCATTCCGAACTCGAAGCCGAAATGCTGAAGCTTGCCGAAGCCGAACTGCGCGACGCCTACAAGATCACCCAGAAGGCAGACCGTTATGCGGCCGTCGATGCCGTCAAGGCAAAGGTCAAGGCACACTTCCTGCCTGCCGAAGGGGAAGCCAAGTATGCGCCTGAAGTTGTCGCAGCTGTGTTCAAACACCTGCAGGCAAAGATCGTTCGCTGGAACATCCTCGACACCAAGAGCCGCATCGACGGTCGCGACCTCGAAACCGTTCGTCCGATCATCTCGGAAGTCGGTATCCTGCCGCGCACACACGGCTCCGCTCTCTTCACCCGCGGTGAAACGCAGGCGCTGGTTGTTGCAACGCTCGGCACGGGCGAAGACGAGCAGTACGTCGACAGCCTGACGGGCATGTACAAGGAGCAGTTCATGCTCCATTACAACTTCCCGCCCTATTCTGTTGGCGAAACCGGCCGCATGGGCTCCCCGGGCCGTCGCGAAATCGGTCATGGCAAGCTCGCATGGCGCGCCATTCATCCGATGCTGCCGAGCCCGGAGCAGTTCCCCTATACGCTGCGCGTTGTCTCTGAAATCACCGAGTCCAACGGTTCGTCCTCCATGGCAACTGTTTGCGGTACCTCGCTCGCACTGATGGATGCAGGCGTTCCATTGGCCAAGCCGGTTGCCGGTATCGCCATGGGCCTGATCCTTGAAGGTGAGCGCTTCGCGGTTCTCTCCGACATTCTGGGTGACGAAGATCACCTCGGCGACATGGACTTCAAGGTTGCCGGTACCGAAGCTGGCATTACCTCGCTGCAGATGGACATCAAGATCGCCGGTATCACCGAAGAGATCATGAAGGTCGCTCTGAATCAGGCCAAGGGTGGCCGTAACCACATTCTCGGCGAAATGGCGAAGGCCATTACCGAGAGCCGTGGTCAGCTCGGCGAATTTGCGCCGCGCATCGAAGTCATGAACATCCCGGTCGACAAGATCCGTGAAGTCATCGGTTCGGGCGGCAAGGTCATCCGCGAAATCGTCGAGAAGACCGGCGCCAAGATCAACATCGAGGACGACGGTACGGTCAAGATTGCTTCTGCTTCCGGCAAGGAAATCGAAGCAGCCCGCAAGTGGATTCACTCCATCGTGGCAGAGCCGGAAGTTGGCGCCATCTACGAAGGCACCGTCGTCAAGACGGCGGACTTTGGCGCATTCGTCAACTTCTTCGGCGCACGCGACGGCCTCGTCCACATCTCGCAGCTTGCTTCCGAGCGCGTTGCCAAGACCTCGGACGTCGTCAAGGAAGGCGACAAGGTCTGGGTCAAGCTGATGGGCTTCGATGAGCGTGGCAAGGTTCGCCTGTCCATGAAGGTTGTCGATCAGGCAACCGGCCAGGAAATCAAGAAGTCTGAAGGCGACGCTGCCGCTGAATAAGGTTTCTTCGTGAGACCATTCCTGGGGCGCGGGATCGTTTCCGCGCCCTTTTGCTATCCAAAGACCCGGAACCCATCATGATCCGCGACGCCGCAAAGACCCTTTTCCATCCCTTCGCTATCGGCACGCTGGACGCGCCGGGCGAGGGCAGCCGTTTCCTCTTTCTTGCCGCAGAAGTGGCACCTCGCTTGCCCGAGGACTTCAAGGCTGAGATCCTGAACATTCAGCCGCTTCGCCCGCTTTTCCGCCCTTTGAGTGCCACCGGCGCACATGTGGCGCCGGAAGTGGAAGGTGAAGGCTTCGATGGCGCTCTCATCCTGTGCAGCAAGCACAAGGGCGAGAACGAGAACAACGTAGCCGAAGCCCTGACGCGTGTGCGTGAAGGTGGTGTCATTGTTCTGGCCGGCGCCAAGGAAGACGGCATCCAGCCGCTTCGCAAGCAGCTCGCCAATCTTGGCTTCGATGTTGAGCACATGCCCAAGTATCACGGCGTTGTTGTCTGGTTCACACGCCCGGC
Organism: Rhizobium sp. FKY42; assembly: GCF_005222835.1. Taxonomy (GTDB): domain Bacteria; phylum Pseudomonadota; class Alphaproteobacteria; order Rhizobiales; family Rhizobiaceae; genus Neorhizobium. Next base: position 207,907 of record NZ_STGA01000028.1, on the reverse strand, counting down.
GGATGTCACCACAGCGGTGGTCAAGCTCTCCAAGTCGGCTCAACTCGTCGATGGTCGGTTTGAAGCCGTGCCGGGAACCTTCTCACACGACCATGTCGATCCGGGCTCGGAGCTGCTCGCCAGCCGCCTGCCGCGTGATTTCGACGGAAACGCGGCTGATCTCGGCGCTGGATGGGGCTATCTCTCAGTGATGCTCAAAGAAGCTTCACCGCGGACCAACCGCATCGATCTGTTCGAGGCCGATCACCGCGCGCTGGAATTCGCCAGAAAGAACCTTGCCCGCAACTGCCCGGATCTCGCGACCCGCTTTTTCTGGCAGGATCTGGTGGCTGAGCCGATCAAGGAGAAGTACGATCTCGTGATCATGAACCCGCCATTTCATGAGGGCCATGCGGCCGATCCAGCCATCGGCCAGACTTTCATCAAGGCAGCATCTAGCGCCTTGCGCATCGGCGGTCAGTTGCTGATGGTAGCCAACCGCGGTCTCCCCTATGAGCCAGTCCTTAAGGCAGAATTCAAGGAAAGCAGCGAAGTCTGCCGCAACGCCCGCTTCAAGGTGCTTCAGGCGCGCAAGTAAGCAGGATGTAAGACACGAAAAAAAGGCCCCCGGATCGGACGGTTCGGGGGCCTTTAGCGTAGTGAGTTCTACCAGCTTACTCGGCGTCTGCGTTACGCAACCGGTCAAGGTTAGGCAGCGAGGTGATGTTATAGCCGGCATCCACATAGTGGATTTCGCCTGTCACGCCGCGCGAGAGATCTGACAGAAGGTAGAGGGCGGAACCGCCGATATCCTCAATTGTCGCAGTACGGCGCAGCGGCGAATTCTTCTGGTTCCACGAGTAGATGGCGCGTGCATCGGAAATGCCTGCACCCGCCAGCGTGCGTACAGGACCGGCAGAGATCGCATTGACGCGAATTCCTTTCGGGCCATAGTCCGCTGCCAGATAGCGCACAGAGGCTTCCAAGGCTGCCTTCGCAACACCCATAACATTGTAGTTCGGAATGACGCGCACCGAGCCGCCATAGGTCAGTGTCAGCATCGCGCCATCGTCTGTCATCAGTTCTGCGGCGCGCTTGGCGATTTCCGTGAAGGAGAAACAGGAGATGACCATGGTGCGGCTGAAGTTGTCGCGCGTCGTGTCCGCGTAAAGACCCTTCAGTTCGTTCTTGTCGGAGAAGCCGATCGCGTGGACGATGAAGTCCAGCTTGCCCCAACGCTCCTTGATGGCATCGAATGTTGCATCAACAGATGCCAGATCCTCGACATCGCATGGCAAGACAAAGTCCGAGTTGACCTCTGCGGCCAATGGTTTGACGCGGCGGCCAAGTGCATCACCCTGAAAGGTGAATGCCAGTTCCGCCCCCTGTGCCGCAACCGCCTTGGCGATGCCCCAGGCGATCGAGTGATTGTTGGCGACGCCCATGATGAGCCCGCGCTTACCCTGCATGATACCGCTCATGGGATTATCCGTTATAACGCTGGAAGACGAGCGTGGCGTTGGTGCCGCCGAACCCGAAGGAGTTGGAGAGGGCAATGTCGAACTTCGCATTGTCGATCCGCTCACGGACGACTGGCATGTCGGCAAACTCCGGATCGATCTCCTCGATATGCGCGCTTTCGCCGATGAAGCCAGCCTGCATCATCAGAAGCGAATAGATCGATTCCTGAACGCCTGCTGCCCCCAGCGAATGGCCGGTCAGGGACTTGGTGGACTGGATATGCGGGATCTTGGAGCCGAACACTTCGCGAATGGCGCCCATTTCCTTGGCATCGCCAACCGGCGTCGAGGTGCCATGGGTATTGATGTAATCGACCTCGCCCTTAACTGTAGAGAGCGCCTGCCGCATGCAGCGGATTGCACCTTCGCCGGAGGGGGCGACCATGTCGTAGCCGTCGGATGTCGCGCCATAGCCGACCACTTCGGCGTAGATCTTCGTGCCACGCGCCTTGGCACGCTCCAGCTCTTCCAGAACCAGAACGCCCGCGCCACCAGCGATGACAAAGCCGTCTCGGTTGGCATCATAGGCGCGCGAAGCGACCGCGGCGCTATCGTTGTACTTTGTGGACATCGCGCCCATGGCGTCGAAGAGGTCGGACATCGTCCAGTCCAGATCCTCGTGGCCGCCCGCGAACATCATGTCCTGCTTGCCCCACTGGATCATTTCAACGGCATTGCCGATGCAGTGCGCCGAGGTGGAGCAGGCAGAGGAGATGGAGTAGTTGACGCCGTGCAGCTTGAACCAGGTGGCAAGTGTTGCAGAAGCGGTGGAAGACATGGCCTTCGGCACGGCAAACGGGCCGATGCGCTTAGGGCTGTTGTTCTGCCGTACGATGTCAGCTGCTTCAACGATCTGGCGGGTTGAAGGACCACCGGAGCCCATGATGATGCCCACGCGCTCGTTCTGCGCATAATCGGCCTCTTCCAGTCCGGCATCGGCAATGGCCTGCTTCATGGCAACATGGTTCCACGCGCCACCCTGGGAGAGAAAGCGCATGGCGCGCCGATCCACCAGCTCGGCTGGATCAAGAGTTGGCTTACCCCAGACCTGGCACTTGAAGCCGTGTTCGGCAAAGTCGCTGGAGAAGGTGATGCCGGATTTGGCATCGCGAAGCGAGGCGGCCACCTCATCGGCATTATTGCCGATCGAAGAAACGACACCCAAACCCGTGACAACTACCCGTCGCATGACAATGAACCTTTTGAAGTCGTTGAAAAGAGAAAGCCGACATCGCCGGCTTCCTGGCACTGGCCTGCAATCAGGCCGCCTTGTCCTTGGAAAGCCCAACGCGCAGGTCGGTCGCCTGATAGATCGTCTCGCCATCGGCCTTCAGCCAGCCATCGGCGGTGCCAAGAACGAGGCGCCCACGCATGACACGCTTGAAGTCGATGCCGTATTCCAGGAGTTTTGTATGCGGGCGAACCATGCCCTTGAACTTGACTTCGCCAGTTGAGAGAGCCATTCCGCGGCCTTCTTCACCCAGCCAGCCAAGGAAAAAGCCTGTCAGCTGCCACATCCCGTCAAGGCCGAGGCATCCTGGCATGATCGGATTGCCTTCGAAATGGCACGGAAAATACCAGTCGTCCGGCCGCACATCGAACTCGGCGCGCAGAAAGCCCTTGTCGAAGGCGCCGCCAGTTTCGGAAATTTCCGTGATGCGGTGAACCATCAGCATGGGCGGCAGCGGCAATTGCGCATTGCCTGGCCCAAACAGTCTGCCGTGGGCGCACTCGATCAGTTCTTCGTATGTGTAGCTGGATTGTCTGCTGCTCATGAGGTCTTTCCGTTCCCCCTCGTCTTTGGTCCACAGCGTGTTTAAAGCAAGACCGCTGGAAAATGAAGCGCGAGGGTTGGGTCTCCTGCGGATAAGCAGAAGCTTTTCGCGCCATCTTGGTGGTCGGCATATAGGAAGCGGCACCCGCAAACCAGAGGCTTTAAGCGCATTTTTCGCATTTCGACCAATTGGGACCGACAGATGCTCGAATCGTCGCTATTGAAAGTAACCGCCGCAAAAGTTATATCAAAAACTTGAGTACATTGGTCTTGATGGAGCAAGGCAACGAATGGCGGACGCCACAGTTCAAGTGGAAACAAGACTTCGCGCGTGCGGCTTGCGCCCGACGCGTCAGCGCGTTGCGCTGGCCGATCTCCTGTTCGCCAAAGGCGATCGTCATCTGACGGTCGAAGAACTGCACGAGGAGGCCTCCCAGGCAGGCGTGCCGGTGTCGCTGGCGACCGTCTACAATACGCTTCACCAGTTTACGGAAGCCGGACTGATTCGCGTACTGGCCGTTGAGAGCGCGAAAACCTATTTCGACACGAATGTGTCCGATCACCATCACTTCTTCGTCGAGGGACGCAATGAGGTGCTGGATATTCCCGTCAGTAATATCGAAATCGGTAATCTTCCCGAAGCTCCCGAGGGAATGGAAATCGCCCATGTGGATGTGATCATCCGCCTGCGCGAAAAGAAATCCTGATTATCTCTGCCGTTTGTTTTTCGTCTTCAGGGCCTCGTCTGCGGGCCGGCCTGGACGCGGGCGATAGCGCGGCAGCGTCCATCCGAAGTACAGCGCACCTCCGCGAAGCGCAAAAGCGATGAAGATGCCTGCCGCGGAACTCGCGACAAGTGGCAGCTCCAGCAGTTGTGCAGCTGTGAAGGCGCTGGCGCCAGCGAGAGCAGCAGTCACGTAGATTTCAGGGCGCAGCAGAATTGACGGCTCGTTGGCAATCAGATCGCGCAGAATGCCGCCGAACGTGGCAGTCATCGTGCCCGTAACGATGGCGATGGTTGGCGAACCGGTGGTCGCGAGACCCTTGGCCGCGCCCATGACGCTGTAGGCCGAGAGACCGATCGCATCCAGCCATATCAGCAGCTGGTAGCGCCATTCGATCATGTGCGCTGTGAGAAACACGATGATCCCGACCGCGACGCAGATGAGCAGATAGGTCGGGTCCGCGACCCAGAATACGGGCTTGCCGAGCACGAGATCACGCAGAGTGCCGCCGCCTACCCCCGTTGCAGCCGAGAAGAACAGAAAACCAATGAGATCCAACTGCTTGCGTGATGCTGCGAGCGCGCCCGTTGCAGCAAAAAGGGCGACACCTGCGTAATCCAGCAATCCAAGCATAGCCATGGCAGGCCGTTCCCTTCAGTGTTCGCAAGCGTCGCACAAGTACGGCGCGATTATATGCGCGGCATCTGATTTTGATGCCGCCGTCCCGGCAGGTTTGTATGCCGTGAGAAAGCATCGGGGAAGTCGATCGTGTTAAAAAGCTGCAGCATTCTTTTCTTGATGTCATCGCTCGTCATCTTCATGGCATTCGTGCCTTCGCTTGCCATTGCGCAGCAGCAGTTGTTAAGCGATCCCGAGATCTACGAGAAGGATCACTATCGCAAGGAATGCCCCGGCGTTTTGTTCGGCGATGGCTTCATCAAGCGCTTTGACGTCAATAATGATGGTTTGATCGACGCCGTTGTCAATCATGGAGAAATGACCTGCAAGGGCCAGAAGGGCATCGGCTGCAATGAGGAAGGCTGCCCCAATAACTTCTATCTGCAGGTCAAGGAAGGCGGTTACTTCATGATCGCCACCGCCCAGATTTATGGCTATGATTTCGTCAAGCGGTTCGGCAACATGGTGTTCGTATTCAAGATGCACCCGAAGTATTGCAACCGCACAGAAAAACCCGATTGCGCAATGACGGTCCGGATCCGTGGCGCGCAGATGGTGACGATCTCGAAGAAATAGTCACTTTGTTCGACCGGCTAGCCGATAGGCGATAATCGCCAGCCATTCCCGGACCGCCGTTGCCATGTTCTGGGCATTCAGCGAAGGTTGGGTGAAATCGAAGCTGAGGCTTGTCTTACCCGTCGTGCGATAATCGACAGGGTAAGGGACGACGCTGATCCCCATTTTGGCAAAGAGCGCCATGGCGCGTGGCATGTGGAAAGCCGATGTCACAAGCAGGCAATCAGCCAGTCCATTGGCGCTCAGCACATCTTTTGTATTGGCCGAGTTCTCGAAAGTGTTGCGCGATGAATTCTCCTTGATCAGCCGCTCGGCCGTGATCCCAAAATCCGCAAAGAAGCCTTCTGTCGCCTTTGCTTCACCCTCATAGCGACCGCTGAACGAACCGTCACCGCCGGAAACGATCAGCTTGGCGTGCGGGTATTTGAGAGCCAGGTTCACCGTCTGCGTATAACGGTCGGCGGCTGCATTGAACTCGATGCCGCCGCGTGCATCCATCACGTCGTTTTCGATCGCGCCGCCCAGCATGATGATACAGGAAACGGAGGCGGGATGCTGTTGAGGGCGAACCGCTTGGTTCTCGAGCCTTTGTAGAAGAACATTGCCGGTTGTCGTATAAAGCGTCACGAACAGCATAAGCGCAGCAAGGCTTGAAAACAGGAAACCGGATCTCCGCCATCCCGCGAGGCTGAGAAGCAGTGCCAGCAGGATCGCCAGGAACACAAGCGAAAGCGGCTGTGCGACCAGCCAGACGATCTTCGAGAGATAGAACATGAACATTATCTGCGTGAGGTACTGGCTGAGCGATGATTATAGCGATGATGAAGCGTCTTGCGGATGAAAAGCGACGAAATGGCGATGGTCATCGCAAAAACCGCCGCAAGGAATAATGATTCGCGCGCAAATGCCCCGCCGATCAGGGCGCCGCAAAGAGCACCTGTCACCATGCCGGACCAAGGTACGATCTGGATGGACCAGTCCAGCCGCCTGTTTCCCATGATGAAACGGCCAATGCCGCGCCCCAGACGCGATAACGCCCCCGTCACATAGGTCAGACCGATGGGCAGGCCTTCAATCTGCTCGACAGCGGCATTCACGACGCCCATGGCAAGAACGACGAGGTAGAAGCGCAGCACGCCAAACTGCGGTTGGTCCAATATTGACGCGAGGCTGAGGAGCAGGGCCACCGCGGCCAAGACGCCGAAGATCCTGCGTCGAACGATACTGGCCATGACGATTCCCAGCGCGTTACCCATGACGAAAAGCGCAATGGCGCCGAGCAGCACCAGTCCATGTCCCCAGTTGCCGTCCACGATGAAGATGGCGGCACGCGTTGTATTCCCGGTCATGAAGGACACAAAGTCACCGGAAAGCCGCAGGCCGATGGCATCGGTCATTCCGGCCAGGAAAGAAATCGCAGCAACGAGCGCAATCCCTGTCCAGGCGCGTTGCGCACGAATCAATCGCTTTCGTCTTGCCACGGTCATTTGTCGTCACCCGGTGATTCGCATCCTGCCCAGCTCAACCTAGATCTGCGTCAGCCTGAAGGGGAGGGGCCATTCAATCGTCGAGTGCTCACATTTTGCAGACGAAAACGAAGAAGCGTGAAAGGTCAGGAGAGAAGGGTCGTCACCAGCGGATGATGAGGATCGGCAAGCCCATCGACAATCGTGAAATGGTGCTTGTCAGGTTCCGCATAGGCTCCGGTTGCCGCGCCGAGACCGAGCCAGACGCTGGCCATCAACGTATTCTGGCGAACGAATTCCGAACGCTCGTTCGCACCCACCCAGCAGAAAAGCCGTGTGTCGCGACCGGGTCGCATCAAGACGGGACTTTCCTGAGCGGCCTCCTCATCGTCAAGCCGCAGCTTGGCATTGAGGTTGGTGTTCACCAGTGGCCGCAGATCATGAACACCGGAAATCGAAACCACCGTCCGCACCCGGGAACGAACCTCGTTGGGCAGGGGTGAATTTTCGGCCACCATGCGCGTGACAAGATGGCCGCCGGCGGAGTGGCCCGTCAGGTGGATTGGCCCATCGATCTCACCGGCTGCATCTGCAATGGCGGCGGCGACTTCCTGAACGATGTCACCCACATGCACATCCGGACACAGCGTGTAGGAAGGCATGGCCACCGCATAGCCATGCTCGATGCTGCCATTGGCCAGATGCGACCAGTAGCCTTTGTCGAGCGCCTGCCAATAGCCGCCGTGGACGTAGACGACGAGGCCCTTCGGAGTTCCTTGTGGAAGGAAAAGATCGAAGCGATTGCGCGTGCTTGCTCCATAGGAAAGATCGAGCCGGGCGCGACCTGCTTCGACCATGCGTTCGCGATAGAGCCTTGCCGGTTCTACCCAGGATTGCGGCCATGCCTCGCCGTGCGGGATGTTGCCGCCATTTGTATAGGCGTCGCTCCAGTCATCGATCCGGTAAAACAGCATCAATCCCTCCCGCTGGTGTCAAAGTACGGTTCTGACGCGCCACAATTCTGGAAAGAGTTCCACCTCCAGCATCTTCTTCAGATACTGGGTGCCAGACGTCCCACCGGTTCCGCGCTTGAAGCCGATGACACGCTCGACGGTGGTGACATGGTTGAAACGCCAGCGACGGAAATAGTCTTCGAAATCCACCAGCTTCTCTGCCAGCTCGTAAAGCACCCAATGTTTGCCGGGTGCCGCATAGACGGCTCGCCAAGCTTCCAGCACCTGCTCGCTCTCACCACGCTTTTCACGCCAATCCTGGCGTTCGCCGTCAGCGCCGATGTCGAAACCGCTTCGTCCGAGAAGCAGAATGGCTTCGTCATACAGACTGGGGCGGGAAAGAATGTCTTCCAGATGCGCCAGCAGGTCGGGTCGATGCTGGTGTGGTCCCAACATGGCTGCATTGCGATTGCCCGCCAGAAACTCGATTGCGCGATACTGATAGGACTGAAAGCCGGAAGACTGACCAAGCGCATTGCGGAAATCGGTATACTCGCTTGGCGTCATCGTGCGCAGAACGTCCCAGGCGCTGTTCAACTGCTCGAAGATGCGTGCCACGCGTGACAGCATCTTGAACGCGGGCTGCGGATCGTCCCGGCGAATAGCCTGCATGGCGGAGGTGATCTCGTGGATGGCCAGCTTCATCCAGAGTTCCGACGTCTGGTGCTGGATGATGAACAGCAATTCGTCATGTGCGCTGGAAAGCGGTTTCTGTGCAGACAGGATCGGGTCAAGCTGCAGATAGTCCGTATAGGACATGCGCTCGCGGAAGGACATTTGCGCCCCTTCCTTTGCGGGATCATAGGGCTTGTCGGTCACGTTACGAGCGCCTTCTGCTTGAACTGCGGCTGGTCCCAGAGGGTGTTGGCCATGATATCCGCCAGAATGTCGACGGCAGCGACCACATCGGCCTCATCGATGTAGAGCGGCGTGAAGCCGAAGCGGATCGCATTCGGCGCGCGAAAATCGCCGATCACGCCGCGGCTGATCAGCGCCTGCATGATGGCATAGCCTTCTGCATGAATGAACGACACCTGGCTGCCACGTTTGGTCCCTTCTCGCGGCGAACCGAGTGTCAGGCTCGGGCACTTGGCCTCCACTTCGCGGATGAAGAGATCGCAAAGCGCAATCGATTTTTCCCGTACATCGACCATCTCAACCCCGTCCCAGGCATCGAGCGCGGCATCCAAAGCCGCCAGCGCAATGATGGGCGGCGTACCAACGCGCATGCGGTCGATTCCGTCGCCCGGTTGATAGGTGAGATCGAACGCAAATGGTCTTTCGTGGCCCAGCCATCCCGAGAGGGCAGGGCGTGCTTGATCCGCCCATTTTGGCGCAACATAGATGAAGGCAGGCGCACCCGGCCCACCGTTCAAATATTTGTAGGTGCAGCCCACGGCGAAATCGGCTTCAGCCCCCGCGAGGTCAACCGGGATGGCGCCCGCAGAATGCGCCAGATCCCAGATCGCAAGTGCATCCACGGCATGGGCCTTGGCGGTCAGCGCCTTCATATCGTGCAGACGACCTGTACGATAATCCACTTCCGTCAACATCGTCACGGCCACGGTTTCGTCGATCGCCGCCTCCACTTCGTCCGGCGCGACAACCTTGAGTACATAGCCGCGATCAAGAGACTCGATGAGCCCTTCTGCCATATAGAGATCGGAGGGAAAGTTGCCGCTATCCGACAGGATCACCCGGCGGCTTTTGTCTTCAACGAGATCCAGGGCAGAGGCAAGTGCCTGGTACACCTTGATGGAAAGCGTGTCACCCATGACCACGGTTCCGGCAGGTGCACCGATCAGCCGGCCAATACGGTCGCCCACCCGGCGGGGCATGGTCATCCACTGTGCCTCGTTCCAGCCGCGGATCAGCATTTCGCCCCACTGATCTGTCATCAGCGACGAGACCCGCTCCACGGCAGAATGGGGCAAAGGCCCGAGCGAATTCCCATCCAGATAAATGACACCTTCCGGCATGTGAAACAGTGTACGTGTCCTAGCGAAATCCATCATGCCGACAATCCCATCATAAACCTCAACGTCTCGTCACAGCCGAAGAAAACAGACAAACGATAATCCAGATGTTTTAGGTTTAAAATAGTCTTGGTGAGGTCACTGCCAATTTTACCAATTAAGGCGACCTGAATTTTTTGCTCAGGTAGACGGAGTCCTGCAGGCCGAATCGCCAGAGATGATCCACCGCCTTGCTAATGCCGATTCTTCTGTCAGTAACCACCAACGCCGGTTCGCGAATTATCGTCAATTCGAAGGGAGGCATTCCTAGCGGCAGTCCATCATGCCGGATATCAATGCCAAGCGCTTGGGAAACCCTGCCGGGTCCAGCGCATAGCAGCAATGGATCGGAAACCCTGCGCCGTTCTTCCATCTCTGCCAGGCCGTGGACCGGCTGGATGGCGCGGATCAGCACCGCGCTCGCGGGAAGGCACACGAAGTTCAGGCACCAGTGAATGCCATAGGAACGGTAGACATAGGCGTGTGCTGCTGGCCCGAACATGGAGCGGTTGCGGTTGGTCTGACCGCGAAAACTATGCGATGCCGGATCATCGGGCATATAGGCCTCCGTTTCGACGATAACCCCGCCGATCCCGTCAACGCAAAGGCTCGCACCGATGAGATCGCGGGCAATCTCGACGGCGCTCCTGTTAAAGAACAGTTCGAATTCCTGCACGCGCCTTTATCTCCGTTTCTCTCTCGATATCTGGAGGTGGTTTTGACATCCCGCAAGACATTGTCCCAGCGATCGAGCCATGAGGCTTGCCATCATCAAGCTACCATCTTAGGTAAGCGGCATGGCAGCGCGCGATCGATATTCCCGGAAACTTGAATGCCCTCAATGCGGACACTCTGGCTTTGCCGAGGTTTCCGAGGATGACGACCCGCGCCGCAAAGATCCCGGCTTCCAGATCGACGAAATGCCAAAGGGCTTCTCGACCGAATTCGCGTCACGCGATCCGCGCAAATACATGCTGCGCTGCCAGTGCAGTCACAAGTTTCGTTTTGAGAGCAAGAGCGTCTATGCGCCCGGCGGAGAGCCAAGGCGGTAGGTGATCTGCTAGGTCGACGACGTTGGTCTGAAAAGCCCGTCTACTACGCCAAAGGCGTCAATTCAGCTGTAGAGCTGTATTGGAGAATTTGGTGGAGCTAAGCGGGCTCTACACGGATGGTCGTTAAGCGATTGAAACCATTGATTTCACGTGCTAATCAGCCTCAGAAATTGGTCTGAATGATTGGTCTGAAATGTCAAAAAACGCCCGCCGCTACCTCGATTTGAGGGGTCTGACATGGTGGTTTAAACGGGACATTCCCGCCAAGATCAGGCCCTTCTTCGGAGGCAAAACTGCTTACCTCCAGAGCCTCGGTACTAGCGACCTCAGGGAGGCCATGGAGCGCCGTGATGAGCTGGAGAGGGTTGTTGAGCGTGCCTTCAATGATGCGCGTGAGGGACGCGCTACGGCCCCTGTGAACGACAGCATCGAAACGCTTGCGCTGGCGTGGAGGGCAGAGCTTGCTGAAGCTAAGCGGGACTCTTCGGCATGGGCAGCGAAGGTCCTTGGTGATGGAACCTTCTCGGATGGGATGGAAAACCCAGTTGACGCACACTCTCTGTTCGAAGATGCCGCCGAGCAGATCAAGCGCGAACATGGCGGACCCGCTAGGGACAAGTTCGTCAAGATTGTTCACGGCGACGTTGAGGTGGACAAGTACGTCGAAGCCTATCTCACCGAAGCCAGACTTGCACCGAAGACGACTGAAGAGCGGCGTAACCTCATCAAGCGTTTCGCTGAGTGGGCGAAGGGAAGGGATCTAGCACTCCCTGACATCACCCGCTCAGTTGCCGGGGAATACTTCTCAGAGCACATCAGCGGAATGCATGCCTCCACGGCTAAGAAGCACCACGGCAGCGTCAAGCTGTATTGGGACTACCTCATTGCTCGTGGCCTGTACGGTTCCGACAAGAACCCTTGGGAAGGCCAGAAGATGCCTCAGCGGGGCCGTAGAGCGGAGCGTGAGCAGCAGGCAGAGGAAAGGCCCTTCACGGAGGAGGAGATGCGGACGCTGCTGTATGCGCGGTTCCCGGACGGAATGAAGGAAGCCTTCAAGGATCAAATCCACGACGCCATTCGCATCTCTGCGCTTTCAGGGATGAGGCTGGCAGAGATTGTCACCCTTCTGGCTGAGGAATGCGTGACGGATGCGGCTGGCAAGCTCTGGTTCGATATCAGGCAGGGCAAGACCAAGGCCGCTGCACGCAAGGTGCCGGTTCATCCCGACTTGACGGAAATCGTCCGCAGGCGATTAAAGGGCAAATTCGCCCATCAATGGCTCTTCCATGAGCTGGCTAATGAGAGAAACCCCGGGGATATCTTCGGCAAGCGGTTTGCGCAGTACCGCAAGAAGCTGAAGGTTGATGATGCCCATGCAGGGCAGCGCCGAAGCCTCGTGAACTTCCACTCATTCCGTCGATGGTTCGTCACACAAGCGGAGCAGGCAGGCCAGCAAGAGAGCATCATTTCACTGGTAGTAGGCCACGAGCAGGGCCGTGACTTCACCCTGAAGAAGTATTCCGGTGGTGCCTCCGATGACCAAAAGAGAGCTTGTGTAGAAGCTGTCAAGTTACCGAAGCGGGCCAAGTCGTGACACTGATTTCCGTAAAACACAGACCTGTGACCCCGATTGGGACGCACCCTAGATAACACTGAGGCGTGCACCGGGCAGCCCCTTCTCAGGGTAGCCACAAACTCTCGTTTTCTCACCCACCCCGATTGGGGCCCACCCTAGCAAACCGAACTGCCCTTCCGGCCCCGTAGCTGCCCTGCTGCGGGGTTTTTCTATTTCAGGATCATCCAAGGCACACTCCAACATCAACGACCGAACCCGAAAGGCTGCTCGACCTTGCGTGTCCTGAATAGCGCGTGGGCGAACTGCAATCACCACTGAACCCCAGCGTCTTTACGCACCTGACTTCAAGGAAACTGCAAATGAACCAGATTGTGAACCTGAACACCGCTTCGACTCTCACGATGTCCAGCCGCGAAATCGCACTTGTGACCGATAAGCGGCACGCTGATGTGATGCGGGATATCAGGGCCATGTTCGTCCAGCTCGAAATAGCTGAACGCACTTTTGCGTCGAGCTACCAAGACATGACTGGCCGGACACTTCCCACCTTCAATCTCCCCAAGCGGGAGACGTTGATCCTCGTCTCCGGTTATTCGGTCGCTCTCCGCACCCGCATCATTGATCGCTGGATTGAACTGGAAGCCAAGGAGGCGCAGCAGCCGGTCACCATCCTCTCAATCCCCAACTTCGCGAACCCCGCTGAAGCTGCCCGTGCAACCACATCAACCTAAACCAGCTCTTGTTCATCTCCTCAGCGCCCCCGTTCTCACCAGAGCGGGGGTTTTTTGTTTCCGACGACCGTAGGATCACACATGCTCTATACCTCTCAGCTCCTCGATAGAAAGACCGGGGAACTTGTCCTTGTCGAAGACGGAGATTGGATCACCATCACCGAACTGGCGGAACTTCACTCAGTCGGCCCTAGCCGCATCAGGACCATCCTTCGACATATGGACTTCCTCCAGATAGAAGGCGGGGGAAGGCAACATCGTCATAGGCTATGCCCATGGGTGACTGCCAAAGGTTGGGGCAAGCGCATTCAAGCGAAGGGGACCATTCCCTTCGATGTCATCAGTCCCCTTGCCAGAGACTGGATAGCGGAATGGTGATCTCAAGCGACAACCTTGCTTGAGCTGCAAGAGAATGGTCCGGTGGCGGAAGCCAAAGCGGCATTGGAAAGCTTCCGAGATGGCCGGAACAGCTACAGACGCTCTATCCGGGAGCGGTTTCCGCACCGTGATGAGAACCCTTCAGATATGGAGATTGCCGAGATGGTCTCATGGCTGGACTGCTTCTTCCCGAAGCTCAGCCATTCCGACATCGCCACCATCCTTGATGTCAGCCAGCAGCTTGTGAGCCGCTATCTTGGGGAGCGTCAAAGGGAAAAGGCCAGATGGAAGGAGTGCAGGGAAGCGCAATTGAAGAGGAAGCCCGGTTCACTTTGGTTCTCTTGCTGGACCGTTTAGGCCGCTTAGGGGGTACGTAGGTATATTACTTAAGACCACAACACGG
>NZ_STGA01000028.1:0-194007 GCF_005222835.1 Rhizobium sp. FKY42 | reverse complement strand
CCCCCCCCCCCCCCCCCCCCCCCCCCCCCCCGCAATCGGGCGGGGGCTGAGTGCTGAGAGTTGAGAAGCTAGCTCACACCTTTCCCGATACCGACTGGGCTCAAACTCGATCCGGAATAGCGTTAAGGAAGTCTTCAAAGTTCACCGGGAAGCGCGAATTTGATGCCATTGCCTGTATCGTGATTGTGGACGTGTTTACTGTCTGAGTTAGATCGGTCCCCTTGAAATAGTCTGACCCCGCATTTCGTGCGCTTTGCAGACATTCGAGCCATTTCTGAAAAAACTGGAACGCCCACTTACCGCGATACCTGATGTGAGGATCTAGGGCCGCAAACGTGGCGGTATGATCGCTAATCTCCTGCGTAGTCGGCTCACGTGGAAGTTTTATTGCTTCCTCCGGTGTGGTCTGTGAGGCAGCTATTGCCCCTAAGTTTATTTCTGCCAGATCTTTGACTTTATTAGATTTTTTTACCTTAAGGTGTAGTTGTTTGGCCAGAAACAGCCGCTCGTTTAAAGTCCGCGTCGCGGCCAAGAAGTCATCATAGTCCTTGTCAAATACCGTGACAATCGCTGCCCTGAGTTCAGGTGCCCCGTCGCAATGGAATTCATTCTTGAGCAGGTTCTCCAATGTGGCGCGGTGAACCACGGTGTTCTCTATGGAGTACTCCTGTGTCATGAAAAGATGATCTGACGACGAGAAGCTAAGCAGGTCGTCAAAGTCACGGTCTACAAAGAAATAAACTCCATTTGAAAGCCCAGCCTTATCCTTGATCGCTCCATCATGGAGTTGAAGCACTTGTTTCTTGCCTTTGCACGTCAGTGGCTCATAAACAAATCCGGGACGCACCCGCGAAATCCACTGCGAAAAAACGAGCTTGTCGTCTGGCCCCTCAAAGGCGAGAATTATGGTGTTCGGCAACTTCGACCGCAACGTGATGAGCATGGTTTTTAGAACGGCCGAGCGCTCCCGCGCATCGATGAGCTTTTGCACCTCGTCGTCAATTACCTGCGCCATTTGTTACTCGCTCAGATCAACATCAATGTCGCTGTCGGCCTCATCGCCCAATCGCATTAGCGCCTCGTCATCAACCTTCACATTGAGGGCGCGTGCGTAGGGCTCAAGCTCGTTATCGAAGACAAATGGTGAGTGCGTAATGGCTATGATTTGCTTGCAATAGGGACTACGCAGGACGTCCATTAGAATGTGCCGCTGCCAGTCTATTGATAGTGAAAGTTCTGGCTCATCGATCAGGATGACTTTCTCTCCGGGGTATAGGTAGAGTTTGGCGAATAGCGAAATCATTTGCTTTTCGCCAGAGGAGAGGGCGTCGAGCTGGATTTTCCTGCCCCACGGCACGCTTTCGACATGAATTTTGAGATTCCGCCGGTTCAGCTTTAGTTCCTTGCTGTCAATGGCGGGTGTCTCTGAACGACCATCGCTAGGGAAGCTGGTACTAAGATCACGAAGGGACAGATATTTGTTACAGCTGTCTACAAACTCTTGAACCTTTCTTTCTTTCTCGCGTGTGACAGAAATGACCTTGTCGAGCTTAGACAGGAAGTAGAAGAGGAATTTGTTGGTGGGTTTGTCGAGATCAACGCTCAAGCTGGCAATATCAGGTATGGATAAATCGTAAACAACTGGGAACATACGAGCTTCCCTACCATCCTTTAGGCGACTGAGGAAAAGTTGCAGCTCATCCTTACTCGGCAGCTTTTCGTCACCGTAGGTGAACCTATCGAAGGTGCCGTCCATCAACTCATTGATGATGTTTGCGCTGATAGTTCGGTATCCTCGGTTTGACTCGAAAAGGATCTCCTCATTGATCCCTCTCAGATGCTGGGAAATATCGGCTAGCCCAAATTGGATATCCCCCGTGAAAAGGCCGTGTCCAGAGAAAAAGCGCTTCCTCCGCGGTCGTCGGGGGCTAGGCTCTTTATCAAGAAGTGGTAGTTCCACCCTCCGATATGTGGGTAGATAAACCAGCTCTACAGCTTTCAAGGCGTCATCTAGGACTGCAACAATCCACGCGATTTTTGGAAAATTTTCTAAAAGGCCTTTGTATACTTTGTCGCAAGCAGCCAGCGCTTCATGTACGCGGTATCCATGTGCCCGAACGATAGGGCCAAAGACCCCATGTTCGGTATCTATTGGCCTTTCAAGCCGAAGCGCACCGAAATCATCTAAGAGAAAGTTCAGGAGAATGCGAGGTTCAAGTTCCCATCGCCGGGCGCTGTTGACGACAACATCTGCCATTTCAGCGCCCAAAAAACGGTCAAGATCTTCGCGTTCAAGGACAATTTCTTCTTCAATGCCGCGAAGTGTGCAGCGAATGGAGTCGAATTTCAGTCCACGAAGCCTTCCAAATTGTCGGCTCAGAAACGCGTTCATGGCGCCTATCAGCGTGGTTTTGCCGGAGCCATTCTTGGCGATGATCACTGTCGCGGCATATTCCGATGCAAGCGAGATCGTGCGGTAGCCGTAGAGATTTACGATGGAGAAGGATCTAATCAGCGACTCTGTGCTGCCGACGTCCGGTTCTGCGTCGATAATCATCAGAAAATGCCCCCTGCCTAGTACGCCATTGACGCTATACCTACAATTGAAGATGAGCGCCCGTCAACCATCGGAAGGTGCCGCTAATGACCCTTGATTTGTCGGTAACCCTTTCCTCCTAAGGGGTGTAAGACCACACATGATTGGGCCCCACCTAACGTCGTTGATTACGGCCCACCCTAGGAGAGAGTGATAAATAGGTGAGGGAGAGGGGATGTGAGAATACCTTCTATCTCCCTGATCCTATTTCTGATGATGGGAGTGGATGGTGAGAGTGAACAGATAGAGGTGAGATAGAGGAGAACCCAAAGCGAAACCTAAAGGTGCCTTGATCATCTCCTTCATCACTCGACCGCTGAGCCATAGGCTGAAGACCACAGGTGATTAGGACGCACCTAACGTCGTCAATTGGGACGCACCCTAGGAGAGGGTGATAATAGGTGGAGGAGAGGGGAAGTGAGAATACCCCTTACTCTCCCTGATCCTATTGGAGATGATGGGAGTGGATGGTGAGAGTGAACAGATAGAGGTGAGTTAGAGGATCACCTAAAGGGTAACCTAAAGGGGGAGTGGGGTGATTGACCACCATCAACATCCCTCATGCAATGTCTCTCTGATGGAGGAGAACGCTCTTGATTGTAGACCTCCCGCTCGCTTGTCTGCCGTGAGTAGGTGGTCTCCCTTGCCATCCCCAGCCCCTCAGAGGGCATGTAAAGACGGGAGGTACGTGGTTCGAATGGGTCGTTTAGTTGGTGGCGAAAATCTGAGCGCCAGCCTCGACTGGACTTGCTCGATAATTCCCCCGTGCCCCCCGGCCAAGTCCGCGCTCTGGCGTACTGTGTTGCTTGCTCAAGCTGCCCTATGAGGCGTCACCGTAAGATCAAAACCCATAGCCTTGACGACCTTCATCACCGTGCCAAACTCCGGGTTTCCATCCGCACTCAATGCCCGATAGAGGTTCTCCCTCGACAATCCTGCATCCTTTGCAATCTGGCTCATGCCTCGCGCTCTGGCAACGTCCCCGATAGCCGCCGCAATCATGGCAGGGTCGCCCTCTTCGAACACTGCTTCCAGAAACAGCGCAATCTTTTCCTCCGTGTCGAGGTGCTGGGTTACGTCCCATCTGGTCGTCTTCAGCGCCATGGTCGTTATCCTTTCGCGTCCTTTGCCATCTGCTTTGCTGTGGCAATGTCAGCCGGTTGCGTTGCCTTGTCGCCACCACACAGCAGGATAATAACTACCTTGGCCTGCCTCATGAAATAGACCCGGTAGCCGGGGCCGTAATCAATTCGAAGTTCACTGATGCCTTCGCCCACCGGCTTCACGTCTCCGGGGTTTCCCATCGACAGGCGATAGATGCGAGCATTGATCCGGGCCTTGGCACGTTCGTCTTTCAGCCGGGAGAACCACTCGGCATATGTCTCGGTTTCCCGTATCTCAATCATGGGGTGGACTGTAGCGCACGAGCTACATACGGGCAAGTGGGGCTTATATGTTCTGACCGTTGAGGTATACCTCAGCGTACATCTTCATGCTGACCACAAAGACCGTCCGTAAGGGTTGACTTCATTCTACGGACATGCATTTCTCCGGACAGAACCCATATGGTCAGTCAGGAAACCTCATGTCCACCATCCTCTATGCCCGCGTCTCAACAGCGGACCAGACTCTTCATCACCAGAAGACACAAGCCGAGCAGGCAGGTTTCGTCATTGACGCTGTGGTAAGTGACCATGGAGTTTCAGGCGCATCCACAGCCCTCAGAGAGCGTCCTGAAGGCAAGCGGCTCTTCGACATGCTGCGCAAGGGTGACACCCTCGTGGTACGCTGGGTGGACCGCCTCGGGCGAAACTACCAAGACGTTACGGACACCATCAGAGAGTTCATGGGGCGTGGCGTCATCATCCGCACGGTCATCAATAACATGACCTTTGACGGCTCGACCACGGACCCCATTCAGATGGCTGTGAGAGACGCGCTCATTGCGTTCATGGCGGCAACCGCACAAGCACAGCACGAGGCAACGAAAGCCAGCCAGCGGGCCGGTATCGAAGCGGCGAAAGCGGAAGGCAAAACCTACCTCGGGAGAAAGCCGAGCTATGACCGGAAGTCGTTCAATGCCGTCATTGATATGCTCGGCACCGGAACGACGAGCGTCAGCGAGATTGCGAGGGTGACGGGCCTCACACGCCAGACCGTTCTCCGCATCAAGCAAGACCCCGCGAAGGCTGAAGCCCTGATTGCCAGTTGGGGACTTGCTTAATCGCGTCCGCGCTTCTCTCGGGGCGTATCGATTGCTTTGCGGCAAATCACCCGGAGGGGCCACTGGAGTTGACACATCAGGGCTCTTTAGGTGGCCCTCTGAGAAGCCAACTTGTCCACAGGGGTGCATTCCCCTTTTCTCTTTGATTTCAGAGGGCTGTGTCCCTTCAATCCATCAGTGAGATCATCTCGTAAGTGCATGTTTTTATTTAGCTTTACGGAACTTCTGTCGTGACTCATAACGTTGCCAGCAGCGCAGCGCTGCACCAGCGGAGGCAATCATGGGTCCAATCATCATCAGCTTCAACATCCCCTACATCTGTGATTTTTTCTTTTCTTCGACGGATGAAACCTCATCACGACAGGGCCGCTTCCTTGACGCTGAGCTTATTGCTGGCGGTTTCAAGCTGTGGCGGGGGAACGCTCATCTGATCATCGAACTTCACGCCTTGCGCAAAATGCGGGCGACGTTCGCAGCCCATTCAGGGCCTGCATAGTGCTGGGTCTCTCTGCCTCCATAGGCCGCATCTTCAATCCTCAAATCCAATCGCGAAAGAAAGCCCAATATGGACTCCAATCCTCCGTCACAGTTTGTCGAGCTTCAGCTTGTTCCTCGAAATCGTTTAAAGACCGCCGACCGCATCCGGTTAAAGAAGTGGGAGAGCTGGCTGGTCAAGACACTGACTTCCATCCACCAGATGGGCGCAATCGGACTGCCCCCGCCAACGAACCTTCTCGAAAAGACGCGGAACGTTCTGCAAGCGCTTCATGACGGTGCAGAAAGCTGGACTGAGTTGGAAGAGTTGGGACGCCTTGAACCTGCCCCCGAGTTTCCCTCCGTCTGGCCCGATGATTTCCCGGTAAGGGCCGCGCTTGCGGCAATGGCTTACCTCGAAGAGGTTCGAGAGGTCAGAAAAATCAGTCTGGCGGCACGAACCGAGTAGGGCGGGACTTCAGCTTACGTCAGGACGAGTTTTAGAGGATGCTTAAAATTGGTCTGAGACGTTGGTCTGAATTGGTCTGAAGGATTTTTTGCCTTCGGCCTAAACATCTGATTTCATTGCTATATTCAGGAAGGCGAATTGAGTGGTGGAGCTAAGCGGGATCGAACCGCTGACCTCTTGCATGCCATGCAAGCGCTCTCCCAGCTGAGCTATAGCCCCAATAGGGTACCGGGCATTTACCGGTTCCGGGAACCCGCTCGAAGCAGCGCTTCTGTCGGGGTGGCGGCTTATTACTTCCGGAAATTTCCGAGCGCAAGCCGAAAATGAAAAGCCCGATGATTTTTTTCACCGGGCCTCGAAATTCAAGAGCTTAGACTTCGTCTTCGTCGCCACCGACGCCGATGATGCCGGAAACATCGTCATCATCATCGTCTTCGTCAGCTTCCAGGAAGGTGTCGTCGTCATCGCCATCGATTTCAACGTCGTCATCGCCCATATCTGGAATATCATCGCCGGCTGCCGCGTCATCACCTTCTTCGAGTGAGACGAGTTCGACATCGGGATTTTCCGTATCGACTTCGGCGACCTCTTCCTCTTCTGCCTGTTCCATCTTCATCTGGGCCGTGTTCTCTTCAAAGAAAGACAGCGGCCAGGATTTGCCGGTGTAAGGAGAAACGACCGGATCTCTGTTCAGGTCGTAGAATTTCTTGCCCGTATCCGGGTCGGTACGCTTGGTTCCAAGTTCCGCTTTTGCCACTGTGGATGCCCCGTGAGAATGGCCGATCAGTTCGGCGTTGCCGCAAATGCGACGCTCAAAAATGTTAGCCGGTCCCATTAAAGCTTGTAAATCCCCATGTCAAAGGCAAACTTCGCATGTAAATACCCGGTTTCCGGCCCCTTTTGCAGAACCTGTCGCATGCGCGTCGTCCCCATCAACTCACGCAGAACAATACAAAACTTATCCGTCTGGTCATGCGACGGATATTTCGTTAAGCCGGATCCCGTTGATTTTCGGGAGTGAGCCATGAGTTTTATCATCGCGATTGATGGGCCAGCTGCTGCCGGCAAAGGAACGCTTTCCCGCAGGATAGCCGAAACCTACGGCTTCCATCACCTCGATACGGGCCTGACTTATCGTGCTACGGCGAAGGCGCTGCTGGATGCCGGCCTGCCGCTGGACGATGAGGAGGTGGCTGCGACGATGGCTCATGAGGTCGATCTCGCGGGTCTGGATCGATCTGTTCTGGCGCAGCACCATATTGGAGAGGCGGCTTCCAAAATTGCAGTCATGCCGTTGGTTCGGCGCGCGCTTGTCGAAGCGCAACGCCTCTTTTCGAGCCGAGAGCCGGGAACCGTGCTGGATGGCCGCGATATCGGCACGGTTGTCTGCCCACAGGCGCAGGTGAAGCTTTATGTGACGGCCTCGCCGGACGTGCGTGCAAGGCGTCGCCATGATGAAATCATCGCCAATGGTGGAAGTGCCAATTACGCGGCCATTTTCGAAGATGTCAAAAAGCGCGATGAACGCGATATGGGGCGCGCTGATAGCCCTTTGAAACCGGCAGATGATGCGCACTTGCTTGATACATCGGAAATGAGTATAGAGGCCGCATTTCAGGCCGCCAAGATCTTGATCGACGCAGTCCTGAACCCCAATTGACGGTCCGTCGGCCAAGCCGGTGAACCCGAGACTGAACAGACTAAGCTTGAAGATATGGGTCCTGCGCCGGATTGCCCTCGAAGTGTGTAGGGCGGACTTGTTCTTTGGGTATGAACAACACCAACCCCCGGCGCATTGCGTGCCAGACAAACGGCACGATCAGGAGATTTCATGTCAGTAGCAACCCCCACGCGGGAAGATTTCGCAGCCCTTCTCGAAGAATCCTTTGCCTCCAACGATCTGGCCGAAGGCTACGTTGCCAAGGGTACGGTCACGGCAATCGAGAAGGACGTCGCGGTTATCGACGTAGGCCTCAAGGTTGAAGGCCGCGTTCCGCTGAAGGAATTCGGCGCCAAGGGCAAGGACGGCTCGCTCAAGGTCGGCGACGAAGTTGAAGTTTACGTAGAGCGCATTGAAAACGCTCTCGGCGAAGCTGTTCTGTCGCGCGAAAAGGCTCGCCGCGAAGAAAGCTGGATCAAGCTCGAAGCCAAGTTTGAAGCTGGTGAGCGCGTTGAAGGCGTTATCTTCAACCAGGTCAAGGGCGGCTTCACGGTTGACCTCGACGGCGCTGTTGCCTTCCTTCCGCGCTCTCAGGTCGATATCCGTCCGATCCGCGACGTAACGCCTCTGATGCACAACCCGCAGCCCTTCGAAATCCTCAAGATGGACAAGCGTCGCGGCAACATCGTTGTTTCGCGCCGTACGGTTCTGGAAGAGTCCCGTGCCGAGCAGCGTTCTGAAATCGTCCAGAACCTCGAAGAAGGTCAGGTTGTTGACGGCGTCGTCAAGAACATCACCGATTACGGTGCGTTCGTTGACCTCGGTGGCATCGACGGCCTGCTGCACGTCACCGACATGGCATGGCGCCGTGTGAACCATCCGTCGGAAATCCTGAACATCGGCCAGCAGGTCAAGGTTCAGATCATCCGCATCAACCAGGAAACTCATCGTATCTCGCTCGGCATGAAGCAGCTCGAGTCGGATCCGTGGGATGGCATCTCCGCCAAGTACCCGGTTGGCAAGAAGATCTCCGGTACCGTTACCAACATCACCGACTACGGTGCATTCGTTGAGCTGGAGCCGGGCATCGAAGGCCTCATCCACATTTCCGAAATGTCCTGGACGAAGAAGAACGTTCATCCCGGCAAGATCCTGTCCACAAGCCAGGAAGTTGACGTGGTCGTTCTCGAAGTCGATCCGTCCAAGCGTCGTATCTCGCTCGGCCTCAAGCAGACGCTTGAGAACCCGTGGCAGGCATTTGCCTACAGCCATCCGGCTGGCACGGAAGTTGAAGGCGAAGTCAAGAACAAGACCGAATTCGGCCTGTTCATCGGCCTCGAAGGCGACGTCGATGGCATGGTTCACCTGTCCGACCTCGACTGGAACCGTCCGGGCGAGCAGGTCATCGAAGAGTTCAACAAGGGCGATGTGGTCAAGGCTGTCGTTCTGGATGTTGACGTCGAGAAGGAGCGCATCTCGCTCGGCATCAAGCAGCTCGGTCGTGATACGGTCGGTGAAGCCGCTTCCTCCGGCGAACTGCGCAAGAACGCTGTCGTTTCGTGCGAAGTCATCGGTGTTAACGATGGTGGCGTTGAAGTGAAGCTCGTCAACCATGAAGACATCACGTCGTTCATCCGTCGTGGCGATCTTGCCCGCGACCGCGATGATCAGCGTCCTGAGCGCTTCTCCGTTGGCCAGGTCTTTGATGCTCGCGTCGTCAACTTCTCCAAGAAGGACCGTAAGGTCATGCTGTCGATCAAGGCTCTCGAGATCGCAGAAGAGAAGGAAGCTGTTGCACAGTTCGGTTCGTCCGATTCTGGCGCGTCGCTCGGCGACATCCTGGGCGCGGCTCTGAAGAACCGCAGCAACGACTAATCGTCGCTGGATTGAATAGAAGAACCTGCCGGTGCCTTGATTGGCCCCGGCGGGTTTTTTTGTTGCCTGTTACCAGCCGCCCAGCCGCCCGTAGAAGTCGGATGATTCTGCCGAGGCAGATGTGTCCTCTTCAGATGCCTTGGGAGCGTCGCTGCGATGCGAAGGCTCGTCACGGTCACGAGATTGACCTTGCTGATTGTCTCGCTGGCGCCTGTGGTGCCGCTCCTCATCCTCCGCCTCTACCGCCGGAATCAGGACATCTTCATCGTCACCCGGTCCGCCGTCTGAGGGGTAGAGCACATGCGCTGGCACAGCACTCTCCTTCAGGACTGTCCGCATCTGGACCAGGGCCTGCGCCAAGCCCGCGATGGCGGATTCATTCTGAAGCAAGGCCGCAGTCAGGCTAAGCGGGATGGCAGGTTGTGGAATGATCTCCGGCGCACTGGGAGCGGACAAACTGTCTGGTGGAAGCGATTTCGAAAATGGGGCGTGATCTTTGGAAGCTGCTGCTTGCCGTGCGGTCAGCGTCTCCCTGTTCATACCATCAAGCACATCTTCCTCAGCAGTCGAAGTGGTCACCCCGATGCGCTGAAGAAACAGGTGTGAGCCGCTTTCCCCTTCTGCGCCTTCCATGGCCTCCAGCTCCGAGGCTTCAAGGATCAATCTCTTGGCAAGTGTCGCATCAATTATTGGCACTGTGCGGCCCGATGAGTTGGCAGTGGTTTTCACATCCGCCGGACGTGCCCCTCCTTCCTCATCTGTTGCCTCACTGGCGTGTGGCAGGATCTGCCGATAGCCCCTTTCGTCCATATCACTCTCGTCCAGAGTGAAAGAAGGGTTTCCCGTTTGCTGCATTTCGACTGTCGTTGATGTGTCGGCAGAAAGTTTTGTGTGGGCACGCAGCGAATCTGCTACCGCCTCGCCGTCGGATGGTCGCAGCGGCGCCGACGTTACCGTGGCCAAGGCAGGCGATGTGCTGGAAGGCATCGCGCTTCGGCCCTGCCGGGTCGATTGTTGCGCAGCCTCCTGGTCAATATCCAAATCACTACCCTTGATTGCGATCTCAATACTAACAAGCTCGTTAGAGCCAGATATGGTTTCTGGCTTACCTCGATCGGCCATTGGCTGGCCGCTTGAAAGTGCGGATCGAGCAAGCGCCCGCAGGCCAGCTGAAGCCTGCTCTGCCAGCTGGCCCATCAGACTGTTTGCACGCGATTGGTCTTTCTGCACGGTATCATTGGCAGCCTTTGGCGGGACGACCGGCCGAAACGCCTCCGGCATTTCATCGATGTCTTCAAGGTCGGTGTAACCGGCGCTGATTTGCCGC
Source organism: Rhizobium sp. FKY42 (assembly GCF_005222835.1). Lineage (GTDB taxonomy): Bacteria > Pseudomonadota > Alphaproteobacteria > Rhizobiales > Rhizobiaceae > Neorhizobium. The sequence continues at coordinate 183,382 of NZ_STGA01000028.1, read as the reverse complement.
TGAACCGCTTCGCGATCGCGACCGACGGCTTCCAACTGAGCCGCTAGCTTCGTCGCTTCTGGCCCTGTGGGGTTGCGTAGCACCTGAGCGAGCATCCCGATCGCCAGGCCGCGGACCCACTGATTGAGCGCCTTCTGCAGAGCAGCCTGTGCAGATGGCGACAGGGCCTTCAGCGCATCCAGCAATCTTTCCGTAAAATTTGCCAGACTTTCATCCGGTTGCCGCTGGATGTTGAGCAAAGAGCCAATCATGTCCGTCACATTGGCAACGCTACGCCCGCTGAAAAGCTGTCCGGCCAGTGCGAGCGCCACAAGCCGTTCCTGAACGGGTTGGGCCGTATTGACCGGGATTACCGGCTCAATGTCACTACCCGCTGGCGGTTTGATGGACTGGGTATCAACTGATGCGTCCTGGGGTGACTGTGCCGGACGGAGAGAGGCAACGCTGGAAATGGGCGGCAGCATAAGGAAACCTCCGCTTGCCTTGGACAACGGGCATTTCGGCGAACTTCAGGAGCCTCCCAAGGTTTCCTTTCCCTGTGCCACATCTCATGACGTGAATCTGCCGACAGGCTACTAGCCTACCCAGATCAAGGTAAATCTTTAGTAAACGACATATGCCGGAAGGCCGGTTTTACTGTGATCGAGCAATCAATATGTCGCAAATCGAACCAGTCAGTCACCTTCGCCACCATCAACTATGGGCGAAGATATCCGTCTCTTCCCAACCCAGAAGATCCAGCTTCGAGCGTGTCGGTAAGAAGGCAAAACATGCTGCCGCCAGTTCCATACGGTCGTCACGCATCAGACGTGCGATCAGTTTGTCTTTCAACGCGTGGAGATGCAGAACATCCGAGGCCGCATATTCGAGCTGTGCCTGAGATAGGACCTCGGCCGCCCAGTCTGTCTGCTGTTGCGCTTTGGAGATGTCGACCTCCAGAAGCTCCTTGAGATTGTCCTTCAGGCCATGACGATCCGTGTAGGTACGGGTAAGGCGGGATGCGATCTTGGTGCAGAACACGTTTTCTATCGTTACGTCGAAGGTATGGAAAAGCACCGCGATATCGAACCGGCCATAGTGAAAGATCTTTTGCCGCGAAGCATCGGCCAGAAGACTGCAAAGATTCGGTGCTTGAGATTGACCGCGGGCAATACGAATGACATCCGCCGTGCCGTCTCCAGGCGAGAGCTGGACGACGCAAAGGCGGTCTCGCCGCGGAACCAGGCCGAGTGTCTCCGTGTCGATTGCGATAGCATCCGTGTATCGCTTAATGTCCAACCCGGAAATGTCGCCTTCGTGATAGCGGATCGTGGTGCTCATGCCTGCCCTCAGTTATCAAGTCTCGGATCAATCTAGAGCATGTCGCACAAAAGTGTGCAGCGGTCTTGCGACAACGACATGCGATAAGGGAGCGGATCTGAAAGATCGCGACACGCTTAGCGAATGCCTACTTCAAGCTCAGCTTGATCAAAAGCGAAATTCACCCTCAAGATCGAGGGTTTTCGCCCCATCTTTCCAGAGCCTCCAGTTAGCAATCGCTCAAACATTTGGCGGAGGCAGGAGAAGCTATGCATTTTTCGCATTGCTGCAATGCGGTGAAGCTCTTGTTTCCGCCGACCATAAGTCATATATATCAAGCATCGAAGCGACGCACTCCTCCTCCCAGCGTCGCACGATGAGATCGGCAATCTCCTCCTCCTCCCAAATTGCCGATCAGGTTTAAAAGCCTGCCGCACCTCCTCCCGCGGCAGGCTTTTTCATTTCTGGAACGCGTTCATCAGCCGCTCTTGCAAACTGTCTGAAGCCATATGGCTGCTTCCGCTTATTCTACGCCGTCAGTGATGCACAATCAGCTTTTCGATGGCCTGCATCAAGCTATCATCAACCTCCAGCCCGTTCTGAAGGGCAAGCGCCCGCAGACCTAGACCCCGTCGACCAGGCAATCGTACGCCCTCTTCGGGAGACATCTCCTCCGCAAGAAGCTGAATACGGCTGTTGACGCGTTCACCTGCAGCCGCGCAGGGATCAATCGCGATGATGAAATGGTCGAGTGCCGGAGCGGGCCCTTGATCGTCGAAAAGCGAGCTTGCCTCGAACGAATAGTTGGCACCTGAAAGGCTGGCGGACAAGACCTCAACCATTAAAGCCAGTGCAGCTCCCTTGGCGCCACCAGCGGGCGCCATGGTTCCAACCAAGGCAGTTGTCGCGTCGGTCGTGGGATTGCCGTCAGGGTCCAGAGCCCAGTCGTCTGGTATTGGCGTACGCTTCTGGTGCGCCTCCATGACCTTGCCGCGCGCGACTTTCGATAGCGCAAGATCAATAATGATCGGCTCCTGCCCTGTGACGGGCAGACCAAATGCTATGGGGTGCGTGCCGAAAAGCGGTCGCCTGCCTCCCCATGGTGCCATGGATGTCGGAGCATTGGCAAACATCAGGGCAATGAGACCCTTCTCGGCAAACCGCTCCACCGTCAGCGCAAGAACGCCTGCGTGATGCGAGCGATGAATGGCCGCCGCCGCGATACCCTGGCTCTTCGCAACGGGCACGAGCCGATCAATGGCAATATCGATTGCAGGATAGGCAAAACCAAGCCCTGCATCGATGGAGAGCATCGAGGGTCGCGGTTGGGTCACGACTACATCTGCATCCGCCTTCAACTTTCCGGACCGCGCCTGCGCGACGTAGGCCTGTACGCGTCTCAGGCCATGCCCGGATTGTCCAGCCGCCTCTGCCGCAACCAGGCTTTTCGCAACTGACAGCGCGGCTGTTGCCGGAACGCCATTGGCCTCGAAGACGGAAGCCATCTGACGTTCGAGTTCGGAAAGCGAGATATGCATGCTTTAGCCCTTGTCTGGTCGCGGCGAACAAATCCCGAGAGCGCGGCCCGCAAGGGTTTCAAAAGATTTGCGCATATTGATATCGCACAACCGCGACACACGTTTGCGCGGCATACTTTAGCAGTTTCTATAGCCGAGCGGAACCGTAATCTTGTTGCCGATGCCCGAAGGCGGTGGCGGCACAGGGGAGGCCCGGCGGACAAGATCCACCATGTAATCATCGAAATCGCCAAAGCCCGAAGAGCGAGCCAGCGAAACTGCGCTCAAGTTTCCGCCGCCATCAATTCGAAAGCTGACATAGGCGGTGCCACGTCCATTGGCCGGGCACTTTCCTCTCTGACGTGCCAGATGCGCCGCAAGCTTGGCCTGCCACTTCGCCGGTGAAACAGAAGAGGTGCCCGTTGCGCTGGATGTGGCGGCTGCGGCGGTTCGCGTCGATTCCTGAACGTCGGCCTTTGCCTGTACGGCAGCTTTCGCTGCAGGTGGCTGCGGTTTCGGCTTACGCTGTTCCACCTTCTTTTCAGGCTTCGGCTCGGGCTTCTGTATCACCACCGGCTTTGGCGTCTCCGGGGCAGGCCGGGCTGCGGGCAGGGGAACCTCCACGTGCTCCATCATGGTAAGCTGTTGGTCTGCCGGTTGTTCAACGGGCTCCGGAATCTCCTGTGGAATCGTCTGGGTCGTCTCCTGCACCGGTTCCGGCTTCTCCTCGATCGGCGGCGGTTCCGGTTTGAGCATGGCAGTTTCCAGAGGCTGCTCTGCTGGCGGTTCCGGTGTTGGCTCGGTCTCGGGGACGGGTTGTGCATCAGGCGTCAATTCGGCCTGCTCAACCGGTTCGCTCTGCTCTGTTTTGACCTCAAGCGAATCCTGCGTCTCTTCGGAAATAACGGTTTCCTCGGTCGCTGCGGCCTCCGGAACTGCTGCAAGCTCGATCATGATCGCCGCAGGCGGCGCAAGATCACCGCTTTCCTCCGGCTCATGACGCAGCAGAACAGCGGCCGCAGCCAGATGCGCAGTCAGGACCAGCGAACTTGCACCGGTCCACAGGGCTGCTTCACCCAGTCTTCGTTTCCATCTGCCGGCTGTGGATGTCATCATGACTAACTCCTCAAGGCTTCGGTGCCGGTGTCGTCGTTGATGGAGCGCCAACCGTTTCCAGGCCCACAAGAGCGATCTTCAAGTAACCGGCATCGCGCAAAAGGTTCATGACTTCCATGAAGTGGCCGTAGTCCACCATCTTGTCGGCACGCAGGAAGATCCGCGTATCCTTGTTGCCCTGTGTCTGCGCTTCCAGTGCCTGTGAAAGCTGCTCGCGCGCTACGGGGTCATTGCCAAGATTCAAACTGAGATCTTCCTTCACGGTCAGATACAGCGGTTGCTCAGGTCTCTGGGCCGGTTTCGCGGTCGAGGCGGGGAGATCGACATTAACATCCACTGTCGCGAGCGGCGCCGCCACCATGAAGATGATCAGCAGAACGAGCATGACATCGATGAAAGGGGTGACATTGATCTCGTGATTCTCGCTCAGATCATCCCCGTGGTTTTCGCGAATTCCGCCTGCCATGTCACTCTCCCGCCATCAGCGACACGTTGGGTTTCGTGCGCTGGCCAGGCGGCACTTTGCGGAAGTCCAGATCGCGGCTCACCAACCGCTCGACGCCTGCGGCTGCATCGGCCAGCAACTGCCGGTAACCGGTAATGGACCGGGCAAAGATGTTGTAGATCACCACGGCAGGAATGGCGGCCACAAGACCGATCGCAGTCGCCAGCAGCGCTTCGGCAATGCCGGGTGCAACAACAGCAAGGTTGGTCGTCTGGGATTCGGAAATGCCTATGAAGGAGTTCATGATCCCCCAGACGGTTCCAAAAAGCCCGACGAAGGGACCGACGGAACCAATGGTCGCAAGAGCGCCCGTGCCGCGCATCATCCGGCGACCCGCGCCAACCTCGATCCGTGAAAGTACCGAAGCGACGCGCTCCTTGACGCCTGAATTGTCTGCATGATCGAGCGTGGTCTCGGAAAGCTTGAGTTCGCGGGCTGCCTCATGAAGCATGGTGGCGGCAGGACCTTTACGCCGCTCCGCAAGCACAATGGCGTCCGCCAGTGTGCGCGATTGACGAACCGCCTCCACGATTGCCGTTGCCCGACGCCGCGCGCCCATAAGTTCCAGAGATTTTGCCAGCCAGACCGTCCAGGTTAGCAGGGAGGCGAGAGCAAGGCCGACCATGACGCTCTTGACCACCCAATCGGCTGCCATGAACATGCCCAAGGGCGAAAGATTGTGGGGAATGTCCGAGCGCTCGCCAGCTGGCAGCAACTGGGAGAGCGCTTGACCCGTTGCCTCGACAATCGACGTACCCTGTGGCGCCTCGCCAACTGGCGGCGTCGGCGTTGCTGCCGAGCTAGCAGCAGTCGGAGCTGTGGTCTGCACAGGGACGACAGGTGCGCTCTGTGCGACAGGTGGCGTCACTGCCGGGGCGGTTTGCTGGGGTTGGGGTGTTGGAGGTTGCTCGGCTTGTGCCAGGACTGGCAGGGCAGTGAATGCAAGGCAGGTTGCTACCAGAAGCATCCGGTTCCAGGATTTCCGGACTGCCGGCAGTTGAATAGAGAGGTTGGCGAGTGTGTAAGACATGGACAGCTCCCGATTTCTGACCGGCATCAGGGAAGACGGGTGATCCCGCCCTATCGCGGACAGGCCAGCCCTGCCACGCTCCGTTGAGCTACCGCATAATAAACATGATGAAAAATGTAAACTATTAAAGGCCTCTGCCGCCAAGAATCTTTCAAGCCAGACTCATGTTTTTGATCAGGAGGCGGCCCGGAACGAAAAACGCCGGGCGCAAGGCCCGGCGTCGAATGTAATCGATCTCTTGAGGATCAGAGTGTGCGTGTAACGTGTTCCACGCGGAAGCACTCGATTGTATCGCCGGCGCGGATGTCTTCGTAGTTTTCGAAGGCCATACCGCATTCCTGACCCACTGGCACTTCAGAGACTTCGTCCTTGAAGCGCTTGAGTGTCTTGAGCTTGCCTTCGTGGATGACCACGTTGTCGCGAACCAGGCGCACGCCTGCACCGCGCTCGACCTTGCCTTCCACGACACGGCAACCGGCAACCTTGCCGACCTTCGTGATGTTGAAGACTTCGAGGATTTCGGCGTTGCCAAGGAAGGTCTCGCGACGTTCCGGCGACAGAAGACCCGACATTGCTGCCTTCACGTCATCCACCAGATCGTAGATGATGTTGTAGTAGCGGATTTCGATACCTTCGCGTTCAGCCAGCGAGCGAGCCTGCGCGTTGGCGCGAACGTTGAAGCCGATGATGGCCGCGTTCGACGCTTCAGCGAGCGAGATATCGGATTCCGTTACACCACCCACCGCGGAGTGGACGATACGGGCACGAACCTCGTCGGTGCCGAGCTTGTCGAGGGCGCCGGCAATGGCTTCGATCGAGCCCTGCACGTCACCCTTGATGACCAGCGGGAACTCCTTCATGCCAGAGCTCTGGAGCTGGTTCATCATCTGCTCGAGCGAGCCTCGCGAGCCGGACTGGCGTGCTGCCGCCTTGTCGCGGGCGAGACGCTGGCGATACTCGGAGATTTCACGAGCACGTGCTTCGTTTTCGACGACGGCGAACCTGTCACCGGCAGCAGGTGTGCCCGACAGGCCAAGAACCTCGACAGGCATGGCCGGACCGGCTTCCTTGACGTGCTCACCCTTGTCGTTGACCAGCGCGCGAACGCGGCCCCACTGATCGCCCGCCACGATGATCTGGCCCGGGCGCAGAGTACCCTTCTGGATCAGAACGGTCGCAACGGCACCGCGACCACGGTCGAGCTCGGCTTCGATAACCGTACCTTCAGCCGTCCGGTTCGGATTGGCCTTCAGGTCGAGAATTTCGGCCTGCAGCAGGATGGCTTCAAGAAGCTTGTCGAGGTTGGTCTTGTTCTTTGCCGAAACCTCGACGTCAAGAACTTCACCACCCATGGATTCGACGAAGACTTCATGCTGCAGCAGCTGTGTGCGCACCTTCTGCGGATCAGCCGTCGGCTTGTCCACCTTGTTGATCGCCACAATGATCGGCACACCGGCCGCCTTCGCGTGATTGATCGATTCGATCGTCTGCGGCATCACGCTGTCGTCGGCTGCAACCACAAGGATTGCAATGTCCGTTGCCTGCGCGCCACGGGCACGCATAGCCGTAAAGGCGGCGTGGCCAGGGGTATCGATGAAGGTGATCTTCTGGCCGTTCTGTTCGACCTGATAGGCACCGATATGCTGCGTAATACCGCCAGCTTCGCCAGCAACCACGTTGGCGTGACGGATGGCGTCGAGAAGCGAGGTCTTGCCGTGGTCGACGTGGCCCATAATGGTCACGACCGGCGGACGCGAAACCAGCTCGCCTTCCTCGTCCTTCACGTTGAAGATGCCTTCTTCGACGTCCGACTCGGAGACGCGCTTCACGGTATGGCCGAATTCGGTTGCGATGAGTTCGGCGAGGTCGGCGTCGATGACGTCGCCCGGCTTCATCATCTGACCTTCCTTCATCAGGTACTTGATGACGTCGACAGCGCGCTCGGACATACGCTGCGAAAGTTCCTGAATGGTGATGGTCTCCGGCAGGATGACTTCGCGCATGACCTTTTCACGCGTTTCCTGCATCTGGCTGCGGCGGAACTTTTCCTGACGGCGGCGCATGGCTGCCATCGAGCGTCCGCGCGATGAACCGTCATCATCCACATCGGCAGTGGTAACCGTCAACTTGCCGCGACGGCGATCGTCTTCCTTCGGACGGGCCGGAACCTTGGCCGGAGCGGGGGCGGCAACCTTGCCACGCGCCGGACCGCTGCGGGCTGGACCTCGATCATCGTCTTCGTCATCCGACGGCTTGCGACCACGAACCGGCAGACCAGGCTGCGGGGCAGGTGCGGCCGGAGCCGGACGGGGCGGCTGGGGGCGGTTGTTGTTTTCGCGCGGGCGAGCCGTAACCGGAGCCTGCGATGCAGGCTGAGCGCGCTCAACCGGTGCTTCTGCAGCAGGGGCTGGTGTTGCGACAGGTGCAGCTGGTTCGGCGAGCGCCTGTGCCTTTGCTTCGGCAGCGCGGCGTTCTTCTTCGGCACGCTGTTCTGCGGCGCGACGTTCTTCCTCAACCTTGCGACGGGCCTCGTCTTCGGCACGCTGCTTGGCTTCGATGATATCGCGGGCCTGAGCTTCCGCCAGGGCGCGGCGGCGTGCATCCATTTCCGATGCGGAAAGGTCGTGCAGCACTGCACCGCGCGGACGATCGTTGTTCGGCCGCGAGTTGTTCTGCTGTGGGCGGGAATTGCCCTGCTGCGGCCGCTGGTTCTGCGAGTTCGGCTGATGAACGCGCTGCGGTGGCTGCGGCGCCGGACGGGCGGGTTGCGGCGCGGGTACTGCCGGGCGTGCCTGCTGAACAGGAGCCTGCTCCACAGGGCGTGGCGGCTGTACGACCGGTGCTGCTGCAACGGGAGCTGCAACAGGCGTGATCGGCTTTTCGTCTTCGGGGCGGAGAGGGCGGCGCTTGCGGGTTTCAACCACAACCGCTTTGGTGCGACCGCGACCCATATCCTGGCGTACGGTACCCTGGCTCATCCCTGACGGCTTCAGGGTGAGGGTTTTCTTGCCCGATACGCTGAGTGTCTTGTCGTCTTTACTGTCGGTCATCCGTTCCTGTTCCTTCCGGCAGGAGCGGATGGCAACCATCAGGTCCTGTCGTTCAATACACGTCTTCCAATGCGGCAGCCGGCAATAGCCGGTGACCGCGTCATGTGTCTGACCGGCCAGCGCCACCATTTGCTTCGGAGTGACCGCCATTGCGGTACGTTTCGAGCATGGTTGCGCGCTTCACTACACCTTCACCCGCCTGTCCGGCAAGCGCCGCGGCATGGATAAAAGCATTCTGGCCCATCAGTTCGTCCATTTCGGCTGCGGAGAAGAGCCGGAAGGAGGGAATCTCCTCCTCGGCATCCGTTCCGAGCCTCCAGGCCTTGCGGGCCTGGTCAATCTTTCGCACGCCATCTGCAGCGGCATCGGCAGCGTGAAACACGCCGACCGCTTCGCCGGTCCGCACGGCATTATCCACCTTCATCGCTCCGGAGATGAACTGTCCCGCCTTGCGAGCCATGCTCATCATCCCGATCAGATCTGTTATCAGCAGGCGTTCGACCATCAGGCCCAGATCGGGTTCGGCCTTCACGTCCCGCTTGAGAGCCCTGGCGAAGAGCTTGCGTTTTATCGCGAGCTCCACCAGATCCCGTTCTGCTTTCACCCAGCATCCACGACCGGGCAATTGCCGTTTCAGATCCGGCACGATCTGGCCTTGAGGGCCAGCCACGAACCGGATCAGTTCATGAGGGTCGAAGGTCTTGCGGCTCACGATACAGGTACGATCGTTCACCACGAGTTCCTCTTCATCCGCTGTGTGATCACGGGCGTCAGCCGCCGCAATCATTGTTCGGCAGCGGCGTCCGCCTCCTCGTCAACGGCCTCTTCTTCAAGAGCAGCCTGTTCGCGAGCCAGATCTTCCTGCGTGATCCAGCCAGCAGCCAAGCGCGCCTGCAGGACCATGTTTTCCGCTTCCACGCGGGAAACGTCGAACTTTGAGAAGAGGCCTTCGAATTTCTTGGTCTCGCCGTCTTTGCGCTCGGACCAGCCGACCAGATCGTCTGCGGCGCAACCGGCGAAATCCTCGACAGTCTTGATACCGTCTTCGCCAAGCGCAACGAGCATCTTGGCAGTCAGGCCGTCGATCTGGCGCAACTCGTCGGATACGCCCAGTTCCCGGCGCTTGGCATCCATTTCTGCTTCGATCCGGTCGAGATATTCGCGAGCACGGGTCTGGATCTCGTTTGCCGTATCTTCGTCGAAGCCGTCGATGGAGGCGATTTCGCCAAGTTCAACGTAAGCCAGTTCCTCGACCTGCGCAAAGCCTTCGGACGCCAGAACTTGACCTACCATTTCGTCGACGTCGAGCGCATCCATGAAGAGATTCGTGCGCTCGTTGAATTCCTTCTGGCGGCGCTCGGATTCTTCCTGTTCCGTCATAATGTCGATGTCCCAGCCGGTCAGCTGCGAGGCAAGGCGAACGTTCTGACCGCGACGACCGATGGCAAGGGACAGCTGTTCATCAGGCACGACGACTTCGATGCGTTCAGCATCTTCATCGAGAACCACCTTGGCCACTTCAGCAGGCTGCAGCGCATTGACGATGAACGAGGCCGGATCGCCCGACCACGGGATGATATCGATCTTTTCGCCCTGAAGCTCGCCGACAACTGCCTGAACACGGCTACCGCGCATACCAACGCAGGCGCCAACCGGATCAATGGAGCTGTCGTTGGAGATCACGGCAATCTTGGCGCGTGAACCCGGGTCGCGTGCCACCGACTTGATCTGGATGATGCCGTCGTAGATTTCCGGTACTTCCATGGTGAAGAGCTTTACCATGAACTGCGGATGGGTACGCGACAGGAAGATCTGCGGGCCACGTTGCTCGCGGCGAACATCGTACACATAGGCACGAACACGGTCGCCATAGCGCATGTTTTCCCGCGGGATCATTTCGTCGCGGCGAATAATGCCTTCGCCACGGCCCAGATCGACGATCACATTGCCGTACTCCACGCGCTTCACGGTACCATTGACGATTTCGCCAACGCGATCCTTGAATTCGTCATACTGGCGGTCACGTTCGGCTTCGCGAACCTTCTGCACGATAACCTGCTTGGCAGACTGCGCAGCGATACGGCCGAAATCCATCGGCGGCAGCGGATCGGCAATGAAGTCGCCGATCTTGGCATCGACGTTGCGGTCACGGGCCAGAGCGAGTGGAATCTGGGTCGTATAGTCTTCTGCGTGATCGACCACTTCCAGAAGACGCTGCAGGCGAATTTCGCCAGTCTTGGAGTTGATGTCGGCGCGGATGTTGCTCTCAGTACCGTAACGCGAGCGGGCTGCCTTTTGAATAGCATCGGCCATGGCGGCCAGCACGATTTCGCGGTCGATGACCTTTTCGCGCGCCACTGCATCTGCAATCTGCAGAAGTTCTAGCCGGTTCGCACTCACTGCCATTGTCGTCGGTCTCCGTCGATCAGTTTGTCTTTGCCTTACCCAGTGAGGGCAGAGGTCTTGAAACTCGTTTCTTAGTCTTCGTCAGCGTCATTCTGGTTGGCAGCTTCTGCCTTGGCCAGCTTGTCGGCCCGCAACGCATCGCGAATCAGGTCATCCGTCAGGATCAGCTTGGCTTCCGCCAGAGCTGTGAACGGAACACGCAGGCGAGGCTCTTCCCCGTAGCCGATCTGGTCGCGCTCCAGCGTGAAGCCTTCGTCGTCTGCCTCGGTAATCTTGCCGCGGAAACGCTTGCGGTTATCCAGCAGGATGGAGGTCTCGCATTTCACGATATGACCGGACCAACGGGCAAAATCAGACTTGCGAACCATTGGCCGGTCGATTCCGGGCGACGATACTTCCAGATGATACGCCTTATCGACGGGATCTTCCACATCGAGAACCGGAGAAATCGCCATCGAAACCTGCTCACAGTCTTCAACGGTCATCGTACCGTCGTTGCGTTCGCACATGACCTGAAGGGTCAAACCATTGAGGTTCAGCAAACGCACCCGCACAAGACGAAAATCCATCGCGTCGAGAGTGGGTTCAATGATTTCGGCGATCCTGAGATCGAGGCCGGTCTCGACGATGAGACGCGGTTCCTTCTGGTTTTCCTGCATATGGTCTTCCGGCTTTGCTCGCACAAGGGCGAGAACGTCGCTTGCATCGACCGCCTAACAAAAAAGAGCGGGTCCGGTGCGGCCCCACTCTTCATCTGACGATCAAGAATTTGAACTCTCTATACCGCTTAAGCCCCGCGAATGCAAGGGTTGCGGTCACAGCCGCAAAAGCCTCTCGATTTGCGCTTGTTAGAGGTGGCCAGCACGCTAAGTTGATCAGCATAAACAAATCAGCATGAGGTTCAACGTGCCCGAGCGCATCTCATCCTTTGCGCCCTTCCGTCACCAGACCTTCCGTGAAATCTGGCTCGCAAGCGTCGTTTCCAATTTCGGCGGTCTGGTGCAAGCGGTCGGTGCCGCCTGGATGATGACGGCGATCTCCAGCTCAGAAAACATGGTCGCGCTGGTTCAGGCCTCGCAGGCTCTGCCGATCATGCTGTTTTCTCTGATTGCCGGGGCGCTGGCGGACAATTTCGACCGTCGGGCGATCATGATCTCCGCGCAAGGGTTCATGCTCATTGTCTCGGTTTTTCTTGCTGTGTTTGCCTGGGTGGATCTTCTGACACCCTGGCTGCTGCTCGCCTTCACTTTTCTGATCGGCTGCGGGACGGCGCTCAACAACCCATCCTGGCAGGCATCGGTGGGAGATATGGTCCCACGTCCGGTCCTTCCCGCTGCAGTCTCCTTGAACAGCGTCGGCTTCAATATCACCCGCAGCGTCGGTCCTGCCATTGGCGGCATGATTGTCGCCACCTTTGGCGCGGCCGCGGCCTTCGCCGTCAATGCCATGAGCTACATCTCCCTGATCTTTGCCCTGTCGCGCTGGAAGCCCGAAGCAGCAGACAACCGTCTCCCGCGCGAGACGCTGGGCAGAGCGCTTTCAGCAGGCTTCGGCTACGTGGCCATGTCGCCAAAGCTGATCAATGTCCTGTTTCGAAGCCTCCTCTTCGGCGTCTCCGCCAGCGCCATTCTGGCACTGCTGCCGCTGGTCGCGCGCGATCTCGTCGTGGGTGGTCCACTGACTTATGGCCTGATGCTGGGTGCATTCGGTATCGGGGCCGTCATCGGCGCCCTGCTGAATGCGCGCATTCGCGAGACCTTTTCGACGGAGATCATCGTGCGCATCGCTTTCACCGGCTTCGGGGTGAGCGCTGTAACCGCTGCGCTCTCATCCTCGACGCTCCTGACCTGCGTAGTCCTTCTGATCCCAGGGGCGTGCTGGGTGCTGGCCCTTTCGCTGTTCAATACAACGGTGCAACTGTCGACACCACGCTGGGTCGTGGGGCGCGCTCTTTCCTTTTACCAGACAGCGACCTTTGGTGGTATCGCACTTGGAAGCTGGCTCTGGGGCATGCTGGCAGAGACCTATGATGTCTCCACGTCGCTGATGGTCGCAAGTCTTGCCATGGTCTTTGGCGCACTGGTTGGCTGGCGGTTTGCCCTTCCTTCCATGGAGGCGCTGAACCTCGATCCAGCCAATACGTTTCGCGAGCCCTCGCTAAGGCTTGATCTGCAACCCCGTAGTGGCCCGATCGTACTGCTGGTCGATTACACGATCCAGGAGGAGAACGTGCCTGCCTTTTTGACGCTGATGTCGGAGCGCCGACGCATTCGTATCCGCGACGGTGCCCGCCAATGGGCGCTGATGCGCGACCTTGAGAACCCGGATATCTGGACGGAAACCTATCACACGGCCACCTGGGCCGATTACGTGCGCCATAACCAGCGACGGACCAAGGCGGATCAGGAGATCTGGACCCAGATCCGGGCGCTCCACGCCGGGCCAGAAGGTCCTCGCGTCCATCGCATGCTAGAGCGGCAGGCCATTCCACCGGATCACGACCACGAGGATGTGTTTCATAAATCCGCTCTCGATTTACACTGACATAGTCGCAAAATGCCGAGAAGCCCTTATGACCGAGTTCCGCAAAGCTGAAGAAAGCGATCTTGCCGCCATTATCGGCATGCTGGCGGATGATGCACTGGGTCGCACCCGCGAGGTCGTGTCGGATCCGGTGGATCGCCGTTACGTCGATGCCTTTGCGGCCATCGAGGCAGACACCAACCAGTATCTCGCGGTTGCTGTCGATGATGCCGGAGATGTCGTTGGATGCCTGCAGATCAGCTTTCTGCCCGGCCTGTCGCGCCTGGGTCTCTGGCGCGGACAAATCGAAAGCGTGCGCGTGGCGGCCAGTCAGCGCGGCAAGGGTGTCGGGCGGGAGATGATCAGCTGGGCGGTCGAGGAATGTCGCAAGCGCGGCTGCGGCACAGTCCAGCTCACCTCCGACAACCGGCGCGAGGATGCGCATCGTTTCTATGAAAACCTTGGTTTTGAGAAAAGCCATGCAGGTTTCAAATTAACCCTTTGAATTATCTCAGCTTCGTCTTGAGGTTTTCATCTGGAAAGCAGGTGGGCGTCATCCCGTTCTTTGCCTGCCAGTCGCCGATCGAGCGGCGGGTCTTGAAGCCGGCCAGACCATCAGCCTTGCCCACATCGTAGCCCTTGGCCTGCAAACTCTTCTGCATGGCCAGTACGTCTGAACGCAGCATCTTGCCGAGAGGCGTCCAGTTGGCCTTGAACGCAGAGCCACCGGAGGCAATACGATCCGAAAGATTGCCGATGAATAGGGCATAGAGATCGGAGTTGTTATACTCCTTCAGCACATAGAAATTCGGCGTGACGATGAATTCGGGGCCATGACGACCTGCTGGCACCAGCATCATCCCGTCCACCTTGGCCTCCTGCGCCGGAAAGGCTTTGCCATTGACGCGGGAAATGCCGAGTGCGGCCCACTGCGAAATGGGTTTGGCGAGATCCGGCCCCTCTTGCGCACAGGAAACCTGCGCCGGGATCGTCACCTCGAAACCCCAGTCGCGCTCGCGCTGCCAGCCCTTCAGCACCAGATAGTGTGCGATGGAGGCGAGGGTATCCGGTACGGAATCCCAGATATCCGCCTTGCCGTCGCCGTCGAAATCCACCGCGTATTTCGCATAGCTCGAAGGCATGAACTGCGGCTGGCCGAGCGCTCCCGCCCACGAACCGCGCATGCGTTCCGGTGTGATGTCGCCGTGCTGAATGATACGCAGCGCATCGATCAGCTCGTTGCGGAACATCTCCTTGCGGGTGGACATGAACGCCTTGGTCGCCAGCACATCCAGCGCCGCATAGGGCAGTCTCGCGCGGCCATAGCCCGATTCGCGTCCCCAGATGGCCAGAATGACGGAGCCCGGTACGCCATAGGTCTGCTCCACCTTGCGCAAGGTCGCAGCATGCGTCTGCGCCAGCGAGCGACCAGTCATCGCCAGCCCCTGCATGCGCTGTTCGGAGAAATAGGCGCCCGGTGAGGAAAACTCGGCCTGTGTCTGGTCCTGCTCCTTGGGTGGCTTTGTGCCCGGCGGTACAAGATCCGGCAGATCCCATTTCAGCGTCACATCCTTGAGTGAGGTATCAATCGTTGATGCTGAAACGCCAGCCTTCTTCGCCTCCGGCGCAATCTCTTTCGCAAGCCATGCCCGAAACTGCTGCTCAACCTCCGCCTTGGAGGGAGCGGCAAGCGCAGGAAGGGGAAGTGCAGCGATGGTAAGTCCAGCGATAAGACGTGCAAAGTGCACCGCGATCTCCCACCTCCCCTTGAGGGGGAGGTCGATGCGTAAGCATCGGGTGGGGTGATCAAGCATGCCCTTTTGCCGCTGGTGTGCGCGCACCTTCTTTTGGTTCATTACCATCAAATTTAGTGACCGCTGGGGCGGGGATGAAATGGATGATAAAAAATCATCGATTGACCTATCACCACACCCGGCGCGGTGCGCCGACCTCCCCCTCAAGGGGAGGTAGGAGATTGAGGGTCGTTCCACTTTCTCCGAATGGACGATGAGGGTGGAAAGTCCGATAAGAAAGTTCCGAAAAAGTCTCTTCAATTTCTCGCCTCCTCCCATCGTCCTCAAATGACCGTGCGCGCGCGCAGCGCTGCCGTCAGCGTACCCTCGTCAAGGTAATCCAGCTCGCCGCCCACCGGCACGCCATGCGCCAGCCTGGTAATCTTTACAGGCAGGTCCGACAGGCGGTCGGTAATGAAATGGGCCGTGGCCTGACCTTCGACGGTCGCGTTCACCGCCAGAATGATCTCGCGAATGCCGCCCTCGCTGACCCGATCCACGAGCGACTTGATGTTCAGATCGTCAGGCCCGACGCCATCGAGCGGCGAAAGCGTACCCCCCAGCACATGATAGGCCGCATTCATTGCGGCTGCCCGCTCCAGCGCCCAGAGATCCGAAACATCCTCTACAACGATAATCACCGATTGATCGCGTCGCTCATCGGTGCAGACGGTGCAGGGGTCGCTCGTGTCCACATTGCCACAGCGGGAACAGACTTTCACTTTGTCATAGGCTTCCCCCAAGGCATGGGAAAGCGGGCCCATCAATTGCTCGCGCTTCTTGATGAGATGCAGAGCTGCCCTACGTGCAGAGCGGGGTCCAAGCCCCGGCACCTTCGCAAGCAACTGAATGAGTTTTTCGATTTCGGGACCGGTAACACGTTTTGCCATGGGGCGCTTTTAGACGATAAGTGCCCGCAACGGAATCTCACAGTGAGGCATCTCTCATGAAAGTCACCGCCATCTGTCTTGGCAAAGCGGAAAAGCTGCCCGGCAAGAGTTATAAGAGCGGGATCAACAAGCAGCCGGTCAACTATCCGGTTCATGTGGATGAAAACGGGCTGGTGGGTGATTCGATCTGCAACGGCAAATATCACGGCGGTCATGAGCAGGCGGTCTATCTTGAAGGAGCGGAAACGCTTGCCTGGTGGGCACAGGAACTGCAGCGGGATCTGCCGCCCGGAACTTTCGGCGAAAATCTGGTCATTGAGGGGCTGGAGAATCGCGATGTCTGTGTGGGTGACCGCTTCCACCTAGCGGGTGGCGTCATTCTGGAAGCCACATCACCCCGTGTCCCCTGCAACACGTTCACAGCCCATATGGGTGATCCGAAAATTGCCAAGCGCTATACGGCAGCGGCGCGACCCGGCATCTATTGCCGCGTCCTAAGCATGGGAATCATCACACCGCAGGAAGAGGTTCGCCTTCAGCCCTATGACGGTGAGCGGGTCCGGATCGCAGATCTCATGATCCTTCAGCCAAAACGACTGAGCGCGCAGCAGCGGGTGCGCTATCTTGCCGTTCCCCTGCATGAAGATCTTCAAGCGAAGATCCGAGAGCTGGCATGAGAAAAGGGCCGCCTTCGCGACCCTTCCACAAAGATCAGAAAGGCAGCTTCATGCCAGGAGGCAGCGGCAGGCCGGCAGTCACCGCAGCCATCTTCTCCTTGGCTTCGGCTTCGCTCTTGTCCTTGGCATCCTTGTGAGCGGCAACAATCAGGTCTTCCAGAATCTCGACGTCGTCTTCCTTGAAGAGAGAGGGGTCGATTTTCAGGCTCTTCAATTCACCTTTGCCATTCAGCACAACGCTCACAAGGCCGCCACCTGCCTTGCCTTCGACTTCGAGAGCGGCGATATCCGCCTGCGCCTTCTCCATCTTGGCCTGCATTTCCTTGACCTTGCCCATCATGCCCATGATGTCGCGCATCGTCGTGTCCTTCTGTTGTCGTTGTCAGATGTCGAGGTCGTCGCCCGGCAGGATGTCGCCTTCGTCGGTCTCGATAATGGCTGGCGGCTGAACGTCCTCCGCCTCGTCTTCCGCAGTCACCTTGATGCGAACGTCGATGATCCTTGCGCCCGGAAACTGCGCCAGAATGGCGGCCACATCCGTGTCGGTCTTCGCATCGGTCTTGTGCTGTTCCTTGATCTGCGCTTCCGCTTCGGCCAGCGTTGGCTCGCCGCGCTCATTGGAAAGCGTTACCCACCAGGTAATGCCGGTCCATTCCTTCAGCTTGGTGGATAGATCGCTGGCGATGGATTTCGGTGCATCGGGCTCCAGGCGAATTTCCAGCCGCCCCGGTTCCAGCTTCACCAGATGAACCGATTGCCGAATACGGGCGCGCAAAATCGGCTCGCGATTGGCCGTGCAAAGGTCGGATATATCGGCAAGCGAGCGGATGCTAATCTTAGGTGCTTGGCTCGGGTTTTCCTGTTGTTTGGTTTCAATGCGGCCAACAACTCCTGCTTCCGGCGTGGAGGAAGGAACCGCCTGAAGCCTCGCCACTGGCTGGCCTGCGCTTGCCTGCGGTGTCTCAATGGCGCGTGCAATCGGTGCCGTAGAAGGAGCTGCCGAACTGCCAAGGCTTGCCCGTGCGCCGCCCCCGGAACCATTTGGCAGAGACGGTGCGCCACCGTTCCCCGATGCCAGAAGTTCCGACACGCGTCTCGCAGCATCCTCGGGCGAAGGCAGGTTCGCCGCATGGGCAAGCCGGATCAGCACCATTTCGGCAGCGCCGGCGGGACGCGACGAGTTTTCCGTTTCCGGAATGCCCTTCAATAGCATCTGCCACATGCGCGAAAGTGTGGTCACGGCAACGGCGGTTGAGAATTCCGCACCGCGCACTCGCTCAACCTCGCTCAGCGATGCATCATCGGCTGCGGCAGGAATATATTTGATGCGAGTGACCAGATGGGTGAAATCCGCCAGGTCCGTGAGAACGACCACCGGGTTTGCACCCGCCTCATATTGGGCGGTAAATTCCTGCAAGGCAGCGGTCACATCACCGCGTACGATATGCTCGAAGAGATCGACAATGCGCGCCCGGTCGGCAAGACCCAGCATGCCGCGGACTGTTTCCACCTGAACAGAACCGCCACCATGGGCAATCGCCTGATCGAGCAGGGAAAGGCCATCGCGGGCAGAGCCTTCCGCAGCGCGGGCAATCATCGCCAGTGCCTCTGGTTCAAACTCAATCGCTTCCTTGGCGAGAATGGTCGAGAACAGGCCGACCAGATCGGCGGCACTAATGCGGCGCAGATCAAAGCGCTGGCAACGCGAAAGCACCGTGATCGGCACCTTGCGGATTTCCGTCGTCGCGAAGATGAACTTCACATGTTCCGGCGGCTCTTCCAGCGTCTTCAGCAAACCATTGAAGGCCTGCGTCGAGAGCATGTGCACTTCGTCGATGATATAGACCTTGTAGCGCGCCGAAACCGGACGGTAGCGGACCTGCTCAATGATCTCGCGAATATCGTCGATGCCGGTATGGGAGGCGGCATCCATTTCGATCACATCGACATGGCGGCCTTCCATGATCGCCTGACAGTGTTCGCCGGGAATGCGCAGATCAATCGTCGGCTTGTCGATCTCGGCGGTCTTGTAGTTCAGCGCACGCGCCAGAATGCGCGCGGTGGTCGTTTTGCCCACGCCGCGAACGCCGGTCAGCATATAGGCCTGGGCGATCCGTCCGGTCTCGAACGCATTGGTCAGCGTACGCACCATCGGCTCCTGGCCGACCATCAGGTCGGAGAAGTCCTTCGGGCGATATTTGCGCGCCAGAACGCGGTAACCGGTTTGGGATGGATTTGTCAGGCCCGCATCACTCATCAGGTGTCACTCATCCTGTGCCGCCAGTCTGATGGAAAGTCTGGTGGGGCCAATTCATCTCCGGTCAGATCATTCATCGGAAATCAGCCAGAGGCTGGCCGAATACTGACCGTGAGATAGATTAGGTGGGAGGCTGGCACGGCGACCCGTGCCGGGCTCGTTAGGGCTGCTTCCTTCCGGACCTGACCCGGTTGGCGAGTGGCTCGTCCACCACCAACCTCCCGAGGTCACATATCGTCGTTTCCCAAACCAATTGCAAGCCCTTAAACCAAATGCGAGCCAACCCCTGAAAAAACTGCTAGCAAGAATCCGATGCAGGAGACCAACGTGAATCGATTTGTGCTGGATGCCCGACTGGAAAAGGATTCCGAGCTGGTGACAGTGCTCGGCCTTTGCCAGTTGCGGCTGTTGAAAGACGGCCGATGGCCCTGGTTGATGCTGGTTCCACAGCGGGCGGACAAGACCGAAATCTTCGAACTGACGCCCCTCGACCAGACGATGTTGACCTTCGAGACCAATCTTG
The DNA here is from genome assembly GCF_005222835.1 of Rhizobium sp. FKY42. Taxonomy (GTDB): domain Bacteria; phylum Pseudomonadota; class Alphaproteobacteria; order Rhizobiales; family Rhizobiaceae; genus Neorhizobium. The sequence goes on along the minus strand of NZ_STGA01000028.1, from coordinate 163,796 downwards.
TTGCAGAAGCGTTGAAGACTGTGACGAAGGCACGCAAGATCAATGTGGGTGTTCTTGGAAACATCGTTTCGCAGCTTCACGTCCACATTGTTGCCAGACAGGAAGGCGACCCAAACTGGCCGGGTCCGATCTGGGGTTACGGCTCTGCCACGCCTTGGGCCGACGATTCCAAACAAAATTTTCTGACCAATCTGAATGAAGCCCTCGCATCATGACACTTTCCATTTTTGAAACCCGAGCGCCGCACGATGAGCCGAGCCAGTTGACCGCCTTTTCCGGCAATCGGCTCAACCGCGATGCGGAGCACCGCACTGATGACTGTCTGGAGCAGGCTCTCGCAGTGTCTGGCGAGACGCTTCTGGTGATTGCCAGCAACAAGGTCGTTCTGAAGCAGGAAGAGCCTGTTCCTCGCGCCCTTTTCTCGCAGGAAGAGCTGGGCGATCTGCAGCCGGATAAAGAAAATGCCGTCCTTCTCGGTTATACGATTGAAGGTGCCCCGCGCATTGCCGTGCCGGTTCTTGCTCCCGTGGAAGAGCTTGAAACCCGCTTTCGCCTGAGGGATGGACGCAGCGCCTTTCGCGACGGTCTGCTGGATGAGGAAACGCTTGGCATCATCGCTCAGGGCATCAGTCTGGTGCACTGGAACGGGGCCAACTTGTTCTGCGGCAAATGCGGAACGAAGACGGTCAGCCAGCAGGGCGGCTACAAGCGCAGCTGTCCGAACTGCGGACATATGATGTTTCCGCGCACCGATCCGGTTGTCATCATGCTGACGGTCGACATCGAGCGCGATCTGGTTCTGCTGGGGCGCGGCCATCATTTCACGCCGGGCATGTATTCGACGCTCGCGGGCTTTGTGGAGCCAGGTGAAACCATTGAGGATGCGGTTCGCCGCGAAACCTTCGAGGAAGCAGGTATTCGTACCGGGCGCGTTCGCTATCACGCCTCCCAGCCCTGGCCCATGCCTCACTCGCTGATGATCGGCTGCTACGCCGAGGCGCTCGACCGTGACATTCATCGCGATGAGCAGGAGCTGGCCGACTGCCGTTGGTTCACCCGGGACGAGACCGCCACCATGCTCGACGCCGATCCTTCTGGAGAAGGGCCGTTCAGCCCGCCTCGCGGTGCAATCGCACACCGGCTGATGCGCGATTGGGTGGAGTGGCAAAGATAAGGAAGACTGAGGTTGATAGACGGTCAGTGAACCGCCATTATCTCGTTCTTAACTGCTTCCGGCTTGCGCCGTGTGAACTGGTGCACCGCCAGCGAAACGCCGAGGATCTGTAGGATGGCACCTGAACTCTCGGTTAGCGTTGGCCATCGCCCATCCATCATCAGCCCGAAGATGAGGCCGAAAACGGTTTCGGCGATAATGAGTTGCGCAGTCAAAGCCAGCGGCAAGCGGCTGGAAGCAACGCTCCAGCACCATGTGGCAAGCCATGAAGCGGCAATGCCAAGCACGATGGCCCAGAGGAAAAATCGCGTTACCGCTTCGGCTGGCGCGGTCACATAAGCGTCGGAGGCGAGGGGAATCAGCATCCCTGCGCCAATCAAGCAGCCCAAACCGTGCAGTGTCGTCCAGTCGATGGCGCGCGGGGGATTTTCTGAGCGCATGACCTTTGCATTGAAAATGCCATAGACCACCCAGACCAGAAGTGCCGCGACGGCGCAGCCGATTCCAGCGGCCATCATCTGCCGCCCTTCGACGTCCAGACCTTGCAGATGCTCGGCGTTGACGATTAGGATCCCGCTGCCGATCATCAGGAGTGGCAGGCCGAGCCTGCGCCACGAAATCGATTTGTCGATGAGATTGGCCAGCACTGGCAGCATGATCGGGGTGATGCCGATGATCAGGGGAGGCACCACGGATCCGGCCCAGAGCACAGCCTGTGATGCAAGCGCAAAATAGGCGACATAGCCGATGAGGCCCAGCACCGAGCCGGCCAGAGCGTGCCGCCAACCGATGTTACGCGGTCGGAAATAGGGATGCGCCAGCGATATCAGACAGGTCAGCCCGAAGATCGCATAGCGGGCTATCGTGATATCCCATAGCGTGAAGGGGTGCACCAGCCGCGCGGCAACAAAGGTCAGGCCCCAGACGGCACAGGTAAACAGACCGGCGAGCAGACCAAGCAGCATGACGCGACCGTCACGCTGCGTTCAGGGTGCCGCGCATGGGATGCCCGCGATAGACGCCGAGAATGCGAACCTTCTCGGAAAAGAACCGGAGTTCCTCCAGCGCGCGGCGCACTGGTGCATCATCCGGATGCCCCTGGATATCCGCATAGAACTGGGTCGCGATGAACTTGCCGCCAATCTGGTAGCTTTCCAGCTTGGTCATGTTGATGCCGTTGGTGGCAAAGCCACCCAGCGCTTTATAGAGTGCGGCCGGAATATTGCGGACATTGAACACGAAGGTTGTGACAAGAACGTCTTTCTCGTCGCGGCGTGTCGTCCAGTTTTCGTCGCGGGACAGGACGACGAAACGCGTGACATTGTGCTCGGAATCCTCGACGTTCTCCTGAAGAATATCCAGTCCGTAGAGGCTTGCTGCAAGCCGTGGCGCAAGCGCCGCCATGCTCCGGTCCCCCCGTTCGGAAACCAGTTTGGCAGCACCCGCCGTGTCGCCTGCCACAACGGCCTTCCAGCCATTCGAGCGAATGATCTTGCGGCACTGACCGAGTGCGTGGATATGGCTGTGAACGGTGCGAATATCGTCATGCTTCACGCCGGGCAGAACCATCAGCTGGAAGCGGATCGGCATGAAGTATTCGCCGACGATATGCAGACGCGATTCCGGCAAAAGATGATGGATATCGGCAACGCGGCCTGCCAGTGTGTTCTCGATCGGGATCATGGCGAGATCCGCATCGCCGCTTTCCAGAGCCACGAAGGCATCTTCGAAGGTTGGGCACGGCAAGGGCTCCATGGTAGGAAACATGTCCCGGCAGGCCATGTCCGAGTTGGCGCCGAAATCGCCCTGGAAGGCGATGCGATTGGTGGTCTGAACCATCTGCTTTTCCGATTATTACTTGCGGCCAGCGAGGATTGCACGGGCCTTTTCGAGGTCGGCGGGAGTATCGACGCCGAGAGGAACCGAGTCAACGATCTCGACATCGATGCGCATGCCTGCCTCCAGTGCGCGCAATTGTTCGAGGCGCTCGCGAAGTTCCAGCGTCGAAGGGCGTAGCTTTACGAATCGTTCGAGAGCCGAGCGGCGATAGGTGTAGAGACCGATGTGGTGATAAAGCGGGCCAGGGCCAGTCGGTGCGGTTGCCCGCGTAAAATAAAGCGCCCGAAGGCGGTTGTCGGCAATTGGCGAACCGATGACCTTCACGATGTTCGGGTTGAGCTTGTCTTCTTCGTCGAGGATCTCGACCGTCAGCGTCGCAATGTCGACGCTGTTGTCTTCCATCGGACGAAGCGACGCATGGACCGCATCCGCCTCGATTGTCGGCAGATCGCCCTGCACATTGACGACGAACTCCACCTTGCCTTCGGGATCCGCCGCAAGAAGTGCCTCATAGATGCGATCGGAGCCGGATTGATGGTCGTCGCGTGTCATCACCACGTCGAACCCGGCGGCCCGAACAGCCTCGAAAACGCGCGTATCGTCCACGGCAACCATGACGCGACCCACATCGGCTTCGCGTGCCCGATGCGCCACCTGCACGATCATCGGTAGCCCGTTGATGTCCGCCAGCGGCTTGCCGGGAAGCCGCATCGACGCCATCCGTGCCGGAATGAGAACGAGTGTCTTGTCGAATCGCGGATTGCGCATGGTTTTCTCTTCGTATATGCCGCGCTGATGGAGGCAAAAGGTCTCAGGGGCGGGTTCGTGATTCAGGTTGCGCCAGTCCCGCAAAAGACATAGCTTTCGGTGGAATTCAAGGTGGGACGCCTGTGATTCCGACGGGTGGGAAGGAGCTTTTCGCGGATGAATGCCTATTCGAACATGGCTATGGGGGCCTTGCTCAGCACTGTATTTGTCTTGATGTCTGTGTCGATCGCCTCTGAAGGGCTTTTTCATTCGAAAGCGCCTGAAAAGCCTGGCTTTGCGATTGTAGCGGAAGAAGCGCCGAGCGCAGGTGGTGAAGCCGCCGCTCCGGCTGCTGTTCCGATCGCACAGCTTCTGGCCAAGGCCGATGCAACGGCGGGTGCCGCCGTCTTCAAGAAGTGTCAGGCCTGTCATAGCGGAGAGAAGGGCGGACCGAATAAGGTCGGCCCCGATCTCTGGGACATCGTCAATCGGCCGATTGCCGGACACGCAGGCTTCAGCTATTCGGCAGCTCTGAAGGACTTCTCCAAGGGCGGATCCGTGGTCTGGGACTTTGAGCACCTAAATCACTTCCTCGCTGCACCAAAAGCTTATGTCGCCGGAACGGCCATGGGCTTTGCCGGTGTGAAGAAGGATGATGAGCGCGCAAATCTGATCGCCTATCTCCGTTCGCTGGCAGATAGCCCGGCACCATTGCCGACGCCCTGATCACGCGTTGGTTCAGAAGATAAACGAAAAGGCTCGCCATGGCGGGCCTTTTTTGCGTTGTCGCCTGTCGAGAATGATTCAACTGAGAAGCCAGGCCCAGAAGCTGACGGACAGTACGCCGAAGAGTGTGGTGATGCTGATGACTGAAGCGGCCAATCCGCTGCCCGAGCGAAAGCGTGTCGCGATTATCCAGGCGTTGATGCCGGTGGGAACAGAGGCGGTCAAGACCATTGCAGCCGTCCAGGTCTTTGGCAGGTCGACAAGCAGGGCAACGGCATAGACTGCTGCCGGAAAGAGGATCAACTTCAGTACTGACATGACCGATGCAAGCCCAAGCTGCCCGCGTACCGGATATTTCGTTAGTGTCATGCCGAGCGAAATCAAGGCCGCACCCGCTGTAATGCTGGCAATCTGATCGACAACGCTTTTCAGGACGACAGGCAATGCGCCGAAGCCGGAAAGGTTGAACGCAAGCCCCAGTGTGAGTGCGATCACCAGCGGATTGCGGCTGAGATTGCTGCCGACCTGTTTCAGAACAGCGCCGATGCTGCGTCGTCCACCGCCATCCACCTTGGTGCTGGCATGCTCCATCAGAACCGTGCCGATGATCATCATCAGCGGCAAATGGATCGCCAAAAGGATCGAGATGGCAAGAATGCCGTCATTGCCGACCGACCGTCCGACAAGCGGCAAACCGATGAACACATTGTTGGCGAAGGCAGCCGACATACCGGCGATGACGGCCACTTTTTCATCCCGCTGGAAAAGATGCTTGGCGATCAGGTGGCCCGCGGTCCACGTCACCGCAACCCCGCCGAAATAGGCAATCCACAGTCGGAACGGCGAGGCGCCGCCGAAATGCGCTTCCGCCAACGTTCTGAAAATGAGCGTCGGCAAAGCGAACTTGAAGACGAATTCGGCGATTGCGTCGCCCGCTTCAGAGCGCATGAGACCGGTACGGGCGACAAGCCAGCCGATCAGGATCAGGATGAAGACGGGAGCGACATTGGTGAATACGGCAGACAAGGCGGGCACTTTCCGGATCAGGAAGTCCCGGTCTATCTCATTCGCATATAAGAGACAAATGAAGCTTGCGCCGCCACAGCAGAGGAAAGCGGAAACCGCGGCCTCATCGTACCCAGTTGCCCAAAGCGGGGTACCGGAACCGCCTCACACCAGTTCATCCGTGGACTGCGAGGCGATCCGATGCGCTAGTCACTAAACGATAAGAGTGACGGTGATATGACAGCGGGAACATCGCTCTGTGACGGGTTTTTGCTTTTCTTCGGACGCGAAATTCTTCATACAGAGCGCGAAAATTCTTCGGAGATGTATTCCTTCATGAGCAAGTTCGACGTTCTCACCATCGGCAATGCCATTGTCGACATCCTGTCCCGCTGCGAGGACGCGTTTCTGGACGAGAACGGCATCATCAAGGGTGCGATGAACCTGATCGACGCAGAGCGTGCCGAGCGGCTCTACAGCCTGATGGGGCCAGCCCACGAAGCGTCCGGCGGAAGCGCTGGCAACACGGCGGCGGGCGTTGCGAGCTTTGGTGGGCGGGCAGCCTATTTCGGCAAGGTGGCCGAAGATGAACTCGGCAAGATTTTCCAGCACGATATTCGGGCGCAGGGTGTTCACTTCGAAACGAAGCCGGAAGGCAAGTTTCCGCCAACCGCCCGCAGCATGATCTTCGTGACCCCTGATGGCGAGCGTTCGATGAACACCTATCTTGGCGCCTGCGTCGAGCTTGGCCCGGAGGATGTGGAGCCGAACGTGGTGGCCGAATCCAAGGTGACCTATTTTGAAGGCTATCTGTGGGACCCTCCGCGCGCCAAGGATGCGATCCGCGATTGCGCGCGCATTGCCCATGAGCACGGCCGGGAAGTGTCCATGACGCTGTCCGACAGCTTCTGCGTGGGCCGCTACCGGACGGAGTTTCTCGATCTGATGCGCTCTGGCACGGTCGATATCGTCTTCGCAAACTATGAAGAAGCCCTCTCGCTTTACGAAACCGACGATTTCGAACTGGCTCTGTCCAGTATAGCGAAGGACTGCAAGCTGGCGGCCGTGACGCTGGGCGAAAATGGCGCCGTTATTGTGCGTGGCACTGAGCGGGTAAAGGTTGATGCCATCAGGATCGAGCGTCTGCTGGATACCACGGGGGCCGGTGATCTCTTCGCGGCGGGCTTCCTCACCGGTTACACACAGGGCCGCACTCTGGAAGATTGCGCAAGGCTTGGGTGCCTTGCTGCAGGCATCGTGATCCAGCATTTTGGACCACGCCCCATGGTCTCACTGAAGGAAGAAGCGCAAGGGGCGGGCCTGCTCTGACGGCCCGGCTTACTTGAAGGCTTCGCCGGGATAGGCGCCCCAGATCTCTGCTTGCGAAACCCAGCCCTCGGCGCTACCGGCCTGGGCGCGGCACCAATCGCCTGTGCATTCCTTGATGTGGATGATGACGCCTGGCTCAAGTTTGGCGACAATCTGCCCCGAATTTTGCGGATCCCGACGCATATTGACGAAGACATCCTTGCCTTTTCCACGCATCCAGGGGGCGGCAATGGCAGTTCGATCACCCGAAAGCAGAGCCTGGTTGACCCAGCCTTCCGTGCCATCGGCATCACGCACGCGCCGCCAGTTCTCGTATTCCTGGATGATCTCCATCGGAAGCCCTTCCTTGGTGTACATCCAGGATACCGCATAATCGACGCTCGGCCCGATGCGGATATTGACGCGTCTCGACTTCAGGCTGACAAAACGCGGAAGGGGAAGGCCACTGGCACCCTTGGTTGTGCCTTGCGCATAGGCAGTGCTGTCTTCCATCACAGTTCCAAGCGTGGCGGCCATGATTGCAAGAACGCTGGTAAGGCATATGGTTCGTATGAAACGACGCATGTAAACTTCTCTCTGGCCCATGAGGTTCAGTCAAACCGAAAAACCTTGGCCGGACCTGTCGTTGTGCAAGTCTGCGAGGTTTTATTTGTCTTCCCCGTCGGGTCTGGTAGAAAACGGCTGATCCGCCGAATGTCGCCGATCTTGGTTAACGACCTCTGAACGCGTTTCTGAAGGATACTCATGACTGCCAGGAAGAAGCCGAGGGTCTATCTGACCCGCAAACTGCCGGATGCGGTGGAAACGCGCATGCGCGAATTGTTCGATGCCGAATTGAACATCGATGATTCGCCCCGCACGCGTGAGCAGTTGGCAGAGGCCCTGAGAACCGCGGAAGTGCTGGTTCCCACGGTGACCGATCGGATCGATGCGGGCCTGATCGAGGCCGCCGGACCGCAACTGAAACTGATTGCCAGTTTTTCCAACGGTGTCGATCACATTGACGTGGATGCCGCTGCAAAGCGCGGAATTACCGTCACCAATACGCCCAACGTCCTGACGGAAGACACCGCCGACATGACGATGGTGCTGATCTTCGCCGTACTGCGACGCCTGATCGAAGGTTCGAAAGTGCTGACCGATGATCCATCGAGCTGGGCTGGGTGGTCGCCGACCTGGATGCTGGGGCGTCGCATTGGAGGCAAGCGCATTGGTATCGTCGGTATGGGGCGAATCGGTACTGCCGTTGCCCGCCGCGCCAAGGCATTCGGCCTTTCCATTCACTACCACAACCGCAAGCGCGTGAACCCGGCGACGGAAGAAGAGCTGGAGGCGACCTATTGGGACAGCCTCGACCAGATGCTGGCGCGCGTGGATATCGTCTCCGTCAACTGTCCGTCGACGCCAGCGACTTTTCATCTTCTGTCTGCTCGCCGTCTGGCGCTTATGCAGCCGTCGAGCATCATCGTGAACACCGCCAGAGGCGACATCATTGATGAGGATGCACTCATCCAGCTTTTGAAGGATGGCAAGATTGCCGGTGCCGGGCTCGACGTGTTCACCAATGAGCCGCTGGTCAATCCGAAGCTCCTGAAGCTCGCGCATGAGGGCAAGGCCGTGCTGCTGCCTCATATGGGATCTGCCACCATGGAAGGCCGGATCGACATGGGCGACAAGGTCATCATCAACATCCGGACTTATTTTGACGGTCATCGCCCGCCAAACAGGGTGCTGCCCAGCCGGCTATAACGGGGTTGTCTCCGATCTTCGAATATCCCGTATCGCCTCCTCGACATTTTGCAATCGACATTTCGTGATCTGCAATCCAGTTGAACAGCGGGCGCGTATCACATCGCAAACAGGAAAGGAGACAGCCTATGAACAGGGCCGTGCTCTCTATGGCGATGGGGCTTGCGATGCTGACTGTGACGCAAGAAGCGTATTCAGCGGAATTTACTCTGGAATCCTATTTCACCGGCAAGACGAAGGCGACGGGTTCCTTCAGCGCCATCAATGGCGTGAAGAGGCAGTTTGATGTCGATTTGACCGGCACATGGAACGGCAAGACACTAACGCTGCGCGAGGATTTCAAATATTCCGATGGCGAGCGCGACACGAAAACCTGGCGCTTTACCAAAATCGGTCCTGGAAAGTACACTGGCACCCGCGAGGACGTGATCGGCGAAACCGTGGTAACCATCGATGGTAAGGTGGCCAAGTTCGATTACCTCGTCAATCTCGGCACCGCAGCAAAGCCGAACAAGGTACATTTCTACGACACGATGGAACTGAAGTCGGACGGAACACTGGTCAACACGGCATGGGTGACGAAGTATCTGCTGCCTGTGGCCAAGACCAAGGTTGTTTTCAGGCGGTGACGAGTTCAACCGCCTTGATCATCTCGATGAAGGTGATGCGGTCATAGCCGGGATGCGAGCGATCGGCGCTTTTCTCAAAGCCCCAGCGCCGGAAAGTTGCATGATTTTCGACAAGCTCAATACGGGTTTCCAGCCGAAGTTTGGCAAGCCCGCGCTCGATCGCTTCCTGCTCTGCCTGGGCCAGAAGTTGCCGCCCCAGACCTTGCCCCTGCCGTGTCTTTGAAATTGCAAGCTTGCCGATGTAAAGGCAATTGGGCAGCTCCGGTCGACAGAAGATGCAGCCGACGAGGACACCATTGTGCTTGGCAATATAGCAGAGCTCATCCTGCCCCTTCTGCCTGAGCGACTCAACTGTAAGCTTATGGGCCGACGAAGGCGGGTCGATTCGCGCATCCATATAGGCGAAAGCGGACAGGATCAGGGCCAGCAGCTCTGACCACTGCGTGAAATCATTCGGTAAACGCGTAACTTCCACCATGGATCAACCCTTGGAACGCCGCCGGTAGCGGATGGTGTTGAAGTTCGCACCCAGACTGTCATAGCTGAGCAGACGACCGACGAGAGGTACGCCAATGCCGGTGACGATCTTGATGACTTCCATCGCCATCAGCGTGCCGATGACGCCGGTCAAGGCGCCGATGACCCCGGTTTCTGCGCAATTGGGCAGAAGCCCCTGCGGTGGTTTGATCGGGAAAAGATCGCGATAGGTCGGGTTCTGCTGGCCTTCTTCATTCGTCTCATAGGGGGCAAGCACCGTGACGGTGCCATCAAAACGCCCGACCGCTCCGGTCACCAGCGGAATTTCCGCCGCTTCCGCCGCATCGGCTGCTGCGTAGCGCGTATCGAAATTGTCGGAACCATCCACCAGAAGATCGAAACGCTTGAGATGGTTTGCGGCAAAGGCGGCGTCAAAACGCTCTTCGAAACTGGTGACGCGCACATGGGGGTTCAGGCGAGCAATGGCCTGCTGGGCGCTCGCCGTTTTCAACTCGTTCAGCGTGCCGCTATCGTGAATGACCTGACGCTGGAGATTGGACAGCGAGACATGGTCATCATCCACGATACCAAGCGTGCCAACCCCGGCCGCCGCCAGATATTGCAGCACGGGAGCGCCGAGGCCACCTGCGCCAATCACCAGAACGCGGGCCTGTTTCAGTCGTTGCTGGCCTTCGCCGCCCACTTCCGGCAGCAGAATATGCCGCTTGTAACGCTCGATTTCGTCCTGGCTCAATGCGTCTGTCATGAGAATTCTGGCATTCTGGAGGGATGGGTCAGCCAAGGACAGTTCCTTGGTTGACGGTGAAAAACTGTGCCCGGTCGGCGAGCGCGGAGAACATGGCACGATCCGTGCCGGTCATGAAAGCCTGGCCGCCCAGATCATGCACGAGATCGAACAGCGCGGCGCGGCGACCCTCATCCAGATGGGCGGCAATTTCATCCAGCAATAGCACGGGCGCGCAGCCGGTCATATCGCCCGTCAACCGCGCATGAGCAAGGATCAGGCCGACCAGAAGCGCTTTCTGTTCGCCCGTCGAACACCGTTCGGCATCCATATCCTTTTCCCGGTGGCGCACCAGAAGATCGGCGCGATGAGGACCGGTCAGCGTGCGGCCCGCAGCGGCATCGCGATGGCGGCCTTCACGCAGGCTTGCCACATACTCCTCCTCCAGTTCCGCATAGGGGCGGTTTTCTGCCTCATCGAGAAAGCCAACAAGGCTCAATGAGGGGGAGGGGAAGGGCGTTTCGCCTGTCCGCGCGATCAGCGCCGCCAGCAGGGTCAGCATTTCCTGCCGTGCAGCCGCCATGGCAATGCCAAGCTCGGCCATCTGCACCTCGATACCGCCGAGCCATGCCGGATCGAACCGGCCTTCCGACAGCAACCGGTTACGGCTTCGCATGGCGCGTTCATAATCGGCGGCACGACGCCCATGGGCGGGATCGAGCGATAGCACGAGGCGGTCGAGAAAGCGGCGGCGATCGGAAGAGCCCCCGGTGAACAAGCCGTCCATGGCGGGCGTCAGCCACAGGACATTCAGGTGGTCGGTCAGTTCTTCCACCGATTTGGCAGGCGTGCCGTTCAATCGCAGCTTGCGGCTTGTGCTTTCTTCACCGGTCTCGATGCCGGTGCCGATGGCCACTTCGCCTTCGCGGCCTTCCACATCGGCAAACACCGAAAAGCCGCCTGAAGCGCCGACCCGCGTGACATCGGACAAAACGGCGCGTCTCAAACCGCGACCGGGGGAGAGAAAGGAGACCGCTTCGAGCAGATTGGTCTTGCCTGAGCCGTTATCGCCCGTCAGCACTACGTGACGCTCATCCAGCGAAAGGGCTGCTGCCGCGTAATTGCGGAAATCCGTCAGTTTCAGCCGGGTGAGATAGGTCTTCTGCGCCATTCCGCTCTGCTATCGCCAGAGGGTGGCGAAGGCAAGCGGGTCGTGGTCTTTCAGATGAGAGCACCCAGGCTGGTGCCGGTCAGAAGAAGGGCAAAGGTGAACATGCCGATGGAGGCCGCCCTGCTGATGAATGCCGGACTGAAGAGCCGTGCGCCCTTTTTCTTCAAGGTTGCACCGATTACTATCCAGCCAGATGCTGCCATCAAGATCAGCACGGCAAAGAGGGCTGTGCGGGGCATGAGCGCCAGAAGAGAACCGTGCGGCATGATGACGAGGCCGATGATGAGCGCCTTTGGATTGAGGCAGGTGGTGAGATAGACGCTACGCCCGGTCACGCGTGGATGACCTCGCGTAGGCGCAGGGATAGACCACAGGCGGATGGCCATGACGAAGACCCAGAGGCCCGCCACCAGCTTCATCCAGAGCGACAGCATTGGCCATTCATCGAAAACAGGCGCGGCAAGTGTGGCAACCGGCAGGATGACGGTGAGATAGCCCGCAAGCTCTGCCCCGATCAGTGGCATGGCCTTGACCACGCCGCGCTCGTAACCGCCAAGCGCCATCAGCGTGTTGGTGGGTCCGGGTGTGCAGAGCAGAAGCAAAATCGCGAAGGTGAATTCAACAAGCGTCATGGAGATAATCCCTATTCCATCCGCTTGTAGCGGTTCCACACCCGTGTGGATTGACTACGGTCAAGTCCAGGCGAAAAAAGCGCCCGCGACTACCGGAGCGACAAAGTTTCTGATGATGAAACCTCTGGTGATGTGCTATCTTGTCGCAGGAGGAGCATGGTCATGGTGGACAATGAGGATATGACACCGGAGGAGGCCCGCAGTGATCACTGGCAGATGCTGCGCTTTCTGGGCTTCAATGCTGGGTTCGGATTTGCGATCGGCCTGCTGATTGCGGTGGCGATCGTCTGGATGAATATCGGCGATCTGGGAACACGCATCGAGCGGGCCAGAAACCCGGCGCTGGTGTTCTTCATGCTCTCGGTGCCGCTGGCCTTTACCTTTGCCAGCGCCGTGCTGGGGTCTGCCGTCATGCTGATGCCCTACAAGCGTAAGAAGCAGTTGCAAGGGCAGTAGCCCGCAGGCTTCAGCTTCGCTACAAAGGCTTCATGAGCGAGATCAAGACTGACGCAGAGCGTATAACGCTTCTGGAAGAAACCATTGCCTATCAGGCAAAGACGATTGATGAGCTGTCCGAGCAGATTGCCGAGCAGTGGAAGGTCGTGGAGCAGGCGCGGGCCAAGCTTGACCGCCTGACCGAGCGATTCCTAAGTTTGGAGGAAGCGTCTCTCGAAGCGCCTGCGATTACCAAACCTCCGCATTACTGAGGCGACCCCATGATGCACGAGGGAGCCGCGAAGGTTTTGAATTTCTGGCGCGAAGCTGGCCCGGAGCGCTGGTTCGACAAGAATGCCGAGTTCGACGCGAGGTTTCATGACCAGTTCCGCGAACTGCATTTCACCGCAGCACGGCAGGAATTTGATGACTGGTTGAAGACATCGGACGAAGCGCTGGCGCTGCTACTGCTGCTGGACCAGTTTCCCCGAAATTGCTTTCGCGGGACGGCGCATATGTATGCCACCGATTACCTGGCGCTGCATTATGCCCGCAGGGCGCTGGTAGCTCATTTGGATGCCCAGGTGGAAGAGCAGCTCAGAATCTTCTTCTACCTTCCCTTCATGCATGCTGAGGATCTGGCCGATCAGGAGCTATGCTGCAAACTATGCGAACCGTTGGGCGGCAACTCGCTGCATCACGCTATTGAGCACCGCGACATCGTGGCCCGCTTTGGCCGCTTTCCCCATCACAACGCGATTCTTCTCAGAGAAACGACGGCAGAAGAGCGGGCCTTCCTGGAAGCGGGCGGTTTTGCCGGCTGACGTGTTACCGTCAAGGATTGGATGACGGCGGCGCGTTGGGGTTCACGGGCGCCGTGTCGCCAGCGGGCGGCGTGGCCGTCTGCTCTGCCGGAGGCTCGGTCGCCTGTCCATACCATTCCGCGGCACCCCAGGCGATCATCGCCAGCAAAAGCCCGGCCACCAGCACCATGAACACCGGCTTTCCTTCACGGCCCTGACGCGCCTGCGTCGGCGTCAATGGCTTTTCGACTGGTGGTGTGGTGCTGCGGGTAAAATTTGGGTCCTGCAAATGGCTTGGCGTGCCACGATCATCGATACGTGTGTTCATGTCGAATTCCTCCAAAGCGCGGTGATTGCGCGATCTGGAGAGCGAACGACATGAAATCGGAAATGGTTCCGGCAACAAGAACTCGCCGGACAATGGTTATTGCGAAACGGCTTGCGTCCGCACGGCTTTGAGATTGAAAGCGGCGGCCATCAGCGCCTTCGTATAATCGTTCTTCGGCTCGGCGAAGATTTGCGATGACGGACCTTCTTCCATGACCTTGCCGGAGCGCATGACAATGACGTGGTTGGCAAGCGCCTTCACCACCTTCAGATCGTGGCTGATGAAGAGATAGGCGAGATCATGCTTTTGCTGAAGGTCGCGCAGCAGGTCCACCACCTGCGCCTGAACCGTCATGTCCAGCGCCGAGGTCGGCTCATCCAGCATGACGAAGCGCGGCTTCAGCACCATGGCGCGGGCAATGGCGATACGCTGGCGCTGGCCGCCTGAAAACTCATGCGGGAAACGCCAGCGGGTGGCGGGATCAAGCCCCACTTCCTCCAGCGACCATGAAACCTGCCGGTCGCGCTCCGCAAAGGAAAGCTGCGGCTGATGCACCCGTAGCCCTTCGGCAATGATATCGCTGACCGACATGCGGGGGCTGAGCGAACCGTATGGGTCCTGAAACACCACCTGCAAGCGGTCGCGCAAGGGGCGCATCTGCTTGAAGGTGTAGGCGTTAATGTCCTTGCCGATGAAGCTGATACGGCCCTGGCTGGAAATGAGCCGCGCCAGCGCCAGGCCGAGCGTCGTCTTGCCGGACCCGGATTCGCCGACGATGCCGACCGTTTCACCGGCGCGGAGCGTTACATCAATGCCGTCCACCGCCTTTACATGATCCACCACGCGGCGCAGGAAGCCTGCCTTGATGGGGAACCAGACGCGGATCTCCTTGCCTTCCATGACGACGGCGCGGGACGGATCGGCGGCGGGCGGCTCACCGCGCGGTTCGGAATCCAGAAGATGGCGGGTGTATTCATGGGCCGGACGCTCGAACACATCGGCGACCGCTCCTTGCTCGACAATCCTGCCCTTGGTCATGACGCAGACACGGTCGGCAAAGCGCCGGACGATGCCCAGATCGTGGGTGATGAACAGGATGGACATGCCGTAGTCGTGCTGAAGTTTCTTCAGAAGCTCCAGGATCTGCGCCTGAACGGTCACATCCAGTGCTGTGGTCGGCTCATCGGCGATCAGCAGCTTGGGGCGGTTGGCAAGCGCCATGGCAATCATCACACGCTGACGCTGACCGCCGGAAAGCTCGTGCGGATAGGCCTTCAGCCGTTTTTCCGGTTCGCGAATGCCGACCTGATTGAGAAGCTCGATGACACGGGCACGCGCCGCATCCCCCGTCATGGCCTGATGCAGTTCCAGAATTTCTGCCACCTGCTGTTCGATCGTGTGCAGCGGATTGAGCGAGGTCATCGGCTCCTGAAAGATCATGGTAATGTCGTTGCCGCGCACATGGCGAAGCTCTGCATCGTCTGCCGTCAACATGTCCCGGCCTTCGAACAGGATGGAACCGGACGGATGGCTGGCCGAGGGATAGGGCAGTAGCTTCAGCACCGAATTGGCGGTGACCGACTTGCCGGAACCGGATTCGCCCACCAGCGCCACCACTTCGCCGGGCTGGATATCGAAGGAAACGCGATCCACCGCCAGCGACTCATGGCCACCCTGATGGAACGCGACGGATAGATCTCGGATCGAGAGGAGGGCGTCGGTCATGATGAAAGGCTTGCTGTAAGAGACGAGAGGGTTTCAACGTCGGGACGCAGAACCTTCAAGGGTTTGATCGGCAGTTTGCCGCGCAACGGGTGAATGAGTTCGTCAATGTCGGATAGACCCGTATCGGCTGAGAGGAAGGTGCTGCATCCCGCGAAGATGGCACTTGCGAGGTGGATTGCGTCGGGAAGCTTTGTCTTGCGTGAACCTGCTCTGATGAGCGAGGCTGTCAAAAGAACCTCCGGCGATAGCGGAACGTTCTGCAGCCAGTAACCGCCTCCCATCCAGCTTTCGTAGGTTTCGATGAGATCGCGATTTCCATTGGCCAGCGGCTTCACCAGCAGTTCGCTGTAGGTCAGCGTGCTTGTGAAGGGGATGTTTCCGAACATGCGGCAGGCGGTCAGGAAAGCAACGAGACCTTCCTGCTCCGGCCCCTGAACCTCTTTCAGCAGAATGAGGATATTGGTGTCGAGGTATAGGCAGGTAGATGACGTCATTCGTCATCCCACTCATCGCGCAGCTCGCGAATGCGCTGCACCGCTTCAGCCATGGACGTACCATGATTATAGCGCTCGGGATAATCCTGCCGATGCTGCAGAAGCTTCATGAGGTTATCGCTTACATCAACCTCCTCATCCCTCAGGCCGAAAAACGCCTTCAGAGGGTTCACTTCCGTCGGGATGACTTCAACGGTAACACGGGCCGATTCCGCGACGGGTAACCCCGCCCGCATATCTTCCGGCAGTTGGGCGATAGGGTAGTGCTCCAGAACAACCTTGTTCATCCAAATGACCTCCGGCATCCGTAACGCCTTTGCCAATATAGACCTGCTGCAAGAATAACGCGACCCATCACGCTCACCGGAATGTCTTGCGGGGGTCGAAGGCGTCGCGCACGGCTTCCCCGATGAAAATGAGCAGCGACAGCATGACCGACATGGAGAAGAAGGCCGTGAGCCCAAGCCACGGAGCCTGCAGGTTGTTCTTGCCCTGCGCAATCATTTCACCCAGCGAAGGTGAGCCCGGAGGCATTCCGAAACCGAGGAAATCCAGCGAAGTGAGCGTTGCAATCGAGCCGGAAAGAATGAATGGCAGGAAGGTGAGTGTGGCCACCATGGCGTTTGGCAAAAGGTGGCGGAACATGATCGTCCAGTCACCCACTCCGAGCGCACGGGCAGCACGCACATATTCAAAATTGCGCGCCCTGAGGAATTCGGCTCGCACCACGCCGACAAAGCCCACCCATTGGAACAGCAGCATGATGCCGAGCAGCACAAAGAAGCCCGGTGGCAGAATGGCTGCAATGATGAGCAGAATGTAGAGGACCGGCATGGACGACCAGATCTCGATGAAACGCTGCATCAGAAGATCGGTCCAGCCGCCGAAAAAGCCCTGAATGGCCCCAGCGGTGACGCCGATCAGAGCTGACAGGATGGTGAGCGCCAACCCGAACAGAACCGAGATGCGGAAGCCATAGATGAGGCGGGCCAGCACATCGCGCGCCTGATCATCGGTGCCAAGCCAGTTCATGTTGCCGAGCGTACAGTTCGGATCAGCATCCTTTTGCGGGTAGGCGGCGCAACGCTCTGCCTTGTCCAACAGCCAGAACGGCTGCGTGGGCGCAGAATGGGGAATCTCGGAATTGACCGTCTGATAGGAATAGCGGACCGGCGGCCAGACCATCCAGCCATTGCCTTGAATCTCCTGTTGGATGTAATCGGACCGGTAATCCGTCGTGGCAAGGAAGCCGCCAAATTTCTCTTCCGGGTAGTTCACCACGACGGGAAACAGCACTTCGCCCTTGTAGGACACCATAAGCGGACGGTCATTGGCGATGAGTTCGGCGCAAAGCGACAGGACGAACAGGACCATGAAGATCCAGAACGACCAGTAGCCGCGCCGGTTCGCCTTGAAATTCTGCCAACGGCGAAGGTTCGTCGGCGAAAGAAGCCCGCGCCGGGGCGGTGCAACGGGTGCGGTACGCTCTGAAACGGAGGCCATGGTCAGACCTCCCGCTTTTCAAAATCGATGCGAGGATCGATCCAGGTATAGATCAGATCCGAGATCAGCCCGACGACAAGGCCAAGCAGCGAGAAGATGTAGAGCGTGCCGAAGACAATCGGGTAGTCGCGGTTGACGATGGCGAGATAGCCGAGACGGCCCAGACCATCGAGCGAGAAAATGTTCTCGATCAACAGTGAGCCGGTGAAGAAGGCCGAGATGAAGGAGGCCGGGAAACCGGCAATCACGATCAGCATGGCATTGCGGAACACATGGCCGTAGAGCACGCGGTGCTCCGGCAGGCCCTTGGCGCGCGCTGTCACCACATATTGTTTCTTGATCTCGTCGATGAAGGAATTCTTGGTCAGAAGCGTCGTCGTCGCAAAGGCCGACAGCGAAAGCGCAATCAGCGGCAGCGTCAGGTGCCAGAAATAATCGACGATCTTCTGCCACCAGTTCAATTCGGCCCAGTTGTCGGACACGAGGCCGCGCAAGGGGAACCAGTCGAAGAAGGAACCGCCTGCGAACAGCACGATCAGCAGGATGCCGAACAGGAAGCTCGGCACAGCATAGCCAATGATGATGACGCCGGAGGTCCATACATCGAAAGCCGAACCATCCTTCACTGCCTTGCGGATGCCGAGCGGAATGGAGACCATGTAGGACACGATCAGAATCCACACGCCCAGTGACATGGAGACGGGCAGCTTGTCGATAATGAGATCGAGCACCGAGGAATTGCGGAAAAAGCTTTCGCCGAAATCGAAGCGGATATAGTTCCACATCATTTCCAGAAAGCGTTCCAGCGGCGGTTTGTCAAAGCCGAACTGCTTCTCGAGCTTGGCAATCAGCTCCGGATCCAGACCCTGACCGCCGCGATAACGCGCTTCGTCTCCGCCACCGGCCTGCAGGCTTTCCGAACCTCCGCCCGAGAGCCGGTCGCCGCTATCGGAGCCCTGCAATTGCGCAATGACCTGTTCTACCGGACCGCCCGGAGCAAATTGTACTACAAGGAATGAGATGCCCATGATGCCGATCATTGTCGGAATCATCAGCAGAATGCGGCGAAGGATATAGGCTCCCATTAGCGCTGGCCCGTCTGGCTGGCGCCTGCGCAGCGCGTTTCATTCCTGGTCAAAATGCAGCATCTCCCGCTGGTGGCATGTCGAATCAGCACATCCGACTAGATGGACTCTATGGCGAGAATGGCGCAAGCAGCTTGAACCGGGCTTGCGCCGCTGAAGTTTACTTCGCCCACCAGAGGGTCGGGAATCCGATGCCGTATTCGGGCAAAGGATCGGGGCGGACGAGCTTGCTCCAATAGGCAATGCGCGTTTCACCGGAATAGAACATCGGGATGACGAAGTGGTTCGCCAGCAGCACGCGATCGAGCGCATGGACCGCGGCAACCTGATCCTCGCGTGTTGGCGCAGTGATGATGAGCCGGATAATCCGGTCGATGGCCGGGTCTGCAATGCCGGCAAGATTGCGCGAACCGGTCTGGTTTGCGGCTTCCGAACCCCAATATCCGGCCTGCTCGTTGCCGGGGTTCATGGTCTGCGCCCAGACGCCGAAGACCATGTCGAAGTCGAAGCTGCGGACGCGATTGACATATTGCGACGAATCCACGGTGCGAATGCGCGCATCGATACCAATCTTCTTCAGGCTTGCCACATAGGGAAGAACCGTCCGTTCCATGGACGGGCTGTTCAGCAGTATCTCGAAGCTCATCTGTTGACCGGTCTTGGTATTGACCATCCGGTTGCCCTTAAGCTCCCAGCCTGCCTGCTTGAAGAGTTCGACTGCCTTGCGCAGGTTATCCCGCACCTTTTGCGGATCGCCATTGACCGGATTGGTGTAGGGCTCGGTGAAGACACGGGCCGGAATCTTGTCTTTCAGGCCGGTGAGGATCTCCAGTTCCTTGCCTTGCGGAAGTCCCTTGGCGGCCAGATCCGTTCCCCAGAAGAAACTGTCCACACGGTTCAGGCCACCAAAAGCCAAATTCTTATTCAGGTCCTCGAAGTCATAGGCATAGTTCAGCGCCTCGCGGACGCGCGCATCCTTGAACTGGTCGCGGCGCAGGTTCGGCACATAGGCCTGCATGACGCCCTTGGCGCGAAACTCGTTCTTCAGCGCCTCACGCTTTACACGCCCATCCTTGACCGCATCGAAATCATATCGTGTTGCCCAGCGGCTGGAACTGTTTTCCTGCCGATAATCGATCTGCCCGGCGCGGAAGGCTTCCAAGGCCACATCGTAATCGGCGAAATAGGTGTAGGAAATTACCCGGAAATTGTTCTGGCCGATATTGATCGGCAGATCCTTGCCCCAATAGTCGTCACGCAATTCGTACCGGATTGTGGAGCCGGCCTGGAAGCTGGCGATCTTGTAGGGGCCAGACCCCATGGGCGGCTCCAGACTTCCTTTGGAGATATCGCGCGCGAAGCCCTTGGCATCCTTGCCTTCATACCAATGCTTGGGCAGAATCGGAAAATCCCCGACGATAGCGGGCAATTCCTTGTTGTTCTTCTCGTCGAAGCGGAAGGTCACTTCCCGCTCGCCGGTTTTTTCCGCGCTTGTTACATGACGGTAGTAGTTCGCCAGAACATTGCTGTTGGCCTTGGCGCTCTGGAAGCTGAACACCACATCATCCGGCGTCACCGGTTTTCCATCGGCCCATTTTGCTTCTGGGCGTAGACGGAATGTCACCGACGAGCGGTCCTCGGGAAATGACAGGGCCTCCGCCAGCAGGCCGTAGCTCACGCCGATCTCGTCTTCCGACTGCTTCAAAAGCGTATCGAAGACGATCCCGACACCCGCTGCCGGATTGCCTTTGTCGGCCAGTGGATTGAAGCTGTCATAGGTGCCTTCATCGGCAAGCCTCAGTTCCCCCTGCTTCGGCGCATCCGGGTTCACATAGGGCAGGCGCTTGAAATCCGCGGGCAGTTTTGGCGGCTCGAGAACGCCGATCGCGTGACGCCACTGAGGCTGGTCCTGGGCATGGAGATCGGCCGGAGACGCCATCATTGCCAGCACTGCGAGCGCCAGCGCCCCATTTCGAAACTGCGCCAAATTCATTCGGGCTGCCCCTTTCATTCTTGTTATGTCGATGAAGCATAGGGCAATTATGTCCAAATAACAGTCTTCTTGCCTCACCATCGGTTTACTGCCGAAGGCTTTGCCCTCAATCGGCCCCGGTTTATGCGTCAATGATTCACCAAACGGGCAAATCAGTTTAGAAACGAAACGGTACGGCTTGATCTGCTGGCCGATAAAACTCAGGTTCCCTGCGCATGACTTCAATGACGACCGTTCTGAAAGCTGGCTTGCTGGGCGTGCTTTCGCTTTCTCTATCGATCCCGGCGGCCATGGCGGATCAACCCGCCAAACAGGCCTTTGGTGCCGTGACCCTGCCAAGCGCGGGGGTGCCGACGCCGATCGGCTCCTATGCCAAGGGCTGCGTGGCCGGTGCCGTGGCGCTTCCAGATGACGGGCCGAACTGGCAGGCCATGCGCCTTTCCCGCAATCGTCACTGGGGCATGCCGCAGACTGTTGCGACGCTGAAGCAACTGGCCGACGATGCGGTTCGTCTTGGCTGGGGCAAGGGGATTCTGGTGGGCGACATGTCTCAGCCGCGCGGCGGACCAATGCCCTTCGGCCACGCTTCCCATCAGTTGGGGCTGGATGTCGATGTGTGGTTCACGCCCATGCCGGAGAAACGCCTGACGCCGGAACAGCGGGAAACAATTCCTTTCACCTCCATGCTCGACAAGTCGAAGTTTCTGACCACCGACAGCCGCAAATTCACCTCCACTGCAGCAAAACTGGTGATGACGGCGGCAAGCTATCCGCAGGTGGAGCGCATATTCGTCAATCCGGCGATCAAGAAGAAGCTTTGCGACAGCTGGACCGGAGACCGCAGCAATCTCGGCAAGGTGCGTCCGGCCTACGGTCATGACGAGCACTTCCATATTCGTCTGTCCTGCCCGGCAGGGGTGGCAAGCTGCAAGCCGCAGGCAGCGGTCGCCGCGGGTGATGGCTGCGACAAGTCTCTCGCCTGGTGGTTTACCGATGAGCCCTGGGCCAAGCCGAAGAAGGACCCGAACGCCCCGCCGCCCAAGCCGCCGCGCCCCATGATGCTATCCGATCTGCCGAAGGAATGCGCCGTGGTACTGAACGCGCCCGCCAACCGTAATGCGGTGGCAGGAACCCGTCCGCAGGCGGCACCTGCATCGGCGCTTGCACCCATGGGTGATGACGACATGCCTGATCTGCCCGATAGCGCACCTTCACCGCGCGCCAAACCCTGATTATAATCGGTTTAAATCCTTCCCATGTCCCGGTGGTTCGGTATAGATACAGCCAGTGGGCATGGGAGGAACCCGTGCGCTCTGACGAATGGGAGGCGGTCTAATGTCTGACAGACCCTGTATCGCGCTGATTGCGCATGACCAGAAAAAGGCCGAGATGGCGGAGTTTGCCCGGCGGCATCAGGTCGCTCTCTCCCGATTTCGCATTGTAGCGACGGGCACCACCGGCGGACGCGTGCTGGAGGCGTGCCCGACGCTGGACGTAACGCGCCTGAAAAGCGGACCACTGGGCGGTGACCAGCAGATCGGTGCGATGATCGCGACCGGAGAAGTCAGCATGCTGATCTTTTTCACCGATCCATTGACGCCGCTGCCGCATGATGTTGACGTGAAGGCGCTGACGCGCCTGGCGACCGTCTACGACATTCCCATGGCGCTGAACCGCGCAACGGCTGAAAAGCTGATCGATTTTCAACTGACCTGATACGGATTTTCTGATGGCAAACGCATCCGAGAGCGAAACTCTGGCCTTCCCGATCCTGATCGGCGACATCGGTGGTACCAATGCCCGCTTTTGGATCCTGTCGGACGCGAAAACAGAGCCGCAGCAGTTTCCCAATGTGCGCACGGCAGACTTCGCCAACATTGATGATGCGCTCGCCCGTGAAATCTTGCCGAATGCGAATCAGAAGCCGCGCTCTGCGATTCTGGCGATTGCCGGTCCGATCGAAGGCGATGAGATCGCGCTGACCAATTGCGACTGGGTGGTGCGGCCAAAGACCATGATCGCCGACCTCGGTTTCAAGGATGTGCTTGTCATCAACGATTTCGAGGCGCAGGCCTTGGCCGCGGCGACCTTGACGCCGGATTATCGCGAGCCGATCGGGCCTGCGCACGAGGCACAGATTGCCTCTCGCGTCGTCATGGGTCCCGGAACGGGTCTGGGTGTTGCAGGCCTGCTGCGCGCCCGCGATATGTGGTTTCCCATCCCGGCCGAAGGCGGCCATGTGGATCTCGGCCCTCGCAGCGAGCGCGACCTGCAGATCTTCCCGCATATCGAGCGGATCGAAGGTCGTGTGGCTGCGGAGCAGATCTTGTGTGGTCGTGGTCTCGTCAATCTTTACCGGGCGCTCTGCACGGCGGATGGCATAGAGCCGAAGTTCACCGATCCGGCGGATATCACTTCGCACGGCCTTGCGAAGTCCGACGCGCAGGCCACCGAAACGCTGTCGCTGTTCGTCACCTATATCGGTCGCTATGCGGGCGATCTGGCGCTGATCATGATGGCAAAGGGCGGCGTCTATCTGGCGGGCGGTATCAGCCAGAAGATCATTCCAGCCTTCCGCTGGCCGGAGTTCCGCACCGCCTTCGAGGACAAGGCGCCGCACAACGGCCTGATGCGCCAGATTCCAACCTTCGTAGTCACGCATCCGCAGGCTGCTCTCTCCGGACTTGCAGCCTTTGCCCGCATGCCGGATGAATTCGGCCTGAACACCAAAGGTCGGCGTTGGAGAGGCTAAAGCAGGCGATACCCGCTCTGTGCTTTCTGTTGCAAGGCGGGAACACCTTGCAGCAACAGCACGGCTGACACGCAATGGTGTGCTAGCAAAACAGGCACGGACTGGCTAAGACCGGCGTGAGTTTGGCAATTTCGCCGCCTCGTCAAATGGGACATTGCTGTTGGAGCAAAGCGAAAAAGACAGACTGGCCGCGTCCCGCGTCGATGCCGGCACAGTCACCAGCATGTTGAAGCGCATTATTGCCGAAAACGGGCGCGAGCACGTCAAGGGCTATGCTTTCGCCATCAGCTGTCTTGTGCTCGTCGCGCTGTCCACGGCCTTTACGGCCTGGATCATGGAGTCTGTGGTCAACGAGGCCTTCGCCAACAAGCGCGCCGATCTCGTTCTGCTTATCTGCGGCTCGATCTTCGTTGCCTTTCTCATTCGCGGCTTCGCCTCCTATTTTGAAGCGGTGACGCTTTCAAAGATCGGCAACAACATCGTCGCCGTCTATCAGCGCCGCCTTTACGACCATTTGATGAAGCTGTCTGTCGGTTTCTACAACGAATCCCGTTCGGCCCATTTGGCAGCGCAGATCAGCCAGAACGTCAACGGTATCCGCGACGTCATGAACCTGACGATCACCTCCACCTCGCGCGATCTGCTGACGCTGATTGCCTTGATCGGCGTGATGATCAGCAAGGACTGGATCCTCTCGCTCATCGTCTTCTTCGTCGCTCCGCCACTTCTGTATGCGTTGCGCTATGTTTCGAAGCGTCTGCGCAGCGCGACCCGCGAGTCTGTCGAGTTCAACAGCCATGTTGTCGGCGCCATGCAGGAGACCATCCAGGGCATTTCCATCGTCAAGGCGTTTACGATGGAGCAGGAACTGAGCCGCAAGGTCAATTCCATCATTGGCTCGGCGGAAAACCGCGCCAACCGGATCGCCCGTCTCTCGGAACGCACGGCGCCCCTGACGGAAACCTTCGCCGGCGTAGCGATCTCCAGCGTTCTGGCCTATGCAGCCTTCCGCTCGATCTACAATGACGTGCCGCCGGGCGCCTTCTTCTCCTTCGTGACCGCGCTTCTGATGGCCTATGACCCGGCGCGTCGCCTTGCGAAACTGCAGGTCAATATCGAACGCGCCGTTGTCAATGCGCGCATGATCTATGACCTTCTCGATCTCCAGCCGATGCAGCGGGAGCATACGGATGCCAAGGATCTCGTGATTACTGCCGCGGCCGTCGAGCTGCGCGATGTCGTATTCCGCTACGGGTCCACCGAACCGGTGCTGCGTGGTGTGAGCATCACCGCCGAGGGCGGCAAGACAACCGCTCTGGTGGGTCCATCCGGTGCCGGAAAATCGACGATCATTGCGCTCATTCCCCGTTTCTATGATCCGGCGGAAGGGTCGATCCTGATCGACGGGCAGGACATCGCAAAAGTCACCAAGACATCGCTTCGCCGTCATATCGCCTATGTCTCGCAGCAGCCCTATCTTTTCGAAGGCACGATCCGCGACAACATCCGCTATGGACGCCCGGAGGCGACGGACGGGGAAGTGGAAGAGGCGGCCAAGCTTGCCTATGCGCATGATTTCATCCTGGCGCAGCCGCAAGGCTATGACACGCCCGTCGGCGAAAACGGCGTGACGCTCTCCGGAGGGCAGCGCCAGCGGCTTTCGATCGCCCGTGCGCTGGTGCGCAATGCCCCTATTCTTCTGCTCGACGAAGCCACATCGGCACTCGACAATGAATCGGAAGCGGCTGTGCAGAAGGCGCTGGAAACGGCGATGAATGGGCGAACCGTCGTGGTGGTCGCCCATCGGCTCTCAACCGTTGTGAAGGCCGACAAGATCGTTGTGATGGCCGAAGGCCGCGTTGTCGAGGAAGGCAGCCACGAGGAGCTTGCACGCCGTCAGGACGGGCTTTACGCTCGCCTCAACAATCTTCAGTCGCCGAACTGATCAGATCCTGAATGGAGAACAGACTTTCCAATGAGCGAGCATGACATGAAGCTGGTGGTCGTCGGCGCCGCAGGGCGCATGGGCCAGACCCTGATCCGCATCATTCAGGAAACGAAAGGCGCTAAACTTCATGCGGCCATCGAGCGCGAAGGCTCACCCTTCATTGGCAAGGATGCGGGCGAAATGGCCGGTGCCGGTTTCATTGGCGTGCCGGTGACATCCGACCCGCTCGAGGCCTTCCTGCATGCGGATGGCGTTCTGGATTTCACCTCTCCCGCAGCCAGTGTTTCTTTCGCCGGTCTCGCTGCCCAGGCCCGCATCGTCCATGTGATCGGCACGACAGGGTGTTCTGAAGCTGATGAGGAGAGATTTCAGGCGGCAGCGCGCCATGCCCGTATCGTCAAATCCGGCAATATGAGCCTCGGCGTGAACCTGCTGGGTGTTCTGGCAGAGCAGGCGGCGCGCGCGCTGCCCGCGGCAGGCTGGGACATCGAAGTGCTGGAAATGCACCACAAGCACAAGGTGGACGCGCCTTCCGGCACCGCCCTTCTGCTGGGCGAAGCGGCTGCCAAGGGTCGCGGAATTGCCTTGAAAGAGCATTCCGTTCGCGTGCGCGACGGTCATACCGGTGCGCGTGAAGCGGGCTCCATCGGCTTTGCCACGCTACGCGGCGGCTCGGTCATCGGCGAACATTCGGTTCTTTTCGCAGGCGAGGGTGAGATCGTGACGCTCTCGCACAGTGCCGGAGACCGCTCGATTTTTGCCCGTGGTGCCGTGGCCGCAGCCCTGTGGGCGCATCCGCAAAAGCCGGGTTTCTATACCATGCTCGATGTACTCGGGCTCAACAGCTGATCACCTTTATATCTGGAGGAATTCATGAGCGGAACTCTCGTGCTCGTCCGTCACGGACAGAGCGACTGGAACCTGAAGAACCTGTTCACCGGCTGGAAAGACCCGGAACTGACCGAGCTTGGCGTGCAGGAAGCCACCGCAGGCGGTCAGGCACTGGCCGAGACGGGCATCAAGTTTGATATCGCCTTTACCTCTGAACTGAGGCGTGCGCAGGAAACCTGCCGCATCGTTCTGGAGCAGGTGGGGCAAAGCGGTCTCGAGACGATCCGCGATCTAGCCCTCAACGAGCGTGATTATGGCGATCTTTCCGGCCTCAACAAGGATGACGCGCGCGCCAAGTGGGGCGAGGAGCAGGTTCACATCTGGCGTCGTTCCTACGACATTCCGCCTCCGGGTGGCGAATCGCTGCGCGACACCGGCGCTCGCGTCTGGCCCTATTACCTGACGGAGATCCTGCCGCGCGTGCTGAAGGGCCAGACGGTTCTGGTGGCCGCGCACGGCAATTCGCTGCGCTCGCTGGTGATGGTTCTCGATCGTCTGTCCAAGGAAAAGATCCTGAAGCTCAACCTCGCGACCGGCGTGCCGATGGTCTACAAGCTGAATGCCGATTCCACCGTCGCGTCCAAGGATGTTCTGGGCGATATGTCCGGCGCGCATTAATTACTGATCACATGAAAGCGGCCCCGCGATTGCTCGGCGGGGCCGCTTGCCATCCGGATCAGGGGATAATCCGGAGGGGAAGGGCGGCGGATCTTGCACGCATCAGCACCGCTTCCGGGGATTGCGACTAGATTCTTACTTGGCGTACCAGTAGGCAGTGAGCACACCGCTTGCTGCGAAAACTGCCATGAAGGTCGCCATCAGGATTTCCACATCCATCGTCATTCTCCTTCTGTTTCCGCTAGAATGCAGAAGAAACCGTTTTGGTTGCAAAGGCGATTGGATTTTCATTTCAGCCCGCAACATAAGTTGCATGGGACCACATCAGAAATGTCATAAACATCCTGTTTGTAGAGCTGATTGTCGATCCGCCGGAACAGGTCAAGACCCCGCATGCGTTATGCCATCTACTTCACTCCACCCGCAGACCATGCCCTCACACAGGCCGCCAGCGCCTGGTTGGGACGCAGTGCGTTTGGAACGCTTGGAACCGGCGCGAATACGGCCGGACTGCCCGCCGAGGACCATAGGCTCTTGACGGCGGAGCCGGCCCGTTACGGATTCCATGCGACGTTGAAAGCACCCTTCGCGCTGGTCTCCGGCAAGACGCAAGGGCCACTGGAAGTGTTCTTCGAAGAATTCTGCAATCGTCAGCCGCCAACATTGATTCCGAGGCTGGAACTGACGGAAATAGGACCCTTTTTCGCGCTGACCTGTGGCGGCGGAAGCGAAGGAATCAATCACCTGTGCGATCAGGTCGTGGAAGCGTTCGAGCCCTGGCGCGCTCCGCTTTCTGCCGATGACATGGCACGGCGCAAGCCGGACAGGCTGAGTGCGCGCCAGCGGGAACTCCTGGAGCGGTGGGGCTATCCTTATGTATTCGAGGAGTTTCGTTTTCACATGACGTTGACCGGGCCTGTCGAGGATGACCATAAGTCAAGGGTGCGGGAGATCCTGCAGGCGGTCTTTGCCGACCATCTGGGTAAGCCTCTGTCGATCGAGGATCTCGGCCTGTTTGAGGAGCCCGAACGGGGAGCTTCCTTCACTATTCTTCGCCACGCAGCTTTGCGTGGTACGGGAGATCGCTCATGAGCCGCGAACACGTCTTCACCCATGCAAGGATCGTTCTGCCGGACCAGGTTGTGCACGGCGCAGTTGTTGTCCGGGATGGCCGAATCGCAGACATCAGCGAGACCGCGACACGAACCGGCGAGGATTTCGAGGGCGATTACCTCATTCCCGGTCTTGTGGAGCTGCATACCGATCATCTCGAAACCCATTATGCCCCGCGACCGGGGGTGAAATGGGACCTGACTGCCGCCTTGCAGGCGCATGATGCGCAGATTGCCACCTCCGGTATCACCACGGTCTTCGATTGCCTGCGTTTGGGATCTGACGAAGCGGGCGGCTTTGCACGCGGTGAGATGCGGGATCTCGCCAATGTCATCGAACAGGCGCAGAACGAGGGTCGGCTGAGAGCAGAGCATTTCCTGCATTTGCGCTGCGAAGTGCCGTGCCCGGACGTGCTGGATCAGTTTTCGGATTTCGAAGGCGACACCAATGTGCGCCTTGCCTCGCTGATGGATCATGCGCCGGGACAACGGCAGTTCCAGACGCTGGATCAGTATATTTTCTTCTATCAGAAGAAGCGCGGTCTTGATGACGAAACCTTCCGCGCCTTCACACAACGCCGGATGGAAGCCTCCGCTCTCTATTCGGCCAAGCATCGTGATGCACTTGCTGAACGCTGCGCCGCAAATGGTATCGTTGTGGCGAGCCATGATGATGCAACGCTTGCCCATGTAGATGAGGCGCTGGGCCATGGTGTGCGCGTCGCGGAGTTTCCAACCAGTATTGAGGCGGCACAGGCCTCGCATCAGGCCGGTCTCAGCGTTCTCATGGGCGCACCCAATGTGGTGCGGGGCAAATCGCACTCCGGCAATATTGCCGCCCGTGATCTGGCGGAACTCGGCCTGCTGGATGTTCTCTCCTCCGATTATGTGCCCTTCAGCCTGCTGCATGCGCCTTTCATTCTGGCCGATACCGTAGAAGGTCTCGATCTGCCGCGCGCGATTGCCATGGTTACGAGAACACCAGCGGATGCTGTGGGACTTTCGGATCGCGGTCGCATCGCCGAAGGTGCGAAGGCCGATCTGGTGCGGGTTCACCGCCAGCACGGCGTGCCCGTCAGCCGCGCAGTGTGGCGAAACGGCAACCGGATTGCCTGAAACGATGTTCGCCGTGCGGATTGTCGGCGGATCGGGAACGACTGCGGCGGAAATGAGTTTCTCCCGGATCACCGGCGAAAGGAGCCGGTAGCGCCAAGGCAGGGAGAACAGGAATGGACGAACTTCGATCGATGAAACACATCAAGGCCGAGGCGGGCCTTGATCGCGTTTCCGCCCTCGAAGCACGCATTGTGGTGCTGGAAATCGTGTCGATGTCGGCCTTGGCAATGGCGATGGACACGTCCGAGAACGCGGATACGGAAGCCGCGCGCGGCATGGCGGGACTCATCGTCGAGACGGTGGACCAGCGCTGCAACGAACTCGGCGTTTCTGATCAGACCCGTGAGGCCGCCCGCGACTATGCGCACCGCCTGCTGGGTATTACCATTGAGAGCCTCTACTCGCAATCGCACTGATCCCGTTCGATCAGTGCGCTTCGTCCCAGTTTGACGCTGCCCGCGCATCCACCTTCAAGGGAACCTTGAGTTCCAGTGCCGGCATGGCGGCGTTTTCCATTGTATCAACGATGACCGGCATGGCCGTATCCACCGCCTCGTCTTCTACTTCGAAAATCAATTCATCGTGGACCTGAAGCAGCATCCGCACCTTCTCGCCCAAACCAGATTTAGCAAGTGCCGGCTCGATCTGCACCATGGCGCGGCGGATGACATCTGCCGCTGACCCTTGAATGGGCGCATTGATCGCAGCGCGTTCGTTGAAGGCCCGCACGGAAGGATTGGAGGACTTGATCTCCGGATAATGGGCGCGGCGACCGAAAATGGTTTCCACATAACCATTATCGCGCGCAAAGGCCTTGGTGCTTTCCATATAATCGCGGATGCCGGGGAAGCGCTCGAAATACTTCTTGATGTATTCGCCTGCTTCCGAGCGCTCAATGGACAGCTGATTGGCAAGGCCGAAGGCCGAGATGCCGTAAATGATGCCGAAGTTGATGGCCTTGGCGCGGCGGCGAACCTCTGACGGCATGCCTTCTACCGGAACACCGAACATTTCCGATGCCGTCATGGCATGAATATCGATGCCATCGGCAAAGGCCTGTCGCAGCTGCGGAATATCGGCCACATGGGCAAGCACGCGCAGTTCGATCTGGCTGTAATCAGCAGACAGCAGCCTATGACCCGGTGTCGAGATAAAGGCGGTGCGGATCTTGCGGCCTTCGGCGTTGCGCACCGGAATGTTCTGCAGGTTCGGCTCGGATGAGGAAAGACGGCCCGTGGTGGTGGAGGCCAGCGAATAGGACGTGTGCACCCGCTTAGTCTGCGGATGAACGTAGGAGGGCAGGGCATCCGTATAGGTGCTTTTCAGCTTGGTGAGCTGGCGCCAATCGACAATCTTGCGCGGCAGCGGCTCGCCTTGCGCCGCGAGATCTTCCAGCACCTGTGCGGAGGTGGACCATTGGCCAGTCTTGGTTTTGGAGCCGCCCGGCAGGTTCATCTTGCCGAACAGAATATCGCCCAGCTGTTTCGGCGAGCCGATGTTGAAACGCTCACCCGCCAGCTCATAGATCTCGTCTTCGAAGCTGGCGGCCTTCTGGGCCAGTTCGCCGGAAAGGCGCGAGAGAATCTGCCGGTCGATGGTGATGCCGCGCTCTTCCATATGCGCCAGAACCGGCACAAGCGGGCGCTCCAGACGCTCATAAACGCGGGTGAGGCCTGCGGCTGCCAGACGTGGCTTCAGCACCAGCCAGAGCCGCAGCGTGACATCGGCATCTTCGGCTGCATAGGCAGTTGCCTTGTCGATATCGACATAATCGAAAGTCACGGCGGATTTGCCGCTGCCCGCCACATCCTTGTAGGCGATGGGTGTGTGGCCCAGCCAGCGCTCCGACAGCGCATCCATGCCGTGAGTGCCGGCACCGGCTTCCAGCACATAGGAGAGCAGCATGGTGTCATCGAAGCCCTGCATGCTGATGCCGTGGCGTTTCATGACGAGGTAATCATATTTGAGGTTCTGCGCGACCTTGAGGACTGAAGGATCTTCCAGCAGCTCCTTCAGCAGCGCCAGCGCCTCTGCCATGGGAACCTGATTTTCAACAAGCTTCACGCCATCGCTGAACAGATCATCCGCGCCCGCTTTATGGGCGAGTGGCATATAGGCGGCGCGAATATCCGTGGAGTTTGGCTGCTTTGTATTGTCCTGAACCGCGAGCGAAACGCCCACCAGCTCGGCCTGCATGGGATCAAGCGACGTCGTTTCGGTATCGAAGGCCACGATGCCAGTTTCACGGGCAGCGGCGATCCACTGCTTCAGGCTCTCGACCGTGCGGATCGTCACATAGGATGCGTGATCGATTTTGTGGCTCGAAAACGCCTCATGCCGTTGTGCCGCGACATCCACGGCGCGGGCACCATCAGCGGATTGCGGAGGGGCGGATTTCGCGGGGGTGGCTGCTTGCGGCGTCTCAGGATCCTGTTTCTGGGAGGTGCCCGGATCAAGATCCGGCCCATGGGCCGTCTGCCCCCATTCCACCAGAACCTCTGCCGGTTCGATGGCCACCGCATCACAGTCGCAGGCGTCGGCGACACGGCGGGTGAGGGTGCCGAATTCCATCGCCTTCAGGAAGCCGATGAGCTTTGGCCCATCCTGCGGTTCCAGCATCAGCGCATCCAGTCCCAGCTCCAGCGGCACATCGGTGCGCAGCGCCACCAACTGGCGGGACAGACGGGCGAGATCGGCATTGGCGATGATGTTCTCTCGCCGCTTGACCTGCTTGATTTCCGAAGCGCGGGCGAGAAGCGTATCGAGGTCGCCAAACTCTTCCAGAAGCTGCGCGGCGGTCTTCGGGCCGATGCCCGGAATGCCCGGCACGTTATCGACAGAATCGCCGACCATGGCCTGTAGATCGATCATCTTTTCAGGCGGCACACCCCATTTCTCGATGACATCAGGGATGCCGATCTGCTTGTCCTTCATCGCGTCGTACATATGCACGTTGGGCGTGACGAGCTGCATCAGGTCCTTGTCGGAGGAAATGATGGTGACATCAGCGCCGATCGCTTCGGCTGCTCGGGCATAGGTTGCGATGATATCATCAGCCTCGAAACCTTCCGTCTCGATGCAAGGCAGATTGAAGGCGCGCGTGGCCTGACGGATCAGCCCGAACTGCGGCACCAGCTCTTCCGGCGGTGCGGAACGATTGGCCTTGTAGGCGTCGTAGAGATCCTTGCGGAAGGTCTTCGAGGAATAGTCGAAGATGACGGCAAAATGCGTCGGCGTGACACCCACATTCGTATCGCGCGCATTGGTCAACAGCTTCCACAACATGTTGCAGAAACCGGAAACGGCACCCACAGGCAGACCATCGGTCTTGCGGGTCAGCGCGGGCAGAGCATGGAAGGCACGGAAGATGAAACCGGAGCCGTCGACAAGGAAAAGATGATCGCCTTTTTTCATGCATGGATGGATAGCGCGGTAGCGGCAAAAGGTCCATCGCAAGCCGCCTCCTAGTCCCTAAAATCCGAGTAGCGAGTAACATAGGTTGTGTGTATGCTGCTTTCCATACTGAAAATAGTAGATGCTACAATTTGGAGGCTGGCTGTGCCGGAAACTCGCTTAACAACGGTGTATCTGATATCCATCGGGCTTGCGGCCTTGCTGGGCGTTCTCGGCTATTTTCACAAAGATCCGGCCTGGCTCCTTTTCTTCAAGATTCTCACGGTGCCGGTGTTCATGTTTGCGAGCGTCGGGCTTGATTCCTATTTTCCGGCCAGCGAAGCCCGATACAGGTCCTGGTTGAAAGAGCTTGAACGGCATCTTTTGAGTGGCATACTGGTGGCAAGTTTTGTGGTCGTGGTCACCACAAAGCAGGACAGCACGTTAGTGGACCTAACCATAATGCTGGCATTGCTTTTGGGGAGTTATGTCCCAATAACGGCAGGCCTTTTCTGGCGCAAACACGGCCGCTCAAAGATCTCTCACCGGAACGTTACCTCTTTGTAATCGAAGCTCGCCTTGAATCTGCCCGATACGAAAACCATCTCAATCGTACCGGCGATTGATCACGCCGCAGCCTGACCGCTGGCTCGTCCCCCGCCGCGGCAGGCCGGGCAAAGGCTCATCCCCCTCTCCGGGCCTTTGTCCCTCCATTCCGCCACGACCGTCCCCCTCCCCGGTCGTGGCGGTTTTCATTTTCAAGGCCTCCTCTTTCAAAACACGCGAAAAAGCATACTCTGCTATGCAACCCTGATCTTCGAATCAGCCGGACTTGCGCGCGTTGCTATCCGGCATTCGATGGCTCGGGTTTCCCGAAGGCGGCCGCTCGGAACACTTGTCATGGCATTTGAACGTTCAGATTCAGCGCTCTACCTGGCCAGCCAGCTGGCCAAGGGACTCTCTCGTGCGCTGCAAAAGCGGGCAGCGGCACTGGGCTTTTCTCCGGGGCAGTTTCCGGTTCTTCTGGCGCTCTGGCATGAGGACGGACTGACACAGCGCCAGCTGCTCGATCGGCTGGAGGTAGAGCAGGCAACGCTCGCCAATACGCTGGCACGCATGGAGCGCGATGGTTTGATCGTGAAGACGCCCCATCCGACGGACCGGCGAGCGCAGATCATTCTCCTGAGCGAACATGGCCGTTCGCTGGAGCAACTGGCCCTCGACGCAGCGGCCCATGCTGATGACACCGTCTTTCAAGGGTTTCGTCGTTTTGAACGTGAGCTGCTGATGGAATATATGAGGATGGCGATTGCCAATGCCCGGATGCTTGACGAAGGGCGTGAGCCGGGCCGCTCCTGAAAATCATTGGACCATCCGGCCTTGGTCTGTGAACGAGAAACGGCTTCGACGCGACGATCCCGGTTCCCAATTCAGCATCGGATTTTCCGAAAACCGGTTTCCACTTTTCGGACCGATGGTCTAACGTCTGGCTCTCGCAAATTAGGAAGAGCTGATCTCCATGACCGATCTCAATCCTGTTCTTCGACGGGCCGACACGAATCTCGACAACAGCCTTCAGCGCCTTTTCGAGCTGGTGCGCATTCCCTCCATCTCCACCGATCCGGCCTACAAGGCCGATTGCCGCCGGGCTGCCGAATGGCTGGTAACGACACTGACCGAACTTGGCTTTACGGCATCGGTTCGCGATACGCCCGGCCATCCCATGGTGGTTGCGCATCATGATGCAGGGCGCGCCGATGCGCCGCATGTGCTGTTTTACGGCCACTATGATGTGCAGCCCGTTGATCCGCTGGAGCTTTGGGAAAATGATCCCTTTGCGCCAGCCATCAAGGAACTGGACGGCCGCAAGATCATTACGGGTCGTGGCACCTCTGACGACAAGGGGCAGTTGCTGACCTTCGTGGAGGCCTGCCGCGCCTATAAGGAGACAGTGGGCTCGCTGCCGGTGAAGATCACCATTCTGTTCGAGGGGGAAGAGGAATCCGGCTCGCCGTCGCTCAAGCCTTTCCTCGAGGCGAATGCTGAAGAGCTGAAGGCGGAATTCGCGCTCGTCTGCGACACCGGCATGTGGGATGCGGATACGCCTGCCATCGCGGCAACACTGCGCGGACTGGTGGGTGAGGAAGTCACCGTCCATGCGGCCGATCGTGATTTGCACTCCGGCCTGTTTGGCGGAGCGGCCGCCAACCCCATCCACATTCTGACGACGGCGCTGGCCGGCCTTCGGGATGAGACGGGCCGCATTACACTTCCCGGCTTTTATGATGGTGTGGAAGAAACGCCGGAAAACATCAAGGCAAGCTGGGGAACGCTCGGTCGCGATGCCAAGAGCTTCCTCGGCGAAGTGGGTCTGTCCGAGCCGTCCGGCGAAAAGGGCCGTTCCGTGCTGGAATTGACCTGGGCGCGTCCGACCTGCGAGGTGAACGGCATCTGGGGTGGCTATACAGGCGAAGGCTTCAAGACGGTCATCGCCGCCAAGGCTTCCGCCAAGATTTCCTTCCGGCTGGTGGGCGAGCAGGACCCGGACAAGATCCGCGAGAGCTTCCGCGCCTATATCCGATCACAAATTCCGGCGGACTGCTCGGTTGAGTTCCATGAGCATGGTGCCTCGCCTGCCATCCAACTCTCCTACGATTCGCCGGTGCTGACCAAGGCCAAGGCAGCGCTGTCGGATGAATGGCCGAAACCTGCCGTTATCGTCGGGATGGGGGGCTCGATCCCGATCGTGGGCGACTTCCAGACCTATCTCGGAATGGATTCCCTGCTGGTTGGCTTCGGCCTGATTGATGACCGAATTCATTCGCCAAACGAGAAATACGATCTCAATTCCTTCCACAAGGGCATTCGCTCCTGGGTACGGATCTTGGCGGCTCTTTGATCCAGAGAGAAAACGAAGACTGCGTTCTTCCCGAGCGCAGTCTTCAAAAACCTGAACGGTTCAAAAACAAAAAGGCCGGGACGAACCCGACCTTTTATCTGCCTGTTTCACCCTGCCAGTACATCCGTGGTCAGCTCGCAAAACAGGTCCGGCATTCCGACGGCGCCGACCAAAATCAGCGCTTTAGTATCTTCATGGTCTCTCAAGAAGGTTAACGTTCGGTTAACAAAACCGTAAACCTTCGAAAGGCAACGCAGCCGTGAGGCTGGCGGAAGATCGCGTCGTCATGCCACTTGATCCTGAAATGGGAATGGCGCCCCGCGATTGCAAGGGCGCCATTCAAAAACAAATCCGAAGTGTCGGATAAAGCTATCAGGCAGCCTGCAGGCTGTCAGCCGAAACGCGGCCCGAACGACGGTCGGTGACCAGTTCGTAAGCGATCTTCTGGCCGTCCTTGAGGCCGGCCATACCAGCGCGCTCAACAGCAGAGATGTGAACGAAAACGTCGGCAGCGCCGTCGTCAGGCTGGATGAAGCCGAAGCCCTTGGTTGCATTGAACCACTTTACAGTACCAGTAGCCATTACGAAGTCCTTTCTTTCGCAACGTTGACTTTGTTCCGTGCCCGAGGGCGCGAAACGTGGAAGGTCGTATTTGAAGGAAAGGTCGTCGTAAGCGCAGTCAGCGCTGTAGTGCCGCTTGTCAAACAAATATCGATGTCAGGGAGTTAGCCTCGCCACGCCGCCTGTGTCAAGGCTGACGGAATATCACAACTCCCGCTTAAAAATGGAAGAAGCCCGGCGTGGGAGGAGGATACGCCGGGCTTCAGATACTGACCAACAACTGGGAGGAGGAAGTGTTGTTGGTCCCGTCGGCAAACACTGGGAGGAGGAGTGCGTTTGCCGATGACCTCAAGATAATACAGAATAGCTTAAAAAACAGTCAACATTTCGCAGTGCAGCATTGCAATTTTTGCATGCCTTGCTTGCCTTGCGCGCCGGCCCTATTCTGGGTAGCGTAACGCCATGAGCCTGCAATCCGTCAAAGATTTTTTCGCCGCCCACGCTCCTGAAATCTCGGTTGTCGAGACCGAAGCCAGTTCCGCTACGGTGGCTCTGGCTGCTGAAGCCCATGGCGTGGACCCCGATCAGATTGCGAAGACCATTTGCCTGAGGGCAGGCGACGATGTGGTCTTGCTGGTCGCATCGGGCATGAGCAGGCTGGATAATCGCAAGTTCCGGGATCGGTTCGGCGCAAAACCGCGAATGCTGGAAGCAGAAGAAGTTGTCGCAAGAACCAGTCATCCCGTCGGTGGCGTCTGCCCCTTCGGCGTTGCCGAACCTCTTCAGATCTACTGCGACGAATCCTTGCGGAAGTTTGATATCGTCGTACCAGCGGCGGGTGCTATCAACGCGGCTGTGAAGATCTCTCCACAAAGAATGGCGGAGTTGACCTCCGCCATCTGGGTCGATGTGTGCCAGCCGCCGAAGGCAGTCGGGGATCAGTTGTAATAGCGGCGATACCATGCCTGCTTTTGTTCGAAGGAATTCGAGCCGGCAAGATAGCCCAGCGCGAAGAACAAGCCGCCGACGATGGTCAGAAGGGTTCCGGCCGTTGCTGGATGCTCGCGAATGACGCCCGCAACGGATGTGGCTTCTTCTTGGACGTAGTGGGCCGCGTCGCTCGCCTTTTCCTTGACCGTATCATAAGCCCCGGCGCCAAAGTTACCCAGCGATGCGCGAATGCTATCCATCTCCTGGCGCAAGGCAGACAATTCGGCACGCAGGGCGTCGTCGGCCTCGCTGGCAATGCGCTGGCCACGTGCTTCAAGCGACCCTTCTCTTCCGGCTTCGATCATGACGCGATCTCCTTGTTCATCAACCTCAAAAGACGCCGGTTAACTACCAAGTCCGTGATAGGTTCCTTGCGACCTGTTCTCATTGGAAGCTTTGTGGATCGGCCACTGTTCCGGGTATGGGTTGGGTCTGACGCAGCGGGGCAAAATTTCAACCCTTAGGAAAGTGCGGGTTATCGGCTTTGAGCCATGGCCTCTGCCAGCGCAGCCAGTGCTTCCTTCTCGTCCATTCCCTTCTGTAGGGAATTGACGAGAATGAGTGCCAAGGCCTCACCGTCCGGGCTGTCCTTGCTGATCTGGTACTGCTGGCAGGCAGTGTCAAAAACTTGCTGCAGCAGGGTTAATTGCGCGGGGCCGACAGGTCGTCGTATCTGTTTGGAATGCAACTGAACCTCCATCCGTGCCTGGCAGTCTTCTCCCGAGACGCCGTCAGATCATTCAACCACAAGCTCTTCACGATACGGGATGGCGCCAGTGCGCAAATTGTCATCAGGCCGGAAGAAACGCAACATTGTGATTAAGTGACGGTTATATGTATTTGTTGTCGTTTCGAAGGCAAATAGCATTCTTTTTAGGTGATTTAGCATTGGCTCATAATTATGCTGCACCAGATGCATACACCTTGCAGGATTTATTTTGGTTCAGCCCTTTATGCACTTTAAGCATGCAATTGGTTGTGCCTGCAGAGGTTTCCGCAACCTTCTGAGCGAACCCCATGGGTTCGCAGATTGAAATTGGCTTTAACGCCCCCTTAAATCGCCGCATTTAGCTTGCAAGGCGGCAAGTGATGGCGGGTCTGCGGCGCAACGATCCCTTGCATCGTTTCCTTTGGCCCAACGCCGCCGCAATGGACCACCAACAACCGGGAGCATGGCCAGGAGATATGGCATCGGGCAAGAGACCGCGCGAACGCGTCGAGCCATCGTTTGGCGCCGCTCAGAATAATGATCCGGGCGAACTGCGTCTTGGCGCAGGAGAGCGGATTGTCGGTCACTCATCCCGTAAGTCGAAGCGTATTCCCGTCGAAGACATCGATGACGATGATGATGGCGAGGAGGAGGACCTGGAGCCTCGAGCCCGACGCGCATCGAAACCGGCAAGGACGAAGCGATCCGCCCGCGCAAGTCGCAGCGGTGGCTTCTTTGGTGCGATCCGCTCCCTGCTGTATTGGTGCATCGTTCTGGGGATATGGGCCGGTATCGCGGTCGGCGGGGTGGTTATCTATTTCGCTGCTCAAATGCCGAGTGCGAGCACCTGGTCGATCCCCGACCGTCCTCCCAATGTGAAGATCACCGCTCTGGACGGAACTCTCGTCGCCAATCGCGGTACGACGGGAGGCGAGGCGATTGCGCTTGAGGAGATGTCGCCCTATCTGCCCCAAGCCGTCATGGCCATCGAAGACCGCCGCTTCTACTACCATTTCGGCGTCGATCCTCTTGGTCTTGCGCGTGCCTTCCTCAACAATCTGACGGGTCGCAGCCTTCAGGGTGGTTCGACTCTGACCCAGCAATTGGCAAAGAACCTGTTTCTATCGCCGGAGCGGACATTCGAGCGCAAGGTACAGGAGGTGCTGCTCTCCTTCTGGCTGGAGCACAAGTTCACCAAGGATCAAATCCTGGCCATGTACCTGAACCGCATGTATTTCGGTTCGAACGCCTATGGCGTGGAGGCCGCGTCCCAGCGTTATTTCAACAAGTCGGCGCGTGACGTGAACCTTGCGGAAGCCGCCACGCTTGCAGGTCTTCTGAAGGCTCCGAGCCGTCTTTCGCCTGCACGCGATCCGAAAGCGGCCGAAGAGCGGGCGCAAGTCGTATTGGGTGCCATGCGGGAGGAAGGTTACGTAACCGCTGAGGAAGCCAAGACCGCCATGTCGCAGCCGCCAGCAAAGGCGCGTTCCTACTGGTCCGGGGCCGAGCATTACGCCGCCGACATGGTGATCGACGAGGTCAAGGCGCTCATCGGTGACGTGAAGACGGACATCAACGTTCAAACGACCTTGGACATGCGGCTGGAAAAGCAGGCGGAAGCCGCACTGACCTCCGCGCTGGACAAGGAAGGCCGCAAGGTCAACGCATCCCAGGCGGCCCTGGTATCGGTAGATGCCACCGGGGCAATCCGCGCCGTGGTCGGCGGCCGCGATTATACCGATAGCCAGTTCAATCGCGCGGCCAAGGCCAAGCGCCAGCCGGGATCTGCCTTCAAGCCCTTTGTCTATGCCGCGGCCCTGGAAGCCGGTTACAGGCCCGACACCCTTATGAATGATGGGCCGGTCAGGATCGGCAACTGGACGCCTGAAAACTATGACCAGAAATATCGTGGTCAGGTCACTCTCTCGACCGCACTCGCTCACTCGCTGAACACCATTGCAGCCCAACTCGTGATGCAGGTC
This sequence comes from Rhizobium sp. FKY42, assembly GCF_005222835.1. GTDB lineage: Bacteria > Pseudomonadota > Alphaproteobacteria > Rhizobiales > Rhizobiaceae > Neorhizobium. The sequence goes on along the minus strand of NZ_STGA01000028.1, from coordinate 124,236 downwards.
GGTCCGAAGAATGTGATTTCGGTCGCGCACCGGCTGGGCATCGATTCCGATCTGCAGGAAAACGCGTCCATCGCGCTTGGAACGTCGGAAGTCTCACTGGTGGAACTGACTTCCTCCTACGCGGCCTTCATGAACGGGGGCATGAAGGCAACACCCCATCTGGTGAGCCGCATCACCGATACGAGCGGCAAGGTTCTCTATGAGGCAGACTACTCCAATCCGCCGCGTGTGCTGAGCGAACAGGTCGTGGCCAATCTGAACGGCATGCTGAACCGCGTGATGACGGAAGGAACGGGTCGCGCGGCGCAACTCTCCAAATGGCAGGCGGCCGGCAAATCCGGTACGACGCAATCGTTTCGTGACGCTATCTTCGTAGGCTTCACAAGCACCATGACGACGGGCATCTGGTTCGGAAACGACGATGGGACGCCGATGAAGAAGGTGACCGGCGGTGGATTGCCCGCGCGCGCCTGGAAGACCTACATGACGGCAGCGCTTGAGGGCTACAAGCCGACGCCTCTCTTTGGCGTTGGCATCCAGCCAGCCAAGCCGGAGCCGCAGACAACTTTGAGCGATATCATTTCCGGTGTTCTTCCCGGTGCTGTATCGCGCGATGATTTCCCGCCCGCACCCGATGCGCCGCCAGAGGATATCCCAGTGCAGGGCCAGGCAAGCTATCCGGCAGCGCCGCCCCCAGTCCAGCAAGGATATCCGGTACAACCGCAGCAGCCCGTGACACGGGAACCTGCAATGCGCGAACCTGCTCAACGGGCGCCTTCCCAGCGTGATCCAGCCGCTGTGGACCGACGCCAGCAGGCGGTTCAACCGAACTATCCGCCGGGAACCGTTCCCGATTACCGGGCACGCGATGGCGGGCAGATGGTGCCTCCGGCCGATGTGCCCAATCGAGGCTATCAGGACTATCGACAATATCGCGGACCCTATGACGATCGCGTTGCGCCGGATTCCGTTCTCGAGGGCCGGGCACCCCCCGATGCAGTGCTGGAAGGGCCTGTTCCGCCGGGGGATGTGGGGGGAAGCAGTCGTCGCGGACAGCCGCGCGATTCGACACTCTTCGACATCATCATGGGCCAGTAGAGGCCCCTTTATCCCAGATCGCGCTTCCCGTCGCCCTTCAGTGGGCGCAAGCGCCCTTGCGCGAGGCTTGATCTGCTGCGAATTCCGCATTTTTTTGCGCAAGACCAGTGACTTTCCTGCCTTGCAGTCGGAAAAAGCGGTCCTTATATACGCCGCATGACAGCAGCCGATGCTGCGAACCATCCCAGTCGAGGAACTGTCAGTGGAATGCCTTGAGAAGGGGTTCCGACAGTTCGCTTAAAGGAGAGAGAAGAAATGGCAAAAGTAATTGGCATCGACCTTGGTACGACCAACTCCTGCGTTTCCGTCATGGACGGCAAGGACGCGAAGGTGATCGAGAACGCCGAAGGCGCACGCACCACGCCGTCCATGGTTGCATTCAGCGATGATGGCGAGCGTCTGGTCGGACAGCCGGCCAAGCGTCAGGCTGTAACAAATCCCACGAACACGCTGTTTGCCGTCAAGCGTCTGATCGGTCGCCGTTATGACGATCCGACGGTTGAGAAGGACAAGGGCCTCGTTCCTTACGAAATCTCCCGCGGTGACAACGGCGATGCTTGGGTCAAGGCCAATGGCAAGGGCTATTCCCCTTCGCAGATTTCCGCGATGATCCTTCAGAAGATGAAGGAAACGGCTGAAGCCTATCTCGGCGAAAAGGTTGAGAAGGCCGTCATCACCGTTCCGGCCTACTTCAACGACGCCCAGCGTCAGGCTACCAAGGATGCTGGCCGCATTGCCGGTCTTGAAGTTCTGCGCATCATCAACGAGCCGACGGCTGCCGCACTGGCTTACGGCCTCGACAAGAAGGACGGCAAGACGATTGCGGTTTACGACTTGGGTGGCGGTACCTTCGATATCTCCGTTCTCGAAATCGGTGACGGCGTCTTCGAAGTGAAGTCGACCAACGGCGACACCTTCCTCGGCGGTGAAGACTTCGATATGCGTCTGGTCGAGTATCTCGCAGGCGAATTCAAGAAGGACAGCGGCATTGACCTGAAGGGCGACAAACTGGCCCTGCAGCGTCTCAAGGAAGCTGCGGAAAAGGCGAAGATCGAACTGTCCTCGTCGCAGCAGACGGAAATCAACCTGCCGTTCATCACCGCTGACGCCTCTGGTCCGAAGCACCTGACGATGAAGCTGACCCGTGCCAAGTTCGAAAGCCTGGTCGATGATCTGGTTCAGCGCACTGTGGCACCATGCAAGGCAGCGCTCAAGGATGCCGGTGTTTCTGCTTCCGAGATCGACGAAGTCGTTCTCGTCGGTGGTATGAGCCGCATGCCGAAGGTGCAGGAAGTCGTCAAACAGCTGTTCGGCAAGGAGCCGCACAAGGGCGTGAACCCGGATGAAGTGGTTGCCATGGGCGCTGCGATCCAGGCCGGCGTTCTGCAGGGCGACGTGAAGGACGTTCTGCTGCTCGACGTAACCCCGCTGTCGCTCGGCATCGAAACGCTCGGTGGCGTCTTCACCCGCCTGATCGATCGCAACACGACGATCCCGACCAAGAAGAGCCAGGTCTTCTCGACCGCTGAAGATAACCAGCAGGCCGTGACGATCCGCGTCAGCCAGGGCGAGCGCGAAATGGCTGCAGACAACAAGCTGCTCGGCCAGTTCGACCTCGTCGGTCTGCCACCGGCACCGCGTGGCGTGCCGCAGATCGAAGTGACCTTCGACATCGACGCCAACGGCATCGTACAGGTGTCCGCAAAGGACAAGGGCACGGGCAAGGAACAGCAGATCCGGATCCAGGCTTCTGGCGGTCTGTCCGACGCCGACATCGAAAAGATGGTGAAGGACGCCGAGGCACATGCCGAGGAAGACAAGAAGCGCCGTGCAGGCGTGGAAGCCAAGAACCAGGCCGAAAGCCTTGTTCACTCGACCGAAAAGTCGCTGAAGGAATATGGTGACAAGGTGTCTGAAGCCGACCGCAAGGCGATTGAGGACGCGATTGCCAGCGTGAAGACGGCAATCGAGGCCTCCGAGCCGGACGCAGACGACATCCAGGCCAAGACCCAGACGCTGATGGAAGTGTCCATGAAACTCGGTCAGGCCATCTATGAATCGCAGCAGGCTGAAGCCGGAAATGGCGGTAAGTCCGAAGATGGCGTAGTCGACGCTGACTACGAGGAAATCAAGGACGACAAGAAGTCCGCTTGAGGCGAGGCTTCTTCCACCTGGTGTAACTGCGTTGAGTATCCGGCTGCCCTCGTGCAGCCGGAATCCTTTCGGGAGCCGCGATCTTCATGGCAAAAGCTGACTATTACGAATTGCTGGGTGTCGGCAAAACAGCAGACGAGAAGGAGCTGAAAAGCGCCTTCCGCAAGATGGCGATGAAGTATCATCCGGACAAAAACCCGGATGACCAGGAAGCCGAGAAGAAATTCAAGGAGATCAACGAGGCCTACGAGACCTTGAAGGATCCCCAGAAGCGCGCCGCCTATGACCGTTTCGGTCACGCAGCCTTTGAGCAGGGCGGCATGGGTGGTGGCGGCTTCGGCGGTGGTCAGGGTGGTTTCGGCGCTGGCGGGTTCTCCGACATCTTCGAAGACATCTTTGGCGAGATGATGGGTGGCGGTCGTGCGCGTCGGTCTTCCGGTGGTCGCGAGCGCGGCGCCGATCTGCGCTACAACATGGAAATTACGCTCGAGGAATCCTTCACGGGCAAGACCGCGCAGATCCGTGTGCCGACCGCTGTGACCTGCGATGTCTGCTCCGGCTCGGGTGCAAAGCCTGGTACGCAACCCAAAACCTGTGGCACCTGCCAAGGTTCCGGTCGTGTGCGGGCGAGTCAGGGATTTTTCTCCGTCGAACGCACCTGTCCGACGTGCCATGGGCGTGGGCAGATCATTCCTGATCCGTGCACCAAGTGCCACGGCCAGGGCCGCGTGACGGAAGAGCGTTCGCTCTCGGTCAATATCCCATCGGGCATTGAAGACGGCACACGCATTCGCCTGCAGGGCGAGGGCGAGGCCGGTGCACGCGGTGGACCGTCAGGCGATCTCTACATTTTCCTTTCGGTCAAGCCGCACCAGTTCTTCCAGCGCGACGGCGCGGATCTCTACTGCACAGTGCCGATTTCCATGACGACGGCTGCCCTTGGCGGCACCTTCGACGTGGCAACCCTGGACGGTACGAAGTCTCGTGTGACGGTGCCGGAAGGAACGCAGCCGGGCAAGCAGTTCCGTCTGAAGGGCAAGGGAATGCCGGTTTTGCGCTCCTCGCAGACGGGCGATCTCTACATCCAGATCCAGATCGAAACGCCACAGAAGCTGACCAAGCGCCAGCGCGAGCTGCTGCAGGAGTTCGAGGAGATTTCTTCCAAGGACAACAATCCGGAATCGACCGGCTTCTTTGCCCGGATGAAGGAATTTTTTGAGGGGTGAACTGCGACCGGGCGCAAAGCGCCCGGTAAAAGGGATCAATGATCGATTCTAGCAGTGAACGCGCTTTGAGCTTAAGGCGAAGGGCCGGGATACGGTGCCTCGTATCCCGGCCCTTTCCCGTCGTAAACGCGCCTTGGATCTTTTTTTCCGCATGGTGCGGACCGAAACTGTTTCCTCACTCAGGCTTATGCAGTTTACGATACCGGCTCCCCCTGCCCGGTACGAGCAAGAAGCCTTGCGAGTCGATCCGTTCCGACACAAAGGCCCCAGTAGAGTGCGCCGACGAACAGGAAGATTTCTGTCGGATAGACCATTGCGCGGTTGTTCACCTGTGCGGCCAAGAAGGACAATTCCGGCACACCGACAATGTAGGCAAGCGAAGTATCCTTGATGAGGGTCGCCCACTGATTGACGAATGAGGGCACCATAGCCCGTAGCGCTTGCGGAAGGATGATGAGCCTCAATATCTGCTGCCTACGCAACCCCAGCGCATAACCCGCCTGCCACTGACCTTGGGCCATGCCATCAATGCCGGCGGACACGGTTCCCGCAAGATAGGCGCCGCCGATCAGGGACAGTGCCGCCACGACCGTTGCGATTTCTGGGGGACGGAAGCCAGCGAGGATCGGCAGCAGGAAGTAGGTCCAGAAGATCAGCATGAGCACGGGAATTGCACGGAAAAAGCCGAGGACGATCCTCAAACCCTTGCGCGGCCACCCACGGCTGAGGCTCAGTGCAATGCCGAGCATGATGCCGATGACGGCAGAAGAAATTGCGGAAAGAACCGACAGAATGACGGTGAGGGTAAGCCCGCCGACAGGTCCATTCGGCCATGCCCCGATCAGCACGTAATCCAGATTGTTGAGAATAATGGCGGCATTCATGTTCCGCTCCCAGCCGTTGCGGGAAGTGAGGTACGCATCATGCGCTTTGAATGAAGGCGGGAGGCAGCAGCTTCCGTAAGGCATACGGCGACGATGTAGAGGACCGTCGCGACGCCAAAGGCTTGGAATGTCAGAAAGGTTTCTGTCTCGACCTGACGGGATGCGTAGGAGAGTTCGGCAACGCCGATAGCCATGGCCAGCGATGTATTCTTTATGGTGTTAAGGTATTGCCCAGTGATCGGCATCCAGGCAAAGATAATGGCCTGCGGCAGGATGATGAGCCGGAAGCACTGAAACCTGTTGAAACCAAGCGCCCGCGCTGTTTCTTCTTGCCTCTTATCGACCTGATTGATGCCTGCCTGTAATTCCTCCGCAATATAACTTCCGGCATAGAGGGTCAGAGCGAAGAAGGCTGCGATCGCTTCAAAACCTGGAAAGCTGAGCGAGACGATGTGCAGATCGAGTGTATGCGGCGTATTGAGCCATTGCATAACTGCTGATGGCAGGAAGGCAGAAATACCGAAATACCAAAAAAAGAGTTGCACCAGCAGCGGTGTGTTGCGCAGGGCGCTGATCATGGTGCGAACAGGCAGGGCAAGGACGCGATGTTTCGAGGCTTTCAGGCTGCACAACACAGCGCCCAGCAGGCTGGCGCTTGCGCAGGTTGCGGCTGACAATACAACTGTTACAGCAAAACCTTCTAACAGCCATGCAAAATAGCGCCATGCCATCGGCTCGCCGAAGACGGCGCTAAGTGAGCTGAGTGTCATCCGTGTAATTTCATGCTTGGAATGTTGATGGATTGAGGGGCCGCGTTATGCACGCGGCACCCCTCCACGATGTCTGGATCAGATCTTGTCGCCGATCTTGAAAATGCGAGCGAGCGGTTGCGTGGTCTTTGGTCCGAACCATGCGTCGTAAATCTTGGCGGCGGTTCCGTTGTCTTCCAGTTCGAGAAGCGTCTTGTCGACCAGATCCTTCAAGCGTGCTTCGCCCTTGGGAATGCCAACGCCGATGTAATCATTCGAGATGGAAAAGGCTGGAATTTCATAATTTTCCTTGTCTGGCACATTTGCCAGAAGACCAATCAGCTTTGGGCCGTCCTGAGTGATTGCCTGAACATTGCCGTTTCTAAGCGCCGTGAAGGCAAAGGGCGTATCGTCATAGGAGACGATAGTCGCCTTGGGAAAATCCCGGCGCAGAACAATCTCGTTGACAGTGCCCTTGTCGGCGCCGATGCGCAGCGTGTTCAACTGATCCGGCGAGGAAAGCGTGCCCTTCTTTGCCAGGAACTGCTGGCCAGATGCAAAGTAGGGGATGCTGAAATCCACCTGCTTGGCGCGCTCCTCCGTAATGGTGAAATTGGCGAGCACCAGATCAACACTGCCTGAGACAAGAAGCGGTATGCGGTTGGCAGGATTGGTCGGCTTGATTTCCAGTTTTACACCCAGCTTTTCGGCGAGAATCTTGGCATAATCGACATCAAGACCCACGATCTGTTTGCTTGCCGCGTCGACATAACCGAATGGAGGGTTTGCATCGAAGGCTGCAACCTTCAGAACGCCTGCCTTTTTGATATCATCCAGTCTGTCGGCATGAGCCGATCCGAATGAAGCAAGCACCATCAAGGTTGCTGCAAAAAATTTATTCATTTGACGATTCCTTATTCACATCAGGCAACGGCTCGGCGCCGAATGGCGCTCACTAAAGAGGCATATGGCGGAATAGTCGCCACAGAAATTTATAAAATACATCTAATAAGTAGAAAAATTTGACGTCTCACGTGGCGCTTGCCGTGCCTTCTGTAACCTTTTCCGACGGGCCAAGCCCTCAGCTTGTAAGGCGGTGATGCCGAGGATCAACTCAGTCTGCTTATTCGAATCGATTGATATGATGGCTGGACATCCCATCGGCTTTTTTCGATAACAACCGGCGAGGTTGTCAGTCGATGCCTCGATCAGAGGAAGTGCAAACGTGCCGGTCCCGGCCGTTGGGCAAAGGCAATCATGGCAACCAAGACCGATATTGCAAAGCGCGTCTACAATCACACCTGGAAACTCGATCCAATCGTTCGAAGCTTGATCGATACGGATTTCTACAAGCTTCTGATGTTGCAGATGATCTGGAAGCTTTATCCGCAGGTCGACGTGACCTTCTCCTTGATCAATCGTACCAAGCGCGTGCGGCTGGCCGACGAGATCGATGAGGGTGAACTGCGGGCACAACTAGACCATGCGCGAACGCTTCGGCTTTCAAAAAAGGAAGCGATCTGGCTGGCCGGTAACAGCTTCTATGGCAAGTCACAGATTTTCGAGCCGGATTTTCTCGCCTTCCTCGCCAGTTATCAATTGCCGCAATACGAGCTTTCCAAGCGCGACGGTCAGTATGAACTGACCTTCCATGGCCGCTGGGTGGATACCACCATGTGGGAGATCCCGGCGCTTGCGATCATCAACGAACTGCGTTCACGGGCAGCGATCCGGTCGCTGGGCCTCTTCACGCTGGATGTTCTCTATGCCCGCGCCAAGGCGCGCATGTGGGAAAAGGTAGAGCGCCTGCGTACACTGCCGGGCCTGCGCATTTCCGATTTCGGTACCCGTCGCCGCCACAGTTTTCTCTGGCAGCGCTGGTGCGTGGAAGCGTTGAAGGAAGGCGTGGGGCCTGCCTTTACCGGCACCAGCAACGTACTTCTGGCCATGGATTCCGATCTGGAAGCAGTGGGCACCAATGCGCACGAATTGCCCATGGTGATGGCGGCACTTGCCAATACCGATGCGGAGCTGCGGGCCGCGCCCTATCAGGTTCTGAAAGACTGGAACCGGCTCTATGGCGGCAATCTGCTAATTGTTCTCCCCGATGCCTTCGGCACGGCGGCCTTTCTGCGCAATGCGCCGGAATGGGTGGCGGACTGGACAGGTTTCAGACCCGATAGCGCGCCGCCGATTGAAGGCGGGGAAAAAATAATCAACTGGTGGAAGAAGATGGGACGTGACCCGCGTCAGAAGCTTTTGATCTTCTCTGACGGCCTGGATGTTGATGCCATCATCGATACGTACCAGCATTTTCAGGGGCGGGTACGCATGTCCTTCGGTTGGGGTACAAACCTGACCAATGATTTTGCCGGTTGCGCGCCAGAGGATATCGCAGGGCTGAAACCCATTTCCATCGTCTGCAAGGTCAGTGAGGCAAACGGCCGTCCTGCCGTCAAGCTCTCAGACAATCCGTTGAAGGCGACGGGCGATCCGTCCGAAGTCGAGCGCTACCTGAAGTTCTTCGGTCAGGAAGATCTGGTCGAACACGAAGTCTTCGTGTGAAGGGAAGCGGGCACAAAGCCCGCTTCAACCGTTCGCATCAATCGATGATCTGGACGACCGTGTGCGTGCGCGGATCCACAATGACGCGCTGATCATTGACGATGGCGTAGGAGTATTCGCGGTGCTGCGGAACCGGCGTTAGCACAACTGTTTCCGGCAGAGGTTCACCGACAACCACCTTCCGCTCGACAACAACAGGTGCTGCGACCGGTTGCTCGCGAACATAGGTAACGACTTCACGTGGCGGCGGATCAATGGCTGTGCCAAGAGCGGCGCCCGCAATGCCACCAACGGCAGCGCCAATCGGGCCGCCAACGATTGCGCCGGTCACGGCACCACCGGCTGCACCGCTTACGGTGCCATCCTGAGCAGAAGCTGTACCAATCGTGGCGAGGGTCAGAGCTGCGGTAGCAGCCAGAACGATCTTACGCATGGGTTTCTCTCCTCTTGTTGTTTCAGTCCGGCTCAAGAACTCACAATGTCGACAACCCGTTCCGCCGCTTTAGACACGAAAAGTGATAATTTGTAATTTTCTGCGAGTGCGCCGAAGCTGCCTGTTGTCTTAAAGACCGCTAAGAACACATGTTTACAAAAACAACATGTGTTTATAAAAAGATGTCGTATCATTAGGAGCCTCAGATGCGCCCGGATCTCCCCCCGCAGGAAGCTGCTGTCTTGAAGCTCATTCAGGACAACCCTTTTATCGGTCAGCAGGAGATTGCTGATGCGCTGGGACTGGCGCGTTCCACGGTTGCCGCCCATATCGTCCAGTTGGTTCAGAAGGGCTATATTCTCGGTCGTGGCTATGTGTTGCCGGAGGCTTCACGCATTGTGTGTCTGGGTGGCGCAGTGTTTGACCGTAAATATCGTGCCCGCCAACCGCTGGTTCCCGAAACCTCGAACCCGGTCGATGGAATGCGAAGTTACGGCGGCGTCGCACGCAATGTCGCCGAAAATCTTGGCCTGCTCGGTGCTGCGACCAGCTTCATATCCATTCTCGGCGACGATGAAACAGGCAACGCATTGCTGGCGCATCTGCGGCAGATCGGTGTCGACGTATCTCAGGTTCTAACAAGCAGGGAACGCCCGACTGCCGAATATGCCGCAATTCTTGATCAGAATGGCGATCTATCTATCGGTTTGGCCGACATGGGTATCTTCGATCTTTTCGAAGCATCCCATCTGGAACGGGTCTGGCCGCATCTGGCGTCTGCGAGTTTGGTGTTCTGTGATTGCAACCTGCCAGCCGAAACCCTGAGACTATTGATCGAGCGCCGCAAGGATGCCCGCTTCCGTCTGGCTTTCGATGCCGTTTCGACCCATAAGGTGATGCGCCTGCCGGACGATCTCAGCGGCATCGACTATCTCTTCATGAACCTTGATGAAGCCAATGCGCTGATGGCTCGCCGTTCGCTTGGTCCTTTCCGGGACGCCGAAGCTGCTGCCCTTGCCATTGTGAATGCCGGCGTTGCCCACGCGATCGTGACACGTGGAGCATCCGGTGCAGTCGTTGCCGAGGGCGGGCAGATTCGAGCTGTCCCTGCCGTCAAGGCAGAACCTGTAGAGATGACGGGCGCGGGTGATGCGATGATTGCCGGAGCGCTTCAGGCCTTGCTGACTGGAAAACCTGCTTTCGAAGCCGTACGCATCGGCACACTGCTTGGTGCCTTGACCACGGAAAGTGCCGCCAGCGTCCACCCCGAACTCTCCCCCCGCTTCCTGGAAGCGAATATGCACCGGCTGCAGCCGGTTGAAAGGATTTGAGACATGACCCTTCACAAACCGAAACTTAGCAGCGAAGTGGCCCAAGCTCTGGCCGCTGGTGGCCCGGTCGTTGCGCTGGAATCGACCATCATCACCCATGGCATGCCCTATCCGGCCAATCTGGAAACGGCGCTCGCCGTAGAGGATGTCGTGCGCGAGAACGGTGCGGTTCCGGCAACGATTGCTGTGATCGATGGTGAACTTCGCGCTGGTCTCGAACACCCAGAACTCGAAGCACTGGCGCAGGCCAAGGGTGTGGTAAAGGCTTCCGGTCGCGACCTGGCGGTTGCCATGGTGCGCAAGCAATCGGCAGGCACAACGGTTTCCGCCACCATGCTGCTGGCCGATCTCGCAGGCATCGATATCTTCGCAACCGGCGGCGTGGGCGGCGTGCATCGCGGTGCTGAACAGAGCTTCGACATTTCCGCCGACCTGACGGAACTGGGCCGGACGAAAACGGCTGTCGTCTGCGCCGGCGTCAAATCTATTCTCGATATTGCCAAGACACTGGAATATCTGGAAACCCAGCGCGTGCCGGTCATTGCCTATGGCACGGATGAGTTTCCGGCCTTCTTTACCCGCACCAGCGGCTTCAAGGCCGATCACCGACTTGATACGGCGGATGAGATTGCCAGCGCCATGCACCTGCACCACAAGCTGGGAACGGGCACAGGCTTGATGATCGCTAACCCCATTCCGGAAGAATTCGCCCTGACGTCCGATTTCATCGACGGCACGATTGCAGACGCGGTGCGTGAAGCCGATGAGCGTGGCATTGGTCGTAAGGAACTGACGCCCTTCCTGCTCGCCCGCATCAACGAGCTTTCAAAGGGCGAAAGCCTCAAGGCAAACATCGCGCTTGTGAAGAACAACGCCGCACTCGCTGCCCGCATGGCGGTTGCCTATGCGGCGTTGAAGAAGGGCTGATCGGCAACAGGGGCGGCTCAAGCTTCGACATGAGCCGCCTCAATGATTACGCTGGCAGACGTGCCAGACGCTCTGTCAGAAGCGCGTAGAAGCCATCGGCATCCACATCGCGCATGAAGGTCGCATTCTTCGGGCGATTGGTGACGCCCCACCAGTCGGCAACTGTCATGCCCTTGGTGAGTGCGCTATCCGCTTCGATTTCCACATTGCAGAGACGGCCCGAATAAAGCTCTGGCTTGATGAGATAGGCGATGACGTTTGGATCGTGCAGCGGTCCGCCATCGGTGCCGTATTTCTGTTCGTCAAAACGCTCGAAGAATTCCAGCCAGCCGACAACGGCCTCGGAAAGCGGCGTGCCAAGCGCCTTGATGGCGGCCACACGCTTGGCCGTCGTCAGCACCTGGTGCGTGACATCCAACGGCATCATGACGATGGGTGCACCGCAGCCGAACACGATCTTGGCGGCAGCCGGATCGACGAAAATGTTGAATTCGGCGGCGGGCGTCACGTTGCCGCCCTCAAACAGGCCGCCGCCCATCAAAACGATCTTCTGGATGCGTTCAGCAAGCTTCGGCTCGCGCTTCAACGCGGTTCCGAGGTTGGTCAGCGGACCGAGTGTGCAGATGACGACACTGCCTGGCTCACTGTTCATGACGGTCTCGATGATAAAATCGACGCCGTGCTGCGCCTGAAGCGGCATGGTCGGTTCCGGCAGATCGGCACCATCCATGCCGGTGGCGCCGTGCACATATTCCGCCGTGAACAGCGTGCCCTCCATGGGGCCATCGCAGCCTGCAAACACCTTCACGTCGGAGCGTCCGGCCAGTTCGCAAACCTTCCGGATATTTTTCGACGTCAGCGCTACCGGCACATTACCAGCTGCCGCCGTGATGCCCAGCACCTCGATTTCCGGACTTCCCAGCGCCAGAAGAATGGCGAGCGCATCGTCCTGGCCCGGATCTGTATCGATGATGATCTTTTGCGGCATGATAGGTCTCTTCTTGGTCTTGTAAGGCAAGCGCCTTGATAAGCATCAAGCGATGGATGTTGCATGTTGCGCCACGCTCGACAAGCCTGTGCAACGACGGCCTGAGAACCAAATTCGTCGCTCTGCGTATTAGAATGCAAATGGAGGCTTTCGATGACAGACATCACCCAATCGTCCCCGCCAGTGCAGACGGGTAAGCTTGCCTGGATCACGGGCGCCAGCTCGGGTATAGGACGTGCAGTGGCAACCAAACTGGCGTGTGAAGGCTACCGCGTTGCCGTGAGCGCCCGCAGCGCCGACAAGCTTATGGAGTTGCAGGCTGAGATGCCAGATCGCATTTTTGCCTTTCCGCTGGACGTGACGGACCGCGCCGCCGCAAGTTCTGTCGCAAGCGCTATCCGGGCAAGCCTCGGGCCGATCGATCTGGCCATCTTTTCTGCCGGCAGCTACAAACGCGACAGCGTCCGCCGTTTCGACAGCGCTGCCTTCGCCGATACGCTGAACCTCAATGTCATTGGAACCGCGCATACGCTGGAAGCCGTAATACCGGACATGGTTGCACGCCGAAGCGGTGAAATCTGCGTCGTAGCCTCCGTTGCAGGTTATGTCGGTTTGCCGGGCGGAGGGTTTTACGGAGCCACAAAAGCAGCCTTGAACAATCTGTGCGAAGCGCTCTATCCGGAACTGGAACGGGAAGGCGTCCGTATGCGTGTCATCAATCCCGGATTCGTTGATACGCCTCTGACAGCCAAGAACGACTTTCCAATGCCGTTTCTCATCAGTGTCGATGAGGCCGCAGAGAGCATCGTCGATGGTCTGAAGACAAACAAGTTCGAGATCATATTCCCATGGAAGATGGCGCTTGCCATCAAGTTCCTGCACGCGCTGCCGCATAGGCTAAGGTTTGCGCTGACCCGTAAAATGCTGCGGAAATAGTAAGGTTGTCTCCCGGGACATTGAACCCGGGAGAGGCCGTCAAACTGATTTAGCCAAGCGGAACTGCGCGACGTCGATCCGGCCTGTGCGAAAACCGGCAGCGCAGTAGTGCAAGTAATAGTGCCACATGCGGAAGAATCGCTCGTCAAATCCCAACGGCGCGATCTTAGCCCAGGTGGCCTGGAAAGCCCGGTCCCAGACCAGAAGTGTGCGCTCGTAATCCCGGCCAAACCGGAAACAGTCCTGAACCTTCAGCCTGGCCTTTTCGGCAATCTCCCCGAAATTGGTCACCGTTGGCAGCATGCCGCCTGGGAAGATGTAGGTCTGGATGAAATCCGCGTGCCGCCGATAGAGCTCGAAGCGGCGCTCATCAATGGTAATAACCTGGATCATGGCTTCCCCGCCGGAGACCAGCAGATCACGCACCTGCTCGAAATAAATCGGCCAATGTTCTTCGCCGACAGCCTCGAACATCTCGATCGAGACGATCTTGGTAAACTGGCCGCGCACATCGCGGTAATCCTCGAGACGGATCTCTCCGCGTTCAGCAAGTCCGGCATCTGCCAGCCGCTGGCGCGCATAGGCGGCCTGTTCCTTGGAAAGGGTAAGGCCAGTCACACGGCATCCCGTTTCACGGATTGCCTGTTCCATGAAACCGCCCCAGCCGCAGCCGATTTCCAGGACATGGTCGTCTGGACCAATGCCGAGATCGCGGATAATGCGACCGTATTTTTCCCGCTGTGCTTCTTCCAGCGGCATGTCGGCACGTGTGTAGATCGCTGACGAATACGTCATGGAGCGATCCAGCCAGAGCCGGTAGAAATCATTGCCGAGATCATAGTGGAAGGCGATGTTGCGGCGGCTTCCAGACTTGGAATTACGGCGAAGGCGGTGACGCAGATGTGCCAGACGGCCAAACAGCGCCATTGGCTTGACGAGTTTTTCCCAATCCTTCTCGTTCGCCATGGCAAGATCGAGAACCTTGCCTAGATCCGGTGTCGACCAGTCTCCATCCATGTAAGCGCGGGCAAACCCAAGGCTACCGCCGGTCATCACCTGCCGCAAGACACTCGCGCGATGGAAGCGTATGGTTGCCGAAGGACCCTGCGCACTATTGCCAAAATGGTATTCGCGCCCTGTCGGAAACACCACCGTCAGGCGACCATGGCGTGTTCGCGCCAGCATGCGGCACAGCATCTTCTCCCAGAAGGGTCTGCGCTCTGTGACGAGAACGGGATCTCCATGTCCGGCATGCGTCATGATGCACTCCTCCACTCAAACAATGGTCTGTTCCACCGAGCTTGCAACCCGCTCCGCTGCGGGTTTGTGCCTGTAGATCGGCACACCCTTCAGCCAGAGACGAAGCGCCTCCCAGTGGATCCCCGCCATGACCTTCATGGTCATCAGCGGATAACGCATGAAAACGCGGGCAAGACCCGCATCGGATAGTTCAGAACGTGCGCCGGCAAAACTTGCATAGAGCAGATCGCCTTCGGCATCGCGTTCATTGATAGCCACCTTCACCTTGTCGCCCGTTATGTTGGCTCCGGGTGGGAGGATATCGAAGTCGTAGGCGCAGTCCATCGGAACAAACGGAGAGACGTACATGGCCTTCTCGCAGGAATGGCGAACAGGGCCGCCCCGATGAGAAGCCGCCGGTATCACGTAAGTATGCCGCTCATGGAAGGTATTGCAGACCTCATAGAGCAGCGCCAGAAGATTGCCCTGTTTGTCTTCGCAGAAATAGACCGTCAACGGATTGAAAACATATCCGAAGATGCGCGGATAACATAGAACCCGAATGCGCGCCGGAAAGGTGTCGATCCCTGCTGCATGCAAATGATTTTCGGCCCAGGCTCTCAGCCCGTTCCTCTCGCCGTTTCCGTGATCCTGATCGTAGAAACTGAACAATGCGCGTCGGTTATGGCCGAAAAGCTTCAACGAGCGATCAAGCACGGGAAGTTCATCTAGATCCAGCAATAGCGAGAAGACGCGATAGCGCAGACGATGCGTTTTGGGCCGGTGCCGGGCATGGAACACAGTGCCCGCATAGATGGCGGAGGATAGTATCATTCTGCCGCTGCCAGAAGGGGGGTGGAAAAGATCCGGCCCGATTCATCGGCGACCTGCCAGGGGCGGCGGGAGCCTGTTGCGGCCTCTGCTGCGGCAAGCCCCGCCTGTAGGCCATCCTCGTGGAAACCACTGCCGAAATGGGCGCCACAGAAGAATGTGTTCCGGCGACTCTGGAGATCCCAAATTCGCTTCTGAGCCGCCATCGCGCTGAGGTCGAACAGCGGATGGGTGTAGTTGTAGGTTGCCACGATCTTGTCCTCGCGGATTTCCCTACAAGCGTTCAGGGTTACGAAGAGATCCTGACGGCGGTCGAGATTCTGTAGCAGGTTCATCCAGTAGGTCACACAGAGCGGAGCCCCGTCGGCTGCCTGCCGACCGGCAATATAGTTCCAGCTAGACCAGACCGATTTCCGCTTCGGCATCAGATTTTCATCGCTATGAAGGACCGCAACATTGTCTGTGTATCGGAAGGATCCGAGAATTTCACGCTCAAGGTTGTCTGCATCACCCAGCATAGACAAAGCATCGTTTGCATGGGTCGCGATGATGACGTCGTCGAAGCGGTCGGCGTGACCGGACCTGTCGGTCACGATCACGCCGTTTGCCATCCGTTCGATGCGGGCTACCGGCGTCGAGAGGCGGATCTCGCCGGCAAAGTCCGCAATGAGGCGGCTGACATATTCGCGGCTACCACCGAGAACGGTGCGCCAGCGAGGACGGCCCTTGAGGAGGATCAGACCGTGATGAACGAAAAAGCGTACAAAGGCGTGAAGCGGGTAGGCGCGCATGTCGATCGTGGTCATTGACCAGATGGCGGCTCCCATCGGAAGGAGATGGTCCTCAATGAAGGCCTTTGAGTAGTTTTCGCGGTCGAGATATTCGCCGAGTGTCAGCCCCTCTAGCTCCGGACGCTTCAGAAGTCCTTCTGCCTCGCGATAAAAGCGCAACACATCCGCCAGCATCCGCCAGAAGCGTGGGCGCGCGATGTTCAGCCGTTGACCCAGAAGCCCCTTCAGACCGGTGCCGGAATATTCAAACCTTCCATCGTCGATGGAGGCCGCAAAGCTCATGTCAGAATCAATGGTTGGAACGTTCAGATGCTGGAACAGAGCCACCAGATTAGGATAATTCTTGTCGTTATAGACGATGAATCCCGTATCGACCGGGATATCGCCATAGGCAGTGGGAACGATTGCCGTATTGGAATGTCCGCCCGGACGATGATCAGCTTCGTAAAGCACAACACGGTTGGATCGCGAGGCAAGCCACGCTGCAGAAAGGCCGCTGATGCCAGACCCGATTACTGCAATGCGACGATTTCCTGCCGTGTATGAAACCATTTTGATTTTCCATTGTTTACCTACGCTTGTCCTCTACGGCGGGTATCAAGAAACGGATTGCTTATAAATTTCTTTTCCTCCCGATGATCCGCGGTTGGAGGTCTGGCGTAACATCGGACATGAGCTTAACTGTTTCCATCTCGGCAAGGACGTGCCACAACGAACAGCAAGCGGCCAAGCGGCCGCGTGCTCGGGTTCAACTTGGCCAAAGGATGAAACGGACTGATTTGACGACGCCGGAACATGAACTTTCCCCGGCAGACTTGTCTAAATTGCTGACCCGCATCGGGCAGCAGCGCGACGTGGATGCCTTTGAAACACTGTTCCGCCATTACGGGCCGCGTGTGCGCTCCTTCATGGCGATGAAGACCAGGGACACGCAGCTCGCGGAAGAGCTGATGCAGGAAACCATGATGGCCGTCTGGAACAAGGCGGTGCAGTTTGACCCGGCGCGAGGCAATGTCTCCGCCTGGATCTTTACTATAGCTAGGAACCAGCGGATTGACGCGTTTCGTCGCAAACGCCCCATGTTCGATGAAAACGATCCAGCATTTGTGAAGGACGATGTTCTGCCTGCGGATCTGGAGCTCGAAGAGCGCCAGGACGCGGAGCTTCTTCGCAAGGCCATGGAGACTCTGCCGCCAGAGCAGCTCGATGTTATAAAGCGTGCTTTCTTTGATGAGGCATCGCATTCGACCATTGCGCAAGACATGGGTATTCCTCTTGGAACAGTGAAGTCTCGTATTCGGTTGGCCTTTGAGAAATTGCGTTCGACCCTGGAGGCCGTGCGATGAACGTTCAACATCAAGTCAGCGACGAGCTTCTGCTCGATTACGCATCTGGAAACCTGTCTGAAGGCTGGAGCCTGGCAGTTGCCACGCATCTGGCGCTTTGTCCGCAGGCCCGCCGCCGTCTTCAGGCTATGGAGGGTGCTGCCGGTGCCCTGTTCGACAAGATCTCCGTAAGCGAAAAAGTGACGGACACCGATTGGGATAAAATGAAGGCGAAGCTTTCCGGTTCTCGGAGCGCCGGTCAGGTTATTTCCAGGCCATCCCAATCGGAAGGCGTTATCCCGGAGCCACTGCGCTCCTACCTGGGCGGCGATGTCTCCACTTTGAAGTGGAGGGCGCTTGGACGCGGTGCCTATCAGATCCGTATTGATACCGGGGATCCGGAGACGCAGGTGCGCCTGCTTCGGATCCCGGCTGGAAAGCCGGTGCCTGAGCACACGCATGACGGTCGTGAACTGACACTCGTTCTGGCTGGCAGCTTTTACGACGGTCAGGATCTGTTTGCCCGCGGCGATCTGGAAGAGGCGGATGGCTCGCTTCTTCACACGCCGACCGCGGCGGAAGGCGAGGACTGTATCTGTCTTGCAGTGACGGAACGCCCGCTGAAATTCTCCAGCTGGGTCGTGAGAATGATCCAGCCAATCCTCAAGATCTGAGGTTCTGTCAGCCGGTCCCCTGACCGGCTGATTTTTTTGGTAATGAAAGGAAGAGCTGATGTATGTCTATGTGGTGGCCTACCTTGCGACAGCGGCAGTCTTCTTTGGTCTTGATTTCGTTTGGCTCGGAAAGGTTGCGACAGGTTTCTATCGAAGCCAGCTGGGCGACATGATGCGTGAGCGCCCCGATTTTCTTGCGGCCGGTGCCTTCTATCTGATCTACGTGGCCGGTCTCGTCTATTTCGCCGTGCAGCCCTATCTGTCCGGCGGCAGCTGGACGCAGGCGCTTTTGTCCGGCGCTATTCTTGGTCTCATCGCTTACGGGACCTATGACATCACCAATCTTTCTACATTGAAAAACTGGCCGCTTGCCATGAGCCTTGTGGACATGGCCTGGGGAACGGTGCTCTCCGGTGTCGCAGCCGCTGCAGGCCTTGCGATCACGCAAAAAATTATTGGCTGAGCTGCCTTAACAAGCTCCGCTCTTCTCTGGAACAAAGCGCATTCACTCCTGTTGGGTCCTGCAGAGCCAGGATCGTCAACAGGAGAGAGAGATGACAGACAGGGACACCACCTTGACAGGGGATGGTCGCGCCAGTGCGACCTATGGCAGCATGAGGCCGGAACCCGGGCAGACGCCGACCTCTTCCAAACCGCCAATGGTTGAATTGAGCCAGAAGGCCAAGGATGACGTTGCCGAGGTGCGGGATATCGCCAGGGACAAAATCGCGCAGGCGACCACGAAAGCTGAGGAACTGGCCGATAGCCAGAAGGGATACGCCGCCGAGCGCGTGGCCGGACTGGCACACGTGATGGAAAAGGTTGGTGCCGAGCTTGAACAGGGCGAGAACCGCGACGTGGGTAGAATGGCGCGCCAAATGGGTGAAAAAGTCCATCGGTTTGCGGACGATATCAAGGGCCGCAGCATGGGCGATATTGCAGGCATGGCCGAAGACTTCGGTCGACGCCAGCCACTTGCGTTTCTCGGGCTTGCTGCAATGGCAGGTCTTGCGGCAAGCCGCTTCGTAACAGCATCGGCCAGCCGTCAGGCAGGCTCGCCTCAGACGACATCGACTGGCGATCTTCACGCTCGACACTCTGTTGCGGAATCCGCGATGCGCCAGGCTCCCGCCACCAGTGCACCTGTGCCCCCACCGTCCGGCACGTCTGCTGCTGATTCCTCGATCTCTCGCACCACAGGAGCGTCGAATGTCTAATCCTGTTGAAAATCGCCCCTTGTCTGAACTTCTGACTGGCCTCGTCGGCGATGTGTCCGGCCTGTTCCGCAAAGAGATCAATCTTGCAAAAGCAGAGGCCTCCGAAAAAGTTTCAAAGGCCATGACCGGCGTCGAGATGATGGCGGCAGGCCTGGTGTTTGCCATTGGGGCAATCGGCGTCTTGCTGGCGGCGGTGGTGAGCGGGCTTTCGGCGCTTCTGCTTTCAATGGGATTTGCCGAACGCAATGCTGACGCCATCGCAGCCGTTGTGGTGGGTCTTGTCGTGGCAATCATTGGCTGGGGCATGATTTCCCGTGGCCTCGCTGTGTTGAGAGGCAGCTCGATGAACCTCGACCGCACGACCCATTCCCTGCAACGCGATGTTCAGGTGCTGAAGGAGAGAACATAATGGCCTATTCTACGGAACGCACCCCGGAAGAGATCGAGCGCGAAATCGAACAGGATCGCCAGCGCATCAACGCAAAGCTCGACGAGATCCAGAACCGCATGTCTCCCGGCCAGCTCGTCGATGAAGCGATCGCTTACGCCAAGGGCAGTGGCGGCGCGGAGTTCCTCTCGAATCTTACCGGCTCCCTGAAGTCGAACCCGATCCCGGTGGCCCTGATAGGCGTTAGCCTGGCTTGGCTTATGTCTGGGCAAAAACCGTCGATGCAATCGGAATTCACAACGCCCGATGAGCATCCGCTGGTACCAGTGACGGGAACAGTACGCCGCACCGGCCCTGTCGAGCAGATCGGTGAAAGTCGCTATAGCCATTTTACGGATGAGGCTGGGGCAAAATTCAGGGCAATGTCCGATGCTGCGGGAAATCGTGCCGGGCATTTTACGGATGAGGCCGGGAAAACCTATCGCGGCTTTGCGGACAAGACAGGTCGTCAAATCCACGATATCCGGGACGAGACCGGGCGCTTGTTCGACGATGCCTCTGGCTGGGTCGCTACATCCTGGCAGGATCTCAAGCATTCGGCTGCCCGTGTCGGTCACCACGTTTCGGAGGCGGGACGCTCCGCAGGCCGTGCGACGATGGACATGGGCGCCTCTGTCCGGGATTCGGCACAGGCTCTCAATGAAACGATCTTTCGCCAGTTTCGTGATCAGCCGCTTGTGGGTGGCGCTCTTGCCTTTGCTGTCGGCGCGGCCATCGGCGCTGCCCTTCCTCGGACCGAACGCGAGGACGCTCTGATGGGCGAAATGTCCGACGACGTGAAGGGCAGGGTGGCGGCAGAAGCGTCTCACGCAATGGGCAAGGCGGAAGCCGTGGCAACGGAGGTTTCGCATACCGCAGCCGCAATTGTCGCTGACGTTCATGATGCTGCGAAAGACCGCATTGTTGAAGAGGCGCGCCAGTTCCGCACCCCAAGCGATGGGTCGGCGCCACGCCCGCATTGAGCTTGTTATCGCCTTATGCCTTCTTCATGAAACAACAGAGGCCCGTCACGCGTTGACGGGCCTCTTCCTTTGAAAGAACGGAACCCATGGGCACCGAAAAATTTGAATGGATGGCGAGAGCAGGCTACGCCGCACGTGGACTGGTTTATGTTCTCGTAGGAGTGATGGCCATGCTCGGAAGTATCGGCGGCGGAAGCCCGGATTCCGAATCCGCACTGCAAATGGTGCTCTCTCAGCCATTTGGTCGCATCTGGCTCGGATTTATCGGTCTTTGTCTCATTGGTCTTATCGTTTGGCGGCTGGCCCAGTCACTTGCCAATGCGGACAACCATCCGGCTGACCTGAAGGGCTACGTGGTCCGGGCCGGACTGTTGATCAGCGCCATTACGTATAGCGGTCTGGCACTGTTTGCCGTGACCCATGCGATGATGATGAGCACAGGCAAAGCCGGTGGGGGATCTACAAGCTGGACTGCATGGTTGATGCAGCAGCCTTATGGTCGCTATCTGGTGGGGATCGTGGGTCTGTGCATTTTAGGCGCGGGTGCGGCTCACATCGTCAAAGGCATTCGACGCAGCTATCATCACTATCTCGCCTTTGACGCCAATTTGCATCCTACTCTGGACAGTTGCTGTGTCTATGGTCTCGTTGCCAAGGGCATTGTCTTCCTCATCATCGCGGCTTTCTTTCTCTACGCAGCTGTCATGGTCGATCCGGAACAGGCAGGAAGCATGGCTGACGCCTTGACATGGGTTCGTCAGCAGCCCTTTGGCGGCATCCTCTATTTTGCAATCGGTCTTGGTCTGGCGTGCTTTGGTGTATACGGCTTTGTCGAGGCCCGTTACCGTCGCGTTGCACGCCCAAGCCTCGATCAGGCTCGCCGCTCCATTCCCGTTATCTGAGGCAACAGTGGCAATAACGAACCGACGCTGTGGGAAATTCTTGGTTGATCGTCTGAAGCGCTTCGAAGTCACGACTCTTGTTTGCTTCGGCATTCTGACGGGCGGTGCGCTGCTGTTTGCCATGCTGGCAGGCGAGGTTATAGAAGGCGATACGCACGCGCTCGACGAGGCGATCCTGCTGGCGCTGCGTCGGTCGGGTGACCTTGACGAGACCATCGGCCCCTACTGGCTGACCCATGCCGTTCAGGACATCACCAGTCTCGGTGGCGTGACAGTGCTCTCACTTATGACGATGCTGACGACGGCCTATCTTATAATTTCCCGCCGAATCAAGATCGCGATGTTCACGGCAGGTTCGATCCTCGGGGGCTGGATTGTCAGTACGGCGCTCAAAGTGATCATTGCGCGGCCTCGTCCCGATATCGTGCCGCATCTTGTCGATGTGAGAGACTTAAGTTTTCCAAGCGGCCATGCCATGCTCTCGGCTGTGACCTACCTCACGCTTGGTGCGCTTCTTGCCCGAACGCAGACGACGAGAGCAACGCGCCTCTTCATGATCGCGGCAGCGCTGTTCGTGACGCTGATTATAGGTCTCAGCCGTATCTTCCTCGGCGTGCATTATCCGACCGATGTTCTGGGCGGCTGGTGTGCGGGCGCCACCTGGGCCGTCGGTTGTGCTATGGTGGCTCGATCTTTCGTCTCGGCAAAGCCTGAACCGCAGCCCGCACATCCAACGATGGACGATTCCCCGACCAATGGGTAAGGAGTGATATCGCCGTTTGGGCGGAGCACTGCAGGGGTATGGCGTGAAGACCTTGATCTATCAGTTCTGGAAGGGCGAGGTTCCCGATTATGCCCGCCTGAGCCGTCGTCTGTTCCGGGACTATGCCGACCGGCACGGAGCTGACTATTTCTTTGAGGAGAACCCAACGTTCTTCACCGGAAAATATGCCGAATATTACCATGCGGTTCGCCCCGTCTGGGATCCGGATTTTCACAACTATGATCGCGTTATCTACGTTGATGCGGACGTGTTTCCCAAGGACAACGCCTCCGGTGAAATCCTGACCACGCCCGTCAATCACATCGGCATGGTGGAGGAACTGGCCCAGCCCCAGCTGCGAAAAGGCCGCAAATCGCCTATCCGCCACAGCAACGACATGCGTTGGGCAGCGTTCGGCAGTGCCTTTTTTCACTCGACGCCGCCACGCACGGCGGATCGCAGTCCCCGTGTCTTCAATTCGGGCGTCATCGCCTATACTCGGGAAGGCATGGTGGCAGCATACCAGCATTTTCCGCAGATCAGAACCTATGTGATGGCGATGCGCCTCGCCCTTCTTCCGCGCTTCTACAGGCTGGACCAGAACTATCTCGGGATTTCCTGCTTCCGTGCCGGAATGCAGTTTACCGCGCTTGAGCAGCGCTGGAACCGCATTCTGGAGCAGGGCGATATTGGCGAGGATTACCTGGCAAGGGAAACGAAGTCGGACACCGCCTTCGTTCACTGGCAGGTGCGCAATCGCAAGGAGATCTGCGAACGCCAGATCCTCGATCTCGTGGCCAGCGCCTGATCAGCCGATCTTCTTGAGCACAGGCGGACGCGTCAGCATCGGTACGTCCGAAAGCGTATAAAGAGAAGCGACACGCACCGCGACCCGATCCGCACTCTCCTGATCGGCCGCGTGGACATAGGCGATGGGTTCGCCCTTTTCGACCCGTGTGCCAAGCGGAAGAATGCGGTCCAGCCCGACACGCGGATCGATATCGTCAGAGGCGCGCATGCGCCCGCCGCCGAGTTCCACTACGGCAAGGCCGAGTCCCCGCGTGTCGCACGCGGACAGATAACCGCTGGAAGGCGCGGCAACAGCGGTGATGAACGGTGCGCGGAACATGTGGTCCTGTGGATGCGCCACGAAATCCTGCGGCCCCCCAAGGGCGTGCACCATCCGGGCGAAGGTATCGAGCGCGCGACCGGAGGAGACCGACTTGCGCGCCTTTTCGACACCGTCTTCCAGCGTTTCAGCCACGCCGCCCTGCAGCAGCATCTCGGCTGCAAAGGCAAACGTAACCGTCTCAATGCGCGTGCCTTGCTTCTTGCCCTGAAGGAAATCGATGGCGTGGATGACTTCAAGCGCATTGCCCGCAGCATCGGCCAATGGCTCGTTCATGTCCGTCAGCAGAGCTGATGTCTTTACGCCGGCGCCGTTGGCGACCTCGACCAGTGATTGCGCCAGGGCCTCGGCATCGCCCAGTTCCTGCATGAAGGCGCCATTGCCGAACTTCACGTCCAGCACAAGGCTTTGCAATCCTGCCGCCAGCTTCTTGGACAGGATGGAGGCGGTGATCAGCGGAATGGATTCCACCGTTGCCGTGACATCACGCACCGCATAAAGCCGCTTGTCGGCAGGGGCGAGATCGGCGGTCTGGCCGATGATGGCGCAGCCGACCTCCTTGATCGCCTTGCGCAGCACATCGGTGCCCGGCATGACCTGATAGCCCGGAATGCTTTGCAGCTTGTCCAGCGTGCCGCCGGTATGGCCAAGCCCGCGGCCGGAAATCATTGGAACAGCCAGCCCCCAGCTGGCAACGATTGGCGCCAGCATCAGCGATACGTTGTCTCCAACGCCACCCGTCGAATGCTTGTCCACGATCGGCTTGCCGGTTTCCGACCAGTTCAGGACATCGCCACTATCGCGCATGGCAAGCGTCAGTGCGATGACCTCGTCGCGATCCATTCCCCTGAAGAAGGTAGCCATGGCAAAGGCGGCAACCTGGCCTTCCGAAATGCTTTCGTTGGTCAGACCCTTGATGAATGCGCGGATCTGCGCCTCAGACAGCGCGTGGCCGTCGCGTTTACGACGAATGATTTCCTGCGGCAGCATGGTCGATCAATATCCGGTAGAGGCGCGCGCAGACGTGGAACCGCTCAGCACGGCGCTGATATCGTCCAGCAGACCGGACGCGCCGAAGCGGAAGGTGGATGGCATCAGCCAGTTGGCACCCATGATCGTTTCGGCAAGGCGCAGGTAGAGATCGGCATCTGCGACAGTAGAGATGCCGCCTGCGGGCTTGAAGCCCACCTTCTTGCGGCTGTCACGAATGGCCTGCAGCATGATATCGGCAGCTTCCAGCGTTGCATTGACCTGCACCTTGCCGGTGGATGTCTTGATGAAATCCGCACCCTCGGCAATCGCCAGCTCCGAGGCACGGCGAATGAGAGCCGCGTCCTTGATTTCGCCGGTTTCAAGAATGACCTTCAGCAAGGCCTTCGGGCATGCGGCACGAACCGCCCGGACCATCTCGCTGACGGACGCCTCGTCGCCTTCCAGAAACTTTGTGTACGGAATGACAAGATCGATTTCGTCCGCGCCATCAACGATGGCCTTGCGTGTTTCTTCCACGACCTCCTGGACAGCAAGATTGCCGGACGGGAAATTGACCACCGTTGCAATGCGGACCGTGCTACCGGCACCTAGGATGCCACGTGCTTGCGCCACAAAACGCGGCCATATGCAGATGGCGGCGGTATTTCCGTTCGGTCCTTGCGCCCGCTTGCACAGTGTTTCGATAGCTGGGGAATCGCAATCGTCACGCAGGTTGGTCAGATCCAGAAGCGAAAGCGCAAAAGCGGCAATCTCGCGTGGGCCCAGCAATTCCATGGTGATCCCTCCCGGGTTGGTCGGAGAATGCATAATTATCCTTCAATCGATTAGATGCAACCCATCTCGGGTTCGTGAATGAATTTGAGCAAGAAGGTCGTTCAGGCAAGGCTCGATTGGCTGAACACATCCTTCAGAATGGCGGCGAGACGTTGCCCGCCTTTGGGTGCCATTTCCTTGGTTTCCTCATGGGAAAGTTCGGCGCCCGTCATCCCCGCCCCATAATTGGTGATGACCGAGCAGGCAGCAACCTTCAAGCCCACATATCGCGCCAGAATGACTTCCGGCACCGTGGACATGCCGACAGCATCAGCCCCCAGCACGCGCGCCATACGAATCTCGGCGGGCGTCTCAAAGCTTGGGCCTGAGAACCACATATAGACCCCTTGAAAAAGAGGCGTGGTCGTCCGGATAGCGGCAGTGCGGATCGCCGCCGAAAGTCCTGCGTCGTAGGCATTGGTCATGCCGACGAAGCGCCGGTCACCGCCGGTTCCGATCAGCGGATTCATACCGGAATAGTTGATGTGATCCGTCATCTGCATGACGGAACCGGGCGGCATGTCTTCGCGGACGGAGCCTGCGGAATTCGTAAGGATCAATGATTGAACGCCGAGGCCATGAAGCACCTCGATGGGGAAGCGCATTGCGGCCGCATCGCCGTGCTCATAGTAATGCGCACGACCGGACAGCATGACGACAGGATGGTTTCCCAGCATCCCGGCCACCAGTTCACCCGCATGACCTGTCACGCCGCTTGCCGGAAAACCCGGCAGTTCGGCATAGGAAACTCGTACTGGATCATGCAAGCCGGAGACCAGCGAGCCGAGGCCCGATCCCAGCACGATGGCATGGCGCGGCATCAGACCGTTGAAGCGGTCGACGAGAAGGTCGATGACAGATCTCATCCCAGGATCTCGGTCTTGAACGAGAAGGGTAGCAATTCCTCCATCGTCATGGTCTTCTGAACGCCTACCTCGTCGCAGAGATAGACGCGAGTTTCCGGACCCGCGAATTCCGCGATCTTCTGGCGGCAGCCGCCGCAAGGCGGGCAGAGTGCCAGCTTTTCCGCAATCACCGCCATTTCGACTATCTTGCGCCCGCCGCCCATGACCATATTGCCGATGGCGGTCGGCTCCGCGCACCAGCCCTGCGGAAAGGACAGGTTTTCGATATTGGCGCCGACATAGATCTTGCCGTCATCGGCGCGAATGGCCGCGCCGACCGGAAACTTTGAATAGGGCGCATAGGCGCGTGCCATGGCATCGCGCGCGGCTTCGAAGAGATCGTGGGACATGGGGCTCAACGCTCCTTCGTATAGGGCACGCCACCAGCCTTTGGCGGATGCGCGATGCCGATAAAGCCTGCAAGCAGGATACAGGTCAGGATATAGGGCAGCGCCTGGAAGATCTGTACCGGCACTTCACCGATACCCGGAACCGCCTTGCCCTGCATGAAGTTGGCAAAGGCATCGAGGAAACCGAACAGCAGGCAGGCGAACATGACAGGCACCGGCTTCCATTTGGCAAAAATCAATGCGGCCAGCGCGATATAGCCCTTGCCCGCAGACATGTCCTTGATGAAGGCGGCGGATTGCGCAATAGCCAGATAGGCGCCGGAAAAGCCGCAGAGGAAGCCGGCAACAAGCACCGCACGATAACGCAGCCAGGTGACAGATATGCCTGCCGTATCGACAGCGCCCGGATTTTCGCCAACGGCACGCAGACGAAGACCGAAGCGCGTGCGGAACAGCACCCACCAGGAAAGCGGTACCGCTGCAAAGGCCAGATAGGTCAGAATGTTGTTGCCGGAAATCACATTCGCATAGAGCGGCCCGATGATCGGCACATCGCGCACCACATCGACGAAGGGCAAGATGATCGGCGCAAAACGGCCTTCACCGGTCAATTGTGGCGTGCGCCCGCCCTGACCGAACCAGGCTTGACCCAGAACGATGGTCAATCCGGCCGCAACGAAGTTCAGCGCAACACCAGACACGATCTGGTTGCCGCGATTGGTGATAGAGGCAAAACCGTGGATCAGCGAGAAGACCAGCGAAACACTGATGCCACCCAGAAGGCCAAGCCAGGCATTCCCCGTGACATAGGCCACGCAGGCGGACGCAAAGGCGGCAGCCAGCATCTTGCCTTCAAGGCCGATGTCGAAAATGCCCGCCCGTTCGGAAAAGAGACCGGCAAGGGCCGTGAACAGCAGTGGGATCGACAGGCGGATGGTCGAGCCGAGGATGCTGACGACGATATCGAAGAAATCCATGACGTCCTCCTCAAGCCCGCTTGAAGCGTTGATAGATATGAACGAGTGCTGGCCGGAACATATATTCCAGCGCACCGGCAAACAGGATCACCAGACCCTGGATGACGACGATCATCTCGCGCGTAATATTAGGCATTTCGAACGAGAGATCCGCGCCGCCCTGATAGAGAATGCCAAACAGCAGCGCCGCGAAGATGATGCCCACCGGGTGGCTTCGACCCATCAGGGAAACTGCGATACCCACGAATCCCGCACCACCGACGAACTCGACCTGCAGGCGCGCCGATGCTCCCATGACAGGATTGAGAGCCATCATGCCTGCAAGGCCGCCGGAAATCAGCATGGCGATGATAACCGTGCGGGAATAGGGAATGCCGGCATAGACAGCCGCCGAAGGGCTGATGCCGAGCGTGCGCATTTCATAGCCGAGCTTCGTACGCCAGATTAGCAGCCAGACCAGATAGCACATCACGAGCGCGATGATGAAAGAGACGTTGAATGGTGCGGGTCCAAGCTTTGCCCCGAAGAGCGCCATCAGCCAGTCCAGCTTCGGCAACTGCCCACCGGGCAGGAAGGTGCGGGTCTCCGGCGCCATCTTGCCGGGAACAATCAGCACGTTCACCAACAGATAGACCATCAATGCCGCACCAATGAAGTTGAACATGATGGTGGTGATGACGATATGGCTGCCGCGCTTGGCCTGCAGCCATGCCGGAATGAACGCCCAGCCTGCGCCGAAAAGCGCCGCGCCGATAATGGCGAAGGGCATGGTCACATACCACGGCACATACTGGTCGAGAGCGAGCGCCACAAGCGCGGCCCCAAGACCGCCAATATAGGCCTGACCTTCAGAGCCGATGTTGAACAGGCCCGCATGAAAGGCAACCGCCACGGACAAGCCCGTGAAGATGAAGCTAGTAGTATAGAACAGCGTAAAGCCTACGGCGTCGCCGCGACCGAGCGCACCTTCGATGAGCAGGCGCAGTGCGGTAAACGGATTTTCACCGATCCACCAGACAACAAGGCCCGAAATAAAAAAGGCCACAATCAGGTTGAGCAGCGGAATCAATCCGTAGTTTATCCAGTTGGGCAAGGGTACGGAGGCTGTGCTCATAGGCGGGTGGTCCTCATCGGTATAGAGACGGTGCGGGCGAACCCGATCTCACTGCTCTCCATGCCGTCAGAATAGTGGGGAATGATGCTGTGGACGGGAAGGGTCATGCCGCAATTCCCGCCATCATCAGACCCAGCGTCTGCTCGTCAGCTTCAGGTGTCTTCTCGCCGACGACCTTGCCTGCAAACATGACGATGATGCGGTCTGACAGCGAACGTATTTCATCCAGCTCGACCGAGACAAGCAGGATAGCCTTTGCGGCATCGCGCATTTCCACGATGCGCCGGTGAATGAACTCGATAGCACCGATATCGACCCCGCGCGTGGGCTGGCCAATGATGAGCGCCTTTGGATCGCGTTCGATCTCGCGGGCAACGACTATTTTCTGCTGGTTGCCGCCGGAGAAATTGGCGGTCTTCAGTCTCGGGTTCGGCGGTCGAATATCGTATTTCTCGATCTTCTCGACAGCTTCCGCCTGAATGGCCTTCAGGTCGAGCAGGGCGCCCTTGCCGTATTTCGGATCGCGGTGATAGCCGAGGACTGCATTTTCGTATTCCTCGAACTTAAGCACCAGACCCATGTGGTGCCGGTCTTCGGGAATATGTGCGAGCCCCAGTTCGCGCAGGCGTGCCGGGTCGGCATTGGCAATCGGCTTGCCATCGATGAGGATCTCGCCGGAAGCGGGTTTGCGGATGCCTGCAATTGCCTCCAGCAATTCCGACTGGCCGTTTCCGGCAACGCCTGCAATACCGACGATCTCGCCTTCCCTCACGTCGAAGGACACATTGTCCACCATTGTCACGCCACGGCTGTCCTTGACGGTCAGGTTCTTGATCGACAACAGGATCTTGCCGGGATTGGCCTCACCCTTTTCCACGCGCAGCAGCACGCGGCGGCCCACCATCAGTTCCGCCAGTTCTTCCACGGTCGTTTCCGCGGTCTTGCGCGTAGCAACCATTTCGCCACGACGCATGACGGAAACCTCATCGGTAATCGCCATGATCTCGCGCAGCTTGTGTGTGATGAGAATGATCGTCTTGCCTTGGTCGCGCAGCACTTTCAGCACCTTGAACAGGTGGTCCGCTTCGGCAGGGGTCAAAACACCGGTCGGTTCATCCAGAATGAGAATGTCCGCGCCGCGATAGAGAGCTTTGAGAATTTCCACGCGCTGCTGCGTACCAACCGGCAGGTCTTCGATCACGGCATCGGGATTGACCTTGAGGTCGTATTCATCCTCCAGGCGCTTCAATTCCTTGCGCGCCGACGAAACGCCCTTGGCCAGCAATTGCCCGCCTTCCGCGCCCAGCATGATGTTTTCCAGAACTGTGAAGTTCTCGACCAGCATGAAATGCTGATGCACCATGCCAATGCCGGATGCGATCGCCGTCTGGCTGTCCTTGATACTAAAGGCGTGGCCATTGATGCGGATTTCGCCTCTGTCGGCTTGGTAGAATCCGTACAGGATGGACATGAGCGTTGATTTTCCGGCACCGTTTTCCCCGATGATGCCGTGAATTGTGCCCTTTTCCACCTTCAGGTGAATATTCTTGTTGGCATGAACAGCACCGAAACTCTTGTCGATGCCCACCAGTTCGATCGCTGGGTTGTGGCTCACGCGTCTTGCCTTTCCTTTCCGGAAGCCGGACATGAAGAGGGCGTATGATGCGCCATTCGCACCATACGCCCCCTCGCGTTGATTACATCGGGCAGCTGTTGCTCGACATGTAGTCGTGAACCTTGACCGTTCCCGCAATGATGTCAGCCTTAGCCTTCTCGACGGCGGCCTTCATTTCCGGCGTTACCAGCTTGGCGTTGTTGTCGTCCATCGCATAGCCGACGCCGTCTTCCTTTACGCCATTGGCCTGGATGCCGCCGGTGAACTTGTCGGAAGCGGTATCCTTGTAGGCGTTGTAGACGGCGAGATCGACGCGCTTGACCATCGAGGTCAGGACGGAACCTGGATGCAGGTGATTCTGGTTGGAATCCACGCCGATCGAAAGCTTCTTGTTGTCAGCTGCTGTCTGCAGAACGCCGAGGCCCGTGGCGCCGGCTGCCGCGTAGATGACATCCGCGCCCTGGTCGATCTGGTTCTTCGTCAGTTCACCGCCGCGAACCGGGTCGTTCCAGGCAGCACCCGTGGTGCCGGTCATGTTCTGCAGGACCTGGATCTTTGCATTTGCAGCCTTCGCGCCCTGTGCGTAGCCGCAGGCGAACTTGCGGATCAGCGGAATGTCCATGCCGCCGATGAAACCGACCTTGCCGGACTTCGAAGCCAGACCCGCCATGACGCCGACGAGGTAAGAACCTTCCTCTTCCTTGAAGACGACGGAGCGGACGTTCGGCAGCTTGACGACCGAGTCAACGATCACGAACTTGGTGTTCGGAAACTCGGCAGCAACCTTCTCCATGGCCGATGTCCAGGCGAAGGACACGGCTACAACCGGGTTGAAACCCTTGGAGGCGAAGTTACGGATGGCCTGTTCGCCCTGCGTGTCGCTGGTCGGTTCGAAATCACGGAAGTCCGTACCTGTTTCCTTCTTGAACTTCTCAGCGCCCTGATAGGCCGCTTCATTGAAGGATTTGTCGAACTTGCCGCCCGTACCGTAGACCAGCGCAGGCTTTATATCCGCGGCCAGAGCCGTGGTTGAAAGCGCAGCCAAGGCAAGAATTGAGAGAAGGGTTTTCTTCATCGTGCAGCCCTATTATTTTTAGCGTTCATCATGGGTCCCCCCGCATGCCTATACCAGGCATGTCTGCGGTCGCCAGCGGTTGTCTATTATGACTGGCTAGAGCCCATCCTTGCATGGCTGCGAAGGAAATTCACCAGAAATTTTTCATCTGGTAAAAAACGCAATTATTGTTGAAGGACTGCACAAATAAAGCCGCAGACCCGATGAAATCTGCGGCTTTCTGATCAGAATTTCGTCAGATCAACGCTCGATCGGGCAGGAAACGCCAGTGCCACGCAGGCCGCAATATCCGCCAGGATTCTTGGCCAGATATTGCTGATGATAGTCTTCGGCATAGTAGAACTCTTCCGCCGACTTGATTTCGGTCGTGATCTTGGACCGGTTTCCGGCATCGGTCAGAGCGTGCTGAAAACGGTCCCGTGCCGCTTCGGCTGCCGACTGCTGTTCCGGACTGGTGGTGTAGATGGCGGACCGATAGGTGGTGCCGATATCATTTCCCTGCCGCATGCCCTGTGTCGGATCGTGCTCTTCGAAAAAGATCTTCAGCAGCTGATCGTAGGAAACCTGCGAGGGATCGAACACGACTTTGACGATTTCCGTATGCCCGGTCATGCCCGTTGTCGTTTCGTGATAGGTGGGGTTCCTGGTAATCCCTCCCTGATAACCGACAGCCGTGACCCAGACGCCCGGCGTTTTCCAGAACAGACGCTCGGCACCCCAGAAGCAGCCCATGCCGAAATAGGCGACGTTCAGGTGGTCTGGATAAGGACCCTTGAGAGGGTTGCCGTTGACGAAGTGATGCGTGGCGGTTGGGAGTGGCTCTGTGCGGCCAGGCAGAGCGGTGTCTGGCGTGGGCATGACGGTCTTCTTGTTGAACATGTCGATCAAAAACATCCTTGCCTCCTTGCGTGAGCCTGCTTCCGCATTCCGACACATTCGGCGCGGAGAGGCGCTGTGCCCCCGGAATGGAGGCTAAACCAGCAATGCCTGCGGGCGCGGGCGGCGATAGCCGATCATCCAGAACAGGAACGACAGACCGAGAAGAACGACAAACGCCGGTTGTGCTATGATGACGGCAAGTCCGCTGCGCCAAGCTTCAGGGTGAATATAGTGTTCAACCCACTGCTTCGCTAGGGGGAGTGAATCCGGGCTTAACGCCAGCCAGTCCTGTTCGAAGCTGGTCAGGATGACTTTCGAAGATGCGACGGATACTATGGAATCAACGGTTCCGGCGGCGATCGCCCCTAGGAGAAGAAGCAGGCTGAGGAAGCGGAAAAAGAACGCCATCGGTGCTCGATCCCTTGAGCCAGACTGGAATTTCGCCAACCTATAGGTGTCTTCTGTGGATTGCAAACGCTGCATCGCAATGCATGGATTTGAAGAGAGTTTGGGGACAGGTCACATTTCTTTCAGAATCGGGTTGATCCTTTGAAATTCATCGGTATATATCCGCCCCGACCGCTGCTTCGCACAATACCGCAAGGCAGCCCTTGGATAGCAAGGACAGGTGGCCGAGTGGTTGAAGGCGCACGCCTGGAACGCGTGTATACGTGAAAGCGTATCGAGGGTTCGAATCCCTCTCTGTCCGCCATCCTTCTGATCTTCCAGAATATCCAAAAGTTGAGAACCGAGCTGTCGCCGTTGTTGTTCGTCAAACGGAACGAATCGCGCGGTCATGATGTTATGTGTCATCCAACGCCGGAGACACCTCATGAAGTTGCTGATCGCCGCAGTGCTCGCATTTTCCTGTCTTTCTATTGAAACTGCATCCGCATCCGAAGAGCAATTTCTGAAATCCATTGAGGGAAGATGGACCGGTAGCGGGCTTGTTCTTCGCGAACTTGGCGGACAGAAGGTCAATGTGACTTGCAACATGCAATCCAACGCGGATGCTTCGCGCTTCCAGATGGACGGATCCTGTCGCGCACTGGTGGTCATATCGCGCGGCTTCAATGCCAATGTCACGGCATCTGGGGCTCGCTATTCCGGAACCTATGTTGGCGTGTCTGGAAAGCCGTCGACACTCGTTGGGTCGCGTTCCGGCAACACCATCAGCTTCGATGTGACCTGGGCCAACGTAGTCTATGGCGATCGAAAGGCGAGGATGGAAGTCCGAAAGGTTGGTGCAGACGGTCTCCAAATTCGGACCATCGATAAAGATCCGAAGTCGGGCAAGAGTATCGTCACCACGCAGCTCAATCTGAAAAAGAGCTAAGTTCGGTCTTTGGCGTTTACGGAACGAGCTTCAGTGAGCCGTCAGTGACCTGAAACGACGAGAGCCGTTTCAAGAAACTCATGCCAATGAGAGTGCCGCCAAGAGCATCATCCTTGAGAACCATCGCATCGACGCCAGTGACCCGGATGCTGCCGATCTCCACCCTGTCAAGGCGCACCAGGGCGCCCTTGGTAGAGCCGTTGGCCGTGCTGATGGCATATCGGTAGTCAAGGGAATTGCTGGAGAAGCCGAGCCGCTTTGCCGTCGTTTCGTTGATGGCGATGGAGGATGCACCGGTGTCGATCATCCCCTCCACAGGCTTGCCATTCAAGCGGAAGGTTGCCTGAAAATGTCCGCGAGCGTCGGCGCTGAGTGTGACACCTGAGCCACTGCTTGTGGCAGCGTTTTGCCCGGAAGCGGAGTGTACAGCAGCAGCGGCTTCCTGCGATGCGCGCTTTGAGTGCGTCAGACCCATCACATAAGGGATCTGCGATGCAGCTGCGGCGATAAAGCTTAACAGGAGGACGAAGCGCAGCATGGGAACCTTCACAATGGTGATGATTATCCAACCCTACACCACAAGATTGAACGAAAAACGCCCGCAGCAATAAACGGCGGGCGTCAATTTGGTCGTGGTTAACGGCAGCTTATTTGGTGCCGTACATGCGATCGCCGGCATCGCCGAGACCTGGCATGATATAGCCCTTCTCGTTCAGATGGCTGTCGATGGAGGCGGTGAAGATCGGAACATCCGGATGCGCTTCCTGGAAGTTCTTGATGCCTTCCGGTGCCGCCAGCAGGCACAGGAAGCGAATGTTCTTCGCGCCGCGCTCCTTGAGCTTTTCAATGGCTGCAATCGAGGAGTTGCCTGTCGCAAGCATTGGGTCGACCACGATGACGAGGCGCTCTGCGAGATTCTCTGGTGCCTTGAAATAGTATTCGACAGCTTCGAGCGTTTCATGGTCGCGATAGACGCCCACATGGGAGACGCGAGCGGCAGGAACCAGTTCCAGCATACCTTCCAGAAGACCATTGCCAGCCCGCAGGATGGAGGCGAAGACGAGCTTCTTGCCTTCCAGGATCGGCGACTGCATCTGTGTGAGTGGCGTTTCGATCGTTTCCATCGTCAATTCGAGATCGCGCGTCACCTCATAGCAGAGGAGCGTCGAGATCTCGCGCAGCAAACGACGGAAACTTGACGTCGAGGTTTCCTTGCGCCGCATGATTGTCAGCTTGTGCTGCACCAGTGGATGATTGATGACTGTCACGCCGTCCATGAGAACCTGCCTTCGCTCTTCTTATTTCTCTTCTCGCTTCTTCATCTACGCAAATGCGCAGCTTCGCAAGACATCAACCGCCGTTTGAGCCTCCATCCCCAGCCGTGTCCTCTACGGACTGATCAAACCGTGCAAGAAGCGCTGCTCTGGTAGACGCGTCCACGAATGCCGATTCCAGCGCTGTTCGTGTCATCGCGTTGATCTGGCGGTCGCTCAGTTTCATGGCGGAAGAAGCGATCTCGTATTCCCGTGCCAGCGATGTGCGAAAGAACGGCGGATCATCGGAGTTGATGCAGACCCGCACGCCTGCCTCGATCAGCTGCGGCAATGGATGGCTCTCAAAGCTCGGAAACACATTCAATGCCACGTTGGAGCCGGGGCAGACTTCCAGTACCACCTGTTCACGGACCAGCCGTTTGATGAGAGAGGGATCCTCGATCGAGCGAACGCCGTGACCAATGCGCGCCGGATGAACGAGATCCAGAGCATCGGTTACGCTGAAAGCTCCGCAGACCTCGCCCGCGTGAATGGTAAGACCGAGCCCAGCCTCCCGCGCAATATCGAAGGCTGGCGCATAATCTGCAACGCGGTTCATCCGTTCTTCACCGGCCAGATTGAAGCCGGTGATGAGCGGGTTGCGGCTTGCTGCCGCATAGCGGGCGGCCTTGACGACGCTCTCGGGACCAAAGTGACGCTCGCCCGTGACGATGATGCGTGTTTCGATGCCGGTCTTTTCCTGTGCCCTATGAATGCCTTGGCAGATGCCTGCCAGATAGGCGTCCGCCCCAAGGCCGATGCGGTCTCCATGGTCCGGCGAAACGATGATTTCGCTATAGATTGTGTTGATGGCTGCCAGCTCGGTCAGATAAGTCTCGGTCAGCAGGGCGTAATCAGCCTCGGTGCGAAATAGGGCGGCAACCCGATCATAGGCATTGATGAACTCGGCGAAATCATTCCACGCGTAAGTGTCTCCCGCCATGAAACTGGAGGGATCGACGCCATACCGCCGCGCCTGTGCAACGGCGAGGGCGGGCGGCGCAGCGCCCTCGATATGGCAATGAATCTCTGCCTTCAGGAGATGATGTGTCACAGGAAGCTCCGTCCGTGTTTGCCTGCCGGAATGCCGAGATGCGCGGCAATCGTTTCGCCGATATCGGCATAGGTGCCGCGAATGCCGATGGTTCGTGAGCCCAGTCCTTGTCCGAAAGCCAGAATCGGAACCCGTTCGCGGGTATGATCGGTTCCGCGCCAGGTCGGGTCACAGCCATGGTCCGCAGTCAGGATCAGAAGATCGCCCGGACCCAGCTTGCGGCTGACTTCGCCAAGCCGTGCATCGAAAGCCTCCAGTGCAGCGGCATAGCCGGGAACGTCGCGCCGATGGCCATAGAGCATGTCGAAATCGACGAAATTGGTGAAGACGAGATCGCCGTCCTGAGCCTCATCGCTAACGCTGAGTGTCGCATCCATCAGGGCCATGTTGCCGTTTGCCTTGATGATACGGGAGACACCCTGATGAGCAAAAATGTCTCCGATTTTGCCGACGGCATGAACGCTGCGCCCTGCTTCGACAAGCCGGTCCAGCAAGGTGGGTTCTGGGGGAAGAACGGAAAAGTCGCGACGGTTCCCAGTCCGCTCGAAAGTTGAAGCGCTTTCACCAATGAAGGGCCTTGCGATGACGCGACCGATATTGAGGGGGTCCAGCAGGGTTCGAACGGTTTCGCAAAGTTTCAACAGTCGCTCGAGTCCAAAATGAGTCTCATGCGCGGCGATCTGGAATACCGAATCGGACGAGGTGTAGCAGATCGGCTTGCCGGTACGGATGTGCTCTTCGCCCCATTGCGCAATGATCTCCGTTCCTGATGCATGGCAATTGCCAAGAATGCCGGGGAGGTTTGCTTCTCGGCAAAGGGTTTCGATCAGCTCCGGCGAGAAGGCATCGCCTTCCGTCGGGAAATAGCCCCAGTTGAACGTCACAGGTACGCCTGCAATTTCCCAATGGCCGGACGGTGTGTCCTTGCCGCGCGATACTTCACTTGCTGCGCCATAGAGCCCGTAAAGCTTTTCCGGAACCGGCATTCCCGCAGGATAGGTACCCGTCGACAGCTTGGCCGCATGGAGCAGGCCGAGTGCTGACATGTTCGGAAGCTTCAGCGGCCCTTCGCGCAGGCCTTTTCGGTCTGCGGCTCCGCCTGCGCAGTATTCGGCAATGTGGCCGAGGGTATCGGCGCCAAGATCTCCGTAGCGATCTGCATCGCGCGCACCACCGATGCCGAAGGAATCCAGAACAAAAAGAAAAGCACGCGCCATCATTTCACCTGTGAGGGGACGATTTTACGAACACTGGTCCGTATTTCTTCCTTCTTATACGGTGCCGTCTCAAGCGGCAAACCGGTATCACGTCGCTGGCTGCAGCGACTGCATTAGCAATCGCTGCATGTGATGGAATCGCCCATTCTCTGCCGGTAGAAGTAGCTGCGGGAGATTGTGATGGACCTTGTCTGGGACGAGAGAACCGGCATCAGCATGAACAGCTCATGGGGTACGGAAAGTTCCGACCGCACAAGAAACGAGTTCGCCGTCTTCAATTCCGTAGGCACATCCGTCACCGTCGCGCCGACAGCATAAGGCCTGCCTCCCCCCTGGTCCCAGGACCAGGCGACCTTAGGCGTGCCTGTGGCATCGACCGAGATGCCGGTGATTTTGAGCTTCAGGTTGGTCGTGCTGGTGTTGTAGGGAACGAATATCGCCTTGCTGACGTCGACCAT
Source organism: Rhizobium sp. FKY42 (assembly GCF_005222835.1). Classification (GTDB taxonomy): domain Bacteria; phylum Pseudomonadota; class Alphaproteobacteria; order Rhizobiales; family Rhizobiaceae; genus Neorhizobium. Next base: position 86,565 of record NZ_STGA01000028.1, on the reverse strand, counting down.
GCTTGCGAGGTAAAGCTTCGTCACGCTCGTCTGCTGCGTGACAAGGTCCGCGATCGTGCCGGTTGCCTTCGTCACCCGCTTGGAGACGCTGAGACCCATCGTCAGCTCGAAGCATGTGATGTAGATCGCAATGAGGATCGGTGCGATGATGGCAAATTCAACCGCTCCAACACCGCGCTGATCGGCCAGCAGACGCCGTAGTGGCAGAATGACCCCTCCGCAGCTAGTCCTGGCTTCTGCCTGGGTGTCAACGGCATTCCTTCCGAAGATCCTCATGGATAATCCTCATTCTGGAAGGCTGCTGTGGCAACGATCAGGAAATCGGTCGGAAGAGATCCGTCTGCGGGCCGGATGTTTGTAATGTAGGGCCGGATAAGATCGGTGATGATCTGCCAGCGATAGTAGGCACGCACGATATTGATCGATTTCGGCCCGCCCGGGCTGTAGCCAAAGCTTGTCGGATCGAGATCGGCGTAAGTGCTGCTCGATTTGCGCGGGATTGCTGTTGGCACAAGAGCGAAGGTCGCGAAGCTGCGGACATCGAGATAAAGTTGCGTCGGTGTCGCGATCTCGGTCGCAGAGCACGAGATCATGATTGAGATTTCATTGCAGAACAACTGACGGAATTGAGCCTGATTCCTGTCCGTCGCTCGACCAAGACCGGCGGTGATCTGCCCTGTACGCAACTGTCTCGCCAGTGTGTCGGTCGCATTGCCGATAACCTGTTCGGCCGTATAGGCAACGAAGGTCTCTATGATCGCAAACACAATCATAAAGTAAGGAATGGCCAGAATGGCGAACTCAATCGCTGCAGCACCATCCTGCGATCGCCAGAACCGCCGTCGGGGGCTTTGTCGTGGGGCCGGGGCCGGAATAGGGGGCCGGGATCCGTGATCCTCACACATGGCAGTAACGTCTCCGTGGAAGGTCCGACGCTATGCCGACTTTATTGAGATTCCGTTGCTGTAGTCGCTCTATTTGCGCCAGTAAGGAACAACTTAGTTTCCAGTCGTTGCCGTGGTTGTTCCGCTAGCACCGTTGCTGGCGGAATGCTGCTCGCAGTTCGGCGTACAGGACAGGACAGCTCGATCGGTCTGGCGGAAAACGCGCACGGTATTGCCTTCGTCAATCGACACAATCACGCGTTCATCGGCAATTGCATTGCCCTCGGCATCAAGAAGTACAAGGTTCGTGGCGCCATAGGAGCGACCCGTCAAAACGATTGTCTTCGGGTCTGCCACCGTTGCGTCTGCCACCTGAGCATTGCCCACAATAACCTTGCTGACCGGCCGATCAAGCTTAAGGACGCGCGCCTGATTCATATAGACACGCGTGAGTCCGCCGACTTCCTCGCAGGAGGCCGTGGCAGGAACAGCAAAAGAGATAGCGGCCAGGAGCACGGCCAGCAATTTCGACGGCATGGGCTTCAGGCCTCTAAATCGATGTACTGTTTCAGACCATGAAGCAATTTGGTGAATGAAACCTTAATGGCGCATTTCAAGCCAGAATGCCGATTTGGGACAGCTTATTCGTGCGTAGGTTGTCCCGTTTCGGGGCGCGCGCGTCAATCGGTAGAAGCTAAAATAGCAGCGGCTCCAGTGATTACGCAGATGATGCCGTCAGAACGGAGCCTAAGATAAAATTGAAACAATTCGCTTTATCGGTGTTTTACCATGGCAATTGGAAGGGTCCATTAACCGGATCGTAACCAGGTTTTTTAAGTGAATGGAAATCGCCTCTCCGTAATTTGGGCTCACCGAACAGCGGACAACAGTTGTCGGCAATGCTGAGAATAGAGATCCCCGGAGTTAGGAGAGACGCATGTCCAAGATTTTTGCACGTTTCGTTAAGGAAGAGTCGGGCGCCACGGCCATTGAATATGGTCTCATCGCGGCTCTGATTTCCGTAGCCCTGATCGCTGGCGCGACCACGCTTGGTAACAAGCTGAACAGCCAGTTCAACAATATTTCGACTTACTTGAACCAGGCTTCCAAAACCTGATCACTTGATAAGCTGAGTTGAATTAAGTCGGCTACAGGAATCGACAGTACTGACACGGATTACGTTAGTAGTATGGGAAATGGTGTGAGCGAGATATTATTTCTGGCAATCTCACTGTTGTTGATTCATGCAGCATTAAGCGACCTTCTAGCCATGAAGATCCCCAATTGGCTTAGCTTGACAATTGTATGTCTATTCATTCCAGCCGCTTGGCTTTCCGATTTGTCCGCGGCCGCGATAGGCTACTCCCTCGGAGTGGCCGTCGCGGTTTTCGCGGTTTGTTTTTTGCTCTTCGTGCTGAACGTGATGGGTGGCGGCGACGCAAAGCTCCTTACGGCACTGGCGCTCTGGTTCGGCCTGACACCAGCTCTCCTGGTCTTCCTTGTCAAAGTTGCATTTGCTGGCGGAGTTTTGACCCTCGCCATACTCGCAATCCGTTGGAAATCGCATCTGGTTACAGATCGTGGCGTCTGGCTACCCGCATCGCTGACCACAGCGAAAAAGATCCCCTATGGGATAGCGATTGCTGCTGGCGCGCTCATGGCCATGCCGCAGGCGCCGATCTTTCTGGCGGCTTCTTGAGTTCGGAAGCTTGCAACAAATTGATTTAAACTCTGCTTAACCATGCCTCCTAGGCAGACGTTAACTATAATTACACCATTCGCGGTCAAATCTGCGGGGAACCAGTTGGTCCCGTCAAGGATTTGCCATGAAACCCGCCCGTCTGATCATTCTCACCGTCGCTGTGGTTGCAGCCGGCCTTGCCGGTATGCTGGCATTGAGGCTGTCAGGTGAGAAGACTGTAGTCGAGACACCGTTGGAGGTCATCCGCAAGGAGCCGACAACCAATGTCCTGGTCTCATCGGCCAATCTCCCTGTCGGTGCACGCCTCAATGAAAAATCGATCCACTGGATGGCCTGGCCGGAAGGCGGCGTGGTGGACGGCTTTATCACCGAGAGTGCGAGGCCAAAGGCGATCGAGGAACTGAACGGCGCCATCGTGCGCCTTCCGCTGTTTGCAGGCGAGCCGGTTCGCGCCGAAAAGGTTGCGGATTCATCCAACCGAATCATGTCGTCCATTCTCCCAAGTGGCAAGCGCGCTGTCGCAACCGAAATTTCCGTTGCGACCGGCGCCGGCGGCTTTGTGCTCCCGAATGACCGCGTCGATGTGATCATGGTTCGCAAGAACGAACAGGGCAGCTACTCCACTGAAAATGTTCTCAACAACATCCGGGTTCTGGCGATCGATCAGCGTATCGAGCAGAAGGAAGACGGATCGCAGGCGGTCATTGGCACGACCGCGACTCTGGAACTTACTCCCGATCAAGCGCGCGTCATTGCGGTAGCACAGCAGATGGCAGACCGCCTAACGCTGTCGTTGCGATCCATCGCCGACGTGCAGGACTCGGACACGCAATTTGCTGACCATTTGCTGGCGGGTGGCGGAAAAGGCGAGGTGCAGATCATCAAATCAGGCTCCATCGTCAATATGAACACCACCGGCTCGGTCCAGCGTTAAGATTTGAGGGAGCGGTCACCGTGACATCCTGGAAAAGAATTTACAGAGCCTCTGCAGTCGCTTCCTTGAGCCTCTGCCTTGCCTTATCGGATCTGGCGGTGCTCCGGTCGACGGATACCGCCGAAGCCGCTTCGGACAATATCGTGCGGATCTCGGAATCCGGGAAGGGCGTGCACAAGCGGCTGAAACTTGGCCTGAACAAAGCGCTGGTCGTTGATCTGCCGCAGGATGCGCATGATATCCTTGTTGCCGATCCCGCTTTGGCCGACGCGGTGACAAGAACTTCACGCCGGATCTATCTCTTCGGAAAATCGGTCGGCCAGACGAACATCTTCATCTTTGGCCCCGGCGGGCAGGAGATCGTCAGTCTGGATCTGGAAGTCGAGCGCGATATAGATGGTCTTCAGGCCAATCTGCGTCGTTTTCTGCCTGAATCCGATATCAAGGTCGAAATCGTGTCGGACAATATCGTGTTGACCGGTACTGTCCGCACGCCGCAGGATGCCGCGCAGGCGGAAAAGCTGGCGCAGGCTTTCCTCAAGGGTGGTGAAGCAACGACGAGAAATCGTACTGCTTCGGGCGGCGGCAGTGAACGGGGCGTCGCAATTTACGCCGAAGACCGCCAGACATCGCAGATCGTCAATCTCCTGACCATTCAGGGTGAGGATCAGGTGACGCTGAAGGTAACCGTTGCTGAGGTCAGCCGCCAGGTGCTGAAGCAATTGGGGTTCAATGGTTCAGTGCAGACGACAGGCAGTTCGGCCAGTGGTGGCATCTCGTTTGCCAATCCGGTCAACCTCGGAAACGCTGCATCAGTCGGTGGATTGGGTGGCGTCGTCGGTACGATCGGAACCACTGCGATCTCGACCTATGTCAATGCCATGGAGCAGGCTGGCGTCATGCGAACGCTTGCTGAGCCCAGCCTGACGGCGATCTCCGGTCAGCAGGCCAAGTTCTATGTCGGTGGCGAATTCCGCCTGGCAGGCCAGCAGGAGGTGTCGCTGGACACCACGACAAACCGTCCCACGGTTTCGCGGAGCCTCGAGACTGTCAATTACGGTGTCGAACTGAACTTCAAGCCGGTCGTGCTGTCGGCCGGACGCATTGCCCTCAACATCGAGACCAATGTTTCCGAGCCCACATACGAAGGTTCTGCGACGACCGGTAACGGCTCTTCGCTCTCTGTGCCGGGCAACACCTACCTTTCGATCCGCAAGCGTGAGGCATCGACATCCGTCGAACTCCCATCGGGCGGTTCGATCGTGATTGCCGGTCTTGTTCAGGACAATGTTCGACAGGCCATGTCCGGACTGCCGGGCATTTCCAAGGTGCCGGTATTGGGCACGCTTTTCCGCAGCAAGGATTTCATCCGCAACGAAACGGAACTCGTCATCATCGCAACGCCATATCTGGTGCGCCCGGTGGCGCGCAATCAGCTTGCGCGCCCGGATGACAACTTCAATCCCGAAAACGATGCCGCAATGTATTTCCTCAACCGTGTCAACAAGATCTACGGACGAAAAGACCCCGTTCCGGCTGCTCCCTACCATGGCGCCGTTGGTTTCATCTATAAGTGAGAGGCACGAGAATGTTTACGAAATCCATTGCTCCGGCTCTCCTGCTTGTTTCCACCGTCCTTTTGACGGGTTGCGGCAATAGCCAACTGACAACCGGCTCCATCCCCATGGACTACCGCGAGCGTCACCCGATCGTTCTGACCGACGCCCAGACGGCGCTCGACATTCCGGTTGGCGCAAACGATAGCCGCATGACGATCGGTATGCGTGACACGGTCAAGGGCTTCGCACAGAACTTCGCCAACTCCTCTGCCGGCTTCATGCAGATCCAGGTGCCGCAGGGATCGGTCAATGCCGGTGCGGCTGCGCACATGGCGGGCGATATCCGGAAGACCCTGCAAGCGGCCGGAATTCGCGGCGACCGGATCGTCATGGCACGCTACAGCGCCGGCGGTCATAACGATGCAGCCCCGATCCGGCTCTCCTTCATCGCCACCAAGGCCGTGACGGGAGCTTGCGGCGAATGGCCGGAAGACTTGTCCGACAACACCTTTGGCAATCGTAACTGGTACAATTTCGGTTGCGCTTCGCAAAACAACCTGGCCGCCCAGTTGGATAGCCCGACTGACTTGCTCGGACCGCGCGCACAGACCCCGATTGATGCTGTCCAGCGCTCGCAGGTGATCAACACCTATCGCGGGACGAACACGAACAATTCCAACTGAGCAGGTAAGCTGACATGAGCGCGATCGATTACGAGATCCGGACGCCGGGCGGATCGCCAGAGGCAATCGAGGAACATAGCCGCCCCGCCGATCTGGAGGCGCTGCGTCCGCTGCCGCGCATCTCTGTGCATGCATTTTGTGAAACCGATACGATGCACCGCGTGATGGAGCGTCTGGGTCAGGACCGCCGCATGTCCAAGGTGAACCTCCGGGTCACCAGTGGCAGCACGGATGCGGCAGCAAACATGTTTGCCGCGGCACCGACGCCTAATTTGATCATCCTCGAAACTGATGCTGAACCTGCCAATGTGCTGACGGAGCTTGCTCCGCTGGCACAGGTTTGCGATCCCTCGACACGGGTGATCGTCATTGGCAGGCATAACGACATTTCCCTTTATCGCGACCTGATCCGCAACGGCATTTCGGAGTATCTGGTCGGCCCTGTGAAGATGCAGGATCTGTTGGGCGCAATCGCAGCGATCTTCGTCGATCCGGAAGCAGAACCGCTTGGTCGTTCCATTGCCTTCATCGGCGCGAAGGGCGGCGTGGGATCCTCCACAATCGCGCATAACTGCGCCTTTGGCATTTCGTCACTCTTCTCCACCGAGACCATCCTTGCCGATCTGGACTTGGCCTACGGAACGGCAAATATCGACTTCGATCAGGATCCGGCTCAGGGCATCGCGGAAGCGGTCTACGCCCCGGAACGACTGGACGAAGTCTTTCTCGACCGTCTGCTGACAAAATGCTCCGAACACCTGTCGCTGCTGGCTGCGCCGTCATTGCTGGACCGTGCCTATGATTTCGATCGCGCGGCTTTCCAGCCGGTCGTGGAAGTCCTCCAACGTAGCGCTCCGGTCGCGGTTCTGGATGTTCCACATGCCTGGAATGAATGGACCCGGTCGCTCTTGGCGGAGGTCGACGAGATCGTCATCACCGCAACGCCGGACCTCGCCAATCTGCGCAACACGAAGAACTTGCTGGATGCCCTGAAGAAGCTGCGCCCCAACGACAAGGCGCCGCATCTGGTCCTCAATCAGGTCGGCATGCCGAAGCGTCCGGAAATTACACCATCTGATTTTCTGCAGCCGCTGGAAGTCGAACCGATTGCCATCATTCCGTTCGATGCCCAACTGTTCGGCAATGCCGCAAACAGTGGTCGCATGATTTCCGAACTCGACGCGAAATCACCGACGGCGGAAACCTTCTCCCAGATCGCCCACGTGGTGACGGGTCGCAACTCTGCAAAGAAGATCAGGAAGGGTGGTCTCAGCAAGATGCTGGGTCTGCTCGCTCGAAAGTAAGACTGACATTAGGTTTAGGAACTGGATCGCGGGATGTTTGGAAAACGTGGACATGAAGGCTTCGGCAAGTCGGTTGCGCCGACGGCAGTGCCTCAGCCTGTTCAGCCGGCAGCGGCCTCCACCGGCCAAGGAGTTCAGGCTGGCGGGTCGACCGATCTTCTCCTCGATATTGGAAGTGGTGCGGCAGCACAGGTTCGCCAATCCGTCACAACGCCTCCGCTTGCGCCCGTAGCAGGGCAGCGCCGCCGTCCTGCGCGCGACGAGGGCTATTACGATACGAAGGCGCAGGTCTTTTCTGCCCTGATCGACACGATCGATCTATCGCAGCTTGCCAAGCTCGACGGTGAAAGCGCGCGCGAGGAAATTCGCGATATCGTCAACGATATCATCACGATCAAGAACTTTGCGATGTCGATTGCCGAGCAGGAAGAACTGCTCGAGGACATCTGCAACGACGTTCTTGGCTACGGGCCTCTGGAGCCCCTGCTGGCGCGCGACGATATTGCTGATATCATGGTCAACGGCGCGGGTCAGACCTTCATCGAAGTGGGCGGCAAAACGATCGAATCGGAAATACGGTTCCGCGATAACAGTCAGCTCTTGTCGATCTGCCAGCGGATCGTCAGCCAGGTCGGCCGACGTGTCGATGAATCCTCGCCCATCTGCGACGCTCGCCTGCCGGACGGTTCGCGTGTGAACGTCATTGCACCACCTCTATCTCTTGACGGCCCCGCCCTGACCATTCGTAAGTTCAAGAAGGACAAGCTGACGCTCGATCAGCTGGTCAAGTTCGGATCGATCACACCAGAGGGTGCCGCAGTCCTGCAGATCATCGGACGCGTGCGCTGCAACGTTGTCATCTCCGGCGGAACAGGCTCTGGTAAGACAACGCTTCTCAACTGTCTGACGCGCTATATCGATGGACATGAACGTATCATCACGTGCGAAGATACGGCTGAATTGCAGCTGCAGCAGCCGCACGTCGTAAGGCTCGAAACCCGGCCGCCCAATATTGAAGGCGAGGGCGAAATCACCATGCGTGATCTCGTCAAGAACTGCCTTCGTATGCGCCCGGAACGCATCATCGTCGGTGAAGTGCGCGGACCGGAGGTTTTCGACCTGTTGCAGGCGATGAACACCGGCCATGATGGTTCCATGGGGACGATCCACGCCAACACGCCGCGCGAGTGCCTCAGCCGTATGGAATCGATGATCGCGATGGGTGGCTTCAGCCTGCCTGCCAAGACTGTGCGTGAGATCATATCGGGTTCGGTGGATGTCATTGTCCAGGCCGCGCGTCTGCGTGATGGTACACGCCGCATCACCCACATCACCGAAGTGGTGGGCATGGAAGGCGACGTCATCGTCACGCAGGATCTCGTTCGTTATGAAATGGAGGGCGAAGACGCGGCGGGCCGCATTATTGGCCGCCACGTTTCGACCGGTATCGCAAAGCCGCATTTCTGGGATCGCGCCCGCTACTACAACGAAGAGCGGCGTCTGGCTGCGGCGCTGGACCAGATGGAAGTCAAGGCCAACTAATAGAGGAGAGGCCGGCAATGGATCTGACTGTCATCGCCCTTGCGGGCCTCGTTGCCATTGCCGCTTCCGGGCTGGCCTACGCCTTTCTTTTTTCCCGCATCGAGGTTGAAAAGAAGACGACCACGCGTGTTCACAAGGTAGCAGCCGGTGAGGGCGATCGTGCGCAAGTGAAAGCCGCGAAAGATCGGGTCCAGGAGCTTTCCAAGCGTCGCAAATCGATGCAGGAATCCCTGAAGGATCTTGAAAAGAAGCAAAAGGAAAAGGACAAGAAGTTCGGCGACCAGAGCATGAAGGCAAAGCTGCCTCGTTCGGGTCTGCCGCTGACGCTCGGTCGCTTCTATACATTCAGCGCCCTGTTCGGCGGTCTTGTCGCCCTGATATGCCTGATGGCCGGAATGCCGATGGTGGCCATCCTTGGCCTGGGCTTTGTCGCAGCCGTAGGCTTGCCGCGCTGGGTGATCGGGTTTCTCATCAAGCGGCGCCAGGACAAGTTCCTTGAAGAATTACCGAACGCACTGGAAGTCATGGTGCGCTCCATCCGTTCCGGCCTGCCTTTGAATGATGCGATCCGGCTGATCGCTACAGATGGCCAGGAACCGGTGAAGAGCGAATTCCGACGCGTGATCGAGGCGCAGCAGGTGGGCCTCAGCGTTCCCGAAGCCTGCGCCCGCATGCTGCTGACCATGCCTCTGTCCGAAGTCAATTTCTTCTCGATCGTCATCACGATCCAGTCTCAGGCGGGCGGCAATCTTTCTGAAGCGCTCCAGAATCTCGCCAAGGTTCTGCGTGAGCGCCGCAAGATGAAGGCCAAGGTCAAGGCGCTTTCCATGGAAGCCAAGGCGTCAGCGGTCATCATCGGCGCGCTTCCCTTCATCGTGGCAACGCTCGTTTACCTCACCTCGCCGCATTACATCTCGATCCTTTTCACCGATGCGCGAGGCCATATCATCCTTCTGTTTTCCGGCTTCTGGATGGCGGTCGGGATCTTCATCATGCGCAATATGATCAACTTTGACATCTGAGGTCTGATATGTCGGAAGAAATGGCTGCCAGCCTCACCGATCCGGCAATGTTGCTGGCCGTGCTTGTCGCGGTTGCGGTCTTTGCCACGATTTACACCCTCGTTCTGCCGATTTTCGAGGGACGTGATCTCAACAAGCGGATGAAGGCCGTTTCCAGCGAGCGCGAGCAGATGCGCCTGCGTGAGCGTGCCAGAATGAATTCGGAGACCAGCCGGGCAACGCTGAGAACACAGAACAACACGTCGGCGATGCAGATCGTCGAGCGGTTCAACCTTCGCAAAGCGCTTGTCGACGATAACACGGTCAACCGGCTGAAAGCCGCAGGCCTTCGCACACAGAACGCCCTCAACGTGTTTCTGGCCGCGCGCTTCCTGCTTCCGTTTGTGTTTCTGGCAATCGTCGGCTTCTGGATTTTCGGTCTTGGGAACATGGCAGAGAAGCCGTTTGCCGTACGCCTGTTCGTGGCGATTGCTGCGGCCTATATCGGTTTTTACGCACCGAACATTTTCGTCTCGAACCGCATCACCAAGCGGCAGGCATCCATTAAGCGCGCATGGCCCGATGCGCTTGATCTCATGTTGATCTGCGTCGAGTCCGGAATATCCCTTGAAGCGGCCATGCGCCGCGTGGCGGAAGAAATCGCGCAGCAATCGGCGCCCTTGGCCGAAGAAATGGTTCTGACGACGGCTGAGCTTTCCTTCCTTCCGGACAGGCGCGTTGCACTCGAGAACCTTGCCATCCGCACGCAGCTCGACATCGTCAAGGCGGTTACGACGGCGCTCATCCAGGCCGACCGCTATGGAACGCCGGTTGCACAGGCTCTTCGCGTTCTGGCGCAGGAAGGTCGTGACGAGCGGATGAATGAAGCTGAAAAGAAGGCCGCAGCCCTCCCGCCAAAGCTGACGGTTCCCATGATCGTGTTCTTCCTGCCCGTTCTGATCGCAGTCATTCTGGGACCTGCCGGCATTCAGGTCGCGGACCGTTTCTAAGAAAGCCTGGTCGCAACTACAAAAAGGAAGAGGGCCGCTCCATGATGGAACGACCCTAGTTCATGCGGTGGCATCAAAGTGCGGCTTGATCAATTGGTCGCGTTATCCGCTTTCACGCCCTTGTTGTCCGAAAGCTTGGCCCAGGTATTCTGCTGGGACAGCATCGAGCGAAGATAGGTAACGTTGGCATTGGCCTGTGTCTGGCTCAGTTCCTGCTTTGCGATCTGTTCGGCTTCCGAAAAGCGACCCTGCAGACCGACAACGAGCGACAGGTTCTGGCGAACCCGGCTGTCGGCTGTTGGAAGCTTGGATGCGGAGCGGAGATAGTTTTCCGCGGTCTTCAGATCGCCCGACAGGACATAGGACATGCCGAGATTCGACATGACGCTTGGTTCGTTTGGCTGGCTCTCGAGTGCGAGTTTGTATTTCTGGCGTGCCTCATCGGAGCGCCCCAATTGATCGAGAACGGCACCCTCTGCGGAATAGAGGCGCCAATCCGGACGATCGGGCGTCTGTGCACGGCTGATGGTTGCTAAGGCCTGCTCAAGCTGGCCTGCAGCCGCTTGCGCCTTGCCATAGGCGGCCAGAACGTCACGATCGCTTGGATGGGCAATCGCCACCTGCTGCATGACGGCCAGCGCCTGCGTGTTCTTTCCGGTCATACGAAGAACATTGGCATAAGCAAGCCCGATGGTCTTGTCCTTGGGAGAACGTTCATAGGCGTTGCCAGCCGTCTGTTCAGCCTGTGCAAGCTCTGCCGCGGTCATCTGTTCAAGTGGCTTGCCGAAGTTCAGGGACTGCGTCTGGGTCGGGATGGATCCGGTGGTGATTCGATCACTCTTGGGCGTAGATGTCGCACAGGACGCGAGCGAGATCGGCAACACCACGCCGCATAGGGCTTTGATCCAGAAATGGCGTTCGGCGGCAAACGTGAAGAAGGTGCGTGTCATGGCCTGAAATCCAGTCTCTGTGCACCATGAAGCAGCGGATTTTTCCGAACTGAAGATGGCGCTGTATGACCTCAAGCAATAATCTGTTAACCCTAACAGATCGTTAATCGAATTGTTGAAAGACGCCATGCTGCCGTATCAATTCATCGAAAGACCATCGCCCTTCGTTGCCTCCGATCCAGACGCATTGACAGTCTATGCCGTCACTCCCGCGGAAGTGGAAACAGGTGTCCTCTCCAAGGTCGACGAGACGTGGGCGCGCGCAGCCGGGTTCAAGGCTGAGGCAGGCAGCTTTCTTCTGCTGCAAGGCGAGGGGGCGACGCTGAAGGGTGCCGTCTTCGGTCTCGGCAAGAATCCTGAAGAGGCGCCGTTTGCGTGCGGCAAGCTGGCGCGACTGCTTCCGGCCGGCGTCTGGAGGCTTGAGGCACCATCGCTTGATCCGGCGCAGGCCGCGCTGGGATTCGGTCTCGGTAGCTACAGTTTCGATACCTACAAGACGGGAAAGACACCGGAAGCCTTCTTGGCCCTGGCCGATAGCGTTGATCGGGCGGCGCTCGAACGAACCCTTCAGGCGGTGTTTCTTGCCAGAGATCTCGTCAATACGCCCACCAACGACCTGGGGCCAGAGCGGCTTGGCGCGGTCTTCCATGCCATCGGCACGCATTACGGTGCGACCTTGAAGGCCGTCGTCGGCGACGATCTTCTGGCTCAGAACATGCCCCTGATCCATACGGTTGGTCGCGCGAGTGCCGAGGCACCCCGACTTTTGGAGATGCGGTGGGGACGAGAAGGTGCAAAGAAGGTCACGCTTGTCGGCAAGGGCGTCTGTTTCGATACGGGCGGCCTCGACATCAAGCCCGCGGCATCCATGCTGCTGATGAAGAAGGATATGGGCGGCGCGGCAAATGTTCTGGCGCTTGCCTGCATGATCATGGGGGCTGAACTGGATCTGGACCTGCGTGTTCTTGTGCCAGCCGTGGAGAACTCGATCTCTGCCAATGCCTTCCGACCGGGTGATATCTATCGCAGCCGCAAGGGCATTTCGGTCCAGATCGACAACACCGATGCGGAAGGCCGACTGATCCTGGCAGATGCGCTTGCCTATGCCGACGAAGAAACTCCGGACCTTATGATCGACATGGCGACCCTGACCGGTGCCGCACGCGTTGCGCTGGGCCCGGACCTGCCGCCATTCTTTACCGATGACGAGGCTCTTGCATCCGCACTTGCTTCGGCGTCGCTGAAGGAAGCCGATCCGATCTGGCGGCTGCCGTTATTCAAGGGATACGAAAAGGACATTCGGTCCCGCGCGGCAGACATCACCAACGCACCTTCGGGCGGCATGGCCGGTGCCATCACGGCGGCTCTGTTTCTCAAGCGGTTCGTTTCCAATGCCAGGAGTTGGGCGCATTTCGACATCTTTGCCTGGTCGCCGACCGAAAAGCCGCATGGCCCTGTGGGAGGAGAGGCGCAGGCCATTCGTGCCCTGTTCCGGCATATCTCCGCCCTTGGCTGAGGGGTGCATCATAGTTGCATCACGGGCGGCCTTGAGCCAGAGTGCCGCCTGCGAAACGGGAATCGGGAGACGGAATGCCCGCCGAGTTGACGGCAACCGAGGCACTGGGCCTCTGGCACCGGGTTGTGCTGGAGCAGGTCCGGCAAGACGGCCAGGATCTTACGCTGCGGCAGATCTCTATCCTCCTCCACATCTATCTGGTCCCGCCGCCGCACACCGTGCGGGCCTTGGCTGCGACCCTTGGGGTCACAAAGCCTGTCATCACCCGGGCTCTGGATAGTCTGGGCGCTCTTCAACTGGTCGAGCGAGAGAGAGATCCGGCAGATCGCCGCAACGTCATCATCAAGCGCACCCTGGCCGGTGCGCTCTATCTTGAAAAACTCGGCGACCTGATCCGCAAGGAAGCGCGCCGCAATGCTCCATGAGGTTTGCTATGTCGTCATCTCTCGACCGCCGTCTTTTTGCCTTCCGTCCGGACCTGGCTGATCGAAGGCTGGAAGGACAAGTGGTGGCAGAAAGCTATGTGGACGGGGAGGCAGAAAGCATCGGCATTCCTGTGGCCGATCTGCGCCCAGCGCCCGATCTCTCACGCGGCATTGATACGCAGCTTTTGTTCGGCGAACCCGTGCGCGTGTTCGACCGAAGGGACGGCTGGGCCTGGGTTCAGGCAGAGGAAGACGGCTATGTGGGCTATCTGCCGGAAAGCCAGCTTGCACCTGTGGTCGAGCCAACCCACTGGATCAGCGTTCCCCGAACCTTCGTCTATCCGGAAGCGGAACTGCGCAAAGTACCGCTTCATACGCTTTCACTTGGCAGTCGTATAACCGTGACCGCCGAGGCGGAAACGCGCGGTACCCGCTATTTCCTGCTCGCGACCGGTGGTGCGATCATCGCGAAACATTGTGTTCCGATCGGTGAAGAAGTGCATGCCGATTACGTAGCGATTGCCGCAGAGTTTCTGAATACCCCCTATCTCTGGGGCGGACGCTCAGGCTTCGGGATTGATTGTTCCGGTCTCGTGCAACTCGCCATGATGATGGCCGGGATGAAAGCCCCGCGCGATTCCGACATGTTGGCCGCCTTTGGACGCGAGATCACTCAGGATGCACTGAAGCGAGGTGATCTCGTGTTCTGGAAGGGTCATGTCGGTATCATGGAAGATGAGGAAACGCTTCTTCATGCCAATGGCCATACGATGACGGTTGCGCGCGAGAATCTGAAGGCTGCCATAGAGCGGATCGGGTGGCTCTACGATCGGCCGACCGGCTTCCGGACACCTTTCTGAAACCTTCACGTGAAGGTCATCAGTCGCACTGTTGGTGTTTGCCCGGCGTCTCTCCTATATAATGGCGGACGATCGGAGTATCGACCATGACGCCGCGCAAACTTGCGATGACACTGCTGGCATTGGTGACCATTCTTCCTGCCGCTGCGGTGGCGGAACAGGCCAAGCCGCAACTTCGCAATCCTGTTCCGGTCTTCAAGGATCTACCGGGTGTCAAGCCGCAGACGAGCATCGTGGAGACTACCGATAGCGGGGATTGCAAGCCTGCGACACTCTATCGTCGTTTCGATCGCCGCGATGTCTTTCCGGACTTTCCGGTTGCTGCCTGGCGATGCGAGAAGGACGGGGTCACCTATACCGGCACGCAACTGCCAAATCGCCCTTGGGTACCCGGATTGAACCCTTACGATCTCCCGCATTGACATCGGAAACGACGGGATGATTTTCCGCGCCAAGCCGTTGGGTTGTTGAAAGAAGACAACAAAAAAGCCCGGCGAACCGGGCTTTTTTGTTTGATGTTCAAGGATCCAGAAGGATCAACCTGAACCGAAATTGGTGCCCAGAAGAGGACTCGAACCTCCACACCCTTGCGAGTACCAGCACCTGAAGCTGGCGCGTCTACCAATTCCGCCATCTGGGCGACGAGGAGCGATGTACTGGTCTGAGCCGCCCCTGTCAACGGCGTTTTTGAACTTTCTGTGTCGGAGGCGAAATTAATTTGTGCGACGCAGGGTGGCTGTCAAAAACGGACGCAAAGGTCAATCGCCAGAACCGCTATCCCCATTGTTTTTATTCGTGGTTCGGTCGATGTGCCCAAGGTCGCGCTCCGGCTCCACCACATCGCGAATACGCTGCTTCAGCTCCTTCGGACCCGGAAATCCGCCGTCCCGGACACGCTCCCAGACAAGAGCGTCATTCACCCGGATTTCGAAAATGCCGCCGGTTCCGGGGATCAGGGCTACCTCACCCAGACTATCGCCAAAGGTCTGCAATAGCTCCTGCGCCATCCAGGCGGAGCGCAGCAGCCAGTTGCACTGGGTGCAGTAGCGGATGGCGATTCGGGGTTTATCATTCATTGTCTAGACACAGCCTCCCTGATGATGGTGAATACCTTATGCATCATAGACACGTTCGGCCATATGCAGGGAAATCGCTCGCGCTCAAGAAGAAGCTTGAAGGTCTCCCGACCAATTAATACAATTCGTACGTACTCATAAAACATGGAGGACGTGGCATGGCAAAGTTCGAACTGTATAAGGACAAGGCTGGCGAATTCCGTTTTCGCTACAAGGCAACCAATGGTGAAACCATGTTCGCATCGGAAGGCTACAAGGCCAAAGCCTCCGCGATGAAGGCGATCGAGTCTATCCAGAAAAATGCCGCCGAGGCTTCAATCGACGATACGACCGTCGCAACGGCCTGAGGCGGTCCCCGCGCGGATTCGTCTGTTCTTTCTGTCGGCTTGTGATTCTGTGATGGAACAAGCCGGCAACCCTTCTGTTGTGCCTTCTTGAAGCTTACAGGAGGCGCCCATGACCAATCATACGAAAACCCGTTTCGCTGCCCTCGTTGTCGCGGTTGCACTGCCAATGTCGGCGATGGCGCAAGCGCAGACGACCGCGCCAATCACCCCTGAGCAAGGGCAGGCAACGAACCAGAACAATGCTCATGGCGGTATGGCCGATACGCCGCGGAGCACTCAAGCTACCACGGAAGGCCCCTTCATCACTGTTCCCGGACAGGGAGCCTGGCGCGTCAGCGACCTTGAGGGCAAGTCCGTTTACACCACCGGCGGCGACAGCATTGGTGAAATCATAGATGTGCTCGTCAGCCAGGATGGAAGCGTTAACGCGGTGATCGTCGGTGTTGGCGGTTTCCTCGGCATCAATCAGAAGGATGTCGCGGTCGATATGAGTGCTCTGCAACTTGGTCCTGGCATGACGCAGGATCAGGCAAACAAAGCCGCAGCCAATAATGCGATGGTTTCCGAAGAAACGACGGCATCGACCACCAATCCTGCGGCGCCTGCGACCGGAAACGACCAAATGGCTGCCGGTGCGAACGCGAAGGCTGCACCCGATACAGCCAAGATTGGCGAAGACGGTCTTCCACAGCGGATCGTGCTGAACGTTACGCGTGAACAGCTTGAACAGGCTCCCGCATTTCAGGGCATGACGCCGGCGCGGTAATTAAACCAGAATGGCTAGAGATTATGACCCTGTGGCTTCGGCGATGGGGTCATTTGATGTCTAAAAGCCCTGAAACAGAAAATCGGTCGCTGCAGTAATGTCGTCTGATCGGTGAGACAAATCGATGAGGCGCTCACCCAGATCCTTCAGCGGAACGGCAGCAATGAACTGGGTCATCAGGACGTAAACGTCTCCGCCAATCTCAAAGCGCGGGTTAAGCCTTGGGATCAGTCGAGCAACATCTGCATGATGAACGAGCGGTGCCATAACGCGCGTGTTTAAACCATCGAAGATATTCGCCTGAAGATCAAGCGCCAGAGCACCGTCAGTTCCCAACCGATGAACCCAGAACCGAGCCATCAGAACAGCCGATATTTGGCCAGCGGCAGTCCATGCCTCTCAAGGTAATCGTTCGATGCGGCGATGGCCTCGGCATTTTCAATGCGCCAGAGCCGTTCCTTTTCAGCGCGAATTGCGCGCGCGATACCGTCTTCTGCCGCGCGGGTGACATCAAGCTTAAGATCGTTCGCTTCCGCCAGAAGGCGACGATCGATCGGTACATCACCCCGTCTTCCCGACGTCTGAACCATGAAAACCTACCCCATGATGCGCGGACCACGCAGATCCGCACGCCTGAGTATGACGAAGATCAGAAGCCGTGAAAAGCCTTACTCGTCGTTCATCTTCAAGGCAGCGATAAAGGCTTCCTGCGGGATCTCCACCTTGCCGAACTGACGCATGCGCTTTTTACCTTCCTTCTGCTTTTCCAGAAGTTTGCGCTTACGGGTGGCGTCGCCGCCATAGCACTTGGCGGTTACGTCCTTGCGCAGTGCGCGAACCGTTTCGCGGGCAATGACCTTGCCGCCGAGCGCTGCCTGAATCGGAATCTGGAACATGTGCGGCGGAATGAGTTCCTTCAGCTTTTCGCACATACCGCGGCCGCGCCGATCCGCCGCCGAGCGGTGAACGAGCATGGAGAGCGCATCGACCGGATCGCCGTTGACGAGGATCGACATCTTGACGAGATCGCCCGCACGGTAATCGGTGATCTGGTAGTCGAAGGAGGCATAGCCCTTGGAGATCGACTTCAGGCGGTCGTAGAAATCGAACACCACTTCGTTCAAAGGCAGCTCGTAGGTCACCATGGCGCGCGTGCCGACATAGGTCAGTTCGGTCTGAATGCCGCGGCGGTCCTGGCAGAGCTTCAGAACCGAGCCGAGATATTCGTCCGGCGTCAGAATGGTAGCCTTGATCCACGGCTCGCGGATCTCGTCGATCTTCACAACATCCGGCATATCCGCCGGGTTATGCAACTCCTTCTCGGAGCCGTCCGTCAGCGTCATCTGGTAGACAACCGAAGGGGCAGTCGCGACGAGATCAAGGTTGAACTCGCGCTCCAGACGCTCCTGAATGATTTCCAGATGCAGCAGGCCCAGGAAGCCGCAACGGAAGCCGAAGCCGAGCGCCGCAGAGCTTTCCATTTCGAAAGAGAAAGACGCGTCGTTCAGTCGCAGCTTGCCCATGGCGGCGCGCAGGTCTTCAAAGTCTGCGGCATCGACCGGGAAGAGACCACAGAACACCACGGGCTGGGCAGGCTTGAAGCCCGGCAGCGCCTTTTCGGTCGGACGCTTGTCGTCGGTAATGGTATCGCCAACGCGCGTATCAGCCACTTCCTTGATGGAGGCGGTAATGAAACCGATCTCGCCGGGGCCAAGGCTATCAACATTGACCATTTTCGGCGTCAGCACGCCCACGCGCTCGACGCCGTATTTTGCGCCGGTGCCCATCATGCGGATCTGCTGGCCCTTGGTCAGCACGCCATCAATGATGCGCACGAGAACCATGACGCCGAGATAGGTATCGTACCAGCTATCGACCAGCAGCGCCTTCAGAGGAGCCTTCTCGCCGCCTTCGCTCTTTGGCGCAGGCAGCTTGTTGACGATGGCTTCCAGCACATCCGGAATGCCAAGGCCTGTCTTGGCCGAAATCAGCACGGCTTCGGAAGCGTCAATGCCGATTACTTCCTCGATCTGGTCCTTGATACGGTCGGGCTCCGCAGCTGGAAGGTCAACCTTGTTCAGAACCGTGACGAGTTCATGATTGTTGTCGATTGCCTGATAAACGTTTGCAAGCGTCTGCGCTTCAACGCCCTGGGATGCATCCACCACCAGCAGCGAGCCTTCGCAGGCAGACAGCGAACGGGAAACTTCGTAGGCGAAGTCCACGTGGCCGGGCGTATCGATCAGGTTCAGAACATAGGTTTCGCCGTTATTGGCCTTGTAGTGAAGGCGAACAGTCTGCGCCTTGATGGTGATGCCACGCTCGCGCTCGATATCCATGGAATCGAGAACCTGTTCCGACATCTCGCGTTCGGCAAGGCCGCCCGTGGATTGAATCAGGCGGTCGGCCAGTGTCGATTTTCCATGGTCGATATGGGCGACGATGGAAAAATTGCGGATGTGGTCAAGGGGCGTGCGATCGGTGCTCATGGCTGGCGCATATAGCAGCGAGCCGTATCATCGCAAAGCGGGAAATTGACTCAAAAGCCAGAAAACAAGGCGTTTTTACCTAAACTGTTCCGGCCAGTCTCGCCGGATGGCAACCTGTCCCTCGGTCCTGAGCCTCGCCACATGGGCCAGATCGATCTTCGTGACCAGCCAGCTGGTTTCCTGCACATCGTCACTTTCGCTCTCGGCAAAGATACCGGAAGGCGGCATTCCGTAATCTGAGGGAACATAAAGCGCGGCGCGGCCCTTGTTCTCATCGAGCGCCGGAGACCACGGCGCATCACCTGCGGTAGGTGCAGAAAGCACCGCATACTGGTTTTCCAGTGCGCGGGCCTGTGCGCCGATACGAACACGAAAGCTTCCGGCCAAGGTATCTGTACAGGACGGGGCGAGAACCAGTTCGACGCCAAGCTCCGCGAGCTTGCGCCCCAGCATGGGAAACTCATTGTCATAGCAGATCAGGATACCCAGGCGGCCAAGCGGGGTATCGAAGGCTCTCAATCCATCGACGCCTGCGGCAATATTCCAGTGTTCGCGCTCGAAGCGCGTCATGATCTGCTTGTCCTGATGGCCAATCAGCCCGTCCGGGCCAAACAGGGTAGCGCGGTTGCGGTACTGCCCGTCAGGGTCGAGAATCGGCATCGTTCCAGGCTGGAAGGTGATGCGATGCTTGCGGGCCAGCCCCTCGCACAGTTTCATCCAATCGGGAATGAGCGGCTGGATGCCTGCTATGGACTGGTGCAGATCGCCGCGCTCGGCTTCAGGCAAGAGACCTGTCAGCACAAGACCCGCATACTCCGGCAGCAGCAAAAGCTCCGCACCCTGTGAAACCGCGAGTTCAACAAGTGCCGTCAGATGCACGGCATAGGCATCGAAACTCTCGATCAGCTCGATCTTGTACTGACAGGCTGCAAGCGTGATGGTCATTCGGCAAGTGTCCTGATCCAGAAGGAAAGGGGTTTCGGGCTCTCGCTCTCTTCGTCCAGATCCCGCCAGGAAAATGTGGTGCGAAGCTCCGGGTGGTGGCTGTAGCCACGCTTTTGCCAGAAGCGGGTGAGGGGAGCATAATCCTTCGGGCGGCGCGGATGATCCTCCGGTCGCTCCACGGCGCAGAAGGTGCAGTTCGCCAGTCCCAGCTTCCGCGCCTGCTGCTCGCGGCCTTCAAAGAAGGCGAGCCCGATACCCTGTCCGCGGTAGGAGGGCAGAAGCACGCTTTCGCCGAAATAAAGGAAATCTTGCGGATTACGACCGCTCGCGAGAAATGGCGCCTTTACCTCTTCAGTCTCGGTTGCCATCGGTGTTGCGGTTGCTGCTCCCACGACAGCTTCATCGTCGAAAGCCAGCACGAAGAAAGAGCCATCAGACCGCGCATAGGTCGCAAGGTAAGTTCGCTCGTAATCGGGATTGCCATCGTAGAGATAGGGAAACTCGCGAAACACGGTGATGCGCAACCGGGCGAGGTCGTCAAAGAAGGGGGTGGCGTCGCTGCCGGAAAAGGATTTGACGATGAGAGCCATAGACTTGTTCTGTTCCTGATCGGCGCGTTATAGCCTTGCGCCAAGATCATTTGAAGCTGCCAGAAAAAGGGAAATTCCGCATGAGCGCCAGCGACATCATCCGCGCCTATTACGATGCCTTCAACGCGCAGGATATGGAAACCTTTCTCGCTCTGCTGACCGATGACGTGGCGCATGACATCAATCAGGGTGAGCGGCAGAACGGCAAGGATGCCTTTGCAAAGTTCATGCGGCACATGAACCGCTGCTACCGGGAAACGCTGACCGACATGGTGATCATGGTGAATGAGGCCGGCACTCGGGGCTCGGCGGAGTTCATTGTGCACGGCGAATATCTGGCGACTGACGAGGGGCTGCCGGAAGCGAGCGGCCAGACCTACAAACTGCCCGCTGGAGCCTTCTTCGAACTGCGCGACGGAAAGGTTTCCCGCGTGACCAACTATTACAATCTCAACGACTGGATTGCCCAAGTGAAAGACTGATTCTTATATAAGAACACTTGATTCCACTATATAAGAATTGTAGTATCGCGGTCATGAGCGACACGCAACAGCAATTCGAAGAAGCGACGGGAACGCGGCTGAAGACCCTGCGGCAACGGCAGGGTCTCACCCTTGATGAGCTGGCGAAAGCCTCCGGCGTCAGTCGTGCCATGATTTCGCGGATCGAGAGGGGGGAGGTCAGCCCGACTGCCTCGCTTCTGGCACGTCTATGCGAAGCGCTGGGCCTCAGTCTTTCGCATTTCTTCGCGCCGGACGATGCGCCAGCGAGCCCCTTCATTCGTCGCAATGAGCAACGCCTCTGGCGCGATCCCGTGACGGGTTATCTTCGCCGGTCGATTTCGCCGCCGGGAGTGGACAGTGCAGTCGACATCGTCGAGGTGGAGTTTCCGCCCGGCGCACGGGTCTCGTTTCCTCCGCGTGAGGAAAGCCGTCAGATGACGCAGCATGTCTGGTTGTTTGAAGGGCGGCTCGACATGATCCTGCTGGACGAGACCTATGAGATGAAACCCGGCGATTGCCTCTTCATGCATATCGGCGATGCCTTCGAATTCCACAACCCTTCCGATAAACCCGCGCGTTACGCCGTCATTCTTGACCGCGGGCGGCGTTGATAAAGGTATTGATCATGGCGACAATCCATCTTCTCAGTGCTGAAGACATCACCTCTAGACTGGATGACCTGTGCGGAGTATTGGCGGACTGCGTCAACGGCGGCGCTTCTGTCGGCTTCATGCAGCCTTTTGCGGTGGATGATGCACGCGCCTATTGGCTGCAGGTGCAGAAATCGGTTGGGTTGGGCCACACCATCATCGCCGTCGCCGAGCATGAGGGAAAGACCGTCGGAACGGTTCAGGTGGGCCTGGCCCAGAAGCCCAACCAGCCGCATCGCGGTGATCTCATGAAGTTGCTGGTGCACAGATCCGCCCGCGGCCTCGGACTTTCGAGGAAGCTGATGGAAGCGGTGGAAGTGGAAGCCGCTCGCCTTGGCCGGACGATCCTCGTACTTGATACGGCGACCGGCAGTGAAGCGGAGGCTATCTACCCCCGCTTCGGTTGGGAACGTGTCGGCGTCATCCCCGATTATGCACTCTGGCCACAAGGCGGCTTTTGCGGCACCACGCTGTTCTACAAGCGCGTTGGCTGACGCTATTTCAGGGCCTTCTCAAAGGCACTGATCACCAGCTTTTCCGCATCCCGGTGAACCTCGGCACGGTCACGCAGACCCTTTCCATCGCAGATCGGGTCGGCATCGCCCGCCTCCGACAGGAAATCCTGCGCGCCCGGTTTGCAGGCCGGCAGGAAGCTGAAGTGGTTGGCGCCGGTAATCTGGTGATAGGCCACGCCCGGAATCTGGGCGACGAGTTTCGTCGCATCCACCACTGCCGCCAAGGTATCACCGCTGCCCAGATTGATGATGGTTGTGTTGGCCTTGATCTGTTTCAGGCTCTCTGGCTTGAAGGCCTGTACCAAACCGGGATCGACAACGACGGCGGAGGTTATGCGCGGATCAATGTTCGATTGCTCGAACCGCTTGTCGAATTCCCGCAGTTTGACGACCGGCGAGGCAACCCGCTTGCCATCCACAAAGCCGAAGCCGCCCGCAAACCACTGGCAATCCATCATCATGGTGTAGCGATCGCAGTAATCGGCATAGGCGTTGAGATCGGCTCGCGCACCGATGATTTCCAGCGCCGTGCTGCCGCCCAGCGAAAAGCCCAGCACACCGATCTTTCCGGGGTCGATGGAGGCTTTCCATGGGGCTTCGCCCGTCATCCAGGTGATGATGTTGGTGAGATCCTGCGTCCGCTCCCAGATGCGTGGCGTGGCAATGGGCGTGGAATCGCCGCTCGTCGTGCCGGGATGATCTGGTCCGGCCACGATTAAGCCCTTTTCAGCAAGGCGTGTGGCAATCCATGCCATACCCAAAGCCCGCGAGCCTGAACCATGTGAGAGCAGGATCAGCGGATATTTTCCCGGATTGATCGCCGCTTCCGGCTTTGCCAGATCGCCGTTGAAGATGCGGTTGTCGCCGATCAGTTTTTCCGGCGCCTTGGCACCCGAGGGATACCACACGTCGACGGATAAGGGCTTGCCGCGCTGGGGTGAGGGCACGGAGATGGTAGTCCAGCCGATATTGCTTTCGGCAGAGGCGGCAAGAGGCATGAGGGTGCTGACGATAAGGGCAGCAAGCGGGAATATGTCTTTCATGGCGGAGCCTTTCAGGTTTCGAGACGAACCCAAATTCCCCTTCCCCGCAGCAGAATTCGACCTTGAACCTGTTCAAGGTCGTCCCGGATCATGTTCGCGGCCTCCAATATGCCTGGAATATCTCGCGACGGGCGTGGTTTTTTGCCTTGGCAACCATCGAACAATGGAGACGAAAATGTCGAAAAGCGATGTGAAAGCAATGCAGGAACGCGCAAAGGCGCAGGTCGCTAATACAAGTGCCGGTTGGCATTTGGGCGGAACCTATTACGGCCAGCAGCCGGACGGAAAAACCGTTACGACCAAGCTCCACTCGGGCGGCAAGGCCCGTTCGAATGACGGATCCAACTGATCCTTGATCGAATTCCTCTCGAGCTGAACGCGGCGACGCCTCGCCGCGTTCTTTGTGTATGAAGATTACAGCGTGCCCTTGCGCTGTTGCATCATCATGAACGTATCGAAGCTGTAGTCAGCGATCTGCATCCACAGATAGCCGTCCTTTTTGAAGGCCTGCTGGCTGTCGTAGATCTTCTTGAAGTTCTCGTTCTTGGCCGAGATCTCGGCATAGGTTTCCTGCGCGGCCTTGTAGCAGACATCCATGATGTCCTGGCTGAAGGGTTTCAGGATCGCACCCTGAGCCACCAGTTCGCGAACAGCCTTGGCGTTCAGGGCGTCGTAACGCTCCAGCATCAGCGCGTTCACGCGGGCGCAGGCATCGGTGAGAATACGCTGGTAGCTCTTCGGCAGCGCATTGAACTTCTCGCGGTTGAAGAAGGCATGAACCGTCGGGCCGCCTTCCCAGAAGGCCGGATAGTAATAGTACTTCGCGACCTTGTAGAAGCCGAGCTTATGGTCGTCGTAAGGGCCGACAAACTCGGTCGCATCGATCGTGCCCTTTTCCAGCGCGGCATAGACATCGCCACCGGCAATCTGCTGCGGTGTGACGCCAACCTTGCTGAGCACCTGGCCCGCGAGACCGGCAATGCGCATTTTCAGACCCTTCAGGTCATCGACGGTCTTGATTTCCTTGCGGAACCAGCCGCCCATTTGCGCGCCCGTATTGCCAGCAGGAAGGGCATAGAGGTTGTGACCTGCGAGAAACTCGTTGATCAGCTCATTGCCGCCGCCAACGGTGAACCAGGAATTGGTCAGGCGCGCGTTGAGGCCGAAGGGAATCGCGGTGCCAAGCGCAAAAGCCGGGTCCTTGCCGACATAGTAGTAGGCGCAGGTATGCGCCATCTCGACCGTGCCGGAGGCTACCGCATCTGCCGCCTGCAGCGGCGGAACAATTTCGCCCGCCGCATAGGTCTGGATCTTGAATTTTCCGCCAGTCGCCTCGGACACGCTTTTTGCGATCTCGGTCGCGCTTTCGAAAAGCACATCAAGGCTCTTCGGGAAGGAGGACGTCAGGCGCCAGGTGATCTCGGGGTTTTCCTGGGCAAGTGCCGGGGCCGCCAAGGTCGTTGCTGCAGCCGCGCCAATGCCTGCCGTGCCAGCCTGACGGAAAAATGCTCTGCGATTCATGAAATTCAATGCCTTCATATTCTGTCTAGGTGAGCCTTGCTCACATCGGAGCCTGCTAAAACATTTTGTTGCGCTGCAAGCAAGGCGCAAATGAGGAAACTTGCGCGGCAACTTGCCTCTGCATCAGGTCGTTTCGCTTTAGGTAGTTTTCTTCATCAATCCGGCTCTTGTGGGCTTTCTTTGACAAAGTAGGCATCGAACCAAGATGGCCAAAAAGATGGACGCGACACCTTGATTTCAAAATGTCTCAGATTAGAATTAGAATAATTCTAAAAAGGATGCCGATAAAATGTTTGATCTGTTTCGGGGCTCCGGGCGCCGCCCGTTTGAAAGCCTCAGTGAAGAGGAAATTCTGGCACTTGCCATTTCTTCCGAGGAAGAGGATGCGCGCATCTATCTCTCTTACGCACGGGCCCTACAGGAACAGGCGCCTGCGTCAGCCAGGGTGTTCCGCGACATGGCGGAAGTGGAACAAACCCACCGCAACATGTTGATCAGCCAGTTCCGCCAGAGGTTTGGGGAGGAAATTCCGCTCATCCGCCGAGAACATGTGCGCGGCTTCTATCAGCGCAAACCGGATTGGCTGGTCAAGAATCTGTCGCTGGAGACGATCCGCGCACAGGCCGAACTGATGGAGCGGCAGGCCTACTCCTTCTATATGGAGGCGCAAAAGCGTGTAACGGATGCGTCGACCCGGCAATTGCTCGGTGATCTCGCCCTTGCAGAACAGGGGCACAGCGACATTGCGCACATGTTGGGCGATAAGCATACACCCGACGAAGTCCGCAATGAGGAAGCTGCGGGCGAACGCCGGCAGTTCATCCTCACCTATCTCCAGCCGGGTCTTGCAGGTCTTATGGACGGCTCTGTCTCGACGCTTGCACCCATCTTTGCCGCCGCCTTTGCCACGCAGGATACCTGGCAGACATTTCTCGTTGGTCTTTCCGCCTCGGTCGGTGCCGGCATTTCCATGGGCTTTACTGAAGCCTCGCATGACGACGGCAAGCTCTCTGGACGCGGTTCACCGCTCAAGCGTGGCCTCGCCTGCGGCATCATGACCACCGTTGGCGGGCTCGGTCATGCGCTACCCTACCTGATCCCACATTTCTGGACCGCGACAATTATCGCTGCCATCATCGTTTTTGTGGAACTCTGGGCTATAGCCTTCATTCAGAACAAGTATATGGAAACGCCCTTTATGCGGGCTGTCTTCCAGGTCGTGTTCGGCGGCTCGCTGGTTCTGGCAGCCGGTATCCTGATCGGGAATTCCTGAAAACAGGATTGCTGCTTGAAATGAAAAGGCCGAGCAGTCGCCCGGCCTTTGGATCATGGAGTTGAGTGGTATCAGCGCAGGGCGCCGACCACGATTTCGCGACCATCCTCAATGGAAACCCAGCGGCCCGTGTTGAACGAAGCCTGACGCTTCAGGAACGTGTAGGGCGTGTCGCTCCAGAGCTTCACTTCGTCCGACAGGTTGTCGAGAATGAAATCCCCCTCCGAGGTCCGGACAGTCAGAACTGCGTGGCCTTCACCATCGGGCTTACGAACCACGGTGATGAGAAGGTCGGCCAGAGAGAAGCCCTTGTCCTTCAGCTCCTTGCGCTTCTGAAGCGCATAGTCCTCGCAATCTCCAGCGGTTGTCGGATAGGCCCAGTATTCTTCCCGGCCATAGACTTCCATGTCTGTGCGGGCTTCGATGCGATGGTTCACCGAGAAATTGATCTGCTGGATCATTTCCCACCCATACTCCGTGACCTTGGGAGCGGGAGTCGATGCAAAACGCTGATCGCACTCGGCGGGCAGGCGCTGACAGAATTCATAATGGCCGATCGGCTGGGAGGTAATACCACCCACGATCATTTGCGCCGAAGATGTGCGTGGTGCCGGAACAGCCGCTGACGCTGACACAAGCACAGTCGCGAGGATCACAGCCAACTGCCGTGCCTTCTGGGCATACATCATGAACCCGTCCCTTCAAATCCTAACGAAACGTTAAGATCGTCTGGGGGCTGGTGTCAATTATGAACGAAAGATTAACAAGCTTGCTCGTAATTTATGGTTAAGATCGATTCATTTCAGCAACATATAATGTTGCGGATGAAAATCAGATCAATCCGATAATCGCCGCCCGCATGCGCTCGATATCCTGCGGTCGGGACAGGCGGTGATCGCCGTCGCGGATCAGTGTCAGAACGACGTCATCGGCAGGCAGGAATTCCACGAGCTTCAGCGCATGCTGGAATGGAACATCCGCATCCTTCATGCCTTGCAGGATGTGAACCGGGCATCCTGTCTCGATGATCCCGGTCAGAACGCGGTTGCTGAACCCATCCTCCATGAGATCGCGCGTAAAGATATTCGGCTCCGAGCTGTATTCCGAGGGCTCTTCGAAAAACCCCCGTTCCCGGAGCGACTGCCTCTCGGTCTCGCTGAGCGCAGGCTCGATCAGGTCATGCGTGAAGTCCGGCGCTGGGGCGATGAGGACGAGGCCCTTTACCCCGGTCTCGCTTTGTTTGCGGAGTTCCTGAAGCGCCCGCAAGGAAATCCACCCGCCCATGGAGGATCCAACGAGGATGACTTCTCTGGCCGGATGAGCCTTGATGACGGACAGAGCCTCTTCCAGCCAGCGTGAAATCGTGCCATCGCGGAACTCGCCGCCGGAAATGCCGTGGCCGGAATAATCGAAGCGCAGCGACGGCAGACCCAGTTCTTCAGCCAATCGCTCCATTTCCAGGGCCTTGGTGCCGCTCATGTCGGAGCGATAGCCGCCGAGCCAGACGAGCATGGGGGAATCGGCTGCTTGCCCCTGCCGGTGAACCAGCGCGATCTGCCGGGCTTGTCTGCCCTCACCAACGGTGATGTGGGTGCTTTTATAGGGCGCGACCGACAGATTCATGGCTCATTCTCCTTCAAACAGATGCACCTATAAAACAGATTCGTAAAAACGCGGCACTAGGTGATTTATTGGCGACACTATGCTATTGACTTCGGAGCAGCGTTGACGAAATTGCCCTTTCATTGCGCCACGAGCGTACGGGCCGCCGCTGCGACCCTTTAATTATTCGAGGAGAATACGACCATTCGCAGACCATTCAAGACCGACGCTCCTGTCAAAGACGGACCGCGCTCTAACCGGGAAATCCGCATTCCTCGCGTCCAGTTGATCGACGCAGAGGGTCAAAACCTCGGCATCGTGCCGACAGACCAGGCGCTGAGAATGGCCGAGGAGGCAGGTCTCGATCTCGTCGAGATTTCTCCGAACACCGAGCCGCCGGTCTGCAAGATTCTCGATCTCGGCAAGCTGAAGTATGCCAACCAGAAGAAGGCTGCCGAAGCGCGCAAGAAGCAGAAGATCGTCGAAATCAAAGAAATCAAGATGCGTCCGAACATCGACACCCATGACTATGAGGTGAAGATGAAGGCCATCAATCGCTTCTTCGAAGACGGTGACAAGGTTCGCGTTACGCTGCGCTTCCGTGGTCGTGAAATGGCGCACCAGGAACTCGGCATGAAGCTTCTTCTTCAGGTCAAGGAAGACACCGCGGCAATCGCCAAGGTCGAAGCCGAGCCGAAGCTGGAAGGCCGCCAGATGATGATGGTTTTGGCGCCGCGCTAATCGGTGCCTTTCCATCCTGCGACGGTCCATTTGCGGCCGTGCACGCAAATCTGCTCACCCCCATTGCGCTTTTACCGGTCTGTCGGTATAAGCGCGCGTCCGAACGGTCCGGCAGGGCATGCCGTGGCCGTTTTTGAATAGCTTGAAGCCAGCCTCATCAGCCAGCTTCGATACAAGAATACGGAGTAGCAAAATGCCCAAGATGAAGACGAAATCGTCCGCCAAGAAGCGGTTCAAGGTCACTGCGACGGGCAAGGTTCTCGCCGCTGCTGCTGGCAAGCGCCACGGCATGATCAAGCGTTCCAACAAGTTCATCCGCGATGCTCGCGGTACGATGGTTCTGGCCGAAGCTGACGGCAAGAAGGTCATCAAGAACTACCTGCCAAACGGTCTCTGAGACCATTTCGCTTTCGGAACATTAAGGAGATCATGACATGGCACGCGTAAAACGTGGCGTAACCTCACGCGCAAAGCACACCAAGACCCTGAAGGCCGCAAAGGGCTTCTACGGTCGTCGTAAGAACACCATCCGCGCCGCAAAGGCAGCTGTCGATCGTTCGCGTCAGTTCGCAACGCGCGACCGTCGCGTCAAGAAGCGCAACTTCCGCGCTCTGTGGATCCAGCGTATCAACGCTGCTGTCCGCGAATTCGGCCTGACCTATGGTCGTTTCATCGACGGCTTGAACAAGGCTGGCATCGAAGTGGACCGCAAGGTTCTGTCTGACATGGCAATCCATGAGCCGGCAGCATTCGGCGCTCTCGTCGAAGCTTCCAAGAAGGCGCTCGCCTACCTCAAGGACGCCGGTACGGCAAACGAGTTTGAAAGCGCGGTTCGTTAACCAGCGCTTCCCAAGCTTCACGAGCTTCATTGATTTGGGAAACCCGCGCTGGTTTGGGCTGGCGCGGGTTTTTCATTGGACCGTTACGACCAAGTGCAACGGGTGGAGAGCGGGCCTTCCTGGTCTTCGCCGAGCATCAAACGGAAAACATCATGTCTGATCTGGAAAACCTGAAATCCTCGCTTCTGGCCGAAATCAACGACGCATCCGATGAGGCGACCCTGGAAGGCGTTCGCGTTTCGGCGCTGGGTAAGAAGGGCTCCGTCTCAGAACTGCTGAAGACACTGGGCGCCATGAGCCCGGAAGAGCGCCAGACCCGCGGAGCCGCGATCAATGCGCTGAAGAACGAGGTCACGGAGGCGCTCACCACACGCAAGACTGTGTTGCGCGACGCCGCAATCAATGCCCGGCTTGCAGCAGAAACTCTGGACGTGACGCTGCCGGTGCGCTCGTCGCCCGCAGAGCGTGGCCGTATTCATCCGATCAGTCAGATCGTCGATGAAATCACCGCCATCTTTGCAGATATGGGTTTCTCCATCGCGGAAGGCCCGGACATCGAGACCGACTATTACAATTTTACGGCCCTGAACTTCCCGGAAGGTCACCCGGCCCGCGAGATGCACGACACCTTCTTTCTTCCGACTGACGAGAAGGGTGAGCGCAAGGTTCTGCGTACGCACACCTCGCCTGTGCAGGTGCGCACCATGGAAGCCCAGAAGCCACCGATCCGCATCATCATTCCGGGTAAGACCTACCGTCAGGATAGCGACGCAACCCATTCGCCCATGTTCCACCAAGTGGAAGGCCTGGTTGTCGACAAGAAGAGCCATGTCGGAAACATGCGCTGGATTCTGGAAGAGTTCTGCAAGGCTTTCTTTGAGGTGGATAGCGTGACCATGCGCTTCCGCCCCTCTTTCTTCCCCTTCACGGAGCCAAGCTTCGAGGTGGATATCCAGTGTGACCGTTCTTCCGGCCCGATCGTTAAGTTCGGTGAAGGCACGGACTGGATGGAGATCCTTGGCTGCGGCATGGTGCATCCGAACGTTCTGCGCGCCGGGGGGCTCGATCCCGATGAATACCAGGGCTTTGCCTGGGGCATGGGTCTCGACCGTATCGCCATGCTGAAATACGGAATGCCGGACCTTCGCGACTTCTTCAACGCCGATGTGCGCTGGATGAGCCATTACGGTTTCCGTCCGCTCGACATGCCGACACTGTTCGGCGGTTTGAGCCAGTAATTCAGCACGGAGGATAAACTTATGAAATTCACGCTCTCCTGGCTGAAGGAACATCTGGAAACCGAGGCGACGCTGGAGCAGGTTTGCGAGCGGTTGACGGCGATCGGCCTCGAAGTCGAGGATGTTGATGATCGCGCAGCCTACAAGCCGTTTGTCATTGCCAAGGTCGTGTCCGCCGAAAAGCACCCGTCTGCCGACCGGCTGAAGGTGCTGATGGTCGATACGGGAGATGGAAAGCCGGTGCAGGTGGTTTGCGGTGCGCCGAATGCCCGCGCTGGCCTCGTCGGCGCCCTGGCGCGTCCGGGAACCTATGTTCCGGGCATTGATGTGACGCTTGCAGTCGGCAATATCCGCGGCGTCGAAAGCCACGGCATGATGTGCTCCGAGAAGGAGCTCAACATCTCCGATAATCACGACGGCATCATTGACTTGCCAGAGGATGCGCCGGTCGGCCAGACCTTTGCATCCTTCGCAGGACTTGATGATCCGGTCATCGAGATCAACCTCACGCCAAACCGCCCCGATTGCACAAGCATCTTCGGTATTGCGCGCGATCTGGCGGCTTCCGGTCTCGGTACGCTGAAGCAGCCGAAGACGCCGTCCTTCAAGGTGGATGGTGAAACTCCGGTCGAAGTCTCCATCGATCTCGATGACGAGAGCCTTTGCCCCGGTTTTGCGCTGCGCCTTGTTCGCGGCGTGAAGAATGGCCCGAGCCCTGCCTGGATGCAGCAGCGTTTGAAGGCCATCGGCCTTCGCCCGATCAACGCGCTGGTGGACATCACCAACTACATGACCTTCGATCAGGGTCGCCCCATGCACGTGTTTGATGCGGCAAAGGTGAAGGGAAATCTCACTGTTCGCCGTGCGACAGAGGGCGAAGAAATCCTCGCTCTCGACACCCGCACCTACAAGCTGTCGCCGAACAATGTCATCATTTCCGATGATAATGGCGTCGAATCCATCGGCGGCATCATGGGTGGCGAGCATTCCGGCTGTGACGAGAACACGGTGGACGTGCTGATTGAATCCGCGCTCTGGGATCCCATCAACATTGCCAAGTCTGGCCGCTCGCTCGGCATCATTACCGATGCGCGCTACCGCTTCGAGCGCGGCGTCGACCCGGAATACATGATGCCGGGTCTTGAGCGTACGACGGAACTGGTGTTGGAACTGTGCGGTGGCACGGCAGCCAAGGCCCGTGTTGCCGGTTACAAGGGCCATGACCGCAGAATCGTCGATTTCCCCTTCTCGGAGGTCAAGCGTCTGACGGGCCTGACCGTTTCGATTGAGGAAAGCCGCCAGATCCTGACAGGTCTCGGCTTCGAGATCCTTTCCGGTGACGATCAGCAGGTGCAGGTCGCTGTTCCCTCCTGGCGTCCCGATGTCGAGGGCAAGGCGGATCTTGTCGAAGAAATCATGCGTGTTCACGGCGTCGATAACATCAAGCCGGAACCGCTTGCTGCCAAGGATACGGTCAATGGCCGTATCCTGACCACGCTGCAAATCCGTACGCGCGTTGCCAAGCGGGCGCTTGCCTCGCGCGGCATGCTGGAAGCCGTCACCTGGTCCTTTATCCCGGAAGATCATGCCAAGCTGTTCGGCGGCGGAAGCCCGGCATTGAAGCTGGTCAACCCGATTGCTGCCGACATGTCCGACATGCGGCCTTCGCTTCTGCCCGGTTTGCTGACTGCCGTCCAGCGCAATGCCGACAAGGGCTATGGTGACGTGGCGATCTTCGAAGTCTCCGGAACTTATGAAGGTGATACGCCCGAAAAGCAGCGTCGCGTAGCCGGTGGCATTCGACGCGGCACGGCCTCGCTTTCCGGTTCAGGCCGTTTGTGGTCCAACGCTGCCAAGGGTGGCGGAAAGCCCGTCGATGTGTTCGATGCCAAGGCAGATGCCCTGGCTGTTCTCGAAGCTTGCGGCATGCCCATGGCCAATGTGCAGGTGGAGCAGGGCGGCCCTTCCTGGTACCATCCGGGCCGTTCCGGCACGATCAAGATGGGCCCCAAGGTGGTGCTCGGCCATTTCGGTGAGTTCCATCCGAACACGCTGTCGGCGCTGGACGTGTCCGGCGCACTGGCAGGCTTCGAGGTTTATCTCGATGCCATGCCGGAGCCTAAGAAGAAGGCCACGCGCACCAAGCCGGCGTTGGAGCTTTCTCCGTTCCAAATGGTGAAGCGAGACTTCGCCTTCGTGGTGGAAAAGGCTGTCGATGCCGGCTCCATCATCAAGGCGGCCACGAGTGCTGACCGCAAGCTGATCACGGGCGTCAACGTATTCGATGTCTTCGAGGGCGCATCCCTAGGCGAAGGTAAGAAGTCGATCGCCATCGAAGTGCTGATCCAGCCGACCGACAAGACGCTGACGGACGAGGATTTCGACGCGCTGACGAAGAAGATTGTCGGCAATGTCGAGAAGACGACCGGCGGCGTGCTTCGCGCCTGATCACGGATCAATCCGGCTGGCAGTCCATGAGCTGCCAGTCGGAGACGGCACGTATCAGTTCCCGATCCAGGGTGTATTTGCCGAATTGCCGTTGCTCAACAGGCGATAGGCAAAGGGCGTAATGCCTGTCATGGTCTTGAAGGCGCGCGTCAGATGGCTCTGATGGCTGAAACCACAGGCGGCGGCAATCTCCGCAATCGGTTCCGCACTGGCCAACATCCGACGGGCCTTTTCAATCCTGCGATTGAGAATGAAGCTATGCGGGCTCACCCCACAGCTTTGCTTGAACATGCGCTGAAGATGGAATTCACTGAGATTGGCAGTACATGCTAATTCCCGCAGTGATATCTGTCGGTGGAGTTCTGCTTCGATATAGTCGAACAGACGTCGGCGAACCTGCGGTGCGAGCCCACCTCGGAGCGTAAACTGTTTCTGGCCGCCATAGCGGGGGTCGGCGAAGATTTGATAGGCCATAGAGACGGAAGCCTCCTCGGCCATTACATGGTGATTGGATTGAAGAGCCGTTGCGAGCTTGCTGAGGGCGAAGGCGACCGCAGGGGCCTCGTCGAAGGTTGCTTCTGGCAGGATCATAAGACGTGCATCGCGATCGAAGGTTTCCGAGAACAGGCGGCACAATTCATCATCGGCGATATACAGATGGACGAACTCGAAGCGTTCGGTGATCTCCCACTCCGATGAAGCGCCCTGCGGCATGATACATAGTGCGCCGGGCCTTCCGCACAGCGGCGCGCCATCGACGCGTCGTGTTCCATCACCACCATGCAGATAAAAGCTGAACGTATGGCCGTCTGGGCGCTCATAGTGCATGCGGTCATGGCTGTTCTGCCAAAGAGCGGCCGCCCTGTTCGCGCCCATATCAAGCGCACCCAGCCTTCTGGCGCGGGAGGACGCGGATAAGGAGCCAAAGATGGATGCGGTGTGCAGCATGATGAAACTCGGGGATAGCCGGAGCGTATCCTACAGCTGCCACAGTCATCATGACCACTGCAAATATATCGCAACAGCGCGTCGAAGACAGGATTGCCGCAAGATCGTGCAAGCGCTTGGCCGTTCTGTCGGGATAGAGCCTGTGTTCGAAATGACATTCAGGTGCCATCATGACCAATCTGCTGCTTTTCTCCTCCACCGTGCTCATCTGGGGAACGACATGGATAGCCATTGCGCTGCAGATCGGGCCTGTGCCGGTGCTGGTTTCCGTCTTCTATCGCTTTGGCCTTGCTGCCCTCATTCTTGTTGGGGCACTCTTGATATCTGGCCGCCTGAAGGTGCCGACGCTTAAGCAGCAGCCCTTTGTCGTCGTTCAGGCGCTATCACTCTTCTGCTGCAACTTTCTCTGCTTCTATCATGCGGCGGCCTATGTGCCTTCAGGGCTTATCTCCGTCGTCTTCTCTCTGGCGACCGTCTACAATGCCGTGAATGCCAGGATCTTTTTTGGCGATCCCATCAAATCACGTACGCTTCTTGCCGCGGCCCTTGGTGTGGCAGGTCTTTGCCTGCTTTTTGGACCGGATGTGTTTCTGGCGGTCAAGCCCGACAGCTGGAAGGGCATAGCGCTCTCGGCGCTCGGAACGCTCTTCTTTTCCTTCGGCAACATGGCCTCCCGCCGCAATAGTGCCGCCGGTCTCTCGCCCGTAACCGCCAATGCCTGGGGGATGACCTACGGCTCTCTGGCCTTGCTATTCCTGATTGCAGTGACGCAAACACCTGTCGTTGCGCCGCCGGATAGAACCTACATCGCTGCACTGATCTATCTCTCGGCGATTGGCTCCGTCGTAGGTTTCACGACCTATCTCATGCTGGTTTCGCGGATCGGCTCACAGAAAGCTGCCTATGCAACGGTTCTCTTTCCGGTCGTCGCGCTCACTTTGTCGAGCTTTTATGAGGATTATCACTGGACTCCGGCTGGTATTCTGGGGCTTACGCTGACGCTTGCTGGCAACGCCGTGATGTTTGCACGGTTTCCGCTTACCCTTCGCACGCGGGAGAAGGAAAGAATAGCGTAGAATATTTCGCCTTATGTAGCGGGAACCAATAGTCTAATTCGCCGTTCCTGAGCGCCGTGACAGTCACGGTCAGAAGTTGGTCCTGGGTGCCTATGTTGCCGGTCGGCTGTCACATCGAATTCCCCGTAGCGGTGGGTTGTACGGTCTGACGGTTTGGGCTGCAACGACGATCCTGTTGCTTTATCTCGTTTCTGGTGCCCTTGCAGGTTTCCTCGGCGGTCGCGTGCGCGCCTGATCAACCTCATTTCCTCCCAAGGGAAGGGGCTGGGCGATACTGGTCGCCTGGCCTTTCTGTCAGGAGGCCTGGCGCAGGTGACCAATCCGGTGGGCGCGTTCTTCCGGCGTCCATATCTCGCGCTTGTTTTCGCGTTGAGTGCCGCGCCTGTTCATCTTGAACCGCGAAACCAGTTCGGTCAGGACGGCAGTGCCGTCCGACAGCGATTGGCTGATCTGCGTGGAATGCGCCACCATCTCGGCATTCGCCTGCGCCATTCGCCTTCGCCATGCGATCGACATCCATGACCGAGTGGTTGATTTCATCCAGCGCAAGCGCTTCCTCGGCAGAGGAGGTGGCAACGCCATCGACATTGCGATCGATTGCTTCCACGAAGCTTTCGATCTCCTGCAGAGCCTTGCCTGTCTCGCCAACCAGCCGGACGCCATCTTTCACTTCATCCGCTGACGTGTTGACCAGCGTTTTGATTTCCTTTGCAGCGCTTGCGGAACGTTGTGCAAGCTCCCGCACTTCTTGCGCCACGACGGCAAGTCCCTTGCCGGCATCACCGGCGCGTGCAGCCTCTACCCCGGCGTTGAGAGCGAGCAGGTTTGTCTGGAAGGCGATCTCGTCAATGACCCCGATGATCTTGCCGATCTCGTTCGAAGCTGCTTCGATCCGCTCCATGGCGCTCACCGTGTTGCGAACGACCTCGACGGATGACGCTGCAGCCAAGCGGGCATCGCTTGCAAGCTTTCGCGTCTCGCGCGTGCGCTCGGTGGCGGAGCGAACATTCGACGTGGCCTGGGCAAGTGCGGTGGCCGTGGTTTCCAGAGCCGCAACCTGCTGCCGCGTGCGGGCAGACAGTTCGTCGGCTGACTTGCTCATAGCCTCGCCATTCTCCATCAGGAATTCGGTCTGATTGAGCACGCCGGAAAGGGTCTGCTGATGTGCCGTGATATCCGTCGCGAACTTCACGACCTTGAACGGCTTCCCGCCACGATAGGCCGGGTTATAGGAGGCTTCAATCCAGATCTCCCGGCCACCTTTCGCAACGCGCTTGTATTGACGCTGGTCGAAACGACCCTCTGCGAGGCCGGACCAGAACTGTTTGTATTCGCGGGATCCAGTCTCGGCGGGCAGCACGAACATTCGATGATGCTGCCCAACGATGTCCGACAGCTGATATCCCATGGCTTTGAGGAAGTTCTCGTTTGCGTGCAGGATCCAACCGCTAAGGTCGAACTCAATGATCGCCTGCGAGCGGTTGAGCGCTGCGAGGATGGACCGCGCATCGCCGCCAAGATCGAAAATGGACATAAAAGCCTCATAGGCTGAAAGGAAACTAACTATCAGAAAATAAAGAGAAAGATATCACTAATATAATAAAGTCGAGACGCGACTGTCAGAAATCATCGATGAATTTCAACATTTTGGTGTCTCGCCCATCGCCTGAACGAAGGTGAGTACTCCAGAGGATTTATACCCTTCCGGAGTACGATCCAGCGGTTGTGTTACTTGTTGGCCATCTTGGCCATGCTTTCCGGATAGCGCTCGCCCTTGACCTTGGAGGGGGAGAGCAGGTCACCCAACTCCTTCAGTTCTGAAGCAGACAGCTGGATATCTGCTGCGGCGACATTCTTCTCCAGATTTGCAATCTTCGTCGTGCCGGGAATCGGGACGATGAAATCGCCCTGCGCCAGCACCCATGCCAAAGCCAGTTGACCTGCGGAGACACCTTTCTTCGCCGCCATCTCTTCAAGCAGGTGAACCAGCGCAAGATTGGCATCGAAATTCTCGCCTTGGAAACGGGGAAGGCCGCGACGGAAATCGTTTTCAGCCAAGCCATCTAGGTTCTTGAGCGCGCCGGTCAACGCCCCTCGACCAAGTGGCGAGAACGGAACGAAGCCGATACCGAGCTCCCGGCAGGTATCCAGAACACCGTTTTCCTCCGGGTCACGGGTCCACAGTGAATACTCGCTCTGGATGGCGGCGATGGGATGAACAGCGTGTGCACGCTTGAGCGTTGCGGCGCTTGCCTCGGAAAGTCCGAGTGCCCGCACCTTGCCTTCCTTCACGAGTTCCGCCATGGCGCCTACCGTTTCCTCGATCGGGACATCCGGATCGACGCGGTGCTGATAAAGCAGGTCGATCACCTCGACACCGAGCCGCTTGAGGGAAGCTTCCGCCACAGCCCGTACATGGTCCGGACGGCTGTCAACGCCCGAGGGACGCGCGGCCTTTGCCTGATCGCCGATGGTAAAGCCGAATTTGGTCGCGATCAGTACCTTGCCCCGGTAAGGCTTGATGCCCTTGCCCACCAGTTCCTCATTGGTAAACGGTCCGTAGACTTCCGCCGTGTCGAATAGCGTCACGCCGAGTTCCACGGCGCGTGCCAGCGTGTTCAGGGAAGCCTGCTCGTCGATGACGGGTGTGTAGGCATGGGTCATGCCCATGCAGCCCAGCCCGAGAGCGGAGGTTTCCAGGAAACCAAGTTTTCTCTTCTGCATGGTCTAACCCTTCCGGTTTAAAACAAACCGATCTAGCCGATCGCGATGCGATATCTGAGATGCCCGTCTGACTGGACGAAGCTGTCATAAAGTTTCCGTGCCGTGGCGTTCGTCTCGGCTGTGTGCCAGTAAAGCCGAGACCAGCCATTGACCTTCGATAGATCGACAAGATCCTGCAACAAGGCGCGGCCCACGCCCTTGCCGCGCTGGCTGGCATCGACGAACAAATCTTCGAGATAGAGATCCTTGCCGAGAATCCATGTGCCTTCATGCGTTAGGCAGAGCGCGAAGCCCTCGACGCGCCCATTAACCTCTGCAACGCGCATGAAGATGCTGCTATCGGGGCTTAGTGCCTTTGAAAAGGTCGAAGCCGTAATCTCGTCCGACACAGTGACCTGATAAAAATCCAGATAGCTGGCCCAGAGTTCGCGAAAGCGCGTCTCATCGCCAGCAGTTGCATTGCGGATAGCGATGCCCATCACAGACCTGCCTCGTTCAAGCGTGTCATCTGGTCGGCAGACAATTGAAGCGCGCCCGCGGCCACAATCGATTCCAGCTGACGCAAGGATGTTGCGGAGGCAATCGGTGCGGTGATTCCGGGCCGCGCAGCCACCCAGGCGATTGCGACGCTGGCCGGAGACGCATTGGTTTCGACCGAGATCTCGTCCAGCGCCGCAAGGATGCGCATCCCCTTGTCGTTGAGGTAATCGGCGACGCGATAGGAGCGCGCGACACCCTCGGTGTCTTTCATTTCGCGATATTTGCCGGTCAGAAATCCTGCAGCCAGCGCATAGTAGCTGATGACGCCGATCTCCTCACGCTGGCAGAGGCCCGCAAGCTCTCCCTCGAATTTCTCGCGGGTGTAGAGATTGTATTCCGGCTGAAGCACGTCGTAGCGCGGCAGGCCCTGGCTGGCAGCAGCGTCGAGCGAGGCCTGCAATTGCGTCGCATCATAGTTCGAGCACCCGATGGCGCGCACCTTCCCGGCCTGCTTCAACTTTGCGAATGCCTCCAGGCTCTCTTCGACGGGAACTTCGGAATCCGGCTTGTGGGCGAGATAGAGATCGACATAGTCGGTTCCTAGCCGCTTCAAGGAGGCATCGATCGCCTGTTCGATCCAACCCTTGGAAAGACCTGTCTTCTGGCCGCGATTGTCGAAGCCGACCTTGGTGACGATGATGGCCTTGTCACGGCTTACACTTCCGCGCTTCAGCCATCTGCCAATCACCTCTTCGCTCTCGCCGCCCTTGTGACCGTCGACCCAGGCCGAATAGACATCGGCGGTATCGATGGTGTTGAAGCCTGCGTCGAAGAAGCGATCAAGCAGCTCGAAGGATGTCTTTTCGTCGGCGGTCCAGCCAAAGACATTGCCGCCGAAAACGACAGGGGCGATCGAAAAGCCTGTGCGGCCAAGGGCGCGGTGTTGCATGGAAACTGCTCCTGGAATCTCAACGGATAGGTGCGGGATATGGAGCAACGCTATCCTTATGGAAGGTCATGTACCAATCAAAACGCGTTATGGAACATCACGGAAATAAATCGATTGGATTGACGTCCGAACACCAATTGCATCCGCCTCATCCCGTTCGTAAGGTAGACCGAAAATAGTGAGGAGATCCCCATGTTCCGTTTCGGAATCCTTTCCACCGCGCGTATCGGTCAGAACGCTGTCATTCCCTCCATCCAAGATGCGGAGAATGCCGTCGTCAGCGCGATTGCCAGCCGGGATGTAACCCGCGCCCGTGCCATGGCGGACCGGTTTTCCGTGCCGCATGCGTTCGGTTCCTATGAAGAGATGCTGGCATCCGATGCGATTGATGCCGTCTATATTCCTTTGCCCACAAGTCAGCATGTGGAATGGACGATCAAGGCGGCAGAGGCAGGCAAGCATGTGCTGTGCGAAAAACCGATTTCCTTGAAGGCCAATGAAATCGACAGGCTTATCGAGGCACGGGATCGCAACAAGGTGCTGATCTCGGAAGCCTTCATGATTACCTATGCCCCCGTGTGGCACAAGGTGCGGGAACTTCTGCGCAATGAGGCCATCGGGCGTCTGCGTCACGTGCAAGGTGCGTTCAGCTATTTCAACCGCGATCCCTCCAACATGCGAAACATTCCGGAGTTGGGCGGCGGTGGCTTGCCGGACATCGGCGTCTATCCGACCATGGCCACCCGTTTCGCCACCGGCAAGGAGCCATTGCGGGTTCAGGCCACGACGGAGCGTGATCCGGAGTTCGGAACCGATATCTATTCCAGCGTGAAAGCCGACTTCGGGGATTTCGATCTGACATTCTATATCGCCACCCAGATGGCCGCCCGGCAGATCATGGTGTTCCACGGCACCAAGGGCTTCATCGAGGTCAAATCGCCGTTCAATGCCGATCGCTACGGGGCCGAAGAGGTCGAACTGACCGATCAGGGTCACGGACGCTCCGAAGTGTTTCGCTTCCAGGACAGCAGGCAGTACAAGCGTCAGGCAGAGGCCTTCGCGCGCGCCGCAACCGGCAGTCAGGCCGCGGTCGTTACGCTGGAAAGTTCGCGTGCCAACCAGCGGTTCATCGATGCCATTTACCGCGCAAGCGAACACGACGGCTGGGAAAAGGTCTAATCCTGCTCGTCTGGTCGCTGGAAACGGCGGATCCGTTTCAGCCCAAAGGCAAGAAACGCAAGAGAGCCGAGCCAAGACAAGGCGAGATGGACGACCGGCTGAACAATCGGCGCTCTTTCGCTCAAGACAACGAATAGCCCCGTATTGACGATGACGGTGATCACAACGAGCGGCCAGAGACCGGGCCGTTCGACGAAGGCTCGCGGTGGCTTGCCGAAACCGGTGAGCAGGCGAATGGCCTGTGCAATCCCGTAAGCAAGGATCAGCGACATGAGTCGCGAGACGACCAGTCCTTGCATCCTTGTATCGAGGACCATGAAGAGCAACAGGTCGGCAAGCACCGTAATACCGGCCATGACCAGCCAGTCTGTTCTCTCGCGCCTTTCAGACATTGATGGTCAGCAATCCCGCAATAATCAGGAAAGCTCCAACAGCGTAGCGCAGGCTCAATGGTTCGCCAAAGAAGATTTGCGCCAGCACCGGCACAAAGCAGAAGGTAAGGCCCATGAACGAATAGGCGATCGTCAGCGGCAC
Source organism: Rhizobium sp. FKY42 (assembly GCF_005222835.1). Taxonomy (GTDB): domain Bacteria; phylum Pseudomonadota; class Alphaproteobacteria; order Rhizobiales; family Rhizobiaceae; genus Neorhizobium. Next base: position 45,719 of record NZ_STGA01000028.1, on the reverse strand, counting down.
GAACTTCAACACATAGATCCAGATGACTGTACCGAGCCCGTAGAGAATAAGGGCTGCAATAAGGATCGGGTTCAGCGCCAGTGATAACAGGCCGCTGAAGGAAAACGAACCCGCCGTCTGGCTCGTCATCTTGAAGAGCACCTGTCCCATGGCGATCATCAGCGGGGTGCCGATAAGCCCGAGCCAGAGTGCCGGTGTAAGACTGGAAAAATCCATCGTGCTCAACCTTCTCGATCTTCCCTGTAGAAGATGTCGCGCCCGATATCTTCGCATACATGGCGTAACGGAACCGGGTGAACGGCGCGCAGGAAGGAGTGCGTATAGGGGAAGAAATTGAAGTGCGGATTGAACGTGTAGCGATATTCTCGTTCGCGCGGCACGACGATGATTAGTCGTTTGCGTGCAATTCGGCGAAGCTCTGCAATGGCTTGCCGATACTCCAGCACGTGTTCGATGACATGCGTGCACACCACCGTATCGAATTCGCCGTCAGCGAAGGGCAGGGATTCGATCTTGGCGGCCACATACTCGACGCCCGGCAAGGCCGCCGCATCATCAATGACGAAGTCGACACCCGTCACGCGGGTAAGGTTTGGATTGCCGGCTTTGATATGCGTCAACAGCGCACCTGTTCCGCAGCCGACATCGCAGACGCTTGATCCGGCAATCTCGCTTACGATACGTCGGATGCAGGCGTCGGAATTATCCGTGCCAGCGTGCACGCGCGGATGATTGCGATAAAGCTCGGCATATTCATCCGCTGTCAGGAAAGGCGCGCGTTCGCGAAATCTGGCAAGATGGGAGATGTGCGAGCCCCAGGCGCTCTGCGCGATCCAGAGAAACAGCTTCGAATCGCGCAGGATCGGCGGGAGGATGTCTTCGATGACGAAGCGGATCTTGTTGGTTGTCTCGCGTTTCATGCTGCGTCCCGCTTCCCTTCGGTGGTGGCAACCGGGGAGCGCTGCTGTTCGGAAAACAAGGAGGGCAGGTTGATGTAGTTCAGCCGAAGCACTTCGTTTCGGCCCCGCGCAACGGAATCCAGGATAACGCCCGCTGCGAAGGAGACGAAGCCAAGACCGTAGAGGCTGAGCGAGAAAACCCAGGTCGGCATTCGCGGGACGAGACCTGTGTTGAAATACTCAATGATAACGGGTGCCGAGAACAGCAGGCCCGCACTGCAGAAGAGGCCCGCAATCACGGCGAAGAAGGCAAACGGGCGAGTTTCCTTCATCAGCATGGCGAACATTCGAAGAATGCGAAAGCCATCCCGGAACGTGGAGAGTTTCGAGAATGACCCCTCCGGCCTCCGCCCGTAGTCCAACTCTAGCTCCGTCACCGGCAGCTTGAGCCGGGAGGCGTGAACAGACATTTCCGTTTCGATCTCGAAACCGCCCGACACAGCCGGGAAGCTTTTAACGAAGCGCCGCGTGAAGATTCTGTAACCCGAAAAGATATCAGTGAAATCTGAGCCGAACATCTGCCGATAGAGAAGATTGAACAATCGGTTGCCCGCCGCATGGCCTTGGCGGCCTGCGTCGGCATGCACCCCGCGTCGTGTTCCGACAACCATATCGACACGCTCGGTCAACAGCGTTCGTACAAGCTCGTCGGCATCTTCCGGCGCATATGTGCCGTCGCCATCGGCCATGATGTAGAGATCGGCCTCGATATCGGCAAACATTCGACGCACCACATGCCCTTTGCCCTGACGCCGCTCACGGCGTACCTCGGCACCCGCCAGCATGGCCGCGAGCGCCGTACCATCAGTGGAATTGTTGTCGTAGACGTAGATTCGGGCGGAGGGGAGAGCGGATCTGAAACCCTGGACGACGGATGCGATGGTGGAAGCCTCGTTGAAGCAAGGCAGAAGGATGGCGATCTTCAGTTCGCCCGATGCGGCATCAACCATGATTTGATCTACTCGGTACACTGCAAATGGAGGCGATGCCGGAAAGAGAACCGGGCACTCGCGCTTTACTATTTCTTGAGAAGGTTAAGGCTAGGTTTCGACCGCGCAGCACTTCGCATGCCGTTGCCGGAGATTGACCGATTATGACCATCTGGACAAGCGAAAGCGGCCTTCATGGCGATGAACGTCAAAAACCGAGAGGCACTTTCACCCGGCTTCTGCCAAGCGTTCTTGTCTACGCGGTCGTTCTGATCGGCCTGATCCTGGTCTTTCATCTGCCAACAGCCAGTGATTATGTCGGCGGGGACAACGACGATGTGGTGCGGCTCGTTCAGGTCCGTGATCTGCTGAATGGTCAGGGTTGGTTCGACCTGCATCAGTACCGTCTCGGCCTGGAGGGCGGCACGTTGATGCATTGGTCGCGCTTTGTCGATCTGCCGATAGCAGCCCTGATCCGGTTTTTTTCCCTCTTCACCGGATCATCCATCGAAGCAGAGACGCTTGCCCTCATCGTCTGGCCACTGTGCACCGCTGTGGTTCTCTTGGCGGCTGCCGGTCTGGCCGGCCGGCGCCTCGGCGGCATTCCCACCATGCACATTTCGCTGGGTCTGGCCTGCCTCTACATTTTCACGATGAAGCGCTTCTATCCCGGCAACATCGATCATCATAATGTGCAACTGGCAACGCTCATGGTGATGACGGCGATGTTGCTGGACAGGCGATGGAGTGGTTCGAGCCATCTGTTTGCGGGCATTGCGGCAGGCTTTGCGATCGCAATCGGGGCGGAAACCGTACCGGTTGTCGCTGTGGGCTGCATGGTCGTTACCTTGCAATGGTGCTGGCATGGAAGGGAATTCGCTCCGGCGGCGCAGAGCTTCGGTCTTGCCTTTGCTCTTTCCATTTCGGCATTCTTCTTCACGACTGTGCCGCCCAGCGCCTACGGTGCGGTGACCTGCGATAACCTTTCGCTGGGCTTCTATTCGCTTTCGGCCGTCGGTGGCGCCGGGCTCTTTCTTGCCAGTCGCATGACGGGTCTGGTGACATTCAAACAGCGTGTCGTTGCCGTGGTGCTCATAGGGGTCGCCGTTCTTTCAACGGGGTTATTGATCGCGCCGCAATGCCTCGGAAATCCTCTTGCCAATCTCGACCCGATGCTGGTGGAACTCTGGCTCGACAATACGACGGAAGCACAGTCGGCTCGTACGCTGCTGGCGACCTCGCCCGATACTTTTGGAGCCTTCTATCTTGTCGGCCTGTTTGCGGTCGCCGTTTGTGTGTTCAGGATCGTTCAGAAAGACAGAGCCGAAGCGCATCTGTTGCTTCTGGCGCTAGTTGGAACCGCATGGCTGATCTCCCTCGTCCAAGTCCGTGGCGCCGCCATCACCAATGCGTTGACCATCCTTCCGCTTTCGTTGCTGATCAGTGATCTGAAGCGCCATTCGAATGCCGAACCGGAAAACATGAATGCAGGCCTGGCTTACATTCTCGCCGCTCTGTTTTCCGTTCCGGTTGTCTGGGCCTTGTTTGGCGCGGTTACGACGAACGGAGTGAGGGATGCCCTCAGTTTCAAGACGCTGCTTGGACAGGAGAAGACTGTTGCAGAGGAGGAAGCCAACTGCCGATCCAGCGCCGATGGCCTGGCGCTTGCGGGTTATCCCACGGGCGTCGTTGCGGCCCCCTCCGATAGTGGCGCTACCATCCTTCGCTACACGCCGCACCGGGTTTTGAGTGCGCCATACCACCGCAACCAGGCTGGAATGCTGACCGAGCTTCATATCGGGCTTGCGAAGCCCAGCGAGGCTGAGGCCTTCCTGAAGGGTGCGAAGGTAACGATCCTCGCTTTCTGTGCGGGTGATCCACAGACTCGAAACCTGATACGGGTAAACCCACAAGGCCTCTATGCGCAGCTTGCCAAAGGCAATGTTCCCGATTTCCTTCAGCCTCAGCCCGTGAAGGAAGGGTCACATTTCCGCATCTATACCGTCGGTCCTTAAGAAAAGTGCAGGACAATCCATCGCGGTCGGATGAAAATCGCATCCGGATACGATAGACAGGACCTATGAGCAGATCCCTTTTCTCTGATCAGCCGACGAACCTGGCCGAAATTTCGGTGTCGGAACTCTCCGGCTCAATTAAGCGTACCGTCGAAACCGCGTTCGATCATGTCCGCGTGCGCGGCGAGATATCCGGCTATCGTGGTCCCCATTCGTCCGGTCATGCCTATTTCGCCTTAAAGGACGACAAGGCGCGCATTGATGCGGTGATCTGGAAGGGATCCTTCTCCAAGTTGAAGTTTCGTCCGGAAGAGGGTATGGAAGTGGTTGCGACCGGCAAGGTCACGACTTTCCCCGGCTCATCGAAATATCAGATCGTCATCGAAACACTGGAGCCCGCAGGCGCCGGGGCGCTGATGGCGCTGCTGGAAGAGCGCAAGCGCAAACTCGGGGCTGAAGGACTTTTCGATCCGGCTCGCAAAAAACGTCTCCCCTTCATGCCGAAGGTGATCGGCGTCGTCACGTCACCGACTGGCGCCGTCATTCGTGATATTCTTCACCGTATCACGGACCGTTTTCCGGTGCATGTCGTGGTCTGGCCCGTCAAGGTGCAAGGGGAGGGATCGGGCGACGAGGTGGCAAATGCGATCCGCGGCTTCAATGCCCTTGATCCCTTGGGCACGGTTCGTAAGCCCGATGTCCTGATCGTTGCCCGCGGTGGCGGCAGCCTTGAGGATCTCTGGAGCTTCAACGACGAGGCCGTCGTGCGCGCCGCGGCGGAGAGCGAGATTCCGCTCATTTCTGCTGTGGGTCACGAAACCGACTGGACGTTGATCGATTACGCCGCCGATGTGAGAGCGCCAACGCCGACCGGGGCTGCCGAAATGGCGGTTCCGGTAAAGGCCGATCTCGACGCGCAGATTACCAATTTTGCAGCGCGGCTTCGAGGCAGTTCTTCGCGCCAGATGGACAGCCGTCGGCAGAACCTGCGGGCGCTGGTGCGGGCGCTTCCCTCTCTTGATCAACTGCTGGCCTTGCCGCGCCGACGTTTCGATGAGGCGTCTGCAGGACTGGGTCGAGGTTTGGAGAGAACCACGCTTGCCAAGCGCCGGATAATGGAGCGCGCGACGGCGGGGTTGCGGCTGGAACTTCTTTCTGGTCGCATTGCGGATGGTCGCCGGCGTATTGCAGAGCAGGTCTTGCGCAAGGATCGCTGCCTGGAGCGGCATCTGCTACGCGAACGCAGCCGTCTGGCCAAGGCGGAGGTCAGTCTTCTGTCTCTACCGCAGAGGCTGGGCGGGCAGATCGAGCGTGATCGGTTGAAGCTTCAATCCCTGATCCGGCATGCCGATACGGCCTTGGTTCATGCGCTGTCCAGGCGAACTGCTGCTGTGCAGGCCCATGACCGTATGCTGCAATCTCTGTCCTACAAGAATGTTCTCAAACGCGGTTATGCGGTCATTCGCGGCGAGGATGATCGACCGTTGACGCGGGCCGCCAATATCGCTGCCGGACAAATGCTGTCCATCGAGTTCGCCGATGGACACGTGCAGGCAACGGCTGGCGATACAGATGCGCCGCCTCCGGCTCCGTCAGGTGTTGTTCTCGGACCCGCATCTGCTCCGCGCAAGAAACCGACAAAGCAGGCAACCGAAAAGCCGGAACAGGGCTCTCTGTTCTAAACTTTTGCTTAGTTTTCAATCTGGTTTTCAAACGCTGCAAGATATCTGGCCAGCAGCGCATCAAGCATCTTGAAATCCTCTTCGCTGAGCATTGATGTCAGCCGATGCTGGTTTGCTACATGATCCGTTACGGCACGATCGACAATCGCTAAACCTTGAGCAGTCAGGCCGATCAGGACACTACGGCCATCGTGGGGGTTCGAAATCCGCTCCACGAGACCCTGTTTCTGCAACTGGTCTATGCGGTTGGTCATGGTTCCGGAGGTAACCATGGTTGCCGCCAGAAGATCTCCCGGAGAAAGCCGGTGGGGTTTTCCCGCACGGCGAAGGGTCGCCAGCACATCGAAGTTTGCGCGGTTTAGACCATGGGTAACGAGAACGCCATCGATCTCCCGCATCAGGTAGCTTTGAAGTCGTCCGAGGCGACCGAGAAGCCCCATCGGTTTAACATCCAGATCCGGGCGTTCAGCATTCCATTGGGCAAGTATGCGCGCGACGTGATCCATAACTGAACTGTGGCCGATCATTATCTTGACGTCAAGATGTAACAAGTTATCTTGATGTCAAGATAAAGGGAGCTGTCTATGAGCAGAACAACAGATACGGCCTTGACGGCAATCGCCCCGGCGGTATGGGGATCCACCTACATCGTGACGACGCAACTTTTGCCGCCCGATCTGCCCCTGACGGTCGCTGCTCTTAGGGCTTTGCCCGCAGGCATCCTGCTTCTCCTCGTCGTTCGAAGACTGCCTCATGGTAGCTGGTGGTGGAAAAGCCTGATCCTGGGGGCGTTGAACTTCTCCCTGTTCTGGGCCTGCCTGTTTGTATCAGCCTATCGCCTGCCGGGGGGTGTCGCCGCAACAGTGGGAGCCGTGCAGCCATTAATCGTCATCGCGCTGGCGCGCTTCCTTCTTGATTCATTGATACGTCCTCTGGCGGTTGTTGGTGGGGTGGCGGGCATGGCAGGCGTGGCGCTTCTCGTGCTGACGCCGAAGGCTGGCGTGGATACCCTGGGTGTCGCGGCCGGGCTGGGTGGTGCCGTTTCCATGGCTTTTGGAACGGTCATGAGCCGAAAGTGGAAGCCGCCGGTTTCTCCATTAACCTTTACCGCTTGGCAACTGACGGCTGGGGGCTTGCTGCTTGCACCGTTCGCGCTGCTGCTGGAGCCTGCGATGCCGATCCCCACAGTCCGGAACGTGATTGGTTTTGCTTATCTCGGACTGGTCGGTGCCGCACTAACTTACATTCTCTGGTTTCGCGGCTTGTCGCGCCTTGAGCCGGCGGCCGTCTCAGCCCTCGGCTTTCTTAGTCCGTTGGTCGCTGTTCTACTCGGATGGCTCCTGCTCGGGCAGGCCCTGACACTGTTGCAGGTTTTGGGCGTAGGTGTCGTTTTACTCGGCGTTTGGATCAGCCAGCGAGCGCAGGCGGTTGGCAGATAGACATACCCTCGTGCGCCCCTTGGCATGACGCACGAGGAAAATCTGCTTTACGCCCATTCACCCTTGCGCATGACCGGAACGCGGCTGCCGTCTTCTCGCAGGCCGTCGATATCAACCTGATCGGAACCGATCATCCAGTCGATATGGATGAGTGAGGAATTGCCACCCTGAGCCTTGATCTGCTCCGGGCTCAGAGATGCGCCGTCGAGGAAGCATTTCGAGTAGCATTGGCCAAGTGCGATATGGCAGGAGGCGTTTTCGTCGAACAGCGTGTTGTAGAACAGCACACCCGATGCCGAAATCGGCGATGAATGCGGCACCAGCGCCACTTCACCCAGACGACGGGCACCCTCATCCGTATCGAGCACCTTGTTCAGGACACTTTCGCCCTTGGACGCCTTGGCTTCGACAATACGGCCGGCCTCGAAACGAACCTGGATATTGTCGATCAGCGTACCCTGATGCGAGAGCGGCTTCGTTGACGAAACGGTCCCTTCAACCTTCAGGGCATGCGGCGTCGTGAATACTTCTTCGGTCGGTATGTTCGGGTTGCAGATGACCCCGTTCTTGGCCTTCGAAGCGCCTCCATGCCACTCGTGACCATCTGCGAGACCTACGGTCAGGTCAGTGCCCGGCCCGGAGAAGTGCAGCGCCGAGAATCGCTCTGTGTTCAGCCAGCTGGAGCGCTTTTTCAGATTGGCGTTGTGCTCTGCCCAGGCAGCGATCGGATCAGGCGTGTTGATGCGCGAGGCCGCGAAAATCGCTTCAGCCAGTTTGTGGACGGCTTCTTCTTCAGGAAGGTCCGGGAAGACCTGTCGTGCCCAGGCCGGGTTCGGATAGGAGCAGATGTGCCAGTTGATGTCGAAGTTGGAAATCTTCTCTAAGGCTGGCTTGTAGGCAATGGATGTCGCCTTGTTGGCGCGGGCAACCTTCTCCGGATCCTCGTTGGTCAGCATCATGGGGTTGTCGCCGGAAATAGCGAGACGCGCAGCGCCTCCGGCGTAGGCTTTGGCCATACCTTCGTAGAGCCAGTCGGCGGCCTTGTCGAAGCTCGCATCCTGCCCGTAGCGGAAGCGTGCGAGCGTGGTTTCCTCATCCGAATAGAAGGTGGAAACAATGCCAGCACCTGCGCTATAGGCATGCTTGGTGATCAGACGCACAAGGGTAAGTGCCGCCAGCGGCGCCGTGATAACCAGATCCTGCCCCTGCTGTAATTGAAGGCCCACCTTGACGGCGACCTCCGCCAGCTTTTCCAGTTTTATCGGGTCGACGGGGATCTTGATCTCGGTGTGAAGGGTCATGTGCTGCCTGCTTTCAAGAAGATATGGCTAGAAGATAGGCCGGGCGTCAACGCTCTGCAATGACGGAGGCGATGATCGCCTTGAGTACGCGCTGTGCATCGGTTGGCGCAAGGCGTACCTGGAGCCCGCGCTGGCCGCCATTCATATAAACCAGCGGTTCGTTCATCGCGGCCTCCTCGATTGCGGTCGGAACCTGCTTCTTTTGACCGAAAGGGCTGATCCCGCCGACGACGTAGCCGGTTGCCTTTTCGGCAATCGCGGGTTTCATCATGGCTGCGGATTTGCCACCAAACGCAGCCGCCAATTTTTTCATCGATACCTCGCGGTCCGACGGCACGACCACGCAGACCGGCTTCCCATCCACCTCTGCCATCAGCGTCTTGAGCACGCGATGTGGCTCTTCTCCGATGGCTTCCGCCGCCTGGAGGCCGATCCGTTCCGCATTGGGGTCGTAATCATAGGAGTGGACGGTGAAGGAGACGCCAGCCTTTTCAAGCGCTTGCGTCGCGCGCGTAATCTTGGACATCGCAACCTCGGGATCAACGAGAGGACGAGAAAAGAGCCTCGTAGAGCTCTGGCTTGAAGCCTATGGTGATGGCGCCGTTGGCCTCCAGGACAGGACGCTTGATAAGGGAGGGCTGTGCAATCATCAGTGCGATTGCCTTGTCTTTGCTTAAGTTGGCTTTGTCTTCGTCGGTCAACTTCCGAAAAGTTGTGCCCGCGCGGTTCAAAACAACGTCAAGACCTTCGGATGCAATCCATTTGGCAAGATGTGCTTGATCGATTCCTTCCGACTTGTAGTCGTGGAAGCGATAGCCGACGCCGTGATTGTCCAGCCAGCTGCGCGCCTTCTTCATGGTGTCGCAGTTCCTGATGCCAAAGATGGTGATCATGGCTGCTCTTCTCCTGTGCGATTCTGGTGCGCAGAATGCCGCAGGAATGATCAGATCGTAAAGCTTATTTGCCGGTCATGCGACATTCGCATGGCTCCTATCTTCTCTTGTGCATTGCAAAAAGAGCCGCGGTTACCGATATTCTCCTCAGACAAAAGGAGAGAAAAATGTCTACGAACACAAACAGAATGCGCGGTGGTTTCATTGGTCGTGCGATTGCTGTTTTTGGCGCCGCCGCTTCCGCTTCCGCCGCCGTAGAGGCTGGCCGCAAGCCCCTGAAGCGCGATCTGGTAACGCTGGGTATCGACCCGAAGGCTTTCGATCGCGGCTGATATCTGGCCGTTTCAGTGTTGCGCACGAATGCAAGCCGCGCCCGTCGCGGCTTTTCTGTTTCTTGAGATATCTGCATATTTATGGTGTTTTGATCATCGGTATACCGAGTCTTAACCAGCGCAACTGATACTCCCGATAGCTTTGGGAGAATCGCGTGGTCGCATCTGCACAGCATGCTTCGAACTCTGAAGATAATGTCGCGGTGGACAATCCGCTCCGCCATGCTGTGTCACGGCTCGCCGCCGAAGCCTCGGATCTCGGCGTTCACCTTGTCGACATTGCAGGCGCGATACAGGATACCGCTACCCAATCCGGCGAGCATGCGGCCCTACTCAGGCGTATGACGGATGCGGCTCAAGCCATGGCGCAGACCAATAGCCAGATCGCCTCTTCCCTGAATGAAACCGACAGTCTTGCGACGAGTGCCCGACAAGTGCTGGGCGTGCAGGCGAGGCAGTTGGACGGCTCCATTCACGCCATTGATGACATGGTCACAGCCTCGCAGGAAATCGGGACCGAAATCCGGTCCTTTTCGTCAGCTCTCAGCGAGGTTGGACGATTGGCCGAAGACATTGGGACAATCGCCCGCCAGACCAATCTTCTCGCGCTGAATGCAGCCATTGAGGCGGCCCGCGCGGGCGACGCTGGCAAGGGTTTCGCGGTTGTCGCGGCGGAAGTCCGTGCGCTCTCATTGCAGACCTCCCAAACGACGTCTTCGATCCAGCAGACCCTGCAGAAGCTCGGCGAGCGAATCGAGATGCTCATAAAGGCCGGCGAAGGTGCGCGCACCTCTGCCGAAGGTGTACGATCCACTTCGAAGGAGGTGCAGGGTTCGTTCCATGAGGTTGAAACTGTCATGGCACGCATTCTGGATAGCGCGTCCTCTCTTGCTCACACCACAGAAACCGTCGACCGTCAGTGCAGCGAATTCGCGACGACGATTGCCGTGGCTGCAAATGCGATCCTGAAATCCAACGATCAGCTCCAGACCACGTCGGCCAGGGTTAATGACGTGGTAAACATATCGGAGCGAATGATCCAGGCTGTTGCCAGCACCGGCATCGAGACGCCCGACATGCCCTACATCCGCACCGTCATGGCCGTGGCGCAGCAGGTGAGCCACGCTTTCGAGGATGCGGTGCGTTCTGGCCGTATCGACATGGGAGCGCTGTTTGACCGCAACTATCAGCCGATCCGTGGCACCGATCCGGTCCAGTACATGACGCGGTTTACTGAATTCACCGACGCTGTCCTTCCGAACATACAGGAGCGCGTAGCTTCCAGCGATGAGCGCATCGCTTTTTGCGCAGCTGTCGATGAGAATGGATATCTGCCGACCCATAATCGAAAGTTTGCCCAGCCTCAGAGGCCGGGAGATGTGACGTGGAACACGGCGAACTGCCGCAATCGCCGTATCTTCAATGATCGCGTCGGTCTGGCTGCCGGACGAGGCAAGGAACCCTTCCTGATGCAGACCTATCGTCGTGACATGGGTGGTGGTGTCTTCGTCCTGATGAAGGACATATCTGCACCGATCACCGTCAATGGCAGGCATTGGGGTGGCATTCGCCTAGCAATCAAGGCTTGAATCCGGTTTTAGTCTCTCGGCGCCATAGAGGACCACACGGGACTGCTGATGCTTTGAAGTAATTCTGGCGCTACGCCATCGATACGGGCAATTACGGCCTTTGCCAATTCGCGCCCAGCCAGGCGCACGCTCTCGTTCACCGTATGAATTTCGGGCCGGATCCAGTTCAGGAACTCCGCCGATTGTTTCGAGACCATGTCGACATCATGGCCGAGACGCTTTCCGGCTGACTCGATCCCCGCAATCAGCGCGATGCTTGAACTGCCGCTGATGGAAATAATGCCATCGGGTGGATCGGCAGACCGCATGAGATCGGCACAATAGCTGCGCAGGTCTGACAATGGTGCTTCGCTCGTAATCCGCCCCATGGATACTTCCGTCGCTCCGAAGGCGGCAAGGCCGCGCTCGAACCCGATGCGCGTGTGAATGTAATAGGACAGCTTTGCCGGTGGCGCGAGCAGTGCGATACGCCGCCTGCCACTCGCAACAAGCCTCTTCACCGCCTCGTAAGCATAGGCTTCGTTGTCGAAGTCGTGGAACGGGTGGCAGATGCCCATATCCGTCCGCCCATGCGTGGCGAACGGGAAATTCCTTTCCGTCATCAGTGCCACGCGCGGATCGTCTGGCAGGGTGCGCGAGATGATCATGCCGTCGGCGGACGCTGTGTCGAGAATGTAGCGCACCGGCACCATAGGGTCTTTCTGGTGCACATGCGGGGTCAGGACGAGATGATACTGGGTTCCGGCCAGCACTTCCGAGATGCCGAACATCATCTGGCTTGTGAAGCCCATCAGTTCCTCGTCGATACTGAGAACAAGCGCTATGACATTGGTTTTACCGGTTCTGAGGCGAACCCCGGCGCGGTTTGGCTGATAGCCGAGTTGCGCTGCGACCAGTCGCACCCTTTCCTTCGTCTCCATGCCGATGTCCGGCGCATCTTTGAGCGCGCGAGATACAGTGGTGATGCCGAGACCGGTCATAAAGGCGATCGTTTTCAAGGTAGGACGCGCACCAGGCTCCAGAGCCTTCCCGGAAGATTTGAGCTGATGATTGTCGTCCATGTGTTCCTACCATTTCGAGGGGGCTGATTATAGACATCTGTCGGATGCCTGAAAACGGCAGCGGCCCTTTCCCTGAAAAGAATTTCAAGTCATTAAACTGAAACGTTACAGTCAATTTGTCGAGCGCCATTTTCGGTGATCAAGCCTCGCTTTCCGCTCTCAGTTGTACAACGCAAACGCACAAATTTTCTGTGCGTTTGCGAATGCAAAGATGTAGAAAGCCCACATATACCGGCATTTAATAGGGTTTTTATGATCAAAAGGATCGATGTGAATTCTCTTTAAACAATCAAAAATTGAAATTGAGAATTTGATAATTTTTTGCTGGCTGGGCCGTTGCGCTCGTATCGAAACTCGCATAGCTTTTTTTACGGCAACGTTTCAGTGAGGGAGGAGACTCATGAATTTGCGTGCATTGAAAGCTATTCTCGTGGCGGGTGTCATGCTGCCGGCAGCTCAGGCTGCTGCAACGGACCTTGAAGTCACACATTGGTGGACGTCCGGCGGCGAAGCAGCCGCGGTCAAGGAGCTCGCGAAAGGGTTCGACGCAACTGGCAACAAATGGGTGGATGGTGCCATCGCCGGCTCTGGTGGTACCGCGCGTCCGATCATGATCAGCCGCATCACCGGCGGCGACCCCATGGGCGCGACTCAATTCAACCACGGTCGTCAAGCGCAGGAACTGGTGGAGGCCGGTTTGATGCGCGATCTCACGGCGGTCGCGGAAAAGGGTAAATGGAAGGATATCATCAAGCCCGCCAGCCTGCTGGAAAGCTGCACGATCAAGGGCAAGATCTATTGCGCCCCGGTCAATATTCATTCGTGGCAGTGGCTCTGGCTTTCCAATGAGGCCTTCAAGAAGGCTGGCGTCGAAGTTCCAAAGAACTGGAACGAGTTTGTGGCGGCAGGTCCGGCGCTTCAGAAGGCCGGGATTCAGCCGCTCGCTCTTGGCGGTCAGCCCTGGCAGGCAACCGGCGCCTTCGATACGCTCATCATCTCGCTGGGCGGCAAGGACCTTTACATGAAGGTCTTCAAGGACAAGGACGCCAAGGCTGCCGCAGGCCCGGAAATGGCGGCCATCTTCAAGGCGGCCAATGAAGCCCGCAAGCTCGCCAAGGGAACCAATGTGCAGGACTGGAACCAGGCGACAAACATGGTCGTCACCGGCAAGGCGGGTGGCCAGATCATGGGTGACTGGGCGCAGGGAGAGTTCCAGCTGGCGGGAAAGAAGGCCGGTACGGATTATACCTGCTTGCCCGGCTTGGGTCTGAACCAGTACCTGACAGCAGGTGGCGATGCCTTCTATTTCCCTGTCCTGAAGGACAAGTCGAAATCTGAAGCACAGGACAAACTGGCGGAAACGATCGTTGATCCCAAGGTTCAGGTCGCCTTCAACCTCAAGAAAGGTTCGCTGCCGGTTCGTGGCGATGTGGATCTTTCGGCGGCCAACGACTGCATGAAGAAGGGCCTCGAGGTTCTGGCAAAGGGCAACATTCTCTCCAGCACCGACCAGCTTCTCTCTCCTGACACGCAGAAGCAGAAGGAAGACCTGTTCTCGCAGTTCTTCGCCAATGAGTCGATTACGCCGGAAGCGGCGCAGAAGCGTTTCGCCGACATTATCGCATCGGCGAACTGATCACCCCAGGGAGGGCCGGTCGTTTCTTTCCATCGGAAGCGGTCGGCTCTCCGCCCCATGCAGGACGAAGATGAAGAGCCGGCGGGTCTTGCCCCGATCTGCCGTCACTTGCCGTTTTCGATGAGGAGGTCTTGCTTCCATGACGTTACGCTCTTCGGCTGGTCGCCCCAGCCAGCTATTTCGAAATCTAAATTCCAAGGTCGCCCTGATCCCGATGATGCTTGTGGCACTCGTCGTGTTCCTCGGCGGGACGATCTGGACAGTCGTCTATTCTTTCACGCGCTCGGGCCTTTTGCCGCGCCTCAGCTTCGTCGGACTTGATCAGTACGAGCGCCTGTGGGCCGCTCCACGCTGGATCATCTCGATCCAGAATCTGGCCATCTATGGCATTCTTTCGCTGATCTTCAGCCTTGTGATCGGCTTCGTTTTGGCCGCGCTGATGGACCAGAAGATCCGTTTCGAAAATACCTTTCGAACCATTTTTCTCTACCCCTTCGCGCTGTCCTTCATCGTCACGGGGCTGGTCTGGCAGTGGATCCTCAATCCCGAATTCGGTGTCCAGTCCATCGTCCGCAGTCTGGGCTGGTCCACCTTCGAATTCGATCCGCTCTATAATTCCGATATTGTCATCTATGGCATCCTGATCGCCGGTCTCTGGCAGGGAACCGGACTGGTCATGTGCCTGATGCTGGCCGGTCTCCGCGGCATAGACGAGGACATCTGGAAGGCGTCCCGCGTCGATGGCATTCCGATGTGGAAGACTTACGTTCTGATCATCATTCCGATGATGCGACCCGTCTTTATCACCACACTGGTGCTGATCGCGTCCGGCATCGTCAAGGTCTACGATCTTGTGGTGGCGCAGACCAGCGGCGGCCCCGGTATCGCTTCGGAAGTTCCTGCGAAGTACGTCTACGACTACATGTTTCAGGCGCAGAACCTCGGTCAGGGTTTTGCAGCGTCTACTATGATGCTGCTCACAGTCGCCATCATCATCATCCCTTGGGCCTATCTCGAATTTGGAGGGAAGAAGCGTGGCTAACATTTCCACCCTCAACAGCACGGCGGCCGGTTTCGATGCAGTCTCGCCGCAGGTGGCTGGCCCCAGCGGACGCAAGCCCCGCAAAGTGCTCTCACGGCGCAACATCATCCTCTACGGCCTGCTGATTGTGGCGGCCCTCTATTACCTGCTGCCGCTCTATGTGATGATCGTCACCTCCATGAAAGGCATGCCCGAAATCCGCATGGGCAATATCTTCTCGCCACCTTTGGAGATCACCTTCGAGCCCTGGGCAAAGGCCTGGGCCAGCGCTTGCACGGGTTTGAACTGCGATGGACTTTCGCGCGGCTTCTGGAACTCGGTGCGTATTCTCGTACCTTCGGTGCTGGTGTCCATCGCTGTCGCCTCCGTCAGCGGCTACGCTTTGGCAAACTGGCGCTTCAAGGGTTCGGAACTGTTCTTTTCGATCCTGATCGTCGGTGCCTTCATTCCCTATCAGGTGATGATCTATCCCATCGTCATCATTCTGCGCGAACTGGGTATCTACGGTACGCTGACGGGCCTCGTGATCGTTCACACCATTTTCGGCATGCCGATCCTGACACTGCTTTTCCGCAACTATTTCACTTCGCTGCCGGAAGAGCTGTTCAAGGCGGCGCGTATCGATGGCGCGGGCTTCTGGCAGATCTACTTCCGCATCATGCTGCCCATGGCGCTGCCGATCTTTGTCGTAGCCATGATCTTGCAGGTTACCGGTATCTGGAATGACTTTCTGTTCGGCGTCGTCTTCACCCGTCCGGACAGCTATCCGATGACTGTGCAGCTCAACAATATCGTCAATTCCGTCCAGGGCGTGAAGGAATACAACGTCAACATGGCCGCCACCCTGCTGACCGGTGCCGTGCCGTTGATCGTCTACTTCGTCTCGGGGCGCTTGTTTGTCCGCGGCATTGCCGCCGGCGCAGTAAAGGGCTGATTTCCATGGCCAACAGTGTTTCCATTCGTAACCTTTCACTTTCCTTTGGGGCCGTCACCGTTCTCAAGGACCTCAACCTCGATATTCGCGATGGCGAGTTCATCGTTCTTCTGGGATCGTCGGGCTGCGGCAAATCCACTCTTCTGAACTGCATTGCCGGACTTCTGGAGCCAACCGAAGGCCAGATCTTCATCAAGGACCGCAACGTTACCTGGGAAGAACCGAAGGATCGCGGCATCGGCATGGTATTTCAGTCCTATGCGCTCTATCCGCAGATGACGGTCGAGAAAAACCTGTCTTTCGGGCTTCAGGTTGCGAAAGTACCAAAGCCTGAGATCGACAAACGTGTCGCCCGCGCTGCGGAGATCCTGCAGATCGGCCCACTTCTGAAGCGTCGACCTGCGGCTCTCTCTGGCGGTCAGCGTCAGCGCGTCGCCATCGGCCGTGCACTGGTGCGTGATGTGGATGTCTTCCTCTTCGATGAGCCGCTCTCGAACCTTGACGCCAAGCTCCGCTCCGAACTGCGTGTCGAAATCAAACGTCTGCACCAGAGCCTGAAGAACACGATGATCTACGTGACACACGACCAGATCGAGGCACTGACACTGGCAGACCGCATCGCCATCATGAAAAACGGTGTCATCCAGCAGCTCGATGATCCGATCGCCATCTACAACAAGCCTAAGAACCTGTTCGTGGCAGGTTTCATCGGTTCCCCTTCGATGAATTTCCTGCACGGCGAATTGGTTGAGTTCAGTGGCAAGCCGGTTTTCCGCACGAATGGTGTCGACTTCTCGCTGGATGGCTACGAGGCCAACGGCCCACTAACACCCGGCCGCGAGGTGGTGCTGGGTGTTCGTCCCGAACATATTGGTATCGATCAGCCGGAAGCCGATCGCGAGATCCATCAGGCCATTGTCGATATCGAAGAGCCGATGGGTGCGGATAACCTTCTGTGGCTCAAGCATGCGGGCCA
The DNA here is from genome assembly GCF_005222835.1 of Rhizobium sp. FKY42. Classification (GTDB taxonomy): domain Bacteria; phylum Pseudomonadota; class Alphaproteobacteria; order Rhizobiales; family Rhizobiaceae; genus Neorhizobium. Next base: position 28,931 of record NZ_STGA01000028.1, on the reverse strand, counting down.
CACCATGTCGGTTCGTATCGCCGGGGCGCGACGATACGCGCCCGGTTCGCAGGTGCGCATGAGCTTCGATATGCGGCTTGCATCGCTGTTCGACGCGGAAACCGAAGACCGCATCTGAGGATACCCATGTCGCAGTCCATGATCGATTTATCCGGCAACTGGCGGCTATCTTCGCTGGATGAGGAAGCTCAGGCCCTGATGCCTGTTCCCGGCGACGTTCACACGGCACTGAAAAATGCCGGTCTCATCCCCGATCCCTATTTCGGCCGCAACGAGCTTTACCTTTGCTGGGTGGCGGAAAGGGACTGGCAGATCGAGCAGGACTTCGTTCTCGATGATGCCGCAGGCGACTGGTATCTGGACATCACCGATCTCGATACGGTTGCGACCGTTGAGATCAATGGCGAAGTGGTGCTGAAGGCTGACAATTGCTTCCGTCGCTGGCGCCCTGATGTGTCGCAGGCCCTGCGCAGTGGTGAAAACCGCATCCGGATCCTCTTCCATTCCAGTATCCGGGAAGGCGAGGAACGGCAGGCGAAGCAGCCATTTTTCGTGCCCTATCATGAAGGCAATTCCCCCATTCCCAACGGCAATATGCTGCGCAAGCCGCAATGCCATTTCGGCTGGGACTGGAATCTCGCGATTGCCCCGCTGGGCCTCTATGGCACCATTGCGCTGAAGAAGCTGGAAGAATCCCGCATTGAAAGCGTGGTGGCTCGTCAAGTCCATGGTCAGGACGGAGTTGATATCACCGTCACCGTTACGCTGTTTGCGAATTTTCCCGGCACGACTCCCATCTTCTTCTCGCTGGGCGAGGAGCGTGTACGCCTCGACATGGGGCTTCGACCCGGTGAAAATACCGTAAGCCATGTCTTTCATATCGATGCGCCAAAACTCTGGTGGCCGTCAGGCAGCGGTGAACAGGCGCTTTACGAACTCGCAGTCGAAATTCCATCCGAAACCGTGATCCGCCAGATCGGTCTTCGCCATGTTGAACTGTTGACTGATGAGGATGAGGCGGGCAGCCGCTTCGCCTTTCGCGTCAACGGGCTTGAGATCTTTTGCCGCGGTGCGAACTGGATACCCGCTGATGCCCTGTTCTCGCTGACCAGCAAAGAGAAGACGCGCGATCTGCTGCAGTCTGCTGTCGATGCCAATATGAACATGATCCGCGTCTGGGGCGGGGGCTTTTACGAGGCGGACTGGTTCTACGACCTCTGCGATCAAATGGGGCTGATGGTTTGGCAGGATTTTCAGTTCTCCTGCAATCTCTACCCCTCGACACCTGATTTTCTGGAGAATGTCGCGACGGAAGTCGATTATCAGGTGCGCCGCCTCATCACCCACCCTTCAATCGTCCTGTGGTGTGGCGATAACGAACTCGTCGGGGCGCTCACCTGGTTCAAGCAATCCATCGAGAACCGCGATCGCTATCTGGTCTCCTATGATCGGCTCAACCGAACCATTGAGCAAACGCTTCTGAAAGCGGCCCCAGATGTCCTCTGGTGGCCGTCCAGTCCAGCCTCCGGCTACATGGATTACGGCGATGCCTGGCACGCCGATGGTTCCGGCGACATGCATTATTGGTCCGTCTGGCATGAGAACAAGCCGTTCGAGGATTACCGCAAGGTCAGGCCACGCTTCTGCTCCGAATTCGGTTTCCAGTCCTATACCTCGCTGCCGGTCATTCGAACCTATGCGGAAGAGAAGGACTTCAACATTGCCTCGCCTGTCATTGAGTTGCACCAGAAGAATGTTGGTGGAAACGAACGGATTGCGGCGACCATGTTCCGCTATTTCCGTTTTCCGCAGGGCTTCGCCAATTTCGTCTATCTCAGCCAGATCCAGCAGGCGCTCGCCATCAGGACGGCAGTCGATTACTGGCGCTCGCTGAAACCCCATTGCATGGGTACGCTCTATTGGCAGCTGAACGATACATGGCCTGTCGCCTCCTGGTCGAGTCTCGACTATGGCGGCGGCTGGAAAGCCCTGCATTATGCCGCGCGCCGCTTTTTCCAACCTGTTAACGTTGCCGCCATTCCCCCGGAGGATGGCTCCGAGATCCGGTTCTCGCTGGTCAACGATACGATAGAGAATGTGACGGTGTCGCTCAGTCTATCGCTGCTTTCGCTGAATGGGGAGCGGCGGGAGTTGAAGCGTCTCGATGCCGTCTGCACACCGGATGCGGCGGTCATTGCGACAACTGTTGCCGTTTCTGAAATTCCTGCTGGCAGTCTTCTGGGTTGGAGCTTCACCGCAAGCAATGGCATGGGCGGTGAGGGGCACTATGTTCACGGCACCTACAAGGCGCTGGAGCTTCAACCGGCGGGCCTTGCCGTTGATGTTCAGCCTGCGCCGGCAGGCGGTTATGATCTTGTCGTCCGGTCGGCAGGCCTTGCGCTTTACGTGATGGTCGAGAGTGCAACGCCCGGCCGTTTTTCCGACAACGCCTTTGACCTTGCCGCGGGTGAAACCCGCCGCATCACCTTTATCCCATCCGATCCCGCAGCGGCGGAACCGAGTTTCCGCCTCTACGACCTGCAATCCTGCTCCTGAGCGAGCGGGCCAACCTTTGATGAACATGGGCTGCCCTCAGCCCGGAAGGATGACATGACTGAACTTGGCTTCCAGCTCTACAGCGCCCGCAACTTTCCGCCTCTGTCCGAAACCCTGAAGAAGCTCGCAGCAGCCGGTTACAAGACGGTCGAAGGCTATGGCGGCATCTATGCCACCATGGATGATGCAGCACTTGAGGGGCTCCGTGCAGACCTGGACGCCAACGGCCTGAAGATGCCAACAGGCCATTTCGGTCTTGATCTTCTGGAGAAACAACCGGAACAGGCGTTCAAGATTGCCAAGGTGCTGGGCATCGAAGCGATCTATTGCCCCTATCTGATGCCGGACCAGCGTCCGACGGATGCCAAAGGCTGGTATGCCTTCGGACAACGTCTGGCAGAAGCGGGCAAGCGCTATCAGGACGCCGGTTATGTCTTCGGCTGGCATAACCACGACTTTGAATTCCAGGCGCTGGAAGACGGCTCCACACCGCAGGAGCAGATCTTTGCAGGCGGACCGGATCTTGCCTGGGAGGCTGATATCGCCTGGGTCATTCGCGGCAAGGCGGACCCGTTCAGCTGGATCGAGAAGGAAGTCAAGCGCATCCAGGCGGTTCACGTGAAGGACATCGCGCCGAATGGCGAAAATACCGATGAGGATGGCTGGGCGGATGTGGGTCACGGCATTGTTCCCTGGCGCGACCTGATGGCAAAGCTGCGGCATACCTCGGCAAAGCACTTTGTGCTGGAGCACGACAATCCGAAGGACGTCGATCGGCTGATTTCCCGCTCGATCGCATCCTTCCAGACTTATTGACACCTGAACGGAGTTTCGGAGTTTCCCATGACCAAGGAATTGGGCGTCGGCATCATTGGATGCGGCAATATCTCAACCACCTATCTGTCGCTCGCCCCGCTCTTCAAGGGATTGAAGATGCTGGCTTGTGCAGACATCAACCCGAACGCTGCGCAACTTCGCGCCGAAGAATATGGTGTGAAAGCACAGACCGTTGAGGAACTGCTGGCGAATGACGAACTCGACGTCATCGTCAACTTGACCATTCCTGCCACGCATTTCTCGGTGTCGAAGGCCATCTTGGAGGCGGGCAAGCACGTCTATTCGGAAAAACCGCTGGTGCTTTCTCTAGGGGAGGGCGAGGAGTTGCGGGCTCTGGCCAAGGCGAAGAACCTCGCAATCGGCTGCGCACCGGACACCTTCCTCGGCGGTTCGCATCAGCTTGCGCGCAAGACGATTGATGAAGGCACAGTCGGGCGCATCACTTCGGGCACATGCCATGTCATGAGCCCCGGCATGGAAATGTGGCACCCAAACCCCGGCTTCTTCTTTCTGGCAGGCGGTGGCCCCATCCTCGATCTCGGTCCCTATTATATTGCCAACCTCATCAACCTGATCGGGCCGGTCAAACGCGTCGGAGCACTCACCTCCATGGCGAACCCGACCCGTACCATTACCAGTCAGCCACTGGCGGGAACGGAAATCCCGGTCGAGACGCCGACCAACATCCATGCTCTGCTGGAATTCGTCAGCGGTGCGACGATCACGCTTTCCGCAAGCTGGGATGTCTGGTCTCACCGCCATGCCAATATGGAGCTCTATGGCACCGAGGGCTCGATCTACGTGCCGGACCCGAACTTCTTCGGCGGCAAGGTTGAGACATCCGGTCGCAGCATGGATATCCAGCCGCTCGAGATGTGGGATCACCCCTTCGCCAAGGACAATCAGGAAAGCCCGCGCGGCCCGCGCGCCAACTACCGCACGGCAGGTCTTGCCGACATGGCCATGGCGCTGATCGAGGGCCGCGATGCCCGCTGCTCTCTAGACCGCGCCCTGCACGGGATTGATGTCATGACATCCATTCTGAAGTCGGGCGAAGAGGGCCGCTTTATCGACATGACCACAACCTGCACCCAGCCCGCAGCGCTTGGCATCGACGAGGCGCTGGCGCTGTTGCGGTAGGGTGCAGGGTCAAGCCGGTCTCGCTTGAGGAGGTGAGACCGGCTTGCACGAACATTGAGGAGGAATGACCATGATCCGCAATCCAATTCTGCCCGGATTCAATCCCGACCCTTCCATCTGCCGGGTGGGCGAGGATTACTATATCGCGACCTCGACATTCGAATGGTATCCGGGCGTACAGATCCACCATTCACGCGATCTGGTGAATTGGACGCTGGTGCGCCGTCCGCTGGATCGCAAAAGCCAGCTGGATATGCGGGGCAACCCGGATAGCTGCGGCATCTGGGCGCCGTGCCTTTCCTATGCCGACGGGCTGTTCTGGCTGGTCTACACTGATGTGAAGCGCCTCGACGGCAACTTCAAGGATGCCCACAACTACATCGTGACCTCGCCGACGATCGAAGGCGAATGGTCAGATCCGGTCTATGTAAACTCCTCCGGCTTCGATCCGTCGCTCTTCCACGATGATGACGGGCGCAAATGGTTTCTGAACATGCAATGGAACCACCGTACTGAAAGCTATGGCGGCGCGCCGAAGCATCCGGCCTTTGACGGTATTCTGTTGCAGGAATGGGATGCGAAGACACAGAGCCTGAAGGGACCGATCAGGAACATTTTTGCCGGTAGCCCGCATGGGCTGGTGGAGGGCGCGCACCTCTTCAAGCGCAATGGCTGGTACTACCTCACCACCGCTGAAGGTGGCACCGGCTACGACCATGCAGTGACCATGGCGCGGTCCCGCAATATTGATGGCCCTTATGAAATGCATCCGGAAACGCATCTCATCACCTCCAAGGATGCGCCGGATGCCGTTCTGCAACGAGCAGGCCACGGGCAATATGTCGAGACGCCGGAGGGTGAGGCCTATCACACCCACCTGTGCGGACGACCTATGGCACCCAAACGCCGCTGTACACTGGGTCGCGAAACTGCCTTGCAGAAATGCGTCTGGAAAGACGACTGGCTTTATCTCGCCCATGGGGGCATGGTGCCAGCCGTCCATGTGCCAGCACCTGCCGATGTGGAGCCCGAAAAGCAACCGGACCGGATTGATTATTTCTTCGACGGGCCCGAACTTCAGAAGGATTTTCAATGGCTGCGAACGCCGGAGCCCGCGCGTATTTTCTCTCTGTCGGCAAGGTCGGGAGCCTTGCGGCTTTATGGGCGTGAAAGCATCGGATCCTGGTTCGAGCAGGCGCTCGTCGCACGCAGGCAGGAGCATCACATTTTCCGTGCAGAGACGGTCCTGGAGTTTCAGCCGGAAACCTACCAGCAGGCGGCGGGTCTCACCCATTACTACAATCGCCACAAATTCCATGCGCTTGTCGTAACCCTGCATGAGAAGCTTGGTCGGGTCGTCACCATTTTCTCATGCCCCGGCGACTTTCCACATGCGCGCATGCAGTTTCCCATCGGAAGCGGGGTCGCTGTGCCCGATGGGCCGGTGCATCTGGCGATGGATATCCACGAAAACGATCTGCAATTCTTCTACCGAACTGCTGAGGAGACGAGCTGGCAGTCCATCGGCCCGCTGCTGGATGCGGGGGTGGTCTCCGATGAAGGCGGGCGAGGCGAGCATGGATCCTTCACGGGTGCCTTCGCCGGTATGATCGCCTTCGACATTACCGGACGCGCAAAACCGGCAGACTTCCTCAGCTTCGCATACCAAAGCATCTAACCTTTCCTGCAACCTTGACCTGAGGCGGAGAAAAACTCTGCCTCTTTTTTTGTTTCGAAATATTTTATCTATAATTTTGCGGAAAGATTGGCTAATTCACGCTGAGTGAAATCGTGCGCGAGTGAATTATCTACAAAATGATAAAGCTTTCCCATCCTCACGGTGATAAACTGGATGTTCTGGCATCGCGTGGTCGGCTGCGCCGATTGTCACTTCCAAATGGTGTGGATCTCAGCTCGAACGATTACCTTGGATTGGCTCGCTCGCCCGAACTTGCTGCCCGGTTGATTGAAGCCCTGCAAAGGGGTGTGGCTACGGGGTCCGGCGGTTCACGGCTTTTGCGCGGCCATCATGAAGAACACGAGGAACTGGAGGCAGAGGCAGCCCGCTTTTTTGGTGCTCAGCGCATGCTCTATTTCGGCGGCGGCTACAGCGCCAATCTCGCTATTCTCTCCACACTGCCGCAAGCTGGCGATCTGATTCTCTACGATGCTTTGGTTCATGCCAGTGCCTATGATGGTATCCGCGCCAGTCGCGCCGACGCATTGAGCATACCCCACAACGACGCGCATGCCTTCGAGGCGACGCTGAAGTCCTGGCGGCAAGGAGGCGGCAAGGGCTGCCCGTGGATCGTCGTGGAAAGCCTCTATTCAATGGATGGCGATGTCGCACCCTTGGCAGATCTGGCCGAAATTGCCGAGCGTTACGGCGCCTTTCTGGTAATCGATGAAGCGCATGCGACCGGTGTCCACGGTCCGAATGGCCGCGGGCTGGCCGCTACGTTTGAAGGGCGGGAGGATGTCATCACGCTTCATACCTGCGGCAAGGCACTGGGTGCCTTTGGCGGTCTGGTCGGTGCCAGCCGTTTGATGTGCGACTTCCTCATCAATCGCGCCCGTCCATTCATCTATGCCACGGCACCCCCGCCGCTGCAGGCACTTGCCGTGCGGGAGGCATTGGCGCTGATACAGGCGGAACCACAAAGACGAAAGGCACTGCAGGATCTGGCGGCCTTCGCCAACAACAAGATTGGCGAGAGGCTGGGCCTTCCCACGAGCGGAACACAGATCATTCCCGTTCTCCTTGGGGAGGATGGCAAGGCTGTTCGGGTCGCTGAAAAACTGCAGGCGGCGGGCTTCGATATCCGTGCCATTCGCCCACCCACCGTTCCCGCCCGCACGGCGCGGCTGCGCATCACCATTACCCTCAACGTCGACCAAGAGATAATTGAACGAATGGTCGATCAACTGGCGCGCATTCTGGAAGACGAGAGATGAGCCGAACCTTCGTCGTGACCGGCACGGATACCGGCATCGGGAAAACCGTATTTTCCGCAGCGCTCGTTCAGGCACTGGAGGCCCATTACTGGAAGCCGGTGCAGAGCGGGCTGGAGGAGAAAACCGACAGCGAACTGGTAGCACGTCTTGCCGGGGCCGAGCCGGTTCGAATTCTGCCGGAAGCGTGGAAGCTGAGGACGCCTGCCTCTCCCCATTTGGCCGCGCAGATCGATGGTGTCGAGATCGACCCCCTTGCACTTGTTCCGCCGCAGGTGGAATGGCCCCTGGTGATCGAAGGGGCCGGTGGGCTTCTGGTGCCGCTGACCCGGAGCGTCACCTATGCGGATGTCTTCGCGCGCTGGCAGTTACCCACCATCCTCTGTGCCAGAACCGCGCTCGGCACCATCAACCACACCCTTCTGTCGCTGGAGGCCATGCGGGCGCGCCACATCCCGATCCTCGGCGTTGCCTTTGTCGGTGAGGAAGTTCGCGATAGTCAGGCAATCATTGCAGAACTGGGACAGGTCCGCATCCTTGGTCGACTTCCACAGCTGGAAAGACTGGACCCGCAAACATTGCGCTTGGCCTTTGCGGACCATTTCGATCCTGCCGAATTCAAGGGGCCTGCGGCATGACATCCCCGATCTGGCATCCCTTCACTCAACATGCGCTTGAACCGGCTTTTCAGAAGATAGCGGCAACCGATGGGGCCTATCTGATCGAGGAGAGCGGAAGGCGCGTACTCGATGCCATCTCATCCTGGTGGGTCATTACCCATGGTCATCGGCATCCGCTGATCATGCAGGCAATTCGCCACGCGGTGGATCGTTACGATCAGGTCATCTTCGCCGAATACAGCCACGAACCGGCGGAAGAATTGGCCAAGGGATTAGTGAAGCTCGCTCCGCAGGGCCTGAACCACGTTTTTTATTCCGATAGCGGATCGACCGCTGTTGAAGTGGCGCTCAAGATGGCACTCGGCACCTTTCACAATCGCGGCGAGAAGCGGTCTCGCATCATCGTCATGGAGCACAGTTACCATGGCGATACGATTGGTACCATGTCGATGGGCGAGCGGGGCGTATTCAACGCCGCCTACGAGCCGCTCCTGTTCGGCGTAGACGTGATTCCGTTTCCTGAGGCGGGCGGTGAGCAGGAGGTGCTGGATAGCCTGGAAGGCTTGTGCCGCTCGGGTCAGACTGCCGCTCTTCTGGTTGAGCCGCTGGTGCTGGGGGCAGGCGGCATGAGGATGTACCCGCCGCAGCTCCTCGCCCGCTTTCGGGAGATTACCCGACACTATGGGGTATTTCTGATTGCCGATGAGGTGATGACAGGCTGGGGTCGAACCGGCACGCTGCTGGCTTGCGAACAGGCGCAGATCACCCCGGATATCCTGTGCCTTTCCAAGGGCATCACCGGCGGGGCACTGCCACTCGCTGCCACACTGGCGACTTCGGAAATCTTCGAGGCGCATTACTCCACGGACCGGCGCAAGACCTTCTTCCACTCAAGCTCCTATACGGCCAATCCCATAGCCTGCGCCGCCGCCGTGGCCAACCTCGATATCTGGAAGAGCGAACCTGTTCTCGACCGGATCCGGACAGTCGAGGACTTGCACCGGCACAGGCTTTGGCAGCTTGAAGGCAACGCCCGTATAGCCGATCTGCGCCAGATGGGCACCATTGCTGTTGTAGAACTCGCTGTTCCGGCGGGCGGCTATCTGTCCAATGTCGGGCCAAAGCTGCGGCGGTTTTTCCGCGAGCGTGGCGTACTGATCCGTCCGTTGGGCAACGTCATCTACCTGATGCCGCCCTACTGTGTGACGCAAGCCGATCTGGATCTGGCCTATAACGTGATTTCGGAAGGCATCGAGCAACTGGCAAGAGGTGCCTTATGATCACCAGCAGCCATATGGCAGGCTTCGGCCACTACGTGCCCGAACGACGCGTGGAAAATGCGGAGCTGGAGGCTCATTTCGGCTTGGATACCGGCTGGATCGAGAACCGTACCGGTATTCGCGCGAGGCACTGGGCCATGCCGGATGAACGGTTGACGGACATGGCGGCGAAGGCCGGAGCCATGGCTCTCGATGAGGCTGGGCTTGCGCGGCATGAGATTGGATTGATCTTGCTCGCCACCTCTACGCCTGACCACCTCCTGCCGCCATCTGCCCCGCTTCTTGCGCATCGGCTGGGTCTTGAAAGGTCCGGTGCGATTGATCTTGCCGGGGCCTGCTGTGGTTTCGTTCAGGCGTTGGTACTTGCCGATGGCTTCGTCAGAACGCAGGGCAAGGCGGTGCTCGTTGTTGCTGCCAATATTCTCAGCCGCCGTATCAACTGGCAGGAGAGAGCCAGCGCCATTCTGTTTGCGGATGCAGCCGGTGCCGTGGTGCTAACCCCTTCGACACAGAGAAACGGCGGTCTTCTTGGCTCGGAGCTCATCTCCGATGGCTCCCACTACGACCTGATCGGCATTGCCGCAGGCGGCTCTGTCCGGCCATTCGAAATGACCATGGAGCTTGAGGAAACGAGAATGTCGATGCGCGATGGCCGGAAGGTCTTTTCGCTTGCCGTCAGCATGATGGGCGATTGCACCACCGTAGCACTGGAAAGGGCAGGATTGGCTGCGAGTGATATCGACCGGTTCATGCCGCATCAGGCAAACAGTCGTATTATCGATGCCTTGAGCGAGCGACTTGGCATCCATTTCAGCCGCTCGGTTCGGACGCTTGGCGACTATGGGAATTCGTCAGCGGCCACCATTCCGCTCTCGCTCTCGCTGACAAACGGGCAACAGGCATTTCGGCAGGGTGAGACGCTACTGATGACGGCTGCCGGCGCTGGCATGTCCGGCGGTGCGCTTGTCTGGCGGATGTGACAGAATAGGGATAAGCGGCAAACCCAGCCGATCATCGTCAATTCTTGCCGAACAACCCTTTGATGACGCCGCGCAACCATTGATGAGCATCGTCACGATCCAGCATGGCCGACCATACAAGACCAAAGGGCAGGATCATGGGCGGCTCCAGAGGTATCGATGTCAGATTGCGACCTGAGACCTCCCGTTTTGCCAGTTCGCGGGTAACAACGGCCAGAAGATCTGTTCCTTCCAGGAGAGCCGGGATAGTCAGATTCTTGGTGACATGGACTACGGAGGCCAGATGCATCATCGGGTGCGAGCGAGCCGACTTCGTGAAGGCATCAGTTGGCCGAAAGGCAATGGTGGGACGCCCGTAAATTTCCGGTAACGTAAGGCTCTCGCGATGCGACAAGGGGTTGTCTGCGCACATCAGGACGGAATCCAGCCGGATGGTTGATAGCGCCTCATAGGTCAAAGGTACGGGCGCCAGACTGTCCAGGGCGATCTCAGGCAGGAAGACAAAGTCTGTTTCCCGATTGGCCAGATCTTCCGGCAGGCCCGTTTCAAGCCCCTTGAACTGGATAGACATATTGGGCGCTTTTTGACGCAAGGCCCGGATGAGTGGTGCTCCGGCTTCCACCACCAGCGTATCTGTTGCCGCGATGACAAAAGCGCGGTCAGACTGGGCGGGATCGAATTCCGTCTTTTCGAAGATCGTGCCAATGGCATCCACAATATCGCGGACCGGCTGCGAAAGGGCTGCTGCCCGAACGGTTGGCTGCAATCGGCTGCCCGACCGGATGAAAAGAGGATCGTTCAGGATCTCGCGCAATTGCGCCAATGCTGTGCTGACTGCCGAAGGCGTTCTGCCAATCTGCTCTGCCGCCTGAGAGACAGATCCTGTCTCAAGCAAGGCGTGAAGGACCGTGAGCAAGTTCAGATTGATGTTCTTCAACCCATTTTTGGAAATGGTGGCCTCCCAATTTTACCCATCCGATTGAAACAGTTGGAAATTATTACGAAAATTTCCATTTCAACGGAGCTTAATGACTATGTCAGACTTTTGGAATTCCCACTCCCGCAAAAATGCGCACTCTGGGTCACGTGAGTGAGGCCGACGATTGAGGAGACCGGCCCACGGGAGGAGAGGAAATGGCATTCTTGATGAACGCGTGGTACTGCGCAGCCTGGACGGAAGAACTGGAAACAGAGGATCGGTTCGCACGCAAACTCCTGGGTAAATCAGTCCTGATTTTCAAAAAGCAGGATGGCACGTACGGCGCGATTGGCAATGCATGTCCCCATCGCTTTGCGCCCTTGAACAAGGGGCCGCGGGAAGGGGACACCTTCATCTGTCCCTATCATGGACTGGAATTTGACACCAATGGCCGTTGCACCCGCAATCCTAATGAGGGTGGTACAATTCCAAGGGCGGCGCGGGTGCCATCCTACCCGCTTGTTGAGCGGGATAGCGCGCTCTGGATCTGGATGGGCGATCCAAAGAAGGCAGACCTGGACCTGATCCCGGATTTTTCGATGATCCGCGCGCGTGAAGGTTGGAACGTTGTACGCGGCCACCATGTGACCAAGGCCAATTACGAACTGGTGATGGATAACCTGATGGACCGCACCCACGTGCAGTTTCTTCATCCCTTGTTGAAGCTCATGGGTGAGCAACCAGAGAATTTCCAGCGCATTCAGAGCGTTGAGCAGATCGGCAATATGATCTGGGATTACCATGGTGAGGTAAACTGTACAAAGTATCCGTTGCTGGATGCGCTCTGGCCGGAAGCGCCCGATATCGTCGAGAACTACTTCGATGTGCGATGGGAAGCACCCAGTAACATGCTGCTCAATGCCGGCACAGTGGAAGTGGGAACCAACCGGGAAGTGGGCGTCCATTTGCCCATGAGCAATCTTCTCACCCCCGCTGACGAGTTCAGCACACATTACTTCTGGAGCCAGGCCCGCGACAAGAACATCGGTCGCGAGGAGATGGATGAGATGATCAAGGCCGGTGTGGCCCATACTTTCCAGAATGAAGATGGCGAAATGGTCGCCGACTGCATGGAAATGATGGGGACCAACGATCTGATGCGTCTCAATCCGGTCATGCTACCCGGCGATGCCGCAGCCGTGCGCGCCCGACGTATCCTTTCCTCGATGATCGCCGCAGAACAGGCCGAGGCGGGACTGGTTTGATGGACGTTATCGTTTCCCGCAAGACGCCGGAGACGCCAGACATCGTGACGGTCGAACTGGTCTCCGCCCAAGGGTGTGCTTTGCCCCCCTTTACGGCGGGAGCCCATGTGGACGTCACGCTTCCCGGCGGAATGATCCGGCAGTACTCACTCTGCAATGCTTCGGATGAGACACACCGCTATGTCCTCGGCGTGCTGCGCGATCCCAAATCGCGCGGAGGCTCGAAAGCTCTACATGATACCGTGTCTGAAGGTGACCGGCTGACCATCAGCGCGCCGAAAAATCTGTTTCCTCTGATCGAGAATGGGAGACGAAGCGTGCTGCTGGCTGGCGGCATTGGAATAACCCCCCTCCTCAGCATGGCAGAAAGGCTGAGCGACCTGCGCTTGGACTTCGAGTTGCATTATTTCACCCGATCCGCCGAACGCACGGCGTTTCGTCAACGCCTCGGTGCAAGCGCATTCCGTGATCGTGTCCGGTATCATTTTGACGATGAGGGGCCGGCGCCGGATATGCCTGCCTTGATTGGTGCGGCTGAAGCCGGGCGGCATCTTTATGTCTGCGGGCCATCTGGCTTCATGACAGCGGTGCTCAGCGCCGCAAAAAGCCTTGGCTGGGCTGAGGAGCAGCTTCATTCCGAAGCCTTTTCCGCCGACCTATCACCGCGGGAAAGCGATGATGCGTTTGAAGTGGTTCTTGCCCGCCGTGGACGAACCCTAACGGTTGCAAAGGGAGAGACGGTTATCGCTGCCATGGAGGCAGCCGGGGTCGACCATCCGATCTCCTGCGAGCAGGGCGTTTGCGGAACCTGCATCGTTGGTTTGCTGGAGGGCATTCCCGATCATCGGGATATGTTCCTGACACCCACAGAACAGGCTGCAAACAAGCATTTCCTGCCTTGTTGTTCTCGCGCGAAGTCAGCGCGCATCGTGCTCGACATTTGAGGAGATTGGCCGATGCCAAAATACGAGAAGCAATATGACGTCCGAACCCATCTGTTCCGAGATGAGGTGGATGGGTTTCACATCTCCAATGGCGCCATCGTCCTGAACCGTCCAATAGAGTTCAGGTCTGAGACGGGCGATATCGAACTGGTGCTGAGGGACGTTGCCTTTGCCGTCAACGAGGATGATCTCGGCATACGCCGCCTGTCGTTCTCTGGTTCGGCCGATAAGCGGTTCAACGACCCGGGGCGAGTGATGTGCGGACTGCATATGTCGCAAAGCCGCGAAATGATTCCATTCCTCGATGCCGGCCATCACACATTGATAGACGTCGAAAGCGGCCCCTTTGCCGATGACGACAAGATCATGAAACTCATTGGCAACCCTGCGAAATATGCCCAGCGCGTTTTCCTGAACGCCAGGATGAACCGATAACCGCAATTAATCCAAAGGAGGAGTTGGAGATGGCAGCAAAAGTTAAAGTTGCAAATTTTGATGAGGCCGTACAGGAGATCCGCCGCCGGGTCACAGCGTCGAAAAACTTCGATGCCCGTGTGCGGTTCACCTTCGATGATGGCAAGACCTATCTTGTCGATGGACACACGACCCCGCCCAGTTTTGACGAAGGCGGTACGAACAACGAAGACGTCACTCTGACAATGGGATCAGACATCTTCATCAAGATTACCAATGGCGAATTGATTGCTCCAGTTGCCATGGCGACAGGCAAAGTGAAGGCCAAGGGTAACCTGATGAAGGCCATGTCGCTTTCCAAGGTTCTCGACTGAAACGCGCGGCAGAAATGCGCCGATCACAACAGCCGATCCATGCCCCAACGGGGTAATCGACTGTTCCCAGTCGGAACGCATACATTCCCGTGATAGGCGAGATTGCGTTCCGTTCTTGAAGACCCAAAGCATCGAACCGATCTGGTACCGGTTCGATGCCTCACTCTGATGTATCAGAGAATTATTCCCACTCGATCGTGCCGGGCGGCTTCGACGTGATGTCGTAGGTCACGCGGTTGATGCCCTCGACTTCGTTGATGATGCGGGTTGCGGTTTCGCCGAGGAACTCGTGGGTGAAGGGGTAGTAATCTGCCGTCATCCCATCGACCGAGGTCACAGCGCGCAGTGCGCAGGCATAGTCGTAGGTGCGGCCATCGCCCATCACGCCAACGGTGCGAACGGGAAGGATTGCCACGAAAGCCTGCCAGATCTCATCGTAGAGTCCGTGTTTACGGATTTGGTCGATGTAGACCGCATCGGCCTTGCGCAGGATTTCCAGCTTGTCGCGGGTAATCTCGCCGGGGCAGCGGATCGCAAGACCCGGACCGGGGAAGGGGTGGCGACCGATGAACTTGTCCGGCAGGCCAAGCTCGCGGCCCAGCGCGCGCACTTCGTCCTTGAAGAGTTCGCGAAGCGGCTCGACCAGCTTCAGGCCCATCTTTTCCGGCAGGCCGCCCACATTGTGGTGGCTCTTGATGGTGACGGAAGGGCCGCCCGAGAAGGAGACGCTTTCGATCACATCAGGATAAAGCGTGCCCTGCGCCAGGAATTCAGCGCCTTCGATTGTATTTGCATGCTTCTGGAACACATCGATGAAGAGACGACCAATAGTCTTCCGCTTGACTTCCGGATCGGTCACGCCTTCCAGTTCGCCCAGAAACAGGTCCTGTTCGTCCGCATGAATCAGCGGGATATTGTAGTTATCCCGGAACATGGTAACGACTTCCTGGGCCTCATCCTGCCGCAGCAGGCCATGGTCCACAAAAACGCAGGTGAGCTGTTCGCCGATGGCCTCATGGATGAGAACCGCAGCGACCGAGCTATCGACGCCACCGGAAAGACCGCAGATAACCTTTTTGTCACCCACCTGAGCCCGGATCTTGGCAATGGCCTCGGCGCGGTAAGCCCCCATGGTCCAGTCGCCCTTGAAGCCCGCGAGCTTGACGAAGTTTTCGTAAAGCGTCTTGCCGTTTGGTGTGTGGTGCACTTCCGGGTGAAACTGAACCGCATAGAAATGCCGCTTCGGATCGGCGGTGATCGCATAGGGTGCGTTGGGTGAAGTGCCATAGACCTCGAAACCCGGCGCGATGCGGCTCACATGATCGCCATGGCTCATCCACACCTGCTCGCGGCCTTCCGCAAACCAGCCATTGAGGAACGGATCGGTTTGATCGGCCGGCGTTACGTAGGCGCGACCGAATTCGGCTGTGCCGCCGCCGCCGGAAATCTTGCCGCCTTCGACCTGGCCGCCGAGATCCTGCATCATGACCTGCTGGCCGTAGCAGATGCCAAGGACGGGAACACCGAGCGAATAGACCGACTGCGGCGGGCGGGGCGAACCCTCGCGTGTTACCGAATCCGGTCCGCCGGAGAAGATCACGGCTCTCGGCTTGAATGCAGCCAGGAAAGCGTCCGTGACGTTCTGATAGGGATGGATTTCGCAATAGACGTTCAATTCGCGCAGACGCCGCGCAATAAGCTGCGTAACCTGCGAACCGAAATCGATGATGAGGAGGCGGTCGTGATGGGCTATCTGGGTCATGGCGAGCCTTTAATGAAGAACGGGCATTTTTGCAACTGACTCAGAGGCTCAAAGCGCCGGATTCTAGAGCCTGCGTCAAACGATCGACCGCATGGGCAAGCTTCTCGTCGATGACATGCAGATATTCGGTCCAGTCGCTCACGTGTTGCAGTTCCGCTTTCCCATCCGAAATACCGCGCAAGCCGATGAGTGGCACATCGAAGGCATGACAGGCGCGCAGGACTGCGAAGGTTTCCATTTCGACGAGATCTTCATCGATCAAGTTATAGGCGTCACCGGAAACGATGTTCGCACCGGTCGAAAGGCTGGCTACGGGAACGCCGGGAATGCGAAGCGGCAGGTCGATAACAACAGGCAAATCGAGTAAGGGTGTGCGACCCTTTTCAAAACCAAGCGGGGAGGCATCCATATCGCGGTAGGATACCGAGCTGATCTGATAAACTTCCGTCTGCTCCAGTGTCCGCGAACCGGCGGAGCCGAGGCAGACAACGAGATCCGGCAACTCCTGTCTGGCGCTGAGCGCGCTCAATGCCTTGGTCAGCGCCACGGCAGCTTCTACCGGCCCGACACCGGTGATCAGGGGGCTGAACCGTGCCTTCAGGTGCGGACCATATTCGGGCAATGCCGCCATGACAAAAAGCAGCCGTTTTCCGGCAATCGTCTTCAACTCGAACGTCATCCGGTCACATCCTCGCGCCCGCGGATCACCATCATGCTGCCGCTCATGGAAGCAATCAGTTTGGCAGGGCCGTTCGTCAGCGCATAGGCCCTGCCATCCGCGACGATGATGGTTGAACCCGGTTTGGTGATTTCGCCACGGAACAGAAAGCGTTCGCCACGTCCAGGAGACAAGAGGTTCACCTTGAACTCGATAGTCAATATGGAAGCATCCGGATCGATGACTGTATAGGCCGCATAGCCACAGGCCGCATCCAAAGCCGCGGAGATCACTCCAGCATGCAGAAAACCGTGCTGCTGCGTCAGTTTCGCATCGAAAGGCATTTCAATTTCGACCATGGCATGCTCAACGCGTGTCAGTTCTGCGCCAAGCGTTCCCATGAAGGCCTGTCGCCCGAAACTCTGCCTTACCCTTGTCCGGAAATCTCCGGGATCGACCTCATCCATCCTGTGCCCCTTTTGTCGGCGCGAAACTGGCACGGCATCGGCAGGGCTGCAAGAGACAGGATCAATTCAGTATGAACAGGGAAAGGTTCAGAAGCGTCGCGAAGCTTACCCATGCAACATAGGGAAGGAACAAAAGCGCGCTGATCCTGTCTCGTTTCCAGCTGCGCTGGGTGAAGAGTACGATGAGCACCAGCATCGGAATGATGACGATGAGCCCGAGCAAGGTGCTTTCCATGCCGAAGAAGGCCGGAGACCACAGAAAGTTGAGGGCCATCTGGCCAAACCAGATCTGCATGCGCGACGAAGATGGCGAGGAATGCCAAGTCCGGGCACCCGCAATGCCGATCAGCACATAGAGCGTGCTCCAGACTGGCCCGAAGATCCAGTTAGGCGGATTGAAGGGTGGCTTGTTCAGCGACTGGTACCATTCGCCCGGAACATTGGCGATACCGATCAAGGCGCCCAGAGCGACAACGACGGCGATGAAGAGGATATGAATGAGGATCTTTTTCATGAAGCCGGAACTAGGGTCTGTTGTGGCTCATTCCAGAGCCGTATGGTCGCCTTTGAAACTTATTTCTGATGTTTCAGGCAAGCCGAACAAGATGCTGGTCCCAGTTCACGTTCGAGCGGGTCCCTTCGAGATCGCCGCTATAGGTGGAGACTGCGATGCCGGTTGGCGCTCGGGCGACCCCTGCCGCATCAGGAACGGCATCCTCTCTCAGCACCTGCCCCGTCTGCGCATCGAGTATGACCGCATACCCACCCTTCGGAGAGGTCAGACCGACCAGCCTCTCACGCCGGTTAACGGCAATGGCACCGACATAGTTTGCCAGCCTTTCCGTCGTTTCCGGCGGAATGTCGATGAAGGTAATATCGTCGCCCAGAGCAAAATATCCGGTGAGAGGCGGATGATCACCTCGCGGACCTTCATACTGGCAGGCGAACCAGATCCGGCCACGCCGATCCACATCCAGATGCCGGGTGGAAAGTTGCCGGAGATGGTCGGGCATAGGGTGCCGCTCGATGATCTCGCCGCTCGCCGCATCGAGAATGGCAAGTGACGGCTGCATGCGGTCGAGATTGAGCTTGGTGCGGCCGAAATCCGGATGTGTCTCAATGCCGCCATTGGCAACGATCAGAAGCCGTCCGTCATCGGAGACTGTCATGTCATGGGTGCCGATGCCCCCTGCATCGAACTCAGCAATTCTGCGGAACTGGGACTTGGCATCGTATACGCCAATCACGCCCCGGTTCCCATCGAAATCGTTCTCGCTTGCATAGAGCAGTCGGCCGTCCGGGGAAAAGTGGCCGTGTCCGTAAAAATGACGTCCAGAGGGCGTGCTGATCAGCACCGGCTCATCCTGTCCTGAAGGATCGAAGATCATCGCAAATGTGCCGGGACGGCGAGCGAAGACGACGCACCGGCCTGTCAGCAGACAGTAGGAGAGGCCATGAGCCCGTGCGGGCAGGGCGATCCGTTCTATGATCTCGCCCCGCTCCGTTATCGTCGCGACACCGTAGCGTCCGTCTGCAGCCCGGAACGCGGACGCGAAAACTGCATCCGATCGATCAAGCGCCATCAGCTTTTCCGGGGCAAGAGCGGCAAGGAAACCTACTCCCGCAGCCTTGACGAAGCTGCGCCTGTCAATCTCGCCTGTTCTCACCTCGAAGGTCCGCATCCAATCAGTCTCCGTCGGAAAAGGAAAAGCCGGTGGTGAGGCCGAGCGCCTGCCCCAGATCATCGTTAAGCAGAGTAATCAGATCGCGGCTGTCGGAAAGAATGGCATCCAACTTTGCCTTCTGCTGCGGTGTGCTGACGGCCGCCTCCAGATCGGGATCAATATCCTGAGCGAGCGTGGTGAGCGATTTGAAATAGACATCAATGGAGTTCACGATCCAGATCTGGCTGGGCTTCAACAGCTCCTTGATGCCCGATCCATGGACGAGCTGCCGCAGCCCTTCCAGATTTTCGCGCAGCATCGGAAATGTCAGGCCGGAGCGCCAGAAAAGTGCTTGCCTTGGGAAGCTTTGAGCGGATCCGCTTTTATAGAAGCTCTCGATGCGCTGATCGCGTAGGGCTTCCGCCGCGTGAACCAGAATACCAAGCACCTCGGTGACGGCTTCCTGATCCTGCCGAAAGGCAGAGCTTTGCGGGCCGGGGCTCTTCCAGTCTTTAGCAATACCGTCCGGATCATCCCAGGCCTGAACCAGTTCCATCGCGATGTGCTGAATATTGCCGGCGATGGCGAGGCCGTAGCTGCATCGATAAGATTTTGTCTGCGCAGTCAGTTGATCCGAGCCGGTGCCATGCAGCAGAAATTCAAGCGCTCCCAGACCCTGTACGGCAACGCTCTTGGAAGAAAGGCTGTCCGGCGCAGTTGCCGTCTCGTCGGAGGATGACAGCAAAGCCTGAACCTGCCGAAGCCCGAGCCCCTTCTTGTCTGGATAGAAGAGTATTCTCTCGAAACGGTTCTTTTCGAGAACAGGTCCGACACGCACGATTTCAATCCGCGCCCAGCTTTTGGCAGCTTCGGAGAATGCAGCCTGTGCCTGAGCAAGATTGTTTGCCGACGGCGTGGTGCAGAGCTGCATCATCCGATCGCTCAGAAAGCCGGTTTTTTCTGAAAAGTCCCTGTAGCCCGGCTGTACGACGTTGGCGATCACCTGTTCCATCAGTGCCCTTGTCCGCTCATGCGTCAGCACCGGCGGTGGAGAAGGGTTCGCATCCTGCGCGCCCACCTCTGCCGCTGCAAACAGGGCAAGACCAAAGGCCAGACCGACAGACAGGACACTTATGCGCATCATAGGGACTCCAGAAACGTCAACAGGGCATTGCGCTCTCTGGCTTCAAGAGCCGCAAAACCGTTCCGGGATTTCTCCGCCTCGCCACCGTGCCAGAGAATGGCCTCAGTCAGGTTGCGGGCGCGCCCGTCATGCAGAAAAAAACTATGTTTACTGACAGTCTGCGTCAGGCCGACGCCCCACAGTGGCGCAGTACGCCATTCTCGGCCGGACGCGTCACCGACGGTTTGGCCGTCAGCAAGTCCTTCGCCCATATCATGGAGCAGGAAATCCGAATAGGGCCAGATCAGTTGAAAGGCCTGAGAAGGATCGGAAGCGGAGCGGCTCGTCACAAATTTCGGCACATGGCAGCTCGCGCATCCTAGGCGATAGAATGTCTGTTTTCCCTTGAGCACCTCGGGCGAATTGACATCGCGTCTTTCAGGAACGGCAAGATGGCCCGAGTAGAACGTCACGAGGTCCATGACAGGATCCGGCGCCTCGGTATCGCCAAGACGCGGCTGGACTCCGTTCGCACGGGCGCGGCAATCCGTTTGTTGCGCTGTGCAATCGCCGTAAGGATCGGGTCTATCGGGCGTGGATAGTCCAAGGTCGCCCGAGAAGGCCGCAGAGGTCTGGTCTCGGATAGTGGCGTTCTGTGCCTTCCAGCCAAAGCGCCCGAGCGCCAGTTTGCCTGTCACGTGGTCTCGAACGACAGCTGCTTTTCCTGAAATTCCGTCTCCATCCCTGTCATCCGGGTCTGAATGGGCGAGAATGTCCTGCGGGGGAATGGCTTCGATGAGACCAAGGCCGATCATGGCAGGGGCAATACGGGGTGAAAGGATTGTTCCGGCTGCAAGCGGGCCTTGAGCAAGTCCGTTGACCGAATAGGTGGGGCGTCGCAGCGAGACAGTGGTGCCATCCTTGAGGCGGACAGGCTCTTCCGTGTAGGAGATCTGCATGCTCCCTTCGGCAGCAAGTCCAGGTACAGCAAGATCTTGCAACTGCGCACCGTATATCGGATCAGGAAAATTGAGCACACGACGATCGGCAACGAGTGCTCTTTCTTCCTGTGTTTCAGGGGAGCGCGCCAGCCGCAGGAACATGGAGATCCGGTCATTGCTTCCCTCGGGCGGGTGGCCACGTCCATCCTTCACATGGCAGCTGATGCAGGAGCGTGCATTGTAGAGCGGCCCCAATCCATCGGAGGCTTGCGTCGAGGAAGGTGCGGCGACCCATAGCTTGGTGAAAAGCGCATTCCCAAGCTTGAACTCTTCCTGCTGGCTGAAGGTAATGCCGGGAGAGAACTGCGAGAAAGCATCAGCATCAATGGCGCGCGTCGAGGTTGCTGCACCTGCGGACATTGCTTCAAATGGTTCTGCTTTACCAAAATCACCAGCCGGTCGAGTGACTGCGGCGACACGCGCCTGATCCTTCGGCGTCAAGTCCTCCCGCAGATCCTGGTACGGCCATTTTTCCTGCCCTGTGCTGGAAGTCGACAGGAGACAGGTCAGGAGAATGGAGAGAACAAGGGCAAGTGCGCGTTGATCCATCAGTGAGTAACAGCCCGCCAATAATCTCGACGGGCCGTCCTATCTCATTTGAACACGGCGTTCGGATTGTCGAGGCTCGCCGAACCTTGGAGCTTCAACTGACCGAGATCGAGTGCCGCGATGACGCGCTCGATCGATTTTGTCTGGGCAATCAGGTCATCGATCGGGGCCTGAACAACCGCATTGCCCTCCTTGTTGCCCTCGGCGATCATCTGGTCATAGGCTTCGATCTTCTGGGCGCGCTCCGCCATGATCTGCATGTCGGCAAGCGTCTTGTCGAGCTTTGCGTTCAGTTCCGTGTCGAGAGCGGCGCCCCTGGCCTTGACGAGATCGGAGAGGGAAGGCCCGGCCAGTTTGGTTCCGTCAGTGCGTGTGTAGGTTCCGCGATAGGCGGACGCGATGCCAATGGCGTCGTTCAGGTGCGAATTGTGCGTGTTGTCGGAAAAGCAATCCTGCTCCTCTTCCGGATCATGCAGCAGAAGGCCAAGCTTCATGCGCTCCCCGGCCAGTTCGCCGTAGGAGAGGGAGCCCATACCTGTCAGGATTGCGGCAAGGCCCGCTTTCGGATCGGCCAGAACCGCTTTCGTGGCTTCGCCGGTCGGAGCCCAGGCCTCTACCATTTCCTGAAGATCCTGAACCAGCAACGTGGTCGCCGACTTCAGATAATCGCCGCGACGATCGCAATTGCCATGAGTGCAATTGGCCTTGTCGTAATCGCTAAACGGGCGATTGCCTGCTCCCGGTCCAGTGCCATTCAGGTCCTGTCCCCACAGCAGGAATTCGATGGCGTGGTAGCCGGTCGAAACATTGGCTTCCACTTCGCCAGCCGTATGCAGGCTGCGGATCAGCTCCGGCGTGATCTTCGAGGCGTTGATCTCCTCGCCGTTGACTGAGAGCTTCGGGTTTGCAATCACATTGGCTGTGTAGAAGGCGTTGGCATCGCTCTCGGTGCCATAGGAGGCATCGACATAATCGATCAAACCTTCGTCCAGCGGCCAGGCATTCACCTTGCCCTCCCAGTCGTCGACAATCGGATTGCCGAAGCGGTAGACTTCTGTTTGCAGATAGGGCGTGCGTGCGGCAAGCCATGCCTGACGCGCAGCCTTCAGCGTTTCATCTGATGGCTTCGCGATGAGGGCGTCCACGGCCTTGTCCAATGCCTTGGCTGTGTTCAAAGCGTCTTCGAATTTCGCATGTCCAACGGCCGCATAGTGTTTAAGAACCTCGGTGGGCTCGGCAGCCAGTGCAGGCAGCGCGACAAAAGTCACCGAAGCGGCCAGTGCAGAACTGATAGTCAAGAGTGTACGGCGGAGCATGGTCCCCTCCTGTCTGAAAATGACGATGCCGATGGCCGATCACGCCTTCCCGGCAAAACGTGACCTGAGTAAGGCATCTCTGCCCTTTCTCCGATCAATCGTTTCAATCCTCATTGCTCAAAAGGAAACTGGTGTCAAATTATCTAGATTAGAGGGTTTCCAGCCTCGAGAGCCAAATCAGTTATTCCGTCTGAGCTTGCAGAAGAAGAAGCCATCGGTCTGCGTCGAGGCCGGTGTCAGCGTCAGGCTGCGACCATCGGCGGAATGCGGCTTGGGCGCGTCCTTGCCAAACAATGTTTTCCAGTCGTCCAGAGCGGATTGCATCTCGTAAGCAGGATTGTTCGCCAGAAAGCGCTCGATCTGTCGGTCATTCTCTTCCGGCAGAACGGAGCACGTGACATAGACGAGTGTTCCGCCGCGTTTGACATAGGCCGCAGCCGATGACAGCGCATCCTGTTGCTGTCCAAGGCGCTCTTCAATGTTCTTCTGCGTCAGACGCCATTTCGTGTCGGGCCGCCTGCGCCATGTTCCGGTGCCCGTGCAGGGGGCATCGACAAGCACGACGTCCAGCTTCTCCCTCAGGGCCTCCATCTGTCGCACATCGTCGTGCACCTGAACATTGCGGGTGCCTGCGCGGCGCAGTCGCTCAATGATGGGCGCAAGACGTTTGCGGTCGGCGTCATAGGCGTGAACCTGACCCTTGTTGTTCAGGGTTGCCGAGAGCGCCAGCGTCTTGCCGCCGCCACCTGCGCAGTAATCCAGAACCTGCTGCCCTTCGGATGGCATTACGAGATCGGCAACAATTTGCGATCCCTCGTCCTGAACTTCGAACCAGCCTTTCTGGAAGGAAAGTTCAGCGGTCACATTCGGAAGGCGTGATGCACCATCACCGGCAGGAATACGGATACCCTGACGCGCAATCCGGGTTGGCTGTGCACCTGCCCGATCCAGCGCCTTGACGACCTTGTCCCTGTTTGCCTTCAGCGTGTTGGCCCGCAAATCCAGCGTTGGCCGTCCAACCATGGCCTGAGCTTCTGCAAGCCAGGCATCGCCGAAACAGGACTGGAAGCTCGCAACGACCCATTCCGGGATATCGCCTTGAACGTGAACTGGTGCGTCCGTCAGATTTCGCTCGGAGAGAGCTGCCAGATCTGGAGCGTGTGGCGCAAATTTGTCATCCGCGAGTTCCGCGGCGAGGCTTGTCCGCGTGAAGCCCCATTGGCGTAGAAGAACGGCGTAGACCAGTGCTGTTTCGCTCTCGTCGTCCATCAGCCACGCATGAGACAGACGCATGCGCAAGGCATCGTAGACGATGTTGCCGATGGCGGCGCGATCTCCGGAGCCAGCGAAGCGATGCGCCAGGCCCCAGTCCTTCAGTGCATCGGCAACGGGACGTTTGCGCGTCTCGATATCTGCCAACACTTCGATGGCTGCAGCCATCCGTCCGCCCAGTCGCATGTCCTGATCTCCTTGCTTTCCGGCGCGTTTAACCGTGAAAAGCCATCAGGGCAAGCTTGCGGAGCAATCCGCCACCCATACGGATCAGCCAATGACCTCGTAACAGACCTGCGCCGTGCCTGTCGAAACCATTCCGATGTCGGCTGCAGCAGCCTTCGAGAGATCGATGACACGGCCGCGAATGAAAGGACCTCGGTCGTTGATGCGAACCACGACGGTCTTGCCATTGCGCTTGTTGGTAACCTTGACCTTCGTTCCAAAGCTCAGCGAGCGATGCGCCGCGGTGAGTTTGGAGGCGTTCATACGTTCGCCGGAGGCTGTCTTGGAACCCAGTGCATACCAGGAAGCGTGACCACAACCTGGAGCGGCTTGCGCCGTTTGGGAGCCAATCATCGAGAACGATGCGAGAGCGACTGCTGCGAAAGCTGAGCGTTTTGGAAGTTTCAAATCCTGTTATCCCCGTTGATCCGAGTGGTGAGATGCGTGCGGGGTGGTCTAGGCATGGCCAAAAAAGGCGAAAACGTGGGCTTTATGATCACGCAATATTAAAATATGTAACAATCGTGATTGGAAGCCGGCTAATAAACTAACCGGCTTGAGCAGGAAAAATTAAGTGATTCCAGTAGGATTCTGGAAAATTGTTCTGCCTCGAATCCAACACCTGATTCGAGCAAAAACGTGAAGAGAAAATTTTATCAAAATGTAGAATCGGTCGCCACATTTGGACAAAAAATATGGCGCTTTGTCATGATAGTTAAATTTCTATAATCCGATGACCCAACTTGGATGGAATTTTCATCTTTTTCAGATTGCCCACGTGGATCGTCTGCGGGACTGGATTCATGAGTTCCAGCGACCGGACTGCCACAGTTGTTCCAGGGAGATCTTAAAGTTTGGAAACTGAAAACTAAATCCTAGGTTGCGCATCTTCGCATTCGAGACTCTTTTATTCTCGCCGTAGAAGGAGCGCGCCATCGGCGTCAGCTCAGCCGTTTCGAACGCCTGTTCCGGCGGAGGCAGAATGCCCATGAGGCGCGCCGCTTCGCTAACGACATCCTGCGGCGGCGCGGGAAGATCGTCTGTCACATTGAAGATACCGGAGGCTCGCCGCTCGCACAGGAACAGCGTCGCGCGACCGATATCTTCCACGCGGATCCGGTTGAACACCTGGCCCGGTTTGACCAGCCTGCGTGCCGTGCCCTGGGCCAGATTGATAAACCCGTTTCGCCCTGGTCCGTAGATTCCGGAAAGGCGGAGGATGACGAGAGGAGTTCCGGCGCTTTTGGCCGCATTCTGCCATGCGTTTTCCGCGGCCACGCGTTCCCGCGAACGTGCAGACACCGGCTTGCACGGTGTTTCCTCATCGACCCACTCGCCCTGATGGTCGCCATAGACGCCGACTGTCGAAAGATAGGCGACCCATTGAAGCTTCGGGAAAAATTCGCGCAGGTCGCCCTCTATGATGTTGAGCAGAGGGTCTCCGCCTTCTCCGGGTGCGATGGACTGGATGAGATGCGTTGTCTGGGCAATTTCCGTCCGCAGAGAGTCGTCCAATTCCGTTCCGCAGAAGAGAAACGGTCGGATCACCTGATCCTGCAAATTCCGACTCTTCTTCTCGGTACGCGTCGTTCCGGCCACGTCCGCGCCAGCCTTCAGGAATTCTGCAGCAATTGCCTGTCCCGAATAGCCTGCACCAAAAATCATGACCCGCATGCCTGAACTCCCATTACCCATTCATTCTCAACGTCGATATCCGCATCAGGCGCTCTATGCTGCGCCATGAGGAGAAAGGCATCAACCTGCATCAATCTTGACAAGGCCCAGACAGCCATACCCCGCACATCGGGTGATGCATCATTCAACAGCACTTTACACGGTTCGATGAGGGACGGATCACCGGAATTGCCGGCTGCAATCAGCACATTGCGGATAAAGCGGTCGCGTCCGATACGTTTGACTGGCGACCCGCTGAACAGGGAGCGGAACCGACCGTCGTCCAGAGACAGCAGACTGGCAATGGTTGGCGCTTTTAAATCTGCCCGCGCTCTCAGCTTCATTTCGGATGCTTCGGAGGCAAACTTGTTCCACGGACAGACCGCCAGGCAGTCGTCACAGCCGTAGATGCGGTTGCCGAACATTGGCCGTAGGGCAGGCTCGATAATGCCTTTGTGCTCAATGGTGAGATAGGAAATGCACCGTCTGGCATCGATCTGGTAGGGGGCCGGGAAGGCATTCGTGGGACAGGCATCGAGACAGGACCGGCAAGAGCCGCAATGATCGCGTTCCGGTGCATCGATCTCCAGTTCCGCGGTCGTAAACATGCTGCCGAGAAACAGCCAGGAGCCGAATTCGCGGCTGACCAGGTTGGTATGTTTCCCCTGCCAGCCCAGACCTGCAGCAGCGGCGAGCGGCTTTTCCATGACGGGGGCCGTATCCACGAACACTTTCACATCCTCGCCAGCGCGGGCAGCAAAGCGCGTTGCCAGTTCCTTCAGCTTGCCCTTGATGACATCGTGATAATCGCGGTGCCTCGCATAGACCGAGATCGCTGCTCTGTCTGTCTTGGCGAGAAGTTCGCGTGGATCCTCATCGGGACCATAGTTGACGCCGAAGAGAACAATGGAGCGAACCTCGCTCCAGAGGACACGGGGGTTAGCACGACGCTCTCGGGTTTCCTCCATCCAGGCCATCGTACCATGGCGTCCGGCCTGTAGGAACGTGCCAAGGCGTTCAGGCGCCTGAGGTATCGAATCAGGCAAAGTGATGCGGCAACTGTCGAAGCCAAGCGCCTTGGCTTCGACCAGCAAGAACGTCTTCAGCTTGCGCTGCCGATCCAGAGCCTTCACAGCCTGTCGATCGGCGTCAGCGTTTTCAGTTTCAGAAATCGAGGTCCGCATAATGAGACACCGGCGTAATGCCGCGAATGCGTTCTGCCAGGAGCGGCCGGAACGAGGGGCGCGACTTCAGCCTCTGATACCATTCCTTGGCGATGGGTGTCTCTTGCCAATCGATCTCGCCCAGATAGTCGAGAACGGAAACCGATGACGCTGCTGCGAGATCCGCATAGGAAAGACGGTCGCCCGCCAGCCAGGTGCGAGAGCCGGCAAGCCAGGAGAGGTACTTCATATGTTGGCGGATATTGCCCCGTGCCGTCCTCAAAACCTTGGAGTCGGGTGCGCCGCCGCCTTGGGCTGCCGTCATCTGGAGCTTGTAGACACGCTCCTTGGTGAGTGGGCGCGTGACATCCTGTTCCATCTTGAGAAGGAACCATTCCGTCAACCGCCGGATCTCTGCCCTTTGGAACGGATCTTCCGCGAACAGGCGCTTGTCCCGCTTCAGGACGCCGTGCGTTTCGTCGAGGAATTCCAGCAACACATTGGGTCCGCACAAAGCCCGCATATTGTCATCCACATAGACAGGCAGCGTGGCGGCCGGATTGATCGTCAGGAATTCGCGGCGCTTCTCCCAAGGTTGCTCCTCGACGAGATCCGTCTGGAAACCGTATTCCGCCAGGATCAATCTGACAAAGCGCGAGGCCGAGGACATGGGATGATGATACAGAGTGGGCATCGATACTCGAAATTGAAGTTTGCTGTTATAAGCGTTGAGTCGGTCGCGATCACCAAAGCCGGAATGTGGCTGACATAAGGCGGCCAAGCCCGATTGTTAGGGTGAGGTTGCAGATTCCGTTCCCACTATAGGTCCCATCACCGTTAATAAAGGATCAAGAATGGCCGACCAATCTATCGTTGGCGCCCTCGTTCTCGGCTTGATCGAAGGTCTGACTGAATTTATCCCCGTTTCATCCACAGCCCACGTGCTCCTCGCAGGACACTTCATGGGGTTTCGTTCGCCCGGCAACACCTTCGCGGTTCTGATCCAGCTGGGTGCTATCCTCGCCATCCTTATGGTCTATTTCCAGAAGCTGCTTCAGATTGCTCTGGCCCTTCCTCACAGCACCCAGGCACGAAGATTCGTACTGACAGTGCTGCTTGCGTTTCTGCCAGCCGCAATTATCGGCGCTCTGGCGCACGACTTCATCAAGAGCGTCCTGTTCGAAACGCCGATGCTGATCTGCGTGATGCTGATTGTCGGAGGTTTTATCCTTCTGGCAGTCGACAAGATGAGCCTAAGGCCGCGCTACACAGACATCACGCAATATCCGGCGGGCCTTGCGTTCAAGATTGGCCTCTTCCAGTGCCTTGCGATGATACCGGGCACCTCACGCTCCGGAGCAACGATCGTGGGCGCGCTCCTGATGGGGACAGACAAGCGTTCCGCAGCGGAGTTTTCGTTCTTTCTCGCCATGCCGACCATGCTGGGTGCGTTTGTTCTTGATCTCTACAAGAACAGGAATGCTCTCAGCTTCGATGATGCGGGAATTATCGCGATCGGCTTTGTGGCCGCCTTCGTGACGGCGCTTCTGGTGGTACGATCCCTGCTCGATTTCGTATCCAGTCGAGGCTTCGCACCATTTGCCTACTGGCGCATTCTGGTGGGCACCGCGGGCCTTATCGGCCTACTCGTGTTTGGCTGATGCTCGCAAAGGCATAAATCCTGCCTTTGCATCCTCAAATCGACCAAAAGTCATGACCTCCACCAGAGGTGGAGGTTTGAAACGCTGCGCTTGAACCGCTAGAAGCGGTTTTGCT
>NZ_STGA01000027.1 GCF_005222835.1 Rhizobium sp. FKY42 | reverse complement strand
CGCCGCCGATCCGGACGATGAGCCGTAAAATCCTTATGTAGGTTTTCTGCTCCGTTGCTACTCAGACCCCGACTACAGCACCGGCACCATATGTATTGCTTTTGTGTAGACAGAATTATATGTTTTGCAGATGAATATAACCGGCTTTGATTGGGATGACGGCAATTGGCCGAAGTGCGGGAAGCACGGAGTTTCGAGAGAAGAAATCGAGCGGTTATTTCTGGAAGGTCAGGCGCGAGTAGCCCCCGACATCAAGCATTCGACACCAGCCGAGAGCCGGCACATTGCTGCTGGCTACGTCAATGGTCGGGCCATGTTCGTGGCGTTTGCCTGTCGGGGCACCCTCATCCGTCCGATCAGTGCGCGATACATGCATGCAAAGGAGGCGAGCAGCTATGAAGCGAGTACCTGAGTTCAAGACTGATGCCGAAGCTGAAGCGTTCCTGGAGCAAGACCTGTCCTGCCTCGATTTCAAGCAGTTCAAGCCGATGCAGTTCGAGGTCGCAAAGAAGGAAGCTTCCCTGAACATGCGCCTGCCCGCCATCCTCATGGAGGCAATACGAGCCAAGGCGAAGGCCAAGGGCATTCCCTACGCCCGCTATGTGCGCATGGTGCTGGAAGCTGACTTGCGGCAGAGGCATTGACCGCCACAGCACACTTGGCGACGGCTTGAACGCCGTCGCCACCCGTCCATGGTGGCAACGCCTGACGCGCTGACGACAAGTCGCAGATTCCGGATTGCCAGTTCCCTTATTTCGCGAAATAAAAGCGCCGCAACGCGCGTTTTGCGAGAAGGGAACAGATGCCGCCAGCACACCGGAAGGGTGATATTGGCTCCGGCCACGGGTGCCATTTTCCGCCGACACCCGCCACAGGCGGAAGCTCGGACGTATTCACCAATGGGTTGCATGCAATGCGCGTTGGCGACAGTTACGCTGCACATGCTTGCACAATGGGCCACGCAGGACCGCACGCACGGGCGCTGATGAGCGGTTCCGCCAGTGTGTTCATCAACGGTCGCCCGGCCGGACGCATCGGCGATGCCATCGACTGCGGCGGAACCGCAGCAACAGGATCATCCAACGTTTTCATCGGTGACGAAGGTCCGGGCGGTTCAGGCTGCCAGACCCAGCAGGGCGGCAACGCCTCCCCGTCCACACGAGGATGAACCGTCTGCATGGATGACGAAACACCGGCACGTTCCCTGTCCGAGCCGCACAAGGCTCTCCTCGGCTATCTCTGCGAGCAGGCGAACGATCCCAATATCCGCATCTTTGCCGTCATGGACGGTGCCTTCTTCCAGAACGTCGATGCAGACCTGCGCAATGCAGGCCTCTCGCGAAGACCGCTCTACCGCTATGGCGGTGATTACTCGGTGGTGATGGGCGG
>NZ_STGA01000026.1 GCF_005222835.1 Rhizobium sp. FKY42 | reverse complement strand
CAAAACCGCTTCTAGCGGTTCAAGCGCAGCGTTTCAAACCTCCACCTCTGGTGGAGGTCATGACTTTGGAGGTCGTTATGCCTGAGGCCGGATGAAATCACCGGTCTTTCCATCCATGACCCAAAGCTCGCCGGTCGAGATATCGAACCAGACCCCGTGAATGCGCATGCTGCCCTTTTCTTCCAGAATGCGGATGCAGGGGAAGGTCTTCAGATTTGCAATCGAATTGCGGATTGAAACGCGTTCGAGCGCTGTCTGGCGCTCTGACTGTGTCATGATCTCCGTGCTTGGGATCTGGTCGGCAGTCGAGCGAAGCATGCCCATCCATTTGCCGATGAAATCACCCGGTGATAGGGGCTCGTCCATTGGGTCCAGCGCTGCCTGAATGCCGCCGCAGCGGCCGTGGCCCATCACGACGATATCGCGAATTTTCAGAGCTTGTACCGCATATTCCAGTGCTGCCGAGGTTGCGTGGAACTGTCCGTCCGGCTCGTAAGGCGGAACCAGATTGGCGACGTTTCGCACGACGAAAAGTTCGCCCGGCCCGCAGTTGAAAATGGTTTCCGGTGCTGCCCGTGAATCGCAGCACGCAATCATCAACGTGTGCGGCTTCTGACCCTTTTCGGCGAGGGAGCGGTACCGCCCGCTCTCCTCCACATATCGCCCGCTCATGAAGTCTTCGTAGCCTTTCAGCAGGGAGACGGGAAAATCGCTCATGGTCAGGCATATCCTTCAGATGAATTCAATGCCTCTCGCTTAAACCCGTAATGGGGCTCGCTCAACAATTTTGTCTTTTAATCACAAATGCGCTGCTCGGATTGAGGTTCTAAGGTCTATCATGCCAATATTCATCGCCGTTTTGCGCGTGATGGGTGCATAAGATGTCGCATCTGCACCATAGCCATCGGTGCTGACAGGCTCGCAGAGTCCGTTTCCAGTCCAAGCTCGTCGGCGCCGCGTTTTGCAGTTCGCGCCAGTATCTCGAAGACGCTGGCAGTCGCGAGTTGCAAGGCCTTCTCTTCAGACATGCCGGAAAGCAATCGGGCAAGGAAGATGGCGGAGAGCAGATCGCCGAGCCCGTTGGGAGCTTTCTCGATCAATCGATGTTCCGCCAGAAGCGCAGTGCTGCCGCTTATATAGAGATTGCCGGTTCCGCCAGCCATCAGCGAGACCGCTGACGTCACCAGCATTCGCGAAGGACCGAGCGCGATGGCAGCATCCACAATGGCGGTATTCGTGTCCAGGTCGGCTTCGGCGAACCAGGCAAGCTCATAGCGATTGGGTGTTGCCAGGGACGCCAATGGCAATAAATGATCACGAACCGCTTCTGCAGTTTCCTGCGGCACATAGAGGCCGCCACTGTCGCCGATAACCGGATCGCAGGCATAGAAGAGATCGGGATTTTTCTGACGCAGCCCATTGATCAGTCGGGCGACGGCGGCTGGCTGATCCGGGTGGCCAAAGTAACCGGTGAGCACGGCTTTGACCTCTCCAGTCCATGGGCTGCGAATAAGATCATCAACCATCTGTTCGAATGTGTCAGGCGGTGTCACCATGCGGGTCGATGGTCCGTGGCCTGGGTGCCAGGGTAACAGAACTGTCGGCATGGCCCATACGGGAACTCCCATCGTCTCCAATGCGAACACGGCCGCACGATTGCCAACGGACCCGCGAATCACGTGACTTGAGATGACAATGACTGCGCTTTGATCGTTTTTCATCAAATTCGGCACCCTTTCGAAGCGGTTGAATCGATTTTACAACGGTCGCGCCAACAAAACGTATTGAATTCTGCCAAAACTTGTCCAAAGGCTGCCATGCAGCTTTGATATGGCTGCAATATTCAAGAAATTCCTCAATATCTCATACAAAAAACAACTCTATGGGAGGAAATCATGGCCGTAAGGCAAAATCCGAAACGGGAAAAGCAGATCGAGTTGGCGCAAACTGTGCTGACGGACCATAGCGGGGTCCTTATCGATCCGGCAATCCTGTTCGGGCGGGCGAGTAACGATGATATCGCCGCCTATACGCCGGAGATGCTGGCTGCCGCCGCGCGTCATGCAGGCGAGGAGCTGAAGGCTTGGAAAGGCGATGCGGCTAGAATCACCGTTTCGTCCTCAGACGACGTTCAGCCTGATGGTCAGCGCGTATCGATCCTCACCATTATCGACCGGGATATGCCGTTCCTCTTCGATTCCGTCATGGGTGAGGTGACCAGCACGCATCGAGATATTACGCTCGCGGTCCATCCTATTCTGGATTTTGAGCCGGGCTCTTCCCCAAAGCTATATTCGCATGAGCGCAGTCAGGCCAATGCACGGCATGTCAGCTTCATTCAGATCCATCTGGCGCTTCTGAGCGATGAGCAGGCCGAATCGCTGATCGAACGCCTGCGTCAGGTCTTGGACCGCGTACACTCGGCGATCAGCGACTGGAAGCCGATGCTGGATCTTCTCGACGCTGCCATGAATGAACTGCCGGACAATGTGGCGCGCGGCCGCAAGATGCAGCGCACGGAGGTACTGGACTTCCTGAGCTGGCTGCGCGACGGCAATTTCATCTTCCTCGGCATGCGTGAGTATATCTACTCCGGCGATGGCGAAAGCGCGACCGTCGAGCGTGGCAAGGGCCGTGGTCTTGGAATTCTCTCTGATCCGGATGTTCTGGTGCTGCGCCAAGGCAAGGACAAGGTCACCACGACGCCGGAAATCCTGCAGTTTCTTCAGGGGCCGGATTATCTCATTGTCACCAAGGCCAATGTGAAATCCGTCGTTCACCGCCGTGCCTACATGGACTACGTTGGCGTGAAGCGCTTTGACGCTGAGGGCAAGGTGACCGGCGAATTGCGGATCGTCGGGCTGTTCACCGCGACCGCCTATACGCATTCTGTCATCGATATTCCGCTGTTGCGTGAGAAGGTCGCCAAGGTCGAAGAGCATTTCGGCTTCGACCCCTTGAGCCATTCCGGGCGCATGCTCAAGAACACGCTGGAATCCTATCCGCGCGATGATCTGTTCCAGATCGATCCGGATCTTCTGGCGCGCTATTGCGAGCAGATCATGGAACTGGCGGAGCGTCCGCGCGTGCGGGCTCTGGCTCGTATCGACCACTTCGATCGCTTCGTATCCATCCTTGTCTATGTTCCACGTGAAAACTACGACTCTGTCGTTCGCGAGAAAATCGGTCACTATCTGGCCGAGGTTTTCCAGGGGCATGTTTCAGCCTATTATCCGGCATTCCCGGAAGGCGGTACAGCGCGCGTACACTTCATCATTGGCCGCCGCGACGGCAAGACGCCGCGTGTCGCCCAGAGCAAGCTGGAAGATGCGATTCGCGATATCTCGACGCCTTGGGAGGAGCAGTTTGTTGCTCTCGCTGGCCCCCACGTACCGCAGCTGGAAACGACCTATGCCTTCCAGGAAGCCTTCACGCCAGCAGAAACGGTAGAGGATCTGGACGATATCCTGGCCTGCGGGCAGGGTGAATCCATCCGCATTGCGCTCTATGAGCGCAAACTTGCGGACGAAAGTCGCAAGGTTCTTTCCCTCAAGATTTTCCATGCTGACGGACATCTGGCTCTGTCGCGCCGCGTTCCGCTTCTTGAAAACCTCGGCTTCCAGGTTGTCAGCGAACGGACGTTCGATCTGTTCCTGAAGGCGGATGGCAAGCGCATCGTCGTGCATGACATGGAGCTGGAGCTGACGGAACAGCGCTCCATCGACATGGTGAAAGAAGCGCCATTGGTGGAGGAAGCGTTTCTCGCCGCCTTCTCCGGCGCCGTCGATAACGACAGCTTCAACAGACTGGTGCTGCTCACCGGGCTCTCGGTCCGTGAGACAAATGTCCTGCGTGCGTTTGCCCGCTATCTGCGCCAGACAGGCATTGTCTACTCACAGGCCCATATCGCGGACACCCTCGCGCGTTATCCGCAGATCAGCCGTCGTCTGTTCGAACTGTTCCGCGACGGCTTCGATCCAAGCATCGGCGACAAGCAGCGTGAACGGAAACTGACGGATCATCATGCAGCACTCGAAGGCGCACTCACTGCTGTTCCCAACCTGGACGACGACCGGACGCTTCGTCGCTACGTGAACCTCATCGACAGCACGTTGCGCACCAACTATTTCCAGAAGGATGCCGATGGAAAACCGAAGGCTGTTCTCGCCTTCAAACTGGACCCCAGCCGCCTGGAAGGGTTGCCGCAGCCTCTGCCTTTCCGCGAAATCTTCGTATACGGCACTGAAGTGGAAGGCGTGCATTTGCGCTTCGGCAAGGTAGCCCGTGGCGGGTTGCGCTGGTCTGACCGCGGTGAAGACTATCGCACTGAAGTGCTGGGCTTGGTGAAGGCGCAACAGGTCAAGAACGCCGTTATCGTGCCGGTCGGTGCGAAGGGTGGCTTCTTCCCGAAAAAGCTACCTTCTCCAACGCAGCGCGATCTGTTCTTCAACGCAGGTCGTGACGCCTACAAGACCTTCATCCGTACGATGCTGTCCATTACCGACAATATCGTCGGTGGCGATATCATCGGCCCCGCCGATACGTTGCGTCTGGATGGTGACGACCCCTACTTCGTTGTGGCCGCCGACAAAGGTACGGCTACCTTCTCCGACACCGCAAATGGTTTGGCGCAGGAAGCAGGCTTCTGGCTGGATGACGCGTTTGCCTCTGGCGGTTCTGCCGGTTACGACCACAAGAAAATGGGCATCACGGCGCGTGGAGCCTGGGAGGCCGTCAAGCGCCACTTCCGCGAAATGAATATCGATATTCAGTCGACTCCGTTCACTGTGGCGGGTGTGGGCGACATGTCGGGTGATGTTTTCGGCAATGGTATGCTGCTCTCGCGGCAGATCCGCCTCATTGCCGCTTTCGATCACCGCGACATCGTGATTGATCCGAACCCGGATATCGAAAAGACCTTCAAGGAGCGCGAGCGCATGTTCGCTCTGCCTCGCTCAAGCTGGCAGGATTTCGATCGGTCCGTGCTTTCTGAGGGCGCGATGATCATCTCGCGCTCCGAGAAGTCGGTGAAGCTGACGCCACAGGCCAAGGCTGCGATCCATATCGACAAGGATGTGGCGACACCCTTCGAGATCATGACGGCGATCCTGAAGAGCCCTGTTGATCTTCTGTGGTTCGGCGGTATCGGCACCTACATCAAGGCTCCTTCCGAAACGGATACCGAAGTGGGCGATCGTGCCAATGACCCGATCCGCGTTACGGCAGGCGAAGTGCGCGCCAAGGTCATCGGCGAAGGGGCAAACCTCGGTGTGACCCAGAAGGGCCGCATTGCCTATTCGCTGAACGGTGGACGCTGCAACTCGGATGCCATCGATAACTCCGCCGGCGTCAACTCATCAGACGTCGAGGTGAATATCAAGATTGCGCTCAGCCCCGCCATGCAGGATGGCCGCTTGCCGCGCGACAAGCGCGATAAGCTGCTGGCCTCAATGACAGAGGATGTCGGCCATCTGGTTTTGCGCAACAACTACCTGCAGTCTCTGGCAATTTCGCTCACGGCACGCCGTGGTCTACGGAACCGCGAAGAGCTTGCAAGATTGATGTCTGCGCTCGAAAGCCGTGGCGAGTTGAACCGCAAGGTGGAAATGCTGCCGGATGATGCCGAACTTGCCGATCGCTATGCTAGCGGCAAGCCGCTGACGCGGCCGGAAGTCGGCGTTCTGTTGTCTTACGCCAAGATCGTGTTGTTTGATGCGATCGTGGCGAGCCAGCTGCCGGATGATCCTTATTTTGGTGCGGTGCTGACAGGCTATTTCCCCAAGCAGATGCAGAAGACATTTGCGGAGGATATTGCCCATCACCGTCTCAGTCGCGAAATTATCGCGACCATTCTGGCAAATGAAGTCATCAACCGTGGTGGTCCCGGCTTCGCACAGATGATGAGCGATATCAGTGGTCGTGGTCTGGTGGATGCCGTGAAGGCTGCATTCATCGCCCGCGATGCATTTGATCTGCCCAAACTATGGGCTGCTGTTGATGGACTCGACAGCAAGCTTGATGGCGAGGTTCAAAACGACCTCTACGAGCGCATCGGTGAAATCTTCATGGGCGCTACCATCTTCATCCTGCAGACCGGTGTGACTACCTTGCCAGTGGCTGAAGCTGTCCAGAACATCCGTTCCGGTTTGAAAAGCCTGCGCTCTGCAATCTCCAAGACGGCGATTGATTCAACAGACTGGCCGAAGGGTGTGCCTACGGAACTGGCTACCGAGCTGGATCTTCTTCCCAATCTCGTCCTGGTGCCGGAGATCATGCTTATCTCCGATCGCAGTGGCGCACCACTCGCTCGGGCGACCGAAGTCTATTTCAGCGTGACCGATACGTTCCGGGTCAATCGCTTCTTGGATGCAGGTGAGCGTTTCAGCCCGGCAGATCACTACGAGAACCTGGCTTTGGTGCGTAGCCTGCAGCAGATTGCAACAGCGCGACGCGATATCGTGTCGGCTGCTCTGGCTGGCTATGGAAGCGAGAAGCGTCCCCTGGAGGCTTGGCTGGCAAGTGATCGTCTTCGGCTGAACCGCATCAGCAGTGAGTTGCTGGCGCTGAGCGAAGGCGGTGAAACGTCGCTGGCGAAGATGATGGTAGCAGCGAGCCTGTTTACCGATCTTGCCCAATCGCAGGTTCGGTGATCCTATAGCGCCTGAAGTCCGGCTGGGACCTTGCCTTTGGTCGCAGCCGGTAACGGGGCAAGCCGGCAAGGCTTCGCTTCAAGTTTATTGGAGAGGGCCGCGTGATCATATCGCAAACCGGGATGGTGCCACGTGCTTCATCTCGCGGAATCTGGGGCTGGATGCTGTTCGACTGGGCAGCCCAGCCCTTTTTTACTGTCGTCACGACGTTTGTCTTCGGCCCCTATTTCGTAGCCCGACTGACGGAAGATCCGATTTCGGCACAAGCCATGTGGAGCAACATGGCGACGGTCTCCTCGATCATCATCGCCGTTTTGTCACCTGTACTAGGTTCAATCGCGGATCAGTCAGGCGCGCGCAAGCCGTGGATCCTGTTTTTCGCGATCATCAAGATTGCATCGCTTTCGATGCTCTGGTTTGCAGCGCCTGGGTCGTCGCTTCTATGGCCCGTCACCTTCATGATCCTCGCCTCGATCGCAGCGGAATTTTCCATCGTCTTCAATGATTCCATGATGCCGCGGCTGGTACCGGAGCGAGAGGTTGGTCGCATTTCCAACACTGCATGGGGTCTCGGCTATCTCGGTGGGATGATTGTCCTGATACTCGTCGTCGGATTTCTGGCTGGTGATACATCAACCGGCAAAACGCTGCTTGGCCTCTCTCCGCTCTTCGGTCTAGACCCGTTGCAGGGGGAAGATGCTCGCATTACCGGGCCACTTGCGGCACTCTGGTATCTGATTTTCATACTGCCAATGTTCCTGTTTACACCAGATGCCGCACGTGGCCTTCCCCTGCGCCAGGCCGTTGGGGCAGGTGTCGCGCAATTAAAAAGCACTGTGGCGGAACTCGTCACCCACCGTCAGATGACCCTGCGCTTTCTAATTGCCCGCATGCTCTATCAGGACGGCGTGAATGGCGTGCTGATTCTGGGCGGTGCCTTTGCGGCAGGCATGTTCGGCTGGGCAACGCTTGAAATCGGGCTCTTCGGGATACTGATCAATGTTGTGGCCATCTTCAGTTGTTTGATCGCCGGGCGCCTGGATCGTGTCATGGGTTCAAAGCGCGTGGTGATCGGGAGCCTTATCCTCCTGATCCTTGCGACGACCGGCATTGTTTCCACCGGGATCGATTACACGATCTTCGGTCTTGTTTCGCTGCCTGCGGTCGATAGCGGAGGCCCTTTCGCTACGTCGGCGGAGAAAGCCTATCTCATTTTCGGCGTGCTGATCGGTGCCGCGTTCGGACCTGTTCAAGCCTCTTCACGCTCTTATCTGGCCAGGAGCATTTCTGTAGACGAGGCTGGACGCTATTTCGGGATTTACGCGCTTTCCGGTCGGGCTACCAGCTTTCTGGCAACGCTTTCATTTTCCATCGTCACCTATGCAACGGGGTCTGCCCGTCTCGGCATGGCCACGCTGATCGTTTTTCTCGGAGCTGGATTCCTGTTGCTTCTTGCCACACGCTATCCCGCCAAATCGTCCGACTGACGAAAGGCAAAAGATCCCGCCGCCGATCTGTCGGCCGCGGGATCTTTGAACGACATCAATGCCGGAAGTGGCGCATGCCGGTGAAGACCATGGCGACACCATGCTCATTTGCCGCGGCAATCACTTCTTCATCGCGCATGGAGCCGCCCGGCTGTATGACGGCCGTGGCGCCTGCTGCGATCATCGACAGCAGGCCATCCGCAAAGGGCAGGAAAGCTTCAGAAGCGACAGCGGAGCCACGTGTCATAGGCTCGGCCCAGCCCATGGCCTTGGCGGCTTCTTCCGCCTTCAGGCCAGCGATACGGGCAGAATCGACGCGGCTCATCTGGCCGGCGCCGATGCCCGCAGTCTGGCCGTTCTTGGCATAGACCACGGCGTTGGATTTCACATGCTTGCCCACCTTGAAGGCGAACTTCATGTCGATCAGTTCCTGCTCGGTCGGCGCACGCTTGGTCACGACGCGCAGATCGAGGTCTTCCACCATACCGTTGTCACGGGTCTGGACCAGCAGACCACCCGACACCGTCTTGGCGGTCAGGCCGCGCGAGCGCGGGTCTGGCAAGCCACCAGCAGTCAGCAGACGCAGGTTCGGCTTGCGGGCGATAATGGCCTTGGCTTCATCCGTTACATCGGGCGCGATGATGACTTCAGTGAACAGCTTGACGATCTCTTCTGCCGTTGCGGCATCGAGGGTCTGGTTCAGGGCAATGATGCCGCCGAAAGCGGAGGTGCTGTCGCAGGCCAGAGCCCGCTTATAGGCCTCCACCAGCGAGTCGCCGATCGCAACGCCACAAGGGTTGGCGTGTTTAATGATAGCGCATGCGGGACCGTTTTCCGAAGGAAACTCGGCGACCAGTTCGTAGGCTGCATCCGTATCGTTGATGTTGTTGTAAGAAAGCTGCTTGCCCTGAATGAGCGAGGCGGTCGCAACGCCTGGGCGCTTGTCGCCTGTCAGGTAGAAGCCTGCTGACTGGTGCGGATTTTCGCCGTAGCGCATTTCCTGCGAGAGAACCCCACCCAGTGTGCGATAGCGCGGCATCTCGATGTCGAGGGCTTCAGCGAACCAGTTGGAAATCATCGTGTCGTAGGCAGCGGTGCGGGCATAGGCCTTGGCTGCCATCTTCTGGCGGAAAGCGTAGGCCGTCTGGCCGTCTTCCGTCGCGAGCGCCTGAATGAGTTGCGGATAATCCTGCGGATCGACGACCACCGTTACATAGGCGTGGTTCTTGGCCGCTGCGCGGATCATGGCCGGACCACCGATATCGATGTTCTCGACTGTGGTCGGATAGTCGCCGCCTGCGGCACGGACTTCCTCGAACGGGTAGAGGTTGATGACTGCGAGATCGATCGCGCCGATCTGGTGGTCATTCATAGCCTTGACGTGATCCGCATCGTCGCGAATGGCGAGAAGTCCGCCATGGACACCGGGGTGAAGCGTCTTGACGCGACCATCCATGATTTCAGGAAAGCCGGTGACATCCGACACGTCGGTGACCTCGAGACCGGCTGCGGCCAGCGCTTTGAAGGTGCCGCCGGTTGAAAGAAGACGTACTCCGTGGCTGCTGAGGGCCTGTGCGAGCTCCACGACGCCGGTCTTGTCCGAGACGGACAAGAGCGCCGTGCGGATCTTCACTTTGTCAGGGGCAGGGATCATTTTGGAAACAACGGCCATCGGTCACTCCGTTCAGGTGGGACGCCCGTCAGCTGGCGCCTTTTTCATGCGCGCCGCCTAGCACAGCTTGACCTTCGAGGGAATGCGAATCAGTTCTACCCTTGTTTCTTTAGCATCCAACGAAGATCTGTCGTTTGAGGCAGGGTAAATTCGATTACCAACTGCTGACTGGGGCAGATGCCGGTCACGTCTGCGAAAAAGACGTCGTCTTCAATATCCACAGTCTGTCCCGGTGCCGAGAAAAGCCAGGTTTCACCATCCGCGCCCTCTAGCATGACGGTGTCTTCATGCAGTTTCGTCAGGAGGATCGATGGATGGATGTGGAAGCGGGCGGTTGCGGCGATGGTCTCGTCATGAAGCTGTTCGATCTGATCTTCGGAACGGAAGAAATGATCGTGGCCCTTGATCTTGTTTCCTTTCGCCGCGAGCCCGATCTCGCGTCGGTGCACCCAGCCAAAGGGTCTCACATAGCCGTCATGGCTCGCCTTCAGCCAATCGTTGCCGTAGGAGTCCTCCCACCTTTCAGCAGTCACCTCTTCGATTCCGTCCAGAATGAGTGGTCCCAGCAAGTTCGATTGCAGGATTCGCGACGAGGAGGTTTCGCCAAGTGTGATTGTGGAGTGCGCTGCGGTCGAACGCGCCATCAACCGATAGTTGCGGTTCGCAAAGCGTGGCATACCCGCATTGACGATGAACCGGCTTCTGCCAGCCGACATCTCAAACGACAGACAACCCGCATGGGTAGTCTGCGAGATATCCAGCCGATGGGCCTTGCCCGTATCGACGATGATTGTGGTTTCACCGGCGGCGAGCCTGTGAAAATGGCTATGAGGAAGCGCCTTGAATGGCTTGCCGCCGGTTTCGTCGTAACGCAGGGCTGCGAGAAGTTCGGCCGCCGGAGTGGCTGTCGCTCCATTGAAAAGTGCCAGATCTCCATCCTGGTGACGGAAGAAGCGTAATGCCGGATAAATGCGGTCGATCGTGGGGATAAGTTTGGTGGGAACATCCTGCCCCAGGTTGATATAAGTTTGCCTCAGCGGCAAAAGATCGAGCAGGATTTCCAGCGCGGTGCGGGGATTTCGGGAGATGTGTCCGCCGTCCGCCAAAACCTGTCTCTCCAGCTCGCGATCGAGTTTCTGACCATCCTTGAGCACCAGCTTGGCAGAAGATGGCATGGCAAGCGACATCATCGCGAGCGCGATGTGGATTCGCAGCTTCACTTCGCCTTCGCCCACACAGGTGGAAATCTTGCGCAGATATCGCCTATGGAAGGCCAGGCTCTTCATGAAGCGGCGATAGAAGCTGGCTTCCGCGCCGTTCAGCACCACCGGCGAGTGTGACAGCCAGGCGATGACGCGCTCCGTCGTGACATGTGGCTCCCAAGCTATGCCGCTTGTGTGGTGACCATGGATCGCGAGCCAGGACGAAATGATGGCCCGCGTCTGGTTGCGCGCCTTGGCCGTTTTGAGTGCCCGCATATGCCGCATCCAGGAGAAGGCGTGCAGGCGCTCTGCAAAGGCCTTGGACGGAAGATGTTGCAGAAAGGGCGAATCGTTTTCGACCTCCAGCAAGCGCCCAGCCAGCGGAAATCGGCCAGCCAGGATCTCCTCCGCGATGAAGGGATCAACGGCGCGCAAATCAGTTGGAGCAACGATCAAACGCTCAGGGACTCCCTGCGACGCTCGACCTATGGACATGCAAAGGCTCGCCATGCGACGACCAAGGCGTCGTCGGGCCTCCATCAGTGCCAGAGATAGTCGTGTACGGCGCTCGGCCAATTGCATCATGAATACCGACATGCGTGAGAAAGGGCGTGCCAAGCGATACGAACGAATCGCCCGAAAAGCTCCAACAAATTGTTTCAGGTGTTTCCAGACACCCAAGCGATGATTGTCGTTTGAGCTGGAATCGCCCGGCGCCCATCGCTCTCGGAGGAGTATGGCGGGCTACACCTTGGCAGCCGAGTCTGGCCTGTTATGGTGAAGAAACCCTTACCGACGCCGCAGGATGCACGCGAAGAAGCCATCCATGCCGCCCGCATAGCCATTTTCTGCCGGAAGCATTGCGGGCGAGGTGCGGAACTCGCCAGAATCATTGATGGCATCTTCCAGACCCGGCCAATCCGCCCTCAAAACAGGCATCCGCTCTATGGCATCCGTTTCGGCCAAGAGATCGCGAACGACGTTCTCGCCTTCGAGTGGATCCAGAGAACAATTGGAGAAGACAATCAGGCCGCCGGGTTTCACCAGCGTGATGGCGTGCCGCAACATCTTGGCCTGCAGGTCGGCAAGTTTCTCGATGTCCGAAACACCCTTGGTCCAGAGGACGTCAGGGTGTCGGCGGGTGGTCCCGGTCGACGAGCAGGGTGCGTCAAGCAGAACGCCATCAAGCAGTTCAACCGGTCTGAATGCAAACAGGTCGGTGTGAACGACCTCTGCGTCTAGTTTGAGCCTTGCAAAGTTTTCCGCCAAACGCTTGGCGCGATTTGCCGATTGCTCGACGGCGGTCACCTTTGCGCCGCGAACGACAAGCTGAGCCGTCTTTCCGCCTGGGGCTGCGCAGAGATCGGCAATACGCTTGCCCTGAACATTGCCAAACAACTGTGCGGGTATGCTGGCCGCGGCGTCCTGAACCCACCACTCCCCATCCTCAAAACCGGGTAGTGACGGAATGGCGCCATCGAATGCAGCTAGACGAACAGTCCCGGTCGGCAAGAGACGACCGTTCAGTCGCTTTGCCCAGTCTTCTGCATTGCTCTTCACTGTCAGATCGATTGGCGCGGGCGTGAGTTGGGATTCAGCGATCTCTTTTGCTGTTTCAGGTCCGTAGGCTGCTACCAGTCGCTTCAGGAACCATGCGGGCATCGGAGAGATGTTTCGGCCGTCCTCCAGAATGGCGTCTTTCTCACGCACCATACGACGAAGAAGGGCATTGACCAGCTTGGCGAAGCGACGATTGCGCGGGTCGCGATTGGCCTGTTCAACTGCAAGATCCACCGCTGCATGGGATGGTACATCCAGATACAGGATCTGGGCCGCTGCCGTCGTCAGCACATGCTGGAGCGCCCGGGCGCCCTCGGGGAGTGATTTATCGAGCATTGCGGCCAAGGCGGCTTCAATTCGGGGCAAGTGGCGTAGCGTGGCGTTCAGGATCGCTCGGCAAAGCGCGCGATCCGCATCGTTCAGCGCCTGGTAGACGGGATTGCCATGTCCTGCGTCCAGCATCCCGTCCAGAGGTGTGCGTTTGTCGATTACAGCGGCAAGGATTTTGGAGGCTGCCACGCGGACGTCCAAGCCAGGTTTTGCTTCCAGGGGCGCGGAGGATGGTTTTGATGGACGAACCGCCGAATGGCCTTGAGGCTTTTTTTTCTTGCTCTGCGTGTTTTCGTTCAAGACCAGGGACCTTTGCGCGGTTCATTATTGCCCCGCGTAGAACCAGTGTTGGGAACAGAGCGGGTTGTCCGGGCTGGTCTAGCAGCCGTGAAGGTTTGCGTCGAGGGAGACGAACGGAATTCGGCTGCCATGGACTGTAGGGCGGCAATACGGTTTTCGGTGTTCGGATGCGTCGAAAACAGGTTGTCCATTCGCTCGCCCGAGAGAGGATTGATGATGAACATATGTGCCGTTGCCGGATTTCTTTCGGCATCTGCATTGTGAATGACCTGCGCAGCGCCCGCTATCTTTGCAAGGGCGGATGCCAGCCAAAGCGGGTTACCGCAGATTTCAGCTCCCCGGCGATCGGCAGAATATTCACGTGTGCGGCTGATCGCCATCTGTACGAGCATTGCCGCAAATGGCGCGACAATCATCGCGACGAGAACGCCGATGAAACCGAGCGGGTTGTTGTTCTCGCGATTTCCGCCAAGAAAGAAGGCGAAATTCCCGAGCATGGAAATGGCGCCAGCCAATGTGGCTGTGATCGTCATGGTCAGGGTGTCCCGGTTTTGAACGTGCGCCAGTTCATGCGCCATAACGCCGGCGACCTCTTCTGGGGTCAATTGTTGAAGAAGGCCTGTCGAGGCGGCGACCGCTGCGTTCTGCGGATTGCGTCCAGTGGCAAACGCGTTCGGCTGAGGGCTTTCATAAATGTAGACCTTTGGCATGGGGAGACCCGCATTGGCCGAGAGGTCACGGATCATGCGGAAAAATTCCGGCGCGTTGCTTTCGTCCACCTGCTGTGCCCGATAGGCAGACAGAACCATCCTGTCCGAGTTCCAATAGGAAAACAGGTTCATCCCAGCTGCAATGAGGAAGGCGATCATCATCCCGCCTCTGCCACCGATCAGAAAGCCGACCCCCATGAACAGGGCTGTCATGAACGCCAATAGCATGGCTGTGCGCATCGTATTCATCGTCGTGACCTTCCAGACGTCCAATATGGCCTTTAAACTGTGGCGGAACAGGCATAAATGATGTGGTGAACTGAACCTTCATTTCAACTGGTTCGATCTTCGAC
Source organism: Rhizobium sp. FKY42 (assembly GCF_005222835.1). GTDB lineage: Bacteria > Pseudomonadota > Alphaproteobacteria > Rhizobiales > Rhizobiaceae > Neorhizobium. Next base: position 28,173 of record NZ_STGA01000026.1, on the reverse strand, counting down.
CATCTGAAACAAGGACGTGATGGCCATGCCCGCACCCGATAATGATAATGAAATCTCAACTTCAGCCGATGCGGCGGTTCCAGAACGCATCAGGGCTCTGTCGCCAGCAGCTCAACGTGCATTGCGCGAAGCGGAGGAACGTCGAAAGGGAGAGATGCCGGTCGACCTGCCTGTCGAGCATGGAGGTCGTGGCGGCGCGGACCCGGCGCGATTCGGCGATTGGGAAATAAACGGGCGCGCAATCGATTTCTGAGCACGCTGGTTCTAAAGCGTGTTGCGGCTTATCAGTCTCAAGCAACACGCTTTAAGTTTTTGTTTTTACGCATGTCGTGACCGAAAAACCGCCGCACACTTTCGCGTGGACCATGCTTTAGTCGTCATGCTGAATGGCATGCACTGCCACCTCATTATCGTTCAGCCAGTTTGCGAGCGCTGAAATCATCATAAGCCGGAGGCTCCTGCCGCGGACAAGCGCTTTGGTCATTGCCATGGTATCTTCCGGAAAACCGATCTCGGCGACCAGTTCGGCAGGTCCGATCTTGCGATTTCGAAGGATGGCTTCGATACGGCTGACCGCAGAAGGAAGCAGGTAGCGACCATTCGCTATCGGCTCGCGTTTCCTATCTCCCGGTACGAAGTTGCCGGCATCCAGGTTTAGATTGTCGGAGAGTGCCTCCAATTCGCGGAGAAACTCAAGCCGCTCCTGCCTGTTGGCGCGGTGCCAATGTTTGCGTAGTTTGTCCAGACGATTGGCTTTTTCCTTACGCGTCATAGTCCTCACTCATGACATTGTTCATCCGCGGTCTGTCTCGGGCAGGCGGTCGTGTCTTGCGGACGTCTCCTGACCGATCGCGCCAAACTATTCAATTTTCCTTTAAAATAAGACGCTTACTCTGTGATCCGTGACATGCGTCCCGCGTTAACACATACAACGCGAGGATGAATGTATTGTTTTGATTTGGTTGCATATCTTGGTAGCGAAATCTTAACGGGTATCCGATCTAATATCAGCGAATTGTCGAACTGTGTGTTCGAAAGCGCACGTGGATTATTTTGTCGGCGTGCGATAAGCGCGCCGAAATGATATCGGAAACCTGATGCCCCTCATTGTCATTCTCGATGATCAGGAGACCAATCGCCGAATTTTCGAGAGGCTTGCCTCGTCCATCGAAAACGGCATGGTTATCCGTGTTTTTGGAGATCCGTCGCTCGCGCTGAAGGAGTTCGGTGAAGGCCTTGTGCCTGATCTGATCGTGACCGACTACAAAATGCCCGTCATGGATGGCGAAGGCTTTATCCGGGCCTTGCGCGTGCTTCCCGGCTTTTCGGAAATCCCGGTCATCGTCATTACGGTTTACGAGGAACGAAGCTTCCGCATGCGTGCGCTTGAGGCCGGCGCCACCGATTTTCTTCAAAGCCCGGTCGATCATCAGGAGTTCGTCACCCGCGCACGCAATCTTCTTAAACTGCGCAAACAGCAGTTACTGCTGGAATCCCGTGCAGAAGTTCTGGCTCAGGAGCTCGCCAGTAGCGAGGAAAGTCGTGAAGCGGCTCTTCGCGATTCCAGCGAGAGACTGGCGCAGGTCATCGATACTGTCCCCGCCATGGTCAGCGCAAGCGATCTGGATGGTCGCATCCTGTTCGCCAATCACTTCGCGGGAAGCTTTTTCGGCTGCGATCCGGCTGACCTTGTCGGGAAAAGCAGCGATGCCCTGGTGGACCCGGATCTCATTGCTCCCAACCGGTTGCTGGATCGCAAGGTCATTCGAAGCGGCCAGCCGTTGATGAGTTTCGAACGCCAACTGACCAGCAGCTTTGGCGAGAAGCGTGTCTTCCTCACCACGAAGAGCCCACTGCGTGACTCTCACGACGCCATCATGGGCGTCGTGACAAGCGCACTCGATATCACTGACCGAAAGCGGGCCGACGAGCATCTGTTGCACGCTCTTCAACATGATTCCGTAACAAGCCTGCCGAATCGCAATTTCTTCCAGGACCGACTGCGACGTGAAGTTGCGCGCGCGCGTCGCGGTGATCGTGCTTTTGCCATCCATCTCGTGGATATTGACGAATTCAAGAGCATCAATGATCTGCTTGGGCACGAAGCCGGAGACGCCTACCTCCGGGAGGTGGCCAGCAGGCTTCTTGCACTTGCCGGTCCTGACGATTTCGTTGCTCGTGTGGGAGCGGACGACTTCGGTTTCCTCCAATCGATTTCCGGCCACACTATGCCGCCTGCCGATCTTGCAGATCGAATCGTCACGGCGCTTGGGGCGCCATTCGAGTTTGGAGGCAAGGATGCGGCCTGTGGTGCAAGCGTTGGTGTAACTCTCTATCCATTCGACGCAACGGAGGATGAACGTCTCATGCAGAATGCCGAGCTTGCTCTTCAGCAGGCCAAGCAAAGGGGCGGGAATCAGTTCCGGCTGTTTGAAACGAATATGGCCGAGCGCACACGCAACCACGCGGCGCTGGACAGTCGATTGCGCCTTGCCATCGAGCGAAAGGAGTTCGAGCTCTACTATCAGCCGCAAGTCTCTTCAGCGACAGGGCAGATCATCGGGGCTGAGGCGCTCTTGCGGTGGAACAGTCCCGACAGGGGGATGGTGTCGCCCGGCGAATTCCTGCCGCGCGCCGAAGAAAACGGCATGATCGTTCCGATCAATGAATGGGTGCTGATGGAGGCGTGCCGTGAAGCCAAGTCCTGGCACCGAATGGGCCTTGGTCCCATCAAGATCGGCGTCAATCTTTCGCCTATCCAGTTCCAGCGCGTCAATGTTTCGGCGCTGGTCGTCAAGGCACTTTCTGCTACGCAACTCGATCCGCGTTGCCTTGATCTCGAGATCACGGAAAACATCGTCATGGAGGACAGCGAGTCGGTAGTCGCTACCTTGCGGCAGATCGCTGAGCTCGGTGCGACCATTTCGGTTGACGATTTCGGAACTGGCTATTCATCCTTGAATTACATCAAGCAGTTTCCGCTCGACCGGATCAAGATAGACCAATGCTTCATTCGCAATATGGTCGATAACCCGAGCGATCATGCGATCGTTCGGACGGTCGCCAATCTTGGACATAGCCTCGGCCTGACGGTTGTTGCGGAAGGTGTTGAAACCGAAGCGCAGGCAAATCTTCTCAAGGCAGACGGATGTGATGTCATGCAGGGCTACTTCTACGGAAAGCCCATGCCCGCAACAGACTTCATCGCCATGGTGCGTGCCAGTCGTAAACTCGAGTTGACAGCATGACCGGCTTGCGTCCCTATGACTTCAGCCGCCTCTTCAGACAGTCGATCTCGCAATCCGTTTATGACATGCGGGCCCTCCTGAAGCAGCGTCCTGATACCGAGCATGAACTGACCGCTAATCGACTGCTGCTGTCGTCGACATTCCTGATCTATCTTGTGATATCGCACATGATGGGGTCGGATGCTGCAACGACTGCCCTGCAGATTGCCGCCGTTCCCGCCCTCGTCTTTGAGGCGATTGCCGGCGCGCTTTTCCTTCATCTGCTTGTTTCGCCCGGGGTCTCCCACGTTCGCCGCCTCATTGGTATCGTTGCCGATCTGGGGCTGTTTTCCTTCGGGGTCCATATCAGTGGCGAGGCTGGTGCAGCATTCATTCTGGTCTATTTCTGGGCCGTGCTGGGAAATGGCTTTCGTTTCGGCCTGACATATCTGGCGATTGCGGCAGTCACGGCACTTGTCTGCTTCGGCGTCGTTTACGCAAACACTCCATTCTGGCAGAGCCAGCCGAGCGTTTCGATTGGACTGGCAGCAGCACTGATCGTGATACCCGCCTATACCTCGAAGCTCATTCGAAAACTCTCCGAAGCAAAGCAGCAGGCCGAGGAAGCCAGCAGATCGAAGAGCCTGTTTCTGGCCAGCATGAGCCATGAGCTGCGTACGCCGCTCAATGCAATCATCGGCCTTGCGGATCTTCTCGTCTCTGCGCGCCTGAGAACTGAACAGCATGAGATGGCTCGCGTTATCGGTGCTTCGGGGCGCTCGCTACTGTCACTGATCGAAACAGTTCTGGATTTTGCACGGATCGAGTCCGGGCAAATGACGATCAAGAGCGAAATAATCGAAGTATCGGCGTTGCTGCGCGACGTCCGGGCCATGATCGGCGTCAGCGCAAGTAAGAAGGGCTTGCGTGTTGCCATCCATATCCGGCCTGGTACGCCACGGGCCGTCGTTGCCGATCGCCGCCATGTTGAGGAAGTCATCCTGAACCTTGCCAGTAATGCGGTAAAGTTTACCGAGCACGGCTATGTGCGGCTCGAGATTGGGTTCCGCTCGGAAACGGATGAACGCGGGGATCTGCTGATTGATGTGGTTGACACCGGCATCGGTATCGATCCGTCTGCTCATGGGCGCATTTTCGAGCGATTTACACAGGCTGATGGCAGTATCATGGACCGTTTTGGCGGAACAGGTCTCGGTCTGGCCATCGTTCGCCAACTCGTACGTACAATGGGGGGCGATATCTCCGTCTCCAGCGCTCTGGGTCGTGGCAGTGTCTTCTCATTCCATCTGCCGGTAGACGTGGCTGAGGCGCCGGATCGATCCGAAGCGGCTCCGATACTCGTATCGCAACGGCATCACGTCGGTGCACTTGTCGCGGGACTGTCACCTGTCACCGGCTTAGAGGCTGCCATAGCCCGCATCCGTTCGCTTCAAGCGAAGGGAATCTCGCGTCCCGCTGTATTGATCGATGCCGCCTTGACAGATCCGACGGCGGTCGAAGTCGCCCACGCGTTGCTGCAGCCGGACAAGGGAGAAGACGAGCCGGTTCTCGTTCTACTCGTCGATCCCGTTTTGCCGGTTCCAGACTTCGACCGGAACCTCTTTGTCGCGGTGACCAATGGCAGTGACATGGAGCTGGCGAAGCATCTGGCCGGTTTGAGCGGAGCGCCCCTGATTCTGGACGACCAGCCTACCGCCACGGCCGGATACCGAATCTTGATTGCGGATGACAACAAGACCAATCAGATGGTCATCGCCAAAACACTGGAGAGCGGTGGTCACACCTTCGAGATCGCCGATAACGGCGAGAATGCAGTAGAGCTGATGCTGAAGGGTGGTTTCGACCTCGTGCTGATGGACGTCAATATGCCCGTCATGAACGGTGTCGAGGCGACGAAGTTCTATCGGTTCGCATCCCTCGGGACGGTTGCGATCCCAATTGTCGGCTTTACAGCAGATGCGACCGGAGAGGCTCGACAAAGATGTCTCGATGCCGGCATGATGGAGTGCCTGACGAAACCAATCGAGCCGAAGCGGTTGCTTGCTGAGATTGATCGTCTGCTCGATGGCGCCATTCCTGTTGCGCGCGAATCATCCGAGGAGACCGGCACAGACGCGCATCCCCCCTCGACGTTAGAGCAGCCGGTCATCGACACCGGGACAACTGCCGCTCTGGCGCAGCTTGGTGGTGATGAATTCGTTGACGCTTTGCTGACGCAATTCGTGGACGATTCTGCCAATGCCATGAAGGCGCTCGCAAATGCCGTCGCAGAGGAGAATGTCGGGGAGTTCCGCAATTCTGCGCATGCCTTGCGCAGCGCCGCGGCAAATGTCGGCGCCATGCGCATTTACCAAATGTGCCTGGATTGGCGGGAGATTGCCGACCGTGAACTCAGTGAAAGCGGCGAAATCCACGTTCATGAATTGCACGAGGAAATCGATCGCTTCCGGCAGGAGCTGGATTCACGCAAGAGGCGGGCATCCTGAAGAGGAGTATAGTCAGATCAAGCCAACCCGCTTGGCCTGAGCGGCTCGCAAACGCTCGATCTTTCGCAAATCCTGTTCATCCAGATTCATCGCAGCGTCCACCCACAGATCGACGACGTCTCGAAGCTCCTCATAGGTAAGCGCATTGACTCGGCGTCCTACATCTCGGATGGTCCTGTGAATGGCGTGCTTGCGGCTGTTGCGGGCGATATAGTCCCGAACCGCCTCCTCGCCTTTTCCATCATCGACGACAAGTTCGACCAGGCCCATCTGTTGCAGTTCTTCTGCCGTGTAGACCTTGCCGCTGGTGATCATCCTCATCGCACGAGCTGGATCCAGCTTGCGGGATAGGAAACTGTAGGCTCCCATGCCCGGAAAGAGATTGAAGAGGATCTCGGGAAGACCGAACTTTGCAGAACGTTCCGCGATGATGATGTCTGACGAGAGAGCAACTTCGAAACCTCCGCCAAGCGCATCCCCCTGAACAAGGGATATCAGGATGATAGGAAGGCCCAGGCTGCTGGCGCAGGAGTACATCAGATCGATGCAATCATGCGCATAACGGCGCAGACGCTCGCGGTCCTTCGAGCGGATGTGCTGTGCAAAATACCCTAGATCTCCGCCCAGGTTATAAATGCCTGGCAGGCCGGAGCCGCTTACCAGATAGAGCAGTTTTTGTTCCGCTGGGGTGCGATGATAGATGGACTGAACCGTGTTACGGAAATCGATGAGATCGCTCAGCAGGCCTGGTGTGAAACTGGGCGCCGAGTGTGGCGTCATGTAGTACCACAGTGTCCGGTTCGCCGGATCGACCTTGATCTTGAGATTTTCCCACTCTCGGAGAGCGAAGCTGAGTTCTGGCGGCAGGCCTTCGCGGCGCTCTCTGACATGTGTCGCGTTGACACGTTTTTCGTCATCCAGCCCTTCCGGAAACTGTCCCAAAATTGGATGGCCTTTTATAAGTTGATAGGCCAAACGCTCGTAGTCCGTCACTTCCGCCATGTGCATAACCCTCAGCCGCTTAGCCGACACATTATCAGACCTACCGCATCTGCGAAGAGTTATTATTAATTTTTTGTTAAGCTTGGATAACAAACATGGTTAACGTTTAAGCTTCTCAGTTTCTAATTCAGATGCTATTCGAGATAGTTAGATGATACATGAATATGGTCATCAACTATAGATCAGGCGCAGTTCCTCGGCGGTTCGTCGGTCAACGATGGTGCAGACCAATTCTGTCACATGCCTGATCGATTTTCTTTGCAGATCCCGAAAGCCTGCGTGCCATCGGAGAACCAGGCACTTTCCACCATCAACCCTGAAATGTCCCAAATTGAACATGATCCAGAACTGCTCAACGTCTGGAGCCGTGCCTTCGAGAGAAGGAAGCACTGCTGGCGTGATCGAGGACGATCCTTTCCTGCTTTTCCGTCTTTGACCTACTCGGAATTGGGGGCGTCCGCACTAACTACTGCCTGGAACTGCATCGAGAGATTTCGTTGTCCGTATGCAGGTTCCAAGATGCGCGGGAGGGTCAGCATGAAAGACAGCGCGATGGCGGAAAACCTGGGTAAGGCCCATGAACTCAAACGGGTCATGGGGCCCGGCCTCCTGCTTCTCTTCATTGTCGGCGATATTCTTGGGACAGGCATTTACGCGCTGACCGGACAGGTGGCTGCCGAGGTTGGTGGTGTAGTCTGGCTACCCTTTTTTGTCGCTTTCGGTGTCGCTTTGCTCACGGCATTCAGTTACCTGGAACTGGTCACGAAATACCCAAAGGCTGCGGGCGCCGCCCTCTATACGCACAAGGCGTTCGGTATTCATTTCCTTACCTTCCTCGTTGCGTTCGCGGTAATGTCGTCGGGTATCACGTCTGCCTCGACCGCTTCACGAGCCTTTGCTGCAAATTTCGTGGCATCAACCGGCGTTGCTTCCGGCGGGCTGACTGTCACGCTGGTGGCACTGGCATTCATCGCCTTGGTTGCAGCCGTGAATTTTCGAGGCGTTGGCGAGAGCGTGAAGGTTAATGTGCTGCTCACTATTGTTGAGTTGAGCGGTTTGCTGATCATTATCGGAATCGGCTTATGGGCGATTATGGGGGGACAGGGAGATGTTTCCCGCGCATTCACATTCCAGCCTGCTGAAGATCATGGCATCTTCTGGTCTGTTATCGCAGGTACCACCCTGGCCTTCTTTGCGATGGTAGGGTTCGAAGATTCGGTCAACATGGCAGAGGAGTGCAAGGAGCCAAGCCGCATCTTTCCCAAGGTGTTGCTGGGTGGGTTGATCATAACAGGGATTATTTATGTCCTGGTTGCCATATCGGCCATTACTCTCGTCCCCGCGGCGGATCTTGGAGAGGGCGAGACGCCTCTGCTTAAAGTCGTTCAGGCGGGGGCGCCGGGCCTTCCAATCAGCGTTTTTGGCATCATCACCATGTTTGCCGTCGCAAATTCAGCTCTGATCAACATGATGATGGCGAGTCGGCTGATCTACGGAATGGCCAGAGAAGGCGTCCTGCCAGCCTTGCTCGGTCGTGTGCATGCGGAAAGACGAACTCCCTATATCGCCATTCTCTTCACGACATTGATCGCCGTTCTGCTGATCACTTTCGTCGGTGCTGTGCCCGCGCTCGGGGGAACCACTGCTCTGCTTCTTCTCTGCGTTTTCGCGATTGTCAACGTCGCCGTGCTGGTTCTGCGTAAAGACAAAGTAGAGCATAGGCATTTTCGCACGCCTACAATCGTGCCTGTCCTTGGCGCGATCAGCTGCGTTTTTCTCGCTGGTCCATGGACGGGTCGTGATCCCGTTCAATATGCAATTGCCGGAATTCTGATCGCTGTCGGGATCCTCTTCTGGTTCATAACTGTGCGGGTCATGAAGACAAGCGTGCAGCCGGCCTGAGACGGACCTTTCGTCAGGTTATGTGTGGTGGTCTCGCCAGGCTTTTTGGCTGTTTTCAGAGGGGAGTGCGCGCGCCTCGTAAACGCCGCGGGCGATTGACCGGGCAAATGTTAGCGTCGCCAGATGGCAAAGCTCCATGAAATCGGATGGCTGTGCCAAAGAACGTCTGGCCGTGGAGGCCGCAAAGACCGTGTCGCCATCCGCAGGCAGATGAGCAGGCATGATGGCACGCGCTAGACCATCCTGGGCCATGATGGATAGCCGATGCGCCTGTGCCTTGGTCAGGATGGCATCGGTTACGATTAACCCTATTGTCGTTGCCGTCAGATTCACGCCCTTCAGGCGTAGTGTCAGATGATCTGCAGTGAATTTCGGAGGAAGACCAAGGCCACCGAATTCATCACCCTGTTCGAAAGGAGCAGCCCAGAAATGCGGACCTTCGCCAACGGTCGCCGTTCCCAGCGCATTGACCGCAACGAGGGCTCCGATTCGATGGCCGGTGGAGGTCATTGCACTCGCCGAACCCAAGCCGCCCTTGAAGGTTGCTGTGGTTGCGCCTGTGCCTGCCCCGATTGTTCCAAGATCAAAACGGCCAGACCTAGCCGCCTTGAATGCTTCATACCCCATGTCTCGATAGGGCGAATGCAGGCCCCAATCCTTGTTGCCGCCGTTCAACAAATCCATGAGGATTGCCTGCGGCACGATCGGAACGCGCGTCGTACCAACCTGCAAGCCGCGTCCAATTTCGCGAAGACCTGCCTGTACACCGCCTGCGGCATCCAAGCCAAAGGCCGAGCCGCCGGAAAGGACCAGTGCGTCAACCTTTTCCACCGTCATGACTGGATCGAGAAGAGCGGTGTCTCGTCCGCCGGGTGCGCCACCCAGAACGGTACCGGAAGCAACCGCCGGTTCATCGAACACAACGACACTGACTCCTGACCCCAGGTTCAGGTCGGTCGCATGGCCGACACTCAAGCCCTCGATATCGGTGAGAAGATTGAGCGTTTCAGCCATGCGGTGCCTCCTGCCTGTCAGGCGATATCGAACTTGACGCCCTGGGCGAGCGGCAGCGTCCGGCCATAGTTCAGCGTGTTGGTCGCGCGGCGCATATAGGCTTTCCACGAATCGGAGCCGGATTCTCGACCGCCGCCGGTTTCCTTTTCACCGCCAAAGGCGCCACCGATTTCAGCGCCTGACGGACCGATATTGACATTGGCGATGCCGCAATCGGATCCTCGTGCCGAGATGAAGGTTTCCGCCTCGCGCATGTCATTGGTAAAAATAGACGACGACAGGCCCTGCGGCACACCATTGTGCAGGTCGAGCACGGCGTCGAAGTCGGAATACCTCATGACATAGAGGATAGGCGCGAAGGTTTCCTCAATAACCGGGCCGCACTGGGATGGCATCTCGACAATGGCCGGACGAACGTAATAGGCATCAGCAGCTTCGGCTTCGAGAACGCGTTCGCCGCCGGTCACTGTGCCGCCTTCCGCTTTGGCAGCTTCGATGGCCTTTTGCATCCGTTCGAATGAGGCCTTGTCGATCAGCGGGCCGACAAGATTGCCGTCAACCGTTGGATTGCCGATCGTAACCGATTGGTAGGCCTTTTTCAGGCGTGGCACGAGGTTTTCATAAACGCTGTCGTGGACAAAAAGACGACGAAGCGTCGTGCAGCGCTGACCGGCGGTCCCCATGGCAGCGAAGGCAATGCCCCGCAACGTCAGATCCAGGTCCGCTGTCGGGGTAATGATGGCGGCGTTGTTTCCGCCCAGCTCCAGAATAGCGCGCGCAAAGCGCTTCGCCAGCCGCGGTCCAACGGCGCGACCCATGGCGGTGGAACCAGTCGCAGAAACCAGTGGCACCTTCGGGTGGTCGACCAGAACTTCGCCAATATCGCGGCCTCCGATCAGGAGTGTCGAGAGGTTGGCCGACGCTTTTCCGCCCTCAGCCACGAAACGCTTGAGCGCCTTCTCGAAAATTGCCTGCGTGGCCAGTGCTGTCAGCGGCGTCTTCTCAGAGGGCTTCCAGACGGTGGCATTGCCGCAGACCAGCGCGAGTGCCGCATTCCAGGCCCAGACCGCAACCGGGAAGTTGAAGGCAGAGATGATGCCGACGACACCAAGCGGATGCCAGGTTTCCATCATGCGATGATCTGCCCGTTCCGTTGCAATGGTCAGGCCGTAGAGCTGGCGTGAGAGACCGACGGCGAAATCGCAGATGTCGATCATTTCCTGTACTTCGCCCAGACCCTCTGACGTGATCTTGCCGACCTCAATGGATACAAGTTTGCCGAGATCCGCCTTGGCGGCGCGCAGTTCGTCGCCAAGGAGACGGATGAGTTCACCGCGCTTTGGGGCTGGCACCAGGCGCCATTCCTGAAAAGCCTGATGCGCCGCATCAATGACAGACTGAGCCTGCTGCAATGTCAGCTCAGAAAGGCACCCGATCTCTGCGCCAGTAATGGGGGACCGGACGGCCAATGTTCCACCTTTGTAGGCGGAGGGCGCCACACCGAGTTTGGCAAGGATGGTATCCGCTTCGGCGGCAAGGTTCAGAGTGGCGAGGCTCATCTTGGTCCTTCTCGTCTTCTGGTCATGATCATCTGATCGTTCAGCGCTTAAAATCGATCGCCCGCGAGGTGAGCAATCTGTGCTCCAAGCTCGTAATAGGCTTCCTTGATCGGTCTCATCAGCGGTTCGGTTGGTTCAGTCAGCGGCAAAGGTAGATCAGCTTCTGGCAGTTCGCCCAGAACATGCGCGGCGAGAACCTTGCCGAACACCGTACCCGGTGAAATACCGCGTCCGTTGTAGCCCGAAAATCCGATGACGCGATCGGCGAATTTGTGAAAGCGTGGCAGGGCATTGTCGGTCATACCGATCTGGCCATACCATTCGGCCTCGAAGTCCACTTCGCCCAGTTGTGGGAACAGCTTGGCAAGGGCGCGACGGGCCCAGCCTTTGTGGATGGCCGTTCCAGTGCCTCGAAGTGCGCCGACAGATCCGAACACCAGCCGGCCTCTGGCATCCATGCGGAAGGATGAGAGAATCTCCTTCGTGTCCCAACAGCCCTCGCGCTCCGGCAAAATGGAACGCCGCAGATTGTCGGAGAGGGGTGTGGTCGCGAGGTTGAAATAGGGCAGATAGACTTGCTCGCGCCGCACTGTCTCGAATGGGCCGGTGGTATAGGCATCCGTTGCGACGATCACCCAGTTTGCGGTCACGCTGCCGGTGCCGGTGGAAACGATATGGCGCTCGCCGCGAGCCTGCCAGCCGATGACCGGGCTTCCCGTATGAAGCAGTGCGCCCGCCTTGATGGCGGCATTGGCCAGACCCCGAGCATAGGCAAGTGGCTGGAGCGTTCCTGCGCGACGATCCAGCAGCGCACCGCGATAGGCGCGAGTGCCAATACGTCGTTCCGCTTCTGCTGCATCGAGCAGTTCAACGGGTGCACCCCGTTTCTGCCACTGCCGAGCGCGCTCTTCAATTTCTTTCAAGCCATCGTCGCCGACGGCACAATGAAGGGTGCCCGAGCGCGTCAACTCGCATTCTATTCCGTGCTGTTCAATGAGTGCCATGACCGTCTGAGGGCCGTTGCCGAGAAGGTTCAGCAGGCGTTCTCCGTGGGTCTCTCCCAGTTCGCCGGGAAGATTGTCCGGCATGACCCACATTCCCGCATTGATGAGGCCTACATTTCGTCCTGCACCACCAAAGCCGATGTCCTTGGCCTCCAGCAGGATGACGGAGCGTCCCGCCTTTGCAAGGTGCAGAGCCGCAGACAGACCTGTATAGCCGCCACCGATGATGACGATCTCGGCCGTCCTGTCGCCGGTAAGGGGCGTCGTCGGCGGGGCGGCAGGTGCAGTCTTTGCCCACAGGCCGTGGGTGCGGGGATCATTGAGCATGGATCATCGTTCCGAAGGCTTGACGACCTATCTTTACAGCCGCGTCAAAGGCATGAATATCGAATTCTTCTCATCAGTTCATTCTCAGGAGGAATGATCTCACCATGTTGCCGCCGCGCCGATTTCTGCCGTCATTTTCGCTTCTGGCCGCCTTCGAGGCCGCGGCACGCACCGGCAGCGTCACCGCAGCAGCCAACGAACTGGGCCTGACCCAAAGCGCGGTAAGCCGCCAGATCTCGTCACTGGAACAGCAACTCGGCGTAACCTTGTTCTTGCGCGAGCGGCAAACGATCCGCCTGACCATTGCCGGTGATACCTATGCAAGAGAGATCCGCGAGGCGTTGCGACGCATCTCCAACGCATCACTCAATCTTCGGGCCAACCCGGCTGGCGGGACGCTGAACCTTGCAATCCTGCCTTTTTTCGGCAGCCGCTGGTTGACCCCACGCCTGCCACGGTTTCTGGCGCGGCATCCCGGTGTCATGGTCAATCTGATCACGCGGCTTGAGCCATTCGACTTCCGTTTCGATACTCTCGATGCCGCCATCCATTTTGGAGAGCCGCGCTGGCCAGGAGCAAACCTTTCCGTGTTGACGGATGAGGATGTAATCCCCGTATGTGCCCCCGCTTACTTGTCGCGCCGCGATCTCCGGGCTTCAGACGATCTGCTTGGCGCATCTCTGCTGCATCTCAATTCGCGTCCAGATGCCTGGGAGAACTGGTTTACATCACGAGGCATAGAGTTCGAGGCTCTGCACGGAATGCTGTTCGACCAGTTTTCTACCATGCTTGAGGCCGCGGTCGCGGGTATGGGGCTTGCCCTTATGCCCCGATTTCTGATCAATCGCGAACTGGACGAGCGCCTGCTTGTGCCCGCCATAGAGGCCTCCCCGCACCACAGCGGTCGTTACTTTCTGGCCTATCCGCCGGAGCGCGGCTCTTATCCGCCACTTGCGGCGTTCAGAAACTGGATTGTCGAGGAGGCTGCAAGAATGGAGGATCGGGTTGCGCCAGAAGGCAGTATCGGCCAATAGTCGTGTCCGGAGATTAATGACGGTTGGCCAACAGCCTGAGATACGGGAAAATGACATGAAGCCGATTTTCGTCCAGTTGCGCTGTGCGCCGGGCAAGACCTACGAAGTGGCCGATGCCATTTACAAGACCGAACTGGTTTCCGAGCTCTATTCCACCAGCGGCGACTGGGACCTGCTCCTGAAAATCTATATCGGCGAGGGAGAAGAGATCGGGAAGTTCGTGAATGAAAAGATCGCGTCCATTCCCGGAATCGAGCGCTCTCTCACAACGCTTACATTTACCGCGTTTTGACGCGGGCGCGAACAACGCGACCGCCCTTCACATATTGGGCGGTCCGCTTGTTCAGCCTCTTTAAGGATCAGGCGACTGCGCGACGGTCGGCGATGGCTTGATCGCGGACGTGATTGCGAATTGCGAGACGCACCTCATCGGCAGATGAGAAACGTTGCTCGTCCAGATCGATGACGTGAAATTTGACCGCGATGAACTTCAAGCGATCGTTGTCGGGAACAACGATTCCAACGGGCTCGCCAGCGTATTCGATAACCTGCTTTTGCATGGTCATACTCCTAGTGTGGCTGCGTGACGCAGCGATGACGAATTAGACTTTTCAGACGGTTTTCGGGTGAAACGTCACATTCGACAGCGTGGGATGGAGATCTGGCCCACGCGTTTCACAACAGACGCATCGCAAATAAGAGAAGTGCGGATCATAAGCGTCATTGTCACTCCCTCGTTCGTGTTGCGCTTCTCCGGACTGAACCCTCTTCGGCTCGTCTCAGGTGTTGTGGACCATAAGCGAGTCGAAGCTGCAGTTCAATCGGAATTATGAATAGCTAGAATTTTTTTCTGTTTGATGACAGCAATTGGGCAGATGTGTGAAATCTTGTTCGCGCATATGACTTTGTACAGGATTGCGATCACATTCGATCACGCGCGCTCTCGAATTGGAAATCTGACTCGTCTTGAGATCGCGTGCCTATTCGTTCTCCACGGGCTCGACAGCGGGCAGGCAGGCAGCCAGAGCTTCCACGAATTCGGCGACTGCGCCCTCGGAAAGCGTGAGCGGGGCAATAATGCTTATCGTATCCGATTCATTGGGAGGCGACACCAGAATGCCGAGGCCTTGAAGAAGGTTCGCAATCTCGGTGGCGTCGACGCCGGAAAGCTTCAATCGAAGATCGAGACCGGATCCTTCTATCCCGACGAGTGCAGGATTTTTGTTTGAAAGCGCTTCCAGTCTGGTCCGTAGAATGTCCGCGACGTCCGCCACCGCACGCCGCAGCGCTGCGTCATCGAGAGCATCCAGAACTGCCAGACCCATACGACAAGCCACCGCTGTCGCATCGGGTTGTGGCAGTTCAAGTCCATCCGGCAGAACCGATCGACTGATGATGACTGCTGCCAATCGCTCCTGGGGAACAGGCGAGCCGGTGACGACAATATCCGGAGTTTGCTCTGCCGTCTGAAACGACCAGGCGTTTCTGCCATTGCGCCAGAAGCCGGATTGCCTTTCGTCTGCAATCAAGACGGCGTCTGGATCATCAAACAGCTTGCTGGCCAACTGCCGTGCAATCTCCATAGCCTGCGTTTCGTCGGTCAGAGCAAGAACAGTATCAAGATGGCCCGGCATGTCCTGAAGCAGGGCGGCCTGATACTCCGCTTCCAGGCTAGTTCCTACTGTGCCCCCGAGAGTGAGCCATTGGCGGTAAGCTGCTTCCGCAAGGTCGCCGTGGCCGTAGCCAAGGACGCCTGCTGACCCCGTCAAATCAATCCGGCGGTGACCGAAGCTGTCGAAAAGATACTCATGCCAGCCGCGTACATAGCCTTCCCCGGATACATCGGGCGCATCGACATTGAGACCGAGTACCAGAGACGGAGACAGGGCCAGACGTTTCCAAAGCCCCAGTTCGTTTCCGGAACAGAACAAGGGCGGATCCACGTCCGGCGATCGTGCAAGGCGGATGCGTAATCCACCTACGGATCCCTCTGGGCCGCCGACCGACCCCAGACGGTCGCCCGCAAACAACATAGTCCCCTCTGCCAGGACTGTTTCCACGCCCTCGATATAGAGAGTAGCATCCTTGCTGGACAGAATGAATGGTCCGCTTGCCTGTTTCACGGTGCCTCCGAACGGAGCGGCCACTGTGGCTCCAGCCGGCAGGCATATATCAATATGAAGGGCGACGTTGTGAGCGTTAGCACCCGCTGAGCCACGAGATAGGCGATACTCGCCAAAGCGGGTCGCGCCCATCTTTGTTTCCCAGGCGATTCTTGCCAGGAGACGCCAATCGATCTCGGGGTCCTTCCAATTACCGTCCACAAAAAGCGGGCTCGTTGCGGATAGATCGACAAGACGGAGATCCTGGAGATCCAGTTCCGGCAGAAGCGGCAGAAATTCTGCCGTTTCTGGCAAGGGCCACTCAACGGCTTGCAGGATGGCTGCATGCATCACGCCGGGTTCGACGTCGGCTGCCTTCTCAAAGCCGGTTCTGCTTTCCTGTAGTTTTTCGCTGGCGCCGACGTCATTGGAGGCAAGCTCATGCTGTGCCCGCTCGCGCGCAATAGTGGCGATGATAAGTGGCCAAAGCGCCGTCAGTTCCGCTTCGGTCAACGGAAGTTCGGCGTGGAATGCCTTGATGGCTGGCAGGACGGAAAATGCGTTGCCCGTGCCGCGCTGCAGGATTTCTGCGCAGACGCCCGCCAGAGACGCGACAACCCAGCCGCTGCCCAAAAGCTCCGGGCTGGTAAAGCCGGTCGGTACCCAACCGGCTTCCCCCGGCAGGCCAACCAGATTATCGCCAATCGGCCGATGGTGGATCAATTGAACGCGCAGTTGTTCTCCCAGAGGCTGAACCTGTCGAAGCGCGGTCACGGTGGCGCGAGCGATTGGATCGCGCACTGCCGGTTCGGTGAGATTTCTGAGGCAATGAACGACCTGTGGCCCAACTTGCCTCAGATCTTGATCAACGATTAGCTGAGACGTTTGGGTAGCATGTCCCTCAAGATCCGAAATGGCGACAAGATCGCGAGACAACTGGGCGGCAAATGTTCCGATCCGGCCAATCTCCAGATCCGAAAGC
The DNA here is from genome assembly GCF_005222835.1 of Rhizobium sp. FKY42. GTDB lineage: Bacteria > Pseudomonadota > Alphaproteobacteria > Rhizobiales > Rhizobiaceae > Neorhizobium. The sequence continues at coordinate 11,513 of NZ_STGA01000026.1, read as the reverse complement.
TCCGCAAGATTCGGCATGGGCTCCCCGGGCGGAAACGCAAAAAGGCGCGCAAAAGCCTGATCGCCCCCAGCAAGACTTCCGTCCAGGCTGATCAGATCCGCTCCCTGCTGGGCCGCAAGTGGTTCGGGCGCACCGACTCGCCCTGCTTCTCCTCGCAACCGATGCAGCAGTTCGTGCTCGATCTTGAAGCGCTCGAATAGCTGTTGTTCTTCGCCAAAATCGAGCCTGCAGGTAACTTCCTCGTACCGAATGAAGAAGCGCGGTGGGTCGATGTCAACGGGTAAGACTTCCCCGGCCAGGCCATAGTGCTCGGCAACGAATTCGTCCGCTTCAGGCCAGTAAGCTGACTGCTCGCCGTCGTTCATGGCTTCAGGGCTTGTCTCGTACTCAGCGTCAGCCATCGCTACTCCCCCGGAAGGCTGTTGATTTATAAGGAGAATAGCGCGATCGGCGCCTGCGTCCATAGCAATCGTTTCAACGTCTGTCGTTATGTATGACCAAGCGACGTCGAATCACGTTGTCACGCACCGCTCAAACAGTCTGAAACGCATCAGTTGCAGGTGATAAAGACAGCTAGCTTGGCGGGTATCGGTGTGTTCCGCCCCGATAGTCACTGACGGAATAACAGCCGTCGTCAGCCGCCAGAACAGCCTGAGGTCCGAGCACTGCCTTGCCGTGCCCGCCGGGGATGTCGAGCACGTAAGTCGGCTGGCAGAGGCCGGAGAGATTGCCGCGAAGTGCAGCAACGATTTCCTGGCCCCGGGCGATACCCAATCGAAAATGGCTGGTGCCGGGCGCGAGATCCGGGTGGTGAAGATAGTAGGGCTTCACCCGCGTCTCAACGAAGGCTCGCATCAAAGCCGCCAGTACATCCGGATCGTCGTTGACGCCCTTCAGAAGCACGGTCTGGCTGACCATCGCAATCCCAGCATCAATCAATGTTGCGCAGGCAGCGCGCGCCTCATTCGTCATTTCGCGGGGATGGTTGGCATGAAGTGCGACATAGACCGCCTTGCCGCTCTGTCGAAGGGCGTCGACCAGCTCCGCATTGATTGCTTGCGGATTGACGACGGGAACGCGGGAATGGAATCGGACGATCTTCACATGTTCAATGGAACGCAGCCCATTCATGATCTCGGCAAGACGTCTTGGAGAGAGAACCAGCGGATCTCCACCCGTCAGAATGACCTCCCAGATCTCGGTTCGGGAGCGGATATAGTCGAGTGCATCCTGCAATTCTGTCGGTGACAGGGTGCCGTCGCCCGTCGGTCCGACCATTTCTCGACGGAAGCAAAAGCGACAATAGACCGGGCAGATATGAACAGCTTTCAGAAGGACACGGTCCGGATAGCGATGAACAATACCCCGCACGGTGCTGTGCGCGCCGTCACCAATCGGGTCGGCACGTTCTTCTGCTGTCGTTGTCAGTTCTGCAATATCCGGTATGAACTGGCGAGCGATTGGATCCTCGGGATCCTCGGGATCGATGAGGTCGACCACCGTCGGGGTCAAGGCCACCGCATAGCGCTCAGCGACGGCCTGAGCATCTACCAGATGCTTCTGCGAAATCAGGCCGGCGTCCAGCAGTTCAGGTGGTGTCTTGAGCGGGCGTGTTGCCATCATCGATAATCCGCTACCGGCGCCCACATGACCTGATCGATCCGAAGCGCACCGGTCGCCAGCATGACGAGCCGGTCGAAGCCGAGTGCTATGCCGCTCGCATCGGGCATGATTGCGAGTGCCGCCAGAAAGTCTTCGTCGAGCGGATAGGATTCACCGTATACGCGCATCTTTTCCGCCATTTCGGCCTCGAAGCGAAGGCGTTGCTCCATCGGATCGGTCAATTCCCCGAAGGCGTTGGCGAGTTCGACCCCGCAGGCATAGAGTTCGAACCGTTCCGCTACGCGGGGATCGTCGGAGGCAGGTCGTGCCAAAGCAGCCTCTGAAACGGGATAGCGATCAAGGATCGTCATTTGTCCGTCTCCCAAATGCGGTTCGATTTTTTCGACCAGCACACGAGAGTAAAGATCGGTCCAGGTATCATCGTCCGCGTGGCGGATGCCGGCTCTTGCCAGTTGTTTGGCCAGACCCACTCGATCCGTCGACCCGTCTTCGCTGACCGTTGCCAGGATGTCGATGTCGGCAAACTTGCGGAATGCATCCGCTACGCTCAACCTTTCCGCGGGGATGGACGGGTTGCAGGTCATGCCGCGATAGCTGAAAACCGTTGTGCCTGCCGTCTCGGCTGCGAGTGCAACGAGGTCGGCACAATCGGTCATCAACTGCGTATAGTCTTCACCAACCCGATACCATTCCAGCATCGTGAATTCAGGATGATGAAGCGGGCCCCGCTCTCTGTTTCTAAAGACATGCGAGAAGCAGTTTATGCGTTGCTCACCCGCCGCCAGCAGCTTCTTGCAGGCGAATTCCGGGGAGGTGTGCAGATGCAACGGCAGGGTTTGGCCATCGGTCGTCAGAGCAATAGTCGAGAAGGCGTGCAGATGCGCCTCGTTTCCGGGGGAAACCTGCAAGGTCGCAGTATCGACTTCGAGAAAGCCGTTCGCATCAAAGTAAGCGCGGAATGCCGCCTGAATTCGATTTCGACCGACAAGGAAGGGTCTACGATCGGCATGAACATCCGGCCGCCACCAGAAAGAAGGCGAAAACGGGCTTTCTTGCGACACGAGATAGCTTTCCTTTCCGGCTTTCTTCTTGCGCCTCGAATGCAAAGGCTTCCACTTTCCGCGGATTTGAGGTAGTTGCGCGCCTTGAAGAAAGATCACGCGTAAACGGTCCGTCGGCTGATTGGTCCTCTACGACGCATTCCACGCACTGACAAGCCAAGGCAGTCATAAGGAAACCCTATGGTCAAGATTATCGCCTCCTCCGTCCGCAAGGGCAATGTTCTCGATGTGGACGGCAAGCTTTACGTCGTTTTGACGGCACAGAATTTCCATCCCGGCAAGGGCACGCCGGTCACTCAGGTAGACATGCGCCGTATCGTCGATGGTGTGAAGGTATCCGAGCGCTGGCGCACGACCGAGCAGGTCGAGCGCGCTTTCGTTGAAGACGTGAACTTCCAGTACCTTTATGAGGATGGCGAAGGCTTCCACTTCATGAACCCCGAAAGCTATGATCAGGTTGTCGTGAGCGAAGAGACCATGGGCGACCAGAAGGCCTACCTCCAGGAAGGCATGACCTGTATCCTGTCCATGCATGAAGGCGTTGCGCTGGCGCTGCAGCTTCCTCGCCATGTGACACTGGAAATCGTTGAGACCGAGCCGGTTGTTAAGGGCCAGACGGCTTCCTCTTCCTACAAGCCTGCCATTTTGTCCAACGGTCTTCGGACCCTGGTGCCGCCTCATATCGACGCTGGCACGCGAGTGGTCATCGCGACCGAGGACAACTCCTATGTCGAGCGCGCCAAGGATTGATCATACTTATACGTCAACAATCTTTAGAAAGCGGGCTTCGGTCCGCTTTTTTTATGGTCATAGAAGAAAGCCCCGAATCGATCACTCGATCCGGGGCTTTGCAGTTACCTGCTGTATTTAATCGCGGTTTACTGCGCCTTTGCAGCCTTGGCTGCTGCAACGATCGTTGGGCCCTTCTGTGTGCTGGTTCCCCAAGCGTAACCGCCTCCGAGCGCGACGTTGAGTGCAACATAGTCCTGTGCCTGCTGCTGGATGGCCTGCGCAAGGCTTGCCTGAGCATTCGACACCTGACGCTGAGCATCCAGAACGTCGAGCAGCGAGGAAGCACCGTCACGGTAGCTGGCGGTCGCGAGTTGAAGCGCTTCCTGGTAGGATTTCACGGTATTGCGCAGCGCTGCGACCGTGCGACCGTCGCGCTGCACGGCAGCGAGCGCATTCTCCACTTCCTGGATACCGGTCAAGACTGTCGATTTCCAGGCAAGATAGGCTTCACGTGCTTGCGATTCGGCAGAGCTCAGGTTCGCACGCAACTGACCACCATCGAAGATCGGCAGATTGAGTGTCGGACCGAAGGACCAGGAAATCCGGTGGGCATCAGAGCCGCCCACGAATTTCGTGTAGGCTGGCGTGATGGAGCCGCCAAGGCTGATCGACGGATAGAGCTGTGATTCGGCAACGCCGATATTGGCGGTCGCCGCCGCAAGCTGACGCTCGGCCGCCCGAATATCGGGACGATTGCGAATGAGATCCGCCGGGACCCCTGCCTGAATGTTGAAGCGTGCCACCGGCTGTGCGCCACTGCGTTGCAATTCATCGACCAGCGACGAGGCAGGCATGCCGAGAAGGGTGGCGATGCGATGGGCTGCTTGACGGAACTGGGTCTCGAAGCCGGGGATCTGCGCAATACTCGTGTTGACGAGGCCTTCTGCCTGAACCACATCCAGACGCGAGGCGGCGCCAGCCTGAAGCTGAAGCTGTGTGAGATCCAGCGTTTCGCGGCGAGATTTAACGTCCTGCTGTGCAAGCGCTATACGCTGCTGATAGTAGCGTGCGTCGATGTAAGCACCCGCAACGGATGACAGGAGCGACAGTCGGGCGACATCGACGTTTGCATAGGCGGCATCAAGGCTCGCCAAGGCGCTTTCCTTTGCGCGCCGATAGCGACCGAAGAGATCGATGAACCAGGAGGCATCGAGTGATACAGCCACTGCCGTGGACGGTGGTGACGATACCTGCGTTCCCTTGTAGCCCTTGGTTCCGCTGCGCTGTTCCTGCGCGGAGAAGGTCAGGTTCGGCAAACCACCGGCAGCGTTTGCCGTCACACTCGCCTCGGCCTGCGTGATTCGCTCCAGCGCCTGAAGAACAGAGAGATTCTGATCCAGACCCTTCTGGATGTAGCCATCAAGACGGCGGTCGCGGAATGCCGTCCACCACGCTTCCTGGGCAATGTTGCCGTTGCTGCTTGCGCTTCCTTCCTTAAACTTTGCGGGAAGTGCGATCTCTGGAGCCTTGTGATCTGGTCCGAGGACGCAGCTGGACAGCAGGAGCATGACAAGAGGGGCTGCTGCGCGAATGGAGGTCATGTGAGCATCCTGGTTTGACGAAATACTTTTAAGCCTCGGGCCTTCGGCTACTGTCCTGTTACCGGAGAAGCAGCCATCCGTCAGCCTTAATTGTTAACGAAAGGCGGCCAAAGGTTAACCCGGAGATTTTTTACCGCCTGAGAGCTTTCGCACCACTACAAAAAACGATGGTACAAAGAAAATTCCGAGGAGTGTTGCAGAAAGCATACCACCCAGCACCCCGATGCCGATCGAGTTCTGAGCGGCCGAACCTGCGCCGGTCGCGATTGCGAGCGGTACAACGCCCAGAATAAAGGCCAAGGACGTCATGATGATCGGCCTCAATCGCAGACGAGCTGCTTCAAGGGTCGCATCGATGATCCCCACGCCTGCCGCCTGCCGATCCTTTGCGAATTCCACGATCAGGATCGCGTTCTTGGCTGCCAAGCCAATTGTCGTCAGCAAACCGACCTTGAAGTAGACGTCATTGGACTGACCGAAGAGCAAAGCTGCTCCCAAGGCTCCCAAGACGCCCACAGGCACGGCCATGATAACAGAGAACGGAATTGACCAGCTTTCATAGAGAGCAGCCAAGCACAGGAAGACGATCAGAACCGAGAGCGCGTACAAGAGTGGCGCCTGCGAGCCCGACAGGCGTTCCTGATAGGAAATGCCTTGCCACGCCACAGTGTAGCCGCCACCCAACTGGGATGTCAGCTGTTCCATAGTGTCCATGGCCGTGCCCGAACTTACGCCTGCACCAGCCGAACCATCCAGCGAGATTGCGCTGACGCCGTTGAAACGGCTGAGGGTAGGCGCGCCGCTGACCCATTGGGTCTTCATGAAGGCGGAGAATGGAACCATTTCCCCCTGCGTATTGCGTGCATACCAGCTGTTGATCGAATCAGCTTGCATGCGATACGGCGCGTCGCCCTGGACGTAGACGGGTTTCAACTCGTTGTTCAGCGTGAAATCGTTCACATCCCTGCCAGCGAAAATCACCGAAAGCATGGAGTTGACCGTCGCGATATCCAGACCCATGGCACCCATCTTTTCCTGATCGAGCAGGAATTTCAGCTGCGTTTCGGCCGGAGGATTGTTCGAACGAAGGGCGGAGATGTTCGGATTGGAGTTGCCCTGCTGAATAAGCCGGTTGGTTGCAGCAGTTAACGCCTGCGTGCCGGTCTTGCCGCTATCGACCACATACATGGAGAAGCCGCTTGATGTTCCCAGACCCGGAATCGCCGGTGGCTGAAGAGGGAAGACCTGCGCGTCACGCAGAGTGAAGAAATAACCCATTGCGCGCTGCACGACGGACGATGCAGCCAGCTTGGGGTCTTCGCGCAAGTCGAAGTCTTTCAGTTTGGCGAAAACGATGCCGTAGTTTTGCCCTGAGCCGGTGAATGAGAAGCCAGAGACCGCAAAGACGTCCTGAATGGCATCCTTCTCCTTGTCCAGGTAGTAGGTCTCGATCTTCTTGATGATCTCTTCCGTCCGCGCCTGCGTGGCGCCATTGGGAAGCTGTATGATCGTCAGCAGAACGCCCTGGTCTTCCTGCGGGAGGAATGAATTGGGCAGACGTGTAAACAACCATCCGCAACCACCGATAATGATGGCGAACATCAGCATCACGCGCAGGGGGCGTTTGAGCATGTAGCCGACGGTCGACGTGTAACCGTTGGTCGTCCGATCGAAGTTGCGGTTGAACCATCCGGCAATTCCGCGTTTCGGGCCATGGCCTGTCGGCTTGAGAATGGTTGCGCAGAGTGCAGGTGTCAGAACGATAGCCACCAAGGCCGATAGCAACATCGCCGATACGATGGTGATGGAGAACTGACGGTAGATGATGCCTGTCGAGCCTCCGAAGAATGCCATGGGGATGAACACGGCTGTCAGGACAAGTGCGATGCCGACGATCGCGCCGGTGATCTCGCCCATCGACTTTTCCGTCGCTTCCAAAGGCGACAGCCCTTCGTCGGTCATGATGCGTTCGACATTCTCGACAACGACGATCGCGTCGTCGACGAGCAAGCCGATTGCCAGAACCATGGCGAACATCGTCAAGGTGTTGATAGAGTATCCCGCAAGCGCAAGGATCCCGAAGGTTCCGAGCAAGACCACCGGCACGGCAATCATTGGAATGAATGTCGCGCGGAGGTTTTGAAGGAAGATCAGAAGCACCACAAAGACAAGAATGATGGCCTCGATAAGGGTATGGACAACCTTCTCAATCGAGAGTTGGACGAATGGAGACGTATCATACGGATAGGTGATGATGACGTTCTCCGGCAGGGAAGATGCCACACTGCTCAAGGCGGACTTGACGCGTGCGGCAGTATCCAGTGCATTCGCTCCGGTCGCGAGGTTTACGGCAAAGCCGGTTGCGGGCTTGCCGTTGGAGCGGGAGTTCGTCGAATAGCTTTCCTGACCGATTTCAATGCGCGCTACATCGCTCAGTCGAACTGTCGCGCCGCCTGTTTCCGTCTTCAAGATGATTGATTTGAAGTCGTCCACTGTCTGCAACTGGCTTTGGGCTGTCACGGTAACGCTGATCTGCTGACCCTTAACGACAGGCAGGCCACCAAGCGATCCAACCGAAACCTGCTGATTCTGTGCCTGGATAGCCGCAGTAACGTCAGTCGGGGTCAACTGAAACTTGTTCAGCTTGAATGGATCAAGCCAGATCCGCATCGCATAGCCGGTGCCAAACACCTGAATGCTACCGACGCCTTCGAGTCGCTTGATCTGATCTTCGATCTGCGTGCTGAAGATGTCACCAAGCTCCACCGGCATCCGCTTCGAATCGGTCGATACAAGCGCGCCGACGAGCAGGATGCTGGATGTGGACCGGGTGACCGTGATGCCAGCCGTCTGGACGACATCAGGCAGTTGCGACTGAACCAATTGCAGTTTGTTCTGAACCTGGACCTGAGCAATATCGGGGTCGATAGTATTGCCGAACGTCAGGGTGACGGTGGCAGAACCGGTGCTCGACGACGATGTCATATAGGTCAGATCCTCCAGGCCGGTCATGCCGTCCTCAATGATCGTCGTTACGGACTTTTCAACGGTTTCCGCGCTGGCGCCGGTGTAGGTTGCCGAGATGCGAACCGTGGTCGGAGCGATTTCCGGATATTGTGCAACGGAGAGCGTCGTGATCGCCAATCCACCGCCAAGCATGATGATGATCGCAATGACCCAAGCAAAGATCGGTCGGCGAATGAAAAATTTGGCCATTGGTTATTCCTTGACGCCTGACTTTCGTGCCGACTAGCTTAAGGTTTTGCCGGGGAGGCTGTGGGAGGCTGAGCTGCGGCCTGCTCGACTACGAAGCCGTTCTCATCGAGCTTGGCGTCAACCGGTGCGACCACGGCACCCTCCGTGATCCATTGGAAGCCATCGACGATCAGCTTGTCGCCATCCTTGATATTGCTTGTCACCAGCCAGTTCGTGCCGGACGGCTGGGTGTTATCGAAAGTGCGTGTCTCGACCTTGTTCTCAGCCGTGATAAATTTCGCAGTCAGAGAGCCGTTTGCGTTACGGCTTGCTGCTCGCTGAGGAATGAGAAACCCATTCTCGTAGCCGACGATGACCGTTGCGCGAAGGTAAGTGCCCGGCAGGATGAGGTTGGTCGGATTATCGAAGACAGCGCGGATCTGGTACGTTCCAGTCGTCTCGCTGACGGCCATTTCGGCCATGTCGAGTTTCCCGGTCTTGTCATACTTCGTGCCGTCTTCCAGGGTCAGCGTGATGTCTGCCTCGGTAGGGCTTCCCTTGAGACGACCAGCAGCAATTGCAGAGCGCAATTCAAGCAGATTGGCACTGGAGTCGGTCAAATCGACGTAGATTGGATCGATTCGTCGCAATGTCGTCAGCGCTGTCGTCTGATTGGCGGTTACAATATTGCCGATACTGACAGTCGAGATGGTTGTTACGCCATCGAAGGGTGCCTTGATCTCGGTAAATCCCAGATTGATCTGGGCGCTCTGAAGCGCAGCTTTTGCCTGCGCAACATCAGCCTGCGCCTGCAGGAGGGTTACGCGGGCATTCTCATATTCGATCTGTGTCGCGCCGCTGTTGACCAAGCGTTCATAGCGATTGAGGTTCGCTTGAGCACTCGGGACGCTTGCTTCGGCTTTAGCAAGTGCGGCTTTTGCTTCCTCCAGCGAGGCGGCGTACGTGTCATCGTCGATTTTATAAAGAAGGTCGCCAGCCTTGACCGTGCTTCCTTCCTTGAATTTAATCTGCTCGATCATTCCGTTGACGCGCGGGCGAATTTCGGCGGTCTGGAAAGCAACGGCCCGGCCGGGAAGGACTCGTGTTACCGGTTGTTCAGCCTGCTTCATCGTGACCACACTCACTTTTGACGGTGGTCGCTGCTGTCCGCCGCCAGCGGCCTGATTTGCTCCGGCCTTCTGATTTCCCTGCTCACTGCAGCCCACGAGTGCGAGTGACAGCATGAGCGGAAGAACGTAACGACGTATGTTCATGAGGCGGGATCCGGTTTTCGTGGGGCAATCGGCAATTAAGTGCGACCTACAAATGGAGCAAGTTCGACGCCAAGCAAGAGAACTGCGCGCACAAAGGCGCATGATCCGTGCACTCAACATAGGACGTTGAAAGTGACGTAATTCACAAATCGTCACTTAGCAAGCGGATTCTGCAGTGCAATATTCACAAGTTCGACAATTTCATCGCAGCGGCTTTGGAGTTCATCCATGGGTGTGCGGACGAGAAATATCGGGTGGAGCGTGGTGACGAAGGCTGCGGCGACTGCTCGGCTACGAGCAGAGATATTCCGACAATGATAAACGCCTGAATCGACGCCATGCTGTATGAGTTCTGCGAACAATCCTTCGATCATTTCGCCGTAGCGCGCGCCGCTTGCCATTTCCGTTTCGGACAGGATGAGCAGCATCTCAATCATGTAAGGTGCGGTCTTGAAGGCTGCCAGATGCATAGCCATCAACTGATGCGCGACACTGCGCAACCGGTCTGGTGCAGGTTCTTCCACGTTCAGAGCCTGCAACTGTGCTGCCATATTCTCTATGCTTCGTTGGCAGATTGCATCTGCCAACGCGACCTTTGAGTGAAAATGTTTGAAGACATTGGCAGGCGACATACCGAGTGCCTGTGCCACGTGCGCGATCGAAGAGCCAGCTATGCCGCGTTCGGTGAACACGCGCTCGGCCATATCCAGAATTTCAGCTCTCGTGTCCTCAGCTTTTCGTCTCGGTCTACGCACGTGGCCGCTTCTGCCTTTGATTTTCTTTCGATGTTTAGCCTTTGGAAAAATAGGGCTCCAAGTTTGATCGCAGGCGCTCATGGATATCGACATCTGCAGAGATGGGATCGATGACCTTGCCCGTAATCTTGTTGTAGGCGTCACGGTAGACGCGCGACGTGGCTTCAACAAGATCCCTTGGGATTTCCGGGATTTCATCTTTATAAGGATCGCATCGCTCAGCGACCCAGTTGCGAACGAAATCCTTGTCGAAACTCTCGGGCTTCTCACCTGCCTCAAAACGGCTTTGGTAGCTATCCGCCATCCAGTAGCGGCTGCTGTCGGGCGTGTGGATTTCGTCGGCCAAAATGATCGTTCCGAACTCGTCGACCCCGAACTCATACTTCGTATCAACAAGAATCAGGCCGTTCTTTGCTGCAATTGCCTGACCGCGATCAAACAGTGCCAGAGCGTATCCACTGACGACATCCCACTGTGCTTGTGTCAACAAACCGCCTTCCACAATCTCTTTCCTGGAAAGCGGTTCGTCGTGTCCGCCATCGAAAGCCTTGCTCGTCGGCGTGATGACAGGCTGTGGCAGAACCTGGTTGTCACGCATACCATCTGGAAGGTTAAGACCATACATCGTGCGTTTCCCCTGCTTGTACAGCGTCAGCAGCGACGTCCCTGTCGTCCCGGCTAGGTAACCGCGAACAACGACTTCTACCGGCAGGATGTTAAGTCGCTTGCCGATAACAACATTGGGATCTGGGTAATCGAGAACATGGTTCGGGCAAATATCCTTCGTGTTCTCGAACCAAAACCGCGCGGTTTGCGTGAGGACCCGACCTTTGTCCGGTATGACTGCCAAGGCACGGTCGAACGCGCTCAAACGATCGCTGGCAACGATAATCCGACGCCCGTCCGGCAAATCGTAATTATCACGGACCTTTCCACGATAGTGATTTGGGAGTTCAGGTAATTCGACATCGGCCAATACGTTCATCATCTTTATCCCGATATCGGCCGTGGAAAGGCCGCGTGGTTCACAAGTCTTGTCGAGCCTTTCTATCGCACGTGAGAGAGCTCCAGAACAAGCCGCCAAGAGATAGACGAGCAGCACCGAAGCGCGGTTGCTGTGACGGCCAAGATTCGGTTGGAATTTGCGCAAGAAATGGCCACTACCCGATGAAAAACTAGTCACGTTCAGAATAATCATCATGATATCAATCACTTATTGTTTTATTTGAATGATTTTGAAATCGAGTGTTGACGGATAAAACTGGTGTCCGT
>NZ_STGA01000025.1 GCF_005222835.1 Rhizobium sp. FKY42 | reverse complement strand
AAACGGCGCCGGTATAGTTGCTTCGATGACCGAGTAGTCAGTCAAGGCGAGGGGACATGGTCTCTTCGCTCGTAGGTTTGAAATAATCGTGCGCAAGCTCTTTTAGGGGCTTGCGTATGACATCAAAATGTTGCAAATGGCGCGCGAGCGCGATTTCCGACCTGCTTCGTAGTTTGCAGGTCCAATAATCCAAAAGGTGGGCCCTCTGGCCCGAAGAGTGGATGATGATCAATTTGGTCATCCTCGATCTTTGACACCGGTGGTCCGCCTTTAGATAGAAACGCCCCATGCTGCTTGTCAGTATTGGGTCAAGTTAGAACAAGGATAACGTCGAATGAACGGCCAAAATATCCGCATTCGCCTGAAGGCATTCGATCATCGTATTCTCGACGCTTCCACGCGCGAGATCGTGTCGACGGCGAAGCGCACCGGTGCTAGCGTCCGGGGCCCCGTTCCGCTTCCGACTCGCATCGAGAAGTTTACGGTAAACCGGTCCCCTCACATTGATAAGAAAAGCCGCGAGCAGTTCGAGATGCGCACTCATAAGCGCTTGCTCGATATCGTGGATCCCACCCCGCAGACGGTAGACGCGCTGATGAAGCTCGATCTCGCCGCAGGCGTAGACGTGGAAATCAAGCTCTGAGGTCTGCCCTCGGGCTGAGTGAGAAGGATTGAACCGATGCGTTCAGGTGTAATTGCACAGAAGGTCGGAATGACCCGCGTCTATAATGACGCTGGCGAGCATGTTCCAGTCACGGTTCTTCGTGTTGAGAACTGCCAGGTCGTTGCCCACCGTACAGACGAAAAGAATGGCTACACAGCTGTTCAGCTTGGTGCAGGCCAGGCGAAGGTTAAGAATACAAGCAAGGCTCTTCGTGGCCATTTTGCTGTGGCTCAGGTTGAGCCTAAGCAGAAGGTTGTCGAATTTCGCGTTGATGCAGACAATCTCATTGATGTTGGTGCTACGGTTTCCCCTAGCCACTTTACCGCAGGTCAACTGGTCGATGTGACCGGTACGACGATCGGTAAGGGTTTTGCCGGTGCTATGAAGCGTCACAACTTCGGTGGTTTGCGCGCGACTCACGGTGTTTCCGTATCGCACCGTTCGCACGGTTCGACCGGTAACAACCAGGATCCGGGCAAGGTCTGGAAGGGTAAGCGCATGGCTGGTCATATGGGCCAGACTCGCGTAACGACCCAGAACCTGGAAGTCGTGTCTACCGATGAAGATCGCGGCCTGATCCTGGTCAAGGGTGCCGTTCCCGGCTCCAAGGGCGCCTGGATTATCGTCCGCGACGCCATCAAGTCGGCTGCGAAGTAAGGGAGCCTAGTAACATGGAATTCAACGTCAAGACCCTCGAGGGTACGGACGCTGGCAAGGTCTCCCTTTCTGACGAGATCTTTGGCCTCGATCCGCGCCAGGATATCCTGGCACGTATGGTGCGTTGGCAGCTTGCAAAGAAGCAGCAGGGCACTCACAAGTCCAAGGGCCGTTCCGAGGTAGCTCGCACCGGTTCTAAGATGTACAAGCAAAAGGGTACGGGTCGCGCTCGTCACCATTCCGCTCGTGCTCCACAGTTCCGTGGCGGTGGTAAGGCTCACGGTCCGGTTGTTCGCAGCCATGAACATGACCTTCCGAAGAAGGTTCGGGCATTGGCCCTGCGTCACGCGCTTTCGGCGAAGCTGAAGGCAGAAGACCTGATCATCGTTGACCAGCTCGTTGCTTCTGAAGCTAAGACCAAGATTGTTGCTGGTACGCTGGCTTCGCTTGGCCTGACGAACGCTCTCGTTGTTGGCGGTGCTGAACTGGACAACAACTTCAAGCTCGCCGCTCAGAACATTCCGAACATCGACGTTCTGCCGGTTCAGGGCATCAACGTTTACGATATCCTGCGTCGTGGCAAGCTCGTGCTGTCCAAGGCTGCGGTTGAAGCTCTGGAGGAGCGGTTCAAATGACAGATCTTCGCCACTATGATGTGATCGTAGCTCCTTCGATCACGGAAAAGTCGACGCTGCTCTCTGAACAGAACCAGGTCGTCTTCAACGTCGCCAAGGATGCGTCGAAGCCTGAAATCAAGGCTGCTGTCGAAGCTCTCTTTGGCGTCAAGGTTAAGGCCGTCAATACGCTCGTTCGCCTTGGCAAGACCAAGCGGTTCCGCGGCTTTATCGGCAAGCAGAAGGACGTCAAGAAGGCGATCGTCACGCTTGCCGACGGTCAGTCCATCGACGTTTCGACGGGCGTCTGAGGTAGGGAACAAGAACAATGGCATTGAAAAGCTTTAACCCGACGACCCCAAGCCAGCGTCAGCTGGTTATCGTCGACCGCTCTGGCCTTTGGAAGGGCAAGCCGGTCAAGGCGTTGACGGAAGGCCTCTCCAAGAGCGGCGGCCGCAACAACCTTGGTCGTATTACGGCTCGCTTCATCGGCGGCGGTCACAAGCGTACCTACCGTCTCGTAGACTTCAAGCGTCGCAAGTTCGACGTTGAAGGTACAGTGGAGCGTCTTGAGTACGACCCTAACCGCACCGCGTTCATCGCGCTGATCAGCTACGCCGATGGCGAGCAGGCCTACATCATCGCTCCTCAGCGTCTGGCTGTCGGCGATAAGGTCATCGCTTCGGATAAGGCGGTAGACGTGAAGCCCGGCAACACCATGCCGCTTCAGTACATCCCGGTTGGCTCCATTCTCCACAATGTTGAGATGAAGCCAGGCAAGGGTGGTCAGATTGCTCGTTCTGCTGGTACCTACGTCCAGCTCGTTGGTCGTGACCAGGGGATGGCAATCCTTCGCCTGAACTCCGGCGAGCAGCGTCTGGTTCATGGGACTTGCCTTGCGTCTGTTGGTGCAGTTTCCAACCCGGACCATGGCAACATCAACGACGGTAAGGCTGGTCGTACGCGCTGGCGCGGCAAGACCCCGCATAACCGCGGTGTCGTCATGAACCCTGTCGATCACCCACACGGTGGTGGTGAAGGTCGTACCTCTGGTGGCCGTCATCCGGTTTCGCCTTGGGGCAAGCCGACGAAGGGCAAGCGCACTCGTTCGAACAAGTCCACGGACAAGTTCATCATGCGTTCGCGCCACTTGAAGAAGAAGTAAGAGAGGTAGTCAGGAATGGCTCGTTCAGTTTGGAAAGGCCCGTTTGTTGACGGCTATCTTCTCAAGAAGGCTGAGAAGGTTCGTGAAGGCGGCCGAAGCGAAGTAATCAAGATCTGGAGCCGTCGCTCCACGATTCTTCCTCAGTTCGTCGGTTTGACGTTCGGCGTCTACAACGGCAACAAGCATGTGCCGGTCAGTGTCAACGAAGACATGGTCGGTCACAAGTTTGGTGAATTCTCTCCGACCCGGACCTATTACGGTCACGGTGCGGACAAGAAGGCGAAGAGGAAGTAATCATGGCGAAGGCAAAGACCGAACGCCGGCTGAAGGACAACGAAGCACAGGCTGTCGCCCGTACGCTTCGCGTCAGCCCGCAGAAGCTCAACCTTGTTGCTGCCATGATCCGTGGTAAAAAGGTCGAGCGCGCCCTGGCGGAACTCGAGTTCTCCCGTAAGCGCATCGCTGGCACCGTGAAGAAGACTCTCGAGTCTGCTATCGCGAATGCAGAAAACAACCACGACCTCGACGTCGACTCGCTTGTCGTTGCAGAGGCCTATGTCGGCAAGTCGATCGTCATGAAGCGGTTCCACGCTCGTGGTCGCGGTCGTGCTTCCCGCATTGAAAAGCCCTACGCGCACCTCACGATCGTCGTGCGCGAAGTCGAGGAAAAAGGGGAGGCCGCATAATGGGTCAGAAAATCAATCCAATCGGCTTCCGTCTTGGCATTAACCGGACTTGGGATAGCCGTTGGTTCGCCGACAATGCGGAGTACGGCCAGCTTCTTCATGAAGACCTGAAGATTCGTGCCTACCTCATGTCAGAACTGAAGCAGGCAGGCATTGCTAAGGTGGTCATCGAGCGTCCGCACAAGAAGTGCCGCGTCACGATCCACTCCGCACGTCCGGGTTTGATCATCGGTAAGAAGGGTGCAGACATCGAAAAGCTTCGCAAGAAGATCTCTTCGATGACCAACTCTGAAACGCACCTCAACATCGTTGAAGTTCGCAAGCCAGAAGTTGACGCAACACTCGTTGCTCAGTCGATTGCTCAGCAGCTTGAACGCCGCGTTGCTTTCCGTCGCGCTATGAAGCGTGCCGTTCAGTCGGCTATGCGTCTGGGCGCAGAAGGCATCAAGATCACCTGCGCAGGTCGTCTTGGTGGCGCTGAAATCGCTCGTACCGAATGGTACCGCGAAGGCCGCGTTCCGCTTCATACGCTGCGCGCAGACATCGACTACGGTACGGCTGAAGCTGAAACCGCGTTCGGTATCTGCGGCATCAAGGTCTGGATCTTCAAGGGCGAAATCCTTGAGCACGATCCGATGGCTTCTGAACGCCGTGCTCTCGAGGGTGATGCTCAGGGTCCGGCTAGCCGTGACCGCGATCGTCGTCGCGAGAACGCTTGATTAGCGCTGGCGAAAGATAAGTTCGAGGAATAAGAAAATGTTGCAGCCAAAGCGTACCAAGTATCGCAAGCAGTTCAAGGGTCGCATCAAGGGCGTTGCCAAGGGCGGTTTCGACCTGGCATTCGGCGAATTCGGCCTCAAGGCTCAGGAGCCTAACCGCGTGAATGCACGTGAGATCGAAGCGGCCCGCCGCGCGATCACCCGTTATATGAAGCGCGCAGGCCGAGTCTGGATCCGCGTTTTCCCTGACACTCCGGTCACTGCAAAGCCGACCGAAGTTCGTATGGGTAAGGGTAAGGGTTCTGTCGAGTACTGGGCTTGCAAGGTCAAGCCTGGTCGAATGATGTTCGAAATCGATGGTGTATCCGAGGATATCGCACGCGAGGCACTTCGTCTCGGCGCTGCCAAGCTCTCGGTTAAGACGCGCTTTGTACAGCGCATCGCAGAGTAAGGGGTTAGGCACATGAAAGCCGAAGAAGTTCGCGGCCTCACGGCCGACCAGCTCAAGGACAAGCTCGCAGACCTGAAGAAGGAGCAGTTCAATCTGCGCTTTCAGAAGGCGACGGGCCAGCTTGAGAAGTCCTCGCGCATCAACGAAGTTCGTAAGGACATCGCTCGCGTAAAAACCATTGCCCGCCAGAAGGCGGCAGAAGCAAAGGCCTAAGGGAAGAATAATATGCCGAAGCGCATTCTGCAGGGCGTCGTGGTCAGCGACAAGAACGAAAAGACCGTTGTGGTCCGGGTTGAGCGTCGTTTCGCTCACCCGCTGCTTCAGAAGACAGTTCGTCGTTCGAAGAAGTACAAGGCCCACGACGAAAACAATCAATACAAGGTCGGCGATGTTGTCTCCATTCAGGAGTGCGCGCCGATCTCCAAGGATAAGTGCTGGACGGTTATCGCCGCCCAGGCTTAATTTGCAGGAAACTACGGCAGGCCCTTGCGTCTGCCGTAGAATTCTGTATGAAGCAGCGCATTGGCGCAGGACGCCCGTACTCGCGGGCGTTCTTTTGCTTTGAAGCGCAGGGAAGGTCCTGGTCAGGAAACCACCTTGGCAAGTACCCACCTCGCGCGAAAATAAGTATGTCATTGAGCTGGAATAGGGGGCGCATGCCCAACCGTTCCAGTCATTACGAGAAGGCGACCTGACATGATTCAGATGCAAACAAACCTCGACGTTGCCGATAATTCCGGCGCGCGTCGTGTCATGTGCATCAAGGTGCTGGGCGGCTCAAAGCGTAAGTATGCTTCCGTAGGCGACATTATTGTCGTCTCCATCAAGGAAGCTATTCCGCGCGGCCGCGTGAAGAAGGGCGACGTTATGAAAGCCGTCGTTGTTCGCACCGCAAAGGACATCCGCCGCCCGGACGGCAGCGTGATTCGCTTCGATAACAACGCAGCGGTCCTCATCGACAACAAGAAAGAGCCCATCGGCACCCGCATCTTCGGACCGGTTCCGCGCGAACTTCGCGCCAAGAACCATATGAAGATCATCTCGCTGGCTCCGGAAGTACTCTAAGGGAGCGGATAGCCATGCAGAAGATTCGTAAAGGCGACAACGTTGTCGTTATTGCTGGTAAGGACAAGGGCCGTACCGGTGAAGTAGTCCAGGTGCTGCCGAAGGAAGACCGTGCGGTGGTCCGTGGGATCAATATGGTAAAGCGCCACCAGCGCCAGACCCAGACCCAGGAAGCTGGCATCATCAACAAGGAAGCTTCGATCCATCTGTCGAACATCGCGATCGTCGCGAAGGACGGAAAGCCCACACGTGTTGGCTTTAGCGTTGTCGATGGCAAGAAGGTCCGTGTAGCCAAGCGTACGGGAGATGTGATCGATGGCTGAGAACAAGTACGAGCCCCGTCTGAAGACGGAGTACGTTTCTCGTATTCGTAAGGCGCTTCTGGAGCAGTTCTCCTACGCCAACGAGATGCAGATTCCGAAGATCGACAAGATCGTCATCAACATGGGTGTTGGTGAAGCGACTGCCGACTCGAAGAAGCCTACGATCGCTGCTGCCGATCTGGCTGCGATCGCCGGTCAGAAGCCGGTCATCACGCGCGCCCGCAATTCGATTGCAGGCTTCAAGGTGCGTGAAAACATGCCGATTGGCGCAAAGGTAACTCTGCGCGGCGCTCGCATGTACGAATTCCTGGATCGTCTGGTCAACATCGCGCTTCCGCGCGTTCGCGACTTCCGCGGTCTGAACCCGAAGAGCTTTGACGGCCGTGGCAACTTCGCCATGGGTATCAAGGAGCACATCGTGTTCCCTGAGATCAACTACGATAAGGTTGATCAGATGTGGGGCATGGACATCATCGTTTGCACGACGGCAAACACGGACGACGAAGCACGGGCTCTTCTGAAAGAGTTCAACTTCCCGTTCCGTCAGTAACCGTAACGACGAGCGTAGAAAAGGAACTCGATATGGCGAAGACAAGCGCAATCGAAAAGAACAAGCGCCGCCGCAAGACGGTCGCCAACCAGGCAGCGAAGCGCGCTGCTTTGAAGGCGATCATCATGAAACAGGACCTGCCGATCGAAGAGCGTTTCAAGGCTACCTTGAAGCTCGCTTCGTTGCCGCGCGATGGTTCCAAGACCCGCATCCGCAATCGCTGCGAAGTCACCGGTCGTCCGCGTGCCTTCTACCGGAAGCTCAAGATGTCCCGTATCGCCCTGCGCGAACTCGGCAATCTGGGCAAGGTTCCGGGCGTTGTGAAGTCCAGCTGGTAAGGAGACGGTTAACATGACCATGACTGATCCTCTGGGCGATATGCTCACACGTATCCGCAACGGCGCTGCCCGTCGCAAGTCTTCCGTTACGACGCCGGCTTCCAAGCTGCGCGTTCGCGTTCTCGACGTTCTGCAGGCTGAGGGATATATCCGCGGCTACACGCAGGTCGATCACGGCGACGGTAAGTCCGAGATTGAAATCGAACTGAAGTACTACGAAGGTGCTTCCGTAATTCGTGAAATTGGCCGCGTTTCTAAGCCCGGTCGACGGGTTTACGTTTCGGTTAAGTCTATTCCGCAGGTCGCGAACGGCCTCGGCATCACTATCCTTTCGACTCCGAAGGGCGTGATGGCCGATCATCAGGCGCGCGAACAGAACGTAGGTGGCGAGGTTCTCTGCTCGGTCTTCTAAGGCCCGCAGGATCTCTAACGGACAGACAGGATTGAACTATGTCTCGTATCGGTAAAAAGCCCGTTCAGGTTCCCGCAGGTGTGACGGCCTCTGTCGAAGGACAGACGGTCACGGCAAAGGGTCCGAAGGGCGAGCTGATCTTTGTAGCAAACGACGAAGTAAAGCTTTCTTTCGAAAATAACGCGGTGTCTGTTGCTCCGGTAACCGACACGAAGGATGCTCGTGCAAAGTGGGGCATGTCCCGCACGATGATCGAGAACATCTTCAAGGGTGTGAAGGACGGTTTTGAGCGCAAGCTCGAGATCAACGGCGTTGGTTACCGCGCCGCCATGCAGGGCAAGAACCTGCAGCTCTCGCTTGGTTTCAGCCACGATGTGGTCTATGAGCCGCCGCAGGGTATCACTATTGCCGTGCCGAAGCCGACGGAAATCGTCGTCACCGGCATCAATAAGCAGCAGGTCGGTCAGGTTGCAGCGGAAATCCGCGAATACCGCGGTCCGGAGCCCTATAAGGGCAAGGGCGTCAAGTACGCCGAAGAACGGATCGTCCGCAAGGAAGGCAAGAAGAAGTAAGGTTGACGCGAAATGGCTAGCAGGAAAGAAGCACTTGCAAAGCGCGCGAGCCGTGTTCGTCGCCAGATCAAGGCGGTCGCTAACGGTCGCCCGCGTCTGTCGGTTCATCGCTCGTCGAAGAACATCTATGCCCAGATCATTGACGATGTGGCCGGTCGCACGCTTGCTGCCGCCTCCACGCTCGATGGTGGCTTGCGTACGTCTCTGAAGACCGGCGCCGACACTGCTGCCGCTGCAGCGGTCGGTAAGCTCGTTGCCGAGCGTGCAGTTGCCGCGGGTGTCAAGGAAGTCGTATTCGATCGTGGCGCATTCATTTATCACGGTCGTATCAAGGCTCTCGCAGAGGCTGCCCGCGAAGGCGGTCTGGCGTTCTAATAAATATGACGACCGGTCTTCACGGATCGGTCGTTTTGGCTTAAGAGGCCACTCATCACTGGCCGACCAGATTCCCTGACGGGCGTTTGGTCGGCTTTTCGAAGTCTGCCGTTTGTACCGGAAAAGAAAAAGGAACAGGAAAATGGCACAGGAAAAGAGAGGCTCGCGCGAAGAGCGTCAGAGCCGCGAAGAGCGCGACAGCGAGTTTGTTGATAAGCTGGTAGCTATCAACCGCGTTGCCAAAGTTGTTAAGGGTGGTCGTCGTTTCGGCTTTGCCGCCCTGGTCGTTGTCGGCGATCAGAAGGGCCGCGTGGGCTTTGGGCACGGCAAGGCTCGCGAAGTGCCGGAAGCAATCCGCAAGGCAACCGAAGCTGCCAAGCGCGATCTGATTTTCGTCCCGCTGCGCGACGGCCGTACATTGCATCACGATGTGAATGGTCGCCATGGCGCTGGTAAGGTTCTGCTTCGTTCGGCCAAGGCCGGTACGGGAATCATCGCTGGCGGTCCAATGCGTGCCGTTTTCGAAACGCTGGGCGTTCATGACGTTGTTGCCAAGTCGACCGGTTCGTCGAACCCTTACAACATGGTTCGGGCCACGTTCGACGCGTTGAAGCACCAGGTGCATCCGAAGGACATCGCAGCACAGCGCGGCATCAAGTATGCTACGCTTCAGGCTCGCCGTGCCGCTTCCGGCAATGCAGCGGAAGAATAAGGAGCTGTTTGATGGCTAACGAAACCAAGAAGACGGTTACGGTCGAGCAGATCGGTAGCCCCATTCGCCGGCCTTCCGTTCAGCGTCAGACGCTGATCGGTCTCGGCCTTAACAAGATGCACCGGGTTCGGACTCTGGAAGACACTCCATCAGTTCGTGGGATGATCCGGTCTGTCCAGCATCTCGTTCGCGTCGTCGACGAGAAGTGAGACGGGAGTAGGAACGATGAAACTTAACGAAATCAAAGACAACGAAGGCTCCAGCAAGGATCGTATTCGCGTAGGTCGCGGTATCGGTTCGGGCAAGGGCAAGACTGGTGGACGCGGCGTCAAGGGTCAGAAGGCTCGTTCTGGCGTTGCTATCAACGGTTTCGAAGGCGGTCAGATGCCAATCTACCGTCGCCTTCCGAAGCGCGGCTTCAACAACATTTTCTCGTCTGACTTCGTCATTGTATCGCTGGGCCGGATCCAGGCTGCGATTGATGCAAAGAAGCTCGATGCGTCTGCAACAATTGATGCCGCTTCCTTGAAGGCCGCTGGCGTTATCCGTCGCGAAAAGGATGGTGTTCGTATTCTCGCAGACGGCGAACTGAAGGCAAAGGTTTCGATCGAGGCTGCGGGCGCTTCCAAGGCGGCTGTAGAGAAGATTGAAAAGGCTGGCGGCTCGATCAAGCTTCCAGAAGCTGCAGCTACTGTTGAATAATGTGTCGATGAATCGCCCGGGGTGCTTCACGCCGGGCGATTTTGCTCCCATATGTGGGCCTCACGAACCCGGCGGGACGCGGCGTTTAGCCGGGGTGTAACGGAAAATGGGGTGGGGCGTCGAGATTGGTTTCTGCACCTTCCATCTCCCGATTTTCTGAAATTGGAAATGAGACTGCTTTCTGCCTGGAGCCTGTTTGGCCGGCGGAACTGGTCAGGCGGAGATAGGCATGGCATCTGCAGCTGAGCAACTGGCCTCGAATCTGAACTTTTCTACTTTCTCGAAGGCAACGGACCTGAAGAAGCGCCTGTGGTTTACCTTGGCTGCGCTTCTCGTCTATCGTCTCGGAACACATATTCCTCTTCCGGGGCTTAATCCGGAAGCCTATGCGCAGGCATTCAAGGGGCAGGCCGGGGGTATCCTGGGTTTGTTCAATATGTTCGCGGGTGGCGCCGTGCAGCGTATGGCTATCTTTGCCTTGGGCATCATGCCATACATCTCTGCTTCCATCATTGTACAGCTCATGACGTCAGTCGTCCCGTCGCTTGAAAACCTCAAGAAGGAAGGTGAGCAGGGCCGAAAGATCATCAACCAGTACACGCGATATGGCACTGTGCTGCTCGGAACGCTGCAAGCTTACGGTATTGCAGTCGGTCTTGAAGGCGGCAACGGTATTGTTTTGGATCCAGGTTGGTTCTTCCGAATTTCGACTGTGGTGACGCTGCTCGGTGGTACCATGTTCCTGATGTGGCTCGGTGAACAGATCACATCGCGCGGTATCGGTAACGGCATTTCCTTGATCATCTTCGCTGGCATTGCCGCTGGCCTGCCGACTGCATTGGCTGGCACGCTTGAGCTGGGTCGTACAGGCGCGTTGTCGACAGCACTGATTCTCACAGTAGTGGTCGTCGCAATCGGCGTTATTGCTCTGATCGTATTTGTGGAGCGGGCGCAGCGCCGCTTGCTTATTCAGTATCCGAAGCGTCAGGTCGGAAATCGGATGTTCCAGGGCGATACGTCGCACCTTCCCCTGAAGCTCAACACGTCTGGTGTCATTCCGGCAATTTTCGCATCGTCCCTGTTGCTTCTGCCCGCGACTGCGGCTGGCTTCGCTGGCAATACAAGCCTGCCAACCTGGGCAACGGCAATTATTGCCTCGCTGCAGCATGGTCAACCATTGTTCATGCTTTTCTACGGTCTGCTGATTGCCTTCTTTGCTTTCTTCTACACGGCAATCGTCTTCAACCCGAAAGACACTGCCGACAATCTCAAGAAGCATGGCGGCTTTATTCCTGGCATTCGTCCGGGCGAGCGGACTGCGGAATACATTGATTACGTCTTGACCAGAATCACAGTTGTCGGTGCGGTCTATCTCGTTTTTGTCTGCATTCTGCCTGAGACACTGATTGCACGGACCGGAATCCCATTAGCCCTTGGTGGTACTTCGCTTTTGATCGTTGTCAGTGTTACCCTTGATACGGTAGCACAGATTCAGGGGCACCTCATTGCTCAGCAATATGAGGGGCTGATCAAGAAGTCCAAGTTGCGTGGAGGAAAGAGGGGACGATGAGACTGATCTTTTTGGGACCGCCGGGAGCGGGGAAGGGTACGCAGGCCAAGCGTCTGACGGACAGGTATGGCATCCCGCAGTTGTCCACAGGAGATATGCTTCGTGCAGCCGTTAAGGCTGAGTCGGACATTGGAAAAAGGGCGAAGGCTGTCATGGATGCGGGTGGACTTGTATCCGATGACATCGTGAACCAGATCGTGTCTGAGCGTATCGAGGCTCCGGATTGCGCCAAAGGTTTCATCCTTGACGGCTATCCGCGCACAGTGCCTCAGGCGAAGGCGTTGGCGGAAAACCTTCTTGCGAAGAGTATCGAGCTCGATGCAGTTATCGAGCTGAAAGTCGATGAGGAAGCGCTTGTTCGCCGAATCGAATCGCGGGTTGCGGAAACAGTTGCTGCAGGTGGAACTGTGCGATCCGACGACAATCCCGAGTCATTCCGCAAGCGTCTCGCGGAGTATCGCGAAAAGACTGCCCCGCTGTCCGAATACTATGCAGGTCAAGGGCAATTGGTGGTCCTGGATGGTATGGCGGATATGGATGTCGTGACGAAGTCTATTGAAGACGTCCTGGAAACGTCAGCCGCTTGACCGATAGCAACGCTGTTTGTTGTTAAAGATTCTTGGCGGGGCCGGTTGCTTTTGGGCACCGATTCCGCTAAACACCGCGCCAACTCGCGACATTTGATAGCGACTGGCTCGGCCTGATGTATTGGTCCGTTCTCGTCGCTATGACTATATCGGATGAGATTTGAACTGGCGGCCTTTTGAGGCTGCTCTCATGGAAGAAGCACCACTTGCCGGATGGCAACTGGAACGCAAGGAGAATAGGCGTGGCACGTATCGCTGGCGTCAACATCCCGACTGCGAAGCGCGTTGTTATTGCGCTGACCTACATTCACGGGATCGGCCCGAAGTTTGCGCAGGAAATCGTCGAGAAGGTTGGCATTACTGCTGACCGTCGCGTACATCAGTTGACGGACGCTGAAGTTCTTCAGATCCGTGAAACGATTGACCGCGATTATCAGGTTGAGGGCGATCTTCGCCGCGAAACCGCTATGAATATCAAGCGTCTGATGGACCTTGGCTGCTACCGCGGTCTTCGTCATCGTCGTGGTCTGCCGGTGCGCGGTCAGCGTACCCATACCAATGCGCGCACGCGTAAGGGTCCGGCCAAGGCTATCGCTGGTAAGAAGAAGTAAGTTCGGTTGAATCCGGATTTCTGGAGGTTGGTGCCGCTGCATCGGCCTCCTTTTTGAGTTTGGGGTGAGCTTCACCCTGGTGGAGCCGCTGGCGTTACGGCGGTGACGAGATCAACGAAAGGAATACTATGGCCAAGGAAGCCACACGCGTACGCCGTCGCGAACGCAAAAACATCACGTCTGGCGTTGCGCACGTCAACTCGACCTTCAACAACACCATGATCACGATCACTGACGCGCAGGGCAATGCGATTGCGTGGTCGTCTGCTGGTGCAAAGGGTTTCAAGGGTTCGCGTAAGTCTACGCCGTTCGCCGCTCAGATTGCTGCTGAAGACTGCGCCAAGAAGGCCCAGGAACACGGCATGAAGTCTTTGGAAGTGGAAGTTTGCGGTCCCGGTTCTGGTCGCGAGTCTGCTCTGCGTGCACTCCAGGCTGCTGGTTTCATGATTACGTCTATTCGCGACGTAACTCCGATCCCGCACAATGGTTGCCGTCCGCGCAAGAAGCGCCGCGTCTAATGCGTGAAGGGAGGTCTGCTATTGCGGGCCTTCGTTAAGTTGGAGTGATGCCGCCTGACTTCGATATGAGGTCTGGCGGCTTTGCCGTAACGCCGATGAGCATTTATCGGTGCTTCTCATGCTCGGTTGTCACGATTGGATAGTGGCAGCGAATGGAAGGTTTGAAACATATGATCCAGAAGAACTGGCAGGAACTGATCAAGCCGAACAAGGTGGAGTTTAGCTCCTCCGGCCGTACCAAGGTTACGCTGGTTGCGGAACCGTTGGAGCGGGGATTCGGTCTGACGCTCGGCAATGCGTTGCGTCGCGTGCTCTTGTCGTCGCTGCGCGGTGCTGCGGTCACCGCAGTCCAGATCGATGGTGTTCTGCACGAGTTTTCGTCTATTCCGGGCGTCCGCGAAGATGTCACGGATATCGTTCTGAACATCAAGGAAATTGCCATCAAGATGGATGGCGATGACTCTAAGCGCATGGTTGTGCGCAAGCAGGGTCCAGGTGTTGTCAAGGCTGGTGATATCCAGACTGTCGGCGATATCGAAATCCTGAATCCGGATCACGTTATCTGCACCCTCGATGACGGTGCGGAGATCCGCATGGAATTCACGGTCAACAATGGTAAGGGCTATGTTCCTGCCGAGCGTAACCGTGCAGAAGACGCGCCGATTGGTCTCATCCCGGTCGACAGTCTCTACTCGCCGGTCAAGAAGGTGTCCTACAAGGTGGAAAACACCCGTGAAGGACAGGTTCTGGACTACGATAAGCTGACGATGACGATTGAGACAAATGGCTCAGTCACGGGTGAAGACGCTGTCGCGTTTGCTGCCCGCATTCTTCAGGACCAGTTGTCTGTCTTCGTGAACTTTGACGAACCGCAGAAGGAAGCTGAAGAAGAAGCTGTCACTGAACTTGCGTTCAATCCGGCGCTTCTCAAGAAGGTGGACGAACTGGAGCTTTCGGTCCGTTCGGCGAACTGCTTGAAGAATGACAATATCGTCTACATCGGCGATCTCATCCAGAAGACCGAGGCGGAAATGCTGCGCACGCCGAACTTCGGTCGCAAGTCGCTGAACGAGATCAAGGAAGTGCTGGCATCCATGGGTCTCCATCTTGGTATGGAAGTTCCCGCTTGGCCGCCGGAAAACATCGAAGATCTCGCAAAGCGCTACGAAGATCAGTACTAACCCGCACGCATTTCCGGGTGGGGCCAATTGTGCTTCACCTGGTTCAATGGAATGCGAATTTAAACTGCAGGCAAATGCTTGCAAGTAAAGGAGACACGAGATGCGTCACCAGAATTCCGGCCGCAAGCTCAACCGCACCGCCAGCCACCGTAAGGCAATGTTCGCCAACATGGCTGCTTCGCTCATAACGCATGAGCAGATCGTAACGACCCTGCCGAAGGCAAAGGACCTTCGTCCGATCGTTGAAAAGCTGGTTACCCTCGGCAAGCGTGGCGACCTGCATGCGCGTCGCCAGGCGATTTCTCAGATCAAGGATCAGGACGCCGTACGCAAGCTGTTCGACGCGATCGCAACCCGTTACGCTTCGCGCAACGGTGGTTACCTTCGGATCATGAAGGCTGGCTACCGTCAGGGCGACAATGCTCCGCTCGCAGTCATCGAATTCGTCGAGCGCGACGTCGATGCCAAGGGCGCCGCCGACAAGGCCCGCGTTGCAGCCGAAGCAGAAGCTGCTGAGGCCGCTTAATCTGATCCTAATCGATCAATCGCTGACTATAAGAACCGGTAGGGCGACCTACCGGTTTTTCGTTTTGTGGCGTGCGCCCTTCTCTAGATGGTGTTTGGGTTCTCGAAGATGAGGACACCGCGAGAATCCATTCGGCTGTGGTTGTGCAGTATGATGTGCGATCGAGTGCGGGCCAGCTCAGCGTCGACAATGACTTTCACCATCTCGGCTTTTCAGTTTTGTCGGACCGGTTGATTGTGACGCTTGGGTCGCTTCCATCTCAGAACCGGTTTGCGGACTACCCGGTAGCCCAGTAAGACTGCCGCGATCGCAATATATGCGGCGGGTTCAAGCGTCAGACTTTTCCGAGCCAGCATGAAATGCAGGACTGCCCCCGCCAGGATGATGTAGCTGAGTTTGTGCAGAGTATGCCATCGGGTGCCCAATGTACGAATTGACCATCCATTGGAAGTAGCGGCTAAAGGTAGCAGTAGGATCAGGCACGCCATACCGATCGTGATGTAGGGCCTTCGCACGATGTCAGCCCAGACGGCATGAATATCGAGCCGAAGATCCAGCACGGCATATACGGTAAAGTGGAAGAGCACATAGTAGAAACCGAGGAGACCAAGCGCCCGCCTGTAGCGAAGCCAGTTTATGCCCGTAAGGTCGCGCAAGGGGGTAAGGACAAGAGCAGCAAATAAAAAACGCAGCGCCCAAATGCCCAGTAGGTGCTCGAATCCCTTAACGGGATTGAAACCAAGACCACCAGTCAGTGCCTGGTAAAGATACCACGCCGCAGGCAATAGGCCCAGGAGGTAGAGGGCCCAGACGCTTGGGTCGTGCAAGCGTCGTGGAAGTACAGGGAATGAAGGCATCAGTAATTCGCCTTGAGGTCCATTCCGGCATAGAGGCTGGCAACTTCTTCGGCATAGCCGTTGAATGGTAGCGTTGGCCTGCGATCGGGGAACAGGCCGCTGCCCTCTCCAATTCGTTGTTCTGTTGCCTGGCTCCAGCGCGGGTGGTCCACGGCCGGGTTCACATTGGAATAGAAGCCATATTCTTTTGCATTGGCATTCTTCCACGTCGTTTCCGGCTGCTTTTCAACGAGCTTGATCTTGACGATCGACTTGATGCTCTTGAATCCGTATTTCCATGGCACAACCAGCCGAATGGGGGCGCCATTTTGGTTAGGAAGAGTTTCGCCGTAGAGCCCAACAGCCAGAATGGTTAAAGGATGAGTAGCCTCGTCGAGGCGTAGCCCTTCGATGTAAGGCCAGGATAAAGGCTGGAAGAAGCCGCTCTGGCCGGGCATTTCGGAAGGCCGCACAACGGTTTCGAATGCCACATACTTGGCGCTTCCCTGTGGCTCCGCCTGATCGAGCAAGGCCTTGAGCGGAAAGCCGATCCACGGAATGACCATCGACCACCCTTCGACGCAGCGCATCCGATAGGTGCGCTCCTCGAGTTGCATTTTCATCAGTTCTTCTAGACCGAAGGTCTTCGGCTTGTTTACAAGACCCTCCACCGCTACAGCCCAAGGTGTCGGCTTGAAGTCTCCCGAATTCTGGGCGGGATCGGACTTGTTGACGCCGAACTCGTAGAAATTGTTATAGGTTGTCACAGCCTCTTTCGGCGTCAGTTTTTCATCGAGCTTGTAAGGCCCAGGCTTTGCCTGCAGTGGTGCAGCAGTGGCAGTTACCGCCGTTCCTGAAAGCGCAAGCCCTGCTGCTGCGCCGCCGATAAATGTTCTGCGTGAAAGATAAACCCGCTGGGGTGTGATTTCGTTCGAGGAGATTTTGGGAGGGTGGTAGACGCTCATGGCAGTTCTCTCTCAACACTATGTTGGATCTTTCTATCACTACGTAAACTGTTGGAGGAGAGTTTCAGGCCTCACGCAAATTAAATCGAGAGGAACATTTTCGTGTATGTGGCAGAGCGGGAGGCGTACCGCTTTGACCTGTGCTGATAGTGACAGCAAAATTCCTTTGGAGTAGGGAATAGACATAACAATTGGTCTTGCCGCCTATATGGCTGGCGGATTTCTAATCGAGGATTACACCATGCCTGCTTATCGGTCCAGAACGACGACACACGGCCGCAATATGGCGGGTGCGCGCGGTTTGTGGCGTGCTACCGGCGTGAAAGACAGTGATTTTGGCAAGCCGATCATTGCCGTCGTTAACTCCTTTACTCAGTTTGTGCCTGGCCACGTTCATCTGAAGGATCTCGGCCAACTGGTCGCGCGTGAGATCGAGGCGGCGGGCGGCATCGCCAAGGAATTCAATACCATTGCGGTAGATGACGGAATCGCGATGGGACACGATGGCATGCTTTACTCGCTGCCCTCACGTGAAATCATTGCCGATAGCGTGGAATACATGGTGAATGCCCATTGTGCTGACGCCATGGTCTGCATCTCGAACTGCGACAAGATCACGCCCGGCATGCTGAATGCAGCAATGCGCCTCAATATTCCGGCTGTGTTCGTTTCCGGTGGTCCGATGGAAGCCGGAAAGGTCGTTCTGCATGGCAAGACTGTCGCGCTTGATCTGGTCGACGCAATGGTTGCTGCTGCCGACGACAAGATTTCGGATGAGGAAGTGGCCGTCATCGAGCGTTCAGCCTGTCCCACCTGCGGTTCCTGCTCCGGCATGTTCACCGCCAATTCAATGAACTGTTTGACAGAGGCCCTTGGTCTTTCGCTTCCGGGCAATGGTTCTACTCTCGCAACCCATTCGGATCGCAAGCGGCTGTTCGTCGAGGCCGGTCACCTGATCGTGGATCTCGCCCGCCGTTACTACGAGCAGGAAGACGAGTGCGTGCTGCCGCGTAACATTGCCACGAAGCAGGCGTTCGAAAATGCCATGGCACTCGATATCGCGATGGGCGGCTCGACAAACACCGTCCTGCATATCCTCGCCGCGGCCCACGAAGGCGGGGTCGATTTCACGATGGATGATATCGACCGCCTCTCGCGCAAGGTGCCATGCCTTTCGAAGGTCGCACCCGCGAAGCAGGATGTCCATATGGAGGATGTCCATCGAGCAGGCGGCATCATGCGCATTCTGGGTGAACTGGAGCGGGGCGGTCTGTTGAATACTGACTGTAAGACCGTCCACGAGGCAACGCTCGGCGACGCCATCAACAGGTGGGATATCACACGCACCAACTCCGAAACCGTTCGAACCTTTTTCAAGGCTGCGCCGGGTGGAGTGCCGACGCAAGTTGCATTTTCTCAGTCTTCACGCTGGGACGATCTCGATACGGACAGCGAAAAGGGCGTTATCCGCTCGGTTGAAAGCCCATTCTCGAAGGATGGCGGCCTCGCGGTGCTTTACGGGAATATCGCGCTGGATGGCTGCATCGTGAAAACCGCTGGTGTCGATGAATCGATTCTCAAGTTCACCGGGCCTGCCAAGGTCTACGAAAGCCAGGATGCGGCTGTTAAGTCTATTCTCGGCAATGAAGTCGTTGCTGGCGACGTCGTCGTCATCCGCTACGAGGGACCGAAGGGTGGGCCGGGCATGCAAGAAATGCTCTACCCAACGAGCTATTTGAAGTCGAAGGGCCTGGGTAAGGCCTGCGCGCTCATCACCGATGGCCGCTTTTCTGGCGGTACCTCTGGTCTCTCGATCGGTCATGCTTCACCCGAAGCGGCAAACGGCGGGGCAATTGGGTTGGTAAAGAATGGCGATCTGATCGAAATCGATATTCCGAACCGCACAATCAACCTGAAGATAACCGATGGCGAACTGGCTGCTCGCCGCGCCGAGCAGGATAAGCTGGGCTGGAAGCCGGTTGCTCCGCGCAAGCGTAACGTAACAACTGCATTGAAAGCCTATGCTGCTTTCGCGTCTAGCGCAGACAAGGGCGCGGTCCGTATTCTTCCCGAATAATCAGTTGGAAGGCTAGCCAATGTTTAGAGAGGTGCTCGCTCCGGCGGCGCCTTTCTTTGTTTGAATTTATAGTTGCAGGGAAGGCAGTAAATACAGAATACATATCGTATTTTTCATTCAGGCCGTATTCATGAACTGGAAGTATTTTGAATCACAGAAGATCGAACGATCTTCAATTATTGTTGCCCCCCGTCTTCGCTTCTGAGGATCCATCCATGAAAAAGCTCGGCTTGGCATTTTGCCTGGCGTTCGCAGCATCTGCACTTGCAAGCATTCCTGCATCTGCCAGCGATTATGCGTTTCGACTTCATAACAGAGCCAATGGTTACACCATAAATGGCTTTTATACATACCAGAATGGCAAATGGAGCGAGAACTGGCTCGATTCGCGCATTAGACCGGGCGAATACGCCAACATGGACTGGTTCAGCAACGAAGGAAATTGCGTTGTACCATTCCGCGTGAGCTGGGACGGATACGGTGCTGACGACTTCAAGGTCGACTGGTGCAAGGGTGTTAGCAATATCTATATGAAAGATAAAGGCTTTAGCTGGGATTGATCCCAGCCATGGCGACCGGGGCCGTTGGCGACCGGTCGCTCTTGCCGCATCACAGGGGCTTGATCAAGCCCTTGTAGGCCTCGTTGAGCTGCTTCAACCGCCCCTCATACGCACTCCGCAAGCAAGCCGCATCAGCTGCGCATGTCGTTCGCTTCTTCAGCCAAGTCGCTTGCTCATCCCGCACCAGATCCCGGTTCCCCATGGGCATCAAGCCGGTAAGAATTTCAAAAGTCGTAGCCATCTTGACGTCGAGGTCGTTCAGGGCCCTGTCTTCGCAAATCGTCGTTTCGTCTGCCGCAAGCTCGCTCTTCGTGCAATCGAAGCTGGCAGCATGGCTCGTCTTTGGCAGCATGATGTTGCTTGCAAGGGTCGCCAGAACGGCCACCAGAAGCGCTGGTTTGACATATTTCATCAGCTATCTCCGTCTTGAGCGGAAATTACGGATGGATTGCAAAATGGTTCCAAGAGGCCTTCGCAATGAAGGCGCCGCATACGACCCAAAGCGCAATAATGGCGACCATGCCCCATTTGCTGACAGGCTTCTGGCGGCTTGAAGCCCGTTGACGCAAATCTTCCATCACAGGTACCGGAATAAGCCGAACCGCAAGCAGAATGCCGAGCGGAACAAGCACTACGTCATCCAGATAGCCCAGAACCGGTATGAAATCCGGTATTAGATCGATAGGCGAGAGAGCATAGGCTGCGACCAAGCCAGCGACAAGCTTCGCTGCCAGCGGAACTCTCGGATCGCGTGCGGCAAGCCAAAGGGCAATGACATCTCTTTTGACGAGACGCGCCCAGCTTCTGGCATTTCTCAGCAGTGATCCTAAGTAACCAGTCACGATCATCTTTCACCTTGTTCGGCCATCTTTCATTTCTAACCTATCCAGCTACAAGGTCACCATCGCTTTGTTGAAGAGGAATCACATGCTCCACCTGCCGAAAACCCTATTCAGTATGTTGATAGCCTTTGCATTCCTGCAGCCGCTACCCGGCATGGCGCAAGAGAAGACGCTTCCGCAAAGCCAGCAGCAAATGCAACTCTCCTTTGCACCGCTTGTGAAACAGACCGCTGGAGCGGTGGTCAACGTCTATGCTGAGCGCGTGGTCCAGCGGCTCAATCCTTTCGCAGGCGATCCGTTCTTCGAACGTTTTTTCAACCAGCGCATGCCGAACCGGTCGGAGAAGCAGTCGTCGCTAGGGTCCGGCGTGATTGTTTCCCAGAACGGACTCGTTGTGACGAATACGCACGTCATTGAAGGCGCTGATGATATCAAGATCGCGCTTCCGGACGGTCGTGAATTCCCGTGCGAAGTGCTGCTCAAGGATGAAAGTATTGATCTGGCTGTTCTGAAGATCAAGGCGAATGAGCAGTTCCCGGTTCTCGGTATTGGCAATTCCGACGCGGTAGAGGTCGGCGATCTGGTTCTAGCAATCGGAAATCCCTTTGGTGTTGGTCAGACCGTAACCAGCGGCATAGTTTCGGCCCTTGCCCGAAATCAGGTAACCGACGGCGATGTCGGTTTCTTCATCCAGACGGATGCCTCGATCAATCCGGGTAACTCGGGCGGCGCCTTGATGAACATGAAAGGCGAGCTGATAGGCATCAACACGGCTATCTTTTCAAGAGGGGGAGGCTCAAACGGCATTGGCTTCGCTATTCCCGCAAATCTCGTAAAGGTCTTCCTTCAGGCGGCAGAAGCCGGCAAGAAATCGTTCGAGCGTCCTTATGTCGGCGCAACGTTCCAGCCGGTGACCTCCGAAGTGGCTGAAGCACTCGGGTTGAAGACGGCGCGTGGCGCTTTGGTGGTTAGCGTGACTGAGGGAGGCCCAGCGGACAAGGCAGGCCTGAAGGCTGGCGAAGTCGTGACGGGCGTCAACGGCATCTCGGTCGAACACCCAGATGCGCTTTGGTATCGCCTGACGACAGCTGGCCTTGGCAATGCAACGAAGCTGACCGTCCAGCAGGGTGGCGCACAGCGTGAACTCAGCATGGTCATTGGTGCCGCTCCGGAAAGCGTGCCGCGCGATGTTCGCCTGATCGAGGGCAGAAATCCTTTTGCCGGATTGCGGGTCGCCAATCTCTCGCCGCGTCTTGCGACGGAAGTGCGTTTACCGACAGACAAGACCGGAGTTGTCGTTACGGAAGTCGTCAAAAACTCTCCGGGTGCGCGTCTCGGTTTCCAGGTGGGCGATATCATTGTATCGGTGAACGGCGACCCTGTGCCGTCTACAAAAGCCATGGCTGCTCTGGTGGAAGACAATCCGGGCTTTTGGCGTGTAGAGATCGAGCGTGGCGGTCAGCGTATCCGTCAATTCTTCAGATGAGCGGCGATCTATTCGCCCCCAGGATTCCGGAGGCCGTCGCAAACCGTCGGCCGCTCGCGGACAGGCTGCGCCCGACCTCCCTGGCGGAGGTGACGGGCCAGTCGCACCTCACGGGCGAAGATGGTGTCTTACGCCGTATGATAGCGTCAGGTTCGCTCGGATCGATGATCTTCTGGGGCCCGCCGGGCACCGGTAAAACAACGGTCGCCAGATTGCTGTCTGGCGAAGCCGGCCTGGCGTTCGAGCAGATATCGGCCATCTTCTCGGGCGTGGCCGACCTCAAGAAAGTGTTCGAGACAGCACGGCTCCGCAGGCATGATGGGCGACAGACACTGCTGTTCGTCGACGAGATCCATCGCTTCAACCGGGCGCAGCAGGATAGCTTCCTGCCAGTCATGGAAGACGGCACGGTGATCCTTGTCGGCGCAACCACAGAGAACCCCAGCTTCGAATTGAACGCAGCTCTTCTGTCCAGGGCGCGGGTTCTGACTTTTCGTTCCCATGACGAGGAGAGCCTGAGCGAACTCCTGCTGCGTGCCGAGCAAGCAGAAGGTAAGCCGCTGCCGCTCGATGATAGCGCGCGCGCTGCACTGTTACGGATGGCGGATGGTGATGGGCGTGCGGTTCTGACGCTTGCTGAGGAAGTCTGGCGTGCGGCTCGGGCGAACGAAATTTTTGATGTCGACGGATTGAGCGCAATCGTCCAAAGGCGAGCACCAGTCTATGACAAGAGTCAGGACGGCCACTACAATCTGATTTCCGCTCTGCATAAATCCGTGCGCGGGTCCGATCCTGATGCTGCGCTCTATTACCTCTGTCGAATGTTCGACGCGGGCGAGGATCCTCTTTACATCGGCCGCCGATTGGTTCGCATGGCGGTGGAAGACATCGGGCTGGCCGATCCGCAGGCATTGGTAGTCTGTAATGCGGCCAAGGATGCCTATGATTATCTCGGATCACCAGAGGGTGAACTGGCTTTGGCACAGGCCTGCGTATACCTGGCAACCGCTCCCAAGTCGAATGGTGTCTACACCGCCTATAAAGCTGCAATGCGCGCCGCCAAGGAGCACGGCTCTCTGGTGCCGCCAAAGCATATTCTGAACGCACCCACCAAGCTTATGAAAGGTGAGGGCTATGGCGATGGATACCGTTACGATCACGACGAGCCCGATGCCTTTTCCGGTCAGGATTACTTCCCGGAAAAGATGGGCAGGGTGACTTTCTACGACCCACCGGAGCGTGGCTTTGAACGTGAGATCCGCAAGCGCCTCGATTGGTGGGAAAAGCTGAGACGCGAACGTAATCCGCGTTAGCGTCCAAACCCAATTGGATTGCAGGTTTGGCGCGTGCGGATTGCGCGGCTTAAGCGAACGCGTATGAAGTTCCGCTTAAGCCTGACGCTTCACCATGGTAGAGCGTCGTTTCCGGCAGCCAGCAAGGGACTTGATATTCTTGTCAGCTTCCGCCTGGGTTATGCCCGGTTCTGCTTGGGAGCTGGAACGCTATTTGCTGGCGGCGCAACCATCTTCACCGACGAATCGGCCAGTCCGTGGTGCCCCTCGGCGTCGACAAGCAAATGCCAAGTACCATCTTCCGGAACAACCAAACGAATAGGGGATTTCTTGGCAACTCCCCCAACGTATTTGAAGTCCAGTCGTTCATTGAAGCGCTGCCAATTGGTAGCATTCATCAGTCGGACGTTATTCACCGCGTTCATTGTCACTTCGATCGTGGTGCCAGCGCGCTGCTGTTTGAGATCATAATGTGTGAAACGAAAACTCGGGCCTGCCATTTCTAACTCCGCAACACTCGTTGAGCGCCCTAGTTAGACGGGAAAATGTTAAAGTTCGGTGCTTCAACTTTATGCTCAGCGGCTTCAGCGGAAGAATTTCCAGCAAAGTAAAATATTACTTTACTGCGCTGTCTCCGACGGAAAATCTACAAATGCTGGCATGTGGCAATGAAATATAACATTTATTGAAAATTTTGAAACGAAGTCGAATTCCGTAGGTTGAGTGAAAGAAGAAGCCACATCGGGAACCAGGGGGACCATCTAAATCGATATAAAATGCAATATCCTAAAAATTTAATATGATATGAGAATTAATTGCTTAGTTGAATTTCAAAATTTTTTATAGAATTTTTCATAAAATTTACAAAAAGGAGATGAAAATCCAAATTTTCTATGCTAGATGGCCGCCAACGCTGAACAAGGTCAGAAAAAAAGGGCTGACACAGAGTTATGTAACCTCAGGTGTTTATGTTTAGGTTGCATTCGCGAATGTTTAAAATTCGCATCGGTGATTTTCACCGCAATAAAGGTAAGAACAATGATGTATTCCTCGAAGGGATCGAACTTACTGGACTGGTATAAGTTCTTAGTCGCGCCAATCCTAAGGAAGATCTCGAAGCAGTGGCAAGAGTAGAGCAGATTGCTTCTCTAACCAGGTATCAAGCAACGCCTGAAAAAAGCAGGCGGGCGAAAAGAAAGAAGGCCAAGCTCCATAAAATCGCTCCGCATTGATGTCGGTAGGGTTGCGATGATTGAGGGGCAGGCTTCCACAGAGTGTCGTGCGCTTGGTTTGCGACAGCAGTGTAATTTGAGACAAAAATAACAATCTAGATTATCAGGAGAGGGCGTGATGACGTCAAACTCGAATGACCACTTTTATGAAGACAATGAACTGACCGAGGAATTTGAAACGGTCTACGACGATTACGCTGGTCCGCGAAAAATCCAGCCAGAGCACTACATGGAATCCCGCATCACGCTGCGGGGGCATACCCCTTGGATTCCTCTTCGCTATCAAGTGGATCCAGATACAAAGCTACCGAAGGCTGCCTGATCACCGCTCCTTGCGTTAGATGCCGGGGAAGCCGTGTATTGGCTTCCCGTTGTTCAGTGAGAGCGTTATGAAGATTCTATGCGCTCTCTCTTTGATGTTCTGTTCACAAGCATTTTTAGTGTTGTAGTACTCTCCACTGGATCCGCGAGAGCAGCCGATGTCCGGGCTGGCGAGCGGATCTTTCAGAAGTGCGCGAGTTGCCATTCCCTGACCTCCGACAGCAACGGCTTCGGTCCCAGTTTGAAGGGGGTCATCGGCAGACCTGCAGGAAGTCTGCATGGTTTCCGTTATTCGCCAGCGATGGTGCAGGCAGGTGCCGCGGGCCTCACATGGGATGAGGCCGCGCTTTCCGATTTTCTACGCAGCCCCAAGGATAAAGTGCCGGGCACAAGCATGCGTTTCTGGGGCTTTTGGTTCCAGTCGGAAATCGATGATGTAGTAGCCTACATCAAGGCGAACCAGTGACGAATTCAAGGTCATTTCGTGCCTCACGACGAGGTGAGCAAATTCCTGTCGCGTGGAGCGCTCTGGTTAAGGATGCGTTTATAGATTCATGAAAAATGGAAGGGGTATTGGCAAGGTCTGCTGATTGAGGCTGGGGCAAAGGGAGGCCGCTTTCACAGACTGAGGAAGTCCCGATGATCGCCCGCGCATCGGCCGTACGTGGGCTGTGTATGGAGTTTACGAATATGATCAATAAGCCGCTCGCCCTGGCGCTTGCCGCCAGCCTTACTGCTCCGCTGGCCACCACCGCTTCCGCAGCAGATCTGACCTCATCCTATCAGGAACCCCCGGCCTACAACGAGCCTGCTGCGCGTAGCGGCAACTGGGATGGTGCCTATGTCGGCGCGCATGGTGGATTTGTGTCTCGCCGCCTGAACCCGTTCAAGGGTGGCAAGGGCGTAGCCGCTGGCGTGCAGGGTGGCTATCAGGCAGATGTCGGCGGCGTTGTCGTCGGCGGCGAGGGTGAACTTTCTTACCTCGGCGATGCCGAAGTCAAGGTCAATGGTGGCAAGCTGGAAGAGCGCCATCGTCTGGGCCTGAAGGCCAAGGCTGGTGTACCGCTCGATCAGACCCTGCTTTACGGCACGGCCGGTATGGCAATGACCAATTTCCGCGATAGTGGCGGCGTTTCCGGCCCGGATGGCTGGAAGGCCGGTTACATCGTCGGTGCTGGCATCGAACAGAAGTTCAATGACAAGATATCTGCCAAGGTTGAGTACAATTACACCGGAACGCCGAACGTTCGCAGCTTTGCGGGCGGTGTTGCCTCCGAGCAGGATGTGCACGATCACACGGTCAAGGCTGGCGTGAACTACAAGTTCTGATCACGCGCCTTCGTCAGGAATTCCAATGGCTCTCTCGCAATTCGGGAGGGCCATTTTGTTTGAACTGCCCGTGCAACTCAATTTAGCGGTATTTCGCCTTGCCAATGCCATGTTTGGCGGGGCACTCGAAATGGGATACGGGCCGGGCCTGTCTGATTCGAGCGCTCGTACAGCTCATCGGATTTCAAAGCGGCACAATCCGGCCCGGCAACGAATGTGAAGACTGAAGGGCTTCGAGAGAAGCCGATGAAATTGAAGCGACAAGGAGAGAGCGATGATCGACGCCAGAGGCGGCATTTCCGGTTTGCAGCCGCACATCACAGTTATCGGCGTCGGCGGTGGCGGCGGCAACGCGATCAACAACATGATTGCGGAAGAGCTGGCAGGCGTCGAATTCATCGCCGCCAACACGGATGCGCAGGTGCTGGCCACGTCCAAGGCGCAGCGCCGTATTCAGCTCGGTGCCCATGTGACCGAGGGTCTGGGCGCCGGCTCGCTGCCGGATGTTGGTCGTGCCGCCGCAGAAGAATCCATCGATGAGATCATGGATCATCTCTCCGGCTCCCATATGTGCTTTGTAACGGCAGGCATGGGCGGCGGAACCGGCACGGGTGCAGCTCCGGTCATCGCGCGGGCTGCCCGCTCTGCCGGTATCCTCACCGTCGGTGTCGTCACCAAGCCTTTCACCTTCGAAGGCAATCGCCGCATGAAGACGGCTGAAGCCGGCATCGAGGAACTGCGTCAGGCCGCTGATACGGTGATCGTGATACCGAACCAGAACCTCTTCCGTATTGCGGACGCCAAGACTACCTTTGCTGATGCCTTCATGACCGCGGACCGCGTTCTTTTCGCAGGCGTTGGCTGCATCACGGATCTCATCGTGAAGGAAGGCCTCATCAACCTCGATTTCGCCGATGTGAAATCCGTCATGCGTGGCATGGGCCGCGCCATGATGGGCACGGGCGAGGCGGAAGGCCAGGGCCGCGCCATGCGCGCTGCGGAAGCCGCCATCGCAAACCCGCTGCTGGACGATATCTCGGTGCGCGGCGCGCGCGGCGTTCTCATCTCCATTTCCGGCGGCATGGATATGACGCTATTCGAAGTGGATGAGGCCGCCAGCCGTATCCGCGATGAAGTGCAGGATGAGGCTGATATCGTGGTAGGCGCTATCTTCGACCGTAATCTCGACGGACGCTTCCGCGTTTCCGTCGTTGCGACGGGTCTGGAAGGTCAGCCGCTCGCGGCTGAGTGATCGGCCAAACCATTGCCGGATGAGCAAGCGGCGGGGCTGGAAACGGCTCCGCCGCTTTTTTATGACCTTCTGCTCCCGCTCTATGCAAAGGCGCTTATGAACTCTATCCATTGCTGAACGAATGGGTCGGGAGGAAGCCATGAGTCGGATTGAGGGAAAAATCGCGGTTATCACGGGCGGTACGCAAGGACTGGGCGCAGCCATTGCAGAGCGCTTTGCCGCGGCAGGCGCAGGCGGCATCGTTATCGTCGGGCGCGATGTGGAAAAGGGCCGGGGAGTGGCAAACCGCATTACCGGTGAGACCGGAGTTGCGGTCGAGGTGGTCGCTGCCGATCTTGCCGATATCGACGCCGTGCGCACCGTCGTTCCAGCAGCCGACAAACGTTTCGGCAAGGTTGATATTCTCGTCAATGCGGCGGGGTTGACCGATCGCGGCAATATTCTCAATACGACGCCGGAACTGTTCGACCGCATGTTTGCGATCAATACCCGTGCGCCGTTCTTCCTGCTGCAGGATGCGGCCAGGCTGATGATCCGCGATGGCATCGAGGGCAGGGTGGTGAATATCGGCTCCATGTCCAGCCTGGCAGGTCAGCCATTCCTTGCCCCCTATTCCGCCTCCAAGGGCGCACTGGCCACGCTGACCCGCAATGCGGCTTACGCGCTCATGCGGCACCGCATCCATGTCAACCAGTTGGATATTGGCTGGATGAACTCGGATCACGAGCGCAAGCTGATCCTCTCTGAAACCGGAGATCCGGATTTCATCGATCGTGCCGCGGCGACCAAACCCTTCGGCCGAATTCTCGACCCGAAGGAGGTGGCTCGCACGGTTCTCTGGATGGCATCCGAGGAAAGCGGCATGATGACGGGCGCCGTCATCCCCTTCGATCAGTCCGTCTATGGCGGTTATGACGATGCACCGGTGCCGAAGGAAAAGCTTTCGAGCTAAAATGCGACTGGCACAATATTAGTCGACGACCCCGGAAAAAGAGGAATGAGCTGCGGAACGGACAGTGCCGCAGCCCAGTTTTCGTTGGATATGGCGCTGGGCCGGAGTTCAATCGTAATCTGGAGAAGTATATCAAAAAATTCTGTGACATGCCTTAAATTTGATCGTTTCGGCGACTTATTGTGCGCTGCAACTTGTTATTAGAAGCTCGGCTGAAGAGTCGTTTTTAGAGCACAACTTATTGAATTTTAATATTTTAGGAGAATTTTATGCGCGGTATAGATGGAGATGATTGGCACACCAATAGTCAGCCGATCTCAGATCTGCCGACACCGACCGGGGCTCGCGTCGAGGATGAGAGAAAACAGTTGGAGAAGCGGGAAGGCGGGCGGAAAGGGCGCCGGACCATGGCTCCTTTCACCTCTAGAGCTAGTATGCGATTTGGTAATCTGCCGCCTCCCGGCGTTGAGTTGCAGCCTTCCTTTTTCGTCAAAACCACATCCAACGGTAAACGTTCAGGCCATGGCGGAGGCGTCGTGAAATTCAAGAGCTCAAGCGGTATCGGCGTTGAAGGTTCACTTGAATTCAGCTCTCCTGAATTAGAGTCTTTGCCTAATTGCATGCCAGACATGAACGGCGGGCCGCGGATGCCGCGTCCTCATTTTCCGCAAACGCATGAAGACTTGGTCCAAAGCGTTGATGCCGGATCCCCTGATCGAGAGTAATTCCCCTTAAACTTGAAACGCCCGTTCGATTGACGGGCGTTTTTCGTTGTTGGGTCAGCGACCGGTGCCGCGCATCGCAAAGCTTCGATTCCGATCCGCGGGAGCTTATCCGCGGATAGATCTTCACCAGCTTACTTCAAGCATCTGCGCATCCACGGAAAATAATCACCACTTCTCGCAATGGATGTAACAACCAGAGTGACATAGTGTGGTTGCGGGATCGGCTTGAACGGGTCGATTCTGGGGCTCGTAACCCCACACACTTCGACTGGCATCCGCTGAACGAGATGCCCTCTCAGCTACTATTCGGTGGCTGAGTGCTTGAGTTTGCCCTATAAGGCTCTCCCACCCTCTATGGCTGGGGAGGCCCCGACGTATGTCCAAGGTGCTTGCACCTAAAGGTCGGGGCGGTCGTCTGTGTGCGATTTACGAACTCCCCGGCCGCCAGAGGCGCGCATTGCGCCTGCTGGTGTCCCGTTGTCCGTTCGGTTTGAACTCGCAACAGAGCAGGGCGGCTTGCCTCATGCAGGACTATAATCTCTGGGCCGATCTACTGGCCACGTTTCGCGCGTCTCCAGATGCCATCAAAGCCCTGTGGCTGCTTGTGCCGCCGGTGTTTGTGCTGGGCGTGCTGTGTCTCATGATTCGCCTGATCGGCCAGCGCAGGCCACGAACCGAGCCGCAGCCAATAACACGCAGTCGCGATCAAGGTCCGCTACTGGATCATACCGATTTCCAATCGTTGACGATCGCCAGTGAGGCCCAGCCGCAGCCGTTACCATTGTCCTCCCGCAAGACAATCACGCTCGGGGACCCATCCTGATCATGCTGAGGCGGGTGATTTTGCAAGGCTTCGGGCAATTCCAGCAGAAAAGCAGCATGTCTCGCTGTAAACGCTCGAACAGGAAAAGCCGCAAGCGCCACCGCCGTGCTTTCAGAATGGGCAATGCCGACCGCTCATAACGAGCGGTCGGCATTGAAGTTTCTAACCCATTGGTTGATCGTGCGAGTTGTCAGTGCAGCGGTGGACTATGCCACGCTCTTCTGCAAAGCCTCTGCAGTACCGACCGGATTTTTCGCGATGACCCTCAAATAGGCCCGCGCCGTCTGGTCCGGTACTGAGCGCCCCTGTTCCCAATCCCGCAGAGTGCCGAGCGGGATCTGATAGCGTTCGGCAAATTCTTCCTGGGTGAGCCTCAATGCGCGCCGCATGACTTTCACTTGCGGCATGCGCTGTGCCGCCCGCAACTGCTCTTGCGTTACAGGCGGATTATCGGGGTCGGCAAGCGCATTGGCTTCCGCTTCCTCGTCGGTCATGGCGTCGAGGTAGGCCCAGTCGGTTTCAGCCATCTTTACAAATTTTGCCAAGGTGTCACGTACATTACATCTCGGACTTATCAAGGAGCGAGATCCTCGTCTGAGAAATGTTCCTTACGCTCAATCGCTTGGATGCAGAAATTGCCGCCTTCGCTACATGAACAGGAACACGCATAAGTGATGCTAAATGAATCGGGTCCTGCCGAAAAGTAAAAGCTGTAGCAGGGTGTACTAGAAAATGTTGAGCAAACATATCTGCCTGGATTTCCGTACTTTCTGTGGCATTTAAGCCTTTCATTGATTCATAGGCGCCATCACGTGTCTTATGCATCATCGATGCACCTTTTCCGCGATGAAGTAAATAATGGCCGAGCTCGTGAGCCAAAATCATTCTGGATCTCGGGTCACCTTCGTGAGCTGCTATATAAACAGACTCGCGTACAATGATCTGCTCTAGATCGAAATTGGTGTAAGCTTCGTCTGCGAAATCATTATCGCGCTTGACGACTAGACGAAACTTGGGGTGGATCTTGACGACCTTGAACTCAAGTATATCGATTATATCGACTTGCTCGCCATCTGAGATGCCGAGCAATTTCTTGTAGTGATTTGCAACTCTTGCCATCTGCGGAGTATTATACCCCCGGATATGGTAGTCCTTTGCCATTTTTGTTCCTGTAGTTCGTGAGGCTAACTACATTCGGCGTATTATCTAGCTGCAACTTGCGCAAGATTTTGTCGAAGGCATCGACACCATAACCCAGAAAATCCGATATGGCTTCTCTGTCGGTAGCAGTTGGCCATATCTCCCCATTTTCCACAGCGCTGATTGTGGGGATTGGAACACCAATCTTTTCAGAAAGCCGTAAAAATGACCATTCGCTTTGTTGTCTGCGATTTCGCATCATATCACCAAATCGCTTAAGCGCTTGCATAGTTACTTCATCAACAACTACTTCCATGATAAAGCCTCCGATCAGCTGCACCCGCTCGTGGCGCCGCACGTATCGCACTTCTCGCAGGTGCCATTGCGCACCATGGTGAAGTTCTGGCACTCGGTGCACATGTTGCCGGTGTAGCCCTGCGCGATGGAGCGCATGCGGCGTTCGGCTTCCACCTTCTTGGCTTCCGTCTTGGCTGTTGCTGCGTCGGCGGCGGCCTTGTCGGAGAAGAGGGCGGTTGCAGCCTGCTGACCTTCGTCGGCCACCACTTCATCGGCAATCTCTTCCGCCAGTTCCTTGGCGCGCTCTTCATAATCGCGCTTGAAGGAAACGACTTCAGAGGTCGAGATAGCAACGGTTGCTTCCAGCTTGCGGGCGGCAGAGCCCGCAAAGGCGGTTACATTGCCAGCGCCCGAAGCCTTGGCCGGTGCTGCGGTGGCGGCACCCTTAGGCTCAGAACCGGTACGGTCCAATCCGCTGCTAGAAACCAGCGTCGGCTTGTGGCCGCGGGTCCAGCCCGTGGAAACCAGATTGGTCTTGCCTTCCTGAATGCCCTTGCCGAGTGCCGTGTTCGAGAAGTCCGACGTATCGACATGCGCCAGATCGTGACGTCCAAGATAGGACACGGCGAGTTCGCGGAACACGTAGTCGAGGATCGACGTGGCGTTCTTGATCGCGTCGTTGCCGGTCACGATGCCAGCCGGTTCGAACTTGGTGAAGGTGAAGGCCTCCACATATTCTTCCAGCGGCACGCCGTACTGCAGACCCAGCGAGATGGCGATGGCGAAGTTGTTCATCATTGCACGGAAGGCAGCGCCTTCCTTGTGCATATCGATGAAGATTTCGCCGATGCGACCGTCACCGAATTCA
Organism: Rhizobium sp. FKY42; assembly: GCF_005222835.1. Taxonomy (GTDB): domain Bacteria; phylum Pseudomonadota; class Alphaproteobacteria; order Rhizobiales; family Rhizobiaceae; genus Neorhizobium. Next base: position 11,665 of record NZ_STGA01000025.1, on the reverse strand, counting down.
CCGGTGCGCAGATACACCTTGTGTCCGCCGACATTGGCCTTCTGGGTGTAACCCTGACGGCGGTTTGGCAGCTTTTCCCGCTCGCGGGTGACGCGTTCGATGACGCGCTCGATGATCTTCTCCGTCACCTGAACGGCCTGCGCCGCTGCCGGTGCCTGGATGAAGTCCTCGACTGCATCCTCATCATCCTCGTCTTCGATCAGCGAGGCGTTGAGCGGCTGGGAAAGTTTGGAACCATCGCGGTACAGCGCGTTGGCTTTCAGCGCCAGCTTCCAGGAGAGCATGTAGGCGTTACCGCAATCTTCAACAGTTGCCTCGTTCGGCATGTTGATCGTCTTGGAAATCGCACCCGAGATGAAGGGCTGTGCAGCCGCCATCATGCGGATGTGGGATTCCACGGAGAGGTAACGCTTGCCGATCTTGCCACATGGATTGGCACAATCGAACACCGGCAGATGCTCTGCCTTCAGGAACGGTGCGCCTTCCAGCGTCATTGCGCCGCAAACATGCACGTTTGCCGCTTCGATGTCCTTCTTCGCAAAGCCGAGATGCTCAAGCAGATTGAAGCTCATGTCGGAAAGCTGCTCATCGGAAACCTTGAGGGTGTCCTTGAGGAAGTCCGCACCGAGCGTCCACTGGTTGAAGACGAACTTGATGTCGAAGGCAGCCTTCAGCGCGCCGTTGACGGCTTCGATCTTCTCATCGGTAAAGCCCTTGGCACGCAGCGTCGAAGGGTTCACGCCCGGCGCCTGGTTCAAGTTGCCGTGGCCAACCGCGTAGGCTTCGATCTCGGCAATCTGGCTTTCCGAGTAACCTAGCGTGCGCAGAGCTTCCGGAACGGCACCGTTGATGATCTTGAAGTAGCCGCCACCGGCCAGCTTCTTGAACTTCACCAGAGCGAAGTCTGGTTCGATACCGGTCGTGTCGCAATCCATCACGAGGCCAATCGTACCGGTCGGCGCGATAACCGTGGTCTGGGCGTTGCGGTAGCCGTGCTTTTCGCCAAGCTCCAGCGCCTTGTCCCAGGCAGCCTTTGCATGAGCAACCAGATCCTGATCCGGGTTTTCCGAATGGGTCAGCGGAACCGGGTTGACGGAGAGACCTTCGTAACCGGTCGCCTCGCCATAGGCCGCGCGGCGATGGTTGCGCATGACGCGCAGCATGTTTTCGCGGTTCGGGGCAAAACCGGGGAAGGGGCCGAGTTCGGAGGCCATTTCCGCAGAGGTCGCATAGGCAACGCCCGTCATGATCGCAGTCAGCGAACCGGCAATGGCGCGGCCCTCTGCCGAGTCATATGGGATGCCGGACGACATCAGTAGGCCGCCAATATTGGCGTACCCAAGACCCAGCGTGCGGTATTCATAAGACTGTTCCGCAATCCGGCGCGAGGGGAATTGCGCCATCATCACGGAGACTTCGAGCACCACCGTCCACAACCGGCAAGCATGCTCATAATCAGCAATGTTGATGCGCTTGGTCTTGGCGTCCTTGAACTGCAGAAGGTTCAGCGAGGCCAGGTTGCACGCAGTATCATCCAGGAACATGTATTCCGAGCACGGGTTGGATGCACGGATCGGGCCAGTTGCCGGGCAGGTGTGCCAGTCGTTCATGGTCGTGTTGAAGTGCAGGCCCGGATCGGCAGAAGCCCAGGCGGCGTAAGAGATCTTCTCCCACAGATCACGTGCCTTCAGCGTCTTCATAACCTTGCCGTCCTTGCGGGCGGTCAGGTTCCATGTGCCGTCGTTTTCAACTGCACGCAGGAAGTCATCCTTCAGCGAAACAGAGTTGTTGGAGTTCTGCCCGGCAACCGTCAGATAGGCTTCCGAATCCCAGTCCGTGTCATAGGTCTTGAAATCCAGGTCCTTGTAACCCTGTTTTGCGAACTGGATGACACGCTTGACGTAGTTTTCCGGAACCTGATCCTTTTTGGCGGCGCGAATTTCGCGCTTCAGGGCAGGGTTCTTGTTCGGGTCGAAGCAATCGTCGCCGTCAGCCTCGCAATTCACGCAGGCCTTCATGATGGCCTTCAGGTGCTTGGATACGACCTTGGAGCCGGTGACGAGGGCGGCAACCTTCTGCTCTTCCTTCACCTTCCAGTCGATATATTCCTCGATATCCGGATGGTCGATATCGACGACGACCATCTTGGCCGCACGGCGCGTCGTGCCGCCGGACTTGATCGCGCCCGCTGCACGGTCACCGATCTTCAGGAAGCTCATAAGGCCGGACGAGCGGCCGCCGCCGGAAAGCTTTTCGCCTTCGCCGCGCAGATACGAGAAGTTGGAACCGGTGCCGGAACCATATTTAAACAGGCGCGCTTCACGAACCCATAGGTCCATGATGCCTCCTTCGTTGACCAGATCGTCCTCGACGGACTGGATGAAGCAGGCATGCGGCTGAGGATGCTCGTAGGACGACTTCGACTTCGTCAGCTTGCCCGTGAAGGGATCGACATAAAAGTGGCCTTGACCCGGACCATCGATACCATAGGCCCAGTGCAGGCCGGTGTTGAACCATTGCGGGCTGTTGGGGGCAACACGCTGGGTTGCCAGCATATAGGCCAGTTCATCGCGGAACGCCGCTGCATCTTCTTCGGACGAGAAATAGCCGCCCTTCCAGCCCCAGTAGGTCCAGGTACCGGCAAGACGGTCGAAGACCTGGCGTGCATCGACTTCAGAACCGTAGCGTTCGCCTTCCGGCAGTTCCTTCAGCGCCTTCTCATCTGCAACGGAGCGCCAGAGGAAGGAAGGAACATCGTTCTCTTCAACCTTCTTCAGGATCTTCGGAACGCCAGCCTTGCGGAAATACTTCTGCGCCAGAACGTCTGTCGCAACCTGGCTGAACTGTGCGGGCACATCAATATCCGCAAGGCGGAACACAATGGATCCGTCCGGATTGCGGATCTCACTCGTCGCCTTGCGGAATTCGATTTCCGCATAGGCGCCAACGCCTGGCTTTGTGAAACGACGTTCAATGCGCATGTCTCTCGTCCTTGTTATGCGCCCCGCTCAGGCGCAGAAAGTCCCCGCGGCAGCCGTTGGGTCAACACCGGCAGCCGTGCCCTGTCTCAGTCCGAATGGTAAATCATCCGTAGATGGTCGACCTGTATCTTGTGGCGAGTTTGGCTGCAAACACTAAATATAGCGTAAAAGCAGTTTTCCACCACCCCATGTCACGGAAGAAATCAGACGAAACGACACAAAAATCCTGCCGGGAAAACACGCAAGTTTTGCCCGTCTCATGCCTGCAGGATACAGGGTTTCATTCTGTCAGAACCGATCTCGTCATGCCCGGTTCAGTCGCCGCCGCAACATGACATCTATCTTGTTCGAATGTGCGATTCCGTCAAGGTCTCGTTTGCAATGGATTTTTAACCACAAGATATTGTGGTGCTTGCCTGTGGAAACTGGGGACAAGCGAATCACTTAGTGAAGTCAACGACTTGTAGCTGGAAGTGCAAAAGCTGCACCCCGAGGCGAAAAATCACTTGACCGCCACATGCCCTTGAAAACGGCGGGAAAACCGACAACCGCACAATTTTAACCTTCCTGGATTAGGGTTTCGGAAAATTCGATTGGACGCGCCTTCTCATGCGTCCGTCTGCCGCCGGGGGTGTCTCGTGAATATCAAGAATTTCTCAATCCTGAAAAAGGTTGGCGTCGTCATGACGTTGATGAGCCTGTCTGCTGTCGTCATCGCGGGCGTAGGGGCGCAGGGACTGAGCGTGCTGGGATCTTCCTTGAAGAATACCGGCGCTCGTGAAGAGGTTGCCCGCGAGGCGATGGATCTGCGTGTCGATATTATCGCAATCAGTCGCATGACCTATCAACTGGCCATGGCGCCGGAAAAGGCAGCGGATTTCGCAGCCGAAACTGAAAAGCGCGCCAAGGAAATGCTGGACCGTTTGCCGAAGATTGCGGCTACGGCAGACGCGGAAGAGCAGAGGCAACTGGCAGATGTTCGTACGTCGCTCGCCTTCTATTTCGACAGTATCCGCGCGATGGTGAAGATCGCTGGTTCGGAGCAAGGCAAGGACCCCGCCGTGCTGCGTACTGCGCTCGACAAGGCTCTTGACGGGCAAAAGGCCGTAACCGCAGCGGTGAAGGTTTACAGCACATACTCCGCCAACACTCTGGCAACGGCGCGCGCCGGTGCGCTGGCGGATTCACGCATGACCATGACAATCCTGCTGGCGACCGCGCTGGTCTGCATTGGTCTCGGTATCGCCATCAGCTTCCTCGTGGCTCGACGCGGCATCTCGGCACCAATCCGCAGTCTGACGGCGGTCATGACCGAAATGGCCAACGGCAATGTCCGCAATGTGGTGATCGATACGGACCGTGCAGACGAAATCGGCGAAATGGCGAGAGCGCTGGAGATCTTCCGAGCGAACGAATTGCATATGCGCGAAATGGAGGCGCAGGAGCAGGCGCTCAATCGCCAGAGCAAGGATTTGCAGCAATCGATCAGCGGCATTGTTGCAGCCGCCGCCGCTGGTGACTTCAGCCAGCGCATTACCAAGACTTACGAAGATGCCGACCTCACGCGCTTTGCTTCTGGTGTCAACGAACTGGTCGAGAATGTCGACCGTGGCATCAACGAGGTCCGTCGCGTCATCGCGGCGCTTGCCGAGCAGGATTTGACTCAGGACATGCAGGGGCATTTCCAGGGCGCCTTTGCCGAACTGCAATCGAACGTCAACGCGACCATGGCTTCGCTGCGTTCGACCATGGACAATGTCCGTGCGGCAGCCGGGACGATTACCGACAGCTCCGGCGAGCTTTCCGCGGCATCGAACCAGCTAGCCCGCAGAACGGAGCAGCAGGCCGCAGCGCTGGAAGAAACAGCCGCAGCGCTCGAGGAAATCACGACGACGGTCAGGACCTCCACTCAGCGCGCAAACGAGGCGACCCGAATGGTGGCCGCGACGAAGGAAAGCGCGGGTCGTTCCGGCGGTATCGTGCGAGACGCGATCAATGCGATGGAGCGTATCGAGCAGTCGTCACAGAAGATCAGCCAGATCATCTCGGTTATCGATGAGATCGCCTTCCAGACGAACCTGCTCGCGCTGAATGCCGGTGTGGAAGCAGCCCGTGCCGGTGAGGCGGGGCGCGGTTTTGCCGTTGTCGCGCAGGAAGTCCGCGAACTCGCCCAGCGTTCCGCCAATGCAGCGAAGGAAATCAAATCCCTGATCAACAATTCTGCTCATGAGGTGCAGGGCGGGGTGAAACTGGTTCTTTCCACCGGCGAGGCGCTGAAGGAAATCGAGGATCTCGTTCATCATGTCAACGAACAGGTTTCGATGATCGCTCGTGCAGCGACGGAACAGTCGGCGGCCCTGGGAGAGATCAACACTTCTGTCAATCACATGGACCAGATGACCCAGCAGAATGCTGCCATGGTCGAGGAGACGACCGCCTCCAGCCAGGTTCTGGCCAACGAAAGCAGGCAGCTAACCGATCTGCTGTCTCACTTCCGTGTCAGCGGTTCGGCGCAAGCCTATCGTTCCGCTGCGTAAGGCTTCTTAAGGTCATGCACAAAATGAAATCGGTCAATCCATCACCGCAGTGGCGAGAGGGATTGACCGATCTGATCAGGATCGCCCGGATCTAATTTCGGGCCTTTACAGGGCGTCTACGTTGATGCCGATGGTTACCGCACCAATTGGTGCGCCTGCTTCATCAACGATCGTCAGTGAGACCTGAGACTGCAAGGCTTGCGTTGATTCGTCCTTCTCAACACCATCGACGAAGATGGCGTCCTTGCCCACGCCGAAGCTTTTCTTGAACTTTGCTTCATCGCCCTGCCAATAGTCGGAAGTTATCTCGCTCTGGCCGACATTCAGCCCCTTGTTATCCATGACGAATACCTCAGAGATGACGCCGGAAGAGGCTGCCTGCTGTGCCTTCAGGAATTTGGAAGCCTCGTTATCGAGGATAGCCTTGATCATCGGCTTGTCCGCTGCTTCCACCTCTGCGCGCCATTTCTTGTCGAGTGCGATGATCTCGGCCTCGCTGAGCGCTGCGTTTTTGGCATTCTGCGCCTTGATCGCAGCAATGAGGGCAGGGTCCTTCAGCCAAGTCACCTTGGATGTCACGTAGCTCTTGATCGGCGCGACATGCGCGTCTTCGGCAAATGCAGCGTGGGAGCAGGCAGCAGCAATCACAGCTACGACAACGCCTTTCAGGAAATGCTTCATATGGTTCTCCTCTCGAGAGTCTGGACTAGGTTGGCACCGGTTTAAGGGGTGCTGTCGATCATGAGTGGCAGTGAAGAGCGCGTGTCCGTTATGCGACACGGCGGAAAGGCCCGCTTCCTCCGGCGGATGAAAGACGGAAACGATCGGCGTTCGTTTGCAGAATCCGACTCTGCGCCAGAAGATCGTGCGAAGCAGCACTCACCTCTTCCACCATGGCGGCATTCTGCTGAGTGGTGTGATCCATGCTGTTGACGCTGGTGTTGATCTCTTGAAGGCCCGCAGATTGTTGACGGTAGGATTCGACGATCTCTCCGATACCCTCGGCAATGGCGGTGATTTGCTGCTCTATCTTCAGCAGAGCGTCGCCCGTCTGGTTGACGAGTTCGACACCGCTGCCGACCTCCGCATTGGACACCTGAACCAGTTGCTTGATTTCCTTTGCCGCGTTTGCTGAACGTTGCGCGAGCTCGCGAACCTCCTGGGCGACAACGGCAAAGCCTTTACCTGCTTCACCCGCTCGGGCAGCTTCAACCCCCGCATTGAGCGCCAATAGATTGGTTTGAAACGCGATTTCATCGATCACACCGATAATCTGGCCAATCTGCGATGACGAGTGCTGAATACGGTCCATCGCGCCAATCGCATTGCGGACAACATGCGCAGAGTGATGGGCTTCGGTCTTGGCGTTATTGACCATAGCACCTGTGTTCGATGCGCGTTGTGAGGAGGCACGAACGGTGACGGTTACTTGTTCGATCGCAGCCGCAGTTTCCTCCAGCGCGGCGGCCTGTTGCTCTGTCCGCTTTGCCAATTGTTCGGCCTGATTTGACAGATCGCCCGCCCCACCTTGTACATTTTCTGCGGCCTCCTTGATTTCAGTTATCGTTGTGGCGACCGCATCCACCATACGGTTGAAGTCTGCCTGAAGCTTTTCAAACTCTGGCCCCAGGTCGCGCAGTCGGGCGTCCAGATCACCTTGGGCCAACCGCTCAAGGGCGGAACCGAGATCGCTTATGATGCGTCTTTGTGTTGTGGCATTCTGCTCTGCCATCAGTGCGTTGCGTGATCGTTCCTCGTTGATTGTTGCCTGCTGCGCCTCCGCCAGATGGCGATGCGCCTGCTGATCGATGGCATCCTTGCGAAACCGCTCGATTGAGCGGGCGAGAAAGCCCATCTCGTCTCCCTTGTGCTGGAACACGACTTCGCCTTCCAGATCCCCCTCTTGAAGAGCAGAAATGCGCGCAGACAGCAGTTTCAAAGGTTGGCCTACAATGCGCCTCATAGCGAAAACAAATATGCCGAGCGACACGAAGACCACGCTAACCTGAAATGAAATCGCCAACAGAACCTGCTGTGCGATCTGTTGCAGAATTGCCTCTGCCGTCCATGTCGCGACAACGTAGCCACCGGCTTTTCCATTTTTGTCGGCAGGCAGGGGGGCTGTAATGACGAAAAGCTGCCCATCACTTCCTTCTGGCAGGATGGATGGCTTTTCGGGACGCGCTTCCGCAGCTTTCAACAACTCGTTCTCGGATGGAAGGTCACGGACATCTGCGCGCGCCCATGTGTTGACCGGCTTCAGGTCTGCGTTGAACGCTGTGAATTGAACGAGCTGAAGAGTTGGGTCGTTTCGGTAGAGAGCGTAAGCGTCAGCAACAACGTCTGCCTTGCCCCATTTTACGCCGCCGGCGGAAAGCGTGGCGAACTGGTTTGTGGTCTGGCTCCAGTTTCGGGAGGCCATTAACATATAGTTTTCGCTCTCGGCCTTCCACGTTAGGAAGGCCAAGCCCAGGATACCTACCAAGTTGATCGAAATGATGATGCCAGCGAGTTTGGCTGTCAAAGACAATGAATGTATGGAACGCACAATCGACACCTCATTACAAGAGCTGCCCATTCCAGCTCAAGTGACGGATCTATGCGTTCAAATGAGGTCCATCATGGTCCACCTGCATCATATACAGGGACGCTTTATGTTCTTATCTGTAGAAAACTAATGAATAATGAAATGTACACTTTTAATTGTCCCGATCCCTCATGCGGCATAATAGTTGAGTGCGAATTTCATTTAGGACTTCTATAAAAATAAGGGTTTACTAAAATAAACCCTTATTTTTAGAAGACAGTACTTCGGATTTCAGCCCTTATGGCCCTTGGCAATTGGCTCCTGATAGGTGAAGCCCATGTCCCAAGGGAAGTAAATCCAGGTGTCCTGGCTGACTTCGGTGATGAAGGTATCGACGGTCGGCACCCCCTTCGGCTTTGCATAAACGCAGGCGAAGTGTGCATTCGGCATCAAGCTTCGGACTTCCGAGGCAGTCTTGCCGGTATCCGTCAGGTCGTCCACGACAAGTACGCCTTTGCCGCCATCGACCATCAGGCTGGCATCAATACCCTTCAGCAGGTTCATTTCACCCTGATTGACGTAGTCATGGTAAGAGGCGACGCAAACGGTATCGATCAAGCGGATGTTCAGTTCGCGCGAAATGATCGCTGCCGGTACGAGACCGCCACGTGTGATGCAGACGATTGCGCGGAACTCCTGTCCTGATCCTGCCAGACGCCAAGCAAGCGCGCGTGCATCACGATGGAACTGATCCCAGGAAACGGGGAAGGCTTTATCAGGAAGAGACATGTGGTTCGCTCCGGGCGCGCTCGAGTTGAACAGGCGCGCCGAATACGAACGGGCAGCCTGCGGAGCAACCGATAAAAGCTGCTCCGTTGGCCGTTGCTATTAGCTTTAATTCCTACAATTAGGCAAGATGGATGAAAGGCGAGTTTATGCGGTTCGCGTTCATCGCGAAAGAAGCGTAAACGCGTTCATCGAGCTGAGTAGTGAGCGAGTGACACCGCCGAACAGCATCTCCCACCAACGAGAATGGCCGTAGCCACCCATGACCAACAAATCGACGCTCTCGTCTGCAAGGCGGGCAGTGATGGCTTCAGATGTCGAGATTTGGCAGTTTTCCTCTGTGCGGATGCTGACCTTGACGCCATGCCGTGCAAGCGCAGTGGCCAGATCGGCACCGGCAAGTTCCGGGTTCTGACGTGGCATGTCCGGCGGATCGACGGAAAAGATCTCGACACTTTCCGCTTGTTGGAGAAACGGCAACGCATCAAATGCGGCACGAGACGCTTCCTTCGACCCGTTCCAGGCAATAAGCGCGCGGCGAACGGGAAGCGAGCGGTTTGAACCGTGCGGAAGAAGCAGAACAGGACGTCCACTTTCAAGGATGAAGGTCTCGATATCGGAGCTATTGTCTGCTTCCGCTTTGGCGTCGTTCTGTCGCGCGACGATCAGGTCACAGGTTCGGGCAAGTTCAAGAACTGCTTCGGAGGAGGTTCCACCGGTCGATACGTAAGATCTGAATTCGAAAGGAACGCCGGAGGGTTCGATGCGCTGCCGGAAAGCCGCTTCTATCTTCTGGGTCTCTTCCTGCGCCACTCGCTGCAAGGTCTCAATCGCTGTTGGGTCTGGAATCTCCATCGGGGCGATCAATGGGATTGTCGCGAGTGTTTCCGCTCGGAGCGCCATGATGTGCGCGGAAAACTGGCGCGCCAGCTGCATGGCAAACTCAGTGACGGGAGCGACGTTATGCTCGCTGTCCAGAACTGCAAGAATTGTCCGATAGCTCATTGTCTGATCTCCTCGGCAGGGCGGGATAGAGTTATCCCACCATCATCAAAGGAGATGGTCCTTGCATTGAGATGGGTCAAGAAGCCCTTTGAGGGAAGCGCAATCTTGGATCAGGCTTCAGGCCCTGGATTGCTGCCTGCACGTGCCGCATCGAGCACGCGAATCATGTCGGAAATCGCTTTAGCGGCAGCGTCGAGTTTCGCTTCATCTCGCGCTCTGACAACGAGTTCCGTGGAGAAGCGCTGACCGTCGTACTTGGGATAGGAGCCGATGCTTGTTTCTGGATGAGCCTTCTGGATCGCGCCAAGCAGTGTGCCGATATCTCCTTCTCCGTAAGGGCAGGGCAGCGAGCGTGTCAGCAAGTGCGACCCTTTTTGAAGTTCTGGCAGAACGTTATCCAGCATGGCCTGAAATACCTGCGGCACCCCGGCCATCACATAGACGTTTTCCACGATGAAGCCCGGTGCGGTGGAGACGGGGTTCGCGATATGACGCGCGCCCCTTGGCATGCGCGCCATCCGCTGACGGGCCTCGGTGAATTCCATTTCTCGTCGCTTGTACATTTCCGCCAGCAGGCGCATCGCTTCAGCATCGTGCTCGCAAGGCAAACCGAATGCTGCCGACACGGCATCTGCGGTTATATCGTCATGTGTTGGGCCAATACCACCGGAGGTGAAGACATAGGTGTAACGCTTGCGCAGTGCATTGAGCGCATCCACGATTGCGTCCTGCTCATCTGCGACGATCCGCACTTCCTTGAGGTCAATGCCGGAAAGGAGAAGGACATCTGCAAGGTGGCCAATGTTCTTGTCCTTGGTTCGCCCGGAAAGAAGCTCGTCGCCTATGGCCAGCATGGCCGCGGTCACGATCGTCGATGTCATTTTAGCCCTCGTGAAGTCTGCAACTGAATCATGATGTATGCGGATTCCCCTCGCGACAGAAGACGAATTCCGGCTGCCACTGTTACGAATTCATGATCACAACAGATCTTCTGTCTTCAATTAATGAACAGTGCGTACCGCGCCTCAAGGCTGGAAGTTAGTATTTGCGCGGATAAGTATGGTCTATCAGACGCGCTTCAATTGTTGGAGCCGAAACAGGAGGAATGGATGGCAAAGGTTCTCGTACTCTACCACTCGACGTATGGTCATATCGAAACCATGGCGTATGCCGTTGCAGAGGGGGCAAAATCGGCCGGCGCCGAGGTTACCGTTCTGCGCGTTCCAGAACTGGTTCCGGAAGACGTCGCCAAGGCTTCTCACTACAAGATGGAACAACCTGCGTCAGTTGCCAAGGTTGATGATCTCACGGAATATGATGCCATCATTGTAGGTGCAGGCACGCGTTTCGGCACCGTGGCCTCGCAGATGCGTAACTTCTGGGATCAGACCGGTGGTCTATGGTTCCAGGGCAAGCTGGTGGGCAAGGTCGGATCGGTCTTCACATCCACGGCAACGCAGCATGGCGGCCAGGAGTCGACGATTCTGTCGTTCATCCCGACCTTCCTGCATCATGGGATGGTCGTTGCTGGGCTTCCCTATGCGTTCCAGGGCCAGATGGGCGTCGAGCAGGTCAAGGGTGGCTCACCTTATGGCGCATCCACGATCACGGACGGCGACGGTTCCCGTCAGCCTTCGGAAATCGAGTTGGAAGGCGCACGCTACCAAGGGGTGCATGTGGCCAAGATCGCGACGAAACTCGCTGGCTGATTGACTGAGCACTCCATGTGCGAGAGGGGCGCGGGATCATGAATCCGCGCCCTTCTTTGCAATCAAAGTAAACCTCCACCTACGGTGGAGGACTGGACGAGTTCTACATCGTAGTGGAGA
>NZ_STGA01000024.1 GCF_005222835.1 Rhizobium sp. FKY42 | reverse complement strand
AATATAATCAATATTTTCGCAAACCAACCAAAATACACACAAAAGGACAACGCCAAACCCTGAAAAAAGGAATACAAATAGGAAGTGAATGCACTTTCCGCGCCCCGTTCTAATCGTATTCCAAGGCAAACCCGTTTAGGGAGCAGGAATTTCAATTCCGCCCTTGCCCGTCAGCAAATAGTTGAGTTAGAAAATCCACTTATTATTCGAGGGGCGATCGCCAAACTGGGGATGAAAGATGATGACCATTTCGAAGACGGGACGCATTGCGACCACACGGAGACTACTGGCGGCAGTTACCCTCTATGCTGCGTTTTCCACGGCTGCAGCGCAAGCTGAGCAGAAGAAGGCCGAAGAGGCCGAGGTCGTATTGCCTGAGGTGCTGGTGCAGGGTTCGACATACCAGACAGACACGACAGACAGCTATACGACGGATCTCATCAGTGTTGGCGATAAGGATACCCGTCCCCTCCGGGAGGTACCTCAATCAACGACGGTGCTGACCCGCGAACGGTTGAATGACGGAAATTATACGTCGCTGGACACTGCACTGAAGGAAACACCTGGCGTCGTGGTTTTATCGAATGACGAAGGACGCTCTAGTCTGTATTCTCGCGGTTTCGAGTTTGACAGCTTTTATCTCAACGGCTTGCCTACACCACTTTCCAGTATCTACGGCACACAGCCAGATATGGTCTTGGTGGATCACGTCGAAATTCTTCGTGGCCCATCCGGCCTGTTTGGCGGATCCGGCGAACCAAGTGGTGCAATCAATATGCGCCTCAAGCAAGCTGCGGATGTGCCGCGCGTGAGCGTAGATGCAATCTATGGATCCTATGGCAACAAACGTATCGAAGGTGACCTGACTGGACCACTCGTCGAAAGCGGCGCTGTCCGGGGCCGCCTTGTTGGCGCTCTGTCATCCAAGAACGGCTTCGTGGACGACACATTCAACAAGGTAGGAGTGATCTACGGTACGCTACAGGCTGATATTGCTGAAGATACAACTGCGACGCTCTCAGTCAGTCATCAGGAACGTCACATAAAGCCGTTCAACGGGCTGCCGGCTCTCAGCGACGGAACACTGCTCAATCTGGATCGCTCTACATTCACCGGTGCGGACTGGAACTATTTTGACAATCGTGTGACCAACTATCTGGCAGAAGTGGAGCATCGGTTCGAGGATGGCGGTCACGCCAAGATTTCCGCGCTTTACTCGCGCGCGGATGTTGATTTTCTTTACGCCTATGCTGCTGGCGCTGCTAATAGTGCCGGTGTTGTGACGAGTGGTACGCGCTGGTTGGCTCGCGACTATCAGGAAGACTCGTTCGCCCTTGATGCGCATATTAGCCGCCCCTTCGAGCTATTTGGCCTCGAAAACAATATCATAGCCGGTATAGATTATCGCGGTTCCGACAATTCCCTCTCCTCTGCGACAGGCGTTATCAGCGGCGCGCAGAGCCTCTACAATTGGAATACCTCTATCGCGCGCCCGCGCATTACCTTGAGCGCACCGGCGGAAACAGAGACGAGGCAGACCGGTGTTTACGGCCAGTGGCGCATAAAACCGACAGACCAGCTCACTTTGATCGGAGGCGGACGTTTCACCTGGTTCGGCAGCGAAACCAGCAGCAGCAAGGTGAGCGTGAACGGTGAATTCACACCCTACGCGGGCATCACCTATGACCTGACAAATTGGCTCACAGCGTATGGAAGCTTTACGGAAATTTTCCAGCCGCAATCCGTCACCAATGCTGCGGGCAATATCCTGGATCCTCGCACGGGCAAGCAATACGAAGTGGGCCTGAAGGCCGATCTATTCGACAATGCCAATGCTACGCTTGCCTATTTCAATATGACGGACAAGAACAGGGCAGTCTCGGATCCCAACAACTTGAGTTCCTATCTGGCGAATGGGGAAGCGAACATTCAGGGTCTGGAAGTCGAGGTTAGCGGCACCATTCTTGATCGATGGGAAGCGACAGCTGCTTACACATACACCGATACCGAGTTCAAGAATACGAACCGCGCCGCAGGATCTGAATTCTACACACCGGAGCATATGGTCCAGCTTTGGACCAAATACACGTTTGATGATCGCACCCCAGCGCTTGACGGCTTCTTTATTGGAGGAGGCGTGAAGGTGTTCAGCTCCTTCAAGAACGTTTCCCGGACTGCCGCCGGAGGAGCGACAAGCATCGAGGCACCGGGCTATACTGTTGTCGATCTTCAGGCAGGCTACAAGTTCAACGAACATGTCACCGCAAGCCTGACGGTCAATAACGTCTTCGACAAAACCTATTATGAGCGTGTCGGCGGCACCTCGGTCTTCAATTTCTATGGAGAACCGCGCACGGTGGTCCTGCGGGTGGGCACCACTTTCTAACATCGCATTGAGCTCGGCGGGATGCCTGTCGAGCTCAACGAGCGGCTTGCGAATTCAGGCTGTTCTTTGTTGTGCAGCGGTCTCATTCCGACCGTGATCGTCAAGGATCAGAGTGCGAGCATCATCAGGTGTCAGGGGGCGAGAGAAATGGAAACCCTGAACATATTGAACGCCCATTTCACGCAAGACTTCGAGTTCTGCTTCGCTCTCCACTCCCTCCACAATCGCACCAAGACCGAGTTCCCCGCAAAGAGAAAGCATCGTCCGGATGATTTTGGCGCTTGCTGGCCGCTCATGCACTTCGGAAACGAAACTACCGTCGATCTTGATCTTGGAAAGTGGCAGTTTGTGAACATGGTTCAGACTCGAATAGCCTGTCCCAAAATCATCAAGAGAAATCCCGGCCCCCAATCGTTTCAGTAGGGTGATCGACTGGGTCGCCTGCTCGAAATCTCGAATGACGGCAGACTCGGTGATTTCGAAGTTGATGCGCTTGGCATCGAAGCCGGATTGCTCAACAAGTGCGACAATCTTGAGAATGCTATCAGGGCTCGCAAGATCCAGCGGTGAGAGATTGAAAGAGAGAATTGCGTTTTCTGGCCATGTCTTCGCCTCCGCAAGTGCCTGGCGAAGCAAAGTGCGGGTAATAAGACTGATCCGCCCGGTATGTTCTGCAATCGGTATGAATTCGGCTGGAGAAACTCGGCCAAGCCTGGGACTTCTCCACCGTGCCAAAGCCTCGAAGCCAACGCAATGATGCGCCTGGATATTGTAGATCGGCTGGTACTCGAGTGTCAGTTCGCGGTCCAGATCGGCCGCCATCAACGCCTCTTCCACTTGCTTCTGACGATCGAGGGATCGGGCCTGAGCCGCATTGAAGATTACAACGCCTGCGCGCTGGTATCGCTTGGCTGTGTAAAGTGCATAATCTGCTCGCTCGTAGAGATCCTGCCCGTCGCGACCCACATCCGGATAGATCGCGACACCCATTGAACCGGTCACCTGCACCGTGTTCCCACCGACGGACATTCTTTCCGCAATCGAACTGCAAAGCTGTTCGCCCAGACGGGTCAATCGCTCCTCAGTGCAGTCTCCTGTACAGATCATGCCAAATTCATCACCGCCGAGGCGGTAGAATGACAAATCGCCCTGCTCGAGTTCTTTGAGCCGTCGAGCGACCTCGATGAGGACCTTATCGCCCGCGGCATGACCATACATGTCATTGATCGGCTTGAAGCCATCAAGATCAATGACCCCAACGCAGATTGACTTTGTGTCCCGTTCGGCAGTTCCGAACACCTCGGTCAGCACGTTGAAGAAATTTCTTCGGTTCGGTATTTCCGTCAAGCTATCCAGATTTGCCAACCGGAGATTTTCGTCCGAAAGCGCCTGCAAAGCCTTTTGCTGTTCGAGGAGCACCAGTCTCGACTCGTTCAACTGGCGAAAATCCCGATAATGAGTGACGACAATCGCAATCATTGCGCCGGTTACAAGCGCTACGTTCACACCGGTTGCTATGAAGGTTGGCTCTCCTGTCATGAACATAACGACCATGAACGGAATGTTGACGGTGACCGCCACGACCAGGGCGGCTGAGCGCAGGTGCATGAGACAAAAGATGATGCCGATCACAGTGATCGCCATGAAGAAGGCGACATGTGCTTTCTGATAGGCATCGCCATAGGGAAGAAGTGAGATCGACCACCAGGTACAAAACACTGCTATCGGTGCTGCCAGAATATTCGTGGAGCGGAGCTTGCGATAGGCGAAGTCCGGCGAAATCACCTTGTTTCGGTAGGAAATCCACTGTGCCGCCCGGCGCAGGCACAGGAGCGCAAAGACAATGGGCAAACCGACAACCAACCAGAGTGGTGCGGAACCTGCATGCGTCAGAGCGAGCGAGGTCATGTTCACGAGCAGAATGAAGTAAAGCAGAGGCACCTGCTTCGATAGCGCCTCGAACTGAGAAACGGTCAACACCGGATTGTGGTTCGGAACCTTCAACTCGCTGATGATTTTCGATGCATATCGACGTAGCATTCCAGCTCTTTTCGGTAGGTCGTGTGGTTCATTTGTCTCTCGATATCTAGCACTCCTCCGTTAAACTGCCGATAACGAAGGGTGCGAACCTGCGGATCTCCGCTCCCAGAGATTGAATTTCCTGATTGTGCTTAATAGATCCTACCACCCGGCCAACCATCCCAGCCGCCTTTCGATTGGTCTGACCTTTGACGATTTTGTTTGAATTTTTCTGGAATTCATCATACGTATTTGAGCAGTGGTGCGATTTTGTCACCCCAGCAGGATGGAACTCGTGGCAGTGGAACTGAAGACCGGTCGCAAGGGAAGCGGCTCCCTCGTCGCAAAGGTTGAGCAAAGCTTGAGAGATGCGATACTCGCGGGCAACTATGCTCCGGGGGATCGCCTGCCGAGCGAAATTGAATTGACGGAAACGCATGGTGTCAGTCGCACCGTCGTTCGTGAGGCTGTCACTGCCCTGCGCTGTGACGGTTGGGTCGATGTGCGCCAAGGTGCAGGCATCTTCGTGCTTGATCGCTCTGAGCTACCCCAGAAGTCGGAAACTCTTGATGGTGCCCGGCTCGCGTCAGATTTAGAAGTTCTAGAGGTTCGCACGCCACTGGAGATCGAGGCAGCAGGGCTTGCGGCGCTGCGCAGATCTCCTGCTCAGGAGGAATTGATCTTCGATTGTCATGCGGCGGTTTTGCACTGCATCAACGACAATAGATCGATCCGCGAGGCAGATCTGGCCTTGCATCTTGCAATCGCTGCGGCAACAAACAATCCGCTGTTCACGCAGTTCCTGGAGCAGCAAGGCCAGCATGCCATCCCGCAATCAAAGGTCGTTGCAGAACATCAGAATGACGAGCAAACAGCCTACAGACGGCTCATTCACAAGGAACACGAAGCTGTCGTTCTGGCTATATCTGATGCCGACGAGCGGGCCGCCAGACTGGCAATGCAGAACCACCTTCGAGGCAGCCAGCTAAGATACCGGGATCTGTTGCGAGCGGCACGCGGCCTTGAACGCTCCTTCCCCTGACGTCCACTGTCGTGCAATTCCAACGGAGCCGTCAGTCGTCATCAAGAGACCGATCAGGTGATGAACGCGGACCTGGCTTACGGTTGGGATTGGATTGGGGCTAGCATAGCTTCAGTTCCCCAGGCCTCGAACTGGGTCAATGCGGGAAACGGTGACGGATCGTCGGCCTTGATGAGATCATGCAGTTTCAGCCATTCGATCCGCCGTGGCTTCACGGCAAAACGTTGGGCCGATCCCGATTTTCCAAGCTCCAACTGCTCGGTTGATCCGTCGGAAAAGGTCACAGAGGCCTGCTTCCACCACGCATCATGGGGAAAATCGGCTCTGAGATAAAGCTTCAATTCATCGATACTTACTTCTCGACCGAAGTCGATTGTCAGCTCGGCTTGCGGATCCTGATTGATCCCCCAGCTGGTGAATGGCCACTTGCCATGGTCAGTATTTGCCTTCTCGCCATCAATCGCATTCCTAGCCGCAAATGCTGCCTCGCCTCGTGTTTCGACATTTGCGGAGGCGTGAGGGTAAAGGGCATTGTTGGCGGCAGTATCGAGCGGATTGAACGCAAGATTTCGTCTCGTCACGATCTCTTCATGGGAGGCTTCACGCGCGAACAGCCGATGAATCTGCCCCGTAAAAGCAACGGGGGAAATTGTTTGCCCCTGCTGACCAAGGGGGAGAGGATAGGAATACTCTCGCTCCCGCATGAAGAGAAGCGATGGAGCGATGGCTGCGTCGAACGCAAGGAGCAGATAACCCGGCTCCGACACGGTCAGACGAATGCAGTCGCCGGCCTCGTATTCACCACGATAGACGAGATTGATTTCACCGTCCGATGCTGCTTCCGCTTTGAAACGGCCATTGATATCCATGATCGCGAGTGTGATGTGCATTTCGTTTTCCTCAAACGATACGGATGGTAAATTCCGTGCCGACCACCGGCACGAGTGTTCGATAAAGGCGGGCAGGCCAAGCCTTCCTCAACCGGGCATCCTCGATCTTGATTTCTTCGACGGTCGGCATTTCGCCGCCGGAAATCTCCAGCGTAGCAAGGCCAGGCAAGGTTACGAGGCCGAGCCTGACGAGAGGTCGCTGCTCCGTCATCAATGACATAACCGGCGTCCGATCGCATTCGTAGCGATCGGTGAGTTCGATGAACCTGCCTTTGAACAGGCTTACACGACGGGTGAAACGGCCTAACTGCGCCTCGGCCGGATAAGCTTCGGCAAGTTCCATGGTGAGGCTTGCCTGGTCAGGCCCCAACACCGCCTCAACCTGTTTTGCCGCGAAGGCTTCTCCGTCCTGCTGCATCACATCATCGAATGTCGGCAGGTTGTGGAAGGCCGACTGCATCGTCCAGATTTCGTAACGGCGGGGAGAGAATGTCTTGGCCGTATAGGTCTCGACGCCGACATCGATCAAAAGCGGACGGCCATCCTTGTAAACCGTAAAACTGCCGACATCGTTGTGGTTATGGCTTTCGCCGTTGCTACCTGCTTTTGCAGCAAGACAATAGCTGCTATCTCGCGCAATCATCAGGCCAATGCCGGGGAAAAAGACGTCTTCGTGCACGACAGTCACCGGGGGCGTGCGCATGATCTCACCGTGAGCCTCCGCCGCTTGAAGCCGGTACCAGAGGTTCCATTCCTGCGGCATCAGACGGTCTGGATCGCGCCGATAATCGGCGGCCGCAAAGGAACACAAAGCCTTGGAGCCAACGGCCTTGCCAAACAGATATTCGCGCGCGCCGCAGGGCGTCACCACTGCCGACGAGTCTGCAAAGTTGATGTAATGGTTTTCCGATACATGCATGTGGGAGATGAACTCGGCCATGTTTCGGATTTTAGGTTCCGCCCACAGTTCGCCGATAAAACCATCACCGACCTGCTGCAGGATTTGCATTGCACCGAACATGCACAAAGCAGCATGACGATAGTAGACGACACCCTCCTCACAGGCCCCATCATCCGCATAATCCTTGACGAAGGCGTCGAGGCTACCGAGTGCCTTCAACGCAACCGAATGTCGAATGCGTTGATCGGTCGGTAGCAGAAAGGCAGACAGGAGGACATTCTGCGTTATCCAGGCAGTCCAGTTGTTCATCCGCTCTTCGCCATTGCCCATCCACCAGAAGTGCTCTGACAGGTAAGGCGTGAGAATACGACGACCAACCTCCTCTTCGATCCTGAGACCAATTGTCGGGTCGACGGCGTCCAGTTGCCGCTTCAGAAGATGCCGAACGACACAGAGGATCGCAGCCGTCTCGGCGGCAAAGAGATCAACGATGGGACGGTCTGCGCGAGGCAAAGGGAGCCGCACTCCACCACGTACATAAGCGTTGTGTGCAGGTAGTTGCCAGCCACTCTCTTCGCAGATGAGAAAGATGCCATCGATGATCTGATCTATATACCTGCCGGACCCAGCGGCCCACTCGGCCAGGACAAGATCATTAAGCTTGAGGCGGCGGCAAAAGTAGCGGTCTTCAAAGCGAGCACGGTTGCCGCTTGAGACATAGTCTCGGTAGTGACTGGCCAGCAGTTCAGACCAAGGCTTGGTCAATGCGGCATCTCCCGCCGCCTCCAAAACTTTGCACACCTCTGGATCAATCTCTCCGATCCCACTTGATGACAGATGCGGGGAAAAGTCCGCCAGATACGCCGGCAGCCGACTGCCAATTGCACTGAACATGCTCACGCGCGCTTGATCTCCTTGCCACTGATCACGTCCCTATCATACCTATTTTACTTCATCTAGCAAATTTGTCTGATGTTATGTAAAGTTGTTTGACCAATGCGATGAGTGTGCTATGCAGAGGCTGGGAATTTGATGGAAATTGGGAGAAGCGCTGGTGGCAAGTCTGGATCCAGCAATGTCTGGCGATGCGGCGAAACCCGTCAGGGTCCGCAGAAAGGTCCGGGTCGTGTCTCGGCGTCGCCGTCGCGTTGAGAATACCCTCGTTGCGTATTCCTTCATTGCCCCAAACTTTTTGGGTTTTGCGGTCTTCACACTTGGCCCTATCCTCTTCGCATTCGCGTTGGCCTTCATGCATTGGGACGGCTCAAACCCGATCAAATTTGCCGGTTTGGACAATTTTTGGCGGCTGTTCGAAGACCGTGCATTCATTGCAGCCTTCTGGAACACAATTGTTTACACCGTCGTCTCCGTCCCGCTCACTCTTGCTTGCGCACTGGGTCTTGCGATGCTGCTGAACCAGAAGATCGTCGGCCGGGATTTCTTTCGAACAGCAATGTTCTTTCCCTATGTCGCATCGCTGGTCGCTGTCGCAGTCGTCTGGAACATGATCTTCAACCCAGAAATGGGTCCGGTGAACATGCTTCTCTATACCTTGGGGCTGGACCCGAAGGACATGCCAGGCTGGGCCGCTGACCGCCACTGGGCCATGGTCACGGTCATCCTTTTCGGCGTCTGGAAGAGCATGGGCTATTATATGGTCATCTATTTGGCCGGGCTTCAGGGCATCAATTCCGAGCTTTACGAGGCAGCGGGGCTGGATGGCGCAAATGCCTGGCAGAAGTTCCGGCACGTCACGTTGCCGCAACTGGCTCCGACCACCTTCTTCGTCACGGTGATGCTGACAATCCAATCCTTCAAGGTGTTTGACCAAGTCTACATGATCACGCAAGGCGGTCCTGGTACATCGACCCTCGTTCTTGTCTATCACATCTACAACGAAGCCTTCATTTCCTGGGATCTCGGTTATTCCAGCATGATTGCGCTCGTCCTTTTCTTCTTGGTGCTGGCGGTAACCGTCATCCAGTTTCGTCGCCAGAAGGAGGATTGAGCCATGCGCAAGACAAAACGCAGGATCGATGTCTCGCGTATCGCCGTCTATGTCACGATCATCGCCATCACGATCATTATGCTGCTGCCCTTTGCATGGATGCTATCCGCGTCTTTGAAGCTCAGCCGTGACGTCTTCGTATTCCCCATCGAGTGGATCCCTTCGCAGCCGCGCTGGGAAAACTACACGGAGATCTGGACGAAGATCCCGCTTGCGCTCTTCATCTACAACACATCGAAGCTGACAATCATCGTCACCCTGCTGCAGTTGCTAACATCCAGTTTTGCCGCCTATGCCTTTGCGAAGCTGCGCTTTCCCTACAAGAATACGCTATTTCTCGGCTACATCGCGACGATCGCGATGCCATGGCAGGTCTATATGGTGCCGCAGTTCCTGCTGATGCGCGAGTTTGATCTGAACAATACGCATCTGGCGCTCATCTGCCTGCAGGCCTTCACGGCCTTTGGCGTGTTCCTGATGCGACAGTTCTACATGTCGATTCCGGATGAACTCTGCGAAGCGGCTCGTATCGACGGAATGAACGAGTACCAGATCTGGGCAAAGATCATGCTGCCGCTTTCCAAGCCGGCGCTTTCGACTCTCACAATCTTTACCTTCGTCACGACGTGGAACGACTTCCTTGGACCGATGATCTACCTCACCAAGACTGAACTGAAGACAATCCAGATCGGTCTGCGCATGTTCATCTCGCAATATTCTGCCGAGTACGGATTGATCATGGCCGCATCTGTTGTGGCCCTCATCCCGGTACTCATCGTCTTCCTGTCGTTGCAGCGCTTCTTCGTCGAAGGCGTAGCCTCGTCGGGCTTGAAAGGTTAATTTCCATGAACGCTCTCCGATCCGGCTCGCCTGCGCCGATCAAAGACGAAGAAGTCAAGGCGGCTCTGGACATTGCTGTCGTGCAGGTTCGCCGCAATCTGCCGCAGTTCACATATCAGGCACAAAATCACTCGAGTGTCGGCAACATCTATCCGGCTGTTGCAAACGACCAGTGGACCGCGGGTTTCTGGCCGGGCGAAATCTGGCTAGCCTTCGAACATACAGGCGACAAGCTGTTCCAATATGCAGCGCAAATTCAGGTACAGAGCTTCCTGCACCGCATCGAAAACCGGATCGAGACCGACCATCACGACATGGGGTTTCTGTATTCGCCATCCTGCATCGCCGCCTGGAAACTGGTGGGAGACGAAGACGGGCGCAAGGCTGCACTGCTGGCTGCCGACCAATTGCTTGAGCGCTATCAACCTGTCGGCCAGTTCATCCAGGCCTGGGGCCGAAAAGGCAACCCAAACGAGTACCGCTACATTATCGATTGCCTGTTGAACCTGCCGCTTCTCTACTGGGCAAGTCACCAGACAGGCGATCCGAAGTATCGCGACATTGCGCTGCTGCATGCGAGAACGACGCTTGCGAATTCAGTCAGAGCGGACAATTCCACCTATCACACCTTCTACATGGATCCGGAGACGGGAAAGCCTGTGCGCGGGGCCACCAAGCAAGGCTATAGCGACGATAGTTTCTGGGCGCGCGGGCAGGCTTGGGGCATTGCAGGCATGGCCCTCTCCTATCGCTATGAGCCGATTGCGGAATACAGGGAAGCGTTCGAACGTCTGCTGACATTCTATCTGAACCGTCTGCCGGCCGACATGGTGCCCTATTGGGATCTGATCTTCACAGACGCAGATGCGGAACCGCGCGATAGCTCATCGGCATCCATCGTTGCCTGCGGACTTCTGGAAATGGCCGAACTTGTCGATGCAGAGGATGCCGCTCGCTACCGCGATCTCGCACGACGGATGATGAAGAGCCTGGTTGATCACTACGCGGTCAAGGATCCAGCTCACTCCAATGGGCTCGTTCTTCACGGCACTTATTCAAAAAAGACCCCGCATAACACCTGCCGCGGCGAAGGCGTCGATGAGTGCGTGTCCTGGGGTGATTATTATTACATGGAAGCGTTGACGCGTCTTTCGCGCAACTGGTCTTCCTACTGGTGAGGGCCGAAGGGCAGATGGCTAGCATTTCATTGAAGAAGCTGAACAAGACTTTTGGCGCACTGACAGTCGTACACGACATCGATCTGGAGATCGCCGACAAGGAATTCATCATTCTGGTCGGCCCTTCGGGATGCGGCAAGTCGACCACTCTGCGCATGATCGCGGGGCTAGAGGAAATTTCCGGCGGCGAACTCATCATCGGCGATGACCTGATGAATGACGTACCCTCCAAGGATCGCGACATTGCGATGGTCTTTCAGAACTATGCGCTCTATCCGCATATGACCGTCTACAAGAACATGGCTTTCGGTCTCGAACTCAGGAAGGCCCCCAAGAACGAGATCGACCGCAAGGTACAGGAGGCGGCCAAGATCCTCGATATCACGCACCTTCTGAACCGAAAGCCGAAGGCTTTGTCCGGCGGTCAGCGCCAGCGTGTGGCACTGGGCCGCGCAATGGTGCGCAACCCAGAGGTCTTCCTGCTGGATGAGCCGCTCTCCAACCTGGATGCGAAGCTTCGCGGTACGATGCGTGCTGAAATCAGCAAACTTCATAAGCGACTGAACGCCACGTTCATCTATGTAACCCACGATCAGGTCGAGGCCATGACCATGGCAGACCGCATCGTGGTGATGAAGGACGGCCATATCCAGCAGGTGGATACGCCGCAAAACCTCTATGACCGACCAATCAATATGTTCGTGGCAGGCTTTATCGGCGCTCCGCAAATGAACATGCTGCCAAGCACCATCCGAAAGGAAGGAGAACGACTGGTCGCCGTCTTCAACGATCATGTGCTGCCACTTCCCGTAAGCTTCGACCGGGCGCGGATCGAACCCTATGTCGGCAAAGATATCATTCTGGGAATTCGACCGGAAAACTTTCACGAACTTGCGCCGGGCGATATCGATCCGGCCAATACTGCCCCCTTCTCCGCCACCGTAGAGCTTGCCGAACCCATGGGCTCAGAAGTGCATCTCAATCTGATCGCAGGCGGGCAGAACGTGATCGCGCGCGTATCGCCGCGTTTCAGGGCGCGATTGGGCGAAGAGGTCCGGCTGACTGCAGACATGACCAATGCACAGCTTTTCGACCCGCAGACTGAAGTTTCAATCCTGTACTAGGAGCAGATAAAACCATGGCCGTGCAATGGCTGCAAAATTATTGGACGAAGGAAGGTGCAGGCATCCCGAAAGATGCGCCGAAACGCACCGGCCTCGCTCTGTTTGCAGAAATTTTCGGCCGCGAGTGGTGGGAGATTGTGAAGCTGAACATCCTGTTCCTGCTGACATCTCTTCTTGTGGTGACGATACCGGCGGCAATCTTCGCCATGGCCAGTGTTTCCCGTGCCTTCGTCGAAGACAGAAACGTTTATCTTTTGCGGGACTATCTGGATGCGCTAAGAGCTTATTGGTTCAAAGCGTCGGTTTGGGCTTTCGTCTCCGGCGCAGTGCTGGGCCTGTGCGCCTATGCGATCCAGACCTACGCATCCTACGCGACAACGGACCTGACCTATGCGGCGCCTCTGACGGTCAGCCTGTTCGTCACACTGTTCGTGGCGATGATGACATGCCAGTTCATCGTGATTTCCGTCATCGAAAGCCGATCTGTCTTGACGACGATCCGTCTCTCGGCACTTGCGATCCTGCTCAAGCCGCTGCCGCTCGTCGGCGCGCTTCTGTTCGTCGGCGCACTTTGGCTTGCTCACATCCTGCTTTACCCGGTCTCGGTCTTCATGCCTGCGGCCTTAAATTTTTCGCTCGGAATGTTTGCCATCGTTTTTGGCGCACATGGAGCCGCAATGCACGTGCTTGCCCTGTCGAAAGACGGGATTGGCTCATGAAATACAGGTGTTGCAGAGGCAACGCCTGAACCAGACACGATCAGGGAAGGAGATCAGAATGGTTCTGGAACATTTGGGGAGAACATTGAAACTTGCGGCCACCGGCTTGGGGCTTGCAACGCTTTTGGCAGGCACAGCGCTTGCGCAATCCGCACCGGTGACGCTGAAATGGGCGCTGTGGGACTGGGACAAGGTCGCCTACTACAAACCATTGATCGAGGCGTTCCAGCAGAAGAACCCGAACATCAAGGTCGAGCCGATCGATCTCGGTTCACAGGATTATCCGCAGATGGTGTCAACCCAGTTGACCGGCGGCTCCAAAGACCTCGACATCGTGACTATCAAAGATGTGCCCGGCTACGCCAACCTCGTGCGGGCAAATACCATCACGGATCTCAGCGCCTTCATCAAGGATGAGAAGATTGATCCCGCACCTTTCGGTGGCTTGCTGCAGGAGTTAACGGTCGATGGGAAGATCTATTCGATCCCGTTCCGCTCGGATTTCTGGATTGTCTACTACAACAAGGACATCTTCGATAAGGCAGGCGTTCCCTATCCGACCAATGACTGGACTTGGAAGCAGTTCGACGAGACAGCTGTGAAGCTTACAGGCGGCATGGGCGTCAACAAGACCTATGGCGCGCTTCTGCACACCTGGCGTTCGACGGTACAGCTGCCTGGCATTCAGGATGGAAAGCACACCGTAACCGGCGGCGAATACGAGTTCCTGAAGCCTTGGTATGAACGCGCGCTGGCACTGCAGAAGGCTGGAGCCGTACCGTCCTATGCGCAGTTGAAGACCTCCAACACGCACTATTCGGCCCTGTTCTTCAACGGCACCGTAGGCATGCTGCCCATGGGCACCTGGTTCATAGGTACGCAGATTGCCAAGGTGAAGTCCGGTGAGTCCAAAGCCAAGAACTGGGGTATCGTCAAGTTCCCGCATCCCGAAGGCGTTGCAGCCGGCACGACGGCTGCGCAGATCTCAGGCCTCTCCGTCAACAAGAACTCGGATCACCAGAAGGAGGCTCTGGCCTTCATCAAATTCGTCACCGGGGCGGAAGGCTCTGCGATTGTTGCATCGACCGGCACTCTGCCCGCCATGCGTAACGGCGACGTTGCAGCCAAGATCACATCGCTTCCCGGCTTCCCGCAGGACCAGAATAGCAAGGATGCGCTGCAGTCCGGCAAATCCTATCTCGAAATGGCGGTCAACCCGAATGCGGCCAAGATCGAAGTGGTCCTGAACCGCGCCCATGATGCAATCATGACCGACAACATGTCGATCGCCGACGGTATCAAGGAAATGAACGAAGGCGTGAAGGCCATCAAGTAAGGTCCGCTCAAACCCGGCCGCGGAGCAATTCTCCGCGGCCGGTAAATTAATCGCAGACTGGAATTCTCGCCGTGCCTCATCCCTTGCTTCGCGCCAATCCGCTCCATGGCAATCCCCTTCAAACACGCCAGGATGTGGCAAAGGCACTGATCGACCTCTTCGAGCCGCTCTTGCCCTACTTCTCGGAAGGCGGCGCGCGCGTCACCTTAAGTGCAGCAGGCGCCATCTTCGATCACCCAGCGGCAGACCTCGAAGGCTTTGCGCGCCCGCTTTGGGGCATCGTGCCCTTTGCGGCAGGTGGAGGGGAATTCGCCCAATGGGATCTCTACCGGCGCGGCCTCGTCAACGGTATGGACCCGGATCACCCCGAATATTGGGGTGACGTCTCCGATCGAAATCAAAGGCTCGTTGAACTTGCCGCCATCGGCTTTGGCTTGGCGCTTGTGCCGCAGTATCTTTGGGAACCGTTGGACAAGCGCGGCAAAGACATCGTTTCGAATTATCTGCTGAAGGCGCGCGAGCGCGAATATGTCGACAATAACTGGAAATTCTTCCGTGTGCTGGTTGACCTTGGACTTGAGCGCATCGGCATTCGCTTCGACGCCGCGAAGACCGAAGCCTATCTCAAAGAGTTGGAAGCCTTCGACATCGGCGATGGCTGGTATCGAGATGGCCCGGTACGTCGGGTCGACCACTATATCCCCTTTGCCATGCACTATTACGGTCTCATTTATGCTGCTCTCGCCAAGGACGATGACGAGCGGAAAGCTCGTATCAGAGAGCGTGCAGAACGGTTTACGCAGGATATTCGACACTGGTTCGGACCTGATGGTTCCGCGCTCGCCTTTGGCCGAAGCCAGACCTATCGCTTTGCGCAAGGCGGCTTCTGGGGCGCGCTCGCCTTTGCAAATATCGAAGCCCTGCCCTGGGGCCAGATCAAAGGCTATTACCTTCGTCACCTTCGCTGGTGGTCGGAGCTTCCAATCGCAGATCGCGATGGCATTCTGTCGGTCGGTTACGGCTATCCGAACCTGTTGATGAGTGAGAGCTATAACTCCGCCTGCTCACCCTACTGGGCACTCAAGTTCTTTCTGCCTCTGGCTCTGGCGGACAATCATCCCTTCTGGTCCGCAACAGAGGAGAAAGCCCCAGCCTGCAATGATGTCGTGGCGCTGGAAAAGCCCGGCATGGTAGCCATGCATCAACCAGACAATATCGTGGTTCTGGCAACCGGCCAGGAGCATGACAAGATGCGCGGCTCGAACGAGAAATATTCGAAGTTCGCCTATTCCACCCGCTACGGCTTCAACATCGAAGCCAACGACAGGCATTTCGATGCGGCGAGTTTTGACAATATGCTCGGCCTGTCAGACGACGGCGTGCATTTCCGCATGCGGGCAACCTTGGAAGACGCGCTCATTGCTGAGGATGTGCTTTATTCGCGTTGGAAACCATGGAGCGATGTCGAGGTCGAGACCTGGCTCATTCCGCGCAACCCGTGGCATCTGCGAGTGCACCGCCTGACAACGCCACGCAAGCTCTTTACGGCAGAGGGTGGTTTCCCGATTGAGCGCGCCAATTTCAACCGCGATACAATGGT
Source organism: Rhizobium sp. FKY42 (assembly GCF_005222835.1). Lineage (GTDB taxonomy): Bacteria > Pseudomonadota > Alphaproteobacteria > Rhizobiales > Rhizobiaceae > Neorhizobium. The sequence goes on along the minus strand of NZ_STGA01000024.1, from coordinate 30,797 downwards.
CGAGACGGAGAACTCAAGCATCTGGTATGGCCAGACCGATACAAGCTTGATCGTCGATTGCGGTTCGTCCATCAAGCGGGCGGGCAAGGCACAGCTGGCCATTGCCAATACCAATCTGATCTGGGCGCGCACACTGGTGCCGCAACTGCGTGCAAGTGTCCCGGCGGGCACCTCAATTCTTGGCTCGGCAATCGTAGCTTCGCCCAACCATGCCTGGAAGACAGAATATCTGACCCATCCGCCAGCAATGCCGACTATTAAGCAACTCAAACAGCTGATTAGGGACAAAGGCAGAAAGATCGCGGCCTTTGACCTCTGATCAGCTATTGGTGGCCTGCTGTAACACGTGTTCGATGGCGAGACCGACCGAGAGGATCTCGCGGTCACGCATCTCCGTTCCCGCGATCATAAGACCCGAGGGCGCCTCATCGCTGTTATGCATCGGAACGGAAAGTGCGCATCCATCGAGGAAATTGATCATCGTTGGATTACGCAGAACGAGACTGTTGGCTGCAAAGAACTTCGCATCGTCATCGATGAGCGGCTGGATCGCCGGGGCAATGACGGGCACCGTCGGCATGATCATCGCATCGAAGCCGTAAACTTTCTGGAATACACGGCGCTTCCACGCAGCACGTGTTTCTAAAGTGCGAATGTAATCAGCGGCGCTCACTTCGCCTCCGCGGGTAATCCGCAGCTTGACGCGGGGGTCATAGTTGGCACTCGCTCGGGCAAGAAGATCGCGGTGCCACGCAAAAGCCTCCGCCGCAACCATGTTACCGCGCGCATATATATCGGCAACTTCGGAAAACTCTTCCAGGCCAATTTCGCTGATGATCGCACCTGCATTGGACAGTAGATCCAGCGTTCTGGAGAAGGCTCTCGCAACGGTTTCGTCCATGTCCGACAGAACTATCGCCTGTGGAACAGCCAGACGTAGACCCTTGATCGGGGCCTCCAGCGGAACGTCCAGGCCGTCTCCGGAAATGATACTGTCAATGATGGCACAGCAGGTGACACTGGCCGCCAAGGGCCCTATCGAATCGAGAGAAGTCGAAAGCGGCACCACACCTTGGGCAGAAACCCGGCGCGCGGTGGGCTTGAACCCGGTCAGTCCGCACAGTGCGGATGGAATCCGGATAGAGCCGCCTGTATCCGTTCCGATTGCCGCGATGGCCATTCCATCGGCCACAGAAATCGCGGCACCGGACGAGGAGCCACCGGGTACCCGCCCCGTGTTCCGGTCATATGGATTGCGCGGCGTGCCGTAGTGTGGATTGATGCCTATGCCTGAAAAGGCAAATTCGCTCATGTTTGTCGTACCAGTGATCACCGCACCGGCAGCAATAAGACGCTGTACAACTGGCGCATTTTCAAGCGCTGCGGGTGCGTCTTGAAGCGCGATGCTGCCTGCAAGCGTCGTTTCGCCTGCAATGTCGAAAAGATCCTTGACCGATATCGGCACACCCTCAAGCGGTGATCGTTTTATGCCAACACCCCTCAGTACGTCAGAGGTTTCGGCCAACTTCACGGCGCGCTGATCATTACGGCGCACGTAGACCCGTGCGCCTTCGCCTGCCGGATCATCCATCCGCGCGAGTGTGTCATTGGTCAACGTGCCTGAGGATGCCGTCCCACGATCCAGGGCCTCGGCGGTTTCGACGACGGTAGGATATCTGGACATGAATGCTCCGCAGCTAACGTTTTGAGGTCTGTCAATTCATAAGCCGCCCGCAATACGAATTCAAAGTCTTATCGCAGCATCGGACGCAGTTCTGCGGCGATCCTTTGCAGGGGACGAAGGAAGCGGTCTGCCATCTCATCCGCCGCGATTTGCGCTGCAGGCGCCCCAATGTTGACGGCCGCGACCACCCTGCCCTTCGCATCGTGAAGCGGCACCGCGAGAGAACACAGGCCCAGCTCCAGTTCCTGGTTGATCACCGCATATCCCTGACCCCGTACTCTCTGAAGCTCGGCAATGATCTCGTCGATATCCGTCATCGTGTGTGGCGTGTTCTTCGTCTTGGGACATTGCTCCAGCAGAGCTCTGGACTGATCCGGCGGCATTGCCGCCAGCAGAACACGACCCATGGAGGCGCAAAAGGCCGGGAGCCTGCTGCCTGCTGTCAGGTTGATGGACATGACCCGCCTCTGGGATGCACGAGCAATATAGACCACCTCCCAGCCGTCCAGAACGCTGACGGACGCGCTTTGACCAACCTCTTCTGAAAGCCTGTCGAGAAACGGCTGCACGATATTGGGCATAGGCGTTGCTGACAAATAGGCGTGGCCAAGCCGCAGAATTCGCGGCGTCAGACTGAAGAACTTACCGTCATAATCGGCATAGCCGAGCTCCGACAATGTGAGCAGGCAGCGTCGTGCGGTTGCACGGTCGAGCGCCGTGATCTTCGAAACGTCAGCTATGGAAAGCTTGGGTGTATTTTCGCCAAACGCCTCAATCACGCGCAGGCCTTTGGCGAAGCCCCCCATCAAGTCCGTATCAGCCACAGCCATACTCCTCTGCTCATATCGTCAAACTATGTGTGCGATATTCGCACAAATGTCAAATAACGCACAAATAGTTTGACGCCTGCTGGCTAATGGCGCTTACTGCGCCGCGAAGAGGAGCATTGGGAGTCTCTCAATATGGACAAGTCAATTCGGAGCGCGGCGGAAGCCGTCTCCAAGATAACGGATGGCGCAACCGTCATGATCGGCGGTTTTGGTGGTTCTGGCGCGCCGATCGAACTCATTCACGCGCTGATTGACCACGGTCCGAAGAACCTGACCGTCATCAACAACAATGCAGGCAATGGACGGATCGGCATCGCCGCGATGATTGATGCGGGCATGGTCAAGAAGATGATCTGCTCGTTCCCGCGTTCCTCCGATCCGCGCGCCTTCACAGATCGATATCTCGCAGGCGAGATCGAGCTCGAGCTGGTGCCGCAGGGGACCCTTGCAGAGCGAATCCGCGCTGGTGGCGCAGGCATCCCAGCTTTCTACACCCCCACGGGTTACGGCACCGAACTGGCCGACGGCAAGGTGATCGCGGAATTCGAAGGACGTCACTATGTGCAGGAGCGCTGGCTGAAGGCCGATTTTGCGATCGTGAAAGCGGAACTCGGCGATGTTCACGGCAACCTGACCTACAACAAGGCAGGACGAAACTTTAATCCCCTGATGTGCATGGCAGCCAGGACGACGATCGCTCAGGTGTCCAAAATTGTGGAAGCAGGCGGCATCAATCCGGAACAGGTCGTCACACCGGGCATCTTCGTCAACGGCGTCGTGGAAATAGCCGACCCGCAACAGGAAGAAGTTCTGATCCGCGCTGGAGTTGCATACGCATGACCCTCGATACACGCGAAGACATAAAGCTTTCCAACGCGCAAATTGCATGGCGTGCCGCACAAGACATCGAAGACGGCGCCTATGTAAACCTCGGCATCGGCTTTCCGGAAATGGTTGCCCGTTTCCAGCCGCCCGGACGCGAAGCGATCTTTCACACAGAGAACGGCATTCTCAACTTTGGCGAAGCCCCTGCTGCCGGTGAGGAAGACTGGGATCTCATCAACGCTGGCAAGAAAGCAGTGACGCTGAAGCCGGGTGCAGCCTTTTTCCACCACGCGGACAGTTTCGCCATGGTGCGGGGTGGACATCTGGATGTCGCCATCCTCGGCGCCTATCAGGTCGCCCAGAATGGTGATCTCGCAAACTGGCGTGTCGGGTCCAAGGGTGTTCCGGCCGTAGGCGGGGCCATGGATCTCGTGCACGGCGCCAAGCAGGTTTTCGTCATTACCGAACATGTCACGAAAGACGGCAAGCCAAAGCTGGTCGACAAGTGCACTTTTCCGCTCACCGGCGTCGGCTGCATCACGCGGATCTATACCAGCCATGCGGTGATCGACGTGAAAGATGGCCACTTTGTCGTTCGCGAAAAGCTGGCCGACATGACGATGGATGAGCTTCAGGCCATGACAGGAGCACCGCTCCATACGGATGGCCCTGTGGCAGACCTCATCGTCCCGCAAGTTTAAGGAGCAGGCTAGTGACCGACGCTTTTATCTGCGATTACATTCGCACGCCTATCGGGCGCTTTGGTGGCTCTCTTTCCGCGGTCCGCGCGGATGATCTCGGCGCAGTGCCGCTGAAGGCCCTGATGGAACGCAACCCCTCCGTCGATTGGGAAGCGGTGGATGACGTCATTTTCGGCTGCGCCAATCAGGCGGGCGAAGACAATCGCAATGTCGCCCGCATGTCGCTTCTCCTTGCCGGTCTTCCGGTCAGCGTAACGGGCACAACGATCAACCGCCTCTGTGGCTCAGGCATGGATGCGGTGATCACCGTTGCCCGAGCCATCAAGTCCGGCGAGGCCGAGTTGATGATAGCTGGCGGCGTCGAGAGCATGAGCCGCGCCCCGTTCGTCATGCCCAAGGCGGATACCGCCTTTTCCCGAAACGCGGAGATTTACGATACGACCATTGGCTGGCGCTTCGTGAACCCGTTGATGAAGAAGCAGTATGGCGTCGATTCCATGCCGGAAACGGGTGAGAATGTTGCCGCAGACTTCAATGTCAGTCGCGAGGATCAGGACGCGTTTGCCGTGCGCAGCCAGAACAAGGCTGCAGAGGCGCAAGGCAATGGGCGTCTGGCAAAGGAGATCACGCCGGTCATCATCCCGCAGCGCAAGGGTGATCCGGTGATCGTTGCAAAGGACGAACATCCCCGCGCAACGACGATTGAAACGCTGGCAAAACTTCCGACGCCGTTCAAGAAGGAAGGCGGCACTGTCACGGCAGGCAATGCCTCTGGTGTGAACGATGGGGCGGCGGCGCTGATCATCGCGTCTGAAGCGGCGATCAAGAAATATGGTCTGCGACCGATTGCCCGAATTGTCGGCGGTGGTACCGCTGGCGTTCCGCCGCGCATCATGGGCTTCGGCCCGGCACCGGCCTCCGCAAAGCTCCTCGCGCGCCTTGGCCTGACGCAACAGCAGATGGACGTCATCGAGCTCAACGAGGCCTTCGCCAGCCAAGGTCTGGCGACCCTTCGTGATCTGGGCATCGCGGACGACGATGCACGCGTCAACCGCAATGGCGGAGCTATCGCGCTCGGACATCCGCTCGGCATGTCCGGAGCCCGCATCGTGGGTACAGCCGCCATCGAACTGCATGAAATCAGCGGGCGCTATGCGCTTTCAACGATGTGCATCGGTGTCGGTCAGGGAATTTCCACGATCATCGAACGGGTTTGATCGGGGAAGGCGCGATCGGGGCGGCTATCGCCCCGATTGTCGACCATAGAATCGCGCGGCATCCTCGAACATTTTGCTTCGCTCCGCGTCGTTTGTGTAGAACATGTGCCCGCCACGATAGAGCCTGAGTTCGGTTCGATCCTTGGCAATTGCTTCCGGCAAATGATCGAGCACAAACCGGCTTGCGCCATACGGCGTCAGGATGTCGCTGTAGCCGTGGACCACCATGACACGAAACGACGGAATGACCGAGAGCAAATCCCGGAGATCATTCGCGATACTTGCAGAGACACGGGCATCTCCGCCACGACCGCCATTCCACTCCCAGCGACGATTGACCTCCTCGTTAAGCAGGGAATAGGTCATCTCGGTCTTGAAGCCGAGGACATCTCTCGCATAGGCCGCAAAGGCCGACCCATAAGCGCGTGTATAGCCCTCCAAAATCGGATCATCGTTGCGGGTGTAGCTGGCTTCAGGATAGGCATCAGGCACAGGAACGCTTGCGTCATACGGGCTTAAAATCTGCCCTTCGCCTCCAGCTTGCTTGGCATAGATCTCTCCCACGAAACCGCGTGTGCGCACCACGTCTTGTGTTGCAAGGCCCGTCATCGTCGCAATCCGGTCATAGATCGCGTCCGCGTCCGCTCCCTGCTCCGGCGGATCGATCAAGGCGCTGACATAGTCGCGATTGGCGAAGCGCTCGGCCAGCATCACCCCATCCGTGGTAAATGTGCCCTTTCGCTCCATTTGTGCCGCGACAAGTGAGGGGAACTGAAGCGCTGCTGCAAGCGGATCCTTCTCGGGTCCAAAGACGAACCGGCCTTCCATCAATGGCGAGACCATAAGGATCCCGGCTGGCACCATGTTCTGATTGTTCTTCAGCGCGAGCGCCACCTTGGCTGCGCGAAAGCCGCCATAACTTTCACCCAGCAGATATTTCGGAGCCGCTAACAAGCTGTTGTTCTGCACATAGAGCGCGATGGCCTTTGCAAGGCTCTCGGCATCCTGACGCACACCATAGAAGCGCGCCGCCGCATCATCGTTGACGGCGCGGCTCCAGCCGGTCCCCACCGGATCAATCAGAACCAGATCGGTGAAAGCAAGCCAGCTCTCTGGATTATCCCGAAGCTCGGGCCGGGTTCCATCCCGATTGGCTCCTTCGAAGGGGAGGATCTTCGGCCCGACGAGCCCCAAATGAAGATAGGCGGATGCGGCACCCGGCCCACCATTGAAGGCAAAGGTAACGGGTCTGTCCTGTACCCGATCCTTTGCCCGATAAGCCGTATAGAAAATCCTTGCGGCAACTTTGCCGTCCGAACCGCGCAGCGCCAGTGTTCCAGCCGTCGCTCGGTATGCGATCTCGCCTTGCGACGTCTTCAGCACTGCTTCCGTCGTCACATCGGATGGTAGAAGATCAAGCAAACCAGAAGGGTCAGCCGATGCCTGTTCGGCTCTTTCCCCTCTTGAACGCTCCTGTGCGAATGCAGGTGCAGCCAGACCGACTGCTGTAACGAACGCTGAAATCAAGACATATCGCAATGGAGTACCCCTTCTGCTGACTTCAACATAGGGCAGACCGCCATGATGGAAACTCAACTCAGCTTCAACACCCGGTGACTGCGTTCAGAGCGAAAGCAGGAACCTGATGCAAATCAGAAGCAGAAAGACACCGAAAGCCAGTTCAAGTCGACGGCGGGACAGGCGGTGCGCAAGATTGGCACCGAAGGAAGCGCACAAGACGCTCGTGGGGATAAACAATATAGCTCCAAGCAGCGATACATAGCCAAGGGCGAGCGGGAACTGCAAAGCCGCGATTTCGGGATTCTCGGCAACTCGCCCCCAACCCGCGTAGATGTAGCCAAGCGCTCCTGGGATCGAAACAAGCAGCCCGACGCCGGAAGAGGTTGCTACGGCCTGATGGATTGGACGCGAGTAGAAGGTCAGCATCAGCGTCGACAACTGCCCTCCACCAATTCCCATGAGCGACGACAGCAGGCCGATCACGACACCATAGGCACGCAGAATGGGCTTACCCGGAAGTTCAACCCCGAGCCGCCAGCTCTCCCGACCGAATAGAAGCCTGACAGCTGAAAAACCTGCAACGGCGATAAAGACCAGCTTGAAGACTTCCGGCGGCGCATAGCGGGCAATAATACTTCCCGCCAGTACGCCAAACAAAATCGGAACCGCCCAAACCTTCAAAACGTCCCGATCAACGGCGCCCTTGCTCCTGTGTGTTCGGTAAGAGCGGAAAGATGTCGGGATGATGATGGCCAGCGAAGTGCCGACACACAGCGGCATCCGCAAGTCTTCTGGCACGCCGAGCAGACGAAAGAGCTCGTAAAGTACAGGCACAATGATGGCGCCTCCGCCGACACCGAACAATCCTGCCAGTATTCCTGTCAAACATCCTGCAAGAAGGAGTGCAATGACAAGCAGCGCGAGTTCCTGCACCGATACTCCCAAGACCGCCATCATCTCGTCCCTCGCAAAAACGCCTCATGCTCATATGCATGAGGCGCAAATTGGCCAAGGGCGCTCAAGACGTAAATACGCCCATCAACTTTATTTTTTCACGATCACCCAGATCGCGTGAATGATACCCGGGAGATAGCCGCACAGCGTCAGCAGTATGTTCAGCCAGAAATGAAGGCCGAGACCGACCTGCAGAAACACGCCTACCGGGGGCAGGAGAATGGCGAAAAGAATACGAATGACGTCCACGGTCGTTCCTCATAATCGGCGTTGTCTGGAGCCGTGCAAACGCACAACTCAGCTGATGGTTCAGATCTGGTTTTTCTCTTGCAGCACTGCAAGGCATCCACCGCAAGAATTCTGACCAGGTTCCCTTTTCGATGCACCCAGCCGCTCTAAGTCCGTGAGGTCGAGATTTGCGCCAATCTGCAGATCGATCCTTTGAAGGACTTGCATCGTTCCGTTGCTGACGACCCGGTGGCTTTTGCGCATGAGGACTGACGATCAATCCGAAACGATCCGTTTCGCTATCGGGCTGCTGCGCGGCGCATCGGGTTCGAACATACGTTCACTTGGTCAGAGGCGGTGCGAGACGCAATTGTTGCATACGCGCTCGGCATCCTCACCAGTGCTGCAATTCTCACTCTTCTGGGTATCGTGATGGAGGATCAGCCGCCGCGCGAATGGATCGGGAAAATCGCGCTTCAGGCTGTTCCGGCAAGCATCGGTGCACTCCTTGGGCGCAGCCAGTTGGGCGGACAACAGGACGACGATAAGGAACAAGAGCCAGCCGAAGAAGCATCCACCAGTTATACAGGGGAGCTGTTCATGATGGCGGTCGGCGCACTGTTTCTCAATTTGAACATCGCGCCAACAGAGGAGGTCATTGCGATCTCCTACAAGATGACGCACTGGCACAGCATGGCGACGATTGTCATCTCCATCTTGCTGATGCACGCTTTCGTCTACGCCGCAAAGTTTCGCGGAACTCACACGCTCGCAGGCAAAGCACCCGCCTGGCACGCCCTCGTCCGGTTCACACTGCCCGGCTATGTCGTTACCTCACTCATCAGCGTCTGCGTTCTTTGGACATTCGGTCGACTGGACGATGCGTCGCTGGCGCAAGCCATGATGTCCATGATCGTACTGAACTTCCCCGGCGCAGTGGGCGCTGCCTCCGCTCGCCTCGTGCTGCGAGACCGACCATGACTATTTCAAACAGGCAACAAAAGACCCATACAGAGACCGGCAACCCGCACTGGATCGAATGGTTGACGGGCATCGTATCGACCGTGCTTGTTCTGGCTCTGTTGTCGTGGATAGGCCGGGAGGCTCTCGTGGCCGATTCGAAACCACCCAACCTCACCGTCAAAATACTTAGGATTGAGCAGGCCGGAGCGCTTTACCGGGTCGATATTGAACTGGAAAATTCCGGACCGAGCACTGCTGCTGCAGTTCGGGTGGTTGGAAAGGTAACGCCGCAAAGCGTACTGTCCGAGACTGCCGAGGTCACATTCGATTTCGCGCCCGCCGAATCCCGGACCAAGGGGGCTCTCTATTTTCGAACAGACCCGCGTTCCAATCCGATCGAGTTGACGCCGTCAGGCTTTACCGAACCCTGACGGCACATTCCGTCAATCTCTCATCCAGCCCAATTCAGGAAAGGCCGCCCGAACTGCTTCGAGGGAAGCGAACGTCCGGTCTTCGCTCCGAAGCGTCACAGAGATTGGATGGCTTACGTCCAACTGGTCGTCGAGAATGACATCAAGGTCTTCACCAGCTTCACGATGGAGCGTCGCCTCTCGTTCAAAGCCTTGCTTCAGAAGCCAGTCACGAGGAGCCATGACGCTAACGGCGACGACAATCTGCTGGTCCGGCTGTTGTATGGCAACAAGCTTATAGCCGACGCTGGATTCTTCTCCACCCAGAGATAGACGCCCGTTGCCAGACAGTTCCTGCAAATGCTCGGTCATGAAACCTCCTTCATCGTTCAGTCCGATAAACAGGCATTCAAACCCCTTTGTTCCTCATCCGCGCAATCTCCTGATCGCGATAGGTCTTGGGTGTGAGACCAATCCGGCTGCGGAATACCCGACAAAAATATGCTGCGTCACTAAAGCCCAGGTTTTCTGCGACCTGGTGAATGCTGTATCCGGTAAAGACGAGCTCACGACATGCTTCGTCCATCAGGCGATCCATAATAAGTTCATGAGCCGTCTTGCCGCTGACGAGGCGAGCCATCCGATTAAGATGAGTGGGCGAAACACCCAATTGCCGAGCGTAGGCTTCGGCAGGCAAATGATCGCGCAGGTGACGAACGATCAATTCCTTGAACTGGCGTATACGCAACTCCGCCAGCGTTTCGGGTTGAGTACCCAGCGCCGGTAAGACTCTCCGGATCAGCATGACCATGACCGCCGCAACATGCAATTCGAGAAGAATGTCATTCTGCGGAGTATCCACTTTATGTTCTGTCACGATGCGGGCGAATGTCGCCTGGAAATAACTCGCGTCGGCGGGATCCTCATCAAGTGGTATTAGGAGCGGATCTGACAGTCGTCCTAGTGAATCATCAATTACGTTACGCAATGGTTCGCGAACAAGCCGGGTGGCAATCGTGATAACGAGTCCATCAATATCGCGCGAAAAGCGGAAACCATGTGCGGGGCCGGGCGGAATCACGACAACGCAAGGAGGCTGCAGCGTGATGGTAGCGTCTTCCAGAACAACATCACCCGCGCCGGAGCGGATGTAAAGAAACTGCAAGAAACTCTCGTGCCGGTGTAACGCAATCTCGAAGCGGTACGTGCTGCTCCGCGACACGATGGTTTCGCAATGCAACCAGGAAAGTCGACTCTCTGCGGGATCTTCACCGTAAAGTCCATAAGTAGGAACTGACACGTTATATCCGCCTCCCCGCAGTCATGTTCGATTTGTCCAATAAGCCGGCAGATTTGTCCATTGTTAAGCCACGTGGGCTTTGCCAATTTTCACGGAGAGGAAGAGCATCCGGAGGATTTCATGCGCACCAAAGTTGCCATCATTGGATCGGGGCCATCGGGCCTGTTGTTGGGACAGTTGCTGACTAGAGCAGGCATTGACAACATTATCGTCGATCGGGTGAGCCGCGACTATATTCTGGGCCGCGTCCGTGCAGGCGTCCTGGAATGGGGAACCGTCGGACTTCTCGAAGAAGCCGGTGTTGCAGCGCGGATGTTTGCCGAGGGCCTGCCGCACGACGGCTACTCACTTGCCTTCGACGGACGCGATCATCGGATCGATCTCTTTGCCCTGACTGGTAAACGGGTCATGGTCTACGGCCAGACTGAAGTAACCCGCGATTTGATGGATGCGCGCGAAGCCGCTGGCGGCACCACGGTCTACGAGGCGAACCATGTGCAGATCTTCGACTTTGATGGCGGAAATCCTTATATCACCTACGAAAAGAACGGGGTGACGCACAGGATTGATTGCGACTTCATTGCAGGCTGCGATGGCTTTCACGGTGTCAGCCGGAAATCGGTTCCGGAGAAATCCATCAAGACCTTTGAGAAAGTGTATCCCTTCGGGTGGCTTGGCATCCTCGCTGATATTCCGCCTGTCAGCCACGAACTGATCTATGCCAACCATCCGCGAGGCTTTGCGCTCAGTTCCATGCGCTCCGAGACCCGTAGCCGCTATTACATCCAGTGCGAACTGGATGATAAAGTCGAAAATTGGAGTGACGAGCGCTTTTTCGACGAGTTCCGTCTTCGCCTCCCTGCGCATCACGCGGAGGCTCTGGTCGTCGGGCCCTCGTTCGAAAAATCCATTGCCCCTCTTCGGTCATTCGTTGCAGAACCCATGCGGTTCGGCCGGCTATTCCTGGTGGGGGATTCCGCTCATATCGTTCCACCGACTGGGGCGAAAGGGCTGAACCTTGCTGCGAGCGATGTCTATTATCTTTTCAACGGCCTCCAGGAATATTTCGCAGAAAAGTCCGAAGCAGGTATCAACGCCTATTCGGAACGCGCACTTAGCCGCGTGTGGAAATCGGTTCGCTTTTCCTGGTCCATGACGACCCTGATGCACCGCTTTCCCGATACCGGCGACTTTGGGCAAAAGATCCAGGAGTCAGAGCTCGACTACCTTATCCACTCCAAGGCGGCGTCTACGGCGATGGCAGAAAACTACGTCGGGCTGCCGTATTGACCTCGACCTGAAGCAGTCTGGAGAATCGTGCAACAATTCCGGCTGATCGAACAAACCAGAATGCGCATTTGCGCGTTAAGTAATGTTGCTGCTGCCCCCCCAACGGGGCAGTTTCATTTTCAGGTCAATTCCGGAAGGTTCAAACATGGCTATAGCACAAGGCTATGCGGCAACGGATGCATCCAAGCCGCTTGAGTTCTTTACCTTCGAGCGCCGTGAGCCGCGCGAGGATGATGTCGTGATCGACATCAAGTTCAGTGGCGTCTGCCACTCCGATATTCACCAGGCTCGTAACGAATGGGGCAATTCGCGGTTTCCGATGGTGCCGGGTCATGAAATCGCAGGTGTCGTAACGGCCGTCGGGCCCAAGGTAACACGCTTCAAGGTCGGCGATCATGTCGGTGTCGGATGCTTTGTCGACTCGTGCGTTCATTGCCAGACGCGCGACGTCGATAACGAGCAGTATCTGCCGGGCCTCGTTCAGACATACAACGATGTAGAGGCTGATGGTCAGACCCCCACTTACGGCGGCTATTCGGACCATATCGTCGTGAAAGAAGGCTATGTTTTGTCAATCCCAGACAACCTGCCGCTCGACAAGTCTGCGCCGCTCCTGTGCGCCGGCATCACGCTGTACTCGCCGCTCGCACATTGGAAAGCAGGCCCGGGTAAGAAGGTCGCAATCGTCGGCATGGGTGGTCTTGGCCACATGGGCGTCCAGATCGGCGCTGCGATGGGAGCAGATGTGACCGTCCTCAGCCAGACGCTTTCCAAGAAGGATGATGGGCTGAAGCTGGGCGCAAAGGCCTATTATGCAACTTCGGATGCCGAGACCTTCAAAACGCTGGCGGGAACCTTCGATCTTATCGTCTGCACCGTGGGCACAGACATCGACTGGAACGCCTATCTCAACCTTCTGAAGGTCGATGGGACGATGGTTATCGTCGGCGCTCCAGAACATCCGGTGCCGGTGCATGCTTTCTCACTGATCCCGGGTCGTCGCAGCCTCGCCGGCTCCATGATCGGATCGATCAAAGAAACGCAGGAGATGCTGGATTTTTGCGGCAAGCACAACATCACCGCAGAAATCGAACTGATCGATATCAAGGATATCAACACTGCCTATGAGCGTGTGATCAAGAGCGATGTCCGCTACCGCTTTGTCATCGACATGGCAACGCTTCCGAAGGCTTGAAACAATGACGGATCAACGCACCGAACACCGGCAGAACAGTGACGCTGGACCGTCACGGACGTTGATCTCAGTTGTGGGATTGGCGGCGGGTTCCCTTGTCGCCAATATCTATTACGCTCAACCACTGATCAACGAGATCGCCCCTGAACTGGGCATCACAGGAGATCTTGCTGGTGCGCTCGTCAGCACAACCCAGGTTGGCTATGGCATCGGCCTGTTCTTCCTCGTGTCTCTGGCGGATCGGATCGAAAACAAGCGGCTGACACTGACACTGTTGACCATCACGCTCTTCGGCCTGCTCGGCATGGCGGCCTCGACATCCGTGATTCCTTTTTTCATATGTTCATTTCTGATTGGCGTCTGCTCGACGGGAGCACAGGTTCTCATCCCCTTCATCGCGCACAGGGTTCCGATTGAGAAGCGCGGTCGCGTGGTAGGTAATGTCATGGCAGCAGTCCTGACCGGGATCATGCTGTCACGCCCCATCGCACTTTTCGTCTCCGCGACATTCGGCTGGCGCGCAATCTTCCTCATCTCTGCGTGCCTGATGGCATTCATAGGCGTTACCTTGTTGAAGGTCATGCCGCAACAAAAACCCCAATCCAGCATGAGCTATCCCGCAATCCTGCGGTCAATGGGAAGCCTGATCAGAGAAACCCCGGTTCTTCGTTGGCGGTCAATGTATCAGGCAATCATCTTCTGTGCGTTCAATCTGTTCTGGACAGCCATCCCATTCGCACTCAGTGAGCAGTTCGGTCTCAGCCAGGAAGGGATCGGCCTCTTTGCACTTGCAGGCGCCGGTGGTGCGCTTGCGGCACCGATCGTGGGACGCCTCTCTGATCGCGGTTGGGGGCTTGTATTATCCATGTCGGCCATGCTCGGCCTCGCCGTCTTCTTCGCATTGTCGGGATATGCAGTCGCTGCCGGTGGGCTCATTCTGCTGACGATATGCGCTGTTCTGATCGATGCCGCCGTGCAAGGCAACCAGATCGTATCGCAGCGGATTATTTTTGCCATCGCACCGGAAAAGCGTGGGCGCCTAAATGCGATCTACATGACATCCGCTTTTATTGGTGGCGCCATCGGGTCGACGCTCGGCACCGTCACCTATCACGCAGGCGGATGGAGTGGCACCGCCGCCACTGGCGGCTTGCTTGGAATTCTAGGCTTGCTCCTCTTCCTGATCGAGCATCGTGGAAGGCTGAAAACCAAAAGCTCATGAAATCTCGGCAGCCGCCTGACGAATATTCTGCATCAGGATGGACATTGGCAGGCTCGGTGTTGCGTCCGTGCGAAGTGTAAGCCCAACTGGCCCACGTGTTTCTGTCGTATCAATCGGAAGCGGAGCCAGAACGCCATCTTCAATATCGCCCGCGACAACGCCGCTGGAAATGATCCAGATGGCATCGCTTGAGCGGACAAAAGCGCGACCGAACGAGTCTGATACGGTCTCGACCTGGGTCGTCAGGGGTCCGGAACCGTTCGCAATCAGGAACTGCTCCACGACCGGTCGGATGATCGAACCGCGAGTCGGCATGAGCACCGGGTAATCGCCAAGACTGGCGAAAATCGGTCCCCTTTCCGTCAGCAGCGGGTGATCCGCCCGGACGATGAAAAGCACCTGTTCCGAGTAAAGATGCTCGAAGGAGAAGCCGGTCATCTTCTCGGGCGGAGCCAACCGGCCGACGACGAGATCCAGATCGCCCGTTCTCAATTGCTCCAGCAGCACAGCATTTTCGCCGGTGACAATCTTGATCCGGCTTCGAGTGCCTTCCGCAAGAAAAAGTTCCATCGCACGCGGCATGATGCGGGTCGACACCGTTGGCAAAGCGCCGATGCGAACAGGAGGGACACTTTCCAACTGCTCCTGCGAGACTGAATCAATGCCCTGGCGCAACGCCGTCAGGGATGCGGTTGCATGCCGGAGGAACACTTCCCCCGGCTTGGTGATCCTGATGCCGCGTCCATCTCGCTCGAAGAGTTCGACCTTCAGGACGTCCTCGAGTTCCCGTATCGTTTTCGTCACGGCAGGCTGGCTTATGTGCAAACTGTCCGCGGCCTTCACGACGCTGCGCTGCCGGGCAACCTCCACGAAGGTCTGAAGGTGACGGTACTTGATACGCGATCCGATCAAATAATAACCCCTGAGTTAATAATATGGCCTCAAAATCTTATTTTACCTAACCATTTGAGCGATGCAATAAAGGGGTTGGAGGAACTCATCATGAAATTCTTGCGCATTGGCGATGTGGTAATCAGCCATGACATCGTCGGGGCTGACAGTGGCAAGCCCACGATTGCCTTCATCAACTCGCTCGGAACGGATAGACGCATCTGGAGCCAGGTTGTCGAGACGCTTTCGGGTGAATTCACGCTTTTGACATTCGATAAGCGCGGACATGGCCTGTCGGATCTCGCTTCGCCGCCCTATCAGATCGAAACGTTCGCGGACGATCTGATCGCTCTCATTGAGCACTACGACCTGCGCGATGTGACGCTCTGCGGGCTTTCCATCGGTGGGCTGATTGCGCTCAGTACCTACGACAAGCGCCCGGATCTCATTCGGGGTCTTTTCTTCGCAGACACGGCACATAAAATCGGCACACCGGAATTCTGGGCAGCGCGCATTGGTGCGGTGGAGAGCGGCGGGATTGGGAGCATACTCGAACCCATCATGTCACGGTGGTTTACAGGTCCGTACCGAATAGCTGAGAACGCTGATTACCGAGGCTACTGCAATATGCTCCTTCGCCAGCCCGTCGAAGGATATGCCGGCGCTTGTGCAGCCATTCGTGATGCAGATTTTACCGATGTCGCAAAGCGTATCGCGGTCCCCGCGCACTGCGTTGTCGGCGCGGAAGACGGTTCTACCCCTCCGGAACTGGTGCGCTCGCTTGCCGACCTCATTCCGGGTTGCGGTTTCGAGCTCATCGAAGGAGCGGCGCACATACCCTGTGTCGAGACGCCAGAACTCTTCATCGGCATTTTTCGCCGTTTTCTATACGCCCTTTGACTGGAGCCGATCATGACCGACCGTACAGATGTCTCGGACCGTTATCGCCAAGGTATGATAACGCGCCGTTCCGTTCTGGGTGATGCGCATGTCGACCGCGCCAACGCCAATGAAACACCGTTTGATCAGCCATTCCAGCGTCTCATTACAGAGGCGGCCTGGGGAACGGTCTGGTCCGGCTCCCACTTTTCAAAACGCGAACGCTCCATCGTGACGATCGCACTTCTTGCTGCCCTCGGCCAGGACGATGAGGTAGCCATGCATATTCGTGCCACGGCGAATACAGGCGCGACAAAAGAGGATATCCGCGAGGCACTTCTTCATGTCGCAATCTATGCCGGAGTTCCGGCAGCAAATCATGCCATCAAGATAGCAAAATCGGTCTATGCCGAGATGGAGGCGTCAGCCGGCGCCGAGGAGGTTACGAAATGAAAAATACATTGCCCGAAACGGGAGGGTTCTTCGCTCGAGACAGAGCCATGCACCCGCCTGCATTGACACCCGGTTACAAAACTTCGGTGCTGCGCTCGCCCCAGCGCGCCCTGATATCCCTTGAAGGTACGAAGAGCGAAATCACCGGCCCGGTCTTCGGCCATAACATCATAAACGAGTTCGACAACGATCTGATCGTCAACTACGCAAAGCCCGGCGAAATGGCGATTGGCCAGCGTATTCTCGTGCACGGTCGTGTTCTGGATGAACGCGGTGTCGGCGTTGCAGGCGCGCTCGTCGAATTCTGGCAGGCCAATGCGGGTGGTCGTTATCGGCACAAGAAAGAGACTTATCTTGCGCCGCTCGATCCGAACTTCGGCGGCTTCGGCCGCTGCGTGACAGACGAAAACGGCTATTACTGGTTCAAGACCATCAAGCCGGGTCCATATCCGTGGCCAAACGGTGTAAACGACTGGCGCCCCGCGCACATTCACTTCTCAGTTTTCGGGCACGGCTTCGCCCAGCGGCTGATCACACAGATGTATTTCGAGGGTGATCCACTGATCTGGATTTGTCCGATCGTCAAAACCATTCCGGATGAGGAAGCGATCAAGCGTCTGGTGGCGCCGCTCGACATGAACAATACGATCCCGATGGACATGCGCGCCTACAAGTTCGACATTGTTCTGCGCGGTCGACGCTCGACCTTCTTCGAGAACCGCAAGGAGGGTAACTGATATGGTACAGCCGCTGAATTACTTGAAGGAATCCCCTTCCCAGACAGCCGGTCCGTATGTGCACATCGGCTGTACGCCAAACTTTACCGGCATTCACGGCGTATACGAGACGGATCTCGGTTCAGGTCCGCTCTACAACGACAAGACCCGTGGCGAGCGGATCACGATCCGTGGCCGTGTCATCGACGGTTCCGGTACGCCATTGCGGGATGCACTGATCGAAATATGGCAGGCCGATAGCGACGGTTTCTACAACAGTCCATCGGAAACACGGGGTACCGCCGATCCCCATTTCGCCGGTTGGGGACGATGCCCAGCCGACATGACGACGGGGGAATTTGTATTTGAGACCATCAAGCCGGGCCGAGTGCCCTTCAATGATGGTTCGCTAATGGCGCCTCATGTCACCTTTTGGATCGTCGCTCGCGGCATCAATATCGGCCTGCACACGCGTATGTACTTCTCTGACGAAGAAGCTGCCAATGCGCAGGACCCGGTTCTGAACCGGATCGAGCATCGTGTGCGCGTGCCAACGCTCATCGGCAAGCGCGAGGGCGACACGGTGACCTTCGACATTCACCTGCAAGGTGAGAATGAGACTGTATTCTTTGATATCTGAGGCACCATGAACGCGACCGCCTTCGCCCATCCTTTTCTCTCCGGTCTGTTTGGAGACGACGAAATCTCTGAACATCTGGGGGCGGAGGCGGACATTCGTGCGATGCTTGCCTTCGAAGCCGCGCTTGCGCACGTACAGGCTGAAGCTGACATACTTCCACAAACGGCCGCTCATTCTATTGTTGCTACGTGCAAATACTTCTGGCCTGATATGGATCAGTTGAAGGCTGGCGTTGCGACAGATGGTGTTGTCGTCGCAAACCTCGTCAAGCAGCTACGCGCAGCGCTGCCTTCCGACGTGGCCGGACACCTTCACTATGGCGCAACAAGCCAGGACGTCATCGACACGAGTCTGATGCTGAGACTGAAGTCGATCTTTCCGATCCTCATCCGTCGGCTGCAATCCTTGATCGATCACCTCGCCAAGCTGAACCAGTTATATGGATCGCGCTCGCTCATGGGATATACCCGCATGCAGGCGGCCATTCCGATCACCGTCGCCGACCGTATCTTTGCGTGGCAAGCTCCGCTCGAACGCTGCCTTCAACGGGCCATTGAAATGTCGCAAACGGGATTTCCGGTTCAGTTTGGAGGAGCTGCCGGATCGCTCGACAAGTTTGGAAATCGCGCCGCAGATCTTCGTGCAGCACTCGCCCAAGAACTCGATCTCGCAGACCGAAAGCAATGGCAAAGTCAACGCGATGTTGTCGCCGACCTTTCCAACCTGCTGTCTTTGATCACCGGCAGCCTCGGCAAGTTCGGGCAAGACATTGCCTTGATGGCAGAGATCGGCGGCGAGATCGCCATGTCCGGCGGAGGTGCGTCTTCGGCAATGGCGCACAAGCAGAACCCGGTCACGGCAGAAATACTGGTTACCCTCGCTCGCTTTAACTCTGTTCAGGTCTCCGGGATGCATCACTCGCTCGTGCATGAGCAGGAGCGTTCGGGTGCCGCCTGGAGCCTTGAGTGGCTCATTCTACCGCAGATGCTTCTTGCAACTGGCGCAGCCCTTCTCCAGGCAAACAAACTCGCTTGCTCCATTACCTCTCTGGGTCGTGATTAAAAGTTGAACTGTTGCTCTTGATAAAACCATCCCGAACCGGAATGGTAAAGTTAGCATTTACCATTCTCTGGTAAGTCTCTGTTAGCTAATCCCCGTTGGACGGGCGCATCCGGGCATTCCGGTGTGCTGAAGCAAGCAGAGTGTTGGTGTAATGCGTTTTCCGGTCTTGCCTGCCATTTTCATCGGCTGCATCCTTCTTGGGGGCTGCCGTTCCAGTGGACCCGAGGATGCGCTTGACCTCGCTCCTTCCAAGGAAACGACGAGCGCGCTGACGCCAGTCACGCCACCGGCCTCGATCGGGAACAGCGTGGCGCCGCCCTCCGCCCGAGCGGCATCCGTGCCTTCGCAGCCGATGCCACAATCAGCACCGGAGGCAGCACCCCACGAACTCGCCTGGGCGGGATCTGCAGCGCCTCACGCGCAGGCGCTGGATGTTAAGCAAAGCCAGGTCGGCATGCCCATGTCGTCGGCGCGTCCAGTCGCGATGATGATGCCGCAGGACCCTTCGCCATCCGCCTCTGCCAAGGGCCCACGGATCTACAATCAGCGCTTCCGCGATGCGAAACCGATCAATTTCGGGAAGGTCACGCCACGCCATCATCCCGTTCACGGAGTTGATGTCTCACGCTGGCAGGGCGAGATCGATTGGGCGACCTTGCGCACCCAGGGCGCTAACTTCGCCTTCATCAAAGCAACAGACGGCGGCGATCATCTCGATCCGATGTTCCGAACAAACTGGCGCAAGACCAAGGAAGCTGGCATCAAGCGCGGTGCCTATCATTTCTTCTACTGGTGCCGGGTGGCAACCGAACAGGCAGCCTGGTTCATTCGGAATGTGCCAAAGGATCCCGACGCGTTGCCGCCGGTGATAGACGTGGAATACAATCACCTTTCCGACTGCAAGCGCAGACTGTCGCCAGAGAAGATCCGCGAGAAAATGCAGGTCTTCATGGACATTCTCGAAAAGCACTACGGCAAGCGACCGATCATCTACACGGCCCCGGATTTCTATGCCGACAATCTGCGCGGAGCCTTCCCGCATCATCCCTTCTGGCTGCGGGCGGTTGCACAACACCCCTCGCAGGTCTATCCGGACCGTCGCTGGCTGTTCTGGCAATATTCCGGCTCCGGTCTCTCCCAGGGTGTAGACGGGAAGATCGACCTCAACGTCTTCTACGGCAGCGAAGCAGATTGGCATCGCTGGTCGTCAGGACGAGGCTAACCAAGGGCTTCAGCCGCGCGGCGTTAACCCGCCGCCCGGCTGAGCATGCCGAACAGATCGCGTGGATCATCAGGATCGGCAATCAGGTCGAGTTCTTCGAAGAACTGGGTGTCACGGATTTTCTGACGGACATATCGAAGGGCTGAAAAATCCTCGATGGCGAAGCCAACACTGTCGAAAAGCGTGATCTGGCGTGGATCACGGCGTCCTTCTGTCTCACCGGTCACAACCCGCCACAATTCGGTAATGGGAAAGTCTTTCGGCATCTGCTGGATTTCGCCTTCGATCCAGGTCTGCGGAGGATATTCGACGAATGTATCCGCCCGCTTCAGGATATCCGGGTGTAGTTCGGTTTTCCCGGGGCAATCCCCACCAATCGCATTGATGTGCACGCCAGAGCCGACCATGTTGTCGGTCAGGATGGTCGCAAAGGCCTTGTCGGCAGTACAGGTCGTGATGATATCAGCACCCTCAATGGCTGCCTGAGCCGAGGAGCATGCCACTGTTTTCAAGCCACTGCCCGCAAGATTGCGGACGACCTTTTCCGTCGCCTTCGGATCGATATCGAAAAGCCGAACGCTCTCGATACCCAGCACGGCACGCATGGCAAGTGCCTGGAATTCGCATTGCGCGCCGTTACCTATGATCGCCATTGTTCGGCTGGATTTCGGTGCCAGGTGTCTGGCTGCCATGGCAGAGGTTGCGGCTGTACGCAGCGCCGTCAGTACGGTCATTTCTGTTTGCAGAACGGGATAGCCCGTGGCGACATCGGCCAGAAGTCCGAATGCTGTGACGGTCTGCAAACCCTGCGCCATGTTCTTCGGGTGGCCGTTCACGTATTTGAAACTGTAGATCTGACCGTCAGATGTCGGCATCAATTCGATGACACCGTCATGGGAGTGCGAGCCAAGCCTCGGCGTCTTGTCGAATTCCGGCCAACGCGCGAAGTCCGCTTCTATTGCGTGCGTCAACTCCTTCAGGAAGACCTCTACCCCGACATGATGAACCAGTCGCATCATATTGGCGACACTGACGAACGGTACGAGCGCCTTTTTCGATGGAGCGTGCAACATATTCACCTCGTTGGTTGAGCTTCGTTACGAGTGTGCCTGTTGCCAAACTTATAGAAAAGATCAAGTTTGTGTTGATACCGACAGCGAATTAAGCAATTTGGTCTACCAACTTGTTTGAACGGACATTTTAATGAACAGGCAGCATTATATTCCAGACGATCTCGATCGCCAGTTGATTGCGCAACTGCGGATCGATGGACGCGCATCCCTGTCCAAACTGGCCGAGTTGCTGGATGTGGCGCGAGGCACCGTTCAGAACCGCCTCGATCGCCTTCAAGAGTCGGGTATACTGCTGGGCTTCACGGTGCGGGTCAGGGAGGAATTTGATTCCCAAAGCGTCCAGGCCATTATGATGATCGAAGTCACAGGCAAAGCGACTGGGCAGGTCATTAGGAAACTGCGTGGCATTGCGGAAATCAACAGCCTGCACACCACAAACGGCAACTGGGATCTCGTGGCGCAGATTCGTGCCGCCAATCTTGGGGAATTCGATCGCGTGCTTCGTGAAGTCAGGATGATCGAGGGGGTTTCGAACAGTGAAACAAGTCTGCTGTTGAGCAGTGTCTAATCATATACTTGACGGAGACCGGTCGCTGTCGGTAACGCTTTGTCCTCGTGGTCATGCGTCTGTCCATCGACCGCTTCGAGGAGGATGACATGCTGATCAATATCGACCCACTGCTCTCGCCGGATCTGCTACATATTCTCAGGGCCATGGGCCATGGCGATGAGATTGCCATCGTGGACGCGAATTTTCCGGGAACGACGAATGCCCAGCGGCTAGTCCGGCTGGACGGGATCAGCGTGACAAGGGCGACGGAAGCGGTTCTTTCTGTTCTACCTCTCGATGATTTCGTCGATGTCCCGGCCGTCACCATGGAGGTCGTTGGCAATCCGGATGAAGTCCCGCCTGCCGTGCAGGAACTGAGGGCTATCGTCGGTGACCGTGGACAGTGCGGGACTCTCGAGCGCCATGCGTTCTACGCGCGAGCAAAACAGTGCTTTGCGATCATCCAGACCGGCGAAACACGCCTATACGGCAACATCGTTCTAAAAAAAGGCGTCGTTCGCAGTTGAGGTAATGGTCGCGTGATGAGCTTGGCGGGAAGCGTCGTCACCTGACTGCCCGTTCCCACAGCTTCCAATTCGCTTGTAAGCAGTGATTTGAAATCTCATACCAATATTGCTGGACCATGCGGATCGCTTTCTCTTCATCTGAAGATTGCCCGTTTATAAAAGCAAAAGATACGTATGTTCGTAAATAAGGACCGAACTGAATGACGAAGGCCTGTGAGATCGCATGGTTTTCCGCGTTATGCGATGACGATTACCAGTTTCTTGGCGTTCCTGATGCGAGACTTCAGTCCAGCTTCGAGCACTGTCGGGATATCGTTCTTCAGGCCGAAAGCGGAGGCTTCGACAACATCCTTCTCCCTTCCGGTTACGCGCTTGGTGTCGATACGACGGCCTTTGCATCGGCCATGGCCATTCTGACCAGGCGGATCAAGTTGCTTATGGCACTTCGTATGGGGGAAGCATGGCCCGCCCAGCTTGCGCGCCAGATTGCAACAATCGACCGCATGGCAGGCGGTCGCCTGGCTATCAACATCATTTCCAGTGATCTCCCGGGAGAAGCCTTGGCCAGTGGGCCGCGCTATCAGCGAACGATCGAAGCGATGACGATCCTGCGATCACTCCTGAACGGAGAGAGCGTCGATCACGACGGGACTTTCTGGAAGCTGAAGGTTGAGCCACCGCGTATTTCCACGCTTTCCGGACGCTGCCCGCAATTCTACTTCGGCGGCCTTTCCGAAGATGCACGTCATGCAGCGGCGGTCGGCGCTGATGTTTACCTCATGTGGCCGGACCGCATGGAAGCCGTGAAGGATGTCATTCGCGATCTTACAGAGCGCGCGAAAGGCCAGGGCCGCACGCTTCGCTTCGGTTATCGCGTCCATGTCGTGGTGCGCGAAACCGAAAGTGAGGCGCGGGAAGCTGCAGATCGGCTGCTTTCGAAACTGGACGATGCGACCGGCGCTGCAATTCGTGCGAAATCACTGGACAGTCAATCTGTGGGGGTTCGCCGTCAGGCCGAATTGCGTGAGCAGTCGGCAAATGATGGTTATGTCGAGGACAACCTCTGGACCGGGATCGGTCGGGCAAGGTCCGGATGTGGCGCTGCGATCGTCGGCGATCCAGACCAGGTTCTGGCCAAATTGAAGGCATACCAACAGGCTGGCATCGAAGCCTTCATTCTGTCCGGCTACCCTCACGCCGCAGAGGCAGACCTGTTTTCGCGATACGTACTTCCCCGCATCGAGCATGGAAAGCTATAAGCAACTATCTGCAGGTGGTTTTCAGCAGACCTATCTTCCGTGACCGGGATCATGATGGAAAGCGCGAGCAAGCCAAAGACGTCTTCCAAGCTCGAAGCCAAACGGATGCGCAATCGCGATGCGATCAAGCAGGCGGCTTGGTATGTCTTCGCGCATCATGGGCTGGACGGGTCCACTGTGCGCGACATCGTTGCTCACAGCGGCATCTCCATAGGAACCTTCTATAACTATTATGGGACACGGGAAGCCGTTTTTCAGGAGTTGCTGGCCGACCTCACGACGGAGATCCGCAGGCGATCAAACGAGGCCCGTGGGAAGGAAACCGAACTGGAGGCGATGCTGCAATCCAGCTATCGCGGTTTTCTGGAATTTATTCTCGGGATCGAGCATGCGCTGGATTTCTGCGCACGCAACCAGCACCACATCCGCTCCTACCTGTTTAAACTCTCGGCTACCACCGGCATCGTTGATGACCTCATCCTCGATCTGCAGCGCACGCTTCCCAACAACAGTCTTGGACAGGGTGAACTGAAGCAGATCGCAACATTGATCGTGGCCAATGGTCTCGAACTTCTTCTGCAATCGCGTGACGAGGCGGAGGCCGATATCTTTGCTGCCAGCGTTCTATTGGTTCGTGTCCTTGTTGGCGGCATAGCCACTCTCGGATCAGGCAATCAGAATTGACGCCTGCGTCAATTTTGCTAGTGTCTGTGCTGGGTGGGGGACGAGACATGACGGTTGCCGATTTTATTGTGGTCGGGGCAGGACCTGCAGGATGTGCGCTGGCCACGGGCCTTGCAAAATCAAAGCATGCGCCGCAGGTCGTATTGATCGAAGCAGGCGGCCCGGATCCGTCATTGTTTTCTCAGATACCCTTGGGTCTTGCGACGCGCGTTCCCTGGAGAAACCGCGAGAATTATGCATTTGAAACGATACCGCAGCCGGGCATGAATAACCGCAAGGGTTATGTGCCCCGTGGCCGTGGCCTTGGCGGTTCCAGCCTGATCAACGCCATGATCTACATTCGCGGACAGCGTCAGGATTACGATCACTGGGCGGCCCTTGGGTGCAGAGGTTGGGGTTGGGCCGACGTACTACCATTCTTCAAGAGCGGCGAGAGCAACAGCAGAGGCTCGGACGACCATCACGGAGGCGATGGGCCGCTCCGTATTACCGATCTTACATCGCCCGGGGCCGCGACTTTCGCCTTCCTGCAAGCGGCAAAGCACTGCGGATTTAAGCTCAATGAGGACTTCAACGGCGCAGATCAGGAGGGCGTTGGTCTCTATCAGGTCTTTCAGCATCAGGGAAAACGCTTCAATGCTGCAGAGGCCTATCTCGGCGCCGCCCCCTATCCGCCGAACCTGCGGGTTATGACCGATATCCAGGTTGAGAGCGTGGTCTTCGAGCAACGGACAGCCGTCGGCGTCAAGATCAGGTCAGGCGGGAAAGAAATCGCGATCCGCGCCAGGCGTGAAGTCATTCTATGTGCTGGTGCCATTGGCTCGCCCCACCTTCTCCAGCTCTCCGGCATCGGACCAGGAGACGCTCTGCGGTCTCATGGCATTGACGTCGTTTACGATGCCCCGGAGGTTGGCGAAAATCTGCAGGACCATGTGGATTATACTGGGAACATCCTGTCTGGATTGGGCGGACTTGTGGGTTACACGCCAAAAGCGCTGGGCAACATAGCCAAGGCCGCCTTCGAGTACCGGAAGAAGACAGGGTTGCTGACCAGCAACGTTGCTGAGGCTGGAGGATTTATCCGCAGCCACCCGGGGGTGGACAGACCAGACCTACAGCTGCATTTCTGTATTGGTCTGGTGGACGATCATGCGCGAAAGATGCATGTGGCCACCGGCTATGCTCTCCATGTCTGTGTATTGCGCCCCGAGAGTCGCGGTCGCGTGAGCCTGGCTTCCAATCGCCCCGGTAGCAAACCTCTCATTGATCCCCGGTTCTTCTCTGACGAGAGAGATCTGGACCTTCTCGTGAGGGGCGCTAGGATCGTGCATGACATTGTGGAGGCGCCTCCCCTTGCCGGTTCTGCATCACGTCCGCTCTATCCAATCGATTTCAGAAATGAGACAGATGTGAAACAGTTCGTCCGCGAACACGCAGATTCGATCTACCACCCCGTCGGCACCTGCCGTATGGGAGGGGATGTGAGGTCTGTCGTTGACCCAACACTCAAGGTTCGGGGCGTGGATAGACTTCGGGTGGCAGATGCTTCCATCATGCCGACCCTGATCAGCGGCAATACGCAGGCACCGTCCGCCATGATCGGCGAAAAGGCGGCCGCTCTCATTCTTGACGAGGCAGTTTAAGTGGCAAAGTTTCAGCAGGTCTTTCAATCGATGCACCTCGTGTCGCGGACTGGACCCGAGGCGACTTACTCGGAACGCATCGACAGGCTCGGTCGACTGGAAAGACTACTTTCTGACAATGTGGAAGCGCTTTGCAAAGCGATATCCGCCGATTTTAACTGGCGGTCGGAAACGGAAACGAAGCTTCTGGAGATACTGCCGGTACGCCGCGGGATTCGCCATGCGAAACGGCATCTGGCGCGCTGGATGAAAGAGGATCGGCGGAAGGTCGATCTGGCATTCCAGCCATCCCGAGCATGGGTTCGCTATGAAGCACTGGGTGTCGTGGGCATCATTGCGCCCTGGAACTACCCGCTTGCCCTTGCGATAGCGCCGCTGACGGATGCTCTGGCGGCAGGCAACAGGGTCATGGTCAAACCATCGGAACAGACGCCCTGCTTTTCAAACCTGTTGGCGACACTGATTTCCGAAAACTTTGCATCGGATGAGGTTTCCGTTGTCCTGGGAGATGTTTCGGTCGCTCAGGACTTTGCAAGACTGCCATTCGATCATCTGCTCTTTACCGGGTCGACTGAGGTTGGTCGATCGATCATGCGCGCAGCTTCGGACAACCTCACACCCGTCACGCTTGAACTCGGGGGAAAATCTCCAGCCATTATCTGCGACGATTTTTCGATAGACGCCGCGGCCCGCTCCGTCAGCTTCGGCAAGTTCATCAATGCGGGTCAAACCTGCATCGCGCCGGACTACGCACTCGTGCCCCGTCATAGCGTTGACCGGTTCGTCGGCGCTGTCATGAATGGAGCGGCACAAGCCTATCCGAACCCTGCATCCAACCGGGACTACACATCCATCATTTCCGAAAGACATCTGACGCGTCTAAGGAACGCCGTGCAAGAGGCAGAAGCCGCGGGAGCACGGATTGTCAAGTACGCCGGAGAGATATCTGATCGCGTGATGCTTTACCCGAAACTCGTGATTGATCCCCCGCGCGACAGTCTTCTCATGCGGGAGGAGATCTTCGGGCCTGTACTGCCCGTTATTCCTTACGACACGGTGGATGAGGCCATTGCTTTCGTGAACGCGAAGCCACGGCCGCTTGCTCTCTATCTGTTTACCGACAATCGAGAGACACAGTCGAAGATCATCGGCCACTGCAAATCAGGCGGCGTGACCATCAACGGAACCCTGCTGCATTACGCTATGGAAAACTTGCCTTTCGGTGGAATCGGAGCAAGCGGCATGGGAGCCTATCACGGCAGGGATGGGTTCCTGCGGTTCAGTCACGCCCGCGCCGTTCATAAGGTCGGCAAGATCAACATGTTTGAAAAGCTGGGGCCACCCTGGGGGCTCCTCCTTCGTCTGACATTGCGGATACTCGGCAATATCAGGTGAGGAGCAATTGACCGGATATATGCTACGGTATGAAATCAAAAAAGCCTGCAGCATCTGGGGAGCTGCTGCCGTGGGCGGATCGGTAGCTATCTTCTGGAAGTGGATTGCTGCGAAGATTGGGGTTTGAGCAAGCCGGGCACGCTCATCGCCAGACTTCGATGTTCAGAAAGGTGCCTGTCGATCCATGCCCATAGATCTGGACGCTTATCCAGCAATCACCGCGCAAAATCATCTGCCGTGCGGTTGAAGACATTGAGCCATTTGGCCATCATAGACTCAAGATTCTGGCGGTTGACTTCGTCAGCGAAAAAGCTGTCACCCTCATCGCCACGATCGCGCATGCCATATCGATGATAGTTGGCGCGATACTGACGAATAATCTGCCAGGGCTTGGTCAATCGTTCTCCGCTTGAATTGTAGAGATCGTCGCGCCCGATGTAGGCGGAGTAACTTTCCAGTGGTTCAGGTGCTCGTGCACGGGTAGCCGATTGTGCGTAGGCAGTACTCGTTGCTGCAAACCCTGCAGCCAGAACGGCAGATAGAAGTTTCATCAATTCTCCAGGCTTTTTGGACGAGTTTTGCTAGCAGCCGCCACGTTAGTTGACTAGGATCTTCTTCGCGTACATACGCTTTGCAAGCGATTCTATCTCGCTAATGTTTGCCTTCTTGATCGCCGCCTCCAGCAGCATTTCCAAGAGGTAGGAGAGCAGCGGATCCCCGGCTTCTTGAACATCCTCACGGCACTCCAGTGATTTGGCGACAATTCGCGCGTATGGATCTCTGATCGTCATGGTTCAAGCTGCCTCCAGCATCAGCGGCTGTGCAAACCAAGTTTGCGTGGAGGTTCTATAGAAGCTTTCATCAACACCAAGTGTCTCGCGCATGAACTGGCAAACTTCGGTCGTAACTTCGAAGGCGCCACAGCAGACGGGAAGCCTTCCGAATCCATCTGCGCGGCCAAGCTCCTGGATACAGGCTCCTGCCCTTCTGTAGACGCGGGCCATTTGCGGTTCGTAATTGGATATCAAAGTATGGATGCCATGTTCCAAGCCACACTCGCTGAGCGCAAGGATCATCAGGCTGAATGCTCTCGCCGCTGTTATTTTCAGCTCATGTTGTTGTATTGCGTCCTCATCAATGCAGAGGCGTGTGGCCTCCCATATGCCAGGTGCACGCAATTCAACAGCATTTGGAAATGTCTTGCGGAACACGTCATAGAGCAGCGTCGGGCCCGTGGTGGGCATGAAGCGCACGCCTCCAAATAAGGTTTGAAGGTTTTCGTCGCACCAGAGTAGATACACTGGCTTTAAACGATCATAGCGGTCTGTCTCTTTTCCGTCTTCGACGGGGACGGCCCACCCCAGATGATCCGCAAATACCTTCTTGCGAAGTTTGAAATATTGATCCAGCAAGTGCGAATATGCGCTGAATTGATGCGCCTGTACGGTGATGAACATCTTTATTCCCCTTAACGTGTTGCGTTGGGGAACTGATGACATTTAGCTGACTTTTACAAAATTCCCGCAGGTGTGGCCCTGTCTTTCTACCCCTACAATTGTAGGGGTTATGGGCTGATAACTCTTAGCTTCAAAGCCTTGGCGATAGCTTGAGCAATGTTGGCGCAACCCAGTTTAATACGGGCTGACTTCAGATAATCCCGCGCTGTATGTTCCGAAATTCCCAAAATAATGGCGACGGCCTTATGATCCTTCCCCAGCGCGGACCAATGAAGGCACTCAAGCTCACGTGGGCTCAATACCGGAACAGGGTCATCCTCACCGTAAAGCTCACGCATCGCCTTTGCGTGAATTCGATGTGAGAGCTCGATCCAGTCATTTCTGAAATTCGCCACAAATTCGCGCCAGTTTTCTTTGCTTCCATTGAAAGACACTAGGGCGCGCCTAGCAAACTTGTCGGTGACTGGAACCGAATAGCCATTACCGCCAAGGCCATGATCCTTTGCGTCCTGCAAGAAGTTAACAGCAGCCTCAGTTATACGTAACTCTTCCCAGAAAAAGGGAAGGCTCCGCTCGAACCCTTCGACCACTACAGGGTCGATGGCCATGTAATTCCGCATCAAATACCTCCCCACCCAGGCTGCAGGGTAGGTGGTGCGGACATAGAGAGAATCGACTTTGCTGATCACGGTCTGCGAAAGATGATAGGTCAGGTTGTCCAGTTCGTAGTTTTCCCGCATCAGGGCTAGCGCCGCTTCAACACTTTCGGCCTGTTCAATCTGTGAATGAGATTTTTCGAATAAATAAACCGGACTCAAACTATCAATCATATAAATCCCCTGCAATCTGAGGGGATTATGTTGTAACCGAGGCATATCCTCAAGGGGTCACCCCCTCATGTGGGGGGATTCCGTATGATGCTCACAAATTCTACTGTCCAAATGCAAAAAGAAGCGAGGTTTTGCAAATGGCTGAGCAGTACGAGGGAATGGTCACTGATCAAGATGCTGCTCGGGTATTGTCGGCAAGTTATGGTGATCTTGCTGCGTCTGAAGCGCTGACGAGGGCTCTGGTTGCGGAACGAAGCGCAAACCAGCCTGCCGCACGCTTTTGGGTGAGCATCTACAATCTTCTGACGCGGAGCGAAGGCGAGTGTTGGGGAGAAACTGCTATACAACGACGCCCACAACGATTGCCAATCGAAGAAGCAGAGCCGCCAGCGCCGTTAATAAAATCACGAGTACAAGAAGAGCAGCTAAAACGTTGAAAGCTCGATCGATCATATTCTCTTGAAACGGTGCATTTCGACCCGTGGAGGTCTGGCCGGGCAGTCAGATGCCAAACAACCTTATGCGGGCCGCGCATTCAAGCCCCAGTAACGGGGCCCTATACTGGCAGCCCACCCTGGAGCTTGTCCGTCAGTTCATCATTTTGGTATGTGGTCTGCCCCCTGAAAAGTGATTCTTCTTGAAGTATGGCTTATGAGCCGATAACGTGCACCCCGATTTTGGTCCATCGGGAGCTGGAGTTTTCCGGGGTTATTGACGTGCTCCCCGATTTTGGGCCAGCGGGAGCTGGAATTTTCCGGGGTTAAGGCTCAGTTCGGCGGGGATGCCGATGAGCCGTTCATCAGCGAAATCGGCACTTTGTTGCCAATAGCGCTGTGTGGCCGGAACTCATTATAGTCTCTACGCCAATCCTCCATCTTCGCTCGCGCGTCGTCAAGGCTTATGGACCAGTGAGCGTTGAGATGGCGTATTCGGAGCTTCGGTTCCCGAGACGCCGGTGCTTTCCTACCGGTGTTCAACTAGGAGGAACGGCAATGACAGAATTTTACGTTGGCCTGGATGTTTCACTTGAGCAGACGGCGATTTGCCTTGTTGACGGGAATGCTGACCGCCTCTTTGAGTGTCAGGCGACATCTGATCCTGAAGCAATCTGTTGGTTTCCGCGCGGAACTGAGCCGGTTTTTCCACCGAGAAGTGAGCCACCTCTGAGTATGGTTT
>NZ_STGA01000023.1 GCF_005222835.1 Rhizobium sp. FKY42 | reverse complement strand
CGCAAGCCTGAGGTCACGGAAACCAAGGTCAGCCGCACCGACCCGGACAGCGGCTACATGGTGCGCGACGTGGGCCAGGTACCGACAGATCACGGTTGTTGAGCTCGATAGCCATCTCCTGAGGGGATCGGCCCAACGCATACTGCTCGAAAATCCAGCGGACGATCTGGGCCTGTTCTTCATCAATCTCCCGCAGACCCGCGATGCGATTGAACTTGTCGTCGTGCTCGAATTTCATGCGGTAGCCGTAGGCAATCCCGCCCGCAGCCTTACCTTTGCCCACCGCGGTCTTCATTCCCTCGCGGGTCTTGTAGCGAGTCTGCTCGATCGTTTCGTGACTGATGATGGCGCGGATCGCCGCGCTCTACAAGATCGAAGACAGTATCTGCGGTTCCGATCCCGAACATCGCCGGGCTGTTCGACAGGACTTGTCCCTTCCACTGGTGGACGCGTTCTTTACCTGGCTCGCGGTCCAGGCTTTGCGTGTGTCGCGCAAGTCAGACCTCGGAAAGGCACTCGCCTATATGCTGACGCGACAGGAGGGCTTCCGGCTATTCCTCACCGATGGCCATGTCGATATCGACTCCAACCTGGTGGAAAACGCCATCCGCCGCCTTGCCATGAACCGCCGCAACGCGCTCTTTGCCGGACATGATGAAGGGGGCCGCAATTGGGCCCGGTTTGCCAGCCTGATCGGCACGTGCAAAATGAACGGCGTCGAGCCCTATGCCTACCTGTGCGACCTCTTCACCCGTCTCGCAAACGGCCACCTCGCCAAGGACATCAATACCCTGATGCCATGGGCCTACGCCGCCCGCTTAAAGGCCTCACAATGAGCTCGTCAGATACTATCCGGTGAGCTCACATCCGCCCCGCAGGGGCCTGACCCAATCGTTGAAATCCAAAATCAATGGGGCGTGGACGGCGCATACGGAAAGCCTGCTGCTTCCAAGTCAAAGTAGAGCCACAGAGAAAGCGGGCCAGCTTCGAAAGCCGACCCGCGCGAAGCTGTCTCCATGTGCCCTCAACTCGATCGTGTCCCTGGAGGTGGTGTAACAGGGTAGCGGTGGTCACCAGTGTTTTTCCGGTAGGGTCGGGTTGTTGAAGACCAACCTGGTGGAAAGACCACCGATGACCGACGACATGATGAATCTGCGTTCACTCGTTGAGAAGAGCGCCGACGCCGATTTGCTGCGCGAGATGATCGGCTTTGCTGCCGAGAAGCTGATGGCGTTGGAGGATCGCATGAAGCTTTTCCATGACACTGCAGAAAAGTTCTACCGGATCTGAACCCTGCATCAGCAGGTGCATGTAACCTCCCAAGGTCAATTCGGCAGGCGGCAACTTTCAGGTGGCCGCCTTTTTTTGGCGGCTCGAACGGTGGAACGCCGTTCGGCATTCAGATAAGATTCGCACATGCGTGATCTCAATCTCAAAGCGACCGAGTATTTTGAAGCTGTTGCACGCTTGAGCAGCGTGACCAAGGCGGCCGAAGAACTTGGCATTTCACCCTCCGCAGTGAGCCAACAGCTTTCGCTCCTTGAGGCGCAACTTGGCGTCAAACTTTTCCGCCGTGAGAAAGGAAGACTAGTGCTGACCCTGGACGGCGACCGCCTGTTTCAGACAACCACCCAGGCCTTCAGCGCCATACGCAACGCACGCTCTGCCGTTTCCTTTCAGCGGGACAGACGCAATTTCGTCATTCGCGTCAGCCCGAGTTTCGGGGTACGCTGGCTGGGGCCTCGGGTCGGCGCATTCGCCGCCGAAAATGAAGACTGGAATATCCGCATCGATGCGACGCCCGACTTTACCGCGTTTGAAACGGAAAATGTCGACATCGACCTGCGCTATGGCATGGGGACGTGGACAGGCGTGGCTGTGATACCACTGATGCACGATCTGGTCCTGCCTCTCTGCAGCCCTGATTATCTGGAGCGTTTGCGTCAGATCGATCCCAATCCCGCTCGTCAACTTGCGGGCGCGCGCCTGATCGATAGCGTCAAGACCCTATATCGCTGGGATCTATGGCTCGCTGCCAACAGGATCGATATTCCAAAAGTGAACTATCCGCTGCGTTTCGACCGATCTTCCATGTCGATCGAGATGGCGAAGCAGGGCGGCGGGGTCGCACTCGACAGCGTCAGCCTGTGTCTCGGCGAGTTGCAGAGGGGAGAACTGGTCCCGTTTTCGACGGCGTATGAAGTGATCGATTTTCCGGCGTACTGGCTGGTGTGTCCGTCCCGACATCTGAGCCGACGCATCGTCCAGCGTTTTCAGACCTGGTTGACCAACGCCTGCAAACTGCACGACGATGCAGCGCGTGCCCATCTCGTGGATCTCGGATGCCGCTTCCGGATCGGATCGCCGACGGATTTGATCGACGTAAAGCCTTGGGGCCTTTGAACGAGAGCCGCGCATAGCCCTTAAGGTTGGCTACAAAGGTCTTTCACTTTTCTTAAAATCATTCCTTCGGCTGCGATGCTATCTCTAGCTGCAGAAAATGCCGGGAGGAAATCATGACTATGGCTGGCCGCGCTGTCGCGCGTTCCAATGTTTCATTGGAGCTGCGCGCTTGGAGCATCAGACGCAAGGCACTGCTGATGGGGCAAGTGCAAGGGCAGGGATATATCGGGCAGGCGCTCGGGATTGCCGACGTACTGGCAGCGGCCTACTTTCATGCTTTGGATTATCGGCCGGAAGACCCGGAATGGGAAGGTCGCGACCGTTTCCTGTTGTCGATCGGGCATTACGCCATCGCTCTTTACGCCGTTCTGATGGAAGCCGGCATCCTGCCCGAGGATGAGCTGGAGACCTATGGGATGGATGATAGTCGCATGCCGATGTCCGGCATGGCGTCCTACACGCCGGGCATGGAGATCACCGGCGGATCGCTCGGGCATGGCCTCGGCATTGCCGTGGGTATGGCGATGGGTTTAAAGCGCAAGGCCAACCCCGCCTTTGTCTACAATCTGATGTCGGATGGGGAACTGGGCGAAGGGTCGACCTGGGAAGCGGCCATGTCCGGTGCGCACCACAAGCTCGACAACCTGATCTGCCTCGTCGACTTCAATGATCAGCAGGCCGATGGCAAGTCGACCGAAATGCTCTGCGCGGAACCGCTGACTGAAAAGTGGGAAGCCTTTGGCTGGCATGCCCAGCGCGTCAACGGCAACGATCTCGCCGCCGTCGTCGATGTCTTCGACAAGGCCCGTGCGGTCAAGGAAGCGAAGCCCCGTGTCATCATCTTCGATACCACCATGTGCAAGGGCGTGCCCTTCCTCGAAAGCCGCGAAATCACGCATTTTGTCCGTGTCGAAGCGGATGAATGGGACAAGGCGCTCGCAGTTCTTGAAGAAGGAAGACCGGCATGACCCTCGCATCGATGGCCCGCAAATACGAAGCTCGTAAAGCGCCAGAAGGCGAGCGCCAGGCAACCTCTGCCATGATCGCCTCGCTGGCGGCTGAAGGGTATGACACGGTTGCCGCCCCCTTCGGCAATGCTCTGGTCGATGCCGCGCGCAAGGATGAACGCATTGTCGGCCTGACCGCAGACCTCGGGAAATATACCGACCTTCACATCTTCCAGCAGGCCATGCCCGATCGCTTCTACCAGATGGGCATGGCCGAGCAGGTGTTGATGTCGGCTGCCGCAGGTCTCGCCCGCGAAGGCTTCATCCCCTTCGCCACGACCTATGCCGTCTTTGCTTCGCGTCGCGCCTATGACTTCATTGCGATGGCGATCGCCGAGGAAAACCTGCCTGTGAAGATCGTCTGCGCTCTTCCGGGTCTGACGACGGGCTATGGACCGAGCCATCAGGCGACCGAAGATCTCGCGATCTTCCGCGGTTTGCCGAACATGACATTGATCGATCCCTGCGACGCTGACGATATCCTCGGCATGGTCCCGCAGATGATTGCCCACGATGGCCCTGTCTACTCCCGCCTGCTGCGGGGCAAGGTGCCGTCGGTCATCAAGAAGCACAAGCCGGACTATCGGTTCCAGCTCGGCAAGGCGCAGATGATCCGCGAGGGCAAGGATGTCCTCGTGATCTCCACGGGTCTGATGACCATGCGTGCGCTCGATGCGGCTGTGAACCTCGCGGAAGACAAGGTGGATGTCGCGGTTCTGCACTGCCCGACCATCAAGCCGCTCGATCTCGAAACGATCGCCGCCGAAGCGGCCAAGGGCGGACGACTGGTCGTCACTGCAGAAAACCACACGCTCATGGGTGGTCTGGGCGAGGCCGTCGCTGCGGGTCTTCTGTCACGAGGCATTGCTCCGCGGTTCCGCATGATCGGCCTGCCGGACGCGTTCCTGGAGGCGGGCGCATTGCCGACCCTGCACGAGATGTACGGCATCTCGGTCGGCAAGGTGGTGGAACAGATCAAGGGCTGGCTCTGACCAACCCCATCAAACTTTAATCTGCATACAGGAGGAGAAAGGCTCATGAGCCTTCTGAAGGGAAAATCTGCCGTCGTGACGGGGGCTGCCTCGGCACGTGGTCTTGGAAAGGCCACTGCGAAACTGTTCGCCGAACATGGAGCGACAGTCGCCATTCTCGATCTAGATGCGGAGGCCGCACACAGTGCCGCTGCCGATCTCGGCCCGGGTCATGTTGGTCTGGCCTGTAACGTGACAGACAAGGCCGCCTGTGACGCGGCCATCGCCGAACTCTTAAAGCGCTGGGGCCGCGTCGACATTCTTGTGAACAATGCCGGCATCACGCAACCATTGAAGGTGATGGACATTGGTCCAGCCAACTATGACGCGGTCCTCGACGTCAACCTGCGTGGTACCCTCTACATGAGCCAGGCAGTCATTCCCTGCATGCGGGAGCAAAAGTCCGGCTCGATCGTCAATCTCAGTTCCGTCTCGGCCCAACGCGGTGGAGGTATATTCGGTGGGCCCCATTACTCCGCTGCCAAGGCCGGCGTGCTCGGGCTTACCAAGGCCATGGCCCGCGAACTGGCGCCGGCCAACGTGCGTGTCAACGCAATATGCCCGGGCTTCATCGCCACCGATATCACCGCCGGCAAGCTGACACCCGACATGCTGGAAAAGATCGTCGAGGGCATTCCAATGGGTCGTCCTGGCGAAGCTTCTGACGTGGCTGGATGCGCGCTGTTCCTGGCGTCCGAGCTTTCAGCCTATTGTACTGGCACCGAGGTCGACGTGAATGGAGGATCGCTGATCCACTGAGTTAAACCGAGATCGACGCAATGGCCGCCTGTCAAGAGGAGGGAGACGGCCTAAGCGAAGCTTTGCTTAAGCCATAAACACAACAGCCAATGAGGAGGATACACACATGAACATCAACAGACGGACATTCCTGACCGGTGCCAGCGTCGCTCTTACAGCACCGGCCATCGTTGCAGGCATCCGTCCGGCACAAGCCGCGACGACATTGACGCTCGGCCATGGAGCCGCGCCGGGCAATCCCCGTACCGTTGCCGCGGCAAAGTTCGCGGAACTCGTTGCGGAAAAGACAGCCGGGCGCGTCAAGATCAACGTGGCGGGCTCGGAAACGCTCGGCAGCGATTCCGCCATGCTGACCAGCCTGCGCACGGGGGCACTGGATTTCACGGCCAACAGCCAGGGGGCCACTTCAGCCATCGTGCCGGAACTGGCAGCACTCGGACTTCCATTCCTGTTCAAGGACACCGAGGCAGCCACCCGCGTCCTCTCCGGCGCCGTGGGTCAGGAACTCAACAAGCGTTTTGAGGCTGTCGGTGTCGTGCCGCTCGATTGGTGGGATAACGGCGTTCGTCACCTCACCAATTCCAAGCGCAAGATCGCAACGCCCGCCGATCTGAAGGGCATGAAGATCCGCACCCCAGCCGATCCAATGACGATCGATATTTTCGAGGCTCTGGGCGCCGGGACGGCACAGATCGCTTTCGGCGAGCTTTACATCGCCCTCCAGCAGGGTGTCGTTGACGGCCAGGAAAATCCACTGACCAACATCGAAAGCTCGAAGCTGTTCGAAGTCAATCGCTTCATCAGTCTCACCGCCCATAAATGGGAATCGACACCCTTCCTGATGTCAAAGATAGCCCAGGCACGCCTGGGTGCCGATTTGGAGGCCGTCAAGGCTGCGGCACAGGAGGCCGGTATTCTCCAGCGTAAACTTTCGATCGAAAAGTCCGGCCAGGTTCTGGAAGCCTTCAAGAAGAACACAAGCATCGACGTCACAGAGGTTGATCGGGATGCGTTCATCAAGGCGACGGCCTCGGTTGCGGAGAACTGGAAAAAGAAACCGTTCGGGGACTTCGTCAAGCAGATCGAAGCTGCTGCCCGCGGTTGATGACCCAGCCGGGCCGGAGGTTCCCATGCCATTGCTTTACAGTTCTATTGACGCTCTCGCGCGACTGATCGTGCGGCTGTCACGCCTCGTGATCATCGCCAGTGGTATCGTCCTGACGGTCGTTACTACAGCCAACGTCGTTGCACGATATATGTTCGCCAGCGGCGGCTTTTCCTTCGCACAGGAATTGCCGATGCTGATTTTTCCCTGGTTCATCCTGTCAGGGATCGTGCTGGCTGCCCACATGGGCGGACACATGGCTGTCGAGTGGCTGTACGACAAATTGCGCGGAAACCTTCGGCTCGGCGCCTTTGCGCTGGCCGGTGGCATCAGCATCGTGTCCTTCTTGGTTCTGGCCTACGAGGCGCTGCTGGTGGCGGAAATTGCCAGCGCAGAAAGCAGTCCCGTGCTCGGTATTCCAAACAGCGTCGGCTATTATGCGCTTGCAATCGGTGCATTGCTCGTCTCGCTTGTTACCGTCGCCGCTACTCTTCGCGTCTTCCAGCGTGGCTGGGAACATCGGATCGAACTCGTTGCCGGGGAGATGCCGCTATGACCCTTATCATGATCGCCGCCTTCTGCATTCTCATGATGTTGGCGGTTCCTGTTGGTTATGCCCTCATCATTGCCGCCGGTATCGCCGTCCTCTTCAACGGTTATATTCCGCTCTCCATCGTCGCCCAGCAGGTCTATGACCAGACCCAATCCTTCCCCATGCTGGCGCTTCCTTTCTTCATGCTGGCCGGAACCTTGATGCTGGGTGGCGAGCTGGGGCGGCAGTTGTTGGAGCTTGCCTCCAAAGCGATGCAACGCTGGCGCGGCGGGCCGCTTTCGACCACGGTCGTCTCGTCGGTCGTGTTTGGCGGCGTCTCCGGTTCGGCCGTTGCCAATGCCAGTGCCCTGGGCTCCGTGCTCATTCCCTGGCAGAAGAAACATGGTTATCCGCCAGCGCTTTGCGCCGCCAACAATGCCACGTCGTCTGTCATCGATGTTCTGATCCCGCCATCCATTCCGATGATCCTCTATGCGCTGGTGAGTGGCGTGAGCGTTGGCGATCTATTTATCGCCGGGATACTGCCCGGTCTGATGATGGCTGCAAGCTTCATTTTCGTCTGCTGGTATGTGTCGGTGCGCCGCAGATATCCAACCGGGAATGCACGTCTCCCCAGGCGCGAGCTCGCCCTTCTCGCCATCAAGAGCTTACCGGCAATCCTTCTGCCTATCCTCATCATCCTCCTGCTACGCTTTGGTTTCGCTACACCGACTGAAGTAGCTGTGCTTTCGGTTGTCTACTCTCTTTTTCTTAGCCTGCTGTTCTACCGCGATCTGACCTGGAAGCGGTTCTGCAACAATGTGGTGGAAGCCGGTGTCGGCACCGGTGTGGTGATGCTCGTCATCATGGGCAGTGCAGCGGTTGGTTGGGTGCTGACCTTTGATCAGGCACCGCAACAGATGGCCGACTGGGTTGCGAGTAACATTTCGAACCCCATAGCCATCATCCTGATGATGAACATTATCATGCTGATCGTTGGCATGCCGCTTGACATGCCACCCGCTATCCTGTTGCTCGGCCCAATCTTCGTGCCACTGGCCGATGCCATTGGCCTTGACCGTGTGCAACTTGGACTGATGATGGTGATCAATCTAGGTATCGGTCTCTACACGCCTCCCATAGGAACCACGCTGTTCATCTCGTCGTCGATCGCGAAGTCTCCGCTCGGCGAAACTACGCGGGAACTCGTGCCGTTCTTCGCGATGGCGATGCTTCTGTTGATGGCTGTGAGTTTTGTTCCAGCGTTGACCGTCTACTAATTGAGTTGCTGAGGCGTCGCTGCAAAGTCGGCGCCTCATGGGGGTACTTGTCTCCGTTGCTCCGCTGATCGGCTCGCAAACATATTCAGACGTGGCTGCCTTGCCGAAGTTCTGACGGTGATTGAAAAGGCCTTCAATCTCAAGCCTCACAAAGCGCTGACGGATCGGGACTTGCTGTTGCCAGCAGACTGAGCTCACAAGGAATATCTAGGCTGGATCCGAACAGGTTGTTCCCCAGCCCTCTTTCTCAAAGCCAGTTTTTTGCAACTCTCTGCGCAATCCTGCCCCCGCAACCAATAATCCCGGCGATCCCATCAAAGCCCCATCACGGGGCTTAAGACTGCTGACAAACCCATGGCCACATCCGGGGGGCTATGATTCACTGGGACATGTTGAGAACACCTGCTCCCGAACAGACGGCTCTCGACAGCCTGGGGCCGAAGGATCATCTG
>NZ_STGA01000002.1 GCF_005222835.1 Rhizobium sp. FKY42 | reverse complement strand
GCACGAACACGATCACCACGATTGTGACGGCGCAGGACGGCACGACGACGAAGAGCTACACGGTGACGGTGACACGCGCGGCGCCTGTGACCCTGGTACCGAAAGGCGGCGCACTTGGGGCCGGCAAAGTCGGACAAGCCTATAGCCAGAACATTTCCGCAACCGGGGGAACGTCGACCTCTGGTCCCTACACCTTTTCGGTGACCGGTTCACTGCCTGCGGGGTTGATGCTGTCGACCGCCGGATCCATCACCGGAATACCCACGGTTCCGGGAGAAAGCAGCTTCACCGTCACAGCGACAGACGCAGACGGCTCGACGGGCAGCGCCATCTACACGCTGCTGATCGAGGGGCAGATCAGCCTGTCGCCAGGGGCAGGGTCTCTCTCATCCGGGATTGTGGGAACGCCCTACAGCCAGGGGTTCACCGCTACAGGCGGCAAGGCACCCTACAGCTTCACAGTCGGCGGGACGTTGCCCACAGGCTTGAGCCTTTCGAGCAATGGTGCCCTGTCTGGTACGCCGACGGCAGCCGGGAATACGAGTTTCACGGTGACAGTAACGGATGCGGATAAGATCACTGCGTCTGGAACCTACAGCCTTGCGATTGTTGCAGCCGCCATCAAGCTTTCACCGAGCGGGGGCGAACTGGCGAAAGGAATGGCAGGCGAGCAATACAGCCAGCCAATCACTGCGACGGGTGGTGTTGGAGCAATAACCTTCAGTCTGGCATCGGGCGCCTTGCCGAAGGGCATGAGCCTGAACCTATCGACAGGAGAGCTGACAGGTCCGCTCGAAATTGGATCGGAGGGAGACTACAGCTTCGCTCTTCAGGCCCGTGATAGCACGGGTAACCTGGGAGGGGGTTCCTACAGCCTGAAGGTTGCGCCGCGAAGCGTGACGGTAACCGACAAGCAAATCGAGGTTCAGGCGGGATCGACGCCCGCTGACGTTCCGCTTCACCGGGGAGCGACAGGCGGTCCTTTCGTTACCGCCGAGAAAACCTTTGTCGAGCCGCCGAACGCAGGCACAGCAACAGTTATCCGCGGCCAGTTTGCCCAGGCAACGCCGACGGCGCCTGTTGGCTGGTACCTTCAGTTCACACCGAACCCCAGCTATGCGGGGCAGGTGAGAGTGGGTTTCCGGTTGACGAGCGCACTCGGCATATCGAACACCGGAACGGTGACCTACACGATCGCATTCGACAAGAAGAAGATCACCGAGGAGATAAATGGCCTTGTTGAGGATTTCGTTCGCGCGAGACAAAATCTTCTCGCCTCAACCATCAAGGTGCCGGACCTGATGAAGCGCCGACGATTGGAGGCGGCCAACGACCCTGTGACGACGCGCATTCAGCCATCGGCCGGCGGCGTGACCCTCGGTTTTTCCACCAGC
This sequence comes from Rhizobium sp. FKY42, assembly GCF_005222835.1. Classification (GTDB taxonomy): domain Bacteria; phylum Pseudomonadota; class Alphaproteobacteria; order Rhizobiales; family Rhizobiaceae; genus Neorhizobium. The sequence continues at coordinate 209,223 of NZ_STGA01000002.1, read as the reverse complement.
CTGGTGCAGATGGATTCAGCACGTAGCGAAGGAACGCGCGGTTCCGGTGGATCTTTGTCACCCTTCAATATCTGGATCGATGGCACCTTCATGGCCCATAATCGCGAGCAGAACGGCGATCGTTGGGGAAGCTTTGCCATGATCTCGACCGGCGCAGATTACCTCGTCACGGACAAACTGTTGCTGGGTCTATCCTTCCACTATGACCGTATGACGGACCCGACTGACACAGACGCCGAACTGACCGGAAACGGTTGGCTGGCGGGGCCTTATGCCTCGATGGAAATCGCCAAGGGCGTTTTCTGGAATGCCAATATTCTCTACGGCGGTTCGGTGAACGACATCGACACCGAGTTCTGGGATGGCGATTTTGATACCAGTCGTTGGCTGTTCGACAGCTCGATCAACGGTGAATGGCGGTTGGACGAAGACACCGTTCTGGTCCCGAAACTGCGCGCGGTTTATCTGTCCGAAACGGTGAAGGATTATACCGTCAACAATGTTCAGGATGACAGGCTGGACATCAAGGGTTTCACAACCGAACAGTTGCGGGTGAGCCTTGGCGCGGACCTGGCGAGGGATATCCATCTGGAGAACGGAATGGTTCTGACGCCTAGGATCGGGGTCACGGGTGGCTATTCCGGGCTCGACGGTTCGGGCGCATTTGGCCAGGTTTCAGCGGGTCTGTCTCTTAATGCGGATGCGGCATGGACGCTTGATTTCGATCTGCTTTTCAACATTGACAATGGGGGCGAGAGGTCAACAGGCGCGCGCGCTCGGATCGGCGGGAGGTTCTAGCGAGGAGTTCTACAGTATTCGGGTCTAAACCCGGAAGTCGATCCAGATATTCCAGGGTGTGAAGCCTTGATCGTGATGAAAATCCAGGTCGCGGGAAAGTTCGATCAGCTCGAACTTTCCTTGGTCATGAGAGGAAGACCGGTCAGTTCGGCCAGATGGTCAGCGATGCCAGGAGCTGCCGCAATCACGGGGCCGCCCATGACAAGATCCGCTGACGTGACGGGAAATGTTCCGGTAGAGCCGCCAGCTTCCCGCACCATAAGGAGGCCGCCGAGACAATCCCACGCATTCATGAAGTATTCGACGTAACCATCGGTGCGGCCTTCCGCAACCCAAGCAAGGGCGAGAGCCCCGGAAGCGCCACGACGAACAGAGGCGCCTCCGGCAAAGACAGAGGTGAAAAGCGAGATATACTCGCCCTCGGGCGTATGGTGAGACCAACCAAGTTCTATACTGGCGGTTTCCAGTGTAGATGTCGCTGCAACCCTTAGCGGGACACCATTCTTTGTCGCGCCGTGTCCCCTCCGCGCTGTATAGAGTTCGCCACTAACAGGATTGTAGGTCGCAGCCAGTTCGGTCTGACCGTCCTGCACATAGGCGATCGCCACGCAGAAATGATCAATCCCACGGGCAAAATTCGCCGTTCCATCGATCGGATCGACGACCCATAGTCTGGAGCCGCCGGATCCGCCACCGCTTTCCTCCCCCAGCAGAGAATCCTCCGGGAATCGCGCTTTCAGCTGCGCAAACACACGTGCCTCGACGAGCCCATCGGCCTCTGTCAGGAAATCCTGGCGGCCCTTGAGGCTGAAATCGCCCGGACGCCGTTTGCGATAACAATCGAGCGCCAGATTACCAGCATCGCAAATGATATCGTGAAGGGCGGTTTCGCGCTTAACGAGCGAAGTGCTGCTCATAACTGCCTCCGGACTGCCGAACAGTCCTATACCTGTCGGGACTGATTACGCGGATTTTTGTGCAAAGAGATCTGGAATATCGGACAGGATCGTCTGCGCGCCGCGCTCGAAGAAATGCTGCGCCACCTCCGGCTCATTGACGGTCGCGACGGCAAATTCGATCCCGCTATCGGCCAGGATCTTCAGGGAATCTTCCGGGAGAAAGTCCCTTTGCAGATGCAGAATCTGGCATTGCGTTTCGTCGAGGAGTGCCTTTGGCTTCTTTGGTGGGATGACCACGGCGTAAGCCCGCGGAACGTTCGGCATCAGCCGTGCCGCAGCATGAATGGAGCGAATGGAAAAGCTGGCAAGGAACAGTCCTTCGTGATTGGCAGGCCACAGATCCTTCATCAACGCCAGAGCCACTTCCGCGGTCTCGATGTCATCGCCGGGTGTAGGCTTTAATTCCAGCTGGAGATTGATGCCGAGATCAAGAACGGTCTCCACCAGTTCTTCCAGCGTTGGAACCTTCGTGCCAGCAAATTCCGGTGCAAAATAGGCGCCGGCATCCAGTGCCCTTATCTCTTCCAGGGTCATGTTGCCCACAAAGCCGGAGCCGTTGGTCGTCCGATCAACGCGATCATCGTGAATGATCACCGGCTGCATGTCGCGGGTGAGCTTGACATCGATCTCAACCCAGCGCGCACCTTTTGCGGCAGCCGCACGAATAGCAGGAATGGTGTTTTCAGGCGCCAGAAGCGGTGCGCCACGATGGGCGATCAAGGCATCGGGAACCGCCACGTTGCGGCGTGCAATGGTGGCGGCGGGTCTCGGGTCGGTCAGATACACGGGGATCTTCTTTCTGTTGATTGATAAAAAAGGGGTTGCGCCGCGGTCAGGCCAACCGCGGCACCTGATTCGCGCAATTGCGCTCAGTTCTGGGTAACCTGATTGATGAAGCCCTTCTTGATCTCATCGCCGAAAGGCTTGGCCGCCCAGACGATCGAAAATTTGCGATCGGCTGCCGGGATGAGGGCAACGGCGCTATCGGCTTCCGGATGCTGTGGCGCGATGCCGAAGGATTTGGCGAATTCGGTCTGTGTCTTTGCGCTGGTCAGCCAGTTGATCAGCACGAGTGCTGCGGCCTTGTTCTTGGAATTGGCCGGAATGGCAATGACATTGCCGCCGCCGGGAAAGCCGAAGGAGGGGATATACATCTTGATATCCTTTGAGATCTCACCCTTGCGCTGCAGGGCAGCAAGCTGATCTTCCCAGGCTGCGATGATCTTGAACTCGCCACCGTTCAGGCGGGTGACGCTGTCTGCATTCGAAGCAGTGATGATGTAGCCGTTGCGATTATCTTTGAACCATTTCCAGGCCGGTGCCAGCTTGGCGATCTTTTCCGGCGAAGAAGCACCCTGCGCGTAATCGATATCTGTAACGATTGCGCGTGTGACGCTTTCGATAAAGCCAGGACCAGAGCTCCCATTCTCGACATTAAAGCCAAGCTCACCCGGGTTCTTTCTCATGAAGGCGACGAAGTCATCCAGCGTATGCGGCAGTTCGGATTGCGACACCCGGGCTGGATTGTAGGCAATCGCTGTCTGGTTACCCCAGAATGCAGGCGCATAGCCCTTATTGTCCGTACCTTCCATGACATAGCGAAGCTTGGCACCTTCCGGCAGCAAGGGCTTCAGAGGTCCGAAGAGAAGTTCCTCTGCCTTGAAGTTCTGAATTGAAGATCCGCCCAAAGAAATGACGTCGATATCACCCTGCTGGCGGTTCCGTTCCGCCAGAAACTTGTCCATATTGGTTTTACCATCACCATCCGGAATGGTGACCTTGATGCCATATTGGGTCTCGAAGGCCTTGACCTGCTCGCGCATGGCCGGCTGCGAATACCAATGAAACCAGTTGATCTGCCCTTCTTTCTTTGCCTGGGCCACGATCTCATCCCAGCTCATCTGTGCAAGATCCTTGGCGGCGGCCTCAGTCTGGATGCCGGCCAGCGGCAGAACGGCGGCGAGTGCAAACAATGCAACTTTTCTAAGCATGGCATCAAATCCTTGAGTGTTGTGAGTGAGTAAGAGCATCGTCATCATCCCTTTCCGGTCATGACTGCCGGGTCCGCGCTTTTGAGAAGTCGCTCGGCGATCAGCATCAGGAGTACGTTGGGGACGACGAGGATCAGGGAAACGGCCGCGGCATTGGGCCGGATGAAATTGTAACCGAGGTAGGAGTAGAGAATGGTTGGGACCGTCGTAAAATCCGGTGCGCCGACAATGTAGGAGATCGCGAACTCTTCGATGGACAGGATGAAAACAATGATCAGCGCGGCAAGCAGTCCGGGTTTCAGCACCGGAAGATAAGCCGTTCTGAAAACCACCATTCGAGAGGCTCCCAGATCGCGGGCCGCATCGATGAGATCCTGCCGCACCATCGAGAAGGATACGCTGAGCAGCCGGATCGCATAGGGTAGGAGACCGACCGTATGGCCGATCAGAATGCCCAGAAAGCGTGAATAGAGGCCAAGCTCGATCAGGAGCGCCGAGAAGAAAATGGCACTGACAAAGCCTGGCAGGATCAGCGGAACGAGTGTCAGCATCTGCGCAACTGCCTTGCCGGGAAATTCCATGCGGCCGAAGGCATAGGCTGTCGGCATGGCGAGCAGCAGGGTAAGGATGGAGACGCACGCCGCCAGCGTGTAGCTGTTGTACATCGCTTGCGGCAGTGCGCTCGTCGTCCAGATTTCCACCCAGCGGCGCAAGGAAAGCACCGGCGGAAGCACTGCGGGATAGGCCCATGGGGTTGATGGGTCCACCAGAGACCAAAGAACCGCCATGCAGAAGGGAAGGACCAGGGCGACGAAGAAGACGGCGAGCGCCAGCAGGATGAGAAGTTGACGCTGCCAGAAGAGTGTGGAGCGGGAGAGTGTGGTCATCGATTATCTCCCCATCCGACGAACGATAAGCTGCATCAAGCCTGCAAGGGTAAGTGAGCCGAAGAGCGAGAGCGCCATCAGCATGACGGCCACGACCGCCGCCTCATTCCAGCCATGGGCGGCATTGTCTGACTGAACGCGATGCATGAACTGCGCCATGGACTGAATGTTGGTCGGCCCTGCCACCACCTGGAAGGACCAGTCCCCCGCTGCTCCGATAAAGATCAGAATGAGCGCCGCCTGCAAGGCGCGCAGCGTAAGCGGCAAGATGACCCGCCGAAGGCGTGCGAGGCTGCCGGCACCGAGATCCCGGGCTGCATCCAGAATGTCGTCACCGATGGCGCGAACGGAGCCGGTGATGACGAGGAAGGCCAGGGGCATATTTTTCCAGACCTGCAGGATTACAACGCCAATGGCATAGCTGTCGTTCTGCATGCGGATTGGCCGGTCGATGAGGCCGAGTTTGACCAGGGCGACGTTCAGAAACCCCTGAAAGGAAATGAAGTTGACGAAAAGGAAGGCGGCCACCAGACCGTGGACGAGAAGCGGTGCCTTGATCATGGCGCTGATCAGATCGGAGCCTGGAAAGGGACGCCTGAGCCAAAGCGCCACCGGATAAGCGAGCATGACCGAGATGAGAGAACTCAGGATCGCGATACGTGCCGAGTACCAGAACACCCGCCAGAACTGGTTTTGCGAGAGCATGCCTTCCCAAAATTCCAGCGAGAAACGGTCGTCACCCGCGAAATTGAAGTATCCTATCGACTGCGACACGGCCATTCCCACCACGAGCGACATGAAGGCGACGATGGGAAAGAGTCCTGGAAGCAAAAGAAGGTAGGGAGTGAGTCGCTGCCGTTTCATCGGACAGCCTCGGCGAGAAATCGGATGGCATCAGGCGCAATCACGACACCGATGGTTTCACCCTCGGAGACGGGAGCAAACCCATGGGTCTGGATGCGATAGCGGTTTGTTGCGTCACCAAGCGGGTGGACGGAAAAGTCGCACTGGCTTCCCAGGAAGGTACGTGTGGTGACTCTGACTTCGAAGCGGTTCTGCGCGTCTGCAGTGGGCTTCGTGATTTGCGCGTCCTCCGGTCGCCAGCAGGCATAGATATGATCTGAGACCGGCGGGGTGTCCGAACGGACAACTGCTTCGCCCAGAGGGGAACTGACCTTGTATTCGCCCCGCGTGCGATCAACGTCGAGAATACGCAGCGGCATAATGTTGGCCGTGCCGATGAAATCAGCCACGAAGCGGTTGGCCGGAAAACGATAGATGTCTTCCGGACGTCCCATCTGTTCGATGACGCCCGCCCGCATGACGATGACGAGATCGGACATGGCAAGCGCTTCTGCCTGATCGTGGGTGACGTAGACGGCGGTGAACCCGTGCTCGCGCTGTAGCGCCCGTATCTCCATGCGTACATGATCCCGTAGCTTCGCATCGAGGTTGGACAGAGGTTCATCGAAGAGCATGACGCCGGGGCGGACTGCCATGGCGCGCGCAAGCGCCACGCGCTGCTGCTGTCCGCCGGAAAGTTGCCCCGGCAGCTTGCCCAGTTGCGAGGACAGGCCGACCTGCTCTGCAACTGCGGCAACCCGCGTGGCAATGTCCTGTGCGCCAAGCCTGCGCTGGCGAAGGCCGAACCCGATGTTGTCGGCAACCGTCAGATGCGGGAAGAGAGCATAGGACTGAAAGCACATGGCCGTGTCGCGCTTCTCTGGCGGCACGTCCTGCATGTCCTGACCCTTGATCTCAACCGTCCCACCATCAAGCGGAATGAAGCCGGCAATTGCTTTCAGAAGTGTGGTCTTGCCGCAGCCGGAAGGGCCCAGCAGAGTAACCAACTGTCCCTGGGATGCCTCGAAACTGATTTCGCTCAAGGCTTGGAATGTGCCGTAACGCAGACTTGCGCTGCGAACGGACAAAGCGGTCGACGCTTGTGCCACGGTGTTGCCCTCCCTGTAGATGAGCTCAATTCTGACGTTGAGCTTCCTTTATCATGCTTTGTGTATAATATTTATGACAGGTTTTTGACAGTTGTAAATAGCGATATCATCGGTAAAATTCGTTCTGAATGATAGGGAACATAGGTTGTGACCTTATGTTTTTATGTTTACTGCATAATTTTTACGGTTGCCCTGTGAGTATATTGCCGAGGGCGCCAAAAGCCTCTAGGGGTTGTGCGTCCGGGCTTAAGAGGTAAAGGCTGAGATGTCTGAGAAGATGAGCGATCTCTCGGGAAACGAGCGGATGATTCTCGAGATCGTGCGTAGGGCACCCAATATTCTACGGTCTGCCGTTGCGCCTGCCACCAATCTAACACAGCCTTCTGTGCACAGAATCATCGATCAGCTTCTGGAGATGGAATTGCTCACTCTGGGTGATCCGGTCATTCACGGGCGGGGCAAGCCGAGCCCTTCGCTCAAGCTGAATGCTGAAGCACGTTTTACTATTGGCATTTCCGTCAATACCGACAGCATAGCGTTCGGATTGTGCGATTTTTCCTGCCGTATCGTCTACGAGGAAATGCTGGATGTCGCGCCGACCAACAGGCGAGATACGCTTTTCGTTTTGAAAGAAAGACTGCGCGCGGTTCTGGCGGAGCGGGGAATTTCACCCGATAAGGTCGCCGGTATCGGGTTTTCGATGGCGGGTTTCTTTATTGGCCCTGAGCGATATTTCAATGCGCCGGAACTCCTGCGCGACTGGTCGCTGGTAGATTTACGCAAGGAACTGGAAACGCTCTTCGATCTTCCGGTCTGGACCGAAAACAACGGTACGACAGGCGCCATAGGCGAATCTGCCGTTGGCGCAGGCCGCGACTTTTCTACCTTTGGCTACCTTTCCTTCAATTACGGTTTTGGTGGAGGGATCGTTCTGGAAGGCAAACCGTTCTTCGGCGCCTTTGGCAACGCAGGGGAACTTAGCCGGGTCTTCAACCTGGAGGAGGGACCTTCGCGTCCGGCTCTTGGCGAATTGCTCAAGCGGCTGGACCGTTCAGGCATCGCGATCGCGAATATTCGTGAGTTGCGACAACGTTTCGACCCCACCTGGCCCCAGGTTTCCGAATGGGTCGAGGAGATTGCGCCCACACTTAACAGAGCGATCGACATGCTGCGCGCGGTCATCGATCCGGAGGCGATTGTATTCGGAGGTGAACTTCCACCCGCCCTGGGTGAGATGCTGATTGCCGTACCCCCTTCGCCAACCAAACCGCGATATGGTCTGGAGGCGGCATATCCGCACCGGCTGCTGAGCCCCATTCAATCGGATCCGGCAATTCTGGGCGCAGCGCTCATTCCGCTTATGGATCAGTATTTCGCCTGGTCGCTTCCAAAACCGTGAACAAGTGTCGTTGTAGTGGAGCGGGATCGGCTGCCTGTCGAGTGTCGCTTTGCAGACAACGGCCCCATAGCCGCCAGCGGTCTCATCGGTTCCCGCCAGTACCGTAATGATCTGACCGGCAACGTTAAAGGCGTCGCCTTCCCCCTGGCGCAGGACATAGGCAACTGATTTTCCCGGTAGGGTACGAAGTGATCCCGACATAAATTTTTCACCTCAAAATACTACTGTTTCAGGCTACGCTCGAAGAAACGCCGCAGCGGCGGCGGTGCCAGCCGGGCCGAATGGGTGCTGGTCATTTTGGGATTATCTTCGCAGAACTAGAGATGCGCGGCATCTGGCAACTCGAGTGCGGTGACTGGATATCCCGCCTGACGGAGGGTTTCGGCGAAATAGGCCGACTGGCCGGGGGATACCTCGCGATCTGCCTGCCAGTGCGCCAGAAGATCATAGACTCCGTAGATCCCTGAGAACGCTTTTGGCGTCGGGCAATCAACGGACGAAAGACCTGCGAGTGCTGCCAGATGCCCACCTGCAGAAGCCCCCAGAATGCCGATGAACCTTCGCAAGTGGGAGTACTTCCTGAAGGCTGCAGAACTGGGCAATCTGTCGCGTGTCGCTGAATAGCTGATATTTCGCAGCCGCGCCGAGGGTATTTTGGAAGAGATTGCGCGGGTTCCGGAGGAGGTTGTGCACGCGGCCAACGCGCCTTCCGGTCGGCTGGCCTTCGGTGCGCCTCCCTTCATGGGCCGCATACTGACTGGCAAGCTGGTGGCGGATTTCTTGGAGACCTATCCGCATGTGCGTCTACGTGTCCGCGGTGCGCACTCGCTTCAACTGAGGGAGGCCATCTTTTTCGGGATATCGATGTCGGGATAATGGCAGCTCCATTGACTGAACCTGATCTCCTGATCGAGCCTCTCCTGGAAGAGCAACTTTACCTCGTTGGACCAGTCGGCTGTGGACTTCGCTCCAACCAGCCGATCAGCCTTGATGACGTCGCAGATTGCAAACTGATTCTGACGCCGCGTCCAGATGGATTGCGCACCTTGATCGAGGCGGAGTTTGCCCGTATCGGCCGCAGGATCAAGGTTGCGGTTGAGACCGAATATGCGCCTATGGCCGATCTCATCCGGGGCAAAGTGGGTTAGGCGATCATGCCGTTTCTGCGGAATGGTGGATTCGCCGCTGACAGAGTTTGAATGGGCGCCGATAGATGGTCTTAAGGTGACATAGGTCATCGCTTTGCTGGGCGCATCCGAGCGGACGCTTGCGCCGCTCTGTCTTGTGGACATGATCAAAACCTTGACATTCGCCAATCTTCAGTTCGGGCGTTGGAAAGGCGACTGTTTGTGTCATCAACCCCTTTGATGTCCTGCACACGCTTCGATTGCACTCGACTTTTCTCCAAGCAACTGTTAATCCAGATAAATTTTTATCCTTAGCCGAAGGGGCACCTGAGAGGCTGTGCCTGCAGATGCTTTGAAAGCGTAGTCGGCGGAGCCGAGGTCATTTTTGCGACTGTATATTATATATAAGAATTTTTATTTTTTACTATGAATGTGATTAAACGATTCCTCAATGAATGGGGATCAACTTCACGATAGATCCGGACATCACTGGGCTTGGGCCTTACTATTTTAGGGAGGAAATATATTTGCTTTCGCTCGAGAACTTATCGTTTCGAAAGTCGATTTCCACGCTGGCGCTTGTGCCTTTGGCAGCAGTGGTCGGATTAGGTGCTCTTGTCTGCTTCAACAGCTACAAGCACTATCACAATCTGAGCCGTGCGGAGTTCATGGCCAAGCTCGCCCACGCGGGCGGTGAAATGATGATGGTCATGCCGATGGAAGCCGCCGTGCCGGTTGCCGAGCGTCCGCAGGTCCGCGCTAAGTCCGACACGCTGTACAAGGATATCATCGAGCAACTGGATGCGTTGAAGGCTTTGGGCTACGACGACCCGCTGACCCAGTCGCTTCGGGCCAAATTCGAGGCTACCTACGCCAAGATTCCTGAGTTCCGTCAGCTGCTGGATGCCAACAATTCCGATCCGCTGATGCCGCTGCGCTATGCGCAACCTGTCGCCTCGGCGGCGCTCGATCTGGCTTCCCGTGCCGGTACGTTGACGGATGACGTGGCGCTTGCGCGTGACATTCGCGGCTATCAGGCCTGGATGAAGCTCAATGAAGGCTATCTGGTTCTGAACCGGATGGGCCAAGCCTATATTCAGAAGGGGAGCTTCGGTAAGCCTGAGCAGGCGCGTTTTGACGGCGCTCTCACGCAAATCAGATTGAATGAACAGGCGTTCCGCGAACTCGTTTCTCCGGCGCTGCTCAGCCGCTACGATGCCTTCTTTGCCACTGCGGAAGGCAAGACGGTCGTTGAACTCATTAAGGCCATGGAAAGCCTGCAAGACTTCGCGGGCAAACCAGAAGACCTCACCGCATTTGCAAAAGCCATGGTTATTCGACGTGACTATGTGGCCGATTTGCTGCGGGAAAACGGTCAGATTCTGATCAGCGGTGCCAAGGAACGTCTCGATACCGCTCGCACCTCCATGATTGCGATGATGATCGGTCTCTCGGCATTCATCCTCCTTGTGATGGCGCTCAGCACAGGCATCACCCGCGCTCTGTCCAGTTCCATTCGCCGGATCACCCGGTCAACAACGGGCCTTGCCGACGGAGATACCTCGAGCGCTATTCCCTACACGCAGCGCACGGACGAAATCGGCGAGATGGCTCGCTCGGTTGATATCTTCCGACAGGCGGCAATCCGCAATCTGCAGCTTGAAGCAGAGGCCGCTTCAAGCCGCCAGCGTGCCGAAGAGGAACGCGCCGACATGCAGGCTCGCGCCGAAGCAGAAGCGGCGGCTCATCTTAACGAAGCCACTTCTGCCTTTGCCCAGGCAATCCGGCGTCTGGCTTCCGGTGACATGCTCTGCGAAATTCAGTCGCCACTTTCGCCACAGTTCGAAACACTGCGCGCAGACTTCAATCTGTCCATCGAGCAGTTGCGTGGGGCTCTGTTGAGCGTCAGCAATTCTGCCTCTATGGTCACGAGCGGGTCCCGCGAAATTTCCGATGCTTCGGATAGTCTCGCCAAGCGGACGGAACAGCAGGCTGCCTCGCTTGAACAGACTGCCGCGGCGCTGGAGGAAATCACAGCCAACGTGGTCTCCACATCCAAACGCGCTGCTGAAGCTCGCAATGTGGTGCGGGATGCGCGCCACCAGGCGGACCAGTCCGGTACCGTGGTGCGTAACGCGGTTTCGGCCATGCAGCGGATCGAGCAGGCATCGCACCAGATCAATCAGATCATCTCCGTGATTGATGAGATCGCCTTCCAGACGAACCTTCTGGCGCTCAATGCAGGCGTTGAGGCAGCGCGTGCGGGCGAGGCGGGCAAGGGTTTTGCGGTCGTTGCCCAGGAGGTACGTGAACTCGCTCAGCGTTCCGCCAATGCCGCCAAGGAGATCAAGACGCTGATCGGCAATTCGACTGCTGCCGTTTCGGAGGGGGTCAAGCTGGTTTCCGATACCGGCGAAGGGCTTGGCGCCATCGAGCAGCTGGTCCAGACGATCAACGGCCATATGGAAGCGATTGCAACCGCTGCGCAGGAACAATCCTCGGGGTTGGCGGAGGTCAACACTGCCGTCAACCATATGGATCAGGCAACACAGCAGAATGCCGCCATGGTGGAAGAGATGAATGCCGCAGGTGCGGGCCTTGCGCAGGAAAGCTTCAAGCTGAGCGATCTCCTGTCGCGGTTCCAGCTCGGTCATTCCGTCCAGCAGCTGCAGCAGATTGCAGGAAAGATGCGAAATCCTTCGCAGTCCGCAGCGTCGGCCCGATACAGGACAGGGACAGGGTACTGAGCCTGCGTCACGCTCTTGAAGCGACGCAATAGACCAAAATCGACTATCCCGGACCATGCAAGTGGTCCGGGATGTCTCATGGCGGAGTGATCGGCCTTACTTTCGGGGTTGCGATCATTCACCCGTTTCCTCCGGAAGATAGGAAAACTCTAAAGGATGGCGACGGCGCGACACCACCCCGCCGAGCCACCCTTGATCTTCACCGGTAGGCAGGAAACGGTAAAGCCTGCGGGTGGAAGCTCGTCGAGCTGGGTCAATTTCTCCATATGCATGAAAATGCCTTCACGCCCTGCCTTGTGACCTTCCCAGATCAGTCCGGCATCTTTCGTCTCGGCAAAGCGCTTCGCTGTGACAGGGAAGGGGGCGTCCCAGGACCAAGCGTCCGTTCCTGCAATGTGAACGCCCTTGTCCATCAGCCACAATGTGGCTTCGCGACCAATGCCGCATCCACGCCCCAGAAAATCTGGTCTGCCATAGGCGGCGCCCGCCGCCGTGTTGATGAGAACGATATCGAAGGGCTGTAGATCGTGCCCCGTCGCCTTGACGGCTGCCTCAAGGTCTGCCGCGGTCGCGACATATCCATCCGGCAGATCACGAAGATCAAGCTTCACTCCGGGACGGATACACCAGTCCAGCGGCACCTCATCAATGGTCCACGCCTTTTCACCCTTGTTCATGGTGGATGCAAAGTGCCATGGCGCATCGAGATGCGTTCCGGCATGGGCCGTCAGATTGAGTTGCTCTACAGCCCAGCCTTCAGCTCCGGGAACATCCGCAATATCGAGGCCCGGAAAAAAGCGCAGAACCTCCGCACTGCCTTCGGCGTGGGTCGTGTAGGTGATTTTGGGTCCCAATCCGGGTGGGTCCGCCGGGACATCGTTTTCGATAGCGACGGAAAGGTCGATGATCTTCATGAATCAATCTCCGGAGAATGTGGCGTGAACCAGCGTTTCGAGGTCAGCATCGGCGCGGAAGCCCATTGAAATGGCCAGGTTCGCATCAAGCGGTGGCATGCTTCCGAAAATCCGCCGCAGCCTGCCATCATCGCCGTAATGGATGGCCGGCCGGTTGCCGGTCACGCGCATCGCCGCCTCCGCAACCTCGGCTATCGTCGCATGAAGAACCGGTGGCTGTACGGTCGCCCCACTGCTCGGTAATGTCGCCGCGTGAATCAGGTTTTCCACTGCCGCGCTCCGCGACATCCACCAGCAGACGCTATCAGCCGGGACCGGGCATTCGAACGGTTCATTCGTCCGGATCTTGTGGAGCAACTGGCTCATGAACGCCGAGCCATGTCCGTTATCTGCCAAAGGTCTGGCGACTATGCCAGGAAAGCGCAGGCTGATCGTGCTGAGAACATTGCGCCGGGCCATGTCTGCCAGCATGATCTCTGTCATGAGTTTGTGCGCACCATAGGTCAGTTGTGGATGGCAGGGCGTGTCGGGTGTTACCGTCTTCTGGCCGAGATCGCCGTAAACGGCGATGGAAGAGGCAAAGACCAGCCGTGTATCGGATCGGCGCGCAGCGAGTTTCTCTGCAAGCATCAAGGGGCCGAGCAGATTGACCCTGTGACCCAGCGCCTGCTCCCGTTCCGCAAGACTACCCGGCAGGCTGGCGAGGTGGAAGACGATATCGAACCCGGGTTCAGCCAGTTCATGAAGAAAGACCGGATCTCCCAGATCACCCGGTATCATCTCCACAGGCCCGACGCCGATCATGGGAGAGGTCAGATCCGTCAGCACGATGCGTTCTGCCGTGCCAAACCGCTTGCAAACCACATCTGCCAGTCCGCGGCCAAGAAAACCATTGGCTCCTGTCACGAGGATCCGCATTATGCCTTTACCACCGCTTGATCGATAAGGCCGAAGGGCGCGGAACCATCCGGCAGGCGCGCTTCCATCCGGATGCGATCGCCCCATGTCAGAAAGGGTGTGCGGGACACCCCTTCATCAAGCAGTTCAATAACCCGAATCTCGGAAATGCAGGACGATCCTGCGGCCCGATCCGCATTCGATACCGTTCCGGAACCAAGAATGGTTCCGGCGGAGAGCCTGCGTGTGCGTGCGCTATGGGCGATCAACTGGCCGAAGGAGAAGTGCATTTCCTCGCCCTTAGCCCGCCCGACTTCGCGACTATTGATTTCCACATGCAGCCGAATATGCACACGCCCCTCGGCCCAGCATTCGCCCAGTTCGTCGGGCGTGATTGCAACCGGTGCGAAAGCTGTGGAGGGCTTGGCCTGCAGGAAACCGAAACCCGCCCGCATCTCGCGCGGGCCAAGCTTGCGCAGAGACCAGTCGTTGATCTGCACCAGCAGCCGCACATGGTTCAGCGCCTGTTCGGCCGAGGTTCCCATGGGCACGTCCGAGAGAACAACGCCGAACTCGCCCTCCATGTCGATTCCCAGCCCGTCATCCGGGAATTCCATATCGGCATGGGGCCCGCGCAGATCATCGCTTGCGCCTTGATAGATCAGCGGAATTGTCTCGAAATCCGGATTGGGCGGATTGTCGAACGCCTTGTCCATCAGTCGGCCATGATTGAGGAAGGCCGACGCATCCAGCCACTGTGGTGCGCGCGGCAGGGGGGCTAAGCAACGCTTCGGATCGAACGGGGTTGCGAATGGCTCATCGCCTGCGTTTAGCCGGTCGGAGAGAATCTGCAGCTTTGGTGCGACCTTGTCCCAGGTCTCAATGGCCGCAAGCAGGCTGTCGGCAATGCCCGTTGCCGGAATGGCGCGCGAAAGATCGCGTGAAACCACCCAGAGCTGACCGTCACGGCTTCCATCGTGGTAGGTTGCAAACTTCATGTCGAGCGTAATCCTGTTGTTATGGCGTGAATCTCGTCCTGCCGACCGGAAAGTCTGGCCGCGTCAGTGCTCTGTCAGCTGAGCAGCAAGCCCTGCCTCATAGGTGCCGGAAACGAGAATGAAGAGCATGCGGCACATCTTGCCGGAGCGATTGGCCCAGGCATGGTTGGTGCCGCGCTGGATCACCACAGAACCGGGCTTCAGCAACGCTTCGCCGTCGTCCACCATAAGCGTCATTTCCCCTTCAATGACAATGCCGTAATCGATGGACTCGGTCCGATGCATCAGGGGATGGGGGGAGTCTGCCTTAACTGTGGAAGCGGCCTTGTCACCGATCTGCTCGAAGGCCTCTCCCATGCGTTGTGCGCCGGTTTTCAAGAAATCTTCTGTGTCCGGGGGAATGTCCACGAAACGTATCCTGGTGCCGCCGGGAGGAGGAGGCAGCACCAGGGGGCCAATTGTTGGATCCGGCCCATTGTCAACAGGGGCCGGGGTCTCCGTGGTCGACCAGACTTCATGAAACACCGTACCGGGTATGGCGGCAATTTCGACCACTGTCGGCAGCGGGCCTGCCTCGGTGATGATGGAGCGTCCATCGGCGTCATGACCGGTAACGATGCGGCGAATGGGAGGAAAGTCCGTCATGCAGTTGTTGCCTTCAAGGAAGCGCCAGCCGACCGGGCGAGCGTAAAGCAGCCAATGGAGGTCGCGCCGACAAGGATGGCTGCCAAGCCGAGCGCTGAGAAGCCGAGATTTTCGCCGAGTGCACCCCCGATGATTGGTCCGAGGGCGGCCCCGAACATCACCATGGCCGGTGTTGCAGCCGCAGCGCGTCCGGTTGGATCGTACTTCGACAGCAGGCCGAAGACGAAGGTGTGGGTGAAGATCTGAACTGCGACGAACACGGCAGCGGCGGCCGCCCAGATCGGAAACGCGGTCGCCGACGTGACGATGATGGCAAGCACGACCTGCAGGGCAGGGCCAATCTGCGTGACCAACGGCCCGGAAACGCGGTTCTGCAGGAAGGAGGCAAGCGGTGCCGGAACCAGGAAGTTGACCAAGCCGAGAGCGATCAGGGCGCCGAGCACATGCGCCGGTTCGAAACCGCGAGCCTTGCCGATGACCTCCACAAAGGAGAAGACCATTGCCTGATTGAACGTCATGATGCTGATACCGAGAATGGTAAACCAGATCACACGGTTAAAGGGCTTCTTCTCATGCACTGAAATGCTGCTCGGATTGCGGAAGAGCGTCGCAGAAGCGATCGCTGCAATGGCCATGATGCCACCGAAGACCTGGAACAGAACCGGCCCACCACGCGCGATCAACAACTGCGGAACGGCAGTGAGAAGAACAATCGCAAACAGGCCGAGAGCCATTCCGGCTGCGGCAAACAGGCGATGCGGGTTGGCGGTCTGAGCCATCGTGCCGTGAACCATGGATAGAGCCATTCCAGCCGAGACACCCGCAACCAGATGCAGGCCTGCCAGAATCGGGAAGGCATTTTGGACAGAGGCGATCAGAAAGCCGATTGCCGCGATGGCAAAGCCGCCCGCAGCCACGAACTTCTGGTTCAACTGGTTGAAACGGTGAGACGCGAGGATGCTGGCACCGACAGCGCCGAGCAGGAAGAGCGTCGCCAGTGCGCCCGCTTGCTGCGGACTGAAGCCGAAGCGTTCTACCAGAGCACCGACCCAAATGGGCAGCGCCACGAGATCCAGCATTCCTGCACAGTGGCCAATGAGAAGTGCTGTGGTTCCGGCAATGCCATATTTCTGTCCTGACATGATAACTCCTCCAATCAAGTGTGACGCGCCAGGGGCGGGCGCGCGGTCTCCTCAACCGCTGCGCCGACGCGTCGTGGGGTTCAGATTGCTTCCGCAAGGGTCTTCATTGACACCTGCATGATGGTTGCATGCTCTTCCCGGCTTCCGCCGTGAATTTCGATATCGGCCAGCCGGCCCGAGTTCTCGACGACCATCCGGCATCGCTCCCAGCGCCGATCTTCGAAGGCAGTGAGCGATGATTGGGGATCGTTGCCGCGTGCCAGTTCCTCGGCCAGCACCATGGCATCCTCGATGCCGATGCAAGCGCCAGCCGCCAGATGCGGTGTCGTGGCATGAACAGCGTCGCCAATCAGGACAATCCGGCCTTTCGACCACGGGCGTGGCAGAAGCATTTGCTCCAGCGGGCGGTAGATGATCTGGTTTTCGGACGACAGGTCAGAGGCGATCCTGCGAATGATCGGAGAGGGGAAGCGCTCCAAAAGTGCCCGCAGCGTTTCCACGAAGGTTTCCGGCGCAACGAAATCGTTCGTTTCCCGGTCCTCTGTCAGGAACAGATAAGCCTGATCCCGACCAACGCCGTTCAACCCAACCTTCAATTTCGGACCCATCCACATGGTCACGGTATCGATATCTTCCGGCTTGGGAAGAACCGCGCGCCAGACGGACTGGCCGATGAAACGCGGCTTCGGCGCCTCGGGAAAGAGTTTCGCTCGCACCGAGGAATAGAGACCATCGGCACCGATCACCAGATCATAGCGTCCCTCGCTGCCATCGCTGAAGACGACGGTGGCCCCATTCTGGTCTTGTGTGAAATTTGTGAACGTGACACCGAGGCGGACCTTTGCAGATGAAGCACGCACGGCCTCCGACAGGATTTTGGCGAGCGCAGGCCGCATTATGCCGCCACCCCCCGGAATATCCGGTCCGGCGACGCGCGGTGTCGGAATGCGCGCGACAACGCTATCATCGGGGCCACGAATGATCAGGCCGTCGCTGGCATAGCCCTCTTCCAGAAAGCGTTCGATCAGTCCCAGATCCTTCAGGACGCGCAGTGTCGAGCCGTGAAGGCTGATGCCAGCGCCATAGGATCTCCATCCGGCATCGATCTCCACGAGATCGACCTCGAAGCCCTGTCGGGACAGCTGAAGTGCAGCCGTCATGCCAGCAAAGCCGCCTCCGATGACCAATATTGTCTTGATGCCGGAACTCATATCAATCCTCCCTCGCCTGGTGCGGCGGCGTATACATCGCCGTCTTCGTCCACGACGATCTCTACACGTGTCAGTTTCTGTCCGAGGCACGGCCCCAGAATACATTTGCCCGTATCCATTTCGAAAAGGGCATTGTGTGAATGGCAGGTGAGGTGGGTCCGCTCGCCATTCAGGTAGGCATCGGTTTTCCAGGCCATCGGCGTGCCGGAGGAATAATGCGGGCAAGCATCGAGCCAGGCATGCAGGACCCCGTTCTTTCTTAGAACGATAATCTTGCGCCTATATCCCTCCAATGGACCGAAACCTTTCACATGGCCCTCCCGCACCTCGGCCGCATGGCAGAGATGCAGCTTCTCGGAGGAAGCGTGAGGAAGGGCCGGTGTGGTTGACATGGAAATCCGCCTGCCTTGGGAACCGGTCAACCCTTTGCGCCGGGTGGAGGGCCGCCAGCCGGAGACCATTTTTCGCGATATTCGAACAGAACGATCTGCGAGGCCTCGGCACCGTTCGGCGCCTCGCGTGCGACCCATGTATCGTCGTGCTTGTCCATGTCGGCGTCGTATTCGAAGTGACAGCCAAGCGGGCTGTTGAAATACCAGAACCAGTTCGAGCCAAACTTGTGGCGTCCCGGACCCCAGAAGCTCTGATAGCCCTTCTTCACGAAGCGCGTGCCAGCCACCATCAGTTCGGTAGGGCCGCCCATGTGGAAGGCAAGATGCTCACAGCCCTTCATGTATTCCGGAGTGCGGATGAAGAAGAGCGTGTGGTGGTCATCATTGGCCTTGGGCCGCAGGAAGGGTCCGGCACCTGTTAGAACATCGGTGATGACGAAACCCAGTCGGTCGCAATAGAACTTGGTGGCGATATCGATATCCGGAACGAAAAGCACCACATGGGAAAGCGTGCGGGGAAGCGCGGGCATGTCTTCCCAAACGCCGATTTCGTTCGGTCCACGCTGGGCGGGAGCGCCGGGTGCATTGATCTTTTCCGCAGGCATATCAAGCTCGCGGCGGATCGTGACCTGAAACTTCAGCTCAAAGCCGTGATCGTCTTTCAGCTCGATTGAGCCATTGGACAGACGTGTCACACGACGATCCTTGCCCAGTTCTGCCTCGATGGCATCCAGATCCTCTGCCGAGCGAACACCATAGATCTGCTGGCGCAGCATGTTCGAGGTCGGCAGCGGTGGCGGCAGCGACGGATCGGACTTGTGGCGAATGATAACCCCGGTGCCGTCCAGCGTTTCGAAGAGGCCGCCCTTGTCGGTTACATCGACAGGCTTCAGGCCCCAGGCCGTCAGATACTCGATGGCGGCAGCGACATCGTCGACGCCGAAAACGAGATAATCAGGACCAATGATATTCATCGTGTTCTACTCCCAGATCCGAACCAGACGTCCGGCATATTCAGATTGCGGATGATCAACTGATCGTCGTACGACCGCCAAGAACTTCGGCCACCCAGTCGGCGATGTAGGCGCCCGCATTGGCAGAATTGTCGAAGCTGGAATGCTGCACGCCGCCTGTGCGCTCATCAAAGATCTTCAGTTCGCGCCTCGGACTGTTGATCAACTGGTCATAGGTGGCATGAGCCCATTGCAGCGGAATCTGGCTGTCCTTTTCGCCATGTGTGACGAGGAAGGGCACACGGATGCGATCCAGAACGCCGTCAAGGTGGACCTTCTCCGCGATCTGCATGAAATCGTCCATGTCCTTGGCACCCCAGACCCACATGACGTGGCTCCAGTAGTGCGGCACGGGGAAATTGCCTTCGCGCGCAAGGCGCTTCTTCTGCACATCGCGCCAGTCGTGATTGGCACCCCAGACCACGCCGCAGGCAAAACGCGGCTCAAACGCAACCGCACGCGGGCAATAGTATCCGCCGAGGGAAACACCTTCCATGCCAATGCGCTTCGCATCGACCTCAGGCTGGGTTTCCAGCCAGTCCACCACTCGGCTTGCCCAGTGCTCGCTGTCAAAGCGCGCGGTCATATTGTGCAGGCGCAAGGCTTCGCCTGTGCCGGGCTGATCCACGATCAGCGATGCGACACCACGTTTCGCCAGCCATGCGGGCAGGCCCACCAGAAACTTCATTTCCTTGGTGCTGTCCAGGCCGTTGACCTGAACGAGCAGCGGAGCGGCGCCATCGACGCCTTCGGCAGGCACATAGAGAGCGGAAAGGTGCTTGCCTTCATAAGGGATCTCCACGCGTCGACAGGTGGAGCCAGAGAGCTTCAGCCCCTTCTCAAAGGCTGCGAGAAAGCGTTGATAGAGTGCTGCGCGCCCTTCCGAACCGTGGGCCAGAAGCCGCTCAGCGGTCAACATATAGTTTGCAGCGCGAATAAGCTTGTCGCCGGCGGAAATCAGTCGGCCGCGGGCTTCATCTTCATCTGCCAGCGAAGCGAGCTTGTCCGCCATCTTGATCCAGGTTTCGCGAAAGGCCTGCGTACCGGCCGCGTCTGGAGCCTTCGCGGCCTCCTGCAGCGGAGCGCACATCTCCTCGATCTCACCCATCCGCGCACCCATCTCGATCGACAGGTTGACCGAGAGGTTCCAGACGTAGTTGGTCGGAAAATACTTGAACATTGGGTCTCCTCGAACTCGCCCGTTCAGGCGAACTTATCGGCGGGAGGCCCGTCCAGCCGCACAGTGTCAGGCATGCGGCGACGACAATTCCTCCCGCCGTCACGTGTAACTGCAAATATACTGTTTACAAAATTGCTTCGGTGAATGATGTGTATTTACGTTGTAAATGCTTCGGGGAGGCTTGAATGCGATTCAAAAACCTTGATCTGAACCTTCTGGTCGCGCTTGATACGCTGATTCAGGTCCGCAATGTCAGCCGAGCCGCAGAGGAGATGTTCATCACCCAGTCGGCCATGAGCAATGCTCTCGGGCGTCTGCGCGATTACTTTGATGATCCGTTGTTGATCCAGGTCGGACGAACAATGGAGCTTTCGCCGCTTGCGGTTTCACTCGCGCAGCCATTGCGCGATATCATCGTGAGGATCGAGGCAGCCGTCGTTTCAACGCCTTCCTTCGTGCCGGCTGAAACGACCCGCAGCATGAACCTCATCGTCTCCGATTACACCCTCAGTACCATCATGCCGTCCTTTCTGGGTCTGATTTCAAGGCTTGCGCCCCAGATGCAGATCCACTTCAAGCCGCAACAGAATTATCCGCATCTGCTTCTGGAGCGCGGCGAAGCCGACCTTCTCATTGCACCCACCATCTTCTGTTCCTCCACACATCCGTCTGAAGTGCTTCTTGAGGATGAGTTGGTTTGCCTTGTCGCGACTGATGGACCCTTTGCGAAAACTGGCCTGACAAAGAGCGATTTTCAGAAAGTTGGGCAGATCGTCATGCAGCCGCCGAACGGTGGTGAGAGCTTTGCGCAGCGGGTATGCAATGAAGCAGGTATCAAGATCTGTGCCGAAATATCGACGTATTCCTTTGCTTCTCTACCCTTGCTGATCGCGGGATCGGCACGGTTTGCCATTGTGCAGCAGCGATTGGGTAGAAGCTTTGCCAGCATGGGTGCAGTGAAGGTTGTGCCTTCGCCAATCCCGTTGCCGCGACTGCAACAGTCCATGCAATGGCACAGCTATCGTACGCGAGACCCAGCATTGAGCTGGCTTCGAGAGCAGATCCATAAGGCTGTGGAATTGGGTGGCTCTGCTGCCCCTTGAACCGGGGGATGCATTAGGTATGTTTGGTATTTATCATGAAAATACCAAGCATCACAAACGGCGATTTTACAAATATCAACAATGAAATTAGCTAGGTTCAAGGGTTGGCCGCGTACTGGTTCGATACGGCATGCGGGCAGGGGACGACGTTAGCTAGATATTGAGCGCCTGATACTATTGCAGGCGCTGAATTGTCGGAATGAACAATAGAATTTCTATTCCAGCGTTTGGTAGTATTACCATGCACTGGCGACGGTTATCTATTGTCTGGTTGATTATTCCTCTGCTCATCGAAAGCATGTCCGGTTGTTCCCTGTGTATGGCAGGCATTGCAGCGCGTGGCCATCCAACGTTTTGTTGAGGAGGAATGGAATGAGCAATAGGCAGATCTTCAAGCGTCTTGCATTGGCCGCACTGGTTTCGTGTTCGGCAATCGGTACGGTGGAGGCAGCAGAAAACGGCAACACGCAATATGCTCCGGGTTCGCCGCAGTTCTTCGCCGGTGGAATTCCACCATTTCCGGGTCTCTATTTCCTGTCCCAGACCAGCTACTATACGTCCGATCGCAACAATGATGCGAACGGCAACCAGATGCCGATCAACTTCAAGGTCAATGCGCTGGCCGAAACGATGCGGTTTCTCTACGTCAGTGACCTGAAGGTTGCAGGTGGTGATGTCTGGGCGCAGTTGGTCGTGCCGATGGTTCATCTGGATCTGACGCTTCCAATCGGCAACGACAAATCTTTCGCACTGGCAGATATGACCGCTACTGTCGGCGTGGCCTGGCACGTAGACCGTAACAATACATTCCTCATCGGTCTCGATATCGCCATGCCAACCGGAGGCTACGACAAGGCAGATTTTGCCAATGTCGGCTTGAACCACTGGTCGTTCCAGCCAGCGATCGGTTACCATTATCTCGATCCGCAGGGACTTGAAGTCGGTGCAACCGCCCGCCTGATTTTCAATACCGAGAATACCAGCACCGACTATAAGACCGGTACAGAATTCGTTCTAGACTATGCTGTCGGCTGGAATTTCGACAAGTGGCGTCTGGGCGCTGTCGGCTACTATCTGCAGCAACTGACAGACGATAAGGGGCCACGCGTAGCTGCCGACGGTCATCGCGGCAAGGGTTTCGCGATTGGTCCATCGATCACCTACAAGTTCAATCCCGGCCTGGAGATCAGCGCGTCCTGGCAGCATGATCTCGTTGCGGAAAACAAGTCGCAGGGTGATACGGTCTGGTTCAACTTCGCAACGAAGTTCTGATTTTCTCGACAGGCCCGGTTGACATGGTCCGGGCCTGTATTCGTCTTGAGCCGATCTCAGGACACCCGTATGGTCCTTGCCTTGCCTTGCCTTGCCTTGCCTTGGTTTGGTTTGGACGAGCCAGCTTTGCAATTGTCAAGAAATGGCTGCTGGGATAACGGGCTGTGTCTCTCCCGCTTTTTTGTCCGCCCTCCTGATCATCCAGTGCATGATCACATACTGGTCAGGCGGTGACCCCGCCAGAGACTGGGGCCGAGAGTGACAATGAAGCGTCAAAGCTTGCGGGGAAAGAACAAGGAAGACAAGCTGCTGCGTATCAAGATGCCGCTTTCGACCTCTTCCTATCCAAAGGCTTCGACGATACCACAACGCGCGAGATTGCGGCACGTGCCGGCGTCGGCACAGTCTTCGTCTACGCCGAGACCAAGAGAGACTTGCTGTTTCTCATCGTCAACGATGGACTCGAACGATGCATCGAAGATTCGTGCCCCGGATCAGCGTCGATAACTCTCTGCTGACCAATCTCCTGATAATCCTCCGGCTGCATTATCACTATTTCGCCGAAAACCCCGCAGTGTTGCGAGCGGCGTTGCGCACGCCGTGGCGCCAAACGGTGGCCGACACATGAAAGTAGATCTTGCTGCGCTCCCCATCACACCGATGGAGTTCGCAGACTGTGCCCCGGTCTGCCTGCTCGCGGGGGCCAGGATGATCCACCTTCATGTGCGGGATGGTCAGGACAAACATTGCCTCGACGTGCAATGCTGCAGGGCCGCACTGGATGCGGTGCGGGCACGTGTCGGTGATCGACTGATCATTCAGGTCACGACGGAGATGCCTACTATCAGGCCTACGGTTTCTTTTTCCTAGGCCGTTTTCCATGTCCTAACCATCCCGC
Organism: Rhizobium sp. FKY42; assembly: GCF_005222835.1. Taxonomy (GTDB): domain Bacteria; phylum Pseudomonadota; class Alphaproteobacteria; order Rhizobiales; family Rhizobiaceae; genus Neorhizobium. Next base: position 185,698 of record NZ_STGA01000002.1, on the reverse strand, counting down.
GAAGGAAGAGGCCTACCGCCTGGAGCTGGCGGCCTACGACAAATTCGGGGCGCTTTTCGAGCTCCCTATCGTGCCCGTGACCGTGCCATTCGAAGCCGAAGGGGCCTTGTTGAACGAAATCCGTTTCTACCTGTGCAAACCCTTGGGCGTGGAAAAGCCACCGGTCCTGATTATGTGGAGCGGTGGCGTCCACTACATGTTCCAGCCGGAATGGGTGGAGGGCTCCCGCTATCCAGATAGCTATCTGATGGAACTGGTGGAAACCCGAAGCTGTATGCTCGGCGCGAACATCGACGCCGAATACATCGAGGGTTTTCGGGTCCTGTCGCTGCTTGATCAGGAGCTGCTGTCAAAGCCTTGCGCGCCGCATTTGCTGGTCAATGGCAAACACCGCAAGTCATACGCCGGTGATTATGAATGCCCTATCGAGCATTGGTTGAAGGCGAAGCGTCGCGTCTTTGCCGGCAATCAGGCTTTCGGCGGATACTTGCTGCAGGAAGCACTGAAGGCTGATTTCGATCCGAGCTTTTCCATAGAAATGGTGCTGGATCATGGCTCGTTGACGCCGCTGGAGCTTGCCGGGTTCGATCCGGATTTGCCCATCGTGCCAATCCTGTTCAACTGCGTGCAGCCACCCATACCAACCATGCGTCGCTACTACCAGTTCGGCAAGTTTCTTGGCGATGCCATTCGCCGTTACGACGGAGTGAAGCGCGTTGCAATCCTCGCCACTGGTGGCATCAGCCATGATATCGCAACGCCTCGAATGGGGATGGTCAACCGGGAATTCGACGAAAACCTGCTACAGCTCCTGGAAGCGGGCGATCCGGATGCGGTGTTAAACTATGCCACCGAGCAGGTGCATACCGCCGGAAATGGCGCCGAAGAAATCCGCATGTGGATTGCGGCGATGGGTGCCCCCAATGGCTTGCCATTCCGCCGCGCTTACGACCGTGCGGTCAATGACTGGTACACGGGTATCGGTACGGTCACTTCGGCCAAAGCGAATTGGCAGCTTCGGTGAGCAACCATGGCTGATCGTCGTAAGGCTCTCGTCATCGGCGGAGGTGTTGCCGGCATGTCTGCGGCCATCTCGCTTCGCGAAGCAGGGCTTGAAGTTCACGTTTGCGATCAGGACCCGCATTGGCGGGTCTACGGGGCTGGCATAACAATCACCTCTTGAAAATTGTCGTGACTGTGCCGCAAGTCTCACCATGCCGGTCAATGTAGCTGTCGGAGAGTTCGACGAGGCGACGCCACCACAAGCTGCAAAGGCCTTGGCCGACGCCATTGTCGGTGCGCGTTTTCAGATCACTGAGTGAGCTGCGCATATCCCGCTTTTTGAGCGGGCAGAAGCTGTGAATGCGATCTTGCGCGGTTCGGTCAAGCGAGCCTGAGCCGCAGACTTTCACCGCGGGCTGGTGTCCTGTCCGGTCCGCACATTGATGAATGCATGGTCATCGGGAGGGAAACAAATGACCGACAACATTGTCGCTGCCGCGGCCGACCAAAAGCCACCTGGCGTTCTGGACGCATCAAACCGTCCTGCGATTGGCGCAACCTTTGCTGCTACCGTGGGTCTTGTCTTCGGGCCCAGCACATTCCTGCTTTTCGTCTTCGGGGTGTTTGTCGAGCCTTTGTCAAAGACCTTTGGATGGTCGAAGCCTTCCATTCTTTTTGCAACGACCATTGTCTCACTGGTGATCATGGTCGTGTCTCCCCTGCAGGGCTATCTCATCGATCGGTTTCGGCGCGATTGCCAATGGCGGCATTGGCCTTGGTGCCGCCATGCTGCCGCCCATCTCACTTACATTATCCTGAACGGTTCGGTGCAATGGGCCTATGTCAATCTGGATGTGATCGTTTTGCTGATCGCGCTGCCGATCAAATTATGCGACTGCAAAACTGGCTGTCAGAAACGACGGATCGGACAAGGCTCAGATCGGTATGCTGAGCAACGGCTGAATAAGCGGATTGGGAAAGCGCCGTTTGATGGTCACGGCATAGAAAGATTCAACCATTCCGGGCAGTGCATCAAATTCCACGAGCGTGCCCGCCTCCAGTTCGCCCTTGACGACAATCGGCGGCAGTACGGCAAGGCCTGCTCCCTCGCGCGCAAGAAGTCGCATCATTGCCATATCGTCCACTTCGGCGGCGATTTGCGGCGTGATGCCAAGCCGTGCAACAAGTGCCTCGAACTGGGCGCGGACGCCACTTTCGAGCGTCGGTAATATGACGGGATGTGTTTCCAGTAGATCCGCCAGACCTGCACCCGGATGCCCGTAGGAAGGTTTTCCAATCAGGCCGATACGCTGCTGGTATACATGTTGCGCAATAAATGGCGTGACGGAATCGGCCATTGGCGCCTGGTTCAGAAGCACGATATCGAGGTTCAGCGTCTCCAGCGCGCGCAAGAGTTCTGCGGTACTTCCCGAACGCAGGATCATGTCAACATCCGTGCGTCCAAGGATAGGGCGAAGGAATTCGATCTGGAAGTTGCGAGACAGCGTCGCCAGTGCACCGATGCGGATAGCCCGGCGATTTCTACCGGTTTCTTTCAAAGTCTCGATCAGTTCTTCGCCAGCGGCGAAAATGGTGTCGGCACGGTCAAGCGCGATGCGTCCTGCCTCGGTCAGATAGAGTTGTCGCCCCCGCCGCTCGAACAGCGCATGCCCGAGCCGTTCCTCCAACTGCTTGATTTGAATTGATAATGCCGACTGGGAAAGGTTCAGGCGCTGTGCTGTACGCGTCAAGTTGCCGTCATGTGCGACAGCGCGGAAATAGCGAAGATGGTGATAGTTCAATTCGGACATAGTTCTATTTTATAGAACGTTTTTGAAGAAACAATGTATTTTTATTGCGATCACGGGCCTGATAACTCCTCTGTGAACAGCCCCTGTGACTCCCAGACAGGGGCCAAGATCGGAGAAATGCCATGATCCATGCAATACCGCTTCTCGCACCTCTGCTTTTAGCTGGTGCATCCTGGTATGCCTTCCGGTCGCCCGGCCTTCGTCCACGCCGCGCCATTCGTCTTGCCGAGCTTGCCGCTATCGCCGCCATTCTGGTTGGGGTGCTGTCAGGGCTTGTGCTTTACGCTTATGGTGCCGGAACCAGTCCGGCGATCGGTTACGGCTATGTTGCGCTGGCAAGCAGGCTCGATTTCGTCAGCCTGGTCATGCTGCTGCTTGTCTCCTACATTGGCTGGGTGGTGCTGCGCTATGCCGGCACCTTTCTCGATGGCGAGGAAAGACAAGGAGCCTTTACCGGCTGGATGACGGCAACGCTCGCGGCAGTCCTTCTGCTCGTCCAGTCAGGCACGCTTTTGCAGTTGGTCCTGGGTTGGGTCGGAACGAGCCTGTTGCTGCACCGGCTTCTGCTTTTCTATCCGCATCGGATCGCGGCCCGTCGCGCGGCGCGCAAGAAATTCATCGTTTCGCGAATCGGCGATGGCGCGCTGATCGGCGCGGTCATCCTGTTCGCAATTTCCTTTGGGACCGGTGACATAGCTGCCATCCTCGCTGCCGCGCGGGAAGGCGAAGGCCTGCCATTGACCCTGGCCGGCGCTACGCTGCTTGCCCTGGCGGCACTGTTGAAGTCCGCCCAATTTCCCACGCATGGCTGGCTGACGGAAGTGATGGAAACGCCCACGCCTGTCTCCGCTCTCCTGCATGCTGGTGTCGTCAACGCAGGTGGCTTCCTCTTGATCCGGTTTGCGGATGTCATGCTACAGGCGCCAATTGTACTGGCGGTTCTGGTCATGGTTGGCGGCTTCACGGCGCTCTTCGGCAGTCTGGTCATGCTCACCCAGTCGGCGGTCAAGACATCGCTCGCCTGGTCTACGGTCGCGCAGATGGGTTTCATGATCCTGCAATGTGGCCTGGCTCTCTTCCCGATCGCCCTCCTACACATTGTCGCCCATTCGCTTTACAAGGCCCATGCTTTCCTCGGGTCAGGCTCGGCGGTCGAAACGGTTGCCTCCATCCGTCGGCCAGGGCCGGTGGCTATCCCAAATGCCAAGGCGGTTGGCCGCGCCTTCGTACTGGCGCTTGCCATCTATGCGGTGATTGGCGTGCTCTTCGGCTTTGCCGACAAGCCGCCGCAGGCACTGGCACTTGGCGCAATCCTCATCTTCGGCGTCGCCTATCTCATCGCACAAGGTTTGGCCGATGCCGCCCCTTGGGCGCTCACCTGGCGCACGTCGCTGTATTCCATGTCGGCAGCCACGGCTTACTTCGCCCTTCAGCGGATCTCCGACAAGATGATGCATGGCACGCTGCCTGCAACCCCACAGCCCGGTCCGCTCGAATGGACCCTGATGCTGCTCGCCGTCGTCACCTTCGCCGTTGTGGCCGTGGCACAGTCGCTGTTTCCGCTCTGGGCCTATCATCCGGCAGCGGCGGGTCTGCGTGTACACCTCGCCAACGGCCTCTATGTGAATGCCATTTTCGATCGCCTGCTCGGCGGCTGGACGCTGTCCCGCCCTGCTTCCGCAACGCCTGCTGCCATCAAGGAATGAACCGATGACCGAAACGACAATCGACACGCTGCATGGTGAAGCGCTTGCTAAGGCAGCAGATCAGGCTGTCCGCTCCATCCCCCCGGCTTGGCCCCTGACGGCGACCGTTGCCGTCAATCCTTTCCTCGGGCAGATCAGCGAAACCTTCGAACAGACCTCTGCGCGGCTTTCGCGCATTGGCGGGGTGCGGCTTGCGCTACCGCGTGCCCATTATGCCGAAAAGGTGAGCAAGGGGGAGATCACAGACGAAGATCTCACCGCGGCTCTGCAATCCAGTGCTGCCGCCCAGGGGCTAGATCTGGTGGGGCTCAAGTCGGCGCTGACAACGGAACCCGCGCCCGTTGCACCACTGCCTACCATTGCCGATCTTGCCGCGCAGGCAACGGGCAAGGATTGGCCGGGTCTCGTGAGTGAGCGGATCGGTGCCTTCGCGGCCGGTTTCTTCGATCAGGGTCAGGCGCTCTGGGCCGCGTCGCGGCGCAATGGTCTCTATGCCGCCTGGCGCGCCTTTGCGACCCATGACCTGACGCCGGAGATCCTTGGTCTGAAAGGCTTCAGCATTCATGTCGATGAAACGCCGGAAACGCCGCAGGGTGCAATTGAGCGTGCAGCTGTCTCTCTCGGCCTTGGGCCTGAACCGGGAACCTATTTCCATCAACTGCTGCTGACGCTGGGTGGCTGGGCGCAATATGCCCGCCACATACACTTCAAGGCAGAGGTCGAAGGTCGCACGGATACGACGGCGCTAGAACTGCTGGCGATCCGGCTCGTTTACGAAGAGGCACTTTACGCGCGGCACAAGCCATCCATCGAAGGACAATGGCAGCGGGTGCGCCGCATTCATGCCGAGCCGGTCTCCGTTGAACGGGAGACCGTGATCGATGGCGTCCTGCAGCTTGCCGCAGAGCGCGCTGCGCAACGGCGGCTTGCTGCCACGCTAGCCGCAACGTCAGCCGCGAAGGTTGTGGAGCTGCGGCCCATGCTTCAGGCGGCCTTCTGCATCGATGTGCGCTCGGAGGTCTTCCGTCGTTCGCTCGAAAGCCTCGATCCCGCAATCCGCACGTTGGGCTTTGCCGGCTTCTTCGGGCTTGGCGCAAGTCACAAGGGTTTTGCGTCTGATGTGTCCGAGCACCGGCTGCCGGTCCTGCTCAAGCCGTCCGTCTTCACTTGCAGCGCGGTCGATCACGATGAGGAAGCCGATCGGCAGGCACGGTTTGGCGCCCGCGCCGTGCGTGCCTGGGGCCGTTTCAAGCTGGCTGCCGTCTCATCCTTCGCCTTTGTCGAAGCCATGGGGCCAGTCTATGCCGGCAAGCTCCTGCGCGATGGTCTGGGCTTCGGCAAAGGCCAAGGGCCGGATAAGGCAAAGCCCCGTTTCGCAGCGGATCTTGATCTCGATACGCGGGCGGTCTTTGCTGAAACGGTGCTGAAGGCCATGTCCTTGACCGAGGGCTTCGCACGCTATGTGCTGATTTCCGGCCACGGCGCCAATGTGGTCAACAATCCCTATGCCAGTGCGCTGCATTGCGGCGCCTGCGGCGGCTATGCGGGGGATGTCAATGCACGCCTCCTCGCCGATCTGCTGAATGACGCAGAGGTTCGCCGGAAGCTCGTCGATAAGGGCATCGCCATCCCGGCCGACACCGTCTTCATCGGCGGTCTGCATGACACGACGACCGATAGCGTTACGCTGTTCGAGGAGGATCTGGGTCACGATGTCCGGGCCGAGGATCTGGTACGGATCCGGCAGTGGCTGAGGCAAGCTGGCGGGTTGACGCGGGCAGAGCGGGCGCGGCGTCTTCCACGGGCAACTGCCGAAAACGTCATGGCACGCGCAAAGGACTGGTCCGAAGTTCGGCCTGAACTCGGGCTGGCCGGGTGCCGCGCCTTCATTGCCGCACCTCGGTCGCGGACAGCGGGCCGGTCGCTGGAGGGGCAGGCTTTCCTGCATGATTATGTCTGGAGCAGGGACGAAGGCTTCAAGGTGCTTGAGCTTATCCTCACGGCCCCGGTCGTCGTGGCCAGCTGGATCAGTCTCCAGTATTTCGGTTCCTCGGTCGCCCCCTCGTTGTTTGGTGCCGGAAACAAGCTGCTGCACAATGTCGTCGGCGGGATCGGGGTCGTTGAGGGCAATGGCGGCAATCTGCGTGCTGGCCTTCCCTGGCAGTCGGTGCATGATGGCGAAGGTTTTGTGCACGAACCACTGCGGCTGACGGTTGCTGTCGAAGCGCCCAAGGAAGCGATTTCAGACATCCTGCGGCGCCATCCTCAGGTCCGTGCTCTTTTCGACAATGGCTGGCTTTCCCTCTTTGCCATAGACGATCAGGGTCAGCTCGGCTGGCGCTATGAGAAGGATGGGATCTGGAAACTGGCGCAGGTTGACAGCCATTCGGAACGACGGCGGGTCGGTTGAGGTCAATTCTGAAGGATCAAGGGGCTTGCCGCTGCCGATACATCTTGCAAAGGTCGCCTCAATGATCGGAAAGGATTAACCTGATGTTCACCGCATGCACGTGGCTCAACGAACCGAAGGTGTGGTCTCTTGCTGGAGAAACGCTTCACGTAACGACCGACCATAACAGTGATTTCTGGCGACAGACGCACTATGGCTTCACGCGTGACAGTGGGCATTTTTTCGGTGCCACATGCGAGGGCAGCTTTTCCGCCTCATTGCGCGTAAAAGCTCGCTACCAGTCTCTTTATGACCAGGCAGGAATTATGGTCCGCATAGATGAGGCGTGTTGGATCAAAGCCGGCATCGAATGGACAGATGGAGCAGCGTGTATCGGTAGCGTCTTGACTGTCGAGCAGTCTGACTGGTCGACAGCAGTCTACGCCGGAGACGCCACGGACATACATCTGCGTGTGACCGTCGATGCAGGTGTGTTGAAACTTCAGATGTCTGACGATGGGTCTCGCTGGCAGTTGATGCGTCTGTGCCCATTTCCACTTGCTCGATCGTACACAGTTGGCCCCATGTGTTGCACGCCGGAGCGAGAAGGGCTGGAAGTGAATTTTTCGGAGTTTCGTGTCGGCCCGCCGCTCGGCAAGGATCTCCACGATTTGACCTGATGAGGATTGCAGTCAGTCCTACTTCATGTCCTGTCAGAGAGATCATAACGAAGCAGATGCTTTCCTGCTTTGTGGACACTCGAACGTTTAGGGAATGGCATCGCCGAGGCAACGGGAGGGCAGTCGCCCTCCGCCACTTCAATCAATCATCTGTTCAGACCGCTTTTTTCAAATCCATGGACTTCGGGTCGTAGGCGCGGCCAAAGCGATTAGTGAGCACATCCTCGAGCGAAATTTCCTCCTGGCGCACGAAGCCTCGCTGAGGAAGCCTGTCATTCGTCAGCAGATCCAGGACGGTCGTTATACCGGCAGCGGTCGTGATCTGGATTGCACTCATTCTCTTTCCGGCCACGACGCCAGCATAAACCTTATTAGCATAGCTCTCTTGGAGATATCTCCCGTCCTTCCAGCCGCAGACAGTCACGAAGATCACCACCACATCCTGCATTGTGGCAGGCAGCGCGTTCTCGAAAAGATCCTTCAGAACATCGCGTCGATTTTTCAAGTTGAGGTCGTTTAGAAGTGCCTTGATGATCGCCTGGTGGCCGGGATACCGTATCGTCCGATAATTCATCGTACGTACGCGACCCTCCAGACTCTTGGCGAGTGTACCGAGGCCACCGGATGTATTGAAGGCTTCGTAGGTCACGCCATCCAGCGAAAACTCTTCACGCTCTTCCATGGCTGGAACCATGACGAATTTGCCCTCGACGATCGCTTCGCAGGGTTCGATGTATTCGTTGATCAGCCCATCCGTGCTCCAGGTAAGATTGTAGTTGAGCGCATTCGACGGATATTGCGGCAGCGCACCAACGCGCATGCGTACGCTATCCAGGCTGTCGAAATTCTTCGTAAGGTCGTTTGCGACGATGGAGATGAAACCCGGCGCGAGCCCGCATTGCGGTATGAATGCGACGTTGGCGCCTTGCGCCAGTTGCTCCACCCGTTTCGTCGTGGCGACGTCTTCGGTAAGGTCGAGATAGTGAACGCCGCTCACTTTGGCAGCCTCGGCAATCAAGCCTGTGAGATTGAAAGGAGCGGCAGAGAGCACGGCGAACTTGCCCGTAAGGGCCTCGGTCAATTCCGCCCGGTCCGAGATGTCGAGCCTGATCGTGGTAATCGCGGGATGCTTGTCCAGGTTCGCCAGTTGCTGTTCGTTGCGATCTGCCACCGTGACCAGATAGTCTCCTGTGGATGCCAGCATGATCGCGATGGCTCCACCGATCTTGCCGCCACCAATAACAATTATGTTTTTCACGAGCGCCCCCTTCAGATGTCAACATGAAGAGTGTGTAGGGAGAGACTGTTGATTCATAGCTGGATTATGAGCGATATGTGGTATCGTTTTCTGCAAATCGCCGAGCAATCTGACCATAATGATGTTTCGATGCTGACTGAAAAAGATCGCGAGCTGCTGGCACTTCTTGGTGAGAATAGCCGTATCCCTGTAGCGACCTTGGCAAAGAAGCTCGGCCTGTCGCGAACCACGGTTCAGGCGCGGATAGAGCGGCTTGAACGCGAGGGTGTGATTGCGGGCTATGGCATCCGTCTGTCAGAACAGTATGCCTCCTCGCTCATCCGCGCCCATATCCTCATTACGATTGCACCCAAGGCCCTGTCACAGGTCGTTCGCGCGCTCGATAGGTTGAAGCCGGTGACTACTCTTCATTCCGTCAGCGGCAGCTTTGATCTCATTGCGCTCCTCGCCGCGCCATCCATTCTCGAGCTGGATCAAGCCATCGACGAGATCGGGAACATCGACGGCGTGGAGCGGACGCTGTCTTCAATCATACTTTCAACGCGAATCGCTCGATAAGCACGCAAGAGCAAAGGTCGTGCCTTGGCCAACCGATCGTCAGCGCTGATCGCTGACGCGCAGATTATAAACCAGCCTGGCGAGCCAATCCACGAATACCCTGACCTTGTTCGACAGGTGACGGGTCTGCGGATAGACGATATAGAGCGCCAGGCTCTCGCAATGCCAATTCCGCAAAACCTCGACAAGCTCTCCTCGCTCCAAAGCGTCTCGCACCATGAAACGCGGTGACTGCACGACGCCTAGCCCGGCGATAGCCGCAGTGACGTAGGACCGCGCATCGTTGACCGAGACCACGTAGCGCGGATTGATTTCGATCTTTTCCTCATTGTTCTGAAACTCTGCCGACATGACCCTGCCAGAGGTTGCGTTGAGATAACCAACGGAAAAATGATCCTGCTCCAGATCTCGCGGATGCTGCGTATGTGGATCGATCCCCAGAAGGTTGCCGAGCATGGTCTGCCGCAAGCGACGTCTCTAATGCCATCCGTAGCCAGAACGTTCAGGCTGCCGCAGGCAGGACTGGCGCATCGCCGAGCCAGCCGGGGGTCAATCTGCAATTGAACGTCAACGCGCAGGGCCGTCTGCGCACGCCGGAAGAGTTTGGAAATATCATCGTCAAGAGCGGTGCCAACGGAGAAATCACGCGTCTGCGAGACGTCGCCCGGATCGAACTCGGTGCCGCCGACTACTCGCTGCGCTCGCTGCTTGACGGTCGTCCGGCTGTGGCCGTCGCAGTGCTTCAGGCGCCGGGCTCAAATGCCATCGAGATTGCTGATAACGTCAAGGCGACGATGGATCAGCGGCAGCTCGCAATGCCGCAGGGCGTGAAATACGAGATCGTCTACGACACCACCAAGTTCGTGCGGGCCTCGATCGAAAAGGTCGTCGATACCCTGCTTGAAGCTATCGCGCTCGTCGTTCTCGTCTTCCTACAGACATGGCGCGCTTCCATCATCCCGCTGATCGCCGTTCCGGTGTCCATCATCGGTACCTCCGCAGTGATGTACGCATTCGGCTTTTCCATCAACGCGTTGACGCTGTTTGGTCTTGTTCTGGCGATCGCAATTTCGACCGTGATTTCAGCCATCAATTCGCTGACGCTGTCCGCCGCGCTTGCAGCACTTCTGCTCAAGGACCACCACGCCAAAAAAGATTGGCTGACAAGGTTCATGGATGCGATGTTCGGATGGTTTTTCCGCGGCTTCAATCGTGCGTTCGGCGCTGCATCCAACGGATATGGACGAACGGTCGGCGGGCTTTTGTCGCGCAAAAGTCTGGTCATGATTCTTTATCTGGCACTTGTGGGCGTGACCTACAGTATGTTCAGCGCGGTGCCGAATGGCTTCGTCCCGGCTCAGGACAAGCAATATCTCATCGGCTTCGCACAACTGCCCGATGGAGCAACGCTCGATCGCACTGAGGCTGTAATCAAACGGATGAGCGATATCGCGCTGGAACGGCCTGGCGTTGCCCATGCCATCGCCTTCCCAGGCTTGTCGATCAACGGGTTCACCATCGGCTCGAATGCAGGCATCGCCTTCGCAGTGCTCGATGACTTTGAAGAGCGCAAGACGCCTGAGCTTTCAGGTGGCGCCATTGCCATGGCACTGAACCAGAAGTTTGTCGGAATCCAGGATGCCTATATTGCCATGTTCCCGCCGCCGCCCGTCAACGGCTTGGGCACCACAGGTGGCTTCAAGCTCCAGATCGAAGATCGTGCCGGGCTTGAAAATCAGGCTTTGAACGAAGCGACCAAGGCAGTCCTCGCAAAGGCCTATCAGACACCGGAACTGGCCGGGATATTCTCGAGATTCCAGATCAATGTACCTCAGCTCTACGCCGATCTTGATCGTGGAAAGGCCAAGCAACTGGGCGTTTCCGTTCCTGATGTATTCGAGACGTTACAAATTTATCTGGGCTCGCTCTATGTCAACGACTTCAACGCTTTCGGGCGAACCTACAGCATCAGGGTTCAGGCAGATGCGAAATTTCGCGCCAAGCCGGAGGATATCGGCCAGCTCAAGGTTCGCTCCCAGTCTGGACAGATGATCCCGCTTTCGGCGCTGCTAAAGGTGGATGCCCAGACCGGCCCGGAACGCACGACCCGTTACAACAGCTTCCTTGCCGCTGATATCAATGGTGATCCGGCACCTGATTCTCTTCCGGTCAGGCAGAGGCGGCAATCACCAAGATCCTGATGACATCCATGGCCTTCATCATGGGGGTCGTGCCGCTCGTGCTTTCAACGGGTGCCGGCGCGGAAATGCGAGCTGCCATCGGGATCGTCGTCTTCTCGGGCATGATCGGCGTCACTTTCTTCGGGATTTTCATGACGCCCGTCTTCTACATGCTTGCCCGTTTGCTGACCGGCAGCCGCCCTCTGCGGCAGCATGGTGGTGTGCCAGCTTCTCCGGGTTTATCTCCAGCGGAGTAAGTTGGCATCCATGCCGCGCGGGCGCTTTTAGGAGAGGCCCGCGCGGTAATTTATCTTCAAGCAGGCCGCCATTCGACTGTGGTGTTATTTGCCGCCGATTGTTCAGATATGCCCGCTGTCCATAGCCTCCAGCAGGGCGGCGATGTAGCCATAGCAGAAGCTGAAGGCGACGCCGACGGGATCACGGCCGGAAATCGTTGGAACATGATCGGGCATGATCATGTATTTGTAGCCGACTTCCTTGTAGACCTTGAGCGAGCGAACCATGTCCATGTCGCCTTCGTCCGGGAAGGTTTCCATGAAGGACAGCTTGCCGCCGCGTATGTTGCGGTAGTGGACGTTGAAGATCTTGTCGCGGCTGCCGAACCAGCGAATGATATCGTCGATTTCGTCATGCGGATTGTCCAGCATTTCGCCGATCGACCCTTGGCAGAAGTTGAGGCCGTGGTAGGGGTTCTCGCGCATCAGCACGAATTTTTTCAGCCCTTCGACTGTACCCAGAACGCGGGTTACGCCCTTGTAACCGGGGGGCGTGTAAGGATCATGCGGATGGCACGCAAGACGAACGCGATTGCTTTCAGCTACGGGAACGACCCGTTCGAGGAAGTAGTCTATTCGCTCCCAGTTCTCGTCTTCGGATAAGACGCCTGCAAGGCCAGGCGCAGCATTCGGGTCGGCCTTTTCCCAACGCCATGCCTCGTTTAGTGAGCCGCCGCGACCTCGCTCCATCTCGGTGCGGGGAATGCCAATCAGATTGAGATTGTACTTGGCTGCAGGAATGCCGGCTTTCGCAATGTTTTCGATCATGCAGCACACCGCATCGATCTGCCGATCACGATCCGGTCCTGCGAGAAGAATATCCGGATAGGATGCCTTTTCGATTGGCTGCGAGGGCAGAGGTAGCTGGATCATATCGAGGATGAGTTCAAAGCTCTCGACCTTGTCTCTGTGCCGCTCAATATCATCCAGCGTCCAGCTTGCCGGGTCTCCCGGCGGATCGGCGCAGATGTGTTTCAGTCCCAACTGCGCCCAGACGCGAAAATCATCGTCGTCCCGTGCCGTGACCTGTGTACCAACATACATTTCGAATTCATCCCTGCTGATGATGCGTGACTGACGACAGCGCCTTACGGAGCCGGAACTGGCGGCGCGCGCTACAAACGCGGCGCGCCGCCTGTCACTCTAGGTCTGTCGTTTAGATAAGTCATCCATCATATGATGCGGAATGTTACCAAATAGAGGGCAGTCAGAGCACGCTGGCAGTCTGGTTGATCTCGCCGAAAAGCGGTTGGCCGCCAGGTAGCCTGGCCTCCATGCGAATATGTTCTCCGTTACGCATAAACAGGGTCGAAGCTTGACCATGATCCAGGATCTCGATGCCACACCGCTCCGCTATGCACGAAGAACCGACTTCGCGGGAAAAGGCGGGCTGTATAAGATGCGTTTTGCGCGCCGCTGCGGAGACGGATCTCAGCCGCAGTATGGCTTCAAGTGCACCCACAAGGTTCAGATCAAGTGCTCTGAGACGCATGTCTTTCCCCTGTCGAACTCGCCTGATTGTGACCGTTTTCCAAACGCATGACAACCCGACATGGGACGCGTGATGCTAAAGCGCGGCGCACTTTATTGGATTCAGTAGAGCCACGCTTTCGATCTTTTCTTGCCGCATGTACGTTATCGTTCAATCGAGGACGATTGAACGAGACATCCTGTAGGCTTATCCTTCGAAGCCAAGTGAGCGGGAGGCCTCGGAACCGGCATCCTTCAAAAGCGCAATATATTCCGGCTTGCGGTCTTCCTGGAAACGGAAGAGGGGAAACGAAATCGACATGGCTGCGATCGGTTTTCCAAGATGGTTGAAGATCGGAACGGCCATGCATCGTACGCCTGCTTCGCTTTCCTCTATCTCTTCGGCGAAACCACGTTCACGTGTCTTCTTGAGTTCTTCCGTGAAGCGACCGCGCTCGGTAATCGTGTTTGGTGCGAGAGGCATGAACTCCATTTTCGCAACACGATCGTTAATCTCTTCATCATTGCGCCATGCAAGAAGCGCCTTGCCAAGTGATGTGCTGTGGAGTGGGTTGCGGAGCCCAAGCGTTGATTTCATTGAAAGATTGAAGACGGAATCGTATTTGTGAATGTAGACCACGCGCTGGTCGCGATCATCCAGAATGCCGAGATTAACTGCCTCGCCTGTGGCGCGTGACAACCTCCCCATGGCGGTATCGGCTACTTTGAGCATATCTGCATGCTCGTTCAGCGAGCGCGCACCGAGGCTGAACAGCTTGAGCGTCAGGCCATATTTTTCCGTTTCCGGATCCTGTTCGACATAGCCCAGCTCTACCATCGTTTGTAACAGGCGATGGGCCGTGGTCTTGGACGTCATCGCTTTTTGCGCGAGATCGGCGAGGCTCGCCCGCTTGTCTTCAACGAGCGCCTCCATCACCGCGAAGACCTTCAGAACGGCGGCAACATTTTCGGTTTTGACTTGAAGATCTGACATGGGGTGCGTTTCACAAAAATTGGAATTGCATTCTGAAATTTAAAGTTCAGTCTGTCAACCAGCTGACCTGCTAAGCGTTCAGCAGAGCCTTCTTTCACAAGCCTAACCGAAAAAACAGGATTGAAAAGCGTCAAGGGATGTGATTTCTTATTTTCCGGAATGATATTCCGAAAATTTTTTTATGCGAGGAAGTGTTGCATGCATCCGCTGCTGAGGCAGAAACAGCATTTTATTCAGCGAGCGGAAGTCTGCGCTCTGATCGAGCGTTTGACGCATAATCTCGTCAACATCGAAGACAAGACTGGCGAGTTCCTGCTCCGCCTTGAAGATGGCCGCGTGATCGACACGAAGGGCTGGGCGGGCTGGGAATGGACGCACGGTATCGGTCTCTATGGGCTGTTGAAGTACTGGCAACTCACCGGCAGCAAGCAGGCGATGGATACCATCACCGGTTGGTTTGAGGCGCGGCTGGCAGAAGGCACGCCGACCAAGAACATCAACACGGTTGCGCCTTTTCTCACGCTTGCTCACCTGATGGAGCTTTCACCAAACCCACACTGGAAGCCCTACCTGGAAACCTGGGCTGAATGGGTGATGTACGAAATGCCGCGCACCCGCGAGGGCGGCTTGCAGCACATCGTCTACAACAACGTGAATGATCAGCAGATGTGGGACGACACGCTGATGATGAGCGTTCTGCCGCTTGCCAAGATCGGTCTCGTTCTCAACCGCCCGGAATTCGTCGAAGAAGCAAAGTATCAGTTTTTGATCCATACGCAGTATCTCATGGATACGCAGACAGGTTTGTGGTTCCACGGTTGGACGTTTGACGGCAATCACAATTTTGCCCGCGCTCGCTGGGCACGCGGCAATAGCTGGATCACGATCGCAATTCCCGAATTCATCGAGATGCTGGATCTGCCGGAGGCTGATTTTCTGCGGCGGCATCTGCTGTCTGTGCTTGATCGCCAAGCCGCAGCGCTCAAGGCACATCAGCATGCATCGGGTCTCTGGCATACCCTGATCGATGATCCGGGCAGCTATCTGGAAGCGTCCGCGACGGCAGGCTTCGCCTACGGCCTGATGAAGGGCGTTCGCAAGCGCTACCTGAGCCGCGACTATCTCGAAACAGCGGAACGGGCGATGCGCGGCGTTGTGGAGAAAATCAATCCGGAAGGTGAGTTGACGCAGGTGTCTTTTGGAACCGCCATGGGCAATGACCTCGATTTCTACCGTGAGATCAAGCTGACATCCATGCCCTATGGGCAGGCGATGGCCATGCTCTGCCTGACGGAACTTCTACGCAGCCACATTTGAGGTGAGTACATGCAGACGCATCTTCGGGAGGAAGGTGCGGGTGGGTGAACAAGGGTGAACAAGCGGCGAAGGCCGCCGGATCGATAAATCCGAAATCTGGAGGAGGATGACATGATGGAATTGACACGTCGGCGGCTTTTGGGAGCTGTCGGGGCAGGCGTTGCAGCAACTGCGCTTTCGGCCGTGCCCGCCAAGGCCGCAACGCGTATTCGCCACTACTGGTGGGGCAATCCTGAGCGTGACAAACGCACATTTGCCGTCATCGATACCTTCCAGAAGGCCAATCCCGGGATAGAGGTTTCCGGCGAGACGATTGGCTGGGGCGACTACTGGACAAAAATGGCAACCCAGACCGCGGGCCGTAATATGGCGGACCTCGTGCAGATGGATTATCGCTATCTGTTCGAATATGTACGCCGCGGTGCCCTGAAGCCGCTGGATGAATATGTCGGCAAGAGCCTGATGATCAAGGATTTCGATCAGGGCCCAATCGCCGGTGGCATGGTAGACGGCAAGCTCTATGCCCTGAACATTGGCTCCAACAGCCAGGTCATCGTGCATAACACGCGCGTCTTCAAGGAAGCCGGCGTCGATGTGGATCTGATCAACTGGACCTGGGATGACTTCGCCAAGGCCTGCGAACAGATTACCGCGAAGAGCGGCGGCAAGGTAAAGGGTTCCGACGACCTGTCGCTGATGATCGAGGCTTTCGAATCCTGGGTACGTCAGAACGGTCGCGAGTTCTACGGAGCCGATGGCAAGGTTGCGGCCACTGTGGACGATGTTGCCAGCTATTGGCAAATGTGGGCGGACCTTCGCAAGAAGGATGTCGTGCGCTCCAAGGACAAGACGGTCATCCTGGATCCGCCGCTCGCGGAATCCGGCGTTGCCGTTGGCGATACGGCCATGTCGCACTATTGGTCGAACCAGCTCGTCGGCATTCAGGCAGTCGCCAAGGACAAGATCGGTCCGGCCATGGTTCCGCATAAAAAGGGCGGCAAGCCTGGCCAGTTCATCAAGCCTTCCATGTTCATGTCGCTCTCGCGTGACACCAAGGATGCCGAAAGCGCGATCAAGTATATGAACGCCTGGGTCACGGATCCGGCCATTACCAAGATCCTCGGTCTCGAACGTGGTATTCCGGCGTCCAAGGCGGTTCGCGATGCGCTGGCACCGGGCTTGAACGAAACCGAAAAGCTGTCGGTCGCCTATTTCGATGCGATCCAGAGCAAGGTTGGACCGCTTCCACTTCCGGCTCCGAAGGGTGCGGGAGAGGTGCGGGACGCCTTCATGCGCATCGGCACCAGCGTTGTGCTCGATCGGGCCAAGGTGAAGGACGCGGCGGAACAGTTCATCGCCGATGCGTCCGATATCGTGGAACGCGCCCAGTAAAGGGTTTGATCTGCAAGAGCCCCGCAACAGGTGTGGCGGGGCTCCATCTCCCCACTGAAAGCAAGTTTCATGAGACGTTTCATCGCGCGAAACGCGCCTGCCTATGCCTTTTTGACGCCTTGGCTGCTCGGCTTCTTCCTGCTGGCGCTCGGCCCCATTCTGGCGTCGCTCTATCTGTCGTTCACGCGCTATGACATGGTCAACGCCCCCAGATGGGTTGGTCTAGCCAATTACGAATACATGTTCACGCGTGACCGGCGTTTCTGGAAGGCGTTAGAGGTGACCTTCACGTATGTGGCGCTGGCTGTTCCGGCCCGCCTGATCATGGCGCTCGGTGTCGCCATGCTGCTCGACAAGGGGCTGCGTACAATCGGCCTTTACCGCGCCATCTTCTATCTGCCGTCGCTGCTGGGTGCCTCGATTGCGATTGCCATTCTCTGGCGCCAGCTGTTTGCCGCCGATGGTGTGGTGAATGCTGTTCTTGGCTATTTCGGCATTCAGGGTGCCGCATGGATCACCAATCCGGATACGTCACTGTACACGCTCGTCGTGCTGGCCATGTGGCAGTTCGGCTCGCCGATGCTGATCTTCCTCGCCGGTTTGCGCGGTAT
This sequence comes from Rhizobium sp. FKY42, assembly GCF_005222835.1. Taxonomy (GTDB): domain Bacteria; phylum Pseudomonadota; class Alphaproteobacteria; order Rhizobiales; family Rhizobiaceae; genus Neorhizobium. The sequence continues at coordinate 168,034 of NZ_STGA01000002.1, read as the reverse complement.
TCCGAAGGATTTGTATGAGGCTGCGGAAATCGATGGCACGCCGAAATGGCGGCAGTTCACCCGCATAACGTTACCGCTTCTGGCGCCGGTCATCTTCTTCAATCTTGTTCTGCAGACGATTGAGGCATTCAAGACCTTTTCGAGCGCCTTCATCATTTCGAACGGCACCGGCGCACCGGCAGACAGCCTGCTGTTCTACACCGTCTATCTGTTCAACGAAGCCTTCAAGTTCTTCCGTATGGGCTATGCCTCGGCACTGGCCTGGGTTCTGTTGATCATCATTGCGATCTTCACGGCCATCTCATTCCTGACCTCGAAATACTGGGTGCATTATGAAAACGAGCGCGACTGACATTACCCTCGCGCAGGAGATGGAGGAAGCCGCGCGCGTGGCGCATGAGATGCGCGTAAAGCGTGACCAGCGCGCCCGGATGGGGCGTCTGCTCAAGCATCTCTTCCTGATCAGCGTCTCGATTGTGATGCTCTATCCACTGCTCTGGCTGCTTGCCTCATCACTGAAACCCGAGAATGATATCTTTGGCAGCCTCACGCTGTGGCCGACGGAATTTCAGTGGCACAACTATGTCGATGGCTGGCACGGCCTGCCTGTGAGCTTTACGATCTTCTACATAAACTCAACGATCGTGACGGTCCTTTCCGTCATCGGAAATTTGATTTCCTGCTCCTTTGCCGCCTATGCCTTTGCGCGCTTGCAGTTCACGGGACGCACGTTTCTGTTCGGCCTGATGATGATGACACTGATGATCCCCTATCACGTCGTGCTCATACCTCAGTATGTGCAGTTTCTGCGCCTGGGATGGGTAGATACCTATCTGCCGCTCGTCGTGCCACGCTTTCTGGCATCGGATGCATTCTTCATCTTCTTGATGGTGCAGTTCTTCCGCCAGTTGCCGCGTGAACTGGATGAGGCGGCGATGATCGATGGCTGCTCGCCCTTCAAGATTTATTGGGCGATCATTCTGCCGCTCTCACTCCCGGCGCTCGGCACAGCGGCCATCTTTTCACTGATCTGGACCTGGGAGGATTTCCTGGCTCCGCTCATCTATCTCAATGACATCAAGAGCTACACCGTGCCTTTGGCGCTGCGTCTTTTCCTCGATCAGGAAGGCCAGTCCTCCTACGGGCAGATGTTTGCGATGTCTGTTCTTTCGCTGGTTCCGGTGGTGATCGCCTTCCTCCTGTTCCAGAAGCTGATTGTTCGTGGCATCGCCACCTCCGGAATGAAGTAAGGAATCGCTTGAAATGGCTGGATTGACGCTTCGTAATGTCGGCAAGCGCTATGGCGCGCTGTCGATCATCCAGGGCCTGAACCTGGACATCCATGATGGTGAGTTTCTTGTGCTGGTTGGGCCATCCGGCTGTGGAAAGTCGACACTTCTGCGCATGATTGCTGGTCTGGAAGATATCAGCGAAGGAACGGTGGCGATCGGCAACAAGATCGTCAACGATCTGCCGGCTTCCAAGCGAGAGCTTTCGATGGTGTTCCAGTCCTACGCACTCTATCCGCACATGAGTGTGGCCAAGAACCTTGCCTTTGGCCTGCAGAATTTCAAGATGCCGAAAGCGGAAGTCGATAGACGTGTCGCCGAGGCAGCACGTATTCTGCAGATCGAAAAGCTAATGGATCGCAAACCGCGCCAGCTTTCCGGTGGACAGAAGCAGCGTGTTGCCATTGGCCGCGCGATTGTCCGTGAGCCGAAGCTCTTTCTGTTCGACGAGCCCCTTTCCAACCTTGATGCGGAACTGCGCGTTCAAATGCGCGCCGAGCTTGCCTCGCTTTATACGCGTCTCGGCACGACGATGATCTATGTTACGCACGATCAGGTGGAAGCCATGACCATGGCCAGCCGTATCGTGGTGCTGCGCGGCGGCAAGATAGAACAGGTGGGAACGCCGCAGGAGCTATACGAGAAGCCGCAAAACCTGTTTGTGGCAGGCTTCATCGGCTCTCCGAAGATCAACATGCTGAAGGCGAAGGTTTCCAACAACGAAGCCGTTGTGGATGGTCTGCCCGCGTTCGCGCTGCCTGTCCTTGGCACGACGGATCAGGAATTGACGCTATGCATACGCCCGGGAAGTGTGCGGATCGGCTCAGGTAAGGTCACTGCCGGTGGTACGATCAAGCTCGTCGAGTATCTTGGCAATGAAACGCTCATGCATGTCACCCTTTCATCCGGGCAAGTGCTTCTAGTCAGCGATAGTGGCAAAGTTAGCTATCGAATTGGAGACTCTGTCACGATTGGCTTTGACCCATTCGACCTGCATTATTTCAATGCGGCTGGGCAACGCATTGAACCCACAGAGAATGAAGGCAGAATACAGTGAAAATCGCTATTGTAGGATGCGGATCGCGGCACAAGATGTTCCGCGATTCCGTGATCGATGACTACGCCGATAAACACGAGATCGTCGCGCTTTGCGACAGCAATCCGCATCGGTTGAGCGAAGCGGCGCAAGCAGCCTCACAGCCGGGCACGAATGGCGTTGCAACCTATCTGGCCGATGATTTTGATCGTCTGATTGCCGAGCAGAGGCCAGATACAGTTGTTGTCGCAACGCCCGATTTCCTGCATTCGGATTATATCGTGCGCGCTTTCGAGGCAGGTTGCGATGTGATCTGCGAGAAGCCGCTGACGATCGATCTGTCCCGTCTGAAGATGATTATCGATGCGCAGAAACGCACCGGGCGTCAGGTCAAGGTCACTTTCAATTATCGTTACTCCCCAGCCCGTACGCAGATCCGCGAACTCATCGCGTCCGGTGCGATAGGAACCGTAACCGCTGTCGATTTCCGCTGGCATCTGGATCGCGTCCATGGCGCGGATTACTTCAGGCGCTGGCACCGTCAGAAGGAAAACTCGGGCGGGCTTCTGGTTCATAAATCCACCCACCATTTCGATCTGTTGAACTGGTGGCTGGGAACGGTTCCGACGCACGTATTCGCTTCAGGAAAGCGTGTCTTCTATCGTCCGGAGACTGCCATCGAATTTGGCCTCGAAGGACGCGGCCCTCGCTGTGCGGACTGTCCTGTCGCACATAAGTGCGACTTCGAGCTGAACATGGCGGAAGATGCTGCTTTGAAGAGCCTTTACCTCGATGCGGAGGCGGCCGATGGTTACTACCGCGACCTCTGTGTCTTCGACAAGGAAATCGGCATCGAAGATACGATGCAGGCGCATATCCGTTATGCATCCGGTGTGACGGCGAATTACACCCTGACGGCCTATTCGCCATGGGAAGGTCTGGAGATCAAGTTCCAGGGCACCAAGGGTGACATTACCCACCGCCACGTCGAGGTGCACGGAGTCTTCGGGGGCGAGCGCGCGCATGCGGACGAGGATGCGATCACCACGGAGCTTCATCTGGCGGGTGAGCAGCCGAGGATGCTGGACGTGCCCAAGGCCAAAGGGCATCACGGCGGAGCTGACCCCGTGATGCTGGGCTATATCTTCGATCCAGAAGGCATGGAGCCGGATCGCTTCAATCGCGCATCCGATCACGTAGCGGGTGCCTGGTCCATTCTGACCGGCATAGCGGCAAATGCTTCGATCGAAACTGGTTCGGTCGTCGATATTCAAGCCATGCTGCGGGCACGCGGCATTGAATTGGAGCGATAGCGATGAGGCCGCCCCTCAAGTTCGGCGTCATCGGCATTGACCACAACCATATCTATGGAATGATCAATGGTCTTGTGGGCGAGGGGGCGGAATTTGTAGGTTGGGCGACCAGCGCCGAAACGCCGCTCACACAGTGCCGCATGTTTGGTGAAGCCTATCCTGATGTGCCTATGCTGGAGCCGGAAGCGCTGCTTGAGGATGCTTCCGTCCAGCTGATCGTCTCTGCCGCAGTCAACGACCAGCGGGCAGGCATCGCGATTGCCGCTATGCAGGCGGGCAAGGACGCATTCGTGGACAAGCCCGGCTGCACATCACTTCAAGAGCTTGCCGCGATCCGTCGGTGCACCAACGCCACAGGCCGAAAATGGATTGTGTGTTTTTCGGAACGCCTCCAAGTCGAAAGCGTGACGCTGGCCGATCAATTGATTGCGGAAGGTCGTATCGGCAAAGTGGTGCAAACGGTGGGCTTGGGGCCACATCGCCACAATCCGCACCTGCGTTCGGACTGGTTCTGGGAGAGGTCTCGCTATGGCGGGATCCTGACGGATATCTGCGCCCACCAGTTCGACCAGTTTCTGCATTTCACCGGTTCGACTGAGGCGCGCGTTGTGAGCGCACATATAGGGAATGTGGCCAATCCAGATCGTCCAGATTTTCAGGACTTCGGCGAAGTTCTGCTGGAGGGCAATGGCGGACGTGGTTATGCGCGCGTGGATTGGTTGACCCCGGACGGGCTGCCGACCTGGGGTGATGGGCGCATGACGATACTCGGCACGCATGGCACTCTCGAGCTTCGAAAATACATTGATATCGCGGGACGACCCGGCAAGGATCATGTGTTTCTGGCGGATCAGAAAGGTGTCGAGCATTTCGAAGCGACCGGCGCCGGACTGCCATTCTTCGGTAAATTCTACACCGATATCATCGAGCGAACCGAGGTTGCGATGACGCAGGCCCATGCGTTTCTTGCGACAGAACTCGCGCTTTTGGCGCAGGCAAAGGCAGAAAGTCAGCAGTAATATGAGCAGTCGATTTCGCGTGGCAGTCATCGGAGCCGGTATCGGCAAGGCTCATGTGGTCGGATATCTGCAACTGCCAGAGGCGTTTGAAGTCGCCTGCGTTTGCGATCTCAATTTTGCCCGTGCTGAAGACGCAGCCAGCCTTGCACCCAGTGCGCAGGCCGTAACCAGTTTTGATGCGGTGCTTGCTGATCCGTCCATCGATATCGTCGACATTTGCCTGCCGCCGGGGTTGCACGTTTCCATGTCGATCAAGGCGCTTGAGGCGGGCAAGCATGTGGTGTGCGAAAAGCCCTTGGCCGGTTCGCTTGCAGACATGCGAAAGCTGATGTCGGCAGCCGAGAAAAGTACCGGTCGGCTGTTCCCGGTGTTTCAATATCGCTATGGCCAGAGCTATCTCGCAACGCATCGGCTGAAACAGGCAGGACTTCTTGGGCGTCCCTATGTGATTTCGCTGGAAACCCATTGGCAGCGCGGCGCGGATTACTACGCAGAGCGCTGGCGAGGAACTTGGGCGGGAGAGTTGGGCGGCGTCATCGTCAGCCACGCTTGCCATCTGCACAATCTCGCCACGCACCTGGCGGGCAATGTATGCGAGGTCGCCGCGTTTCTGGATACGCGGGTCAACCCCATCGAAACAGAGGATTGCGCTGCCATTTCCATGCGCACCACCGAAGGTGCAATGGTCACCTCGTCGATTACGCTGGGGTCTGCCGGAAACATTTCGCGCTTCAGGGCATGCTTTGAACAAGTGACGATCACGTCAAGCGATGAGCCTTACAGTGTCTGCTCAGTGCCGTGGACATTCAAAGCGCGTGACCCATCGCTCCAGCCTGAGGTGGATGCCATCGTGGCGCGTACGGAAGAGGTGCCGCCGCGCTTTCCCGGTTTCTTTGCCGATATCCATCGTGCACTAACGGGACAGCCGGATATATATCTCCCGACAATTGCGGAAGGCTTTCATTCTGCGGAGCTGATGACCGCTATCTATGCCTCTGCTCGTGGAAAATCCATCGTCCAGCTCCCGCTCGCAGAAGATCACGACGATCGCGATTTTCAACATTTGCTGATCTGAAAGGCGTGGGCAAACGGCCACGCTTGCTGAAAGTTTTATCGCTGTCGTTTCCGAACCTGAAAAAACATCGGATTGGCACTCAGAATCCCTTGGACAAAACCGATTGCGCACCATATCACGCCGCAGCGATTTTCCTTATATTTGGGGTTTCTGATGAGCCTTCAGTTCGTGTCCGCGCACTGGCCTCTCGGCGGCGGTGAGACCGGTGAACTCATTCGGCAGTTCGACTGGTCGCAGACTTCATTGGGGACCATATCCGAATGGCCGCAGCATTTGCGCATAAAGGTGAACTCCATCGTGAATTCTCCCATCCCGCAGGTTCTGATGTGGGGCGCGGATCATGTGATGATCTACAATGACGCCTATGTCGCAATTGCCGGTAGTTATCACCCAGGCGCTCTGGGTGCGCGCGTACAGGATATCTGGCCGGAGATCTGGGACTGGAACCGCAAGATCCTGGAAGCCGGTTTTCGCGGCGAGGTGCAGTCTTTCCGCGATCAGGTGATGACACTTTACCGGCACGGTGACGCGGAAGACGTAATTTTCGACCTATTCTATACGCCGATCTATTGCGAAGACGGCCGTGTGGACGGCGTCCTTTGCACTGTTCTTGAAAACACCGAGAAAGTCATTGCAGTTCGCGCATTGGCGGAAAGTCGCGAAGAACTGCGCCGACTGACCGATGCGATGCCGATCCTCGTCGGGTTTCTCGATCGCAACCACGTCTATCGCTTTGCAAATCAGGGCTACATCGAGTGGTTCGGGCTGAACGCAGACGAGGTTGTGGGCAAACACGCCCGAGAGGTGATTGGTCAAGCTTATTACGAAGCTCGAAAGCCGCTTCTCGACCGTGCACTGGCGGATGAGGTTGTGATTACGGACACGGTCATCCGGCGCCCGGACGGCGAGAGCCGCACAGCCGAAGTCCGCTATATCCCGCGCTCGACGTCCGAGGGCATGGTCGACGGCCTCTATATTCTGATCATCGACATAGAAAGTCGCAAGCAAAGCGAGATTGCACTTCGCCGGAGCAATGATCGATTCAAGGCGGCGGTCAATGCCGTTCATGGTGTGCTTTGGACCAACACAGCTGACGGGCGCATGGTTGGCCCACAGCCAGGATGGTCGTCTCTGACGGGCCAGAATTTCGAAGAATACCAAGGCTATGGTTGGTCCAATGCAGTCCATCCGGACGACAGGGCAGGCTCGATAGCCAGTTGGCGGGAAGCAGTCGCCGGAAAGACTACCTATGTATGGGAGCATCGTGTTCGCCGTCATGATGGCGTCTATCGCACGTTTTTCATCCGCGCGGTTCCAATTCTGGATGGTCAGGGTGAAATCGAGGAATGGGTCGGCGTTCATACGGACATTACTGAGCAGCGTCAGGCAGAACTTAGCCTTCAGGAACATGCAAGCAGCCTTGAACGCCAAATTCGTCATCGTCAGCGCGCCGAGGAACAGCTAAGGCAGCTTAATGAAAGCTTGGAAGCCCGCGTCGAATCTGAAATGGCAGAGCGTCGGCAGGCAGAGCGCGCACTTCAGCAGGCGCAGAAGATGGAAGCCATTGGTCAATTGACCGGCGGCGTTGCGCACGACTTCAATAACCTGCTGCAAGTGGTTCAGGGTAACCTCCAGCTTTTGCTGAAGGATGTTGCGGGCAACGGTCGCGCCGAACGGCGCGTCAGCAATGCGCTGGCCGGTGTCAGCCGTGGCGCGAAGCTTGCCAGCCAGCTTCTTGCTTTTGGACGGCGTCAGGCACTGGAACCGAGGGTCATCAACATCAGCCGTTTCATTGCCGGCATGGATGATCTGCTTCGACGCTCGTTGGGCGAGGCAATCGAGATCGAGGTCATAACGTCCGGCGGTCTATGGAATACCTATGCGGATCCAGCGCAGGTCGAGAACGCACTGCTGAACCTTGCGATCAATGCGCGCGATGCCATGGATGGTTCCGGCAAGCTGACAATCGAGGTTGGCAATGCAAGCCTCGACCAGGATTATGCGCGCACCCATGCGGAAGTCTCGCCCGGTCAGTATGTCATGCTGGCCGTCACCGATACCGGTTCGGGTATGCCTGCCGAAATTCTCGAAAAGGTCTTTGAACCGTTTTTCTCCACCAAGCCCGAAGGCAAGGGAACAGGCCTCGGACTGTCTATGGTTTACGGCTTCGTCAAGCAGTCCGGCGGACATATCAAGATCTACAGCGAAATCGGGCAGGGGACGACGGTCAAGATCTATCTTCCACGGTCCGTCGCTGACGAAGATCGCGAGGTCACAATCCAGACCGGTCCTATCGTTGGCGGTACGGAAACCGTTCTTGTTGTCGAAGATGACGAAGAGGTGCGCAATACTGTCGTCGAAACTCTTGCCGATCTCGGTTATCGGGTTCTCACGGCCAAGGATGCGCAGGCGGGCCTGAATGTCGTCGAGAGTGGCCTGCCCATCGACGTCATCTTCACCGACGTCGTCATGCCGGGTCCGATGAAAAGCCGGGAGATGGCGCGCCGCGCGAAGGAACGCCTGCCAAACCTTGCTGTCCTTTTCACGTCTGGTTACACAGAAAACTCGATTGTGCACGGCGGAATTTTGGATGCAGGTGTAGAACTTCTGTCCAAACCCTACTCACGGGAGGCGCTTGCGCGACGCATTCGCCATGTAATTGCCAACCAGAAGCAAACGGAGGTTGCTGAAACCGTGCTGCGTGATCGCACAGCGGTCGTGCCGCAAGCCTTGGCAAGCGAAACGATTGTCCTGCTGGTGGAAGACGATGTGCTGATCCGGTCGAGCACAGCGGAAATGCTTGCAGATTTCGGTTATCAGGTCATCGAAGCCGCCACCGGCGCTGAAGCTCTGGCGGCACTTGCGTCCGAACCAATCGACGTTCTCGTGACCGATGTTGGTCTCCCCGACATAGATGGCGGAAGCCTTGCGAAACGTGCGCTGGAACATAAGCCGGCGCTGCATGTGGTTTTCGCAACGGGTGAAACACATGCACCCCCGGGCGCGCCGGAGAAATCTACCCTTTTGCGCAAGCCTTACCATCAGGAACAGGTCAAGATTGCGCTGGAGAAAGTACTGACGTCTCAAGCGATTTGAGAACCTGGCGCCTTTCGTGGTCTGAGGAAACTGTGCCATAACATGCGCAGTTTTCTCAATAGCGCTTGTCTCCATGACCACAATGCAGCAACAACCGGTTGATCAGCGTCATGCGATCATATGGACCGGTGAATTTCGTGACCGTGATGTCGAGGCCCGCTATGCAGAAACTGCTCGGGCCGAGACACTCAACATCGCCCGCCTCTGCGTCATCGCGACGACAGTCGCGAGTGTATCCTTCGCCCCGATGGACCTGATGATGATCGAGGCGCCGGCACTCTACGAGTTTCTCGGCATTCGTTTCGGTCTTTCCGTTTTGTGCGTGGCAACCCTGCTTGCTCTGGCAAAAGCAAACTCTCAGCGGGAGATCGTGTTCGCGAGCTATGCGCAAACCATTATCTTCTTCTTTTTCAATGCGCTGATCTTCAATCATCCGGCTCTGACGCGGCACGGTGGTACGCTTATACCACTGATCGCAATCGCGCTGCCAATGTACTTGCCTGGCCGCGCTCTTCCGGTTGCTCTGGCCAGCGCCTACGCCTGGATTATCAGCCTGGTTTTTTGGGGCGTGTTGCGGCCCGATCCAGAAAGTCTGCTGGATCTTTCTTCCATTTTTCTGGTGGCGACTGTCGCTTATGTCGCAGGCAACATGGCCCGTATCCAGTTGAACCGCATGCGACGCGTCGAGTTCTTGCACATGGAGGAGATGCGACACATCAACCGCGAACTGATTGCTGCGAAGGATCGGGCCGAGGCAGGGGAACGGATCAAGAGCGAGTTTCTCGCGGTCATGAGCCATGAAATCCGCACGCCGATGAACGGCATCCTTGGGATGATTCAGCTCCTGCTGGGCGAGAAACTGAGCGCCTCGGTGCGGGAACGATTGAGCGTTGTACGTCGCTCCGCAGAGGCTTTGCGCGCCATTCTGGATGATGTGCTGGATCTCTCCAGTCTGGAACGCGGTGTGGATGTCGTTCTACATGAACCGGTCGATCTCGGGCGCCTGACGCAAGACGTTGTGGACCTTATGATGCCGCGCGCAAGGGAAAAAGCCATTGAATTGAGGCTTGTGCAGGAGGCAGCCTCCATTGGCTGGGTGCTGGGCGACGCGGCACGTCTGCGCCAAATCCTCTTCAATCTGGTAGGCAATGCGGTCAAGTTCACCGAGAAGGGCTATGTCGCTATCGATATACAGCGGGATCCGGTAGGGGATCGGGTCACGATTGGAGTCAAAGATAGCGGAATCGGCATCTCGCCGGACGAGATTCCCAACCTCTTCCAACCATTCGTGCAGGTTGATGCGACCATCAAGCGGCGTTTTGGCGGTTCGGGACTTGGCTTGGCTATCGTGCGGCGTCTCGTAGAGACCATGAAGGGAACGATCACGGTTCAAAGCGCGCCGGGAGAGGGGAGCGCTTTCCTCGTGAGCCTGCCACTCTTGCCAGTGGCGCCGGAACTCACCGTCGTCAATGCTGCCGGTGTCGACGAAACGATTGAAAAGCCGCGACTGAATATCCTTATCGTCGAGGACAATCCGGTGAACCAGGCTGTTGCATCCGGCCTTTTGACGGCGGCGGGGCATCGTTGTGAGGTTGTCGACGGCGGCCTGTCGGCACTCGAACGTATCCAGCAGCATTCATTCAATGTCGTCCTGATGGATCTGCAGATGCCGGGAATGGATGGTTTTGAAGCCACCCGACGAATTCGGGCGCTTGGCGGTGAAATCGGTGCGCTGCCGATCATCGCTCTGACGGCCAATGCTATGCGTGACGATATCGAGCGGTCACTCGCCGCAGGTATGGATGGGCATCTTTCCAAACCGATCGACATCGACGGCCTTTTGCGTCTTCTGGCGTCTTTACCGGAGAGAACGATGTCGATTTGTCCTCTAAAAAGAGGCGACGACATATTGCTCGTCGGAGATCTTCCGAAGACGCTCCAATTGCGGTTGCGCAGACTGGATTTGCGTTTGTTTCCCGCGCGGGACCTTTCGGCTGCTCGAACCATGCTGAAAGCCAAGCCCTTCGCAGCAGTGGTTGTAATCGACGGGTCAGACGATCTGCGAGATCTCAAGCCGCTTCTGCCCGCATCAACCTCCCTCGTCGTCTTCACGAACGAAGTATCCGTGTCAGGCGGCAAAGATCCTGAGCAAAATCGGGCAATTTCGCTCGGCTTGAATATCTCTGACGAGGAACTCGCCGCGCGTCTGCTGGGTGCACCAGTCGACGAAGATTCAATTATTCTGCCCGGCGAACAGACATATTCTAACGTGAACGACCTGTTCCTGAAGCACCTCGCAGATGAGTACGACCTTCTTCAGAATGCTGACATCACCGACGTCGGGCTGCGGGACATTGCCCACAGGTTGAAAGGAAGTGCGGCGAACATGGGAGATCAGATACTTGCCGAAGCCGCAGCGCAGGCGTTGACAGCAGAACCACAGCATCACATAGAAACTTGCTCGAAATTGCGGAACGCCGTTTATTTCAGCATATCCCGAATAAACGCAGTCAGTGCCGCAAATCAGCGGCGGAGTATCGAGTAACGTCATGAGTACAACGGTTCTTGTGGTTGAAGATGCGCCTGAGAGCCTGGAGCTGATCTGCTCATTTCTCAGACAGAACGGCATGACAACCTTCGCAGCCCGTTCCCTGGCGGAGATGCGCCAACGATTGCAAAGCCATCAGCCTGATATCATTCTTCTCGATGTGAACCTGCCGGATGGTGACGGTATTGAAGCTGCTCGCAAGCTCAGGCTCGGTTCTCTTTATGGGCTGATTTTTGTCACCGCGCGCGATTCCGATGACGATATTCTGGCAGGCCTGGACGCTGGAGGTGATGATTATGTTACCAAGCCCATCAATCTGAAAACGCTTCATGCGCGGATTCGAAGTGTGCTCCGGCGCTCACGGGAGCCGGTGATCACGTTCGACGGATGGATACTTGACGTCGTTCGCCGCGAGCTCTTTCGCCCGAATGGACAATTGCTTGAATTGACCGCCGGTGAGATGAACATACTAGTCGCCCTTGCCTCAAGGCCGGGTGAGCCACTTTCGCGAGACTTTCTGCTAGACGTCATAGCCAATCGCGATCCGACCTCGATCAGCGGACATACCGTCGACAATCTCATCGCCCGTCTACGAAAGAAGATGCAGTTGGACGGGAAAGACGCGCCGATAGCGACAGTCCGTGGTGTCGGTTATGCGCTCATCGTAGCCGCGACATAGGCATCGGATCGATTTCAATCGGTGATCGACCTAGCTGAATTAGCTCGAAATCCCGCCGACGCAGATTGAATTATCGGCGACGTAAACGAACCGAACGCCACCCGCTTCAAATGCTTGCCGAAGTTGTGCCTCGGTCGCACGATGAACATCGTGACGGCTGCCCTCGTAATCACGGATCGTGCTTCGCGACACACCGGATCGGTCAGCCAGATCCGTCTGCGTCCAATCCAGAAAGCCACGGGCCGCGCGACAGAGCGCAGGCGTCAAAATTTTGCTGCTATCGGGTTGACCCATCTCACTAAGCTGCCCATATTGGTCGACAGTGATCATATAGATCGTTTCTGCGCTGATTTCCAGAGGCTCTGCTTTGCAAGTCTGGATGGCGTGTTCTCAACCAGAAAGGTTTAAATCCTTGGGATAACGCTCGGGCCCTACATTCTTGTACTCATTGTTCTGTTGCCGTTTCTTGGCAGCCTGGCGTCGGCGTTCATTCTCAATACGACTTCTCGCGATCTACCAGTTGCGGTTGCAGCAACGGTAACCGCCTGCTGTCTCGCCCTTTGTATTCTGGCTTATCCGAACGTCGTCGACGGAAACGTGCTGCGCTTCGAAGCGGAATGGCTCCCGCAGTTCGGCCTTAACTTCACGCTGCGCATGGATGGTTTCGCCTGGATTTTCTCCACGCTGATCACCGCCATCGGTTTGCTGGTTGTTCTGTATGCCCGTTATTACATGTCGGAAGACGATCCGATCCCTCGATTCTTCTCGTTTCTTTTGGCGTTCATGGGCGCCATGCTTGGGATTGTCGTATCCGGCAACGTTATCTTGCTCTCCGTATTCTGGGAGCTCACAAGCATTTTCTCGTTCCTGCTGATCAGCTACTGGCACCACAATGCTGCAGCCCGCGATGGTGCGCGAATGGCGCTGACCATCACCGGTATCGGTGGCTTTTGCCTGCTGGTCGGTATGCTTCTGCTGGGTAACATCACCGGCACATATGATCTCGACAAGATCCTTGCTTCCGGCGACATGATCCGCGAACATCCACTCTATCTTCCGACACTGATTTTCATTCTTCTCGGCGCTTTGACCAAAAGCGCGCAGTTTCCGTTTCATTTCTGGCTGCCAAATGCGATGGCGGCACCGACCCCGGTTTCGGCCTTCCTCCACTCGGCAACCATGGTAAAGGCCGGCGTGTTTTTGCTGGTCCGTTTATGGCCCGCGCTTTCCGGTACATATGAATGGTTTTTCCTGGTCGGCCTTGCCGGAATGCTAACGCTCTTGCTGGGGGCCTATTTCGCCATTTTCCAGCAGGACTTGAAGGGGCTTCTGGCGTACTCGACAATCAGCCATCTAGGACTGATCACCACTCTGCTGAGCCTCGGTAGTCCGCTCGCGACCGTGGCCGCCATTTTTCATATGCTGAATCACGCGACCTTCAAGGCCTCGCTTTTCATGGCTGCGGGGATCATCGACCATGAAACGGGAACACGTGACATGCGCCGTCTCAGCGGCCTTTTGCGCTACCTACCCATTACGGCAACGCTTGCAATGGTCGCAAGTGCAGCCATGGCTGGAGTGCCGCTGTTGAACGGCTTTCTCTCGAAGGAGATGTTTTTCGCAGAAGCCGTCGAAACGCACGCCGATTCCTGGCTTGACCGGATCCTCCCCTATGTGGCGACGCTTGCTGGCGCGTTCAGCGTCACGTATTCACTTCGTTTCATTCATACCGTGTTTTTCGGACCGAAGCCTGAAGGTCTGCCAAAGTCGGAGCCGCACGAGCCGCCGCACTGGATGCGCTTCCCGATCGAGTTTCTCGTCATCGTCTGCCTCATCGTCGGGATCGTCCCCTCGATTTCTATCGCACCCTTTCTGTCGACTGCGGTCATGAGCGTACTCGGTGCAAAGACGCCTGAATACAGCCTTGCGATCTGGCACGGTTTCAACATCCCTCTTCTGATGAGCGCCATCGCTCTCATCGGTGGTGTCCTGATCTATGTTGCCATTCGTCGCTATCTGGCGACGTGTGAGGATGGACCGCCCTTCATTCGCCGTCTGCGCGGGCAGCGAATATTCGAGCGCGTTCTCGTTGCCGTTTCCTGGCGCTGGGCACGCTGGGCTGAGAGCAGGATTGGCACCCGCAATCTTCAGCCGCAACTGCGCTGGATTGTTTTTATCGGGTTCCTTGCCGGGTTGTTACCGCTATGGTTTGCGGGTTTCGAAGCGCGGCCTTTCGTCTTCACCGGCGTCGACCCAGCCTTCGCCGTGCTTTGGGTGCTGGGTGCGGGAATGTCGCTGGCTGCAGCCTATCTCGCCAAGTATCACCGGCTGGCGGCACTTGTCCTCCTGGGCGGCGTCGGCCTGGTCGTTTGCATAACATTCGTCTGGCTCTCTGCGCCTGATCTGGCGATCACCCAATTGCTGGTAGAAGTCGTGACGACCGTTCTGATTCTGTTGGGTTTGCGCTGGCTACCAAAACGGAATGCGCAATTGGTCGACCAGATGACGATTCGCGCACGGGCGCGGCGTTTCCGGGATCTGGTGCTCGCTGTTTCCTGCGGTATCGGCATGTCCTTCACCGCGTTTGCAGTCATGACGATGCCGGTGCCCGATGCGATTGCCAATTATTTCCTTGAGAATGCCTATTCCGAAGGGGGCGGGCGTAACGTCGTCAATGTCATTCTGGTCGATTTTCGCGGCTTCGACACGATGGGCGAAATTGCTGTGCTTGGTGTCGTCGCGTTGACCGTCTATGCGCTTCTGCGACGTTTCCGCCCAGCTGCCGACAGCTTTGCCGTGCCTGAACAGCAACGTATTCAGGCTCGGTTCGATGAGGAGCAGCCGGAACGTGCTCCGGGCGACACTGTGCGCGACTACCTGCTCGTACCATCCGTGATCATGCAATGGATGTTCCCCGTCATCATCACATTCGCGGTCTATCTTTTCATGCGCGGACATGACATGCCGGGCGGTGGATTCTCGGCGGGATTGACGATGTCGATCGCCTTCCTTCTCCAGTATCTCGCTGGGGGTACGCGCTGGGCGGAGGATCGCATCCGTATCCTGCCGCTTCGCTGGATGGGGGTCGGCCTCCTGACTGCAATGGCAACAGGAATGGGGGCCTGGCTGCTGGGCTATCCCTTCCTCACCTCGCATTTCCAGTATCTCGACCTGCCTCTTGTCGGCAAAGTACCGGCAGCGACCGCGCTCCTGTTCGATCTCGGCGTCTTCATGCTCGTTGTGGGCTCGACGGTGCTCATACTCGTGGCACTCGCGCACCAGTCGATCCGCATCAATCGCTTGCGGGCCATTGAAGCGGCCAAGGCGGAGGAAACCTGATGGAACTCATTTTATCTCTTGCCATCGGTGTGATGACTGGCTGCGGAGTCTGGCTGATCCTGCGTCCACGTACGTATCAGGTGATCGTCGGGCTTTCGCTTCTGTCCTACGCTGTGAATCTTTTCATTTTTGGCGTCGGCGGGGTGAAGAGCAACATGCCTCCGATCCTGTCGGACGATGTTCTTCCTGCCACACTTTCCGATCCGGTTCCGCAGGCATTGGTGCTGACGGCTATCGTCATCGGTTTCGCAACGACAGCTTTGTTCCTCGTTGTTCTTCTCGCATCCCGCGGGCTGACCGGTAACGACCATGTCGACGGACGCGAGGAACAGCGATGATCCAGTGGTCGCATCATCTGATTATCGCACCCATCCTTGTGCCTCTCCTCGCAAGCGCTCTGCTGCTCTTTCTGGACGAGCGTCAACGCGTCGCCAAAGCAATGATCAGCGTGATCTCGACGCTGCTTCTCGTAATCATCGCTTTCATACTGTTGAAGATCGAAAGTGGACCGAACGACTTTGGCGGCGTTTATCTGCTCGGGAACTGGGCTGCGCCATTTGGCATTGTCATGGTTCTGGATGGGCTTTCCGCACTCATGCTTTTCCTGGCGGCACTTCTCGGGATTGCGGCGCTGGTCTTCTCGCTTGCACGCTGGCATGCCAAAGGCGCGCATTTTCACAGCATGTTCCAGCTCTTGCTTGCGGGCCTGAACGGAGCCTTTCTAACCGGTGATCTGTTCAATCTCTTCGTCTTCTTCGAAGTCATGCTGGCTGCGTCCTACGGGCTCATGCTCCACGGATCTGGTCCGCTTCGCGTCAAGGCGGGCATGCACTATATTGCGGTCAATCTGGTGGCCGCACTCTTCTTCCTCATTGGTGTCAGTCTGATCTATGGAACGGCCGGCACGTTGAACATGGCGGATCTCGCCGCCCGCCTTCCGCAGATCGAGCCGGATCGCCTCATGCTATTGCAGGCAGGGGCGGGCGTACTTGGCGTGGCATTTCTCATCAAGGCCGGAATGTGGCCACTCTGCTTCTGGCTCCCAACCGCCTACAGTGCCGCCTCGGCCCCCGTCGCTGGAATTTTCGCAATTCTCAGCAAACTCGGCATTTATGTCATCCTTCGGCTGACAATGCTGTTGTTCGGCGATGGGCCGCTGGATGGATTTGGCGCGAACGCGCTTTTGCTAGGTGGCATGGTCACCTTGGTCTACGGCATTATCGGGGTGCTCGCTTCCCAGGCCCTTGGTCGCTTGGCCGGATTTTCGGTTCTTGTGTCATCCGGTACACTCCTGATGGTTCTCGGTATCAATGATGGCGTCGTTTCATCAGGCGCTTTGTTGTATCTCGTCAGTTCGACCTTCACTATCAGTGCGTTTTTCATGCTGATCGAGCTTGTGGAACGAGGTCAGGATGCGGGCGCGAACGTGCTCGCTGTTACCATGGAAGCCTATGGCGAGGGTGACGAGGAGGGTATCGAGGAAGCCGAAGGCGTGACGATGCCTGGAACAATGGCAATTCTCGGACTTTGCTTTGCCGCCTGTGGCATATTGCTTGCCGGACTGCCGCCCCTATCGGGTTTCATAGCGAAATTCGCCATGCTCTCAGCCATGTTCGGTGCTGGCGCAATCGGGGTGCCACCGACCGCTGCGGTATGGACCTTGATCGTTCTCGTTATCCTGTCCGGCGTTGCATCGCTGATCGCCATGACGCGCGTCGGTATCCGG
This sequence comes from Rhizobium sp. FKY42, assembly GCF_005222835.1. Lineage (GTDB taxonomy): Bacteria > Pseudomonadota > Alphaproteobacteria > Rhizobiales > Rhizobiaceae > Neorhizobium. Next base: position 150,914 of record NZ_STGA01000002.1, on the reverse strand, counting down.
ACGTTCTGGAGCTCACTTGAAGGAACCGTTCCACGGGTCCTGGTCATCGAACTGACGCCTGTCATGTTCCTGCTGGCGCTGACTTTGCTGCTGACCGTATGGGCGGGGCCTGCGATGCAGTACATGGATACGACAATCCGCACACTGGGCAACCCTGCCAGTTACATTGAGGCCGTCCAGAAGGCGTATCGGGTTCCGGGATATCAGAGCGCACCGACGAAGGTGGGAGCCCCCTGATGCTTCCGTTCCCCATCCTAACCTTCTGTTTGATGATCATGTGGATGCTTCTCAATGGCTTCACGCTTGGTCACCTTATCCTCGGCTCTTTGGTCGGTTTTGTGGCTGGCTGGGCGCTCGCTTCCTTGCGTCCGGAGAAGCCTCGTCTCAAAAAATGGTATCTTTTGCCGAAACTGGCGGCGATCGTGATCGTAGATATCGTCCGCTCGAATTTTTCCGTGGCTCGATTGATAGTCATGGGAAAGAAAAGGCCTAACTCCTCCGGGTTTATCCTTTTGCCCGTTCAGACGGAAAATCCTTTTGCGCTCGCAGTTCTTGCCGTCATTCTGACATCCACGCCCGGATCGGCCTGGCTGGAATATGACTCACGCAACAAGACGGTGCTTTTGCATGTGCTCGATTTCATCGATCGAGACGAGTGGGTTGCGATGATCAAAAACCGATATGAAGTACTGTTGCTGGAGATTTTTGAATGAGTGCAATCATTCTGCTGACAGCCGTCTCTTTGGCTCAACTCATATTTGCACTTGCAATGGTCATCGCCTCCGTTCGGATGTTACGCGGACCGCGTGCTCAGGATCGGATTATCGCGCTGGACACGCTTTACATCAATGCAATGCTGCTTCTTGTCACATTCGGGATTGGGACAGGAAGGACAGCCTATTTCGAGGCGGCGCTCGTCATCGGAATGTTGGGTTTCGTGGCGACGGTCGCCATGGCGAAATTCCTGATGCGCGGGGAGGTGATTGAATGATGCAGCCGATTTCAGATTTTCCTCTTTGGGCAGCAATCGCGGTCGCCGTCTTTCTCCTGCTTGGTGCGATATTGACATTGATTGGAACGATCGGGTTCCTTCGCCTGCCTAGCTTTTACGAGCGGCTTCATGCGCCCACGCTGGGAACGAGCTGGGGTGTTGGCGGCACGATGGTTGCCTCCATGATCTTTTTTACGGTCGGCACGGAGCGATACGTTATCCACGAGATCCTCATCGGCGTCTTCGTGACAGTGACGACGCCGATAACCTTCATGCTTCTGGCACGAGCTGCTCTTCATCGCGACCGAGCGGAAGGCGATCAGCAGGTTCCTCATAAGATGGATCTCGGAGGTACGCGCGATGCCGACTAATGCATGTCGCGCTCAACCGGATTTGGTTGGGCGGAACGAACACATCAAGTCAAGGTCTTACAGCGTCGTTCGCGCGTTCAATTGAACGCGCCGCGCTGTAGGCGATTGCTCCCCTATAACGCGTCGAATTAATATAAATGGTAACTTATATATACCTAAATATTGCTAATTGATGGCGTGGTCCCGTCTGAGTATATTCGCAGTCAATGGTGAAGCCGCAAGCAAACTATTTGCTACTGTCTATTTCACCAAATTCGGATTCACTGACGTAACCGTTCAGAGGAAACAAAGATAATTTGAAGCATCTACTCGGGCCGCATGCATTTGCGGCCCTTTCTTTTTGCTGCATTACTTCAAATCTATGTCCGATGTGACGATGGCCCATTGTGCCATCTCGCCGAGCGTGGGTCCGGAAGAGAATGACTCCTTGATGGATTCATGCCTTTGAGGCGATTCCTCGCCCTTGCAAAACATGCTGACCAGAACCTCCAGTATTCGCGCCACGCGCGCATCCGCAATGGAATAGTAGATCTGCCGTGATTCGCGACGCGTCTGAACCACGCCTGCCTGCCGCAACTCTGCCAGTTGCTGGGAGAGGCCCGGCTGTTTGAACCCAAGTCCTTCTTGGATTTCGCCGACTGAGGCTTCGCGTCCAGACAGGAAGCAGAGCAGCATCAGTCTGCTTGAGGTTGAAAATAATCTAATAAATTCAGAGGCTTCGCCCGATGCTTCTATCATTTTCTCGAGTGGCAGGCTCGTTTTTGTCATCGTGAGCGCTCCCTGAAGTACCAGATATCCCCCGGTGGGATATCAGATGCGTCGTCAAGCGAAGTGGCGGCAGGCTCCATGAGCTTGTCGCCAACCTTCCAGCCTTCAGGGGTGAGCGCCTGCTCCCGATCCGATGTCTGCAAGGCCTCAACCAACCGCAGAAGCTCCGCAACAGAACGCCCAACCGTCATCGGATACCATACGATAGCGCGGATGATGCCGGTTGCATCGATGACGTAGGTTGCACGGACAGTGGCGCTTCCGGAAGAATGCCGGTCGAGCATGCCGTAGGCACGCGCAATAACCATGCCGGAGTCTTCGATCAGCGGGAAATCAATCCTGACGCCAAATCGCGTCTCTATATCCTGCAGCCAGGCCAGATGAGCATAGAGACTGTCGACCGAGAGCCCCAGAAGGGCACATTTCACACGTTCGAATTCAGGGGCCGCCTTTGCGAAGGCGATGAATTCGCTTGTGCAGACGGATGTAAAGTCGGCTGGATGCGAGAAGAGAAGCAGCCAGCGCCCTCTGTAATCTGACAGCCTCACGAGACCGTGTGTCGAACGTGCTGTGAATTCGGGGGCGGGATCATGAATGCGCAGGGTAGCTGCGCGTTCGGCGGTGCAATCTTCTGACAAGCGAATCTCCTGTTTTGCCAAAGAAATATATCGCGGTCGGCGTCAAACCCAAACCAAACATACATAGTTGCATAGTTACCGTAAATATGTATTAATTGACCAAACGGAGATTGTCGCTATGTCGGATGCGCCGCTGGAATTTGCCTCGAGTATCGTTGTTTCGTCCCTGGAGGAGTCGTCTTCCAGACCGTCGGTGAAATCGTTCTTTGATTCTGCGACCTATACGGTCACGCATGTCGTGCGTGATCCGCGCTCGAGCGCTTGTGCCATTATTGATAGCGTTCTCGATTACGATCCTGCATCAGGTCGGACAATGAATGCATCAGCGCGTGCAGTAATTGATTACGTAAAATCCGAAAGTCTCGAGGTTCAGTGGCTTCTTGAAACGCATGCGCATGCCGACCACCTGTCTGCCGCCCCGCTTTTGCAGAAAGAGCTTGGTGGACAGCTGGCGATTGGTCGCGAAATCATTCGTGTCCAGGAAGTCTTCGGCAAGATCTTCAATGCGGGGACGGAGTTTCAGCGCGACGGCAGTCAGTTCGACCAACTATTCCAGGATGGTGATCGATTCAAGATCGGCTCACTCGATGCGACTGTTCTTCATGTTCCAGGCCACACGCCTGCATGTCTTGCCTATGTGATTGGAGATGCGGTCTTCCCTGGCGATACCTTATTCATGCCGGACTACGGCACTGCCCGTTGTGATTTCCCCGGCGGTGATGCCCGCACCCTGTATCGCTCAATCAGGCGGTTGATGCAGTTGCCCGGTTCTGCGCGCATGTTCCTGTGCCATGACTACAAGGCGCCGGGCCGTGACAATTATGCGTGGGAAACTACGGTCGCGAAGCAACGTCAAGGCAATATTCATGTCCATGACGGGGTAACCGAAGACGAATTTGTGAAAATGCGGACAGAGCGGGACGCGACACTTGCGATGCCGAAGCTCATTCTGCCGTCGGTGCAGGTCAACATGCGCGCGGGCAAGCTGCCTGCGGCGGAAGAAAATGGCGTGCAGTACCTGAAAATTCCGATCAATACGCTTTGAGGACGGCAGTCAGCCATGTCTTATAGTTCATTCTTCTGGCCACTGGCCGGTGGCCTGTTGATCGGTCTGTCGGCCGCAATTTATCTTCTCCTGAATGGCCGCATTGCCGGGATTTCCGGTCTTGCCGCGTCCGCCTTTGGATTGACGGGCTCAGGCATCAGCGGGCTCGGCGTAGGCTTTCTAGGCGGAATTCTTGCAGGGGCAGCACTGGCAGCTTCATTCCTGCGGTTCCCCATTATTGAAGTGTCCTCATCGCCGGTTCTTCTGGTCGCGGGTGGTCTCATCGTTGGCTTCGGCACGCGGCTCGGCTCCGGGTGTACCAGCGGTCACGGTGTGTGCGGTCTGGCGCGCCTGTCTCCACGTTCCATCGTCGCGACAGTGGTTTTCATGTCGGTCGCTGCGGCCACGGTCCTGATCATGCGTCACTTTCCGGGGGGGCGCTCATGAATGCTCGGATTATCGTCGCCGGCGTCGCGGGTATCCTTTTCGGTATCGGTCTGGTCCTCTCGGATATGATCAATCCGGCGCGCGTTCTTGCCTTTCTCGATGTTGCCGGCGATTGGGATCCGTCCCTCGCTTTCGTCATGGGCGGTGCATTGATCCCATCGGCAATCGCGTATCGCATCAAGGCTCGCCTCCAAGCTCCAGTGTTCGATATCTCATTTCATGTTCCTGAAAATCGAAAGCTGGACCGTAAGTTGATCGCAGGCTCTGCCCTCTTTGGACTGGGCTGGGGTCTCGTCGGGTTGTGTCCGGGGCCGGCTTTCGCAGGTCTTGTTTTTGGCAGATGGGAAATCGTTCTTTTCGTCGCCGCGATGATCGGTGGCATGGGAATCCATCGCCTGTTCCAGAACCGTTTTGCGTGACGGCGGGAGATGAGACATGGTTCTTGATCCGATACAATACGGACTAGGGGGGCTCTCAGGTGCGCTGGTTGGCTTTACCCTTGGTCTCTTCGGGGGCGGGGGCTCGATCCTTGCGGTTCCACTTATGGTTTATCTGGTTGGTGTCCCGAATGCGCATATGGCAATCGGTACCAGCGCCTTTGCCGTCTCTGCCAATGCCTTCACAAACCTGTTGGGCCACGCTCGCGCCGGTCATGTGAAATGGCGGTGTGCTGGCGTGTATAGCGTTGCCGGTATTCTGGGAGCATTGGTCGGCTCCACTATCGGTAAGCTCGTCGATGGTCAAAAGCTGCTCATACTGTTTGCCTTCCTGATGATTTCCGTTGGAGTCCTCATGTTCTGGAAGCGCGGAGCGGAGGGGGATCCCGGTGCCCAATGTTCGAGAGAGAACGTTTCCAAAGTCGCTGGCTTTGGTGGGTTAACGGGAATTTTGTCCGGTTTCTTCGGCATTGGCGGAGGTTTTTTAATCGTACCGGGCCTGATTGCGTCTACAGGCATGCCCATTCTGTTCGCCGTTGGTTCTTCCCTTGTGGCAGTCACGGCCTTTGGGCTCACGACCGCCCTGAATTATGCGATCTCGGGTTATGTGGATTGGGCGCTTGCGGGAATTTTCATTGCGGGGGGTGTCGCAGGCGGGTTAGCCGGTGGGGTCGTTGCCGATCATCTGTCTACAAAAAAGGGAACTCTGAATACCCTCTTTGCCGGATTGATTTTCGCGGTCGCTCTTTACATGCTTTATCGTGGTTTCTGGGAGATTCTTGCCTGATACCCTTCAGGGTTGAACTACGAGGTCTTTGATTCTCTGGCTTGAAATGTTCTGGAATCTGTCGGTATGCTTTAGGAAGCGGTGGGCCTTGAGCACGCTTGGTTCACCCGACCTCCCCAGAGAAGGAACAACAAGATGACCTATTCGAACCGCCTGCGCGCTTCTGCGGTGGCGCTTGGTATTGTCATGGCCGGCACTTTTGGTGCGGCCGCACAGGCCAAGACCCTGACAATCTCATGGTGGGGCTATAACGGCGACAAGCTGAATGCCAACATCATCGCGCCGTTCAAGAAGATCTGCGGCTGCGACATCGTTTTCGAGACCGGCAACAACGCTGATCGTCTCAACAAGCTGAAGCTCCGCGATGGAAAGGGCGTCGATGTCATATACCTGACCGACAGTTTCTCGCAGATCGGAATCGCCGAAGGCCTCTTCCAGAAGGTTGATCCAGCAAAGCTGCCGAACCTCGCCGATCTCTATGATATCGCCAAGAACCCGCAAGGCGGTTACGGCCCCGCCTATACCATTGGGCGTGTTGGCATCGTCTACGACAGTGCCAAGGTCAATCCACCGATTACCTCTTGGAACGATCTTTGGCGGGCCGACCTCAAGGGTGCCGTCACGCTTCCGGGTATCACGACGACGGCTGGACCGATGGTGGTGCTGCAGGCTGGCAAAAACGCCAAGGTTGATGCTTTCAGCGATGCGGACAAGGCGTTCGAATCGATCGGCAAGCTGAAGGCCAACGTTACGAAGAACTACAACACCGGGTCGGAAATGGTGAATCTCGTCTCCACGGGCGAAGCCAAGGTTGCCGTCACGCAGGACTTCACACTGGCCTCGCTGAAGGCTGCAGTCCCGACAATGACTTGGGCGCAGCTCTCGGATGGCGATATCGCGACGCTCAACACAGTCAATATTCCGAAGGGCTCGGAGAATGTCGAACTGGCCTATCAGTTCATCAACTTCATTCTCTCCAAGGAAATCCAGCAGATCGAGGCGGAGCAGGGCGTTGACGCGCCAGTGTCGACGAAGGTGCAACTGACGCCGGAGCAGGCCAAAATCTGGACCTACGGGGCAGACATGATCTCCAAACTGAACCGTTTGGACTATGTGAAGCTGAACCAAGCGAAAACCGATTGGATTGATCGCTGGAACGAAATCTTCAGCAAGTAAGTCCGGATATTTGATGATATTTGGTGTCGGCCCGGTATTTTGCCAGGCCGACACACTTGATTGCACTGCAACATTTGGGCATTCTTGCTCCCTGGACGCGGCATGTGCCGTGAAAATTCTCCATTGAAATCTGGAAATCGCTCCCAATGAATGCTTGCGGACAGGTGGCTTCGAAACAAGATGGTTAAACGTTTAAGCCCTTGGCTTTTGGCGGGTCCCGCGACATTTCTGGTTCTGATCTTCTTGATCTTTCCTGTCGGTTCCACACTTTTGGCAACGTTGACGGATGCCAAGGGTTGGCTCGCTCCATATACGGCTTTCTTCAACAGCAGCCTGCGCCGCACGGTCCTGATGCGCACAATCGAGATTTCACTCATTACGACGGTTATCTCGGTCGTTCTTGGTTTTATCGCCGCCTATGTGGTTGCGCATATGCCGGGACGCCTGAAGAGTATCATGATTATCGCCGCTGTCTTTCCGCTTTTGACGGGCGTCGTGGTCCGTTCATTTGCGTGGTTGATCCTGCTTGGAAAGAACGGAATTTTGAATTCGGCGCTTCTTTCGCTTGGGCTGATCGCGGAGCCGTTTTCCATGCTCTACACCAAGGGCGCTGTCATTGCGGCCATGGTTTATCTGTTCGTACCGTTGATGATCCTGACCCTTGCAGGTGTCCTGGAAGGTATCCCCAAGGATGTGGTTGAGGCCGCGTCTTCGCTGGGCGCCACGCCGTTTGCCGTCTTCCGCCAGGTCATCCTGCCGCTTGCCATGCCGGGCCTCATCATTGGCGCCGTACTGGTTTTCACCGGAAGCTTTACCTCCTATGCCACTCCGCAACTTTTGGGCGGCGAACGCCAGATGATGATGGGAACCTTCCTCTATCAGCGGGCGATGGTGACGTTTGACTGGACTGGAGCCTCAACGGTTGCCGCCATCATGGTTGTCGTGACGATTGCCATCGTTGTCCTGATGACGCGGCTTGCGCGCCGCATGAACCCCATGGCGGCATGATCATGCAGACGAAACTTCACCCCGCACTGATTGCGATTGCCTCTCTGATTTTCCTGATTTTGATCGCGCCCTTGTTCATCATTCTGGGAGCGGCCGTCAGTGATACGCCATTCCTGACCTTTCCGCCTCAGGGTTTTACGCTGAAGTGGTTCAGCAATATCTTCCAGATCGAGGCCTTCCGCACCACAGCCATCACCAGCCTCCAGATCGCGTTTCTCGGAACATTTCTGGCTCTGCTGATCGGTATACCTGCGGCATATGCCTTGAACAGGTTCAAGATCCGTCTTCCATCCTGGCTTTCCAACGTCTTCGTCCTGCCAATTCTCGTGCCGGAAATTGTGCTTGGATTCTCTTTGATGAAGAACATCACGATCGGTCTGCAATTGCCGGTCTACACGACGCTGCTGCTCGGTCATACACTTCTGGTGCTGCCCTATGCGGTGCGAGTGGTGGGCGCGAGCCTCGCATCCTTTGATTTCTCCATTGAGGAGGCGGCAATCAGCTTGGGGTGCCCGCCGTTGAAAACCTTCCTCACCGTTGTGCTGCCCAATATCAGCGCCGGTGTGGTCGCCGCATTTATTCTCGCCTTCATCACATCGATCAACGATGTTTCGATCTCGCTTTTTCTCACCGGCCCAGGAGTTTCCACGCTGCCGATCCAGATTCTTGCGCATATGGAACAGTTCTTCGACCCCACCATCGCCTCGGTCTCGGTTCTCCTGATGCTGCTGACCGTTGGCGTGATGGCCATTGTAGAAGCCACCCTTGGCCTTACCTTCCTGACAAAGTGAACCGCTGTGACCGTATCTCTGACGCTCGAAAATGTTTCCGCCCATTACGGCTCCACGCAGGTGCTGAAGGATCTCACGCTTGCGGTGGCTGCCGGTGAACTTGTGTCTCTTCTGGGCGCCAGTGGGTGTGGCAAGACCACGACATTGCGGCTTGTGGCCGGGTTTCTTCAGCCAAGCAGCGGGACGATCCGCCTTGGCGACCGGGATCTTACACGCCTTCCCGCGCATCAGCGCGATATCGGCCTGGTATTCCAGAATTACGCCCTGTTCCCGCATCTTTCTGTCCGCGACAACGTGGCATTCGGATTGAAGCAGCGGGGAGTTGACGCGGCGGAGCGGAAAAAGCGCGCAGACCGCATGCTGGAGCGCGTCGGTCTTTCGAGCTTTGCAGACCGCATGCCCGCTGCCTTGTCCGGAGGTCAGAAGCAGCGCGTCGCGCTGGCCCGCGCTCTCGTCATCGAGCCGCCTCTGCTGATGTTCGATGAGCCGCTCTCAAATCTTGACGCTAAGCTGCGTGTCGACATGCGTGTCGAGATCCGACGCCTGCAACGGGCGAATGGCACGACCTCGCTCTACGTCACGCATGATCAGGAAGAGGCTTTTTCGATATCCGACCGTGTCGCCATCATGAATGCTGGCCGCATCATGCAGCTTGATACGCCGGAAGTGCTGTACCAGCGACCAGCCAATAGCTTCGTCGCGCGGTTCGTCGGGTTTGAAAATCTGATCGACATGACCGTCGTTGAGCGTCTCGGCGAAACGGTCACGGCCCGCACCAGGGACGGCGCACTGCTTCAGCTGTCGCAGGAACGCCTCGGGGCAATACCGGATCGATTCATTCTGGCTGCACGACCGGACGGTTTGGCCGTAGCGCGAGACGGAAGCGGAATTCCGGTAACCCTGGGAATCCGCACCTATCTTGGCCGCGCCTATCAGTACCAGTGCACAGCCGAGGGGCAAAGCTATCTCGGGAATGGCTCTCTCAGCGAACCGCTGGAGACGGGGGATCGCGCCGTTCTTTCACCAGTCCCGGAACAGTGCTGTATTCTGCCCGCAGACGTGTGATTCTCAGTCAGCCGGTCAGAAGACGACCGGCTGCACCTGTCCTGTCTGAACGTTTACGAGCCCTTGCGGAGCGTAATCGCTTGGCGCAACGAGTACCCAGCGCCACGGTGCGCATGTGAGAGTTGCAAAGGCCAAACGCTCTGGAAAACCGGGAAACCAGCGTGGGCTGAAGGTCGGTTCATACATCCAGTCGATTTTTTCGCCTTCCGCATAAAGCGTCTGCATCTCCTCATGCAAGGCTTGTGGCGGGCGGCACGTCATCAGTCCCGCCACCTCGTAGCGAACGGTCGCGACCACCTCTCCATCTCTGACAAGCGCCCAGCCACCGTCATTGGCGGCAATGGCGTTCACGGCTTTCGCCATGGCTTCATCAGAGGAGCCCACGCACCAGATATTATGCTTGTCATGCGCCATGGAGCAGGCAAGAGCCGTATTCTGCGTGCGAGGTCCGCAACCGATCCAGAACATTTTCGAGACGGCGCCCTTGCCCGAAAAGCGATCGACCACCGAAAACTTGGTAATGTTGCGGCTCTCGTCCCGCTGGACCTGCCCATCCGCGACCGGCAGTTCGAAGGTCAGAAAATCGTCATTCCAGTGAAACGGGCGCAGGATCGCGGCATGCATAGTTTCGCGCCCCGGCTCAGCATGGATGGCAAAATCCGAAGCGGTGAGGTCGCGTCCAATATTGATTGTCTTGGTCGCCCATTCCGGCCAGTCGATCTTTGGAACATCGAGCAGATACCTCTTGCCCTCAGAAACGTGCTGCCCATCAGCCCAGACTTTTGCGATCTCGAACCTCTGTACATCAGACAAGAGAACGATATCCGCGTAACGTCCCGGCGCGATCGATCCGACCCAGGGCGTTAGTCGCATGTGGCGAGCGGGATTGATGGTCGCGCACTGGATCGCGATTTCGGGTGCCAGTCCAGACTCGATAGCCAGCCGGACGTTATAGTCGGTTGCACCGATTTTCAGTGTATCCGATGCGCTGCGATCGTCCGTGGTGAAGGCGATCTGCGACCAGTCCTGGAGGCCCTTCTCCAAGAGACCCTTGATCACATCCGGCAGGCTGTGTGGGCGCAATTCCATGAACAGTCCATGGGTGAGCTTGTCCCAGAACTCTTCGAACGTCCACGCTTCGTGATCTGACGAAAGTCCGGCAGCGGCGAACGCGTTGATAGTGGGAATGTCGCGAATGCCAGCGGCATGTCCTTCCACGACGCCGCGCTGCTCGAAGGTGGCGCGGATCATCCCCCATAGCCGTTCATAAGAGGGATTGTCGCGGTTCCAGACGGCGGGCCAGTCCATAACCTCGTCAAGACCGGCAACCATGAGGCTTTCCTTGAGAAAGGCCTTCTGCTCGTCATAGCCAAGAAAGCCGCCACCGTGCTCGTATCCTGTTGGCGGTACGGCAGAGCCAGGCAAGGGAAAGATTTTGAGCGGCGATCCGGCCTCGCGTGCCTTCAGCCAGAATTCCAGCGTCTTGGCACCGTTCACGTTGGAAAACTCGTGGCTCGCCTCGCAGGTCCAGGTGTTGCCGCGGGGAAGCACAAGCGCTGCCTCGTATTCCGGTGTCAGATGTGAACTTTCGATATGCTTGTGGACCTCGCCCAAACCAGGGATTGCCGCCAGATCCGGTTCATGGACGCGCCGTGCGGTCTGGCCCGGATAGGTTCCTGCCGGACCGACATAGGCGATACGCCGGCCTTTGATGACGATCTCCTGATCCAGGCTCCAGGTGCGAGTCGCCACATCCAGAAGACGACCCACACGCAGGGCGATATCCGCAGGCTGTTTGCCGAGTGCAACGAGCGTCAACTCCTGACGGATTGCCACCTCTGCCGCTGAACTCGGGTTGATGTCCAAAGAGTGGCGGTTGGACGTACTGGTCATCGGGAAACTCCCTCGCTGGATGCGAGTACTGAAGGAAACTAAATCAGTTCAATGGAATAGATGCTTCACCGTAGTGCGGCAACTGCCAAATTAGCCGGTGGATCTCATACCGTGACACCTTCTTTTCCGTCTTCTTCGATGCGGCGGATAATCGGATAGACCACCTGACCGTCCTCTTCCCCGCGGGGAAAGTGCCCATCCCGGTGTCGCTTTTCGGCTTCCTTGTAGCCTGCGGGGCTGACGCCAATGTAGTGCTTGAACATGCGTGAGAAATAATAGCTATCCGCATAACCCACCATTTCCGCTGTATGTTTTACCGAGCGGCCAGCGGCCAGCAGGCCCATGGCACGTTCCATGCGCTTGAATTCCTGATATTTTGTTGGGGTTAGTCCAACTTGCCTTCGGAAGACGCGGCGGAAGTAATCGAGGTTGTAAGGAATCGAGGCTAGTACGATATCCACGATTGAGTCATTCAGCGGCTCGGCGGCAATACGGCTTGCGGCCACCATCACGGCGAGCGAAAGCGCGTCCGGGTTATCCACCGCCGGTTCCACCTGCTGGCGCCAACCAATGAACGCCGCCTCGATATACGCGATGAGAAAGACCATGAACATATGATGCTGGGCGAGGGTCGTCGATGAGAGAGGAGCCGTCTCCCGATAGTGGCTGACGAGCGGTTCCAGCATCTCCCAACGCGGCAGATGCACTGCGCGTCGTAGCTCCATCTGCTGGATCATATCCATTCGTCCGAATACATCCAGCGTAAAGTGTTGCGCGGCGCCGGTGTAAAGTTCGGATGACGTAGAGCGGCCGATGAAGCGGGTATTGGCGTCGATCAACAGGGCCATTCCGGGCTTCATATGCACGATCTCATCGCCGACCGAATAAGTCGCAGAGCCTGTAAGACATATGATAAGATCATGGACGCTATTTGATTTATCGATCATCCACGTCGGGGTGTGTAACATCTTGATAGTAGAGCGGGTAAGCTTCAAGGTCAGGGCGTGGACCGGAATAGCGCCGAGTGTGCCATGTTCGCTTTTATCCATCTTTTTGTCCCGAAGCCTCTATTCTCTTAAACTCGTATGACAAGGATATTACGCCCAACTGACGGAGTTGAACAGCTCCGTTGCCTGTTCAACGGGAGGAGCGGGTCAAGATCGTACCAATCACGCGAATTTTCGCTGTGCAGGTGGGGTTTTACCGACGACTTTAGATGCAGATTTCAGACTATAAGATTGTTGATCGTCCGGCCAATTGCGTGAGTGCTTCTAGACTCAAGTCTGGGGCTGGTCCGATGACGCAAATGCCGAATGCAGATTGCCCGAACTCGTATGACATGTTCTTCGGGCGCAGGAAATCCGGAGGTTCGGCATGAGCGGAGACAGCCGTTTCCTGGGGCTGGTTTACCTATCGCCCTACATCATCGGCCTGCTGGTGTTTACGGCACTGCCGTTCGCCGCATCCTTCTATCTGAGCTTTACGGACTACAACCTCATGAGCGCGCCGGTGTTTACCGGTATCGAGAACTACGTAAAGCTGTTTACCAGCGATCGTACGTTCCGCAAATCGCTCTGGGTGACGCTTGTCTACGTATTCACCACTGTTCCGCTGAAGCTTGCCTTCGCGCTCTTCATCGCAGTTATCCTGAACTACAAGCTGAAGTTCATCAATTTCTTCAGAACCGCCTTCTATGTGCCGTCGATCCTGGGTGGCTCCATCGCCATCGCCGTCATGTGGCGCTATCTGTTTGCCGATGTTGGCATCGTGAACATGGGCCTGGCTGCCATCGGCTTCGAGCCGGTCAACTGGTTCGGCGATCCAACCAATGCGCTGTTCACCATCACGCTTCTGCGGCTCTGGCAATTCGGCTCGGCCATGGTGATCTTCCTTGCGGCTTTGCAGAGCATCGACAAGTCTCTCTATGAGGCTGCCTCGATCGACGGTGCAGGCAAATTTGCCACCTTCTGGCACATCACCATGCCGCTGATCACGCCAGTCATCTTCTTCAACCTGATCATGCAGATGGTTCAGGCCTTCCAGGAGTTCAACGGCCCCTACATCATCACGCAGGGCGGTCCGCTGAAATCGACCTATCTCCTGCCACTCTACATCTACGAAGAGGCCTTTAAGCGCTTCGACATGGGTTACGCCTCCGCGATCGCCTGGGTTCTCTTTGCCATCATCATGGTCCTGACCGTCATCGCCTTCTGGTCCTCGCGCCATTGGGTTTACTACGCCGGCGACAAGAGGAGCTGATCCCGTGACAGATCACGCACTTTCCACTCCACTTTCCGTTGATCGCGAAGCGGAGCAGATCTTGAAGGCGCAGCGTCGCCGCCAGATCATCAGCGCCACTCTTCGCTATGGTGTGCTGTTTTCCGTTGGCCTGGTCATGCTCTATCCGCTGATCTGGCTGATTGGGGCTTCGTTCAAGCCAAACTCTGAGATCTTTGCAGGCGCCGGCTTCATTCCGCATGAGGGAACGGTCGCCGGTTATGTCAACGGCTGGCAAACATCGACGCCCTACACGTTCGGTCGCTTTTTCTGGAATACCTTCCTGATCGTGATCCCGAAGATCATCGGCACGGCGATCTCCTGCACCGCCGTGGCCTACGGTTTCGCCCGCTTCGATTTTCCAGGCAAGAAGATCCTGTTCGCGTCATTGATCGCGACGCTGCTCTTGCCGAACGTCGTAACGCGCATTCCGCAATATCTCTTGTTCCGCGATCTGGGCTGGCTTGATAGCTTCCTGCCGCTGTGGGTTCCATCTGCCTTCGCGGGTGATGCCTTCTTCGTCTTCATGCTCGTTCAGTTCCTGCGCGCCATTCCGCGCGACATGGAAGAGGCTGCTCGCGTGGATGGCGCTTCCACCTGGCAGGTTCTGCTGTTCATCGTGGTGCCGCTTCTGACGCCTGCTTTGATCTCGGTCTGCCTGTTCCAGTTCATGTGGACGATGAACGACTTCCTCGGTCCGCTCATCTACATCTCGTCGGTCGACAAATTCCCTGTCTCGCTGGCGCTCAAACTCTCGATCGATACCACCGAAGCCTTCGAGTGGAACCGCATCCTGGCCATGTCCGTGCTCACCATCATGCCTGCGCTGATAGTGTTCTTCGTGGCTCAGAAATATTTCATCGAAGGCATCTCCGCCGGTGGCGTGAAAGGATAAGACCATGGCTCGCTTGCAGCTTAGAAATCTTGAAAAGGATTATGGCGGCTTCAAAGCCGTGCATGGGATCAACCTCGATGTGAACGACGGCGAGTTCATGGTTCTGGTCGGGCCATCCGGTTGCGCCAAATCTACGACCTTGCGCATGATCGCGGGTCTTGAGCGGGTCACGGGCGGAGAAATCCGTATCGGCGATAACCTCGTCAACGACAAGGCACCCGGCGAGCGCGGTATTGCCATGGTGTTCCAGAATTATGCCCTTTATCCGCACATGAAGGTGCGAAAAAATCTCTCTTTCGGTTTGCGTCTGAAACGTCGTCCGAAGGATGAGATCGAGCAGGCGACCCGCGACGTGTCCAATATTCTCGAAATCGGGGATTATCTGGAGCGCCTCCCAAAGCAGCTTTCCGGTGGGCAGGCGCAGCGCGTCGCAGTGGGCCGCGCGCTCATCAAGAAGCCGCAGGTCTTTCTGTTCGATGAGCCGCTTTCCAACCTCGATGCGAAACTTCGCGCCTCAATGCGCGTCCGTATCACTGATCTTCACAAGCAGCTAAAGGCGGATGGTCTGCAATCCACCGTTGTCTATGTGACTCACGACCAGACGGAAGCCATGACCATGGGCGACCGCATATGCGTGATGAAAGAAGGCCGCATCATGCAGGTGGCCGATCCCGTCACGCTGTATAATCGTCCGGCCAATGCCTTTGTCGCAGGCTTTATCGGCAGCCCTGAAATGAACCTTCTGGATGCGGAACTGGCAGATACCACTCTTTCTATCGGCAGCCAGCGCCTTCTACTTGGATCGGACGTCATGGCGCGTTTGAGCCAGACCGCAGCGAAGCGCCTGACGCTTGGCGTTCGTCCGCAGCACTTCCGCGTGGCGTCGCCCGAGGAGACCGGCACGCTTGCTGGCAAGGTTTCCCACGTCGAGTTCATGGGCCACGAGGTTTATCTCTACGTGAAGGTCGAGGGCTGCCAGGTCATCGCCGTGGTGCCGTCTGCCCAGTACGATCGTAGCAAGATCAGCGGCGATACGGTCTATCTCGCACCGCAATCGGAAAACATCCATTTGTTCGACCGCATGAGCGGCGAGAACATCTCACTAGCCAAGCTTGATTAAACGCGTTCGGGGAGGAACGACCATGAAACTGACGAAACTTTTGCTCGCAACAGCCTTCGCAGCCACCAGCCTTGGGCAGGTTAGCCAGGCTGCCGATCTGCGAATGTCCTGGTGGGGCGGGGACAGCCGACATAAGGTGACACAGGAGGCTCTAAAGGTCTGCGGCGAGAAGTATGGGCACAAGATTGCTGCCGAGTTTACCGGCTTCGACGGCCATCTGGAAAAGGTGACCACGCAGATCGCAGGCGGGACCGAAGCCGATATCATGCAGATCAACTGGCCGTGGCTGCCGCTCTTCTCTATCAAAGGCGATGGCTTTGCCGATCTCAACCAGTTCAAGGATGTTATCGACCTCAGCCAGTGGTCGGCTGACGATCTGGCTGCTGGCACGATGAACGGCAAGCTGAACGGCTTGTCTGTATCGACGACGGGCCGCGTGTTCATGTTCAACAAGACGGCGCTCGACAAGGCAGGCGTTGCAATTCCCACCACCTGGGACGAACTCTTCAAGGCCGCCAAGGCGGTGAAGGAAAAGATCGGCCCTGATGCCTATCCGATGAATGCGGTCAAGGAGACGGCGGTTCTTCTAATCTCGCTGAATGCGACACAGTCGACGGGCAAGGATCTGGTCGATCCCGCAACCAAGAAGGTCGCCTGGAGCGCAGCGGAGCTAGCCAAGTCAATCGATTTCTATGGCAAGCTGGTGAAGGACGGCGTGGTCATGTCCCAGAAGGCGGTTGCCGCGGAAGGGAACCTCAACCTGTTTGAAAGCCCCAAATGGGCGGATGGCCGCATTTCCGGTTCCTATGAATGGGATTCGACCTTCTCCAAATATGCCGATCCACTGAAGGGCCAGAAGCTGGAGCCTGTCGCCATTCTCAAGGCAAGCGATGCGAAGACCGATGGTGTCTATCGCAAGCCCTCCATGGTCTTCTCGATCTCGAAGCGCTCGAAAGACCCGAAGGCTGCCGCCCAAATCGTCAACTGCTTGCTGAATGAGCCGGAAGCCATCAAGATCCTCGGTACTTCTCGCGGCCTTCCCGCCAGCAAGATTGCAGCCAAGACCTTGACGGATGGCGGTAAGATTGAGGCGGAACTTTTGAAGGCGCATGACATCATCGTCAAGGCGAGCGGCCCGACGGTCTCGCCGCTGAACGAGCATCCGGAAATCCGCTCCGTCTTCCTCGATGCGCTTGAAGAATACGCTTACGGACAGATTGATTCCAAGGAAGCCGCAGAAACCATCATTGATGGCGTGAACGGCGTCCTGAAGAAATTCTGATCCTCCCAGGGCCTCGCGCGCGCATGTCGCGCGGGGCCATCCTCTTTCCTTCCGAGGACATATCCATGTCGCGACTAGCGCTGATTGCCGTGAGCACCCGCACGGCGACCGTCAGCATCGATGCCGAACAGAGCCACTTTTTCCTACCCGCACTGGTAGACTGGTGTCTGATCAATGATGAAAATGAGACCGTTGCGACCGGGGTTGCCGATCGGGCCGTATTCACGATCCACGATCTGCAACCTTCGACACGATATCGCCTCCTGTGCGACAGAGAAGAGCTTGGTGTCGAAACGAGTAGGGAGAGCAGGCTCGTCAACATCGTCAACGAGGGTGCATCACCGGAATTGGACGATAATGCGCCACGTATACAAGCGGCGATCAATATGCTTCCGAATGATGCCACACTTGTCATTCCCGCTGGTACGTTCCGCACCGGGCCTCTGTTCCTGAAGAGCAGAATGACTTTGCTTCTGGAGGAAGGCGCTGTTCTCCTCGGTCATGAAAACCGGAAGCACTATCCTATCTTGCCTGCGCGACATGCCGACGGTCGCATTCTTGGAACTTGGGAAGGCGTGGCGGAAGCCTGCTTCGCCAGTCTCATAACCGCCATCGATTGCCAGAGGCTCAACATCACGGGTGCCGGTGTGATCAACGGTGGCGCCGATGCAGCCGATTGGTGGACGTGGCCGAAGGAAACCCGCGATGGCGCAAGGCGTCCCCGCACACTGTTCGTTTCGCATTCTGACCAAGTCCACGTGACTGGTTTGACGATATGCAATTCACCTTCCTGGACCGTTCATCCCGTCTTCTGCCGGGACTTTCTGGCTGCGGATCTGGACATATCCAACGATCCCCATTCGCCTAACACCGACGGTTTGAACCCGGAATGCAGCCGGGATGTTCGGTTGACGGGCATTCATTTTTCGGTCGGCGATGACTGTATCGCCATTAAGGCGGGCAAGAGAGATCCGAAAGGCGGACTGGACCAACCTTGCGAAGGCATTCTCATCGAGAATTGCCATATGCAGCGCGGGCATGGCGGCGTCGTCATCGGAAGCGAGATGAGCGGCACGGTGCGGGACGTTACGATCCGCAGATGTTCGCTGCGGGAAACTGATCGTGGCCTGCGCATCAAGACGAGGCGCGGACGCGGTGGTCAGGTGAGCAATGTTTCGCTGGACGATTGCTACATGGACCAGGTTGCAACGCCGCTCGTGATCAACGCATTCTATTTTTGTGATGCTGACGGAAAGTCCGATTACGTTCAGTCCCGCTCTCCGCTTCCTCTCACCGATGCTACGCCGATGATCTCCAGGATCCATCTTCGAAATGTCGTGGCGGACAACGTGGGCGTTGCCGCAGCCGCATTTTATGGCCTGCCAGAAGCGCCCGTGACAGGCATTTCAATCGAGAACTACCGGGTCACATTCGATCCGAATGCCAAACCGGATGTGCCGGACATGGCCTGCGGGTTCCTCCCCATCCGTCATGGCGGGATCATTGCAGAAAATGCCGAATTCGATCGCCGTGATGGCATTGTACTGACACCTACTTTGCTGAGTGTTTCCGCATGAACATAAACCTGCCTGACTATTTCGATGCGTATGCCCGAGACTACAGCCTCTACAAGGGAGGAGCCTCCTGCTACGAAGACGGCTGTCTGTATCGCGGTCTCATCATGCTGTACGAGGCAACGGGCGAGGAGCGCTGGTTCCGTCATCTTCAGCGGCTCGCAGACGCGCAGGTCGGGCCGAACGGTGAGCTGGCTGGCTATACGGCCGATGAATACAACATCGACAACGTGCTTCCTGGTCGTGCGTTTCTCTACCTTGCGGAGCGCACCGGCGACGATCGCTATCGCAGAGCGGCGGATCTGCTGGCGAAACAGCTGGAAACACATCCGCGGATTGATGCCGGACCGCATTGGCACAAACTACGCTACCCGCATCAGGTCTGGCTGGATGGCCTTTACATGGCTTTGCCATTCAAAGCGGAATATGCGGCTGCCGCCCGGCAGCCTGGGCTTGCCGAGCAGGCACTTGGCGAAATGCTGACGGCGCTTCGCCTGACTGAAGACAAGGATGCCAATCTCTATCGCCACGGCTACGATGAATCGCGGCAACAGAAATGGGCTGATCCGGTGACAGGTCTTTCACCCGCACATTGGGGACGCTCCCTCGGCTGGTTGGCCATGGCGCTCGTCGATCTGATCGACGCCTTGCCACCCGGAACCTCTACCGATCAGCTTTCTGCTAAGTTGCTGTCCCTTCTGCTGCGGCTACAGGAACTGCAACTTTCTGATGGCCGCTGGCTGCAGGTCATCGACCAGCCGGAGCTCCCCGGCAATTATGCAGAGAGTTCCGCGACGGCGATGCTGGCCTATGCGTACATGAAGGCTGCGCGCCTGCCCGGATTTTCACCCGCTTTGGCTAATGCCGGTCAAAAAGCTCTGGATGGGTTGATGGCCAGCGCCATGATCAAGAACGCAGATAGCCGAACCGTTCTCGGGAACATCTGCTGCGTGGCGGGGCTTGGTGGTTTCGATGGTAATTACCGGGACGGCACGCCCGAATATTATTTGACCGAGGTTCTGCGAGATGACGACATCAAGGGTGTCGCACCGCTTATGATGGCCTACGCGGAACTCTTCAGCGCAGGCGATGCAATGGCAAGGCAGGACAGGATACCTGCATAGACTTTGCCTATAGTTCGTGGATCTGAACATCCGGAACCACGGATTTTGCAATATCGCACAGATGTCGGTGATGGGTCAGGTAGATCACCTGACCCATGGTCGCCATCTGTCCGAACAGTCGAAAAACTTCCTCGGAACGAGGTTCGTCGAATGTTTCCATGATGTCGTCAGCGACAAAAGGGACGGACGGGCGAACGGCCGCGAACTCTTCGTAGCCGGCCAGTCTCAGCGCCAGATAGAGCTGATAGCGCGTACCCGTCGACATGGCATCCGAAAGTTTGGAACCCCCATCCCTGGTCACGCCGATTAGAATTTCCTTGCCACCATCGGGCTGGGTGCTGAGGCCTGAATATTCGTTTCGGGTCATTTGCCGAAACGCCGCAGAGGCCTTGGTCATCATCGAACTGCGATGCTTCTCGCGATAGAGGCTCAAGGCACTCTCGGCAGCCATGGTGCCGGCACGCAACCGAAGATACCGCTGGGCTTGCTCCTGAATATCGAGGATGATGGTTGCGCGCCGTGCTTCGAGGCGCGCAACCGCATCGTCTCCACCAACCGCGTCGATCCTGTCCTGCGCACGCGTTAGCTCTGCGTAGAGTTCGCGCGATCGCTGAGACAGGTTCTCAATCGTTTGCGTCAGCTGCTGGACATCCGACGCCGCGCGTTCCGCATCCAGATCAGTCAGCATGCGAACAGCATCATCCAGGTTATCCGCAGACAGCATGTCCAGTAACTGATGACGTAGTTCAAGTGAGCGTGCTTCTAAACGGTCGCGCTCCGCTGCACGCTCCAGATGTTGGCTGACCGAATCCAGACTCTCGACTCCGAAGAATAACGTGAATTCTGCCTTGCGCGACGCATGGGCCGCAAGCCTTACTTCGACAGCTTCCAGAGCTTCCTTCTGCCTTGCAAGATCGGCAAGGCGGGACTGCCGGTGCAATTGCAGTTGTTCAACCTCTTGCCTGCCGCGTTCCAGGCGGCTGGCGAGTGCAATCACATCCTCATCTGTCTCAGCCCATCCAACGGATGCGCCAAGCTCTCTAACCTGCGCGGTAAAGCGTGCGATATCTCGTGCCATCAGTTCCGTGCGATGGGCCAGCTGATCGCGTTGTCCAATGAGGCGGGGTAGATCCGTCAGTCGGTCGAGAACGCCACGGACCGCGGCCGGGTCCGTCTCTTGCGCGAACCAGGTCCGGTTCAGCGCATTGGTCCACTCTTCGTGCCATTCGTTTTGCGCCTGGCGTGCGTTCGCCAGATCCTGCTGGCGCTCGCTCAGATCCCGCTGCAACTCGCCCAGCCTGGTAGTTTGCTGGTGCCGCTCCCGTGCCTGTTCTTGACCTGCAGCCAGCCAGTCGCTGATGACATCAAGTTTGCCCTCAAAATCGGTTGGTGAAGTTTCAATATCTGGAATGTCCGAAAGCAGCAGGTTCAATTCATCAAGCTGCTGCCGTTCCGTCTTCTGTAACTCTCCCACTTTATCGTTGGCTTCAGCCCAGCTGTCGTAAGCGGAAAGATAGTCTGTCCGCGCTCTGGAGAAGCCGTCAATCCAGGATATCAGGGCCGGGATGTCTGCCCCTCTGCCGCGTTCGAAAGGCAGCACCTCCACCAGACGGTTCAGTAGATCCGTTCGTTCCTGGCTGATCTCGGCGAGTACCTCTTCGGTTTCGCGAAGTTTCACCGAAAGCGCCTGTCGCTCCTGCCGCAGCCGCCGCCACTCCACCAAATCCCCGGAGTGTGCAAGACGGCTGTCGCTGACCTTATCGTGCTCTTGCATCAGGGCGTCAAAGGCCTGAGCGGTCTCTGCGGTTAAACTGCTGAGATGCAGGTGCCATGCCTCGTTTCGACGTTGGCGTAGCGTGGATGCGGATGCGTCGTCGAAATTTTCCACTTCGCTTCGCGATGCTGCAAAACGTGCCTCGGTCTCCGCAAGCCGCGTTCGGGTTTCGCGCAGGCTTTCCTTCATCCGAGCCGTCTGCCTGTCCAACTCCGCAGACTGCTGTCGCCAAGCCTCCATCTGTCGAGGATCGGGCACTATCAGGGATCTAAGCTCGTCGGCGGTTCCCTCCCACGGCAGGAGAGCGGTCGCGGTCTGTTCTACCTGCCGGCGTAGTCGATCCAATCCGCGCGTCTCAAGCGCAATAAGGGAACGGGTATCGCTTTTGCGGAGCCGCTCGAGGATCACTGTCACCTGCCGGTCCTTCTTCTCATCACGTTCAGACGAGGAATGACCAGCCAGTTTCGCATCGGCCAGTTCAATGGCGGCTTCGATGCGTTCAACTTCGCGCTGAACGGTCTTCAACGTCGCACTGATGCCCGACCGCGTTTCGATCAAATCGCGAAGCTTGCCCGTCAGGGCCGGTGAAAGAATGAGCGTTTCGGGCTGCTTTTCACCTTCTTTGCCGAGCGCCCGCAGAGCCTGCTGGAGAAGCGCCTGACTTTCGGCCAACTCAAGTTGCCGTCTCTCGAGATCCTTCACTCCGGTGATATGGCGCGCCTTTTCGACCGTCAGCGTGGAGATCGCATCGGCTGCATCGCGGATCCCGGTATCGATGACAATCGCCGCAATCTCGCTTTCAAGCCGTTCGATAGAGGCCAACAGGCTGGCCTTCTCTGTTTCAAGCTGCGTTTCATCACGCATCGCCTCCGAAAGAAGAGCAGCCCATTCTCTGGGCGGGCGCGGAAGATCTGCCAGGGGCGCCAGAGCTTCTTCCGTTCGCCGAAGTTCACGCAGTAAAGGCAGCGCGCGCAACTCCGCCCGCAATCGCAGCGCCTGGAGCTGCGAGCCTGAAAGTTCTTCAAGGACTGCGCTGTAGTTCTTCTGAGCTTGATCGCGGGTCGAAACAAGACCGGCAAAGGCCGGGGCATAGGTGTCGATTTCATCCCGCTCCGCCTTTAGCCCAGCCAGCCTTTGCTTGAGCTCGGCCAGTTGCGTGGTGCGGGCTCGCTTCTTGTGGAAGGCGAAAGCTTCTTCCTCGGTCGCGTTCAAAACGCGGCTCAGCTCGGCAAGGCCTGCGCTTGCGGAAAACAGAAGCTCCCCCAGATCTCCCTTGCTTTCTACGATTGCGCGACCGCCATCCTGCAGAGAATGTTCATCCAGTGAGAACATGGCTCTGTACGAGTCGCGCGTCAGCCCGCCGAGTGCTGACGCAATAATCGCTTCCGGCAGCGGCTGCCCAGAGTGATCGAGTAGCCCGTTTGTTCGCTTCTTGATGCGGGTGAAATCCTGCCCACGACCGTCGATCTCCAGTCGACCACCAATTTGCATGGCGCTATAGGCATGCAGAAAATCGTAGGAACTCTTGTCGGGAATACCGAACAGCAGGTCGAGATAGGCAGAAAACGCCGTCGACTTTCCGGCCTCGTTGAGACCGTAGACGATATGGAGATCCGGGAAACCTTCGCGACGTGCTCCAAAGTCGAGCATCCGATCTGTAAACTTGCCGTAGCGCGTGAGATCAAGCCGGGAGAGACGCATCAGTTCTTCTCCCGATCAACGGCGGCCATTCGGGAAAGGATGTCTTCGCTGCCCTGTGTGATCAGCTGATCGACGAGGCTGTCGAAACTTTCGGTATCCCTTCCGGCAAACTGCCTTGCTTCCGCTGGAAGGTCATCAAGAAGCTGTGTCACAAGCTCGCGCACCTGCTCCCTGTAACCCGTCGAGGGGATGACCTGACCGTGGATGATCTCCTTCAGCTCAACCACCGGATCGCCACCTGACACGCCGACGGGCGCCGAGGGTAGGCGCACATCCAGCTCAAGCTTTTCGATCCAGACTCGCCCAGTCCGTTCCGCGCGCTGCTCGGCTTCAGCCAGAAGGAGATCCGTGTCGCGGCGCATCGTCCAGGCCAGAGGCGTCTCGCCGATCAGACGCAGACGCGCGACGAGATGGGTGGAGAGAGTGCGCGTTCTTTCGCGCTCCAGAGTGGAGCCGATGCGTTCGGCAAGATCGGTCCACCCCGTCAGGCCCGACACATCAACGTCGATGCGGGCGAACTGTGCAATGCTCGTCAGGCGTTCTTCGATCGCCAGACTACCATCGTCGCGAACAGTAACCAGGGTAACGCTTTTCTCTCCTGCTTCATTGATGTCGCGCCCCTGCGGCATGCCGGGCATGATGACCGTTCGTTCTCCGGCGTGATGCGTTCGCTGGTGAATATGGCCAAGAGCCCAGTAGTGAAAGCCGGAGGCGTGCAGTTCGCTGACGGAGCAGGGTGCATAGAGGTCATGCCCCGGAGCGCCGGCGAGGCTCGTATGCATGATGCCGATGTTGATGGCGCCGGAAACCGCTGGTTTGTATTTCGGCAGAAGGCTTTCCGGGGCCTGTGGCTTGGCAAAGCTAAGGCCGTGGATGGCGACGGTCTGGTTCCCGGCGTTCAACTCAACACTTTCGGCGCGCCCGGAAAACACTTTGACCGAAGGTGGGAGCACCAGTTCTTGTGTGATGCGGGATAGAGCATCGTGATTGCCGCGGATCTTGAAGACGTCGATATTTGCCTCATGCAGCCGCTGCATCTGTGTAGCGAGGAAGCGTGCGGTTTTCATCGAGGTCTGGTCGCCGTCGTAAAGATCTCCGGCGATGATCAGCGCATCGACCCGCTCTTCAAGGCAAAGATCGACGATACGCACAAGCGCCTGCCGTGTGGCATCACCAATGAGTTCTGCCAGCTCCGGATTGCGCAGCGAAAGGCTCCGCAGTGGAGAATCGAGGTGGATGTCGGCTGTATGTACGAACCTGAAAGCCATGCTCCCGTCTAACCGGAATAGCATTACCGTTCAACGTCTATCGATCTTTGCACACAACCATGAATCGGTGTCTGCGATCGAACTTCCATCCATCCTACTTTTCATTGACAACGGCAGGTTTCTCGCCATATTCAGCGCAAATTCCGAGGGGAGCGCCTGTACGGTGCTGAGATGGCGGTGAGCCGGACCCTTGAACCTGATCCGGGTCATGCCGGCGTAGGAACGGAAAATCGCTTGCAAAGCGCTGCTTCGCTTCATCCGCTGATCCTGATCGAATGTGATGATCGGGGAGCGGGCCGTGGCTTATTGCCCTGCCGACATGTTTGACCGCTGTAGCTTGCAACGTCGTGAGTGGCTTGCATGACGGTTCAGCGCACGCTCCTTGCTGTCATTCTGCTCCTCCTCGTCTGGCAAGGCGTCATCGTTTTTCTGGGGCCGCCGCGCTATCTCCTGCCAACGCCAATGGCCGTACTTGATGTCTATCTGAAGCAGGCAGGCTTTTTATTCCATCACAGCCTGCTGACAGCTAGCGAGATTGTCGCCGGGTTGGTTCTGGGTGCGATGCTGGGTGCTGGCACTGCCCTTGGCGTTGCAGCCTTCCCGAGAGCAGGACAGATTGTGTGGCCGCTTGTGCTGGTCCTCCAGGCTTTTCCGGTCTTTGTGCTCGCGCCACTTCTGGTCATATGGTTCGGATTCGGGATAGCCTCGAAAGTAGCGATGACCGTCATCATCATCTTCTTCCCAGTCGCCTCAGCCTTTTACGATGGCCTGCGCCGAACCGATAGCGCCATGCTGGATGCCGCGGCGCTGACGCAGGCGAGCCACTGGCAAACCCTTCGATATCTACGCCTTCCGCTGGCACTGCCCTCATTGGTTTCCGGTCTCAGGATAGCTGCCCCGCTGGCACCGCTGGGTGCGGTTGTTGGCGAATGGGTCGGCGCAGCGGGCGGCCTTGGCTTTGTCATGATGCAAGCCAATGCGCGTCTGCAGACCGATGTGATGTTTGCCGCCATGGGCGTGCTGGCCTTTTACACGCTTGCTCTTCGTCTCGGAGTAGACCGCGTGACGGCGGGCTTCGCTCCCTGGGCGCGCGAGTTCAATTACAAAACTCCTTTTTCCGCTCAATTCAAACCGGGACTTTCTTCATGAAACGCTTTCTTGCAGCGCTCGTCGCGCTGGCTGCTCTTGCCGTGCCTGCGTCTGCCTATGCCGCAGACAAGCTGAATGTTTTGCTGGAATGGTTCGTGAACCCCGATCATGCGCCGCTGGTTGTGGCACAGCAGAAGGGCTATTTCGCGGAGGCAGGACTTGAGGTGAAGCTCATTCCGCCTGCGGATCCCTCCGCCGTGCCGCGTCTTGTATCGACGGGCGAGGCAGATATCGGCATCCACTATCAGCCCAACCTCTATCTCGATACTACCGCTGGATTGCCGCTGGTGCGCTTCGGTACACTGGTCGAAACGCCGCTGAACACGGTGACAGTGCTGGCCAATGGGCCAATCAAGTCACTCAAGGATCTCAAGGGTAAGAAAATCGGCTTCTCGGTCTCCGGGTTCGAGGATGCAATGCTGAAGCGCATGCTGGCCGGGGAGGGCGTACAGCTCTCCGAGGTGGAGCTGGTCAACGTCAACTTCTCGCTCTCGCCAAGCCTGATTGCCGGGAAGGTGGACGCCACGATTGGCGGCTTTCGAAACTTCGAGCTGACCCAGATGCGGATCGAAGGTCATGAAGGCAAGGTATTCTTCCCCGAAGAGCACGGCGTGCCGGTTTACGACGAGCTTGTCTTCGTGACCCGCAAACAGCTTGCTGCAGATCCCCGTCTTCCGCGTTTTCTCCAGGCCGTGGAAAAGGCGGCCGTATATTTGACCAATCATCCGGATGAGGCTCTCGCCCTCTTTCTCAAGGCCTATCCCGATCTGGACAACGAGCTGAACCGAAAGGCCTTTGTCGACACGCTGCCACGCCTTGCCAAGCGACCTGCCGCGCTGGATCGTGCCCGCTATCAGCGCTTTGGCACCTTCATGGCCGAGAGTGGCTTGATCCCCAAGGCGCCAGCTGTAGACGATATTGCGGTGGAGCTGAAATGAGTGGCGTCAAGCGGCAGCCGACTGCTGAAGATGCAGGAGCGCTTCTGACCCGTGTTCGGGCCCAGAGGCCGCGTGTCCATTGCCTGATGAACACCGTGGTCCAGAAGTTTACAGCAGATGGCATCACCGTCGTGGGCGGTATTCCTTCGATGACCTCCTCCCGCGATGAAATCGCCGACTTCGTAGCAAAGGCAGATGCGCTGACCATCAATCTCGGCACATTGGATGCCGAGCGCCGGGCCGTGATCCGTATTGCAGTCGATGTGGCGAATGCCGGCGGGAAGCCGTGGATCATGGATCCTGTTCACTGCGATTATTCACCCGGCAGGCTGGAGTTCGCTCGCGAGCTTATTTCACTCGGCCCCACCATCGTGCGCGGCAATCGGGCAGAAATGAGCGTGATTGGCGATACGCGCGCCAGCCTTCGCATCCAGACCGGGCCGGTTGATGAACTGGCCGATGGCGAGCGGCGTGTTTCGGTCCGCAATGGTCATCCCTGGATGGCACAGGTTACTGGTACCGGGTGCCTCTCAGGTGGCGTTATTGCCGCCTTCATGGCAGTTGAGGCCGATGCCTTGGTTGCCGCGGCCTGCGCGTTGTCAGTCACCGGCAGTGCCGCCGAGATCGCCGCCACCCATGCACGTGGACCCGGAACATTCGAGCCAGCCTTTCTCGACGCACTTGCGTCTCTTGACGCGACTGAACTCAATCATCGGGTAAGGATAGAAGCATGAGACAGGTGGACTACAGATTGAACGCCATTGTCGACGCATCCTTAAGCGATGTAGGCCACCTGCCTGAACTGGCGGCGATTGCTGCGCAGAGCGGCGCCACCATTCTGCAGTATCGCGATAAATCCGCTTCCACCCGGATGATGATAGAACGAGCCTCAGCAATACGGCAGGCTATCGCTGCAACAGGAGTTCCGCTCGTCATCAACGATCGGGTCGATGTGGCGCTCGCTGCTGGGGTGGACGGTGTCCATCTCGGCGCGGAGGACATGGACGCCGAAACGGCCCGTCGCTTGCTGGGGCCGGATGCGATCATAGGCCTTACGGTCAAGAAGCCTGCTGATGCCGACTATGCGGGAAGCGCGCCCGTTAATTACGCCTGCATTGGCGGCGTGTTCGAGACTCTGTCAAAGGTCAATCCTGATCCGCCGCTAGGCCTGGAAGGTCTGCGCAACTTGCGAGACCAGATCCGACAGTTGAACCCGTCTCTCCCGGTCGGAGCGATTGCCGGAATTTCGGTGGACCGTATCGGCTCGGTCATCGCGCAAGGTGCGGATGGTGTTGCGGCCATTTCAGCTTTGTTCAGGGCATCGAATATTGCCGAAGCGACCGCATCCTTCCGCAGAGCTGTGGATGCTAGTTTGAAGGATCATGCACAATGACTGCCATTGCCCTGACGATAGCCGGATCCGATAGCGGGGGCGGCGCGGGAATTCAGGCTGATCTGAAGACCTTTTCCGCACTCGGAGTATATGGCGCCAGTGTTGTCACGGCGATCACCGCGCAGAACACACGCGGCGTCACGGCTGTGGAGGACATAACCTCGGCCATGATTGCAGCACAGATGCGCGCGGTCTTTTCAGATTTTCCGGTCAATGCGCTGAAGATCGGCATGGTGTCACGCAGTGAAACCATTGCAACCATTGCCGACGAATTGGCCGCTTTTGCGGGGCCGATTGTCGTGGACCCGGTAATGGTTGCCACCTCTGGCGATCGTTTGCTGCGGGAAGATGCGATCGAAACGCTGAGAAACCGACTGATACCGCTCGCTGCGGTCGTGACCCCCAATCTGCCTGAAGCGGCCTTGCTGACGGGCAGGCCGGTCGCGGAAAACGCAGATGAGATGCAGGTACAGGCACGACAGATATTGTCCCTCGGCGCAAAGGCCGTTCTCATCAAAGGCGGGCATGGCAGTTCGGCTGAAAGTACGGATTTCCTGATCACGGCAAACCAGACAGTGGATTTGACGGCAGAGCGCATCGAAACCAGCAATGATCACGGAACCGGCTGTACGCTGGCTGCCGCGCTGGCCGCGGAACTGGCAAAGGGAGCCTCTCTCGAAAAAGCTGCCCAATCCGCAAAATCCTATCTTCACGCCGCCCTGAAAGCGGGTGTGGCGTTGAAGGTTGGTTCAGGCCGCGGGCCGGTGCATCATTTCCATGGCTGGTGGACTGCTTGATTGCGGGCTTTCGCGATAGGCTGGAGCGGTTGCTGGGGAACGCGCTTGCAGGCCTCATGGCAGTCCTGCTTGTGCTGGTGCTGGCAAACGTCGCCGCCCGCTACCTGTTCCGGACCGGCTTTCTCGGGCAGGAAGAATTGGCGATCTGGCTGCATCTTGCGCTCATTGCGCTTGCGATGCCGCTTGCCTATCGTGGCCCTCTTTCCATGCGGTTCGATATCTTGCGGCGGTGGCTTCCAAGCTCTTGTGGAAGCACATTCGATATCGCTGCAGATGCAATCTCGGTTACGGCTGCGCTCGGGTTGGTCAATGGGGCGTCGTCCAGCATTTCAGCGATTGGAGGGGTATCGCCCACGCTTGGGCTACCGGAATGGATACGATTTTCCTTCTTCGTCACGGGTGGTCTGTTATTGCTCGTCATGCTCGGCTGCGATCGCGTGCTTGCCGGTAAGATACGGGGACTGTTCGTATCGCTGGTGATTGCCGGACTGCTTTACGGGTCATCGAAAATCGCGACGGTTGATAGCGATTGGCCGCCCAGCCTTTTCATGGCGCTGATCGCCGGGTTCGGCCTCCTGGTTTCGGCACCACTGGCACATGCTTTCCTCGCCGCCGCCTGTTTCGCTCCACTCTTCGGAGGCGCATTGCCGGAACCGGCACTCGTTTCGTCCGCCATCAATGGAATGTCGCGCTTTTTGCTTCTGTCGATTCCCTTCTTCCTTCTGGCCGGTGCATTGCTCACGGTTTCCGGCACCGCGGAGCGACTGGTCGCCTTTGCAGCCTCCCTTGTCGGTCATCGAAAGGGAGGACTGGCGCAGACTGTCCTGTTGACCAGTGTCATTTTTTCAGGTGCGTCTGGCTCATCCGTCGCGAACGCTGCCTTTGGCGCGTCCACGTTTCAGCCGCAACTGGTGCGAAATGGTTATCCACCTGCGCAGGCGGGAGCGATCATCGCTGCCTCTTCCGTACTCGACAATGTCATTCCGCCCTCTATTGCATTCCTGCTGCTGGCCTCGGCGACAAATCTCTCGGTCGGTTCGCTGCTGGCCGGAGGTTTTTTCGCGGGAGGTCTGATGGCGCTCTGCCTCGCCGTTGCGATAAGCCTGTCCGTGAGGGCCGGGCCATCCATGAATAAGGCAAGCAGTCGGCAGAGGTGGAGTGCGGCCAGAAGCGCAATTCCCGCATTTGGATTGGGTATTATCGTCGTTGCCGGAATCCGCTTTGGCGTTGTGACGCCGACGGAGGCAGCGGCGCTCGCCGCAGGCTTCACGCTTCTGCTGTCATTCGCCGCGCGTTCGGCTTCCCGCAGCATATGGTCGTGTTTTCGACAGTCGGCGTTGGAAGCGGGAGCCATCGGCCTGCTGATCGGATCTGCCGCGCCCTTTGCGTTTTTGCTCGCGGTGGATGGCGTAGCAGCCTCGTTGACGCAAATCGTCCATTCGCTGGGCAGTTCACCGGGGCTGGTTCTGTTGATGGCGAACCTTGTTCTGCTGGTCGCCGGTCTGGTGCTTGATATCGGTGCAGCGATCCTGCTGCTTGGTCCTATTCTTGTGCCGGCTGCCGCCGCAGCCGGTCTCGATCCCATCCATTTCGGCGTCATTCTGGTCGTCAACCTGATGATCCATGGCCTGACCCCGCCGCTCGGCATGCTCATCTATGTCGTCTCGGGCGTAACGTCCGTTCCTGCATCACAGCTGTTTCGCGCCGTCCTGCCTTATTTGGCTGCGCTGCTTGTATCCCTGTTTTTAATGTGCCTTGGCACGTTGCTTTTCTGAAAGGTCTCAGAACATGTCTGCCATTTCGCGCCGTCTTTTTGTGACAAGCACCATGACCGCTGCGCTCGCCGCACCGTTTCTGGCCCGTTCGGCATTCGCCAAGACGACGACGATCACGGTTGCCTCTCTCCTTGGCGAGGACAAGCCGGAGACGAAGATCTGGCGCTTCATCGCACAGCAGGTTGAAGCAAAACTGCCCGGTCGTTTCCGGTTCAACATCGTGCCGAACGGCGCGTTGGGCGGGGAAAAGGAGGTGGCAGAGGCGAGCCGCCTCGGTTCCGTGCAGGCAAGCCTCTCGACCGTTTCGGCTCTTTCCGGTTGGGTGCCGGAACTGCAGATCCTTGATCTGCCTTTCCTGTTCAAGGATCCGGCACATCTTCGCCGGATAGTCACAGGAACAACTGGAACGGAGCTTCAAGCGAAACTCGCGACACAGAATTTCATTGCCACGGCCTTTATCGACTATGGTGCTCGCCACCTGCTGACAAAGGAGC
The DNA here is from genome assembly GCF_005222835.1 of Rhizobium sp. FKY42. Taxonomy (GTDB): domain Bacteria; phylum Pseudomonadota; class Alphaproteobacteria; order Rhizobiales; family Rhizobiaceae; genus Neorhizobium. The sequence goes on along the minus strand of NZ_STGA01000002.1, from coordinate 119,936 downwards.
CGATTACGTCGCCGGAAGGACTTCGCGGAAAACGTATCCGGGTCATTCAAAGCCCGCTTCATACCAAGCTTTGGAGCGCCTATGGCGCCTCTCCCATCGGTATTCCAATCACGGAAACCTATAATGCACTTTCGACCGGCGTGGCGGATGCCATGGATCTGACGAAGTCAGCCTATGCCGGGTTCAAGCTTTACGAGGTCGTGCCGTATCTGACGCAAACCGCTCATATCCGCGCTTCTGGCGTGGTCTATTTTGCAGCAAGCTTTTGGGCCGGGCTCTCCGCGGAAGAGCAGGCGGTTATGACCAAGGCTGCGCAGGAGGGGGCGGAGTATTTCAACCGGCTGATTGTCGAAGATGAGACCCGATCGATGGAGCAGGCTGCCGCAAAGGGTGGAAAGGTCTTGCAGCCGGAAAACCTGGATGGCTGGAGAAACGGCGCGAGGTCCGTTTGGAGCGATTTCAGCGCGATCGTTGGCGGTATGCAGAAGATCGAGGCCATAGCCTCGGCGTGAATTTCAGTGCCGGTCGCTTCACAGGACAGCATCCAATCCGATAAAACGGGATGATGGAAACAAGTGAAAGTGACGAGCAAGAGACGAAGCCCACGCCACGCATGCTGGCCTGGGCCAAGAATTCTGCGGCCTACCGTCTCTCGAAGCGGATGATGACCGAGCGACAATTGGCTGATGCTATTGCACGCAAGGCGCGCGAAAAATTCGAGGGTATTACTGTGGAGCAAATAACTGCTCTGGCAGCGGAAGCTGTCGCATTTGGTTACAGCGTGAAGGCGTTGGACGACAACGCCTATGCCGATATCCGCGCGCGCTCCTCTCAACGTGCCGGAAAATCGAAGAAGGCAATCCGCCAGACGCTGGTGCAGAAGGGTGTGGCTCGCGAAATTGCCGACGAAGCGGTGAGTGAAGCAAACGACCTCCTAGCAGCCGTCATCTATGCCCGCCGCCGTGGCTTTGGACCCTTCAGACGGACGGAGCTGGATGACAAGCAGAAGGCGAAAGAGCTTTCGGCTTTTGCCCGTCAAGGTTTTTCATTCGAGGTTGGGGCCAAGGTATTCGCCATGGATCGCGATGAGGCGGAAGACATGCTCTCAGAGCAATCCTTCGGGTAGGCTTGAAGAAGAAAAGTGAATGCTTACGCTGGAAAATTGGCTAAAAAATTATGTTTTTATTTCAGTTGCATAGCATCGCGTCACCTTGATTTTCATGGGCAAATTTCAGAGCTTTGCGACCATACCCTCACCCTAATCTAAAGGAGGCATTAACCTTTATTTTTTACTCATAGTGATGCCATTTTGTACGCGGTCGGTATCATGCAATTCAATCGAAACAACTTCCCCAATTCCCTTCAGAACGAATCTTCTGCGGAACCCGATCCGCAGGGTCAACCCGTTCGGGATAACCGGATGACGACCGCCGCGCGCCCGCCGGAGGTGCCACTGGATCAGGCGCCGTGGCAGGCCGCATTCAAGCTTGCGCCGAATGTTCGCTTTACGCGCACGCCGGAGAGCGCCATTCCAAAGCGCACCCGTAACGAGCTTTCACCGCTGGCGCCGGAAGAACGCAAGCCCGCTGCGGAAAGCCGCCTGGTTGAGCCGCTCGATATGGCCAAGCCTGAAGCGGTAGCCGAAACGCTAGCGCCGGAATTGCTGGTAAATGCCCTGCAGGGGGCAGCGCAGGCCATGCAGCAGCCGGTTGCCAACCAGCCGGTTCAGCCGAAGGTTCGGCCGCAGCCATCACCGCGAGCTTTGATCGTGAAGCGGGCGCGCCCGAACTATCAGCCGGAGGAGCCCGAACAGAAGGCGGAAGAGGCGAAGGTAGAGACACCGACGCCCTTGTCGCAAGCGGTGCAGCCATCAGCGCCGCAGAGCCCGGAGGCTTCCGTCCAGCCAGAGTTGGCACAGCCGATGACTGCAAAGCCGGAAACCAGCCTGCCATGGCTTTCTGACTTTGCGTTCTTCGAGGGTGATTTGCCGGTTGCCGACGTCGCTGTCACCTCTGCTCCGGTCGCGACGCCATTCCTGCCGCGTCGTCCGGCCGAAGTCATTCGCCAACCACGTCCTGCCTTGCAAAATTCGATCGTTTCCCTTTATCGCGAAGTAAGGCGCGCAGAGCCGCAGACATCGGTTGCCGCAGTCGAGCCGGCCCAACCTCCGCAGGTTTCGGCTGCTGAGCCGGTTGCACCTTATGTCGCCGTTGCCAATCAGTTGACGATTTCCAATACGGTATCCTTCAACTGGACCACGGTGTGGCAGGGCACTCATTCGCTTGATGACCTTCCGCTGCTCGTTGAAGAGACGGCTCAGTCGCTGATAACCGCCACCGAGCATCAGGTTGCCGCGCCTGTTCCGGAAGTGGTGTTCGAACCGCCCGTTGCACAGGTGGCTCAGCCGCCCAGAACCATCGTACCGATCTCATCACGTCCGACTATTACGCTTCCTGGCCTTGACGATCATCGTACCGTGCGTCCGAGCGACGAGAATTACGAATTCCCGCCGATTTCTCTTCTGCAGCAGCCGTATGGACAGCAGACCGAGGCGCTGCAACCTGACGCGCTTCAGCAGAGCGCGGGCCTTCTGGAAAGCATTCTGGAGGATTTCGGCGTCAAGGGTGAAATCATCGATGTTCGCCCCGGTCCCGTTGTCACGCTTTACGAATTCGAACCAGCTCCGGGTGTCAAGTCGTCCCGTGTCATCGGTCTGGCCGACGATATCGCCCGTTCGATGTCAGCACTTTCGGCGCGCGTTGCGGTAGTCCCCGGACGTAACGTCATCGGTATCGAACTTCCGAACGCCGTGCGCGAAATGGTTTTCTTCCGCGAACTCATCGAGTGCGAGGATTATTGGGAGACCAAGCATCGCCTGCCGCTGTGCCTTGGCAAGACGATCGGTGGCGAGCCTGTCATTGCTGAATTGGCGAAGATGCCGCACCTGCTGGTCGCCGGGACAACCGGCTCCGGTAAGTCTGTTGCCATCAACACCATGATTCTATCGCTGCTGTACCGGCTTCGCCCGGAAGAGTGCCGCATGATCATGATCGACCCCAAGATGCTGGAACTGTCCGTCTATGACGGCATTCCACACCTGTTGACTCCGGTCGTGACCGATCCGAAGAAGGCCGTACTGGCGCTGAAATGGGCGGTTCGCGAAATGGAAGACCGCTATCGCAAGATGTCGCGTCTCGGCGTTCGCAATATCGATGGCTACAATCAGCGCGCGGCACAGGCGCGGGAGAAAGGCGAGACGATCACGGTCAGCGTCCAGACTGGCTTCGACAGGCATTCTGGCGAGATCGTCTACGAAGATCAGGAACTCGATCTCTCACCGATGCCATACATCGTCGTCATCGTCGACGAAATGGCTGACCTGATGATGGTCGCAGGCAAGGAGATCGAAGGCGCGATCCAGCGTCTGGCGCAGATGGCGCGTGCTGCCGGTATCCACCTGATCATGGCCACACAGCGTCCGTCAGTCGATGTCATTACCGGCACGATCAAGGCGAACTTCCCAACGCGCATTTCCTTCCAGGTCACATCCAAGATCGATAGCCGTACCATTCTGGGCGAGCAGGGTGCCGAGCATCTGCTGGGGCAGGGCGATATGCTGCACATGGCAGGCGGCGGACGTATCATGCGTGTGCATGGACCGTTCGTTTCCGATGCGGAAGTCGAACATGTCGTGACACATCTGAAGGCGCAGGGTCGTCCAGACTACCTGGGTACGGTCACTGAGGATGAGAGCGAAATCGAGGCCGAGGCCGAGGAAGAAAGCGCAGTATTCGACCGCACCAACATGGGTGCGGACGAGGGTGACGATCTGTACGAGAAGGCGATCAAGGTCGTCATGAAAGACCGCAAGTGCTCGACTTCCTACATCCAGCGGCGCCTGTCTATTGGTTACAACCGCGCGGCCTCGCTGGTCGAACGCATGGAACAGGAGGGTCTTGTCGGTCCTGCAAACCATGTCGGCAAGCGCGAGATCATTTCTGGGCGCACGCCCGGTTCTGACGAAGGCTGAATTGGACGGGGTGGCTTCACGCCACCCCGGTCCTTACGTGTTGCGGGCCGCCACATAGCGGTTTTGCGGCATTGAAAGACCCATGCAGCGGACTTCCATAGCGCCGCGGGGTCGCGATGATGAAACCGAGAATGACGCCAAGCAACATCCATGCGATCCAGAGCGCCAGCTTGACCGCCGTGCCACTGATGATTTCGGGCATATGACGCAGGATGACGTTTGGATCGAACATCATTTCGTGCACCCGGAAGAGAGCGTTCGACATACTTGCCTGTCATCGCGACAATCCAGCAGATCGCCAGGTAGATGATGGCGGCAAATGAAAAGATCTCGATTGGTATGCAGGTTGCGGACGCCAGATCCTGCACCATGCGTGTTATCTCCACGATTCCTAAGACCGAGCCCAGCGAGGAGGATTTTAGGATCATGATGGCCTCGTTCACGAGGGCCGGGAACGTCAACCTTAGCGCAATAGGCGCTTTGATGCGCATGAAAATCTGCCGGGGTGACAGACCTGCAATATCGGCAGCCTTGCTGATAGGCGCGCCGGCCTTCTTGAGAATGGCCACAGTCGCCTGCGCGATCGGCGATGTGAAGCGATAGCGCTCTATGCGAGCCTTGGTAATAGTTGCCGGTCATGCGACGACATCGAACTTCCCGGCCTCCAGACCGGGCAATACGCCTTCCCACGGCAGGGTTACCCATTCAATTTTTACGCCCAGTTCCTTGCCCGGTTCGGCGAACAGATCGACGTTAAGACCCGAATGCGTACCGGCTTCAATGAAATCGAACGGCGCGAAAGCCGTCCCTGTTCCGACCTTGAGAACCCCGGCAGTTTTTGCCTTCGCAAGGATATCCTCGGCGTGGGCACTCAGAGATGCGCCCAGGAAGAATACGGCACAGGCGGCCGCCTTGAGGAAATGTCTTTTCAGCATGATGGCTGCTCCCGTTTTCGAACTTGGTCGCCCGCAGCGATGTTCCCCTCGGATCTATGTTTTCTGCCTCTTTTGACTATACAAACAGAACGCTGGTTTCGGTCCGCATCGATGCTTTGTTTATAATATTTGCGTGTCTAAGTTTTGTGCAAATTTTTTGCCATCGAAACAACGAAGAACCCTGCTTCGGTCGATGCAGCGAAACGGACACACCCGACCAAACTTTCGGCATTATGGCCTCGTAGGGGTATTTCAATCCGATTGGCTGCACGCACAAGACTTTGTATAGGTTCATTCTTTGAACCGTCTCGTGCTTCGGCCGTAAATCGGTTTGTTATGAGATCGATGAAACGCCGGCCATGGAACGCAACCTATTACGCTATATCTGGAAGCATACCCGGCGGCAGCAGGTCTTCATCCTGGCCATCGTGCTGCTTTCCATGATCCCTTATTTCGCCGCGTTTGATTTGCCGAAGCAGATCATCAACGGGCCGATTCAGGGAAGCGGTTTTGAAACGGCGGACTCTACGGCGCTGTTCATGGAGTTCACCCTTGCGGTCCCGTTCACCGATCTGAGCTGGAGTTTCGAGGGCTTCGAGCTGGATCGGATGTCCATGCTCATGGCCTTGAGCGGTGTCTTTCTGTTTCTCGTCATCGTCAACGGCCTCTTCAAATTCTACATAAATACCTACAAGGGCCGTCTGGGTGAAAGGCTGTTGCGACGAATCCGTTTCGAACTGGTAGACCGGGTTCTACGGTTTCCGCCAAGCGCATTGAAACAGGCCCATGGAGCCGAAGTCTCAACGATGGTCAAAGACGAGGTGGAGCCGTTCGGCGGCTTTACCGGAGATGCTTTCGTTCAACCGGTCATGCTCGGCGGGCAGGCTGCGGCGGCGCTCTTCTTCATTTTCCTCCAAAATCTTGCGCTCGGGATGATCGCCTTCGTCATGGTTGCCATTCAGGTGGGCATCATTCCGAAAATGCGGCGTCGGCTCATCGATCTTGGACGTCAGCGCCAGATCACGGCGCGTCATCTGGCAGGAAAGGTGGGGGAGATCGTCGACGGCATCGATACGATCCACACTTACGATACGAGCAATTATGAGCGCGCAGATATCGCGCATCGGCTCGGCCATATCTACAAGATCCGCTACGAGCTCTATCAATGGAAATTTCTCGTTAAATTCGTGAATAACTTCCTCTCTCAGCTGACGCCGTTTCTGTTCTATTCCATCGGCGGCTACTTCGCGCTCAAGGGTTCGCTCGATGTTGGCCAGCTGGTTGCCGTCATCAACGCCTATAAAGACTTGCCGGGTCCGTTGAAGGAGTTGATCGACTGGGATCAGTCTCGCCAGGATGTTCAGGTCAAGTATGAGCAGGTTCTGGAACAATTTGAACCGGGGCAACTCGTCGATCCGTCCCTGCATGAGGTGAAGCCTGTTACGCCTGCCCATACGGGTACGGTTCTCGCGGCCCAGAATTTGACGGTTATCGACGGAAGTGGCGCAAAGACACTGGACAATGTGACACTTAAGATCGAGCGCGGAGAAACCGTTGCCATCATCGACAATTCAGGCAACGGGGGGGAGAGCCTGGCGGAATCCTTCGCCCGTATTGTCTGGCCTGCGTCCGGTCGCGTTAGTCTCGGCGATACCGATTTGCTGGAACTGCCGGAGGCGGTTTCAGGTCGGAAGATCACCTATGCTTCGGCAGACAGCTACTTCTTTCATGGCAGCCTGAAAGACAATCTGCTCTACGGATTGAAACACGCGCCGACGACGACCGTTTCCTATAGCGGTGAAGAAGCGGCCCATCGAAGCTGGGAGATCCGCGAGGCGGAACTGGCTGGCAATAGCGCGTTAGACCTCAATGCGGACTGGATAGATCGTCGTTCGACGTCAGTTCTGCGCGGGTTTGATGACGACCTCAAGCAATCACTGATGCGTGCGCTGGATGCTGTTCAGCTGACGCCGGATGTCATGGAGCTTGCGCTCCACTCCTATCTGGATCCGGAGGAAAACCCTGCGCTGGCGAGTCGGGTCGTCGAGATGCGTCATTCCTTGAGAGAAACCCTTCAGGCTGAAGGGCTCTCGAATATTGTCGCTCATTTTGACCCCGCGGCCTATAACCCCGAAGCGACCGTTGCGGAGAATCTTCTGTTTGCTGCAACAAGCATTTCATCCAGCTCTGATGGTGACGTAACCGAAAGCGAATATCTTTTCGAGGTGCTCGAAATCAGCGGTCTTTACGACATGCTCTATGAGATGGGCTTGAAAATCGCAGACGATCTGGTCGAGATCTTTGCGGATCTGCCACCGGAGCATCCATTCTTTCAGCAACTCGACCGCATCAATGCAGAGGACATCGCCAGCTATCAGCAATTGCTGCAGCGCATGCAGTCCCGCACAGGAGCAGGCATAACGGAACAGGAGGCGCGTTCAATCGTCCGCCTCAGTCTTCACTATATCGAGCCGCGCTATCGTTTCGGCGTCTTGTCGCAGGATATCATGGATGCGGTGGTGGCCGCGCGGGACAAGTTTTACGCCAATCTGCCCGTAAACCTGCGAGACCGGATCGAGCGATATGATCCCCACCGTTACATGGCTGCTGCTACGCTGCGCGAGAACGTGCTCTTCGGTAAACTTTCTAACCGGGTGGCGGATGCCCCGGCAAAGATCAGGAAGATTGCCGGCGAAATCATGCGCGAAAAGGGATTGTTCGAGAGCTTCATTGCGCTTGGGTTGAGCTTCGAAGTGGGGACGGGAGGGCGTCGCCTGACCCTCACGCAGCGCCACAAGCTGAGCCTTGCGCGGGCGCTGGTCAGACGTTCGGATTTCTACATCTTTAACCGCGCCCTGCCAGGATTGGATAGACGCGTCCAGGAGGAGATCGTTAAGGCTGTTATTGATTTCCTGAAGGAACAGGACAATGATCCGACAGTCATTTGGGTTCTTTCTAACACTTCCCTGTCACGTTTGTTTCATCGAGTGATTGTATTCGACCGCGGCACGGTTGCTGAAGACGGGACGTTCGAGGCGCTGGATCGGGACAGTGGAATATTCAGATCGTTGGTTGCCTGAGTAGGGAGGCGGCCGGCGCGTGAAGGGGGTATGCGGCGCAATGTTGCTGAGGGAAGAAGTCGAGCTGTTGCGGAACATTCCGTACTTCAACCGGGTGGATCCTTGTAAGCTCAAACTGCTTGCATTCGCTTCTCATCGCATCTGTTATGAGCCAGGCGACACGATTTTCATGCAAGGCGATGTTCCCGAAGCGACCTTCGTTCTTCTGAGTGGGAACGTTAGGCTCACCGCTTCCAGTCCATGCGGACGGTGTGAAACGACGCAAGCGGAACCAAACTCCATGCTGGGAGAGATGTGCCTCCTTTCCGACCAGCCGCGAGCCATGACCGCGACCGCCCTGACGCAAGCCGAGGCGCTGAAAATCAGTCGCGACTGCCTGCTGCGGCTCGTTTCCGACAATCCGAGAATGAGTTTCGAGATCAGCCGCGTCCTTGCCGAGACGCTTCGGGACCGTATGGGTCCGGTCGGGAAGCAATTTGCCCCCGCAGCAATTGTTTAGTAGTCAGCGCCGTCTGTAGTAGAAATAGCGACCTTCCGTGATGCTGGGGAGGCGAGGGAGCAGTTCCAGGTCTGGATGATCGAGGGGCAGGCCGCTGACCGCCACGCCGCCGCTTTTCAGCATGCCGGACACCATTTGCGGAAGCCATGTCAGGGTAATCGCGTCCTTGTCATCATAGCCTGTGCCGATATCGGCATGCACCAGTGCGGCCCGTCGGTCAACGAAGGCCTGGCCCGTTTCCCGGATCTCGCCCTCGACAAAATCTTCCGCTGCAGGTGTTGCAGAGGCATGTGAAGCGAGCTTCCGGTCAAAGGCGATGACGCGCCGCTCCGGGAAATTTTCCCGCAGATGGCTATAGGTTCTGCCATTCCCGAGACCGATTTCGAAAATCTCGCCTCCTTCCGGTAAGGCCAGGTTATCACGCACATGATTCAACAGATCGCGCTGGGCGCTCATGCGGTTGATGAAACTATCGAGTCTGCTCAAAATCTTCTCCAGTCGATCAGGCCTTGATGAGCTTGTCCGAGGTAATTCCCCGCCGCCCGTAGACATTGCGGGTATCGATGATCAACGGAGCCCACTGTTCTAGGCTCGCATAGTCGACCGCATCATGGTCGGTCGCGATCACAATCGCATCGAAATCGCTGACGGTCGCCTGATCGAGGTTCGCCGATCTGCGGCCCTTGAGGTGCCCGTATTCGCGTGTTTTGGGGATCTCTTCGAGGTACGGATCGTGATACTCCACCTGCGCACCGCGCTCGAGGATCAACTCCATCAGGCGGAGCGAGGGGCTCTCTCGAATGTCAGGCACGTTCTTTTTATAGGCCAAGCCCATGATCAAGACGCGTGAGCGGCTGAGCGCTTTGCCGAGGCGACGGTCGAGCCCTTCGGCAAGCTTTTCCACCACATAGCGTGGCATGGATGTGTTGATCTCGCCCGCGAGTTCTATGAAGCGGGTCGGCTGCTCAAACTCGCGTGACTTCCAAGTCAGATAGAAAGGGTCGATCGGAATGCAGTGACCGCCAAGGCCCGGACCCGGATAGAAAGGCATATAGCCGAACGGCTTGGTTTTGGCCGCCTCGATCACATCCCATACATCGATGCCCATTGCGTCATAGACGAGCTTCAACTCGTTGACGAGAGCGATGTTGACGGCGCGAAAGATGTTTTCCGTTAGCTTAACCGCCTCAGCTGTCCGCACGGAAGTAACGGGGACAATTCTATCGACCACGGCGCCATAGAAAGCCTTCATCATTTCACTGGCAAGCTCGCCATCGCCCGCGACGACCTTGGGTATCGTGGAGGTGTTGAAGTCGCGATTGCCGGGGTCTTCTCGTTCAGGCGAATAGCCGAGAAAGAAATCCTCACCCGCCTTCAAGCCGGAGGTTTCCAGAATGGGGCGCATGATCTCATCGGTCGTTCCGGGATAGGTGGTCGACTCCAGCGCGATCAACTGCCCGGGCCGCAGCACTTTCGCGATCTGGCGGCAGGTGTTTTCAACAAAACTCAAGTCCGGGTCACGGTAACGCGTCAGCGGCGTCGGAACGCAGATCGCAATTACATCGCATTCTGCAAGGCGCGCAAAATCATCTGTAGCGGAAAAGCGGCCTGCGCCTCGTTCGGCAGCAAGAACCTCACTTGGCACCGCCTCAATGTAGCTTTTGCCCGCGTCGATCCGCACCATTTTGTCGGCATCGATATCGAAACCAAGCGTCTGGAAGCCGGCGCGTGAAATGCTCATGGCGAGCGGCAGGCCGACATAGCCCAGACCGATCACACCGGCCTTGATCGTCTTTGAGCGGATCGCGGTGACAAGAGGATGGTTCGCGATCTCTGCCTGACTCAAGGGGTTTTCTCCGTGATGCTGCGATGTTTTGCGTGCGATGGTGCACGAAGCGCTTTTCCGTCGCGCTCAGTTGAGGTTCCATACCACCTGTGTCAAGGGTGCGGTAAAGGTTAGATAGGCAAGCACGGGCAGAAGCGCATCAATTAATTCTGATCGGCAGACTTGCAAAGAGTGGCGCACTCGTTCCTATCTCAGCACTATGAAAATCGCTTTCTATGCTCCACTGAAGTCTCCTCATCACGCTGTTCCTTCGGGGGACCGGCTGATGGCCCGTCAGTTGATAAGGGCCTTGACTATGGCAGGTCATGAGGTGGACGTCGTTTCAGAACTGCGCAGTTATTCAGCGACGCCGGACGTTGCGGAACAGTTCGCCATGGATGCCCAGCAGGAAATACGCCGTATCGATACCCTATGGGCCGATCAGGGGAAGCCAGACCTCTGGTTTTGCTATCATCCGTACTACAAGTCACCCGATCTCCTCGGACCGGATCTCTGTCGCAGGCATGGTATTCCCTACGTCACTGCAGAGTCGTCCTACTCGCGGCGGCGCAATATCGGCAATTGGGCGCTCTCGCAAGAAATTGTCCTTGAGGGATTGAGGCACGCAGCCGTCAACATCTGCCTGACCGAACGAGACCGACGGGGCATTCTGGATGCCGCCCCGGAGGCACGTTGTGAACGGCTGGCGCCGTTCATTGATGTGGCACCATTCCGGGACCTCGTCCCTCAACCCGAACAAGGGCATCTGATTACCGTTGCGATGATGCGTGAGGGCGATAAGCTCGATAGCTATCGGGCGCTCGCATCGGCGCTACAGCTCATCAAGGATGAAGACTGGCGGCTGTCGATCATTGGTGACGGACCAGCAAGAGCGGAGGTTGAAGGCTGCTTTTCAAACTTTTCGTCAAGCCGGATATCGTTTCTCGGTCAATTGCAGCCGCAGCAGATTGCTGATCATCTGTCGCGCGCCGGGATTTATGTCTGGCCGGGGCATGGAGAGGCTTACGGCTTGGCCTATCTAGAGGCACAAGCTGCGGGCGTGCCAGTCATCGCAGAAGAAACCGCCGGCGTGCCTGAAGTCGTATCTCACGGAGAGACCGGGCTGTTGACCAAATCTTCGGATCCAGAGGACTATGCCAACGCCATCCGATTGCTGGTAAGAGATGACGAACTGCGATCGAGACTGGCCGAAAAAGCCCGGCAGCGCGCCGAGAGCATCCATTCCCTTGAGGCTGCTGCCGTCCGTCTGGATGCCATCCTCCGTTCCAATTTGAGGTGATCATGTTCGAAACTCTGTGGCGCGACCGTCTGGATCAATTGGCTGCCGAGGGCCGCACTCTCACGCTCTGGCTGCGAGATGACGATGCGGTGGACGTGACGCCTGCTCTCGACCGGCTGATGGCTTTATGTTTGCAACATTCTGTTCCGCCAACGCTGGCGGTTATTCCGGAAAAGACCGGATTTCCGCTTGTCGAATATCTGGCACGCTTTCCAGACGTTGAAGTCGCCGTGCATGGGTGGTCTCATCAGAGCTATTCGAAGCCGCCCGCAAAGAAGCAGGAACTCGGCAACGATCGTCCTCTTCCGGTGATCCTGAACGAGATCCAGGCTGGCTTTGGCAAGCTGCAGGTGCTGCATGTTCAGCGTTTTATTCCCATGATGGTGCCGCCGTGGAACCGGATTTCCTCCGAGATTGCAGGGCAATTGCCAAAGCTGGGCTATAGGTCCCTGTCTGTCTTCGGGCGCGAAAAATCATTCCCGCTGCCGCTTCTCAATACGCATGTGGACATCATGAACTGGCATGGCGTACAGGGAGGGAGAGACGCTGAGACCTTGTACAAGGAACTCATTGCCTATCTCGATCAGCCGGTTGAGGCACTTGGGATTTTGACCCACCACCTCGTTCATGACGATGCTGCGTGGGACTTTCTGGAGAATTTCCTGCGCATGACGGCTGAGCACAAGGCGTGCCAATGGCGCCGTGCGTCGGAACTCATGGCAGGCTGATCTACCAGGATTTCCAGCCGATCAGCAGACCGTTGCCGGAGGCGATCGCGGCTGTCTGTGCTACTTCAACATCTTCGATGGGCGCACGGCGGGTAAGATTGGCGGCGACGAAAGCTGCATCGGGAACTGTGAATGTCGTGCGCCGGAACAAAAGCGTCATGATCAGCGGTCCCGTGGACCACCAGGCCGGGCCATCCGGCAGCCTGCGTGTGGCTTCGGGAATGAGGTCGAGAAGACGCGCAAAAACCGGGTGGCGTGCAGGCGTCGCAATGAATGAATTGGTCAACAATGCACCGCCGAGCCCTGTTTCGCGCGGTATATTCTCCAGCAGGGCAGACAATCCAATGAGGGGCAGGACATCCGGAAAGCTTAGGTCATCGCGTGCCGGATACCAGTCGCAATCCAGATAAATCCCACCCTGTGCATGCAAGATGAAATAGCGCGCTACATCAACCGCTCCCGGCAGGTCTCCCGCCTCCATCATTTCGATGAAGGCAGGATGTCGAGGAACACTCAAAGCTTCCAGGTCCGCCTCCCGCCACAGCCGATAGCGAAAGCCATTCTGCTCAGCATGGCGTTTCCACTTTGCCGCCGAGGGCGGAACAGGCAATTGCCCGAGCCAGATCTGATGCAAAAGACGCGGGACAGGCTGGCGGTTGAGTTCGTTCATGGCCCTGCGCTCCTCCAGACTGAACTCCGTGAGCGGCAAGAGGAGCGATGGCGGCGGGACAAGCAAAAACTGAAGGCCAGCTTTGGTAACGCTGTCCGAACGGAGCTTGGCGATTTTCATAAGCGCAGATTGAACCTTGCGCGGCATGCCAAGCGCGGTTTCGCTTCCCAACCGCAAGGCGGGACCCGCCATCGACAAATCTGCAATCGACGCAAGGACTGTTTCCGCAGCCTCCCATTCCCCAGCAGAAATGAGCTTACGCGCCTCTTCCAGCCTTTCGCGCGGTTCCTTGTTCTGCAGTTCGGGCTTGGTCATCGTAGCAATTGATCCATCGCAAGGGCGGCTGACGTTCTGAGTGGCAAAACTGCGAGGCTTGCCAAACAATCTGAAGTCGCCGTCATCCTACCGAAATCTTTCCGGTGCAAATGGCGCATCAGGTCTGCGTTGTTGTAGGCTTGGAACATAGACATAGGCAATATGCTGCGATACGGTCTTAAAAAACAAAGGGAACCCGCCCTGATCAAGAGACCGGACAGGGCTGCCGGGAAATACGTGAATGAATGAGCAGACCGACTTGCTCCGCATCGAAGGACTATCGGTGTCCTTCCCGCTGTGGGGCGGCAGCATCCATGCGGTCAAGAATATCAGCATGCGCATCCGGCCCGGCAAGGTAACGGCGCTGGTTGGTGAGTCCGGCTCTGGAAAATCCGTGCTTGGTCGTGCCATCATGGGCATCGAGACCCCCGCCGCTCGAACGAGTGGCCATATCTTTTTCAACGATCCTGATACCAAAGAGCGCATCGACCTGCTGGCCCTGCCCAACGAGGGCCGCAAGATGCGCAGCATCCGTGGCAATCGTATCGGTATGATCTTTCAGGAACCGATGACGTCCTTCTCGCCGATGCATACGATCGGCAACCAGATCGAGGAGGTCCTCAAGGTTCACACCGTACTGTCTCCGAAAGAGCGGCAGGAACGTTGCGAAGAAATGCTGTCGCTGGTCGGGTTTTCCAATCCTGCCCGTGCCTTCAACATGTATCCATTCGAGCTTTCCGGCGGCATGCGCCAGCGCGCCATGATTGCTATGGCGCTTGTCTGTGGACCTTCCTTGCTGATTGCCGACGAGCCGACGACCGCGCTGGACGTGACGATCCAGGCGCAGATCCTTAAACTGTTGCGTGAGCTTCAGTCGCGCCTCGGCATGGCCATGCTGCTCATCACGCATGATCTGGGTGTCGTGGCAAGCATGGCCGACGAAGTGGTTGTCGTCTATCGCGGCGAGGTCATGGAGGCGGGGCCCGTCGATGCAATCTTCCGGAATGCGCGCCATCCATACACGAAAGGCTTGATGGCCGCGGTGCCAGACTTCGAAATGCCTCGCGACGCACGGTTGAAGCCCTTGCGAGAAATTGAAGTCGATGCGGTGGGTCTCGTAGACCGCAAAACGCACGCAGACGCTAAGACTGATGTGGTGTTGAGCGTTCGAAACATATCCAAATCATTTGTCACGAAACGCGGCGGCGGCTTTGGTCTGGGCGCATCGCCCGCGACGCTTGCTGTCAATGACGTGAGTTTCGATATCCGACGCGGCGAAACGCTGGGCCTTGTGGGCGAGAGCGGTTGCGGCAAGACAACACTCAGCAAGATCCTGATGCGAGGCGTGACCGCAGATGCGGGCGAGGTGCTGTTTCAAAGCGAGCGCGGACCGATCGACGTTCTGAACGCGCGTGGCGAAGATCTCAACCTGTTGCGCCAGCGCATTCAGATGGTGTTTCAAGACCCGATCTCTTCGCTCTCCCCGCGTATGACGGTTCGAAATATCGTCAGCGAGCCGTTGGAAATCCATCAGCGTGGTGACTCCAAGGCACGCCTCGACGCCGTAAAGCGGCTGATCAGAGCCATCGGTCTGCCGGAAAACGCCATGGGTCGCTATCCGCACAGCTTTTCCGGCGGACAGCGCCAGCGCATAGGAATCGCACGGGCTCTGGCGCTTGGGCCGGATCTGCTGATTTGCGACGAGCCGGTTTCTGCGCTGGACGTATCCATTCAGGCCCAAATCCTCAATCTGATGAAGGATTTGAAGAAAGATCTCGGGCTGACCTATTTGTTCATTTCGCATAACCTTGCCGTGGTGAACTACATGGCAGACAGAGTTGCCGTCATGTATGCCGGACGCATTGTCGAGATTGCGCCTTGTGACGTGATCATGCGCAATCCGGTACATCCCTATACGAAGAAGCTTTTGGCTGCTGTCCCGACGCCGAATCTGGATAGGCCCCTCGACTTTGCTGCAATCGGTCAGCCGAGTGCCGAGGCTAAGAAGCAATGGGCACGCCAGTTTCTGGAGGATGCGCCGGGCGATCTTGCGCATGCAGATCTCGGGGAAGGCCATCTGGTGCTGGCGCGCCGCAATGTCGATGTGCGGGAGTTGCGTCCATGATCAGCCGTCGGCATGCGCTTGCTCTTCTTGCATCAACTCTTGTGCCAAATCGTGTGTTCGCGTCCTTTCAGGACTCTGAGTTTCTGCAATCTGGCGCGAACGGCTCATCCTTGCCGCCTGTTGCAGAACGCCTGCCCAAAACTCCACGCATCGTGAAGCTTGCGGAAACCGGTAAGCTGCCGGGGCGGCATGGCGGTACCGTTCGCATGATGATCGGCAGCCAGCGCGACATTCGCTATGCGCCGATTTTTTCCTACTCGCGACTTGCAGGCTACGACGAGCATCTCGAACTGACGCCGGACATCCTCGAAAGCTTCGAGATCAAGGAAGATCGGATTTTCACCTTCCGCCTGCGCGAGGGGCACAAGTGGTCGGATGGTAGTGACTTTACGTCCGATGATTTCCGCTACGTGTGGGACGACATGTTCCACAACAAGAAGCTCTACAAGGGCGGTGTCCCCGCTAGCCTGAAGATCGGCGGCAAGCCGCCCAAGTTCGAGGTGCTGGACCGGCTGACTGTCCGCTACAGCTGGGACGATGCAAATCCGGATTTTATGGCGGATATCGCCTCGCCGTCGCCGCTGCGTCTGATGCATCCAGCCAGCTATCTGAAGCAGTTCCATGTGAACTACCAAACAAAAGAGAAGCTTGACGAACTAATCAAGCAGCAGGGCGTCGAGGATTGGGTTGCCTTGCACCAGAAGATGTCGCGCACCGTGCGTCCCGAAAATCCCGATCTGCCGACCCTTGATGCATGGCGACCGCGAACGGCGCCTCCGGCGGGCCGTTTTGTCTTTGAGCGGAACCCCTATTACCATCGTGTCGATGAGAACGGGCTTCAGCTGCCTTACATCGACCGGATATTCATGGATGTAAGCGCTGGCGATCTCGTCGCTGCCAAGACCGGAACCGGCGAAAGTGATCTGCAGGTCACAAACCTGGACTTCGCCGATTACACCTTCCTGAAGAATGCGGAGGAGCGCTATCCTCTCACCGTCGACCTTTGGAAGCGGATTCAAGGGTCGCGCGTGGTTTTCTTCCCAAACCTCAATTGCAAGGATGAGGTCTGGCGAAAGCTGTGGCGGGATGTGCGTGTAAGGCGCGCTCTTTCCCTCGCGATCAACCGGCGCGAAATTAATAAAGCGGCGTTCTTTGGCCTCGCGCGTGAGAGTTCCAATACGATCCTTCCTGAAAGTCCATTATTCAAGCCGGAATATCGCGAAGCCTGGTCGGCATTCGACCCCTCGCTTGCCAATAAGTTGCTCGACGATGCGGGTCTTAACAGGCGTGGCGATGAGGGTGAGCGGTTGTTGCCGGACGGTCGCTCAGCCCGGATCATCATTGAAACCGCAGGCGAAAACACGGTCGAGGGCGATGTGCTCGAACTCGTTCGTGACCACTGGTCGGAGATCGGGATCAAGATCTTTGTTCGCGTCTCGCAGCGCGAACTGCTGCGGCGTCGCGTCAAGGGCGGCGATACGATAATGACCGTTGCGCAAGGGCTAGACAACGGCGTGCCTACGGCGGACATGTCGCCGAAGGAACTGGCGCCCACGACCGACGACCAGATGCACTGGCCGCTTTGGGGCCTCTATCATCTCTCCGGCGGCAGCGATGGCAAACCTTCCGATCTGCCGGAAGCGATTGCGCTGTCGAAGCTCTTTGCCGCATGGCGCAGTGCTTCCAGCCATGGGGAGCGGGAGCAAATCTGGCACGAAATGCTGAACATCTATACGGATCAGGTTTTCACGATCGGAACCGTCAATGCAACGCTTCAGCCTATCGTTCATTCCAGCCGCATGAGAAACATTCCCAAGGATGGACTCTACGGGTTCGACCCCATGTCCTATCTGGGCGTCTACATGCCTGACACTTTCTGGTACGACCATGCGTGAGATGATCCGATACATCGCCTGGCGCTTCATGGTGATGATACCCACACTTCTGCTCATCTCGATGCTGATCTTCACGATCATCGAGCTACCGCCGGGCGACTTTTTCGAAAGCTATGTGGAAGAGTTGAAGGCCATCGGCGAGAAGGCCGATATGCAGGAAATCGAAGATCTGAAGGCGCGCTATGGCTTCGATCAACCGATGCCGATCCGCTATCTCAACTGGGTCGGCGGAATGCTTCACGGCGATTTCGGCTATTCCTTCGAGTACCGAATGCCAGTGTCGGACGTGGTAGGCGACCGCCTGTGGCTGACGATCCTTGTGTCCACCGTTACGATCATCCTCACCTGGCTGCTGGCGTTTCCCATCGGCATCTATTCGGCCACGCACCAGTATAGCTGGGGCGATTACGGGTTGACGCTCTTCGGGCTGATCGGTCTCGCTGTCCCGAATTTCGTTCTGGCGCTCATTCTGATGTATCTGGCCAATATCTGGTTCGGCACCTCCATCGGTCACTTGATGGATCAGAAATATCTCTCCCAGCCGATGAGTTGGGAGAAGTTCAAATCGATCCTCGAACATATTTGGATCCCGGTCATTATCATCGGAACGGCAGGAACGGCAGGCATGGTCCGGCGCGTGCGCGCCAATCTTCTCGATGAGCTTCACAAGCAGTACGTTATGACGGCGCGCGCCAAAGGCCTCCATCCTTTCAAGGTGCTGATGAAATACCCCTTCCGCATGTCGCTCAATTTCTTCATTTCCGACATCGGGTCGATCCTGCCTGCCGTCATTTCCGGCGCTGAAATAACCGCAGTGGTTCTTTCTCTGGAAACAACGGGACCGATGCTTATCCGGGCGCTGCAGGCGCAGGACATGTATCTTGCTGGCTCATTCCTGATGTTCCTGGCTTTCTTGACGGTCGTCGGCGTGCTGGTTTCAGATATCGCGCTGGCCATCCTCGATCCGCGTATCCGCCTGCGGGGAGGGAGCACGAAGTGACGACGAAGCCTGGCACTGACGGGGACGTTCTGCCGCATTACGTGCGCGAAGCACCTTTCGATCCTTACGCGGATGATGCCGCATCGGGTAGTTCTGCGCTTGACGAAGCGTCTCAACTGAAACTGATGTGGTGGCGCTTTCGGCGTCACAAGCTGGCATTGTTTTCAGGGATCGCTCTGCTGATCATGTATTTCATGATCGTGATCGTGGAATTCCTCGCACCCTACAAGGTGCATACAAGGAACATGGATCATATTTTTGCCCCGCCGCAGAGCGTACATTTGTTCCATGATGGCCGGTTTGTTGGCCCCTTCGTCTACGGGCAGAAGATGACGCTCGACATGACGACCCTCCGGCGCGTCTATTCCGACGATACCGGCGACGTGCAGAAGCTGCGCTTCTTCTGCCGTGGCGAGCCCTATCGATTCTGGGGGCTGGTCGATGCGGATCTTCATCTGGTCTGCCCCGCAGAAAACGGGCACTTCTTTCTGCTGGGGACGGACAGGCTGGGCCGGGACATCTTTTCACGTATCCTGTATGGCGCACGGATCTCGTTGACCATCGGGCTTCTGGGCGTTGCGACGAGCTTCGTTCTCGGCATTGTGATCGGCGGCCTGGCGGGCTATTGGGGCGGCTGGTTCGATCTTGTCGTCCAGCGCATCATCGAGATGTTGCAGTCGATTCCCACCATTCCGCTCTGGCTTGCGCTTGCTGCAATAATGCCCGTGGATTGGAGCCCGCTCCTGGTCTATCTCGGAATTACCTTTATTCTCGGGCTGTTAGACTGGACCGGCCTGGCTCGTGCCGTCCGCTCAAAGCTGCTCGCTCTCCGCGAAGAGGACTATGTCCTTGCTGCTCAGCTCATGGGGGCGAAAAGCCCGCGTATCATCGGGCGGCATCTTGTGCCCGGGTTCATGTCACATCTGATCGCCAGTGCGACGCTCACGATTCCGAGCATGATCCTTGGCGAAACCACCCTTAGCTTCCTAGGTCTTGGGCTCCGGCCTCCGATCACCAGCTGGGGCGTGCTTCTGACGGAAGCCCGCTCCGTCAGTGTTCTTGCGCTTTACCCATGGCTCTTGTTACCTGTCATTCCGGTAATATTTGTCATCCTCGCCTTCAATTTTCTGGGCGACGGTCTTAGAGATGCAGCCGACCCGTATAAATGAGTTTGACCGGATTGCGCGGGTCGCGTTTTCCAGCCAATCGAATGTTCTAGGAGAAGCCAAGATCCATGTCGAAACGTCTTGGAAACGCTCGCATCCTTATGTACAGCCACGATACGTTCGGGCTTGGGCATCTTCGCCGTTGCCGGACTATCGCCCATTCGCTGGTTGAGGATTACCGAGGGCTGAACGTCCTCATTATTTCCGGCGCCACGATTGCCGGTGCGTTCGACTACCGCGCACGCGTCGATTTCGTGAAGATTCCGAGCGTTATCAAACTGCGCAATGGCGAATATACATCGATGGACCAGCATATCGATCTTCATGAGACTATGAAGATGCGGCAATCCATCATTCGGCACACTGCGGAAACGTTTGAACCCGACATATTCATCATAGACAAGGAGCCTCTCGGTTTGCGAGGCGAGGTGGAGGATACGCTGGTCTATCTCAAGACCAAGGGTACGACGCTTATTCTCGGACTTCGCGACGTGATGGATGCGCCACATCTTCTGGAGGCGGAGTGGAAACGCAACGATGTTCTGCGAAAGATCGGTGCTCTCTACGACGACGTCTGGATCTACGGACCTCCTGATTTCTATGATCCGCTGACTGGTATCAATGTACCACAGAATGTGCGTTCGAAGATGAATTTTGTGGGTTTCCTCCAGCGGAACGCTTCCAAGGATGCAGGCTTGCCCAATCCGGAAAAAGGCGATTATCTGCTGGTGACGACAGGTGGTGGCGGTGATGGGGCGGATCTTGTTCGCGATGTGATCGCTGCCTATGAGGCGGATGCGAGCCTGACGCACAAGGCGGTTATCGTGCTTGGACCATACATGTCGGCTGATCTGCGTAACCGTTTCCGCGAGGCCTGCGATGCGCATCCTCTTCTGGAAATCATCGAGTTCGACAACCGCATGGAAGATCGCATTGCCGGGGCGAAGGCTGTCGTTGCCATGGGCGGCTACAATACCTATTGCGAAATTCTGTCCTTTGATAAGCCAGCACTGATTGTGCCGCGCACGCAGCCGCGTGAAGAACAGTTGATCCGCGCTACCCGCGCATCGGAACTGGGGTTGGTCAGCATGCTGTCTGCGGAAGAATCGGCGGATAGTCTGAAATTTGCCTCCGCCATCAAAGACCTGCTAAAGCGGGATCCGCCGTCGGTCAGTGCGCCGGGCATGCAACTGGAAGGCCTGCCGAATATCTCGCGTATTGTCGCTGACTTGTTCAAGCGAAAGGGTGAGAAACATTTGCAGGTCGTGCAGGGTTCAGCGCAGTGACTTCCAGAAAGAAAATCGTTGTCCTGCTGAAGGGTTATCCGCGCCTTTCGGAGACCTTTATCGCACAGGAACTGCTCGGATTGGAGCGTGGGGGCTATCCGTTGGAACTGGTTGCCATGCGCAGGCCGACGGACAAGAAGCGCCATCCGGTTCACGACGAGATCAAGGCAAAGGTCTGGTATCTGCCGGAATATTTGCACGAGGAGCCCCTTCGTGTGCTGAAGGCGCTGGTGCAGGTTTGCCGCGCCAAGGGATTTGTAGGCGCGTTGAAAGCGTTCTGGGCGGATGTGAGGCGGGATTTTTCGCGCAACCGCTTCCGGCGTTTCGGTCAGGCTGCGGTGCTTGTGGCGGAATGGCCGCGTGATGCAGCGTGGCTGCACGTGCATTTCATTCATACGCCAGCCTCGGTCGCGCGCTATGCCAGCATGATTGGTGGCACACCGTGGAGTGTATCGGCCCATGCCAAGGACATCTGGACATCGGCGGATTGGGAGTTGGAGGAGAAACTCGCACACGCTGATTGGGCGGTAACGTGCACGAGGGTCGGATTCGAACAGCTGACCATGCTTTCGCAAGGACGAAACAACGTACATCTGAGCTATCATGGACTGGATCTTGATCGCTTTCCGCATTTTGCGGGATCAAGGCCTTTACGAACCGGTGCGGATGCGTTTGATCCTGTGCAGATCCTCAGCGTTGGGCGTGCTGTCAAGAAGAAGGGTTACGACGTTCTTCTGAAGGCGCTTGCCAAACTGCCGCCCGATCTGCACTGGCATTTCACCCATATCGGCGGTGGTGACGAGCTTTCGGCATTGAAGGCGCTTGCGAAAGAACTGGGTCTCCAGAAGCGGTTAACGTGGAAAGGCGCGCTGGACCAGCGGGATGTGCTTGAGCATTACCGGACCAGTGATGTGTTTGCGCTTGCCTGCCGGGTGACGTCGGATGGTGACCGGGACGGCCTGCCGAATGTGATGGTCGAGGCAGCCAGTCAGGGTCTGCCCGTGGTGTCCACCACAGTCTCGGGCATCGTCGAGTTGTTCGAGAACGAGACCAACAGTCTTCTCGTGGAATCCGAAGATATCGACCAACTGGCTGGCGCACTGGATCGGATGATCCGCGATCCGGCGCTGAGAGCCCGCCTGTCCGCCACTGCCGAGGCCAAGGTGCGAAGCGAGTTTGACTACCACAACAGCATTCGCGATCTCGACAGACTTTTCACGACAAGCTGGTCCAAGATCCCATGATATCCCGCGTGCATTCCACCGATCGCCGCAAGCGCGTTTTCTTTTATGTGCAACATTTGCTGGGCATCGGGCATCTTGTCCGTGCAAGCCGTATTGCGAAGGCGATGGCACAGGCGGGGTTGGACGTTACCGTTGTCACTGGTGGCAGCATCATAGAAGGGTTTCCGGGGGAGGGGGTTCGCCATGTGCAGCTTCCGGTGATACTGGCGTCCAACAGCAGCTTCTCCGGGCTGGCGGATGCGCACGGCAATCCGGTGGATGAGCCCTTCAAGCGTTTGCGTGTTGAAACACTTCTCTCTGCCTTCAGGCAGGCAGATCCAGACGCCGTTATCATCGAAGCTTTTCCGTTCGGGCGTCGCCAGATGCGTTTCGAACTTCTGCCACTGCTGGACGCCGTTCGCTCGCATCCGCGAAAGCCGCTGCTATTCAGCTCAGTGCGGGATATCCTGCAGGAAAATCGAAAGCCCGGCCGGGATGAAGAAACCGCAGCCCTGATTGAAGAGCATTTCGACGGGGTTCTGGTACATGGCGACGAAAATTTTGTCCGTCTCGAAGACACTTTTCCGCTCGCGAACCGAGTTGCAGGCAAGGTCTTCTACACAGGATTGGTCGCGCCGGAGCGGCCGCAGCCCGGCGAGGATCGTTTTGACGTCGTTGTCTCGGCAGGTGGCGGCGCGGTCGGTGCGCAATTGATCGAGGCAGCGATCGCAGCCCACGCCGAGCTCTCAGACACACGTCGGTGGTGCATCATAACGGGCCCAAATATGCCGCAGGCAGATTTCGAGCGGATTGAGTGCGAGACGCCGTCAAGCGTCAGCCTATTTCGTTTCCGCAGAGATTTTCCGAATCTGCTGATGAATGCTCAATTGTCGATTTCGCAAGCAGGATACAATACCGTCTGTGACCTGTTGCGGGCGAGCTGCAATAACGTGCTGATCCCCTTTGCGTCGGGTGGGGAAACGGAACAAAGCGTTCGAGCCGAGAAGCTGGAAGCGCTCGGTTTTGCGACCGTCGTGACAGAGGCAGATTTGAATGGCGTGACCCTCGCAGCAGCTATCTCAGCTGCAGAACGCTCGCCGCAACGGATGAAGCCTGCCCTTTCGCTGGATGGTGCGGCAAACACTGCATGCAAAATTATGGAGAAATTAAAAATTTGAGCTGCCGTTCGTCGCAACCTTAAGACAATACAGGATCATAAATTTGTCCTGATGCCTTGCTTCTTGATGGCTAAACATCAGACTGGAAACGCGGTCTCCCGAATCGAAATCTGCCGCTGCCGTTTTGAAAGCTTTCTCCATGACACCGAATGATCAGTCTGATCTTTTTAATCTTGCGCCCATTGCAATGTGGATGGAAGATTTTAGCGGCGTACGGCGTCAGTTGCAGGCGTGGAGAGCGGCTGGCATCAATGATATTCGTTCCTATTTGCGGGCCGACCTTTCACGCGTTGCTGCATGCGCCAGCCTGATCCGGGTCGTTGCCGTCAATCGCAAGACTCTGGAGCTCTTCGGCGCGACCGACCAAGCCCATCTGGTTGAGAGCCTTGGGCGGATATTTCGCGGCGAAATGCTGGAGAGCCATATCAATGAGCTCTCAGCCCTTTTCGAGGGGCAGACCGAGTTCGCAGGGTCGGCTGTGAACTATACGATTTCTGGCCAGAGGCTCGATATCCAGCTGCGTGGTATTGTGATGCCGGGATACGAGAATACGCTGGAGCGTATCCTGCTGACGACTGAAGATGTGACCGAAAGAGAAACGGCGCGCCGCAGAGAAGCCGAAAACCGTCAATATGCGGAAGGTATCTTCCAGCATTCGCCGGTATCGCTCTGGGTGGAAGATTTCAGCCGCATCAAGCATATGCTGGAGGATCTGCGCGATCGCGGCATCAGCGATTTCCGTGTCTTTACGGATGTGCACCCGGAATTCATTCGCCAGTGCATGAGTGAAATCCGTGTCATTGATGTCAATCAGGCAACGCTCGACCTCTTTTGTGCACCCGACCGCAACACGCTCCTGCATCGTCAGGGTGAAATCTTTCGCGATGAGATGGAGAAGCACTTCAAGGAGCAGTTGATCGAGCTATGGAACGGCAATCTCTTCCATCAGCGTGAGGTGGTCAACTACGCGCTGGATGGCGCTGAAAAGCATGTTCTGCTGCAATTCTCCGTTCTTCCCGGTCACGAGGACGATTGGGCTCAGGTGCAGGTGGCGCTGACCGATATTACGGCGCGCAAAAAGGCGGAAGCCTATCTGGAATACCTCGGCAAACATGATGTTTTGACGAAGCTCCATAACCGCGCCTTTTACATTGACGAACTGAACAGGTTGGAACGCAAGCCGTTGCGTCCGGTCTCTGTGCTCATTTTGGACCTGAACGGCCTCAAGGAAACCAATGACACCATGGGCCACGACGCCGGGGACGCTCTGCTGCGTCGCCTTGGTGAGGTGGTGACCGGCGCCGTCTCCCGCCCCAATCACGCCGCCCGTATCGGTGGCGATGAGTTTGCTATCCTCATGCCTGGTGCAGACAAGGTCGCTGCGGCGGCCATGGCAGACACCGTAAATGAGCTTCTGAAGATCAATAATCAGTTCTATTCGAACATGCCTCTGAGCATATCGATCGGCGTTGCCACAAGTGAGGAAGGCGAAAAGATCGAGTCCGTCGTCCGGCGTGCGGATGCCTTGATGTATGAAAACAAGCGGGAGCAGCAAGCGTTCCGCCCCATGATCCGCGCTAAACGTTGAGTAAGCTCTCCGCTCATAGCCAAACGTCGCGCCCAAAAGTTGAAATGACGTCTGCAAGATCCTGACCGGATTGTTGAATCCCATGGTTCGCGACGTTTTCAACAAAAATTGCACAGCTTTGCAATCTTTCACTTCTCCTTCAGGCTCTGACATTCTAAAACAGTAATCTTGGAGGCTGGGGAGGTCCGCCACCAAAGAATGTGGCCCATCAAGATTTGAACGCCACGCCATGAAAAATGTCAGGGAGGAATGAATGTCCTATCGCACGTTCTATGCAGGCGCCGTCGCAGCAGGTGCAATTTTGGCAGCGACGCAAAGCTTTGCAGCTACCGAATTGCAGTGGTGGCACGCAATGTCGGGCGCCAACAACGAAGTTGTGGAGCAGCTCGCCAAGGAATTCAATGAAAGCCAGACCGAGTACAAGATCGTACCAGTATTCAAGGGCACCTATCCGGAAGCATTGAATGCTGGCATCGCCGCATTCCGCGCCAAGCAAGCTCCTGCAATTCTTCAGGTGTTTGACGCAGGCAGCGGCGTGATGATGGGTGCAGAAGGCGCGGTCATGCCTGTCGCTGACGTGCTGAAGAAGGGTGGTTTTACGTTCGACAAGTCGAAGTACCTGTCGGGTATCGTTGCCTACTATTCGAAGCCTGACGGTACGATGCTTTCGTTCCCGTACAACTCTTCCTCGCCTGTCCTTTACTACAATAAGGACACCTTCAAGAAGGCGGGCTTGAACCCGGATGCTGCGCCGAAGACCTGGCCGGAAATCTTCGAGGCCGCCAAGAAGATCAAGTCCAGCGGCGCTAGCCCCTGCGGCATGACATCCACCTGGCTGACCTGGATCCAGACCGAGAACTTCGCGGCCTGGAACAACGTGTCCTACGGCACGAACGAAAACGGCCTCGGTGGCACGGATGTGCAGCTCAAGGTCAACTCGCCGCTTTTCGTGGAGCATTTCGGCAAGCTGGCTGAACTCGCAAAGGACGGCACTTTCCGTTACGGCGGTCGTACATCCGAAGCCAAGCAGCTTTTCACCTCTGGTGAATGCGGCATCATGACGGAGTCTTCCGGTGGTCTTGGCGATATCATCAAGTCCGGCATGAATTACGGTATTGGTCAGCTGCCGTACTATCCGGGCGAAGGCCGTCCGCAGAACACGATCCCTGGCGGCGCCAGCCTCTGGGTTTTCGGCGGCAAGAGCGATGCTGAATACAAGGGCATTGCCCAGTTCTTCAACTTCCTCTCCCAGACCCCGATCCAGGCCCGCCTGCATCAGGTTTCCGGTTATCTGCCGGTAACTATGGCTGCCTACGAGGATACCAAGAAGTCTGGCTTTTACGAGAAGAACCCGGCTCGCCAGACGCCGATCCTTCAGATGATGGGCAAGGCGCCGACGGAAAACTCCAAGGGCGTGCGTCTCGTAAACCTCCCGCAGGTGCGTGACATCATGAACGAAGAGTATGAAGCTCTGCTCGCAGGCAAGCAGGACGCGAAGGCAACGATGGACAAGATCGTTGAGCGCGGCAACGCTGCCATCAAGCAAGCTCGTCGCTAACATCTCCAGAAGGCTCCCGCGACATGTATTTGTTGCGGGCTGCCTTTGCCGGGACAGGCAGGCCTTGATATGCCTGTCTTCCCTGATTTCAAATCGCGTGGACTGACCCGAAAGTACCTCTGCTTCCGGGCTCGCGCATTCACAGGACAGCCGCCGTGCAACGCGTCGTTTTTCCCAATAAGGTGCTGCCATATCTACTGGTCGCACCGCAGATCATATTGACAGTGATCTTCTTTTTCTGGCCTGCCAGCCAGGCGCTTTATCAATCGATGCAAAGGGAAGATCCCTTTGGTCTTGCAAGCGGCTTCGTTGGGCTGGATAATTTCCGGTACGTCCTGTCGGATGAAAACTACATTCATTCTCTGCAGGTAACCGTTGTCTTCAGCGCAGCCACGGCAATTCTTGCAATGGTGGTGGCGCTTGCCTTGGCAACGGCCGCCGATCGCGTCACGAAAGGCCAGGGCTTTTACCGTACGCTGCTCATCTGGCCGTATGCCGTGGCTCCCGCCATTGCAGGCATGTTGTGGCTGTTCATGTTCAACCCCGCCATGGGCACGTTTGCCTATATCCTGCGCCGCAACGGCATTGCATGGGATCCGCTGCTGAACGGTGATCAGGCGATGGTTCTGGTGGTCGTTGCAGCTGCGTGGAAGCAGATCAGTTACAACTTCCTGTTTTTTGTCGCGGGGCTGCAGGCTATTCCGAAGTCGCTTATCGAAGCTGCGGCCATTGATGGTGCGCGGGGCTCGCGCCGCTTCTGGACCATCGTGTTCCCGTTGCTGGCGCCGACGACGTTCTTCCTGCTGGTGGTGA
The DNA here is from genome assembly GCF_005222835.1 of Rhizobium sp. FKY42. Taxonomy (GTDB): domain Bacteria; phylum Pseudomonadota; class Alphaproteobacteria; order Rhizobiales; family Rhizobiaceae; genus Neorhizobium. Next base: position 92,722 of record NZ_STGA01000002.1, on the reverse strand, counting down.
ATACCGTTTATGCCTTCTTCGATACGTTCGGTATTATTCATGCCGTTACCCATGGTGGCCCGGCAAAGGCTACGGAGACTCTGGTCTACAAGGTCTATAACGACGGGTTTGTAAACCTCGACCTCGGCTCTTCCGCAGCCCAGTCGGTCATCCTGATGATCATCGTCATTGCCCTGACAGCATTCCAGTTCCGCTTCGTCGAGAAGCGCGTGCATTATTCGTGAGGCCGAGATGATCGAAAGACGACCTATCGCAAACCTCTTCGGCCATCTGATGCTGATCATCGGCATCATCATAGTGGCATTCCCGATCTATTACACCTTCGTTGCTTCGTCGATGACGTCAGCGGAGATCCTCAGGCCGCCGATCTCGCTGCTGCCCGGCGACCATCTTGTGGAAAATTACACCAGCGCCATGACAGGCGGTGTTGAGCGTGTTGCTGGCGTCAGCCTCGAGCGCATGCTGTTGAATACGCTTGTGGTGGCTCTTGCCATTGCCATCGGCAAGATCATCATCTCATTCATTTCGGCCTATGCGATCGTGTTCTTCAAGTTCCCGTTCCGCATGGTCTTCTTCTGGATGATCTTCGTGACGCTGATGCTGCCGGTCGAGGTTCGCATCCTGCCGACTTACAAGGTGATCGTCGATCTGGGGCTGATCGATACCTATATGGGGCTGACGCTTCCGTTGATGGCATCGGCCACCGCCACATTCCTGTTCCGCCAGTTCTTTCTGACCATCCCTGGCGAACTGGTCGAAGCCGCACGTATCGATAATGCAGGCCCCTTCCGCTTCATGAAGGACATCCTGCTGCCCCTGTCGCGCACCAATATCGCAGCGCTCTTTGTCATCCTCTTCATCTACGGCTGGACACAATATCTGTGGCCGCTTCTCGTAACCAACGATGCGCGCATGTCGACCATCGTCATTGGTCTGCGCAAGATGGTGGATTTCGCAGACGCAGCAACCCCGTGGAACTATGTCATGGTCACGGCGATCCTTGCTATCATCCCGCCCATTCTGGTGGTTGTTCTGATGCAGCGCTGGTTCGTCAAGGGCCTTGTGGAGACTGAAAAGTAATGGCCAAGATTACCCTGAATAACGTACGCAAGACCTATGCGGGCGCGGTGGAGACCATCAAGGGCGTGTCACTCGATATCGCCGATGGCGAATTGCTCGTGCTGGTCGGCCCCTCCGGCTGCGGCAAATCCACGCTTCTGCGCATGATTGCTGGTCTGGAAGGTATCTCGTCCGGCGAGATCTCCATTGGGAACCGCGTTGTCAACGACCTGGAGCCGTCTGAGCGCGATATCGCGATGGTTTTCCAGAACTATGCGCTTTATCCGCACATGACGGTGCGCCAGAATCTGGCCTACGGCCTGAAGAACCGTAACACGCCGGCGGATGTCATCGATCAGCGGATCAAGAAGGCTGCCGCGACGCTGGAGATCGAGCAGTATCTGGAGCGCAAGCCGCGCCAGCTCTCTGGTGGTCAGCGTCAGCGTGTGGCAATGGGACGCGCTATCGTTCGCGAACCATCAGCGTTTCTGTTTGATGAGCCGCTGTCGAACCTTGATGCCAAACTGCGTGTGCAGATGCGCGTCGAGATCAAGCGCCTTCAGCGCGCACTGGGAACGACAAGTGTATACGTCACGCACGATCAGATGGAGGCCATGACGCTGGCTGATCGGCTGGTTGTGTTGAACGGTGGCAAGATCGAACAGGTCGGAACGCCGATCGAGCTTTACGAGCGCCCGGCAACAACCTTCGTTGCAACCTTCATCGGCTCTCCTTCCATGAACCTCATTGATGTTGCTCGCGGCGGCTTTACGTTGGGCGAGATCAGTGCCGGGACGGCGGCGACGATTGGTGTTCGTCCAGAAGATCTGAAACTGCAGGATGGTTCTGTTGCCAATGCCGCCTTCAACGCCGATGTGACCGTCGGTGCAGTAGAGCTGGTCGGTGCAGAAAGCTATGTCTACGGCACCCTGCCGTCCGGTGCGGATATCACATTCCGCGTTTCTGGCCGTTCGCGGATCGAAACGGGTGATAAGCTATCGGTCGCGGCGTCTGCGGCAGATCTCCACTACTTCGACGCAAATGGCGCTCGCATAAACTGAAATGCATCTGCTGTCGCTCGCGTGGTCTCTTGAGGTCGCGCGAGCAGCATCTTTCTGTACAGATGGTGATAGCATGTTCATTGTGCGAATCGTCAGGATCAAAGTGCACCCGGCGCTAACGTAACATTCAGAGTTTTGGCTGAATCCTGAGATACTGTTTGCTCGATTCCGATTGGCGAGTCAGAGAAAGAGACGCGAAATGGGCTCGACAGCCATCTTGATAAACCTGTTTGGAGCGGTGGCTCTGCTGCTCTTCGGTCTTACGCAGGTGAAGGACGGTGTTTCCCGGGCCTTCGGTGGCAAGCTCAGAACCGGTCTTGCATCCGGCACGAAAAATGGCTTCCGCTCTTTCTTCTCCGGCTTCTTCGCCACCATTGCCCTCCAAAGCTCTACGGCAACGGCCTTGATGACGGCTTCCTTTGTCGAAAAGGATCTGATTAAGCCGCGCATGGCGCAAATCGTCCTGCTCGGTGCCAATGTCGGGACCGCGATCACCGCCTGGATTGTCGGCTTCGGGATCGGCTGGCTTTCTCCACTTCTGATCTTTATCGGGATCGTCGTCTATCGCGGGCGCTCGACCAGCCGCCAAGGGCTTGGCGTCGCCCTCATCGGTATCGGCTTGATGCTCCTGTCTCTGCATCTGATGAGCGCTGCAACCGAACCGCTGCGGCATTCAGAGGCACTGGTGGCTTTCGTCGGCCTTCTGGACAATGCCTGGATCGTGGCGTTCGCTCTCGCCGCTTTCATCGCCTTTGTATCCTCTTCCAGTCTGGCGGCCGTCATTCTGATCCTATCCATGGCGGCGTCGGGAACAGTACCAACCGGACTTGTTGTCGTCATGGTGCTGGGTTCGAATTTCGGCGGTGCCATTCCACCTTTTATCGCTTCACTTGGCGGCGCGGCCCAGGCCCGGCGCGTCACGCTCGGCAATCTGGTGGTACGTGGTGTTGGATGCGCGATTGCACTTCCGCTTGCAGGGTATGGCGGTTCTCTGTTGGAAGCACTGCCAACGCCGCATTCGATGCTGGCGGTCGACGCACATCTTGCCTTCAATCTCTTGCTGGCCATGCTTGCCTGGCCGTTTTCCTCGCTGCTATCCAACGCAATGGCGAAGTTCATTCCTCAGGAGATCGAGAATGACACGCAGCCTCGGTTTCTCGACAAGGCAGAGCTGTCGACGCCCGTTGTTGCGCTGGCAAGTGCCACGCGTGAAGTCCTTGGTGTTGGCGACCTGATTGAACGGATGCTGATCAAGACATCCGATGCTTTCACCCGCGGCGACTTCTCGCAACTCGCAGACGTGGGACCACTGGAGAAGCGCGTCGATAATCTTCAGCAGGAAGTGAAGGTCTACCTCTCCAAACTGGGCCGTGTCGGGCTGGATGAGGAAAACAGCCGACGCTCGATCCATATCATCGACTATGCCATCAATCTCGAGCATATCGGCGATATCATCGAAAAGGGGCTCGTTCCACAGGTCAGCAAGAAGATTTCGCTTGGTTTGAAGTTTTCGGAAGATGGTTATGCCGAGCTGACCAAGCTCATGAACCTTACATTGGACAACCTGCGCGTTGCGCAGACCATTTTTGTTACCCGCGATTTTGCGCTTGCAAAGCGGATGATGGAAATCAAGGTGGAAGTGCGCCGGATGGAAAAGCAGTCCGCCGAGCAGCATCTGAAGCGATTGCAAGAGGGCAATACCGAGAGCCTCCAGACCAGCTCGTTGCACCTTGATTTGCTGCGTGACCTCAAGCGCATCAATGCACACATCGTTTCCGTAGCGCATCCCATCCTGGATGAAAGCGGGCTCCTGGTAGAAAGTCGCTTGAAAGCAGCGGAATAAAAATAATTTCACTATCGAGAGTATGGTGTCAGCGAATTTACCTTCGCTTCACCGGTTATTTTCACTTGTAAGGCTCGATAATCCGACTAAAACTCTCCTTCGTTGCTTCATTCGCATGCTTGGGGAGGACTGAACTGTGTCGCGCGATGAAAATGTTTTTATGGCCACGGAAGGCTGTCAAACTGTTGCGTTACAGGAAGCAATCGATCGGGCGGCGCGAGTTGGGGCGAGGCTGGTGCTGGCGCCCGGTCTCCACGTATCAGGAGGGTTGAAGCTGCGCAGCGGCCTCGATCTGCATCTGTCCGAAGGTGCGGTGCTCCAATTTCTGCCCAACTATGCTGCCTATTCGGACAACACGGTTGATGTCATTGCCGAAGACTCCAACACGGCGATGATTCTCGTGCAGGATGCTGCCGACGTGCGCATCTCCGGCAAAGGCGTCATTGAGGCGCCTGGGGCGGATTACATCGTCGGCCGGCTGGACGATATGGGAACGCATATTCCGGCAGCGCATCGGCCAAGGGTTCTCGTCTTCGATCGTTGCCGGAATGTGTCTCTCTCCGAATTCTCAGTCCAAAGCTCTCCAATGTGGACGATCCACCTGATATCGACACATGATGTGACGATCAGCGGCGTTGAAGTAGTTAATGATCGTGAGATGCCGAATACGGATGGCATCGTGATCGACTCCTGCGAACGCGTTTCCATCCGTGGCTGCGATATTGCAACTGCAGACGACGGCGTCGTTCTCAAGACCAGTAAGGGGTCGGATGGCAAAGCCATCGGTGCCTGCCGGGATATCACGGTTCGCGATAGCAGGATCGAAAGCCGAAGCTGTGCCTTGAAAATCGGCACCGAGAGCTATGGCGATTTCGAAAACATCCTGTTCGAGGATTGCGAGATTGTTCGCTCAAATCGCGCGCTTGGCATTTTTTCGCGAGATGGTGGGCGCGTGCGCAACATCGTTCATCGCAATATTCGCCTTGAGGCAAGCGAGACGCCGGACGGTTTCTGGGGATCAGGCGAAGCGATCACCATCAATGTCGTGGACCGGCGGCCCGGCACGCCCGCAGGCTCTGTCGAGGACATCGTTTTCGAAAACATCACCGGCGTGATGGAAGGTGCGATCAATATAATCGCTGACAGCGCGTCCGGCATTCGCAACGTGTCCTTCCGGAAGCTGACGATCGATCAACGGGATGGCCGCTTTCGCGGGCAACGATATGATATGCGCCCGACGCATTTCGATCTGGCACCTTCGCCAGATGCTGCAGGTCGCGCCAATGCTTTCGTCAAGGACGAGAACGGGCAGGTGATCGGGCTTGTGCCTTATCCTGGAGGCATGCCGGCTTTCTTCGCATCGAACGTGGTTGGGCTTTCGCTTTCCGAAGTCGAATTCCGGCGCCCATCGCCGCTTCCGTCTGGGTGGGGAGCAGAGGCTATCGTCGTGCGCGACCGCGAACCTGCAGTCTGGTCGTGAAAGTTACCGCTAGCGTGTCGCACAGACACATCTGCGCTCCTGACCCTAAATCCGGAATATTATTATGAAACGCCTCAAGAAGCTCGATAATCTGCTGGCGCGCCTGCGTGAGCACATATTCAGCTCGCTGAATATCGATGTGCCGCTGGTTTATGCGCCCGGCTCCGCAGCAGCGCGCCCCGCCATGGTGGCTAGCGATCGTGCCGGCTGGACCGCTGTGTCACGGGATCTCATCTGGGGCGAACCGGATGGCTATTACTGGTTCGGTGGCAAGATCACGCTTCCGCCCGAAGCCGAAGGGAAGCGCATTGCCGTTCGGGTCGAAGCCGCGTTTGGTAGTGTGATGGGCAGGAGCGATCCGCAATGTCTCGTGCGGGTCAATGGCGCTATTCGCCAAGGGGTGGACGGAAATCACCGCGAGTTTCTTTTGACCAATGAGGGGCGGGAAGGCGAGATTTTCGATATCCTGATTGAAGCCGGAACCATTGAAGATCGACGTCAGCTTGGTTTCGCCTGTGCTCTTTACGCGCATGATCTTGAAGTCGATGATCTTTACTACGATCTGCGTGCACCTCTGGATGTCGCACGCCTTCTGGCCGAAGACGATCCACGCCGTCATTTCATCATGAACCACGTGGAGAAAGCTCTGGATCTGGTCGATCTCCGCCCAGGCGATGATGTCCGCTTTCTCCGTTCTGTTGCCGCGGCACGGCTTGCCGCCCAACCCATTTATGAAACGCCGGATTTCGAGGCGAAGCCGACAATCACCGTCACCGGTCATACCCATATCGATGTTGCATGGCTCTGGCGGGTGCGGGAAACGCGCCAGAAGATGGCGCGCTCCATGGCGACAGCGCTAGCGCTGATGCAGGACTTTCCAGACTACCGCTTCATGTATAATCAATGCGTGCTTCTGGACTATCTGTCAGAGGACTATCCGGAACTGTTCCAGCGGATTGAGGCTGAAGTAGAGACGGGCCGTTTCGAGATCGAAGGTGGGTTGTGGCTGGAGCCGGATGTCAATATTGCCGGTGGAGAAGCCTTGGTACGCCATATCCTCTATGGCGTCGATTATCACGAAAAGACCTTCGGCATCCGCCCGCGCATGGTCTGGCTGCCGGACACGTTCGGCTATTCCGCTTCCCTACCTCAATTGATGGAAAAATCGGGCCTCGACAGCTTCGTCACGCACAAGCTTTCCTGGAACGATACCAACCGGATGCCGGACGAGACACTGTTCTGGCAGGGTATCGATGGCACTAAAGTGCCGGCCTATTTCCTGACAACGCAGCCTTATGACTCAAAAAGCATCGGCACCACTTACTGCCCTGATCTCAAGCCCAGCCACGTCATGGGCACCTGGCGCAGGCACGGCCAGCAGGAGTTGAACACCGAGCTTTTCTTGGTCTACGGCCACGGCGACGGCGGCGGCGGACCGACGCGTGAAATGCTTCAGAACATTCGACGCATGGAACGCGGCATTCCTGGCTGCCCGAAAGTTGAACACGCGCCGATGCGACCCTTCTTCGAGCGGTTGATCGAGCGGATGAAGGCAAATCCCGAGCAATATCCGGTATGGGTCGGCGAGCTTTATGCGGAGTTTCACCGCGGAACGCTGACATCGGTTGCCAAGAACAAGCGCAACAACCGTCTGGCGGAAATCGCCTTGCGCGAGATCGAAATGCTGGCTGTTCTCGCGCAGCATGAACAGGGTCACCCCTACCCATCAAAGGAAATTCGTGCACTTTGGGATATTGTGATGCTGAACCAGTTTCACGATATCCTGCCGGGTTCATCGATCGGCGCGGTCTATGATGATAGTGACCGCGACTATGCAGAGTTTTTCGAGACGGCTGCACGGCTGACTGCCGAACTACTCGATGTCTTGCGGAAAGCTGAGGGGCTTTCCGTGTTGAACACGCTGCCGCGACAGCGAAGTGGTCTTGCAATTACCACGCAGGACATTGGCGCTGCCTCTGAGCAGGTCATTCATCGCGCGGATGGCGCAGAAGAGTTCGCCATTCCAGTTGGCAACGCTACGCCGCTCGGCCTCAGTTCCCTAAAAGCCTCGCCGGAGCAGGGCTCTGCGCCGACGGTGACGCTGTCTTCGCTCGAAAACTCGCATCTCGTCGTGCGTTTCAATGAGACGGGCGGCATCACCTCGATTTTCGACCGTCTGGTAAATCGTGAATTACTGCCTTCCGGAGCGCTAGCGAACCAGCTCCAGATTTTCCGTGACATGCCTGTGCAATTCGACGCCTGGGATATCGACGCCGATTTCGAGGATCAGCCCTATGAGCTTGGTGCTCCTGTCGATTGCCGAATTGTCGAGCAGGGCCCTCTGCGTTCTGCTCTCCGCTTCGAGTGGGCTTATGAGAATTCGACAATTGTTCAGGTCATCTCTTTGGAGGCTGACGCGCGGCAAGTGGAGTTCGACACATACATTGATTGGCATGAACACAATACGCTGGTGAAGACTGCCTTCCCGCTGGCGCTCAACTCTGCTTCGGTCGAGGCTGAGATTCAGTTTGGCCATGTCAGCCGTGCAAGCCATCGTAACACGTCCTGGGATCGAGCACGGTTCGAATGTTCTATGCAGCGTTGGGTGTCCATGCGGGAACAGGGTTTTGGTGCGGCTCTGCTCAACGACTGCAAATATGGCTATGACGCCAAGGGCAATATGTTGAGACTGACGCTCCTGCGTTCCCCAACCTATCCTTGGGAGCAGGCAGATCAGGGTCAGCACCGCTTCCGCTACGCATTGATGCTGCATGATGGCGATCTCGTCGCAGTCCAGGAAGCAGCTGAGGAATTCAACAATCCGCTCCGACTTGTGTCCGGTCACTTTGCTGCTGTGCTGCCTTTCGCTGTTGAAGGAGAAGGTGTCGCGGTCGAAGCGGTCAAGCGCGCGGAGGCCGATGATGGCCTCATCGTTCGCCTGTGGGAGACGGGCGGACGACAGAGAACAATTGCGCTTCGGCTCCCTGATACCATCGAAACAATCGAGACCGTGGATCTCCTCGAACGTGACCTGCAGCCATTGCAGATCTCTCCGGATGGTCATGTGGCGCTGACGTTCAAACCATTTGAAATCGTGACACTGAAATTGACGGGAACTGACAAGTGATGAATGCGCCCTACCATCAGATCGACGTAACGATCGATACATTTCCTGAAGGCGAAAAGTCTTTCGTCGAAATTCCCTTCGAAGTTGGGCCGGAGGTGGACCGCATCGAAGTGAGCTATCACTATCCATTCGGTGGTGGTGGTAGCGTGATTGATCTCGGTGTAGCGCGAAACGGCCGAATGCGCGGATGGACTGGCTCTGAACGGGGCCACATCACGGTGGAAGAAGATCGCGCGACTCCTGGCTATGATGCAGGCCCGCTGCCCGGTTCGTGGCATGTCGTGCTCGGGATTGTGAAAATCGGGCCGAACTGCAAGGTTGATGTCCAGATCCGCTTGGTCAACAAACAGAAGCAGTGGCTGGTGGGAGAACTGCATAGCCATTCCGAGCACTCCGACGGCGGCGTGACTGTTCTCGATGCAATCTACCGCGCGCGTGCCTCGCGCCTGAACTTTGTATCCATTACCGATCACAACACGATTTCGCAGAATTTCATTCGCCCGGACGATCCCGACATTCTCGTCATCCCCGCGATGGAGCTAACCTCCTTCTACGGTCACACGAACTTTCATGGTGTTGCAAAACCTGTCGAAGACTGGCGTTGCCGCTCCCCAAAGGATGTCGCCGACAAGATGCTGGAGGCGAAGGCGAACGGGGCAACGATTGTCATCAATCACCCATTTCAAAATTCCGATGGCGGACGTTGGCAATCAGGTTTCGATGTCTGTTTCGATGCCTATGAGATCTGGAACGGCAACTGGTCCGTGATGAACGAGCAGGGCCTCGCATTCTGGCAGGAATTGCTGGTGCAGGGCCGTCGAATCCCTGCAACGGGCGGCAGTGATTTTCATTTGAAGAACCGTCGTCGTCATGGGCGGCCCGCAAACAGGCTTCTGTCGAATGGCCATTCCATTACGGCTATCCTTGAGGCGGTTCGAGCTGGTCGCAATGTCGTGTGTCATTCTCCGGATGAAGCGATGGCAAAGCCGTTTGGCGAAACTACTCCGGAATTCGGCTCTCAAGTGCCGGTTGGCAGTGATGTTCCGGTCGAATTCAGCGGCTTGAGCCGGGGAGATGAGGTTCGGGTGATTACCGAAAAGGGGCAGATTGGTGTACAACACGCCGATGCCGCAAACTTTGTTCTGGATCACCGCTTCGAGGGTCAGTTCCTGCGCTTCGAAGTGTGGCATGGCAAGGAACCCAAGCTGTTCACCAATCCATTTTACGCCGAATAGGGGATAGAATTTGGACCGCCGCACAGAGCGCAAGATCGGCATCAAGGACGTATCCAAGGAGGCGGGCGTTGCGCTCAGCACGGTTTCGCACGTTCTGAATGGAACGGCGCCGATTTCTGCCGAGGTTCGGATCAAAGTTCTGGAGGCGGCTCGAAGGCTGGGCTATCTCGCCAAGAGGCAGCAGAAAGGCGCAATCGCCTCCCTCAGCACGATCTACCTTGCCGTACCTCCCGGCAATCTGCCGCACAACGACATCAATCTGGTGTCATGGACATTGCTGACCGCGCTCTCTCGCGAATGCGAGCGGCGTGGTATCAAGATTGTCGCGCACAATGGTTCGCCTGAGTTGAACGCCGCAGAGATTCTTGCGGGCGCCAAAGCGGTCAACGCGGAAGGAATCATCCTCGTTTACGACGATAATCCCAAACTTCTGCGGCCGCTGGCTGCTTCGAACTACGCTATCGTCTTGCTCAATGGCGAAGACCCGACCATGTCGGTGGATACGGTTGCGCCCGCGAACCGCTATGCGGCACGGCTTGCAACGCAGTGGCTTCTCTCACGAGGACACCGGCGCATTCTTCATCTGACATGGCGCGGACGCAGCACCATCATGCGGCGCCTCGACGGTTTCCATGATGCCTATATGGAACAGAACCTTCCACTGGACCTTGGCCGCACGATTTATGCGGATGGGTATGAACCAGATCATGCGCGGGAGGCGCTGAGGGCGTTCATTGCCCGCCACGGCGGTCTGGATGGCCACACGGCCGTCTTTTGTGCCGCAGATAACCTTGCGATCGGGGCGTTGAGCGAGCTGCAGGCGCAAGGTTTCCAGATTCCCGGTGACATCGCGGTCGTCGGATTTGACGGGGTCGCCCCAGGTGACCTGACCGTTCCGTCTCTGACCACAGTCCGGGTTCCGCTCGATTCGCTCGCTGTGGCCACACTGAAGGCGTTGGAGCAGAGGCTTTCAATCAGCGGACACGATCACCCGACGCAACGGATCGAATTGGGTTGCCGTCTCATCGAGCGAGATAGCGCAGCATCGAACCTCCTTCGCTGATGCGAAAAATGAAAATATTTTTGTCCTTGATTTTCACACTCTGATGAAAGATCGTCCGTTTCAGGGCGATTTAACGGGAAATATAGTGGTTATCGCTGAAATTTTTCCATCTGGGAGGACGGGCATGCGCAATAATAGAAAAATTTTCATTGCATCAATAGTCGCTCTTCTGACGAGCTGTGCCGCTACAACGGCGCTTGCGTTTCAGGAGTCGCCGATGCTGGCCGAGCAGGTGAAGGCCGGGAAGCTTCCGCCGGTGGAGAAGCGTCTTCCTGCCAAACCCCGCGTCCTGGATCTTGGTGAGGCAGGTACATTTGGTGGTACGTGGCATCGCGCCTACAAGGGACCGGGTGACCGCTGGGGTCCGACCAAGCTTCTTGAGGAGCGCGCGTTAAAATTTGCCATGGGTGAGGATGGCAAGCTCGAGCTAATGCCGACTTTCATCGAAAGCTACAAGATGAGCCCGGATGCGAAGGAATTCACCTTCACGCTTCTTGAAGGCCTCAAGTGGTCCGACGGCCAGCCGGTAACGACGGAAGACGTCAAGTTCTGGTATGAAGACGTCTTCATGAACCGTGATATCGTGCCAGTGATTGATACGCTCTATGCGCCTGGCGGCAAGCCGATGAAGGTCGATATCGTCGATGCACGCACGTTCAAGGTTTCGTTCGAAACACCTTATGTCTACTTTCTGACGATCATGGCGAAGGACTCGATCGGAGAGCCAAGCCTCGACCGCCCATCCTTCATTCAGCCGAAGCATTACCTGAAGAACTTCCATCCCAAGTATGTCGACAAGGCCGCCCTCGACAAGGCGGTTGCGGAAAAGGGCGTCAAGAAGTGGCAGGATCTGTGGGGCTCCAAGGGGCCTATCACGGCCTGGAACCAGAATCCGGCTCTGCCAGTGATTACGCCCTGGAAGATCGTGACGCCTCCACCGGCAGATGTCATGGTCATGGAGCGCAATCCCTATTACTACATGGTCGATAAGGCCGGAAACCAGTTGCCCTATATTGATCGCGTGGAGCACAAGCTTTTTGATGCTCAGGAGAGCTTCAACCTTATGGTGGTGCAGGGACAGCTGGATATGCAGCAGCGTTTCACCAACAATGGTGACTTCACCTTCTACAAGGAAAACGAGAAGAAGGGGAACTACAAGGTTCTGAAGTGGACGAACTCCGAAGTCTGGTCGCTCGTGCCCAACCTCACCACCAAGAACAAGCAGTTGCAGGAACTGTATGCGAAGGCCGAGTTCCGTCAGGCGCTCAGCATTGGCGTCGATCGCGATACGATCAACGAGCTGGCCCAGTCCGGTCTTGGAGAAGCGCGTTCTGCATCGCCGGTTTCCGGTTCGCCTTACTATCAGGAAGACCTCGAAAAGCACTGGGCAGAGTTTGATCCTGATAAGGCGAATAAGCTGCTCGACCAGATCGGCCTGAACAAGAAGGATGCCGACGGCTACCGCCTTGGTCCGGATGGGAAACGTGTTACCATCGTTGTTGAAGCCAACCAGGATGCGTTTGCAAACACGCTGGAACTGGTTCGCAACAGCTGGAAAGACATCGGTATCGAGCTTCAGGCGCGCATTATCGACCGTACGGCGTTCGATGCGAACCGCGATAACAACGCCTTCGAGATGCAGTACACCTCCTTCGACCGCCTTTCCATCGTGCCTTCCGATCCCCGCCTCATCCTCGGTGACGATGGATACGGCCAGGAATACTACAAGTGGCACGAAACCAAGGGCGTATCGGGCATTGAGCCGCCGAAGGATCATCCGATCCGCAAGCTCTGGGCTGCGTGGGAAAAGGCTTCGGTCGCAGGGACGCAGGAAGAGGCAGACAAGGCCGTCAACGAGATGATCCGTACCTTCGTCGAACAGGGCTATGTCATTGGTCTTGTGGGTGAAACTCCGGCGCTCGTCATTGCCAAGAATACCGTGAAGAATGTCCGCGACGGTCTGATCAACGATGACGTGACGCGCGGTGAAGGTTTGTCCTTCCCTGCACAGTTCTTCTTCGCGAAGTGATGAAGAGGCGCCCGCGACACTCGGTGATCGTGGGCGCTATTTTCCATTGAACTGAACCGGACCAAAGCAGTCTCGGCGATGCTGTTGCCACCTGCGTGGTAACAGCATCCGTGACCGCGCGACCGGTGCCCGGAAAGGGAAGCCATGCTCAGCCTCATCGTGAACCGGATCTTGTGGGCCATTCCCACTCTGGTCTTTGTGTCATTCATTTCCTTCGTCATTATCCAGCTTCCACCGGGCGATTACGTCACAGCCTATGTGGCGCAGCTGCGGCATTCCGGCGAATACATCACCGAACTGCAGGAAGCGGCGATGCGCCAGGAGTTCGGCCTCAACGATCCGTTGCTGGTGCAGTACTGGCGCTGGATCAGCGCCATCGTCATGCATGGTGATTTCGGCAGGTCTCTCGAATGGAACATGGACGTCAAGGACATGATCTGGGACCGGCTGGGCCTGACGCTGGCAATCTCTACCCTTTCAATGATCTTCACATGGATCATCGCGATCCCGATTGGCGTCTATTCCGCGACCCGCCAGTATTCGTTCTTCGACTACATCTTCACCGTCTTCGGCTTTATCGGCAAAGGCATTCCGGAATTCATGCTGGCACTCATCCTGATGTGGCTGGGTTACGCCTATTTCAACATGGATGTCGGTGGACTGTTCTCAAGACAATACGAGACGGCACCATGGTCATGGGGCAAGTTCGTCGATCTGCTCGAACATCTATGGGTGCCGATCGTCGTTCTGGCGTTTGGCAGTACGGCGGGCCTCATCCGTGTCATGCGCGCCAACATGCTGGACGAATTGGGCAAGCCCTATGTCGAGACGGCCTACGCGCAGGGCTTCACCGAACGAACGGTTGTCTGGCGTTACCCTGTCCGCATTGCTCTCAACCCATTCATCTCGACGGTCGGCTGGGCGCTTCCTGCTCTGTTCTCAGGGGATATCATTGCCGCCGTCGTCCTCAACCTGCCGACAACCGGCCCGCTGCTTCTGAAGGCCCTGCAGATGCAGGATATGTATCTGGCCGGAAGTTTCATTCTCATCCTCAGCGTCTTCACCGTCATCGGCACGGTGCTGTCCGACATCCTGCTTGCGGTTTCCGATCCGCGCATTCGCATGGCGTGAGGAGACGCGATTCATGACCCAGATTTCCAACACCATGTCTGATCCGATTTACGATGCCGTCATGGCTTCCGAAGAACGCGAAGTGCCACCTCTTGCCGGTGAGCAGACCACGAAGGAAGGCCGCAGCTATACGGCAAAGCCGTGGACGCTCATCTGGTGGCGCTTCCGCAAGCACAAGCTTGCCATGGTCTCGCTGTTCTTTCTGATCTTCTGTTTCCTCTCGGCATTGTTCGCCGATTTCATTTCGCCTTACCGTCCGGCGGACATCGACAAGCTGAATACGTTCGTGCCTCCGGCGAGTATCCATCTGTTCCACGATGGCAAGTTCCAGGGCCCGTTCATCTATGCGCTGAAACGCTCCCGCGACCCGGAAACGGCGCGCGTGATCTATGAGCGCGATACGACAAAGATCGTACCGATCAGCTTCTTTGTCGAAGGCCCGGAATACGATCTGCTGGGCCTCGTTCCCACCAAGATCCATCTCTTCGGCGCTGCCGACAAGCGCCAGAAGGTTAACCTGTTGGGTACGGACTCGCTTGGACGCGACCTGTTCACGCGGTTGCTCTATGGCGCTCGCGTTACCCTGTCCGCTGGCCTGATCGGCGTGGCCTTCTCCTTTGTCATCGGTCTCTTCATCGGTGCGATCGCCGGCTATTACGGCGGCCTCATCGACGCTCTCATTCAGCGCCTGATGGAGTTCATTCGCTCGGTCCCGACAATTCCGCTCTGGATGGGGTTGGCGGCGGCGCTGCCGATCGCCTGGGATCCGCTCTTTGTCTATGTGTTGATCACGTTCATTCTGGCCCTGATCGGCTGGACACATCTGGCGCGTGTTGTGCGTGGTCGCTTCTTCGCTTTGCGTAACGAGGATTACATTCTGGCCGCGCGGCTGGCCGGTGCATCGGAATACCGCATCATCACGCGCCATATGCTTCCTGCCATGACGAGCTACATTATTGCCGCGGTGACGCTCGCAATACCGGAAATGATCCTCGGTGAAACGGCGCTCAGCTTCCTGGGGCTTGGGCTTCGGCCGCCGGTTGTCAGCTGGGGTGTGCTGCTGCAGGATGCGCAGAACTTGCGCTCCATCAGTCTGGCGCCCTGGCTGCTGTCGCCCGGCATCGCCATCATTCTGGTGGTGCTGGCCTTCAACTTCCTCGGTGATGGCCTGCGCGATGCGGCTGATCCTTACGGTCGCTGAGCGAGGAGAACATTATGATACAGTCCAACAATCCCTTCCCGCCGGAACGCCTGCTGCAACTGGATGACGTGAATGTTCACTTCCCCATGCGCGAAGGCTTGGTGAAAGCCGTCAACGGCGTGTCCTACCACATCAATCGCGGTGAAGTTCTCGGTATCGTCGGAGAGAGCGGTTCGGGCAAATCCGTCACGGCTCGCTCCATCATGCGGTTGCAGCCGAAACAGGCGCTTGATGCTGGTGGCTCAATCCGTTTTCGGCGCAAAAGCGGCCAAGAGGTTCTGATCTCTTCCGAAGACCGCCAGAGCTCCACCATGCGTGACCTTCGCGGCAACGAGATCGGCATGATCTTCCAGGAACCGATGACGGCACTGTCTCCGGTTCACACGATTGGCACGCAGATCATGCGCACCGTCATGTTGCACCGGAACGTGTCAAAAGCGGATGCGCGCGCTCGCGCCATCGAACTTTTGACCAAGGTGCAGATGCCTCGCCCGAACGATATTGTCGATCGCTATCCGCATCATCTGTCTGGTGGTATGCGCCAGCGTGCGATGATTGCACTGGCACTTGCATGCGATCCCACGCTCCTGATTGCCGATGAGCCGACAACGGCTCTGGATGTGACGACCGAAGCGCAGATCCTGCATCTGCTCAAGTCGTTGCAGCAGGAACTTGGCATGGCCATCGTCTTCATCACGCACAATTTCGGCGTGGTGGCGGACATCGCGGATCGTGTCGCGGTCATGTATCTCGGGCGTGTGGTCGAGACCGGAACCGTGGATGAGATATTCTACGAACCCAAACATCCCTACACGCAGGCCTTGCTTCGCTCCATTCCAAAGCTGGGCGGGCAAAAGGCTCGAAGGCTGAAGACCATCGCCGGCTCCGTTCCAGACCCATTCAACGTCCCTGACGGCTGTTCATTTCATCCGCGCTGCATGCGTGCGGTGGGCGGTGTCTGCAATGTCACGGCACCACCAGAGGTCAGGTTTCCAAGTGGCCAGATGTCGCGCTGTCATTTTGCCGAGGAGTTTCGTTCGGAGGCTGCAGAATGACCGTTACCAGTGAAAAGGCTATGCCCATGCAGGACGATACACTCATCTCTGTTCGGGGCGTGAAGAAGTACTTCCCCGTGCACGGCGGCTGGTTGCGAAAGAAAATCGGCGAGGTGAAGGCCGTTGACGATATTACCTTTGACATCAAAAAGGGTGAAACCTTTGGTCTCGTGGGGGAATCCGGTTCCGGCAAGTCTTCCATCGCGAGGCTCATTCTGCGCGCCTATGATTTGACGGATGGGGAAATTCTGTTTCGCCGCGCCAACGGGTCTATCGTCGATATTACTTCGCTTGGGGACCGCGAAATGCGCGAGATCCGCCGCGAAATGCAGATGATTTTCCAGGATCCCTATTCCTCACTCAACCCGCGCATGACGATTCTTGATCTTGTCGGGGAACCTCTCACGATCCACGGTGTGGGGAGCCCGTCCGAGATCGAGGATCGGGTTGCTGAACTGCTGCGTCTGGTCGGGCTTCGTCCCGAATACGTTGCACGGTATCCGCACGCCTTTTCCGGCGGTCAGCGTCAGCGTATCGGCATTGCCCGCGCGCTCGCGCTTAACCCCAGCTTCATCGCTGCGGATGAGGCGGTTTCTGCGCTTGATGTTTCGGTTGCGGCACAAAACATCAACCTGCTGCAGGATCTGCAGGAGCAACTTGGTCTTACCTATCTGTTCATTACCCATGATCTCGGGATGGTTGAGCACATCTCGGACCGCATCGGCGTGATGTATCTCGGTCGTCTGATGGAGGTTGGTCCGACGGAGGAAATGTTCTCCAAGCCCCTGCACCCCTACACCGAGGCACTTCTGGCCGCAGTGCCGCAGCCAGACCCGCGCGGCAACCGCGAGCGCAAGCGTGTGGCGTTGAAGGGCGAAATTGCCGATGCGATGAACATTCCGACCGGTTGCCCCTTCCACCCGCGTTGTCCCTATGCGGACGCCAAATGCAGGGCAGAGGTCCCGGCTCTGCGGTCCGTTGCAGGGGGAAGACAGGTTCGTTGCCACTATGCCGAAAGCCTCGATCTAACGGGGGTTGCTGCACAGTGAATGGGCTCGTTGCCATATTGGGTGATCTGGGAAGTCTCCGTGCGGAAGGTGCGGAGATGGATCTCGCCCATGCGCATCGTCCGCTTTTACGCCTGGATGATGCCGAGCCCTTTCTGCCCTTGGCTGCCGGGTTTGCGATCTATCGCGAGGCCGCCCAGTCCGTTTCCTCCAAATTCCAAATCGAGCCGGTTGCAGACTGCGTCATTGAATATGCGATCTGGTACGACTGGGATATCCAGCACCTCTACGACCTGGAACACGTCTGGCTGCATCTCGATCTGCAGGGCCAGATCGCGCTTGTCGAAGCGTCGCGCCATGGTTCGCGGCTCGTCATGCGGCGCGCTGACGGGAGCTCGCCGGTTGAAGGGGGCAGGCCGGTTCTTTTTCTTGAACCGGGTAAGCACGCTCACTGGGCGGATGGTGAGGCCATGCGTCTGCAAGCGGGCAAGCGCATCGAAGAGATGTGTGAAGCTCTGGCAGGTCAGCACGGCATTCATCTATCCAATCGCTTTTCCGAGGCAGGTCTCTTCTACGCCACGGAAGAGCAGGACCAAAACGCGCGCGCACAACTTCAGAGTTGGCGGTTCACGCCAAGCTGGATCTTCGCACGTACCAGCGATGACGTCGGTGATTACAGGATTGTTCCGTGGTCCGTGCTGGAGGCTTGGGTGCCGACGCGCGTCAAACACCTCATTTCTGAACTTTCGAAATACGACATAGACAGCCTTTCTTTCCACCGAAGTCAGGCGGAGACATGAGCATGAGCATCAACTCGACCCGCAAACCCCAAACGCCGCCGACCGGCTTCATCATCGGACAGGGGGATGCAGTGACCGCCTGGGCCATGTCGCCCATTCGCGCCAGCTATTATCCAGGCGAGATTGCGCTTGCGGAAGACCGGGTCAATTACCGCTTCATCAACGGTTTTGTTGATGTCGGTGATCTGCCGTGTCGTGTTGCCCTGTGGAAGGAAATCAAGTCTCGCACGGTCAATCTGCCCGATGTCATCCCGGTCGATGATCTCTACCTTCCCGGCTTCAATCGTCGTGTCGAATTTTCCGGTTTCTGGCATCGTCCCACCAAACTGGAGCGCTGGCTGAAGACCCGCATATCGGCCTCGAAGGAGGGGTCGGTTCCCTTCCGTCTCGCCACCTGCGGCGGCGTCCGCATCTGGGTGGATGGTGCGGAAGCCGTGGTCTTCGAGCCCTTCAAACGCAACAAGGAGAGCCAGACGGAAATCACTCTGCCGCTGAAAGTCACAGGAAGCGAGGTCGTGGTTCTGTGTGAGGAACTGGCAGAGCGCGATGCGCTTTGGTACTTTGAACTCACCTCACTTGGCACGGAGGATCTGCATGTCGAGCTTCCTGTCGATGCTTCCGATGCAACGATTTCCCTGCTGAAGGATCTGGCGACCGAGGTTCGTCCAACTCCCTTTCATTCGAAAGATGGTAAGGTCTCTCTCGTCTTTTCGCATGCGCCATCGGTTGATGTGCGGTTGCGGGCGAGTATCCTCCCAAGCGTCCACATGCGGGACAAGCCACCGCTCCTCGATGTGACTGTGGATCTGAAGGCTGGCGAAAGAATGCTTGCTTTGACCAGCGTCGACAGACTGCCGGATGGCTATCATCCGCTGGATCTTACTTTTTCGGTCGGTAACGTGTCCGTCTCTCGTCACATCGCGTTTGCCACGATGCGGGACGCTGCGCGAGACATGCGGGATCAATCATTGGCAGCGCGCAAGCTGGCGGCACTTACCTTTGCTGCGGATCATGGCGAGCAGCGCGCCGGCAAAGCCATAGCCTATCTCGCTCTGGGCCGTAAACCGGACGCCACTTTCCGCGAGATCATTGCCAACACTATCGCGGCCATCGACGAACGGAGGGATTGCTCCGATTTCGTGCTAGTGCCGCTTCTCTGGTTGGCAGGGGCCTATCGGAACCAGATTCCGGCGGATCTCTGGGAGCAGATTGAAACCTCGGTTCTGAATTATCGCTACTGGGTGGATGAGCCCGGAAATGATGTGATGTGGTTCTGGAGCGAGAACCACGTCCTATGTTTCCATGTCTCGCAATATCTGGCAGGGCGCCTTTTCAACGAAAGACGGTTTGCCTGCTCGGGCCGTACCGGCGATCAGCAGGCGGCGCTTGGCGAAGGGCGCCTGCTCAAGTGGTTCGATTCCGTCGAGACGCATGGGCTTGCTGAATGGAACTCCGCCGCCTATTACCCGATCGATTTCATTGGTTTGCTGGCGCTGGAGCATTTCGGGGACGGAGAAATCAAGCGTCGGTCGAAACTGTTGTTGGACCGATTGTTCACGATGATCGCGCTGCACACGTCCGGCGGAGTTCCGGCTGGCAGCATGGGCCGCGCCTATGACAAGGAGCTGCGCGCAGGTCCTTTGACCGAGCTTGCTCCCTTTGCGACGGTCGCGTTCGGTCAGGGTTTCCTGAACGACGGTGTGGCCGCTCTGACCATGTTCTGTGCAGGGACCTACGAACCGCCTGCGCATCTTTCGGATTATGTCGAGCCGAAGCCTGGCGTCGCCGTTCTTGCCCACTACGTTCAAGGACATGATGAGGCCGCGCGTCTTGCGCTTTATAAAACTGCGCATGTGCAGCTCTCCTCAATGGTGGATGGCAAACCTGGTGGCCGCGGTCACCAGCAGCATGTGATGGACCTTCGCTTCGCAGCCAATCCTTTCGCGCGGGCATGGGTCAATCATCCGGGCGAGGATGATCCCTGGGGAAGTCAGCGCCCTTCCTACTGGGCAGGTAACGGTTCCATGCCGCGGGCCGCGCAGTATGAGAATGCAAGCCTGATGCTTTACGACCTCGGCGACAACCCGCGCATCGGCTTTACCCATGCCTATGTGGAGGCCGCTGCCTTCGATCAGGTGGAGTTGGTTGATAACTGGCTGATCCTGACGAGCGGTAAGGGCATTGCGGCACTCACGGCAACGGGCACCATCACACCGGTGACTGCCGGTCCGGGTGAGGGCATCGAGTATCGCGTCGCGGGGAACCGCTGTGGCTGGATCACCATCGTGGGTGACGTCGCAGATGAGACTGCGCGCGAAGCTTTTGTCTCTCAACTGTCGGATATACGGCTTTCACTCGGCGGCAGCGATCTGACACTGGCGGTTTCGCTTCCCGGTAAACCTGACCTCGCCCTGTCGTGGAACGATGGGCTGCAGGTGGCTGGCAAAAGCTACGCCTTCCCTAATCGAACCATCGACCCTCTCGTGCGGACCGAAACCGCATTCTCCTTTTGATCCTTCGCATGCAGGAATCTGATCAATGCTGATGCAGCCCCATATCCTCTCCGAAACCCTTTCGCGCGTGGCAGTCGGTCTGGCGCGCCTCAAGGGTATGAACGATGCCGCCGCAGCGCCGGAAAATGGCTATGAACTCCAGTTCGATGAGTGGGACTGGGAAGTTGGCGTCGGGATCTACGGTCTTATTCGCCATGCAGAAGCCGTCGGCGACAAATCCCTCATGGAAGCGATCGCCCGCTGGTACGACTGGCAGATCGGGCGTGGGCTGCCGCCGCGGCAGGTTAACTCCTCGTCTCCCATGCTTCCTCTGGCCGTGTTGATCGACCATGTGGACCGACCTGATTTCGAGGCGCTGGTCAAAGATTGGGCCGATTGGCTGATGACAAAGCTTGCCCGCACGGAGGATGGCGGTTTCCAGCATGTCGTCAAAGAGCGAATGAATGACGGCGAGTTGTGGGACGATACGCTGTTTATGACATGCCTGTTTCTGGCCCGTGCCGGTCAGCGATTTGACCGTCAGGACTGGATCGAGGAAGCCTTTTACCAGTTCCTCGTGCATGAGCGCTTCTTGGCTGATCCGGTCACTGGGCTCTGGTACCATGGTTGGACCTTCAATGGACGCCACAACTTTGCAAACGCCTTCTGGGCGCGCGGCAACTCATGGATTACCGTTGCCATTCCGGAGCTGCTGAGCCTCGTCAAGTACGTGCCCGAGCATATGAAGCGGCACCTTACCTATGTGCTGAACGCGCAGGTTCGTACCCTTGCCCAGCACCAGCGTCCTAACGGCATGTTCTGCACGCTGGTCTGCGATGCCAATTCACCGGAAGAAACAAGCGCCACCGCTGGTATCGCCTATGGCATCCTGCGCGGCATCGATCTTGGTATTCTGGATGAGGACCTGAAGCCAGTGGCACGCAGGGCACTGGCTGCAGTGCTCGAACGGATCGATGAAACAGGCATTGTGCTGGAGGTTTCGGACGGGACGCCGATGGGCCACACGCTGGACTTCTACCGCCAAATCCCCAATGTTCCGGCTCCATACGGTCAGGCGCTCGTCATGCTTCTGCTCGTGCGGGTCATGGCCGAAAAAGACGGGCTGGAAGGATAGTACGAGAAAGAGCGGTCAAAGCTCCCGGCTCATGACCGTGTAGGCGATGCCGCTTTTTTCAAACACATCGCCTTCGGCGGTAAACCCTTGCCGAGCATAAAAAGGCAAGGCGCTGACTCTAGCATCGCACCAGATGCGGCGCTCGCCCTTTGTGCGCGACCATTCGATGGCATGGGTGAGGAGTTGCGTCCCAACTCCTTTGCCCTGCCAGTCAGGCAGTGTCGCAAACTTGCGGAAGCGGGTTCCCGTCGACGTTTCGAACAAGGAGATGACGGCGACAAGCGCGCCGTCGATCGATGCACCGAAATGCGTTCCGTCTTCATCCTCCGGTAGGATAACGTCCAATTTGGTCTTCTCGGGCCAGAGAACCGCATGGCGGATATCAACGGTCTTATCGGCCGATATCCGCTCTATTTCCAACAGGCCTTGCTTGGTCATTTTCCTTGAATTCAAGCTGCGTATCGCGATGCCGCGAGATCCTTGGTCTCGATCTCAGGCGTGCGACCACTGACGATATCGGCCAGTACTTTCGCAGAGCCACAGCTCATGGTCCAGCCCAGCGTGCCATGGCCCGTGTTGAGATAGAGGTTGCGCACTTTCGTGGCACCGATGACTGGCGTACCATCCGGTGTCATAGGGCGCAGACCCGACCAGAAGCTTGCCTTCGAAACATCGCCGCCGGGGAACAGATCCGTCACTGAATGTTCCAGTGTGCGACGACGGGCATAGCCGAGATCATTTGTGTAGCCCGAGATTTCTGCCATGCCACCGACGCGGATGCGGTCACCCAGGCGGGTGATGGCAATCTTGTAGGTCTCGTCCATCACGGTTGATTCCGGTGCGCGGCTTTCATCGACAATTGGAATTGTCAGTGAATAGCCCTTGACCGGATAAACAGGCAGGCGAATTCCATGCGGGTTTACCAGCAGTGGCGAATGGCTGCCGAGCGCGACCACAACGGCATCGGAGGATACGAGACCGCGATCCGTCATCACGCCTTTCACTTCGCCGCCCTGGACGTCGAGCGCCTTTATGTTCACGCCCCATTCAAAGCGGACGCCCATGGAGGTGGCCTTGTCCGACAGGATATTGGTGAACTTGAAGCAGTCGCCCGTCTCATCCTTCGGTGTCAGCAGACCGCCAACGATTTTTTCGCGCACATGGGCAAGCGCAGGCTCGACACGGATGCAGCCTGCCGGATCCAGAACTTCGAACGGAATGCCATCGGCTGCCAGTGCCTTCACATCCTTGGCTGAAGCATCGAGCTGCGCCTGCGTGCGGAAAAGCTGTAGCGTGCCCTGCATCCGCTGGTCATAGTCGACATTGGTTTCAGCGCGCACTTCTGCGAGCGCCAACCGTGCATAATCGGCAAGGCGCAGCATGCGGCTCTTGTTCAGGGCATAACGTTCGGAGGTGCAGTTGCGCAGCATTTGCAGCATCCACGAAATCATCGCCATATCGAGCTTCGGGCGAAGGATAAGCGGCGCGTGCTCCATGAAGATCCATTTCAACGCCTTCTGCGGAATACCGGGTGCAGCCCAGGGAGAGCAATAGCCGAAGGACACTTCGCCAGCATTCGCAAAGCTGGTTTCCAGCGCCGGACCGGGTTGACGGTCGAGCACAGTAACCTCATGACCGGCTTTCGCGAGATAATAGGCCGATGTGACGCCGATGACGCCCGCGCCAAGAATGGTGACCTTCATGATATTCCCCGTCTGCTGGTCTCTGAATTAGGTGTACTGTCTGTAGTAACGGTTGCCGATGGAGGTCAAAATCTCCCAGGAGATCGTGCCTGCCTGTTCTGCAACT
The DNA here is from genome assembly GCF_005222835.1 of Rhizobium sp. FKY42. Lineage (GTDB taxonomy): Bacteria > Pseudomonadota > Alphaproteobacteria > Rhizobiales > Rhizobiaceae > Neorhizobium. Next base: position 69,195 of record NZ_STGA01000002.1, on the reverse strand, counting down.
TCTTCCAGCGTTTGGTCGGACCCGATGAACTCCACCCGGCTGCCGAGCTTTACAGCGTCTTCCGGCAGATCGGTGATGTCAATGATCGTGCTGTCCATCGAAATACGCCCGACGATCGGAAGCCGCACACCGTCATAGACGAATGCGCCCTTGCTGCTCAGCGAGCGCAGGATACCATCGGCATAGCCAAGCGAAACCGTCGCAAGGCGACGCTCTTCTTGTGCGATGTAGGTTGCGGAATACCCAACTGCCGTTCCTGCCGGAACGGTACGTGTCTGGACCACGGCACCCTCGATCCTCACGACAGGCTCCATCGGTTGTTCCAGCATGTCCGTGGGGCGTCCACCATAGAGCGCGATACCTGGGCGAACCAGTGCGCCACGAAATTGCTCGCCCAGAAATGAGCCGCCGGAATTGCCGAAAGAAACCGGTATGCCGGGGAAGATGTCGGCAATGCGCCTCATCTGCTCTGCCTGCATGGTGTTATGCACATCTTCCGCCTCGTCGGCGCAAGCCAGATGGCTCATGATATAGCGCACGTCGATGTTCTCCAGAAGCTGCGCATCTGCGGCCAGAGCTTCGGCTTCTTCAACGGACATACCAAGACGCGACATTCCAGTATCAAACTGCAGCAGTGCTGGAAGCCTGCGTCCGCTCAGGGTCGCCGTAGCACGCCAGCGGGCAACCTGTTCCAGTGAGTTCAGAACAGGGATGATGCCACGAAGAGCGCAGTCCGTTTCGGAGCCCGGCTGAAGCCCATTCAGCACATAAATCGCGGCATCCTTGGCGAGAACAGGGCGAAGCGCCACCGCCTCACCATATTGTGCAACGAAGAAATCCCGGCAGCCTTCCTGATAGAGCGCGCTCGAAACCTTCTCTGCACCAAGGCCGTAGGCATCCGCTTTCACCACAGCCGCAGCGCGCGCAGGCGAAACAGTGGAAACGATCCGTCTGTAATTTCTCTTTAGCGCCGACAAATCGACAGCGAGATAGCCGGGAGCGCTGGTTTTCTGCCATTCCGTGGATGAGACCATGTCCATCGCTTCTGCGCTCCTCCTGATCTGACGTACTAAATGGTAATGCTTTGATCGTGCATATTGTACGCAATTGTTGCTTGTTTCGTGCGTTTCTGATCAAATCGATCATCGAAACAGCGTTCTCGTAGTGGATTCTGGAATGAGCCAATCGCTCGATGCCATTGATCGCAATATCATACGTCTGCTGAGGCTGGATGCGCGCATGAGCAGCGCGAAGATGGCGGAGTCTGTTGGCCTGTCACCCTCGGCCTGTCTGCGCCGGATCAAACTACTGGAAGAGAACGGGATCATCCGTGGTTATACGGCGCTGATTGGTTCCGGTGAGGAAGGGAGCACAATTGCGGTGATGATCAACATTACGCTGGACCGCCAGACGGAAGACTCTCTCAACCGTTTCGAGGACGCAGTTCGTAAGCACCCCGAAATTCGCGAATGCTATCTGATGACGGGAGATTGGGATTACTTTCTGCGCGTCGAGGTGGAAAGTCCACGCGAGTTCGAGACCATCCACACGGATATTCTCTCGAAGCTACCGGGCGTCACGCGCATTCATTCGAGCTTCTCCATCCGCAACGCCTTGACGGCGCGCGGAAGACGGCGCTAGCCCGATCAGGTAGAGGTCATTCGTGCGTCCACGTGTGAATAGAGGATCTGCTTCAACTGACGAACGGTTGAGGCGTCTGTCCTCAGCATCTCGCGCGATGCGAAATTCAGCTTCACCAGTTGCGTGTCGTACTCGTTGAACCGCACGGAACAGGAGGCATGCAACTCCGTGACCCGTAGGCGCTTCAGAAGCTCGGCAGCATTCTGTGGCCGCACACCGGAGCCCGGCATGATGATGATGCGATCCTGGGCCTGCGTGATGAGTTGCTCCAGCATGTCCATGCCTTCAAGCGCAGTTGGCTTTCCGCCAGATGTCAGAATTCGGGAAAAGCCGAGGTCGATTGCATCCTCCAGCGCTGCCGCCTTGTCACCCACCATGTCGAATGCGCGATGCAGGGTTAGATCCAGGCCTTTTCCGTCGGTGCAGAGCCTTTGCAGGGTTTCGATATCCAGCGTGCCATCGGGCCGGTTTGCACCCAGCACCACGCCTTTGAGATTGGCGGCGCGGGCCGCATCAATGTCTGCGCGCATGATATCGACCTCTTCGTTCGAGAACACGAAGCTGCCGGCGCGCGGACGGATCATGGCGGTCACCGGCACGTTTTGCTTGCCTGCGAGTGCCATCAGTCCAAAGGAGGGCGTCAACCCACCGACGGATAGGGCGGAGCAGAGTTCGATGCGGTCGGCACCACCTTCGATGGCGGCAAACAGCCCCTCTGCGTTATCGACGCAGATTTCCAGAACGGGCGTTGATTGCTGGATGCCGATCATGATCTCTTCCTTGTCTTGTCGCTCTCTAAAACGAACAGCAGTATAATGCCGAAGCTGCCGACGATCGCCCCGAGGATGGAGGCGAACGAGTAGTCTCCGATCCTCGTGCCGATTGCGAAGATTCCCGCACTGAGACCGGCGCTGAGGAAAATGTTCACGGCGATCAGCGAGCTTCCGAGGCCTGGTCTATCCGCAATCAAATCCTGCAAATGGGTGATGGGAAGGCTGATGATCGCCGCTGCCGCCAGCCTTGCCTGTCACGATGAGTGGACGGACAGCATCGTTGATATGCAGCATAGAACAGATCAGCGCGATTGCCATGACCCGCATGGCGATGCGCGGATCCAGAACCTCCCCCAGGGATGCCAGAAATCGCGAGCGTGCTTCGCCGCCCTTGATCTCAATCTTGGGAGCGGAAGGCAGGAAGAAGGCGCCGAGGATGGCAGCCAATGTCGCAATAAGATAGGCCGGAAGCATGGAACTGGCACCAGCCAGCATTACCCCGACAACGCCCGGCATCAGAACCCAGGATAGCGAAATCGTCGCGCGGATTGTGGAATTCACGCCGATCAGTTGGCTGCTTGATAGTCGGGCGGAATTGGCACGTACATTGGCGAACGCATAGACGATGCCAAGGCCAAAGACGCCGAAAAGCGACACGTAGAGAATTGAGGTCCGATAATCGCCCATCCGGTCCGCGAGAATGCCCATCATGACGCTTGCGGAGACGTTTATGATCGCTGCCGCAAACATCAGGGCCGCGTAGACGCTATCGCTCAAGCCCAGCTCTTGAATGCCGATCAGGGTTTGATAGGGCGATGTCGCCGCGCCGGTTGTTCCGAAGAAGAAGATGGCAAGGGCAGATGTTCTGAGGCTTTTGTCTGCCCAAGTCGTTTTCAGCGCATTGCTCACCGTCGATCAATCCACCGGCTTGAATATCTTGCTTCGGCCGTGAACTCGAAATCCTTCTGGAATGGATAGCAAGGTCTCTGGCGACGCTTGTTGGAAATGCGCTCAATGTCCTGATTTATCACTCCATCGGTCAGCGCCATGATGTTCGGATTTGCGATTGGAGCAAGCTCAGGAGACAGATAGCCGGATTTTACGACCAGCAGCCGCACAGCTGCCGGGTTGATGCCGTGGCGCGTAAAGTCCGCTATATTGTGATAGGGGCGACGGCGAGCGGCGAGGATCACGGTAGTTCCTGCAATCCTCACCACAGCCTGACGCTCCGGTTCAGCGCCCGGATCGTCCAAGCTTACCACCTGAGCCTCCACTTCGACACTGGGGCTTGCGGGATCAAGTGAGCCGCCAATCGTAAGCTTGAGTGTGGACCCTGCGCCCATCTTGAAACAGACTTCGACTGCGGGGCGGTCCGTTATGCCGCCGATAACCGCACCTTCAAACTTTCGGGCAAGGAGCGCCTTCAGCACATCAGCACGGTCACCAACGCCGCCGCCGGTAGGGTTATCACCGGAATCTGCCAGAATGACCGGCCGGGTTTCTGTTTTTTCGGCACGATCCAGAACCTCGTCCAGTGGGGCTGTTACCGGCCCAAACTGAAAATCGTTGCGCGCGTTCCAGTAGGATTGAGCGATGGTCGCAGCCGCCTTTCTGGCTGCTGTCTTGTCCGTTGCTGTCACCACGGCGCAGGCCGTCCCACGCGGTTCGTCGGCCCAGACATAGCCGACCATCAGGTTGGCATCCCAAATTCCCTCAAGTGCATCGTGTTCCGGCAGCTTGGCGTAGAGGCTCTTGGCCGGCTCATCTTCCGTTGAAGTCCGCTCGCCGGGAAGCAAAACCGGAACCGGCGCCCAGGCAACGCCCGGTTTTTCTCCGGTTGTCAGGGTGCGGATCAGCATTGACCAGGCGCGGACCATCGTCTCCCGCACATCGATATGCGGTGCTGTACGATAGCCCGCAAAGATATCAAGCTGATCGATGATCTTCTGGGTCACGTTGCCGTGCAGATCGTAACTGGCGGCAATCGGCGTGTCCGGCCCTACCACCGCGCGCGCGGCGGACATCCAGTCGCCCTCCGCGTCATCCATGCCCTCTACATTCATGGCTCCATGCATGGCGAGATAGAGGCCATCCAGTGGAAGGCTGGCCTTCAGCAATTCAAGGAACTCCGCTTTGAATGCCTCATATGTGTGGCGAGCCACCGGACCGCCGGGTACTGCACGAGCATGCAGAAGCGGCAGGTGATCGACTTCATCGGCAGTGAGAAAACTGAAATAGTCGGCGTTCAGAAGATCATCTGCGCGCAGCACGCGGAAATCCTCCGGCTGCATCAGGACTGGTGAGGAAGTGGAGCATTCGGTGTGAATGCCTCCGACGGCGATACGAAGGGTCATCTGGTATAAATCCTCACAGCTTCGGCATGAGCGGGCTTATAGCCGCAAAGCGAAGCCAGTTCTTGCTGTCTTTCGGCGTCCAGCCAGCTTCGGCGATTGCCCCGAGCCGAGGGAAAACCAAGTGGTTGAAATAGTCTCGGTTGAGGAAATGCATCAGACCAGATGCAGGCCTGCACGCCTCGCATGCGAGGGGTGAGTTCAAGTGGGAATTCACCAACTGCTTCATAGGTGTAGGTATGCATCGGCGGCACAGTGCCCATCCAGCTTGCTCCCGGCTCATGAAAGGCTTCATAGCTCTCCTATTTGCAGCATCGCCTGTTTGTGGGCAAGCGCTGTGCCTTCTGCCGGATAGAGCGCGACCGGCACCACTGACGCTGCGGACAGTTTGTAAAAAAGCAGGCCACGGCAGCAGCGAGAATGGCTGGGTAACTTCACCTTTCGGCATGAGAACAGGTGCAGGCTCCGGCGGACGCCCCGAAAGCAGGGTATCGTCAACGCTGACCGGCACATGCGATCCGTCGGAAAGGGTCACATAGGCTGATTTCGCGCCATCGGTCCGATGGCGAGCCGGCCGCCAGAGCGGTGCAACCGTAAAGCGCCAGCTTTCGCCCGGCAGCAGCACGAAATCATCTGCCGGAGCGAATTGATGGAAGTTGGCATTGCGGCGCAGAAAGACTGCGTTGTCACACCGTGGCACTTCCGAATCCTTGATGCGGGTGAGTGAGGTATAGGCAAGCTTGAAACCGCTGAGTGGCGCTTCCGACAGATTGATGAGATTTAAGATGAAGCGGCCGCATGCGTCGCCGTCCACGGGCTCCCAGCCGTTTTCGAGGCGAAAGAGTGGAATGTTCATGATGGTTCGCTTTCTGGATCGCGTCCGGTCCCGGCTCTTGGCTGGCCGGTTTCTTTTCGTGTGATGGATCAGCAATGTTCGGATTGTGAAAAGGTGCGCGCCAGTTCGGCCTGTCCGGCAGTCAGTCCGCAATCGAGGGGAAGAAAAACCCCGGTGATCGCTGCAGCCTGTTCGCTGGAAAGAAAATAGACAGCATTAGCAACATCCAGCGCCGTTGCGATGCGGCGCAATGCGTACCAGCGCTTTGCTTCTTCGAACGCTCGCGGGTTGGCGGCGGCTCGCGCCTCCCAGGCCTGCGTGCGGACCGTTCCCGGTTCAACGGCGTTGGACCGGATACCAAACTTGCCGTATTCAAAAGCCACCAGCCTGGTGAAATGGATGAGGCCAGCCTTTGCCGCGCTGTAAGCTGGATGGCCGAACACGGCCATGCCGTTGACCGAGGCGATATTCACCACTGAACCGTTTGTTGCCTTCAAGGCGTCTTCCAGCGTGCGAAATGTCAAAAAGGCGGCTTCGAGATTAAGCCTTGCATCCTGGCGCCAGATTTCGGCTGTCGTATCATGAAGGGAAACCGCGCGCCGCGCCTGCATTGTTCACCAGCGTTCTGGCCTGCTCGAGACCCGCAATCCGGGCTGCCATGGCGGCAACGCTGTGCTCGCTGGTGACGTCGCAGGCGACCGGGATAAACTTCTCAGTGCCTCCAAGCGACTTCCAAGCATCGTTCAGAGCCGTGGCGTCAATATCCAGAAGAGCGACGAGATCGTGCGCATCCGCCAGTCGATGGGCAATCGAAGGTGAGGCCGCATTGGTTCGCAAGAAATTCGATGGGGGCATCAAGAAACCAGACGGTACGCTGGACGTCATGAAATGGCAGACATTGTACTACTGCCGCCTGCATAAAGGGCGCTAGAAAAATTCCGGTTTTACCGGCTATTTGCCGAATCCTATGGGTTGAACCTTTCTACCGACCGATTGAAAAACAAGAGCAGACAATACTGTGCGTATCTTTACCGCCGCTCTGGCAACGGAAACCAATACACTCGCCCCGATCTGTATTGATCGACGTGCCTTCGAGGAGTCCTTGTATGCGCCTCCGGGGCAGCATCCGGTTACGCCCACGCTCTGCACGGCGCCGATTACTGTTGGCCGCAAGGTTTGCGCGCAGAAAGGTTGGACGCTGATTGAGGGAACCGCTGCCTGGGCGGATCCACCTGGTCTCATCAATCGGCGCGCATTTGAAAGTCTGCGCGACGAAATCCTGGATCAATTGCGTGAGGCAATGCCCGTAGACGCCGTAGTTCTTGGCCTGCACGGCGCCATGGTCGCGGATGGCTATCTAGATCCGGAAGGAGATCTGCTTGCGCGCATTCGGCAAATGGTCGGGCCGGACGTTCTCATTTGTGCCGAGCTCGACCCGCACAGTCACCTGACCGAAAAGCGCTGTGCCGCGGCCGATTTTTTTGTCGTCTTCAAGGGGTTTCCCCATGCGGATTTCGTCGAGCGTGCCGAAGACCTCTGGCGGATTGCTGTTGATACCCTGGAGGGCCGCGTCAGCCCCGTCATGTCCGTGTTCGATTGCCGGATGATCGATGTATTTCCCACCTCACGCGAGCCGATGCGGTCCTTCGTCGACAGACTGCCAGAGATTGAGCAGAGCGATGCTGATGTGCTTTCGCTCTCGGTCATTCACGGCTTCATGGCGGGCGATGTGCCGGAGATGGGGACAAGGATGATAGTGGTGACCAACGGCAAGCGGGAAAAAGGCGAGGCGCTGGCACAGAGGCTCGGGCTTGAGCTGTATTCAAAACGCGGAACGTTCATGATGCCGTGGATCAATGAGAAGGAGGCGGTCGAAAAAGCGCAGGCTAGCACAGTTGGCCCCGTGGTGATTACCGATATGTGGGACAATCCGGGCGGCGGCACCGCAGGCGATGCGACCGTTGTTCTTGCTGAACTCCTTTCGCAAGGTGTGACGAACGCCGCCGTCGGGATGATCTGGGATCCGATCGCGGTCCAGATCTGCATGGCGGCGGGTGAGGGTGCCGAGATTCCGCTTCGTTTCGGTGCGAAATCTGCTCCGGGAACTGGCAATCCGATTGACGGATTGGTCACGGTGGTCAAACTTCAGCCGAACGCCGAGATGAGGTTTGGGGACAGCATTGCGCCCTTTGGAGATGCGGCGCATATCCGGCTGAACGGCATCGACATCATCCTGAGTTCGGTGCGTGTGCAGAGCTATGACCCGTCTCTTTTCACGGCGCTCGGCGTGGATCCGTTAACGAAACATATACTGGTTATCAAATCGACCAACCATTTCTATGCGGCTTTCTCAAAGATTGCATCCGAGATTCTTTACTGCTCTGCCGGGACGCCCTATCCGAACAATCCCGCGGCGAATCCTTATCGCCGCGCCAGACGCGACATCTGGCCGATTATGGCCAATCCGCATTCAATAGAGGCCGCCTGACATGGATTTCGCAAAGCACTTGTCCGCTAAACCGCCGATGCCGAAACCGGGCGACCTGCTGTCTAACCTCTCCACGCCGCTGCCGGTAATCGATGAGGAGATTCTGGCGGCGAACATCGCGCGGGTTCAATCCTATATGGATGCCCATAATCTTGCATTCCGGCCCCATATCAAGACGCATAAGATACCGGCTCTGGCTCGACAGCAGGTCGAGGCAGGTGCGCGCGGCATCAATTGCCAGAAGATAACGGAGGCCGAAGTTTTTGCTGATGCCGGTTTCGAAGACATTCTGATTACCTTCAATATTCTGGGTGAGCAGAAACTGGCGCGGCTTGCGGCGCTGAATGAGCGCGTCTCGGATTTGAAGGTCGCCGCGGACAGTATCGTTACCGTCACCGGCCTTGCCGCTTACTTTACGGGACGCAAACCGCTGACAGTCCTTGTGGAATGCGACACCGGCGGCGGGCGCTGCGGCGTCCAGACAGCGGACGAAGCCGCTGCTCTCGCGCGAGGAATCGTCGCAAGCCGGAGCCTGAAATTCGGCGGCCTGATGACCTATCCGAAGGCGAACACGGAGGATGCCGTCGAGCACTTCTTCATCGCAACCATGGCTTACCTTGCGGTAGACGGGATAAACTGCGCGATCCGCTCGAATGGCGGTACACCCAGTCTTTTCAACGCCCATCTGGTTCCCACAGCAACCGAATACCGCGCTGGGACCTACATCTATAATGATCGATCCATGGTAAGGGCAGGGCATTGCGCTCTGGAAGATTGTGCCATGCATGTTCTCGCGACGGTCGTTTCCCGACCAACGCCAGATAGGGCCATACTCGATGCAGGATCGAAGGCGCTCACATCTGACCTGTTGGGCTTCGCCGATTACGGGCTAATTCTGGAATATCCAGATGCCAAGATCGTCGGCTTGTCAGAAGAACATGCGACGGTCGATTTGTCTCGCGTCGACGGCATTCGCCCGGATATTGGCGAGCGTATACGGATTGTGCCCAACCACACCTGTGTCGTTTCAAACCTGTTCGATACGATGATATTTCATCGAGAGGGCGTTGTTACACGCGTTGAGACTGTTGCGGCGCGTGGGCTCGTCTGGTGAACCACAGGCCGTCGAAAGACGACCGCTGCTCGTCAGACCTGAGTGCTCATCACAGAAATGGCAGCAACGCCGAGGACAAATGCCATCCAGGCGAAATTGATTACAGAAATCTTCCAGTTTGATTTCTCGACGCGAAAAGCGGCCATCTTGTCCTCATCTCACCGCGCTCCGAGGTTGCTGGGGCGGTTTTCTGTTGTCTGAATTTAGGGAACGTCACGAATACCTGTCCGAAACATACTATGTATCGGATCGGTTCCGCTTCGATCGAATTGCAAGCTGAAATTACGTGAGCGGACGATCTGCCTTTAGCGATTGAATCCTGAACGGCACATGAATATTTCGGAACAGGAACGTTTTCTTCGCGTTTGGAACATGTGAAAGCGTGAGGTAAATGCGCCATGTTCCTGTCTTCGTCTCTCTCGGTTCCTTCCTTCTTTTCAACCTCCTGCTGGAAGCTTCATTCGCTGGCTGCCGAATTGCGCTACGCCCTGTCTGGTCAGTTTGATGAGGTGACGATAACGCAGGACGGTCGACATATCGTTTTGACTGGATACGTGGCTTCCGAAGAACTTCGCGGAGAGGTCTGCCGGCTGGCGCATGAACTCGCCTCCGGCGTACCTGTTCTATGCATGCTTGCAGTGCTCACCGAGATAAACATGATGTCTCTCTAATAAAAAGTGGCGCCCGCGAGGGAGGCGGGCGCCGGTGCCTGATGCAGCGTCAACGGTTGGGGGAAGACGCTTTAACGCCTGTATCAGGCAGCAGTAACTTCCGGCATTCAGAACTACGATCCGGTCAGCCATCGTCATGGCCTCCACCTGATCGTGCATGACGTAGATCATGGTGGCTTTCAAATCGCGGTGCAGTTTCGAGAGTTCGATGCGCATGTCTGCACGCAGTGCCGCATCGAGGTTCGACAGCGGCTCATCGAACAGAAAGATCTTTGGCTCGCGAACGATCGCTCGCCCGATTGCGACGCGCTGGCGCTGGCCGCCGGACAGCATGCCGGGTTTTTGCTTCAGCCGCTTGTCGAGTTGAAGGATCTTCGCGACCGTTCCCACTTTCTCGCGGATCTTTTCCCCCGGCAGTTTTTCGACGCGCAGCGGAAACGCAATGTTGCGACCTTCATGATGGTCAGTTCCCCACTGCGTAATTACTTTTTACAGATTGTTTTAGAGATGCGAATTCGTCAACCAACAATCCGAAAATTATCGCTTTGATGAAATTCATTTTCAGAATTCGATCTAGGTGACATTCCCGGAGGGTTGCATGCCGGGCGCGCTGACGACTGTTCCGCTCATTCAACTTTTTGTTAACATTTAATACCAAAAACAGTCCAATCGTCTAGATGAATCTTCTCTATTTGAGTGTTTTTGCGTTCAGCCTAGAAAAATCCGTTTTGAAATAGGATGATAGGATTGAGAGTTCAGTTTCTCTCTGTGTTGCAGATAGAACCAATTGCCTATTTGGAATTTGATTGGTATTGTCTTCTCGATTTTTGGAGTGCGTCTATCGCGGTTGCGGGCTCTTGCTCTTAAACGCCGCGCCTGGAGGAATTTTTGAGTGAAGTGGCTTTGCCTCTTGAGCAGTTGCAGGCGTCAAGCGGCGGGCCGCTGTACGTCAAGCTCAAGAATATGATCGAACAGGCCATGAAGGATGGTCGTTTGAAGCATGGGGACGCATTGCCAGCCGAGCGCGATATCGCGGATGCAGCCAGGATATCGCGTGTCACTGTTCGAAAGGCTATCGACGATCTCGTCGATCAGGGGCTTCTGGTGCGCAGACGCGGCTCTGGCACCTTCGTCAGCAAGCCGGTTCCTCGTATGCAGCAATCGCTGACGCGGCTCACGTCATTCTCGGAAGACATGCGCAGGCGAGGAATGACAGCAGGTTCCCGCTGGCTGGATCGAGGTCTGTTTCATCCGACGCCGGAGGAAACCATGACGCTTGGACTGAGCGGTAATGCCCGTGTTGCGCGCCTGGTGCGCCTGCGTACGGCCAACGACATGCCGATTGCTCTGGAACGCACAAGTCTTCCGGACGACATTCTTCCAGAACCTGATGCCGTCGATAATTCGCTGTATCAGGCACTGTCTGCACGCCGCATCCAGCCGGTTCGCGCCAACCAGCGTATTTCGGCAGTGCTTCTAAAGGAAGAGGAAACGGAATTGCTGGGCGTGCCTACGGGTTCGGCGGCACTCAGCGTTCAGCGTATTGCCTATCTGGATTCGGGTCGGGTGATGGAAGTCTCGACCGCCCTTTATCGCAGCGACGCTTACGATCTCGTCGCAGAACTTACGATCGGCGCCTGAAGGCGCACAGGAATTGAAAGGCCAATCATGACATCGATTATGCGACAGGAGATCGATCAGATCCCGGCGGCAACTGCACGGCTGCTGAGTGAACAGGCTTCTATTATGGCTGATGCCGGTGAAGCACTGAGGGCGCGCGATCCTGCGGTGGTGGTCACCATTGCGCGCGGTTCCTCCGACCATGCAGCGCACTTTCTGAAATACGCGATCGAGCTGGAACTCGGTATCCCGGTTGCCTCCGTTGGCCCATCGCTGGCCTCGATTTACCAGTCACCTCTGAAGCTTTCTCGCGGCGCCGCAATTGCGGTGTCACAGTCGGGCGCAAGCCCGGATATCGTTTCCTTGACAAAAACGGCAGTTGAAGGCGGGGCGTTGACGATCGCGCTGGCCAATACAGTGCCATCCCCACTCAGCCAGGCGGCGACGGTCGCTGTCGATATCGCGGCGGGACCGGAGCTTGCCGTGGCGGCGACGAAATCCTTCGTCAACTCCATCGTGGCTGGTCTGGCAATCATCGCCCACTGGAAGAACGATGATACGCTTATCGATGCGGTGACGGCTCTTCCGGCGCATTTCGAGGCTGCGTTGGAACTGGATTGGAGTGCGATTCTCGGCCCTCTCGCATCGGCTGAGTCCCTCTACATGCTGGGTCGCGGCCCTTCGCTTGCCATCGCCTCTGAAGCAGCGTTGAAATGCAAGGAAACATGCGAATTGCATGCGGAAGCCTATTCGTCTGCGGAAGTTCTGCACGGACCGGTGTCGCTGGTTGCTCCTGCATTTCCTGTGATCGCTTTTGCCGCGCGGGACAAGGCCGAAGCATCGATTGCGGAAACAGCGTCCAAGCTGGTTGCCAAGAATGCCAAGACCTTTGTTACCTCACGTCTTGCAACCGGTGCGGAGCAGCTGCCATTCGTGACGACAGGCCATCACCTGACGGATGCCTTGTGCCTCATTATCCCCTATTATGGCATGGTTGAGCAGCTATCCCGCCAGCGCGGGTTCAATCCGGATAAGCCCGCCGCCCTTCAGAAGGTGACGGAAACTCGATGAAAGAGTCGCTTGCCGTCGCTTGCCATCGCATTTTCGATGGTGAAGCCCTCTTTCACGATCATGCCTTGCTGATCGAGGGCGGAACCGTGAGCGACATCGTACCGCAATCGGAAGTGCCGGATGGCTTCGATCTTCGCCATGCGGGAGATCGCCTGCTTGCACCTGGTTTCGTCGATCTTCAGGTTAATGGCGGCGGCGGTGTACTTTTCAACAACCAGCCGGACGTGGCCGGTATAGAGACGATCTGCAGGGCGCATGCCGCTTACGGCACAACCTCGGTCATGGTTACGCTGATTACCGATACGCCTGACGTTCGCGATCAGGCTCTAAGAGCCGGCAAGGCTGCATTCGAACAGCAGGTGCCGGGCTATCTTGGTCTTCATCTGGAGGGGCCGCATCTATCGCTCGCCAGAAAAGGTACGCATGATCCGGCTCTGATCCGACCCATGCAGCCGGATGATTTGTCCGCATTGGTCGCAGCCCGTGGCTCTTTCGGACAGGCACTGACAACCATTGCGCCTGAGAGTGTGACCACCGAACAGGTCCGCTCACTGGTCCACGCCGGCTATGTCGTCAGCCTCGGCCATACTGACGCATCGGCTCAATCGCTTGTGCCTTATGTCGAGGCCGGGGCGTCGATGGTCACCCACTTGTTCAACGCCATGAGCCAGATGGGAAGCCGCGAACCGGGACTCGTCGGTATCGCACTGGACGATGGTCGTCTGTCCTGCGGGCTAATCGCAGACGGATTCCATGTCGATCCAGTCTCGATGCGGGTGGCCATTCGCGGCAAGGGCGGGCCGTCTCACATCTTTCTCGTCACCGATTCCATGTCAACCATCGGCACTGACGATGACGGATTTGAACTGAACGGGCGCCGGATCTATCGCAATGGCGGACGCCTGACGCTGGCGGATGGCACGCTGGCAGGAGCGGATATCGATATGTTTTCCTGCGTGAGATATACGCATCTCACGCTTGGTTTGCCGCTGGTTGAGGCGTTGCGTATGGCGGCCCGTTATCCGGCAGAAGCCATGGGGCTCATCAACAAGGGCCAACTGCGGCGGGGTTTTGACGCGGATTTTGTCATTCTGGATCGTGATTTGAGTTGGCACTCGACCTGGATTGACGGGTCTCTCGTCTCTGGCGGCGCGAACGCAATTGATGTGGTGGCTCCATGATTGTCTGTTTCGATATTGGAGGTACGGCGATCAAGGGCGCGCTTGCCTTCTCGGCGGATGATATCCGACCCGTACCAAGGCAGGCGACGCCCATTCATGATTTCAATGCCTTCGTGGCTGTTCTCAAGTCCGTCATCGCCCTCAGCGACGAACGGCCTGAGTGCGTCGCGCTATCCATCGCGGGGATCATTGACCCTGAAACAGGCCAAGCAGTGGTTGCCAATGTGCCCTGCATACACGGACGTCGGTTGGGTGCCGATCTGGAGGCCGCACTCGGCTTGCCGGTCCTCGTTGCCAATGATGCGGATTGTTTTGTGCTGGCGGAAGCAGGCATTGGTGCCGCCAAGGGTCATCGCGTGGTTTTCGGCGTCATTCTCGGCACCGGCGTGGGTGGTGGGCTGGTTATCGATGGTCAGCTGATCAACCGCGAAGGCGGCTTTGCTGGCGAATGGGGCCACGCTCCTGTGGCGGCAACGGAAGCAGGCAACCCTCCGGTTCATCTGCCGCGATTTGCCTGCGGTTGTGGGCTCAGCGGCTGTATAGATGCGATTTGCAGTGCGCGCGGCATGGAAAAACTGCACAGACATCTGCATGATGAAGACCTGTCCAGCGAGAGCATTGTCGCGAATTGGCAAGCGGAGGAGGTGCGCGCCTCCCGCACGATCGACGTTTACCTCGATGTGCTGGCAGGGCCGCTGGCGCTTGTCGCCAATGTTACCGGCACGACAATTATCCCGGTTGGTGGCGGTCTTTCGAATTCTATCGCATTGATCGAGGCTATAGATCGCGCCGTCCGCGCTCGCATCTTGCGAAAGTTTCAGCGTCCGCTTGTCGTTCCCGCGCAATGTCAGATCGAGCCAGGGTTGATTGGCGCTGCCATCCTTGGCTTGAGTTCGCACGGGGCACTAGCGACATAGGTGCTACGGCCAATCGTGATATTCCAGACTTGCGGCGGCTGATTGAATTCGATCGGCAGCCCCTGGCTGCGTCTCTAAAGGCGGAAGGCGATTGGCCGCATTTGTTTTTAAAGAGTCTGCGGAAAGGCGCAGGATCCTTGAAGTTCAGCGCCGCGGCAATGGTCAAGTATCATAGCAGTGTATGGGAGCCGCAAACCGCTGTTGAGGCAGTTCGTTTTGCTGCGCCTTTGCTGATTGGTGGCAAGTCGCCGCAGATGTCTTCTGATGCCTGTTTCCTCCGCTCCGGTCCGTTGTCCGCCACCCCCGTCACTTGCGCGGCGTCTGCCACGCCCGCCGATGTTGAACCGGCGGCGGTTTCTGCGGCAAGAGCCTTCGGCGACTGGTCCAGGACCACGTCAACGCATCGCCGCAAAATTCTTCGGACAGCAGCCGGGCGGCTTGCGGAAACGACGGATCTCTGGCGCAGGTCATGATGGCGGAGACGGGTGCCACTCGCCAGAAGTGCGAATTCAATGTTGAGCTAGCAACACGGATTCTCCAAGAGGCGGTGAATGCTGCCGTATTCGGCTGCTATATGAACTTGGGCCAGATCTGCATGTCGACCGAGAGGCTGATCGTGCATGAAAAGGTGGCGGATGAATTCGCCGCCAAGCTTTCCGCCACGCGTTGCAGCTTCCGGCCGGTGATCCAAGGGGGCACGTGGTGCTGGGGTCTCTGGTCAACCCGGATGCTGCTAAAAAGATGCAGGCCTTCATAGATGACGCTGTGGCCAAAGGAGCGACGCTTGCGGCAGGTTGCGAGATCGAGGGCAGCGTGGTTTCCGCAACACTGTTGGACCATGTTAAGGACGGAATGCGCTCCTTCGATGAAGGGAGCTTAGGCCCGGTGAAGCCCGTGATTCGCGTCGGTAGCAAAGAGGAAGCCATCCGGATCGCCAACGAAACGGATTACGGTCTCTCCTCAGCCATCTTCAGCCGCGACATCAAGCGGGCGATGGAACTGGCCTCTCGCTTGGAAGCGGGTATTTGGCATATCAATGGCCCAACCGTGGCAGACGAAGCGCAGATGCCATTCGGCGGCGTGAAGAGTTCAGGCTACGGGCGCTTCGGCGGCAAGGCTGCCATTGCCGAGTTCGCAGACCTGCGCTGGGTGACCATTGACGATCCGAACCAGCACTGCCCGTTCTAATTAAAAATCACACTAAATTACCGATCGGTGGAAAATCGCACCGATCGGTCTTTGGGCGTACCGCTGTGGCATTTCTCAGACTAGTCAGCGGTGCTGGTGACGTGTACGCCTAGTCATCGGCCGAAATTACCGGCCGGTTTCAGTCTGCGTGGGGATTGATGGCAGAAGCAGTTATCCAGGCATAGAGGGTGCCGGATACTTGGGAGCGGGATATAAAGATGAAAATCGGTTCTCCGAAAGAAATTTATCCGGGTGAGGCCAGGGTCGCAATGACACCTGACAGCGCCCTTCAGCTTCAGAAGCTGGGTTATGAATGCTTGATCGAGACGGGTTCTGGCAAAGCCGCCGGTTTCTCCGACGAAGCCTATGCCAAGGCAGGCGTGACTGTGGTGCCGAACGCAGCTGCTCTCTATGGTGCGGCTGATTTCATTGCGAAGGTGCGTCCGCCGGAGCAATCCGAAGTGGAGCTTCTGGGGCCCGGTAAGACTCTGATCTCTTTCTTCTATCCCGCCCAGAACAAGGAGCTTCTCGAAGCGGCTAATGCAAAGGGCGCGAACGTCATCGCCATGGACATGGTGCCACGCATTTCCCGCGCACAGAAGATGGATGCCCTGTCCTCCATGGCGAACATCGCCGGTTACCGCGCGGTGATAGAGGCCGGTAACAATTTTGGCCGCTTCTTCACCGGTCAGGTTACGGCGGCAGGAAAGATACCGCCCGCCAAGGTACTGGTCATTGGCGCGGGTGTTGCGGGTCTCGCTGCTGTCGGTACGTCGGTCTCGCTTGGCGCGATCACCTATGCTTTCGACGTTCGTCCGGAAGTGGCCGAGCAGATCGAATCCATGGGCGCAAATTTCGTTTTCCTTGATTTCGCAGGTCCCGCCCAGGATGGCGCCGCAACGGGCGGCTATGCCGCACCGTCCTCGCCAGAATTTCGCGAGGCGCAGCTCAAGAAATTCCGCGAACTCGCGCCCGAGATCGATATCGTCATTACGACCGCCCTCATTCCGGGCCGCGATGCACCGAAGCTCTGGCTGGAAGACATGGTCGCGGCCATGAAGCCGGGCTCAGTGATCGTGGACTTGGCCGCAGAGCGTGGCGGCAACTGCGATCTGACTGTGGCGGACCAGAAGATCGTGTCTCCAAACGGCGTGACCGTCATTGGCTACACGGATTTCCCCAGCCGCATGGCAACGCAGGCTTCCACGCTTTATGCGACGAACATTCGACACATGATGACGGATCTGACACCCGCCAAGGATGGTGTGCCGGTTCACAACATGGACGATGACGTGATCCGCGGGGCGACGGTAACGAAGGATGGTGCCATAACCTATCCGCCACCGCCGCCGAAGATTCAGGCGATTGCGGCAGCCAAGCCCAAGGAAAAGGTCAAGGAACTGACGCCTGAAGAAAAGCGGGCAGTGGAAGCTGCAGCCTTCAAGGCGCAGACCCGCAACCAGTTCACGCTGCTTGCTGTCAGTGGCGCGCTCATTCTGCTGGCGGGCCTTTATGCTCCGGCCAGCTTCATGAGTCATTTCATCGTCTTCGTTCTTTCTTGCTATGTCGGCTTCCAGGTCATCTGGAACGTGTCGCATTCCCTGCATACCCCGCTGATGGCGGTCACGAACGCGATTTCGTCGATCATCATTCTTGGCGCGCTGATGCAGATCGGCTCGGGCAGCATTCTCGTGATCATCCTGGCCGCACTCTCCGTCTTCATGGCGGGGATCAACATCTTCGGTGGCTTCATGGTCACCCGGCGCATGCTCGCCATGTTCCAGAAGTCCTGAGGCGGGGAGAGCTACAATGGAATACGGATTTACAACAGCCGCCTATGTCGTTGCGGCGGTTCTCTTCATCCAGTCCCTGGGCGGGTTGTCCGGGCAGGAAAGCGCCAAGCGCGCCGTCTGGTATGGCATTGTCGGCATGGGGCTTGCCGTTCTGGCCACGCTTTACGGCCCAGGCGCTGGCAACTGGTTCCTGTCGCTGGTCATGATTGCAGCCGGTGGCGCCATCGGCTGGGTCGTGGCGCAGCGGGTGCAGATGACGGAAATGCCGCAACTCGTGGCGGCCATGCACTCGCTGGTCGGTCTTGCGGCGGTGTTCATCGGCTTCAATGCGCATATCGAGCTCAGCCGCGTTCTGGCCATGGACGATGCAACGCGTCATTCGCTTGAAGGGTTTGCCGCCATTCTGGCCCATAAAACTCATGTCGAACAGGTCATCCTCAGGGTCGAAGTCTTCCTCGGCGTGTTCATCGGTGCTGTTACCTTCACCGGTTCCGTCATTGCCTTCGGCAAGCTGGCGGGCAAGGTGGATGGCAAGGCCACCAAGCTTCCGGGCGGTCATCTGCTCAATGCGAGCGCCGCAATCCTGTCTATCATCCTGCTGTTTCTCTATGTCGGCGGTGCGGGCATCTGGACACTGCTGCTGATGACGTTGCTGGCCTTTTTCATCGGCTACCATCTCATCATGGGGATTGGTGGCGCGGATATGCCGGTCGTCGTTTCCATGCTCAACAGCTATTCCGGCTGGGCGGCAGCGGCCATCGGCTTCTCCCTTTCCAACGACCTTCTGATCGTCGTCGGCGCGCTCGTCGGTTCGTCCGGTGCCATCCTGTCCTACATCATGTGCAAGGCGATGAACCGCTCGTTCGTATCGGTCATCCTTGGAGGGTTCGGGGGAACGACCGGCCCTGCGATGGAGATCAGCGGCGAGCAGATTGCGATTGATGCCGAAGGCGTTGCAAATGCGCTGAATGAGGCTGACAGCGTCATCATCGTTCCGGGCTACGGCATGGCGGTTGCGCAAGCGCAGGGCGCGGTGTCTGAACTGACCCGCAAATTGCGTGCAGCCGGCAAGGAAGTGCGCTTCGCCATCCATCCGGTGGCAGGCCGTCTGCCGGGGCATATGAACGTGCTTCTGGCCGAAGCCAAGGTGCCTTATGACATCGTTCTGGAGATGGACGAGATCAACGAGGACTTCCCGAACACGGATGTCGTTATCGTCATCGGTTCCAACGACATCGTCAATCCGGCTGCACAGGAAGACCCGAACTCTCCGATTGCCGGCATGCCAGTGCTGGAAGTGTGGAAGGCGAAGCAGGTCTTCGTGTCCAAGCGCGGTCAAGGTACAGGCTATTCCGGCATCGAGAATCCGCTGTTCTTCAAGGAGAATACGCGCATGTTCTACGGTGACGCCAAGAAGTCAGTGAATGAACTGCTGCCGATGATCAAATAAGAACCATCGATCAGGCGCAAATTGGGAGGCGGAGCTGGCAACGGCTCCGCCTCTTTCGCTTGACTTGTGATAAATCTTCGCTTTCCATTTGGATGAAACAAAAGAAAGCGAAGCGAAAATGCTGCTCACCCCCCGGCAAGAAGAGATCGTGGCATTGGCTAAGACGTCAGGACGCGTGTCCGTGGAGGATCTTGCGGTGCGTTTTTCCGTCACCCCGCAAACGATCCGCAAGGATCTGAACGACCTTTGTGATGCACGGGCACTCACACGTGTCCATGGCGGTGCGATCTTTCCTAGCGGAAACGAAAACGTGGAATACGAGGCGCGGAGGGCCATAGCTGCATCCGAAAAACAGGAGATCGGGCGGGCGGCTGCGGCCCTCATTCCCGATAACTCATCACTGTTCATCAACATCGGCACCACTACGGAAGCGGTGGGGGATGCTTTGATCGAGCGGCGCGGGCTGATGGTGATCACCAACAACATCAATGTTGCCAACCGCTTGCGGGTCTTTCCGCAGATGGAAGTGGTTATCGCGGGTGGCGTTGTGCGTGGATCGGACGGTGGCATCGTGGGTGAGGCGGCGGTCGATTTCATCCGTCAGTTCAAGGTGGATTTCGCTGTCATCGGCGTCTCTGCCATCGATGAAGATGGCGCGCTCCTGGATTTCGATTTCCGCGAAGTGAAAGTTGCGCAAGCCATCATCGCCAATGCCCGCCATGTAATCCTGGTTTCGGACTCCACCAAGTTCGAACGCACGGCGCCGGTACGGATAGGCCATCTATCGCAGGTCCATACGTTTATAACCAATCATTGTCCGCTTGAGCGCATAAGAACAATCTGTGCGGACAATGACGTCCGGCTGATCGAAACTCGAGAATAAGTCGCTTTCGGAACGTTTTCGTATAATCTTCGTTTGACATTCGTTTTTGATGCGATTTTAATAATCGCTGTTTTCGCATGCGGATGCGCGTGCTGGCTGGAGATGAAGTGTGAGCGACGTTCTGGATCTTTTCGTCATTGGTGGCGGCATCAACGGCTGCGGCATCGCGCGCGATGCAGCTGGACGCGGCTATTCCGTTGGACTGGCCGAGATGAACGACTTTGCTTCCGGCACCTCCTCCGGCGCAACAAAGCTCATCCATGGCGGCTTGCGCTATCTGGAGCATTATGAGTTCCGCCTTGTCCGTGAAGCACTGATGGAGCGCGAAGTGCTTTGGGCCATGGCGCCGCATGTTATTTGGCCGCTGCGTTTTGTGTTGCCCTACCAGAAGGGCGGCGTGCGTCCGGCTTGGCTCATCCGGCTCGGTCTGTTTCTGTATGATCACCTCGGCGGACGCAAGCTATTGCCTGCCACCAGGACACTCGATCTCAAGAAGGACGAGGCGGGTAAAGCGTTGAAGCCGATTTTTGGACGCGCCTTTGAATATTCTGATGGCTGGGTGGATGATGCCCGCATGGTCGTTCTGAATGCGCGCGATGCCGCAAATCGCGGAGCAAAGATCTTCAATCGCGCCAAGGTTATATCCGCTCGCCGTGAAGGCGGCATCTGGAATGTGACTTTACGGCATGCTGAAACAGGTGAGACTTCGTCGATCCAGGCCCGTATGCTGGTGAATGCGGCGGGGCCCTGGGTTGATCAGGTCTTGAACGGCGTCATGGGGAAGAACAACGCTCACAATGTCAGACTTGTGCAGGGTTCGCACATCATCGTGCGCAAGAAGTTCAACCATTCGCGCGCCTACTTCTTCCAGAATCCGGATAACCGCATTTTCTTTGCCATCCCTTACGAAGGCGAATTCACCCTGATCGGCACGACAGATCGCGACTACAAGGAAGATCCGAAGGACGTCCGCATCAGTGCTGAGGAAATCACCTATCTTTGCAACGCGGCCAGCGAGTACTTTGCGGAACCGGTTCGCCCATCGGATATCGTCTGGAGCTACTCCGCCGTTCGTCCACTCTTTGATGACGGAGCCTCCAAGGCACAGGAAGCAACTCGCGATTACGTTCTGAAGATCGAAGGTGAAGGTGCCGACGCGCCGCTGCTCAATGTCTTTGGCGGCAAGCTGACGACCTATCGACGTCTGGCTGAACACGCGCTGGAGAAGATTGGCGAAAAGATCGGCAACAAGGGACCGACCTGGACTGCCGGCAGCAAATTGCCGGGAGCCGATTTCGCCGTCGATGGCTATGAGGCGCAGGTTCGCCAGCTTCGTTCGCGCTTTCCATTTCTGGAGAGGATCCATGCGGAACGCCTTGTCCGCTGCTACGGCACGGATGCGAGCAATATCATTGGTTTGGCCAGCGTGCCTGCAGACCTCGGCCGCCATTTTGGCGGTTCGCTTTACGAGTGCGAAGTTCGTTGGTTGATTGAGAAGGAGTGGGCCCGCACGGCGGAAGATGTTCTGTGGCGCAGAACCAAGCAGGGTCTGTTCCTTTCGCCGGAACAGGCGACCGAGCTAGAAACCTATATGGTCGAGAAGTGCGGCAGGCTTCAGTAGTCTCGCCGCCACAGCCCAGGCTGGACCGGTGAAACTGTGCGCTTGAGTCCTTCATGATTGGTCGCTAAATCGATCCCGTAAATGGAGGATCACCATGAAGGCCATGTATTTCGAAAAGTTCGGTCAAACGCCGGAAATCCGCAATCTGCCGGATCCGGATCCGACCTTCGGAGGTGTGGTTCTCGAGGTAGCAGCCACTGGCCTGTGCCGCAGCGACTGGCACGGCTGGAAGGGCCACGATCCTGATATCACCCTGCCACATGTGCCGGGTCACGAATTGGCCGGCACAGTCGTTGCGACTGGAAAAGGTGTCATGCGTTTCAAGGTCGGTGATCGCGTCACCGTTCCTTTCGTTTCCGGCTGCGGCCATTGCAGTGAATGCCATTCCGGCAACCAGCAGGTATGCCCCAGCCAGTTCCAGCCCGGATTTACCCATTGGGGTTCCTTCGCCGAACTCGTGGCCATCGATTATGCCGATACCAATCTTGTCCATCTGCCGGAAGAAGTGGATGATGCGACCGCAGCGAGCCTGGGTTGCCGGTTTGCCACCTCGTTCCGTGCTGTTGTGGATCAGGCTCGCACGGGTCCGGGAGACTGGGTTGCGGTTCACGGCTGCGGCGGCGTGGGCCTTTCGGCCATCATGATCGCGGCAGCTCTTGGTGCGAACCCGATTGCTATTGACCTATCAGAGGAAAAGCTGGAGGCCGCGCGACAGTGCGGCGCGGTTGCCTGCATCAATGCTGCAAACGTGCCGGATGTTGTCGAAGCGGTGCGTGAGATCACCAAAGGGGGCGCGCATGTGTCCATCGATGCCTTGGGCCATCCGACAACCTGCTTCAATTCCATCAAGAACCTGCGCCGTCGAGGTCGCCATGTTCAGGTGGGTCTGATGGTGGACGACTATGCAACGCCGAAAATCCCCATGGCGCAAGTGATTGGCCATGAATTGGAAATCTACGGCAGTCATGGCATGCAGGCGTGGCGCTATGACGCCATGATGGCAATGATCCTGTCAGGCAAGGTGAAACCGCAGCAGATGATTTCCCGTCGCATCAGCCTGGAAGAAGCAGTCCCGGAACTCGTTTCGCTGGATCAGGCAAAAGGCACCGGCATCAGCGTGATTACGCGGTTTTGACCCGCCTGACGTTCAGCCGCTGAACCAGTTTGAGAAACTCCTCGACAGCCGCTTCAAGATCGCGGCTGTTGTCGATCGTGTGAACCGGCAGTTGACAGGGGACGCAAAGATCTGCGCCTCTTTTCAGACGCTGCGCAATCTGCTCGGCATCTTCTCGTCCGCGCGATGCCAGCCTTTGGGCGATCACTTCCGGGTCAGCCGTTATGTTGACCACAATTGTATTGCAGAAACATCCGGAAAATAGCGGAAGTGCGGCGCGGGAACCGTTGACGACAACGGTCTTGCCCGCGTTATAGGCTTCAGCTGCCGAGCGAAGAATGCCGTAGGAGAGACCGTGGGCTTGCCAATGGACGGCAAATGCGCCATTGGCTACGAGTCTTTCGAACTCCGAAACGGTTACGGCGTCATGGTCTTCGCCGCCAGCATCGGCCGGTCGCGTAATGACACGCCTCACGAAATGAACGCTGGCGTCCGCATGCAAGCGGGTTCGAAGAGCATTGATCAAACTGTCCTTGCCCACGCCACTCGGCCCGACGACTGCCAACAAAGTGCCGTCCGTGTTCGCGCCACTCGAAACCATCAGGCTACCCGCTTTCCTTCACGCCATACAGATCGCACCACCGGCACACCTTCGTGCCTGCGAACCCGCACCAGATCCGCACGCAACCCTTCGTCAATTCGACCGCGGTCATCAAGCCCAACCGTGCGTGCTGGCGTAGATGTTACCATGGCCAGCGCTTGCGGCAGAGAGATCGTCTCAATTTCATCGGCCAAAATGAACGGCGCGTGAAGCAAGCTGAGCGGCACGTAATCGGAAGACAGGACATCCAGCACGCCAAGGTGGGCCAGTTCCTTGGCTGCAATATTGCCGGAATGGGATTTGCCGCGCACGATGTTCGGCGCGCCCATCAACACACTCATGCCAGCCTTGTGCGATGCTTCGGCTGCCTCAAGGCTGGTCGGAAACTCCGCAAGGCGCACGCCGTGTTCGATTGCCTCGTCCACATGGTCCAACGTTGCATCGTCATGGCTGGCAATGGTTATGCCACGTTCACGGCACTGTTCGACAAGCGCCATGCGATGTGGCGCTGAGTAGCGTTCAGAAAGCGCAACGCGGCGCGCCACGAACTCAGCAAACTCCGCATCTGTCAGACCACGCTTGGATTTGTAGTAGAGGATGTATTGATCCATCGATTGGAACTGGCGCTGGCCCGGCGCATGATCCATCAGCGAAACGAGGCGCACGAAATCGTCTTGCGCGAAATCTGCGAAGTGCTCCAGAACATTGTTGGAGGACACCTCGCACCGCAGGTGAAACAGATGGTCGGCGCGCAGGCGCTCATCTTTCTGGGCCTGCTGGATCGCTGTGCCGAGTTCGCGCATTTCGCCCTGCTCGAAGCCGCCATCTTCATCGGAGCCCATGCGCAGGCAGTCGAACACGGTCGTAATCCCGGACGTCACCACTTGTGCATCATGCGCCTGAATGGCAGACGTCGTATGCCAGCGTACGCCGGGGCGGGGCGAATAATGGGTTTCCAGATGGTCTGTGTGCAGTTCCACGAGGCCGGGGATCAGATAGTCACCGCCAAGATCTTCGCCCTTCTGCGTCGGCTGATCATCAATCTCGACGATCTTGCCGCCGCAGATCCTCAGCGAGCCTTCGACGATACGATCTTCAAGCACGATGCGGGCATTGGTGAATATAGTTTCGGACATGTTCCTGACCTTGCATGGGCTGCTTGCGCAGCGTGATTGTGTGTTGCTCGCTTAGTGGCGTGCCGTTCCGATGAGCCGGGACCGCAGCGCGTTCGAGATGCCATCGAAGATGAAGACGACGAGGAGGATGAGAAGCACCATGTAGCAAACGTTCTCCCAGTTGGAGTTCGTGCGCATGGCTTCCCAGAGTTTCAAACCGATACCGCCCGCACCAACCGCACCGATAATGGTGGCGGAGCGCGTGTTCGATTCCCAGAAATAGAGCGCCTGTGATGCAAACACGGGCAAAACCTGCGGCACGACACCGTAACGCTGGATGGCAAGCGGGGAGGCACCGACGGATTTCACGCCCTCGCGCTGCTTGTCATCGAGGTTCTCTAGCGCTTCGGCGTAGAGTTTGCCCAGTGTACCCGTATCGGTGAAGAAGATGGCCGAGATGCCAGCCAAGGGTCCGGGACCGAAGGCGCGGGTGAAGAACAGTGCCCAGATCAGCATGTCCACCGACCTCAGGAAGTCGAACAGCCGCTTGGTGAACTGGTTCAGCACTCGATTGCGGGTAATGTTTCGGGCCGCGATAAAGGCAAGCGGGAAGGAAAGCAGCGTGGCCAGAACCGTGCCGACAAAAGCCATGACCAGCGTTTGCAGCAACTTGCTCCAAACATCCAGATGCTGCCAGGACGGGTTATAGAGAATGTCGTTCCAGGCGAGCGAAAGGTTGCTTTGGCTCGCATCAATGCGCGGGCCACTGATTACAAGAGTAAAAACCTCACCAAGAGATTTGCCGAAAAAGGCCGAGTTGATGTCAAAGAAAAAGTTCGCCCAGCCGAAGAAGCGGTTGTGAATACGCACACGGTCCGCAGACACTTCCGCCCAGCCGGCGAAGCCGAAATAGGCATAGGCGCGACCACCGGCCATTCGCTGCTCTACCCATGTCGGAAGCGGCGCCTGAGCTGTTACTGTACCGGCGGCATTATCCAGCCTCAGTTCCACGGTTTCGCTGCCGCGCGTGAGAATGACAGACTGATGATCCACCACGATCTTTGCACTGCGACCAAGGTCGATGGTGGACTTGACGATGGCTGTTTCCGTGACCGGAGCTCTGGCGACGGTCGTTGCGCTGGCTGCTGCTTCGGCCTTTGGCGCGTTTGCCATGAAGTTGAAGGCGGGGGCCGCAGGGGCGGGTGCTGATGCGGCAGGTGCCTCCGGCTGCGCACTCGCAACAGGCTGTCGGGTGACGGTTGCCGTTTCGGACTTCATCCAGTCCGGGTTCGGGTTTGGCCCGATGGGATCGAACCGCGAATAGGTGATGGTGATGGCACCATCGCGATCTATGTTGAGCTCCGGGCGGATTTCGTAGGAAACCCAGTCCGCGAGGTAATTGCCTGCAATGCTGTAGTTGGCGCTCCCCAGAACCTTGCCGATGGAGAAGAACCACCAGCAGAACATGAAGTAGACAATCAGGCCCGTGGCGAGGAGAGGAGCGCGATAGGTCTTCCAGGCGCTCTGCGTTAGAAGGTGCTCGTGGCGGGCGGCCAGACGTTCGTATTCGGGTGTCGAAAGCAGGGTCATGGCGGTCACGCACTCATGTGGAAGGATTGCTCGCCCACCAGCTTCTTGCGCAGCCAGGCGGAAAACTGGTCTACCGCAATCACGGTCAGGAGAAGCAGAATGATCATGGCGATGGTTTTGGCCGCATCGCCCCGGCTGATGGAAAGACGCAGAGCCTCACCTATACCACCGCCACCCACCGCGCCGATGATGGTGGAAGCGCGCACATTGATTTCGAGGCGAAGAAGAATATAGCTGGAAAAGTTCGGCATCACCTGCGGAACCATGCCGAACCACAGCCGCTCGAGCCAGTTGCCGCCGACGGCACGCAGACCCTCATCCGGCTTCATGTCCGCGTTCTCGACGACTTCGAAGAACAGCTTGCCCAGCGCACCGATGGTATGGACGGAGATGGCGACAATGCCGGGAATGGGTCCGATGGAGAAGATCGCCAAAATGAAACCGGCAATGACCACTTCCGGAAATGCGCGCAGAACTTCCATAAACCGGCGCACCGGCCAGCGAAGCCAGCGGCTTGGCGTCATGTTGCGTGCGGCCAGAAAGCAGAGGCAAAAGCCGCCCAGCGCCCCGATGATGGTGGAGAATATGGCAATGTTCACCGTCTCCAGCATCCGGTAAAAATATTCCGGAATGTAGAAGCCATCGGTCAGGTAGTGACGGCCGTCCGGATAGTCGTATTTCAGGCTGCCATCATCATATGGGGAGGGCAGATCGAACATCGCGCGGAAGATTTCCATGCCGTCGCGGGGAACGAACACCTGCAGAAAATCGAAAAGATGCGGCAGCCGATCGAAGAATTTGCCGGAATTGGCATCGTTGGCATACCAGAGCGAACCCGAAAGAGCGAGCAACAGGGCAAGGCTGCCGAGCACCGTGTAGGTCCGGCGGCGGCCATTCAGCTCCCGCCAATGCTGCTCAACAAACTGGCCGCTTTGCGAAAGCACAGGGCCTGACATATTGCTGCTGTTCATGATCTGGCTCATCCTGCGCGAAAAAGGGAACGGCGGCCCCGACCAGCAAGGACGCCGCTTAATCAATTGGCTGATCAGCCGCCGATTGTGGCTTTGCGTGCGTCGATGATCGGCTTGTAGAAGTCGACGTTTACTTCGGCATAGCCCTTGAACGCGCCGCCCTGGATCGCTGAGAAGCAGGCTGCGTCCTTCTTCGGCAGATCCATCATGAAGGCAGTAATCTTCTTCTTCATGTCAGGCGTGATCGAGCTGCGAACAACGATCGGGCCATTCGGGATCAGCGGCGACTTCCAGAGTTCGACGAGGTCATCCATGTTCAGAATGCCCTTTTCCACCATCTTGCGCAGATTGCCAGAGGTGTAACCGTCCTTGAAGTTGCCAACGCCAGAACCAAAGGTCGTGCCGGCATCGAAATTGCCTTTCAGCACTTCGAGAACGAGGTTTTCATGACCGCCGCCAAAGCCGGTGGAACCGACATACTGCTTGACGGGGACGTTGCCGATGGCAGCGGGCAGCGTGACGGTCGGGATCAGATAGCCGGAGGTGGAGTCCGGATCGGCAAAGCCGAGCTTCTTGCCCTTGATATCGGTGACCTTGGTCATACCGCTATCCTTGCGCGCAACCATGATCGAGTAATAGCCCATGGAGCCATCGGTCTGGACCGTCGTGAAAATTGGCTCGACGGCCTTCGGATCTGCCAGATAGGCCTTGGCATAGCCGGCCGCACCAAGCTCTGCATAGTCCAGCGTACCGCCGAGCAGACCCTGGATGACACCGTCATAGTCTGCCGCCGGGAAGAGCGAGACCTTCTCGAAGCCGAACTCCTTCTTCAGGTGATCGACAAGGCACTGGTTGTTGCGCAGGCGGTCCGCTTCATTCTCGCCGCCGATCAGGCCAATGCGGAATTCCTTCATGTCTGCGGCAGATGCACCACCCACCAGCGAAAGAAGTGCTGCGGCGGCAAGGAGGGTTTTCTTCAACATGGTTCGATCCCCTGTAACGGATGGATTGGATTGAAAGAGAAGCTTGTGCCCTTGACGCGGGCCTTCGATCGTTGCGGCTTACGCCGTGCCGGTTGCCCAGCGTATCTGCCCCGCAGATGACTTGGGCTCGCTCAGTGCGGCGCCCGGAATAGAAATGGAGGTTGACGTCATCGCCTCGTCGATGCCGCTCTGTTCGGAGCCATAGATGCGACATACGGCATCGGCATCCAGTTCGTTCGGCGTACCGTCAAACACCACCTTGCCCTTCGCCATGCCGATAATGCGCTCACAATAATTGCGAGCCGTATCCAGCGTGTGCAGGTTGGTGATGACAGTAATGCCTTCGCGCTCGTTGATCTCGCGCAGTGCATCCATCACGATCTTGGCGTTCAGCGGATCGAGCGAAGCAATCGGCTCATCCGCAAGCACCATCTTTGGCGCCTGCATGAGAGCACGTGCAATGGCGACGCGCTGCTGCTGCCCACCGGAAAGCGTTCCTGCTGGCTGCAGTGCGGTTTGTTCGATCCCCAACCGTTCAAGCGCAGCAATTGCCATCAACCGCTCCTCGCGGCTGAAAATGCCGAGAATGCTCATTGCCGTGGATCGGTGGTTCAGACGACCAAGAAGCACGTTTGTCAGAACATCGAGACGTGGCACAAGGTTGAACTGCTGGAAGATCATGGCGCAGTCCCGATGCCAGCGGCGAAGGTCTGCACCCTTGAGGCTGGATACCTCGGTATCGCCGAAGCGGATGTGACCTTCAGAGGGATCGACAAGCCGGTTTATCATGCGCAGGAGGGTTGATTTTCCTGCACCCGATCGACCGATGATTCCGACCATCTGGCCCGATGGAATGTCGAGGGTGACACTGTTGACGGCGGTGTTTTTGCCAAACTTTCGTGTCACATTTTCCAGCTGAAATCGCATGATATGTCCTTCGTCCTTCATTGACGCTGGACCCAAGCCATAGTGCGCCAATGTAAAGTGCCGATGTCCGTTTTGTGTAAGAAATATAAAATCTTCTAACGCCCTGATCCGACTACGCTTCAGGCGTATTTTTGCAGGAATGCGTCAGCATCCAGATTGCGAAAATCGTCCAGAGATTCGAACAGAAGATCGTGGCTCCAGTCCCACCATGCCAGCCGCTCCATGCGCTCTGCCACGTCAGCCGGAAAGCGCTCGCGGATGAGGCGTGCAGGCACTCCACCCACCACCGTATAGGGTGCAACATCTTTCGAGACGACTGCGCCTGCACCCACCACGGCACCATTGCCGATCTTCACGCCCGCCAGCACAGTTGCACCGTGACCGATCCAGGTGTCGTGGCCGATCATCACCCGGTTGGCGCGGCGAGCGGCGAAGAAGTCCTCTTCATCCTCCGCTCGTCCTGGCCAGTAGTTCCCGGCGCGGTAGGTGAAATGGTGCAATGTGGCACGCTCCATTGGGTGGTGCGTGGCATTCATTCGTACGAATGCGGCAACGTTCGAGAACTTGCCGATCTCGACATTCCAGAGATGCCCGTGCTCCATAATGTAGGAGTAATCGCCAATCGCGCAGTCGCGAATACGGCAGAACTCTGCCACTTCGGTGTATCGACCGAATGTCGTGTTTTCGACCCTTGCCGTTTCGTGAACGCTTGGTGCTTCCTGCAAGATGCGGCTCATGCTGCGACCTTTCGCGGTGAGAACTGGGAGACATCCAGAATTCGGTCAGCCACAGCCTCGCGCACTTCCTCATCGTGGAAGATGCCGAGCAGCGCGACACCCTGTTCCTTCTTGGCCTGGATCATATCCACCACGATGGCGCGATTGGCTGCATCGAGTGAGGCGGTGGGTTCGTCCAGCAAAAGAATGCGATGATCAGTGATGAAACCGCGCGCAATGTTCACGCGCTGCTGCTCACCACCGGAAAATGTCGCAGGCGGAAGCTGCCAGAGATCTTTTGGAAGGTTGAGCCGTGCCAGCAGTTCCTCGGCCCGCTCACGGGCGTCACCGGCAGGCGTACCGCGTGCAATAAGCGGTTCTGCCACAACATCCAGCGCAGAAACGCGGGGAACGGTGCGCAGAAACTGGCTGACATAGCCCAACACGTCCCGGCGAGTTTGCAGGACCACACGCGGCTCCGCCGATGCCAGATCAATAATCTGGTCGCAGTGTCGGACCAGAATCTGGCCGGAATCGACAGCATAGTTGCCATAGAGCATCTTGAGGATCGAGCTCTTGCCGATGCCGGATGGACCACCCAGCACAACGCATTCACCTCGGGCAAGCGAGAACCTGACATTGGCAACGACCGGCAGGCGCAAGCCTCCGCGCAGGTGCATGGTGAAGCTTTTCGAAACGTCGGAGACGATGAGGGGAGTGGTCACGACAAAGCTCCTAAACCTGAAGGATCGAAGAAACGAGAAGCTGGGTGTAGGGTTCGCGCGGATCATCCAGCACACGATCCGTCAGGCCCTGTTCGATCACTTTGCCGCCCTTCATCACCATCATCCTGTGTGAAAGAAGCCGCGCCACAGCGAGATCATGCGTGACGACGATGACAGCAAGACCAAGATCGGAAACCAGACCCCGAACCAGATCGAGCAGACGCGCCTGCACCGACACATCCAGACCGCCGGTCGGCTCATCCATGAAGACAAGCCGTGGCGAGGTCACGAGATTACGGGCGATCTGTAACCTTTGGCGCATGCCGCCAGAAAAGGCACGCGGCTGGTCGTCAATGCGGTCTTGCGCAATTTCCACCCGTTCTAGCCAGTCGCTGGCTGTAGTGCGGATGTTGCCGTAATGGCGATTGCCGACAGCCATCAACCGCTCACCCACATTGGCACCGGCTGAGACAGTCATCCGCAGGCCATCCGCCGGGTTTTGGTGCACGAAACCCCAGTCCGTGCGCATCAGAAACCGGCGCTCGGCATCACTCATCTGGTAGAGATCGCGGAGATTGCCACCCCGCATGCGATACTGCACGCAGCCTGTCGTCGGCATTAAACGAGTTGCAAGGCAATTCAGCAGCGTTGTCTTGCCGGAGCCGGATTCTCCCACGATGGCGAGAACCTCACCAGGCCAAAGATCGAAGCTGACATCCATACAGCCTACACGGCTGCCGTAGAATTTCGAAACGCCGCGCACATTCAGGAGAGGTTGATCGCTCATTCTGCCGCTTCCTTGATATCGCCCAGCATTTCGCCGCGATGGCCCTCTTCCCGACGCGTTTCACAGAAATCCGTGTCAGAGCAGACGAACATGCGGCCGCCCTTGTCATCCAGAACCACCTCGTCAAGATAGACGTGGCGCGCACCGCACAGCGCGCAGGGCTTCTCGAAGGTCTGCACCTCAAAAGGATGATCTTCGAAATCGAGGCTGACCACATCCGTGTAAGGCGGCACGGCATAGATGCGCTTTTCACGTCCGGCGCCGAAAAGCTGAAGGGCCGCCGACTGGTTCATCTTCGGATTGTCGAATTTCGGCGTAGGCGACGGATCCATGACATAGCGCCCGGCAACTTTCACTGGATAGGCATAGGTCGTGGCGATGCGGCCATGGCGGGCAATATCTTCATAGAGCTTCACGTGCATCAGCCCGTATTCTTCCAGCGCATGCATTTGCCGCGTTTCGGTTTCGCGCGGCTCCAGAAAGCGCAAGGGTTCCGGGATCGGCACCTGATAGACCAGCACCTGGTTCACGCCGAGGGTTTCCTCCGGAATACGGTGGCGGGTCTGGATGATCGTTGCTTCCGAGGTTTTCGTGGTGACCGCAACATTGGCGACTTTCTGGAAGAACGCCCGTATGGAAACCGCATTGGTTGTATCATCCGCGCCCTGATCAATGACTTTCAGCACATCGTGAGGACCGAGGATTGAAGCCGTCACCTGCACGCCGCCTGTCCCCCAGCCATAGGGCATGGGCATTTCGCGGCTGGCAAAGGGAACCTGATAGCCGGGAATGGCAATGGCCTTCAGGATGGCCCGGCGGATCATCCGCTTGGTCTGCTCATCCAGATAGGCGAAGTTATAGTCTGCCAGCGCGGTCATTCGGCGGCCTCCTGATGGTCATGAGGTTGGGCGTGCTTCGCGCGCATACGGCGCACAAGATCGAGTTCGGCCTGGAAGTCCACGTAATGCGGCAGTTTCAGGTGCTCTACGAAGCCCGTCGCTTGCACGTTGTCGCAATGGGAAATAACGAATTCCTCGTCCTGCGCCGGGGCAACGACATCCTCGCCAAACTCTTGCGTTCTCAGCGCCCGGTCCACCAGCGACATGGACATGGCCTTACGTTCGCTCTGGCCAAAGACGAGGCCATAGCCGCGGGTGAACTGCGGCGAAGCCTTGGCGGATCCCTTGAACTGGTTCACCATCTGGCATTCTGTGACGAGGATTTCACCGAGCGAGACGGCAAAGCCGAGTTCCGGTACATCGAGTTCAATGTCTACCAGACCGATGCGAATTTCGCCGACAAATGGGTGAGTGCGCCCGTAACCGCGCTGCGTGGAATAGCCGAGCGCCAGCAGAAAACCTTCATCGCCGCGGGCAAGCGCCTGCAAGCGCAGATCACGCGTCATGGGAAATTCCATCGGCTCTCGTGTCAAATCGCCCGCCACGTGATCAGCAGGAAGTTCACCATCCGCTTCGATCAAGCCCTCGCCCGCCAGAATTTCGCTGACCCGCATCACCGGTTCGTCGGCATCTGTCCTTCCGGCAGGGGCCTCAACCGGCGTGTCGTGCAGAAGGTCCGGATCTAGCAGGCGGTGCGTATAATCGAATGTAGGCCCCAGAAGCTGTCCGCCGGGAAGATCCTTGTAAGTGGCGGAAACGCGACGCTCGATCTGCATCCTGGCTGTATCGATCGGCTCGGATGTACCGAAGCGCGGCAGCGTGGTGCGATAGGCTCGCAGCAGGAAGATCGCCTCGATCAGGTCCCCGCGTGACTGTTTCACGGCTAGCGCTGCCAGCGAGCGATCATAAAGCGAAGCTTCAGCCATGACGCGATCGACGGACAGTGCCAGTTGCTCGACAATCTGCTCGATGGCAATGGCCGGAAGCTCGCGATTGCCCCGGCGGCGGTCAGCCAGAAGTTGATGGGCGTTGGCGATGGCAGTTTCCCCGCCTTTGACGGCAACATACATGGTTCAGCCCTCCAGAGCCTTGATGTTGACCGTGCGTGGCAGGCCGATCAGACGGTTGCTGCAGGTCAGGATCAGGTCGATGCCACGTGGAAACAACGCTCGGTTGACGCGCCATTGATCGAGGAAAGTCGCAGGCAATCCGAGCGGCGCAATTTCCGTGGCGCCATTAATGCCGGGGCCAGAGAGAGAAAGCCGTGCGCCGCCTTCGAGGCTGGCAACTTCGAGGATGATCGTGGTTGAGCGGTCAGGATAATCCTGCGTGCCTTGAGAAAAATGGCCAAACGCGGGCAGGGTGCTGCCCTTTTCGAAGAAGGCGAAGGCGCAGGTCGATTTGTCGCTCGTGATCTTCGCTCCTGCATGAAAGCCAAGCCAGCCGGGAACCACACCCTGCGCCAATGCGGCCGACAAATAGACCGGCGTATCGTAATCGCAGAGCGTCAGCATCAGAGCTGCAGACGCAGCGCAGAGGCCTTTTGGCGGGGTCAGCGGGCAGCCAATTTGCTGGATCGTACCGGGACGCGCCAGCGCATCCATGGCTGCGCGAAAGACGGCCTGCGCATCGAAAACAGGATCTGCAAATCCAGGTAGAAGAGTTGCTGTTGCGACCATCAGTCTTCGCCCCTCACCATTGTAAAGAAATCAACCTTCGTGGCCGCTGTTTGCTGGCTGCGGGTGCGGGCGTCCGCTTCAGCACGCTTTTCGACCGGGCTCAGCAGCGTGCTCTCGATGTGTTGCCGATGATCGTCGCTTTGCCAGAGAGCATGGAGAACCGCACCCAGTTCAGCGGCAGCCTTATCCGTCCCCAAGCGATAGCTGTGGCCGATCACACCTGCATCCGTCTCAATGGACGCGCGGCAAACGCTTGCCTCACCCAGATTGAACGGGTCGCCACCGCCGCCAATGCGGCCCTTGACCATGACGAGCCCGACTTCAGGCCCACGGATCTTGCGAAATTGCGGCTTTGCCGGAAGGCCATCCCAGACTTGCTTCAAGGTCTGATGGTCAGCCCGTGCCAACAGCGCCAGTGCGCGCTTGGCGTCCAACGGATCGGAAGGATGAGTTCCTGCTATTTCGATCACAGCGCTTGACTCCACTTGTCTAGTTATCTAGACATCTAGACAACTGTTGAGAGTTTTAGAATCTGTGCGTGACACGCATATGACAGGGGCGGACATGCTGCAGCGTCAAAAGGGCGTCGCCATCTGGCGACAGATCGCAGATCGTATTCGCACGAACGTCTCGGCTGGCCTTTATGATCAAACGGGCGTTCTGCCGTCCGAAATGCAGTTGGCGACGGAATTCGACGTCAACCGCCACACCGTCCGTGCGGCCATTGCGGCGCTTTCAGACGAGGGCTTGCTGCTGGTCGAAAAGGGGAAGGGCACCCGCATCGCCCGCAAAGACCGCTTCGATTTTCCCATTAGTCCTCGCACGCGCTTCACCGCTGGTTTGGCGGATCAGGCACAACAACTCAGCGGCGAACTGCTGCGGGAATGCGTGGAACAAGCCGACGCCGAGGTGGCGACTTATCTGGGCTTACCCGTTGGTGCGGATGTTTGCCGGCTGGAAACCCGCCGCAGCGCCGACGGACAGGCGGTCGGCCGCTCCATCACCTGGCTGCCGGGCCAGCGCTTCGCAGGCTTTGCGGACGCTTTCAGACGTAAACAATCGATCACCAAAGCTTTTCTGGATTTTGGGGTGACCGATTATCTGCGCAAATCGACCGAGGTTTATGCCGTGCACGCCGATCAGGAAGATCTGGATATTCTCGGTCTCACGCCGGGTGCAATCATGCTGGTGACGAAATCAATCAACACGGATCTGGCCGATCAGCCGATCCAGTATTCCATCACCCGGTTTCCGGCGGATCGCGTTCGCTTCAGCATCCGGTTTTAAAGCGCGGTTACTTCCATTCGTAGATACGCTTGCCGTTATAGGGGCGGTCAGCGATCAGCATTTCCGGCGAATCGATGGACTTGGCATAGGTCAGTGCATCAACTTCGTCGTTGAAGGCAATGAAAATCATCACCATGGACCTCGCCTTCGGACTGCCCTTCCTGCGATAGGAAATTCTGACAGCGCA
Source organism: Rhizobium sp. FKY42 (assembly GCF_005222835.1). GTDB lineage: Bacteria > Pseudomonadota > Alphaproteobacteria > Rhizobiales > Rhizobiaceae > Neorhizobium. The sequence goes on along the minus strand of NZ_STGA01000002.1, from coordinate 34,017 downwards.
GTGCGGAAACTCGTCACTGAGCCGAAGCGTATCCGAGGCTTTGTCCGTCAGTGCCAGAAACTGGCCAAGCGAGAAAAAGCGGCTCACTGCGTTAAAGGCCGTTTCCTTCGAAATCTTCTGGTTCGAAGCGCTGCCCTTCGGGCGACCGTAAAACAGGCTGTCCGTCAAACCTTTGCGCCGCTTGCTTTCATAAACGATCAGGCTTCCAGCAGCCGCCAGTTCGATGTGCACATCAAATGTCTGCAAATCATCCGCTGAACCATCGACTTGCCCCAGCAAAGTTTGAAGGTCTGCGATGTAATCGGCATAGAAGGCAGGTGTCATAGTCCAAGCGGCCCGTTTTGTTCTAGAAGCGAGCCGCTCCTATCATGGCATCCTTCAGCAGGATACGTGAAAATCACATCATGTCCCGTGGCTGCGGTCATAACCGTTGACGGTCGGACTCTTCCATCCGGCTGGTGCCTCGCGTGGGCGGTAGATTTCAACGATCATCGGGTAGCAGGCGGCAGTATCCGACGAATGCTCGGCAGAGCAGTCTCCGCCGGGGCAGGCAGACATGCATCCGAGCAGATCGATCTCTGCAAAGAATTCCAGATAGTCTCCCGGACGAACGGGGCTGGCCTTCATGAAATACTGGCCCGTGTCGCGGGTAAAGCCAGTGCACATGAAAACGTTCAGGACATCATGCACGTGCGGTTCTGCTTCCGGCAGGGTGAGGCCGGTTTTCTCCGCCAGAGCACGCGTCAGGTTGGAATGGCAGCAATGGTGATACTGACCGCCATGGCTCAGAAGATTGTGTGTGTATGGGTCGCAGCGCGTTCCGATCACATCATGCACGGAACCGCCAAATTCATCGAAGCCATACCAGTCCAGCGTGTCGTAAGTGATGGTTGCGATGGGGCGCAGATAGGGAAGGCTGGAAAAAAGCTGATCGCCAACGCCTACATGAGTGCCGTTCAAAGCGCGTGTCTTTCCACTGTAGAATCGCTCAGAAAGATCATGCAGATTGAAAAGGTTGAGATCACCGACCTGCGGGCCTTCCGTGCAGACCATGCGGCAGAAGTGACCCGCCGGAACCTCCCACGTCTTGGCTTCTCGCGGAGGGATGACAACCGTTTCGATGAGTTCAAGATCGCCGCGCAGTGCCTGATAGGCTCCGATATTCGGGCGGGGGAGCGTCTCTGTCGGATAACAGATAACCGGCTTCACCGATCTACGCTGAAGTGCGTCGCTGGGTGCTGGGTGGGCTGCCTTCGGCTTCACAGACATATCCTTTTAATCATGGCGCTGCACGCTGTAATGGCGCAGCCTGAACTCAAGAGGATACATTAGGCAGCTATAACATCTTCCTGCAAGGCAACTTCGAGTTCATCCCCGATCGGTCCAATCTCGAGCGTAGTGAGAATGTCTTGCGCGACCGTTGCGCCGATTTCTGCCGAAGACACAATGCCCTGAACGAAGGGTCGGTCATGCAGCAAGTAGGGAAGAGCCGCCAGGTAAACGCGCTTGTGCAGTGACGACGGCGAGACCAAGGCAAACTGCTCATCGACTTCCGGGATGTCCTGGCCATCCTCCATCAGGGTCTGACGCAGGTTCGAGAACTTCAGGTCTTCGGTCCGCAGGGCTTTTTGTCCGCGTGCGTCGATGAAAACATTGAAGACATGCGATTCCCGGGCGGACAGGACTGTCGTGGTTGTCTCAGATCGGATGAGTTCATAATCATCGTCCAACGTCACGACATCCAGAATATTTGCATCCCACAAAGCAAGAAGGCGCCGGATGGAGGTCGCAGGTACCGCGGCGTAGTTGTCGCTGAACACCCGCTTCAGGCCTCGCTCAAAACGCGAGAGGTCGCTATCCGAGAAGAACGGCACCAGCTTTTCAACTTGCTCATGCATGCGCAGGATAGCGTATCGCCATTCTATGGTTCGCTTTGCGGCCTTGTTTCGCTCCACTTCAGCCAGATTCTTCCTCGCATAGGCAAATGCATCACCTTCCATGCGTTCCGCGAAATAGGCTTCAGAAAAGCTATCCGCATCGAGGTTGGCCAGATTGATCCTCGCTGCATAGGCTGGATCGGCGAGAGTGATCTCCTTGGCGAACAGATCAAAAATAGCATCGAGTACGTTCGGCTTCGACGTGCAGGCCATGAGCGAGGCTTCTGTCATGATCGTCGTCGGAACATACGGAATTGGGCAGTAGAAGTCGGCCTCAGGAAGGATTCCGTTGCGCGACATGAAGCTGACCTTAAGTTCTTGCTCCTCGGTGCGATAGGTCAGTTCACCCTCATCGCTTTTGACGAACTCACCATGTTGGGCAACAACTGCGAGGCATGCATCAATCGCACTGAGAGAGGTGCCCATGATGCCGATACGAGCGGCTGGAACATCTGCCGAGAGCAGGCCGCACCAGGGGTTTGGATAATAGGAGGAACTTGCGCTGTCTTTGCCGAAATCATGCCCGGTCGCGACGATCACCCGGTCAAAGCCCTCATCCACGCCGCCGTCAGACCTTTCGATCCGGAAGCGACCGGCCGCTTCTGCTATGTCGATGATGGTCGTCTTTTCGTGCAGCCTTACAATATAGCCGCGATGTTCTGCCTGCTGCTGCAAGGTCAGGAGTTGATTATGATAATAGCAACCGATGAGCAGACGTGGCGTGAATAGTCTCTCGTTCAGATCATCCTGCTCTATGCCGAAATCGGAGAGTATTCGGGGCGGGCAGGATTTCAGCCAGTCCAGATAGCTGACGCCATTGAGTGCCGGAATTTCGATGCTGGCGATGTTCGCCAGCATGAGACGGCTGGCCCCTTGGCGAGAATAAGGTGTACCGGCACCAGCCCACTCACCTTCGTCATAGATGGTGATGTCCATGGAAGCGCCAGCATGTACGAGTTCAGAAAATGTATAAAGTCCAGTCGGTCCAAGGCCAACGATCGCAATTTTCACGGTACACGTCCTGACAAAGCATGATTGCAACTGGGAAACGCTGCCAAAACCAGGTGGTTCCGTGGACGGCTCTCAGATCGGGTTCTTCGTCATCTCCGTGACGATCGCATCGTCGACAGGCGTATCGTAAGTCATGAGAATGCCGCCGAGGACAATGTAGAAGCCGACTGTCGCGATCAGATCGAAAACCGCCTCCTGACCTATAATGTGCTCCAATTCTCGCTCGAGTTTAGGGGGGATGTGATGTTGGTCGAATATCGCATCAACCGCGCGCACGATCAGCCCATCCTCTCCGTCAGGCATGGCGGCTACTGCGCGAATCCGCTCATCGGAAAAGCCAAGCTGGCGTGCTCGGCTGACGTGATGCGCCCATTCGTAATGGGAGCCGAGGCGGTGACCCGTGCGAAGAATGACCACTTCGGAGCGCTCAGGCCCCAAAGCACTGTCTTTCACCAGATGTTGGCGCAGAGGTGCCCACGCCCGCAGAAGTGCGGGATTGTGCGCCATGGTTCGGTAGATGTTCAGTTGCCCGGCAAAACCCGAACGCAAGTCTTCAATAGACTTGGGCCAAAGGTCATCGCCAAGCGGTGGACATGGTGAAAGCGCCATCCTTTTTTCTCCTCCTTCCGGTGTCGGCCTGCTTAAACGGCTGGCAAAACGAAGTCTTTCCTTGGGCAATTGCATCGTCAGGGAGCAACCCCAAAAATCGCAACATCAGCAACTCAAAATAGACTTTACAAATGATATAAAGTGATAACAATAGGGATTAATGAAAAGCCGATCCGCTGGGGATAAGCCCGAATGGGCAATGATGCGGACGGCGCATGAATGCAGGAGGCCCAAATGGAATTGTCGTCGCTCACTGCTCGTCAACTGTATGAGCAGGCCAAGGCCAACCCTACGCGTAAGCGGTTCGGTTTCGGGCGCAAGCCGATGCTGATCAACATCGATCTGCAATGCGCCTATACCCGCGTCGGCGAGTTCGTAACGGCCTATGAGACGGACCCGAAGCAGCTGGATTACGTCAACACACTTTCCGGTCTGGCGCGTGAAAAGGGTCTGCCGATCACCTGGACCTATGTGGCCTATATGGAATCCGGCGAGGATTGCGGTGTCTGGGGCACGCGGACAAACACGCCGGACTCGCTGCAGAACATCAAGGTCGGCTCGCGCCGGGCAGAGTTCGATCCGCGTCTGAAGATCGATCATGTCAAGGACATCATCATCAACAAACGGATGGCATCACCGTTTCATGAAACAAACCTGCAATCGCTCATGGTGTGGCACCAGTGCGACACGGTGGTGCTGACGGGCGGATCGACCTCTGGCTGCGTTCGTGCCTGCGTGGTGGATTCCATTTCTCGCGGCTACCGCGTCATCGTTCCGGAGGAATGCGTGGCCGACAAGCATGAGAGTCCCCACTTCGCCAACCTCTATGACATTGCGATCAAATACGGCGACGTGATCCCCGTTGCAGATGCCATTGCCTGGTACGAGGCCTATCAGCCGGAGGCGCGCTGAAATGTCTGCCGAACCGATGAAATCCGATCTCGGTCTTTACGATTATCTTCCTTGGCCCAACCGCCCGAAGATCGTTTGGCCCGGAAACAAGAAGATTGCAGTCTGGATCGCCCCGAATATCGAATTCTACGAATACAATCCGCCGAATAATCCAACGCGCACGCCCTGGGCACGGCCAAACCCGGATGTACTGCAATATTCGCACCGCGACTATGGTAATCGCGCCGGTTGGCAGCGCATGATGGCGGCGATGGATCGTGCCGGTTTTCGCGGTTCCGTGTCACTCAATGTCGCGCTTTGCGATCACCACCCGGAGATCATCAAGGCGTGCGCCGACCGCGGCTGGGAGTTTTTCTCCCACGGCATCTACAACACGCGCTACGTCTACAATCTGGATATTGAGCAAGAGCGGGAAATCATCCGCGATGCATTCGATACAGTGCGTAAGCATACTGGGCAGGAACTGGCGGGCTGGCTTTCACCGGCTCTTTCCAACAATTTCTGGACGATGGATATCCTGTCCGAGGCGGGCATTCAGTACACCTGCGACATGTTCCACGATGACCAGCCAATGCCGGTCAAGGTGAAGAGTGGCAAGCTGATCTCGATGCCCTATTCGCTCGAGATGAACGACGTCATCGTCTACAACACGCAGAAGGTCACGCCACGCCATTATGGTGAAATCATCAAGCGGCAGTTCGACCAGCTCTACAAGGAAGGCGATGAGAGCAGCACCGTCATGTGCATTCCGCTGCATCCTTATCTCGTCGGCCAGCCACATCGCATCGATGCCTTTGCCGAAGCGATCGAATACATCGCAGGCCATGAAGGTGTCTGGCAGACGACGGGCCGCGAAATTGCTGCGGCTTATCACTCCACCGGCGCCTATGACGCGATGAGCGCGGCGATTGCCGCCCATAATGCAGGGCCCCATGATGTGGGGAAGGAGACACGCTGATGTCGATGCCCGAAGACTATCTGAAGTATCCGGAACGCCATTACGGCATGGATCATGACCGCTACGACTGGAGCGACCTGTTTCAGCGTGCTCCTATCGTCTGGCCGAACGGGGCGCGCATTGCGCTGTCCATCGTCACCCATGTGCAGCACTTTCCACTCGACATGCCATCCAAGCCGTTCAAGGCTCCGGGTGCTCTGTCCATGCCCTATCCGGATTTTCGCTATTATACCAACCGCGATTACGGCAATCGGGTCGGCATTTTCCGCATTCTCAAGCTGTTCGGCGAGAAGGGATTGAAGGCAAGCTTTGCGATCAACGGCATCATCGCCAGCCGCTATCCTGCTCTGCTCGAAGCGGTGGTTCAGGGCGGGCACGAGGTTGTTGCCCATGGTCTGGACATGGGCAAGGTGCACCATTCCGGTCTGTCGGAAGATGACGAAAACGCCATCATCGCGGAGGCTCTCTCACTGCTTCGCGAGGCAAGTGGCCAACAGGTCGAAGGCTGGCTTTCGCCCGGACGAGCCCAGGGCTTCAACACGCCAGACCTGCTGGCAAAAAACCGCGTAACGTTTGGTCTTGACTGGGCGAACGACGACTTGCCCTACGAGATGCGGACGAAAAACGGACCGCTGATAGCCGTGCCGATGGCCTACGAGACCGACGACCGGGTGGTGGCTGACGAGTATTTCCAATCTGAAGCGGACTGGGTTCAGCAGGTCAAGGATCGCTTCGATGTGCTTTACCGCGAGAGTGAACACTATGGCGGCCGAGTCATGAGCCTGCCGATCCATAGCTGGGTTTCGGGCATGCCCTACCGCATCGAATATCTGCGGGAAGTGCTTGATTACATTCTCTCGCGGGAAGGCGTGTGGAACGCTTCCGCGGGGGAAATCTCTGCCGCATTTCGTGAGATTGGCCAAACGGCCTGATCCGCAGGCAAAGGGGCAACTCCCCTCTGCCACGGCTTCGTTATCGAATGGGAAGACCAAGATCATGGCGCATATGAATGCACCACGAACGATGCTGGCTAAAATCTGGGACGAGCATGAGATATTGCGCCATCCCTCCGGCCCTTCATTGCTCTACATCGACCGGGATATGATCCATGAGGGGAGTTTCCACGCTTTCGCTGACCTCAAGCGGCGCGGTTTGAGGCCGCGCCGGCCGAGACAGATCTTCGGCGTGGCAGATCATTACGTTCCAACGCTGGGTCGCACGTCCAGGGATGCTGCCAGTCCGGCCATCGCCCGGATGATCGACACGTTCGATGAGAATATGGAGTGGGGCGGCGTTCGCCACTTCGGACTTTCCAGTCGCTCGCAAGGCATTGTTCACGTGGTCGCGCCGGAACAGGGGATCACGCTGCCGGGCCTGACCATCGTCTGTTCCGATAGTCATACGTCAACGCAAGGGGCACTGGGCGCAATTGCTTTCGGCATTGGCCAATCGGAAAACGCGCATGTGCTTGCGACGCAAACGATCTGGCAGCTGAGGCCGAAAACCATGCGGGTCACGATCAACGGCACATTGGGGCAGGGCGTCACCGCTAAGGACGTGATGCTGGCGCTGATTGCAAAGATTGGCGCTGCAGGCGCAGGTGGTCACGCCATCGAGTTTGCGGGACAGGTGGTTCGTGACATGTCGATCGAAGGGCGGCTGACGCTCTGCAACATGTCGATCGAGGCTGCCGCCCGCTTCGGCATGGTGGCGCCTGACGAGACGACATTCAACTACGTTCGCGGTCGCAACTACGCACCGAACGAAGAGGAGTGGGATGCAGCGGTCAGCCATTGGCGAGAATTGGTCAGCGATGCCGATGCAGTTTTCGACCGTGAAGTCGTGCTTGCAGGCGCGGAGATCGCGCCGATGGTCACTTGGGGAACAAGCCCGGAAGATGCGGTTTCCATCGAAGGCCGTGTGCCGGATCCATCAGCCTTTGACAGTGCGGATAAACGCAAAGCCGCCGCCAAATCACTGGAATACATGGAGCTTGCACCGGGAACCGAACTTTCTGGCCTGAAGCTCGACAAGGTTTTCATCGGATCCTGCACCAATAGCCGGATCGAGGATCTGCGCGCTGCGGCTGCCATCCTCAAGGGGCGCAAGGCAAAGATTCAGGCCATCGTCGTTCCCGGTTCCACACAGGTGAAGGAGCAGGCCGAGGCAGAAGGCATTGCGACGATCTTCCGCGAGGCAGGCTTCGAATGGCGCGATTCCGGCTGTTCCATGTGTGCCGCCATGAATGGCGATGTGGTTGGCCCCGGCGAACGCTGTGCGTCTACCTCCAACCGCAATTTCGTCGGGCGACAGGGACCGGGCGCGCGCACGCATCTGGTCAGCCCCGCAATGGCCGCGGCGGCGGCGATTACCGGTTGTCTGACAGACGTGCGGCGAGTGTGAGGAGATGGTGATGAAGGCATTTACCAAGGAAACCTCAACCGTTATCGCTGTGCCCGGCGTCAACTGCGATACGGACCAGATTATCCCCGGCCGTTTCCTGAAAGCAGACCGAGCGCAGGGCTATGGTCAGTTCCTGTTCCACGATATCAGGCGCACCGAGGCGGGCGAGCTCGATCCATCATTTCCGCTGAACCAACCGGGCGCGGTCCGCTCTACCATTCTTCTGGTCGAGGATAATTTCGGCTGCGGATCTTCGAGAGAGGGTGCCGTCTACGCTTTGGTAGATCATGGCATTCGTGCGATAATCGGCCCGAGCTTCGGCGACATTTTCTTCAACAATGCGCTGAAAAACGGTCTCGTGCCAGTGCGTTTGTCTGCTGAAAATTGCGATAGGCTGGCGGATTACCTGTCTCGTTTTCCCGAGGCGGAGGTCACAGTCGATCTGGAGAATTCAGAACTCGTTCTTCCCGGCAATCTGGGCCACCATCCTATCGTCATCGATGCCTTTGCGCGGGAATGCATTTTGCAGGGTCTCGACGAGATCGAGATGACTTTTACCTACATGGAAAAAATCAAGGCGTTCGAAACTGAACGAATGGCTTCGCATGCCTGGCTGGCCCGTTGACGGGCGGATCAGCAGGTAACTTTCGCCGTCATAAAAAACTGGGAGCATAAAGAGATGAGCTACAAGATTGATCGCCGCGACCTGTTGAAGGTGTCCGGCGCTTTGGTTGCAGGCCTTGCGGCACCTTCCATCCTGCGCGCGCAGACATCCACCATCAAGGTGGGCGTGATCGAGCCGCTAACCGGTAACCTTGCCTATAACGGCACCCAGAGTGCAGCCGGCGCAAAGTTTGCCGCAGAAGCAATCAATGCTGCTGGCGGTATCAAGAGCATGGGTGGCCGCAAGATCGAACTGGTCGTCGTGGATGCGCAGAGCCGTCCGGAAGCGGCGGCCTCCGGCGTCGATACCCTCGTCCAGGCAGGCGCTTGCGCCTTCACCGGCGCAACAGCTTCCGCTCTCGGTCTTGCCTCATCCCAGGCAGCTGCGAAATACAATCTTGCTCAGGTCTTCTCGATCGGCACCGCAGAAACCGTCGTCTCCCGTGGCCTTCCCAACGTGTTCCGCTTCACGCCCGGCGTGAACAAGTGCACGAGCGTTGCCCTTGAGAACCTGAAGCTGCTCAATCAGGGCGCTGGCAATATGGTGAAGACGGCAGCCATCGTGCACGAAGATGGCCCGTTCGGCTCTAACATGGCAAAAATCCTTGCGGAGCAACTGCCGAAGCAGGGAATTCAGGTTGTCGAAACCATCTCGCACCCGACACCACAGCGCGATTTCTCCAACATTGCGCTGCGTGTGAAGGCGTCGAAGGCCGACATCCTGATCCCGTCCAACTACCTGAACGAATATACGCTGATGGCGCGCGCACTGAACCAGCAGCGCGTCGAGCTGAAGGCGATCTATTCGATCCTCGGTGGAGCGGCATCCAACATCAAGTTCGTTCGCGAGAACAACGAAGTCGCCCAGTATGTGATGGACTGCAACCATTGGTACGATCCGACAAAGGACGAATCCAAGGCACTTGCTGCCAAGGTGGCAGAGGCGAAGCTGGACCTGACCTATGACGTCATGGTGTCCTACGCCACCATTCAGGTTATTGCCGATGCATTGGAGCGCGCCGCGACGGATGATCGCCAGAAGATGATCGAAGCGCTCGCTGCCTCGACCTTCGACAAGTCGATCATGCCTTATGGTCCGACGAAGTTTGTCAACGGCGATAACGTGAACTCGCAGCCGGTCAACACGCAGATCCGCGGCGACAAGATCGAACTCGTCTTCCCAAAACAATATGCCAGCGCAGAGGCCGTCTTCCCGATCCCGGCGAAGAAGTGATGTAATCCCGCCTCCGGTCGACCAAGCTGACCGGAGGCGTTCTTCCTGAGACGGAGAGGCGAGCCCTGATGTCGAGTCTGATCTTTCCCGCTGTGTTGAGCGGCCTGATGATGGGGGCAGTCTATGCGCTGGTGGCGCTGGGCCTGACCCTGATTTATGGCGTGCTCCACATCATCAATTTTGCACATGGAAGCCTGCTGATGCTGGCGCTCTATGCGGTTTATTTTCTTTGGTACCATCTGGGTATCGACCCTTATCTGGCGATACCGATCGTACTGCCAGCCTTCTTCGCACTGGGCTATGCGCTGCAACGTGGTCTGATTGCGCCGATGAGCAGCGGCTCCGAGCAGAACGTTCTGCTGATCACGCTCGCAGTTTCGATGATCATCGACAATCTCGCACTCTATTTCTGGACCTCCAACACCCGCACGGCGGACATCGCCTATGCCTATGATACGGTTGAGATCCTCGGCGCCTATCTGCCGCTGGGCCGTGTGATTGCATTCTGTGCAGCTATTGCCGTTGCGCCGCTTCTTTGGTGCTTCATGGCCTATACCAAAACGGGTTCGGCCATTCGTGCGGTTGCAATCGAAAAGCGCGGCGCGGAACTCGTTGGCATCGACGTGAACCACACCTATGCCATCTGTTTCGGCATCGGTACGGCGTGTGTTGCGCTTGCCGCCTGCCTTCTGCTGCCAACCTTCTATATTACTCCACAGGTCGGTTACACTTTCGTACTTGTTGCCTTCACCACAGTTGTTCTGGGCGGCATGGGCAGTCTGCCGGGTGCGCTGATCGCGGGTCTGTTGCTGGGTGTCATTGAATCGCTCTGCGGCTTGTTTCTCGGCGAAAGCCTCGGCCAGATCGGCATATTCCTCGCCTTCATCCTCATCCTTCTGTTCAAACCGTCAGGTCTTCTGGGGAGGGCGCGTTGATGAAATCCCAATCTATCGGCCAGCTCGCACTTGCTGCCGCCGCTGTCGCCTATCTCTTGAGCGTCTATTTCGCCTCATCTCCGGTCTGGATGGGCTTTACCATCAATGCCTTGATCATCGCGGTCGTGGCCATGTCATGGAACATAACCGGCGGCTTCGGCGGACTTTCTTCCTTCGGTCATGCCGCACTCTACGGCACTGGGGCTTATGCCTCGGCCATTCTTCAGGTCAAATATGGCGTCAATGCCTTGGTCGGATTTGCAGCTGGCATTCTGGCGGGTGCCGCAATGGGTGCCTTCATTGGTGCGCTGGCGTTCCGCTATGGTCTTCGCGGCTCCTATTTCGCGCTCGTCACGCTTGCCTTTGCTGAAGTGCTGCGCATCTGCGCGTCATCCTTTGAATTCACCGGCGGTGGCAGCGGCTTGCAGCTGAAGCTTGCGCCCGGTCTGGCAAATCTCCAGTTTGCAGATCGCACCGTGGTATACACCGCGCTTCTGATTGTCGTGGCCGTGGTCATGATCCTGACCGCACTCATCAAATATTCCCGCTTCGGGGCCTATCTCATCGCCGTGCGCGAGAATGAAGATGCAGCGCGAGCTCTCGGTATTGATACCTACCGCATCAAGGTGCAAGCCATGGCCATTTCAGGTGCCTTCGGTGGTCTGGCGGGCGTACTTTATCTTCAGCTCTGGCTCTTCATCGATAGCACCGTGGTCTATGGCAGCGCCGTTTCCGTGGAAGCACTCATTGGTCCGATCATCGGCGGTGCAGGAACGGTCTGGGGTCCGCTACTGGGAACGCTTGGCCTGCATCTGCTGGGCGAGGGTGCCAAGCACCTGCTGCCCAACGCGCCGGGTCTGAACTTCGTGCTGTATGCGGTTGTACTTATCTGCGCGCTTCGCTTCCTGCCGCAGGGTCTGGTCGGGCTTGCTGGAAAATTTGGTGCCTTCACGAAGAAGCAGGAGGCAGACGATGCTTGAGGTTCGCAATCTCTCCAAGAGCTTTGGCGGTCTGAAAGCCGTCACCGATGCCTCGCTGGATGTTCCAGAAGGCTCTATTGTTGGCCTGCTGGGACCGAACGGCGCTGGCAAGACGACCTGCTTCACAATGATTGCAGGCTTCACCAAGGCCGATGAGGGCACAGTCCGCTTCAAGGGTCAGGATATTACAGGCCTGCCGCCGCACCGGATCTGTGCGCTCGGCATGATCCGTACATTCCAGATCGTGCAGCCTTTCGCCGGTCTGACGGTGCAGGAAAACATCGCGGTGGGTGCCTATCTCCACCATCACAAGCGGCAGGAGGCCATGACGGTGGCCCGCGATGTGGGCAAAAGGCTCGGCATGGGCGCGATGCTGGATCGGCCCGCCTCGTCTTTGACGATTGCCGGTCGCAAGCGGTTGGAACTGGCGCGAGCGCTGGCAACAGGCGCAAAGCTTCTGCTGCTGGATGAGGTCATGGCAGGGCTTATTCCCTCCGAGATCACCGAGATCGTCGGTATCATCCGCAAGATCCGTGACGAGGGGCATACGTTCCTGATGATTGAACACGTGATGCAGGCGGTGATGAGCCTTGCGGAAACGGCCTATGTGCTGAACCAGGGCAAGATGATTGCCCACGGCCCGCCACGTGAACTGGTGCGAGACCCATCCGTCGTGGAGGCCTATCTTGGCCATGGCGCCGCCGCACGCCTGCAGGAGGAAAGCCATGCTTGAGATTTCTGGTATCAAGGCGGGCTACGGTTCGATGGCCGTTCTTCAGGGCATCGACATGCGTGTCGAGGCAGGCGAAATCGTTGCTCTTTTGGGCTCCAACGGCGTCGGCAAGACGACGCTGAACAACGTTATTTCCGGCTTCATTCGCCCGAGTGCAGGAAGTGTTTCCTTCAAAGGCGTAACGTTGACCGGCAAAAAGCCGCGCGATGTTGTGGCGATGGGCATTGCCCATGTGCCTGAAGGCCGCAAGATTTTCCCGAACCTTTCTGTGGCGGAAAACCTGAAACTCGGTGCATTTCGGCGGGCTTCCGGCAATGTGAAGAAGAATTTCGAGCATATCTGCGCGATCTTCCCACGCCTTAAAGAGAGGCTGGATCAGTTGGCGGGCACGCTTTCCGGCGGTGAGCAGCAGATGCTGGCCATCGGCCGCGGCATGATGTCCGAGCCGGAACTGATCATCCTCGATGAACCGTCACTGGGGCTTTCCCCGCTGATGGTCGAGGAGATGTTCGGCCTGATTACCAAAATCAATGCGGAAGGTGTTGCGGTTCTGCTGGTCGAGCAAAACGTCATGCAATCGCTGACCGTTGCCAAGCGTGCCTATGTCATCGAGCAGGGCCGGTTTGTGATGCAGGGAGAGGCCGCCAAGCTGCTGGCCGATCCGCAGCTGCGTCAGGCCTATCTCGGAATGTGAACGAGGTTCCGGCCTCGCAACCTTTGGCCGGAACCTTCTGATTTTACGGAGAAACGGAGAATACGATGTCTCTTACCCGGACCCAACGCCTGCGACAGGCTCTCGCAGGTGAACGAGCCCTCATGGCTCCAGGCGTGGTGGACGCCATGTATGCACGCCTTGTTACTGAGGCTGGCTTTCAGGCCATGTATATGACTGGTGCTGGCACGTCCGCCACGCGTCTCGGCTACCCGGATGTCGGTCTGCTGACCATGACGGAGATGGTGGATAACGCGACCCGCATCGCCGATGCCTCCGATGTTCCGCTGATCGCGGATGCTGACAACGGTTTCGGCGGACCGCTCAACGTTCGTCGCGCTATTCAGCTTTACGAGCGTGGCGGCGTGGCAGCTGTGCATCTGGAAGACCAGGTACTGCCAAAACGTTGTGGCCACCTGGCAGGCAAGCAGTTGATCTCCGCGGAAGATATGGTCGCCAAGGTCAAAGCCGCCGTCGACGCCCGCATCGACCCGAACTTTGTGGTGATTGCCCGAACTGACGCGCTGGCGCTTCATGGGCGAGACGCAGCGTTCGACCGTGCGGAAATGTACCGCGAAGCGGGTGCCGATGTCATCTTCATCGAAAGCCCCGGTCCTGATGACCTGCCGCATATCGCGCCGCGCTTTCCCGGTATTCCGCTGCTCTACAACATGGCGACCTCCGGCAAGACGCCGTTCCTGACGCGTTCTGAGATCGAGGCTCTGGGCTTCAAGCTCATCATCTACCCGAACTGGTTGCTACTTTCCGCCTGCGAGGCCGCACGCAAGACGCTGGAGGTTCTCAAGACCGAAGAGACGATTGCCTCGATCGCTCCTAACGTCATGAACTTCAAGCAGTTCTTCGACATGGCGCGCATGCCGGAGATCCAGGAGCTGGAGGCGCGTTACGGCACGCCGGAAGAAAACCGCACCACCTACTAATGCCCCGCGCAGGAGAATGATCATGGCATTAATTTCCGCCGACGGCGTCGAGTTCGATTTCGAAGTTCCGGTCGTCATTGTCGGGGCGGGGGCTTGCGGGCTGGTGGCAGCTCTTGCGGCGCATGATGAGGGGCAGGAGGTTCTGGTTCTGGAGCGGGATGAAAATCCGACGGGTTCGACTTCTCTCTCCGCTGGTCTGATCCCGGCACCTTGTACAAGGCTTCAAAAAGAAGCGGGTATCGAGGATAGCCCGGAACTCTTCGCGCAGGATCTCGTCGCCAAGACGCATGATCACACGCCTTACGATCAGGCTCTTGCCGCAGCCAAGGCGGCAGGACCCATGATCGACTGGCTGATGGAGAAGCATAAGGTCGAGTTCGAATTGGTGACCGGCTTTCTCTATCCCGGCCATTCGCGTCTGCGCATGCATGGACCGAAAAGCCGCACAGGGGCTGATCTGGAGCAGAACCTGCTTTCGGCAGTTTCCAATGCAGGGATTGACCTGATCACCGGAGCGTCGGTGGAAGATCTCTATGTCGATGCCGCTGGCCGGATCACCGGCGTGAGGTTCAGACGCCCGGATGGGGCAGTGGAAATGTTGGGGTGCAAGGCCCTAATTCTCGCCTGCTGCGGTTTTGCCGGTGACGCCGAAATGGTACGGCGATACATTCCCGAAATCGCGGACGCCGAATGCTGTGGCCACCTTTCCAACACCGGGGACGCGGTGAAATGGGGTGAGGCGCTTGGCGCCGGGTTGGCTGACATGGGTGCCTACCAAGGCCATGGCTCCGTTGCGCATCCGCATGGCCTGCCACTGACCTGGGCGGTCATCACCAAGGGCGGCATTCTGCTGAACCTGGAGGGCAGGCGCTTTTCCAACGAAATGCGCGGCTATTCCGAACACGCGGCGGAGGTGGCGGCGCAGCCTGGGAATGTGGCCTGGGATATCTATGGTGCTTCGGGCGAAAACGCAGCCATGGGCTTTCATGATTATCGCGAACTGCGCAAGCTGGGCGTCGTGAAAACTGCTGCCAACGTTGAAGAACTGGCTGCGACAACGGGGCTTCCGCTCGATATCGTCTCCGAAGAATTGCGGGCGGTGGAGCAGGCGGCTCAAACGGGAGAGCCGGACCGCTTCGGTCGGCACTTCACGCAGGAGCAACTGCTCAAGCCGCCCTACTACGCCGTCAAGGTGAACGGTGCCCTCTTTCACACGCAGGGTGGGCTGGTGATTGATGCCGAGGCCAGAGTGCTGCGCGAGGACGGAACACCGTTACCAAACCTGATGGCGGGCGGCGGCGCGGCGCGCGGGGTCTCCGGCGATTCCAATTACGGCTATCTTTCCGGCAACGGCCTCTTGAGTGCAACGGCCTTCGGCCGACTGGCGGGCATCAGTGCGGCGAGGATTGCAGCAGCAACGGCATGATCACTCAGAAAGAACATGAAGTGGAGGAACAGCTTATGAAGAAGGTTATGGTCATCGTGCCATTCCCGATGGGCGAGGAGGATCTGGCCCGCAGGCAGGCGCAGATGCAGGCGGTGGATCTGGGACCGGGTATCGAATTCCACTACCGTCCGGTTCGCGTTGGCCCGAAAAATTATTCCAGCCAGCACGATATGGCACTGGCCGACTTCTCCATTCTAGATGCCGGTCTGGATGCCGAGAGCCAAGGTTTCGACGCGGTCTGCATCGACACCATGTCCGATAGCGGCATGTCCATGCTTCGATCTGTTCTGAGGATTCCAGTCATTGCACCAGGCCGCCACTCCATGCTGGTGGCGCAGATGCTGGGGGACAAGTTCTCCATCCTGATGATGTGGGACCGATGGAAGATGCTCTATACCAAGACGTTGGGCGAACTTGGCATGGAGCACAAATGCGCTTCCATGCGCTCGATTGGCGTGACGCCGGATAACAAGAGCCTGCTGTCCGGCAAGGAAGATCAGGTGTTTCCGCTGCTTCTGGATGCGGCGCGAAAATGCGTGGAACAGGATGGCGCACAGGTTTTGATCCTTGGTTCCACGACCATGCACGAAGCGCATTCCTGGCTTTCGGAACGCATTGGCGTGCCCGTTATCAATCCCGGCCCGTTGACCTACAAGCTGGCTTCCATCGCGCTGGATCTCAAGCTGACGCACAGCAAGGCCACATGGCCTGCACCGCTTTCACCCAAGCATGACATGATCCGCGCAATTGGTGCGGCTGGAGCCGACTATCTGGAGTCAAACCCATGACACGCATTCTGGTTATCGTTCCGTTCGCGCTTGATGAAGAGGGCGTGAAGAACCGTCAGGCTCAATCCCGCTACGTGCCGCTGCCAGCAGACTGGGAACTCACTTACCGCCCTGTCACTTGCGGGCCGACATCCTTCATGTCACCGCATGACTGGGGCCTTATGGACCTCGCGATATTCGAAGCAGGGTGTCGCGCGGAAGCGGAAGGCTTCGATGCAGTCTGCATCGATACCATGTCCGATAGCGGCATGGTGATGTTGCGTTCCGTTCTCTCGATCCCGGTCATCGGTGCGGGCAAAGCCTCGATGCTCTACGCGCTGACGTTGGGCGGAAAGTTTTCCGTGCTCGCCCAGTGGGAGCCGGCATTGCCGCGTTACCGGAAGGCCATTCGAGAATATGGCTTTGATCGGCAATGTGCTTCTGTTCGCAGCTTCGATCAGCCGCCGGATTTCGCCAATCTTCTGGATGGCAAGGAAGATAAGGTATTCCCGCGCATGCGTGACGTAGCGATGCGCTGCATTGAGGAAGATGGCGCAGAAGTCATCTGCCTTGGTTCGACAACCATGCATCAGGCAGGTGAATATCTGGCCGCGAACCTGCCGGTCCCGGTGGTCAACCCCGGTCCGCTGACTTACAAGCTGGTCGAGACCTTTCTAGCGCTTGGCCTGACACACGGACGCGATGTCTATCCGGCACCCGTCGAGCCACGGCTCGATATGCTGCATGCCATGATGAAGGCAGGCGCGGCGGCCGAGCAAGCGAAGAAGGCCTCTAATTCCCCAATGAGAAATCCTTGCCGTCCTCTCTCTTGAGCGACACGCGATATTCGTACCGGTCCGCGCAGTAGAAGATCTCGGCAACGTAGAACGGTTTGAGATCTGCATTGAAGAACAACCGGTTGACAAGCATCAACGGTGCGCCAACCGGAATTTCCAGATGCTTGGCGGCGTAATCGTCAGCGAGGGTCGCAGTCAATGTCTGCTCGACCTGCTCGACTGTCGCGCCCGCCTCATGGACCAGATCGATCATGTTGGTGGTTGCGAGATCCTGCCGCTTCAGCGTTTGGCCGATCTCAGGCAGGAGATAGGCAATGGACAGGGAATAGGGTCGCTTGTCGAGGAAGCGAACGCGCACCGCTCGAACCAGCGGGGTTGTTGGCGAAACACCCATTTGCGCGCAGATGCGCGGCGGGGCCTCGCCAAGATCAAGGCTGATAACCTTTAGCCGCGTGCTCTGGCCAACCGCGTTGAGATAGCTGAACAGACCGTTGATGTTGGATACCACGGCACGGTTGAGCTTGTTTTCTTTCGTGCGGTCGTTGACGAACGTGCCGCGCCCGCGGGTTCGTGTCACCAGACCTTCGGCCGTCAGCATTTCCATCGCCTTGCGGATGGTGATGCGACTGACCGAAAAACTCTCGGAGAGTTCCGCCTCGCTTGGGACTGCAACATCGCTGGGATAATAACCCTTGATGATCCGCTCACGCATGACGGCATAGATGCGATGATAGAGCGGCGTTGGCGAATGAATTTCAGCCATCTAGAGATCGGTCCAGCATGAATAGAGGTTGGTTATTGGAGCGAGAATTTCGGTCGTTGTAAAGAATGCAGTCACAGCCGTTTTCCTTTCAAGGCGCGTTGTATGGAGATAAGCGCCTCATCTCTTTGCACCTCGAGATCGGCGATTGATCTGCCACGGGCCTCCAGTTCAATGCCATCAACCAATTTTTGCTGCGTTGCCATGTCCAGACGGGGTGAGCCGAGATCCTGCCAGCGCTTTTCCTGACTGGGGCCAAGATGCGCGAGATAGTGTGTTATCCCGCCAGGGCCGCCGCCCAGATGATAGGCCATATGGGCACCGATGACAGACCATCTGAGGCCTGGACCATAGACAAGTGCCTCATCGATATCGGAAACGTCGGCAATGCCTTCCGATACCATGTTGACCGCTTCGCGCCATAAAGCTGAAGAGAGCCTGTTGGCAATATGGCCGACAGCTTCCCTTTTCAGGCGGACAGGGTGACGACCGACCGAGCGATAGAAGTCCGCGGCAGCGTCCATGCGGTCGCTATCTATGCCGAAGAGTTCAACGAGTGGCATCAGGTGCGGCGGATTGAAAGGATGTGCCGTGATGAGCCTCGAGGGATCAGCCATTTCAGCAATCAGATCCGACCAGACGAGGGAGGATGTGCTGGATGCGATAGTTACATCTTGAGGAGCAGTCGCTTCTATGTCGGCATAAAGCTGTCGTTTCAGCGGAACATTTTCAGGGGCATTCTCCTGGATCCAGACGCAACCTTCGAGGGCCTCTGCTAGAGTCTGCGTGCATGTCAAAGAACCAGTGTCTGCAAGGTCCGGAGACAATGTCGTAACCTGTTTTCTCAGTTCATCGACACGCGAGAGAATAGAACCCCGTGCATCTTGCGTCGGCTCAAATAGACGCACATCCAAGCCGTAGGCCACGAAAAGAGCCGACCAGCTGATACCAATCAGTCCGCCTCCAACTACCGCTACTGAATCTTTCACAGACCGAGCCATCCCAATGCTTTGCTTAGCGCAAGTTCGATTGTTGGACTGTGTCACAACGGAGCGGAATACGTCAATCCAAAGATTATAACGTTATGTCTTTTATACCTTTAAAACGCGTGTGTGAGTCGCGACCCGCAGGTAGCGCGGGAATCAGGAACGAACCGAAAAGTTGCTTCACATTAGTTTGAGAAGAGCCGGCCTAACCGTTTTCGGCTGCGGTTCTAGTTCACGCACTTGCCTGGTGGGTCCTGCGAAATCGGCAATGGGAGTGCCACATGCCAAGACTGGTTCATCTTGAAGTTTCGAGACGTGACCTACTTAAATCATCGGCCGCAACCATTGCGGCAACCGGAGTCGCCGGTGTTGGGGCGGCGCAGCCTGCGGAAGACAAAATGAAGTCATCAAACACTGTCTCTTTCACCGTTAACGGCAAAGCCGAGAAGTTGGAACTCGACAATCGTACCACGCTGCTGGATGCTCTGCGCGAGCATCTGCATATGACTGGTACGAAGAAGGGCTGTGATCACGGCCAATGCGGTGCGTGCACTGTTCTGGTTGCCGGACAGCGCATCAATTCCTGCCTTTCGCTGGCCGTGATGCATGAGGGTGATGAGATCACCACAATCGAAGGTCTCGGCCAGCCCGGCGCTCTGCACCCCATGCAGACTGCGTTCGTCAAGCACGACGGTTTCCAGTGCGGCTATTGCACGCCGGGACAGATCTGTTCTTCGGTGGCAGTTCTTGAAGAGATCAAGGCCAACATTCCAAGTCATGTCACCAAGGATATGCAAGCCAAAGTGACTGCGACGCCAGAAGAGATCCGGGAGCGCATGAGCGGCAATATCTGTCGATGCGGCGCCTATTCGAACATCATTGAAGCGATTACGGACGTTGCAGGGAGCCGCGCATGAAAGCCTTTACCTATGAGCGGGCGACCTCGGTGCAACAGGCTGTGTCGATGGCCGCTTCGAACCCGGACGCACGGTTCATTGCAGGAGGAACGAACCTCCTCGATCTGATGAAGCTTCAGATCGAAACGCCCTTGCATCTCATCGACATCAACCACGTCGGCCTCGACAAGATCGAAGCGACGGATGACGGCGGATTGCGCATTGGCGCAATGGTTCGAAATACAGCACTTGCAGCGGATGAGCACGTGAGGCGCGATTACTCCGTTCTAAGTCGAGCGCTTGTCGCAGGCGCTTCCGGCCAGTTGCGCAACAAGGCAACGACCGCCGGCAATCTTCTGCAACGCACGCGCTGTCCTTACTTCTACGACACGAACCAGCCGTGCAACAAGCGGCAACCGGGCAGTGGCTGTTCCGCCTTTGGTGGCTTTTCACGGCAGCATGCAGTCGTCGGAACGAGCGAAGCCTGTATTGCAACGCATCCGAGCGACATGGCGATAGCCATGCGGGCGTTGGATGCGAAGGTAGAAACAGTAAAAGGCGACGGTACCCGTAGGACGATACCAATTGCCGATTTTCATCGGCTGCCGGGCGATACGCCACACATCGAAACCAATTTGGAACGTGGTGAATTCATAACAGCAGTTACTTTGCCTGCGCCAATCGGTGGAAAACAAATCTATCGTAAGGTTCGCGATCGGGCGTCCTACGCTTTTGCGCTGGTATCAATTGCGGCGGTTGTCCAACCGGATGGAACAGGCCGCTTTGCAATTGGTGGCGTGGCGCACAAGCCATGGCGCATGGGCGAGGCTGATGCACAGCTGAAAGCAGGCGCCAGAGAGGCAGCCAGAGCGGCATTGGCCGATGCACGACCAACCGAGCAGAACCGTTACAAGCTCGACCTTGTCGAACGCACGCTGGGCGCAGCCCTGGCAGAAGCAAAAGGCTGAACAGATGAAATTCGAGAAACCCGCCGAAATGAACCCGATTGACCGGATGAAGGTCGTCGGCCAGCCGATCCGCCGCATTGACGGTGAACTCAAGGTCAGTGGTCAGGCGAAATATGCCTATGAATGGCATGACCCTGCGGGATCCCATGCCTATGGCTATCCGGTCGGATCCGCTATCGCCAAGGGGCGTATTCTGTCGATCGATAGTAAAGCGGCTCAGAGGTCGCCAGGCGTTCTCAAAATTGTCACGACCCTTGATGTCGGTGATCGCGAGAAGGGAAAATTCAATACAGCCAAATTGTTCGGCGGCAGCGAAATCCAGCATTATCACCAGGCTGTTGCGGTTGTCGTGGCGGAAACCTTCGAACAGGCCAGAGAAGCGGCCGCGCTTTTGAAGATCGAATATGCTGAAGAAGCCGGATCTTTCTCGCTGAAAGAGGGTAAGTTATCGGCTGTTAAGCCGAAAGATGCGGGTGGTTCTGAACCAGATACATCCGTTGGTGATTTCGCCGGTGCCTTCCGTTCTGCGGAGGTGACGCTTGACGAGGAGTATTCGACGCCCGACCAGTCCCACTCGATGATGGAGCCACACGCCTCGCTTGCCGCTTGGGACGGTGACGAGCTGACGCTGTGGACTTCCAGCCAGATGATCGACTGGTGGCGCGGTGATCTGGCGGCCACATTGGGCATCGACAAGGGAAAGGTCACCCTCATGTCACCTTTCATCGGTGGCGGTTTTGGAGGGAAATTATTCTTGCGCGTTGACGCGGTTCTCGCCGCATTCGCCGCCAAGGCAATCGGACGTCCGGTCAAGGTAGCGTTGCCGCGCCCTCTAATGGCCAACAACACTACCCATCGTCCGGCTACCATACAGCGCATCCGCATCGGGGCCTCGAGAGACGGTAAGATTTCAGCGATCGGTCATGAAAGCTGGTCTGGTGATCTTGCTGGTGGCCAACCGGAAGCAGCAGTGATGCAGACCCGTCTGCTCTACGCCGGCGAAAACAGAATGACGGCCATGCGGCTTGCGACTTTGAATTTGCCCGAGGGCAATGCCATGCGTGCGCCGGGCGAGGCGCCGGGTCTTATGGCTCTGGAGATCGCCATGGATGAAATGGCGGAAAAACTCGGCATGGATCCCATCGAATTCCGCAAGCTGAATGATACCCAGGTGGATCCGGAAAATCCGGACCGTCCGTTCACGCAGCGCAATCTCAATGGATGTCTTGATCTCGGCGCTGAGCGCTTCGGCTGGAAAAATCGGGGCAAGCCTGGGTCTCGCATGGAGGGCAACATGTTGATCGGCATGGGTGTTGCTGCGGCCTTCAGGAACAACCTGCTGCTTCCATCTGCTGCACGCGTTCGGCTCGATCGAAGTGGTATCCTGACGGTCGAGACTGATATGACGGACATTGGAACGGGCAGCTATACAATCATCGCGCAAACTGCTGCTGAAATGCTCGGGCTTCCCATCAACCGCGTGGCGGTGCATCTGGGTGACAGCCGCTTCCCGGTGTCCGCTGGCTCAGGTGGGCAGTTCGGCGCCAATTGTTCCACCTCCGGCGTTTATGCGGCTTGCTTGAAGTTACGGGAAGCAATCGCCGCAAAGCTTGGCTTCAACTCGGCAGATGCGGTGTTCGCGGATGGTGAGGTGCGGCTTGGAAACCGCACTGTGCCTCTGACTGATGCGGTCGGTCCAGATGGGCTCACCGGCGAGGACGGGGTTGAATGGGGTGATCTTTCAGAGACCCATCAGCAATCGACCTTTGGTGCGCACTTTGTCGAGGTCGGCGTCGATAGATTTACCGGTGAAACGCGCATTCGCCGCATGCTGGCTGTCTGTGCGGCTGGCCGCATTCTCAATCCGATAACCGCCCGAAGCCAGATCATTGGTGCAATGACGATGGGTGTCGGCGGTGCGCTGACAGAAGAGCTTGCTGTCGACGAACGCCGCGGCTTCTTCGTCAACCACGATCTGGCGGGTTATGAGGTGCCGGTTCATGCCGATATTCCGCATCAGGAGGTCATCTTCATGGACGAGGCCGATCCTTATTCGTCGCCCATAAAGGCGAAGGGTGTTGGCGAACTCGGTCTTTGCGGCGTGTCTGCGGCGATTGCCAACGCGATATATAATGCCACAGGCGTACGGCTGCGCCGTTATCCGCTCACGCTGGACAAGATGTTGCACCAACTGCCTGAGGTGGCATGACCTAGCGAAGATGGCCCGGCCAATCTTGGGACCGGGCCATTGTCTGTGCTGATCGTTCAAGATCGCGGGTGCGGACCCGACGATGCGGTCAGGTTCGTCTTTGCTCGAACAGGGCTTCGAATTTCTTCAGTTGTGGCTCACGCAATTCGCGTGCTTCATCGCGCGGGACGAATACCTTAAACATGGCGCGCCCCTGGTCGTTCATGAACCAGACGGAACATGAACGACGGCCGTGAAACGGTCGATCCACCAAAGCGATACCTGAGCAGTTTGCCTTGCGGATATGTCCACCAATCGGGCTGTCGCCGTGAATGTTGAACCAGCCATGGCTCTCGCTGCCTTGCGGCAACGGACCGTCAACTTCCAAAACGATATCGGACGTATGGACGATGAAAAGAACATCGCCCCAAGAGGCAAGGTCTGACCACACTGCCTCGAAGTCCTGAGCCGGAAGTCTGACCACTGAACCAGCAGGCAGAATAGCCAGAATATCCGCAGGACTGACGCCCGCCTGCTCGGCCAAAGCTTCAACCACGCCATCCGGTTTTTCAGAGAGCGCGGCCCGTGCTTTTGCTAGCCGATCCTCCTCATGGAAAAGAGTATTGGCCGTCATGCAGCCTCCGCGCTCTTGCCACTGCGGTCTTCATGAATGATGACCTCGAAGCCCTCGAAGTGCGGACCGGTCAGATATTCCACCTTGCCACGGTTCTCGCCTGCACGCGCGTGCGCCGCCCTGAATTGCTCAGATTTGGTCCAGGCGGTGAAATGCTCTGCAGTTTCCCAAACCGTGTGGGATACATAAAGCGTATGATCTTCCTGCTTGGCTCCCTTCAGCATGTGGAATTCGATATATCCAGGCATGGTTGAGAGATGCCGTTCACGCGTGCGCCAAATTTCCTCGAACGCTTCTTCATAACCAGTGACGACGCGGAAACGGTTCATAGCGATATACATTCTCGGTCCCTTTTAAGTGGTTTATTGCAATCAAGATATATGTTGCCATGACACCTGGGAAGCCCTAATAGTGGATTTTAACAGTCATGTTTAATTGTGACTTCGCATATCCATCAGCATACGGAGGATGATCGTGCCTCACTCACGCATCGGCAGTTCCCTATTGGCCGTCTTCGCAGTTTTGATCACCTGGACTATGCCCGCTGCAAGGGCGCAGGAGAACAAGTCATTCCCAGAGGCAAAGCGGATCGTTTCCGTTGGAGGCACCGTCACGGAAATCCTCTATGCGCTGAACGCTCAAGATCGGATCATCGCCGTCGATGCCACGAGCATTCATCCGCCGCAGGCGAGAGAAAAGGCGGATGTGGGCTATATACGAGCCCTTTCTCCGGAAGGAATTATCGGGCAAAATCCGGACCTTATTCTGCTACAGGAAGGTTCAGGCCCGCCGGATGCCATTTCCGTTCTGCGCGCCAGCGGTCTTCCGGTCGTTACAATCGCGTCCAAACCAAACGCACAATCGGTTTCGCAAAAGATCCGAGATGTTGGAGCGGCAGTTGGTCTAGACGCTCAGGCATCCGCCATCGCTGACAGAGTAGGCAGGCAATTGCAGGCTGCGATAGCCGAAAACGCCAATTGGGCGGCCGCAAAAAAGCGTGTCCTGTTTGTGCTCTCGCTCGCGAACGGACGTGTTATGGTCGGCGGTAGAGATACGGAACCAGCCGAACTCATCCGCATGGCAGGTGGCATCAACGCCGCCGAGCAGGTTTCAGGTTACAAGCCGATGACAGATGAGGCGATCATCGCCGCTAAGCCTGACTTCGTGTTGGTCATGGAGACCGGCAATCATCGGTTCACACCCGAACAAGTGTTCGACTTGCCTGCTTTCAAGTCGACGCCCGCCGGAGAGACACGTGCTCTTCTTGGCATGGACGGACTGTTGCTGACGGGGTTTGGTCCACGCACACCCGATGCGGTTCGCCTGCTCGCCGCGAAACTGTATGGTGGGAGTCAGTAAGGTGGTAGAAGCGGCGCTGCGGCTTCTGAAGCTTCAAGAAACCGGCGATCGGTCTCGCCTTGGCTTCCTTACGCTGGTAGGCCTGACGATCCTGCTGCTTGCAGCCGCATCACTTTCGCTCGCGGTCGGGGCAACGGGCGTTAATCTCTGGCATGTCTGGCAATATATGAACGGGCAGGGCAATTCTTTGGCACTGCAAGAGCGCGTCGTGCTGGAAGCCGTCCGTCTGCCGCGAACCGCACTTGCAATGCTGCTGGGTGCAGGTCTTGCCGTTTCTGGTGCCATGATGCAGGGCCTGTTCCGAAATCCGCTTGCGGATCCGGGGGTCGTTGGCGTGACATCTGGTGCTGCCCTCTTTGCTGTGATGGGTATTGTAATGGGAGGAGGGCCGCTCCTTGCGATATCAAGCGTTCTCGGCAGTCATTTTTTGCCGTCTATGGCATTCCTCGGCGGATTGCTGAACACTTGGCTGCTCTACCGGATCGCCACCAGTGGCGGCCAGACCCAGACGGCAACGCTCATTCTTTCCGGGATCGCAGTCGGTGCCATCAGCGCCGCCATCATGGGTCTGTTGATTTTCGTCGCAGACGATCGACAGCTGCGCGACATAACGTTCTGGTCGCTCGGTTCGCTCAGTGGAGCGTCATGGGCGCGCGTTCTCTCTGTCCTGCCGTTTGTTTTCATGGTTGTCGCCATCACGCCGTCAGTCGCGCGCGGCCTAGATGCGCTGGTTCTGGGGGATGCAGCTGCGTTTCACATGGGAATCCCTGTGCAGAGGCTGAAGCGCCTCATCGTTCTGGCCGTTGCCGCTGCCTGTGGCGCGACGGTTGCGGTGGCCGGTTCCATCGGCTTCGTCGGGATCATTGTCCCGCATCTTCTGCGAATGGTCATCGGGCCGTCGCACCGCTTTCTTCTGCCAGCATCCGCGCTTGGTGGCGCTGTCCTTCTTCTGGTTGCCGATAGCGTTGCCCGCACGGTTGTCGCCCCTGCGGAATTGCCGCTCGGCATTATCACGGCTCTGTTCGGTGCTCCTGTGTTTCTCATGCTGTTGCTGGCGCGACGCGCCTCAGGACCTGTGCTATGATCACCGTTCAAGCTTTGTCTGTCGAGCGCTCTTCGCGCCGTCTTCTGCATGACATCACCCTTGATCTTCAGCCTGGAAGCTTCACCGCCATCATTGGTCCCAACGGAGCGGGTAAATCTACTCTCCTGAAGGCGATCACAGGCGAAATCCCCGCCTCCAGCGGCTCGATCCGGTATGGGATAGAAGACCTTGCAGTGCTGGATGCCCGAGCTCTGGCGCAGCGAAGGGCCGTATTGCCGCAAACTCTTGATGTTTCATTTCCATTCACCGTGCTGGAAATCGTCCGCATGGGCGCAGTCGCATGCGGAGCCATGGAGCCGGATCGCGAGGCGGAAAAGGCCTTGATCAAGGTCGGTCTTGCAGGTTTCCGGCATCGTCTCTACCAGACTCTCTCCGGCGGTGAACAGCAGCGCGTGCAGTTTGCACGCACCCTTGCGCAACTTCCCTCGCCCACCTGGCAGGGTAACGCCAGAGCACTGTTTCTGGATGAGCCCACCTCCAGCCTTGATCTACGCCATCAGATCGGCGTGCTGGAAATCGCCCGTCGTTTTGCCGATGATGGTGGCATCGTGATGGCGATCCTGCACGATCTCAATCTCGTGGCTGAATTCGCCGATCAGATCGCTGTTCTGGACAAGGGCAGGCTGGTTGCGCTTGGCGATCGTTCAACCACATTGACGGATTCTGTCATTGCTCCCGTCTACGGAATGTCGGGTGTTGTTGGCCGTCTGCCCAAAGCCGACGTGCCATTTGTTCTGCCACAGGCGCGATATCGCTGAATCGGCGGATAACCATCCCACGCAGCTTTCAGAAGACTCCATAACAAGAGAAGGGCGCGACTCCCTTTCGAGGCGCGCCCAATTTGCTGGTTAGAAACGCTGCGTCAGCGATATCTTGAAGCTGCGACCAGGTTCCGAATAGAATTCGCTGGCCTGGGTGTTGGCATTGCTCCGCACCGACGCGTAGTCGTAATAGGTCTTGTCGAACACATTGTAGACACCGGCATTGATGCGCAGCCCCTTCGTCTGCTCTGGCTCCCACCAGGCTGTCAGATCCACAAGACCATAGCCGTTCGTCGGGAAGTAGGTGCCGCCCCTGCCATCGTCCTTGCGCGATGCGCCAACGCCGATCAGATCGACACCGACGCCCCATGTGGAGGTGTCATAACCGAAGCTCGCCACCGCCTTCATAGGCGCAACGGACCGGATGAACGTGTTGTTGTCCAGATCCTTGCTTCCCAAGGCAGCCAAGCTTGCGCCGATGCGGAAGCCATTGTCGAATTTCTTCTGGCCGGACATCTCGAGGCCGTAGATTTCGGCGTCCGATATGTTGCGATACTGCGTAATGCCGCCTTGGCGATAATCTGAAAGCGAATAACCCATGGCGGCGGCTTCAGTAGCTGTCAGGCTGCGGCTATCGATGAAATTCTGGTAGCGGTTGTAGAAGAGGCTGACACGCCCGCCCAGCCTATCATCGCCCAAGTTGGCTCCAAGCTCAAAGCCCTGGCTCGTTTCGGATTCCAGCGCGGCATTACCAAGGCGGAGATAGGTGCCTGACGCGCCGAAACTGCTATAGAGTTCACCGGCGGTTGGCGCGCGGAACCCCATGGCCCATTGCGCATAGAGTTCTGCCTGTGGCGCGAGATCATAGGCGAGCCTGAGTTTCGGCGAAATGGCCGTGTCGTCAAAGGAGCCGGGTAGGGAAGGCTTGGACGCATTGCGGGCAAAGGCTGCCGTCATCTGCGGTTCATAGCTGACCCAATCGAACCGGACGCCCGGCGTTAGGCGGAAGCCGGATTGTCCAAGCACGATTTCATCATCGACATAAAAGCCAATGCGATGGCCGTCGACCTTGGGCGTATCGGCCTGATTGGTATGCAGATTGTTGCAGGCGGTGGCAGCGCCCGTATAGACGCCGCTGGCAGGCTTTGCCGGGCATGCGTCATAGCCTGCGGAATACTGTTCGCTCGTCAGGCGTGCCAGATCGAAGCCGAAGGTGAAGCGGTGCTCGAAGCCCCCCAGATCGAGGCTTTTCTGGGCAGCTCCAATCAGGCCAAACTCTTTCTGATCCGTCGTGTTTTCGCGCCCGATGCCGCCGATGATGCTGGTGGAGCGATAGCCCGTATACCCATCCATGATGCCGAGCTTCTGATAGTAGAGCGATGCCCAAATTGTATCGACGAAGCTGTTATCGCTCTCGCTCTCGAATTTGTAGTCAATTGAGGCGCGGTCGCGATCATTGTCTTTCTGCGCATTGTAATTGCCGGGGCGATAGTTACCGTTCACCGCCTGCAAAGTGCGCATGTCGGTGTCGCGATCCTTGCGGTAGCGCTCCAGGGTCAGTCCAATCGCATGCCCGTCCGACATTTCCTGACGCAGCTTGAAGAGCAGGTTGTTTTCGCTGAAATCAGACGGATTGGCTTTCGTCCGGGTAGCGCCATAATCGTCTACGTTGCCCGTTGTTTTTGTTTCATGCCCCTTGCGGTAGCTTCCCTGAAGAAGCGCCGATGTGCCGCCCATGCGGCCCGCAACGGCCGCTGCACCCTGCCAGCTCTTGTCAGAACTGTCATAGGTGGTCTTCGCAAGCCCACCCCACTGGCGACCCTCGCCAATCAGATCTTCCGGTTCAAGCGTACGATAGGCCAGAACGCCACCAAGCGCGCCGCCACCGGCACGGCTGGAATCCGCCCCCTTCATGACGTCTACCGCAGACAGAGCGCTGAAATTGACTGTATCGCTGCCGCCACTCGCGCCGCCGCTAGTCAGGCCCCGCGTCACATCGCTTAGGTAAGGCAGCGGAATGCCGTCGATGGTGGTCAGCACCCGAGTTCCTTCCAACCCACGAATGTTTACAGCACCCGTCGTACGATTGAAATTCACACCGGGCTCCGCGACACGCCCGAGATCGGAAAGACTGGTAATCTGTCTGGCGTCGAGCGTATCACGTTTCACCTCGGTGGCCAGCGGCGTATCGGTGGCGCTGCCTTTTGGAACCGCCCGCCGATCACCCTTCACACTGACACGGTCCAGAACTGTTTCAGCGGCACGGTTCTCTTCAGCAAACGCAGCCGTCATCAGGCTCACGGTGATAAAGCTGGTGCACGCGAGCAGGCGGTGGGCGGAGCGGGTGAGCATCATAAACCTCTTCACAGCAATAGGGAGCGCGCACGCAAAAGCGGCCGCGCGAATGGCACGTCGATGTCGAGAAATCTAGGCAGCTATCCGCCGCCTTATTCTCGTCGAATAAAAAACATGATTTACATTGTCAAGTTATTTGTCATGAGGCGATCCATCACCGTGCCGTGATGCTTGGTGTGAACAGTCCCTTGAAAAAATGGAAGCACCAGTTCTAGCGACGCCACAAGCTACGGTTCTGCCCTCTTCCTTCACCCAAGTGATGGCGAGACTAACTCGATCACAATCTGTATGACATTTAGAAATAACCTATTTGACAGGTTGGCCGATATATCGCTACAATCTGCATGACAACAATGGAGAGGTTCTCCACTCACCGCAGGTAGCTTATGATTATCACCGAAGTCTCCGCCCAGGTGTTCCGCACCACGACGCGCCGCCATTCAGATAGCGCGGGGCATGCGCATCCCGGCCCGCCGCATCAGGTCGAGCAGGCAATTCTGACAATCCTGACTGAGGATGGGCAAGAAGGACATTCGTTTACTGCGCCTGAAATCGTTCGGCCGCATGTCATCGACAAATTTGTCAAGAAGGTTCTGATCGGACAGGATTACAGGGATCGAGAAAAGCTGTGGCAGGAACTGGCCCATTGGCAGCGTGGATCTGCTGCGCAACTCACCGATCGGACCCTGGCCGTTGTTGACTGTGCACTTTGGGATCTTGCGGGCCGCGCGCTGAACACACCTGTATACAAGTTGATCGGCGCTTATCGTGACAATGTTCTCGCCTACGGATCGATCATGTGCGGCGATGAACTTGAAGGTGGTCTCGCCACGCCGGAGGACTATGGGCGCTTTGCGGAAACCCTCGTCAAGCGCGGATACAAGGGTATCAAGCTGCATACATGGATGCCGCCGGTTAGCTGGGCTCCGGATGTCAAGATGGATCTCAAGGCCTGCGCCGCTGTGCGTGAAGCGGTAGGCCCCGATATTCGCCTGATGATCGATGCTTTTCACTGGTATTCCCGCACAGATGCCCTCGAGCTTGGACGCGGACTGGAAAAGCTTGGCTTCGACTGGATCGAAGAGCCCATGGATGAGCAGTCTCTCTCCTCCTACAAATGGCTTGCAGACAATCTGGATATTCCCGTTGTCGGGCCGGAGAGTGCCGCCGGAAAGCATTGGCATCGCGCCGAATGGGTGAAAGCTGGCGCCTGCGATATCCTGCGGACTGGCGTCAACGATGTCGGTGGAATTACGCCCGCATTGAAGACCATGCGCATGGCAGAATGCTTCGGCATGGAATGCGAAGTGCACGGAAACACAGCCATGAACCTGCACGTGGTTGCAGCATCGAAGAACTGCCGCTGGTACGAGCGCGGTCTGCTGCATCCCTTCCTCGAATATGATGACGGACACGACTATCTCAAATCGCTATCTGACCCGATGGACAGGGACGGCTTCGTTCACGTTCCCGATCGTCCGGGACTGGGTGAGGATATCGATTTCGACTTTATCGCCAACAACCGCGTTCGCTGAGGCCGGCCATGAAAACGATTCTGGCGTTCGGTGACAGCCTGACCTGGGGCGCCGATCCCGTAAGCGGTATGCGCCATCCCGC
This sequence comes from Rhizobium sp. FKY42, assembly GCF_005222835.1. GTDB lineage: Bacteria > Pseudomonadota > Alphaproteobacteria > Rhizobiales > Rhizobiaceae > Neorhizobium. The sequence continues at coordinate 3,349 of NZ_STGA01000002.1, read as the reverse complement.
GGAATTGCGCTGGCCTAACGTGTTACAGTCGAAGCTGGGCGGCGGAGTGGAGGTCATCGCCGAAGGACTTGGCGGACGCACGACCTGCTACGATGATCACACGGGTCCGGCCTGTCGCAAAGGCGCCAAGGCACTTCAAGTGGCGCTTGGCAGCCATATGCCGCTCGATCTCGTGATCATCATGCTGGGTACCAACGATCTTAAGCCTGTACATCGCGTACGAGCAGAAGCAGCCTAACCAAGCAGCGAAGCGGGCAGGATAAGATGGTTCAAGGCAGACCAGAATACATCCATTTCACCGGCGAGCAGACTGTCAATCAGCAGGAAGCCCGCGCGATCTTCGACAAGACCGATGTAGAACTGGTCCATACGACCGCTACCGCCGACGAGGCCCAGGTGAGCGTAGAAGATGATAAGCGCAATCATGCCGGTCCAGAAGATCGGCATCGAATGGCCCATCAAGCTCACGACGCGGATGACATGGTCTGGCCACCGGTCTTTTTTGACTGCCGCCAGAACTCCCATCGGTACACCCAGAGCAGCGCCGATGATTATGGCAAAGGTCGCAAGCTCGATGGTGGCCGGCATCACGTGGATGATATCCTGAATGACCGGCTGACCCGTTCGGATGGAGGTTCCGAAATTGCCTGAAAAGATATCCCGCAGGTAATAGATGAACTGCTCCCAAAGCGGCCGATCGAGACCAAGTGACCGATAGACCTGCTCGTAGGTCTCCCGTGTGGCATCTTCACCGACAATGGCGCGGACTGGATTAGCTGGCATCAGCCTGCCGATGAAAAAGGTCAGCATCAACAGACCAAGCAGGGTGACTGCAATGCTGCCGATCTGACCCGCAGCGCCGGTAAGGCGCGGGCGATTGAATGACATTCTTCCTCCAGACGGCCGCCGACCTCTGTCGGGGCCATATCCTGTCAGCCATATTTGATTAAACCTGTCACAGGGGGCTTCATGTCAAGCGAGCGTTAAAGCCCGTGCAAATGTCAGAGGGATAGAAAATCGTCGCGCCGCGGGGTGAAGCAATCGATGAGTTCACCTTGCTCCAGACACTGGCATCCGTGTTCAACATTGCCGGGTATAACAAGACTATCGCCTTGATTGAGAAGAATAGCCTCACCACCACGGAAAAAGCGGAATTTTCCGCTGGCAACGTAGGTAGACTGGACATGCGGATGACTGTGCAGCTTGCCTTCAGCGCCTTGGTCGAAACGGAATGAGACAACCATCAGATCGGCGTTCTCGGAGAGCACGCGGCGCGTGACGCCAGGATCGGGATAGGCGGCTGGAAATACGGGGAGGGACATGGATACCTCAATCAAGTTGCGATCAACCTACCATACATGCCCACTATCCTGTGTGACAAGCTTTATAGCCGAACCTCGACGCGTGCACTTGTCTGCGAACGCAGCAAAGCCCGGTATCTTTCCAGGCTACCCTTGAGGTGAGCGCGCATGTGAACCCGTGCTGCTTCAGGGTCGCCCTCGATGATTGCATCGACAATGGCCGCATGCTCCTGCTGAAGATGCTGATTGTAATCCTTTGGTCTGGCTCCGGGAGGGGAACCCTGCAAGTCGCCACGTGGTATGATGCCCGTGCGGATTAATTGAAGGAATTCCGGAAAACGCCGGTTCTGTGTTGCCTGTGCGATCGCCATATGAAAATTGAAATCGGCATCGCGGGTTGGGGCGCCGGATCTCAGGCATTCGCCAACAATGCGATGCACCTCCACAATCTCCTCAATCTGCGTGGCGGAACGTCTGGACGCTGCAAGCGCTGCGGCCTCGACCTCGAAGACCGTGCGCAATTCCAGAAGTTCGATAACCGACGAAATCCGCTCAGTGGTCAGATCATGGAATGGCTGTTCAACAACAGGAGCAGCGGCAAGCGCGAAGACTCCGGCGCCTTTGCGCGCCTCCACCAGCCCGTCAGCGCGCAGGATCGCGATGGCTTCACGCACCACGGTCCTGCTGACGGAATACTCTCGCGTGAGCGTGCTTTCACTCGGGAGGCGGTCCCCCACGCGGAAAACGCCGTTCACAAGATCGCGGCGCAGCGCAGAACTGATACGGAACGCCAGAGATTTGTTCTGCGCCTCCGCAGGCATTGCTTCCAGATCCATCGGCTTCCCCCTCAAACACTTACTTGTCAGGCATGTTTACGCGAGGAGGGCACGACTGCCAAGATGCGGGACCAGATAAGAGTGCGGAGGCGGGGATTGAGATCGCCGCAAGCTCGCGAAGATGCTCGGCGGTCGTTTTCGGAAAGCCGAAGAATTCGAGGTAGGCAGGGATCTGCTCAAACAGCATATCTACCCCGACCTGGAAATCGCAGCCGTGTGGCCTGAAAGACCGCAATATGGCCGGCAACTGTCGTTTCCACCGGTCGGATACCGCAGGTCGGGCCAGTGCAATGAGGCGGCCTGCAATGCAACCGCACATGAAACCAACCACGGCAAGAGAAAGCGTTCACTTAAGGCCGATCAGCAGGAAGACGAATTCATCGTGATCCATAGTCTTCTCCTCACTTGAACGGATAGGCGAAGTAACGCGCCAAGAAGAATGCGAAGAGCGGCATCATGAGCCACGAGATCAGAATATAGAAAATCGTCACGGTGAAATAGACCTCGAAGCAGCGGAAGCTATCGGATTCGATCTGCTCAGATACGGATGTCAGTTCCTAGGCGGAAATTGCCGACGCGATACTTGTGGTGAGTGTCAGGAGAACGAACTGGCTGGTCAGCGACGGAAAGATTGCACGCAGAGCCGGTTTTAGAATGATGAGCCGGAACACTTGCGCCTTATGCAGTCCCAGAGGGAGACCAGCTTCCATCTGCCTCTCGGGAATGGATTGCACGCCACCTCCAATGATTTCATTCGCGTAGGCTCCCGCCGTTGATACCCAACGCGAGGATTTCTGTCGGCGTTGGTCAAGTCGAATTCCTGCAAGAGGAATCGCAAAATAGATGAAGAAAATCTGGACCAGGAATGGCGTATTACGGTTCAGTTCCACAAAGCCGATAACCATTCATCGCAGGGGTCCAACCCGCCGGATTGATGATGATTCCGCAGGCCTCTCGTCTGGCGGCGTGGACCGCTTCGATCAATTCGCCTTCGAAGTTCGTCTGTCGAAAATCCATCTCGAAGCCGGAGGCGTAGCGCGCATAGGTAGATAGGCCCGACACGTTCTCAATCGCCGCGATGTGGATGTGCGCCGACACAGGCAGATCGGTTAGTTCCATAACTTTCCTTACACAACCCAAATGTATAGCAGCCATTTAGTAATGCGACAGTTGGGCCAGTTAGAGATGCGACAGTTTTCGCCCTTCTAGCTG
>NZ_STGA01000022.1 GCF_005222835.1 Rhizobium sp. FKY42 | reverse complement strand
TCCCAACAGAGGCCGTGTAGCTCGTCGTGGCGCTGGCAAAGCTTGGCGAAAGCGTGCCGGACGACAGCGTGAGACTGGCGAGGTTGGCATTGGTAGATGCGGTAGCTGAACTGCAGGTGGCCGTCATGGTGACAGACGCGCCGGACGTCTCATTCGTATTTCTTGTGACTTCCAGGTCCAAATAGAACCCTTCCCCCCCACTCGCAACAGTGTAGGTTCCTGAGCGGGAAAAGGATCCCGTCGTCGTATCAGCATCGACATATGGATCAGTGGTATCGGTGAATATTCGAAAAAGCGCTGAAGTAGTACCGCCCGGATCTTGTGTACCTGTCGATTGCCACGTCACCTTTTCTCCGGCACTCAGAGAATATGACCATGAGCTTGTAGTGTTCGTTGCTGCGCCAGGAATATTTGCCACAGTGAGCGAGCGCCCACTTCCAAAATCGGTATTGAGCTTCTGACACTCCGTTGAAAGCGCCGCTTCGGCAGACGTCGTGGTCAGCAATGCCCCGGTCGAAACAAGGAAAACAAGTATCAACTGTCGGAAAGCGTATAGAAGTTGGACAAGCATAGCTGGAAGACAAATGAACGCAGCGCCAGCTTCTGGCCGAACCCTTACGCCAACCTTCGCTTGCGCTCTACTATCAATTCCATTGATCGCGGCTTTATGCCTGCGCGTTCTACCCTGCATGCCTGTTCCCTCTGGCCGGGACGTTGTCACGTCGCACCAATGTCTCGCCAGAGAACGTCTCAGATGGGCAGTACAGATGTTCGCGCAACTTGTGCTGCGCGAACATCTTCAGCAGGAAGCAGGGGGATGGCGCTTCCACTAAATTAGCAACGTCTTCCACTAAAACGTGCCCTGGCATGATTCTTCTTGCCATGGTTATGGTGTATTAACAATGCACCCACAACCCTAAATCACTCAATTTTTAGGAGAAACTATGGTCTCTCCGGCCAGATGCCATTCACCATGATGCAATAGTTCATGGCAAGCGAAGGCGATTGGTTGCTGAAGGGAATTGCATTGCCCGTATTGCCGATGACAACCGATCCCCCGGTGATACCGGATTGATAGGTGAAGCTCGTCGCGCCCGTACCCGGAGTTCCGGTCAGCTGCACCTGCAACCCGCTGAGCGGTATGTCGGTCGCCGTGCTGGTTGAAGGAACATAGATGTTGGCCGCCCCTCCGCCTGTGCCGCCCTTGCCGAGATAGGAATTGGCATTCAACGGAGCGCCACCGACCTCATCTTTTGCATTCAGCGTGGCTGTCACACCCAGAGTGCCGGGCGTCGGGGGAATGTTGACAGTTTGCTGCCCTCCCCCGGTCCCGGTGAATACCGCCTGATGATTGTGCGGAGGAAGATTTGCAACTGAGAGGGTTGTGGTTGGCACTCCGGACGGGCTGGCAAAGACCTGCTGCGGCAGACCAACGCCCGTGCCGGAATTGACGATCGCTCGTCCACGCAGATCTGGAAGCGCGAAGGTATTGGTCGCTTGGTTGCCGCCGTACTGGAAACCGATCAAGGCGAAGAGCGCCTGGTTGCCGTTTACCTGCACGGTTCGCCCATCGGCAGGAAGCCAGTTGACCGGGCAATAACTGAAGCTGAACGCACAGACGGTACCGATAAAGCTATCCGGCCCGCATGCGTGCGCCGGTGTAGGCAACCCGGTTACAAATAAACCGCCTGAAACAGCAACCGCGGCTGCAAGGCTGGATCTGGTGGCGGAATTGAAAAAGGCAGATTTCATCCAAATGTCCTCCGGTACCGTGCAAAACACGATGCACTCTATGATAATATTTTACTAAAACACGCTACTATAGGTAGATGAATCCTTGGTAAATATCGGAGGGTTTTCGTTGGAATCGGCACTCGAAGACATACCTGATAGGTCTTCTGCGGAGGGAACCCGGCGAATTGCCAGCATCTTCATCCAGCAAAGTGATGTCAGGTCACGAATAGTTTCGGGTTCGTCGACACCCGATCACGCGGCACCAATTAGCGCAGACAGGATGATGCAGACGCCGATGATCACACGCCGCTCCGGCACTTCATTGAAAGCAAAATAGCCGACGGCTGTCACGAAGATGATAGAGAGGTAGCCGATGGGCGCGAGGATACTGGCATCTGCACTGCGATAAGCCTCCAGGAAGCAGTATTGGCCAAGCTGCGCCAGAAAGCCAATGCCAAGAAGCGGAACCCAATCGGCGGTGGCCATTGGTTTCCAGGTCAGCGCGCTGGGTATGGCGGTGATAACCGCAAGTTCAACCGTATAGAACACCATCACCATCACGGAACTGGCGGATTCGCTGGTGCGGCTCGAAGGTCTCTCCTTCCGTGAAGCACATGAGATTGCCGCCGCGACAGCCAGGAGCGTGGTCGCGTCCAAGAGCGATCTGCCAAACCATGGTTTCCAAGCCTGCCTGGACGCATTCCGCCATTCGACCAGTCGCAATCCGCAACTGGATGAGCCAACCTTCCGGGAACTTGTCACGCTAGAGCGTCAAACCTGCCGCACTGTTTGAGATGAGTGCCGCCAACAATCCCTTCCTGGTGTTTTCGTTGTGCTCGACGATCGCTTGGCGCGCCCTCTCTGCGTCTCTTGCACGAAGATGCAGAAGGATACGATGATGATCGTCATTTGTCTCTGGATTGATGTCGCGAACGCGTGTGCCCATGTAGAACAACCGTGCGCATTCCTCGAGATGGCTCATCACCAGAGTGTGGAGCCGCTGGTTGCGTGAGCCTTGCGCGATCAAGGAATGAAACTGTTCGTTACGCGAGACGAAGGTGCGCGTGCTCATTTCCTCGCCCATCACGTAGCTCGCATCTGCCAGGTCATCGAGCCGGTCCATTTCCTCAATTGTCAGATGCTGGGCAGCAAGTGCAGCCGCCGCGCCCTCAAGCACGCCACGCACACAGAAGAGATCATTCATGTCTTTGATCGTAACGGGTGTAACCCGGTAGCCTCGCCGGGGATAGGCTTCCATGAACCCCTCGACGCAGAGCCTTGCCAAGGCCTCTCGGACCGGGGTCTTGCTCATTTGCAACTGTTCGGCAAGTTCCGGCTCTGATACCTCGGCGCCGGGCGGAAGCATACCGGTGATAACCCGTTCGCGCAGAATAGCGTAGGCCTGTTCAGTCAAGGATTTTGTCCGCTTCTCGGCCGTAACCTTGGCGATATCAATATCAGTCACGTATCCCTTCCTCCAACGACGCGCCGCGCGCTGCCATTCCATCTCGGCCAATCTGTAGCACGTCGAAGCTTTCAGCACGTCCGCTATCCGATCGGATAGCACATAACGTACGATGTACTACGTGCTATATCCAGCGGAGGAAGCAGGCGGCGGCGGCGAAACAGAGTTTTAGCAGCGCCTTTGAGCGCAAATGGCATAAATGCACCAGCCGCGTTCCGACTTGAGTGGAATCGAGAACGTAAATCACGTCCCAACGTCTTCAATGACTGCGACCAGTGACCCGTTATGTGCTTCGATACCAGATTTACAGATTGCGGGGCTCATTCCAATGCCGCAGTCCTTGTTGTGAACATGGGTTCGAAGAACTGGGACACGAGTTCGGGCGGTATCTCCACAGGGTTGAGTATGCGCGCTGAACGAGAGCCCGGAGCCGTCTGCCATCAATCAGTCGGACAGGACTTGGGCTTCGTCGGACACGGTTACGCCGAGTAACGATGAGGAGGAGACCGGTTGCCGGAGAGCTGGCTCGGGAAATCTGCACAGCTAGGATAAGTGGAATTTCTACCTGACTTCGGCTTAGATGCCGGGAACAGGAGATATTATGACGAGACGACCGCGCTAGGCGCCACAGCCCGGCTTTCAAGGCAAAGGTGGCGCTCGCTGCGATCAGAGGCGAGCAGGCGCTGGTGGAATTGTCCCAGCAGTTCGATGTGCATGCCAACCAGATCAAACAATGGAAAGACCAGCTCCCTGAGGGAGCGACGGGTGTGTTCGGCGATGAAACGAAACCGGAGCCGCCGGGTCCGACCATCGATGTCAAAACGCTGCACGCGAAAATCGGCGAACTGACACTGGAGAACGATGCTCCGCTTAGGGCTTACGCGGCCCCACTGGGGCCACGGTCCCTGCTTCGATATCCGGTGCGCTCGGCAAGGCGGGATTGCTGGAGGACAAGAAATGATCGACCGAGAGCACAAGCTATCCCTGGTGCGCCAGGCGAAGCTTCTCGGCTTCAGCCGTGGAAGCGTCTATTATCTGCCTCTCCAGTGTCCGACGGCGATCTTGCCCTGATGCGCCGGATCGACGAACTGCATCTCGACTACCCGTTCGCGGGAAGTCGGATGTTGCAAGGGCTTTTGAGAGGAGAAGGTCTGGAGACCGGGCGGCTACACGTCGCCACGCTGATGAAGAAGAAGCGCAGCGGGCCGGCCAAAACGTTCGTCATAAGCCCAAGTCTTTATGCAAATACCATTCAGGCG
>NZ_STGA01000021.1 GCF_005222835.1 Rhizobium sp. FKY42 | reverse complement strand
AGGTCTCTCCACTACGATGTAGAACTCGTCCAGTCCTCCACCGTAGGTGGAGGTTTACTTTGATTGCAAATCCATTGCTCCCGCTTCACTGAGAGCGGGAGCAATTCCCCCATATCAGGAGAGGCGGAACAATTTTCCCCTGATCACGTTTAGCCGGATCATTGGGGACAGCATACATGATAGGCCTTTCGGCACCCATTTTCCTTCGCTTAACGCGCGTTGTAACTTGCTCACTTCGGCTTAGCTCGAGGTGCGGGAAATGAGCGGCAGAAAGCGCCTCTTCACATACGGCACAATGGTGTTCGGCTTCGCGATAGCCGCCTATCTTCTCTATCGTGGCCTCAGCCAGTTTACCTGGGATGAGATCGTCCAGTCTGTTACAGCCATTCCGACGAAGAACCTGCTGTTGGCGCTGGCTTATTGTGCCGGTTCCTATATCTGCCTGACCGGGTTCGACTGGACAGGCGTTCGCTATGTGAAAAGCGATCTGCCCTACCCCAAGATCGCACTCGCATCTTTCGTGGCCTTGGGCCTTGGCCAGAGCATCGGGCTCGCCGGTCTCAGCAGTGGTGCCATCCGCTATCGCTACTATGCGCATTGGGGCCTCTCGACCGAGGATGTCGCGAAAATCGTCCTTCTATCGGGCGTGACGGTTGGGCTCGGACTCATGGTTCTGGGCGGGATCGTGATGGTCCTTAACCCGGATGATACAGCCAAGATCCTGAGAATCGGCCCATCCGCGGTCCTCCTGATTGGTATCGGGCTTCTGCTTGCGGCAATCGGTTATGTGCTTTTGGCGGCGTTTGCCCGGGCGCCGGTAAAGATCCGCAAATGGACATTCAAGATGCCGACAGCGCGGCTGGCGATAGCTCAGATCGTGATCGGTACGATCAACTTCGCTCTGGTTTCTGCCTGTCTGATGGAACTGATGCAGGCGACTGAAAACGTCAGCTACCTGAAGGCCGCTACGGCGTTCGTGCTCGGCAATATTGCCATTCTCATCACCCATGCTCCGGGTGGGCTTGGTGTTCTGGAGGTCACGGTTCGACATGTCATGGGCGAACAGGCCTCCATCGGTGCCCTGGTTGCGTTCCGGGTGATCTACTTCTTTATTCCATTCTTCGTGGCACTACCGATTTCGCTCATCGGTGAAGCTGTGTTCCGCGCCCGCAAGGGACGCCGCCAAGAGGAGCGACCAGCTTCTGCCTGACGAAGCTGGGGAAGCGTCATTTTTCCCCGTACCTCGACATTCTCACGTTTCTTTTGGCTACAAATACCTTCAATTCTGATGCGGTTTGTTCTAGAGACAATGCTCCAGACCCGCCGGAATGGCGGCTTTCGTATGTTTTGCAAGGTAATGTCGATCGATGCTTGATACGCTTAGAAGCGCCGCCCGGTCCTGGGTCGCGAAATTGCTGCTGATGCTGCTGGTGGTTTCCTTCGCCATTTGGGGCGTCTCCGCATCGATATTCAGTGGTGCCAGCAACTCGGTCATGACCGTGGGTAACCAGCGGGTTTCGCCCGAAGAGTTCCGACTCGCTTACCAGAGGCAGCTCGGCGCGATCAGCCGCCAGCTCGGCATGCAGCTGACCTCCGAGCAAGCCCGTGCTTTTGGTATCGAGCAGCAGACGTTCTCGCAGCTCTCTGCTGGTGCCGCTCTGGATGAGCTGTCTTCCAAGATGCGCCTTGGCCTTTCCCAAGATCGACTTGCAAACCTGATCGCAGAAGATCCCGCCTTCCACGGCAATAACGGCCAGTTCGACCGCAACGTGTTCAGTGCGCGCTTGCGCAATGCCGGACTGCGCGAACAGGATTACATTACCGAGCGCAGCAAGGTTGCCGTGCGAAGCCAGGTGGTGGACGCCGTGGCCGACGGCTTCCAGGCTCCGAAAGTTATGATCGATGCGCTCAAGAAATACCGCGACGAGAGCCGGGATCTGGAATTCCTCGTTCTTTCCAATGCCAACATCGATCCGATCAAAGCGCCGACCGAGGCCGTGCTTGCCGCCTGGTTCCAGACCAACAAGAACAAGTATCGCGCACCTGAGCTGCGCCGGTTCGCCTATGTGACCCTGCAGCCAACGGATGTTGCCGACCCGGCAGCCGTGACCGATGCGCAGGTTCGTGCAGAGTATGATCGCCGCAAAGACGCCTACAAGACGCCGGCAACGCGCACCATCGAGCAACTCGCCTTCCCGAGCAAGGAAATGGCCGTTGCAGCGCTTCAACAGATGAAAGAGCGCCAACTGACATTCGACCAGCTGGTTGCCGATCAGGGCAAGACGGCTGCAGACGTAATGCTCGGTGACTTTACAAAGGACCAGATTCCGGATCAGACGATTGCCGATGCTGCATTCGCGGTTCCCGCCTCTGGTGGCACAACCGGAATCATTCAGGGCTCATTTGGCCCTGTGATGCTGCGCGTGACCAATGTGCGCGCCGAAACCACAAAGTCATTCGACGAAGTAAAAGACGAAGTTCGCAAGACATTGGCGCTCGCTGCTGCGAGCCAAGCCGTTCAATCCGTGCATGACCGTTTCGAGGACTTGCGCGGCTCCGGCTCGTCGCTCGAAGAAGCCGCGTCTCAGTTGAAGCTGAAGGCTGTTACCATTGCGAGCGATCGTACCGGCCATGATGGCGAAGGAAAAACGATCGATCTGCCGCCTGCCGATACCCTTCTGACCGATGTTTTCCGGACGGATGTGGGTGCAGAGTCCATTCCATCCAACCTCGGCAATGACGGCTACGTCTGGTTTGACGTGCGCGAAGTCATTCCTGAGCGTGATCGTGCACTGAGCGAAGTGCGTGAGCGTGCTACTGCCGACTGGACAGCAGAACAGCAGCGCGAAGCGCTTTCCAAGAAGACGGCCGACCTGAAGGCACAATTGGACAAGGGCGGGCTGACGTTGGCCGCCATTGCGACGGAACTTGGCCTGACTGTGGAAACCAAGACTGGCCTGCGCCGTCAGAGCAATGACGCGATCCTGGGCGGTGACGCGGCCAAGGCAGCCTTTGCGGGTCCGAACGGCATCTATGCCACGGCACTGGCAGCAGATGGCGAATCTCGCGTTCTGATGCACGTGACCAATGTCCAGCAGCAACCATCTGACGCGCTCGATGCTAATGACCAGCAGATCAAGCAGATTGCCGGCGCGGCAGGTGACGATCTTCTCGATCAGATGGTCGTGCAATTGCAGAACGATTATGGCGTCTCCATCAATCGCGCACTCGCCGAACAGGCAATGGTTCGCTAACGCCAGGAAAATCTTGGTCGATGGCAGGCCATAGGGGGAACTGAACAATGCCGGATCTGAAGGCCTTTATTGGCAAAGTGGCGACGGGAGATCCGCTATCGCGCGAGGAAGCTCGTGCTGCTTTCGACATATTGATGTCGGGTGAGGCAACGCCATCGCAGATAGGTGGGTTTCTCATGGCTCTGAGAGTTCGCGGCGAAACCGTCGAGGAAATTGCCGGTGCGGTTTCGACCATGCGGGCGAAGATGCTGCCGGTTGCGGCGCCTGATGGCGTCATGGACATCGTCGGGACCGGCGGCGACGGGCTTGGCACCTACAATATCTCGACGCTGGCCGCTCTCATCGTGGCGGGTGCTGGCGTTCCCGTTGCCAAGCACGGCAACCGTGCTCTCAGTTCCAAGTCCGGCACGGCCGATGCCCTGACGGCTCTGGGTGTGAAACTCGATATCCCACCGCCGCAGATCGCTCGCTGCATTTCCGAGGCTGGCATAGGTTTCATGTTCGCCCAGGTGCACCATGCGGCCATGCGACATGTCGGTCCCAGTCGCGTGGAGCTTGGAACACGCACGATTTTCAATCTTCTCGGCCCGCTTTCGAATCCGGCGGGTGCCAAGCGGCAATTGCTGGGCGTCTTCTCTCCTCGCTGGCTCCAGCCAATTGCCGAGGTCATGCGTGATCTCGGTTCAGAGGCGATATGGGTCGTGCATGGCGATGGTATGGACGAGATCACTACGACTGGCGTGACCCAGGTTACGGCTCTCGAAAACGGGCAGATCCGCAGCTTCGAGTTGACACCGGAAGATTTTGGCGTTGGGCGTGCAACGATCGATGAGTTGAAGGGTGGCGATGGCGAAGTGAATGCCAAGGCGTTGCGGGCTGTGCTGGGCGGCGCCAAGAACGCCTATCGCGACATCGCGCTTTGCAACGCTGCGGCCTCGCTGGTTATTGCGGGCAAGGCAGCCGACGTTCTGGAAGGTATGATCCTTGCGACGCAATCACTTGAAAGCGGCAGCGCGGCATCCGTACTCGACAAGCTTGTCGCCGTTTCGAATGAGGATATCTAACCCGTCATGAGCGACATTCTACAGAAAATTGAGGCCTATAAGCGCGAAGAAATCGCCGCGGCCAAGACGCGTTTTACCCTGGCAGACCTGAAGGCCATGGCACAGGATCAGCCTGCGCCACGCGGCTTTTACAAAGCGCTCGCGGGCCGTCGTGCACGCGGCGAACTGGGCCTGATTGCCGAGATCAAGAAGGCGAGCCCATCGAAAGGACTGATCCGCCCGGATTTCGATCCTCCGATGCTGGCCAAGGCCTATGAGGCCGGCGGTGCAGCCTGCCTATCCGTTTTGACGGATGCTCCGAGTTTTCAGGGTGCGCCCGAGTTTCTGACGGCAGCCCGCAATACTTGCTCGCTTCCGGCACTGCGCAAGGATTTCATGTTCGAGACCTATCAGGTGCATGAAGCCCGCGCCTGGGGCGCCGATTGTATTCTCCTGATCATGGCCTCGCTTACCGATGACGATGCAAAGCGTCTTGAGGATGAAGCGTTTTCGCTTGGCATGGATGTTCTGATCGAGGTGCATGACGAACAGGAAACAGAGCGTGCCTTGAAGCTCGCCTCGCCCATGATCGGCATCAACAATCGTAATCTGCGCACATTCGAAGTCAGCCTCACGAACAGCGAAAGGCTGGCGCCGATGGTGCCTGCGGACCGGCTGCTTGTGGGAGAGAGCGGCATCTTCACGAATGCTGATTGTTTGCGTCTGAAGGCGGTCGGGATTTCCACCTATCTGGTCGGAGAGAGCCTTATGCGTCAGCAGGATGTGACCGCAGCGACGAAGCTGTTGCTGACCGGTGAGAGCGCAAGCCAGGCGGCGGAATGAGCATGACCGAGCAGGGTCTGACGCATATTGCTGAAAGCGGCGAGGCCCACATGGTGGATGTGGGCGGCAAGGCTGATACGGTGCGTGAGGCAACTGCCGAAGGCTTCGTGCGCATGTTGCCGGATACGCTTCAACTCATCCGCAGAGGCGACGCCAAGAAGGGCGATGTCATCGGTACGGCCCGGCTGGCGGGCATCATGGCGGCCAAGCAAACCTCCAATCTCATTCCACTGTGCCACCCGCTGATGCTGACCAAGGTTGCGGTCGACATCGCTGAGGATACGGATCTACCCGGTTTGCGGGTGACAGCGACAGCAAAGCTGACCGGCAAGACGGGCGTCGAGATGGAAGCGCTGACGGCGGTGTCAGTTGCCTGCCTTACGATTTACGACATGGCGAAGGCCGCCGACAAAGGCATGGAGATCGGCGGTATTCAATTGCTTGCCAAGAGCGGCGGAAAATCCGGCGACTGGCGAAAAACCTAGGATTTGGCTGTGGCGTTACCTCTCCTTCCCGTTTCCGAAGCTCTGACACATTTGCTGGAGCCGGTGCGGGCGGTTGCGGATACCGAGAGCGTTCCGCTTGATAAGGCGGCGGGCCGCATTCTGGCCTTGGACCTGATTGCAAAACTGACACAGCCGCCATTTCACGCATCCGCCATGGACGGCTATGCGCTTCGCGCTGCCGATGCACCAGACCTTGGGGCGGAACTGACGGTCATCGGTCAGGCAGCGGCGGGCCATGCATTCGAGGGAAAGGTGGGGCCGGGAGAGTGCGTGCGCATTTTTACCGGCGCTCCTTTGCCAGAAGGTGCCGACAGCATTCTCATTCAGGAGGATGCCGAGCGTCTGGCCGAAAACCGAATTCGCACGAAGTTTCCGATAACCGTCGGACGCCATATTCGTCCCCGCGGACAAGATTTTGCTGAAGGCGAGATCGTGCTGCGCGCAGGTGTCCGGCTCGACTATGCCCATTTGACCGTTGCGGCGGCGATGAACCACCCGGAGGTCGAGGTTCTGCGTCGGCCGCGCGTTGCGGTCTTGGCGACCGGTGATGAGCTGGTGCACCCCGGCGGCACTTTGCAGCCTTCACAGATCATCGCATCCAACACCTTCGGCATCAGCGCGCTGATTCGCGCAAACGGTGGCGAGGTCATCGATCTCGGAATCATTCATGACCGGCAGGATCTGATTGAAGATGCCATTTCCAAGGCCGTGGCGGAAAAAGTTGACGTACTTGTCACGCTTGGCGGGGCCTCAGTTGGCGATCACGATCTGGTACAGGCCAGCCTGAAGGCGCAGGGAATGTCGCTTGATTTCTGGCGTATCGCCATGCGCCCAGGCAAGCCGCTGATGGTTGGGGCGCTCGGAAATATGCGCGTGCTGGGCCTTCCGGGCAACCCGGTTGCGAGCCTTGTCTGCGGAACGCTGTTTCTGGAACCTGTCGTTGCGAAGCTTTCCGGCACACGACCGAAGACACATGCTGCCGAAGCCCTTGCCGGGAAACTGCTTGCGGCAAACGACCACCGACAGGATTACCTTCGGGCAAGACTGAGCCGCGACGCTGACGGCCGCCTGATTGCGGAACCGTTCGACAAGCAGGATTCTTCGATGATGAAGATTTTTGCCCATTCCGATTGCCTGATCGTGCGTCCGCCACACGCACCGGAACTTGCCGCACTGACGCCCTGCCCTATCCTTCTGCTGCGGGATTTCGACCGGTGATCCGCCATTTATGATGCGACGTAAATTCCGGTAATTGTTCGATAACCGGAGTTTACGCCTTGTCGTCAGATCATCAGCCGCCAATCCTTCTCTGGTTTCGCAAGGATCTTCGTCTCGACGACAATGGCGCACTGTCCCAGGCGTGCGAAAGCGGTAGGCCCGTCATCTGCGTCTATATCCGCGAGCCGAAGCAGGACGGTGTTGGTCCGCTGGGTGGTGCTCAGGAATGGTGGCTGCATCATTCGCTGGAGGCCCTGGCGACGGCTCTGGCCGATAAGGGTAACAGGCTTATCTTACGGAGCGGCGAAGCAGCCAAGGTGCTTTCCGGACTGGCCAAGGAGACGCAGGCCGAAGCGCTCTATTACAATCGCCACTATGAGCGCGATGCAACAGATAAGGACATCGTGAGCGCCGTGAAATCGACAGGACTGGACATCAAGCGCTTTCGTGGCCAACTGCTGCACGATCCAGAGACGATGAAGACCGGTTCGGGTGGCGCTTACCGCGTTTATTCGCCCTTCTGGCGGGCGCTCGAAAAGGATGGTAAGCCGCGCGATCCTGTTCCCGCTCCGTCCGAAATACCCGCGCCGAACTCCTTCCCAAAATCCGAGACGCTCAAGGAGTGGGACATGTTGCCCAAGAAGCCAGATTGGGCGAGCGAATTCGGACGGATGTGGCAGCCAGGAGAGGAAGGCGCGCATAGGAAACTGAAGACGTTCCTGATGAAGCCCATACAGACCTACAAGAGCGATCGCGATCACCCCGGCCTTGAGGATGCGACCTCTATGCTTTCCCCTCACCTCGCTTTTGGCGAAATATCGCCAGCTCGGATCTGGCACGAAACCAAGGGACTGCAGGCGACGGATGACGTGGTCCATTTCCGAAAGGAATTGGTTTGGCGGGAATTTTCCTACCATCTCCTCGTCGAGTTTCCGAAGCTTGCCACCGATAACTGGAACGACAAGTTCGACGCGTTCCCGTGGCATTTCAGCAAGGCCCAGTTTTCAGCTTGGACCAAAGGCAAAACCGGCTATCCGATCGTGGATGCCGGGATGCGCCAGCTTTGGCGCCATGGTTACATGCATAATCGCGTTCGCATGATCACGGCTTCCTTCCTGATTAAGGATCTGATGATTGATTGGCGCAAGGGCGAGGAGTGGTTCAAGGACACGCTTGTGGATGCTGATCCAGCCTCAAACGCCAGCAACTGGCAATGGGTCGCGGGATCAGGCGCTGATGCCTCCCCCTTCTTCCGCGTATTCAACCCAATCCTGCAGGGCGAGAAATTCGATCCGGATGGCGACTATGTTTGTCGTTTTGTGCCGGAACTACGTAAACTGCCAAAGAAGTATATTCATCGCCCCTTTGAGGCGCCGAAAGAGGTTCTTGAACGGGCTGGTATCAAACTTGGCGACACCTATCCCAAGCCCATCGTCAATCACGGTGAGGCGCGCGACAAAGCTCTGGCCGCCTACGCGCATGTAACGGGCCGCAGTGGTGAAGCAGATCCACGTGATTGAGCGTTTGAATGCGACAAGGGCCGGAGGATAATCACCACCGGCCCTTTGAATTTCAAATTTGATAATCGATCAGACCAACCGGCTCTGTTCCAGCGCCGCCGTGATGAAGCTGGAAAACAGTGGATGCGGGTCCAGCGGACGGCTCTTCAGTTCAGGGTGATACTGAACGCCGATAAACCATGGATGATCCGGATACTCGATCGTTTCCGGCAACAACCCATCCGGTGACATACCGGAGAAGACAAGGCCGCAGTTTTCCAGACGATCCTTATAGTCCACGTTCACCTCATAACGGTGACGGTGACGCTCAGATATATCTGTCGAGCCATAGATCTCGGCGATCTTGGTGTCGCGCTTCAGCGCCGCCTTGTAGGCGCCTAGGCGCATGGTGCCGCCCAGATCGCCCGCTGCCGAACGCTTCTGCAACTCGTTGCCTTTGACCCATTCGGTCATGAGACCAACGACAGGCTCCTTGGAAGGACCGAACTCAGTGGAGCTTGCGTCTTCAATGCCAGCAAGGTTGCGGGCTGCTTCTAGAACCGCCATCTGCATGCCGAAGCAAATGCCGAAATACGGCACCTTGCGCTCACGCGCAAAGCGGGCCGCATTGATCTTGCCCTGTGCGCCGCGCTCACCGAAGCCACCGGGCACCAGGATGCCATTGACCTTTTCAAGGTAGGGGGCCGGATCTTCCTTCTCGAAGATTTCCGACTCTATCCACTCGAGCTTGACCTTGACCTGGTTGGCGATGCCACCGTGATAGAGCGCCTCGATCAGCGATTTGTACGCATCCTTAAGGCCGGTGTACTTGCCGACGATCGCGATGGTAACTTCGCCTTCCGGTGTGCGGATGCGGTTGGAAACCTCTTCCCAAGGCTCCAGACGCGGTTTTGGTGCCGGTTCGATGCCAAATGCCGCCAGGACTTCCGAATCCAAGCCTTCCTTGTGATAGGCCATGGGTACGTCGTAGATATTAGACACGTCCAGTGCCTGAATGACAGCAGACGGGCGAACGTTACAAAACAGCGAAAGCTTGCGGCGTTCCGCTTCCGGAATCTCGCGGTCTGCACGCACAAGAAGGATGTCCGGCGCAATGCCGAGCGCCTGCAGTTCCTTGACCGAATGCTGCGTCGGCTTTGTCTTCAATTCGCCGGCAGCCGGGATGTACGGCATGAGGGTGAGATGCAGATAAACGGCGGTTCCGCGCGGCAATTCGTTGCCCAGCTGACGGATCGCTTCCACGAAGGGCATCGCCTCGATGTCACCGACGGTGCCACCGATTTCACAGATCACGAAGTCGTAGTCGTCATTGCCCTCGACCACGAAGTCCTTGATCTCGTTGGTGACGTGCGGAATGACCTGAACCGTCGCGCCGAGATAATCCCCGCGCCGTTCCTTGTCGATGATGTTCTTGTAGATCCGACCCGTAGTAATGTTATCGGTCTTCGTCGCAGAGCGCCCCGTAAAGCGCTCGTAGTGACCGAGATCGAGGTCGGTCTCCGCACCGTCATCGGTCACGAAGACTTCGCCGTGTTGAGTCGGGCTCATGGTGCCCGGGTCAACGTTGAGATAAGGATCGAGCTTACGTAGCCGAACCCGATAACCTCTGGCCTGTAGCAAGGCTCCGAGGGCTGCGGCCGCAATTCCTTTTCCGAGGGAAGAAACCACGCCGCCTGTGATGAATACATATCGCGCCATGGGAGTCACCGGATACCTTTTCACGATCGATTCCGCCAGCCCAAAAATTCTTCGGGACGGTTAAAGCTGTGGAATCTGAACAAAAGAAAACCGGCAGGCTTTTCGACCTGCCGGATGATGGGAGCGTGACGCGGCTTAGTTGCCGGTCGGAACAGACGACGGATTCGCCGGAGCCGGAGCTCCCGGTGCAGGCGCTGTGCCGTTTACCGGAGCACCAGGCGTTGCCGCCGGACCGAGCGAGTCAAGAATGCCGTTGCCCTGACCCTGCTGCGTTGCCGGGATGCGGTTCAGAATGTCCGTCGGACGAGACTCGTGACGCGCCATGATGCCAAGCGCCATGGAGGTCACGAAGAACAGTGTCGCCAGGATTGCGGTCGTGCGGGTCAGGGCATTTGCCGTGCCGCGCGCCGACATGAAGCCGGAACCGCCGCCAATGCCAAGGCCACCGCCCTCGGAACGCTGGATCAGCACTACGCCAACAAGCGCGAGCACGATCATGAGATGAATAACGATCAATACGGTCTGCATATCAGTCCAGTCCTGCGCGCGGATTGCGGCACATATAAAGCTTTGCTGGTCCTTTAGCTCAGCCGGACCGGCATTCCAAGGGGCTAGTGCCGATTAAACGAGATTTAACGCACCAATGCCTCATACGCGCCATAGATGGCGAGGAAGTCTGTTGCTTTCAAGCTGGCGCCGCCAACGAGAGCACCATCAACATTGCTAATGGCCATCAGCTCTGCCGCGTTGGAAGGCTTGACGGACCCGCCATAGAGAATGCGAAATTTCGCGCCTTCTGCACCGAAGCGGCTCTTCAGTTCATCGCGCATGAAAGCATGCGCCTTTTCGACATCGTCAACGGTCGGCGTGAGGCCGGTGCCGATGGCCCAGACAGGCTCATAGGCAATAACCGTGTTCTCGGCATTGGCATCGTCGGGAACCGACCCTGCGAGCTGGCGCTTGAGAATCTCGAGTGTCTGGCCCGCCTTGCGCTCATCCGCAGTCTCGCCAATGCAGATGATGGCGGTCAAATCGGCAGCATAGGCGGCTTCTGCCTTGATGCGAACCAGATGATCGGTCTCGGCGTGGTCCACCCGGCGCTCGGAGTGACCGACGATGACATGGGTGCCAAAGCAATCGGCAATCATTTCGGCTGAGATGTCACCGGTATGAGCGCCGGACTTGTTCTGATGGCAATCCTGCGCGCCAATCATCAGCGGACTATCGGTGCACAAGGCGGTCGACACATAGAGCAGCGTTGCCGGAGGGCAGATGAGTGCGTCAACCTTCTCAGCCAGCGGACCACTCACTCCGGCAGAAATCGCCTTGATCTGATCGAGCGAGTCCCGCGTTCCGTTCATCTTCCAGTTTCCCGCTACAAGCGGACGAACATCCGGCGTCATATCTGCGAATTCCTTATGCTCCCGGCCAGCAGGCGCTGGCCACCCCGTTAACTTCTCGAACCGTCATAACCGCAATGTAGCCGCAAGCCCATTGCTTTAAGAGGATCACTTTCAGGAATGTGGGTTTAACGAATGCGGTCATAGGATCAACCTGCCGCGAGCATAAAATTGAGAATTTCCCGCCAATCGCTCATGCGGATCGGCGTTCCATGACCACCAGTCTGGAACAGCCGGAAAATCGTGGGGTAACCGGCCTTTCGCATCTTTCGGTATAGCGCGATCTGCTCGTCCGCCTTGTATACGCTGTCGGCGCTGCCGTGGGAGAAATAGACCGGTATCTTCAGCTTGGCCGCAGGTGTCGTCAGAAACCCCGGATCCGAAGGCCCACCCATGACGACCAGTCCCTTGAGGTATCGAACAGCTTCCTTGTCGCGCGTCACACTCTGACAGATAAAGTTACCCATAGAGGCGCAGGCCAGAACAACGGGGCGACCAGACGACAACTCGAAGACATGACGAATGAGGCCTGCAATATCGGCTGCGCCATTGGGATCGAAGGATTTGACCGAGGGGGCGTAGTAGGCGCCGCCGCTCTGCACGACGAGATTTTTCAAACGGTTGAAGTTGCCCCCGAATGTGTAGTCATTCACTCCCAGCCGACGATCCCCGCCCCTGCCATGAATGAAGATGATGGTGAATGTGGCATCACGCACGCGCCCGACGCGCGCGACATCCAGGCGGCTGGAAGCAATTGTCAGCGTTTCGTTTGCCTGAAACTCCCGCACCCCAAGATCGACATAGTCTCGCTTGACGCGACGCTCCGGCTCTTCATCGCGCTGGTTGATGTCACGCAATTCCTGATAATCAAGCACCTTGAAAGCGCCCTCATCCTCCGTCTTCAGGGCAGTCTGGGAAGAGAACAAGGCATCCTTGAAAGGGCGAATCGGCCCATCTGCTGCTGCAGTAGCGGTCGCGAACAAACACAGGCAGAGGGCCGCCAGCACACGCAAACTCAAATGATCTGTGGACATAGGCGACCGGTTTCGTTTCCTTGAAGCAGCACGACTTGCGTTCTTCAGCGCTGCGGCGCAAATCCTGATGCGAACCATTCGTGAACGAACAGGTCGCGAGACGCCGTTTTATCTGGCACACTCGCCAGCGATTCGAAAGCCGATAAGGGTATTCAACGCGACTCCGTTCAGCATGCCATCCATTCAAGGCAAGGCCAGCGAACCCATATGGATAACAACGACCTTTTTGCCAGTCTCCCATCGCAGCCTGCAAAGCCATCAGAGCCGAAGGGCAAGGCCGAGGCTGCCAAGCCCGCGACGACTGCGGTTAGCACTGCGGCACCATCCCCGGCGGCCAACCCAGACACCTATGACGCCTCGTCGATCCGGGTTCTGGAGGGGTTGGAGCCGGTCCGCATGCGCCCCGGCATGTATATCGGCGGCACCGATGAAAAGGCGCTTCACCACCTGTTTGCCGAAGTCATCGACAACTCGATGGACGAAGCGGTGGCAGGCCACGCCAACTTCATCGAAGTCCATCTGGATGCTCAGGGCTTTCTGACAGTGACTGACAACGGTCGCGGCATTCCGGTGGAAAACCATCCGCAGGTACCAGGCAAATCCACGCTCGAAGTCATCATGACCAAACTGCATGCGGGGGGCAAGTTCGACGGTAAGGCCTATGAGACGTCCGGCGGTCTTCACGGTGTCGGCGTATCCGTCGTGAACGCTCTTTCAGACGTGCTGGAAGTAGAGGTTGCGCGCAACCGGAAACTCTATCGCCAACGGTTTTCTCGCGGTGTTCCGCAGGGCGGACTGGAAGAATTGGGTGATGTGCACAATCGCCGCGGCACCCGCGTGCGCTTTCATCCCGATCCGCAGATCTTCGGCGATCATGCGAAATTCGACGCAGGCCGAATTTTCCGCATGGCGCGCTCCAAGGCTTACCTATTTGGCGGTGTGGAAATCCGCTGGAGTTGCGATCCGGGCGTCGTCATCGCAGGCGGCGAGATTCCCGACAAGGCCGTGTTCCATTTTCCGGGCGGGCTGAAGGATTATCTCTCCGCGACGCTTGGCAAGGATTTCACAGTCACCCGTGAGATCTTTTCCGGAAAAACGGAAAAGACCGGCGGCCACGGTGCATTGGAATGGGCGGTCACCTGGTATGGCGGCGACCCGCAGATCCATTCCTATTGCAACACGATCCCGACACCTGAAGGCGGTACGCACGAGGCGGGCCTGCGTATTGCGCTGCTCAAGGGTTTGAAGAATTATGCGGAACTGACGCAGAACAAGCGCGCCAAGGACATTACGACCGACGACGTGATGATCTCGGCAGTCGGTATGCTTTCCGTCTTCATCCGCGAGCCGGAATTCGTTGGCCAGACGAAGGACAAGCTCGCTACCGTCGAGGCACAGCGCATTGTGGAAAATGCGCTTCGCGATCCGTTCGACCATTATTTGGCGGGAAATCCGGGCGAAGCGGCAAAGCTTCTCGACTGGGTCATCGAGCGGGCAGAAGAGCGCCTGCGTCGCCGTAAGGAAAAGGAAGTCAATCGCAAGACTGCCGTTCGCAAGCTGCGCCTTCCCGGCAAGCTGGCCGATTGTTCCCAGAACACCGCGGAAGGCGCGGAACTGTTTATCGTCGAGGGCGACTCGGCTGGTGGTTCCGCAAAGCAGGCCCGCAACCGCACGAACCAGGCCATTCTGCCGCTTCGCGGCAAGATCCTAAACGTGGGAAGCGCCAGCCGTGAAAAGCTATCGGCAAACCAGCAAATCGCCGATCTTATACAAGCGCTTGGCTGCGGGACCCGAACCAAGTACCGGGACGAGGATCTGCGCTACGAGCGCGTGATCATCATGACCGATGCGGACGTGGACGGGGCCCACATTGCTTCGCTTCTGATCACCTTCTTCTATCAGGAAATGCCGGAGCTGGTGCGCGGTGGGCACCTGTTTCTGGCAGTACCACCGCTTTACGTGATCCGGCAGGGAGCAAAGACTGTCTATGCCCGAGATGATGCGCATCGCGCGGAACTGATGGAGACTGTGTTCAAGGGCAAGAAGGTCGAGATTGGCCGCTTCAAAGGTCTCGGCGAAATGATGCCTGCCCAGCTAAAAGAGACCACCATGGATCCTGCCAAACGCACGCTGCTGCGCGTGGCGATTGACGAGGTGGATTTCGAAGGCACACGCGAAGCCGTCGACAACCTTATGGGCACCAAGGCAGACGCCCGCTTTCGCTTCATTCAGGAACGGGCTGCCTTCGCACACAACCTCGATATCTGATGATCACTCGAAAGATCCGGATCGGGTTTTTGGAGCTCGATCCGAACCTAGTTACTGCCTTCTCGCGCCGCAAGAATGCGTAGAAATGCGCCGACCAGAGCTTTTGCCTCGTAAGGCTTGCGGACAACCGGCGCCGAAAAGCTTGCCGGGACAACCGAACGGTCACTATAGCCTGTTGCGAAGATGAATGGCACACCTCGCCGCTCAAGCTCCTCGGCAATGGGAAGCGAAGTGCCCGTGCCGAGATTGACGTCGAGAATGGCGACATCCGGCGAAAAATTCTTCAGCCGCTTCATGGCTTCATCGACCGAGGGAGCGGTGGTGACGTTGTTCACGCCGTTCTCTGCCAACATGATCTCGACGTCTGCAGCGACCAGCATTTGATCTTCCACGAGCAGAACTTCGATGTCCTGCAGTACATCATTGATCTCTCGTGTCGAGGCGGAATTGAGATCCGCTTCTGAGGCAATTTCGCCCCCCTCACCGCCTTGAACATGTTTTGCCGGAACCAGGAACCGCGCCTGCAATCCGCTTTCGAGATATTCGACGGAACTGTCGCCAGAGAGTTCATAGGGGATGCTTCGCTCGATCAGAACTGTGCCGAAACCGGCTCGGCTGGGCTTTCTCACCAGTGGTCCGCCAGACTCGCGCCAGGAAATCTCCAGATCCCCCGCCTCCGTGCGCTTCCAGTTCACATCCAGCCTACCGCCGGCTTCCGAGAGCGATCCATACTTTGCCGCGTTGGTAGACATTTCATGGAGGACGAGCGCCATGACGGAGAAGGCACGGCTATCGAGCCAGAATTCGCCACCTTTCATCGAGATGGTGCGATGCTCACCGCTATAGGGCTTGAGTTCGGCCTCAAGCAATTCTTTCAGAGATCCACCATCTGCGCCGCGTACGACCTGATCATGCGCGAAAGACAAGGCTTGAATTCGCCCCTTCAGTGTCGAAACATACTCACCAATGTCGTGCCCTTCCCTGACCGGATGACCGACAAGCGCCTTGATGACCGCAAGAATGTTCTTGACCCGATGATTCAGTTCCTCGTTCAGCATACGCTGGCGCACGTCCGCCTTACCGCGCTCATCCGCAAGCAGCTCATTGTGATGAAGGACGACCTCAACGAGTACGGCGCGAATGGCCTCTGCGATCTCTCGCTCCTCTTCCGTCCAGCGTTGCGCCTTCAGATGAACCGTTTCCTTCCAGATGGCAAAGCTTTTGCGCGGCGTCAGTCGATCACCAAGGGGGCCAATCTCATAGGATTTCTCTGGATTTCCAGCCCAATTCAGCGTCTGGACAAGCTCTTTGCGGAAGAAGAACAGGTAGTCTTTCGGTCTTTGCGAAAGGGGTATAGCCAAAACACCGCAGGTGGCGGAGGCGTAGGATGCCGCTTCCGGCAAATGGAGCGTCAGTTGGTCCGTACCCCAGATACGCCCACCGGACACTGTTCCCACCAGTTCTGCAATTTTTGCGATATCGGGAAGTGGCGGCACAGACCCCATGCTCGTCCAGCCGCCCTCGAGCCACAGCCCAACACCGTCGCTCGGCATGATATGCGCAAACTCAGTCAAGGAATTGCGCAGCAATTGTGTGATGTCGGCGCTCTGTGAAGCGGCCTGAAGAAAGCGATCAAGAGAGCGGCGCGCACGATTGGCTGTGTCCAGAATTTGTTTCTGTTTCAGGACGCTCAGATGCAGCGATAAAAACTCGCCGAACATTTCCGCGGCCACCCGTTGCTGCATGGCCAACGACTTAGGCGAGTAGTGATGGCAAGCAACAAGCCCCCAAAGTTCTCCGTCCACGACGATGGAGATCGACATGGAAGCCGCTACGCCCATGTTGCGGAGATATTCACAGTGGATGGGCGATACGCTTCGCAAATGAGCGAAGGACAGATCCAGCGGTTCTTCCGATGCGCGACCGTTCGATAGAATTGGAATGCGCTCGTCTTGCGCGTCAGAAATGATGCGTATGGTATTCTTTAGATACAGGATACGTGCCTGTTGTGGTATGTCGCTGGCCGGAAAATACTGTCCCTTGAAGCTCTCAAGATCCCGCCGCTTGTGCTCGCTGACCACCTTGCCGGATCCATCATGCTCGAACCGATAGATCATGACACGATCATAGGCGAGCATCGCAAAAATCAGGCGAACCGACTTATCAACCAGCTCATCAATGCTACCGATAGAGCGAATCCGGCTGATGAGCATTCGTGCGGTTTCGAGAGGTTGGTCAGAATGTTTGGCGTGCGGCTCAAATTCCATGAACGCAGCCTGAGGAGTCCTGTGAACCGCTGCATCGAAAAATCCGCCAGGAAGCTCCAGGCCCATTCGCAACGCCGGGCGGCTAGGGTCATCGCTCGTCGCCAGTGCATTGCGCAGCGTATGGGCTACATCGGGCCCCACGGCGTCCTCAAGCCGACTGCCTTCTACCGGTGCCGGGATACCCAGCATGTCTGCAGCATTAGCGGAATAAGCAAGAACGTCGCCGCCGGTACCGTCACAAACGATGAGAGCGCCATGCGCCTGGATGCTTCCAGGTATATGAATCGGTTCCCGGTCACAATTTGTCAGATCGACCTCTGGCGCTTCATTCATTCACATTGTCCTTGAAGGCCGTCTCTGCCCATTGGAAGGCCAGGTCTGAAGCCCCTATTACCTTGTTCATATCGACATCGGGTGCGGCATCGAGGATCTGAAGAAAACGGGAGAATCCATCCGATGCGGCTTGACCCTGAAGATGCCTTGCCCCGTGCGTACCGCTCAGTCCAAGCTCAGTTGCCCTGCGGTACAAAACGCGCGCGCCCAGCGTAGAGCCTTCCAGTACGTAGAGCGTACCCAGCAAGCTTTCCAGATCGGCCCTGACGTAAATCGGATCGGCTGCCTTTTTCGGCGTAAGTGCCAGATCGTTCATATCCACGACAATAAGAGGGCTTATGGCCTGAGGACGCCAGGTTCCGAATTCAACAGGGAAACGGCATGATAACATTTGGTCATCCAAGGGCCTGCGGAAGGCATGCAGACCTTGCAAATATGCCTTGTAATGTACCAATGTACGAAATGAGCCTACGGCAGCGTCAACCGCTGCGTGGCGAGCTGACGTACGCTCCCGCAGGAGGAAGCGGCGTGAAGATGGGGGCATATATTGTAAAGCTGAGTTGACGTTACCCATATTTCTAGCGCATCTGCGCTTTACGGCAAGCTTGAATCTTCAATATCTCTAATCTTACCTCTCGTCAGGTGCGCCTGCAGGCAAACGAGAGACGCAAACAGGATGGCAGTCAATCGTGCGTGAGAATGACAGACCGAGGACGGAACCGCGCTGGCTAGGGCCCGTCGCGCCAATGCGCATAGCGCTCATTCCGCCCATATCGGCTGCGCGATGGCTTCTCATTTTCATTGTCTTTGCCGGGATCTACTTCTTCCACGGCTTCGTCATCCCTGTTCTCGCGGCACTCGTCATCGGTTTTGCGAGCTGGCCGCTCTATCGCGATCTGTTGCGCCGCATCGGCGGCAACACGACCATCGGCGCGACCATTGCCATTATCTGCGTTTTAAGTTTCATCATCATCCCCATCAGTATCGCCCTGACCTATGCGATTGGCGAATTGCGCGACTGGATTGGCTGGGCACTCCAGATCAATCGTGTCGGATCTGCTCCGCCACAATGGATCGTGGAACTGCCTGTCGCTGGTGAATGGCTATCAACGCAATGGGAGCGTCATATTGGCGAACCGGGCGCCATTGGCCAACTGGTTCAACTGGTCAGCGGCGCCAATATTGGAAATATCTACCGCGCAGTGATTGCCGCCGGTGACGGAGCGTTCCATCTGCTTCTGACGCTGCTGTTCATGCTGATCGCCCTGTTCTTTGTCTACCGAGACGGTGCGGCCTTCGCGCGCCAGATGGATTTGCTGGGTGAACGCATACTGCCGTCCCGGTGGGAGCGAATATCGCGAGTGGTTCCCGCTACAATAAGTTCCACAGTGACCGGTATGACGCTGATCGCGATTGGTGAAGGCATCATTCTCGGCATTGCCTACTGGATCGCGGGCGTTCCGTCCCACGTCACACTTGGCGTTCTCACCGGCATCATGGCGCTCATCCCGGGCGGAGCGCCGTTGTCGTTCACGCTCGTTTCAATCTACCTCGTGGCAAGCGGATCGCTTTTCGCAGGTGTTGCGCTGTTCGTCTGGGGCTCTGTAGAGCTTTTCATCGTCGACAAGACAATACGCCCACGGCTGGTCGGCGGCCCTATCAAGCTTCCATTCCTGCCAACCTTTTTCGGCCTCGTGGGTGGCGTGAAGACGCTCGGCTTTCTCGGCTTGTTTATCGGCCCAGTGTTGATGGCGCTGTTGGTTGCGATCTGGCGCGAGTGGATGCGCGAGATCGAACTTTCCTCCGGCACGGACGCGGTAGAGACCGCAACTGTTCCGGATCATCACAAACGCCTGAAGGTCGAGCCGGCGCCTGTCAACGAAGGCGCTTCTCCATAAACAGGCTCAGTGGATCAAGCTTGTAGTCACCGAATGGCGGAATCTCCTCGTATCCGGCATTGCGATAGAGACCAATCGCCTCTGGCTGGTAGATACCGGTTTCAAGGCGGATGATCGAAATGGCGAGGCGCAGGGCCTCGCTTTCGAGCTGGTCGAGCAGCCGCTTGCCGAGTTTCAATCCCCGTGCGGATCCGTCAACGAACATGCGTTTGATCTCTGCCGTGCCATCTTCATGCCGGACAAGGGATGCGCAACCAAGAATCTCGTCACCCTTTCGCGCAACGAAGAATGAAACCGTCTCGGCCTCCAACTCCTCGATAGGCAGCATATGGTTGCTTTCGGCAGGATAGAGCGAAGCGGCGTAAGCGTCGGACAATTCCAGCAATTTCAGGACACCCGGCTGTCGCGGCGCCTCTCTTTGAATAATTAAATCCTGCATTGCCTGTCCTGCCTGCCTTTATAAAGTCGCTATGCTGGGTCTTATCGTGCTGCAAAGATTCTATGCAAGGAAGTTCTCATGCGCACCGCAATGGTCATCATGACAATACTTGGCTGCGACGACAGCGCTACGGACTGCCAATATATAGCGACACTGAACCAGCGCTGGCCCAGTATTCAACTTTGCAATGCGGTTTCTGAAAAGGAATTGGGCCGGTTCGCAAATGTCTCCTACCCCGTCGTCATTGCCGTTTGCCAAGATCCAACCGTGGCGAGCGCATCCCCGGCCGCCCCGAAATCTACAGATACAACAGGTGCCCCTGCCCAGACAGCGGAGGAAACAAGACAGGAGGAGCGGTCGATGGCCGCCAAGGCTGTGGACCGCGTAAAAACCATGCTGCCGACGCGGGATAACGTCGAGAGCCTTATCAAGGGGCCGGTACGGATCGTGGAAAGCGGATATTCCTGGGTCGCCCAGCGGCTGCGCTAGAAATCATGCGCCAGAGATTTATGCGATGGCGAAAGCCTTCAGGCAGCGTAGGCAGTCTGCTCTGCGTATGCGCGGGCCATATCCCGATACTCCTGGCGCTGCAGTGACTCTACGATGTCCAGAAGCTCGTTGATGGTGGTGTAGGTATCAACCGTTCGTGGATATCGTTCAACCAAGGCGTCGAAGATTCCCTCGCCGCTGCTGTTGATCTCCCTCAGCTTCTCGCGCCAGAGCGTGGTCGCCTCTACAAAGACTTCCGAGATTTCACGAGACAAACCGCAGGATTCGTAAAGAGCGCGGATGGCATGCTTCCGGCCCGTCGCCATGATGGAGCGAACGCGACGATCGTCCAGACCCGAAAGATCCGTCATGGCAGCCGCAAAGAATTCAATTCGTCCCGAGCAAAGCGCGTGCATGAGGAAAGCGGACGTGAGGCGCCCATCTTCTCGCATTGTCTGAACCAGCAGCGGAATTTCATCCGACAGTGCGTTTCCAACGAGACGCAGCGTGGCTAAAGTAGCTGCCTCTTCTGTCAAGTAAGCAATGCGCGGTGCACTCAGTGTCGCCTGAACCAGCAGCGAACCGGCCAAGGCGCGGCTGATTTCGCGGACCAGAACATCGCGCGCTTCCGCGGGGAGATCCTCACGGTCCAGAAGCAGGTTACGTACCTCGCAACTACGGGCATGGCGCTCAGCCAGCCGCTTGAGTACGTACCGGGAAAGATCAGCCGAATCGTTTTCCAACAGAATGACCGCCTCAGCCGTATCACCGATTTCGGCGATCGCTGCGGCAACGCCACGACCCAGTTCCGGACGAGCGGCGATCAAGCCGCGCGTCATGCTGGACCCTCTGCCGGCGATATCCACGAGATCCATATCCGTCAGCACCGGCGAAAGCGTGATCACCGGGCATGCTATATCCGGTTGATCCTCGGCAAGGGCCAGCACGACAGCACGTGGCGCTGTCGGCTCTTCAGCAAGGCTCTCAGAAAGAGCGAAGCGAACGGCTGACGAAGGGTCATCCAACAGGTGAATCATGGCATGCAAGGCTGCTTGCTTTTGCGGATCATCAGGAAGGAGACGGAAATAGGCCTTGGCCAAGGCGCGCGCTGCCTTGGCGCGATCTGCCGCGCCTGCTGTTTCCGCCCATCGCAAAAAAGCCTGGATAATCAACTGACCTACCTCAAACGCCGGAGCGACTCTACGCTCTCCATTCGTCCATGAGGTCAAGCTAGTCAGAAATAGTTTACGATCGGTTCACCATACGTCTTAAGCATCATGAAAACAGGCGAATGAGTGTCAAATATAGTGCACTCGCATCATGTCAGTGAACCAACAGAACAACAATCAATCCACTGCAGGATAGACGCAAAGGTCTATAACACATCCGGCCCGCCTCATCGCATAACGCATCTCTAATATTCAAGATGTATTAGCGGGTCGGTCGTTGTAGTTGGAAGACATCGCTGCCGCCATCCGCATAATCCATATAGCCCATACGGGCCACGGGTTTTGCCAGACTCATGTCGATGCGACCGTCCCGAAGAATGGCTTCGCTTATATGGATGCCGATCACCTGACCGAAAACAATGACCGACTCGGACATGGTCCCGTTCAAGCCCTTTGGTTGAAGGACCTCCGTCACCGTGCATTCTAGCGCAGCATAGGCTTCGGCGACATATGGAGCGTCAACCAGTTCACCGTATTTTGGGGTTAGGCCAGCGAGATCGAATTCGTTGACACCATAAGGCACTGGTGCAGATGATGCGTTCATGGGTTCAACGAGATTTCGGCTGACCAGGCTTGCGGTAAATACGCCCGTCTCTTCGGCATTCCGACTGCTGTGTTTCGGCGTGCTAGATGAAAACATCACGATCTTCGGACTGTCCGAGACGATGTTGAAAAACGAATAGGGCGAGAGGTTCAGCGAACCATCCCGGCCCTTCGTTCCGATCCACCCGATCGGCCGCGGCGCTACAATGGCCTTGAACGGGTCATGCGCAAGACCATGCTGGTTAAGATCGGTGGTGTAAAACATTACTCGCTTCCCTCACCAACCCAGCTGACAATGTCCGCCAATAGAGGGCGCGGACGGTCGGTTTGCGGGAATGTGGTAGTACCGATGTAAACGAGGCCGGCAATCTTTTCTTCCGGCTTCACGCCGAGAACCGCCTTGGCATCAGCGTCGTAGGCGATCCATTCGCTCAACCAATTGGCGGCATAACCATGGGCATTGGCAGCCATGAACAGGTTGAGGCAAACGGCGCCGGCAGACAGTTCCTGTTCCCAGACCGGGATCTTGAAGTGCTCCGCCGCAGTGCTGACAACAGCAATGACGACTGGCGAACGCGTCAACCGCGACCGCTCGATTTGCCGGGCTTCTTCGGTCATTTCGGGGCTCTTCTTCTGGGCAATGGCCAGAAGCTGCTCGCCGAGTTCTGCCCTCGCCTGTCCCTGATAAACGATGAAGCGCCAGGGAGCCAGCTTGCCGTGATCAGGAACGCGTGAGGCGAGGGTCAGGATCTGCTCCAACTCAGTCCGGTCCGGGCCCGGTTCCGTCATCTGAAGAGCGGGAATGGATCGACGTGTGCTGAGATAATCGAAGAGTGGCTTCTGAATGGGCATCCGACGACTCTGTGAATGGAGGGATCTTGAAATTGCCGCTAGGTTGGTTTTGAAGTGACGTTTCGGAATTCAAGAGTCAACGGTCAGCAACTACTATGAACGCAGTTTCTCGGAAGGTCTCGCTCTCGATGGCGCTGCTGGCGGCGCTTGCCCTGGCGCCCTCCGCTCATGCTCAAGATGCATTCCAGCCTTTCAAGCAGTTGGAAGGCACGCCGAAGATGCCGAAGCTGAATGCTTTTACCGCGCCATCAGCCCGTAAGGTTCCGGCACTTCGCGATGTAACGCTGGAAGCGAAATTGACCGCAGATGGAACATCTCTCCAGACCGGGCTGAACTGGCGTGTGTTCAGCCCGAGCCCCGGCCCGGATGGCAAGCTTCAGCTTGTTGCCTCCTCGGAAGGAGGCGAAGCCCATCTTCAGTTGGCGCCAGGTGATTATTTCGTCAACGTCGCATTCGGACGCGCTGGAATCACAAAGCGACTAAATGTTCCTGAAAATGGCGACGTCAAAAAGCTGTCATTTGTTCTCGATGCGGGCGGCCTTGTGTTGAACGCCGTTGCGGGCAATGATCAACGGATACAGGCCAACAAGCTGAAATTCTCGATCTATTCCGCAGATGTGCGCGAAGACGGCGAGCGCGCGCTGGTGATGGCCAATGTGAAGCCGAACACAATCATCCGGCTGAATACCGGCACCTACCACATTGTTTCCGAATACGGTGATATCAACGCCAGCGTCCGGGCTGACCTTCAGGTCGAGGCAGGCAAGTTGACCGAGGCGACGCTGCAGCACAAGGCGGCGCAGATTACCCTGAAGCTTGTTTCTCAGCATGGCGGCGAAGCAGTAGCGGATACGGCATGGTCTGTGCTGACTGCCGGTGGTGACGTGGTGAGTGAAAGCGTCAGCGCTTTCACAACCATGGTGCTGGCGGAAGGTGAATATACCGCCGTCGCTCGCAACAAGGACAAGATCTATCAGCGAGAGTTCACCGTTCAATCCGGCAAGAACGCGGATATCGAAGTTTCCATGAAGGAACAACAGGCGTCCGTCGTCGGTCAGGATTGATCACCGCGATCGCTTGAAGCAAAAAACCCGGTGGATCGCTCCACCGGGGTTGTTTCTTTTACTCGGCAGCCATCTTGCGTGCTGCCTGACGCCGCTTGACATCCGGCGGCGTTGCTTCTTCCGAAAGCGATGCAACGGCATCTTCGAGCGACATCGGTGTCTGCGCCTGCGAACCCAGGCGGCGGATGTTGACCGAGCGGTTTTCGGCTTCCTGACGACCACAGACAATGATGACCGGAACCTTCGTGACCGAATGCTCGCGGATCTTGTAGTTGATCTTCTCGTTGCGGAAATCCTCTTCCACGATCAGGCCTGCATCGCGCAGTTGTTGAGCAACCTCGCGGCCATAATCATCCGCATCGGAGGTGATCGTCGCGACGACCACCTGAAGCGGTGCGAACCACAACGGCATGTGACCAGCAAAGTTCTCGATCAGGATGCCGAGGAAGCGCTCCATCGAGCCGCAGATGGCGCGGTGGATCATGACAGGCTGGGTCTTTTCCGAGTTGGCATCGATGTAGAATGCACCGAAGCGCTCTGGCAGGTTGAAGTCGACCTGCGTCGTTCCGCACTGCCAGTCACGGCCGATTGCGTCCTTCAGAGTATACTCGAACTTCGGCCCGTAAAACGCGCCCTCACCTGGCAAAATTCCGGTTTTGATGCGTCCGCCAGACTGCTCTTCAATCGTCTTGAGAACATCCATCATGACCGATTCCGCGCGGTCCCAAAGCTCGTCGGATCCCACACGCTTTTCCGGACGGGTGGAGAGCTTCACCACGACTTCCTTGAAGCCGAAGTCCTCATAGACCGACAGGATGAGATCATTGATGCGCAGGCATTCGGCTGCCATCTGCTCTTCCGTGCAGAACACGTGGGCATCGTCCTGCGTGAAGCCGCGCACGCGCATCAATCCATGCAATGCACCGGACGCCTCGTAGCGATGGACAAGGCCAAATTCTGCAAGACGAACAGGCATTTCGCGGTAGGACTTCAGACCATGCTTGAAGATCTGAACATGGCCGGGGCAGTTCATAGGCTTCAAGGCGAAGACACGATTATCGGCTTCCTTGTCATCCGGATGGGTGAACGCGTAGGCCGATTTCACGGCAAACATGTTTTCCTGATACCAGCCCCAGTGACCGGAGGTTTCCCATAGTGAGGCATCGAGAACCTGCGGCGCGTTTACCTCTTCATAGGTATTGGCCAGACGGCGGCGCATGTAGGCGGTCAAGGTCTGGAACATGCGCCATCCCTTGCCATGCCAGAACACCACGCCGGGGCCCTCTTCCTGAAAATGGAACAGGTCCATCTCGCGGCCAAGCTTGCGGTGATCGCGCTTTTCTGCTTCGGCCAGAACGTGCAGGTATTGATCCAACTGCTCCTGCTCTGCCCAGGCGGTGCCGTAGATTCGAGTCAGCATCGGGCGCGTGGAATCACCGCGCCAATAGGCACCGGCCACTTTCATGAGCTTGAAGGCCGTTCCAATCTGTCCGGTCGAGGCCATATGCGGACCACGGCAAAGGTCGAACCAGTCGCCCTGCGCATAAATCTTGACGTCCTGATCTTCCGGGATCGCATCAACGAGCTCGACCTTGAAGCTCTCGCCCTTGGCGGCAAACACATCCTTGGTCTTCTGGCGTGACCAGACTTCCTTGGTGAAGGGCTTGTTGCGACCAATGATCTCCTTCATCTTCTTTTCGATCTTCGGCAGATCGTCAGGCGTGAAGGGCCAGTCATCCTTTGTGTCTGGATGAACGCGCTTGAAGTCGTAATAGAAGCCGTTTTCGATCACAGGGCCGATCGTGACTTGCGTGCCGGGCCAAAGTTCCTGGACGGCTTCTGCCATCACATGCGCAGCATCGTGGCGAATGAGTTCCAGAGCGCGCGCGTCGGTGCGAGTGATGATTTCGATCTTGCCTTCCGTCACAGGGTCGGAAAGGTCACGAACTTCGCCATCGATGGCAATCGCAATCGCCTTCTTGGCGAGCGACTTCGAGATGGACTCAGCCACTGCGAGGCCGGTTGCACCGGCTTCATACGAACGGACAGAGCCATCGGGGAAAGTGAGGGAAACGGACATGTTTTCTCCTGTTATCCAGTCCCGCCAACGAATGCGGGTGGTGAATTGCGCTGCGCGGATGCAGCGATTAATCTGGGCGTCATAGAAAAAAACTGGCAGAACGTAAAGATTACTGCGCTGAATCTTCGATCTTCGAGGCGGCGGCATAACGCCAGGGTGTCCACCATCTCTGGCGCGCGAGCAAACTCTCCGGCACGGGATCTAGCCCGGACGAGCCGAATGGTCCGCAACGGGCAAAGCGGTAGGCCGTCATCCAGCCACCGAACCAGAGGCCATGACGCCCGACAGCCTCATAACCGAACTCTGAACATGTGGGGATGTGACGACAAGAATTTCCGATGAAGCCGGATAACGTCAATTGATAAAGGCGGATCAGACCCATCCCGAAAAGACGATCCGGCGTTTTGCGGAAATGACCAGACCAGTTCCGGCCTTTTCTCCGCGGCCTTTCATCCTCATCATCGCCCAGACTAGAGCAGTGCTTGCACATGCATCAGACCGCCTGTGGATGCACTGTGACTTCAATCTGATCGATACAGTCCACCACGGCATCGAAGGTCAACATGGTCGAGGCATGTCTGGCCTTGTAATCTTTCACGGGTTTCAGAACACGCATTTCCTCAAAACGGCCGACAGGACCTTCGCCATCCTCCTTTAACATGGCAAGCATATCCCGGCGTGCCTGACGGATTTCCTCGACGGATGCGCCCACAACCACCCGCGCCATGGCCGATGAAGACGCCTGTCCTAGAGCGCAAGCACGCACCTGATGCGCGAAGTCGGTCACGATCCCATCGCGCACCTTCAGGAAGACGCGCACCTTCGAGCCGCAGAGCTTCGAGTGCTTCTCGCTGGTCGCATCTGCATCATCGAGCGTACCGGCACGCTGGATGTTGCCTGCCAGTTCAAGAATTCGACTGTTGTAAATATCGTCCATGCCGAAGAATCCTGACGCTTCCTGCGTCGCTTGCCAGTGGACAGTGTGTGCTTCAGCCCGCCGACTGGTCGTCCATAGTCTCATGCTCTATATGATGCCGGAAACGATCGGTTCAAGAAACATGTTTCGCCAAGTCTTCAATCGAGAGTAACTCGTATCTTGTAAAAAGGGATCCGACAGGTCAGATAACACGTAGCCTGCTTTGAACGTCATTGCAGTTCAAGGAACTTCGGCAGGTGCGGCCTTGAACCGCACGGGAGATATGAACATGGATTCAGTCGTGAAGAATTTCCCTGCGGGGCAAAAGCAACCTCGCCCGACACAGCAAGAGGCCGAGGATGCGGTGAGGGTTCTGCTGCGCTGGGCCGGTGACGATCCGTCCCGAGAGGGCCTGCTCGATACGCCGAAGCGCGTCGCCAAATCCTATCGTGAACTCTTTGGTGGCTACGATCAGTCGCCGGAGGAGATTCTTGGCCGCACCTTCGAGGAGGTCGGCGGCTATGACGACATGGTCCTCGTAAAGGACATCCCGTTCTACTCACATTGCGAGCACCACATGGTGCCAATTATCGGCAAGGCTCATGTCGCATACCTGCCGAAGGGGCGCGTGCTGGGCCTTTCGAAAATTGCTCGACTCGTCGAAGTGTTCGGACGTAGGCTTCAGACCCAGGAAAACATGACGGCGCAGGTGGCGCATACCATCCAGTCCGGTCTTGCTCCGCGCGGTGTCGCCGTAATGGTTGAAGCTGAGCACATGTGCATGGCGATGCGTGGAATTCAGAAACAGGGCTCAACAACCCTGACCACGACTTTTACCGGCGACTTCAAGGACAATGCGCAGGAGCAGGCCCGCTTCCTCAGCATGATCCGGCGCTGATTGAGATTGATAGAGACATTCATGACCATCGAATTCGATCCCGTGCCCTCCGACAAAACTCAACTTGAGGGCAATGGCAGCTTCACGCCACGTTTTGACGACCACGGTCTGGTGACGGCCATTGTTACGGACCATCGCGATGGTGAACTTCTGATGGTTGCCCACATGAACAGCGAGGCGCTGGCTCTCACTCTCCAAACCGGCATTGCGCACTATTACAGCCGTTCGCGCGCAAAAATCTGGAAGAAGGGCGAAACATCTGGAAATCTTCAGACCGTGGTCGAGCTCCTGACTGATTGCGACCAGGATGCCGTTTGGCTGAAGGTGCAAGTGGCCGGACATGACGCCAGCTGCCACACCGGACGCCGCTCGTGCTTCTATCGCGCAGTGGAAACGGTTGACGGCAAGGCACATGTGAGGATCGTTGATGAGCATCGCCATTTTAATCCCGACTCGATCTATCCGGACAAGGGAACCGTTTAGGCAACTGCTTCGTTTTTCGGCAGGTCCGACGGACATGAACTGATTCTAAACCAGTGTCTGCGTTCAATGATAGTCTGGCTTACATAGCCTGAAGGGCGGGATCAGATGCTGAACTGGAACTGGAATCGCGGTGAAGCTCCAACATCCGGAGCAGATGCAAATGGCGGCGGGAACAAGCCGCCTCTTACTCCCGAACATAAACCTAGAAAGCCGAAGCTTGCGCTGGCGCTTGGTGGGGGTGCCGCCAGGGGCTGGGCGCATATCGGCGTTCTTCGTGCTTTGGAGGAGGCAGGCATCGAGGTCGGCATGGTTGCTGGCACCTCCATCGGCGCGTTGGTGGGCGGTTGCTATCTGGCCGGCAAACTGGATGAACTCGAAAACTTCGCCCGCTCGCTGACCATGCGGCGCATTGCCGGCCTGCTGGATCTGACCATTGGCGGCGGCGGCTTGCTGGGTGGGATGCGGCTGACGAAGCGCATGCAGGAGCATCTCGAAGACGTCGCAATCGAAGACCTAGATCGTCCCTTCGTTGCTGTCGCGACGGAGCTCCACAGCGGCCACGAAGTCTGGATTACGAGTGGCTCGTTGATCACCGGCCTTCGCGCATCCTACGCTCTTCCCGGAATCTTTGAACCGGTAAAATGCAACAATCGCACGCTTGTGGATGGCGCACTGGTCAATCCGGTTCCCACATCCGTCTGCCGAGCCTACGAGCAGCCGCTCGTGGTCGCCATCAATCTGAACTATGATATTTTCGGTCGCTCCGCTGTCGTAAAACACAATGCAAGCGTTCAGCCCGTTCATCAGGGACAGCACACAAAGGTTCAGGAAGCACGAATTGGCATGACCGGCACAATGGTGCAGGCCTTCAACATCATTCAGGAACGCATTTCACGCGCTCGCCTGGCAGGCGATCCACCAGATCTGGCACTGCATCCACGCCTGAGTGATATCGGCCTTTCCGAATTTCACCGTGCCGGCGAAGCAATTGACCGTGGCTATCAGGAAGCGCAGAGCCGCATCACCGAGTTGAAGCGGATGCAGGACATCTTCACCCAGCCCTAAGAGGAACAGCCGCCCATACAGGCGGCTGAACCGACGGATCAACTTGCGATGTAGGCGCGAATATGTTCGGCTTCGGCCTCAACTTCCTGTATACGCGCCTTGACGACATCGCCAATCGAAATGATGCCGGAGAGCTTCCCACCGCTTTCGACCGGCACGTGGCGAAAGCGCCCACTGCTCATCATTTCCATGAGTTCGTTCAAGGTGGTTTCTTCCCGGCAGCGTGTCACAGACGTTGTCATTGCCGATGAAACCGGATTGGAAAGAGCCACCTGACCATCTTTCGCAACGCAGCGAACAAGGTCACGCTCCGTAAAGATCCCGGCAATCCGATCTTCAAGACTTGTGACGACGATCGCGCCAATTCGCTTCTGCTCCAGGATCTTTGCGACCTCCTCAATCGTCGCATCGCGTGACACGGTCACGACATCCCGGCCTTTTCTATCGAGCATGTGCTTCACGGAGATAGACATCAATTCCTCCTATTGATCAGCTCTTCGACCTTCGATTCGCTCCTCCAAGCGTTTCGAAAGTCCTAAGATGGTGCTCCTCAATAGGACGGAATGCAAGCAGCGCAGGCTTCAGGCTCTATCGGGTCTTGTGGCAACAACGGGATCGAAGGCAGAAAACAGCAGATAGCCAAAGAGGAAGCCGCCGATATGCGCGTCCCAGGCAATGGCGGAATCATCGCCGCCCACAAGCGGAATGCCCAAAGCGATCAGCACGTTTCCTAGGAACCAGAGGATGGTAAAAATGAAAACCGTCCTGTTGCGCATGGCACCGACGATTCCCTGGCGCGGCAGGAAATGAACATCGCGACCAAACATGCCGGTGCCGCTTGCGGGAAACGCAAATCGACATGCGGCGCCCATCAACGCGGAAACGACACCCGATGCGCCGATCAGGATTGTCTCCTGACCCCAGCTCAACGCGGCGTGGAAAAAAGCGGAACAGGCGGCCGACAAGGCCCAAAAAACCACAAACCGCTTGAAGCCGATGCGACGGAAGACGGGCGCACCAAAGGCGGCAAGCCAGAGACCGTTGAAGGCCAGATGCTCGACACTCCCATGCAGGAAAGAGTAGGTGACCGGAGTCCAAAGCCATACCAGCCCCTGCCCCTGCCCCTGCCCCGATAGCGGAAAGACATACCGCAGCGGTCTAAACGCAAGCTGGAGCAGAAAGTAGGCTCGCATATCGTCCGACAGCACGTAGGCATCCAGGACAAACAAGACGATCAGAAGCCCGAGAATTACGAGCAATGGTCCCGGCAGGTTGATTGCCGGTTCACGGCGCTGCGACTCGCGGCGATTATAGTCATTGATTCCATGATCATGGTGAATGCCTCGCTGTGCGGGCGTTTCTTCCTCTGGCGGGGGAGCTCCCCAGGGCGTTTCGGGCGGTTTTTCCATGCGGATCGGGTTCCTCTGCCGAAATCTATTAGCAGATCGCAACTCCATGAGCGAGCAACGATTGCGGGATTTGCCGCTTGTGCGGCGCGCCAACCCGTTGGAGTGGCATGCTTTTCGCTCCTTAACAGAGAAATGGCAGGCATGACGCCTGATGCGACATAGAATGGAACACAACGTGCAGATGTTGAGCAACCGCAGTAACGAAGTGTTGAGCTATTGGTACAGCCTGCGCCGTTCGAACAAGGCGCCACTCCGGACCCAACTTGATCCCACGGCCATCCGCTCCCGTCTGCCCGATCTCATCATACTGGGCTGGCAGGATCTCGATCTTGTTTTTCGTTTGGCTGGCACACGGGTATGCGAACTTTTCGGCGAAGAGTTGCGAGACCAAAACTTTGACAAGTTGTGGAACCCACGATCCCGTGACCAAGTCGTCGAAGCCACCCTGTCCGCCTTCAGATCAGAGACCGCGATCCACTGCAGCGTGAACGCCACTCAAAACGGCCATGTCGTGCGGCTGGAGACGCTTCTACTCCCCTTGCGTTCAGCGGACGGGGCATGTGATCGCTTGCTGGGTTCCATCGTATTGGGAGAAGACGCACACCCCTCCTATCTTATTGATCCCGGCAGTCTCGTACTCGAAACATGGCAGCCAGCCTTCCCGCCCGGAACCGTGCGGGCCTCGTCCACGGAATTCGCCAGAGACGGCATCAGCCAAAGCTTCATCAGGCGGCTTTTCCATCTAAGCTGAGCAGTCATTACAACCTGTGAGGTCTAATTGACCCAATGTTAACCGGCTGAGAGTAAGCATGTCTGGCAGATGACGGACGAAAGAGTGCAATGTTCTCATTCCAGCCAGCAGCACAAACACAGAAGCCCGCTCCTCCCCGTACCTTTCAAAGGGTGACGGTGAACATGAGCGGTCGTCTTATGCTTGCGTCGCGCGAGGAATACCCCTGCCTTGCCTCCGAAATGTCGCCCGGCGATGTCATGCTTGAATGCATCGGCGCCCCGCGTGTGGGCGAGCGGATCATTGCCTACATCGATCACCTGGGTCGACTGGAAGGGCAGGCATTGCAACTGACAGATACCGGCTTCGTCATGTCTATCACGGCCACGGATCGCAAGCGGGAAAAGCTTGCCGCGCAGCTGACATGGCTCGCAAACCGACACGAACTCGGCCTGCCGGAAGATCGACGTCATGACCGCCTCTCACCGCGCATCACGCGCGCCGAACTGCGGCTTGAAGATGGTACGAGCTATCCTTGCCGTCTCGTCGACCTCTCGCTGTCCGGTGCGGCGGTGGATTGCGATGTTCGCCCAACCGTCGGCACCCCCGTTTTCCTCAACAATATGCGTGGGCGCGTCGTTCGCCATTTTGCCGAAGGTGTCGCGATCGAATTTGCAATGGTGCAAACACGCGAAAGCTTGCGCGAGTTTCTTTGACGATCGAGCCAATCTGGCCCAGAACGAACCCGGCCTTCGCGCCGGGTTTTTGATTCCTGATACCTCGCGAGTTCCGTTACTCGAAATGCGGTTCGATGCGTGCCGATTTTAACCAATGCTCCACCATGTTTCGCAGCGAAAAGAGTTTGTGGAGAAAAAAATGTACGAAAAAGACGCGTTTTTTTGACGGCAATCACAGCCTCAACGTCCATTTGGACGCCGCTTCCGCATAAAATTTCGCGCTTGAGCAGCCAGATTTCAGGTGTGGAGACGAGGTTGATCATCTCCAGTAGCTGGCTATTGCCGACCCGAAGAGGACAAAACAGCTGCATATGATCCGAAAAAGGCGAAGCTATCTCAACATCTTACCTGATCATATATCGAACTTTCCTCAAACTTGCGCATAATTTGAATGAAATTTGGGTCAAAACCGATTCAGATTCGAATTGCATTTTGTTCAAATCAGCGCTCAATTTTAGACGCATTCAATTCAATTAAGCATCTGATTTTACTGTCGATTTTGGCACAGTTTGAAGATGCGTGTGAGACATTCCCCACATCGAAACGGGGAGAACAAAATGTTTCACATCAAGAAGATCGCCGCAGGTTTGGCCATCGTCGCAGCAGCACTCAGTGCAGGTAATGCCCACGCCGCAAGCACCGCACAAATGCAAGTGACCGGCAAGGCCAATCCACCAATCGGCCATTATGAATTCTGCCAGACCTATCGCAGCGAATGCGTTCCGACGGGCGGTGACCGTGGTCCTCTGGTTCTGACGGAAGATCGCTGGAGAAAAATTCTCGATGTGAATTTCACCGTCAACTCGACGATCACTCCCATGACCGACCAGGAGATCTACGGTGTCGAGGAACGTTGGGCCTATCCGCGGACAGTCGGTGATTGTGAAGACCTCGTTCTCCTGAAGAGGAAGCTTCTGATCAATCAGGGCATCAGCCCTTCAGATCTCCTTATCACCGTTGTTCTGCAGCCGAATGGCGAAGGCCATGCCGTGCTGACGGTCCGGACCGATCGCGGCGATTTCGTTCTCGACAATATGCGCAACAAGGTCATGCTGTGGTCCGAAACCGAATACACTTATCTCAAGCGTCAGGCCGTCGATGATCCGGGCGCTTGGGTGAAATTGCAGGATGGCCGCGCCAATGCAGTGGCCAGCGTGAGAAAATAAGCTTCATCCCCGTGAAGCCAAAGGTGCCGCTCCACTCCCCGTGGGCGGCGCCTTTTTTTGTTTCATGATTGGTTAACCATAAACGCGAATGCTTCGGACAATGATGCGCAGCTAGTTTTGCGCTTCCGGAATATGGTGTGCGATAATGGTTTCTCATACGAATGACACCGATGAAGGCTTCGAGCCAATCATCTCTAATCGGCTTGCCATCAAATTGCTATCGGCTCTCGCAGGGCTGGTCATTATCGCCGGCGTCATTACGGCGGCAGGCCACTGGCTTGGTCAGCGAATGGCATCCGGCGGGCATACAGACAGCGCTCAGGAATTCGACATTGCCATTGGTTCGGACACCATTTCAGTGCCGGCCAACATGATCAGGCTGGCCGAGCAACGTGCATCCGGTACGGCTGCGGGTTTGAACCTCTACCTCACCTGGCCTGAAATGCAGGGCTATTCGGTCGCGGAGAAGGGTCGCTTTGATGCCGCCGATAAGTCCACTGACCTGATCTTCATCGAAGTTTCGGAAGCAACCATGTCCCGCGACATGTCCGGACGGTTGGAGCCGATCTATCAGCGGCTCATGTCCGGCGTTTCCTCAGACTTCGGCCATGGCCTCACGCTGCATCATCTGAAAGCCGATAGCGGATATGGCGACGAGGTTCTTCTGTCCGCCCGCCGTCCAGGAAAGCCAGACTATGTGGTGCGGTGCCTTCTGCCACAAGGCGGACAGGAGGCGAGCAGCGCTGATTGTCAGCGGGATATTCATGCCGGAAACGGATTGAGCATCCTTTATCGCTTCTCATCCACACGTTTAGCCGAGTGGGATCATATTGATGCCGCTATTGGCGCTTTTGTCGCAAACAGGCTAACGGGCCAAAAATCCGACAATCGATGAAAAGTCGAACAGAGTTTGTAAACGTCTGTTCATCATAAACCACTTGGTAAGGCTAAGCCCCTAAAGTGATGAGAACGGTGCTGCGGGGGCAGCCGGACCCGATAACATGAATTGCAGTGAGTGAGTGCAAACGTGCTGAATTACATCAACACGACATCCTTCCCCAAGGGTGGCGCCTCGATTTTCCAGAAGATCGTCGGCCTCGTTTTCGTCGTAGCCTTGTTCGTCTTGCTAGGCGGGCATACGGCACACGCCAATCCGAAATATGCAGGTATCGTGGTGGATGCCAAAACCGGCAAGGTGCTCTATTCTGACGATCCGGATTCGCTTCGCTATCCGGCATCGCTCACCAAGATGATGACCCTTTACCTGACATTCGAGGCGCTTGAAGCTGGCCGTATCACGCTCGATACAGCGGTTCCGGTCTCTGCCCATGCGGCAGCGGAGCCGCCATCGAAACTCGGCGTTCGCGCCGGTGGGTCCGTTACCGTCGAGCAGGCCATCTTTGCGCTCATCACCCGCTCTGCCAACGATATCTCGACCGCTCTCGGTGAGTATCTGGGTGGGAGCGAAGCCCGCTTTGCGATGATGATGACGAACAAGGCCCGCGCACTGGGCATGACGCGCACTACCTATCGTAACGCCAATGGTTTGCCCAACACGGCGCAGATGACGACGGCGCGGGATCAGGCACGTCTTGGCATCGCATTGCGTCAGCATTTCCCGCAGTATTATGGCTATTTTTCCACGCGCTCCTTCAAGTTCGGCAAGCAGGTCATCGGCAATCATAACCGTTTGGTCGGCAGTGTTGCTGGCGTGGATGGGATCAAGACAG
This sequence comes from Rhizobium sp. FKY42, assembly GCF_005222835.1. Taxonomy (GTDB): domain Bacteria; phylum Pseudomonadota; class Alphaproteobacteria; order Rhizobiales; family Rhizobiaceae; genus Neorhizobium. The sequence goes on along the minus strand of NZ_STGA01000021.1, from coordinate 142,609 downwards.
GCTACACACGCGCCGCCGGTTTCAACCTTGTTACCTCAGCTCAGCTGAACGGTCGGTCAATCGTTGCGGTCGTACTTGGCGGCACCAGCACTGCCGCCCGTGATGGCCAGATGCGCAAGCTGGTTGCGACCTATCTGCCGCAAGCTTCTCAGGGTAACGCCAGCAACCTGATCGCACAGGTTCGCACTTCAGCCCCACCTGTGGCGGCATCCGTTCCGACACCAGTTGCTCCGCAGCCTTCGCCGGTTGCCGCTGCGACTCAGGAGGTTGCAGTTAATCTTCCTGCTGGCGCGCCGCGTCCGACCGCCCGCTATGCCGAGGAAAAACTGCCGGGCGCCTCTGCCTATTCGTCTGAGCCGAAGGCCAAGAATGCTGTTGCGGCCGTAACCGCAGCATTGGATACGCCACCCTCCGTAATCCCGACCCCTGCCCCTGAATACATGCCGACCGCCCGCCTAAAGGATCCGACCGATTCCTTGACGACTGCTTCGACACGCCCGGCGCCGGAAATGGCCCGTGCCTCGGCAACGCAACCTTCGGGCTGGGTTATCCAGATCGGCGTGTCTCCGAACAAGGATTCCGCACTGGAGATGCTTGAAACCGCACAGGCGAAGGTTGGTGGCGCGCTTCGTTCCGCAAAGCCATTCGCCATGCCGGTCGATGCGAATGGCGGTCAGGTGTACCGTGCGCGTTTCGCCGGTTTCGATGACCAGAAGGCGGCTGTAAATGCATGCAACAGCCTGAAAAAGAAGGGCGTTGCCTGCTGGGCGGCACAACAGTGAAATGAGTAATACCAAATGTCGATGATAGGAACCTATTGCGTGGGACCGGAGCCCTTCATCCGACGAGAAGCATACCGGAGAGCGATGCTCCTGCATCGGTCGAGGATTGCGACAAAGTCGGTGAAGGAAATCCGGCCCATCCAGAGGACCGGGCGCTTTTGGTCTTCGGACGTCGTCGAAAATCCGCGCCGGACGGATTGGTCCGGCTGTGGTTTTCTCCTCGCCGCAAACCAAAATCGCTCCGGCGCAATCGGTCCCTACCTCCGACATTTGGTATAAGGGAGGCAGTCCGCCTCCCGACACCATCTGCGTTTCGGATGGAAACAGATCCTCGCTTGTATTGCGTTACGAGGTCACTATGGCAACGAATGAGAACAATCTCGACTTTGACTTGCCGACAGGCTCGAAGTCGAAACTCCGTGGAGGCGCACTTCATCCTCTGCACGAAGCCGCCATGCGGCTGGCCGGTATGGGAATGGGCATCGGTCGACCGAAGGAGAAAACGCGCGATCTCGTGTCGCTTCTTCTTTCCCATGGAGCCCGGGCTTGGCGCCATACTCAGCCAAGAGCCAATATTCATCTGCATTTGGCTGCAAGGAGCGGTCGGTCACCGCTGCGTCTGCGGCTAAGATGATTTGGCGAGGGCGCAGCGGGTGCGCCCTTTTCGCTTTCAGAGCAAGCCGAGTTCGGCCAGTTCTCGTCGCAGATCCTCCGGCATGGATGCGACATCATCGCCAATCGCACCCAGATCTCGCGGAGCATCCTCCTGCGTCAGATAACGCCAACCCTGGAAAGGTCGCTTTGGTTGAGGGACCGTTTCAATGATCTCCGGTCCCAGCACGAGGTTGCATCGGCCGATGCCATCTCCCCCGGTGAAGGTCACGATATCCAGCAGAGGTTGACGTGCCGTGACCTGCCCCTTGATAACCCAATAGAGCGAGCCGCCATCGAGCAGTTCCTCGACCCGTTTGGGCACCATACGCGTGGTGTGCGTCGAGTGGGGTTGAAGTCCCGCAGCAATAGCCGTCAATGAACGATCGGCCACCCATTCCCTCAGATCCTGAAGGGAGTCGGCGCCGACGCAGAGCTTGATCAGATGAAGAGCCATAGGATGCTAAAAGACCCTCTTGCCTTTCGGGTCAAGAGGGTCCTTCAGAGTCCAATCCTAAATTCCTGTGATCAACATTCAACGACGTTGACTGCGAGGCCGCCTGTCGAGGTTTCCTTGTACTTCTCGCTCATATCGTTTCCGGTCTGACGCATCGTTTCGATGGCTGCATCGAGCGGAACAAAGTGCGAGCCGTCGCCCTTGATCGCGAGCGACGCTGCCGTGACGGCTTTCACGGCCCCGAGCGCATTGCGCTCGATGCAGGGAACCTGCACCAACCCAGCCACTGGATCACAGGTCATGCCCAGATGATGCTCGAGCGCAATCTCTGCGGCATTCTCGATCTGCTCTGGCGTTCCGTCCATCACGGCTGCCAGACCCGCCGCCGCCATGGCTGCGGCTGAGCCAACTTCGCCCTGACAGCCGACTTCAGCACCCGAGATTGAAGCATTGTGTTTTATGATGCCACCGACAGCCGCAGCGGTTAGCAGGAAGGTGCGCACATCCTTGATCGTTGCATCTTCATGGAAGTGTAAAAAGTAGCGAATGCTGGCCGGGATGACGCCAGCGGCGCCATTGGTGGGAGCGGTGACCACACGTCCGCCACCGGCATTTTCCTCGTTGACCGCCATTGCATAGACGCTCAGCCAGTCGTTTGCGAGAACCGGGTTAAGCCGGTTGCTGCGTGCATCATTCGTCAGCTTTTCATAAATTGACTTGGCACGGCGGCGGACCTTGAGACCTCCCGGCATGATGCCGTCTACCTTCAGGCCCCTATCGATACAGCCACTCATGGCGGACCAGATTTCATCCAGCCCACTATTAAGGTCTTCTTCGCTCATGCGCGTCAATTCATTGGCACGCTTCATATCAGCAATGCTGAGGCCGGACGCCCTTGCCATTTCCAGCATCTGTTTCGCCGTCGAGAAGGGGTACGGAACCTTAGCTGCTGCAGCGTTTTTTTGCCCGCGCATTGCTTCCAGTTCCGTATCAGTTACGACGAACCCGCCACCAATCGAATAATAGATCCGCTTCAGGAGAAGACGACCGTCCTTATCGAATGCCGAGAAGCTCATCCCATTCGCGTGACCGGGCAAAGGTTGCTTCTTGTCGAAAATAAGATCCGTCGCTGGCTGGAAATCATAGCCAGGATGGCCCGGCGGCGTAATCCTGCCACTGCGTTCGACCTGTTCGATGACATCGTCCATCCGGTCCGGATCGACAGTATTAGGCGCTTCCCCCATCAAGCCCAGGATAACCGCCCTGCCCGTTCCATGGCCGATCCCGGTGAAGGCGAGTGATCCATGCAGGCTTGCCTTGATGGCGGAAACATGTGAACCGGCCGGACGCGGCCATTCATTGGATACGATCAGGTCCAGAAACCGATTGGCGGCCGACATGGGTCCCATCGTGTGTGAACTCGACGGACCAACACCAATTTTAAAGACATCAAATACGGATAAAAACATGCTGCTAGCGTTCCCACATCGATCTCGTCAGGATGCGACAACCTAGCCGGACTGAACGCCAAGTCCAGTCCCTGCAGCGACATGTCTATATATAATTAGGCAGCATTTCCGACGAGAAACGTCCCACCGGTTTATGGATCAGAATGAGCTAACAAGATAAGCGATTGCGAGAATACCTGCGAAACCGCATAGGGCCTTGAACGTGACACCCCAGCAGGATTTAACGACGCTGTCTTCCATGATTTCCTCAGTTGACGCCCAGGAATTTCGGCGCCGGGATCGATTGTTAAGGATCTATTAATCTCCGAGGCGTTTCGCAAGTGCGAAATTTAATCCATTCACTATTGGTTAATCCCAACCTCAGGACGCCTCACAGCCAGCCAGCCGCGGAGGCGGCTTGAGCCGAATCCAGAAGTGGCGCATAGAAATCTCAAATCCATCGGCAGGGCGCCTCATGACATCGGTCGACATCATCGCACTTCTTCTGTTCGTGGCACTTTGGGTTGGATACTCGTGGTTGACCAGCGGCGACCCGGTTCTGCCGCGCAAGAGTCTGAACCAGGTGATGGCGGAACGACGCCGGGACTGGATTTACAATTCCCTGAAACGCGACCTCAAGATGATCGATACGCAGATCATGGCAGGGTTGCAAAACGGAACCGCCTTCTTCGCATCAACCTCCATCTTTGCAATCGGTGGCTGCTTCGCATTGTTGGGTGCCACCGATCGCGTTGATGCAGTATTTCGGGATCTTGCATTTGTTGAATATTCCGGGCGCGCTGCTTTCGAATCCAAGGTCGTGGGTCTAACCGCGCTCTTCGGCTATTCCTTCTTCAAGTTCGGCTGGTCCTATCGCCTCTTCAACTACTGCACCATCTTGTTTGGCACCTTGCCGATGGCGAGCGACACTTCAATGCCGCGCAACGAGGTGGAGCGTATTGCAGAAAATGTAATCAGGATGAACATAATCGCTGCGCGGCACTTCAATGCCGGGCTGCGCACAATTTTCCTATCGATTGGCTATCTCGGCTGGTTTATCGGGCCCTATATGTTCATGGCATCCACGCTGTGCGTCATCGTGGTACTCATGCGGCGTCAGTTTTTCTCGGAAGCGCGCCGTGCGCTCATGGACCAGCCGGTCCCGTAATTTTCAAGGATAGACAGAGAGTTGAGCCATTCATCGACCGACGTGAGCATCCAGCCTGTGCCCCGACTGCCGTTCATCGATACCCTGCGCGGCATCGCTCTCATCGCCATGGCATCCTATCACTTCACGTGGGATCTGGAGTTCTTCCAGTACCTTGAAGCGGGCACCGCCACGCACGGTTGGCTGAAGATTTATGCCCGAGGCATAGCCTCCACCTTTCTGTTCCTGGTTGGCTTCAGCCTCGTTCTGGCGCATAACAATGGCATCCGCTGGCAATCATTCCTCAAGCGCCTTGGCATGGTGGCGGGCGCGGCAATTCTGATCAGCGCTGGGACATACATCGCACTACCGGATCAATGGATCTTTTTCGGCATTCTCCACAACATTGCCGTATCCAGCCTGATCGCATTGGCCTTCCTGCGCCTTCCGCCTCTCATCACCGGCCTTGTAGCGGTACTGCTGCTCGGCGGAATGATTGCGGATAACTGGGTTCAGCCAGGTATTCTGAGCTTCTCGCTTTTTGACTCCCGTTGGTTGGCATGGATTGGCTTTGCAGAGACCATTCCGCGCTCGAATGACTACGTCCCGCTTTTCCCGTGGTTTTCAGCCGTTCTATTTGGAGTAGCCGCTGCCGGTTTCTGTCTGCGCCATGGGGTTTTCACTCACCTTGAACGCTTGCAACAGAAGCCTAACCTGCTGACAAAGGCCGGGCGTCACAGCCTTTTGTTCTATCTGTTGCATCAGCCGATCCTGATTGCCTGCGTCTATCTTGCATCGCTGGTCATTCCGCCGCCTGCACCTGATCTGGTGTCCGGCTATGAGCGGGACTGCCGCCCTTCCTGCGAGGCACAGGGCAATGACGCAGGTCTGTGTGAGCGCTTCTGCGGCTGCACAGCGCGGGCGTTGAGCGGTCAATCCCTGCTTCAGCCATTATACCGGGGGGAGATCAGCCTTGATGGCGATGAGCGGGTGAACAAGATCATTCAGGAGTGTTCGATCCAATCGCGGTAGCTGCTGGCGGGCGAAGGCTAATGCGCCGTCGTCCCGGCTTCGATCAGGTTCCGACGCCGATTTCCGCAAGACGCGTGAGGCATGCCTCTTCGACGTTATCCAGTTCGCTCAGCGTATCGTCGATATCCTTGCGTTTCTGGCGAAGCTCATCGCGCTTGACATCGACGCGCTTCATAAGAAGCTTTAATTGGCCGATCTCGCCAGGCGGTTCCTTGTAGACCTGGATGATTTCCCGTATTTCCGCGATCGTAAAGCCAATGCGGCGACCGCGCAGGATCTCCTGAATCAGGCGCCTGTCTGCGGCACGAAACAGCCGGGTCCGCCCGCGGCGCTCGGGGTGGATAAGACCCTCGTCTTCGTAGAAGCGCAAGGTTCGGGTGGAAACGCCGAATTCCCGCGTCAGCTCAGTGATGGTATAATACTTATTCACGCCAGTATCCCGTATGAAGACCTCAAAATAATTGACTTTTACGTGCAAGTCAATTTCGGGTGCCACGGTCTGACTGGCTGGACTCAGCTGATGGCAAACCACCATGTCGCAAGACCGAGGAACGAGAAGAATCCGGTCACATCCGTCACGGTGGTTACGAAGACGGCGGATGCAACGGCGGGATCGGCGCCAACCTTGTCAAGGAGAAGCGGAATCATGATGCCGGCCAATGCAGCGGCCATCATGTTGATCAGCATGGCAGCCGCAATGATTCCGCCGATGTTCACATCCTGGAACCACAGTCCAGCGGCAATGCCGATTAGGACGCCAAAGATGATGCCATTCAGTAGGCCCACACCCGCCTCGCGTCGCACCACGCGCCACGCATTGTAGATATCGAGATTGCGTGTTGCCAGAGCGCGTACCGTCACGGTCATCGTCTGGGAACCGGCATTGCCGCCCATGCCTGCAACGATTGGCATCAGCACAGCGAGTGCTACGATTTGCTCGATTGTGGCCTCAAATACTGAGATGACCGAGGCGGCCAGCAGGGCTGTCAGCAGGTTCACCAACAGCCATGGGACGCGGGAGCGCGATGTTTCAGGAATGGTGTCCGACAGCTCTTCGTCACCCACGCCGCCCAGGCGCATGATGTCTTCCTCGGCTTCTTCCTGAATGACGTCAACGACATCATCAATGGTGAGAATACCGACGAGCCGGCCGTTCTCATCCACAACAGCGGCGGAGAGAAGGTCGTACTGTTCGAACAGTTGGGCCGCCTCTTCCTGGTCCATATCGGCGGGGATTGGATAGTTGGTTTCCCGCATGATGGTTTCGATCTTCACCTGGCGCTTGGTGCGCAAGATGCGGTCAAGATCCACGATGCCGAGAAGCTTGAATGTGGGATCGATCACGAAAATCTGCGTGAAACTCTCCGGCAGATCTTCTTCATCCCGCATGTAGTCGATGGTCTGGCCAACGGTCCAGAACGGAGGCACCGCCACAAACTCCGTCTGCATTCGACGACCGGCGGAACTTTCTGGATAGTCCAACGCGCGGCGCAGACGAACGCGTTCGGTGAACGGCAGTTGGGCGAGGATCTCTTCCCGATCTTCCTGATCGAGATCCTCCAGAATGTAGACGGCGTCGTCAGAATCAAGCTCTCCGATAGCAGCAGCGATCTGCTCATTGGGCATCTGATCGACGATTTCGAGGCGGATGGCCTCATCGACTTCTGTCAGAGCCGTCAGGTCGAAGTCGTTGCCGAGCAGTTTGACGAGCGCCAGACGCTGATCCGGCAGGATGGACTCCAGCAGGTCACCCAGCTCGGATTCATGCAAGGAGGCGACATTCTGCCGGAGGAACAGCAAATCGCGGTCCGCAATCGCAGCGCCAACCATGGCCAGGAAGTCGGAACGAATAGAGCCGTTCTCTGCGTAGATATCCTCGTCTACGTCATCGGTTTGCGGTTTCGCACGGCTTTCGTCAAGTTCCGTCATTGCCGCTCCTTGTACCAAACGCCTGCGCCGAAGTGGATCCGCCCGAGTCGGCAGAATGGCTGCGAAAAGTCGATTGTCAACAAATGGATAGGCGAAGCCAGCATAATGATGATCTTTATCGGAAAGGCTGCACGCCATGCATTGGACGTGCTAACAGATATCGACCGCAGATTAACAAAGACCAATTTGTTGACACGATGGCTGTACACACGATTCTTCGTTACCCCGACCCATTGCTTTCGCGGCCCTGTACCCGCGTTACCTCTTTTGACGCCCAGCTGAAGAGCCTCTGCGACGACCTTCTGGATACGATGAGAGCAGCGCCCGGCGTCGGGATCACGGCTGCACATATCGGGGTGGATCAGCGCGTTTCGGTCATTCAGCTTGCGCCTGACCAGCCGCTGCACATCCATATCAATCCCGAAATCGTTTCAGTTTCCGACGATCTGCAGCGTTTTACGGAGGGAAGCGTGTCCATGCCCGGCATGACAGACGAAGTGGAAAGACCCTCCCGCATAGAATTCCGCTATCAGGATCTCGACGGACAGATTTTCACGGATCATGCGGACGGGTTTCTCGCCACCTGTATCCAGCACGAAATTGATCAGTTGGACGGCATATTCTGGATCCGAAAACTTTCCCGTCTCAAGCGGGACCGGCTGCTGAAGAAATGGGAAAAGCATTCTGTTCGCTGAAGAATGAGAACCATAACGCCTTCTGTACGTTGTGCGGCTGAGCAAACTCAGGAGGTCTCATCATGCCCGCCAAGAAATCGGTCAACGACATTTCCCGCGAGGAAGATTACCGCGATTACGACACCCGGAACATCGACGACGGATGGCCCTATGCTGATCAGGCCGGTGCGACCGCGGCGCCAGTTGCCAACGCTGCCTATGGCGATACGGCTGCGAATTTCGACCGCGAGCGCAACAAGGGCTTTCAGGTGGACAACGCCGATGAAACCGGTCTGGAAGAGGGCGTCACCGATCGCACCACTCCGGCGACAAAAGGAATGGAGCTGAGCGACGATCTGGAAGAGCGGGTGAGCGACGCAATTGAAGCGCTCGACCTCGTCGCTATGGAAACCATCGACATTCGCGCCGACGGGACCACGGTGACCATTGAAGGCGAGGTCGATGACGCGCAGACCGCACGCAAGCTCGTGGCGCATGTCAAGCGCGTGCCAGGCGTTGGAAAAGTCGTCAACGAGCTCACGCTGCTTGGGATCGACAGCCTCATTCCCGATGAGGATTAAGCAAAATCGATCAGCGGGCTTTAGAAAGGTTATGCTGCCGAATTGACCTGCAATTGGATAGGTGGAGCGGCGGCAATCGTGTTGCTAATCGTGCAAAGATGTTTCGCCAGCGTTGCAATTTCGTGGCGCTGGCTTTCATCGTAGTCACCTGCAATATTCAGTGTGGCTGTGATGCTTTCAACGCGGGAAGGCTCATCATGCGCTTTTTCTCCGGTGACAATTGCTTCCACGCCCTCAAACCTATCCAGCATTTGCAGCTTGATCACCGCGCCTTTGACGCTGAGCACAAGACAGGCCGCGAGCGAGGAGTAAAGCAGATCGAGCGGGTTGAAGCCCGGCTCCGAAACGCCTGTGACCACCTCGAGTTCACCGCCGGTCACCGTCCGCAAGGCTGCGCGCCCCCGCACACCCAAGACGGACGTCGCTCCGGTTTCTCTTGTCTTCACCCGAATATCGACCACCGCTTTTTCCTCGACTCATCTATGTGGGATTAGAAAAGCACCGAACGATCGATCTCGGCAAGCGAAGCTTTTCCGAGCAGAGCCATCGCCACTTCGAACTCTGTCTGCAGAACCGTCAGCATGTGAGCAACCCCCGGCATACCACCAATGTGGAGGGCATGCAGGACCGGTTCACCCACCATGACGGCAGATGCACCGAATGCCAGCGCCTTGACGATATCCGTCCCGCGACGAATGCCCCCATCAAGGATAAGAGGGATACGACCATCGAGCCGATCAGCAATCAGCGGCAAAACATCAAGACTGGCGGGAAGGCCATCCAGTATACGGCCACCGTGGTTGGACACCACGAGACCATCGACGCCAAGTTCGACGGCGCGCAGTGCATCCTGCGGATTGAGGATGCCTTTCAGGATGAGCGGTAGGCGAGAATTGTCTCTCAGCCACGCGATATCCTCCCATCGAGCCGCTTCGTCGAGCATGCCTTGAAACACAGGGCTGCCATTGACAGCCCGAACCGGCGCGGAGCCTTCCAACCCATCCAGATTGACCGGTCGGATCTGCATCGGAAGCTTGAAACCCGCCCTCGCCTGCGCGTTCCGCATTCCATTGACCGGCGCGTCCACCGTTACGACGAGAGCGCGGTAACCGGCCGCTTCAGCCCGCCGGACGAGGGACAGCGTTTCCTCTCGTCTCCGCTGAAGATAGAGCTGAAACCAAAGCGGTGACATCGATTTTTTTGCGATCGCTTCCAGACCGACACTTGAAAGCAGGCTGACCGTCATCACTGTTCTGGCCAGGCCCGCCGCCTCAACAGTTGCAAGTTCTCCTTGCGGGTGCACTAGCTGGTGATAGGCAGTCGGGGCCAGAAGAATGGGGTAGGCCATCTCTAAACCGAGAAGGACTGTTTTCGCCGAAGCGCCGCGCATATCTCTCAAGACGCTTGGCATCAGACGATGACGCTCGAAAGCCTCGCGGTTTGCGCGTTTCGTCTGCCCGTCTCCAGCAGGACCATTGATGTATGATCCAATTGCCGGATCGATCCGTGCGCGAAAATGACGTTCATAATCAAGCAGTGAAACAGTGTCGTCCGGGATAGCGATCACGGCAGGCCCTTTTCCGCCAGCAGCATATCCAGACGTGCCTTTAGCGCATCCGCACGCGCGCCTTTGAATGACAAGAGCGCAGCCTCCAAATGCTTCCAGAAATCCGGAAATCCAAATGATACCGACCTTTCAAGAAGATCAAATGCATCACAATGGCTGCCCTTGGCCAACAGAAGTCGAGCTGCATTCAGGTGCGCCCAGCAATCTCCCTGCGCGGCTCCCGCGCGATAGAATTCAAGCGCGATATTTTCATCCGGCGCGCCTGTCCGACCATCCTCGTGCAGTAGCCCAAGCATGTTGAGTGACTTGGCATGCCCTTGCCGGGCTGCATCCACGTAGAGGGCGTAGGCCGCGGCGTCATCCTGATCGACCCCATCACCGCGCAGCAATAGATCCGCCAGGTTGAATATTGCCCACGCATCTCCCAAGTCCGCCGCTTGGCGATAATAGACTGCGGCAGTCGAGCAATCTGGAGGTACGCCCCAGCCTCGCTCATAGGCCCGACCCAGCATATTGATTGCGCGCGCGTCTTTCGCACGGGCCGCCGCGCGCAGCAGATCCAAGGCGCTTTCGTATTCCTGTCGGTCAAGATGCACTTGTGCGAGCGCCAATTGCACCTCTACCAGCGTCTCATGACTACCTGCCGTCACAGTTCCGCCCAACGCCTTAGGAGATTGTGGTAATGATTGACAAGGCCAAGCACCGCCGGATTGTCATCACCCAGTTGCTGGCGGGTCTGGATAATCGCGACGTCCAGGTCATAGAGCATAGCGCGCAGGCCATCATCCTTCACCATGGACTGTGTCCAGAAGAAGCAACCCCAGCGACTGCCGCGCGTGATCGGCGCGACCCGGTGGAGGCTGGACGAGGGATAGACAACCATATGGCCGGCCGGCAGTTTGACCGCATGGGTGCCGAACGTATCTTCGATGACGAGTTCGCCGCCATCATATTCATCCGGATCGGTCAGAAAAATCGTCGTGGATACGTCAGCGCGCATCCGCATGCCGCCAGAGCCTGGGATGGTGCGAATGGAATTGTCCACATGCGCGCCGAAGGTCATCCCGACGTCATAGCGATTGAACATCGGAGGGAGAACGCGAAGCGGCAAGGCGGCAGAGTTGAAGGTCGGGTTTCTTCCCAGCGCATTGAGCACCAGTTCCCCCAGCACGCGCGCCTCTTCGCTGTCGACGGGGATCTGCAGATTGTTTTTGGCTTTCGCTGCCTGATCACCGGCAGTGACCTTTCCATCCACCCATTGCGAACCCTCGAGAACGGCTCGGCAATGGTTCAACTCTTCCTTCGTCAGGACATCAGGGACCTGGATCAACATGTTATTTCATCCTGTCACGCAAAGACGATGCGCCACCGTCAGGCAGCGCATCGCGTATTGTTGTCTCTGGCCAATGATCAGAAGGTGGTGCCGACGGTCAGCATGAAGGTGCGGCCCGAGGACGGAACGGCACGGCCGCTCTGGCCCGACTGGTAGTTCTGGTGATCCGTCAAGTTATAACCATTGAGGGACACACGGAACTTATCTGTTTCGTAGGACACCAGAGCATCCAGCGAGAAGGCGTTCGGGATCTTCTGCGTGTTGGCCGTATCCAGCCAATAGGAGCTGGCATAGAGGAAACCGCCGCCGACCTTCAGCTTACCTGGAAGGGTTGCCGAGATCTCTTCCGCGATCGTATAGGTGGTCCACAGGTTGAAGTTATGCTTGGACACGTTCGGCGCTTCATTGCCGATCTGCGCGACCGTGGCAGACTCGGTGATCTCACCGTCCAGGAAGGCGTAATTGGCGAAGACGGACCACTTGTCTGTCACCTCGCCGCTGAGGCCAGCTTCGAAGCCGCGAACCCGGCGACCGGTTGCCGCATCGCCTGCACCGGCCGGGAGACCAGTCACTTCGTTATAGGAATTGTCCTTGTCGACCTGGAAGATCGCGCCCGTCAAACCGAGCTTGCCGTCAAGGAGGTCAACCTTGCCGCCGATTTCCCAGGTATCCGAACGCTCCGGCGACAGCGGCGCGCTGCTCGACGGCAGTTCTGCAGCATTGCCTGTCAGAGCCGCAATGTCGGTAGAGACCGGCTTGTGGGTACGAGCGAAGGATGCATAGAGCGACAGGTTCTTGTTCGGCTCCCAGACAATGCCAGCAGACGGATTGTATGCCGTATCGCTCTGCGAAACGGAGGCGCCGCTCTGCTCCAGCTCCGTTTTGAAGTAATCGATGCGCAAACCGCCAAGCACCGAGAACTCATCAGTCAGATAAGCGCGATCGCTGACAAAGAAGCCAACATTCGTCGCATCAAGCGTCCGCTTGCCGGCATAATCATAGACCGGCGAGAAATTGTAGTAGTAGCGGGGATTGAACAGGGACTCGATATTGCGGTTCGTCCAGGTCGGCCAGGAACCGTTGACGCGCTCATCGTTCTGGAAGCTGACATCAAGACCCACAACGGCCTTATGGCGAACGGACCCGGTTTCAAATTCCATCTGAGCGGCTGTGACGTTCTGGATCGCCCAACCTTCCTGATCGTAAGTCAGGCCGCCACCTGCACTAAGGCTGTAGTTTGCAGCACGGTTTCCGCGGAAGAAATCTGTTGCGCAGGTTGATGTAGCGCTATTGGCGCAAGAACCTACTGTAGTGCCGCTGAAGTCGCGATTGTAAATCGTCAGGCGCGTGTCGTTCGTGATTGTTAACCAATCCGTCAGTTCAGAGCGGAGGGATGATCCCAACATATGGTTGTTGGTGACGTCCTTGTTGGTCGAGCGCACATAGGAGATCGACGGATCGAAGCCATACTCCGCGGCTGGAAGATAAATGCCATTCGAGCCCTGTACCATCGGTTGACCGTAGTCCGGAACACCATCGCCGTGCAGATAGCTGTAGCTCAGATGCCATTCCGTTTCGGTGCCGATACCCATGCCGAAATCGACGCCGAAACCACGGCGATCTGACGTGACGTTGTCACGGTCCGCGACGTCCTGCTTGTGATAGACGCCATTGAAGCGGATCGCCGTCGTATCATTGATCTGGTAATTCGTATCGACGGTCGTGCGGTAGGTTGGCCCCGTGCCAACGGACTGGTCGACCTTCGTGAAGTTTTCGAGACGAGCCTTTTTGCTGCTCTGGTTGATCAGGCCGCCCGTGTTTCCAGCGCCGAAGTTATCACCGGAGGGACCCTTGAAGACCTGAACATCTTCCGTGTTGAACGTATCGCGGGAATAGACTCCGAAATCGCGCAGGCCGTCGACATAGACATCGCTGCGCGCCTGGAAACCGCGGATACGGAATTGGCTACCGTTCTGTCCGCCATTGCCTTCGCCCGTGGAAAGCGTGATGCCGGGAACGTTGCGCAGTGCCTGCTCCAGTGTCGTAGCGCGCTGCTCTTCTATGATCTGTGCTGGCACGACATTGATCGTTTTGGGCGTTTCCTTGATGGAGGCCGAAAGCCGAGAAATGCCCGTCGTACGCTCATTGGTGTTGGGGCCCTTGCCACCTTGGCCGCTTACTATCACGCGGTTCAACACCGTCTCGTCATCAGTCGCCGCGGCAGAACCTGTGCGCGCATTCGTTGCCGCCTGCTGGGCGTTGGCTACGACAGGCAAACCAGCAATCGATATTGCCAGACCGGCCGTCGCGGCAGCGCCAGACATCAACGGCCGCAACGAGGCCAAATTTCTCTCAATTTCCATCACACTCTCCTGAACCCCTGAGAGGCAGCAAAGGCACGTTCGCGGGATCGGCAGGACCGCCAGGCAAACGTCAGGCCTAAAACTTGTCTCGATTTGTCCAGTATTGTGTCAGGAAAGTGGAGTCAATGAGTCGTATATAAGATTCCAAAAATTCCGCTGCGTTTTCCAAGACTTTGTCCCCCGTTTAAACACGGGGACCATGTCAGTGCGGCGTGCCATTTTCGAGAAGCGAAGGTCTCCCTTAAAACGCAAAGGCCGCACCGATCAGATCGGTGCGGCCTTTGCAACTTCGCTAGTGCGGCTATTACTCGTTGGTCGGGCCGTCGCCTGAACCTTCTGATGGTGCGGCGCCAAGGTCACCGGTTTCCCCGGCGATTTCCTCCGGCAAATTGCCCGACTCGTCGCCCTCCGGCTCACTGATACGCTCGACTGACACCACCTTCTCATCCTTCGCAGTCGAGAAGATTGTAACGCCCTTGGTTGCACGGCTGGCAATACGGATGCCATCGACCGGAACACGGATGAGCTGGCCACCGTTTGAAACGAGCATAAGCTGATCCTTATCCTCGACTGGGAATGCCGCGACAAGTTCACCAATCTCGTTGGTCTTCGAGGTATCCGTCGCGCGGATCCCCTTGCCACCACGGCCGGATGTCCGAAAATCGTAGGACGACGAACGCTTGCCGAAACCACGCTCCGAGATTGTCAGAACGAACTGCTCGTGTGCCTTCAGATACTCGTAACGCTCATCCGAAAGCTGGCCTTCCTCAGTCACTTCCTCGCCGACAAGCGCAATATCATCCTCGTCGACTCCTGCGGCGCGACGCTCCGCAGCCGAACGCTTGAGATAGGCCGCACGCTCCCATGGTTCTGCTGCAACATGCCCAACAATCGTCATCGAAATCAGACGGTCGCCTTCTGCCAGGGTAATGCCACGGACCCCAATGGAATTGCGACCGGCAAAGACACGCACGTCTTCCACAGGGAAACGGATGCACTGACCAAGTGCCGTCGTCAGAAGAACGTCGTCGCCCGGCAGACCGAGGTCCGCATTCGGCGGAGAGCAGGTCTCGACCGAGAGGATCTCATCGCCCTCTTCCTCGAGCTTCATCGCAATTTTGCCGTTGCGATTGACCTGGATGAAATCGGACAGCTTGTTTCGACGCACGGTACCACGTGTCGTCGAGAACATGACGTCAAGATTTGCCCAGCTGTCTTCGTCCTCCGGCAACGGCATGATGGTGGTGATGCGTTCGCCCGGCTCTAGCGGCAGCATATTGATGAGCGCCTTGCCGCGGGACTGCGGCGTGCCAATAGGAAGACGCCAGACCTTCTCCTTGTAGACTATACCGCGCGACGAGAAGAACAGAACTGGCGTGTGCGTGTTGGCAACGAACAGGCGCGTGACGAAATCTTCATCCCGGGTCGCCATGCCGGAACGGCCTTTGCCACCGCGACGCTGAGCGCGATAGGTCGTCAGCGGTACACGCTTGATATAGCCGAGATGCGAAACAGTGACGACCATATCTTCACGGGCGATGAGATCCTCATCGTCCATGTCCGGGCCGCCTTCCATGATCTCCGTCCGGCGCGGGGTACCGAACTCGTCACGGACTGCGGTCAGTTCATCCTTGACGATCTGCTGGATACGCAGACGCGACGAGAGGATATCGAGATAATCGCTGATCTCGGCACCAATCTTGTTCAATTCGTCAGCGATCTCATCGCGTCCGAGTGCCGTCAGGCGAGCAAGGCGCAATTCAAGAATCGCACGGGCCTGCTCTTCCGACAGATTGTATGTGCCGTCTTCGTTGATGCGATGACGCGGATCATCGATCAGGCGGATCAAGGCATCCACATCCTTCGCCGGCCAGCGGCGCTCCATCAACTGCTCACGCGCGGTCTGCGGATCGGGGGCACGACGGATGAGATTGATGATCTCATCGATATTGGCCACGGAAATGGCAAGGCCCACCAACACATGGGCACGATCGCGCGCCTTGCGAAGCAGATACTTGGTGCGGCGGCTGACGACTTCCTCGCGGAAGCTGACGAAGGCCCGCAGCATGTCGAGCAAAGTCAATTGCTCAGGCTTACCACCATTCAGCGCAACCATGTTGCAGCCGAACGATGTCTGAAGCGGCGTGTAGCGATACAGCTGATTCAGAATGACCTCGGCATTCGCATCACGCTTCAGCTCGACGACGACACGGTAACCCTGGCGATCGGACTCATCTCGAAGATCCGAGATGCCCTCAATGCGCTTTTCGCGCACGAGCTCGGCCATCTTTTCGATCATTGCCGACTTGTTCACCTGATAGGGAACTTCGGTAATGATGATCTGCTCGCGATCGCCGCGCATCGGCTCAATGGTTGCGCGGCCGCGCATGATGACCGAACCACGACCCGTCTCATAGGCCGAACGGATGCCGGACCGGCCGAGGATCAAGGCACCGGTCGGAAAGTCGGGACCCGGAATGATCTGCATCAGATCAAGGAGTTCGATTGCCGGATTATCGATGAGCGCAATACAGCCATCGATGACTTCGCTCAGATTATGCGGCGGAATGTTGGTCGCCATACCGACGGCGATACCACCAGCGCCATTGACGAGCAGGTTCGGAAACTTTGCAGGAACGACAACAGGTTCCGACAGGGTACCGTCATAGTTATCGCGGAAATCGACGGTTTCCTTGTCGAGATCGTCCAGCAGCGAGTGGGCGGCCTTTTGCAGACGGCATTCCGTATAGCGTTCAGCCGCCGGTGGATCGCCATCGATGGAACCGAAATTCCCTTGGCCATCAATCAGCGGCAGCCGCAACGACCAATCCTGCGCCATACGCGCCAATGCGTCATAGATCGCGGCATTGCCGTGCGGATGGTATTTACCCATCACATCCCCGGTCACGCGGGCGCATTTGACGTATTTTTTGTTCCAGTCGATGCCGAGTTCGGACATGCCGTAAAGGATGCGACGATGAACAGGCTTCAAGCCATCACGCACATCGGGCAGCGCCCGGCTCACGATTACGCTCATGGCGTAGTCGAGATAGGAACGCTGCATCTCTTCCATGATGGAAATGGGTTCGATGCCTGGAGGCAGCTTTCCGCCGCCGGGTGTGCTCTGGTCAGTCAAATCGGGTACGATCTCTGTTCGGAATCAGTCTTGTGTGTATAGCCCATGCACAATTCAAACGCCAATTTTGCGGCAGGTTTTGAACAGGCTTTTGGCTATCTTCTAGCTGACCATAGTGTTTGCCCTCATAGATGCGCACAAGCCAAACATGAAATGCACAAGATGAATGCCTCAATCGCGTAAAGCGCGCCAATTATCTGCTGGTAGACCGCTTCCACGACGCGTACATTTGGCCTAAACGGTGCGTAGAGAACAAAGAGTAGCAGACGAGGGAATCATGGCATCTGCCGACAATATCATGAGTGCCTTCACAACCCTGCTGGTTACACTCGATCCCCCCGGTCTTGCGCCGATCTTCTTGGGACTGACTGCAGGTCTTGATGCGATACAGCGTCGCCAGGTTGCTATTCGCGGAACGATCATTGCCTTCGGGATCTTGGCGACGTTTGCCGTTTTCGGTGCTGGAATCCTTTCGATCCTTGGTATTTCCATGGGCGCCTTCCGCATTGCCGGCGGTCTTCTGCTATTCTGGATTTCCTTCGAAATGATTTTTCAGAAGCGCAACGAGCGGAAGGAAGAAACGTCAAAGGCCGCCATCTCCATCGATCATGTGCAGCACATCGCAGTTTTCCCGCTGGCCCTGCCGCTAATTGCCGGGCCCGGCGCAATTTCCGCAACCGTGCTTCTTGCGGGTTCCTTTGCAGCACCTCTGGACCGTGTGTTGCTGATTGGCATGCTTGCTTTCGTCATGCTGCTTGTGCTGCTGGCGCTGATCGTTGCTGAGAAACTTGACCGCTATCTCGGCGTCACAGGTCGGGCGCTACTGACCAGACTGCTGGGCGTGTTGCTGGCTGCACTGTCTGTGCAATTCGTGGTCGATGGCATCAAATCGGCATTCAATAGCTGACGAACCAGTCCATCGGATCAAGCGGGCCAAACAATTAAGGCGACCGACACCCTCGGCCGCCTTTTATTTTCACACATCAAAATGGGATGTCGTCATCCAGATCACGAGCGAAACCGCCGCCGCCGGAGGACTGACCGCCTCGCCCGGAACCCGAGCTGGAACTGGCCGGGGCGCGATCATAATCATCGCCATAGCCACCACCAAAATCTCCTCCAGTGGACGATCCGCGGCCGCCCCCGTAACCGCCGCCGGCTCCACCGCCCTCACCGCGACCATCCAGCATGGTCAGCGTCGAATTGAAGCCCTGCAGAACGACTTCCGTCGAATAGCGGTCGTTGCCGCTCTGGTCCTGCCATTTGCGGGTCTGAAGCGCGCCTTCAATATAAAGCTTGGCACCTTTCTTCACATACTGTTCGACGACCTTGCAGAGGCCCTCGTTGAAAACGACGACGGTGTGCCATTCGGTCTTTTCTCGACGCTCGCCGCTGTTGCGGTCACGCCAGCTTTCCGAGGTTGCGATTCGCAAATTGGCGATCGGACGACCGTCCTGCGTGCGACGAATTTCTGGATCGGCACCAACATTCCCAATCAGAATGACCTTGTTGACGCTACCTGCCATCTTAACACCTTGTCTGCCGATCGAGCGGCATCTCCTATTTCGCTTGGGCAATACCTTAAAGCATCCGCCCCGTCGGCGCGATGTTGATACATTTAATCCACAACCAAATTTGTTCTTTATTTGTTCTAGTATTTGGTTATGATCCTGTCAACGGGATCACACGTAACCAGCGTACGAGATATTAACTTATGCCAAAGTGCCTCGACAGTGGCGAAGAGATCACTAGATATGAGGCCAGACCTCCCACAGAGCCAAGAGACGATGAGCGAACTCAAGACGATTTCCATTCGCGGTGCCCGCGAGCATAACCTCAAGGGTGTAGATCTCGATCTGCCGCGCAACAGCCTGATCGTGATGACCGGCCTTTCGGGTTCGGGGAAATCCTCACTCGCCTTCGACACCATCTATGCCGAAGGTCAGCGTCGCTATGTCGAGAGCCTCTCGGCCTATGCACGCCAGTTCCTGGAAATGATGCAGAAGCCGGACGTCGACCAGATCGACGGGCTGTCTCCTGCCATCTCGATCGAACAGAAAACTACGTCGAAAAACCCGCGCTCGACCGTCGGCACGGTGACCGAGATCTACGACTACATGCGCCTGCTTTTTGCGCGCGTGGGCGTGCCCTACTCTCCGGCAACCGGCCTGCCGATCGAAAGCCAGACGGTCAGCCAGATGGTGGACCGTGTTCTGGCTCTTGGAGATGGGACACGCCTTTATATTCTTGCTCCCATGGTTCGCGGACGCAAGGGAGAGTACAAGAAGGAACTGGCGGACCTGATGAAAAAGGGCTTCCAGCGCGTCAAGGTTGACGGCCAGTTCTACGAGATTGCCGAGGTACCGGCGCTCGACAAGAAGTACAAGCACGATATCGATGTCGTGGTGGATCGTGTCGTGGTGCGCAACGATATCGGCGCCCGGTTGGCGGACAGTCTGGAGACCTGCCTGAAGCTGGCGGATGGTCTTGCCATCGCAGAATTCGCCGACAAGCCTTTGCCACCAGAGGAAACCTCAGCCGGGGGATCTGCGAATAAGTCGCTCAATGAAACGCATGAGCGTGTTCTGTTTTCCGAGAAATTCGCCTGCCCGGTCTCCGGTTTCACGATTCCGGAAATCGAACCTCGCCTTTTCTCCTTTAACAATCCTTTCGGCGCATGCCCGACCTGTGATGGCCTTGGTGCGCAGCAGAAAGTGGACGAAAACCTGATCGTTCCAGAACCCGATAGAACGCTGAAAGACGGCGCGATTGCGCCCTGGGCGAAATCTTCTTCGCCCTACTACAATCAGACACTTGAGGGGCTGGGCAAGGTTTTCGGGTTCAAGCTCTCCGATCGGTGGTCAAAACTATCGGACAAAGCGCAGAAGGCAATCCTTCACGGGACCGAGGAGAAGATCGAATTTCAATATGCGGATGGAGCAAGGTCCTACAAGACGACGAAGACCTTCGAAGGCATCGTTCCGAACCTCGAACGCCGCTGGAAGGAAACGGACAGTGCCTGGGCGCGCGAGGAAATCGAGCGCTACATGTCCGCGGCACCCTGCCCGGCCTGTGACGGCTTCCGTCTGAAACCCGAGGCCCTGGCGGTCAAGATCGATACCCTGCATATCGGGCAGGTAACCGACATGTCGATCCGCAAGGCGCGAGACTGGTTCGAGGACCTTCCTGCTCGTCTGAACGCAAAACAGAACGAGATTGCTGTTCGTATTCTGAAGGAAATTCGCGACCGGCTGCGCTTCCTGAACGATGTGGGGCTCGATTATCTCAGTCTGTCCCGAAATTCCGGCACGCTTTCGGGCGGCGAAAGTCAACGTATACGGCTTGCGTCACAGATCGGTTCTGGTTTGACTGGTGTTCTCTATGTGCTTGACGAGCCGTCGATCGGATTACACCAGCGAGACAATGCCAGGTTGCTGGAAACGCTGAAGCATCTTCGCGATATCGGAAATACGGTGCTAGTTGTCGAACATGACGAGGATGCCATTCTGACAGCCGACTACGTTGTCGACATCGGCCCGGCCGCCGGTATCCATGGCGGTAAAGTGGTTGCTGAAGGCACGCCGCAACAAATCATGGATAACCCGAACTCCCTCACGGGCAAATATCTGTCGGGTGAGCTCGGCGTTGCGGTTCCGCCAGAACGACGCAAACCCAAGAAGGGTAAGGAGATCAAGGTTGTCGGTGCACGCGGCAACAACCTGAAAAACGTTACTGCATCGGTGCCGCTGGGCGTCTTTACAGCCGTCACCGGCGTTTCCGGCGGCGGCAAGTCGACCTTCCTCATCGAAACGCTTTACAAATCCGCGGCACGTCGGGTTATGGGCGCTCGCGAGATTCCAGCGGAGCACGACCGCATCGATGGCTTCGAGTTCATCGACAAGGTCATCGACATCGACCAGTCGCCGATCGGCCGCACACCGCGTTCGAACCCGGCCACCTATACCGGTGCTTTCACGCCGATCAGAGACTGGTTTGCAGGCCTGCCGGAAGCAAAGGCGCGCGGCTACCAGCCGGGACGCTTCTCCTTCAACGTCAAGGGTGGACGATGCGAGGCGTGCCAGGGCGACGGCGTCATCAAGATCGAGATGCACTTCCTGCCCGATGTCTACGTGACCTGCGATGTTTGCCATGGCAAGCGCTACAACAGAGAGACACTCGACGTGCTGTTCAAGGGCAAATCGATAGCCGACGTTCTGGACATGACGGTCGAGGAAGGCGTTGAGTTCTTCTCCGCGGTGCCCGCGGTCAGGGACAAACTTCAGGCGCTTTTCGATGTAGGTCTCGGTTATATCAAGGTCGGTCAGCAGGCTAATACGCTCTCGGGCGGCGAGGCGCAGCGCGTGAAACTGGCGAAAGAGCTCTCAAAGCGCTCGACAGGCCGGACGCTCTACATTCTGGATGAACCGACAACCGGGCTTCATTTCCACGATGTCGCCAAGCTACTGGAAATGCTGCACGAGCTGGTCAACCAGGGCAATTCTGTTGTGGTGATCGAGCACAACCTTGAAGTCATCAAGACTGCCGACTGGATCATCGACATTGGTCCCGAGGGCGGAACCGGTGGCGGTGAAATCGTGGCTTGTGGCCCTCCGGAAGAAATCGTCAAGGAAAAGCGCAGCTATACCGGGCAATTCCTGAAAGAGCTTTTGACGCGCAGGCCGCAGGTCAAGGTCAAGGCCGAAGCGGCAGAGTAGTGGATGAGATCGAGGGTTTGGCGAGATGACAGTAATACGCGCAGCCACCGGAAAAATCCGCACCGGGATCGGTGGCTGGACCTTCGAGCCATGGGAAGGAACTTTCTATCCGGAAAAGCTGGCCAAGAAACGGCAGCTGGAGTTCGCCAGCCGTGAACTGACGGCTATCGAGGTGAACGGTACCTACTATTCAAGCCAGAAGCCGGAGACCTTTGCAAAATGGGCCTCCGAGGTTCCAGATGATTTTTTGTTTTCGCTGAAGGCCAGCCGCTACTGCACGAACCGGAAGGTATTGGCAGAGGCTGGCCCATCCATCGACAAGTTCCTAAATCAGGGAATTGCCGAGCTTGGGCCTCATCGCGGGCCGATCCTCTGGCAATTCATGGCAACGAAAGCTTTCGATCCCGCTGATTTCGAAGGTTTCCTGCAACTGCTTCCAAAGTCGCTTGGGGGGTTACCGCTTCGCCACGTCGTGGAACCGCGTCACGCAAGTTTCTGTTGCGAGGCATTCGTGGATCTTCTGGCGAAGTACGATGTGGCTGCCGTGTGTGCAGACCATGAGGAATATCCGATGTTTGCGGATGTGACGTCGGACTTTGTCTATCTGCGCCTGCAGCGTGGTTCCGATGATGTGCACACCTGCTATCCGGTACCTGACCTTGATCAATGGACAGACCGCATCTCAATCTATGCAGATGGCGGCACACCGGACGATTTGTCGCTGAACGCCCCAAACCGGAAGGCCGCCAAGGCCCCTCGAGATGTTTTCGCCTTCTTCATCACAGGCGGCAAAGTAAACGCACCCAACGGTGCCAAACGGCTTCTCGAAAAGCTCAAAGGAGATTGAGCCTGTCGACCGCGGACGGAATTGCAGTGACAAGGTCCTCTGCGGTCATGCCTCTTCTCGCGTTTTGCGCCGCTTGCGCATGAAGCCAGACTGCAGCGGCGGCGGCCTCATAGGCGGGCATTCCCTGCGCCAAATGTGCGCCTGCAATTCCGGCCAGCACATCGCCGGATCCCGCAGTGGCCAGCCAGGGCGGCGCATTCTCATTTATCAGGCAACGTCCATCGGGTGAGGCGATCACCGTATCCGGTCCCTTGTCGATGACGACTGCGCCTGAGCGGGCGGCAGCAAGTCTGGCCCGTTCGAGCTTGCCCATACTGTCATTTTGAGCCAAATCCGGAAACAGCCGTGCAAACTCGCCCTCATGAGGTGTCAGAATGTACGAACTTCCGGTTTTCTTGAATGTTGCGAACAACTGATCGGGGTTAGACGCGAAGGACGTGATTGCGTCGGCATCGATAATACAGGGCTTTGCCGCCAGGACCTCAATATAGGCTCGGATCGTCTCGCCGACACCAAATCCGGGGCCGATGACGCAGGCGTGGATCCTGGCCACGGACAACCATTGTTCGACATCTGATCGGGAACTGACTGATCTGACCATCACCGCGGTCAGCGATGCTGCGGCGACATCGAGCGCATCCGGCGAAACGCCTACCGTGACAAGCCCTGCCCCGGCATGAAGGCCCGCAGCGGCAGCGAGACGTGCGGCTCCGGTATGGCTGCGTCCTCCGGAAAATACGGCTAGATGCCCGCGACGGTACTTATGCGTATCGGCTTCAATCAAGGGGTATTCATTTTGCCAAGCTTTCGGACTGTTGACCCAGACCGATTGGGTATGTTGCTCGACGATCCGTCGAGGCATGCCGATAGGCTCGACTTCCACTGTGCCGCAGAATGCGCGGCCCGGCATCAGGAGATGCCCCGGCTTGCGGGCCTCGAATGTGACCGTGATATCCGCAGCAAACGCTGCACCCCGAATGCGCCCTTGATTCCCGCAGATGCCGGACGGTAGATCGACCGCCAGGACCGACACATCGGCTCGCTTTACAGCCTCGATCAGATTCTGGACAGGCTCGGGCAAAGGGCGCGTCAGTCCAGCACCAAACAAGGCATCGATAACCAGATCACCTCGTTCAGGAACGTAGGCGGAAATTGGATCTATCGGCAGCAGGCATCGCGCTTGCGCAGCTCTCGCCGGACCCTCGATGGCCGGACTTCCCCAGGAGAACACGGCGACGTTGCATCCATGGCCAGCAAGAACCCTTGCGGCGACATAACCATCGCCGCCATTGTTACCCGGACCGCAGAGAATCGCTATCTTCCGAGCCTCTGGAAAATGGCGAAGCGCAGAGGCAGCCACGGCATAGCCTGCCCGTTCCATAAGATCAGCGATGTCAATTCCACTCTGCGCCGACGCTATATCAGCCGCCGCGGCCTCCTGCGTGGTGAACAGGATTGTTTCATCACGCAGCATCTTTGAGCATTTCCGCAAGTTTTCATCCTTGAGCTTCAGGTTGGAAGTCAATACGAGATTATTATTTGTGCTTTTGCACATTTTTTGATCTTATTGAAATGCGGATTTCTTGTGCATTTTTGGACGGATTCGCTCTCATCAGCTTCCCCTTGCATTGTGCATCGTGAGACCATAGCCTGCAATCAAGCAGGAGGAGGGTTCTAGATCCGGAACCAAAAATTCTTTGCCGCTCCATGCGGTTGGCACGCTACGTGCATCTAGTTGGGCAAACGGGCATAACCCGTTTTCGAGGGAGAAGCGGAGAGTTATTTTCTCATGAAAAAGATTGAAGCGATCATCAAGCCTTTCAAACTGGACGAAGTCAAAGAAGCGCTTCAAGAGGTCGGGCTGCAAGGCATCACCGTAACGGAAGCGAAGGGTTTCGGGCGGCAGAAGGGGCATACCGAGCTTTATCGCGGCGCCGAGTATGTTGTTGACTTCCTTCCTAAAGTTAAGGTCGAAGTGGTGCTGGCCGATGAAAACGTGGATGCTGTGATCGATGCAATTCGCAACGCGGCCCAAACTGGACGCATTGGCGATGGCAAGATCTTCGTCTCCAACGTTGAAGAAGTTGTTCGCATCCGTACCGGCGAAACCGGCGTAGACGCAATCTGACAAACCCGGCCGACTAGAGCCGGGCAAACGACTAACATATTGATTAATGGGAGATTCCATGACGACCGCAAGCGACATCATGAAGCAGATCAAGGAGAATGACGTCAAGTTCGTGGACCTGCGCTTTACCGACCCCAAGGGTAAGCTGCATCATGTCACGATGGACGTCGTAGCCGTCGACGAGGACATGTTCGCCGATGGCGTCATGTTCGATGGTTCCTCCATTGGCGGCTGGAAAGCAATCAACGAATCCGACATGGTACTGATGCCCGATCCGGCAACGGTACACATGGACCCCTTCTTCGCTCAGTCCACCATGGTCGTGATCTGCGACATTCTGGATCCGGTTTCAGGCGAAGCCTATAACCGCGACCCACGCGGCACAGCCAAGAAGGCCGAGGCATACCTCAAGGCGTCTGGCATCGGCGACACGGTTTTCGTCGGACCCGAGCCAGAATTCTTCATCTTCGATGACGTGAAATACAAGGCTGATCCCTATAATACCGGCTTCAAGCTCGACTCGTCGGAATTGCCATCGAACGACGACACAGATTACGAGACCGGCAACCTTGGCCATCGCCCGCGCGTCAAGGGCGGCTATTTCCCGGTTCCGCCCGTCGACAGCCTTCAGGACATGCGTTCCGAAATGCTGACGGTTCTGGCAGAAATGGGCGTCGTTGTTGAAAAGCATCACCACGAAGTGGCGGCCGCGCAGCACGAGCTTGGCGTGAAGTTCGACACCTTGGTTCGCAACGCCGACAAGATGCAGATCTACAAGTATGTCGTGCATCAGGTCGCCAATGCCTATGGCAAGACGGCGACCTTCATGCCGAAGCCTATTTATGGCGACAACGGTTCGGGCATGCACGTTCACCAGTCCATCTGGAAAGACGGCAAGCCGACGTTTGCTGGCGACGAGTATGCCGGCCTTTCCGAAAGCTGCCTGTACTATATCGGTGGCATCATCAAGCATGCCAAGGCAATCAACGCCTTTACCAACCCGACGACGAACTCCTATAAGCGTCTGGTTCCCGGCTATGAAGCACCGGTGCTGCTGGCCTATTCCGCCCGCAACCGTTCTGCTTCCTGCCGTATTCCGTTCGGAACAGGCCCCAAGTCCAAGCGCGTTGAAGTACGCTTCCCGGATCCGGCTCAGAACCCCTATCTTGGTTTTGCTGCCATGCTGATGGCTGGCCTCGACGGTATCAAGAACAAGATCCATCCTGGCAAGGCCATGGACAAGGACCTGTATGATCTGCCACCAAAGGAGTTGAAGAAGATCCCAACGGTTTGCGGATCTCTGCGCGAGGCGCTTGAAAGCCTGGACAAGGATCGCAAATTCCTGACGGCTGGCGGTGTGTTCGATGATGACCAGATCGATGCCTATATCGAACTGAAGATGCAGGAAGTCATGCGTTTCGAAATGACGCCGCATCCGGTCGAATTCGATATGTACTACTCTGCCTGAGAAACTTCGGAGGGGGGCGCCTCATAGGGCGGCTCCCCTCATTCTTCCTGCGCTTATCCTTCGTGCCAGCTTTGCTGATACGTTAGCGCCAAGACAACTACGGCGCTGTGAAAATGACTAAGTCGATCTCGACGCAGCCTCCAGTGGCTTATGACTGGGCACTCTTCCTTCTGGCTCCCGTATTCTTCTCCAGCAACATCATTTTCGGCCGCGGAATTCTGGGCGAAATTGGTCCGTTTATCACCGCGTTCATTCGATGGTTCGGCGCGGCCCTGATAATCCTTCCCTTTGTCTGGCATGACCGATTGGCTGGTATTGCGTTTGTGCGCAGGCATACCGGCTATTGGTTGATGCTTGGCATCCTCGGCATGGGTATCTGCGGCGGCGTCGTCTATTGGGCGCTTACGGCGACCTCGGCATCAAATGCCACGTTAATCTATACGACGTCATCACTCTTCATCATTCTGTTCCAGTGGCTGTTTCAAAGCCGCCAACTGATTGCACGCGAGATCGTTGGCATGGTTATCGCCTTTACAGGAGTTGCTGCCATTGTTTTGCAGGGAGATCTGAGCGCCCTCCTCCACCTTCGCTTCAACATTGGCGACTTTGGCATTCTCATTGCCGCCATTGCCTTTGCGGCCTATTCGTTACTGCTGCGTAGCCCGCGGGCTGCCGAGGTTGCCCCGCTCTCTCTTTTCTGCCTGCTGGCGGCATCAGGCGCGATTTGCCTGCTTCCTCTCGCCATCATCGATTACCACTTTGGCGGCCTTCTGCCTCACACGCAGATGGCCTGGTTCAAGCTGGCAGGCATCATTGCCTTTGCTTCGCTTGCCGCCTTTTACTGCTTTCAGCATGCCGTGCGGGTGTTCGGTCCCGCCATGGCGGGCGTTACCTTATACCTCATGCCGCCGCTTTCGATCATCATGGCAGTTGTGTTTCTGGGCGAAGCCTTTCACGCCTATCACGCCGCCGGCATTGTTCTCGTCACCGGGGGCGTTATCCTGGCAACCATGCCAAAGAAGCAATAAGCCGTCTTCGAGGGTTCTTGAGGAAAGATTCAGGTCTTGATGTCAGATTTATGAATTCCCACATCTACCGGGAAAGGAATCTGAGCCATGAAACAACGCAGCGCAAAATTTACGATCGGGGAAGTCGTGCGTCACAAGATCTTTCCGTTCCGGGGAGTTGTGTTCGACGTGGATCCCGAATTCTCGAATACCGAAGAGTGGTGGAATGCGATCCCGGCCGAGATCCGTCCGCACAAGGATCAGCCCTTCTACCATTTGCTGGCAGAGAACGACGAGACAGCCTACGTGGCCTACGTCTCCGAGCAAAATCTCGTGCACGACGACAGCGGCGTGCCCTTGAAGAACCCGCAGGTCGCGCAAGTATTCGAGGTCGCGCCAACCGGTCAATTCAAGCCCAAGGCCATGATGGCGCACTGACGCGAACAACGTAGAATCAAAAAGGGGATACCAATCGGCATCCCCTTTTGCCATAGCAACTTTGCGATCCGCCTTACTGGCCGGTCTTTGCAGCGTTCTGGGCGTCCTCAAGCTTCTTACGCGCTTCTTCTGCCTTCTTTTGCATGCTTTCCTGCAGATTGCGCTGGCTTTCTGCCAGTTGCGACTGTGAGATCGGTGCGCCATCAAATGCACCCGTAAAGCCGCTCAGTGCGACCTTGATCGGGTTCGGAGCGCGACGGAAGTTGATGGACGTGAACACGACTTCACTGCCCTTCTTCAGGCTCGCGATCATGGCGTCGGTCAAGACCACTTCAGCCGTGCAACGGTCCGGGATACAGAGTACGTAATCGAGCTTCTGGCCCTTGCCGCCATCGATCTGCATGACCACGCCAGGCTGGATCAGGCGAGCAGACGGAACCGAAACTTGAAGGATCTTGCGGTTGACCTTGCCTTCGACGGTGATCAGGCCGACAGCCGTGATCAACTGACCGTTCTGCGAGAGCAGCACGTTCTGGACGGCGCAGACATCGCTGTCATCCTGCTTGTCGCAGGTCTTGAACCAGCCGAGTGGCGGTGCACCAGCCGGAGCGGTATCCTGCTGCGCGGAAACCGCCATCGGGGCAGCCGAGATTGAGATTGCGAGGGCGGACAGGGCAGTCCGCAGAACCTTGTTTGCCTTAAGCATCATACCGAGATCCGTCTCCTGAAAGCGGTTGTGAGAAGCAGCTGTGCCGCTTCATGCCGGGTGCGGTGTCGCTCCACTGTCGTTCAAATGAGGCATTTGAATGACCCACCCGATTTGCACCCCTGTTACATCGCGTGGCGGCGGATATCCAGCATTAGTTTTGCGAAACTACACGGCATATTGATCTTTTAGGTCCGCCGATTGAAGTCATTGCGAGCTATAGGCTAGGCTCCGTGCGAATCGACTTTGACAGGACGTTAAGACCATGCGCCGTTTGACCACGCTTTCTTTTATGTTGCTTGCCTTGGCGGGGGCCGCCCATTCGGAACCTGTTCATGGCATTGCAATGCACGGAAATCCTGCGCTACCAGCCGACTTCAAAAATTTCCCATACGTCAATCCATCTGTCAAAAAGGGCGGCAAGATCGCCTATGGCGTCGTCGGCACGTACGATAGTCTCAATCCGTTCAATCTGAAGAGCATCCGCACGACGGCCCGCGGAATGTGGGACAACATATTCGGCAACCTCGTTTACGAGAGCCTGATGGTGCGTTCGTCCGATGAACCCTTTACGCTTTACGGCCTGCTGGCAGAAAGCGTCGAATGGGATGAGGCGCGGACCTATATCCAGTTCAATCTGAATCCGAAGGCGAAATGGTCCGATGGGCAACCGGTAACGCCGGAAGACGTCATTTTCAGCATGGAGGTTCTGCGGGACAAGGGCCGCACACCCTTCAATGCCCGCCTGAAGCCTGTCGAGAAAATGGAAAAGGTTAGCGAGCGGAGCGTGCGCTTCACCTTCAATAAGCTGGCGGACAGGGAGTTTCCGCTGATTCTCGCCTCCGGCACTCCCATCCTGCCGAAGCACATCATAAACCCTGCAACGTTCGATCAATCCTCGTTGACGATTCCAACGGGTTCCGGTCCCTACAAGGTGAAGGCCGTCAATCCCGGCCAGAAGATCGTTTATGAGAGAGATCCTAATTACTGGGGCAAGGACATCCCGTCGAAGGTCGGGTTCGACAATTACGACGAGCTGTCTGTCGAATATTTCCTTCAGGAAAACACCCTGTTCGAGGCATTCAAGAAGGGCGCAATCGACGTCTACCTGGAAGGTAACCCGACTCACTGGTCGCGCGCTTACGACTTTCCGGCAGTTGCGACCGGTGATGTCATCAAGGACGTGTTCAAGCCGAATGTGCCCTCCGGCATGGTCGGGTTCGTCTTCAATCTTCGTCGCCCGGCTTTCCAGAACGAGCATGTTCGCAAGGCTCTGGCGACGGCATTCGATTTTGAATGGGCCAATCGCAACCTGTTCGACGGCGCTTATACGCGTACGCAGAGCTACTGGCAGAATTCCAGCCTGTCTTCTCTGGGAAAACCCGCCGATCAGAAAGAACTGGCGTTGCTTGGCGATGCCGTAAAAAGGATCCCGAAGAACATCCTGGACGGCAAGACCGAGTTCCCTGCGACGGATGGCTCCGGTGGCGACCGGAAGGTGCTGCGTGATGTGGTGGAAACCCTCAGGAAGGGCGGCTACTCCATCAAGGGCGGCAAGATGGTGAATGATTCCGGCGTGCCGATCGCCTTCGAGATCATGACTCAAAATCAGGACCAGGAAAAAGTCGCCATCTCGTTCCAGCGAACGCTGAAGATGATCGGTGTCGATCTTTCGATCCGCACAGTCGATGATGCGCAGTACCAGAGCCGTTCCGGCAACTTCGACTACGACATCATCATGAAATCCTACCCCTCATCGCTTTCGCCCGGCATTGAGCAAATTGGCCGTTGGGGGAGTGATTCCAGGGACCGCCAAGGCAGTTTCAACTTCGCCGGACTTGCAGACCCAGATGTCGACCGCGTCATCCAGGCCATGCTGAACGCCCGCTCGCGTGAGGATTTCGAGACGGCAGTTCGCGCCTACGACCGCTTGCTACTTGCCGGCAACTATCTTGTTCCGCTCTATCACATTCCGGAGCAATGGGTTGCGCGCTGGAAGCACATAGAGCATAGCGACAAACTTCCCCTTTACGGCTACCAGCTGCCTACCTGGTGGGATGCGCGAGCGCAGAAGTAGCGAACAAACGAACCAACTGACGGATGGCCCTCATGGAACAGCTGACCATTGACCTTGTATCCGACGTGGTTTGCCCATGGTGCTATCTCGGCAAGGCGCGCCTCGAACTCGCGATTGCCGAAGTGCAAGATCAGGTGCAGATCGACATCAATTGGCGGCCCTACCGCCTGAATCCTGATTACCCCGCCGAGGGCGTTGACCAGAAGGCAGCGCTTGAGAAAAAGCTGGGCGGTGCAGAAGCCGTCAAGCGCGCTCACGATATGCTGACGGAACTCGGCCGTGACGTTGGAATCAACTTCAATTTCGAAGCGATCAAAGTCGGCCCTAACACGCTTGATGCGCATCGCCTTATCCATTGGGCTTCAATGGACGGTCGCGATGTTCAGGACCGTATCGTGACGGCCTTGTTCAAGGCAAACTTCGAGGAAGGCCGCAATATAGGCGATACCAAGGTTCTGCTCGATATCGCGGTTCAGGCCGGGCTTCAGCAGGATGTAATTGCAGCATTGCTGAATTCGGATGCCGACAAAGACACTGTTCTGGGCGAGATTGAAGCCGCGCAGAAGATGGGCGTCAACGGAGTTCCCTTCTTCATCATCGAGCAACAATACGCGGTGAGTGGGGCTCAAACGCCGGATGTTCTGGCGAACGCATTCGTGGACATTGCGAAAGCAAAAGCAGAAGCCCGCGCGAACTTGAATTGACGCCTTTGTAAGAGAAGCCTAATCCGACAGGACAACACCTGCCGGAATCGCTCCCTTGTCCAGTCAAGATACAACCCTCAAAGGCATTCTCATCGCCTTTCTCTGCTTTGCAGCCTACTCCTTCAGCGATGCCGCGGTGAAACTCGTCGAAGGACGCGTTCCGGCCTTTCAGGCAGGCTTCATTGGAACGGTGGTTGGTTTTGCGGCGGTCCCGTTCCTGCTGAAGAAGGGTGATCGCTGGAGCGACATGGTGCGCACGACAAACCGCCCGCTCTGGCTTCTGCGTTTCGTTTGCGCGACCATTGGCACAGTGGGAAGCATCGTCGCCTTTACTGAACTGTCGATGGCGGAAGCGTTCTGCCTCATCTTCCTCCTGCCGTCGTTCGCGACAATCATGTCGGTCATTTTCCTGAAGGAGCGGGTGGGAGCAAAGCGATGGGCAGCTGTCATTATCGGCTTTGTCGGCGTGCTTGTCGTCTTGCGACCCGGATTTCGAGAACTGTCTTTTGGTCACCTGACGGCACTCGCTTCAGGCTTCACCGGCGCCGTCTCGGTCATCATCTACCGCAAGCTGGGTCCGAGCGAGAAGAATATCTCGATGTATGGCGCCGGAATCCTTGGGAGCCTGATCATCTGCGCCGTGCTGATGGTGCCTACCCTGATGATGCCGACAGCGTGGGACCTCTTCCTGTTGACGGTTTTTGGTCTTTTGGCAGCTGTGGGCACTGTGCTTCTGATGATCGCTTCCTATTATGCGCCCGCTGCCATCGTGACGCCCATCCAGTACAGCCAGATGCTGTGGGCCATCCTGCTCGGCTATCTGGTTTTTGGCGACTCAGTCGATGGCTGGATGGCGGTCGGCATCGCCCTCATCGTCGGTTCCGGGCTTCTGACGCTCATTCGCGAACGCAAGCGAGGCACCAGTCTCCCACCGCCGGTCGCCGGACAGAGTGAAGCGGCTCTGGCGGTCAAGCCGGACAACCCGGCCTGACCTCCCCCAATCAGGCATGCTTTGCCAGATCCGCGAGTTGCACCATGATCTGCGCAGCCGTGCTGAGACGCTTTTCCGGCGTTGGCAGATCACGGTTAAGGAACACGCTGTGGTCTGGCCTGATCTTTGCCATGCTGCCCTGTTTTGCAATATAACCCACGAGCCCCGCCGGGTTGGGGAACTGCTTGTCGCGGAACTGCAGGACGACACCCTTCGGACCGGCCTCCAGTTTTTCCACATTGGCCGTGCGGCAGAGAGACTTGATGAAGACAACCTTCAAAAGGTTCTGCACTTCGACTGGCATCGGACCAAAGCGATCCACCATCTCGGCGCCGAAACCATCGATCTCCTTCAACTCGCTGAGTTCGCCCAGGCGGCGGTAGAGGCCCATACGCAGGTGCAGGTCGGGAACGTAGTTTTCCGGGATCATGACCGTGATGCCGACAGAGATCTGTGGCGACCAGCCTGTATCCAGAATCTCGTCCTCGCCCTTCACCTCGGCTACCGCTTCCTCCAACATCTGCTGATAAAGCTCGAAGCCGACTTCCTTGATGTGGCCGGATTGCTCCTCACCCAACAGGTTTCCTGCGCCGCGAATATCGAGGTCGTGGCTGGCAAGCTGGAAGCCTGCGCCCAACGTATCGAGCGACTGAAGAACCTTCAGGCGACGCTCTGCCATCGTGGTCAGCTGCTTGTTAACCGGCAGCGTAAACAGCGCGAAGGCGCGCACCTTGGAACGGCCAACGCGACCACGCAGCTGATAGAGCTGCGCCAGACCGAACATATCGGCGCGGTGAACGATCAGCGTGTTGGCAGTCGGAACATCAAGGCCGGACTCAACGATGGTCGTGGACAGCAGGACATCATATTTGCCATCGTAGAAGGCATTCATGATGTCTTCCAGCTCGCCTGCTGGCATCTGGCCATGCGCCACGGCCACCTTCAGTTCCGGCACATCCGATTGCAGGAAGGCTTGAATATCCGGCAGGTCTGCCAGACGCGGGCAGACATAGAAGCTCTGGCCGCCGCGATAGTGCTCGCGCATCAAGGTTTCGCGGATGACCAGCGGATCGAAGGGCGAGATGAAGGTACGCACCGCCATGCGGTCTACCGGCGGGGTCGTGATCAACGAAAGTTCTCTAACGCCGGTCATGGCCAGCTGCAATGTGCGCGGGATTGGCGTCGCAGACAGCGTCAGAACGTGGACGTCGCTCTTCAGCTCTTTCAGCTTTTCTTTGTGCTTCACGCCGAAATGCTGCTCTTCATCAATGATGAGCAGGCCGAGATTGGCGAACTTTATGCCGGTGCCGAGAAGCGCATGCGTGCCGACGACGATATCCACCTTACCTTCGGCCAGATCCTTCTTGGTCTGGTTAAGCTCCTTGGTCGTCACGAGCCGCGATGCCTGCTCCACCCGGATCGGCAGCCCACGGAAGCGCTCACGGAAGGTTTTATAATGCTGACGGGCGAGCAAGGTCGTCGGCACGACGACCGCCACCTGCGCGCCATTCATTGCTGCGAAGAAGGCTGCACGAAGCGCAACTTCCGTTTTGCCAAAGCCCACGTCACCGCAAACGAGGCGATCCATCGGGCGACCGGCGGCCAGATCCTCGCGCACAGAATCGATGGCGTTCGCCTGATCTTCCGTCTCATCATAGGGGAAGCGCGCGGCAAATTCGTCGTATAGTCCTTCGGGCGTTTCCAATACCGGGGCACGGCGCGTGATGCGCGTTGCAGCCAGCTTGATAAGCGCGTCCGCCATATCCAGCAGCCGCTTCTTGAGCTTGGCCTTGCGAGCCTGCCAGGCACCACCACCCAGCTTGTCCAGCTGGGCTTCCGCAGCGTCAGATCCATAACGCGACAGCAGGTCGATGTTTTCAACGGGTAGGAAAAGCTTGGCCTGATCCGCATAATGCAGTTCAAGGCAGGCGCGTGGCGCCCCGGCGGCCTCGATCGTCACCAGACCGACAAAGCGGCCAATGCCGTGTTCGGCATGGACGACCAGCGAACCTTCGTCGAGGCCCGCCACTTCCGAAATGAAATCTGCTCCGCGCTTGCGGCGCTTGGAACGGCGCACCATGCGGTCGCCGAGAATATCCTGCTCGCCAATGATAACGAGATCGCCGGTTTCGAAGCCAGCTTCAAGACTCAGCACCGCGGAAGCGGCCTCGCCCTTGTCCAGCTTGCGTAGGTCCGAGAGCTTTTCGATCTGCTTGATCCGCTTGAGCCCGTGCTCGTCCAGCACTTGCAGAAGTCGATCAAGCGAACCGGCAGACCAGCCGGTAATCAGAACCTTGGATCCTTCCGCCCGCTTATCAGCAATGTGCTTGACCACGAGATCGAAAACGTTTGTCCGCTCGTCACGGGATTGCTGCTCCGCTTCTGCCTGCGCCTTCGCCCAGCGTGGACCGGCATGCGCATCGACCGTCACGATCTTGCGCCTCTCGCCCTCGTGCTCATTGAACGGCGTCAGGCGAATGGCGTGAACGGCATCCAGTAACGCGCCGAAGCCTTTGCCCTCCAGATAGAGTTGGCCGGGCGATAGAGGTTTGTAAGGAGCCGACTGTGCAGCACCGCCCTTCCCGCCGGTGCCGGTCGACTGGCGTGCCTCATAGTAGTCCAGAATGAGCTTTGAGCGCTCCAGTGCCGCCTCACGCGCCGTATGATCGGTGACGATACGGAAGCCTGAGAGATAATCGAAAGCGGTTTCCAGCTTCTCGTAAAACAGCGGTAGCCAGTGCTCCATGCCTGCATAGCGCCGGCCTTCGGACACCGCCTGATAAAGCGCATCGTCACGCGTTGCCGCGCCGAATGTAGAGAGATACGACTTGCGGAAACGGCTGATGGTTTCCGGCGTCAGCGTCACCTCGCTCATGGGGTTCAGATCGAGCGCTCGTGCCTGACCTGTCGTGCGCTGGCTGGCTGGATCGAAGGTGCGGATGGTTTCCAGCGTATCGCCAAAGAAATCGAGTCGAACCGGCTCCTCGCTTCCGGGGACGAAGACATCGAGGATACCGCCGCGTACGGCAAATTCGCCGACTTCGCGAACAGTTGGAACACGGTCGAAACCGTTTCGCTCCAACCGCGCCGCGATATCATCCATGCGGATCGTATTGCCGGGCTTGGCGGAGAAGGCGAGGCTTTCAATCACATCGGCAGGCGCGATCTTCTGCATCATCGCGTTGACGGTTACCAACACGATTGCGGGATGCGGTTTGCGCGCGTGGGCAATCAGGCCAGAGAGAGCGGCGAGACGTCGTGCCGACGTATCAGCGCTCGGCGAAACTCGGTCATAGGGCAAGCAATCCCAGGCGGGTAGCGTCAGCACCGGAATGTCTGGCGCAACAAAGCCGAGCATCTGCTCGAGGTCCGCCATCCGGTGGCCGTCAGACATGACATAGGCAACTGGCTGCCCTGCCCTCGCCATATCAGCCAGCAGGAAGGGTTCCATGCCCGCCTGAACATTGGCAACAGTGAACCCTGTCGCCGAAGCGACCAGTTTCTTCGCATCAAAGCCAGAAATCATGAACGCGGACCGTGCTTCTCAGCGAGGGAGGCGATCGTCACGATATCGAAATCAGGCCGGTATTTGCAAAGGCGCTCGAACATCGGCGTTTGCAGATGCGATGGCACCGGATCGGCACCGGTAATCCAACGGTTCAAATCCTGATCCTCTTCGGCCATGATCTTCTCGAATTCATCGAGTTCCTCATCCGAAAGAGAGGCAATTTCGTTTTCGGCAAATTGTCCGAACACGAGATCCATTTCGCGAATCCCGCGGTGCCAGCACCGGTAAAGAATGCGACGACGGCGGGGATCGAGATCGGCGCTGCTGCGCGACAGTCCTGTCATGAGCGTGTACCCTGTTTGTACGCGTCATATAGGCCGAAAACTTCTGCTTGTCAGCCTTGCCAAACAAGCATTTTCCAGCGCATTTTCCCGGCCATGCGTCCAGCCCTTCTCGATCCGCTCTTTGCGTCCGTCTCAAGCCTGCCCGGCATTGGCCCAAAACTGGCAGAACTACTCGCCCGCGTTACCAATCGCGAGGATGCCGATGATTGCCGCGTGGTGGATATCCTCTTCCACGCCCCCTCTTCGTTGATTGATCGTAGAAATCGTCCAGGTATTGCGTTGGCGCCGGAGGGTGTGATCGTGACCGTGCAGGGCCATGTCGATCGACATCAGCCGCCACCGCCGGGCAAGAGCAACATGCCCTATCGCGTTTTCCTGCGCGATGAGACCGGTGAACTTGCGCTAACCTTTTTCAAGGTAAAAGGAAACTGGCTCGAGAAAGCTCTTCCCATAGATGAAGAGATCCTCGTTAGCGGCAAAGTTGACTGGTTTAACGGCCGCGCCTCCATGGTGCATCCTGACCTGATGGTGAAGACCTCCGAGGCGGCCGATATGCCTCTAGTGGAACCGGTCTATCCGATGACGGCCGGCCTCGTGCCAAAGGTCATTCGCCGCGCCGTCGAAGGGTCGCTTGCGCGTCTGCCCAACCTGCCGGAATGGATGGATATTCCGCTTCAGCAGAAACAGGACCTGCCCTCGACAGCGGATGCGTTCCGCCGCCTGCACGATCCTCGGGATGCGGCCGACCTCGATCCGCAGACACCGGCAAGACGCCGTCTGGCATATGACGAGTTCCTGGCGGGGCAAGTGTCGCTGGCACTTGTGCGCCAGCGCATGCGCAAGGCGGCGGGCAGACCGATCAAGGTGCAGGGCAGCTTACGGGAAGCCATTCGCACGACCCTGCCCTTTTCGCTGACAAACAGCCAGCAGACGGCAATTTCCGAAATTCTACAGGACATGGAAAAGCCGGAGCGCATGTTGCGACTGGTGCAAGGCGATGTCGGCGCGGGCAAGACGCTGGTGGCGCTCATGGCCATGGCGGATGTGGTGGAAGCTGGCGGACAGGCTGTCCTGATGGCGCCGACCGAAATTCTTGCCCGACAGCATCATGCCACAATTTCCCGCTTCGGTGCGGCAGTCGGACTGAAGGTAGAGGTTCTGACAGGGCGTGTTAAAGGCAAGGAACGCGAAGAGGTTCTGGGCCGGATCGCCTCCGGTGAGGCGCAGATCATCATCGGCACCCATGCCCTGTTTCAGGACGCCATTGTCTACCACGACCTCATGCTGGCTGTAGTGGATGAACAGCACCGCTTTGGTGTTCACCAGCGTTTGCGGCTAACGGCCAAAGGCGCGAACCCGCATCTTCTCGTCATGACGGCAACACCAATCCCGCGCACGCTGGTACTCGCAGCCTTCGGCGATATGGACGTCTCCAAGCTGACGGAGAAGCCAGCGGGCCGTAAGCCAATCCAGACCGTAACAGTGCCAACGGAGCGGACGGACGAGATTGTGGCACGTCTGCGCGCAGCCATTGCCGACGGCAAGAAAGCCTACTGGATTTGCCCTCTCGTTGAAGAATCGGATGTCGCGGAATTGATGTCCGCAGAAGAGCGGCACGCCGTTCTCGCAAAGGCGCTGGGTTCGAAGGTGGGTCTTGTTCATGGGCGGATGACCGGTCCGGAAAAAGACGCGGTGATGGCGGCCTTCAAGGCCGGGGAGCTGCGAATGCTTGTCGCGACGACCGTGGTGGAAGTCGGCGTCGACGTTCCCGATGCAACGATCATGGTCATCGAGCATGCTGAACGTTTCGGCCTTGCTCAATTGCATCAGTTGCGCGGGCGTGTTGGTCGCGGAGACGAGGCTTCAACCTGCATTTTACTCTATAAGGGACCGCTGAGCGAAACTGGTCGCGCCCGACTTTCCATCTTACGCGACAGCGAAGACGGCTTCCTGATCGCGGAAGAAGATCTCAAGCTTCGTGGCGAAGGTGAATTGCTGGGAACCCGTCAATCCGGCACACCCGGCTTTCGCATTGCAAGCCTAGAAGCTCATGGCGATCTGCTAGAAATTGCGCGCAAGGATGCGACCTATATCCTGGAACGAGATCCGGAACTGATGAGTGAGCGCGGGCAAGCGCTTCGCGTTCTGCTCTATCTGCACCGCCGCGACGAGGGGATCCGTTATCTCAGGGCGGGGTGATTACCATTTATGGCGTGTGTTGTTCACACTAAATTCAACCAAAAGAAGCATTCTCGAACCGTCAAACTTGAGGATGTAATCATGTCGAATAGCTTTCAGGTCAATTTTTTAGTGTCCGACTTTCAGGCGGGCGCGTCTTCATTCGAGGTACCCGTCACCCAAACTTCGGTCATCAGCGCCTATCGGTTGCTTGTCGAGAATGTAAGTGGAGGAGTAGCAACGCTGAACATTCAGTTCTGGCAAGGTGACAAAGTCGGCGTACAGGCAACACTCGTCATTGATGCATCCAATCCGCCGGGAAACACTCTATCAGTCCCGCCCGGGGTGGATAAGGCAGTTGGCACTTTCGGAGCAATCAGTTTCCCGATGGGAACCGTGGTTGTTGCCGTCAGCTCCTGAGAGCTGTAACTTTCGGGAGAAAGCGAGACAGGGCGGACGACACCATCCTGTCTCAACTCATCTTACTGCTTCATGCCAGGAAGCGTGACGCGGAAGACCTGGAACATTGTATCGACGTCTGCGCCATCTGCAGCCTTGTAGGCGGCGCCGACCTGATAGCCATCCTGAGTCAGGAAGTCGTTATCGTTTGCAACGAACAGGAAGTAATCGTCCGGCGCGTTGGCATCGAGCGCGCTGGCAATGCTCATCGCTTCCCATTTTTCCGACAGATTACTCTTGTTGTTCGGCGCGCCATTGTGCAGACCGAAGCGCGCCAATTCGCCGCTATCGTTCAGGTCGATAAATGGTGTGAGCGTTGCAGGCTTGACCGAAGCGTCAATCACGCCCTTCGGTGCAACCGGTTTGTCGGCGTCAAAGGCAGTGTTTGCAATATCGGTCGCCGCAGACAGATCAACTGCGAGGATCTTACGGTAGACGGATGTATCGCCCTTCAGCCCCTGACCGCTATTGCTGTCACGCGCCAGCATGAGGAATGCCTTGTCGGACAGGGCAACGATTTCACTCTGGGCGGCAACGGACACTTTACCCTTGTTATCAAAGGTGGGCAGCGGCACGACGTATTCGTGCACCAGCTTGAGGCTATCAATGTCGGAAGCATCATACACGAGCGCACGGGTGTTCATGCGCGTCTGGCCGGAATCGCCGCCATCCTGACGGGCCGCAGACTGAAGGACGGCGATCACGAACTTGCCGTCTGGCGTCATCGACATGGCTTCCAGGCCCTGATTGTTCTGTCGGCCGGTATCCGGATCCTTGGGATCAGGCTTTTTGCCTTCTGCATCCACGTTATTGGAGGAGAAGTTCACCTCGCCCTTGCGCATTGGCAACAGCGCCTTCGGCGGCTGCGTAACCGAAACCATCTTACCACCTGCGGTGAAGTGGTAGATGTAGGGACCATATTCATCGCTGATCAGGAATGAGCCATCCTTCAGGCGAATGATCGCTTCAGGGTCGAGTGCAATCTTGCCTGTGCGCGCCTGCGGCAAAAGCGGTAGCTTTCCGGATGCCGGGCGTGTTCCGGATTCCGGATCGAGGCCCGTCATGTTCTTGCCCTGATCGTCCGTCAGCAGAATTGTGTCGGCGAGCTTTGCTTCAACACCGCTCTGCTGCTTTTCGGCTGAAAGAGCGCCGCTTGCCGGGGTCAGGCGAAATTCGATCCGGTTCAGGCGATCATTGTAATCCGTGGTCCCTTCGACGTTGTAGCCGCGATCCGGAAGCAGCCAGAGAGCGCCCGTGTAGGCCTCGCCATCTTTTTTCCATGCTGTCGGATCAATCGCCATTCCAGAGCCCGAACCGAAGGTTTCGTTAAACTTGTCCTTCTGATTTGCGGGGATGCGACCAACAGCGACAAGGCCCTTGCTGGAAATGGTGATGCCGGCTGCGGATACCGAGCCTTCAGCATGAACTGCGAATGGCATCGCAAAAACGGAAGCTGCCAGTGCGAGGCTGGCGCAACGACGTGCAAACGTGGATGGAGATTTCATGAGAACAATCCTTTGAACTGGAGATCCCATTTCTGCCCTGCGCTGCGCCCGTAGATCTGGCGCAAAGTTGAACATGGTGTGATCGTGGACTGTATCTATGAGCGATTGATGACAGTCCGATGAAGCCTACGCTCAGTTCACGACTGGCCTTGGCGTCCACTCGGGAGCAATAAGCCCACCGGAAATCAGCAGCTTGGCCGCGTCTTCCGGCGTCATGTCAAGGATAATGAGTTTTTCCTTCGGTACGAACATCAGGAAGCCGGCGGTTGGTACAGGCGTGGGCGGCAGGAATACAGCAATCATTTCCTGTCCCATTTCATTGAAACGGTGTGCCAGTTCGCCTTGAGCTTCCGTCGCGATAAAGACAAGCGCCCAGGTTCCGGGTGAAGGAAACTCAACAAGACCGACCTTCTTGAAAGAGGTCGATTGATCCTTGAGCACGGTTTCGAAAATCTGCTTCAGGCTCTTGTAGAGCGTGCGCACCAAAGGCGTACGATTGAGGATCGACTCGCCAAAATTGACGATTGACCGACCGATGAGATTCTTGACCAGAAAGCCGATCAGCGTGATCAGGATCATCGCGATGAGCAGGCCAAGACCCGGTATCGTGATGTCGAAATAATATTGAGGATTGTAACGCTGTGGGATGTAGGGCGTTACCCAACTGTCAGCCCAATCGATGAAGGCAAAGGTCAGCCAGATCGTGATGGCCAATGGCGCACAAATGATCAGACCGGTCAGGAAGTTATTCCGAAGCCGTCCGGCGAGCGTTATGCGTTCCGGGCTTTCCATCCACTACTTCCAAGAATCATGCTGCACTGCCGTCAAAGGCGGGTGAAGCCGGACAATGCCGGACCTCTTCCCGCGTCGCAAGTGCGTATCGATTAATATTTGGCAAGGCTGAAACCTTGCTTCCGTTATTCGACTGTGACCGATTTTGCCAGGTTGCGGGGCTGGTCTACATCAGTGCCCATGAAGACGGCTGTGTGATAGGCGAGCAGTTGGATGGGCAATGCGAAGATCATCGGGGCGATGACTTCATCCACGTTCGGCAGCACGATAGTCGCCATGGTGGCGAGCTTCGAGGCGGCAGCGCCCTTTTCATCGGTGATGAATATGATCTTTCCGCCACGTGCCGCGACCTCCTGCATGTTGGAGACCGTCTTCTCGAAGAAGCGGTCATGCGGAGCGATAACAATCACCGGCATGTGCTCGTCGATCAGAGCGATAGGCCCGTGCTTCAGTTCTCCGGCTGCATATCCTTCGGCATGGATATAGGAGATTTCCTTGAGCTTCAGCGCGCCTTCCATCGCGAGCGGATAGCTTGTGCCGCGGCCTAGATAGAGAACGTCCTTGAAGCGGGAGAGATCGCGAGAAAGCTGTTCGATCTGTGGCTGGATAAGATTCAGTACCTTGCTCATGATGCGCGGCATCTCGATGAGATGGCGAACAAGCTCCTTTTCCTGCATCTCGGTCAAGGTGCCCCTAGCGCGGCCCGCCTGAATCGAGAGAGCGGCCAAAACGGCGAGCTG
This sequence comes from Rhizobium sp. FKY42, assembly GCF_005222835.1. GTDB lineage: Bacteria > Pseudomonadota > Alphaproteobacteria > Rhizobiales > Rhizobiaceae > Neorhizobium. The sequence continues at coordinate 100,902 of NZ_STGA01000021.1, read as the reverse complement.
GCAGGTAAAGGCCTTTGTCGATGCCACGCCGATTTCCGGCCCGGCGAGAATCGGAAAGATTGCGTCTGCTTCTCGCGCAATCGTCGATTCCTTGACGTTGACGACGGCTGCGATCGGCAGGCCCTCTTCCTTGCAGTAGCGCAGAGAGGCAAGCGTATCGGCGGTTTCCCCCGATTGGGAGATGAAGAGCGCGGCCTGATCTTTCGACAGCGGAATATCGCGATACCGGAATTCCGATGCCACATCGATTTCGACCGGCAAGCGCGCGTAACGTTCGAACCAGTACTTGCCTACCAGGCCGGACAGATAGGCAGTACCACAGGCGGAGATAGCAAGGCTTCGGAGCTTTGCGAAGTCGATTGCATCGGCCTGCTGCTTGATGGCGCCTGTCGCGAAATCAACGTAATGGCTGAGCGCGTGAGAAATGATCTCCGGCTGCTCGTAAATTTCCTTTTCCATGAAGTGGCGGTGGTTACCCTTGTCCACCATCAAGGCAGCCGCTTGCGAGATCTGGATCGGGCGCTCTACCGGCTTGCCCGCAAAATCGGTGATCGTCACGCCATTGGCGGTCAGAACAGCACAATCGCCATCGACCAGATAGGTAATCTGGTTTGTGAATGGTGCGAGCGCGATGGCATCGGAGCCCAAGAACATTTCTCCACGACCATGGCCAACAGCAAGCGGAGGGCCAAAGCGCGCCGAGAGGATCTTACCCGGATCATCCTGGAACATGACGACCAGTGCAAAGGCACCGGTAACGCGGTTCAGCATGGCGAGCATGGCCTCGCGATGGCTCATACCCTCACGTGTGAACTTTGCCAGAAGATGCGCGACGACCTCGGTATCCGTTTGGCTGGTGAACACAGCACCTTCCGCCGTCAGTTCATCGCGAAGCTCGGAGAAATTCTCGATGATGCCGTTGTGGACGACCGCCACGCCTTCAACGAAATGCGGATGAGCATTGGTTTCGTTTGGAACTCCATGGGTCGCCCAGCGCGTGTGGGCAATGCCGATTGTGCCGGGCAACGGTTCGCCGGCCAGTTTCTTTTCGAGATTGAAAAGCTTGCCTTCTGCACGGCGGCGATCCATCGCGCCATCGTGGATCGTGGCAACACCTGCGGAATCATAGCCGCGATATTCCAGCCGCCGCAGTGCATCAACCAAACGCTCTGCAACGGGCTCCTTGCCAACGATGCCAACAATTCCGCACATGAAAACCTCTTTTGGTGTTTGCGAACGCGCAAATCTCTATCGCACTGCACGCAAGGCGCAATGAGAGCGCCGGTCAAATTCAATTTCTTACAGTAACCGATAGAGTGTTACTGACCTGCCTTCTTCGCGGCTTTCAGTGCAAGCGCGCGCTCTCGCACCTGCTTTGCGCGCTCAGGCTTCACTTCCTGCCGAGCGCGTCCGAAGGCCAGTGCCTCTTCCGGGACGTTTTCCGTGATGACGCTGCCAGACGCGACATAGGCGCCATTGCCAATCGAGACGGGTGCGACGAGCGCCGAATTCGAGCCAATGAACGCGTTTTCACCGATCCGCGTTTCGTGCTTGTTTATGCCATCGTAATTGCAGGTAATTGTTCCTGCGCCGATGTTCGAGCCAGCGCCGATGGATGCGTCGCCGATATAGGTCAGATGGTTGACCTTCGCACCCTTGCCGATTGTCGCCTTCTTCACTTCGCAGAAATTGCCGACCTTTGAATTCGGCCCAAGATCCGCACCGGGACGCAAACGTGCGAAAGGACCGACCGTCGCACCTGACGCTACGTGAGCTCCCTCCAGATGCGAAAAAGCGTGAATGACAGCGCCGCCTTCCACGGTAACGCCAGGACCGAATACGACATTCGGCTCTACCAGAACATCCTGTTGCAGCACCGTGTCGAAGGCGAGGAATACGGTTTCCGGCGCAATCATCGAGACGCCCGACAGCATGATTTCGTGACGGCGGCGGTTCTGCCAGCTGGCTTCCAGCAACGCCAACTCCGCCCTCGTGTTGCAGCCGGCCAATTCTGCTTCCGGCGCATCCACTGCCACGACCTTCGCACCATCGGCTCGGGCGATCTCGACAAGATCCGTGAGATAATACTCGCCCTTGGCATTCTTGTTGTCGATCTTTTCCAGCCAACCAAGCGCTCTGGCCCCGTTGATGACCATCAGGCCGCTATTGCAGCGGGTGACCTTGCGCTCTTCTTCTGTCGCGTCCTTATGTTCCCGGATCGCGACCAGTTGACCATCCTCGACAAGAAGCCGACCATATCCTGTCGGATCAGCGGCCTCGAAGCCGATCACGACGAGATCGGCGCCTGAGTTCAAAAGAGACCGTGCGTTTTGAAAGGTTTCCGATCGAACCAGTGGAACATCACCATAAGTCACGAGTACTTCGTCGAAACCTTTGGCGATGGCATCTCGCGCCATCAGGACAGCATGACCCGTGCCCTTGCGCTCTGTCTGTAGAACAGTGGAGACCGCCATTCCCTCGACTGCACCCGCCTTCGCCACCGCATCCGCATCACGGCCCAGCACCAGCACGGCATCCTTGATCTCTGCATCCCTTACCGCACGCATGACATGCGAGATCATCGGCAATCCGGCGATCGGATGCAGCACCTTGGACATTGACGACTTCATGCGCGTGCTATCGCCAGCGGCGAGAATGACAGCAAGACAGGTGCGGGCCATACGACTCTCCATGTAAATTCGAGCCGCTTTTAGCAGCGTTTGGCTTAATAGGCCAAGGACGTCGGTGTTTCGCTGCTTCAAGTTCTGTTTGGAAATATGTCGAAACGAAAAAGCCGCCTGCCGTGAAGGCAAGCGGCCTGTGAATTCAAGGCGTGGGCAAAGCTTACTTTGGAAGCTTGTCGTCAACGCCTTCAATATAGAAGTTCATGCCCAGCAGCGTGCCGTCGTCAGCCTTTTCGCCAGCCTTCAGCCAAGCGGAGCCATCCTGCTTGTTGATCGGGCCGGTGAAAGGATGCAGTTCGCCAGACTTGATCTTGGCTTCCGTCTCTTCCGCCATCGCCTTCACATCGTCAGGCATGTTGGTATACGGCGCCATGGTCAGGATGCCGTCCTTCAGGCCATCCCAGATCTGCTCGGACTTCCAGGTGCCATCCAAAAGCGCCTTGGTACGCTTGATGTAGTAGGCGCCCCAGGTGTCGACGATTGCCGTCAGCTGGGTCTTCGGACCGGCAGCGATCATGTCAGACGCCTGACCGAATGCCAGAATTCCGCGTTCGGCAGCAACCTGCATCGGAGCGGTCGTATCTGTGTGCTGCGTCAGAATATCAACGCCCTGATCGATCAGAGCCTTCGCAGCATCGGCTTCCTTGCCCGGATCGAACCAGGTGTTAGCCCAGACGACCTTGAGCTTGAAGTTCGGGTTGACCGACTTCGCACCGAGTTCGAAGGCGTTGATGCCCATCACAACTTCCGGGATCGGGAAGGAGGCGATGTAGCCTGCGAGGCCCTTTTTGGACATCTTGGCAGCGATCTGGCCCTGAATGTAGCGGCCTTCGTAGAAGCGCGAATTATAGGTTGCGAGGTTCGGTCCGGCCTTGAAGCCGGTCGCATGCTCGAACTTCACCTTCGGGAACTTCTCGGCAACTTTCACGGTCGCGTCCATGAAGCCGAACGATGTCGTGAAGATCATCGCACAGCCGGAACGGGCCATACGCTCGATCGCACGCTCTGCATCCGGGCCTTCCGGTACGCTTTCAAGATAAGGCGTTTCGATCTTGTCAGCAAAGGCCTTCTGAAGTTCCTGGCGACCGATATCGTGCGCCTGGGTCCAGCCACCATCTGTCTTGGTGCCGACATAGACGAAGCAGACCTTGGTCTTTTCCTGAGCCTGGGCGCCGCTGGACAGACCGCCGAGTGCGGCTACCGTTGCGGCAAGTGCGATAATGAGCTTCTTCATATTCAACCCCTGTTTGGCGTGAAGCTTCGTTGTTCGGTTACCGTTTCACCGATCGGGAACGAAAGGTTTCCCAAGCGATGCTGGCGTATTGATGAGCGTCGTGCGGCGATTATGCGAAATGATGATCAGCACGACAATAGTGACTGCGTAAGGCAGCATGGACAAAAACTGCGACGGCACGCCAATGCCGAACGCCTGCGCATGCAACTGAAGGATGCCGACGGCGCCGAAAATATAGCCGCCCGCAAACACGCGCCACGGCCGCCATGAGGCGAAGACCACCAGCGCCAGAGCAATCCAGCCGCGACCGGCGGACATATTCTCCACCCATTGCGGCGTATAGACGAGAGAAAGCTGCGCACCGGCAAGACCGGCACAGGCGCCACCGAACATGACCGCCAGATAGCGCGTGCGAATGACGTTGATGCCAAGCGCATGAGCGGAACCATGGTTATCGCCAATTGCACGCATCTTGAGACCAGTACGGCTTTTGAACAGAAACCAGTTCACGCCGATAATCAGCGCAATGCTGAGGTAGAAGGTGATGTCCTGCTTGAACAGCAGCGGCCCGACGAAGGGAATATCCGACAGAACGGGGAACACGATTGGCTGCAGTTTCACGCCCGGTATCCCGACAAAGGATTCGCCGATTTGACCCGACAGGCCGAGACCGAGGATAGTCAGGGCAAGGCCTGTGGCAACCTGATTGGTCACCAGCGTGAGAGTCAGGAAACCGAAGAGCAGCGAAAACAGAGCGCCGCCAATTATCCCGCACAACACGCCGAGTAGCGGTGAGCCTGTGAGGTAGGATCCGGCAAAGGCGCACACCGCGCCCATGATCATCATTCCCTCGACGCCGAGATTGAGCACTCCGGCGCGTTCTGTCACGAGTTCACCGACTGCGGCAATGACCAATGGTGTTGCAGCGGTGATGATGGTGAGCAGGATAGCCTCAAGCATGGATCACGACCTCCCCTCAACGGCAGCCCGATCCGAGCTCAAAACGATGCGGATGCGATAAAGGATCAGCGTATCGCAGGACAGGACGAAGAACAGCAGCAGCCCCTGGAAGACGCGTGTTACCTTGTCGGACACCCCGATGGACAGCTGCGCCGCCTCGCCGCCGAGATAAGTGAGCGCGAGAATAAAGCCGGACACGATAATACCCAGCGGGTTCAAGCGCCCCAGGAATGCAACGATAATGGCCGTGAAACCATATCCGGGGGAAATGCTTGGCTGGAGGTGATTGATCGAGCCGGAGACTTCCGAAATTCCGGCAAGTCCGGCGAAGGCACCGGAGAGCATCATCGAGAACCACACCATTCGACGTGACGAGAAGCCCGCAAAGCGCCCTGCCCGTTCCGAGCGTCCCAGCACGGTGACTTCGAAGCCCTTCAGCATATAACGCATCATGAACCAGATGCCGACCGCAGCGATGATCGCGAAGACGATGGCCCAGTGAGCGCGACCGCTTTCGAGCAGTTCCGGCAACACAGCTTCCTTGGCGAAGCTGATAGTCTGCGGAAAGTTGAAGCCTTTCGGATCACGCCACGGACCGCGCACCAGCCAATCCAGAAACAACTGGGCGATATAGACCAGCATGAGGCTGACCAGGATTTCATTCGTGTTGAAACGGGTCCTGAGAAGAGCGGGAATTGCGGCAAACAATGCGCCGCCGATCGCCCCCATGATCAGCATCAGAGGCAAAACCAGCGGCGAATGCCACTGCGGCACCAGAACCGGCAGAATGGAACCCACAATCGCGCCGATGGTAAACTGGCCTTCGGCGCCGATATTCCAGTTATTGGACCTGTAGCAGACCGACAAACCGACTGCGATCAGAATGAGAGGCGCGGCCTTGATGGCCAGCTCATGCAGCGACCAGACCTCCAGCAAAGGCTCAATGAAGAATGCGTACAGCGCGTGGCCCGGGTTCTTGCCAAGCATCCAGAACATCAGCGCGCCAAAGAGAAGCGTGAGAACCAGCGCCAGCAGCGGAGAGACGATCTGGAACAGGCTGGAGGCACTGGCGCGCTTTTCAAGCTCAATGCGCATGGGCAGTCTCCCCGCCATGTGTCGAATCATGGATACCGCCCATGAGCAGGCCGATCTTTTCCAGAGTCAGTTCCCCTGCGGGGAAAGGCTGCGAAAGCCGACCCTCGGAGATGACTGCGATATTGGTCGCCACTTCAAAGATCTCGTCCAGATCCTGACTGATGACCACTACCGCGGAACCAGAACGCGCGAGATCGATCAAGGCTTGGCGAATACGGCTAGCCGCACCGGCATCCACGCCCCAGGTCGGCTGGTTGACGATGAGAATGGACGGTTGGCGATCCAGTTCACGGCCGATGATGAATTTCTGGAGATTGCCGCCAGACAAGGATGCTGCCGCCGGGTCGTCGCCGCTCTTGCGTACATCCATCATATCGCAAATGCGCTTTGCAGCGGAACGAATTGTGTCATGCCGGATGACCGAGGCAAAGCCGCCAGCAAGAAATGCCGTCCGGTCGGACTGGCTTCGCGACAGTAGAAGATTGTCGGACAGGGACATATCCGAAACGGCTGCATGGCCATGGCGTTCTTCAGGAACGAAGCCTGCCCCAAGCATACGGCGGCCATTGATGCCAAGGCGCCCCACCGGCTTGTCACGCATGCGGATCGTCTCAGCGTCGGCAACCGGATATTCACCCGAAAGCGCATCAAACAACTCGCCTTGGCCGTTACCGGCAACACCGGCAATCGCCAGCACCTCACCTGCGCGAACACGAAGCGAAACATCCTTCAGCGTCACGGCAAACGGCGTTCGTGCAGGCACATTCAGACGGCGAACATCGACGAGCGTAGCTCCGAGAACGTTTGCGTCGGCGCGATGAACGGCGGCAACTTCCGATCCCACCATCATGCGGGCAAGCGATGCCGGCGTTTCCCGGCGCGGATCGCAAGCGCCTGTAACCTTGCCATGGCGCAGAACGGTTGCGCGATCGCAGATGCGTTGAACTTCTTCAAGCCGATGGCTGATGTAGAGCACAGACCGACCTTCAGCCTTCAACTTGAAGAGTGTCTCGAAAAGCTTGTCCGCCTCCTGCGGCGTCAGGACCGAGGTTGGCTCATCCAGAATGATGAGCTTGGGGTTTTGCAAAAGCGCGCGAACGATCTCGATACGCTGGCGCTCGCCGACCGAAAGATCGGCGACATGCGAGCTTGGATCCAACGGTAGGCCGTAGGCGCGAGACAGGGCCGCGGCCTCTTCCGCAATTGTTGCAAGCGGAATCTTTGGATCGAGCGACAGCGCGATATTCTCGGCAACGGTCAGTGCTTCAAACAGCGAAAAATGCTGGAACACCATGCCGATACCAAGCGAACGCGCATGGCCGGGTGATGTGACTGTTTGTGGCTTACCGGTCCAGACGATCTCGCCTGCGCTTGGCTGAAGAACGCCGAACAGCATTTTGACGAGCGTGGATTTTCCCGCACCGTTTTCACCCAGCAACGCATGAATTTCGCCATGCGCTATCGTCAGATCAATGCCGTTATTTGCGGCGAAGCTGCCGAAATATTTCGTCAAGCCTCGAACCTGAAGAAGCGGCACCGCTTCCTTGTCGATCGTTTTAGTCACTCGTATCCCCTCACACGTTCAGCCATGCCGCCTTCTTCTGAGGCGATTATCAAAGCGACGTGCCGCAATTTTTCCAGCGATGCTGGACGGCCTTCAATTGATACAAGTTTTGTTGCTGCGCACAACAGAAAAGACGTGATTAAGCGAATACTTAACTGCTTTTCCCGAGGCTGGGGAAAAGCTGCAGGATGCCGCCAATGCAGAAGAGATAGATCCCGGTCAGAACCACGCTCCAAACAAGCCACGCGGGCGAGTCGAATTGCAGAAGCAGGGAATAGCCGCTCAGCGCGCACCAGAGCAGGAAGATGCCGAGGTTTAGCGGTCTCAGCCTTTTGACGCGCACCGGGTGCAGGAAATTGATCGGGAGGAAGGTCAGGATGACGGCAGCAACGACCACAACAAGAGCCGCCGTTTCCGATGGCTTGATGACGAAGAGCGTTAGGATGACCATGTTCCAGACAACGGGGAAGCCGGAGAAGAAATATTCATCCGTCTTCATGCCCATGTCGGCATAATAAATCGCGCTCGATACGACAATCATTCCGGCGGCGACGAAAGACCAGGTTTCGCCGATCATACCGCTTTGATAGAGCGCGAATGCGGGCAAAAGCACGTAGGTTACATAGTCGATGATATTGTCCAACGTATCGCCAGACCAGTTCGGCAGAACTTCCTTCACACGGACCTTGCGCGCAATCGGGCCGTCGATACCATCGATCAGAAGGGCGAGACCAAGCCACCACCACATATCGACAAACCGATGCTCTGCCGCAGCGACCACGCCGAGGAACGCCAGAAATGAGCCGGAAGCCGTCAACACATGCACGGAAAAGGCACGAATCTCGGCATAGGGCACTTTGCGGTAGTTGAAAATTCGCCTGATCACGCCCCACTCCGACCAACATAGTTCGCGACTTGACGATATGCGGCCAATCGGCGCGCTTTGCAACCTTATCCCGGTCAGCCCATGGATAAGTTTGCGGAGTTTGCTTAAATAGCATGCAGGTCAAAACGAAAAGAAGACGTGAGATGCAGGACTTCGAGATCGCAATTGTAGGTGAAGGTCTGGCTGGTTCCATAGCGGCTTTGGCGCTCGCTCGCGCCGGGCGCAAAGTTGCACTAATCGCGCCACTCGTTGAACGACAGGATCATCGAACGACTGCGCTGATGGATCAATCCATTCGCTTTATCGACGGTCTAGGCATTTGGGAAACACTGCAGGACGGTGCTGCGGCTCTCAGCACGATGCAGATTCTGGACGGCACCAAAAGACTTCTGCGCGCGCCACCGGCTCAGTTCCGGGCAGCCGATGTGGGGCTCTACGCCTTTGGTTACAATATCCCCAATCAGGACCTGATGAAGGTACTGAGGGCCTCGATTCTGTCCGAGCCCAATCTGCAGCGTATTGATGCGAGCCTCGACACGCTAAGCATTGAAGATGACTCGGTCACGCTTTTACTGAACGACGGCACCTATCTATCGGTCGAGTTCGTCGTGGCGGCAGACGGCCGGGGATCGCGTGTACGCGAACTTGCAGGGATCTCTACCCGTCGGTGGGCCTATCCCCAGACGGCAGTTGTACTCAACTTCTCCCACGAACAGCCGCATAACAATGTCTCGACGGAGTTTCATACGGAGACCGGGCCCTTCACGCAGGTTCCTTTGCCAAGCAAGCGTTCCAGCCTCGTTTGGGTCGTCAAGCCGCAAGAGGCAGAGAGACTTGTTGCGCTGCCGCTTGCCGAGCTTTCGCTGGCTGTCGAGACGCGGATGCAATCCATGCTGGGACAGGTTTCCGTTGAAGGCGCGCCAGAAGCCTGGCCACTCTCCAGCCTGATGGCGGAGCGCTTCGGTAAAGGTCGTATCGCACTTATTGGTGAAGCCGGACATGCATTTCCCCCGATCGGCGCGCAGGGCCTTAACCTCTCACTACGCGATGTCATTGAATTGGTGAAACTACTCAGTTCTCCGACGAAGGCTGCGATTACCGCCGATGCGGGGGATCGTTTCAACCGCCAACGCCGCGCCGATGTCATGACCCGTACTCTTGGTGTCGATCTCCTGAACCGTTCCCTGCTGTCGGATTTCCTGCCCATGCAGGTGGCACGCGCCACAGGTCTGCATCTTTTGACGGCTTCCGGTCCCCTGCGCAATATTCTGATGCGCGAAGGGATCGAGCCTGGGCGGAGCTTCAAGGATCTTGCAGAGAGTTTAAGGCGTCCATTCAACCGTCAAAAAGCCGGATGAGATTAGGTAGAGAACGACCGGCAAAGTCAGGACCGACAATAGCGTAGTGATTAAGACTGTTGCTGACGCCCTTTCCTGCCAGACATTGTAATGCTGACTGATGACGAAGACGTTTGTGGCTGTCGGCAGAGCAGCGAGCAGGACGGCGGCATAGATCCAATTTCGATCGAACCCGCCGACCCATGATAGCGACAGATACATTACAGTCGGCAGAACCAGCAGCTTTACCAGGGTGATATAGCCGATTTCGACCGGAATGCGCTTCAGCGGGCGTAAAGCCAGCGTCACTCCCATGGCGAACAGTGCGCATGGTGCGGCAGCTTGCGCAAGATAATCAATAAGCTGCTGAAGCGGTGCAGCAATGGAGATTTGAAACGCGGCGAAAACAAACCCGCAAGAGGTCGACACAATGAATGGATGCATTGAAACGCGTTTCGTCACATCGAGCGCGACCGCGAGCGGTGGACGTGCATCACCCTTCGCAATCGCCATCAAGGCGGGCGCCACCACAAAATGAACTGCATTTTCAAAGCAGACAATGAGCGCTACTGGAACGGCGGCGGCATCGCCCAAGACGAGTAAAGCCAAGCCAGGCCCCATATAGCCGATGTTTCCATACGCGGCGCCGAAGGCCTGAATCACCCCTTCCGCCAATGTCACTCGCCTCCAAACACTGGCGATCAACAGCATCAGGAAAAAGACACCGTAAACCGTCGTCAATTGAGTGAAAATAAAATCGACCCGCGTCAAGTCCGCCATCGGCGTTCGCGAGACCAGCTTGAAGAACAATGCGGGAAGCGCGGCATAAACGATGAAAATGTTCATCCAGCCCAAAGCATCGGCGTTCAGCGTACTCAGGCGTGCCGCCACAAAGCCGATTGCAATCAAGCCGAAGAAAGGAATCAACAATGCGAGCGTGGCAGCCAATCGACTCATTCCCGGCAGAACATGAGTATGCGTGACCGGTCTATCCGATCTTCATAAGGATTGGAAAGCTTTGCTGGAACCAAATTGCGATATCGCTAATGAAGCCAAACATAAAAGCCACGCCAGTCACAACCAGCAGAACGCCCATGACTTTTTCGACCATTCCCAGATGACGGCGGAAGCGGGCCAGAAAACGCATGAACGCTCCGGAAAATGCGGCCGCGATCCAGAACGGCACTGCAAGACCAAGGGAATAGACGGCAAGCAGAAGTGCCCCATCCGATACAGTTTCACGCGATGCTGCGACACCGAGGATCGCGCCCAACACGGGACCTATGCAGGGCGTCCAGCCAAACGCGAATGCCAGACCCATGATATAAGCACCCGAAAGTGTGGCGGGCTTCCCGCCTGACTGGAAACGTGCCTCGCGCGCAAGCAGGCCTATCCGGAACACGCCTAAAAAGTTCAGCCCCATCACGATGATAATCAGGCCACCAATCTTCGACAGAAGATCCAGGTGCTGGCGCAGCACCATGCCAATGGAGGATGCGCCAGCTCCGAGGGCCACGAAGACGCTACCGAAACCGAGAGTAAAGAAGAGTGCGGTGATGAGGACAGAACGGCGCGCTTCAACCGCCTGGGTCTGAGCGCCATTGCGGAACTGCTCAACGGAAATCCCGGCCATATAGCAAATATAGGGCGGAACGAGCGGAAGCACGCAGGGCGACAGAAACGACAGTGCGCCGGCGATCAAGGCGCTGAACAATGAGATCTCGGCAATCGACACTGGCTTCTCCTGAATCGTCCCTGCCCGGCGTAGCCCCACTTCATAAGGCTGGCCGTGGCCATACGCCCGAGATGCAATAAATTCCAGTCACCTTCTGGTTCACAGCCGGACCTACGCCCCTACGATAGAACTTCGCCACCGCAAATGCTCATAGAATCCGCGTTTCTGAACCAATCGATCGTCCAAGGGTTGTCAAAGCAGCGGCATTGTGATGCTGTGACACATCGCCGCGTTGAGGAGCGCGGTGTTTTTTCGATCATTCTTGGAGGAGAGTAGTATGATCATTTCTGGCTTGGTTCTGGCTGCGGCGCTGGGTGCTGGCAGCATTGCCTATTTTCGCTGGCGCGACGGGATTTAATAATTTTTCCAACTCGGCTTGATTTACATCAAACAGCAATACGATTTTGGCGGCCCTTGGGCCGTCAAAAGCAAGCCTCGTAAATCTTAAAGGTCATCAGCCAAAATACGAGCATCGCACAGATCCAATCAACCCACCATTTAGCCTACCTTCAAACGAGATAGAATTTCTAAAGCGCGGCTCTATCGAATCCAATAAGGTGCGGCGCGCTTTAAAGTCTAATAAGAAAGCCCGCCTGCGATAGATAAGCGGGCTTTTGGTCGTTTTACGATGAGAGACCAATTCCGAACGTCGGATGAACTCCTCGACATTCTTATACAGACATATACAAGCAGAATATCTGTTGAATTATTGGAATATTGGCGACCCCTGCAGGACTCGAACCTGCGACCTACTGCTTAGAAGGCAGTTGCTCTATCCAGTTGAGCTAAGGGGCCACGGCCCTGTACAGATCAGTGTGTCCAGGGCTGAATTCTATTGAAACGGAAATTATCAGAATAGGACACGACCTGCCGCGTCGCTTCTTTCGGCGGCAAGACGCGATACTCGATACCGTTGCGCTCTGCGTAGGAGACAGCCTGCTCCATTGATTCGAATGTCAATCGAACCTGTTGTCGCATGTCCGAAGAGGAGGTGTAGCCAAGGATCGGGTCGATGCTGCGTGGCTCTTCCTGATCGAATTCAAGAACCCAAAGATGAGTCTTCGCCTTGCCAGATTGCATTGCCGTTTTTGCAGGACGAAAGATCTTGGCGGTCATATCTTCGAAGCTCCCTTTCACGTATTGATTCTGAGCAATACGTGGAAATTCTAAATCCAGCTGCAGGTTCCGTCCACCATAAGATGGCTTGATCCCGCATCTACTGGAGGAAGCTTAACCGTCGCTTTAAGACGGTGGTCGGAGTGGAGAGATTCGAACTCCCGACCCTCTGGTCCCAAACCAGATGCGCTACCAGACTGCGCTACACTCCGTTCCGCCGATGTGTGCGAGATACACGCTTCACCCCGTGTCCGCAACAGCAAATTTCACTTTCTCTCTCAAATTCACAAGGGCATTTTCAAATTGACATCCACAGCAGAAGCACGGCGCCAAAACAGCTGTGAACCGGCGCTGAACGCGTCAATGCAAATCGCCCAGGTTATCTGGCGTTTCCAATTTGCGGACTAAGAACTCTGTTGCCAACCGCGATGTTGCGCGCCTTCACCGCTCCACCATTCAACTCCAGCACATATTTGACAGGACCGCCCGACGACAAGGGAGTCTCATCATGTGGCTTGGCTCCCTCATGGATATTCTGGATGATGCCTTTGTCGTCAATGAACAGCATATCCAGCGGAATCAGCGTATTCTTCATCCACATTGCCACCGCTCTCGAGGTACCGAAGTCGAACAACATGCCTGCATCGGCGGCCATCTTTTCGCGGAACATCAAGCCTTGCTGTCGCTGCGGCCCATCAACTGCAATCTCTACCGTAAAGACCTGAGGACCCGTTGCTGTCTGAATTGTCAGTTGCTCGGTTGGAAACTTCAATTGCGCCGAGGAAGGTATCACCGAAAACAGAAAGAGCGCCAAAAAGGCGCTCGTAAACTTAACGACATATCCAAACATCAATGTGCCCGCGATACAATGGAGGGGCCATCGGGATGAACTTCAGCAGCCATAAGACCTTTATCTCCATCCCCATATCTGACGAGAACAACCTGGCCCGGACGCAACTCCGTGAGGCCGAAACGTCGCAACGTCTCCATATGAATGAAAATGTCTTCTGTGCCCTCACCACGCGTCAGGAAGCCAAAGCCCTTGGTACGATTGAACCACTTGACCAGTGCACGCTCAAGACCGCTGGTCGGCGTAACCTGAACGTGAGTGCGAATAGGTGGAAGTTGTGACGGATGGACTGCTGTCGACTGATCCATGGAAAGGATCCGAAACGCCTGGTAACCCCGATCACGCTTCTGGATCAACGCCACAATACGCGTTCCTTCGAGGATCGTCTGGAAACCATCCCGACGCAGGCATGTCACATGCAACAGCACGTCCTGCATTCCATTGTCCGGCACAATGAAACCAAAACCTTTGGCAACATCGAACCATTTTACGACGCCGGTGATTTCAATCAGCTCAACCGGATCTACTGCCAGATCCTCGAAACTGGCAATGCCTTTCGATGACATTCTATCCGCCATTCTGTCAGCCCCTGGTTTACGCGTCTACGGAGTCACGGTTAACTGATTCTTAGAAGATAAGTTAACATTGAGCAGTTCGTCTAGCGCAAGTCCTCACTTCTTCATTTTCCCGGCCTTTTATCGCGAAATCGCCTTGTCTGAAGCTGTCCAGCGCCCATATCGTGACAGGAAATCTCCATCCATGCACTTAAAGACTGAAAGGCTAAGCGATCCATGCGCTATCTGCACACCATGGTCCGCATCAAGGACCTCGATGCGTCACTTGATTTCTACACTCGAATCTTTGGTCTCACGGAAGTCAGACGGATCGAAAATGAAAAAGGCCGCTTTACTCTGATCTTCCTGGCTGCGCCGGAAGACGTTGAGTCTGGCACTTCCGTGAAGGCCCCTCTGCTTGAACTTACCTACAACTGGGATACGGAAGATTATCAGGGTGGGCGGAATTTCGGCCATCTCGCTTACGAAGTAGATGATATCTACGAATTCTGCCAGCAGCTAATGGACAAAGGGATTACCATCAACAGGCCGCCGCGCGACGGCAATATGGCATTCGTGAAGTCCCCAGACGGAATCTCCATTGAGTTGCTTCAGAAGGGTCCCGCGCTCGCGCCTGCCGAACCCTGGGCTTCGATGCAGAACACCGGCAGCTGGTAAACGTCGAAGGGCATTCCTCAGCCACGATTGGCAGGCGCAGGACACCGCTGCGCCCGCCAAGCCTCACGCAGGATTGCGGGTGCAAGATCGATCCGATCAACAGACAGGGTCGATAGTCGCACATGTCAAAGTCAGGCACATCATTCGCACTCGGCGTTCGACGCGGATTGGTCATCGGTGGGGCCTTGCTGGCGTCCTCGATGTTGAATAGCTGCACGAGCCTATTGGCAAAGGCGCCATCCGAACAGATAGTTGCAGCTGCGGAACCAGAAACGCGCACAATATCCCACACACCGGCCTCTTCGCCGGCATCACCAACGAAAAGTGCCGCCTATACCGATCCACTCGTTTCCAAGCAGCCGCCACCGGTGAAACAGGCAAGCGCAAAACCCAGTTCGACGCGGGCGGTTTCGCCGCAAATCGTAGCGCCGCAACAGGCTGAATCGACCCAACACCCTCCGGTGCAAGCACCACAAAACAGTCTGGCCAATGTTATTCAGCAGCCAACTGCGGTGCAAGCTGGGCAAAACAGCATCTTCGCGATTGCAAACGCGAAAGTTGCCGAAGCTCAGGGCGTACCGGCTTATGCACCTGTCAAAAATATCAATCCCATGGCTGGCAGCGTGTTCAGTGCACGCAACAGCGGGATCGCTCAGCCAGCGCCGGCCTCCGGATCCCCAGATAAGAACGGCCTTTGGTAGAACCGCATACCTCCAGGTTAATCCCTGATATCATTGCGTTTTACCCTATTCGGTTGCCGCCGTATTTTTTGTCAGTTTTATGAAAAAGGTACTTGCGCATCCTGCAAGGCACCCATATAACGGCGCCACAGCACGCGCCCTTCGTCTATCGGTTAGGACGCCAGATTTTCATTCTGGAAAGAGGGGTTCGATTCCCCTAGGGCGTGCCATCACCTCCCAGACTATCGACAGACAACACAGCTGCCCCAAAGCGCTCGAGCGTAGCCATTCGTGTCGAAGTATTGATTTGGATCGAGCTTCAGCTCATCCCGTGCCGGGTTAGTACCAATTCAGTTTGCTGAATCTGATGTCCGATTTCGTCCTGTGAAAAACTCTCCGTAGACCGGATTTTTCCTCTTGCGAAGTTCGAAATCGTGGCTATAACGGCCCCCACAGCACGCGCCCTTCGTCTATCGGTTAGGACGCCAGATTTTCATTCTGGAAAGAGGGGTTCGATTCCCCTAGGGCGTGCCACTACTCTACCAAAAAAGCCTCAAATTCAGATAGTTACGCCTGTGACGCTCATCATGATCGATGTCGTTTCTACATGCTATTTCTATCCGTATTTTTGTGGATTTTATTGCTCTTCACAATCATTTTCCACTTGCGCATCAAGCGCCTCGTCCATATAAGGGCGCCACAGCACGCGCCCTTCGTCTATCGGTTAGGACGCCAGATTTTCATTCTGGAAAGAGGGGTTCGATTCCCCTAGGGCGTGCCATCCTCTCCATATCTTTCATGAAAAAATGTTTACTGATCAGATTGCTTTCGCAGCATCGGTGATCCGCAGTTGAACGCGCCGGCTACCCTGCCATTGATCGGCACTCAGACTACCCGCCACATGCAACTGGCTGCCACGGGAGCCAAGCAACAGCTGCCCGAGTGGTGTATCCGCAGCCCGGAATGCGATGCCTTCGAGTCGCGAACCGTCCATGGCCTGAAGAGACACCTTCACATGCGATGTTCCAATTTGGCGGGAATCAACGACGCGATGCGCGGGAATGGCAAAAATCGGCTGGCTGTGCCCGGATCCGAAGGGCCCAGCCTGCTCCAGTTGATCAATCAGCGCAAGTGTGGCTCCTGAAGCAGCGAGTGCTCCATCGATCTTCAGCACATGATTTGCCACTAATGACGGTACGACATTCTCTGCGATGGCTTCAAAATAAGCGCGCAGTTTGCCGAGATTTTTCTGCTGGACTGTCAGCCCCGCCGCCATGGCGTGGCCACCGCCCTTGACCAGCAGACCTTCCTCTACAGCGCCGCGGACCATTTTGCCCAAGTCGAATCCCGGAATGGACCGTCCAGATCCAGAGCCGCGCCCGGATGCGTCGAAGGCGATGGCAAATGCCGGACGCTTGAACTTCTCCTTCAAACGCGCTGCGAGAAGACCGACGATTCCCGGATGCCAGTTTTGGCGGGCGGTGACGATGACAGCGGCGTTTTCGCCCGTCCCGTATTCCGCGACCACCTCGGCTTCGGCCTCCAGCAACATTTCGGCTTCCATGGCTTGCCGTTCACGATTGAGCTCATCAAGCCGTGCTGCGATATCCTCAGCCTCGGAACTGTCATCCAATGTCAGCAGCCTGCTTCCCAATGCGGCGTTACCGATTCGGCCGCCTGCATTGATTCGGGGACCGATCAAAAATCCGAGATGATAGGGCGTAACTGGCCCTCCTAGCCCGGCCTTGCGAAACAGCGCCGCCAGGCCCGCATTGCCCATGTGGCGAGCGGTAAGCAAACCTTTGACCACGTAGGCACGATTCAATCCCTTGAGTGGCACCACATCGCAGACCGTCGCAAGCGCTACGAGATCCAGAAATCCGAGTAGGTCCAGCGTCTTTGCTTTATCATGGCCTCTTTCACGCAAGATTCGCGCGGTTGCGACAAGCACGATAAAGACGACACCGGCCGCACAAAGATGCCCCTGCCCCGACAAATCATCGTTTCGATTTGGATTGACCAGTGCCAGACAATGAGGCAGTTGCGGGCCCATCTGATGGTGGTCGATCACCACCACGTCGCACCCTTCTTCGGCGGCGGCGTCCAGAGCGTCGTGGCTCGTCGAGCCACAATCGACTGTAACGATAAGGTTCGCCCCATCGGCAATCAATTGCCGTATGGCGGCGGGATTGGGTCCGTATCCTTCGAATATACGATCAGGAATGTAGATATGGTCCTGTATTCCGAAATGATGAAGGAAGCGCGACAACAGGGCGGAGGACGCTGCGCCGTCGACATCGTAATCGCCAAAGATTGCGACCCGCTCGCGGCGCTCGACGGCATCGGCAATACGGTTTGCCGCCTTTTCGCAATCAATCAAACTGTAGGGCTCGGGCATCAGGCGGCGAATCGTTGGGTCGAGGAATGCCGGAGCATCGTCCGGCTGAACACCTCGGCCGGCCAGCACGCGCGCAATCAGCTCGGGAATGCCATGGAGTTGCGCGATAGCCAGCGCGCGGTTCTGTCCGGCCTGATCAAGACGCGAGACCCAACGATTGCCAACAGCGGATTGTTCAACGCCTAGAAATGCGCGGGAAACTGGATCTGCAGGTTCTAACATCGGCCCGAAACTTTGTTGAAGTCAGACCGCTTCTACAGCATTTAAAAGATGTTTGTGCAGGTGATTCTCTTTGAAATTTTCCCTGCCCACGTCAATCGAGGGCCATCAGAACCGCACCAGCCCCAAGGCAGATTGGCCAGGTTGCCAGTGCAAGCGCCACGCCCCAATGGTGATCGACCTTTTCGTCAGAGCCGCCGGTCACGGTAGGCTTGCCCATCAGACTATCAAATGCACTGACGCGGACCGATGAGAGATCGGACATATCGCTGTCATGCTGTCTCCGAAACGAGATTATCTTGGACATCACAAGCGCCTCCCTCACTGGTGAACCTGCGAGGAAGTGTAAGCCTATTTCCGTTTGATGGCTACCTGATTAGCAGCAGAGCCGAATCAGAACGCCTTCGGCCGCTCAATCCGGATCACCTGCGGCTCACCCGAAAGATAATTCCCACCCTTTATGCCTGCCACTGCCTTGCGAACCGAATCTTCCGTTGTGGCATGCGTGACAAGGATGATTGTCTTCGCATCGGAGGCCGAACCTCCGTTGGCCCGCTGTACGATCGACTCAAGTGAGATGCCGTTTTGCGCCATCTGAGTTGCCACGTTAGCAAAAACACCCGCGCGATCCAGAACGGTCAGGCGAATGAAGTAACCACCCTCGTGGCTCTGCATCTGCGCTTGCTGGTAGACTTCCAGAGACGCGGCAGGCTTTCCAAGAACCGGAACACGTTGCGCACCGGGGCGGCTCTTCGCGATATCTGCGATATCGCCAAGCACGGCGGACGCAGTGGCGTTGCCGCCGGCCCCAGGACCGACCATGAGCAATTCGCCAAGGATATCGGACTCGATCGCTACGGCGTTCGTTACACCATCGACCTGAGCAATGACCGAGTCATGCGGCACCATGGTCGGATGGACGCGTTGCTCGATGCCACTCTCGGTGCGCTGAGCCACGCCGAGCAGTTTGATCCGATAGCCAAGATCGGCTGCGGCGTGAATGTCTTCGATGGAGATGTTAGAGATCCCCTCGAGATAGATCTGATCGGCGGCAATGCGGGTTCCAAAGGCGAGCGTCGTCAGGATCGCCAGCTTGTGAGCCGTATCGTTGCCCTCGATATCAAACGTCGGATCAGCTTCCGCATATCCGAGTCGCTGAGCCTCTTTCAAGCACGCCTCGAATGACAGGCCTTCCTTTTCCATCCGGGTCAGGATGTAATTGCAGGTGCCGTTCATGATGCCGTAGATGCGGGAAATCGTGTTACCGGTCAGAGACTCGCGCAAGGCCTTGATGACAGGGATACCGCCGGCAACAGCAGCTTCGAAGTTTAGCAGAACGCCCTTTTCTTCAGCGATCGCAGCCAGTTCTACGCCGCAACGAGCAAGCAGCGCCTTGTTCGCAGTAACGACATGCAGGCCTCTGGCAAGAGCCGCACGAACGGATCGATCTGCAGTTCCTTCAGCACCACCTATCAATTCAACGAAGACGTCGATATCCGCCTTCTCGGCCAACTCTTCAGGGCTGGAAAACCACTCGGCACGAGACAGATCTGCCCCTCGGTCGCGCGAACGATCACGCGCAGTGACCGCAGTGATTTCAATGGCACGCCCACACGTTACTGCCAGCTCATTTGCGCGCGTTGTCAAAATGCGCGCAAGCGAAGCGCCAACGGTGCCCAGACCCGCAATACCGATTTTGAGGGCGTCTGCCATATTCAAATTTCCTATTGATGTGGTTCGGGCGGCAGAACGCCGCCCAGTTTTGTGATTGAAATCAACGATGCGCGTTTAGCGAAATTACGTTGTGTAGTGTCTCATCCGCGGTTCCAAAGAATCGCTTGATGTTGCGGGCAGCCTGACGGATGCGATGTTCGTTTTCGACAAGAGCAATACGAACGTATTCGTCACCATGCTCACCGAAGCCGATACCCGGAGCAACCGCGACATCGGCCTTCTCGATCAACAGTTTAGAGAACTCAAGCGAGCCGAGATGACGGAACTTTTCCGGCACCGGCACCCAGGCGAACATGGATGCCGCCGGTGGCGGTACATCCCAGCCTGCACGTCCGAAGCTTTCAACCATCACATCGCGTCGACGCTTGTAGGTTTGGCGAACCTCGTCAATGTGCTGGTCGAGATCCGGATCGTTCAACGCGGCAGTCGCCGCAACCTGGATCGGCGTGAATGCACCGTAATCGAGATAGGATTTAACGCGCGTCAGAGCGGAAATCAGACGATCATTGCCGACCGCAAAGCCCATGCGCCAGCCAGCCATGGAGAAGGTCTTGGACATGGACGTAAATTCCACGGCGACATCCATCGCACCTGGAACCTGCAGGACTGAAGGCGTTGGCTTACCGTCGAAATAGATTTCGGAATAGGCAAGATCGGACAGGACGAACACGCCATGCTTCTTCGCAAAGGCGACGACGTCCTTGTAGAAATCGAGTTCGACGACGGTCGCGGTCGGGTTCGACGGATAGCAGAGAATCATCGCGATCGGCTTCGGAATCGAATGAGCAACCGCACGTTCCAGCGCGCGGAAGAACTCCTCATTCGGTTCAACCGGGATAGAGCGGATAACGCCGCCGACCATCAGGAAGCCAAAGGCGTGGATCGGATAGGATGGATTTGGGCACAACACCACATCCCCAGGCGCCGTGATGGCCTGAGCCATGTTGGCAAAGCCTTCCTTGGAGCCGAGGGTTGCCACAACCTGCGTATCGGGGTTTAGCTTCACGCCAAACCGACGGGCATAATAGGCAGCCTGTGCGCGACGCAGGCCCGGAATGCCTTTAGAAGACGAGTAACCGTGCGTATCGGGTCTCTGAACGGTTTCAATCAGCTTATCGACGATGAACTGGTTCGTCGGCAGATCAGGATTGCCCATACCGAGGTCAACGATATCCGCGCCCGCCGCTCGTGCGCTCGCCTTCAAACGGTTTACCTGTTCGAAAACGTAGGGCGGCAGTCTGCGGACTTTATGGAACTCTTCCATAGCGAACCTCGTCAAGGCGTTAAAAACAGCGCCGCGAAGCAAGGCAGTTTGCATCCCGGCAGCAAGATGCTTTGATGCGAAAAACGCCCAAAGGCAAGCTTTAATTGGTGGCAGGCGCCGTCCCGCTGGAGGTCTGCTCTTCCGAAAGCTTGCGCAAAGCGTTGACCCGACGATTATATTCAGCTTCGGAAATTGCGCCCCGCGCTTTAGCCTTTGCCAGCGAACTCAGTTGCGTTTCGGCGGATGTATATTGCTGATCCTCGATCTGAGTATTGGCTGCGGTCAATGGTTTCCCAAATGTCGGATAGGTGCCGGTCGACTTCAGTGTCAGTGCTTCAGGGCGCGGTGCGTTCTGTGGACCAACAACGACAGCTGGCGGTGGTGTATTGGGAATGCCATCGTCCAGCGCAAAACTGTTGCAACCGGCAAGGCCCATGGGAATCGCCACGACGCAAACCAGCATCGATAGATGACGAACCAAACCCGCCTGTACAACCATTTCTGCAACCCTGTCTTTCACCTTTGGCTAAGCCCATCCGGGCCGCAATCGCTGGAACTTGTATTCGTTTTCGGGCACAATGTAAAAACCAAAAAAGCAGGCTGGAACCCTGAAGGGTTCACAAGGGGAGCGAGGACACGATGGGGAGCGACGGCCATTACAGCCGTGCGGGGGGAGAATCCGCCGCGTTTGATGCGAAGGCGATGGAGGCCTATCTCGTCAAAGACCCGCAGGCCATGGCGCTAAATCTCGCGCGCGCCGTCGAAAATTTCGGCAAGGCGGCGACAGAATGGATCGGTCCGCGTGAACGCGGCGAGGTGATCGATCCGATCGACCCGGTGGCCGAAATGGTCAAGACCCTGTCGAAAGTCATAGAATACTGGATGTCCGAGCCTAAGCGCACGCTCGATGCGCAGTCTCTCCTGCTGTCGTCCTATATGGGCATCTGGATGAACACCCTGCAGCGCATTGCGACAGGTCAGGAAGCGGCGGACCCGGACGATCTACCGAAAGACAAGCGGTTTTCCGACGAAGACTGGCGCAAGAATCCGTTCTTCTCGCTCATGCGACAGATCTATCAGGTCACCGCGACCTGGGCTGAAAAGCTTGTGGAGAACGCAGATGGCCTGGATGAACACACCCAGAAGAAGGCGCTTTTCTACGTCAAACAACTGACCGCCGCGATTTCTCCCGCCAACTTTGCCCTGACCAATCCGGAGGTATTCCGACAGACCGTTGCCAGCAACGGTGCCAACCTCGTTCAGGGCATGCGGATTCTCGCGGAAGATGTGGCGGCAGGTCGTGGGGAACTGCGCCTGCGACAGACGGATCAGTCCAAGTTCCGGCTAGGTGAGAATGTCGCCATTACCCCCGGCAAGGTCGTGGCGCGCAGCGAAATCTGCGAGATCATCCAATATCAGGCCTCGACTGAGACCGTCTTGAAGAGGCCACTGCTGATCGTACCGCCGTGGATCAACAAGTTCTACATCCTTGACCTTGGCCCAGAGAAAAGCTTCATCAAATGGTGCGTGGAACAGGGCCATACGGTTTTTGTCGTATCATGGGTGAACCCGGAAGAGCGTCATGCGCGACTTGCCTGGGAAGATTACATCCGCGACGGCATCGATTTCGGGCTCAAGACGATTGAGGATGCGACCGGCGAGAAGGAAGTGAATGCGATCGGCTATTGTGTCGGTGGCACCCTGCTTGCCGCAGCGCTAGCTCAGCATGCCAAGGCTCGGAACAGGCGTATTCGGTCGGTCACGTTCTTCACGACACAGGTTGATTTCACCCATGCAGGAGAGTTGAAGGTCTTCGTGGACAACGAGCAGATCGAAGCGCTCGAACAGCAGATGAATACGACGGGTTATCTTGCAGGGTCGAAGATGGCGGCTGCCTTTAACATGCTGCGTGCTTCGGAATTGATCTGGCCCTACGTCGTTTCGAATTATCTTAAGGGCCAAGAACCGACAGCCTTCGACCTGCTCTACTGGAACTCTGACTCAACGCGGATGACGGCTGCCAACCACGCCTTCTATCTGCGGAACTGCTATCTGGAGAACCGCTTGAGCAAGGGTGAGATGGTTCTCGGTGGAAAACAAATCGCGCTCGGAGACATCAAAATCCCGGTTTACAGCCTAGCTGCGAAGGAAGATCACATTGCACCGGCCCGCTCCGTTTTTCTGGGATGCCAGTTCTTCGGCGGCGATGTAACGTTCGTGCTGAGTGGGTCAGGCCATATTGCGGGTGTCGTCAACCCGCCGGCCAAGCACAAGTACCAGTACTGGACGAATGGACCGGTGGAAGGCTCGCTGGACCACTGGCTCAAGACGGCGACAGAGACGGCTGGATCCTGGTGGCCGCACTGGCAGCAATGGATCGAGAAGCAGAGCGACAAGCGCGTACCCGCCCGGATTCCTGGCGGAAGCAAACTTCAACCTTTGTGCGATGCACCCGGCACCTATGTCAGGGTACGGAGCTAGGCACATTCATTCATGAAGTTTTTAACGCCTCTTGTCCCGGCGCGGTTGATCCGCTGCTACAAACGTTTTTTGTTCGACGCGGAGTTAGCGGATGGTGAGGTGATTACAGGCTCCTGCCCTAATACCGGCTCCATGCGCGGACTAACGACACCGGGTTCGGAAATCTGGCTGTCGCTGCACAACAACCCTACCCGCAAATACCGCCACATGCTCGAACTGGTGCAGGCGGATGGCACACTTGTTGGCATCAATACCGCCGTGCCGAACAAGATTGCGGAAGAAGCGGTGCTCAGCGGGTTGCTGCCGACACTGTCTGCCACGGCAATCCTTAAGCGAGAGCAACGTTACGGCATCAATTCCCGCATCGACATTTTGCTGCGGGAAGAAGGCAAGCCGGACGCCTACATCGAGGTCAAGAATGTGCATTTCATGCGCAGACCAGGACTTGCAGAGTTTCCCGATTCGGTAACGGAACGCGGGGCCAAGCACCTCAATGAGCTGGTATCCGTCGTCCAATCCGGACATCGCGGGGTCATGCTTTACGTCATCCAAAGGAACGATTGCGCGAACCTCAGAATTTGCGACGATCTGGACCCGAAGTATGGGGCGGCATTCCGAGAGGCGCTACGCCACGGAGTGGAAGCCTATGCGCTGAGTTGCGCGATTTCCCCTCAAGGAATTTTTGCCGAAAGGTTGATCCCGATAGACGAAAGCGAGCAGCCTGATTAAAACCGGTGCGAGCGAGACGAAAGTGAATCCATGGTTACCTATATCGACGCAGCATCGGCGCCAAAGAAGAACACGGGTGCAATCCGGCTGTATGACACCGCTGCGGACTTCGACGGCATGCGCAAGGCCTGTCAACTGACAGCGCGATGCCTTGATGAGCTGGCATCAATCGTGAAGCCCGGTGTCACGACGAATGAAATCGACCGCTTCGTTTTCGAGTTCGGAGCAGATCATGGCGCCCTGCCCGCCACACTGAATTATCGCGGTTACAAATACTCCGTCTGCACGTCGATCAATCACGTCGTTTGCCATGGTATGCCGGAAGACAAGCCACTGCGCGAGGGCGACATCGTCAACATCGATGTAACCTACATCGTGGACGGCTGGCATGGCGATTCCAGCCGTATGTATCCGGTCGGTCAGGTGAAGCGCGCAGCCGAGCGCCTGATGGAGGTGACCTATGAATGCCTGATGCGCGGCATTTCCGTCGTCCGGCCAGGTGTCCGCACCGGTGCCATCGGCGAAGCGATACAGACATTCGCCGAGGCAGAACGCTGCTCGGTAGTTCGGGATTTCTGTGGTCATGGGGTGGGCCGCCTGTTTCACGACAGCCCGAACATTCTGCATTACGGGCGTGCAGACGAAGGTCCAGAATTGCGCGAAGGCATGATTTTCACCATCGAACCCATGATTAACCTGGGCAAGCCGCATGTGAAGGTTCTTTCCGATGGTTGGACGGCCGTGACCCGTGACCGCTCGCTGTCTGCCCAATACGAACATGCAGTTGGTGTCACTGCAACAGGATGCGAAATCTTCACCCTCTCTCCCAGCGGGTTGGATCGTCCGGGGCTGCCGCCTCTGTGAAAGGGAATCGATGACGCAATCTTCCGTGCCTCCATCCACGCAGCAGGGTTTTCCGGAAGCCGAAGAGGAAACGAACGACCTGTTCGCGGATGAGCGAAGCTTCTTTGCGGAACAGGCACCAAAGGCAGCCGGCTTGAAGAGACCTGTGCCATTTGCCAAGGAAGATGATAAGTCGGCTCACTATCACGGTCATCGCGAACGTTTGCGTGCCAGGTACCGAGAAAACGGTGACACAGCACTTGCCGATTACGAGATCCTCGAACTGCTGCTTTTCCGGCTGATTCCAAGGCGGGATACCAAGCCGATTGCCAAGGCGCTGATTGACCGCTTCGGAAATCTGGCTGGCGTCTTTGGAGCGTCGGTCCAGCTTCTTCAAGAGGTTAAGGGGGTCGGCGAAGCAGTTGCGCTGGATCTGAAGCTCATCGCGTCTGTTGGTCAGCGGATACTGAAAAGCGAGTTGCGCGACAAGCAGGTACTGGGTTCCTGGTCCTCTGTGATCGATTACTGCCATGCCGCCATGGCCTACGAATCGCGTGAGCAGTTCCGCATCCTGTTCCTCGACAAGCGCAACACATTGATAGCCGACGAAATACAGGGACGAGGAACGGTGGATCACACGCCCGTCTACCCTCGCGAAGTAGTGCGTCGGGCGTTGGAACTTTCTGCGACAGCGATCATTCTGGTGCACAATCACCCGTCAGGCGATCCGACGCCGTCACGAGCCGATATCGATATGACCAATACGATCATCCAGACGGCGAAACCGCTCGGAATCACCGTGCATGATCACATCATCATCGGTAAGGACGGCCATGTGAGCTTCAAGGGCTTGCGCCTGATCTGACGATCTCTATCACGCCACTTGAACGATGTGGCCCGCGGAGACTTCGCGATATTCCCGCTTTGGCGACTGATAGCCCATGGGTCGCACTGGACTGTTCAATTCTTCCTCCATCAGCCCACGGCGAATGCCGCGTCTTGCAGGATCCGGCACGGGAACCGCCGACATAAGCTTGCGTGTGTAAGGGTGCTGCGGATTTTCAAATACGGCAGCCCGCGGGCCAATCTCCACAATCTCGCCCAGATACATAACCGCAACGCGGTGGCTTACCCGTTCTACGACGGCCATGTCGTGGCTGATAAACAGGAACGCGAGGTCCAGTTGTTCCTGCAGATCCAGAAGCAGGTTGCAGACCTGCGCTTTGATTGAAACGTCCAGAGCCGAAACGGACTCGTCTGCAACGATCACCTTCGGATCGAGTGAAAGTGCACGGGCGATGGCAATTCGCTGACGCTGTCCGCCGGAGAACTCATGCGGATAACGGTTCATCATGGATGCTGATAGACCCACCCGCTCCAAAAGGTCTGCCGTCTTCTGTTTGGCCTCAGCCGCATTGCCCATTCCATGCTTGAGAAATGGTTCAGCGATCGCCTGTCCAACTGACATACGCGGATTGAGGCTTGAGAATGGATCCTGAAAAATCATCTGGATGCTTTTGCGCATGCGCTGCAATTGCGAGGATCCGAGCTCCCGTACATTCTGGCCATCGAGGCGAATGTCACCGGAGGTGGGTTCTATCAACCGCATGACCGAGCGTCCGGTCGTCGACTTGCCACAGCCGGACTCACCGACAAGCGCCAGAGTCTCGCCCTGCTTCAAATCGAAGGAAACATTTTCGACCGCATGGATCGAACCGGTCTGGCGACTGAACAGGCCTGAGCGAACCGGAAAGCGGGTTACGAGGTTCTCGACCTTCAGGATCGGAGCATCCCGTTCGGGCATCGTCCTGCTCGGCTGCGGCTCGGTCGTGATACCCGTGACCGTATCGACAATCGGGAACCGTAGCGGCACGGCCTGCCCTTCCATCGACCCTAGTCTCGGTACGGCAGAAAGAAGCGCGCGGGTATAGGGATGCTGCCCCCGATGAAAGATCTGCTCTGTCTCGCCGCTCTCCACCGCATCGCCCCGGAACATCACGACGGTGCGGTCTGCGATCTCAGCGACCACACCCATATCGTGCGTGATGAAGAGAACAGACATGCCCTCCTCCTCCTGCAGCGTCTTGATGAGGTCCAGGATCTGGCCCTGTATTGTGACATCAAGTGCCGTCGTCGGTTCGTCAGCGATAAGCAGTTTCGGCCGAGAAGCCAATGCCATGGCGATCATGACACGCTGGCGCATGCCGCCGGAAAACTGATGAGGGTACTCGTTGAAGCGGGAAGCTGCGTTCGGAATGCGCACCTTCTCCAGCATGCGGATGGTCTCGGTGCGGGCATAAGTGGCTGACATTCCCTTATGGCGCGTCAGCACTTCCGAGATCTGCCGACCGATCGTGAAGATCGGGTTCAGCGATGTCATCGGCTCCTGAAAGATCATGGAGACCTCATTACCGCGGACTGCGCGTATCTCTTTCTCGGACAGGCTCAACAGATCACGTCCGTTGAGCAGCACCTGACCTTCGATGCGGCTCGTGCTATGCGCGAGAAGCCGCATGATGGAGAGCAAGGTGACGCTCTTGCCCGAACCGGATTCGCCGACGATCGCCAGCGTCTCGCCGGGCCTGATATCGAAGGACACATCTCGAACGACAGGCTTCCACTCACCATCGACACGAAATGAGGTCGTCAGGCTGCGAACCGAAAGTATGGGTTCTGCGGTCATTTGGGCATCCTCGGTGTAGAGAAGGATGCAGATGCGCGGCCAGCAGCAGCGCGTTCTGCTTCAAGGGCGGCGATCTTCTGATCAATGATGGTACGATCAATAATGCCGTGCGGGTTGCTGCGCGTTGGCATCGTTTCCGCCACATAGATGTATCGCTCCTGCGCAACAGCATAAAGCCGACGCAGTTCCGCAAGGGGATCGCCATGATCATCGGCGCGAATGTTCAACCAGGCATAATCCTGATCACGATAGATGACGAGAGCAGCAGATTGCTTGCCACGCTTGTCGCCGCCTGCCGCCTCGCCCGCTTCCATTACGGCAAGGAGCCTTTCCGCAAAAGGCATATGCAACTTCTCTTGGTAAGCGCGCATTGTCTCTTCAACAACGTGAGGCCCTGCCAGCATGTTTCCGGCCACAGATACATTTTCGGCAACCAGATGGCCTGCCCAATCTATGCATTTGGAACCGGTGAACGCTGCGTTCCGGCCCGATGCGTCGATCAGGTGCATCTGGCGCTGTTCTGCGCCGTCATCGCGCTTCGTCACAATCCTAATGATCTCTTCCGGAGACTTGCCCTCGCCCAGCATTTTCAGGCCGTCGGTGCCGTAAAGCGGGCTAACGAAGGCTTGCGTAGCAACAGCGCCAACTCCGCCCCGAATGTAGGGCACGGCGCAACCAACGGCGAAGAAGCGACTGGCAACGGCGATGCCCAGATGTCCGGTCTCCGGATCTCTTGCAACGATCGAATAGGTCATGGTCAACGCCCCACAGCATAAGCTTGCATCAATCGCGGTGTCGCTGCCGCACGCAGCAGGCCATCCGCGTCACGGCGCGCAGCCGTCAAGCGACCGACCGTCCAGTTTTCGGCCACTGTGACCTGATGGCCGCGACGGCGTAGCTCCGCGATCGTCGCCTCCCCGAAACCTGCTTCCACCATGATTTGCCCCGGTTCCGATGTGCGCGGATAGAACGAGCCCGGAAAGTGAGTCGTATGGAACAGCGGCGCATCGATTGCGGCTTGAAGGTTTTTGCCGTGATGTGCGTAGCGCAGGAAGAAGGGCAATTGCCACTGGTCCTGTTGGTCGCCTCCCGGAGTTCCGAACGCAAGCGTCGGCTTACCCTGATAGAGCGCGAGCGAGGGCGTCAATGTCGTGCGAGGGCGCTTGCCGGGCGCCAGCGATGTCGGCAGTCCGTCTTTCAGCCAGAACATCTGTGCGCGCGAGTTCAGCGGGAAGCCGAGGCCGGGCACGACCGGCGAAGATTGCAGCCAACCGCCCGACGGCGTTGTCGAGACCATGTTGCCCCAGCGATCGATGACATCGATATGGACGGTATCGCCTTTCTTCTCAGACAAATGCGCCATTGTCGGCTCGTAGACCGCGCCCTTGCCGGAAAATTCCGCCAGCATGGCCATGGTCGCATCGCGCTGGCTTTCGTAGCCGGGAACAAGGCCGGGTCTCAGTTCCATGGAAGCCGTGTCAGAAATGAGTTTGCGGCGCTCGGTGTTGTAGCCTTCTGACAGGAGAAATTCGGTCGGTATCTGGCCGAATTCCGGGTCACCGTAATAGACCTCGCGATCGGCATAGGCGAGCTTCATTG
Organism: Rhizobium sp. FKY42; assembly: GCF_005222835.1. Classification (GTDB taxonomy): domain Bacteria; phylum Pseudomonadota; class Alphaproteobacteria; order Rhizobiales; family Rhizobiaceae; genus Neorhizobium. The sequence goes on along the minus strand of NZ_STGA01000021.1, from coordinate 71,579 downwards.
CTTCCACCACATGGTGCACGAAGTCCGGACCGGTCGGGTCCATTGCTTGCAGGTCAAATCCCTTCAACAACGCGAGGGATTGCAGCAAGACTGGCCCCTGCCCCCATGCGAGAGTCTTGGCAACAGTCCAATCATTGTAGTCGAAGGTCTGCGGGGCTTCGATCGTCGCCGAATATCCTGCCATGTCGTCAGCGGTCAGCACCGCCTTATGGCGCTGGCCGCTCGCATCCATTACCTCCGCCGTCTTCAGGTAGCGGTCAATCGAGTCGGCCACAAAACCGCGATAGAAGGCATCACGGGCTAACTGAACCTTGTCCTCGCGGCTGCCGGTGGCACTCTCTGACTCCGAGATGATACGCTTCCATGTTTCCGCGAGAACCGGATTGCGGAAGTTTGAATGTGGCTCCGGTGCAGATCCACCCGGCAGCCAGGTCTCGAACGAGGTTGGCCATTCTTTCGCGAAGAAGTCCGCCAAGCCCTTGATGGTTGCCGAAACACGCGGCAGCACGGGATGCCCATGTTCAGCGTAATAGATTGCAGGCTCGAGCACTTCGCGAACGGACATGCTGCCATAATCGCGCAGCATGAGCATCCAGCCATCGAACGCGCCGGGGATGACGGTTGCCAGCAGGCCATCGCCCGGAATGAGTTTCAAACCTTCCGCAGTGTAGTGCTCTATTGTGGCACCTGCGGGCGCTGGACCCTGGGCACAAATCACCTCAACCTTGTCGCTCTTCTTCGAATAGATGATCGCCGGCATATCGCCGCCCGGACCACAGAGATGCGGCTCTACAACCTGAAGCACGAAGGCGGTGGCAACGGCTGCGTCGAATGCGTTACCGCCCTTTTCCAGAATGCTCATGCCCACGGCGGAAGCAATCCAGTGGGTCGAGGTCACGACACCGAAAGTGCCGAGAATTTCAGGACGCGTCGTGAAGTCACTCATCAACAATGCCTTTCAGACTTAATTTTCGCGGGGGTCCAGCGCATCACGCAGACCATCACCCAGGAGATTGAAACCGATGACGACGAGGAAAATTGCGATGCCAGGCCACATGGCCATCCAAGGGGCCTGTGTCAGGAAGTTCTTCGCAACATTCAGCATGGAGCCCCAGCTGGCGGCAGGTGGCTGCTGACCAAGCCCGAGGAAGGAGAGCGAGGCTTCGGCAATGATCGCCGTCGCGACCGTCAAGGTGGCCTGCACGATGATCGGTGCCGTGACATTCGGCAGAATGTAACGCAGCATAATATCGAGATGGCCGAGGCCCACAGACCGTGCGCCCTCGACGAAATCCTCCTGCTTCACAGCCAGTACCTGCCCACGCGTCAAACGGACAAAAATCGGCATGGCACTGAGGCCGATGGCTATCATGGCATTGGTCAGGCTTGGACCAAGAAATGCAGCAAGCGCGATCGCCATGATCAGGAACGGCATGGCAAGCAGCGCTTCGGTGATGCGCGATATGATGAGATCCACCCAGCCGCCGAAATAGCCGGCGAGAATGCCGAACGGCACTCCTATCACCACTGCAATAGCAACGGAAAACACTCCAGCCATGAGCGATGCCTGCGCGCCCCAGACCATGCGCGAGAGGATATCCCGGCCAAGATCATCCGTGCCCAGCCAATGCGCCGCGGACGGTGCCTTGCGGATAGCCGACCAACTGGTTACCACAGGATCCGGAATAGGCAGAACCGGTGCCAGTGCAGCCAAAGCCACGAAGAATATAATGATGATGAAGCCAGCAACGGAGCTGCGGTTTGCCTTCAGCTTGCGCCAGGCACGGCTGCTTTCGCGTTTGGCAGGAACAGCGGTCTGGGAGACGGCGCTCATAGCGTTGCCCTCAGTCTTGGATTCAGCAGCACGTAAAGGATGTCGGCAGCGAGGTTCATGACGAGGAAACCGACCGCCGTGCACATGACAACGCCCTGCACAACGGCATAATCGCGGTTGAAGACGGCATCGACAATAAGCTTCCCGAAGCCGGGAATCGTGAAGATCTGCTCCGTCAATACAGCTCCGGCCAGCAATTCGCCGAAAAGCAGCGCGCTGAGCGTGACAACCGGCAGCAAGGCATTGCGGAAGCTATGGGACAGGATCACTTCCCTAGGCGACAAACCTTTGGCGCGGGCTGTCCGGATGTAATCCGAGGAAAGAACACCAAGCATTGCAGAACGCGTATGGCGCATCAGCGTTGCCGCAAGCCCGGTTCCAAGAACGAAGGATGGCATCAGCATCGTCTGAATGGATCGCACCGGATCCACGAAAATCGACTCGAACCCCGAGGCCGGAAGCCAGCCAAGGTTTACCGAAATCAGCAGGATCAGCATGATGCCGAGCCAGAAGTTCGGTACCGACAAGCCGGACAACGCGACCAGATTGGCGATGTAATCGAGGATCGTATTCTTTTTCACCGCCGCCAGTATGCCCATCGGCACGCCGATGATGACGGCGAAGAACATCGACATGACGGCGAGCTGGATCGTGACCGGCAGCTTCTGCCCGATCAGTTCAAGGACCGGCTGATTAGTGCGTAAGGAAACGCCAAGATCACCCTGGGCAACACCACCGAGCCAGCGAACATATTGCACGGGGATTGGATCATTGAGGTGATACTTCTCCCGAAGCGGCTCAAGCACCGCTGGATCACGCTCTTCACCGGCCATGGCCATGATGGGATCACCGGGAAGCAGCTTCTGAAGCGAAAAAACAAAGATGGAGATGATCAGCAAGGTCGGAATGGCGACCAGCAGACGCTTTCCAATATAGACGGGCATTTGCACCATCCCTATGGGGCTCGATGGCTGGCCGAAGGCACAACCACGCAGATTGAAAAGTGGCGCCGCAGGCTGAACTCCGCGGCGCCTGCTTACCTCAGCTGCCCTTCTTCAGGCCAACAAGACGAATCATGCCATCCGGCGAGGGGGTGAAACCGGTGACATTCTTCTTCATGGCCCAGATCCAGGACTGGTGACCGAGGTAGATCATTGGCTGCTCGTCGTTCAGAATGACAGTAGCGGCATCATATTTCTGCTTGCGTACCTTCTCGTCCGTCGCGGCACGCGCTTCGTTCAACAACTTGTCGACTTCCGCATTGCAATACTTCGTGTCGTTAAGGCCACCTTTGCAGGTGACGAACTGGTGGATGTTGCCATCCGGATCGACGCGGCCCGACCAGTCGGAACGGCTGAGCTGGTAGTTACCGCGCGTTTGCTCATCCAGCAGGGTTGCGAATTCGGTCGACTTCAAGGTCACGTCAAACCCGGCTTCCGCCACCATGGACTGGATGATCTGCATCGTCTGCTGAACGACCGGATTGTTCGGGATCTGGATCTCGACGGGCACACGGTCAAAGCCTGCTTCCTTGATCAAGGCCTTTGCCTTTGCAACGTCGCGCTGCGGAACAGGAACGGACTTGTTGAACCACGCACTGCTTGGCGGGAATGGCTGGTTGCCCGCAAGAGCCGTGCCTTCGAATACGATCTGCATCAGCGCTTCACGATCCATGGCCAGCGAAAACGCCTGACGCAGGCGCTTGTCCTTGCCCATCGGGTTGTTGGCGCGCGCGCCATTGCCCACATTCACGTAGATCGACATGTTGCCGATATTGACGACATCCGCATAGGTCAGCTTGGAATCACCCTTGACGGCTGCGGCATCCGTTGGCGCCAACCGCTCTATGAAATCCAGATCGCCAGACTGGAGATTGGCGAGCCGCACTGTGGAATCCGGAATGGGCGTGTAGGTCACCTTGTCGATGAAGACATTGTCCTTGTTCCAGTAGTCCTTGAACTTTTCGAGAACGATACGATCCTGCTGGACACGCTCGACGAACTTGAAAGGTCCGGCGCAAACCGGCTTGGATCCGAAATTCGCGCCCAGTTCTTTCGCGGCCTTCGGCGAGACAATCATGCCTGCGCGGTCGGACAGTTGTGCCAGAAGCGTCGCATCCGGCTGCTTCAGCGTGAACTTGACCTTAAGCGGACCCGCGGCCTCAACCTTCTCGACAGAAGCAAGTTCGCTCTTGCGGCGTGATTCCGCCATAGTCAGATTGCGTTCGATCGTGGTCACGACTGCCGCCGCGTCCAGCGGGGTGTCGTCATGAAACTTCACGCCTTCGCGCAGTTTCATGGTCAGCACCTTGCCGCCTTCCGACCAGGCCCAGTCGGTTGCCAGCTGCGGAATGATCTTCAGGTCCGGCGAGACATCGACCAGCTTGTCGCACATTGCGGTATAGACGATACGGCCAACAAAGCTTCGTGATTGTGCCGGATCGAGCACATCCGCATCGTCTTGCAAACCGACTTTCAAGTCGACGGCGGCGGCCGGCAGCGCAGTCAAGACACCGAAGGCCAGAGCCGTAGTCAGGCGCAAGATCTGGTTCATGATCATTCTCCTCTGATCGATTAATTCAATTGGTTCGGATCTTCCGGCTTGTTGCCGCCGGTTTGAATGTGTCAGGAAGCCTGCTGGCCCAGGTTGGCAGGTTCATGGTCAAGCGAGGTTTCGCGGATGAGGCGCTCTTGCAGCATCAGCAGATGCTGCCGCATCGTTTCTCCCGCTCGCGCCGGATCACGCGCTGCAATCGCCTCGATGATGTCTTCATGCTGCGCATAGGCCATGGTGATTGCCGTGCCGGACCGGGCGCGCTCGCGAATGGCCTGCCAGGCTTCGTCCTGACGGACGTGATTCATCACATCGAAAATGGTCAGAAAGAGCTGGTTGCGGGCGCTTTGAGCAATCTGGCGATGCAGCGCGCCATCCCAGAGCTCGCGGGCGTCGGCATCTTCGCTTTCACGGATCTTTCGAGCCAGCTCACGCATGCGAACCAACTCTGCAGGCTTCGCACGCATGGCCGCCAGTTGCGCCAGTTGCGGCTCGATACGAAGGCGCACCTCCATGATTTCCATGAAGTCCGTTCCCGCGACAATGGCATCGACGTTGCCGGGCCAGTTGCCGGGCCTTTGGCCAACAAACGTACCGGATCCCTGCCTGCGCCAAACCTCGCCTTCAGCCTCCAGGACCTCCAATGCCCGACGGATCGCCCGCCGACCGACACCCAGCATCTCCGAAAGGTTGCGTTCAGTCGGCAGCTTTCCATCGGCGGCAACCTTCCCGTCACGCAACAGTTCACGCAGCTTTTCGAGCGCGTAATTTGCATTGTCCGGCGGCGGGGTGTTCTGGACCATTGTATGAACCAATTTTACGATTGGTTCATTTGTGGTATTATGCCTTTATTGTGTCAAGCTAAAATATGCACATGTTTGTGCAATGCACATGGTTTGTGCGATGCGAGTTCGGTGCCGGCACTCACTGACTTGTCGGAAACCAAGGGCGTCAGGAATTGGTTAGAATTGGAGGTTATATTTGACGAATTACGGATGTTGCGGCGCAATAGAGACCGCAACGCGCAACGAGGCTCATCATGTATCAATACGATCTGGTCGTTATCGGTAGTGGACCCGCAGGCAGAAGAGCCGCAATTCAGGCTGCCAAGCTGGAAAAACGGGTGCTTGTCGTCGAGCAGGGGCGGCGTGTCGGTGGTGTGTCGGTGCACACGGGAACGATCCCCTCCAAGACACTTCGCGAGACGGCGCTCAATCTGACCGGTTGGCGAGAGCGTGGCTTCTACGGGCGCGCCTATCGGGTCAAGCAGGAAATCAGTGCGGAAGACCTGCGCCGTCGCCTGCTGATAACGCTCGACCATGAAGTTGAGGTGCTCGAGCATCAGTTTGCCCGAAACAGGGTTCAACAGATGCGTGGAAGGGCTCAGTTCGTTGATCCGCACACGCTTGAAATCGCCAAGAGTGATGGCGAGATGCTTCGCGTCACGACGGCCTCCGTTCTTCTGGCTGTAGGCACCCGCCCCTATCGCCCGCCGCACATTCCATTCGATAACGAGGCCGTACTCGATAGCGATGAGTTGCTGGAAATCAAGCGGGTCCCACGATCATTGATCGTCGTTGGCGCAGGCGTTATCGGGATCGAGTACGCCACCATATTCAGCGCTCTCGATACGCAAGTCACAGTAGTTGAACCGCGCGAGACCATGCTGGATTTCATCGACAAGGAAATTGTGGAAGACTTCACCTACCAGCTACGCGACCGCAACATGAAGCTCATTTTCGGCCAAACGGTTGAGTCGGTTGAGCGCGAACCAAACGGCGGGAAATGCCGCGTCACACTGAAAAGCGGGCGAAGTCTCCAGGCCGAAATGGTTCTGTTTGCAGCGGGGCGCGTTGGAGCTACTGACACGCTGAACCTTGCCGCAGCCGGGCTGGAGGCCGATAACAGAGGTCGGTTGAAGGTTGATCCCGAAACATTCCAGACTTCCGTTCCGCACATCTATGCGGCGGGTGACGTCGTCGGCTTTCCGAGTCTTGCCTCCACCTCGATGGAGCAAGGTCGCATCGCAGCACGGCACGCGGTTGGCGTACCCGCCAGCGAACCCCCGCAATATTTCCCCTATGGCATCTACGCGGTGCCAGAAATTTCCACCTGCGGGCTTTCCGAAGAAGAAGTTCTTCAGCGCGGAATTCCTTATGAGACCGGCATTGCCCATTTCCGTGAAACCTCTCGCGGCCACATCATGGGCCTCGACACCGGCATGCTGAAGATGATCTTTTCACTGAAAACACGCCGCCTGCTAGGCGTTCACATCGTAGGTGAAGGCGCGACTGAACTGGTCCATATCGGACAGGCAGTACTCAACCTGAAAGGGACCGTCGAGTACTTCGTCGAGAACACCTTCAACTATCCAACACTTGCGGAAGCCTACAAGATCGCCGGTCTGGACGCCTGGAACAGAATGGGAGAAGGCCCGAAAGAGGCACCAGTGGCAACAGCACAGCCAACTGATTCGACTGCTGGTTCAGGTGCAGATGTCGCGCCCGCTGAACCCAAGAAAAAAGCCGCCTCGTAACGGGGCGGCTCCAACTCGTCATGCAAAAAAGGCGGCTCGTGGCCGCCTTTTTCGTAACTATTAGCGCGAATAGAATTCGACGACGAGGTTCGGTTCCATGATCACGGCGTAAGGAACATCGGACAGGGTCGGAACGCGAACGTAGGTGGCGACCATCTTGTTGTGATCAACTTCGATGTAGTCCGGAACGTCACGCTCTGCGAGCTGAACGGCTTCGAGAACCGTAACCAACTGCTTGGACTTCTGACGAACTTCGATGACGTCGCCGGCCTTGCAACGGTAGGAACCGATGTTGACGCGAACGCCGTTGACCGTGACGTGACCATGGTTCACGAACTGACGAGCAGCCCAGATGGTCGGAACGAACTTTGCACGATAGACGATTGCGTCAAGGCGCGACTCGAGCAGGCCGATCAGGTTTTCACCGGTATCGCCCTTGCGACGGTTGGCTTCGTCGTAGATCGAACGGAACTGCTTCTCGCGAAGGTCACCGTAGTAACCCTTGAGCTTCTGCTTGGCGCGGAGCTGAACACCGAAATCGGACAGCTTGCCCTTGCGGCGCTGACCGTGCTGGCCAGGACCGTATTCGCGACGGTTGACCGGGGACTTCGGACGACCCCAGATGTTTTCGCCCATACGGCGATCGATTTTGTACTTGGACGACGCGCGCTTGCTCATCGTATTTCCTTCAAACGTAAACAGACCGGTCTGTCGCCAAACCGGACCAGAGGAAACACGCCCTCCTAAGAGCAACATCTTGCGATGGCTCTGACAGGCTTCTCACAGAGCGTCCGGAGACAGCCACGGGACATGTCAATGAAACACCGGGCGTTGCCACCCCGTGTTGGCCCGGTCTTTAGGGGGCTGATGAAGAAATGTCAACCGCTTCCTCCCCTCAGCAACGCAGGCACGATATACAACTATAAATAAAGCATTCACTAAAGTGAAATCGAGGTGATTATTTTTTGATGTCCACTCTTGAAGCTTGGCGAGAGAAAAACCATGTGTGTCTGCAGCACCGGGCCCCTCTGACGTGTATTGCCGGATCGACCCGTGATGTCGGTGCTAGAGAGTCAACTTGATCCGGCTTCGGATAACCCGTCATGGATTTTCTCTTCATCGATCTATTGGGCAAGCCGCTATGGATGTGGCTTACCTTTGTTGCAGTCGTACTCGTTCTACTCGCCCTCGACCTGGGTGTTCTCCATAAGGATAGCCGCGAAATCGGCATCAAGGAAAGCTTCGCGCTTTCTGCTTTCTATATTGCGCTCGGCCTCGCCTTTGGCGGCTGGATCTGGTTCCAGAGCGGCGAGCAGGCAGGCCTTGAATATCTGACCGGATTTGTGGTCGAAAAAAGCCTGGCCATGGATAATATCTTCGTCATAGCGATGATATTTGGCTACTTCTCCATTCCTCGCGCCTATCAGCACCGAGTTCTTCTCTGGGGTATTCTCGGAGTTATCGTACTGCGAGGCGTGATGATTGCCGCCGGTGCGGCCATTGTCGAAAACTACAGCTGGGTTCTCTATCTCTTCGCAGCCTTCCTGATCATCACGGGCATCAAGATGCTTTTGACCGCCGATCAGGAATATGATGTCGCGTCGAACCCGGTCCTGAAGTTCTTGCGCAAGAAATTGCCGGTGACCGACGGACTGCGCAATGAGAAGTTCCTGGTACGTGAGACCGACCCTGCTACGGGCAAACTCAAGACCTTCATCACGCCGTTGTTCCTTGCGCTTGTGATGGTTGAACTGGCGGACGTTATCTTCGCGGTCGACTCGATCCCGGCAATTTTCGCGATCACGACTGACCCGTACATTGTCTACACGTCCAACATCTTCGCGATCCTCGGCCTGCGCGCTCTGTACTTCGCATTGTCTGCGCTGATCCACAGGTTCACCTATCTCAAGTATGCTCTGTCGGTCGTCCTGATCTTCATCGGCTCCAAGATCTTCCTTGCGGATATGCTGGGCCTTGCCAAGATCCCGCCGGTCGTCTCGCTTACGGTTACCATCGGCATCCTGGCCGCCGGTATCCTGGGCTCCCTTTGGGCAACAAGGAACACGAAGCCGGAAATCGAAGCAAAGCAGTAAGCCCCAGAGAATTGAAGACGGAAACCGCGCCCTCAACGGCGCGGTTTTTGTTTGCAAGCTCCGGCTTTTTCAGCACTCATGCTCGGGTTGTTTCTCATGCTTTCAATTCGAATCGGATGCCCTGCCATGACTGCCACACACGATACCGTTCTCGAGCGCTTTCTGCGTTACGTCGTGATCGATACCCAATCGGACGGAACGTCCAGTTCGCAGCCCTCCACGGAGAAGCAAAAGAACCTGGGACGACTGCTGGAGCGAGAGCTTAGAGAGTTGGGCCTTGATGACGCTCACCTTGATGAGCACGGTAATGTCTACGCAACCATCCCCGCGACGAGCAGCAAAGACGTGCCCGTTATTTGCTTCTGCTCCCATATGGATACAGCGCCGGATTTTACGGGCACCAACGTCAAGCCCCAGATCGTGCGCAGCTATCAGGGTGGAGACATCCGTTTGGTGGGCGACACTTCCCAGGTCATTCGCGTCTCAGATCATCCGGAGCTGAAAAATCAGATTGGCCACGACATTGTCACAACCGACGGCACCACGCTTCTAGGCGCGGATGACAAGGCCGGAATCGCCGAGATCATGACGGCTGCGCAGTATCTGCTAGCACATCCGGAAATTCCACACGGAGCGGTCAAGATCCTGTTCACGACCGATGAGGAAATCGGACGCGGCGCTGACAAGGTTGATCTCCAGAAACTCGGCGCGAAGTTCGGCTACACGCTGGACGGCTCGACGGTCGGTGAAATCGAGAACGAAACCTTCTCTGCCGACGGTGTGACGATTGAAATCACTGGCGTCGCGATGCATCCCGGCACCGCAAAGGATCGGATGGAGAATGCCATCAAGATTGCCAGCCGCATCGTTGCCAACCTGCCGCAGGATCAGACACCGGAAACCACGGAAGGGCGCCAGGGCTTCATTCACCCGGTTGGCATTTCCGGCGCCATGGAAAGTGCCCGCATCAGTTTCATCATTCGGGATTTTGAAGAATTTGGTCTGATCGAAAAGGAAGGGCTTCTTCGTTCCATTACAGAGGATGTACTGAAGTCCTATCCCGGCTCCAGTTTCACATTTACGGTAAAGCAACAGTATCGAAACATGAAGGTCGTACTCGACCAGTATCCGGCTGTAGTCGAAAACCTTGTCGAAGCGACAAAGCGGGTCGGTCTGACGCCGAAGCTCGCCAGTATTCGCGGCGGAACAGACGGATCACGCCTTTCCTTCATGGGCCTTCCCTGCCCTAATATATTCACCGGTGGGCATGCCTATCACTCGCCGCTCGAATGGGTCAGTGTTCAGGACATGGAAACTTCGGTGAAGACAATAATCGAACTGGTCAAGGTCTTCGAAGAGCGCGCTATCTGAAGACACATTCAAGAGAGACCTCCACGGTCTCTCTCACTCCGCAGCAAGGCGATCGACCGAGGCAGGTTCGTCATCGGTCGCGTCCGCAGCACCGGGCGCGGTCTGAACGTCGAGATCCGGAAAGGCGACGATGCGCTTGCCGGAGAAGTCTGCGTGGACGACGATCAGGTTCTGCTCCTCAAAGTAACCGAGAAGCCGCCGCGCACGCCGCGCCGAATGCGTTCCATAAGCCTTTGCGATACGCATATCCGATGGACAGGGCTCTCCAATCAGAGCAGCCTTGGCCATCAGTAGGAAGACCCCTTGAAGATCATCTGAAACACGAGCCGACAACTCAAGTGCTGTCTGCCAGCCAGGTGTCGCCGCTGTCTCCTCATCGACACCGGCACGCGAGATGGCAACGCGCCTGCGAAACTCACTCATCGACATGGGCGTACCGGGCAAACGCCGCATACGCGCTCGGACCAGAAAGTCCTGATAGAGAACCGAATCCGTTCTGTAGGCGGCCTGAGGATCATCGATGATCTCGGAGAGAACCGCTGCAATACGCTCCTCCCGTTGCTCCGCCGTCAGTTCCGGCTGTGCGGGCTTGGCCGGTTCCGCAGGAGCAGGCATCGCCGCCTGCGGGGAGCGGGAAAGCTCCGCCAGAATATCCGTTGTCGGCCGCGGCGCAGGCGGGGCCCGCCGCGTAACGGGCCGCGTGAATTCTTCCGGATCGGGGGTGAAGATCAGGTCTTCCACATCCTGCGGCGCATCCGGCAGTGGCATCAGCTTGGGTGACGAAGACCGTGCGGAGGTTTCCACGCTGCCTATCACGATAGGCAGCGGCCTGCGCGAAAGGGCCGGTCCCAGCGCGACGAAATTTCCGCGCTTCAGGTCGCGGAACATTTCCGCCTGACGCCGATCCATACCAAGCAGGTCAGCAGCACGAGCCATATCGATATCCAGAAAGGTCCGGCCCATCAGGAAGTTGGAGGCTTCGGCGGCAACGTTCTTGGCGAGTTTGGCCAGTCGCTGTGTTGCAATGACGCCTGCCAGACCGCGCTTGCGACCGCGGCACATCAGGTTTGTCATGGCGCCGAGCGACATCTTGCGGGCATCTTCCGACACGTCACCGCCGACGGATGGCGCGAACATCTGGGCCTCATCCACGACGACAAGAACCGGATACCAGTACTCGCGATCGGCATCAAAAAGCCCGTTGAGGAATGCAGCTGCGGCACGCATCTGCTCCTCAATGTCGAGGCCTTCCAATGTCAGAACGCAGGAAACGCGGTGCTGACGGATACGCGTTGCAATCCCGATGAGCTCCGCTTCCGTTCGCTCTCCATCGACAACAATATGCCCGTATTTATCGGCAAGCGTGACGAAATCACCTTCGGGATCAATGATGACCTGCTGCACCCACTGGGCCGACTGCTCCAGCAACCGCCGCAAGAGGTGTGATTTGCCGGATCCGGAGTTGCCCTGCACCAGCAAGCGGGTGGCCAAAAGCTCCTCGATATCGAGCTTGGCCGGCTGCCCGCCGGACAGAGTTCCCATATCGATGCCTACCTGCACTGCACTTCCCTCAAGATGACGCTGGTTACGACGCCGGACTCACTGCGGCTCCATTCTATCCTTATCAGATAATCGAACCCGCAGCGCCCCGAAAGCCAGTCGATCAACAGAGAATTGCTTAGAGCGTCGGGCGACTAATCGGAAACGGCCTGCCGCTCTAATTTCTCTGTTGACGCATCGATTGAGCGAAAAACCGGATTCCACTTTTTCGCCCGATGCTTTAGGCGGCGGCACGGCGCATACCAGCTGCCAGAAAGCCTGCGCCAATCATCAGTGTTCCGCCTGTCCGGTTGACGGCGCGCTGAACGCGCGGGCTTCGGATCGTGTTTCTGGCGGAGGACGCCAGCAAGCCGTAAAGTCCCGCATTCAGCGTCGCCAGAACCAGAAACGTGACTTCGAAGATCACCATCTGCGCCAGAAACGGCTGAGTCACGTCGAGAAACTGCGGCAGGAAGGCCACGAAAAACAGGATGCTCTTCGGGTTCAGCGCCGTCACCATATAGGTGTGCAGGAAAATCCGCGCAGGCTTCACGGTCGCGTCAGCCTGCGCTTCCTCAACGGAAGCAGCGTTGACAGGCGCCCGCCAGAGCTTGATGCCGAGATAAATGAGGTAGGCCGCGCCGACCCATTTCAACACAGTGAAAAGGCTTGCATAGGTCGTGAGAAGCGCACCGAGGCCCAACATCGAGGCCGTCATGGCAGTGAAGTCTCCGAGCGCCACCCCGGCAACCGTGGCACCTGCTATTTTGCGACCATGGGTCAGCGAATAGGAAATCACCAACAGAATCGTTGGGCCGGGAATGGCGAGAACAACGGAGGCCGTTGCCACGAAGGCCAACCAGTTTTCAAAGGACATGCAGCACCTCCAGGTTCGGAATCACGTCTGACCAACACTTTATGCTTGAACCGGCCTGACTGGATATAACCAGAAACAGGGAAGCAGTTTTTTGTTAGCCGCGCCGACGAACCGGTCTAACGTTACAGCGTCGTCCGCATGGAATGTGGACGACGCTCAACTCGGTTGCAGGCGTCAAAAACGGATATCCCATGGAGAAAACCGCTTGGGGCGGAGATGATCTTCCTGACCTTCCGCGCCAATGTCTCTCAGCATGCGGTCGGAGAGCTGGCGAAGATCATTCTTCTTTTGCTGTTCGAGCAGGATTGCAGCCCACAAGGCCCGTAAAAGAGCCCACAATCCGAATTGTTGAAACAGGTGAGTGACCACCGAGTTCAGCGACTCCGCAACTTCAACTTGTGATTTTCGCATAGCGTATCGTTCTGGCGCCTCTCGACAACCAGATCCTTTTAAAGTGAGAAAGGACGCCGCGTCGCATCAAGCAGACGCAGTAACGCGCTGCTTCAAGGTCTGAGCGTCAGATGGTTTGGGTAAATGCCGTAACGGCGCGAAAATGACTTTAGTGAGTAAAGCCAATCATATAGCCCGGACGTCGCATTGAGAACGCGTGTGGGGTCGGGGCTGCTCCGCCAGAAAGGCATGCATGCACGGATGTAATCGTCATTATCGCCTCCTGTTTTGAGTTGCGGACGGGGAAACAATCTCACAGAATCTTGATAGCTGCAAGAACCACATCCAAAGATTGAACTTAACAGGGTATCGGTGTTGTCGTCTCGCAACGATTAATCGTTACAGCACGCTGAGGCCAAAGCCCTGCATCAGACGCTGCGTCGAAAAGCCGGGACTGCCAGAGGTGAAATAGGCAAAATCAAAGCCAGCAGGATGTTCAGCGTGAGGCACGAGTGGAACGAGTCGCCTCGCCTGTCGCGCAATTGCTTCGGCAGGGTCAAGCCAATCGACCGGCCAGGGGGCCAGCTTGCGGAAGACATTGGCCATGAAGGGATAGTGTGTGCAGGCAAGCACGACGATATCTGTCTTCGCGCCGTCCTTTTCGACAAAACAGGGGGCGATCTCGGCCCTGACATCATCATCGGAGACCGATTCTCCACGAATGTAGGCTTCCGAGAGCCGCGCCAGATTTTCCGATCCCACCAAGCGCACGTGACACTGGCTGGCGAAGGACTGAATAAGGTCGCGCGTATAGGCTCGCCTGACCGTTCCCGGTGTTGCCAGAACAGAAACCAGACCTGAGCGCGTGCGCTCTGCTGCTGGCTTGATGGCGGGCACGGTTCCGACAAATGTCATTTGCGGGAATGCAGTTCGGAGATCAGCGCCTGCCAGCGTAAAGGCCGTATTGCAGGCAATGATGCAGATTTCGGGCTCATACTGAGACAACAATTTTGCGAAGAGGCTAAGAATACGCTCCTTCAGAGCGCCCTCCTCCCAGCCACCATAGGGAAATCCGGCATCATCTGCGACGTAAATAAAACCGCGCTCTGGCATCAAGACCCGCGCTTCGCGCAAAACCGTCAATCCGCCAATGCCAGAATCAAAAACCAGGACTGGTTTGAGGTCAGCCGTCTGCTCCGTCATCCGCCTTCCCCTCTCCGGTATCGACCGGCTTTTTCCCTTTCGGCCAACGGCGCTGGAATTGATCAAGCGACGTGATCACGCCACGAAGAACGCTGATTTCCGGCTCTGTAAAGCCGGGGCGCGACAGGACAGCGCGAAGGTTGTCGATCATCTTTGGCACTTTTGTGGGCGGATGAAAGTAATTGCGCGCATCCAGTGCTTCTTCGATCTGGTTAAAGAAGCCGAACAACTGCTGCTTGGTCGCAGGCTTCTGATCAACCACCTGAAATGGCGTGGCAGCGATATCCTCCATTCCGCTTTTCATCCACTCGTAGGACATCAGAAGAACGGCTTGGGCGATGTTAAGTGATGCAAAGGCAGGGTTGACCGGAAACGTGACGATCTCGTCCGCCAGCGCCACTTCTTCATTGGTCAGGCCCCAGCGTTCGCGACCAAACAGGATGCCGGTCTTTTCCGCCGCGTTGAACCGCTCCCGCAACATCGTTGCGGCAGTGACTGGTGAACGAACATGTTTGAAGCCGTCCCGCTGGCGAGCTGTTGTTGCAAATACAAAGTTCAGATCCGATACCGCTTCTTCAAGTGTGTCGTAGACCTTCGTGCCTTCGATAACATGGTCTGCCTTGGCAGCAGCGGCCTGCGCTTTCTCACTCGGCCAGCCATCCCGCGGATTGACGAGACGAAGTTCCACCAGACCGAAGTTTGCCATGGCACGCGCAACCATGCCGATGTTTTCGCCCAGTTGAGGCTCAACGAGGATGATAGCCGGGCCTTCTGCCAGAAGTTCGCGCTCGCTGTTTGTGCCTGCCATGGTAACCTTGCCGTGTTGATTTTCCGGCGTTCACTGGCACAAGAAAGCCGGAAAATCAAAGGCAACGATTCAACAAACGCGATTTGCCTAGTTGGCCGCCATTTCCTTCAACTGCTGGCGAAGCGACATCGTGGTCTTTCCGTCCTTCTCGACGTGGCGAATATCATCAACGAAATACCATTGCGTGGGGACGGCATATCCCTCTTGCACGAGATCGAAATCGACACGGCGAATAGACTTGTCACCGAAGCAGCCCATGGCGGAAAACTCCACGCGGACGGTGACTTTCTTGCCCTTCTGCTGGCCTTGCTTGTAGGTCACATTCTTCAGCGGGCAATTGTCCTGGCCGCCGATCACCGGATCGTAATCCAGCAGCATTTCCCCGTCCTTCTCCTTGGTCTTCAGCATGGCCGCCACCATGTCGCGCGTGAAAGCGAGACTGTAGAGCGCCATGAGTGAATTGGGATCGAAGTATTCACCCTTCCCTTTGACAGCGACTTCCATCACCGCCTTGACCGGATCGAGCGGCTCGTTGGCTGAGGCTGCGGCCGCGCATCCAAGAAGCGATGCGGCAACATAAGCAATTCGAAGATAACACATGCAAACTACCCCTGAACTGGCGCCACAGACACCCTTCAGGAACCAAGGCCGATCACATCCAGCGCATGCTGGCTATAACCGGCCTCGCCATGAGCGGCAGATCATTGGCCCTTGGCGATAGCCTGCATCTCTGCAAGGAGTGAGTCCTTCTCGCCATCGCCAATCCGATGGATGTCATCAATCACCGTTTTGCCGTTTTCAGTAATGATGTCAAAGCTGACTTCGCTCACACCGTCCTTAATCTGGGCATCATCAATGCAGGTCCACATCTTGAAGGAAACCTTGACTTCCGTGATGTTGTTTTGCTGCGCAGCGGGTGTGATCTTGATGTCCTGCAGCGGGCAGCCATCTTGCGAATTTGTAATGACATCATAGCCAAAGGGATCTCCCGGCTGATTGTTTTCCGTATCATAGGCCGGATGCTTGGATGCCTCTTTGTAGGCATCCTGGAAGCGCTTGCTGTAGAGCTTCGAAAGCGGCTCCTTGTCGAAGATGTACTTCCACTCCTGATCAACGCTCTCCCAGTTGAACTTGGTCATGTCCATCACCTGCTTCACGGGATCGGTGACATCTGCCGCAAAGACGTTGGTTGCCAAACCGGAGGCGAGCAGGACGATCGGAAGCATGCGCATGAGTAGAGAATCCTAAAAGCAGAAAGATGGCGCACCGTAGCCCTCTTCCACCTTTTGGCAATGGCAAATCGTTTGCCAGCGCTTTGCACTGCGACGCGTCAATGCTATAGCGCACCAGACCCGTTCACCACAGTTGGGAACTTCCGTCTCCCGCAGACAAAGAGGCAGGTATATGAAGAAGATCAAGGTCGCAAATCCAGTCGCTGATCTCGACGGCGATGAAATGACGCGCATCATTTGGCAGCTTATCAAAGACAAGCTGATCCACCCCTATCTCGACCTCGACATCGACTATTACGACCTCTCTGTTGAAAACCGCGACGCGACGAACGACCAGGTTACTGTTGATGCGGCAAATGCCATCAAAAAGTATGGCGTTGGCATCAAGTGCGCAACGATCACGCCTGACGAAGCACGCGTGAAGGAATTCAACCTCAAGGAAATGTGGAAGAGCCCGAACGGCACGATCCGCAACATCCTGGGTGGCGTTATTTTCCGCGAACCTATCATCTGCAAGAACGTTCCGCGCCTTGTTCCGGGCTGGACCCAGCCGATCGTTGTTGGTCGTCACGCCTTTGGTGACCAGTATCGCGCAACGGACTTTAAGTTCCCCGGCAAGGGCAAGCTGACCATCAAGTTCGTCGGTGAAGACGGCACGGTGATCGAGAAGGAAGTGTTCAACGCTCCTGGCGCCGGCGTCGCCATGGCCATGTACAACCTGGATGAGTCGATCCGCGAGTTCGCGCGCGCCTCCATGATGTATGGCCTGATGCGCAAGTGGCCGGTTTACCTGTCCACCAAGAACACGATCCTCAAGGCCTATGACGGTCGCTTCAAGGACATCTTTGAAGAAGTCTATGAGACCGAATTCAAGGATCAGTTCAAGGATGCTGGCATCACCTACGAGCACCGCCTGATCGACGACATGGTTGCTTCCGCTCTCAAGTGGTCCGGTGGCTATGTCTGGGCCTGCAAAAACTATGACGGCGACGTACAGTCCGACACGGTTGCCCAGGGCTTCGGCTCTCTGGGTCTGATGACGTCCGTTCTTCTGACGCCGGATGGCAAGACGGTAGAAGCAGAAGCCGCACACGGTACGGTTACGCGTCACTATCGCCAGCATCAGAAGGGCCAGGAAACGTCGACGAACTCGATCGCCTCGATCTTCGCCTGGACCCGTGGTCTCGCACACCGTGCAAAGCTCGATGACAACGCCGAACTGGCTCGCTTCGCGTCCACGCTGGAAAGCGTTTGCGTGGCCACAGTCGAAGACGGCTTCATGACCAAGGATCTGGCACTGCTCATCGGTCCGGACCAGCCTTGGCTCTCCACCACCGCATTCCTCGACAAGATCGACGAGAACCTGCAGAAGGCCATGGGCGCGTAAGCCCATCCTCTTCGTGGACAAGTTCGGACCCGGTCGCGGCGCGGCCGGGTTTTTTTATGGGCAAAATCGCGCCTTGTCACAGGTTATACTGGCCGATACTATTGGAACATATAAGGAACAAACCTGGAGGATCAACATGGCGGATCTCACTCTCTATACAAACCCGATGTCTCGCGGGCGGATTGCGCGCTGGGCGCTTGAGGAGATCGGCGCTGACTACGATGTCAAGGTCATCGCCTATGGCCCGGATATGAAGGGGCCGGACTATCTGGCGATCAATCCGATGGGCAAAGTGCCAGCACTAAAACACGGCGACACGATCGTAACCGAATGCGCAGCAATTTGCGCCTATCTCGCCGATGCCTTCCCCGCGGCGGCAATTGCGCCAGTACTCTCCAACCGTGGAGACTATTACCGTTGGATGTTTTTTGCAGCCGGTCCGCTGGAAGCGGCGGTCGCCAATCGAAATCTGGGCTTCGAGGTACCGAGCGATAAGGAAGGTATGGTCGGCTACGGCTCCTACACTCTTGTCCTGAACGCACTGGAACAGGTGGTATCCAAATCGCAATATATTGCTGGAGATCAATTCACCGCTGCAGACATCTATATCGGAGCGCATCTGATGTGGGGCATGCAGTTTAATAGCATTGAAAGGCGCCCGGCCTTCGAGGCCTATGTGAAGAACCTGGTGAACCGCGCGGCCTACAAGCGTGCGAACGAACTGGACGATGCACTGGCTGCGCAAACGCAGAAGGCCTCATGATCCATGGAGCGCGACGAGCGCCGTTTCCATTTGGCTCTTGTCGCGCTCCATGATAATGACGCGCCCATGACAAATAGCTCTATTTCTCCTGTTCATGTGGTTGGCGGCGGGCTGGCCGGATCTGAGGCATCGTGGCAACTCGCGCAGGCTGGGGTGCCGGTGATTCTGCATGAAATGCGCGGCGTGCGGGGAACCGACGCTCACAAGGGCGATGGACTGGCAGAACTTGTCTGCTCCAACTCATTCCGTTCGGACGACGCGACCGCCAATGCAGTGGGTGTCATCCATGCTGAAATGCGTCTGGCGGGTAGCCTCATCATGGCCTGCGCCGACAAGCATCAGGTTCCCGCCGGTGGCGCTTTGGCCGTCGACCGCGACGGATTTTCTGAGGCCGTAACAAAGGCGATTGAGGAACATCCACTGATCACGGTCGTGCGTGAAGAGGTTGAAGGTCTGCCGCCTGCGGACTGGGGCCTCACGATCTTCGCGACCGGACCTCTCACGTCAGCATCGCTCGCAGCCGCTATACAGGCTGAAACCGGCAAGGATTCACTCGCTTTCTTCGACGCCATTGCACCCATCGTGCATCGCGATTCCATCGACATGGATATCTGCTGGTATCAGTCGCGCTACGATAAGGTCGGTCCCGGCGGCAACGGCAAGGACTACATTAACTGCCCCTTGGACAAGGAGCAGTATGATGCCTTCGTCGACGCCTTGATTGCGGGCGATACGGTCGGCTTCAAGGAATGGGAAGGCACTCCATATTTTGACGGCTGCCTGCCCATCGAAGTTATGGCAGAGCGCGGCCGCGAGACGCTGCGTCACGGCCCGATGAAGCCCATGGGTTTGACCAATGCGCATAATCCAACGGTTAAGGCCTATGCGGTCGTACAACTTCGCCAGGACAATGCACTGGGCACGCTCTACAACATGGTCGGCTTCCAAACGAAGCTGAAATACGGTGCCCAGGCCGAAATCTTCCGCATGATACCTGGCCTCCAGAACGCGGAGTTTGCCCGCCTTGGCGGCTTGCATCGCAACACCTATATCCACTCGCCAACGTTGCTGGATCACACGCTGAGGCTGAGGAGCCGCCCAACACTGCGGTTTGCGGGCCAGATCACAGGCTGCGAAGGCTATGTGGAGAGTGCGGCGATTGGCTTGCTTGCCGGCCGCTTCGCAGCGGCTGAGCGAACCGGTCACGAAATCTCGACGCCGCCTGCCACGACCGCTCTTGGTTCATTGTTGAACCACATTACCGGGGGTCACCTTGTCTCCGAGGATGAGCCTGGAAAGCGCTCTTTCCAACCGATGAACATCAATTTCGGCCTGTTTCCTGAACTTGAGCCCGGATCAATTGTCAAACCAGAAGGCGTTAAGCGCTTCAGGGGCAAAGACAAAACGATCATGAAACGTCAGTTGATGGCACGACGTGCGCTTCAAGACTGCGCGCATTGGCTCGGCGTCAATCTCCCGGTGTCAGATCGTGCTGGAGTCGAGATTCCCGTCGAAGCTTGAACCAGCCTTCGGGGTCGCAAGTAGATTACCGAGCAGCCAGAGCGATACTTCGGCGGCATCTTCCGTGGTTGCAAATATGAACGTCCCGTTTTGGCTGGGCGCATCGAGAAATTCGATCTCAAAGCCCCTGCCCGTGGCAAGCGGCGTGACGCGTGCGCTACCCGGTTCAATAAGGTGACATGAAAAATGCCGACGATGGTTGCGCATGATGCCGGCTTTGTTTTCATGAGTACGCACGAAGATCGCGTTACCATCCACCGTTTGATGCAGGCTGCGGATGGCTTCGTTGGGAAAGGCGCGACCAAATTCCAGTATCGCAAGCCCGGTGTCGTGCAGGCTGTCTTCGTCGTCTTTGGCCATTCGGGTGACGTAATAGGCGACGGCGACCAGGGCCAGGCAGACGAGACCCCAAATGATCAAACTCAGACTCATGCCGGTATCGCTCTCATAATTGAATCAGGTCTGCTGGCTGCAGCTTATGCCTCTGGAAAATAGATTCCGTGGCTTGCGCGAGTGTGGATCAAACTGCGTGGCAGACATTGATCAAATACGATTGCGGACGAGGCCTCTAAGCATCCGAATCTGGCGCAGCCATTGGGGAGAAGGAGAGTGTTCGATCAGAACGCTCCCTGCTTTACGGTCAGCATGAGCCAGAATCGACGGCACCAAGGTAACCGGGAGAAATGCAGGCATCAGGCTTTTCGGAATAACACCAGCCGAACGCGCCTTACTCAGATGCTCGTGTCCAAGAGCGACGAAGGCACGGATCGCATTGTCCAGCCTTTCCCCGCCTTCGGCCTGTAGAAAGATGTCCCGGTCAAGTCCGGTCGCGCGCAGGATATCTTGCGGAAGATAAACCTGCCCCCGGCGCCGATGAATTGGCATCAGCAACAGAATGCCAGAGATAGCTTGGGCAACACCGGCATGGCCCGAAATTTCGCTGATACCAGTTGCTGCATCACGATCTAGAATCATCGTCGCAAGCTGCAACAAAGCCGAGGCGGTTTCACCGGCATAGCCCTCAAGGGAAGACCGGTCCGGCATGGGATCGTCATACAGATCGAAGATGCGCGCATCGAGCATATTCAACAAAGGCTGACGCGGGAGATCGAACGCTTCGATTGCCTTCAGCAACCCTCCTGCCACAGGATTGGCAGCCGCGTCTCCCTTTGCATCCCCTTCAAGGAGATCACGCCACCATTGCAGTCGAATTTCGCCTGCCAGCGGCTGCTTGGTAAGCTCTCGGATACGGGCGATCTCTGCATTGAATGCATAGAGGGCTGCCAGGAAACCTCGCTTTTCCGCGGGTGACAGAAGACAAGCCAGATACCGATCCCGATCAGTATCGCGCAAAGTGGTGAGGCAGATTTCCAGCGGATCGCTCATCGTCTCGCGCACCATGCGTTAAAAGCAGTAATCAGATTGCAATCAGGGCTGCAGCGACCGGGCGTGATTCGCTCAGCATGATGTTATACGTGCGGACCGCCGCGCCGGTTCCCATCGGATCGGACGAAATTCCCCTGGCACGCAAGGCAGCCTTCAGCGGCGCCGGTATCGGACGGATGTCACTACCGGTGCCAATCAGCAGAAATTCAAAATCGCCCGCCTCTGCCAGAACACGATCAAACAACGAGACATCAAGTAGCGCTTCTTCTGTCATCTCCCATCCGTAGATGCCCGAGGGAAGACAGAGAAGCGATCCGCGATGAGACATGTCAGCGAAACGAAACCCACCGTTGCCATAGGCGTCGATGGGAGCCCGCCCCGGAAAATGCGCATCGCGGATTTCAACGTTCCTTGCCACCGTTAAACGCTCGGCTTTCCGTTGGGTACACTATCGGACTTCTTACCTTTGTCGTCGCCCGTATCCTTGTTGAAGGCATCGGGCCGCAAGCGGAAGGCAATCAGGATCGGTGCCGCGATATAGATGGACGAGAATGTGCCAATGGCCACACCGAAAAGCATTGCAAAGGTGAAGGAACGAATGACCTCGCCGCCGAACAGATAAAGTGCGGAAAGTGCAATCATCGTCGTCAAGCCGGTCAAGACCGTGCGGGACAGCGTCTGGTTGATGGAGATATCGATAAGCTCGGTCAGCGGCATCTTCTTGTAACGCCGCAAGTTCTCTCGCATTCGGTCGTAGACGACAACGGTGTCGTTCAGAGAGTAGCCGACGATGGTCAGGATCGCCGCAATACTGGTGAGATTGAACTCGATACCAGTCAGAACAAAGAGGCCTATTGTCAGGATCACATCGTGCATCGTTGCGACGATCGCACCGACTGCAAACTGCCATTCGAACCGGAACCAGATGTAGACCAGAATGAAGAGCAGCGCGATACCAACGCCCAGCGTCGCACTGTAGGATAGCTCGCCCGACACTGCGGGACCGACGACTTCCACGCGGCGGAATTCGTAATCGGCGCCAAGCTCATTGCGAATGCGTTCAAGAGCGGATTGCTCTGCATTCTCACCCCCCTCCTGCGCCTGCACACGCACCAGAACGTCTTGCGTACCACCAAAGCCCTGCGCCTGAACCTCTCCAAGGTTCAACTGATCAAGTCGCGCGCGAATATCACCGATGTCGGCATCGCCCTGCTTGGCCTTGAGTTCGATGATCGAACCGCCCTTGAAGTCAATGCCGAGATTCATGCCAACCGTCGCAAATGCCAGAAGCGATGCGATGGACAGGGCAGCCGCAATCCCGAAGTTATACTTGCGGATCGACATGAACGGCAGGCCACGCCCATCGAAAACGCCGGTCCGAATTCCCTTCGGCAGCGCCTTCGGCTTCGAACGGCGGATCCACAGCGAGAACATCCAGCTTGTGAAGGTGAAGGCTGTGAAGACCGTGGTGATAATGCCGATTGCAAGCGTAACGGCAAATCCTCGGACCGGACCGGAGCCGAGATAGAATAGAACCACTGCTGCGATCAGAGTTGTGAGGTTAGCGTCAATGATCGTCGCGAATGCTCGCTGGAAGCCACTGTCGATGGCAGGAATAATTGATCGCCCGCTTTTGACTTCCTCACGAATGCGCTCGTAGATGAGAACGTTCGAGTCGACTGCCATACCCATCGTCAATACAATACCGGCAATACCAGGTAGCGTCAGCGTTGAGCCGATCATGCTCAGAACTGCCAGGATCATCACGATGTTGACTGCGAGCGCGACGTTGGCCAGGAAACCGAAAAAGCCATAGAAGGCAAACATGAAGAAGGCGACGGATGCGGCGCCGATGATACTTGCGATCACGCCAGCACGGATGGAGTCCGCACCGAGACCCGGACCGACCGTGCGTTCTTCAACCACAGTCAGGGTCGCAGGCAAGGCGCCAGCGCGCAGAAGAACGGCCAGATCGTTTGCACCCTGCACTGTGAAGTTACCGGAGATCTGGCCCGATCCGCCGACAATTGGCTCACGAATGACCGGAGCAGAGATAACCTGATCGTCGAGAACAATTGCGAAGGGACGACCGACATTCTGCTGTGTTGCCTGCGCAAAACGCTGCGCACCGCGCGAGTCGAAGCGGAATGTCACAACAGGTTCATTGTTCTGCTGATTGAAGCTCGCCTGGGCGTCCACAAGGTTCTCACCAGACACGAGTGCACGGCGCTCAACCAGATAGGGAACTGCAGGATCATCCGTGGAATACATGATCTGCGAGGCGGCCGGAGGGCGGCCATTCAAAGCTTCCTGAACCGGCATGGACGTATCGACCATGTGGAAAGAAAGCTTTGCAGTCTGGTTCAGCAGCGCCTTCAGACGCTGAGGATCCTGCAGACCTGGCACCTGCACAATGATGCGGTCGGTGCCCTGACGCTGGATCAGCGGCTCTGTCGTGCCCAACTCATCAACGCGGCGGCGAACGACCTCAATCGACTGCGTCAGGGCAGACGACATGCGGTACTCGATACCGGCATCCGTCAGATTAAGGCGAAGCTGTCCGTTACCTTCATCCTGAAGCGTTACTTCGGTGATCGTACCACCAAAATTTCCAGCTGACACGGGGTTGGTCAACGGCTGAAGCGCCGTCTTGGCAGCATCCAACTGCGCGACATCCGTCAAGCGCACCTGGATCTGCTGGCCGGTACCACTCAGGCCGGTGTAGCGAATATTGCCTTCGCGAAGCACGTTTCTGACATCGCCGACGATAGTCTCAAGACGCTCCTTCAGGATGTCCGCACGCTCGATCTTGAGCATGATGTGCGAACCACCCTGGAGATCGAGGCCGAGCGTAATCTTTTTGATCGGAAACCAGTGCGGAAGCTTTGCCAACTGCTCATTACTGAAAAGGTTGGGAACCGCTATCAGCGCGCTGACTGCGATGACGAACCAAATAAAAAGCGTTTTCCAGCGGGAGAAGTATAGCATGGAACTCTCGACACTCTGATTTCAAACGAACGGGCGCGCTATGACGCGCGCCTCGCTCCGGATAAGATAAAATTAGGCGGCTTCAGTCTTGACCGGCTCGCCCTTCACGCGGACCTCAGCGACGTAGGAACGCATCACGCGCACGCGCACCCCATCCGCGATTTCCACTTCGAGTTCATTGTCATCGACAACCTTGGTGACTTTGCCGGAGATCCCGCCACCCATGACAACCTGATCGCCGCGACGAATGTTCGAAAGCGTTTCCTGCCGCTTCTTCATCTGCGCGCGCTGCGGGCGGATCAGGAAAAAGTACCAGACCACCATGAGCGGCGCGAAGAGGAAAAGCATTTCGAGGCCGGAACCGAAGGCGGATCCAGCGGGTGCAGCGCCCTGGGCTTGGGCGAATGCTTCAGTAATGAACATCTATGACTCCCAGAAATTCGGAACGAGGCACCCCGTTTCGAGCGGCCGGACTATAGTTACCCTTGGCACAAAAGCAACAGATCGACCGACACGTAGAGTACCGAATTCAGGGCTAATACCCTTTCGGCCTGCAAAACGCCATGCTAACCCGCTGCAAAACATGCTCTGAAAGACCAGAAATCGCGCCTGGAGGATCAAATGTCCGTGGATAATGCTGCTGCTCTGCTCGCGGAAATCACACGACTGGCAAACGCGCTGGAAAGACTTGCGGGGCCTCCGCCAGCTATCAATGATTGGTCAGCTGCGGATTGTTTCGTCTGGCAGCCTGTCAGTCAGCGACTTCATCCGGTACGCAAGCCGAACCGGGTTGCCCTCAAGCTCATACGCGGCGTCGATCACGTGCGGGATATTCTGCATGAAAACACACAGCGCTTCGCGGAGGGTTTTCCGGCAAACAATGTCCTTCTCTGGGGCGCGCGTGGCATGGGAAAATCGTCGCTGGTTAAATCCGTACATGCCGACATCAATGCAAGCACCGACCCGGATTTGAAGCTGATCGAGGTTCATCGCGAGGATATCGCTTCACTGCCTGCCCTCCTCGATCTTCTGAAAGAAAGCGGAAAACGTGTGATCGTTTTCTGCGACGACCTGTCCTTCGACCACGATGATACCGCCTACAAGTCGCTAAAGGCGGCACTTGACGGCGGAATCGAGGGACGTCCCGACAATGTTCTGTTCTATGCAACATCAAACCGGCGCCACCTCCTGCCACGCCATATGATGGAGAATGAGCAGTCGACGGCGATCAATCCATCCGAAGCGGTGGAAGAGAAAGTCTCGCTGTCGGATCGGTTCGGTCTCTGGTTGGGCTTTCACAAGTGCAACCAGACCGACTATCTCGCGATGATCGATGCCTATGCCGAGCACTTCGAACTGGGAATCACGCAGGATCTTCTTCACGCCGAAGCGCTGGAATGGGCAACGACGCGTGGGGGGCGTTCTGGTCGCGTCGCTTGGCAATATATTCAGGATCTCGCTGGGCGACTGCGCAAACCTCTCGACCGCGCCTGAACGCAGAAAGCCCGGCCTGTCCCTCAGGACAGCCGGGCTTCCGAGCTCTCGAAACGCACTACTCTATTCGAGATAAGTCGAAGGGTTGACCGGGCTTGCGTCCTTGCGGACTTCGAAGTGGACCTGCGGACGCTTGGCATCACCACTCATGCCGGAAGTTGCAATCGTCTGGCCGCGCTGGATTTTCTGGCCACGAGACACCGAGATGTTCGATGCGTGACCGTAGACCGTCACCTTGCCGTCGTCGTGGCGGATCAGGACCGTATTGCCAAGTTGCTTGAGACCGTTACCAGCGTAAATGACGACGCCATTTTCCGCAGCCTTGATCGGTGTGCCTTCTGGAACAGAGATATCAATGCCGTCATTACGGCTACCGTTCACGTTCTGGCCGAATGAAGCGATGACCGCACCGGTGACCGGCCAGCGATATTTTCCGATACCGGTGGAGCTTGGCGCAGGCGTCGTGTTGTCCATCTTGTTCTGAACATCGCTCAAGCTGGCGGTCTGTGCAGCCGCGGGCTTTTCCTGCGCCTTTGGCTGGGCAGCCTCGGCCTTTGCGGCAGCAGCTTCCGCCTTGTCAGCGACAGCTGCCATGGGCTTGTCGGCTGGCTTGCTCGGGATAGAGGCGGTCTTGACCGCATCTCCGGAACCACCGACCTTCAGCGTCTGGCCAACCTTGAGATTGCCATCCGTAATGCCATTCATGGCCTTCAACTGATCGATCGGCGTATTGGTAGCACGTGCGATCTTCGCGAGGCTGTCTCCTGCCTTTACGGTGTAGGACCCTGCTCCTGGATGACCGCCTGATGCGGGCGGCGTCAACTTGCCTACCTCGGCCTGCGCCTTGTCACGCAGCGGAGGGGCGCCCGGCACCACGGCAACCTTCTGGCTCTGATCGGCAGGTCCTGGCTGCGGACTGTTTTTCGGCAGATCAATAGCACCTGCCGCCATCTTCGCCGGGTTGCTGCGATTGGCGTAAGTAGGAATCACGACGATCTGACCGGGGACCAGGCGACCATTATTTGCCTTGAGGATTTCCTGCTCCGGAACGCCGTAACGCTTGGAAAGCGTAGCCGCAGTTTCGCCCGGACGAAGTGTAACCTTCGGAGCGTTGCCGACAGACCAGCCATTCGCTGCCGGTGTGGAGCCAGTTGTAACCGCATCGCTCATGACAGCCGGAGCCTGCGCTTTCATTGCAGGTGCGGAAGAGATGCGCGGCGGCATCGGCTGCGCCATGGCCTCCTGGCGGGTTTGCATGTCACGGGCAGACGGCAGAGGCTGCGCTGTCGGCGGGGCAAGCTGCGCGCGCTGGATTGGCGCAGAAGAAACAGCACGGACCGGCGATGCACTCGCAACCGGGTAAGCACCGGAGTTTTGATAACCCTGATTGGTAACGGGCGCCCGCGCCGGTGCAACAGAAGCAGACTGGTATCGGCCACCTGTGCCAACATCCTCGGCAGGAATTGGAGGCGCACCATAGGCACCGCCGCCCTGACGCTGCGGAATAGATGCCGTTGTCAGGTTATCCTTATCAAAGATACCCGTAAAGCGAGACGCGTCGGAACTGCATCCCGTTGCTGCACTCGCCAGAAAGGCCGCAACGGCAACGCGTACGGCTGACTTTCTCATGTTCGACGAACTCTTCAAACGCATGACCCGACCTACACAACGACAGTACTCAATGTAGGTATCATTAAAGCGCGTTAGTCTTACTGACCGGTTAAGGCGCGTCCGCACGATTCACTTTTTTCGCAATTTGCTAACCATGAATACGCAAGCGTTCCGCAGGGCTTATACCAAATGCGGAACTTTCTTAGCCGAAGCTCACAAATATGAAGCGATATGCGGCACAAGCGGGAGATAACTCACCGGAAAAAGGTCTTCACGTTCAAAACGGCTGCCGGTTTTCGTCAGACGAACCATCATGCAGTTCTCTTCATCAACAACCATAGGGGCGATCATCGATCCCCCATGAACCAACTGATCAGCATAGAAACGTGGAACGGCAGTAAATGCGGCAGTTGCAATGATCCGGTCGAAGGTACCCTCACCCTGCATGCCATTCATGCCATCCGCCTGCCGCACGATAGCGTTACGCAAACCAAGCGAATCGACACGTTCCTGGGCAGCGGCGATCAAGGTTCGAAAGCGATCCACCGACAATACGCGCTCGGCTATGCGCGCCATAACTGCCGTCAGATAACCGCTGCCTGTGCCAATTTCCAAGACACGATGACCAGGCTTCAACTGCAGTTTAGACAGAATGCGAACCGCCTGATCAGCGCCCTCCATGAAGGAGCCACAGTCGATCGGAATAGAACGGCTTGAATAGGCCTCGTTGACGAACTGCGAGGGAACAAACTCGGTGCGCGGTGTCTGTTCGCAGGCTGTGAGAAGATCGAGGTCCGTTACGCCTTGCGCCCTCAGGCGAAGGACCAGAGAGGCAAAACCTTCCCTCTCGATCATCGCTGTCTTCAACGAGAAACTCCCAAAGCGGCGGATAGGTTCTTCAATGCGGCATGATCTGTCAGATCAAGTTGCAAAGGTGTAACGGAAATACGATTTGCACGTACTGCAGCGATGTCGGTCCCTTCCAGGAAACGGCCTTTCCGGTCGCTGAATCGCAGCCAGAAATAAGGATTTCCGCGGCCATCCTGACGCTCATCCACAACCAGTGCGAAATCCGTCTTGCCTTGGGTCGTCACATCAAGCCCCTCAACTTCCCCTTCCGCGCAGGCGGGGAAATTGACATTCAGAAAGGTTCCTTCCGGTAAAGCGATCGGGAGAAGCTTGCGCACCAGATCCGCGCCGTGATGCGAGGCCACCGACCAGGGAATGAACCGCCCCTCTGCATCATGCCTGTAGGCCTGACTGAGCGCGATTGATCGGACACCCTGGATCGTTCCCTCGATTGCGGCTGCAATCGTGCCGGAATAGGTCACATCATCTGCGAGATTCGAACCAGCATTGACGCCAGATAGGATGAGGTCCGGCTTGTCTTTGAGCACGTGCCGGATACCCATGATGACACAATCGGTCGGCGTTCCACGGACTGCAAAGTGCTTGTCAGAGACCTTCCGCAGACGCAGCGGATCGGACAGGGTTAAGGAGTGGGCAAGGCCGCTCTGATCTGTCTCAGGCGCTACGATCCAGACATCGTCCGAGAGACTGCGGGCGATGCCCTCAAGCACCCGCAGTCCTTCTGCGTGAATCCCGTCATCATTGGTGAGCAGGATCCGCATTGATCAGGCGCCTTTTTCGATGCGGGTCAATCCACCCATGTAGGGCAGAAGAACGTCCGGAACTGTGACGGAACCATCTTCATTCAGATAGTTCTCAAGAACAGCGATGAGGCAGCGACCAACCGCCGTGCCAGAGCCGTTCAGCGTATGTACAAATCTGGGGTTCTTGTCGTCCTTGCTGCGATAACGCGCATTCATGCGACGAGCCTGGAAATCACCGCAGACCGAGCAGGACGAGATTTCACGATATGTGTCCTGGCCCGGCAACCAGACTTCCAGATCATAGGTCTTGCGCGCGCCAAAGCCCATGTCACCCGTGCAAAGCGTAATCGTCCGGAAATGAAGGCCGAGACGCTTCAGCACCTCTTCCGCACAAGCAGTCATTCGCTCGTGTTCGGCGATCGAGCTTTCCGCATCTGTGATAGAAACAAGTTCACACTTCCAGAACTGGTGCTGGCGCAGCATGCCGCGCGTATCACGACCAGCGGAACCAGCTTCAGAACGGAACGATGGTGTCAATGCCGTGAACCGAAGTGGAAGCTTTTCCTGATCAAGAATCTCGGCGGACACAAGGTTGGTGAGCGTTACCTCAGCCGTAGGAATAAGCCAACGCCCGTCGGTCGTGCGGAACAGATCCTCCGAGAATTTCGGCAATTGGCCAGTGCCATACATTGCTTCATCCCGCACCATTAGCGGGGAAGAAACCTCGGTATATCCGTGTTCGCGCGTATGCAGATCCAGCATGAACTGGCCAAGTGCGCGTTCGAGACGGGCCAGTTGGCTGGTCAAGACCGTGAAGCGGGAGCCGGACAGCTTGGCTGCTCGATCGAAATCCATGTAGCCTAAAGCTTCGCCGATTTCGAAATGCTCCAAGGCAGGATGGTTCCAGCCCGGCTTCTGGCCGACGACCCGCGTCACCACGTTATCGGACTCATCCTTGCCGACGGGCACATCGTCCAGTGGAATGTTCGGGATGCGCGAGAGCACGTCTTCCAGCGCAGCAACAGCTGCACGCTCTTCCTGCTCGATAAGCGGCATCGTTTCCTTGAGCGAGGCCACTTCCTGCTTCAATTGCTCGGCGAGCTCGGTATTTTTCTGCGCCATCGCCGCGCCGATTTCCTTGGAGGCGGCATTGCGACGCGACTGCATATCCTGCAGTTTCTGGATCGCGGATCGGCGCGTCTCGTCAAGCGCCAGAATTGCCTGCGCCTGCGGCTCGGCACTCCGCTTTTGAAGTGCCTCATCGAGGGCTGCCGGGTTATCGCGTATCCACTTGATATCGAGCATGGTCGTTCCAGATCATCTGCGGGTTATGGCCGCGACGTCCGCCCCGGCCTCGTTGTTTCCAATCCGGCCGGAAATGCTGCGATGCCGGAACTGATCCTCAAGCCTTCTCGGACGTCGTGACAGATGAAGCAGATTCGGTATCAGCCAAGGCTGTTTCCTCCTTCCGCTTCCTCTCGACGAGTCGAGCAGCATAGATGGAAATCTCGTAGAGAAGGATCGTCGGCAGTGCAAGGCCGATCTGAGACAGCGGATCCGGGGGTGTTAGAACTGCCGCGACGACAAACGCGATGACAATTGCGAACTTGCGCTTCTCGCGAAGCCAATCGCTTGTCAACAAACCGACCCGCGCCAGCAGTGTCGTCACAACCGGTAGCTGGAAGACTAGTCCGAATGACATAACCAGCGTCATGATCAGCGAAAGATATTCCGAGACTTTCGGCATCAGCGAGATTGCGACATCCCCCTCGCCCGGCGCCTGCTGCATGGCCAGGAAGAACCACATGACCATTGGTGTAAAGAAGAAATAGACGAGTGCACCGCCAAGCAGAAACAGAAGTGGGGAAGCGACGAGAAACGGCAGGAAGGCCGCCCGCTCATTCTTGTAAAGCCCGGGCGCAACAAACTTGTAGAGCTGTGACGCGATGATCGGAAACGCAATCACCAGCGCGCCAAACATCGCTACCTTCACCTGCGTGAAGAAAAATTCTTGCGGCGCCGTATAAATCAGCTCTGATTTTGCAAGATCGAGGCCAGCCCACAGGACGGCCCACTTATAGGGTACGACCAGCAGGTTGAAGAGTTGCTTGGCGAAGAAGAAGCAGACCAGAAACGCCGCGAAAAAGGCAGCGAGCGACCAGATGAGCCGCGTGCGTAATTCCATCAGATGCTCGATCAACGGCTGAGGCTTATCGTTGTAATCGCCGTTCATGCTTGATCCTTGGATGCAGACGTCTTCTTCTTGCGTGCACTAGGCGCAACTGTTTTGACGTCGGACGCAACATCGACAGTCACAGTTCTCTTCGAATCGCCTTTTCTTGTCGGAACCGGGTTTCCGGAGGCAACCTCACTCACATTCGCAGCAGGTTTTCTTGTGCGTGTTCGTTTGACTGCCACCTCATCCGCCCCGTTTCCAGAAACGACAGCAGGCACGGCTGGTGCGACCAGCTTCGGTGTTGTTGATTTCCGAGACCTTGGGGGCTTGGCAGCCTCCAGCGCAGGCACCGGAGAAGCAGACGGGGTTTCAGGCTGTGTTTTTGTCAGCCCTGCTCCAGAGACCACAGGTGAATTGCTTGCGCCAGAGGCAGACGCCGCAGGCGGGGCTGAAGGTGCTGCAGCAGCACCGACCACCGTTGACGGCTGTGACGTAACGACGGAAGAAGATACCTGAGCAGACGTAGCAGGAACGGTCGGCGGTGTGAGAGGCGGGGTGTCCGGCAGGGAAAACGCAGGCGGCGGAATCAGATCATCGACGGACGTCGTCGTGACGGTATCCGTGCCAGCGTCGGAAGTATTCGCCCCGGAAAGCTCGGTCGCTTTCTGCAGATCATTGCGGATCTCGTTTCCCATTTCACGCAGAGGATTGATCGCCTCGCGTATTGCGTTTGCGGGATGAAACCGCTTGGCATCATCAATTGTCTGCCGCACACCATCCATATCCGCCTCTCGCAAGGCTTCATCGAACTGAGTGCGAAAATCTCCGGCCATCTTTCGCAAGTTGGATGTCATCTTGCCAAATGCGCGAAGCATAGGCGGCAGATCCTTGGGGCCAACCACGACGATCAAGACAACTGCAATGACCAGCAGCTCTGTCCAGCCGATGTCCAGCATGGGCTATACTCCCGCCACGGAACGCATATGCGTTCCGGCGACTTACTTTGTTTCTTCGCGCTGGTGATCGACAGTCTTGGCAGGCGTCGCAGTCGGCGTCGCGTCCTTGTTCTCGTCTTCGGACATGCCCTGCTTGAAGCTTTTGATGCCCTTGGCGACGTCGCCCATCAATTCCGGAATCTTGCCGCGCCCGAAGAAGATCAGCACGATGACCAGAACGATCAGCCAGTGCCACACACTAAAAGAACCCATAACTCACTCCCGTAATTGCGCGTCTAAACGATGTAAGATGTTTAGGAATATTTTTCAAACACCAAAATGTCCTCTGGCGCAACGTTCACAACCACGTCAGTCAGACCTTCCGAAAGTTGATCGGCACGGATACGTGCGCGAAGCGGCTCATCAAGTCCCTCCACGGCCAGCGTCAACAGTTCGACCACTCCGAGAAAGCGGCGTGTGATGATGCGGGCGGGCACACCGGGTCCATCGGCGCGCACGAAAACTGACGATATCCTCACCGCGATCTCCACCTCCTGACCATCGGTAACTGGACCGGAATCGCTTGTTCCGAGCGGAGTTTGCACGCGACCAGATGTAACTCTTCCCGTCAGAACATTGATCTCGGAGAAGAAACCGGCCGCAAACAGCGATCGTGGTTTCCTGTATAGATCCTGCGACCGGCCGAGCTGGACCAGTCGACCGTTACTGAGCAGAGCAATGCGGTCTGCCATTCTCATGGCTTCCTCCGCATCGTGTGTCACGACGATGGCTGTTGCGCGGCTTTGTCGCAACACATCAAGCGTATCAGCCCGAATCGAATCCTTCAGCCGCGAATCAAGCCCGCTGAAAGGTTCATCCATCAATAAAACGCCAGGACGCGGAGCCAGCGCCCGGGCCAACGCGACCCGTTGCTGCTCGCCGCCAGAGAGCGCGTGAGGAAACTTTTGCGCATAGTGCGCAAGACCCACCCGCTCAAGCGCCACCATCGCCTCGGCTGAGGCCTCCGACGAAGGAAGCGCGGTCAACCCGAACTTGACATTGTCGAGCACTGAAAGGTGCGGGAAGAGTGCATAGTCCTGAAACATCAGGCCAACGCCGCGCTTTTCTGGCGGAACAAAGCACTGAGGACCTGCCATTTCGCGACCGTCGATACACACACGCCCGCGCGTCTGCGTCTCGATACCAGCCGCGATCCGCAGCAGCGTCGTCTTGCCAGACCCCGATGGCCCCAACAGGCACAGCACTTCGCCCGGGCGCGCCTCGAGGCTTATACCGCGAATCGTTTCCTTGCCGTTATAGTGGTGGTGGATATCTTCGAAGGTCAGGCTTGCGGCAAACGTGACCCCGGCAGTCCGGCGCAGAGAAGCCCCGCCACCTCGTTGCTTTACATCTGTATTCAACGGCATGCCTTCCGTGACCTCAGCTCTCGCAATCGCTAATCGTCCGCTGTGCCACCGGGCGTCAAGAGACCGAGTTCCTCCAGATCGAGCTGGGTGATCGGGTCCTCGTCCTCGGCCAACTCATCAGCAGACGATGGCAGCGGTACACGAAAATCAGGCGGAATTCTTCCTTGCAAGAGCCCCGCGCCTTTCAATTCCTCGATACCCGGCAGGTCTCGGATTTCTTCCAGTCCAAAGTGATCTAGGAAACGTGGTGTGGTGCCCAGGGTGACAGGACGGCCGGGCGTTCTGCGGCGACCACGAAAGCGCACCCATCCTGCTTCCATCAGAACATCCAGGGTTCCGCGAGATGTTTGCACGCCACGGATCTCCTCGATCTCAGCGCGAGTGACCGGCTGATGATAGGCAATGATCGCCAAAACCTCCAGCGCTGCGCGAGAGAGTTTGCGCGATTCCGTATCATCCCGGCGAATCACGAAAGACAAATCCGCAGCAGTACGAAATGCCCAACGGTCTTCGACGCGAATGAGGTTGACGCCCCTGCTAGCGTAAAGACGGACCAATCTCGCCATCACCCTGCGCAAATCGACAGTACCGGGAAGTCGTTCGAGCAGGTATGCTTCCGAAACGGGCTCAGCTGACGCGAAAATCAAAGCTTCAGCTGTACGTTCCGCTTCCAACTCAAGGCGCGAAATTTCCTCCGGGTTATCGTGCGTGTTACCCGCCATCTCGACGTCAGTTATCGACATCAGGCTTCTCCCTCATTTGGGCCTGCAGACGTGAGTTCAGCGGACTTCTCAGATACAGACTGCCGAATACCGACTCCTGCCTCATCTCCAGCTTTCCCTCACGCACCAGTTCAAGCGATGCGGCGAATGCACTTGCGGTCGCAGTCACGCGATCGCTCGGAGGAAGGAACTCGACTAGATGAGCCTGAAGCGAAGTCCAGTCACCGATTTCACCCAGCATTGAGGTGAGCAGTTCCCTCGCCTCCACCAGCGACCAGACTTTGCGACGTTCGATTGTTACTTGCGTGATTGCCTGGCGTTGTCGCAAGTTGGCATAGGCGTGAAGGAGATCGTAGAGTTCGGCTTCGAACGTCTTGCCTGCCCTATCCGGCAGATGCTCTGGCGCTCCGCGAGCAAAAACATCTCTGCCCAGCCGGTTCCGGTTGACAAGGTGACTTGCAGCTTCGCGCATAGCCTCCAGACGCTTGAGACGAAATGCGAGCACCGCTGCCATCTCTTCGCCTGAAGGACCATCTTCCTGCCTCGACTGCTGGGGAATCAACAGTTTCGATTTGAGATAGGCGAGCCAGGCAGCCATCACCAGATAGTCCGCGGCAAGCTCGATACGAACACGACGAGCACTCTCGACGAATTCCAGATATTGCTCCGCAAGTGCAAGGACGGAAATGCGCGCAAGATCGACCTTCTGATTGCGCGCCAGGTGCAGCAGAAGGTCGAGCGGCCCCTCGAAGCCACCCACGTCGATCACAAGCGCCGCCTCGCTGACGCCTCGCGCCTCACTATCCTGCCAAAGCTTGTCCATCGGAATGGAGGTCTGCTTATCGACGGCCATCGCTATACTCGCGCCTGTGGGAGAAGCCCCTCCTCCCGCTGAGCGATGCTAGCAGAAAAAGCGGAACGGTTTACGCTGCTGGTATAAGCGACCAGAACTCGGCACGCAAATCCGCCTCGCGGGATGTGTCAGCCGGGGTAAAGCCTGCCAGTGCAGCTTCAGCCCTCTTTAGACTCTTGCCGGACAGAAGAGGAACTTCGCGCACAACCTGCGTCATTTCCTCCATGACGCCGTTGCAATGAAGGACAATATCACAGCCGCCGGAAATAATGTTGGCAGCACGCTCGCCCAGTGTGCCTTTCAGCGCGTTCATCGAACTATCGTCCGATAGAAGAAGACCATCGAAGCCAATACGGCCACGAATGACTTCATCAATGACCTTGCGCGATGTCGTTGCGGGGTTTTCGGGGTCGATCGCCGTGAAGACAATGTGAGCACTCATCCCCATGAGCTCATCTTTCATCTGCCGGAACGGCAGAAAATCGTGCGCATCGAGTTCATCGATTGATGCCGATACCACCGGCAGGTCGTGATGGGAGTCGACCATCGCACGGCCATGGCCTGGCATGTGCTTCATCACCGGCAACATGCCGCCAGCCTTCAGACCGTCCGCTGCGGCTTTACCAACGGCTGCGACAGTTGCCGTGTTTTCTCCGTAAGAACGGTTACCAATGGCGGGTGTCCCTCCGGGCACAACAACATCGAGAACGGGCAGACAGTTGATGTTGATGCCAAGCTTGGTCAGATCGAATGCATGGAGACGCGACATCAGCCATGCAGCGCGCAATCCCCGCGCCTCATCTTGCTCATAAAGCGCACCGAGCACCGAACCCGACGGATAGTTTTCGGCCATGGGCGCACGGATACGCTGAACGCGCCCGCCTTCCTGATCGATCAGCACCGGCGCATCCTGACGTCCAACCGCATCCCGCAATGACTGAACAAGATTGCGGATCTGGGCCTGGTCCTTGAGATTGCGAGCAAACAGGATGAAACCCCAAGGTTGCTGATCGCGATAAAGGGCGATTTCTTCGGCGGACAATTCCGTTCCAGCACATCCCAGGATCATTGCCTTGCAGTTGCTCATCTTTTTTCCTCTCCGAGGCCGTTCTGGATGTCGTACATTAAAGCGTGCCGCAATCTTTCAGATTCGCTCCTGACGCTTTAACTCTTTGTTTTGTCGCATGTCGTTATCGCAAAACCGCGGTACACTTTTGCGTGGACCATGCTGTAGCGGGCGATGGCCCCGACGGAAAACGGGGCGTTTCCGCCCCGTTCAAACTGTGAGAAATGAGGGTAATCAGCGTGCAATCAGGCAGCTACCACCGGCAGCACGGAGCTTTTCGCACAGAGCGGCGGCATCGTCCTTAGAGCTGCCCGCCGGGATCCGAACACGATAGAAAGTGCCTTTCCCAGCGATTTCA
This sequence comes from Rhizobium sp. FKY42, assembly GCF_005222835.1. Taxonomy (GTDB): domain Bacteria; phylum Pseudomonadota; class Alphaproteobacteria; order Rhizobiales; family Rhizobiaceae; genus Neorhizobium. Next base: position 34,843 of record NZ_STGA01000021.1, on the reverse strand, counting down.
GCCTTGGCGATATCGACACCGCGGCCCGCAATGATATTGCCGAACTTGGCAGAAAGGTTCTTGTAGGACTTCTGGGCATCCGCTTCGGAAGGAAGCGAAGCGACCTGAAGGAAGTACCCACCCGTGCCGCCTGTCTGGGCCGCCGGTGGAGCGGCAGCAGCAGCCGTGGCTGCAGGAGAAGCAGCGGCACGGATTGCACCCTGATCGCTGACAGCTGCGACAACCTTCACCGGCTGCTCGGCAGGACGTGCAGCCGGGACAGGCGCCTGCGTCTTGTTCGTCTGGGTCGACGAGGTCGTCGTAGGAGCCGGACTTGCAGGTGTGGAAGCGGCTGCTGACACCGGCGCAGCGACAGCCTGGCTTGCAGACGTCGCCGCCGTCTTTGTCGGCTCAGCCAGTGCTGGCGCCGCCGGAACCTTCTCGGTCTTGACGGCCGTCACCGGAACCTGCCCGGCTTTGGCAGGAACTTCCTTGATTTGCTCTACCAAGGTCCCGTCTGGGCGAACAACCATCGTCTTGACCTTGCGCGGCATAACCGCCAGCTGATCCTGACCGGCTGTGGCGGCCGCCACCTGCTGTGGCAGCAAACGCGCATCCTCTGTTTCACCGACGGGCGTCGAAACGGACTCAATGCCCTCGCCCTCGGTTTCCATAGGCAAGGTCTCCAAGGTCTTCTGGACCACATCAACCGGCTGCTCGTCAGAAGAAATCAGCGAAGGCTGCTTCGGCGCATCCAACGTACCGGTCGCTACGCGATCATAAACTGCCTTGTCCTGGTTCGGAACAACCTTGCCACCCGGACTTTCAGGCGCAACCTTGACCGGTTGCGTATCGGCAGCAATGACCACCGGCCCGCCGTCACCTGTCAACTTCGAATCGTGGCTTGCGTAAAACGCGTAGCCGGACAAACCAAGGATAGCAACGAAGCCTGCCGCTGACGCTGGCAGCATCCAGTTCAGCCGCTTGCGGGGTGCCAGATAGATGGCATCGTCATCCATCTCCTCCTGCCGCGCAGCCCGCGCCGGGAAAGGTGTCTGGAGACTGCGACGAAAATCTTCCTCCAAAGCACGCTCAAAATCGTCGAGACCATCGGAAGGGCGTGCCGCGGATTTCGTGTCAGGAGAGGGTACAACCGAAATGCTGGAGGTCGCGCTGCGCGCACGTTGCGCAGCAACAGAGACCGGCTGCGGTCCAGCATTTGCCTGCGTCAGGAAGGAAGCAAGCTCCGCATCCAGATCGATGTCGAATTCCGAGTGCTGAACCGGCTGCTGTTCCGGCTCATGGACCGGAAGCTCGGGTACATTGAGGTCCGGAACCGTCTCCGGCATTTCATCCGTATCGGCCAGCAGCGCGGGATCGAAAGCCTCACCATCACCAGCCGTTTCATCGATAACCGCCTGGGGAACAGAACGGACGGGAGCGTCTGGCTTCACTGCATGAGCCGAGACCGGCGGACTCTGAATCGGTGCACCTACACCCATGGCGGCTGCAGCGCGTGAGTTTGCCAGGAAGGCTGGAACCGCAGCGACGCTGGACGGCGTTGGACGGAATTCCTGACGCGGTTCGAATGCAGCAGCGAACGGCGCTTCCGCTTCGGGTTTCGGCGCTGGATTCTGAATTGCGCCAGCCGCTTCAGCACGCGGCTGAACCGCAGGGATTGGCGGGACCGGCCGTGCTGGAGCTGCGGCAGTATCCGGCTCATCCATCAGATCCGAAAGATCGAACTCAATCTCATCGAGAGCCAGTTCAAAGTCATCATCCAGATTGGAACCGAACGCAGGCTCTTTTTCCTGTTTACCCAAACGGCCTTGGTCGGCAAAACGTTCGTCGACGACCGCAAAATCCGGGAGCGGCGCTATAGAGGTTACGGGAGGCAGTTCGGCGGACAGACGCGCCTGGGCCGCACGATCCTCGTTGCGGAAAGCCTCAACCTGCGGCAGTTCCGCCGCTACTGCCTGACGTGAAGGCTGCTGCGCCGCCATCGCGAAGGCAGCCACACGCGCCAGCTCTTCTTCCCACACCGAACTGTCGACCTGTGGTGAAGCAGAGGCGGCAACAGATCCATGCGTTGGATTGGGCGAAGCACTTGCCGGTGCCGGTTCCGCCAGACGCGGCTCATGCCGGGGCACCGAGGCTGGGTTGAAGTTTGCCAGAGGCATCCGGAAGCCGGGCTCGTAAGCCCGAGCCGGAGGCCGCGTCGCTTTGGTCGGACGCGCCTCGACCGGCATCAGTGATGTCTCAAGCTCGGAAATCAAATCGTTATCGAGACCGGCCGCATCCACAGGCGCAGCGACAGCAGGGGCCACATCAGCGACCGGACGCAACACAGTCTCTGACTCGAACGCACGCAAGGGCGAAGCCTCGGAAAACCTTGGCGCCGCTCCGATTTGATCAACCCCATGAGCCCGAGACATGGGATCGCGGCGATCGAGCGCATCAAATTCCTCGTCATTGAACGGGTCAGCCACCGGTTCACTCACGCGCGCCGAAACCGGGCCAGCGGATGGCGTCATGGATGGTTCGGAACGAGCGACGGGCGCCCCTGCCGGGCGGGACAGAACTGGCTCCGCAGAAACCGACGTACGAGTATCCTGGTAATCCTCAAGCTCGCGAAGTAATTCGTCCTCGAGATTGAATGCTGGCTCTCGACGCGGTGGCTGTTCTGCCACAGGCCGCAAGGGGGACCGCTCATCATAGCCCGCAATGCGCGCCAGTTCCGCAAGCGGATCATCATCCGCAAATACGTCAGGCGCGCCATTACGGCCATAGGCCACGTTATTGTTTGCCATACCCTTGTCCACTTACCTACGCTAACCACTGCTCATGCCAGCGCAATATGGGTAAATGGTGGCGTGACTATCGCATTTCATCCGGTGCTGCAGTGCCAGTAATGGCAAGCCCGGACTTCAATACGGACGCGACGGCGCGCACCAACCCAAGTCTGGCGATACTGGATTCTCGGTCGTTATCCTTAACAAACCGTAAGTCAGGGTTATCTTTGCCCTTATTCCAGTGCGCATGGAAGGAACTTGCCAGATCATAGAGGTAAAAAGCAAGCCGGTGAGGCTCCTGAGCCAGTGCCGCGGCCTCGATTATGCGCGGAAACTCCGCCAATTTGGCAATCAGCTGCATTTCGGCCGGGTCTGATACACCTGAAACTGTTGCCGCAAGGTCAAGTGATTCGGTATCGAGGTCCGGAAAAGCTTCTCTTGCCTGGCGGAAAACCGACATGCAGCGAGCGTGGGCATACTGGACGTAGAAGACTGGATTGTCCTTGGACTGTTCGGTCACCTTGGCGAAATCGAAATCCAGCGGCTCAGAGTTCTTCCGGTACAGCATCATGAAGCGAACCGGATCGCGACCGACTTCATCCACCACTTCACGCAGCGTTACGAAGTCTCCCGAACGTTTGGACATCTTCACCGGCTCGCCATCGCGGAACAGCTTCACGAGCTGGCACAGCAGAACCGTCAGCTTCGCAGAGCCACCGGACACGGCCCGGGCAAGCGCTTCGAGACGCTTTACATAGCCACCGTGATCGGCACCGAGAACATAGATCATCTCGTTGTAGCCGCGGTCGAACTTGTCCTTGAAGTAGGCCACGTCCGCCGCGAAATAGGTATAGCTGCCGTCGGACTTGATCAGCGGACGATCGATGTCGTCACCGACATCCGTCGAGCGGAACAGCGTCTGCTCGCGGTCTTCCCAATCTTCCGGCAACTGGCCCTTCGGCGGCGGAAGCGTCCCGCGATAGACATGCCCTTTGAATGTCAGATCGTTGATTGCCTGACGGATACGCGCCGCGCCATCGGCATGCAGACCGCGTTCCGAATAGAAGATGTCATGATGGACGTTGAGAGCATCCAGATCCTCCCGGATCATCGCCATCATAGCGTCGATGGCGCGATCCTTGACGATCGGCATCCACTCGTCCTGCGGCATGTTATGCAGCTTAGTACCAAATTCCTTGGCGAGTGCCTGGCCGACGGGAACGAGATAATCTCCGGGGTAGAGACCTGGGGGGATTTCACCTACCGTTTCCCCCAGCGCTTCCCGATAACGAAGGAAGACCGATCTTGCCAGCACATCGATCTGGGAGCCGGCATCATTGATGTAGTATTCCTTGATAACCTCGTAGCCCGCAAATGCCATGAGGTTGGCGAGAGCATCACCTACGACAGCGCCGCGGCAATGTCCTACATGCATCGGTCCGGTAGGATTTGCCGAAACGAATTCGACATTGACCTTGCGCCCTGCGCCGACCGCGGAGCGCCCATAGCCTTCGCCATCACGGATGATGCTGGCGAGCAGTCGCTGCCAGTAGGCGGAAGACAAGCGAATATTGATGAAGCCCGGCCCGGCAACCGTTACGTCTACGACATCTGCATCCTTCTTAAGGCGCTCCGCAATAATATCTGCCAGCGCGCGAGGATTCGTACCCAGCGGCTTTGCAAGCACCATCGCCGCATTCGTCGCAACATCGCCATGGCTTGGATCGCGAGGCGGCTCGACAGTCAGACGATTGAAATCGACACTTTCGCGCTTTTCACGAATGAGATCGATGGATTCAAGTGCCTCTTTGATCCGAACTTCGAAATCGGCGAACAGGTTCATGGTGCTGCATCCCAGCAAAAAGGGCGGAAAGGCCGCCAATCAATTGGTTTCGGTGGGGTGCCTAACGCAAATCAGGGGTGCGGTCAAACAGGCGCATATGGGCCTTCACAGCATAAGTGTCGGTCATCCCTGCCAGATAGTCGCCTACATGGCGTGCGCGTGCCGCTTCGCTGAGCCCGGCTATGTGACTGACCCAATAGTGGCTCTGCATCTCTGACGGGTCCTGCATATAGGCTCCGAACAGATCCGTTACGATCTGCGCCGCCCCAGCCCGAATCCGCATGATTTCAGGATGTCGGTATATGCGCGAGAACAACAGCTTCTTGATCGACTTGTCCGTTTCCGCCATTTCATCCGAGAAGGTCGCGATGGCATGATCCGCGGCACGGATGTCGAGCACACTTTCCGGTTTCAGATCCTCAAGGCGTCGCTGCGCCACACCGATCACGTCTTCGACCATATGTGTGATCTGTCGGCGCATGATCTCGTTCGCAAAGCGGGCAGGCTCCAGATTCGGATACTTCGTCCTCACCTCCCGCATCATTGCCGCAAGGAAGGGCACATCTTCCAGCATGTCGAAGGTCAGATAGCCGGATCGCAGTCCGTCATCGATATCGTGCGTGTTATAGGCAATGTCGTCGGCAATGGCCGCAACCTGCGCTTCGAGACTGGCGAAACTTGCAAGTTCGAGATCATTGATCTCGCAATAGTCGAGAATGGGTTGTGGAACGGGACCGCGTGTCCCGGTCGCTGAATGATCCATCAGGGGACCATTGTGTTTGACCAGACCTTCCAGGCTTTCCCACGTCAGGTTGATGCCATCGAACTCAGCGTATCGCCGTTCTAGCTTTGTGACGATGCGCAGCGATTGGGCATTGTGATCAAAGCCGCCGTAGGGCAGCAGAACCTCATGCAGAGCGTCCTCGCCAGTGTGTCCAAAAGGCGTATGACCGAAATCATGAACCAACGCCACGCCCTCAGCCAGATCCTCGTCGATCTTCAAGGCTCTGGCGAGTGCGCGGGCGATCTGTGCCACCTCGATCGTATGTGTGAGGCGGGTTCTATAGTGATCGCCATCCACCCCGATAAAGACCTGCGTCTTGTGCTTCAGGCGGCGAAACGCAGTGGTATGGACAATACGGTCACGGTCCCGCTGGAATTCCGACCGCGTCAGACTGGAATTCTCTGGTACCAGGCGCCCCCGGCTCTGCCACGGGTCGGAAGAAAAAATAGCCCGTTCGCCGCTGCCAAAACCCAGAATACGTGTATCGACTGACATGATCCATCCGTTTTGCGCATAACATGCAGACGCGAAGCACCATTGACGCGCCCTTCAACCCTTCATACCTATACAGCGAAGCAACGCAAAGCGATTGCAGCGATCTCCGGGCCTTGACCCCGGCCAGAAGGCAAGAATAGACCATGACAGATGCACCAGTAACCGTTTCCGAATCCGCCGCCCGGCGTATTGCCGAGATTGTATCTGCCGATGCTGGCAAGAAAGCATTGCGCGTCTCCGTCGAAGGGGGCGGCTGTTCCGGCTTCTCCTACAAATTCGACGTCGTGGACGCTCAGGAAGAAGATGATCTCGTGATTTCGAAAGATGGCGCCACGGTGCTGATCGACAGTCTTTCGCTGGTGTACATGACGGGGTCGGAAATCGACTTTGTCGATAACCTGCTTGGTCAGTCGTTCCAGATTAAAAATCCAAATGCCGTGGCGAGTTGCGGCTGTGGAACGAGCTTCTCGATCTGAGATCGATCGTCGATTTCCACTTTCATTGATTGCGCCTTGAGTTAAAACAGCAGGGCAATCGGGAAAGTCATAATGAAGATCGCCACCTGGAACATAAACGGGATCAAAGCCCGCATCGACAACCTGCGCCAGTGGCTGAGTGATTTCTCCCCTGATATCGTTTGCCTGCAGGAGATAAAGTCGGTCGATGAAGGATTTCCAAGACTGGAAATCGAATCGCTCGGCTATCACGTTGAAACCCACGGCCAAAAGGGCTTCAACGGCGTCGCCATCCTATCAAAGCTGAAGCCGGAAGATGTGACGCGCGGCCTGCCGGGCGACGATAACGATGAACAGTCTCGCTATATTGAGGCTGTGTTTTCTGTACCTTCCGGCGTTGTGCGGGTCGCCTCCATCTATCTTCCCAATGGCAACCCAGCCGATGATCCGGTCAAATATCCTTACAAGCTGGCGTGGATGGAGCGATTGAGGCTCCATGCAGCAAACCGTCTGCTTCTGGAGGAGCCGCTGATTCTTGCTGGCGACTACAACGTGATTCCAGAGCCGCACGACTGCTATGACCCCGCGGCCTGGGCTGCGGACGCGCTATTCCTTCCTGCGACGCGTGCTTCGTTTCGCCGGCTGGAAAATCTAGGGCTTGTTGACGCCGTCAGAGCAACGACAGACCAGACCAAGCTTTATACATTCTGGGATTATCAGGCCGGTGCCTGGCAGAAGAATAACGGCATCCGCATCGATCATTTGCTGCTGTCACCGGAAGCGGCCGACAGACTGGTCAGCACGTCCATCGAGAAGCAGGTCAGGGCTTGGGAAAAGCCTTCGGATCACGTGCCGGTCGTCGGTACATTCAACTTCGCCTGATACCGAACATTCTGTCGGAGGCGAGATTCAGTCGCCGCCGTCTTCCACGTCGAACTGTTGGGCTAGCACGATGGCGCTACGGCGGTCCTGCTCGGTTGTCAGCGAAAATGCATCTTCCTGCAATCGCTGCATCCAGGAACACTCGTTCTTGCTGCAACGATCCAGCGCGGCAGTCATGTAAGCCAGACCTCGCACCGACTGACCTTCCTGGAACAGGAGGTTGCCGAACACAGACATCGCGCCGGCATGCCCGCCTTTGCGTGCTTGGTTCAACCACTTCTTTGCCTGCAGAACGTTGCGAGCTCCGCCCTCACCCGTTAGCATCATCTGGGCGAGCTGGAACTGCGCCTCTGCCACGCCAAAAGTCGAAGCAACCTGGAAATACAGCTGACGTGCCTGAGACAGATCCGTGCGGATCGGAGACCCAGGAATACCGTGACGATAGTAGTCAGCCAAAGCCAGCAATGCATTGACAAAAAAGCCGGTATCTTCCGAGCCGGGCTCGATGCCCTGGCTGGCGATCTCGTTGTAGATCTTGAAGGCCTCATAATCATTCTTCGCGACGCCGTCGCCGAAGGCATACATATTGGCAAGCGCCCATCGTGATCCGGTATGCCCCTTTTCCGCAGCATAGCGATAGGCTTCGACCGCATCCTTTTTCTGGCCGTTCTTGTAGGCCTTGAAACCGAACTTGAAGAGGTCGAACGGGCCTGACTCTTTGGTCACACCGGAACTGATATCGAAAGCGACAGCAGTGCGGGCAGGCGCGAACGCCAAAACCAGCCCGAGCGTCATCAGCCCAAAGGATACCTTGGAAAACATCAGCATGTTTACGCTTCCTTAACTATGCTGATGATTGAAGCTGACATGGCAAAAATCGACGAACATGTTTCTCGATGACGAAGAGAACCGCGGCTGATCACCATTATCATGCACCTACTCCGAACAATTGCTCCGGTGCACTCATCAAAGACACTTGAACCGGATCAGCTCGCCTGCCTTGCAGACGGGCAGCGATCGAGAGCATAACATGCGTTTTCGGCAAGACTGCGGCTTCCGCCGAACTCCGAATTCCATTCCCTTTTGAAGTCGAGCACAACGCCCGCTTCGCTGGAAAACTTGGATTTTCCTTCGAGAAATCGCCCATGTTACTCCGATACGCGCCCCGCCCCCGCAGGTCCGCTTTCTTTCTGCCTATCTCGCTGCGCCTCGTTTGTGGCGGGAAATGGACAGAAGTTGATGCTCAAGAATGTACAATCGAACGTCGTAAAAATCTGTTGCTGAATCGTCACAAAATCGGACACTCGAAACATCGTTAGCAGGTTATTTGTGACCGCAACCTCCGTTAACGTTAGTCATAATCCTAAGCCGCAAATGAAAACGCCCCAGTTCGCCGGGAACCGGGGCGCGCATTCTTGATGACGTTATCAGAATATCAGAACTTGACCTTGACCGAGGTTGAGACAGCCGCAACCAAGTCATTGCCAAAGGAATAGGTCGCGTCCGTACCATAACGCACGCCGTTAATGGTGGTGCTGCTGGAGGTACCCGAGGTGAGAATGCCCAGAAGGCCTGCCAGACGAAGCTCAACATTCTGCGTCGGAGAATAGGATACGGCAGCACCGACAGACCATGTATCCGTCTGCGTGCCGAAGCCCTGGCTCGTCCCACGATCCCATGTCAGGCTAACAGCGCCGCTCCACTGATCGTTGAACTTGTGGCCGATACCGCCACTGATGGTCCAGCCATCCCGGTAACCGAGATCAAGCGACGTGACCTGAGTCGCACCATTACAGACCGGCGTACCAACAACGCACAACGGAATTGTTTGCAGCTGGCTCCAATCGACCCACTTGACCGAACCGAACGCCAGCCAGTCTGGAGCGATACCAGACTGAACCTTAAGCTCGAGGCTGTCGGGCATCTTCTGCGCACCATAAACGTTCAACACGCGACCGTTGACCTGCGACAGATTTAGCGTGCCGGAAATATCGTCGAGGTTGACTTCGCTGTTATACACAAGGCTTGCGCGGAAAGCGTATTCTGGAATCTCATAGGCAACGCCAGCGCGCCAGCCCCAAGCGCTGTCTTTCAGATCAAGACGACCGATACCGTTCCCAACAACACCGGTGAACCCTGCCGGAGCCACAAGCCTTTCCTTGAAGCCGCTCACTTCCTGATGGAAGCCGCCGCCGATCACGCGCAACTGCCCTGGACCAACATCAAAACGATAAGAGCAGGTGACGGCATAGTTGTCGCTCTTGATCTTTGTTTCGGTGTTTTCATTGGCGCCGCGCCAGTTACGACCGGGCTTGGTGTGCGCACCCCAAGGCTGCGAATAGTCGAACATGCAGTCCGCCGCATCGCCGATCGCCGCCTTGATGCCCACGCGCGGAACCCAATAGCCTTCCGAGTCGTCAGCAGTCGTTGTTCCACCGTTCAGACCGTTCGACCCCAAGCCATCCGTACGATCGATATCCTGAACATTCTTCAATTTCCGCTGAGGGGCGACATAGGTTGTCGAGGACTCCACGGCGACCGATGAACGATCGAACAACAGGTCGATGTTGTAGCCGCCGCGCTCGAGGCCGCCTGCCAATGCACTCGTGTTAAGAGCACCGACCGCCGCCGCAGCCAGAAGGCCCTTTGTAAGATGAGTTCTTACCATAATTCTCCCACTCCCAGGTAAGTGACCATCGCACAGCCTAATTGTCACAGTTTAAAACACAACTTCGACACATTCCCGCCATTGTGAAGAATGTGCAGAAAAATTTACGTAAGCTCGCAAGAGGCAGTCAAAAATGACTAATTCATCACATTATTTTTCTAATTAATAAACAGATAGCCCCATTAATGTAGTCGATTATTCTCACTGTGAGCTGAATGTGGCCCGCAAGCAACATTGCGTGAATTCGCGCAAACGGCGCAAAGTTAACACCAATTCCAGGCGAATTCGTCAAAATGAAAACAAAAGGCCCCGGCGCGGAACGCCGAGGCCTTGGTTTAACGATAACGGAAAGAATCAGCCTGCTTCGGCAATCCGCTGAAGTGCCGTCTTCAGGCTCGTCTGCTGCAATTGCATCTCGCTCAAGCGTTCGCGCTCGGCTGCCACAACTTCCGGATCGGCATTAGCGACAAACTTCTCGTTGGCGAGCTTCTTTTCGGCACGATCAATATCGGCCTGCACCTTTCCAAGCGCCTTCTCGATTCGTGTCTTCTCGGCACCAAGATCAATCAGACTTCCAAGCGGAAGACACGCAGTTGCCTCTGCGATCACGACCTGGGCTGCGCCGCGCGGCGCGGTATCGGAAAGCTCAATCGTTTCGACACGCGCCAGGCGCTCAACTGCAGCCTGATGCCTCTGCAAACGACCCTGGGTCAAGGCAGAGGCACCAACCACGATCAGGGGAGCCTTGGCCGATGGTGGCACGTTCATCTCAGAACGAGCCGAGCGGATACCCGTGACAAGATCGACCAGCCAGTTGATTTCCGAAGCTGCCGCGTCGTCAGCGAAGTTCGGAGCAGGCCAATCAGCGTGACACAGCAGACCGTCACGCTCGCTTGTGTGAGCCCAAAGCTCTTCCGTCATAAATGGCATGAACGGATGCAGAAGCTTGTAGGTTTCTTCCAGCACATAGGCCACGCAAGCCTGGGCCTCGAGCTTGGCTGTCTCATCCGTTCCAGAGAAAATCGGCTTCAGCAGTTCGAGATACCAGTCGCATACCTGATTCCAGACGAAGCGGTAGAGGCTGCCTGCAGCATCGTTGAAACGCTGCGTTTCGACTGCAGTCGTTACCTCAGCGATTGTGGAGGAAAGTTCCGTCAGGATCCAGCGATTGACCGTCAGCGTTGCAGCGTCGGGAACGAACTTCGGATCGCGCTTGACGCCATTCATTTCCGCGAAACGGGTCGCGTTCCACAGCTTGGTGCCGAAGTTACGATATCCTGCTATGCGAGCCGGGTCCAACTTCACGTCACGCCCCTGCGCCGCCATGATCGCCAGCGTGAATCGCAGTGCATCGGCCCCGTATTCGTCTATCAGCTCAAGCGGATCGATGACGTTTCCCTTGGACTTCGACATCTTCTGCCCGTTCTTGTCGCGCACAAGTGCGTGCACATAGACGGTGTGGAAAGGTTCGACAGGATTGCCGTCCTCATCCTTCATGAAGTGCAGGCCCATCATCATCATGCGGGCGACCCAGAAGAAGATGATGTCAAAGCCGGTGACGAGCACGCTGGTGGGATAATAGCGCGCAAGCTCAGGAGTTTGGTCCGGCCAGCCGAGCGTCGAGAACGGCCATAGCGCCGACGAGAACCACGTATCGAGAACATCTTCGTCACGAGTGAGGATTGCGCCGGGATCGAAATTTTCGAGCTTTTCCTGAACCCAGGCCTTCCACGGTCCTTCGTGCGCCAGATAGTGCTGGACTGCTGCGTCCAGCGCTTCCTCTTCCGTCTTCTCGACGAAGACCTGACCATCCGGTCCATACCAGGCCGGAATCTGATGGCCCCACCAGAGCTGGCGCGAAATGCACCAGGGTTGAATGTTCTCCATCCACTCGTAATAGGTCTTGTCCCAGTTCTTCGGAACAAAGTTCGTGCGTCCTTCGCGAACCGATGCGATGGCGGGCTCGGCAAGAGTCTTGGCATCCACGAACCACTGATCCGTCAGCATGGGTTCGATGACGACGTTCGAGCGGTCGCCGAATGGCTGCATGATCTTCTTGTTTTCAACGTAGGGCACATCATTGCCCTCTGCGTCCTTGGTCGTCACGGCAAGACCGTCCGCGTTGATGGCAGCAACGATCCGCTTGCGCGCCTCATAGCGATCCAATCCGCGATATTCTTCCGGAACCAGATTGATGTCGTCAACCTCCGCCTCGCTGGGAAGCCTGCCGGACTTCGTGATGGCAAGTGCCTGCTCTGCACAACGGGCATAGGGCTCGCCATCCTGTCGCATCTGCGCCTGGGTATCCATCAGGCGGTAAAGCGGAATGTTGTTCCGGCGCGCCACCTGATAGTCGTTAAAGTCATGCGCACCGGTGATCTTGACCGCGCCAGAACCGAACGTCGGATCCGGATACTCATCAGCGATGATCGGTATCAAACGGCGATGCTCTTTTGGACCAACAGGAATTTCGCAGAGTTTTCCAATAATTGGTGCATAACGTTCATCCGATGGATTAACAGCTACCGCACCATCACCGAGCATGGTTTCAGGACGCGTTGTCGCGATGGCAATATAATTGCGCTCTTCCTGGAAGGTTACATTGCCATCGGCATCCTTTTCCACATAGGTGTAGGTTTCCCCACCGGCCAGTGGATATTTGAAATGCCACATGTGGCCATCGACTTCGCGGTTCTCGACTTCGATGTCCGATATCGCGGTTTCGAATTGCGGGTCCCAGTTGACCAAGCGCTTGCCGCGATAGATGAGGCCCTGCTTGTAGAGGGTTACGAAGACCTCAAGCACAGCTTTCGACAGGCCTTCGTCCATGGTGAATCGCTCGCGTGACCAATCGCAGGACGCGCCAAGCCGCTTCAACTGGTTGAAGATCAATCCGCCCGATTCAGCCTTCCATTCCCAGACCTTGTCGATGAAGGCTTCGCGGCCGAGAGCCCGACGACCGGGTTGCTGTGCTTCCGCAAGCTTACGCTCCACAACCATCTGGGTCGCGATCCCCGCATGGTCCATTCCCGGCTGCCAAAGCACGTCCTTGCCGCGCATCCGCTCGAAACGGACCATGATATCCTGCAGCGTGTTGTTCAGGGCATGGCCCATATGCAAGGAACCCGTCACGTTTGGCGGAGGAATGACGATCGTGAAGGTTTCCGCGTTCGGCTTTGCGTTCGCACCGGCGCGAAACGCATCGGCATCATCCCATGCGGCTGCGATCTTCGGTTCTACAGAGGCGGAATCATAAGTTTTTTCGAGCATTTTGGGACCAAAACCTGGAGTTCTCGTTGCTGGCTGTAAATAGGACTGCCAGATGCGAGTCAATAAAAAAGCCGCCTCAACGGCGGCTATCGAGGGTGACAGGATCCGTTCACCGCCGCGGGCCGCGCGCTACGCGCTCGATTTCCTCGCGCACAAGCCGCTCGACCAGTGTCGGCAAATTATCGTCCAACCACTCACGCAGCATGGGACGCAGCATCTCTTTTGCCATATCTTCAACGGTCTCGCGCTCGATACCATTCACGACCTGAGCAAGATCGTTGAAAGACCGCGCAATCTGCGCACCTGCCTCTTCAGATAACAGCGAGGTGGCCTGTTCAATGCGGGCCGGCAACGTCTGTTCGCGACTTTCGTGCGCTTGAGCATTCGCAGCGTCGCGGTAGATCTGGTCCCGCTGAGCAGAAGGATGCTCGATCGGCTGGACCTGAACGGGGCGCACTCGCTCTGCATTCACATAGGGGGGGTGCTGCACGGCCTGGGGAGCTGGACGGTGCATTTCCGGTTGAGGGGCCGCTGAATGAACTGCCACTCCAGCGTCGGCAGGTCGCGCAGCCCCGGCACGAACCCTGGCTGCAACATCTGCCAGAGATAGTGACTTTTCGCTAACATGCAGCGGCTCTGCCGCAACTTCTCTCATTTCCATGACCGCTCTCGAATGCTCAGCGTGAACAGGTTCCGCATAGGACATGCCTGGGTCATTCGCAGGGACCTGGGACATGTAGCCATCGTCATAGTCCGACTCGACATCGAACTCTTCATCATCATCTAAATAAGAAGAATCTTGCGCGCCCCTGGCCGACTGGCTTTCGCTGATCGGATCATTGCTTTCGATGATCCGGCGGATGGATGCCAGAATCTCTTCCATGGAGGGTTCACGCGCGACGTTTGGCTGAGCCATTTTTATCCCCGATCTGAAAGTCGAGCCCGCATCACACTTATGCTCGCAGGCAACGAATCATAATTGATTCTACGCGAGGGGATGCTGTGTCACAATTACCGGAGATAGATTGATCAACCGGATGCACAGGTTTCTCAAGGAAACACAGGAGCTTCAGCTCAGAGGAAGCTAAAAATCTCAACATCAGCAGACAGATGATCTGCTGCTTAGCCGCCACACGCCGTAAGGGTACTACTATACGACAAGGGCGACCCGAAGGCCGCCCAGTTTGATCAGAAAACAAATTCCTTGGACTTTCGGAAGCCCGGCAACGGCTTTACCGACGTGTTGAAGTGCGAAGCTTCGGAGATGACGCCATGCTCCTTGATGAAAACTCTGGCGGTTGAGGCGTTCCCATATCCGAGAACTGCAACAAGGCGGCCACCATCCCGCAATTGGGAGAACAAAGTTTCAGGAACTTCTTCAACGGAACCGTTGATGAAAATCAGATCATAAGGCGATTCTGCCGCATAACCCTTTTCGAGCTCGCCCGTAACCACCGCCGCATTGTCACAACCCAAGGTAGCGATGTTTGTAGTGGCGGCAGCGCTCAGTTCCGTATCGCTCTCGATCGCAACGACCGTGCCGGCAATATGCGAGAGGATTGCGGTCGCGTAGCCTGTTCCGCAGCCGATTTCCAGAACGACATCGTCCTTGGTGACCTTTGCAAGCTGCAAGAGCTTGGCGAGTGGAGAGGCCTCCATCAGGTAGCGACCATTGCCGATCTGAATATCGTTATCGATATAGGCCAGAGCCCTCGACTTTTCCGGTACGAAAGCTTCGCGCGGAACATTGTAAAATGCGCGCAACACGGAGTGCGACGTCACGTCGGTGGTCCGTATCTGGTTTTCCACCATCTTGGTCCGCGCTGCTTCAAAATCAATCATCGGGCTCGCCTCGTGAAAGCGTATATCTGGCCCCGTATTACTGGCGAGCAGCACAGCTTTCAAGACCGTTGGCGCCCCTCTCTCGCAATTCCACCGACTTCCGCGCCGAATTCGGGGGAACAAAGCCTTTATCGACGGGTTATTTTCTCAACCGACAAAGACATAGGAGGCAAGGATGCCCACGACATTGCCGACAGATAATCCCGTCGATTCTCCGAGAGGCCCTACCCCGGCGCCGGGCGTGCCTGATCGTGTTCAGGAAAAACCACCTCTTACCCCCGCGCAGGATCCGGCCGATACAAAAAACCCGAATGATCCGCCGCTCAATCCAGCGTTATTACCGATCGGTGATCCGGCAGGAGCCGCTTCACAAAGTAAAAAACACTCTTCCCTTTCCTCGATCCGCAGAACATGCGGGTCTTCTTTTTTAGAAGCACAAAACGGAACCGAAATACACGGGAAGCGTTACTTTGCAGAATCAGAATTTTGAGGTGATTAAGATGAAAAAACTGATGGTCATTGCAATCTCTCTTACGACTGCCTTCAGTGGAGTTCCTGCTTTCGCCGGACCGACAGGTGCGGTTTCCTTACCTGCGATCCAGACGGAAAACGCGGAAAGCATCGTCAACGTCGGATGCAACAATGGAACCAACTGCCCGCAAATCAATCCTCGCTGGGGTAATGGCCACTACTACCGTGGTGGCGATCGCTGGGAAGGGCGTCGCCATTACCGGGATTGGGACAATCGCCGTCACTATCGCGACGGCTACTACCGAGATCGTAGACACGGTAACGCAGGTGCGGTCATTGGTGGACTGGCTGCTGGCGCACTGATCGGGGGCCTTATCGCCTCGCAGCTCGCCGCACGGTCGTATGGAGGTTCGCACGTTGAATACTGCGCGTCCAAGTACCGCTCTTACCGTGCATCCGACAATACCTATCAGCCGCTCAATGGTCCCCGCCGCCAATGCCGGTGATTGATCGGCGGGCGTCTCGTTCATCACGGGGCGCCGGCTTATCGTATGATGTGTGAAAAAAGCCGATGCAGAGGTCTATCCCTCTTGCGCTCTTTCTCAATTCATTCTAAACGCCCGTCACCACTTCAGAAAACACATCGGAATGGCCTCGTGGCGGAGTGGTGACGCAGAGGACTGCAAATCCTTGTACCCCGGTTCAATTCCGGGCGAGGCCTCCATTCCAAACTTCAGAGTATTAACAGTTGACGACCGCGGTTGCGCAGGCACCTCGTGGTGAATACTCATATCGAGACGAAATTCCCGAAGGCGACGAAACGATGGAATGGAACAAAGGCGTTACCCTTGCGCTTGATGGGCCTGGGCAGTATCGCACAATCACCACTTTGCAAGAAGCCTCCTGGGCGCTGATCGAGGATTGGCCGCTCGAAGACGGTGAGGCTCTGGACAAGGCGCTGATAGTTTTCGAAGCGGCGATGAAGGGCAAAAAGACGGCTGAGGCCGCGCGTCTCGCCTTCATTGCAGCTGCGATCGAGGCTGGTATCGACATCAAATCCTGAATTCGACTCGCAGATGATCTCGGGACGGTTTCCCGTGCACAATGCATGCAACTCTGATAGCATATCTGCGTTCAGCTTTTGGAGGAGCAAAGGCGGGACGACTGCATGCGTTGGAGGAAATCGTCATGCATTACCTGACATTCGTAACAGCTATAAACCCTTATGTTCTGGCGGCCTTGGGAATGGTGCTGATATGCGGTGCCGTTGACTGGTGGCGTCATACACACTGAAGCGTGAAGAAAGGCGTGTATGCGCTCACTTCGGGACGGACGATAAGTTTGTTATGACAGGTTTTGCATCAGGACCTGCCGGAGCGAACTTTGCGTACTGATTCTGCCTTCAACGATACGAACCAGCCTATGACGATGACACTGGAGACCCTCATAAACGGCATTGAGGGAGACACCGTCACTCTTCGTCAACTGATGCATGCGGTTGGCGAGCAAGGGCTTTTGCTCATCTGTGCCCTCGCCTCTCTCCCCTTTCTAATCCCGGTTTCCATTCCGGGGGTCAGCACTGTGTTTGGAGCCGCAATCATACTCATCGGCATTGCTGTCTTTCTAAATCGCCTGCCTTGGCTTCCAGCGCGAATCCTAGACAAGGAACTGGAAACAGCGCGACTGGTACCGACACTGAGGAAAGGCGTTAGAATTGTTTCCAGACTGGACACCTACATCAAGCCTCGCTTTGCCTCGTTCACGGGATCCACATTCGCAAACCGCATCAACGCGCTGGCAATTGCCGCCGGGGGTCTACTGCTAATGTTCCCATTGGGTCTCATTCCCTTTTCGAACACACTGCCCGGCATTGCGATCCTGCTGACGGCGCTTGGCATGATCCAGCGCGATGGCGCGGTCGTCCTTGGGGGCTACATCTTCCTTGCATTCACGACGCTCTATTTCGGTGCTTTGGGGTTCTTTGCGCTTCGCGCCGGAAATGGCCTTGCCTCCATGCTCGGTTAATCAACCAGCTCTTGGCCGGCTAACGTTAGGTTCGGCGTCGCCGACTCCACCAGACCGCAAACTTTCGTCTCCTGCGACGCACGAATGCCAAGTCGTGCGACAGGACCACGAGACCAAGGGGCACCATCCAGAACCCGAGGATTGGTAGAAATCCAAGGCAGCCTCCCGCCACAAGACTGGCGCCAATTGACACACGGCCTGCACGCGACCGTGGCATCGGCATGTGGAAGCGACCGAGATGAAGCCGGCCGGTCCTCGTGTCTATTCCGAATCTGCTTTCCGCGTTTTCTTGTTTCAAATCTTCACCAGTTGGCATTCGGATCGCATTCTCTTCGTTCTGGGCCTAATTGTGCATCATCATGGTTTGCTGCCATTGAACGTATTCGACTGAAGAAAGCTCCGAATTCCATGTCCGTTTTGGGTTATCATTGCCGGTCGCAGATGGTGACTCGGTGTGGATAAGACAAGCCACATCCATTTTTTTCAAAAAAAGCGCTTGGCAAATCGTGCAGTCATCGGTAATACCCCGCTCACGCCGCGACGAGCGGTGTTCCCTGGTAGCTCAGCGGTAGAGCACTCGACTGTTAATCGATAGGTCGCCGGTTCGAATCCGGCCCGGGGAGCCAGTTTCTCAGCTAAGGCTGAATGCAAAATGCCCGCCAGTGATGGTGGGTATTTTCATTTTTAAAGCTTTTCAGTGTCGATTTCATTCTTCAACAGAACGAATTGCCTGTGACGCGACAATATTTATGACGGCCACGTGAAATCGTACTTGGCAAAACCGTCAACCTTCGTTATGACGCCGCTCACACCGCGACACGCGGTATTCCCTGGTAGCTCAGCGGTAGAGCACTCGACTGTTAATCGATAGGTCGCCGGTTCGAATCCGGCCCGGGGAGCCAGTTTCTCAGCTAAAGCTGAATGAAAAATGCCCGCCCCTCAAAGGCGGGCATTTTGCTTTTCGAGCGAAATCGATTTCATTATTTGTTCGGCGCGGTCTGCGTCGGCGTCTGGCCTGCATTGCCAGAATTTTGGGTTTGGGGCGCCGGAATTGTCGCCTGCGTCGTAGAGGCTGTTGTTGACGGATCGGTGCCTGGGCTGCCGCTCGACTGGGACCAAATGATGCCCGCTATCAGAAGCAGAGCAACCAGCGAAAGCCACAAGCCTGCTCGTCGGTTTCGACTGCTTGTCTGTGGCAGTTCTGGTCCTTGATCATTCGGGCTATAGGCCATGTCAGGTACTCCTTTCGATCATAATGATCTTCAAACATCCTAACTGGGCCAACGTTCCCCCACCTCCTGACTTGGGAAGATTCGTTGACAGCAATGTTTGCTTGAATTAGAACAAAAGAAGAACATTGATGGAGACGAGCATGAACAGTGCAGAACAGGCCGTCAAAAATGCGTTGGCTGCCGTTGCGACCGCCAGAGCGCTTCGCCAGCGAGATGCAGACGAGAGACGCAAGACGTTTCAGCGCATCCAGCTTGCCAGCCAGAAGCCGCTCTACACTCCGCGTGGCGTGCAGTTGAGACTGGATTTGACCGAGCAGGCATCATCGCATTCGCAAAAACCCAGTTAATTTTTTGGGGAACGGGTTTGCTGGTCGGATGTTCTTTTTTCGGGTGTCGGAAAAGCCTGAAAAAAAACGAGGAGGAAGCACATGCTTTCGAAACTGCTTAGCGTATCCGTTATTTCCCCTTGGTCTTGCTACTGGCGCGATCGCGCAAACGGCGGTCACTCCCCGTGACCAGACCATGATGAACACAGGCAATAACACCCGCGCCGGAACTTCCGGCTCCAACAGCGCCACAGGCACCGTGGTAGACCCAGGCATGACCTACATCCACCAATCGCGATAGCGGCAACAAGCCCGCCGGCGAACTGACAGTTCAAGACAGCCCCTGCGCAGCACCTTCAGCCACGCCAACCGAAGGTTCGAGCACTAGCCCGGTGAACCGTACTCAGTGCTGACGAAATTTCAGAGGTATGACAAAGGGGTGGCCTTGGCCGCCCCTTTTTCTTTGTGACAAAATGCACACAACGAATCTTAGGTGTGAAATTTCACTAAACATGCAAATTGCGGGAATGTATTGCTTGCTGAATTTTGGTGGCAGTGGAAAAAAGCACCCTATTCCAGCCCATTTTGGAGATCCGTAATGACCGTCCACCCTTCCGTGCTCAGTGTAATCGGCAACACGCCTTTGATCCGTCTCAAGGGCGTTTCAGACGCGACCGGTTGCGAGATCCTGGGGAAGGCCGAGTTTCTCAATCCTGGGCAGTCGGTAAAGGACAGAGCGGCTCTTTTTATCATTCGCGATGCGGAGAAAAAGGGCTTGCTTCGTCCAGGCGGCGTCATCGTTGAAGGAACTGCTGGCAATACCGGTATCGGTTTGACGGTCGTTGCGAAGGCTCTTGGATATCGGACAGTCATCGTCATTCCCGAGACTCAAAGCCAGGAAAAGAAAGAGGCTTTGAAACTTCTCGGGGCGGAACTCGTCGAAGTGCCTGCTGTTCCTTACAAGAATCCGAACAATTACGTAAAGGTATCCGGGCGTTTGGCCGCTGAACTGGCCAAAACCGAGCCCAATGGCGCAATCTGGGCAAATCAGTTCGACAATGTCGCAAACCGCGAAGCGCACATTGCCACGACTGCGCAGGAGATCTGGCAGCAGACGGATGGAAAAGTCGACGGTTTCATCTGCGCCGTGGGTTCGGGCGGTACGCTTGCAGGAACCGGCATCGGCCTGAAGGAGAAGAATGCTTCCATCAAGATCGGTCTCGCTGATCCGGATGGTGCGGCTCTCTACAAGTTCTACACAGAGGGCGAACTGAAGTCCGAAGGTTCTTCCATCACGGAAGGCATTGGCCAAGGTCGCATCACCGCCAATCTCGAAGGATTCCGGCCCGACTTCTCCTACCAAATCAGTGATGCTGAAGCCCTGCCCTATGTGTTCGACCTCGTGGAGCAGGAAGGCCTTTGCCTCGGCGGTTCCTCGGGCATCAATATCGCCGGAGCGGTGCGCCTGGCGAAAGAGCTTGGCCCGGGCCACACCATTGTGACCATCCTCTGCGATTACGGAAATCGCTACCAATCGAAGCTGTTCAATCCGGACTTTCTCCGGTCGAAAGGCTTGCCGATACCACAGTGGCTGATACAAAAACGCGAGATAACTGTCCCCTTCGAACAGGCATGAGTGAGACTGCAGCATGACAACGAAAGCCCTCTTCCGTGACGATTTCTATCTGGCCACGGCAGAGGGAACGGTGACAGCCGTTCATCCGGATGGCACGATCGAACTGGACCAGACTTGCTTTTATGCAACCTCCGGCGGCCAGCCGGGGGACACGGGTTTCCTGGAACGAACGGATGGATCGCGAATCCAACTCGGTCAGACACGGCATGGTGAAAGCAAAGAAATCATCCTGCATGTTCCACTGGAGGAACAGCCGCGCCCGGAGGTTGGAGAAACCCTCGTTCTGCATGTTGATTGGGCGCGCCGCTACAAGCTCATGCGCATGCACACGGCCTGCCATCTCCTTTCCGTGGTGTGCGAGTACCCGATCACAGGGGCAGCGGTTGGCGAAGAGGAATCCCGTGTCGATTTCGACATGAGTGATACAATCGACAAGGACGAAATTACAGCCAGACTGGTGACCCTGGTGACAGAGAATCACCCGGTATTCACGCGGTGGATTACGGACGACGAGCTCCTGGCCAATCCCGGTATCGTGAAGTCCAAGAACGTTCGGCCACCGGTCGGACTGGGACGGGTAAGCCTGATTTGTATCGGTGAAGACTCGAGCGTTGACAGCCAACCCTGCGGCGGCACACATGTCTCTGAGACCCAGGAGGTCGGAGCGATTCACATCGCCAAGATCGAGAAGAAGGGTAAGGAGAACAGACGCTTTCGCATTCGTTTCGGAGTTCCGGAACAGAGCGCATAAGCATCTCCTTGCATAAATGAGGAGACTGAGCATGGGTGTCGAGAAAAGCCGTTTCGTGGTTTCGGGCGATTGGGTTGAGAAACAGCTGGGATCTTCCGGCTTCAAGACCATTGACGCGTCCTGGTATCTGCCGATGCACAAGCGCAATGGCGCCGAAGAATTCGTCCAGGGTCATATCCCCGGCAGTGTTTTCTTTGATCAAGACGCCATTGCGGATCACTCGACCGGCTTGCCGCACTCCCTTCCCTCACCTGAGTTTTTTGCAAAGGAAGTCGGAAACCTTGGCATTAGCGACACAGATGTCATCGTTGTCTATGATGGTCCGGGCTTTTTCTCGGCACCGCGCGTGTGGTGGATGCTGCGCGCTATGGGGGTGGAAAAAGTCTATGTTCTCGATGGCGGGTTGGACGGCTGGAAGGCTGACGGGCGACCTTTGGAGAGCGGAACGCCGGAGCCGGCTCCAGTGACGTTCACACCTCGCTTCCGTGGACGCCGTGTCACGACATTCGACGAAATGCGATCTGTTGTCGACAAGGGATCTGCCCAAATCATTGATGCTCGCGGCGCAGGACGTTTCACTGGTGAGGAAGCAGAACCAAGGCCGGGGATGCGATCCGGCCATATGCCGGGAGCGCGCAGTCTTCCTGCCGCGAGCCTCTCTGATAGAGGCCATCTGAAGGATCTCGACACGCTCCGTGCTATGATGGAGGAAGCAGGCGTTGATCTCGCCAAGCCGGCTGTCACAAGTTGCGGGTCGGGCGTGACCGCTGCTGTGGTGACGCTTGCGCTCGAATCGCTCGGTCATACCAACAATTCGCTTTATGATGGCTCTTGGTCCGAATGGGGCGGACGCGATGACACGCCGGTGGTCACAGGTCCCGCCGAGCCGCTGGAGAAGCCTGACCATGGGCCGATTCGGGCCCACGTGACACGGTTGGAGATGACGGCGCCTCCTCGCCAGAGCCTGCCGATGCCGGTCAACCTGCAAACAGCCCTCATTCGTACCCAGGATATTCCGCTTCACTACTATCGCTACCTTTATCGGCAGATCGGCAAGCGCTGGCACTGGTACAAGCGGTTGCGCATGAGCGACGACGACCTTTCAACAATCCTGCGTGACCCGAAGGTTTCAGTTACGGTTCTTTACGTCAACGGCGCACCGGCAGGCATGTACGAGTTGAACCAAATAGACGGCGATGTGGTCGAATTGTCCTACTTCGGTCTGTTCGAACATGCGTTAGGCCTAGGGATCGGCAAATGGTTTCTGCTTCAGGCGCTCTATTCCGCATGGCAAACCAGCCCGCGGAAGGTGACTGTGACCACCAATACGCTCGATCACCCGCGCGCATTGCCTCTTTATCAGATGATGGGTTTTACGCCTGTTGCCACAAGTGATGCCTGGGTTGAACCGCTGTCGGATGCGGAATTGCTTGCATTCGGCAAACGCGATTGAGCACATCTCGTCCGATCCAATTGGTGTGAGGTCGGAGGCTTGATGGTTTGAGACGGTATGAAATCAACAGCCGCCATGGCTTTCCCCCTGACCATGGCGGCTGAAACGTAGCTGATTTTGTTTTATGCTACGTTGAGGAGGGTCTCAGCCGAGGCCACGTCATAACCAAGTGCGTCGGCCACCGGTTTGTTCGTCACGCGTCCTCGATGAACATTCAGTCCATTACGCAGGTGCCGATCTTCTGCAATTGCTCTCAAGCCACGATCCGCCAGTGCCAGACCATAGTGGAGAGTGGCATTGTTGAGCGCGTGCGCGGAGGTTACCGGAACAGCGCCCGGCATGTTGGCGACACAATAATGGACTATTCCGTCAACCTCGTAGGTAGGATCAGAATGGGTCGTCGCATGGGAGGTTTCGAAGCAGCCACCCTGATCGATAGCCACATCCACGATAACCGCACCCTTCTTCATGCCCGTCAGCATTTCACGGGTCACAAGTTTGGGTGCCGCTGCACCCGGAATAAGGACAGCACCAATCACGAGATCCGCAGCGAAAACCTCTTCCTCCAGAGCATCGATCGTGGAGTAACGGGTATGAACGCGTCCAGAGAAAAGATCGTCAAGCTGACGCAAACGAGCCAGCGAGCGGTCGAGGATTGTTACATCGGCTCCAAGGCCAACAGCCATCCTCGCCGCATGCAGACCAACAACACCGCCGCCAATGACCGCAACCTTGCCCGGTAAAACACCCGGAACTCCGCCCAGCAGAACGCCCCGTCCACCGTTGGCTTTCTGTAGCGCAGTGGCACCGGCCTGAATTGCAAGTCGGCCTGCCACCTCAGACATCGGGGCGAGAAGCGGCAGTCCGCCACGATCATCTGTCACCGTTTCATAAGCGACGGCCGTCACACCCGAGTTCAGGAGTCCCTTCGTCTGCTCCGGATCCGGCGCAAGATGAAGATAGGTATAAAGAATCTGTCCCTCGCGCAGTTGAGCCCATTCGGTGGGCTGCGGCTCCTTGACCTTCACCACCATATCCGCTCTTTCGAACACCTCTTGCGCGGTTGCAGCGATCCGCGCACCAGCAGCGATGTAGTGGCCATCATCCGCACCAATTCCGGATCCTGCCTGGGTCTCGATAATAACCTCGTGGCCATGGGCGATGTATTCACGGACCGCACCGGGCGTCAGGCCGACCCGGTACTCATGATTCTTGATTTCCTTCGGACAACCGATACGCATCTGATCTCGCTCCCATTCATCACAGCTCCCGACTGCGATTGTGGAATTTCAACAAAGAAACCACGCAATGTCCTTGCGAAGATGAGATCGGAGTCCTACCGTTATCGTAGCTTCGTGCGTGTTTAAGCACATTTTTCGTGGATTCTTCACATGAACGCGTTGGACGCAATAGATCTTGCCATCGTCAAGGCTCTTCAGGCCAACGGTCGCATGTCGAATGCAGAGTTGTCGCAGAAGGTTGGGCTGTCGGCGTCGGCCTGTTCCAGGCGTCTGGATCTGCTGGAAAAGAACGGCGTCATCAGCGGCTACCATGCTCGTCTCTCCAACAAGGCGTTGGATTACAAGATGATGGCAATCGTGCACATCTCTCTGTCTGGCCAAGGCGCCAAAACCCTGAACGAATTCGAAACAGCAGTGAAACTTTGTCCGAATGTCCTCGTCTGTTACCTGATGTCTGGAGATTACGACTATATCCTGCGGGTTGCGGCAAAGGATCTGGAAGATTACGAACGCATCCATCGCGATTGGCTTTCGGCGCTACCGCATGTGGTAAAGATCAATTCGAGTTTCGCCCTTCGCGAAGTGATCGACCGACCCAATGTCGGCCTCTAAGGCAACTCGACGAGAAATACCTGATTGGTCGGCGATCTCGCTAACAAAGAGGTAAGACTTGGTCTGACATTGTGTCCATATCGACCCGCCACGAGACAGTTTCATGTTGCTTCATCAGGCTATCAAGGCACGGCACACTGCGCGTCATCGTACCCGCATCATCGCCACGATACGCTATGGCGAACACGATCGTTCGGGTCAGGTCATCAACCTCTCGGCATCCGGCCTCGCAATCCAGCTGGAGAGACCTCTTTTCGCTTCCGCTGGGTCTCGCATACGCGTTACCTGTGATGCGCTTGGAATGCTGGAAGGCAGTGTGACGTGGTCAGAGGGTGTACGCATCGGCGTACAGTTCGACCGGTCATCCAATGCCTGGGCAAAAGTGGCATCCTACTTCCGCTTCTATCATACACCGGCCCGACCCAAGCGCTGACTTCAAAACATACGAGACATAGAATCCCGCCAGGGTGGCTGACGCTCCGGATCTTGCTGCGCGCTCCAGACTTCGCTTGATCTCCGGTTCCGACTTTGTCCCAGTGTACGAACTCTTGGGACCATGCTTCCGATCGGACATTGCACCACGCCACGGCCGACGTCGAATCCAGGATCGCTGACTGGTGACGGGGCGAGCAATTGGCTACAGTTCCAAATTTTACTAACCAATAAAGCACTCAAAGACAACAACTACCGATATTATATTTCGCAAATCCATCGAAATCGAAAGTTTAAAATCAGTCTATTTCCCCTTTATACGCTGATATACCGCACGATATTCAGAAATTTTTAATAAAAATTGCAGGTTCTTACTTTCATAGACCTTTCGTTTTCAAAAGAAAATCAAAAGATATGGAAAAGAAAAATTATGATAATCGCAAGAATGAGCGCCTCAAATGCCAGTTCAATGGCTTTCTTTACTTCATCGATGAAGTCGTCGAGGTACGTGTCGCCGATATTTCGCGCACCGGCCTCTGTCTGACACTCAAGAGCTGGGTTTCCGCTACACCAGGCTCGACAGTCCGCCTTCGGACCAGCGAGTTGGGCATGGTCGAGGGTACGGTGCGTTGGTATCGCTCTGGTCGCATGGGGGTTCATCTTGCCGAAACGTCGAACACTGCAGCCCAGGTGGCTTCGTATTTCCGGCATTTCCATAAGCCAGCCGTGCCGGATGCAGCGGGACAACTGGGTCGAAGGCGAGTGTAAGTAGCGTGGTCGCGTTGCCAATTGCCTCAACTCGGGCAGATTGCGATCTCAAGACTTATGAATATTCGAAAGATAAGGATTGCAAAAACATCCGTCATTTTCCTGATGCGTTGCCATGACATTGACCCTACACTCGCACCGCCAAACGACTGAGGGAGAGCTCCATGTCATTCCTGTTCACCCAAACCAATGTGACGCGCCGATCGCTTCTGGGCGGCATCGCCGCTGGTTCTGCACTCGTGATGCTGCATCCCTTCGCAGCGCGCGCACAGGCAAATCAGGCACATCTACGCATCATGGAGACCACTGATATTCACGTGAATATCATGCCCTACGATTATTATGCCGATAAGCCAAACGACACGCTAGGTCTGACCCGCACGGCAACCTTCATCGACAAGGTTCGTGCCGAAGCATCCAACTCAATGCTGATCGACAACGGCGATTTGCTGCAAGGCAACCCGATGGGCGACTACATGGCCTATGAAAAGGGGATGAAAGCGGGTGATCTTCACCCGGTCATGAAGGCGATGAACGCCCTGGGTTATGATTGCGGCACACTCGGCAATCATGAATTCAATTACGGGCTTGAATTCCTTTTCAACACCTTGAATGGCGCCAAGTTCCCAATCGTATGCGCCAATCTCACCAAGGGTCAAATTGCCTCCGACCCGAAAAAGGACGATCTGTTCTTCAAGCCCTATGTCATCATTGAGAAACAGATCAAGGATGGCTCAGGCAATTCGAGCCCGATAAAGGTTGGCTTCATCGGTTTCGTGCCCCCGCAGATCATGGTCTGGGACGCGAAGAACCTGGAAGGCAAGGCACAGACACGTGACATCGTGCAGGCGGCCAAGGCTTGGGTGCCCGTCATGAAAGAAGCAGGAGCGGACGTGATCATCGCTCTTTCGCACTCCGGCATCGACGGCACCGGACAGTCCGAACGTATGGAAAACGCATCGCTCTACCTTGCAGGCGTTGAGGGCATTGACGCGATCTTCACAGGCCACCAGCACCTCGTCTTCCCAGGCCCCAAGGATTTCGAAGGCGTTCCGGGTGCTGATATCAAGAAGGGAACGTTGCAGGGCAAGCCTGCCGTCATGGCAGGTTTCTGGGGGTCTCACATGGGCCTGATCGACCTTCTGCTTGAGAAAGACGGTAACAAGTGGAAGGTGGTCGATTTCACCACCGAAGCCCGGCCAATCTATCATCGCGACGAGAACCGCAAGGTAATCGCAGACGCGACGGATAAGCCAGAGATCGTCGCCGCCGTGAAGTCGGAACATGAGGCCACACTTGCTTATGTTCGCCGGCCGGTTGGAAAAACTTCAGCGCCACTCTATTCCTATTTCGCCCTCGTTGCGGACGACCCTTCTGTCCAGATCGTATCGATTGCGCAGACCTGGTATGTGAAAAACCTTCTGAAAGATGGCCAGTACAAGGATTATCCGGTGCTCTCCGCGGCTGCGCCGTTCAAGGCTGGTGGACGCGGCGGTCCGGAATATTTCACTGACGTTCCGGCTGGCGATATTGCAATCAAGAATATTGCCGACCTCTATCTCTATCCAAACACTGTTCAGGCGGTCCTGATAACGGGAGAGCAGGTCAAGAACTGGCTCGAAATGAGCGCCGGAATGTTCAACCAGATTCCGGTCGGCAGCAAAGATGCACCTTTGCTAAATCCCAAGTTCCCTAGCTACAACTATGACATCATTGATGGAGTAACCTACCAAATCGACCTGTCGCAGCCCCAGCGCTATGACAGTGACGGAAAACTCGTCAATCCAGATGCGCATCGAATCGTGGATCTGAAGTTCGATGGCAAACCGATCGACCCCAAGCAGAAATTCGTGGTCGCCACCAACAATTACCGAGCGGGCGGCGGCGGAAAGTTCCCGGACATCGCAGCCGACAAGGTCATTCTTGTTGCACCCGACACCAACCGCGATGTCATTGTTCGCTACATCATTGAACAGGGATCGATCAATCCGTCAGCGGATGCGAACTGGACCTTCAAGGCATTGCCGGGCACGAGTGCGGTTTTCGAAAGCGGCCCCAAGGGACGGCAGTATTCTGCCGCCGTCAAAGGAGCCAAGATAGAAGACGCAGGCGACGGCGCTGAAGGTTTTGCCAAATTCAGACTGATCCTCTGACCTCAAAAGCAGGTTGCTGCCCTGAAGCCGCCGACAGCGTTTGGCGGCTCTTTTTTTATTGCGGATCCGTCTGCCAGCGCACCCAAGAACCACAGGAATCAGAGGGTGCAGATCAGTTTGTTGTCCTCAGCATTCGAAGATCTTGCCAAGCCTTTCTTCGAGATCAGCCGTCATTCCGCCGCAACG
This sequence comes from Rhizobium sp. FKY42, assembly GCF_005222835.1. Classification (GTDB taxonomy): domain Bacteria; phylum Pseudomonadota; class Alphaproteobacteria; order Rhizobiales; family Rhizobiaceae; genus Neorhizobium. The sequence goes on along the minus strand of NZ_STGA01000021.1, from coordinate 6,547 downwards.
GAGATTTTCTCAGGTTGCGGTCCCGGCAGGAGATCGTCGAGACTTTTACGATTGGGGCATTGTCCCAGACGTTCCGCCAAAGCTGTCTTGAGCCAGGCGCCAGCCGGTCCAGGCGGATCTGCCAGGCGGTGAACTGCATAGAGCGGGTATTCTGTCGTCTCGTAAGCGTCAATTTGCAGAGAAACCAGCCGACCTGTCGCCAGATCCTCGCGGATGAGGGAAGCAGGAAGCCCTCCCCAGCCAAGCCCTCCCCGAATGAGCTGGTGCTTCGTTGCGATATCCCCCACTCTCCAGGTCTTGTAGGAGAGTACATTGAAGTCGCGCCCCTGTGTGATGCCGGATGCATCGGTCACGACGAGCTGGGTTTCTTCACGCACATCGCGCCGGTCGAGCCTCCGCCCGAGTTGCGCCAACTTGTGCTGCGATGAGGCGACCGGAACCATGAATGAATGACCGATCTTTTCTACTGCAAGGCTGTCATCCTGCTTCAGCAAGGCTCCGCCAACGCCGAGGCTCGCGCGGCTTGTCGAGACAAGATCCATGACCATCCCGAGCTCTCCGGATGTAAGCTTCATCGATACGGACGGAAAGCGCCGTCCAAATTCGGCGAGGGCGTCCACGACGGCTTCGATGGGCACCATGTTGCTGATCGCAAGCGAAACCTCGGCTTCGAGCCCCTCCTTCAGGGTCTTGGCACGAGAGCGCATCACATTCAGATCCGACACGATCCTGCGAGCATCGGTCAGCAACGCTTCTCCAGCCTTCGTCAACCGGGTCTGACGTGAGCCGTTTCGCTCGAACAGGCTTACCTCAAGTTGGCTTTCAAGATTGGCGATCGTGTAGCTAACGACGGATTGGGCCCGGTTCAGTTGCTTGGATGCGGCAGAGAAGCTGCCGGTCTGCGCGACTGTCAGAAAAACCTGCAACTGGTCCAGTGTCGGATTTGCGTCCATCTTTTCCCATCCATCTCATCGATAGAAGACTTCGATATTATCGCCATTTTTTCGATGGGCGTCCATCCGTATGTTGCCTTGAAAGCTGGACCAAAGCTGGCCTATCCCAACAGGATTTTATCGATGTCAAACGTACTTCTCATTACCTCAAGCCCACGCGGCACAGAATCCGTCTCGACCAAAGTGGCGACGGACCTCGCCTCGGCCCTAGCGGCAAATTCCGGCGCGCAGATCGTGACCCGTGACCTTGCGGCCTCGCCGATTGCGCACCTCGACACTGTGACAACAAACGCCATCCGAAAGGCGCCAGCCGACCGCAACGCTGAGGAAGCTGCTGCCATCAAGATTTCCGACGAACTGGTTGCCGAGCTTCAAGCCGCCGACAAGATCGTCATCGGCACCGGGCTGATCAATTTCAACATCTATTCCGGGCTCAAGAGCTGGATCGATAATGTTGCCCGCGCAGGTGTCACCTTCAGCTACTCCGCTGAAGGCCCGAAGGGTCACCTGACCGGCAAGAAGGCATACATCGTTCTGGCTTCGGCGGGCGTGTATTCCGAAGGTCCGGCAGCACCGCTCAACCACGCCGTACCATATCTCAAAACGGTTCTCGGCTTCCTTGGCATCACGGATGTGGAAGTGCTGAATGTCGAGGGTCTCGCATTCGGTCCCGACGCTGTGGCCAAGGCTCTGGCTGCTGCTGAAACCCGCACCAAGGAACTGGCCGTCGCAGCGTGATGCGCAGTCAGCAATGGCTAAAAGTGAAAGGGCCCGCCAGTCCGGGCCTTTTCTGCATTCAAAAACCTGTGATGCTGACTCAAGTGGTGCGCGACTCGGCGCCGTCAGCAAATAGAGACGGTCCGTTCTGATCAATGATCTGGCGTGCTTTCCGGAAAGTACATTCCAGAGCGTCTTCCTGCGATGTGAACATGTCCGCGCGCACGAAGGTTCTGACCAGTGTTCTGCCTTCAACCTGCTTCTCAATCCTTCCGGCAAGGCGCAGTTGCGACCCCTCACGGATCGGCTCCGCATAGATGGTGCAACCAGCATGCTCCTGCGGATCGGCTGCAACGGATGCCGACCTGCTCCCCTCACCTCCGCCAGAAAAAATGCTCGCGATTTTTGAGAAGATTGAGGCCATTCGTATTTCCTTCGTTGCTCAGGTCTTTGTGTCGTTTCGGTGTTGGCACCGTTTGCGTGGCGCCCATGTCATCATATAATGAGGTTTGCGAGAATTTCATTCTCCGTGATGTCTTCGAAGCCAAGCCCGGCACTGTCAAATCGCTCGATCAAGCCAACGAAGTTTTCAGATGCAGTCGTCTCGATGCCGATCAGGATAGAACCAAAGTTGCGCGCAGATTTCTTCAGGTATTCGAAACGCGCAATGTCATCGTCGGGTCCCAACAAATTGAGGAAATCTCGGAGTGCGCCCGGACGCTGAGGAAGCCGGAGAATGAAGTATTTCTTCAGTCCAGCGTAACGCATTGCACGCTCTTTCACATCCGGGAGCCGTTCGAAGTCGAAGTTGCCACCGGAGACGATTGCGACAACGGTTTTTCCTTCGAGCTGCTTCGAATCCATGGCCGACAAGGCGGCCAGGGAAAGAGCGCCCGCCGGTTCCAGAACAACGCCCTCTATGTTCAGCATATCGATCATGGTCACGCAGATCGCGTTTTCAGGAACGACCATGACCTGCTCTGCCGGAAACTTCCTGAGAGCTTCGAAGTTCAGGTCTCCGATGCGGGCGACAGCTGCACCATCCACAAAGTTATCGACCTTCGAAAGAGTGATCGCCTCCCCGGCCGCAAGGCTTTGCTTGAGGCTTGGCGCACCTGCGGGTTCAACCATGATGAAGGCATCATCGGCCAGTTCTCCTGCGAAGTATTGGGTTATGCCGGACGATAGTCCGCCGCCGCCGACCGGCATCACAATCAGGTCAGGCGTCATTCCTTCGGGCATCTGCTGCGCAATTTCTGCTGCAACACTTGCCTGTCCTTCAATGATGTCGGCGTCATCGAAGGGCGGAACCATGGCTCCATCAATTTCCTCAACATAAGCTTTGGCTGCCGCATAGCATTGGTCGAAGATATCGCCAATCAGCCTGATCGTAATGAATTCCCCGCCGAACATTCGCGTTTTATCTATCTTCTGCTGGGGAGTGGTTATCGGCATGAAGACCACGCCCTTGACCCCGAAATGCCTGCAGACGAAAGCAAAGCCCTGCGCGTGATTGCCTGCGGACGCGCAGACGAAAACCTTGTCAGTGCCTCCGGCGCCAATCGCTTTCCTGAAAAAGTTGAAGGCGCCCCTGATCTTGTAGGAGCGGACAGGCGACAGATCTTCCCGTTTCAAAAGAATGGTTGCGTTGTAGCGCCGGCTGAGATGCTCGTTCATCTGGAGCGGCGTTTCGGCAAAAATCTGCCGCATTGCTTCTCTCGCCTCATCCACATGCGCATTCAACATTGCAATCCATCCGTTGAAATTCCTGAAAGGCCCCGCTATGCCATAGCTTCGAACCAGACACAAAAGCTTCTTTTGAGCGACAAATCAGCAGGATCCGGCGCTTGAACGCAACCCAACTTCGCGCTTCCCTGTACATCGCTGGCCTCTGCGGCATTTACCTCGCGGCCGCGATGTTTCTCCCTGCTGCCATCGACCTGTATTATGGCAACAGAGACTGGCAGCTGTTTGCAGCATGTGGCTTCATGGTCGGATCATTCTCTCTGGCCTGCACGCTTGCTACACGTGGTTCCACACCAGTCGTTAGCAAGCGACTCGCATTTTTCATCGTGAACGTGCTTTGGGCACTCTTCTCTCTCGTAGGCGCACTTCCCCTTTATCTGTCACCTTTGGGGCTGACCTTTTCCCAATCACTTTTTGAATCGATATCGGCGATCACTACCACCGGATCGACTGTTATCGCTGGTCTGGACAACGTGGCTCCTGGCATCCTTTTCTGGCGTTCCCTGTTGCATTGGATGGGTGGCATAGGGATTGTTGCGCTTGGGCTTTTCGTGCTCCCATTCCTCCGCGTGGGCGGAATGTCTTTTTTCAAACTCGAATCGTCCGACACCGGCGACAAGCCATTTGCCAAGTTGGCGACGTTCACTCGCGCATTTTTGGCCGTTTACGTAGGACTAACCCTAGCGTGCACCATTGCTTACGACATGACCGGAATGGGACATTTCGACGCCTTGAACCATGCTATGGCGACAGTTGCGACTGGAGGCTTCTCAACCCACGACGCCTCTTTTGGACACTTTCAGAGTCTTCCTCTCATGTGGGTTGGCACAGTCTTCATGACAGTATGCAGCTTGCCCTTCTCCATTATGATTCTTTTTGCGGTTCGTCGACGCACAGACACGCTCTTCGATCCGCAGGTAGGCTTTTTTCTTGGCTATCTCTGCCTCTTTTCCTGCCTGCTAGGCGTCTATCATCACGTCCATAATGACGTAGCTTTACCGGTCGCTTTGACCCATTCCTTCTTCAACATCTCTTCAATACTGTCGACCACCGGCTTCGCCAGCGAGGACTACACATTGTGGGGTCCTTTCGCTCTTGGACTGGCGCTCTTTGCAACATTCCTCGGCGGCTGCTCCGGTTCAACTGCAGGCGGAATAAAAGCCTACAGAGTGCTAATCCTGATCGGCGTGATGAACACTGGCTTGAAGAAACTGCTTTACCCGAATGCTGTTTACCCAGTTCGTTATGGGCGAAAATCCGTTGATCCAGATATCGTAAAGGGTATCTTTCTTTTCGTCAGCCTCTACATGGCGATATGGGTTACAGGTTCGCTGATCCTGACGCTTCTGGGATATGATCTGCTGACCGCGATTTCAGCGTCCATTACCTGCCTGTCGAATGTTGGCCCCGGGATCGGACACATTATCGGCCCGGCTGGAAACTTCTCAACGATCTCGGACCCAGCTTTGAACGTCCTGTCAGTCCTCATGCTGTTGGGACGCCTGGAAGTTCTGACGGTACTCGTCCTGTTCATGCCCATGTTCTGGAAGAATTAGGTCACCGCATCTCGGACTGCCGCATCGGCATTGCGTCGATCGTGGAAAACAGTTCCGCAGGTGTGAAGGGCCTACTACTGGACAACTTCGCTCCGCCATCCTTCCCGATCAGGACGGCGCGGAAGCTTCGTCCCTCTGCGCCAAACCGCTTTCTCAGACCGTCCGCGTCGAGCTTCAACTGTGGTTTGTCGATGATGGCTGCGGCGTCTGCGACCACTGATATAATCAGCATGTCTCGCTCCGCCATCGCTTCCTGCGCACCTTTCAGAGCACCCATCTGCTGCACATAGTTAGCATCGTCAGATCGGTCGCTGAAAATGACCAGGATCCGGTGATTCCAACGGAACTGGCTCAATTGGTCAGAGGCAGAATGAGCCATCGTCGCTGTTCCCAACACCGTCATTATCGCCATGATCCAGTTTGAAATAAAAGGCATTGTCGCTCCTCCCGCGTCGATAACGCGAGGAGGAGCAAAAAGGATCAATCTGATCGATAATTTTGGTGCGGACGGCGGGGATCGAACCCGCACAGATTGCTCCGAGAGATTTTAAGTCTCTTGCGTCTACCAGTTTCGCCACGTCCGCGTGCACAGTCTTCATCAAGGCGTTCGCCGAAAAATGCAAGTCCATCGCGGACAAATTTGAAGAGGCACGTTGAACTTCTATTGATGCATACGCTTCCCAACTGCCTGTTCGCTTCCCATATCCGTGGAAAGAGCGACCGGAGCCCCACGACCATGAAAGCACTTTCTGCCGCCATTCTTGGAAGCCTGCTGCTTGTCGGCTGCGCAAGCACCGAGATCGAGCCTATACCGGGAAGCATAACGTATAACGGTCAGCCGCAGACCAAACTAACGCGCTCCCCAATTGGAAGCACGTTTTCCCACGATTTCTACGATGGCACGCGTATCGTGGAAGAGACCTACCAGATACAACCGGACCGTAGCCTCAAGATCGTTCGCAGAGAGTACCGCTCGATCTTTCCGGACTGATCGATTCCCATACCTCCAATTTATTTAGTCACAACTAAAATACTTTCTTGCCGATATGGGGATCAACCCTATCTTGTCGAGATCACAGAGGTTTTAGTGGTGAAGCATCGTTTTCTGATCGTTGAGGACAGCCTTCTGATCGCGATGGATCTGGAAGAGGCCATTTCGCGCAGCGGGCACGAGGTTATTGGCATCGCTCCAGACATGACCGTTGCGCTCAATTATTCCCGAGAAGCGGACATAGCGTTTGTCGATGTACGGCTTGCAGATGGAGAGACCGGCCCTGAGCTTGCCCGGCTGCTGACCGGCCGCGGACTGACGGTCATCTTCGTAACCGGAAATCCGATGCTCGTCGAAGGGCGAGATGCCGGGGCTCTGGGCGTCATCGCGAAACCGCTCACACAGCAGGCTGCGGCCGACGTCATTCAGTTCGTCGTTGACTGGAAAGGCGGAAAACAGAGAAGACCTCCCGCACGTCTGAGGTTGTTTCGACCGTTTCCTCCTGCCGCCTGAAACAAGTCATGACCTCCACCAGAGGTGGAGGTTTGAAACGCTGCGCTTGAACCGCTAGAAGCGGTTTTGCT
>NZ_STGA01000020.1 GCF_005222835.1 Rhizobium sp. FKY42 | reverse complement strand
CCAGCTAGAAGGGCGAAAACTGTCGCATCTCTAACTGGCCCAACTGTCGCATTACTAAATGGCTGCTATAATAATAAATCGCATAGCCTTAATTATGGAACATACAGATCGTAGACGATACCCAGAGGAGCAAAAGGCAGGCAGATTTATAAAAATCTGTGGATAATCTTAAATGTTGTAAAAATACAGCCCTCGTTGCTATTGACATGTAAAATTCAACCGAATGCTGCCTTCAACATTGTGCAGTGGGGCTCAAATGCTAATTTCCGGCAATATTCTAGTGATTTGCGGGGAATCAGATGCGGAAGATTTGTGCGATTTGGGTGTGTTTGCTATTGGCAGCTTGTGCGAGGCCTTCCGATGGTCCATCACCATCCAATTTTTACGATGCGAAGGATCCAGCGACTGGACAGAACATTCCGGTTATGCGTCTGACGCAAGCCAGTCTGCCAGTCGGCGGCAGTGTGCCGCTAGCCTATCATCCTGAGGATCCCGGCCTCTCAATATTCCGATCCGGCGGCTCGAACGATGTACGCTTGCGGCGCGGCGATGTGATTGAGGTTACGATCTTTGACACCGGCGAGGAAGGCCTGTTCTCCTCGACCAATAGCAAGACCTTGCCACTTGGCCGCTTTACGGTTGATGCAAATGGCAATGTTACCCTTCCATTCGTCGGTAAGCAGCGCGTTCTGGATTCGTCACCGGAGGCTTTGCAGAGCCGCATCGTCAGTGGCTTGAAGGGATCGGCGGTCAATCCGCAGGCCGTCGTCACGGTGGTTGAGCAGCCGGGCAATGCGGTGACCGTCGGTGGCGGCGTTCGCACGCCCGGACGCATTCCCCTTTCCGCGCGCAAAGAAAAGGTATCCGACGCCATTGCTCTGGCGGGCGGCGCATTAGCCAATCCCGCCAGCGCAACCGTCACGCTGATGCGAGGTGCCAGAAAGGCCAGCGCCCCGCTCTCACGTGTGCTGAATGAGGATCGTCAGAACGTTTTTCTTCTGCCGGACGACCAGATCTTCGTACAAGACGCCGCACCAGCATTCACTGTTATGGGAGCCTTCAAAAGCACCGGTGAATACCGTTTCGAACCGGGCCATTTGACGCTTGCCCAGGCACTGGGTCGCGCAGGTGGACTTCTGGATGATCGTGCCGATGCCAACCAAGTCTATTTACTGCGCAATCAGACCATCTATTCCACCGTACAATCCACCGCAGGCAAGACGCTTCCTGCAGCCGTTTCCGTATCGAACAAGCCCGTCATCTATCGCATTGACATGGGGGATATTTCCAACCTGTCACTGATGCAGCAATTCCAAATGGCAAACGGCGATATACTTTATGCTGGAAACTCCGGACTGGTGGATTTCGCAAAGCTCTTCAACGTGTATCAAAAGAGCCCGAACCTGCCTGCGGCCCCGCCACCCGTCTCTCCGAGTAATTGATCGATACGTTTGAGGTTTCGCAGCTCAAGGAGAGTTAGTCTGTACGACGAGCGCTGTCATGTTTCCCGGGCAGCCGGAAATCAGCGCCGTTTCTATCAGAACACGCGGCACATCAGCTGCGGCTTCAGAAAGCATGATTTCGGCAATAGCTCGCTCTGGCACGGCCCGCACCAGCGGTGCCGTGCACAGCAGGAAGGTATCTTGCGGACGCAGCTTCTCACCCACTCTTTCCATTTGCAATGTAGGAGCCAGACCGACCGCGCGAGACAGGGATCGCCGCATTCCGATCTCGATATGATCGCGGGTCAGGTAGCGCAACATGCTGTCACGCAGCAGATAGCAGCGAGCATCCCCGGCCCAAAGCACAGCGAAATCGTCCCCGCTTAGCAGCAGAGCCGCGAGACTTGCAGCACCGGCCCCATTTGTCGCACGACCTTCTGCTCGACGCCTCAGCAACGTATTGGCCGTTCCCAGTTTTCCCTTCAGTTCCTGAAGGCGCTGCTCAAGGGGGCCTTCCCTAACAGCCTGTCCGACCAATTGGATTGTAAGCCTTGCCGCCTCAGCAGCACTCGGATCACCTTCCAAACCATCTGCGACGGCGAACAGGCCAGCGGCATTGGATGCAAGCAAAGCATCGGTATTTGGCTGTCCGCCTGTGCCCTCATGGCTTCGGAAAGCGCTGTTCCAGCAAAGCAATGGCTGGGCGTGGCCAAGGGAATGAGTTTGATACACGGCGGGCGAAACGACCGCCTCTGCCGGTAGCTGCGCTGGCAAAGGCGGAGGCGTCGCCATCGTCAGATCAAGTGTGATATCGCCAGCCTGGAGGAGGCGAAGAAGGTCTTCTTTTCCTGGGCCGCCTTCATTACGAAAGCCCCGAACCTTTTGCGAATTCGGCAGGATGGTCCACCACAGGCTCTGCTTGACCGTCCGGCTGCCATTTCGACCTTCCTCTTCATTTCGCCGTTCGATGGCGCGGGGGGCGCGCAGTTTTTCCAGCGACTCTGTGAAGCTATCGAGTTGAAAGTCCTTATGGGAGGCGCTTCTCGCAATGGTTTCCACGGCTGTAAACCAAGTCTCGTCCTTATAAAATCGGAATGGATGCTCGCCCGCCTGCTGGATTTGGGCTAGAAGAACCAACGGAAACTCGCGCCCTACCCGGTCACTGCTCGGGACGATGACACCTGCAACTCCGTGACTCGACCACAGGCCTTCCTCTATGAAAAAACGCCAGGGTGGCATGGCCTTGAAGGTGCGAAGCCAGGATTCACCCAACCCATCCTGAGCGGTCCGCAGACCAATCTGAAGCCAATCCTCAAGTGCCCGTTGCAGTTTGACCGTCAGGCCCCAGCTGACGAAATCGCCATGGGTTGGCAATTTTCCGAAGAAGCCAATCCGCTCCGCTTCGCCCTTAAGACCGGGTCGTGCCTGCCAATCCTTAACCTTTGTCAAAACTGCCTCGGACAAGAAAACATCTCAAGAGCCGGAAGCCGGAACGGATTGAGCACCGACCCGAATTGCACATCAAATTCTGCAACCTGACCTCCCCGCGCAAATTCAGCACGGAAAAGATCTGGACGACCTGTCTGGCTCAATTTGCCACCATCGAACAAGCGGAATGCCGACCAGTCCCCTGTGGTCGTTGTAGCCTCTTGCCAACCTCCCGGCTGAAAAGCCAGCCGTGAGCTGCTCGTATTTTGCGCCGCGGGCCAGATGATGGATTTTGACAGGACGGGTCCATGGAAATAGACGACCTTTTCTCCCGCAAGTTCCAACATCACAGCATTGGCAGACTGGCTAAGCGAAACAGGCGTGATGCTAATTGAGACGGAAGGCTGCTTACTGCCATTCGGGAAGAAAGCGCGGGTGATCTGATCTGCCTTTTCGAACTGGGCAATGGCCTCACTGGGAATGCTGGCAGACCCAAACGCGCCCTTCCATCCCCATGGGGATGAACTTGTATCTACGAAGGGCTCCAGATTGCCCTTGAAGAAGGTTTTGAGCAGTCCTTCCGGTGCGAACAGACGAATGAAATCACTCAAGGCGACGTCCGATGGCGATTGACGGTCGAAAGGATACCGGCCGGACACGACATTAGTGCAGTAGGCTGCAGCCTCGGCAGCCCATAGATCTGCGATGCGGGTACGAGCGGAGCGCACCGCCAATGAACCGATATCCGCCGCTAGGCCAGCCATCCAGCCATCCAGAGGGGCTGGCATCTGCCGCGCCTGCTGCAATAAGTCCTGGTTTGCAATCGTCAATTGGCCGTCTACATCGAAGATTTTTGCGATCGTAGCCGACGAAGTCGAGGCACGGGATAGCTGATCGCGCAGCTTTTGCAACGAAGCGACCAAATGCCGGAGCGGCGGCGACTGCCGATCGCCATTCGAAGCGGCCGGTGCAGGCTCACTTTGAGCGTCCACTTGTGCCAAAAGGTCGCGGAGCCTTGCGTAAGGGTCCGGTAAGACGACTGTGCCAGCTGCATGGATTGCACTGTCCTGAGCGGAAGACGAGATTGGACCTGTCGCAATGACATCCGGAGAACGCAGGTCTGTTGCGCTCGCAATCGAGCGGACCATAGTTTCGATAGGGCTGGGTTCGGTGGAAAGCAGCCGCAAGGTCTCGGCGGCATCGGCAATTGTATGCGGCGTTTTCACACGCAAGTCTGCCAGTACGCTGAGCCATTGCCGTTCGAAATCGGAGAAATAGAGCTGTAGGACCGCCTGCGTAATCTGATCTACGGATACATCCTGCGGGTTTTCAACGCCTCGCACCCATTCCTCGGCAATTGCGTCCCGCGCAGCGTCCTCAAGACGCGGCTTCACCAGGGTGTGAAATCCAGTGGCGGTCAAAAATCCGGGCAGCCCGGTACGCAGGTTTGTGCCAGACGAACGCTCGAACGCCTGCTCACCAAGAGGACCAAATACTACCGCCGGTGTCCAGCCGGGAAGCCTGCGTGCTTGCGGATAGGACTTGAGGATCTCGAAGGCACGGGAAGCGATACCGATCTCGCGCACCTTGCTTCGGGTTTGGGCAATGAGTCTGTTGTCCAGTTCCATTGGCGGAATGACGCCCTGCACGAGCGCACTTGTATGACGCAGCAAAGCCTTGCGGGTGGTTGCTCGTCCATCGCCGGGGAAGAGCGTGGCGAAGATGCCATCGGCCTGCTGTACGGCAAACTCGCGATCCATCGTACCAAGTCCGCCCAACATTCCATAGAACTTCAATGCGTTGAACACTTTGTGCGGCTCGGTATCGTTCTGCATATCATGCTGAAGCTGCACCATCAGCCGCGGCAGCAAAAGGGCGCTGAGCACCTTTTGATAGGCATCGCGCCGACGTCCTTCCACCTTCTGCTGCTGATCAAGGCCGAAACTGACCGGCCAGACACGTGCTTGCGCGAAGTCGTCCGGTATGGCGGAAAGACTTTCAAGAGCCGGCAGGATCCGCAAAAAATCTGTATCATTGACATGCTCGACCGGTATAGCGCGCGACAGCTGCTCATAATCGTTCAGACGCTGGTCTACACGCGCCAATGCTGTGCTGCTTTGCAGGTAGGTCGCAACCCAGCTTGCCAGCACGACAACAACGGCTAGGCTTGCCAACGCATAGGTGGTTCGCCGAATGAACAACTGGCGCCGGTTAATCCGTCTATCCCGCGACACCAGCGATGCTTCTTCGAAAATCACCGAGTGGAAAAGGCGGTGTAAGAAATAGCTTCGGCGCGGTCGCGAAGCCACGACTTCGGAGAGGTCTTGATGCGTCTGGGTGCCAGAGGCGAGGTAGATACCGCGCAGCAAAGGCGGCTCCATCAGCTTTGAGCCGGAGCAGAGCTCGGGAATAACCTCCATAAGCCGCTCGCGCAGCAGCGCCAGTTGCGACGGAAAGCGGAAAATCCGACCGCGGATCCCGGAACTCGGTTCCTGCTGCAACCGCTCAAGCAAAAGCGAATTGACTCTCTCTTGCAAGAGAGAAAATTCCGCCGAAAAGACATCTGGCAGCTCATGGGCCTTCTCACTCTTGTCGAGATCAAAGGTCATGCCCCAGACCTGCTCACGGTCGGATTTGCCAAAACCATCGAAGAACTCGACAAAACCGGTTAGAAGATCAGCCTTGGTCAGCACCAGATAGACGGGTACGCGCACCTGCAACTGCTCATCAAGCTCCGCAAGCCGCTGACGAATGACCCGGATTTCTTCTTTCTGCGCCTGCGGATCCCGTTCCAGCAAGTCTCCGATCGACAGCGTGACCAGTGCGCCGTTGATAGGCTGCGAACGTCGATATTTTCGAAGGAGTGCGAGAAAGCCTTCCCAGCCCGCTTTGGCGGTGCCATTCAGATCATCCTGAGTTGTGTAGCGTCCGGCTGTATCGATCAGGATCGCCTCATCGGAAAACCACCAGTTACAGTTCCTGGTGCCGCCTATACCCTGAACGGAATTGGCACCCAGCGCATCGCCGAGCGGAAAATTCAGGCCGGACTGCATCAGTGCCGTCGTTTTACCGGAACCTGGCGCACCAAAAATGACATACCAGGGTAACTCATAGATATATCCGAAGCGCTTGCGCGTAACCCGCCGCAGCAGTTGCAGCGCATCCTTCAGCCGCCGATGGATTTCGCCGACTTCCGCCTGTTGGCTCGCTTTGGCTTCCTGTTCCGCGCTTTGCTCGATGCCCTCCACGAGAGCCGCATCGCGCCGTCGGCTTTGGACGATAGTTGTGGCAATGTAGATAAGCCATGCGACGACGAGGGCGGCAATCAGGAGGATGCGGGCGTTCGTACTGATCAATGGCTTCCATTGCCCCAAGGCGAGCATGGAGCCGTAGAACCAGACGATGACGCAAAGCGCCACCAACCAGATGATGGAAATGAAACGCCTTCCTATGAGCCCCGCATAGGCGTCCACATAGGAGCGAATCGTATAGAAATAACTCAAAGGATTCATCGTGATTTACCCGATGTTGGGTTCGCCAGCGGCAAATCCAGCGTTTGCGCGTCAGATTCCGTGATGCCCGCGTCGTTCAATTGCTGACGGGGATCCGTCAGAACCAGAATTTCGGTTCTGCGGTTCATCTCCCTGCCCTCGGGCGTGGTGTTTGGCCCGATTGGGTTGCTGTCGGCGCGACCCTCGGTCAGAATTGCTTCCGGGCCGGTATAGGCAGACAGAATGGCACCCACTGCCTTGGCTCTGGCCTCCGAAAGATGCCAGTTGGAGGGATACTGCACAGTGCGGATCGGCGTGTTATCGGTATAACCCACGACGACAGCGCGGAACTGTTCGGCGGAAAGCGCGACGCCAATACGTTCCAACAAGCCTCTGAAACTATCGCTCACCTCAGCGCTGCCCACGTCGAAGAGACCGGAATTGTTGATGCGTATTCTCAGCCTGCTATCGGTATCAGTAAGCGATACTAGGTTCTTCTCGACCTCCGGCTTGAGGAACGCCATGAAGTTCTGAATCCGCGATGGCTTGGGTCGCGGTATCACTGGCGGCTCAGCGGGCGGATCTGCCGGTTCCTGCTGTTGGACAAGGAGTTTCTCCTGCGGCGGCGGTGCGGGAGGCTCTGTTGGCGCAACGCCGGGTGCGACCCTCGGCGCCACACTGGCCAAACGGCTCAACGTTCCATCGGACACGGAATTCAAGGAGAACGTAAAGAACATATAACCCAGCCCAAACAACAGGGCCAGAATCGATAGTGTCGTCCACAGGGCCGTTGCAGTCCTGAGGGGTTTGTACCGGGCAGAAATACCCTTCCAATGCGGGGAAAGATCCCGTTCGAATATTCCGTACTGCCCAAGCAGCGTCTTGTAGAGGCCATCGCGAACCCGACCGAGTTCCAGATTGCCGCGCGGCGATACCCGCATCCGGCCTTCGAATGCCAGTGAGAGGCAGAGGTATATGAGAAGCAGAACATCCTTGGAAGAACCGGGAGACTGCTGAAAATGATCGAGCAGGTCAAAAACCTTCTCACCGCCAGTCACATCCATATGAAAGGTGGAAACCAGACCGGAGCGTGCCCAGCCTGCCGAAACACCCCATGGTTTGCTCAGCACGACATCGTCTACCGTAGCGCAAACGATATAATGAGCCGCGCGCGCCCGCTCTGGCGCTATGCGCGCTGAGGCCAGATCCCGCTCATAGGCATTGATCGAAGAAATAGCTACCCGGCGCAGCTCCTCTATGTCCGGCTGCTGTGCCGAATGCCGAATGGCATGCGACAAGTGGAGAAGCGGCGCTGCTGAACGCACAAGCATCGGCACATCCTCACCACCCAGTGTAAAGTCGCGCACAAGCCTTTCGGCAGACCAGCCTCCCGGTGGGGCACGTCCCGAAGCCTCTGCCGCACCAGGCAAAGGAGAGACGACGATGTCATCAAGAGAGCCCGGCGTCCTGGATGATGCTTGCCGTTTGTTCACGCTGTCCTGATCCAGCTCAACAATCGTGGGCAGATCCTGCCAGAAGCTGTTGTCCTTGCTCATTCTCTCAAAGCCCATAATTCAATCTCGAGTCCGAGAAAATCACCCGACAGATGCAGGGCTATTGCGCCGGAAGTCTCAAGCTGCTTCCATAACGGGCTCTGCGTGTCGAGTTCGAAGTAGATCGTGCCTGAGCGATAGGGCAACTGGCGCGGCAACACAGGCAGCGGCCGCACCGGAATGCCGGGAAGCGCCACATTCACCAGCTCAGCGATGCGCTCCACAGGCCCGACCTTGATCTGTGCCGGCAGTTTGCGCCGGATTTCCTCGGCAGGCATGTCCGCCCGGACGGCGAGTACGAAACCTGCATCCCGAAGCAATGTCCGGTCGTGGATCGTGCCAACCCGCACGCCGTGCCTGCGCTCCACCAGCTCTATAGAGACAGCAGACTGCGCAAGAACTGCGGAAAGCGAGGTTCGCAGATCCTCGAAGACAGCCGAAAATGTCGCTTTCAGATCGTCATGCCGGTAAGGCGCAAACTCGGTGGCACGTTTGCGCTCTGTCGTAAACGTCGCGAGTTCGCCCGCCAACTGGATGCATAACTCAAAGAAGTTCATCGGGTGGAGGCGTGTTGCATTCGCTGAAACGTGCTGCAGCAAGGGATCGGCGCGGTTGAGAATCTGTAGCAGGAAGTAGTCCCCCACTTCTGCGGTGCCACGAATGGTCGGGTCGCCAATTCGGTCTGCAATCGCCTCTGCACGATGCCGGACGATGCCGAGCAGTTCCTTGACAAGTTCCGTAAGGCGCGGCTCCGCGGCACAGTTGAGGCAAGGTGCAAGGTAATCCGGGTCCAAAATCACGGCGCGGTCCGAACGAACCTCGATCACGCGGGCAAGCCCGATTAGATCGAAGCCGGCCATGTCGTCACCGGATTTCAGGTAGCGCAGGTTCAGCCGCCCCACCTCGATGGGTGCCATGAAATCCGTCTCCACGTTGGCGTCAGGTGCCTCATAGGTGGAGGCCACGTGACGAACCTGGTACAGGGCCGCACCGCCATTGAGGGCGATATCGGCGCGTCCTGGCTGGCGCGTGGGCAGGGCGATATAGATGACGGCGTTCTTGACGGTCTCATCCAGGTCCAGCGCAGGTGGCAGATCGCAGTCGAGTGGCGCATCGAAAGTCGTGCCGTCTGGAAAAATGCCCCGCAGGTTGCTGACGGAAAAGCGGCCAATAGCAAGTGCACTGCGATCAATCTCGAAAGAGGCGACCCCCCAGGGATAGGGAGCGAGGGTCCGCATGGTCGTCCCGACCAGACGCTCCGTCCAGCGATCCGCCTGTTGAAAATGCTGAACCCGGAGAAACATGCCTTCGCTCCAGGCCACACGGTTTTCATACCTCATTTCGGCGTCCTTGCTTCTTGGAAATGGCTGGCCTTGGAGATGCTTGGCTCGCTTACGCTGTTTTCTTCCAGCGCTTGGTAACTGCCTCGCAGCAGGTCCGCCGCGGAGAGGCGGCCAGTTCCACTTTCGAACTGGTTCTTGTAGAGGCGCCAGTAGGCGGCTTCCTTCATCCAGCGCATAAAACGACTATGCTGAGAGCCGGCACGGACCTCAACCATGAGCGGATCGAAAAGACGTGCGCTCTCGCTAAACATGTGCTCCAGCGCAGCATTGAGCCGGGCTTGCTGAGCAAGAACGGCCTCAAGCCGCTGTACCAACGGGTCCTCCCGGGCAGTCGAAACGTTATGCGAGGCCAATACCGGCATGTCGCGAAGTTGCATCACGGAAGAAGCCTGCCGGAGGCTCTGCTCCATTTGACGGACAAGGCTTTCCAGCCGCGCCGCCTGATTTGCATCGCTCACATGGCCTGGCACCAGACCTGCAAGTTCGCCAATGGAGGTTGTCCTTGGCTCCGACGGTTCCAACGGACGTGCTGAGCGGGCGATGCCGACGGAAACCCGCGTTGCAATACTATGCTCCAGGGAGTGACCGAGGTCGTTTTCCGCGTCGCCTTCCTGCCACCAATTCTCGGGCAACACATGCGTCAAGCTTTGTGGGTCAGGTGCGCCGCTCCAGCCGATCTCCACGTTGCGCGAGGATGGCGTGCCGGGCTTGGGCTTCTGTATGAAGGCCAGCGGATCTGTGACCTCGCGCGGGCCGAGCGGACCACCCGCAATGCCGCCTGCAGGAACGATGTCGGAAAGGATGGCTGATATGGTCAAGGGTTGCGCGCTGGGAGGTAATTCCTCATCCGCCTCGTCTCGATGAGCGCTTCTCTCTTGGCTGATGACGGCGCGGAACGAGAATTTGCCGAGATCGATTACGCTTTGATCACTGATTATCGTCGCTACTCCATCCGTCAGAAGCGCACCGTTCACGGCTGGGCGGCTCGAACCGCAACCTTCCAGGATAAAGCGGTCGCCTCTCCGCTCGATAATGCAGTGGACCAGCGAGACCGATGTCTCCTCCTGCGGCAGGCGCCACTCACAGTCGCTGGATCGGCCAATAGTTCGCCGACCATCCACAAGAACCCATCTTTCGTAATCGAATGCATCGGCATGAACACCCTGATTTTCCGGCACCAGTTCAAGACGCATGGCGGATCTCCCGGTTCAGCGTCTCGATACGTGCGGCCTGAATGACTGCATCGCCATTGTTCCTGGTGGCCGGCCCTGTGCGCGCCCAGCAATTCCACCCAAGCCTGGGCGGATCGCCTGCGCGGCCCAACTGGCAGAGGGGCACGTCTTCCTTCCGCAGAACCACCTGCACATCGAAATCGAGCGTCGGGCCAACGTAGAGCCGCGTGAGGGAGACGATCTCGCGGATCGAAGTGCTGTTCGGCGAAAGGCGCATGTAATCGCCATAGGCCAGCGGTCCGATGACGATGCGGAAACCACCGGTCAGGTCGCGAATGCTCTCGCCCGCAGTCGTATTCATCCCGAGCACGAGGCCCTGCGATTGGCCGATGCGGCTTCTCTCGCTGACAGGAATCTTAAGCCAGCGCGGCCTGAACTGCTCGATTTGAACTGGTGCCGCGGTCAACTCTTGCAGCATCGCGGATAGCGCCGCAGCATGGCGTGTGCGGTTGGCAAAGAAGCCCGAAAAGCGCAAAGCCAGATCACGGTCGATCTCCGCGCGGCTGATCGTACCGCGCGTGCCAAAACCACCCAGGGCCAGCAGAGCGCGCAAAAATCCGCCTTCACTGTGCCCCCCCTGCCAGCGCATCCAGTGGGGCAACCTGTATTTCTCTGCCGCGTCCGCAAACAATTCGCTGATACGGCCGTTAAACACATCGAGAAATGCTGAGAGCGACTTTGAACGTTGACGTTCCTCGCGCATGATCAACTGATTGTAGGACGAAGGAAGCGAGCCCACAGGTCCGCTAAGGCTGGCAAACAGTGTCCTAATACGGTTTCGTTTTTCGCTGCGGGTAAAGCCCGAGGTCGCGACAGGAGACGGATCCACGCCAACAGGAGCGATGATATCGAGACCTGAGGGGCTGGCCTTCTGGGCCACCCGAAGTGCCGTAACCGGCTCGAAACTGCCGGGATCGCGCACCAGGCGTTCTACGAGCGGGTCATTCATATGGTCGGCTGGCCGTTTACCCATATCCAGCCTCACACCAATGGTCTTTCCGCCGCCCGCGCAGGCCAGCTGGCGATCGGCTCGCTGATCCCCTTCATGAATATTGTCAGGCGCGTGTAGCTGTTGATGGACGTGTAAAGACCGAAAAAGCGATCGAGAATGCTACCGAAGAGATAGGCAGCTGCCGGATCGATGGCGTTCGGATCGAAAGTCAATGCAATATCCGTACCTGGCACCATGCCACCATGAGGCATTCTAGCAAGCGAGGATTGAGCATCCACGGCGATGATTGCATCCGCAAACAACTTCGTCTCCGGACTATCCCTGAAGCTGTAGAGAGACAGGATATCCCTAAGTGATCCTCCGTTACCGTCTGTCAGTGACAGATGATTGAGGAGCAGGTGCGAAATCAGGCGCCAGTTGCGGCCTTCCTGATCGCTCATCCGCACCGCTGAAGTGGGCGGGATCAGGGCCTGTACGCTACTGACCGCCTCATGCCCCGAGGCCAGTTGCAGGTGCGGATGTCCGCCGCCAAAAGGCAATTGTTCCGGCAGACTACGGTTGAGGCACAGCGCGTCCACGCTGGCCACCGTATCAACAGGGCTCGCATATTTGCGTTGCGCGTCCACGAAAGAAATGTCCGTATCGCTCGTTCCATCGTCGTCGAACCGTCGTGTCACCTGCCAGTGGGTGCCTGCGCTGTTGCTGCGAGATGAGCGGCCGAAAAAGGGTTGACTGACCTCCCGCGTGCCGTCCGGCTTGGTCAGCGTAACTTTCTCGACTAAATAGATCTCGCGCGTATTTTGTCTGCGCGCATCAGCCAGCAGCCGATAATCGGTGCGCGTACCGTCAATGGCAATTGGTTCGCAAGCCTGCCGGAACAGATTGACGACAGGGGTTGCGTGAAGCGCGAAATCACGGACAGTGAGCGACCGCTCAAGCTTCGGGCTGGTGTGATTGATGTAAATGAAGAGTTCAAGTGTGTCGCCGTTCCAAAGATCGAGTCCTGAAATTTCGATAAACAGGAACTTCTGCGGCAGCGCGAAGAACTCTGTCAGCAGCCGGTAGCCTTCGAAGCTCGGCGCAGGATAAGGCAGCAGCGCCTCATCACGATCAAAACCGAGGGATCGCAGATTGCGGCTGCCGAGAATGACAGGTTGCAAATCACTTGAGTGACGCGCAAGCGCGATACCAACCGTATGATTGCAGAGCAGTTCGTGAATCTGAAGCGCCTGCTGCCAGGGTCCGGCAAGATGAAGCCGAAGCTTTGAAAGACCGGTATCTGCAATCGTCTGGCGCATGCCGCGAGCGCGAAGCGATAGCCTCAGGCAGCCGTTCACGCCAGAAAATGGTGAGCTTGGCGCATCAATCGGCTGGCCGGTCAACCGAGCGGCCACAAGATCCACCGGTGCAATGGCAACATCCTGCGTGGTCCTGAAACGGCAGGTTTCGCCGGCCACGGGTTCCGCCAATATCTCGGTGTGGCGCGGAATGACCTGTTCGCTTGCAAGTGTCTTGGCAGGTTCGAACTGGACAATCGACATTGAGGGCAGCGGTGCCAGATAATGCGGGTAAAGGATTTCCAGCAGGTTATCTGTCAGCTCGGGAAATTCATCATCCAGCTTCTGCCGGACCCGCGCCGCAGAATATGCAAAGCTCTGCACCAGCCGTTCGACATGCGGATCGTCGATCATCTCGCCGCTCATGCGCAGGCGGCCAGCAATTTTTGGAAAACTCTCTGCAAATCGGCTGGCGCGCTCTCGGAGAGCCGCCAGTTCCTCATTGTAGCGCGCAAGAAATCCTTCAGCCATTCCCGCCCTCCACGTGAATACGCTGCGAGGAAGGATCGATAATGGACTCGAAGCTGATGGACGGCATGCCTTCATGCAGACGGAAAGCTGCTTCGATGCGCATGCGCAAGGCACGTGCAGTTACGCTTCTATTCTTCAAGATCGTTACTCGGACGTTTGAGAGCCGCGTCTCGAAACGACTGATGTTGCGTTCGATCGAACGCGCGAGAGCAAGTTTCGCCTCATCCGTCATGAGATTGGCCGCAACGGCACCATCCACGCCAAAGTTGCACAGCGAATTCTGCAACTCTCGCAGCGCCAAAGGGGGAGAATGGTTGCATCGCCTTGTATTCAGCAACATTTCAAGATCGCGCCGGATCGCTTCCCGCATCTCCCGAACTTGCTCGACATAACTGCTCGGCGGATCGGCGGGGCTATAGGGTGCGTCGTCCAGCAGTCTGTCGAGCACGGAGCGAGCGACATGGCGGTCCCTTGGTCGGAAAATTTCAAGTGGATCAGCCATGCGCACTCCTTGGCGCCGGAGAGGTCGCTCTGCCGGAGTAACTGGCCAGTTCATGCAGGTCGCTCAGAGCCTGGAGCTGGTCACCCGCCAGAAAGCAGCGATGCCCCTGCCCCACAGTCAGCCCGGTTGGCAACGTTTGCCAATCCGTCGACCTGCCGAGGAGGCTTTCGGCTTTAACCGCCTTTCCCTGATGATAGATTGCAGGCAACAGCACCGGTGCAACGGCTCCATCCATCAGTGTCAGTTCCGCCTGACGGAATGCGATGTCGCGATGGCGGCGCATCGGCTCGATCCGCAAAAGTGAAATTTTAGAAAAGTCGATCCAAAGATAAGCGCCCCCGTTCATGATAACTTCCAGAGCGTGGGGAATTCGGTCATCCAGATCGCGGAAATCGGAAATTTCATTGCCGTTAATGCGTATTGCTCTCTCCCCCCGAAGCGCTTCCAGCGCTTCCAGAGTAGATTTCGTTGTTATCGCATCGCCTTCATGCGCAGCTATCGAGAGTTTCATGGCCAATTGATCGAGTTGTGTCGGGCCACCCGGAAAATCCGGCACTGCGCCGTCACGGAACCAAGCATCCCGCGCCGCCATGCCGCGAAGCTGGTTTCGCAACAGCGCAAATCCCATCACGGCGTCTGGCTGCAATGTGGCCGCGATGGCGCATTGGTTGTCGGCGCGCTCGTAGTCTCCGGCAAGGATCAGCAGATCAATGTAAATGTGGCGCAGTTGGGGGTCAGCGGGGCCAGTTCGCACAGCGGATTTCGCCAGATCAAGCGCTACGTCGAGTTCGTCCTGCGCCAGTTTACCCGAAATCTGTTGAAAGAGAGTCATGCCGAAATCCTTTCGCGGCGCTTCGCGATTACCGGCGCAACCCTCTCAGGATTGGTCTCGGCAATAAGATGAAAGCTGGTGGAGATATCATCCAGCTGAAAATGCGGTTGCAGGCGCACCGTGCAGGCAAAACTGCCAGGCTTTCCCGGAATTTCGGAAACCGATATGCCTGCTGACCTCAGCGGATAGCGAACACGAAGGGAAATATCGGCGTCATCATTGCCGAGGGTGTAACCCGTCAGCCACTCATCCAACCGTCGCTCCAAAGCACGTGCATCGGTCAACTTGCCGATTTCGTCGCGCATGATCGCCTTTAGGTAGTGACTGAAGCGCGACGCACACAGCACATATTGAAGCATGGCGGCCAGACGCGCGTTCTGACGCGCCTGATCACTGGCATAATGCGGCGGGGCATGCAGCGATGGATTGGAATTGAAGATCGCGTTTGCAGTCAGGTAAGTGGAACCGATTGGAATGACGCCAAGCTCGCCTAACTGCTGTTCCTGATGGCTGGACAGCCTGACTTCCAGCGGTGGCTGCGCACCCAGCCCATGACTTTCGATGCCAAGTTCCAGCGCCGGAACTTCGCCGGATGACAAAAGTCCGCCATCTACCGCATCCTGCGATACACCACGGATGTCCGCAAACCAGCCCGATTCAATGAAATTGCGGATGACGACGGCAGCGAAGGCAAACGCCCCATTGCCCCAAAGCAAGCTCTCGCCATTTTCAGCGACATCTTCCTTAAACGGGAATGGGTCTGCGCGTTTCCTGTCATTGGGTTTCAGGGGTTGCCGCATCAGGATGCGTGGTGCAACTAGCCCCAGGAAACGCGCATCTTCGCTTGCGCGCAGGCTGTTCCATCGCAGACGCTGAGGATCGGTCGAAAGCCAACTGAAATCCTGAATGCGGGCGAGTTCGGAAAAATTTTCCAGTCCTACCATGCGGGGCGTGGCACCCGCTACCAGCGGGCAGAAGGCAGCCGCCGCCAGCATACCGAGATGCGCCAGTGCGCTGACGGGATCGGCACCCACCGGGTCTTGCGGCGAAAAGTGGAAATCAGCGATCATCAGTCCGAAGGGCTCGCCTCCAGCCATGCCGAATTCACGGCTGTAGACGAGCTCGAAAAGATGGCTCTGGTCGAAGTCCGCCGCTCGTTCAAGCGAACGGGCAAGCTCCCCCCAGGCTACACTCAACATCTTCACTTTGACATCACGGCCGCGAGAGGCTTGCTGAACCACCATTGCAAGCCCGCGCCACCGTGCTTCCATGGCCTGAAAAGCAGCATGGTGCATGATAACGTTGACCTGTTCGTTCAACACGGCATCAATCAGGCAGATCAATCGATCTGCGAGTCTGCGTGTGGTGCATTCGATATCGAGCATATCCTGGCCTCGCTAGAGCGGCGGGGTGGACGCCTGGCGGCGCCACCTTTCGAGCGTGATGCGCCTGCCTCAATTCTTGGAAGGAATGCGGGCGACCATTCTAAGCGAGGTGGTCAGTTCTTCCATCTGAAGCCAGGGGCGCATCCACGCCACCGCGTTGTAGGAACCCGGACGACCGGGAATTTCCTGCACAGTGACCTTTGCATCGCGCAGCGGATATTTTGCACGCGACTCCTCGCCCGCACTGTCATTGGCATTGACGTAATTGGAGATCCAGCGATTGAGCCAAGCCTCGCAGTCCTTGGCTTCCATGAAGGAGCCGATCTTGTCGCGCCCCATCACCTTCAAGTAATGCGCAAAGCGCGAGGTTGCCATCATGTAGGGAAGACGCGCCGAAACCGCCGCGTTTGCGGTTGCTTCCGGGCGATCGTAGACCTTCGCCTTATGCGCTGTCTGGGCGCCGAAGAACACGGCGTAATCGGTGTTCTTATAGTGGCAAAGCGGCAGGAAGCCGAGCTTTCCAAGCTCCGCATCGCGCCGATCGGTGATACCGACTTCTGTCGGGCATTTCAGGTCCTGATCGCCATCATCGCTGGAGAAGATATGCATCGGAAGGTTTTCCACCTTACCGCCGTTCTCAGCGCCTCGAATGGCGGTACACCAGCCACTCTTTGCAAAGGCATCAGTCAGGCGTGTACCCAGCACATAGGCTGCATTCATCCAGCAATAGGACTCATGCGGCAATTCCCCGGTCGTGGAGCCATCTGTCTCATCGTAATTGAATTCATCGACTGGAACTGTATTCGGACCGTACGGCATCCGCGAGAGAACACGCGGCATGGCAAGCGCCACGAAACGCGAATCGTCGCTTTCCCGGAAACTGCGCCACTTGGCATATTCAACCGTTTCAAAAATCTTTTCCAGATCACGGGGTTTCGCAAGCTCGGTGAAGTCCTCAAATCCGAACATTTGCGGGCTGGCAGCGGAAATGAAGGGGGCAAACGATGCTGCGGCAATCATGGAGACGCCCTGCAGCAATTGTACATCTTCGAAAGAATTGCCGAACTCGAAATCGCCCACCAAGGCACCCATCGGCTCGCCACCCGGTGTGCCGAATTCATCCTCGTAAATGGATTTGAACAGACGGGACTGATCAAACTCCACCGCCTTTGCCAGATCCTTGGAGACTTCGCGTTTAGACGCATTGAGAACGCGGATCTTGAGATTGGCGCTAGTTTCGGTGTTCTTCACCAAATAGTTCAGGCCACGCCAGCTACCCTCCAGCTTCACAAATTCCGGCGCATGCATGATCGCCGCTAGCTGGGCTGAAATAGCCTTGTCGATTTCGTCAATTGCATTGTTCAGGGTGATCGTCAGGTTCCGGTCATAGGTAACCGTACCCTGGAGAGCCTGTTCCGTCAGTGTTCGCAGAAGGTTTTGCGCCCTATCCGGCTCCGTCTGTCGCGTGGCGGCCACAACCTTTGTCAACAGATCCTGTTCGGGTGCATACACGGTCTGCTCGCGAGCCTGTAGCTGTGTTTCAGCACTCATCTCATCATCCTTCCAGTAGCTGCGAGGCTAGCTCCTCGCGCTCTCTCTACGCTGGGTGAACCGGTGAAGCGCCAAGTGCGCTACGCCCGGCCAACGGCATTGCGGTTCAGGAGGCTTTGGATTTGTCACCAAGCTGGGCCACCAGCTTCGCCAAATCATCCTTGTTCTGGAGAATTTCCTCCAGAAGCCGCTCCAATTCCTCGGAGCGATCAGCTTTGCTCATCAGGTCGCGCAACTCATTGCGCGCATCCAGCAGGGCCTTCAGCGCCGGCACCTGCTCCACGATGGCACCCGGCTGGAAGTCTTCCATCTTCTCGAATCTAAGCGAAACTTGCAGCTCGCTCCCATCGCGCTGAAGCGTATTTTCAACACTCAACTGAAGACCGGGTGTCATCCGGCGCATGACATCGTCGAAATTGTCGCGATCGATCTGCACGAACTTGCGCTCGCCAAATGGCTTGAGAGGTTGGGTCGGGTTGCCGGAAAAATCTCCCAGCACGCCCACCACGAACGGTAGCTCCTTGGCCACCATCGCCCCTTCGGTTTCCACCTCATATTTGATATGGACGCGGGGCTTTCGAACCCTCTCCAGTCTCTCATGCACACTTGCCATTTGAACGTTTCCCTCCTGCGCTTAAGGCAGATCAATGAGTAAATCGGGCGTCACCAGCAGTGAGCCCGCCATATCGTTTCATTTCAATCTAATCTGTGGTGCGAATACCCGCCGCAGTCAGCACGGCCTGGCGTTGGTGCGCATCCGGCAACAGTTCGGCGAGCAAGTCTGAGAAGCCCATCTTGCCGCGTCGCACCAGCGTCTCGAGCGAAAGCGAGATTGGGGAATGTGGCTCCACCTTCCGGAAATAGCGTGCGACTGCCAGCAAAATCTCAAAGGCCTCCTCACGAGAAGAGATGGATTGCGCAGTCGGTCTACGCGGGATGAGTTGCGAAGTGTGCGCGCGCTCCTGAGACGTCGGATGACTGACTGAAAGTGGCGCGAAGTCTTCGTCTTCCGCCGCGGCCTCACCCTCCGGGAGGCAAGCCAGAAACCGAAAAGCAGAAGCGGCCTCTGCCAACACATTACGTGTATTCGAGCTTGCGGGCGCAAGGGTGCCGCAACGGTGTTCAAGCATTTCGGTCATGCGTTCAAACAGCGAAATGCAGCCATTTATCGCAGCAAGCTGCTCTGATATCTGATCTGCATTCAGGTTCTTAAACGCATTCTCAAGTTCTCCACGTATCCGATCCTCTCCCGGCCGTTGCGAAACCTGAAAATCCCAAAGCGAATATTGACCAAATTTTGCTCCAGGCACTAACGGAGCCAGACGGATAGCCTGAATAAGCGTCCCTTCACTTCCAATGCCGTTCAACCCGGCAAACGGTGCGAAACGCTCTTCCTCGTCTTCATCGCCGATCGAATGAAGTTCGTCGAAATGCTGCTCTAAAAGCGACAGAGTGACATCGTACACATCCCTTAGGCCAGGGTAGCCATAAAGCCTTACATGCGCTTCAGTCAGCCAGGCAAGGACCTCAATATCCTTGCTAAAGGAAGCTAAAATTTGCAATCCTAAATTGCTAACATCCTGCCATAACGGAGACAGACCTCCGCCTTCACCGGGCATTGTCGCGCGCTCGGCAACTCGGGCAAGACCACGCGCATCCTTTATTTTGAAATATAAGTGCCTAACTTCACTATCAACTCTTACATTTACGCCACATGGTGCTTCTTCTCTAATCGAATACTTCAGATTTGAAATATTCATTAAATGCATTCTCCGAAAATTAGAGATATCAGGAAGGTAATGAGCCAATATTTGCCAAAATCAGGCTACAATCAACCCCCTCACACAAGATTTAAAAATCAATACGATAGTATTTATTATAAAAAAATTTTTCAGTAACGGATTTCCTCTGGACATATGGAGCAACCCGCCTTAGCTCTTCGAGCGCAACCATTGCGTGGGTAAAACTTCGATTTCTTACAGGGTCACCCGGATGCCACATCTCGATCTCGATCGTCTCATCGGCAGGCTTGATGCACCCTTGCGTGTCGGGCTTGAGGCCGGCGCATCCATTGCCGCACGTATGCAACATGCGAATGTTGAGGTGGCGCACTGGCTGAGGGGCTTGCAGGACGCACCAGATCTGGCTGCCTCGCTATCAGCCACAGGTGTGGATTGTGAGGAACTACGTCACCAATTGGACATTTCGATTGCCGACCTGGGGCGGGGCAATGGCTCTTCACTGGTCCTGTCGCAAAACATTCTCGCTGCTTGTCGTGAAGCTTGGTTGCTGGCCTCCTTGGAAGGCGGTCGTCAGTTGATCAATTTAGGGGATATGCTCACAGCCTTGCTGGATGACAGCAGTCTGCGGACTTATGTGCGCGGGACAGCGCCCGCTCTGCTGCGCATCGACAAGAACGCGCTTGAAAGGATGCGGCCTCATGCGAATGAGGCTGCCTCGGCAGCGATGCAGACGGTCCAGATGCCTGCAAAGGCAGTGGATGCAAACGAATTTCTGCGACTTTACACGCGCGATCTGACCGCCGATGCGAGAAACGGCAAGCTGGACTCCGTGATAGGTCGTCAGCACGAGCTCCGCCAGGTCATAGATATCCTCATGCGCCGCCGCCAGAATAACCCCATTCTGGTTGGAGAGCCAGGGGTTGGCAAAACTGCTGTCGTTGAGGCGCTGGCAATCGGTATTGCCCAGGATGCTGTGCCGGAAAGGCTTCGCAATGTTCGGCTTCTGCTGCTCGACCTCACATTGCTTCAGGCGGGGGCAGGAGTGAAAGGAGAGTTCGAGCGCAGGCTCCATGGTGTCGTCGATGCGGTTAAAGCCTCGCCCGAGGCAATTATCCTTTTCATTGATGAAGCGCACGGCCTCATTGGTGCCGGCGGCCAGGCGGGGCAGGGAGATGCGGCAAATATTCTGAAACCGGCCTTGGCGCGGGGAGAATTACGCACAATAGCCGCAACGACGTGGAGCGAATACAAGCGCCATATCGAGAAGGATGCCGCATTGACAAGGCGCTTCCAGCTCGTTCAGGTGCTGGAGCCGGATCAACCCACGGCCATACAAATGGTGCGCGGCATCGCCACCGGTCTAAAAAAGCACCATGGGGTACGTATCCGCGACGAGGCAATAAGAGCTGCAGTGGAGCTGACGGCAAGGTACCTTCCCGCGCGCCAACTGCCGGATAAGGCCATCAGCGTGCTCGACACGGCGGCTGCAGCCGTTGCCTTGGCACGCCAGACCACGCCAGGCGCTCTTGCGGATCTTCGTCAAGATCTTGCTCTGATCGATCAAGAGCGCTGCTGGCTGGAACGGGAGCCGCGGACGGTTGGCACGCAAACAAGACTGGCGGAAATCGAAGATGAACTGAGCGCGCTCCGGGAAGAAATCTCGCGACTGGACATCAGACTTGAATCCGAACTTCGGCTGACTTCGGAGGCAGATCGGCTAGAGCAGCTAGTGTCGGACGATGCGGATATCGTGCCGCTGCCGCCACTGTCGGATTCTCTCAATGATGCTTCCAAAGTGACTCCGTTTCTTATATCGGCGCGTAACGCAGAGACGCCGTCCAAAGCCTTGAAGTCTATCGAGAAAGCAATTGGCGATCTTTCAGGAGAAGACCGCCTGGTACCACGTGTCGTGGATCGTGACGTGGTAGCAACTATCGTCTCACGCTGGACCGGCATTCCGGTTGGGAAGCTTCTTTCTGACCAAATCAATACGGTTCGTACGCTCGATGAACAGCTAAAGCGTCGGGTACTGGGTCAGGATCATGCGCTTGGCCGCATAGCAAGCTCCATACAGGCGGCGCGCGCTGGTCTTTCAGATCCTGGCAAGCCGCAAGGCGTTTTTCTGCTTGTAGGCATGTCTGGCACAGGCAAAACCGAAACAGCGTTATCGGTGGCGGACATGCTTTACGGCGGAAGCCAGCATCTCACCACGATCAACATGTCTGAGTTCAAGGAAGAACATAAGATCTCCATGCTTCTTGGATCTCCCCCTGGCTATGTGGGCTATGGCGAAGGTGGAGTGCTGACGGAAGCTGTTCGCCGCCGCCCCTATGGCACGCTTCTCCTGGATGAGATCGACAAGGCTCATCCGGGCGTGCAGGAAATCTTCTACCAGGTCTTCGATAAGGGAATACTTCGCGATGGCGAAGGCCGCGATATTGATTTCCGCAACACCACTATATTCATGACGGCCAATACGGGCGCGGAGCTTCTCGCTTCGTTGGCACATGATCCCGATACAATGCCGCAAGGCGAAGCGCTGGAGTCCCTTCTGCTTCCTGAACTTCAGAAGCACTTCAAGCCCGCATTCCTGGGCCGGACGACAATTCTGCCTTTCATGCCGCTTGGACAGGAAAGTCTTCTGGGCATCGTGGACATTCATCTTGCCCGTATTGCCAAACGTATCCGGGATACTCATGCCGCTGAACTTATCGTTCAGCCTCAGGCACGGGATGCACTTTGCACCCGGGCGCGACACAGCGAAATGGGTGCGCGCGCAATTGAGGTGATGATCATGCGGGATTTGATGCCCGCTCTCTCCTCCGCGCTTCTCGAAGCCCTGATGCAAGCCACGAAAGTCAAGACCATCGAAATCCGGCATAATGGCCAATGCTTTACGATCAATGTGAGGGCCACTGATGCCGAACCGCAATCCGCCGACACCCCTAAGCCGGGCGCCGCGGATGAAGTAGTCCCGCGACGCAAGAGCGTGCGGGGAGAAGCACGGCGCCGTGCCGAAATGCCTTAAACGACAAATCATTCTCGAAAAGGAGATCTTGCTCATGCCGATTTATCTGCAAATCGACGGAATTCAGGGCGATGCAACTCATGAACAGCACCGCAAATGGATGGATATTGAAGCCATTCATTGGAACGTTTCGCGTAACATGAACACTGCCGCTGGTTCTGCAGCGAACCGCGAAGCTTCCGAGCCAACGGTTTCGGAAGTGATCCTGACGAAAGTCAGCGATTCATCCTCTACCAAGCTGTTCCAGGAGGCCTGCTCAGGCCGCACCGGAAAACGTGCAACGATTCATATGGTGACGACGGGGAATCCGGGCGAAACCTATATTGAATACACGCTGACAAATACGCTTCTCGCGAGCTATTCCATCGATTCAAACGGTGATCGTCCGATCGAAACCATCAAGCTCAACTTCACGAAGTTGGAAGTTAAATACACGCCATTCGACGAGAACCAGTCGCCGCAGTCGCCGATGATTGCATCTTACGATCTTGCGACAACAAAGGCCGCCTGATCCAGCGTCTTTAGGTGGTGCCGGACAACTCCGGCACCACATCTTCATGTCTGCCCTAGTCGCAGGCTGGTGTTCCATCTGCAAGGGGAATGGAGAGGGCAAATGTCTTCAGCCAATAATCGCTTAAATGAAGTTCTGTTGGAATTGCCAAAATACAAATCGCAGTGGCAATCCTACGTTGGAAACCCCTACGTCAGAGCATACGATCTTGCTGTAGAAGGTTACACGCGCGAAACGAAGGCTCAGGCGGAGCGAGACCGCACAATGGCAGAGCTTTTTGTCTTCGGGGCATCGATTCTGACCGGCAGCGTGATGATGGCGGCTTTCGCGACGACATCCGTACGAGTGCTTGCAGGCCGAGCAATGCTGAACGTCGTTTGCAACAGGAACCTTAATCGCACCTTCAACCTCCTGCATGCAGGGGCAACGAACAAAACGCTGATGTTCGCGCTTGGCAGCGTTTTGGATGAAGCCAAAAAGGTGGCCGGCAATCAGGTCAAGAAAGCCATGGAAACTTTTGCCGCCAGCGCGCCGGTTGCCTCTGCGCACACGGCAATCAATTACAAGACGCGGATTGAAGACTTCGTCAATGCCAATCACATCTGCATCCACGATCTGGTGCAGGGTGTCCGCGATGACAAACAAATCAGCGAAACAGACAAGAACAGGATGGCCGAGCTCACGAAATCGTTTCCCTTCTGCAATCCGCCCGCAGGCAGGAAGATTGATGAACAGCGCCTCTCTCAGAAGATGGAACTCCTCTTCTACATGGCGTTGGTTCTCGATTCGGATCGCCTCGTCAAATACGTTCCCACGACTAACGGTACGTTAGGCGGTTCCGGCCGCGATATGGAATTCGAGCGCAGCGCAATCGAGCAAATGCCATCGGCGGGCGACTATCCCAAAGCTATACATCCGCGCTTCACAGGCAAACCACTGCAGCCATACGAGCCGGGGCAGCGCGTCGAATATGACAACATCGGCGCGAGCATTCGCAGCCGGATCAACACTCTGAGCATGGCGACAGGCAACGGTTCCTTCTATCCCGAACAGAACATGGCAGCCAAGCTGTTTATCGACCCAACGGGCAGTACCCAGCTTGTCAAGGCAGAGCAGATCATCAGCCGTCTGGAAACAGAAGCACGCCCACGCCAACTGACCGAAGTGAGGATGATATGAGGTTATGAAGCACTCTCTCTGCACGTCCGGCGAACGCAGCGTGATGTTTTCAACACTCCTTTTGCTGTTGCCGTTGCTTGGTTTCGGTCTGGGTATTCCATCTGGTGTCCGGGCAGAGAGTGTAGACACCATCGATGAGTCGCTCATGATGATCGAACAGGTCGAGGCTCGCCTTGAACTAACTTCCAAGCTCGTGACACAGGTTGCTCAGACCGCTTCAGCCAATGGCGTCGACAATGTTTCGGACCTCGAAGTGCTCCTTCAAAGGGCTACCGCCAGCTCATTCAATACGGCTTCCATGCAGGAAAGCATCGCCGAAGCACTTGGAAGACGTGCCGCAGTGAATATCGATCCAGTTGCCTTCTCCACGGCAGCCAAGGCCTTCGCTGCTGCGGCAGAAAGACTTCGCGAGGCTGGTAAGGTTGATGACAATGCATTTTCAGCACAGATTAATGCACGCCTTAAAGATCAACAGGCCGGACCAATCATTGCCGCTTTGGCCCAAGCCATGGCTTCCCCTGAACTTGCCATTGAGACAGCCTTAACTGGCCAGGTCATGTATTCAGCACTTGAGATATTGACGAACTCTACCGCTGCTGAACTGGCAACACTACCACCTGATGCTCTGGAACCCCAGCTTGCAGAGGTCATTGAGCAGTTGCGTAGCAAGATCAGCAACGAAAAACCTGTTCCCAAGTATGTGGCCGCCGCAGAAGAAAAGCGTCAAATATCTCTCATCCTGGCTGCCATACCACAGGAAGACCTCGATCCTTTGAAGACTTTTTACCTATCCAATGAAGGGAAGGCCAAGCGGGATGATCTCGTTATTGCTTACCGTCATGTTTTCAATGCTGGAAACGAAAATCTACTCAACAACTACTTGCGGGCAATTCTAACGTACGCGAAAAGCCAGCCGCCGTCACAGCAAAACTAGTTCTATTAGCCTCACGAGATCCTTTTCATGACCGACGCGTTCTCCTCTGCCTCCTCTGCGGAATTCATCCAGGCGAGCCGTGTATTGCGGAT
>NZ_STGA01000019.1 GCF_005222835.1 Rhizobium sp. FKY42 | reverse complement strand
CTGTTGGTTTCCGCGCGGAACTGAGCCGGTTTTTCCACCGAGAAGTGAGCCACCTCTGAGTATGGTTTTCTGATCAGGCTTTGGTCAAGTGGCTGGCCTTTTCTCCTCTTTTCTGTGCCGCTGCGGCCGAACTGGCCTTGAAGCGGAAGCTGTCGTTACCTGTTTCCAGGATGTGGCAACGGTGGGTCAGGCGGTCGAGCAGAGCGGTCGTCATTTTGGCGTCGCCGAAGACGGTCGCCCATTCGCTGAAGCTGAGGTTGGTGGTGATGATGACGCTGGTCCGTTCGTAGAGCTTGCTTAACAGATGGAACAGCAGCGCTCCGCCTGAGGCGCTGAACGGGAGGTATCCGAGTTCATCGAGGATAAGCAGATCGAGACGAACCAAGGTCTCGGCGATCTGGCCTGCCTTGCCCTTTGCTTTCTCCTGCTCAAGCGCATTGACCAGTTCAATGGTTGAGAAGAAGCGGACCTTGCGGCGGTGATGTTCGATGGCCTGGACACCAAGTGCGGTCGCGACATGTGTTTTTCCTGTGCCCGGTCCGCCGACAAGGACAATGTTCTGTGCTCCGTCCATGAACTCGCATCGGTGCAGTTGGCGCACCGTCGCTTCGTTGATTTCGCTGGTGGCGAAGTCGAAGCCAGAGAGGTCCTTGTAGGCCGGAAAGCGGGCAACCTTCATGTGATAGGCGATAGAGCGGACCTCACGCTCGGCCACCTCGGCTTTCAGTAACTGGGACAAGATCGGCACGGCAGCATCGAAAGCCGGAGCACTTTGCTCGATCAGGTCCGTGACGGCCTGGGCCATGCCATACATCTTCAGGCTACGCAGCATGATGACGACGGCGGCGCTGGCGGGATCATGACGCATGGCGACCTCCCACGATCCGGACACGCAGGCCATCGTAACGTTCGACGTTGGCCTTGGGTTCGTGAACCAGGGTCAGCGCCTGTGGCGTATCGACGTTGGGACCGTCGGTCGTTTTGCCATCGATCAGCATATGCAACAGGTTCAGAACGTGGGTCTTGGTCGCCACGCCTTGATCCAGCACCAGCTCGATAGCTCGGACGACGACCTGTTCGTCGTGATGAAGCACCAGAGCGAGGATGTCCGCCATTTCCCGATCACCGCCGGGGCGGCGAAGCATCTGGTCCTGTAGTTGTCGAAAGGCCAGCGGCAATTCCATGAAGGGTGCGCCATTGCGCAGAGCACCGGGCTTGCGCTGGATGACGGCAAGGTAGTGCCGCCAGTCATAAATCGTCCTTGGCGGCTTGTCGTGACTGCGTTCTATGATCCGCGGATGTTCGCAGAGAATGTTGCCCTCGGCCGCAACGACCAGTCGATCGGGATAGATCCGCAGGCTGACAGGCCGGTTCGCAAACGATGCAGGCACGCTGTAACGATTACGCTCGAAGGTGACCAGGCACGTTGGCGAGACTCGTTTGCCTTGCTCGACGAATCCGTCAAACATGGTGGGTAATGCCATCAGTGCTGCCCGCTCATCAGCCCAGACATCCGCGATCGAACCGGGCAGGCTCCCGTGCGGTGTCTCCTGCCACAGGTCCTGGCAACGCTGCTCCAGCCAGACGTTCAATGCCGCCAGGTCCGGGAAGTCCGGCATCTGTTGCCACAACCGGGGGCGGGCATCCTGGACGTTTTTCTCGACCTGCCCCTTCTCCCAGCCCGAGGCAGGATTGCAGAACTCGGGCGCGAAGACGTAGTGGTTCGTCATAGCGAGAAAGCGGATATTGACCTGTCGCTCCTTGCCGCGGCCAACGCGATCGACTGCCGTTTTCATGTTGTCATAGATCCCCCGCGCAGGCACCCCGCCGAAGACGCGGAAGCCGTGCCAGTGGGCATCGAACAACATCTCATGTGTCTGCAGCAGATACGCCCGCAAAAGAAACGCCCGACTGTGCGACAGTTTGATATGCGCCACCTGCAGCTTCACTCGCTCGCCGCCGATCACGGCATAGTCGTCACTCCAATCGAACTGGAAAGCTTCACCGGGCCGGAAAGAGAGCGGAACAAATATACCCCGCCCCGCCGTTTGCTGATCAGCCCGCCACTCACGGGCAAAAGCAGCAACCCGGCCATACGAGCCTGTGAAGCCGAGAGAAACCAGATCGGTATGAAGCTGCTTCACTGTTCGGCGCTGCTTGCGTGACCTCCCGGCCTCGGTCTTTAGCCAGGCCGCGAGTTTGTCGGCAAAAGGATCAAGCTTGCTCGG
This sequence comes from Rhizobium sp. FKY42, assembly GCF_005222835.1. Lineage (GTDB taxonomy): Bacteria > Pseudomonadota > Alphaproteobacteria > Rhizobiales > Rhizobiaceae > Neorhizobium. The sequence goes on along the minus strand of NZ_STGA01000019.1, from coordinate 262 downwards.
TCGTTCCGGTACCGTGAACGTCGGTTCGATCGTACCCGCGCTCAAATACTTCGCAATCGTGTTGCGTGACAGCCCGGTGCGCCGGCTGATCTCGCGAATTGACTGCTTCTCGCGCAGTGCCATCCGGCGAATGATGTTTAAAAGTCCCATGTGGATCACTCCGTTGCCCCCGTCGCTCGCCGCGTTGGGGGAAGGTTCACATGGCTCAATTCTCAATGGAAATTATGCGCCTAACCGGCTCAGTTTCGCGCGGAAACCAACA
>NZ_STGA01000018.1 GCF_005222835.1 Rhizobium sp. FKY42 | reverse complement strand
CAGCTAGAAGGGCGAAAACTGTCGCATCTCTAACTGGCCCAACTGTCGCATTACTAAATGGCTGCTATACCGCGAAGGCAGATACCATAGGTTTCGGAACCCTTGTCCGTGATCTTGCGGGCAGCATCGGCAATGAAGTCCCAGGTCGGGGCATCCGGCATCTTCAGCCCGGCCTTGTCGAATAGATCCTTGCGGTACATCACCATCGAGCTTTCGCCGTAGAAGGGCGCGGCATAAAGCTTGCCATTGACCGTGAGGCCGGAGCGGATCGGCGGAAGCAGATCATCGGCATCATAGCTCTTGTCGGCCATCAACTTGTCGAGCGGCGCCAGCCAGCCCTGCTTGCCCCAGATTGGGGCTTCGTAGATGCCGATGGTCATCACATCGTACTGACCGCCCTTGGTCGCGACATCCGTCGTCACCTTCTGACGCAGAATATTTTCCTCAAGGGTCACCCATTTGACGTCGATGCCGGGGTTTTTCTTGGTGAATTCATCCGTCAACTTCTGCATGCGGATCATGTCGCCGTTGTTGACGGTCGCGATCGTCAGCGTTTCTGCAGATGCAATACCGGAGAGTGCCAGCGCAGAGACCGCACCAAGCAGAATGGTCTTCAATGTCATGTCTTCCTCCCAGAAAATCGAGCATTCGCTTTGTTTATGAGCAATTACTCGAATTTAGGACAAAAATGTCAAGCATCGATCGTCGCCGCAATGCAGCGAAACCTCTCCAATATATTGATTTTAATGATGAAATTTTAGATCAATGCTTGAGCAAATGCTCAGCAGTTCGCTCATCCGTGATGAGCCCGTTGATCATCCCACCCTGCAATGCAGCGGAGATGGCCTGCGCCTTGCGCTTTCCGAGACCGACACCGATAACCATCGACCGATCCCGTGGTGGAATTGGAACGCTGGCCACGCGCTCGTTGATGGGATGTTCGAGAAGCAAACCATCGTGTCCGAACACCCAGCCACAGATTTCGCCGACAGCACCGGACTGCATCAAGGCCGTCATTTCGTCGGGCGCCAGAAAGCCATCGACACACAGCGGCGCATCGACGCCCAGTTCCCCGACACCAACAAAGGTTACATCGGCTTGCGCACCGATATTGAGCGTGGATTGAATAATGCTCTGCTGATGGAGTGCATCCCGCTCCTCGGCGGAAGAGCAGAGTACGGGTAAAGGCATCGGAAAATGGCGCGCCTTGATGGCATCCGCCATGGAGAAGATGACGTTATAGTAGGCCGCGGAGCCATCCGGCCCGATATTGCCCGTCAGCGACACGATTCGATGCTGCGGACATTCCATCGGCTCCAGTTGATCGACGGCGGCCTTCAGCGTTCGACCCGTTCCGATGGCAAGCACAATAGGGTCTGGCTTCTTCAGCCAGCGCTCGATTTCCGCTGCCGCAGCTTCAGCGATACCAACGGTTGTCGAAGCGGCAGCAGGATCGCTGGGAACCACCTCGATGTGATGCAGCCCATAGCGCTTTTGCAAGGCCGCGCCATATTCCAGGCAAACGCCGATCGGATGATCCACACGAACCTTGATCAGACGTTCGGCAACTGCAAGAGAAACCAGACGCTGGGCGGATTGACGGGAAATCCCCATGGTTGCAGCGATTTCGTCCTGGGTTCGACCGGCGACATAATAGAGCCACCCGGCGCGCGCCGCATCATCAAGCCGCCCTTGCGTATCAGATTTTCTGGCCATCCCCGAACTCTCGCCATGCTCCTGATCAGTGCTGGCATGTTTGACGATGGTATGTCAAATGCCATGCACCGAATTGCAACAAGGCCGCACTATAGCGGCGCGGCCTTCCATCATTCTGAACGAGACGTATCAGTCGATCTGAACCAGATGCCCCTCCGAAATCTCGCGATACTGGCGCACGGGCGGAACATATCCGGCCGGACGCACAGGGCTCTTGATCTCATCGGTTGACAGGTTGCGCTTGATGCTTCTGCGGGATGGATCTGGAACCGGAACCGCAGCCATGAGCTTTTTCGTATAGGGGTGCTGGGGATTTTCGAAGACCGCCGCGCGCGGCCCGATCTCGACAATTTCACCCAGATACATCACCGCCACCCGGTGGCTGACCCGCTCGACGACCGCCATGTCGTGGCTGATGAACAGATAGGCCAGATTGAGGCTCTGCTGAAGATCAAGCAGAAGATTGCAGACCTGCGCCTTGATTGAAACATCGAGCGCGGACACCGCTTCATCGGCAACGATGACCTTTGGATCAAGCATCAGCGCACGTGCAATCGCGATGCGCTGGCGCTGACCGCCGGAAAACTCGTGCGGATAGCGCCGCATCATGTCCGGTGAAAGCCCAACCTTGGTCAAGAGATCCGCTGCCTTTTCCCGAGCCTGGGCAGTGGTTCCAAGACTGTGCTCGATATACGGCTCCATGACGGCCGAACCAATGCTCATGCGCGGATTGAGGCTGGCGAACGGATCCTGAAAGACCATCTGGATCGAGCGGCGCATGGTGCGAAGCGTCGTGCGGTCGAGGCCCATGACATTGTAACCATCGACCATCACCTGTCCGGCTGTCGGCTCCACAAGACGAGTGACAGATCGGCCAGTGGTGGACTTGCCACAGCCGGATTCGCCCACCAGCGACAGTGTCTCTCCCTCGAAAAGCTGGAATGAAACCTTCTCGACCGCGTGGACGGCACCGGTCTGACGACCGAAGATCCCGGATCGGATGGCAAAGCGGGTGGTCAGATCCCGAACTTCGAGGATCGGAGTTTTTGTTTTGGCGACGGTATCCGTCACTTCGACCAGCGGCTGCGCCTCGCCGGACTTTACGTCGATGATGGGGAAGCGCAGCGGCAACTGCCGATCCTTCATCGAACCGAGACGGGGAACGGCCGCCAGAAGCGCGCGCGTGTAGGGATGCTGGCCACGATGGAAAATGTCGTCGGTCGCGCCGGTTTCCACCTGTTCGCCGCGAAACATGACAATGGTGCGGTCAGCGATTTCTGCAACGACCCCCATGTCATGCGTGATGAACAGAACGGACATGCCCTCCTCATCCTGCAATTCCTTGATCAGATCGAGGATCTGGCCCTGGATCGTCACGTCAAGCGCCGTTGTCGGCTCGTCGGCGATCAGAAGCTTCGGCTTTGACGCAAGCGCCATGGCGATCATCACGCGCTGGCGCATACCGCCGGAAAACTGATGCGGATATTCGTCGAAGCGACCTTTCGCGTTGGGAATCCGAACCTTCTCCAAGAGCCGGATGACCTCAGCCTTCGCATCCGCCGCCGAGATGTCCTTATGGACCGTCAGAGCTTCGGCGATCTGTTTTCCGATCGGAAAGATCGGATTGAGGCTCGTCATCGGCTCCTGGAAGATCATCGAGATGTCATTGCCACGAACCTGACGCATCTCCTCTTCCGGCAGCGACAGCAATTCCTTGCCGCCGAGCAGGACGCGGCCCTCGATCTTGCTGGAGACTTTTGGAAGGAGACGCATGATGGAGAGCGAGGTCACGCTCTTGCCGGAGCCGGACTCGCCAACGATTGCTACCGTTTCGCGCGGCGCAATCGAAAAGCTCATATTGCGCACGACCGACTTCCAGTCGCCATTGACGCGGAAGGATGTGGTCAGGTTCTCGACCGTCAGGACCGGATTTACCAGACCGGTCTGCTGTGAGTTATCTATTTGATAAGCCATGGAGTTCTCCTGTGGTCTACCGCGCGTCAGGCAGCGAGCTTTGTTTCAGCCAAAGTCACCCAATAGCTTATGCCATAAGGAATAGCCTCATCATTGAAGTCGTAGGCCGGATGATGAAGATTGGCTCCCTCGCCAATTCCCAGGAAAATGAAGGCGCCCGGTCGGGCCTCCAGCATGTAGGAAAAATCCTCGGCCCCCATCTTTGGTGCCATTTCGGTTTCAACGCTCTTTTCGCCCGAAACATTGGCCGCGACCGATGCGGCGAAATCCGTTTCTGCCGCATGATTGACGGTGACCGGATAGCCCCGCACATAGTTGACCTCTGCAACCGCGCCATGGGCAAGTGCGGTTCCCTGCGCCACCTCGACCACGCGCTTGGCCGCCAGTTCGCGAACCTCTGGATCGAGGGTCCGCACGGTTCCCGTCAGCTTCACATCCATCGGGATCACGTTGTAGGCGTCACCGCCGTGGACGGTGGTGACGGAAACGACAACGGACTTCAGCGGATCCGTCTCGCGCGATGCGATCGATTGAAGCGCAACGATCACATAAGCCGAGGTCAGCACGGGATCGATGGAGAAATGCGGCTGTGCCGCGTGGCTTCCCTTGCCCTTGATGGTGATCTCGAACGTATCGGCAGCCGCCATCACTCCACCCTTGCGAATGGCGAAATCGCCCAAGGGAATACCTGGCGTATTGTGCAGGCCGTAGACCTCCTTGATGCCAAATTTTTCCATCATGCCGTCCTGCACCATGGCAAGACCGCCACCGCCGCCCTCTTCCGCTGGCTGGAAGATGACTGCGACGGAACCGGCGAAACGGCGTGTCTCGCAAAGATACTGAGCGGCACCCAGAAGCATCGCCGTATGACCGTCATGCCCGCAGGAATGCGCTTTGCCGGGAACCTTCGAGGCCCAAGGCTTGCCGGAACTTTCCAGAATGGGCAGCGCATCCATGTCCGCCCGCATGCCGATGGTAGGCCCATCGCCGAGCGTTCCCTTGATGATGCCCACGACACCGGTCTTGCCGATACCGGTTTCCACAATGTCGCAACCAAAGGCCTTCAGCTTTTCCGCAACAAAAGCGGAAGTGTTGAAAACATCATACAGAAGCTCCGGATTTTCATGAAGATGACGACGCCAGCCGGAGACTTCTTCCTGCATTTCAGCGGCGCGATTGAGAACTGGCATAACTGCAACCTCATATAATTTCAGCTGTTTCCCTTATTGTTGCCGGGGATATTGCGACGTAAGTGATAATAAATGCAAGCTTCAAATTTCATTCTTGAACGCTATTTGAGCTTGTGTTTAGATGGCTCAAATTTTGATCATATACTCATACGGCACGGCGAGAACGTTGGTCGGATGAACGTCAAGGCGACGGGAGAAACACAAGAATTCATCATCCGGCTAGGAGGAAACAGCGGGATGTGAATGCGGCGCGACCGATAAGGCCTGCGTCGCGGCTATGGCAGCCATAATCAATTTAATCTTCAAGGGGAAAACAATGAAGAGAACAAAGATCCTGTTGGCAGGTACGGTGGCCGCATTGGCCTTTGCCAATGTTGCACATGCCCAGCGCGGGACGGACGGGGACTTGAAGATCCTGTTCTGGCAGGCTGTTTCCACCCTCAATCCATATCTTTCCGGTGGCACGAAGGAAGTTTACAGCGCCTCGCTCACGATCGAGCCTCTGGCGCGCTACGATGAAACCGGCAAGCTGACGCCGTGGCTCGTCACCGAGATTCCGACGGTCGAGAATGGCGGCGTCGCCAAGGACATGAAGAGCATCACCTGGAAGCTGAAGCCAGGCGTGAAGTGGTCGGATGGCTCCGCCTTCACGGCAGAGGATGTGGTCTTCACCTGGCAGTACTGCACGGCCCCGGATGGCGGCTGCGCACAGAAGGCACAGTTCGAAGGCATCACCAAGGTCGAAGCGGTTGATCCTCTGACGGTCAAGGTGTCCTTCGCAGAACCGAAATACTATCCCTATGGTGCGTTTGTCGGCGCGCAGCAGCCGATCATCCAGAAGGCCCAGTTCAAGGATTGCGTCGGCGCCAAGGCTCCGGGCTGCACATCCGCGAACTTCGGTCCGATCGGCACCGGCCCCTTCGTCGTCAAGGAATTCAAGCCGAACGACGTCATCACCTTCACCGCCAACGCCAACTATCGCGATGCAACCAAGCCTGCCTTCGCCTCTGTCACCCTGAAGGGCGGCGGCGATGCGGCATCTGCGGCCCGCGCGGTTCTGGAAACCGGCGAATATGACTACGCCTGGAACATGCAGGTTGAGCCAGAAGTCCTGGCGACCATGATGAAGGCTGGAAAGGGCACGCTGGTGACGGCGTTTGGAACGCAGGTCGAGCGCATAAACCTGAACTGGACGAACCCTGATCCGAAGCTCGGTGACAAGCGTTCGACTGTCGAGGGCGGCAAGCATCCGGCACTCTCCGATCCGGCGGTTCGCAAGGCGCTCTCGATCGCCATCGACCGCGACATCATCGATGAAGCCGGTTACGGCGAAGCTGGCAAGCCGACCTGCAACATCGTTCCGGCTCCCAGTGCCTATGTCTCGACCGCCAACGACTGGTGCCTGAAGCAGGACATCGAAGGCGCCAACAAGCTTCTCGACCAGGCCGGCTGGAAGAAGGGTGGCGATGGCATTCGTGCCAAGGACGGCGTGAAGCTTTCCTTCCTCTACCAGACCTCCACCAACTCGGTTCGCCAGGGCACGCAGGCGCTCGTCAAGGATTGGTGGCAGCAGATTGGCGTTGCCTCCGAACTGCGCAACGTCTCGGCTTCCGTCTTCTTCGGCGGCGACCCGGCAAGCCCGGATACCTTCCAGAAGTTCTATGCCGACGTGGAAATGTACACGAACAACTTCGACGGAACGGACCCGGAAAAATATCTGGCAGAATGGCTCTGCAACAAGATCCCGTCTCCGGCCAATGGCTGGCAGGGTCAGAACATTCCGCGTTACTGCAACCCGGAATACGACAAGATCGTTGCAGAGCTTTCCAAGACGGCTGATCTCGGCAAGCGCGCCGAACTTGCCAAGAAGGCCAACGACATGCTGACCGCCGAGGGTGCCCATATCCCGCTCATCCATCGCGGCCAGATTTCGTCCCACTCGGTCAAGCTGAGCGGCGTGAAGATGAATGCGTGGGATTCCGAACTCTGGAATGCCGCAGACTGGTCTCGCAAGAAGTAATTGAGTGAAAGCGGGCCTCTCCCGAGGGACGAGGCCCGCTTTTCCTTGCTCCAAAAGCGTCTGGAGACCGCCATATGTTTACTTATACGATCCGGCGACTTATGTTTGCCGTGCCGACGCTGCTTGTCATAAGTTTCGTCATTTTTGCGCTGCTTGACCTTGCGCCCAATGATCCGCTCGGCGACCTGCCGCTGACCATACCGCCGGAAGTACGCGAGCAGATCCGCGCCTCCATGGGTCTCGATCAGCCTTTTCTCATCCGCTATCTGTTGTGGTTGAAGCAGTTCTTCATCAATGAGCCGCTCAACATCTTTGAACAGATGACGGGCATTACCGTGGGCGATGGCGAGCGGATGCGCGTGCTCTCCTGGGCGACCCGCAGCCCGGTCGTCGACCTCATCGTCCAGCGCATGCCGCAGACCCTCTGGGTGGTGGGCATGGCCTATGTGTTCGGTGTGCTGATAGCGATACCAGTCGGCGTCATTTCCGCCTATCGCCAATATTCGATCTTCGACCAGATCGGCACCTTCGTCACCATGGTCGGCTATTCGGTGCCAACCTTCTTCACCGGCGTCGTACTGATCGTCATCTTCTCGTCCTACCTGCAATGGTTTCCTTCGATCTACGACACCAATCTGGTTGTCAATGACTGGTCGAGCTTCGTCCAGCAGGTCAAGCAGATGGTTCTGCCGGTCACGGTCCTTGCACTTTATAATGCTTCGCAGATTGCCCGCTTCGTTCGCGCTTCCATGCTGGACAATCTGAGTCAGGATTATGTTCGGACCGCACGGGCAAAAGGCGTGAAGGAAAAGGCAGTGCTTCTTGTGCATGTTCTGCGCAACAGCTTGATCCCGGTGGTTACGGTCATCGCGCTGGGCGTTCCAACGATTTTCTCCGGCGCCATCATCACCGAGCAGATCTTCCGTGTGAACGGGCTCGGCCAATTGCTGATCACGGCGGTTCAGGGGGCAGACATTCCACTGGTACAGACCCTCACCTTCATCTTTGCGGTCCTGATCGTGTTGTTTAACCTGATTGCCGATGTTCTCTACGGCATCCTTGATCCGAGGATTCGCTATGACTGATGCCGTCCTCAACCAGCCCGTTACTGCAAAGGCTGAGATCGAGACACCGTCCATCCTGTTCTGGAGGAAGTTTCGCAAGCACAAGGGTGGCGTGGCCGGCCTGATCGTCTTCGCCTTCATCCTGCTTGTCGTCTATGCCGGTCCTTTCATCCACACGATAGATCCGAACAAGATCGACATCCGCGCGAAGAACCAGGGGCCTTCCTGGAAGCACCCGTTCGGCACGGATAACCTGGGACACGACATGCTGGCACAGGTCATGGCGGGCGGGCAGATCTCGCTCGCCGTGGGCTTGACCGCCATGCTGCTGGCCCTGCTGCTTGGCACGCTGGTCGGCGTCCTGTCGGGTTATTTCCGCAAGCTCGATGGCCCCTTGATGCGCCTGACGGACCTGTTCCTGGCGCTTCCGCTTCTGCCGCTCCTGCTCGTCATCATCATGCTGTTTCGCGATACGCTGCGTGCAGCATTCGGGCCGGAGACCGGCATTTTCATCCTGATCGTCTTCGTCATCGGCGTGACGAGTTGGATGCACACTGCCCGCATCGTTCGCGGCGACGTTCTGGCAGTGAAGAGCCAGGAATTCATCGTCGCGGCGAAAAGCAGTGGCATGAGAGAGCATCGTATCGTGCTGCGTCACATCCTGCCAAATGTGCTCAGCTCGATCATGGTTTCGGCAACGCTTGGCATCGCGGCTGCGATCATCACCGAGTCTGCACTGTCCTTCCTCGGTCTCGGTTTTCCGTCCGACTTCCCGACATGGGGCCGTCTTCTGTTTGATGGGGCGAACTTCCTGCAACTGACGCCGTCGCGCGTATTCTGGCCGGGACTCGCGATTTCCCTGACGGTCCTCAGCGTCAATTACGTTGGTGACGCCGTGAGAGACGCGCTGGATCCGAGAACGCAGGCTCGTTGACTGGACACCATAGCAGTGCCCCGGTTCGCCGGGGCATCCTGCGTCCAGCAACAAGATAATCTTTTTTGATTTTTTTGGGAACGGACGGAACCTTCTCCGGGCAAGCCCGTTATTGATGTATCTGGAAGCGCCCCCGTCCCCCGCCCTTCAAAGCTTCCGGATACCTCTTCATCCCCCTCGAAGAGACCCAACGGTCTTGGCTTCTGTAAAAGGAAACCAAGACCGTTTCCTTTTGTGCTCAGTACAAAGGTGCCAACAGCGATCCACCACACACGCGCCACACCTGCGGTGTATCGGAAGCGATCGGGGTGTTTATTCGGAAGCGTGTTCCAGAGGAAAAACGAGGCTGTAGCTGATGCGATCCGGCGCAATGGCATAGCGTGCTTTGCCGTTGACGGAAGCAGGTACGACCCGCTCTAGGACGGTGCTGCCGAAATTCGCCTTCAGGCTGCTGCTGTCCCGGCCCTCAATATGGCGCACGAGATTAGGCAGTCCTTCCTCCCAGCATACCTCCAGTGAATCCTGACCATTCGCTTGCACGCGCTGGCAGGTAACCAGAATGGCCCGGCCGCTTTTCGAAAGGGATCCGTGACTGACCGCATTGACGATCAGTTCGTGCAGCGCCAGACCGAGATGCAATGAAGCATTCGGGCTCAACAGGACATTATCGCCGCTCACCTTCACGAGATGCGCATTTTCCGGAAGATACTTCTCAGTCTGCTGCTGCACCAGTTCGTAGAAATACGCCCCACGCCAGCTGGAATCGGTGATCAGATCCTGGGACTGAGACAGGGAATAAAGCCGCCCCCGGAACTTGTTAAGAAACACATCCAGCGTCACGGAATAGCGTGCGGTCTGCAGCGCGATACTCTGAATAATGGCCAAAAGGTTTTTCGAGCGATGGCTGACTTCACGCAGCAGCGCACGAAGAAGCCGCTCCCGGTGGCGTTCCTCCGATCGGTCGATGATCGTGGTCACAAGATGGATGCCACCTTCTGCCGTCGAAATTGCCTGAACCCTGAATTCGTAGACTTCATCGGAGTTCACTGTAAACTCAAGATGCCCCTTCTGGCCATGCTCGGTGATGCCATCTTTCAGCAGCTTCAGTTTTGCAGCAATTTCCTCACCGAACAGGCTGGTATCGGTTGGTGTATCGGTCAGCGCCTGCGACCAGGCATCCGGGAGGTTGGTAACAAAGATGTAACGACGCTGGAGATCCTGGATCGTGACGCTCGCACCGAGATCCAGGAGAGCGGGCATGAAGAAATCGCGTAATGCCTCACCGCTTTCACCAGCTTGTTGCCATGTCAGCTGATGCGACAATTACTTGCTCCGCCCTGATCTGCGATACCGGAAAAATACGCGTCCTTGCATATTAGACCGTTGCTAGCCCCTTATAGGAGGCAAGTCGACCGGTCTCAACCCGATACGCTATTAATTTCTACTCTCATGAACCAAACAGCCGGACGGGTATCCTGGCCAGAACATTTGGTGACCGATATTTGAAGTCTGTTGCTTGACCCGCGTCACACATACCGGGGGCATCTGTGAAATAGACGACGGCTGAACGCTCAACCGTCGCCTTGGTTCCAGACGGAACCGGATTATCACCGCATTACAACGGCCAAGCCCGCTCAGGCGGCAGCCTTGACGGCCTCATTGAAGAAGAGGGCCTGGCTGATCAAGGCTTTGACCATGTCAGGGTTGAACGGCTTGGTCACCAGGAAGGCTGGCTCCGGCCGCTCACCTGTCAGCAGGCGCTCCGGGAACGCGGTAATGAAAATGACCGGGACGCTGGAGGATTTCAGAATTTCGTTCACGGCGTCGATGCCGGAACTCCCGTCTGCCAGTTGAATATCGGCCAAAACCATTTTCGGGCTCGAACTCTGAAAGAGGGCAACGGCTTCCTTGTGCGTACGGGCGATGCCAGTCACGCGGTGGCCGAGATCTTGCACCATCTGCTCGATGTCGAGCGCAATCAGCGGCTCGTCTTCGATGATCATGATATCGGTCGCAACCTGACGCGATATCTCGCGCGATGCCTCGTCGAGCAGGCGCGTGACCTCGTTGACGTCGACGTCCAGGATTTCGGCGGTTTCTTCCAGCGTGAAGCCTTCAACCGAAATCAACAGGAACGCGTGTCTTGCCTGCGACGGAAGCGAGGCGAGGTTTGCGACCGCCCGCTGTTCCCATGCGAAGGGGGACTCGATCGGACGGATCTCTATTGCAGTGGAACCAAAGATTGCGACGAAAAGTTTATACAGCGAAACGCGGTCCTTTGAACTTTCCGGAAAAATGGAAATGTCGGCAATCAAAGCTTCCAGGACCGCCGCGACATATGCGTCTCCCGAGGTCTGCGAACCGGTCACGGCGCGGGCGTAACGGCGCAGATAAGGAAGGTGGGACGCAACGCGAGTGGTAAGTGACATTCAGAATCTCCCCTGATGCCCAGTGGGCAATGAACGTGGTATCAACGGTAACCCAGAAAAATAGTTCCGTCTTGAAGGAACTTTTTTTATTCGAGCGCATTTTCAACGAACGATACCGCAACAGGCTGCCTGCGTGATGAGTGAAGACGAAACCAGAAACAAAGAGAAGATGAACACACCACAATCGAGCAACTTCCGGCCGGGCGCGATGCTCCCGAACGCTTCGATTTCACGCAAATTGCGGGAATTCTATGATGCAGTTCAGGAAGAAGGGATTCCGGATCGCTTTCTCGATCTCTTGGAGCGCCTTGAAGAGGCGGAAAAGAGTGCAGAATCGGCGAATGCGAAATGACAACGGATCAAGAAAACGACGATCGCGCTTTCAAGCGAGACCTGCTGGCTTCCTTGCCCAACCTGCGCGCCTTTGCAGTATCGCTGACCGGACGCCATGACAAGGCTGATGATCTGGTGCAGGACACCATCATGAAGGCCTGGGCGAACCAGAAGAGCTTCACGGCTGGCACGAACATGCGCGCCTGGCTCTTCACCATTCTTCGCAACGAGTTTTACAGCCAGATGCGCAAGCGTGGCCGTGAAGTGCAGGATAGTGATGGCCTGTTCAGCGAGCGGTTCTCCGTTCATCCTGAACAATATGGTCGCCTGGATCTTCAGGACTTCCGAAAAGCGCTGGACACTTTGCCGGATGATCAGCGTGAAGCCATCATTCTGGTGGGTGCTGCAGGCTTCGCCTATGAAGAAGCAGCAACGATCTGCGGCTGTGCCGTCGGCACGATCAAAAGCCGTGTTTCTCGCGCCCGCACCAGGCTTCAGGAAATCCTGGGTGTTTCCGGCGAGGGTGATTTCGGTCCCGATCCCGGCGATGCTGCCATCACCGCAAGAGCATTCGGAAGCTAAAACCGCTTCACCGCCCCATTAACGTTCCGCACAACCTCTACCAATCTCTCATCATCAAACGGTTTCAACACAACAGGAATTCCTTGAAATCCAGGAACTCCTGAACGGTGACGGCTGTCCACGGACGTAAAAACGAATCCAGCGCCCGCCTGCCGCAGGCGCTGGATTCTCCCCCATAGAGCCTCTGTTACGAAATCGATGTCAATCAACATGACATCGAACGCTCCTTCCATGAGCAAGGTGTCGACATCGCGTGGCATGGCAATCGTGACGAGACACCCCAATGCCTCTCCTAGAACCTGCTCGGCTTCCATAGCCACCAGATAATGTGAATCGATGACCAGAAGGCGCACGCGAATTTCCCGGATGGTGAAACCAAGGAAAGCCATAGAACATTCATGGAACGGTGGGTCATTTAAAAAAGACATAGTGGCAATCAGTTTTTGTTCTATTCTCGTTCCCCTCTGCCAAAAATGGGTTCGCCATGGCTCAAAGCAAATCATTCGCTCCCGTCCGCGTCCCCTGTGAACTCTGTCCCTTACGCGCTCGGGCAACATTCCGTGATTTTGATTCGACCGAACTTGGGTTCGTGTCCTCCTTCAAGATTGCAGAACTTCTCGTCGAGCCGGGAACGACCATCATTGACGAGGGCCAGCGCCACCCACAGCTCTATACGGCTCTCGCAGGATGGGGCTTCCGCTATAAAATTCTGGAGGACGGGCGGCGGCAGATCCTGAACTATGTGCTTCCTGGAGACCTGATTGGCTTGCAAGGCAATCTGATGTCGGAAATGCTTCATTCGGTCGAGGCGCTGACGAAGATGACCCTTTGTGTCTTCGAGCGCGAGCGCCTGACCGCTCTCTTCCAGAACCATCCGTCGCTTGCCTACGACCTCACCTGGATTGCCTCGCGCGAGGAATCCATTCTGGATGAACATCTTCTCTCCGTGGGGCGTCGCACGGCTCTTGAGCGCGCGGCCTATCTCCTCGCCTTTCTGGATCACCGGGCTCAGGCAACTGGCGTTTTCCCCGAAGAGGGGCCGAAGGTTCTGCCCCTGACCCAGCAGCATGTTGCCGATACATTGGGACTGTCTCTTGTTCATACAAACAAGACACTGAGACGCCTGTCGGATGCGGGTGTCGTGCGCTGGCTGGATCGCGGTTCGGAGGTTCTGGAGCGCGGCAAACTTTTCGATATTGCCGGATGGCAACCCTCCGTCGAAGGCATGCGCCCGTTCATCTGATCGGAACAGAAAAAGCGCCCCGTTTCCGGAGCGCCTTTTGCCGCAGGGCAGGATAGATTACTCGGCCACGATTGCGCGCAGCATCCACAACGCCTTTTCGTGGAAAGTCAGGCGATCCGTCAGCATGTCTGCGGTCACGACATCGCCCGCCTCATCGGCCTTTTCCGCCGTATCGCGCATCACCTTGACCGCCGCCTCATGATCGGCAACGAGATCGTTGACCATGTCTACGGCTGTCAACTTGCCAACTTCGTTTGCCTTTGGCGCGAACTGGGATGCTTCGCCCAACGTTGCCGGAGCAAGGTGCCCAAGCGCGCGAATACGTTCCGCAATGATATCCGAAGCCTTGAACAGCGCGTTATAATGCTCTTCTGTCAAGTCGTGCAGCGGCTTGAACAGCGGACCAACGACGTTCCAGTGGTAGACATGGCTCTTGATCGTCAGGCGATAGGTTGCGGCCAGTATATCGGACAGGCTCGTTGCAGCCTGCGCCCGGTACTTCGTCTCAAGCCCAATGTTGATCTCTTCGTCGTGAGACTTGGATTTAAGAACTGCAGATGCGTTTGCCATGTCATGGCTCCTCTGTTTGAGCTTGTTTACGCGCTTGGGTCCGATGGATCGTTTCCACCGCCCAGAAGCTTCAATGCGATGAGGCCCACCCCGCCCGATATGGCGGCGGCCATAAGCGGTTTCGATTTCACCAGCAGCGGCAATGCTGAGACCGCCGCTGTCAGCAACATTGCCCGGCTTCCTGCAGCTGCTTCTCGACGGCGCTTTTCATCGGCCTTGTTCTTGATCGACACCGCCAGAAGAATGATGAGAACGATAAGCAGTGACCCACCGGCAACCGATGTAAGAGCCGTTACCGGACCGATTTTGCGAGCAAGATACACAGCGAGCGCTGCAATACCGGTTCCATAGGCCGTCAATGCAAAGAGTGCAGCGATGGCATAGAGAATGACATTGCGCTTGGTACGCTGGGCGAACCCCCGCACATCCGACGCCAACAGCGAGGTCAGAAGAGGCGCAAGTGCACCCATGTTAGCGACGCGACAGAAGCGCAAACAGGAAACCGATGCCCGCGGCAATTGCCACAGACTGAAGCGGCTTCGTGCGAATCTGGCGCTCGATATCCCTTTCGAAGGACTGAAACTGCGCGCGGGCAGAATCGAGCACTTGCGCGGAGGCGTCCATGGCTTCGTTCGAGGCACGACGCGCCTTGTACTTCAGGTCGTCAGCCTTGTTGGATCCGGCTGCCGCCACCGAGCGAGCAAGTGCCGCAAGATCTTCGCGAAGTTGCTGGAGCTGCTTTTCGATATCGCCTTCAGAACCGGTACGCGTGAAATCATTCGGTGAATTCATGGACATCATCATCTCCTGATAATTGAATAAGACCCGGAAAGCAGATCGGCTCTGGCGCCAATCGTCCCCCACTGCGACGAGCACCCCGCAGGCTCTCGTTTTCAGGTCGTCAACGCCGATCTCTGCAATTTGTTCCCTACCGGACGTGGCACAAAAATGCCTTGAGCGAAGTCAACCGCTCAAGGCTCATGACGTTTGATGGTAATGGAGTGTCACGCGGTGGGCGGCTCCGGCCAATGGGCAACACCGCCGCCCATGACTTCGAACGCTTTGGATAGGCGCAGCACGAACTGGTCGGCGAAACGCGGGCCGACAATTTGCAACCCAATCGGCATGCCGCTTTTCGAGAAACCGCAATTAATCGACGATGCCGGTTGTTCCGACATGTTCCACGGCACGGTGAAGGCAATGTGCTCGAACGGCAGCGCCGGATCATTGGTGGGTGACGCCCATTCCGCAGGATAGGACACAATCGGGTTGGTCGGCGAAATCACCGCATCGACAGTGGTGAACAGCCGCCCGCATGCCTTGCGCATTTCGATGGTCTGGTTGAAGCCGCGCACGGCCTCCACGCCGGAGACGTCTGCACCTCCCTTCGCCCATTCGAAGATATAGGGCAGGATCTCGGCGTGCTTGTCTGGGCTCATGGCCTCGATATCGCCCCAGAACCGCGAGCGCCAGAATTTGTCGAGCCCATCCAGCATGGCCCGCGTGATGACAGGACCGACAGGTATGATGTCCGCGCCTGCCTGTTCGAAAAGCCGCGCCGCAGCCTTCACAGCGTCCTGCACTTCCTCTTCTGCAGCAAGTCCCGTGCCTGCATCCAGCATCAGGCCAATCTTCAGCCCCTTCAGATCAATGTCGAAATCCAGCCAGTTGAAATCATTGGGCGGAAGAGATGTACCGTCTCGCCAGTCCGGCCGCGACAGCGGCTCCATGGCAATGGCGGAATCTTCAACACAACGTGTCATCGGTCCGGCGCAGCGACCAACATAATAGGGATCGACCGGAATGCGCCCATGACTTGGCTTGAAACCGAAGAGCCCGGTCCATCCCGCAGGCAAGCGCACCGATCCGCCGATATCGGTTCCGATATGCAAAGGACCGAAGGAAGCCGCACCGGCAGAGGCAGCACCGGCGCTGGAGCCGCCGGGATTCTTCGTCAGATCCCAGGGATTACGGCTCAAGGGGTGAAAGCTGGAAAGGCCGGAGGACAGCATTCCATAATCTGGACACGTGGTCTTGGCGAAAATGACCGTACCATCTTCCCGGCATCGCGCGGCAATTGGTGCATCCTCTGCTGCCGGAATAAGATCTACCGCCTTTGTGCCAAGTGGAACCGGATCGCCCTTGGTGGCAATCAATTCCTTCAGCGTTACCGGAATGCCATCGAGAATACCGAGCGTCTCACCCCTCCTCCAACGGTCGGTAGATGCCGTAGCCTGCGCCCGTGCGCTCTCGGGATTGTAGAGATAAAGCGCCTGAATATGTGGTTCGAAGGCCGCAATCCGCTCCTCAACCGCTTGCCAGTATTCGAGCGGAGAGAGCTTCCTGGCGGCATAGAGGTCGCGGATCTGCCGGATGGTCAGCCTCAGCAATTCATTCATGGCACTGTCTTTTCACTGTTTCGTCAAACATTGTCGCGCGGGTCGAGAAGATCGCGAAGACCATCGCCCAGCATGTTGAGGCCAAGCACTGCCAGCGCAATGGCGCTTCCGGGTAGAAGTGCAAGCCATGGCGCCTGCCCCATAAAGGTCTGTGAATCCGAAAGCATGCGGCCCCAGGTCGGTGTGGGCGGCGGCATGCCCAGACCCAGAAAGCTCAATCCCGCTTCGGTCAGGATCGCCAATCCCAGCTGGATCGTGACCTGAACGAGGATCTGATTGGAGATGTTTGGCAGCACATGCACATAGGTGATCTTGGCGCGATTTCGCCCCATGCTGATGGCGGCCATGACATAGTCACGCGTCCAGATCTGCCGCGCGGCGCTTAAGGTGACACGGGCGAACACGGGAACCATGAAGACCGCAATCGCAATGATGGCCGTAAACCGCCCTGCTCCGATGAAGGCACCAAACAGCATGGCCGAGAGGATCGGCGGAATGGAAAAGATGATGTCGCAGGCGCGCATCACAACAGTTTCCGTCAGCCCCCGGATCGCGGCGACCGTGACCCCCACCAGCGTGCCAATCGTCGCTCCGATCGCAACCGCAAGGAACGAAGTGGAGAGGGAATTCCACGCTCCCACCATCAACATGGAGGCGAGATCGCGACCGAACTGATCCGTGCCCAAAAGACCCTGCGCCATGGGCGGCTTCAGCTTGTGAACGATCTGCATCTTGGTTGGCGATAAAGGTGTCCACACCAGAGACAGGAACGCAATGGCGACCAAAATTACGGTGATGATGAGACCGGCGAGAAGTGTCGGGCGGCGCAGGATCTGTCGCATCAGCGCGCTCCTGCCCGCAATCGCGGATCGATGAACAGATAGAGCATGTCGACCAGAAAGTTCATGACAATCACCAGACCGGCGAAGAACAGGATCACGTTCTGCATCACCACCACGTCACGCTGGGAAAGCGCCTGATAGGCAAGCCGCCCAAGGCCCGGCAGGTTGAAGACATTTTCAACCAGCACAGCACCGGCAATCAGAAAGGTGAATTGCAGACCCAGGATTGTCACCACCGGCACCATGGCGTTCGGAACTGCATGCAACCACAGTGCCGTCCTCTCCGACAAACCCTTGGAACGGGCAGTGCGAACATAGTCCTCCGACATCACCTCCAGCACCGATGTACGGGTCACGCGCGTCAAGACACCCGCCTGCGGCAGAGCAAGCGCGATGGCAGGCAACAGCAGTGCCTTGAGTGAGAGCCAGAAACCTGCACTCCAGCCCGGAAATCCGCCCGCGGGCATCCAACCGAGGGTAACGGAGAACAGCAGGATCAAAAGAAGGCCGACCCAGAAACCGGGAACTGCGATGAAGAGTTGCGATACCACGCCCACGACATAGTCCAGGCCGCTGTTGCGCTTACCGGCAGAGATGACACCGAGCGGCAATGCGAGGCTGACAGACAGAAACACGGCCAACACGGCCAGCGGCACCGTCACCGCCAGTCTTTCCGCAATCAGGCCCGCGACCGGAACACTGTAGGTATAGGAAGTGCCAAAATCACCTCGCACAGCCTGCCCCAGCCAAGCGAAATACCGCACCAGCAGCGGTTGATCGAGGCCCATCTGCTTCTGAAGTGCTGCCAGCGTTTCCGGCGTGGCCGATGTTCCGAGCATGACGGAAGCCGGATCGCCCGGCAGAAGATCCATCACAAGAAAAATCAGCGCCGAGACGATCAGGAGGGTGATAACAAGACCGGCAAAGCGGCGGACGATAAGGGCAATCATATCCTGTCCCTTCAGGCTTTCCGGGAAAGCGAAGGATGAAACGTCTGCTTCAGGCATGCATTGGATTCTAGAGGGGAATTCTTATGAAACTCCTCCGCCTCTCAGCCAGTTACTGCGCCCATTCAACCTGGGCCAGCACGTTGGAGGGGATCGGCTCGTTTTCCCAAAGCCCCTTGAGGTTCTTGTTCCACACGCCAAGCTTCGGCATCACGAACAGGTAGAGGGCCGGAACATCCTCCGCCAGGATCTTCTGCGCCTCGCCATAGAGCTTTGCCTGTTCGGCTGCATCGGCGGTGGCATCTACCTTTTTCAGAACCTCGTTGAACGCGGGATTCTTGTAATTGAAGTAGTAGGGATCACGCGCATAGATATCGATGTCCATCGGTTCGGCATGGGCCACGATGGTCATGTCGTAATTGCCGCCCTTGAACACATCGGCCACCCATTTTGCCGGAAACTCGGTGGTTTCGATGTTCAGCGTCACCCCCACGTCGGCAAACATGGCCTGCAGCATTTGCGATGAACGCTGGGCATAGGGCATTTGCGGCGCCTTGATCGTGAAGGTCAAGCCACTGCCGTAACCCGCATCCTTCAGGAGCTTTCTCGCCTTTTCCGGATCGTAGGCGTAAGTCTTCGTCAGATCCACGAAGCCGCGATCGTTCGGCGTATAATGACTGCCAATCGCCGTGCCAAAGCCTGACCACGCCCCGTCGATCAGCGCCTGACGGTCCACTGCCAGCATCAGCGCCTGACGCACTCGCTTGTCGTCAAATGGCTTCTTGGCATTGTTCATACCGGCCACGACCTTGAGCTCGGTATTGCCGATCACGGTCGTCAGTTTGCTATCGCCATCAAAGCTTGCCATCAGCTCAGGCGCTGCAAATTCCGGAAAGGCATCGAGATCACCGGATTTCAGTGCAGCGGCCTGCGCCTGTGGATCTGCTATGAAGCGGAAGGTTACCTTTTCCAGCTTAGCAGTGCCTGCCTTGTTCCAGTAATCCGGGTTCTTTGCCAGTTCGACCTGAGAGCCCTTGGCCCAGTTGACGAATTTGAACGGGCCGGTGCCAACCGGGTTCGTCTTGTTGTCAGCAGCACTCTTCGGCGCAACCATGGCGGAAGATGGCCAGCCCAGCCAATAGAGGAAGTTGCCGGTCGGGCTCTTCAGCTTCACCACCAGCGTCGCGGCATCCGGTGTCTCGACGCTATCGACCGAAGCGAAGTAACGCTTCTGCGGATTGACGGAATCGGCAGCGCGGGCCCGATCAATCGAGAATTTCGCGACCGAAGAATCGAAGGCCTCGCCATTGTGGAACATCACCCCCGAACGCAGCTTGAACGTATAGGTCAGCCCGTCCGGCGAGATCGTCCAGCTATCGGCCAGCTGCGGCTGCACCTTGCCGTCCTTGTCGATGGTCGTCAGGCCTTCGAAGATGTTCTGCCACGTCACCTGACCGATAGCGACTGGTGCCGCTGCCGTCGGATCAAGTCCGGAGGGCTCGACCGACATTCCGAGCGACAGCGATGTTTTGGGCGCCGCCTGCGCAGAACCAAGCGCACTCAAGGCGACTCCAGCTGCCAGTGAAAGAGCGACGAAGGTTCGGCGCGAAAAGCCGGTCGAGGTGGAAAGCGTGAGGCGTGGCATGCTTGAAAATCCCCTGGGTCTTGCTCCATCTGCCGTTTCAAGCGCGGCAGCAAAGCTGTTTATGCGAAAATACTGGCACTTCACAGGCGCACACACAATGACCAATTTTGTGTGCTCTGTGTAGCCGAAATCGCTACACACCCCTCTTCGGCTTCTGGCCTGCCTTGCGGGGTTCTGCGCCGCGCATGAAAGCATCGATGAAATCCACCAGCTTGGCGGCAGCAAAGGAAAGCTGGCGATCGGGCGCGACGCAGAGCTCAATCGCCGTCTTTACCGCTCGTCCGCCGGAGATCGGGATAGCAGACAGAAGACCCATCTCGATTTCGCGCGTGATGGTCAGCCTCGGCAAAAGCGTCACCGCCGCTTCGCGTAAGACCAGCTCCTTCAGCATCTCCAATGATCCTGTGACGAAAACCGGATCGAGTTCGACACCGACCTTGGCAAACTGCTCCTCGAAAGCCTGACGCGCACCGAAACTCTTGTCCGGCAGCGCCAAAGGCAATGTAGCCACATCCTTGAGCGAGATTTCGGCAAGACCCGCCGCCGCGTGCTTGGCAGAGGTAATGAGATCATAGGCGACTTCCGAGCGAAGCCGCACCTTGACCCCTGTCAGCTTGGGCGCAAACAGGGTGACGACAAGATCGGCCTCGGCGCTCGACAAGGCCTCGATGGCCTGCCGTGCCGTGGTGATCGCCACCTCGAACCGCAGATTCGGATATTTCAGGCTGAACTGCGCAAGCACGGGCGCGAGAAGGTTCGCCACCGCAGCCCCGTTGGCATAGATCACCACGCGCCCACGCTGGAGCCCCTGGAGATCATCGATCAGCTGATGCACATGCTCCAGCTCGCGCAAGGTCTTTCCCGCCCGTGCCGCCAGAAGCTCACCCGCCGCCGTCAGGCGAATGCCGCGGCTGCTGCGTTCAACCAGCGGCGTGCCGAAATAATGTTCGAGATTCTCGATCTGACGGCTAACGGCGGTTGCCGCCACATTCAGGTTCTCCGCCGCGGCCCGCATGGAATTGGTGCGCACCACTTCATCGAAATACATCAGGGCCCGAAGCTGCATCGATATCCGCCAACCGTAAAAAAGGGCTTCAGGCGGATCGGCGGAAGCCCTCACTCGCCACAAGCAATTGGCGCGTATACTCTTCCGAAAACTCGCGTTTTTCCAGAGCTTCAACGGAAACGGTTTCGACAACCTCACCCTTTTTCATCACCGCCAGCCGCTCACACATATGGCTGATAACCCCGAGATCATGGCTGACCATGATGAAGGTGAGGTTCCGGTCCTTGCGCGCCTGCTCCAGCAGGTTGAGGATTTCCGCCTGGATGGAGGCATCGAGTGCAGAAGTCGGCTCGTCGAGAAGCAGGATTTTCGGCTCCAGGATCAGCGCACGGGCAATGGCAATCCGCTGGCGCTGACCGCCCGAAAGCTGGTGCGAATAGCGGAACCGGAAGCCGGAACCCAGACCCACCTCATCCAGCGCGCGGGCGATGCGGGCATCCACATCCGTAAAACCATGGATGGCAAGCGGCTCCAGCAGCAGCCGATCCACCGTCTGGCGCGGATGCAGCGAACCATAGGGGTCCTGAAACACCATCTGGACGGTGCTGTAGAACTCCTTGTCGCGACGCGAACCGGAATAGCTGCGGCCCGCCACCGTAAGGCTGCCGGATTCAAAGACATTCAATCCCGCAACTGCCCGCAGCAGCGTGGATTTGCCCGAACCGGATTCGCCCACGATCCCGAAGGATTCGCCCTCGTTCACATTCATGGTCACATGGTTGAGCGCGACAAACTCGTCGAATGTCACGACCATGTCGCGAACGGAAAGTGCTGTACCTGTCATTGCGCCCACTCCACCTTGCGCTCCAGCACCGGAAGCGGATGCCGATGGCTGCCGATCGTCGGCAGGCAGTTCAAAAGACCCTGCGTATAGGGATGCTGCGCCGCGGCCAGATTGGCAGACGGCAACTCCTCCACCACGCGGCCCGCATACATCACCAGAACGCGATCGCAAAAGGAGGAGACAAGCCTCAGATCATGGCTGACGAAAATCAACCCCATGCCGCGCTCGGCCACCAGTCTGTCCAGAATGCCGAGCACTTCCAGCTGCACCGTCACATCAAGCGCGGATGTCGGTTCATCCGCAATCAGCAACTCCGGGCCGCAAACAAGCATCATGGCAATCATGATACGCTGGCCCATGCCGCCGGATACTTCATGCGGATAGAGATCGAAGACGCGTTCCGGATCGCGGATTTGCACCGCCTCCAGCATGGCCAGCGCACGCTGCCTGCTTTCCCTTGCCGAGACACGCTCATGGGTCCTGAGGGTTTCGATAATCTGCTTGCCGATGGGCATGACCGGATTAAGCGAATATTTCGGATCCTGCAGGATCATCGCCATGCGCTTGCCGCGCAGATCCCGCCTTTGCCGCGCAGAAACGGACAGAAGATCAATACCATCGAAGTTCAGGCTATCTGCCGTAATCTTCGCATGACCCGGCGTCAGCCCCATGATGGCGCGACCGGTCTGCGATTTGCCGGAGCCGGACTCACCAACGATGCCAAGCCGCTCACGACCCAGCGTGAAAGAGACGCCGCGCACGGCATTGACTTCGCCAGTGCGGGTTGGAAAGCTCACGCGCAAATTATTGACTGTCAGAAGCGGGCTCATTGTCCGGCCTCCTTCGGGTCGAGTGCATCGCGCAAGCCATCGCCCAGCAGATTGAAACCGAGGCTGACGATGAGGATGGCAAAACCCGGCATGGCGGCAACCCACCACTGGTCGAGAATGAAGCGACGCCCAGAGGCAATCATCGCGCCCCATTCCGGCAGCGGCGGCTGTGCGCCAAGACCGAGGAAACCGAGGCCAGCCGCCGTTAGAATAATGCCTGCCATATCCAGCGTCACGCGAACGATCAGCGAGGACGTACAGAGCGGCATGACGTGCCGAAGCACGATGCGGAAGGGAGATGCCCCCATCAGCTTGACTGCCGAGATGAATTCCGAATTGCGGAAGGTCAGTGTCTCGGCGCGAGCGATACGGGCGTAAGGTGGCCAGGAGGTGACGGCAATCGCCAGAATGGCATTCTCAATCCCCGGACCAAGTGCCGCGACAAGCGCCAGCGCCAGAACGAGCTTCGGAAAGGCCAGAAAAATATCGGTGATCCGCATCAAGATGGCATCGATCCAGCCACCCGCATAACCAGCAACCGTTCCCACCAGCAGGCCGATGGGTGCCGCGATCACGGCCACCAGCACCACGACCATCAGAGTCAGCCGCGAGCCGTGGATGAGGCGTGAGAGAATATCGCGACCCTGATCGTCGGTTCCCAGAAGAAAGCCCTCCGACCCCGGCGGCAGCAGGCGCGAATTGCGCAGATCCCCGATCACCGGATTATGCGGCGAAATGACATCCGCCAGAGCCGCCACCACGATCAGCGCGATGATGATCAGGAGACCAAGCAGCGCCAGCCGGTTTTCCGAAAAACGGCGCCAGACGACATAGGCGCGGCCAAGTTGCGCCTGCCTGCGGGTTGTCGGACGGTCGGATAGCAGCCATTCGCGGCTATAGGGTTTCAATGGGGTATCAAGGCTCGTCATCGGCTGCGCGTCCTCGGATCGAGCGTCCGGTAAAGCAGATCGGACAAGAGATTGATGGTCACGAAAACGGCACCCACAGCAAGCGTGCCACCCAGCACGGCGTTGATATCCGCGTTCTGCAGCGAATTGGTGATGTAAAGGCCCAAGCCCGGCCAGGAGAAGATCGTTTCAGTCAGAACCGAACCTTCCAGCAGCCCCGCATAGGAAAGCGCGATGACGGTAATCAGCGGCACAGCTGCGTTTCTGAGCGCATGAAACCAGATGATGCGGGCCTCGGAAAGCCCCTTGGCACGGGCGGCCACGATGTATTCCTGGCTCAACTCGTTCAGCATGAAGGAGCGCGTCATGCGGCTGATATAGGCGAGCGAAAAATATCCGAGCAGAGAAGCGGGCAGGATGATGTGCCGAAAGAGATCCCGGAAGACTTCCCACTCGCCCTGCATGATGGCATCGAACAGGTAGAAGCCGGTGGGCGAAGTGAACGTGTATTCGTAGACAACGTCGATACGACCGGGATAGGCAACCCAGTTCAGCTTGGCATAAAAGAACAGCAAGGCCAGAAGCGCCAGCCAGAACACCGGCACCGAATAGCCGATGAGCCCGACCACCCTCACCACCTGGTCGGCCAGGCTGCCGCGCTTCACCGCCGCCAGCACGCCGAGGGGCACGCCGAACAAAGCGCCGATCAGGGTGCCGACGGTTGCGAGCTCCATGGTCGCCGGAAACACACGCTTGATGTCTTCAAGCACCGGATTGCTGGTCAGCACCGAGGTACCGAAATCACCGGAGAGAACCTGTTTCAGGTAGATGAAAAACTGCTGCCAGAGCGGCAGATTCAAGCCCAGCTCTTCCCGCACACGCTCCACCACATGCGCTGGCGCACGATCGCCGACAATGGCGAGCGCCGGATCGATGGGCACCACGCGACCGATGAAGAAGGTAACGGCCAACAGGCCAAGGAAGGTGGTCAGGACCGTCACCGCAAAACGCAGGACGGCCCATACCGTGCGGTTGTTGCGACGCCGCCGTGGCCGCGTCGCTCCGCTCGTCTCGGGAAGCGTCAAGGAACCGGTCCTTATTCCTTCGAGATGTTGTAGACGAAGTTGGTGTCAAAGCTTGGACCGAGCTTGAAGCCCTTCAGCTTGGCCGAATAGCCCGCCACTTCCACCTGCTGGAAGATGATAACGAACGGACCCTTGGCCAGAACTTCCTTCTGAAGCTTCTGGTAGATCTCGGCGCGCTTTGCGCTGTCCTTCTCCAGAAGTGCAGCCTGCGTCTGCTTCGTCAGTTCCGGCACATCCCAGGCATTGCGCCAAGCAAGCGTCTTCACCTTGCCCGCATCCGAATTGTCCGGATTGGCCGTGAATGTCTCGGCATTCGAGTTCGGATCGAAATAGTCCGAACCCCACTGGCCGATATACATATCGTGCTGGCGAGCGCGGTACTTGGTCAGCGTCTGCTTACCATCTCCCGGAATGATTTCCAGCTTCACACCTGCCTGCGCCAGCGTCTGCTGGTAGGCTTCGGCAATACCGGTTACGGGCTGCGTGTTACGCACATCCATCGTCACCTTGAAGCCGTCCTTCAGACCAGCCTTGGCGAGCAGTTCCTTGGCCTTGGCAACATCCAGCTTGTAGGGATTTTCAGAGCTTGCACCCAGCTGGCCTTCCGGCAGGAAGGTCTGGTGGATCTTGCCGATGCCGTTGATCAACGTCGCGCCGATCGCATCGTAGTCCATCAGATACTTGAACGCCTCGACCACTTCCGGCTTGGCAAGGTTCGGGTTCTTCTGGTTCAGGCCAATGTAATAGACAGTGCCCTTTGGAGCGGACGTCTGGGCCAGCGTGGACTTGGACGAAATCGCCTTAAGATCATTCGGCTCCAGGTTACGGGCAATATCGATATCGCCATTTTCAAGGGCCAGACGCTGCGAGGCGCTTTCCTTCATGTAGCGGTAGATGACGCGCTTCAGCTTGGGCTTTTCGCCCTGGAAATTCGGGTTGGCTTCCAGAACGACAGCTTCGTTCGCCTTCCAGGTCAGTACCTTGAACGGTCCGGAACCGGCATAGCCGGTCTTCAGGAATTCGTTGCCGAAATCATTGTCCCACTTGGCTTCGGCGGTGACCGTAACCGGCTTGGCCTTGGCAGCAACAACCTTCTTGTCAACGACCGAGGCAACCGTGGCCGTCAGAACGTTCAGGACAAAGCTCGGCGCGTAAGGCTTGTCGACCGTCAGAACGAAGGTCGAGGCATCGGCAGCCTTCGCCTTTTCGGCGACATTGTCAC
The DNA here is from genome assembly GCF_005222835.1 of Rhizobium sp. FKY42. Lineage (GTDB taxonomy): Bacteria > Pseudomonadota > Alphaproteobacteria > Rhizobiales > Rhizobiaceae > Neorhizobium. Next base: position 26,822 of record NZ_STGA01000018.1, on the reverse strand, counting down.
CCTTCAAACCGAACTGCGTCAGCAGGAAGGCTGGCGATTTGTCGAGCTTCACGGCGCGCTCGAACGAGTAGGCCACGTCCTCTGCCGTGATCGGATTGCCGGACGCAAACTTCAGGTTCGGCTTCAGCTTGAACGTATAGGTCAGACCATCGTCGGAAATCTTCCAGCTTTCCGCCAGCTGACCGACAACCTTGGACGTGTCGTTGGGATCAAGTGTAACCAGCTTCTCATAAGTGTTGGCGGTCACTTCGGCTGTGGAAAGCTCGAAAGCCTCGCCTGGATCAAGCGAAATGATATCGTCGATGGCAAAGCCGACAACCAGCGTATCGGCTGGCGTTGCGGCAAAAGCCTGCGGCGCAGACAGCATCATGACAGAGAGTGCAGCACTTGTGCCAAGGAGGCGGAGGCTTCGATTGAACGCGTTCATGGTCTGGTTCCCCATTTCTTTAAAATAGTGTTTTTTAAAGCACTTAACCGACTCTCAAGCCCAGGTTTCCGCAAAGATCCTGAACCAGTTTTCACGGCAGAGCTTTATTAGATCTTCCTGACCGTATCCCGCGTTTCTGAGCGCCGCAACCAGTTTCTGGTTGCCAGCCGCATCATTAATTTCCTGTGGAACGGTAGCTCCGTCGAAGTCGGAACCCAGAGCCACGCATTCAATGCCCATCCGCTCGACCATGTAATCGATGTGGCGCACCATGAGATCCAGCGAGGTGTCGGCATCGTCGCGCGCATCGGGCCGCAGCATGGTGACGGCATAGTTGAGACCGACCAGACCTTTTCGCTCGCGGATCGCATCCAGCTGCTTGTCGATCAGGTTACGCGCAACCTCTGTCAGCGCATGCACATTGGAATGGCTGGCAACGAGCGGCTTTTCAGAGGTTTTCTCCACATCCCAGAAGCCTTTTTCCGTGATGTGGGCCAGATCGATGACGATACCCAGACGATCGCATTCCTTCACCAGTGCAAAACCTGCATCCGTCAGACCGGGGGCCGTGTCCGGCGACATCGGATAGGCAAACGGCACACCATGGCCGAAGATGTTGTGGCGGCTCCAGACCGGACCGAGCGAGCGAAGGCCCGCCGCATGGAACACGTCGAGCGCGGCAAGATCAGCACCGATTGCCTCGCATCCTTCCATATGCATCACGCAGGCAAAGATACCCTGATCCATAGCCGCGCGGATCTCCGGCACCGTGCGGCAGATCCGCCAGGCATCGGCGCGGTCCAGCTGCAGCGCGACAGCGAATTTCTCCATCGCAATGTCGAGTGATGGCTGCCGCGCCAGCGGTGCGGCGAGCGGCGTTACATAATGCCCTTGTCCGTCCGGTTCCTGCAAAATCAAATCGCCCGAGGGAATGTAGATGGCACAGAGCCCGCCTGCCAATCCACCTGCCTTGGCGCGCGGACCGTCAATGTGCCCTTCACGCGTTCCTTGCATGAATTCACGGACCGGATCGGCGCCATTTCGCATGTTCCGCCACAGCCGCAGGAGAACGTCGTTGTGGCCGTCGAAGACTAATTCCATTGTGATTTCCGATTATGCAGATTTGCGAGGATACGGCGATCCTAGATTCTTCGGGGCAGACCGCAAGGCGAAAAGTGCCGCGTCATATCCACGCGTCATTGGCAACACGCCGCAGACAGGGTGTCTGCAGAACGCCTCGAACCCGCGGTTTCCATCGAACATCGAGAGCGTCGAGTGCCTCTTCGAAGCGGCGTGTCTGCAACATGGCGGCGCCAATTGCCACGGGCTCAACCCCGACCTGCGCCAGAAGCGTCAACCCGGCAACAATCGAGGTTCCGCTGGAAAGCACATCATCCACCAGGGCCACGCGACGTCCCTCGATCAGCGGCAGCATACGCGGATCGAGATAGAGCCTCTTCACCTGATCGGGCGTCGTAATGGACGAGATCGGCACCGAAAGCTCATCCCGATACCAGAACTTGCGGGAATTGCCGCATGGCACATAACGGCTGTGACCGAGCTTGCGCGCCACCGCCGCAGCCAGCGTCAGGCCCAGCGTCGGCAGGCCAACGATGACCTCGACATTCTCCGCAGCAAGCTGCTCCGCCAATTGTTCGGCCAGCACTTCAACCACCTCAAAGGCAGCCTGATTGATGATGAGAGACGCCAGTGCGTGCACGCCGTCGGAGAGAGGCCGGATCGGCAGACGCAACTGACGCCCATCCTTCAGGCTTGCCGGATAGAAGCCCTGATGCGGGCCGGCAGCCGGAAAGGACTGAGGTGGATGGATCTCCTGCCAGAACGCGTGCGGCTCCATCATCTCATCCTTTCATGCATAGAAGGGTTCGTTGCGCCAGCGGCCCACTTCCTCAATCAGCCAGGCACGAAATACGGCAACGGGCTTCAGATCCATCTTCGTGATAGGTGCCACGAGGTAATAGGAACTGGGACTACGCACCTGCTGAGGATAGGCTTCTACCAGGGTTCCCGCCTGCAACTCTGCCTCGATGAGAAAGAGCGGCATCAGCGCCACGCCAAGCCCGGCACTACAAGCCTGAGCCACGCTTGCGAATTGTTCAAACCGCATGCCGGGTGCCGGAACGGCAGAAATTCCAAGCGTTTCGAAAAAATGCGTCCAGGCGCCTGGACGCGATGCCATGTGCAAAAGCGGCAGGCTAGCCAGATCTTCCGGCTTTGAGACGGGATTCTGGCGCAGGAAGTCCGGGCTACAGACTGGAGCCACCATTTCATCCATCAGGAAGGTGCATTCCGCGCCCGGCCAGTTGGGCTGACCAATGTGGATCGCCACATCCAGACCATCCTGCTCGAAATCGAAGACACCGATGCGCGTGGCGAAATTCAGTGTGATTTCTGGGTGAGCCGCAACAAAGCGAGGAATACGCGGCAAAAGCCACCGCGTGCCGAAGGTGGGCAGCATGGCCAGATTCAAGGTGTCGCCATGCCGTTTCGTCATGGCCTGTAGCGAAGCGGTGCGGATTTGCGAAAGCGCTGCACCAATCGCCTTGGCATAGGCACGCCCTGCCTCGGTCAGCCCTACACCGCGGCTGCTTCTTTCAAACAGAAGAATACCAAGCTGGTCTTCAAGACCGGAAATCTGCCTGCTGATTGCCCCTTGTGTCAGAGAAAGCTCATCGGCGGCCGACGAAAAACTACCCAGCCGCGCCACGGATTCGAACGCGGCCAGAGCACTGGTGGAAGGAAGAAGCCTGCGGCTGAGATTGGTCATGGCCTATTCCTATAGCTCATATCAACGTGAGTAAACGGCGCTTTACGCTGATGCCGCGCTTCCCCATTATGCACCCACATTTTTCTGGAGGTTTTGACGATGAGCGACCGCACGGCATTCAACTGGGCTGACCCCTTTCTGCTGGACGACCAGCTGACAGAAGACGAGCGGATGATCCGCGACGCGGCTGCCGCCTTCGGCAAGGCTGAACTTCTGCCGCGCATCCAGGAAGCCTACCTATCCGAAACAACCGAACCGGAACTGTTCCGCCTGATGGGACAGACAGGCCTCCTCGGCGTCACGCTGCCAGAAGAATATGGCGCAGCCAATGCCTCCTACGTGGCCTATGGTCTGGTCGCGCGCGAAGTCGAACGCATCGACTCAGGCTATCGCTCCATGATGAGCGTGCAGTCCTCGCTTGTGATCTATCCGATCTATGCCTACGGGTCGGACGAGCAGAGGAAAAAGTACCTGCCGGGTCTCGTCTCTGGCGAATTGATTGGCTGCTTCGGCCTGACCGAGCCGGATGCCGGTTCCGATCCGGGCGGCATGAAGACCCGCGCCGAGAAGATCGAAGGCGGATATCGCCTGCGTGGCTCGAAGATGTGGATTTCGAACGCGCCGATCGCAGATGTTTTCGTCGTCTGGGCAAAGTCTGAAGCCCACAATAACGAGATCCGTGGCTTCGTGCTGGAAAAGGGCATGAAGGGTCTTTCCGCACCGAAAATCGGTGGCAAGCTATCCCTGCGTGCGTCGATCACCGGCGAGATCGTTATGGATGGTGTGGAAGTCTCCGAGGATGCGCTTCTGCCAAATGTGTCTGGCCTCAAGGGTCCGTTCGGCTGCCTTAACCGTGCTCGCTATGGCATTTCCTGGGGTGTCATGGGTGCAGCGGAAGATTGCTGGATGCGCGCTCGTCAATATGGCCTTGATCGCAAACAGTTTGGCAAGCCGCTTGCCGGCACCCAGCTGTTCCAGAAGAAACTGGCCGACATGCAGACCGAAATCGCCCTTGGCCTACAGGGTTCCCTGCGCGTCGGTCGCTTGATGGACGACCACAAGATGGCACCGGAAATGATTTCCATCGTCAAGCGCAACAACTGCGGCAAGGCGCTGGATATTGCAAGACAGGCTCGTGACATGCACGGCGGCAACGGCATCCAGATCGAATATCACGTCATGCGCCACGCGCAGAACCTGGAAACGGTGAACACCTACGAGGGCACGCATGATGTTCATGCACTGATCCTCGGACGCGCTCAGACCGGTATCCAGGCGTTCTTTTAGAAACCACTGAAGAGATCCCGGTTGAAATGTCAGGCGTGGGTGATCCGGTCACTCACGCCTGCCTTTTTATTAGTAATACTTTTTGTTGAGGGCGTTGATTGTGGCGATCAATTGTCCTACGTGAGGGACCGAAACCTACAAAGGCTTAGGCGCCGGCCCCGATGGCGCCTGTCGCGCATCCTGCGACGTTCTGAACTCAAAACGAGGTCACCATGCATAGCTATCCAGATGTAAAGCTCTTCATTGCCGGCGAATGGCGCGACGCTGTTGGCGGCAAGACGATTCCCGTCGAAGATCCGGCCACGCAGGAAATCATTGGCAAGATCGCGCATGCGGAAAAGGCTGACCTCGATCTGGCGCTGGAAGCCGCTGACAAGGGCTTCAAGATCTGGCGTGACACCTCTGCCTTTGAGCGCTCCAAGATCATGCGCAAGGCCGCCGACATTGTACGCCAGCGGATTGATTACATCGCCTGGCTGATGACGCGCGAACAGGGCAAGCCGATTGCGCAGTCCAAGGCGGAAATCAACAATGCCGCCGATACCATCGACTGGTTCGCCGAAGAGGCACGCCGCACCTACGGCCAGATCATCCCGGCCCGTTTTGGTGGCGTTTCCAACATGGCGATCAAGTTCCCGGTTGGCCCGGTGGCTGCCTTTACACCCTGGAACTTCCCGATCAACCAGATCGTGCGCAAGCTTTCCGCGGCCGTGTCTGTTGGCTGCTCGATCATCGTCAAGGCACCGGAAGAAACCCCCGCCTCCCCGGCAGAACTCATCCGCGCCTTTGCTGATGCTGGGATTCCGGCTGGCGTGGTCAACCTCGTCTATGGTGTCCCGGCTGAAATTTCCGAATACCTGATCCCGCATCCGGTCATCCGCAAGATCTCCTTCACCGGCTCGACCCCGGTTGGCAAGCATCTGGCGGCCCTTGCCGGCAAGCACATGAAGCGTGCGACCATGGAACTCGGCGGTCATGCCCCTGTCGTCGTCTTCAACGATGCCGATCTGGAAAAGGCTATCGAAGTGTCTGCTGCTGCGAAGTTCCGCAATGCTGGTCAGGTCTGCGTCGCTCCCACGCGCTTCCTCATCCAGGATGGCGTTGCCGACCAGTTCATCGACGGTCTCGTGAAGTATGCTGAAAACCTGAAGGTCGGCAACGGCCTCGAGGCTGACGTGACCATGGGGCCGCTTGCCAATGAGCGCCGCATCCCGGCCATGGAAGGGATGATTCAGGATGCCGTTTCCAAGGGCGCCGTTCTGAAGACGGGCGGCAAGCGCATCGGCAACAAGGGCCACTTCTTCGAGCCGACGGTTCTGACTGATGTGCCGACCTCCGCACACATGATGAACGAAGAGCCCTTCGGCCCGATCGCCATCGTCAACCGCTTCTCCACGCTGGATGAGGCGCTGGAAGAATCCAACCGCCTGCCCTTCGGCCTCGCATCCTACGCCTTCACAGGCTCGGTCAAGACCGCGCACGCGCTCAGCCAGCGACTGGAAGCCGGCATGCTGACCATCAACCACAATGGTCTGGCCATTCCAGAAGTGCCGTTCGGCGGCATCAAGGATTCGGGCTATGGCACCGAAGGCGGTTCCGAGGCTGTCGAAGCCTATCTGGAAACCCGCTTCGTCAGCCAGATGAACTGAGCGTTTCAGCCGCTGTGATGAGAAAAGGCGTCGGGCAACCGGCGCCTTTTTTTGTATTTTCGGAATGATTGAACAATCAGATCGCGAACACTTTTGCCCGCCTCAGCGTTACGAAGCCCGTATCGCCAGCCGTGATGTCACGCTCCGGGTCCACGTCGAACTCAAGCAGCTCACCGGTCGAGGCGGTTGCAATCACGCGTCGCTCACCGGGCCGATCCAGAACGCGGGAAACGGTTGCAGAAACGCCCGGTCCCGCAGCCGACCAGTCGAGATCACGGGGGCGGGCATAGATTTCCGCCGGCCCATCCGCCACACCGTCAGCAGCAGCCACGGCAACGCCTGCAACACGCGCCTGCCCGTCACGCACCTCGCCAATCAGCCGGTTGGCATCCCCTAGGAATTTCAGCACGAAGGCATTCTTCGGATCACGGCAAACCTCCTGCGGCGTGCCTTGCTGAACGATCTTGCCGTCCTTCAGAATGACGACGCGATCCGCAAGATCCAGCGCCTCCTCCTGATCGTGCGTCACGAAGATGGTGGTGATACCCAGTTCATCATGGATCTCCCGCAACCAGCGGCGCAGATCGTGGCGCACATTGGCGTCCAGCGCTCCGAAGGGTTCATCCAGCAGCAAGACCTTGGGATCGACCGAAAGCGCACGGGCGAGCGCCACGCGCTGTCTTTGCCCGCCGGAAATCTGTGCCGGGAAGCGATCTCCAAGACCTTCAAGGCGAACCAGCTTCAAAAGCTGGTTCACGCGTGCGGCAATCTCGGCCTTGCTACGCTTGACCTTGGAAACGCTCATGCCGAAGCCGATGTTTTCCGCCACCGTCATATGGGGGAAAAGCGCATAGTGCTGGAAGACGAAGCCAACGCCGCGGTCGCGCACCGGAATGTCGGTGGCATCCTGATCGCCGAAATAGATGTGACCGCCATCGGCATATTCCAGTCCTGCCACCATGCGCAGGATCGTTGTCTTGCCGGAACCGGACGGACCGAGCAGCGCAATCAGCTCCCCGCTTTCCACGGTCAGCGAAACCCCATGCACGGCGCGGAAGGTATCGAAGGTCTTGATGACGTTATCGAGACGAATTTCCATGGTAATCAATGTCCTGTCGAAACGGCGTCAGTGGCTTGGGCCTTGCGGCGTCCGGCACCGCGACGCTCCAGCGCAACCTTGGCAATAATGGTGAAGACGGCGAGAAGCGCCAGGATGGAGGCCGAGGCAAAGGCACCGGCTGCCTGATAATCGTGATAGAGCAGCTCGATGTGCAGTGGCAGCGTATTGGTCTGGCCGCGAATATTTCCCGAAACAATGGAAACCGCGCCGAATTCACCCATCACGCGGGCATTGCAGAGAACCACGCCATAGAGCAGTGCCCATTTGACGTTGGGAAGCGTGACCGAGAAAAACGTGCGCCAGCCCGAAGCGCCGAGCGAGGTCGCAGCCTCTTCCAGATCCCGCCCCTGCGCCTGCATCAACGGAATGAGTTCGCGTGCGACGAAGGGAGCCGTCACGAACATGGAGGCCAGCACGATGCCCGGCAACGCAAACAGGATCTTGATGTCATGCGCATCGAGCCACGGTCCGAACAAGCCCTGCAGACCATAGACAAAGAGATAGGCGACACCGGCAACGATGGGCGAAACGGAGAACGGGATTTCGATCACCACCAGCAACAGACGCTTGCCGCGAAAATCAAACTTGGTGATGGCCCAGGCCGCTGCCACACCGAAGGCCGTGTTTACAGGCACGGCAATCAGCGCTGTGATTACCGTCATCATGATTGCATGACGCGTATCGGGGTGATTGAGCGTGGACGTATAGACCTTCACCCCCTGCTTGAACGCCTCGTGGCCGATCACGAGCAGAGGTGCCAGAATGAGCAGCGCCCCGAGACTGAGCACGATGCCGATCAGCAGCCGACGAAAAACAGGTCCATCGCCGACGCGTGGCGGTTTCTTGTGAGAAGCAACAGCGCTCATCGTCAGCCCTTCACCGTGTAGCGCAATGCGCGTGATTGCAGCCAGTTGGTTACCGCCAGCATGGCAAAGGCCGTCAGGAGCAGGACCGACGCAATCGCCGCCGCCGCCTGATAATCATATTCCTCCAGCCGAATGAAGATCAAAAGCGCCGTGATTTCCGTCGACATCGGCTGATTTCCGGCAATGAAGATGATGGCGCCGAACTCACCCAGCGAGCGGGCAAAGGAAAGGGAGAGCCCTGCCAGCAGGGCAGGTGTCAAAAGCGGCAGAATGACCTTGCGGAAAATCGTCCAGTCCGAGCCGCCGAGAGATTGCGCCGCCTCTTCCAGCGCCGGATCTAGATCTTCCAGCACCGGCTGAACCGTTCGCACGATGAATGGCAGACTGGTGAAGCACATGGCGATCATGATGCCAATCGGCGTATAGGCCACCTTGAGGCCCGCTTCGGACAGGACAGACCCGAACCAGCCATTATTCGAAAACAGTGCCGTCAGCGAAATGCCAGCAACCGCTGTCGGCAAGGCGAAAGGCAAGTCCACCATGGCATCAACGATACGGCGCCCCGGAAATCGGTAGCGCGTCAAAACCCAGGCGAGCGCCAATCCGAAGACGAGGTTGAACAGCGTGGCAACAAGCGCCGAAAGTGCTGTGACCTTGTAGCTCGCAAGCGCACGCGGGGACGAGACAATTGACCAGTATTCAGCGGGTCCAAGGCTTGCAGCCTTGAAGACAAGCGCTGCCAACGGCAGGACAACGATGAGGCCCACATAAAAAAGGGTAATGCCCAGCGACAGATGCAGGCCGGGCAGGACATTACGTCTCACGATTGGCTTCCTGTTCTAAACAAGCAAACCCGGCGGTCGCAAAACCACCGGGCTGGCCCTTCCTTGGGAGGAGAATTCAGCGACTGCCGTATAGCTTGTCCAGCGTCGCACCGGAAGCGAAGTGTTCCTTCTGGATCTTGTCCCAACCGCCAAACACATCGTCGACCTTCACAAGACGGATCTGCGGGAATTCGTTCTTGAACTCGGCGGCAACCTTTTCGTTCAGCACCCGGTGGCCGAACTCGGCGGCGATCCGCTGGCCCTGTTCACTGTAGAGAAAGTCCAGATACTTCTTGGACAGCTCTTCCGAGCCGCGCTTCTTGGCAACCTTGTCCACGACTGCAACCGGGAATTCCGCCAGAAGAGAAACCGATGGAATGACGCTCTCCACCTTGTCCTTGCCGTACTGCTTGGCAATGCCGCGCGTTTCCGCCTCGAAGGTGATCAGAACATCGCCCGTTTCACGCTCGACGAAAGTGGTGGTGGCTGCACGGCCTCCGGTATCGAAGACGGGAACATTGTCGAAGATCTTCTTGACGAAAGCCTCGACCTTTTCCTCGTCGCCCTTGAAGACTTCACGCGCATAGGCAACGGCTGCAAGATAGGTGTAACGCGCATTGCCGGAGGTCTTGGGGTTCGGGAAGACGACCTTCACGTCATCGCGTGCAAGATCATTCCAGTCCTTGATGTTCTTGGGGTTTCCGGCCCGCACAAGGAAGGAAGGGAAGGAATAGAACGGCGAGGCACTGTTCGGAAACGCCTTCTGCCAGTCCTTTGAAACGAAACCCTGCTTCACGAGGAAGTCGATGTCGGTCACCTGATTGAAGGTGACGACGTCAGCTTCAAGACCCTCCGCGATGGCACGTGCCTGCTTTGAGGTGCCTGCATGCGACTGATCAATGTTGACGCCCGGATTTTGCTTGATGAAGGCTTCGTTCTCGGCTGCGAACAGCTCACGCGCAACGTCGTAGGAAGCGTTCAGCAGCTTGTTGGGCTGCTGGGCAAAAACGGGGCCCGCAACCATGGCGGCAAGCGCGGTGCCGAGAATGAGAAGGCGTTTCATGGAACTCTCCGATGCGATCGATTGTTGCCACTAACCTATCGATGCACCTCGCAACCTGCGAGGAACGGTAAACCCTCAACGCCCGCGACAATAACAAATTTTGGCCGGATTTCAGGCACCTTGCGTGCTTTATTCCGCACTTCGCAGATGCCTCCGTTCGAAGGCAGGGGGCGGGAAGCGGCAGGGGTGCGCCGCTTCCCGCAAGTCGCTCACTCCGCGGCGGTGGAAAGATTGAGCGACAATTGCTCGCGGCGTTGGTCGTCATTATCGCCAGCGCCGGATTTCGAAGCCTTGTCCCGCCCAAAGAACAGGGCGTAGGCGGCAGGTAGAACAAGGATGGTCAGGACCGTTGCAACCATGATACCACCCATCATGGCATAGGCGAGCGGCCCCCAGAAAAGCCCGCGTGAGATCGGTATCAGCGCAAGCACGGCCACCAGTGCCGTCAGCATGATCGGACGGAAGCGGCGAACGGCAGAGCCGATGATGGCTTCGCTCCGCTCCATCCCTGAGGCGATATCCTGGTCGATCTGGTCCACCAGAATGATCGAGTTACGGATGATGATGCCGAGCAGAGCGATAACACCGAGGATGGCCACGAAGCCGAAGGGAGCGCCGGTGATCAACAGTGCCGCAGCGGCACCGATGATTCCGAGAGGCCCGGTCGCCAGCACCAGCATGGCCTTGCCGAAATGCTGCAACTGGATCATCAAAAGCGCGACGATCACGAACAGCATGACCGGTGCCTTGGCAGCAATCGACATCTGGCTTTCCGCCGCATCTTCCGCGCCGCCTTGAATCTCGACCTTATAGCCAGCAGGCAGCTTGCTGCGCAGGTCCGCCATGCCAGCATACATCTTGGTCGCCAGATCGTTCGGTTCGACGCCATCTGGAACCGTTGCCTTGATCGTAATGGTCGGCAGACGGTCGCGACGCCATTCGATTCCGTTTTCCTGCACCGGCTCAATGCGGGCAATCTGGCTGACTGGCACGAAGGCACCATTGTCCGTCGGAATATAGACCGAGTTGACGGCTGTCAGCAGGTCGCGTGTGGCATCCGGTTCGCGGGCGACGATGGACACCGTTTCTTCACCATCACGGAACTGGTCGAGCGTCACACCCGACATCGATGCATAGAGCATCTGTCGGACGCGCTGCGAGGTCACGCCGAGGGCCCTCGCCCGATCCTGGTCGATGACGAGCTTCATCGTTGTCACCGACTCCAGCCAGTCGTCATGGATCGTGCCCAGTTGCGGGTTCTGGTGGAAGCGCTGCTTCACCTGATCGGCAATCTTGCGGACTTCTTCACGGTCGGGACCGATGACGCGCATCTGCACCGCCCAGCCGACCGGCGGCCCCAGGAACAGACGATCCACCTTGCCGCGAACCGTGGGGAAATCTTCCGCCAGAATCTTGCGCAGCTTGATGATCATCCGCTCCCGCTCTTCAAGACCGTTCGACATGACGAGCAACTGGGCATAGTTGGGGTTACGAAGCTGTTGGTCCAGCGGCAGGAAGAAGCGCGGCGCACCCTCGCCGATAAAGGTCGCCACGAATTTCTTGTCGGGATCGTCCATGATCTTTGCTTCCAGCGCCTTCGCCTGACGCTCCACCTCTTCGATGGCGGTGCCTTCCGGCAGCCACATGTCGACGAGAATTTCCGGGCGCGAGGATTGAGGGAAGAAGCTCTGCGGAATGAACTGGAAGGACCATAGGCTGGTGCCGAAGACGCCAAGCGTGGCCACCAGCACGATCAGCCGGTGCCGCACGCTCCAGGAAACCGTGGCGCGAAGCCCGCGGTAAAACCGCGTGTCGTAGACATCGTGATGCGTTCCCGCATGCGCGCGCTGCTTCAGGATCATGTATCCGAGCCAGGGCGTGAAATAGACCGCGACAAACCAGGATGTGACCAGTGCGATGCCGACCACATAGAACAGAGATCGCACATATTCGCCCGCGGTCGAATCCGCAAAACCGACCGGGATGAAGCCCGCGGTCGTGATCAGCGTACCCGTCAACATGGGAAAGGCGGTGGAGGAATAGGCGAAAGTAGCGGCGTTGAGCTTTTCGAGCCCCTCCTCCAGCTTTCGCTCCATCATTTCGACCACGATCATGGCATCATCCACCAGAAGGCCGAGCGCGATGATGAGAGCGCCGAGCGAGATACGCTGCAGTTCGATGCCGAGCTCGTACATGATGGCAAGGGTTGCCGCGAGCACCAGCGGAATGGAGATGGCAATCACGATGCCGGAACGCCAACCGATCGACAACAGCGAGACGACCAGAACAATGACCAGCGCTTCCAGAAGAGCCTGCGTGAATTCGCCGATCGCCTCATGCACGACCTCCGGCTGGTTGGCGACCTGCGAAACCTCTACGCCATAGGGAAGCGCATTTTCGAAATTGCGATAGGTCTCTTCGATCCATTTGCCGACATCGGTAACCTTGTAGCCATTCTGCATGACCACGCCGATCTGGACCGAATCCTTGCCATTGAAACGGAACTTGCGGTCATAAGGCGAGATCAGGCCCTTGCTGACGGTAGCGATATCGCCCAGCCGAAACACTTGCGTACCACTGCGAATGCGCAGTTCGCGAATATCTTCCGGCGTCCGCATGCCCCCTTCCACGGTAATGCGCACGGAGCGGGTGGCCGTCTGTACATTGCCTGCGGGATCGACATTGTTCTGGCCGGCCAGCGCGTTTCGCACATCGTTGAGCGTCAGCTTGCGCTCCGCCAGCACCTTGGACGATACGTCGATATAGATACGCTCCGCCTGGTCACCAAGAATGGAAACCTTTTCCACACCCTTGGTCGCCAGCAGCATATCGCGGGCTTTGGTCGCAAAGTCCTTGAGTTCGGGATAGCTGAACCCTTCGCCAGTCAGAGCGTGCAGAGTCACATAGGTATCGCCGAATTCGTCATTGAAATAGGGACCCAGAACGCCGCTGGGCAGATCCTGCTCGATGTCGCCGATCTTCTTGCGCACCTGGTAGAAGGCGTCTGCCACCTGTTGAGAGTTGGTGTTACCCTTGATCTGTAGCGTGGTAATCGAGAAACCGGCACGGGTGTAGGATTTCACCCAATCGAGATGCGGCGTTTCCTGCAGCTTACGTTCGATCTTGTTGACGACCTGATCCTGCATTTCTTCGATGGAAGCGCCCGGCCAGACGGCCTGCACGACCATGACACGGAAGGTGAAGTCCGGATCTTCCTTCTGGCCCATATTCATGATGCCGAGGCCGCCGATCAGAATGATGATCCCGAATAGGAAACGACCAATGCTGGGATGGGCAATCGCCCAGCGCGAGAGGTTGAACGGCTGCCTGGGCGAGCCGGGTGTGCGAAACGCCTTCATGACTTAATCCCCTGTGCCCGGATCGATCAGGACTTGGAAGGCGCGACTGCGGAAGTTGCACCGCCTGCTGTCTGGCCTTCGCCTTCGTAAATTTTGACCTGCAGGTCAGGCTGCATGAACTGCGTTCCGGCAGCGACAACCAGATCGCCAGCCTTCAAGCCATCGGCGATGCGCACGCCGTCTTCGGCAAATCCGTCAACCTGTACCGGGTGCGGCTGAACCTTGGAGGATGCACGATCGACCAGCCAGACGATCGATTTACCGTCCTGCTTTGCCAGTGCCGCGAGCGGAAGCACGAAACCGGGGGCGCCGCCGGAAACCTCAGCAGCAATGGTCGCCGTCATGCCCAGCCGCAGCGCGGCACTATCCGGCAGGCTGACGCGAACGGTGAATGTGCGAGACTGCTGGTCTGCACTGCCGGCCACTTCCCGCACCTTGCCTTCCAGCGCCAGATCGCCATCGGCCCAGAAGGAAGTCTTGACGGACTTGCCGGGAGAAAACTGGCGAATTTCCGCTTCTGGAACGGCTACCTCGATCTCCTTGGCACCATCCTGTGCAACACGGATGACCGGCGTACCGGCCGCCACAACCTGACCCGCTTCGGCATTGACGGCCGTGACAATGCCGTCGACGTCGGACGAGAGCACACCGTAGCCAACGCGATTTTTCGCCTGCGTCAGGGAAGATTGCGCCGCATCCCTCTGGGCGATCGCTTGGCGGGACGCAAGCTGGGCCTGCTCCAGCGAGGATTGGGAGGTGATGTTCTGGCTCTGCAAGGTCTCCGCACGCTTGAGGGCCAGCTGCGAGATTTCCACCTGCTTTTCGGCGGAGGCGAGTTCGGCCTCGGCCCGACGTACCGAGAGTTCATAGTCGGTCACATCAATACGGGCGACGGGCTGTCCTGCCTTGACCCTTTGGCCGACATCGACGAGACGCACAACGATCTTGCCATCAACACGGAAACCCAGCGGCACCTCGGTTCGGGCGCGGATCGAACCTGAATATTGCAGCACCGGATCTTCCTGGCGGGCCTTCACTTCAACCACTTTTACCGGGCGGATGACCTGCTCCGCAGTCTTCTTTTCGTCCGTGCAGCCGGACAGCATGGCCGCAAGAGCCACCATCGCCACACCCAGTTTCCCCAATCCCACAACCGACATCGTGCGGTTCCTTTTCCACGCTCGCTCGGAGCAGGTTTAACGCAGCGCCTGGATCGCGAACTCGATCAGGGCTTCAGGTGTCATGACTTCATCAGGTGCCGCCGTCTTTGCCACCAGTTGTGGGTGACAGAGACAAACACCAGCATGCATGAAGCACTCAGCCGCAAGGCGGGCGTCCTGCTGGCGGAACTCGCCCGCGTCGATGCCATCCCGGATGATTTCTTCAATGATGCCGCGAACGCGGGTCAGATGCTCTTCGATCACTGGCCATTGCTGGTCGATTGCAACGAGCACCATCTCGTGCACCTTCTGCTCATCAAGCATCGTCTCCATCACCAGCCGGTGCTGAAGAAGCGTATGCGACCGCAATCTGTCTGCGGCAGAGGCCTTGCTGCCCGCGTTCTCCGCTAGCGCGTCATATTGCGCCGAAAGCATTCTCCGAGCGATGGCCTGGTGAATATCGGCCTTCGACGCAAAGAACCGGTAGATGTTGGCGGGCGACATCGACAGTTCCTTGGCGATATCGGCAACATTCGTTTTGGAATAGCCGTAGTGTTTGAACACCCGTTCGGCGCAATCGAGGATTCGCTCGACATTGTCCTGACGGGATGTCTCGCTCGCCACTGTAGAATGATCGTTCATTGACTTCCGCCTGATGACTGACGAATTTTGAATTTCGTCAGTCATAATACGAATGTAAGATCTCGGTCAAGTAGCGGATCAAACATCGCTCCTCTGGAACTTTGCGACAAACTATCAGTTCGTTCGGGCTGCGAATCGGGGTGGGAGTATGAACATGGCTGAAGGCCGCACTGTGCGCCGTCACGTGCAGGATCGTTATCGGCTGCTGATCGAATCCATTATCGATTATGCGATCTACATGCTTAATGAAGACGGGCATGTCGCCAGCTGGAACCTTGGTGCGCGCCGCCTCAAGGGATACGACCCCGACGAGATCCTGGACCGTCATTTCTCCAATTTCTACACGCCGGAAGATCGCGATGCTGGAAGGCGGCAGAAGGCAACGAGGCCCTTCTTCACGACAAAAGGGATCGGCAAAGGAACGGGCCTTGGATTGGCCATGGTTCAGGCGCTGACGGAACAATCAGGCGGCTTCCTGCGTCTTCACAGTGAGCCTGGCTTTGGAACCCGCGCGGAAATCATTCTTCCGGTCGTCGTTTCCACTGCTGTTTCTGTGAGGACCGAGGAGCCCCTGAACTGTATGTCTGCCCCTTTCGACAAGAAACTCACCGTGCTCGCCGTTGATGACGATGCTCTCGTTCTGATGAACACCACCATGATGCTGGAAGATCTGGGCCACATCGTTATTGAGGCCTTCAACGGCCCTGAAGCGCTGAAGGTGCTTCAGTCGCGACGAGATATCGATATGGTCATAACCGACCAGTCAATGCCGATGATGACCGGCGTGGAACTGGCGGATCGGGTACAGGCAGCCCATCCGGGCGTTCCTGTTATCCTGGCAACGGGCTATTCTGAACTGCCGACGGGACAATTTCCGTCGCGACCCCATCTCAACAAGCCTTTCACACAGAACGAATTGCAAACGGCCATCGCGAACGTCTTCTCGCAGTCTTGAACCTTGAGCTCTTTTGCGCGTTTGAGTTTTGACACTCGAACCGCGGAGCAGAGAAGTGGTGTTCAAACCCCAGACCTTTCATGAAAAAGCGCCGACCGTCGTAACCGAATTTCCGACGGAAGCAGCGGTTGAAGCGCAGGTGGCGGCAGCGCTTGCTGAAGCAGGTGGACTGGATGCGGCAGACATCTCTATCACAACCAAAGATGGAACGGCCACCTTGATGGGGCGCGTGCTCCTCGACAATCAGATAAAGCGCGCCGAAGAGGTTGCCCGCTCCGTCCGAGGCGTAACCGACGTCGTCAACAAACTCGTGTCGGAACAGACGGACTAAAAACAAGATCGGCTGAATCAAAAAGCCCGCGACGAAATCGATCGTCGCGGGCTTTTGTTGTTATTGGCGCTGTCGCGGCAGGCTGTAGGCGATCACATAATCGCCCGGCTTGGTGCCGATCGAACCGTGGCCACCGGCAACCATCACGACGAACTGGCGGCCGTCGTCGACGGAATAGGTCATGGGTGTTGCCTGACCGCCTGCTGGCAGACGCGTTTCCCACAAGTGTTCACCTGTCGTGAGGTTATAGGCGCGTAGGTAGTTATCAACCGCAGCACCGAGGAAGGCGATGCCGCCCTTTGTGATCATGGGTCCACCAATGCCCGGAACACCGACCTTGAAGGGCAATGGAAGCGGCGTCATGTCATACACGGTGCCGTTCTTGTGCTTGTAGGCAATCTTGCCAGTGCGCAGATCGGCGCCTGTAACATAGCCCCATGGCGGAGCCTGGCAGGGAATGCCAAGCGGACCGAGGAAGGGTCCCATGCGCACAGCGTAGGGAGCGCCATCATTGCGGTTCAATCCCTGTTCGGAACCCTTCTCGTCCTGACCCTTCGGTGGAACCTCTGAACGTGGGACGAGCTGCGAGGTGAAAGCAAGGTATGTCGGCATGCCGAACATCACCATGCGTTCCGGATCGACCGCAACCGAACCCCAGTTGAAGGTGCCGAAATTGCCGGGATAGACCAGCGTTCCCTGCAAGGAAGGCGGCGTATACTGGCCGTCATACTTCAATTGCTTCAACCGGATACGGCACACCATCTGGTCGAACATGGTGACGCCCCACATATCCTTGCCCTGCAGCGTTGGCGGGCGGAAATTGAGCGCGGAAATCGGCTGCGTCGGCGCCGTGCGATCTTCTGGAATCGCGCCGCCCGGTGCTGGCTGCTCCGTAACCGGCAGGATCGGCTCGCCATTGCGGCGATCGAGAACGTAGATATCGCCCTGCTTCGTCGGCCCAACCAGTGCTGGCACCATGGCGCCATCCGGCTTGCTGAGGTTCATCAGAACCGGCTGGGCTGGCACGTCCATGTCCCAGAGATCGTGATGAACGAACTGACGCATCCAGCGGTCGGCACCGGTGTTGATATCCAGCGCGACAATGCCCGCCGAATATTTCTCGACGCTCTCGGAGCGGTTCATGCCGAGTTGGTCGGGAACCTGATTGCCAAGGGGAATGTAGACGAGCCCCAGTTCCTCATCCACGCTGAACACCGACCAGCTATTGGGCGAATTGGTCGTATATTTCTGCCCTTCTGGCAAAGGCTGGGTCTGCGTCGGATTGCCGGAATCCCAGTTCCACACCAGAGCGCCGCTGTTGACGTCGAAAGCGCGGATGACGCCGGACTGTTCTTGCGTCGAATAATTGTCGTTGACCGCACCGCCGATGATGATCTTGCCTGCTGCGATGACCGGCGGCGATGTGGAATAGTAGTAGCCCGCCGGATTATGCGGCATCTTCTGCTCCAGTCGCAGGACACCATTCTCCGCAAAGAAACGGCAAACCTGTCCATTCGCTGCGTCCAGTGCAATCAGCCGCGCATCTGATGTGGGGAGATAGACGCGTTCGGCACAAGGTTGCCCGGCAGCGATCTGCGGATCCTTGTAATAGGTCACGCCGCGGCAGGTCTGATGCTGGCGGTCGGGGTTCAAACCGACATTGGGGTCATACTTCCATTTCTGTTTGCCGGTCGTCGCATCAAGCGCGATCGCCCAGTTGTGCGGCGTGCAGAGATAGAGCGAATTGCCAATCTTGAGTGGGGTCACCTGATAGGTCGTCTCCCCCACATCCTCAGGAAGCTTGACGTCACCCGTCTGGTAGCGCCAGACCTCCTGAAGATCGGAGACGTTTTGAACGTTGATCTGGTCCAGAGGAGAGTACCGCTGCCCGTAGGGCGTCCGACCATACTGGTGCCATTCGCCCGCAGGCACATTGCCACCCAGCGCCGGAGCCGCCGCAATCTTGTCTGTCGGCAAGTTGCCGGAAAGATCGTTGCTGTTCACAAACATGGAGATGATTGCAATGAGAACCGCAAGGCCGACCGATGCGGCAAGGGGTGTGGCACCGGCACTGTAGCGGTGACCGGTATTCGGGCTCACAAAGCCAAGGGGCTTGCGGATCCATGGCGTGAGCAGCCACATCCCAGCCACGATGATCACGCCGCCACGCGGACCCAGCTGCCACCAGTCAAGGCCGACTTCGAGAAGTGCCCAGCCCAGAGAACCGAGAATGATGAGGGCGTAGAGCCACAAGGCTTCTGCGCGGCGAAGAAATAGCAGGATGGCGGTAACAATGAAGGCGATACCGGTAATGAGGTAGTAGGCACTGCCTCCCAGCATCAGCAGTTGCGCGCCGCCAGCCGCCAGCGCGATCCCGATCAATGTGAACAGGACCGCTGTGATCGTAACAGGCATAACGAAATCCTTGAAAAAAGGTGCAGAGAAATGAGGCCGAACGACCTCCCGCGCCCGGTGAACTTCACCTCACGCCAAAAGGTTCCCGAATTTTTCAAAGATGACTACGGTTAAGGGAGATTTTCCGCTAATCGTCCTCGCCCAGTTCCAGCAGGATCTGGTGGCGCGCCCGGTTCAGCCGGCTTTTGACCGTTCCCACGGCGACATTGCAGATTTCGGCAGCGGACTCGTAGCTTTCCCCCAGGATCGCAACGAGCGTCAGCACTTCGCGGTAGTGCGGAGGAAGCTTCGCCAAGGCACGCTGTACCTCGCGTGCACGTGTCTGCACCTCCTGGGTCGCTTCCATAGGACTATCGCCCGACACACATTCTTCCAATCCCGGTGCTTCCCGACCCAGCACCTTGGAGCGGGTGTAGAACGTGTTTCGCATAATGGTGAAAAGCCAGGATTTCAGCTTGGTGCCCGGTTCAAACTTCTCGAGATTGGCGAGTGCCTTCATCAGCGTTTCCTGCACAAGATCGTCCGCATCCGTGGGATTGCGGCAGAATGTGCGCGCAAAGGCGCGCAGCGCTGGAATGAGCCTGACAATATCTGCGCGAGCAGGATCGCGACTCAGCTGTTTTTCGGACACCGTTTGAAACCTCTCCAAAGCCTGGTGGGGTGGCGGTGGGACAAGTCGCATCATTGTATTTTGTTCCGCTAAAATGATCATATCTCAGGTTGTCCGAAACCGTACAAAAACTTGGCTTGATAAGGCTCGCGCTCTGATGAAACCAAAGCCGCTCTTTGCGGTTGAACTGGCGTTCTGAAGGAGAAGAAGTCGTGGCAGCGCTCGCACGCACGGTGCTGTTTCGGCGCCTGCGGACGCTGCTCATTCGACCGCACGGCGACGGACTGCTCGGTCTTGTGCAGGGCGGCACGCTCGAAATTCACCCGTGGGGTTCCAGCGTTTCGGATTGGGAGCGCCCCGACATGGTGATCATTGATCTGAATCCCGGCGAAGGTACAGACTGGCAGGCGGTTATGGCAGCAGCCGGAGAAGTGCGCTCGCGACATTAACCGCCGTGATGGCCTTCGGTTCCGTGTGTTACGGCCTGTCATCTCACCGACGGAACAAATAAACAGGACTATCCGTTTGCGAGGCAGGTCCAATACACGAAATCTGTTTCACGGAAAGGCGGAGAAAATGAGCATCGTTGGCACTCAGGTTATCGCAGAAGGCAGCGGCAATGCCGGATATACGGTTGAGTTTGTCGAAGATAACGGTGACGTTGTCTCGGTAACCCTTCGCTCGGATACTGCTGGAATCAACCGTAACAACGCGGTCTCGAAGGCAAAGGAATTTCTGAGCCAGATCGTCGAAAGCGACGCCCTGCCGGACAAAATGGTCGAAGGAGAGCGGAAAGAGGCTCAATCCTCGACCATGGCGACAGATAATCGCCCCTCCAAGGCAGCCCAGGAAGAGCAGCTGAACGAAGGCCTGGAAGACACATTCCCGGCAAGCGACCCTGTTTCAGCTACCATTACGTCCATTCCGGGTCGCGACCGGACCCACTGAATGATCCGGTCATAAATCAATACTTCCCTGCAACGCCCGCTGCCATATACGTCAGCGGGCGTCTGTCTGTGCACTGCACAACCTTGACAAGGATGCAGGATCGGGACTTTGCCTCTTGCTTAAGAGATCACTGATAATCTCTTGCTGGTAAGCCGAGAGGTCAGGATGAAGAAAGTGGCAGGCAATACCAATCAGGATGAAGCGCAGCGTCTGCGAACAGTCGGGCCGAAGATCGCCGACCTTTTGACTGAGATCGAAAAGGAGCCTGTGCCGGAGCGACTGATGGACCTGGCGCTCGAATTGCAACGTGCGCTGACGCAAAAGCTCGATGACAAAGACTGATGATGCTTTGATCTGCTCGATAGATCGGCTTGATAATCCCTCGTCTGTCGTCAACTGAGAAGATTCTCTCCCAATCCGTGGAACCTGGCCTGCTTCAGCCTGTTAGGAGGCCGCAAGCTTTAAGGCACCCACAACCACGAGCGGAGAGAAACACATGGCAACGAAGACGCTTGACGACCTCTTTCATGAAACACTGAAAGACATCTACTATGCCGAGCGAAAAATCTCGAAGACCCTTCCAAAGATGGCACGCGGCGCCCAGAACGCGCAATTGAAACAGGCCTTCCTCGATCACAAAGAGGAAACCGATGGCCAGATCGAGCGCCTTCAACAGGTGTTTGAACTGATCGGGAAGCGGCCACGCGGCAAGACCTGCGATGCAATCGAAGGCATCATTTCCGAGGGCGAAGAAATTCTTGAAGAGTTCAAGGGGACCCCTGCATTGGATGCGGGACTTCTGGCAGCTGCCCAGGCAGTGGAGCACTACGAGATTGCGCGCTACGGCACCCTCTGTGCCTGGGCAAAACAGCTTGGCCTTGATGAAGCCGCGCAGTTGCTTTCCGAAACTCTGAAGGAAGAAAGTGCGACGGACGAAAAGCTGAGCAAACTTGCACAGACCACGTTGAACTCCGCTGCAAAGAAAGCAGCCTAACCTTTACTTGGGCCGGCCAGACCGGTCGGCCCAAAGCCTTCTCCTTTCTCAGAACGATGGACGAGGCCCTTCCGGCTTGACTGCAGTCATCTGACCGTTGAGTTCCTGGCGGCGGAAGACAATGCGGCGTAGCGTGTCGGTTTCGCGCAGGGCATGGAGGCGTGCAGCTCTGAGTGCAAGCGAATAAGATGGATAGGAAGCAGAAGCCTTCCCGTCGAGCACATAGATCCAGCCCGAGGAATGCGGAATGATATCAAAACATTTTTCCATCGATTGAGCCCTCCCAAGCTCGGCTTCGAAACTGCCGAGATCCGCCTAGGTTCCCGCTTTCTAAAAAATTAATTTTTAGCCTTGCCAGTTTTCGATGCAGTGCACAAAATCAACTTGGACGTGGAACCTATTCGATTTTGCTAACGTTACCTGTGTTGGGCGAATGGAGAGGAATATGGCGGACTCCGAAAGTTGGATAAAGCAGCGTGCATACGAGTTGTGGGAGGCCGACGGCCAACCCCATGGAAAGCATGACGAGCATTGGGCACAAGCCAGCGCGGAATACGAGGCTCGCGCAAAAAGCAATGGAAAGGCGCCTGCAAAGCGTAAGGCAAGCGCCAGTTCCGCTGGAGAGGAGCCGTCCTCGTCGAAGAGTAATGCAGGCAAGCCTCGCGCGGAAAAAGCTGCAGTGAAGAATTCCGATGCAGGCAAGGCAGATGAAGCCAAGCCTGTCGAGAAAAAACGAGTTTCCCCGAAGAAGGCAGAAGCAAAGGCGGGGTCCAACATCGCCCCCGCAAAGCCGGCAGCCAACGCGAACCCGGCTCGAAAATCGCGCAAATCCCAACCCGCCTGATTTTAGCACAGGCCGGCTGCTCCCCGTTTACATCTTTGTCCCGTCGCACGCGTTGCGGCGGACGACCCCGTATTGCATCTGGGCTTATCAATCGAAATGCGCGCGTCGAAACTCATTCTAATTTTCTCACGCCTTTGGAACGCGGCTTCATTTTGCGCGGTTCGGCCGTATGGAAGCATTCGTGCGAACCGACCGATGGGTGAAGGAAGGATATCGATATGATGAACGCGCCCGTAAACTTCGAGAGCAGATTTAGGCGCGATGAAATCGTTGAAAAGTCGGGGCATTCCCGCGCAAGGATGAAAGAATTGGGGCCGATGAAAGTGCTTTCCGTGACGTCCGAAATGTACCCCCTTGTCAAGACCGGGGGTCTGGCGGACGTAACGGGTTCCCTTCCCAAAGCTTTGGCAAACTGCGCAATACAGACGACAACAATGCTTCCCGGCTACCCTTCCGTCCTTGCCAAGCTGCCGGACCTCCTTCCGCTGATGAGCTTTGAGGATCTGCTTGGGCAGCGCGCAACGCTGTTTCGCGCTGAGCATGAAGGTCTGGACCTTCTTATCCTCGACTGTCCTGCTCTCTATGATCGTGACGGCGGTCCCTATATCAACGCAGCGGGGGAAGACCATCACGACAACTGGTTGCGATTTGCAGTCCTGTCCAGGGCAGCAGCGGAGGTGGCCAATGGCGCACTTCCGGGCTGGCAACCCGATCTTGTACATACGCACGACTGGCAGAGCGCGCTGACCTCTGTCTACATGCGGGAGGCCGGATGTGATGTTCCGGTGGTTCTGACGATCCACAATCTCGCTTTTCAGGGTCAGTATGGTGCCGATCGTTTTCCGGCGCTTGGTTTGCCGCACCATCTGTTCAACACCAATTGCCTCGAATATTTCGGCGATATCAGCTATCTCAAGGGTGGACTGCAAACCTCGGACATGATTACGACCGTCAGTCCCACCTATGCCAGGGAAATTCTGACCAGCCGCTTCGGCATGGGTCTGGATGGCGTGCTCAATCAGCGCGTGATGTCCTTGCGTGGCATTGTGAATGGCATCGACATGGATGTCTGGAACCCTTCAACGGATCCGTTTCTGCCGAGGAACTTCGATTCCACCAGCCTGAAGCGTAAACGCGAGAACCGGGCACCGCTTCTGGAGCGATTTGGACTGGAACAGGGCGACGGGCCTGTTTTCTCGGCTATAACCCGGTTAACCTGGCAAAAAGGCATGGACATGTTCGCGGAAGCAGCGGACGAAGTGCTGTACCGGGGCGGCAGGATCGTCGTTTTCGGCCAGGGCGATCACGAAATCGAACGCATTCTGAAGCGCACGGCAGACCGCTTTCCGGGAAGGATGGCTGTCCATACGGGCTATGACGAGCCGACAGCCCATCTTATTCAGGGTGGGTCGGATGCTATCGTTCAGCCATCCCGGTTTGAACCTTGTGGCCTGACGCAGCTTTACGCGCTTCGCTACGGCAGCGTGCCGGTCGTTTCCCGCACCGGCGGGCTATCGGAGACGATCATCGATGCAAACGACGCCGCCATGTCGGCGCGCGTTGCGACCGGCTTCCAGTTCCATCCGGTCAATACCGATGGCCTGCGATTGGCTCTGCGGCGTGCGCTGGACACCTATGGCGATACCCGCAGCTGGGCGCGGTTGCAGCATCAGGGCATGAAGACGCATTTCTCATGGGAACGGAGCGCTGAGAAATACGCAGCCATTTACAACAACCTGCTGGTTCGACGGCAGGAGACGACAGATCAGCGTCGATATCGATGACCCCTGTCTGATGGCGTGTAAAAAGCTGGCGCGATGCCAGCTTTTTTATTGGCTCCACTCTAAAACCCTTCAGCAAAAGGCCGGGGCAAGTCCGGCCTTTCGACACTTGGCGCGTCACTCAGCCGCGTCGGAACACGGCAAGGCTTCGGCCTTCCAGCTCATAATCCTCTTCCTGATCGATCTCCTGACCACGGATAGACGGATCGGCTGTGGTAAGCTCCAGAATCCAGCACCCCTTGTTGAGCGGCGGGATTTTGAACGGCACTGTACCTTCGAACGGGTTGAACAGCATCAAGACGTCGGACCAGATGCCCGGCTGACCTTCGAGATCGCGACGTCCAAGATGCAAGCCAAGCGTGCTGCCCTCCAGCCATTGCTCCGGCTGCTGATAGCCCCCGCCTGCGTTGAACCAGTTCACCTCCATTCCGTCGCGCCAGCTTTCGCGGCGGAAGATCGGCTGCCTGTGGCGAAGCGCGATGATCTGCTTCGTGAACTTGCGAAGGGCCTCGTTCGTGTCCGGCAGTCCCTCCCATTGCAGCCAGGAGATTTCGCTGTCCTGGCAATAGCCGTTGTTGTTGCCCATCTGGCTTCGGCCGAATTCGTCACCCGCCAGCAGCATCGGCGTTCCATGGGACAGCAGCAACGTTGCGAGGAAGTTGCGCTTCTGACGCTCGCGAACGGCATTGATGCCCTCGTCTTCCGTTGGGCCTTCCGCACCGTAGTTGTAGCTGCGGTTGTCGTTGTGGCCATCGTTATTGTCCTCGCCGTTCGCGTCATTGTGCTTCTCGTTGTAGGAAACGAGATCGTTGAGCGTAAAACCGTCATGCGCTGCGAGGAAGTTGACGCTCGACCAAGGACGGCGGCCTCTAAGATCGTAGATATCACCCGAACCAAGCAGACGAGCGGCAAAATCCGGCGCTGTATTCTGGTCGCCCTTCCAGTATTCGCGCGTCGTATCGCGATACTTGTCGTTCCATTCTGCCCAACCGGGTGGGAAGCCACCGACCTGATAGCCGCCGGGTCCGATATCCCACGGCTCGCCGATCAGCTTGACCTTGGAGAGGATCGGGCACTGAGTGATAACGTCGAAAAAGCCACCGCGCTGGTCGAAACCTTCCGGCTCGCGACCCAGAATCGTCCCGAGATCGAAGCGGAACCCGTCGACATGCATGTGCTCGACCCAGTAGCGCAGCGAATCCATGATCATCTGCAAGACGCGCGGGTGCGAGGTGTTCACCGTGTTTCCGGTGCCGGTATCGTTGATATAGTAACGGTGATTGTCTGGCAGGGTGCGGTAATAGGAGAAGTTATCGATACCCTTGAAGGAAAGCGTCGGACCAAGTTCATTGCCTTCCGCCGTATGGTTGTAGACCACATCCAGAATGACCTCAATGCCGGCATCGTGGAAGCTGCGCACCATATCGCGGAAGCCCTGTATGCCTTTCGGGCCGTAGTAACGGGAAGCAGGAGCAAAGAAGCCGATCGAATTGTAACCCCAGAAGTTCTTCAGGCCTCTGTCGAGAAGGTGCTGGTCATCCGGAAACTCATGGACCGGCAGGAGCTCGACGGAGGTTATTCCAAGGCTCCTGATGTACTCGACCGTCGCCTTGTGTCCCATGCCCTCATAGGTGCCGCGCAAATCCTGCGGGATCGCCGGGTTGAGCTGAGTGAAGCCCTTCACATGCGTCTCGTAGATGATCGCGGACGGCCAGGGAACATTGGGGCAGTTATCGCCTTCCCAGTCGATGGCATAGGGATCGATCACCCGGCACTTCGGTGTAAACGGCGCACTGTCGCGCTCGTCGAAGGTCAGATCCTTGTCGTCGTGATAGATATCATAGGCAAAGTGCGCGTCGTTCCAATCATACGTGCCGACGAGTTCCTTTGCATAGGGGTCGAGCAGCAGCTTGTTCGGGTTGAACCGGTGGCCATTTTCCGGGTCATAGGGGCCGTGAACACGATAACCATAGAGTTGGCCCGGCTTCAGGCCGGGCAAATAGCCATGCCAGATCTCATGTGTGTTCACGGGCAGGGTCAGCCTTGCGATTTCAGTCTTGCCGGTGGGGTCGAACAGGCACAGCTCCACGCGCTCCGCATGTGCTGAAAACAACGCGAAATTCGTTCCCCGCCCATCAAACGTGGCACCCAGTTCCAGCCATGTGCCAGATTCGATCGTAAAATTGTGTGACTTCGTGTCCATACCGCACCCTGCTGTTGCTTTGCACAATCAAAAGCGCGAGATGGTTTTTCGTTCCCGTTTGGCGAAGGGAATCTAGGCGGCGGCCGTGCGTCTTGAGGCGGTCACGGATGTCTCTGCCAGGGGTCATTGCCCTCGGTTCAGACCGCGCTGCCATATGTTCATTCTCCAATATCTATCTGGCTGCTTAACTCGCCCGTTTGCGCCATTGTTCCCAAATCCGCGCGTCGCACTATCTCGGCTTCAAACGGAAACCGCAAAACAGGAGAAAGCGAATGACTGCCTTGACCCCGGAAGAACTCGAAGGACGAGTGAACGCGCATCGCGAGTTGATGATAGACCTCGTCGCAGCGCTCATGGGCGGAGACCGCGCCATCGACCGCTTCATCGCCAGTATCCGCGATGACGCCAGTTATAAAAATCATGAGGAAGATCCGGGCGTCATCCCAACCGAAGGCCTCGTGCTCGAGGCCGGAATGGCACGCGAGATAGTTCGCCCTGAAAAATCGCAAAACTCTTTTGTTTTCAGGGATTCCCAAGGAGATTGAAGTATAGGAAA
>NZ_STGA01000075.1:39331-42451 GCF_005222835.1 Rhizobium sp. FKY42 | reverse complement strand
CTCCGCAAACGGGCATCGTCCATGAACTCACCGCCCACACCATTGGTGGCGTCATCGCTCCAGGTGAGACAATCATGCAAATCGTGCCGGTCAACGATACGCTCGTGATCGAGGCGCGCGTTCAACCGGCCGATATTGATCAATTACATGTCGGGCAGAAAGCGGCGCTGCGCTTTACAGCCTTCAATCAGCGGACAACGCCGGAAATCCTTGGCGAGATCAAGACGGTTGCAGCTGACCTCATCATCAATCAGCAGACTGGTGAATCCTGGTACACGACCCGGATCCATATTTCTCCTGATGAGCTGGCTCGTCTGGGCAACATGCCGCTTCTGGCGGGCATGCCCGTCGAGGCATTTATCCAGACGGGAGAGCGCACAGCGATTTCCTATCTTGTGAAGCCTCTGGCCGACCAGATCGCAAGAGCCATGCGTGAGGAGTGAGAGCTGATTATGATCGACAGTGCTTCGGC
Organism: Rhizobium sp. FKY42; assembly: GCF_005222835.1. Taxonomy (GTDB): domain Bacteria; phylum Pseudomonadota; class Alphaproteobacteria; order Rhizobiales; family Rhizobiaceae; genus Neorhizobium. The sequence continues at coordinate 41,979 of NZ_STGA01000075.1, read as the reverse complement.
TGCACCATTAAGGTATACCTACTGAGACGATCTCCTTGACACACAAATCAGTGTATCATTTGGGTTGATTTTGCAGTTATGAGACGCTACCGATTGAAGGTCCAGAACCTAATGAGACGTTTCATGGCAATTTACGGGTATGCGCGGGTCAGCACCATCGACCAGGATCTGGCGATTCAAGAGGCGGCTCTGAAGGCGGCCGGATGCACGGTCATTCGGGCGGAAAAGAAATCCGGATCGACCAAGCAGGATCGGAAAGAGCTTAACACGCTTCTGGAATTCATGCGCGACGGCGACATTCTTGTAGTGACGCGGGTCGATCGGCTGGCGCGGTCAGTTGGGGATCTGCAGGACATCGTTCGGCTGCTCAAGCAAAAAGGGGTGACGCTGAAGGCGACGGAACAGCCGATCGACACTAGCTCGGCGGCCGGGAAAGCTTTCCTCGATATGCTAGGCGTATTTGCCGAGTTCGAGACGAACCTTCGTAGAGAACGACAGATGGAAGGCATCGCTGCAGCAAAGATCAGAGGGGTCTACAAAGGCAGGAAGCCCCATGTTGATATTGCTGAGATCCGCCGACTGAAATCCGACGGGATGGGCCCAACAGAAATTGCCAAGACGCTGAACATAGGTCGCGCCAGCGTGTACCGCGCCCTTAGAGAAGCCGCATCATCATAGGGTGAGATGGCCGCTTTTCAGATGGTGACAATCCCGCACAGGAGCCGCACCTGCAAAGTCGCAATCTATAGCTTTCTGGCTAGTCCAAGTACCCAGTGAAGCGAACTTATGCCGCCAATGCGAGTGGATTTTAAGCGGCCGCATGAAAAATCTACGGCCGCTCAAGTAAGTGCAATCAAGCAAACAAGAAATCGCTGGCCTGCAGGTCTGCCAGGGCAACGCCCTCCAAGCGGACATAGGTATTGGCACTGGTATAGATCCAGGTCGAGCCTGCAACCCATTCTGCCGCCGATGCCGTAACGTCTGAAAAACTCCGGAGAGATGAAACCGACCGTAGATCCAGCTTATCCACGCCGACCTCAAAATCGTTGATCCAGTCCTCGCCGTCATCCGCATTCAGCACGAACACATCCGAACCCGCACCTCCGACCATAAAGTCGTTACCGGTCCCCCCAATGATAACATCGTTGCCGTCTTCACCAAAGATTGTGTCGTTCGCGGCGTCGCCATAGATCGTATCGTTACCACTGAAAGCGTAAATCGTATCGTTACCTGCAGCGCCGTGGATCAGGTCATTTACATCGATAAAGCCTTCGATGGTGTCATCGCCTGCGGTTGCTTTCTGGCTGAGGTGAATTTGGCGCAAATCACTGACTGCCCATACCGTGTTGTCTTTGAAGTGAACTTGCTCGATAACTGTGCTTCCTGCAAAAAATCCGCCCTTGATCGTGACAGAGTCATCATTGCCGAAGCCAAGAACCACGTCCCAGATATCCGCACTTCCCCTTCCGACTGTCACCGAACCGGGCGAAATACCGGCACCAAGCTCCAGAACATCTGTCGAGGTCGGATCAGCCCAATCTTCAATTGTATCATGTCCGTCGCCTGGGCGATATCGATAGGTATCGCTACCCGCCCCGCCCTCAAGTCTGTCATTGCCGAGGCCACCGCGAAGGGTGTCATTTTCAAGAGTGCCGACGATGGTGTCGTCACCGGCAGTGCCTACAATCGAACCTGTGTCATCGTCTTGGTCAAACGTGAGATCGCTGAAAGCGATAATTCTGTCGCTAAAGCTAAAGTACTCAACATTGGTAACTACGTCTACGGAGCTTGCAGCAGACACCCGAACCGCTCCGGACGCCAACAAAGTGAGGCTATACTGACTCCGCGCAAGAGCGAAGACAACGGTATCCGAGCCGTCACCCCCGTCGATGCTGTCTGAACCTGCTGCACCTCCATCCAGTGAATTATCACCTGCATCACCGGCAATAGTATCGTCGCCATTTCCGCCGATGACGTTTTCGATATTCCGAATTACATCTTGGCCAATATCGGCACCCGAAGCAGTCCCAGATGCAAGGTTGACCGAAACAGCCTGAGGTGCTCCGGCAAAGCTAATGGTATCATTACCCGCACCACCATCGAACGTCTCGTTCCCAGAGCTTCCAATCGAGCTTGTCAGCATCATGTCCGGACCGGACGTACCGTTGCGTGGGTCAGGCGTTTCGTCATCCGGCTCTCTCCCACCGTCGAGTCCACCGGGTATCCCCTCCATGTCCGGTGCCTGGCTCTTCTCCGCTTCATGATCGGCAAGGGCAGTCTTAAACGCGGATGGTATTGTAATTGGACCGAAGTCCAGATGTGGCCGCCCGAACACGGTCTGCCATGAGGATCCCGATACTGTCTTGTCATCAAAGACAAGGCTGATTCCCGATCCAAAAGCACTCCAGTCCGGCTCACTTTTCCAGACCGGCTGCTCAATATAACCTCGAATACCCTCTATGTAGATGCTGTCCTCTGTTCCAGCGAAAAGCATAAGGAACCCACCGGATATTTCCCAGACATGGATGTCGCCCTGGGTATACTGTAGCGTCACCTGATAGTCGTAGACACCCACGACCTCACTGCTATTGACGCCATCAAGTACTATCTCTTTCAGGGTTGTTCGATCGGTGATGTAGTCACTTCCG
>NZ_STGA01000075.1:35893-39321 GCF_005222835.1 Rhizobium sp. FKY42 | reverse complement strand
GGAACCCACCGGATATTTCCCAGACATGGATGTCGCCCTGGGTATACTGTAGCGTCACCTGATAGTCGTAAACACCCACGACCTCACTGCTATTGACGCCATCAAGTACTATCTCTTTCAGGGTTGTTCGATTGGTGATGTAGTCACTTCCATCTCCCGGCCGGAACACGATAGTTGCCAATTTCTCGGTCCCAACTGCACCTGAGAAATCGTAATAATCGTTCCCTGTTCCCCCATCCAGAGTGTCAGTGCCTTCAGTGTAGATCAGCCTATCTGCACCCGCGCCACCCTTAAGGCTATCATTGCCAGCACCGCCATCGAGGGTATCCGCCCCGCCGCCAGCAAACAATGTATCATTACCGGCTCCACCTTCCAGCAGAGTATGAGACGGATCGTCCAGTTCCACGCGGTCGTCGAAACTCGAGCCTATAACGTTTTCGAAACCATAAAATTTTACTGGTCCGTCCTTAAGAATCTCAATAGGTCTATTTACGCTTGAAAAATCGAGTGTGTCCTTATTGCCGGCTCCCGCTGTGTAGAGCGCATTTATTGTAACTTTTCCTAAGCCTATGAAGGCATCCGTATTTTGAATTTTGAACGTATCGTTTGCAGTCGAAAGCAGATATGTTTCAAAGTTAACGGCTGTGTCGATGCCTGAACTTCCCGTTCCTTTTTTGATCCACAAGTAGGAAGAGTTGTCAGGGAGCGTGCGAACTTCGACATTTAAGGCAGCGCCAAGCTCTGCATAGGTGAGAGTGTCAGCCCCATCGCCACCATCAATGATGTCTTGACCCGTTTCTCCATGAACGGTGTCATTACCCTTTCCCGCGTGGATGATATCGTCGCCTTGAGAGCCACCCATTTCATCCGTTTGATTTTCAGTATTTCGCCCAAGGAATATACTGCGGTCGGCGAGTTCAAAGAAACCAGGGGCTAATTCCCCGTAACGGTCTTCCAGATATGTTAGAAGACTGTTCAACGCAGACAGCGCGGATTGCGATGTCAAAAGCGCGCCGTTATTGTTTTGAGTGATTGAACTTATGACTGTCATAACATCGCTGAATGTTCTCTCAGCGCCGGAAGCTGTCAGTGCATGCTTCAGCGCATCAGCGAGCGAGAACGCATCATAGGTCCCATTCTTCGCATCCAGGATATGATTTCGAAAAAACGAGTTTTCACCAAAAAACAGGAACAATAGACTTCCTGACCAACTGGAATAATCAGTTAAATCACCATACAACTCACCTATTACATTGCCTGCATCTATATCTCCAAGCTCGAAAATATTCGGCATTATTTTATTGGAAATTATCGTATTGATCAGGTTCAATGCAATTTTATTGGATGCGGCTTGGATGGTGCTGGGAGCAGGAATTTCTCCCGTCCTAGACAAATACTGCTTGGAAGTGTACTCGCGGATAAACGTCGAGAACGAACCTTCTCCCCTGTTGATACGTGCAGCACCTAACAGCCAGAGCCAGACTGACGAATCCATACTCGCAGCAGGGTAGGGGACCCCATATTCTCCCAGTTCAGTCGTCAGTTCAGTAAGTTTCTCATATAGTAAATAGTATTTGCCAAAATCATTGCTGGATGAATTCTGGACTGAATTTCTAAGCTGGGTGATTTCGTCAATCTGGGCAGTGCTAAATTGGTAGGTCATCTTCAATCTCCGGTATTAAATGTATAGCGTTCTAGCAGTCGCTTTCTGATTGCCACAGCCGTTTCGACCAACCGATCGAGGCCGCAGCTGCCTGGATAGTATCTGAAGCGAGCAAACAGGTTAGGCTGAAGTTCAAAACTGACCCCGCATGATCCCAACTGGCCCTCCTGACACGAGGTCATTGGGAACTCACCATTGCTCATTTTCAGTACGGGGTACGCGAGGAAGAAGTATCGCTCTCCGTTGAGCGGGGCCCCGCTGTTCGCAGGATCAGCAAACTCGCGCAGATATGGAAACTCGCTTTCGCGCGACTTTGGATACTGCCCTTTATAGGTTTCTCCAGGATAGGGGCTGCCTTCAGACCTGAGTGTAATCGCCAGCCTTACTCCACGGCATTGCTCCTTGTCCGTCGCAATGTCCAATTTCTGAGCAAAATAAGACAGGTAGCTATCCAGGACTTGCCACTCATCAATGGACGGCTGATTCCTCTTCCAGGAATCGAAAGGCGGCAACCGCTTCGCCGATGTCCAGTCTCGTTCCAAGAGAAGCCTATGGCCCCCCATTTTAAACAGAACATAGCCTCCGTTTATGTAAGGCAGGTCAGCAGCCTTGATCTCTTGCGCTTGCGCGACAGGAACATGGGCTGATGCTGCGAGAACAAAAGCAATGGCCGAGATTTGTAACTGGAACCGCAGCCTCACCCTCGTTTCTCCATCCTTGTTGTCCCCCTCCGTCAAAGAGAGGGAAGAGCGGTATGTGAACAATCCTGCGAATATGGGATACCAGCAGCACCCTCAATTCAGCACTTTTTATGCGACAAATACGCGGGAGTTACAACCTATGGATTTTCATCTTTTTTATCTAAATATCTCATAATAAAAGGAATTACGGATTTGGCGGCGCGCTAAACTTACCGTCTGAATATTCGAAAATGCCGAGCCCTTAGAACTAATCTACCCCACAAGCAATAAGCAGGACCGCTGCCGATTTCTCTTTCGGAGCAACCATAGATCAGGCAATTCAGGTTTCCAGAAGTTGACGAGCAGCAGGCCAGGCGAGAAATCAACAATCTGGATCGAGCCCTATGTCGCCCGACCTGTCAGTGGACATCAATTCTTTGAAACGTCCGATCGGCAAATGAGGGTTGGGCTGCGGCACCAAGTTCAATAGTTGGTGGCAACCCACTCGCCGGATGCAGACTTGGCAAATCCAATGACACGATCAAGAGGCGCTGCGCTCGCATTCCTCTTGATGGAGGCCACGCATGATACGCCCGGGCCGCTAGCACTCTTGTTACACTCCCCCAAGGTTAGAGTAACATCTTCCTCACCACGACCGGTTCTTAGAGGATTGCGCGCATAAGCTTTCCGGTAGGCAGCTAGCGCTTCGTCGCTGGATGGAATGTCGAGAGCAGGGGCTTGAGGCTTGGGGATCAGTGCCGGATTAGCGGCAACGAACGCTGCAATCTCCGTGTCATTTGGAGGTCGAACGATCGGCTCGGAAGCTGGCATGATCAAATAGGTACCACCTGCACCGGATAGAACACCGACGGCGGTTGCTGCAACAATGAGAATTCTGTTGTTCATGCATGCCTCAGTAATCCAGATTGAACCAAGCGCGCTGCTTGACGCCCTTATCGTTCGGAATGTCGAAATAATAAGGATCTGCGCGGCGAGGGCGGGGCTGAGTGATCTGCACCATGCACTCATTGTCTCGGTTGAAAACATCATTGTCGTTGTTCTGGTTGATCTGCCGGATCGTCACA
>NZ_STGA01000075.1:31195-35883 GCF_005222835.1 Rhizobium sp. FKY42 | reverse complement strand
TAAGGCTATCATTGCCAGCACCGCCATCGAGGGTATCCGCCCCGCCGCCAGCAAACAATGTATCATTACCCGCATAGCCGGAAAGCTCATTATGTGCGGGATCGGGAAGCTCAATCTGATCATGATGTTGTGAGCCCGAAATTTTCTCAAAATTGTAAAACCTCGCGGATCCGTCAATTAAGATCCGGATAGGTTCAATCGCGTCGATGAAGTCGAGAGTGTCGGTATCGGTGCGCCCTCTGTTTGACAAGGCATTGAAGGTAACTGGACCGAGACTTTGCAAAGAAGATAAGTCGTCGATTTTTAGGACATCATTATTCTGTGTCAGGAAGTATGTTTCAAAATTATGATCGGAGTCGACGCCGCCACCTGTTTTTACGACTTCAACATATGCGCCGCTTGGCTCAGTTTTGATCGATGCGGTTACCGATGTACCCAGCTCTCCATAACTCATGATATCAGAATCGGCATTTCCGTTGTTATAGTCGCTTCCTAGGCTGGCCCGAACCAAGTCTTCCCCATCTCCACCATAGATAAAATCACTTCCGGACCCCGCAGTGATCTCATCTGCGCCATGGAGTCCAATCAGTAGAACGGCTGCTGTCCTATCCGAAGTGTCCATCCAATTCTTCGTGTCTTTACCAATATCCGAAATTACTAAATCTACTAATTTATTCTTAGTAAGACTGACCCCGCTTACCGCTCCAATACTATCTAAATCTGAGTCTTTTATTACGGCCTCATAGCTATTGCGCTTGTCGCCGACTCCCAATTCTGAAAGAATTTTCCTCTCTAGGGGCACAACTTCACCCATATAGTCTGCGCCGGGAGTTGTGTAATTCGGCTGTACGTTATCCGAATATCCTTTGATTGCATGGATCATTTCGTGGGTAATGATTGAAAGATTGGACCAATCGAAGACCTTACCCGTATCTGAAATGAACGAATAATCAGCAATCTCCTGGAAGTTGAAGATGACGAATTTGCGACCGTCTGGTAGGATGCCACCTTGATTGGACTGAGTGGGAAACCCGTTAACGAAATTCAACGGCTGAGGCGACAAGACGAGTTCCTCCAGCATCGCTCTTGCCGTAACCGATCCATTGTAAATTGTTTCGATAACCGAGTTGATAGCCGAAACCTCTGAAGGCGACGCTCCGGAGAATGTGATGTTATTCATTACATCTTGTAGGCTCATGCGGGTCCTCTCCATTAATAAGATGGGCAAGTGCCTCCAACACACGGCATGCTGTGTTAGGCTCAGTCATATGTTGACTGTCGTAATCAAAACCGGACGCGAAGGACCTAATATCTTTCAAAACTTCCTTGCAATCTCTGAGCATGAACTCGCCTTTTGAGGCGCGTTGGAGACATTTGGTATATTTGATGTTTTTGCCGTTGATTAAATAGAACAGCTGAGCAAACTCGACTGGCTTCTGACTTATCCGACTCTGTCGCTTGCTGGACGCGGCAGCCTCAAAGGCGAGAAAACCTCCAATGCACAAGGACAGAGCTAGCCTAACGAGTGCTAGTTTAAGAAGGATCGGCTGGTCAACCAACCCACATTCATTTTTAAGTTGCCGACAATGTCCGTTCTTGTCATTCATACTTCTATTTTCTCATCGAGCGATCCCAACACAGGAAGTCTATGTACATTTTGGGGTAAGACGACAATCAATGCAACCCTTAGAAAGTCCAGGTCACGTTTATAAGATTACTACTTCAAAGGTATGCATTGATTACCCGTTGTATTTTGGGCAATTTATCTGAATGTGTCGCAATCTATTGGCATCGCAGTAGACAAAATTCCATGGATGATCTGCAATAAATCAGGCTCTCGAAATTAAGCGGGCACTAAATAGTTTCGACCGCAAGTTCTCAATAGTTGGTAGCAACCCACTCGCCGGATGCAGACTTGGCAAATCCAATGACACGATCAAGAGGCGCTGCGCTCGCATTCCTCTTGATGGAGGCCACGCATGATACGCCTGGGCCGCTGGCACTCTTGTTACAGTCCCCCAAGGTTAGAGTAACATCTTCCTCACCACGGCCGGTTCTTAGAGGCTGCCTCAAAAAGAGGTGGGTGATTTCAACAGGTTATGATTCCTTCGGATTTGCGAGATTCGATGGAGTTCGGAATGGCCTGGAGCGAAATCACCCGTCGGCACTATGCCCGGCGGACGGCGCGCTATGCAAGCGACATGACAGATCGGGAATGGGCACTGATTGAGCCTTTTCTGCCCATGCCGCGCCGCCTGGGGCGTCCGCGTAGCACGGATTTGCGTGAGGTTGTCAACGCCCTGCTTTACATCGTCACGTCGGGTTGCCAGTGGCGCATGCTGCCGAAGGATTTTCCGCCCTGCTCGACAGTCCAGCGCTATTTCTATCAATGGCGGGCATTAGGGCTGTGGTCACGCATCAACCATCATCTGGTAATGGAGGCCCGCGAACTGGAGGGCAGAGAGGCCTCACCGACGGCCGGTGTCATCGACAGCCAGAGCGTCAAAACCACGGAAAGCGGTGGTATCCGGGGCTATGACGCGGGAAAGAAAACCAAAGGCCGCAAGCGTCATATCATCGTTGATACACTTGGTCTGATGGTCGGCCTCATGGTGCATAGCGCCGATGTCCAGGATCGTGACGTTGCTCCCGATATCCTGAAATCCATTCGCTACAGGTGGCCATGGTTGCTGCACGTCTTCGCCGATGGTAGTTACGCGTCAACAAGTTGAAGCGGCGGCTGAAGAAGATCGGGCGCTGGACGGTCGAGATCATCAAGCGCTCGGACAAGGCGAAAGGCTTTGAGGTCCTGCCACGGCGCTGGGTCGTCGAACGCACCTTCGCCTGGCTCGGTCGATGCCGCCGATTGGCCAAGGACGTCGAAAAGTCTATCGCCTCATCAGAGGCCTGGATCATGATCGCCCACATTCGCCTGATCACCCGACGGCTGGCAAGGTATGGATATCGTTGAAGGCTTTTCGAGTCCGACTCTTAGAGGATTGCGTGCATAAGCTTTCCGGTAAGCAGCAAGCGCTTCGTCGCTGGATGGAATGTCGAGAGCAGGGGCTTGAGGCTTGGGGATCAGTGCCGGATTAGCGGCAACGAACGCTGCAATCTCCGTGTCATTTGGAGGCCGAACGATCGGCTCGGAAGCTGGCATGATCAAATAGGTACCACCTGAACCGGATAGAACACCGACGGCGGTTGCTGCAACAATGAGAATTCTGTTGTTCATGCTTGCCTCAGTAATCCAGATTGAACCAGGCGCGTTGGCTCACGCCTTGCTCGTTGGGAATGTCGAAAAAGTACGGCTCCGAACGGCGAGGGCGAGGCTGAGTAATTTGCACCATGCATCCATTGTCCGGATTCCATTGGTTGTCATTATTTTGATTCAAGGGTGTGATCGTCACCCCCCTTTGCTTGTTTTCACGAGCGTCACCGAATTGAGTTCGGAACGCCGCGCGATTACTGCATTGGTTTTCGGTCTTGGTACATTGATCCAGGTTTTCCGAACCAAAGCCTGGACGATCACTGTCCGTCCGGGAGGAAACCGCAGTCATGCCAGCGGGGCATTCCTCATAGGGTTCAAAGCCGGGTTCACCTGCTTTTGCCTCGTGGCAAACAGGCCAAGAGAAGCCTGGCTTGGCAATCGCGGCAATAAGCTTCTTCATCGGCGGAACGCAGTAGGGAACTCCGTGCCATGATGGGCTTTGCGACGCTGCACAAAGGAGAACCTGGCAACCCCAGGAGGCATCTTCAGCGTGAGCTGGTACCGGCGACATGGCAAGTACCGCGAGGCCGACTGCGGCACAGAATTCCTGTTTCATGTCAGATGTCCTTCTTGATCAATGTTCCTGAGATCGCCAGCTGCTCGGAAGCGGCTGAGATTCAGTGCAAGCCCTGCAAACCATGAATGCTCATAAAAATGGCGACGGGTGGGAAATGTCCCTCGGCCCCCTTCAGGCGAAAGGTCAGTGACTATCGGTCTGTCCTCTTGGGCATGGCCCGCGCATCGGCGAATGGGGGCGAGATTTCGGCCTGACGTTTTGCAAGGAGATTGAAATCTGCGATCGGATGCCGATCTAGCGTCTTGTCGACGGCTTTCCGGCGCCACTCGTTCATATCCAGCACGTAGGTCCCCCACATCCCATACCGGGCGGCCATCGCGTTGGTCTGATAAGCGTAATATTGGGCGTTGATGTAAGGGGAATCGAGACGAGCCCAACCGACGCGCAGCATTTCGGCGGCGAGATCTGTGCGACCGGTCGTGCATTGTGCGACTGGCACACCGTCGTTTGCGTAAGACAGACCGACGCAGGTTGTGGTTCTGTTTCCAACCGTCTTCTTAAGCCAGGCTTTAGCTAAGGGACCACAAGGGACCGGCGTCAGAGCCTTTTGTTTGTCGCGGTCTATCCATTTGGCGTTCAGTGCCCATTGCGGTAATTCACACGCATCAATCCCAGCCAATCTCACCTTGTGGCCATTGCCAAGAGTGCCGAACCATAGCGTTCGGCCGTCGAGAACGGTTACCGGGCCTTTGAACGTCGGCAACCGAACAGCAGCAGTGACAGGAGGCGCAGCCTGACCGCGAAATGCATTCCAGTCATGATAGACGGGATCTGCGGCAAAAGCCGGAAGAGCAAAAGCACTCACGCCAATCATGATAATGAAGCGTGTTTTCATGGTTT
>NZ_STGA01000075.1:28563-31185 GCF_005222835.1 Rhizobium sp. FKY42 | reverse complement strand
CCGAACCATAGCGTTCGGCCGTCGAGAACGGTTACCGGGCCTTTGAACGTCGGCAACCGAACAGCAGCAGCAACAGGAGGCGCAGCCTGACCGCGTAGGGCATTCCAGTCATGATAGACGGGATCTGCGGCAAAAGCCGGAAGAGTAAAAGCACTCACGCCAATCATGATAATGAAGCGTGTTTTCATGGTTCAACGATCCTCGCTCGCTGGTTCGCCTCTCGACTGAGCAGGATCGCAGGATGCTGAACGTCGGGGAATTGCCAAAGGCCGGCCTTCTTTTGCTGGGCGAGCTGCTCGGCAATGGCATAAGGCGCGTGATAGGGAAGTCCATCAGTATTCAAGGCGGCGAACGCATAGCCGCTCGTCACCATGATCTGCGCAAGGTCGAGACGTTGGCTCCCAACTGTGGCGTAGCAGACGACGTAGGAGATATTGTTGAGCTTCGCCACAGGCGCGCAGATCGGTTTTGTGTCCTTGATATACGCAGCCAGCATCGCAAGGGATGCGTCGCCACAGTCCTGCCTGTTGCCCTGACCATCCGTGTAGGCAGTGCCACGCAAACAGGACTGAACGCCATAGAGGCGAAACCTTTCTCGCTTGGAGACCCAGGTATCTCCGGTTTCCAGCACTGCATTAGGTGTCAGATCGAAGTAACCATCGGGTGCAGCATAGACTGCAACGGGCAGCAGTATGGCGAAGAGCGCGGTCGCAAGCTTCATTGCGCCTTCACCCGAGGATCTGCCCACATGCCGTAGGAACCCTTCTGGCCGATTTGCTGAGCCTCTGTGAGATCAGGACGTTCGAATGAACCATCGGCTTTCTTCGTCAGGCGAACCGCTCCTAACGACAGAAGCTGCTCCTCAAGATTATCAACTGCGTCCATGGCTCCAGGATAGTTATAGTAGCCGTAGCAAGTGACATCCTGAACGGGGGCAGTCTGCTCGCTGATAAACGCCCTGCAGAACAGAACCTTGGGGCTTTGCAACATGACTTGCAGCTGTTGCTTACCAAACTCCTCGCATGTTCCGGAATAGTCCTCGGCGCGATTGACCAGATCGCCGTTACAGGGCTGGATGCCATAGAGATGCAAGGCGGTCGCCTCATCGACGCGAAACCCTGTTGCGGAAATAGCCTTGAAGCCAGTTGCAGTAGCGTAACCCTTGCGGTCGGCAACTTTGCCTGTTCCGTCATAATACTCGATCACCAGCACGGTCTTGCCCGGCGCTGCGAGCGATCGGATGTAGTCCTTGTTGACAGGGGGCGCTGCAAGCGCCTGTGCGACCAGCATACAACCTGAAATCGCTGAAACGACAGCCCGCTTCATATACAACCTCCAACCACTAATACGCGCACTTACCCGAGAAAGGGACTTTTCTATCAAGTTAAAAAACTGTAAGCCTGCGCCAAATAGATATCACATTAAACATAGCTTAGTCAGTTTTCACGGCAATCACAACAGCGCTTCCTCAGGCTGATCAATGGAAAAAGCAGCGAGATTCAAACGGTCTCAAGGTCGCCTGATCTTGAGCAGCATCGCTATAGTCGCGATGGTTCCAATACAAGAATGCAATGCACAAGACATACAATTTTCTGCGCAAAAACGAACGTTTAACAACATTCACATGACAGAAGCGCAGGCCGATCTTGCAGCGAACTTTAATGAGCGATGGGGGAGCGATCCACTTGAAACTCAAGACTATATCGTGGGGACCAATGGTGTCATCTCGAGAGAAATATACGATCTAGCAGCGACTGATAAGGGGGCCGCCTCCCATTTATCATACAATAATATTGGCGCAGAGTATCGCCCGTCATCCACTCAACCATCCGCCACAGCCACACCACGATTTCCTTCGTCTTCGACAGTTTCATCCATCAACCATGCTCCCTTCCAGCATCAGAAAGATGAGCAATTTGCAACTAATAAGTGCGGCGTCTCTCCACTCGATCCGGACGCAATCAAGGCTTTGGTTGTCGAAACAGCGCGTCGCCACAAGGTCGATGAGGATTTTGCGGTCGCAATCGCCTGGGCTGAAAGCCGCTTCGATGAAATCCGCAATTCACCGAAAGGCGCACGCGGACCGATGCAGCTTATCCCCGCAACAGCGGCCCGCTTCGGTGTTCAGGACATTTGCGATCCCGCTCAAAACATCGAGGGCGGAATGAAGTACTTGCGCTTCCTGCTCGATGAGTTCCAGAACCCGCTTCTGGTCGCAGCCGCTTACAATAGCGGGGAGGGTCGCATCTACGAATATAGCGGCATTCCGCCATTCCCGGAAACCGTTGGCTACGTCGCCAAGGTCGTCAACTACCAGCTTGGCCTTCCCATGCCTCCAGACAAGCGAGCATCGAACAGTCTGGCGGGCATCTCAAGGAAAAAGAACGACGTGCCCGCCGGGGTAATCGCTGTGGAGAAGACCGGCAAGTTCGTCGGTGGTGTGATGCATTTCTAAGGAGAGAACCATGAACAATCTGGTTTCCCGGCATTCCGGGACATTGAAAACATTGGCCATGATCGGCCTGATGACAGCGCTACACCTTGCAAGCGCCGATCACGCATTGGCCCAGGCCGGTGGCGGCGGCGGTGCATTCGCCCCCCTTCAGACAGCCGTGCAGATGG
>NZ_STGA01000075.1:28203-28553 GCF_005222835.1 Rhizobium sp. FKY42 | reverse complement strand
CCGATCTTGCAGCGAACTTTAATGAGCGATGGGGGAGCGATCCACTTGAAACTCAAGACTATATCGTGGGAAGCAATGGTGTCATTTCAAGAGAGAGATACACTTCAGTCGTGACTGACAAGGAACATACCGTCCATTCATCATACAATATTATTGGCGCAGACTATCGCCCGCCATCCACTCAACCATCAGCCACAGCCACAGCACGATTCCCTGCGTCTTCGGCAGTTTCCTCCATCAACCATGCTCCCGTCTGGCATCAGGAAGATGAGCAATTTGCAACCAAGAACTGCGCCCTCTCTCCACTCGATCCGGACGCAATCAAGGCTTTGGTTGTCGAAACAGCGCGA
>NZ_STGA01000075.1:27892-28193 GCF_005222835.1 Rhizobium sp. FKY42 | reverse complement strand
CACGCGGACCGATGCAGCTTATCCCCGCAACAGCGGCCCGCTTCGGTGTTCAGGACATTTGCGATCCCGCCCAAAACATCGAGGGCGCAATGAAGTACCTGCGCTTCCTGCTCGATGAGTTTCAGAACCCGCTTCTGGTCGCAGCCGCTTACAATAGCGGGGAGGGTCGCATCTACGAATATGGCGGCATTCCGCCATTCCCGGAAACCCTTGGCTACGTCGCCAAGGTCGTGAACTACCAGCTTGGCCTTCCCATGCCTTCAGACAAGCGAGCATCGAACAGTCTGGCGGGCATCTCAAA
>NZ_STGA01000075.1:27242-27842 GCF_005222835.1 Rhizobium sp. FKY42 | reverse complement strand
GGACATTGAAAACATTGGCCATGATCGGCCTGATGACAGCGCTACACCTTGCAAGCGCCGATCACGCATTAGCCCAGGCCGGTGGCGGCACGGGTGCATTTGGGCCACTGCAAACTGCCGTGCAGATGATCGTTGACTTCATCACCGGACCCTTCGGACGTCTGATGGCAATCATTGCGGTCATCGGTCTCGGCTTCCTTGCTTTTGCCGGTCGATTGTCTTGGATGACCGCCGGAGCGGTCGTTCTTGGCATCGGTCTCGTGTTCGGCGCCCCTGCCATCGTTGACCAGATGATTTCGTCGGTAGGCGGCAACTGATGAGCGACTTTCAGGACGAGAAGCCAGCTTTGACGCCTTTGGTGATCGGACTGACCCGCTCTCCGACGCTTTGGGGCATACCTTACATGGCCGTTGTTCTGATCATCGGACTGACAATTATCAGTTGGCTGGTCACGAACCATTTCGCTGCACTGCTGATGGCCCCTGCTGCCTATCTGGTCCTGTTTTCGCTTTGCACCTGGGACAGCAAAATTCTCGACGTCCTGCAGGTCACGTCTCGCAAGACGCCGCGGACGCCCAACAAGCGCTTTTGGGGCACCAA
>NZ_STGA01000075.1:19714-27232 GCF_005222835.1 Rhizobium sp. FKY42 | reverse complement strand
ATTTCGCTGCACTGCTGATGGCCCCTGCTGCCTATCTGGTCCTGTTTTCGCTTTGCACCTGGGACAGCAAGATTCTCGACGTCCTGCAGGTCACGTCTCGCAAAACCCCACGGACGCCCAACGCGCGATTTTGGGGCACCAATTCATACGGACCATAGTCGATGCTGAAAGTCGTGAGAGAAGAGCTTGGATTTGGCAGGGTCGCAAAGAACGAGCGGCCTATGTCCGTTCACATCCCCTACATGCGGCATCTATCTGACACGGTCATCGGGCTCGAGAACGGAACCCTGATCAGCGTCATCAAGCTTGATGGACTGTTTTTCCAGACGGAGGACCAGGCCGAATTGAACATGCGTTCTGTTGTACAGAACACCATGATCCGAGCTCTGGGTTCAAGCCGCTATTCTCTTTGGTCGACTGTAATCCGCCGTGAGGTCGAGACTGAAATCGGCGGTTCGTTCGATTCCTCCTTCTGCGAGATCCTGAACGATCGCTATATGGACCAACTTCGCAAAAAGCGGATGTTCACGAACGAAATCTACCTGACGATCGTGCGTTCGGGCATGAAAGGGGCGCTTGGCCTCGGCGACTCGCTGAAGCGGATCTTTGAACGTTCGAACAAGGAGGCCAGGGCCCAAGCGACCCGTGAAGACGTGACCGACCTTGAAGAGCTGGTTGGGAACATCGTGAAAGAGTTGCACAAGTACGGCGCAAAGCCGCTTGGCATCACGTATCGCAAGAAATCGGACGATACCGCGAAGAAAGACATCGATGGAGAAGAGGCTAAGGGCGATCCGTATTCGGAGCCCTGCGAGTTCTTCAACACGATCCTGACCTGCGGTGTGCCGCGAAAGATGCGGCTTCCGCGCATGGGAATCCGCAACTACGTCGGCACTTCACGGCTTCACTTTTCAAAGCGGACGATGCAGGCACAAGCGGCGGTGGACGAAGATAGCCGCTATGCCGCTCTCCTCTCGATCAAAGAATATCCTCCATTCACTGGTCCCGGCATGTTGGATGGGTTGCTGCAGGTGAACCACGAGTTCATCCTCACCCAGTCTTTCACCCTTGCAGACAAGCCGATCGCACAAGAGCGGATCAGCCGCCTTCAACGCCAAATCAAGGCCTCCGACGAAGCGGGTAGCTCGGTCGAATCCGACATCGACTATGCATTGAACAGCCTCCTCAATCAGGAGGCTGTATTCGGCTTCCATCATTTTTCGCTTCTGTGCATTTCTCGGGACCTCGAGGACCTAAGCCGTTGTGTGTCGGAACTTGGCGCTTGCCTCACCGACATGAACATCAACTGGCTCCGGGAGGATCTCAATCTAGAAGCGGCGTTCTGGGCGCAGCTGCCGGGAAACCGCTCCTACATCTCCCGCATCGCCATGCTGTCGAGCGCCAACTTCTCCGGCCTTTCCTCGATGCATAATTTCGCGACTGGACAAGCGGATCGCACCCATTGGGGCCTGCCGATCACCATTCTGGAAACGACCTCACAAACCCCCTACTGGTTCAACTTCCACCGTCGCGATATCGGGCACTTCACGGTGACTGGTCCGACAGGATCCGGCAAGACCGTTGGTTTGACCTTCCTGCTGGCTCAGGCGATGCGGGTTTCACCCACGCCTCGCGCCGTGTTCTTCGACAAGGACCGCGGGGCCGAGATCTTCGTCAGGGCGATCGGCGGAGCCTACGAGGTTCTGTCTCCGGGAACGCCCACGGGCTTTAACCCGCTGCAATTGGAAAACACCGGCGAGAACCGGGAATTTCTGGTCCGTCTGCTCAAGGCCATGCTGCGCGGCGATCGTCGTACCGACTTCGGCCAAGAGGACGAGGACACGCTGGAAAAGGCAATCGTCCGGATCATGCAGGAGCCGGCGGCTCAGCGGAACCTCCCGAATTTTGCCGGCCTCTTGATGGGGCGGTCCAGGGCGGATGCCAACGATCTATACTCGCGGCTTCGCCCTTGGATCGAAGGTGAAAAAGCCTGGCTGTTCAACGCCCCCCATGACGTCCTGTCCTTCTCAGGTCACAGCGTGTTTGGCTTTGACATGACCAACATCCTTGCAAACGAGGAGCTGAGAACCCCTGCACTGATGTATCTTTACCATCGGCTGGACGAGCTGCTGGACGGCAACCCCGTCATGTTCTTCATGGATGAAGGCTGGCAGCTGCTGATGGATGATACGTTCAGCGCATTCATCGTCGACAAAATGATGACGATCCGCAAGCTCAACGGCGTCGTGGGTTTTGGTACGCAGTCGGCCGCTGACATTACCAAATCCAAAGCGTCGCACGCGCTTATTGAGCAATCGGCGACCAACATCCACTTCCCGAACCCACGGGCAGACGAAGAGAGCTACATCAAGCGCTTCGGCCTGACGGTGAAGGAGTTCAATTTCATCAAGAACACGCCTCCCGAAAAGAGAACCTTCCTGATCAAGCACGGCAACGACTCGGTCATCGCGCGTCTGGATCTGTCAGCAATGCCGGATCTCGTGAAGGTGCTCTCAGGACGCAAGGAGACAATCGAGGAGTGCGCAGCACTTCGCGAGCAGTACGGAGACGAACCCGAGAACTGGTTGGCGAAATTCTGCAGATGGGAGAAGGCCGAATGAGGAGCGGTTTCTCTCTGAGGCTTTTAGCAGCAACCATGACCTTGGGAGCGGCACCCTCGGCTTTTACGCAAGTCCCTGTTACCGATGGCGCCCTGACGGCAACAGATGCGAAACGCAATGAAACGACGAAGCAGATCGAAGAGACAGACAGTCGCCGGCACTCCGTGAGCAAGAGCGTCACCTGCTCGATGTACCGGCCGGGGCGCGGCGGGGATGCTCAGTCTGCTGCACAGGCCAATCCGGAAATCGTCGGCCTTGTGAAGCGCGTAGCGCGGGAAGAGGAGGTTGACGAAACCCTCTTCATGTCCCTCGTCTACCAGGAGAGCCGGTTCAACCCCTGCGCCAGGTCGCCTGTCGGCGCTATGGGCTTGTCGCAGCTGATGCCGGGGACGGCCAAGGATCTTGGGGTTAATCCTCACGATATCGAGGACAACCTTCGCGGCGGCGCGCGCTACCTGAAGCAGCAGCTACGCACCTTCAACGGCAATACGAACCTTGCGCTCGCCGCGTACAACGCGGGGCCAGGCAACGTCCGCAAGTATGGCGGCATCCCTCCGTTCAAGGAGACGCAGGGCTATGTCGCCGCGATCAGGGCCAAATGGATGCCTCAGTTTGGAGGCTCTGATGTTTCGAACATTCCCGAAAACTTCGGAGGAGGCACCTCGGGCTATTCTGGTGCGAGAGATGCAACAATCAACTCGATGGCCACCAGCCAGTCGATTGCCGAAAACAGCGGGAACGTCGCGTCGTGGCTTCAGCAACTCGGCCAGATGGACAGCGGCACGATCCAGGACAGCTGGGACCACAATTCCGGCGCACGCAATGCGAACCTCGAGATGATGAACCAGGTCATCCGCCTCACAACAACGTTTGCCGAGCTTATGAATTCTCAAAATGCACTCAATCTGGGCGGGCTTTCGGGGTCTTCGCGGTCCAGCGACTACAGCCAAGACGAGAAGGAAGATGATCGCGAGGTAGCTGACCTCTGTGACAAGGATCTGCAGCTTGAGTGGAATCCGGAGGAACAGGCCTGCGTTTTCAACCTCGAACCAGAAGCTGGCATGAAGCTGATGTTGAGCACCGAATGACAAGGAGAACGGCAATGAAAAGAGTATTTCTGACTGCGTTTTCGCTGGCGCTGGCGTCAACGGTGCAAGCACAGGTTCCTGTGATCGACAGCGCCAATCTGCGGATCGCGACCGAGACCTCTCGCACGACTGACCAGATTCTGGATACGAACAGAGAAGTTCTGAAGACGGTTGAAGAGACGCTGAAAGCTGTGACCGGAGACCGCGGAAGCGTCTCCAGTTCCATGCAAAACCTCGCTGTCGGGCAGGGTTTCAGCGTCTCCCAGATGCCATCGCTCGATAGCCTTCTGCAGGGCGGCGTTCCCAATTTCGGCAGCATGGGCGGTGACATCGGGAAGATCGCCACGACCTTCATCAACGGTCTCCAACTCGTAAAGAACCTGTCGGGCAAGACAAACAGCTCGTTTTCCGGCGACAAGTCCTACGAGGAAATGATGAAGACCGTCCTCGGGGTTGCAGCCTTGGTCACAGGCTCGCAACAGGCCGTCCAGTCGCGAACACAGTCTTTCCAGCAGGCAGGTCAACAGATCGGTCAGGCGCAGGACATCAAGGGTTCCATCGACCAAAACACGCAGCTGCAGGTCCAAACCGGTCTGACGATCAACGAAATGATTGGCGTGATGAACGGAGCGGTCGGTTCGCTGCAAGCCCAGAACCAGCGTCGTCTTGTCGACATTTCCAACACCAAGAAAGCGCTGACCTATGGCAACTAAATGGCTCAAGACAAGGAGCTCCCTACCTTTCTGCGTCTTGATGGCTATCAGCATAACTGGCTGCGCTGGCGCACCGAAAGAGAAGACTGCACCGTGCAAGAGGCCGGCAAACCTTACCTCATACGCTGAAGATCCGCGCCAGAAATGCCCGGAAATGACCCGCGTGAATGGCAACTATTCGCAAGCCCTGGCGGCAATCGACGCCCTTGCGGGAAGCGGAAAGCAGTGACCCCATGAACTTTCTCGGCGGCCTGCTCGAGGCCCTTGAAGTCGCTGGGCGTAATTTCTCCGAACGAGCCTACCAGGTCATCGGCGACGAGATCATGCCCCTGCTGACTGTCATGCTTATTGCCTATGTCGCCTATTACGGATTGCAGCTCGTGATGGGAACTGCCCGTGTCAGCATTGGTGAAATCATCAGTCGCGTTGTTCGGATGATGGTTATCGTTGCCTTCATCGACCAGTGGGGAAATTTTCAGACCTTCTTTTATGACTGGCTGAACAACACGCCGGAAGACGTGGGTCGGGCGCTGCTCACGGCAAGCAGCACCGGGATTACAGAGCCAACCGACGGACTGTCGATGATCTGGGCAACTGCGAACAAGGCAGCGGCGGCATTTGCCGAGCAGTCAGGTTATTTCGCTATCCTGCCGGGCTTGATCGGCTTCCTGATCATGCTGGCGGTTGGCCTGTTTATTGCCATTGCGCTGGCCATCCTTGTGCTGTCCAAGGTGATGATGTGGGTGCTGCTTGGCACTGCACCTATTTTCATCGCATGCCTTTTGTTTGATTCAACACGTCAGTATGGGATGGCATGGTTTCAGCAGGTTTTGACTTACGCGCTCATTCCGCTGTTCGTGTATGTCGTTGCCGCCTTTCTCATCACGACAATGGATGCAGAACTGCAAAAGGTTGCAGCCGCAGCGTCTGCAAGCGAAATCCAGCTGGATGACATTTCGGCTTTCATTCTGATCTGCGCAGCCGGTGCCTTCGTCCTCTTCAACATTCAAACGCTCGCTCAAGGCATAACCGGTGGCGTGGCAACAGGGATCGGGACTGTGGCCAAGAAAGCGGTTGGAGCAAGCATCAAAAGTGGACTGGCGACTGCTGGCTCTGTTGGAAACCAGGCAATGAAAGCGCGTGAGCGAACCCATGCCGGGATGCGAGAGAACATCAGGAACTCAAGCGCAACGGCGATGCAAAACAGGATCAGCAACAACAGTATGCCCTCTTGAGGCGCGTGTTGTCCGAGAACAATTTAAGGCTGGATTTTCATGGCAGATACGAATGATGCTCTGCGGAGCTATTTTCAGGATGGGGATCGCTGGGAGCAGGAAATCGTCAAGAAGGCCAAACGGTCCAAAGCGTTCGCCTGGCTTATCACGATGATGTTTGGCGGCATCACGATCCTGTCGCTCTGCGCGCTGGTGATGCTCGTGCCCTTGAAGAGCTTCGAGCCATACATTGTCGAGGTGGACAAGAACACCGGCTATATCGAGGTCAAGACAGGGCTGACCCGAACATCGAACATCACCGATCAGCAGGCGGTCACTCAGGCGAATGTCGTCCGTTACATTCGATCCCGTGAAGGTTATGATCCTTTCGCCATCGAACAGAATTTCGGGATCGCGGCCCTGCTTTCCACCGGCGATGCAGCGCGCGACCTGCAAGCCCAATGGAGTGCCGCGAACCCCGATAATCCGGCACGCCGTCTGGGCAAGAACAAATCCATTACCGTCGACATAAAGTCTGTGACCTTTCCTAATGCAACCACGGCGCTCGTTCGCTTCTCAACACATGAGCGTTCAGACGCAGAGATCATGACCCGGCACTTCATTTCAGTCGTTCGCTATCGCTACACGGATACCCCTGAACGCAACGAGTGGCGTTTCGAAAACCCCCTGGGCTTCCAAGTATACGATTACCGTCGTGATCAGGAAACGGTGACTTCGGGAGGCCAGCCGTGAAGCTTGGTTTGCGTCTGGCGGCAGTGATCGCCGCACTCACCACAGCCAACGTTCATGCTGCCCAACAGCCAAGTCCGGGCAGTCTGGATGCGCGTGTGACCAGTGTCGTCTATCAGCCCAACAACGTCGTGAAGGTTTCCGCGACCTACGGCATCTCGACGATGATCATCTTTGACGAGGATGAGAAGTTCGAGACGATCTCGCTTGGCGACACCGACAGCTGGCAGGTTGCTCCATCGGAAAAAGGCAACATCCTCTTCGTGAAGCCAATTGCCAAAGACGTTTCCACGAACATGAACGTGGTAACCTCAAAGAGGATCTACTTCCTCGAGCTCAACGACTATGCACCGGAAGCAGGTAAAAAGGTTTTCGGGGTCCGCTTCATATACCCGGAAAAAAACCTGAACGAAACCCTGCGGAAAGAAGCTGAGTTTCGAGCAGCCAACCCGAACGTTTCGAGCATCGACAAAGCGAACGTCAACATTGACTACTCTTTCTCGGGCGACGTGGCGCTCAAGCCGACAATGGTGTTCGATGACGGAAAGAAGACCTTTTTCAAGTTCGGCCGCGGGACCGTACCGGCCATTTTTGCCGTCCAATCCGACTTCTCCGAGACGCTTCGAAACTTCCGGAAGGAAGGCGAATACATCGTCGTTGACGGTGTAGCCACGCAATACACGCTCCGGGACGGAAACCAGTGGACGTGTATTTTCAATCTCCGCAAGCCGGACTTTGCAGCACCTGACCCTGACATCATGGCTCCGAAACCAGACCCTGATGCCAGCAAACGCAGAAGGAGCGGCAATCCATGAAGCGCAGCCCTGAACTCGACGCAATGGCTGCGGCCGACGAGGCCGAAATCAGCAATCGAAACGTAAAGCGCAACCAAACGGTCGGCATGGCCGCCCTTTTGCTGGCTGGCGTCTTCGCCGCGTACCTGGTGCTGGCCACGTCAGGTGAGAAGCCGTCTGAAAGTCCGCAAAGCGAGGAAGAATTCCGTACGACCACATTCCGTCCACCGAGCTTTGTCCGCAATGGAGAATCCGCACCTCCACCTCCCGAACAGCCGGTTGTGAAGTTGCCACCGCCGCCTCCACCTCCACCAGCACCGTCGGTCGAAGTCACGACA
>NZ_STGA01000075.1:19264-19704 GCF_005222835.1 Rhizobium sp. FKY42 | reverse complement strand
AAGTCCGCAAAGCGAGGAAGAATTCCGTACGACCACATTCCGTCCACCGAGCTTTGTCCGCAATGGAGAACCGGCACCTCCACCTTCCGAACAGCCGGTTGTGAAGTTGCCACCGCCGCCTCCACCTCCACCAGCACCGTCGATCGAAGTCACAACCTTCAATGTGCCACCGCCGCCGGATGTGGCGCAGCCACAGGGTCGTCCTTCACCAGTCGAAGAAATATTTCCGGATCGTTTCAAGTCGAAGCTTATCACACTCGACCAAAATCGAGACGGCAACAGCAATGGCTCGCTCAGTGGCACCACGAATGGCACCCCCTTGACCGTCGCCGGTGAAGACCGAAACAGCCAGTACCTCTCGTCAGCGAGCGCAATTGGTGACCGATCAGCCAAGGCGCGGAAGATTGAACGCATCGACGCCATGATCCCGGAGGGTACGT
>NZ_STGA01000075.1:19000-19254 GCF_005222835.1 Rhizobium sp. FKY42 | reverse complement strand
CCTTGACCGTCGCCGGTGAAGACCGAAACAGCCAGTACCTCTCGTCAGCGAGCGCAATTGGTGACCGATCGGCCAAGGCGCGGAAGATTGAACGCATCGACGCCATGATCCCGGAGGGTACGCTGATCCCCGGCATCCTGGAGACGGCGATCGTCAGTGATCTTCCGGGTCAGGTTCGCGCCATAACATCCAGGGATGTCTACTCCTTCGATGGCCGGCGCGTTCTCATCCCAACGGGAACACGGTTGATCGGT
>NZ_STGA01000075.1:4883-18990 GCF_005222835.1 Rhizobium sp. FKY42 | reverse complement strand
CGGCGATCGTCAGTGATCTTCCGGGTCAGGTTCGCGCCATAACATCCAGGGATGTCTACTCCTTCGATGGTCGGCGCGTTCTCATCCCAACGGGAACACGGCTGATCGGGGAGTATCAGTCCGAAGTGACACAGGGGCAGCAGCGTGTCTTCGTCGTCTGGACGAGACTGATCCGGGATGACGGCGTATCAGTTCGCTTGAATTCGATCGGCACGGACAGTCTCGGTCGATCGGGTCTGACAGGCCATGTCGACAAGAAATTTCGCGAGAGGTTCGGAGCTTCGATTCTCCTGTCCATCGTCGGCGGCGGCGCAAGTTACCTGACGGGATATGGCAGCAACTCGAGTTCTTCCGGCAATGATAATACCGAGAGAGCCGCGGAGCTGGCGCGCGAAACGATCGCCCGGACCTTCAGCAACATGGCCAACACAGTATTGGCAGAGAACCTGAAAATTCCCCCGACGATCAGCGTAGCGCAAGGCGAGCGGATCTTTGTCTATGTTCGCCAGGATCTGGATTTCAGCGCCATGTACGACGATCCTGTGACGGAAGCCATGAGGGAGATCAAGCGTGAACGTTCTGGCAGGTAAGGCGACGGCTCATGATCCCCACTATTTCCTGAACCGGTCCCTGGAGCCCATCAGGCAATTTCTCGATGACCCGAAGGTGGTTGAGATTGCAGTGAACCGGCCGGGTCAAGTCTATGTTGAGCGCTTCGGTGCTGATCACATGGAGCATCATCAAATCGATGCTCTGACTGCACGCGAGATCGAGAACATTGGCGAGCGGGTTGCAGCTGCGACAAAGCAGTTCCTCAACGCCGCCAATCCGATCCTGAGCGCCGCATTGCCGTCCGGGGAACGTATCCAGGTCGTCTTGCCGCCCGCGGCTCCTGACGGTGGATCAATCACGATCCGCAAGCAGGTTGTGCAGAATTTCTCGCTGGAGGACTACCGCGACAACGGCTCTCTCGACAAAGTCTCTGTTGCTGTCGGTGGCCTCAGCGATGTGGATCATGAGCTGATTGCACATCTGCGAGCAGAGAAGATCTACGAATTCATTCATACGGCCATCACGAAGCGGGTTTCGATCCTGATCAGTGGCGGCACCTCGTCGGGCAAAACCACGTTTCTGAACGCGTGCCTGAACTCTGTAGACCTGAATGAGCGGATCCTGACGCTTGAAGACACTCGTGAGCTATTCCCACCACAGAAGAACGCGGTCCACCTGATCGCCTCCAAGGGTGGGCAAGGCACTGCAAACGTGACGATTCAAAACCTTCTTGAATCGGCGCTTCGAATGCGGCCGGATCGCCTCTTTGTTGGCGAGATTCGTGGCGCTGAGGCCTTTTCATTCCTTCGCGCCATCAACACAGGCCACCCGGGCAGCATGTCGACAGTACACGCCGATACGCCGCTCGGTGCTTACGAACAGCTTGCCATGATGATGCAGCAGTCCGGCCTGTCGGCTGGCTACTCCAAGCAGGATCTGATGTCCTACATCCAGATGGTCATTCCGATCGTGATCCAGCTAAGGCGCGAAGGTGGTAAGCGCGGGGTCTGCGAAATCTACTTCGCACGGGATGCATCATGAGTAAGGGGCTACAGGCCTTCTATCTGTTCTTCTGCCTTTTGATCGCATTGCCAGTCTGGATGTTGGCCTACGGAGTTGGTCTTCAGGTCTTATACGGTGACGGCAGGATCCTTGAGGCGACCATTACCTCAAACCCGTTCGCACCCATTCAACAGATCTGGGCCTATAGCTCATCACCGACCCTGCAAAAGGTCGCGCTCGGTTCCATAGTGCCCGCGCTGCTCGTATCAGGCCTCATTGCTTACCTTGGGCTCAAACCGACCAGCAATCCATTGGGTGATGCGGCCTTTCAGGATCTTGCAACCCTTCGGCGCGGCAAGTGGTTTGGCAGACGAGGCCACATATTCGGCCGTATCGGGACCAAAGTCCTTCGCGCTCACGACGATCGCCACCACCTCATTATTGGCCCGACCCGATCGGGGAAGGGCGCGGGCTACGTCATCCCGAATGCCCTGATGCACGAAGGCTCGATGATCGTCACCGATCTAAAGGGCGAGGTTTACAAAGCTACTGCGGGCTATCGGAAGCGCAACGGCAGTCAGGTCTTCCTGTTCGCGCCGGGTTCCGAGACGACCAACAGCTATAATCCCCTGGATTTCGTTCGTCCGGAGCGAGGCAATCGCACGACTGACATTCAAAATATCGCCAGCATTCTCGTACCGGAAAACACCGAATCCGAGAATTCCGTCTGGCAGGCCACGGCTCAACAGGTTCTCGCGGGTGCCATCAGCTATATTCTCGAAAGTCCCTTCTATAAAGGGCGCAGGAACCTCGGCGAGATCAACTCCTTCTTCAACAGCGGGACCGATCTGCAGGCCTTGATGAAGTACATCAAGGAGAAGGAGCCATACCTGTCGAAGTTCACGATGGAGAGCTTCAACTCATACCTGTCTCTGTCGGAACGGGCTGCGGCCTCGGCACTGCTTGATATCCAGAAGGCGATGAGGCCGTTCAAGAACGAACGGGTTGTGGCCGCAACGAACATGACCGACATGGACCTTCGATCCATGAAGCGTCGCCCCATCACGATCTACCTTGCCCCGAACATTACCGACATTACGCTTCTTAGGCCGCTGCTGACGCTGTTCGTTCAACAGGTGATGGACATACTTACCCTTGAGCATGATCCCAACTCCGTGCCGGTCTATTTCTTGCTGGATGAGTTTCGCCAGTTGAAGCGCATGGACGAGATCATGACAAAGCTGCCCTATGTGGCCGGCTATAAGATCAAGCTCGCCTTCATCATCCAGGACCTGAAGAACCTGGATGAGATCTATGGTGAGACGTCCCGACATTCGCTCCTTGGCAACTGCGGTTATCAGCTCATCCTTGGTGCCAATGACCAAGCCACGGCAGAGTATGCTTCCCGGGCTCTTGGCAAGAAAACCATCCGCTATCAGTCTGAATCGCGCACTATCGAGCTTATGGGCCTCCCGCGACGAACAAAGGTCGAGCAAATTCGCGATCGGGACCTAATGATGCCGCAGGAAGTGCGCCAGATGCCCGAGAACAAGATGATCTTGCTGGTGGAGGGTCAGCGGCCAATCTTTGGAGACAAGCTGCGCTTCTTTAAGACGCAGCCCTTCAAGGAGGCGGAGGCCTATTCTCAGACGCACATACCGACCGTTCCAACTGTCGATTACCTACCACCTAAACCTGTTCCAGCGACCACGCCAGCCTATGCCAATGCAGGCCAGGAACAGGCTGAACAAGCGGAAGCGATAAAGCCTGCGACGGAGGCGAAAGCGGAGGAACCGCGGGCGCCTGTCCAGGTGGAGGCTCCGAAAGAGCCACCACCCTCCACCTCCCCCGCTCGCGTCGTGAATCCATCCGCCTTGGCCAGCAGACAGGTCAGCGCTGGGGGCACTCCGGAACCTGCAAAGACAGCTGTGCCCGCTCCCGAAAAGCGCACGACACCTGTCTCAGAGAACGACATCGAAAAAGCGCACAATGATCGAGTTAGCCGCCTTAAGGAGGTCGTCGAACGGGAAGCCGAAGGCAAATCACCGCGCAAGAGGAAGAGCTTGGAAGAGCTATTCGCAGCGACCGTTCCTGATCCAATCATGGAACAGGCCGGCCGCTAATTCAGGTTCAGAAGGGCCAGAAGCTCGCTGCGCACTGACCCGCCTCTGTTAGCCAAGCCACAGAAGCATGATACCAGCCGATCACGGTCCCGTAGACCTTAATCAAGATCGCGAGGATCCCAACGGAGACCATGCCCCACACCATCATCTTGCCGACTATGTCGGCAGACTTGGGGTCGTTCACTTCCACCAGGTAGGTGTTCTGAGTACCGTCCTGCATTGGCACTTCAGCGGTCTCGGTCGTCCCGATTACGCTCCTTCTGTTCAATCTGTTCACGCTCCAACTCCTCGAGACGAGGAATGTGCTGTTGCGCGGGATCAGTCCGAGTGGTCTCGCCGCCTCGCTGGGCCGCTTCCCTATCTCTATTTACACTTTTCTGCTGCCTCTGAGTAGCGTCCACCGTCTCGGCGAGCTGGTGAGCCTCACGCTCAGCTTGCCCAATCGGACGTTCCTCTTCCAGATCCACCCTGAGATCGCGTTGGCGATCGTCGGCAGTATCCGCTGTTATCGGCTGCTTGTTTGACTTGTTTTCGTCTCCACGCTCTTCATTGCGTTCAATGGTCTCGATCTCCGCGCGCAGTTCCGGATCTTCGTTGGCAACATCCCGGAGATAGCCGTTTCCAGTAGCGGCGAGTTGAGCTGCATGATGAAGCGAAGCCTCAAGGCCCTTCTCATACTGCTCCCGGTTTTCATCTCCGAGCTCGCCGGCTTCGATATGGGCGAGGCCGGAGCGATAGTGTTCCACATTTGCCATCGCATCGTTACCAGCCTCAACGACAGCCTCTCCATGCTTGGCAACAGCTGCCTCCCACTGGAGGTTAGCATTCGTCTGCTCTTGCACCTCAGATGCCGTTCTTTCCGGCGCGGCACCACTTTCTCTGGAGACATCGCCAGCAGCGTTTCGGCCATCCTGCTCTGAGCGTTCCTGCTCCTTCAGTTCGAGCATCTGGCGGCGCAGATCGACGATTTCGCGGGCGAGGGAGAGCGCCTCCTCAAGCCCGGCCTGATCCTCTGGGTGAGCGTCGCGCTGAAGATTGAAGATCGCAGTCTCAACCGCCTTCTCATAGGCTTCGAACTCCGGGCGTGTCTGCTGGCGCATATCCTCTGCCTCCGTCAACGTGTCTCTGATTGTTATCATATGGGAGCGGTCATCACCGCCGGGCTCTGTATGAGGGACCGCGCCGGTGAAACGTTGATCCATCCGGACAGGACCGCTCCCAAGATAGGCGCGCTCCAGATAGGAGTGATGTCGGGCAGCATAGGCCGCAACCTGAGTGTCACTGGTGGTCGCGGCAATCTTCTGCCAGGCCTCCCGGGCCTTAAGGACATAAGTCCGACTTCGCTGGCCGTCCGGGACGACACGGTGCCCCTGTCGCTTGGCGTCATAGCGCGCCTGACCCCGCTCACTGGTGCCGACATGTTGCGTGCGACCGTTATGGCTGACCGCGCGCACATCATTGCGCCTGTAGGCAGGGGAGGCGGCAAATTCGCGGCGATCGGTCATCTCCATGGCAATGCCGTGATCCCGTGCCTTTTCCGCCATGACCTCACGCCACTGCCGGAAGGTGGCGGGCGTCGTTTCGATCCGGTCACCCGTTTCCGACCGCATGGTGACGATGGCATGGGCATGAACATGCGGGCGCTTGCCACCCTCCAGCTCGTCCTTCGGGTCACTGTCCGGATCATGGAGAGAGAACACATAGCGATGGCCCGCGAACTGCTCTGCCAGGAAGTCGCGAACAGCTCCCTCGAAGGCATCCGAATCCGTGCCGGCCCGCGCCGACATGATCACATGCATCACGTCCCGGCTCTTGCGGCTGTGCAGCTCATCGCGCCATTCCTTCTGGACGAGGTCGCCCGCAGCCTTGTCATCGGCAATCGGACGACCCCGATCGTCCCGAACGTCGTTCCGCTCTGCGATCAGATCCCGTAGCCGGACTGTGCCGTATTCCACGCCATTGCCATAGCCTGTGAAGGTGAAGGTTGCTCGAACCGTGTTCGCAGCGACGCTTGCGTTGAAACGCTCCTGAACGATGGCAGCCGCCTTTGCGTCAGCCGTCAATCGCTCCCCCTGGCGACTGCGCAAGACGACATAGCCCTCGACGCTTAAGGATCCATCCTTGCGGGTCTCGACAGAATAGACATAGCGCCGGTCACCGAAGCCACGCTCCAGAATGTCGCGAACCTGTTCATGCAGATCGGCCGCAGTCCCAGAATGAATTACCTCGACGCGGAAGCCACCGATATCGCGGCTCTCGGTCCTGTTGAGGAAAAGGTGATCCCATTCGCCACGCAGGCGCGCCATGTTTTCACGACCACGCAGCCGCTCACCGTTCTCTGTCTCGACGGTCAGTTCGCCGGCTCTGGAAACATAGTTGAACATCGCACCGACACGGGCACCGCCACCATAAGAGGCCAGCTTGACGACGGCCGGCTGACTGCCGCTTGCTACATTGGAAAGGCGAACTTCCATGGAGCGGCCAGCCCTCGAACTGGCACTCGAACTGACATCTGAACTGGCAGCCAAACCAGCCGCCAGGGACCGCGATCGCGATGACCAGCCGGACATGGGACCCATCGCCAGATCACCGCCACTGACACCGGGCCGGCCTTTGGCCATGCCGATCGGCTGCCGCAGGCTCTTCAGCCGCTTCTCAAGCTCCTCCTCGGCAGCCACGTTGCGACGCCCAAGCGTCATGTCGTGCAGGAGCGCCGCGCGTCTTTGCTCCCATTCGCTGGTGAAACTGCCGAAGAAGAGCTCCAAGGCTTACACCATGCCGTGGCGTTCATGTCTGGCACGGCGTTCATGCCCGGCACGCCGCGAAAGCGTGCGAAGCTCGCTCATCACGGCTGCCTGGATCCGCTGGACATTGCCCAGATTGATATCCAGCTCGGAGACATGCACATGCCTGCCTGCATTCAGGGAGCGGGCGACCTGGTTCAGATTGATGCCGATCATGCGCATGTCTTCCAGAAGGGCCGCCATGATCAGCCGGTCCTCTTTCGTCAGAACAGGGCGAACGCCAGCTCCTTCGAGAAGCAGGGACCGGAAGAAAGCAGAGACGCTCATCCCGGCCAACCTGGCCGCGTCCTCGATTGCCGCATACTCCTGATGGCTGACGCGCACATTGATGAGGCGATCCTTGCGGCTTTTGCCTGGTACCGTCTCACTCATGCTCACCCCCCACGTTCATCTCTGCTCGCACTTGTCCTTGCCCATCGTTCGGATAACCCCGCGACCACTTTCGACGCGACAGACCCATTTGATCTTCAAGCCTTTTGGATGTTCAGAGCCGTCAGAACCTGCAAACACTTATCGTGGGCATGTCCCACGATCGCAGGCAAAAAATGTAAAACATTTTTACGTATCCTGCCACTCTCAATACACACTCAACAAAAGTTCAATACAAACGGAAGCACATCATAATAGAAAATATCGCTACATTATAGCTAAACCACATTCACCATCAATTGAACATTGATCAAGACCGCTCTTGATTAGCGTTTGCATCGTAATTGATCGGAAATTACGTCCGAGCATTGTTCTGTTGTCCGCCCTCCGCCCTCGTAATGAAGCGGATGGATGCTTCGTCCTCGGCCTTGGCACGGTTCCGGAGGCGCAGCGATGACAGCCTCACACGGCAACGGGATGCACGACAGATCACAGGCATCGCGTGATCGCATCGCATTCTCACATCACCAGGGCGCGACCGATACACACGACTGACAGACGGAGGATCTGGGCTGTAACGACAGTCGCTACCAAAAAACGCTACAGCTGGGCGCTACAACGGCCTGCTACAGCAAGATGCTACAATACGGCCCTACAATCAGTTGTTACAGCAGGATCATACAGGAGCGACCTACAATACAATCCTACAGTCGCGTTGTAGCGCAGCAATCGACCGCAGGACGGTATGGGTGCAGGGCAGCGCGTGCTCATCAGAGGCTTCCAAGCCCGGATGCGCATAGGCTGCAGATGGGAAGCAGAGCGAGACTGCAAGCGGGGCAGCTCGCTGGTAGACGGATAAGAAGGGGTTCAATGACGGTCCGGATAGCTGTGGTGAATGGAAAGGGTGGGGCCGGGAAGACTACTGTCGTGCTGCTTCTGGCCGGTGAGCTCGCCCTGAAGGACAAGACCGTATTGCTCGTCGACGTCGACAGCGGCCGCAATCTGGCTCTCTGGTGGTCAGCAGCTGAGGCACAAAGCAATCTGCCGGCCAATATCAGCGTGATCTATGCAACTCACCAGGATGCATTGGAAAAAACCCTCCTTACAGCCGATGATTTCGACTATGTGATTTTCGACACACCCGGCATGGGGATCCCGCTCACAGCATCACTGCTTCATCACGTCGACATCGTCATCACGCCCGTTCAACCGACCTTGAAGGAAATCGAGGGAGCCATCTGGGCAGCACAGGTCACTGGCGATGCAACGGACGAGACCGGCAGAACCATCAGGACGCTCGTACTGCGTACACGCATCACGCTCACGGGCCGCAGCACCAATGCCTATCGCCAGATCCGACCCTGGGCGCGCAACGCCCGCAAGGCTGGATTCGACATCCATCTCCTGCAATCCGAGTTGATGGAAAGGGCAGCATACAAGGAACTCTACAACGGTGCTGGCACCCTTCAGATCATGCCCCTCACGGAGCCCGTGAAAAAGGCGAGGCTGGAGGTGCAGCACCTTCTGGACGAGGTCACCCTCTGGCTGGAAAATCCGGATCAGGCTCTCGAACTTGAAGCTACGCGCGAAGCCGAGATCGAGGCGCGGATCCTCGGCCCGAAAGGCACCAACGCAGTTTTGACGGCGGACCTGAATAAAGCGAGACCTTTTCATGAACGATGACACGAAGCCGGATATCTTCAAGGTCGCTGCGAGAAGATCGTCATCGCCAAACAATCCCACTGCGCTTCCCGAGGCTACCTTGCAACCTCAAGCAATCGTTGACACCGATTTACCGCCTTCTTCTGTTGCGACAGACAACAGCCTTGGGCTGGGAACAAAGATGCCGGAAACCCGAAGTGTAGAACCAAGGGCCGTAACCAACAGAAGCGGTAATGCTGGAAACCGCCTCATGGCGCTGAAGCGTGCCAAGGTGAAGGAAGCCAGGCATTACATCAATGTTGCCCTCGACTTCGAAACCAAACGCGCCCTTGAGACCGCAGCACACGAGCACGGGATCAAGATGGCGGAAATCGTTCGGGACGCGATGAGCGTTTATCTTCGGTCCGCTGGCTATCTTCCGAAGAACGAAGATTGAGCCTCGTATGTCGGCATTCGATGATGGTGTACAGACATTGGCCGCTACCCGATCACTTCTTCTGATGGAAGAGCAAAAGCCGCAGCGAACAAAGAGGGACGGCAACGGGCGGTAGCGCCCCTTGGCTTCAGCGGTCAACAAGATCAGACGGCTTTAGTGCCTGACATCGCACGGGAGTGCCTGTCCTTCGACCCGTCCCGGCACTCGTTCTGATCCGACGGCTCAGTCCTGACGTCGCCACCATCCCCGGTGACAGCAACCGCATTCCCCAACCGGCTCAGTATCGAGGCCGATAGGGAATGATGCGCCTTGCGAAGATCTGCGATGGGCCGCAAGACCTCTGCATGAACAAG
Source organism: Rhizobium sp. FKY42 (assembly GCF_005222835.1). Lineage (GTDB taxonomy): Bacteria > Pseudomonadota > Alphaproteobacteria > Rhizobiales > Rhizobiaceae > Neorhizobium. The sequence goes on along the minus strand of NZ_STGA01000075.1, from coordinate 9,689 downwards.
ATAAGCGATTAGGATGAGCCGTGCCCTGCATGACCGTTGGGACGACGGCACGAACACCGAAATCTGCTGGAGAAGATGAGCTCCCGATTGCGACGGCACGCCCAAATTGATAGCGAAACCGATGTCAATTTGATACAAAGCCATATGCACTTTTTTGTTGTATATAGCGAATTCATACTGCCCATGAGTGAGGATGTTATTTCAGATGCCCGCTATCCGTGATCTCTCCGACTATACAAATGCCATGGGTCTGGTCGAGACAATCGATGACGAAGTCCAGAGACCTTTGTACCGGCGCCCGGGTATTAACGGCGAGATTGCCTCATTGCAGGAAATGGAAGAAAAGATCTCGAGCTTTGTCAGGAAATCACGCGAGGATAGCGGCCTGACAAGAGCCGAGTTCGCTTCTTTGTACGGCTTGTCGATGGCCGTTTACGGACGTTATGAGCGTGCATTCTCGCCGCTGACGGTCGGCCGCATGATCCACCTCAGCGAACTCCTCGGCTTCTCTCCCATGGAGATGATCTACGCGGCAGCGCCTCACCTCTTCGGCAAGACAAATGAGGAAGCCGCCGACAGGTTCAAGCTTGGCAGGCTCATCGATGATCTTCCCTACCCAACCGTACAGGCGATCCTTCAGCTCATCGCAACGATGACACCCACCGCTATCGATGCAGACGGTGACAACAGGACGACGTCGAACAGAGCTAACGATCTGTCGTAGGAATTCCAGGTGATCGACAAGCCGGGGCTGCGCGCTTAGTCTGATGCGCAGAATTTTCGAGGCTTCGCGTGTCTCATTAAAATGGCAGTTTACGTGTTTGCGTTATTCCTTCGGGTAATGCTGCGCAGAAATCAGAATATGTTTTTTCTATTGAATAAGTTAAGTGCCGCCGGATGATTGCCAAGCTTACGCATCGGTCGCAATAATGGAGCCAGCTTTCATGGTCGCTGAACATCTGTCCCATCTGCCCGATGGAAAGCGGAGCGAGCTGGAAAGAGTCGTTCGGATCCTCTTCGATGAGTTCGATGATGCCATCAAAACAAAGCTCTCGCAAAAGGCGCGCCGTGGCCGGATCCTCAAACTGATCCTGTTTGGTAGTTACGCAAGGGGGGACTGGGTAGAGGACCGCAAGAGCGGCTATCTGTCTGACTATGATCTTCTGGTCATCGTCAACTACGACCATTTTGCCGAAGGTTACGACGCCTGGGAAAAGGCGGCAGACCGGTTCCTGGAAGACCTCACGATCACACATCAGATCATGACACCGGTCAACTTCATCGTTCACACGATCGCAGACGTGAACGATCAGTTGCGCCGAGGCCGACCCTTCTTCCTTGATATCGCCCGGGACGGCATCATTCTTTACGAGGCACCCGGACATCCTCTCGCTGCGCCGTCCAATCCTGAACCCGGGCAGGCCCTGGCCGAGGCACAGCGAAACTTTGAGCAATGGTTTCCAAGTGCGGATGCATTCAAGGCAGCAGGGCAGTTCCTTATGGAAAGAGGAAATCTATCGGAAGCCGCCTTTCAACTGCATCAGACTGCTGAACGATTGTATCACTGCGTCCTGCTTGTCCTGGCCCTGTACAGCCCCAAGAGCCATCGGTTGAGCTTTCTGCGATCCCAAGCGGAGCGGCTCGCCCCGCAGTTGATTGCGGTATGGCCGCGAGACACAAAATTCGCCAAACGCAGTTTCAATCGTCTGGATCGAGCCTATGTCGATGCACGCTATTCGGCAGCTTATCAGATAACCAACGAAGAGCTCATCTGGCTGTTCGGTCGGATCGAAGAGCTTCAGGTCGCTGTCTCCCAAGTGTGCAGCCTGCACCTGCAAAATCTTGCTCGCGAATAGATTATTTATTGCGTCGCCGGAGTGCTCGAAAGGATGCGTTCTCTGTGCCGAACCTCATCGCGATCGATCCTTCAAAAACCTGAATCGATCCCAGGTAATTGATTCATAAGTCTCGTTGGACGCCGGAGAACGTTCGCGCGATTCTTGGCGCATGATCGCCCAACCCTATCACCTCTATGTCGAGCGCAAGGATGCCAGTAAGAACATGGCGCGCTTCTACGCGATGTCGATCGAGCCGAACCTGTTCGGTGAGGCATGCCTGACGCGGCGATGGGGACGGATTGGGACGAGCGGTCAGATGAAAACTCATCAGTTCGAGAAGGAACAGGACGCCGTTGATCTCTTCCTTGATCTTCTGAGGCAAAAACTCCGCCGGGGATATCGGGCAATCGGCTATGTCGCTTAGCCAAAACCACACCCACGAACTCTTCCGCTCGTGATATCCAGTGCCGTGGCAATAGCCATCGAAGCCATCGCGGCATTCATGTCGGCGTTAGCAGCCTTATATTGGGTTCTCGGCGTCCTTAGCTATCGGTTTAAAAACAGCGAGTGAAGACCGCGGCGCGGCCCTTCGCCTTCGCGAACGGAGACCGTGCTGTCCACACTCCGCTATCTCGATCGGCTGACTTCCGCGAATGACTTTCGGCGGGCAATGAATTCTCGCAGAAGCGGCAGAAAGAATGCTTTGCTAAAGTGACCAAGCGGAGGCTCAGGCTCCAAATAGAATGACCGGCCTATGATATCGCTGTTAAACTCATCCAGGATGAGCCACAGTGGAAGATCTGCATCAAGGCCTGCGCGCCGCTTTTCGATGGTCGGGATCTCGACGGCGAAACGATTTCGGTCGGGCATCTTTGTCGTAATCGGAAAGAACAAGACAAGATCGCCGTCTGCCCTTGCTATCCGAACGCCGACAGCTACGGGACGGCTCTTGCGCCCCTCTGTTTCTCCCCCGTTTGCCTCATGGCTCCACAGATATGGATATCGAACGACCGCAGCCGTCTGGACCTTGTCATATACGCTCATCGACTCGTCTCATCAGACTGGGCGTAGGCGTCGACGGCCTCTTCAAATTCAGCAAACAGCTCGTCGGGCATTGTCTCCAGTCTGCCTACAGAGCGACGATCCGACTGGCGCATGAGACGTTCGTAATCGTCTATGTTCAGCAACACCAATCGCGGCTTGTTGCGTTGGGTGATCGTGACAGGGTGTCGGAGTGCCTCGGCGATAATATCTCCGGATTTCCGAGAAAGGTCGCTTGTCGTGTAGGAGCCGTTCCTGTTTGTCATGTGGCTAGCCTCAATGCGATTAGGGTGAAAGGATCCCGATGCTGTGATACAGCATATACAGCACTGCTGCAAATATTGTAATCCTCGATCGCACGGTGGATGGGTAGGCTGAGATCACCGCCGTCAGAACGGCGGCTCCGCATCCAGGCGGCCCTCCTGATTAGCAACGATGACTGCAAGCTCGGCCACAGCACATTCCAGTTCGGTCTGGATCTCGCGGCGTTCGGTGTCACCGACAGCATTGCGTAGCTCGGCCCGCAGTTCTTCGATCTGGATTTCGAGTTCGTAGGTCATCTTCGTCTCCTTGACGTTTGTGAAAGATGACAGGCGGGTCCGAGAGGGGATGGCGGGGTCAAGGATCGCGCAAGCGACCGCACTGCGGCCAGGTAAGGGATCCGATATGCGCGAGCATTTTGGGGGGCCGCCAGGTCCTTGAGGCTGCGCGCTCGCCACGACATACTGCCTCACTCTGAGCAGACCTCTCCTCTCGTGTGGCGCCCAAAAAGACGGAGACAGGCTCGATACCTGTCTCCGTCTTATCCAGGGAGAGAAGGAGAGCCCCGCCTTGCGGCGGAGCTCCTGGGGTGGCGATCAGGCCTCCCGCTTCGGGCGGTTCCAGATGAGGGCGTATTCGCCTTCCTTTTCGCTCGGCCACAGGGCTGCGGTAATCGGGGCGTTGAAGCTCGGGTCGTCCAGCTTGACCGAGATGTATTCCTCGCCGTCGCTAGAGACTGCCTTCCAGCCTGCGCCGACCTCGACGCCGTTGCCAGCGGTGATGCGGAAGTCCGGGGCGTCGCGAGAGACGCGCTCGATGGGGTTCAGGCGGGCCTTCCTGCTGACGGTCAGTGTGCGCACGTTGCCGATGATCGAGTTGTTGCCGTTGGTGGTGAATTCGCCGATGACTGCCATACTCGTGTTCCTTTTCCGGTTGTTCGGGCCGCGCCTGTCGCGGCCTCGATGGCGGTGCAAGGACCGGGGGCGATCGACGCCGCACCCGTCAGGGACGGAACGAAGTGGAGGGCGGCCGGGAGCGACTTTCTTGGGCCGCGAGGAATGCGAACCGGTTCGCAGGGGAAGAAAGTTGCGGAGGGCCGTTGCGGAATGGCGATCGAGACGAAGGCGTCCTTCGGTCACACCAGATCCATCGAGGTCTGCGCGGGTGCGCCCGGCTTCAAACGGGAAGGAACCGGATCATGGCGGGATTTCATCGGCGATCCGTCAAGGCGACCGTGGTAATGGCACCGCTCACACGACGGCTCACACCTGCACCGCATGCCGCGCCCTACGGTCTCTCACTGACGCCCTATCCGCATCATGGCTATGACACATGCGCCGATCGGCGCCATTGCAGGCGGTACCGATCGCGCGCGCGGAGCCTCGAACAAGCCGCATAGCCCGGATTCGATGGCGCTTCCTCGATGTTGATAAGAGAAATAGATGGGAACGCCTGGAAACCAGCATGCCCACGGCATGCCTCTATCGACCGTGCCGGGTCGCTGTCAGGCTGGGCCCATTTCCGAGCGTCCGGCGGGGAAGGCCTTCACCCTCCCCTTCATATGCCAAGCGTCCAGCATCAAGCGGCTTCCCGCTCGCCCTCTGCCTTTGGCTGGAGATCATGAAGATAGGCGACAGCGCGCTGCGCATGTGCGGCCGCCTGGAAA
>NZ_STGA01000075.1:0-4873 GCF_005222835.1 Rhizobium sp. FKY42 | reverse complement strand
CGGCCCAACTGTGGATATAGGCGGCGTGATCGGGCCGAGGCTCCAGCTCCGGAACGATACCGAGATCGGCACAGAGCATTGCCGATCCCAATTCCACGAGCATCTCTTCGAATGCCCTCTCGCGGCGATCCTTGTGATAGCGGCTGAGATCCCTGTTCAAGCGGCCGGGACCCGAACTCCAATGCAAGGTTTCGTGAGCTCTCGTGGCAACGAAGGACGCCATGTCCCGGAACAGTTCGGGCCGGGGCAGCTGAATATGGTCAGTTGACGGGGAGTAATAGGCCTTGTCGCCGCCATAGCGGACCTCAGCGCCTGTGTTGTCGAAGAAGCGGTCGGCATGTTCGATCCGTTCCAGCGGTTTTGCGACCAGTTCAGGGCAGCGGTAATAGTGATCTGGAAGTCCCTCGATTTGATCGCAGTTAAACACAGTGTAAGCCTTGAGAAAGGGGATATCGCGCTCGACGTCTCCGCCGCCCGCATCCTTCTCCGTCTTCGTGAAACGGCTGGCATAGACCACAGTCGCGCCTCGCTCACCCTTTCGCACATGCGCGCCAAACTCGTTTGCCTGGCGCAGGGTCATCCACGTTGTTGACATGAAGCCGCTGGCGACACTCTCAGACCAGAGAAGCAACACATTCAGCCCCGAATACGGTTGACCGTTGTGCCGGAGCGGCCGGCTGACCCGGCCGGACATGTTGCGGGCGCTCCACGGCTGCACCCACGGGCGCACGCCTTTTTCCAGATCGGCGACGATCCTGTCCGTGATGCGCGCGTAAATGTCCGTGCGCTCTTTTTCTGATTTCCTGCTCATCTTCCAGACCTCCGTGTTTGAGGAGGCCGCGCCGATCGCGGCCCCGTCGCGGAGGGCCGAGGGCAGGAGTGATCGGTGGCAGGCGCACCGGCACGGCCGGAACGAAGAGAAGGACGGCGCAGCCGTTGCGCCTGTCGCCGGCTCCTGCAGGACCGACAGAAGGGATGGGCCGCGATGGCGCCTGCCACCATCCTTGATGTTTCTCACCCTTCCTGATGCGACTTCGAAGTGGCGTCGGCACTCAAACAGCCGTCGCCCCGCGTGGGGAGACGGCTTGTTTATGGGTATGGCGAAGGCGGAGCCGAAGCTCCGCCCGAGGGGCCTCAGTCGAAGGCCGACATCTGCGCGGCGGCCGCCTTGCGGTCGAGGGACTGGCCCGAATTTTCGACTGGGCGATCGAAGGGCTTCCATACCTCGCCGACGATCTGCTCGTAGGCGGAAACGGCCCCTTCGGCAGCCATGCGGAGCGCATGGGCCTGGACGCCCATGTCGGCTGCGAACTCGCGCTTGCGCTGGGCGGCACTGTCATAGCCAACAGGGCCATCGAGATCCTCGTCGCGGGCGTCAGCAGATCCCTTGGCGGTAGCGTCGCGCGCTTCGGTGACGGCTTTGCTGTAGAACTGGCCGGCGCCGTAGGCCGATCCGACATAGGCGCCGACGATGCGCTGGAGATGGATCTGCATCGCGCGTTCACCAAGACCGTCGGAGAGTGCGGTCGCGGTCTCGACAATCAGGCGCTCATGCAGGTCGCGGATGCCGTCACTGTCGAGGATGGCGGTGCCAAAGCTTTCGGCGATCTTCAGCGCCTGGGCTTCATCGGGGCATGTCAGGCGGACCATTTCGATGGTGGCGCCCTTGCGCAGTTGCACGACACGACCGGTAGCGCCCGAAGCGAGGCGGGAAGTGGGGCGAGCGGTTTGACGGGATGGGGTTGCGGGCTTTGCCATGATGGTTTCCTTTTCCAGTTGCCGAAGCGGTTCCGGCCCCTTGGCCGTTCTGTCCTTCGGTGCGGTCACAAGGAACCGGCAGCACCCGGGCGGTTCAGGGTCCGGGCAGGCCCGATCGAGCGGGGCGGCCGAGCGGTCAAGCGGGTCTTTGAGACCTGCGAAGCACGATTGGCCACCTTGTCGAGAACGGCATGACCGGCCGCCCCGCGGCGCGACAGCGGCCTTGAACCGAACGGGCGCCGGTTCAGACCGCCACGAAACCGAAGGACAGAACGGCCAAGGGGCTCATCCGAGCCAAAACGGACACGGAAACCAGGCAAAGCGCGCAACTGACCGCCACCCAACCGCCCAGCCCCGTGACCTCGGCCAGCGCAACGATCAGGGGCTCAGATCGTCTCCGCCTGCGTGGCCGCCCTGTCGAGCAGAGCTGGACGGTGAACTCCTGGCATGCAACAACGCGATTGCCGCTTCCTGTCTTGCCAGCTTGCGCGAGAGTGCATCGATCTCCGGCTGGCGCTCATAGGTGATTGCCGCAAGATGGGAGCGGTAGCGGCAGAGGAAGGTGTTCGGATTTGGCGGCCTGCCGCGACGATAGCCTGATCGGCGCTGCGAAAGCGACGGGATAACTGCCGTCATTTTGCGGATGATCTGACGATCGATCATGTCGAGCTGATGCCGTGTCTGGCGGCAGGCCTCCTCCATGCGCCGTAATTCGATCTGGCGGTCTCCTGAGGTCATCATGCCGCACCCCTTCCGGTCCACGACACGAAGCTCGACGGGCCGTCATAAGCCGCATGCCGCGCCTCATCGATGACGAAGCCGAAACGCCCGACCTCGTATTCAGTAGACGGCACCAGAAAGCGTTGCTCCTCGAGGTGAGATTCTCGCCTGCCACCGCGTGAGGCTATGACCTCCGTCATACCGGGATGATGATCCGACCGGATGGCTGATATGACGACCCAGTCACCGGCATGCTTTGCCTCAAAAGCGCGACGGTCCTTCACATGGGATTCTCCGGGCATCAGGATCGTGCCAGAAATCTTCTCCCAGGCATCGGGCCACCAGTCCTTGATGGCACGCTCCGCGCACTGCCGCTCAAACGCGGTGAACAGATGGGGAAAGGTGATCGCCACGATCGCCCAGGCAGAGTCCTCCTCATAGAAACCGTCTTCCGACCGCAGTAAGAGGTGAACGTCCCGATTGCGCGTCGCCGAGAGCTTGAAGCCGCCGTGACCTGATGTCGTATGGCACTCGATGCCTTCAGCAAAAACGGTCGTTCGCTGGGACACTCCCCACGGCGTATGGACGCAGGCGACGATTTCTCGGCGGCTGAGTGCCTGCCGTTCCTGCTGGTGTTCGGCATTCTCGGTCATGCAATTTCTCCCTAAGTTTTGAGGTGCGTTGGAACGAAATCGCCGCCAGTGGAGAGCACCGGCGGAGGAACATCATTCGGAAGGGAAAAGGGAGTGCGGTTATTCCGCCGCGATGCCGTAGGCGTCCTGCACACTGTCGGGCTCGGCCGCCTGGGGCGCATCGTCGAAGGGCTCGGGCATATCGGCTCCACCCTTGAATGGATCGGAAGCGCCGCCTTTATCGACTTCGCTTTCCCCAACCGGATTGCCCTCGTCTGTCTCTGCCTCCGTCTTCTCACTGGCCGCGGCGCCCTCAATGCGCTCGACCTTGGGGCCATCCTCCGCGACGTCGGCCGGGGATGCCTCGTCCTCAAGAGTGTCGGCTTGGCTGATCAGATCGGCGACGTCGTTCGGATCAGGCGCGAAGAGTGCCGACGCATGCACGAAACGGCTGCCCTTGAGGTGGTCGACGAGAGCGGCACGGGTTTCGCGCACCTTCGGACGCGGCAGGACATTGACCTCCTTCGCTGCCGTTTCCAGTGCCTGCCGCGACAGGCACAACAGGAAATCTTCCGAGCCCATGTTGGGCAAGAAGCTGTCGGCGCCGATGGCATCGCCGGCGATGCGGGACACGACGCCACTGTTCGACATGCCGCGGCGGCAGGACAGAACGTCGATCAGCATGGAGCGGGCGGCGGCGCGCACTGTCTCCATATCAAAGGCAAGCTTGCCATTCTCGGAGAACAGACGCGCGGCATAGCGCTTGAACCGCTTAGGCCCGAACACGGTGTCGTTGGCGCCGGAGTCGACGCGCACATTCTGGCCGGCGAAGGCAAGAACGAGCAAGGCCATGAGCATGTCGTCCTCGATCGGCGCGCGTCCGAGCGCCTCGTGCAGGGCGTCGGTGCGAAAATCACCGATCATGTCATGGCCGTTCTGGGTGACGTCGGGGCGCGGCTTCGGCGTGTCGATGATGCTGCCGTCGTGGACGTCACCTTGCCCAACTGTCGCGGAGGCGCCGCCGTCGCCCTTGGTCTTACTGTCCTCCGGCATGCGGAAGGCAGCCGACTGCACCTTGCCGTCGCGGTCGAGATACATGGCGACATGGTCGGACTTCGACGGCTTGCCGTAGACGCGTTCCGCCTTCTTGGGCAGCTCCGGCTGACCCCAGTTGTTCACCTCGACGATCGCACCCTTCTTCGGAAGGTTGTTGGTCATCCATTCCTGCTGGGCGCCGAGGAAGGCTTCGACATTGGTGGTATAGCGCGTGTCTTCGTCAGCCGGCGAAAACAGGTCCTCGACCCACTCGATGCCATAGGCGCTGGCGAGATCGTCACCGAAGCTCGCATCCTTCGCATACATGCGGGTCTTCGCGAGCGCGCGGGCGACATTGTACCAGTCGGCCCGCTCGGTCTTCTTTGGCTTGTGCGCCTTCCACACCTCTTTCTGTTCGTCGAGCGAGGCGGCTGCGACGGTGCGGAGCTGCTGCTCATTCGGCATGTCGCCGAGCGCCATGTGGTCGAGCATGGAAGGCAAGACGTTCGCCAGAAGCCGAAGCTTCCTGATCTGGCGGACCGGCAAGGCAAGCGCGACGGCGATTGCCTCCTGGGTCCAGCCGAGTGCGACGAGCCGTTCGATGCCGCGCCATTGGTCGACGGGATTGAGGGGTTCACGGGCGATATTCTCGACCATGGAGTGCATGGCGCGCCAGGAAGCTGGATTGTCATTCGCCGCCTCGCGGACGATCACCTCGATTTCTTCGA
>NZ_STGA01000074.1 GCF_005222835.1 Rhizobium sp. FKY42 | reverse complement strand
AAGGCTGGGGCATCGAGCAGATCCAGTTCGCTGACGGTACAGTCTGGGATCGCAACCAGATCAAGGATGCTGCCTGGATCAGAGGCACGGCGGCCGATGATACCCTGTCTGGCACCAGTGGCAATGACACCTTGTTCGGAGATGCGGGCAATGACACGATCACCACTGGTGGAGGTAACGACATAATCGTCTTCAAGCCGAATTTCGGGGTAGACACGATTACCGACTTTCAGGCCGGAGCGGGATCAGTCGATGTGCTCGAATTCGACAATAGCCTCTTTGCCGATTTCGAAGACGTTCTGGCTGCCGCCGCTCAGGTCGGTAATGACACCCTCATCACTCATGATGCAGGAAACTCGATCACGTTGAAGAACGTGGCCCTGGCAAACCTGCATCAGGACGACTTCAGGTTTGTAGCGTAAGGTCTGAACATTGGTGAAAACCTCTAATGATGAAGCGCGGCGACCTCTGGTCGCCGTGGCCATTCAGCAAACCCGAAAAGCATTTATGACTGTCGCGGCGCTCAGCGCCGTGACGAATATTCTTATGCTGACCGGACCTCTGTTCATGATGCAGGTCTATGACCGGGTGCTGGCAAGCCGGAGTGTTCCGACACTTATCGCTCTCTCGGGGCTGGCGATCGGGCTTTACGTGTTTCTCGGCGTACTAGAACTGATCCGATCGCGTATTCTGACGCGCATCGGTCAACGCATTGAAGAGAAGCTGGGCGAACCGACATTCGATGCGGTGATGCTCCTTCCGCTTCGTATATCGAAGAATGAGGCAATCTCTCAGCCGGTCCGTGATCTCGAACAGGTCCGGCAGTTCATGAGCGGTCTAGGACCAGTCGCCATCTGTGATATCCCTTGGCTGCCGCTCTATTTGGCAATTCTGTTTCTTTTTCACGCCTATCTCGGTTGGCTGGCGGTTGCCGGCGCTCTCATTCTCGTTGCCTTGACCTTAAGCAGCGAAGTAATCCTGCGGCGTCCTATGAAGGATCTTGCACAGCTCTCCGGCGCAAGGTCAGAGTTTCTCGAAGCGGGCCGTCGAAACGCTGAAGCCTTGCATGCCATGGGCATGCGAAGCTCCTATGCAGCACGATGGCGTGAGACAAACGCGCATTATCTGGACGAACAGCTTCAAACCAACGATGCAATCGGCAGTTTTTCGGTGGTGTCGAAGATATTCCGGCTCGCACTTCAGTCGGCGGTTCTGGCTCTGGGAGCATGGCTTACCATCAAACAGCTGGCTTCGCCCGGTGCGATGATCGCAGCATCTATCCTGACCTCGCGAGCATTGGCACCGATTGAACAGGCCATCGGTCAAT
>NZ_STGA01000001.1 GCF_005222835.1 Rhizobium sp. FKY42 | reverse complement strand
AGCAAAACCGCTTCTAGCGGTTCAAGCGCAGCGTTTCAAACCTCCACCTCTGGTGGAGGTCATGACTTTTTCCGTAGAACATCAAGTTCAGCGGGTGCTTTCGCGAACGATCAGTTGCGGCTCGATGAGCACATCACCTACATTCTGTTTTCCGTCGAGAATGTCCAGAAGCAGAGAGCCGGTCTTGCGCCCGATGTCGCGGGCATGCGCATCGATCGTGGTCAGTGTCGGCACACAAATACTGCCGATCTCATAGTCGCCGAAGCCGCCGATCGAGATGTCTTCCGGCACGCGCAGGCCCCGCCGCTGACATTCGGTCAAGGCACCGAAGGCGGAAAGATCCGACACGCAGATCACGGCTTCAGTATCAGGAAACTGTTCGAGTAGCCGCGCCATGGCATTGGCACCTTCCCGCATGGAGATGGGCGGCGGGCCTGCTGCAATCAGGCGGGACGTATCGAGCCCGTGTTGGCGCATAGCCTCCAGAAACCCCTGCCTGCGGTCGCTGCCGCGCGTATCGCGCCCCACATCGCCGCCAATGAAGGCGATACGGCTATAGTCGCTCCTCACAAGATGATCCACCATCTCACGCACGACGCCCGCATTGGAGAAGCCGACGAAGTGGCCAATTGGTTCGGCTGGAACATCCCAGGTTTCGATGACCGGGATCGGCGCATTCTCCAGCAGCTTGCGGGCACGTGCCGTGTGTTTTCCGCCTGTCACGACTATGGCTTCAGGCTTGCGGCGGAGCAGTTGTTCGATCAGTCGCTCCTCCTCCTGCATGTCGTAATTGGTGTAGCCCAGCAGGATCTGCATGTTGCGGGCGGAGAGCGTTTCGGAGAGCCCGCCCACCGTATCCGCAAAGTTCGCATTGTTGATCGAGGGGATCGTGACGGCCACGAAATCGGTTTTCTGGGATCGCAGGTTCGACGCCGTGGCATCGAACACATAGCCCAGATCTTCCGCAGCCTTTAAGATGGCGTCTCGCGTTTCTTTGCTGATAAGGCTGTCCGTCTTGAACGCACGCGAAACCGTCATCGGCGAAACGCCGGTAACGCGCGCAATGTCCGCCATGGTGGGCGGTTTACGGATCTGGCTCATCAAACGCCTTTGTTATCGATACCATCCAACTAGAGCCTGTTTATTAAACCGGCGCAAGTGGAGGTGGCGGGTAACACCAAAGATCCGTCAATCAAAGCGGAAATTCGTTGGCCAGCGTCACGTGATGATGAATGCGGCCATCGAAGAAACGAGAGAGCACGCTTTCTGTCGCGGCCCGCGCTTCGGTTCGCACAGGACTTGCCAGCGCCTGTTCGACGGCCTCGATGCTGGGATAATTGACGGCGAGGATCATCGGGAACTCCGGCGCGCCATCATCTCGGGCTTCCGCGAAGGACACCCGTACATCAAGTGCACCCGGAAACTGCTTCCACTTCGGCAAGATCTCGTCCATCACAGCCGCGCGAAAGGCTTCCGTCTGGCCGGGCTTTACAGTGCCTTCAAACAAGGCATAGCGTGTAATCATGGCGAAATCTCCCTTTTCGCTCCCTTGAAAAACTCCATCAGCGCTGCCTGATCCTCACCGCCAAGTCCGGCTGCGGTCAGCATGCGGTGTACCTCCGCGCAAACGGCGGTCAGCGGCATGGCGGTGTTTGTCCGGCGGGCAAGATCCTGCGCGCCGTTCAGATCCTTCACCATGTTGTCGATCCGGCCGGTGCGGCGGTAATCCTTCGTGACAAAACGCGGCATATATTCCTGCAGGATGGCGCTATCGGCGCGCCCGCCTTTCAGCGCTTGCGGGATTTTTGCTGCATCGACACCGGCATCCAGCGCCAGCTGCGTGGCCTCTGCGACCGCCAGAAAGTTCAATCCGCACAGCACCTGATTGATGAGCTTCGTTGTCTGTCCCGCACCAACCGGTCCCATATGGGTGTAGTTGGAAGAAACATGCTGCAGAACCTTGTGGGCATCGCGCACATCCTGCTCGCTGCCTCCCGCCATCAGGGTCAACTGACCGATCAAGGCTTTCGGAGCGCCGCCGGAAAGCGGACTATCCACCCAGCGCAAGCCTTTTTCAGCCGCCTCTGCCGCAAGTTCCTTGGTCGCCTCCGGGTCGATGGACGACATGTCGATGATGAGTGTGCCGGGAGCCGCCCCAGCCGCGACACCCTTTTCACCGAAAACCGCCAGCCGCACAATCTTTGGCGCATTGAGGCTGAGGATGACGAAATCCGAAACGGAAGCGGCTTCCGCAGCACTTGCTGCACCTTTCGCGCCGAAGGCCTCAAGTGCGGCAATCTTGACCGGATCGGGATCGAATACCGTCAGTTGCTGACCCGTCTCGGCTAGGCGCTGACCGATCGCCCCACCCATTGCGCCTGCGCCGATCAGGGCGACCCGGTTGCTCATCGTCACTTCCTTCCGATCTTGTTCAGAATGTCCCGGACCACCTCGTTCAGAGGCTGCCCGATATCGGCATCGACAGACATTTCCCCTTCTCCCGGCGGTTCCAGCGTCGCAAACTGATTGTCCAGCAGAGAAGTGGGCATGAAGTGACCGGGGCGATGTTTCATGCGCTCGGCAATCACCTCTTTCGCACCCGTCAGATGAATGAAGAGAACCGGTTCTCCGGCCTTTTCGCGGATCAGGTCGCGGTAGGAGCGCTTGAGAGCGGAGCAGCCGATGAAGATCTCCCCCTCATGGCTGCCCAGCCGTTCGCCCACAGCGGCAAGCCAGGGCCAACGGTCTTTGTCGGTCAGCGGAATGCCCGCGCTCATCATTTCGATGTTGCTTTTGGGGTGAAGGTCATCGCCATCGACATAGGGCGCGCCCGTCTTCTCGGAGAGAGCTGCACCGACCGAAGACTTGCCGGAGCCGGAAACACCCATTATGACGAACTTCTGGATATCCGCCATCAGAGCGACACCGTGATGCCGCCATCCACATAGAGGATGTGGCCGTTGACGAAGGTCGATGCTTCGGATGCCAGGAAAATGCAAGCACCGACCAGTTCTTCCACCTTGCCCCAGCGTCCAGCCGGCGTGCGCTTTTCAAGCCAGCTGGTGAAAGCTGGATCGCTGACTAGCGCGGCGTTCAGCGGTGTGTCGAAATAGCCGGGCGCAATGGCGTTGCATTGCAAGCCGTACTTCGCCCAATCCGTCGCCATGCCCTTGGTCAAGTTGCCCACGGCACCCTTGGTGGCGGTGTAGGGCGCGATGGAGGGGCGGGCCAGCGCCGTTTGTACGCTGGCAATGTTGATGATCTTGCCGCGGCCGCGCTTGATCATGTGGCGGGCAACGGCCTGACCCACATGGAAAACGCTGGAGATATTGGTTTTCAGCAGGCGCTCGAAAGCGTCTTCCGGGAAGTCTTCCAACGGTCCGCGATGCTGCATGCCAGCGTTGTTGACCAGAACATCGATAGCACCATGTTCAGCTTCAAAACGATCGATCGCCTCGCGTGCCGCGCCGTGGTCCGTCACATCGAAATTCAGAACCTGAACCGGCTTTGAGAACCTCTTTGCGGCCTCGGCAAGCTTTGCAGGATCGCGGCCGTTCAACACGAGATCGGCTCCCGCGTCCGCCATTCCCTTTGCCAAGGCAAAGCCTATCCCCTGCGACGAACCCGTGATAAGCGCCCGACGGCCCTTCAGATCAAAAAGTGCAAGCGACATGTTTTCCTCCCTCTTGCATCTCGACAACCGTCATCTTGTGCGTTTATGTTATCGATAACATCAAGTGTCAAGACGATTTTCGTGGAGGAATTTTAGCAATGGCGAAACCGCACATCCTGCAGGTTGGACCCTATCCGCAATGGGACGAGGAGCCTTTAAACGATGCTTTTCAGGTGCACCGCTATTTTGAGGCCGAGGATAAGCATGCCTTTCTTACTCAGGTCGGCCCGCAGGTTCGTGGCATTGCGACTCGCGGAGAGCTGGGCGCAAACAGAGCCATGATCGAGGCCTGCCCGAACCTCGAAGTCATCTCCGTTTATGGTGTGGGTTACGACGCGGTGGATCTGCCGGCCTGCCGTGAGCGCTCTATCCGCGTTACCAATACGCCGGACGTGCTGACCAATGACGTGGCTGATCTGGGCATTGCCATGATGCTGGTGCAATCGCGCGGAATGATTGGCGCAGAAACCTGGGTGAAGGATGGAAGCTGGGCCGCGAAGGGTCTTTATCCGCTCAAGCGCCGCGTCTGGGGCCGCAAGGCGGGTATTCTGGGCCTTGGCCGCATCGGCTTTGAAGTGGCCAAGCGTCTCAAGGGCTTCGACATGGATATTGCCTACAGCGATGTGTCTGCCAAGCCATACGCCGAAGGCATGGAGTTCATCAGCGATCCGGTCGCGTTGGCACAGCGCTCGGATTTTCTGTTCGTCACGCTCGCCGCGTCTGCCGAAACGCGGCACATTGTGGGCAAAGACGTGATTGCCGCTCTCGGTCCAGAGGGTATGCTCATCAACATTTCCCGTGCATCCAACATTGATGAAGAGGCGCTTCTGGAGGCGCTGGAAAGCCGCAAGCTTGGATCTGCAGCGCTGGATGTTTTCGAGGGCGAGCCGAAGCTGAACCCGCGCTTTCTGGCGCTCGATAATGTTCTGTTGCAGCCGCACCATGCATCTGGAACGGTCGAAACCCGCAAGGCCATGGGCCAGCTGGTTCGCGATAACCTGACAGCGCATTTTGATGGACGCGCCCTGCTGACGCCGGTGATCTGAGGAAACAGAACCATGAGAGCAATTGTTGCACACGCGGCGAAGGATCTGCGCATTGAAGAACATCCGGTAACTGCACCGGGGCGCGGCGAAGTGAAGTTGCGGCTGGCCACTGGCGGCGTCTGCGGCAGCGACCTTCACTATTACAATCACGGTGGCTTCGGCACGGTTCGACTGAAGGAGCCGATGATCCTCGGCCACGAAGTTTCCGCCTATGTCGAGGAACTCGGGGAAGGCGTGAGCGGTCTTGAGCTTGGTCAGCTGGTGGCGGTTTCTCCGTCCAGGCCGTGCCATACCTGCCGCTATTGCCAGCAGGGGCTGCATAATCAGTGCCTGAACATGCGGTTCTACGGCAGCGCCATGCCTTTCCCGCACATCCAGGGTGCTTTCCGCGAAAGTCTGGTGGCAGATGCCATTCAGTGCGTTCCCGCCGATGGTCTTTCTGCGGGTGAGGCAGCGATGGCCGAACCGCTGGCTGTCACTTTGCATGCAACGCGACGGGCGGGCGAAATGTTGGGCAAGCGCGTGCTGGTCACCGGTTGCGGCCCGATTGGCTTGCTCTCCATCCTTGCCGCCAGACGCGCCGGTGCTGCGGAAATTGTCGCGACGGATCTTTCCGATTTCACGCTTCAAATGGCGAAAGCCGCCGGCGCCGACCGCACCATCAATACAAAGGAGGAGCCGGAGGCGCTGTCAGCCTATTCTGCGGACAAGGGCACATTCGATGTGCTCTACGAGTGCTCGGGTGCAGCCGTTGCGCTGGCGGGCGGCATTGCGGCCCTTCGTCCCCGCGGGATCATTGTTCAGCTCGGTCTGGGTGGAGATATGAGCCTGCCAATGATGGCAATTACCGCAAAGGAACTGGAACTGCGCGGCTCGTTCCGCTTCCATGAGGAGTTTGCGGTGGGTGTCGGACTGATGCAAAAGGGGCTTATCGACGTGAAGCCGCTGATCACCCACACGGTTGCGCTTGACGACGCAATCTCGGCATTTGAGATAGCTTCCGATAGAAGCAAAGCCATGAAGGCGCAGATCCGATTCTCTTGAGTGAGGCCGGAGGTAGTGGTTGGGAGGGTCAGTTCATGTCGTTTTTCGAGGTCGTCGAACCGGAGTTTTCACGCTTCGTGCTGGGCAACGCGCCGGTAAAGGAGATCGCGACCGGTTTCGACTGGGTGGAGGGGCCGGTGTGGTTTGGGGACCTGAACTGCCTGCTGTTCTCCGATATACCCAACAACCGAATGATGCGCTGGATACCGGGCGTCGGAACCTCTGTGTTCCGCGCGCCGTCCAATTATTCGAACGGCAATACACGAGACCGGGAAGGTCGCCTGATAACCTGCGAGCATCTGACGCGACGGGTGACGCGAACCGAGCGTGACGGCTCCATCACCGTGCTGGCGGATCGCTATCATGGCAAGCGGCTGAATTCACCCAATGATGTGATCGTAGCCTCCGACGGTGCAGTCTGGTTCACTGATCCGCATTACGGCATCGCCATGGATTATGAGGGCGAGAAGTCGGTGCAGGAGCTGCCCTGCCATGTCTATCGCATCGATCCGAGCGGTGAGATCAAAGCGGTTCTGACCGACTTCAACTGCCCGAACGGCCTCGCGTTCAGCCCGGATGAGAAGCAGCTCTATGTGGCAGATACCGGCCGCATGCATTCCGGTGACGCGCAACATATCCGCGCCTTTGATGTCGGGGCGAACTGGTCACTTTCCGGCGGCGGGGTGCTGCACAGCATCAAGCCCGGTTGCGCCGACGGGTTCCGTGTGGATACGGACGGCAATATCTGGTCCTCGGCGGCGGATGGGGTTCAGTGCCTCTCGCCGCAGGGACAACTTCTCGGCAAAATCAAAATTCCGCAGGTCGTCTCGAATGTCTGCTTCGGCGGCAGGCACCGGCATGTGCTGTTCATCACTGCTTCGACAAGCGTTTATTCGGTTGCTCTGAACCGTCGCGGTGTGCTGTGAGGTCGCAACCGTATGAACAATTTGTTGACCATACAACGCTCCGATAGCGTTTGCGATCCGGCTATCATTGCGAGCATTCAGGGATTAGGCCAGTTTGCCTGACATGCAATGGGACAAGGATCAGAGCAGATGCGGGTTCGGGCGGCAATCGCTGGCTTACTGGCTTTTTTGGTGGCGGCACCCGAGACCCTGGCGGCTGGAACCTGCCTTCACGGCATCAATCTGGCCGGTGCCGAGTTCGGCCCGGTCGATGGTCTGCATGGTCAGGCCTATGCCTATCCGAGCCAGCAGACGATCAGTTATTTCGCAGAGAAAGGTTTTACGTCCGTTCGCTTGCCGTTTTTGTGGGAGCGTCTTCAGCCGAAACTTGACGCTCCGTTCGATCAGGCCGAGCTCGATCGCCTGACCGAAACGGTATCCTCCATGCGGGCGCTTGGTCTGAAGGTCGTGCTCGATCCGCATAACTACGCGCGCTATCGCGGGCAACTCATTGGTTCCAAGGCTGTGCCGGTCTCCAGTTTCGTGGATTTCTGGGTACGGCTGTCAGCTGTTTTCAAGTCGGATCCATCGGTGATTTTCGCGCTGATGAACGAACCGCACGGGATCTCGGCAAAGGACTGGGTGGATGCCGCCAATGCCGCCACGTCCGCCATTCGTAAGAATGCTGCGCTGAATCTCATTCTTGTTCCTGGCACGGCCTGGACCGGTGCCCATAGTTGGTTTGGTGATTGGTATGGCGGCGCCAATGCCGAGGCTCTTGGCCGTTTCCGGGACCCTGCCAACCGCAGCGCCATCGAAATTCACCAGTACTCGGACAAGGATTTTTCCGGCACCAACCGTGATTGTTCCCGCGGCGCGGAGGCTGTCGCTGCCGTGGCGAAGCTTTCCCAATGGCTGAGGGATAACGGCAAAAGAGGCTTTCTGGGAGAGTTCGGGGTTCCTGCCGATTCCGCCTGCATTGCATCCGCGAAGGAAATGGTCTCCACGGTCGAGAAAAATGCGGATGTCTGGCTTGGCTGGGCCTATTGGGCAGCAGGCGACTGGTGGCCTGAAGATGAAATGCTGAACATCCAGCCGCGCGGCGGTAGAGACCGGCCTCAGTTTGCTGCACTGGCTGAGGCTTTGAATGGTCCGATCGATACAAAGGCCTGCGTCGGCCTCCTCAAATAGAAGGGTCTTCCATCGTAAATCATGATGCGGGCAGTGGCACCACTGCCGCCGCTGGCGTGGTCTTGGCTGTCTCTTCGCGTTTCTGGACGCCTGAGACATCATGGATGTGCTTCACCGTCGGCAACTGTCGTTCCTGCAGGATAGAATCTGGTTGACCGGACGCAACCGGTGGCCCAGTCATTCCGCCCGTGGTCACCATACCGGTCGAAAACCCGCTCAGCAGATTGGCAAGTTGTGCCATATCCATGTTCCGATCGCAGTAGCGAAGACGGACCTTGGCGCTTGTGTCCTTCGCCGAGCCTGACCAGATCTTGACCTGCTGCCATGCATAGATACAGCGCTCACCCTTCTCCGATGTACCCGAGGCTGTGCCATACGGCCCAAAAGCATTGATGCGAATAATCGGATCCACGGTCATGCGGATATCCGGAAGTGCTTGAGCCATCTCTGTCTGGAGCGCTGCGGCGGATGGAGCGCGAGAAAGACGTAGATTGGCGTTTGCGCTGCGTTCTATGATCAGCATGTTTTCGCCCGGTAAACTGGATGTGGCTGGATAGACGATCTGCTGAATTTCGCTCCCCTCCGCCGAAAGTACACGGATGCTGATTGGGCTCTGTCCAAGTGTGGTAAGCTGGGCCCAAGCCATGTGAAGCGGCACTTCGCGGTTGAGAGAAGGTGCCGCGCCGACCGTGCTTGATGTTACCTGATGATCGAGCCAGGCATCGGACGTGGTGCTGCATGCGCTCAACATTGCGAGCGCGAGGAGGACAACAGGAAAAGATTTCATCGCCATAGTCCCATGCGTTCTTCGATGGCCGTTATTCCGCGGGTATTGCCTGCGTCGCGAACCACCTGATTGAGGGCGGTAAAGATTGCCTTTGACTGGGTGAGGTTGCCCAAATGATAGTGAGACCATGCGCGCATTTGCGTCATGCCGACTGCTTCCGGAGCAAGCTGCAGACGCATATCGAGGCTTGCGATCACCTCGGCGTAACGTTTTTGGTCGAAGGCTATGCGCGCCTTCTGCCACAGCAGTTCGGACCGCAATTCACGCTCGCGTGCCGGGGAAAAACCACCCCGCACCAGCAGTGTTTCGGCATCGGCAGTCAGTCTTGCCCGCAGCAAGGTCAGTCCGAGACCATACAGTGCATCATCGCCTTTGCCGCCACCGCCGCGCACCGCTGTTTCGAAGGCAGACCGTGCCTCGGAAATCCGGTTGAGTGAGAGGCTGCACCAGCCACGGATCAGTTCGGCATTCGCATCCAGCCGCCCGGAAGCCGCCTTCTTCGAAAGATCGGCAAGGCAGTCTCCATATCGACGGGCCTTGAAGCTTACGAGATACTGCGGCTGTCCCTGGTCGGATGGAGTGGCAACGGTCTGCCCCTTTTGTCCTGTCGGCGCCCGTGCAGCTTTCAGGTCCGCGAAGACCGCACGATAGTCGCCACCAAACCGCGCCTCAAGGTCACCAAAGGTCGTTTTGTCCTTTCGTTGAAGGCTGACAAGCAATTGGCCTTTCAAAGCGGCTGCTGACGGCTTCCACTCGAAAGACTTGCGGAACCAGGCCTGAGCGGATTCGAACTGCAGCCCATTATAGGCATACCAGCCGAGCAGTTCTGCATGCTCCGGCGATTGAGCGGCCTGGATTGCATTCGCGAAAGCTTCCACCGCTTTCGGATCGGGGTTCTTGTCGCTTTTCTCTGTGAACGCCACAGCAAGCGCAGGCAGGAAGCTTTCCCAATCCTGCGATGCGAGCGCAAGATTATCGCTGACGACCTGGAAGGCCTCCGCTCGTTTTTCGTCTTGCAAAAGCGTCAGGCTCAGGCCCTTCAAAGCTTCGGAAGAGGGAGCGGAGGCAAGTGCGCGCCGGAACCAGGTTTCGGCTTCCTTGCGCTGCGCGACCTTGAGATAGTACCAGCCAAGAAGGATCTGGTCCTTGTTGCCCGTCTTCTCGTCAGCGGAACGCCGCAGGGCAACCAGCATTGCAGGCAGTGGCTCGGTCGCACCTTCGATACCGGCCACATAATCCGCCAGCTCGCGGCGCATGAGATCGAGCTCCAGGCTCTTGCTTCGTGTAGCGATGGTAGGCGAAACGGATAGCTGGCGGATGACCTGACGCAGTTCCGTTGCCGGAAAATCGCGGGCCGCCTTCTGCAACGTGGTGATCAGCACATCATCGCTCAGACGCCGTTCTCCTTCGCGAAAGAGGATGCCCTGGTAGATAAGGCTTGCCTGATCCAGCATGCCATTGCGGCTATAGGCATCCACCAGCATCCAGAGAAGATCGGCTTCTGTTTCGCTTTTTGGATCAAGGTCATGACCGGCCGCGATCACAGAGGCCCAGTCCTCTGCCTTCGTCGCCCGCACCATCTCGAAGCGTTGTTTGCGCCTATTGAGCTTCTGCTGGAAGTCGGAGGACGGCTCCCAGCCGGTATTCTCGCTTGCGAGGCGGCTGATTTCGTTGTCGATGCCAACGTAATCGTCTTTTTCGTAAAGCCGCCAAAGAACGGTTTCATCGACCTTTCTCTCCTCCACAGGCTGGAAGAGATCACCCGGCACTGCGAAGTCCGGATACTTGATGCTGATGCGGCGGATCTCGCGATCCACACGCTCTTTCTGGCCCTGCTGCGCATAGTAATAGAGCGCCGCCAGCTCAACCGGGTCCGGCGAAGGCCTCGGCTTCGCCAATTGCGGCTTTCGGGCGATTGCATCCGGCATGGGCTGCGCCTGTTCGGCAGGCAGCAGGCTGGAGGCGCTGCTTTCGTGGAAGCTGCCGGTTAGAATGAGAACTGTGCAGGTTGCGGACCTGAGCAGGTTGAGCCTGTTGTTCATTCGACGCTCCTCACACCCTTGCGTGGCACGATATAGCCCAGCCAGAGACCGATCAGGCTGACCAGGATGACGACGGTGAAGGCATAGAGGGCAATGTGGTCGGACAGCCAGGCGGCGGCCAGTCGGCGCAGATTTGCAAAGCTCCTATCTGCGAGTGGATAGAAACTGTAGGCGCCCGCAGGTGTCGAAATGACTTCGCCCGTGGATCGTAGAACGGTGGCAGACCCTCCGTTCAATTTCGACCATGCCGCAGGATCGGTCAGATGATCGATAGCCTTGGATAGCTCGGCATCGGTTGCGGCGCTGACGGTCGTTACAACGGAGGTTCCTGTTTCACTTTGAACCTGCGATAGTGTCGCGAGCACCTCGGAGCTTCTGATGGGTGCAGGATCACTCTCCGCTTCACGATATTGCAGCCAACGGCCGACGACATTGATTGCGCGTTGAAAGCCGGTAATCAGATTTTCGGTAATACCTGGTTCATCCCGATCCTGAGATGTTCGTGCCTGAAACGCATCCAGAAGAGCGCGTGGATCGGAGGGTTCAGCGACCGTGTTTCCATGACCTAATACCGATGCGGTTGTCAGATCATCCAATGAAGGTGCCGTCAGCCGCGCGGATTTGAGCAGGCTCTGTCCTTGAGCCGTGGCGAGGACCAATCGATTACGGTCTGGCGTTGCGCTCCGGGCTTCCTGATCCGAGATGAGGTTCGCTGCCATGGGCTGGCCTGCACTGACCGCCAATCGTGATATCAGCGTTGCTGCGGCACCCAGCTGAACACTGGACGGTGCCGAAACCAGAAGATCGAGCTTTTCCGTGCGACTGAAAGGATAGGCCTTTCCGGCAAAAGCCGCCAGATCCGGCACGCGGCCTGCGCGCGCTAAGGCAGGCACCGAAATGCTTGTTTCTTCCAGAAGCAGGAATCTCGGCTTGCTTTCATCACGGGCGGCGGGATCGCAGACCGTGTCCTCTTCCTTTGGCAGTTCTGCCAGAATATCCACCGTGTTAATGCCCGGACGGAAGGCCCGAAGCGGAATATCTAGCGTCTTGTCCTTCAGGATCGTGCCGTTCGGGTCGATGAGGCCATGGCTTGTTACCGCCTTCTCGTTGACGCGGACGACAAGCTGCGCGCCTGGCGCCAATTTCGGTGCGGTTGCGGCATTGAGCTTCAGGGTCATCGCGCCATAGTCGCCAGGGTAGAAGTCGGCGGGCATGACGGTCTGGAAGCTGGTGCGGAAAAGGCGCCCGGCAAAGGGCTCTGCGCGATAGGCGAGGTCAGACAGTCGATACGTGCCTGGCTGATCGGCATTCAGAACACCCAGCTCTGCAGACAGGTGGCGACTGTCCAGAACGAGTTTCAAGGGGCCATGCAAGGCTTGGAGCAGTGCGGCGTTGATGGCCTGCTCGCCAGCACCACGAATGATCATCTGCACACGCCCGGCTCCGGATGATCGGATCGAGACGCCAGTCGGTGCCGCAGACAGTAGACGCTGACCTTCCTCGCTTTGCCAGTTTGAATTGACATCGCCAATAATGAGATCGATGCCAGGCTCATCTTTCGTCGCGGC
The DNA here is from genome assembly GCF_005222835.1 of Rhizobium sp. FKY42. Taxonomy (GTDB): domain Bacteria; phylum Pseudomonadota; class Alphaproteobacteria; order Rhizobiales; family Rhizobiaceae; genus Neorhizobium. Next base: position 8,300 of record NZ_STGA01000001.1, on the reverse strand, counting down.
GGTGAACTCGACCGAGAGGTCCTTGCGCCCGAGCAAGAGAGCGAGTGTCTGAACGGCATCGAGCGAATACCGGGCACCAGCCTTGATGTCGCCAGCCGTCAGCACCCTTACCCTGGTCCGGCCATCGCTATTGCGACCGACGGACATCAGCACCGCTGCCGGATCTTGAGGACGGCTTGCGACAGGCAGGAAGCCACTGTCCGAAACGTCGATCTGCGTCCACAGTTCGTAGGTCGCATCAATGGAACAATCGACCCGATGATGCTGCTGCGCGGCGAGGGTAACGGTGTTCCAACCGGGTTTTAGTACGGTTGTCTCCGCCTTCACATCCATGACCCCTGGGCCTTGCGGGGAGCGGATCGGAAACTGCTGACCGGCATGACCATTGAACGAAACGTGCAGCGTCGCGTCCTCCGGTCGGACCGATACGGCGTTGGTATAGGTTAGCCGCAGGCTGCCACCTTGCTGCGCTTGCTCCGGGCTCAGGAAGAACGACAGATATCTGACATCCCGTTCACCCTGAAGACGACTTTCGAAAAAGGATTCCCGAAAGAGTATCAGCCCCGCAGGATCGGATGGCGCAATTGCATTGACTGCATTCTCGTTCGTAAGGTCCGGCTTCGCAGGGGAGGGCAACAAGGAGGGGGCCGCCTGGCTGCCGGATGCGATGCTGAACAAGGCGATTGCAATGATGCTGGAAAGCTTAAGCATAAGTCGCCTCCTTCACCGATCCCGGATCGAAGCCCGCATGTGATCCGCTCCTGGCGCGGTTGTTCGCTGGAACAAGCAGCAATTCAGCATCTGGATGAGAGGTCTGCTGTGTCTCTCTTACGAGGCCTGCAGCATAGATGAGGGCGCGCATGCACTCCCGCACAGACCAGAGAGAAAAGCGGAGGGTGCCGATAAAGAAGCCGATTGGCTTCTGACGCAGATTGATCCGGTCCTGCAGGAAGGACTGTTCAGAATACATGATTTCGGCAATCAGGCTGAATGTTTCCGGGTCGCGCTGGACAAAGGCGAAGCCGAAGCTCCTATCTGGGCCGCCTCGTGCGACCCGGCAGACGATGTCCTTGCGCAACGCCTTGCCATTGCGACGAAGCTCGAGGCTGCAAACCTCGCCTTCGTCAACTGCCTTCGCAGGATTATCGATGAACTCTACCGCAACGCCGCCGCTGGAAACATTCGTCAGAATGACGGTGTGGACAACGCTGCCAATATGAAGAAGCGCATGCCGACGCACGCTGAGGCGCTGATTGCGTCGGCGTTCGCGCCGCTCTGCAACGACCCCGAGGGCCGCGCCTGCCAGACCCATATTGATGAGATTCCAGCCGATGACGATCAGCAGGAGTTCTGACGGCATAGGCTCGCTCAGATAGCGCCAGATTGCATAGGCTGATGCTGTTGCCAAAAGTAGGAAGATGGCAAAGTAAGGCAAAGCGATCGGTGAAAGCTTGCTGGTTTCAAGCGTTTGGCCTTTCGCTGTCACGTTGAAGGTCGGTTTGCGCGGATTGCGAACGACGCTGAAGATGGCGCCGAGCAGCATCACTGCCTGAACATACTCATAAAGTTCCGACACCCAAGGCCAGCGAACTTTGCCGAACAGGTAATTCTGCATCGCAAAGGAGGAGATCAGATAGGTGAGTGTGTAGCAGACGAATTCAACAATATTCGCCTGGAAGATCTGAAGTGAGAAGAAGATGTAGAGGAGCGGCGCAACCATGAAGGTGAGGCGCGTCAGCGGGAACAGCCAGAAAAGGTTGGTGCCGGCGTAACAAACGCGCTGTGCAAAGGTGAGACCGCGCTGGAGAAAAGGGCGGTTCAGGATCAGGATCTGCAACATGCCTTGAGCCCAGCGGACCCGCTGGCCGATGAAGGAAACCAGCGTTTCTGGCTGCAAGCCTGCAATCAGGGGCTTGTCGACGTACACACTGTGCCATCCGCGGCAGTGAAGTGCGAGTGCGCTTTCGCAATCCTCCGTGATGGATTGGCCCTGAAAGCCGTTTGTTTCCTCAAGAGCTGCGCGACGCAGAACGGCTGCGGAACCACAAAAGAATGAGGCATTCCACTTGTCGAGGCCGCGCTGGACGATGGAATAGAACATCTCGTTTTCTGACGGCATCTGTCGGAACGTATCGAGGTTCTTTTCAAGCGGATCGGGGTTCAGGAAAAAATGCGGGGTCTGGACAAGGAAGAGGCGGTCATCGGCTGCGAAGTAACCCACTGTCTCGCTGAGGAATTCTCGCACCGGCGCGTGATCGGCATCAAAAACCACCACGAGGTCGCTGCTCGAGATTTTCAGTCCGGCATTGAGATTGCCGGCCTTTGCATGCGTGTTTTCCGCGCGGGCATGGTAGCGAACGCCGAGGGCGGCACACAGTGTCTGTAATTCTTCCCGCCGACGCTGTGCCGAATGAGCGACAACCGGATCCCGGTGTCCGCATTTTGCATCGGTGCCACCATCATCCAGCAGATAGACGGTCAATTTGCTTGCCGGATAGTTCATGTTCTTTGCTGCTGCGAGCGTCAGCGCAAGCAAATCCGGTGCTTCGTTATACGATGGCACGAAGACATCCACCGTTGGCAGGTCGGCTGCAGCCTGCGCATCTGGTGCGGCTCGCTTCAGCGGATCGGCCACGATGAAGAAGTTGATGGCCAGCATGACCAGGCAGTACATTTCGGCAATGTAAAGCAGGAGGCCCGGAATGAAATTCAGGAGATCTGACGAATCCGGCAGCGTATCCGTCGTGCGCCAATAGGCATAGCGCAGCGCGATAACGCTTGCATACACGAAGGTCATCAGACGAAGGGTCTTGTTCTCCGGTCGCTGCATGGACAAAAGCATCAAACCGAGGATCGTGAGGCTCAACACGAGTTGAGCCTGAAGGCTCATAGGGAGCCAGAGTAGGAATAGACTGCTTGTGCCTGCAATGATTGCAAGCAGAGAGACGTACTTCATGACGCCATCAACCCCATTTGTCACCGCCCGGGCGCTCATTGCCAAGGGTCCCGTTTCGAGACATTTCGAGGTCTAGGGTTGAGATGTTAGAAAAGTGCTAATGGTTGCGAGCACCGCAATAGGCAGTTCGTTACCAAAGATAGGGTTTAAGAATCATGTTAAGTATCTGAAATTATTTCAGAAAAGACTCTGATTTTGAGCGGGCGGCTGGCTTTGCTGAATCAGTGTCGTCTAATTCAAATTCGCCATCAGTGTTAAGATATTCCTAACTCCAGGGCATTTTGGTCGTCTGGAACAACAGAGCATACTTGTCCGTTAATTGGCTAGCAACAATGGAGGCCAGATATGGACAAGTCTTCTTCACCCGCTGCCCGCGAAGCGGCGAAAGAACGGAATGCGAAGGAGGAAGCTCACGGCGTAATTTCTGCCGGTAACGACGCTCATCAGCGCGAAAATGCAGGCGAGCCGAAAGCGGAAGAAGTTCGCGGATCCCGGCAAGAGAAGCGATGAAGCGTGTGAGATGGCGCCTTTAACGTGCGCCATTCTTGCACCCGTAACTTTTAGTCGTCATCCTTGCCAAGTCTGGCTGTGCAAATGCTCAGTAACAACAGATTTGGAACGGCCCAAATCATATCTTTGAAGCAAGCAATAACCCTCAGGAAGTTGCATGCTTCTATTCATTCTTTATTAGGAAACCGTCTATCTACTGTTCCGCAAGTGAGATCGAACGAGCTCTCGGGATTGACGAGGCCGAACCCGGCGACCGGGGGACCTCGAACGATAAACGGCGGAACATGCGCATCTTTTTGGTTGACGATAGCCGCTCCATGATCGCGGCAATGCAGCAAGCGATTGCGTCTTTGGATAATGTCGAGGTCACCGCATTTCTAGATCCCACGAAAGCTCTGCAAAGTCTTGCCGATGGAAAGCCCGATCTCCTTCTGGTCGATTACTCGATGCCTGGCATGAGTGGTATCGACGTTATCCGTGAAGTGCGAGCGACGCCGGAAACCGCTTCGGTTCCGGTTATCATGGTAACGTCAAACACTGAAACTGGCCTAAAGATGGCTGCCATGGAGGCGGGCGCGACCGAGTTCCTCAGTAAGCCATTCGATCAATCCGAATTGAAGATCCGCGTGTCCAATCTCCTGTGTGTCCGCGCCGAGCAACGCAAACTGGCTCTCCAGGCGCAAGAACTTCAACGCAAGTTTGAAGAGGCCATGGCCCGCGTGGAGCGTCGAGAGGAAGAGATCATCTGGCGTCTTTCTCGCGCCATTGGCTGTCGGGACGGCGAGACAGGACAGCATCTGGACCGCGTGGCGGTGATCGCGCGCATGATCGCCGAGGAACTCGGCTTTGATGAGAGACAGGCCAGAGAAATCTTCCTTGCCTCCCCGCTGCATGATGTCGGCAAACTGGCTGTCAAGGATGCAATTCTGCTCAAGCCCGGCCGTTTGACACCAGGTGAATTTGCCGAAATGAAGAAGCACACGGCATTCGGCCAGGAGATTTTGAAGAATAGCTCCAGCGATCTGATCAGGACGGCAGAACGCATTGCAGCGAGCCATCACGAGAAATGGGATGGTAGCGGTTATCCCCATGGGCTGAAGGGTACCGACATTCCGATCGAGGCAAGGATCGTCGCTGTTGCGGATGTCTTCGATGCCCTTTGTTCTGAACGACCCTACAAGGAGGCCTGGCCCCTGCAGAAGGCGCTTCAGGAAATCATGAACAACAGCGGCAGGCACTTTGATCCCTCCTGCGTTGCGGCTTTTGCGCGGCGCTGGGCACAGATTCGCGAACTGTTTCAGCAGGAAGACCAAAGTTCTGGCGACGAGATGAAGACGGCCAGGATCGCCTGACCGAATTTTGCTAAATCGCTAAGTTATCGGGTAACGTTGACGACGACGCGTCCCTGTATGCGCCCTGATACGATATCGCGCGCCAATTGCGGCAGAGCCGACATGGGTTCGACCCTCGTCATCCTGGCAAGATGCGCATGATCAAGGTGGTCCGCCAAGGTTTTCCAGGCTCGCGCACGCTTTGGCATGGCTGTCATCACGGAATCGATGCCGATCAAGGTGACTGCTCGCAGAATATGCGGCATGACTGTCGCCGGAAGGTCTGCACCCCCAGCCAGACCGCAGGCGGCGACCGCCCCACCGTAGACGGTTTGTGAGAGGATGTTTGCCAGAGTAACAGAACCAACCGTATCGACCGCGCCGGTCCAGCGTTCCTTCTGTAACGGCCCACCCTTTTCGCCAAGTGTCGCTCTATCGATGATCTGCGAAGCCCCAAGATATCTGAGATAGGCGTGCGTTTCCGGCCTGGCAGTTGAAGCCGTGACGCGGTAACCTTTGGCAGCCAGCAGGCTGATTGCGACCGAGCCGACACCGCCCGCAGCCCCCGTGACCAGAACCTCGCCCTCCCCGGGGGTGATCACGCCCCAATCTTCGAGCGCATTGACACAGAGGGCCGCAGTGTATCCGGCCGTGCCGATGGCCATCGCCTCTTCAAAGCTGAAGGCCTCTGGAAGTGGCATCAGCCATTCAGGTTTCAGCCGTTGGTATCGCGTATAGCCACCGGATTCGGTTTCGCTCAGTCCCCAGCCGTTTACCATAACTTTGTCACCCGCTTTCCATGCAGGGGAGCGCGATTCAATGACGGTACCTGCCAGATCCAGACCTGCAATAAGCGGCGTGCGACGCGCGATGCGCCCCTTGCCCGTAATTGCGAGACCGTCTTTGTAGTTGACGGTCGAACAGGCAATCTCGACCAGAACGTCGTAATCCGGCAGGTCAGCCGTTGTGATCTCGCGAAATCCGGCTATCGGCTTTCCGTCAACCAGATCAATGACCATGGCGTTGAATCGATCTGTCATATTGTCTCCTCCTCGCATTGCTAAAGCAGACAATATGCAGAGAAGCAGCCGACTGACAAACGAAGCTTTCGTTCCTCAGACAAAGGTCGGGGAGTAGCCTTTTTCCGTCTGAACGGTTGCGATCCGCAGGCCGCTCTGGTCGAATAGATGCAAGGGAGCATTGGCGTAGGACAGATAGATCGTATCGCCTGTAGAAATGCGCCGTTGGCCTGGCACAATTGCCAACAGCTTGGTCCCGAAGGCCGAAGCGTGGATGACCGTTTCTGAGCCCAGTGCCTCAACCAGTTTCACCTGCGCCGCAAATCCCGATTGATCATCCGACAGTGAGATGTGTTGGGGGCGAAGACCAACAGTAACCGGCGCGCCGGGAGCGATACTTTCAACGTGTTGAGGAAGATGGAGCACATCACCTTGCGCTGTGTGCAGCATCTGGGTGCCGTTGGGGCTTTCCAGGGTACCTTCAACAAAGTTCATGTGTGGTGCACCGATGAAGCCCGCCACAAATCGGTTCGCCGGCTGATTATAGAGATCGAGCGGCGTTCCAACCTGCTCGATGCGTCCCGCGCGCATGACCACGATTCGGTTTGCGAGTGTCATCGCCTCTACCTGATCATGGGTAACATAGATCATCGTCGATTTGAGGCGGGCATGAAGCGCTGCAATTTCCGCACGGGTCGAGACGCGCAGTTCGGCATCAAGGTTGGAGAGAGGCTCGTCGAGCAGGAAGGCCGTTGGACGACGCACAATGGCCCGACCGATGGCAACGCGTTGGCGCTGTCCGCCGGAGAGCTGGCCCGGACGGCGGTCCATATATTGTTCAATTTCCAGCATTCGGGCTGCTTCACCGATGCGTTGCGTGATCTCGACCTTGGGCATGCCTGCGTTTTCCAGACCGAAAGCAAGGTTCTGGCGCACTGTCATATGCGGATAAAGCGCATAGGACTGGAACACCATAGCAAGCCCGCGATCTGCCGCCGATACGTCGTTGACGCGTTCGCCATTGATGGAGAGATCCCCGCCCGTGACCTTCTCCAGCCCTGCTATGACCCGCAAAAGTGTGGACTTTCCACATCCGGATGGACCTACGAAAACGATGAACTCACCTTCGGCAATCGCAAGATTGATGTCGTGGAGGACATTCACGGCGCCATAGGACTTCTGGATGTTCGTGAGAGTGATGCTACCCATTTTGATAATCCTATTTCAGTCCGGAGCCGGCGATGCCGGTGGTAATGAAGCGCTGGAGGAAGATGAAGACAACGACGACGGGGATCATCGTGACAACCGTCATGGCCAGAATGTAATGCCACTGCACATTCAGCTCTCCCGCATAGATGCTGAGGCCAACCTGCAGCGTGTAGAGCTCGCGCCTTGACAGCACGATGAGCGGCCAGAGAAAGTCGTTCCAGCGCCAGACCACTGAGAAAATGGCGAGAACTGCAAGAGCCGGGGCTGTCAGCGGCACGATGATGCGCCAGTAGATCTGCCATTCGGAAGCCTTGTCCATGCGGGCAGCATCGATGAGTTCATCGGGTATCGTCAGCATATATTGTCTCAGGATGAAGACGCCTGTCGGCGTTGCTACGGTCGGCAAAATGACGCCCCAAAGGCTGTTGAACAGACCAACCGTCGAGATGATCGAATAGAGTGGAACGAGGATGACGGACAACGGCACCATCAGCGTGGCGAGGATCGTCAGCATGGCCAGATTACGGCCTTTAAACTCGTATTTCGAGAGCGCGAAAGCAGCCATGGAATTGACGACGAGCGTGATCAAGGTCGCCGTGACGGTTACGAAGACCGAGTTCCAAAGGTAGCGGAAGAAATCGAACTGCATGAACGGCTGCGTATAGTTTTCCGTGGCGAAGGAAACTTCACGTACCGGCTGACGATCACCGATATTCACCTTGATGATTTCGCCTGGGGCCTTCGGGTCGACCATCTGGCTGACAATGCCGATGCGCCGGACTTCCGCCAGAACCCGCGTCGAGCCATCCGGCATCTTCGCGTTGTAAAGCATTAGCGGCTTTTCATAGCCTTCGACCTTCACCTGCTGTGTAACATAGGGAAGAATGCTGGGCGGGAATTCCGCAAGCCCTTGCGGCGTCTTGAAAGAGGAAAAGGCAAGCCAGACGGCAGGACCGAACATGATAAACAGGCCACCGATCAACCAAACCCAGGTTACGATATCGGTCCAGTGCCAGCCCTTGCCACCTTTGCGGCGCGTAAGAAAGCGGATCGCGGCGCTCATCAGCGTTTCCCCTTGTTTTCATTCTTGCGGCCAATGCCGAGTTGCACGAGTGTCAGCACGACCAGAACAAGCCCCATGAGGATGGATGCGGCCGCGGCGAGGCCTGCGTTGCGGGGCTGCGAGACGAAACCGGTTTCATAAATAGTCCTCCCTGAACAACTCGGAAGCCGTTGATTTTGTGCGGTGTGATGGTGCTGGCAAAGTATTGGTTT
>NZ_STGA01000017.1 GCF_005222835.1 Rhizobium sp. FKY42 | reverse complement strand
AAGTAAACCTCCACCTACGGTGGAGGACTGGACGAGTTCTACATCGTAGTGGAGAGACCTCCGGCTTGGACCGTTAGCGCGGACGAGACGTTAAACGGAGGTTTTATGGAAGAACGATCGCAATCGCATGCGACGTGGGACTGCAAGTACCATATCGTTTTTGCAAGCAAGTACCGGACGAAACGCCTTTACGGGGACGTGCGTCGTGAATTGGGTGAGCTTTTGCATAGGCTTGCTCGACAAAAAGAATGCGAGATCCACGAAGGGCATCTGATGCCCGACCACGTGCATATGTTGATCTCTATCCCGCCGAAGCACTCAGTTGCGCACGTGGTGGGCTTTTTGAAGGGCAAGACTGCGCTCTACATCGCCAATAAATATGCCCGCAAACGGCGCTACAAAGGCTATCACTTTTGGGCGCGGGGATACTTCGTGTCCACGGCTGGGCACGATGAGCAGGTCGTCAGACGGTATATCCGTAATCAGGAAAAGGCCGACAAAGCTTCCGACTTTGCCGACCTCTTTAATCGCAGCTACTAACTTATAGCAAAACCGCTTCTAGCGGTTCAAGCGCAGCGTTTCAAACCTCCACCTCTGGTGGAGGTCATGACTT
>NZ_STGA01000016.1 GCF_005222835.1 Rhizobium sp. FKY42 | reverse complement strand
GCAGCCCGGTAGCTCGTCAGGCTCATAACCTGAAGGCCGCAGGTTCAAATCCTGCCCCCGCAACCACCGACATTTGCAAATTCTCCCATTCAGGGAACCGCTCGAGCAACTCCTCGCGGTAAATGTCGAGCAGCATCTCTTTCTTCTCCTCACTGTCGAGTTCACCGGCTTCCAGCCGCTCCACGAAATCCTCATGGATCTCCGAGATGAAGCGGCTCTTCATGTAGTCGAGCACGTCCATCTGCGCGAGGATCGACGCGATCAATCCATGCACCTGCAGGTTTGCCGGCTGGTGGCCCGGTGTCTTGCCGACGACGACTTTCTGCACGAGCTGCCGCACGATGGGCATCAGCATGCGTTTGGCTTCCTCGTTCTTGCCTCTGCGGGCCATCAACATGAACTGCCGCATGGCCATCTCCGTTTCTTCCGGATTATGCCGGCGGCGCAGTTCCTCGATTTTGGCGATCATATCCGGAGCGCTTTCCGTGAAACTGGCGATCTCCGTCTCTAGTGTCTGCCGTTCCGCCTCCAGCCGGTCGAGCGTATCATCGAGTGCCGGCAAGCGAGGGCGTCCTTCGGCCGCACGGTCGCTGATCTGCTGGATGATGTTCCGCTGCTGGCCTGCGAGGTCTGCAAGCGTGCGCTTCATCTGGTCGCGCTCGGCCAGCGGACGTTTGAGTTTTGCCGTCTCGTAGGCGATACTCTGTTCGGATAGCATGTCGAACATGCCCTCGGCAAAGAAGGCCGCCGGCAGGCATTCGAGTACGCGGCTCTCCAGTTCCTGGCGGGTGATGGTCTTGCTGTTGCCACAGCATGCGCCACCGAGTTCGTCGATCGGCAGGCGCTTCTTGCGGTTGGTGCAGCTATAACGGTCCTTGCCGGAAATCGCATAGGGTCCACCGCACTCTTCACATTCGAGAAGGTGGCTCAGAAGATATTCCGGCCGGTGCGTGGCATTGAGCCGGTTGCTCTGCCCGAAATCGAACAGTTCCCCAATCTCCTTCTGCCGGTCCTTGACGCGGCCCCACAACTCATCGGTAACGATGCGCATCTCCGGAACGTCCGTCACGACCCAATCCGAGTTATGGTTGGCGCGGGCCGTGCGCTTCTCCGTCTGCGGGTTCTTGCGGTACTGGCGCCGGTTCCAGACCATCCGGCCGATATAGCTCTCGTTGTTCAGGATGCCGGTGCCACGGCCGACATGACCGCGGATCGCGGTGTCACGCCATTTGCGGCCACGGGGGCCGGGGATGCCTTCCCTGTTGAGGAGCTGTGCGATGTCGCGTGGTGACATGCCGTCGGCATAGAGTTGGTAGATGCGTCGCACGATCTCTGCCTTCTCAAGGTCGATCTCGCGCAGGCCCTTGATCCGGTCGCCGCTAGCATCACGCTGCTGGGAGAGTCGGTAACCGTAGGCGAGGCAGGTGGACGCCTTGCCCTTCTTTACTGCAGTCTTCATGCCCTCACGGGTGCGGTAGCGGATCTGCTCGACCAGTTCATGGCTGAGCGTGGAGCGCATATGCAGCTCCATATGGCTGATCTCCTGACCAGCCTGCACGGTCCAGATCGCCGTGTCGTGGTAGTTGAGTTCCTTGAGGATCTTCGAGCTATGCTCCACGTCGCGCGACAAGCGATCAGCCGTGACGCAGAGGACCACGTCGATCCGCTCGCGCTTCACATGAGCCAGGACCTGCTGGATGCCCGGACGCGATGTGAAGGAGGTCCCGCTGATAGCAGAATCCGCATAGGTCTCCACCAGCTTCCAGCCTTTGTTGGCGACGAAGGCCTTGCCGAGTTCGACCTGTGTCTCGATCGATACCTCGTTCTGGCGGTCGGTGGAGTAGCGGGCATAGAACAGAACGTTCTTGGTCATGGTCTGAATTCCGTCTCAAACAATATCATGGGGAACACTGGCCGGCAGCGCCGGCCAGTGTGATGTCTGGGCAAAAAGCTTACGGCGTTCCCACAGGGCCCCGCGCCGCCAAACCCTGGCGCAGCTTCACGCGCCTCCAGAGTTCATCGCTGACGATCCGCGGCGCATAGGCGCTGTCGTAATTACGGCCCGGCATCCAAGAGCGGCCGATATAGATCTCGTCGTTGAGGATGCCAGTTCCACGCGCGCGGTCACCGCGGATGGTGGTGTCACGCCACTTGCCGCCACGAGGGCCCGGGATGCCTTCAGCGTTCAGGGCTTCTGCGATCTTTGCCGGCGACATTCCGTCCGCATACATCCGGAAAATCCGCTGGACGACTTTGGCACATTCCGTATCGCCGGCCTTAAACCCGAACACATACGTTCCATTGGAATCATAGGCGCCGGTGTAGCGGTATCCGTAGGGAAGCGGAACAAGATCGTTCACGTCATAGAGGCCATCAGGCATCGCCTCGAAATACTGAAAACCTGCAAGCGGCTTTCCCGGATCGTTGCAATAATAGCCAATCAGATCCTTGGTCTGGATCCGGATACCGGGATCTGCCGCCCAAAGCTCCATGCCGTTCACTGTGAGATCATGAAGCAGGCGTGCTGCATCGGGAAGACGCGAGCAGAGACGATCTAGCGTATGGCATAGGACGATATCGCTCGATCCGAACTCAATCTCGTTCAGAAGCTTATGAACACCGGGTTGTGCCGTGAAGGCGACTTCGCCGATGTCTTCGTCACGGCAGGTCAGTTCCAGTTTCCAGCCGTTCTTGCGGATGAAGGTCTCGGCGAAATGGCGCTGCGAATCGGCGCAGGCGGTGCGCAGCGTATCGGCCGAGTTGCGGAGGTAGAGCAGGACTTTCTTGGTCATGAGGGCGCCTCGAGCTTGCGAAATGACTTGGTGGACATGTTAGCCTGGCGCGGATCGCTTGGGAGCCCGCGCCACCCGCCGGTCCATCATGGTCCGGCGGTGGTGCGTGATGGGGGCAGCGTCGAGCGAGCTGCCCTTGCGTGTCGAAGCATATCGAGGACTGGGGGCGAGATGGTCTTGCGCGGCAATAATTGCCGCGATCACGCTCGCCGCGCGGAGGTCGCTAGTGCCCCATCGCCGCGCGATAGGCGGCGGCCGCGTCGGTGTTGCCGGCAAGACGGTTGTCCGAACGAGGCATCAGGATCTGATCCTCGACGTTCTCGCGGCTGCCCAGCCAATACCAACCCGTCTCATTGGGCCGAATTACAAACACCTCGTGCGGCGTGATCTTCACGCGCGCCGCGTTAGTCTCAGCCTTGATCGCCTCGTGGAAAAGCCGGTCGAGCTTGGAACTCGCACCCTTCTTGGGCGCCGGCGTTCTGGAGGCGATCTTCGAGGGCGCGATGCGCTTGGTCAGAACAAGAACACGACTGACCTTCTTGCGGCGGCCTTTTGCGTCGTCGATATCGATGACGACACCGCGGCTGAAAACATCGCAGAAGACGCCGCCGCTCAAGGCGACGGCGTGCGTGCTGAGAAACACGACGCTGGGATGGTCGCGCTCCACGCCGGTGCGGCTCTTCAGATAGGCGGCAAGCGTCGGCTGATCAGAAAACCAGCGCCACTGCCCGACATATCCAAGCAAACGCAAAGCCTGCTCGATCTCGTTACCCTGCGTGTGTCTGATCGGCGGGGTGTAGGAGAAGTCGAGCCAGCCTGCGCCGTAACGCACCTGGCGGATGGCATCGGCAGCCTGAGACACGGTCACGCCGGTGAGGGAGGCGATGACGACGGTCCCGGGATAGAGGCGAGACCTAGTATCCTTGATGGCGTCGCTGAGGTAACGGAGCTTGATTGCTTCGAGGGTGGGCGCAAGTTTGGTAGGTGTCTGCACGGTACTGTCCTTCGGGTCCAGAGTGGATTTTGAAGGAATGCGCTTGCCACTGTGGATCCCTCAGGCGTCCGCTCGCCCTCGATCCGATCATCTTATGCCTGCTTAAAGCGCACCACACGGAATAAGGTGCTGCAGGCTGCGTCGATATCTATCTTCATCGGTACTGCCGGTCGTTTCCCGATACCGCGGCAGAGCACATTTGAGCTTTTACCACCTCTGCCTCACATCGGAATGAGGAGTGGCGCCGGGAGTTGGCCTTGCGTCGTCCGTCCCAGGATGTCGTTTCAAAAAAAAGTTTACTCCCAACTTCCCTCGCGCAAGCAGGTCTGTTGGTGCGCATTCCAGCTTTGGCGATTGCCACTGCTAACCGCTCGTATGAAACAAAAGAGATGAGGCGGTCAATCTTACACTCAGGATTCTTTCCGCTCAGACTGAACAAGAGATGAGCTGATTCATTTGAATTTTAATAAACAAATGCTCAGGCAACGTCTATGCCGGCCCGCGCTGTCGAACCGATCCCGCTCAAGCTATCGTAGACCGATGGCGCTGTAATAACTCTGGAAATCCGATTCAGAATCGAACGGCGTTTTATGAAGTAACGGGGGGAAACGTGTCAGAACTTGCAAACGCCGTCAGGCGTTAACCGGCACCTATTGATGGAAAGGTCGAGATCGACGCAGAGCAGGCCGACGCCGCCTCAAGCGTCCCGACCCGGATCCTCAGGATGGAGGAGGTGGAGCTTGCGACGAAACGGCCAGCCGCCTGTGCGATACTTGGCGACGAGTTCCTCGAAGACGATGTCGGACTCCCGCTCGTCAAATCCCTGCTCTACAAGCATCCTGACCACCCGGTCCTGAAAATCCTCCAGCACCTCTTTCGCGTCCCTGGCCGCCATGCTGGAAATCGTCATGAAGAGCGCCGTGCGGGCTACGTCATCACGATCAGGACGCTTCGCCTTGCGATCGGCGTCACGCAGCTTCTGTTGGCGTTCGCGCTGCTCGCGATTGCGGACCTCTTCTGACTTTCTGGCCATGATACCACTCCCATACGCCCTGCGGCCTCCTTGCCAGACCGGCGCCTTACCGGCAACGCCGCTTGTGCCGGAATCAGTAATCTTGGCTCGTGAATCGGAAATCCATGGTTCGGAATCGCGGATGCGCAACTTGAGATGATTTGCGGGCACGTCGAGCTGGATCGAGACGACGTGCGGAGACGAAACGGCGTTTGCGGAATCATGGCTTCACAGCTCTGAATCGGAAATCCGGAAACCGGAATCAAAAAGGCGCAATTTGTCTCGATGTGCGGGCACGTTGAGATGACATACCCGCGCATTGAGACGATGCCTGCCAGATTGTCTGCTTCGCCGGATCCCGTTCAACAGCGCTTCGTATCGTGCGCTCCGCTCCAGGCGGCGGTTCCTGCCGCGCCTCGTTACCGGGCGTGTTTGTGAGAGGGCCTGAAGCGACTGACAGCGGTCTGAAGCCGGGGGAATGGTTGGAAAGCAACAGCAAAGTAAAAAATATTTTTGCGATATCAAAATATGGTTAATTTGGGCGCTTATTGAAATACTGTCTGTATTTATTTAAGTAAATAAGTGCACAATACTCGGGCTAGGCTCGGTAGCCGATTTGACAATTATTGATGATGTGATGACTATATGTGTGTTCGCTGTTTGTAGCGAACGTATAGTGTCAGTAACCAGTGAGGTTTTATCGTGGGTGCATCCAAGTTTGTTCTGCCTGCCGCCTTCGCCCATCACTATGAAAAGCTTGGGATCGCAGATCCGGCTCTTCGTGACCAGCTCGAAATCGCTGCCGGGAATATCTCTGATCTCGGCCGCCGCACGACCGAGCAGAGCTACCTACTCGGGGAGTATCTTGTTGCCGCTTCTGGACTGCTCCCCGACGGCCTCTTTGACAAGTGGGTCAAGAGGCGGTGCAGCTTGGCCGCCCGCACTGCGAGGGCCTACATGTCCGTCGCGCGCAATCTCGGCGATTACCGGGATGATCTGGTCGACTTGTCGGCCAGCCCTACGGTCATGTTCCATCTGGCGCACGCGCCGCACGACAAGATCCGCGAGGTGATCGCCCATGGCGAGGAGCATGGTCGGCTTCGCGTGCTCGATGTGAAAACCATCCTGGGGGGTGGAGAGGAGGGCAAGGTCAAGACTGCCCGCGGTAACCTCCATGGAGCAGGGGGTGTGACCGGCCTGAAGGCGCTGATCGCAGTCAAGACCCGTGATGGCCTGAAGATGTTCGTGGTGCATATCGAGGTCATTGTGCAGGCCATCAAGGTGGCGCTGGAACAGAAGCGGGTGATCAAGGAGGCGCTGGCCAGGGAGGTTGAAGATCTCGCTCGTGTCGCGCGCATGGAACTGGAGAGCCTGGCGCAGTTCGTGGAACCGGACAGCGACCTGCGTCGCCATCCGCGCTCGGCCCAGTTCCCGAAGGAGACCGAGTGGGCGGTGGTGAACGAAACGCTGCAGAAGCTTGGGCTCTTCGACACCTGGCCGAAATCCAAGGAATTGCCCGGTTGGCTTCGCGATGAGGTCTTGCCGGTCCTTGAATGGTCGATCTCGAAGGAGCGCAAGCCGAAATGGCCGCTGGCGCAGTCGGTAGAAAAGATGGTCGTCGCTGACGATGAGATCGAGCAGACCCCTGAAGCCGAAGAAGAGCAGGATACAGATCAGGCTGAAACTTCGGGCGAGACCGGTCTGGATCGCCTCACGGAGCGGTTCGGCGAAACGCTTGAGCGGGCGACAGGCGGGCTGATGGTCGTCAGTCGCGAAACATCCAAGGTCCGCAAGCAGGTCGTGGCGGCTCCGCCGCTGGCAGCGGACGATCTGAACGAAACGCTCCAGGATGAAGTCGCATCCGCACCGGCGGTGACCGCATAAAGCGTCCGACATGCTGGGAGGCCGATCGGTCGGCCTTCCAGCCAAACCTTCAAGGGCTGCTTGTCGGCCCTTTGCTTTGCCCGGCTTCGGCCTCGAGTTTTTTGGCCGCGGGCCGGCGTTCGAACCTCGGCGGATAGCCAGACCGAAGCGACCGTGAGCCCGACGTTAACCTTGTTCCGGTCCTGTTCTCATTTTTGGGCCCAGGGGTCCTTGAGCCCGAGCGCCGGTCCTGCCAGGTTGGGGACGTTCCGGACAGCCGGGACAAAGCGGCCCCTGCCGATGCTGGACACATCGACAAGGGCCTGACCCTCAAGCCTTCTGGAAAAGGAATCGGGCTATGACCACGTTTACCTCTACGATCCCCAATGGGGAAGTTCTCCGTTCCATGATCGACGCGACTGATGCTGCCGCAGCTTCTCGATCCCGCCCGCGCCCGTTCGGCCTTGGCCGCAATGCGGCTCCGACTGCGGTTCGCGAACCGGTGGTCCTGCGCCGTCATCCGCATCTGGTTCGCTTCGCCGATGTCGAGGCCGATCTCGATCTGCTGATCGATCGCGCTATCAACGCCATCATGGACGGCGAACCGACCGACGACGAGATCCTCGGCCATTACGTCCACATCGCCTCGCTGGTGCGGGCCGTCTCGTTCCGCGAAGGCAAGCTTTTGGAGCAGGCCGTCGAGCGTCTGGCGAAAGCCAATCCGAACATCCTCGTCCTGACCCAGTCGTTGAAGCTTCCGCTGGTCAAGGCCGCGATGGAAGCGGTGGCCGGAAACGACTGGTCGAACCTCGACGGCGTGAAGCTCGATTGCGAGGCGCCGGCCAAGGGCAGCTACACGCCGGACCTGATCGTCGTGAACCGCGCCCGGCACACGGCCTATATCCTGGACTTGAAACGGTCGTTGGCATCCTATGGCGACACGAGCCGTCTTGAGGAACTGAAGCTCAAGATGATGGCGTCGGCCATGGTCCTGCCGGATTGGCTCTACAAGAACCAGAAGCGGCTCATGGTCGATGCGGTCGAGGTGGCGATCGTCGACGGCGCCAGCCGCCCGAGCGATCATGCAAATGGTGTCTGGGCGCTCTCCGAGATCGACGACCTGCTGGAGATCGATGGTGTGGCCGCCTGCATGGCCGAGCTGCGCCTGCGCTTCGGCATCCGGGTGCAGCAGCTTCTCGAAGCCGAAGCGCGCAAGGCACTTGGTTTGGACACGGTGCCTGTCACGGATCTGGCAGTGATGACAACGGCCGCGACTGCGGCGCTCCATCCGCGGATCAACCTCAATGGACCGAGCCGGACTTATGAGGAAGATCTGGCTGCCCGGTCTTGCGACGATGACGATCTGCGCGATCGCCTCGATGATGACGGCTTCAGGGACGTCGATGAAACCGAGAATGATGAACCGGTCCCCATGTTTGTGCGGGTTGGCTTTGCCCGGCGCCCTCGGCACTGATCGAGCACGTCACCCGACTGCCGTTGATGCCTGCTGCCTGATGGCCTGACCGCCGCGCCCTGACGCTTGCCGTCAGGCGCCTGATGTCGACCGCCGTGTGTGACCATCAGGCCTCGAGGCCGTGGCTTTCCCTTTCCATCTCCCAATGACGCTGGACCCGAGCGCGGTTCGGCGAAGGAGTTTACATGTCTTCCGACATCACCCCGGATGTGCCGCCGCGCATCCGCTGCGAGGCGATCAAATCGCCCTCGACGTCACAGAACCCTGTCTGCCATCGTTCGCATGGCACCGTACTCCGCTATCCCGGACCTGCTCGTCATGATCCGCCCATCGACGATCCAGCCTTCCTGATCGGACTGGCGCTTGGTCATGTCCGGCAGGGCGATGGTCTGACCGGCACCGTGCCGGACACGGTCATCAGCCGACTGCAGGCGCAGGCCGAGCGTGGCAATCCCGCCTGCCGTCTGATGCTCGACTGGCTCGCGCACCGCAACCGCGATCTCGTGGCTCCGCTTCAGTCGGATACAGACGATCCGAGTCCAGCCAAGCCCCGTCCACGTCGTCACCGGATCCGAGAGCGCCGACAGGCGGGGCCGGGGAGCTTGAAGAAACACACATTAAAGAAGGCGGGGGCGTCCGATCCCAAAACGGCAATTATTGCCGCGATGACGGAGGGCCGGATCGATGAATAAACTCGCCCGTCTTCTGCTGCGCCGTCTCGACCGTGTCGCCCGCCGGGAAGCCCAGCGCAACGCCCATGCCAATGGGCTTCTGTCTCTGAAGATCGTCGAGGTCGATGGTCATATTCTTCGTCGCTACGGTCCCGCATTCGATACCGAGCGAATGGGGGGCGATCGGGATCGGGACCTCGCCTGGATCCGCCGCACCTTCGCGGCCTATCTGTTGCCGCCGCCCCAGCAGTCCGACATTGTGGTGACTGAGGGTAAGGCCTCGACAGCGTTCCTGCCGTCTCTCTACCGGCCAGGTCAAGCCACAGCCGAGGATCATGCCGCAGCAGTCGATCACAGACGCCGTGCCTATGCCGTCGGTCTTGTTGGCCGGGCGGGCAGGGCTCCGTTGGTCAGCAATGTCGTTGCAGCCCTGGTGCTGGCCCGTGCGATCGAGAACACGCGCATGCCGCTTGCCAGGATCATCCAGACGATTGCCATGGCGGCGCCAGTAGTCTGCCTGCACGCACCCGTGCCCGGCTTCGAGCGTGCCATCAGGCGGTTGATCGAATTGCCCGGCTTTCTTCCCGGGGCTGTTCCGAACGGCATCGACGGTGACTATGTCTATGACGATGGCAGCTTCGCCGCCGCCGACGGCACGGGGCGTCCGTACATCCAGTTCATCGGCGGGTCGGTTCATCGCCTGACAGGCGCCACGCTTCAGCGGCGGCTGGTCAACGCGCTGACGCGGGATTATCCGGTTGTGGCGATCTCGGAGACGGCACGGCACATCCCATCCGAAATCAGCATCGCCGCCGATGTCGCCCTGGTCGGCGGGTTCCTCGACTACCCCTTCATCAGCATGATGCTTGAGGCCATGTATGGTGACACCGGTCTGGCGGCGCTCACGCGATGGACCAATGCCTACGACGCGCATTATCTGACGATCGATGACGTCGTGCTGGCGTTCCGGCCGGGTCGCGGCGCGTCCGAGGTGATCGACGTGCTGGCCTCGCTGACCGAGCGCAATCGTGTTGCCGCTCGCGATGGTGATGATGACGACGAAGAGCCACCATCCAAAGCCACGACAAAATCCTCGAAGTCGAAACAGGATGGTGCAGCGGCGGAGAAATCCTCCTCCGGGAAAGACAGTGGCGGCGGATGGAAACGCGAAAAGCCGTCGGGTGCCGAGGTCATCCAGCCGGAGCCCTGGGGGCCGGGGGAAGACGATCGCCCGTCGCTGGTGGTCGAGACGCTCTCCGGATACGGCAAGGCCAAGACCTGGGCGCTGGATCTCAAGGCCGATCTTGCCGATCACAGGGCGGGTTCTCTCGCCTGGTCTGATATGAGCACCAAACTATTGCTGTATGGTCCGCCCGGGACCGGCAAGACGACGTTTGCGCGGGCGCTGTGCAACAGCCTGCAGGTGCCGCTGGTCGCCACATCGGTCTCGACCTGGCTGCAGGGCGGCCACCTCAACGATGTCATAGCCAAGATGGACAAGACATTTGCCGAGGCCCGCGCTCTGGCGCCGTGCATCCTGTTCATCGACGAGATCGATGGCATCGGCAAGCGGCAGCCGGCAGAGCGGGAATATGCGGACTACTGGAATACGGTGGTCAACAAGGCGCTGGAGTTGCTCGATGGGGCCGTGAAATCCGAAGGGCTGATCATCGTCGGGGCCACCAACAGGCCGGACCAGATTGATGATGCGATCAAACGCTCCGGGCGGCTGGAGACGCACATCGAAATCCCGATGCCCGACATCGCAACGCTTGCGGCGATCTTCATGCATCATCTCGGTGACGATGCTGCATTGCTGGTCCGAGAAGCTGGCTCCGACAGTGTCGGAGTCACACAGACGGATAATGAGGACGACCGCATGGCCGGAGAAGGAACCGCACAATGACAACGGCATCGAACGACACTGATCACGCGCTGGCCCAGGCTATCTACGCCGCTCTGAAAAAATTGGCGACACGGGCCATGGGCCTGACCGGAGCCGATATCGAGCGGATCGTTCGGCAGGCACGGCTGAAGGCACGGCGCGAGAAGCGGGCGATCCGATATGCAGATCTGGAGGATGGCATCCGCATGGATCGGCCGCAGCTTCCCTACGATCTCCGGTGGCGTTTTGCCATCCACGAGGCTGGCCATGCGGTCGTGCATCACGCGTTGAGGCTCGGTCCGATCCACGGCCTCAACATCGACACGCCCTCGGGTGGCGGCTACAGCCAGCTTGGCTTCACGGCATCCGGCAGCGATACGCTCGGCTATCGGGAAGACATGCTCGCCATGCTGATGGCGGGCAGGGCTGCCGAGCAGATCGTCGTCGGTGCGGTCTCCTCGGGCTCCGGCGGCGCTGAGAATAGCGATCTGGCGCGGGCCACGAAGATGGCGCTCGCAATGGAGCGCTCCCTGGGCTTCGGCGCGATCCAGCCGCTGCTCTATCGTGACGACAAGGATCCGACCGCCGTACTCGATGGCAATCCGGATCTGGCGGCGCGCATCCATGCAAGGCTGGAAACGGCGCTGGCAAGGGCAGTCGAGGTTCTGAGCAAGAACAGGGACAAGCTCGATGCCCTCATCAAGGCCCTGTTCGACGCCCAGGCGCTGGATGGAGCGCGTGTGAGTGAGATTTTAAGGGATGGTTAATCTGTGAGGCAACGAACTGTCTCCTCTCGAGGGGGGGGCTTTCTCAAGCGCGCCTCTATGCACGCACCCACCATCATCGCCTGAAATGTCGTGAAAACCCGATGCCGCGTCGCCGCCCCTTGGCTTCGGCATTCTTGAGACCCGGCCTCGCATCGCTGCGCGGCCGGAAGTGGGCCACGGCGTCATTTGGTGGAAATGGGGAGGGTATGCCTGATCACATCGAACAAGGTTGAGCCGGTACGATATCAGTTGGTGTGGATGGTACTGCTCTATCTGCCCGTGCCCCTGCCGTACGGCTCGCGTCGCGCTATCCAGTGACGAGATGAGATTAGCGAGCAGGGCCATGGGGGCGCCAGGCTCAAGGACTCAAGAAATTCAGCGCGGCACTTATCGACTGCCCTCAGGGTTGCATTGACGCTGCGAACACTATTCATATTGTGTATTCAATGGGATTGTGGGGGAACGGCATCCGGATGGACAAGCGCTCTTTGACGGAACGCGATATCTGCACCAAGTTCATCTTGCCGGCCGTCAAGCAGGCCGGTTGGGACACGATGCTGCAGGTCCGGGAAGAGGTCTTCTTCACCAAGGGGCGCATCACGGTACGCGGGAAGCTCGTCGCCCGCGGCAACGCCAAGAAGGCCGACGTCGTCCTCTACTACAAGCCCAACATCCCGATCGCGCTCATTGAGGCGAAGGACAACACTCATGCGGTCGGTGATGGACTGCAACAAGGATTGGACTATGCAGAGACGTTGGCGGTCCCCTTCGTTTTTGCCTCGAACGGCGACGGTTTCGTATTCCACGATCGTACCGGCCTGCGGGAGGTGAAAGAGGAAAACCTCCGCCTCGACCAGTTTCCGTCCCCAGATGAGCTTTGGCGGCTCTACAGTCGATGGAAGGGCCTGGATAGCTCTGCCGAAGAGCTTGTGCTCCAGGACTATTATGATGATGGCAGCGGCAAGGCTCCGCGCTACTATCAAGTAAACGCCGTCAACGCCGCGGTCGAGGCCATTGCCAAGGGGCAGGATCGTGTCCTTCTCGTCATGGCTACCGGTACGGGCAAGACCTACACCGCCTTCCAGATCATCTGGCGTCTGTGGAAGGCCAAGCGCAAGAAGCGCATCCTCTTCTTGGCCGATCGCAACGTGCTGATCGACCAGACCATGGTCAACGACTTCCGCCCCTTTGGTGGCGCAATGGCCAAGCTCTCTACCAAGTCGAAGACGATCGAGCGCCCCGATGGAACTGAAGAGTCCGTGCCGCTGGCGCTGGATCGCAAACGCCGCATCGACACCTCGTTCGAAATCTATCTTGGGCTCTATCAGGCCATCACCGGCCCTGAGGAACGACAGAAACTCTTCCGCGAGTTTTCGCCGGATTTCTTCGACCTGATTGTCATCGACGAGTGCCATCGCGGTAGTGCGGCTGAGGATTCCGCCTGGCGGGAAATCCTCGAATATTTCTCTGCTGCCAGCCAGATCGGTTTGACGGCGACGCCGAAGGAAACGGAGTATGTCTCCAATACCGCCTATTTCGGCGAGCCAGTGTTCACCTATTCCCTGAAACAGGGCATCAGCGATGGTTTCCTTGCACCCTACAAGGTGATCAAGGTCCATATCGATCGTGACGTGGAAGGCTATCGGCCGGAAAAAGGCCAATTGGATCGCGACGGCGAGGAAGTCGAAGACCGCATCTACAACGCCAAGGATTTCGACCGTACCCTGGTGCTGGATGACCGCACCAAGCTGGTGTCCGCCAAGGTGACCGAATTTCTGAAGGAGAGCGGTGACCGTTACCAGAAGACCATCGTCTTCTGCGTCGATGAAGAGCATGCAGCCCGCATGCGCCAGGCGCTCATCAATGACAACAAGGACCTTTGCGACGAAAACGCCCGCTACGTCATGCGCATAACCGGAAGCGATACGCTCGGCCAGGCGCAGATCGGCAATTTCATTGATCCGGAATCGCGCTATCCGGTGATCGTCACCACGTCGAGGCTGCTCTCCACCGGCGTCGATGCGCAGACCTGCCGCCTCATCGTGTTGGATCGCCCCGTCGGCTCCATGACCGAGTTCAAGCAGATCGTTGGCCGCGGCACGCGCGTGCATGAGGATACGCAGAAATTCTATTTCACGCTCATGGATTTCCGCGGCGCGACGAACCATTTCGCCGATCCCGAATTCGATGGTGATCCGGTGCAGATTTACATGGCCGGTGAGGATGATCCCATCACGCCGCCAGATGCGGAGCCTCCGGGCTTCGAAGACAATGGCCAGGACGACTACACCACCGAGCCGCCGACCACCGGTGGCGAGGAGGTGACCTTTCCGCTTGGCGGCGGCGAACGCCAGAAGAAGGTCTATGTCGATGGCATCAGCGCAAAGGTCATCGCCGAGCGTGTCGAATACCTTGATGCCAATGGAAAACTTGTCACCGAAAGCCTGCGCGACTTCACCAAGGCAGCGCTGCTTCGCCATTTCGCCAGCCTGGATGATTTCCTGAAGCGCTGGAAATCCGAGGAGCGCAAGGATGCGCTGGTGAAGGAACTGGCGGCCGAGGGCCTGCCGCTGGATGTGATTGCCAAGGAACTCGGCATCGACCTCGATCCCTTCGATCTCGTTTGCCATGTCGCCTTTGACCGCAAGCCGCTGACTCGACAGGAGCGTGCCGACAACGTGAAGAAGCGCGACGTCTTTGCCCGATATGAAGGCAAGGCGCGGGCCGTGCTGGATGTGCTCTTGTCCAAATACGCCGATGAAGGCGTCTTGAACCTCGATGACACCAATGTGCTGCGGATACCGCCCGCTAATTCATTGGGTATGCCGATGGAGTTGTTAAACGCCTTTGGCGGCAAAGCCGCATTTGAACAGGCGGTCCATGCAATGCAGGCCGCGCTTTATCATGAAACCGCTTAGAGGGAGGAGCCGTGATGTCTACACTGAGAATTGCTACGTACAACATCGAATGGATGAATAACCTCTTCTTGAAAGGTGAAGCCAAGCTTCGAACCGAGCCCGCGAAAGGTATGGGACGCTTCCCGACCAATCCGCGCGGTGTCGCCGAACGGATCGCCGGTGTCATAAAGGATTTGGATGCCCACATCATTGGCGTGCAGGAGGGCCCTTCGAAACTCAGCCAGATGCAGTTCTTTTCAGACGAGTTCCTGGACGGGCGCTACACAGCGGCGGGGATCGAGTCCGGTTCGCAAAGTATCTATGCGCTGGTTCGAAACGATTGCCCCATAAAAGCAACGCCCTACGATTCGAGCAGTGTCTATTACAAGAGGCTCATGAAGCCGGTTCAGTTTCAGCCGTGGGGCGAAGTGAACAACGCCAAGAAATACAAGATGGCACGTCCTCCAGCGCTGATCAGGCTTGCAGGCAAAGACGACGGCAAGCCGATACACCTGGTCGTTGCTCACACGAAAAGCCAGTTCACCAGTGGCTTTACCAAGGCCAAGTTTGAAGCGCGAGAGCCAGTAGCAATGCGTGAGGCTATCCTATCACGTCAAAAGCTCAGCGCCGATGTTGCCGCACTGCGACGCCACATAACAAACGTGATCTTGGAGCGGCAGAACGCCAGCGGCGTGATCGTAATGGGTGACTTGAACGACGGTTTCACGCGAAGTGTCTTCGAGCAAGAGTTTCTGATGCAGAGCCTTGTCGATGAACTTCGCGGTAGTTTCCGTCGACAGAGCGCCTTGCTCGACCATGTTCTCGACGAGGCGCAACTGCGCAAGAAGGAGGCCTTCACTGTCGAGTTCAGAAGCCCTGAAAAGCGCGGAATTACGCGCGAATTGATCGACCACATTCTTGTAACGCCAGCACTAAGAGACCCGGCGTTCTGGCTGCAACTGCAGCCGGGATCGGCAACCATTGCCCATGAAATTTCGAAGGCACATACCTCGGGCACTGGCGCAAAGGCGGATGAACGACCGAGTGATCATATTCCGGTCTATGCGGATTTCACCGTCTCATAAACGCCGGGACTTACTTACGCGGGGTAAGATTCCCCGCTGCCATCGCAAAAAGGCTGCGGCGCCCGCAGCGAGCGTGTATCTATCGCCGCGGGTATCAAGAGCCATATGTGAGAATCGCAATGTCAGTCCGTAACACCGTCAAATCCATCCAGGATATCATGCGCCAGGATGCCGGCGTCGATGGCGATGCCCAGCGCATCAGCCAGCTCTGCTGGATGTTTTTCCTGAAGATCATGGACGACCAGGACCAGGAACTGGAGCTTACGCACGATAATTACGTCTCGCCCATCCCGGAGAAATTCCAGTGGCGCAACTGGGCCGCCGACCCGGAAGGCATCACCGGTGAGGCGCTGCTGAATTTCGTCAACAACGAGCTGTTCCCCGCCTTGAAGGCTCTCCCGGCCTCGGCGCAAGCCGGAGACCGCCGCCGCGTGGTGCGCGATCTCTTCGAGGATGCCTATAACTACATGAAGTCGGGGCAATTGATCCGTCAGGTGGTCAACAAGATCAGCGATGTCGATTTCAACAGCCTGACGGAACGCCAGCATTTTGGCGAAATCTACGAACAGATTTTGAACGACCTGCAGTCTGCCGGCAATGCGGGTGAATATTACACTCCGCGCGCGCTGACCTCCTTCATGGTGGAACGTATCGACCCGAAACCTGGCGAAACGCTGTTCGACCCCGCCTGCGGCACTGGCGGATTCCTGACCTGCGCCATCCGCCACATGGAGAAGAACCATGTGCGCACGCCGGAGAGCCGCGAGAAGATGCAGGCCGGTTTGCGCGCCGTGGAAAAGAAGCCGCTGCCGCATATGCTCTGCGTCACCAACATGCTGCTGCACGGCATCGAGGACCCGAGCTTCGTACGCCACGACAACACGCTGGCCCGCCCGCTGATATCGTGGGGTAAGGATGAGCGCGTCGATATCGTGCTCACCAACCCGCCCTTCGGTGGTCGGGAGGAAGACGGTATCGAAAACAACTTCCCGACCTTCCGCACCAAGGAAACCGCAGACCTGTTTCTGGCGTTGATCGTGCGCCTGTTGAAGGATGGCGGCCGCGCCGCCGTCGTCTTGCCGGATGGCTCGCTGTTCGGCGAAGGCATCAAGACGCGGCTGAAGGAGCATCTCCTGGAGGAGTGCAATCTCCACACCATCGTGCGCCTACCCAATTCCGTCTTCAAACCCTATGCCTCGATCGGCACCAACCTGCTGTTTTTTGAAAAGGGCACGCCGACCAAGGATATCTGGTATTGGGAACACCGCGTGCCGGAGGGCCAGAAGGCCTATTCCATGACCAAGCCGATCCGGCAGGAACATCTGCAGGATTGTGTCGATTGGTGGGGCGGGCATGAGCGCAAGGGCCGCGAGGAAGGCCCGCAGGCCTGGCGCGTGACTTTGGAAGACGTAAAGGCGCGCGGCTTCAATCTGGACTTCAAGAACCCGCACATGGTGGCCGATGACCATGGCGACCCAGAGACCCTGCTGGAAGAGCTGACGGCGGCTGAGACAAACGCGGCCCGACTGCGCGACCAGTTGAAGAGCATTCTGGCCGAGGCGCTGGCCCGATGAACGCTGAACGCTTGTTGCAGTATTACGAACAGATTGCCGATGCCCCGGATGCCATTGTCCGGCTGCGGCGGTTCATTCTCGATCTGGCCGTACGGGGCAAGCTTGTGCCGCAGTCTTTCGAAGACGAGCCGGCGTCGGAGTTGTTGAAGCGGATTGCGGAGGAAAAGGCGCGGCTGCTCAAAGCAGGAGAAATTCGAACTCCCAAGCCTCTTGGTGCAGTGGTGGGCGTTCCCTTTTCAATTCCATCGAATTGGACTTGGTCGCAAATCGCTGAAATCGGGATCATTAGCCCGCGAAACGATGCGCCTGACGCACTGGAAGCTTCCTTTGTTCCAATGCCCTTGATCGCGGCCGAATATGGTGTTGCGAACGGACTCGAAGTCCGCACTTGGGGCGAGATAAAGAAGGGGTATACGCACTTCGCCGAGGGCGATGTCGGGCTCGCGAAGATCACCCCTTGTTTCGAAAATGGCAAGTCGACGGTATTCAGGAATTTGACCGGTGGTATAGGCAGCGGAACGACTGAACTTCACGTCGTTCGACCACTGCTGGTCGTGGCAGACTACATTTTGCTCTTTTGGAAGAGCCCTCATTTTATAGAAACCGGCATTCCTAAAATGACGGGAACAGCGGGCCAGAAGCGTGTGCCGACTGACTATTTCGCTAACTCTCCTTTCCCCCTTCCACCCATCGCCGAACAACATCGCATCGTCGCCAAGGTCAAAGAACTGATGGCGCTGTGCGACGAGCTGGAAGCGGCGCGAACGGGGCGGGAGACGAAGCGGGACCGGCTGGCCGTGGCAAGCCTTGCCCGCCTCAACACCCCCGACCCGGAAACCTTCCGCGACGACGCCCGCTTCGCGCTCGATGCCCTGCCGGCACTCACCGCCCGCCCGGACCAGATCAAGCAACTGCGCCAGACCATCCTCAACCTCGCCGTCCGCGGCAAGCTTGTTCCGCAAGACCCGGCGGATGAACCGGCAGAAGTGTTGTTGACGCGCGTTGAAAACAAGCGCTCTGAGTTACTGAAAGCTGGATATCCAAATGCTGGCGAGGCGCGTACCCAGTTAAAAAAACTTACTGAGCAAAACGTGCCGGATGGATTAGAGATGCTACCTAACGGTTGGGCTTGGGCAACCCTCCAGCAGTGTTCCTTGCTTGTGATCGACTGCAAAAACAAAACCGCACCGTACGCAAGTTCGGGCATCCGATTGGTGCGGACCACCAACGTCCGAAATGGTCAGCTTAACGCATACGATCAGAAGTACGTCAGTGATGAAACATACCGTGTCTGGAGCGCTCGGTGCCAACCTGAGCCAGGAGACATCCTGATTACCCGCGAAGCGCCCATGGGGGAGGTATGCCTTATTCCGAATGGCGAAACGATTTGCTTGGGGCAGCGGATGATGCTGGCGCGGTTGGTTCCGGAAACGATCAGCAATGAATTCATGTTGTATTCCTTGCGTGACCCTCAACTCATGGATCGCGTTCAGGATAAACCGATAGGCGCAACGGTTCAGCACCTGAGGGTAGGTGGCGTCGAGACTCTCTTAGTTCCCCTCCCACCCCTCGCCGAACAACACCGCATCGTCGCCAAGGTTGATGAACTCATGGCACTCTGCGATCAGTTGGAAACCAGCCTGACCAGTGCCGACGAGAGGCGGAAAAAACTGCTCGAAGCGCTGCTGGCCGAGGCGCTGGCACCGGTGGATGCCGAGGCGTTGCGGGAGGCTGCGGAGTGAGACCGGCGGCGAGGAAGGGGAGATGACAACACGATTGGTTGATGACGGATGGGCGGCAGAGCTGGAGGCGGCACTTGCCATCGAGAACCGCAACTTTTGCGTCATTTCTCCCTTTCTCAAAAAGCTAGCCGTACAGCGGACGCTAGCGCATGCCCCCAATCCTATCCGTGTCGTAACACGCTTCAACCTTGCGGATTTTGCGGACGGTGTCAGTGACATTGCCGCTTTAAGGAACCTGCTTGCGGCTGGCGCAGAGGTGCGCGGGATCAGGAACCTTCACGCCAAGGCGTATATCTTCGGTGAGAAGCGAGCCATGGTCACCTCTGCCAATCTCACAGAGGCCGCGTTGACGAGAAATCACGAGTTCGGCCTTGTATCCGAAGACCGTGAAATCATTGCTGCAACCAAAGCATATTTTGAAAAGCTGTGGGCATGCGGCGGGTTGAATTTGACCGTTCAGCAACTGGATGATTGGGAGCAGACGGTCGCACAGTATTTGGCCGAGGGAGCGCCCCCGAACGCAACGGGGAGGTTGGATGATTTCGGGGCAACGGGCGCTGGTATATTGGACTTGCCACTTTCATCTGGTGCCATTGAGGCAGAGCAAGCCTATGTGAAATTTCTTGGCGAAGGCAACAACCGAGTTTCGTTGTCTTTCCCGGTGCGAGATGAGGTGGAGAGTGCGCTTTGCCATTGGGCTTTGACGTACCCGGCCAACAAGAGACCGACTGCCGTTAAAGACGGTGCCTTGATGTTTATCAGCCGGCTCACGAGTGACCCGAGGGACATCATTATATTCGGTCGCGCTATAGGCATGAAACATGTGCTGGGGCGAGACGATGCATCTGCCGCCGAAATCAAAGCGCGTGATTGGAAAGACGATTGGCCGCGATACATCCGGGTGCATCACGCCGAGTTTGTTGCCGGCACCATGGCGAATGGTGTTTCGTTGAATGCGCTAATGGATGAGTTGGGCCACGACGCGTTCATCTCGACGCAACGAAATCACGCCTCAGGTGAGGGTAACACCAATCCTTACAAAGCCTACAGACAGCAGGCAGCTGTGCAGCTTTCTTCGCAGGGGCAGAAGTGGTTGACCGGCCGGCTTCAACTTGCCTTGGCTCGGCACGGTAGGTTGCCGCAAGACGAGCTTGATCAGATTGGATGGCCGACTTTGCCGATCGAATGGGCCAAAAACTGATGGCAATTCCCGATTACCAATCCCTCATGCTACCTGTGCTTCGGCTCGCCGCCGATGGCGAAACCCGTGTGCCGGATGCAGCGGAAAAGCTGGCCGACCAGCTTGGCTTGTCCGTGTCGGAGCGGGAGGAGATGCTGCCGAGCGGACGTCAGCGCATTTTCCACAATCGCATCCATTGGGCGAAGTTCTACATGACCAAGGCCGGCCTGATCGACAGTCCGGCGCGCGGTCGCTTCGTGGCAAGCCCGGCGGGCAGGGCGCTGCTCGCCACCAATCCCGTCGGCATCAATGTTGATACGCTGAAAACCTATCCGGCCTTTGCCGAATTCTACGCCTCCAGTACATCGGGCGCCGGCAGCACGGACGCTGCGTCAAGGGGCGCCGGTGAAACTATCGATGCAACGGCTTCCGCGACGCCGGAAGAACAGATCGATGCCGCGCAGGCGGTACTGCATCAGGCCCTGAAGGCGGACCTGCTGCAACGCATTCTGGCGCAAAGCCCGGCATTCTTCGAGCGCGCCATTGTCGATCTGCTGGTCGGCATGGGCTATGGCGGCAGCCATGAAAGCGCCGCCCGCCGACTGGGCAAATCCGGGGACGGCGGCATCGACGGTGTGATCGACGAAGACCGACTCGGCCTCGATCGAATTTATGTCCAGGCCAAGCGCTACGCCTCTCATATCAGCGTCGGCCGGCCAGAAGTCCAAGGCTTCCTCGGCAGCCTTGTCGGAGTCGGTGCCGCCAAGGGCGTCTTTGTCACCACATCCAGCTTCTCCGCTCCGGCCATCGACTTCGTCCGCCACCTGCCTCAGCGAATCGTGCTGATTGATGGTGACCGGCTGGCCGACCTTATGATCGAGCATGGCGTGGGTGTTCGCATTGCCCGCACCGTGGAGGTGAAGCGGCTGGATGAGGATTTCTTCGTCGAGGAGTGATGGTCGTACGTCGCGTGAATGCGGAAATTATTTCCGCATCTGTGGGCTTCAGCGTGTCTGCATACTGCTATGTCTCAAAGAAGCCACTGCGTTTTCGGCGCAAATAGGAGAGCCTCTTTCCAACAGGACGGGCAAAGCTCGCGAAACTGGATCACCGGCCTACAGATTGATCATAGGCACGTCATCGGAAGTGTTGTTCGGTTGTTGTACTACGGCTGCTTCATTGATCTGCGTGTAGTCGAGTGGGTTGGGGGCAAAACTTCTGTATGGCTCCAGGAACTTCAATGCATTGATTCGAAATGATCATGCCGATGAATTCTCTCGGTCTCTGCATATTTGGGGCGAGAATGGTTCTTGCTCCCTTCACCAAAAATTACCAATCTGTCGCCTGTAAACAGGAGGCATTTCATGAAAATCTTGCGTTCAAAAGGCCAGAGTTACACTCAGAAGAGCGCTGCTGTTGGACATGAAGGTGGAGAGCTTGGGCGTGGGTTGAAACCCTTCAACTCCACTGGGTCCTCCGGCGAAATTGATCCCAGTTCGCTCGTAAATTTCATTGTCTCCGATCCCGATTTGGCAATGCGCCAGCTCGTTTCGGCGCTCGACAAGGTCGTCAGGAAGCGGCCACTGAGGGCTTTCAACGTCAATGCCTATGTCGATCGCGTCAAAATCGCTGCCTATCTCTGGCGGCTGTTGAAGCCGCATTTGCCCGAAGAAATCCGCGAACTCGGTCAGACCAACAAAACTTGGATGTCCCGGGTGCATTCCAGCTACGCCACAGACGAAATCGATGAGGCGTCACCCAAGACCGACAAAAATGCCGCGATCATCGAGAAATACGCTGAGAAGGCAAACAACGATTTCAAACTTGGCACGGCCGGCGCGCGGCCAGCCGCGACTCGCGAGAGCCTTCGCGGGATGTGGCACGATTCATTGTGGCGCCCCTCGCACGAGGACACGGCCCAGGCTATCTTCGATCATGTCTTCACGCAGGAAATGCTGATCCGTCGAGCTGAGAAGGACCCGCCGGATAACTTTCGCTCATCAAAGGGGAAAAGTAATGCAAGTGGCCGGGGGCTTGCTGCCGCGCGGGCCGAGAGCATGGCGAAAAGTGTTCATGACCCGAGAGTGAAAAAGGGTGAGGAACCGAAGAAGAAGCGAGACTGGCGCGATGAGCACGCCGAAATCTACTTCAAGAAGCTGCCGCTGACGCCAGAATCAAGTCGGAAGGTGGATGTTGCGGAACGTATCATTCTCGCGTTGCAGGATCATGTGGAGCGAAACGCCGCAAATCTCGGTTCGATCATAGGTCGAGCGATCTTCGAACATTTCGGCGCGTTGAAGGGAACCTATGAAAGGGACGACGAAAACGTTCGTCATTTGGTGAACCTGAACAACGCGGTGCGAACCTTTTATGCCGATCTTGCCGACACGCAGCGGCTTCGGATTGCATTTGATCCCAAGCTGCGTGAGCGCCACAATCAGCGCAAGTTGACTGCCAAGGGTGATCCGGGGGATGCCGGCGATGGGTTCACGCGCCTGCTGCCGGCAGATGCGGGAGCGCTTCGGGAAAAGATGGCTGCGGTGGATGGCAACCGCGACATCAGTCGCTGGATTCGGCTCGGGCGTCTTGTGGTCCACGCGGCCGATGCCGACGACAATTCCAAATTCAACCAAGCGGAGTTCGAACGGCGACTGGACTATTTCGCCACAAGCGCTGGTCAATCCCAAATCAAGCGCAACGAGACCTTTGCGCGAGTCTGGCGGAGCGCGGCAACCATGTCTCTGCGCACGCTCAAAGCTTGGGCTGACCCGGACAACAAGGCGGTTAAGCTTGCAGCGAGTGAGGCGCAAACTGATAATCGAGACATTGCGGCGGAGGAGGTGAGTGAGATTGCTATCAAGAACCTGAACACTCACCACTTCAACGCATTCAATGCAGTCCTATTCGGGGATCGGCTCATAAAAGGGCAATCTCGCGCCAGTTTGTTTACCGCGACAGAAGACTCCAAAGATCAGGCCCAACGCGACATGAGAGCGTTTCTGCGACTCGGCTCGGGTATGCGCAATGCGATTAGTCATCTGATCACAAAACCAAGGCTTG
Organism: Rhizobium sp. FKY42; assembly: GCF_005222835.1. GTDB lineage: Bacteria > Pseudomonadota > Alphaproteobacteria > Rhizobiales > Rhizobiaceae > Neorhizobium. Next base: position 98,844 of record NZ_STGA01000016.1, on the reverse strand, counting down.
CACGGTTACTCAAGGTGGGCATCGTTTCGGATGCTGGGCATGTACCCAAACACACTGCTGAGAAGCTCAAGAAGCTGTTTACATTCGACAAAAACTTGCGGCGTTACATGATCGCCCAGGAGCTTGATCGCCTGCAGATTGCGCGTTTTGCAAATGAAACGCAGGTCGGGAATTTCATCCAACAATTCTCCATGCTTCCGTTGGCCGAACCAGTTCCAGTTCCTCGCTTTATGTCGGTCCTTGCGAGGGCCAGGGCGCTTGGCGACCATGTCCAGAAAGAAGTGAGTAAGGACCGGAAAGGAACGCAAGTTCGTCTCAATGAGACAATAGATGATGCTTTAAGGGGACTGGCTAAGGTTCAGGTAGACCCGGAGACACAGGCGGGGCAGGGGCCGGAAAGTTGTAAGCTCGGCCTCCTTCGTCACCTTTACGATACCGGCTTCCGGAATTGGCTCGCGCGCGACGGCAGCGGGCGAACAGAAGTCAAGGCCGTGCTGGCAACGCTTGCGAAAAGCAAAGCGCAAAGAGTGAATGCTCACAAGACGGAAAAAAGGCTGCATTTCACGCCGGATGACAGCTTGGTCCAAACCCTGCTCGATGAGGGCTATGACTCATTGCCTGAATTGTTCGCGGAACTTGATGCACGCTCGGCGCAATTGCAGCGCAGCTTCAACCGCTTCAAATCCGACACCAAAGCGCAGAGGCAAAAGTCGGGATGGGTCGACGAATTCAAGCAGGAGCTATTCGCTCATCTCTTTGCTCTTTATATCCAGAAAGCAGGCTTTGACTGGCTCTACAGCCTCACGGCGAGGGATTCTATCTCTAGCGTGAAACCGATCGATCCTGCGACGATCAGTTTGCCCGAACTTCCCAATCAAGAGTGGCATGAGCGGTTCCATGCCTGGTTATACCTGTTGCCGCTGGCGGAAGTATCGAAGCTGCGGCATCAGATGATCAAGAGCCGGGTGCTTGAGATAAAGGGTAGCGACCAGCCGAATGAAGGCGAACAAAAGGTCCTCGCAGAGGCCGACATGCTGATGGCGCTCCATCTTTCAGTTCGGGATGCGGGTTATGCTGGAGAAGAACATAAGCCTCTCCTCGATCTACTGGCAAAGGCTAATCCCAAAACTGACTTTCGCACGTTGGTCTATGGAGATGTCGCAAATTTTGAAAAACTGATGTCGACCGAGAAAGACGATCAGAACTTCAGTCTGGCAGGTACAAGGCGTGGGCTGCGCGACATGTTGCGCGTTGGCAACGCCGCTATTCTCAGCAGTATCTTTAAGTACCATCCCTTAGGTCCCGAAGAAATCGGCCTCTTTGCCGATAAGGCGCAGCGTGATGCGAGCGGAAGGGCTGCTTCTCTGCGCGATGACTTAAAGAAGCAGCTTTTGGATGTGTATCACCAGTGGACGCCCAAAGGGACAGAGGCCGAAACGCAACGCAACGATGCACTGAAGACGCTGGCAAAACACTACCAGGCTGCGGCAACAGATGCGGCGATGAAAGGCTTCTGCTCTCACGCGGCGCGACTGGGGGATCACCTTGCCTTGCATGATCTGATAATGCGCATCTCGGCGCGTCTCGCCGACTACGCGTGGCTTTGGGAGCGTGATCGCGCTTATGTTTATCTGGGCATGCTGTGGGACAATATGGGCGGCCGGCTGGAGATTAGTGTTCAGCCAGGCACAAAGTCAAAAGCGATGACCGTCTCAGTTACGGCCCCACAGAACAAGTCCTTCGCGCTTTGGAACGAAAATGGGGCGTTCGCCACCGATAAGTCTCGGGCGTTCGATCTCAAAAACCTGTCTCCGGAACATGAGGACATCTTTAGGGATCATTTTATCGGCAGGGAGGAGCATCCGAAGGACCGAGCGCGGATCAAGGAGTTGATGAAAGCTGGTACGACTTTCCATGTGCCGCGGGTCTCTCTTGGTCCGGTCCGCATTCGCAACGATTTTGCCCATTTCAACTTTCTGTCCTTTGCCAATCCGAAAGATACCAAGCAGGACAACAATGACGACACGATCAATCGTACACCCAACTTCACGTATCTCGTCAATGCAGCCCGCTCGCTCGTCAGCCATGACCGAAAGCTGAAGAACGCGGTCGCCAAATCCATCGCAGAGATCATTGAGGACGAAGGTTTGGAGATCACCTGGACGCTGGGCCATGAACGGTTGCGAAAGGCCCGTGTGGCACCGCGCCTCATGCCGCATCTTGAATTTCTGCCGCGTGACCTTGATGACTGCCGCTTCGCACTGCCACGTGTCTCGGCGCGATATGCATCAATGGTCAAAGCCTTGTTCGACCATGACCATGGTGGGAACCGGACAAGAGAGAAGACTGGAAAGAAAGATAAGGATGACAAGGACATCTACGCCGCGCGCGGCCCCTTGAAATATCCGGCGTTCCCAAAGGAAAGCCGCGTACCGCCTGAAATCGGCAGTTGGAGTGCCTATCACGGTAGGGATAAGGCCTGATTAGCCTCAGAAATCATGCAAGACGCAGATTTTGTTGTCGTTTTTTGACCGAGTGTGGAGCTGAAGTTCGAGGATATGGAGCTGAAATTTAGCTTGTGGCATCAGCCTTCGAAATATCGTCTGATTGACAAAGCTTTCCATTGCTTTACCGATAGGCAGTTCGGCACGAGGGCCATTTTGAAGGCCCACTGCACCGTGTCTCCTTTAAAAACGTGTCAGTGTATTTCGTTCGGCACGAGGGCCATTTTGAAGGCCCACTGCACCAGAAACGCAAGAGGCCCAACGCCCTTTGCTGTTCGGCACGAGGGCCATTTTGAAGGCCCACTGCACCCCCTGTGGAAAGTGCCCTGTGGGCGGTTGAATTGTTCGGCACGAGGGCCATTTTGAAGGCCCACTGCACCCCTCTCCTGCGGTACGTGTGAAGATAAATCAGTGTTCGGCACGAGGGCCATTTTGAAGGCCCAACGTGGTCTTGCGCCTTGATGTTGGCCTTGGCATTCTGGTCCAATTGGCAAATTTGATATTCCTGAAGGGCATTGATGGACACTTCCGGACCGGACCTCTGGTCGCACATCACTTCGATGGAAGCTCTGCAAGAGGCCTGGGCGCGCGTGGCCATGAACGAGGGCGGTCCGGGCGGTGATGGCATCAGTCTGGAGGAATTCCGGCGTGATCTTTTCGGCAATCTGACGCAATTGCGGGCCGATCTTCTGGCGGGTTCCTGGCGGCCGCTGCCGCACAGAAAGGTAGCAATACCAAAAAAGAAGCCGGGATATCGTGTTCTGACCATCCCCTCCATCCGCGACCGAGTGTTGCATACAGCCATCGCTCAGGCGCTCACGCCCGTGCTTGAGCCGATGTTTGAAGATGGCTCGTTTGCTTACCGTCCGGGCCGAGGCGTGCAGGATGCGGTGCGCCGCATCGAACATTGGCGCAACCGCGGCTATTCAATCGTCATCGAGGCCGACATCGTGTCCTATTTCGACAATGTCGATGTCGAACTCCTGGAAAGCAAGCTGAAGACGGTGCTCGATCCGCTGCCGGGCGGTGCTCCGGTGCATGCATTGATCAGCGCGATACTCGCTGCTGGTGCCGCTGCACTTGCAACACCGGGCAGGGGCATCGTGCAGGGATCGCCCTTGTCGCCACTGCTTGCCAACCTGCACCTTGATGCGCTGGACGAAGAGATCGAAGGTGAGGGCGTGAAAATCGTCCGCTTCGCAGATGATTTCGTCATCCTCTGCAAGTCGGAAAAGCGCGCGGAGAAAGTGCTGCAACGTTGCATCGCCGTCCTGGCCGAACATAATCTTCGCCTTCATGAGGATGGCACGCGTATCGTTAATTTCGATCGCGGATTTGATTTCATTGGCTACCTCTTTCTTCGAACGCTTGCGCTGCAGGATAAAAATCCAGTCGTGCCGGATAAGCCTGCAAAGCCTTTGAAGTCTGAGGTTACAGATGATGGTATTATCAAGCTGGAGGAACGGGACGCCCGGTTCGATACAATCGGGCGTGTTCTCTACCTTGTCGATGCGGATCACCAATTGTCTGTGCGCAATCGTGCTTTCAGTGTGAAGCGAAACGACGGCGCTGAACTGATCGCCATTCCGCACGGCAAGGTCGGGCGTATAGAGATATCGAAGAATGTCGCATTTGATCACGCCGCAATCGATCTTGCGCTTGATGCCGGCATCGAACTCGCTTTCTTTGATGGTTTCGGCCAAACGCGTGGCTTGGTGGCGGGACCTTCGCCTCGTCGGGCGGGTCTGCATCTGGCACAGGCAAGGGCGATTCTCGATCCCACCTTTGCCGCAGCGCTCGCTGCAAAACTGGTGGACGCGCGTATTCGCAACCAGCGTACGCAATTGATGCGTCTTTCCCGCTCCAGGCCATCGACAGCCGTTGATGATGCGCTCAGCGCCATGCTGCGACAATTGCGGCGCGTGCCCCACGAATCAACCGTTTCTGCCCTGCGTGGGCATGAGGGCGCAGCAACGGCTGCCTACTGGCCGGCGCTTGGTGCAACGCTGGAAAACCGGTTGGAAGGTGGCTTCCAGCGACAGCGTCCGGCCAGTGATCCCGTAAACGCTGCGATTAACTATCTGACGGGCATCCTGGAACGTGACATCCGAGCCGCAATTCAAGCCGCATCTCTTCATCCAGGCTTCGCCTGTCTTCACGGTACGCGCGACAGACACGATGGCCTCGTCTTCGACCTGATGGAGCCGTTTCGCGCACCACTGACGGAAGGTCTCGCAGTTTATCTCTTCAACGCGCGCAGGCTGCGGCCAGAGATGTTTTCCGATCGGAACGACGAAGGTCTTCTGATGAATGCTGACGCCCGCAAGGCCTTGATCGTCGGATACGAAGCGGCGGTCGAAAAGCGGATCAATCGCACGGACGGAAAAGGCAAATTGGCCTGGCGGCCGATGATGCGCCTGCAGGCGGCAAGTCTCGCAAGTGCTGTGCTGCAGGCTAATGCCGATCTGTTCATACCCTACCTGATGGAGGCGTAGTTCCTATGAGCCGTTATCAGCAGCTACGAGTGTTCTGCTACGATGTGTCCGACGACAGGCGGCGCCGAAGGGTTGCGAAACTGTTGGAGGAGGAAGCGGTCCGGGTTCAGTATTCTGTGTTTGAAGCGCGAATGAGTGACCGCGCCTCTGCCCGCCTCGCAGCATCCATAGAAGCCGTGCTTGCGGAGAGTGATAGCTTGCGAGTCTACACGATCGGTCGATCCGGTGAGACGAAATGCGACGTAAGAGGCGCCGGGGTACCCATTGAAACGAGTACCGGCTTTTGGATGATGTGAACCAGAACCACGACTTCTGTTGAGCCTAGAGGATGAAATTTGCCTCAGAATTAAATAACAACTTGGAATACAAGAGATTTTTGCGCAAATTCTCACGCTTAGTGAGTGGAATTGGTCGATAACTTGCCTGTTTGCTTTCAGTCTCAGGTTTGTATGCACTTGCGGCAGTATCATCAATGCGTTATCGCATATGGTGTTCGGAACGACGGCCATTTTGACGGCCGACTGCACCGTGCCATAGGGTTCTCCTCTTGTTGGCAACTGTTCGGAACGACGGCCATTTTGACGGCCGACTGCACCGATGCTCCTTGTGGGGTTAAACCCCCTATCATACGTTCGGAACGACGGCCATTTTGACGGCCGACTGCACCATGTGTCATGCGGCGAACCTCCTTAGTTAAGCGCCTGCAACGTTCGGAACGACGGCCATTTTGACGGCCGACTGCACCCCAAGCGGGCGGGGGGTTACGGCAAGGCCGCTTGTTCGGAACGACGGCCATTTTGACGGCCGACTGCACCGCTCCTTTCTTCGGAGGGTTCGCGTTGCGGATGTTCGGAACGACGGCCATTTTGACGGCCGACTGCACCCTGTAGGTTCTCGGCGGTGTCTCGTATGGGTGTTCGGAACGACGGCCATTTTGACGGCCGACTGCATTGCAATTCGCCTCATCAAGCTTCTTCGAGGCAGACGGGTAGTAAATCACAATGTTCGTGTTCAGAATTAAATTTGAGGCAACTTGACAAACATACCTGGCGATGTCCGATTGACCGTAACGATGGAGCAAAGTTTTCTACCCTCTGTTCTCGCGAGATTTCTTCATGGATGGGCAAGCCGGAGAAGCGCTGTTTTTTAGTACCAAGATCGTGTTTGGCAGGCAGAAACCCGGTGAGTTTATACCGCGCCAAGTGGAGGTTGGGATAGGAGATCGACCGGGACTCGTCGGTGACTGCTTATCGCTGAATCACAAGGTCCCTGATGCACCATTGCGATCGGCAACGGAGTTCGTCGCACGAGCAAGCGAGGACGATCTCAATTCGTGGCGGGCCGCAATTCCATTGTTTGGTGCCGAGAAACCGTTTTCTGGATTGACCATAGCTGTTGAGGATGCATCTCCAGACACATGTCTTGCCCTTTACTGCTTAAAGGAACGATTGGCCGGACGTAATCTTCCCGAAGATTGGATCGAATTCGCCTCTGACTGGGAGCAGGGTTATACATCACGCGGAGTAGACGTAGACGGTATGGCAGGTGCGCTCCTCAACGCTCTGACCCATGCAATGTATGATAGCAAAATCGGGAGTGATCCCGCTGTTTCCGATACATTCCGGCCTGTCTTGACAAGTGCGATCGATTACCTTGCAGGGCTTATTGCCGCGGATGCTGACCCTTGGAGTATCCCACGACGGCTTCCATCTAGTGCAGGCACCCGTGCGAGCAATTTGCACGAAGTTGCCCACGCAAGTCTGGCCCGTGAACGGTCACATTACGCGCGTGCGCTTGCCAGCGCCCTCAAGGTCCAACTATCGGTCCCGATTGCTGGTACCAAAAGGCGCATGGATCTCGATGCCGTTTTCATGACGGAAGTCGAGTTTACTGGTATGCTGAAAGTCCTACTTCGGCGTGATACAACCGCCCCGCTTGGCCGCGGCTATCCGATCTGGGGATTGTACAGACCGACATTGAGCGGCACTGGCTTTGACATGACCATTTCCACCGATCCTGCGGTTGGCATTGATCTCAAGCGCCTTTGGATCGAAATTGAACTCGCTGAGGAGAAGGCGTGGTTTGAGTACGAGGAAATGCGTGGACCCGCTTACGGTCGACCTCGGGAACCGGTGCGCTCAAGCATGTACAGTTTTAAGGAGGAGCCACCAATCTGTGTGCCCTCCCGAGAGCCATGGTGGGAGGGGCGTCCGCTGTATTCATTGATCGCAGCGCCAAAGTCAGTCGTGATTGGTGAAGAAAGGCTTCCGGGAACGCGTCTAGAGTGGTCACAGATATTGGAGTTGATTTGGCAGCTCTATGCGCCTGTCCAGAACCTCCCGCTTCGACGCTACGAGAAACCAGACGAGTCAGCCTGGCACCTACTCAACAGTCCGCCGGCTGCCGCCCGTCGTGTTCTGGTTAACGCGCGGACAGAGCTTTACGGGGTAAGATTGTGCCTCTCACCTACTACGGACGGTGCACCCATTGCCTGGTCGCCGGTCGTTGCCGCCAGTCTCGCAGCGTTCGTCGATGTGGGGCGCGTTGATATGGCTAGGCTTCCCACGGCAAACGAGTTCGACGTCATAGAAGCCCGTGGCGGAATTATCATCGTTACGTCGCGTGGTATGCTATTGCTGGAAGTCGCGAGCGGGGCTGACTTCCCCTTACGAGAACTAGATCGAGCTGCGCGAGATGTGGCCGCGACTTTGGACTGTGCAAGGGCAATCGCTGACCACATAGATGACACTATCCGCCCGCTGGTCATCAAGGCCATTGACACCGGTTCCTCCACGTATAAGCGCAAGGCACTCAAAGCAATTTATGGCGCGAAACTGAAAGCTCGACAAGCATGGGCGCAAAGCGCAAGATTCGAGGAGGATGTTCTCGTTCGCCAGTTCCGGGAGCTGTGTGAACGTCGCTGGAATGGATTTGGCCGTCTGACTGCAGCGCTCGACGAGGTCGCTGAACTTGAATCAATGGTCGTGTCTTCCAGCGATGTGAGAGCCGCGGCCACATTGAATGCGATCGCGGTTGTCGGCTTTCCCCTTTCTATATGCGGAAATCTTCTTGGGGGGCTTTTAATTGCCAATGAAGAACTGCGGTCTGTCGATGGCGTGGTATGGCCCGTGCTTGGCATATATTTAGTAGCAAGCGCCGTTATCTTGGCAATTGTCTGGGCAGCCGCGAAGATCAGCGATAGGCAATGGCAACCCGATCGCTACATTGAATAGATGGCTTGGTTGCCTCCCTTCCAGGATGACAGCTCCTGCGGGATGGTGGTCGGGCTACTCCAACAGAACGGAAGGCAGTAATGATGACGAGAGAGGCTCCGCCCGCCCCTTAAAAGAATGAAATAGAGAAGGATGTCCCCTGAAGGTTCGTTTCGGAACCAGAACTGGCGGTCTTAGGATGGCTCCGGCCAATCAGAACGATCGCTCGCTGTTCTGTACGAGCAATTTGATCTGGTGAATGATGCACCACATTTTGCAAGTCTCTGCGCATTCAGGCCCCCGCAACCAGTTCCAGCATGAATCGCTGATCACACCGATATAACAGGTGATTAACCGCCAAATCTCCCACACCGCCTCTGAACATCAGGGGCGGTTTTGCGTTTGTCGGTAAGCGGTAAGGCGACCCCGTCTGACCTGAAGTTCCAGGTGACCTGAGACTCGACTTCCCTCCATTCTTCGGGAGAGTTGACCCTTGCCCCATTGACGTAGCCCTGTTGATTCCTGATTTGGAGCCCTTGGATCAATTCCAAAGGAACGGGCAAAGGAAATTTGAATAGGCAACCCGCTCTCGACCAAAGCTGCCGGCAATAGCCGAGAAGAACGGATGCCATATCTTCTCGAAGTGTGGCGCGACAAGCTTCTTGTAATGAGGATCGTCTCTGAGCAGCTTCCACACGGGTCCTGCGTAGTTCGCCAAGACGAAGTCGATAGCGATTGTTCCTTCCATCGGGGGGTGCATCAGACGGGGCGGATTATCCATGCTCGCGCCGTTATCGCCGGCCTGGGGATGGATCTTGAAAGCCTGGTCGCACTTTATGTCGCTGGCTTATGCGGCATCGGCTACGGACTGCGCCAGATCATCTATACCCAGAAAGCATCCGGCGCTGTCGCGGAACGGGTAGTCATCTGCGGCGGTGCCGGTTCCGATACGCTCGTTCGCCAAATCCTCGCAGATGCCAGCAGAAGCCCGTCACTGCCATTTCTGCGCAAGAGCCGGTTCTGCTCGATTATGCGATCCTCGGCAGCGTTGCGGGCGGCGCGTTTTCTAACGTGCGGGATGCCATGGATGCGCTTTCGCGCGTGGCAGATGAATATCTGCCCGTCGAGACTAAACTCGAGGCGCGCCACAACAGGCGGTACGAGGCGCTCTGGCCGCTGACCTGGTGCCTGACGTCACGCGAAGAACGTGCACGAGGTTGAGGAATGACACGGAGCCGAGGTGGGCGACATCAGTCGCCCACCCTTGTTAATCAATCGTAAAGAACCGCTGCGATCTTTGGATCGTTCATATTGTTCTTGTCGTACCAGTAGTAGCCGGTATCGATAATCTTGGGCAGCTTCTCGCCCTTGACGGCCTTTGCCAGCGAATTGACGACGCATTCGCCGATACCGACCGGGTTCTGGGTGATCGAGCCCAGAAGCGCGCCGCTCTTGATGGCATCCTTCTGGGTTTTGCCTGAGTCAAAGCCGATGCCGACGATCTTTTTGCCCGACTCCTTCAGCGCAACGGCGAGACCGATGGCCGCACCTTCGTTGGAGGCAAAGATACCCTTGATGTTGGGATGAGCCTGCAACATGGCCTTGATATCGTCAGCGGCTTTCAGGGCGTCGTTGGCGTATTGAACTTCGACGACCTTGATATCCGGATACTTCTCCTTGATGCGGTTCAGGAAGCCGTCGCGGCGTCCGATACCGGTTGCGGAAGTCTGATCGTGGATCTCGGCAGCAATTTCGCCCTTTCCGCCAATGGCTTCCGCCATCTTGTCAGCGGCGGCAGCCGCGGCTGTCTTATTGTCCGTCGAGCAGGTGGTGAGCGGCAGATCGCTGTCGACGCCGGAGTCAAACGCCACGATCGGGATGCCCGCGGTTGCAGCCTTTTTCAGAGCTGGGACCTGAGCTTTGGAATCGAGCGCGGCAAAGCCAAGGCCTTGTGGCTTCTTGGCAATGGCTGCGTTCAGGATATCCGTCTGCTTGTCGATCTGCGCCTCGGTTTCCGGGCCTTCGAAGGTAATCTTCACGCCATTGGCCTTGGCAGCCTTGTCCGCACCGGCCTTGACCGCCTGCCAGAACTGGTGGCTGAAGCCCTTGGCGACGATGGGAAAATAGGCTTCCTGTGCTTTTGCACCTGTACTGAACACGCATGCCGCGCTCAAGGCAAGAATGGCTGCGGTGCTGGTTTTCTTCATATCTCGCTCCCATTGATATGTTTGTTTGTTGCAAGAGGCGTCGCATCTTGCGGTTCGATTTCCCAGTCCTGCGAAAGCTCCTCTCTTTCGCCGATCAGGCCCTCCTTCTCAGCATGATGTCGACGAAGACGGCGACGATGATGATGACGCCCGTCACGACGATCTTCCATTCCTCCTGCACTCCCATGATGCGAAGGCCGTTGGTGAGAACGCTCATGATGAAGGCGCCGATAATGGTGCCGAGAATGGTGCCACGCCCGCCGGAAAGCGAGGTGCCGCCGATGACGACTGCGGCAATCGCATCCAGCTCATAGCCAAGCCCGAGCGCCGGCTGCGCCGAATTCAGGCGCGACGATATGATGAGACCGGCAATGCCGCAGATCAGGCCGCTGAGCGCATAGGTCAGAATCTTCCAGAAGTCGACATTGACGCCGGAGAGACGCGCAGCCTCCTCATTGCTGCCGAGAGCAAAGATGTAGCGCCCGAACAGCGTGCGGTTGAGGATGATCGAGGCGATGATGGCGACGATGAACATGATCATCACGCCATTGGGGATTTCGAGCCCCGGGATCAGAAGCGCAAGCGAACTTTCCGGTGAGATCAAGCCATAATTGGGCGTGTCGTTGAAATAGATAGGACGTGTGCCGGAGAAGACGAGTGCAAGGCCGCGCGCGATCTGCATCATGCCGAGCGTGGCGATGAACGGCGGGATCTTGAGCTTGGCGACCGCCGTTCCGGAGATCGCACCCATGACCGCGCCGGAAGCCATTGCCCCCAGAATACCCAGCGGCAGGGGCATGCCGAGATTGGTGAGAATGATGCCGGCCATCACGGCAGTCAGCGTCATCATGGTGCCGACAGCCAGATCGATACCGCCCGAAATGATGACGAAGGTGACCGCCACGCCCAGAACGCCGTTGACGGCGGTGGCCTGCATGATGTTGACGACGTTGTTCCAGGCGGCAAAATTCTCGGTGAAGACGCTGAAGAAGACAAGCAGCGCTATCAGCACCACAAAGGCAACGCCCTTTTGCAGGGTGGAGGTCGAAACGAGGGCCGATTTTGTCTTGCCGGCTTGGTCGAGTGTCAGATCGGTCATGATCGGTTTTTCCTTGTCGAGCCCTGTCAGCGTTGTGTCGCAAGTATCATGATGCTTTCCTGGGTCGCGTCACGCCCCATAAGTTCGCCGGTGATCCGCCCCTCGCACATCACGAGAATGCGGTGTGACAGCCGCAGCACTTCCGGCAATTCGGACGAGATGACGATGATGGCCTTGCCCTGATCGGCCAGCGATTGCAGCAGTTTGTAGATTTCGGCTTTCGCGCCGATGTCGATGCCGCGGGTCGGTTCGTCGAAGATCAGGATATCGCAATCGCGCAGCAGCCATTTGGAAATGACGATCTTCTGCTGGTTGCCGCCGGACAGAAGGCGTGTTTCCTGATCGACCGAGGGCGTCTTGATCCGTAGTTTTTGAACATAGTCATTGGCGGCTTCGCGCATGCGCGCATCGTTCATGAAAAAGCGGCTTCGGGTGAAACGCGGCCAGGACGCCATGGTGACGTTGTCTCCGACGGTCATCGAGGTCACGAGCCCGTAGTGCTTTCGGTCTTCGCTGAGATAGGCCAATCCCAGGCGTACGGCATCCTGCGGACTGCGGATGGCCTGCGTCACCCCATGAATGCTGATCTCGCCACTGTCGATGGGATCTGCGCCGAAAATGGCTCGCGCGACCTCCGTGCGACCCGCCCCCATCAGCCCGGCAAAGCCCAGGATCTCGCCCTTGCGCAGCGAGAAGCTGACATCGCGAATGGCGCGGCCGCTGTTGAGGTTCTTCACATCCAGAACCACATCGCCGCCCTGACCCGTGGCGCGGGTGGCGTCCGCCAGTTCCCGGCCGACCATGAGGGAGATTATCTTGGACATGTCGGTCGTGACGGCAGGCAGGGTATCGATATACTGGCCGTCGCGCATGACTGTCACCCGGTCGGCGATACGCTTCACTTCATCCATCTTGTGCGTGATGTATATGATGCCCACGCCATGGGCCTTCAGATCATTGATGATGGCAAATAGGTGCTCCACCTCCTTGTCATTAATGGCGGATGTCGGCTCATCCATGATCAGGATGCGAGAATTGAAGGAGAGTGCTTTGGCGATCTCCACAAGCTGCTGGCGCGCCACCGTGAGCGTGCCCACTTCGACATCCGGATCGAGATCCACCTTCATGCGGGCAAATAGCGCTGCCGTATCGGCCCGCATTCTCGCTTCATCGACGAACATTCCGAAGCCCTTGCGAGGCTCGCGACCGATGTAGATGTTCTGTGCCGCCGTCAGGTGGTTCATCAGGAATAGTTCCTGATGGATAATGCTGATGCCCAGCGCCTGGGCCGTGCGCGGATCGGACAGGCTTACCTTCTGACCACCCACATGGATCTCGCCCGCATCCGGCTGATAGATGCCGGTCATGATCTTCATGAGGGTGGATTTACCCGCGCCGTTCTCCCCCATCAACGCATGAACTTCGCCCGGACGTAGGTCGAACCGCGCATTCACAAGCGCCTTGACGCCAGGAAAGGATTTGTGAATCGCCTCGACCGAAATCAGCGGAACCGTGTCTGACGTGTTGTGCATGCCATGATCCTGATTGCCATTCTGGCCTGAGAATTGGCCAAGGAAATTCGTTCTCGCCCAGTGGCGAGCGAGTGCAGATTACTTTCATTCTGGCTGGAACCGGCTAATCCAGCGGCGTCCCTACACCCTTACATCAGAGCCAACGGGCTTGCGATGTGCGGACCCAGCGGCGCCGGACGAAAAATCAGCAGTGCAGTTGTCTTGATCTTGGCATTTGTCGTCCTCCCGTCAGCGCATCCATACGACCCGACATCTCCCCAGCCATCGGGTCATCGCTTTCAAGCGCCAGTTCGGCGCCTCGGCCATATAATGCTCAAGAAAACAAGCAATTTTCAATCTATAAAATCATACTTGATGCGGATTTCTTCACTTCAACTGAATTATGTCGAAAAGAGACGTTACTTGTTTCAAATGCGACATTTCGGCATATTCCTCATGAAAGTGTGGCCCGCTGAGGTATGCGCAGCGGGCCGCTTATTCGTCATGAATTTTGCCGAAGGAGTGAGCCGCGTATCTTTTTGAGCGCCTCGTCCTCGTTGATACCGTAGGGCATCATGCCTTTCAGCCGCCCATCGGCTCCGATCAGAAGCAGCGAGGTGGTATGGCTCATGTGATAGTCGCCATCGCTACTGGGAAGTTTCGAGGCGTGGATCATCCAGCCATCGATCACTTTCTTCATCTCCGCTTCGGTGCCTGTAATGCCGGTAATGCGATCCGTGAATGCCGTCACATAGCTTCTCATCACGTCCGGTGTGTCGCGCGCCGGATCGATCGTGAAGAAATAGGCTCGCAGTGATTTGCCATCGGGTCCGAGTTCCTTCAGCCAGTCAGCAACTTCGAACAGCGTTGTCGGGCAAACCTCCGGGCAATGGGTGTAGCCGAAGTAGACAATGGAGGGTGCGCCTTTGAACAGGCTTTGATCGACGGGATTTCCGCGATCATCCACCAGTGAGAAGCGCGCGTTGAACGGGCTGGCTCTCGGCGTGTCTTGTGCGACCCAGGCCATGACGCCAACCAGCGCCGCAACGAAAACGGCAGCCACACCCCCGCCCAGCAGCATGAATGGACTGACGCGTTTCGTCATTTTTTATGTTCTCCAGCGCCGTGGCCGGAGTGATCATTCTTGGCCTCACCACTCGCAGGTCCAACGGCAAATTCCACGTCAACGGATCCGGCCTTTTCGAACACCAGCTTCGCTTTCACCATTTCACCTTCCTTGAAAGGCTGGGCGACATTCATAAACATCAGATGATAGCTGCCGGGCTTCAGTTCAACGGTGCTGTTTGCTGGAACGGCCAGGCCGTTCTTCAACTCGCGCATCTCCATGATACCGCCATCCATTTTCATTTCATGAATCTGGATCGAGGCTGCGCGGTCGGATGAAGCGCTCACGAGGCGATCATCGGCACCGGCGTTCGTGATCTTCAGATAGCCGCCGCCAACTTTTGCACCGGGCAGCATGGCGCGGCTGTAGGGATGGCCGATCTTCAGATCGCCGATCTGAAAACCATGAGCAAATGCGGATGTCACGCCGACGAGTGTCAGGAGCACGGCGACGAGGGAAATCAGTTTCTGTTTCATTGTTTTTCTCTTACGTTGAATTGTTGGACGTGTGCGGCTGGACCGCAGTTGAATTCAGGTGGAGGGCGCCAGTCCGTCCGCGATAGCGCGAAGCGCCGTCTTTTCACGGATGGTAATGCGGTCTGTTCGTTCAAAAGCGATCACGCCCTTGCGTTTGAAGTCGCTCAGACACCGGCTGACGGTTTCGAGCGTCAGGCCTAACCAGTCGGCAAGTTCGTTTCGCATCAGATACAGGGTGAATGAGGGGCGCATCTGCCCACCATTGCCGCAGGCGAACTGATCCGCCAGATCAAGCAGCGCGGTCGCTACCTTTTCCGTGCTTTTCTTGCGGCCCAGCAAAAGAGCGTGCTCATAGGCTCTCTTCATTGCCAGTTGGCGCGCCTCTTCTATTGCATCGCGGTCGGAATGCTCATCCAGTCTTTCGACATTGGTGAATGTCAGGGATCGTGCCTTGGCCGTTCCATGGGCCAGCATGGAGCAGAACAGGATGCGCCCCTGACCCAGCACATCAAGGATCTGTCGGCGACCGTCTGGCAATTCATGGGATACGATCAGGCAGCCCCGACCTATCCTGACTGCAGCGTCACGCCATTGAACTGGGGGGACGAGGGTCATTTGAGGTGCGACCCACCGTTCCTGACGGAACGGGGCCTGGGTATCGGTTAGACGGAACGGAACGGAACCGCCCGCTGGTTCAATGTGCTCTAGCATGAAGCGCAACCCGGAAGGCATTCAGCCTTGACAGGCCGCATGCCGATTGAACGAACACCGTGTCACAACGGTGCATGGCCATTCATCAGGCAGAAGCGGGCGGTGCGCGTGGATTGGCGTTCGGAGGGATCTGCTTGCGATAATGAGCTTCGATCCGCTTCGCGAAAACGAATCTTTCCGCGAATGAAACGATCAGTCCGGTCTGCTCAGAAGGTTCAGGCAGCAGGACGGATGCGCTGAGGCGGCAGGCTTCGCACTCGTTCGAGGCGTGCACATGCGGCTTTGTCTTGCCGTCCTCATCGGAGGAGCAGATGACTGGAATTGAGCCATCTGGCAATGCGATGGCCGAAAGCTCGGCGGTCGTCAGTTGTGCAGCAAGAGCGTCCGGCGGGCTGTGGGCAAAGGACAGCATGACGAGGGCCATCACGCACAGAATGCGTAGCCATGTCGCCCCAATGTGTCCTGAACGTGCCATCCGAAATCCTCTGGGGCAAGATCTATCCGAGAGCATCATTGACCGCAATGCGGCATTTTCGTCTTTGAGGAGGCGCAACAAGGTCACAAAAAAAACGCCCGGACGTTTTGCCGGGCGTTTCTGAATTCGGTCCGAAACGGCGGATCAGACAATACCGCCGGAACCACCTTTGACCGCAGGACGTTCTGCCGCAACGCGGGCCCGGTAGCCGCTGGCGCGATAGGTCGCGACCGGATCAATGGCGCCGCCAGCGCGGCGGCGGGCCTCCGCCAGAATGGCTTCCACATCGGTGCGATAGGCGCGTTTCAGCGTTTCAGTTGCCATCAATGCATCATTGTCGTTCTGGAAGCCTTCCAGGTTAGAGCGGTCAACTAGCAGCGCCTGCGCATAGGCACGGCGAATTTCGTTGGCGGAAGAAATCAGGCTTTCGATCGGGTCCGTCACATTATGGCTCTGGTCGATCATGTGGGCAGGATGGAAGCCCTGCACGCCGCGATGTTCGGCATCCACCAGTTCGTTGAAGACGAGGAACAGGCGGTAAGGCTCGACGGAACCGGCATCCAGATCGTCATCGCCATATTTGGAATCATTGAAGTGGAAGCCGCCGAGCTTGCCGAACTGAATGAGGCGCGCAACGATCATCTCGATATTGGTGTTCGGCGCATGATGGCCGAGATCGACGAGGCAGAAGGCTTTTTCGCCAAGCGTCTGCGCGATCAAATAGTTCGTACCCCAGTCCTGCACGACAGTCGAGTAGAAGGCGGGCTCATACATCTTGTGTTCGGAGAACAGCCGCCAATCATCCGGCAGCGCCTTATAGATGGCGCACATGCTGTCGAGATAGCGCTCGAACTGGCGAGTAAAATTCGACTGACCGGGGAAGTTGGAGCCATCGCCGATCCAGACCGTCAATGCCTTGGAGCCGATGGCCTTGCCGATATCGATGCATTCGAGATTATGCTCGACGGCCTGCGCACGCGTTGCCGCATCCACATGAGACAGCGAGCCATATTTGTAGGACTGCGCCTGATCCGGTGTATCGGAAAAGGTGTTGGAGTTCATGGCATCAAAGCCAAGGCCCAGCGCATCGCCCTTTGCCTTCAGCTCCTTCGGGTCCGCCTTGTCCCACGGAATATGCAGCGAAACGGTTGGCGTGGCCTGCGTCAGTTGATGGATGATGCTGCAATCTTCCAGTTTGTCGAAGATGTTGCGCGGCTCGCCGAGCCCCGGAAAACGGGCAAAGCGCGTTCCGCCGGTGCCGACACCCCAGGAGGGGACGGCCACGAAGAATTCGGCCACCTTCTGGGTGATGGCTTCGATGTCGACATTGCTGCGAGCGAGCTTTTCGCCCAGCGCTGCGTAATCCGACTGGTGGGCGGAAGCGCGCTTGTCGTTCTCGGCGGCGATCAGATCGCCTGCAATTTTCAGATCTGTCATTGGTTCCTCCCGTCAAAAGACCCTGCCCGCGCGAACGGGCAGGGGAGGTCTCAGCGCGTGAAGCTCTGGGCGTTACCGGCATCCACGTTGATGATGTTGCCGGTGGATTTTGCCGAAAGATCGGATGCCAGGAAGTAGATGGCTTCAGCAATATCTTCCGGGAAGACATTCAGCTTCAGCATGGAGCGCTTGCGATAATGCTCTTCCAGATCGGTCACTTCGATCTTGGAAGAAGCCGCACGTTGTTCACGCCACTCGCCGTTCCAGATCTTGGAGCCGCGCAGCACCGCATCCGGGTTGACGGTGTTGACGCGAATGCCAGCCTCTGCGCCCTCCAGTGCAAGGCAGCGGGCCAGATGGATTTCCGCAGCCTTGGCCGTGCAATAGGCGGACGCATTCGGCGACGAAGCCAGACCATTCTTGGAGGCTACGAAAACCACATTGCCACCGAGATTCTGGCGACGGAACAGGCGGAAAGCTTCGCGAGATACGAGGAAATAGCCGGTGGTCAGAATGCTGATATTCTTGTCCCACATGGCAAGCGTGGTTTCTTCCACTGGCGCGGAAGAGGCGATACCGGCATTGGAGACCAGAATGTCCACGCCGCCGAATTCCACGCAAGCTTCTGAGAATGCGGCAGCCACCGCATCTTCCTTCGTGACATCCAGTTGAACGGACCGCACGGTATCGTTGCTGTAGCGCTTGGCGAAATCGCCCTTGGCAGCATCCAGTGCTTCCGCATCGATATCGGCCAGCACCACGCAGGCACCTTCCGCCATCAGGCGTTCTGCGGTTGCGCGGCCAATGCCGCCCGCACCGCCGGTGACGAAGGCCACGCGGCCCGCCATGCTCTTTGGCTTTGGCATGCGCTGCAGTTTTGCCTCTTCCAGTAGCCAGTATTCAATATCGAAAGCTTCCTGCTCGGGAAGGCCCTGATATTCGGAAACCGTGGAAGCACCGCGCATCACGTTGATGGCGTTGACGTAGAACTCGCCAGCAATGCGGGCGGTTGCCTTGTCCTTGGCGAAGGAGAGCATGCCCACACCCGGCACCAGAAAAATGACCGGGTTCGGATCACGCATCTTCGGTGAATTGTCGTGTTTGCAGGTCTCGTAATAGCGTGTGTAATCGGCGCGATACTCTCCCAGCGCCTTGTCCAGACCGGCAATTACGGCGTCGACATCCGGCTTGGCCGGATCGAAATCGACAATCAGCGGGCGGATTTTGGTGCGCAGGAAGTGGTCCGGGCAGGAGGTGCCGAGCGCGCCCAGCGGCTTCAGGTTTTTTGAGTTGACGAATTCGAGCACGGCGTCCTGATCGTCGAAATCACCGAGCTTGCGCTCAAGCTTGCCGATGCGGCCACGGATTTCCGGCATCAACTTCGCCGCAATCGCGCGGCGCTGATCGGCGGGTAGGCTCTGGGTCGCAGCGCCGCCGAAAATGACCTTGCCGTCTGTCTGCGCGGCGAACCACTCGATTGCCTTGTTGATGATTTCAAGCGTCAGTTCGTAGCATTCCTTGGCGTCATTCGCCCAGGTAAACAGGCCATGGCTTTCCAGCACCACGCCCTTGGCGGTGGGGTTCGCCTTTACAAAAGCTTCGAGATCGAGACCGAGTTGGAAGCCGGGGCGGCGCCAGGGCAGCCAGCCGATATCGGCGCCGAAAATCTGTTGCGTCAATTCCTTCGAATTCTTCGAGGCGGCAATCGCAATGATGGCATCCGGGTGCATGTGGTCAACATGCGTGAACGGCACGAAGCCATGTAGCGGCGTGTCGATGGAGGCAGCACGCGGGTTCAGGTTGAATGTGCAATGCGGCAGGAAGCCGACCATGCGGTCTTCATCGTGAACGCCCTGATAGATGCCCTTCAGAGCGTCGAGCTTTTCCTGATAGAGCGTGGCAAAGCCATCAAGCTTGATGGTGCCGACATCGCCGCCAGACCCCTTGACCCAGAGAACCTGCACCTTCTGGCCGGTCAGGGGATCAGTCTCCATCACCTTTGCAGAGGTGTTGCCGCCACCGTAATTGGTGATGCGCTTGTCAGCGCCCAGCAAGTTTGAACGATACAAGAGCTTGCCGGGCTCATCGAGCTTTGCGGCGTAAGCATCATCCCAACGATTATCGAGAAGGCGGGTTTTGCCCGACATGGAACAGGTCCTCCCAGTGTGCGTGTGCTTCCGGTCCCACCGTGAAGCATCTCGTTTGGAGTGAGGATATCGCGCATGGTCAGGTGTGTTGTCAATCACAAACGATCACAAACGTTCATTGTGCGCTGCAATATAATCTTTTTTGATCGTTTGTGATTGACATGATTAATTCGTTTCGAATAAATCGGAACACGGAGGAACCCATGCACGAACGTGAGCGACATCGCATCATCTTGAGCGCCATCCAGGAAAAGCCTGTGGTGACGGTGCAGGATATTGCCGAGCTGACAGAGGCTTCCGAGGCGACAATCCGGCGCGATATTGCCGCGCTTCATGTGCAGGGAAAGCTCCGCCGTGTGCGGGGTGGGGCGGAAGCCGTGCATCCGCCGCAACAGGGCAATCTCGCAGCGCGACCCTTCCGGGTGTCCGAATCCGTCAATATTGATAAGAAACGCGCAATTGCGCGCGCTGCTGTGGAGCTGTGTGAGGAAGGCGATTCCGTTATCATCAATGGTGGCACCACCACTTTCCAGATGGTGCATTTCATGTCGGCGCGGCGCCTGCAGGTCATGACGAATTCCTTCGCCATTGCCGAGCATCTGGTCAAACACTCCAAATGCACGGTTTCAGTGCCTGGCGGCGCGATCTATCGCGACCAGAGCCTGATCCTGTCGCCATTCGAGAATGACGCGATCCGCAATTTCTACGCGCGGCGCATGTTCATCGGCGCGCAGGGCATTTCGTCCCACGGCGTGATGGAGCCGGATGCGCTGGTGATCCAGAGCGAGCAGCGACTGATGCGTCAGGCGGATGAGCTGATCGTGATGGTGGATTCGAGCAAGTTCAATCGTCGCTCCAGCATGATCCTGTGTCCGCTGGAGAATGTCTCGACCATCATCACCGATGATGGCGTGTCAGAAGAGGCGGTCGCCATGCTGGAAGATGCAGGTGTGAAGGTTTTGACGGTGAAGCCCACGGCTTCATCGGCAAAGGAGGATGCTTCTTCCGTCGCGTAAGAGACGCTTCGGGGGGAGGGGAGAAACGGACTTTATCTTTGGGAGGAGTGAAACATGAAACTGACAAGACGTCATTTCGGTGCTGCAGCATTGGCGCTGGCCGCATCGGTTTCCATGGCCAGCATGGCATCCGCCGCGGATGTGAAAATCGCGCTGGTGGTAAAGTCGCTTGGCAACGGTTTCTTTGAAGCCGCCAACAAGGGCGCGGAAGAAGCCGCCAAGGAATTGGGCGGCGTGAAGATCATCTATACCGGCCCGACGTCGACGACTGCCGAGGGCCAGATCGAAGTGATCAATTCGCTGATCGCGCAAGGCGTGGATGCCATTGCCGTTTCCGCCAATGATCCGGATGCGCTGGTACCTGCGTTGAAGAAGGCCGCACAACGCGGCATCAAGGTCATCTCCTGGGATTCCGGCGTTGCCCCTGCGGGCCGCATCATGCACCTCAATCCGTCTTCGAACGCGTTGATCGGCAAGATGTGCCTGACGCTGGCGAAGAATCATCTGCCGGATGGCAAGGGTGATTTCGCAATCCTTTCTGCCACCACCACCTCCACGAACCAGAACACCTGGATCGCGGAAATGAAGAAGCAGCTGAAGGATTTCCCCGGCCTCAACCTCGCTACCACCGTCTATGGTGACGACCTCGCCGACAAGAGCTATCGCGAAGCACAAGGTCTCCTGAAGTCGCAGCCAAACGTGAAGGTTATCGTTGCTCCGACAACAGTTGGTGTTCTCGCCGCCTCGCAGGCTGTGAAGGATGCCGGCAAGATCGGTCAGGTCTATGTCACCGGTCTTGGTCTTCCGTCCGAAATGGCGGGCGCGATCAAGTCGGGTGCGACGAAGGAATTCGCCATCTGGAACCCGATCGACCTCGGCTATTCCGCAACGCAGATCGCCTATCGTCTTGTAAAGGGCGAAGCGACCGGCAAGCCGGGCAGTGAAGTCAAGGCGGGCCGCATGGGCACGATCAAGATTGGCGACAATGGTGAAGCTGCGATGGCCGATCCCTTCGTCTACAATGCGAAGAATATCGATCAGTTCTCGAAGATCTTCTGATTGACGGCGGAAGCCGTACTGGCTGGCTGCAAATCGCGCTCTTCTGCGCTTCCGGTGCTCACGTACGTCTAAGTACGCTCCGCTCCGGTCCTCGAAGTTCACGATTTTCGCTCAACCATTACGGCTTCCGCACCGCACCCTCCTCGCCTTCACCGAAGGCAGGTTCGCAATCTCGAAACAGTGGAGGGGCCTGAGGTGAAATCAACAATGAATGCTGTTGCCCCCATGACCCTGAACACGCCGCTGGCAAACCAAACGCCGAACCTGGCGCCCATTTTGGAAATGCGCGGCATCAGCCAGATCTTTCCGGGCGTGAAGGCGCTGGATCAGGTATCCATCAGCCTCTATCCGGGGCAGGTGACGGCGTTGATCGGCGAAAATGGCGCGGGCAAATCCACGCTCGTGAAAATCCTGACGGGCATTTACCGCCCGACCGAAGGCGAAATTCTGCTTGATGGAAAGCCGGTGCAATTTGCCAGTGCTCAAGCCGCCATCGATGCGGGCGTTACGGCAATCCATCAGGAAACCGTGCTCTTTGACGAACTGACGGTTGGCGAAAACATCTTCCTCGGTCACGCGCCACGCACACGGTTTCGCACCATCGACTGGCGCACCATCAATGCCCGTTCGCGGGAACTGTTGCAGCAGCTGGAAAGCGATATTGACCCGACCATCCGTCTGAAGGATCTCTCCATTGCCCAGCGGCATCTGGTGGCGATTGCCCGTGCGCTCTCCGTCGAAGCACGCATCGTCATCATGGACGAGCCAACGGCGGCCTTGTCACGCAAGGAGATCGACGATCTCTTCCGTATCGTGGAAGGGTTGAAGCGGCAGGGCAAAGCAATCCTGTTCATCAGCCACAAGTTTGATGAGCTTTATGAAATTGCCGAAAATTTTGCGGTCTTCCGCGATGGCAAGGCGGTTGGCCATGGCCGTTTGAAGGAAACGCCTCAAGGCGAAATCGTGCGCCTTATGGTTGGCCGCGACGTGCATGACGTCTTCCCCAAGGTGGAAGCTGAGATCGGTCCTGTCGTTCTCTCCGTTCAAGGCTACAGCCACCCGACGGAGTTTCGCGATATCTCCTTTGAATTGAAGCGCGGCGAAATTCTCGGCGTCTACGGCCTCATCGGTGCCGGTCGTTCCGAGCTTTGCCAATCGCTGTTCGGCATCACACGGCCCTCGGCCGGTCGCCTGACCCTCGAAGGTCAGCCGGTCGAGATCCGCTCCGCTCAGGATGCGATTGCGGCGGGCATTGTCTATGTGCCGGAAGAACGCGGGCGCCACGGTCTGGCGCTGCCTATGCCGATCTATCAGAACATGACGCTGCCATCACTTGCCAAAACCTCGCGCTCCGGTTTCCTGAAGGCTGCCAACGAGTTGGCGCTGGCGCGGCAATATGCGGAGCGGCTGGATCTGCGGGCCGCGGCTCTCTCGGTGCCGGTCGGCACGCTGTCCGGCGGGAACCAGCAGAAGGTCGTCATCGGCAAATGGCTTGCCACCCAGCCGAAGGTGATCATTCTCGATGAGCCGACAAAGGGCATCGATATCGGCTCCAAGGCCGCGGTGCATGGCTTCATTTCCGAACTTGCCTCCCAAGGCCTGTCCATCATCATGGTCTCGTCCGAACTGCCGGAAGTTCTCGGCATGTCGGATCGGATCATGGTGATGCGCGAGGGGCTGATGGCGGGCTTCTATGACCGGTCGGAGGCCACGGCGGAGACGCTGGTGCGTGCCGCGACCGGCAATGCGTGAGTGCGCTTCATGACGAAACTTCTCAAAAGCCGCGAACTGCTGCTGTCCGGCATCATTGCGCTGATGATCGCGGGCTTTGCGACCCGCGCTGAAGGCTTTGCCGAACCCGGCAATCTGGTGAATATCTTCAACGATACGTCGATCCTGATCATTCTGGCGCTTGCGCAGATGACGGTGATCCTGACGAAATCCATCGATCTGTCGGTCGCGGCCAATCTTGCCTTCACCGGCATGGCCGTTGCCATGACCAATGCTGCCTTTCCGGATTTGCCGCTTGTGCTGCTTATCCTCATGGCGCTTGGAATCGGGGCCGCTCTCGGCGCGATCAACGGTTTCCTCGTCTGGATCCTGCAGATCCCGCCGATTGTCGTGACGCTCGGTACGCTCACCATCTATCGCGGCATGGCGTTTGTCTTGTCCGGTGGCGGATGGGTGAATGCGCATCAGATGACGCCGACCTTCCTCAACGTGCCGCGCACGGTGTTTCTCGGCCTGCCCATCCTCTCCTGGGTGGCGATTGCTGTCGTGCTGGGCATGGGCTTTCTGCTGACGCGTACGCCCTTCGGTCGATCGGCTTATGCTTCCGGCGGTAACCCAACGGCAGCTGTCTATGCGGGCATCGATATCGGCCGCACGCGCTTCTTCGCCTTCGTGCTGTCGGGCGCCATGGCGGGACTCTGCAGCTATCTCTGGGTCTCGCGCTATGCGGTAGCCTATGTGGACATCGCCGCTGGCTTTGAGCTTGATAGTGTCGCGGCCTGCGTGATTGGCGGCATCTCGATTGCAGGCGGTATCGGCTCCGTGGCCGGTGCCGTGCTCGGCTCGCTTTTCTTGGGTGTCATCAAGAACGCGCTGCCGGTCATTGGCATTTCGCCCTTCGCGCAGATGGCGATTTCCGGCGTGGTCATCATTCTCGCCGTCGTCTTCAATGCTCGGGCTGAAGCGAAGAAGGGCCGTATCATCCTGCGCGACCGTGCAGCGACCGAGGTGACAGCATGAGCGACGTCAACACAAACGCGACCCGCCGGGTAATACCGGATCGTCTGGGCACCCCCGTCAGTCGCATTTTCTCCAGCTGGGAAGTGCTGCTGTTTGGCGTTGCGGTGCTGATCTTCATCGCCAATTCTTTGGCTTCGCCTTACTTCCTGGACGCGTGGAACCTGTCGGACGCCACCTTCAACTTCACCGAAAAGGCAATGATTGCCTTCGCCATGGCGCTGTTGATCATTGCCGGTGAGATCGATCTGTCGGTCGCAGCCATCATCGCGCTCGCCTCGACGGCGATGGGCGCGGCGGCTCAAGCCGGTGTCGATACACCCGGATTGGTGGCGATCGGCATCGGTGTTGGGCTCGCCTGCGGTGCCTTCAACGGCACGCTGGTTTCCGTGCTGAAGCTGCCGTCCATCGTCGTCACCATCGGCACGATGAGCCTGTTTCGTGGCATTTCCTATCTGGTGCTGGGCGACAAGGCCTATGGTTCTTACCCGGAAAGTTTTGCCTATTTCGGCCAGGGCTATCTTTTCTGGGTCTTTTCTTTCGAGTTCGGCCTGTTCTTGCTCTGTGCCGCCATCTTCGCGGTACTGCTGCACGCCACCAATTTCGGCCGTCAGGTCTATGTGATCGGCAATAATGATTTTGCAGCACGCTTTTCCGGTGTGCCGGTGGAGCGGGTAAAGTTCATCCTGTTCCTGCTGACCGGTCTGATGAGCGGTATCGCTGCCGTCTGCCTCACCTCGCGGCTTGGGTCGACGCGGCCTTCCATTGCGCAAGGCTGGGAGCTGGAAGTGGTCACCATGGTGGTGCTCGGTGGCGTTTCCATTCTCGGCGGCGCGGGCACCATTGCGGGCGTTGTCATCGCTGCCTTTGTCATGGGTCTCGTCACCTTTGGGCTCGGTCTGTTGAATGTGCCCGGCATTGTGATGTCGATCTTCGTTGGCCTTCTTCTCATCGTCACCATCGCGCTGCCCATTCTGGCGCGCCGCATCAAACAGGCATCTAAATCATGACGCTCGAAAAACACGCCTTCAAGATGAAGCTGCACCCCGGCATGCAGGCCGAGTACAAGAAGCGCCATGATGAGATCTGGCCGGAACTGTTGGAACTGCTGCATCAGGCTGGCGTCAGCGACTATTCCATCCACCTCGATCCCGAAACGAACATCCTGTTTGGCGTGCTGACGCGACCGAAAGATCATGGCATGGCCAGCCTGCCAGAGCATCCGGTCATGAAGCGTTGGTGGGCGCATATGACCGATATCATGGAGTCGAATCCCGATAATTCTCCCGTCGCCATCGACCTCGTCCCAGTCTTCTACATGCCATGACTGAAACCCGTCGCATTGCCGTTCTGGATATCGGCAAAACCAATGCCAAGGTTCTGGTGCTGGATTGCGCGACCGGCGAAGAACTGGATGTGCGCCGTCGCCCGAACCAGGTGATCCCAGGTGATCCCTATCCGCACTACGATATTGAGGGTCTTTGGCGCTTCTTCTGCGACGCGCTGCGAGAGCTGAACTCTGGCTGCGGCTTCGATGCGATATCCATCACCACGCATGGTGCGTCTGGCGTTCTGCTGGATGAGGCCGGTGATCTGGCTCTGCCGGCGCTGGATTATGAATATGAGTATCCGGAAGAGATCCGCGCCACCTATGCGCCACTTCGTCCGCCATTTTCGGAAACTTTTTCGCCCGCCCTGGCTATGGGGTTGAACCTCGGCGCACAGATCCACTTTCAGAAGGTGTCCTTTCCGAAAGAATTTGCGCGCGTGCGAACCATCCTCACCTATCCGCAATACTGGGCCTTTCGCCTGACCGGCATTGCCGCGAACGAGGCGACCTCCCTTGGCTGTCATACGGATCTTTGGCAGCCGGGAAAGGGCACATTCTCGTCGCTGGTGGACACACTTGGCATTCGCGACATGATGGCGACTGTTCGCTCCGCCTTCGATGTGCTGGGTGATGTGAAGTCAGCGCTTGCCGCAGAACTCGGGCTTCAAAAGCCGGTGCCGGTCTATTGCGGCATTCATGATTCCAACGCTTCGCTGCTGCCACATCTGGTGGGCCACGAACCACCGTTCGCCGTCGTTTCCACGGGAACATGGGTCATCAACTTTGCCGTCGGCGGCGATCTGGAACATCTCGATCCGGCGCGTGATGCGCTTGCCAATGTGGATGCCTATGGCCGGGCCGTGCCATCTTCGCGGTTCATGGGTGGGCGTGAGTTCGAACTGCTGACCGCGGTGCTCGGGCCTCTTGATGTGGATGCAGCCCTTGCCGCCATGCCTCAAGCCTTGGAGAAACGCGTCCTGCTCACGCCAAACGTCACCTCCGGTTCCGGTCCCTATCCCGGCCAGCAAAGCCGATGGCTGAACGCAGAGGGCGCATCGACCCCGGAAAAATGGGCGGCGTGCTGCCTCTATCTGGCGCTGATGACCGAGACATGCCTCACCCTGATCGGCGCAAAGGGTCCGGTTCTGGTAGAGGGGCCTTTTGCCGCCAATCCCGCCTATCTGGAACCCTTGCAGGCGCTGCTGGGCCGTCAAGTGATTGCCGTTTCCGGTTCCACCGGTACCAGCCAAGGTGCGGGGCTTCTGGCCGGCGTCAAGCTTTCGGCGCAGTCGAAGGAGATTGTCAGCCGACTCGATCCGGCGGCGGTTCAAGCCTATGCGGCGGAATGGGAAGCTAAAACAAGGGCCGCGGGTTAGGCGGCCCTTTATCGTTTGCTGACTTCGCTCAGAGCGAAACGGCTGCGCCTGTCTTGGCGGATTTCAGTGCCGCATCGGCGAGCTTCAGGGCAATCAGGCCATCTTCTGCGGACGGCGAGGCGGCAGCTCCGTTCTCAACCGTATCGATGAAGGCCTTGATTTCAGCCGCATAGGCTTCCGTATAGCGCGTCATGAAGAAGTCATGCAGCGGCGGACGCGTATAGCCGTCCTTGTTGGCCACTTCGATGGAGACCGGGCGCTGGTTTTCAGCGGCAACCGAACCCAGTGCGCCATGTACTTCGATGCGCTGGTCGTAGCCGTAAGTTGCGCGGCGGGAGTTGGAGATCACAGCCTGACGGCCGCTGGCCGTGGTCAGGATCAGGCTGGCGCTATCATAATCGCCCGCTTCTCCGATCTTCGGATCGACCAGTACGGCACCTGTTGCGAAGACGGACTTGATCTCTTCACCCAGCAGGAACCGCGCCATGTCCAGATCGTGGATTGTCATGTCGCGGAAGATGCCGCCGGACACCTTGATATATTCCACCGGCGGCGCACCCGGATCGCGGCTGGTGATCGTCACCATCTCCACCTTGCCGATGGTGCCCTTGTCGATCTCCTTGCGCACGGCCTGGAAATGTGGGTCGAAACGGCGGTTGAAGCCAAGCATGACCTTGGCACCGGTTTCCTTCACCACGTCGATGCAGGCCTGGGCGCGTGCGACGTCCAGATCGATCGGCTTTTCGCAGAAGATCGCCTTGCCAGCACGGGCGAATTTTTCGATCAGATCCGCATGCGTGTTGGTGGGTGTGCAGATGATGACCGCGTCCACATCCTTGTTGGCCAGAACGGCATCAATGGTGCTGACTTCTGCACCTGCCTCATCGGCAATGGCTTTCGCAGCCGCTTCCATGGCATCCACTACGGCCACCAGTTTCGCGCGCGGGTCAGAAGCAATTGCCTTTGCATGCACCTTGCCGATACGTCCTGCACCCAGCAGGGCCAATCTCGTCACCATGGGTTCTCCTCCACTTCGGGATCGATCAGAATTTCAGAATTTTTGTTCCAAATCGAGTTTGGAATATCTATTCCATTTTGCTAGAGTGTAGCCATATTTATGTCAAGCTGATAAAAAGGACGATTGAATGGCGGAGGGTGGCGCACCGGCAAGCGTGGCTGAATTCGAGGAAAAACTGCTCGAAGTCTCCGCCTCTCTCCCCAAGCGACTGAAGCAATGCGCGGATTATGTGGCGGCCAATACAGATCGCATTGCTGTTTCGACTGTCGCTGAAATGGCGGAAGCCGCAGGCGTGCAGCCATCCGCCTTCATGCGCTTCTGTCAGATCATGGGCTTTTCCGGCTATTCGGAAATGCAGCGTCTGTTTCGCGAAAGCTATGTGGGCGGCTGGCCGGATTATTCCACCCGTCTCGACCACCTGCGCGACATGGGAGAGCATAGCGGCCCGCGGCTTCTGGCGGAATTTGTCGAGGCGGGCCGATCTTCGCTTGAGAACCTTCTAAAATCCGTTGATCCACAGGCACTTGAGGAGGCGGTTGAAGTTCTGGCCTCTGCCAATCTGGTTCATATCATCGGCCTACGCCGCTCCTTTCCGGTGGCAAGCTACATTGCCTATGCGCTGGAAAAAATGCAGGTGCCTGCCATGCTGCACAGTGTTGCCGGAAGGCTGGATAGTTCCGCTGCTATCCGTCCGGGCGATGCGCTTCTGGCCATCACCTTCTCGCCCTATTCGGCGGAAACGCTGGAACTGGTGGAGACTGTTCGCGCCCGTGGCGTACCGGTCGTGGCGTTGACGGATACCGCCGTCAATCCACTTCGCAAGATGGGTGCCACCATTCTCATGGTCTCTGAAGTGGACTTTGGCGCTTTCCGTTCGCTTTCGGCCACGCTCTGCGTTGCCATTGCCCTTTCTGCGGCGGTGGGCGCGAAACGCAAGAACTGAATATTCGTGTTGAAAACGCGGAAAATAGAATTTATAGTCCAAAATAATTGATCGGCACGGGAGGTGCCGTCGCGCTGACCCAAAGCGCAATTCGCCATCAGCGGCCAAAGGGAGGGCCTCTTGAAGCCACTCGACGTGATCACGATCGGACGCTCGTCCGTAGACCTTTATGGCGCCCAGGTGGGTGGCCGTCTGGAGGATATGTCCTCCTTCAACAAATATATCGGCGGCTCGCCGACCAATATCGCAGCCGGAGCAGCGCGGCTTGGCCTGAAGAGTGCGTTGATCACCCGTGTCGGCAATGAGCATATGGGTCGCTTCATTCGCGAGCAGCTGGTGCGCGAGGGTGTGGATGTGCGCGGCGTTGTGACCGACCCGGAACGCCTCACGGCGCTGGTGCTGCTTGGCATTCGCGACGAGAACCAGTTTCCGCTGATCTTCTACCGCGAAAACTGCGCCGATATGGCGCTGTGCGAAGATGATATTGATCCGGCCTTCATCGCGGAATCCCGCTGCGTCACCGTTACGGGAACCCATCTTTCACATACCCGTACCGAAGCGGCGGTGATGAAGGCGCTGAAGCTGGCGCGGGAGAATGGCGCGCAGACGGCGCT
The DNA here is from genome assembly GCF_005222835.1 of Rhizobium sp. FKY42. Taxonomy (GTDB): domain Bacteria; phylum Pseudomonadota; class Alphaproteobacteria; order Rhizobiales; family Rhizobiaceae; genus Neorhizobium. Next base: position 69,340 of record NZ_STGA01000016.1, on the reverse strand, counting down.
TGATATCGATTACCGCCCCAATCTCTGGGGCGTCGCCGGTCATGGCGATGGTGAAAGCCGTTTCGTGGAATCGGCCAAGGTCACGGCCAAGCTGCAAAGCACGCTGCATCTTTTTGACCTGATCGTCGGGACGGAAGAAGAGTTCCATATTGCTGGCGGCTCCACCGATACGCTGGAAGCGCTGCGCGCTGTGCGCAAGGTGTCCAAGGCAGCACTTGTGTGCAAGCGCGGCCCAATGGGCGCGGCGGTTTTCGAAGGCGAAATTCCGGACAGTCTCGATAAGGGCCAGACCGGCCCCGGCTTCCCGATCGAAGTCTTCAACGTGCTGGGCGCTGGCGATGGTTTTATGGCAGGGTTGCTGAAGGGCTGGCTGACGGGCGAGGATTGGCCGACGGCGCTGAAATACGCCAATGCCTGCGGTGCTTTCGCGGTGTCGCGCCACGGCTGCACGCCCGCTTACCCAAGCTGGGAAGAGCTGCAATATTTCTTTGCGACGGGCATCAAAAACAAGGCGCTGCGCAAGGATGCAGCCCTTGAACAGGTTCACTGGTCCACCAACCGCAAGGGCGACTGGTCGACCATGCGCGTTTTCGCCTTTGATCATCGCATGCAGCTGGAGGCCATGGCCGAAGAGGCGGGCGTTGCCACGGATCGCATCGGCGCCTTCAAGAAGCTCTGCCTTCAGGCAGCGACGACGGTTGCGGGCGGGCAGGGTGGATATGGCATCCTCTGCGATGGCCGCCTCGGCAAGGAAGCTTTGTACGCCGCTGCGGGAACCGGGCTCTGGATCGGCCGCCCTGCCGAATGGCCGGGCTCGCGCCCGCTGACGCTGGAGCCTGAACTGGGTCTCGATTGCGGCGGGCTTGGCGAATGGGCAGCCGAACATGTGGTGAAGGTTCTCTGCTTCTACCATCCAGACGATTCCGCCGAGGTGAAGGAGAAACAGGAGGAGACGGTGAAGCGCCTTTTCGAGGCGGCTCGTCGCAACCGTCTGGAGTTCCTGCTGGAGGTTATTCCGTCCAAGGTCGGTGCTGTCGATGATGAAACGACGGCCAAGATCATCGACCGTTTCTATCAAATCGGCGTCTATCCAGACTGGTGGAAGCTGGAGCCGATGAAGACGAATGCCGCCTGGGCCAATGCCTGCGCTGCGGTCGAGCGCCACGACAGTAACACGCGCGGCATCGTCGTTCTGGGACTGGATGCGCCGCAGGTTGAGCTTGAGGAAAGTTTCGCCCTTGCCGCCGGCTTCGATCTGGTGAAGGGTTTCGCGGTCGGTCGCACGATCTTCGGCGATGCTGCCCGCAAATGGCTGGGTGGCCAGATCACGGATGAGGCCGCCGTGGAGGATATGGTGGCCCGATACAAGAGCCTGTGCGCGATCTGGGATGGAGCGCGCGCCAAGGCCAACGCAGCCAAGGGAGGAAAGGCATGAAAACGATCCGTCTGACGGCGGCGCAGGCGCTGGTGCGCTACCTCGCCAACCAGCTGAACGAGGATGGCGTTCCCTATATCGCAGGCGTCTGGGCGATCTTCGGTCACGGCAACGTCGCCGGTATCGGTGAAGCACTCTACGGCATTCGCGAGGAACTGCCGACCTATCGCGGCCAGAACGAACAGTCGATGGCACATGCGGCGATTGCCTACGCCAAGCAACTGGGTCGTCGCCGTGCCATGGCGGTCACCTCCTCCATCGGTCCCGGTGCGCTGAACATGGTAACGGCAGCGGCTTTGGCACATGTCAACCGCCTGCCAGTTCTGTTTATTCCGGGTGATGTATTTGCCAATCGTGGTCCCGATCCGGTTCTGCAGCAGATCGAGGATTTCGAAGACGGCACGATTTCCGCCAATGACTGCTTCAAGCCGGTCAGCCGCTATTTCGACCGTATCGAGCGTCCCGAACAGCTTTTGACGGCACTGCCGCGTGCGTTCAGAACGCTGACCGACCCTGCCGATTGCGGCCCCGTCACGCTTGCCTTCTGCCAGGATGTGCAAGCGGAGGCTTACGATTACCCGGAAAGTTTCTTCACACCGAAGACCTGGCGGTTCCGCCGTCCAGAGCCGGATGTGGTGGAACTGGAAGCCGCCATTGCCGCCATCAAGGCCGCGACGAACCCGGTCATCGTTGCCGGCGGCGGCGTGCATTTCTCTGGTGCAACGGAAACGCTGAAAAGCTTTGTAGAGAAACACCAGATCCCGGTTGTCGAAACGCAGGCGGGCAAGTCGGCGCTTGCCTGGGATCACGGTCTGAACTTCGGCCCGGTAGGTGTCACTGGTTGCGAAAGCGCGAACATCGTGTCGGAAAAGGCTGATCTGGTGATCGGCGTCGGCACGCGTTTTCAGGATTTCACAACCGGTTCCTGGGCTTTGTTCAAGAACCCCAATCGCAAGATCCTGGCGCTCAACGTGCAGGCTTACGACAGCGCCAAGCATGATGCGATCCCGCTCGTGGCCGACGCGAAGGTGGGGTTAGAAAAGATTTCGGCAGCTCTTGGCGAGCACCATTTTGCTGCCCCGGATGCGGGCCTCAAGGCCAGTTGGTTTGCCAAGGCCGATGCTGTCACCGCAGCGCCGAAGGACGCCAACACACTGCCGACAGATATGCAGGTCATCGGCGCCGTTCAGCGCGCCTCGCGGGATAACACGGTGGTCATGTGCGCGGCTGGCACCATGCCGGGCGAGCTTCACCAGCTGTGGAAGGCGAAGCTGCCGCTCTCCTACCATATGGAATACGGCTTCTCCTGCATGGGCTATGAGATTGCCGGCGGCCTTGGTATCAAGCTGGCCGAGCCGGAGCGCGATGTCATCGTCATGGTGGGCGATGGCTCCTATATGATGATGAATTCTGAGCTTGCCACGGCTGTTGCCATGGGTGTGAAGATCACTGTCGTCATCACCGATAACCGGGGCTATGGCTGCATCAACCGGCTGCAGATGGGCACTGGCGGTGCAGAGTTCAACAACCTCTATGCCCACACAAATCATGTGAACCCCATCGCCATCGATTTTGCCGCGCATGCGGCGGCCATGGGTGCGAAATCCACCAAGGTGTCGTCCATCGCGGAACTGGAAACCGCGCTTGATGCAGCCCGTGAGGCAACCGTACCGACTGTCGTCGTCATCGATACGGACCCCTATCCGACACCGGGTGCCGGTGGTCACTGGTGGGATGTCGCCGTGCCCGAAGTCTCGGCCAGAGAAGAAGTAAACAAGGCGCGTGCCGCCTATGAAGCTGCCCTGAAGGAAAGAATTTAAGATGATCCTCTTCGGTACAAACCCGATTGCCTGGTCCAATGACGACGACCGCACGCTCGGCGCGCATATCAGCCTGGAGCAGTGCCTGGATGAAACCGCCAAGATCGGTTTCGATGGCATCGAAAAGGGCCACAAGCTGCCAACCGATCCGGCTGGCCTGAAATCCGTTCTGGAGCCGCGCGGCCTGAAATTCGTCTCCGGCTGGCATTCGCTGAACCTGCTGACCAACACGATTGAAGAGGAAAAGGCTGCCATGCAGCCCTTCCTGGACGTGCTGAAGGCCATGGGCTGCAAGGTCATCATCGTCTGCGAAACCTCGAACGCCATCCATGGTGCCGATGATACGGCTCTGGCGGATCGCCCGAAGCTGGCGGACGCCGATTGGGCCAAGTTCGGCGCAGGTGTAGAAGCTCTTGCAGAGTTTTCGGCGTCTCAGGGCATTTCGCTGGTCTATCACCACCACATGGGCACTGTGGTCGAGAGCGAAGAGGAAATCGACAAGCTGATGCAGCACACGGGCCCGCACGCCAAGCTGCTGCTCGATACCGGCCATTGCTATTTCGGCGGCGGCAACCCGGAAGCCGTGGCGAAAAAGTACATGCACCGCGTCGGCCATATCCATGCCAAGAACGTGCGCCCTGTTATTGCCGATCAGGTGCGCAACGAAAAACTCTCCTTCCTGGAAGGTGTGCGCCGTGGCGTGTTCACCGTTCCTGGCGACACTGAAGGCGGCGTAAATTTCCCGCCGGTTCTCAAGATTGCAGCCGAACATGGCTATCAGGGCTGGATCGTCATTGAGGCCGAACAGGACCCGGATGTGCGCAATCCATTCGAATATCAGAGCCTCGGCTTGAAATCGCTGAAGGGCTTCGCCAAGGATGCAGGGCTGATCTGACCTCGTTCCAAGGATAAACACATTGAAGTTGCTCGATCCCACGCATCCCTTCTTCAAGCCGCTGTGGCGGCGGGTTCTAACGGTGGTGTTGCCTGCCCTTTGGGGTGGCGTTGAAGCCCTGAACCAATCGTGGGGTTGGGCAATCCTGTTTTTAGGTGCCGCTGGCTATGCGGCCTATGAACTTCTCATCATGTATGACCGTTCGATTGCGGAGGCGGAAGCCAAGAAGGCTGCCGCTCAAGCTCAGCGGGAAGGAGACGAGGAATGAGCAATCTCCTGCGCAAGCCATCCGGCACATCCGGCAAGGTGCATGACATTACGCCGGAAAGCGCGAACTGGGGCTATGTCGGCTTTGGTCTTTATCATCTGAAGCCGGGTGAAAAGGCTGCCGAGCCGACGGGCGAGACTGAGGTGATCCTCGTTCTGGTGGAAGGCAAGGCAAAGATCTCAGGCTCGGGCAAAGACTTCGGTGAGCTTGGCGACCGCATGAACGTGTTCGAGAAAAAGCCGCCGCATTGCGTCTATGTGCCTGCTGGCTCAGACTGGTCAGCGGAAGCAACGAGCGATTGCACGCTTGCCATCTGCACGGCACCAGCCAAGCCGGGCCGTGAGGCGCAGGTCATTGGTCCAGCTGGCATCAATCTTACGGAGCGCGGCAAGGGTGCTAATACCCGCCACATCTTCCCGATTGCCATGGAAGATCGCGATGTGGCCGATAGCCTTCTGGTCACGGAAGTCTTCACGCCGTCCGGCAACTGGTCATCCTATCCGCCACACCGGCACGATGAGGATAATTACCCGGATATGACCTATCTGGAAGAAACCTATTACCACCGTTTGAACCCGGCACAGGGCTTCGGCTTCCAGCGCGTTTTCACGGAAGACGGTTCTCTGGATGAAACCATGGCGGTATCCAGCGGCGATGTCGTGCTGGTGCCGAAGGGTCATCATCCGTGCGGCTCGCCTTACGGATACGAGATGTATTACCTCAATGTCATGGCGGGTCCGATGCGCAAGTGGCGCTTCCAGAACCACCCGGATCACGACTGGATCTTTAAACGCGATAATCCGTGATCCTCCTCCGCCCGGCCTATTTCTGTTCAGTTCTCTGCCGTGTCGCGGATCGGAAGATGCGTGAAGCCCTCTGGCCCGGACATCTCATTCGCATCCCGTCGGATCTTCACGGGACTGACTGCAAAAGCCGCTGCCAGCCTCGCCACTGAGGTCAGCGCATGTTTATGAATGCGCTCATAACCATGCGAGGCATCGACCCCAAAGGTAACAAGGGCGGTGCGGATATCATGGCCAGCCTCCAGCGCCGAGGCTGAATCGGAGCGATAGTAACGAAACACGTCCTTCTGGTAGGGGATCTGGTTTTCGCGGCAAAGCTCCACCAGCTTGCGCGTCAGGTGGAAATCGAAAGGCCCGGTCTGGTCCGCCATGGCAATCGTCGCGCCGAATTCGGAGGAATTCTGCCCCGGTGCTGTTGTGCCGTTGTCGATGGTCAGCATGGAGGCAATCTCTGACGTGACGATGGAGGAGGCACCAACGCCGACTTCTTCCGCAATCGTAAACAGCCAATGCGTATCAACAGGCGTGCTGGCACCGGCGCGTTCCAGCGCCTCGATGGCTGCGAGCGCAATGGCCACGCCCGCTTTGTCATCCAGATGGCGGGAATTGATGAAGCCGTTTTCCAGAAACTCGCTGCCCGTATCGATGGCGACGATATCGCCGACCTCGATGCCGAGTTTCAGTGTTTCATCGGGCGTGCGGGTCCTTGCGTCGATGCGAACCTCCACATAAGACCAGCCGACAGGCAGCGTGTCCACCTCCTCATTGAACGTATGGCCGGATGCTTTGAGCGGCAGAATGGTGCCGCGATGAATGCCCCCGGTGCCATAGATCGTCACCCGCGCACCTTCGGCAAAACGGGCTGACCAATGGCCGATGGGCACAAGTTCCAGTCGGCCATTGTCCTTGATGGCTTTGACCTGCGCGCCCAGCGTATCGACATGGGCGACGATGGCACGCGCTCCCGCCCTTCGGCTGCCTTGACGGACGGCGCGAATGGCGCCGCGCCGCGTCAGTTCTGGCGAAAGGCCAAGGCGTTTCAGTTCTTCCGCGCAGTAGAGAACCACTTCATCCGTGTAACCGGTGGGACTGTCTATCTGCAGCAGTGCCGCAAGCTGCCGCAGCAGATAGTTTTCGTCGATGGTGATCTGCATGGCTTGGCTCAGATCCGACCCAGCGCGTGACGTGCGGCGCGATGGCCAGACAGCGGAAAAAGGAGATCGAGAAAACGTTCCGCCGTCGGCTGCGGCTCGTGATTGGCCAAGCCTGGGCGCTCGTTCGCCTCGATGAACACGTAGTCCGGCTCTGTCGGGGATTTGATCATGAAGTCGATACCCACCACCGGGATATCGATCGCGCGCGCGGCATTGATTGCCGCTTCCACCAGACACGGATGGACGATCTCGGTGACATCGTGGATCGAGCCGCCGGTGTGAAGATTGGCCGCCTTGCGCACGGCAATCTCGCGACCTTCCTCAAGCACGTCGTCCAGCGTCACGTTGGACATGGAAAGGCAGCGCTCGGTTTCCGCATCAACGGGAATGGTGCTTTCTCCACCGGTCGCAGCGGCGCGGCGGCGCGAAAGCCGCTCGATCAGTTCCCGAACTGTGGAACGCCCATCGCCCACCACATGCGGCGGGCGGCGTACGGCCGCAGCCACCAACTTGAAATCGATGACGACCAGACGCAGATCTTCACCGTCGAAACAGGCTTCGATCAGCACCCGGTCGCACACTTCCCGCGCCGCCTGAATGGCAGTCTTCACCTCGTCCAGAGTAGAAAGACCAACGGCCACGGCGCGGCCCTGTTCGCCACGGGCAGGTTTCACTACCACGCGGCCATGTTTTTCAAGAAATGAGACAAGCGCTTGCTCATCCTCGCCTGCCGTCATCTGTTCTGGAACGATAATACCGGCCCGCTCCACGACACGGCGTGTCACGGCCTTGTCATCACAGATCGACATGGCAACACCGGATGTCAGTTCGGTCAGGCTCTCGCGGCAGTGAACGGAGCGCCCGCCATGGGAAAGCCGGAAGAAGCCACCTTCCGCATCGGTAATTTCCACATGCACGCCGCGGCGGCGGGCCTCGTCTACCAGCAGCCGCGCATAAGGGTTCAGCGCGTCATAGGCTTCCAGCGGGCTGGCATAGAGGCGCTCGTTGATGGAATTCTTGCGCTTGACGGAGAAGGCTGGAATACGGCGAAAGCCAAGCTTCTCATACAGTGCAATCGCCTGTTCGTTGTCATGCAGTACGGATAGATCCATGAAGGCATTGCCACGCGCCTTGAAATGTTCACCCAGTCTACGCACCAGCGTCTCTCCAATACCGGCGTGGCGCGCCTGCGGATCAACGGCAAGGCACCAAAGGGAAGCCCCTTGTTCGGGATCGGAGAAGGCGCGGATATGGTCGATGCCGGTTACGGTGCCGATCACCTCGCCCGTCTGTTCGTCTTCCGCCACCAGATAGGTGATGACGCGATTGTCGCGGTTGGACCAGAAAAAGTCAGGACGAACCGGCACCATTCCGCGAGACGAATAGATGCGGTTGACAGCGCGCGCATCTGCTTCTGAGGTCAGGCGACGCACAAAAAAGCCACGAACGGCGCGACGGCTGGAGCGATAGGTGGAAAGATCCAACCGGAATGTATGCGACGGATCGAGAAAGATCTCCTGCGGCGCTTCGGCCAGAAGAACATGCGGATCGCCCACATAAACCGCGATATCGCGGTGCTCAGGCGCTTCTTCCCTCAATGCGGAGACCAGTTCGACGGAATCGTCAAAGGTCTGGGCGAAGATCAATCGGCCCCAGCCACAATCCACACAGGCAGAAGGCGCGGGGCCATCGTCATAGGTCTGGCCGGTTTTGCGAAGAGATTCGAACCGCTTGCGTTTCAGCCGGTGTGCCACTGCCTTTTCGCTTCGAAACCGCTGCATTCGCTCCGTGGTCTTGGTCGTCATGGTCAAACTCCCTGCGCCTGCAGCCACAATTCCAGAAGGCCCACCTGCCAGAGTTCGGAACCCTGCAGCGGCGTGATGTGATCGGAGGGATTGGCAAACAACCGGTCGAGATAATCCTTGCGGAAAATGCCGCGTTCGCGGGCAGCCTGCGAAGACAGCGCGTCGCGCACCATTTCCAGATAGGGTCCATCGACATATTTCAGTTGCGGAACGGGGAAATAGCCCTTCTTGCGGTCGATCACCTCATTCGGCACGACAAGGCGGGCAGCGTCCTTGAGCACGCCCTTGCCGCCTTCGTTCAGCTTGAATTCCGGTGGAATTTTCGCGGCCAGTTCCACCAGTTCATGATCGAGGAAGGGAACGCGTGCCTCGAGCCCCCAGGCCATCGTCATGTTGTCGACGCGCTTGACCGGATCGTCCACCAGCATGACCTGGCTGTCGAGACGAAGGGCTGCATCCACCGGCGTTGCTGCCTCCGGCTGCGTGAGATGAGCGCGCGCCAGTTCAAGACTTGCATCGTGGTCGGCGATCCAGTCATCACCCAGCTGCGTCTTCAGTGTCGCATGGCTGCGGTCGAAGAACACACGGGCATAGTCGCTCACGACGTCTTTTGAGTTTCCGAGGGGCGGATACCAGTGATAGCCGCCGAAGACCTCATCGGCACCCTGGCCGGACTGCACGACACGGATGTGCTTCGAAACCTCTTTGGCCAGCAGATAGAAGCCCACATTGTCATAGGAAACCATGGGTTCCGACATGGCAGAGATCACACCGGGAAGGGCGGCCATCAACTGGTCGGATGGCACAAAGATTTTGTGATGGTCGGTGCCGAAATGCCTGGCGATCAGGTCCGAATAGACGAATTCATCGCCTTTTTCGCCATTGGCTTCCTCGAAGCCAACAGAGAAGGTCATCAGATCGTTCTGACCCTGCTCAGCCAGAAGGCCGGTGATGATGCTGGAATCCACGCCGCCCGAGAGAAGCACGCCGACTGGCACATCGGCCACCATGCGGCGCTTCACGGCGGTGCGCAGCGAATCCAGCACCAGATCGCGCCAGTCTTCGCGAGAAAGCCCTGCCATGTAAGGGTCGCGCTCGTAGGGCGGGTTCCAGTAACGCGTATCGCTCTCGCGGCCATCGGCTTCGATCACGCGGATTGTTGCAGGCGGAAACTTCTTGATGCCGTTCAGGATCGTGCGCGGCGGCGGCACGACGGCGTGAAAGCTCATATAGTGATGCAGCGCTATGCGGTCGATGGACGTGTCGACGCCGCCGCCTTGAACAAGCGCAGGAAGGAAGGATGAAAAGCGCAGCGCGCCATCGACTTTCGCCAGATAGAGCGGCTTGATGCCGAAGCGGTCGCGGGCCATCACAACACGGTTTGTGTCGCGTTCGTGAATCACGAAGGCAAACATGCCGTGGAAGCGCTTCACGCAATCAATGCCCCAGGCATGCCACGCCTTGAGGATAACCTCCGTATCGCCATGCGAGAAGAAGCGATAGCCGCGCTCTTCCAGTTCCTGACGCAGTTGCGGGTAGTTGTAGATGCAGCCGTTGAAGGCAATCGTCAGACCGAGTTCGCCATCCACCATCGGTTGGCGCGCCTTTTCACTCAGATCAATAATTGACAAGCGCCGATGCGCAAGTGCAGTTGAACCATGAATGACGAGACCCGAACCATCTGGCCCGCGAGGCGCGATCGCCTCCATCATCTGTGCTTGAACCATGGGGGAAGGCTGAGTGCCGTCGAACCGAATTTCTCCGCAGATGCCACACACTGTTCTGTCTTTACCTCGCTGTCTTCATACGCCTTAAGCCCGGAAAATCCGGGCAAAGAGGAAGCAGGCCCGTTGAGAAACGCGCCTGCACAGGAGGCCAAACGACAAAAACCTCATTTGGTTGCGATTTTTCTGGAACAAAATGGTGTCAGACCAAAGTTCGGCGCAGGAATTGGAAGCGTTTTTAAGCGTTCTTTGCCAAGACTGGTCCTCATCCGTCAGTGAAACTCAAACGACTTACGGACGCGTGCCTCGCACGAATATTCCGATCGCCTGCCGCATATGTTGATGCCGTTCCGCCATGTCTTTCCATTTGAAGGGACCGGGTCCAGCGAAGAGAAGATCCATCAGCATTCTCGCCCCATTCATCGGATCATCGAGATGAATTTTGCCCTTGGCCATCTGGCCGGATAACCAATCGGCAAGCAGACGACGAGAGGTTTCCGGCCCCTCCCTGAACAGAATTTCCACAAGGTCAGGCACTTGATGGGCCTCCCGCAGGACCATGTGGATAAAGGCCTCGCGCTCCCGCTCCTGTTGTGCGTCAATGTCGATCAGGAAAATCCGCGCAATCAGGTCCTCCAACGGGCCGTCTTCGTCCTCCGGGCGCGGAAGGTCGAGCATGGTCTGCCGGTGCGCGGCGACAACAGCGATGAACAGGTCCGCCTTGCTGGGAAACAAACGGTAGAGTGTCTGCTTGGAAATTCTACAGCGTGCAGCCACGATGTCGGTGGTGGTCCGCAGCAGGCCGAGCTCCATGAAGGTGCGTCTTGCCATCTCGATGATGGATGTTCGCCTCGCATTGTCTGTCGAAGCTTTGGGCCGGCCTCGCCCTCGTTTCAAGGGCGCAGCCTGTTGGTCGTCTGTCGTGTCGTTCATCCGTGCAGCCATATTGCCGTTTCGGCATCTCATACCAGAATTGGCAGGGCTTACAGATAACTTCTGTCAATCCAAAATTGTAAAACGGGTTCGAGCGGCGGATGGACGGTCAGATAACCGTTCAAACATAGGCTGTGCGCTCACCGAACTCTGTGTTCTCGTCGAAATTCTTCGAACCGATCCGATCGCTTTCACCGGACATTTGCGCAGGCACTTGCTCCGGTTTCTGGTTGGACGAGCCCGTATCCGCAAGCTTCTTGGCCTCGGCAGCCTTGGCGTCGGCAATCTGCTTCTGCAAGGTGGCTATCTGCTCTTCCAGCTCCTTCTTGTCGTCTTCGTCCTCGGTTTTGGCAAGCTCAGACTGCTTGGCGGCCAGCTGTGCTTCCAGAGCGGCGACATCCGTGTTCGAGGAGGAGGAGGTAGATGAAGACGAACTGCTGGAGCTCAGAATCGTTGTGGCAGCACTTGAAATGGCATCGACCATGGGAGACGTCCTGTTATGAATCTAACAACACGCTAAACGTCATCTCTTAATGCGGTATAAATATTGGTACTCAGAAGTACCAATAATAATCCACTTCTGTCGCGATCCCTGCCGGTTCAGGAATCAAGCGCGTGTTTGCGCGCTGGAACTTGTTCTGACAGCTGCAAAAGCAAAGCTCTTCAGCGTTTCTGGTTTCATTTCGATGGAGAAACCCGGCATGGAAGGCGGCATATAGGCGGCGTTTTCGATCCGGCATGGGTCCAGAAAATGCTCGTGCAAGTGATCAACATATTCGATCACGCGGCCTTCCTTGGTGCCGGACACAGCCACATAATCGATCATCGAAAGATGCTGCACATATTCGCAAAGGCCCACACCACCCGCATGCGGCCAGACCGGCAGGCCAAACTTTGCGGCAATCAGCAGCACGGCCAGCACCTCGTTCAGCCCGCCCATGCGGCAGCTGTCGATCTGCACGATGTCGATGGCGCCTTCCGCGATGAACTGCTTGAACATGATGCGGTTCTGGCACATTTCGCCGGTCGCCACTTTCACCGGTGCAATAGACTGGCGGATCTTACGATGGCCGGCCACATCGTCCGGGCTCGTCGGCTCCTCGATGAAGAAGGGCTTGCAGAAGGAAAGCTGCTTCACCCAGTCAATCGCCTGATCAACCTCCCAGACCTGATTGGCATCGATCATCAGATAGCGGTCGGGACCGATTACCTCGCGGGCGATGCGCAGACGGCGAATATCGTCCTCCAGATCGCGGCCGACTTTCATCTTGATGTGGTTGAAGCCTGCATCGATTGCCTCCCGGCAAAGGCGGCGCAGTTTGTCGTCATCATAGCCCAGCCATCCAGCTGAGGTGGTGTAGCAGGCATAGCCTTCCCGTTCGAGAATGGCGATGCGCTCGGCCTTGCCGGCTTCAGCCTTTTTGAGGATTTCAATGGCTTCGTCACGGGTCAGCGCATCGGTGAGATAACGATAATCCACGATATCGGCGATTTCTTCCGGGCTCATCTCCGCCACCAGCCGCCAGACCGGCTTGCCTTCCTGCTTGGCGAGAAAATCCCAGAAGGCGTTGACCACGGCACCGGTTGCCAGGTGCATGGCACCCTTGTCCGGTCCGATCCAGCGCAACTGGCTATCGCCGGTCAGATGCCGCCAGAATTTGCCGGGAGCAGCTTTGAACTCTGCCAGATCCCGCCCGACGACCAGATGGCGCATGGCATCGATTGCCATGCAGCAGATGTCGTTGCCGCGCCCGATGGTGAAGGTCAGGCCATGCCCGGCAAGGCCGGGCACGTCCGTTTCAAGGATCACATAGGCTGCCGAATAGTCCGGGTCCGGGTTCATGGCATCGGAGCCATCAAGGCTCTTGGATGTCGGAAACCTCAGATCCACGATCCGCATGTCGGTAATCCTGGTCATGCTCGATGCTCCGGCAGCTTTATGAGGAAGAGACGATTACGTATCGGCGCGGAAGGTCTGCTTCTGCGTGCCGAGGCCTTCGATACCAAGCTCGACCACATCGCCGGGCTTGAGATAGCGCGGTGGCTTCAGACCCATGCCGACGCCCGGAGGCGTGCCGGTGGAAATGACATCGCCCGGATGCAGGCTCATGAACTGGCTGAGGTAGGAGACGAGGAAGGCAACGCCATACACCATGGTGGCTGTTGAGCCGTTCTGCATGGTCTCGCCGTTCACCTTCAGCCACATGTTGAGATTCTGCGGATCGGTAACCTCATCCTTCGTCACCAGCCAGGGGCCGATTGGGCCGAAGGTGTCGCAGGATTTGCCCTTGGTCCACTGGCCGGAACGCTCCGTCTGGAAGGCGCGCTCGGATACATCGTGGCTCACGCAATAGCCCGCCACATAATCCAGCGCTTCCGCTTCTGAAACGTACTTCGCCTTTTTGCCGATGACGATGCCAAGTTCCACTTCCCAGTCGGTTTTCTCGGAGCCGCGTGGGATCAGAACATCGTCATTCGGGCCGCAGATGGCAGAGCTTGCCTTCATGAAGATGACCGGCTCCGGTGGGACAGCCATGCCGGATTCGGCAGCGTGATCCGAATAGTTCAGGCCGATGCAGATGAACTTGCCGGTATTGGCAACGCAGGGGCCAAGACGCTCCGAGGCTGCCACTTCCGGCAGCGAGGAGGTGTCAAGGGCAGCCAGTTTTGCCAGATTGGCAGGCTCCAGAGTAGAGCCGGAAAGATCTGCTACATGTGCGGAAATATCGCGGATCTTGCCATCGGCATCCACCATGGCAGGGCGTTCGGAACCGGGCGCACCGTAACGAAGCAGTTTCATGGGTCTTCCTTCCTGATGATCGTTCTTGTCAGATGGTCCAGCCGCCATCGATGGCGATGGCCTGGCCGGATGTGTAGGTGGCACCCGCCAGATAGACGGCGAGGTCGGCAATTTCTTCCGGGTCGCCGATGCGGCCAATCGGTTGACGGGCCACGAAGGCGGCACGGGCCTTTTCATAGTCGCCCTGTGCGCGCAACCGCTCCTGTAGCGAGGGACTATCGACCGTGCCGGGGCAGATGGCGTTGCAGCGGATGTTGTGCGCCACATAATCGGCCGCGACGGCCTTGGTGAGACCAATCACGGCGGCCTTCGACACGCCATAGGCAAAGCGGTTGGGAACGCCCTTTATGCTGGAGGCGACCGACGACATGTTGATGATTGCGCCGTCCTTGCGCTCGATCATGCCCGGAAGCACGGCGCGAATGGTGCGGATCATCGCTTTCACGTTCAGATCCATCGCGAAATCAAGGTCGCTGTCCTTCATCTCCAGAATGGAGCCGCCATGCACCACACCGGCGCAGTTAAACAGCACATCCACCTGCCCGATAGCGTCGACGCAGGCCTTCACCGCTGCCTCATCCAGCACATCCAGCATGCGTGTTCGCAAACCTGCAAGCTTGGGCAGTTCAGCTAGTGTCTTTTCGTTGATGTCGGTCGCGTGGACGGTTGCGCCCGCCTTGGCAAAGGCAATCGCGCTGGCGCGTCCAATACCCTGACCCGCGGCGGTGATCAGAACCGTCTTTCCTCTCAAATCGGCCATGTTTGCCTCTTCTCCCGGCCCTTCGGCCTCTTTCTCATACTGGCGCAGATTTTCCCCTCATCCAGCCCTTTGCAAGGCCAAAGAGGGCCAAACCCGTCATACGCTGATCATTGCCTTCACCACGCCGGCAGCAGGGTCGGTCAGGCCGCCGAAAAGCTGCGGTACGTCGGAAAGGGTCATGCGGTGCGTGATCAGCGCATCCGGCACTTCGCCGGCCCGCATGGCCGCCATCACATATTCGAAGTCGGAAATCGTGGCGTTACGGCTGCCGAGCAGTGTCGTCTCGCGCTTGTGGAATTCCGGATCGTTGAAGGTGATGTCCGAGGCGACGATGGAGACAAGAACATAGGTGCCTGCATGGGCAACGAAGCCGAAGCCGCGTTCGATTGCCTTGGGATTGCCGGTGGCATCGAACACAGCTTCGAAGAAATTTCCGTCGGTGATGTCCGATAGCTGCTCCCGGTCACCATCGCCAAGCTTCACCAGCGAGGTTATGCCAAGATGCTGGCTGGCGAAATCCAGCCGGTCCTGACGGCTGTCGATCAGCGTTACTTCAGAACCTTCCAGCTTGGCGAAAAGCGCAACCGCCAGACCAATCGGACCGGCACCTGCAATCAGCACCTTTTCGCCACCGCGCAGGCCCGCACGCCGCACGGCATGGGCACCGATGGCGAGGAATTCCACCATGGCCGCCTGATCCAGCGTCAGGCCATCGGCCTTGATAAGAAATTCTTCCGGTAGGCAGAGATATTCGGTCATGCCGCCATCACGGTGAACGCCCAGCACGCCGATGTTGCGGCAGCAATTGGTGCGGCCCTTGCGGCAGGCATCGCAGGTTCCACACGAGATATAGGGGATGATCGACACCGTATCGCCGGTCTCGAAGCGGCTGCCCTCTGCCGGTTTTACAACGGTTGCGGCGAGTTCATGCCCCATCACACGCGGATAGGAGAGGTAGGGCTGATTGCCGGTAAAGATATGCAGATCGGTGCCGCACACCCCCACGCGGCGAATGCGAATGAGCGCCTCGCCCTCGGCAGGAACGGGTTTTTCCCGCTCGATTGCGGTCAGGGTTCCGGGCGTGTCGCACACAATCGTCAGCATGGTCTTATCCGTTCAGTCGATAGAAATTAATGGCGTTTTCGCCGAAAATGGCTTGATGATGCTCTGCCGAAACAATATCCCGGCACTGGTCATGCCATCTCTGGTAATTGCCAGCCAGGCGCAGGACGGGCCAGTCGCTGCCCCAGAGAGTGCGTGCGGGTCCGAAGAGATCCAGGATGGTTTCCGCATAAGGCCGTATCGATTGAGGTTTCTGGTCGCCCGCTTCGGTCAGCAGGCCGGACAGTTTGCAGGCGACGTTGGGAAGGCGGCTCAGGGCCTCCATGCCTTTGCGCCAATCGCTGATCTTGCCATCTGCGATATAGGGTTTCGCGCCGTGGTCGATGACGATGCGAAGTTGCGAATGCATTTTTGCAAATTCGAGGAAATGCGGCAAATGCGGTGGCAGGATCAGCGCATCAAAGGCCAGGTCATGGGCAGTCATTGCTTCAATGGCCGGATCGACGGCCACGTCACAGATCCAGCGCAGATCACTGATGCCTTGTAACATGGGGCGCAGGCCCTTTAGCTTCGGATGCTTTGCAAACTTGCTAATTCGTTCTGCCGCATCCGTTGCCTTCAGATCCGTCCAGCCGACAACGCCCCTGATGAAGAAATAGTGATCCGCCAGATCCAGCATATAGGCTGTGTCGTCTTCGCTTTCGCGCGTCTGCACCAGCACTGTGCCGTCAACACCTGCGGCCTGCAGCAGGGGTTCAAGATCATCCGGCTCGAAATCGCGAAAGATCGCGGCGAGATCCGATGTCGGCCATTCGCCAATCCGGTCCGCCCTTCGCCAGAAATGCTGGTGCGCGTCAATGACCGGCATAGGTTCAGGCTCCATTACCCGGCACAGGCGCGCCCTCGGCAATCAGGCCCCGCCTTTTCAGGTTGGACCAGAAGGAGGTCGGGATGTCCTCCTCGAACCAGGCGGCATTGGCCTTTAATTGCTCGCCATTGCGCGCGCCCGAGACGATTGTGAGAGAGGCTGGATGGGCCAGCGGAAACTGCAGGGCTGCGGCCTGCATGGTCACACCTTCTTCCTCACAGGCGGCGTGCAGGGAATCCACCCGCGCCAGAAGTTCCGCAGGTGCATCCGTGTAGTTGAACTTCCTGTTGCCAGCCAGAATGCCGGAATTGAACGCCCCGGCGATCACGATGCCGACGCCCTTTTCGGCGCAGTCGTTCATGAAGGAAAGACTTTGCTGTTCCAGAAGCGTATAGCGCCCGGCCAGCATGCAGATGTCGATATCGAACACCTGCATGGCATCGCGGATGATCTCCCACTCGTTGACGCCAAGGCCAATCGCGCGGGTCGAGCCTTCCTCGCGCAGCTTTCCAAGCGCGCGGAAACCGCCGCCTTCGGTCAACTGGTTCCAGTAATGCTGGTGTTTGTCGCCATGGGTCACCGTGCCGATGTCGTGGACATAGAGGATGTCCGGCTTCAGGATGCCCAGACGCTGCTGGCTTGCCTCGAAAGAACGCATGACGCCATCATAGGTGTAATCGAAGACCGGGCGGAATGGCAGCGGTTCGGCATAACCCTGTTCTTCCGGGCCGACGCTCTCATCGGGCGTCATCACACGTCCCACCTTGGTGCTTACGACATAATCTTCGCGCGGAAGATCGGTCAGCATCGTTCCGAGCCGCCGCTCGGACCGGGTGAAGCCGTAAAAAGGGGCTGTATCGAAATAGCGGATGCCGCAGTCCCAGGAAGCGGTAAACGCGCTCTTGGATTCATCGTAAGGGGTCACGCGGTAGAGATTGCCCATCTGGGCGCAGCCGAGACCCATGCCAGTCAGGCTGACACCCGTGCGCGTGTGAACATGTCGATCGGTGATTTTCATCCGAGGTATTCCTCCGGCCCGACGCGTCATATTCGTCAGGCATTCTCCCTTGGGCGCTAGTGGTACGCGCGCTGACGAAACTGGTCAAGCCAATTTCGGAAGCCAGCATACTATCATATTGGTGATCGGTGATACTTCTTGTAAATCAACGCTACAAAGCCGGTCTTGCCAGTTATCCCTTCCATGCCTATGGTAAGGCCAAATCATCGAGAGCCTTCATGAACAGCATCCGGCCCGTCGAAAGACGGCTTTACCAGCAGGTGGCAGACCAGATCCGTGCATTGATCCAGACCGGGCATTTCCGGCTGGGGCAGCGCCTTCCTGCCGAGCGCGAACTGGCGCAGCAATTGGGCGTCTCGCGTCCGTCGCTCCGTGAGGCGCTGATTGCGCTGGAAATCGAAGGTGCGGTCGAAATCCGCATGGGGTCGGGCATCTATGTCAGTTCCAGCACTGAGCGCCGCAGCGTTTCAAGCTCCATCGGCGAAAGCCCGGTCGAACTGATGGAGGCGCGGGCTATGGTGGAGAGTGCCATCGTGGTGCAGGTCTCTGCGCGCATGACGCCAGAGGGTTTGAAATCCATTCGGCAAATTCTTGAGAGTATGCGCGCCGATGTTGCCGAAGGCCGCAAGCCCGTTGAGCTTGATCGTCAGTTCCACCTCACTATCGCACAGCAGGCTGGAAACGGTGTTTTGACCCGTCTTGTCGGGGATCTCTTCGATGAGCGGCACAGTCCACTTGCAACACAGTTGCGCGAACATTTCGAAACGCCGGACACATGGAGTCTGGCTCTTTCCGAACACGAGGCGATTTTTGCCGCGCTGGAAGCGCGCGATCCGCTTCTCGCCCAGGTGGCCATGCACCGCCATCTCGAACAATCCAAACGCCGCTGGCTCGATAGCGAACCGCGTTAGTCAATCTTTTTAACGCATTTCCGGACGCAAAACCGCTCGACACCTTTGCTGGAAATGCTCGCTGAACCAAGGACCTCCGGGGAGGAGGAAGACATCATGAGTGATACTGTTTCCCCTACCATTCTGCTCAACGAGATTGACGACGTCGCTGTGGCCCGCCGCGCTATTCCCGTCGGACAGCCGACCGGCTATCGTGATCTGAATGCGCGCGAACTTATTGCACGCGGTCACAAGGTGGCGATCCGTGCCATTCCGTCCGGTCATGAGGTGCGCAAATATGGCCAGATCATCGGCCTTGCCACGCAGGACATCGAGGCCGGTGCGCATGTGCATCTGCACAATCTCGCCATGCTGCCCTCTGAGCACGAGCATCAATTTTGCGTCGACATCGAAGAAAAGGGCATGGTGCCGGTGGAAGAGCGGCGCACCTTCATGGGCTATGATCGCGGCATTGGCGGCGCTGGCACGCGCAATTACATCGGCATCATCTCCTCGGTAAACTGTTCCGCCACCGTCTCGCGCTACATCGCCGATTACTTCAATCGCATGGGCGGTCTGGAAGGCTTCGAGAATGTCGATGGCGTCGTGGCGCTGACCCATGGCGGCGGCTGTGCGCTGAACAACAAGTCCGAAGGGTATCGCTTGCTTATCCGCACCATCCAGGGCTATGCGCGCCATCCCAATTTCGGCGGCATCCTGATGATTGGTCTCGGTTGTGAAACGAACCAGATCGCGCCGATCCTCGAGCATTACAAAATGGAGGAGGGGGATCGTCTGCGCACTATGACGATCCAGCAATATGGCGGCACGAAGAAAACGATCGATGCGGCCATTGCGATGGTCAAGGAAATGCTTCCATCGGTGAACGCCGCGCAACGCACACCACAGCCGCTTTCCAAGCTGAAGCTGGCGCTGGAATGCGGTGGCTCCGATGGCTATTCCGGCATTTCTGCCAATCCGGCACTGGGCAACGCATCGGATCTCATCGTGCGCCATGGCGGTACGACGGTTCTGTCTGAAACGCCGGAGATTTATGGCGCCGAGCATCTTCTAACGCGGCGTGCAGTAACCCCCGCTGTTGCGCAGAAGCTGCTCGACCGGATTGACTGGTGGCGGGATTACACAGCTCGCAACGGTGATGAGCTGAACAATAACCCCTCCCACGGCAACAAGCTGGGCGGCCTGACCACCATTCTGGAAAAGTCGCTTGGGGCAGTCGCCAAGGGCGGTTCCATGCCGCTCAAGGCCGTCTATGAATTTGCCGAAACGGTAACTGAACCGGGCTTCGTCTTCATGGACACGCCGGGATATGATCCGGTTGCCGTCACCGGTCAGGTGGCAGGCGGCTGCAATGTCATCTGTTTCACCACCGGCCGTGGTTCCGTGTCCGGCTTCAAGCCATCCCCTTGCATCAAGATCGCCACCAATACCGACATGTATGAGCACATGAAGGAGGATATGGATCTCAACTGCGGCGGCATCGTTACAGGTGACGAAACCATCGAACAATCCGGTGAGCGCATCTTCGAACATATTCTGGCCGTTGCGTCAGGCCAGAAGACACTCAGCGAGATCTACGATTACGGCGACAATGAATTCGTGCCGTGGCAGGTCGGGGCTGTCACATGAGTTATCTCTAACATATTAGCCAAGCCTGTTGCAAACGCCTTTTGCACTTCCCACCTCTCTCCTCGCGGTCACATGGCCGCGAAGCTTCTGGAGGCATCATACATGGTAGATGCAGGTGCGAAGGCTCGGTTCGGGTTTTCGTCTCGGAATTCTCGGCGCGCTTATGCCAGGGGCGCCCTGGACGCGGAAAAACTGCGCCGGATCGGACGGCTTGTGCGTCTTGCCCGTGTAATGGATACGGCCATTCGCATTCCTGGTGTCGGCATTCGCTTCGGCGCCGACTCCATTCTCGGGCTTCTGCCAATCGTGGGTGATGCGAGCGGTGCGCTGATCGGCGTTTTCATCATCAATGAGGCACGGCGCCTCGGCCTGCCAAACGAGAAGCTGCTGAAGATGGCGGGAAACATCGGAGCCGATGCAGTGCTCGGCAGCGTTCCAGTGTTGGGTGATGTCTTTGACCTCTACTTCAAGTCCCACCGCCGCAATGTGCAGATGATTCTCGATCATTTTGGCGTTAGCCGGGAGCAGGCTTTGAGAGCATCTCGCTGATCAATTTGAGGTCGGCTTAATTTTCCGTGACCTTGCGTCGCCGCGAAAGAAAATAGACCGCACCCGCAGACATGGCTGCCAGGCTGTACCAGGTCAGCGCATAGACCAGATGGCTGTTGCGAAATTTCACGATCGTGAGCCCACCCACCGGAAAGCCACCAGGGTTGGGTGTCGTATCCGAATCGATGAAATAGGGCGTGACGTTGGTCAGGCTGCGCGCCTTGGCAATTGCCTCCACATCGCGGGAGTACCAGCGGTCGTTTGATGGATCGTTGGCACGAAGGAAGCCGCCTTTCGGCTCACTCATGCGCAGGAGGCCTGTTACCGTAACGGGGGTTTCATATTGGGCTTGCCTGCGTGCCGCAGGATCACGCTTTTCTTTCGGCACGAAGCCGCGATTGATGAGGATGATTCCCTGATCCGCTGTCTGAAGCGGTGTGACCACCCAGAAACCGGGGCCAAGTTCCGTGACAGCCTGAACGAACACTTCCTTGTCGTTCAACAGGCGGCCCGTTGCGGTCACGCGCTTGTATTCGTCATTCGCCGTGCTGATACTTGTCGATGGAGGAGGAGCGGGAACCGGTTCCGCATGGATACGGGCATCGACGCGGGCAATCAGATCCAGCTTCCAGAACAGGCGTTGTACCTGCCAGGTGCCGAGGGCCAGAAAAACGAGAACGAGGCCCGCCATGATGGCCGCAAAGGCTGTATGGCGTTTTGCGGTCGTAGGGCGGGCCTCGGTCATGACTTTCAACTCTGTTGGAAAAACCGCCCGTCAGGGCATGTTCTTCATCATTTCAGGGCTCATCGGCATCATGTTTGTGTTGAGATGGTGCATGACCCACATGGAGCCCGCGAGCATGATGACGACGATGATGATGGTGAAGATCATTGCCAGCATCGTCCACCCGCCTTCCGACTTGGTGTTCATGTGCAGGAAGTAGATCATGTGGACCACCATCTGCACACCACCGAAAATGATGATGATGCCAACGGTCAGCGCGCGGCTTTCCAGCACATCACCCATGACCAGCCAGAATGGAATTGCGGTCAGGATGACGGACAGAATGAAGCCGGTCATGTAGCTCTTGAAGCTACCATGGGCGGCTTCATGACCGTGGCTGTGACCATGATGCGTATTATGGGCGCTCTCATGCGCCGGTGCGTGAGGGTGCGAACTCATCCGAGCACTCCAACCAGGTAAACGAGGGAGAAGACACCGATCCAGATCACGTCAAGGAAGTGCCAGAACATGGAAAGGCACATCAGACGGCGGCGGTTTTCTTCGATGAGGCCGAATTTTGCGACCTGCACCATCAGTGTAACGAGCCAGATGCAGCCGAAGGTGACGTGCAGACCGTGGGTGCCGACCAGCGTAAAGAATGCTGACAGGAAGGCCGAGCGCTGCGGTGTCGCTCCTTCATGGATCAGGTGGTAGAACTCGTAGAGCTCGATGCCCAGAAACGCGAGGCCGAAGAGGCCCGTGATGCCCAGCCACATCAGGGTGCCGCTCTTGTCACCCTTTTCCATCCGCAACATGGCAAAGCCATAGGTGATAGATGAAAACAGCAGCATGGCCGTGTTGATGGCGACCAGCTTCAGGTCGAAAAGGTCTGCCGGGGAGGGGCCGGCCGCATAGCTGCGGCCGAGGACTGCGTAGGTTGCGAAGAGCACTGCGAACATCAGGCAGTCGCTCATCAGGTAGATCCAGAAGCCCAGATTGGTGCTGTTTTCCGGATGATGTTCTTCCGTCAGGTAGAAGACGGGCTTTTCGGACGTCGCCGCTTGTGTGTTGCTCATGGTGATCAGGCCTGTTCCGCAAGCTGCTTGGTCCGGGCGTTCTCCGTTGCAATAACGGTTTCAGCCTGAATGTAGTAGTCACGCTTGTAGTTGAAGGTATGTGCGATCGACACCACCAGAATGGCGAGGAACGACAAGGCTGCCAGCCACCACATGTACCAGATCAGTCCGAAGGCCAGCGTGACGCTGAACGCCGAGAGGATCACACCGGTGCCGGTGTTCTTTGGCATATGGATCGGCTTGAACCCTTCCAGCGGACGCACATAGCCGCTGTTCTTCATGTCATACCAGCCGTCATGATCGTAAACGACGGGCGTGAAGGCGAAGTTGTATTCCGGCGGCGGCGAAGACGTGGACCATTCCAGCGTACGGCCATTCCACGGATCGCCTGTCGTATCCCGCAGCTGTTCGCGCTTGAAGAAGCTGACGACGAGCTGGATCACGAAGGAAGCGATACCTAGCGCGATCAGGAAGGCACCGAAGGCTGCGATGATGAACCAGATCTGCAGGGAGGAATCCTCGAAGTGGTTGACGCGGCGGGTTACGCCCATCAGGCCGAGAACGTAAAGCGGCATGAAGGCGAAGTAGAAGCCGGTCAGCCAGAACCAGAAGGACATCTTGCCCCAGAACGGATCGAGACGGTAGCCGAAGGCCTTCGGGTACCAGAAATTGATGCCCGCCAGCAGGCCGAACACCACGCCGCCGATGATCACGTTATGGAAGTGCGCTATCAGGAAGAGCGAGTTGTGCAGCACGAAATCGGCCGGGGGAATGGCCAGCATGACGCCGGTCATGCCACCGATGACGAAGGTCACCATGAAGCCGATCGTCCAGTACATCGGAACTTCGTAGCGAATACGGCCGCGATACATGGTGAAGAGCCAGTTGAAGATCTTCGCGCCGGTCGGGATAGAGATGATCATCGTCGTAATGCCGAAGAAGGCATTGACGCTTGCGCCCGAACCCATGGTGAAGAAGTGGTGCAGCCACACGATGTAGGACAGGATCGTGATGACGACCGTGGCGTAGACCATCGAGGCATAACCGAAGAGGCGCTTGCCGGAGAAGGTCGAGACGATTTCCGAGAAGATACCGAAGGCCGGCAGGATGAGAATGTAGACCTCCGGATGGCCCCAGATCCAGATGAGGTTCACATACATCATCGGGTTGCCGCCCAGATCGTTGGTGAAGAAATTCGTGCCAACGTAGCGGTCAAGGGTAAGCAGGACGAGGGTTGCTGTCAGGATCGGGAAGGATGCCACGATCAGAACGTTGGTGCAGAGCGAGGTCCAGGTGAAGATCGGCATCTTCATCATGGTCATGCCCGGAGCGCGCATCTTCACGATGGTGGCGATGAGGTTGATACCGGATAGCGTTGTTCCGACACCTGCGACCTGTAAGCCCCAGATATAGTAGTCGACGCCGACGCCTGGCGAGTAATCTGCTCCGGACAGCGGCGGGTAGGCCAGCCAGCCGGTACGGGCGAATTCACCGACGAAAAGCGACATCATGATGATGACGGCGCCCGCCGTGGTCATCCAGAACGAGAAATTGTTCAGGAAGGGGAAGGAAACGTCGCGCGCGCCGATCTGCAGCGGCACCACATAGTTCATGATACCCGTCACCAGCGGCATGGCGAAGAAGAAGATCATGATCACGCCATGGGCGGTGAAAATCTGATCGTAATGATGCGGCGGCAGATAGCCCTGGTTCTCGCCAAAGGCAATCGCCTGCTGGGCGCGCATCATGACGGCGTCGGCGAAGCCACGCATTAGCATGACAAGCGACAGGATGACGTACATGATGCCGATCTTCTTGTGATCGACACTGGTGAACCACTCATTCCAGAGATAGCCCCAGAGGCGGAAATAGGTGATCGCGCCGACGACGGCGCCGCCGCCAAGGACGACGACCACGAAAGTCGCCAGAATGATCGGGTCATGGGTAAAAGCGAGTGAGTTCCATGACAACCGTCCGAAAATGAATTCCATCAGGTTTGTGTTCGTAAACATGGCAGTTTCCAATTACCTATCCAGCCAGATCAAGGCTTCGGGTTCGTGTTGAGCTGGCCTGGTGCTGCGCCGTGGCCTTCATGGCCTTCGGTGGCTCCAGCCGGCGCATTCACGCCTCCAGCTTGCGTCGGCTCCTTGGCACCATGGCCGGTTGCCGGATGTGTCGCGCCAGGGCCTGCATCTGCGGCCCAACGGGTATCGTATTCGAGACGCTTGCGGTTCTCGTGGCTGTCCTTGCCAGCGCCGCCCATCATGTCGATGTGCATCATTTCATTGGCGCACATCTGTCCGGGCTTGACGCAGAGATTGAGGATGGCGTCGTAGAGACCGTTCTCAACCGATGCGAAGTAGGTCACGGGAACGCGGCTGCTCGGGCGTTCCAGCTTCAGATACGCATCACGGTTCAGGGCGGATCCCTGTCCCTTCACACGTGCGACCCATTGTCCGAAATTGTCGTTCGACATGCCGTGGAACTTGAAGCGCATGCCGGAAAAACCGTCGCCGCTGTAGTTCGCCGAGAAGCCTTCGTAGACGCCTTCCTTGTTCATGACGGCGTGCAGCTTGGTCTGCATGCCGGGCATGGCATAGATCTGGCCTGCGAGGGCCGGAATATAGAAGGAGTTCATGACCGTCGAGCCGGTGATCTTGAACTCGATCGGCGTGTCGATCGGGGCTGCAATCTCGTTCACCGTCGCAATGCCCTGTTCGGGATAGAGGAACAGCCACTTCCAGTCGAGCGCTACCACTTCGATCGTGATCGGCTTGGTTTCCGGAGTAACCGGACGGTTGGCGTCTATGCGGTCCAGCGGGCGATAGGGATCGAGCTTGTGCGTGCTGACCCAGGTGACGGCACCGAGCGCAATGATGATGGCAAGCGGCGCTGCCCAGATCACCACTTCCAGACGCGTGGAGTGGTGCCATTCCGGATCATACTTGGCGTTGATGTTCGAGCGGCGATAATGCCACGCGAAATAAAACGTCAGGCAGATCACCGGGATGATGATCAGCAGCATCAGCACCACCGAAACGATGATGAGATCACGCTGTTGCATGGCAATGTCGCCGGACGGTGACATCACGACGAGGTCACAGCCCGACAGGGCGAGGGGTAGGGCGAGGGCACTAAGCCGGCGAATGAGCTTCATCAACCGTGGCATCTTTCAATTTCGAAATTTGCGTTTTGTCTACTTGCGACTAACGCACTGAGGCGAAGCTCCCTATGAGGTCTTTCGTCGCAGTGCAAAAACAATTTAGTGCGGCGCAATAAACATCTGTGGTTCAATGCGCAATACCCTCAACTTACCCTGCAGCGGTTAGTTCAGAACTCAATTCTCTGTGTGAAAGCACAGAAATAGTCCTGAAGTTGCAGGAGGAAAGCGCACTCAACGCACAAATTTGCGGTTTGCGACAAGACCGCACTTGATATGCGGCAAATATGTATCATCCTCACTGTCGGGGAGGCGACTATTCGCCGCATAAGAGGAGTGCATTCATGTCCGTAGCCAGTCATCCGACATCAGCCCATTTCGAGCGGGACGCTCGCCAGATGCACGATGACAAGCCGCTGTCGCCCGGCAGCATTGCCATCGGTGTGATCATTGGCCGCATGTCGGAATTCTTCGATTTCTTCGTGTACGGCCTCGCATCCGTTCTCGTTTTCCCGCGTCTCATCTTTTCCTTCGCCGCCGATCCGGTGACGGCGACGCTGTATTCCTTCGCCGTCTTTTCTCTGGCCTTTATCGCGCGTCCCATTGGTTCGCTGGTCTTCATGTGGGTTGACCGCACTTATGGACGCGGAATGAAGCTGACCATTGCGCTCTTCATTCTCGGTGGGTCGACGGCCTCCATGGCGTTCCTGCCAGGTTATGAATCGATTGGTGTCTGGGCCGTGGCTTTGCTGGCTCTCTTCCGGCTGGGTCAGGGCTTTGCGCTTGGCGGTGCCTGGGATGGCATGGCATCGCTGCTCGCGCTGAATGCGCCGAAATCCGAACGCGGCTGGTGGGCCATGGTGCCACAGCTCGGTGCGCCTATCGGCTTTGCGCTGGCCAGCGCCCTGTTCGGCTATTTCTATACCAGCCTGTCGGATGCGGACTTCCTGTCCTGGGGCTGGCGCTATCCGTTCTTCGTCGCCTTCGCCATCAACGTGGTCGCGCTTTTTGCCCGCCTGCGTATCGTTGCCAGCCGTGAATTCGGTGAACTGTTCGAGAACCATGAACTGCGTCCCAGCCCGGTCCTGGAAACATTGCGTGTGCATGGTCGTGACGTTCTGCTTGGTGCCTTCGCGCCGCTGGCAAGCTTTGCCATGTTCCATCTGGTCACCATCTTTCCGCTTACCTGGGTTTTCCTGCGCGGTGGACAGTCGGCCGGAGAATTCCTCTTCGTACAGATCCTGGGAGCCTTTGTCGGAATCGGTTCCGTTGTCATTTCCGGCGCCATTGCGGACCGTATCGGCCGCCGTCGCCAGTTGATGATCGGTGCCGTTCTCATCGCGATCTTCAGCTTCTCTGCTCCCTTCCTGCTGGAAGCAGGTGGTAAGGGTCAGGATGCGTTCATCATCCTCGGCTTTGCGATCCTCGGCCTCTCCTTCGGTCAGGCGTCCGGCGCCGTCTCCTCGCGGTTCTCCCTGCGCTACCGGTATACGGGCTCGGCCCTGACGTCCGACCTGGCATGGCTGGTCGGAGCCGGTTTCGCCCCACTTGTGGCGCTGGGGCTCGCATCTGAATTCGGCATCATCTTCATCGGTGGCTATCTGATCTCCGGTGCCATCTGCACTTTCGCTGCGCTGACGCTGAGCCGAATTCTAGACAGCTCCGAGCATCAGTCTGCTGCCGAGCGCTGAATCCTTCCAACCTCGACTGAGCAGGCCGCAGAAGGATCGTCTTCTGCGGTCTTTTTGTTGTCTCGACTGTACCGCAAAGGGCGTCATGTGGATTGTCCGTTTGGCAAGGACATGCGAGGAGCAATGAGTTATTTCGGGAGGACGATCCATGAACCAGACATCTGTTTCGCAACATTCCATGCTTGTTGATCGCCTCGCAAACGCGATCCGTTCCGGCTCGGTGATTGAGAAGGATGGTTTGGCCGAACCTGAAGCTGGCGCGTTTTATGCCGCACAAGGCGCTGTAACTTCGGCCTTGGGGGCCGATCTCGGCGGCTACAAGTTTTCGATCCGCGAAGGCGTTCTAATCGGTGCACCTCTGCTGTTCGTGTCGCGTCAGCCGGAATCAGGCTTCGAGAACGAAATCAAGGTCGAGATCGAACTGGCTCTTGTCCTGGGGCGAGATTTGCCGATCCGTTCCGGAGGTTACAGCCGCGCAGAGGTGCAGGAGGCTATCGAAAGCGTTCATATCGGTGTTGAACTGGTTCGCACCCGTTATGTCGGCGGAGCCGGCAGTTCGCTTGGCTTGCTGCTGGCGGATTGCATGAGCAATGTTGGCTATCTGGTCGGTCCTCAGCTGGATCGTGCGCTTCTCGACGAAGGTGCCGATCTCGGCAAATTGTATCTGGAGAACGAAGGGCGCGTGCTGTTCGATGGGGCCGCGGTACATCCCGACGGCGACGTTCTGAAAAGCGTGGTCCGTTGCGCCAATGAGGGTCTGCCAATGGGAGGACACCTGAAAAAGGGGCAGGTCCTGACAACGGGAACGCTGAGTGGTGCTCCTGTGATCGAGAAGCCGTCACACTTTACGACCAAGCTCGGCGGGCAGTCTTTTACCGTCACACTGAAAACTGCCTGATCTCGCTCTTGCTGCGGAAACCTTTTACGCCCGAGGGGAGTTAACGCGTGGCTTCCCCTCGCGCAAAAGGTCATAGCTTTGACAGAGTTCACATTCGGTCCGATCCTCCGTTCCACCGAAACCGAGTTTCGCTTCTGGTCGCCGCAATCGCAAACCGTGCAGCTTGTTGTCGAAGGCGATGCTCCTGTCGAAATGGAGCCGGTCGAGGATGGGTGGTTTTCCTGCACGGTGGTGGGCGCTGCCGCTGGCACGAGGTACGCTTTCCTGCTGCCGGATGGCCTGCAGGTGCCGGATCCCGCCTCACGCTTTCAGCCGGATGACGTTCATGGCGTGAGTGAAGTCATCGATCACGGGGCCTATCGCTGGCGTGCCCGCTCGTGGAAGGGACGACCAGTCGAGGAACTGGTCTTCTACGAAATGCATATCGGAGCCTTTACGGCTGAAGGTACTTTCAAGGCAGCCATCGACAAGCTCGACCACCTGGCGGGTCTTGGCATTACTGCGCTGCAGATCATGCCGATTGCTGATTTTCCGGGGAGTTACGGCTGGGGTTATGATGGCGTCATGCCCTATGCTCCAGAGAGCAGCTATGGCCGGCCGGAAGATCTGATGGCGTTGATCGATGCGGCGCATGAGCGCGGCTTCTGCGTCTTTCTCGATGTCGTCTACAATCACTTCGGGCCTGACGGAAACTATCTGCCTGCCTATGCGCCCATCTTTACCGATCATCATAAAACACCATGGGGCAATGGTATCAATTTCGATGCCGAGCATAGTGATACAGTGCGCAGCTTCATGATCGAGAATGCTGTCTACTGGGTCCGGGATTTCCGCTTCGATGGGCTGCGGCTCGATGCGGTCCATGCCATCAAGGACGACAGCGAGGAGCACCTTCTCAAGGCTCTCGCGCGACGGGTCAGGGCAGAGGCGGGAGACCGCCACATTCATCTGGTCGTCGAAAACGAGAATAACGACAGCGATCTGCTGGAACGGGATGCGGATGGTCGGCCAATCCATTTCACCGCACAGTGGAATGACGACGTTCACCACGTTCTGCACATTGCCGGGACCGGCGAGACCTTCGGCTACTACAAGGATTTTGCCGATGATTCCGCAAAACTTGGTAAAGCGCTGGCGGAGGGCTTCGTGTTTCAAGGCGAGATGATGGAGTATAGAGGCGAGGCGAGGGGCAAGCCAAGCGACCACCTCCCACCGACCGCCTTCGTCTCTTTCATGCAGAACCATGACCAGATCGGCAATCGGGCTTTGGGGGATCGGATGATCGCCTCGCAACCGCTCGACAGGATGAAGGCCCTGGCCGTTTGCTATCTCCTGTCGCCGCAGTTGCCCATGCTGTTCATGGGGGAAGAGTTCGGCGCGAAACAACCGTTTCCGTTTTTTTGCGACTTCAACGAAGAGCTGAACGAGAAGGTGCGCAAGGGGCGACGGGAGGAGTTCTCCCGCTTGCCCGGCTTTGATGCAGACGATCTACCGGATCCAACCGCGCGGGAAACGTTCGAGATGGCGAAGCTCAACTGGACGGAGCTTTCGTCTTCCGTGTCCCGCGAGATCACAGCTTTTTATCGCAATATCCTCAATGTCCGTCACCGGATCGTGGTGCCGCTGCTGGCCAGCGGAAGCACGGCGCCAGCTGTCTATGAGAAGCAGGGGGCTGCGGTGGTTGTTCGCTGGGATTTTGGCGTCAGACAATTGACGCTCTTGGCCAATCTCGCTGACGAGAATGTTTCGTTCGAGCCGCAAGGTGACATGATCTTCCAGTTCGGCGCCGTTTCCTGTGGCAAGGCCGGCCCCTGGTCGGTCGTATGGAGTGTGTCGGATGTCTGACGAGAAACGATCGCGCCAAGCGACAGAAACGGCTGATGCAGCACTCGATGCCCTGGCGCAAAGCCATGGTATCGCGCCCACGAGACCTGAGCCGGATGGTGCGGAGGTTCCCGTTAGCGACGAGACGAAGCGCAAGCTTCTCGCGGCGCTGAATGTGGATATCGAAGCAGCAACGCGCGACGGAAGCGGGTGCTTTTTGCCGGACTTCTTGAGCGATGCTCAGGTCTGGGGTATTTCCATACAGCTCTACGAGCTTTGATCCTCCCGAAACTGGGGAATTGGAGATTTTGCCGATCTGTCAGAGCTTTGCGCCATGGCAGGTGATTGGGGTGCAGACTTCGTCGGTATTAACCCGCTCCATGCTCCTTTCCTCGCAGATCCCGCGCGTTGCAGCCCCTATGAGCCCTCAAACAAGCGCTGGCTCAATCCGCTTTACATCGCCGTTGATAAACTTGAAGGATGGACGGGATCTGAGGAGGAGATGGGCGCCATCGCCGCGCTGAGATGCGCGAACCTTGTCGACTATAGGAGGGTTGCGGAGCTAAAGATCACCGCCCTGCGTCGTTATTGGCGGGACTGGCGCGGATGTTCAGGCCCGGATCGACCATGATCTGGTCCCGGCAGGGCTGGCGCAGAAGGATCTGGACCTGCGCAAGCAGGAGCGGCAGCAGATTTGCGAACTTCTGGAAAGTGCCGGTTTCAACGCGCCGGATCCGCAGAAGTTGAAGCACGATCCGGAAGAACTGGACCGGTTCATCATCGATCTGCATACGCTTCTGGCGCAAAGCCGGAGCCTGCTATTCTCCGTCCGTCTTGCAGACCTGACGAAAGAGCCGCAACCGACCAATATTCCGGGCACCAGCACCAGTCATCCGAACTGGCGCACCCGCCTGTCAGTAACGCTGGAGAATATGGATGAACTGCCACTCGTTCAGGATGTGACGGATACACTGAGGCGCGTGAGGCCGAAGTCATATTAGGTAGAGATGCCGACAGGCAGCGCTACCTTGTGATGGTTCCAAACGTTGCGATGGTGTCGGTCTCTGACTTTTCACCATCGGCGCGCTTCGCCTTGATGAAAGCATCGCCGATGCCGATCAGGACCGGATTGTGATAGCCGATTTCGCCCATGGCCTGTGGCATATCGGACAGCATCCCGACCCAGCGCTGTTCGTCGTCACGCGCAATCGAACTGAGGATCACGGCTGGTGTCGACGGGCTCATGCCGAAGCCCGTCAGTTTTTCTGTGATGGCTCTGGCCGTACGTCCGCCCATGTAAAAGATCGTCGTCACGGATGGGTCAGCCAGCTTTGACCAGTCGAGATCTGTGGGCAGTTCCCCTTTCCGCGAATGACCGGTCACGAAACGCACAGACTGCGCATGATCGCGATGTGTCAGGGACACGCCGAGACGCGCGGCCATGGCCGTGGCGGAGGTGATGCCGGGAACGATCTCGACCGGAATGTTTTCCCGTTCCAGGCTTTCGATCTCTTCGCCCGCGCGCCCAAAAATCATCGGGTCGCCGGATTTCAGGCGCACGACGCGCTTGCCGGATTTGGCAAGTGCAACCATTGTGGCGTTGATGTCTTCCTGCTTGCAGCTCTCTCGACCACCGCGCTTGCCGACCAGCATGCGCTTTGCTTCGCGTCTTGCCAGTTCCAGCACATCGGCTGAGACGAGATCGTCGAAGAGGATGACATCCGCGGATTGAAGGGCGCGCACCGCCTTTAACGTCAGAAGCTCTGCGTCGCCGGGGCCAGCCCCGACCAATGTCACCTTGCCGGTACCGGTCTCCGTTTCGCTTGCCCGTGCAATGGCCTCCGCTTCACGAACGAGCGTATCGCCTATATTTTCAGCAGGCTTTTCGCGGAATACGCGATCTACGAAGCGTTCCCAGAAGGTGCGGCGCTCGGTTCCGGGCTTCAGTCGCTCGTTTATTGCGCCGCGAATCGATTGGGCGATTTCCGCCCAGCTTTTCAGCGTCGGCGGAAGTAATGTCTCGATGCGGCGGCGGATTGCCTGGCCCAGAATAGGCGCTGCTCCATCGGTCGAAATGCCGATGATGACCGGAGAGCGGTTGACGATAGAGCCGAACTGGAACTCGCAGAATGCCGGCTTGTCGATAACGTTGACCGGAACACGCGCCGCCTTGGCCGCGCAGTAGAACGCCTTCGCGTCCTCATCCGTCTCGCAGTCGCCGAGTGCGATCGCCGCTCCCTCGAATGAGGTTATCGACCATGGCCTGTCATGATGCGTCAACCGAGGCTGCTCCAACGCCGCGTCGTTCGCCAGCAGCTGTCGAAAGGTGTCTGAAAGCTCATCGGCCGGACAGTAAACATCGACGAAGGCGCCGCAAGCTACCAGAAGCTCGGCTTTCCAGGCGGCTCCCTCGGAGCCACCCGCCAACACGACCCGTCTGTCGTTCAGGTCCAGGAAGACCGGCAATTTTGCAAGCGGCTCCATCCGGGCAGGCGCTCCCCGGCGGGTATCGTTTTGCAAAGGATGCAGTGCGCTCATTTCAGGTCTCCAGCGGACATTTCTCTCGTTCCTCGCTGCAACGAGTGGCCGGCACGTCTTGATCTTCGTTAATTCCTGCCAGAGGAAGCCACGTCCCGGCAAGAAATAATACTGCAAAAAGCTTGCCATTCATGGAAAACCGCACCGATCACTCCTATGATCCGCCGTTTCCCGTAGGTCCGCAACCCGACCATTGCCCTGGTGAAGCGTTTTGGACCGACTGTGGTTGAGAAGCCGATTGCGTCCTGCACCCCGACGGCTTTAGGAAGAATGGAAGTCTCGGTCACAAGGGGCTGGACAGTTTCAGTATTCCTTATTATCCGATTAAACGATTAACCCGATCCGGTGCGGTATGAAGCCCAAGCCCAAACTTACTCTGCTGGCCGAAACGTTCAACGTCTCCGTGGCGACGGTGTCGAATGCGTTGTCGGGTAAGGGAAGGATTTCGCCTGAGCTTGCGCAACGCATTCGCGACGGGGCCCGTGAAATCGGTTATGTACCCAGCAGCGCTGGGCGGGCGCTCAGAACAGGTCGCAGCGGCGTGTTGGGGCTGGTCCTTCCGGACATTTCCAACCCGCTCTTTCCGCAGATCGCGCAGGCGATCGAGCAGGCCGCATCGACCCGTGGTTACGGTGTCCTGATCGGCGATGCACGAGGCAGCACGGAAGGGCAATCGCAAGCGATCAATCGTCTCCTCGAGCGCGGCGTGGATGGCATGCTGGTGATTCCCAGACGCGGAACCCGGGTAACCGATATCGGACGGCCGCTCGCCATGATCGATTCCCCATCCACGCCCGGCAATACCGTCTCTGCCGATCACCATGACGGCGGCGTTAAGATGGGCACCTATCTCGCCGAACTCGGTCACCAGCATGTGCTGATCGTGGCGATGAGTTCGCGTTCGATCGTGCAGGCGGATCGGATCGAGGGACTGAAGCAGGGTTTGGGTGAACAGGCGCGCGTCGAATTGATCTTCACGGAGGATCTTGCTGAGCAGGACGGAGCCGTCGGCTCTCTTGGGCTTGCGGATTATGTTGCGCGGGGCGTGACTGCCGTCGCAACACTGTCTGACCTGACCGCACTGAGGGTACTGACCGAACTGCAGGGTGCGGGTTTCAGCGTACCGGACCGCGTCAGCGTCACAGGTTTCGACGATCTGATCTGGTCGTCAGCCATCACGCCGGGTCTGACGACGATGCGGGCGGATATGGCCGAAATCGGACGCATTGCAGTCGAAGCGCTTGTGAAGTCGATCGAGCGGCCTGATCAGGCAGAGCGCACGGAAAGCGGAACCGTGAAGGCAAGTCCTGATCGCGTTGCGATGGAACTTCTGGTCCGGCCATCCTCCGGCAAGGCTGGACATTCCGAGGTGACGTCATGAGCAGATCTGTCACTTCGGGCCGGTACGGTCGTATTTTGGCCTTGGTTGTGATTTGTAATACATCTATAGCATTCAGCATCCCCCGAATTAAAGCTGGTCAGGTTCGCGGCCTGTCCCTCATTGCCGGTCCTACTCCGGAAGCGGCGGAGTTTGTCCGGTCGTCGCGCGCGATGCACACGGCATCAGGTCTTTTCCGTGTCATCGTGCGCGGCTTTTTTGCGTGGCATCCAAAACCATCCCTGCCGGGAGCGGCTTGATGGGTGTCTGGATCGACACCGATATGGGTTTTGACGATATCGTTGCCTTGCTGGTCGTCTGTCACAGCACGGAGGCCATCGATGGCGTGTCGTTGGTTTTCGGCAATGCACCGCTAGAGCAGGTGGAAAAGAATGCCGCTGGCGCCGCCCATGTCTTTAACTGGCGCTTTCCCGTTCATCGCGGTCGGTCGCTGCCTGTTCTGAGCGTACTCGAAACGGCGCAGAGTATTCTCGGAACCGGAGGCATGCCGTCAACGGGGCTGCATCTCCCGATGGGAGTGACCCTTGCTGACACGCCTTCCGCTTTCGATGCCTTGTCCGGCTATCTGCAATCGGGCGAAGACCGACGAATTCTTGCGCTCGGGCCACTGACAAATCTGGCTGCACTCGTTCTGGCCCGGCCCGAACTGGCGTGTCGCATCGGCGAGCTT
Organism: Rhizobium sp. FKY42; assembly: GCF_005222835.1. Lineage (GTDB taxonomy): Bacteria > Pseudomonadota > Alphaproteobacteria > Rhizobiales > Rhizobiaceae > Neorhizobium. Next base: position 34,926 of record NZ_STGA01000016.1, on the reverse strand, counting down.
GTCTGGATGGGTGGGGGATTGACGACCGGCAACCATACCGCTTCTGCGGAATTCAACGCGCTTGCTGATCCGGAGGCGCTTGCCATCCTGCTTGCCCAGAATGTTCCGGTCCGGATGGTGGATCTCGATGTGTGCCGCAAGGTGCTGGCCGGTCCCTCCGATGTCCCACCCATCCGTCACGCGGGCGGGAGAAATGCAAAACTGCTCGCAGACCTTCTGGAAGGCTTTATCAACATTGCCATCAGCCGCGGGCGAAGTGCCATGTCGCTCTACGATGCCGTTGCAGCCGTTGCCTTCACGCGGCCGGATCTTGTGTCCTGGCGAGAGGCGAGGCTTGATGTAGAGCTTTCCGGCACCCACACCCGCGGCCGTACCGTGATCGAGACCCGCACCGGCCGGTCACCCTTCAATGCCTTCTTTGCGCAGGATATCAACGTCGATGCCGCGCGCGATCTCATCTTGCAAGTTCTGAAAGTCGAAGCCAGCCTATGACTCGCCCCTTTGAACTGATGGATCTCAACCTGCCGGAACTGCGCCGCAGGGCGGTACAGGCTGCGCGTGGGGAGGTGCCCTTCGACTGTCTTCTGAAAGGCGGTACGGTTCTCGACGTGATCACCGGCGAGAGAAGGCTTGTGGATGTAGGGCTTGTCGGTCCCCTGATCGCAAGTGTCCATGAACCGGGTCGTTTCGAAAACGCCGCTTCCGTTGTCAATGCTACTGGAACCTTTATTGCTCCGGGGCTGATCGACACGCATATGCATATCGAAAGCTCGATGGTGACACCCGCTGCCTATGCCCAGGCCGTCGTGCCACGGGGTGTGACCACAGTTGTCTGGGATCCGCATGAGTTCGGCAATGTCGTGGGAATAGCCGGTGTAAACTGGGCAGCAGATGCGGTGATCGATCTTCCGCTTCGTGTCATGCTGCTTGCGCCATCCTCCGTGCCATCCGCGCCGGGACTGGAGCGGGCAGGCGCCGATTTCGATGCGACCGTGCTGGAGGATCTGCTCGCCCGGCAGGAGATTGCCGGTATCGCCGAAATGATGAACATGCGCGGCATCATCGAAGGCGATGCCCGTATGGAGGGAATAATTCAGGCGGGCCTCACGACGCGCAAGCTTGTCTGCGGTCATGCGCGCGGGCTGTCTGGACCGGATCTTCAGGCGTTCGTTACGGCAGGCGTCTCGTCCGACCACGAGCTGGTTTCTGCCTATGACCTCATGGAAAAGCTGCGCGCCGGTCTGACGATCGAGCTACGGGGAAGTCACGATCATCTGTTGCCGGAGTTCGTCGATGCCCTCAACCGGCTGGGGCATTTGCCGCAAACAGTCACGCTTTGCACCGATGACGTCTTTCCCGACGATCTGCACAAGGGCGGTGGACTGGACGATGTCGTCCGACGTCTGGTCCGCTATGGCATGAAGCCGGAATGGGCGCTGCAGGCTGCGACAATCAATGCTGCACGCCGGCTCGAACGGCAGGATCTTGGTGTGATTGCACCGGGTCGCCGTGCCGATCTCGTGCTGTTCGAGGATCTCGAGAGCTTCGAGGCGCGTCGTGTTTTCGTTTCCGGGCGCGAAGTGGCCGCCGGCGGTGCGCTGCTTCAGCCTGCTCTCGAGGCATCGAGCGAAATTCTGCAGGGGACTGTCAGGCTTTCTCATCTGTCGCCGGATGATTTCCGGGTTGCAGTCGATAGTGCCGATGCGCGGCAGGTGAAAATTGCCACGATCGATCGTCCACGCTTCACGCAATGGGGGGGAGCGACCGCCGACGTGGTCGATGCTCACGTTGTTCCGCCGAAGGGAACGACGCTGATCTCGGTCATCCATCGTCATGGATTGGCTGAGCCAATTGTACGAACGGGCTTTCTCACCGGCTGGGGAGATTGGCGGGGCGCCTTTGCATCCACCGTGTCTCATGATAGTCACAATCTGACTGTCTTCGGCCGGGATCCCGCCGATATGGCGCTGGCGGCTAATGCTGTCATCGATGCCGGTGGCGGTCTCGCGGTCGTTTCGGGCGGCGTCGTGCAGGCGCTGCTTCCGCTTCCGCTGGGCGGGCTTGTGTCGCAGGACCATCTCGGTGAAGTTGCCGCGCAGTTTACCGCAGTCCGTCAGGCTATGGATGCCATTGTCGACTGGCAACCGCCCTATCTGGTGTTCAAGGCCTGTTTCGGCGCGACGCTCGCGTGCAACGCAGGGCCGCACCAGACCGATCTCGGCATCGCAGATGCTGAAACCGGACGTCTCCTGCTTTCCCCGGTCCTTCAGATTTTTTGACCTGCAAATTTGCCGCAGTTGATTCTGCGCAAAGCATGAGGGAATGTTGCAGGCTATCACATGATCGTGGATAAGCGTGCAAGACAGGGTATTGCGCGTGGAGACGAAGGGGCGGTGCCCCTCGAAGGAATGATCATGGATCTTGCCTATCAAGTTGCCGACATGACGATCCCGGAAATCGATCGCGCGTTTCCGCTTGCTACGGCTGGCCGGATTGCAACAGACTTGGCGCAATGGCGAGAGTTCTGCGAAACCATTATCAAGGGTCATGACCAACCTGACCGCAACGAGCGGCTGATCGTTTGCGCCAATGGACGAGGTTATCTCAAGGCGCTGTGCATGACCCGAGTGATGCAGACCGAAGAAGGACCGGTTTTGGACGTTCCGGTGCAGGTGATTGCGACCGTCGTCGACGAAGACGGCGTTCGCCGGGCAATGCATGATGGTCTTGTTGCGCTGGCCTACAAGACGGGTAGCGTGTTACGGGAAACTGTCGCAGCCTGAACGGCCATAGGTCTAAAGCATGGCGCGATCTTTCAGATTCGCTTTTGACGCTTTATCTCTTTGTTCTTTCGCATGTCGTTATCGCAAAACCGCTGCACACTTTTGCGTGCCATGCTCTAGCCGTTGTTCTCACCGGTGAAGATATAACCGACGCCACGAACGGAGCGAATGAAGGTGGGCTGCGCCGGGTTCGGCTCGATCTTCTTGCGTAATCGCGCAATCTGGGCGTCGATGGCCCGGTCATAGGCGTCGAATTGCCGACCGCGGGTCTGGTCCATCAGCATCTCACGCGTCAGTACGCGGCCTGCATTGCGGATCATGACGGTGAGCATATCGAACTCGCCGGTCGTCAGCTCGATTTCCTGCTGCTCGGGATTGAGAAGGCGACGACGGTGAATTTCCAGCCGCCATCCGTCAAATTCAAGTGTCTGACCGGGGTCGGCGTGGCTCTGTGCAGGTTCCGCCAGCTTGCGCCTTCGCAGAATGCTTCTTACTCGCGCGAGCACTTCGCGAAGGTGGAACGGCTTGGGGATATAGTCATCGGCACCGACCTCAAGTCCGATGATCCGGTCCAGCACGTCATCGCGACCAGTCAGCATGACGATCGGCACATCGGATCCTGCCCTGACTTCCCGCGCTAAGGCCAGTCCGTCCTCGCTCTGGGGTAGAACCAGATCGAGCAGAATGAGATCGACGCTGTAATCGGCGAGCGCCTTGCGCATGCCGTTACCATCTGCGGCGCCATGCACGACAAAGCCTTCGTCTTCGAAATAGCGGGTTACCATCTGACGGATACGCGGATCGTCATCAACAATGAGAATCCGTTCCGCACGCTTCTCCATCATCGCCATCCTGCTGACCTGACTGGCATATTATGCTGTTACAAACTGTTACACGATTTCACCAACCGTAACATGACAGGCATCCTTCTGTCACCGCCGCCCGTCATATTGAGGCCATCAATACAGAGGGATAGATCATGTTTTCGACAGCTTCCACCACACAGGCGACGATTGCAGCCATGGCAACCATGAAGCCGCAAATGGCAACGATGGAAGAGCTGTTTTCTACTTCCCCGCGCGAGACGCTGGATGTGGGCGAAGGCCTGTTCTGGGAAGGCGACCGCGCGCAGCACATTTTCGAAATCACGGAAGGCGTATTGCGCATCTTCAAGATTATTGCCGACGGGCGCCGCGTCATTACCGGCTTCCTGTACGCTGGCGACATGGTGGGTCTCTCGCTCAAGAATGTCTACCTCTACAGTGCGGAAGCGGTCACGCCGGTCAAGGTTCGTCGCCTGACACGAAAGGCGTTTCAGGATGCGATCGAGAATTCGCCAGAGCTTCGTCCGCAGCTTTTCTCGCTGATGTGCGATGAGATGGCTGCTGCACAGGATCAGATGGTGCTTCTGTCGCGAAAGAGTGCAGAGGAACGTCTTTGCAGCTTCCTGATGATGCTGGGTCAGCGCCAATCCGGGCAGACCCAGATGCCAAAGACCGTCGAACTGGCCATGAGCCGTCAGGACATGGCCGATTATCTCGGGCTGACCATTGAAACGGTGTCTCGTACCGTCACCAAGCTAATCCAGCGCGGCATCATCACGCCGAACGGTCGCCATGCCTTCGACGTGACCAAGCCGGGAAAACTTCTTGCGCTGTGCGGTGATGGCGATAGTTATGAGAATGTTGGAGATCGTGCCGTGAAAACCCGGCAGGCGGTATGGCCCCACTGATTGAACGAAAGGTTGACTGGCAAGCATGGCAGAGTTTCGAACCCTCGACACCGGCGCGGTTAACAGTGCGGGTTTGTTGTCGCTGCTCGATCCGGTCAATCTCATCGTTCATACGACCCAAGGCGTGATCAGCGACTGGAGCACGGGAAGTGTTGCGCTCTTCGGCTGGACGCGCGACGAGGTTATCGGCTTGCATGTGACCGAACTTCTGTCGCCGAAGCCCGATATTTCGCTTGAGGATATCGCGTCTTCGATCCGAGCGGAAGGATCCTGGAAATCCAATCTCGAATATCGTCACAAGGACGGCCATACGATCTCGGTGCTCAGCCGCTGGATACCGTTCGGACGCGATGAGGACGGTACGGATCTCCTTGTCCAGTTCAACGAGGATTTTCGCGCAGCCGCCACGATCCAGGAGAATCTTGCGGCTCGAGAAGCGCATTTCCGCTCGATCCTGCAAACCGTGCCGGAGGCCATGGTGGTCATCGACGAGGCGGGCACGATCACCTCCTTCAGTACGACCGCAGAAGATCTTTTCGGTTACGAAGCGCATGAGGTCGAGGGCCGCAATGTGCGCATGTTGATGCCGACGCCCGACCGCGACAATCATGACAATTATATCCGCAATTATCTGCGGACCGGACAGCGCCGCATCATCGGCCTCGGTCGTGTGGTCAAGGGGTTGCGCAAGGACGGGTCCACCTTCCCGATGGAGCTGGCGGTCGGTGAGGCGATTTCCAGCGGCAAGCGAATCTTTACCGGCTTCATCCGCGATCTGACGAGCAGGCACAAGATCGAGGAGGAGCTGCGGCAATCCCAGAAGATGGAAGCCATCGGCCAACTGACGGGTGGTCTGGCGCATGACTTCAACAACCTGCTGACCATCATCAGCGGCAATCTGGAAATGCTGGAAATGCGGGTGCGCGATCCCAAGGCGCAGGTTCTGCTGCGAGAAGCGCAGGGTGCGACCGACGACGGCGCGAAGTTGACAGCTCAACTGCTCGCCTTCGGACGCCGCCAGCCGCTCAATCCGCGCCTGACGGATCTTGGGCAGATGATTTCCAGCTTTTCGGAACTCATCCGCCGCACCATCGGGGATCGGGTGGAATTGCGCACGGTTATCCGGGCTGGAGAGAACGAGGCGCTGGTTGACGGGCCGCAGTTGCAGAACGCGCTTCTGAACCTCACTCTCAATGCCCGTGACGCCATGCCGGGCGGCGGTCTATTGACCATTGAGGTCAGCCGTAGTCATCTGGATTTTGACTATGCGCAAATGTATCCGCAGCTTCGGGCAGGCGATTACGTGCTGGTCTCGGTTACAGATACCGGGACTGGCATGACGGATGAGGTGAAGCAGCGCGCCTTCGAGCCCTTCTTCACGACCAAGACCATGGGGGCGGGCACCGGGCTTGGCCTCAGCATGGTCTACGGTTTTGTTCGCCAATCGGGCGGACATATCCAGATCTACAGCGAGCCGGGTCAGGGAACCAGCATCCGGCTGTTTTTGCCTGCGGTGCAAGGAACCGCTGCGTCCGGCCATACAGAAGACATTTCATCGCCTGTCATGGACTATCCGGGTGGCGATGAGGTCATTCTGGCGGTCGAGGATGATCCTCGTGTTCGTCGCGTCGCCGTGGCCCGGCTTGAAAGCATGGGCTACAAGGTCCATGAGGCATCAAACGGCGTCGAGGCACTCGAGTTGCTGGAAAAGCACGACGATGTCGCTCTCGTCTTTACCGATATTTCGATGCCCGGAATGTCGGGAGATCAGCTGGCGGAACGCGTGCGTGAGCGATGGCCCGAGATCCGCATTCTCTTTACGTCGGGCTATGCCGAGCCGGAGGTGGCTGGAAAAGAACTTGCGGCTGACGAAAGCTGGCTGAAAAAACCCTATACGGCGCGCGAGCTTGCCGTGCAGCTGCGCGCCCTGCTGGATTGACGTTTTCCGTCTGAGGGGTTTGTCAGGTTTTTCGGCGGGCCTGTTTGCTTGGCGGCTTGGCGCGCGAGGCAAGCATGGCCTCGATATCTGCCGCGGGAAGGGCTTTTCCGTAGAGATAACCCTGGCCGTAATCGCAACCCATCAAGCGAAGCGCAATCTGCTGATCCAGCGTTTCGACGCCCTCCGCAATCGTCTTCAGGCCGAGATCATGGCTGAGCATGATAAGCGCGCGTGTGATTGCCGAATCTCTCTGGCGTGTCAGAAGATCGCGCACAAAGCCTCGGTCGATCTTCAGCGTCGTAATCGGATAGCGCTGGAGCGAACCGAGCGAGGCATAGCCGGTGCCGAAATCGTCGAATGCGATGCCGATGCCCAGTTCGCGCAATTCACTGATCAGTTCGAAGGATCTACCTTCGTCTTCAAGCGTTGCGGTCTCCGTGATTTCCAACTCCAGCCAGCGTGGATCGACGCCATGATCGCGTGAGAGCTGACTGACCTGTGCCGGAAGATCGCTTCCCCGCATCTGCGACGGAAACAGGTTCATGCCCATCTTGATCGGAGGCAGACCCTTGGCGACCCATGTGCCAAGTTGACGGATAGCCTCGTTCAACACCCATGCGCCGACATCGAGACTGATGGCGCTCTGTTCCAGGGCCGGCAGAAAATGCCCGGGCATCAGGAGGCCTTTTTCAGGATGCTGCCAGCGGATCAGGGCTTCGATGCCCGATAGTTCTCCGGTTTCCAGGAGTACCTGGGGCTGGTAGTGCAGCACGAATTGCTGCTTGCGCAGCGCTTCCAACAGTTCGTCTCGAGCCACACGGCGCTGCTGCGATGTCTGTTCGACATGTCCTTCATAGGCCACGCAGCTGTTGCCGCCGGCCTTTCGTGCATGCGCCAGTGCAAAATCGGCGTTGGCTAGCCACTCGCGCGCATTTGTCGTGTCCTGACGCAAGGCCCAACCGATCGCAGCTCCGAGCTTCAGCTTCATCGAGCCCAGGTCAAAGGGTAAAACAAGCTCGTCCATGGCCGCCTGAGCGAGAGTTCGCGCTTCTTCAACGGTTTGCGCCGACTGGACGAGCAGACCAATCTGTTCCTCGCCAAGCCTTGCGATAACACTTTCCTTGGTCAGGATGCGCGGCAGGCGCACGGCGATATTTTGGAGCAAGGTATCGAATATGTCCTGGCCGAGCCGGTCTCCCGTTTCCTTCAGGCCATCGAGTTCGATCAGCAAGAGTGTACCTGCAACATGTGTCTGGCAATGCTGATCGATAAGCTCATCGAAGCGATGGCGGGTGTTGAAGCCTGTGACGGGATCCTGATTGGCAAGCCGCAGAAGACGCTTGTCGCGTTCCCGACGTTCAGAAATGTCGTTGATGATGGCGCCGACGCCCATTCCGCCATCGTCGTTCCAGGCAGAAAGCGTGATCTCGATCGGGATCTCGCTTCCATCGCTCCGCCGTGCGAACACCTCTACCGTCTTGCCATCAAGCAGCGGACCTTTCTTATCGGACAGTCGTTCGAAACTCTTATGATGGGAGGCACGAAACCGCATTGGGATGATGATTTCAACGTCTCTCCCGATCAATTGGCCACGCTCATAGCCCAACAATTTGAGAAGGCTGTTGTTGACGAACTGGATGCGGCCCTGATGATCCACCGAGATCATGGAGAGTTCGGTCGCATTGATGAAGCTTGCGGCGGTCTGGCCCGGAAAGCCCTCGCGACGCTCTTCATAGTGGTTCATCAACAGGCGTGCGGCCTCTTGCAGACGATCGTAATCCGAGCTTGAAAATTCCGTTCTCGCGCTGGTGTCGGCAATGCAGAGCGCGCCCATCGTCTCTCCGCTGAAGGTTTTCAACGGAGCGCCGGCATAGAAGCGTATCGCAGTATCACCCGTCACGATCGGAAGATTCTTCACCCTGTCATCGGTCTCGGTGTCGAGGATGACGAGAGGGCTGCCCCCTTCGACGGTCAGATTGCAGATGCTATCCTCGCGCGGCATCTTTTTCAGATCTGCGCCGACGCTTGCCTGGATGATCTGCGTCTTGTCATCGATCAAGGAAATGTAGGCGATCGGAGCGCTGCAGAATTTTGCAATGAAGTCGCACAGGGAGCGGGAAAACAAATCGGGATTCGAATCGCCCAGCCGGAACTCTTCGATCAGTTTCCTTTGCAGACGTGACTGCCCTTGTCCATGTTGCTTGCCCGGCATAACGCCCTCAACTCAATCTATGGGTGCCAATTTATCAGCTCAAACCTTATGAAATACATAACGCATTCATCAATTGTCCCGGTATCGCGTCATTCTGCATGGAGTTTTAATAGGGCTGGAGATGGATCAGTCGTGTTGAACTTGGCAGAAATGTCTCTGACCGTCCGACATAAATGACTGTTGCCTCCGACATCATATTCAGGATTGCAAGGAGTTCTGACTGGGTCTCCGTTTCCAGCGCCTCGAATGCATCATCAAGAACGATCCATCGCGGCTTGACCAGCAGCGCATTTGCGATGCGAAGGCGCATCTGATCATCTTCCTGCAGGACACGCTCCCATCTTTCGCGAGCCGACAACTTTTCCGTCAATCGGCCAAGGCCGACTGTTTCAAGGGCATTGCCCATCGCGTCCGGCGTGTAGGTAGCGGCCGGCATCGGGTAGGTGAGAACTTCTTCCAGAGTTGCGTCCGGAAAAAAGCCCTTCTGCGGGACCAGAAGCATCGAGCCGGATTTCGGCAGGCGGATCGTTCCCTTGCCCCAGGGCCACAGCCCCGCAATCGCCTGGAACAAGAGGCGACGGTTGGCCCGGGGATCGCCGTTGACCATGATCCGTTCACCGGGAAAGATCACATATTCTCCATCGAGCCGCAGCCCACGGTCGCTGCCGGAGCTGTTGGGTCTTGGCGACAGGAGCAGATCTTTAAGGGTCAGTTGCTCGGCCTCATCCTGTTCCACCCTCAGTGTTTCCGGTCCTGCATGCTCATTGTCGAGTTCGATCAATGCCCTTCGAAACACCGAAACGCGATAGAGAGCGGCTTTCCAGTCGGCAATGGGACGGAAGTTATCGATATACCAGCGCAGCGCCGTGTTGACCTGATTGAACGCACCGACCGCCATCATAAGACCGCCAAAGGAAAGACCGCCACTGAAATAGACCGGTGCCGCAATCAGGATCGGTGCGATGGTGGTGAGCCAGCCGAACCCGGCAGAAACCCATGTCAGATTGGTATAGGCGAAGGCCAGCCGCCGGATGATGGCGAGAACCTCGCTGATGCCCTGCTGGATCCGCCGCCGCTCGCTGTCTTCGCCATTGGTTAGCGTGATTGCCAACATGTTTTCATTGGTCCGCATGAGCGTGAAGCGTAGCTCGGCTTCCTGTGAGTAGCGCTGCGTGTTCAGTGTCGGCAGCTTTCGGCCAACATAGTTGCTGAGCATCGACGCGGAGCCCGCATAAAGTAGTGCTGCCCAGACCATATAGCCCGGAATGGCGATCTGCCGACCGTTGAAGGTAAAGGCAAAATCGGCAGAAAGCACCCAGAGGACACCGATGAAACTGGCCAGCAGGATGGTGGCATTTACCAGCCCGATGGCAAGCGTCGTCGTCAGTTCCGCGAGATTGCGCGCATCCTCATGAAGCCGCTGATCCGGGTTGATGCCGATCTTGCCAAGGGCTGCCAGTCTTAGAGCCCTTCGCGGATGCATCCACTGATCGACGAGGTCTCGCGTCAATCCTTCGCGCATGAACAGTGCCGTCATCTGGTTCAGCCAGGCCTGGATGACGTTCAGCACAAGCAGAGAACCGGCGATGATGAAGAATACCTTCAATTGCTCAAAAAAACCGTCGAGATCACGTTGCTCAAGCGCATTGTAGAACGGCGTGTTCCAGTAGTTCAGACGGTATTGTGCATAGACAGTGGTCAGGATGATCGTCAGAAGCCCAACGATCAGCAAAAGTACCTTGTTTCTGACTTGAGACGACCAGAATGCACCGGCCATCATTCTCAATTGGCCGCCAAAGGTGAAGGGCGGGTAACCCGTATCCGGGTCTATATGCGATGTTTTCGTCTCGATACTTGCCATTACGCGGTCCGGGCAGAAGCTTCTGCTGCGCCTGTTATCGGGGGCTAAGTGTTAATTCTAAATCACCAAGCTTGCCGCTGACGGACCTGACATCCGTCAAGGTTACCCAATATGCAAGGCGAGCGCAAAAAATGACCGCAACAATGGATGTTCCGGTCAACTCAATCCCGGCTGAGCCGTGTCGAAGGTCACAGGTGGTCAGGCGCCCAGTTGCGCCCGTTCTTCGGCGGGCATGGCAGCCAGCCGTCCTGCAAGGCTTGCCATGCGGCGGACTGCTTGTTCCAGAACATCATCCGGTACGGTCAGCGAAATCCGGATGAACCCCGCCGCCTGATGGCCAAAGGAAGAGCCCGGCATGACGGCCACCTGCTCCTTGCGCAGCAGTTCCCAGGCATAATCGGCTCCGCCGAGGCCTGTCGCCGTCACATCCACTACCACGAACATGCCGCCTTCCGGCATCATGGGTTTCAGGAGGTTGCTTCCGGCCAGCGTTTTCTCGACGATTGCGGCACGGCGGCTGTAATTGTCACGCATGATGCCCGCCGTCTCGAAGGGGCGTGACAGGGCCAGCGCCGTCATATCGGAGATAAAGGGCTGCACGCCGAACAGCATGGTTTCAGAAACGGGTAAAAGCTTTTCGCAGAACTCTTCCGGTCCCGCTGCCCAGCCGCTGCGGAAGCCCGGCGCCGCGTGAGATTTGGAGATCGACGAAACAACAATTGTACGTTCCGCTAGCTCCGGCATGTCGAAAGGAGAGGCGAAGCCTTCGCCGAAAATCAGCTGTTCATAGACTTCGTCGCACACGATCCAGAGGTCGTGCTTGCGGCAGACTGCGCCAATTGCTGCGATTTCCTGTTCCGTGAGGACGGCGCCGGTCGGATTGTGCGGCGTGTTGAGCAGAAGCACGCGCGCTTCCGGCGTGATGGCGCGTTCAAGATCTGCTGCCTGCATATGGAAGCGGTTCTCGGGCCGCAGTGGCACCGGGATGATATGCGCGCCCGTGGAGGCGATGACTCCCTCATAGGTCGCGTAGAGCGGATCGCCCACCAATATGCCGTCGCCTGCTTCGGCCAGCCCCATCATCACTGCGAAAAGTGCGGTCTGAGTACCTGGAAAGCAGAGAAAGTTCTTTTCCGTCACGCCCGGACGTCGATTGGAATACTTGTTTACCAGCGCTTTCAGGACGGCAGGTTCGCCCCGGCCATTGGAATAACGGGTACGGCCCGCATACATGGCGCGGGAGCACTCGGCCAAAAGGTCTTCGTGCGGAGGCATGTCCGGCTCACCGATCGTCAATTCGATGATGGGTTGCCCTTCCGCCTTCATTCGCCGGGCTGCAAGATGCAATGCCCAGCGACCGGAACCAAGATCGGCAAGGCGATCGGTGATGGATGCATAGCGCACGGCAAATCCTCCGTTGAAATCAATGTCAGGCCGTTTAGCGTGATCCTCCGGCCACGGCAATGCGATCATGCAAACTGTTCGTTCTCAGATTTTGTGAGGAGCGGCAGCAAAGCTCTGGATGCCCGCTTCCGAGCCGGGAGCGAGATTTTTAAGTGCTTGAGTAATTTTCGAACAAGTGCAAAAGTTAGTGCTTAATCGCAGCGCCAGCACTGCCTCACAAGAAGAAATGCTGGGGGAACAGTTGGCAAGAGTTGATCGGCAGATAGATGCCGACGGTGAAGGTAATATGACGGACAAGGCGCAAGCCATTGAAGTTCGCGATCTGTACAAGCGTTTTGGTCCGCTGGAGGTTTTGAAGGGGGTTTCCCTCTCTGCCAGCCAAGGGGATGTGATCGCCCTTATCGGTGGGAGCGGATCGGGGAAATCCACCTTTCTCAGATGCATCAACATGCTGGAGCTTCCAACAGCGGGCAGCGTGACCATTCACGGTGAAACGATCGAGATGAAGCAGGATGGCCGCGGCGGGCTGATGCCAGCCAACCGCCGACAAATCCAGCGCATCCGTACCAAGCTTGGCATGGTGTTCCAGAGTTTCAACCTCTGGCAGCATATGACGGTCCTGCAAAACGTCATCGAAGTGCCGGTGCATGTTCTCGGTCAGCCGAAGGATCAGGCGATTGTCGTGGCCGAGGCTCTGCTTCGCCGCGTGGGGCTTTACGAAAAGCGCGATGCCTATCCGGCATTTTTGTCCGGTGGCCAGCAGCAGCGCGCGGCCATTGCACGGGCGCTTGCCATCCAGCCGCTGGTGATGCTCTTCGATGAACCGACATCGGCGCTCGATCCAGAACTGGTCGGCGAGGTTCTTTCCGTGATCGGAGATCTCGCCAAAGAGAACCGCACGATGATCCTCGTAACCCACGAAATGAAATTTGCGCGACAGGTGGCGAGCCACGTCATCTATCTGCATGGCGGCGTTATCGAGGAGCAAGGTCCGCCAGAGGCCATCTTCGAAAACCCTCAATCGGAGCGGCTGAAGAAGTTCATCAGCTCCATTCACTAATGCGTAACAGCAAAATTCAAAAAATCTAGAAAGGGGAAATCATGAAAAACTTTGTCCGTACCACCGCCCTGGCGCTGTGCATGACAGCGGCAGCCTTCGCCTCGGCTTCTGCGCAGGAAGTGAAGGTTGGTGTCGATTCCGGCCCTTACCCGCCGTTCAGCTCGCCGGATGCAAGCGGTAAGTGGGTTGGCTGGGAAGTGGAAATCATGGACGCGCTTTGTGCTGAAGCCAAGCTGAAGTGCGTTTTGACGCCGCTTGCCTTTGACGGCCTCATCCCCGCGCTAACGTCGAAGAAGATCGACGCCATCATGAGTTCGATGTCGATCACCGACGAGCGCAAGAAGACGATCGATTTCTCCGACAAATATTACAACACGCCTTCATCGGTCATTGGCCCTAAGGGCGTAAAGTTCGAGCCTACAGCCGAAGGCCTCAAGGGCAAGATCCTTGGCGTTCAGGTTTCCACCATTCAAGCGGAATATGCGCAGAAATATTTCGGCAAGTCCGTTTCCGAAATCAAGGAATACCAGACGCAGGATGAGGCCAATAGTGACCTCGCCGCCGGTCGCCTGGATGCCATTCAGGGCGATTTGATTACGCTCGACTCGTTCCTGAAGTCTGATGCGGGCAAGGCGTGCTGCGAACTGCGGGGTGACGTGAAGGACGATCCGGCCATTTTGGGCACGGGCATCGGCGTTGGTCTTCGCAAGGAAGACACGGCCATGAAGGACAAGTTCAACGCGGCCATCAAGGCCATCCGTACGAACGGAACCTACGATACTATTTCGAAGAAGTATTTCGACTTCAATATCTACGGCAAGTAAGCAGATCTTCGTTGCAGCCGGGTTTCTTCGACGGGAAGAAATCCGGCTGTGTGCTTATTTCGGATGCAAAACCGGTTTCTACCTTTGCTGGAATTGCTCCTAGCCCTGAAAGCATTTTCCCATGGGCGCAACAAGTTTTGACTTGAGCCTTTTGTCTTTATCTTCCCCCGGCTGGGGTGGCGTGCTGTTGATGGGCCTTCTGAAGTCCCTGCAGGTGGCCATCGGCGGCTATCTACTCGGGCTTTTCATCGGTATTGGCGGCGCGGCGGGCAAGCTCTGGGGCGGCCCCATTCTGCGCGATCTGCTGGAGGTCTACACCACTGTCGTGCGCGGCGTGCCGGAACTCGTGTTGATCCTGATCCTGTACTATGCTGGCACTGATGCGGTGAACCAGCTTATGCAGCTCCTGGGCCTTCCCGCAGTCGACATCAGCGGGCTGACGGCGGGCATTTTCGTGATCGGGGTGGTGCAGGGCGCTTATTCCACCGAAGTTCTGCGCGGCGCCATTCTCGCGGTGCCTCCGGGTCAGCTGGAGGCGGCGCGTGCCTATGGCATGTCGCCTCTGCTTTCGCTTCGCCGCATCACCTTTCCGGCCATGTTGCCCTATGCCATTCCGGGCCTTTCGAACCTCTGGCTGATTGCAACGAAGGATACCGCGCTGCTGGCGGTCGTCGGTTTTGCTGAATTGACGCTCGTGACGCGGCAGGCGGCTGGCACGACCAAGGCCTTCCTCACCTTCTTTCTTGCGGCCGGTGCGCTCTATCTCATGGTGACGCTGGTTTCCAACCTCATCATCGGGATCATTGAAAAGCGGGCGCGTCGCGGTTTCGCGAGACCGGAAGGGGCGGCATGAGCAAAGTCACCGGAATTCCCACCTATCAGGCGCCGAAGGCGCGCAGCCTCTTCGAGCCGCATCGCATTTTTCTGATGGTTCTCTTCGCGGCCATCCTGCTTTCCATGGCCTGGTTCATGCGCTGGGACTGGATACCCAAATACCAGACGCGTCTGCTCTGGGGCATCTGGGAAACCGTCGTCATGCTGTTTTCGACAGCCATTGCCGGGTTCATCCTCGCCGTTCCTCTGGGACTGGTGCAGGTGACGGGACCAAAGCCGCTGGCCTGGCTGGCACGGGGCTTCTGTACGCTGATCCGTGGTACGCCGCTTCTGCTTCAGCTCTGGCTCTTGTATTACGGCCTCGGTTCGCTGTTTGCCCAATATCCGGAAATTCGCCAGTCCTTCCTCTGGCCCTATCTGCGGCAGGCATGGCCCTATGGCTTTGCTGCCTTGACCATCTCGTTTGCGGCCTATGAAGGGGAGGTCATGCGTGGCGCTTTTGCGGGCGTGCCGAAGGGCGAGCTGGAAGCTGCCAAGGCCTATGGCATGGGCCGTTTCACCATGTTCCGCCGCATCTGGCTTCCGCGTGCGATCCAGCGCACGCTGCCGACCCTGACGGGCGAAACCGTGATCCAGCTGAAGTCGACGCCGCTGGTGGCAACCGTGACGGTGGTGGATGTCTACGCCGTCATTTCCAAGGTGCGGCAGGATACGTTCCTGACCTACGAGCCGCTTTTGCTGCTGGCCGCCATCTATCTCATCCTGACCGGCATTCTTGTTTTCTCTTTCCGGCAGTTGGAGAAGCGAATCCCTAACCGTGGCGTCTGATCTTCAACATCGCCCAGGCTCCGAGGAAGGGGCCGGGCGCGAGGAAGGCAAAACACCATTGCCAGCTTCCGAGCAGCGAGGCCATTTTCGGCATAAGCCAAATGCTGACGACTGTCAGGCTAAAGCCGAGGCCCATCTGGAAGGACAGGGCAGTGCCGACGAGGTGCCGCTCTGAGACTTCCGTCGCCGCTGCCGAAAACTGCGCGCTATCGCCGATGACCGTTATACCCCAGAGCAGCACGACGATCATCAGCAGCCAGAAGGGTCCGTTGAACAGGAAGCCGACCAGAAGCGCACAGGTGCCGGAGGCGAGCATGAGGCCGGCCGTAGTTCTGGCGCGTCCGAAACGGTCGGACAGAATGCCTCCTGCAATGCAGCCAATGACGCCTACAGACAGAGCTGCAAATGTTGCGAGCGATCCGACACCCGCAGGACCATTGGCAAATGCTGCTGGTGCCGCCTTGAGATAGGCCAGAAGCCAGGCCCAGAGCGCATAGAGTTCCCACATATGGCCGAGATAGCCAGCATTCACCAGCATCAGATCACGGTTGCGGATGATCTGGCCGATCTGGCGCGGGTCAAACATCGCGCGAGCGAAGGGGTATGGGCCTTCCGCGATTTTCCAGAGCAGGAGGGCTGCGCCGATGAAGGCGGAAAGAGACGATAGGACGACGACCAGTTGCCAGTTCAATCCCGATGTCAGTCCGCGGAACAGATGGGGTAGGGAAGAGCCCGCGGTCAGGGCGCCAATCACGAAGCCAAGTGCCAGTCCACGACCCTGCTGAAACCAAGTGGCGGCCAGTTTCATGGCTGGTGGATAGACACCCGCCAATGCGAACCCGGTGAGGAAGCGGCAGGCTATCGCGCCGACGAAACCCGGTTCCAGGAGCAGTACGGCATTCGCAAGCCCTGCCAGTGCAGCAGATGCGGCGGCGAGCCGGTTCATCCGCACGATATCCGGCAGATTGATGAGACTGGACAGGAGCGCGCCAGTTACGAAACCGATTTGAACGCCATTGGTCAGCCACGCCGAGGAACCTTCCGGAAAAGTGAGCGCCGCGCTCATCTCCGGTGCAACGGCCGTAGCCGAGAACCAACTCGACAACGACAGGACGACCGAAAGGCAGAGCCAACCTAGGAAGTGCCAGCGATTTTCCTGCAGCATTCGCGTTTCAATCTTTCTGGCGGAAGGTCGCAGCTTTATGCCGATCTGGCAGGCGGGGCTCTCCAAACAGTTTTTCGCGCAACGTACCCTCGCGGTAGCTGGTCTTGTAGACCCCACGCTCCTGCAGGATCGGGATGACATGGGCTATGATGTCGTCGAAACATTCCGGCACCACCGTGCGCGACAGGTTGAAGCCATCGATTCCTGCCTGTTGGCCCCACGCCATCAGTTGATCGGCAATCTCTTCCGCAGAGCCGACCATGGGGGGTTGGCGGCTGCCCAGCACCATCTGCTCCAGCAGCTTGCGCTTCGTCCATTGCGGTCCGGCACTGCGGCTGACCGCTTCGACGTTCGAGACAATCGCATTGCTCTTGCCGGTTTCGATCGGTTCGTCGAGGTCATATTTCGCGAAATCGATGCCCAATGAGGCGCTCGCATGCACAAGGGCGGCCTCCGAACTCACATAGCGGCGGTACTCCTCGAACTTTTCCTGCGCGTCCTTTGCTGTTTTGCCCGTGACGATCGTGGCCCCCATGAAGACCTTGATGTCGCTTGCCGAGCGGCCGAGTTCCACGGCTTTTGCCCTGATGTCATCGACGATGGCGCGAACGCCTTCCATCTTCTGACCGTTGACGAAAACGCATTCCGCATGGGTTGCCGCAAATTGCCGTCCTCGCGTGGAAGACCCAGCCTGATAGAGCACTGGCGTTCGCTGTGGCGAGGGGCTGGAAAGATGCATGGCGTTCAAGCGGTATTGCTTGCCCTCATGACGGGTGGCCCGCACCTTTGCCGGATCGGCGTAAACATGATTGTCGCGGTCGAAGCGCACGGCATCATCGGCCCAGCTTTCCTCCCACAGGCGATAGACCACCTGCATATATTCGTCCGCCAGATCATAGCGGTCATCATGGGCGGCCTGCTGGTCCAGCCCTATGGCTTTCGCGGCGCTATCGAGATAGCCCGTCACGATGTTCCAGCCGATACGTCCGTTCGTCAGGTGATCGAGCGTGGACATGCGCCGCGCAAACAGGAAGGGCGCGTCATAGGTTAGGTTCGCGGTGATGCCGAAACCAAGATGTTTGGTGACGGCAGCCATGGCAGGCACCAACAGAAGAGGATCGTTTACCGGCACCTGCGCTGCGCCGCGTAGCGCTGCGTCGGCACTTCCGCCATAGACATCGTTGACGCCGACGACATCGGCCAGGAAGATCCCGTCGAACAGCCCTTCCTCCAGCCGCCGGGCATAGTCGATCCAGTAGGAGATCTCGTTGAAGCGATGCGACTGATCACGCGGATGCGCCCAAAGACCTTGCTGGATATGCCCGACACAGTTCATATCGAACGCGTTGAAGCGAATTTCCTGTTTGACTGGATCTGCCATAAGTCCCTCTGGTGGCGACGAGAAAGGTCGAGCGTTTCTTATAGATTTAATTTCGTCTACTATAGGAGACGATTTTTGAGGATTGCAAGATGGATCTGCGTGAAGAGCAGGCAGCGGCGGCAATTGCAGAGCGTATCCGGTTGGAGCGGGAGGATCGCGGCTGGTCGCTAAGCGAGCTGGCCGAGCGTTCCGGCGTGTCGAAAGCCATGATCAGCAAGATCGAACGGTGCGAGGCAAGCCCGACCGCGACAGTTCTCGGGCGACTTTCCGGCGCTTTCGGCCTGCCGCTTTCACGCCTTCTGGCGCTGGCGGAACAGGCGGGGGAGCGGCTGGTTCGGGCTGCCCAACAGGTGGTCTGGACCGATCCTGAAACCGGTTATACGCGCCGCGCCATCTCTCCGGCGACCGGCAACGGGCTGGAATTGCTGGAGGTTACCCTCCCGGCAGGTGTTCGCATTCCCTATCCGGCATCAGCCTTTGCCTTCCAGCGCCAGCAGATCTGGGTCACAGTGGGGGAACTGGAGTTCATCGAAGGCGAGACGGTTCATCATCTAACCGCCGGAGACTGCCTGGAACTTGGGCCACCGCAGCCGTGCGTCTTCTTCAACCCGGCCGAGGCAGAGGCTCGCTACATCATAGCGCTGACCCGGCGGATCTGACACTGACCCTGACCTCAGGCACCGAGCCAGAGTTTGATGATGAGGCCGACAATGCCGACGGCCAGAACGCCGGCCAGCCACAGGCCGACGAACCAGGCGAGCTGTTTTGCCTTGCCGCTCCGCATCAGTGATAGCCTTCCTCAGGATCGATTTTTCCACGGAAGACCCAATAGGCATAGGAGGTGTAGATCAGGATTGCCGGAACCAGTACGGCTGCCCCTACCAGCAGGAAGCTGAGGCTTTCATTTGGTGCCGCCGCATCCCAGATCGTGACGGATGTCGGCACGATATACGGGTAGAAGCTGATGCCGATGCCGATATAGGCCAGAACGAAGAGGCCGAGTGCGCAGAGAAACGGGCGCGTATCCTTGTTGTGCTGCAACCCGGTGATGATGCCATAGAGGCATCCGCCGACCAGTAGCGGCACGATGACCGTGAAAAGTGCGCCGGGATAGAGGAACCAGCGATCCAGATATTCGGGTTTCAGGTAGGGCGTCCACAGGCTGACAATGCCCATGGCGGCCACGGTGCCGAAGGCCGTTACGAACGAAAACCAGCGCGCCCGCTCGGCAAGTTCTCCCGTCGTTCGCATCACCAGCCAGGTTGCGCCAAGCAGCGCGTAACCGATCAGGAGCGCAAAGCCCGTCATGATGGAGAAGGGTGTCAGCCAGTCCCACCAGCCGCCGGAATAGGCGCGATTGGCGACGGGAATTCCTTGCACGAGCGCGCCAAGCGCCACCCCTTGCGTGAAGGCGGCGACAGTGGAGCCACCGGCAAAGGCCAAGTTCCAAAGCCATTCAGCTCGTTTTGTCCGCCAACGATATTCGAAGGCCACGCCTCGGAAGATCAGGGCCAGAAGCATTGCGATCAACGGCGCGTACAGGGCTGGCAGAATGGTGGCATAGGCAAGTGGAAAGACCGCCAGAAGTCCACCGCCGCCCAGGACAAGCCATGTCTCGTTACCGTCCCACACGGGCGCGACGGAATTCATCATGACATCGCGGTCGTGCTTTTCCGGAAAGAACGGAAACAGGATGCCGACACCGAGATCGAAACCATCCAGCACCACATAGGCGAGAACGGCAAAGGCAATGATGGCCGCCCAGATGAAGGGAAGATCAAGCTCCATGATGGGCACCTCCGTGTTTGGCATGGTTTTCAGCAAGAGCCGGAGCGGGCGTAATGCCCGCGCTGCGAATCGGACCCTGGCCCAGATGCGGTTCAGGATCGCGTGGGAGGCGGCCCATCAGGCGCAGGATGTAGAAGGTGCCGGCACCGAAGACGAGGAAATAGACGATGACAAAGGCCAAAAGCGATGCTCCCACGGCGGGGGCGGAAATTGGCGAGATCGAATCCGCCGTCAGCAAATGGCCATAGACCGTATAGGGCTGGCGACCGACTTCGGTGGTGATCCATCCGGCAAGAACGGCGACAAAGCCTGCCGGACCCATGACGAGTGCAAAACGGTGTAGCGATTGGCTCTGGTAAAGGGTTCCGCGGAAGCGACAGTAGAGGCTGAACAGGCCAAGGCCCAGCATGGCAAAACCCAGTGCAATCATGACCCGGAACGACCAGAACACGACCGCGACCGGCGGCTGTTTGTCACGCGCAACGGTATCCAGTCCGTTCAGCGGCGCGTTCAGGTCATGCTTCAGGATCAGGCTCGAAAGCTTCGGGATCTGCACAGCATAATCGATCCGCTGGTTGTCCTGATCGGGGAGACCGAACAGAATGAGCGGCGCTCCATCCGGATGGCTCTCGAAATGGCCTTCCATGGCCATGACCTTGGCGGGCTGGTGTTCCAGCGTATTCAGGCCGTGCATATCTCCGGCGAAAATCTGGATCGGCGCGACGACGGCAATCATTCCCATGGCCATGGAGAACATGGTTCCGGCCCGAAGCGGCGCCGTGCGACGCAACAGATGCCAGGCACCGACGGCACCGACGACCAGCGCCGTGGTGAGATAGGCAGCCAGAACCATGTGCGTGAAGCGGTAGGGAAAGGACGGGTTGAAGATGACCGCCCACCAGTCGGTCGGCACGAACTGTCCCTTGTCATTCATCGCAAAGCCCGCAGGCGTCTGCATCCATGAGTTCACCGACAGAATCCAGGTCGCGGACATCAGCGTGCCGAAGGCCACCATAAGGGTTGCGAAAAAATGGAGGCCGGGGCCAACACGCTTTCTGCCGAACAGCATGACGCCAAGGAAACCCGCCTCCAGGAAGAAGGCGGAAAGCACCTCATAGCCCATCAGTGGCCCGATCACCGGCCCCGCCTTGTCGGAAAAGACGCTCCAATTGGTGCCGAACTGATAGGACATGACAATGCCGGAGACGACGCCCATGCCGAAGGCCAGCGCGAAAATCGTTTTCCAGAAATCGAAGAGCTCCAGGTAAACCGGCTTTTTCGTCCACAGATACAGGCCTTCCAGAACGGCCAGATAGCTTGCAAGCCCTATGGAAAAGGCTGGAAAGATGATGTGGAAGGATACGGTGAACGCGAACTGGATTCGCGCCAGAAGCGTTGCGTCAAAGTGCTCGAACATTGTCTCGCCCTCATTATGGACCTCGTCCCCCGAAATCCTGTTGATGAGAGCTATGTGGCCGCCGTTTGACGTTTAGCAATAGGAAGTTTGGCCGCAGGCGCGAATGGTCGCACGTATTGCGATATGTCAAAGAAAGGGCGCCTCCTCGATCAACGAGGGGACGCCCAAGGGGGAGGTTCTATGACGCTGCCGCTCCAACTCTCGCCTGTGCGACATCCTGAAAATGGCTAGGCGGCATCATTGTTCCGTATCTTGTACGATTAATCAGCATGGTTAATCAGGCGGGGACTTCCACGATTGCCAGCAAGGGCAAATGATCGGAGGCGATACGGGTCGCTGCATTCCGGACGGCTTCAGCGGACAGGATGCGCGGGCCATTCGCGGTAAAGATATGGTCCAGTCTCAACAGCGGAAAGCGCGAGGGAAATGTCGGGTCGGGGCGTCGCCCAGTCTGTTGCTTGGAATCCTGCAGAGGTTTCAGGAGATTACGATAGGCTGCGGATGACGGAATGGAATTGAAGTCGCCCATTACGATGAGAGGCTTATTCGCGCAGTCGCGATGACCGATCCAGTCTGGACCGGTCAGTTCCTGCGCTTGTCGCAAACGATCGCGTCGCAACAGGCCGAGATGGGTGTTGAAGACGTTGACCTTGACCGCACCCATCTCGACCTCAGACCATATTGCTCCGCGCGGTTCCCCGTAGGATTTCAGGCCGCCCGCCCGGACCAGCCGCACCGGCAGTGCGGTCAGAAGCGCATCTCCGTAGAGTTCTTCCTCAACACTGAGAGCCGGGTGGAAATGAAAGTTCATCTTCAGCCGATTGGCGATGACTTCCGCCTGGTCGATGCCGCCGCTGCGACGCCGGCGAACATCCAGCTCCTGCAGGCCGATGATATCCGGCTTCAACGACGCGATCACGTCCGCAACGCGGCCGGGGTCGAGCCTGCGGTCGGTGCCCACGCAGCTGTGAACGTTATATGAGAGAATTCGAATGGTCCGGCTGCTCCGTGGCGCCGTATTGATGTCAGGTTCGATCATGACGCGGGGAACCCCTTGAGGCTGCGTTTCGTTCCCTCAAACCCTGCAACTGCGGTCCTTTGCGACGAAACGGAAGGACGAGGAGACATCGTGAGACGGCATCTTCTTCGTATACTCATTCTGCTGATCATCTGTGTGGCGCTCGTTCTGGTGTATCGCAGTCTCAGTCGCTATAGTCTGGACGACATTACGTCCTCACTGGCGCAAATCCCGTCCTATCGGATCATGACCGGCTTCCTCTGTGTCATCGCATCCTACGTCTGCCTTTCGCTCTTCGATTATCTAGGGTTGCGCTATGTCGGAAAGGGTCAGGCTTATCCAAGGGCGGCGCTAGCATCTTTCTGTGCACTGTCGATCGGCCACAATGTCGGAGGGGCCGCACTTTCGAGCGGCGCCGTGCGGTATCGGTTCTACACGCGCTGGGGACTGAGCGGGGACGAGGTGGCGAAAGTCATTCTGTTCTGCGGTGCGACCGTTCTGCTCGGCCTCAGCATGCTGGCAGGTATTGCGCTGCTGCTGATGCCACCCACAGGAGAGACAATCCTGCAGCTGGATCCGGGCCCTCGCAAGTTGCTGGGGCTGGCATTTCTAGCCTATCCGGTTGCCTATGTCATTTGCTCGATCTGGGGGCGGCCACCTCTGAAATTCCGCTCTTTCCGTATGGAAATGCCGACCACGCCCATGTGTATCGCGCAGATTGCTGTGGGGACGGTCAACTTCGGTTTCGTGGCTGCCGCCCTGCATCAATTGCTCTCAGCCTTTACCGATGCGGGCTATCTGCAAGTCGCAACCGCCTATGTGACGGCAACGATTGCTGCCATGCTGAGTCACGTTCCGGGAGGGCTGGGGGTTCTGGAGGCAACCATGCTGATGGTGCTGCCTGCCGGCGCATCCATTGGCTCTCTGGTCGCGTTCCGGGTGCTCTATTACTTCGTTCCGCTTCTGATCGGCGCGCCGCTGTTTTTGTTGACAGAAATTCTGGCGCGCCGCGAAGGTCCGGGTCGTTCCGAGCCTTCAGGTGAAGCTGCGCATCAGGCGTGACAATGCCCAGCGCGTGCCGACCTTTAGCTGGCGGAATGGCCAGAAGGGTCGGCGCGGATCGATCAGCGAGGTGCCGATCAGCGAATCCGTTTCTCCGTGCAGAACGTCGACGTTGAAATGACGTAAGCCCCGACGCTGATTGTTCAGCCGTTCGATGGTACGGATCAACGATCCGGTTTCTTCGACAAGGCTGGCAACGGTTTCCGACGTCGAGCCAAGATGTTCAGCGAGGAGATCGTGACGAAGATCGAGGACTGCCTTTCTATCCTCTGCCTTCTCGGGTTCGAACGCCAGGTCGGATTCCGTATCCAGACCTTCGGAGCGGTTGTTCAGGTTCGATGATCCGATGCGGATGAAACGGTCATCGATGATGACCAGCTTGGCATGGACGATGATTTCCGTCTCCTTGCCTTCCTCATCCTGCGTCACCGAGTAATAGACGCGCAGGCGATTATAGCGGTCATGACGTTTCATCCGCCGGATGAGCCGGGTCCGATTATGGCCCATCATCAGCTTTTCGAGGAAACCGTGCGATTCCTGGGTCACGAGAATGATGATCTCAGGGCCGTCTGCTTCCGCAAGCCTATCCATAATCGTGCGCGCGACGGCAAAGGAGGCGAGATATTGCGATTCCAGATAGATGTGGCTCCGCGCGGCGCGTAGGGCATCGTGCGTCAGTTGGATGGCTTCGCGTCGTCCGCGGCGGCCGTTCCACTTCAGCGGTTCAGTCAGTGCAAGGGCGACCGGGCAATCGGTCAAAACCGGTGCCAGGTCCACTGGCCAGAGATCGTCAGAATGTGGCTGGCCAGGTGCCAGCTCCTGTTTCGTCGCCCATTTCCAGCGCTTGCGGCATGCGTCGCCGACCAGCCTCGCGGCATCGCCGGTTACGATTGATTGCGCATCGTGAACCGGGCCGTAGCAGGTTCCATCGGGCGAGCAGCGCAGCTTGTTTGGAATGGCATGGTTGCGATAATCCCAGCGGCGGGCAGTCAGGTCTATGCCGCCGAGGAAGGCGACCGTATCGTCGACGCAGACCATCTTCTGGTGGTGGCTGGCGCGGATCGGGTGGCGGAAGTCGAATTCCATGAGGATGCGGGGGTGATCATTCCAGCCCGTCTTCCGGAATATCTTCAGGCTCTTGCCAGAATAGACCGGACCCATGCCCCAGACCAGAATTCGGACGACGAGATCCGGCTGGGAGTCCACGCGCTGACGAAGGATTTGGCCGAGCGTCGGGCTTCCCGGTATCTCGGGCTGAAGGCGGATATGAGGGTTGAAGTCCCAACCGACGATGAAGATCGAATGACGAGCCTTGTGGAGAACCTGCTCGAGCCTGCGATAGTATTCCGCACCGTCGATCAGGAATGCAGCCTTGTCGCATCTTGAACTGCGCCAGGCATTGCGGCCAGGCTGGACGATGCTGCCGCTTGCCGATGTATCCGTTTCTGCCGACGATCTGTAATCCACAGCATTCACCCCTTCGCTATCCGTGCCGCAACAACGCATCGGCCGCGCGCGGGTTCCGTGGCGGCCGATGGTGGGCAGCGAAGGGGGGTCAGCGGACTTGCATGGGGGGATCGCGCGTCTCATCCGGGTTGGGAACCGGTTCTTCGTCTGGCAGATGGTCGGGTTCCGGTTCTTCGATCGGAGGTTCGGGCACCCAGGTTGGCGCCGGCATCGGAGGCTGCTCGCTGGGCTCGTGGGGGTCGGACATCCCTTTTCCTCTTGGTTTCTGCTGACACCAACCCACATCAGTGGAAATGGTTCCGACCGAACGCTGGTTGGCGGGTTCGGGAAAAGGAGAATGCAATGACCCATGCTCGAGATCATTTCGCCGTCTGGCTTCGTGATGCGCATGCCATGGAGGTTCAGGGCGCGACCATGCTGCGCAGCCAGATCGGCCGTATCGAGAACTATCCGGACCTGCGCGAGCGATTGCAGGAGCACCTTGCGGAGACTGAAGACCAGGCCCAATCTTTGCGGGAGTTGATGGAACGTGCGCCCGGTCCGCAATCAGTGCTTAAAGATGTCGCCAGCAAACTGTCGGGGACCGCACAAGGGCTCACCAGCCTGCTTGCCAGTGACGAGATCGTGCGTATCTGCACCAGCATCTACAGCTTCGAGCATACTGAAATCGCCACCTATCGCGTACTCTTCGCAGCCGCCGACGAAATCGGCGACGGCAAGGCTGTCGATGTATTGGGTAAGATCCTCGATCAGGAGAAAGCCATGGCTGGCTGGGTGGAGAGCTATCTGGATGGCATGACCCGTCTTTATCTCATGCGCGAGGAACGCGACCTCATCGCGAAGCGATGACGTCATCACATATTGAAACGCTGGGTCAACTCATCCGGATCGCGCACACCGGACTGATACAGTTCGATGATCTGCGCTGCGATTTGGCTTGCATCGCTTGACCGGATTTCTATGCCTTTTGTTTGTCTGATGCTGTCGACGACCGACTGCAAAAACTCCAGATCGCTTGGTTCGAGTGTTATTTTCTCTGAATTCATGTCTCGCCTCCATGAGGAGGGCGAAAGTCACCGGACGCATGGGTCACGGTCTTCCAGCCGCCGATGCCCGTTCAATCAATCGGCGGTAATATCAGTGTATGCTTATGAACGAGGAATGCAACCGGATGCATCTTCACGAAATCAGAAGTGTTCGTGAACATCTGGTGCCTGCGTTGCAGCCTTACTCTCATCAAACCGTCTGCTGCGCCAATTGATCCCGCTTCCAAAGCAACTTGTATCTGCCTGAAATTTCAGCCACCCTTCAGGCCGGACCAGGAGGATAAGGGTTGGGTAAGCGGTATCTGTCGGCATTGGTCGGCTTCATCCTGATTGGTGTCGTTTTCGCCATCCACGGCGGTGACATCATCAAGGCGCGTTATCTTGCCGAAGCGACAACGCAGGGCGGTACCACCTTGAGGCTTGCCGTGTCGGCGCTCGAGGGGCACCTCAAGCGCTATGAGGCACTACCGGCGTTGATTGCGGAGCAGCCCGACATCGAGGCTTTGATCCTACAGCCGGATAACCTGATCCGCCGTCATTCTACCAATCTCTATCTCGCCAACATCAATGCGCTTCTGAAATCCTCAGACATCTATATGTTGACAATGGACGGCGAGACGATCGCCGCCAGCAACTTCGACCTGCCCACCAGCTTCGTCGGCCAGAATTTCAGCTACCGTCCCTATTTCCAGGAGGCGGTCAAGGGCAAGCAGGCCCGCTTCTATGCGCTGGGCACCACATCTGCCAAACGCGGCTATTATTTCTCTTCGCCCATCGAGATCGGCGGCATCGTACGGGGCGTCATCGTCTTCAAGGTCGATATCGATGTGCTGGAAGCCTCATGGGAAGGGGGCGACGCACGCATCTTCGTCTCCGATCCCGAAGGCATCATCTTCATGACGGGCAGCCCGCACTGGCTCTATCATTCGATCCTACCGCTCACCGAGGAGAGAATTGCGCGGACCTCCGCCTCACGCCGTTACTCCGATGCCGTGCTCAAACCGCTTCTCTTCACCGAACGGGTCGAAGAGGGTCACAGGATCATGAGCGTTGCCGAAGCCGGTGGAACGCGGGATTATCTGGTGCTTTCCCAAAGCATGCCTGATGCGGACTGGACGGTGAATGTGCTGACGGACACCGCCTCAGCCCGGGCGCAGGCGCAAACCGTGATTATTGCTGGACTGCTGGTCCTGTGTTTGGTCGGCCTTGGTGTTGCAATCCTGATGCAGCGCCGCGCGCGGCTGGATGAGCGACTGCATCTGCAGGAGGCCGCACAGGTGGAACTGGAGCGTCGGGTAGAGGAGCGCACGGCTGATCTCGCGCGGGTCAACACCCGCATCGAGGAAGAGATTGCCGAACGCCGCGCGACCGAACTTCAATTGCGGCAGACACAGGCGGACCTCATCCAGGCCGGAAAGCTTGCGGGGCTTGGCCAGATGTCGGCAGCACTTTCGCACGAATTCAACCAGCCGCTCGCGGCAGCCAAGACCTATTCCGACAGTGCGGACGTCCTGATCGAGCGTGGCCGGCTGGAAGAGGCGCGCGATAACATCCGGCGTATTTCAGCGCTCATCGACCGGATGGCCTCCATCTCGCGTCACCTGCGCAATTTTGCGCGCAAACCGAATGAGAAACTGAGCGGCGTGGCGCTGGATGACGTCATCCGCGATACGCTGGAGATTGTCTCGACACGTCTGAAGAGCGCACAGGCGGAAATCGAGACTTCGCTTCCCCGTGACATGCCTCCCGTGCTTGCCGGGTCCATTCGCCTGCAGCAGGTTCTGGTCAATATCATCACCAATGCAGCGGATGCGGTCGAAGGTCTCGACGACAGGCACATCGAACTGACGGTCGATGTGGATGAGAGGGTGCATATTCGCGTACGCGACCGTGGTGCGGGTGTTGCGGCGGCGATCAGCGAGCGCATTTTCGATCCGTTTTTCACCACCAAAGGCGTTGGCAAGGGCTTGGGACTTGGTCTGTCCATATCCTATAACATCATCAAGGATTTCGGTGGCAGCCTGAGCGTTGTGAACCACCCGGATGGCGGGGCGGTCTTCACGATCTCGCTCACGGCGGCAACCGGGCAGGTGGGCCTAGCGGCGGAGTGAGTATGCAGCGTGTATTACTGGCGGATGACGAGGAGGAGCTTCGCCGTTCCACAGCCCAGGCGCTGGAACTCTCCGGCTTTGAGGTCCAGACCCTTGCCAGTGCCGAACAGGTTCTGGAGCTTATCGGCTATTCCTTCGAGGGCGTGATCGTCAGCGACATTCGCATGCCCGGCATGGACGGCATGACCCTGATGCAGCGTGTCCGCGAACTGGATGCCGAAATCCCGGTCATTCTGGTTACCGGTCATGGCGATGTGCAACTGGCCGTCAAGGCCATGCGGGAGGGCGCCTATGATTTCATCGAGAAACCATTCACGACGTCGCATCTGGCTGGCGTGTTGCGCCGTGCCCAGGACCGCCGCAATCTGGTGCTGGAAAACCGGCGGCTTCGGGCCGTTGCCGGCAAGCGCGACGATATCGAAACCCGGCTGCCCGGACGCACGCAAGTGATGATCGATCTCCGCTATCAAATCCGCGCCATTGGTGCAGCCGATGCCGATACCCTGATCATTGGTGATACAGGCGTTGGCAAGGAGGTGGTTGCCCGCGCACTGCATGATGTCAGCCCGCGCGCCAACCGTCCCTTCATCGCCATCAATTGCGCCTCCTTGCCTGAAACCCTGATCGAGAGCGAGCTGTTCGGCCATGAGGCAGGAGCTTTTCCCGGTGCGCTTCGGCCTCGCTACGGCAAGTTTGAGCATGGACGGGGCGGCACGATCCTACTGGACGAAATCGGGTCCATGCCTATCGATCTCCAGGCGAAGTTCCTGCGCGTCCTGCAGGAAAGGGTCATCACCCGGCTGGGCTCCAATGAGCCGGTGGGACTCGACGTGCGCTTCATCGCGACCAGCAAGGTGGATCTGGAGGCAGAGGTTGCCGCGGGCCGCTTCCGCGCCGATCTCCTATATCGATTGAACGTCGTGACCCTGCGGGTCCCCTCACTGGCACAACGCCGGGCAGATATCCCGCTTCTGTTTCTGCAGCTCGTTCGCGAGGCAGCGGCTCGCTATGGCCGGGAAGACATGGATGTGCCGCAGGAGGTGGTCATGTCCGTTGCGCAACGGGACTGGCCGGGAAACGTGCGCGAGCTGCGCAATGCGGCCGACCGTCTCGTCCTCGGCCTCGACATGCGTCCCGGTGATGGCGGCGCGTTGGTCAAGCCGGGAAGTAGTCGCCTGGCCGACCGTGTTGCAGCGTTCGAACGGAACATCATCGCCGCTGCAATCTCAGCCAATGGCGGCGCATTGAAGCCCGTTTATGAGCAACTGGGAATCAGCCGGAAGACGCTTTACGAGAAAATGCAGAAGTATGGTCTCGACAAGAAACTTCTGTCTCCGGACGGGCTTGCGGAACTGGGTGAAGAGGTCTGACGCGTCCGTTGAAGATATGATGGGTGGAAATCCACACATGGCCTGATGGGCTTGGGGCGGAATCCACCCATGATCACGTATGGAGAGTCACACTTGTGACCATCCGGTGGCAGGAAGCGGTTGCTCGTGCCATCAATCCTCAGCCACATAGTCGCCATCCGGTCGTTGCGGGAGGAGCCGCGACACCGTAGATTGTCATGAGGAGGATGACCATGAAGCTTTTTAAGGCTCTCGCTTGCGCAACTGCATTTGCCGCCGTTGCTTTCTCGTCCGTTGCACAGGCTGCCGGTTACCCTGAGCGGTCGATTACCATGATCGTACCGTTCTCTGCAGGTGGCCCGACCGATACGGTTGCACGCCTCGTTGCAGAATCCATGTCGAAGGATCTCGGTCAGCAGATCATCATCGAAAACGTCGGCGGTGCTGGCGGAACACTCGGTGCCGGTCGCGTGGCGAAGGCGGATGCGGATGGTTACACGCTGCTTCTTCACCACATTGGCATGGCAACCAGCGCGACCCTCTATCGCAAGCTGCCCTATGATACGCTGAAGGACTTCGAATATGTTGGTCTCGTCACCGACGTTCCGATGACCATTGTGACCCGCAAGGACATGGCGGCAAAGGATCTCAAGGGTCTGATCGAATTCGCCAAGGCCAACAAGGACAAGGTGACGGTTGCCAATGCGGGTATCGGTGCCGCATCGCATCTTTGCGGCATGATGTTCATGAGCGCGATCCAGACCCCTCTGGTCACGGTGCCTTACAAGGGTACGGGTCCTGCGATGACCGATCTTCTGGGCGGTCAGGTCGATATCATGTGCGACCAGACGACCAATACGACGAAGCAGATTCAAGGCGGTACGATCAAGGCCTATGCCGTTACGTCACCCAAGCGTCTTGACGTCCTGAAGGATGTACCGACGGCTGTCGAAGCAGGATTGGCCGGCTTTGAGGTGGGCATCTGGCACGGCGTCTACACGCCGAAGGGAACGCCTGCCGCTGTCAACGAGCGTCTGTCCAAGGCGCTGAAAGTGGCGCTGAAGGATCCGAATGTTGCTGCCCGCTTTGCTGAACTCGGCACTGTGCCTTCCTCTGACGCGGAGGCTACGCCCGCTGCCCTGAAAGCCAAGCTCGAGAGCGAGATTGCTCGCTGGCAGCCGGTGATCAAGGCTGCAGGCCAGTACGCGGACTGACGTCGACCTGATTGCCGCACACACTGAAAATGGGTGTGCGGCACTTCTTTTCTTGCGGCTGGCTCGAACTGTGTGTCGTGTGTATCATGACGCTTGCCGGCCGCCTGCCACGTCTGACACATCTGTATCAGGATAGGCATCCATGTCCTGAAAGGCACGATGCGGGGAGCTTCAAAGGGTTAGAGCGTCGCCAGTGTGTCCGAAAGGAAGCCGTGCGTTCTGGGGAGGCATCATGAAATCTATCGAATTTGACAAGACAAACGCCGTCTGTGGCGCGCTGTTTGTTGGCATAGGGCTGTTTTTCGGCTTCGAGTCGCTGAATCTGGAACTGGGCACCGCGTTTCGCATGGGGCCGGGGTATTTTCCGTTTCTGCTGGCCTGCGCGCTCGTGCTGCTGGGTGGCATCATTCTGTTTCAGGCGTTTCGCGTCGAACATGAGGGTATCGGTCCGATTGCATGGCGAGGACTTCTCTTGATCCTGCCGTCTGCGATCTTCTTCGGCCTGACCATTCGCGGTCTTGGTTTCGTGCCGTCGCTGTTCCTGACGGCCTTTATTGCAAGTTTTGCATCATCCAGAATGACGCCGATTCTGGCGATCCTGCTCTCGGCCGGTTTGACCGTCTTTTCAGTCCTGGTGTTCGAATACGGCCTTGGCCTTCCATTCCGCACTTTCGGCCCCTGGCTTGGCTTCTAGGAGATAGCCGATGGATCTTTTTAATAATCTTGCCCTTGGTTTCTCCACTGCAACGTCGCTGGAAAACCTGTTCTTCTGCCTCATCGGTGTTCTTCTCGGAACCCTGATCGGCGTCCTGCCGGGCATTGGTGCGACCGCGACGATTGCGATGCTGTTGCCCATCACGTTCCAGTTGGAGCCGGTTTCCTCGCTCATCATGCTTGCCGGCATCTATTACGGCGCACAATATGGTGGCTCCACCACGGCCATCCTCATCAACATGCCGGGCGAAAGCTCGTCAGCCGTGACCGCCATCGACGGCTACCAGATGGCCCGCAAGGGGCGTGCAGGGGCAGCCCTGGCAATCGCTGCGCTCGGCTCCTTCTTCGCCGGTACGGTCTCCACTTTCCTGGTTGCCATCTTCGCGCCACCGCTGACAAAGATCGCCTTGCAGTTTGGTGCTGCGGAATATTTCTCGCTGATGGTGGTCGGCCTCGTCTCGTCCATCGCGCTTGCATCCGGCTCCATCATCAAGGCGCTTGCCATGGTGGTTCTCGGTCTGCTGCTCGGGCTTGTGGGAACAGACATCTACTCCGGCACGCCACGCTTCACGCTGGGCATTCGCGAATATTCGGACGGTCTGAACTTCGTTGCCGTCGCTGTCGGCGTCTTCGGTATCGCGGAAATTTTGCGCAATCTTGAAGGCGAGAAGAACAGAACCGTACTGATGTCGAAGGTCAGCGGTCTTCTGCCGACCAAGGCGGACTTCAAGGCAATGTTTGCGCCGGTGCTTCGCGGAACGGCCATCGGTTCGGCGCTCGGTATTCTGCCCGGCGGCGGTGCCATCCTGGCCGCCTTTGCATCCTACACGGTGGAAAAGCGTGTTTCGAAGAAGCCGGAGGAATTCGGCCATGGTGCGATTGCAGGTGTGGCAGGTCCGGAATCGGCCAACAATGCCGGTGCCCAGACATCTTTCATTCCACTTCTGACGCTTGGCATTCCGGCAAACCCGGTCATGGCGCTGATGGTAGGCGCAATGATCATCCAGGGCATCGTTCCCGGTCCGAACGTCGCGACTGAGCAGCCCGCCCTGTTCTGGGGCATCATCGCCTCCATGTGGATCGGCAACCTGATGCTGGTCGTGCTCAACCTGCCGCTTATCGGGCTTTGGGTGAAGCTTCTGACGATCCCGTACTACGTGCTCTTCCCCATCATCATGGCTTTCTGCTCCATCGGGGTCTACAGCGTCAACTCGAACGTGTTCGATCTCTATGCGGTCGCCTTCTTCGGCTTCATCGGTTACGTGCTCGTGAAGTTGCGGTGCGAACCGGCGCCCCTTCTGCTCGGCTTCGTGCTGGGGCCGCTTCTGGAGGAAAACCTGCGCCGCGCCATGATCTTGTCGCGTGGTGATCCGACGACGTTCCTGACGAGGCCCATCAGCGCGACACTGCTGGTGATTGCCCTGGGTGTTCTGGTCGTCGTGCTGCTGCCGAGCGTGCGCAAGAAGCGCGAAGAAGTGTTCCAGGACGAAGAATAGTCTGCCGGACGTCAAACAACCCGCCGCCGCTCTTTTTCCGGAGTGGCGGCGTTTTTGGTTTACAGGTAGGAGTTGCGGTGCATTTGAACCAATGCGTTGTCACATTGTATCCTGTACGGTGAACGTCTCTTGGTTCCGTGAGCAAACTCGGATAGAAGTAGTGAATGGGTCGCCGGAAGCGCCACTGCGGGGGATAGAGACGATGATCGCCATGATGGTGATGTTCAGCCAAGGCTTCAGGACGTAACCTCTCCACATGAAGAGGTTTTCGGGACTTCTGCCGACTGCTCCGATTGGAGCCTACCTTGTTGCATTGGCGGCTGTCATTGCCCTGCCGTTGATTGCCTTCGTGATCTTCCTCATTCTGCGGCTGGAAGCGCAGCAACGCGCTATTCTCAACACGGACACGCAGGACGATGCCCGCACCATTGCGCGCGCCATCGATCAGGAGTTGCGGGATGCGGTCACGACTCTCAAGCTGATCTCCACATCCCCGGACCTTGATGCCAACGATCTCCAGAGTTTTCATAACAGGACGCAGGTGAGTCTTCGGGGAAGCTCTCGCTATGTTCTGGTTGCCGACGAGAAAGGCCAGCAGCTTCTCAATACCCGCGTCGACTATGGAACGCCCCTGCCCATGTTGTCGGACCAGGAGACTTTTACGCTTGCAAGGCAGACGGAGCGGATCCAGGTTTCCAATATCCTGTTCGGCAATACCAGCAAGCGATGGGTCTTCAACGTTATCCTGCCGCTTGGCGGAGCTGCCCGTGCCTCCGGGGCTGCTGCACTGATCCTCACCCAGAATGCGGAGGACCTGCAGAGGTTGATGTCGACGGATGGTTTGCCAAAGGGGTGGTCTGTCAGCGTCCTGGACAGGCGTGGCAATGTCGTGACTGCGACCAATGCCGGAGCCGGTGAACCGTCGCCAATTCCCCCACTGACGCAGGAACTCATGACCGGCAATAGCGGGACGATCGAGGACGTAAACGGCATGGACCGTCTGATGTACGGTTATGCCAGGCTTTTGCCCTGGGACTGGAAGATCGTGGTTTGGGGGCCAATCAGTACGGCTCAGGCAACCATCGTTTCGACCTGGCGCTACTTCGTCATCGGCAGCGCCAGCTTCCTGACTGTCGGTTTGTTGATTGCCTATCTACTCGGGCGCCAGTTGCGGACGCCCATCCGGCAAATCGCGGAAATGGCGGAGCGGATCGGTCGGGGTGAAATCGTCTCGCCTGTAGAGACGCGCATAGCTGAGGCGAACCAGGTTGCAATTGCACTGTCCAATGCCTCGTTCGATCGCAGCGAGGCCGAAGATCGCGCGCATCTGGTCATGCGAGAGCTTGTGCACCGGACGAAGAACATCATGACGCTGATCCAGGCGATGATGCGGCAGTTGGCGCGCAAGGAAACAAATATCAATGCGTTTCAGAGCGCCATTGGCGAGCGGTTGCAGGGACTGGGTCGATCTATCGAGATGCTGGCGCAGGAACAATGGGCAGGCGTTCCCTTGATGCGGGTTGTGGCGTTGCATCTTGAAGCCTTTGCCGAAGCACAAAGCAGGGTGGATGTCTCAGGTCCGGACTTTGTGTTGCGTGCTGAAGCTGTTCAGAACCTTGGCCTCATCCTTCACGAACTGGCGACCAATTCGGTCAAGTACGGTGCCTTGTCGGTGCCGGAAGGGCGGGTTTCGCTGAGCTGGAGGGTTGATGAGGCCACGGAGGGGGAGCCACGCATCATCATAGACTGGACGGAGCACAATGGTCCGCCTGTGCACGAGCCTGCAACGACCGGCTTCGGAACGACAATCATCAAGCGACACGCGGCGGCGGCCTTTAGCGGGCATGTCGAGGTCGATTATTCGCACCACGGGTTCCGCTGGACATTGACCGGCCCACGGCGCGTTTTCGAACGGTGCCCGACTGAGGCTCAAAAGGAAGAGGCCTGATTTGCGGTGACGTTGCGTTCCTGAAGCTGTCGAACGCAGAGTGACTAAGTTATATTACAGCATGTCGCGTTCAATCATCCTCGATTGAACGATAACGTACATGCGGCAAGAAAAGATCGAAAGCGCGGCTCTATTGAATCCAATAAGGTGCGCCGCGCTTTGAAGAGAACGGTACGAAAAAGGCCGCTACAGAAGCGGCCTTTCATTGCAATCAAAGTAAACCTCCACCTACGGTGGAGGACTGGACGAGTTCTACATCGTAGTGGAGAGACC
>NZ_STGA01000015.1 GCF_005222835.1 Rhizobium sp. FKY42 | reverse complement strand
GCTCATCAAAAGTCTCGCAGAAAATCACCAGCGCTCTGTCGCCGATCAGTCAATTTTTTGCAACAGAGCCCGTCCGCCTCACTGTCGCGCTGTCGTTGGATGGCATCCCCCAGCGCTCGCTCCTGATCTGTCGTGACGGCCTGAAGTCTCGCGACATAGTCGCCAAGGCAACGCTCGTGTCGGTCGAGCGTATCGCGCGCTTCGATGGCCAGCTGCAGGTTTTGCTTGAAGTCGTGGAGCTCGCCCTCCTCAATCTGCCGCGGTGTGATTGGGTTTGCCGATAGGGTCGCGGGGAGGAGAGGACTTGCTGCAAAGGTCATTGTGAGGCATGCAGAAGTCAGCAGTTTGGTTAAGCGGATATTCATTTTGAACCTCTTGTCGAATTTGCGGCTCTGAACCGCAGCACTGGGCGAGGGGGAACGTTCGCCTGAACCTCTCGGTCAAAGCGCGGACAGTGTCTTCGGATTCCGGTAACGCAACGGTCCTAGGCTCGAAGGATTGCGAGCCGCAGCCACCTTTCAAATCCAGAAGCTACAGCCTCTGCTTGTTAGGGTGTGTCGGGCACCTAACACAATCTATGAGGGTTTGTGATGTTTTTTGGCGTTGAGCGACAGTGCAACAAAATGCACGCTTTTCCTCTGGTCATAAGGCGTAAGGATACCGTCGCCGGGATGGTAGGACGGCCCCGAACGACGGAGGAGCAGCAGCTCTTGCGTTAGTGGCAACATCTCTAAGGTTTGGCGGTTGACAACCCAGACTTGGGCAACTTATGCAGAGTATCCGTGCTGCGTTGGGGCGTTTATGGTTCAGTTGGAATTGGACGTTTTAGTGCGGAAAATTCTCCGGCACTCAGCCTTCATGCACTCTGTGGCTGTTCTTTGTGTCCAATTGCCCGCAATGTTCAAGGCTGAGACCAGGCTTGTTCGCGCCATGGGAGATTTTGGCGCATTTTCGATAGTGGTAAGCGCGACCGCCGCTGCAGCGACTGGCGATGGCACTTTTAATCTGGCGTCGGTTCAGTCCCAGGTCGTTCGGCTGAAGTGGGCGTCAAGCCGACGTGTCAGGGCTCTGGTCGAATGGTTGGAATGGGCCGGATCCGTAAGAAAAGCGGCGCCTTCGGGCGATCTCCGAAAGCGACCATGGTATATCACCGGCTGGCTTCAAGCGACGATAGACGCCTTGTTGGAACTTTTTCTGACAGTCACGCATCCGTGGAGGATGCCTGACTTTCTCACCACTATCGCAACACAAATGTCGATGTTTCTCGCTAACTTGAACCAGATGATGCAGACGACCGCCAACTGGACGGTGTGGAGCAGCGAGAGCCGCCTGTTCGCAAATCATGTCGCGGGTTTCCCAATTCTTCTTGATCTTCTGCGCGCTTGCATGGAGGCGAATTGGCCAAGTGCCGGTGTTTTCTTTTCGCGCAAGGCGTTGGCCAAGGCTTACAACATCAGCCGTGCACATGTGACAAAGATCCTCGCTCAGGCAGAACGGTTGGGTGTGGTGCGTCGTCGGGATGCGTTTGTGGTGATCGCTTCCTCGGCTAAAGTCAATGTTCTCAGAGACATCGCCTATCAATTCGCGTTCCTGTTGTCTGCCTTTATGATCTGCCAGCCAAATCCTCGAACATTGGAAGGCTGAGAGGGAAACGGAGGCACCGCAGCTCTGTTACAAAGCATCCGGTCATGCGGGAAGAGCACCAGTGATTTTCTGCGAGACCTTTGCTGAGTCATTTTAATTGGCGCAACATCGACAAGGCCCCGGTTCAAAACGTTGAAGACAGCCTATGCGACGATTAAAGGTTTCGAGGTGATGCGGGCCCTACGAAAGGGCCAGGTAGCGATTTTCACCCGGCGACATTCGTGGCGAAGCTCGCATTGGTGAACGAGCCTTCGGAGTTGGGCCCAGCGCACTTACCTAAACTATAGCAATCCCCACCCAGAACTTAGAAGCTCACGCCGCGTGACTGAGGCCCAGAAAGCTCTCTCTTCGACCAATGAGAATTCTCGCAACAAAGCCTGGCAGCGAGTCAGCGACTTCAACCCAGCATCCGCGCGGCCCTCCCACTCCGCCGAGTGGCGCTGTTGTAATATTCCGAGGCCTGCTGGACGGATCGATGCCGTGACTGCTCCATGGCTTCCGGTAGTGAGATACCACGATTGGCCGCTTCCGTCAGATAGCCCGACCGCAGGCCGTGGGCGGAAAACTCCGCCGGCTCGAGGCCTGCCATTGCCGCACGTTGCTTGACGATGTCGTTGATGACTTTGGGATCAAGCGCCCGCTTGGAAACATTCCCCCACCGATCGATCCCCCGGAACACGCTGCCCTTGTCTATTCTGGCGGCCTCAAGCCAAGCATTGAGTGCCTCAACGGGCCGACCGGTGAGGTAGACGATCTCGTCATTTTCAGCGCCGCTGGTCTTCGTGCGACCAAGATGAATTGACAGCGAGAGGAGGGGAGGGCCACCATCGACAGGGATCGGCGTCTCGCGCGCAAGCTGTTCTTTTCGAAGTCCGGCGATTTCGCTACGGCGACGGCCGCCGGACGCAAAGGCGACCATCAGGATGGCCCGGTCCCTGACGTCACGCAGCTTATTGGTTTGGCAGGTGGCGATTAGCTTGGACAGCACATCTCCCGTGACGGCCTTGGCGCTCTTGCGCTTCTTCGGCCGCGGCGTCGCCCGTACTGCAAGGCGAAGGGCGGATTTCAGGGCAGGGGAGGTGAAAGAGCCATTGAGGCCTCGCCATTTGGTCAACGTCGACCAGCTGGCCAGTCGGCGGCGAACGGTATCCGGCGCATGTGGGCCGGGCGATCGCAAAAAACCTTGGACTCGAAGCTTGTGCTCGACATCATCAGGCATCCCGTGCTGCGGGTCAATCTTGCGCTTTTCAGGATCCCAGAGATGATGCGCGACGAACTTCAAGAGCAGCGCTTCGGGTGTGGGCCAAGGCAAGGATCTACCTGTTGCAGCGAGCGACCAAGCCTGCAGATAGGCGAGATCGGAGGTGAGCGCCCGGAGCGTGTTGGCGCCCATGCCCTCATTGACGAGATGCCGAAGTGTCTCGACATCCTGATCCGTCAGCAACTCCGCGAGTTCGTCGCGGCGTTCCATTGGGAGAACGGCTGCGATGGTGTCGAGTGCCTCTGCGCGCTCGGAGAGCCCTGCTGCGCGATCAATGCTCATGCTCGGCCGGTCCAAACAATGTCACTCCTTCTGCGCGGGCGGCTTCTGCCAACCGGCGATCAAGTGTGGCAAGTGGAAGTTGCTCCAGAAGCGCGAGGGCAAGATAGGCAGCGTCATAAGCGCTGAGCCTATATTTCCGTGATAAGCGTACCACCTCAGTATCATCGCCAGGGCCGACAAGCTGTAAGGGCAACGCGCGCAGCCGCGCCAGAGCAGAATGAACAAAATCACCGGAGATCCGCTCACGCTTTTCGGCGCTCAGGAGAATGCTGCGAACCTCATGGCGAAGCAGATCAGGTGCGATCGCGTCTTCCTCTACCATGCCGGTCATTGCCTGTTCCGCGGTTGTGTTTTCTTCGTCCGGCAGCAGCCAAGCGCCAGCGATGGAGGCGTCTACGACGAACGCCATCAGCGCCGCCCTTCCTGCTTCCATTCCTGAATTTCCTGGTGGGTGACTGGCTTGGCTTGGGCACGGAGGGCCCGAACCGCTTCGATCACGGCCAGACGCTGACGCCGTTCATCCATGGCGACCAGTCGCGCGACCGGATCATTGCCGCGGGCGATGATGAAGTCTTCGCCAGCTTCGACACGGGCCAGCAGTTCGGATAGATGCGTTTTCGCCTCAGCGACCTTGACGGTGACAGTCATGGCAATTCCTTGCTGCGATTCTTGGGTATTTGCAGCGGAGAGTAGGGTAGATTTCGGGGTTGGTCAATGGGCTGGCTATTTCATTTCCGATAAGGGTTACTTATCGGTGGTTATGCCATTGCGACTGACCGTGCCTCCGGAAATCTTCCGCTTGATGACAAAGCCACGCAGATCTCGCTCGGATGCATTGGTGTGGAGCGGGATCTCCGGCCGCTCCAGGACCATGAGCAGCTCGGCCTTGCGGCGCTTCAGGCGAGCCAGGAGCTTGTCGAGGTCACCATATCCGGTGCGCATCGAGAATATCCGATCGAACCGTACCTGAAGCGCGCGGGCTGCACGCGAGCTTGGATGTCGCTGATAGTCTTTGAGAAGCTTGTAAAAGAGCCAGATCAGCTCGCGCAGGGATTCGACGTGCTTTACCTGACGCGGCGTTGCCGGCATCAGCTTGTGCAGCAATCGCTCTGAATGGACCCAGCTTGCGTCAGGGCAAGCCCTGGAAAGGAGAATGGAATGTAGAACCTGAAACCTTTCGGAGTCATCCAGAGGGTTCGACCCCCTCCCGGTAAAGGCGCAGCCCGCCAGCCGGAAGCGAGTCTTGCATGGGCGACGGCAACGTCGTTCGTGAAGCGTAGACAGCGGATGCTGAAGCCTTGGGCTAGCCCCGAAATCATGTTGTCGCTGAGAGCCTTCGGTCTGTTGGGCCCGGGGGCAGCAACGACAGAATCGTTAGGGCGAGATTCTGCCGGCTCGGCCGGGGTCTTGGAACAGGGCAAAGGCATAGGAGGGATGACCAGGGAACCTGAGAGATCCCGCTTGCGCCCACAGGCAAGAACGCCGGAACAGGGAACCCCGGCTGACCATGGTTCCGGGCTTGGGCTGCGTCCTCCGCGCAGCTCGGGAGCGCCTTGGCGATCACGAACGACGGAGGAGCATGTGGAGCCTGTGACCGAAACCATAAGGAAGCGGGTTTGCGTGAGCGGGAAGTCGTAGCGCCTTCATAAGAGCGTCGATGTCGGGGAACTGGGCTCACCGGGGCCCGCCGGAGCGAAGGGAGGCGTCATGTGTAGAGAACCGTTGACCTGAAACATGGGAGGGGACGCTGAACCCCACAAACCTGTCTACGAACCGACAACGGATAGCCAATCTGGCGAGGACGAAACGGGGTGTGGCACTGTGCTCGCTCCACCATGTCATCGATTTGGAATGGATGAAGGAGGCCTACCGGCTCACCCGCAAGGATGGTGCCACCGGGATCGACGGCGTCACAGCGACAGATTATGAGGTGAACCTTGAGGCCAGACTTCTGGACCTTCTGGGGGGCATCAAGTCAGGTCGATATCGTGCGCCGCCTGTCCGGCGAGCATACATACCCAAGGCGGACGGGTCACAAAGGATGCTCGGCATTCCGACCTTCGAAGACAAGGTGGCGCAACGTGCCGTCACGATGGTGCTGGAGGCCATTTACGAGGAGGAGTTCTACCCCTGCTCATACGGCTTCCGACCGGGTCGCTCCGCCCACCACGCGCTCCACGCATTGCGGGGCGAAGTGTGGGGTAAGCGGCTCTACTGGGTCGTCGATATCGACATACGAAGGTACTTCGACACGAGCCCGCACTCTCAACTCCGGGCTTTCCTCGACCAGCGAGTGACAGATGGTATCATCCGACGGATGATCGACAAATGGCTGGGAGCAGGCGCCGTCGAAGACGGTCTCCTGCGCCGAACGACACTGGGCTCCCCGCAAGGAGGTGTGATCTCACCCTGTCTATCGAACATTTTCCTGCACCATGTGCTGGATGAGTGGTTCGAGATCGAGGTGCGACCACGGCTCCGGGGAGGCTGCACCCTCGCACGGTACGCTGACGACGCTGTGATGGCGTTCGACAATCTTGTCGATGCCCAACGGGTCTTGGCGGTATTGGGCAAGCGCCTTGCACGGTTTGGGCTCACGCTCCATCCCGACAAGACGACGCCTCGTCGACTTCCGCCCGCGACAGACGGAGCGCACACGACATCCGGCAACGGACGCCAGCAGCTTCGACTTTCTCGGCCTGAATCACGTGTGGGGACGGTCTCGCAAAGGCAAGGCCATGGTGATGCAGATTACGGCCAAGGGCCGGTTTGCTCGTGGACTGGCGGCGGTGAGTGACTGGTGCCGACGCAATCGGCATTGGTCGATCCGCGATCAGCATCGGCACCTCTCTTCGATGCTGCGGGGCCACTTCGCCTACTATGGTGTTGGTGGCAATGGTCGACGTTTGCGATGGTTCGCTCATCAGGTCGTGAGGATATGGCAGAAATGGCTGTCGCGTCGAGATCGCCAAAGCGTAGTCCGGTGGACACGTCTCAACGAGATCCTCAAACGACATCCACTGCCGCCAGTTAGGATCGTCCATAAGTTCGCCACTGTCAGCCAAACTCTACTATGAGGAACCGGATGCGGGAAATCTGCTCGTCCGGGTCTGTGAGGGGTGGGGATGGTAACGTCCCCACCTACTCGGCACAGCGCGTGGGTGCCGACCCGAAACTGCCCGGCATCGTCGGAGACGATGACGGTGTTGCCGACCAGCCCATGATGGCGGATGGCACCCCAGATGCCGGCCTCGGCGAACGGCCGGAGCGTCTGCGTGTCGAAGATGTCGATGCCATGTTCGGCGAGATGCTGGAGAAACGGGACCTGATTGGCAAACCGCTGCGGTTCGTGGGTGTTCAACCGGGCAGCAAGGGCAGGGTCGACCTGCCGGTCTTCCAACAGCGCAAAAGCGGCATCGTTGAGGACATAGTCCTGATAGTTGCCGCGCAAAAGGGCCAGAAAGTTCAGTCGCGACTTCGCCGGCGCTGTGCGAAAGGCGGTGAAATGCTCACCGCCGATATGCGTCGTATGGAAATTGCGGTTGGCATGACGGGCACCGGTGTCGTCGACCGTGACATAGGGCGCCGAAACCAGGCCGGCATGCAGCACAGCGGCATCCTCCGCATGAAAGCCATCCAGCCCTTGCGTCAGGAACCGCACCACCTGGCGT
Organism: Rhizobium sp. FKY42; assembly: GCF_005222835.1. Taxonomy (GTDB): domain Bacteria; phylum Pseudomonadota; class Alphaproteobacteria; order Rhizobiales; family Rhizobiaceae; genus Neorhizobium. The sequence goes on along the minus strand of NZ_STGA01000015.1, from coordinate 59,275 downwards.
TTGGAGATTTCGACACCGACGTCGTTGAGCAACGTCGTCATTCGCTGCGTCGTGACCTGCCCATGCGTCGCCCTCGGCTGCGCCGTCCTTGATCGAATGCTTCAATGCGCACGCCCGAAATCCATACTCAGCTTGTACCCAGGCTGTTGGCTTTAAGGCTTGCGACGATAGCGGCTTGATCTTCGTCTTGGAACCCACCCGGTTTTGACGCGTCTTTGGGCAGTTTTTTCAGGCTAGAGATCTCCACTCGTCCAACTTCTTTATCCTGCTTCCACAACTGGATTGCATGATAGACGATTTCGCTGATGGAGCCGTAACTGCCATTGTTGATGGCCTCTTGCATACTCGATTCATGGCTCTGAGTAATCGATACATTGAGGTAGCATATTGTGGGACTGTTCAAGTTCCTCTCCTTTATGGCACGATGGTTGTCTGCAGGCCCAGACAGCTGCCGAATGATCGGGAAAAGGCCACCTTTGAAAAGCACGGACGGACACTGCGGTAAGTGTACGTAACGCCTCCAGGCTTTCGACCCAGACCCGCCGACCTGCGCATCAAGACATTATCCTGCCTTGGAGCCATGCGCGCGTCTACCACTGCATTCCATCGGAGAAAGCAGCCTATTGGATGAGCCAGGCGTGCTTATGGCCGAATTAAAACCGGGCCTGACACCGTATTGGTGAAATGAGATTGGTTTCTCTATCCATAAGGTTAGCTTGCTGACCAAGGAGGGTTCGCAAAGACTGCACCGTCATCTGGCACGGCTTGCGGGGTCTCTTCATGAAAATCATCCTGGTCAATCGTTATTTCTTTCCTGACCAATCCGCGACAAGCCGGGTGATTTCTTCCATCGGATTTTCGCTGGCTCAGCGAGGCTTTCAGGTCGTCGCACTCGCCAGCCGCGGAATTCATAACGAGGATGGCCACTTCCTGCCGCCATTCAGAGCAATCAATGGAGTGCGCGTAAACAGGCTGGCGAGCGCTGGTCACGGTCGGCGAGGCTTGGTGCGCCGTGGTATCGATAGCGTTCTGTTTCACATACTGGCGTTTTTCTGGTTACTCCGGAATGTTTCAGCGTCCGACATTGTGGTTGTGTGTACGGATCCGCCTTTGCTGTCCGTCAGTTGCAATATTGCAATCAGGCTGAGGAAGGCAGTCATGGTCAATTGGATCATGGATCTTTTTCCGGAGACAGCAACCGAGCTGGGCTTTTTCGGACGCTGGCCGAGATTTAGTCGGGTGTTGTCAAGGATGCGCGACTGGTCGCTTGCAGCGCCGGGGATAACTGTCTGCCCGACCGGGAAGATGGCTGACTACCTTCGCCATCGTGGGGGAGCGCGCGCCCGGCTTGCGGTCATGCATCACTGGTCTGATGGCGAAGAGATCTATCCGGTGGCTGCCTGTAGCAACAAGCTGCGGTCCGATTGGGGCCTCCATGATAGCTTCGTGATCGGCTACTCGGGCAATTTCGGCAGAGCTCATGACTTTGAGACCATGATTGCAGCGGCTGCACGTTTGAAGCACCGCAGTGACATCCGCTTTCTTTTGATCGGAGGGGGACATAAGCACGCCTCGGTTATGGAGCGCGTTCGCTTACTCGAACTCGACAACGTTATCTTCAAGCCTCTGCAACCTGTTTCGAGCCTGGCCGAAAGCCTGAGCGTAGCAGATGTCCATCTCATTTCACTGTTGCCAGAGCTGGAGCACTGCATAATTCCCAGCAAATTCTACGGCATTCTTGCAGCAGGGCGCCCAACCATATTCATCGGCGATCTCGACGGGGAAGTGCCCCGCGTTCTTCGTGCCAAGAGATGCGGCGAGAGCGTTGCAATCGGCGATGTCGATGCGCTTGTTACGATGATCGAGCAATTGCGCGACAGTCCGGAAACATGCGCTCAAATGGGTGAGGCGGCACGGCTGCTCCAGATCACCGAATATTCCCGCGACAAGGCCGCAGACGCCTGGTGCACCTTGATCGGAAGACTTCAAGAGGCGCAAAATCCAATAGCAACCAAGCCGCAGGAGATTGCATGATGAACGGCAAGGTGGTGGTAAGCCAATTAGGCGCCCGCATGCATTACGCGGTGCCCAGGATATTTGCTTCAGCCGGGAGGCTCGCCCATTTTTACACTGACATTTGCGCGACAAAAGGCTGGCCAAGAATTGTAACATCCCTTCCGTCCATGATGTTTCCGGCACCTGTCAAACGTCTTTCCGGTCGTCGGCCAACCGGAGTGCCATCCAAGCTAACAACGGTTTTTTCGAACTTCGGGCTTCGCTCCGTCATTCGCCATATGCAGACGAAAGACGCTGTAGAGGAAACCGCCCATGCAATCTGGGCTGGCTCTCTCTTCTCGCAAATGGTCGCGCAGAACGGATTTCATGAGGCCGCAGGCCTCTACGCCTTTAGCGGCGACGCTCTGGAACAAATGCAGGCCGCCCGGCAATTGGGGATGTGGACGGCCGTTGAACAGATGATAGCACCGCGCAATACGCTGGATATGCTGATTGCGAAAGAGGAAGAGCGATTTCCCGATTGGGCCATAACATCGCGAAAAAACCCCTATGCACAAGTCTTTGCTGACCGTGAAAAAGCCGAATGGGCGCTGGCAGATTTCATTATATGCCCCTCGGAGTTTGTGCGGACACATGTGATTGCACAGGGCGGCGATGCAGATCGCTGCGTGCTCGTGCCCTACGGTGTTGATCCAAACTTCGCTGCAGACCGCAGCGCGCGCAGGCTTGGTCCGCTTCACATTTTAACAGTTGGAGAAGTGGGGCTTCGCAAGGGATCGCCCTATGTGGCCGAAGCGGCGAGGATCGTAGGTGTGGCCGGGTATTTCAGGATGATCGGAAAAGTGGCGATTCCGGACAAGATTGTCAGACATATCTCCCAAACAGTGCAGCTAAAAGGAACTATTCCGCGCGCGCAAATGGCAGCCGAGTTCCGCTGGGCTGACGTTTTCCTGTTGCCCTCGGTTTGCGAAGGCTCTGCGACGGCAGTCTTCGAGGCACTTGCGGCCGGATTGGCAGTCATCACAACCGAAAATACCGGAAGCGTCGTACGCGATGGCATTGAGGGCTTCATCGTCCCTGTTGGCGATGCTCGTGCGATCGCAGCAGCTGTGGCAAAACTTGCCGCCGACGACGGATTGCGCGCGTGGATGTCGGGCAATGCGCTGAGGAGAGCCGCTGAGTTTACGGTGGAGCAGTACGGAAAGCGACTACTGGCGGCATTGCCCGATCATGAATCCTTGCCACCTTCCCATCACTCTTCCTACGGCCGCGGGAACTTTTCGATCTTCCCAGAGAGGCGCTACCCCTGATGAAGATTGTCCATATCATCGCCTCCATCGATCCCAAGTATGGTGGACTGCAGGCCGTTGCAATGCGTATTGCGGCTGCCCAGTGCGGTCTTGGCCTTCAGGTTCATATTGTCAGCTATGGCAGTCCCGCCGTGCAAAGGCAGGTTCGGGAGATCGGGCTGGGTATTCCCAACTTTTCCTCAATACAGTTTCATGTGCTGCCTGACCCGGGCAGGATCGAAAGGCTTTTGTGTATTGAAGGTCAGCGGGTCCTGCGTCAGGTGCTGGAGGGAGCGTCTTTCCTCCACATCCATGGTGTGTGGGAGCCGATCCTGGTCTATGGATCGAAGTTGGCGAAGGCCAAGGGAATTTCCTATTGTGTCTGCCCTGCGGGCATGCTCGATCACTGGAGCTTGCAGCAGAAATCCTGGAAAAAGTGGCTGGCCTTGCGCCTTTGCCACAGAAAGATGCTGAACGAGGCAGCGTTCCTGCATCTCCTGAATATAGACGAAGTTAATGCAATTCAGCCGATGGGTTTGCGTTCTGCAAGACTTGTCATTCCAAATGGAGTGTTCAAGGAGGAGTTCGACCCTCTGCCCGAAGAAGGTCTTTTCAAGAAGGCGATGTGCCTTCCTCCTGAGCGGGGCTACATTTTGTTTCTGTCCCGTCTGCACATCAAGAAGGGGCCGGATATTCTGGCCATGGCTTTTGCTGCAATCTGTGACTCCTTTCCCAACATTGATCTGGTGATAGCCGGTCCAGATGGCGGGGCGGAAGGTGACATCATGGATCTGATAGAGAAGCTGGATATCGATCATCGGGTTCATCTGGTCGGGCCGATCTATGGCGAGATGAAGATCAGGGCGATGGTGGATGCGAATTGCTTTTGCCTGCCGAGCCGACAGGAAGGTTTCAGCATGGCGATAACCGAAGCGCTTGCTTGCGGCACGCCGGTTGTGATCACGGACCAGCGCCATTTCCCTGAAGTTGGTTCTGCCAATGCAGGCCTCATTGTTTCCCTGGAACCTGCCGAAGTGGCAAAGGCGCTGGCAGTTATGCTGAACAACGCGATGCAGGCCAAATCGATGGGCAGCAATGGCCGCAGGCTCATCCTGGAAAACTACACCTGGCCCGCCATTGCCGATGCCACGCTTCGAGGCTACCGCCTCAGCGCATAGGAGGCTGCGGCCTCCTCGCGGCGGCGACCTACCGGTTTGGCAGGGTTCCCCACGTATATCGTCCATGGCCTCAGAGACTTGGCAGTTACGCCTCGCGCGCCGAGCACCGCTCCTTCTCCCACAACGACGCCCGGCCCGACGAAGGCCTCCGCCGCGACCCAGGCGTTGGCGGCAATTTCAATCGGCTTGGTCAATAACGGAAAGGCGCTATCCTGGACATCGTGCGAGCCGGTACACAGATGCGCCCGTTGAGAGACGGTCGCGAATTCGGCAATAGTAACCGTATCGACGCAATAACAGATCACGCCTGGCCCGATCGATGAATAGCGCTGCATGACGAGATGGCCCGGCCACCAGATGACGGCCTTTGCATGCACCATGGCAGTCGAATGGATATCGGCGCCGAACAGTCGCAGAAGATAATTGCGCCAAGGCCTGAAGAATGGTGGCGTCCAGACCGCAAACAGCTTCCAGGTTACCATCCAGATCAAGCGCTTCAGGCGAAATCTCAGCGCAAATGTAGGTCCGCCAAAACGGGGCAGCGTGGTGGTGGAATGGCTGAAGGCGGGATCTTTGTAACGTGAGAGCATTAATAGCCACCTGTCGCAGGATCGAGAGCAGTTGTCTGACGCCGGTTGCCTGCTTCCGCCGGGATGACCGCCAGCAGCAGGGCCGGAGCCGCAAACATCAGCATGTGCACCCATACCATCAGCACCCAATCGGTCTGATGCGAGATTGCATGCATTGCGGGGATGATCGAGAGCACATAAGTGAATTGTGCGGCAAACTCTCCCTGGTTCGCCGTGACCCAGATACGCCGCACAAGATAGGCCAGAAGATAGAATTTCAGCGCACCGAAATACCAGAATGACTGAAAGGCGTCTGCCATACCGGTTTCAGTCGTCCCGATAATCGGGTCGTAGTCCCGTGGCATGCTGGGAACGGGAAGCATGAAGGATTGCTTTATATCCGCGCCGACCAATTGTGCCGGGACGAAGTTGAAGACAAGCCGGTTCCAATGAAACTTGCCGAAATCGAATTGTAGCGTCGTCGCGGTATTTTGCATCCTGAAGATGGCATTACGCATCTCGTCTCCGCCATCAGTCAGTACCTTGGAAAGATTTCCGAGGAAATCGATTTGCCGGATCTCCTCCCACAAGGGGGCGGCGTTGGCCTTGGTGATGGCGCGGTAGTCGCCCATACTGTTCATGGAAAGCGTGCCAAGCAGAACGGCAGCGAGAACCAGCAGGCGCGGAATGGCCTTGCGGCGATAGAACCAGCAGGAGAGCGCAAAAATTATGATTAGTTCGATAGCTTCCGCGCGCTTGCCTGTGACGATGATGCGATCAAGATAAAAGACGAGGTCGAAGGTGACGATGGCGATGGCCCACCAGGAGAAGCGGCGGGCTATGCATAGCACTGAAATCGCCAGCCCGTAGCTGAGCAGGCGCGAAAAGAAGATATACACAACCGGAACACCGGTCATCTGGACAGCAATAGTCAGTTCACCGGGCAACCTACTTAGCTCGTAGTAGAAATAGGCCCCGGCAACGGAAAGAAGGGCGGCCACCAGTAACAAGCGACCCTCGTCGAAATCGATGCGAAAGAAAGATATCGGTTTTGCTTTGCTGTTCCATCCCCACCAGCACATGAAAAGGCAGAGCATCATGAACACTATCGTTCTGGCAAAGGCTCCGGCGGGTAGAAAGCTTTCCGATGCCAGGCCCGGTGCCTGTGGCAAGATGAAGCTGAACGTGATGACGCCCGTCAAAAAAGGAAATTCGTAGATTCTCTCCTGCCGCAGCATTCCCCATCCCAGCAGTAACAGGGTCGTCAGCAGAAGGCAGATCGCCAGAAAAGTGTTCATGGCAGCCTGCTTGTCTTGGCTGCTGCTTTGCGCGGCAACGCTGCACCCACTCCGAAAAGGCTGGTGCGCAGATCGTAGGCAATTGACTTTACATATTCCTTGAAGATTTGTGGTCCATCGACGTCAAGGGCCAGAACCCAGTAAGGTTTCGTAGTCTCCGCTGGCACTGAGACCCACTGAATGGACGGAATGACGGAGCGGAACCGTTTCACTGCCCGCTTGGAATGATACCAACTGGTGACGAGGATTGCGCGGTTGACCCTGAGGTCGTCCAGGATTGGCTGCGATAGCGTTGCATTATCCCATGTCGTCTTTGAGCGGCATTCTGTGACGATCGCCCGCGTCTCGACGCCTGCCGCAACCAATGCCTGCCGCAGATACTCGCACTCGTTATACCCTGTCACAAGAACGAACGCCGCCTTTCCGTGGTGCCACAGAGCTGCGGCCTGCTCAACGCGCGGCGGGCCGTCCCCGCCGAGCACTACGATTATGTCGGCATCAATCGGCTCATCCCGCTCCACCAGAAACGTCTCGGCAGAAACCAACGCTAAACCGTATAAACCCGTGCAAGCGATGGCGGTGACTGCCAGATAAAGAAGCGTACTGCCCGCCAGCCGTAAGCTACGGTTCAGTCTCGATGGTCCGGATCGTCTTTTCACGCTTTCGGTTCCGATGCCGCGGTGTCCCAAAGGTTCTCGCTTGTCCATCGCCTCATTCTCCGGCCAGAGGTGGAATGGTGACGCGTGGCGACAAGATCGCCTCTGAAGTGGATTGTTTGTCACTGCGATGATCGGCCAAAGGGCGAAAAGCGCCCTTGTGCACCCCGAGTTTCGATAGATTGCCGTCCGCCGCCAAGACCAAAAGAGTGTGCAGACCAATTGGAACGACAAGACCTATTGCCATCAGCTCGCTCGCGATATTTGCGCGAATTCCGAAATAGCCGATGGCCCCGCAAATGGCGGAGACGATCATAAGAGCATTTGTTGTTGCGGTGGCGCTCAGGCCATAATCCATCAAGAGATGATGAATGTGCCAGCGATCGGCAGACATCGGGCTGCGACCGGCCATAAGGCGGCGGACGATCAAACTCATGGTATCCGCGACCGGGAGGATCACCACCCATATCAGAGCCGGGAATGCAACTGCCATGCTCCCTGTGGCCAGAAGCAGAATGATGTAGCCAATCGTCGCGCCCAGAGCGGTACTTCCGGCATCGCCTAAAAACACGCTTGCACGCACCTGCCATGGGCTGCGCATATTGAAAACAAGGAATGCGCACAGGCACGCCGCCAGCGTCTCCAGCGGCGCTACGAGCCGCGTCATTCCCGCCAAATTCGCGATCAACATCAGCCAGATCAATGCAACGAGTGCAGTTCCGCCGGCAAGTCCGTCGACCCCGTCAAGCATGTTCCAGGCGTTCAGGAGGCCGGTGACGAACAGAACACCGACAAACAGGAACAACGGAAGAAAGATATGGGGATTTTGGAAAAACAACGCTCCGATGGAAAGTGAGCCGATATTCGTGCTGCTCACGAGTGCAACGGCCATGACCAGCTGCATCACGAACCGTACAGCAACAGGAAGTGGACGGCGATCATCGATGACTCCCATCAGGAGAATGACCATCAGTGAAAACCAGAAGCTGAAGCCCAATGTGTCCGTCTGCACAGTCGCCACGGAAACGATGGCGAATGCCGCGAATATGGCAATGCCACCGCATAGAGGAACAGCGCCGCTATGCCGCTTCCTCTTGGAATCGGGCAGATCGACAAGCTGGATGGCGACAACCAGACGACGGAGAATCAAAACAAGTGCTACGCTCAGGACAAATGTCACAATGGTATTGATGAACAATGCAGGCATAACTGTCCTCCTTTTCTCAATTCGGGCATTGGGCGGGAGAGGAGGGAGGTAGCGAGGCTCTGCCTTTTTCCTTCCGCATTGAATAGTCGAAAGCCGTTCGTGCTGCGCAGGCAGAGGCTCAGTTCTTAGAGTGATGGTGGTGACCCAGAGCCGATCGCAACTCTCAACCAGATCCTATGAGACCTCTATGCTGATGGGTATGAGCACCAATGAGTGTTGGTCCTCCACCATCGGATCAGGGAGTGGAGATTAGAGGCCGCCCGCCTTCAACCTATGGCGACCGGGAATCCAAAAGCGGTAGGATGTGCATCAATTGAGTTAGAAATGATCTGACGCGTCACAGTTTTGTAGTTTGCCTATTCGAAGCCAGACGCCTCAGCATTTGTGAATATGCCGATCCAATCGTGAAAGCCGGAACCGTTTGACTGATGGGGGGTGCCTACTGTCGGAGTTGAGGATCCATCAAGGTGTTCAAATTCAGATAGGGAAGAACCGTTGGAGGGATCGATCCACAGTAATCGTTTTGTTCCATCCGGGAGTAAACTGAGATCAAGCGTAACTCTGTCGATGCCGCGGGCATAAATAACGGCAAACCTTCCATCTATATCGCGTGCGGCAAAAATCGCGCCTTTTGCTCCCGTTGTGGCTTTCACCAAGACCCCCTGATCTGGCTGCAGCTTCCACCATTCAAGCTGTTTGAATAGGCCGGCAAGGATGCTGATGCTGCGCGCTCCCTCGCTGTAAAGAGCTTGCTTCCAAGTTACGGACGAATGGAAAATGCCCTTGCCGGAGAAATGCCATACGGGATTGTTTCCAAATATCTGGCCGCCCGCACCTGAGAGAAGCGCACCATAAGCTGCAAGCCGTATATCGCTTTCATCTGCGCCATTTTCTCCCTCATACTTAGCCTCGATGAGGAAAAACGGCCGGTGCGGTCCGGCCCGGTATCGTGCAATCGTGGAGCCTGCCGCATCGCCATAGGTATAGACGGTATCGATATCCAGCCAGCTTGCCGCCTGCCAGTACGCATGGGTGGTCGTATCCCTATTGGCATGAACGGTTTGAACGGCACCCGGAGCGACACTTGCGATACCCTTGGCCACCGCATTCACGAGGGTCCTGTCCGGAGGATCGTAATCTCCGCCCTGTACCCAGATCAGGTTTGGGAATTTTCCGAGACGCGCCCCGACATATTGTCCATAGGCACTGAGCCTGTCGGTTCCCGCAGCAACCATCTCCTCGTACCAACCTTCTGACCCTCCATTGGCCCCCAGATATGCGGGGCAGAGAAGGACCAACATGTCTTGACGTGCAGCCGCTTCGATGAAACGTGCAGCACGATCGAAGTAAGCATCGTTTGGCTGGGCGAAAGCCATGCCATTGAACGGAACCTCTCCATAGTGGTTGGCGGGCGCATTCCTTGCGAATTTGTGTTCGAGGAGCGAGACAAGGATAGTATTGAAACCCTGACGCTTTCGCGTGTCGAGGTAATGCTCGGCATCTTCAAGAGACAGGTCGGCGATCATCGACCATGCGCTGTCTCCTATGAGCAGGAACGGGTGGCCCCGGCTATCTTGGAGATAGCTGCCCTGAGGTGGCATGGACAATGGGAAAACGGCATCCTGAGCCATGGATGGAAAGATCGACAGCAGCCACACGATAGAGGCCAAACAGACAATGCCGCAGTGGCATCTCATCAGAAGAAGCCTCGGATGCTGGTAGGATCCGATCGATACAATCGGCATCGGTTAAAGTCTTTCGCGGACAACGCGAAGCCAGTTCTTGAGCGGTAGCGGCACATAGGTTCGCAAACCGGGACGCAGCCCCGCAGGTATGGTCCAACTGTCTATGTCAAGCGGTGGCGTCACGCCCCCTCTTTCTGCTGCAGCCGTACTTATTATCTCGTGATATCGCCTGGCCATGGTCTCGATACCGAAACGTTCAGGAACAATCCTTCGAGCGCAGAGCGATATGCGGTCCAGCATATCCCTGTTGCCGTCAAGCATGGCGATCGCGGAGGCCGCAGCCGTGTAGTTGCCTACCGGGAATAGAAAGCCTGTCGTTTCATGGTCGACTACTGTATCGGTAACGCCTCTGATACGGGAAACGACTGGGACGCATCCTGCCGCCATCGCTTCGATCAGGGTCATGGGCAAACCTTCATAGCGCGACGGCATGATGAGCACGTCATGATTGGCCATGATGGTCGGAATCTGCAATGGCGAGACCGCACCAAGATAGTCTACCTGCTTCCAGTATCCCGACAGCCGCCGTTTAAGCTTGGCCATGTCGGGACCATTGCCAACGATGGTCAACTTGATTTTTGTTGGCAACGCATCGAGAATTTCCCTAAGCCACAGGACGCCTTTTGACGCATCCTCAATTCTTCCCACATACAAGACGCGCAATTCGGATGGGTTCTTTTCCCGGTCCGGGACGCGCTCCTTGAACGCCTCCGTATCCACCGCATTCTCGATGACATGCGTGTTTCCTGCAGGAAAGCCGTATCGTTCGACAAGATCCATTCGACAGCGCTCCGACACTCCGATTGTCGTATGCGTATAGTCCCGTATCGACCTTGCTGCGGCATAAGTTCCAGGCGTTATGTTGTGAACGACCATGATGCGAAGGATATGTTCGGGCAAATATCGCGCAATATTGGTCTGTAGCCGGTCGCCGAGAACATTGATGATGACGCCGTCGAAATTGTGTGTCCTGATTGCATCCACCATTCTAACGGCGCAAGCTCTCTCGCCCAGCCCCACGGGTAACGTCAGCAGATCGCCAGTCGGTACCTCATCCTGCATCGTCACCGGTATTTCGTATCCTTCTTCACATGCACCGAACCATCGAACCTCATGACCATAGGGCGCAAGTCCGGCGCGGAGGCTTTTGAAGACGGAAAAGGTGCCGCCGACATGCGGAAGAACGAAATAGGCAAGTTTCATCGGTCAAAACCTCTTCCGGAGTGATCGCGGCGCGCACGAACGATTGCACTGAATACTAAAAGCTGAAGAACCCCAGGATAGCTGCAAACATGGGTGGCGGCATGCATCCTTCGGTGGATGCCAGGGCTGATTTGCTGCCGGACGAGGTAACAAAAGCGCCATAAGGCGCGATGGTCGTGTGATGCGCGTTTGATATGAGTGAGGAGCGCGGTCGGCGCGGCTCACGGTCAGGATATCCGATGAAAATAAGTCTGCTCGGACAGTTCGGCTCTGGCAATTCCGGCAACGACGGATCACTCGAGGCAATGTTGATATATTTGCGCAGATGTCGACCTGATGCAGAGTTAGTCTGCATTTGCTCCAATCCGGATCTGATCGCAAAACTTTACAACATCAAGGCCGTGGGTATTGGAGGCTCGCCGAACTCCTCCCGCTGGGCCAGAAACCTTGACAAGTTGATGCTTCGGCTGCCGGGCCGACTGTCTTTATTCTTTCTATCTATGGCACAACTAAACGGCTTCGATCTCATGATTATTCCAGGCACCGGCATACTCGATGACTTTCAGGAGAAGGCCTTTGGTTGGCCCTTTGTCTTGTTTTGCTGGTGCGTTACCGCCAAGCTCTGCCGAACCAAAATTGCCTTTGTCAGCATTGGCGCTGGTCCAATCAATGGCACGCTGAGCCGCTGGTTCCTTCGCTCCGCCGCTCTCATGGCTTCGTATCGATCCTATCGCGATGACTATTCGCTTGAATTCATGCGAACGCTTGGTGTCGATGTATCAACAGATCGCCGTTACCCGGATATAGCCTTCACGCTTCCGACTCCAAAGCCTTCAATCAAACCGACTGTATCAGACCGGTTATCGGTTGCGGTTGGGGTGATGCATTACCGCGGATGGCGCGTCAACGAGCCTCGATCAGAGGATATTTATGAAGACTACGTCGGTAAAATTTCCACCTTCGTCATTTGGCTCTTGGCCAAGGGATTGCACATTACCCTCGTCACCGGAGATATCGCGGATCAGGCTGCATTGCAGGATGTTATGAAGCGGGTCGTGTCTGCGGTCAGCGATGAGAGCGTTAGCCGGATGGAAATGGGCACGATTGGTTCCCTCCACACTGTTATGTCTCAGCTCAGCACGGTCGATCTGGCAGTTGTCTCGCGCTACCATAATCTGGTGAGTTCATTGAAATTGAATAGACCAACTATTTCAATTGGTTATGCGAGAAAGAACGATGATCTGATGGAAGAGTTCGACCAGCAGAGATACTGCTTTCAGATCGAGACCTTCGAACTTGATGAACTTAAACGCGTGTTCGATGAGCTTATCGATAGTCGTATCGTCATTCAAAAACGCATTGGACAGGTGAACAAGCGCTGGCAAATGCAACTCCTGGAACAGCAATTACTTCTCAGTGAGCGATTGCTTACCAAGGGATAGAAAACTGGAGAACATCGAAGCGTAAACGGCGTCAAACGAGGTCCATCCGGAGGGTGGCTCCCATATTCGATCTATTGGATTGAGAACACGACATGACCACACCACGCCGCGCATTCGTGATGTCATCGATCGAACAATATGTGTCGCTCGTCATAAACGTATCTGTTGTTGCAACGATGGCGAGACTATTGACGCCGGACGCCGTTGGGCACGCAGTTGCGGGGCTCGGCATAGGAGCAATCTTGCTCTCACTGAGGGAATTCGTGACATCGGAATTCCTCATCCAGAAAGCCGAGGTCAATCATGGCGATCTTTGTACCGCTTTCACTGTGCTGTTGCTGATCACTGCTTTAATCACTTCGGCAGTTTTGCTTCTATCTCCGGCAATCGCAACCTTCTACGGAGCCCCCGAGCTCTCGCCTTTTCTGTTCTTGGTCATGATGTCGGCTTTTGCTGAAGTGATCTCGCAGCCGATCATCACAATCCTCAGGCGCAATATGACGTTCGGTGTTCTTGCCAATATTCGAACCGCTTCCCTGGTCGTATCTGCATTGACCACGGTCAGCCTTGGAATGCTCGGCCTCGGCTATCTAAGTTATGCTTGGGCCATGCTTGCGGGCTCTGTTACACTTGCCCTTCTCGCCGTCCTCATTGCTCCTTTCCCACTGTCCTGCACATACAGGCTAAGCTTGGTCTCTTGGCCTGCGGTATACAGGTTCGGTCGATTCAAGGGTGCATCACAGGCAGTCGACCGGATATTTGAGAACGTCCCGCAATTGATCCTGGGCAAGGTCATCTCTATGGCCTCCGTCGGCTTATACAACAGGGCCAATACGATATGTGGCATTCCCGATCGTGTGGTCATGTCGGCGTTCTATGCCATGGCATTTCCCGTGCTTGCGAACAGTGCACGCGAGGGCAAAAATATCAAGCAAGCCTACATCCGCACCCTAAGCTATCTTTCGGTGCTGTACATGCCCGGTGCGCTCTTGGTCGCGGTCACTGCCGAGCCGATCGTCAATCTCGTATTGGGACCTCAATGGCACGAAGCAATCCTTCTGGTACGGCTGATGGCGGTTGCAGCTGCCTTCTGGTTCGTGGCTATTGTTACCAATCCGCTTTTACTTGCGCTGGGCCAAAATCGAGATGCGTTTTTATCAAGTCTTTTTTGCCGCAGCGTGGCTGCGATCACGCTTTGTGGTGCCAGCACCCATGGCGTCCTGGCCATGGCACTCAGCCAGTTCGTTTCTCTGCCAATCCAGATATTGATCGCAATCTATTTTGCCAAGCGGCATTTGGGCTTCACAACGGCGGAATTTCTATCGGCGATTTATCCAAGTTTGACTGTTACCTTCCTTGCGCTGACAGGGCCTCTGATCGTGCTGGCTACCAACGACAGCATGGAAATGATCCAGTTTGGCCTTACGCTCCTATGTGCAGCATGTGGCTGGCTGGCGGGTATAGTGATCATAAGACACCCATTTCTGGGCGAGGTCCAACTGATAGCAGGGCATCTCCTCCATTCCTATGCGAAAGTCTGCCGGTGCCTTACCAGTCGCGGAGTGTAGCCCAATGGCGAGCATCGATGTTGTGGTTCCGAACTACAATTACGGGAGATATCTGCGGGCCTGCGTCGAGAGTATTCTTGAGCAGGAACATGTCACGATCAGGGTCCTGATTATCGATAACGCCTCGACTGATGACAGCCTAGACATTGCCAAATCGTTGGCTCGGGATTCCCGCGTCGAGATCTCACTCCACCCGGTAAACCGCGGGCCGCATGCATCTTTCAATCAAGGTATTGACTGGGCTCAAGCTGATTACTTCCTGTTGCTGTTTGCGGACGATTTTCTCGTGCCGGGCGCCTTGAAGCGAGCGACCGATGTCATGGAAGCTGATCTATCAATTGCCTTTACCTATGGTAGGGACGTAGCCTTGACCGGTGATGGGCCAATTCCGCCTGTCCCAAATCAAACGGATCCTCCCTCGATACGCATTCATGAGGGTACCGATTTCATAAAGCGGTTTTGCCGCCTTGGTGTATTTCAAGTACCCGGACCCTCAATAGTCGTTAGGACAGCAGTGCAAAAGCGCGTTGGTCACTATCGTAGCGAACTCGTCCATAGCGACGACTATGAAGTGTGGCTAAGGCTGTCAATGCATGGAAAGATAGGAGAGCTTGACTGCATTCAAGCAGGAATCCGCTCGCATGGTGAGAACCGGTCGACAGAGCTTTGGTCACACCAGATACAGCATATCCTGCATACAGCTGCCGCCGCCTCAAGCTTCTTCGACAATGAAGGTGGGACCATGGCGGACAGCTACGCCCTGCGACAGCTTGCGCGGCGCGGCATTGCCGATCGGGCCTACTGGTCCGCATTCTCCCATCTTGTGCGCTGCGACCGAGAGGCAATCGAGCTCTTCAAACTTTCCTTTAACCTTCATCCCATGAACGCGGTGATCCCGCCCTTGAGCTATCTGGCGGCTCGACCGGACACTCTGAAAAGGATCCACACATTCTTCACCAGCCTTTTCTGATACACACAAGCCATCTGCAAAACCTCGCTTGCTTTTATGATATTCCAAAAGCTGATAGCCCAAGCGAAATTTTACGACGTACACCCAGCATGTGATGGTGTCGTGGATATGGATGTTAGTCGATTTGCCTAAATTTCAGCTGTCGCGACAAGACGAAGCAGCATGGATAGCGAAGTGGACCCCGTACGACGCATAATAGACGCTCGGTGGTTCTCGATGGTGCGCTGGCTGAGCTTCATTTCAGCGGCGATGATCTTGTTCGGCTCGCCGGCAACAATCCGTGCCAAGATCTGACTTTGCCGTTGCGTCAGTTGGGCGAGTTTCGTCCTCGCAGCTTCTCTGCGGGTTGTATGTTGGTCGTTGCTTTCCAGCAATTCAAACGCCGTTTGTACGCTTGCCTGGATTTCCTCAGCCGAGAACGGCTTTTCAATGAAGTCAATGGCACCATGCTTCATGGCTTCCACTGCCATCGAGACATCGCTATGGCCGGTGATGACGATAATGGGGGACCGGCATCCGCGCTCCTTGAGCAGTTTCAACAGTTGCAGGCCGTCCATTCCTGGCAGGTAGGCATCGATAAGGATGCAGGTAGCCTGCTGAAGAGAATGCCGTGCGAGATAGTCTTCGGCAGATGTGTAACTGACAACGAAAAAGCCGATACCGGTAAAAATTGCCTCCACATTTTCCCTCACGCCCTGATCATCGTCGATAA
The DNA here is from genome assembly GCF_005222835.1 of Rhizobium sp. FKY42. Taxonomy (GTDB): domain Bacteria; phylum Pseudomonadota; class Alphaproteobacteria; order Rhizobiales; family Rhizobiaceae; genus Neorhizobium. Next base: position 43,422 of record NZ_STGA01000015.1, on the reverse strand, counting down.
TCTCAACACATCTCCTTGAAGCTGCTTCAGCAGCGGAGGGGGCTTTGGTCAAATTGGTTTCCTGTGCGTGAGATAGTAGATGATGGATAGCGGCAACAAGCTCTGGCAACTTAGTAGGTTTGGTGATGTGCGGGATCTGCTGTTTCGCATAGTTTTTCAGAGCGCGGCTTGATATATCGCCTGTCAGGATCAGTGCGGGTATCTTCCGCCCGAGGATGCTACGAATTTCTGCAATAGCTTCAAGCCCATCCGACCCGTACGGCAGATTATAGTCTGCCAAAATGAGATCCGGCCTATGGCCCATATACCGAACCGTTTTTACCGCTTCATCAGCATCTCTTGTCACGGTGACGATATGGCCCCCCTTTTCGAGGCCTATTTTAAGGAGATCGCGCATCGCATCTTCGTCTTCAATGACCAGTATTGATGCAGGCGCCACGCTTTCTTCACGCACGTGCTGGCGCACGCTTGGAGGGATACTTACCAACACTTCGCTGTCGTCGGCACGCTCGATGTCAATCGAAAATACAGAGCCCCTTTCCAATTGAGAGCGTACTTGAACATTGAGGTCAAGGAGGTCGCTGAGGCGCTTCACGATCGACAGCCCCAATCCTACCCCCTGTGAAGCCATGCCCGACCGTGGCTCTAGCCGATGATAATCCTCAAAAACGCTCTCTAGCTCCTTTTTAGGAATACCAATGCCAGTGTCCCAAATCTCGAGCCGCACCTTTCTGCCACGAGGTCTACATCCAACGAGAATCTTGCCTGTACGCGTATACTTGACCGCATTTGAAAGAAGGTTGCGAACGATCTGTTCCAACAATCGCGGATCGGTGGCTACCGCCAGACTGGATTGGACTATGCGCAGCTCCAGCCCTTTGGCCTGGGCCTGATAAGCTATGTCTTTCACGAGACGTTGAAGAATGCTTGTGATTGCGAAGCTTTCTGGTTTGACTTGAACTATCCCGGCCTCAATTCGGTTGATGTCTAGCACTGTATCAAGGAGGCCGGACATTGAAGCAAGCGTATCCTCCATCCGCTTTACCAGCAGTCGGGACTGATCGTTTTCTACGCTGCTCTCAAGCAACCCCTGGAGGAGCTTCAGCGTTTGCAAAGGTTGGCGAAGATCGTGACTTACCGCGGCTAGAAAGTGGGATTTGGCGGCGGTCGCGAGCTCTGCAGACCGCTTGGCGTGTTCCCTATCTTCCGAAAGCTGCCTTTGCGAACTCATGTCAAGAAAGGTAATGACAACGCCTTCGGTCATACCCTGCCCGGTGCGAAATGGCTTTATCCTACGAATGTACCATCGCCCGTCGCGGGCAGCTATCTCCTTATCGATTAGACCTCCAAGTTTCAGGGCTGCAATCGCATCTGGCTGCAGATCAGGATCATCCATAAGCATGCTGATATCAGAAAATGGTCTACCGATATCAGACGGGATGACATTGAAGAGCAACCGCGTGGCAGGTGTAAAGAACCGGATGTTCAGCGCACGATCAAGAAATAGCGTTGGTACATCGGTGCTATAGAGAACGTTTTCCAAATCTTTGGAAATCGCCCTCTGACGTTCCAACGTTTCGTGAAGCTGGGTGTTGAGAGCGGTCAATTCCTCGTTCAGGGATTGAAGCTCCTCCTTGGAGGTAACCAGTTCTTCGTTTGCGGACTGATACTCCTCGCTGAGAGAGAGCGCTTCAGCTGTAATAATCTTTTGTTCTTCACTTGAAAGTTCCAGGTTGCGTATCGAACTGTTCAGTTCAGCACGCGTTTCCTCGAGCTCTTGTTCAAGTTCAGACACGCGGTTTATGTCAATTTGTCCGCCCACTGGCCGGGCCGGCTTGGCCAAGACAGGGCCTTCCTCCATAAAGCAAATCAGGAAAAGCTGCTCTCCCTGATGAAGGAGTGGTTCCACGTGGATACTGAACCGATGATCCTTCTCGTCATACCGGATGGTGGAACCGCTAACGACAGCCTTCTTTTGATCTTGGCTCGCACAAAAAATGGCTGATCGAAGCTTGCTGTGTAGTGATTTCGGGGTGATGGCGAATAGGTCGAGAGAGGCAGGACCTGCCGCAATTTTCAGGAAGCGCTCTGTCGGACCAATCGAATAGAGGTATTCGTATCGACGATTGATCAGGATCGTTGCAGGCACATAGCGACCAAGCAAGGCATTAGAAACGACCTCGGCGAAGACATTTTGCCGCGCGGCGACAATCCTCCTGTTTGCGATTGCGGGAACGTGAACAGCGTCGCTGGATGTCATGTTGAACTGGAAATCGCCATATCCACGATGTGAGATTCTCTGGTAAACGCGCTCGGACTTTCCAATAAGTTTGAAACGATCGTCCAGGCGTCCAATCGTTTCCGACTTTCCGAGGACAAGGATCCCACTTTCGCGCAACGCGAAGCCAAAAAGGGCAAGCACCTTGGCTTGGGCTTCTGCGTTAAGATAGATGAGCACATTGCGGCAAGATACGAGGTCTATTTTAGAAAACGGCGGATCTGTTAGAATATTCTGAACCGCAAAAATGACGCAGGCACGCAATTGTGGTGCAACGTAATATCCTTTCTCGTTTCGAATGAAGTATCTCTCGAGCAGGTCCGGTGGCATGGAGGCGGCGGAAGCTTCCGAATATTGTCCCTCCCTTGCGAAGGCCACTGCCTCAGAGTCCGCATCGGACGCGAATATCTGCAGCTTGATCCTCAATTTGAGTGCCTTGATGCAATCGAGAAACAGCATAGCCAGTGAGAAGGCTTCCTCTCCCGTACTGCATCCGGCAACCCAGACTCTCAGAGAACCATCCTCTGCTTTGCTGGCCAGCATCCCAGGAATTATTTTCTCACGGAGAAGAATGAACAGATTATCATCGCGAAAGAATTTGGTGAAATTGATCAGAATATCGTTTGCGAGGGCCTGCCTTTCCTCGTCATCATTTCTGAGAATATCAATATATCGTCTGATATCGTCTTTTATGTTTAGAACGGCCATTCTTTTTTCTATTCTTCTTAAGAGCGTACCGTGTTTATACGAGGAAAAATCATTCGGAGTGGAGTTCTTCAGCACCTGGATGATTTCGAGAAGATTGGCCTTGTTCACAACCGAGTTCCCATCGGGCGGCAATGACGCGGCGTTGCGCTGCCGATTCATGATCGCATCGGCAATCTTGGCGACCGGCAGGACTTGCGCATCGATTGAATGTGACATTGCATTGCGCGGCATACCGTCAAATTCGGCCTCACTCGGATCCTGAATGAGCACTAGTCCACCGGCTTCTTCGATAGAGCTGATTGCAACCGAGCCGTCCGCCCCGTTGCCCGACAAGATTACGCAGATAGCCAACGACCCGTATTCTTGCGCCATCGATGTCAGCAGAAAATCAAAAGGGAGTCTGACTCCATGCCGTTTTGGCAGGGGGGTCAAACGAATTTCACCTGCCTTAACAGCCATCAGGAGTCCTGGTGGAATAACGTAGATATGATCAGGCTCGATGACTGCGCCATCATACGCCTGGATGACCTTCAGAGGCGTTTCACTCGAAAGCAATTCAACGAGAAGACTTTCGTGAACGGGATCCAGATGCTGCACCAGCAGAAAGGCAAGCCCCGTTTTGGAAGGAAGAGCATGTAGCAGCTCCCTGATCGCGGCGAGGCCTCCTGATGAGGCACCAATTCCGACAATATGTGTTTGGATATTTGAGCCCGACATACCCTTATCCGCGCGTTACGTTGGGCTATGCCCAGCAGATTGCATTTTCCGTTGCAGCAGATTCGAGCCATGACCGTTTGGGTCGAATGCATGGTCAGACGTAAGCAGTAAGTTGACGTCTTCTGTCAAACTTAGATGCGCAGACGCCAACAATCCGAAATAGAATATCACTAATTTCAAAACAACTTATAAATTGACGCGTAAATTAATTAGGTCGCCTGAACCCTACTGCCGTGCATCCAGAGTGAACATAAGGCAATGGCAGATCACAGGCAGTCTGGCGACATCTCATTAGGTTGATTAGCTTTCACTTGAGTATTTTCCGATGCTTTCGCGTTCACGTTATCCTGCTGTAGCTTTGCAATCACACGATGCCAAAACGCCGTTGTGAAGCCTCTAATAGTAGAAGGCATTCTCAAAGACCAAAAGTCCGATCCGACGATGCCTAGCAGTGAAGCCCTCACGACTTGGGAACCTTTTTTGGAGAGATCCATATGCAAAGTGAAACTTTTGCCTATCGCGCGGCCGCCGGCTACAAGCAACTTGCTGCTATACCACGATCTCAAACCACACTCGCCGTAACTCAGGAGTATCCGTTACAAAAGCTCGCAATTATCGATAATCGAGCTCTTGAGCGTGAATGTCTTGCTCAAAGCCTGACTGCTCATGGGTTGAATATGCACATGGATCTTTATTCATCCTTCGGCGATTGGCGCACGAGTTGCGACCAGTCACATTCAGGCCTTTTGACATACGTTGGACGAGGTGAACTCTCGCATGAAAGTCTGATGCGCGACCTGCAAACCTTGATTTTGGATTTTCCGAGCTTGCCTGTTGTTATTCTGGCAGAGACACCGGACATCCGGCAAGCGCTGCGCGCGTTCGAAGTCGGCGTGCAGGGTTACATCTCGTCTGCAACCGGGCTTTCGGTTTGTGTTGGCGCGATATCCCTCGCCCTGGCAGGGGGAGCGTTCATATCGGCAGAAGATCTGAGTGAGCTTCGACAGCTTCTACGGGTTGCGGAAAGCAAGGAACGTCACTGGGCAAATTTGTTCACTCAACGAGAAGCCGACGTTATCGATGCATTGACACAGGGCAAGCCTAACAAAATCATCGCCTATGAACTCGATTTGCGTGAAAGCACCGTCAAGGTCCATATCCGCAATATCATGAAGAAGCTGAATGCACGAAACCGGACTGAGGTCATCTTCAGAATTTCCGATCTTTTGCAGCAACAGGACAGGACTTGGGAAAGCACAAACTGATCCCGTTGCTGATCGCACACGCAGACGGTGACAGGTTCAAAGCTTTCTCTAGGAGCAATTGGATACACCTTTCCGGACAACAGTGTGCGAGACAAAACGCACCGAACTATTATTGTGCCGGACGAACGCTTTCGTAGCCGAACCACATTTAACCCTTTCGGTCGATCTCGTGAAACGAAAGGCTGACTAGGCTGGGTTGCCCTCTTCAGCTCCACTGCAGTTTTAGGCAACTGAGCGGGGCTGCGTGATGGGAAATCCGATTGAAAATTTCGAAAACTCCAACCGGCTGCGTCAACGAGCACACCAAATCATACCTGGTGGCTGCCATACCTATGCTAAGGGAGACGATCAGTACCCGATCCTGTCGCCCGGGTTCATTGCCAGCGGCTCCGGTTGCCATGTGCGAGATGTCGATGGCAATGAATACATTGAATATGGCATGGGCAATCGAGCTGTCGGGTTGGGACATGCCTATCCCCCTGTCGTAAAGGCTGCAAAGGCTCAGCTTGATCTTGGGTGCAACTTCACACGACCATCCGGTCTGGAGGTGGACTGCGCCACAGCATTCCTGGATATCATCAAGACTGCCGACATGGTCAAGTTCTGCAAGAACGGCTCTGATGCCACATCTGCTGCGATCCGGCTTGCCAGGGCGGTAACAGGACGTGACCTAATCGCGCGCTGTTCAGATCATCCCTTTTTCTCTACCGACGACTGGTTCATCGGGACAACCGAAATGAATGCGGGCATACCGAAAGTCATTCAGAACTTGACGCTGGGTTTTCGCTATAACGACCTCAGCAGTGTACAAGATCTGTTGACACGCCATCGCGGAGAAATTGCTGCCTTCATCCTTGAGCCCGCTCGCAACGAAGGCCCGAAGGACGGCTTTCTCCATAAGCTTCAGGATCTATGCCACCAAAACGGTGCCCTTCTTATTCTTGATGAAATGATTACCGGCTTTCGATGGGATATCGGAGGTGCGCAAAAAGCCTACGGTATCGTTCCCGATCTATCCTGTTTTGGGAAAGCGCTTGGCAATGGTTTCTCTGTCTCGGCCCTAGCGGGGAAAAGAGAGTTTATGGCGCTCGGAGGGTTGGAGCAGACATCAAAGCCTCGGGTTTTCCTGTTATCAACCACACACGGCGCGGAAACACACGCATTGGCTGCTGCGATTGCCACGATCAAGGTTTATCGGAATGAGCCGGTTATCAGCCACCTTGTAGAACAGGGAAAGGTTCTGACTGCTGCAATCGGGCAGATCGCAGTCGCGCACGGCGTAGACAAATATTTTGGCGTCCAGGGACATCCAGCTTGCCTCAGCTACTTTACCCTAGACGATCAAGCAAAGCCCTCTCAGGCATTTCGCTCCCTCTTCCTCCAAGAAACGATACGCCGGGGACTGATAGCCCCTTCGCTTGTCGTCAGTTACGCGCATGGAAAAGAGGACGTGGCAAAGACGCTCGATGCAATCGATGCTGCAATGGCAATCTACAAAAAGGCGCTGGAAAACGGCGTCGGAAAATATTTGGTGGGGAGGCCATCTAATGTTGTGTTTCGGCGCTTCAACCGCTTGAAACTCAAGACGTCCGCCGACCCTGTTGCGGAAAACACATTGTGAGCTCGGGCCTAGGGTGAGGACGCCATCATCTTGTTGAAATGGTGTGAAGCGATCCGGATGAGATACGAGGCGAAAAACTTGAGGCGATACCGAAGTATCGGCGAGCCTCTCCTCTCATATTCTTGCCGTTCATCGTGCCATTTCAATAATATGATGGGGTCCTCACCCTGGAGTATCCAAAAGAGGTAGCGCGCCAATCAAGCCGATCCTTTGGATGCCCTTTGCCAACGGTTTGCGCAATGCGGCACGAATGGCCGGAATGCTAGGATCTTTATCAATTGTCATAGAGGGGCGTGTGATGAAGGTTCTGCTGACTGGGCATCGCGGATACATTGGATCGATAATGATCCCGATTCTGCGCAACGCCGGACATGATGTCCACGGTTATGATTGCGAATTATATGAACGCTGCGCTTACAGTCCTGGAGGCGAACGCCCCACAACACCTGGCAATCGCAAGGATATTCGCGACATCACCGGCGCCGATCTCAAAGGCTTTGATGCCGTCATCCACCTCGCCGCGCTCTCGAACGACCCGCTGAGCAATCTCAATCCTGAAACGACCTTCGAGATCAACTATCGCGGCAGCGTCAGGGTTGCTACTGCCGCAAAGGAGGCAGGTGTGCAGCGCTTCCTCTTTGCATCATCATGCAGCAATTACGGGGCCGCTGGTGAAGGCATGATTGACGAGACCGGAGCGCTTAATCCCGTTTCAGCCTATGGAACCTCGAAAGTCCTTGCCGAACGGGAAATCGCGGGTTTGGCAGATGCAAACTTTTGCCCGGTCTATATGCGTCCAGCAACGGCATACGGGTTGTCGCCAATGTTGCGCTTCGACATCGTTCTCAACAATCTCACCGCCTGGGCAGCGACGCAGGGCCTCATCCTTTTGAAATCCGATGGCACTCCGTGGCGTCCGATTGTCCACGTCGAAGATATCTCGCGTGCTTTTCTTGCAGCGCTCGAAGCGCCAGCAGATGTGGTACGCAATCAGGCCTTTAATGTGGGACAAAATGAGCACAATTACCGGATCAAGGACATTGCCGAGATCGTTGCTCGGACGGTTCCCGGTTGCCAACTGCAATATGCAGAAGGGGCTGGGCCGGATACGCGTTCTTATCGAGTAGATTTCACCAAAATTCGTCGAGCGCTTCCGGCGTTCAAACCGACCTGGACCGCTGAAAAAGGCGCCGAGCAACTCTACAATGCCTATCTCAGTACAGGTCTTACCGTCGCAGAGTTCGAAGGACCGCGCTACCAAAGGGTCAGCCAACTACAGAAACTGATCCGCGAAGGCGAGATCAACAACCATCTCCGCCCAATTGTACTCTGGCTCGAAAGCAAGGGCGACAGGCGCCCGATCCAAGTTTGATGTTTGAGATGCTGACGACTGTACCTGTCGCTAAGCCCGATTTAACAAGCTTCCCTCATCCTTACCAGGCTATGGGAGACATAATCCATGCATTGGCATCCCGCATCTATCCCCTCTGCCGCAGCATTACCGGCCAGGGCGTGCGCGATACGATCGACGTTCTGAGAGACCATATCGATATCATTCGGAATGACGTACCAAGCGGAACGCGCTTGTTTGATTGGATAGTTCCGCAGGAATGGATCGTACGGAACGCCTATATCATCGATCCGTCTGGCAGGCAGATCGCGGAATTCAAAACCTCCAATCTTCACCTGTTGAACTACAGTATCCCTGTGCGACGAACCATGCCCCTGGCAGAACTCAAGGCCCACATCTACACTCTGCCAACCCAGCCGGACCTTATCCCGTACAAGACTGCCTACTATACCGACGCATGGGGTTTTTGCATGAGCCATAACGAGCTTCTGGCGCTCAAGGACGGCGACTACGAGGTGGTCATCGACACCGCTAAGGTACCAGGCATGCTCCACTATGGTGAATATCGCCATCAGGGATGGGGTGACAAGGAAGTCCTGCTCTATGCGCATATCTGTCATCCATCCTTGGCGAACGACAACTGCTCGGGCCTGGCGCTACTGACATGTCTTGCGGAATGGATGAAGTCGATCCGAACCTATTACAGCTATCGTTTCATTTTTGCGCCTGGAACGATCGGCTCCTTGGCTTGGCTATCCGCAAACGAGCATTGCCTGCCAAATGTCGCCCATGGACTCGTTCTCTCATGCATAGGCGATGGTGGTAATGCACATTACAAGCGAAGCCGCCGACACACCGCAATCATTGACCGAATTGCTGCTTGCACTCGTTGTGGCGAGGATCAGCATCCGCTGGCAATCGATGACTTCAGTCCCTTTGGATACGACGAGCGACAGTTTTGCTCACCCGGCTTTGATCTCCCGGTTGGCCTCTTGCAGCGAAGCGCATTCGGAACGTTTCCGGAATATCATACATCCGCGGACAATCTCGATTTCATCCGGCCTGAGCATCTGGGCTCTTCGTTCCGCATGGTCGTGGACATGCTGTCTGCTTTGGAAGGGAATTGGACGCCATTGAATAACTCCCCGAAGGGTGAACCGCACCTCAGCAGACACGGTCTCTTCCCGACAATCGGTGGTCACAAGGATCAAAGCCTTCAGACAGCGGCCTATCTTTGGGTTCTTAATTTTGCAGACGGCAACCACGACCTGCTCGATATTGCCGAAAGGTCAAACTTATCCTTCATGCAAATTGCTGCAGCGGCAGCCGATTTGCTGGACGCGCGACTGATCTCAAATCTCGGCTTCCTCGACCGAAAAATTTGACAGCCCGCGCCAATACGGCCATTCGAGATCCCGATCAGATATCACTGCGGGCTCGTGCGGCCAGACAATGCCGATCGCCGGATCGTCGTAGCGCAGCCCGGATGAGCTGTTCGGTACATAGGGGGTTGATATCAGATACGAGATCGCAGCATCCTCGCAGAGCGACAGAAAACCGTGGGCGCATCCTTGTGGAATGTAGAATTGCGTCCCCCTGTCTGCAGATAGCATTGCGCTGAACCAGACAAGATAGGTTGGAGAGTTCGGTCGCAAATCCACCGCTACATCCCAAACCTCCCCCCTGACGCAGGATACGAGCTTGATTTCCTGATGAGGCGGCGCCTGAAAATGAAGCCCTCGCAGCGTATGCTTACACTGAGATACAGACAGGCTGTGCTGAACGAACTCACTGTGCAGCCCATGCTCTTTAAAAGTTTCCTTGCAATAAGTCCGGGCAAATGAGCCACGCCGATCAAAAGCCCGTTCTGGTTCGATGATCCACAGGTCCTGGATCGGTGTAGATCTGAAATGCATCCCTCCAACCTCCCTTTCTCTCACGAGACTTCTCCTATGACTGTGGAGCCTTCCAGCAAGTCAGGAAACCGCATTTTTGGGAGTAAGATGACTGATCGTCATACGCGAAAGGGCTAAGGGAGCGTCTCTGACGGCCAGTATCTGGACAACTAACCCCTCCCTTTCAATCTGCTCTACCACTTATGGATGAGGGCATGATGCAAATTAGGGTATCGTAATAGATTTATATTTCCAATAAATTACAATTAAAAGGAACGCCGTATTTCATCTAAAATTCCAATCCGGAGCACGTGATGAATATTGAGATGAACTCGCCGTTGACAGACCGTGTCAAACAGAATGCTGTCAAATGTCGGCTTTGTGATGCTGCCCTTGAGCATACTTTTGTCAACCTCGGGATGTCGCCTCCCTGCGAAAGCTTCGTTTCCGCCGCGGCCCTTGACAGTATGGAGCCTTACTATCCGCTCCATGCATTCGTCTGTAGTGAATGCTTTCTCGTACAGTTGAAGGAATACGTGTCCCCTCTGGAGATATTTGAGGAATACGCCTATTTCTCCTCCTATTCAGACAGTTGGGTGACACACGCGCGGAACTATTGTGAAGAGGTCGTAAAGCGCTTTCACCTGGGACCCGAATGCTATGTCGTCGAGGTCGCGAGCAATGATGGATATCTCCTCCAACACTTCCAGAAACTGAAAATTCCAGTCCTCGGTATCGAGCCCGCGATCAATGTTGCCAAGGTAGCGGTGGAAAAGGGTATTCCCACGCTTACGGATTTCTTTTGTCATTCCCTTGCAAGGGAACTGGCCGATAACAACAAGCAGGCTGACCTGATTATCGGCAACAATGTTTTGGCCCAGGTGCCGGAACTTAACGACTTCGTCGCGGGCATGAAACTGTTGCTGAAGCAGACCGGGGTGATTACTCTTGAATTTCCGCATATCGCCAAGTTGATTGCGGGAAACCAGTTCGACACCATTTACCACGAACACTTCTCGTACTTTTCGCTCCTGACCATCGAGACATTGGCCGCACGCAACGGGCTTAAAGTGATCGATGTCGATGAACTCTCCACCCATGGCGGATCGCTCCGGGTCTATCTGGCCCATCAAGACGGTCCATGGCGACGCGAGCCGAAGGTTGATGCACTGCTGGAGCGCGAGCTGGAGATGGGTCTCGGCCGTTTAGAGGCGTATACCGCATTCGATCTCGCCGCCCGGCAGGCGAAACGGAACCTGCTAGCGTTTCTGATCCGCATGAAGGACATGCGCAAGGTGATCTGTGCCTACGGTGCGCCCGGCAAAGGCAACACTCTTTTGAATTATTGCGGCATAGGGACGGATTTTATCGACTTCACTGTCGACCGCAACCCCTACAAGCACGGTCGCTACACCCCAGGCATGCATATTCCGATTATGCCTGTCGACGAGATCACCAGGGTCAAGCCGGACTATGTCCTCATTCTACCTTGGAATCTGCAAAACGAGATTGTCGAACAGATGAAGGCAATAGGCGACTGGGGCGGTAAATTCATCGTTCCCATTCCGGATGTCCTGATCATTGATCCTAAGGAAGGTGCGCTATGAAGGTCGTACTTTTTTGTGGCGGCAGAGGCACGCGTATTCGGGACTATTCCGAAAGCATACCCAAGCCTCTTATTCCGCTCGGCGGGCAGCCGATCATGCATCACCTGATGCAATATTACGCAAGCTACGGGCATGAGGATTTTCTTCTCTGCCTTGGCTACAAAGCGAATGCCATAAAGGATTTTTTTCTGAACAGTCGGCCTGAAAGCTATGGTGACTGCGTTGTGACCGGCTCAGGACGGATCGAGATGTTGGACGCAATGCCGCGGGATTGGCGTGTAGCGCTCATCGATACCGGCATCTGGCGCAACATCGGCGAGCGCCTCTGGGCGGTTCGACATCACCTGAATGGCGAGGAGATGTTTCTCGCCAACTATAGCGACGGTCTGACCGATGTCGACCTGGATGATATGATCCGGCGTTTTGAGCAAAGCGACAAGCTTGCCTGCTTTCTCGCAGTCAAACCGCCTCTCACATACCATCTCGCCGATATCGATGACGATGGTCGCGTTTTGGAGTTTCGCTCATCAGAAAACTCCCCCATGCGCATCAATGGTGGCTTCTTCCTGATGCGGAGGGAGATCTTCGACTACATGCGCGAGGGCGAAGAACTCGTGCTGGAGCCTTTCGCCAGGCTGATCACTGAAAACAAACTGATGGCCTACAAATACGATGGCTTCTGGCGATCGATGGATACGCTACGCGACTGGCAGACTTTGGAAGCCATGATGGAACGTGGCGATACACCTTGGACAAGTAACCGAAGGGCAGACCTGAAGGCATTGCACCCGCCTGTTGGAACGCTGACATGAAGGCCCTTTCTCTTGCATCACCGGGCGATCGGCTCCGTGTCTTATGCTTGGGAGCGCATTCCGATGATATTGAAATTGGCGCGGGCGGCACTCTTCTCAGCCTGATTGCCAGAGGCGTTCTGCTCGACGTTCACTGGTGCGTGCTGAGCGCAAGCGCAGAGCGAGCAACAGAGGCCCTGCATTCCGCTGAAGCATTTCTTGCGAACGCGGCATCCTGCGCGATCGAACTGGGAATGTTTGAAGACAGCTATTTCTCGACACAGCACCGGGAACTCAAGATGTGGCTGATTTCTCTCCGTGAGCGGATCGATCCGGATATCATCTTTAGCCACAGCCGCGGGGACGCACACCAGGATCACCAGGAAATAAACCGGTTAACGGGCAACGTATTCCGCAACCATCTCGTTCTGGAATATGAAATTCCCAAATGGGACGGCGACCTAGCCATACGCAACGCTTACATGCCGCTGAGCGAAGAGGTCCTCGACCTGAAAGTGGAGCTCCTGCTCCGGCATTTCGGTAGCCAGCGATCCAAGGACTGGTTCGATGCAGAAACCTTTCGCGGGCTGGCTCGCCTAAGAGGAATGGAATGCCGCGCCCCGTCTCGCTATGCCGAAGCCTTTACTGTGAGAAAGCTGCTCCTGTCGTGAATGGCACAGGTTGCTGTGATTTTTTGCGGCTGAATGCGATCGCCTAGAGTGTCTGTCATATGGTGAAGGAGCTTAGAATGCATGAGGAACGAATTGCTTGGTCTGCGTCCGAGGGAGAATTGCCCGTTGCGACTGATAGTGGTTACCTCGCTCTGATTGATCGACGAATGCTGGAACGGGAGTGCCTAGCCCACAGCCTGAAATTTCCGCGTAGTGGTTGGCGTGTTCTAACATTCTCGAATGTTCAAGATTGCAAGAACGCTGCAGACAATTTGGGCTCACCTCTCGTTGTCGTCTTCAACACCGGAAGTTACGCCAAAGAGGATGCAATCAACGCAGTAGCCGAGATGATTGCCATCATGGCACCTGCTTCAGTCCTCGTTCTCTCCGAAGTTCAGGACATCAACACCGTCCTCGAAGTTATTGCTCTCGGGGTTAAAGGCTACATACCGAGTTCAGTAAGCATCGACATCTGTATCCAGGCCATCAGTTTAGCGATTGCGGGAGGGCGATTCATTCCAGCCAGCAGTGTCTTGGCAGTGCGCGAGTATTTGGGTGTCGCGCCGCAGAGCCCCGCAAGTGAAACCAGGTTTACCAATCGGCAGACTGCTATTGCAGAAGCTCTGCGGTGCGGAAAGGCTAACAAGGATATCGCATCAGAGCTGCATCTCTGTGAAAGCACCGTCAAAGTCCATGTCCGCAATGTCATGCGCAAATTAGGTGCGAGCAATCGAACCGAGGTGGCGTGCAAATTGACGAGATGATTTGCGGGCATCGTCTTCAAGACTCAAACCGCCCTCAGCGCTTATGGCAGGAACCGCAATGATTCACTCATCATCACCGTCCCACGAGCGAGAAGGCATTCCCCGGATTATTTTTATTATGAGGGAACGGAGGAAGGCAATCTTCTTCTGCATGCTCGCAGGCTTTGTCATTGGTGTCATAGGTTACGCCCGAAGCCCCGTTCAATATACATCCGAAGCAACATTAGCCCTCGATGTCCGAAAACTGCAGGCGCTACCGACCGAATCGGTGATCTCGCCGCTGCCGCAGGAAAGTCCTGTGCTACGGACCGAACTTGATATCATTGGCTCGCAATCGATGGCGGAACGTGTGCTGGCAAACCTGCAGGGCACTGGCCCGGCCGGCATTCAGATAAACAATGATCGCCTCGAAAGCGGAATTTCGCCAGGTCGCAGTGATCCTGGGCGATCGAAGCTGGTGAGTGAGTTGATGACTCATGTTCGTGTAAGGAATGACGGCAGATCCTACACCATCTATATTTCCTATTCCGCCGCTGATCCGGCTTATGCCGCCAAGGTCGCCAATGCGTTCGGAGAAGCTTACATAGATTATCAGATAAGTCTTCAGACCACAGCGACGCGCCGTGTCAGCGACTGGCTGGGAGAACGCCTTGGCAATCTCCAGACGAAGTTGCAACTTTCCGAGCGGCAAGCGCAGGAATTCCGCGAGAAAGCCGGCTTGATTGATACGGGCGGCATATCGCTTTTATCCCAACGCCTGTCCGGACTGAACCTTGAATTGACATCCCTGCAAACAAAACTCGCGGGAGCAAATGCCCGATTGGCCACCGCGCTTGAAGTTCAACGGAGCGGCCGTGGGCTGGGATTGAGTGAAGTTCTTTCTTCGCCGGCAATTCAACTTTTGCGTTCAGAACAGTCCCGTGTGATCCGGTCACTTAGAGAGATCAACGAAAGCGGCGCGCGGATGAACGCACAGTTGCCACAACTTCAGTCGCAGCTCGCGTCTCTCGACAACCAGGTCAATGAAGAAATATCGCAGATTATTGCCAGCCTGCGTAACGACATCGAGGTGAACGAGAAGCAGCAACGAGAGGTGGAGCGCAATTTCAGCGAGGTGCAGCATGCGTTGACGGAAACGAATATGGCGATTGTTCAATCCGGTCAGCTGGATCGTGAAGTGGCCGCCGACCGGACCATTTATGAAACCTATCTCACACGCTACAAACAAACCATCGAGCAAGTGGGCATAGCCACCGCCGAGGCGCGTATCATTTCGCGCGCCCTGCCAAGCACCAGACCCACTGCGCCCGATAAAGCTCTTTGGGCTCTGGTAGCCACACTCTTTGGCTGTGGCACCGGTATTGCAGTCGCTCTGATCCTGCATGTGACGGATAAATCGGTTGGTTCCATCTCCGCCCTTCAACAACGAACCGGCCTTGCGGTCATCGGCAGAATTCCGCGCATGGCTGGGGGAGATTTTCGCTTTGCTCCAGGGCTTCTGAATGGCGATACGGCGGATTTCTATGGCGCGTTGGCGGACCTCCAGACCTATATTCAGCTGCAACATCCCAAAGCACGCATAATTGCTTTTACGTCGTCGACGGACAGGGAAGGCAAGACATTCGTGGTTGCAAACCTCGCCAGATCTCTGGCGCTGAGCGGCGTCAAGTTGATCGTCATAGAGGCAAACTTGCGCAATCCGTCCCTTGAGGCCGAATTCGACATTAACCCTTCGCTCCATCTTGCGCGTGCAGTTGCTCAGGAGCTGACGTTTGAAGAGGTTATCCAGCGTGACGGCAACTCTTCTGTGGACGTCATCGTTGCCGAGCCAACGGTAACTCCACCCAATCTTGTTCTGGGAAACAAGCGTTTCGCTCACTTCGTCTCAGAGCTATGGCAGAGATACGAGCTTATTCTCATCGATGCTCCATCTGTGGCCTATGATCTTGATTTGCTGCGGATCGCAACCATGTCTGATGCGACCATCTTGGTGGTAAGGCCTGAATTTGCCAATAGTATGGGGATCCAGAACGCGCTCACCAAACTTCATACGGCCGGGAAGCACATCACCGGCATCGTCCTTAACGGTGTCCGGCGGCAAAAACATCGACGCAGATCTCCTTGGTTACGATTTTTTGGCAGGAAGCCCAAAGCACAGCCGTCAATGACGCCAGCTCTTGCAACAATCACACA
Source organism: Rhizobium sp. FKY42 (assembly GCF_005222835.1). GTDB lineage: Bacteria > Pseudomonadota > Alphaproteobacteria > Rhizobiales > Rhizobiaceae > Neorhizobium. Next base: position 27,561 of record NZ_STGA01000015.1, on the reverse strand, counting down.
CAATGCGAGGCGAACATGAAGCCGCCAACCTTCGTTCGTACGGTCCTTCTGCGCCTTGCCTGTGCGAGCATGCTTGTCTTCACCTCACCGTCACCACCAGCCGCCGCCCTACAGGCAAAGCCATATCAAGTTGGCACCGGTGATGTACTGACAATTACAGTCTATGGCGATGCCGGGTTGACGGGTCTTTTTCCCGTTAGTGCAGAAGGCGTCATCGGATATCCTTTGCTTGGCAACATCACAGTCGTGAACATGACCGTCGATGAGATCGGCGCACAAATCAGTCGCGACCTGTCCACACATATGGCGAACCGATCAGTCGCTGTCGCTGTGAAGGAATATGCGCCAATCTTCATTGTCGGAGATGTTCAGAAACCGGGACGCTACGAATTCCGCCCGGGCATGATTGCGCTTGAACTCTTCGCTCTCGGCGGCGGCGCAAGAGTGACATCGGCGAGGATCGACATGTCGGCGATACAGCTTATTTCCGCCCAACAAGAATATGAAGACATGTCTCTCCAGCTCTTATCGCAGGATGTGAGGCGCGTGCGCCTTGAAGCGGAGCGCAACAACGTGCCATTCCGATATGAGGGAAACCGGATCGGCCCGGCCCGCGATCCGGCGGTCCTGGAGAAAATTGTTAGTACCGAGCAGAGCGTTTACGCTTTGCGCCTGTCTGTTCTGGAGGCTGAAAAGCAGAACCTCGAGGTTCAACGGCAAAATTTTGTTCATGAGATAGAGACCCTCGAAAAAGGCAATATCATGCGGAACGAGCAGTTCCAGCTGCTTGGCCTCGATGTGGATGCGTCTGCGGAACTCGTATCACGCGGAGCAGCGTCCCAGGCAGCACTTCGGGAACGGAAGAGGGAGTTGCTCGCAATGAATCAGCAATTACTGGAATCGACCTCATTTCTTGCGCGCGCCCAGCAGAACAAGAACGAGGTGGAGCGACGTGTAATGGAGCTTGAAAGCAAACGTAGAAACGATGCCGTCAGCGAATTGCGTGAGATCGAGCTCAATATGATACGGCTTCGAAAGAAAATGGCCTTCAGCGTGGAAACAATGGCTGAAATTGGCGTGTCATCACGGCGAATGATGAGCCTCGACCAGATGGTGCAAACCCGATTCTCTGTTGTCCGGCAAATATCGGGCGCCTTTGACGAGATCGGAGCAAACGAGCATACCAGTCTCAGGCCCGGAGATGTCGTACGGGTCACTATTCTAGCCTCAAGCTCTTTTGAAACCGCCAAACAACGTGTTGATCCGGGGGATCAATCTTCAGCGCAATGAGGTGTAACAAGGGTAAGCGGTGTTTTCCTCGCACATTGACCAAGCTCGATTGGCCATTCCGAAAAATGCCGCTACGATATTGATTGCAAGAATGCGCCACGTGCGGTCATTCAACGCAGCCGAAGCTCTTCGTGAATCATGACTGGCGGGAACTGCACAAAATCCGCCAGATCGAACTCAACGGTAAAGGCGAGCCTCCGACTCTTTGCCCACTCAATTGCTGCCGATTTGGCAGACTTCGGCACTTTGGTTGCAAGGGAGCAATGGGGAACCCATCGGCCAACGCGGTAGTGCTCGTGACAGGTATGCGGGTCGAAGTGGTCATGCAACCTCTCGTGAAGGCATGTTACAGCTTGGTTTGGACGAGGTTTTGCCCATAAAACCATAAGGTCGTTGTCGAAATATTTCACAGCGTCAAAGGTAATTGAAAGCTTTTCTTGCGCTGAAAAGACCGCCGTCATGATGGTACTTATGTCGACAGGCCATTGAGTTAGAACCGCAAGCGTGAGATGGGGCGGATATCCTAATTCGTGCATCGAGCCGGAAAGCTCGAAGATGCTTGCTTCATCCCAAAGGTTCTCGATTTCAAGAGCCGTAGTGTTGCAGCTTTTCACACTAATCCCGTAGGGCATTCGTTAGGTCCGTTCTGGTCTGTTGTTCGATCTTATAGCAATCTAGTGCGCTGGGTCGAGTATCCGCCGTCGGTCCGACAGCGGACTTCAGCCGTTTGTTCGTCCCGAATAATTCCACGGCAGAAGCTCATCGATCCGGCTTTGCTTGTGGCCTTTGACGATGGCGGTGAGCGTCGCGGTCAGATAGGCCTGCGGATCGACGGCATTGAGCTTGCAGGTCTCGACCAGCGAGGCAATGGTGGCCCAGTTCTCGGCCCCGGCATCATGTCCGGCGAAGAGTGCGTTCTTGCGATTGAGGGCAATCGGCCGGATTGTTCGCTCGACGTTTCGCCTCTTGCTCGAACCGGTGGCGCTGCGAGGCTCAATATTGTCGATCTCGATGCGACCGTCGGTCAGGAATAGCTGCAGGCCATCCGAGTATTTGGCGATGTAGGCCAAAGCCTCGCCGAGCGGAGACTTGGTCGCGACGCGAGCGCGGTGATGGACAAGCCAGGCCTGCATGTCGGCAATCAATGGGGCTGAACGTTCCTGCCGTCCAGCGAGACGAGCCTGCGGACACGGCCGCGCAGTCCGGCTTCGATCCGATACAGTTCACCGATCCGTTTGACGCCGTCCTCGGCAATCGGTGCTGACCCGTTGCGGACTATCTCCATCAGCTTGCGCCGGGCATGCGCCCAGCAATAGGCAAGCTGAATGTCTGGGCCGACACGCTCTGGCACAATCAGCCTGTTGTATCCGGCATAGCCATCGACCTGCAGGATGCCGGAGAAGCCCTGCAATATCCGTTCTGCATGAATGCCCCCGCGACCAGGCGCATAGCTGAAGGCCACGCCCGGCGGAGCACCGCCGCCCCATGGGCGGTCATCCCGCGCCAGCGAGAAGTATCCGGTCTTCGTCTTGCGGGAACCGGGATCGAGAACCGGTGCACGGGTCTCGTCCATGAACAGCTTGGTTGATCGCTTCCGTCGGCAGGCCTGCCTGGATCAACCGTGCAGGAGCCGGAGCCTGAACGACACCGTCAGTGCAGGCACGGCACGCATCTTTGGGCCGACGAGTGACGATCACGCGGAACTGTGCCGGGATCACGTCCAACCGCTCGGAGACATCCTCGCCAATGCAATGCAAGCAACCGCCGCAGGCGCAGATCAGGCTTTCCGGTTCGATTACCTCCTCCACACGGTGAAGATGCTTCGGAAGCGAGCCGCGATTGATCGCGCGTGGCTTGGCAATCCTGTTCCCCGCAGAAACGTCCGCCTCATCCTGGGCATGGATCGCGGCCATGGCAGTTTCCAGGTCTTCCAGTGCCAGATCGAACTGGTCGGGATCGGTCTTCTCGGATTTGCGTCCGAAGGCTGCCTGCTTGAAGGCTGCGACCAGCTTCTCAAGCCGTTCGATCCGCTCATCCTTGCGGGCAATCTGGGCGTCTTTGCTTGCCTCGCGTGCCTGCGCCGCAATCAGCATCGCCTTCAGGGCAGCAACATCATCGGGAAGGTCGGCGGCATCAAGCATGGCCGGAAACTACCAAATCCTGAGCTGATTTGCCCTCGGAATTTGGGGCGCTGAGTCATCGTGCCGCAGCTATTCGATGGCCTCCGGCGTTCTCGTCTGGACGGCATGAACCCGCCGCCAGTCGAGGCCCGCAAACAGGGCTTCGAACTGGGCGTGGGTGAGCGTCATCAGGCCATCCTTGATGCCAGGCCAAGTGAATGTGTGCTCTTCCAGCCGCTTGTAGGCCAGCACGATTCCGGAGCCATCCCAGTAGATCAGCTTCAGCCGGTCCGCCTTTCGGGACCGGAACACGAAGACCGTTCCAGTGAACGGGTCCTTGTGCAGCTCGTTCTTCACCAAGGCCGCTAACCCGTCATGACCCTTGCGGAAATCCACGGGTTTGGTTGCCACCATGATCCTGACGCGGTTCGACGGAAAGATCATGTCGCTGCCGCCAAGGCGCGAGCGATGGCAGCGATCTTGGCAGCAGACGCACCTTCCTCAAGACGGATCGTAACTGGACCGACGATAATCTCGGCGCGCGTAGCGGCCTTGATGGTCTGCGGCTCCGGCGCTGGAGCATCAACAACAATGGCCGCAAACTCGACTGCGTCTTCCGGCTCTGGCAGCACCAGCTTGCCCTGCCGCGCCAATGTTCACCAGGTAGAAAGGCTGTTGGCTCGCAATCCATAGCGCTGCGCAACTTCATTAACCGTAGTGCCGGGCCGCAAGCTTTCCGAAACGATCCGTGACTTGACCAGATCAGGCCATCGGCGGTGAACTTCACGCCCAGGCTTCCTGGAAGTGAGAAACTCCAATGAGGTCTCCATGGAGAAACTCCTTGTCGCTCATCCACGGAATGTTCGATCACAGATCAGACGGCAGCGAGCAATGTGGGGGCAGAACACCGGTTACTTTAGAGCGGGGTTCGACCTGATTGAATCATTGTGCGAAAATACATGTCGCCTGAACAGGTTGGCCGAAACCGGCCGTCCACTTTGTCGGAGGGCTTGGGCGTATGCTACGGCTACGCCACGCGCCCTTCTCCTCGTTGAACGACCGTTTTGGGCCAACAGAATTGATCCAATCAGGTCGAACTCCGCTTTAGCCTCCATGGCTGGCGGTTTTGCTGTCTTTGCGCTGTTGTCGACTGGTTCGGGTGGAGGGTTGGTCATGGAGTGTTGATAGTCGTGGTTGTAGATCAATTCGTAAGCAGCCAAATGGACAACCTTGACCGGTCGGAGCACCTACTTAAGGCCAGGATGTCAAAGGTACGAAGTGCTTCTATCTTCAGCAGACGAAGGCGGTTGAAGGAAATACGCAGCCATTGCGTATGACGGAAGGAACGGCGCAGCTGGAGGAACCTGGCGACGGGACGTTTGTCACCGGGGAGGCTTGGTTGGTCAACAAGTTCGTCGATTTGCTTTGGGAATGATTGGCCGGAAAAGAAATTGGGATGCAGAGATCTCCATGAGGTGAGCACCAATCGATAAGCGTGCATCCCATGATGGCATACGATCCACACTGGTTTCGCCCCACAGACCTGAACTGCCGTCGAGGAAATCCCGCTTAACGCACAAACGGAGTTCAATTGGAATCTCCAAGCTCGTTGAGTGTCGGGTGGCCGAGATGATTGGAATGACTTGAACATCCTGACGCGAGAGGAGAGGCGAAATGATTTCGTCAGCTATATCAGTATCGGAGCCATTCAGTTTCAAAGATAAGCGTGTGTGGGTGGCCGGACATACGGGCATGGTCGGATCCGCTTTAGTCCGCCGACTGAGGCAGGAGGACTGCGAGATCCTGACGGTCTCACGAAAGCAGCTCGACCTGACACGGCAAAGCGAGACCGAGACCTGGATCGAGTACCTTCGCCCTGACGTCATTTTGGTTGCCGCAGCAAAGGTCGGGGGAATTGCGGCTAATGCGGCCTCGCCTGTAGATTTCCTTTATATCAATACCATGATTGCAATGAATATCATGGCTGCTGCTGCCCATGCGGGCGTTGGCAAGCTACTCTGGATGGGTTCAAGCTGCATCTATCCAAAATTCGCCGCGCAGCCGATCGACGAGCATGCCTTGCTGACGGGCCCTTTGGAGCCTACAAACGAAGCATATGCGATTGCCAAAATCGCCGCTTTGAAGCTGGCAGAGGCCTACGCGCGGCAGTATGGCCTTAGCTCTCTGTTGGTGATGCCAACCAACCTGTACGGACAGAATGATAATTTTGATCCGCAGGCCTCACATGTCATCCCGGCGATGCTTCGAAAAATGCATGAAGCCAAAAGCTCGGGCGCCGAGACCGTGTCTGTCTGGGGAACAGGTAATCCCCTGCGCGAATTTCTGCATGTGGACGACTTGGCTGATGCCTGCTGCTTCTTAATGAAGAGCGAAGCAAACCTGCCGCTGACCAATGTCGGCTCAGGAGATGAGATTTCGATCCGTGATCTCGCCTACCTGGTGGCGGATATCGTTGGCTATCGTGGGGAAATTCTTTTCGACACCAGCAAGCCTGATGGTGCCCCGAGAAAATTGCTGAACTGTTCGCGGCTGGCAAGCTTGGGTTGGAAACCCAAGGTCAATTTGAGAAGCGGGATCGATGAACTCTACACAAGGTGGAGAGCTTCTGTAAGGCAATTCGAGCAATCCTGATCGCGGACCTGGTCAGAAACAGAAAATTCCGTTCTAGCGCCGCGCCTCCTGCCGTTTGACCAGTTTTAGACGCAGCTTTCGGAATGATCGCGACAGCAGTTGATGCTTATCAAGCAAAGAACGTCCCTTTGCGGTTACCCTGCTGGTTATGGAGGACGAGACAATGCGTTCAGGCCCAAAACTGAGTTTCCATGGCGCCGCCGGCACGGTGACCGGATCATGCTTCAGTCTTCAGACCCATGGTCGGCACATCCTCGTGGATTGCGGGATGTTCCAAGGTTCCAAGAGCGAAAAGCAGCTGAACTACAGGGCTTTCCCGTTCGATCCCCGCCAGATTGACGCTGTCATCCTGACCCATGCCCATATCGATCATTCGGGCCTTCTCCCGAAGCTCGTGAAGCATGGTTACGCCGGACCGATTTACGCAACGCGTGGCACGATTGATCTGTGTAGCGTGATGCTGCCGGATTCGGCCCATATCCAGGAATTCGAAGTCGAGCAGCTAAACCGCCGGAACCGGCGGCGCGGCCGTGAGGTCGTCGAACCGATCTATACCGCCGAGGATGCGGAGGCGACGCTCACCCAGTTCAGACCATTGTCGTTGCGTCAGTGGCAGGATCTGGGTGACAGCATTCGCATCCGCTTCTGGAATGCCGGGCATCTGCTTGGATCGGCCTCCGCGGAGATCGAGATCGGCGGCGAGGTGCCAGTCCGGCTTCTGTTTTCCGGTGATCTCGGGCCGGCCTTCAAACTGCTCCAGGCTGATCCGGAAGCGCCTCAAGGCTGGGACTACGTGGTGTGCGAGAGCACCTATGGCGACCGGGACCGCATCGACACGACCGACGAGATGCGTAGACGGATCTTGCAGGATGAGGTGAACGCCGCCGCGCGGCATCAGGACGGGGCTCTGATCATTCCCTCCTTCGCCGTCGAGAGAACCCAGGAACTTCTCGCCGATCTCGCCTTCCTGATGCAGCAAGGGAAGATCCCCGAATGCCCAGTCATCATCGACTCCCCGCTGGCAACAAGGGCGACCGAGATATTCAAGGCCCATTCCGGCGAATTGGACAATGGCGACCTTCTGGAGTGCGCGATCCGCTCGCGCTTCGTACGCTTCACCGAAAGCGTCGAGCAATCCAAGGCGCTGGACTTCGTGAAGGGGTTTCATGTCGTGATCGCAGCGAGTGGCATGTGCGAGGCAGGGCGCATCCGCCACAGGCTGAAAAACTGGCTGTGGCGGGAGGAGGGGACGGTGCTTCTCGTCGGCTTCCAGGCTGCGGGAACGCTCGGGCGCATACTCCAGGACGGTGCGGCGACCGTGAAGATCCAGGGCGACGAGATCGCCGTGAGGGCGAGGATCCGTTCGATTGATGTCTACAGCGGTCATGCCGATGGTGGCGAGCTGGCGGACTGGCTCTCAGCCCGAAAGCCGATCCGCCAAGCAGTTTTCTTGGTGCATGGTGAAGATCAGGCACTGGCCGCCATGAAGGCACGGGTCGCCGCTATTGTTGGCGAGGAGCGGATATTCATCCCCCACATCGATTCGGCCTTTCGGCTCGACGCCGATGGCCCCGTCGACATCTCGACCTTCCTGCCCCCGCCTCGTATCGAACCTGCGCAGGCGGGTCATCGCGATTGGAACAACGACTATCAGGGACTGATCCAGGATCTCCAGGCCGAGCTTCGCATGGCTGCAGACGACAAGGCCCGCCGCACCATCGTCCGCAAAATCAGGCGCGCAATCGAGACCTGAGACCTGCGCGAGCGGAGACGCCGCCGCAGGCCGGGCGCAATCCTGACCCGTTCAATGAGCCTGCGGCCGAGCCGGGGAACCGATGCCTCAGATGGCGGCGACGGCGTCTTGCAGGAGAGTCCGCACCTGGCCAGCCACCGTCTTGAGATGCGGGTTGTCGATCGCCTGCATCGAGGCGACGGGATCGATGGCGCTGACCATGATGGTCCCGTCCTCCAGCAATCGCACGATCACATTGCAGGGCAGCATGGCACCGACCCTGGGTTCCATCTTCATCGCCTCGAGCGCCATTTTCGGATTGCACGCGCCGAGAATGAGATAGTCAGCCACATCGACGTCGAGCTTCTTCTTCATGGTCGCTCGCACATCGATTTCTGTCAGCACACCGAATCCTTTGGTCGACAGGGCCTCCCTCGTGGCTGCGACTACAGCGTCAAATGGCATGCCTTTGATTGTCTTATCGAGTGTATAGGTCATGATCTCACTCCCTCGCGACCGGCGCATGCCGATCCTGTTGCCGGTGTGGGACCCACACCGAAGCATATCATTTAAGCGTTATGCAGCAGCTAGACGGCGGTTCCCACCAGAGCACCAATGCCCGCCGCCATGGACATGGCCCCGGCCACCAGTCCGGCGATGCCGACGATCAGGATCTCGGAACTCCCCGCCGCAGAGGCTGCCACCCCGACGATCAGGCTTGCGGTCGACACGATGCCGTCATTGGCGCCGAGAACGGCAGCCCTTAGCCATCCGATCCGGGAAACGAGATGCGTTTCGCTGTGAAGGCTCCTCACGAGGCCCTCCGGATGACGCCATCAAGGCGGGTCGCGAGAGCCACGGTGTTGGAGATCGTGCCGTATTTGCGGACGTTCTTGTGCAGGAGTTCAAGCCGCTGGTCGCTCTCTTCGGTATCGACCACGAGTTCGTAGTCGATGGAGACGATACGCGGCGGATCATCCTGCCGGGCGGCATGAAGCTTCACCTCGACGCCAGCGAGAGAGAAATCGAGGAGGGGCAGGACACGCTCGATCCCCTTGATCATGCAGGCTGCAACGGATGCCAGCAACAGTTCGGCCGGATTGAAGGCGTCGACTGGACCGGTCAGTCCGGTGGCAAGTCTGATCTCTGCACTCTCGCTACGCGCTACGCTCTGCCTGAGATCGATCCGCTGCGCCGAGATCCTGTATTCAAGCATACCACGTCCTCCTTACGGGATCCTCCCTAAGGATCATGAGATGTATCGTATCATCAGGCCCCATGCGGGACTTGATCGACATCAAGAGGCCTGAAATCAGTGGGGAACGTCTGCGCCAAGGTCTTTGATCGCATGACAAACAGCACATGCCGATTATTGTGGCGAAAGGGAACAACTAGGCGTAGTGTCTGCCCAAAGTGGGATTTGGCATCGATGGGATCGTCCCGTCTGCGATGGGGGATAGCCGATGCAGCAATTCGGGGACCCAGGTGACGCGAAAAGGCTCGCGCTCGCCATCGTTGAAAGCATACCGGAACCTTTCGTAGTTCTCGACGGTCATTTGCGGCTGGTTGCAGCAAATGGTGCCTTCTTCGAAACCTTCGAGATCGATCCTGGAATTTCGCATGGGATCAGCCTGTTCGATCTGGATGAGCGACAATGGGACATCCCCGTGCTGCGCCAGCGTCTTGCTTCAGCCCTCCCGGATCACCCGGAGATATCCGCCTTCGAATTCGACAGGGATGTCGCCAGGATCGGACGCCGCACGCTGCTGATGTCGGCACGAACCGTTGATTACGGCGGCTCTTCCGCCCCGAACACGCTGCTCGCATTTCGCGACATCACCGAAGCAAGGCGGGCGGAAGCTGAGAAACAGGCTCTTTTGGACCGCACCGAGGAATTGCTCGCCCAGCAACGCGTTCTCTTCCAGGAAATGCAGCACCGCGTGGCCAACAGCCTGCAGATCATCGCCAGCATCCTGATGCTGAAGTCGCGCGCGGTCACGTCGGAGGAAAGCCGTCGCCATCTCGAGGACGCCCACCAGCGCGTCATGTCGGTCGCAATGGTGCAGAACTACCTGCACCTGACGGATGGCGTCGACGAGATCGAAGTTTCGGCCTATCTGCAGAAGCTCTGTGATGGCCTTGCGAAGTCCATCATTGTGGACAGTCGGCCGATTGTCATCGACCTGCACGCCACAGAGAGCACGATCCCGTCCCGCAATGCCGTCAGCATCGGCCTGATCGTGACCGAACTCGTCATCAACGCCATCAAATATGCCTTCCCGATATCCACGGGGTCCGAACGGGTTCTCGTCAGCTATGAGACACGCGACACGGACTGGCGGCTGGTCGTCGCTGACAACGGTGTCGGTCGCAGCGTGACGGAGAAGCCGGCTGAGCCCGGATCTGGTCTCGGATCCCTGATCATCGAGGCGCTCGCCAAGCAGCTCGATGCGCGGATCCAGATTACATCCAGCGACAAGGGCATGAGCGTCACCGTGTTCCATGCGACGTTTCACTCGAATACGAGCACCGCAGCCTGAGGCTTCTCCCGCTAGACGACGGGGTAACGCTGACAAGCTCCTCCGTTCTGAATTCGGAATGGATCGGAACGCCGACGCGCCTCAACCGTTGCCATGACCAGATAGGTTTGGCGACATTGAAGAAAGACGGTGGCATGAAGATTCGCGCAGGGTTTTCCATTGAATACGAGTGTCAGAATGAGACGCCGATGTTGCTCGTTCTGAAAATTCACCCGTCGCGAGAACGGGATCTCTGCACCGAACAAAACCTCTCCTTCAGCCGCCCGATTAGCCATCGCGACTATCTCGATGGCTATGGCAACGCCTGCAGCCGGATTCTGGCACCCCCTGGCAGGACGATGATCTCCGCCGAGTTCGAGGTGAGCGACAGCGGGCTGCCGGACTTGCTACCCGAGCAGGCCGTGCAGCTTCCGATCCAGGATTTGCCCGATGACGTGCTGGTCTTCCTGCTGGGCAGCCGTTACTGCGACACAGACCGCCTGGCCGATTTTGCCTGGAAGCAGTTTTCCGCAACGCCTCTGGGCTGGCCTCGAGTGAAGGCTATCCTAGACTTCGTCCATGCTCATCTTCTTTTCGATTATGACAGGGCCGATGCGACCCGCACGGCTTACGGCGGCTTTATGGACAAGGCAGGCGTCTGCCGTGATTTCGCGCACCTTTCCATTACGCTCTGCCGATGCCTCAATATCCCCGCCCGCTATTGCACCGGCTATCTGGGTGACATTGGCGTGCCGAAGGATGCGCATCCCATGGATTTCAGTGCCTGGTGCGAGGTCTATCTCGGCGGTCGCTGGTGGACCGTCGACGCGCGCCACAATGTCCCGCGTATCGGGCGCATCCTGATGGCGAGGGGGCGTGATGCCACGGATGTGGCGCTTTCGACAGCCTTCGGACCAGCAACACTGACGCATTTCGAAGTCGTCACGCAAGAAGTCGACTGACGGCCATCGGGCATCTTGCGCGATGGACAAAGACCTCGACCCATCGCCATTTGCTGAGGGCGGAGCCGACAAGAGGAAGATGCCAAATGACCATCCAGCGAGCAAGCTTCTATGTCCTGCTTCTCATCATCACGATCGCCTTCGTGTGGCTTCTCATCCCCTACTACACGGCGGTGTTATGGGCCGTGATCCTGGCGATCCTTTTCTTCCCCGTCCACAAGCGGCTGGAGCGGTGGCTGGATGGTCGCCCAACGGTCGCGGCATTGCTGACGCTCCTTCTTTGCGTCTGCCTCGTCATCCTGCCGGCTCTCGGTATCCTGGCATCCCTCATTCAGGAAGGGACGAGCCTCTATCAGCGCATCAGCAGCAACGAAATCGACCTGCACGCCCATCTTCTGCGTTTGCAGGCGATGCTTCCTGAATTTGTAAGTACCTGGCTGATCCCGCTGAAGCTTGTTGGCTTTACCGAGTGGTGGGCACGGCTTTCGTCCGGTCTGATGGAGGCGGGCCAGTCAATTGCAGGTGGTCTGTTGAGTTTCGGTCAGAACACCCTGCAATTCTTCATCAGCATGGGGCTGATGCTCTATCTTCTCTTCTTCCTGTTCCGGGATGGCGCGTCCCTTGGAAAGACCCTGCGCCACTCCATTCCGCTGAGCGACGACTACACGCGACAGTTTGTCGACAAGTTCGCGGCTGTGGTCCGCGCCACGGTCCGCGGCAATGTGATCATCGCAATCGTCCAGGGCATCATCGGAGGCTTGACCTTCTGGGCCCTCGGCATAGAAGCAGCCCTTCTCTGGGGCGTGGTGATGACGTTCCTCTCTATGCTCCCGGCCATTGGCGCTGCGATCGTGTGGGTGCCAGCCGCCATCTGGCTTTTCCTCCTTGGTGCCTGGGTCAAAGGAATAATCATGGTGGTGGTCGGTGCCTTCATCATCGGCTTGATCGATAATCTCCTCAGACCTCCGCTTGTAGGGCAAGGTGCCAGGTTACCTGACTATGTCACTCTGATTTCCACCGCAGGTGGCATATCGCTTTTTGGCCTAAGTGGCTTTGTTCTCGGTCCCTTGATTGCGGCACTCTTCATTTCCGCGTGGTCATTGTTCACCAAACAACAAGATCAGTGGGCGGGAGATACCATGCCAGCCGATAGATACGAGAAATAGGCTGGGAAGAGTTTTCCTATTAAGTTACAGCTACTACGATGCCATTCCTAGGGCGCGGCTGATATCATAAACCGTCGATAGACCAGATTTGCATCTTTGCAATGTTTGCAGACGACTATTGCAATTTGTGATTTACGCCCTAGGTCGCTATCAATGGCAGCCACTTTACGGGCGCTGTCATTTTACGGGTGGCACGCACCCGAGCCCCAGCAAGGGAGGACGATATGTCTTCCGACAGCAATCAGCTTCTACCTGGCATTACAGATCTTGGCATCATCAAAGCCGTTCTTCGCTACACAGGGTTTCAATATCAGGAGCCGGTGTGTGAACTGGACTGCAATGCGGCCAGATACGCGCTCGAACCCTATCAGGATGGAATGAGGGAGCCAGATGTTCTGGTCGCTGCGGTCAGCATGTGGGCAGAACGCCTCTATGAGCATCGCGATCAAACGACGGTAATGGGGGGTGGCATATGACCCTCTCCTTTGCGAATAGAACACGGACCTTTGACAAGCGCCGCGGTGCTATCAGGTTTGTCGGCCACGACGGACTGAAACAAATCGTATTCTTGTTGTCGGTGGGGCTTTTCGAGCAGGACAGCTCTGCCTCGACCCTGCGGGAGCAGGGCTATCTGATGGCCTTCGATCAGTGCCGCAGCCGGATCGTGGAGATCGCGCGCACTCTGTATCAGGAAAACAACCGTTCGATGATCGAAATGGACGTGAACGCTGTCGGTTCTTCAATACGGTTCGCGAACTGACCGCTTACCCATCAGCGTTTCAGTAAAATCCAGATGAAGGAGATGATCATGGCACTTGCAGTCTTTGTTTCCGTCAACGCGGTGGAGGCCCAAAAACGTTCTTTCGGACGCTTGGTTGCTGAGCCATGGTAGGCCGCCTTAAGTCAGACGACGCTGAGAGGAAAGCAGAGCAGCGGACGCTACGATCTCTGCTCAAGCGTTCCAACTATTCGACTTCCGATCTCGAGGCCCTGGTGGGGCGCGATGGCGCACGTGGGCGACGAATCATCGAATTGATTAATGATGGGATGATCATGGCCGATGGCTACCCCGCGTCCAAGCGACAGATGGTCCTTGCAGAACGCGCTGCGCTTTCTCGCTGGGAAAATGAGGGTGGGAGTATTCCCCCTCTCGGAAAAGCAGGCAACCAGATGTTGATGAGGAGCGAAGATGGCGAAGGGCGCTGACATCGTGGTTCTGGCCAAATTCAGATCGAACACGACCACTGCCCGGTCGCTACATCCGACTTTGGTTGGGATCCAACCTATCGATCCGCACAAGACGTGCAAAGTCCTCATGTTCAATGGTCGGAGCAAAATGATTTCGGCAATCAGACCGTAGCATTCAGCGACTCTTGTGATGCCTCAAAATCGCAAGATCACCAAATGGATTGGAACATCAGATGTTCACGCGAACGAAAAAGAGAACAGTGCAATTCAAGGCACCCTTCACGCTGACAGGTCTTCAGGGCTTACATCCAGCGGGAAACTACGATGTCTTGGACGATGAGGAGGAGATCACCGGGATTTCCTGGCTCGCCTATCGGCGCGTCTCGACCATGATCGAGGTGACCTCAGGCAATTCGAAGAGCTTGGTTGAAATAAATCCGTTGGAACTGGATGCAGCCTTGGAAAAAGACAAGCTGCTTGCATCGTAGAAACTGTGATCGGGAACTGATCGTCCAACCCTCCATGCTCGCCGTCTAGCCAACTTTGATCAAACCCTCTCGTCGTCAGCCGCCGTCACCTACGCCGTTGCGGCCCCAATGCCCGCCTGTGAGAGCAACCCGCAATGCCGCCCCAGGAATACTGAACTTCAACAGAGACGTGTCGCTCTCGAACGCGAACCTGAAGTGGTGAAACCCCAATGACTTTGAAGTCTTAACGTTTGCGGCAACCTGCTTACCATTGTGTCCTGAAGGGGAACGTCCATGAACGAGCCAACGCGTATAGCCTTTATCGGCAACTCTCCCCCTCGTCAGTGTGGGATTGCCACTTTCACAGCTGATCTGTCTCATGCCATGGCCGAAAACAACGCTCATGTCGCGACGAGCATCATTGCCATCACGGACGAGGAGCAGAGTTATGCCTATCCGCCCGGTGTGATTTTTGAGATTCGGGAGTCTAAACCTGAAGACTATTTGACCGCGGCAAGGATCCTGAACGAGGGACGATTCGATGCTGTGTCCCTGCAGCACGAATTTGGTATTTTCGGCGGACCTGACGGCGAGTTCATCCTGACACTCCTGTCCAATTTGCGGGTGCCGGTTGTTACAACCTGTCATACGATCCTTGCGGATCCGACACCTTCGCAACGCCGCGTGCTGAAGAAGGTCACCGCGCACTCCAATCGAGTTATCGTTATGGCAGAGCGAGGGCGTGTCCTGCTCACGCAAGTCTATGGGGTTGAGCCAGAAAAGATAGATGTCGTTGCGCACGGCATACCGGATCGCCCGTTTCATGACCCGGAGTTAGTCAAAGTCGGACGGGGTTACGCGGGGCGACCGATTATCCTGACATTTGGCTTGCTCTCTGCGAACAAGGGTATTGAGGTGGTGATTGATGCCATGCCCGCGATCCTGGAGCAGAATCCTCGCGCGCTCTACATCGTACTTGGGGCCACCCATCCGACATTGCTGCGCAAGCATGGCGACACCTATCGGGACACCTTACGTCACCGCGCCGAAAAGCTCAGGGTCGACCACGCGGTGGAATTCCTCAATCAATTTGTTGACCTGCCGACACTCCTCGACTTTATCGCCTTGTGCGACGTCTATGTCACGCCTTATCTCGACGAGGCGCAGATGACGTCTGGAACGCTTGCCTACAGCTTCGGCATGGGCAGCGCGGTCGTGTCGACCCCCTATTGGCACGCCCTCGAACTTCTGACCGATGGACGCGGCGTTCTCGTTCCATTTGGCGACGCATGCGCGACCGGTAAGGCGATTGCCGCTCTGCTCGAAGACGATGAGCGTAGAATGGCCATGCGCCACCTCGCATACGATGCGGGGCGTTCGATGATCTGGTCCCATGTGGCCGCGCTCTATCTAGAGAGCATGGCGAAGGCACGCGTATCCTTTCGACCAAAACCGGTCGGTGACCTCGTCTCCCTGCGGATCAAGCGGCCGGCGCAGCGAACGGGCTTGAAGCTCGGTCATCTTCAGACCATGTGTGACGATACCGGTATCGTTCAACATGCCGTCTTCTCCGTGCCAGACAGGTCCCACGGTTACTGCGTAGACGACAATGCACGGGCGCTGCTTCTATCTTCTCTAATGTCGAAAGCTTCTGAGACAGGCGTAACCGATCAAATGACCGCATCGTTCGCGGCCTTTGTCGAACATGCGTGGAATCCGGATACGGGCCGTTTCCGTAACTTCATGACCTTTGATCACCGCTGGCTCGAAGACAAGGGATCCGAAGACAGTCACGGGAGGACGCTGTGGGCCCTGGGCTGCTGTGCGCTTCACGACACCGATTCGCCTCGCCGCCGTTGGGCGAGTGCACTCTTTGCGAAAGCCATGTCAGTCACGATCGACTTTCGTTCTCCCCGAGCCTGGGCTTTCACGCTTCTCGGGTTGAATGACTACTGCAAGGCAAACCCCCACGATCCCCACGCACGTATGCTGCGCGTTCGGCACGCCGAAAATCTGATGGACCTGGAACGGCGCGTGTCGAAGAGCGGACGCCGCTGGTTCGAGGAGGGTCTGTCTTACGAAAACGCGCGATTGAGCCAGGCTTTGATTGTCACGGGTCTGTCGACCAAGGTGTCAGCCTATGTCGAGACGGGTTTGGCGACGCTGCGATGGTTGATGGGTCAGCAGACTGCAGAAGCAGGCCATTTTCGCGCCATTGGCACGGATGGCTTCTTCGATATCGGCGAGCCACCGAAACCATTCGATCAGCAGCCCGTGGAGGCAACGGCAACGATATCGGCATGTCTTGCCGCATACGATGCCACCTCCGACAAGCACTGGATCGAGGTTGCCAACAGAACCTTCAACTGGTTCACGGGCAGCAACGATCATGGGATCTCCCTTGTTGATCCGGAAACGGGGAGTTGCCGAGACGGCTTGCATGCGGACCGTCCCAATGAAAATCGCGGCGCTGAATCCGTCCTCTGTTATCTGATCTCTTCAATCGAGATCGGGAGAGTTCATCAGGCGCAACCGCCCGTTCTTCCCCGTATCGTTTTCCGGCAACTCTCATGAGCCGGATCACACCTCATGCAGACAGAGCAGGTTCCCTTCTGCCCCAAAACGGCCTTCTGAACCGGCAGGCTCTTTATCTCAGGCCTGACCCGACACGCGTTATCGTGCGTCCCTTCAAGCCATCAACCGAGCCGCGCCACCTCAATCCCCGCGACAAGAGCAGGGCGAATGAGATCGTCGACCGTGTTTTGTCGCTGGACCCGATCGCCACGGCCAACCAGTTGCGCGATATCCTCGCCAATTTCGACGGACGACATCGCAACCTGTTGCGCCAGTTCGAGCTACGGGCGGATGCGATGGAAGATGCATTCCACCATCATCAGCAATTCAGCCAGCAACAGCGTCAGTTGGTCGGGGCCTATTTCATGAACGAGTATTCGTTCGAATCCGCCGCCCTCTTCAATCCCAGTATCGTTGCGCATCCAGATCAGGCTGGTATCGCCGAGGGCAGCAGGCGGGTGATCCTCAGCCTGAGGGCGGTTGGAGAGGGCCACATCTCCTCGCTAACCTTCCGCTCGGGTGTGCTTGATCCAGATGGCGCTTTGGCCATCGATCCTCCGACACGGTTGGCAGGGCTGCCGGTTATTCATGCCTATGACGGATTAGCGCCCGTCGGCTGTATCGGGCTGAGCTTCAACCATGACAGTGACCTCAGTGAACGCGTTGTCTTTCCGGTCACAGAAGCCCAAGCCAACGGCATTGAGGATGCCCGTTTCGTGGCCTTTGAGGACGAGGGCAAGACGATCTATTTCGCGACCTATACGGCATATAGCGGCTCCTCCATTCGTTCCGAGCTTCTTGAGACCGTCGATTTCCTGAATTTCACCCTGACCCCTCTCAGGGGATCTGCTGCCCGCAACAAGGGGATGGCGCTCTTTCCCCGGCGGATCGACGGCCGCTACGCGATGATTGCCCGGCAAGATAGCGAAAACCTCTTCCTCCTGTATTCCGACGACCTGCTCCACTGGGAGGAGGGGCAAATGCTGATGAAGCCGGAATTTGCCTGGCAGTTCGTACAAATCGGCAATTGCGGCTCACCAGTCGAAATCGATGAGGGCTGGCTCCTGTTCACCCACGGGGTAGGGCCCATGCGACGCTACGCGATCGGGGTGACCTTGCTCGACAAGCAGGACCCGAGCATCATTCTTTCGCGGACAGTCGAACCCTTGCTGCAGCCGGAACCGACGGAGCGCGAAGGCTATGTGCCCAACGTTGTCTATTCCTGCGGTGCTATGCGACACGGCGACCTGATCGCCCTGCCTTATGCTGTGTCGGACACCTATTCCAACTTCACGACGATAAAGATCCATGAACTGCTGGAGACGATGCGTCCCGTAGGGGGCGAGTTCATGACGATCAACCGTATCGAAACGCGACCCACAGGAGACTCATTGTGAGTTTGTGGCGTCTTAAATCACTGTTTCTTCAGGAGATCTTGCCGACTTGGGCGGCCGTGGGCTACGACGAGCGCTGCGGTCAGTTTGTCGAGCATCTGGAACTCGATGGATCAGTCCAGGCATCCGGAGAGGTGCGGACGCGGACGGTAGCGCGGCAGATCTATGTGCATGCGCATGCGGCCCATCTCGGCGTTGCGCCGCCCGCTTCACTTCAAATGGCTGAGGCGGCCTTTGCCCATCTGCACCGTGTCGCCTGGATTGGCGGCACGCGTGGCGGTTACGCTCGCGCCTTCAACCGCCATACTGACAGCATCACTGACCCCATCCGAGACCTCTATGACAGTTCCTGTATCCTGCTGGCCCTCTCCTGGCTGCTGACTGCCACAGGCAAGGACATGTACCGTGATCATATCGATCAGGCGCTTGTCGCAATCGACCGGACGTTGAAGGATCCTTTCGGCGGGTGGGCCGAAGACAGCGAGGGAAGCCTGCCGCGCAGGCAAAACCCGCACATGCATTACCTTGAAGCCACCCTGGCCCTTTGTGAAAATAACCGAACATCCGCTCACATGAGGGCCGAAGGTCGAGCCTTCGCACTCCTTGGTTCGCATTTCCTGGTCGGACCGAAAGGGCCGCTCCACGAGTTCTTCGGGCCGCAATGGCAGCTCTCCGCACAATACGGATCGGATCGGCTGGAACCTGGTCACATGTGCGAATGGGTGTGGCTGACGACACGGCATGACATGCTGACTGACAGCGACCACACCAGGATCTGCCTCGACTTGTTATCGACCGCTCTGGCGGTTGGACGCAGCGGGGGATCACCCTTCTTGGTCGATCTCGTCTCGGCGCTCAGGCCCGTCTCTCCTTCACGGAGACTTTGGCCGCAGGTGGAGATGCTCAAGGCCTTCTTGTCACTCTACGAGCGTTCCGGTTTTCAAGGATATCTTGCCGAGGCAGACGACCTGGCTTCTGCCATTATGGGCGCGTACATGACCGGAGCGCCTCCCGGTTGCTGGCATGACTGCCTCGATACGCATGACAGGCCGATTTCCAGGACAATCCCCGCAAGCTCACTTTACCATCTCTGGACTGCTGTTGCGGATCTCGTTGAGCATGACGCTCGCGCCCGCGTCCGGTCCCCAAGTGAAACATCTTGATCTCTGCTAGACGAGAAGCTTGCCGTCTTGACGCAGAGCATTTCCGGCAGACTCGGGATCATTCTGACGGAGCGATTTTATGACGAGATCAAGCCGAGACATGAAGGGCCATATCCCTTGATACGTTCGAGTGTAGCGGTGTGGAGATCAGTGCAAAAGCGGCCGTCCCGCCGATTGCTCCACTTCGCTCTAGCGAAGCGGAGCGATCGGTAGGTTTGTCCGTGTGCGCGTTTGCCAGAAATGCTCCAGAAACATAAATTTGCCAGTGGTTTTCAGGTTTTCGACATTTGCCTGCGAGGATCCTGCAATCATCCGATCAACTGCTTTGGTGAGATGGACTCGCAAGCTTCGAGGTCTCACGCGAAGAAAACACCACACCGGCAACACCAGCGATGCTCTCGGCGACCAATTCCATGGCACGCTGCTTGGCTGAACTAGCGCCTTGGGACGTCAGTTCTATCACGCAATCGGTTACATGGACTGAGACCTCCGTAGGGCCAAGGCCGAGTTCTTCCTGTAAACGGCTTTTCACGGCAAGCCGCAGAGCGTCTTCACCACTTGCCACGACATCGCGACCCGTCGTCATGGCCTTCAGGACATCATGTCGACTGACGACGCCGACCAGTTTCCCCTCGACAACAACCGGAAGGCGTCTGACTTTTCTGGCACTCATCAGTGATATGAGGGCAGAAAGCGTGTCCTCCGGCGAGACCGACACGACATTTCTGGTCATGCAATCGGACACAACGGAGGCATGGGCTCGCACATACTCCTCAAAAAATGCCTGGTCCGCCTGTTCGGGCTTCCGGTTTGCCAGATTGACCATTCCCTTATTGAGGAAGTCACTCTCGGTAATAATCCCGCACAAGACTCCGCTGTCATCGGTTATCGGCAACCCGCTGATGTCTTTTTCCAGCATCAACTCAATGGCCTTACGAACAGAGGTGTCGGGTGTGACGCTGATCGCAGGTCTCGTCATCAGGTCCTTGGCGAGCATGTTGTTCTCCCTCTGTCCAACTCAGTCGCAGTATCCATATGCTGCTGTTTGGATCATTGATCTTCCGCAACGCGTGATGCGCCTGGAGCGGCGTGCGTGGACAAGACCTTTTTCGCTGGTGGGATGTGGTCATGCGGCCGATGGCATCGAACGCCGGGACATCCATTTGTCGATTTCCGTTACGAACAGAAGTGATGCGGAAAGAGCCAGGAGGATGCCCCATTCAGGCCACGAAACCGGTGCGAGTTCCAATGTCTCCCGAAGCCACGGTACATACATCGCGCCAAGATGCAATGCCTGTGACGCGCATATCGCCAAAACAAGAAGCGGGTTGCGAAAGAATGCGGAATGAAAGACGGAATATCGTTCCGACCGGCAGGCCAGCGTCTGCACATTTTCAAAAAGTACAAACAGCAACAACAGCATGTTGCGGGCCGCAGGTTCCTCATAACCTTGTGCCAGTAGCCAGTAGAAAACCACAAAGCCGCCGCCGCCGATCACCAGAGTCGACTGGACGATCCGGCGTACCATCAGCCTGTCGAAGATTGGCTCCTTCGGGCGCCGCGCCGGGCGTGATAGCTCGTCGCCTTCGGGCTTTTCTCCGGCCAGCGCCACATCCTGTATGCCGTTCGTCACGAGGTTCAACCAGAGGAGCTGCACGGGAAGCAACGGCATTGGCAGGCCGAGTGGGATCGCCAACAGGAAGAGGAGCATCTCCGCCGCACCGGTTGCGGCCAGCATCAGGATCACCTTGCGAATATTCGCATAGGCCGTTCGTCCTTCCCCGATTCCGGTGACGATCGAGGCGAAGTTGTCGTCGGATATAACGATGTCGGCGCTCTCCTTGGCAACCTCTGTGCCCTTCAATCCCATAGCGACACCCACATGGGCGTGTTTCAGTGCAGGCGCGTCATTGACACCGTCGCCGGTGACCGCCACGAAGTGGCCGTTGCGGGCCATGGACAACACGATCGCGAGTTTCTGCGTCGGAGCAACGCGGGCGTATATGCGGGCGTGTCTGGTCAGTTCGTCCAGCTGTTCCGGGCCGGCAGCTTCGGCATCCCTCACCGCATTGCCGCTCGTCACCTGATCCGGGCGGAATTCAAGTCCTGCCTTCGCGGCGATCGCGGCCGCAGTCCTGGGGTCGTCGCCTGTTAGCATTGCGACATCCACGCCGGCTGCGCGGCAGCGGCTGATAGCCTGCGGAACTTCAGGCCTGATCGGGTCCTGCATTCCGGCTAGACCAAGAAAGACGAGATCAATAAGGTGACCATGTCCGAAGGTCTCGTCAGTGGTGCTGGCAATCTCACCCTCGGCAAAGGCGAGCACTCGGAGCCCGCGTGCCGCCATATCCTCCTTTTGTGCGAGAAGCGCGTCTCGCTCAATGTGGACAACACGGTCGCCAACGTCCATCCGGTCCGCCATATCGATCAGTGTTTCGGCAGATCCCTTCACGAAGATCCGAACTCGCTCGCCCTTGCGATGGAAAGATGCGGCGTATTTAAGGTCTGGTTCATAGGGAATGCGGTTGATCAGTGGGTAGTCGTCGGCCATTACCTCACGTTCGAGGCCAGCCTTTCTCGCTGCGGCCAAAAGCGCGACGTCCACAGTATCGCCGACGCCCTTCCAGCCGTTCACCTCCTGTGTAAGAGATCCTTCGTTCGGCAGGGAAGCTGCCCTTAGCAGATGAGCGGCACGCTCACTTGCTTTCGCTGGGGCCATATTGGCGCTTTTGATCAAGCAGGCCTCGAGATCGGCTCCCGTCTCCAACACCAAGTCAGTGCCGTCAGGCAGACGGATATCGGTAACCGTCAGTTCGTTCAAGGTTAGTGTGCCGGTCTTGTCGGTTGCGATCATGGTGCAGGAACCAAGCGACTCGACTGCCGACATGCGACGCACGATAACGTTACGCCGTGCCATGCGCCGCATACTGATTGCCAGAGCGACCGAAATTGCAATCGGCAGACCCTCCGGAATAGCGCTGACGGCAAGACCTACGGACATAAGAAAGAGATCGTTCCAGGCCATCTCACGCACAAGGCCGATGGCGAACAGAAGCAGCGACGCAATACCGACCGACCAGGCGACGACGTTGGAGAAATATGCAAGCCTGATCATCAAAGGAGGTCGGGAAACCGACGTTTTCGCGACCTCGACGGCGACCTTGCCGATTTCTGTCGACAGCCCGGTTGCCGTCACTATTCCTTTCCCGCGACCGCGGGTGACAAGTGTGCCGGCAAAGGCCATGGTGGCATGGTTGTTGTCGGCAGTGATGCCGTGATCGGCCGCTACCTTGCGAGCCGGCAGGGACTCACCGGTAAGAAGAGATTCATCGCAGAGAAGATCCGTTGCCTGAAGCAACTCCAGATCTGCTGGTACGCGCCCACCTGCCTCCATTGCCACCACATCGTCGGGAACCAGCAAGCGAGCCTCGATTTCCTGCATCCTGCCATTTCTGATGACAGTTGCCCGAGGTTGTTCGAGCTCGCGAAGCGCCGCCGCAGCCCTGCCTGCGGAATACTCCTGCACGCTGCCAATAGCCCCATTCAGAAGGAGGACCACGACGATCAATATGGCGTCTCCCGCTTCGCTGAGAACCAGCGACACTGCGGCGGCCAACAAGAGAATATAGATGAGCGGGCTCTTGAACTGCTGCAGGAAGATGGAAAGGAGCGAAGGAGCTTTCGGTTCGGGAAGTATATTCTCTCCAAACCGCGCCAGGCGCTCAACCGCCTCGGCCTGGCTGAGGCCAGCAATGTTAACGGCTGGCAACTGCTGATCAAGCACGGTCATATGTTCGCTCCCGCGTACCGCATCTGCCGTCGGCTGCCTTTATTGTGGCGAGCTAGATTGGCAGAACGACGTATAGGGGACGATATCAAGCCGTCGCTCCCCGATTTCGGCACCGCCCGTGGGGCGTGCAACACCAATGCGGCCAATGTGCTTCATCCGCTTTGCAAAGCATTGACCGTCGTCAACGGAGCAACTCTTCGATGGACGCCGCGGCGTGGCTGCTTGTTCGACTTTGGTCAGGTCGACGCTGTATCCTGAACCCGCCATCTCCAGTTCTTGATTTCGGGCATGTCCTCTCCATTTTCGCGGACATAGCGGGTGTGTTCCGCCAGCTTGTCCTTGAGCATTGCAACCACGCCGGTCGCCTTTTCCTTCAGTCCTGCAACGCGTTCGATTGCCTCGATCGCAAGATGGAAGCGGTCTAGTTTGTTCAGCACCGTCATGTCGAAGGGGGTCGTCGTCGTGCCCTCCTCGATGAAGCCGCGCACGTGAATATTCTGGTGGTTGGTGCGTTTGTACGTCAGTCGATGGATGAGGTAGGGATAACCGTGATAGGCGAAGATCACTGGTCGATCAGCGGTGAACAGCCGGTTGAAAATCTCATCGGAGAGACCATGCGGATGCTGGTCCTGCGACTGCAAGGCAAGCAGATCGACGATGTTGACGACGCGAATGCTGAGCTCTGGGATCGCCTCTCGCAGCAAGGAAACTGCCGCCAGGGTCTCAAGCGTCGGCACGTCGCCGGCGCAGGCCATGACGACGTCGGGCTCGAGCACGCCATCTTCGTTGCTTGCCCAGTCCCAGATGCCGATGCCAGCTTCGCAATGTCGAATTGCCTCGTCCATCGTCAGCCATTGCGGCTCGGGCTGTTTGCCGGCGACGATAACGTTCACGCGGTCCCAGGTCCTCAAGCAGTGGTCGCCGATCCACAACAGCGTATTTGCATCCGGCGGCAGGTAGATACGCACGATATCGGCCTTCTTGTTGGCGACGAGATCGAGGAAGCCGGGGTCTTGGTGTGAGAAGCCATTATGGTCTTGCCGCCAGACATGGGAGGTCAGCAGGTAGTTGAGCGAGGAAACGGGTTTGCGCCAAGGCAGTTGGCGAGACACTTTCAGCCACTTGGCGTGCTGGTTGAACATCGAATCGATGATATGGATGAAGGCCTCGTAGCACGAGAAGAGACCGTGCCGACCGGTGAGCAGGTAACCTTCCAGCCAGCCCTGGCAGAGATGCTCGGAAAGTACCTCCATTACCCGGCCGTCGCGGGAGAGATGCACGTCGTAGGGCTCGATCCGTTCAATCCAGACGCGGTCGGTGACCTCGAAGACGTGGCCGAGCCGGTTCGATTCCGTCTCATCCGGGCCGAAGATGCGGAAGTTGGAATTGTCGTCATTGAACTTCATGACGTCGCGCAGGTATTTGCCGAGGACTTCTGTCGTCTGCACCATGGTGGCCCCACGTTGTTCGATCGGTACCGCGTAATCGCGTATGCCGGGGACGATCAGTTCTTTGCGCAGTAACCCGCCATTGGCATGCGGGTTGGCACCCATACGGCGTTCGCCGATGGGCGAAAGCGCCCGCAGTTCCTCCTTCAGTCGGCCGTTGGCATCGAAGAGATCGTCCGGATCGTAGCTCCGCATCCAGTCCTCGAGGATCTTGCGGTGTTCTTCATCCTCGCGACAGCCTGAGACCGGCACCTGATGGGCGCGCCAGAAG
This sequence comes from Rhizobium sp. FKY42, assembly GCF_005222835.1. Classification (GTDB taxonomy): domain Bacteria; phylum Pseudomonadota; class Alphaproteobacteria; order Rhizobiales; family Rhizobiaceae; genus Neorhizobium. The sequence goes on along the minus strand of NZ_STGA01000015.1, from coordinate 2,825 downwards.
CCTTCGACCTTCTTGCCGTCCACTTCCTTCGGGCCGGTCCAGCCTTTCGGGCTGCGCAGTACGATCATCGGCCACCGAGGGAGGCCTTCCGGTGTTGTCCCCTCGCGGGCGTCGGCCTGGATCGCGCGGATGCGGTCGAAGACAGCGTCAAAAGTCAGGGCCATCTCTCGGTGCATATCGGCCGGCTCATGGCCTTCGACGAAGAACGGCTCATAACCGTAGCCCTCGAAAAGACGTTTCACGTCCTCGTCGCCGTTGCGACCGAGAATGGTCGGATTGGCGATCTTGTAGCCGTTAACATGCAAAATCGGCAGCACGGCGCCGTCGCGGGCCGGGTTCAGGAATTTGTTGGAATTCCAGCTTGCGGCAAGCGGCCCGGTTTCAGCCTCGCCGTCGCCGACGACGCAAGCGACCACCAAATTCGGATTGTCGAAAGCGGCGCCATAGGCATGCACCAGTGCATATCCGAGTTCGCCGCCTTCGTGGATGGAGCCGGGCGTCTCCGGCGCGGCATGGCTCGGAATGCCACCCGGGAAAGAGAATTGCTTGAAAAGCTTTCGCATGCCGGCGGCGTCCTCGGAAATCTCCGGATAGATTTCGCTGTAGGTGCCTTCGAGATAGGTGCTGGCCACCATGCCGGGACCGCCATGGCCTGGCCCGCAGACATAGATCATGCTGAGATCGCGGTTGCGGATGACCCGATTGAGATGGGCATAGATGAAGTTGAGGCCGGGCGTCGTTCCCCAATGGCCGAGTAGCCGCGGCTTGATATGCTCCGGCTTCAGCGGCTCCTTGAGCAGCGGATTGTCGAGAAGATAGATCTGGCCGACGGAGAGATAGTTCGCCGCCCGCCAGTAGCGGTCGATGAGCGTCAGTTCTTCGGAGCCGATCTCCGCCGTTGCGGACGAGGGGGAGGTTGACTTCATCTTCTTGCTCCTTCGAGAGGGCGAGTTGTTGCGAAACATCGATCGTCAACTGGAGTAGGTGTCAGCGACGCTAGTCACGAAGCGTTAGGGTTAAACTTTGAATGAGAGACCGAAATGCATTCTTCCGCGATCATCTTTTCTTCATCCGTAGGGATGACGTGGACGGCGATGCGGCTTGCCGCGGTGCTGATCGTCAGTGCGCTCTCCTCATTGGCGGACCCGTCCAACTCTACGCCCAGCCACGAAAGTTGTTCCGTTACACTTTTGCGTATCTTCGGTTGGTTCTCTCCAATGCCGGCGGTGAACACCAGGGCATCAAGACCGCCGAGCGTTGCAGCAAGCCTCCCGACCTCACCGGCGATCCTGAGCGTGAAGAGGTTTATCGCCTCCCTTGCTTGACTTCCGTCGTTATCGATGAGTTCGCGGGTATCTCCGCTAAAGCCTGAAACGCCCAAGAGGCCGGATTTGTGATAGAGCATGTCTTCAACCTCTTTGACCGACTTCCCGAGCGGACCGAGCAAATGCAGGAGCACGCCAGGGTCGAGCCAACCCGGCCTTGTTGCCATGGGGATGCCATCCAGTGTCGAGAAACCCATGCTGGAATCGCGGCTCATTCCGTTTTCGATGGCGCAGAGACTGGCACCGCTGCCCAGATGGGCAATGACGACTTTACCGGCGGCGATATCAGGCGCTGCCTTGGCGAGTTCGGTTGCCACATATCGATAGGACAGTCCGTGGAAACCGTACCGTTTGATGCCTTGGTCATGATAGGCGCGCGGAATGGCGAGACGCCGCACGAGATCGGATTGCGTCGCATGGAAGGTCGTGTCGAAGGAGCCGGTCTGGAATAGCTTAGGGCGCAGGTGACGGACTGCTTCAATTATTCGCAAAGCATGAGGTTGATGCAGCGGTGCCAGTTTCGTCAATGGGTGGATCTTGGCGAGCGTCGCGGTCGTCAGTTCCACCGGACCGTTGAAGACGTCGCCGCCATGAACGATCCGGTGGCCGGCGGAGTTGACTGCGTCAAGGTCGAAATACGGGTGCAGTTCTCGGAATACTTCGTCCATCAGTCCGGCGAGATCGTTGCCGGCCTCGCCCTTGAGCGGCCGCTCGAATTGCTCCGGGCCTTCCTTCAAGTTCAGCATGAGCGAAGAGGTGGCTAAGTCGACGACTGCCTTGCCGATCCGCTGTGGTCTGTCGCCGTCCACCTTGAATATGCCGATCTTCACCGTGGACGAGCCAGCATTGAACGTCAGGAGGAGGTTGTCCGTCATTACACCGTCCTCGGTTCTAGTCGTTTCGCTGCCGTCAACCGTGCGAGAGAGGCGGATGCCGTGCGAACCTTATCAGGATCCGCCCGGCTTGTCAGAATGATTGGAACTTGAGCGCCGAGAACCAGCCCGGCAGCGTCTGCACCAGCAAAATAAATGAGTTGCTTGGCGAGCATGTTGCCGGCTTCGAGATCGGGAACCAGAAGGATATCTGCCTGACCGGCGACCGGCGAGGCGATACATTTAGCCTGCGCAGCCTCAATGCTGATTGCATTGTCGAAAGCAAGCGGACCATCGACGAGCGCCCCTTCGATCTGCCCGCGTGCTGACATAACGGTCAAAGCAGCGGCGTCCAGCGTCGAAGGCATCCTGCTGCTGACGGTTTCTATCGCAGCGAGCACTGCAACGCGCGGCATCTCGACTCCGAGAAGATGCATGAGATCGACGGCGTTTTGGCAAATATCCCGTTTCTGATCGAGATCCGGCTGGATATTGATCGCCGCATCGGTGACGATCAGCAGCTTGTGATAGGCCGGAATGTCCATAACATAGACATGGCTGTTGGTTTCCGCGCGAAACTGAGCCGGTTAGGCGCATAATTTCCATTGAGAATTGAGCCATGTGAACC
>NZ_STGA01000073.1:272209-280068 GCF_005222835.1 Rhizobium sp. FKY42 | reverse complement strand
AAACCATACTCAGAGGTGGCTCACTTCTCGGTGGAAAAACCGGCTCAGTTCCGCGCGGAAACCAACAGATGTTTTCTCGGGCAAAAATACCGCCACGATGATTGGTGGTCTGGTCGGCCCCATCAGTGTGTATCTCTCCTGCGATGGGGAACACCAGAACAAACTCGCGGTAATCTTCAAGGTCAAGGATGGCGTTGCAGAAGGCATAAACGGTGAAATCGTTCTGAAAGCAGACGATGGCGAAGTCAGCCGCTTTCAATCCAAATCCTACGACCACAATGACAAGTACGGCGGATTTGCTGCTGAACTCACCCCAGACGAAGCCAAAAAACTGATTGCAGGAATAAAAGTCGCCAAGAAGCGTGTCATCATAGGGCTTCAGGTGCCGGGTGTTGACATGAAAATTTCTCACACTCTCAATGTGAGTGGGTCAAAGAAGGCGTCTGAGACGTATGCAAAAGCCTGCGATGTCGGCGCTTGAAAGTCCCGTAGATCTTCAGCTGAGGAGCCTAATGTCCTTCAGAGATCTTCGTACCTAATCGCTTAGGTATCAACCCGCCTTTTAGGCGGGTTTCTTCGTGATGCTGACAACAGTCAGCCCGTGAAATTCCCGCGCGCGCGTATGCCTTATCCCAGCTCACATTATCAGCAGGGATGACCGATGTCAGGCACTACGGATTTCGTCGGCGTACGCCGGTTCTCCAATCTTCTGTCCACCGTCGCGAAGATCGACACCAGAGATAGCACCAAGCCCGGCATGGTACTTCCGGCTCCGCTGGCTGACAATGCGGCTTTTCCCATCAATGAACCGGTACGGCTTTCGCTTGATGACAGCGAGCAGCTGACGAAGCTTGGTGCCGGAATTGCCCGCGATGCCTGCGACCAGCTGCTTCAGGAAGGCATCGTTACCGATCTCGCCTTCGTCCGGACGCCGCATTCCACGTTGACCGATCCCGCCGCCAAGCTGGAAGCCGAGATCAATGGGATTGTCGGTTCTGCAGGGTCGAAGACCGGCATCTATGCGCTGCTCGCTGCCAAGAGCGAGATCAAGATCGAACCCGGCGCAATCATCTCTCCCGGTTACATGTCGGCGCGTCTTGGCGATGCGACAAACCCGGTTGCTGCTGCGGCCAGCATCGTGGCCGATCGGATCATCGACTGCCTGGTCGTGGCCGATACGCCAGCCACCTCTCGCGAGGCGGCGATTGAATGGGCGGAAGATTTCAAGGCGGCGCTGAACGTCGTCGCGCTCTATCCCGGTGGCGTCTACAACTTCGGCGCTGGCAATGTGACCCGGCCTCTGTCTGCCTCCTATGTCGGCCGGATGATCCGCCGCGACAAGGAAACGGGTGGACCCTACAAGGCCTGCTGGAACCGACCGCTTCAGGGTGTTCTCGGGCCATCGGTTCCCGTTGGTTACACCGATGGCGATACCGGATCGGAAGCCAACCAGCTTGCGCAGGCGGGCGTCGGCACCATCATCGAAGGTAACCTTCTATGGGCACCGTTCACAACGGCAACCGACCCGACGGTCAATGCCTGGCGTTCGGTCAAGAAGATCCGCACCCGCCGAGCGGTGGAAAAGGCCATGCTGCGGCCAGTGCGTCAGTATCTATCGGAAGACATCACGCCGCATATGGTGACGCTGATCTATCGGGCGGCCGATCAGTTCCTCTCCGATCTCGTCACGCTTGGGGCGCTCATTGATTACGAGCTGCTCTGGTCGAAGAGCTTCAACCCGGCCACGCTGCTTTCTGCGGGTGGTTTGCGCGTGAAAATGCGCTGGGCCGAGACGCCGGATCTCGTTGACCTCCAGCTTTATGACGAGGCGATGCCGGAAGCCTTTGACGTGCTGAACGCCGCCATTGCCTCTGCGGTATCGCAGCTCGGCTCATCCAACATCCGCGTTACGGCCTAAAGGAGCCCAATCATGGATCGCCTCATTCGTGGTTCCAACTGGTATTGCAACGAGATCAACCAGCGTCTTCGCATTGACGAAACGACCCTTCCGGCGCTGACCCGCGAGATGCTGCCCTTCGTCATGGGTGGCGGCTGGTTCGGCCTTGAGCTTCCGGCCGAGGTTCAGCCTTTGACTTCCGAGATGACCGTCAACGGCGTTCATGAGGATCTGAAGGCGCGTTTCGGTCGCGAGCCGGGAGACTGGACGACGCTCGCCTACTACGAAAACCTGCTCAACGTGTTCCCGGCTTCCTCCAATGGCGAGGTGGGCTCCGGCACGGTGCAGCTGAAGGGCCGTGTGGTGACGATGAAAGGCCTGCTGAACGAGTATGTCCAGGGCGGGGTGAAGGGCCAGAAATCGACCGGAGCCACCCGGTTGAAGTGGTCTTCGATCGTGCTTTACCAGGACATGATGGATGGCGTGATCGTCCACAAGTTCGATGTTCAGAATAACACCCTCATCATCAACGGCGTGAACTACACGGCCGAGCATAACCGCATCATTGCGGCCTGATCTCATCTCCGAAGCATGTTCGCCAATTCCCTTTGAAGAGGTTTCAAAGTGTCTTCAAACACGCCTAAAGCACCGAAAGCCGTCGTGATGGAGCCGCAGTCGAAGGACGATCGCAGCGACGTGAAGGCTATAGAGATCCCGCTGCCGCCACCGGAAATGTGGAAGGATCTGGATAACAGCGGCGGGAAGGTGCAGGCCGCGAGCCCTGCCTCAGCAGAGGCTCCAAAGCCCGTTCGTCGCGATATCGAGAAGCTGACTTTCGTCGGCAAGCAGCCCTCCAAAGCAGTGCTGCTGGAATATCCGTTTGAACACCCGGCGCTCGGCCGCGTTAACGAGATCACAGTTCGCCGCCTGTCCGTCGGCGAAGTCGGCGACATGCTGGATGAGCGCCCGGATGATATGCCCGATCTCTTCGATATCTATGAGCGAATGACCGGCATTCCGGCGGCTGTGCTGCGCGGTCTCGTGGATGTCGACGGTGAAGCAGTCTCCGGAGTGTGCTTCGATTTTTTGCCCCGCCTTTACCGGCCGATCCTGTCGGCCGTGTCATCATCGACCTCCGCAAGTGGCGAGGCGTAATGGCGCGCATTGCCAACACGCTTTCGACGTCGCTTCCGGCACTTCACGATATGCCTTGGGATAGCGCGCTGCGATACTATCCGGAAGCGGCCAAGATCCACGCGGAAACATGGGGCTTGCGCCGATGAGCGATATGGATGTCTCGCTTCGTCTCCGCCTGGTCAACCAGCTTTCTCGCCCTGCCGAAGAGGCCGAGCGTGATCTGAAGGAATTGCGGAAAGCGGCCGAGCAACTGGGCCGCACCAAGGGCGGGGATGCTCTTGCGAAAGGTCTGACCGATGTTGGCAGGAATGCCGACGCGGCCAAGGCTAAGCTTTCCGAAGTTGAGAAGGAAGCCAATCAAGTTAGGCAAGCCATCAGCCGCACCGGTTCCGGCTTCAATGATTTCAAGGCTGATGCGGCAAAAGCGGAAGCGTCGCTCGCCCAAGTAAAAGACAAGGCCGACAGCACGCGGCTTGCCATTGCCCGGATTGGTGAAGGGTTTGGCAACTTCAAAGGTGATGCAGAATCCGCCGAGGGCGCGCTTGCCGGTATCCAGCAACAGGCGGTGCAGGCAAAGGCGGCGATCGGCAGGATTGACGATGGAGCCTTTGCCTCTTTGAAGGGCGATGCCGCTAGCGCTGAAGCCGCTATCAAGCAGATTGGCGCGGCGGCAGACAGCACAGCGGCGAAGCTGAAGCAGATGCACACACCGGCAGCGACCGGCGCTCCTTACCGCCCAGGCGTTCAGCCAGCGGCGCGCGGCGGAATGTTTGCCGCTGTTGAAGGCGCTGTCGATCAGTTCGGCATGCCTATCGCGATCGGTGCGGGCAGTGCGTACTTGGCCGGTGCAGTTCCGGCCGCGGGTGTTGCCATTGCTGGCACTGCGGTCGCGGGGGCGGCAAAGGACGAATTCACCAGTGACCAGCTGCGCGTGCTTGGTGAGTACGGACCGCAGGATCAGAGCCGTTATGACCGGATGATGGCGCAGATCGGTGCGCGAAAAGGCACCGGAACTGGCGGTGCCATGAATGTCTTTGGCGGACTGATGTCCGGTGGCCTTGATGCGGAAAGTGCTGCCGCCAGCACGGAAGCAGCCATCATCTTCGCGAAGGCCACGCAGGCTTCGCCCGAGGATGCAGCAAACACGACGATTGCGCTGAAAAACAATTTTGGCGTTGGTACCGATCAGATCATGGCGGCCTACGATGCGATGGCAATCGGCGGCAAAGCGGGCCAATTTGAAGTCAGGGACATTGCAAAGCACTTTCCTTCAATCGCTTCAAAGATGGCGGCCCTCGGTGAGGGTGGAATGGATGGAACGCGTCTTCTCGTGGCGCTCGGCCAGTCCATCCGAAAGACGGCAGGAAGCTCTGACGAGACCGCGACCAACTTTGAAAACATGCTCGGAAAGTTCCGGGCACAGGACTTCATCAAGAATGCCAAAGAGTACGGGATTGACCCGGACGCCACGATGAAAGCGGCGACGGCTGAAGGACGCTCGCCCGTCATGGCTTTGCTGGAAGAGATCCGTTCCAAGGTCGGGATGGATGGCGTCAAACTTGCGAAGTTGATGCCGGATGTTCAGTCGCTTGCGGGGCTAGAAGCATCCTTGAAGGGTCTGGAGGATGCCAAGAAGCTGATGTCCGATATGCAAGGTTCTCCCGGCAAGGTGATGGAAGACTTCGCGGTTGCCACGGACAATGCCTCATCGGCCTTTGATCGTTTCACCGCAAACGTCGCCGCCAAGGCCAAGTTTCTGGCAGCCTATGCACTGCCACCGCTCACGGCTGCGATGAACGCCGCTTCCAAATTGATAGAAGGCGACGGCGAGCCGGACCAGGTGAAGGCACCTGACGGAACATCGGCCAGCACCCAGCAGACAATTGCCGCGGCGAACGATCGTGGGGCGCGGATCAACCGCTTCCTCGAAAACCTGTTCGGCTGGGACAATTCAAAGGCGTCGAAGGAACTGAATGTCGCTGATGCCTATCAGCAGTATGCAACGACGAGGATGCAAGGTGAGCGCGGTGCGCCAACGGCAATGCAACGCTTTTTATACGGAGCGGCCGCCGATCCGAATTTCGATCTGAAGAACACGGTGGGCGTTGATCTGAAGGGAACCGCCGAACAGTCGATGGGCGGCTTTACCGAAGGGCTGACTGCTGAAGGCGAGAAGGCAAAGACCGAGGCTTCCGGTATTGCGGACTATATCAAGTCGATCCTCGGCTTCACGGTATCGCCCACGATCGCGCCGACCTTCGTTCCGCCTTCGTCCGGAGGTTCTTCCGCTCCGACTTCGGAAAAGCACTCCTCGTTGCAAAACTCGTCCAGCCTGAACCTGACACAAAACATCTCGACGCCGAATCCGAAGCTCGCGGCACTCAAGGCAAGGCGCGACCAGGCACGCGCGATCCAGCAGGCGAAGGCGCGTTCTCTGCATGATGTTGGAAGGGGGCTTGCATGAGTGCGATGCAGCCTTCCGGCGCTTTGATATCCATCGGCGGGGCGGTGCTTTACACCGTTGGCCTCAACCCGCAGCGACTGAGTTATTCCTCCGAAGCGCGGTTTCCGGCCCATGCCGTGCAGGGCGGCATGCGCTATCAGGTAACGGGTGCTGGCGACCAGCGGATGACGATCGAGGCGGTGACCTATCCGCATGTGGTCGGCGGGCTCGATGCCGTTGCCATTCTCAAAGGCCTGCATCGTGCGCAGCTCATGGCACCAATGACGCGGCTTCGCGGCAACTATCTCGGTCTTGCCGACGGCCTCTGTGTCATCGAGACGATGGATTATGACGAGGAACGCCTGCACCCGGTCGATGGCATTGGCCGCGAGGTAAGTGTGAGCCTTGGCCTGCTGTTCATTCCGCCTTCGATCTACCTGCAATCGGCCGGTCGCATTGCCAGCCTGGAGGGCCTGCTCTGATGGCGGCTTACATCGTGGGCTATGGCGGCGAGCGTCTCGACAAGATCGCCAAGAAGCTTTTGCAGACCGAGCGCGACGGCACGGTTGAAGCGCTTTTGAAGGCCAATCCAAGGCTGGCGGATGTGATGCAAAACGGCGTGGTGCCGGAAGGCACGGCCATCGATCCGCCGAAGGATTTCCGGGCCACACCTTCCACCAGCTTCACCTTGCCGTGGGAGTGAACCATGCGCAAACCCGTGGTTCAGGTCATTGGTCAAAGTGAAAGCGATCTCATTCCGAAATGGGGTTCGTCGCTGCTTGCGGTTCGTTTCACCGACAATGAAGGCGGCGATGCCGATGAGATCGAGTTCGATTTCTCGGTGACATTGCCCCTGCAAGCGCCACCAGCTGAGGGCACGCGCTACCGTCTTCTCTATGGCTGGGAGGCAGGTGCGCTGAGGGATGCCGGTTCCTTCACCTACCAGAACAGCCGGATCAGCTTCTCGGCCGATCATGGGTGGGTGCTGACGATTACCGCCCGCTCGGCAGACTTTGTGGATGCCGACAAGGCGGAAGAGACCGAACATTTTGAGGATCTGACGGCAGGCGAGATCTTCAAGCGGTTGGCGTCCAGTGCGGGCAAGAGTGCGAAGGTTCATCCGTCGATCGCCAATATCATGATCCCGTATCGGCTACGCATGCAGCAATCAGCCGTCGGCTTTGCCCAGGCGCTGGCCGACGAGCTGGGTGGCACGCTGAAGCCCGCAAACGGGCAATGGCTGGTGACGGAGAAGAACAGCGGCCAGACGGCGGGCGGCTCCATCATTCCGCCGCTCACGATCTCCATTGAGGACGTAATCGGCTGCGACCTGAACCATGAGGCAAAGGCCAAATATGGGCAGGTGAACGCCGGTTACTTCGATGCGGATCAGGGCCTTTCGCTGCTGGAACTGGTTCCGGGTCTGGGCAAGGCGGCGAGCATGTTCTCGCTGTTTCCGGCCGCATCCGGTTCCGAGGCCAAGGTGAAGAGCAAGGCGGAAGCCACCGCACTGGCGCGCGCCACGATCACCGGCAGTGTGACCATTGAGGGCGAACCTGCGGCCATGGCCGGAGCGCCGGTTCAACTGATCGGATTTGGTGGATGGAGCGGGCGCGATCTCGTCGCCCAGACCATCACCCACGAGTTCACATTCGACGAACAGGGAGGCTGGCTGATGACGCCGGAACTTGCGGCAAAGACTTGAGAGAGCTGAGTTGACGGATGCCGGAGCCAAGGCTCCGAAGGCGGGCTTTAGATTGGCGTCCAGACCCGCCCGACAGGATCACATCGATAACTGTCACATCCGACCCCGGCAAAGCCGAGGTGGAGATCAGTGACTGAGTCGAGACATTGAAACAATGCAGGAAATGCGCTGCGGCAGCTGCCGCGCACTACTCTTCAAAATGGATCGTGGCGCGATTGCCGCCACCATCGAAATCAAGTGCCGCCGATGCGGTACGGTCAACCATTTGAGGCCAGCGGAGCCCGTCTCAGATCGCCGCGAGCGACAGGCAGGGAAAACATCGTGTGGCTCTACATTCCATCTCAAATGATACCTTCAACGGAATTGCGCTGTGCGCTGGCGTTGGAGGATTGGAGCTTGGCCTCCACATTGCAGAACCCGGATACAGAACTGTTTGTTACGTCGAGCGGGAGGCCTTCGTTGCAGCGACCCTCGTGGCGAGGATGGCTGACCAGGCCATGGGTGACGCGCCTGTTTGGGATGACGTTACCACCTTCGACGGCAGCCCTTGGCGTGGCAAGGTTCATATCCTCACTGGGGGATATCCGTGCCAGCCGTTTTCCTTTTCAGGCAAACGGCTCGGAGAAGACGATCCGAGGCACTTGTGGCCCCATATCAGCCGGATCATCCGGGAACTC
>NZ_STGA01000073.1:0-272149 GCF_005222835.1 Rhizobium sp. FKY42 | reverse complement strand
AGAAGTTGGCGCATCCCACCAGCGTCGGCGGCTCTTCATTGTGGCCCACGCCGACAAAGTCCCTCTACTGCACGAAGATCGAACTGGAGCTGGTGAACAACCGGCTGAGGTTTCGGGACGATGCGGACGCGGGCGGATCTCAGTTCGGGATCGGGAAGGCGGCAAGGATCTGGACACAGATCTGGCTGCTGATCAGGGCCTGCGGAGCAACGCCGAGCCAAGCCTTCAGCTTCCCATCTTCCCACCCGCTCCATCTGAGTTTGAGCGCTGGGCCCCGATCCTCGCAAGGTACCCTGAGCTTCAACCCGAACTTTTCGGATTGGGTCATGGGGTGGCCGATTGGGTGGACCGATCCAATGCGGCCGGTAACGGGGTGGTCAGTCTGGCTGCAGCGTATGCGTGGCGAACTCTCAAAGCTGCCCATTTAAACGCAACGGAATAAAATACGCTCTTCAAATGGGGCGACCCCTTTGAAGAGCTAAAATATGCGCAGAGTTAATTGACATAATGATGGCGGGAAACCTCTATTGGTTGAAAATTGCTTAGAGGATTCTCCTATGTCGGAACGCCCTGCGACAACGTCTGCATCCGGAAAGAAATCGCTTTTACCGAAGATCTTTGCCGGAATGTCGCTCTTGCTTATAGGCATATTTGTTTATCTGGTCTTGGCCGGAAAGGACGGGCAATTCCTGATGTTGCTGGCAGCGCTGGTGGCGCTACTTGGTAGTCGAGTTGATGATATCGTTTCGCTGCAGTTCGGCGCTCAAGGAGTGAGTACAGAGCTAGAAAGGAAGATCCAAGAAGCTCAAGCGACCATAACTGAGTTGCAAGCCCTCGCTACTACGTGGGCCTCACTGTCAGCCGAGTTGATATACGGATCGGGTAGATGGGGAGGGATGTCACGCGGGACCAAGAGGGAGCTCATAGCACAGATCAGCAAAACACTAGAGACGGTCGGTGTTAATGCGGATGATGTCGTCTCGAAGGTACGCTACAAGTACGATCACTTTGACTACGCCCACGCGGTATTTGCCGCAGGCCCTTCCCATTCAGATGCCGCGTGGAATGAGGCTTTGAAAGCACACTCCGCAACGCATAAAGGAATAGGCAACGAAGCGGGGCCTGATGAATTAGAAGAGATGTTCCGATCCCATCAGCGATTAACCGATGAAGTTCGTGAGGCTCTTGAGGATTACAGATTTTACGAACGGACTAAGCAGCACCGTAGATCAGAAATTTGATTTAGCGTGATCGGAGCGATGTACCGAAGATGCAACTGTCGAGAGCGTATCGTCAACATTGAGATTGAGTGTTCGGCTCCGTTAGACTTTCTGCTTCAAGCGGCCAACCATTTAGCAGTCTATAGGGTCATTCCTGCGGACGAGCAGGAGCGGGTTTGAAGAGGTTTCAAAGAGGGTTTGAGGAGGCTTTTAGCGAAATTGAACCTATCATCAGTCGGATCGAATTTTAGGCCTGAGAAGCGATGTTAACTTTTTGTCGACCGTAAAAGTTGAAGGTACAATGTGACTGATTTGTTTCCAGGAGATGTGCAATGGCCATGAATTCAGCGATTGAGTGGACTGACCACACCTTCAACCCTTGGACTGGCTGCACCAATATCAGCCCAGGCTGCGACAACTGCTATGCAGAGGCTTGGTCCAAGAGATCTGGTCACGTTAAATGGGGTAATTCTCCCAGAAAGCGGACGACTGAAGCCTATTGGAAGGCACCGCATATCTGGCAGCAGAAAGCTGCACAGTTCGCGGCTCAGAATGGACGCCGTCAACGCGTGTTTTGCGCTTCTTTGGCTGATGTCTTTGATAACCAGGCCGATCCGGAATGGCGGGCGGATCTATTCAAAGTGATCAAGGCGACACCGGCGTTGGACTGGCAGCTTCTGACAAAGCGCCCTCAGAATATCAAGAAGATGCTCCCAGAGGACTGGGGTTCGCACGGATATCAGAACGTATGGCTAGGCTTCACGGCGGAAGATCAGACACGCTTTGATCAGCGTAAACGGTTCATCGACGAAATCCCTGCGGCTGTTTGGTTTGTTTCCTACGAACCTGCGATTGGGCCTCTTCGTATTGCCGAGAGTGATCCAAAGCCTGACTGGCTGATTAGTGGTGGTGAAAGCGGGCATGGCGCACGACCGCTTGATCCAAAATGGGTACGGGATGTCGTCGCTGATTGCAGGGCATTTGGCATCGCGCCATTCTTCAAACAGTGGGGTGCCGTGACGAACAATCCTTTGTTCAAGGAACACGGGGCATCGCGTTTGGAAGTAAAGGAACAGGACCAATTTGGGAAAGGTGGCGGACTTCTCGATGGTGAAATTATCAGAGAGTTTCCTAGGGCGAAAATTGCAACCGTAGATGCTGCATGATGTCTTGACGAATCGGCGATCATGGCTTTGCCATAGTGTATGGCAAAACAAACTGAACTATTTCCAGATTCTCCTTTTCATCTTTCCCCGCTTAAGATGCGACGGAACGCCGAGCATAAAGTTTGGACTGAAAATAAAGCCCAACTAATTGCGCGGTATCTCCGTTATTTCGTCTTCATCACAAAACATGGCGCTTATATCGATGGGTTTGCCGCCCCCAAAGAGCCTGACAAGCCGGACAGTTGGGCTGCAAGTCTAGTCGTCGACAGTGAACCTAAATTCCTTCGACAGTTCTTTTGGTGCGAATTGGATCCTGAGAGGGCAAAGTATCTGGAGGAACTCAAGGCAAGACAGCCAGAGATCCGTCCTAAACGTCATATCAGTGTTCACATCGGAGACTTTAATACAGAAGTTGAAAAGGTTCTCGCTAGCGGCTTCATAACGGACAAAACCGCTACTTTTTGCCTCCTTGACCAGTTTGCGTGTGAATGTGAATGGAAAACGCTGGTTCGCCTTGCTACCCACAAAAATAGCGGCAGCAACAAAATTGAGTTGTTCTATTTCCTTGGAGTTGGCTGGCTGAATAGAACGCTTCAAGCATTTACCCGTAATGATCACATCCCTGAAGCATGGTGGGGTCGCTCTGATTGGCGCGAATTAGCAAAGCTTGGCCCTACTAAGCTCTCAATGAGGTTCGAAGATCGCTTTCGGACGGATCTGGGTTATCGACACGTCTATTCGTATCCCATTTTCGAGAGAGAGCAGGGTGGGAGGCAGATGTTTACGATGATACACGCTTCCGATCATCAAGAAGCGCCGAAACTGATGCAGAGAGCATATCGCGGGATCATGAAGCCTCTGGAGCCGGAAGAGCAGCTTGAAATGGAACTGGGCCAACTTGATTGGAATTGAGGGCAGATCTCTCGCCAACGGAAGTGAATCTATGAGAGATCTATTTGAGGCGGCTGTTGAAAATCTGCATATCGACCGTGAGGAAGCAATTCGCTTTTTCGTGCTCTACGCGCGATTTGAATATGCTGCGAAAGAATGTGGCTATATTCATAAGGGGGAAAAGCGCAGGAAACTTGCTGTAGATCCTGAAGCCGTAGCGCAGCATATAACGCTTAGATTTGCAGAACGGCGGACCCAGGATTCCCTGTTGAACGCTGCGGTGCTGTTTTACATTGCTAATCCCCCACTAAAACAGGTCTGGGATGGTGGCAAAGTTGCGTGGGAGACTGCGCAGTACAGTGGGTCCGAGCTAGTGTGTCTACTGCTTTCTCTAGCACAGATGCGCAACAATCTCTTTCATGGGGGAAAGGGATGGCAGAGCGGCACAGATCCAGCCCGCGAAAGGCGCTTACTTGGCGATGGCCTCCGTATCCTTGAGGCTATAATTTCGAGTGATGATGAACTGTGTACTGCATTTAACACATACGCCTGAAGCGCTGAGTCGTCTTCTGGTCTAAGCCTTCGAAGGCTACGTCCCAACTGATCCGGCATCTTTTTAAGAATTCGGTTTTTCCGGAACCTGCCGTCAAAATTCCGGAACTTGGCGTCAAGCTACACCGTGAGAGCAATCGAGCTGACGAAAAAATCATCGAGTCTGACGAACTAGAAATAATGGTGGGCCCGGAGGGACTCGAACCCCCAACCAAGCGGTTATGAGCCGCCGGCTCTAACCATTGAGCTACAGGCCCGCGCCTTGTATCAGAAGGCACAGCGAAGAGCGCAATGGTTCGCTCCGTCGCTTGGGTTGGGCTGTAACGCAAAAACTGGTTGGCAGCAAGCGTTGCCGTAATGGCTACACAATCGAGGCGCAGCTATCATGCCTGTTCCACAGCTTTTGGGGCAAGGAGACCATCCTCTGTTGTAAGGCAGAGGCTAGGCCGCATCCATGTTCGAGCCAGGCATGACAATGTTTGTGCAGACATAATTCATAAACGGAGAAAATCATGTCCTTCCGTCTTCGTCCATCTGTTCCTGCAAAAGCAACTACCCTTGCGCTGATGGCGAGCCTTGTGCTGCCTGCCGTTTCGTTTGCGCAGGCGCCGCCTCCACCGACGCAACCAAGGGCGATCACCGTTTCGGGCGAGGGAACGGCCAGCATCGCGCCGGACATGGCAATCGTCAATCTCTCAGTGACGCGCATGGCGGAAACGGCTCAGGCAGCGCTTACCCAGAACAATGAGGCAGTGCGTTCGGTGCTCGACGCGCTGAAGGCGAACGGGGTAGCGGATCGGGATATCCAGACCGGCGATTTCTCGATTTTTCCGCGTTACAGTGACCGGCAGTCCACGCCACAAAACATCAATCAACAACCGGTCATTATTGGATATCAGGTCACGAATTCCCTGACTGTCCGTGTGCGCGAATTGCCAAAGCTCGGCGAGCTGATCGATCAATCCGTGAAACTAGGTGTCAATCAGGGCGGGCAGATCACCTTCACCAATCATGAGCCGAAAGCTGCCTATCAGAATGCGCGCCGCAAGGCCGTCGAAGATGCAATGGAAAAGGCGAAAACTTTGGCCGAGGCCGCTGGAGTGACGCTAGGGCCTGTCGTCAATATTTCCGAAACAAATCTGCAGCCGGTTGCGCCCGCTCCAATGATGCGAATGGCGATGGCGAAGGAGGCTGATTCCGTGCCTGTGGCGGGAGGCGAAACTACTTATACTGTAACCGTCGAAATGCGGTTCGATATCAGACCCTGATGAGGCGCCAAGCGATCCCGGCTGAAACCGGGATTGCTTGAAGAATGCAGTTCATCGCAGTGGAGAACGACCCAATTGCTGCGCAACGCCAGCTGGATCGTTGGGTGATAAGCTAAATTGCAAACATGATGCGGAGTTTTCGTTCATCCCTGAGGCCGCGGCGGTAGAGATCCATCATCGTCGTGGCAAGCATCTTTGCCTCAACGCCAGTCTTGGCGTAACCCTGCTTTCGCACCGCGCGGTTGAACAAACGCTGCAACATCGCTAGCTCATAGGGCATCAGGACACTCTCGGGCGCCGGATAATCGAATTTCATTGCAACAACTCCACAACATGTACCGCCTGGTACCGATGCTTGTGATTCAGCATAGTTCAATGTGCGTTGATCTTCCAAGTTCCCTGCCGTGCACATCGCAAATTTTCAACCTTATATCTGGAAATTATCAACATGGTCCAAAATGAAACATGTTGCGATAGATTAGTCCGAGATGATGTGTCTATCAAAGCAAGGATTGTCCAATTGGTCTTCCTGTCCTTGATTTTGGTATACGAAGACTTCTCGATTTATCATATTTGTTCCGAAGTGATACATAGAAAATTGGGATGACAACCAAATTTCGCCACTGTCTTATGGCGGACGATCTTGCCCAAATGGAACTGGTTGGAAATCGGATATGCGCAAGTTTGCTCTGCTTGGTTTGATGTGTCTTGCTGCGCCCGCTTTCGCTGCCGGGGAGCCACAGGTTACTGTCAATCTGCCCGCGGCCAAGGTAGCACCACATTCCGCAACAACTCGTGCGTTGCTGGAACCGAAGCTAAAGCTCGGCGGTGCGCAGTCCGGCACCGCACCTCGGGTGGCATTGACGTTTGACGCGTGCATGGGACAGGCCGACAGCCGCATTCTCTCCACGCTCGTCGACGAACGCATTCCGGCTACGCTATTTGTCACGGCGCGGTGGCTTCGCAGCAATCCAGAAGCCATTGCGATCCTGCGCGCGCATCCCGACCTGTTCGATGTTGAGAACCACGGGGAAAATCATATTCCGGCGGTAGACGTGCCGGTTAAGATCTACGGCATTCCCGCTGCCGGCAGCAGCGCCGCTGTGGAACGCGAGGTGGCCGCTGGTGCCGCAGCGGTAAAAGCTGCGGGATTTTCACCGCCACGCTGGTTTCGCGGCGCGACTGCCAAATATGACGAGAGCGCGATCCGGCAGATCCGACGGATGGGATACAAGATTGCTGGCTACTCCCTGAACGGCGATGGCGGCTCCCTGCTTGGAGCGGTAATGACGGAGCGCAAAATCGCCGGCGCAAAGGATGGCGATGTCGTGATCGCCCATATCAATCAGCCGACGCATGAGGCCGGGGCAGGGGTGGTTCGGGGGCTTATGGCGCTAAAGCGAAAGGGAGTAGTCTTCGTGAGATTATCCGAGGTTGACGGCGAGGGCGATGCCGGGACAACCCGGTAAGATCGATCCTGTCATTGCTACGTCCGGTTTACAGTGTCGCACGCGACAGCTCGCGCCAGTAAGGCGGAGTGTATCAAACCGGGAATTTTGCGCTTCAACGATGGGCCCCAAGTGCTGCGTCAAGCTTTTGGTCGCGGCGATTTCGCGTTGTGTGCGAGGCTTTCATCAAGCCGGGCGTAGAACTCATCGGCGCGCGTCTTGTGCATCTGGAGCTGCAGTCGGCTGATTTCACTTTCTGCGACCTGCCGCATCAGATCCTGAAGCGAATCTTCCGCCACGCCATCTGCACGCATGACCATCAGGATCAAAGGATCCGCCGCCAGTTCTTTCAGGGTCAGTTCGTGTTCCATGTCTGCGTCCTCCTTTAGTCGAATCGACGATGAAGCACGATTGCGACAAAAATGAATCAGAGGTCTGCAATTCAACACTTGCCTGTATTTTAAACTGTTCACAGCCACCTCCAGTGGCGCTTGTCTACAGGTCAGGTGAATTTCGCCGGTAAAGCAATTTGATTCCAGAGCCTTCACGAGACTTTTACTCTCGGCAACTATTGTGGACATCCTGTGGAGGACTTGTGCCGGGCGATTGAGGGTTGCCAAAATGTTCACAGATGTTCCGTCATCGTTGCCGAACGTAGTTTTGCGAATTCGGCGCG
The DNA here is from genome assembly GCF_005222835.1 of Rhizobium sp. FKY42. Taxonomy (GTDB): domain Bacteria; phylum Pseudomonadota; class Alphaproteobacteria; order Rhizobiales; family Rhizobiaceae; genus Neorhizobium. Next base: position 264,928 of record NZ_STGA01000073.1, on the reverse strand, counting down.
GTCGATTTTGGGGCAGGAATGGTGCAGGTCCGGTGACGACTGGTGGCCAATCCGGTTGGAACTGAAGTGCGCATTGGCCGTTTTCGAGAGGAAGAAGACGGGAGGGCGACATGATGAAGAAGTTCCTGCAGGTTTTGATGAGGCAGGCGGACGCGCTGGAGTTGGAGGATCACCAGACTGCAACGGGAACCTACGCAGACGGATTGTTTCCCCTGACACGGGAAGAGGCACCAGAGACGCGGGCCGATAGAATGCGTCACTCTTATCAGCGAGACACATCTGCTGCATCGCACCTGGCAGATAATTCTCCGATCTTCAGCTAATCTGGAGCTGCCGTCGCGGTGGTTGGTGGATTGGCTGCGCGGACCATGCTTAAGCCCGAGTACTGTGACCCACTCTCCACCATCTATATCAATATTCTTGTATAATTGCCTGAGCGCTCTATAAACTGAGAAATCAGAATTGCGGGGCGCAGGGGTATTACATGTTTCGACGGGCCGGGCTGTCCGGAGAGGATATCGAAGAGCTCTTCAATCACTCTCCCAACCCCTATGTCATCGTCGATCCCGATATTGTCATCGTCGGCATGAACGATTCTTACCTGACGACGACCATGCAATCACGGGAGAAGTTGCTTGGTCGGAACATGTTCGACGCGTTTCCCAGCGACCCCGAGAGCGCCAGCGGACGAATGCTTCGGCAATCCTTCGCCAAAGTGCTGAAAACACGCCAGGTTGATCATCTTCCGCTTATTCCCTATCCGATCGCGGGACCCGATGGCTCGATGGTTGAGCTGTTCTGGAGCGCGACGCACACCCCAATTCTCGGTGAAGACGGAAGCGTCCGGTTTATTCTTCAGCATACGGTCGACGTGACCGAACTACATTTGTTGCGCCAATCGACGACCGGTTTTGACGTGCAAACGGGCGTGATGCGCCGTGCCGATGCCGTGTCCGGTGAGAACCTGGCGCTGGGCAGGGAACGCGAATATCTGCGAAGCCTGTTCGAGCAGGCGCCGGGCTTCATGGCCGTTCTGCGAGGCCCGCAACATATCTTCGAAATAGCCAATGCAGCCTACACGACACTGGTGGGGCGTGATGATCTGATCGGCAAGAGTGTTCGGGACGCTCTGCCGGATATCGATGGTCAGGGGTTTTACGAGCTTCTGGATCAGGTTTACTCGACGGGGCAGGGATACAGTGCCTCTGGCGCGCGCGTTCTGCTGCAGCGCAGTGCCGAATCTTCTGCCGACGAGATTTTCCTCGATTTTATCTACGAGCCGCTACGGGACGATTCGGGGGCTGTCACCGGCATCTTCGTGCAAGGGCACGAGGTCACCGAAGTACGCCGCGCACAAGATGCCGCGAGAGAAAGTGAAGAGCGTTTTCGCACGCTGGCTGAAGCCGTGCCGAACCATGTCTGGACAGCCATACCGGCGGGTATACTCGACTGGTGCAATTTGCAGATGGCGCATTATATCGGGATAGAGTCTACCGATCCTCCGCCATCGGACCTGCTGGCAGGGGCCTTGCATGCGGAGGATTTGCAGCGGGTCAGCGATGGCTGGTCTGCGTCAGTTGCCAGCGGCGAGCAGTTCCAGGCTGAAGTCCGTCTTCGGTGCCATGAAGGGAACTACCGTTGGTTCCTCTCCCGCGCTGTCGCTATTCGCAATGCCGATGGCGTCATCGTGCGCTGGGTTGGCACGAGCACAGATATCGAAGATCAGAAAAAGACGGAGACGCGCCTTGAAACACTTGCGTCGGCCTTGGAAGGTCGTGTTGAGGAACGCACCGCCGAACTGCTGAAGACGCAGGAGGTTCTGCGTCAAAGCCAGAAGATGGAGGCGATCGGGAACCTGGCGGGCGGGATCGCGCACGATTTCAACAACCTGCTTCAGGTGATCACCGGCAATCTGCAGCTTCTGGGCCGTGAGCTCCCCGAAAGCGACCAGACGGAACGTCGGCTCAACAATGCTCTCGCGGCCGCCTCGCGCGGCGCAAGGCTCGCATCGCAGCTTCTCTCCTTCGGTCGTCGGCAGCCGCTTGCACCGAAGGTCGTTAATCTCGGACGGCTTGTGCGGGAAATGGACCACCTCGTGCGCCGCAGTCTGGGCGAGGCGATCGAGATCGACACGATTGTCAGCGGCGGTTTGTGGAATACGCTGGTCGATCCATCCAATGTCGAAAACGCGCTGCTCAATCTGGCCATCAATGCGCGTGATGCCATGGACGGACGCGGTCGGCTGACCATTGAACTCGGCAATGCCTATCTGGATGATCGCTACGCTCAGAACGCGTTCGATGTCGAGGCGGGGCAGTATGTCATGCTGGCTGTCAGCGACACGGGCTGCGGCATGCCGCCTGATGTGCTAGCACGCGCATTCGACCCGTTCTTTACCACCAAGCCTGAAGGCAAGGGCACGGGGCTTGGCCTTTCCATGGTCTACGGCTTTGTGAAACAGTCCGGCGGGCATATCAACATCTATAGCGAGGAAGGCAGCGGAACGACGGTGCGCATCTATCTGCCACGTTCCATGCAGGCAGAGGATATGCTTGTCGAAGAGACGGCAGGTGACATTGCAGGCGGCAGCGAGACGGTCCTGGTTGTCGAGGACGATGACGCGGTGAGGGACATTACCGTTTCGATGCTTGCTGACCTGGGGTATACTGTGCTGAAGGCGCGTGATGCAGACAGCGGACTTGCTATCATCGAAAGCGGAGTTTCAATCGATCTCCTGTTCACCGATGTGGTCATGCCAGGCCGTCTGAAAAGCAGCGAGCTTGCGCGGAAGGCAAAGGAGCGCCGTCTGGACATCGAGGTTCTGTTTACCTCGGGCTACACAGAAAATTCGATTGTCCATGGGGGACGGCTTGATCCCGGCGTCAACCTGCTCAGCAAGCCCTATGGACGCGAGACACTGGCCCGCAAGATCCGGATGCTGCTGGACAAGGCCAAGGAACGTCAGGCAGGCGCCGAGGGCCCCAAATTGCCTCAGCAAACACCCGCTGGTACATCATCCATCCGCGTACTGCTTTGTGAAGACGAAGCGCTGATCCGCATTTCCACGGCGGACTATTTGCAGGATTTCGGCATGGTCGTCGTCGAGGCTGGGAACGGCAAGGAAGCAATGGAAGCCATTGATGGTGCCGCGATCGACATTCTGGTCACCGACGTGCATCTGCCGGACATAAATGGGTTGCAACTTATTCGTAAACTGAGGGAAGGGCATCCAAACTTGCCCGTCATCTTTGCAACAGGAGATCTGCATGTGCCCGGCTCAGAAGGTCTGGACCAGGCGAGCCTGATCACCAAGCCCTATGATTACGATTTCCTGGCTGCACGCATTCGGGATATGGTCGGGCGCAACCGATAGATCGTCCATCGCCACTTTCCTCGATGGTGGAAAATCAACGAAGGCTCATAATCGGCAGGCTCACAGGCTAGCGCATTAACGATTTATTTGCTTATTCTTCCTCTACAACATTACACCTTGGGGGTGGAGGGGAATGCGTAAACTGCTGGTGCTCAGCGCTTTGGGGGCAATGTGCCTTTTGCCGTCATGTTATTCCTTGTCGAAGGAAGAATGCGTCGCGGCCAATTGGAAAGTCATTGGCGATACGGATGGTGCCGCTGGCTATAATCCGCAAAGCCGCTTTGCGGACCACGTCAAATCATGCGAACGCGTCAAGGTCGTTCCAGACCAGACGACCTGGTATCAGGGCTTCCAGGAAGGGATCAAGCGCTACTGCACGCCGCTGAGCGGTGCTCAGCGTGGAGAAGCAGGTGATGGCTACAACAATGTTTGCCCCCCTGATCTGGAGCAGGGTTTTATGCGCGGCTACACGTTGGGCAAGCGGGTTCACGAAGTCCGTGAGCGCATGAATTCCATACGGTCCAGCATCAGTTCGCGCGAGCAGGATACCGACCAGCGCTACCGCGAACTCAAGAATGCGAAGGATCAGGATCGTCGTGCAATTCAGATGCGCATCGACGATAACGATTTCGAAATCCGCCGTCTGCGTCGCGAGGCGGATGATCTGAGCTACGACCTTTCCAACGCCGAGCGGGATCTTGCTGCTTTCCGCATGAACCCGCAAGGCGACATGCGGCCGCCCGTCCGGCGCTACTGATCCTGAACGGAGCCTCCGCTGGGAAATAGCGGAGGCTTTTCTATTTCAAAGAGCGGCTCCGTTCTCGGCAATAACCTTCGTCAGGCTGCCTGTCGCCGGGAACAGCGGAATAAGGCAAGCCTGGAATGCGTGATAGATATCGCCCTTGCCGGGGAACAGCGTATTGGAGGGCTTGAGGTCTTCCGTCGTCTCTTCGAACCAGCCGCCGTTTTCACGATCGAGAAAATGCGCGGCGATCGTTGACCAGATTTTGCGATAGCTTTCCTCGTGGAAGCGGTTCGGCACATGATGGTTGAGAAAGTGCGCGGCGCCCGCCGCTTCGCACATGGGCCACCAGAGCTTGGACCGCTTGTCTGGATTATCCTGCCAGTCCAGCGTGTAGAAGAAGCCGCCTTTTTCATTGTCCCAACCCAGTGTCATGGACCGTTCAAACAAGGCTTCAGCCGCCTGCGGCATCCAGCTTTGCGCCTTGCCGCCCAGCGCGTAGAGCTGCAGCAGCAACCGCGCCCATTCCAGCCAGTGGCCGGGCGTGGTGCCGGCTGGGCGGAACATTTCGTTGGGGTGATAGTAATTGCGGTCGACAACCCAGTCTTCCGAGAAATGTTCCGCGACGCGAAAGCCTTCTTCACGTGCGCGGCGGTTGATCAGAAGATCTGCTATGCGCTCTGCCTGCTGGAGGTAGTGCCGCTCGCCGGTTGCTTCGAACGCCGCCATCAGGCTTTCCGTAAGATGCATGTTGGAGTTCTGGCCGCGATATCCCGGAACCGCCTGCCAGTCCTCGGAAAACTCCTCAGCGATGGCGCCATGACGTTCTTCCCAGAACTTTGTTTCGAGAACCTCGGTAATGTCCGTCAGCATTTTATCAGCCAGCGGATGGCCTATCGCTTTCGCCGAAGAAGCGGCTAAGAGAACAAAGGCGTGGCCGTAGCCCTGCTTGGAGGCATCTGCTGCGCCTTCATCATTAGCCTGCCAGAAATAACCGCCATATCTCTGATCGCGATGCTTTTCCCAGAGATAGCGCATGCCGTGATCCACCACGTCTGCAGCGCCTGGTCGCCCCAAAAGATCGCCAATGGCAAAGCAATGCACCATGCGGGCGCTCGCATGAATGCCACGTACCGGATTGTTGGTGTTAAGAGGCGCTCCGCTGCGATCCAGATCAAAGAAGCCGCCCTTCGGATTTATGGCCCGATATTGGAAGAAATCCATCAATCCTTCCGCCTGCGACAGCAGCCATTGACGATGATAGGGACGATCAGCCCAGTTCAGTGGGTTCTGGCCGGTGGCGCTCATGAACGGTCTCCAGGGATTTGGAACTTTGAATAGAAGATGCGTATATCTTGTTCATTCGATACTGTCATGCCGTTGCAGGGATATCAGGCAGTTAGATTGACATAAAGATATCTTTATGTGATCAAGCGCAGTGCGAAGATGTAGTTTGAGGAGATGCCCGTGTTTGATCAGCTGTTTGGTCCGGAAGGCGCGGCGCGCGATGGCAAGGAGATTTTCGAGGCGCTGGCGAAGGCTGCGCGCGAACGCATCCTCATTCTCGACGGGGCCATGGGAACGCAGATCCAGGGACTGGGTTTTGACGAGGACCATTTTCGCGGCGATCGCTTTATCGGGTGTGCCTGTCACCAGCAGGGCAATAACGACCTTCTGATCCTCACCCAGCCACAAGCCATTGAGGATATTCACTACCGCTACGCCAAGGCTGGCGCGGACATCATCGAGACAAATACATTTTCCTCGACCCGCATCGCTCAGGCCGATTACCAGATGGAAGGCGCGGTTTACGACTTGAACAAGGAAGGCGCGCAGGTCGTTCGCCGCGCCATTGAACGTGCCATGCGCGAAGACGGCAAGCGCCGCTTCGTGGCTGGTGCCATTGGACCAACGAACCGCACTGCCTCCATCTCGCCGGATGTCAACAATCCGGGCTACCGTGCCGTAACCTTCGATGATCTGCGAGTGGCCTATGCCGAGCAGATCGATGGCCTTATTGACGGCGGTGCCGATATCATTCTGATTGAGACCATCTTCGATACGCTGAACGCCAAGGCGGCGATTTTCGCTTGCGAAGAGCGCTTCATCGCCAAGGGTATACGCCTGCCAGTGATGATTTCCGGCACGATTACCGACCTTTCGGGGCGTACGCTGTCCGGCCAGACGCCGACGGCGTTCTGGAATTCCGTCAGCCATGCGCGTCCGTTCACCGTCGGTTTCAACTGTGCGCTTGGTGCAGATGCCATGCGTCCGCATTTGCAAGAGGTATCCGTTGTCGCGGACACCTTCATCTGCGCCTATCCGAATGCTGGTCTGCCCAACGAGTTTGGCCAGTACGACCAGTCGCCGGAGGCCATGGCGAAGCAGGTTCGCGAATTCGCCAAGGAAGGCCTCGTCAACGTGGTTGGCGGTTGCTGCGGTTCCACACCGGAGCACATCCGGGCGATTGCCGAAGCGGTCAGCGAATTCAAGCCGCGCCAGGTGCCGGAGCACCGACCGTTCATGTCGCTGTCCGGCCTTGAGCCTTTCACGCTGACCAAGGACATTCCCTTCGTTAACGTGGGCGAGCGCACGAACGTGACCGGCTCGGCGAAGTTCCGCAAACTGATCACCAATGCGGATTACACGGCTGCTCTGGCCGTCGCGCGCGATCAGGTGGAAAACGGTGCGCAGATCATCGACATCAACATGGACGAAGGCTTGATCGATTCCGGCCGCGCCATGGTGGAGTTCCTGAACCTCATTGCCGCCGAGCCGGATATTGCCCGCGTGCCGGTGATGATCGATTCATCCAAGTTCGAAATCATCGAGGGTGGCCTGAAGTGCGTTCAGGGCAAGGCAATCGTCAACTCCATCTCGCTCAAGGAAGGCGAAGAGAACTTCGTTCGGCAGGCAAAGCTCATTCGCGCCTTCGGTGCTGCGGTTGTGGTGATGGCCTTTGACGAGACAGGGCAGGCGGATACCTACGATCGCAAGGTGGAGATTTGCCGCCGCGCCTATAAGATCCTGACGGAAGAGGTTGGCTTCCCGCCGGAAGATATCATTTTCGATCCGAACGTTTTTGCTGTCGCGACCGGGATCGAAGAGCACAATAATTACGGTGTCGATTTCATTGAAGCGACGCGCACGATCCGCAAGGAAATGCCCTTGGTGCATATTTCAGGCGGGGTATCCAACCTGTCCTTCTCCTTCCGCGGCAATGAGCCGGTGCGCGAAGCCATGCATGCGGTGTTCCTGTATCACGCCATTCAGGCGGGCATGGACATGGGCATCGTCAATGCGGGCCAGCTTGCGATCTATGAAAACATTGATCCCGAACTGCGCGAAGCCTGCGAAGACGTGGTGCTGAACCGCCGCCCGGATTCCACCGAGCGCCTGCTGGAAATTGCCGAGCGCTTCCGTGGCACCGGAGCGAAGGAGGCGAAGACTCAGGATCTTGCTTGGCGCGAATGGCCGGTTGCTAAGCGTCTTGAGCATGCCTTGGTCAACGGGATTACCGAGTATATCGAAGCGGATACAGAAGAGGCTCGCCTGCAGGCAGAGCGTCCGCTGCATGTCATCGAAGGCCCGCTGATGGCGGGCATGAACGTGGTGGGCGATCTGTTCGGTGCGGGCAAGATGTTCCTGCCGCAGGTGGTGAAATCCGCCCGTGTTATGAAGCAGGCGGTTGCCGTGCTTCTGCCGTATATGGAAGAAGAGAAACGCCAGAATGGTGGTGACCAGCGTCAGGCGGCCGGCAAGGTGCTGATGGCGACCGTCAAAGGTGATGTTCACGACATCGGCAAGAACATCGTCGGCGTCGTACTTGCCTGCAACAATTACGAGATCATCGATCTTGGCGTCATGGTGCCTGCGACGAAGATTCTGGAAGTTGCGCGTGAGGAGAAGGTGGATATCATCGGCCTCTCCGGCCTCATCACGCCTTCGCTCGACGAGATGGTGCATGTCGCTTCCGAGATGCAGAAGCAGGGCTTTGACATTCCGCTTCTGATTGGTGGCGCAACGACCAGCCGCGTGCACACGGCGGTTAAAATCCATCCCAATTATCAGGCAGGGCAGGCGGTCTATGTCACTGATGCCAGCCGCGCTGTCGGCGTCGTCTCCAATCTGTTGGCAGAAGGCGGGCGCGAGGACTATGTCGACAACATTCGCGCCGAATATGCCAAGGTGGCCGCGGCCCATGCGCGTGCCGAAGCCGAAAAGACGCGGTTGCCGATTGCGCGCGCGCGCGCCAATGCGCAGCAGGTGGATTGGGCGGCCTATCAGCCCGTCAAACCTGGCTTCCTTGGCACGAAGGTGTTCGATGATTATTCGCTGGAAGATCTTGTGCCTTATATCGACTGGACACCTTTCTTCCAGACTTGGGAGCTGAAGGGGCGCTTTCCGGCAATCCTGGAAGATGAAAAGCAGGGCGAGGCGGCGCGGCAACTCTATGCGGATGCCCAAGCCATGCTCCAGAAGATCGTGGATGAGAAGTGGTTCCGTCCGCGTGCTGTCATCGGCTTCTGGCCGGCCAATGCCGTGGGCGATGATATCCGGCTGTTCAAGGACGATGCGCGCAGCGAGGAACTTGCCACGTTCTATACGCTTCGCCAGCAGCTTTCCAAACGCGATGGCCGTCCGAACGTGGCTCTTTCAGACTTCGTGGCACCGGCAGAGAGCGGCAAGGCGGATTACGTTGGCGGCTTTGTCGTGACCGCCGGCATCGAGGAAGTGGCGATTGCGGAGCGCTTCGAGCGCGCCAATGACGATTATTCCTCCATCATGGTCAAGGCTCTGGCCGATCGCTTTGCAGAGGCCTTTGCCGAGCGCATGCATGAGCAGGTGCGTCGTGAATACTGGGGTTATGCCAAGGACGAGCACTTCTCCAACGAGGAACTTGTGGCTGAAGCCTATGCGGGCATTCGTCCGGCTCCCGGCTATCCGGCGCAGCCAGACCACACGGAGAAGCGGACCCTGTTCGCTCTTCTCGATGCGGAGAAGACGACAGGCGTGACACTCACGGAAAGCTATGCCATGTGGCCCGGGTCTTCGGTCTCAGGCCTGTATATCGGCCATCCGGATAGCTACTACTTTGGTGTGGCGAAGGTCGAGCGTGATCAGGTGGAGGACTATGCTCGCCGGAAGGGCATGGAGATTTCGGAGGTCGAGCGTTGGCTGGGGCCGGTGCTGAATTATGTACCAGGCAATACCGAAACCGAGGCGGCTGCCTAAAGCGGGTCGCCATCTTTCAGATCCGCACCTGACGCATTAAGTCTTTGTTTTATTGCATGTAGTCGCCGCAAAACCGCTACACACTTTTGCGCGACATGCTATAGAAAAATGCTTGGAGCAGAAGCAAAGGGATTCCTGACCCGTCCCAAGGCGCATCAGAGATGCGCAAGATGAGCGTTTGCGAAAAAAGACAGGCTTACCTGAAATGCTCCATTTGACTGTCTGGGTTGCATCGTGTTGGCAGTCTGGACGCAAAATGAGCGATGCACTCTAAAGTGCGCCGCGCTTTAGAGTGGGCTTAGTTGTCGATGACCGATCGTGCCGCCGGTTCCATGTGCATTCGGCCGCAGAAAGCGTATCCAAATTCGTCTGAAGATAGCGTATCCAGATTGATATCGACGTTTCAACGAGGACGTTCGTACCAGGAGTTGGATATGGTTCCAAACCCTGCCATCAAGTCCATCCTTTGCGCTTCGAATGACGCGGCTGCGGACCTTGTCCTTTGGCGACAGTTCTCGTGCGCAGTTAAGCACTGGCCGATCTGAAATATCTGATTCTGACATTGTTAAGTGAAGCCAGATAATGTCGGCTCTCAATGTTCGAGCGCATCTGACGATACGCTCGAACACTATCATTCTATCTGTCCGGGCCTGATCCCAGCATGAGGCGATCCCGGTTGTGCGTGCGCTGCCATAAGGCAGAGTGCGGGCTATTCGCCCTCGTCACCACCGCCCATACCGGCATCCGTTGCTATTGCCTTTGAGTTAGGACCAGTAGCTGCTGGAGGAGATGGGAAGTTCATTGGTGCGGGCGCGTACATAATGAAGTTGCCTTTGTACCAGATCTCTTTTCCGTTTGGCCCATCTATGATTACCGCGCCTTCTTGGCCGGGAATGGGAGTGCCGCCTGCCGGATTGCCCCACTGATCTTTTCCTTGTCCGGCTCCGCTTGAACCGCCACTGCCGCTTGAACCGCCACTGCCGCCGGAGCCGCCACTGCCGCCCATACCAGTACCGGACCCGCCACCAAATTGAGGGGTTCCCTCAGCTAGCTTGTAATAGGCACCAAAACCGCTTCCGGTACCACTACCACCTCCAGCACCACTGCCGCTTGAACCGCCACTGCCGCCACTGCCGCCACTGCCGCCACTGCCGCTTGAACCGCCACTGCCGCCACTGCCGCCACTACCTGTACCACCGCCGGTGCCGCCACCGCCGCCGGTGCCCCTGCCGCCGCCAGTACCGGACCCGGATCCAGACCCCCCATTCCCACCATACGGAGGGATCGTGATAAAGATGGTATTGCCATTGGGTGAGGGCATGGAACCGTTCGGCGGCAGGAAGCCAGGCGGAGGCGGCAGTTTACGAAAAGACGTGGTGCCCGAATCTCCCCCCGTACCTTTTCCGGTGCCTTGCGAGCCTCCGCCAAATCCAGGGGGATTTTCGAATGGATTGCCAGGTTTATCACCAACCTTCATGTCTGATCTCCCTTGGACAGTCGCGCAGCGCTAGCAATTCTGCTGTAACGGGGCATTTAATTTAAACTGAAGCAGACAATTTAAATTTATTCAAATTTTAATTATTCTCAGGAAGACTTATCGTCAAATCCCGAAATTTTACTATAAAAACAGCATTTGATAATTTATTCTATTCGCACCTGTTGCTTGACATGAGGCCTCAATGCATTGAGGAGCATGGGCCTTACGCCGCCGAAGCTCAGGACGTGGCAGATCGGCAGCACGTATTTTCCGGACGATAGCAAGCCCGCCTCGAACCTATTCAGATAGGTTTCTTCGACGAAGCCCTTGATCATCAGGAAAATTCATTGCCGCCGATGTTCAAGCGGGTCTTGCCCTCGCTTTTAATCGTCGAGCACCATCAAACCTTCGGGATTCAGCTGAAGCGCTAAAGACTGGCCTGGAAGCGGTGTTGGATTATTGGGATCGTTGAAGGCATCAAACGAGATCATATTGCCCTGGATGTCCACTTTTGTGCGGACGACGGATCCCAGGAAATGTGAGGAAACCACGTTGCCTTTAAGTGCCCCTGACGAAGTCTGCGGGGCAGGGCTTGCCGCTTCCGGGCGAAAGGCAAGAGAGATTGTGTCTCCCGCTTGCTTGCCTTCAAGTGGTTTGGGCAGCACAAGAACATGGTCCGCCACGGAAACAACGCCCGCCGATGGCTCCCGGACCTGTGCATTTACAATGTTCAAGGTGCCCACAAAATTGGCCACGAAGCGGGTGGTTGGCTTGCTGTAGATCTCGGATGGTGTGCCGATCTGATCCGCCTTCCCGGCATTCATGACCACGATCCGGTCCGAGATCGAAAGTGCCTCTTCCTGATCGTGCGTGACGAAAACGGTTGTGATACCCAGTTGGCGCTGGATCTGGCGGATTTCCTCCCGCAGGGAAACTCGGATCTTGGCGTCGAGCGCCGAGAGCGGCTCATCGAGCAGCAGAACCTGCGGCGCAGGGGCAAGGGCGCGAGCAAGCGCCACGCGTTGCTGTTGGCCGCCGGACATCTGGTAGGGATAGCGGTCAGCCAGGTGTTCCAGGTGAATGAGCTTCAGCATTTCTTCAACGCGGGCTTTGATCTCGGCCTTCGGTTTGCCAGCGACCTTGAGACCGAAGGCAACATTGTCGAACACATTCATGTTTGGAAACAGGGCATAGGCCTGAAACACCATGCCGATATTGCGCTGGTTTGGCTTCAGACTTGTCTGGTCCTTGCCGTTGATAGCGATAGAGCCGTCCGAAGGCGTTTCGAAGCCAGCGATCATCCGCAGGATGGTGGTCTTGCCGCAGCCGGAGGGGCCGAGGAACGAGATAAACTCGCCCTTGTTAATCGACATGTTGAAATCATGGACCACCTGAACCGGACCGAAGGCCTTCTTGAGATGGGAGAGTGTCAAAAAGCTCATGAACTAAAATTCCTCAAACCGGGCGCTGCGCGAATTTCTGCAGGCGGGAGACCAACTGGATCAGGCCAAGGCAGCCCCAGGTGATGACGAAGGCGATGACAGCGAGCGCTGCGGGCTCATAGGCACGGTTCGCACCGAGCAACTGCATGTATGGACCGAAGGCGGGACGGTTCAGAAGCGCCGCCATGGTAAACTCGCCGATGACAATGGCGAAGGTCAGGAAGGCACCGGAAAGCACTGCGACTAGCACGTTCGGCAGAATGATCCGGCCGATGATTGTAATCCAACCGGCACCCAGGCTCTGCGCTGCTTCCGTCAAAGTGGTGACGTCGATAGTTCGCAGACCGGTGTCGACCGCGCGGTACATATAGGGCAGGGCGAGCGTCGTATAGCCGAAGACCAGCAGCAGATCTGTGCCGAAGGCGCTACCCGTCAGCGGTAGCCAACTAGACGTATTGTAGAGACGGATGTAACCGAAAACGATGACAATGGCGGGGATAACCAGCGGCAGCAGCGTGATGAACTCGATATAAGGCCGTAGAAAAGGCAGCTTCAGCCGCACCCAATAGGCAGTTGGCACAACCAGCAATACGCCGACCAGAATGGTGAAGAGCGCCAGCGTGACCGAATAGGTGAAGGTTTCGCGGAATCGGTCGTCAGCGAAGACCTTCATATAGGCGTCGAACGAATATTCGCCGCGCCGCATCTTGAGCGAAAAGTTGGTCATGCCGACCAGCGGCAAAATGAAATACAGAAGGCCGACAGCGAGCGCGACCCAGGCCCAGAGACGCTTCATTTCATCCACCTTTCGCTGCGTGCACGCAACACGATGTAGATTGTGTTGGCAACGCCGGTGACAACGATCATGCCGAAGGCGAGCGCATAGCCGAGATGCGGATCGCCCAGAACATCGCCGCGGATCTGTGCGAACAAGAGGATCGGCACGATGCTCAGCGACGAGCCGGTCAAGGCGATGGCAGTTGCCACGGCTCCGAAGGAATTGGCAAACAAAAGCGCGAAAGTTCCGAGAATGGCAGGCGTCAGAATGGGTAGGGCGACCATACGCCAGTATTGCGCATTCGTTGCGCCCAGGATGGAGGCCGCTTCCCGCCATTCCTTCTTCAAACCGTCCAGTGCCGGTGTGATGATCAGGATCATCAGTGGGATCTGAAAGAAGAGGTAGGTGAGCGTCAGACCCCAGAACGAGAGGAGATTGAAGCCGAGCGCGCGCAGATTGATGCCAAGCTGCTGCTGCAGGAAAACGGTGACAATGCCCAAGGGACCAAGGGTGGCAAGAAAGGCGAAGGCAAGGGGCACGCCAGCGAAATTCGAGGCAACTCCGGAAAAGGTCAGCAATGGGCCACGAATCCAGCGCGGCAGGCCGCCCAGGACGACGGCTGCGGCAACCGCAAAGCCGATCAGACAGCCGAAAAAGGCCGATGCAACGCTGATGCGGATCGAAATTTCATAGGCCGCCATGATCGATGGCGTGAAAAGATTGACGATATTGTTGATCGTAAAGCTGCCATCGGGCCGCTGAAAGGCACCGACAACGATTCTCAGCGTCGGCAGTACCATGAAAAGCACGACGAATGTCGCGAAAGGCAGGACGCCAAGCCAGTGCAGGGGCAGTCGAAAGCGCTTTACCGGAGCAGAGGCCGCCGGTCGTAACTGTGTGGTCATTCCCCTGTTTCCCGCTCGTTGTGGTTCAACGTTATTGTTCGTGACATTTGTGATTATGACAGTTTTGCGATGCTGCCCTGGTCTTTGCAACCAGGGCAGCATCATGATCCAAACTTACTTTACGTTTGCGCCGACAACCTTGTCCCAGCCCGCGGTAACGGCTGCCTTGTTGTCATCAACTTCCTTCAGCGTCGGGAAGTAGGCCTTCTCATAGGCGGCAGCAGGCGGCAGCTTGTCCAGCAGATCCTTCGGAATCTTGTTGGCCTTCGCCATGGCGTTGAAGCGGATCGGGTGGCAATAGCCCTTCAGCCAGCCGAGCTGACCTTCGTCGGAATAGAGATGCTCCATCCACAGCTTCGCAGCATTCGGGTGCGGGGCGTAGGCAGAGATACCCTGCACGTAGACGCCAGCCAGAACGCCCTTTTCAGGCACGATAACTTCAACCGGCGGGTTTCCGGCCAGTTTGTCCTTGGCAGACAGTGCGTTGTAATCCCACATGACGACGATCGGAGTCGCGCCCTGTGCCAGCGTGCCAGCCTTGCCGATGACAGGTACGAAGTTTCCGGCTTTGTTCATCTCGGCAAAGTACTTCAGGCCAGCTTCACCTGCTTCCTTGCCAGCCTTTGCGCCCGTAGCCAGGCCTGCTGCCAGCACACCCAGAATAGCCTGGTTGGAGGCGCGCGGATCACCGGCGAGAGCGACTTGACCCGTATATTCCTTCTTCAGAAGGTCAGACCAGTCCTTCGGAGTGTTCTTGACCAGATCCTTGTTCACCAGCAAGGACATGACGCCGTAATAGTCGCCGTACCAGTAACCGTCGGCGTCCTTGACGTTGTCCGGGATCTCGTTCCAGGTCGATACCTTGTAAGGCTGCAGCAGGCCTTCCGCCTTCATCTGCGGACCGAAGGCCAGGCCGACGTCGACAACGTCAGGTGCCTGCGGGCCCTTGTTGTCCTTGTTTGCCTTGATGGCTTCGACTTCATCGGCCGAACCGGCATCCGGGTTCAGTTCGTTGACCTTGATTTCCGGATACTTCTTCTTGAAGGCAGCGATGACTTCGCCATAGCCGCACCAGTCATGGGGCAGGGCGATGGTGGTCAGCATGCCTTCCTTCTTGGCGGCTGCGATCAGTTCTGCGCTTGGTTCTGCGAGTGCCAGGCTGCTTGATGCAACCATGATTGCCGTGGTCAGTGACAGCAGTCTTTTGGTCTTGGTCATCACGATGTCCTCCGTTGTCTGGTTCGTGTGGGCGCAACTCGTAGTGCCACTTCATGAATGCAATGTGACACTTTAAACATCTAGGCCGCCGTGAAATGCTTATTGTCATTCGGCAGCTTTCCCCTTGTTTTTCTTGTACTAACGCTCCCTGTCAGGAGCAGTCCGCCGAAACAGCCGACTGCGTTCAAAAAGCGTTTCGAGAGCGTTCATGCGTTCTCTCGTTTTTTCCCACGTCGCGCTTTGAACGGCTTCGATCAGAGCCTCGACAGTGAAGAGTGTCACCACAGACGAATCCCAGGCCGATGGTGCCTCGATGCGCACTTTGAAAACATGTTGCGCATGGCGAGCCACCGGCGATGCCCAGACGTCTGTGAAAAGGATAATAACCACACCATTCGCCGCAGCCGTTTCTGCCAGCGTCGCCAACTCCTGCTCATAGCGACGTATGTCGAAAATAACGACAACGTCGCCTTCGCTCATGTTGAGCAGATATTGCGGCCAGGAACTGCGATTGGTGGAGATGAGGGTGGCGCGAGGTCGGATGACCTGCATATGCGTGAAGAAGTATTCGGCCAGAGCGCCGGTGATGCGGCCACCGACAAAGTAGACCGCACGTCTGTCATCCTTTAACAAGTCTGCCGCGGCATCGAAAGTCGCGACATCCATGGTCGACAAGGTTTCGCGCAGATTGTCGGTGATGGCGTCCGCGAACCGGTTCAGGATATGTGCCGTCGGCGCACCGGATGCCCAGCGATCATGCTTTGTGATCGGATTTGAAATGGTGGCTTCAAGTTCGACATGCAGGTGGGCCTGAAATTCCGGATAGCCCTTGTAGCCCAGTTTCTGCACCATGCGCGCAACAGTCGGGGTCGAGACGCCCGCATTGTCGGCAGTCGCAGTGATGCTGCCCAGCCCGGAAACGGGATAGTTCTCCAGCAGGCTGTCTGCGAGACGCTTTTCAGCCGGGGTCAACCCGTCATAGCGCTGACGGATTACCTCCAGCACGGTGTGCGATGGAGATGTCACTGGTCTTCAATTCCCCTTCCGGTCTGATGCCGGTTTAGCTCCAGTTAACATTTGTGACAGCCCAAGAGTCAATCCGGCGACTGAAAAGAAATTTTCAAAAAATCGTTGACGATGACAAGATGATGAAGAATTCTCTTCGCCACACCCTCAAGGCATGATGCTGGATCAAGGCAATGTTGGCGCAAACGGACTTCCTGACTGAACGCGACGGGCAACCGGTCGCTGTGGAAAATGCCGATGGGCGAAGCGCCGTTGTGCTGGTTTGCGAGCATGCTTCCCTGCGCCTGCCGGAGGCCGTTGGCACGTTGGGGCTTTCAGACGATGCGTTGTCATCGCACATCGCGTGGGATCCAGGCGCGCTGGCAGTCTCGAGGCTTATGTCCAAAAGCCTTGATGCTACGCTGATTTACCAGCGTTTTTCCCGGCTGGTCTATGATTGCAATCGTCCTCCGGAATCGCCAGCCGCCATGCGCGAGGTCAGTGAGGTCTTTTGTATTCCCGGAAACGAGAACCTGAGCGAGCAGGAGAAGGTGGCGAGGGCGCAGGCCCTCTATTTTCCTTTTCAGAACCGCATTCGTGATGAGATCGAGGCGCGTGCCACCCGCGGCCAACCTGCCGTACTGGTGACTGTGCATTCGTTCACGCCGGTCTATTTCGGCAAGCCGCGTGAGGTTGAAATCGGGATACTGCACGATACCGACAGCCGTCTTGCCGATCGAATGCTGGCGGCCGCTGCAGACACCTCACTCTATCGTATTGAGCGCAATGAACCATATGGTCCGGCGGATGGCGTTACTCATACGCTTGAGCTTCATGCCCTGCCGAACGGGCTTTTGAATGTGATGATCGAGATGCGCAACGATTTGATAGAAGACGAAGTTGGCCAAGGGGTCGTGGCTGATTTTCTGACCGGCCTGTTGCGGGAAAGCCTGAAGCAGCCGGACTAAAAGAAGACCCTGGGAGACAGTTGTTGGCGTGCCCGCAACCAGAAGGGGGCGGGAGAGAATTCGAGGCCGTTCAGGCGGCCATTCGATAACAGGGGAACGTCATGTCAAATTATACGGAGAATGACAAGAAAGAGGACGTGCAGATCCTGCACTCCATGGGCTATGCGCAGGAACTGGAACGGCGCATGAGTTCCTTTTCCAATTTCGCGATTTCCTTTTCAATCATCTGCATTCTGTCCGGTGGTATCAATTCGCTGGGGCAGGCAACAGCGGGCGCCGGTGGCGCCTCCATCGGCATAGGCTGGCCGCTGGGCTGCCTGATCTCTGGCATCTTCGCGCTGGGTCTTGCCCAGATCAGCTCGGCCTATCCCACCGCAGGCGGCCTCTATCACTGGGGCTCCATTCTGGGTAACCGCTTCACCGGCTGGCTTTCGGCTTGGCTGAACCTGCTTGGTCTTGTGACCGTTCTCGGCGCGATCAACGTCGGTACTTTCTACTTCTTCTTCGGGGCCTTCGGCTCCACGTTCGGAATTGAAGACACGCTGACGCACCGTGTGCTGTTCGTGGCCGTCATCACCGCGCTTCAGGCCCTGATCAACCATTTCGGTATCGGTCTCACGGCAAAGCTGACGGATTTTTCCGGCTATCTGATCCTGGCCACTGCCGTGATCCTCACTGTGGTTTGCCTTGCCAGTGCGCCATCCTATGAGTTCGCGCGACTCTTTACGTTCGGAAATTACACCGGCCAGCCGACGATGGCAGCCGATGGCAGCATGACGGGCGCTGCCGTCTGGCCAACGGCTGTGTCTGGCGGCATGGCGTTTCTGCTGGGTCTTCTGCTGCCGATCTACACCATCACAGGCTATGATGCTTCGGCCCATACGTCCGAAGAAACGGTGAAGGCTGCCGTTTCGGTTCCAAAGGGCATGGTTTCCTCCGTCATCTGGTCGACTGTGTTCGGTTATATCATGCTGTGCTCGTTTGTGCTGATGCTGCCGAACATGGATGACGCCGCCAAGCAAGGCTGGAACGTGTTCTTCTGGGCCATGGATGCCCAGGTAAACGGTAGCGTTAAGACCATCCTTTACGTGTTGATCTTCCTTGCACAGCTTCTTTGCGGACTGGCGACCGTCACTTCTCTGTCGCGCATGATCTATGCGTTCTCGCGTGACAAGGGACTTCCGGCCTCATCTACCCTTGCAAAGGTCAGCAGCAAGTACCGGAGCCCCGTGGCAGCGATCTGGACAGGTGCAATCCTGGCCGTTCTGTTCGTCTGGTTCACGTCTGCCATCACGATTGCGGGGACGCCTGCCTATTCCATCGTCGTATCCTGCACGGTCATCTTCATCTTCCTGTCCTTCGTACTGCCAATCGCCCTTGGATTTGCGGCTATCGGCACGTCGAAATGGCCGGTGATGGGCCCCTGGAACATGGGGGTCGGCGCCTACAAGCTTGTTGCCATTCTCGCTGTGGTTTCGATGGCCATCATCTTCTACATCGGGGTCCAGCCGCCAAATGACTGGGCGCTTGAAATCACGCTCGGCTTCCTGGTTCTGACCGCCATCGTCTGGTTCGGCTTCGAGAACCGCCGCTTCCAGGGCCCGCCGATCGGCGATGCCATTGCCAAGCGCAAGGAGCAGATCGCCGCTGCGGAGGCGGCCGTCGGCGAAGCGTGAAATTTGAATACCAATCACCGCCGCACGGGAGGTGCGGCGGTTTTCCATTCGAGAACGGATAAAGAAAAATGAGCTCGACCTATACTTTCGACGACCTGAAGATCGATGTTGCCGCCGGACGGATCGACACCGTTGTCGCTGCGCAGGTGGACATGCAGGGCCGCCTGATGGGCAAGCGCTTCCAGGCAGAATATTTCGTCGAAAGCGCCTGGAAGGAAACGCATAGCTGCAACTATCTGCTGGCGACCGACATGGAGATGGAGACCGTCTCTGGCTACAAATCAACCAGTTGGGAGAAGGGCTATGGCGATTATACCATGAAGCCGGACCTTTCGACGCTGCGCAAGATTCCCTGGCTCGAAGGAACGGCGCTGGTGCTCTGCGATGTTCTTGACCACCACACCCATGAGGAAGTGCCGCACTCGCCGCGCGCCATTTTGAAAAAACAGGTCAAGCGGCTGGAAGACATGGGCTTCACGGCCTTCATGGCGACCGAGCTGGAATTCTTCCTGTTTGATCAGAGCTTTGAGTCGGCGCGCGAAAGCGGCTATCGCAACCTGAAGCTCGCCAGCGGCTATAACGAGGATTATCACATCTTCCAGACGACCAAGGAAGAAGAGGTCATGCGCGCCATCCGTACCGGTCTGCAAGGGGCCGGTGTGCCGGTGGAAAATTCCAAGGGGGAGGCCTCTGCCGGTCAGGAAGAGATCAATGTGCGCTATGCGCAAGCGCTGACGATGGCCGACCGCCACGTCATCATCAAGAACGGTGTCAAGGAGATCGCCTGGACCAAAGGCAAGGCAGCAACCTTCCTTGCCAAGTGGAACTATACGGCGGCAGGCTCTTCCTCGCACATCCACCAGTCGCTCTGGAGCGCCGACGGCAAGACGCCACTCTTCTACGACAAGGACGCCGAACACGGCATTTCGCCGCTGATGAAGAACTACATTGCTGGTCTGCTGGCCCACGCCTCAGAGATTACCTATTTCCTCGCGCCCTACATCAATTCCTACAAGCGCTTCGTGGCTGGAACATTTGCGCCGACCAAGATCGTGTGGAGCAAGGATAACCGCACGGCAGGCTTCCGGTTGTGCGGGGAAGACACCAAGGGTATTCGCATCGAATGCCGCGTCGGCGGCTCGGATCTGAACCCCTATCTAGCCATGGCGGCTTTGCTCGCGGCAGGCATCGAGGGTATCAAGAACGGAATGGAGCTTGAGCCTGCTTTCGTCGGAGATGCCTATGGCGGCAAGGGTGTGCGGGAAATTCCGCGCACATTGCGCCATGCAACTGAGCTGTTGCGCAATTCTGCCATGCTGCGGGAGGCATTCGGTGACGATGTCATCGACCATTATGTGCGAGCAGCTGAATGGGAGCAGGAAGAATATGACCGCCGCATCACCGATTGGGAAGTGGCGCGCGGTTTCGAGCGGGCCTAAAGCCCACGGTCTGTCTGGCCGGTTAAGCAGCTATGTCATCATGGCAGCGGCGGTGCCGCTGTCATTTTTTGAAGGGTAACAGGAAAACGATCATGACAATGATCCAATGTATCTCGCCGGTAGATGGTTCGGTCTATGCCGAACGGCCTGCCAGTTCTCTGGAAGCTGCCAGCGAAGTGGTCGCCCGCTTGCGTCGGGCGCAGAAGGACTGGGCCAAGCGCCCGCTGGAGGACCGCGTTCAACTGGTGATGAAGGGCGTCGCACGCCTGAACGAGATGGTGGACGAGGTCGTGCCGGAACTGGCATGGCAGATGGGGCGCCCCGTTCGCTATGGCGGTGAGTTCAAGGGTTTCAACGAGCGCTCCAACTATGTGGCAAGCGTGGCTGCCGAGGCGCTGGCGCCAATCCAGATCGAGAGCAGCGCCGCCTTTACGCGCCGCATCGAGCGCGAGCCGCATGGCGTCGTCTTCGTCATCGCACCGTGGAACTACCCCTACATGACGGCAATCAACACGGTCGCTCCTGCATTGATGGCTGGCAATACGGTCATCATCAAGCATGCTGCACAGACACTGCTGGTCGGTGAACGCATGGTGCGCGCCTTCGTGGAAGCCGGCGTGCCGGAAGACGTGTTCCAGAACCTGTTCCTCGACCACGCCACCAGCGAGAAGCTGATTGCCGCCGGTTCGTTCAACTTCATCAATTTCACCGGGTCTGTCGCAGGTGGCCGTGCGGTGGAGAAAGCCGCTGCCGGAACCTTTACCGGCATGGGGCTGGAGCTGGGCGGAAAGGATCCGGGCTATGTGATGGAAGACGCGGATCTGGATGCCGCCGTCGACACGCTGATGGATGGCGCGACGTTCAATTCCGGCCAGTGCTGCTGCGGCATCGAGCGCATCTATGTGCATGAGAGCCTCTATGATGCCTTCGTCGAGAAATCAGTTGCCTGGGTTTCCAACTACAAGCTCGGTAATCCGCTGGACAAAGAAACCTCCCTCGGACCGATGGCCAATGTGCGTTTCGCCAAGACGGTGCGCCAACAGGTGGCGGATGCGGTTGCCAAGGGTGCAAAGGCGCTGGTCGATCCGAAACTGTTCCCGCAGGACGATGGCGGCGCCTATCTGATGCCGCAGATCCTGGTGGACGTGGACCACTCCATGGAGTTCATGCGCGAGGAGACATTCGGTCCTGCCGTAGGCATCATGAAGGTGAAGAGCGATGCTGAGGCGCTCGACCTGATGAATGATTGCAAATACGGGCTCACCGTTTCGCTCTGGACCAAGGATGAGGAACGCGCTTCCCGCATCGGCACCGAACTCGAAACTGGCACGGTCTTCATGAACCGTTGTGATTATCTCGATCCGGCACTGGTCTGGACGGGTGTGAAGGAAACCGGACGCGGTGGCTCGCTCTCCGTCCTCGGCTTCCACAACCTGACCCGTCCGAAGTCCTATCACCTCAAGAAAGCCTGAGACGCCATGAACATCACCGCAAACTGGAGCTACCCGACCGCCGTCAAGCTTGGCCGCGGCCGCATCAAGGAACTGGCGGACGCCTGCAAATCGCTGGGTATGAAGAAGCCGCTGCTGATCACCGACCGCGGACTCGCCAATATGGCGATCACGCAAGGGGCGCTGGACGTGCTGGAAGAGGCGGGCCTTGGCCGCGCCATCTTCGCGGATGTCGATCCCAACCCGAATGAGAAGAACCTCGAAGCGGGCATCAAGGCATTCCGCGCGGGTGGGCATGATGGCGTCGTTGCTTTCGGTGGTGGCTCCGGCCTCGATCTTGGCAAGTGCGTTGCTTTCATGGTCGGCCAGGATCGTCCGGTCTGGGACTTCGAGGATATTGGCGACTGGTGGACGCGTGCGAAGGTGGAAGGAATCGCTCCGATCGTTGCGGTTCCGACAACGGCAGGCACCGGTTCGGAAGTGGGCCGCGCTTCCGTCATCACCAATTCGGTGACCCATGTAAAGAAGATCATCTTCCACCCGAAGTTCCTGCCGGGTGTCGTGATCAGCGATCCGGAACTGACGGTCGGCATGCCGAAGGCAATCACGGCTGGAACGGGGATGGACGCCTTCGCCCATTGCCTTGAAGCCTATTGCTCGCCCTTCTATCACCCAATGAGCCAGGGCATTGCGCTGGAAGGCATGCGACTGGTGAAGGAATTCCTGCCACGCGCCTACCACGAAGGCACGGATATCGAGGCCCGCACCAACATGATGGCGGCCGCTGCCATGGGTGCCGTCGCGTTCCAGAAGGGTTTGGGGGCCATCCACGCGCTGTCCCACCCCATCGGTGCCGTCTACAACACGCATCATGGCATGACGAATGCCGTCGTGATGCCGCCTGTGCTGAAGTTCAATCGTTCGAAGATCGAGTACAAAATCGAGCGTGCTGCCGCCTATCTCGGAATCGCGGGCGGCTTCGACGGCTTCTACGACTATGTACTGAAGCTTCGTGCGGAACTGCATGTGCCTGACAACCTGACGGCGATGGGTATTCAGCCGGACCGAATCGACGAACTTTCCGCCATGGCGATTGAAGACCCGTCCTGCGGCGGTAATCCGGTGACGCTGACGTTGGAAAATACCAAGCAGCTTTTCCGCGACTGCTTCTGAAAGCCGACGATTACCAAGAAAAGGGAGGTCCGGTAAGCTGCCGGACCTCTTTTTGCGAGCATCTTTGTGCGCGCCCAATCCTAAGTTCTGTTAGGTAAATTAACGTATTATGAATTTACACATCGTTAACCCTGTTTGGAGAAACTTTACTTCAAGAGCACATGTTCCGGTGCTCGTTTGAGCGATGCGGCTCGATTACAGACGAGGATGCCGATTTATGCCCGTGATTTCTTTCGCGAATGCCAAGGGTGGGGCAGGCAAAACCACCGCAGCACTGCTACTTGCCACCGAACTCGCTCACCAAGGCTATCGGGTCACGCTGATTGATGCGGATCCCCAACGTTGGATCAGCCAATGGCACGAGATGTCCGGTGCCGTGCGCAACATCTCCATTATTACAGAAGTATCTGTCGCGTCTCTGCAGTGTCATCTGCGCGAGATGGCGGGACAGACGGATTACTTTGTTATCGACCTTGCTGGCGCGCGCGACGCCTTGGTGACGACGGCGCTTGGCCTCTCCGACCATGTGTTCATCCCGGTGCAGGGATCAGCCATGGATGCGAAGGGAGCGGCACAGATCCTCGACCTTCTGGCGCTGATGAAGGAGAAGGCAGGCCATGCGGTGGCTCACTCCGTGGTGCTGACCCGCGTCACGCCCATGGTCACGACCCGCTCGCTTCTCGCGATCAAGGGCCTGCTGGCTCAGCGCGGTGTGAACGTGCTGAATACGCCGATTGGCGAACGCACGGCCTTCCGCGAATTGTTCGAAGTGGGCGGTACGCTCTATACGCTGGATGCGGCAAAGGTTTCCAACCTCGAGAAGGCCCGCGAAAACATTCGTGCGCTGGCGGATGAGGTGAAGCGCCTGATGCCCATGCGCATCGTGCGCTCCGGCGTAGGGCGCGTGTTGAACTTCAATCGTTCAGCGGCTTGAACGGAGAAGACACGGCTCTCTGTCTTAAGTGGAACGCCAGTAGCTTAGCTGATCAAAAGGTTGCATTTTTTCAACCTGTTAGCCTGCCAGCCGTGCGGTTGGCGGGCTGTTTATTATATCAAGAATTGGAGAAATCCATTGTCCTCCTCCCCTCATATCGCGCCAGTAAACCTTCGTCCGGCATCCGTAAACGATTGTGCTCATCTTGTGCTTTTCGCTGACATGGCGACCCGCCGCCTCACATCATTCCTGTGGGCGTTATCGGCTTGGCCGGGGCAATCAGCATTCGAAGTGGGCCGGAATATCATTCGCAACGACAGCAACCATTTTACCCATTTTCAAAATTGGCTGCTTGCGGACATTAATGCCGAGATTGTTGGCGGCTTCAACGGATACATCATTCCTGTGAGTGCCAAGTCACCTCAGGCCGGACCGGAGCATCTTGTTCCGCTGAATGAGTTGAAGGCAATGGTGGTCGGAAGCTGGTACATTTCGGCGCTCGCGATTTATCCTGAGCATCAGCGCAAGGGGCTGGGTAGCGTTCTGCTGGCCGAAGCCGAGCGTCTAGCCAGAATAAAATACGCAACGCAACTTTCTCTTCTCGTCGGTAGTTTTAATTCCACTGCCTACGCGCTGTATAAGAAAGCCGGCTTTGCTGAGCTTGATCGAAGGCAGTTTCTTCCCTTCCCCGGTTCAGATGAGCAGGGAGAGTGGGTTTTGATGGCGAAGGATTTGGTCTGAGCATTGATCGTGGCTGTCATCAGGTCCCATCAATCTCGCCTGATCAATCCACGAACTCCACCACCGTTCCCCGCTTCACCATCTTGGCAAGCTCCGTCGCGTCCCAGTTCGTCAGGCGAATGCAGCCATGGCTATTCGTCTTGCCAATCTTTGAGGGTTCCGGTGTGCCGTGAATGCCGTAGGTGGGCTTGGAGAGCGCGATCCACACAGAACCGACCGGACCGTTAGGCCCTGGCGGGATCTGAAGGATCTTGTCGTTATTGCCCTGCTTGAAGTTGATTTTCGGATTATATGTATAGCCCGGATTGAGGGCGATACGCTCAACCGTGTGCGTCCCACTGGGCGAAGGCGTGTCCGATGAGCCGATGGTTGCAGGATAGGCAGCGATCAGGCGACCGTCCGCGCCATAGGCGAAAACCTGCTTTTTGGCCTTGTTTGCAACAACGCGAACCACTTCGCCGGTCTTCGGTTGGCCCGGATTGATGACCTTGATGATCGAGCCGGGGACTGAAAAATCGACACCGGGATTGAGCGACTTCAGATATTCCTCATCCATGTGAAAACGCTCGGCCAATGCTTCGGTCACTGACGTGAAGGACATAGCCGGAAGTTGCGCCTTGTGAGCGTAATCGTCTGGAATGGAAGCCACATAGGGGCCCGCGGCATCAGCTGCGGTGATCGTGTAATCCACGATTGGCAAGCCGCCCTCATAGGTCAGGCGCTGCATGATGTCTTCGGAATTGTTCGGATCCAGCGTCTCGCCGGTCATTTCCTGCCAGGCAGCGACAGCCTTGTTAACGTTATCGCCCAGATGGCCGTCGATCACACCGGGAGAAATGCCCTGCCGGTCAAGGAACACTTGAAGGGCAGCAATCTCCGCCTGCGGCTTCTTGGTAACGGCGATGATGGGCTTGTTGGTCGAAGGCGCGATGTTGGGCTGCGGAAGCGCGCGCTGCGGCTCTATGCTGGCGTCTTCCTGCCCGTCATCCAGTATGGCGCCATCGGCATCCAAAGGCAGGCGATCAATGGATGCATCACGCGGAATGGAACCCGTCACCTCTCCGGGCTCACCGGGTCGGTACTGGCGGTAATCCTGATAGCCGCCACCGCGCGCGCTCTGGCCGTAACGATCATTGTAGCGGGGAGCGTATGGGTCCTGACGGCCATAACCGCCAGCGGATGGGTCGTAGCGATTGCCTCCGCCGTAGGAATCATTGCGCATCTCCGTGGCAACCAGATTGCCCCAGTGATCAAGATAGACACGGCGGCCCATATTGTCCCTGCTGATCACGACGTCGCGGCTATCTGGTGTGTAATCCAGGATGGCGCCGTCGGGAGCGACCAGCACGACGTTAGAAGGCGAACGCACATAGCGTGTTTGCGCAAGGGCAGGGGATGCCACCTGCACACTGACGAGGGCTGCAATGCCGAGGCTTGTCACAAATAAGCGCTTCACGATATCACCGTTAGAGAACACGAATGGAAACGGCGAATCCGCCGTCGCGTTCCACCCCACCTTGCCGCCTTGTGTCAGACAGCCCGATTTTGACGCAAGTGTGGAAAAGATAAAAAATTAGGGTGAATGCGAGCTTAACGTGAACATTTTATAAGGCTGTGCGCCAGTCACAGCTCTGGGAGGCGATTGTGAAACAGTTTTCTGCAGGCCGTGGGCCGATCATCCATCTGGATCCAACGAGCGTCATGGATATCGGCAGCTGTATCGTGGGTGGAACCGACATCGCCCCCGGTCGTGCCATTCCCGATGATGGCGATCCGCGGATCGATCATTCGCTGGAAGGCTTCCTCTTCACCTGCGGGCCTGATCATATCCGTCATCCTGTTCCGATCGATGGCGATGCCTCAGGTAAGCGCTATCCGTTGCATGGATCCTACTCCTCCCATCCGGCGGAAATCCTGTTCTGGGATACGCTGGGCGACGATGCGGAATGTACTGCGCGGATCAAGGTCGAGACTGCCGATGGCGGTTCCGTCCTGCTTGACCGCCATTGGCGGATGAATGGCGAAACCGGCGAAGTTTGCCTCTCCGACAAAGTGACCAATGTTGGGGATAAGCCTGTCGCGAAGGTCCACATGTACCACATGAACATTGGTGCATGGCTGTTTGACGAGAATGTGCGGCTTGGTGGCGCCATGCTGGAAGGCGGTGGTTTTGCCTGGAACTTTGGCGAAGAGCCGGGCAGCGTCTTCTGTGTCCGGGCCCGTGTTGGCGGCGAGGATTGGGCAGAGGTGTCGCTTGGCCCGATTGCCAGCCTTGGCGGCGTGACGCTGCGTGTGAAGTTTCTGACGAGCACGCTCCCCTATCTGCAGGTGTGGCGAAACCAGAAGCAACCGGCACATGTGCTGGGCATCGAGCCCGTGTCGCACCGCCTGGCAAGCCGCGAAGAACTGGCCCGGTCAGGAGAGCTGGAGATGTTGAAGCCGGGTGAAAGCGCAGACTACGCGCTTCGCTTCAGCTTTGTTTGAGCAAGCCCAGCGATTGACGGCACCGCGATTGACGGGGACGAGCCTGCGTCGTAATTGAAAGCCCAACATTTTCCTAGCCGGAGGCTGAACCATGGATATCCGCCAGATCAACGACGAGTATTCCGTCACAGGGCAGATTCTTCCCAGCGATCTCGACCAGATCAAGGCTCTGGGTTTCAAGTCCATCGTCTGCAATCGCCCGGATGAAGAAGAGCCGGGGCAGCCTTCCTTTGCCGAGATTGCGGCGCGCGCCAAGGAACTTGGCCTCGACATCGCGCATGTGCCGGTTGGTCGGATGGGCGTCGATGCGGATGCCGTAAAGGGCATGGTGGATGCGCTGGATGAATTTCCGCGCCCCATGCTGGGCTACTGCCGCTCCGGCGCGCGCTCGACCGCCATTTACGAGAAGAGCCTGCATCTGCGCGGCTGAATTCTGTTCAAGACTTTCTGTAAGCTCAATTCATTGGGAGCATTCCATGAGCATCAAGCGTATCGAACCCGGCAAGCGCATGAGCGGCGCCGTCGTTCACGGCAACACGGTATATCTGGCTGGTCAGGTTGGTGAAGGCGCAAGCGTCACCGAACAGTCCAAGTCGGCTCTGGCTGAAGTTGACCGCCTGCTGGCTGCTGCCGGTTCGGACAAGTCCAAGATTCTTCAGACGATCATCTATCTGTCGGATATGTCGACCTTCGGCGAAATGAACGCCGTCTGGGAAAGCTGGATCGATCCGGCGAACCCGCCAGCCCGCGCGACGAGCGAAGCTGCTCTTGCCACGCCGGATTACAAGGTTGAGTTCATCGTTACGGCTGCGCTGTAATCAGCGCCTGACATATTGATTCAAAAGCCCGGTGGATCGGTTTGATCCGCCGGGCTTTTTTGTTCAAGTCTTGTTTCTGATCTGCGTCAGGGTTCGCGTCGGCGTGATGGCTTCCGGCGACAGCATGACCTCGATGATGGCTGGTTTGCCGCTGGCGCGTGCCCGCTCGAAGGCCGGACCGAACTCATCGGTCTTAGACACCCGCTCGCCATGGCCGCCATAGGCTTGCGCGAACGCCACGAAGTCCGGATTGACCAGATCGGTGCCGCTGACACGGCCCGGGTAATCGCGTTCCTGATGCATGCGGATCGTGCCATAGGTTCCGTTGTTGACCAGCACAGTGATGATCGGCAGGCCATAGCGCACGGCGGTGATGAATTCCTGGCCATGCATCATGAAGCAGCCATCGCCTGCAAAGCATATGACCTCCCGTTCCGGGAACAGCGCCTTGGCCGCAACGGCGGCAGGCAGGCCATAGCCCATGGACCCCGAAGTCGGTGCGGACTGGGTGTTATAGGCCTGGAAGCGGTGGAAGCGATGCAGCCAGGTGGCGTAGTTGCCAGCGCCATTGGTGAAGACGGCGGTCTTCGGCACATTGGCCTCAATCCAGTTCATGATCGGGCCCATCTGCACATCGCCCGGTCCGGTTTCCGGCGGCGTGGACCAGCGCAGATAGGCCTCATGCATGGAGGTGGTACGCTCTGCCCAGACAGGTTGCGCCGGTGCTTCCAGATCCTTGATCGCTTCTACGAATTCCGCCGGTGCAGCAACAATTGCGAGATCGGGGCGATAGATGCGGCCAAGCTCCTCCGGGTCCGGGAAGATGTGGACGATTTTCTGCGACGGGTAGGGGATATCCAGCAGCGTATAGCCGGAGGAAGGCATTTCCGACATGCGGCTGCCAAGCAGCACGATGAGATCCGACTCCTTGATTTCTTTTGCAAGTGCAGGGTTGATGCCGATGCCGACATCGCCTGCGTAAGAAGCATGCGTGTGGTTGAACAGCATCTGGCGGCGGAAGGAGCAACCGACGGGAATACGGAACTTTTCGGCAAAGCTCTGGAAGTCGGCAACGGCCTCTTCATTCCACCGCGTACCGCCGATGATGAACATGGGCCGCTTGGCTTCGCTCAGCATCTGTCCGAACGCTTTGACCTGCGATGCGCCGGGGTGGCTTTCGACGCGGGTATAGGGCTTGGCTTCCGGTGCTTCCACCGTATCGCGCAACATATCTTCCGGCAGGGTGAGCACGACGGGGCCGGGGCGGCCGGAGGTGGCGACGGCAAAGGCGCGGGTCACGAATTCCGGAATACGACGGGCATCATCGATCTCGCCAACCCATTTGGCAAATTCGGTAAAGGCGCGGCGATATTCCACTTCCTGAAACGCCTCGCGTTCGCGCGCATCGCGCTGAACCTGTCCAATGAAGAGGATCATCGGGATCGAGTCCTGCATGGCGACGTGCAGGCCGGCAGAAGCGTTGGTTGCGCCCGGACCACGAGTCACCATGCAGATACCCGGTTCACCTGTCAGGCGACCCCAGCTATCGGCCATCATGGCAGCGCCGCCTTCCTGACGGCAAATCATCACCTCGACGCCGCTGTCATAAAGCGCATCGAGAACGGCGAGATAGCTTTCGCCAGGAACACAGGAAACGCGTTTAACGCCGTTGGCCTTCAATGCATCGACAATAAGTTGGCCGCCGGTCTTCATGCCTGTTTCCTCTCCTGTTTTTTTGCCTCAAGTTCTGCGAGGACTTCATCTGTATGTTCGCCAAGTGCAGGGCTTGGTCTGTGATAGGTCAATGGTGTTTCGGACAGAATGATCGGCGTGCGTACGCCCGGAATGACCGTGCCATCCTGTGCGGCGAGATCGATCTTCAATTCGCGCGCCTTGATTTGCGGATCTTCGAACATCTCGTCGATCGAGTTGATCGGGCCGGCGGGCACCGCATTCTCGCCGCAGGCGGCCAGCAGGTCCGCCTTGGTCCATGTCTGGGTTTTCGCGATCACAGCGGCGCGGACTGCATCGCGGTTTGCCACACGCGCCTTGTTGGTGGCGAAGCGCTCGTCTGCACTCATTTCTTCAAGCCCCAAGATCTTGCAGAGCCGCGCGAATTGGCCGTCATTGCCGACGGCGAGAATGAGATGGCCGTCTGCCGTCGGAACCACTTCATAGGGGCTGATATTGGGGTGGGCATTGCCGAGCCGCACCGGTGCCTTGCCCGAAATCAGGTAGTTCATATTCTGGTTGGCAAGAACTGCAGACATGACATCCAGAAGTGCCATATCCACATGCTGGCCTTGCCCTGTTTTCAGCGCATGAATGAGGGCTGCCTGAATAGCGGTGACGGCGTAAATGCCCGTGAATATATCGGCAATGGCAACGCCCGCCTTCATCGGTTCGCCATCCGGTGCGCCGGTGATTGACATGAAGCCGGACATGCCCTGCACGATGTAATCGTAACCAGCCAATGCAGCATAGGGACCGTTCTGGCCAAAGCCGGTGATGGAGCAATAGACCAGCTTCGGGTTGATGGCCTTGAGGCTCTCATAATCAAGACCGTATTTCTTCAAGCCACCCAGCTTGAAGTTCTCGATGATGACATCGGCATCTTGCACCAGTTCGCGAACGGTTTCCTGACCTTCAGGCGTACTGAAGTCAACCGCCACAGATCGTTTGCCGCGATTGGTGGAGTGATAGTAGGCGGCAGAGAGATTGTCTCCTTGCACGCCCTCTACGAAAGGAGGACCCCAGGCGCGGGTGTCATCCCCGCCGTTCGGGTTCTCGACCTTGATGACATCGGCACCGAGATCGGCCAGCATCTGGCCAGCCCATGGACCGGCGAGAACGCGAGCGAGCTCGATAACGCGTATGCCGTGTAAAGGGGCGGCGTTGGAGGGTGAGGCAATCATGATGGGACGACAAGCTCCGCCTTGGCTGAAATTTCACCTATTCATAGCGGCGACAAGCGCGAACGGCACTTGATTTAAAATCATGGCATCATTCCGATAGCCGTTTCTTGAGTATCACTGTTCGATGAAGCCAGCACATTCGTTTGCAGCCAGTCCGCAAACTCCTGCATAGCCTCCTCGCGGCCCAGTTCATTGAGCGTTTCGTGGCGCATCAGTGGATAGATGCGCTTATGAACTTTCGTGAAACCCGCCTTGACGAGGCGGTGTGACAGCCAGTCGATGGCTTTTGCCTTTTCCGTTGCCGGGTCCTGACCACCCCCGACAAGGTGGAAGGGAAGGCTCTTTGGCAGCTTCACAAGCAGGTTCTGCTCGGTGCCGCGGAAGGTCATCTCGAACACGTCGAGCCACATGGAAATACTGATATCGAAACCGCAGAGCGGATCGGCCTCATAGGCTTCGACTTCTGCCCTGTCGCGACTCAACCAATCTGCCTGGCTCTTGTAATCCGGCATGGATTTGCCCCAGGTCTCAAAGGTAAGCTTGGGCAGGATCATGCTGGGTACATCCGAGCCCTTCAGGGCACGTTCGGTCTTCAGCACGACCTGTGCCAGCCGTCCCATGCCGCCAGCGGCAAAGTTGGAGTTCCAGATGGCCACCCCGCTATAGGCGCGCGGTTTGCTCAATGCCGTGTTGAGGGCGATCAACCCGCCCATGGAGTGACCGAACAGAAAGACGGGCAGACCCGGATAGGCGGCCTTCGCGTGATCGGTGACGGCGGTCACATCGGCGATGACCTTCCCAACGCCATCCTCCTTCGCGAAACGGCCAATAGGAGCATCGGCCGCCTTGGTATGCCCATGCCCGCGATGATCATGGGCGTAGACGGCAAAACCCTTCGCGGCCATGGCCTGCGCAAAGGGCGCATAGCGGCCGCAATGTTCCGCAAGCCCGTGGCTGATTTGCAGGATGCCTCGCGTCTGGCCGATTGCTGGCTGATGCCGCGCGGCGAGTGTTGCTCCTGTCTCGCTTTTCAGCTGTTCAATGGCCTCGAACATGATCTCACTCCCGCTGTTCAGTGGCTGGCGCGGATAGTTGTGAATGGCCGAACTGCAGAAGGCAACCGTTTCGCGGCATTAACACAAACGTAACTTTTGAAACCGTAGTAAAGCGTACCTTTAGTTGCAATAACGTATGAAAATTTTCTAATGGCTGCATTTTTCTCCTTTATAAAGCAATGGGTATGCACAAATTCGCGGGAAAGGTGCGGAGTTCTCTTTGTCGTCTTGGTGGGGATGATGTTGCTTTTCATCGGCCACCATTTAGCCGGCACCGCGGGAAGCGTGATCGATGTCGATGATAAATTGCGCTCGTTGCAGATAGCGCAGTTCTTGGAACGCGGGGGATGGTTTGACTTGCAGCTTTATGGCGTCGAGATGCCGCAAGCCTATATTTCGCCCTGGTCGCGGGTCGTTGATCTTCCCTACATTCTGCTTGTATCCGGGATGAGGTTCTTCATTGCGGAAGAGCAAGCAATGGGGCTTGCCTTTCTTATATGGCCGATTGTGATGCTTTGCGTGTTCTGCATTTTGTGGTTCAGGACGCTGCAGAACCTGGACTTCGACCGATCAACGGACCGACATATTCCCGTCATCGCCAGCTTTCTCCTGTTAATGCCAACATTGTTGGAGTTCTCGCCCGGCCGGATCGACCATCATAATATTCAGTTGATCATGCTGGTGGCAGCCTTGCTTGGTGTGTCCAGGCGTTCGCAAGCCGGGATGATTTTGAGCGGTACAGCTTGTGTGCTTTCGATCGTCGTCGGACTCGAACTCGCACCAGTCGTGTTTGTCATTGCCGTGTCCCCCTGTCTTGCGTGGGTGTCCGGCTTCGAAAATTCTCGCGAAAGGTTGCTGACGTTTGCTGCGACGGTTGCCGCTATCGCGCCTTTGGCGGGGCTCGCATTCGTTGGGCCGACCCGGCTATGGGCAACGGAGTGCGATGCCTTTTCCGCACCCTATCTGAAGCTCCTGGTCGGGTATGGTGGGATTGTCTTGGCTGCGACAGGTTTGATCCGGACTTCATCCCGGCTTGTTCGCTTTGCGAGCCTTGCAATTCCTTCGCTTGCCTTACTGGTATGGGTGGGGAAAAGCCATCCGCTCTGCCTCGGTGGACCCTACCCAATGGTGGACCCGGTCATCTGGGAGATATGGATTTCGCAGATCCCGCAGGAGCGAAGCTTTCTGCAATATTTCGAGCGGCGGGATTGGCCATCAATTGGCCTTCTGAGCGTTTATCTGATCATCCTAGCGGCTTCCCTGCAATTGGTGATCTCTCGTCTCCGTTCAGGCGATGCTGCGCTTGCCACCATCTATGCTGTTGCAGCCATGCTGCTGGCGCTTTACCTGCTGCAGACGCGGTTTAGCCGCTTCCCACCTGTTGCCCTTGCGATGTTTCTTGCCATGATTTGGGAGCGAATTCGAATTGGTGGCAAAACCGAAGCAGCGACGATTGGGCTCGCCTCTTTCATTTGTGTCAGTGGTTCCGCAGCTTTGGCGCATTCGATCCCTAAAATCGCACCAGCGCCTGCGCTGATCCATTTCCTTGCCCACGACGATTGCGCCCAAGAAGTCAATGTACTGGCTGCGCTGCCACCGGGCCGGATTCTCCTGCCGCCCGCACTAGGGCTTGCACTGCTTGATCAACTTCCCGACGGCATGTCTGTGGGTGCTCTGTCCTTCCACCGAGGCAGTCCCGGCATGCGACGCTTCTACGATGTATTTCTTTCAGATAACGCGCAGGAACGACGCACTGCAGCGGAGCAATTCCAGTATCTAGCAGTTTGTGATGTGCAGGCAGCCATCGATTTTCCTGCAGGTTCTCTGATGGAAACGATACAGGCTGGTGAGGCATGGGCGGGGCTTCAGACCGTTCTCGCCAATCCTGTAACCGGGTTCATGCTGTTTCGCATCAATCACGCCGAGTTGCGGTGATACCAGTTCTGGACAAACTTGCTCTGGCGGCTTTGGCTGTTGCCCCTTCTGCTCGTTTCGCTTACATAGCGGGCACTTTTCCCACACTGGCGCCGGAGCGATTGTCCCTATGGCACGTCAATTCATCTATCACATGGCTGGCCTTAACAAGGCCTACGGCAACAAGAAGATACTTGAAAACATTCATCTGTCTTTCTACCCGGACGCCAAGATCGGTATCCTCGGCCCCAACGGCGCGGGTAAGTCCACGGTTCTAAAGATCATGGCCGGGCTCGACAAGGAGTGGACGGGCGAAGCATGGCTGGCCGACGGCGCAACACTTGGCTACCTGCCGCAGGAGCCGCAGCTCGACCCGACCAAGACCGTTTTCGAGAACGTAATGGAAGGCGTTGCCGACAAGACGGCGATCCTCAACCGTTACAACGAACTGATGATGAACTATTCCGACGAGACGGCGGAAGAGGGCGCGAAGCTTCAGGACATCATCGACAGCCAGAACCTCTGGGATCTCGAAAGCCAGGTCGAAATGGCCATGGATGCCCTGCGTTGCCCTCCGGGTGATGCATCGGTCGATAACCTCTCCGGTGGTGAAAAGCGCCGCGTCGCGCTCTGCCAGCTCCTGCTGCGCAAACCCGATCTGCTGCTGCTTGACGAACCGACCAACCACCTGGACGCCGAGACGATCGCCTGGCTCGAAAAGCACCTGCGCGAATATCCGGGCGCCATCCTGATGGTTACCCACGACCGTTACTTCCTCGATAACGTGACGGGCTGGATTCTCGAACTCGACCGTGGCCGCGGCATCCCCTACGAAGGCAACTACTCCGCCTACCTCAATGCCAAGGCGAAGCGCCTTGCGCAGGAAGAGCGCGAGGAAGGCAGTCGCCAGAAGGCACTTTCCCGCGAGCAGGAGTGGATTGCATCGTCTCCGAAGGCGCGTCAGGCAAAATCGAAGGCTCGTATCCGGGCTTACGACGAACTGGTTGCAGCGGCAGAGAACCGTCGTCCTGGTGAAGCGCAGATCATCATTCCGGTCGGCGAGCGCCTGGGTCAGGTAGTTATCGAGGCGGAAAACATTTCGAAATCCTATGATGGCCGCGTGTTGTTCGAGAACCTGTCGTTCAAGCTGCCGCCGGGCGGCATCGTCGGCGTAATTGGTCCCAACGGCGCAGGTAAGTCGACGCTCTTCCGCATCATCACCGGCCAGGAAACTCCGGATTCCGGCGATATCCGTATCGGTGAGACGGTGCATCTGGGCTATGTCGACCAGAGCCGTGACTCGCTTGATGGTTCGAAGAATGTCTGGGAAGAAATTTCCGGCGGCAACGATATCATCAAGCTCGGCAAGTACGAGATGAACAGCCGCGCCTATTGCGGTGCCTTCAACTTCAAGGGTGGCGATCAGCAGCAGAAGGTTGGTAATCTTTCCGGTGGTCAGCGCAACCGCGTTCACCTCGCCAAGATGCTGAAGGCTGGCGGTAACGTTCTTCTGCTCGACGAACCGACCAACGACCTCGACACTGAAACGCTGGGTGCGCTGGAAGACGCGCTTGAAAACTTCGCTGGCTGCGCTGTTATCATCAGCCACGATCGCATGTTCCTCGACCGTCTGGCAACGCATATCCTGGCCTTCGAAGGCGACAGCCATGTCGAGTGGTTCGAAGGTAACTTTGAAGATTACGAGCAGGATAAGATCCGTCGCCTTGGCGCGGACTCGGTCAATCCGAAGCGCGTAACCTACAAGCGCTTGACGCGCTGATTTCCACGTTGACCGGGTTAAAAATTATCCAGCAGGCCGCCGTTCCAGACCGAACGGCGGCTGTTATTTTTTGAGGGCGGTGTTGTGATGCGTTGCGCCTCGGTAAATTTTAGCTTGTCATGCGCGGCGATGTCACATAAAGATATCTTTATATCTTGATTGTGGTGGATGCGTAATGACCTTGGGTCTCGAAAAGCTGGTGGACGTGTTGAAGACGACGGGTGAGACGACTCGTTTCCGTCTTCTCGTTCTGCTTTCGGCAGGGGATCTGACAGTCAGCGATATGACCGATATACTTGGGCAGTCGCAACCGCGTATCTCGCGCCATTTGAAGCTGCTGTCGGAAGAGGGGCTTATCGAGCGCTACCAGGAAGGCGCATGGGCGTTTTTCCGGTTAAGCCACGAAGGGGAGGCGGCAGCAGTGGTCCGTCAACTGCTGGGGGCCGTCGATCTGTCGGATCCGGTTCTCGTGCGGGATGGCGAGCGGCTTTCGGATGTGAAGCGGGAAAGAGCTGCGAAAGCACAGGCCTATTTCAGCCGTAACGCTGCCGAGTGGGATGAACTGCGCCGTCTGCACGTGAGTGACGAGCAGGTGGAAAAGGCGCTGGCGAATTTGATTGGTGACGCGCAGATCGATTCTCTTCTCGATCTGGGTACGGGCACCGGCTGGGTTCTTCAGCAGCTTCATGCACATTATCGGCGTGCCGTCGGAATCGATGCCAGCCGAGACATGCTGGCTGTTGCCCGCGCCAATCTCGATCGGGCGGGTATTCTGAAGGCATCGGTTCGCCACGGCGATATTTGCAATCTGCCTGCGGAAGCGGGTGATTTCGACCTTGTTACCGTCCATCAGGTTCTGCACTTCCTGGATCAACCCGAAAAGGCCGTGACGGAGGCAGCGCGCGTTCTACGAAGCGACGGTCGTCTGCTGATCGTGGATCTGGCACCTCATACGCTGGATTATCTGCGTGAGGATCATGCGCATGCTCGGCTCGGTTTCTCGCACCAGACGGTTCAGGAATGGCTGGAAAAAGCGGGTCTGGTCGTCGAAGACATCCTGGACCTCAAGCCTGTCGCGACCAAAGGCG
The DNA here is from genome assembly GCF_005222835.1 of Rhizobium sp. FKY42. Classification (GTDB taxonomy): domain Bacteria; phylum Pseudomonadota; class Alphaproteobacteria; order Rhizobiales; family Rhizobiaceae; genus Neorhizobium. The sequence continues at coordinate 228,317 of NZ_STGA01000073.1, read as the reverse complement.
CGCCTGCACTGACGGTGACGATCTGGCTCGCCCGTGCCCGGCGCGGCGCAGACCTGACCGCATCTTCAAACACCCATGACATACTGAAATCGGAAGCCGCCCAATGACACATCCGGTCCGCCCCGCGCATGATTTTCGCCTGTCTTATGAATTCTTTCCGCCGAAATCGCCGGAAATGGAAGAGCAGCTTTGGCAGACTGTGGATCAACTGGCGCTCTTCGAGCCGGAATTCGTATCGGTCACCTATGGCGCAGGTGGAACGACCAAAAGGCCTACCTTTGCGACGGTCGAACGCCTCATCTCGAAAACGAATCTGCCAACAGCCTCGCATCTGACCTGTGTCGATGCCGACCGTGATGAGACGCATGACGTTATCAATGAGCTTCGGGCGATGGGTGTGCAGCATATCGTCGCCCTGCGCGGCGATCCGTCTAGCGGCGTGGGCACGGCCTATGTGCCTCATCCGCATGGCTATGAAAATGCTGCGGCGCTTGTTGCGGCCCTGAAGGCGGAAGGTGGGTTCGAAATCTCCGTCTCTGCCTATCCGGAAAAGCACCCTGAAAGCCGGGACGTTCATGCCGATATCGAGATGTTGAAGCGCAAGGCGGATGCGGGTGCAGATCGCGCACTGACGCAGTTCTTCTTCGATAATGATGTTTTCGAGCGCTATCTGGAGCAGGTGCGCAAAGCCGGAATCTCGATCCCGGTCGTGCCCGGCATCATGCCAATCCAGAACCTGACGCAGCTCAAGCGTTTTGCCAGCCGATGCGGTGCGGGCATTCCTTCTTTCCTTGATGCTCGTTTTGAGGGCTTGGACGACAAGCCGGAAGAGCGCGCCAAGGTAGCCGCCGAAGTTGCGGCCGAGCAGATCCAGGATCTGATGCGCCGCGGTCTGGATGAGTTTCACCTCTATACGATGAACCGCGCACCACTGGTTTCTGCAGTTCTGACGAGTCTTGGACGATTGCCAAAGGAAAAGGCCCAGGCCGGGGCGGCGGCCTGAGCCTTGTTACGTGCGAGGCGCGGCGGGGGCCGAGCGTTTCACTTTCGTTGAATGCGCTTTGAATGCAGGAGCCAATTCCAGGTAGTCATAGGCCCGCAGGCCCGTTTCGATATCCAATTAGGCAGAACCGCAACGGCCTGCCGACAGTTCACATAAATAGCATCGACGCCACAAATACGAACGCTGCACCGACGAGAAGGACATTGAAGGAATAGGTGCGTCCCATGTCTGCCTCCTTGGTTTAACGAGTCAAAGATGGGGCATTTGCGTTGAGTTTCAAAGTAAATAATGTGCTGCAATGCGGCGTGAACGACAGGTTAAGGTGCTGATTAAACGTATCAGCAGTTTGATTTTGCTCTATAAAATTTGTTAGCGATTTTGGTGTGCAAAGCGTTAATGATCGCGTCTGCACTGTTAAAAATCGTCACATTTCGTGACTCTGGTTGCGCTGCAAGATCAAGAGGTCGGTAAAAATCAGGGCCGCTGAAGACAGAACATTCAGCGGCCCGTTTCGTTTTCAGAGTGCGTCGAGCAAAGATTGAGTCGGCCAGCCATCGGCCGACAGACCAAGACGCTGTTGCTCCTTTTGAACTGCCACGCGCGTGCCGGATCCGAGGATGCCGTCGATCTTCCCGACGTCGTGACCACGGGCCTGGAGCTTCGTCTGCAGTGCCTTCATCGTTGCATCATCCATCCCGGGCTCCGGATTGCCCTTGATGTAGGTCGGGGCGCCCGAGAGGCGTGTGGCGAAATAGGCAGCTGACGTCGTGTAGATGAACGACTGGTTCCATTTCAGGTAGATGCCGAAATTGGGATAGGCAAGGAAAGCCGGTCCTTTGCGCCCCTGCGGCAGGACAAGTGCTGTCGGGAGATTGCCAAACTTCGTATCTCCATCACGTGGCTTGACGCCGAGCGCGAACCATTCCGAGGCAGGAATTTCATTCCCCAGGCCGGACTTTTCCCAGGGCAGATTTTCGGGCAGTTCGACTTCCTGGAGCCAGGGTTCGCCAGCCTTGAAGCCCATGTCTTTAATGAAGGCTGCCGCAGTCAGCACGGCGTCGGCGGAACTGGTCTTGACGTTGATATGACCATCGCCATCCCCGTCGACCCCGTAGTGGATGATGTCGTCCGGCAGCATCTGTACCTGACCGATCTCGCCTGCCCAAGCCCCTGTGTTGGTCGCCGGGTCCAGATCGCCATGCTGCACCATCTCGATGAGGGCAATCAGCTGCTTGCGGAAGATTTCGGGGCGGCGGCAGTCGTGAGAGAGGGTAACGAGAGCATTGCGCGTATTGAAGTCGCCCTGAACGGCGCCAAAATCCGTCTCCATGGCCCAGAAGGCAGTAACGACGCCCGGCGCTACGCCAAATTCCTTCTCGACGCGATCAAACACTGGCGCCATCTGCTTGAGTTTCTGGCGTCCGATATCAAGGCGTGCCTGGCTGACGGTCCGCTGCGAGAATTCAAGAAAGGTCTGACGAAAGACGCCCTGAGCACGATCGCGCGCAAGAACCTTGGGGTCGATCTGAGCGCCGGCAAGAGCCTTGTCTGCGGCTTCTGCGGGTACGCCCTTGGCGATCGCCTCAGCCTTTACGTCCTTCAGGAAGGCCGCCAGATCGCCGCCGCAGGCAACCGCAGGCTTTGCCTCCTGCGCCAGCGCAGCGGTGCCCATGAAAGCGGTGAGTGAAGCAGCGAATGCAGCACGGCGAAGCAGGAGAAAGGACATCGGTAAACCTCGTACGGACAGTCCCCGCCATGTCGGTAATATTTGTGACCAAACAAGGGCAGAGCGCAATTTGACCGCGTTACAACAGGTCACCGGTTGCAGTTCAAGCCCTTATTTTGAAACGGAGGCCACCCATGCATGCCAGTTCTTCTCGGAGCCCGAAAAGACATTGATGTCGGTCTTGCCCGGAACGCCCGGCACAACACCTGTCGACGTGTACTGCCAGAAAGACCAGCGACGTGAATCGTAGATCTTCTGCGGATGGGCAGCAACGGAGCGGACCCAGAAAGGATAGTCCTGGAAGTGCCCGACCAGATTGTCGCGATGGAAATCGACCGATGTGTAGATAATGGGTTTCTTGCCGTAATGCGCTTCCAGCCGATCCATGAAACGCTGCATGACCTTGCGGACGGTCTCCGGATCGGGGCGCGTCTTGCATGTGGGGGAGGCAGGGTTCCATTCCACGTCAATGACGGGTGGGAGACGCGAGGCGCGCTGCGGCACATTCTGGATGAACCAGTCCGCCTGCTCATCCGGCGTGGAGCAGAAGTAATAGAAGTGATAGGGCGCGTGCGGAATTCCGGCTGCGGACGCGCCCTTCCAACTTGCCTCGAAGGCCGGATCAATCATGTCCTTGCCTTCTGTCGCCTTTATAAACACGAAGGATACGCCCGACCGTTTCGCAGCCTGCCAATCCACATTGCCGTTCCACTTGGAGACGTCGATACCATGCACCTGATGGCGGTCCGGATGGTTGCTGCCGAAATCCTGCGGATCCAGATCCTGAAACTTCGGCTTGCGGATTGCCGTCGTCTCCATCAGATCGAAGCTGGCGGATGTGCAGCCGGAAAGAGCGAGGGCTGTGGCCGCAAGGGCAAGCAAAATTCGAGACATGGGTTCCGTCTGGTTCGCGCTCAGGGTTGCGTTTCCGGCTTGCTCAGCAAGACAGAACAGTCACTCCTAATTAACCATAACGTCGTAAATTTTTCATGAGCGCAAGAGGTCGCTCAGCCGGGTTCATCACAGGTGCGGCGGCGGATGATGATATGCCACGCATAGCCTCGATAAAGGCCTTCTATCATCATGTCCGCGTTGAAGCGGCCCAATCTTTTCTCGACCGCTTCCGCCAGGTTCGCACGTGGCGTGACGTGGAAACGTCTCAACCATGCCTGAAGCGCTTTGCGGAACCAGACCGGAAGATGCTCCTGCTGGCCGAAATCGATGATGTGAAGCGATCCGCCCGGCTTGAGTGCGGCGAGAGACGCCTCGAGTGAAGCTTCCCATTCCGGAATCATCGAAAGCGCATAGGAAATCAGGATCCGATCAAAGCCTGAATCTTCGCCGAATTCTACCGCGGAAAACCGTGCCGCATCGGCGATGCGTAGCTGTGGTTTGTTTGCCAGATGCGTGAAAGCCTTCGTGGTCGAGGCCAGCATTTCCGTCGATATATCCAGACCAAAGAGCCGCGCCTGCGGATAGTGACGGTTTGCAAGAACCAGATTGCGGCCCGTGCCGCAACCAACCTCCAAAAGACTGCCGTGTGCCGGAACCTGAAGCTGTTCGATCGCCCTGTCGCGACCGAGCAGATAGTACTTCCGTGTCAGGTCATAGATGTGCCGCTGATAGCGGTACATGCGGTCCATGCGTTGCGCATGGTCGCCAAGCGGCTGCGAGACGGTTTCCATGGGTGTCACGCCGACCTCACATAGATATGGAAGCCACCATAGATCGCTGAACGATCCTGAAGGTTCAACGCGTGAGATCTCTCTTCCAGGTAAGTCCACTGCGCGCGCAGCGCCGGGGAAAGACGGCCTTCGATGATGCTTTTTTCAGCCGCTGTGCGGAAAATCACTCGTGCGCCGCCAGTGGCTGTGCGCGAGATCTCTGTCCACAGATCGTTCAACTGGTGATCACTCATCCAGTCCTGTGCATCGAGAAGAACATAGCGGTCTACCGAGTCCGCAGGCTTCGACGCCAGAAGTTCCGTAAAGGTGGCATGGTGCACCTGCACGCGGTCCACATTCTCGCGGATCGCGGCATGGTTCTCCGCTTTCAGATAGGTCGGCAATGAGCCTTCGTCGCCAGACGGATAGCGCCGCATGAAAGCCTGCCAGGCGAAATAATTGTCTTTCAGAGGGAAATGACAGGCGAGCTTTTCAAGCCGCTGGCGCAGCACCGGCGCAATGGAACCATCCGTCGCAATGCTTGCAAGTTCATCATATTGCTGCGGCGGAATGCCAAGGCCGAAGAGTGAACTCTTGCGGCTGGTGAGCCATTTGATCAGCGGCTTGTCAAAGAGAGGGGCGATTTGAGTATCGAAGATATGGCGTTGCTCGCGTAGCGATTTGGCATTTGCAAGTTCCGTCAATTGCACGCCGTGCAGCCGTGCCAATAGATGACCAACGGCGATGAAGCGACCGAGAAGCCCGGTCCTGTAGATATTGCGCTCGAACACTTCGATCCGACGCTGGCCGTTCCACCGGCGTTTTTGCCAGTAGCTGCGGCTGGTCGCGTCGAGAGTTTGTGCGATCACCCTGTCGAAACCTTCGATATTGCCGGAAACATTTTCGGTTGCGAGAAAGCGAACGACGTCGGCGTGTCCAGGAAGAGAGCGAAAGGCGGCCAGTTTCAGCCGGTTCAGAGCAATATGGTGCGGGTTGAGATCGACGACATCGATCGAATTCGGGTGGCGTGACAGGTAGGCGAGCATGTTGCAGCCACCGGAGCCGATGCAGACGATGGAGTGGCCTGGCGCCAGTTCCATTCCGGCCATATCCACATCCGGGTCTTCCCAGATCTGCGGGTAAACGAGCCCGGAAAATAGCAGACCAAAGAGGCGTTCCGACAATCCGTTTCGGGAAAGCGCCTTGTGTTGAAGCAATGCGTTCTTCAGCTTCCCGTTTTTCAGGAAGCCGGCATCCGGTACCAGTTCTGCCATTTGCGAATCCCGCCTCATGTGGAATTCACATGGCTGTAGACGGGGGCTGCTACAGTTTCATGACGGTGCTAAAAGGCCACCAAAAGACGATTGGGAGTTTGTTGTGACATTTTTAAAGCGATTACTGAAGTGGACCTTTTTGGCTGTAGTCTTGCTGTTGGTGGGCGGATATGCCGGGCTTTATGCCCGCCCGCCGGAACTTTTGCGCGTCGGTGCCGGATACGCAGCCAAGATCATCTGCTCGAACGTCTTTATCGCCAATCGGGATGCGGATCTGGTGCTTGCCGATGATGTTCAAGCGCCCGGCCACCCACTTCTCAAACTGATGAGCGCGACTGTCGACCGGGAGCGCCAGACGGTGACGACCGCGCTCACAGGCGGCATTGCCGAAACGACTGCAGAATATCATGCCGGGCTTGGTTGCCGCGTTCTTCCCGCAGGCGCGAAGGTTGTTCCACTGCCGGTGATTGCGGAAGCGCCGAAACCCGCTCCAGACCCGTCTCTCCTGTGGCCGCAAGGTGGCGCGGTGCAATTGGACCCCGCGGTACAGGATGTTCTTGCTCGCGATGATCTTGCCGGTCCCGGCGCGCGGGCGATCGTCGTGATCCGTGATGGCCGTCTGGTCGGAGAGCGCTATGCGAAGGGGTTCAGTGTCCAGACCCCGCTTCTCGGATGGTCCATGACCAAGACTGTCAATGCGGCACTTGTGGGCATCGCCATGGGGCAGGACGCGATGAAGCTCGATGATGCCGGTCTCTTTGCTCAGTGGAAGAATGATTCCCGCGCAAGCATTCGTGTTGCCGACCTTCTTTCCATGGAAGATGGCCTGGCCTTCAACGAGAATTACGGCAACGTATCTGATGTGACGCGCATGCTGTATCTAGAGCCGGATATGGTGTCGTTTATGACGCAGCGTCCAGCAGCAGCGCCGCCGGGCACGGTGTTCACTTATTCGACCGGCTCTCCCGTGCTGTTGTCGCGTCTTTGGATGGATCATCTGGGCGATATGGCGAAGGCACTGCGCTTTCCCCAGAAGGCGCTGTTTGACCCAATTGGCATGAGCAGCGCGGTTATGGAGGTGGATGCCGCAGGAACATTCGTAGGCGGATCCTATCTCTATGCCACGGCGCGTGACTGGGCACGGTTTGGCCTACTGCTGGCGCAGGACGGTGTCTGGAACGGCAGCCGGATCCTGCCGGAGGGTTTCACCGCGCTGATGGCAAAACCCAACAAGGCTTCGGACGGGCGGTATTCACAAGCGCAGACCTGGCTTCCGAAGGCGCCGGATGGAACCTCTATTCCTGCAGGCTGGTTCCGGCTTCAGGGACATGATGGACAGACGATCACCGTCATTCCCGCTACGCGCACCGTGATCCTGCGCATGGGGCTGACGCCCAGAAAGCTCGACTATAGCCCCAATGCGCTGGTGGCGGCCGTTCTGGCTCTGCGTTGAGGCCCATAAAAGCAATTCGGCAACCGTTCGATTGAGCGGTTGCCGGATGAAACTGTAAAATATGACTTGGCCAAAGCTTACTGGATAACGTCCAGCATGTCCTTGCGCTTGGCATCGTAGTAATAGCCGCGCGCATACATCTTGATCGCGTCGTCGGAATCGTTTTCAGAAACCAACCAGGCGCCGCGAAGATATTTGATCGCGTATTTCAGGTTGGTTTCCGCATCAAGCAAACCATCCGGCGTCCCGGCATAGCCCATCGACTTTGCCGTAGAATACTTGATCTGCATCAGACCCCAATAGCCGCGCTTGTTGTAGGCGCGCGGGTCATACTTGCTTTCACGGTGAACAACGCGGTGAACAAGTGATTCCGGCACGCCGTACAGGCCGGCATAGCGACGAATGAGAGCATTGAGCGTTGGCGTGCTCGCTTCTGCCGTTGGCGGGATCGGTGCACCGGGCGCTGGCGGGAAGAAGTCGCCTGCCATTCCGGCACCTGGACGAACAGGACCGGCGAATGCCACCATGTTCGACGGTGTAGACGTCGTGAGGCGCGGACGAGGTGTCGGGATCGCCGTATAGGCTGCCGTCATTTCAGGCGGAAGTGCGGCAGGAACAACCTGGGCCATTTGTGCGGAGGCTGTGAGAGCCGCGGGCGATGAGACGGGTGCAGATGCGCTCCGCTCAGCCGTTGCCATGTTGATGGCCTGGAGACCGCCATTCTTGTCGATCGATGTTGGCGCAACCGCAAGAGCCTGCGGATGTGCTGCAGCCGGGAAGGGCTGCTGCTTTTCCGCGAGGGATGCGATGACAGAGTCGTTCTGAGCCTTGATGGCGGATGCACCGGTTGGCAGAGCGATCTGGTGAACCCGGCCACCCTTTTCCGCAACCTGAGTGGTCATGCCAACTGGAACGGCGACCGGTCCCTGCTGCTGCAATGCTGCCATCTGATCTGTGCCAACGCGGCCGCCCTTTTGCGCAGCGCCTGAATTGGTTGTCATGGCCGTGACACTGGTGTGTGCGCCGGAAGGAGAGGCCTGACCATTCACCGGGGATGCTGAGACCTGAGCCACTTGCGGCTGTGCCGCGGCAACTTCCGTCTTGGCCGGAGCATTGGATGCTGTCTGCACACTGGAGCAACCAGAAACTGCTCCGCAAACCGCTGCCGCAACAACCGCTTTCTTACCGATCAATCGGGTTATCGCCATCGTCTCACTTTCATGAAGATGATTGTTTCCAGCCCGCCGGTCTGTGACCGCCACGCAATCCATTAACGCATGTTCACAATTGCGGCAAGCTCCAAGCGCTCAAGCGGCAATCTTGCGATAGCCGGCAGTGACTGCGCGGCTTGCAATAAATCGGGTGCGAGGCTTGTGCGAGGCTTGATAAACCTTGCGAAATGCCCGCAGCTTGCGTGCCGATCGCTCCGCCAGAGCAAGCTGGATGAGGGGGGCAACAAGGGCCGCGGCGGCCAGAGGCAGAGCAATTTCCTGGCTCAATATTGCTGAATTGGTTAAAGAATCACTGAGTTGAAGCAGAACTGCCCAAAGGGCAAAGATCAGGGATGGGCGAAATGCCTGCCAGCCGAGCCGGAAGGACGCCGAAGCCGTGTTCTGGTTCGGGAGGTTATCGTTGTCAGCAATCCTGATGCGGAACCGATTTATCTGCGACCGGAAGACAAGGAGCATCAGGAAGGCAATGCCGATCCACGCGAATGAACCCTGCATTGCAGGCAGATAAATGCGGCATAGGCTGAACGCCCCAATTGCCACCGCAGCCGCCAGCAGATAGCCGACCCAAAGACCCGGCAAAAACAGCATTGCGCGCAGTTTCCCGCGCGCAATGCATTGATCTCTCAGAAGGTTAGCCGCGACGGATGGTAGCAGGAAAGCGAGCAGGGCCAATGCTGCTGTCATCAGCGTCGTCTCTAAACTCATCTCAAGTCCTCCCCGACCTCATGGCTTCCCATGCCTGAGATCATCGCTGCTGAATCATGGTCAGGATCAGGCTGACCGGTAGGGCTGTCCAATGAAGTCCATGACGTCCTTGAACCATCCGGCAGACAGATCGAAATGCTTGCCACCCTTGATACGCGGGAATTCGATTGTACGCAATTTCCCATTCTGATCTTCATCATGACCGGTCACGCCGGACACGCCGTTTAGCGCACTTTCCACGCCAAGATCGACCATGCTCTGAATCAATCGCAGATCTTCGTAATTGGCCGGTGCGGAGCGCGCATAGTAGCCCGATTTCTGAACCATCGAACGTTCCGCGCCCAGAAGGGTTGCGAAATGCTTCTGGAACCAGTTTCCGACATTAATGGTATCGATCTTGACGTGCCCGAAGGCGTCGCGCTTGACGGTTTCGCCTGCCGCTTCTCTCTCGGCGACGATGGTGTCGAGGCCTGCGCCCTCTGACACGAAAAGCGTCACAAAGCCGCAGCGGTCCATGATGGCGCGAAGGCGAGCCGCTTCCGCTTCCAGATCGAAGGCCATCTCGGGCAGGTAGAGCCCGTCGATGTTCTTCATCTGGGTGTTCATCATGAAGCCTTCGACATATTCATTGTTCTTGGTGTCTTGAATATAGGCGCGGGCGGTGGCTGCGGTCAGCCAGCCACAGTGGCGGCCCATCACCTCGTGAATGACCAGTGTGCGCGGCGCAGCACTTTGTTCATTGCTGACATGGTCGAAGAAATGCGCGCCGACTTCTGCCGCGGTCCAGGCGCCAAGCGACTGCTTGATGGGGACGACATCGTTATCGACCGTCTTCGGCAGGCCGACAACTGTGAGATTGTAACCGTGTGCGCCAAGATAGGCGGCAAGATCGGCCGCGGTGGTGTTGGTATCGTCGCCGCCGATCGTATGCAGGATCGTCACGCCATCGGCTGCAAGTCTGTCAGCCGCAACCTTCAGCGGGTTCTCGCCTTCCTTCACGAGGCCCCGCTTCACGCAGTCCGCCGCGTTGGTCAGCTTGACGCGGCTGTTGCCGATGGGGGAGCCTCCGTAGCGATGAAGCAGGTGCGCCCGCTCGCGCATGTCCTTGTTGATTTCGACTCGATCGCCAAGCAGCAATCCCTGATAGCCCGAGCGGTAGGCGATCAACTCGATCTCTGGCGCGATGTCCGTATAGCGCTCGATGAGGCCCCCGACCGCCGATGAAAGGCACGGTGCCAGTCCGCCTGCCGTCAGCATTGCTACTTTCTGTTTGGCCATCGATCCTCCTTCGCGCATCAAGCGCCTGTCTCAAAATCTGGCGAATGGATGCGATAGGTCAATGCTGCTGTAAAGTGAATTTCTCAAGAAAATCCGGCATTTCGCGGCAAATTCAAATGTCTCTTCCAATTCAATCGGTTCAATCGATCGCGCTTTGCAGACTCATTCCGTCTGTGCCAAGTTGCGCCTGTGGAAAAAAGCGGTTGCTTGTTCTGACTGCAGGGCGGCTGCATGCCTTGGAAAATCCACTCTCTTGTTCAGAACGTAAGATGACGAAAGATTAATCCTGTTAAACGCGTCTGCGCTTGCCATCGCAGATTAAATTTGGTCTGGTGAGTCATGATTTTTGATTTTGCATGCCTCCAGCTGACCTCGCTTTGGGACCGACTGCTGAACGCCGTGGGAGATGCCGCCACGAATACGCTTTCGCGCGTGGTGGAGGCTGTCCGCACCTTGTTCGAAGGCGATCCGGAAACGCGTAGGCGTGTGTCGTTTTCCATCGCAATCATCGCGCTCTCTGCCAAGATGGCCAAGGCTGATGGTGCGGTCGTTGCCTCCGAAGTTGAGGCCTTCAAACAGATCTTCGATTTTCCGGAGGAAGAGGCCAAGAACGTCGCCCGGCTTTACAATCTGGCCCGCCAAGATGTCGCCGGTTATGAGGCCTATGCCGAGAAGCTGGCAAATCTCTGCGGTTCCGGCGATTGCAACTGCCCCATGCTGGAAAACGTTATCGACGGCCTTTTCCACATCGCCAAGGCGGATGGTATGGTGCATGAGGCCGAGCTGGCATTTCTCGCTCGGATCGCCGAAATTTTCCAGATTGACGAAGATCACTTCCGGCGCATCATGGCGCGGCATATCACCATGGATGGCGGCAACCCATACCTCATCCTCGGCGTGTCGCCGGATCAGGATTTTTCCGAAATCCGCAAGCAATATCGCAGGCTTGTTGCCGAACATCACCCAGACAAGCTGATTGCACGCGGCGTGCCCGCAGAACTGCATGCGGCGGCGAACGAGCGCATGGCGGCATTGAACGCGGCCTATGCGGCCATTGCGAAAGAACGCAAGGCAGCATGAAACTCGAAGCTGATTTCGTCGGCGCGCGCGTGGAGCCGTCGCCGAACCATGGCGAACGCAAAGGCTGCGATGCGCCGGACATGATCATTCTTCATTACACTGGCATGCCTGATCACGGGCAGGCGCTTTCGTGGTTGAAGAATATCCAGAGCGAAGTCTCTAGCCATTATTTCGTCTGGCCGGATGGCCGCATCGTCCAAATGGTTCCTGAGAGCAGGCGGGCCTGGCATGCGGGCAAAAGCTTCTGGGCGGGTGAAATCGATATCAATTCCCGGTCCATCGGGATCGAGATTGCCAATGCAGGTCATCCCGGCGGATTGCCCGATTATCCTGACGAGCAGATCGAGGCTGTCATCGGTTTGTGCCGGGACTGCATGGCGCGCTGGCAGATCAGGCCGGAAAGGGTTCTTGCCCATTCCGATGTTGCGCCTCGGCGCAAGGTTGATCCGGGCGAACGGTTCCCGTGGCAGAGATTGCATCAGGCAGGAGTGGGTCACTGGATCGAGCCTTCCCCGATCCGCAGCGGACGTTTTTTCCAGAAGGGCGAAAGCGGTCAACCCATTGAGGCGCTGCAGGGCATGCTTGCGCTCTATGGCTATGGCGTGGACATAACCGGTGAGTTCTGCGAGAAAACGGAGGGTGTCGTTGAAGCCTTTCAGCGACATTTTCGACCTGCCTGCGTGGATGGTATCGCCGATATGTCGACCATCGAAACATTGCATCGGTTGTTGACCGAACTTCCGCGCTTTCAAGGGACGGATGAGGTCTGAATTTCATCCGCGGTCTTATGCAGAATATATTCAAGTACATTGTTGTGGGTCGTGGAATGATGGGGTCGGCTGCCGCGCGCCATCTCTCCAGGGTGAGTGATGGCGTGGCCTTGATTGGGCCGGATGAGCCAAAGGATGCCGCAAACCATAACGGTGTTTTCGGCAGCCATTATGACGAAGCGCGCATTACGCGAACCATAGACCCCAATGAGGTCTGGGCACGCTTGGCAAACTGCTCCATTGCCCGTTACGCCGACATCGAGAGAGAGAGCGGCATACAGTTCTATCACGAAACTGGTTGCCTGATGGTCGGTCCCGAGCGAACCAGTGGCCATCCTTATATTGATGGAATTCTGAACGCTGCTGAAAAACTGCATGTGCAGCCGGAACTGCTGAACGATGCGGCCCTTGAAGGCCGGTTTAGCTACTTCGGCTTCGAGCCACATTGTGAAGGTGTGTTCGAAGCCCGCAACGCAGGCTACGTCAATCCGCGAGCGCTGGTGGCTGCGCAGTCAGCAATTTGTCGAAAGCAGGGTGTCACCCTGATCGGCGAAACTGTTGTTTCCATTCGTCGGGAAGGCGACGCCATTGTCGTGCAGACGCGTGAGGGCGAACGCTACCATGCGGACCGGGTTCTTCTCGCAGCCGGTGGTTTCTCCATTGTCGAGAGTCTGTTGCCGCGATCTGTTGATATGTCGGTTTATGGTCGTACGGTTACCTTTTTCGAGATTCCCGAAAGTGAATTATCTGTCTTTGCCGGCATGCCGTCCCTGATCTATGAGCCGCGCGATACGGCTGACCACATATACATGCTGCCGCCGGTGCGTTATCCCGATGGAAAAACCTATCTGAAGATCGGTGGCGATCCCGATGATCTGAGGCTAGGATCGCTTCAGGAACTACAGCAGTGGTTCCGCAGCGGCGGGCGCGAGAGCGTGCGTGACCACCACGCGCGGATCATGCGGTCGCTGGTGCCCCAGGTCGATGTTGGTCGTATCTCCACCGGCGCCTGCGTGGTGGCGAAGACGGCGACGGCCTATCCCTTCATCGACTTTGCAGACGATCCTGCAATCGCGGTCGTTACAGGCGGTTGTGGTTCGGCAGCCAAAAGTTCCGATGAGATTGGGCGGCTCGGCGCGCACTTGATCATGAATGGCTCGCTGGAGGGCGAGGGCTATCCCGTTTCGTTTGCGGCGCATTTCGCATGATTTGCTGTAGCCCTGCGGGTGGAAACCGTTTAAGCAGGCGCTGCCAGTTGGCCGGGCAGCCGCGCTTTACCAATGCCGAAAGGCGGTAGGGTGAGGAAAGTCCGGGCTCCACGGAAATACGGTGCCGGATAACGTCCGGCGGGGGCGACCCTAGGGATAGTGCCACAGAAAGCAAACCGCCCCGCTTTCTCTTATGCTCGAACGAGCGTCAGAGGCGGCGGGGTAAGGGTGAAAGGGTGGGGTAAGAGCCCACCGCGGGACTGGCAACAGGACCGGCAAGGTAAACCCCACCGGGAGCAAGACCGAATAGGGATGACGCGGGTGCCGCTTGCGGTGCTACAGCCTGTTTCCGGGCCAGTCATCCGGGTGGGTTGCGTGAGGCAGCGTGCAAACGCTGTCCCAGATGAATGGCTGCCACGTTCCGGGAAACCGGGGCCATACAGAACCCGGCTTACAGGCCAACTGGCGATTTCCTCCTTTGCGGAATGCGACCTCTAGGCGGTTTCGGTTCCGCCGGATTTTGACTGTGCCGTTAACGAAGGATGGCTGGAGCGACCTCCCTTTATGGTTGCTGCCAGCCGGATCTATAGACATGATTTTGCCTCGCAAAAGCGAGCGATTCCAGATGCTTGTTTGCTCACAAGGGTGTGATTTCCCGTGTTCTGTCGCGAACTCGGAAAGTGCCTTTGCTAACCCTTTGTTAAACTTAACGGGTTATAAATTATTAATGCCGCGATCCCTCGGTGGGGTCGCTTCCCATTGACGCCCATATGGTCCCATGGTATCCCAAATCCACACTGCGAAGGGGCACTTTACCCCCGCTCAATCGGACAGGCTCGGATCGCTTCCTACGGGAAGAAACGGGCGGAACGCGTTCCGTCTGAGCGGCCGGATTGTGTACCTTTGTGGGTTTGACGCGGGTGGCTATGGCCGCCCGCATCTCTTGGAGGCGGATGTTTGGCGTTATGAACCGCTTCTTGTCCAATGCGACGAACCGGATCGACTCGAAGGGGCGTGTTTCCGTCCCTGCGATGTTTCGCGCCGTTTTGACGCAGCGGAATGTCCAGGAGCTTTATTGTCTCCAGGACCTGGTTTTTCCGGCGATCAGCGTGGGTGGTCCGGACCTGCTCGAGCGGTACGAGCGGCAGATCGCCCAGGCGGATCCATTCTCGCCGGAAGCCAACATGATGTCGCTGCTGGTGCACGGCGGCGGCGTCTACATGCGGCTCGATGCGGAGGGTCGGTTGGCGGTCACGGATTTCATTCGCGACTTCACCGGAATCACGACGGAAGTCACCTTTGTGGGTCGCTCGGATCATTTTCAGCTATGGCAGCCCCAAGCGTTTCACGAGGCGCAGGTGGCGGCCAGAGAGGGTCGCGCTCGTCTTCCGGTGCGGCCTGCCTAGAACAGGGGATTGGAATGGCGGCGAATCTTGGCGAGGGTAGCTCCGAGGCCGATGGCGGACTGGTACGTCACATTCCGGTTATGCTGAACGAGGTGCTGGAGACGTTGGCTCCGGCTCCGGGCAAGGTGATCCTTGACGGTACGTTCGGCGCGGGTGGCTACACCCGCGCCATTCTCTCCACTGGTGCCAATGTCATTGCGCTTGATCGCGACCCCAATGCGATCGCAGGCGGTCAGCCGATGGTTGCCGAATTTGGCGGTCGCCTGAAACTCATTCCATCGCGTTTTTCGGAACTTGCATCCCACGCACCCCAAGGCGGTCTGGACGGCATCGTTCTTGATATCGGCGTGTCCTCGATGCAGATTGATGAGGCGGATCGCGGCTTTTCGTTTCAGCGAAACGGCCCTCTGGACATGCGCATGTCCGCTTCCGGCGTTTCTGCTGCTGATGTGGTGAACCGCGCCAAGGCTGGCGACATGGCGCGAATTTTCGGGTTTCTGGGTGAGGAAAAGCAGGCGGGACGCATCGCGCGTGCCATCGAAAAGCGCCGTGCGAGCGAACCTTTTGCAACGACGCGCGATCTGGCCAACCTCATCGAGAGCGTCAACCCACGCAAGGCCAAGGACAAGATCCATCCAGCAACGCGGGTGTTTCAGGCACTGCGTATCTTCGTGAACGACGAACTGGGTGAGCTTGCGCAGGCCCTGTTTGCGGCGGAGCAGGTTTTGAAACCCGGCGGCCGACTGGTGGTCGTCAGTTTCCATTCGCTGGAAGACCGTTTGGTGAAGCGCTTTCTGACGGATCGCTCCGGCAAGGCGAGCGGGTCGCGCCATTTGCCGATGGTTGAAGAAAAGCCATCCATTTTCGAGCCGGTTGGCAAGGGAATGCTGTCTGCGACCGAGGCGGAAGCATCTGACAATCCTCGCGCAAGGTCCGCCAAGCTACGTGCAGCGTTTAGAACCGCAAGTCCGGCGCGGGCTGTGGATTTCTCTATTTTCGATCTGCCTGAACTGACCAGCCTGGAAAAGATGGGAGCCTGAATATGTTGAGGAGCTTCGATCTCGTGCTGATCGGCGTCATGACGGCTACCGCCGTCGTGACCTACAGCATCAAGCACAGGGCAGATCTCAAACTGGAAGAAGTGCGTCGGCTGGAGACGGAAATCCGGCTGGAACACGATACGATTGATCTGCTGAAGGCAGACTGGGCCTTGCTGACACAGCCCAACCGGCTTCATCGCCTGATCGGTCAGTATCAGACGGAACTGGAACTGGAGCCGACCCAACCGACCCAACTCGCCATGCCGAAGGAACTGCCGATGCCAAAATCGCAGTTGCCGCAGCCCGAGACGACGATCGAAGAACTGATCGCGCAGGTTGATCCCGAAGTTGCAGCCGCCTTGAAGGGTGTTGACGCAGCCAAGGCCAAGCCGCCGAAATCGAAGATCCCCGTGCCGCTTGCGCGTGGCAAAACCCCAAGCGTTGACTCTATTGCAACCGGATCGGTGAACCGCTGATGGCTTTCCTTTCGCGCGTAATGGTTCTGAAGAGCCGGGCTCATTTTTCTGCGGGCGCCAAGAGACCCGCTTTTGGCGGCGCCAGTTTCGAGGGTAGCCGCAAGCGCAAGTCGGCGCAGGCGCGCAACCGTGTCGGCATCATCATCGCCTGTTTCCTCGGCTTCTACTGCGTGATTGGCGGAAGGTTGGTCTTCTATGCCATGAAGGAGCCGGAAGCGACGTCGAGCATCATGCCTGCCGACCGGCTGATGGCATCACGCCCGGATATTCTCGACCGGAACGGAGAAGTGCTGGCCACCGACATTCGCACGGTTTCGCTGTTTGCGGAGCCGCACAAGATTGTCGATCCGGATGAAGTCATCGAGAAGCTGCGCACGGTTCTGCCGGACATCGATGCCAAGCAGATCTACCATAAGCTCTCCTCCAAATCCCGCTTTCAGTGGCTTCGTCGCCAGCTCACACCCAAGCAGCAGAGCGAAATTCTGGCACTTGGTATTCCCGGCATCGGTTTCCGGCCCGAGAAGCGCCGGTTCTATCCGGGAGGCGCCACTGCTGCCCACATCGTCGGTTACGTCAACATCGACAACCGCGGCGTTGCAGGCATGGAACGATATATCGACAGTCAGGGTCTTGCCGATCTCGCAGCCGTCGGCATGACGAGCGATCAGCCGCTGGAACCCGTCAAGCTTTCGATCGATGTTCGCGTCCAGGCGATCCTGCGCGAAGTGCTGATGTCTGCCATTCAGAAGTTCCGCGCCAAGGGGGCTGGCGGCGTTGTGCTGGATGCCAATACAGGCGAGATTCTCGCCATGGCGTCCGCACCCGATTTCGATCCGAACGATCCGGCGGCAGGAGGTGAGGAAGGCTGGCTGAACCGCATGTCCAACGGCACGTTCGAAATGGGCTCTACGTTCAAATCCTTCTCGCTGGCCATGGCGCTCGATTCAGGCAAGTTCTCGATGAACGACAGTTTCGATGCGCGATATCCAATCCGCATTGGTGGCTTCACCATCAAGGATTTCCACGGCAAGGGACGTTTCCTCACCATGCCGGAAGTGTTCCAGTATTCGTCCAACATCGGTACCGCGAAAATGGCGGATGCCGTCGGCATCGATGGACACAAGGAATTCCTGACACGGCTTGGCCTGTTGTCCCGCATGCAGACGGAGCTTCCTGAAGTTGCGACGCCGTCGCAACCCAAGGCATGGAAGAAGATCAACTCGATTACGATTTCCTTCGGTCACGGTGTCTCGACAACGCCACTTCAGACGGCTGTTGCTGGAGCCGTGCTGGTAAACGGTGGCCGTCTTATTCAGCCGACATTCCTGCCGCGTTCCGTGGAGCAGGCAAACGAAGTGGCTTCCCCCGTCATCAAGAAAACGACGAGCGACAACATGCGCTGGTTGTTCGGCTGGAATGGCACGCAGGGCTCTGGCAAGAACGCCCTGGTGGAAGGCTTTGATGTGGGTGGCAAGACGGGGACGGCCGACAAGGTCATCAACGGTCGATATAACCACGACCATAACTTCAACGCCTTCCTCGCCGCGTTCCCCATCTACAAGCCGCAATATGTGGTTTTGACCTTCATCGACGATCCGCGCAGCGAAACGGACCGCGCCGTTCTGGCTGGTAACAGTGCCGCGCCCATGGTGAAGGAAATCATCAGCCGCTCCGCCGCTGTTCTCGGTGTGAAACCAAGATTTGGAGAAAACGGTTCCGCCATGCTTGTGTCCTATTAGGCCATAATGAATGGGCCCGTCGATTCGCGGCTACGGGACAGGCCGCTTCGCAGAGAGGGTACCGATGAAACTTGATTACTTCTCCGGGGTCATTCCGGAGATTGCCGCACAGTCGGAAGGCGTTCGCGATCTCGCAATTACCGGCATCTCTGCCGATAGCCGCAAGATCGAACCGGGCATGTTGTTTGTCGCCATCCCCGGCAACAAAGCAAATGGTGCGGCATTCGCCGCGGACGCCGTGACACGGGGTGCGTCTGCAATCATCTCGTCCGAAGAGCTCAATGCCAGCATACCGGTCATTCGTGTCGGGAATGTCCGAAAGGTTCTGGCGCTGGCTGCTGCCCGGTTTCATGATGCGCAGCCGGGAACGATTGTTGCCGTAACCGGAACGGCAGGAAAAACCTCTGTGGCGTCGTTCACCCGTCAAATCTGGGCGCATGCAGGTCTGGCGGCGGCGCAGATCGGTACCACCGGCGTGATTTCCCCGACGCGCAATGAATATGGTTCCTTGACGACGCCTGATCCTGTTGCGCTGCATGCCTTGCTTGCGGAACTGGCGCGGGAAGGTGTGACCCACACGGCCATGGAGGCATCCAGTCACGGGCTGGACCAGAGCAGGCTCGACGGTGTGCGCCTATCGGCTGCGGCCTTCACGAACCTGGGTCGCGACCACATGGATTATCATCCGACGATGGAAGACTACATGGCCGCCAAGATGCGGCTGTTCGATACCTTGCTTCCGAAGGGTAGTCCTGCAGTTATTTTCGCGGATGATCCATGGTCGGCCAAGGCCATTGAGGTGGCAAAGGCCGCAGGTCACGAAGTGCTGACCGTCGGGCGTGGTGGCAATTTCCTCAGCCTTAAGCGGGTCGAACACTTCCGGCACAAGCAGTTGGCGGAAGTGCATGTCGATGGTCAGATCCACGAAGTGCACATTCCGTTGGCCGGTGACTTCCAGATCGCGAACGCTCTGGTTTCGGCTGGATTGGCCATTGCGACAGGTGTCGCGCCAAAGGTTGCCATGGCGGCTCTGGAGCGTCTCGTTGGGGCCTCCGGACGGTTGGAGCTGGTAGGTCAGACACGACAGGGTTCTCCGGCCTATGTCGATTATGCGCACAAGCCGGAAGCTCTTGAAAACGTTCTGAGCTCCGTTCGTCCTTTCACGACCGGACGCGTGATCGTCGTTTTCGGATGTGGCGGGGATCGCGACAAGGGAAAGCGCCCGATCATGGGCGAAATTGCAGCGCGTCTGGCGGATATCGTGATCGTGACCGACGATAATCCCCGGTCGGAAGATCCGGCGACGATCCGTTCCGAAATCATGGCTGCTGCGCCGTCTGCTACCGAGATCGGTGATCGGGCGCAGGCCATTCGTCATGCTGTCTCGCTGATGGATGCGGGCGATACGCTGATCGTAGCGGGTAAGGGCCATGAGGAAGGCCAGACGGTTGGCACCACCGTGCTGCCGTTCTCCGACCATGTTGAAGTTCGCAAAGCTCTGGAGGAGTTGACGCAGTGAGCTGGCTATGGACAACGGCAGATATGATTGCTGCGATGGGGGGACGACCGATCGGCTCGCTTCCTGCCGGGATAACCGGCATTTCCATCGATAGCCGGACCATTACTCCGGGTGAGGCATTCTTCGCGATCAAGGGCGACCGCGTCGACGGACACGATTATGCAACGACGGCCATGGCGAATGGCGCGGCACTTCTCGTCGTTGCCGAAGCCAAGCTTCCGGCGATGGGCCGGATTACGACGCCGATGATCGTGGTGGATGATGTGCTTGCAGCACTTGGCCGTCTGGCTGTCGCAGCGCGCGCCCGTACTGACGCCAAGATCGTTGGTGTCACCGGCTCCGTGGGCAAGACCACGACCAAGGAAATGCTGCGCACACTGCTTGCACCGTCTGGCAAAGTGCATACTGCCGTCGCCTCCTTCAACAATCATTGGGGCGTACCGCTGACGCTGGCGCGCATGCCTGCCGATACCGATTACGGTGTCTTCGAAATCGGTATGAACCACCCGAATGAAATTCGTCCGCTTGTGAAGATGGTGCGCCCGCATATTGCGATCATCACGACGATTGGGGCGGCCCATCTTGGGCATTTCAACAGTCTGGAAGAGATTGCATCCGCAAAGGCCGAGATCTTCGAGGGTGTGGAGCCTGGCGGCGCTGTTCTCCTCAACCGGGATAACAAGCAGTTCGCCTATCTGGAGCGAATTGCCCAGGAACTGGCGCTTCCGAACATCCTGTCCTTCGGACAACACGCCAAGGCCGATTATCGGCTTGCCGATTTCGAAGGCTCCGCCGAAGGTTCAACCATCTGGGCGGTGCTCGACGGCGAAACGGTGGAGGTGCATATCGGGGCTCCCGGTCGCCACATTGCGGAAAATGCTCTTGCTGCATTGGCGACTGTGTCTCTATTGGGGGCTGACGTCGAGTCAGCGCGTGCGGCGCTGGCAGATCTTCGTCCGGTCAAGGGCAGGGGCGAGCGGCATCGCCTGTCGATCACCGGCGGGCATCTTACCTTGATCGACGAAAGCTACAACGCCAATCCGGCCTCCATGCGGGCGGCAATCGCGCTTCTGGCTGCAACGCCGCCGCAGGGCGCGGGTCGCCGCATTGCTGTTCTGGGCGATATGCTGGAAATGGGCGCCTTCTCGCAGAAGGTGCATGAGGAACTTGCCGGACCACTTCTGACCGCCGGCATAGAACATGTGTGGCTGGCAGGTGCCGAAATGGCGGCGCTGCGTGATGCGCTTCCGGACAGCGTTCAGGTGGAATATCGCGCGACGACGCCGGAACTGGTGGAGTTTGCCGTTCGCAATGTGATACCGGGCGACGTGCTAATGGTGAAATCCTCTCTCGGCATCGGCTTCGGCAAGATCGTTGCGGCGCTTATTGACAACTATCCGCCCTTGTCTGACACGGGGCGCTGATTTGACCTTCCAGAAGAAAGACTTCCTATGCTGATTTGGCTTGTAGAGCTTGCGAGCAGCTTTCAGATCTTCAACCTGTTTCGCTACATCACGTTCCGGACAGGGGCCGCGCTCTTCACGTCAGCGCTCATCGTCTTCCTGTTTGGGCCGCGCATGATTGCGTCGCTCCGCATCCGGCAGGGGAAGGGGCAGCCCATCCGCGCCGATGGCCCGCAAACGCATTTCAAAAAGGCCGGGACGCCCACCATGGGCGGCCTGATGATCCTGACCGGCATTGTCGGCGGCTCTTTGCTTTGGGCAGATCTTTCGAACATCTACGTCGTCGCCACCCTGCTGGTCACGTTGGGTTTTGGCGCCATCGGCTTTTACGATGACTATCTCAAGGTCACGAAGCAGACGGATAAAGGCTTCTCCGGCAAGGCGCGTCTGGGCATCGAATTCTTGATCGCAGGTATTGCGGTCTATTTCATGATGCGTGTCTCTATCGCCAATGCGCCGAACGGCTCCGTGCTCGGCACCTCGGTCACATTTCCGTTCTTCAAGAACGTGCTCCTGAACCTCGGTGTTTTCTTCGTGGTGTTCGGCGGTTTCGTGATTGTAGCGGCTGGAAATGCCGTGAACCTGACGGATGGTCTCGATGGTCTTGCCATCGTGCCTGTCATGATTGCCGCCGCCTCTTTCGGCATCATCGCCTATCTGGCCGGTAATGCCGTTTTCGCGGATTACCTGCAGATCAACTTCGTGCCTGGAACGGGAGAGCTGGCGGTGATCCTGGGCGCTGTCATCGGGGCGGGACTAGGGTTCCTCTGGTTCAACGCTCCGCCCGCCGCCATCTTCATGGGTGATACCGGCTCACTCGCGCTGGGCGGCCTCATCGGTTCCGTGGCGGTTGCCACCAAGCATGAGATCGTCATGGCGATCATCGGTGGCCTGTTCGTCATGGAGACGCTGTCCGTCATCATCCAGGTCGGCTTCTTCAAGCTGACGGGACGCCGCGTCTTCCTCATGGCGCCCATCCATCATCACTTCGAAAAGCTTGGCTGGACGGAAAGCCAAGTCGTCATCCGGTTCTGGATCATTGCCGTGGGTCTCGCCATGCTTGGCCTCTCCACACTCAAGCTGCGGTAATCGCCATGATCGCTGTCACGACATTTGCCGGACGCAAGGTCGCGCTTTTCGGCCTTGGCGGTTCGGGTCTGGCAACGGCGCAGGCACTGATTGCCGGTGGTGCGAATGTGATTGCCTGGGATGATAATCCCGACAGCGTTGCGAAGGCGCAGCAGGCAGGTGTCACGACCGGCGATCTTCGAGAGATCGATTGGGCGGCGCAAGCGGCTTTCGTTCTGTCCCCCGGCGTGCCGTTGACGCATCCCAAGCCCCACTGGAGCGTGGATCTGGCCCGCTCGGCAGGTGTTGAGATCATTGGTGATGTCGAGCTGTTCGTGCGGGAGCGCCGCGCTCATGCGCCGGACTGCCCGTTCATTGCCATTACAGGCACCAATGGCAAATCCACGACAACGGCGCTGATTGCGCATATTCTGAAGTCCAGCGGGCGCGACACGCAACTCGGCGGCAACATTGGTACGGCTGTGCTGACGCTCGATCCGCCCAAGGCTGGGCGCTTCTATGTGGTCGAGTGCTCGTCCTATCAGATCGATCTTGCACCGACGATCAACCCCAGTGCGGGCATTCTGCTCAACCTGACACCGGATCATCTGGATCGCCATGGAACCATGCAGCATTACGCCGATGTGAAGGAGCGACTGGTTGCCGGAAGCCAGACCGCCATCGTCGGTGTCGATGACAGTTACTGCACGCTGATTGCGGATCGCATCGAGCGGGCAGGTGTCCGGGTCAATCGCATTTCCCGCCGCACGGTGCTGGCCAACGGGTTCTATTTCGCCGATGGCGGGATCATTCAGGCGCAAGCCGGCAAATCGGAGCCGATCACGGATCTTCAGGGCATCGATACCCTGAAGGGCTCCCACAACGCACAGAATGCGGCGGCCGCAATTGCAGCCTGCCTTGCCGTTGGTGTGTCGATTGAGGAAATCCGCTCAGGGCTTCGCAGTTTCCCCGGCCTGAAGCACCGCATGCAGCCTGTGGGCCGCAAGGGGGGCGTGACCTTCGTGAACGATTCCAAAGCAACGAATGCCGATGCGGCAGCGCCAGCCCTTTCCAGCTACGACCGAATCTTCTGGATTGCTGGCGGACTTCCCAAATCCGGCGGCATCGCAAGCCTCGCGCCACTCTTCCCACGTATTGTGAAAGCCTATCTGATTGGAGAAGCGGCTCCCGAGTTTGCGTCAACGCTGGGTGAAGCGGTCCCTTACGAGATCTCCGGGACGCTGGAACGCGCGGTTGAGCATGCAGCAAAGGATGCCCAGGCAGATGGCGGGACGAGTGTCGTGATGCTGTCTCCGGCCTGCGCGAGCTTCGACCAGTTCAGGAATTTCGAAGTCAGAGGCGACCGGTTCGTATCTCTGGTGGCAGCACTCGATGGCGTGACAATGCTCATCGAGCCGGAAAAAGGACAGTAAGATGGTAAGTCGCGCCGATCGAGGGGCACTGGCAGACTGGTTCTGGACGATCGATCGCTTTTTTCTGGCGACTTTCATTCTGTTGATGGGCATAGGCTTCATGCTGTCCTTTGCGGCGTCGCCGCCCGTGGCGGAGCGTATCGGACTGCCGAGCTTCCACTTTGTGGAGCGTCACGCCATCTTCCTCGCCCCCTCCATTCTGGTGATGATCGGGCTTTCCTTCCTGGCGCCGAGACAGGTACGCCGAGTCGCCATCATTCTTCTGATCATGTCGATTGCCATGATGGTTCTTGCGCTGTTCTTCGGGACGGAAATCAAAGGCTCGCGCCGCTGGTTCGCCATCGGTAGCCTTTCGATCCAGCCATCGGAATTCCTGAAGCCAGCCTTCGTCGTGGTCTGTGCCTGGCTGTTTGCCGAGCATGCGCGCCAGCCGGAAGTGCCCGGCAACTTCTTCGCGATCATTCTCTTTGGCATTGTCGGTGCGTTGCTTGTCGCGCAGCCTGATCTTGGTCAAACGATCCTCGTCAGCGCAGTCTGGGGTGGCATGTTCTTCATGGCGGGTATGCCGTGGCTGTGGATCATCCTCCTTGGCGGTCTGGGTGCCGGGGGCATTGTGGGCGCCTATTATATCTTCCCGCACGTCGCGGGGCGTATTGATCGCTTCATGACGGGCGAGGGCGATACATTCCAGGTGGATACCGCACGCGAGGCGATCATTCGCGGCGACTGGTTCGGTCAGGGTCCCGGCGAAGGTATCGTGAAGCGCATCCTGCCCGATAGCCACACGGACTTCATTTTCTCCGTGGCGGCAGAAGAATTCGGTATCGTGTTCTGCATGGCAATGGTGGCGATTTTTGCCTTCATCGTCATTCGTGGCTTGAGCCATGCCTATCGTGAAAAGAACGATTTCAACCGCTTTGCAGTCGCGGGTCTCGTTCTCCAGATCGGTATCCAGTCGATGATCAACATCGGCGTCAATCTGGAGCTTATGCCTGCGAAAGGCATGACGCTGCCGCTGATTTCCTATGGTGGTTCCTCTATGATCGCGATCTGTATCACGGCTGGCTTCATTCTGGCGCTGACCCGTCATCGTCCGGAAAAGCGGGCACAGGAGCGAAGCCTCTTCAGGGTTTCCAACGGCGTGCCTGCGGAATGAGACGAATGAGCAAAGGCGTTATTCTTCTTGCCGCCGGTGGTACCGGCGGCCATTTGTTTCCGGCAGAGGCGCTGGGTCATGAATTGAAGTCACGCGGGTGGTCGGTTCATCTGGTGACGGACAAGCGCGCCGAGCGCTTTGCTGGCTCCTTTCCGGCCGACGAGATCCATGTTGTGCCGTCCGCGACCCTGGGTTCGAAGAACCCGGTCTCAATCGCAAAATCCATGTTGACCTTGTGGAAGGGGCTGCGGACGGCGCGCAAGCTGATGGCGCGGGTCCGTCCATCCGCCGTGGTCGGTTTCGGTGGCTATCCAACGATCCCGCCGCTACTGGCTTCCACAGGCATGGGCATACCCTCGCTGATCCATGAGCAGAATGCGGTGATGGGTCGCGCCAACAAGGCGCTGGCCAATCGGGTACAGGCTATCGCCGGGGGCTTCTTGCCTGATGACGGCGGAAGGCATGCCGCCAAGACGGTGATAACGGGCAATCCGGTGCGCCCCGCTGTGCTTGCGGCAGCGAACAAACCTTACCAGCCATCTACTGGCAACGACCCGTTCAACCTCGTTGTGTTTGGCGGGAGCCAGGGTGCGCAATTCTTCTCTGGCGCTATTCCAACCGCGCTCGCATTGCTCACCGAAAGCGAGCGGGCTCGCGTGCGGTTGACGCAGCAGGCGCGCCCAGACGATCGCTCACAGGTGGATAGCTGCCTTGCCAAGCTGCAGATGAATGCGGACGTCTCACCATTTTTCGGCGACATGGCGGAACGCATTGCTGCAGCCCATCTGGTCATCAGTCGATCTGGTGCGTCGACGGTGTCTGAGCTTGCCGTCATCGGCAGGCCCGCTCTCCTCGTTCCATACCCTTACGCACTCGACCACGATCAGGCAGCCAATGCCGCGGCGCTGGTAAAGGCGGGCGGTGCGAAAGTGGTGCCGCAATCCGAGCTTTCGCCTGAAAGGCTTTGCAAGATCATTTCCGGCGCCATGAACGAGCCGGAACGTTTGGCGGAAATGGCCGCAGCGGCAAGAAAGGTAGGGCATCCGAATGCCGCGGCCTTGCTTGCTGATCTTGTGGTCGCTATTGCCGCGAAACAGCAAGTTTCATCATTCAAAGGAGTCCAAGCATGAAGATGCCGAAGGCGATCGGCCTCGTCCACTTCATCGGCATTGGCGGTATCGGCATGAGCGGCATTGCCGAGGTGCTGCATAACCTTGGCCATCGCGTTCAGGGATCCGACCAGTCGGATAGCGCCAATGTCCAACGTCTGCGCGAAAAGGGCATTCCGGTGTTCGTCGGCCATCAGCCGGAGAACCTCGGCGATGCGGAAGTTG
The DNA here is from genome assembly GCF_005222835.1 of Rhizobium sp. FKY42. GTDB lineage: Bacteria > Pseudomonadota > Alphaproteobacteria > Rhizobiales > Rhizobiaceae > Neorhizobium. The sequence goes on along the minus strand of NZ_STGA01000073.1, from coordinate 202,290 downwards.
TCGTTGTTTCGACTGCGATCAAGAAGAACAATCCGGAATTGATCGCCGCGCGCGAGAAGTCGCTGCCCATCGTGCGCCGTGCCGAAATGCTTGCCGAGTTGATGCGCTTCCGCAATGCAATCGCCATCGGCGGCACGCATGGGAAAACGACCACAACCTCGATGGTTGCAACGCTTCTGGAAGCGGGTGGGCTGGATCCGACCGTCATCAACGGCGGGATCATCAACGCCTACGGAACCAATGCCCGCATGGGCGAGGGCGAGTGGATGGTGGTCGAGGCCGACGAGTCGGACGGAACCTTCCTCAAACTGCCTGCCGATGTGGCGGTGGTCACGAATATCGACCCGGAACATCTGGACCATTACGGCAATTTTGATGCCGTGCGCGCAGCGTTCCGTCAGTTCGTGGAGAATGTTCCCTTCTACGGTTTCGGCGTGTTGTGCATCGACCATCCGGAAGTGCAGCAACTGGTCGGCAAGATCGAAGATCGAAAAATCGTGACCTACGGTGAAAACCCGCAGGCCGATGCACGCTTCTCCAATATCCGCATGGATGGAACACGGGCAATCTTCGATGTGGAGATCCGTCGCCGTCGCACTGGCCGCGTCTTCCAGTTCAAGGACCTCAGCCTGCCTATGCCTGGGCGTCACAATATTTCGAATGCCACTGCGGCGATTGCGGTCGCCAACCGGCTTGGCATTTCGGAAGAAGACATTCGCAAGGGTCTCGCCTCCTTCGGTGGTGTCAAGCGTCGCTTCACGCTGACAGGCACCTGGAACGGAGTTTCCGTATTCGACGACTACGGCCACCATCCAGTGGAGATCAAGGCTGTGCTGCGTGCCGCACGCGAAAGCTGCCAGGGCCGAATCATCGCGGTTCATCAACCGCATCGATACTCGCGGCTCTCCAGCCTGTTCGAAGATTTCGTCACCTGCTTCAACGATGCAGACAGTATCATCCTCGCTCCGGTCTATGCGGCTGGCGAAGACGAAATCGAGGGTATTAACTCAGAAGCCCTTGTTTCCCGCATCAAGGCGGGCGGTCATCGTGATGCGCGCTATATGTCTGCGCCCAGCGCATTGCCGGGCATCATTTCCAGCATTGCAAAACCAGGTGATTTCGTGGTTCTTCTGGGGGCTGGGAACATTACGCAATGGGCAGCCTCGCTGCCCAGGGAACTGGAAAGCATTTCGGGACAATCTTGATGAAGCAGGTGAATGGGGAAAAGCTGCTGGCCTCGCTGGGGTCCGGGGTCAATGAATTGAGAGGCAGGCTGACGCCCGATGCACCGATGGACCGGGTCACCTGGTTTCAGGCCGGTGGTCTGGCCGAACTCATGTTCCAGCCACATGACGAGGAAGATCTCATCACCTTCCTGAAGCTTCTGCCAGAAGAGGTGCCGTTGACGGTCATGGGCGTGGGGTCCAACCTTCTCGTGCGCGACGGTGGAATTCCGGGTGTTGTCCTGCGTCTTTCTGCAAAAGGGTTCGGTCAGCTGGAGCTTGCGGGCGAGAACCGCATTCTTGCCGGCGCCATCTGCCCCGACAAATACATCGCTGCCATGGCCATGGATAATGGTATCGGCGGCTTTGCATTCTACTACGGGATTCCCGGTTCCATCGGCGGTGCGCTGCGCATGAATGCCGGTGCCAACGGCGGGGAGACCTCTGCACGTGTCGTTGAAGTTCATGCGGTTGATCGCAAGGGCAACAAGCATGTCCTGACCAATGCCGACATGGGTTACAGCTATCGTCATTCTTCTGCCGGAGATGGCCTCATTTTCACCCATGCGCTTTTCGAAGGCTATGCCGACGATCGCGCCAAGATCCGTTCCGAGATGGATGCGGTTCGTCATCACCGCGAGACGGTTCAACCTGTCAAGGAAAAGACCGGCGGTTCGACGTTCAAGAATCCAGCCGGACATTCTGCCTGGGAGCTGATCGATGAGGCGGGCTGCCGCGGTTTGATGAACGGTGGCGCGCAGATGTCGTCGCTTCACTGCAATTTCATGATCAATATCGGCCATGCATCCGGCTACGATCTCGAATATCTCGGCGAACTGGTACGTCAGCGCGTTTACGAGACTTCGGGTGTCAAGCTTGAGTGGGAAATCAAGCGGCTTGGTATCTTCATGCCGGGTCGCGAGGTTCGACCATTCCAGGGCGTGACCACCGAATAATTCGAGACCGCAGCTGACCATCTTCTCAACGGTCTTTGCGTCAGGATACCTAAAAAGCCCACTGAGTCATGAACTTAGTGGGCTTTTTTGTTGTTGAGATTCTGATTCAGCAGCCGTTGTGCTGGGAGCTTTCCGAGCAAGCAGCTTGGTCCAACATTGGCTTCTGCGGTGATCCGTGGCGTTCCAATGTTCGAATCTTCTGCGCTATGCGCTTGATCTCACAAGCATCCGCCTCATCCAGTTAACGAAAGTAAACGATTCATTAACCATGTTGCGGCACAAATGAAGACGCGCGGGAATCAGGTTCGCGCACCAGTTTGGCGCAAGGAATGGGGTCTAACAGGCCCGGTCTTCAAGGAGTGTTCGATGAGTGGCAAGCATGTGGCTGTTCTTATGGGTGGATTGTCCGCCGAGCGCCCGGTCAGCTTGTCCTCCGGAAATGCCTGTGCGACTGCTCTGGAAGGCGAAGACTATCGCGTGACGCGCGTGGATGTCGGGCGCGACATTGCTGCTGTGCTTGCCGAGTTGCGCCCGGATGTTGCCTTTAACGCGCTGCATGGTCCCTATGGCGAGGATGGCTCCATTCAGGGTGTGCTTGAATACCTGCAAATTCCCTACACCCATTCCGGCGTGCTTGCATCGGCGCTTGCCATGGATAAGGCGCGTGCCAAAACCGTTGCGGCGGCGGCTGGCATTCCTGTTGCTGCCGGACTGGATCTGAACCGTTTCGACATCGGCAACGAGCATCCGATGGAGCCGCCTTACGTGGTGAAGCCGGTTTGCGAAGGTTCGTCCTTTGGCGTTGTGATCGTCAAGGAAGGTCAGTCGCATCCGCCGCAGGTAATCGGGTCTTCGGACTGGCGCTATGGCGACCGTGTGATGGTCGAACGCTACATTGCGGGGCGCGAACTGACCTGCGGTGTCATGGATGGCGTGGCGCTTGGGGTCACCGAAATCGTGCCTGTTTCGGGCGCCTTTTACGATTACGACTCGAAATATGCGGATGGCGGATCAAAGCATGTCATTCCCGCACAAATTTCACCAAATATTTACCAAAAGGTTCAAACACTGGCGGTCAAGGCGCATCAGGCGATGGGATGCCGCGGCGTGAGTCGCTCCGATTTCCGTTTCGACGATACCAAGACTGAAGATGGTGAGCTCATCTGGCTGGAAATCAATACCCAGCCCGGCATGACGCCCACCTCCCTGGTGCCTGAAATGGCCGCTCACGGCGGTCGCAGCTTTGGTGAACTCGTCCGTTGGATGGTGGAGGATGCTTCGTGTTCTCGCTGAACGGTAAATCCAATACCGGTAAAGATCTGCGTTACGGTGCTGGCAAGCCCAGTGACGAGCGTCTTGTGTTGCCGCGCCCGCTCCGGCGCGTCGTGCGCTTCTGCGTGAGCCTTGCAACCGGTCGTGTTCATATTCCTCGCCATACCGGTACAGTGTCCGTTTTCGCCTTCTTCGGTATGGTCGGTCTCTACGGCATGTCGCTCGGCGGGCACACCGACGATTTCGCACAGAGCACGACGGCGGCGGTGGGCTTTGCCATCGAGAATGTTCGCGTCTCGGGCAATAGCGAAACTTCGGAAATCGACATCCTGCAACTGCTCGGGCTGGATGGCACGACCTCGCTCGTTGCGCTCGACGTTGAAGGTGCACGCCAGAAGCTGAGCAAGCTGCCTTGGGTTCAGTATGCCGAAGTGCGTAAAGTCTATCCGAAGACCATTGAGGTGACGCTCAAGGAGCGCGAGGCATTCGGCATTTGGCAGAACGGTTCCGAGCTTTCGCTTATCGAGAAGAACGGCAGCGTGATCGCACCTCTGCGCGACAGCAAGTTTGCTTCCCTTCCGCTTTTCGTCGGTCGTGGCGCTGAGAAGGCTGCCGCTTCGTTCCAGACCGAAATGGCAGGCTGGCAGGATCTTCGCTCCCGCGTTCGCGCTTATGTGCGCGTTGCCGGTCGCCGCTGGGATCTGCATCTCAACAATGGCGTCATCATCAAGTTGCCGGAAGAGGGCGTCGAAGAAGCGCTTGCGTCCCTCGCCAAATACGAAGCTGCCGAAGGCGTACTTGAGCGGGATATCGCGGCCATTGACCTTCGCCTCCCGGACCGTACGACAATTCGCCTGACTGAAGGCGCACAGGAACGACGTGAGCAGGCTCTGGCCGCGCGGGCGAAGGCACTGAAGAAAGCTGGAGGTCAGACGTGAGTTTGTTCGGTTCTTCCGGTTTTGGATTGCCCCGCTTGAAGCCTTTGTCTTCCAAGCGGTCGCATGTCGTTTCGATTCTCGATATCGGCTCCAGCAAGATCGTATGCATGATTGGCCGTCTGACACCCCGCAAGGAGAGCCAGATTCTGCCGAACCGCACGCACAATGTCGAAATCATCGGGATCGGTCACCAGCGTTCGCGCGGCGTCAAGTCCGGTGTCATTGCCGATATCGATGCCGTCGAAAGCGTCGTCCGCCTCGCTGTCGATGCTGCCGAGCGCATGGCGGGGCTGACTGTCGATAGCCTGATCGTCAACGTTTCTGCCGGTCGCCTGACCAGCGATGTCTACACGGCCAGCATCGATCTGGGCGGGCAGGAGGTTGAGGCTTCCGACCTTCGCAAGGTGCTGGTTGCTGCGAGCCAACAGTCTCGTAGACAGGATCGTGCGGTTCTGCATTCGCTGCCGACAGGCTTTTCTCTTGACGGAGAGCAGGGGATTCGCGACCCGCTTTCCATGTATGGGGATCTTCTCGGCGTCGACATGCATGTGGTGACCGCTGAGCGGGCCGCGCTCAAGAACATCGAGCTGTGCGTCAACCGCGCCCATCTGTCGGTCGAAGGCATTGTTGCCACGCCCTATGCCAGCGGTCTTGCGGCTCTGGTGGATGATGAGGTCGAGCTTGGTTGCGCCGCCATCGACATGGGCGGTGGAACGACGACCATCTCCGTCTTCGCCGAGGGCAAGCTGGTGCATACCGATGCCATCAGCATTGGCGGTCACCATGTGACCACCGATCTGGCCCGAGGGCTTTCCACCCGAATCGAAGATGCAGAACGCCTGAAGGTGCTTCATGGCTCCGCCATTGCCACGGCAGCCGATGAGCGTGACTTGATCTCCGTTCCGCCGATTGGCGAAGATGATCGCGATCAGCCGACACAGGTTCCGCGCGCTCTGGTGACTCGAATCGTCCGGGCTCGCCTTGAGGAGACGCTGGAACTGATTCGCGATCGTATTCAGAAATCGGGTTTCAGCCCGATCGTCGGGAAGCGTGTGGTTCTGACAGGCGGTGCCAGCCAACTGACCGGTCTGCCAGATACGGCTCGCCGTATTCTTGCCCGTAATGTCCGCATTGGTCGCCCTATGGGGGTCTCCGGTTTGCCGACGGCCGCCAAGGGTCCGGCCTTTTCGACTGCGGTCGGTCTTCTGATCTATCCGCAGGTCGCAGACATGGAAACGCATTCCGAGCAGAGCGGGCTTCTGTCCACGCTCGGCGGCGGTGGTGGCCGTTTTGCCCGCATGGGGCAGTGGCTCAAGGAGAGTTTTTGACGCTCTAGTTTCAGGCAAGGGTGTCAGCGTAATGAAAGAGATCGGCGCGCTTGGCGAGGCGGCCAGAGAAAAAAGGAACGGTTCATATGACCATCAAGCTGCAAAAGCCGGACATTACCGAGCTGAAGCCTCGGATCACCGTCTTCGGCGTTGGCGGAGGCGGCGGTAACGCCGTCAACAACATGATCACCGCAGGCCTGGAAGGCGTCGATTTCGTCGTTGCCAACACGGATGCGCAGGCCCTCATGATGTCGAAGGCCGAGCGAATCATCCAGATGGGCGTTCAGGTCACCGAAGGTCTTGGCGCGGGTTCGCAGCCGGAAGTCGGTCGCGCCGCCGCTGAGGAATGCCTCGACGAAATTATGGATCACCTGTCCAGCACGCATATGTGCTTCGTGACTGCCGGCATGGGCGGCGGTACGGGTACGGGCGCTGCTCCGGTGGTTGCGCAGGCTGCCCGCAGCAAGGGTATCCTGACCGTTGGCGTCGTCACCAAGCCGTTCCACTTCGAAGGTGGCCGCCGCATGCGGTTGGCAGAGCAGGGTATCCAGGAGCTTCAGAAGTCCGTCGATACGCTGATCATCATCCCGAACCAGAACCTCTTCCGCATCGCTAATGACAAGACCACGTTTGCCGATGCATTTGCCATGGCGGACCAGGTTCTCTACTCCGGCGTTGCCTGCATCACCGACCTGATGGTGAAGGAAGGCCTCATCAACCTCGACTTCGCGGATGTTCGCTCCGTGATGCGCGAGATGGGCCGCGCAATGATGGGCACTGGCGAGGCTTCTGGCGAAGGCCGTGCAATGCAGGCTGCCGAGGCCGCCATTGCCAACCCGCTGCTGGATGAAACCTCGATGAAGGGCGCACAAGGCCTATTGATCTCCATTACCGGTGGTCGCGACCTGACGCTGTTCGAAGTCGACGAAGCGGCAAGCCGCATTCGCGAAGAAGTCGATCCGGATGCCAACATCATTCTGGGTGCGACCTTCGACGAGGCTCTGGAAGGCGTCATCCGCGTCTCTGTTGTGGCAACAGGCATCGATCGTGCGCACAATGCAAACGATCTTCGCGGAGCCGACATGCGCGCTGCGCAGAAGCCGATTATCCGTCCTTCCGCGGCCGTTGCTTCGGCTCCGGCCGCAGTTCAGCCTGCGATGATGCAGGCCCCCCGTCCTGCTCCGGTTGATCCGGTTGCGGAAACGATCCGTCAGGCAGAAGCCCAGATGGAACGCGAGCTTTCGATCCCGGCGCCAATGGCTGCAGCACCTGTCCAGCAGTCCGCTCCGGCACCTCAGCCAGCACCTGTTGCTGCTGCGCCAGCCGCCGACGAGTTCCGTCCGCAAAGCCGCCTGTTCCAGGCTGCTGCTCCGGTCGAGCCTGTTGCCCAGCGTCCGGCTCCGCTTCCGATGCAGCCGTCTGCTCCCGCTCCATCCTTCACGGCAGCACCGCAAGCTCCAAGCTTCTCGGCACAGCCCGCTCCGCAGCCGATGGCCGCAGCACCTGCACCGCGCATGGCGCCTCCCCCGATCGAGCCAATCGCTCCGATCGTTCGCCAGAGCGTTGATCAGGTTCGTATGCCAAAGGTGGAAGATTTCCCACCGGTGGTTAAGGCTGAAATGGAACAGCGCGCACAGCCCGTGGCCGCCCCACAGGAAGAGCGTGGACCGATGGGCCTTCTCAAGCGCATCACCAACTCGCTTGGTCGCCGTGATGAGGAGGAGCAGGTTGCTTCAGACATGACAGCAGCACCATCCGCCGCTTCGCAGCAGCGTCGTGCGCTTTCGCCAGAAGCAAGCCTCTATGCGCCGCGCCGAGGCAACCTGGACGATCACGGTCGCGCCGTTCCGTCATCACATCATCAAGATGACGACCAGCTGGAAATTCCGGCCTTCCTGCGCCGTCAATCCACCTGAAACACAGAGAATCGCAAAGCAATGGGAACCCGGATCGCAAGTCCGGGTTTTTCTTTGCGATCTAAAGGGTTGTGAGAATCGGTTGAGACGTTTTCGAGCGGGGGTTTTCGTTACAATCCGAAATGAACAGTGATTTGGATTGTGGAAGAGACCGCCGTATCTACAGGATCATAAATGGGTTCTGAGTCAGGTGGATTTGAGTCTAGCCCCCAAGAGCATAACTCCCGCCATGACGGGAGACATAAAGGCAAAACGAATGACTGTTGGATTTTTGGGTTTTCAAACAACGATCGCATCGCCGGTAACGCTTTCGGGAATCGGTGTTCATTCCGGAAGCCCGGTTTCGATCACGTTCCAGCCCGCAGATCCGGGGACGGGCATCATCTTCAGCCGCAGTTTTGCCGATGGTTCCAGTGTGGAATACAAGGCGGTGTCTTCCAACGTCGGGAATACGGATCTATGCACGGTGCTCGGCACCTCGCTGCCACGGTCGGTTGCGACGATCGAACATGTGATGGCGGCTTTTTATGCGCTTGGGCTCGACAACGTCATCGTCGAAGTCGAGGGCGCTGAAATGCCGATCATGGATGGCTCTTCTTTCCCCTTCATCGAAGCGATTGAAAGCGCCGGAATGGTCAATCTCGGCGAGAAGCGCCGTTATATTCGCGTTCTGAAGCCGGTGCGCATCGAATCAGGGGCTTCATGGTCTGAGTTTCGTCCCTATGATGGCACACGTTTCGAGGTTGAAATCGATTTCGAAGCGCCGCTGATCGGTCGCCAGTCCTGGAAGGGTGATCTGACCGCCAACGTATTTCGTGATGAACTCTCGCGCGCCCGGACCTTCGGCTTCATGCGTGATGTCGAGCGCCTCTGGGCTGCCGGTTTCGCACTCGGTTCTTCGCTGGAGAATTCGGTGGTGATTTCCGATGACAATACCGTGGTGAACGTAGAGGGTCTGCGATTCGTCGACGAGTTCGTTCGCCACAAGACGCTGGATGCTGTTGGTGATCTGGCGCTTGCCGGTGCGCAGTTCATCGGCTGCTATCGTTCCTATCGTGGCGGACACAAAATGAATGCCAATGCCCTCAAGGCGCTGATGAGCGATCCTACCGCCTATGAGGTGGTTGAAGCTCCGAGCCGCAGTCAGCGCGTGCGTGCCCGGGAATTTGTTCCGGTGAAGGTGCAGGAGCTTGCGCCCTCTGTAGGTTGAATGAACATTGATGAATTTGAAGGGCCGCCCGCGTAAGGCGGCTTTTCTTTTTGTATCTTTGGCAAGAGTGCCACAAAATTGCGTCAAAGCCACATCATTGCGTTGCTCTCTTGCTTCTTATATGGCTAGAACGCCAATTGAGGCGGTCGCTGTAATATCGCGTGGCAATCGGGAACTGTCGAATGACTGAGTCTATGTCTGTTGGAATGAGAAACACTGCACGAGTAGCGCTGGTGTCTCTATTGTTGGTCGGCACATCTTCGCTGGTCACGTCATGCCAGTCAGATCCTGACATCGATATCACCAAGCTGGGTCTGGCGACGGATCCTCCAGAGCAGCTTTATAATCAGGGTCTCGCGAACATGAAGGCTGGCAACATTGCCGAGGCCAGCCGAAAGTTCGATTCGATCGATCGTCAGAACCCATTCACAGAATGGGGCCGCAAGGCGCTGGTGATGAGCACCTTCTCCAAGTACCGCCTGGCGCAATACGACGAGGCGGTGGCAACGGGTAATCGTTACCTGCGCCAGTATCCGAGCTCCACTGACAGCGCCTATGTTCAATACCTCGTCGGCTTGTCCTATTCGAAACAGATTGCTGACGTGACGCAGGACCAGAAGGCGGCGCGCAACACCATCGATGCCATGCAGAAGGTCGTCGGTAACTATCCAAAGTCGGAATATGTCGAGGATGCGCAGGCCAAGATGCGTTATGCGCGCGACCAGTTGGCGGGCAAGGAAATGCAGGTCGGTCGCTACTATCTGGAGCGGAAGGAATATCTCGCCGCCATCCAGCGCTTCCGCAATGTGGTTGAAAACTACGGGCGCACCAATCAGGTCGAAGAAGCACTCGCTCGTCTTGTCGAGGCCTATTATGCCATGGGCGTTCAGGAAGAGGCGCAGACGGCTGCTGCCGTTCTTGGGCAGAACTATCCTGACAGTCACTGGTACGCGGACTCCTTCAAGTTGTTGAAGGGTGGTGGTCTGGAGCCTCGCGAAAACCGCGGTTCATGGATCTCTCGCGCTGGCGCCAAGCTGATTGGCGTCTGATTGCCCAGCGTCCCTGCTCATCCAGTGAAATAGGAACGTCATGCTCATCCAGTTGTCGATCCGCGATATCGTCTTGATCGAGCGGCTTGACCTGTCCTTCGAAAAGGGGCTTTCGGTTCTGACGGGCGAAACGGGCGCGGGCAAATCCATTCTACTCGACAGCCTTTCCCTGGCGCTCGGTGGCAGGGGCGATGGCGGCCTTGTGCGGCACGGGCTGGACAAGGGGCAGGTGACGGCTGTTTTTGATGTTCCCGGCCATCATCCCGTGCGGGTTCTTCTGCGCGAGAATGGTCTGGACGATGATGGCGATTTGATTTTCCGGCGCGTCCAGTCTGCGGATGGTCGCACCAAGGCCTCCGTCAATGACCAGCCGGTCAGCGTGCAGTTGATGCGGCAGCTCGGCCAGTATCTCGTCGAGATTCACGGCCAGCATGATGATCGTGCGCTTGTCGATATCAATGCCCACCGGACCCTGCTGGATGCCTTTACCGGCCTGACCGACGAAGTGGCGCAACTGGGTGGGCTTTACAAGCAATGGCGCGATGCGGAGCGGGCTCTTAAAACCCACCGCGCACGTGTGGAAGCGGCTGCGCGTGAAGCGGACTATCTTCGTGCATCTGTGGAAGAGCTCGAAGCTCTAAGCCCGCGTGATGGCGAAGAAGACGACTTGGCCGAGCATCGGGCGCGCATGCAAAAATCCGAGCGTATCGCCGGGGATATCGCCGAAGCCTGTGAATTTCTGAACGGCAATGCCTCGCCGGTTCCGTTGATTGCTTCGCTGGTCCGGCGTCTGGAGCGTAAGAGTCACGAGGCGCCCGGCCTGCTGGAAGATACCGTTCAGTTGCTAGATGCGGCACTCGACAATCTCTCCAACGCGCAAATGGAAGCCGAAGCCGCCCTTCGCCGCACGGAGTTTGATCCGCGGGAGCTGGAGCGGGTGGAGGAACGGTTATTTTCCCTCCGTGCGGCAAGCCGCAAATATTCGGTTGCGGTGGCGGAGCTTCCTGCTCTTGCGGCCAAGATGGTGGCCGATCTTGCCGAGCTGGACGCTGGCGAGGAGAGGCTTGGCTCCTTGGAAAAGGCGGCAACCATCGCCAAGGCCGATTATGATCGTGCCGCCCATTCGCTGTCCGCAAAGCGGGTCAATGGCGCCAATGCATTGGCCGAGGCGGTGATGGCCGAGTTGCCAGCGCTCAAATTGGAGCGGGCGCGCTTCATGGTCAATGTTACGCCGGATGCGGACAATGCCAGTGCCGAGGGCATCGATACCGTCGAGTTCCATGTGCAGACCAACCCTGGCACCCGCCCAGGGCCGATCATGAAGGTTGCCTCCGGAGGTGAGCTTTCTCGCTTCCTGCTGGCGCTAAAGGTTGCGCTGGCGGATCGTGGTTCTGCCCCGACGCTGGTGTTCGATGAGATCGATACCGGCGTGGGTGGCGCTGTTGCGGATGCGATTGGCCAGAGGCTGAAACGGCTTTCGGACAAGGTGCAGGTGCTTTCCGTTACGCATGCGCCGCAGGTTGCTGCAAGAGCGGCAACGCATCTTTTGATCTCCAAGGGGCCGGTCGAAGGATCTGACAAAATCGCGACGCGCGTGGCAACCATGACGCCGGAACACCGTGCCGAAGAAATTGCGCGCATGTTATCTGGCGCCACAGTGACGGATGAGGCGAGGGCTGCCGCTGCCCGTTTGCTTGCCAGCGGCTGATCGTTCAGACTATTCCGCCGCGATCAACGGACGGCCTGCCATACGGTTTAGCACGTTATCTTTCCAAACGGTTCGGTGGATGATGACCATTCCAATGTGGCCGGCGACCATGGCCAGAAGACACCATGCCAGAAGCCCATGTGCGGCATTGCCTGCATTCACCATCCAGTCGATCTTTTCTGGCGCTCCCGGAATAACAGGCACGCCGAAAAAGGCCGCACCGCGTTGCGAGCCATAGGCGCGCAGCAAAGCAAGAAGTGGAACTACCAGCATCAAGGTATACAGCCCAAGATGACCAAGGCGCGCCGCGGTTCCGACCAGCCCACCCTCATGGGCCGGACGATTTCGCAGATTGAACAGGCCCCAGAAAGCGCGGATCAGGGCGAGCGTCATCAGGAGCGTGCCGATTGAAGCATGAGTTCCGACGAAGAAGCTGACGAGCGGTGTTCGACCCAGGATAAGCCGCAAGCTCATGCCGAGGAATTGCCACAGAAACAGCAGCGCCATGACCCAGTGCAGCGCGCGCGTCATTTTTCCGTAGTGCAAGCCTGTGTCACGCCAGCCAAGCGCCATATCCTATCTCCAATAAAGTTGACTTTATTAATCTTCTATTGCTGCTGCGATGCACAATTGTCCAGATGGTTCAGGCCACAGTTGCGTGAATGCCTGCGCGGCAAAGGCTGTGAGTCCGCCGAGAGGAAATCGTCTTCGGCATTTTTCATTCCCGCCGATTGCGCTAAGTACGCATCAGCGGTTTGCAGGGAGTTTGATATGGCTGCGGAACAGACATCTGTCGAAAGCTTGGATGAAGAGCAGGCCGCTGCCGAACTGGCCTTTCTGGCTGCGGAAATCGCGCGGCACGACCTTCTCTATCACGGTGGAGATGCGCCTGAAATTTCTGACGCCGATTATGATGCGCTCAAGCGCCGCAATGACGCGATCGAGGCACGCTTTCCAAAGCTCATACGTTCAGACAGCCCATCGAAACGCGTGGGTTCTGCGCCGCTTCCGACTTTCGCGCAAATCACGCATTCCCGGCCGATGCTATCTCTGGACAATACGTTTTCCGATGAGGATGTGCAGGACTTTATTGGCTCGGTTTATCGCTTCCTCGGGCGTCTGCCGGACAATTCGATTGCCTTCGCAGCAGAGCCAAAGATCGATGGGCTGTCGATGTCCATCCGCTATGAGAATGGCCGCATGGTGAGTGCAGCCACCCGTGGCGATGGCACGACCGGCGAGAATGTGACTGCCAATATTCGAACCATCAAGGAGATCCCGCAGCAATTGCCGCCTGGAGTGCCTGCTGTCGTGGAAGTGCGCGGCGAGGTCTACATGGCCAAGAGCGATTTCTTCGCGCTGAACCAGCAGATGGAGGCAGAGGGTAAGCAGACTTATGTCAACCCGCGTAACACGGCTTCTGGTTCACTTCGTCAGCTCGACCCGAAAGTTACTGCGAGCCGAAAGCTGCGTTTCTTTGCCTATGCCTGGGGTGAGATGTCCGAGATGCCGACCAATACGCAGATGGGCATGGTCGAGACCTTCCGGGAATGGGGCTTTCCCGTCAATCCGTTGATGAAGCGGCTGAGCAGCGTATCGGATATTCTGGAGCACTACCGCGATATCGGGCTTCAGCGTCCGGATCTGGATTACGATATCGATGGTGTCGTCTACAAGGTGGATGAACTTGCGCTGCAGGAGCGGCTGGGCTTCCGTTCCCGTTCACCTCGTTGGGCGACAGCCCACAAATTCCCGGCGGAGCAGGCTTTTACGACGGTTGAGAACATCGACATTCAGGTGGGCCGCACAGGTGCGTTGACGCCGGTTGCCCGCCTGACGCCGATCACTGTCGGTGGCGTGGTGGTGACGAACGCGACCCTGCATAACGAGGACTACATCAAGGGCATCGGAAATGCGGGTGATCGCATTCGTCCTGAAGGGCACGATATCCGCATCGGCGATACGGTCATCGTGCAGCGGGCAGGGGATGTTATCCCGCAGGTGCTGGACGTTGTATTGGAGAAGCGTCCCTCCGACGCCGTATCTTACGAGTTTCCGAAGAAGTGCCCCGTCTGCGGTAGTCACGCGGTGCGCGAGCGGAATGAAAAGACGGGCAGGCTTGATTCGGTGACACGCTGCACCGGCGGCTTTGTCTGTCGTGCGCAGGCGGTGGAGCATCTCAAGCACTTTGTTTCACGCAATGCCTACGACATCGAGGGGCTGGGCTCGAAGCAGATCGATTTCTTCTTCGAAGCGGAAGACCCCTCGCTGCAGATTCGGACCGCGCCCGACATCTTCACTCTGAAGCAGCGTCAGGAAGCATCACTCACCAAGCTCGAGAATATTGAAGGTTTTGGCAAGGTCAGTGTGCGCAAGCTCTACGAGGCCATTGATAACCGCCGGGAGATTGCACTCAACCGATTCATTTTCGCCCTCGGCATTCGTCATGTGGGTGAGACGACCGCGAAGCTTCTGGCGCGCTCCTTTGGCAGTTATGAAGCTTTTGAGGCGGCCATGAAGGAGGCAGCCAGCCTGACCGGCGAGGCCTGGAACGACCTGAACGCTATCGAGGGTATTGGCGAGGTCATGGCGCGCGCGATTGTGGAGTTCTTCAAGGAGCCGCGAAATGTCGAGGTCATCTCGCGGCTTCTTCAGGAGGTGAAGCCGCAGGCAATGGAGGCAGTGGCTGTGACTGACAGCCCCGTTGCAGGCAAGACGGTTGTCTTTACCGGTTCTCTTGAGAAGTTCACCCGGGACGAGGCCAAGGCCCGCGCTGAAAGCCTTGGCGCGAAGGTTGCAGGCTCAGTGTCCAAGAAGACGGATTACCTTGTTGCAGGACCGGGTGCTGGCTCAAAGCTCGACAAAGCCCGCGAACTGGGCGTGACCGTTATGGATGAGGACGAGTGGCTGGCGCTGATTGGCGGGTAGGGGCAGTTTGACTGGACGGCGAGAGTTTATACCTCTCGCCGTCCAGTTATTCAGTTCCTGATTCGTGCCATTGTGTAGGCATCCACATATCGACCATCGCGAAACGCAAAGTCTCTGTGTGTCCCCTCCACCTCGAACCCGACCTTTCTGTAAAGCCTGATCGCTGCTTCGTTGTCGGTATAGACCGTCAGTTCCAAGCGTTTGATGTTGTACCAGTTATCCGCAATAGCAAGGATTTCGCCGATCAGGGCTGATCCAATGCCGCGCTCTCGATAGCCATCATGCACGCCCATGCCGAAGTTCGCTGTATGACTGCGTCGGCCAGAAAAATGGGTCATTCCTATGTCGCCAACGATGCGTTCGTCGATCACGGCAACAAGAGAGATAAAGTTTGCTGGTTGGCTCTCAATGCCTTTTCGGATCTGCTCCTGCGTATGGTAGGGGGTACGTAAGGTCCCAAAGCGGTAGCCGGGCAGGTTGTGCAGTGCTGCCATATCAGTTGCGTCGGCAGCGCAGCGGGCGCGAATATTGAGGCCGTGAGGCCAGCTTGCATTCGCATTGATCGGGATGGATTGGCTGTCGCTCATGATTTCTCTCTTCGATGTGTCGAAGCAGAGAGCATTCCTCCTCCCTGCCTCATAAGTGGCAGGGATTGCGAGGATGACTGGTTCTTAACGCACCACGCCGTCCACACGCCCTGCAGGGCTGAGGGTAAGCATTGTGATCACAGGGTGCGCGGAGTTAGTCATGACTGCAGAATGCCCATAAGGTTGACCCGGGTCAATACGAGTTCTGTTTTTCTCTTGTAAGGTGTGGGGCAGTTCTTATGTCTTTGCACGAAGGCAACCATTTCACATTTACTTGAGGGTGCTCATTGCATGTTGTCCTATCGAAAAATTCTGAGGCAGGTTGCGCGCGTCACGGCTCTGTCCGCTTGCTTGCTCTCTGCTGGTTTCGTTGCCGCACGTGCCGAAGTGGTCGGCAAGGTTGGCGTCGACTGGATGGGAAATGACATCATCGTCGACGCGATGACCGATCCCAAGGTCAGAGGCGTGACGTGCCACGTGACCTATTTTGATCGTGGCGTGCTGGATCGGTTGAAGAACGGCAACTGGTTCGAGGATCCCTCAAATAACTCCATAGCCTGCCGCCAGACGGGGCCGATCGAGATCGATGATATCGAGCTTTCCAAGGAGGGCGAGGAGGTCTTCAAGCAGGGCATGTCGCTGATCTGGAAGAAGCTCGTCGTCAACCGCATCTATGACAAGGCGAACAATACGCTCGTCTATCTCATTCACTCGCGCCAGATCGTTGATGGTTCCGCCAAGATGGCGATTTCCACAGTGCCGCTGTTCAACCAGAATGTCGTCTGGAAGAACGGCGCGCCGAAGTAGAAAGCCGGTGAAACGCCGAAAACCCCGGTCTTTCGACCAGGGCATCGGTGCCATCACGCAGCGGGTTGTGAACTGACTCAGGCAGCCTGAGCGAGCTCGTCCGCGATCACGGTGTCGAGGTTCAGGAAGCAGACCATGGTCTTTTCCAGCGCCACGATGCCACGGCAGAAGGCGCGCTGTGCTTCCGGAATGATTTCCGGCGCCGGCTGCAGATCTTCGCTCTTGATGGTCATCATGTCGGAAACCTGCTCGACCAGCAGGCCGACCAGCTTGCCGGCGATATCGGTAACGATGATGGCCGCGCGCTCCGAAGGCTCCGTCATCTTCATGCCAAGGCGGCATGCCATGTCGATGACGGGGATCACCGCACCGCGCAAGTTGATGAGGCCGAGAACATAAGGTGGCGTGTGCGGCATCGGAGTTACCGGCGCCCAGCCGCGAATTTCGCGAATTGCCATGATGTCGATGCAGAATTCCTGATCGCCCAGATGGAAGGAGACGATTTCGAGATAGGCTCCGGACTGCTTGATGGCGTTCGACATGGTTTAGAACTCTTCCCATTTCTCGTTGGATTCGGTCGCGATTTTTTTCGCGGCAGAACTGTTGCTGGTGATGGCGCTCGCAACCCTGTTCATCAGGTTGCGGGCAGGAGACGGACGATGAACCGCTGCCGCTGGATGATCCTGGACGGCAACGGGGCCACTACCATTGACGCGGAACTGTCGCATAAGCCTGGCGAGGGTTTCCGCATCGTTGGCCAGGGTGTGGCTTGATGCGTTGGTTTCCTCCACCATGGCCGCGTTCTGCTGCGTCGTCTGGTCCATCTGGCCGATTGCGGAATTGATTTCCGAAAGTCCGACGAATTGTTCGCGCGCCGAGGTTACGATTGCACTAACGTGCTCATTAATTTGCAGAACATCGTCACCGATTCTATGCAAAGCCTCACCAGTTGCTCTGACGAGATCAACTCCAGTTTGTACTTCGGTATTGGATCGCGTTACGAGTGCCTTGATGTCCTTGGCGGCACCGGAGGCGCGTCCTGCCAATTCACGCACTTCCTGTGCCACGACGGCAAAGCCTTTGCCGGCTTCGCCGGCGCGCGCGGCCTCGACACCAGCGTTCAAGGCCAGCAAATTCGTCTGGAAGGCGATCTCTTCGACCACGTTGATGATCTTGCCGATTTCGCCAGTCGCCGCCTCGATACGCTCCATGGCTGCCATCGCGTCACTTACGACCTTGGAAGAGCTTTCGGCAAAATCCTTCGAGTTGCTAACCATCTGGCTTGCGCCTTCTGCGCGATCGGTTGCGATCCGAACCGTGCGGGTGATCTGCTCGAGCGCCGCAGAGGTTTGCTCGAGGGATGCTGCCTGCTGTTCGGTGCGCTTTGCCAGATCGTCCGCGGCGGAGCGCATCTGTTGAGCATTGGCCTGGATAGAGGAGGAGCTGTGGTTGATCTCCTGCATCACCACACGAAGCTTTTCACTCAGTCGGTTCAGGTCTTCCCGGATAGGCTCCAGATCCGGTCGGAATGGCTTCTCCAGCGATACCTGCAGGTCGCCAGCCGTAAGGCGGGAAAGGGCGGAGGCAATCGCCATCGTCGCCTCCCGAATGGTTTCTGCATCAGCCTGTTGTACGGCAATTCGCTCGCGGGTTTCCCGATCGGTACGAGCGCTCGTTTCGGCGGCCTCCTGCTCGAGTGTGCGTTTCTCAAGAGCCGCGCGTCTGAAGCGCTCCGTACTGCGCGCCATGGAGGCGATTTCATCCTGCCCCTCGGTGCCGGAGACGGGCGTCGAGCAGTCGCCATCGGCAATGCGCTGCATACTGGACGATAGGCTTGCCAGGCTTCTGCGAATTGCCCCGGTGTGCAACAGCTGCAGGACCGCGACCGTGACGAATGCGAGAGCGGCCACCATCAACTGGAAATAGAAGATGTTATCCGACAGGGTCTGCACTTCGGCCATGCGGGCGGTGGCCAACTGATCACCTTCGGTGGAAAGCGTATCCAGAATTTTGGTGACATGGTCGCCGGTCTCGTCGATGAGATCATCAATCTTTCCGAACGCATCTGCGTCGGCGCGTGTCTCTATCAAGGCTGGCAAGTCGCGACCGATCAGGCTGGAAAGCTTGGCGACATCAGCGGCGTAATCGCGCGCAATGTCCTGCTTGGAGACTGTCGCAGCAAAACCGGTGACAACGGACGTTGCTGCGGCAAGCTCCGCAGTCGTCTTCCTGATTGTTTCCGTGCGTTCCGGCTGCATCTTGCCTTCCTCACGGTCGATGATAGAGTCCATCGCCGTCAGGGCAAGTTCCAGCGATGCGGAGCGAAGATCCACAATCGTGGCCACAACCTTGCGGACCTCGGCCGCACTGTGCAAATTCTGCTCAACCTGGTACTTTTGATGCCATCCGGCCGCGAGCATGGATGCCATGCCCACAAGAGCGGCAAAGCCAAGGGTCAGCAGCCGCTGATTGACAGTCATCGAGAACATGCCTGCATTCTTCGCCATAGGGGACCGCATTTTGTTTGAGAGCCAAGGTGGCTTTGAAGGACAAATCTGGTATAACTAACGAATGCTAACTTTGACGCGTGTGGCAGTTCTGTGACTACCTCTCCGCGAGTTAGAGAATGGACAATAATCCGTTAAGCATTCGCTAATCACGTTCCACTGAAAATGAGTGGCAAAGACTGCGGTATGTGGCCAACCAGACCTGAGATATACTCAAGTTCGATGTATCGTCGCAGTTTGACTGCATTGATTTTGCTTGTTGTGACGGCTGCGCTGGGCTTGGGCTTTGCGGGCTGGATTGCCAACGGCTCCGTGCTGTTTCTGGCGATGTCGGAGAATCTCGCGGCCTGGTGCATGTAAGCACTTCTGCGTGAGGCATATGCGCGCGCCAGAGCGGAAAAAGCCTGAAACAATTGCAGTTCCCCGCACAAGGTTCTAAACCCATATCTGGGTCTGGAATGCGAGGATCAATCGTTGAGAACTGTGCGGATCGTCCTTTGGGTTGCTGTCGCTGTCATGGCGGGCATTCTCGGCTGGCTCACCTATGACGTGACCCGTTCCAAACAGCAGATCACCGAGGGGCCTTTTGGCGTGCCGTTTCAGTTGGTGGCGCAGAATGGCCAGCCGATCACCGAAAAGGCATTCCAGCAAAAGCCGACAGCGCTCTTCTTCGGTTTTACCCATTGTCCGGAGGTCTGTCCCACCACCTTGTTCGAGCTTAACGGCTGGCTGCACAAGGTTGATCCGAAGGGTGACAAGATCAACGCCTATTTCGTCACGGTCGATCCCGAGCGCGATCCGCCTACGCTGTTGAAAGACTATATTTCCAATGTCACCGATCGGGTGGTCGGTATTTCAGGTGACCCCAGCAAGGTTGCCGAGGTTATCAAGGGTTTCCGTGTTTACGCGCGCAAGGTTCCGGTAGACGAGAATAAGCCAGACGGCGACTATACGATGGATCACACGGCGTCTGTTTTCCTGCTGAATAATGGCGGGCGCTTCTCCGGGACGATTGCTTACGGAGAGAGCCCCGACATAGCGATAAAAAAGCTGGAAAATCTCATCAAGGGCTGAGCGCGCTTGCGCTGTCAGCGAACTGCGGCTTGCTGCTGCGGGGGCTTTTGTGCCATTGGTTTCGCTTGATTTGTCCGGGTCAGAAAGAGCTTTCCGTGAGTGAACTCCGTCTTTTCGTTACCGTCACCGAGCGGGAATCCGAGGATATCCTTGAACTGCTTTCGCTGTGTTTCGGCGAAGAGGATTATGCCATCGGCACCACCGAGATCGACGAAAAGGCCGACCGCTGGGAAGCATCTATCTATATGATGCTGGCTGATGAGGACGAGGTTCGCGCACGTTTTGCTGACACGATCGCGGAGGCCTATCCCACGCTTGAAATCGAGCGCGAAGTGCTGCCGGACATTGACTGGATTGCCAAGTCGCTCGAGGGTCTGAAGCCGGTGCGGGCAGGGCGCTTTCTCGTTCATGGGTCGCATGATCGTGACAAGGTGCGATTTGGCGATCTGGCAATCGAAATCGATGCGGGCCAGGCTTTCGGCACCGGCCATCACGGCACGACTGCTGGCTGCCTTGAGGTTATTGAAAGCGTGGTTCGCGCGCATCCGCCGCGCAATGCGCTTGATCTGGGGACGGGAAGTGGCGTGCTGGCAATTGCCGTATACAAGCTGCGCAAGATCCCGGTTCTCGCAACTGATATCGATCCAATTGCAACGCGTGTCGCGCGCGAGAACGCCAAGCTCAACGGGATTTCGACGGGCATGAGTTTCGAGACGGCGCCGGGCTTTTACTCCGCAGCGTTCCGTAAGCACGGACCGTTCGACCTCATCATCGCGAATATTCTCGCCAGACCGTTGATCAAGATGGCACCGCAGATGGTAACGCACCTTTCGCCGGGCGGAGATGTCATCCTCTCCGGAATCCTTGCATCACAGCGCTGGAAGGTCATTGCAGCCTATAGCGGTGCCGGTCTCGCCCATGTGAAGACGATCTGGCGAAATGGTTGGGTGACCATCCATCTGCGCCACGAGGCGCGCAGCTAGCAGTTTATTCGTTTTTGGCCTTCAGAGCGGGAAGTTGGAAGCAGCTTCGCGGCGAAGCTCTTCGCGTGACTTGCCCAGTGCCGCAAGGCTCGTGTCGTCCAGCCGCAAGAGGGCGCCGTTGACATAGCGGCGTGCTTGCCGCTCGCGGGCTTCCACGATCCGGTTGAAAGCATTGTGCAGGAATGAATTTGCCATGTTCTAGCCTCCTAGGCTTTTAGGCGCCGCTGCGCCCTTCGATGACACTAATGTAGGCGATCGAAGCGCTGAGTGTTAGGTGCACTGCAGCATGAGTGGATTGCGCCTGTTGCATATGTGCATGTTCTTCCGAAAGTGCTGAGACAAGAGATCGTACTGGTAGATGAGCTAAATTCGAATAACATCCCATCGGTTTGGAATCGCGCCTCTGGCGGGCGCCCAATCGCAGGCGATCAGATGAAAGACATGCCCATGTTCCAGTCCTTTGAAACCACGTCCTCCCCGCAAACAGGTCCGGCGCGCGTTGCCGCGCTTCGTGAGTGTTTCGATGCTCTTGGTATCGATGGCTTTCTGGTGCCGCGCGCCGACGAGTTTCAGGGTGAATATGTTCCAGCCTGTGCCGAGCGGCTTGCCTGGCTGACTGGCTTTACGGGATCCGCTGGTGTCGCGCTCATTCTTCGCGACAAGGCAGTCGTCTTTGTTGATGGTCGCTACACGACACAGCTCGCTCAGCAGGTGCACCCCGATACATTTACGGCTGGTGATCTTGTAGCGAAGCCGCCGCATCTCTGGCTCGCAGAGCATGGCTCAAAAGGACTGCGGCTGGGTATCGACCCATGGCTGCATGGCGGCAGCGACGTGAAGCGGCTGGAAAAGGCGCTGGACGACTGCGGCGGCTCGCTGATCCTTTTGGATACCAATCCTGTCGATACAATCTGGGCTGATCGCCCGACAGAGCCTCGAGGTGCTGTCAGCGTTCAGCAGGAAAGTCATGCCGGTAAGCCTGCAGCCGATAAGATTTCAGAGATTGCTGCCTGGGTGAAGGAAAAGGGAGCCTCTGCTGTTTTGATCGGCGATCCTTCGTCCGTGGCCTGGATTTTCAATGTGCGCGGTCAGGATGTGCCGCACACGCCGCATCCGCTGGCGCGGGCGATCATCACGGCAGACGGCAAGGCCGAGATCTTTATCGATGCATCAAAGCTCGTCGGTGAAGCAAAAAGCCATGTCGAAACCTTGGCGTCAGTCCATGCTCCGGCATCGGTTGTCGAGCGCGTGACATCCTTTGGCGCCAATGGCGCTAAGATACTGATCGACCCGGAAGCAACGCCGTTTGCGTTGAAGCGGGCCATCGAGGCGGCAGGCGGTATCGCACTCGAAGCGATCGATCCGGCGCGTCTGCCGCGCGCGGTCAAGAACGCGGTCGAACTGCGCGGATCGGCGGAAGCGCATGTTCAGGATGGCGCCGCCATGGTGCGCTTCCTGCATTGGCTCGATAGCCAGCAGCCGGAAAGCATCACGGAGATCGATGTCGTGACGCGGCTGGAAGGGTTCCGCGCCACCGTCGGGCAGGATTTCCAGAACCCGCTGAAGGATATTTCGTTCGATACGATTTCCGGGGCGGGACCAAACGGCGCGATCATTCACTATCGGGTGACGAAAGAGACAAACCGCAAGCTTTCGTCCGGTGAGCTTTTCCTGATCGATTCAGGCGCGCAGTATATCAACGGCACGACCGATATTACCCGCACGGTTGCGATTGGCGCGGTGCCGGAGGAACAGAAACGCTTCTTCACACTGGTGCTGAAGGGCATGATCGGCATTTCGACTGCACGCTTCCCGAAGGGCACGCGCGGCTGTGATCTGGATCCGCTGGCACGTATTGCTCTCTGGAAAGCTGGCGCGGATTATGGCCATGGAACCGGCCACGGTGTCGGCTCCTATCTTTCCGTGCATGAAGGGCCACAGCGCATTGCTCGACTTTCAACGCAGGAATTCCTGCCGGGTATGATCCTGTCCAACGAACCTGGATACTATCGTCCGGGTTCGTTCGGTATCCGTATTGAAAACCTGATCTATGTGAGTGAACCGCAGGCGATCGAGGGCGGGGATAGTCCGATGATGGGTTTCGAGACCCTGACCTGGTGCCCCATTGATCGGCGTCTGGTTCTGCCGGATCTCCTGACATCCGAGGAGCGCGATTGGCTCAACGCCTATCACGCTACAGTCTTCGATAAGCTGTCTCCGCTGATCTCTCAGGCGGATGTGCTCGATTGGTTGAAGCAGGCAACTCAACCAATCTGAGACTTCTCAGGTCATCACGAAATGCCGCAACACCATGGCAGCTCCCCATCCGGCCAGGATGAGGGGGATGCCGTTATGGCGCAGGCCGACCAGCAGCGCAACGATCATTGCGATCTTGAGTTCAATCCCGCCGTCGAAGAAGGCGGGCGCAACAAGCGTTGTCAGAACTGCAGCCGGTACGGCATTCAGTGCTGTCTCCAGCCGCGGAGGCAGGTTTTTGACATTGCTCAGCAGCCAGAAACCACCGATCCGTGTAAGATAGGTCGCGAGACCTGCGGCGAGGATGATGAGGGCGGTTCTGAGATCGAGGCTCATGGCTTCGCGCCTTCATCTGGGTTAGACGACTGCGGTTTGTGCAGCATCAGCGCGGCGATGATGCCAGCCACGGCTCCGATGCTGACATGCCACGGGGAGCCGACCGTGTGCATTCCGATGATCGAGGCTGCGGCACTGACAGGAACGACAGCGCCGAAGAGCGGGCGTTTGCTAAACCCCATTACCAGTCCAAGGAAATAGATGGGCAACAGTGCATCGAAGGCCCAGGCTTTCGGGTTGCCGATCAGTTGCCCGAACACTGCGCCGAGCGCTGAACTTCCCACCCAGACGACGTAGATGATGAAGGCTGCCCCGAAGTACCAAGTGGCTTCCAGCTTGCCGACGCGATCCACACGCTTGGCGGCTTCCGCAAATTGCGGGTCCGTGAGGAAGAAGAATGCCGCAGCTTTCTGCACGGGACCAAAGTCCTTGACCATCGGTGTCATGGCCGCCGAATACAGGATGTGACGGAAATTGACTGCGAAGACGGAGAGCACGATCAGCCATGCGGGCACATGGCTGCCAAACATCTGCACGCCGACCAACTGGCTGGCGCCGCCGAATATGATGCCGCTCATCAATGTCGCTTCAAGTGGGCTCACGCCGCCGTCTACCGCAATTGCGCCAAACAGCAATCCGAAGGGGGTCGTTGATAGTGCAACGGTGAGGCCGGCTTGGATGCCGTGCCAGAAGGGAAGGGTGCGCATGGAATACCTCTATGCGCGAGGCAATTAAGCCTATTGCGATAGGCCGGCAAGCCTCTGGATCCCGAAATGCGGTTCAGTCCGATAGAATATCAGTACTTGTGCATATGGATACGCCTGCGGCGCGCATTTCTTCGATAGCGGCTTTCACGCCTTGCGGATCGATACCGCGGCTCGCATCTTCGATGAAACGAACCTTGATCTCCGGCAGCATCTCTCTGGCGTCCAGCGCAGAAAACTTTACGCAGTAATCCGTCGCCAATCCGCACAGATCAAGCTCTGTGACCTGTTGCGCCCGCAGGTAGCCCGCAAGGCCGGTGATTGCGGCCTGATCATTGTCACGAAATGCCGAATAGCTATCGACTGCCGGGTTCTCGCCCTTCTGCTGGATGTAATCGACATGCTCCAGATCGAGATCGGGATGGAATTCCGCATCCGGCGTTCCCTGCACGCAGTGATCCGGCCACATGACCTGTGGTTGTCCGGAAAGCTCTCCCATGTCGAACGGCTTCTTGCCCGGATGTTGGGATGCGAAACTGCCGTGATTCTCCGGATGCCAGTCTTGCGAGGCGACGATAACATCATAGGGCCCTTCGTCGATCAGGCGATTTGCGATCGGCACGATCGCGTCGCCGTTCGGGACGGGGAGATTTCCACCGGGGCAGAAACCGTTCTGAATATCGATCAGCAACAAGGCCCGCATGATGTGTCTCCCGTGATTTGCTTTGCCGCAGGATGCCAATTTGCCGAGGCTCGATCAAGTTTGTTGGTTGTGCGATTTCAGCCGCAGTTGGCCTCTAACCCCAACCTTGGTTCCGGGGAATCTTGTGCTGAAACAAATGCTACTCCGCTTCCTCGGCCTTGGCTTCCGTCGGCAACGATGCCGAACTTACCCAGGTAGCGAACGACCCTATAGTATCTTGATTGAGGCAGCTCATAGGGAAGTGTTCCAGTATGCGCGCTCTTATCGAGATATCCGAATAGGGGCGGTGCGCCCGGATCGATCTGTTCGTGGCCGCGGAAACCATAGACAAGCAATTGTTGAGCAAGCCCTGTTCGCGACAGAGCCAGTGAGCTATCGCAGTGCATCTCAAAGGATTTCTGGCTCGCGTCTATCACAATGAGAATGTAACTGGTCCCGATGTAGTACGTTTTGCCATCCTCGCTGGCGTAGACGGCAGCTCCCGAATTGTATGGTTTATCCCATATTTTAATCCATTCAGTGGAAATCGATGCCCACGGTTTCCAGCGTTCACCCAATGTGAAACGTTGGCTCATGCCGAAGCCCCAGGAAACGGTATAAGTGAGCGTAAGGTCCGGCCTAAGCTCGACCGCTGTGGAGCGTCGGGTGAGGCTGTGCCAACCTGCTGCAACTGACAGGCTGGCGAAAGTACATAGGAGAATTGCGCGGCGCATTCACTTATCTCTGCGGTTCTGACGATCCATATCGGGAAAATCGGACCGTTAGTCCCATTGATACACCTAAAAATTGCTGATATGCGTCATTTTGACGGCCTGCCGTCGGTTTGTCGCATTTCGGTTAAACTTCTGGCGGTATCGGTTTATAATGGCTTGCTGAACTTTCAGGGGGCCTTGTAAACACATTGGTTACCATACTTTGTCATTCTTATCCGCGAACGTCTCATGTTCGTGGGTACTCCCAAGCTCACGTCGATTGCAGGCGGGCTCTTCTGTCCGGAGCAGGTTTGTTCGCTCCGGCTGTTCGACTGAGTAAGGGGTGATGCGTATCATGGCAGTGGCTTTCGAGACGGCTCGGACCGTCAAAACATCTTCGCGACGCCGCCAGACCAAGCAGGCGTCCCCCGCTTACGGCCTCATAAAGGGTACTGTTGCGCTCGGTTTCGGCCTTGCCATTGGCGGCTGGATGATGGGCGCGCTTGCGACCGTTCACAGCATGGGCAGCATCAAGCCTTCCGATTATTCGCATCAGCTCAAGGCGTCTCTGAATTTGAAGCCGATTCTCTCGGCTCCCATCTCCGAAGCGGAGCGGGTTCTGAAGATCGCGAAGTTCTCCCGCCTGAACGGTGGAGCGACGGAGAAAACGGCGCGGCTTGAAGGTGCGCATCTGGCCTATCTCAATGCGCAGGTTCCCGCCGATCACACTGTCAAATCCGGTGTTGCGGCGGCTCTTGCGCAGGCCGAGATGGACAAGCAGTTCGCCAGCCTTGCCTCCAAGCGACCGAAGAGCGGCGACGTAAAGACTGCTCTCGTGGCTGCGTTGGACGAGACCGTCATCATCGCGCCGCCGACCGAAACTGCCTGGGATGCACTGCCAAAGGGCAATGTAGACGAGGGGCAGGTCGAGGTTGCCGATCTGCAAAGCCCTGCCGAACTTGCTGTAGCAGAAGCCATGGCGCCATCCGTGGATGATGGTCTGCCAATGGCCGGTCCACTTCCGATCCGCCGTCCGGCAGCCAATGCGCTGGCCATGGCAATTGCGCCATCCGCGCAGCCAAAGCCAGCACAGAAGCCCGCCATTGCCGCGGTTGAAGAGGAGGAAGAGGAAGCTCCGAAGGCGCTTGCCTTTGCGCGTCCCGAAAACCCGATGAAGGAAACGCCTGCCAAGAGCGTACCGTGGCCGGATCGCGGCGGCAACAGCATGAAGGTCGCCGTCTACGACATTACCAATGGCGTCGTGCACATGCCGAGCGGCGAGCGTCTGGAAGCCCATTCCGGTATCGGAGAAATGCGGGATAACCCGAAGTACGCGCATGTGAAGATGCGTGGCCCAACCCCGCCTGGTACCTATCGGCTGTCGATGCGCGAAAAGCTTTTCCACGGTGTGGCGGCCATTCGTCTGACGCCAACCGATGGCATCAACCCGCTCGGTCGCACCGGCCTGCTGGCGCACAGCTACCTGCTGCGTACGCGGGGTGACTCGCATGGCTGCGTGGCGTTTGCGAATTACGACAAGTTCCTGCGCGCCTTCCAGCGTGGCGAAGTCACGCACATGATCATCGTAGAGCGCCACAATGGTACGATCCCGGCTGCGGCGCTGCGGAAGCTGAACCTGCGCGGCGGTGGCTCTGCGCCTGCCAGCACCGCCTCCGCATCCGATAACGCGCCTGAAAGCAACCGCCGCACACTGGTGGATTACCTGAGGGGCGACGGCTGATTGATACGCCTTGTGTCGGTGCCTAAGCGCCGACACGCATCTCTCTATCGAAGCAATTCTCTCGCGATGCGCAGGAATACCCGCCCGCCGATGGGGATCAGGGCGTCTGGAAAATCATAGTCCGGGTTGTGAAGGGCAGGCTGATTTTCTCCGGAGCCGATGAAGAACATGGCCGATTTCGCAACGTCTCCGAAACGGCCAAAGTCCTCGGAAAACTTGAACATCTGACCGGTTGAGTGGGGCAGATCCTCCCTGTCCATGGCTCGCCTAATGATGTCCACCGCCTCTTCATCATTGCGGCAATGACGAAACTCATCGTGATAGCTGAAACAGACGCTCAGCCCATGTTTCTCAGCCACGTTGCGAGCCAGACCTTCCGCTGCCTCGCGTAATTCGGACATACCGTCATCGCTGACGGTGCGCAGCGTCACCCAGAGTTCAGCGTCACCCGGTGCCACGCCAAATGTCGGTTCACCTACGCAGACATGGGTTATGGTCGTCAGCACCAGATCCTCGGTTTCAATATGTCCCCTTCGCAGAGCTGTCAGGGCAGGAATGAGTTCTGCGATGACCGGAGCCGGAGACGTGCCACTCTCTGGCGAAGAGGCATGCGCGGTCTTGCCGGTCAGCGTGATCCGTAGTCCGCAGGATGCACAATTGACTAGGCCTGGTTTGACCCAGCTGTGACCAAGGGTAAGACCGGGAATATTGTGCAGCGAAAACGCATAATCGGGTCTGATTGCCTCAAATGCGGGATCGGCTATCACGGCCGCGGCGCCCGCACCGGTTTCTTCAGCAGGCTGGAACAGGAGCACGACGCGGCCTGACGCTGGACGCTGGCGCCTGAAGGCCCGTGACAAACCGGCAACCATTGCCATATGCCCGTCGTGGCCGCACATATGGGCTTTGCCATCGATCTTCGACCTGTGTACGACCTGCGTCGCTTCAGCAATCGGCAGGGCATCGAGTTCCGCACGAAACAGGACTGTCTGGCCCGGCTCTCGACCCTTGAACACCGCCGCAACGCCTGTGCCGCCGAGACCTGTCACGATTTGATCCGGCGACGAAGCCTGCAGAAAGCGCACCACCTCTGCCGCAGTCTGGTGCTCATCACCAGAAACTTCCGGCATTGTGTGGAGGTGACGTCGCCATAGGATCAGGTCTGTCAGATCGGTATCGGAAGTGCTCACGCTAGGAAGCCTTCTCCACAAACCCATCCAGCACGCGCTTCTGACCAGCCTTGTCGAAATCGATGGTCAACTTGTTGCCCTCGATCGAGGCGATACTGCCATTACCGAACTTGATGTGGAACACGCGGTCGCCCACCCGGAACTTCGACGGTGTATCGGCTACCGATTTGGCGACCAATTCGCCGTCGATGGTTCTGCCGCGCGGTCCGCTTTCGCCATAGCCGATCCGCTCGACAGCATGGCCGGAACGACTGCCCCAGTTATCGCGGGTGGCTTCGCTCTTGTTGGCTTGAGCGCGCTTCCAGCCGGGGGTGGAATAGGAATTGGCAAAAGGATCTACCTTGTCGAAGCGCGATTGTCCGTAGCCGCCGCGACCATAGCCGCCATAGCTGGAGTCCGATTCAGCCACATCCACATGCATGGGCGGCAATTCATCGAGGAAGCGCGACGGCATGGTGGATTGCCAGAGGCCGTGGATACGCCTGTTCGAAACGAACCAGATGTGGCAGCGCCGCTTGGCACGGGTGATGCCGACATAGGCAAGGCGTCGTTCTTCCTCCAGGCCTGCGCGACCGCCTTCATCCAACGCCCGCTGGTGCGGAAACAAGCCTTCTTCCCAGCCGGGCAGGAAAATCGTTTCGAACTCCAGACCTTTGGCTGAGTGGAGCGTCATGATGGAAACGGCGTCCATATCCTCGTTCTGCTCGGCATCCATGACGAGAGAGACATGCTCCATGAAACCTCGCATGCTCTCAAAAGCTTCCATAGAGCGCACGAGTTCCTTGAGGTTTTCCAGACGACCCGGCGCTTCCGCCGACTTGTCGTTCTTCCACATGTCGGTGTAGCCGGATTCTTCCAGAATCTGCTCCGCAAGTTCCGTATGCGGAGTCGTTTCAAGCAGTTCCGACCATCTCCTGAAACTTTGAATCACATCGAAAAGCGCCTTGCGCGCCTTTGGCTTCAACTCATCGGTCTCGATCAGGTCTGCTGCAGCGGCCAGCATGGGGATGTCACGGGCGCGGGCATAATCATGCAAGGTGCGGACGGTGGTATCTCCCAGCCCACGCTTCGGCGTGTTGACGATCCGCTCGAAGGCCAGATCGTCCGCCGGTTGGCAGGTGAGGCGGAAATAAGCCATCGCATCCCGGATTTCGAGGCGCTCATAGAAGCGCGGGCCGCCGATGACCCGGTAGTTCAGCCCGAGGGTAACGAATCGATCTTCGAACTCACGCATCTGGAAGGAAGCGCGGACGAGAATGGCCATATCGTTCAGCTTATGCTTGTTGCGCTGAAGCTGCTCGATCTCTTCCCCTATCGCGCGGGCCTCTTCTTCGGAGTCCCAAGCGGCGTGGACGATCACCTTTTCGTCATCGGGATTGGTGCGTTCCGTGAAAAGCGTCTTGCCAAGTCGGCCTTCGTTGTTTGCGATCAGGTGACCTGCCGCGCCGAGAATGTGCTCCGTTGAGCGGTAGTTGCGTTCCAGCCGGATAACCTTCGCGCCGGGAAAATCCTTCTCGAAACGAAGGATGTTATCCACTTCGGCGCCGCGCCAACCGTAGATCGACTGGTCGTCGTCGCCGACGCAGCAGACGTTTTGCGGCACGTCCTTCGGACGCTGGGCCAGAAGCCGAAGCCACATATATTGCGCTGTGTTGGTGTCCTGATACTCGTCCACTAGAATGTAGCGGAAACGCTGATGATAGTCCTTCAGCACATCCGGATTGCGGCGGAAGAGATCAATCGGGTGTAGCAGTAGATCGCCGAAATCGCAGGCGTTCAGCGTCTTCAACCGCGCCTGATAGGCGGCATAGAGTTCGCGACCCTTGCCGTTTGCGAAAGCGCGTGCATCGCCTTCGGGAATATCCTTCGGCGTCAGGCCCTTGTTTTTCCAGCCGTCGATCATGCCTGCGAACTGGCGCGCAGGCCAGCGCTTGTCATCCAGACCTTCGGCCTGAATCAACTGCTTTATCAGACGGATAACGTCATCCGTATCCAGAATGGTAAAGTCACTACGAAGGCCGACAAGCTCTGCATGACGCCGCAGAAGCTTCACGCCAATGGAGTGGAATGTGCCAAGCCAGGGCATGCCTTCCACTGCGCCACCAACGAGAACGCCGATGCGCTCCTTCATTTCGCGCGCAGCCTTGTTCGTAAAGGTCACGGCCAGGATCTGGCTTGGGAAGGCGCGATTGGTCGCAAGGATATGGGCAATGCGCGTAGTGAGGACGCGCGTCTTGCCCGTGCCTGCACCGGCCAGCACCAGAACGGGACCATCGAGCGATTCAACCGCTTCCCGCTGTTCGGGGTTCAGGCCACCCAGGTAATCGGGCGCAGGCCTGCTTTGGTCGCGCGCCGCCATGGCACGCGCCGCAATACCCAGGCCGCTGGCAGGCGCAGCCGTAGAGGGAGCAGGGGGCTTGGAACGGCGGGAGCCGTGATCCGGTTCTTCATCGAAGAACGGAATGTCATCGAAACTGTTCGTCATCAGCGCAATCTAATGATTCCGGAAGCACAAGGCCATAGTCTATGTTCTGGTTTTATTCCAGTGGTGCGCCAGATGAGAAATCGCGCTAGTTTGAGTATTTCTCGAGGCCTGCTTCCAACTCACGATTCCGTGAGTTTCCGTCAGGTTACAATTTCGCAAGATTGGTAATCCAGCGTTGTCTAACAAAGCGTAGAACGCGATACTTGGTAACGTCTTCAATTCAACCGGAGTGACTGAATGCGCATCTGGAAGCAATTGCTCCTCAGTATTGTCGTGCTGTTTGCGGGGCTCTGTCTGTGGATCTTTGTCAGCGCCGATGCGGCAAGAAGTCTCGTTGGAATGGGTGTTCCCGCGCGTCTGGTTGGTCTCATTCAGCCGGCAGCGATAGACGGGCAGAAAACGGCTCAATCTGACAACCCGGCACGAAACGGCCAGGGCAACCAGGGTGCAGGTCAGGGTCAGGCTGGCGGCCAGGCGGGAGGTCAAAGGGCCACGCTTGTTGCCGTTCGCCCAGTTGTGACAGCCACGGTCAACGATCGGCTGACGGCCATTGGTAGCGGCGTTGCCATCCAGTCCGTCGTGGTGATGCCGCAGGCAACCGGAACGATAGACGAAATCCTCGTCAAGGCAGGCCAGAAGGTCACCAAGGGTCAGGTTCTCGCCCGTCTTGATGATGACGAGCAGTTGATCGAGCGGGACAAGGCGCAGGTGGCGCTGAGGAGTGCCGTTGAAAAGGCCGCGTCCTACAAGAACCTGCAGAGCGTGACCCGTCTTGATGCGCTCGATGCGCAGATTGCCGAAGAGGCCGCCAAACTGGCGTTGAGCACGGCGCAGTTGAACCTCAAGCGTCGCGATATTGTTGCCCCGATTGATGGTGTGGCGGGGATCGTCCCGGCAAATGTCGGCGACAATGTCACGACGCAGACAAGTATCGTGACGCTGGACGATCGCTCCGAAATCCTCGTTGATTTCTATGCTCCGGAACGCTTCATCACCCAGATCGAAACGGGAGCCTCCTTCGAAGCGACCTCCGTCAGTCGTCCGGGGCAGGTGTTCAAGGGCGTGATCGACTCGGTCGACAATCGCGTGGACGCCGCAAGCCGTACCGTCCGCATTCGCGGCCGCATCGATAATCCGACAGACCTCTTGCGTGCGGGCATGTCGTTCCAGGTGGCGATGCGGTTTGCCGGTGAAAGCTATCCGGCCGTCGACCCCTTGTCGGTTCAGTGGGACGCTGAAGGTGCCTTCGTCTGGAAGGTGACGGACAGCAAGGCACAGAAGGTTCGGGTCAGCGTCATCCAGCGCAACCCGGACACTGTTCTGGTGCAGGCAGCCTTGAAGCCTGACGACCGGATCGTGACGGAAGGTTTGCAGCGTGTTCGTGAAGGCCAGCCGGTTCGCATTCAGGGTGAGCCGCAGCGTGTGGCGGAGGCAGCGACCCGATGAGCAGCAAGGATCAGCACGACATGAAGGCAGAGGATGCAAAATCCACCTTCACGGCTCTGTTCGTCCGTCGCCCCATTCTGGCAGCGGTTATCAATACGCTTCTGGTCGTGGCAGGTCTTGCCGCCTTTGTCGGTGTCGAAGTGCGCGAGCTTCCCGATGTCGATCAACCGGTCATCACGGTGCGAACCGACTATGAAGGCGCATCTCCCCAGACAGTCGATCAGGAATTGACTCAGGTCATCGAGGGCGCTGTCGCCCGCGTCAGCGGGCTGAAGGCACTTTCGTCAGAATCGCAATTCGGTGCCAGCCGCGTGACCATGGAATTCAACGACACCGTTGATCTTGCCGTCGCCGCAAGCGACGTGCGCGATGCGATTGGCCGCGTCTCCTATCAGTTGCCCGATACCGTGGACGAGCCCCGCATTGTCAAGGCGGATTCCGATTCGCAGCCAATCATGCGGCTTGCCGTAACGTCTTCAAAGCTTTCGATGGAAGACCTGACCCTACTTGTCGACAAGCAGGTGGTTGACCGGCTGGCAGCGGTGGAGGGCGTGGCGGATGTCGAGCTTTACGGCGATCAGGAAAAGATCTTCCGTGTCGATCTCAATCAGGCGGCTCTCGCCAGCCGTGGCCTGACGGTTGCCGATGTCTCCACTGCGCTTTCCAGTGCGGCGCTTGACGTTCCCGCCGGTTCTCTCACAAGCCGCACGCAGGATATCGTGGTGCGCGCAACGGCAAACCTGGAGACACCGCGCGACTTCGAGAATGTTCTGATCAAGGACAATATCCGCCTTCGCGATGTCGCAAGCGTCAATCTTGGTGCTGACGATGGAACCACGACTCTTCGGTCCAACGGCGTGCAGGGCGTCGGTCTCGGCATCATCCGTCAGGCGCAATCCAATACGCTCAACATTTCGACCGGTGTTGCAGCGGCTGTTGCTGAATTGCAGAAGGTGCTTCCGGAAGGAACGCGCATCATCATCACATCGGATGACGCCGTGTTCATTCGCGGTGCCTTGCACGAAGTCGAGTTGGCGCTCGCGCTTTCCGCGCTGATCGTGGTCGTCGTCCTCTATCTCTTCCTGCGCGACTGGCGTGCGACGCTTATTCCGGCGCTGACCATGCCTGTTGCGCTGATCGGAACGCTGACGGCTATCTATCTGGTCGGCTTTTCCATCAACATTCTCACCCTGCTGGCCATTGTTCTGGCGACCGGTCTCGTCGTCGATGATGCGATTGTCGTGCTCGAGAACATCGTCCGCAGGCGTTCTGAAGGCATGGGGCCACGCGCGGCGGCGGTGCTGGGCACGCAGGAAGTTTTCTTTGCGGTTCTTGCCACCACGGCAACGCTGGCGGCTGTCTTCATTCCGCTTTCCTTCCTGCCCGGACAATTGGGTGGTCTGTTCCGCGAGTTCGGTTTCGTGCTGGCCTTTGCCGTAGGGCTATCGTCTATTACCGCTCTCACGCTGTGTCCCATGCTGGCATCGCGCATGCTGACCAAGCCGATGAGCGAGCCGAAGGGGTTTCTCGCGAGCTTCGGCAATCTCTTTGCCAGCACCTATGAGAAGTCGCTGAAGTTCACTCTGAATGCGCCGATTGTCATCATTGCAGTGGCGGTCATGTTCGGCGCGGCGGCCTTCGTCGCATTCGGTCTGGTCAAGAACGAGCTGACGCCGCTGGAAGATCGATCCCTGGTATCGATGCGGTTGACCACACCGCAGGGTGTGAGCCTTGAATACACGCAGGACCAGATACGTCGCGTCGAGGAAAATCTTCAGCCGCTGGTCGACTCGGGTGAGATCCGAAACATCTTCTCCATTTCCGGCATGGGCAACTCAACAAATAGCGGTTTCATGGTGATGACGTTGGCGCCCTGGGGCGAACGCACGCGCACCCAGAACCAGATCGTTGCAGATGTCAATGCGGCTGCGGCGAAGGTTCCAGCGGTGCGCGGTTTCGCGATTCAGTCCAACAGCCTGCGTATTCGCGGGGCGGGGAATGGCTTGCAGTTTGCGCTGGTGGGCAACGAGCATACAAAGCTGACCGCCGCCGCCATCAAGCTCGTTCAGGCCATGGAAAAGAACCCGGATTTCCAGACGCCGCGTCTGGACAACGAACCGACGCAGGCGCAGCTTTCGGTCTCCATCGACCGTGAGCGTGCGTCCGATCTGGGCATCGATATCACCGGCCTGTCCACCGCCATGCAGGCATTGCTGGAAGGGCGTTCCATCGTTGATGTCTTCGTGAACGGAGAGGCCTATCCGGTCAAGTTGACCTCCACGATGCAGCCGATCGACGATCCGACCGATTTGCAGAACATCTTCCTGCGCACCAATGATGGCAAGGTCGTGCCAATGGCCACGGTCGTCGCCCTCAAGGAAGGGGCAGTCGCGCCGCGCCTGAACCGCGAGCAGCAACTGGCCGCGGTTTCGATTTCGGCTGGTCTCGGCGAGGGCGTTTCGCTGGGTCAGGCGCTTCAGGAAGCACAGGCGCTGGCGCAGCCGCTTCTGCCTCCTGGCGCGCGGCTGATGCCGTTGGCTGAAGCCAAGACGCTGGGTGAGAATTCAAGCGGCATGGCCATTACCTTCGGCTTTGCGATTGCCATCATCTTCCTCGTTCTGGCGGCACAGTTCGAAAGCGTGTTGTCCGCCGTCATCATTATGACCACGGTGCCGCTCGGATTGGCCTGTGCGGTCTTCGCTCTGGTGCTGACGGGCTCGACGCTCAACGTCTACAGCCAGATCGGACTTGTTCTCCTTGTCGGGGTCATGGCCAAAAACGGCATTCTGATCGTGGAGTTCGCCAACCAGCTTCGAGATCAGGGAATGGCCGTTCGCGAGGCAATCGAAAAGGCATGCGCTCTGCGCCTTCGTCCGGTGATGATGACCATGATCGCGACGATCCTTGGTGGTGTGCCGCTGGTATTCGCGCAGGGTGCGGGTGCAGAAGCACGCATTGCGCTTGGCTGGGTCATCGTTGGTGGGTTGGGTCTGGCAACAATCGTTACGTTGTTCATTACGCCGCTTGCCTATCTCCTGATCGCACGCTTTGCCAAGCCGCACGCGCATGAAGAGCAAAGGCTGCATGAGGAACTGGTCACGGCTTCTCGTCCGGCGGCGAACGAGGAGAAAGAGCGGCCTCTGCTGGCAGCGGAGTGAGCAGATCCAAATGTTACACGGAGAAGCCTATCCGTGAGCCGAAACTGATAGACAAAACAATGATCCTCTCCTACCAAAGATGCCGGGTTCTACTGCTCGGCATTCAATGGAGAAGATCATGGTCTTGAGGGATGTGCGCCCCGGTGTGCGAAACGAGGCCGCAGTCGTGGCTGTGATCGAGGCGTTGCGGGGGACGCTTGGCGACAAGCTTCAGACCGGGCAGGCCTTTCGTGAGCAGCATACCCATACGACGACCTATCTGACCCGACAGCTGCCGGATGCCGTGGTGTTCGTCGAGACTGCTGACGACGTCAAAGCGGTCGTTAGAGCCTGCTCTGAGCACGGTGTGCCGATCATTCCGTTCGGCACCGGTTCGTCGCTGGAGGGGCAGGTCAACGCACCTTCGGGCGGAATTTCTATCGATTTTTCGCGCATGAACCGGATCTTGCGCGTTTCGCGGGAGGATCTGGATGTGACCGTCGAACCGGGCGTAACGCGTGAGCAGTTGAATGTCTATCTCCGCGATACGGGCCTTTTCTTCCCGATTGATCCTGGTGCGAACGCCTCGATCGGTGGCATGACGGCAACGCGCGCTTCCGGCACCAACGCCGTGCGTTATGGCACCATGAAGGACAATGTGCTCGCCATGACTGTCGTGACAGCAGACGGCGAGGAGATTGGCACCGGAAGCCGTGCCAAGAAGTCTTCCGCAGGCTACGATCTGACCCGGCTCTTCGTTGGTTCGGAGGGGACGCTCGGCGTCTTCACCTCCATTACGCTTCGCCTGCAGGGAATACCGGAAAAGATCGGTGGCGGTGTCTGTGCTTTCCCAAGCGTCAAGGCGGCCTGCGATGCGGTGATCATGACCATTCAGATGGGCATTCCCGTTGCGCGTATCGAGCTTCTGGACGAGGTACAGATCCGCGCCTGCAATGCCTATTCCGGGCTGTCCTATGAAGAAAAGCCGACGCTTTTCCTTGAGTTCCATGGCACGGATCAGACAGTGACCCTGCAATCCGAACAGTTTTCCATGATTGCCGAGGAATGCGGCGGCGAAAGTTTCCGCTGGACGGCCGATGCGCAAG
This sequence comes from Rhizobium sp. FKY42, assembly GCF_005222835.1. Classification (GTDB taxonomy): domain Bacteria; phylum Pseudomonadota; class Alphaproteobacteria; order Rhizobiales; family Rhizobiaceae; genus Neorhizobium. Next base: position 166,008 of record NZ_STGA01000073.1, on the reverse strand, counting down.
AGCGCGCCAAGCTGTGGAAGGCGAGGCATGATGCCTATTGGGCGGCCCGTGCCCTGCGCCCTGACCTCACGATACTGGCAACGGATGTTTGCGTGCCGATTTCGCAATTAGCCGACTGCGTGGCCGCGACCCATGCAGATATCGTCGAGAATGACTTTCTTGCACCGATCGTCGGTCATGCCGGAGATGGCAACTTCCATCTGTCCATTTTGTTCAACGACAAGGATCCGGCTGATGTCGCACGGATCGAAGCCTTCGTTGAGCGCTTGAACCGACGCGCTCTTGCTTGCGGCGGAACGTGTACGGGCGAGCACGGCATCGGGCAGGGCAAGATGAGTTTTCTCGAAGAGGAGGCCGGGCCTGCGCTTGGCCTGATGCGGACGATCAAGCGGGCGGTGGATCCGAAGAATATCTTTAATCCAGGCAAGATCCTGCGGGAAACAACCTGATACGATCCTTGCACGGCTTGTGCGGGAGCCTGTAGAATTTTAAATAGACCTCCGAAATCAAGGAGTGGTCCGGTTGTTGGGACGTCTTTTCCTGCTGTTTGGCGGTCTGGTGGTGATTGCGTTGTTCGCAGCGCTGTTTGCTCCGCTGTTCGTGGACTGGAGCAGTTTCCGGCTCAGCTTCGAAGAACAGGCCAGCCGAATCCTTGGCAAGAAGGTGACCGTGCATGGCAGCGTCGATGCCCGACTTTTGCCTTTCCCTTCGGTTACGATGCGCGATGTTCGCGTGGGGCAGGATCTTGATGGAACGCCGCTGATCCAGGTGGCAGAGTTTTCCATGGATTTGGAACTGGCGCCCTTCCTCTCCGGCGAGGCGCGCGTTTTCGACATGCGGCTGGTAAACCCCAAGGCCCGTATCCGCCTTCTGAAGGACGGCAAGCTGGATTGGATGCGCGGCAGCCGGCCGGCTATTCCCGCACGTAACGTCGTGCTGGAAGATGTGCACATTACGGGCGCCGAGATCCAGTTCATTGACGAGGCGACTGGTCGCAACAGAACTCTTAGCAAGCTCACCGCCGATCTGTCTGCAAGCTCGCTAGCAGGGCCGTGGCGGGCCGAAGGCAATGGAACGCTGGACGGTTACGAGGCGAAGTTCTCGCTGAGCAGTGGAGAGCCGGACGCACAGGCCGGTCAGGTGCCTTTGAAACTTCGCCTTTGGCCGGATATCCAGCCGGTCGAGGTTCAGCTCGACGGTATGCTCGGCGTGGCCGATGCCAAGCCCGCCTATAAGGGCGCCTTTAACCTCGTCTTTCAAGATCAGCCAGTTGCCAATGGGGTGGCCGTCGCGGAGAAACGTGTTCCGCCGCCGCGCACCAAGGGCAAGTTCGAGTTGACGAACGAGCGCATCCGGATTCCTGAATATCGTGTTGAAGCCGGTGCCGCTGATAATCCCTATGTCATTACCGGTGAGGCGACGCTGGATACCGGTGACAGGCCGGAATTTCTGCTGACGGCGGACGGCCAGCAGGTGGATGTCGAGAAGCTGGCAGGCGACATGTTGGCCAAGGGCAAGACGGCCCGTGATCCGCATGTCTCCGCCCAAAGACGCCTTCATGCCCTGATCGACATGGCTGCCAATATTCCCGTGCCGCAGGTGCCGGGGCGGGCAACAATTAGCCTTCCGGCGATCGTGACGGAGGGAACGACCCTGCGTGATATCCGGCTGGACATTCGTCCGGCTCAAACCGGATGGCAGATCGAAAATGCGGTCGCCACGCTTCCCGGCAGGACGCAGGTGGAACTTGATGGTCGGCTGAGCCTCAAGGGTAGCGCCGGTTTCAAGGGCAAGATGGTGTTGGCTTCCAACCAGCCTTCTGGCCTTTCCGACTGGTTGACCGGCAAGGTCGACCCTGCAATCCGGCGTCTCAAGGCGGCGGGTTTCTCCGCCGACGTCGATCTGACAACCGGTGTGCAGGTCTTTAACAATCTTGAGGTGGCTGTTGGCAGCGCAACGCTGAAGGGGCAAGTGCGTCGGACCTCCGCCACGGAGGCGGCAGCGGTGCCGCAGCTTGCGGTAGATCTTGCAGGCAATGAGATCGATCTCGATGCCTTGCGGGCACTTGCCTCGCTGATGACCGGTAATGACGCCGGTGACGATGTGCTCGATCACAAGCTGTCAGCGCATTTGAAGGCCGACCGGCTGACGGCTTTCGGCGTCGGCGCGCAGGGCTTTGAAACGCGGTTCGAGTTCGGCGACGGGAAATTGACCGTGCCGCAGCTGAATATTGCCAATCTGGCGGGCGCCAGTATTCTGGCAAAAGGGAGTGGCGAAGGCTCGATTTTCGATTATTCCGGTCAAGGCACTGTCAGTCTCACGGCACCGGATGCGGCAGGTTTTCTGGCGATGCTGAGAGAGCGCCTGCCAAGGCATCCGGTTCTGGAACGCATGGCGCGTAGTGCTGACCGGTATGCGGATACGAAGCTGACTGTGGATGTTACACTGGGTGATGCAGCGGTCATTAAAGTCAGCGGCAGTTCGAACGGCACGCTGATCTCCTCCGACATAAAGGCACTGCATCTCTTTGACCTGACGCAGGAAACTGAATTTCAGGCCTCGGCCAGGCTGGCCAATACCGAATCGCTCACCCTTCTCGACCAGATTGGCATTTCCACATTTCCCTTCGATGGCGATTATAACGGCGTCATCGATGTCAGCGCCAGTGGTCGGCTTTCCCAGCCGATACAGGTTCGGTTCGGTTACCGGACCGATCTGACCGAATTGGTGGCTGAAGGCGGGATGAGCCTTGCGCCGGACAGTTTCGGCAATGGCAGCTATTCGGTGAGCCTCAAGAGTTCTGATCTCGAGCCGACCCTGCTTGCCGGCGGTTTCGGCCTGCCGCAACTCGGTACCGGTCTGCCCGTCGATCTCAGATCGAAGATGATATTGGAAACGAAGGCCGTTCGTCTCGGCGAGGTGTCCGGTAATGTCGCTGGCAATACGCTGGGTGGCGATCTTGTTTTCGATCGTGCAGCCCCAATCCCCACGATCAGCGGCAAGCTCAACCTCGGCGCCATGGACCTATTGTGGCTCGCCGAAGCGGTTTACGGACCGCTGCAGGATGCTGAAACCGGTGAACTGTCTGCCAAGCAATTGGCTGCTCCGATGTTCCGGCAGGCTGACCTTAATCTGGATGTGTCTGTCGATCAGGTTCTCGTATCGCCGGGCACCCAGCCTGCGCAAAACGTTGCGATGCGTTTCGTCAATCGCAGTGGCGGCATGACGCTGGAGGAACTGCGCGGCAAATGGCTTGGCGGCACGATCTCCGGTCGTCTGGCGCTGTCGAATAGCGATGGCATCGGTTTGCTGCAATCGCGTCTGGCGCTCAAGGACGCCGATCTGGCGCCGCTGATGTGGTTGCGGGCCAACCATCCCGTTGCGACAGGCAAGCTTAGTTTCGAGCTCGCCGCGGAAGCAACCGCAAAGACACCGGCAGGCCTGGTGACCGCACTCAACGGATCCGGCTCGTTGCGCCTTGCTGATGTTGTCTTGCCGGATCTGGCACAGGATCCGGTGAGTTCTCTCCTCAGTGCTGCCGACCGCATTCAGGGCGATGTGACCGAAAGCAAGGTTCGCCCAATCGCGGAGGCAGTTCTTTATGCAGGGCCAACCCGAATCGGAGCCGTGACGCTGCCTTTCACGGTGAGTTCCGGCCAGCTGCGCTTTCAAAGCATTACCGCACAGGCGGGACCGGCCGCTTTGTCCGGCGAGGCGCGGTTCAATCTTCCAGACCAGACTTTGGATGGAAAGCTCGTGGTCACCTATGCGCTTGGCGAGAATGCCATTGCCGGTGGCGAGGCGAGTGTTGGACTTCAGTTTTCCGGTCCGTGGGACGCGCCCACGCGTGAGTTGGAAGTGGGTGGGCTAACAAACTATCTTTCGCTGCGTGCTTTCGAGCGTGAGCGCAGGCGGGTTGAGACGCTTCAGGCCAGTGTTCTTGAAAAGCAGCGGCTGCGCAGGGAAGTGTCCCTTTACCAATCGCTTGAGGTGGAGCGCAAAGCGCAACGCGAAAAGGCGGAGGCCGAGGCTCGTGCTCGTGCCGAACAGGAGGCGAAAGAGCGGGCAGCGGAAGCGCAGAGGCAGCGTGAGCAGGAGAAGGCGATTGAGCAACGTCAGCCTTCTGCTCAGGATGCGACGCCAGCGCTGACTATTCCTCCGACCGGAGATCAATTCCGCCCGAACAACGGTTTGCCGGGGGTCGCGCCCTACTGACACTGCCGACGACGGGAATTGCTACCTATGCTGGGTCTTGATCCACTGGAGTACGTAAATTCTCAATGCGGATGACAGGTTACTCTCCGCCTCGCGATTGTCATCGATTTCAGCAATCAGACCCGCAAGGCTGATCTGGCGCTTTCCCGCAATCAGCTTCAGTTCGTCCCAGAACACATCCTCCAGCGTGAAGCTTGTACGGTGTCCATGGAGGGTTGTGGAATGCTTGCGAATCATCCGGGCGCTCTCCAGCCTTCACACGGGTTGCCTGGAGATATTAAAAGAGGCCGACACTCAGTCAGCCTCGTCGTTCTTTTCCAGCTTGCCTTGATCGAGTTGCTTCGATGCTTTCTCGTTCAGGGCTTTGGTCAGGGATTTTTCCTGTTTGGTTCTGCCGAATGTGATGCGATTCTGCTCTGCCTGCCGCTCCTTTTCAGAGCGGGCCTTGGCCTTTCGGGCCAATTTCAGGTTGATGATATCAGCACACATGGCAGAACCCGCGCAGAAATCAGTGCTTTTTGCGGAAGGAATCCAACGAGACAACAGAACCCGAGCCGGGCTTCTTGTCATCATCGGACTTGGCTTCTTCCTCGGAACCAGGCTTCGCCACAGCATCCGCCGGATAGGCTGTAATCTCTGCGGAAGCCTCTTCCTCGTCCGCCAGCGGAACCTCGAATTCGAGTTCGAAGTTGACGGATGGATCGTAGAAACCGCGAATTGCGTTGAATGGAATGTAGAGCCGCTCGGGCGTATCCGAGAACGAAAGACCGATTTCGAAATGCGTATCGGACACTTTCAGATCCCAGAACTGATGCTGGATGACGATTGTCATCTGTTCCGGATACTTGTCCTTCAAGTGGGTAGAGATCCGAACACCCGGAGCACCGGTGAGGAACGTGATGAAAAAATGATGGTCGCCCGGCAGACGGCTGGTGGCAGCCACTTCCGACAAAACCTTGCGAATAACGCCGCGAAGGGCGTCCTGTGCCAGAATGTCGTAACGGATATGATCCTGACCCATCGTCATTGTCTTCCAATCAGTTCGATGTTTTTCTTGCGATTTGTCTGCCCGTTATAAGCCAGCAAGTTTCCCTGCGGAAGCCCCGGTGAGACGAGTCATGACGAAGATAGCGAAAAACACGTGAAGCGGGAAGGTGAAGGCTTCTGTTGCCAGGTGCCTTCGGACCCCGCCTCAAGGGGCTAACCTAGAGGACTTGGAGCGGGTTTCCCGCACCGCCATTAGGCAGCGAGAGCGTAACCCTTAGCGTTGTTGTCGTTTGCAACTACACTTGTGACCCGATAACGGCGGTATCATGCCGAGCAAAAGTACGATCTTTACGCCCTTGTCGATCCTATTTCGCCCCCATCAAAAGCCGGTCCGAGACACACTCGCTTACCGACCGGTTTTTGGTGGAGGCGCCGGGTACCGCCCCCGGGTCCAATAGGTTTATTACACCGACCATTTATCGCCATAGCCGAAGCAAGCCCCGGCAAGGTTGATATAGGTGTTTCTCTGCGCGATGAAAAGGGGAGATTGTGCATTCCCTTCATGCAATTGGCAAAGCAGCGTGGATAAGACCCAGGAGCACTATCGTTTGCGGGCTTCGAGCCTATAATTGCGCTCCAGCAGAATCTACAGGCCTGTCATGAAACAATATCTCGATCTTCTTCGTCACGTTATGGAAACCGGAATGGACCGGGGAGACCGGACCGGGACGGGTACGCGGTCGGTCTTCGGCTATCAGATGCGTTTCGACCTGGCCGATGGTTTCCCGATCGTCACCACCAAGAAGCTTCATCTGCGCTCGATTATTCACGAACTACTCTGGTTTCTGAAGGGCGACACGAACATCGCCTACCTCAAGGAAAACGGTGTTTCGATCTGGGACGAATGGGCGGATGAGCAGGGCAATCTCGGCCCGGTCTATGGCTATCAGTGGCGTTCCTGGCCAAAGCCGGATGGTGGCCATGTGGACCAGATCGCCAATCTTGTGGATGCGATCAGGAAGAACCCGAACTCACGCCGCCATATCGTTTCTGCCTGGAATCCTGCCCAGGTTGATGACATGGCGCTTCCGCCCTGCCATTGCCTTTTTCAGTTCTACGTATCCGGGGACCGGCTCTCCTGTCAGCTCTACCAGCGCTCTGCGGATATCTTTCTCGGCGTTCCGTTCAATATTGCCTCCTATGCGCTGCTGACGATGATGGTTGCACAGGTTACGGGCTACAAGCCGGGTGAGTTCATCCATACGCTCGGCGATGCCCATATCTATTCAAACCACTTCGAGCAGGCCGAGATCCAGATCCAGCGCGAGCCGAAGCCGTTGCCGCGCATGGAGATCAATCCCGACGTGACCGATCTCTTCGGCTTCACGTTCGAGGATTTCAATCTGGTGGGCTATGAGGCGCATCCGCATATCAAGGCCAAGGTGGCCGTGTGATGGGTGATGACGCAAAAAGGCCAGTCGTCCTCATTGCGGCGGTTTCCACCAACAGAGTGATCGGTCGCAACGGTGACATGCCGTGGAAGCTGTCGACCGATCTCAAGCGCTTCAAGGCGATGACGCTGGGAAATCCGGTTGTCGTCGGCCGCAAGACCTTCGAGAGTTTCGGCGGCCGCCCGCTCCCTGGGCGTCCGCATGTGGTTGTGACACGGGATCCATCCTGTTCGGCTGAGGGTGTCGAAACGGCTGATTCGCTCGCAAGGGCTTTGGAGAGGGCCCAAGAGATTGCGGTGGAGACAAATGCCCGCGAGATTGCGGTCATCGGTGGTGGCGAGATCTATACTCAGGCCTTGCCGCTCGCCGATACGCTGTATCTCACGCATGTGGATGCGGTAATCGAAGACGGCGACACGTACTTTCCAGTCGTTGATGAGCAGCTGTTTGAATGCGTGGAAAGAGAAACCGTGCCGGCGGGCGAAAAAGATAATTTTTCGACCGTTTTTGCCGTTTATCGGCGTCGCCCTGCGGCCATTTGAAACATTTCGTTACCAAACACTGCGAAGTGACCCCTTGGCGCGTTGAAAGCGGTGTTGCGCATACCTATAACGGGGCAAGACCCGGCTGCCGCAAGTTCCGGCGCGGTTGATCGAGGGTGGGAGTTTCACGAACAAAGAGGTTTTGATGCCTTGGAGCAATCAGAATGGCGGCGGTCCCTGGGGGGGCGGCGGCAATAATCAGGGGCCTTGGGGGCAAGGCCCCAATCGCCCCCGAGGCGGCGGCGGCGGCAATGGAGGGGGTAACGGCGGACCGCCGGACCTGGAGGACATTATTCGTCGCAGCCAGGACCGGTTGCGCGGCGCAGTTCCCGGTGGGTTCAATGGTGGGGCGCTGGGAATCGTTCTCCTCGTCATTCTGGCATTTGTAGCATTCCAGTCGGTCTACACGGTTCAGCCGGACGAGCGCGGCGTAGAGCTTCGCTTCGGAAAGCCGAAGGACGAGGTTGCAGGTCCGGGCCTTCACTGGCATTTCTGGCCCGTGGAAACTGTCGAGATCGTGAAGGTTACCGAGCAGCAGCAGAATATTGGTGGGCGCGGCAATGCGAATTCCACCGAAGGCCTGATGCTTTCCGGCGACCAGAACATTGTGAATGTGCAGTTCTCGGTACTGTTTACGGTTACCGATCCGCGCGCCTATCTCTTCAATCTCGAAAGCCCGAACGCAACGCTGCAGCAGGTTGCCGAAAGCGCCATGCGTGAAGTCGTTGGCCGTCGTCCGGCGCAGGATGTGTTCCGTAATGCGCGCGAACAGATCTCTACTGAGGTTCGCGATATCATTCAGGGCACCATGGATACCTATGGTTCCGGTATTGCGATCAATGCGGTGCCGATCGAGGATGCAGCGCCACCGCGTGAGGTTGCCGATGCTTTCGAAGAAGTGCAGCGCGCCGAGCAGGACGAAGATCGTTTCGTTGAAGAAGCCAACCAGTATGCCAACCAGAAGCTTGGTCAGGCACGCGGTCAGGCGGCACAGGTTCGCGAAGAGGCATCCGCCTACAAGGATCGCGTCGTGAATGAGGCGACCGGTGAAGCACAGCGTTTTGTGTCCATCTACGATGCCTATAAGGTCGCTCCGGATGTGACGCGTGAGCGTATCTTCCTGGAAACCATGGAAGGTGTACTTAAGAACTCGAACAAGATCATTCTGGACGACAAGCAGGGTGTTGTTCCCTACCTGCCGCTCAATGATATGATCCGTCCGAATGCGGGTACTACCAACACGAACCAGGGAGGCCGTCCATGAACTCCAGTCGTCTCCCGGCCGTCCTGATCGGCCTTGGCCTCGTGCTGTTCCTTGCCTATTCATCGGTTTTTGTCGTGAACGAGCGCGAGCAGGCAATCGTCGTGCGCTTCGGTCAGATCCAGTCGGTGAAGTCGCAGCCCGGCCTGTACTTCAAGCTGCCCTTCGCCTTCATGGATGCAGATCGCGTTCAGTATATCGAAAACCGCGCTCTGCGCTTCGATATCGACAACATCCGCGTTCAGGTTCGCGGCGGCGCCTTCTACGAAGTCGATGCCTTCGTAGTCTACCAGATCTCCGATGCCGGCCGCTTCCGCGGTACCGTTTCGGGTGATCGTAACGCTGCCGAATCGCGTCTGCGCACGCGTCTCGATGCCGCTCTGCGCCGTGTCTACGGTCTGCGGAACTTCAGCGCCGCGCTTTCGGACGAACGTTCCGCGATGATGCAGGAAGTTCGCGCTGATCTTCAAGCGGCTGCGGAAAGCCTCGGCTTGAACATTCGCGATGTTCGCATCCGTCGTACGGATCTGACGCGTGAAGTCTCGCAGCAGACCTATCAGCGCATGAAGGCAGAACGTCTTGCCGAAGCGGAGCTGATCCGTGCTCGTGGTAACGAACAGGGCCAGCGCCGTCGTGCGATCGCGGATCGTCAGGTTGTCGAACTGGTTTCGGAAGCCCAGCGCGATGCGGAAATCATCCGCGGTGAGGGTGATGCGCAGCGTAACCGGATCTTTGGGGAAGCCTTCGCTCGCGATCCTGGCTTCTTCGAGTTCTATCGCTCCATGCGTGCCTATACGGCCGCTTTGAGCGACAAGGGAACGACGATGGTTCTCAGCCCGGATTCGCAGTTCTTCAAGTACTTCAACCAGAGTTCCGGCTCGACCGCAGGAGCCGTGCCGCCAGCTGCACCGACGCAGCCTGCACGGCAGTAATCAAACGGCGAGGGCGGCTTTCGAGCCGCCCTCTGCATTTTTGTGGTCGCTCACGCATGTTCAGTAACTTCGCTGTGGGCTCACGAAAAGATAATTTCCCCTGTCGCTATTCCGCCTTATCTTTCACGAAGCGTCTCGCTTAGATGGCGTATAGCTAATGCATTCCGGAACGAGGAGCCTGACTGTGAACACCTTCCAATTATCCTTGAGGTATTCGTTGGCATCCGTTCTGGCCGTTGCGCTGACAACAAGCCCGATGGTCCCGGCATTTGCCCTGACACCCAACGTGGCCCCAAGCCCGCCAAAGATGGCGGTGACCCAGCCTGGACCGGGCTCTGTCGCCGATCTTGCGGAGGGCCTGCTGGATGCCGTCGTCAACATTTCCACTTCACAGAGTGTCAAGGGTGAGGGCGCCAGCCCGCAATCGCCGAAGGGCTCACCGTTCCAGGAATTCTTCGACGACTTTTTCGATGGTCAGGAAAAAGGTCAGGGAAACCGCAAGGTCAACTCGCTGGGCTCTGGTTTCGTCATCGATCCTTCCGGCTATGTTGTCACCAACAACCATGTCATCGAAGGCGCGGATGATATCGAAGTCATTTTTCCCAATGGTTCCAAGCTGAAGGCAAAGCTCGTCGGCACGGATACCAAGACCGACCTGTCGGTCCTGAAGGTCGAGCCAAAGGCGCCCCTCAAGGCGGTGAAGTTCGGCGATTCCAAGAAAATGCGGATCGGCGACTGGGTCATGGCCATCGGCAACCCGTTCGGGCTTGGCGGTTCGGTGACGATCGGCATTATCTCGGCGCGTGGCCGTAACATCAATGCCGGACCCTATGACAACTTCATCCAGACCGATGCCGCCATCAACAAGGGCAATTCCGGTGGCCCGCTGTTCAACATGTATGGCGAGGTGATCGGCATCAACACCGCGATCATTTCCCCAAGTGGCGGCTCGATCGGGATCGGTTTTGCGGTGCCGACAGAGCTTGCGCAGAACATCGTGCAGCAGCTTATCGAGTTTGGTGAAACCCGTCGCGGCTGGCTCGGCGTGCGCATCCAACCCGTGACGGATGAGGTTTCCGAGAGCCTGGGCCTGAAGGAAGCGCGTGGCGCTCTCGTTTCCGGCGTGATCAAGGGTGGTCCCGTCGACAACGGCACGATCAAGGCTGGTGATGTGATCATCACCTTCGACGGCAAGCAGGTCAAGGAAATGCGCGATCTTCCGCTCGCAGTCGCCGAAAGCCCTGTCGGCAAGGCAGTAGATGTCATCATCATGCGTGATGGCAAGCAACAGACCGTCAAGGTTACTCTCGGCCGTCTTGAGGATGGGGCCGAGCCCGAGACGGGTGACGATGCGCCGGCCCTTGCCGAGAAGGATCAGAAAAAGGATGGCCAGAATCAGGTGCCCCAGCCGCCACAGGATACGGTCTCCGTTCTGGGCCTCACTCTTTCCGACCTGACAGATGAACGTCAAAAAAACTTCGGCATTGCCGATAGCGTCGAAGGGGTTGTTATCACCGCCGTGCAGGCGGGTTCTCCTGCGGCGGAAAAGGGTCTGAAGGTGGGTGAAGTCATCGTGGAAGTCGGCCAGAGCTTCACGTCATCGCCGGAAGATGTCATCAACCGGATCAACGAGCTGAAGGGTGAGGGGCGCCGCAACGCGCATATGATGATTGCCGGACCGGACGGACAGTTGCGTTTCGTTGCAATCCCTCTCGAATAGAGCGGGCCTTCAGTCCCTGAAGTCGGGCATCACTGCTTCGTTCACGATTGCGTAGGTGACATGCCGTTTGAGATGCGGGTGTGTATCCGGCACGCGCGGGTGGTCAAAATCCATTTCCGGGCAGCGCCGCATGCCAATGCGCTTCATTACCGCTGTTGACCGGTGATTATTCTCTACCGCGAAGGAAACGATTGCCGCCAGATGCATCGCGCGGAAGCCGTGGCCGATCAGTGCGCTTGCGGATTCTGTGATATAACCGTTCCCCCAGAAACGGGTGGCGAGGCGCCAGCCGATCTCGATCGTCTCTTGGGGAAAGATGCCCGGCATGTTGGCCGGAGCCAGACCGCAGAAGCCCATGGCTTCGCCCGTCTCCTTCAATTCCACAGCGTAGAAGCCGAGGCCATCTTCCTTGATCATCGCGTTGACGCGATCAAACAGCGCATCGGCTTCCGCATGATTGCGGCGGAATGGGAAGAACTCCATCACCTTCGGATCTGCATTGATCTCCCGAAAAAGATCGCGGTCCTGCTCAAGCCAGCTTCGCAGAACCAGCCGCTCCGTTTCCAGAATGATCCGCGGTGCCCCACCTCCGATCATGGTGTGACGAAATCGCTTCTGCGATAGCCTTGAATGTAGAGAAGCGCTGTCAGATCCGAATGGTCTATGCGCATCTTCGCCTGCGCCGATACTGTGGGCTTTGCATGGAGCGCAACGCCGGAGCCGGCAAGGCCGAGCATGCCGAGATCATTCGCGCCATCGCCGACTGCCATTGCCTCATCCGGGGAGATCCCAAGCTTTTCAGCGATATCGTTCAGCGCGTCGACCTTGGCCTGCTTGCCGAGAATAGGTTCGGCCACTTCTCCAGTGAGGATGCCGTCTTTCTCCAGCAGAATGTTCGCACGGTTTTCATGGAAGCCTAGCATGTCTGCGATTCTGCTGGTGAAAACGGTGAAACCGCCCGATACGAGCGCGGTGTAGAAGCCTTTGGCGCGCATGGTGGCGATGAGTTCCGGCCCACCGGAGGTGAGCGTGATGCGCTTGGCAATGACATCATCCACGACCGTGATCGGGAGACCCTTCAGAAGCGCCACCCGTTCTCGCAGTGCCGGTTCAAACGCGATTTCGCCGTTCATGGCACGGGCAGTGATGGCGGATACCTGCTCCTTCAGCCCAACGACATCCGCAAGCTCATCAATACATTCCTGACCAATCATGGTGGAATCCATGTCGGCGATCAGGATCTTCTTCCGGCGCGTTTCTACATGCTGAACGACGACATCGATCGGAAGGTCGGAAAGGGCGTGGCGCAACTGCTGCTCGCTTACCGCCGCATCGGCTTCGTTGCGAAGCGCCACATCGCAGGCAATGCCATCGGCCAGCCAATAAAGACCAGCGGCGTTGACGGCTTCGGCTGCGCGTTCTCCCGCCTTGGCATCAAGAACAGGATTTGACGGATGGGCAATGAGCGTGGCAACGAGAGCCATGATGAATAACCTTCGGCAAGATTTCGAGGCCATCCTGATAACCGGGCCAACGGCGGGCGGCAAGTCGGCGCTTGCGCTATCGCTTGCCCGTCAACACAACGGTGTCGTGATCAATGCAGACAGCATGCAAGTCTACGACACGTTGCGGGTGCTGACTGCGCGCCCTTCCGAAGAGGAGATGGACGGAATTCCGCACCATCTCTACGGTCATGTGTCGGCTGTTTGCAGCTATTCGACCGGGGACTGGCTGAGAGATGTGCAGGCGCTTCTTCCCAAACTCAGAAAAGAATGCCGTTTGCCTGTGTTTGTGGGTGGCACCGGTCTCTACTTCAAGGCCCTGACTGGCGGCCTCTCCGATATGCCGGAGATCCCAGTTGAGATCCGGGATGGTTTGCGTCAGCGTCTGCTCGATGATGGGCCTGAAGCTCTCCATAACGTGCTTCGCGGCTGCGATCCCCAGCTTGCCGAGCGCCTCAACCCGACCGACGGACACCGGATTGTGCGAGGGCTGGAGGTGTTCAGTGCTACGGGCAAGTCCATTGCCTATTTCCAGCAGCAATCAGGGCCGATCATCGTCGATCCCGCTCGAAGCCGCAAGCTCGTCGTTCTTCCGGACCGTGGTCTTTTGCATGATCGTATCAACCGGCGTTTCGACATCATGCTGGCGACAGGCGCGGTCGAGGAAGTCGAGCGACTTCTTGCGCTCGATCCTCCTTCGGATGCGACGGCAATGAAAGCGATTGGCGTTGCGGAAATCGCCGCGCATCTGCGTGGAGACATGACGCGCGAAATGGTTGTCGAGCGAGGCTCGGCTTTGACGAGGCAATATGCCAAGCGCCAAATGACGTGGTTCCGCAATCAGATGGATGAAAGCTGGGAGAGATTTGACCCCTACGGCCCGGTTCAATCCTTATCGTAGAGGCTGCTCAGCGGCTTTCTGAGAAGCGAGTCCCGCAGAGAACCTTCGCGGCGCAGAAGCGTGTTGCGAACGGCCTGCACATCTTCGTTTCCATTGGAGCGTGTCTGCGCTGGGTAGGTCGGCGGGGGCTCTGGTGTAGTCTCGCGCCGCACGATGCGAGATTCGGCCGGGGCAGGCTGCTCATTGCGTGCGCCGGGAAGCATATCCGGCCGATAGGATTCCAGCCGAGGCTCGACGGGCGTCAGACGTGCTGCACCGGGAGAATAGGGAGGTGCCGGAGCCGGGCTTGAATAACGGCGCTCGACCTGTGCCTTCAGTTCCCGCTCCCAGCTTTCCACTTCCGGCTCGCTAGCCGGAGCATCCAGGCGCATGCCATCCCTCTGATCGGAAGCGCTGACACTTTTCTGGAAAGCAGAAATATCGGGGCCGCTGATTGCACGCATGCGCGTCACAATCGTCCGCAGGTCGACATTGTCCGGTGTGATCTCGCTTCCCTTGTCGGATACGCCGTTCGCTTTTGGCAGCATATCTTCGCTCAGGCGGGTGAAACGCATGCGCATGGGAACCGTGATGGCCTCGCCAAAGGCGATCGCTTCACCGTTGCCGATGGAGGAAATGAAACTCGTATTGGAGACAGACGAGTTGGGGATCGCCGAACGGATGATGTCCTGGTCGCGATCATTGGCCAGCCGCATTGCAAACACGGTCGAGCACTGGGAGAGGATCGTCTGATCCAGCTCTCCAGGGCGCTGGGTGATGACTCCCAGTGAAACGCCATATTTGCGACCTTCCTTGGCGATGCGGGCAATCGCCTGGCGGGTCGGGAAGAAGCCCAGGTCACGGTCTGCCGGAACGTAGCGATGTGCCTCTTCGCAAACCACCAACATGTGGATGGCACCGTCGCTCCACAGCGCCAACTCAAAGGCCATGCGGCACAGGATGGAGGCGACCGAATTCACGACTTCTGAAGGGATACCAGACAGCTGGAAGGTGGAAATAGGGCGATCGTCTCCTGGAATTCGGAAGATATGGGCAATGGTCTCCATGATCGTGTCATTGATCGTGTTGTTGGAGAACATGAAGTGATAGCGGGGATCGTTGATCGCCGCCATGATGCGCATCTTCAGCGAACGGAGTGCGGGCTTTTCGCTGCGACCCTCCAGGCGGCCTATACGCTCGTCGATCAGTGCCAGAAGATCGGCCATGCGGTAGGGAACAGGCGTGTCTGCTGTGACCGAGCTTCGTTCGGTCTGCCTGCGCATCAGCGAGGATTCGCTGCCACGAAAGGCTTTCTTGGCTTCCGGAATCAGGTCTCGCAGGATGTCCAGTTCTTCGGCTACGGCCGGGCGTCCGCGAAATACAATTTCGGAGAATTCGTCCAGACGCATCAGCCAGAAGGGCAGGTCCAGATTGTCCGTGTCTATGACCACGGCATGGTCTGGAAATGCGGCGGCGAACTCGTTGTGCGGATCCAGAATGAGAACACGCAGCTTGGGGTCGATTTCAATCGCCTTGTGCAGAAGCAGCGAGACGGCGGTGGACTTGCCAACGCCGGTGGAGCCAACGATGGCGAAATGCTTGGAAAGCATCGAAGGGATGTGTATCGCTGCGTCGATGCTTTCGTCCTGCGTCAGCTTTCCGACCACACAGGTATCCGCCTTGCCGGTATCATAGATGCGAACGAGGTCGGCGGAGCGAATTCGATGGGCGATGGCGCCGAGATAGGGATAGGCGGAAATGCCGCCGCTGAACTCTTCGCGCCCGTCCGGTCCGACGCGCACTTCTCCGAGCAGTTCGACCTCGACGTGGAATTCGTTGTCGCGCGTTTCGCCCCATTGGTTCCCGGCTGTTGCCATGGAGCAGGTGAGGGCAACGACGCGGTTCGTTCCGACGCTGATGGAAATCAACCGGCCGACTGACCACAGTTCGGAGAGCTCGGTCGAGCCACCTTCGGTCACTGCCGAGATTGTCGCGCGTGATCCCGTGCAGGCAACGACGCGACCGAGCAAGCGGTTGCCGGGGTGCATCCCGTCTCGCCGTTCCTGCTCTCCAGCCGATGCCGATTTTTGAAGGTCGTTATTGCGCAAGGAGTGGCCTCTGTCATCAGGCTATGACCGGATATCATCATCCTCGGATGGAATAATGCTTAATTTCCATGACCATAGTGATCCGGCCTTAACAAGTCCTTTCCGCTCTGTGACACACGCTTCGTTTTTGAACATCATAATGGACCGTACGCTTGCAGACAGCTGAGGTGGACGGGCCTCATCCGCATGGTTCAAGAGCGCTGGTCAAGTTGGCGAGAAATGCGGCGAAAACGGCTGGCCAAGCGGCCATTTCTTGCTCAATTGCATTGACGTTGCGAAATTTTATGGCTAACAGTTTCGCCCATGATCGTATCAAACGCACTTATCGTGGTGGGAAGGCGCATGGGCAGGATGGTGTAACCATCCGGCGAAAGCACCCATGCGCTACCGAAGGCTCCTCAAGGGGCCTTTTTTTATGCCTTCAATCAGGCCCTGCGGCCGCTTCGAAAACAGCAGAAACGGATTTGGACATGACGGGTACAGAGAATAGAATGACAGGGGCGGAGATCGTTCTGAAGGCCCTGAAAGATAATGGCGTCGAGCATATTTTCGGCTATCCCGGCGGCGCCGTGCTTCCGATCTATGACGAGATCTTTCAGCAGGACGACATTCAGCACATTCTCGTCCGTCACGAGCAGGGTGCCGGACATGCTGCCGAAGGCTATGCGCGTTCCACCGGCAAGGTCGGCGTCATGCTGGTCACCTCCGGTCCCGGCGCCACCAATGCGGTAACGCCGCTGCAGGACGCCCTGATGGATTCGATCCCGTTGGTCTGCCTGACTGGCCAGGTCCCTACCACGCTGATCGGCTCCGATGCGTTTCAGGAATGCGATACGGTTGGTATCACGCGCCCTTGCACCAAGCACAATTGGCTGGTCAAGGATGTGAACGAGCTGGCCGGTATCATTCATGAAGCATTCCGGATCGCGCAGTCGGGTCGCCCCGGTCCGGTCGTTGTCGATATTCCGAAGGACATCCAGTTCGCCACCGGCACCTATACGCCGAAGACGAACGATGCTGTCGAGAAGAGCTACCAGCCGAAAGTTCAGGGTGATCTCAATGCCATTCGCGCCGCTGTTGAATTGATGGCAACCGCCCGTCGTCCGATCCTCTACACTGGCGGCGGCGTCATCAATTCTGGTCCGGAAGCGACCCGGTTGCTGCGGGAACTGGTTGAGCTGAGCGGCTTCCCGATCACATCCACACTGATGGGTCTCGGTGCCTATCCGGCATCTGGCCCAAACTGGCTCGGAATGCTGGGCATGCACGGTTCCTATGAAGCCAACATGGCCATGCATGATTGTGACGTCATGGTCTGCATCGGCGCGCGCTTCGACGACCGTATCACGGGCCGTTTGAATGCCTTCTCGCCGAACTCGCGCAAGGTTCACATCGATATCGATCCGTCCTCGATCAACAAGAATGTTCGGGTTGATGTTCCGATCGTCGGCGATGTCGGTCGTGTTCTGGAAGATATGGTTCGTGTCTGGCGGGCACTGGCAAACAAGCCGGAGAAGGCGCAGACGGCAGACTGGTGGGACCAGATCAATCGCTGGCGCGCCCGTAAGTCCTTTGCCTACAAGAATTCCAACGATGTCATCATGCCGCAATACGCTATCCAGCGGCTCTATGAGGCATCCAAGGGGCGCGAGACCTTCATCACCACGGAAGTTGGTCAGCATCAGATGTGGGCGGCCCAGTTCTTCGGTTTCGAAGCGCCGAACCGCTGGCTGACCTCGGGCGGCCTGGGAACGATGGGCTATGGTTTGCCGGCGGCGATTGGTGCGCAGGTTGCCCATCCGGAAGCGCTTGTCATCGATATTGCAGGCGATGCCTCGATCCAAATGTGCATTCAGGAAATGTCCTGCGCCATTCAGTACAATCTGCCGGTCAAGATCTTCATCTTGAACAATCAGTATATGGGCATGGTGCGCCAGTGGCAGCAGCTTCTGCATGGTAACCGTCTGTCCAACTCCTATACGGAAGCCATGCCGGACTTCGTGAAGCTGGCCGAAGCCTATGGGGCCGTGGGCATGTATTGCGACAATCCGGCCGAGCTGGATGACAAGATTGCCGAAATGATCGAAGTCAAGCGGCCAGTCATCTTCGATTGCCGCGTTGCTAATCTCGCAAACTGCTTCCCGATGATTCCATCGGGCAAGGCTCATAACGAGATGTTGCTGCCGGACGAGGCAACCGACGAAGCCGTTGCGACCGCCATTGACGCGAAGGGGCGGCAGCTCGTTTAAGAGCTGCCAGGAACAGGATCAGGGAACATACTCATGAACGCACATCTTCAACCCACCGGTTCGGCCTACTTCATTCAACAGGAAACGGCGAAGCAGGAGCGGCATACGCTTTCGGTTCTCGTCAGCAACGAGCCGGGGGTTCTGGCCCGCGTGATCGGCCTTTTCTCCGGGCGGGGCTATAACATCGAAAGTCTCACCGTTTCGGAGACAGAGCATGAGGCGCATCTGTCGCGCATCACGATCGTAACCAGCGGTACGCCGAGCGTTCTCGAACAGATCAAGTCGCAGCTGGATCGGATCGTGCCGGTTCACCGCGTCGTTGATCTGACAGTGCGTGCAACGCAGCTGGGTCAGGAGCGTCCGATTGAACGCGAAGTGGCGCTGGTAAAGGTTGCAGGTGAAGGCGAACAGCGTGCCGAGACTTTGCGCCTTGCTGACGCATTCCATGCCAAGGTGGTGGACGCCACGGTTTCGCATTTCATCTTCGAGATCACCGGCAAGTCTTCCAAGATCGACCAGTTCGTTGCCATCATGAAACCGCTCGGCCTGACCGAAGTCTGCCGTACCGGTATTGCCGCAATGAATCGCGGTCCTCAGGGAATGTAAGGTTTCGCTAAATATGTTTTCGACCCGTCAGGCTTATTGCTTGCCGGGTCGAGAATCGCGCCTAGGTAAAGCGTCGGGTCTTCCAATGCGACACATAATCATCTTTTTAGGTTTTGCTTATGAAGATGATTGGTGCTTGGAAAATCTCCATCGTTACCTGTGGGAATGATATCCCGCAGCATCCTTGGTGCGCGCTCGATCATGATGCTCATGCCGCCGATCGGGCGGAATTTCGCGCGACCTAAGAAGACGCCAAGATAACGCTCTATGAGCGACTGGATGCAGCAGCGCTGCTGACGCCGGAGGACGCTTCGGACATCAACGCCTTCAATCAGCGTGCCGTTGAGATATTCGCAATTCTCGACAAGGCATTTGCCGCGCTCGATAGGGGTCAGCGTCCGTCGGCCATGGCTTTGCTCGCCCAGTCGGATGCAAAGGTGAAGCAGTGGCGGGATGATCTGCGGACGTGGAACAATGCCAATCTTGTAGCGCTGCGCAATGAAAGTAACAGGCTGAAGCAGCAGGCAGACAGCACAATCCTGATGACGCTGGCCGGTTTGGCGCTTCTTTTCGGCCTGGGGCTTGTGGGCGCGCAAATCGTTGCGGCGCGTGGCATCAACAGACCGATTGCAGGGCTTCAACGCCGCATGGTCAGCCTGGCTGGCGGTGAGGTTTCCGAACCGGTCGATGGCATTGATCGCAAGGATGAGATCGGCGCCATGGCCAAGGCGGTGTCCGTGTTCCGTGACAATGCCGTTGAGCGCCTGCGACTGGAAACGGAAGCCGCGGCCAATCGCAGTCTTTCCGAGCAGGAGCGACTGGCGCGTGAGGCTCAGAAGGCACAGGAGGCGGCAGACATCCAGTTTGCGGTCGACCATCTTGCCGCAGCCCTAACCCGCCTGTCGGAAGGCGATGTTTCGCACCGGATCGACCACGCCTTCGTGCCAAGCCTCGATGGTATTCGCCGCAGCTATAATGATTCAGCCGCCAAGCTTGAGGATGCGCTGATGCGCGTGGCGTAGAATGCGCGCGTGATCGATGGCGGTGCCAACGAGATCCGCGCATCTGCTGATGATCTGGCAAAGCGAACGGAGCAGCAGGCGGCCTCGGTGGAAGAGACTGCAGCTGCGCTGGAGCAGATCACCACTGCCGTCAAGGATTCAACGCGCCGCGCTCAGGAGGCCGGTTCATTGGTGGCACATACCAAGGCAGAGGCAGAACGATCCGGCGAGGTTGTTCGGCGGGCGGTTGTTGCCATGCAGCAGATCGAGAAGTCCTCATCCGAGATTTCGAGCATCATCAGCGTCATTGATGAAATCGCATTCCAGACTAATTTGCTGGCGTTGAATGCGGGCGTTGAAGCGGCACGGGCGGGCGAAGCAGGCAAAGGCTTTGCCGTCGTGGCGCAGGAGGTGCGCGAACTTGCGCAGCGTTCGGCCAGTGCTGCAAAGGATATCAAGGGGCTTATCACAGCGTCGAACGAGCATGTTCAGTCAGGGGTTGCTCTTGTAGGACAAACGGGTGAAGCACTCACCAAGATTTCAACGGAAGTTGTCGAGATCAATGGTCATGTCAGTGCCATTGTCGAGGCGGCGCAGGAGCAGTCCTCCGGTCTTCAGCAGATCAATACAGCTGTGAACCAGATGGATCAGGACACCCAGAAGAATGCTGCCATGGTGGAGGAAACCAATGCTGCAAGCCACTCGCTGGCTCGCGAGTTGACGGCGCTGGCGCAGTTGCTGGCTCAGTTCCGCCTCTCTGAGGCAGGACGCAGCTCTGTTCCCGCTCAAGCGGTTGTGGCTGCAGTTGCCCGACCGGCGCTGGTCGTGTCTTCCCCCGCGCGCAGCCTAGGTCGAAAGGTGGCGGCCGCCTTCTCGGGCCGATCAGCTGCAGCCGAGAGCTGGGAAGAGTTTTGATAGCACCGGAAGACTCAAAGCGACGGCGGGCTTGATGCCCGCCGTTCGTCATTGAGCCGTCATTTCATTTCCAAAGGCTTCTTGCTGGCAGGCGGGGGCAATGCCCGATCCAGTTCCGCCCAGTCCTCGTCCGAGATCTCCAGATCCACGGCTTCGTTCAGTTCCCGAATACGATCCGGCCTGCTGGTTTTCGGGATTGCCAGCACGCCATCGCGTTCGAGAACGAAGGCCAAGGCAATCTGCGCTGGAGTCGCCTGGTAGGCTTTCGATAGCCGGATGATTTCCTTGTGGTGCAGCAGATCACCCTGTCCGAGCGGCGAATAGGCCATGACGGGTAGTCCGCGTTCTTGGCACCATGGCAGGAGATCGAATTCTATGCCACGACGAGCCGCGTTATAGAGCACCTGATTGGCGGCGCAGTTTTCCGCTCCCGGAATGGAAAACAGCTCTTCCATGTCGTCAACATCGAAGTTCGATACGCCCCAAGCGCCGATCAGTCCCTGCTGGCGCAGGATTTCCATGCCCGCGACCGTTTCTGTCAGAGGCACGTCACCCCGCCAGTGGAGGAGATAGAGGTCTATCTTGTCGATGGCCAACCGTTCTAGGCTGCGGGCGCAGGCATCCTGTACCCCTTGTGTGCTGGCGTTCCAGGGATAGACCTTACTCACCACGAATGCCTTGTCGCGGCAGCCGCGCAAGGCCGCACCCACCACCAGTTCGGCTCCGCCTTCGCCATACATTTCGGCGGTATCGACGACGCTCCAGCCGGCTTCAAGAGCGGCGCGAATGCTCTCGACCTCGTTTGGTACAGTCTCGGGATCTTCCCCCATTTTCCAGGTGCCGATGCCCAAGGCGGGAACCGTGATGGAACTCGGAAAGCTGACGGTTGGCAGATCATCACGCATGGGGAATCCTGAAGGCTAGGCAAAGACATGCGTCAGTATGGTGTTACTTCACCCATCAAAATCAAGCGCGATTCGATCAATTGTACAAATTGGTATCTCTTCAAGAACTTGCTTATGATTGATTCCGCCGAGAAGCGGCGGCTGGAAAATTCGCAGGTGACCATGCACATAATCGACGACCACCATCATGAGCATGAGCATGAGCATGAGCATGAGCATGAGCATGAGCATGAGCATCACCACGACAATCGCTACTCCGACATGGAAGCCCGCGTTCGGGCGCTAGAAACAGTGCTCACTGAAAAGGGGCTGATCGATCCTGCGGCGATCGATGCGATTGTCGAGACTTACGAGACAAAGGTCGGGCCACGCAATGGCGCGCAGGTGGTGGCGCGGGCTTGGGTCGATGCCGAATTTGCCGATTGGCTGAAGCGTGATGCAACGGCAGCTATTGCCAGCCTTGGTTTCACGGGCCGGCAGGGCGAACATATGCGAGCTGTCTTCAACACGCCTGATACGCACAATCTCGTCGTCTGTACGCTCTGCTCCTGTTATCCCTGGTCAGTCCTTGGGCTGCCTCCCGTATGGTACAAGGCGCCAGCCTATCGTTCCCGTGCCGTTATGGATCCACGTGGCGTGCTTGCCGAATTCGATGTGGTTCTTCCTGAAGCTACGAAGATCCGGATCTGGGATTCGACTGCGGAACTGCGTTATCTTGTCATTCCCATGCAGCCAGTGGGTAGCGAAGGCATGGATGTCGAGCAGCTGGCAGATCTGGTCACGAGAGACTCGATGATCGGGACAGGGCTTGCTCTTTCGCCTCAAGCAACATCGTGTGCGCCCGAAGGAAGTTCGCAATGAACGGCCCGCACGATCTGGGTGGCCAGATGGGTTTTGGCCCTGTAGCTCCGGAAATGGATGAGCCATATTTTCATGCCGAATGGGAAAAGCGTGCTCTGGGCATCACGCTTTCCTGCGGCGCATTTGGCGCATGGTCCATTGATGAAAGCCGCCATACGCGGGAGTGCATTCCACCCGCGGCCTATCTTTCTGCCAGCTACTACGAAATCTGGATCCGGGCGCTGGAAGCCTTGCTGGAGCGTCACGGTTTTGCAAGTCCGACCGAAATCGATGAAGGGCGAGCCCGCGTGGAGCCGGTAAAGCCAAAGCGAATCCTGACCGCAGACAAGGTTGACGCAGTGCTGGCGAAGGGTGGCCCTTGCGACCGGCCGGTCGAGACGCCACCATTCTTCGTGGTTGGTCAAAAGGTGCGCACCATCAATGAGCACCCGCTGCATCATACGCGCCTGCCGCGCTACGCCCGAGACAAGATCGGCGTTGTTGAAGCTGTGCAAGGTTCTTTCGTCTTCCCCGATTATAATGCCCACGGGCGTGGGGAGAATCCGCAATGGGTCTACACAGTGGTGTTCGAGGGGCGGGATATCTGGGGCAGGGGCAGCGCGCCCGGACTTCAAGTCTCTATCGATGCCTGGGAGAGCTATCTTGAGCCAGTGTGAGACGCCAAGTATTTTGACCCAATCCGAAGGTCTGCCGCGGTCGCTTGAAGGCGATCCGGTTTTTGCGGAGCCCTGGCAGGCGCAGGCTTTCGCCATGACCGTTCATCTGCATGAAAAAGGGCTCTTTACCTGGCCGGAGTGGGCGAAATGCCTGTCCCGTGAAGTGCATCGCCCTGATCGATCCTCGGATGGCCGCGATTATTTCGACGCCTGGGTTGCTGCACTTTGTCATTTGTTGGCTGATAAGGGGGTGGCTACGCCGGAAACGCTTCTCGCCCTTCAGCGCAGCTGGCAGAGAGCTGCCGAAGCCACGCCGCACGGCATGTCCATAGACCTTGCAAACGATCCAATTCGCGGGTCGACATCTGCCTCGTGAGGAATTGAGGTTGCTATTCTGTTCCGAATCCCGGAAAGAGAGGCATGCAATTCGCACCCCAGCAGGATGAGGCCCTCAAGGCGGTCTCCAAATGGTTGAAAGAAGGCCGCAGCCAGGTCTTTCGTCTGTTCGGTTATGCCGGAACGGGTAAGACCACGCTTGCCAAGCACTTCGCTGAAAACGTCGATGGCGATGTTCTGTTCGCTGCCTTCACGGGCAAGGCGGCGCAGGTGCTGCGTTCGCGTGGTGCGTCCAATGCCAAGACGATCCATTCGCTGATCTATCGTCCGCGCGGCGAAGAGGCCGTCGAAGACGAGGAAACCGGCAAGACCTCCATCGCGCCGATGTTCTCCATCAACCGGCAGAGCCCGGTGGCGAAAGCCGCGCTCATCATCATCGATGAGTGCTCGATGGTGGATGAGCAGCTTGGCCGCGATCTGATGAGCTTCGGGACGCCTATTCTCGTTCTCGGAGATCCCGGTCAGTTGCCGCCTGTAACGGGTGGTGGTTTCTTCACTGAGCAGGAGCCGGATTACCTTCTGACCGAGATCCACCGTCAGGCGCGAGACAATCCAATCATCCAGCTTGCCATGCAGGTACGTGAAGGCCGTGAGATCATGCACGGCGATTACGGTACAGCACAGGTGATCTCACGCCACGACGTGAACCAGACACTGGTGCTGGAGGCCGATCAGGTTCTTGTCGGCACCAACAAGACGCGCCGACGTTACAACCAGCGTCTGCGTGAGCTGAAGGGCTTCAATCTTCCCTATCCGCAATCCGGCGATAAGCTGGTTTGCCTGCGCAATGATCCGGCCAAGGGGCTGCTGAATGGTTCATTGTGGCAGGTGATGAGTTCGTCGCGCGAGACCGTGAAGCCGGGCATCAACCTGATGATCCGGCCGGAAGACGACGATATGAATCGCGGTGCCGCCAAGATCAAATTGCTGAAGCAGGCCTTCGAAGAAGAAGGGGAAATCCCCTGGACCACCAAGAAGCGTTATGACGATTTCGATTTCGGTTATGCGCTGACGGTCCACAAGGCGCAAGGCTCGCAGTGGAATAATGTCGTACTGTTCGACGAGAGCTGGGCTTTCCGCGATACACGTGAGCGCTGGCTGTATACTGCGATCACGCGAGCTGCCGAGACCATCACGATCGTCCGCTGATTCGTGTCAACGGACGATGTCTGAGCAAAAGGCGGCTACTTCGCCTTCATCTTTGAAAGCGCGGTTATCATGTCGCGATCGCTCTTGCCGGACTGCTGTGCAATTGTGGAAAGAGGAAGGTCTGTCACGGCGGCAGTGAAGCCAGCCTGCTTGAGCATGGCGATGACTTCCTCTTCGGATCTCCCAGCCATGGCAGAAATATGCGCGGGTTTTGCAGCGTTCAGCAACCTGACGATTCCCAGGATTGGATTACCACCAGATTCGCCGCCCCCGCCCATGGGTATAAGGAACGGAACGCAGGCAATCACCGAAACCGCCAGAGCAATCGCCATCGGGGTTCGTTTGAAGTAGGCCATCATTGGGCGCCAGTTCTTCCAGATGTGCAGCACGAACGGCACAATCAGCACCATGCTGAGCCATTCATGGATTCCGTGAAAGCCTGTCGGTCCCCAGTGGAAAAAGAGAGCTACACCCGAGATCAACGAAACGAGGAACAGTCCCGTGATAAAAGGCGTCGCGTAACGCATCAAATAAGAAACCATGCAGTGTACCCCCGATTAAAATCATTTCATCGGTAGATTCACATCGCGGATTCGTCACGTTACATTTTCGAAAGATTCTAAAGAGTGCCAGGTTGCTCCCTTCGCTCCGCTCAATGGGGCAGTATGCCGAGTATCAGCGCTTTTGCTGCCGCCTGATACCGGTTTGCCACGCCAAGCTTGGATATCAGTTGCTCCTCCAGATCGGTCAGTTCAGATGACGAAATCCCCAGCTTCTCAGCCAAGCGACCGCCTTTGTAACCTTCCGTCAAAAGCAGAAGGCAGTCTCGCTCTCCATCCGTGAGCGCAGGCAGGCTTTCATGCTTACAGGGCAAACTGTTAGACACGCCGTCAGTGAATGTTCTGATCTGCTGGAGTTGTCGGTGGAGGGTGGACAGTTCGCTTGCCAGTTCGCGTTTTCGCGTTTCAAGAGCCGTCTTGAACAGGAGGTCCGCTTCCTGCTGAGTCTGTGCCTCGGCAATCTGCAACATAAGCTCCTGAATTGATGCCAGGGACAGTCCCATTTCACGGCATGCAGAGATGATCGACATTCGCCGGATGCAATCCGCGCCGTAGACCCGCATGGCACCAAGCCGGTGAGGGCTAATCAGGCCCTTCTCCTCGTAGAAGTGCAGAGTCCTGTGCGTTACGCCGAACAGATCGGCCATTTCGGCAATCGCCAATGGTGCATCTGCCGCTATTGCTGCATCCGTCAGCGTCGGCAGAAAGTCGTAATTACCATTTCCTCCCAGTGATGCTGTTCCTGTTCGTGTATCAAAGATAGTATTTCGCACGAATTCCGCCTCCTCATGCGAATGATCTCGCAGTTGCGAGATAATTATAAACAATACTCCTTTTACCCACTTTACTGTTACTATGAATACAACTTAGCATTTTCGACAAATTGCGATACTACCAATCTATCATCACAAGAAATGATAGGATGTTCAGTTTTTAGCGTATGCCCGGGGTCTGTTCGTCATTGCAGGCGATCGGGGGTTTGGGCTAGAAAAATCCTGTTCATTTCAGGGAAAAAAAACGATGCCCGCCAAGCTTTCAGTCAATCTCAATGCCGTCGCCATGCTTCGCAATCGCCGGGATCTCCCATGGCCGAATGTAGCGCATCTCGGCAGGATCGCGCTTCAGGCTGGCGCCTATGGGGTGACGGTGCATCCGCGGCCAGACCAGCGGCATATTCGTTTCAGTGATCTTCCTGTTCTGCGGGCTTTGATTGACGATGAGTTCCCGCAGGCTGAGTTCAATATTGAAGGTTACCCCAGCGAGGATTTTCTGCAGCTTTGTGAGAAAACGCAGCCGGAGCAGGTCACGCTGGTGCCGGATGATCCAACGCAGGCAACATCTGACCACGGCTTCAACTTCCGTACACAGGGCGAGTTGTTGAAGCCAGTTATCGCCCGTTTGAAAGCCGGAGGTATGCGCGTTTCGGTGTTCGCTGATGGTGACGGGGATGTAGAAGCGGTGAAACTTGCGAAAGCAACCGGCGCCGATCGCATTGAGCTTTATACCGGTCCATACGGCGGTTGCTTTGATGATCCGCAGGCGGGAGAGCAGCAATTGATGCTTCTTGCGCAGACGGCAAATGCGGCATTGGCTGAGGGCTTGGGTGTCAACGCTGGCCACGATCTGACGGTTGCCAACTTGCCGCCGCTTGTACGAAGCATTCCGCATCTGGCGGAAGTCTCAATCGGTCATGGTCTCACCGCGGATGCTCTGGAGTTTGGCATGGCGGAAACGGTGCGTCGTTTCCGCAGGGCCTGCGGCGAGTCGGTCTGAAGCGCAGCACTATCAAGTTCCGGCAATGGACCGGCGGGCGGTGGGCATCCGCCGCCGGTACCATGTGCTCACCGGTTGCAGGGTCAGCCAAGTGCTGCCTTGTTCTTCTCAAAGAAGTCGGCAACAGTTTCCGGCTTGCGGCCGGTAAGCCTTTCGAAATCGTTGCTCACCAGATCAAAGTTTCCGGCGCGGATGTTGGCTTCTGTCGATACGAGCATCTCCACCAGAAAGCCCGGCAGCCCGGCTTCAGCCATACCACCTGCCAATTGCTCATCATTGATCTGCACGACTGCAAGCGGCTTGCCCGTAGTGTTTGAAACAATCTCGGCGATTTGTTCGACCGTGAGGGATTCTGGGCCTGTCAAGGTCAGTATCGCGTTGCCTTCCGGCGGTGAGGCAAGCGCAGCCGCTGCGCCTGCTGCGCAGTCCTGTCGTGAGATATTGGCCAGTTTGCCGCCACCTTGCGAGGTGTACCAGGTGCCGACCGCCAGGTTTTGCGGCAGGCTCATGAAGTAGTTTTCAATATACCAGGAATTGCGCAGGATGGTGTAGCGTAGGCCGCTGGCCTTGATTGCTGCCTCTGTGTCCAGATGATCCGGTGCAAAGCTGATCAACGATTTGTCCGGATTTGGCATGGATGTATAGAGGACATGGCCGACACCTGCTTTGACTGCGGCCTTGACTGCTGCCGTATGCTGCTGCGCACGTATGCTTGGCGTGGACAACTCCCCGCTTGAAATGATCAGGACACGATCGACGCCTGAGAATGCCGCTTCCATGCTGGCTGGGTCATTGAAGTCGACGCGGCGCGTCTCGATACCCTTGGCAGGCAGATCCGCCAGATTTGCCAACTCACGGCTACCCGCGATGATCTGCGACGGTGCCAACTTGGCCTGCTGCAGCAGTTCGATGATCACAGCCCTGCCGAGTTGGCCCGAGGCGCCGGTTACGAGAACTTTCGTCATGGGAATTCCTTCCGCTTGGGGCCGTATCTGCAGCCCGGGTGAAGCTCTCAATTTGAGAGTTGCGCTAAAATAGGAATTGACGAGACGCTGTAAAGAAGGCAGTTTCTCGGGAGCAAGTTACCAAAAGGGAACCACGGTGGATCAGCGGGTCATCGGCTTCGGCTACAGCCTTACAACAGGCGAGAGCATTGAATGGGACGCAAACAACTGTCCCATCCGCGATGTCATGAACCAGATCAGCGGCAAGTGGTCCACGCTTATTCTCCATGCGCTTTCGGAGCGACCCTATCGCTTCGGGGCGCTTCGTCGTCTGGTGCCGGATATCTCTCAACGCATGCTCACTCAGACGCTGCGCGATCTTCAGCGGGACGGCTACATTGACAGGACGGTCTTCCCCACGAAGCCGCCGAGCGTAGAGTATAGCATGACCCCGCTTGGCTACTCCCTTTTCAACGCGCTTTCACAGGTGTTGATGTGGGCAGAGCGCAACCACGGCGAAGTGCGCGATGCGCGCGCCCGTTTCGATGCTACAGAAGGCGGTGTCTGATTACTCGACGTTTGGTTTCGGCAGGGACTTGTCGCCTTTGCACTTCGCCAATGCAAGCTGCTTGACCGAGTGAATCTGCGTGATGCGCTTTTCGGACCGGTCAACATCTACCGACATGCAGGTGCAGGCGTAACCATAATAGCCGTTGGTGCGCACGAACTGACCAGCGGAGAAATCGGGCATCTTTTCAGCGCCTTTCGCCTCCACATCCGAGCCCTGCGTCATGATGGTCCAGGAGCCTTCCTTGTCGTCGAGCCAGTAATTGCCAGGCGTTGGGTTGACGATCCAGCCGCAGCGGTTTTCCGCCGCCTGGGATGCTGTAGCCACCAAAAACGTAATTGCGAGCGCAATTGAAGCGCGTATTTTCATGATGATCTCCTCGTGGATTCGTCCTTCACAATACAACAAGGCCGGTATCCGCAGCATATGTATTCCGCCACATAACTGCCTATTGATATTGCCACGCAATGCATCCGCCACTGCTGATCAAACAAAAAACTCGGCTTCGATAAGGAGCCCTCTTGACCGCAAAGGGGATCCACATTAAACGACGGAACCGTACCGTACGGTACTACGAGGAGTGAGCTAGCCGTGACCGCTGAACTGTCTGACATGCCGGAGTTTTCGCCGCGCCAGAACGCCGTTCTGGAACAGGCGCTCAAACTTTTGGTCGATGGCGGTGAGAAAGCGCTGACGACATCGGGCCTTGCCCGTGCCGCTAACTGCTCGAAGGAAAGCCTCTACAAATGGTTCGGTGATCGAGACGGTCTTCTGGCGGCGATGATCGCCTATCAGGCAAGCAAAGTTCGCACATTCGAACGCAGTGGCGGTCGCCTGACTGCCGATCTGCTCCGCGAACATCTGGAGACGTTTGGCAGGGATCTGCTGGAGGTTCTTTCCGGCGAGGTTTCGCTTGCGCTCAATCGACTTGCTATCGGACAGGCCAGCCGCGAGGGTTCGAAACTGGGCCGCCTCCTGATCGAGCATGGCCGTCGACAGATCGACCGCCGTGCCATCGGCCTCATGGAAGCAGGCCGTCGTGCCGGTCTGTTGCGCTTTCCGGACGCAGATAGTGCCTACCACACACTCTATGGCCTCATCGTTTCGGATCTGCATGTGCGCATGCTGCTGGGCGAAAATGGTCTGAAAGACAATGCGCGCCAGGCAGAGAGGGCTGTTCATGCCTTCCTGTCATTACATGGCGCGTCACAGAATACCGAGGGCGCCGGTCGCGCGCATTCGGACGCTTAAACAATAGTCAGAACACAAACCGCACAGGGAAGGACCAAAAGATGCGCGTTTATTACGATCGGGATGCTGATCTTAACCTCATCAAGTCGAAGAATGTTGTTATCGTCGGCTACGGTTCGCAGGGTCGCGCACACGCGCTGAACCTCAAGGATTCCGGCGCCAAGAACGTCGTCATCGCCCTGAAGGCAGGTTCGCCGACCATCAAGAAGGCAGAAGCCGACGGTTTCAAGGTCATGACCGTTGCAGAAGCTGCCGCTTGGGCCGACCTTCTGATGATGGCGACGCCGGACGAACTGCAGGCCGACATCTACAAGGCTGACATTGCTGGCAACATTCGTGACGGTGCTGCAATCGCTTTTGCGCACGGCCTGAACGTTCACTTCGGTCTCATCGAGCCGAAGAGCTCGGTTGACGTCGTCATGATCGCTCCAAAGGGCCCGGGCCATACGGTTCGTGGCGAATACCAGAAGGGCGGCGGCGTGCCGTGCCTGGTTGCCGTTCACCAGAACGCTTCCGGCAATGCGCTTGAACTCGCTCTCTCCTACGCTTGCGGCGTTGGCGGCGGTCGTTCGGGCATCATCGAGACCAACTTCAAGGAAGAGTGCGAAACCGACCTCTTCGGCGAACAGGTCGTTCTGTGCGGCGGTCTCGTCGAATTGATCCGCGCTGGTTTCGAAACGCTGGTTGAAGCCGGTTATGCACCGGAAATGGCCTATTTCGAGTGCCTGCACGAAGTGAAGCTGATCGTGGACCTGATCTACGAAGGCGGCATTGCCAACATGAACTACTCCATCTCCAACACGGCGGAGTGGGGCGAGTACGTCACAGGCCCGCGCATCATCACGGCTGAAACCAAGGCTGAAATGAAGCGCGTTCTGCACGACATCCAGACCGGCAAGTTCACCTCCGACTGGATGCAGGAATACCGTTCGGGTGCTGCTCGCTTCAAGGGCATCCGCCGCATGAACGACAGCCACCAGATTGAAGAAGTCGGCACCAAGCTGCGCGCCATGATGCCATGGATCGGCAAGAACAAGCTGGTCGACAAGTCTGTCAACTAACTGAAAATTGCCTATCCCCGGCATCCTTTGTTTGCACGCCTTGCGGCGGTGCGGGGATCGGCAAGAACAAGCTGGTCGACAAGTCTGTCAACTAACTGAAAATTGCCTATCCCCGGCATCCTTTGTTTGCACGCCTTGCGGCGGTGCGGGGATCGGCAAGAACAAGCTGGTCGACAAGGCCGTCAACTAAGAGTGAATTGCCTATCCCCGGCATCCTTTGTTTGCGCGCCTTGCGGCGGTGCGGGGATCGGCAAGAACAAGCTGATCGACAAGTCTGTCAACTAAACTTCTGTCATGCTCGGGCTTGTCTCGAGCGTCTGCAGCCGACTGTTTTCAGACGTCAGTAGATCTTCGGCACGAGGCCGAGAATGACGTTGCGGTTAGAAGGCAGGATTGTAAGCAGTCTGAACCGGGCGGTTTATTCGCCCGGTTTTTTGCTGCCAGACGCAGGATCGCGGGACAGATTTCAGGTCGTTCTCAGATATTGCAAAGCGTCATGTATTTCTGTTTCCGAGGCGGTTTCGACCACCTCCACGCGATTGCGTCCGCGCTGTTTTGCGCGGTAAAGAGCCAGGTCTGCACGCGCGAGAAGGGCTGAAGGGGTCGAGGCGGTTAAATTGTCTGCGGTCGCGACGCCAAGGCTGATTGTGACATGGGTTTCTTCTGCGCGCACTGGGATCGGTATGCGTGAGACTTTCTCGCGCAACACGTCGGCAATTCGGCGGGCCTCGTCCGCTCCCGTCATTGGCAAGATAAGTGCAAATTCTTCACCGCCATAGCGGGCCGCCATTTGCCAGGTGCTTGTCAGCACGGATCGTGCGCAGCGACTAATCAGCTCCAGACATTGATCGCCTGCCTGGTGGCCGTGCGTATCGTTGAACGATTTGAAGCGATCGACATCGAAAAAAATCAGCGAGACAGGTTCTGAAGTGCCAGCATCGGGCGAGCAATGAAGTTCCAGATGCAGGTCAAAGGCGCGACGGTTCGCCAAACCCGTCAGCCCGTCTGTCAGCGCTGCTTTCCGCAGTGCTTCATTCGCTTCGGACAGGTCGTCATTGGCCTTTGCCAGCCGCGCCAGGAGATGATCTTTGTCTTTCTGTGCCTGCCATTCGCGGAACCGCATTGCTATCAGATGGCGCATATGACCGGCCTGAAATGCAATGAAAAGAACCGCTGCTGGTGCAACGATCCAGTCTCCATTCCAAACGGACGTGGACACCACCATCATCATCAGCAGGAGCGTCTGCAGGATGAGCGGTAAAGGCGCCATGAATGCACGCGCGGTCGCCGACTGTATAATCACGCATGCGACCGTCAATGTCAGATATTTGACCTCATCCGGTGCTGAGACGATGAGCAGGGAGAGCGAGGTGCCCCAGGCAAAGCCGGAGATCAGAGCGGATGCAAAGAAAAGCCGCGTCCAGTAACGCTCCCTGTCAGCATAGCCGGAACGGATATAGTGCCTGTGAATTGCGATCCGGTAGCTCATATGCACGATCATGATCGCTACCGCTTCCGTCGCGAAACGGTCTCCACCCAGCCACGCCGAATAGACGGGGCAGATGATGATCGCCAGTCCCGCAATGAGATGGGGCCAAGGCAGGAACAAATCATCCAACATATGCCGGATAAGCTGCTGGGCTCCCGGTCCGCTATAAAGTGTGATCTGGAAAAGGTTCGGCCAGATTGGTTTCATGTGCACCGCATATGATTGATTGCTTATGATTCTTATGCGTCTTCTCTCAAGAAAGGATTAGCGCCTGTCGCCGACGAGGATCTTCACACCACCCAAGATTATCTGCTAGGGAACACGGTGAATGCGGAGGTCAGGAGCTCGTCCAATGAGGAGAAAAGGACGAGTAAACAATACCTTATGCAGGATGTTCAAGGGTTGACGAATATTCGATAGGTCAGTGTTGCTGACCTATCGAATATGTTGTACAAAATTCGACAACGAAACGAAATAAGAGGAAACATCGGTGCTCGATTGGGATCATATTTTTGCGACACGCTCTACACGTATGCGCGCTTCCGAAATCCGTGAACTGCTCAAGCTGCTCGAGCGACCGGACATTATCTCGTTCGCCGGGGGCATTCCCGATCCCGCGCTCTTTCCCGATGCAGCCTTTAAGGATGCTTATGCTGAAATCTTTTCCAGCGCGCAGGTGAATGCTGCGCTTCAGTATTCCGTCAGCGAAGGCTATAAGCCGCTGCGGGAATGGCTTGTTGGCCAGATGAAAAAGATCGGCATCGAATGCACGGTCGATAACGTTTTCATTACCTCCGGTTCGCAGCAGGCGCTCGACTATCTCGGCAAGCTCTTTCTGTCACCAAAGGATACGGCTCTCGTCACCTGGCCGACCTATCTGGGCGCGTTGCAGGCATTCAACGCCTATGAGCCGTATTACGATCAGTTGAACCCGAATGGCAACCGTACGCCCGATACCTATCGGGAACAGGCTGCCAAAAATGGGGGCGCGGTCAAGTTCGCCTATCTCTCGGCTGATTTTGCAAATCCCACTGGCGAAACCGTAGACCGCCAGGGACGTGAAAAGGTTCTCGATCTGGCGGAAGAACTGGATATTGCCGTGATCGAGGACGGTGCCTACCAGTCGCTGCGCTATAATGGTGAGCCGGTTTCTCCGCTGCTTGCCATCGAGATCGCGCGCAAGGGAAGTATCGAAAACACGCGGACGATCTATTCCGGCAGCTTCTCCAAGACCTTGGCTCCAGGACTTCGCGTCGGTTTCGTCGTGGCGAACATGAGCGTTATTCGCAAGCTCGTCCTGATGAAGCAGGCCGCCGATCTCCATTCGTCGACCATCAACCAGATTGCGATTGCGACTGTTGCGGAACGCATCTTTGACGATCAGGTCGCGAAAATCGGTGCTGCCTATAGTGCACGTCGCGATGCCATGCTGGCCGCGCTGGAGAAGTATATGCCAGCGGGCACAAGCTGGACCAAGCCTGAGGGTGGAATGTTCATCTGGGTAACCCTTCCGAAGAGCCTCGATGGTGCTCAACTGCTGGCACGGTCGATCGAAACCGAAAAGGTGGCGTTCGTTCCGGGACAGGCATTCTTCGCGGATCGTTCCGGCGAAAATACGCTTCGCCTGTCCTTCTCATGCGCCAATGAGCAGATGATCGAAGAAGGTATCCAGCGTCTGGGTCGCCTGATCCGGAATGCGGAAGTCAAGGCCGCTTGAACGTTTCGTGATTATCGGTTTTCACGGCCTCGCGAGCGATTGCGGGGCCGCTTTTTATGCTGCTATCTGTTGCGGATGACTGATTTAACTCCGAGCTTGACTGATCTCTCTTCGCCGCCTCTTCAGGCCTTCTCGATTTCAGCAGTTGATGTCATCGTTGAGGATGGCCCGCATTCTCTTTGGCAGGCACACCGTGCCGAGATAGAGGCGCAGTGGGCGGTTGAAAGCCGCGCCAACCACCACCTGTTCGATGGTCCCATCCTGCTGCAGGAGAGCATCATCCAGCATGGTGACCGGCTTCTGGCGACAGCCAGGATGACGCGCTTTTCGACGCTGCTCTGGTGGCGTCGGCAGCAAGACCGCGCAAGGATCCGGTTGCTGTTCGGCGCGGCAATTCCAGTATCCACAGATGGCTCCGCGATCGTCATCCGCATGGCGCCCCACACAGCGAATGCCGGGCGCATCTGTTTTGCCGCCGGGTCGCTTGATCCCTCGGATGTAGTCGAGGGGTATTGCAATGTCATTGGCAGCATGAACCGCGAGCTCAAGGAAGAAACGGGCCTTGATGTATCGAACGCGACGGATCTAGGCCAATTGTCTGCGGCGTATTCGAACGGGCGTTGCATTGTCTTCCGGGCGGTTTACTTGCCGTGGAGCGATGCTGAGATCCTGGATCGTGTGACAGTCCATATGAATGGCGAAACCTTGTCTGAGATTGATGCGGTCTATGCCGTCAAACCGGATTCCTGGTCTTCGCTCGCCAATTCCATGGACGATCTTACGCGTGTCGCGGTTAAATCTGTTTTCTCTGGAAGATAACGTTCACGGGTTGAACACGGCAGAGGTTTCGGACAGTTTGTCGACCAACTTGCAGCGAGCAGCCCGTTTGGTTTGCGGATGTCAGGAGGCTTCATCTTGGTTTTGCGTTACGTAGTGTACGATGTCTTCACCGACCAGCGTCTGGCTGGAAATCCTCTGGCGGTCGTTTTCGGGGGCGATGATTGGTCGACCGAAAAGATGCAGGCGGTTGCGGGAGAAATGAACCTGTCGGAGACAGTTTTCGTCCACAAGGCCGAGAATCCCGCCCATGCTGCAAAGCTGAGAATCTTCACGCCAGGGCGTGAGTTGCCTTTCGCTGGACATCCAACAGTGGGCACTGCGATTGCGCTGACAGAGCTGAACCGCTCTGATTCTGCGCCCACGCTCGATACCGTGTTCATGCTGGAAGAGGCAGTCGGGCCGGTTCGTTGTGCCGTCAGCCTTTCCGAAGGCCAGGCGGGATTTGCGGAGTTCGACCTGCCGAGAAAGCCCGCGCCGATCGATCTTAATCTTGATCGCCAGGGGCTGGCGGACGCAATTGGACTGAAGCTTTCCGACCTTGGCTTTGAGAATCATGTTCCGTCGATCTGGAGCGCGGGCGTTCCGTTCCTCATGCTGCCCGTCCATAATCTCGCTGCGGTTCAGTCGCTGGAATTCGATGCGGGTCTCTGGGAACGCGCCGCACCTTTTGTGGAAGGGCGCTTAACCTCTGCCTATGTTTATTGCCGGGCCGGCGTGCACCATGCTGCCAAATTCCACGCACGTATGTTTTCCCCAGACATGGGCATTCCCGAAGATCCTGCCACTGGCGGCGCTGTCGCTGCCATGGCCGGCGCGATCCACCATTTTGATGCATTGCCTGATGGAAACCACCCGATCCTGATTGAGCAGGGCGTCGAGATGGGCCGTCCATCCTATATCCATCTGCATATCGATATCAAAGACGCCGGTATTTTCCGTGCAAGAATAGGCGGACAGGCGGTCAAGATTGCTGCGGGTGAACTTTACCTGTAGCGCGATGGCAAGGATGCGTTGCCAAATCCGATAAGGCCAAACTTTTTCGGAACCTAATCTCGTGACGACCGTTATGGCGAACCGAGCGGGAGAAGGTTAATGAAGAGTACAGCCACAGGTCCAATGCGCAGCGCGTTCGCCCGCTCTTGTGCTGTTTTCAGCCACGCAGACCTGTCGGAGTACGTGCAAGGGCGATCTCGTCAATGATTTCGATCATTTAGCCGGTTTTGCGTCACGAGTCGCCGTGCCCGCATTTTGCTGCGGGTTTGTTCGCTGAAAGCGATCCATATCAAAGATTACTGAACAGGAATGTTGTAGGCGTGCCCATGCGTGCCGCCACAGTGGTCTTATCACATGCAGTGCAGGAGAAGTTATGATCAGGAGTGAAACGAGGCGGAATCAGGAGCCTTTGAACTCGGAGGATCTGGCCAAGTGCCAGCAAGTTTTCGAGCGCTTGAAAGCCGAGATCTGCCCTCTCGATGATCAGGAGGAGACAAATCGTCTCGCAGCAATAACCATCGAGCTTTATCGGCAGGGTGTTCGCACTGAAGACCAGCTTCGTGAAATGGTGGCTGCCGCGCGCGGCCACTAAGGAGCCCGTGTCAAATATTGGCTCGCTGCACCAGCAGCGAGCTATTTCTTTTTTGCCTGGAAAATTTGCCGTTCCGTCCATCCTTGGCCGCTCTGCATGGCAATAGTCTGGACCTCACCCCAATCCCAAACTATTC
This sequence comes from Rhizobium sp. FKY42, assembly GCF_005222835.1. Taxonomy (GTDB): domain Bacteria; phylum Pseudomonadota; class Alphaproteobacteria; order Rhizobiales; family Rhizobiaceae; genus Neorhizobium. The sequence continues at coordinate 129,748 of NZ_STGA01000073.1, read as the reverse complement.
CTGACCTGGAATTTGAAACGAATATGAGCCTTCGTTTCATAAGATTGAGGAGCAGGCATGCAATCTATTCCGGGTGCAGAAGAGGTTATTTCGTCGCAACTCAATGCCTATAACCGCAAAGACATAGACGAGTTCATGCGATGGTGGGCAGACGACTGCCACTATCTTGCGTTTCCCAATGACACTCTATGTGTGGGGATAGCAGATATCCGCAATCGGCATATCGAGCGTTTCCTGGAGCCGGACCTGCACGGTGAACTCCTGTCGCGTATGGTGATGGGAAATACTGTCGTCGATCATGAATTGGTGACCCGCAATTTCCCCGAGGGCAAAGGGCAGGTCGAGGTCATTTGCATCTACGAAGTTCATGACGGCAAGATTGCCAAAGCCTGGTTCAAGATGGGTGAGCGTCGACTGTTCTGATCAGACCTTGCCGTTCGCGACACGCCCGCGACGATATGCAGTGTCGCATCCCTATTGCCGTTTACGTAAACTGCGGTTTATAACATGCGCATTGAAAAAATCGATCTTGGGAGGACCGATGCCAATTCCTGCGCAACTTCGCGACCTGCGTCTGCCCGCCGTCGCCGCACCCATGTTTCTGGCTTCGGGTCCTGATCTCGTTGTCGAAACCTGCAAGGCAGGACTGCTGGGAACGTTTCCCGCGCTGAACCAGCGCACCACCGAAGGATTCGTCGCCTGGCTCGACGAGATCCGGAGCAGACTGGCAGATGCGCCGCATGCCGCTCCATTTGGTGTCAACCTCATTGTGCATCGCTCAAATCCCAGGATCGAGGCTGATCTGCGTGCCGTGGTGGAACACAAGGTTCCCGTCGTCATCACCTCGCTTGGCGCGGTGCCGGATGTCGTTAACGCCGTCCACTCCTATGGCGGGCTTGTTTTTCATGACGTGATCAATCGCAGGCATGCGGAAAAGGCGGCGGAAGCCGGTGTCGATGGCATCATCGCCGTCTGTGCAGGGGCGGGCGGACATGCCGGCACGATGAGCCCATTTGCGTTGATTCCCGAGATTCGCTCGTTCTTTTCCGGAACCATTCTGCTTTCCGGTGCCATGAGTACTGGTGCGCAAATAGCTGCTGCTCGCCTTATGGGCGCGGATCTCGCTTATCTCGGAACACGCTTCCTGGTGACCAGAGAATCAATGGTCAGCGACGACCAGAAGGTCATGACCCAGAACGCCGCGGCTGGCGATATCATCTACACGGATGCGATTTCCGGCGTGAATGCCAATTTCCTTCGCCAGAGCATTGTTGCTGCCGGTCTCGATCCAAACAATCTCGTGTCGCATGGTCCCATGGACATGGCGAACGAAGCAAAAGCGTGGAAGAATGTCTGGTCTGCAGGGCAGGGCGTTGCATCGATCGACGATATTCCGTCCGTGGCAGAACTGTGCAGCCGTCTGATTTCCGAATACGAGGCATCAATGGCCAGCGCTTGTGATGATCCGTTTTTGCGGCGGCGATAGACGAATGTACTACAGCATGTCGCGTTCAATCGTCCTCGATTGAACGATAACGTACATGCGGCAAGAAAAGATCGAAAGCGCGGCTCTACTGAATCCAATAAAGTGCGCCGCGCTTTAAGGGCGGATAGTCCCGAGCCAAGGCGCAGGTCGCAAAGCACGCAAAGGTGAACGATACTGCCGTTGTTTTGCCGTCGTGACCGAACCAGATCAGATGCAGGCATATGCATTTGCGCTGCCTGCCGGGGGCCTGCGGGTGCCCCGACTTCGAAAGGAGTAACGGATCATGAAAAAGATAATCGCCGCCAGCTTCGCATTCATACTAGGCGTCAGCACGCTGGCCTTCGCCGCAGATCTCAGCCATGCGAGCGAAGGACGCCTCAGCATCAATATGGTCGGCACGACGGTCTCCCAGACCGTACGCGAAGGTGCAGAGCGGTATGCCGAAACATTTGTTGTTCAGCCGGATCATACCCTGAAACTGGTCGATCGAACGGAAATTGCCGCTCAATAATGTCCGAAGGCGGTGAGGGCTCCTCATCGCCTCTCAAGCCCATTATTCAGGCAGCAAAAAGCCCCCACAGCGTACGCCAGGGGGCCATGCATCATCAGCAATATCAAGCTCCATCGGCATCATGCCGAAGGGCGCATTCCGATCAACGGAAAGAGCGCGAAGCGACGTTGCGGATATCGTAGCGTGTCAGGCCAATGTCTGAGAGAGCCTGAGAAGAAAGGCCGCTCAGTTCGTTCATTGTGCGGCGGTAGCTGATCCAGCTCTTTGCGAGGCGAATCGGGTTCATTGTCGTGATCCTTAGCGTTGGTTTGGCCAGGCGCTGTTCGCCTTGGCTATGGATCCCTTATACATTCTCTCATTCGTACATTGCAGTGCAAAAAGCAGGCGACTGCTATGCATTTGTGCATTGCGATGCTGAATTTTGCATCTACGCTGTTTTAATGGGCGGTGAAATAACGCTCGGCACTGCGATCCGCCCATAAAAAAAGCCCCCCTTCCGGGAGGCTATTTGTAGCGTGGCGATTGCCGAAACGCTGTGGCTGGATCGGCCAGAAGTCTCAGATACCGACAGCGTTACGAGCAACTCGACGGATGTCCGAGCGGCCAATGCCGAGATCTGTCAGTTCGCGGTCCGACATGCGGCCGAGTTCCGTTACTGTCTGACGATACTTGCGCCAGTTGTTCAGCGAACGTGCGATGTTCATGGTCTTATCCTTCGTGCTTGGGGGAGGCGCATCACCGCGTCTCAATCGATTAAGTGCAGTATATGTTGCAGTGCAAATAAGAACAGCGCTCGCTGCGTATGTCACCCATGCGCAAAGCGCATACCTTTGCCAGACTTGTTAAGATTTATGGCGAAAAGGTGGGCAAGTTGCCTGAGCGGATACAATTTGAATGGTCTTAAACGCATAACGCCCGCCGGGGGAGGAGGACCGGCGGGCGTCATTGGGGTTGGCCGGCGAATGGGAGGAGGGAGATCGCCAGGCCATTTCGACGATCGCATGGGAGGAGGAGAAGCGATCAGTCGAAGCACTTGGGCTCGAGGCCCGTTATTGGACAATCCTATACGCCGAAGCTGATCCATTGTGCAGTGCGATATGCGTATAGAAGGCATGCCTTAGATGCATGACAAGGTAATTTCAGGAAGATGAGTTTTTTGGGATGTTGCGCCGGGGAGCCCTTAAAATCTGGGGGTTTGGCGTGATCGCCGTTATGGATGTCATTTTTCCTTTGCGTGGCAGAAAAACGGTTGTTATAGAGACGCGCGCTCCGGAAGGCCTCTGCGAGGATTTTCGACGCGGTTTTGGGGCGCGGGTATGGTGAAATTGGTAGACACGCCAGATTTAGGTTCTGGTGCCGCAAGGCGTGGGAGTTCAAGTCTCTCTACCCGCACCAAAAAGATCGCGCAGTCTGTCGCCGAAAGCCTGTTGGTTTATCGGCGCATGAGACCCCAGCGCAACGAGATTGCATAAAAGCCACGACCGGCGAGACCGGCGTCGTGCTCATGAAACCACGGCAGTGTGAGCACCGCCGCATGAATATGAAGGTATGACAATGCAGGTTATCGAAACGCTCGCTGAAGGGCTGAAGCGCGAAATCAAGGTCGTGATCCCGGCCAAGGACATGGAACAGCAGATGAACGAGCGCCTGGCTGACGCCAAGGACAAGGTTCGTATCAACGGCTTCCGTCCGGGCAAGGTGCCGGTTGCTCACCTGAAGAAGATGTACGGCAAGTCGATCATGGCCGAGCTGGTCAACGAGATCGTTCGTGACCGCCCTAGCGCGATTCTTTCCGAGCGCGGCGAAAAGTCTGCGACCCAGCCTAGCATCAAGATGACCGAGGACGAGGCGGAAGCCGAAAAGATCCTCTCCGCTCAGGCAGACCTGGAATTCACGCTCTCCTACGAAGTCATTCCGCCGATCGAACTTCAGCCGACCAAGGGCATCAAGGTCACGCGCGAAGTGGTCGAAGTTTCGGAAGACGAAGTCAACGAACAGATCGAGAAGATTGCCGAAAGCGCTCGCTCCTTCGAAAAGAAGGACGGTGCTGCTGAAAACGGCGATCGCGTTACCATGAATTACCTCGGCAAGGTCGACGGCGTCGCATTCGACGGCGGCGCTGCCGAAGACGCAGATCTGGTCCTCGGTTCGAACCGCTTCATCCCGGGCTTCGAAGACCAGCTCGTTGGTGTCAAGGCTGGCGACGAAAAGACCATCACAGTCACTTTCCCGTCGGAATATCCGGCTGCTAACCTTGCTGGCAAGGAAGCAACCTTCGACATCACCGTGAAGGAAGTTGCTGCTCCGTCCGCTATCGAACTCAACGATGAACTGGCTTCCAAGCTGGGCGTTGAATCCCTCGAAAAGCTCAAGGAAATTGTTCGTGGCCAGATCGAAGGCCAGTACGGCAACGTGACGCGCCAGAAGGTCAAGCGTCAGATCCTCGACCAGCTGGACGAACAGTACAAGTTCGAAACGCCTTCTTCGCTCGTTGATGCCGAGTTTGAAAACATCTGGCGTCAGATCAACACGGATCTGGCTCAGTCGGGCAAGACCTTTGCCGACGAAGACACGACGGAAGAAGAAGCGCGCGAGGAGTATCGCAAGCTTGCCGAGCGTCGCGTCCGTCTGGGTCTTGTTCTCTCCGAACTGGGCGAAAAGGCTGGCGTTGAAGTGACTGAAGAGGAAATGCAGCGCGCGCTTTACGCACAGCTTCAGCAGTTCCCGGGTCAGCAGCGCGAGATCCTTGATTACTTCCGTAACACGCCGGGTGCAGCCGCTTCGCTGCGCGCTCCGATCTTCGAAGAAAAGGTCATCGACCAGCTCCTGAGCGAGATCGACGTAACCGACAAGACCGTTTCCAAGGAAGAGCTTCTGGCTGACGACGAAGAAGGCGCTTCCAAGGCCGACAAGAAGAAGGCTGCTCCGAAGAAGAAGGCTGCCAAGGCTGAGGCTTCTGAAGGCGCTGAGGGCGAAGAAGCTCCGGCTCCGAAGAAGAAGGCTGCTGCCAAGAAGAAGACTGCTGAAGGCGACGCTGAGTAATCCGCGCCTCAAGAGCTTTGAACTTGAACAGTCCCCGGTGGCAACGCCGGGGATTTTCTTTTTGGCTTTAAGTTCATGATAGATGTGCAGTGCTTCACGCAGGAGCCTGGAGCTTGATCTGCCCTCAACCGAGAAGGCATTCGGTAATCTCATTGCGGACGCAAGCGGGCAGCTCTGCCCATTCAAGAGATGTGCACGCTGATCTCATCTGAACGAATTAGAAGAAAGTCGGACCGTAAACGGGGCTCACCAACTCATGATGAGTAGGGGGTCCGCGAGCCCCTGACCGACGTCATGTCGGCTTTGCCTTGATAGCGTCTCGGTTTGACGCTTCTCAAGTATCGATTAACTTTCCCGCAGCCAAAGCTGACTGGTTTCTTAAGGAAAGGTAAAAGCCTGTTCCAATCCGGCGCATACAGTCCTCGATCACCCAGCCGAACTCCCAGGCTTCATGAAGAAGAGTAGTCTCTTCGCTCTGTTCGCCGGGATTCCGATTGGATTTTTAGGGGTTTTCTGACTGGTGAGACCCGAGGATGCGAGCCCTTGACCCGCGTTCCTGACAGTCGAGGATTGATTCGAGATTCATTTGCGTATCCTACAGAGTGCCGCGCATCCGTATGGATTCCCACAGGCTCTCCCATTCCTTCCAGACGCCCGCTGCCCTCTCCAAAACCGAATCGGGCGGGCACATCCGCGCCGCAGTGCGTGCTTCTATGGAACCTGTTAATCAATCACAAGTGTGATTTATCAAGATAAGACTTTGGTCCTTCCGTGGACAAAGGGTAGGCGAATCAATGAGTTCATGTTCCTGCTGCCTTCGTCGTTATGATAGTTGCATGCCTCCGGACGCTAGGCAGTGGGCACTTCATCCTGGCTGCATCGCAGGAATATCGTTGCGAGTGGTGGGATGGTCAAAAGCAGCGATTGCTGTTTTCCATGGCTGGGCACAGGTTCGCTGCAGACCTCTACATTGCCATGATTGCTGCCGCCGTAGACGGCAGCGTCGCTATTGAGAATCTCTCTCCAACATCCTGAAGCGGGCACGCCAATGCGGTAGCCGGTTCGCGGAACGGGCGTAAAGTTGGAGACAGCCAGCACCTGCCCATTGCCGCTTCTGTTTTTCCGCAGCATCGCGAAAATCGAGTTTTCAGCATCATCTGCGACGATCCAGTCAAATCCTTCTGGATGCAGATCGCTGAATTGAAGGGCCTCGTTTTCGCGATAGATCTTGTTCAGATCCCTGACGAGACGTTGAAGTCCAGCATGCCGAGGATCGTCCAGAAGATCCCAGACTATAGAGCCGTCGTGGTTCCACTCGGTTGTCTGGCCGATTTCGCTACCCATGAATAGCAGTTTTTTGCCGGGGTGCGCCCACATGAAGCCGAGATAGGCACGCAGATTGGCCAGTTTTTGCCAGTCATCGCCCGGCATTTTGCCGAGCAGAGAGCCTTTTCCATGCACGACCTCATCGTGAGAGATCGGCAGCATGAAACGTTCCGAGTAGGCGTAGACCATGCCGAAGGTCATCATGCCGTGGTGATACTTCCGGTAGATCGGCTCGTTCTGTATGTAATGCAGCGTGTCGTGCATCCAGCCCATGTTCCATTTGAAATCAAAGCCAAGGCCGCCTTCTTCCACCGGGCGGGTCACGCCGGGCCAAGCTGTTGATTCCTCAGCCACTGTGAACGCATGCGGGCATCGTTGATGGATGATGCTGTTGAGGTGTTTGAAGAACTCGACAGATTCAAGGTTCTCCCGCCCACCATATTTGTTCGGGATCCATTCCCCGGCGTCTCGCGAGTAATCCCGATACAGCATCGAAGCGACGGCATCGACACGCAGGGCATCGATGTGGAAGTGCTCCAGCCACTCCATGGCGCTTGCAATCAGGAAGCCCTTCACCTCATTGCGTCCGAGATTGTAGATCAGCGTGTTCCAGTCCTTGTGGAAGCCTTCTCGAGGGTCTTGATGCTCGTAGAGGGCTGTTCCGTCAAAGCGTGCGAGACCCCAGACGTCGGTGGGGAAATGCGCAGGCACCCAGTCCAGAATGACTCCGATACCGTGAGCGTGGCAGCGGTCGACAAAATAGGCGAGATCTTCCGGCGTGCCGTATCTACCGGTCGGAGCGAAAAGACCGAGTGGTTGGTAACCCCATGATCCGCCGAAGGGATGTTCCATGATTGGTAGCAATTCAATATGCGTGAAGCCGAGGTCTGCCACATAGGGAACCAGTCTCTGGCTGAGTTCTATCCAGTCGAGCCAGCGGTTACCTTCTTCCGGGATACGTACCCATGAACCAAGATGGACTTCGTAGACAGACATTGCCCCTTCGCCAGCACTGCGCTTTGAGGCGGTTCGCATCCAGTCGTCGTCCGACCATTGGAACGGGGTGCTGGAGGCGACGATAGATGCGGTTGCGGGGGCTGCTTCGCTGGCGCGCGCAACCGGGTCGGCCTTCTGTGAGAGTAGGTTGCCGTTTTGATCGACAATCTCGAACTTGTAGCGATCACCGGGGCCAATTCTGGGTATGAAAAGCTCCCAGATGCCTGCCTCTCGACGCAGGCGCATGGGATTACGTCGACCATCCCAAGAATTGAAGTCGCCGACAACGGACACCCGTTTCGCAGTGGGCGCCCAGACCGAGAAGCGAACGCCGTGTATGCCGTCCACCTCCATGGCGACTGCCCCAAGGGTGCGTCCCAAGGCATAGTGCGTCCCTTGAGATATGAGGTGAAGATCGAGTTCACCCAGCAGCAAGGGAAAGGCGTATGGATCTTCGGTTGTCTGATCAGCTTCCGGCCAATGGACGCTGAGCGCATAGGCGGCACCGTTCGGAACCGAACCTGCGAAGAGACCCGCAGGGTGGATGAGGTGCATCCGGGCCTGCACAGAACCGCTTGCCGTTTCCACCAGATCCACGCCCTCGGCACCCGGAAAAAAGGCACGGACGATCCGTGCACCAGACCCATCATGCGGCCCGAGGATGGAAAAGGGGTCGCCATGCTGTCCGGCTATCAGGGCCTCGATGGCATAGGGATCAAGACCGGCTGTCAATTCGGAGCGTTCGATGTTCATGCTGATCTTTCTGAAAGTCTTTCAACGATGGCCGCGAAGCCGCGGAGCGGGATGGGCAACCATTTGGGGCGGTTGCGGGCCTCGTAGGCGATCTCGTAAGCCGCCTTTTCCAGAAGGTAGAGATCGAGCATCTGCTGGCGCTTCACCGGATCGAACTGAAGATTCTTCGAATTGCCGATCGCCTGAAGATACCGCTCCAAGAAACGCTGTTCTGCCTCTTCCACAAAGCGGAGGATGGCCTCGCTTCGCTCTGGCGTGTGGGTCTCGGCCACGGCTTCGGTTTCCAGTTCTGCCGTTGCTGCGAGGTAGCTGAGGGAGCGCAGCAGACCTGCTACGTCACGCAAGGGAATCGTCTTTGCACGGCGATGCGCAAGGCTTCGCGCCGGTTCACCTTCAAAGTCGATGATGTAGGCATCATCCTCGGCAACGAGAACCTGACCGAGGTGAAAGTCCCCGTGATTGCGGATCATCATGGCGCCTTGGGCAGAGCGCGAAAGTTCGGTTGCCAGATCCAGCAAATGCTGCCGCTGGCGTAGGAGAGGGCGCACCATGGCAGCGACATCGGGCTCCAACTGCTCTATGTCCTCTTCGAGAATGCCCAGCGCCTTATCGATCTGGACGACGGCGCTATCGCGCCAGATGTTGCAGTTTTCCTCAAGCGCGGGCAGAGGAACGAAGTTTTCGTCATCTGTGTCCTGCGCCAGAGCTGCATGAAGTTCCCCCAGACGCTGGCCAAGTGTCGCGGTATAATTGATCAATGGACGCGTAAGATCCGCCTCCGCATCCGCATCTGGCTGGCTTATGGCAATGTCGTCCAGCACGCGGCGAAGGTTGGTCAACATCCAGGTCCAGGCGTCGCCCTGATTGCGGATCGCGCCTTGCACGATCATCAGCGTGAAGCGTTCGCCATCCGGTGAGGTGCGAACGACCTCTCCCAGCAGCGGCGCAGTGTTCTTATAACCGACTTGCGTCAGGTAGCGTGTCATCTCCGCTTCCGGGTGGATGCCGGGGGATATGTGGCGGATAAGCTTCAGCATGGCCATGTCTGCGATGATGAGGCTGCTGTTGGATTGCTCTGCCGACAGCCATCGCACAGGCAGATCATCCAAGATGCTCAAGCAATCGAGTTGATCGGTGCCGATGAATTCCAGCGTGCCGGTTCTTCCCGAAATGGTGGAGCGTTCGCACAAGCCGCGAATTACGCCCCGCGCCATGGCTTCGACGCTGAAGCCATCCGTCAAGAAGCCGACGCGCCTGCCTTGGCGTATACGCGCTAAAGCAAGCTGCTGTGAAAGTGCCGATGGCTGCAGATCATCCCAGACAGGCGTCAGTGGCACCAGATAGGTCTCAGTGTGACCTTCCAGTTCGGCTTCCAACTCACCCAACAGAATATTGTGCATGGTGCCCATAGGGGTCGCAGCGACCAGACGCGCCTCTTTCAGCCTCTCGCCTTTCGAGCCGAACCAGCGGCGCTTGGATAGGTATTCCGGCAGAATGGAGCGTGACAGGCTCTCCGCGAGACGTGGTTCGTCAACCAGTTCCGTCAGGTCGCGGCGGATGACCAGCGTCTGAAGGTCTGGCATCTGCTGCGGCGGCTCTGTCCTCCAGGCCGGACCATCCGCCTCCGCCACCAGCTGGAACCAATAGAAAGAAAAAGGCGGGAGCGTCAGAAGGTAAGTGAGTTGCCCGATGGGCGGGAAGGGCGACATGCCCGTAAGTTCGATTGGGACGCGATCTTCGAATTCGGCCAAATCCAGCTCCACGGCCTGCGGCAGGCGGGAAAGATTGGCAACGCAGAGAATTGTCTCGCCGGTATATTCGCGGAGATAGGCAAGGATCTTACGGTTACCGGGGGTGAGAAAACGCAATGAGCCGCGACCGAAGGCTGGATGGCGACCGCGCAGTGCCAACATGCGGCGGGTCCAGTTCAGCAGCGAATGCTGGTCCACGCTCTGCGCTTCTACGTTGAGCGCTTCGTAGCCGTAAAGCGGGTCCATGACCTGCGGCAGAACAAGCCGTGCCGGATCTGCGCGCGAAAAGCCACCATTTCGATCCGGTGACCATTGCATCGGTGTGCGCACGCCATCACGATCACCGAGATAGATATTGTCGCCCATGCCGATCTCATCGCCATAGTAGAGCACGGGCGTTCCCGGCATGGAGAGCAGCAACCCGTTCATGAGTTCCACGCGCCGCCGGTCCCGTTCCATCAAGGGAGCAAGGCGGCGGCGAATGCCGAGATTGATGCGGGCACGGCGGTCTGCCGCATAGGTATTCCAGAGGTAATCACGCTCCTCATCGGTCACCATTTCGAGCGTCAGCTCATCATGGTTGCGCAGGAAGATGGCCCATTGGCAGTTTTCCGGAATTTCCGGGGTTTGCCGCATGATGTCGGTGATCGGGAAGCGGTCTTCCTTGGCAATGGCCATGTACATGCGCGGCATCAGCGGGAAGTGAAACGCCATGTGGCATTCGTCACCTCCACCGAAATACTCGCTTGTGTCCTCCGGCCACTGGTTTGCTTCCGCTAGCAGCATCTTGCCGGGATGGGTGGCATCGAGTGCGGCGCGGATCTTCTTCAGGATATCGTGCGTCTCTGGCAGATTCTCGTTGATTGTGCCCTCACGCTCCACGAGGTAGGGAATGGCATCAAGACGGAAGCCGTCTATTCCTGTTTCCAGCCAGAAGCGCATGACATTCAGCAGCTCTTCCAGAACCTGCGGATTGTCGAAATTGAGGTCCGGCTGGTGCGAATAAAAGCGGTGCCAGTAATAGGCCCCAGCGACCGGGTCCCATGTCCAATTCGATTTTTCCGTGTCAAGAAAGATAATGCGGGTTTCCGGGAACTTCTGATCCGTATCTGACCAGACGTAGAAATCGCGCTCCGGCGATCCTTCCGGTGCGTTGCGCGCACGCTGAAACCATGGATGCTGATCGGAGGTGTGGTTGATGACAAGCTCGATGATGACCCGGATGTTACGGCTGTGGGCAGCCGCCACGAATTCCCGGAAGTCATCCATAGTCCCATAGTCTGGGCTCACCTCGCCGTAGTCGGCGATATCATAGCCGTCGTCCCGGCGCGGCGAGGGAAAGAAGGGTAGCAGCCAGATGGCTGTCGCCCCAAGCGATGCGATATGATCGATCTTTTCTGTCAGGCCCCGAAAATCACCAATCCCGTCGCCATTGCTGTCGTAGAAGGATTTGACGTGCAACTGATAGATGATGGAATCCTTGTACCAGAGCAGGTTCTGGTCGGACTGCTGTCCATGGGGTGTCTGCATCATGTCCACGGTTACGCTCCCTGTTCCTATCGCACGCGCCAGATCGAGAAGGGCATCTGCGGCTCCAGCCGCAGATGCTGCCACTTGCCGGTCAGCGAAAATTTCTGACCGCCGATCAGGTCTTCCAGGTTAAGCGTGCCATGGTCCGGTAGGTTCCATGCCCAAAGCGGTATCTCTACATCTGCCTCCTGCGCATGATACGGATCGAGGCTCACGCCAATCAGCAGGACATTGTCTCGCGACGGATTCGACTTCTCATAGAAGATGATGTTGTCGTTGAAGGCGATCAGCTGGCGCAGTCCAAGATGGGAATGCAGAGCCGGGTTTTCGCGCCGGATGCGGTTCAGCATTGCGATCTCACCCTGGATGTTGCCGGGGCGGTCGTAATCCCAAGCGCGAATTTCGTATTTCTCCGAGTCTGCATACTCCTTGCGTTTTACATCGGGTCGGCCCTCGCACAGCTCGAATCCGTTATAGACGCCCCAGAGACCAGAGAGTGTTGCAGCCAGTGCCGCGCGGATGAGATAGGCGGGACGCGGGGCGTTCTGCAGAAAGTCCGGATTGATATCATGCGTGTTGACGAAAAAGTGCGGCCGGAAGAAATCCTTCGGCGCTTCTATCGTGATTTCGCGCATGTAGGTTTCCAGCTCCCACTTCGTATTCCGCCAGGTGAAGTAGGTGTAGGACTGTGAGAAGCCGACCTTCGCCAGCCGGTACATGACCTTGGGGCGCGTAAAGGCTTCCGACAGGAAAATGACGTCTGGGTGCCGGTTGCGAATATCGGCGATGAGCCATTCCCAGAAGGGCAAGGGCTTTGTGTGCGGGTTGTCGACGCGGAAAAGCTTGACGCCTTGATCAACCCATTTTTGCACCACATCGCGCAGTTCGATCCACAGGCCCGGCACTGCGTCCTTGGCGTAGAAATCGACATTAACGATGTCTTCGTATTTCTTTGGCGGATTTTCCGCGTAGCGCACGGTGCCGTCGGGTCGCCAGTCGAACCAGCCGGGATGCTGCTTCAGCCAAGGGTGGTCGGGAGACGCCTGAATTGCCAGATCAAGCGCAATTTCCAAACCGTGACGCTTGGCCTCCTCTATCAGGCAGCGGAAGTCCTCGAAGGTTCCAAGTTCCGGGTGTATTGCATCATGACCACCCGCCTCAGAACCGATGCCGTAAGGGCTGCCAGGGTCATTAGGCCCCGCGATCAGCGAGTTATTCCGCCCTTTGCGATTGGTCTTTCCGATCGGGTGGATGGGTGGAAAGTACAGAACATCAAACCCCATGTCCCGAATGGCGGGTAAACGCTTGATCACGTCATCGAAGGTGCCGTGGCGATTGGGATCCCCACTCTGTGAGCGGGGGAAGATCTGATACCAGCTTGCGAACGCTGCGCCTTTCCGCTCCACCTCCACAGGCATCGGAGTGGAGCGAATACGATGAGGCCGACTATCTGCCTTTGCCATCAGTTCAGCAGTTTCAGGTGCCAGCAGGTTGGCAGTGTGGGCCTGCTCAGTCCCTTCGTTCAGCTTGGCCGCCAGACCCTCAAGTTCTTGCCGCAGGCTGCCCTCCGCGCGATCACGGGCCGCCTGCACAAGCAGTATTCCCTCCCGAATCTCGAGCTTCAGATCCAGTCGCGCGTCGTGTTTCTTGCCGAACTCATATCGAAAGATCTGAAACGGGTTTCGCCAGGTTTCAACCGTGAATTCGTGACGCCCCATACGCTGCGGGATGAACTCTGCCTGCCAGCGGTCGTTGAGGACGAGGCGCATGGGAACCTCTGTCCAGCCGTCTTCGTCGGCAGCACGCCAGAAAAGTGCCGCAGAGATCGGGTCATGCCCATCGCCAAAGAGATCGGCTTCGACAGTGATCGTCTCGCCCGCAATACGCTTGATGGGGAACCGGCCGCCATCCACCGTGGGTGTGATGTTTTCGATCGCAAGACGTGGACTTTGCGCTGCCTCAGCAGCCTCTGCAACGTTCAGGACACCGGTTATCGATTGCGATTGTATCCCTTCGAGGATGCGAAGCTCGGCGGGCTTCAGGATATTCAGCTGCGTCGAATTAACGGTTGAATTGCTTGCGTCTCGGAGCGGGAGGAAGCCTGAAGCTGCTTCCTGCACGGCGCTTAGCGGTGCTTTTACCGGGCGGCGAAAATCAGTGTTCGCCAACAAGACGCTGATGTGGCTGGAGACGCGAAGATCTTCCTGATTCGACCGGAGGAGGACCAACGCCTGGCTTTTTCCGGTCGAAACGAGATGAAGATTGGGTGCTGCCTCCGGTTTCCGCTGTTCAAGCATGTGATTGGCCTGACGAATTTCACTTCGCAGGTCATAAGTGGAGGCCGCCTTCAATCGTCGCAAACCTTGTCCCGACCCGTATGTCGGATCCAGAGGCACGGGGTCGCCAAACTCGAAACCCATGGGGATCATCAGTCCTTGGCCGATCTGTTGGGCAAGCGAAAGACGAAGCCTCGCGCGTCGCAGGCGAATTTCGACGCTATCGATGCCATGCGCTACACGTTTGCCGTAGGGCGCTTCGGGAAAGGCAATCTGAGCTCCAAAAGGCCGCTGAAGGACGTATTCCTGAAGAAACCAGCGCTCTTGAAGATCCCACCATGCGAACGACGAAAAGCAGCCGGCAAACTTCTCGGTTGCAAGCTGCTTACGCAAGGCAAAGTCTGTTCCCGGCGTCCAGGCAAGAAAATCTATGTTGCTGCCAGCCGCCGCGATCCGGCTCCATGTGGATACAGGGAGTCGGTTCAGGCCGAGGCAGCGAAAGCCAGAGATACCGCTTTCCACAAGGCTGCGCACCCGTTCCTCCCAGTTGCGAATGTGCTGTTGCTGTGCGTCTGCCGCCAATGAGGAGATCGATTGTCCGCCTGCAGTCAGCGGAGACTGGCGCGGATCTGCAACGGGGGCGGCCTCGTTGAACGGAACAGCAATGCGGTCCGGCACAATATCCATCATGAAACGCAAACCTTCCGCGCGCGCCATGCTTGTCAGTTCGCTCGTCGCCTGCTTCAGATCGCTCGGTAGCCCCAGGCGGTTGTCGGTGGCGTCCAAGTCACTGGATACGAAAACACTGCCACCCTGGGCTCGTTGCGAGAGCGGTGCCGAAAGCACGGTATCGAATCCCAGTTCAGCGGCATGACTGAATATCTCCTGCCATTGATCCAGACCGTAGAGCGCCAGGGGGTGAACGTAATAAATCCTTGTAAAGCCGGTGCTTGATGAGGTGTCTTTGTGAGCGTTGGTATGCTGAGAATAGGATGCCGTGTTGAATTGCATGGTGCCGCCTACCGTAATGACTGGGGGCCTAACGTTGCGGCTTGGGGCTTGTTCCTTCGGATTTTTGGCAACTATCGGCAACATTAGTACCCGCCCTAGGCATCACTGGATGGCGGGTTGCTTGGGCGCGGCCCGTCCATCGATCCGTCACGGGCTGCTGAACAAGCTGTGGATGGGGACGGGGGCGATTGCGGTTTCGGCCACGGTGGCGAACAGGGTAAAGACGCCCTTAACGAAACCGTGAGACCTGTTTCGCTATGGTCCGAGGCACATGATTCAAGATGTGAGGTGCAAACCATGGCCGCTGCATCAGGCAAGGCACGCCGCAAGCGTCGCAAATCCAGTACCGGCTCCAAAGCCCGTGGTGCCTTGTGGCCATGGGTCGCAGCGCTGGCGGTGGTGGGCGGCGGGATCGCCATCTCCGAAAACATGCAGACCGTCCGGCGCTGGCTTCCGGCATCCTGGAATCTGAAGCCAGCGAGTGCGCCTGCGAGTTCTGGCAAGGATACAAGCGCACCAATTCCGCCCGCCAACATTCCGGCGCCGACCACAAAGCCAGCGGGCGAACTGGCAAAGGTCGTACCCGCCGATCTGGTCGGCAAAAGCTTCAGCGGCACCTTCTATTTTTGTGGCACCTCCGGCCTCGACAACTGCGTCGTTGATGGTGCCACCTTCTGGTTCCGCAAGCAGCAGATCCGCCTGGCCGATGTGTCGGCGCCACGCACGGAAGATGCGGCTTGCCCGCAGGAGCGCTCCAAAGGGTTTGCCGCCAAGGTTCGCCTGCGTGACCTGCTGAACGCCGGACCTTTCGAACTGACGGACTGGCCTAACAAAAATGAAGATGGCGCCGGACGACAATTGCGTGTCGTCATGCGCAACGGCTCATCAATCGGTCAACAACTCGTGAGGGAAGGGGTTGTGCATCGCGTAACGGAAACCTCCAAGCCCTGGTGTTGACGTTACGTGAGGTCAATTCGGTGCAGGGACGCGTGCCGCAGCGGTACATCACTTCAAATGAGGCGACCGTGTTTAGAATTTGAGAACCACTTCAGGCGATTGTGTGCAGGTAGTTCAGTTGATTCGGGCGTTTCGCGTACAGGAGAGGTCATGACGCTTGCACATTTTCCCGCCGACCGGCGGATGGCGGATATACGGCGTTGTGCTCAGGTTCTTCTGAACCTTCACGGAGAGGAAGCCAACCGTTACTGGCGCAGCCAGATGGCCGATTTCTCTGCCCGTCTCTCGCGGCTCGGCACCTCTGCGGAAGAGGTGTCCCATCAGGCGGGCCTTTTCATGAATGCTGTACAGATGGAGTTGCAGCGCCTGTTTCTGGAAGAAGTCGACCAAGCTGCGCTTGACGCAAGGGCTTAATCGACGGGCAGTCATCTGTTCGTCCATACCAGCCGTGATCTGTAACTTCAATTCGGAGCGCGTGGCCTGATTAGACGACATGCTGCGCTCTTTCGTGCTTGCTTCGGATAGATTACTCGATAGATTTTATCCTTTATAAATTCGGGAATGCCCTTATCATCTCAGTGGTGTTCAGCGATTTAATGCGGATATTTTCAATTGAGGCATATTCTATATTATCTTGATCCCTCGGTCACTGTTGAACAATGCTTGCTCCAGATCCGCGATCATTACGAAGTATCTCATGTTACGTATAACTTCTTTCGTTTTTCAATCGGCGGGTTGGATAATCCGTGGGTAAAGACAACCTATCCCGCGTCATGGGTCGGTTCCTATATCACGCGCGGGTATGTATCGATTGATCCGGTCGTCCGTTTTGGAAAACTGCGCGACACTCCGTTCCAGTGGTCCGATCTCAAGGGTGAGGCTGGCTACGATGAAGTCTTCGGCGCTGCTCTAGACTACGGGATTGGCAGCAACGGTTTTTCCATACCCATATCGGACACCGACACGCCGCGCGCAATGCTGAGCATTAGTTCCATGGCGAACGATTGCGATTGGCAAGCCATGGCGGAGCGGCATTTCGAGGACTGGGTCGCTTTGGCGTCAGCCGTTCATGAGCGGGCGGTGATCGAGGCTTTCGGTCACCAGTCTCCACGGCCGCGTCTCAGTCAACGCGAGCTACAATGTCTTGAATGGGCTGCGCGTGGAAAAGCGGCGAAAGAGATAGCGGCGATTCTTGAGATCTCTCATCACACAGCGCGCGCCTATCTGAAGGCTGTCCGGCAAAAGCTGGATTGTACAACCATATCCCAGGCTGTTGCATCTGCCATCCGTTACCAGTTGATCGAGCCGTGATACCCTCAATTTGGGTAGCCATTCGATGGAATAGGCCGCCCCTCGTCTCTCCTGTATCAGTCAGTTCCAAAACCGCCAAAAGCCATCCGTGGTGAGGAAGTCTGACGCCTATGCCGAGGAATACAAAGAGACCAGAAGAACAAGGCTCCACGGCGGATCGCCATACACCTTATCGCAGTTCTATTGGTCCCCTGATCGAACAATGGAAAAGGATGCATAAAACAACTGTGGCAGCTGACGAGAAGCCGAAACCAGTTCGCTACGGCTATGACCCGGATCAGATAGACGCGGATGCGGTGAAGAAATGACGAGCGGTATCCGATGCAATCGCAAACGAATTCACCTGATAGATATCTCAAGCAACAAGAGGAGGTGAAAGGCGACAGATAGACAAAAAGCCATAACCGTCCAAAGTAATATTCAACCTGTTTAAAGGTTTGGTGGGTGATGTAGGGCTCGAACCTACGACCCGCTGATTAAGAGTCAGCTGCTCTACCAACTGAGCTAATCACCCATCCCCGTCAGCGCTTGGTGTTGTGTGCGCCGCTGGTGTGAGGGGGCGTATAAAGAGGTCTTTTGACCTTGTCTAGCGGCCTTTTGAAAAAAGTTGGATGCAGCTTGCAGAAAAATGGAGAGAGATCGCCAAAACACCTGAAAATCCGGGATTCTTGGCTTCAAGAAAAAATGCAATTTCATCCCATCGAAAATTGTCTGTGGCTGCCTTACTGTTCGATGCAACAGGAGAGCATGCATATGACGACACAAAACGATCTCGAGATTATCGCCAGTCAGGAGAAACTGCTGGAGTTTGACCACTTCGATCTCGCGCGCGCATGGTCGCTGGGATCGCGGTTGCGAGATATCGCGTCGGCGCGGTCTCATATTCTGGCCATCGACGTTTACATCAACGGCATGCAGGCCTTCTTTACCAGTCTGCCGGGAGGTAAGCCGGATTTCGAACACTGGATCCGCCGCAAGCGTAATCTCGTTTTGAGGTTCCACCGTTCAAGCTATGCGATCGGTCTCGATCTTGCTCAGCAGCAAACGACGCTTGAGAGCAAATGGGGCCTGCCCGTTGCAGATTTTGCGCCTCATGGTGGCTGCGTTCCCATCAGAGTGTCGGGCGTAGGTTGTATTGGCGCATTGACCATTTCGGGATTGCCGCAACGGGAAGACCATAATCTCGCGATCGAGGGACTGGCTTTGGAACAGGGCGTTTGGAACGATATTCCGAAATTGCCCTGACCACCAATGAAAGAGGCCGGACATTCGCCCGGCCTTCTTACAAATCAGAACTGAGCAGTGCCCTATCGCCTGATGGCGCGACCGATGGCAATTAGAATGCAGGCGCCGATGAATCCGGCGATCAGATAGCCGATCCAGCCGCCAAGCCCGACGCCGAGTAAGCCAAGGATGGCATTTGCAACGATTGCGCCGACGATACCGAGCAGGATGTTCATCAGAACGCCCATATTGCTCTTCATGAACTGTTCGGCCAACCAACCGGCGATGCCGCCGATGATGATTGCTGCGAGCCAGCCGATACCTGCGTTTTCCATGGACCTTACCCTCATTTCGATGTTCGATGTTCGATGGCTGGACAACGGCTTGTGATCGATTTTGTTCCGTGGTTTGCCTGTGCCTTAGTTCTGCCGGTTGCTTTGGCTTTGTGAGCGGTCCATTGCGAATCAGACGAGTTCCTGTTCCTACCGATGAGAAGTAACGCTTCCGCCATCCTGTTTTTCGAGGTTTGCACCATTGCGGCTGAATGAGAGATCTTGCAGAAACGCTTTCCGGCGCATTGTTGCCGGGGTGTTGATGACCCTGGTGCTTGTCGGCAGCCCGTCCGGCTCCCTGGCACAAAGCGCGCCCGAAGCTGCACCGGCCGCCGCGGCTGGCGCGAGTGCTGCACCTAAATCCAAGACCCAAACAACGATCACCGAAGCGAAGAAGGCGCTGGGATCGATTACGGCGCGTTCGAACGCGCAGGGCGTCGATGACATGCAGCTTGCCGAGCTCAAGGCGCAGGCGGATGATCTTGTCACGCGGCTCAGCGAGCATCTGGGCAGCCTCAAGCAGCGGCTTGATCAAATCAATGCGCGCGTGAAAGAGCTTGGAGAGCCGCCGCAGGACGGGCAGCCACCGGAAGCGGCGGTTGTCACCGAAGAGCGAAGCCGGCTTGCGGCGGAGAGGGGGGAACTGACCGCTTTCTCCAGCGAACTCGGGCAGATCTCGAATGGCGCGAAGGAACTCTCTGCCAAGATTACCGAGCAGCGCCGAAGGTTGTTCTCTGATGTTCTGCTCAAGCATACGGATCTCTCTTGGGGTATGCTGGCCGATGCGGGCTCGACATTCTGGCATGAGGTAGATACGTTCCAAGAGACGATGGCGAGCTGGTTGAGCTTTGCCTGGAAGTTCAAGAAACTGCAACTTGTGGGTGCCGTCTTCCTGTCGATCGGCGCTGCCCTCTTCTTCCTTGCAGGCGGCTATCGCATGCTGGGAAAGATGGTCAAACGCGATCCGGCAATCGACAATCCGCCCTATATCACGCGCCTGTCCTTTGCTTTCTGGTCGCTCGTACTCCAGACTTTTTCGCTGTCCGCCTTTATGCTGGCGACGTTTTTCTTCATGGATAGTTTCGGTGTCCTGCGGCCTGACATTCGCCCCCTCGTTGGCACCTTCCTCGGCTTCATCTGGGTGGTCGTCTTCGTTGCCCGTCTGAGCTATCTCGTGCTGGGTCCAGAACATCCGCACTGGCGGCTCATTCGCCTATCAAACAGAGGTGCCAAAGTCCTGTTCTGGCTGATCCTCGCGATGGCTTTGATCAATGGGCTTGATTTCGCATTGACCGAAGTCAGCGAAGCGTTGAATTCGCCGGTCGTTCTTTCCATCGCCAAGAGCCTGATTGCGTCGGTCCTCATCGGCGTCATCCTGCTGGCCATGTCATTCCTCAAGCCGGTGTTGGCCGAGGACAGGGACCCCGATGCTCCCGGTCGCTCGTGGCCCAGAGGGTTTCCGCTCGCTCTCAGGGCGCTCGGCATCGCGCTTCTTCTGGCGGCGCTTTCCGGCTATGTCGGGCTGGCGCGTTTTTTCTCCACACAGATCGTGCTCACCGGCGCATTGGTTGCTACCGGATACATCGGCATCCTGTCGGGCAAGGCTGTTGGCAAACAGGGCGCATTTGCCAGCACCTCGGTCGGCAAATATGTCGCCGTGCGTTTCAAGAGCAATGAGATTATCCTCGACCAGATCGGCCTGGTGGCGGGACTCAGCATCTATGCCTTTTCGGTCATCATCGTTGTTCCCGTCATTCTGTTGACCTGGGGGTTCCAGACACAGGACATCAAGGCCGCTGCCATCCGTCTTTTGACGCAGATTTCGATCGGCAACATCAATATCTCGCTGATCGGAATTCTCGTCGGCGTCCTGCTCTTCATGGTTGGCTATCTGGTGACGCGGTTTGCGCAACGCTGGATCGATCGGAACGTGATGGCGCGTAGCCAGGTCGATGCAGGAGTCCGCAACTCCGTCAAGACGGGTATTGGTTATCTCGGCATGGGCCTTGCTGTCGTGATCGGCGTGTCCGCCGCGGGTATTGATCTGTCGAGCCTTGCGCTTGTTGCCTCCGCTCTGTCTGTCGGTATCGGTTTCGGTCTCCAGAACATCGTCTCGAACTTCGTGTCGGGCCTCATTCTCTTGGTCGAACGCCCGTTCAAGGTGGGCGACCACATCATTACCGGCACGACCGAAGGTATCGTGAAGCGCATATCGGTTCGCGCAACGGAGATCGAGACGTTCCGCAAGCAATCGATCATCGTGCCGAACTCTGACCTCATCAACGCGGCCGTGGGCAACTGGACGCACCGCAACCGCATGCAGCGTTCCGAAATCCCCGTTGGCGTTGCCTATGGAACGGATCCGCGACGCGTCATCGAGCTGCTTCTGGAACTTGCCGGGGCCGTGCCGCAGATCCTGCGCAATCCTGAGCCACATGTGGAGTTCCTGCGCTTCGGAGCTTCGTCGCTTGACTTCGAATTGCGTTTCCATGTTGCCGACATCAGCGATGGTATGAATATCAGGAACGCGTTGCGGGCTGAAATCCTGCGACGCTTCGAGGAAGAAGGGATCGAAATTCCCTACACCAAGCAGGACATCAACGTTCATGGCACGCTTTACACCATGCGTGCGCCAGCCTCGGAAAAAGAAAAGCAGTACGAACCCAAGGATGTGCACGATCGAGAAGCCGGGGAGGCGCCTGCAAGCTGACAAATGGAAAGTTCGGAGGCGTCGCGGCAAGCCGTAAGCATGTCGTAAACAGGCGTTTGGCAGCGCGCGTGTAATTGCATAGTCGGGCCATGCAATCAGGCCCGGAGAACGCGCTTCGTGTCCGGGTCTCATCAGAGGGGTTTTTCGATGAAAACACATGCGAGGGCAGTCGTCGTCGGTGGCGGCGTTGTCGGCGTTTCGACGCTCTATCACCTGGCGAAGAAGGGTTGGAGCGACGTTGTTCTCATCGAACGCAAGGAGCTGACCTCCGGTTCTACCTGGCATGCCGCCGGTCTGCTGCCCCTGTTCAACCTGTCCTACTCGGTCGGCCAGCTGCACAAGTATTCGGTCCGCTTCTACGAAGAGCTGCAGGAAGAGACCGGCATGAATGTCGGTTTTGCGAAAGTCTCCAATATTCGTCTCGCGCGGACCAAGGACCGTTGGGACGAATACATGTATTATGCCGGCATCGCCGAAACCATCGGTGTCAAGGTCAACATCCTCACACCGGAGCAGGTCAAGGAGGTCTGGCCGCTCTGTGAGACCGAGGGGCTTCTTGGTGCGATCCAGCATCCGGACGACGGCTATATTCAGCCAGCCGACCTGACTCAGGCGCTTGCCAAGGGTGCGCGTGATCGCGGCGCCACAATCTACCGAAATACGACCGTCACGGGCATAGAACAGCAGGTGGACGGCCTGTGGAAGGTGACGACCGACAAGGGTGAAATCACCGCCGAGCACATCATCTCCTGCACCGGTTCGTTTGCCCGCAAGACGGGAGAGATGGTGGGTATCAATATTCCGGTCATCCCTGTCGAGCACCAGTACATCGTGACCGAGCCGCACCCGGCAATCCAGGAGCGTCGCAAACAGGGCCTGCCGGAAATGGGTGTTCTGCGCGAGTCTGACTCTGCGTGGTACATGCGCGAGGAGGCGGGTGGTCTCATCCTCGGACCTTACGAGGTTGGCGCACCGGTCTGTTATGTCGACGGTCCTTCCGACCAGAGCGAATATGAACTATTCCAGGAAGATCTCGACCGCCTGATGCCGCACATCGAAACGGCTATCGCCCGTGTGCCGGCCTTTGGCGAAGTTGGCATCAAGAAGGTCTATAACGGTGCGATTGCCTATACGCCGGATGGTAATCCGATTGTCGGACCTGCTCCGGGCCTCAAGAATTTCTGGCTGAACGAGGGCCACTCCTTCGGCATCACTGCGGCAGGCGGCGCGGGCTGGCAGTTGGCCGAGTGGATCGTGGATGGTGAGCCGACCGTCGATCTCATGGGCGTAGATCCGCGCCGTTTCGGTCCCTATGCGACGGAAGGCTATCTGATCGCCAAGAACGAGGAAGCCTATGCCAACGTCTTCACCATGCACTATCCGGATGAAGAGCGTGCTGCCGCCCGTCCGCTGAAGACGACGCCGATCTATGATCGCCTGAAGAAGCTGGGCGGTGTCTTCGGCTCTCTCTATGGCTGGGAGCGTGCCAACTGGTATGCGCCGGAGGGCTATGAACTGCCGGAAAGCGAAAAGGGTGTCGGTGCGGACGTCATCACCAACCACAATTATGCGCCGCCGCTTGAGGATGGTCGTTATGTTGAGAAGTGGTCGTTCCGTCGCTCCAATTACTGGGAGCATGTCGGCAACGAGGTCAAGAACGTCACGAACAATGTCGGCGTCCTCGACATGTCGCCTTTCGCCAAAATTGAAGTGTCCGGTTCTGGCGCGCGCGCGTGGCTAGAGAGCATCTTTGCCAATGCCATCCCCAAGAAGCGCGGTCGCATCACGCTTGCCCATATCCTGACGCCTGCGGGCGGGGTGCGCGCGGAGTTCACGATCTATGAATGGGCGCCAGGACGCTTCTACATGGTGTCTGCTGGTGGTCTGGAAGCGCATGACCACGATCTCTTGCACCGTTTAGCTCCCCAGGATGGCTCTGTTGTTCTTCAGCCGATCACGCAGAAATACGGCGTTCTGGTTCTGGCAGGGCCGAAGTCCCGGCAGTTGTTGAAGAAGCTGACGCGCACCAGCCTAGAGAACAAGGATTTCCCCTGGCTTACAGGCAAGCAGATCTCTGTTGGCGTCGCGACCGCACATGCGCTCCGCGTTAACTTCGTTGGCGAATTGGGCTGGGAATTGCATCATCCCATCGAGATGCAAGCCTATATTTTTGACAAGCTCATGGAAGCCGGTGCCGAGTTCGGCATCAAGCCGTTCGGTATTCGCGCCATGGTCTCCATGGCGGTGGAGAAGTCCTATCGCAACATGGGGCGCGAGCTTTCCATCGAATACAATGCTTATGAATCCGGGCTCGATCGCTTCATCAAACCTGAAAAGAACTTCATTGGCCGTGACGCTCTTGTCGCCTACAAGGAAAACGGCGTGAAGTGGGTGTTCAGCACTCTGGAGGTGAAGGGTACGACGGATGTCGATGCGCGCGGCTCTGAGGCAATCTACGATCAGGCCGGCGAACTGGTAGGCCGAGTCACGAGTGGTGGCTACGGCTGGCGCTGCGGGAAATCGCTCGCACTTGCGATGCTGAAGCCGTCTCACTCTGGACTGGGTACCCAACTGAAAGTGAAGATTCTTGGCACAGTCTATGAGGCGGAAGTCGTCGACGAAAGCCCGTTTGATCCGGATAATGCCGTCTTGCGCGCCTGATCAAGAATTGATTGACCATATTCGGGAAAGCGGCTCTAGAAGGCCGCTTTTTTGTTGAATTCATCGCCGCTGGTCTTGCGCGCTTAATGTTTCTTCAAGTCCCGGTGCTTTAGCCTACTGGAAGTCAAGGAGCTAGGGGGCAAACGATGACTTATCTGGGCGTATCCGGGATGCAGTATACAGGCGAGCAGTTTCCGGATGCTCGGATCATCGTTGCCGAAGACTCCAACGTCTTCACGTCCATGATCCGTCAACGTTTGAAGGAAATCTTCGGGATTGATGCGGAAATCTGCCGGACCTATGAAGACCTCATGATGGCAAACGAGTTGTCTGATGTGCCTGTCACCCTTGCGATTTCCAACATTAACCTGCCAGGCGCAGAGAATGGCGAGGCACTGAACTATCTCGTCGATCTCAACATTCCGACCATTGTCTTCACAGGTACCTTTCAGGAGCACACACGGGAAAAACTGCTCGCGAAAGACATCGTCGACTATATTTTGAAGGACAATGTCTTCGCAGTCGAAATGCTTGTCGAATCCGTCTGCCGCTTCCTGACGAACCATCGTCACCATGTGCTGATCGTTGATGACAGTCCGACAGCGCGCGCGCTCCTCTCGACCCGCCTCAAGCGTTACAATTTCCGTGTCAGCGTTGCCGAAAGCGGCGCCAAGGCCATCGATATTCTGAAGAAGAACCCGGATATCGGTCTGGTCGTGACAGACTACAACATGCCGGATATCGATGGGTTCGAACTGGCAAGGCGGATTCGCTCCGTTCGCGGGTCTCATGAGTTGCGCATCATTGGCGTGTCGTCTTCGACAGACCGCCTGCTGTCGGCCCGCTTCCTGAAAGCTGGCGGCAACGACTTCATGTTGAGACCGTTCATCGACGAAGAATTCTATTGCCGCGTGAACCAGAACCTCGACACGCTTTTGCAGATCAAGTCCCATCAGGCTGCTGCGCGCCGCAGCGCCGCCTGATATCTCGGCAGTTTAAGGGCCATGAGACGGCCGTGCCGGCACGTGCGGCAATATCATGCCGTCTCATGCCGGAACCAGTGTTCGCGGCGTATTTGAGACCAGTTTGCGTTCAGCGCGTTCCTGCTGCGGTGAACGGTTATAGACTTCCCGGTAACATTTCGAAAAATGCGATGCCGACACGAAACCGCAGGCCACGGCCACTTCTACGATTGGCATCGAAGATTGAACCAGAAGATGCCTTGCGCGGTCGAGACGGATTTCCAGATAGTAGCGGGCAGGGGATCGCCCCATTTCCTGGCTGAACAGGCGCTCGATCTGGCGGCGTGAAAGGTCAACGCTGTCGGCAATATCAATGAGCGACAGCGGTTCCGAGAGATTGCTCTCCATCAGTTCAATGATTTGCAGAACTTTGTTGTTTTGCACACCCAATCGCGCGCGCAAAGGAAGCCGCTGACGGTCATGCGGGTTTCTGACGCGATCCGTCAGTTGTTGTTCGCAGACCCGGTTGACCAGCGTCTCGCCGAAGTCCTGACCGATCAGGTTCAGCATCATATCCAGCGAGGCCGTTCCGCCCGCGCAGGTGTAGAGATTGCCATCGACCTCGTAGAGATCGGCATAGACCTCGGCCTGTGGAAAGGCTTCGGCAAAGCCGGGCAGATTTTCCCAATGGATGGCACAGCGCTTGCCGTTCAGCAGGCCGGCCTGCGCTAGCACATGCGCGCCCGTACAGAGGCTACCAACGGAAACGCCCCGATTGTAGGTTTCTCGCAGGAAAGCAAAAACGGACTTGTTGTTAAAGCTCTCGACATTGATGCCGGAACAGATGAGCACCATGCTCGGTCGCTGCTCGCCGCTCAGGTTGCGTCGCTCGTCGGCCAGCGAGGAATCGACTTCCAATGCGATTCCGCTCGAGGAGTAGACCTTTTGCCCATCGGCGGAGGTCAGTCGCCAGTCATAGGCCTTGTATCCCAACATTCTGTTGGCAATACGAAGAGTTTCGACAGCCGCTGAAAAAGGAAGAAGTGTAAACTCCGGGATCAGGAAAAAAACCAGCGTACGTTTTTTGACCGGTGGCTTTATGGTCATTGCAGGGGCTCCGTGGCAAGGCGTCTATTCCTCGCGTGAAAGAGGCTGCCTTGAATGTGCTCAATCCGACATTGATACATTCATTTGCGACATGCAAGATGTCGCAAGATAGGCAGCCTCATCCTCCTGCGTATTTGAAAGGCATTCCGATTAAACTCTGTTTCAGTTGCCCGTTTGCCAGCCGATATCCTTGCGGACTTCCATTGGAAGCGCTTCAAGAATGGCAAGCGCCTTGCGCTTTCTGTGGGCCGAAATCAATTCTGAAGCCTTACCGATGATAGCCGACAAAAAACTGTCCCTTACGCGGCTTGCGGTTATCAATGATGATGCTGAGTGTGAACCTGCGAAAGCCATGATCATGCTCCTTTCCGGCTTATGCCATGGAAGGATGCGCTCATTGAACGCTTTCTACAATTTGATTGTTTTCATCTAAGTCATCATTTTTCGTGATGTTTTCTTGAGGAATGTCTGAATTGACTATAAGCCGCTTGAAATGATATCATTATAAATATCAGAATTTCTGAAAGTTATCATAATGAACGGGCCGTTCCGCGCAACCCTGCCGCTTCTCGATAACGACGTGATGAGAACGTTTGTCGCGATTGCGGATACCGGCAATTTTTCGACTGCCGCTGAAGTTGTCCTACGAACGCCTTCCGCAGTCTCAATGCAGATCAAGAAGCTGGAAGACCAATTGGGGACCACGCTTTTTCTCAGGGATGCGCGGTCTGTTGCGCTGACGCCTCAGGGCGAGGTCTTGTTGACCTATGCACGACGGCTGATCGCTCTTTCGAATGAGGCCGTATCTCGCTTCATCATGCCAGAGCTTTCCGGCGTGGTCAGACTTGGCGCGCCGGATGACATTGCGGAGCGTTTACTACCGGGCATTTTGAAGAACTTTGCCTCAAAATTTCCTGGTATCATGGTCGATGTCACGGTCGATGGGAGCGTGCGACTGCGTCGCCAGATGGAAGAGCAGCGCTTCGATCTCGTTTTGATGAATAGCGTCTGGCGTCCGCTACCGACGGAAGGTGAAGTGGTTTTCGAGGACAAGCTTGTCTGGGTCGGGGCAAAGTGCGGAACGGCACACATGCGTGACCCGTTGCCGCTATCGATCTGGGAAGATGGCTGCTTGTGGCGGCAGGAGGCGCTGAACAGACTGGAAGATATGAGGCGTCCCTACCGGATTGCCTATCTCAGTGCGAATACTATGGCGCAACGTGCTGCCATCGTATCTGATCTTGCGATTGCTCCGATGGCTCGGTCCTATGTCTCGGATGAGATGGCTATCCTGGGACCAAAGGAGGGGCTTCCAGAATTGATGTCCTTTGATGTCAGAATGGTCGTTGCGCCGGACCTCTCCATTCCCGCTAAAGCGGTGGCAGATTCAATCCGCGAGTCCTATGCCCAACTGAACGCCTGACGCTCTCTGAATGCGCATGACATTTCGGAGCATTCTCGACTTGAGCGACTGAAAATGCTCCGGACGTCGGTATTCAATTACGTGAGCTTGACTATGCTCCGGACCTGTCCGTCACGTGTAGTGAAAAATCGCCAGGGAAAGTACGGCGGTTACGGATACGAAGGCCCAGCCGAGGCGAAACAGCACACGCCGACGATGGTCATTTCCAGTCCAGTCATAATGCATTTCTAAAAGCCTCAAATATATGTCGTCACCCCACATCATGCGGTTTTCGACAGCGTGGATAGGCGTTCTGCCTAACTATCCCTATACTCTCTGCAACCTGCGTGAGACTGACCTGGATCAAGTTTGACAACCGGCTGCAAAATTTTGCGAGTTGGAGAGTCTTACCAGATTGATTTGGTCACGCCATTGAAAAGATATGTCCACAGGGGCGGCGGAAAGCGCAGGCGGGAGGGCCCGGATGGTGTATAAGGCTTCGCGGTGCCATGAAGGACTGAGGTCAATGTTTGAACCGTAGGATCGACGCTGGCTGCGGTGAGCAGCAAGGGATAGGTCGAGATCGTATCACTCGTTGTCGGCTTCACCCTAACCTCGGCGAGTGTATCGCCGGTATCCGTGCCGGCATCCACATAGTGGAGGGTCGCTCCGAAATTGTCTTCGTCATCCTCCACGCGTGCCCAGTAACCTCCCATTTGCCCTCGATAGTTCGGATTTATCCCGGCGTGGAAATTGACGATTGGGCAGGGAATGATCGCCAGTGTGCTGCGAGACAGGATCCGACAAGAGATCGAAAAGAGGATATCAGGCTTTGCCAGCAGGATAGCTGCGTGCGCATCCGGGTCGTTGAGGGATGCGACACGCGTCACAGGCACGGTCGGTAGCGGCTGCGATATCAGCCCGTACTGTGTAATGATTTCTTCTGACCGTTGCTGCGTGATGCGCTTGCCGAGGCGGGATACGATCATGGTGCCCATTTGCCCAACCGCTTGCAGCCAGCCCAGCCGTCGCGCACGGCGCTTCAGTACATCGGTTTTGCTCTCGTAGTTCTCCTGAATTACTGTCAGGTTGGGAAAATGGGCTTGGAGAGCGTTGATCATGACCTGCGGATTAAGGCCGCCCGCAGTCAACACAACGAGTCTTGCAGGGTTCGGCGCCGTCATCGGATTTTCCGCTCATATGAATGTTGAAGGCATGTGTGATCGACGATGGTGTTATCCGAAAAACATATCGTTAACGCTGCAAGCATGGTTTCCCGAAAACCGGACGGCGTCTCAAAAACTGTGTCACTTCACTGTGAACCTTTTCACATCCCGCGCGTTACTGCGCCGGAAAACATAATTTCCGGTTCTGTGTCGTTCAATTCGGAGACTTTCAAAATGACGCTCAAGACAGTTACGGTTATCGCTGCTCTCATGGCAACCGCCGCTTCGCTCGCATCCTGCGGCAACACGATCCGCGGCGTTGGCCAGGATGCCGCCAATACCGTGAACGCTACGCAGGACGCCGGTCGCAAGGTAGAGCGCGCTGCTCGCTAAAAATTTAGCTGCGGGAGAGGCAGAAAAACTTCTCCCGCGCATAGTCTTCCGGAGATCAGATCTTTGCTGCCGGATAGGCGCGTTGCAGCCCGCCGGACCTGTTATAGCCCTCGCGGAAGGCGATGAAGGCCGGATGTTGACTGGACTTGGCCGCCTCGCTCAACCGGATCTGGATCCGCGCCGGAGCTGCACTTCCAATCCATTCCCCTACTTTCTGAAGCTTGAGAGTGTTGAGAAAACGCCCGGCAGCCGCTCGGTCCAGATAGAGATGCAAGCCGTCGAGTAGCACGTCGTCCGAGGACGGGTTATCCATCATCAACTTGAGCCAGCTTTCATTTTCAGGTGACATGGATGCCAGTGCATCTGCCACGCTTTCGCGATTACCAATTGGTGCCACAGTACTCATTATCCTATTCCGCTCGCATCGATTGTCGAATCGCGCTGCAGGATAGGCGCAGAGTTGTTGCGGCTCAACCACGTCAGTCTACTACAAAACAGGCTTGATCTTGTCGGCAACGAAAACTGGAAGCCAGCGGGTCCAGACATCAAGGTTATTTTGCAGAAAATACTTTGCCGCTTCCTCATCGCTGGCCTTGTTCTCAGCTTGCCACGCCATGAGCGAGCTTATCGTTGCGTTGCCCCATTTCCGTTGCTTCAGGTATTCGGTCACAGCTGGATCGCGCCCTGCGAAGGAACTGGTCATGATCGTGAAGGTCTGTGATATTGGATAGGAGTTTATCTTGGGGTTGGCACAATCAGCTTTTGAAGTGCAGGTATCCCACTCGGTTTGATCAAAGGGCACATCGAAGGAGAGTTTCACCATAGGGTGTTGGGCAAGAATTGTCGTGGGCGCCCAATAATATCCAATCCAGCCCTTCTTCTCCTTGAGAGCCTTTGACAGGCCAGCGTCCAGATCGGCCGCAGACCTGGCTGGTTGCAGCTTGAAGCCCTTGGCCGCTGCTCCGATAGCTTTGAAAAGATGGCCGGTTGAAACGCTGCAGTTCCAGTCGGCAGGACAGCTGTGAACGATAGGTTCACCGCTTTCTGCGTCCGCAAATAGCTCCGGCTTCTTTAATGCATCGGCAACGGTCCTCATCTCGGGATGAGCATCTGCGAGATATTTTGGCATCCACCAGCCTTCGACCGCGCCATCAGCCAAGATCTCTGCGCCTTGAACAATTTTACCCGAAGCATAAGCTGCGGTAAGGCCTTCACTGTGATCGTTCACCCAATATTCTGGCGCAACATCCGGCGTACCAGTCTCAATCATCGAGGTGACGGTCGAGATCGCGTCCCCTTCTACCAGTGTGACCCTGCAGCCATAACCGGCCTCCAGAATAATTTTGTCGACATTGGCTGCGATTGCTGCCGAGTTCCAGTTCATCCTGGCGATCGTGACGTCTCCGCACTCATTTGCCTTCGCAAAGTCGAAGCTGCCGAGGCAGGCAAATGCCGCTAATCCAGTCATCGCCAGAAGTTTCATCGTCCCAGCCTCCCACTGCCATCCAACTTATTGCTTCGGTTATAGGTACAGGTTTGTAAAGGAATTAGGTCACTCCGTACAAAATGACCCGATTCATGAAATAACCCAACAGATTAAAGCGAAATGTCACTCTGAAGTGATGACCGGTCGCCATGACATTGGTCGCTCTTCACAAACCAGGCTGACCTATGCATGAACATGAAATCAGACGATCCGCTAACCAGCCGGTAAGGATTTTTGCGTTATCCATCTCGCACGGCGAACAACGCCATGGCTCCGGCAGGTAGTGCGTACCGGGGCCAATCAGTTTCACCCTTCGAGACAGGGTATCCTCTTGAAACGCCCGATTGTCCTGATACAATCAGGACATCGGTGATGGTTTTGCATCATAAAGATATGCACCTGCGAATTCGGCTACGATGAGCCCGGCGGCAACCTCTTTCGCTACGAATGTGCCGCTTTCGTAAGCCTTCGCAGGTGTTTTTGTTTCAGGTGTCAGGAAAATGAGCGATTCACCCCGACCGTACGTGACCTTTGTTCTCGGCGGGGCGCGTTCTGGCAAATCGCGGTTTGCTGAAGGACTTGCATTTCAAACGGGCCTCGAGCGGCACTATCTGGCAACGTCGCAGATCTTCGATGATGAAATGCGCGAGAGAGTGGCGCTGCATCGCGAGCAACGGGGCGCGCACTGGACGACGCATGAAGAGCCGATGGCCCTCGTCGAAACGCTCGCTGGCATACAGTCTGCGGATCGAGTGATTCTCGTTGATTGCCTGACGCTATGGGTGACTAATCTGATGATGGCCGAGCGTGATGTTTCACTCGAAAGTGCGCGCCTGATCGATAGTCTCGCGGCTGGAGCAGGCCATTTCGTTTTCGTCTCGAACGAGGTGGGTCTTGGCATTGTACCGGACAACCGCATGGCGCGACAATTTCGTGATCATGCCGGTCGCCTGCATCAAACGCTGGCTGCCAAGGCCGATGATGTTTTCTTCATTGCTGCCGGATTGCCACTGAAAATGAAGGGTTAAATGCCCAGCCAGATACGGATCGGATGGGCTGGATCTGCCAGCAGTTTGGTAGCGAGTGCGACGCAGGAGATGACGAGCAGCGGCTTGATGATTTTTGCGCCGCTTCGCATCGCCAGACTGGAACCGATCTGTGCTCCGATCAATTGCCCGACGCCCATCAGCAATCCTACCTTCCAGAGAATCGCACCATTGACGGCAAAGACGGCGAGAGAGCCAAGGTTAGAACCCAGGTTCAGCAGCTTCGTATGTGCGGTCGCCTTCAGCATGCCGAAACCTGCCAGCAACACAAAGCCCAACATGTAAAAAGAACCGGCGCCGGGGCCGAATACGCCGTCATACAGTGCGACGACCGGCACCGCCGTGACTGCGAACACAGCAGGTGAGATGCGGCGGGTGCTATCCTGATCGGAGAGATTTGGCTTGAATGCGAAGAACAGCGCGATCCCGACGAGAAGAAACGGAATGGCTGCGCCGAGAAACCTGCCCGGCACATGCGAGGCGATCAATGCACCGGTACCGCCGGCCGCAAAGGCAATCAGCGCCATCGGCAACTGTGTTGAAAGCTTCACATGTCCCTTTCGTGCATAAGCAATCGTAGCTGATGCCGCACCGAATGGACCTTGTACCTTGTTCGTTGCCAGTGCTTCCAATGGCGGGAGCCCCGCAAGAAGCAGGCAGGGAACGGTAATCAGCCCGCCGCCCCCTGCAATAGAATCAACGAATCCTGCAACGATGGCGGCGAGAAACAGGAACAGCAGCAGGTGAGTGGCGATGTCGTGCACGGGGATGGCTCGGTGATGGAGGCAGGCGTTGCCGCTTTCTGTCATTCAATCAGCAACGGCGCAAGATCGTCCATTCACGGAATTGCGCAGGACAGTGCCGGCAAAAGGAGAGGGTCTGCAAGATGACATGCTTGCGCCGATACCAGCCGACGCTATTGTGCTGGCAAATTCGAATTCAGGAATTATCACATGAACAAGGTCATCTTCGACACGGATCCCGGTATTGACGATGCGATGGCGCTGCTTTTTCTGGCGCGTCATCCGCAGATCGATCTGATTGGCGTCACGACCGTTTTTGGCAATGCGCCGATCGAACTGACGACACGTAACGCGCTCTATCTGACAGAAGCCTGGGATATTCCGGCCCCGGTTGCCAGAGGGGCTGGCGAGACATTCGATCCAGCACGCGGCGGCAGTTATTGGCCGACGGCCATTCACGGGCATAACGGAATCGGCGACGTTGCGGTCCCGCAAGCCGTTGCGCGCCAGGCCGATCCGCGCCCTGCCTATCAGTTCATCATCGATACGGTCCGCGCCAATCCAAACGAGGTCACTCTCATTGCCGTTGGACGCATGACCAATCTGGCTTTGGCCTTGAAAGCCGACCCGGACATTGCTGGGCTGGTCAAACAGGTCATCATCATGGGCGGCGCGTTTGACGTGAACGGCAATGTTTCGCCGGCCGCGGAAGCCAATATTCATGGCGATCCGGAAGCGGCAGATGTGGTGATGACCGCTGCGTGGCCAGTGGTTGTTATCGGGCTCGACGTAACGATGAAAACCGTGATGACCAGTGCTTTCCTAGCAAACATGGTGGAAAGCGGCCGGTCCGACGTCAAGCTTTTGTCGGATATTTCTCAGCTCTATATCGAATTCTACAAGCAGCGCGTTGGCGACGGCATGGTGGTGCATGACAGCTGCGCCGCGGTCTACCTCGTTCGCCCCGATCTGTTCGAAACACGCACCGGTGCGATTCGTGTCGTCTGCGGTGGAATCGCCGACGGCCAGACGATCCAGAAGCCGGATGGCCGCGGTTTTCCGCCGAGTGCGTGGGATAACCTGCCGAGCCAGACAGTTGCGACAGGTATCAAGCCGGATTCCGTGCTGGAGGTCATTCGCGCGGCTTTGGTGGAAGGTATTGCGGGCTGAGGTGCGGCCTCATTGCCCGTGCAATTTGATGTTTAGGCAACAGTGGCGGTGCAAAATATTGCTCCGCACTCAGCAGGCCATTGGCATTGCAGTTGGATTTCCCTATGTGGAACCCTGACTGACAGAATTCAGAGGATATGAGCGTGACCGCTACATTCGATAAAGTCGCTGACATCATCGCTGAAACCAGCGAGATCGACCGCGAGACCATTACGCCGGAGAGCCACACGATCGACGATCTGGGCATCGACAGTCTCGACTTCCTTGATATCGTTTTTGCGATCGATAAGGAATTCGGCATCAAGATCCCGCTTGAGCAGTGGACGCAGGAAGTCAACGAAGGCAAGGTTTCCACGGAAGAGTATTTCGTGCTGAAGAACCTCTGCGCCAAGATTGACGAACTGAGGGCAGCGAAGGGCTGAAAAGCCCTGGCTGAGGGAGCGTATGCTTCTTGAATATTTCCAGATGATCGACCGCATCGAAGCGGTCGATTTGTCATCCAAAATGCTGAAGGCACGGTCCGTCGTTCCGGCAAAGAGCCCCGTATTCGAGGGGCATTTTCCCGGAATGCCGCTTGTGCCCGGCGTTCTTCTGATTGAAACCATGGCGCAGGCCAGCGGCTTCATGATTCTTGCTGCTTCCAATTTTGCCGCGATGCCGTTTCTGATGTCCGTTGACGGTGCGAAGATGCGCACCTTCGTGGAGCCGGAAGCGATTCTGGATATCGAGGCGTTTCTTGAGCATGAAGGGTCTGGCTATGCCGTGACCAAGGCGAAGATTTCGTCTGCTGGCAAGAAGGTCTGCGATGCGCAGCTGAAGCTGCGCACCATGCCATTCGAGGAAGTGCCTCTTGCGGACATCGTGCGTAAGCGCGCCGCTGAAGTTGGGCTGTTGAGTGCGCTTGCCGCCCATTAAGGGCATGCGCATCTGAAAGGTTGAACCTGAGATGAGCAAGTCAGCCAATGACGTTGTGATTACCGGCGTCGGTATCGTCACCTGCCGTGGTGTCGGCAAGGAGCCGCATGTGGCCCTCTTGACCGGTGCGGAAATTCTTCCGCCTCGGGTGGATAGCGAGCGCTTCAAGCCTTATCCTGTTCACCCGATGCCGGAAATCGACTGGTCGCAGCAGATCCCCAAGCGCGGCGATCAGCGTCAGATGGAAAACTGGCAGCGTCTCGGCGTCTTCGCAGCAGGTCTTGCGCTTGAAGATGCAGGTCTGAAGGACAATGCGGAAGCCTGCGGTACCATGGACATGATCGTCGCCGCTGGCGGTGGCGAGCGTGACATCAAGGTGGACAGCCTGATCGTGGACGAGGCGTTGAAACGCAACGACCGCGAACGTCTTCTGAACGAGAAGCTGACGACCGAACTTCGCCCGACGCTGTTTCTGGCGCAGCTCTCCAACCTTCTCGCAGGCAATATTTCCATCGTCCATAAGGTAACCGGCTCGTCGCGCACCTTCATGGGTGAGGAGGCTGCTGGTATTTCCGCCGTCGAAACGGCCTACCACCGCATCAAGTCCGGCCAGTCCACCCACTCGCTGGTGGGCGGTGCTTTTGTGGCCGAGCGGGCGGACATCATTCTGCTTGTCGAGGGCATTCGCGCCCATCAGACGGGTGATTGGAAGCCCCTCTGGACCCGTGACGGCAGCGAAGGCGGCGGCATGATCATGGGCTCTGTTGGTGCCTTCCTCGTGCTGGAATCCCGCCAGTATGCTGAGGCGCGTGGCGCGCATATCTATGCGGTTGTCGATGCGATTGAAGCCGATCGCGGATCGCGAGACGATGGTCGTCTCGAGAAGCGGCTGCAACGGCTTGCGGCGCAGCTCGCGCCTAAGCTCGGCGATGACGTAGTCGTTTTCTCCGGTTCAACTGGTATGAGCGATCTTGCCCAGCGTGAAAGGTCGGTTCTGGAATCCGCTTTCAAGGGTGCGGTCATTCGTGGCTTCGGTGGCGTAACCGGTCATGCCATGGAAGCGCAGTTCCCGCTCGGTCTGGCGCTTGCGGCGCTGACGCTGGATGGCAAGGCGACCGTTCCGGCCTTCGATCCGGATCACGAAGCAAAGATGCAGAGCGCTGCTGCAAAGGCTGTGGTGACCACGGTCGGTTATATCCGTGGCGAAGGACTTGCCGTCCTTTCGGCGAACGGTTGAGGAATCGATGATGAGCACGAACGCATTCAAGGATCACCTGGGTCGTCCTATCATCGCCGTCACCGGCATGGGCGTCATTACGTCGTTGGGGCAGGGACTGCAGGATAACTGGGCGGCACTGACTTCCGGTAAATCCGGCATCCACAAGATCGAGCGATTCCCGACGGAGGGGCTCTCTACGCGCATCAGCGGTACGGTGGATTTCATCCAGATCCCGCGCGAAAACGCTGTGGAGCGGTCCTTCGCCTTCGCGCGTGAAACAACGCGTGAGGCCCTGGCGCAGGCCGGTCTGTCCGGCGATTTCAACGGCCCGCTGTTTCTGGCAGCGCCCCCCGTCGAGCCGGAATGGAATGCGCGTTTCGAGCTTGCCGATCGTGCGCCGCCGCCGCAGGCGGAAGCCGATGCCTATGATCGTTTCCTTGCTGCCATGCGCGAGCGGCCTGATCCGGCTTTCCTGGAGGCCGTGCAGTTCGGTTCGATCTCAGAGCGCCTGTCCGATATGTTCGGTACGCGTGGCCTGCCGGTAACGCTTTCGACGGCTTGCGCCTCGGGCGCAACAGCTATCCAGCTCGGCGTCGAAGCCATTCGTCAGGGCCGCACGGATCGTGCGCTGACGGTTGCGACCGATGGTTCGGTGAGCGCCGAAGCTCTCATTCGCTTTTCGCTGCTCTCTGCCTTGTCCACGCAGAACGATCCGCCGGAAAAGGCATCCAAGCCGTTCAGCAAGGATCGTGATGGTTTCGTCATCGCGGAAGGTGCTGCAACTCTGGTGCTGGAGTCGCTGGAATCAGCTGTCGCACGTGGCGCGAAGGTTCTTGGTATCCTGAAGGGCTGTGGCGAAAAGGCCGATCATTTCCACCGCACGCGCTCCTCGCCGGATGGCGGCCCTGCTATTGCGACAATCCGCGCGGCGCTGGAAGATGCGGGCATGGATGAAAGCGGCATTGGCTATATCAATGCGCACGGTACGTCGACGCCGGAAAACGACAAGATGGAATATGGCGCGATGCTGGCCGTGTTCGGTGATCGCCTGAAGGATGGCATTCCGTGCTCGTCCAACAAGTCGATGATCGGCCATACGCTGACGGCAGCCGGTGCAGTGGAAGCCGTGTTCTCGATCCAGACCATGCTGACGGGAACGCTGCCGCCGACCATCAACCACGTCAATCCTGACCCGGCGATTGTGCTGGATGTGGTGCCGAACACGAAGCGCGATCAGCAGGTTTCTGCTGTGCTCTCCAATTCGTTCGGATTCGGTGGCCAGAATGCAAGTCTTGTCATGACGGCGGAGCCAGCCTAAAAGCCGGTTCAACTCTGGCTATTTTGCCCTAATCTTTTTGACGCCTTCTGGCGAAGGAAGCACTCATGCGCGCTTTGCAACTGATCGATGATCGCCGTCTTGAAGCCACCGATATTCCCGAACCGGAAGCTCCGGCACCGGGCGAGGTGACACTTCGGGTAAAGGCCGTCGCGCTGAATCACATCGACGTATGGGGCTGGCGCGGCATGGCCTTTGCCAAGCGTAAGATGCCGCTGACCATCGGCGCGGAAGCCTCTGGCGTGGTCGAGGCCATCGGTCCGGGCGTCTCCAACGTGCTGCCTGGCCAGCTGGTTTCGGTTTATGGTGCGCGCACCTGCGGGCTCTGCAAGCCATGTCGCGAAGGCCGCGATAATCTTTGCGAGCATGTTCAGGGCGTTCACGGTTTCCATCTGGATGGCTTCGCCCAAGAGAAGATCAACATTCCGGCTCGCCAGCTCGTACCTGCGCCTCCGGGTGTTGATGCTGTTGCTGCAGCGCTGGCGCCCGTGACGTTCGGAACCGTTGAACATATGCTGTTCGACAATGCCAAGCTGGAGCCCGGTGAAACCATTCTTGTTCACGCCGGTGGGTCTGGTATCGGCAGTGCCGCCATTCAGCTCGCGAAGAAAATGGGCTGCACGGTCATCACCACTGTCGGCTCTGACGACAAGATCGAGAAGGCCAAGGCGCTCGGTGCGGATCACGTCATCAACTACCGCACGGATCGCTTCGAAGGTGTGGTGCGCAAGCTCACCAAGAAGAAGGGCGTCGATGTGGTGTTCGAGCATGTGGGCAAGGATACCTGGGCCGGTTCCATGCTG
This sequence comes from Rhizobium sp. FKY42, assembly GCF_005222835.1. Lineage (GTDB taxonomy): Bacteria > Pseudomonadota > Alphaproteobacteria > Rhizobiales > Rhizobiaceae > Neorhizobium. Next base: position 92,123 of record NZ_STGA01000073.1, on the reverse strand, counting down.
TGCCTGAAGCGCGGCGGTCGTCTCGTGACCTGTGGTTCGACCTCGGGCGTCTCGACAGACATCAACCTCATGATGCTGTTCCAGCAGCAGTTGAAGCTGCTCGGCTCCTTCGGTTGCCGCATGGAAAACATGGCGAATGCCATGCAGAAGATGGCGCGCGGTATCGTGCATCCGGTGATCGATACTGAAGTGACCTTCGACGAGATCGACAAAGCACTGGAACGCATGGAAGGCCGCCAGATCTTCGGCAAAATCGTTCTGAGGATGGACTGATCCGGTGAAGATGTTCATCACCCGGATTGTGCTGGCCGCGCGCAAGTTTCGTCAGTGGTTTCTGGCGCAGATCACGTTCGGCTTTCTCAATCTGTTGAAGCTTCTGCCTGCGGACCCGGCCATTCGCTTTGCCGATTGGCTTGTTCGCAAGATTGGTCCGATTACCGGTCGGCACAAGCTCATGCTGGTGAACCTCGCCAATGCATTCCCGGAGAAAACCGAGGAAGAGCGTCTTGATATCGCGCTGGCGAGCTGGGGGCATATGGGGCGCTTGGCCGCTGAATATGTGTTTCTCGATCGCCTGTTCGACTTCGATCCCGAGGCAAAGACGGCTGGACGCATCGAAGTCTCAGGCATCCCGATCTTCCTTGATCTGCGCGACAATCCGCGTCCCTTCATCGTTTTTACGGCACATACCGGCAATTTCGAACTGCTGCCGGTCGCGGGCTCGGCCTTCGGGCTGAACGTCACGGTCATGTTCCGTCCGCCGAACAATCCCTATATTGCGGAGAAAGTGTTTAACTTCCGCTCCGCACGCATGGGCAAGCTCGTGCCGTCGCATGCCGGTTCGTCTTTCGCCCTGGCGCGTCAGCTTGAAGCGGGCAAGGGCATTGGTGTTCTGGTCGATCAGAAGTTCCAGAAGGGGCTGATGACGAACTTCTTCGGTAATCCGGTCCAGACCAATCCGCTGTTGGCGAAGCTCGTTCGCCAGTTCGATTGCGAGGTTTATCCCGCCCGCTGCATCCGTCTGCCGAACAATCGCTACCGTCTGGAAATCGAGCCGCGGATCGACATTCCGCGCACGTCAACAGGTGCAATTGATGTACAGGCCACCGGCCAGTTGCTGAACGACAAGGTGGAAAGCTGGGTTCGCCAGCATCCCGAACAGTGGCTTTGGTATCATGATCGCTGGAACATCAAGCACAGCATCAAACGCTGATCTCTGATTCCATGATCCGCTTCAGATTGTCGAGATCCGTCGCAACGTGGCGGGCATCCTGTTCGAACTGTTCTTCCGACATGCCGGGAAGTCGTGTCACGAGAAAGAGAGCTTCGGCCCCGTCGCCGTTCTTTACGATGCGGAAGGCATTGTAGACGGTCATGCCGGAAGGCATCTCCACCCAGTGGTCAACGATTCCATGATCGTTCTGAGGCGAAAAGCGCACCTTCACCTTGCCCAGCGGCCCACCATCGACCAGCCAATGATCACCAGCATCTTCGAGACCATTTCCCAGACCGGAAGCCCATTGCGCCATCTTCTCCGGCTGTGATGCAAAGGCATAGACCTGCCTCCAGTCCCGCTGAATGGATGCGTTGACAACCTTCGTTTCCAGCACCGGCATGGTGAACTCTCCTTCCTCTGGGATGATTTATGTAGCCGCCACTTATGAAGGCAAGAGGGCGGCTGCATCACCAAAGACGATTTTAAACTGGTCTATTCGCATCTGAAAATTTAATCGATTTGCCATGGCTTTTGCCTTGCCGAGACCCTAACTGAGTGCCACAACAACCATCCAATCTTTATGGAGGTACGTCCGTGGAACAGGCAGAAATCGGCCTCATTGGTCTTGGCGTCATGGGTTCAAACCTGGCTTTGAACATCGCAGAGAAGGGCAACAAAATTGCCGTTTTCAACCGGTCGCCAGAAGCCACGAAGAAGTTCTTTGCCGAGGCCGGCGCCCTGCAGGGGCAGATCATTCCTTGCGAGACATTGGAAGAATTCGTTGCTGCCATCCGCCCGCCGCGCCCGATCATCATCATGATCAAGGCTGGCGAGCCGGTTGACCAGCAGATGGAGCTTCTGAAGCCCTATCTTGATGCCGGCGACATCATGATTGACGCTGGCAATGCCAATTTCCGGGATACGATTCGCCGCTTCGATTCGCTAAAGGATAGCCCGCTCACCTTCATCGGCATGGGCGTTTCCGGTGGTGAAGAGGGTGCCCGCCACGGTCCTTCCATTATGGTGGGCGGCACCGAAGAAAGCTGGAAGCGCGTTGAAAAGGTGCTGACCTCCATCTCCGCCAAGTTCAACGGCGATCCATGCGTGGCATGGCTTGGCAATGACGGGGCAGGGCATTTCGTCAAAACGATCCATAACGGTATCGAATATGCCGACATGCAGATGATTGCCGAAATCTACGGTATCCTGCGTGATGGCCTGAAGCTTTCTGCCAGCGAAATCGGTCAGGTCTTTGGACGCTGGAATGAAGGCCGCCTGAACTCCTATCTGATCGAGATCACAGAAAAGGTTCTGGCCGCGAGTGATCCGGTTACGGGCAAGCCGATGGTCGATATGATCCTCGATGCGGCGGGCCAGAAGGGCACGGGCAAGTGGTCCGTGATCGAGGCGCAAAATCTGGGCGTTGCGGCAACGGGCATCGAGGCTGCCGTCGCTGGCCGTATTCTTTCCAGCCAGAAGGCTGAGCGTGAAGCAGCGGAAAAGATCCTGGGTCTGCCGCAGACCGTTCCAATGCCAGGCACGGATGGTCTTTCGTTCCTGGATGATCTTGAAAACGCTTTGCTGGCCGCCAAAATCGGTGCCTATGCGCAGGGCTTCGCGGTGATGGCAGCAGCCTCCAAGGAATATGGCTGGAACCTGCCGATGCCAACCATTGCCCGCATCTGGCGCGCGGGCTGCATTATTCGCTCGCAGTTCCTCGATGAAATCACCTCCGCCTTCACGAAGGATCCGGACACGGCAAATCTCATCGTAACACCTGCCTTCTCCAAGCTGGTGCAGGAAACCGATGGTGCTCTTCGCCGCGTCGTTTCGACAGCGGTAATGTCCGGCCTTCCGGTTCCGGCGTTGTCTTCGGCTCTCGCCTATTTCGATAGCTACCGTCGCGGTCGCGGCACGGCAAACCTCATTCAGGCGCAGCGTGATTTCTTCGGCGCCCACGGCTTCGACCGTGTCGACGGCGTGGACAAGCATCACGGCCCTTGGGGCAGCGGCCTTAACTCCTGAGCTTACGAACGGCAGGGTGCGGAGAGGATGCGCCCTGCCTTTTTCCTTTCTGGCGTTAACGCCAACTGCCTTTCACGGGCAATTCCAACCGCAATTCGGAGGAAACACCATGGCCTGGCAACCGGCTGAAGATCGCTATTCCCGTATGAAGTACAATCGCTGTGGCCGATCGGGCCTCAAGCTTCCGGCGCTTTCGCTTGGTCTCTGGCATAATTTCGGAGACGATACGCCCCATCAACGCAAGCGGGATATCTGCCGCAAGGCGTTTGATCTCGGCATCACGCATTTCGATCTCGCCAATAATTATGGTCCTCTGCCCGGTAGCGCCGAGACCGCCTTTGGCGAGATCCTGCGCACGGATTTTGCGGGCTACCGCGATGAACTCATCATCTCGTCCAAGGCTGGCTACAACATGTGGCCGGGGCCCTATGGCGAGTGGGGCAGCCGTAAATATCTCATCGCCTCCTGCGACCGGTCGCTGAAGCGCATGGGTCTCGATTATGTCGATATTTTCTACTCGCATCGCTTCGACCCGGATACGCCGCTGGAGGAAACCTGCGGCGCTCTGGATCATATCGTTCGCTCTGGCCGTGCGCTTTACGTTGGAATTTCGTCCTACAATTCCAAGCGCACGCGGGAAGCGGCGGCAATCCTCAAGGATCTCGGCACGCCTTGCCTCATTCATCAGCCGAGCTATTCCATCATCAACCGCTGGGTGGAAGAGGACGGACTGCTGGATACGCTCGACGATCTGGGCATAGGTTCTATCGTCTTCTCACCGCTGGCGCAGGGCATGCTGACCTCGAAATATCTCGGCGGCATTCCAGAAGACAGCCGCGCCGCTCAGGGCAAGTCTCTGCGCCCTGCCTTCCTCAATGAGCGCAACATCGACAACCTGCGCGGATTGAACGCCATTGCCGAAAAGCGCGGCCAGACGCTGGCGCAGATGGCGATTGCATGGGTGCTGCGTGGGGGCAGGGTAACATCCGCGCTCATCGGTGCCAGCCGACCGGAGCAGGTGGAAGATTGCGTAAATGCGCTGGAAAAAGCTGATTTTACCGAGGCGGAGCTGAAGGAAATCGAAGTCTTCGCCAAGGATGCGGATATTAATCTCTGGGCAGCTTCCGCTGAACGGGAAGGCCCGTCGCGGTAGGTTTCACCTATCGTATCATGCAGCGAGCCCGGCTATTTTGCCGGGCTCGCTCGTTTTCAGGCCGCTTTGGGAGACCAGCTTGCAAAGGGGTCTGGCAGATCACGCCAGCGGTCTGGCTGGAAGCTCTTGTCCTTCAGCAGGCAGGCGTCCAGTTCGGCGCGGATCCAGGCTTCGTCCATGGGGTCGGCACCAATGAACACCAGTTCCTGCCGGCGATCACCCCAGACCGGATCGAGGTAACGGGCGAGGCCATCGCGGAAACCATTGTCCTGCGGCCATTGCTCCCGCGGCACTGCATCCCACCACAGGCCAAGTTTCTGCGTTCTGATAATCGCACCTGCCTGCGAAAGCTCACCCACATGGTAAGGCCTTGTCGCCAGCCAGAAGAAGCCCTTGGCGCGAATAACCCCCGGCCACGACTTGCTGATGAAGCGGTGCAGCTTTTCCGGATCAAAAGGGCGGCGCTGGCGGTAGACGAATGAGCGGATGCCATATTCTTCCGTTTCCGGCACATGATCCTTGAAACCGTGCAGCTCCTTGAACCAGAGCGGATGGGTCTCGGCCTTACCGAATTCGAACAGACCCGTCCCCAGTATCTGCTTTGGCTCGACCTTGCCGAAGTCGGTTTCGATGATTTTTGCAACAGGGTTTAGCCCGCTGATGATCTTGCGGGCTGCATCCACCTCGTCCGGCGTCGCGGCCGAAACCTTGTTGAGGATCACCACATCGGCAAACTCGATCTGCTCTACCAGCAGGTCCACCAGCGTGCGGTTGTCGCCATCGCCCGCCGTTTCACCGCGGTCTGCGAGAAAATCTGATGAGCCATAATCTTTAAGCAGATTTGCCGCGTCGACCACTGTCACCATGGTGTCCAGCCGTGCGACATCCGAAAGGCTGTTGCCCTCTTCATCGCGGAACTCAAATGTGGCGGCGACCGGAAGCGGCTCGGCAATACCGGTCGATTCAATCAGCAGGTAGTCAAAACGCTTTTGTTCAGCCAGCTGACGCACCTCCGTCAGAAGGTCGTCGCGGAGCGTGCAACAGATGCAGCCATTGGTCATTTCCACCAGTTGTTCCTCTGTACGCGAAAGGTTTGCTTCTCCTTCGCGCACAAGACTGGCGTCGATATTGACCTCGCTCATATCGTTGACGATCAGCGCAACGCGCAGGCCATCTCGATTGGCAAGAATATGATTGAGCAGCGTCGTCTTGCCCGCGCCCAGAAAGCCGGAAAGCACTGTAACAGGAAGTCTCTGGTCCATGTCAGGCACCCATTTGTTATAACATTACACACAAAGAGCTAAGAAAGGGCGCATCTGCCTGCGCCCTCTACATGTGCCAATTGCTGGATCAGGCGTCCTTACCCAGGCAATCGGTCAAGGATTTTGAGATGCTGCGCATCAGCGTGAAATAGAGCTCCGGCCCTTCCTTCAGCGTTGCGCCTTCGGGGTCCAGCGTACCGCTCTTTGCCTTCGTACCGGCAGTCACAACATCAATGAGCTTTGGCTGAAACTGCGGTTCGGCAAACACGCACACGGCATTCAATGAAGCGAGTTTCTTATGAATCTCGCTCAGCCGTTCCGCGCCAGGTGCGGTTTCGGGGCTGACAGTGATCGAGCCGACGACATTGATGCCGTAGTGGTGCTCGAAATATTGATATGCGTCGTGGAAGACGACGAGCGGCCTGGATTTCACAGGAGCAAGCGCGGACGCAATCTCCTGGTCCATCGCATCGATCTTTTTCTGAAGGTCGGAAGCGTTGCGATTGTAAATGGCCACATGTTCGGGATCGGCCTTGATCAAGCGCGCTTGAATCTCTTTCACCATAGCCTTCGCATTCGAGGGATCGAGCCAGAGATGCATGTCGAAGCCTTCATGATCGTGGTCGTCATGCCCGGCCTGTTGCGCATGATCGTGTTTGCCATGGTCGTGCTTGGCGTGATCATGACCGGCATGATCATCGTGACCTTCGTCTGAATGATCATGGCTTTCGAATGTACCGCCCTCGCGTAGCTTCAACGCTTCGATGCCTGGAGCTTCCGACAGCGCGACGACCGTTGCCTTCTTGCCGAGTGCATCCAGCGGTTTCTCCAGGAAGGTTTCGAGATTTTCTCCGACCCAGAAAATAACGTCCGCCTTTTCAAGCGAACGCGCATGGGATGGCTTCATGGTGAATGTGTGCGGAGAGGCTGCGCCTTCGACGATCAGTTTAGGCACTGCCACGCCCTCCATCACCGCCGCGACGAGTGAATGGATTGGCTTGACGGAAACCACGACCTCCGGTGCCGCTGTAGCGCTACCTGCTGCGAACACCGAAGCGGTTGCGAAGAGGGCGGCGTGGGAAGTCTTCATGTCGGGCTCCTTGAATACATCACGTAATGTTATTACATGAATTGTGTTACCCTATAACGTGTGCGATAGCAGAGGGCAACTCCAGAACAGGATTTTTCATGCTGGCTGAGCCGGGCACCGCTGATCGAATTCTTGTGACCATGTCGAATGCGGGCATCCGCCGACAAGGGCGGTGGCTCGTGCGTGGCATCGATCTCACGCTTCGTATAGGCGAGATCGTCACATTGATCGGCCCCAACGGAGCGGGCAAATCCACGACCGCCAAGCTGGCGATTGGCGTGCTGAAGCCGGATGAAGGGCAGGTGACCCGCGGTGCGGCACTGCGTGTCGGTTATGTACCGCAAAAACTTGCTGTTGACCGAACGATGCCTCTGACCGTCGAGCGACTGATGAACCTGACGGGGCCCCTTGATGCCCAAAAGCTTGCGGCATCGCTTGAAGCGGTTTCTATCCCGCATCTTATGAAGGCAGAAGTGCAGCACCTGTCCGGCGGCGAATTCCAGCGTGCGCTTCTTGCACGTGCGATTGCTCGAGATCCTGACTTGCTGGTTCTGGATGAGCCCGTCCAGGGTGTGGATTTCGCCGGCGAGACGGCACTTTACCAGCTGATTGGCGAGATAAGAGACAAGACCGGCTGCGGTATCCTCATGATTTCGCATGATCTGCATGTGGTGATGGCAGCCACGGATACGGTCGTATGCTTGAATGGACATGTTTGTTGTCGCGGAACGCCTGCTGCCGTCAGCCAGAGCGAGGACTATCGTCGACTGTTTGGCGCGTCGCGCCCTGGGATTGCATTCTATAATCACCAACATGACCATACACATCTGCCCGATGGGCGCGTACAACACCGGGATGGTAGCATCACCGACCACTGCCATCCCGAGGATGGACATCATCACGATGGCCATGATCATCATCACAGTCATGAGCATAGACGCAGCCATAGCCACGACCACGATCACGTCCATCTGCCCGGTCTGACGGGGGAGCGCCATGCTTGATGATTTCTTCATTCGCGCGCTTCTTGCGGGAGTGGGCCTCGCGCTGACGACTGGACCTCTGGGGTGCCTCGTCGTGTGGCGGCGCATGGCATATTTCGGCGATACGATGGCGCATTCGGCGCTTCTCGGCGTGGCACTCTCGCTGTTGCTGGAAGCCAATCTACTGATCAGCGTATTCGCCGTTGCTGTTGCTGTCTCTCTTCTGCTACTTTTGTTGCAGAGGGTGCATGCGCTTTCAGCGGATTCTTTGCTTGGCATCCTATCACACTCGACTCTCGCCATTGGCCTCGTGCTTGTCGCCTTCATGAGCTGGGTGCGGATCGATCTGATGGGCTACCTGTTCGGCGATATTCTGGCCGTCAGCTGGCTGGATATCGGTTTGATATGGGGCGGCGGGATATTTGTTCTCCTCAGCCTTGTCTTTCTGTGGCGGCCCTTGATTGCATCCACCGTGAGCCATGAACTGGCTGAGGCGGAGGGGCTGAAGCCTGAACGCGCGCGCCTTTGTTTTATGCTTCTGATGGCTCTGGTGATCGCAATTGCGATGAAGATCGTCGGGATCATGCTGATCACGGCGCTCCTGATCATACCGGCTGCAACAGCGCGCCAGTTTGCGGGAAGCCCTGAGCGGATGGCTGTTCTGGCGTCGCTCTTTGGTGCCGTGTCCGTGGTGCTTGGGCTGTTCGGTTCGCTTTATCAGGATACGCCGTCCGGGCCATCCATTGTCGTTGCAGCTCTGTGCCTGTTCGTTGTCAGTCTGCTGCCGCGTCCCGGTCAGCCTACATCTCGTGATCCAATTTCCGGAGGAAGCCGATGAGTGCGGTCAATCTTACCAAGAACCAGACTTTGGTGCTGGACGTGCTCACGAAATCAGAAGCACCACTCAGCGCCTATACGATCCTCGACAAGCTGCGGGATCATGGGTTTCGGGCGCCGCTGCAGGTGTACCGTGCGCTGGAAAAGCTGCTGGAGTTCGGTCTGGTACATCGGCTTGAGAGCCTGAACTCCTTCGTGGCCTGCGCCCATCGGGAGCATAGCTGCTGTTCACACGGGACTGTTGCCTTCGCGATCTGCGAGAGTTGCGGACAGGTGAGTGAGTTCCATGATCACGTTGTTGATGATCAGCTAAACGCCTGGACGCGCGGCAAGGGGTTCAAGCCCTCGAAGACCACGATTGAAATCCGCGGGCTTTGCGCTGCCTGCAACAGTTGATCAGGCGGCAAGCGCGGTGGTTATCGTCCGGTTTCGTCCGCGCTCCTTGGCCTCATACAGTGCGGTGTCCGCCGCTTGCATGATGGTGCTGGTGGACGATCCGGTCATGATGGCCAGACCTATGCTGACGGTAACCGGCGGCAGACCTTGTGGCCATTCGGCGCGCAGTGCGGTGTGAATGCGCGAGGCCACGCGATCCGCACCCGCTACACTCGTCTCCCGCAGGATAATTGCGAATTCCTCGCCGCCGATGCGGGCGATCACATCCTGTTCGCGGCGGATCTGATCTGAAATTCGGGCGGCCACCTGCTTCAGGCACGCGTCTCCTGCCGGGTGGCCATGGGTGTCGTTGTAGCGTTTGAAGTGGTCCACATCGATTAGCAGCAGTCCCAGCACGCCTTTCTGTTCACGCGCATTCTGGCAGGCAAGTTCAAACTCGATATCGAAGCGGCGACGGTTGGAAACGCCGGTCAGCGCATCCGTGTAGGAAATGGCACTCAGTTCCTGGTTTGCTTGCTCCATATCCTGTGTCCGGATCTGCTCTCGCAGGATCAGCAGATAGAGGTGACGCATGGTCGCGTCATGGCGAAAGTTGGCGACCAGCGTGATGATCGCCGCTGCGATCAGGAATGTGAGGGCGAGAATGGTCTGATCGTCCATCACCACCAACCGGTTCCATGCCAACAGAACGGTGGTCAGGCAGACAATGCAGGACAGGGTTGTTGCCACACGTGGCGCAAGATGGAACACGATGTTGATGACGATGAGATATAGACCAACGCTGAAGGCCAGATGGGCAGCCGTTGCGCCGCGCATTGCAACGAGCGCGTTCAACATGACAGCGCCCCAAACAAGGCCCGCTGCAATGACCCAGTCCCGCACGGTATGGCTGAGGAAGCGGCCGCTGATCCAGACCACGAAGAGAATGGGAAGCGTGCTCGCCAGAAAGCGTATCCCAAGGAACTGCCAGATCAGGTGAGGCGCAAACTTGTAGTCCAGAATGAGCCCGAAATTGAACAGCGCAAGGCATATCGCCGCGGCCGGAAGCGCCTTGCGCGTCTTTATTTCAGCGGAATAGGCACCGTAGGAATCGGAGAGCTCTTTGGGAAAAAGCATTTTCCGCGGGGCATGGGCCAAGGCCTCATCCACCAGCGTTCTGAGTGGACGTTTGTCGTCCGATAAAAAGCGTGTATCGATCATCGATTCCCACCTGTCCGCGTCAAGCGGCGGTCCTATGCTCGCTGCGAAACTACGTGGGAAAAGTAAATTTTTCTCTTATGATTTAAAGGTATAGGCAGCTCAAATCTGCTTGAGTTCGGTTGCGAAACGCTTCCAGTTCTCACTGTAATTGAGTGCAGATTGTTTGAGCTTCTCAACCGCAGTCTCGTCCAGAGTGCGGATTGCTTTTGCCGGTGAACCGACGATCAGCGAGTTGTCAGGAAATTCCTTGCCTTCGGTCACAAGGGCATTGGCACCAACCAGGCAATTGTTGCCGATCTTCGCTCCGTTCAGAATTGTCGCACCCATGCCGACCAGCGAGTTGTTGCCGATGATGCAGCCGTGGATGATGGCGGAATGCCCAATCGTGCAGTCATCACCAATGGTGGTGGGAAAGCCCCAATCGGTGTGGATGACGGTGTTTTCCTGAATGTTGGTGCGCGCGCCAATGGTGATCCATTCATTATCGCCCCGCAGGACGGCACCGAACCAGATGCCGACATCTTCGGCGAGGTTGACTTTGCCCATGACATGGGCGCCGGGAGCGATCCAGTAACGATCGGATACAGGCAGCTTCGGTTCGAATTCGCCCAGCGCATATATCGACATGACAAACGTCCTCCCAGACTTCGATCAGATTACGGTCAGAGAAAGTTCCGCCACACCTTCCGCGGCACAGGTGATGCGGTCGCCCCTGACGATCGGACCGACGCCTGCAGGGGTTCCTGTCATGATGATATCGCCGGGTGCAAGCGTAAAGAGCTTTGATAGTTCAACGATGATTTCCGGCAGCTTCCAGATCATCTGTGCAATGTCGCCGGTCTGTTTGCGCTCTCCATTCACATCGAGCCAGATCGCACCTGTATGCGGGTGACCAGTCGTTTCGACCGAAACGAGCGCCGACACCGGAGCCGATGCTTCAAATGCCTTTGCCGCTTCCCAGGGGCGGCCCGCCTTCTTGATGGCAGCCTGCAGGTCGCGACGGGTGAAGTCGATTCCCACTCCATAACCCCAGACGCAGTCCAGTGCGTCCGACAGCGCGATATTGTCACCGCCCGCCTTCAGCGCCATGACGAGTTCCACTTCGAAGTGAACATCTTCCGACAGGGACGGATAGGGAAAATGTCCGTCCGTCACGAGGTTTTGCGGGTTCTTCTGGAAGAAGAAGGGTGGCTCACGGGACGGATCGTGGCCCATCTCGATAGCATGGTCCGCATAGTTGCGGCCAACGCAATAAACGCGGCGGACTGGGAAGGTGGCAGAGGAGCCCTTGACCGGTAGCAGTGTCAGCGGCGGTGCCGGAATGACGGTTGTGGTCGCGTTGGTCATGGTCTCTCTCCTCGATGCCTTTTACAGTGCTGTTTTGCTTAGGACATTTTTCAGAGATCTGAAATTGATTCTACATGCATCCATGCAGAATCCTGCGCCGGCGAACTCCGGATGCGGTCGCGAACGCGTTTGACCTTTCGCGACCAATCAGTAAAGAGGAGATGGTTCGCCGTCAGGTCGTCCAGTCCAGAACGATCTTGCCGCTGTTTCCACCCTGCATGATGTCGAAGCCGGTCTTGAACTCGCTCGCAGACATCCGGTGCGTGATGACCTTGCGTACATCCAGCCCGCTTTCCAGCATTGCAAGCATCTTGTGCCAGGTTTCGAACATTTCGCGGCCATAGATGCCCTTGATGGTGAGCATCTTGAAGACGACGTTGGTCCAGTCGACGGGGGCAGGGCGTGCCGGAATGCCCAGCATGGCAATCTTGCCACCCATGACGAGATGATCGACCATCTGCGCGAAGGCGGGCGGAGCGCCGCTCATTTCCAGCCCGATATCAAAGCCTTCCTTCATGCCAAGGCGGGCTTTCACGTCGTGCAGATCTTCCTTGCTCACATCGACCGGAACCACATCCGCCACCTCACCCGCGAGTGCCAGGCGCGTGGGGTTGATATCGGTGATTACCACGTGGCGAGCGCCGACATGGCGGGCAATGGCGGCGGCCATGATGCCGATCGGTCCGGCGCCGGTGATCAGCACATCTTCGCCAACGAGATCGAAGGAGAGGGCGGTGTGGACGGCGTTGCCGAGCGGATCGAGAATCGCACCCAGTTCATCATCCACACTGTCGGGCAACGGCACGACGTTGAAGGCGGGCAGTGCCAGATATTCGGCAAAAGCGCCGGGAATATTGACGCCGATGCCCTTGGTTTCCGGGTCGAGGTGATAACGTCCACCGCGTGCTGCACGGCTTTTCATGCCGATGACATGGCCTTCGCCCGAAACGCGCTGCCCGATCTGGAGGTTGCGGACATTTGCGCCAACCGCGGCAATCTCGCCGGCATATTCATGTCCAACCACCATGGGCACCGGCACTGTTCTCTGTGCCCACTCGTCCCAAGCATAGATGTGGATGTCGGTGCCGCAGATGCCGGTCTTGCGGATCTTGACCAGAACATCGTCAGGTCCAATCTCTGGCACCGGCCGGTCTTCCATCCAGAGGCCTGGCTGAGCTTGTGCTTTCACAAGAGCTTTCACGTTCTATCTCCCCGGATAATGTCAGATCACGCCGAGTGTCTTGCCGGCATCGCTAAAGGCCGCGATGGCGAAATCGATGTCTTCCGTCGTCAGAGCGGCAGACATCTGCGTGCGGATGCGTGCCTTGCCTTTCGGCACCACGGGAAAGAAGAAGCCAGCCACGAAGACGCCCCGTTCATCGAGTGCCCTTGCCATGTCCTGCGCCAGTCGTGCCTCATGCAGCATGACGGGAATGATAGGGGTTTCGCCCTGCAATAGCTCGAAGCCCGCGGCCTGCATCCCTTCGCGAAATCGCTTCGTGTGGGCTGCCAGCGTTGTCCGCCGATCATCGGCCTTCTCTGCAATCTCGATCGCCTTGATGGAACCTGCGGCAACGGCAGGCGCAAGGCTGTTGGAGAAGAGATAGGGCCGGGCCCGCTGACGCAAGAGATCGATGATAGGTTGCGATGCGGCAACATAGCCGCCCATGGCGCCGCCGAGGCTCTTGCCAAGTGTGCCGGTCAGAATATCCACTTTCTGACCAACGCCGGTGAGGGTAGGCGTTCCACGTCCTGCTTCGCCCAGATGGCCGGTGGCATGGCAATCATCCACCATCACAAGCGCGTTGTAGCGTTCTGCAAGCTCGCAGATGGCGGGCAGGTTGGCGATATAGCCATCCATGGAAAACACGCCGTCGGTGACAATCAGCTTGAAACGTGAACCTGCCAGATCCGCCTCTTTCAGGCGATCTTCCAGCTCGTTCATGTCGCCATTGGTAAAGCGAAAGCGCTTGGCCTTGCACAGACGCACGCCATCGATAATCGAGGCGTGGTTGAGGCTATCGGAAATGATCGCGTCCTCGGCTTCGAGCAGCGGCTCGAAGACACCGCCATTGGCATCGAAACAGGCGGCAAACAGGATTGCATCGTCCTTGCCCAGATAGCGGGCGATGGTTTGCTCAAGCTCACGGTGGAGCGTCTGCGTGCCGCAGATGAACCGGACGGACGCCATGCCAAAGCCGAATGCATCCAGCCCCTGCTTTGCCGCAGCAATGATTTCCGGGTGGTCAGCCAGCCCGAGATAGTTGTTGGCGCAGAGATTGACCACGCGACGGTCGCCACCAGCGCCCGAAATGGTGATTGAGCCGCTCTGCGGACTGGTGATGTTGCGTTCGCGCTTGTAGAGGCCGTCCGCTTCAATCTGCGTGAGAACCTGACTGATGTGATCTTCCAGTTTGAGCGACATGGATCCTCCATTCCGTTATGTCGGAAAAATTCACTATATTGGATCGTTCGTCAAGAGTTATCCACGTGCATCGAGGCTTTTGATCGTGAACGAATTCCGTTATAAAGGAATTCTGGTTCAAGATATGCGAGGATTGCCCTTGTCGAAACGAACGCCCAAGATTGGCCCAGCCGTACAGAAGGAGCGCAAGCGAAAGGGGCTGACGCTGGAGCAGCTCGCGCTGCGCTCGGGCGTTTCTAAATCCATGCTCAGCCAGATAGAGCGGGGCGAGGCAAATCCCACCTTCGCCGTCGTCTGGAGCCTCACGCAGGCGCTGGAGATCGATGTCGCCGAACTGATCGGCGGGACATCCTCTCAGCGATCAACCGTGCAAATTGAGATTACCACCGGAACCCTCACGCCGCGCATACAAAGCGCTGACGGGCTTTGTCAGCTCAAGATACTCGGTCCACCGAGACTTGCGGGCCAGACCGAATGGTATGAAGTGGAAATTCAGCCGGGAGGCAGGCTGGAAAGCGATCCGCATACGCTTGGCACCTTTGAGCACTTCACGTCTCTGGATGGCGATTTCCAGGTGCAAAGCGGCGAGGTCAGTGTGGTCATCAAGGCGGGCGAAACCGCACACTACCCAGCTGATGTTGCGCACGCCATCGCCAATGCAGGTACGGAAACAGTGCGCGGACTGCTGGTCGTTCTGTATAAATGACCAATGCAGACTAAAACATTGGCGCCGGTGGTTGGTGCCTGATTGTATGCTTCAGGTCGGGAGGCCGCAAAACGAAAATTCATGGCGCCCACTTTGATGAAGGCGCCATGAACGAGGTTACTCATACACTCAGAATTCTTCCCAGCTATCGTTCTTGAGGGCAGCATTGCCGTGGAACGCAGGACTAGGTCTTGCGCTGGCCTGCCGGGGCGCCGGAGCAATGGGTCGGACGACGGAGCCGCTTGACGGTGCCTGTGCCCGCTGGCCGGGCACGCTCGTTCCAATGTTGAACTGACCAATCAGCTCAAACAAGCGTTCTGATTCCCGTGCAAGGCTGTGAGCGGCGGCAGAGGTCTGTTCCACCATGGCCGCGTTCTGCTGCGTGCCCTGATCCATCGTATTCACAGCAATGTTGATTTCCTTCAGGCCAGTCGACTGCTCGCGCGAGGCCTCGACAATGGCGCCGACATTATCATCGACCTGGACGACCTGGCCGACGATTTCCTGCAATGCCTTGCCAGTATGGCCGACGAGAGAAACGCCGCTCTTGACATGTTCGTTCGACGTGTTGATGAGCGCCTTGATTTCCTTGGCAGCCTTTGCGGAGCGTTGTGCCAGTTCGCGCACTTCCTGTGCCACGACGGCAAAACCTTTGCCGGCTTCCCCGGCCCTTGCTGCCTCGACGCCAGCGTTCAACGCGAGAAGATTGGTCTGGAAGGCAATTTCGTCAATCACGCCGATGATGTTGCCTATCTCGCCCGCGGACTGTTCAATTTTGCCCATAGCCTCGACGGCTTGCCCGACCACCTTGCCGGAATACTCTGCATTCTCCTTTGTCCGCCGCACGAGTTGACCGGCGTCCTGAGCCCGATGACTAGAATCCGCAACCGTTGTGGTGATCTCTTCCAGCGCCGCGGCGGTCTCTTCGACAGATGCGGCTTGCTGTTCGGTACGCTTGGCCAGATCGTTGGAAGCAGTCTGTATCTCCTGAGATGCGGCCGCGATGGCTCCTGCGTTCTGCAGAATGGTTTGCATAGTAAGGCGAAGCTTCGAAGCGGTCGCGTTATAGTCAGACCGCAGACGTTCCAAAGCTTGCAGAAAGGGTTTGTCGATCGTGCGCGTCAGATCACCTTCTGAGAGCGACTGCAGTGCGCCAGCCAGTTGATCGACGTTATTGACACGCTCGGTCACGTCCGTGGCAAACTTCACCACCTTGAAGACCTTGCCATTCATATCGAAGATGGGGTTGTAGGAGGCTTGGATGTAGACCTTCTTTCCGCCCTTTCCAAGCCGCATGAATTCGTCAGCTATGAACTCACCCCCCGCCAGCCTCTTCCAGAACTGCTGGTATTCAGCGCTTTGCGTGTAGCCGGGATCGCAAAACATCGAGTGATGGCGACCGTTCAGCTCGGAGGATTGGTATCCAAGTGTCTTCAGGAAATTCTCGTTGGCTGTCAGTATCTCGCCTGTCGGAGTAAACTCAATAACCGCCTGCGCGCGAGAAATTGCGTCTAGCTTACCGGAATCTTCGGCAACCTTGAGCTTCTGAGCGGTAATATCCGTGGCGAACTTGACCACTTTGTAGGGTTTGCCGCCGCGAAAGACGGGGTTGTAGGAGGCTTCGATCCATATCTCCTGCCCGCTTTTGGTTATCCGCTTGTATTGTCTGCGGTCATATTCTCCTCGTGCAAGTTTCGCCCAGAAGTCGCGGTATTCTTGCGTGTTGACTTCAGCCGGATCAACAAACATCCTGTGATGCTGGCCAACAATTTCACTCAGGTTATAGCCTAGGGTTTTGAGGAAGTTCTCGTTTGCCGTGAGGATTGTGCCATCGAGTTTGAACTCGATGATTGCCTGCGATTTGCCAACTGCTTCAAGGACGGATTTTGCATCCGTGCCATATAGATTGAACATTACCCTTCTCCGTGTTCGCTCGTCCCAAGAAGGTGACTCCGGTCCCCCGACCAAACGTGAGCAATTCCCCCTCAAGTGAGCCAATTCTCGGATAGAGATTTTAATAATGTATGAATTATCGCTGAAATAAGGGTGGCCCGCGTGCTTCTCTCATTTTTTTACGCCAATGGGGTGATCCGGTTACTTCGAATGAGCGTAGAAAAGCCGCTTTATTACAAGTGTATCAGAATTTAATGCAACGTAACGACGAAATGAAACTGATTCTTATCAAATATTCTCTTCTGTTTTGCTGTGACATTGTGTCGGAAATAGCTGGTTCATTCCCTCGTCATCCTGTGGTAGAGGATAGCGCGCCCAAGAGACCTGGAACCAAAATTCTCCCATGTTGAAAGACAAGTATCTGAACCGCGACAGGCTGTTCGCCGTTGCACCGATGATCGACTGGACGGATCGGCACTGCCGTTATCTGCACCGGCAATTGTCGAGCCATGCGGTGTTGTTTACCGAGATGGTGGTCGCGGATGCGATCATTCACGGGCCGCGGGAACGGCTGCTGTCGCACCATGTGGCGGAGCACCCGGTGACGCTGCAACTGGGCGGTTCGGATCCGGCGAAGCTGGCGAAGGCGGTGGAGATTGCGGCGGATTTTGCCTACGACGAGATCAATCTCAATGTCGGCTGTCCGTCCGACCGGGTGCAGAGTGGCACCTTTGGCGCCTGCCTGATGAAGACGCCGGACCTCGTGGCCGATTGCGTGGCGGCGATGAAGGCGGTGACGAGCCTGCCGGTGACGGTGAAATGCCGCATCGGGGTTGACGATCAGGAGCCGGAAGCAGTGCTGCCGGATTTTCTCACCAAGGTGATTGCGGCGGGCAGTGATGCCGTCTGGATCCACGCCCGCAAGGCCTGGCTGCAGGGCCTGAGCCCGAAGGAAAACCGGGAGATCCCGCCGCTGGATTATGATCTCGTTTATGCCATGATGCGTGAAAACCCGAATGTTTTCATTGGCATAAACGGCGGAATTCAGGATTTGAATCAGGCAGGCGAGCATCTTAAACACGTGGATGGCGTGATGCTGGGGCGGGCCGCCTACCAGAATGCCGGACTGCTGACGGGTGTCGATGCGGCAATCTATGGCGAACCGGAGCGGGAGTTCGACTGGCTGGCGCTGCGCGATACCATGATGGCGTATGCGGACGAGGTAATTGCCACCGGTGGGCGTCTGCACCATGTCACGCGGCATATGGTGGGCCTATTCCAGGGCTTTGCAGGAGTCCGACGCTTCCGCCAGATCCTGTCCTCGGAGGCGACGAAGCCGGGTGCTGATCCGGAGCTTCTCGCAACTGCTTTTGCGGCTGTCGATCTCTCCGCTGGACCGAAAGGGTCAACGGCAGAGGGAGAGCGTCTGACCGCTTGAGCCGGTCAGACATCTTCGTGAAATTGTCCGGCAATGCGGCGCTGAACATGATCGGCGCTGCCGCGAACGTAAAGCGAAAGCGGTTTGCCGCTTTGACCTGCCATGGCAAGAGCGATGATCGACACATCGGCTTCATAAACGGTCACGTAGAGCACCTGCGCCGGATTGATGAAAACGGGCTGGTTATGCGTGTTGATGAAGCCGATCATTCTCAGTCCTTCTGCGTATCTGCTGTCTTAGGAAGATGTATCGCAAAACCGGTTGATGCCCGTTTAACGGTCAGCAATTCCTGATCGATGCCCGAACCGGCCAATGGCCCTCGAGAAGCGCTTGATTGCATGCGCAACCACGGAATAAATCCCCCACATCTTGCAATTGCGGATACAACTTTGAGGGCATAGGCTGGCCGCGGAACCGGAAGTAACGGGCCGGTTCCGGGGCG
This sequence comes from Rhizobium sp. FKY42, assembly GCF_005222835.1. Lineage (GTDB taxonomy): Bacteria > Pseudomonadota > Alphaproteobacteria > Rhizobiales > Rhizobiaceae > Neorhizobium. The sequence goes on along the minus strand of NZ_STGA01000073.1, from coordinate 73,710 downwards.
TAGAAACCCCACACACGTTCGGCTGGCATCCGCTAAACGAGATGTCCTCTCAGTCACTGGTTGGTGGCTGAGTGATTGAGCTTGCCCTATAAAGCTCTCCACCTTCTATGGCTGGGGAGGCCCTGACGCATGTTCAAGGTGCTTGCACCCAAAGGTCAGGGCGGTCGTACGTGTGCGATTTTCTAACTCCCCGGCCGCCAGAGGCCACGGCTCCATCAGCCCCCAATCGGAAACGATTGAGGGTTGGATGCAGCCGGTTTGGTGTTTCGCGCTGTCTGATCTGCGATCCGGCAAGGCGAGGCACTCCTGTGCAAACTGGTCTTTGGCGCGCCTTCCCCCGTTTGAAATGATGCGAGTCACATGATGCGGCGTGCGGGTGGGCGGGCTTTTGTTCGCTCACCTTGCTGCCCGTGTTTCGCGCATCTGTTGCCGCACATCAGCGACGCGTAGACCGGGAGGCGTCTGAGCCATGGACAATTACAATCTCGCTGCCGACCTGCTCGCCACCTTCCGCGCCTCGCCGGATGTCATCAAGGCGCTATGGCTGCTCGTGCCGCCCGGCTTCGTGCTGGGCCTGCTGCACCTGGGGCTTCGATGGCGCGAGAGACGCACAAGGCCTTGGTGCGTGGCCGGACGCGGCCCCGATGGCACGAGTCGGATCTGGCCCGCTGACGGGGGACGAGGTGGGGTGATCGAGGACGCTCGAGCCGAGCGGGTGGACGTGGTGACGCTGGCGGTGAGGGAGGTACGGGAGGAGTGAGGGGGGAGAGGGGGGTAATGTCAAACCGAAAACAATCCAATTCGTTAGCAATAGCTAATTCAAAAGATCTATTTGCTCTATGCGTACAACTGCTGATGAGTGAGATTTTGCCGTTGCCTCCAATTCAATGTCTGAATTTTACGCATTGCATTTTACTGTTTATAATGTGCGGTAACTTATTGGCTGAGGTCAAAAATCATCATCCCAAGGATCGTCTGTATCTTTGATTGTCACGCCAAAATTCGCTTGTTGGTGCAAGTGAATATTTATACGTGCCGCCACATTTGAGGGCGCGCTATCAATTGGAAACGCTAGTCCGTGCGCTGTCTGTTGTATGCGCATTTCCCCCCAGACTGAAATTTCCCGGGGCCAATAGGCGCTGGCCATGAGATTGGCAGCAGCATCTGCATAGTCCCAGTTATTTTCCTGATTCTTCTTCCAGCGTCTCGCGATCACCCATTTATCACCAAGTGCATAATCGATTCGCGGCTTAGGTGCAGAAGCTGTCTCATCGCTTCGCGGTTTTGCGCTGCCCCAATCACCATAGATTAGCCGCTCATTGTTAAAACGCTGAGAAACGGCTCTAAACAGATCTCTCGATCCTATGGGAACTTCTTCTACACCGCTGATATGATCAAACAGCTTCGGAAAGCTGGTTGTCGATAATACTATCGGTGCCTTTTCAACGGCTGAAAATATAAACTTGCAACAGTCAGTGAACCATAATTCGTCAAAAAGCGGATTTTCAGACCATCCTCCGCAAACGTGAACGCCGAACTGATCAGCAGCTAATCCCTCTAGTGCAAATCCTAATTCTTCCGTCACATAAGAACGGTATCTGTCAACGCTTACCACTACTCCCTTGCCCAATTTTAATGCGGCATCGATTTGATGACGAAGGCTTTCATAGTTTGCGCCAACGAGAAAAGCACACGGAATGGCTTGTTCTACTGATTTTGCGAAATCCAAGTAATCACGATAATGGTTTTCTCCGCCAGAAATTCGCGCAAAATCACGCTGAGCATCACTTTTTGCCTTATCTGTCGGGTAGTAACGATCAATCCCAAGGATAAAGGTTCGAGATCCGTATGATTTTTCAATTCGTTTTATGCTAGCGAATAGGTTTGAGCTCCCCACCCAAGGAGAAAGCATAATGTAAGGGAAAATTACGTCCTTATCTTTTTCCGGTAATTCTTCTAATGCGCGCATCTCCGACGGCCTAACGCAGAGAGATGGCATATATGTGCATTCGAAGATAGATTTGAGCATTTATATCCCTAGTCTTATCTGCGCAGCCTGAGCGGAGACGCCAAAATGTTTACTTGCATACTCGATAAGTTCGTCTTCTGAGTTCCAGATCATCTTCAGAAGCCTTTCAACTTCTTTGCGTGGCATCAAAAGATCAGCCGCAAATCTGTTTGCCTCATATTCAACAGAGTTAGAAAGCTTTGATCTGTAAAGAGCGTCGTCTGAAAGCCCGTCACCTATCAAATCACGATGGAGCAAAAAGTGCCCGAGTTCATGGGCCAGCGTAAATCGTTGGCGCTCGACCGTTTCGTGACGATTTATCCGGATCGTATACTGGTCTTCGCCAATCTTCTTTATTTCGCCCGAAATACCTGCCGGAAGCGTGGCTCGGAAGACCTGCACGCCCAGTTTTGCTGCGAGGTTACCGAGCTTAACCGGAAGTTCGGCAATCGCCTCATCGATAAGTTCGGCGGTCTTAGTATCGATTTTGTGGTGGATTGTCATAGATCTTCCTCTTTGGGGTCAAGGATCCCGGATGATTCATCTATTCCAATACCTCGAAAGACTGATTCTCGGTACAGCCGTTCAGCTAAGTTGTAAAGATCTCCCCCTGGTTGAGTTTGTAGCTTGTATGTTTTGTTTAGAGTGTCAATCGCTAACTCATGCAGCGACCCACCTGGCTGGAGCGCTGTGCGCGTTTCCTGTTTGGCAATTTCATGCATGTGACCTTTAAGAAGGCCGTCCTGAACCGACTTTTCGATCTCAGCTTTTGAAGTGTTTTCGACACCGTCCTTTATGATGTTGAAGCCAAAGAAAGCGAGGACAGCTACGAATACACCAAAGAATGTGAATATTACTGAAATAGCAGAGAGCAACAAGCTTGAGAATGCATTGACGTCTAGCTGCTTCAAGTTCCCATTTGTTGTAAGAAAAAGGCAAGCAATTACTGCGCCAATCACAACTCCTGAGAGGGCTATGCCAATAGATATTATTAACCAATAAGGACGAGCCATTTACATGCCCAAATAAACTGAAAGATTTAGATTTTTCAGCACGCTTTGATTGCAAATGTCAACTGTTGTTTTTGCCGAAGAATATCACTGGCTCAGTGTGGCTAGGGTGGGACCGAAACTCACCGCCCCGGCCTGCCTGTTTTGCCCTTGGTGCGGCTCTTGCGCTTTTGTTCTGCCGGATCTTCGTAGGAGCCGACGCCGACTTTGCCGCGCACGAGGGGGCGAGGGTCGTCGTTGGAATTTGAACGAGAAACACCCCCCTCTGCCTTGCCGGATTGTTGGGCAGAGCCGCGTGTCTCTGCCCGTCCTTCGGACCCCGCCTCAAGGGGGGAGATCGAATCGTGGTTTCTGTCGTGCCTCGGCTTTTCCGGCAGCTTGCCGGGCAGAGGCTTTTCGGTTCGTCCAACCGTCATTTCGTCCAGAGTGTTCTTGCGGAACAGCGGTTTGGCCGTATCTGTACCCGGCCCCATGTCGTCGAGGGTGGGTTTGGTGAAGTAGGAGGAACCTCCAGTCCTGCCGGATTGAGGGGTAGATGCACCCCCCTCTGCCTTGCCAGGCATCTCCCCCTCAAGGGGGGAGATCGACTCGTGGTTGGCGCTCGATCCACTCTTCTTGCTCTTGCCTGCTGCCTCTTGAGCCTTGGCCTCGTCCTTTGCGATAGGGTCATCCATGCTGGCGAGTTCGACGGCCTTGAGGCGCTTGATTTCGTCGCGCAGGCGGGCGGCCTTTTCGAAATCGAGGTCTGCGGCGGCATCGCGCATGCTCTTTTCCAGCGCGTTGAGGTGAGCCTGCAGATTGTTGCCCACCAGATGCCCGCCATCGGCAAAGCCCTTGCCAGCGGCACCGGAGATATCGGCCCGCACGTGATCGCGCTCGTAGACGCTATCGAGGATATCCGAAATGCGGGCCTTGACCGATTCCGGCGTGATGCCGTGCTCGGTGTTATAGGCCATCTGCTTTTCGCGGCGGCGGCTGGTTTCTTCCATCGCGCGCTTCATGGAGCCTGTCACGTTATCCGCATAGAGGATGACCTTGCCATCCACGTTACGGGCGGCGCGGCCAATCGTCTGGATCAGCGAAGTTTCCGAACGGAGGAAGCCTTCCTTATCCGCATCGAGGATCGCCACAAAGCCGCATTCGGGAATATCCAGACCCTCGCGCAGCAGGTTGATGCCCACCAGCACATCAAAGGCACCGAGGCGCAGATCGCGGATGATCTCGATGCGTTCCAGCGTATCGATATCCGAGTGCATGTAGCGCACGCGTACGCCCTGTTCGTGCAGATATTCGGTGAGATCTTCCGCCATGCGCTTGGTCAGCACCGTAACCAGGGTGCGATAACCTTTGAGCGAGGTTTCCTTGATCTCGCCCAGCACATCATCCACCTGTGTGCGGGCGCTGCGCACCTCGACCGGCGGATCGATGAGGCCTGTCGGACGGATGACCTGTTCGGCAAACACACCGCCTGCGGCTTCCATTTCCCAATTGCCCGGCGTGGCCGACACGGCCACCGTTTGCGGGCGCATGGCATCCCATTCCTCGAAGCGAAGCGGGCGGTTATCCATGCAGGAGGGCAGGCGGAAGCCATATTCCGCCAGCGTTGCCTTGCGGCGGAAGTCGCCGCGATACATGCCGCCGATCTGCGGAATGGTGACGTGGCTTTCGTCGATGAAAATCAGGGCGTTATCCGGAATATACTCGAACAGCGTCGGCGGCGGCTCGCCCGGTCTACGGCCCGTGAGATAGCGCGAATAGTTTTCGATGCCGTTGCAGGAGCCGGTGGCTTCCATCATCTCGATATCGTATCGCGTGCGCTGCTCCAGTCGCTGCGCTTCCAACAGGCGGCCCGCCTTTTCCAGTTCTGCGAGACGGTGCTTCAGCTCATCCTTGATCGACTTGATCGCGCCATTCAACGTGGGGCGCGGCGTGACATAGTGCGAATTGGCGTAGATTTTCACCGACTTCAGGTCGCCGGTCTTTTGGCCCGTCAGCGGATCGAATTCGGTGATGCTATCGATCTCGTCGCCGAACAGCGAGATGCGCCATGCGGCATCTTCCAAGTGGGCGGGGAAGAGCTCGATCGTATCGCCGCGGACCCGGAAGGAGCCGCGCACGAAGTTGATATCCTGCCGCTTGTATTGCTGTGCCACGAGGTCGGCCAGCAACTGCCGCTGGTCGATACGGTCGCCCACCTGCATTTGGAAGGTCATGGCGGTGTAGGTTTCCACCGAGCCGATACCGTAAATGCAGGAGACCGAGGCGACGATGATGCAATCATCACGTTCCAGAATTGCGCGCGTGGCGGCGTGGCGCATGCGGTCGATCTGCTCGTTGATGGAGCTTTCCTTCTCGATATAGGTATCCGAGCGCGGCACATAGGCTTCCGGCTGGTAGTAATCGTAGTAGGAAACGAAATACTCCACCGCGTTATCGGGGAAGAAGTTCTTGAACTCCGAATAAAGCTGCGCCGCCAGCGTCTTGTTCGGCGCGAGGATGACGGCGGGGCGCTGCGTGGCCTCGATGACCTTCGCCATGGTGAAGGTCTTGCCCGAACCGGTAACGCCGAGCAGGACCTGACTGCGCTCGCCATTGTTCAAGCCATCTACCAGATCGGCAATCGCCGTGGGCTGATCGCCCGCCGGCTGGTATTCGGAGGCCATGCGGATGGCGATGCCGCCTTCGGACTTTTCCGGCCGGTGGGGGCGGTGCGGCGTCCACAGCTTGCCATCCTTGAACAGAGGGTTGCCGCTCTCGATCAGCTTCGCCAGCGCATCCACCGTGGCCGTGACGGCTCCGGGGGCGAGCGACTGTGCCTCCTCGAGGCTGACATCCATGCCCGCGACCGGATTGAGGCCCGCCGCCGCGCGCGTTTTCGGATCGGAGGATGCGCCGATGGAGACGCCACGGGAGGTTTTGGACGCGGTGGTGTTTTTGGCGGTCTTCGACTTTTCCGGCTTCGCCTTCGCGGCTTCTTCTTCCTTCGCCTCGCGGATGGCCTGCTCACGCGCGGCAATCTCGATCTTCTTGCGGTGTTTGCCCGCCTTGGAGGCGATTTCGCGCTGCGTCTCGATGGAGGAGGCTTCCGCCTCCGCCTCCAGCTGCTTCACCCAATCCGAGACCGAACCGCTGAGCGGCGCGCCTTCAAACGCAGCCTGCGGCGCTTCCTCGAAACCGGTGTTGGCGTTTTTGGATGAGGTGTTTTTCGGAGCTTTCGACATGCCCGCGAATATGGCGAGAGTCCCGCCAAATTGGAAGGGTAGCGGCGAAACAAATTAGGAACAACGCGGCATGGTTCTCCGCAGCAAGGCTGCAGACATTGATCTTCAGGTGCTTTGCCCTAAGTGCGCGCCGGTAAGTTTATTTGTTGCGAATAACCTGATTATGCACCTCAGACGTCCCGGAGTACCAGTACCTCATGCTTTCCCTTGAAAAGCGCATCGAGCTGAAGAACAGCACGCCGCGCACCATGCTCTCGCTACACCATACCGAAAATTGCCGGCTCTTGCCAGATCGAACGGAATTGCTTCACCGCCTGCCTCCTGGCGGCATCGTTGCTGAAATTGGCGTGGCATTCGGCGACTTCTCGCGAGAGATCATGGAGTTCAACCGGCCCGCCCAGCTTCATCTCGTCGATCCATGGGACTTGACCCGCTATAACGAGGGCTATGAGCGGGTGAGCAGCATGTTCGCAAGTGAAATCAGGAAGCAGCAGGTGCTTCTGCATCTGGGCGGATCAACGGACATGCTGCCGACCTTTGCGGATCATGTCTTTGACTGGGTCTATATCGATACGGACCATTCCTACGCGAACACCTGGAACGAGCTGGTGCTCTGCGATGCCAAGGTGAAGCGCGACGGGCGGATCTGCGGCCATGATTTCTGCACGGGCAATGTCATCAAGCCGGTGGTCTATGGGGTCGTGCAGGCGGTCAACAAGTTCTGCGTCGACTATGGCTGGCAGTTTGAATATCTGACCGTCGAGCCGGACGCACATTTTTCCTACTGTCTGAAACGGCTGTAGAGCGCTGTTTCTTTTAGGCGACGGCTGCTTTGGAAAGGCTGCGTGCGCGTGGATGGCGCAGCCAATCCTCAAGCGCCCGTGCGTTCATCGGACGCGAGAAGAGGTAACCCTGGCCGATCTGGCAGCCGAGCGAGCGAAGGGTTCTCGATTCCTCTTCCGTCTCCACGCCCTCGGCAAGAATGGTCATTGACAGGGCCTCGCCAAGCCGGATCAGGGCCGAGATGATGGCTTGGTTGCGCGGTGAAGCGGCAATGCCGGTGGTGATGCCGCGATCGATCTTGAGGCGATCAACCTTCAGGTCGATGAGACGTGTCAACGAGGAATGTCCGGCGCCGAAATCATCGACCGCCAGTGCAAAGCCGGATCGCTCCAACTGCTTCAACTGCTCTCCAGCGATAACGGTGTCGAGCAGCGCCTCCTCGGTAATTTCGATCTCGAGCAGGCTAGGCTTGATGCCGTGCTGCTTGACCTTGGCATCCAGCATCTCGGATACAGAATAAAGTGCGAATTCGCGCGGCGAAACGTTGATTGCAACGGTCGCTTCGGGCAGGCCGATCTCTGGCAGACGCTTGAGCATGGTGCAAGCCGCATCGGCAATGGCCCCGGTAAGTCGGTCGGATACCTGTATCGAATAGGCTGCCTGCACGATTTCCGGTGGCGCAATGAAACCGAGGGTGGGGTGATGCCAGCGCACGAGCGCCTCAAACCCGAGAATGATGTCCCGTTGCAGACAGACCTGCGGCTGGAACCATGCTTCGATCTTGTGCTGCTCGATTGCCTCCAGGATATCGGCTTCGATCTGCCGCTGCCGCTCCGCTGCGATGCGCAGCTTCGGATCAAACTTGCGCCAGCGTCCGCGCCCCTGCTCTTTGGAGCGGTAGAGCGCCATATCCGCAGATACGAACAATTCGTCCGCCTGCGTCGCGTGATCTGGATAGATCGCCAAGCCAACAGAGGTCCCGACGGAGCAGTTCTGACCGCTGAGGAAGAAAGGTTTGCGAACCTGTCGCAGAATGATGTCTGCGGAGCGGGTCGCTTCCAGAACGGCATCGTTGCCGGTGACGATCACAGCGAATTCGTCGCCGCCAAGCCGCGCAATGAATGTGTTGCCCGGCGGCAGCGAATTGCGCAGGCGCTGGGCGAATTCCGTCAGCAAGCTATCTCCGGCCTTGTGGCCCATCGTATCGTTGACGTGCTTGAAGCGGTCAAGATCGACGACGAGCAATCCGATCTTGCCGTCGGTATCGCGGGCTTCCTGAATCGCGTTTGCCAACGTCGAGTTGAAGGCACTGCGATTGGCAAGTCCAGTCAACGGATCGCAGCTGGCGAGCAGTTCTAGTCGCGCATTTGCCTGCAGCATTTCAGAATGGGCTGCCGTCAACGATGTCGCAAGTGCGGTCGCTTCCAACTTCCTGGTGATGCTTTCGAGAAACGATCTTTCGCTGTTCTGGCAGCTTCTGTGCAGGATGATTGTCAGAGCGACGACGTTCAGGGCAACGATGATGCCGGAAATGCCGCCGGTGGAGACCACCGACACGATGACAGCAAGGTGGATCGGTGTGGAGAAGGCAACGGACACCCAACGATAGCCGACGCCGAGCAGAACGGAGCCGATCGAGATGCCGAGCATCATCAGATACAGGCCCGCATCCAGACTGAAGGCGTTGAAATTGGGAAGAATAAACGGGAGGGAGCCCCAGGCGAACCCCGACGAGCAAGACCCTAGGGTGATCAATGAGAGGCTTGCTTGCGGATTTTTCCGGTTCAGATCGAAGCGTTTGATGTAGCGCGAGATCCCGAACCGAAATAGCAGGGAGAGATAGATCAGGACCAGCCAGTAAATGCCTTCCGACCCTGTATCCTGTCGAAAGAAGATGAGCGCATAAGCCGACGCGGAAATACCCGCATTCGTCAGCACGGTCGACACACTGCGGGCCCACACAGTTTGCGCCTGTAGCTGACGCACATCGGCATTCAGGCTGTCGGACGGCTTCTGTTCGATTGCTGACTTTCGTGGCATCGTCTACACCCGAATATTCACATCACCGTGTTTTCTAAAAGATGCTCAATAAGATATCCTTAAAAGCAGGCGGCAAACCCTTGCCAGACTGAGGCTGTGGCCCATTTTGGATGTCTGATTTCGGTACAAGTTCGAATAAGAGCTAATCGAACCTTACCGGAACGGTATCCAAATGCTCGAAGTGTCCGAAAATGGTCGTATTGCCCAACTCCAAACACCGTTACATGTTGAATTGTGCAAGTTGATTCAGGATCACATATTTCACAAGGATTATGGATGGCCGCCTCTTTTACGACCATCGCCGCGAGACGGTTCTGCTATGGACTGAAACCGCGAGAGACGCCTCCATCTGACATCGATACGCTGATGCTCCAGCTCCAGAAGGGTCCCAAGGCGGTACCGCGTTTTCCACGGGAGGGCGTCCTCGGGCGGCGGGAAACGCTGGGGCGGCTTGTATCCGTGCGAACGGTGGAGGCGCGCGCCGCGCAGGATGGCAGACCCAATCCGGGTCTGAGGCAGGAGACGCAGCGGGAGGCAGAACGCCTGCTACGCCGGGATGCCCTGTCGCGTGTCGCACAGGCGGTTTATTCGGAAAACGGGTTCTTCGAACGGCTGGCCAGTTTCTGGGTCAACCATTTTGCCATCAATGCCACGAAGACCTACGAGATGCGGCTTCTTGCGCCACTGTTCGAGGCGGAGGCAATACGGCCCAACCTGGCTGGCAACTTTGGAAATCTGCTGAAGGCGGCGGTGCTGCATCCGGCCATGCTTATCTATCTTGATCAGGCATCCTCTGTCGGCCCGCAGTCTCCGGTCGCCGAGAGAAGCGGGGGCACATTGAACCAGAGCCTGGCGCAGGAGATTCTGGAAGTACACTCGCTGGGAGATCAGGCGGAGGTTACGGTCGCCGATGTCAATGGCGCCGCGCTGATCCTGACCGGTCTGTCCCTCGATCTCCGGAGCCTTGAAGTCAGCAACCGTCCTGGCCGGGCGGAGCCCGGTGCCCATGTCCTGCTCGGCAAATCCTACAGTGACCGTGCACGCAACGGCTCTGATCACCTGGAGATGCTGACGGACCTTGCCAACCATCCGGCAACTGCCCGCAACATCTGTAACAAGCTCGTTCGCCACTTCATTAGCGAAGAGGTCAATCCGGACATGCTGAACGGGATGATCCAACGTTGGCAGGCGAGTGGCGGCAATTTGACCGAGGTCTACCGCGCGATGCTCGAACATCCGGCAGCTTTCGCGCCGGAGGCCAGCAAGGTGATAGCGCCTTTCGAATTCGTCGTCTCGGCCCTGCGGGCGTTCGATGTGAAGGGTGGAGAGTTCGATGCACTCGTGAATGCCGATGATGATCGAGACGGGGACGATGTGCCACCGCCGGATGGCAAAGTTCCGCCACGGCGGAAACCGGGCGTGGCAAGACTACTGACACTTCAGTCGCTGCGTCGCATGGGACAACCCGTCTGGGAGCCGCCGAGTCCCGCGGGATTTCCCGACGATGCCGCAAGCTGGCTGATGCCGGGGCATCTTGCTGAACGCGTTGCATGGGCACGTATAGCGGTGCGACTTCTGGCATCCGATGTGACGCCTCTGGCGCTTCTCGACATGGTGCTTGCCGATCTCGCCCACGCGCAAACGCGGGAACTTATTTCAGCAGCCCCCAGCAAAGTGCACGGGCTGACCATGGTGCTGGCGTCACCGCAGTTCAATCGGAGATGACGATGGCCGCCCATATCCAATTCCGGCTCAAACGCCGCGGCTTTCTTGCGTCGCTCGGTGCCGCTGCGGCTTTATCCGTGTTGCCGAATGTCAGCCTTGCCGCGACATCGGGTGACCGTCGACTGGTCGTCATACTGTTGCGAGGAGGCATGGATGGGATCGACCTCGTTCAGCCCTATGGCGATCCCAACCTTGCCGTCCTCCGCCCCGAACTTACCCTCACGCCGGAGAGCGGATTGATCGATCTCGATGGCTTTTTCGGTCTGCACCCCGCAGCTTCTGGTTTGATGCCGCTGTGGAGGGCGGGCCATTTATCCTTCGCGCATGCCATTGCCAGTCCTTACCGTGGTCGCCTCAGCCATTTTGAGGCGCAAGATGTGCTCGAAACGGGAAATCCCCTTGGAAGTGGATCGCGGACCGGCTGGTTGAACCGGGCACTTGCGTTGTTTCCTCGCACGGCTTCGCGCGCAGCGGTCGACATAACCACCAGCGTCGAACTGATCATGACCGGCGGCAACAGGACAGACGTCTGGGCGACGCAAAGCGATTTCCCCATGGCTCAGGACGAAATCCACAGTTTGCAGGCACTGTTTCAAACCGACCCCGTTTTTGGCAAGGCTGGTGCGGGCATGTCCGATCTTGATCCGCTGCCGCCAATCGTGAACCCGCAGGCGCGCATTGCAGGCATTGCAGACCTGGCCAGACTGGCCGGCTCACTTCTGGCGGAGGATTATCGTGTCGCCAGCTTTTCGCTTGCAGGCTGGGATACACATCAAGAACAGAAACGGGATCTGGCCGAATCCGCTCGTCTCCTCTCCGAGGCGGTTCTCAATCTTCAGGCCGGTATGGGTGAGGCTGCCTGGCAGCAAACCGCAGTGGTAGCCATAACCGAGTTCGGTCGCTCGCTGCGTTTAAATTCAACCGGCGGCACCGATCACGGCACCGCGAGCGCTGCGCTTCTGGCAGGAGGCGCGATTGCCGGCGGACGCATTCTTGGTAATTGGCCAGGACTGGCCGAAGGACAATTGTTCGAGGGGCGGGATCTGGCGCCGACGCGTGACATTCGCGAACTGCTGGCGGCACTCCTTTTCCAGCAGTTCGAGATTACAGCTGCCAACCTGAATGCGAAAGTATTCCCTGGTCTTGGCTTCGAGCCAAGCAGCCTTTTCGTCAAGACGAATTGAAAATGTCGCCTGTCAGGCGGGAACGGCAACCGGTTGCCCAGCGTCATCGATCGCGACCATGATGAAGGTTGCTTCCGTCACCTTTTCAGTGATGCCGTGCCGTGATCGAATAGCCCAGGCTTCCACATGCAGCGTGATTGACGTTCGTCCGATCCGTTCAATCGACGTATAGATGCTCAGCGTGTCGCCGATCTTGACTGGTCGCTGGAAGGCCATCTCCTTCACCGCAGCGGTCACAACCCTGCCGCGGGCGCGCTCACCGGCGCGGATGCCGGCTGCCAGGTCCATCTGTGCCATGACCCAGCCACCGAAAATATCACCCGCCGGGTTGGCGTCTCCGGGCATTGCAAGCGTGCGCAAGGTCAGTTCGCCATCCGGTTTCAGCGTTTCGATCCTGTCACTCACGTAGCGGCTCCCTCTGCATAACGAATAGTATTGTAATTGAATGTCGCGCATGGACTTAATATCAACCAGATCATTGTGCGCCGCAATATACATTTCGAAAGACTTGATATTCTCTAGGGGTTTAGCTTTACGAAAATGACGCAAGGCAAGATATTTAGTTAGAATTTACCGATCCGTAATGTTCCCGCCATATCTTCATGGAAGATTTTTTAGATTGGGGTATTTGAATGAAGGCTTTTGGTCTCCAGGCGCGGTTGTTCCTGCTGGTGGGCCTTGCAGCGATCATCTTGGTGGCTGTTATGGTCATCAGTTTGCTGCAAAGTTACTCAGCAGTCGAGGCCGAACGCAAATCGGCCCTTGCCGCCATGAATGCGAATGCGATCAGCTTGCTTAAGGCCGCCTATGATCAGGAGAAGAGCGGCAAGCTGACCCGCGAACAGGCGCAGGCCGAGGCCAAGCGGGTTATCGGCGCGATGCGCTATGACAATGGCAGCGGATATTTCTGGATCAACGACATGCAGCCGCGCATGGTCATGCATCCGATCAAGCCCAGTCTCGACGGCACGGATCTGACCCAGAACAAGGACCCGAACGGCAAGTTCCTGTTCGTGGAAATGGTCAAGGTAGTCAAGGCGGGCGGCCAGGGCTTTGTCGATTACGACTGGCCGAAGCCTGGAGCGGACCAGCCGGTGGGCAAGTATTCGCATGTGGTCGGCTTCGAGCCCTGGGGCTGGATCGTCGGCACGGGTGTTTATATCGACGATTTGCAGGCCCTGTTTGCGCAAAAGGCGATCCGGTTCAGCATTGTCTGCGGGATTGGAATGCTGATTCTTGCCTGTGCCGCCTATCTGATTGTCCGCGGCATTACAAAGCCCATCAACGCGATGCGTCAGGTTCTCGGTCGTATGGCGCAGGGTGAGGCCAATGTGGCGGTCGAGATTGGCACCGCTTCTCGCGAACTGAACGAGATGGCGAATTCCATCGAAGTTCTCCGCGCGGCAGTCAATGAGCGCACCGAACTGCAGGCCCGCGATGCCGAACAGCAGCGCGCCATCGCGCTGGACCGCGAACAGTCCGCCCGCGAAATCCGAGCGGCTTCAGAAAGCCAGCAGCGGGCCATGGGTGCGCTGGGATACGCACTTGAAGCCCTTGCGCGTGGTGACCTTTCCATCGCGCTCGATGATCTCGGCGCCGATTACACCAAGCTGCGGAACGACTTCAACCTTGCTGTTAGTTCCTTACGCTCGACCATCGAGCAGATTTCCGAAACGGGACATGTGGTGCACAGCAGTTCCGCCGATATCTCCGATGCGACCAATAATCTTTCCCGACGCACCGAACAGCAGGCTGCTGCGCTGGAACAGACGGCGGCAGCTCTCGAAGAGATTACCTCGACAGTAAAGACTGCCTCGGAGCGCGCCTTGGAAGCCCGTGCGATGGTCGCGGAGACGAAGAAGAGCGCCGGTCGCTCCGGCGAGATCGTCAGCGAGGCGATCACAGCCATGGGGCGTATCGAGGACTCGTCAAATCGTATCGGCCAGATCATCGGGGTGATCGACGAGATTGCTTTCCAGACTAACCTTCTGGCGCTTAATGCCGGTGTGGAGGCGGCCCGTGCGGGTGAGGCAGGGCGCGGCTTTGCCGTCGTGGCGCAGGAAGTGCGTGAACTCGCCCAGCGTTCTGCCAATGCTGCCAAGGAGATCAAGCAGTTGATCCAGAATTCGGCCCATGAGGTTGAGGCGGGCGTCTCGCTGGTTCGCACCACGGGCGATGCTCTCGTCGAGATCGTCAAGCTGGTGGAGCAGGTGAATGCCCAGGTGGAGGGAATTGCGACAGCTTCCCGCGAGCAGGCCACGGGTCTGCAGGAAATCAATACCTCCGTCAGCCACATGGACCAGATGACCCAGCAGAACGCCGCCATGGTGGAAGAAACCACTGCCTCCAGCCAGACGCTGGAAGAGCAGAGCCGTCAGTTGCAGAGCCTGCTGTCCGGGTTCCGTCTTGGCCAACAGGACATGCGCATGCATCGCGCCGCCTGATAGCCCACACGAAGATCATACGAACGCCCGTTGCGAGACCGCAGCGGGCGTTTTGCATCTGAGCGATTTTCAAACACGATCGTTCAGGTCTGAGGCGATTCCATCAGTCGTTGCTACAATATTGCCCTGAAAAGACCCCGATGTTGAAAGTCTTTGTTTACCCTGTGTGCCTAGAATTTTCGGGTGTGGCATTCCGGCAAGGGTGACACTCGATAGCCCTGGATGATTGTTTTCTGTTCAGGACGACGGCCCGGTTCCCCAATGTGAGCAGCTTGTATGGCGTATGCGTTGAACACCCGAAGGGCCGTGGCCTTCCTTCTGATCTCCACGATGCTGGTGGGTTGCACCGCGGACGGCCTGGTGCCGCCTGCACCGATTGATCGTGGCACGCGGGTCAGCGCCATTCCACCGGGTCGGATTCCCGTTCAGCAGGCATCCTCGATGGACGCTCACGCCGCCCCAGCCCAGCAGCCGATGGGGCAGGTGGGCATCCCTTACGAATCCGCCGGGCAGCCCATGCCACCCGCAGCAACGGCGCGCCAAGCGCGCCTTCCCATGATCGACAGTGACGAGGCGATGACACAGCCCCGCCAGATGGGTGAGCCTCCGAAGACCCTTGGAACGCTGACCTATGACGCCAATGGCGTAAACATGGATGCAGCGCTTGGCGTGGGCGGAGAACAGCCTGCGCCCCATGTGGTTGGCCTGGCAGAGGAGCAGAACAACGACATCGCGGAAGGCAATGCCTCGCAGCCTGTCGTGGACGGCATCGGCACCGATGCGCCTGTCCAGCGGAACAGGCCGACCCAGCGAAGCGCGCAGCCCTATGCGACAAGCGCGCCGGTGCAGCCTGCGCAAGACCTCTATTTGCAAAACCAGCCGCAGCAGAATTTGGCGCTGGCGAAGCGGAACCAGCAGCCGGTGCGCGGCGATCTCGCCGCAACCCCACCGCGCTGGAGCGATTCACGTCCTGTCGTAGCCCCAAGCAGGATTGAGCCGGAACCGCAGCAGGTGGCGATGTTGATGCCACGCAATCCGACAATCGCATCGCAATCCTCCCGCACCGACGCCTCTCCCATGCCCGCATCCGAAGCAAGTTGCCGTGCCCAACTGAAGCGGATGGGCGTGCTGTACCGCGACAAGCCGCAGATTTCTGATGGTCCGAGTTGCGGCATCGATTATCCGGTTGAACTCTATGGCCTCTCCGGAGGCGTGCAGGTCAAACCGGCCGTAACGCTTAATTGCCAGACGACGCTTGCCTTTGCGCAATGGGTGAAGAACGAACTCGTACCTTCCTCCCGTATTCGCTACTGGAGCGGTATCGGCAAGATTGAACCCATGGGTGGCTATTCCTGCCGACGGATGAACAATAGCCGCCAACGCTACAACCCGATGTCTGAGCATGCGCGTGGCAATGCCATCGATGTCGGCAAGTTCGTGTTGAAGAACGGACATGAAATTGACGTTCGCAAGAAGGGCCTGTTCTCCTTCCGCGAAGGAGCCCTGCTCAAGGCCGTTCGTGACGATAGCTGCAAATACTTCAACACAGTCCTTGGCCCAGGCAGTAATGCCGAGCACTGGAACCACTTTCATTTCGATTTGCGCAGCCGCGCTTCCGGCAATCGATACTGCGACTGATCTGAATTCCTGGCTGATATATCTTTCACTCCGGCTGCACCTGCGATAAATGCGCTGCAACAAAGGCGGACGGCCATGTTCCGGCCGCCAACGGGTGAGGACGGGAGTGGAGTTTGCAGATCATCAAGACTCGTGAGGAATTGCGGGCGGCTGTCCGATCCCTGCGTGCCGACGGCAGAAGCATCGGCTTTGTTCCGACCATGGGGTATCTGCATGTAGGTCACATGGCGCTTGTGCAACGCTCGCAGGCTGAGAACGATGTCACCGTCGTTTCCATTTTCGTGAACCCGCTGCAATTCGGCAAGAACGAGGATCTGGACAAGTATCCGCGCGATCTGGCACGCGATAGCGCGATGCTTGAAGAGGCTGGCGTCGAGGTGCTTTTCGCTCCGGACGTCAGCGAGATGTACCCGAAGCCGATGTTGACCGTGGTGGATGTGCCGACCATTGGCAGTCAGCTGGAGGGTGAGGTTCGCCCAGGTCATTTCGCAGGCGTGGCGACCGTCGTGACGAAGCTGTTCAATCTCGTTCAGCCGGATGCCGCCTATTTCGGGGAGAAGGATTATCAGCAGGTGCAGATCATTCGGCGCATGGTCGAGGATCTGGCCCAGCCTGTTCGGGTGGTTGCGGTCGCCACCGTTCGCGAGGCTGACGGTCTGGCCTGCTCGTCGCGTAATGTTTATCTCAGCGACGATGAACGGAAGGCTGCGGTGATTGTGCCGCGCGCGCTGGATCTTGCCGAGCGGTTGGTGTGTGAGGGTCTGAACGATCCGGTCGCACTGGAGGCGGAGTTGACGGCATTCCTGAAGCGCGAACCGTTGGCGGAACCGGATGTGGTGGCCGTGCGCCACGCAAGCACACTCCAGCGTGTCGCCAATCTTAGCGATGAGGCGGTGGTCGTTGCTCTGTTCGTTCGCTTCGGTACAACGCGGCTGTTGGACAACCGGGTCATTCATCCCGTTTCTCATGGACAGGATTCCCACCGATGAGCGCACCGACAAAGGTTCGACGCAAGACGATTACAGCCATTCGGGCCATGAAAGGTCAGCAGAAGATTGTGTCGCTGACCGCCTATACCACGCCGATGGCACGCATGCTTGACCCGCATTGCGATCTGTTGCTGGTCGGAGATTCTCTGGGTATGGTGCTCTACGGAATGGACACGACCGTTGCCGTGACACTCGACATGATGATTGCGCACGGGCAGGCTGTTGTTCGTGGCGCAAGGCAGGCATGCGTCATCGTCGATATGCCCTTTGGAAGTTATCAAGAATCGAAGGAGCAGGCCTATCGCAACGCTGTCCGCATTCTGCAGGAAACCGGCTGCGACGGGATAAAGCTTGAGGGCGGCGCGGAGATGGCCGATACGATCCATTTCCTCTCGACACGGGGTGTGCCAGTGCTGGCACATGTGGGGCTGATGCCGCAGATGGTCAACACATCCGGTGGGTTCCGTGCGCTCGGCCATAGCGATGAAGAGGCGGCGAAGATTGCCTCCGACGCTGCTGCGGTTGCAGAGGCGGGTGCATTTGCCGTTGTGATCGAAGGAACTGTCGAGCCGGTCGCCAGAGCGATTTCACAGTCGCTGGCTATCCCAACAATCGGGATCGGTGCCTCCGCCGCATGCGATGGCCAGGTGCTGGTCTGCGATGACATGCTGGGTCTGTTCGATGCGTTCAAGCCGCGCTTCGTGAAACGCTATGCCGAACTCGGCGCTCTGGTGTCGCAAGCTGCCGCAGACTATGCACGCGACGTACGAGACGGTAGCTTTCCGGCTGAGGAACATACATTCCAGCCACGCCGCAAACCGAATTAACGCGGAGAGAGGAGCACGCCCCCCGTGCCGACTGAGCCAGCCACTATCCAGCTTTCTCCGGTAACGGCGGACCTCGTGCCGAAACTTCTCGAGCTGCGTCTGCGACAAGATCAGGTGCGGATGGTTGCGAGCGTTGTCGATTCCCTTGAAGAGGCCGAGACCGATGAAGACGCGCGGCCGCGCGCCGTTCTACATGATGGTGAGCCTGTCGGCTTTTTGATGTATGACGCGACCAGTGCAGATGATGTCGCCCAGCTCTATCGCTTCATTATCGATGAACGGCAGCAGGGCAAGGGTTTTGGACGGGCTGCTCTGTCCGCAGTAATCGCCGAGATCCGTCGCGAACCGCATGTCTCCAAGATTTCTATCTGTTACGAACCGGAGAACCGTGCCGCGCGCCAGCTTTATCTCAGTGCCGGCTTTGTAGAGACGGGACTGGATGAGGATGGCGAGATGATTGCCCATCTGGTCCTGCGACCTTCCTCCTGATCTCTGGATTTTTGACCTCCTTTTTCGGAGCTGGCAGCCTATATAGGCCACGGGATCGTTACAGATTCCGCCTGCCACGATATCTACCCGCCATGATTTACGCGAAGGTCCGCGATGCCCGCGATTGTTTCCATTCGAAATCTTCAGAAGACCTATGCCAACGGATTTTCGGCGCTTAAGGGCGTCAACCTCGATATCGAGGAGGGCGAAATTCTTGCCCTGCTGGGTCCGAACGGTGCGGGCAAGACGACGATGATTTCCATCATTTGCGGAATTTCCATGCCCACGGGCGGAACCGTGATGGTGGGTGGCCATGATGTGGTTCGCGACTTTCGCCAGACACGCAAACTGATCGGCCTCGTGCCGCAGGAATTGACGACGGATCAGTTCGAGACCGTGTGGAATACAGTCAGCTTTTCGCGCGGTCTGCATGGCGAAAAGGCCAACCCGAAACTTATCGAGCAGATCCTCAAGGATCTCTCGCTCTGGGACAAGCGCGACAACAAGCTGCGCGAGCTTTCCGGCGGTATGAAGCGTCGTGTGCTTATTGCCAAGGCGCTGGCGCATGAGCCGCGCATTCTGTTTCTGGATGAGCCCACGGCTGGCGTGGATGTGGAGCTGCGGCGCGGCATGTGGGCGGCGATCGACCGCCTGCGTGAGGGCGGCGTGACCGTGATCCTGACCACCCATTACATTGAGGAGGCTGAAGAGATGGCGGATCGGATCGGCGTCATCAGTGGCGGCGAGCTTTTGCTGGTGGAGGAAAAGCGCGCGCTGATGCAGAAGCTTGGACGCAAACAGCTCCGGCTTGAACTGAAGTCACCGCTTTCCGCCTTGCCGCCCTCGCTTGAGGCTTTGCAACTCACTCTTTCCGAGGATGGTTGGGCTCTTACTCACGAGTATGGAAATGGCGCTGGCGAGGCACGCATTGGCGCGGTGTTGGCCGCCATGGAAAGCGAAGGCCTGACGATCAGCGATATTTCAACGCACCAGAGCTCGCTGGAAGATATCTTCGTTTCGCTGGTGGGAGATCGCGCATGAACTGGGAAGCGATCAAATCCATCTACCTTTTCGAGATGGCCCGCATGAAGCGAACCCTGCTGCAAAGCGTGATTTCGCCGGTGATCACCACCTCACTTTACTTCATCGTGTTCGGAACGGCGATTGGCACCCGCATCCAGGAAGTCAATGGTGTGTCTTACGGCGCCTTTATTACGCCGGGACTGATCATGCTGACGCTCCTTGGCCAATGCATCAGCAATGGCGCGATCGGCATCTATTTTCCGAAGTTTACCGGCACGATCTACGAAATCCTGTCCGCGCCCGTTTCCATGACGGAGGTGGTGATCGGCTACGTCGGAGCTGCGGCCAGCAAGGGTATAATAATTGGTCTCATCATCCTTGCCACAGCCTCGTTCTTCGTCGATCTGTCAATCCAGCATCCGGTCATGATGCTGGTCTTCATGGTGCTGACGGCGATAACTTTCTCCATGGCTGGCTTCATCATCGGCATTTGGGCTGACAATTTCGAACAGTTGAACCTCGTGCCCATGCTGGTGGTGCCGCCGCTGACCTTCCTCGGTGGCAGCTTCTACTCGATAGATATGCTGCCGCCGTTCTGGCAGACGGTCAGCCATTTCAATCCGGTGCTTTATCTGGTCTCGGGTTTCCGCTGGAGCTTCTACGGGATAGCGGATGTGAACCCCGTCATCAGCCTCGTGATGATTGCGGTGTTCCTGACGATCTGCCTCAGCCTACTGTTCTGGATCTTCCGTACGGGTTACCGGCTGCGGAAATAACTCACGGCCAACGAGATTCAATCGCGCAGGCGAAGCTGATCTGTCTGCATCTGGAGGGAGCCAAGGGTGGAGAGAAAACTCATGCCCAGAAGGCTTTGCTCCAGACGCCCCTGTTCTGCCACCAACGCCCGCAGGTTCTGCCGTGCAATGGGCCCTATGCCAACATTGTCGAGACGGACAGGGGCGGCCATCGCCCGGCCATTTGCGGTCATGACGGGCGTTGTGAAGTCGAGCTTCGACGGATCAAGCCCGATTGACTGAGCGTCGCGCCAGGACAGAACGATGGAGCTTGCGCCTGTATCGACAAGCATGGGTATCGTCTTGCCATCGACACTGACCTGCGCCTGGAAATGACCGTTGCGGGCGCGGTAGAGCACGACTTCCGAACCGCCTTCACTCGTCGTCATTACCATCGGGCTGCCTGGGATGAGCCCTGCTGTTACGCGCGCGCCAACGCTGCGGAGATCATCGCGGTAGACATAGCCAGCGACAAGAACGAGCGCAACAAACATCCAGATAACAATGTTACGAAGCACCTCGGATGCCTTGCCTCTTCGCCCTGCCAGAACACCTGCCGACAGAAGGATAACAATTGCCGACAATTGAACGAGATGGGCGAAATCATCATTGGCGAAGCCGAAGGTCTGGCCCGCATCATTGTTGAAGATCAACAGTGCAAGACCGGCACCGAGAATGGCGAGCACAATCATCAGCATGGCCGGGCGTCCTCCTGTTGCGGAGGATCGACGGAGCCAAGCGTTTTCAGGCGGGCAGGGAGGAGTTCCATCAGCGCGATCCTTTGCGCTTCCGTCATACTGGTCCAGCTTCCGATCTCATGGCCCGTGCGCCCGCAGCCGATGCAGATGCCGGATTGCGGATCAAGAGCACACACAAGAATGCACGGCGTTATCATGGCCATAATATTGGCTCTCTAGAGACTGACCACAAGAGTGGCGAGACATGCCATTTCCGTGATCTGCTGGGTGGCGCCGATAGTGTCTCCGGTGTGGCCGCCGATCTTCCCTTGCACATAGCGGATGAACAGGAAAGCGGCGACGGTCGCACCTGCGAACATGGCGATGACCGACCCTGCGGAGGCGCCCGCGACAATGAGCAAAAGCGAGAACCCGAGAGCGGAGAGAACCGCGACGCGCACGGCGGAGGATTGTGGCTGGCCCATGGCAACCGCTGTGCCGTTGACGCGCGCAGGGGGAAGATGGGCCCAGTGCCAGACCATGAGCGCACGCGAAATTGCGGCGGCCGATATCAACGCTAAGGCGGTGAGTGTTCCGCCATGGGTGGAGAGAAGGGCCGAAAGCGCCGCCGCACGAATACCGAAGCTTGCGATGAGGGCTATGACGCCGAAGCTGCCGATGCGGCTGTCCTTCATGATGGTGAGCGCGTGCTCCTTGTCGTGGCCACCGAACAGCCCATCGGCACTATCGGCAAGGCCGTCTTCGTGCAGGCCGCCGGTAAGAAGGGCACCAAGCGCAAGCGCCAGAAATGGAGCAAGTAAAAACGCTGCTGGATTGCCTCCGATGAGCCAGACGAGCAGGGCAGAGGGCAGGGCGATCAGCGCGCCTGCAGCCGGGAAGGCGCGACAGGCGCGGGCCACGGAGCCATCGTGCCCCTCGAAAAAGCGCGCGGGAACCGGCAGCCGCGACAGGAATGCGACCGAGCGCGCCAGATCGGTTATGAATTCAGGCACGTTTTGCAGTTGTTCCTCCGGGCTGCTCTCATTAAGGAGGACGCAGCAAATCAGATTCCATCGCCTAACTCAAAGGGCGATCTGGACTTAACGACAAGGAAGATTGATCCGATGAGCATGAGCGGCTTGCCATTCGATGATTTTCGCACGCTGTTGCGCGAGCTTCCCGGCCCGGATACCCGTGCTCTGGTGGCTGCACGCGAACGGGATGCGCAACTGACCAAGCCCAAGGGTTCGCTGGGACGCCTGGAAGAAATCGCCTTCTGGCTGGCTGCCTGGACGGGTCGCGCACCTGCCGTGACACGTCCGCTTGTCGCGATCTTCGCCGGCAATCACGGTGTGGCCCGTCATGGTATTACGCCCTATCCGCCGTCAGTCACGCAGCAGATGGTGGAGAATTTCGCCGCCGGTGGCGCGGCCATCAATCAGATCTGTGCGGCCAACGATCTGGGCCTGAAGATCTTTGATCTAGCGCTGGACTATCCAACCGGAGATATTAGCTGCGAAGCGGCTCTTTCCGAACGAGACTGTGCTGCGACCATGGCATTCGGGATGGAGGCGATTGCCGGTGGCACCGATCTTCTGTGTATCGGCGAAATGGGCATTGGTAACACGACCATCGCGGCTGCAATCAACCTGGCGCTTTACGGCGGTGAGGCGGAAGACTGGGTCGGTCCCGGAACAGGTTCAGAAGGTGACGTGCTGGCCCGCAAGATCGCTGCAGTCAAGCAGGCTGTTGCTTTCCACCGCGATCACTTGTCCGATCCGCTGGAAATCTTGCGCCGATTGGGTGGACGTGAAGTGGCGGCCATGGCGGGCGCCATTCTCGCAGCGCGCGTGGAGAAGATCCCGGTTCTCATCGACGGTTATGTGGCGACAGCTGCGGCCTCTATTCTGAAGGCAGCGAACCCGACCGCGCTGGACCACTGCCTCATCGGCCATGTGTCCGGCGAGCCCGGCCACCTGCGCGCCATCGAGCGACTTGGCAAGACGCCGCTTCTGGCGCTGGGCATGCGGCTTGGCGAAGGCACGGGCGCGGCGCTGGCCGCAGGCATTGTGAAGGCAGCTGCCGCTTGCCATTCCGGCATGGCGACGTTTGCACAGGCAGGCGTCAGCACGGCGGGAACACCGACGCCGCATCACCATTGAATTTTGCAGTTTCAGCCAGCCGCTTTTCGGCGGCTGGTATGGGGAACGCGGAGAATGACGACTTCATTCTCGGTGAGGCGGTAGAACAACACATATGGTTAAGGCGTCACAACCAGCCGACGAACGGTTGGAATATCCGTTTGTCTGCCGGCGCCTGGTTGTTCTTTGAGCAGGGTCAGTACCGCATCAAGCCGGGCTGCGACATTCGATGCGCCTGTCGGAGAACTGACGCGGATGAATTCAAGTATGGTTTCGATTTGCTGAGCAGAACGCTTGGTAAGGCGAATTTTCATCGCTTGAATTTATTCAGCAACTGTCGTGCCTGGGCTTCGTCCACGAGTTCGTCCTGCTCGGCCTCTTGTAGGCCAGCGTGGGCCTCAGCCAACTCTTCCTCGCTGAGGCGATAGACGGATTGGTCCTCGCTTGCCATCTGCAAAACCAGACGTGCAATGTCATCCTGCTTTTCGGGCGGACGCTGGCGGGCGGCCTCAACGGCGATGTCGAGTAGCGTTGTCATGGCGCCATTATGCGCCGCTTGGCTTACCGTGGGAAGAGAGTTTCACGCAAAGCTTTTGCGCCGCGGTTCCACCGCGCGCGTGGCTGCCACGGCGGGCAAGCTTTGCAGAACACGAGTGGCGGGCAAAATTGCGATGACTTCGGTGCCCTCACGCAATTTCGAGCGCAGGATGAACTGACCGTCGTGCTTTGCCAGGATGGCCTGCACGATGGGAAGCCCGAGGCCGGTGCCTTGCTCCGCGCTCTTGATCGCGATGGAGCCCTGACCAAACGCGGAAAGCACGACCGGAATCTCATCTTCCGCGATGCCCGGCCCGTTGTCCTTGATGGCGACATATTGACCGCCACCGGCGGTCCAGCCGACCTTGACCGTGACCTCACCGCCCTGGCTGGTAAATTTCACCGCGTTTGACAGCAGGTTGAGCAGGACCTGCCGCATTGATTTCTCATCGGCCCAGACCTGCGGCAGGTTTGGCTCGAACTGTTGGTGAATGCTGATGTTCTTGGCGCGCGCGCGCAATTGCACCATGCCAATGCAATCCTCGGCGATTTCCAGCAGTGAAAGCGCTTCCTCGTTCAGTTCATAGCGGCCCGCCTCGATGCGCGACAGATCGAGAATTTCGTTGATGAGGTTGAGCAGATGCTGGCCAGAGCGATGAATGTCACCGGCATAGTCGCGGTAGGTGGCATTTCCCATCGGTCCCAGCACTTCCGAACTCATGACCTCCGAAAAGCCGAGGATGGCGTTCAGGGGGGTGCGCAATTCGTGCGACATGGAGGCGAGGAAACGCGACTTGGCCAGGTTGGCCTCTTCCGCGCGACGGCGGGCCTCATCCGACACAGACTTGGCAACCTCGAGTTCGGCAATCAGATCGTCTTTTTCCGACTGATAGGACATCAGTGTCAGGTTCGAGCGATAGAAGCGGTTCGAGATGTAGTGAAAAAACAGAACGGCCGTGGCGCACAGACCAAGAAGACCGACATCGAAGACACTACGGCTACCGAGGGCGATGAGGCCGAGGCTGATCATCGGCAACAGGAAGGCAACGATAACCGCCATGCGCAACAGGACATTGCTCATGGCTGTGATAGAAATCGCTATCAGCAGTACCGCGCCCTTGTAAAAGTAATAGCCATCGCCACCACAAACAGCGCATTCGCTGAAGGCAAAGGTTGCCCAGCAAGCGCCCATCAGAAACTGGCCGAAGATGAACATGCGCTGCCAGCGTTGGGTATTGAGCGCGGTCAGTTCAGTTTTCGAAGCGCGGCGTGCCAGCAGAAGGTTCAGTGAATGAACCGCAAGAGTAAACAGCGCCCATGGCAACAGGGTGGACTCGCCGGTGATGTAGGTGCCGACCGCAGCGACGAGGATGATGAAGAAGGGCAGTATGAGCGCACTTTGCAGCATGTTGTTGACATGCAAAGCAAGCGCATCGTGATCGAAGGCATGGCTGCCATTGGCGCTGGACTGCAAACGTTCACGCGTGGCGCGAACCGCCTTCGACACCGCCTTGTTACGGTGGTGCCGCGATTTGTCCACGATGATCTTGTCGGTGGATGTGCTGACGCCGCTACTCATGGCCATTTTTCAATCGAATACGCGTTTTGGGAATGGTAGGGTCTAAATCTTAAGAAGATCCTGACGGAAAGGTTTCGTTTGCCATCTTTGGCAGGCTTCCGTTTGTAATTAAGATCGAATTTGAATGAGTGCATATAGAAGGCATCGGCGTTACCGAAAGGCGCAGGACTGGATCCTGACGGCCTGTTTCATTCTGGGACTCATCGTCATTGCATCCTTGCTACGGGGCGGGGGCGAGCAGAAGGTTTTCCGTGGCCCCTTTCATGTCATTGATGGCGATACGCTTGCACAGGCAGGGTCTCGGTTGCGGCTTGCGGGGATCGACGCGCCAGAGTTGGACCAAGCGTGCCGCACCGTGGATGACCAGCCTTGGCCTTGCGGAAAGGCTGCGCGGGATCAACTGGTGGATCTCGTCAAGGACAGTGATATCGAGTGTCGTGGTACGGAGGTGGACCGTTACGACCGCGCACTCGTAGTATGTTATAGGCAGAATACGAATCTGAACGTCCAGATGGTTCGTACAGGCTTTGCGCTTTCAGCGGGCTGGCTGGCCTATCAGCGTGAACAGCTGAAGGCCGAAAACGAAAAGCGCGGCATCTGGGCCGGACGCTTCCAGCGTCCATCGCAATGGCGGAGAGAGCGGAAACTTGAAGATCAGGGCAAGGATTTCTCCGATATTCTGGGTAAATTGAAAGGACTTCTATCTCTACGATGGCTTTGACGGGTGACGAGCAGCGTATCGGACTCTTGCGGCAGGCCATTGCCGCCTGCCGGATCTGCCGGGATGTTCCTGCCAAAGGCATTGAGGACCGGCTGCCGCATGACCCTCGGCCCGTGGCCGTTCTGTCCTCCACGGCGAAGATATTGATTGCGGGGCAGGCGCCGGGGCTTCGCGTTCATGAAAGCGGCATACCGTTCAACGACGCATCCGGCGACAGGCTGCGTGCGTGGCTGGCTGTCACCCGTGATGAGTTTTACGATGCGGCGAAGTTTGCGATTGCTCCAATGGGTTTCTGCTTTCCCGGCTATAATGCCAAAGGGCACGACCTGCCGCCGCGCCGGGAATGTGCGCCCCTGTGGCGTCGGGCCGTGATCGATGCGATGCCGCAGATCGAACTTGTTCTCGCAATCGGCGGGTATGCGCAAGGCTGGCACCTGAAGCGCGTCGACAAGGAAAGGATGACGGACACGGTGTTCAACTGGCGACGAAGTTTCATGGTCAATCATGGTGTGCGCATCCTGCCATTGCCGCATCCGAGCTGGCGTAACAGTGGCTGGTTGAGGCGTAATCCGTGGTTCGAAACAGAGTTGCTTCCCGTTTTGCGACAGAGTGTGGACAGTCTCATTCGCTGAAACGATTTTCGGTTACATGCTCCAGATTTCACGCTATGAAGAAAAATAATCTCTGAAGGAGCGAATATGGACCGTCTTGACCGCAAGATTCTGCGCATTTTGCAGGAAGACTCGACTCTTGCCGTGGCCGATCTTGCCAAGAAGGTCGGTCTTTCCACCACGCCTTGCTGGCGCCGCATCCAGAAGATGGAAGAGGATGGCGTTATCCGTCGCCGGGTTGCGCTGCTCGATCCGGCCAAGGTCAATACCAAAGTGACCGTTTTCGTCTCGATCCGCACCAACAGTCACTCCATGGAATGGCTGAAGCGGTTCTCGGAAGTCATTTCGGAATTCCCGGAAGTGGTGGAGTTTTACCGTATGAGCGGCGATGTGGATTATCTCCTGCGTGTCGTCGTACCGGATATCGCCTCCTATGATGCATTCTACAAGCGGATGATCTCCAAGATCGAGATTCGCGATGTTTCATCGGTGTTTGCGATGGAGCAGATCAAGTACACAACCGAATTGCCGCTCGATTACATGATGCTCGACAATCAGCGTTCCGGCGAGGAATAATGAAGGGATCGGCGATGCATGCCATCGTCGGCCGTTGGAGAGGCCGCTCCTCTGATCGTGGTGAGTTTTGACCCTAATGGAAACGTCCCAGATCGAAGAGCGCCGCATACGGTTTGAGGCCAGGAAACTGGCCGTCGAACTTCTCGTGAAAATCCACCTAGAGCATCTGGAAGGCTCACGTCATCTGGTTATGAACCATTACCGGCTGAACTTCGGTCTGTCGCTCAGTGCTGTCGCCGGTCTGGTAACGCTTTATGCGGCGGCGATCCGTCTGGGTGCCGAGTTGGGAAGCGATCCGGGCAGCCTGATGCGCATTGGATTTGCGCTTCTTGCCATTGGTTGCCTGGTCGCGTCTGCCCTCCTGGCCACCCGTGCGTTGCGAAAGCTTGCATCCAGTTCGGCGCACTTGCTTCGCGACCCTTTTCCCAATGCGGAGGAAGAGCTGGCGGAGATCTTCGAAAACCCGACTGCGGATGAGACCAGCATCGTGCGCAATATCCTGCAGGTGATGAAGTTGAGGGTAGAATCCGAACCTGCGTTCAATCACACATCGGGACGAAATACGTTTCTATTGGTGCTTGGCGTCATCTTCGGACTAGCGCCTTTTGTTGTCGTCTGGCCGCTGCCGATATAGGAGGCAGCCTCGAACTGGATGGGCCCGAGGCTGCGATTTTCTTACTTCTCAAGCCGCGCCAGCAGGGATGAGGTGTCCCAACGGTTGCCGCCCATTTTCTGAACCTCGGCGTAGAACTGGTCTACTAGTGCTGTCACCGGCAGGGTTGCGCCATTGCGCTTGGCCTCGGTCAGGACGATGTCGAGATCCTTGCGCATCCAGTCGACGGCAAAGCCGAAGTCGTATTTTCCTGCGTTCATCGTCTTGTGGCGGTTTTCCATCTGCCAGGAGCCGGCGGCGCCCTTGGAAATGACCTCGACCACCTTCTCAATGTCCATGCCGGCCTTCTTGCCGAAGTGAACAGCCTCTGACAGGCCTTGAACGAGACCGGCAATGCAGATCTGGTTCATCATCTTGGCCAGCTGGCCCGCGCCGACCGGACCCATGAGGCCGACCATGCGGGCATAGGCATCGATGACCGGTTTTGCTGTGTCGAAGGTCGCCTGATCGCCACCGCACATGACGGTGAGTACGCCGTTTTCCGCGCCAGCCTGTCCGCCGGACACCGGGGCATCGATGAAGCCACAGCCCTTGGCCGAAGCCGCCTGCGCCAATTCCCGCGCTACCTCCGCAGAAGCGGTGGTGTTGTCGATCAGAATGGCACCCGGCTTCATGGCGGCAAGAACACCGTCCGGTCCGATGGTAACCGAGCGAAGATCATCATCATTGCCGACGCAGGTGAAAACGAAATCGGCACCTTCGGCGGCTTCTGCCGGTGTCTTACCCAAACGACCACCGAATTTCGATACCCAAGCTTCAGCCTTGGCGGTTGTGCGGTTGTACACAGACACCTCGTGTCCGCCCTTTTCCTTCAGGTGTCCCGCCATTGGAAAGCCCATAACGCCGAGACCGATGAAAGCTACCTTTGCCATTACCCATTCCTCTTTGAGTGCTGGCTTTCATTAGACCAGATTTTCATCCCACGGAAGCACGCGAAATCCAACACGCCGGAAGCGAATAATCATAATAGTCCATAGAATTGAAAGAAGTTATCGTTTGCGTCGTCGAAAAGAGATTTTCTTATGTCGATGCAATTGGTCGTCTATGGGAGCCTTACCTCATCGTTGAATCACCGGGCGCTCGGACGCCGGTTGTAAATCTGGAGATGGGGACATGACTGATTTTTCACGCAGACAGACGCTGGCTCTATTCGGTGGCACTGTCGTCGCTTCCGCGTTCACGCTGACTGGCGTCACACGTGCCGCGACCACGACCATCAGAATTGGTTGGCAGAAGGGCGGTGTTCTTGCCCTTGCCAAAGCAGAAGGTGCTCTGGAGAAGCGTCTCGCGGCCAAGGGTGTGACAATCACCTGGTCCGAGTTTTCCTCCGGCCCGCCGCTGCTGGAGGCGCTGGGAGCCGGAGCGCTGGACTTCGGGCCGACGGGCGATGTTCCACCGTTGTTTGCGCAGGCCGCGCGTGGAAACCTCGTCTATGCCGGAACGTACAAGGGCAGTTCCGAAGGCTCGGCGATTTTGGTCAAAGCGGATTCGCCGATCAAGACGATTGCCGATCTGAAGGGCAAGAAGCTTGCATTCAAGCGCGGCTCCAGCGCACACAATGTCTCGGTGAAGGTTTTGCGCAAGGGCGGGCTTTCTTTGACGGACGTGACGCTCGTCGATCTTGCGCCACCGGATGCTGCAGCGGCGTTCAAGAACGGCAGTATCGATGCCTGGTCGATCTGGGATCCCTACACGGCGGTTGCTGAAGCTGATCCGCAGACGCGCGTGCTGACGACGGCGCAGGGCATTGTCGACAGCTGGAGCTACTTCCTCGCCAACGGCGATTTCGCAAAGGAAAACGGTGCGCTCATTCTCGAAATCTTCGATGAGTTGGCGCAGGTGGGCAAGCGTGCGCAGGCCAATCTGGACAAGACGGTTCCGGCGCTCTCTGCCATCACCGGCGTGCCGGAGGACATCACCCGCAAGACGCTTCAGCGCACAGGCTTCAGTCTCGGCGACGTCGGCACGATCTCGGATCAGGCGATTGCCTACCAGCAAGCGCTCGCGGACGAGTTTTTCGATCTCAAGATCATTCCGAAGAAGCTGACGATCACGGACATCGTCTGGCGCCCGAAGGCAAGCTGAACCCACGAAAGGGAGCGACACCATGTCCAATACGCAAAAACCCATCGATTTTCTGTGGTTCATTCCGACGAGCGGAGATGGCAGCTATATTGGCGCCAGTGATCTGAACCGGGCGCCGGACAATCGCTATCTGCGAGAGATCGCGGTTGCCGTGGATCGCCTCGGTTACAGCGGCGTGCTGTTGCCGACCGGCGTTTCCTGCGAAGAGAGCTTCGTGACGGCTGCCTCTCTGGCGCCTTTCACGGAACGCCTGAAGTTTCTCGTGGCTATTCGCCCAGGCACGGCATCGCCAGCCTACTATGCGCGCCTTGCATCGACGCTGGACCGCATCACGGAAGGTCGGCTTCTGCTGAATATCGTTGTGGGTGGTGCGCCCGCCGAACTGGCAGGTGATGGGATCTTCCTGCCGCATGACGAGCGATACGACCATGCGGAAGAGTTCTTCCAGGTATTCGAGGATCTGCTGGCGACTGGCAAAGCGGATCTGGATGGCAAGCACATCAAGGCCAAGGAAGCCCGTCTCGGCTTCCCCTCGATCCAGCAGCCGCGCCCACCGCTGTATTTCGGCGGCTCCTCCGATGCGGGGATAGAATTCTCCACCGGGCGTGCAGACAAATATCTGACCTGGGGCGAACCGCCGGAGCAGGTGGCGGAAAAGGTGGCGCGTGTGCGCAAATCCGCCGCGGCCAAGGGCAGGGATGTTTCATTCGGAATTCGCTTGCACTTCATCGTTCGTGAGACGGACGAGGAGGCTTGGGAAGCGGCCGACAGGCTGATTTCCAAGCTCGACGACGAAACAATCGCCAAGGCACAGGCGCATTTTGCGACCGCGTCGGATTCCGTTGGACAGCAGCGCATGGCGGCTCTCCATGGTGGCCGACGCGACAAGCTTGAGGTTTCCCCGAACCTCTGGGCGGGAATCGGGCTTGTGCGCTCCGGTGCAGGCACGGCGCTGGTTGGCTCACCGAAGACCGTGGCAGCACGGCTGCGCGAATATCAGGAGATCGGCATCGAGACGGTGATTGGCTCCGGCTATCCGCATCTGGAAGAGGCGTACCGGGTGGCCGAACTTCTGTTCCCGGAATTGGGAATTACCACGCTTCCGCAGCGCACAGGCTTCGGTAGCGAGTTTTCCCAACGCACGGTCTTCGCCGGTGGTGGGCACCAGACACTGCGAGCAGTGGCGGCTTCCTGAAGCCTGCTGCATTGAATTGAACCCGGTTTGAGGAGACTCTCATGGCACTTGCCGATCTCACGTTCAGCCGCACGCTGAAGCAGACGAACAAACGCATCCCTTCCTTCCCAAGACTTGGCCGCGCACATGTTCTTCCGCTTGTCGTGCCTGTGACCCTGATTGCGCTATGGCAGCTGGGATCCTCGACCGGGTTCATATCCGACCGGATCATGCCGTCACCGGTTGCGGTTACGCAGGCCTTCTGGAGCGAAGCCGCGAGCGGCGACCTCGGGCACAATATCCTGGTCAGCGCCGGACGCGCGCTGGCGGGTCTTCTGGTCGGTGGCACGATTGGTTTCCTTCTGGGCATCATCAATGGTGTCTCGAAGCTTTCCGAGCAGTTGACCGATACGACGCTGCAAATGATACGCACGATCCCCCATCTGGCGCTTATTCCGCTGGTCATCCTGTGGTTCGGGATTGGCGAGGAAGCGAAGCTCTTTCTGACCTCTCTGGGCGTGCTGTTCCCGATCTACCTGAATACCTATCACGGCGTGCGCAACGTGGACCGGGATCTGTTGGAGATGGGCCGGATCTACGGCATGAGCCGTTGGTCTCTGTTCCGCAAGGTCATCTTCCCCGGCGCGCTTCCCTCCATCTTCGTCGGCCTGCGCTATGCGCTCGGCATCATGTGGCTGACGCTGATCGTATCTGAATCCATCGCAGCGTCTTCCGGTCTCGGCTACATGGCCAACAACGCTCGCGAGTTCATGATGACGGACGTGGTTGTGCTGGCGCTTGTGATCTATGCGCTGCTTGGCAAGCTTGCCGATGTCATTGCACGCCGCCTGGAAGGCTGGACGCTTTCCTGGAATGCAGCCTATCAGAAGTGAGGATTAGCGATGTCTCTCCATATTCATGAACGTCCGGCAAGATCACCTTATTCTAGCAGCACGCATGGCGCCACTCGTCCTGATGCTGCATCCACGACAACGCAGGCGGTCTCTCTCCATCTACGTGGCGTTGAAAAACGCTTCGGTGACAATCAGGTTCTGCGTGGTATCGATCTCGACATCGAAGCCGGGCAATTCGTTGCTATTGTCGGGAAAAGCGGCTGCGGGAAAAGCACACTTCTGAGATTGCTGGTTGGTCTTGATCAGCACACTGGAGGCGATATCTCGTTTCACGACGAGTACGGCAATTCTGCCAAGGCCGACGCGCGCATCGTTTTTCAGGAACCGCGACTGCTGCCCTGGTTCAACGTTGCCAAGAATGTGGCGGTGGGTCTGGGCGAGGGTATCGACAAGGACGAAGCCCGGACGAAGGCGCTTGCAGCGCTGTGGGAGGTACACCTGCGCAACAAGGCGGAGGAGTGGCCCTCCCAGCTATCGGGCGGTCAACGGCAGCGCGTTGCTCTTGCAAGGGCGCTTGTCAGCAGGCCCGGCCTTCTGGTTCTGGATGAACCGCTTGGCGCTTTGGATGCTCTCACGCGCATCAGCATGCAGACCCTGATCGCCCGCGTCTGGCGGGAACTGGGTTTTACCGCCGTTCTCGTTACTCACGACGTGAGCGAGGCGGTGCATCTGGCCGACCGGGTGATCGTGCTGGGCGAGGGCAGGATCTCGCTAGACCTCAGCATCCCACAGCCGCACTCCCGTAAACACGGAGATGCTGAGCTGGCGGAACTGGAAGGTCAGTTGCTTGAAGCTATCCTGAAGGATCGTTGAACGGCACCGATCAGAAGGGTTTCACGATCGCCAAGAGCACAATGATGATGGTGGAAACCAGCACGATGGGCATACCCGCGCGCACGAAAGCCGGGGGATCCAGAAGCGGATTCGCTTCCATTCGGCGCAACCAGGCGCTCTGCATGCCATGCAGGGCCGACAGCATAATGACGATGAGCAGCTTGAGGTGCAGCCAGCCGCCGGAGAAACCAATGTAACCGAAGGCGAGGATGAGGCCGAAGATCCATACGCCCGCAAGAGCGCCCGTCGTGACAATGCGATCATAGCGCCGGATCGCAGTAATGACGCCGCCACGAATGGGAGCCGGCACCATTGAGATGACGAAGGCATTGATCAGCATTCCGCCGATCCAGATGAAGTCCGACGCGACGTGCAGGGCCTTGAGGAGGAAATAAAGCATAAGTTCCGTTCCAGATCGGCGAGGCATGATGGGATAGACGATCCCGCATGGCCACGGCCGGATGGTCAGCCGTGGCGGTTCGCGCGCAATCTAGATCGGTTCCAAACAAATTGGAATGGCTGGAACGGAGAGTTCAGCCTTTCAGGCGAGCAATCACCAGATGTCCTGGCGTCGGATTGCCGTCCTGCATGCGGACGTTGATTTCGGAAATCTCGATCAATTCGAAACCGGTGGCGGCAAGGCGCTCGCGCACATAGGTTTCCGCATGGGCGAAGCGCTGATGCGGGCCAACCATGTAGGAGCGACCAGCGAAAACCTCGTCCGGTAATGTCTCCGACGAGAAGACGAAGATGCCGCCTTCCACCATGTTTTCCGCCGCGCCGAAGAAAAGTGGTTCCAGCGCACCCAGATAGGGCAGGACATCGGTTGCCGTAACGAGATCAAAGGCTTCATCGTCGTTATCTTCGAGAAAATCCTCGACTTCCGCAACGTAAAGCGTCTCGTAGAGATCCTTCTCGTGGGCGATCTCAACCATGTTTTCGGAGATGTCGATGCCGGTGATATCGTCCACCATGTCTCGCAGGGTGCCGCCGGTAAGGCCGGTGCCGCAACCGAGATCCAGCATGCGCTTGAACGGCCCGAGCTTCAGATCCTGCAGGCGTTGACGCACTAGAACAGGCACCGCATAACCCAATTGCTCGACAAGGATATCCTCGAAGCTTTCGGCGTGCTGGTCGAACAGCGTCTCGACATAGGCATCCGGTGCCTTGGGGGGCGTTTCCCCGCGACCCATGGCCGCGATGCGGACGGCCGCGCCGCCATGATCATCTGGATCGATGTCCAGCACCTGCTGGTAAGCCGCGACCGCTGCATCGATCTCGCCCGCCTTTTCCAGCGCAAGCGCACGGTTATAGGCTTCCGCCAGCGCTTCTTCGTCGATCTTGCTCATGGCTGCCTCTCGTCAAAACTTCGTCTCTAGAGAGGCGGCTTTAAGCTGAAGGTCGCCGGAAGGCAAGCGCAGGCGGCATTTGCCGAGATTTCATGCCCTCAATGAATGATAAATTCGCCCTTCAGAGCACGCCATTCATTAGCTGCTATGAGTTTTCGATGTACATAGCGCACCGAGTGCAATGGCCCGTCCAGCTTCTCCTGCCAGAATTTTAGGAAGGTCTTCATTTCAGGGAATTCCGGGGCAAGATCGTAATGCTGCCAGATATAGGTCTGCAGCAGGTTCTTGTGGTCGGGCATACGATAGAGGATCTGGGCCGTTGTCATGCCGTAGCCCTTCAGCATCAGTTCCATTTCAGGCGTCATTCTGTGGCTCCGTAACGTCGATCTCTTCAGCGGCAAATTGCGGTTTGCCAAGAAGATTGGACCATTGGAGCCTTAACCGAAGCTTAAGGTCAAGACGCTAGATCGCGCTTATTATTGTTTGTATTCAAAGTCTTAGCACTCAATCTGAATGGCTGCTGCCAGAGTGATTCATTGCCGGTTCAGGCGGCACGGCGCCAAGTTCCCTCTGGAACAAAGTACAGACCTTCTCGTTGGTGCGAGCCGAATGCCCCTGAAAAAGAAGGGTATCGGCAAGGGACGACCGACTGATAACGCAGTTAGGGAGCAATCATGCCCAAGCGTACAAGACTTCTCGCCAGTGTGGCGATGCCATTGATTTCCATCAGCCTTCTGGCGCCCGACGTGCATGCCGCAATGCCGGGTATCCAGCCGCCTGCACAGGGCATCCAGTCCGAAATTATTCACGTTCAGGCTCCACCGTCGGGACCGGAAAGTGCAGCAGGCGAGGAAGAGCAGAAGAAGCGGCGCCCGCCGCCAGAGGCGCAGGGCGCAGGCCCGCGTGGCGAGCCCGAGCAGTCACGCGGCGCACAAGGTGGTGCGCGTCCAGAGCGTCCCGCCGCTGAACCGCAAGCCGAACCGCAGGGCCGCCCGCGCGGAGAGCCCCAAGGGGAGCCCCAAGGGGAGCCCCAAGGGGAGCCGAAGGGAACGCCTCGTGCCGAACCGCCGCGGCCCAAACGAGCTGAGCCGCCTGCGGAAGCACCTGCTCGTGCAGCGCCCGAGCCCAAGACAGAACAGCCTAAAGCAGAGCAGCCGAAACCAGAAGCTAAGCCAGAGCCTCAGAGAGAGCCGAATCCGCAGGGCGAAAATCCGCCACGTCGCGAGCCGAAAGCTGCAGAGCCGGCACCTGCCGAACGTCCTGCGCCGCCAGCCGAGCCAGCGCAGCGGGCAGCGCCACCGGCTGCACCTGCGCAACGTCCGGGTGCTGAGCGTCCTGCGGGAGAGCGCCCAGCAGGTGAACGTCCAGTCGGCGAGCGTCCTGCAACACCGCCCGCTTCCGGCGCGCAGCCGCCCGCTCCACCTGCTCCTCCAGCAGCACCCCCAGTAGTTCCGCCTGCTGCCCAGCCACCAGTTGCACCTGCGCCGGGTCAGCCGCCGGTAGCGCCGGGCCAGCGTTCCGACGCTCCAGCTGTTGTACCGGCTCCCGGTCAGGCAGCAGGTCAGCCTCCTGTTGCTGCGTCACCGACCACGCCTCAGGAAATCGAGCGAGCAAAGGCGATTGCCAACAATCCTGCTCAGGCTCAGGGGCCGGTGGTTCTACCTGTCCAGAATGGTGCCGCTGTGCTTGACAGTGCCAAGGAGGCGCCTGCCGCTGCCGCAGCACCAGGCCAGCCCGGAGCACCGGCCATCCCTGGTCAACGTCGAGATGGTCAGCGTCTCGGTATGCCTCCGGCGCAAGGTCAGGCGCAGGCGCCCGCACCAGCACCGACAGCTCCGCTGCCACCACCGCCTACATCCGATGCCGCTGCCCAGGCAGCCGCGCCGGGTACGCAACCGGCAGCACCCGTTCGCATCGAATCCTTCTCGCGCGTTCAGGGTGAGAGATTGCGCGAACGCCCACGCTTCGAAGACCCGCGTGGCTGGGATGACGTACGCCGTGCCGATGATGGCCGCGTGATCATTCAGTTCGATAACCGGACGTTCGTTCGCCATGACGATAGTGAGCGTTTCATCAGTGACGGCTATCGTCCAGAATATGACCGCCTGCCGGGTGGACGCACACGTGAGATTTACGAGCGTGATGGTGGCGTGCAGATCGTCACGATCCGCAATCGTTATGGCGATGTGATCCAGCGTTCCCGCGTCGGGCGTGACGGACGGGAAATCATCCTGTTCTATGCGCCGGAGCTTGCCGACGAACGGGCCGACCGCGACTACCGCTGGCGCGATCCGGGTGCGGAATTGCCTCCGATGCGCCTGACGATTCCGGTCAACCAGTATATCATTGATACGACCAGCGATCCGGATCGTGACTATTATCGCTTCCTTGAACAGCCGCCCGTCGAGCGGGTGGAGCGGGTCTACTCCGTCGATGAAGTGCGTTACTCGGCCCGTATCCGTGACAAGGTTCGCCGTATCGACCTTGATACGATTACCTTTGCAACGGGTAGTGCGGACATTCCGATGAACCAGGCGTCCAGCCTGCGGAAGGTGGCGGACGCCATCACGAAGGTTCTGGATCGCGATCCATCCGAAACCTTCCTGATCGAAGGCCATACAGATGCTGTCGGCTCGGATGAGAGCAACCTCGTATTGTCCGACCGCCGTGCCGAATCTGTTGCGCGGGTTCTGACGGATGCTTTTGGTATTCCGCCGGAAAACATGGTGACGCAAGGCTATGGCGAGCGCTACCTTAAGGTCGCGACCCAGGGGCCGGAGCAGCAGAACCGTCGCGTGACGATCCGCCGTATCACCGCGCTGGTAAAGCCAGTGGCGCAAAACCGGTAAAATCGGCCTAGACTACTATAGAGAGCCGCCGCGCAGGGTTGCGGCGGCTCCCTCATTTCAGCCCGTCAATCGTGTTGTCTGAACGATGAAGTCGACAACGGTGTGGGTATCGTCCAGATCAAAAACCGGTAGGGCGGTGCCTTCGACAGCATGATCCGCAGCAATGGCCAAGATAAACGGATCGCTGGGTGCCAGTGGTTCGCGCTTGGCTGCCTCAAGGCGGCGTGCTTCGATCTTCGGGATCGGTTCGCGCTTGTAGCCTTCAATGATGACGATATCGCACGGGGCGAGGCGGGAGATGATCTCTTCGAAGCTGGGCTCATCGGCGCCACGCAATTCGTGCATGATTGCATACCGCGTGCCGGAAACAAGGGCGACCTCTTGCGCGCCTGCCTGTCTATGACGGTAGCTGTCTGCGCCAACCTTATCGATATCGAAATCATGATGCGCGTGCTTGACGGTCGAGACGCGATAGCCGCGGCGTGTCAGTTC
Organism: Rhizobium sp. FKY42; assembly: GCF_005222835.1. Classification (GTDB taxonomy): domain Bacteria; phylum Pseudomonadota; class Alphaproteobacteria; order Rhizobiales; family Rhizobiaceae; genus Neorhizobium. Next base: position 36,323 of record NZ_STGA01000073.1, on the reverse strand, counting down.
CTCCACCACGCGCACGGCCAGGCCCGTCTTGCCGGAGTTTTTCCAGCCCGCAATACCGAACAACTTTGGGTTCATGGCATGAACTCCACATAGCGATGCGCCAGCCGAAGGTCTTCCGGCGTATTGACGTTGAAAAAGGGATCAACCGGTCCAAGCGGTGTCTCGATTTCGGGAAAGTCAACATAGGCAGTTTGATGGCTGGACAGGAAGGTTTTCACGCGCGGATTTTCCGGACCTTCCAGAAACGCCTGCAAATCATCGACCAAACGGATCGGCCAGAAACCGACAACCGGATGCAGTGTTCCTTGCGAGGTTGCAATCACGATGCTTTCATCGGATGTCACTGCGGTGTTTAACTTTGCTGCAAGATTCAGCGGCATGAAGGGGCTATCGATCGGCACCGTCAGGACATGGTTCATGGGATGGGGCGCGCTTGCGGCGTGGCGCATGGCGGCAAGAATTCCGGCAAGCGGTCCACGATGGCCCTCCAGCGTATCCGGCACCAGGGGAAGCGACGTCTCAAGATCGTCCGGCGCGTTGAGGAACACGGAGAGGTTCTGATGACGAAGCCGGGCGGCCACGCGATCCACCAGTCTGGTTCCCGCCAGTAAGACCTCGGCCTTGTCTCGACCCATCCGTCGGGAAAGCCCCCCGGCGAGGATAACGGCGACGGCTGGCGCGGAAGGCAGGGGCATTTGCGTTCTCAATTGGGTGTCTGCGTACTTTTGGCAGCGGGCGTTTCCCGTGCGCGCTGTTTCTCACGGTAGAAGGCATAAAGCCCCGATGCAACGATGAGACTGGCACCGAGCGTCATGTAGCCGTCCGGTCTCTCCTGAAACAGATAGTAGCCGAGGCTTAGCGAGAAGATGAGGCTCGTGTAGCGAAATGGTGCGATGAAGGAGATGTCACCCGTTCGCATGGCGCCGATGATTGAAAGATAGCCTGCGATAATGAAGCAGGCGGCAACGATGATGATCATCACCGAATGGCTGCTGACCGGCATCCAGCCGCCCATGGGAACGATGAGGACAGCGCCGAAAACTGTGTTGGTCAAGCCGGCAAACAGCGAGACCAGCAGGGTCGGGATTCCTGCATTGATGCGGCGTGTGGTGAGATCGCGGCCGGCGGTGAAAAAGACGGTGATCACCGCCAGCAGGGAAGCTGGCACGAAAGCTTCCGGGCTCGGCTTCAGGATGATGATGACGCCGATAAAGCCGACGATGATGGCCAGCCACCTTCGCCAGCCCACCGGCTCCTTAAAGAAAGCCCAGGCACCGAATGTGACCGCCAGGGGAAGCGAAAGCAGGATGGTAGCAGCCACAGACAGATCGATGTGCGAAAGCGCGCTGATATAGGTGATCGTTGCGCCGATTTCGAAGCCTGAGCGGAGGATGACGGCGCGGTTGAACATGACCCGAAACTGCCCGAGAATCCCGTAGGACCAGGCCATCGCGGCGAGAATGACGGCGGTGGCCAGCCCTCTCAGAAAGATGATCTGCGCGATGTTGAGATCGAGGGTGATGGACTTGATCAGTGCATCATTTGTCGTGAATGCCCCCATCGCGATTGTCATCATCAAGGCTCCGCGCGAATTCGGCGAAAGGGGCATATTCCATTCCTTTAGTCAGCTGTAATAAGCTGTCTAATCCATGGGAGAGAGCCGCGCCAGACGTTTGGAGCCGGGAGTTTTCATTCGTCTGATGACGTTCCACAGGTTCAAGCTGGAAAGGCTGCCGCCATTGCTAGCTAAAATTGTGACGAGGCCTGCCAGAATCACCAGCACGCTTCCGGCGAGAAGCATCTTGTTGGGTTGTTCCCCGAACACCAGTGTGGCCGCATAAAACGAGAAAAGGAGGCCGCAATATCGGAAGGGCGCGATCCTCGTAACACTGCCCAACTGCGATGCCTTGATGATCGCTATGTATCCGATCAAAACGCAGAGGGCTGCAGATGACAGCAGGAGGAAAACGAACAGCGACGGGATGGGTATTGCGCCGCTGGCAAAACTGACTGTACCGCCCAACAGGATGTTTGCGATGCTGGTAGACATTGCGAGGGAAAGCACATTGGCGTCATGACAAAAACGACGCGTTACCAGTTCTCGCCCAGCGGTAAAGAGGACCGAGATCAATGCAAGCAGAGCGGTCGAACCAAGGTGAATGGAATGCGGGTTGAGGATCAACAGGACGCCCGCCAATCCCAGACCAAGCGCGACTGAGGTAGGAGCATTCGACTTTTCACCCAGCAACAGCATACCTCCCAGCGCCATGAAGAGAGGAAGGGACTGGCTGATGGCGGCGGCAGTTGACAGGTCTCCGACCCGTATAGCGGTGACATAAGTCATTGCGGCGCCGACATCCAGAGCCGCGCGCAGCAGGCCGCCTTTGGCAAAGCCCTGTTTCCAGGAGGCATCGCGCTTGATGCAGATCAGGCAAACTCCAATGACGAGAGCAACCATAGCTGATCTGTAAAATAATATATCAAACGTCGATAGGGAGTTGTTTATCATCTTTATGATCGAATCGTTGAATGTAAAACATAAAGTTGCTAATATCATACAAAACATATCTGCATTATTTCTTACAAAATACATTTAAAAACTCCATTTTAAAATGGAGGTAGCATTAATGTTTGTTAAGGCGATTATCAACGGTTTCCATGAAATCTCAGGTTGCTGTTATTCGGTCAGTTTTCTCTGTCGAATTAACTATTGCTCAATAGCTAATCAGCAAAGCTTCGTTTCAAGCTCCCGCATGATGAGGGATGGCCGTGTACCGCCGCCCATGAATGGACGCGCCGAAGTTGCACGAGGAGGTGCAATGTCGTTCCTGGATCGTTTGTTACAAAGCCGCCGTATCGTTACGAAGGTTCTGCTGTTTGTGGTTCCCCTGATCCTGTTGATCGCAGGTGTGGGGCTCGCTGGTTTCTACACTGCGCGCATGCTCAACGGGCATATGACTGTGACGCGCGCCACCATCGAGAACATTGGCGATTTCGAGCGGCTGCAGGCTTCCCTTCTCGGGTTTCTTGCCCAGCCCAGTAACGCAAGCCTCAAGGCGTTGAACGATGCGATTGCCGAGCAGGAAAAGGGCGTGAACGTTCTTGAGAGTCTCGTGGTGACGCCGCAGGACCGAGAGCGCCTCGCTGTCGTGCTGCAGACAGCTCCAGTCCTCAAGCAATCTACCGCCGGACTTTGGGAAATCGAGCGCAAGACCACCCGCACTGAACAGACCATGGAGGCCAGCGTGGACGAGATCCGCGCGCTTGCCGGTGCTGTGAGCGCGCAGTTCGAGACTGTGCGAAAGGAAGGCGAAAGCAAGGAGAAGTTTGCAAAGGGCGCGCTTTTTGATGCCTATGCGCTGAGAACAACAGCGGCCCGCATGGACAGCCTGTTCGATGCGGTCAAGAACATCACGAATGACGAGGCTCTACCACGTGCCGCCGTGACCTATATCGGCGTTCTTCGCAAGGATTTGCCGAAGCTCGAGGCAAAGGCGACGACGAAGGCCTTGAGTTCGCTCTCGACCCTCAAGGACAAGCTGACCGCCATTGAGACGATCGCCAAGAGCGACCAGCCTGCCTCCGACAAGGCGAGCGCCATTCGTGACGCGATGGCTGCTCTCCAGCCAGTTCGCGATACCTATCTGATGACGGCGAACCAGAACACGAACACGGCGGCGGACCGATTCGCGACACTGGAAGACGACTTGCAGATTAACCGCGCGCTGGTTGGTCAATTGACGGAAGCGTTACGCCTGAACGACATGTTGCAGTTGCATAGCGAACGTTTGCGTGTGGCTTTGACGAACAGTGCACGCGAGGAGCTTCTGTCCGACATCCGTGCGCTTCGTTCAACCAGCGAAAAGGTTTCCGACCTTGGGAAGAAGAACCCGACGATGCGGGATTTCGCATCTCTGGTCACACCGATCCTCGACACTGTCGAAAAGCAATCCGCAACAATGCTGGAGCTGGCAGGGCAGTGGAAAGCCGCACGGGTGACGACCGAGAAGCAGTTGCTGGATGGCATGGCCGGTCTAAAGAATTTCGTTGCGCAGGCTCAGGAGGCTGGCAAGCAGGATAGCGAACGCTCCGCAAACCTGTCCATCGCCGCAACAGTGATCGGCACCGTGCTGGCCATCATCGGTGCCCTGATGCTGGTTGAAACGCTGCGGGCGCCGCTGCGCCGCGTTACCGAAATTATGACCCGCCTTGCAAGCGGCGATCTGGAAGTGCGCATCGAGGGTCGTGAGCGCGGCGATGAAATCGGCGATATGGTTCGTTCCGTCACCGTCTTCCGCGATGCCGCGCTGGAAAACATCCGGCTGGAGCAGGAAGCCTCTGCCGCGCGCGATGCCACGACTGCTGAAGCCGAACGTCGAGCTGCAGAGCGTGCAAAGGTTTCGAATGAGCAGCGCATGGCGCTTTCGGCCCTCTCCGACGTTCTGCATCAACTTGCTGAAGGCAACTTGCAGGTCGAGATGAACGAGAATCTGCCAGCCGATTTCGTCGATATGGCCCGTACCTATAACGTGGCCGTCCGCACGCTTTCAGCGACGCTCGCAGACGTTCGATCGGTCGCAGCTGACATCAACAGCGGGTCCAGCAATCTGGCCAGCTCCGCGGATGATCTGGCGCGGCGTACGGAACAGCAAGCCGCCGCACTGGAACAGTCCACGCGCGCCCTGAGACAACTGAGCGACATCGTCAAGTCGACGGCCGGCAGCGCGCAGCGCACGTCAGACTCGGTCAACCAGACGGAAGCCTTCGCGGTCCAGTCCGGTCAGGTCGTGACCAACGCGATCACTGCCATGGGTGAGATCAGCCGGTCTTCTGAAAAGATCAGCACGATCATCGGCGTGATCGACGAGATTGCGTTCCAGACGAACCTGCTTGCGTTGAATGCGGGCGTCGAAGCGGCGCGTGCAGGTGAGGCAGGCCGCGGCTTTGCGGTCGTGGCACAGGAAGTGCGCGAACTGGCGCAGCGATGCGCGAATGCGGCCAAGGAGATCAAGGGTCTGATTTCACAAAGTGCACAACAGGTAACCAATGGTGTGCATCTGGTAGAGGAGACAGGTGAGGCGCTCAGCCAGATCATCTCCCACGTCAGCACAGTCCAGAAGCTGGTGGCCGATATTTCGTCCGCTACGCGCGAGCAATCCTTGGGTATTGGCGAGGTGAGCCAGGCGCTTGGCGAGGTCGAGCTCATCACGCAGCGCAACGCTGCGATGGTGGAGGAAAACAATGCTGAAATCCACGGGCTGAGAGGCCGTGCGGTGGCGCTTGCTGAAAAGATCGAGCACTTCCGCGTTGGAGATGCCGGTGGCGGCCAAGCGCGGCGTGGCTGGGCCGCCTGATAGCCTAGGCTTTGTGCAATCATCTGAAGGGTCGGCTTCATCGTGCGGCCCTTTTGTTTACGTCGAATTTTGGAGGCCTGCGTTTCGCTCAGATGGGGCGAATGCGGCGAACTTCATCCCCGGCAAAGAGGATGAGGTATCCGCCTTCAGCCTCGCTTTGGCGCGCAAGCTCAGTGAGCATTGAGGCGTAGTGGCCCTGTTGCCAGGCTTTGCCAATGCTGGGATCGACAAGGACAGTTCTCTGGGCTCCCTGACGATAGACCATCATGTGACAGTCGAGCGGGTTCCACGCGTCATCCAGTGCCGGGTCGGTCAACCAGTCGCACTGAAATTCCCGGCAGGTTCGGGGGCGCTTATCATAGGCCCGGCAGCCAAAGCCGTCGATGCAGTGGACGCAGTTGACGTTGGCTGGCTTGTCGAGTTCATCGATATCCGGAAGACGGCAGCAGAGCGTGCATCGGGCGCAACTACGCGTCTGGAAACTGACTTCGGGCATCTTGGCAACGCATCCGCTAAACTTCGCTGCCGTCACAACACAAATTCTCAACCAGTGGAAGTGGATCTTTATATTTAGCAGGTAATTAGATACTTACGGGTTGTGATCCGTAAGTTGTTACTCGCTGGGATTTCAAGCTTATGGCCATTCGTCACCTGTTCAGTGCATCCCGCCTTCCAACGAGATGGCGGCGATTTCCCACTCACAGGCCATGATGGGGTTTGATCCGTCTGGCAAGATTCTCCATGCTAATGAGAATTTCTGCAAGGCGCCGGGTTACGAGATTGGCGTGATCATTGGCTAGCATCACCGGCTTTTCTGTACTGAGGCGCTCCGATCTTCCGAAGAATGCCGCCGGTTCTGGCCGAGCTTTCCGCAGGAAAATTCCAGCACGGCCAATTCCTTCGCCAGACAAAGACGGGGGACGATGTCTGGATCGAGGCGGCCTACAATCTCGTCATGCAAAACGGCAGGGTCGTGCGCATCCTGAAGATTGCGGGTGACATCACCGCCGGCAAGTTTGCGGCTCAGGATGACGAGAATCGTCTGACCGCGATCGACCAGAGCCATGCCATCATCGAGTTCGAGCGCGATGGCAGAGTGGTCAAAGCGAACGAGAACTTTCTCGCTGCCATGGGGCATCAGCTCAGCGAGATCGTGTGACAGGTCAAGGACACGGAGCTGACGTGGTCGCGATCTCCCAGGCCTCTCGCGAACAGGCGACAGGTATCGCCGAGATCAGTTCAGCGGTGAATGTTCTGGATCAGACGACACAGCGAAATGCTGCAACGGTGGAAGAGGCAAATGCGGTCGCGTAATCCTTGGCGGAAGAGGCCCGCGCGCTCTATGAGCGGATTTCAGGATTCCTCATCCAGCAACCGCACAAGGGGCTGTCAGACGGGCCTCTTGAGGCATCAGCCGCCGGTGACACTCATATGCCGGCTGACGGCGGGCCGGTTGTTCCGGTCGATGATAAAGTCGTGGCCTTTCGGCTTGCGCGAGATCGCCTCATCGATGGCTGCCGAAAGATAGGCGTCATCTGGGGATGCCCGCAAAGCGGTGCGCAGATCGGCCGCATCGTTCTGCCCAAGGCACATGTAAAGCGTTCCCGTGCAGGTGAGCCGAACGCGGTTGCAGCTTTCGCAGAAATTATGGGTCATCGGAGTGATGAAACCAAGCTTGCCGCCGGTTTCCTGCACCGTGACATATCGTGCCGGACCGCCTGTCTTGAATGGGATATCCGAAAGGGTGAACTGTTCTTCGAGCGAGGTTCGCACCTGGGAGAGCGGCAGATATTGGTCCGTGCGATCCTCTTCGATCTCACCCATCGGCATGGTTTCGATGACCGTCAGATCCATGCCTCGCTCGTGGGCAAATCGCAGCATCGATGGGATCTCGTGCTCGTTGAACCCTTTGAGAGCGACTGCGTTCAACTTTATCTTCAGGCCCGCCTTGCGAGCAGCTTCAATGCCTTCAAGAACCTTTTGCAAGTCGCCCCAGCGTGTGACAGCCTTGAACTTGTCCGGATCGAGCGTGTCGACGGAGACGTTGATGCGCCTGACGCCGCAATCGTAAAGCTCTTTTGCATAGCGCGTCAGCTGCGAGCCGTTTGTCGTCAGGGTCAGTTCCTCCAGTGCACCCGATTCAATGTGCCGACCCAGCGCCCTGACGAGGTACATGATGTTCTTTCGCACAAGCGGTTCGCCGCCTGTGAGGCGCAGTTTGCGCACGCCCTTGGCAATGAAGGCGGAACAGAGCCGGTCCAACTCCTCCAGTGTCAGAAGATCCCTCTTCGGAAGGAAGGTCATGTTTTCCGCCATGCAATAGGTGCAGCGGAAATCGCACCGATCCGTCACGGACACACGAAGATAGCTCACCATGCGGCCGAAGGGGTCAATCATTGGATGCGCATTCGTGCGCAATGGCGTATGGGTATCGTTGGGATTGACCAGACTGTTCAAGGCGCGTGTCCTCCTTCGCGGAAGATGGGACTTGCTGTGACATGCGTCAAGGCGGATGGAAATGGTTTTGACAGAAGATGCTTGAATGGTCACCAACATCCGGACCAGCAAGCATAGAGATGCGGAATAAACGATATGAGTGATGCAAGCGACTCTTCCTGGCCGACCGAAATCAAGGTGGCTGCCGACAAGCGCAGCCTGACAATCAGCTTTGATGATGGGACTGCTTTCGCCGTACCTGCGGAAATGATGCGGGTTCTATCTCCCTCAGCGGAGGTGCAGGGGCATGGACCCGGGCAGAAGGTAACGGTGCCGGGCAAGCGGATGGTGGGCATTCGAAACGTTGTTGCCGCCGGTAATTATGCGATCCGGATCGCGTTCGATGATGGTCATGACAGCGGCATCTTTACCTGGAAATACCTGCGAGAACTGGGTGAAAAGGGACAGGATCTGTTCGCGGAATACGAACGGGAACTGGCCGCGAAGGGAATGAACAGGGACACACCCGGCATCGCCCGCTAAAGCGTGGCGCAATCTTTCAGATTCGCTCCTGACGCTTTAACTATTTGTTTTGTCGCATGTCGTTATCGCAAAACCGCTGCACACTTTTGCGCGACATGCGCTAGCTTCAACGAAGACAGATCAGATTTGATGGAACCTTTAAGCCGCTAGTGATTTGACGGGCGCACGGCTTCGTGCTTTTCCCGACCTCTCATTGAATGCTTACGTTTCATGGCGCACACCGACATCAAATCCGACGACCATTGGGTCAAGGACAGCGACCAGCGTGAACGCACTGTCGGGTTTCCCGAACTGTTCTTCGACCTCGTCTTCGTCTTCGCACTCATCCAGCTTTCCCATTTTATAGTCGAAGACTTTACGCTTGCGGGACTGACAGAAGGTGGCGTTTTTGCACTTGCCCTCTGGTGGGTCTGGATTCATACGGCCTGGGTTACGAACAGGCTGGACCCGGAGCGCATGCCGGTTCGGGCGCTGCTGTTCGGCCTCATGTTTCTCGGCCTCCTGATGTCCTCGGCCATTCCGAAGGCGTTCGAGGAACGGGGCCTGATGTTTGCCGCGACCTATGTCGCCATGCAGTTGGGCCGGTCACTGTTCGCAATCTATGCCTTCAACGGCGTTATGGAAAATGTCCGCCGCAACTTCGTGCGGGTTTCCCTCTGGTTTGCTTTGTCCGCAATCCTATGGATCTGGGGTGCTCTCAGCGACCCGCATGCGCGACTGATCATCTGGTATGGCGCCCTGCTATTAGAGTTTTTGGCTCCCGAGCTACGGTTCTTCGTACCCGGCTATGGTCGCTCTACAACCGAAGACTGGGACATATCCGGCGAGCATATGGCCGAGCGTTGCGGATTGTTCGTCATGATCTGTCTTGGTGAGTCGATTCTGGCGACGGGTCGCAGCTTCTCGGATCAAGACATCACTCCGTTGATCGTTGTCATTCTCGCCGGCTCGTTTCTGACGACTGGCCTGATGTGGTGGATCTATTTCCACTTCGGCCACGAAAAGGCATCGCAGGAAATCGAGGAATCGGACGAACCGGGAGAGGTTGCGCTGCATGTCTTCACATACGCTCACATTCCGGTCGTTGCCGGTATCATACTCTGTGCCGTTGCTGCCGAACACCTGATTGCGCATCCGGTTGAAACCGGCGGATTGGCCAGAGCGCTGGTTATATGCGGTGGCCCGATGGTGTTTCTGGCTGGGAATCTCTGGGTCAAGCGAGTGACCACCGGCTATATGCCCTGGTCGCATATTGCCGGTATCTCATCCCTTCTTGCGCTTCTTCTTGTGACGCAGGGATGGGTAACCCTGTGGACCGCTGCGCTTGCCGTGTGCATCCTGCTCGCCGTTGCGATCTGGGAATACAGGCGGCTGGCACGTATTCCCCATGAGGCGGATGAAGTAGGAGAACTGCGCGGCGAGTAGAGCACAAGAACGCGCTTGCAGCCCCGGATCGCGTGATCTACTCCAGTGATGCAACGGGAGGAACACATGACCGTCATCACATCCGTCGAGCAATTGCGGGACATCTACAAGAACCCGAGCGAAGCGTCTCTTGTCAAAGTGACACAGGCGCTGACGCCGGAATATCGCCTGATGATCGAGTCATCACCTTTTGTCGCGCTGGCAACTGTCGCGCCAGAGGGACTGGACTGCTCGCCGCGCGGAGACCTCGGAGGCGTTGTCCGCATTCAGGACAATCGAACGATCCTTCTTCCCGACTGGAGAGGCAATAATCGTGTCGACTCGCTTGAGAACATTGTCCGCGATCCGCGTGTCGCTCTGATGTTTCTCATTCCCGGTTCCACGAGCGTGATGCGCATCAACGGTCGGGCCGTGGTTTCCATCGAGCCGGAACTGCTTCAAAGCTTCGAGATGGATGGGCATCATCCGCGCAGTGTCACCGTTGTGACCATCGTGGAGGTGTACTTCCAGTGTGCGCGTGCGGTCATGCGTGCCGAGCTTTGGAATCCGGACAGATTTTCCGACCCGCAGACACTTCCAACTCCGGGGCAGATGCTGAAGGGAGCGAAAGCAGATTTCGATCAACAGACCTATGATAAGGAATGGCCTGAACGCGCAAAAGCGACCATGTGGTGATGGTCGCTTGCGGCGAAGGCAGTCAGTGCCGGATTACTTCTTGTAGATCAGCCAGCTCTTGCCACCATAGTCCTTGCGCATGCCGTCCTCGAAGAGCATAGAGCGGTTGCGGCCGGTGTTCTTGGCGCAGTAAAGGGCAGTATCTGATTTGACGTAAAGATCTCCGGCGTCATCGGCTTGCGATGCCATGGCAACGCCGATCGAAATCGTGATCGGTCCGTAGTCCATTCCCGTGCGTGAATTGCGAAATGGTCTTGTTTCAAGCGCCTTGCGCAGACGCTCGCAGATGGCCATCACTTCTTCGGTTGTATTGCCTTCAATGATCAGTGCAAATTCCTCGCCGCCGGTTCGGGCCACGAAAACATCCTTGCGGACGCTTGATCTGAGGACGGCAGCAACGGAGGCAAGGATCTTGTCACCCACCGGATGGCCGTAGGCGTCGTTGAACTTCTTGAAATGGTCGATGTCGGCCAGCACGAGCGCCGTTACCGGCAATTGCATGCTGTCGTCGTAGAGTGTCGCCAGCTTTTCGTCGAAGGCGCGGCGGTTCGAAAGACGGGTCAGCGAATCCGTGTTCGCAATGCGCTTGTACTCGTCCAGTTCCTTGCGAACCTGGTCGACTTCCTGGCTGCGTTGAACCACGCCTTCTACAGTTTTTTCGCCCTGTGCGATGGTATCTCCCGTGGCTTTGCTCAGAAGCGATATGGCGTTACGCAGCAGATCTGCGGAGAAATTGTTCTTCGCGTTGATGGTCGTCGCGGTTTCATCCAGCAGACGATTGTAGCTTTCGAGCGAGGTCTGTTCCCGGCGCAAAAGGCTTAGCAGCGCATCGAGCTCTTCCACCAGCCTGCCGTGGGCTTTCTCCATCATCGACGCCTGACCGGTCCCAATGAACGTTGCGGCAAGCTCGTCGAGTTCTTCCTGGAGAGGCCGGTTGCCCAACAGCGAAAGTTCCCGGGTCAACGCCGGGTTCGCGCCTATGTAGGCCTCGTAGAAGAGCTGGTAGTTCCGCGGGATGGGAGAGACATTCATTGCACGCATGGCGTGTATGATCTGTCCGGCCACATCGGCGGCTTGCGCCTTCTGCGCAGCTGCCGTCGTCATTGCTCTGCTCCGGTCATCGATTTGAGACTGATGGTAATGGTTATTCGCAATTTATTGGAAAAGCATTAATGTCGGATCGCTTATGGCGCTAAAGTATCATTGCTATTAGGCAATTACAGAGCTTCTAAGAAGTCAGGCCTGATTGTCATCAAGTGTCCATCTGGTTGTTGCCCTATCGCTGTACGCAACCATTTTGCTGCGTACCCTGACGCAAGGGAAGGACAGACGTTCTGCCCAACCGTTTGCGTCAGGGAATTGCTTTTTACTTGGGTCCGATCATGTTTTCAGGACGGACATACTGATCGAATTCCTCGTTCGTGAGGTATCCGCCGCCGACTGCCTCTTCACGCAGGGTCGTGCCGTTCTTATGCGCGGTCTTGGCGATCTTGGCGCAGGCATCGTAACCCAACTTGCCGTTCAGAGCCGTGACCAGCATCAGCGAGTTTTCGACACCGCGCTTGATGTTGTCTTCGCGCGCTTCGATGCCCACAACGCAGTTATCGGTGAAGGAGACCGCTGCGTCTGCCAGAAGCTGGACGGACTGCAGGAAGTTGTAGGCCATCATCGGGTTGAACACGTTGAGTTCAAAATGGCCCTGGCTGCCAGCAAAGGTGATGGCTGCCTGATTGCCGAAGATATGAGCGCAAACCTGTGTCAAGGCTTCCGACTGGGTCGGGTTGACCTTGCCCGGCATGATGGACGAGCCCGGCTCGTTTTCCGGCAGGGCCAGTTCACCGAGGCCGGCACGGGGGCCGGAGCCAAGGAAGCGGATGTCGTTTGCGATCTTGAACAGAGCGGCGGCTGCGGCATTGATAGCGCCGTGAGCGAAGACCATGGCATCATGCGCGGCCAGTGCTTCGAACTTGTTTGGCGCGGTGACGAAAGGCAGGCCGGTGATCGCGGCGATTTCTTCGGCAACCTTTTCGGCAAAGCCGATGGGTGCATTGAGACCCGTGCCAACGGCTGTGCCGCCCTGCGCCAGTTCATAAAGGCCCGACAGGGAGACTTCGATGCGCTTGATGGCGGAAGCGACCTGCGCCGTATAGCCTCCAAACTCCTGACCCAGCGTCAGAGGCGTTGCGTCCTGCGTGTGGGTGCGGCCGATCTTGATGATATGCGCGAAAGCTTTCGACTTTGCATCCAGTGCCGCATGCAGGTGCTTGAGGCTTGGAATGAGATGGCGAACGATCTGCTCTGCGCAAGCGATGTGCATGGCCGTCGGATAGGTATCGTTCGACGACTGGCTCATGTTGACGTGATCGTTCGGGTGCACGGGCTTCTTGGAGCCCATGACGCCGCCCAGCATTTCGATTGCCCGGTTCGAGATAACCTCGTTGGCATTCATGTTCGACTGCGTGCCGGAACCGGTTTGCCAGACGACGAGCGGGAAGTGATCGTTCAGCTTGCCGTCGATGACTTCCTGCGCGGCGGCGATGATGGTTTCTCCGATCTTCGCATCCAGGCCGCCAAGGGCCATGTTGGCGCGCGCCGCGGCCTGCTTGACGATGCCGAGCGCACGGATGACGGAGAGGGGTTGTTTTTCCCAACCGATCTTGAAGTTTCCAAGCGAACGTTGCGCCTGAGCGCCCCAATAGCGGTCGCTGGCAACTTCAATCGGGCCAAATGTATCGGTTTCGGTGCGCGTAGTCATCTTAAAGCCTCTGCGTGACACGGACGTAAACTGGATTGCTCGGCTGCACCTATGCGGTGTCGGTTTCCGATGCAAGGTCGGGCGCGCGATTACTATACGTTTGTTTTGCGACTGCAAGCACTGCGAAGGTTGATGAGGAGCGGCTAAATTGAAGTTTCGCCGCGTGTTTTTAATGACACGCCAAAGATTTATATTGAGCCCGATCAAGTGCCTGTGAACCGTCTTGATGCCTCTTCAAGCAAGTTATCAGTAAAAAATTAACCAATGATTTCTTAAGCTTCCGACAACGATTGCGAGCAGGATCCGCGCTCTTTCACCGGTCAGGCATCGCTTTTGGTTTACTTTTCACAGCGCTCACGACCAGCTATTCAGGCGCAAAGGCTCACAAGGCCCGCTGATTCAAGGCCCTCAACGTGACGGGGATGACGTTGCCGCACGCATACACAAAGACTTCTCTCGCAATTGCCCTGCTTTCCGGCATTGCTTCTTCTGCCATTGGCGCAGGTACGGCCAACGCCCTGACCCTGATGGACATGCTGCGCGGCGAGAAGCGCGAAAGCGTTCAGGAGCAGGTGGAAGGCCGCGTGCCAACAAGTGTGCAGCCGCCCATCAGCCAGCGTGCGATTGATCTCAGCGATCCGGAACCGCTGCCAAAAGTTTCGGCTCCGAAATATTTCACCTATAAGGCAGATGCCTCCCGTGCCGTAAAGACCTCTGGTTTCGCGGCTGCATCGGCCACGGATGCCAACCGTTTCCTCGTACAGGCCAAGGTATCCGCGCCGAGTGATGTCGCGAACGCGGTCGAAGCCTTCTACGCCAAGAACGCTGCTCCGCTATGGGTAGACAAGGAAGATGTGAGCGAGCGCGCCCGTGCGGTGATTGCGCTGATGGAAAAGGCTGGCGATTACGGCCTGAACCCGGCTGACTATCGCATTCCGGTGCCGACTTTCGTGACATCCAGCGTGTCCGATGTCCTGAAGCCTGCGGAAGCGCCGACGGTCACACCCGTGTCGGCCGATGCTTCTTCGGTATCTGCTCCCGCTGCGGAGAGCCCTGCGGGCACCGCGGTCAAGCCTGCTGTCGCTCAGGCTCCCGATGAGCATCAGAAGGAACTGATGCAGTTCGAACTGGCGCTGTCTGCCAAGGCTGTGCTGTTTGCGCAGGATATGGCGCGTGGCCGGATCGATCCGAACCGGATCTCGGAATATCACGACCTGAAGCGACGCGACGTCAACCTGTCCTCCATTCTGCCGGGGCTGCAGAGTGCCGCAGATGCAAGCGCCTATCTCGACGGCATGGCGCCGAAGAGCCCGCAATTCCTGGCGCTGAAGGCGGAACTTGCAAAGGTGCGCGCCGCTGCCGGGAGTGAGACGCAATCAGTTCAGGTGCCTGAAACGCTTAAGCTGAAGCCGGGTGAAAGCAATGCTGATCTGGCCAAGGTTATCGCGGCGATCCAGCACAAGGGTTCGGATGCCTTAAAGACGCAGCATTCCTCTGTGTTTGCTTCATACCAGAATACGCCCACCTACGCGCCGGAACTGGTAGAGGTCGTCAAGAGCTTCCAGAAGGAAATCGGCCTGAAAGCGGATGGCGTCATCGGTCCGGCGACACTGCGGGCAATGACCGGCCACACCTCGGACGACAAGATCGAGAAGCTGATCGTGGCGATGGAACAGAGCAAGTGGTTGCCGGACGATCTTGGTAGCCGCTATGTCTTCATCAACCAGCCAGCGTTCCGGGTTTATTATCACCAGAACGGGCAAGAGCAGTTCTCCATGCGCGTGGTGGTGGGTTCGCCAAGCCACCAGACCTTCTTCTTCCAGGACGAGATTCAGACAGTCGAACTCAATCCATATTGGGGCGTCCCGCAGTCGATCATCATCAATGAGATGTTGCCGAAGCTTCGGCAGGATCCAAGCTATCTCGACCGCATGGGTTATCAGGTAGAAGTGTCTGGCAAGGCGGTGTCATCCACTGCCGTCGACTGGCGCGGCTCCACGCAGGCGATTTCTGTTCGCCAGCCGCCATCGAGCGACAATGCTCTGGGCGAGTTGAAGATCTTGTTCCCGAACGCTCATGCTATCTACATGCATGATACGCCGCAGAAGAGTTTCTTCCAGCGTGACATGCGCGCGTTGAGCCACGGTTGTGTGCGTTTGGCGGAACCGCGCAAGATGGCCGCTGCCGTGCTGGGTATTACCGAGCAGGATCTGGCTGGCAAGATTGCCCAGGGCAAGAATCAGGCAATCCAGGTTCCGCAGAAGTTCCCGGTGTATGTGGCCTATTTCACGGCTTGGCCAAACAAGGATGGTCACGTCGAATATTTTGATGACGTTTACAAGCGCGATGCTGCTGTTGAAAAGGCTTTCGAAATCACCAGCAAGGCGCGCGGCGCCTGATTTCCGAAGCTGATGTGTGTGATTGGGCCAGCCTTTGTCGG
Source organism: Rhizobium sp. FKY42 (assembly GCF_005222835.1). Classification (GTDB taxonomy): domain Bacteria; phylum Pseudomonadota; class Alphaproteobacteria; order Rhizobiales; family Rhizobiaceae; genus Neorhizobium. The sequence goes on along the minus strand of NZ_STGA01000073.1, from coordinate 20,695 downwards.
GCTGGCCTTTTTCGTTCAGGCGGTCACCGAGAATGTGGCGCGATTGCTTGCGGCGAGCGTTTCCTGCACCAGATCCACGGTCAGTTCGTCAAAATGACTGATGATGCGTGTAGGGTTCAGGTCGGCGATCGGTACATCGGAATAGCCGAATGTTACGCCAAGCGATGCTACCGAGGCATTGTGGGCAGCCTGAATGTCGTTGACGCTGTCGCCAACCAGTATGCTTTTGGCAGGATCGCCGCCTGCCAGTCTGATCGTTTCAAGGAGATGCCGCCCATCCGGTTTGCGGAAAGCAAAGGTATCTCCCCCGGTGATGACTGCCATTCGGTCCGCGAGGCCCAGCTTCCGCAGAAGGGGGACTGCCAGCTGCTCTGCCTTGTTGGTGCAGACAGCAACGAGGCAGCCATCACGTTCCAATCGATCCAGGCTTGCTTCGAGGCCGTCAAACGGCTTGCTGTGTCCCGGCATATGCGCCTTGTAGTGATCGATGAAGCGATCGAACAGCGGGTCCACTTCCTGATCCGACAACGGGTATCCGCGCAGGTCAAACGCACGGCGGATCATGACCCTTGCTCCTTGTCCGACCAGATGTGTCAGGTCATCAAAACTGACAGGTTCCAGATCGCGGACTGCGATGGTGTGGTTGAGGCTTTCGATCAGATCGGGCGCAGTATCGATCATCGTGCCATCGAGATCGAAAACAACAAGGGTAGCAGTCAAAATCAAACCTTCCGAAGCAGAGAATGAGGGTGTCGCCAAGTCCATTGGTGGCGCGAGATTATGGATCGTGAGCAAGAATTGCAAATGCAGAGGAGAGGGGGCGCCATTCTATTCTGGTCTTCGAATACTCTCCAAGAAGCAGAAACTGGGACTTTTGTTTATCAGGCGGGCCGTGTAAACAGCACACAACGAAACAGATGGGAGCTTGCGGCGGATGGACGCCCGGGAAATGAAAATCAAGGCAGCCGAGGCTGCGCTCCAGCATGTTGAAGACGGGATGCGTCTTGGAATCGGCACCGGATCGACGGCGGAAGAATTTGTTCGACTACTTGCAGAAAAAGTGTCGGGCGGCCTGCGGGTTCAGGGTGTGCCAACATCGGAACGAACTGCACGTCTGTGCCTGGAGCTTGGTGTTCCACTCAAATCCCTGGATGAACTTCCCGAGCTGGATCTGACCATTGACGGTGCCGACGAAGTCGACGGCTCGCTGCGTCTGGTCAAGGGCGGCGGCGGCGCCCTGTTGCGCGAAAAGATCGTCGCATCGGCGTCGAGCCGGATGATCGTCATTGCGGATGAAAGCAAGGTTGTCGAAACTCTTGGCAAGTTTCCATTGCCGATCGAGGTCAATCCGTTCGGTCTTGCGACCACGCGCATTGCGATCGATAAACTGGCCGCGAAGCTTGGGCTTTCGGGCGATCTGAAGTTGAGAAAGTCGGATGACGGCGCCTTCACTACCGACGGCGGCCACCTGATTCTCGATGCTTTTTTTGGCCGTATTCCTGATGCAGAGGCATTGGCTACCCAGCTGAATTCAATACCCGGCGTCGTAGAGCACGGGCTGTTCATCAATATGGCATCGTTTGCGATCATTGCCGGACCGGCGGGCGCGCGGACGATGCAGGCGAAATAAGACAGGAGCAACGAAACATGATCAGACAAGCGGTTTTCGGCCGTACCGCCGCGCTCGCCATTCTTCTTTCCGGTGCAGCGCTGAGTGTTCCCGTCAGCGCCCAGGAAATTCCTGCCGATCATCTGAAGGCGGCACGGGATGCAATTGCAGCCCTGAATGCCACGGATCGTTTCGATGCCATTCTGCCGAATCTAGCCGAGCGTCTGAAGAACGAATACACGGTCGCTTCACCCAATTTTCAGGCCCAGATCTCCAAGACAGTTGAAGCGGAAGCCCTGGCGCTCGCTCCACGCCGTGCCGATCTGGAAAAGGAAGTTGCGGTTACCTTCGCCAAGTCCTTCACGGTTGATGAACTGAAGCAGATCGCCTCGTTCTATTCTTCTCCGGTTGGCAAGAAGTATCTGCAGACGCTTCCGCTTGTTCAGCGCGAAACGATGCGGGCAGCCGAAATCTGGGCGAATGGCATTTCGCGAGACCTGACTGCCAACAGCTCTGCCAAGCTGCGCACCGTGATGGATGCCAACAAGGTGAAGGCTCCGACGGCAGATGCAACGGGCAACGCTCCGAAGCCCTAAGCGGCCCCTTTCCAATGTTTCAAGCTAAGCCCGGTTCCGCCGGGCTTTTCCTTGTGTGCCATTGCACACTATATGAAGTGCCAATGCTATTCGCCGGATATTCCACAGGAGCCTTAAATGACCAGCTATGATTACGACCTCTTTGTCATCGGCGGTGGGTCAGGTGGCGTGAGATCCGGACGGCTTGCGGCATCCATGGGCAAGAAGGTCGCGATCGCGGAAGAGTACCGTTTTGGCGGCACCTGTGTCATCCGTGGCTGCGTGCCGAAGAAGCTTTTCGTCTATGCATCGCAATATCACGAACACTTCGAAGACGCGGCCGGATACGGCTGGACTGTTGGTGATTGCAGCTTCAACTGGAAAGCGCTCATCGAAGCCAAGGACAAGGAAATCGCCCGCCTCGAGGGGCTTTATCGCCGCGGGCTGGAAAATGCCGGGGCCGAGATTCTGGATACCCGTGCAGAACTATTGGACGCCCACACCATCCGTCTGGTCAGGACGGACACGACAGTGACGGCAGAACGTATTGTGATTGCAACGGGCGGAACGGCCAATCCACACGCTTCGCTGCCGGGCCATGAATTCTGCATCACCTCCAACGAAGCTTTTCATCTCGAAGAGCTGCCGAAATCCATCCTGATTGCAGGCGGCGGTTATATTGCGGTCGAATTCGCCAACATTTTCCATGGGCTTGGTGTCGATACGACTCTCATCTATCGCGGCCAGGAAATTCTGTCCCGTTTCGACCGCGACATGCGTGAGGGCCTTCACAAGGCAATGGTCGACAAGGGCATCCGTATAATGCTGACGGACGTGATCGAAGAGGTCACGAAATCTCCGGCGGGCGGGCTGACGGCGCGCACCAAGACGGGCGCGAGCATTTCTGCGGATCAGATCATGCTCGCTCTCGGACGTGATCCGAATACCAAGGGTCTCGGTCTGGAAAAGGCAGGGGTCGAGGTCAATGGCCGGGGCGCTATCGTGGTTGATGCCTATTCCCGGACAAACGTGCCGCATATCTTTGCGCTCGGTGATGTGACGGATCGCGTACAGCTTACTCCAGTCGCTATTCACGAAGCGATGTGCTTCATCGAGACCGAGTTCAAGAACAATCCGACCGCGCCTGACCACAATCTGATCGCAACAGCGGTGTTCTCTCAGCCGGAAATCGGCACGGTTGGGCTTTCCGAGGAAGAGGCCTGCAAACGCTTCGACGAAATCGAAGTGTATCGCGCGGAGTTCCGCCCCATGAAGGCGACGCTTTCCGGGCGCGCCGAAAAGATGATCATGAAGCTCCTTGTCAATGCTGAGGATCGCAAGGTTGTGGGCGCCCATATTCTTGGGCATGACGCTGGCGAGATGGCGCAACTGCTGGGCATTTCGCTAAAAGCCGGCGTGACCAAGGATGATCTCGACCGCACGATGGCGGTTCATCCGACAGCAGCGGAAGAGCTGGTGACCATGTACAAACCCAGCTACCGCGTGAAGGGTGGGGAACGTGTCGACGGTTGAATGAGGCCACAGGACGAAGAGCGCGGCCGATGTGCTCGCGTTCTTCGATCCAGCGTTAAGCGTCAGTTCGTCAGACGTGGCGAGTTCATCAACTTGCGAAACAGGGTCTGCATCGCTTTACCGATATCCTCGCTGGGGGATGCTTCGATGAAGTAGCCCTGAGTGGCGCAAGCCTCCATGCTGGGACGCAGGCGGGAATCGAAGGGTTTGATGCGATTGACCCAGAAGCTGTCGTCCGGAAGAGGGATGTATGTGGTATAGACCACGGCAACCTTGATGCCTTTGTCTTTCAGATCCTTGCAAACGGTTGCATCGATCGGTTCCATGCAGCGCGTTCCCTTTGCGGAGCCGGAACATTCCGTCTTTGCTGCATCGGTCATTCCGTCTGATACCAGAAAGACCACTTTCTGCCGATCTGTCGCGCTGCTGCCCGTGCCGACTGTGCCAACAACTGATTTGATGCTCGCGAACGTACTTGCAAAATCAGTCAACTGATTGTCGTTATAGTTGTTCTTGACCGTGGACATTAGGTCGAGATTGTCAACGGCTTTATCAACGTTGTCCATATTGGAGGTCAGCTTGGCGATCTCCTTCAATCCGATATCGTCAGCACTCGTGCCGAATGAGTAGACGGCCATCCGGTATTGATTGTTTGCAATCTTGTACAAGTCGACGTCTTCCGTGAGCTTTTTAGTTGCATCACGAACGATATCTATGCGCAGCTTGACCCCCAGATCTCCGGCAGCCTCCAGTGTGTTGTCTGCCGCTTTCCCTGTGGCGTGACAGGCAAAAGCGCAGCCAAAACTTGCTTCCAGTTTGGCGATATCTGCGTTCGTTGCGCCAAGGCCCATGGAAGGCGTGTTGTCCAGCAGCATGAAGAAATCGATGAAGGCATTGGTTTTATAAGTTGCCTTGGCCGTTCCGCTAACGCCAATACTATCCTTTCCCAATATACCCATGAATGCTGTTGGTATTGCGGCTGTGAAACTGACGTTCGAGGTTAGTTCTGTGTTTTCCCGCTTGATACTGACAGCAACATTACTTAGCCGGTCACGCAAGGACTGCGGCAACTGCGCGAGGAAGAGTCGCCTTGCATCATCATTGCCAAGCTGGATCTCGCCGTTCGCCGACATGTTCATCGCCTGCGCAACCGTTGCAGACTTCTCCGACAGAGCGCCCACCGCTGCGGCATCAGCCGCATTCATCAAAGCACTTCGCTCATCGACAGCCATGCCCAGATCAACCGCTAGGCCTGCGATCCCAATAAGGGGAACAAGCATAAGTGCGGTCAGTACACCGAAATTTCCGTCTCGGTTGGTCCTGAATAGCTTCAGGTTGTGAAGCGGATCTTTTTGCATGTAATATACCCAGGGCAGACAATATACCTATTCAGAGCAAATCTTATAAACAGTAATATATTGCTATACCGGCAACGGAGGTGGTTTCGTATTACTTAACGTATTTTAGAGTTTTGTATATTAAGATATATTGATTTTTGTTTGTGCGGGCGATCCGATCGCCTTTTCGTTCAGCCTGCAATGACTGCTTTGCTGACTGCTGTTCTTCAAGCCAATATCGTTGTGCGAGAGGGTGGTTCGTCCCGGTCCTTTGGCTCTATGCAAGGCTGCCTCAAAGGTTTATAAGCCGCCAACTTCAAACGAGGTGCGATGAGGCACTGCGTAATCAAAACGGACGAAAGACAATGGCAGAAACCTGGACACCAAGCACATGGCGGCAAAAACCGATCCAGCAGGTTCCGGATTATCCGGATGCGGACGCGCTGAAGGCGACGGAAGCCCAGCTTTCCACGTTCCCGCCACTCGTCTTTGCAGGTGAGGCGCGTCGTCTCAAGAAGTCCCTCGCCAATGTTGCCGAAGGCAATGGCTTCCTTTTGCAGGGCGGCGATTGCGCGGAAAGCTTCCTGGAGCATGGCGCAGACAATATTCGCGATTTCTTCCGCGCGTTCCTGCAGATGGCCGTCGTTCTGACCTTCGGCGCGCAGCAGCCGGTGGTCAAGGTTGGTCGCATTGCAGGCCAGTTCGCAAAGCCGCGCTCCTCGAATTTCGAGAAGCAGGGTGACATCGAGCTTCCGTCCTACCGCGGTGATATCATCAACGGCATCGAGTTCACGCCCGAGGCTCGCATTCCCGCACCTGAGCGTCAGCTGAAGGCCTATCGCCAGTCGGCAGCCACGCTGAACCTTTTGCGTGCCTTCGCCATGGGTGGTTATGCAAACCTCGAAAACGTTCATCAGTGGATGCTGGGCTTTGTCAAGGATAGCCCGCAGGGTGAGCGCTACAAGAAGCTTGCAGATCGCATTTCCGAAACGATGGACTTCATGAAGGCCGTTGGCATCACGTCGGAAAACAATCCTGCGCTGCGTGAAACTGATTTCTTCACTAGCCACGAGGCGCTGCTGCTGGGCTACGAAGAGGCATTGACGCGCGTCGATTCGACGTCCGGCGACTGGTATGCGACGTCCGGTCATATGATCTGGATCGGTGACCGTACGCGTCAGCCCGATCATGCTCATGTCGAGTTCTGCCGCGGCATCAAGAATCCGATCGGCCTCAAGGCGGGTCCATCCATGACCGCCGACGGTTTGCTCCAGCTGATTGACATTCTGAACCCAACCAACGAGGCAGGCCGTCTGACGCTCATCTGCCGCTTCGGTTACGACAAGGTTGCCGAACACCTGCCGCGCCTCATTCGCGCGGTGGAGCGCGAAGGCCGTAAGGTGGTGTGGTCCTGCGATCCGATGCACGGCAATACGATCACGCTGAACAACTACAAGACCCGGCCGTTCGACCGCGTTCTGTCGGAAGTGGAAAGCTTCTTCCAGATCCACCGTTCGGAGGGGTCTCATCCCGGCGGCATCCACATTGAGATGACGGGCAAGGATGTCACCGAATGCACCGGCGGCGCCCGTGCCGTGTCAGCTGGCGATCTTCAGGATCGTTATCACACGCATTGCGATCCGCGTCTCAACGCTGATCAGGCGCTTGAACTGGCATTCCTGCTGGCAGAGCGTATGAAGTCGGGGCGTGAGGAAAAGCGTCTGGCGGTCAACGCCTGATCCTCTTACTCAGGACAGTTTGAAAAAAAGGAAAGGCCGGTGGGGGGAACCGGCCTTTCTCTTTTTGAGGCTGTGCTGGCAGAGCCTCAGAACTCGGGTCAAAGTGGAAGGGCACCTTTATCCGAGGTTTATAACTTCTTTCTGTTATAAATCAGGTTATAGTTGTGGTGTTACCAATCTGTTAAAGGTTGCGTAGTTGCAAAGCTTTGCAATTCAAAAAATTGGGAGAAATTTGCTCAACTTTGTGAGCTTGATGTCGTTTCGATCCGCTGGTGTTTGCAGCGTTATTTGTGTCCATGCGCGTTGCGGAGCTTTGCCATGCACGCTAAATCATTGCCATGACTCAGGATATCGCTTCGACTTTCCGTATCGCGCTCGCTCAACTCAACCCGACAGTCGGTGACGTCGCGGGAAATCTTGCTCTCGCCCGCCAAGCAAGGCGCGATGCCGCGAAGAGCGGTGCGCATATCGTCGTCTTCACCGAACTTTTCCTAAGTGGCTATCCACCAGAAGATCTTGTGCTGAAGCCCGCTTTCCTGAAAGCGTGCTGGAAGGCGCTGGAAGAGCTTGTCGAGGATAGCAAGGATGGTGGGCCGGGATTCGTCATCGGCCTTCCGCGTCAAAGCGAGAAGGGTCGTCACAATTCGGTTGCCATTGTCGATAACGGCAAGATCCTGGCACTGCGGGACAAGATTGACCTTCCGAACTACGGCGAGTTTGATGAGAAACGCGTGTTCGTCGAAGGTGAGATGCCGGGCCCGGTGAATTTTCGCGGCGTGCGCATTGGTGTTCCAATCTGTGAAGAGATCTGGAACGATCTCGGTGTATGCGAAACGCTGGCCGAAAGCGGAGCCGAGCTCCTTATCGTGCCGAACGGTTCCCCCTATTATCGTGGCAAGGTGGAAGTGCGCCATCAGGTGGCGCTGAAGCAGGTTATCGAAAGCGGCTTGCCTTTGATTTTCGTCAACCAACTGGGCGGTCAGGACGAACTGGTTTTCGATGGCGCAAGTTTCGGTTTGAATGCGGACAAGACGCTCGCCTTCCAGATGGCGGAATTTGAGGCCGGACTAGAGACGACGGATTGGATTCGGGTTGCCGATGGCTGGCGCTGTGAAAGCGGACCGTTTGTCACCATTCCTGAACAGGAGGAGGCAGACTATCGCGCCTGCCTTCTGGGCTTCCGCGATTACGTGAACAAGAATGGGTTCAAATCCGTTGTTCTTGGGATGTCCGGCGGCATCGACTCGGCTGTTTGCGCGGCCATTGCCGTAGATGCTCTTGGAAGCGACCGCGTGCGCACAGTCATGCTGCCCTATCGCTACACCTCTGAAGAGAGCTTTAAGGATGCGGCTGAATGCGCGAAGGCGCTTGGCGCGCACTACGATATTGTGCCGATCTCCGAACCGGTCGAGGGTTTTCTGTCGGCGCTTTCGGAAATGTTCGAAGGGACCGAGGAAGGCATTACGGAAGAGAATCTGCAAAGCAGAACGCGTGGCACCATTCTAATGGCAATCTCCAACAAATTTGGCGCCATGGTGGTGACAACCGGCAACAAGTCCGAGATGTCAGTCGGCTATGCGACGCTTTATGGCGATATGAATGGCGGTTTCAACCCCATCAAGGATCTGTACAAGATGCAGGTCTATGCGTTGGCAGCCTGGCGTAATCAGAACGTTCCGCAGGGGGCGCTTGGACCCGATGGGGAAGTCATTCCCGCCAACATTCTTTCCAAGGCACCCTCGGCAGAGTTACGCCCCAACCAAACGGACCAGGATTCTCTGCCGCCCTATCCCGTACTGGATGATATTCTCGAATGCCTTGTTGAGGGCGAGATGGGGGTCGATCAGATCCTGGCACGAGGGCACGACGTGGCGACGGTCCATCGCGTGGAGCATCTTCTCTATCTGGCGGAGTACAAACGTCGCCAGTCCGCACCGGGCGTGAAAATCACAAAGAAGAATTTTGGCCGGGATCGACGCTATCCCATTACCAACCGTTTCCGCGATCGGTGAGGTGGCATGGGCCAGGTTATGGCCCACGCCTTTGCCGGTCCTATAACATGGGCCACGCAAAAGTGTGCCGCGGTTTCGCTATAACGACATGTGATAAAACAGAGGCTTAAGCGTCAGGAGCGAATCTGAAAGATCGCTAGACGCTTTAGCTATTTTGATCGAGGGGTGGGGTCAGAACGCCATCATAGTACCGGAAGTCGATAGCCTGTCCCTCAGCGGCAGCGAAGAACTGTAACCGGCCGTTGACCGAAACGACTGCTGCGAATTGCTTTCCAAAATGCACGCAAGGATCAACTCCAAACGTCTCGTTGGTTATGAATACTTCCGGCGAAGTGTTTAGCGCCTGTTGAAGCTGGTCTCTCACATAGGCTGTTGCGGTCTGTGTCGGCTGGCCTTCCCGAAGAGTGCCGTAAACTGCATCAAGAACTAGAAATTCGTACATTATAGACGCCTTTAAGTTGTTTTCATTGGGAGAGTGTATCCAAAAGATTGAAGATTTCTTAATTGTACGGATTGGCTGGTTCCCATCGACGCGTGGGTGCAACATGAAAGGAGCAGCGGTGTGCGGAGTAGTATCAGCGAAGAGCGGAATGCAGAGGTTGGCTCCGGCCTTATGCGCGCCGATGCGTTTGGACCCGAGGCCCGCAAAGCTGTTTATGATGCTATCCATACCCGGCGGGATGTTCGCGATCAGTTCCAACCCGATCCCCTGCCAGATGACGTGATCCGGCGCTTGCTTGAGGCAGCGCATGCTGCCCCCTCGGTTGGTTTCATGCAGCCCTGGAGTTTCATCCTGCTGCGGTCAGAGGAAACGAAGCGCGCAGCCTGGGAAGCCTTCAGCAAGGCCAATGCAGAAGCGGAAGCCATGTTCGCCGATGGCAAACGCGATCTATACCGGAGCCTGAAGCTTGAGGGCATACGCAAGGCGCCGCTGTCCATAGTCGTGACCTGCGATCCAGATCGTGCCGGGCCGGTGGTGCTGGGGCGTACCCATAATCCGCGCATGGATGTCTACTCGACCGTCTGTGCGGTTCAGAACCTCTGGCTTGCCGCGCGAGCCGAAGGCGTTGGTGTTGGCTGGGTCAGTATTTTCCGGGACGAAGACGTCCGCTCACTTCTGGGAATTCCCGAGCGTATCGAGATCGTGGCCTGGTTGTGCATCGGATATGTGCGCGAACTATATCAAGAGCCGGAACTAGCCGTGAAAGGCTGGCGGCAAAGGCTCAATCTCGAGCAGCTCATTTGCGAGGAGCGCTGGCAGGACATGCCGTAACTTCCGGGTCTTTTTATTACTGTGTCGGCTCTATGCCGGGCCGGTTCAACTCTGCGTCTTGACTGTCCGGATAAAATAGCGGGCCAACGGTGCGAACCGGCTGATCCGGCTTCCATTCCCGGACCGGCGGCACCGGTGAGGTATCCCTAGGCTGCGCTGGACGCGCTTTCCCGAGCATGATCACCGAAGATCCTGGCTTTTGCGTATCCGTTCTTTGAATGGAGGAGGCCGAGCCCGGAGCATCGGGATTGATCGATGCCGGAACGTTGGCATAGTCGATCTCGCCGCATTTGAGCTGCAGCATTTCCTTGCGGATGATATCTGGATCCCTGCCGAGAGAATTCACCAGCTTTCCCTGTGCCGTGCGCGATGCAAGCACGGCCTGCCTATCGCGTTCAGAATCCATCAATTGTTGTTCGAGATCCCGGCAAGGATCATTTCTGCCAAATGTTACGATGCTGCCGGTGCCGCACCGGAGGCGCTGCATTTCCGCGCGAATTTCTCGTGTGGCGGCCGTGATATCGCTCAGCGCCTTCGCATGGGAATTGGCCGTCTGTGTACTGCCGATGACGGTGGGCGTGCTTGCAAGTTCCTTGCCCAGCGCCATGCAGCGCGCCGCATTATCCGCAGCAGATGCCGCCGCCGGTAATAACAGGACGATTGCTGCGAAAAGCTGGCGAGTAGGCATGAACGTCGCTTCCCTGCTCCATGACAAGATAAAACCCGGAAACAGTTTCCTGTCTCCGGGTTGATAATATCATAATTGCCCTGCGTGAGGCTTAAGAGAGTGCCGCAAAATCTGAATGCGACGCCTCGACAACGGCAAGAGCCGCCATGTTCACAACGCCGCGCGACGTGACTGAGGTAGACAGAATGTGCGCTGGTTGTGCTGCACCCAGAAGGATGGGCCCGACATGGAGCGCGTCCATCATGGTGCGGACGAGACCAAGCGAGATATTGGATGAATCGAGATTCGGGAAAACCAGAAGATTCGCTTCGCCCGAAAGATCGCTGTTGGGCATGGCACGCTTGCGCAGGCTTTCCGACAAGGCAGAACCCGCCTGCATTTCACCATCGACTTCAAGGTCGGGAGCACGCTGGCGGATGATCTCCAGTGCTGCGCGCATCTTGCGGGCACTTTCGGAATCACGGCTGCCGAAATTGGAGTGCGAGAGCAGGGCAGCTTTCGGCACAATGCCGAAGCGACGGATTTCCTGAGCCGCCAGAATGGTGATTTCGGCGATCTCCTCATGCGTCGGGTTGTCGTTCACGAAGGTATCCGTGAAGAAGACCGGACCCTTCTGTGTGATCAGCAGGCTCAAGCTGGAGAAGGCGCAGACACCCTTCCGCTTGCCGATGATCTGGCTGACATCGCGCAGATGACGGTCAAAGCCACCTTCGACGCCGCAAATCAAAGCATGCGCATCGCCACGCTTGACGGCGAGGGCGCCGATCACGGTATTGTTTGTACGCACGATGGTGCGGGCCGTCTCCGGGTTGATGCCCGCACGACCGACAAGCGAGAGATATTCCTCGACATAGTCGCGGTACCGCGGATCGTCTTCCGGGTTCACCACCTGGAAATCGACATTGGGACGGATGCGAATGCCGAATCGCTGCAAACGTGCCTCGATAACCGATGGACGACCGATCAGAATCGGTGTGCCGGTCTTTTCTTCGAGAAGAACCTGGGCGGCGCGCAGCACGCGCTCATCTTCACCCTCCGAGAAGATGACACGCTTCTTCTCCGCCACACGTGCGCTGTTGAAGATAGGCTTCATGACGAAGCCCGACCGCCAGACGAAGCGGCTCAACTGGTCGAGATACTGGTCGAAGTCAGCAATGGGTCGGGCCGCGACACCGGTTTCGGCGGCTGCCTTGGCCACCGCCGGCGCGATGCGCAGGATAAGACGCGGATCGAACGGAGAGGGGATCAGATAGTTCGGTCCGAAAACAGGGGTCTCATCAGCGTAGGCACGCGCCGCGACGTCCGAAATCTCTTCCCGCGCCAGCCCTGCAATGGCCTTCACTGCTGCCATCTTCATGTCTTCGTTGATCGTCGTTGCGCCGCAATCAAGGGCCCCGCGGAAGATATAAGGGAAGCAAAGGACGTTGTTGACCTGATTGGGGAAATCCGAACGACCCGTGCAAATCATGGCGTCCGGTCTGGCGGCACGGGCCAGTTCCGGCATGATTTCCGGTGTGGGGTTTGCGAGCGCCATGATCAGCGGCTTTTCAGCCATCTGCTCCAGAAGTTCCGGCTTGAGAACACCTGCGGCGGAAAGGCCGAGGAAGACATCTGCGCCGCCGATGCTTTCGGCCAAAACGCGCTTGTCGCTCTTCTGGGCGTAGATTTCCTTCCATGGATCCATGAGCACGTTGCGGCCCTCATAGACGAGGCCTTCGATATCATGAACCCAGATGTTCTCGCGGCGAGCGCCCAGCGAAACAAGCAAGTTCAGGCAGGCGAGGGCGGCAGCGCCAGCGCCCGACGTCACGATCTTGACGTTTTCGATGTTCTTTCCGGCCAGTTCCAGACCGTTCATGATCGCCGCAGCCACGATGATGGCGGTGCCGTGCTGGTCATCATGGAAAACCGGAATGTTCATCTTCTCACGAAGCTGGCGCTCCACCTCGAAGCATTCCGGTGACTTAATGTCTTCAAGGTTGATGCCGCCGAAGGTGGGCTCCAGAGCGGCAATCGTGGAGACCATGCTGTCGACCGTTTCGGCAGCGATTTCGATATCGAAGACATCAATGGCAGCAAATTTCTTGAAGAGGACGGCTTTGCCCTCCATCACCGGCTTGGAGGCGAGGGGGCCAATGTTGCCGAGACCCAGAACGGCAGTTCCGTTTGAAACCACTGCGACCAGATTGGCGCGAGCAGTGTAATAGGCAGCGGCTTCCGGATTGTCGCGAATCGCCAGGCAGGGAGCGGCAACGCCCGGCGAATAGGCGAGAGCGAGATCGCGCTGGTTGCCCAGAGGCTTTGTCGGCTGGATTTCAAGCTTTCCGGGGCGCGGATAGCGGTGGAAGAACAATGCCTGTTCATCAAGATCCGCCTGTGGGGCTGCTTTCGCCGATTGATCCTTGCCCTGCTGCTCCATCGCCAGCTCCTTCCGTTTTATCATGTGCTTCGTGGTCTCTTACAACAATCCGTGCCTTGGAACAGTACTGAATTCTTGGGTATCGAATGCCCGATGGCACATCTCATGGCGTTTGAGAGACAGCAAAACCCGTTATCCCGGTCACCTGTCATCTTCCTGATAAATGACTCTGGTTTCTGAGTGGCATGGGGGCGGTGTGACGAAAGGAAGATCTCGTGACTGTGACGACGGAAACCAGACACTTCAGGACGCTTTTCATTTCGGATATCCACCTGGGATCGAAAGCGGCGCGCACTGACTTTCTTCTCGACTTTCTGCGGTACCATGAGGCGGAAACGCTGGTTCTTGTCGGAGATATCGTCGACGGTTGGCGCCTGAAGCGCAACTGGTACTGGCCGCAGGGATGCAACGATGTCGTTCAAAAGCTTTTGCGCAAAGCGCGCAAAGGAACGCGTATCGTCTACATTCCCGGCAATCACGACGAATTTCTACGCTCCTTCCCCGGCGTTCACTTCGGTGGCATCGAGGTGGCCGAGCGCATGATCCACGAAGCGGCAGACGGCAAGAAGTATCTGGTTCTTCACGGCGACGAGTTCGATGTCGTGGTGCGCAACATCCGACTGCTAGCCTATCTGGGCGACTGGGCCTATGACGCGGCCATTGCAATCAACGTGGTTCTGGCCGCCATTCGCCGCAAGCTGCATCTGCCTTACTGGTCTTTTTCGGCCTGGGCAAAGTTGCAGGTGAAACAGGCGGTCAATTTCATCGGCGAGTTTCAGAACGTCGTTGCCGAGGAGGCGCGCCGCAACAACGTGGACGGCGTCATCTGCGGTCATATCCATCACGCAACGATGGAGGATATCGGCGACATTCGCTACATCAATACAGGGGATTGGGTGGAAAGCTGCACGGCCATTGCCGAGCATATGGATGGCACCTTCGAGCTGATCTCCTGGCAAAAGATTGCCGTGACTGCTGATATCAAGGCATTGCCCATGCCCAAGGACAAGCGTGAGGACATGCAGGCCGCATAGGGCAGGCCTCGGAAAGACACCTGCATGCTTGCCCGTGCCTACGTATCTTCTATTGCCGTTGCGCAACACAGATGAGCCATATATGTAATTACTAATTTAATTACTGTGAGCCTTGCGGTCGGGGCTGTCAATTATTCGCAATTTCTTTATGACAGGCGATCTCTGCACCCGAGAATCGCCGGAGCCCGCCGTGGCCGAGAATGCCGTTCCTTCCGCACCTTCGGGCTTTGCCGTGCGTTGCGCCTTTGCCTATGCGGCGGCGATGAGCGTGAACGGTATTCTGCTCCCCTTCTTTCCAGCCTGGCTTAAATCGCTGTCACTGAATGAATTCGAAATCGGCGTTATTTTGACTGTCCCGATCATCCTTCGGCTTGTCTCTGCGCCGCTGGCGGGCGTCCTCGCAGACCGTATAGCTGAGCGTGTCTTCGTGCTCATCGTTTCTGCTGCGCTTTCCCTTATAACCGCTTTGCTTCTGATCTGGGCCGGTGGCTTCTGGACAGTCCTCATCATTTTCAGTCTTCAGGGGGCAACTTTTGCTCCGTTTATGCCGGTTCTTGAATCAATCACCGTTATGGGCGTTCGCCGCTGGGGATTTCGTTACGGAACCATTCGTGTCTGGGGATCAATTGGTTTTGTCGTTTCGACCCTGATCGCTGGTTGGGCGATCTCGCATCTGTCCGGCCGGATCGTTCCGGAAGCGACCGCGCTGACCTATCTACTGACATTGTCTGCTGCCCTGATGGCGCCGCGACTGGGAAGAGCGATGAGGGCGCCGACGGCGCCGACGGCGGATACGACCGGTATGCGGCAGATGGCCCGTCTGCCGTTTCGCTCAAGTCTAAACTTGCTCATGATCGGTTGTACGATCGTGCAGTCCACGCACGGAATGTACTATGCGTTCTCTGGAATTTACTGGCAAGGTATAGGTTTCAGCGGTCAAGAGATCGGCATTCTCTGGGCGTCCGGCGTCATTGCCGAGATCCTGTTTTTTTTCTGCGCGGGACGGATCGTCAGGCATATTTCAGCCGTCAGTCTCATCCTGATCGGGTCGGTAGCTGCCGTGATTCGCTGGTCGCTGTTTGTGACCCCCTTAAGCTTTGAGGCTTCCGTCCTTCTGCAGTGTAGCCACGCGCTCAGTTTCGCGTTTCTTCATTTCGGCATGCAGCAAAAGATCGTCGAGGTGGTGCACGAAAGTCAGGAATCGTCCATTCAAGGCACGTTCTTCTTCTACAATGGTGCCTTCCTGGCTGCGTCTACGTTCCTGTCAGGCTTGATCTATCATTCGCTCGGACAGCATTCCTATTACGTTATGTCCGCGGTCGCAGCTTTCGGTTTGTTGATTACATTGACCGTTTCACGCCGAGCCTGGAAAGCTTAAATGGATAGAGGTTGAAGTTGCAGACTATTGGAGGCCTAACCTGAAATTGTTCTGTGGCTTTAGGGTGACTGGAGGGTGATTTCGGGCTCTAGTGCCATGGCATTTCACAGACTGGCGGATATATTGCCGACAGGTTCTATTCAATTTTCGAAAGCGTATCGAGCACCCCTACATGCAGGCAAAGCCGAAGACGGCCGATGAACAGGCCGCAACCCTTGAGATGACCTCTACGGCTGAGAGTGTTGAGCGTTACGTTCTGGCTGGAGACTGGCGCAACCGCGGCATTAGTCAGGTCCTGAACGACCTCATGGCCGCCGAGCAGAAGCAAGGCCAGGGGAAACTGGAAATAGATGCATCCGGTATCGAAGCCGTCGATACGTCCGGTGCCTGGCTGATTCGGCGCCTGATCAACGGCAAGCAGGCCGAAGGACGCGATGTGGAACTGGTCGGCGCAAGCAAGACGCTGTCCGATCTGGTTGACGTCCTGCCGGAGGACGGGTTGAAAAGACCTTCTTCCGACAAAGATCAACGTACATTGTTCCAGCGCGTGTTTGAGCCGACCGGCAAGGCCGTCTGGAGCCTGGGGCAGGATGCGCTGGCGGGGTTGCACATCCTCGGCTCAGCCGTCGGCGGCGCGCAGCTCAAGGGGGGGCGCGGCGCGGGCGTTTCCCCTGCATCGGTCGTTACGCATATCGACCGGATGGGTGTGCGGGCCGTACCGATCATCGTACTGATGTCCTTTCTGATCGGCGCGATCATTGCCCAGCAAGGTGCCTTCCAGCTTCGCTATTTCGGGGCAGAACTCTTCGTCGTTGATCTGGTCGGTATTCTGCAGTTACGCGAAATCGGCGTTCTCTTGACCGCCATCATGATCGCGGGCCGGTCCGGCAGCGCCATCACTGCCGAAATCGGCTCCATGAAGATGCGCGAGGAGATCGACGCCCTGACCGTGATCGGTCTCAACCCCGTCGGCGTACTGGTTTTTCCCCGCCTGGTTGCGTTGACCATCGCTTTGCCGCTGCTGACGATCATCGCCAATTTTGCAGCGCTCTACGGCGCGGCAATCGTTACTTTTGTCTATTCCGGCATCACCTTCCAGACCTTCCTGTCACGGCTGCATGAGGCGGTGGATTATTCGTCTGTCGCGTCCGGCATGATCAAGGCGCCTTTCATGGCGCTTGCTATCGGCATCGTTTCGGCTGTCGAAGGGATGAAAGTTGGCGGCAGTGCCGAATCGCTCGGCACGCATGTTACGGCCTCCGTGGTCAAATCCATCTTTGTCGTGATCCTGATGGATGCGCTATTCGCAATCTTTTATTCCGCAATCGACTTCTAGGATGAGCATGGCAGTTCAGGACGATACCACGGCTGAAGAGAAACACCCGGATGATGACCGGGTGATCCTGTCCGTGCGGGATCTGACCGTCAGCTTCGGCACCAAGACCGTGCTGGATCACCTTGATCTCGACGTCTATCGCGGGGAAATTTTAGGGTTCGTCGGTGCGTCCGGTACGGGCAAATCCGTTCTCATGCGCACCGTTCTGCGGCTGGTCCCGCATAGTTCGGGATCAATCCACATTCTCGGTGTCGATTACGAGAAGGCCGATGTGAAGACCCGCATGGCATTGGATATGCGCATGGGCGTGCTGTTTCAGCATGGTGCTCTTTTCTCCTCGCTCACCGTGAAGGAAAACATCCAGCTCCCGATGCGGGAATATCTCGATCTGCCGCAATCGCTCATGGATGAACTGGCCTATCTCAAGATCGACATGGTGGGCCTGGCGGCGGATGCAGCTGACAAATATCCTTCGGAGCTTTCCGGCGGCATGATCAAGCGTGCGGCGCTTGCGCGCGCGCTCGCCCTCGACCCGGATCTCGTCTTCCTCGATGAGCCAACCTCCGGTCTTGACCCTATCGGCGCCGCCGAGTTCGACATGCTGATTGCCCGGCTGCGTGATACGCTTGGGCTGACTGTTTATATGGTGACCCACGACCTAGACAGCCTGTTTTCTGTTTGCGACCGCATTGCGGTTCTGGGGCAGAAAAAGGTGCTGGTGGAAGGTACGTTGGATGACATGCTGGCCTGCGACGATGCGTGGGTTCAGTCTTATTTCCACGGAAAGCGTGCCCGGTCCGTTACGACGGACTACGGTGACGCACATGCGGTGCCAGGAAAGTAACGCCCATGGAAACTAAAGCAAATTACGCCCTCGTCGGCTTCTTCACGCTGCTGGTGGTCGCTGCCGCATTCGGCTTCGTCTACTGGATGGCGCAGTATGGCCGCAGCGGACCCATGGCCGAGCTTGCCATTCGTATTCCCGGCTCCGCAAACGGTCTCTCGGTCGGTTCTGCAGTCCGGTTCAACGGCATTCCTGTTGGTTCCGTTCGCAGTCTGAATATCGACCCGGATGATCCGCGCTATTCCATCGCTTTCACAGAGGTCCAGACAAGCGCTCCGGTGTACCCTTCGACGAAAGCGGTTCTGGAAGTGCAGGGTCTGACGGGTGCTGCCTATATCGAACTGTCAGGCGGTAAGACCGGCGAGGACAACCTGTTGCAGAAGGCGCAGGATAACGGGCGTCCCGCAGTTTTGATTGCGGATCAATCGAGCGTGACCAACCTTCTGGCGACCGCAGACAAGATTTTGCAGCGCGCGGACGATGCGATCGGCCAGATTCAAGGTTTCGTGACGGATGCGCGCGGTCCGCTGACCCGCACGATCCAGCACGCCGAAGCCTTTACCGGTGCGCTGAGTGCAAATTCGGATGCAATCGACGACTTCCTGCGTAGCCTTTCAGCGCTTTCGGGCACATTCAATCGTGTTTCGGAACGTCTGGATTCGACACTGGCTGCAGCGGAAGGCTTGGTGAAGGCCGTCAATCCGGACAAGATCAACAATATCCTGACCAATGCCGAAACCGTGACGGGCAATATTGCCAAGTCTTCCGACAAGATCGATGGCA
Organism: Rhizobium sp. FKY42; assembly: GCF_005222835.1. Taxonomy (GTDB): domain Bacteria; phylum Pseudomonadota; class Alphaproteobacteria; order Rhizobiales; family Rhizobiaceae; genus Neorhizobium. Next base: position 2,135 of record NZ_STGA01000073.1, on the reverse strand, counting down.
TCATGCTGGAAGTGCGTGATGCCGCTGCCGGATTCAACAAGGCAAGCGAGGAGGCGCAGTCGGTTCTAAAGCGTGCCGATCAGTTGCTGGCAGCGGTCGACCCGAAGAAGGTCAACACGGCGGTGGACAACATCACCTCCGCGACAGCGGATGCGCGCAGCGCGCTTTCCTCCGCACGCGAGGTTGTCGATGGTGTGGCTGACCGCCGCGATGAGATCAACAAGGCGATCGAGGACTTCACGCAGTTGGCGCAAAAGCTGAACCAGGCGTCAACGCGTGTCGACGGCATTCTGGCCAAGGTAGATACGATGGTCAGCGGCGATGAATCCAAGGGTCTGTTTGCCGAAGCGCAGAAAACCCTGCAATCCATTCGCGCCACCGCCGACAATCTGAATTCTCGGATCGGCCCAATTGCGGATAACCTTGCCCGCTTCTCCAATACCGGCCTGCGCGATGTTCAAACCTTGATTGGCGATACCCGCAAAGCGGTTCAGAATCTTAACGAGACGATCACCAACTTCGACCAGAACCCGCAGCGCCTGATCTTTGGCGGGGAAACGGTGAAGGAATATGATGGCAGGACGCGGCGCTGATGCGAACATTTGATAGAACCGAGGTGCAGATGGTTCCGGCAATCTCTATTCCCAAGGCCCTCTTCGCCCTTCCGGTCATGGCTCTATTGCTTGTCGGCTGTGGCACCAAAGCGAATAACGATACATTCGATTTGTCGATCACACCGATGGCGCAGGGACCATCTGCCAAGAGCAAGCAGATCCTCGTGCCAGAGCCGACCGCACTGAAATCACTGGATAGCGAGCAGGTGGTGGTGCGCGTCTCGCCCTCCGAAATCCAGTATCTGGCGAATTCGCAATGGGGTGACAGGCTGCCGAAGATGGTGCAGTCCAAGCTCGTTGAGGCATTCGAAAATTCGGGCAAGCTGGCAGGTGTCGGCAAGCCGGGGCAGGGCCTTGCTATCGATTATCAGGTGGTCGCGGATATTCGCTCGTTTGAGATCGATACCTCTGGACCACGGACTGCGAAGGTTGAGATCTCCGTCAAGATTCTGAACGATCGCAACGGATCGGTGCGGGCGCAGAATGTTTTCCGAGCGGCTGTACCGGTTTCCGGCGAAGACAATTCGAAGTTTATTGGTGCCATCAATCGCGCTTTCGCAAAGGTGGGAGCCGATATCGTGGACTGGACGCTTCGCTCGATCTAAGTTTTCAGAGGCCAAAGATGTTTCAGGGAGTTGCTGACAGCGCCTCCCTTTTTCATGGTGTGATTGAAGCCTGAACCCATCCAGTCCTTCGATTTGCCGACGCCGTCAGGTGAACCACTGTCGATCTCACGAGGCGCATCTGCCTGATATCACCACAATTGAAGCCTTGGACAAGGTCGTTTCAGGGGTCAAAACACCACCAGGTTTCGGGCGTGGCTTGAGCAGATTGTTTGCGAATAGGAGGAGAGGCTGCTGTGGAGCCTATTTCCACGAAGCCTTTTCGACGCTGCCGCAGAGAAAGATTCGCCGCGTCCCCCAGGGGTATGGCGGAATCGTCCATTTCTACGGCATGTCGCGTTCAGTCGTCCTCGATTGAACGATAACGTCCATGCGGCAAAAAAAGATCGAAGGCGCGGCTCTATCAAATCCAATAAAGTGCGCCGTGCCTTAAGTCGCGAACCCCTGATGGATATTGGATCTACCGGTGGATTCACTCCTCAAACTGAACGATTTTCTCTTATACCACGCTCTCTCCCCCATCGCCGGAAGAGGATGGCCGTCCTCTCCGGCGCTTCTTTATCTCACAAAGAAGCGTCGATAGTCATAAGACAAGCTCTGTCAGGCCGGTCACAACGTGCAGGTTCTTGTGTTCAATCAAGCCAGTGTCGGCATGATTGACCGCTTTGCTTTGTACGACAAGAACGAACTGTTTGCGGCGAGTGCTTCTCTGAACTGAATGCAGGTAGCGGGCAGGCCGGACCGCCCGGATTCTACCTTACAATGTGATCCAATCAGATCGAACCCCGCTCTAAACGACAACAGCCGCCTCAAGGGGCGGCTGTTGTACATTGCAATCAAAGTAAACCTCCACCTACGGTGGAGGACTGGACGAGTTCTACATCGTAGTGGAGAGACC
>NZ_STGA01000014.1 GCF_005222835.1 Rhizobium sp. FKY42 | reverse complement strand
AGGTCTCTCCACTACGATGTAGAACTCGTCCAGTCCTCCACCGTAGGTGGAGGTTTACTTTGATTGCAAAAAAAAGGGCCAGCGGAAAACCGCGGCCCATAAAGTTGTGAAGGTTAAAACCTCCAGAGGGGAACAGCTGCTGCGGCGGAACTGGGAGGAAGACCGCCATGTGCATCAGCTATGAGCGTTATGCTGAATTTTTGATCGATTGGAAAACATTTATTGTGCAATGCAGCTATGCAAAATCAGTCAGTTTTGCAATGCAACAAGACTTCCGTCAATTGGCGCACGCATACTTGCCGTCTCGCTCTGCAGCCATTGGATGAAGGCAACGTTCTTTCTATGGTTTGGTCGTTCCGATCGAACGGCATAGCTATAACCGCTTTCCACAAATCCCCACGGAGCGATAAGTTTCCCGGATCGAACCTCTTCTCCTATGAGATGACGTGGTGCAATCATTGATCCGAGGCCATTGAGGCATGCCTCGATCGTCAGATGATAGTGGTCGAACATCCGGCTTGTCGTCCTTGTCGCAGCCATATCCCTGCCCATCAGCCGTGCCCATTCCGTCCACGCATGAGGACGTGTCTGTGTTCCAAGGCGCGGGAGCGAGAGCGCCTTTTGCTCGTTGGAGACATTCCCATCCTGTAGATCCGACGCGAAGACCAATCCGACCAACTCGTTGAACAGGGAAAGACATTCTGATCCCATGGCCTCGTTGGGAGAGATGATCAGGATCTCGACATCAACGCTCCGGTTGATACGTTGTCCGTCCGTCGAGAGGCAGACATCATAGTTTGGATAGAGATGTGAAAAGTTGGAGAGCCGCGGGATCAGCCATCGCATGGCCAGTGTCCCGATGCAGGCGACATCCAGAACACCTGTGTCCCTGCGCGAGATAGCCGCCACAGCATCGTCGATTTGCTCGAAGGCACCGGTCAGCGAGGTAGCAAGCGCCTGCCCTTCCGCCGTTAGTCGGGGGCGGTTTCGGTTTCCCTCGAACAGGCGGATACCGAGGAAGGCCTCCAATTGCGCGATGTGTTTGCTGATGGCTCCGCTGGTTACGGACAGTTCCTCGGCCGCGTCGCCATGCCTGCCGCACCTGGCTGCAGATTCGAACGCCCGTAGGGCAATGAGAGGAAGCTTTCGATTTATAGCCACGAATAAAACTCACAATATGAAGAAATTTAGTCAGTATACGACGGTTACAATTTGTGGGAATAGGCCGACTGTGTCGTGGGGACGACATTCAATACTTTTGTCGAAAATTTTCGGTCGATTTTTTACGGAATGATTGTAAAGAAAAGTCGAATAGCTTGGGGGAGCTATGCCTTTCTATTTTGCCTATGGCTCCAATATGGATGTCGAACGTCTCGAGACCGCCCGTCTCAATCCTGAGGGCATTCGGTCGACACGTCGAACTGCGGGGCGCCTGACGGGATACCGGCTCACATTCAACAAGCCGTCCGCCTATTTCATTGGGGCTGGAGCCGCAAATCTTGAAGCTAGTGCGGGCGCACACGTCTACGGCACGCTCAACGAGATGCCAGAGGCCGGACTTGAGATCCTTGATCGCTATGAGAATGTGGCACTCGGTCAGTACGAGCGGGTTTCCGTTCAGGTCGAAGAACTCGTCTCAGGTCAGTTGGTCGATGCTGTGGCCTATATCGCCTTCAACAATATCGACGACACCATGAAGCCGCGCAGTGGCTATATGAACCATCTTCTTGCCGGTCGAGATATTCTACCGGCAGACTGGATCGCCTACCTGAACTCCATCCCTCTCATTGCCGAATAGTCCTCGTTTTTCTTGTCTTAAGTGAATTGGATATTGACATGACAATCGTTGCCCAGTCGCTTGCTGCGATCAAGCCATCCGCGACAATTGCCATCACCCAGATGGCGCGCGTATTGAAATCCAGCGGCGTCGATGTCATTTCGATGTCGACCGGAGAACCGGATTTCGATACGCCGGACCACATCAAGGATGCTGCCCATGACGCGATCCGGCGTGGCGAAACCAAGTATACGCCAGTCGCCGGTATTCCGGAGCTGCGTCAGGCGATCGTGGCCAAGTTCCAACGTGAAAACGACCTGAGTTACCGCGTTGACCAGACCATCGTCGGCACGGGTGCCAAGCACATCATCTACAATGCGCTGCGCGCCAGCCTGAATCCGGGCGATGAAGTCATCATTCCAGCGCCATACTGGGTATCCTATCCCGAAATGGTAGCAATTTGCGGAGGCGTGCCGATCACTGTGCCGACTCGCATGGAATTTAATTTCAAGCTCCAGCCGGATGATCTGCGGCAGGCCATTACGCCCCGTACAAAATGGGTGTTTCTGAATTCGCCGTCCAATCCCTCGGGAGCCGCCTATACCTATGACGAGCTGAAGCTCATCACCGATGTGCTCAAGGAGTTTCCGCATGTTTGGCTCCTGACGGACGACATGTACGAACATCTGGTCTATGGCGACTTCCAGTATGTCACCGCGGCACAAATCGAGCCTTCGTTGCTGGACCGTACGCTGACGGTCAACGGCGTTTCGAAAGCCTATGCCATGACCGGCTGGCGTATCGGCTATGCGGCCGGGCCAAAGGAGTTGATTGACGCCATGATCCTGCTCCAGGGACAGCAGACATCCGGTACGAGTTCGATTGCACAATGGGCCTCCGTCGCTGCACTCAATGGCCCGCAGGACCATCTCAATGTGTTTCGCGAGGCCTTCGATGAGCGACGCCAGTTGATTACGTCCATGCTCAACCAGGCCAATCTGTTGAGCTGCCTGAAGCCGGAAGGCGCCTTCTATGTCTTCCCTTCCTGCGAGCGAACCTACGGAAAGACGACGGCCGGTGGGCGCCTGATCCAGAATGACGAAGATTTCGTCAGCGCACTTCTTGAGGAAAAGGCCGTGGCGACCGTTCATGGCAGTGCCTTCGGCCAGCCCGGCAATTTCCGGCTTTCTTATGCGACTTCGCTGGAAGAGGTCAGGCGCGCCTGTATCCGCATCCAGGAATTTTGTGGCGACCTCCGTTAAGAGATTATTTTGATGACCATTTTGGGAATTTCCTATCTGGCCCTTGGCCTCTACTACTGGACCATGTCGGTCACGCCGGGGCCAAACAATGTGATGCTCACTCTTTCGGGCGTCAATTTCGGGTTCAACCGAACCTTGCCCCATATCCTGGGCATCGCCTCGGGCTGCGCAGTCCAGACTTTTCTATTGTGTCTTGGACTTGGCTTCATCTTTCATGAGTTTCCGGTCATTCAGCAGGTTCTCAAGTGGGCAGGTGCAGCCTATCTGATCTATCTCGCACTCAAGCTGGTCGGCGCCAAGGTCGCAAGCGGCGTTCAGGCGCCACCCCGACCCTTGAGCCTCTTCGATGCTGCTTCCTTCCAGTTCATCAATCCGAAGGCTTGGGTGAAGGCAACAACGACCGCCACCATCTTCATGCCGGAAGGTACTCCCATCCTGGCGTCTGGACTTGCGATCTTTTCTCTTTGTACATTGGTCAACATTGCGTCCTCTTCCCTTTGGGCCGGTTTCGGGGTCGGAATCCGCAAGGTTCTGTCCAATCCGAAGATGCTGCGAGCATTCAATCTGTCGATGGCCGCTCTGTTGATCGGCACAGCTGTCTACGTCGTCCTTTCCTGATTTTTGTAGCGTCTCCGTGACTATTTTGATGATTATCAAATCGGAGGCGCATTCTTCTTTTTGAAATTATTTATTTTTAGAGATTTCCTATGAAAATCGCGATTTTAAGCCATGTCGATCCTGAATTTCTGGACGAAATATTATCTGACAATATTCTGTACAGACCAGATGTATTAAAAAAGGGAAGACGTTGCTTTCAACGCTTTCTCAAGGAAAACGAAATTTGCGCCCTCGTGACATCGGGCTTTCTCCCGGTCGATTTTCTTTCCGACTGGCGCTCCAGGGACAAGCCGCAGGGGTTGGTGGTGTTCGTTGGCGCGGGCGGCTTCGAAACAACTACCCAGCCCGTCATGGAAGAAAATGCGCTTCAGCCGATCACGCCGGATACGGATCAGCCCGCCTCTGCGCACACGCGAAGACAGTGCATCGCTTCCAGCCTGAACATTCAGGTACGTCACGCCGAGGATATTGTGTCGGCTCTGACCTGTCTCGAGAAGCAATGGACCGCCCAAAGGCCGGTGAATGGGATCGTACCGACGGGCAGAAAATCCAATCGTGAGCACGTCACCTTCATTGGGGCGGGGCTGGTCAATCTGATCAGCGCACATTTCGCTGTCCGGGTCGGCATGTCCGTGCGTGTAGTCGAGGCAGCGCCGGATCCTCGACTGGGCGAGGACTGGACCCGCTATGGATGCAGCTCGGGCGGTGCAAATGCCCGCATGTTCACGCTGTCGGAAATGGATAATTACAATTGCCGTCATGCCCACCGGGATATGAACTGGCAATTTTCTCGAAGCGTTGCCCAGAATGGCTGGAATGTCTGTGATGCTGCACGGCTATCCAACGAGGAGAAAACCTGGATTGACGATTTCGAGCGAATTCCGAGCTGGTTGGCAGAGTCCTATAATCAGGACATCTTCAAGTTCAGCCGTGAAAGCAAATCTCTTTGGGAACAATGGATGGAGGAAGATCCGGAGCTGTTTTCAGACAGCGTGACAACGCGGGATATTCTGCGAATCTATTCCGACGCCAATCACCTTCAGGCGTCGCTGGCGCGGCAGGACAGGATCGGCGCTACCATTCGTACGGTTTCCGTTGGAGACATCGCCGACGAGCAGCCTATTCTTGCCGCGGCTGTGGACCGTGGTCTTGTCGCAGGCGGGGTCTATGTCCATGGATTCACGGTGAACGTCCATCGGTTCATTGCCGCGCTGCTCGGACGGCTTGAGGCAGGCGGTGTTGCTTTCGACTGGCAGACGCGGATGGTGTCCATCGAGCAAGGAACAGGCGGAGCTGTCGAAGGTATCAGTCTCGAGAGTGGCGAAGTCGTCCGGGGAAATATCGTTATCTCGCCGGGCGCTTACGGCAACGGCGTTCTGCAGGGAACCTCTGCACATCGCCAGATCGCAGGCGTTCTGGGTGCGTGGCTCACCTTGCCCGATCGCGAGGGCGGTCTGAGGAATTCGCTGAAGCTTGCACGAAAAGGCCATATCGTGGAAGACGCGAATGTGACGGTGGCACTGGACGAAAACGGGGAAAGGGTGGCAATCATCGGCTCTGGCTACGGCTTCACCGGCTTTGATCCGAATAATATCGATCAAGATCTCCTGAACCGGATCTATTGCGGCATTCAGGATACTGCCCGTCATTATTTTCCGGAAAGCTATGCGCAGAGCATCGAAGAGGGATCGCTGCATCGAAGCCTGAAGTACTGCGTGCGGCCCTGGACACCCACCGGTCTCGGCGTGTTCGAGGCCCTGCGAGCGGCAAATGATGACAAGCTGATAATCGTTGGCGGGCACAATACCGGCGGCTTTGCCCAAGCTCCGGCGACCGGCATGGCGGTCATCGCCTCCATTCGCGGGCGTCAGCATGACATGCACCGCGATTACAGGCCCAACCGCTTCAGTTCCTTTCTCGGTACATGAGACGGCTGGAAACTGCTGACGCAACTCTCGAACTCCTGCCGCTGGAGAGTAGCCGGGATGGCCCACATCTCTATCCGCTGTTTCACGGAAACGGTAGAGAGGAGATCTGGTCCTATCTCCGTGACGGTCCGTTTCGAACGGTAGACGAATACGTTCGGCATCTCGATAGCTTTGCGGGGCGCCATGATCTTTTGGCGTTCGTCGTCCGGGATGCCACATGCGCCAAGCCGGTCGGCATGTCTCTCATCATCCGCATCAGCGAAAGGTCGGAGAGCGTCGAGATCGCCTATGCCCTCTTTGCTCCAGACGTACACGGCAAGGGCGTTGCCTTCGCCGCGGTCCAGGCCTTGCTGAAATGCGTTTTTCAAGATCTCCGCAAGACATGCTGCGTCTGGAGATGCGACAGCATGAACGCGAAGTCTGCAGGTCTGGCGCGCAAGCTCGGATTTCGGCAGACAGAAGAGATCAAGGGCGATTTCGTCGTGAAAGGCCGTCTGCGCGACAGTCTCGTGTTCCAGATGCAGGCGCAAGACTGGCAGGCGCAGGATCGCTCCTTAATGGGCTCAGGCACGCGGTGATGCCGGAGCCGTTGGTCGCAGTTGGATTAGCCGACTTTTCGCTCAGAGAGCATGCGCCCGACGATGATGACCAGAACGCCTGCCAGTGCCAGGCAAACGGAGAGGAAGAACATCGGCGCGATGGTGCTTCCTGTCGAATCCTTGATCCAGGGTACGACGTTCTGAGCAATGAAGCCGCCGAGGTTACCGACCGAATTGATGGCGGCGATCCCGGCTGCGGCTCCGGCCCCTTTCAGGAATCGACCGGGCAGGCTCCAGAAGACCGGTTGTCCGGCGAAAATACCAGCCGCAGCGATGCACAGAAGCGCAAACTGCAGGATAGGGGCTGAAATGACTGCCGAAAGGGCAAGGCAGATCGCGCCGATGAAGGCTGGACCGACGATATAGGGCGTCTTGTTCTGCGTTTTGTCCGCAGCGGAAGGAATGATCCAGAGCGCCAATGCCACGATCAGCCAGGGCATGATGTTGATCACGCCGTTCATGGTGTTGGATACCCCGAAGCCCTGCACGATGGTGGGCAGCCAGTAGCTGAGCCCGTAGGCGGCCAACGGAAAGCCGATATAGCAGAGCGACATTAGAAGAACGCGCGGGTTGATGAGAGCCTTGAAGCCATTGTCGGCATGTTCGTCCATACCGGCATTTTCCTGTGCCAGACGGTCGGCCAGCCACTGCTTTTCAGGCTCGGTCAGAAATTTCGCGGTTTGCGGCGTATCGTCCAGATAGAGGAACGTCGCAATGCCAGCGATGACCGCAGGAACAACTGTCGCGAGAAACACCCACTCCCATCCGGCGAGCCCCAGCACACCGTCCAGATCCAGCAGCATGCCGCCAAGCGGTGCGCCAAGCGCGTTGGCGAAGGCGCTGAAGATCATGAACAGGCCGACCATTCGGCCACGATTGTCCTTCGGGAACCAGAGCGTCAGCAGATAGAGCACGCCGGGGAAGAAGCCTGCTTCCGCAAAACCCAGCAGAAACCGCAGGATGTAGAACATTGTCGGGCTCTGAGTGAAGGCGAGCGTGATCGTGATCAGCCCCCAGGTCACCATGATCCGGGTGAACCACACGCGTGCGCCAAACCGGTACAGGAACAGATTGCTCGGCACCTCGAACAGGAAATAGCCAACAAAAAACAGCGAGGCACCCAGGCCATAGGCATATTCGCTGAGACCAAGCGCATCTACCATCTGAAGCTTGGCATAGGATACGTTCTGACGGTCGATGTAGGCGATGAGATACAGAAGGCCGAGAAAGGGCATAAGCCGCCAGGTGATCTTCGCGATCAGCGATTTTTCAGAAACCACGGGGTTCCTCCAGAGAATGCGCAACAGGGAAAGAGGCTCCCAAGCATTCCGGTTGCACATAGAGGATCACTCTCGCGAAACAAGATTGATTGTCAGTTTCTCTAGGAAGAAGGGGTACACAGCATCCGTTGCCGCTCGCGCTTCATGTTGCCCGCGGCTTCGAAAACTGCTAGATAACGCGCCATGGGATCGAAATTCAGATGTCTCGCGAACCAGTTTATCGTGCTGCAGGACCACAAACGTCTGCCGGCGCGATTCTTCGCGCGCATTTCCGGTGCTCTGAACAGCCGACTTCGTAGCGTCTGACGCGTGTTGTTGGCAGCCGATGCTGCCGAATTCATATCCCCTAATTTCCAAAATCAAATGGATGGCAGCCATGAGCGCACCGCGTACACTCTACGATAAGATCTGGGATGATCACGTCGTCTCGACCGATGAAACCGGCACCTGTCTTCTCTATATCGACCGTCACCTCGTGCATGAAGTGACGAGCCCGCAGGCGTTCGAGGGTCTGCGCATGGCGGGCCGCAAAGTTCGCGCGCCGGAAAAGACACTGGCCGTGGTGGATCACAACGTTCCCACGACAATGGATCGCTACACCGGCATCCAGAACGAGGAAAGCCGCATCCAGGTGGAAGCGCTGGCCCAGAACGCGCATGATTTCGGCGTCGAGTATTACTCGGAGAAGGACAAGCGCCAGGGTATCGTCCACATTGTCGGGCCGGAACAGGGCTTCACCCTGCCGGGCATGACCATCGTTTGCGGCGATAGCCACACCTCCACGCATGGTGCCTTCGGCGCGCTTGCGCACGGCATCGGCACATCGGAAGTCGAGCATGTTCTCGCCACCCAGACGCTGGTACAGAAAAAGGCCAAGAACATGCTGGTGCGTGTGGATGGTCAACTGCCTCCGGGCGTGACAGCGAAAGATATTATCCTTGCCATCATCGGCGAGATCGGCACGGCTGGCGGCACGGGCCACGTCATCGAATTCGCAGGCGAAGCCATCCGTTCGCTCTCGATGGAAGGCCGCATGACGGTCTGCAACATGACGATTGAAGGCGGTGCCCGCGCCGGTCTCATCGCGCCGGATGAAACCACGTTCGAATACATCAAGGACAAGCCGCGCGCGCCGAAGGGCAAGGCTTGGGACATGGCGCTCGACTACTGGAAGACACTGCATTCGGATGAAGGCGCGCATTACGATCGCGTCGTCGTTCTCGATGCCGCCAACCTGCCGCCGATTGTGTCCTGGGGCTCGTCGCCGGAAGACGTAATTTCCGTTCAGGGCGTTGTGCCGAACCCGGATGATATTCAGGACGAGACAAAGCGCACCTCCAAGTGGCGCGCGCTGGACTATATGGGCCTGAAGCCGGGCACCAAGATCACCGATATCGCTGTCGATCGCGTCTTCATCGGCTCCTGCACCAATGGCCGTATCGAAGACCTTCGCGCCGCTGCAAAGGTTGTTGAAGGCAAGAAAGTCGCTTCGACCGTTTCTGCCATGATCGTGCCGGGTTCGGGGATCGTCAAGGAACAGGCCGAGGCTGAAGGTCTGGACAAGATCTTCAAGGAAGCCGGCTTCGAATGGCGCGAGCCGGGCTGCTCCATGTGTCTTGCCATGAACGATGACCGCCTGAAGCCGGGTGAGCGTTGCGCTTCCACCTCGAACCGCAACTTCGAAGGTCGCCAGGGCTACAAGGGCCGCACGCATCTGGTGTCGCCAGCCATGGCCGCTGCGGCTGCTGTTGCCGGTCACTTCGTTGATATCCGTGAGTGGAAATAAGCGTCTGCCGCTCAGACAAAATTGCAACGGTGCCGGGTTCGAAAGAGCCCGGCATTTTTTTGAGCTCGGAAACAACAACCTTGTCACTTGAACACCAATACGTGTCCGCTCTCTGAGGGCGTCACGAGATCACGTTAGCCAGTGGACTGGAAATAGATGTCGATTTCCGCCATATAGGCAAGAAATGCGGGCATGCCTCAAGGGCAAGGTGGTACAGATGGGTGAGTTGGTCGAATTCGCGAAGATGAACGGGCTTGGCAACAAGATCCTGGTCGTCGATATGCGTGGCCGTACTGACCGCGTTACGCAGGAGGCTGCTATTGCGCTGGCCGCCGATCCGGCCACCACTTTCGATCAGATCATGGCGATCCACGATCCGAAGCTTAGCGGAACCGACGCGTACATTGATATCGTCAATTGCGATGGCACGCGGGCGCAGGCCTGCGGCAATGGCACACGTTGCGTGGTGCAGGCGCTTTCCGCCGAAACCGGGCGCAAGGACTTCACCTTCCAGACGCTGGCAGGCATCCTGAATGCGCAGGAGCATCAGGACGGTACCATCTCGGTCGATATGGGCAAGCCCGTGTTCCAGTGGGACAAGATCCCGCTCTCGGAAGAATTCTACGATACCAGCCGCATCGAACTGCAGATCGGGCCAATTGATAATCCCGTCCTTCATTCGCCCTCCGTCATGTCGATGGGCAATCCGCACGCCATCTTCTGGGTGGATCGCGATCCCATGACATTCGAGCTGGAACGCTTCGGTCCGCTGCTGGAAAACCATCCCATGTTCCCGGAAAAGGCCAATATTACGCTTGCACACGTGATCTCTCCGACGGAAATGGTGACGCGCACCTGGGAGCGGGGTGCTGGCCTCACGCTCGCCTGTGGCTCGGCTGCCTGTTCCGCCGGTGTGTCCGGTGCGCGTACGGGCCGCACGGACCGCAAGGTGGATATCATCGTGGCCTCCAGCCCAAATCGCGGCAGGCTTTCCATCGAGTGGCGGGCAGATGATCACGTCATCATGACGGGGCCGGCGGAATGGGAATGGTCCGGCAAGCTCGATCCATCCACAGGGCACTTCAAGCGGGATGCCGAAGCCGGGACCATCGCCCGGTGAGCGGGGTCGAAATCATCACCTTCGGCTGCCGTCTGAACACCTACGAATCGGAAGTCATGCGGGCCGAGGCGGAGAAGGCGGGCTTAAACAATGCCGTGCTGGTCAACACCTGTGCCGTGACGGGTGAGGCGGTGCGTCAGGCGCGCCAAGCCATCCGCCGTGCCCGCCGCGAAAACCCGCATGCCCGTATCATTGTTACTGGTTGTGCGGCGCAGACTGAAGCGGCGACCTTCAGCGAAATGCCGGAAGTTGATGCGGTTCTTGGCAATGAGGAGAAGCTGAAAAGCGCCTCCTATCGTTCGCTGCCAGATTTTGGCGTCTCTGCGGAAGAAAAGCTTCGCGTCAACGATATCATGAGCGTGAAGGCAACGGCCCCGCAAATGGTGAAGCACATTGATGGCCATGTGCGGGCTTTCATTCAGGTGCAGAACGGCTGCGATCATCGCTGCACTTTCTGCATCATTCCCTATGGTCGCGGCAATTCCCGCTCGGTTCCCATGGGCGCCGTGGTCGGTCAGGCCCGCAAACTGGTTGATACCGGCTATCGCGAGATCGTGCTGACCGGTGTCGATGCCACCAGCTACGGCGTTGATCTTCCAGGCAAGCCAACGCTTGGTCTTCTGGCGAAAACGCTTCTCAAGCAGGTGCCGGATATTGAGCGGCTCAGGCTTTCCTCCATTGATAGCATCGAGGCGGATCAGCATCTGTTTGATTTGCTGGCCGATGAGCCACGGTTCATGCCGCATCTGCATCTGTCGCTGCAGCATGGCGACGACATGATCCTGAAGCGCATGAAGCGGCGTCATTCCAGCGCCGACGCATTGGCGTTCGTGGAGCAGGTGCGCCGTCTTCGTCCGGAGGTCAGCTTCGGTGCCGATATGATTGCGGGCTTCCCGACCGAGACGGAAGAGATGTTTGCCAATGCTCTTCGCCATGCCGAGGAGTGCGGTCTCTCCTTCCTGCATGTCTTTCCCTATAGCCCGCGTCCGGGCACTCCGGCGGCCCGCATGCCGCAGTTGGATCGCGCATTGGTGAAGGATCGTGCAGCGCGAATGCGCGCCGTGGGAGACACTCTGCTTGCCAACCATCTCGACAAGATGGTCGGAACGCGCCACATGATCCTTGTGGAACAGAGCGGTTTTGCCCACACGGAAAATTTCTCGCTCGTTGCCGCTCCCGGTCTGACGCCGCGCGATATGGTGCCGGTCATCATGACGGGGCATAACGGCAAACATCTGACAATGCAGGTCGACGCTGCCGCTGCGGCGTGACGGAACGGAACATTTTATGGCGCTGGGGTTCATCAAAAAGGTTTTCTCGTTCGGCAAGGACAAGCCTGCGGAAGAGAAGGAAAGCCAAGGTCTGACGGTCGAGGAAAAGGCCGCCATCGCCTCGGAATCCGAGCCGCATTCGCGCGAAGAGGATCTTCCGGTTTCACCTGTTGATCCTGTCGCTGATGTCGAACTGCAGACCGCAGGCGGTCAGGCGGATGACAATGGGGCGGAAGAGACAGAGGGGGGTGACGTCACAACCTCCATCGAACCCGTTCTCCCCAAGGGCTTTGCCACCCGCAAGGAAGAGGCGCCCATCGAGGTCGCGCCGGAGCCGAAACTGTCCTGGTTCCAGCGTCTGCGTCAGGGTCTGTCGCGCACCTCTGCTCAATTGACCGGCCAGATCACGGCGCTCTTTACCAAGCGCAAGCTGGACGAGGCGACGCTGGAAGAGCTGGAAGACCTGCTCATTCAGGCCGATCTTGGCGTCGAAACCGCCATGCGCATCACCGATACCCTGTCTTCGGAACGCTACGGCAAGGATGTGACGGGTGAGGATGTTTCCCGCATCATGGCGAGCGAAATCACCAAGGTGCTGAAGCCGGTCGCCAAGCCGCTGGAGCTCGACCTTTCCCACAAGCCGCATGTCATTCTCGTCGTTGGCGTCAATGGAACGGGCAAGACCACGACCATCGGAAAGCTGGCGGCAAAGCTTTCCGGTTCCGGCCTCAAGGTCATGCTGGCGGCGGGCGATACCTTCCGTGCCGCAGCCATCGAGCAGTTGAAGATCTGGGCGGATCGCACCAAGTCGGAGTTCATCGGCACCAAGCTCGGTGCCGATGCCGCTGGTCTTGCCTATGATGCCTTCGAGCAGGCAAAAGCCAAGAAATGCGATGTGCTGATCATCGATACGGCGGGCCGCTTGCAGAACAAGGCGGAGCTGATGGCGGAACTTGAAAAGATTGTTCGCGTTCTCGGCAAGCTCGACCCGGATGCACCACATACAGTTCTGCAAACGCTGGATGCCACGACCGGGCAGAACGCCATGAACCAGGTGGAAATCTTCCGCAATGTGGCGGGCGTCAGCGGCCTCATCATGACCAAGCTGGATGGGACAGCACGCGGCGGCATTCTGGTGGCCATTGCCGCCAAGCACAAGCTGCCGGTTTATTTCATCGGTGTCGGCGAGGGAATTGACGATCTGGAGCCATTCGAGGCGCAAGATTTTGCCCAGGCAATTGCGGGCGTGTCGCATTGATGCCACAGAAGGCAGGTTTGCACCGCACTCAGATCAACACAGCAGAAGACCGGACCCATGCAGAGCTTTGAAAGCGATACGACCCCGACGCGTCAGGAAAAGGAAAATCCGGGCCTGAAAATGGCGCTGGAACTGGGGCCGCTTCTGGTGTTCTTCTTCGCCAATCTGCGCGGCGAATGGCTGGTCTCCAAGTTTCCGGCTCTGTCCTCCCTCGGCGGTCCGCTTCTGGTGGCAACCGGCCTGTTTATGGCGGCGACGGTGATCTCGCTCATCGTGTCCAAGATCGTTTTCAAGCATCTGCCGGTGATGCCTTTCGTGTCCGGCGTGGTGGTGATGATTTTCGGCGGTCTGTCGATCTGGCTGCAGGATGAGACCTTCATCAAGATGAAGCCCACCATCGTGAATACGCTGTTTGGCATTACGCTTCTGGTTGGTCTGGCCTTCGGCAAGTCGCTGCTCGGCTATGTCTTCAATGCCGCTTTCCAGTTGACGGATGAGGGTTGGCGCAAGTTGACCCTGCGCTGGGGCATCTTCTTCCTGTTTCTCGCTGTGCTCAACGAAGTGGTCTGGCGCAATTTCTCGGATTCCGTCTGGGTCAATTTCAAGGTCTGGGGCACCATGCCCATCACCATCGCCTTCACGCTCGCGCAGATGCCGCTCATTATGAAGCATTCACTGGAGCCGAAGTCCGAGGATAGCAAGTGAACACGGCGGGCGCTTACCCCGTTCGGAGCAGCGGCAGCGGTTATTACTGGTTTGCGGTCGCGCTCATCATTCTTGTCGCACAGATCGTCGCCGAGCATTTCATGGGTCGCGTGTGGATCTGCACCTGCGGTTATGTGAAGCTATTTGAGCCGGGTGTGAATACGCCGGGCAATTCACAGCATCTGGCGGACTGGTATACGCCAAGCCACATTATCCACGGCTTCCTGTTTTATGGCCTTGGTTGGTTGGTTCTTCGAAAGGGATCTTTTGCGCAACGGCTTTCGCTCGCCACCTTCATCGAAGCGGCATGGGAGCTGCTGGAGAACTCACCGATCATCATCGATCGCTATCGCTCGGCGACCATGGCGATTGGCTATGAGGGCGACAGCATTCTGAACTCGGCCATGGACACCGTCTTCATGGCACTTGGCTTTCTGTTTGCCGCCCGTGTGCCGGTCTGGGTGACGTTGATCGTCGCCATTGTCTTCGAGCTTTTCACCGGCTGGCTGATCCGCGACAACCTTACGCTCAACGTGCTGATGCTTCTCTACCCGCTCGACGCGGTCAAGGCCTGGCAGGGCGCACTCTGAAGCTCAGGATGCTGTCTTGCCGGAAGCCTTCTCAATGGCGGGCATAAGCTCCTGGCTTACGCTTCGCTGATCGAAAGGCCCTACGCGCTTATAAAGAATTGTGCCATCCGGAGCGACAAGGTAGCTTTCCGGGATACCGTAGACCCCCCAGTCGATCGCAGCCTTGCCGTTCGGATCGATGCCGATGGCTTTGTAGGGATTGCCAAGCTCTCCAAGGAAACGCAGCGCATTATCGTTGCGGTCCTTATAATTGATGCCGACGATGGTGAGACGCTGGTCTTTCGCTAGTTCCTTCAAAAGCGGGTGTTCCTGACGGCAGGGTACGCACCAGGAGGCAAACACATTCACCAGCGTTAACTTACCCTTGATCGCCGAATCGGTCAGCGCAGGCGTCTGCGAGCCTTCCAAGGGCGGCAGAGACAAAGAGGGTGCATGCTTGCCGATGAGGGCGGAGGGGATAGCGGATATATCGCGGCCATTCACATCCTGATCATAGAGCATCTTGCCTGCGACAGCTGCAAAGGCCGCAAAGATAACCAGCGGCACCAGCGCAAATGCATAGCGCCCAATGCCCCGTTTCGGAGCTTGTTGCTCATCATGAACTGGCCCACTATTTTCAACCGGCGAAGTCATGCCTGCTTGCCTTCATGTGCTGAAACGGAGGAGCGGCGACGGATGCCGGCGGCTTCCAGCTCAGCCATTTCCCTCCGTCGGGCGCGGCCATCCAGTACGGTCCAAGCTATCAGCGAGAAGGTGATCAGAGCTGTAACACCATAGGAGGTATAGATGTAGAAGGCATGGCTCATCTATCAGACCTCCCGGCTGGCCGTGCGGGCTGCCATGCGCCGCTGAGTGGCGATACGGCGCCGCCAGATTTCGTTGCGCATGGCCATCATATGCAATGTGAAAAACAGAAGCGTGTAAGCAATGGCCATGATCAGCAGCGGACGCAGAAATTCGCCGTCAATCGTCGGTCCATCCATCCGGATGACGCTTGCCGGCTGGTGCAGCGTGTTCCACCAGTCGACCGAGAACTTGATGATCGGAATATTGACGAAGCCAATCAGGATGAGAACGGCAGAGACGCGGGCGGCCTTGGACGGATCATCCATGGCGCGGTTCAACGCGATGATGCCGAGATACATCAGAAACAGGATGAAAACAGAAGTCAGGCGTGCATCCCAGACCCACCAGGTGCCCCACATCGGCTTGCCCCAGAGGGAGCCTGTGATCAGTGCGATCAGCGTGAAGGCAGCCCCCAGCGGTGCTGCGGCCTTGTGAGACACATCTGCCAGCGGGTGACGCCAGACCAGCGTTCCGATCGCCGAAAGCGCCATGACGGAGTAGCACATCATCGACAACCAGGCGGCGGGCACATGGATATACATGATACGTACCGTATCGCCCTGTTGATAATCTCCCTCAGTCGTGAAGGCGAGATAGAGGCCGATGGCGAATAGCAGACAACAGAGGCCGGCCATCCATGGCAGAAGGCGCGCTGCCAGCGCCAAGAAGCGCGTCGGATTGGCGAGATCGCTGAATTTGGTGATGGCGAGACTCTCGGTCATGCGGTCCTTCTAGAGCGCGTCCAGCAAAAGTGCGTAAGCGGCTTTGCGTCCAGGCTGCGTAAAACAAAAAAACAGAGCATTTCAGGCGGTCACGTTTTGAAGGGAATTGCCCCGTCATTCCTTGATTCTAGTCAATCCCCGGCATTGCGCAACGCCAGCGCAGCACCAAGCGGGCCAATGACCGAAAAAAACATCGTGATGGCAACAAGAATCAGAAAGGGCGGCAGGAAGGGTGCCGGATCTTCCACCGCCGCATAGGATGCGCTGACGCCAAAAATCAGCACGGGGATGGTGAGTGGCAGCACCAGAATGGACACAAGCAAACCGCCACGGGGAAGCGTGACTGCAACGGCTGCGCCGACCGCACCAATGAAGGCCAGCGCCGGGGAGCCGACCAGTAGCGTGATCATCACCGCGCCGATTGCTACCTCGTTCATGTTCATGAACAGGCCAAGCAGCGGCGAGGCAATGACCAGCGGCAGGATGTTAGCCAACCAGTGGCTGAGGCATTTGATCAGCACAGTCAGCACCAGCGGCTGTTCCTGCATGAGCATCAGATCGAGCGATCCGTCATCGCGGTCTGTCTGGAACAAGCGGTCGAGACCCAGAAGCGCGGCCAGAAGCGCGCCGATCCAGATGATGGCCGGCCCAATGCGCGAAAGCAGATTCAAGTCCGGGCCGACACCGAAGGGGATGACTGCCACGACAGTCATGAAAAACAGCACGCCGATCAGCGCGCCACCACCGGCACGAACAGAAAGCTTCAGATCGCGAAGCAGAAGGTCAATCATAGGTCGTGTCCTTCCGCATTGGTGTAGACGAAACCCTTCATCTCCAGCCGCTTCACGTTGAGAAGTTCAAGCGGTTGGTGGGTTGCGGCCAGAATCATGCCGCCCTGGCTTTGATGCTCGCGCATCAGCCTCGCGAGAAGTGCCTCGGCGCTGATATCCAGCGCGGCTGTCGGTTCGTCCACAATCCATACGGGACGATAGGCGACGAGAAGCTTGGCAAAGGCCATGCGACGCTGCTGACCGGCAGAAAGATATCCGAAGGGCAAGTGCAGAACCTGTTCAAGCTCCACGGCTGCCGCCGCCTCGAGAACGGAAACGCCGCGCCCGCCTTCGGTATTGCCGAGGAAGGACTGCCAGAAGGCAAGGTTTTCCCGCACGGTCAGCTCCATTTTCATGGCATTGCGATGACCAAGATAGTGGGCGGCCTCTGCCAGATTATAGGCTCTGCGGGTTTCATCGTACCAAAGGCGAAGACTGCCGGATGCTGGCCGCAAAAGCCCGGCTGCAACACGCAGAAGCGTGGATTTTCCAGACCCGTTGCGCCCGGTCAAAAGCAGGGCCTCGCCCTCGGCCAAGCTGAAGGAAAGGTTAGAGAATATCAAGTCTTCGCCGCGATGCGCCGACAGGTTTTCGGCCAGAAGCCGCATGGCTATATCTCTTGTCTATTTGGTTATGAGTCTGCTCGAAAAAAATCTTGCTGAGGGCCGTCGATGGTCTGGAACACTTCTTAGAAATTATCTATAAGCTTCGCAACCACGCCAGCGGCCGGCGTGATTTTCACTTTGCGCCGGACCTGAAGATTTTTCTTCTCGTGCGGACAGCGGAAATGGTCGTACCCGCATCCTGATGTGCATGAAGTGCATAGGCGTCCGCACGCGCGTGTTGGCTCTTGATATCAGCGGGGTTACTTCTCGTGTCAAAATCTCTCGACAGCTTCAATTGCCGGTCTGTGTTGACCGTAGGCGGCAAGGATTACGTTTACTACAGCCTACCCAAGGCTGAAGCAAACGGCCTTCCCGGCGTCTCCAAGCTGCCCTTCTCCATGAAGGTTCTTCTGGAAAACCTGCTGCGCTTTGAAGACGGCAAGTCCGTCACCAAGGAGCACATCCTTTCCATCGCCGAATGGCTGAACAACAAGGGCAAGGTCGAGAACGAAATTGCCTATCGCCCGGCTCGCGTTCTCATGCAGGACTTCACCGGCGTTCCGGCGGTTGTTGACCTTGCTGCCATGCGCGACGGCATCAAGGCTCTCGGCGGCGATCCGGAAAAGATCAACCCGCTGGTTCCTGTCGATCTGGTCATCGACCACTCGGTTATCGTCGATGAATTCGGCAATCCCAATGCCTTCGCCCGCAACGTGGAGCTGGAATACCAGCGCAACGGTGAGCGTTACCGCTTCCTCAAGTGGGGCCAGCAGGCATTCAAGAATTTCCGCGTCGTTCCTCCGGGCACGGGTATCTGTCACCAGGTGAACTTCGAATATCTCGGCCAGACCGTCTGGACCAAGGACGAAGACGGCGAAACCATCGCCTATCCGGATACTTGCGTCGGCACCGATTCGCATACGACCATGATCAATGGTCTGGGCGTTCTGGGCTGGGGCGTGGGCGGTATCGAAGCCGAGGCTGCCATGCTCGGCCAGCCGGTTTCCATGCTTCTTCCGGAAGTCATCGGCTTCAAGTTGACCGGCACGCTGAAGGAAGGCGTCACCGCCACCGACCTCGTGCTGACCGTCGTGCAGATGCTGCGCAAGAAGGGTGTTGTTTCCAAGTTCGTCGAATTCTACGGCACGGGTCTCGACACGCTGCCGGTTGCCGACCGCGCGACAATCGGCAACATGGGTCCGGAATACGGCGCGACCTGCGGCTTCTTCCCGGTCGATTCAGCGACTGTCGGCTATCTCGACATGTCGGGCCGCTCCAAGGACCGCATTGCGCTGGTCGAAGCCTATTCGAAAGCTCAGGGCATGTGGCGCGAAGGCGACGGTTCCGATCTCGTCTTCACCGATACGCTGGAACTGGACCTTGGTGACGTCGTGCCGTCCATGGCTGGCCCGAAGCGTCCGGAAGGCCGTCTGCCGCTCGAAACCATTGCGCCGAACTTCGCAACCGCTCTGGAAGGCGATTACAAGAAGCCCGGCCAGCTTTCCCAGCGTTGGGCTGTCGAAGGGACCGATTTCGATCTCGGTCATGGCGATGTGGCGATTGCCGCCATCACCTCCTGCACCAACACCTCCAACCCGAGCGTTCTGATTGCGGCCGGTCTTCTCGCCCGCAACGCCGTTGCCAAGGGTCTGAAGTCCAAGCCATGGGTCAAGACCTCGCTTGCACCTGGATCGCAGGTTGTTGGCGAATATCTCGAGAAGTCCGGCCTGCAGAAGGAGCTTGATGCTCTCGGCTTCAACCTCGTTGGTTTCGGCTGCACGACCTGCATCGGTAACTCCGGTCCGCTTCCGGCACCGGTGTCCAAGACGATCAACGACAAGGGCATCATTGCCGCTGGCGTCCTCTCCGGTAACCGCAACTTCGAAGGCCGTATCTCGCCGGACGTTCAGGCCAACTACCTGGCTTCTCCGCCGCTGGTCGTTGCTTACGCGCTGGCTGGTACTGTTCAGAAGGACCTGACGAGCGAGCCGCTTGGCGAAGACCGTGATGGCAACCCGGTCTACCTGAAGGACATCTGGCCGACCTCTGCCGAAGTGCAGGAGTTCATCCAGAAGTACGTCACCCGCGAATTGTTCGAAACCAAGTATGCAGACGTCTTCAAGGGCGATGCAAACTGGCAGGCTGTTCAGGTTCCGGAAGGCCAGACCTATGCCTGGGACGACCAGTCGACCTATGTGCAGAACCCGCCTTACTTCGTTGGCATGCCCAAGCAGGCTGGCGTCGGCACTGACAACATCGTCAATGCCCGTGTTCTGGGCCTCTTCGGCGACAAGATCACCACCGACCACATTTCTCCGGCCGGTTCGATCAAGGCGCAGTCCCCGGCAGGTGCCTACCTGCTCGGTAACGGCGTTTCGGTGGCCGACTTCAACCAGTACGGCACTCGCCGCGGCAACCATGAAGTGATGATGCGCGGCACGTTTGCCAACATCCGCATCCGCAACTTCATGCTCGGCCCGAACGGCAAGGAAGGTGGCTACACCGTCCACTATCCGTCCAAGGAAGAGATGTCGATCTACGACGCTGCCATGAAGTACAAGGCCGAAGGCACGCCGCTGGTCATCTTCGCTGGCGTTGAATACGGCAACGGTTCTTCGCGTGACTGGGCTGCCAAGGGTACCAACCTGCTCGGCGTTCGCGC
Organism: Rhizobium sp. FKY42; assembly: GCF_005222835.1. Taxonomy (GTDB): domain Bacteria; phylum Pseudomonadota; class Alphaproteobacteria; order Rhizobiales; family Rhizobiaceae; genus Neorhizobium. Next base: position 1,388 of record NZ_STGA01000014.1, on the reverse strand, counting down.
TGTCATCGCGCAGTCCTTCGAGCGTATTCACCGCTCGAACCTGGTTGGCATGGGCGTGATCCCCTTCGTCTTCGAAGAGGGTACGAACTGGCAGAGCCTGGACCTCAAGGGCGACGAAACGGTCACGATCGAAGGCCTCGATGGCGAGATCAAGCCGCGTGAGTGGAAGACGGCCAAGATCACCTATGCTGACGGTACGGTGAAGGACATCAAGATCCTCTGCCGCATCGACACGCTGGATGAGGTCACCTACGTCAACAATGGCGGCATTCTGCAGACGGTTCTGCGCGATCTGGCTGCCTGATTATCGGGTTGCGCCGTTCTCACGAATGGCGCAACACTCTTGTCGGTGACAAGAATTTTCGGCTTAATGCCGTTGAACTTCAAGGAAGCCGCCGAACAGACTGTTTCGGCGGTTTTTTGTGCGAAAATCCGCACATTCAGCTCTCACCCCCTTGTGACTTCCGCTTGATGGAGGTTGGGGGATAGGTTGTGGGCGTAAACCTGCTCCTCATGCACCAAAGACATCATGCGCAACACACGACTCCATGACCGGTACACTGCGACATCCGCCATATGGCTGTCTCTCAGCCTTCTTCTCGCGAGTGGCGCAACTGCCGGCGATATTTCGTCTCCGAAAGGCGTGGTGGAACTTTTTACGTCGCAAGGGTGCTCCTCCTGCCCGCCGGCTGACGCTGCGCTGAAGCAGATTGTCGATCAGGGCGATGTGGTGGCACTGTCCTATCACGTCGATTACTGGAACTATCTCGGCTGGACCGATACGCTGAGCTCCAAGGAAAACACTGAGCGCCAGTATGGCTATGCGCACAGCATGGGCCGCAGTGGAGTCTATACGCCACAGGCCATCATCAATGGCAGGGCGCATGTCAAAGGCACCGATGTCGCAGCAATCAATGGGAAGATCAGCCAGTTGCACGGTGAGGGTCAAGGCCTGACCGTTCCGATCACAGCCCGGATGAATGGCGAGGAGATGGAAATCTCCATCCCTGCTGGCGAGGGGCGAGCGGACGTGGTCGTCGCCTATTTTACCAAGAAAGAGGCAATCACTGTCGAACGTGGCGAGAATAGCGGGCGCCAGATGGAATACTGGCATAATGTCTATGATGTTCAGACGGTGGGCATGTGGGAAGGCAAGGATCTGAAGATCACCCTGCCCGCCAAGACCATGGGTCGCTCAAAGAAGGATGGATGCGCGATCCTTCTTCAGGCATCAGGGCCGAAGGGTGAACCAGCCGCAATCATGGGTGCCGCTGTCTTGATGGCAGGACGAAAGCGTCCGCAATAGCGGTGTTCTTACAGAAGTCATGACCTCCACCAGAGGTGGAGGTTTGAAACGCTGCGCTTGAACCGCTAGAAGCGGTTTTGCT
>NZ_STGA01000072.1 GCF_005222835.1 Rhizobium sp. FKY42 | reverse complement strand
GAGGGCCTTTGTCGTCGGCCGGGGTGCCTACGCTCAGCGCCCTCTCCTGTCCGTTGGATGGTTTGACGGAAAAACTACGATAGCCTCTCACCCATTCAACCGCTTGCGCGGTCCTACACTCCGTTGCGGCCCTACGGGTGCATGGGCTCGTTTCGCTATCTTCGGATCTTTGCCGTCAACCAACGAACAGGAGACGGCGATGCAGAGCGTAAAGGACACCTACCAGCGGATCACCGACACCATCATTCAGCAGCTCGAGGCCGGCACCAAGCCTTGGATCCGGCCATGGCGCGGAAACAGCCGCAGGTCGGCTACGCCGCTGCGTGCCTCCGGCGAAGCCTATCGCGGCATCAACGTGGTCATGCTGTGGCTCTCCGGGCAACTCGCCGGCTACGACGAAAACACATGGATGACTTACCGGCAGGCTGTGCGACGTGAAAGTCGCATGAAAGGAGTGACCCATGGGTCCATGAGTAGTGTTCAACTCTGTCGCCACTTTCCCCATGCGACGTCGGTAACGGCGTGGTGTGAAGCGGGAATGAAAGCCCAAGATGGAAATGCAGCCAACGCATTTTGTCGGGCGAGGCGAAGGTCGGAAGGGCGAACGCGAGTGAATTCTTATCGAAACGCGCCGTGAGGTAGTAAGGCCGTAACCGTTGGTTGACACGGCCGAGCTGGGCAAATGCGAACTGGGGTGAGCTTGGCCCCACCGCGAACACCGCGCCCCGGCGTACTGAGAGCGCCCGCCCCGACCGCATCTCCTTCATGTGGAACACGGAAACCCCGATGGGAACCGGTGGCAACGCCGGTAGGCCGACCGTAAGGGAAGCTGAATGCCCAGAGGGAACAGGAAGACCCAAGAAGCGAATGCCGGCAGATCGAAAGATCAAGGGAATCCATAACCTGCCGGATAGAGCAATGCTCAAGCCGAAAGGCTGCTGACGTGGGTTTGGTGAACCGCCCGAAGACGTTGTGATGATTGCTAACCGAGGGAAAAGTTAGGTGCAGAATTCTTCTGCAAACGGAACCAAGGGACAGACTGACTGGAATGCCGTCAACTGGCGGCAAGTCAATCGACGCGTCCGCAATCTGAGACAGCGCATCTTCCGGGCGTCCCGTGAGAACGACCTTGCCAAGGTGCGTTCTTTACAGAACTTGATGCTTCGGAGTTACTCAAACACGCTGAAAAGCGTGCGACAGGTCACTCAGGAGAACAAGGGAAAATACACTGCTGGCGTAGACGGCATCGTCACGACGACCGTCGAGGATCGCAACGAGTTGGCCGACAGCCTCATGTCGGTTCAGCCGTGGCGAACAGCGCCAGCGCGTAGGGTGTATATTCCGAAGGCAGGCGGGAAACTGCGCCCCCTTGGAATCCCAACCATCCGTGACCGAGCTTTGCAGGCGCGGGTGAAAAACGCGCTCGAACCCTTCTGGGAGGCACGCTTCGAGCCTTGCAGCTATGGGTTCAGGCCGGGACGGGGATGCCACGATGCCATAGCGAGAATCTACAATGTCGCCGCACCAGTGCGCCGCCGCCGATGGGTTCTCGATGCTGACATCAAAGGGGCGTTCGATAACATCGACCATGAATTCCTGCTCAACGCCATTGAAGGGTTCCCTGCAAAGGAGCTCATCCGTCAGTGGCTGAAAGCGGGGTACATGGAGCGCGGAGTCTTTCACGACACCGATAGTGGTACGCCGCAAGGTGGCGTGATCAGTCCTCTGCTCGCCAACATCGCCCTGCACGGCATGGAGGCTGCGGTTGGTGTGAAATACATCACCCGCGGCGACAATGTCGGCAAGCGGTGTTTGATCCGCTACGCAGACGACTTTGTCGTCTTCTGCGATAGCGAAGAAGATGCGTGTCAGGCTCGGGTGGAACTATCCGCCTGGCTGGCAGCGCGGGGCCTTGTCCTCTCAGACGAGAAGACGCGGATAGTGCATCTATCCGATGGGTTCGACTTCCTCGGCTTCAACATCCGCCAATATCGGAGTCCGGAATCCCGATGGGGCTGGAAGCTGTTGATCAAGCCTTCCCGGAAATCGGTGAAGTCGCTGAAAGCCAGGATGGTACGGGAATGGCGAGGACTGGACGGTCAGAACATAGTCACCGTCCTTACTCGGCTGAACCCAATCATTCGAGGCTGGAGCAACTATTACCGGAGCGTAGTATCGAAACGGCTATTCGCCCAACTTGACAGCTGGATCTTTGGCAAAGAGGTCCGTTGGGCGCGGAAGACACATCCACAAAAGCCATGGTACTGGGTCACGCGCAAATACTGGGGTAAGTTACACCCCAAGAGAATGGACTACTGGGTCTTCGGCGATGCTGCCGGAGACGGTGGCCGTCTCATCAAATTTGCGTGGACCCCGATCGTTCGACATATCCTTGTCAAAGGGGGCGCATCGCCAGATGATCCAGCCCTCCGAGACTATTGGGTGCGGCGACGATCGCGTCAGCATGCCGAGCTTTCCGGTCGGCAACAGGCTCTCGCCAGAGAACAAGGAGGCATGTGCTTCCGCTGCGGTGAGACCCTGCACAACGACGAGGCCCTGTGCGTTCACCACATCACGGCACCTCGCCTTGGTGGGAAACGCACACTCGATAATCAGCGCCTCATGCACCTCTACTGCCATCTCCAGGCTCTCGCTACGGAGAGGAGTGAACGGGATCGCAAGCGGTTTGCTTGAGCCGTGTGCGGGGAAACTCGCAAGCACGGTTCTGAGGGGGCGGGGCAGCGGCGACGCTGCCCCGCTACCCGACCAGGAGCTTGGCGCTCAGGTCCGCAAGGGCGAACAAGGAACCCTCGTCGTCAAGTACGGCACCTTCACGCCGAAGGATCAGGAGGCGGACGATCGCGCAGTCCCCTATCTCAAGGGCTACGCTGTCTTCAACGTCGAGCAGATCGATAACCTGCCTGACCGCTTCAAGAGCCCGGCCGATGATGTGCCAATGGATGCCGTTCCAGTTCTCGAAAACGTCGAATCCTTCATAGATCGCACTGGCGCGAAGATCACCTACGGCGGCAAGCAGGCTTGTTATCGCCCTGGTCTCGATGACATTCTGATTCCGGATCGGGGGCGGTTCCTCAGCGAGATTCACCTTTACAGCACTGTTCTTCATGAAATTTCTCATTGGAGTGGTGCAAAGGCACGTTTGGGCCGTGACCTGAGTGGGCGGTTCGGCAGTGAGGCCTACGCCATGGAGGAGCTTGTTGCCGAGATCTCAGCCGCGTTCGTCTGCGCCGATCTTGGTATCGAGCATGATCCGCGAGACAACACCGCGACTTACGTTGAAAACTGGCTCAAGGTGCTCAAGCAGGATTCACGTGCAGTCATCACTGCCGCCGCAAAGGCTCAGGCAGTCGCAGACTATCTGCGAACTCTGAATTTCTCGAATTCAACGGATTGCCATCCGAGAAGTTAGTCGCATCTTCCATTCCTGTGATTGCGGCGAGTTCGATGCCCTAACTCGCCGCTGCAGACTGATTCTAGTTGGTCGGGGCAATCAGATCCAAGAGCGCGTTTTATAATGCCTGCTGATTGTCAGCTGACAATTAGATCAAGCCATTGAATCCAATAATATCTTTCTCTTGGTCCAAGAGGTTAATTTGCGTTAACCAAAAACTGCTTGACGGATAGACGCGCCATGAGATCATTTGCGCAAATTGCAGCGAATTATCGGGTTTACCGTGAATGGCGAATAAGACCGCGAAAATCAGCCGGATCGAAAAAATCGAACGCGTTTCGATTGATAAAACTATTGCCGATGATTCTGCAAAACTCAGCAGCAATCTGCAGGAACTATCAGCGCGTCTGTTTTCACCTGACGAACAAAAAGCGTTGAGGCGTTTCAGTAGTACCGAAGCTGCAAAGTTGCTTGGCGTGACCGACAGCTATGTCCGGCACCTGGCTTCACAGGAGGACTCGGTCACGTCCGAGAAGACAGCGGGTGGTCGCCGAACGTTTTCTCTGTCGGAGATCAACACGATCCGACACATCCTGGGAAAGACTAAACCCGCGTATCTTCCTGGACGCCGTGAAGGGGACCACCTGCAGGTCATAGCAGTTACTAACTTCAAGGGCGGATCTGGTAAGACGACGTCGTCAACGCATCTCGCTCAGTATCTGGCGCTCCGTGGCTATCGTGTGCTTGCTGTCGACCTTGATCCTCAGGCGTCGATGTCAGCCATGCTTGGATATCAGCCGGAATTCGATGTTGGCGAAAACGAGACACTATTCGGAGCTATCCGATATGATGAGCTTCGCCGTCCAGTAGGGGAGGTAGTTCGGGAGACTTATTTCCCTGGACTTGATCTGATCCCGGGCAATCTCGAATTGCATGAATTTGAGCACGACACCCCTAGGGCTCTTGCCGAGCGCAGCAGCTCGGAGACCGACATGTTCTTTCTCAGGGTAGGGAAGGCGTTAAGCGATCTTTCCGATCGCTATGACGTCGTTGTCATAGACTGCCCGCCAACTCTGGGATTTTTGACGCTGTCAGCGCTGTGCGCGGCAACTGCGGTGTTGATAACAGTTCACCCTCAGATGCTGGACGTGGCATCAATGAACCAGTTCTTGGCTATGACCTCTGATCTTCTCTCAGTGGTCAAGGAAGCAGGTGGCAATCTCGAATACGATTGGATGCGATATCTCGTCACACGGTACGAGCCGAACGACGGCCCCCAAGCGCAAATCGTTGCCTTCTTGCGAAGTTTGTTTGGCGAACGCGTCCTTACATCAATGATGGTGAAATCAACTGCGATCTCTGATGCGGGCCTGTCGAAACAGACAATTTATGAAGCGGCGCGAGAGTCAATGAATCGGCAGACATATGATCGCGCCGTGGAAGCGATGGACGGAGTCAATTGGGAAGTTGAGAATCTGCTGAAGAGTTCATGGGGGCGTGCATGAAAGGCCGCGATATCCTGAAGAACATGGTGAGCTCGTCTGCGAGCGATTCAACCAAGTCGCCCGTTCAAGCGCAGCCTCCACACAAGCCAGCTGGGGCCGTTCGAGCTATGAACCTCTCACTCGGTCGACTCGGTGATGAGGCCGCCGCTGCGAAGGAGCTTCGCACCGCGCTTGCAGCTGGTGATAAAGTTGTCGAGCTAAGTCCCGCTCAAATCGAAGCCTCGTTCATTCGGGATCGTATCCCGACTGACCATGATCCCGCCCTGCAAGAACTCATTTCGTCCATGAGGGAAAGCGGACAGCAAGTTCCCATCTTAGTTCGTCCGCATCCATCAAAGGAAAACCACTATCAGGCGGCATATGGCCATCGAAGATTGCGTGCAGCGGTAATTCTGGATCGCCCAATCAAGGCAATCGTGCGCCAACTTTCAGACGATGAACTGATCGTCGCACAAGGGCAAGAAAACGGTCCCCGCGTCGATCTCAGCTTCATAGAGCGTGCCCTGTTTGCCAAACATCTCGAGCTGCATGGTTTTGACCGGGACAGGATTTCCCAAGTTCTGTCGGTGGACAAACCTGAAATTTCCCGTCTTTTGCAAGTTGCTGACGCTATCCCAGAACAAATAATCCTCGCTATAGGGCCAGCCGCAAAGGTGGGGCGACCCCGCTGGTTGGCGTTTGCCGATCTCTTGAAGGACAAGGCAGCTTACGGAAGGATCACTGAAGCGATTGGCGAGGCCGAGTTCACATCAATTGATTCAAACGAGAGATTTACGCGTCTCTGGCTAAGCGGTCAGGCACGGAAAGCTTCGAAAGACAATAGTCGAGGACAGATTCGCACTCGGAAGGGGCTTGTTCTGGCAGCTGTTGAGCGGACGTCAAAAGGCTCAAAAATCACCGTTACATCAAGAGCGTTCGCGGAGTTCCTTGACGCTAAGATGAGCGATCTCGTCGAACAGTTCGAACGAGAAAATTCTTCTCAAACAGACAATTAGCGTGATTGTCAGCTGACAATCACTTGTGAAACCTGGAGACCAGACCCGCAAAAGAAAAAGGCCCCCAAAACGTCGCCGTCGTGGAAGCCCTTCTCATCGTGTAGCAACTAGAGAATCGCATTTCCCCGAATCCCAGTCAAGAGTCTAGGGCGCCAATTTGGTGAGCAGTCTTCTTTTGCCTTATTGAAGGCAGAGATAATGCAAAGTGGAAATGTCACGACGCCCTTTGGGCGGCGGCCGGTTGTGCTTGCTCTTGTAAAAAGGCAGCTCCAGACGTCCGAGACGAAACCAAACCGCCCGGTCGAAAAATGGAAGGTGTTTCGCGACGCCTGTGAGGCCCGTGAACGCCTCGGCCTCCAGGACAGGGCGCTGACTGTGCTGGACGCATTGCTGACATTTTATCCGGAAAGCGAGCTCAACTGCGATAGCGGATTGGTGGTCTTCCCTTCGAACGCCCAGCTTTCTGTCAGAGCGCACGGCATCACTGGAACGACCTTGCGGCGCCATTTGGCTGCCCTGGTCGAAGCCGGGCTCATCCAGCGCAAGGATAGTCCGAACGGCAAGCGCTACGCTCACCGGGACAAGGGTGGCGATATCGAGCAAGCCTTTGGGTTCGATCTTTCTCCACTTTTGGCTCGTGCTGCGGAACTTGCAATTCTGGCACAGGAAGTAGCTGCCGAACGCCTGCAGTTCAGGCGAGCCAAAGAGGCACTGACTATCTGCCGGCGTGATGTGCGCAAGCTGATTTCAGCAGCGATGGAGGAGGGGGCCGACGGCGACTGGGAAGCCATCGAAGACATGTTTGTCGGCATTGTCAGCCGACTTCCCCGCAATCCTGACCGTCACCAGGTGGAGGCAATCCTCGACGAGATGCAGCTTTTGCGTACCGAAATCCTCAACCTTCTGGAAAATCAGTTAGATTCTCAAAATGTGAACGGCAATGCTGTTCAAAATGACTGCCACATACAGAATTCAAAACCCAAATCCATCTATGAACTTGAACCTAGCTCTGGAAAAGAGCAGGGCGGAGCCGTCGAGCTGGAAGTAGCACCCAAAGCGGTTGCTCAGCCGTTGGCAAAGCCGGAACAGATGAAGGCGTTCCCGCTGTCGATGGTCCTGAAAGCCTGCCCGCAGATTTCGGACTACGGGCCCGGCGGCACGATCTCCCATTGGCGCGAGCTGATGGCCGCCGCGGTGGTGGTACGATCAATGCTTGGTGTTAGCCCGTCGGCTTACCAGGAGGCTTGCGAGGTGATGGGGCCGGAGAACGCGGCGGTTGCCATGGCTGCAATCTTGGAGAGGGCAGGGCATATCAATTCGGCAGGTGGATATCTCCGCGATCTCACGCGCCGGGCGAGGGGAGGGGAGTTCGGACTGGGACCGATGCTGATGTCGCTGATGCGTGCAAATGCGAACAGCGATCGGAAAACGGGGTGAGGGACGACGCGTTCCTAAATGGCCATCACTTGACGGCCCTTTCCGTTCTTCAATCGTCTGTCGGGGTATCGACCTTGGATGATTTTCGACCTGGTGGCCGGCCAGAGGGACGGCCTTTCCTGCTGACTCTCGCCGCTTTTCTAGTCAGTCGTTGGCGTTCGGCCTCAGCTTGTGCTTCGGCCTCCGCTTCCGCTTTTTGCCGAGCTTCAAGAACATCCTTAGGCGTCAGTTGGCCAACTATACCGATCAAACTGCGTATGGTGTCATGCGGGAGGTCATGAATGAGTCTGAAGAGTTCAACACGATCATCGGCCTCTTCAGGATTTTTACCGTAGAGATGAGGTGCAGCGGCATGAATCATCTGCATCGGCAGGAACCCAAGGAGCTCGGAAAGGTGAATCATTCGAGAGACGGTCAGTCGCGAAATGTTCAGTTCGTAGCGGCTGTAGACCACTCGAGCGAGACCAGCCAGGGTCGCGAAATCACTCTGGGTCAGACCAGTTTTTGCGCGTTCGTCTAAGAGGAATGCGGAAAGCTTTGCGTCAATCTCGCCGAAGCTGACAATGCCGTCGAAGCCCTCCTGGCGGTACAAGGGTCTCTGGAAATCTGGATCTGTAGTCTCAACCAGTTCCCTTGATTTGATATAGTCGGATAGATTCCGCACCGTCGGCATTCCCTCAGTCCCCAAATCCGCCTGTGGCAGATATCACGCAACATAACGTGCTAATAAGGCACTGTCATCCTGCGCGCCAGTTACAAAATCCTAACAAAGATGGGGGGAATGAATGTCAGGATGCTGATCTCCTCGATACAAAATTCGCAACTCAGGGCGCGTTGTCCATCACCTCATGATCCAGTGGGAGCATTCCTGTTCACGGCTTTCGCAGTGATCAGGTTCCAGCTGTGGGCGCTGGATCGAAAGACGCCTTCGACCGTTCTTTCTTCGGAGATCCAGCTCAGCTTCACCCGCATTTCACAAGCCAAGGAAAGCTGGTCGATGCTGATGCATCTAGTGATCAAAATCTGAGACTTCGGCCCAAATGTCTCAAAGTCCCACATCGCGAACCGGAACAGCTCCCGTTTTGCGTGTTCGTTGGTTGGCCAATCAGCCTGTTTAATCGGCTCGGCTGGAGAAGAACCAATAACAGGCATAGTCCTCTTTATGGACTGAATGTCGATCCCTGCCTTCTCCGCTGCTTCAGGGTTGATCAAGAAGCCAAGGGTGGTGCCCACCGCCACCCCGGCCAGAAATCGAAGGTCGAGGATCAATAACCATTATCCTTCAGGAACTGGTCGATTGCGGCCTTGACGATCACCGTCATTTTTAAGTCGTTTTCAGAGGCTGCGCGCTCCAAGCGTTTCTTGGTGTCGTAATCAAGAGGGCAATTGACGAAGTGCTTGCTCTCGCGCGCCTTGTTCTGCTTGAGCTCCTGCAGTCGTATTCTGGACGCCTCACGCTCCAACGACTTGTTCGTCGCTCTCTCCCGGCGAGCCTCCGGTGAGGGCAAAATCAAACTTGATCTTGGGGGCACCTGAACGGCTTGTACCTGAGTGGGCGCTTCTTCGACAGCGGCATCGTCCGGTTGGTGGCTGGCGACCGCGTTTTCTGCTTCGTTGTCTATAGCCGGCTGCGACATTGGATTGGGTACATTCCCCCGGGACCGTCGCGGTGCCACGGGAAAATCAGATATGCTGGAAGTGCCTTTAGCCATCTTACGACCTCTTCTGCTCGTTCGGCAGGAAACGTTCAATTTCTTGCATCAAGGTCATGACCTCGCTCCGGGCCTTTTTGACTGAGTCGCTCAGCTCCAGCATTTGCAGTGTCCCATATCCAAGTCTGATGTCGCGGTATGGGTTTCGCTCATAAAGCTCAGTGTCCAGGAGGTATGAATCATATCCCTGTTCCTGCAAGTTTGCGATGAAGGGGCGGATCAGGCGGTAGGCTTCCAGTGAACGACCCGGGAGAGTAATCCGGGTTCTGAAGTTGAGATGTGGAATGTTTCGCCCGGTACGATCGCAGGTGTCAGCCACGTCCATTGCTGCCTGGCCCGCAGCAAGGATCTCGTCTTGGTTTGGCTGGATCGGGGTCATAACGATGTCCGAGCCGGCGATGATTGTGTCTCGTAGCACGGTGTCTTGACCGGGGGAGTCTATTAACACGACGTCAAACCTGGCGGTTTCGTTCTCCAGAATATGCTGAAGTGATGCGTTGGTTACCGCCGTGCGAAGCTCAATGCCGTCTGGCCTGTTGTCTTTAGCCTCGGAACGCGACCACCACTCATTTAGGTTTTGCCGGCCATCCGCATCGACCAAGAGCACTTGCTTACCATGAAGCGCATATTCTCCAGCGACCAGGATTACGGCGGTTGTCTTGCCCGCTCCACCCTTACCGCTTACCAGCGATATGCAGATTGCCATTACACGATCCTCTCAAGACTAATGGTTCCCCCGCCCCCTAGCGATCCGACGTGGGTTCAATCGGCACATCAGTATCGTCGTTAAGATCTTCACATCGAAGCAAACCTAGCATGTGAACACACGCAGGTTAAGATCAAAACATGCGTGTGAACGCACGCTTTAGGACATCTATCAAGTCACACGAGTTGGTCGTGTGGTTTTTACAAGTGTCTGGGTCGAGTGGTGAACCCCGGAGCAGCGTGAGGCCTCACTTGGCGCTCGCACGGAAGGCGCAAGGGCGAAGAGCGAAGCGTCCCTTTCGCCTGAGTACGAGGGGCAGATAAAGGCCTTCAGAATCGGTTTCGGCGGTGAGCCCTGGTGAGCGTTCCAACGGAAAGAGTGCGAGCGAAGCGAAGCCAGTCGAGAGGTGAAATTAGGTTGAAATTATTAGATGGGTCTTTAGGTTTAGAGCGGCAGGATACGCAAAAATGTTTTACATTTTGCATTGCGATCGTGGGACAAGCCCACGATGATGGTCGCAAGGCTCCGGGAAGGCTTAATTGATTGATGAGTGAAGACACGATCGAAGTGCCGACAGCCAAGCAACGCAAGGGGCGTCTCATCAACGTCCGCGTCAGCGATGCAGAGCATTCGGCTATCGAAGAAGCGGCCAAGTCGGCTGGTATGAGTGTGTCAGCTTTTTTCCGTTCTCTGCTCCTCGAAGGTGCTGGCGTTCGACCCATTCTGACTGCGGAAGACAGGTTGATCATGGCCGCGCTGCTCGAAGACATGCGGATGATCGGCATCAATTTGAATCAGGTCGCCCGCTCCCTGAATGCAGGGAAGGGTGTCCATCCCTCAGAGCTGGACATCAACCTTGGCAACGTCCAGCGGGCTCAGGCAGCTGTGATGAGTGAGCTGCGGACACTTTCGCGCCGTGCCGGGCATGAGCGCCGAGGCGAGGTGTAGGCCGTGGAGTTCTTTTTCGGCACTTTCACAAGCGAATGGGAGCAAAGGCGCGCGGCGCTATTGCACGAAATGTCGCTCGGCGGCCGTGGGAGCGCTGTCGAGGAAGAGCTTGAGAAGAGACTGAAGAATCTGCAGCACCAGGTTGGGATGTCTAAAGGCGGGTCGGGATCTAGGGGAGGGGTGAGGACTTCGGCATTCAACATGTCATCCCCTTCGAGATCGGTGGCTGCCGGTTCGGGTGCTATGCGATCAATGGATGTTCGTCTTGCGAGCCTTGCCAAAGGGAGCCAGCCAGCCGTGGTCAAGCTGGCTTCCTACGGTGGTGGTGCCCGCGTCGGCTCGATGCTCAACTATGTTTCCAGAGGGGGGGAACTGAAGGTTGAGAACGAGAACGGCGAGACGTTGCGTGGCCGTGAGGAGCTGGCGCGTCTCCGTGGCGATTGGAATCACCTTTTCCAAAACAGGACCGAGAGCCGCGATATCGGCGAGTTTAGCGTCGAGGTGAGCGTTTCCGGCGGCTCGAACCCGCATGAGCAGGTGCGGGACATTCTCAGCAGTGGCTTTGGTGATCGACGCTACGCTTACTCTGTCGAAAACCGAAACAATGGATCGCTGAAGGTCGAGGGCTATGTTGTGCTGCGCAGCGGGCAGGGCGAGCGGCTGACGGCTGACGCGAAGGCGGCCGCGATCGTTCAGGAGCGTTTCAACGCCAGCGCCGTTGCGAAAGAGGCCCCTGCGGCTTTCTCGTTCACAGGCTATGGCAACGGCGTGGAATATGGCGCTGCCAAGTTGCGAGACCTGATCGCGCAGCGGAACGACGTTCGAGACGATCAGGGACGTTCGATTGCCGATGACAAGGCTGCGGGCGACCTGGTGCAAAAGGAATGGCGGGATGAGCTGCACAGCCGCAAGAGCCGTGACGTGATGCACGTGATCATGTCGGCGCGTGCCGGAACGGATGCGGCCGCGTTCGAAGGAGCTGTTCGCGACTTCCTGGCTGAGCAGTTTGCGGGCCATCGGTACGTTTTCGCTATGCACGATCCGGAGAACGATCCGAAAGAAGCAGGGGAGGGGGGCAAGCGGCCGCATGTTCATGCCCATGCCATCGTCACCATGCGATCGGAGTCGGGCGACCGGATCGAGACGACTCCGGCCACCTTCCGGCAATGGCGTGAGGTCATGGCCGAAAAGGCGCGTGACCACGGCATCAATATGGAAATGACCGATCGGCGCGAGTTCGCCACGCCGCCAGCCTTCACGCGAAATCAGGTTCGCGCCGTCAGCCATGACGGTCGAACCGAGCATGTAGGCACCAGCGATCCGGCGCAGGCGCGATATGACGCAAAGCGAGCTGGTCGACGCGTGGTGGCGACGAGCCAGAGGAGCCGCCAGTACATCCTAAAAGCGCAGCAGACTTGGCAGAAGATTGCAGTCAACGCCGGGGACACAGTGGTTGCGGCCTACGCCGCTCAGCATCGCTCCTATCTGGAAAACGGCGTTGTCCAAGTGGATCAATCGCCTGCTGGTGCGGTCATTCATGCAGATTTCGGCGGTGATTACCGCTCCAATATGGTAGCAATCAGAGACATGTTGTCGGAGGCAAAGGACATGCGCGAGCAGACACGCCCAGAGTTCGAAGCGTACGAAAAAACGGTTGAAACGGCTCTATTCAACCTTCAGCGCAGCGCTGGTCCAGAGGACCGGTCAGGCTTCGAGGAGGTTTCCTCCCTCGCTCGCGAGATCGTCGATCTGCGCAGGCAGATGCTCGAAATGAAGGAGCGTGGGCTTGATGAGCAGGATGGCCGAAACGCTGCTGGCGATGTCTCCAGAGAAAGTGGTGCCGCGCCGGAAAGAACGGCAT
>NZ_STGA01000071.1:14404-33963 GCF_005222835.1 Rhizobium sp. FKY42 | reverse complement strand
CGAAAGTCATTCGCGGAAGTCAGCCGATCGAGATAGCGGAGTGTGGACAGCACGGTCTCCGTTCGCGAAGACGAAGGGCCGCGCCGCGGTCTTCACTCGCTGTTTTTAAACCGATAGTGTTGGTTTCCACGCAGAACTGAGCCGGTTTTTCCACCGAGAAGTGAGCCACCTCTGAGTATGGTTTTCTGATCAGGGTTTGGTCAAGGGATTGGCTTTTTCTCCTCTCTTCTGTGCCGCGGCGGCCGAGCTGGCCTTGAAGCGGAAGCTGTCGTTTCCTGTTTCCAGGATGTGGCAACGGTGTGTCAGGCGGTCGAGCAGAGCGGTAGTCATCTTGGCGTCACCGAAGACAGTTGCCCATTCGCTGAAGCTGAGGTTGGTGGTGATGATAACGCTGGTTCGCTCATAAAGCTTGCTCAGCAGGTGGAAGAGGAGCGCTCCACCTGATGCGCTGAACGGAAGGTATCCGAGCTCATCCAGTATCAGCAGATCGAGACGAACCAGCGCTTCGCCAATCTGGCCTGCCTTGCCTTTTACCTTCTCCTGCTCAAGCGCATTGACCAATTCGATGGTTGAGAAGAAGCGGACCTTGCGGCGATGATGCTCGATCGCCTGGACACCGAGGGCGGTCGCGACGTGTGTTTTTCCTGTGCCCGGTCCGCCGACGAGCACGATATTCTGCGCTCCGTCGATGAACTCGCACCGGTGCAACTGTCGCACCGTCGCTTCATTGATCTCGCTGGAGGCGAAGTCGTATCCGGAGATATCCTTGTAGGCTGGGAAGCGCGCAGCCTTCATATGGTAGGCGATGGAGCGTACTTCACGTTCAGCCATTTCGGCTTTCAGCAATTGGGACAGGATCGGCACGGCAGCATCGAAGGCTGGCGCTCCTTGCTCGATCAGGTCCGTGACTGCTTGCGCCATGCCATACATCTTCAGGCTACGAAGCATGATGACGACGGCGGCGCTGGCGGGATCATGACGCATGGCGACCTCCTACGATCTGGACACGTAGGCCATCATAGCGCTCCACGTTTGCCATGGGTTCGCGCACCAAGGTCAGTGCCTGTGGCGTGTCCCGCCATAACTCCTGGCAATGCTGTTCCAACCAGTCATTCAAATACAGTAAATCCGCAAAGTCCGGCATTTGTTGCCACAAGCGTGGTCGGGCATCCTGAACGTTCTTCTCGACCTGTCCCTTCTCCCAGCCTGCGGCGGGATTGCAGAACTTTGGCGCAAAAACGTAGTGGTTCGTCATCGCAAGGAACCGGATGTTGACCTGCCGCTCCTTGCCGTGACCGACGCGATCAACCGCCGTCTTCATGTTATCGTAGATGCCGCGAGCAGGGACGCCGCCGAACACACGGAAGCCGTGCCAATGGGCGTCAAAAAGCATCTCATGCGTCTGCAACAGGTAGGCTCTGACCAGAAATGCTCGACTGTGCGATAGCTTGATATGTGCGACCTGCAGCTTCGTCCGCTCGCCATCGATGACGGCATAGTCTTCACTCCAGTCGAATTGGAATGCCTCGCCTGGGCCGAAAGACAGCGGCACAAATATGCCGCGACCCGTCGTCTGCTGCTCACGTTGCCGGTCAGCCCGCCAATCACGCGCGAAGGCGGCAACCCGACCATAGGAGCCGGTAAAGCCGAGAACCACCAGATCGGCATGAAGCTGCTTTAAAGTTCGGCGCTGCTTGCGGGACCTCCCGGCCTCGGTCTTCAGCCAGGCCGCCAGCTTATCGGCAAACGGATCAAGCTTGCTTGGTCGTTCCGGTACCCTGAACGTCGGCTCGATTGTACCTGCGCTCAGATACTTCGCGATCGTGTTGCGCGACAGCCCGGTGCGGCGACTGATCTCACGGATCGACTGCTTCTCGCGCAGCGCCATCCGACGGATGATGTTTAAAAGTCCCATGTGGATCACTCCGTTGCCCCCGTCGCTCACAGCGTTGGGGGAAGGTTCACATGGCTCAATTCTCAATGGAAATTATGCGCCTAACCGGCTCAGTTCCGCGTGGAAACCAACAATCAGACTGCTGAAGAAGCAAGGCCTCGCGCCAAAGCGGTTTATCACCGATAAACTGCATTCATACGCTTCGGCAAAGCGAGATGTGATGCCGACCGTAGGACATAGATCTCACAAGGGTCTCAACAACTGCGCGGAGAATTCCCATCTACCGCTGAGAAAACGAGGGCGAGTGATGCGGGGCTTCCGATCCGTGGGCGGCTTGCAACAATTTATCTCGGTTTTTTCAGCAGTCCGAAATCATTTCGTCCCCTCGCACCAGAAGCACTCAGCCCTTGCCGCCCAAATTCATCGGATCCGCGCTATGGCGCAGTGGAAGGCCGTGACCGGCGCAGCGCCCTGAGTCGACTGAAAGCGCTTCATCGGCCTCAGTGAAACAACGTGACAACGCCCGATGAACTGCTGGCCCGTTACGGCGCGGACGCGGACTTCAGGGGAGAATTTGTTCGTCGCTTTGCTTGTCATAGACCCTACTTCTCACGAGTTGGGGTCTCCGGCAAAGCCGGCGCGGTTCAGTCCGAAAAGCCGACAATAGGCCATATGACCCCGAGTAGAGTGAGCGTGCTCCAGTTCTATAGTCATAAATAAATTACCTAAATATAATGTAAATTCTGCAACTTAAACCTCTATTTTTTCCATTGACTACTTACCAAAATTGTATTTGCATGGTTGCAATTAATTCCAAGGCGCAACCTAAATTTTGACGATATCTATTAATTAAAATTCATTAAGGGATTCGCTCTGCATAGATTAAAAGCATTAAGATCGAAATTCAATCGGGTTGGCTCAATTTATATTCGCAGTCGCGGCGCGGAATAACGAAAAAGAGCATCTTTTGACGACCTTTCTTCTTGTTCATCGATAATAAAATTTTCTATAGTCTTGAAATAATATTCTTAGTCATATCTTAAAAACAAAAATGATTTTCTGTTGAATCAATTAAAAAATCAAAACGAGAGGATTGTAATTGTTATCATGGTTTATATTTCGAGTATTGTTCCTTTGCCGCTTGCCATAACGAAGAAAGTGCCAAACCTTATCACATTCACCGGATTTGCTGATGGTAAGGAGCATTTCGCGTTAGACTTTCGTGAACCGAGCTCGGATATTCATTTTGTCCGAATTCATTCAGAGTGCATTACAGGAGATTTGTTCCATTCTGAGCGATGTGACTGTGGAGCACAGCTGAATGAAGCACTGCAGATAATGGATAAGGCATCAGGCGTGATTATCTACCTCCGCCAAGAGGGTCGAGGTATCGGGCTCATCCAGAAAATGAAGGCCTACCAGCTCCAAATCGAGGGTTTGGACACATTTGAGGCGAACCGCCAACTTGGTGAGCCAAACGATGCGCGCGACTTCGGTATAGCTGCCGATATGTTAGGGGCGTTAGGTGTGAACAAGATCCGTCTTGTCAGCAACAATCCTGAGAAGAAAAAAGCTATTGAGGACTCGGGCATCCAAATTGTCGATCTCGTTACAACTAGAGTCTACGAGACCGCACACAACAAATCATATCTTAAAGCAAAGAGAAATCATGGGCACCTGCTCACGAAATAAACTGGATCTGGATCAATGATGAAGCACGAAACTCCAATTAGTGGGATTACATCTTCGCAGTCTTACGTCGCTACTGCAGGATACGATGGGCGAGTACTGATCTGGAATAAGGAGATCACGCCAATTTCGCGCGGTTGGCACGATCATCTTGTCAATCACTGCGATATTGCGCCCGATGAAAGTTCACTTGCATCTGCTAGTAGCGACGGTTCAGTTCGACTGTGGAAGTTACCAAAGTTGGATCTTGTTGGAGTTTCGCGAGCCCACAAGGACGACGTTATGAAGGTGCGCTTCTCACCTGATGGGCGGTATATCGCGTCCTGCTCATATGACGGGAGCATATGTATCTTCAACAGGGAACTTGAACTGCTTCATCAATTGTCGGGGCACACCAGCCTGATCGAAGATATGGTTTGGAGCCCGGACAGCGGGAGTCTTCTATCTTGCGGAACCGATTGTCGGCTGATCTTGTGGGATGCCACCAAGGGAATGCGAGCGAAGGAGATTGGGACCGGGGACGCTGACATGGATACCGCCGTTTTCACGGAGGATGACATCGTCGCCGTGGGCAATGACAATGGTGAACTGATCTTTTATAACAAAGTACTTGAGGAGCAGTATCGGGTGAAGTGCCATGATTCCGGCATAAAGTGCCTGACAGTAAACGCTCATCGGACGTTGCTCCTCTCGCTGGGCTATGATGGAAAGGCAAAGGTTTGGTCACTCAAGGGTGGCAAGGTCAAACTGACCCAAAACGCCGAAATCCCTGCTATCATTTGGCCACGGTCCGCGTCATTTTTATCCGACGATGAGATCGCGTTTGCGACCTTCGGCTCCCATCCTGGCACTTGGAATCTCAGCCAAAACGTGTGGGACCTTTCAAGGGTCGAGCCTTCAGTGTCATTGAATGGGGTTTACTCAGATGGAAGCTCCATATGGGCGGTCGGGGATGCTGGCGTGGTTCGTAAAGACGGCGCAGTAATTGGTGAGGTGGGTTCGCTATGCAACTTTGTCATCAGTTCGAACGGGCTAACGCTAACAGGTGGACAAACAGGCCACATCTATAACGTTTCTACCGGCGACATAATTCATTCACACACGTCACCACTAAACTGCGCCACCTTGGTTGAAAGCGTTGGATCGAAATATGTCTGTATCGGTGCCTATTCAGGTGACGTCGTCGTTATAGAATTGGTAGGTAGTACGCCAACTTATGTACGAACAATAAGCGCTAACAGTAACGCTATCAAAGGAATCGATACAGTCGGCACTTGCGTACTGACGGGCTGCGCTGATGGTGAGCTCGTGATGGTGGATCCAATCGGCGACAAAATCGTCAAGCGGTTCCCTTCAATTCACAACGGCATCCTGAACAATGTCACCGCTGTCAAGGAAGGTACGTACGCGTCTATCTCACGAGATTTGACGCTGGTACTTTGGAATGAAGGCAGCGAGCCGGAACAATTCCCATCCCGTCACGAGCACTCAATTAAATCAATAGCATCAAGTGGCGATGGATCCTACGTCTGTTGTGGAAGCTACCGTGGCACCATCGACATCTTCGACGTGGCAGCGAAAAAATGGACTAACGGGTATAAGAAAATTTCAGCGACTGGTATCTCAGCCATTACATGGCATGAACCCGATAATTGCTTCTACGCCTCATCCTACGACGGAAACATTTATGCAGTAAAAGTCGCCTAAGTGATAGAAGAAGGCCAAATTCACTTGTTTATAAATTTCCCCTTGAACAAATATAAATTCTTGTCAGGAAAATTCAAAAGCATTTCAACAATTTACATCGAGAATCTGGCCTTCCTATTTATGCCTTTTTTGGATCTCGCATTCTTAAGTCTAAGTCATAATGAATTGATTATAACATATGGCATGATGCTACCATGGTTCTTTATAACCGAAATTTCTATAAACTCGATAGTAATTCTTGTCAGCGGCGAAGAAATTACGCATAAGCGCGAAAATGGGCGATTTTTCAAGCGAAGAATTAAATTAGCTGTAATGATCGTAACTTTAATAAATATCACTATTACGATCATCGCAGCCGCTATAACGGCATATATTATCGCGCCAATTAAATTCTGGTTTATTTTTCTGTATTTCGTCGTCTTCACCATCGGATTTGCGGTCTACGCGCAACGCAAAATGGCAGCAATCGAAGTAACTAGCTTGGGAAATCCGAGCGTTGCCTTGACGGGATCAATTTTAGGTGTCTGCTCTAATCTTGGATTTAATATACTGGCTTTACAAGTATTCGAAACAAAGTCACTATACTACGTTCTCGCCATCGCGTCGTCAACAATCATAGCTTATTTTATCTCGTGGTTCTACATAAGGCTGAAGATCACGGATGTTGGATACTACTACCCAGATGAGCCCAGTAAATTATCAAGCGTTTTCTCATCTATATTGCGCCCATTAACGACTCAATTTGCGTGTTCGTTGGAGTTGATTTCGTCGCAAGCTTACACGCTTGTAATCATCACACTTTTATTTGCTGTAAGTTCTGAATTCGTTTACGTGCGTTCGTTTTTGGCGCAGTTCTTTCTCTTTGTGACGGCAACCGGCATTGCGGTGAGTATCTACTGCAACAACATTATCTCAGAAATTTTTTCAGGGGGTAAATTGGCGGTGAGGAAAGAAATTCAACAGAACATCGCATATATTCTGATTATATCTTTCCTACAAGCCATCTTTGTTGTCGCCGGTATTTACGCACTTTTTCAACTTGGATTCTTCGGCACTGAGTTGAGCTATATCGGGATCCAGTCTCTCATCGTTGGTGTGTTTATCTATGCCATTTATGAGCCACTGAAGGCAACAAACATAATGTTGCTCACTGCCATCCGTAGGCTGCACATGGCAGCTGTACCAACTGCCATTTCAGTTACGTCAAATGCTGTCGCTGTGTGCTGCGCCATCTTGGTGACACTGAATTTTGAAAGCGAAATCCTCATTTTCACCACGATCTTTGCAACCGTTTTCGCTGAAGAGCTGTTTCGGTGCTCAGTATACAACTGGTATCTCAAATCGAAACTAACGGGGGATGAAGTCTATGGTTAAAGCACCCGGTCGATTTGCATTAATTGTAGCTTCTTTCGATGGCCTTGTTTCTGTGCGAACGGGTGTCGGTATTGTAGTCTCTGCGTTCTTCGAGGAATACAAATATATCGTTGATCTTCTGCAAATCGATAATAGAGATTTAGATCTCTATGCTTTGTCCCCGTTTTTGCAGCATGGTGCTAGTGAATTTGATGCTTCGACATTCAATGCCACGCGTATGGTCTGTGAGCAGAACGGCGGTGCGGTGATAGAGTTCCCGTCTTTTTCGAAAGGCGAAAACCGCAGTAAAATATGGGCCCCAAAGCAAAAGGGAACCTCTGGTGCGTTGCAATGGCGCAGCATGGCACTGGCTTCAGCCGCTTGTGTTGAGACTATAGCGACACGATATGATCGCGTCTTGGTTATTCACCACGACACGATTCTTTCACAACTTCCACGTTATATACATTCGGGCAACGTGAAGACTATTTGGGTGCCGCACTCCCTTGCGTCTGTATTCAACAATGACTGGGCAATAACTACAATTCCTTTCGAGCGAAAGGCAGTTGAACACTTGCGTTCCGGAAAGAACTCCGTTGGCTACATTAGCGGACAGTTCCGTGACGCGCTCCAAAGCATGCTCGAATCAAATGCTATGAGCCGCAATGCGATCACGCTTCACCCGCTGAGTAATAACTTCGCAAAGATCACTTTTCCGAGATTTTCGGAAGAAAACGTCAGAAAAATATTGCAACGATATCATATACCTCTAGATAGACCTCTGGTTTTTTCTTGGGCGAGGTGTGTCGAACAGAAGGGCTGGGACCTACTGCTCCCTGAGATCGAGAAGGTCATTCAGACGGCATATAAAGATTTTCACTTTGTATTGGTCGTTGCGTTTAAGCCGGAAACCACTGATTATCAAACCCAGATAAACACTTTTTTGTATCGTTTAGAGGCACATCCGAACATAACGGTGCTGCGTGAATTTGACGACTTGTTGCCAAAGGTCATTTTGAACCATCGCGGTTTGGATACCGTGATTTTGCCGTCTCGTGCAGAGGGAATGAGCCTTGCTGGGCTTGAAATACGAAATCAAAATCGCTCTGACATCAAGGTCATCTGTTCTGACATCTACTCTTTCCGAGAGACATTTACTGACTGCCCCAACGCCCATTTTTTTGATCCAACGCTCAAAGGCAGCCTTTTCCATGCGTTGATCACTGCGGCCAAGTCAAACACTAATGAATACTCAGTAACAACTTCGGATCGAGCCTATTTGAGTTATGCGACCGCAATTTCACTGGAGCTGGAACTATGAGTATCGTTTCTTTGAGCGAGAGAACTAACAGAAAGCTCTGCTCACAAGAGGAGTATAGTAGCGATAGGATTTTTTACGGGTCCGAGCGATTTTCGCTAGGGTTACCCAGCAGCTTTACGCACACTAGTGCTGAAGACACTACGTCTGTGGATGAGCTAACTTCTAAGTCTACCAAGGAGCTTGTCGGCATCGTTGGCGGAACGGACAATCCGAGCGTTCGGTATCATGCCGGCTTGATCTTAAGCTTACGTGGAGATCCTCGGATTTCGATCAGAGAACCCAATATGGTCCGTATCAACGGAGGGGCTTACCCGGTCGGCTCTACAGTCAATGTCATTGAACAAGTCCTACTTGATTATGTGCATCTAGATTTGGACCGCAAGTGGCTTTTTAAAGAGTACCCAAAACATGACGTCGAGGTTGCGGACTTCTTCATAGGTAAGTATCCGGTGACCAACAGCGAGTATTTGGAGTTTTTAGCTAAGAGTGGATATAATCGCATTCCGACATCTTGGATACTTGGTCGTTTCCCAACAGAAAAGCGTAATCATCCTGTATTCAATGTACTTCCAGAAGATGCTATTGCGTATATCGACTGGCTCAATCTCGAAACTGGTAGACAGTTCCGGCTTCCCACAGAATACGAGTGGGAAATTGCTGCTACCGGAGGTGATGGGCGACAGTACCCTTGGGGAGATCACTTCAATCCCGCATACTGCAACACGGTAGAAGGGAATGTTCTAGGGAGTACGCCGGTGGGTATGTATGAGGGTATGGCACCATGCGCATATGGTCTCTGCGACATGGCGGGGAACGTTGAAGAGTACGTGGCTGATGACTACCGCCCCTATCCAGGCGGCGAAGCGATCAAGGACCATCTGAATCACGATGCTGATTATTATCGTATTGCTCGCGGTGGAAGCTTCGGGCGATTTGGTGATTTAGCGAGATGCCAACGTCGTCATGGGCTTTTCCCGGAGAGCGTGCGGGCGATCTTTCCGATGGGATTCCGTCTCGCGGAGAACGTTTCGTGAAGCCAGAAATCGCTCACATCCACAGCGGCGAGCTGTCGCTTGCCATAGCGCGACATGTGCTCGCACCTGACGTGATGGCAATCGGTGGCGATTTCAAGAATCCAAAGCCGGTTAATAGCAATAACGCTGAGCGATTTGAACAAACGGAACCCTACATACTTTACTTCGGAAAAAAATTAGCAGCGGATTATCCTTTCGAAGATTTACTTATAACTAACCACTACCACCGACTAGGCAACAATACGGACAGACCGTATATGCCGCATATTTTCCCACAGAGTGATTATGGATATTGCGGTGCAGGGTCGGTCCAATTCGGCTTCATCGGACAGAGGCGCGCAGAATATCAAGCAAAACTAAGTGAGTGTCGTTTATCTGTTGACAGTGAATTAAATGTTATTGATGTGACCTTTGGCTCCAATTGCGGCTGTGTTGATGTTACCCAGCGATATCTTTTTGACCCACACCATGATATATTGCGTGTGAAAACTTGGATTAAGAATAAGGCGCACATGCCGTTAGTAATTAATTGGCTGCCAACGCTCTCGATGAACTTGCCCGGCTACGTCACTCACGCAACCTTCTTCAACGGGCGTTGGTCCAAAGAATTCAAGCGGAACGAGTTCAAGATTACCGGCGGATCTTATATCTCGCAGTCGAATGCAAACAAGACGAGTCTATATAGTGCACCCTTGGCGCTTGCGTCCGATTCTGAGCTCGAAGAGACAAGAGGACAAGTATTTGCATTTGCACTAGCATGGAGTGGCAGTCACCGGGTGATCGTTGATTGCCTTTGGGAGGGGTCATCTCAAATACAGCTCGGCGAGCAGCAGAGTAGCGCAGGGCTTATAGTCACACCGAACGAAACCTGCGAGCTCGCGGACGCTCTTGCAACTTACTCCGCATACGGTACCAACGGTATCTCTAAGCGGTTTCAGACATACTGGAAGGCCCAAAAGGAACAATGCGAAGGACGAGAAAGTGCCAAGCAGAGGAATCCCGTTGTGTTGAACACTTGGGCAGCCCTTTTCTTCCAGCACAATCGGGAAATTGCCCTCGACCTGATAGACAAAGCGGCTAGTTTGGGCATCGAGCTGATCTGTATTGATGATGGTTGGTTCACTAACCGAAACGACGACAATGCCGGGCTGGGCGAATGGATCGAAGATATCAATAAATATCCAAACGGGCTCGGAGAAATCAGAGAACGCGCCAAGGCACGCGGATTGAAATTCGGGCTTTGGTTCGAGCCAGAAATGGTTTCTCCAACATCTACGATTGCCAAGCAACATCCAGACTGGGTTATGGGAATTGCCGATGCTCCGAGCATGATGAAAAACGGATTCGATACACAATCGCTGCCTCAATGGCGCAATCAACTGTGCTTGGATCTCAGCAACCCACACGCCTACGAATACATCAAGGGACGGCTTATACACTATATCGACACATACAGCCTCGATTATCTGAAATTAGACAACAATCGTGACATGTATCCGACTACTAAGGGTCGCGACCATACTTTGAATTTGTATAGGCTTTTGTCAGAGCTTCGTGATCTCCGGCCCGAGATGTTGATCGAGACTAGTTCCAGCGGCGGTGGACGGATCGACTTTGGTATCATGAACCTCGTCGACAAGTTCTGGTTGAGCGACAATGACGATCCTATCGACCGCGCGGAGATGTTAAAGAACGTTTCAATATTCTATCCTATTTCACGAACTGGATCTCATGTCCCAGGTGTAAAAACTAACATGAGCAACCGACAGCTTCCCAATGCAATTCGCGTCGTAGCTCCAATGTTTGGCTCGTTCGGGTTCGAATGCAACTTAATGAACTGCACTGAAACCGATCTCGAACAATTCAAGTTGGGCGTTGAGTTTTACAAACAACACCGAAAACACTTCGCAGATGGATGTCATGCGATCGAGCCGCAAGCAAACTCCGGTATCATCGTGCAGTCGATAACTGATGAGTTCAAGTCGTTTTCGATTGTAAGCGTCGTCCGGCTTGAAATGACAGAATTTGCCTATCATCGGCCTATTCGAATTTCATGTCTTGCTCCTGACATGATGTATTGCGTCAGGATTTCCGCCATTCTCGATCCGAGTGTAACACGTCGTATAGACTGTCTACAACACTGGACACACACTGGTTGGAAGATGAGTGGTAGCGTTCTTGCTGAGGTCGGTATCAGAATTCCTATCGCATACGCCAATATGGCGATGCTGCTTGAGATAAAATCATTAGATCGGGGTTGAACTGTGACAGATCCAATGCCTCTACACACTTTGACTGAGAAGAACGAACGGGAGATGGTTCAAATTGAACTGTATACTGATCACCTTGACGATTATGCCGATCTATTTGCTAGATTGTTCAGCTTTTCGTTGATCGAAGAGAAGCCCGGTTGGCGGCAACTGCGGCATCCAGCCTATTTCGATCTCATGCTCTTCTCTCCGGAAAGGAATGAATTTGGTGAAAGCCACTGGGTGCTTCCGGAAAGGGGTGAAGGCGGGAAGGGCATCGAGATCGTCATCTGCATACCAGAACTCGGCAATATAAGAGAAGAAATTATCACTCACGGATTCGAATGCTCGGAATTAAGGTATCCACCTTGGGGAAGCGCAGAGTTTTTCTTCAAGCTTCACGAAGGTTACTTTATTCGAGTAAAGCAACCACGCGAATTCCGGAAGTGAACGCCCTTTGGCATTCTGTCTTGTATCCTCTACGAATATCGGAGTAAATTCTGTGACAGCATTGGTCGAAATGACCCGTTCGTTTGGGATGATGGCATCCAGCAATATAGAAATGCTACAAATGTCCGCGGGCGTGAATTGGTTCCCGGTAGTCGACGAGGTAGTGAGGCTGCTCGACTTCGAGGTACACCACCAAATTACTCTACGCAACTACGGTAATTCTGGAGGTGCAAGGTTTTTAACGGGCTTTCTTGAGCGGATCCTCTTAGGACCCCACCACCCAACCCATAGCATTTGCCTGACGAATGGCACCAGCAATGCAGCCTTCATGATCTGCAAAGTGCTCAAGGAGACGTCTGGCATCTCCAACTTGATAACGGTGGATCCAGGGTATCCCCATTACGAGTTCTTGAGTAGCCAACTCGGCCTTGTTCCGAACTTGGTTCCTGCGGAACTAACTGGCGACATTAGTCAAATTGGAATTAATATCGTAAACCGGGTGGCGCGAAACCGCAACTCTGTGATCGGACTGATTGATCCACTGAATCCAAGCGGTAGCCTTTTAAGGGAAGGTCATCTGCGAGAGATTGCTGAGATTGCACGAGAACAAGACAGCTACGTGATCTTAGACACCGTTTGCCTAATGCCTGGAGATGACTGGCGTTTACAGAATGTGATGAGATTAGTTCGGGATTACGACAACCTGTTCATCATCGGATCAAATTCAAAATATGCGGGGCTTGCGGGACTTCGCACTGGGATTTGCGTGCATCCGAAGTCTTTTACAGAGAAAATCACGCGGGCGATGTTGTTACAATGCCTGAACCCAGTTGTGTTCGGGTCCGTTGCGAATGGCCTAGTGTGGGCCGCAAGATGCTCGCCCTCCAATATGCGACAACAGAGCCCTCAGCTTATAGAGCGCGCTTTCAACAGATATTTGGCGAGATTGTTTAGGGAGTATCCATCCGATTACGACTTCGAGGCGGTATCGAAGCTGGATATCGCGAAATCAATCACACGGCTTACGGCTCAATTCGCAGCCGTAGAGACAGATCTAAAACAAAATTGGCTGCTTTTACAGCAGTTCTGTAAAACTTTGGGATTGCAGGCTCCAAAACGTGATGCGGGTTTCAACGTTCTTTTGCCGCTTTCAGAAGCACTTCCGAACGTCGACGAGAATATTTTTTTTACGAGCGCACTCGAAAAAGGGCTCGGTTTATTGACTTCTAGAAACTTCTCGTCGGCTACACGCGATGCTCGGCAGTCGTGGTTCGTGCGGCTTGGCCTCGCCATCCCAGTCTTATGTTTTGAAGAGGCACTTGACCGGCTTAAAGTGCTTTTATTTGATCTAATGACACGCAATGAGCGAGCTTTTGGAGTATAAACGCACCCTGGTAAGAAATAAGGCTTACACGGAACTTATCGGAACTGAAGGTACGTTTATCGCGAACAGATAGATGGTAGCCA
Organism: Rhizobium sp. FKY42; assembly: GCF_005222835.1. GTDB lineage: Bacteria > Pseudomonadota > Alphaproteobacteria > Rhizobiales > Rhizobiaceae > Neorhizobium. Next base: position 20,799 of record NZ_STGA01000071.1, on the reverse strand, counting down.
GTTCACGACGCCACATCATTATTTATAGTTAGGGCAGACAGTTATCCTACAGCGTGTCGCGTTCAATGGTCCTCGATTGAACGATAACGTACATGCGGCAAGAAAAGATCGAAAGCGCGTCTCTACTGAATCCACCAAGGTGCGCTGCGTTTTGGTAGAAATAAAACGAAAATATATTGATTCGACGGCACCTACTCACTGATTAAGTACACAGTACACTGGAAACAATGAGAGAGAGACCAATGCAACTTGGACTAATTATTGGAAGCAATAGAAAAAAATCGCAGTCACGTCGGTTGGCGGATTTTATCGATAATCGTATAAAATCGGGTTACACCAAAGTTGAGACTGAAATATTCGACTTGGCCGAAATTGATGTGCCGCTTTGGAGCGAGGACAAATGGAACACAAACAGTGAGGTTGTAAAAAACTGGGCTCCGACAAGCAGGGCTCTGTCTGAGAAAGACGGGTTCGTAGTGATCTCTCCAGAATGGGCCGGTATGGCGACACCACATCTGAAAAATTTTTTATTGATGTGCGATAGTGGTGAAGTTGCACATAAGCCGGGATTAATCGTTGCCGTAAGTTCTGGACTTGGTGGCGCTTACCCAGTTTCCGAACTCCGTTCGAGCGGCTATAAAAACAACTTTATCTGGTGGCTTCCCGACCACTTAATAATCCGTAAGGTCGACAATCTATTTCTGAGCGAGGAAGAAGAGCTTTCGGATCATCTCGTTAAGCGTATTGATTATTCCTTAAAGTTCTTGATCGAGGCGAGTGTTGCGTTGGCTCCTGTACGGAAAAAGTGCCAAGACCTCAGTACCTATCCCTATGGCATGTAGAGTGCAAGCGCGAAGTAGAACGCATGATGCTGCACCCTTGGTAATTTCGAGCCTTGGGTAGCGGCGGCCTGCACGGAAAACTTCGGAGGAAACGGGCGTTAAATCGTCTGAACTGATTCGATGATTGATACGCTTCTGGCTGGAAATGACAAAGCTATGACATTAGATCGTGTCTTTACGTGTGAAAAATGATTTACGCTGGTACACATCAGAGCGATCAACTAAACAACCGCCAGTAGAATAACGCAGCAATTTTCCGCAGAGACCCAAGTGTGACGTATGGCCACAGATCAAGATGAACGTTGGATGGCAGAAGCCTTGTCACTCGGGATGCAGGAACTCGGGGCAACATGGCCTAATCCTGCCGTTGGATGTATTATCGTTAAAGAGGGCCAGGTTGTGGGACGAGGCTGGACACAGAAGACCGGACGCCCACATGCAGAGGCTGTCGCGCTGGCAGAAGCGGGACCAGCGGCCGAAGGCGCAACTGCCTATGTAACCCTTGAGCCGTGTTCTCATCATGGCAAAACTTCACCTTGTGCCGAGGCGCTGATAGCCGCGAAGGTTGCTCGCGTAGTCGTCGCAACAGAAGACCCTGATCCCCGAGTGTCTGGCCGCGGGTTATCGATCTTACGAGAGGCTGGCGTCGATGTGGCCGTCGGCGTGTTGGAACGTGAAGCACGTGCCTCTAATGCGGGGTTTCTAAAGAGAATTGAGGCAGGGAGACCATTCGTAACATTGAAACTGGCAACCGCACTAGATGGGCGTATCGCGACTGCCAGCGGCGAAAGTCAATGGATCACTGGGCCTGAAGCACGGAAAGAAGTACATGCGATGCGCGCGCGTCACGATGCGGTGATGGTAGGCGGTGGCACTGTCCGTGCGGATAATCCATCATTGACTGTGCGTGGTGTTGGAGAACCGAAAGCGCCGATCAGAATTATTGTATCGGCGGCACTCGATATCGCTGAAGATGGCAACTTAGCGCGCAGTGCACATCATCCGCCCGTCTGGCTGTTCCATGGTCCAGATTGTTCGCGGGAACGATGCGACGCCTGGACGTCTCGTGGCGCACGACTTTTTCAAGCTGAACTAAGCGGAGACCAGCTAGACATGGGTGCCATCATCGCTGCACTAGCCCGGTCGGGAATTACCCGCATCTTTTGCGAAGGAGGCGGAGCGATTGCGGCGAGTTTACTGCGAGCTGCGTGCGTCGATGAAATAGTATACTTCACAGCGGGTCTTTTTCTTGGTAGTGAGGCGCGCCCCGGCATTGGGATATTGGGCATAAAGGATTTGGCATCTACCCAACGCTTCCGTTTGAAAGAATTTCGGCAAGTCGGACGCGATCTTATGCACATATGGGAAACGGAGTAATATCAAGGTGTCAAGCGGCGCGGATTATTGGCTCTGACGTGACCTTGCCCCCAAGTTTTATCCAGTTTTGAGTTCGCTCCAGCGGTTTTTTGACGTGCTCCCCGATTTTGGGCCAGCGGGAGCTGGAATTTTCCGGGGTTAAGGTTCAGTTCGGCGGGGATGCCGATGAGCCGTTCATGAGCGAAATCGGTACTTTGTTGCCGATCGCGCTGTGTGGCCGGAACTCGTTATAGTCTCTACGCCAATCCTCCATCTTTGCCCTTGCGTCGTCAAGGCTCATGAACCAGTGTGCGTTCAAGCACTCGGCGCGGAATTTGCGTAAGCATCCGGCGAAGGCCGCGGGTCAGGCCGCCTGAGCACTCAGCGTCTTGGGTGTCCAGTTCCACGGCAGCAATTGCTCCAGCCTGCTGATCGGCGTGTCGGCAATGTTGGCGAGGACATCGGCTAGCCAGGCTTGTGGGTCGATGTCATTGAGCTTGGCCGTCATGATCAGCGTCGCCATGAAGGCGGCACGATCAGCACCACGATCCGATCCGGCGAAGAGCCATGACTTCCTGCCGAGAGCAAAGCCTCTGAGCGCGCGTTCGGCGGCGTTGTTCGTGAGACAAATTCGGCCATCGTCGAGGAATGACGTAAATCCATCCCAGCGCTTCAGCATGTAGTCGATCGGCTCAGAGACAGGAGAACTGCGCGACAGTTTTACCCGCTCGGTTTGGAGCCAGTTATGCAGTTCTTCGATGAGTGGCTGGCTGTCTTGGCGGCGGCGCTCCAAGCGCTGCTCGGAGCTAAGGCCGTTAATCTCCCGTTCGATATCGAACAGGGCATCGATCCGTTTGACAGCCTCCAGCGCCATCGGCGAGATCGGTGCGGCTTTGCTGCCACGTTTGGCGTTCGCGGCGATGTCGGCCAGCACGAAGAACTTGCGGCGTGAATGTGCCCAGCAGAGTGCTTGGCGCAGAGGCGCGGGATCGCGATCTGCCTTGAACAGCGGATTGTAGCCGCCATAGGCATCCGCCTGCAGAATGCCGGAGAAGGTCTTCAGGTGGCGTTCGGGATGCTCCTGTCGTCGGTCTCGCGTTGCGTAGAACAAAGCTGCAGGCGGTGACAGCCCACCAAACGGCCGGTCATCCCTGACATAGGTCCAGATGCGGCCTGTATCGGTCTTTCCCTTTGCCAGGATCGGCACGGTCGTGTCGTCGCCATGCAGTCGCTCGGCGGCCAGGACATAGGCTTCGATCAACGAATGGATTGGCTTCAGGGCCGCGGCACACGCGCCGACCTGATCGGCAAGCGTCGGCAGGCTGAGGTCAATCCCCTCTCGGGCATAGCGCTCGCTCTGGCGATTGAGCGGCTGATGCTGGGCGAACTTCTCGAACAGGATCATCGCCAGAAGGATGGGGCCGGCAAAGCCGCGAGGTGTCACATGGAAGGGCGCTGGCGTCTGGGTGATCTTCTCGCATTCGCGGCAGGAGAACTTCTCCCGCACGGTCTGAATGACTTTCCACTGACGCGGGATGACCTCCAGGGTTTCGGTGATATCCTCGCCGAGCTTCGACAGCTTTGCCGAGCCGCAGCAGGGGCAACTGACTGGGGCGGCGATAACGACACGTTCACGCGGCAGATGTTCAGGAAAGGGCTTGCGTGACGGACGCTTGCGCTCGAAGGCCCTGACCATCGAGGCTCTGGCTGCGATCTCTGCATCCAGTTCATCTTCGCCGGCATCAGCCTCCAGCTCCTCAAGCTGCAGTTCCATCTGCTCGAGAAGCCGCGCCTTGCGCTCGGAGCGACTGCCGTAGAGGTCGCGCCGGACCTTCTCGATCTCTAGCTTCAGCCGCGCGATTAGCGCCTCGGAATGCGATACGAGCGCCTTCGCGCTGGCAGCTTCCGCCTTGGCGGTCGCCGCCTCTGCCTCGGCAGCAACACGCCGCGCGCGCTCTTGCGCCAGCAGTGCGAGTGCACTGGCAAGGTCGTCCGGAAGCTGTTCGACGGGGGTGTTCATGGCGAGATGGAATCATATTCGCTCCCGCCATTCCAGCATTTTTGTTTATCCGGCCGAGGTCGGTCGCCAGGTTTTTTGCGGCATCCGCCAGTCTATACCTTCCAGCAAATAACTGAGCTGCGCCGGCGTAATCACGACCGTCCCATCGGCCGCCGACGGCCATATGAAGCGTCCCCGTTCCAGCTTCTTCGTGAACAGGCATGCTCCCTGGCCATCATGCCAGATGACCTTGATCAGGCCACCGCCACGACCGCGGAACACGAACAGATGCCCGCACATCGGATCGCGCTTCAGCGTCTCCTGCACCATCAGCGACAGACCGGGAAAGCCTTTGCGCATGTCTGTATGGCCCGTTGCCAGCCAGACCTTCACACCAGCAGGGACCGGGATCATCGCCGACCCAGTACACAATCGAGAATGCGGCCAAGCGCCTCCGTGTCGATGTCGCTATCCACGCGGACGCGCCGACCGCGGCCCAGCTCAATCATCACATCGCTACGCTTGCGGCGAGGCTGCGATGAGGCCGGCGCTTCCGAGGCGGCGCGCTGGGCTGCCGGCGCGGCCTCCGACACGATCACGGGCACCAAGGTGTTCGCCACCTGAAGCGACGGCTCCTCGATCTGGCAGAGTTCCTTGCGCCAACGAAAGAGCTGGCTGACGTGGATGCCGGCCGATCGCGCAATCTCGGAAAGCACCGCCCCAGGCTCAAGGCAGGCTGCAACGAGCCGCTCCTTATCTTCGCGCGACCAGCGCCGACGGCGCTCGACAGACGTGATAACTTCAATCGGATGCTTCGTCATAGGACTACTCCTAGGTCGTGTTGACAAAGTGGATTCCCAAATCAGCGGAAGCGTGATTCAAGACTACCTTTTAGGAGGCGGTTCTGGCTCGCGGCGACCTGACGGATATGGAATGGCGGATCATCGAGGGGTTATTGCCTGCCGAACGCGGTAGGAAGTCCCGGCCCTCGCACGACAATCGACGATACCTGAACGGGATGCTGCATGTTCTTCGGGTCGGATGCCCCTGGCGCGACATGCATGAGCGCTACGGCAAGTGGAACTCAGTCTATGTGCGCTTCCGCCGTTGGGCAGAACAAGGCGTTTGGGACGCTTTGCTTGAAACCCTGGTCGAACTGGGGCTGACGGATGACTGGCAGCACATGATCGATAGCACCACGGTTCGCGGCCACTCTCAGGCTGCGGGCGCTAAAGGGGGACTTATCAGGAGGCTTTTGGTCGATCACGCGGCGGCTTTACGACGAAAATCCACGCCCGTGCAGACGGTCAAGGACGCCCTCTTGGCTTTGTCCTGACAGGCGGGGAGGCATCGGATTACAACGCCGTTCCTGACTTGCTGGCGATACCAGTCAGCAAGCCGAGGCTGTTCCTTGCCGACAAAGGCTACGACGGTGACTTTCTGCGGGAGGAACTCCTGATCCACGGGATCAGGCCGGTCATTCCACCGAAGGTCAACCGAAAGAACCCGCCCGCCTGCGATTTCCACGCTTACAAAGACCGGAACCGCATCGAACGAATGTTCAACCGGCTCAAGCAGTTCCGTCGCGTCGCTACCAGATACGACAAGACCCGAAAATCCTTCTCAGCATTCCTCGCCCTGGCTGCAGCAAAAATATGGCTACCACACTTTGTCAACGCGACCTAGCCGTCGGAATCGGCAACTCGCCAAGTTTCTTTCCGGGCATGGTGTAACTGTTATCGAGATCGCGATGCCCTATCATCTGGAGCGCAGCAGACCTGGCTCGCTTTACTCCGATTACATGCTGAGTGCCAATCTCGGTCGGACGCTGCAGTCCGTCAGACAGGCCGTCTGCGATGGACGAAAGCTCACCCACTGGCTGAAACTCGAAGGTTATCAGGATATCTCCGTTCTCGGAATGAGCCTTGGATCGTGGGTCGCTGGATTGGTGGCGGCGCATGAGCCTGTCGTCTCACGGGCGTCTCTGTTTCTGACAGGCGGAAGTCTTGCCGAAATGGTTTGGTCCGGACGTGCTACCCGATCGATCAGAACAAGCCTGGAGCCGCATCTTTCGCTCTTGCAGTTGGAAAGGGCTTGGGCGCCGCTCAATCTGGGAAACTATACTGAGAAGCTGGCACGGCAAGGTTTGGAAACTCATGTCGTACTGGGGGTACGAGACACAGTTGTGCTGCCGGCTA
>NZ_STGA01000071.1:10991-14394 GCF_005222835.1 Rhizobium sp. FKY42 | reverse complement strand
ATAAACCAATACTTTGCCAGCACCATCACACCGCACAAAATCAACGGCTTCCGAGTTGTTCAGGGAGGACAAATTAACGATTATCAATATTTGTAAGTTTGTTGGAGAATACGTGTTTTTTCTAAAATTGAATATTACTTATCGAATTCCCTGATTTGTCTGCCAGTTTCAAACTACAGCTGTTTTGCGCGGTATATGCACCTGCAACGCTGATCTGTGGTCGTCAGAGAGGTTCTGGGTTTGCAATCATGCCTGGCATCAGGTTGGCCCTATTGGGATATGAAGCCCAATTCATCAGCGGATAGATTGCCTCTGGTTACAATCAGGTAGCTGATGAGATATCTGAATTTGAGCAGCACCTCGCTTTCGTCCTTGGGTCGATGGCTCAAGATCGCAAGTCGTAACATGCCTGCTTCATTGCCGTCTTGGATTGCCGCTGAATGGAGTTCTGTCAGTTTTTGAAGTGACGGCGCGTGATTTCTACAACTGCCAGCGCAGTCTGTTTGATCGTGACTAACCCCGAATACGGGCGGAGTGTGATTCACGTATTGATTACGGGTCGTTTCGCAGAGAACCCATGGGGCGGATGACAACAATAGCACCGCAGATGCCTCGCCAATCTGTTGCTTGTAGGTGCTTTAGACACCACTGGGCGCAACGGAAAGCACGAGAGGATACGAAACGATACGAAAACTGAGGTTATAAATCATTGGAAAAAAACGGAAAAATATTTGTTGCACCTCCCGATGATGGAAGCGATTTCAAGGAATTGTTCAAGCAGATGGTCACTGCAGGGGCGGGCCGACCTTTGGCAGATGACGGCTTTCCGCAGGGTCCTTGGACGCCGGAGCTTCTGGCCGACGCGATTTCAAGCATAGATGTCAACCGAGTGGGGGTAGATCTGCGGACGGTGCAGCTCTGGTTTCAGGAAAACGATAAGGGGATCAGTCCAGCGAACATCCGTTGGCTTGCACGCATATTTGGTTGTGATGATCGGAAAGCAACGAATGATTGGCTGAAGGAACTTACAGTTGCTCAAGGTCGGCTTGCGGCCAAACGGCGTGACCAGAAGACCTCAAGCGAGGCCGTTGAAAAACGGATCGATGACCTGCCAGAGCCTGATCCGGCCAACCTCCACAATTCGCAAAAGCCGGTCCTGTCGCTCGAACCTCAAGTGACTTCAAAAAGCAGACAATCCAGCTTGGTGACCAAGACGGAGAAAATTTTCTCTCACGCATCATATCTGAACTTGCCTGCCTCGATCTTCGCCGGTGCCTCTGCCCTTGGGTTCATGTCCTACATCCTGGGAATTCATAGCATTACCTACTCGCGAGGCGATGGCATCGCGAAGCAGGTCGGCTTTCTCTGGGCACCGAACTGGACCGTAATGTTCATGGTGCTGTTGCCGCTTTTCTTCCTTATCGTCATCGAGCTTGTGGCATTCTGGAAACACGAAGGGAGACCCACATTTGAGACTGAGGCCGATCGGCAGCAAAAAGCCTATGGCTGGACGCAGAATCTGCAGGCCAACTCGCATAGTTTTTGGGCGGTATTCGTCGTCTGCATTCTGTTCGCGGGCTTAATTCAATGGGTCGGCGTACAACTGATGCCGCTGCTTGAGCAAAGACAGGATTTTGCGCCGAGCTGGGGCACCATAGGGATTATTCGGCCCAACGTTATATCGACGCCAGCTGCGATCATGTTCACCGCCCTCGCCTATCTGTACATGTCTGTCAGCTTTTACCTTCTGTTTGCTGGCCTGATACTGCTGCATATGATTGTGCATGATCTCTGGATGCTCAAATCCCGGCCAGACTGGCAAACTGTACAGAAACCGTTCCCAAAAATCAGCGAGACAAGTCTGAGGATCTTGCGCGGCGTCTTTAGGTGCACTGTACTCGTTGTTCTGTCTGCTATCTGTATGAAGGTTCAAAGCGCCTATCTCGCATCGCAGGGTTCCGATATCGTGACCTGGATGATGCGTGATGCCTTGGCGGTTTTCACTGATTACGACGACGGAGATCGCAGTTCCCAATATAGATTGCCAACGCACTACAGCAGCTTGCTCGTTACGCTCTCCGGCTGCAGCGTCTTTCTCTACGCAGCAGTCCGTCTGGGAGACGTCCGTCGTCTGCGTCGACCGTTGTTGAGGATGTGTGCGGTAATCGGCGCACTCTTCGCGACATATCTACTGATCGACGTTTTCGACGGCTTCTCGCTCATGCTGGTGACAACCGGGTTGATAGCAATCTATGGGCTGTTCGATCCAGAGTTCAAACCGGGTTGGCAAGGAATCGAGATGGAGCGCGATAGCCATGTTTCTTAAATTCCTTGATTGCTGGGATGAAAGGCGCGCCCAACGCGGCGAAGAGTTCAAACATGTCACGGAACTCACTCTGGACGCCGATCGAGCGTTCTCTGGAATAGGCAAAGGAACAACGATAGAAGAATTCTGTGCTCTCTCAGAGCAGGTCGCCTTGGATCCAAGCTTTTTTGATGTGCGCGAAGCAAGCCGTGAAGCCTTCGAGTCGCGTGATGGCTGGCTCAAGTTTTCATCGGACATTTCAACTGATGTTGTTGAGAACAATACCGTCTGGGCAAAGATTACGGAGAGTGGAAAACGCGATCAGGCAATAGTGGTCTTCCATCATTGGAATGCTAGCCGTCGGAATCGGCAACTCGCCAAGTTTCTTTCCGGGCATGGTGTGACTGTTATCGAGATCGCGATGCCCTATCATATGGAGCGCAGCAGACCTGGCTCGCTTCACTCCGATTACATGCTGAGTGCCAATCTCGGTCGGACGCTGCAGTCCGTCAGACAGGCCGTCTGCGATGGACGAAAGCTCACTCAGTGGCTGAAACTCGAAGGATATCAGAAGATCTCCGTTCTCGGAATGAGCCTTGGATCGTGGGTCGCTGGACTGGTTGCGGCGCATGAGCCTGCCATCTCACGAGCGTCTCTGTTTCTGACAGGTGGAAGTCTTGCCGAAATGGTTTGGTCCGGACGTGCTACCCGATCGATCAGAACAAGCTTGGAGCCGCATCTTTCGCTCCCGCAGTTGGAAAGGGCTTGGGCGCCGCTCAATCTGGGAAATTATGCGGAGAAGCTGGCACGGCAAGGTTTGGATACTCATGTTGTACTGGCGGTACGGGACACAGTCGTGCTGCCGGATCTATCGGAACGCTTACTTCAGAAACTGAGCTTCAACGGAGCAAGGATAAGCGCAGTGAAGCTGAATTGTGGCCACTATTCTCTTGGCCTCCCCCCTTACATCATCCGGGCGGGATGGAGCTTGAAGCAGTTTCTACGGTGACGGAATCGAAGTTTTCAGCGCTTATTCGCTTGCTTTGGCTGAGGCGCGCTTCATCATGAAGGCATTTCGAGCTGTCGGATTGATTGCTG
>NZ_STGA01000071.1:10842-10981 GCF_005222835.1 Rhizobium sp. FKY42 | reverse complement strand
TCAGCGCTTATTCGCTTGCTTTGGCTGAGGCGCGCTTCATCATGAAGGCATTTCGAGCTGTCGGATTGATCGCTGAAGAACGGCTACTTTTGCTCCTATGCACGACGTGCGCCAAATTTGATATCAATATATGATAACG
>NZ_STGA01000071.1:8332-10832 GCF_005222835.1 Rhizobium sp. FKY42 | reverse complement strand
TACTTTTGCTCCTATGCACGACGTGCGCCAAATTTGATATCAATATATGATAACACTCGAGCAAAAGGGCACCGCAACACTATGCAAAAGCGGATTTATACTTACGGATACACGTATAAATAGCGTAATTTCTTCGCGCTGGTTGCGCCAAGTTGCGACTTCGGGCTATGAAGCATCCAAGTTGGAGTCACGTTCTGATCCAACTTGTTCATGCCAAATACTTCATGGAGTTAACGCTTGGTCTAGAAAAGGAAAACCGCTCCCGAAAAGATCCGGAAGCGGTCTGCAGAACAAAACCCTAAGCAAGTTTCTTCTCGCAGACCTCCCCTCCGATGTCAATAATCAAAACACCTTTTCGGTGAACGGCGGAGCTTTGTCTGGCCTCTGACAGGAGACGGACGATGGGGGAACCCACACAACACAAGCGGCCGACAGGTCGCAGAATGACGAAGGAGCGAGCCGACTTCCGGCGACTGGCGCAGTCAACCGAAGTCGGAACGGTTACGCGTGGGCAGCTTGCAGTACTTGCCAAGAACCTGATGACAGTCGGGATGATCACAACTGCAGAATACGCATTGCTGGAAGCCATCATAACGACCGCCAAGGCTGACGCCTTCGATAAAGGAGGGCGCCCGATCGTCTACAAGTCGAACCGGCAGCTTGGCTATGACATCAACAAGTCACCGGGACGCATAAGCCGTATTCTCTCGCGCTTGTACGACCTCGGCCTCGTCACCATGCAGGACAGCGCGAATTTCAGGCGTTACCCGATCCGTGACGGCGAAGGAGATATTGCCGACGCCTGCGGCATTGATCTGCGTGTCCTGATCGCTCGGCACCAAGAACTTGATCAGCTGGTGCGCCAGAAACGTGAAGAGATTCGAGTTCGCGACAACGCAGCGCGTCGCTTCCGGGACGCTCTGCGTGCAGCGAGGTATGCTCTCGTGTCCTCAACCGAACGAGGCGAAGTCATTCTCGGGCGGATCGGGGCGCGTGTGGAGAAGATCGCAGCCTTCATCGGATCAGCCAGGTACGAAACGGCCCAAGTCCTCCGGAAGGCAACAATGCTTTTGGAGTGGCTTGCCGACCGATTGCGCGACCTGAAACGGCCCCCTCAAGCTTCTGATCTAGATGCAAATATGACATGCACGGATGTCGGAAACGACATGCACATACAGATTACAACCCCGAAGCCTTTTGAAGCTCGTAATTATGAACGGCGTTCGGCTAACGCCGAACAAATCAGTTCGATAAGGGCTGGCTCCGCCAGCAAGGGAGATTTTGAGACAAGCCTGGGGAGCCGTTCGCGCCAAAGCAATAGGCAAAAGCACCCGCAGCTGTCACTTGTGGCGCTGGAAGATGTGTGGCGGGCTACGCCAAGTCTTGCCGAATATGGCTACAACCCGCCGCGCAGCTGGGCGGACCTGGACCGGATTGCCCCCAAGCTTTGCCGCATCGCCGGTGTGTCTGATGACGCGCGCCAGCTGTAGCGCGCAAAATCGGCTGGCAGGCCGCGCAAAATCGATTGGCAGCAGAAACTGAAACGTCATCGATCTAAAAACTTCATGCCGGGTACCGCCACGAAGATATCCTCGCCCTTATCGCTGTATGATAATCCGCAGAGATATTGAGAAGACCGCTTGGACGCGAAAAAGCCGGGAGTTTCACCTCCGCCCAGATCGAAATGAAGGGTGTGGCCCGCTAGTCTGCCGGCACCTGAAGCAAAGCTAGGGCCGAACTTCGGATTCTCGGAATAGGCAATCATCAGAGACATCGTGTTTTTCCAGCCACGCGCAATCCGATGGCGCGCGAACTCCTCGAAAACATCAACGCGCACCTCTTTCACATCACCCCAGAATTCAGCTCCAAGCGGCCGACAATTGCGCCGAAAGTGGTCCAAAGCGACTTGAACGTCGGCCTCCGTATAACCGGCCACCTTTATGTTGATCTTGATTTCCTGTGCCTGAGCGGAATCCCAGCACATAGTCAGTGCGATTGCTGTCGCCAGAATCTTCAACATCTCAAATCCCCCTGAATCTGTTTCTTCCCACGCTATACCAGTCTCCGCTTTCCACCAAATCGAAGCGCAATTTCATAGTTGTTGAGGCGGTTTTGAAGCCGCCTCAAATCCTATTCAAAGGCTCAAATGGGCAGCCTTGAGAGTTCGCCACGCATACGCCGCAGCCAGACTGACCACCCCGTTACCGGCTGCATTGGATCGGTCCACCCAATCGGCCACCCCATGACCCAATCCGAAAAGTTCGGGTTGAAGCTCAGGGTGCCTTGCGAGGATCGGGGCCCAGCGCTCAAACTCAGATGGAGCGGGTGGGAAGATGGGAAGCTGAAGGCTTGGCTCGGCGTTGCTCCGCAGGCCCTGATCAGCAGCCAGATCTGTGTCCAGATCCGTGCTGCCTTCCCGATCCCGAACTGAGATCCGCCCGCGTCCGCATCGTCCCGAAACCGCAGCCGGTTGTTCACCAGTTCCAGCTCGATCTTCGTA
>NZ_STGA01000071.1:0-8280 GCF_005222835.1 Rhizobium sp. FKY42 | reverse complement strand
CCCGGAAGACGGTATCGGCTCCCAGGGACATATGGCCTTCGACGTTTTCGAAGAAGCACCATTCGGGATCCAGTTCCCGAATGATCCTGCTGATGTGGGGCCACAAGTGCCTTGGATCATCCTCGCCGCGCCGCTTGCCGGAGAAGGAAAACGGCTGGCACGGATATCCGCCAGTGAGGATATGAACCTTGCCACGCCAAGGGCGGCCGTCGAAGGTGGTAACGTCATCCCAAACAGGCGCGTCACCCATGGCCTGGTCAGCCATCCTCGCCACGAGGGTCGCTGCAACGAAGGCCTCCCGCTCGACGTAACAAACAGTTCGGTATCCGGGTTCTGCAATGTGGAGGCCAAGCTCCAATCCTCCAACGCCAGCGCAGAGGGCAATTCCGTTGAAGGTATCATTTGTCGTGGAATGTAGAGCCACACATGTCAGTCCTTGTCTGCCGCTCATCGCGATCTTGTGCGGGCTCTGCTGGCCTCAGATGATTTATAGTGCCGCATCGGCGGCATTTAATTTCGATGGTTGCGGCGATTGCGCCATAACCGGCCTTGAACAAAAGAGCGCGGCAGCGGCCGCACCGAATATCCTGCATTGTTGAAGCATCTCGACTCAGTCACAACCGCTTCTGCCTCGCGAGGCCGGGGTGTGACAGTTATCGACATCTGCTGTCTGACGGGATCGGTCGCCAAACTTAGACCCGTCATCAGGGCAATGCCCTGGCACTCCGTCATCAACTCTTTGCTGCCAGTTCCGGCGTCATCAGCCAGCCTCCCTGTTCGTCGAATGTGAACTCGTGGGTGATGGTCTGGGCGACGAGATCGCGCCCGCTCCATCCACCAAATCCGATCAGCTGAACAGGCGCTCCGGCCATCGCCGCAGGATCGCCCTCAATGGTCACGCTGCCGGTGATCGTGGCGCGTGCCAGTGCGGTTGCTTCCGCCTTGCTCTTCACCTTGGCCTCGGAACCGGATGCGGCCGGAAACAGCGAGAACATGCTCGCCGCCTTGCCTAGACCCGGAACCAGTTCCAGCAACGAAAGACCCTGATCTGCATCGAAGTAACCGGCGTTCACCTGGCCATATTTTGCCTTTGCCTCGTGGTTCAGGTCGCAGCCGATTACGTCCTCAATGGAGATCGTGAGCGGCGGAATGATGGAGCCACCCGCCGTCTGGCCGCTGTTCTTTTCTGTCACCAGCCACTGCCCGTTTGCGGGCTTCAGCGTGCCGCCTAGCTCATCAGCCAGCGCCTGCGCAAAGCCCACGGCGGATTGCTGCATGCGCAGCCGATACGGGATCCTGATATTGGCGATCGACGGATGAACCTTGGCGCTCTTGCCCGCACTGGACGCCAACCGAGAGAAGATCTCGCCCGCCGTCAGGTCCTCAAAATGCTCGGTCTCTTCCGCCTTGTCGGCATCCACGAAGTCGGCCGATCGGGCGGTGATGGTCAGCACCCAGCCATGATCGGCCGAGAAGCTGATGCGGCTGTTCTGATAGGTGAAGGAACCGGCATCCTTCAGCGCGCCAGCCTCCCAGCCATAGAGAAGCCGGTAGCGCGTGCCCTCAGCTGGCGGCGCTTGGAGGGGCAATGTCACCGAGAAATCGAACTCGATCTCATCGGCATCGCCGCCTTCATTGTCGGTGAAGCGAACGGCCAGCAACGACGAACCCCATTTCGGAATGAGATCGCTTTCGCTTTGACCAATGACCTGAACCACGGGTTTGCGCATCGCTCACTCCCACGGCAAGGTGAAGCTGGCGGAAGGCGTGGCCCGGAAATCCTTCGGAGGATCGATGGCCGTGCCTTCCGGCACCATGCCATTCTGCATCACATCCGCCAGCCTTGGATTGGCCTTCAAAAGTGCTTCAACCGTGCCTTGACGCTCGGTCTGCAAAAGCTTCTTGGCGATCTTGTCGAGACGCTCGCCGCCATACCCCACGATGTAAGCCACCATCAGAGCAGACCCTCCAGGCTGGCAATGCGACCGGCCGATTGCAGGTAGATCGACGGCGGCATGAACAGCAGGCCAAGGCTCACACTCACCTCGCGGCCAATGCCATCGACCGGGTGCAGGCGCTCCTCGTCATAATCCATCGTCTCGATGACACAGAGGCCGTCGGCAAGGCCGAGATAATTGCCACGAAGCCGCGTCATCGGTGCCATCAGCTGCGCCCGGTGCAGGCCTTTGAGAATGGCAACGGCATCAAGCCCGCCAACGACATGCGGATAGGTCACCGCCTCGATCGTCATCCGCTGATCGCCCGCACCCGTTACCTGATAGCGCATGCCACCCTGCACGGCATGGGCCGGAAAGCGCGCCTCGGAGGAATAACTCAGTCGCTGCGGGTTGAGGCCGACGGTGTAGAGAACAGCGCCGCCTATGGAGATCAAAGCGCCGGAAGGCTGCATCGCGCTCATGCAAGCCCCCTGCCGACATCATGCAGAGAACGCGCCTTCGCCTGCTGGATCGCACGCGCCGCATCTCGTCGTGACTTGAGCGCCGCGAGCTTCGGATTCGGCGTCACGATGTTCTGTGTCAGGTTCATGCTAGACGAGTTTTGCAGCGACGAGTGCTTTTCCGAAGCCGGAGCGGAGGAGCCTCCGGACGAAGGCGGAACGAAGGTCGGTGCGATTGTCGGCTGGGCGGTGAAGTTCAACACCCGCTCCATCTCGGCAGCCTTCTCGGTGGCGATGGAGACGGCGCGATCGGCTTCAATCGTCAGCCGCTCATTGTAACCGTTCATCGCCTTCTCGGCAGAGCCGGACAGATCCTTTTCCAGCTTGCCCTCTATCTGTGGAGTAACCGGCCGCTCCGCTGGAATCGGCCCCGGTCTTTGTCCGGGAATAGGAAGCTCGCCGGTAGACTTGCCGAGATCAACATTGTTCGCGTCCTCGGCACGCCTTACCGCTTCAGCGCCTGCTTCGGCTCTGATCGTGCGGACATTCTCGATGATGGCGGCTTCTTCTTCCAGTAGGGTCGCCATCTCGGCTTTGAGCCGGTTAATCTGAGGGCCGAGAGACTGCCCACCATCGGCCATTTCCCGTTGCTGACCCTGAAGGCGCAGGATCTCATTTTCGATCCGCAACCGCTCCGCCGATGTCTGTTTCAGCAGCTCAGGTTCTTCCTCGACGGTCCTTTGCTTATTGTACTCTGGGCTGATGACACGGACGATCCTGTCCGCGAGCGGCGAGATCAACCGGTCGTAAGCCTCACCAAATTTGCCGCCTGTCGCTTCCAGGGCAGCATCACGGCGGCGAGACTTTTCATAAGAGGTTTTGCCCACAAAATCGAAGTTTTGATCGGTCTGGCCTGCTGATCCGTCACGGACTTGCTTGAGCCAGTCATTATATTCTTCCCTGAAAGTAATCAGCGGCAAAAGAGCCAATTTGGCTTCCCTATCGCCGAACAGTTCACCAATCCGAAAATCATCGCCATTCGTGACGCGCATCACCTCGTCGACAACATCCAGCATGTAAGGCGTACCGTTCCTCAGAGACCGCTTCTTCAACGCCTCGATGTCGATTCCGGCTTCATCGAAATTCTTGACAGTGTCAGGTGACGAGAGCTTACCAATCAGGTTGTCGAGATTGCTGGCAGCGATATCTTCTGTGCCGGAAGCCTTCCTCACTATTTGAGCAGCGGTTACAAGCTCAGACAATGCAGGCAGTCCTTTGCGTCCCGTCCCGGCATACATTGTCGCAAGCTTTGGCAGGTTTCGAGCGAAGGCACCCACTTCGAAGCGACCGAGATCCGTGCCCTTCGACATCATGTCGAGGGCGAGCGGCACCTCGCTTTCCTTGATCCCCAAGTTCTGGATCATGGCGATGACCGCGTCGGAGATCGTACCTGGTGCTGATTTACTAGCTACAGCAGCCTTCAAAGTAGGCTCAAGGATCTGCTCCTGCTGCCCAAGATCCATACCGGCAGCGGCATAATTCCCGCGCGCCTCGTTAACCTCGGTCTGGCTGCGGCCATACCTCGTTGCGAGCTTTTCATTTGATGCCTGGATCTGCGCCATTGCCTCCGGTGTCCGCATTCCCACCGTGACGGCAATAGCCGCAACCTCGCGATTGACCTCCTTGAACCTTTGGCTCAGTTGCTCCAGGCCGCCAATGATCCGGTCCGCAGAGGCAAAAGCCATCAACCCGCTGAAGGCACCGGCAGCGGATGAAGCGAGCAGGCCCATGGTCGAGTTTAAAGCAGAGGCAGGACGTTCCATTTCGCCCAGCTTCGAGCCGACCACACCGAACTTTTCGCCGCCTTCGCGAACGAAGCGACCTGACGCATCACGCAGCCTTCCAAACTGACGCTCTGCCTGCTGTGCTCGATCTCCGAGCCCTTTCAGCTGGCGATCCAGACCATTGACGTTAATCCCGTTCAGCTGGCGGGCCCGAGAGCCAAGCCGATTGACGGCGGCTTCACTCTTGCCTGCCTCACGGCTGACCTGGGCAATATCGCGGCCAAGCTGGTTCGATCCTCGTGAACCCAGTTTGCGAGCCGCGTCTCCCAATTCCTTTAGGTCACGTTCCGCTACCTTCGCATCACGCGAAAGCTCATTCTTCAGCCGAAGCCGGAGGGAGACATCCATCGTCATTGATCAGGCCTCACCGTAAAGAGACCACCGAACGTTTCAGCATGGATCATCCGCGCTTCCTCGTGCCAGAGCAGCAGCTCGTCCCACCACATGCCCATCACCGATGGCAAAGGTGTATTCAGATAGCTGGCGACCCGCGCCGTATAGCGACGCCATAGCTTCAACTCGCCGATGGCTCTGGGCCCGGCTTCAGTGACGGGGGCAAAAAATCGAAACAGACCTCAGTCACGGCATCACCGTCAACGTCGATCAGACCACGCAGAACGCCAACCGGCAGCCCGGTCATGGCCGCGTAAATGTCGAATGTGGAAAAGCTTCCGCCCTGGGCACGTTGGATAAAGCGATCGACATCACCGATCCGGAGACGACGGACCGTGATGGCGTGAACCTCGTTTCCTTTGAAACGGAACGGATATTGGAGCGGGATCTGCCGCTGATGCACCTCGCCGAGAAACTCAAGCTCTGCGATCTCGGCTTCAACCTTCGCAATCGCAGGTGCGGCAGCAGATGCGGGATCGGCGACCTTCCCGCTGCTGTTATCCAAATCCTTCCACATTTCCGGAGGCGGAAGTGGGATCTCGATAGCCTTTACATCGGTGCGATCGTCCTTGGACTGAGGCTCCATAACAACTGCGCTGGGGGCTTTGGGCGTGTTTGAAGACACTTTGAAACCTCTTCAAATAGAGATGGCTGGCCGCTCCACCGCTACAGCCAGCCTTATCTGACGCGCCTGTCGGCGGACGCGCTCCGGGTATCTAAGATCAGGCCGCGATGATGCGGTTATGCTCGGCCGTGTAGTTCACGCCGTTGATGATCAGGGTGTTGTTCTGAACATCGAACTTGTGGACGATCACGCCATCCATCATGTCCTGGTAAAGCACGATGGAAGACCATTTCAGGCGGGTGGCTCCGGTCGATTTCTGGCCCTTTACCCCGCCCTGAACATACTCGTTAAGCAGCCCCTTCATCGTCACCACGCGGCCCTTCAGCTGCACAGTGCCGGAACCGACCTCGCCAGTGGAAGAAGCCGGGAAAACGTTGAGCAGGTTTTCGTAGTAGGCGAGCGTCGTCCAGTCCCCCGGCTCGCGACCAAAGCGCGCCTTCAGATCCTCGTGAACGCCGTTCACCGTCATCTCGGAGGTCAAAGGCTGAACCTCAGCCGGAAGCTCAAGGCCGAACCAGCCGCCACCCATGACGAAGGGCAGCATCTCGCGGGTCAGCGCCGGAAGGGTCGTTTCGTCAATGCGAAGACGCTGGTTGATCTCGTTGCAATACCAGTTGGAACCACGAATGAGGCGATCCATGATTGGGCTCCTTTAGGCCGTAACGCGGATGTTGGATGAGCCGAGCTGCGAGAGCGCAGAGGCGATGGCGGCGTTCAGCACGTCGAAGGCTTCCGGCATCGCCTCGTCGTAAAGCTGGAGATCAACGAGATCCGGCGTCTCGGCCCAGCGCAACTTGACGCGCAATCCACCGGCAGACAGCAGTGTGGCCGGGTTGAAGCTCTTCGACCAGAGGAGCTCATAATCAATGAGCGCCCCAAGCGTGACGAGATCGGAGAGAAACTGGTCCGCCGCCCGGTAGATCAGCGTCACCATATGTGGCGTGATGTCTTCCGACAGATACTGTCGCACCGGCCGCAGCATGGCCTTTTCCACCGCACGGCGCGTGCGGATCTTCTTGACCGATCGCCAGGCATTGACCGTCGGGTCGGTTGCCGTCGTGAACGGGGCCCAGAGAAGATTGCCTTCGATGATGGTGCCGACGCCCGCCTGCGCAAGCTGGTTGGCTTCCGATCCGGTATCGCCATCGGTGTAACCAACGGGAACCGATGGCCCGAGAACACCCTGAAGCGGACGGTTCCAGCAGGCCTTGTAGGGTCCACCCGTTTCCTTGTCGCGGCGGATCATCCGGCCGACATAAGAAGCAGAAAGAGGCCTCGTCACATTGCCCGCCCCGAAATTGAAGACGCCACCGGGATAGAGCGCGACGACATTCAGCGCCGCCTTGAAATCTTCCGCCCATTCAATCGCCGCCTCGCGGGAAGCGGCAGGCGTATCGGCAACGACCAGGCAGTCGATAATCCGATCGGCAACAATGCTTGCGGCGGCAGCAACAGGGTTTGCCGCATCGTCCAGGCGCGCCGACATGTAACCGGGAGAGATGATTGCGCCGGGTTCGATCTTGATCTCGCTCTTGGCATCGAGCAGCGCATAGATGCCGGTCTTCGACCCTGCGGAGCCGACAATCCCATTGATCTCGGCTTCCAGCTTGGCGGCGGGATCGGTCAAAGTGGAATGCGCCGTCCGGACGAAGGCAATATCGGTGACGATGCCTTCCTGAAGCAGCTGGTCGCAGGCATCGCGGGCAATTCCGGCGCCAAGCTTCGACAGCTGCTCTGTGTCATCGAGCGCAAGCCGGACAGGCTCATTGATCGGAAAAGCCGCGTTGTCGGCTAAGGGAGCCGGAAGCACCATGCTAGGCTTGGTGCTGTCTCTGGTGTCGATCTTCGCGACGGTGGACAAAAGATTGGAGAACCGGCGTACGCCGACGAAATCCGTGGTGCCTGACATCGGTCATCCCTGCTTGGCAGATTAAAAGCTGGGATGAAGTTAGGGCGTGGCAACAAAAAACCGGGCTGACAGCTGTCATCCGCCCGGGTTGATCTAATCAGTCGCGAAACAATGGCCCGCTTGCGGCCTGAAATCAAGGCCTGTTAAGTTGGGCTCGCGGACCGCAGTCAAAGCGCGTTGACTTACTCTGACGGTGACAAGAGGCGCACGCATCGCCGACTACTCGCAAATCTTAGAAGCGCAGCATAGAAGAGGGATAGCCCAAATTTATCGAATCCAGCTCGGAGCTATCGATGGCCGATTTTGCCCATGACCGCGTAAGGGACTTGTTAGACGATGTGTCTCGCCGAATGAGTACCTTTCGCAAGACCAGGGACTCGTCCGGACACGCCGACCAAACAACAGGTAACGGAATTGCCGAAATAGAGGCTCGCTTCACACAGATAGATTGGGCATGTCATGAAATCAGAAACATGGAAGAGAATCACTTCCGAACACCATGGATTGCGATCTCCCTCGACCCCAATAAGACGCGCTTTGACCAAGCACGTACCGATCTCCTAGCCCTGCGGTTTATGGTAGAAGGCGTCTATATGGCCGCATGGCAAGTTCGGGAAGTGTGCCAGAGGATTAAGGCGCTAAAGTTCGATGCCAACGGGTTGAGATACGTCAGAAATCAATTGATAGTGCACCCAACGAAACCGGACGGAGTCTACAGCTGGAGCTACGCCATAGGTATGGATGGCAACGGGCTAACACTAGCAGTAGCGCGCTCAGACGGAGACCTGTCGAAACAGCTTGATGCTGGCTTTTGGCCGAACTTAGAAGAGTTCTTACTCAATTTCGACGCCAAGCTCAGGCAGCTGTAACTCCGATCACTGCCCCGCCGCCCACATCCAGAGCGCGTCGATCTGCTCTTCCGGCAGGCCCATCGCGACACCGATCTGGCTCACGAGCGGGTTTGTCCGCTGGTAGGCTTGCGTGTCCTGCCAGTCGATCAGCGCCGCCTCTCGCTCAAGCGGGTCGGCAATGGTGCCGATTTGCGCTTCGACCTCTGCCGACGTGACGCCGATCGACAAGAGCCCGTTGCGGAGCTGCTTGCGCGTGAGCG
>NZ_STGA01000013.1 GCF_005222835.1 Rhizobium sp. FKY42 | reverse complement strand
TTCCTATACTTCAATCTCCTTGGGAATCCCTGAAAACAAAAGAGTTTTGCGATTTTTCAGGGCGAACTAAATATATTGCGTCAGGAAGAGCGTGCTGGTGCCGGGGCCGCCACCGGTCAGGACGAAGACCTCGTCGAAAACCTGCACGGCGCGAATGAGTGCGAGCACGACGACGACCAGAAGATTCGGCATCAGAAGCGGCAGCGTGATGCGCCAGAAAATACGGGCAGGGCGGGTGCCGTCCATCTCGGCTGCTTCATAGAGATCCTTGGGAATTGCCTGAAGACCGGCGAGAAGGATGAGCGTGTAGAAGCCCATATGCGCCCAGATCGAGACGCCAACGGCCGCCGCAAATGCGAAGGTACGGTCCGACAGCCAGGTATAGGGCTCGAAGCCCATGGGATAGAGAGCGAAATTCAGAAGTCCCTGCCGTTGAAGAATCCATTTCCAAATCAGGCCGACAACCACCGGCGACAGAAGGACCGGGAAGAAGAACACCGCGCGCCAGAAAGAGCGTGCCATCAATTCCCGGTTGAGGATCAGTGCCGTGATGAGCGAGAACAGGATCAGCAGCGTGACTTGCAGAACAACAAACCAGAAGGTGTTGCTGACCGCCGTCCAGAACGCATCTTCCTGGCAGGACATCGGGTCCAGATAGCTTTTGCAATCGAAAAGCTTTGCATATTGATCCGTTCCGACGAAGCTTCGCTCTGACAAGAAAAGGGCAGAGCCGCCTGTCATCGAGTAGATCAGGTTGATGATGATTGGCAGCAGAACGAAGATGCCGAAGATGAGCATGTTCGGCGCGAGAAAGAACGCCGCCATCCCACCTATGCCGGTACGCTTTTGCAACAGGCGCAGCGGCTTGTCAGCCAATCCCATGATGAAGTGGACGGGCGCAAGCACGACGGACGACCAGTCTGTTTTCGACTTGAGCTGCCCGGTTCGCGGTGTTTGGCGCGGTGTCTGGGAAGGCGAAGACATGGAGTCGTTCCTCTTGCGCTGATTTTGCCCGGCTATCGATGCCCGACCGAGAAACGGCCGCTGCCTCTTGTGGCGGCAGCGGCCGAGATTTCACATGCATGAAGGATCAGAGACCGGATGCCTTGACCTTTTCCGCGACATCGCTGTCGATACGGGTGAAGGCATCTTCCTTTGACATCTCGCCGGCAACCGCCTGGGCGGTTCGGGTGACAACGGCTCCGTACATGGTGTCAGACCAGCGCCAGCCGGGCATCTTGTTCGCCAGATCCGATGTCGTCTTCGTCGCGTTGACAAAGGTATTCAAAGCTTCCTTGACCAGAGCACTGTCGGTCTTGAAGTTGACACCCTCGGCAATCACGCCCTTATGCGCGGGCAGGAACAGGGTGCGCTCGGAGAATTCCTTCACAATTTCCTTGCGCGCCAGATAGTCCATGACCTTGGCGACTTCCTTGGCGTTTTTGGTATATTTCACAGCAACCAGTGCCGCGCCGCCGGGAAGGCCGGTGCAGGCCGCCGGACCGCAGGGGCTTCCCGTGGCAACCCAATCGAAATTGGTGCCGATCTTCTTTGCGAAGTTCGGGACCTGCCATGAGCCTGCGTAGTAGAATGCGACCTGACCGTTGATGAAATCGTCTGCAGCGGCACGATAGGATTGTCCAGCTGCCGACACCCAGACGTCCTTCGACATCGTGCCATCCTTGGACCAATCCACGAACTTGCCGAGGAAGGCCTTGGCGCCAGCGTCGAGCGGAGCGGGCTTGCCGTCCTTGCCAATGTAATTGGCGCCGTTGGAAATGGCCGGACCGGTGATGCGGTGGCCGGAACGGTCCATCGCCATTGGATAGGGGATCTGCTGGCTCTGTGCGACCTTCTTTGCCGCGGCTGCCCACTCATCCCAAGTCGCCTTGGGCCCCGGAAGCGGGACATTCGCCTGCTCGAACAGGGTCTTGTTGGCAAAGCCGCCGGTCAGCGTCAGCTGTGTCATGAAGCCGGAAATCTGGTTGGAGCCGTCCGGTCGCATCCAGTCGGCATTGGCGCCGAAGTTCTCGTCCCAGTATTTCGCATCCGCCACCAGCGGGCGCAGATCCAGCCAATGTTTCGCCAGATCCTTGATCGCGGTGACGCGGGCGATATCGGGGCCGTTGCCGGCTTCCAGCTGAACCGGAAGCTGCTCCTTGATGACGCTGTAGGCCACATTATCAACGATGACGTTGATGCCTGGGTTCTCCTTCATGAACCTGTTGACGAGATCTTGAAAGACTTCTCCCTCGATACCATCCGAATACCACATGATGCGGACATCGCCCGCATGGGCCGTGGTGGCCAGCAACGCCAAAGCGGATGCTGCAAAAAGCGACTTCAATGCCATTGTCTTTCCTCCTCCGATGGGCAGATCCTCCATCCGCCCGGCTTGTTTACAGGTCGATCGCTTGGCCCCTCACGGTGTAATCCTCGCGACGAAGTGTTCTGCCTTCCGCCTCGACCGAGCCATCGGCCAAGAACCGGACAGGCCCATAATCAGGGTCGTTGACGGTGAATATTCCATCATTCTCAACTATCGCCAAGTCGCCATAGCGCGCTTCGATCTCCGTCAATCCGTCACCTTCGGAAAGACGGACGATCCAGCGTGTCTTACGCCCTGGAATGCGAAGCTCCGCGCCTGCGGACGGACCTTCATCGACCTGCGACAGTGTATCGCTCGCAATCAGGAGTGCGATGCCCCGACCGCTGCGGGCGATAGCCTTGTTTCCAGCAATCTTGACGTCGTCGAATTCCGCTTTCGGGAACCACGCGTGCGAGAAATCAGGCTGCTCCTCATGCACGTCGAAATCGACCACAGCCAGACCGCGGTACTGCTGAACTCTTGGTACCGAGCCGCAGCCACCCCAGTAGGAGGGGCGCCCGTAGCCAAGCTGGATGATTTCACCCGGATGATTGATCCAGATTGCTGCCTCCGGCCTTTCGCCGATACGCAGGTGCAGAACGGTTTCCTGATAGCCCCAGTCCTTCCAGCGGTAGTGGACGGCGGAACCCATGGCGTAATGTTCGCCCTTGTAGTGGTAGAGGGCAGCGAAGCTGTCTTGACCCTGCGCAAAGCGCCATTCCTGATGCTTGGCACGACGATGGCTGGCGATAGCTGCCAGATCTTCCGGCACCACGAGGCCATGATCCCGAATGCAGACGGCCAGTTGTGGCAGCGCGTGAACTCGGCGTCCATACCAGCCCTTGCCCCAGAGAAGACGCGCAACTGCAGAAAGCTCCAGCGAGCGACCGGCACACAGCGTGTGTTCGTAAGAGCGGCCCTGCGCTGCCGTCAGCATGCCATGATGGGCGGAGCGAGCGACAATCTCGCACAGCCGGATGATGCCAGCCTTGGCGCGGTCCGCGATATCCTTGTCCGGCGAAAGTGCTGCCAGCGCCGTCAGGCCCTTCAGATCGATCGGGAAATAGGGCGCAGAGTTGAACTCTGCCATTTCCCAGTGTTCGAAATGGTCGAGCCATGCACGCACCCGCTCGGCCCCGATTTTTGCCTGTTCGGAACCTTTGCGGCCAGAGCGCACGAAGGTGGCATCCGGCAGCAGATGTCCCGCCAGATAGCAGGATGTGTGGAAAAGCAGTGCGTGGTTCTCGGAGAAATACCACTGAACGTCGTTGCCCGGCTCATCCATCCAGTAACGATAATTGAGGATGGCGCCATCGATACGATCGCGTGTCTTCTGGTTGATATCCTTGCCCCAGACGGTGCGAGACCAGATGAGTGGGACCAACGAGAAATCGGCGCAATCATGGCAATCTTCGATGGATGGCAGGATCTCCTCGATCATTGCATCGGTATCGCTGCCGGCACGACCGCTTGCCAGTCGTGCGAAGGCACGCACCGTATCGCGCTCGGAATGCTCGGAGACTTCGGTCAATGTCTCGACGATACGGTCCTGAAGTGAAGCCGGAGCCTGACCCTGGCGCTCCGCATGGCAAATCTCGACGCCAAGTGGGCGTGCCGCAACAAAGCCGCCAGCATCGAGCCTGATGCGGAAATGGCGGAAATCGGCCGGTGCGCTTTCGGCAGAGCCGAGGTTTAGGCTCGTTGCGCCGGCAGGCAGCTTGAAATCGTGATCGAACCGCTCACGCGACATGAAGTCGCCTTCGACTGCAACATTTACCTCGACGGCAACGGGCAGTGGCTTGGCGAAAAGCAGCGTGATATCGCCGCTGAAATAGGCGGGGCGATCAAGATGCATGCCTTCCAGTGCGTTTTCGATACTTTCGGCGACAGCGCCTTCCACTGGGACCGGGATCGCAATTTTCACGTCAGGGCCGGTCAAGTAGTCGAACTGATAGAAGTAGCGAGCGTCGCGTTCCGCAAGATCATCGAAAAACAGCGTGATCTCGTTCAGCCCGGACTTCAGGTCGAGCTCGAACTCCTGCTTCGTTTCGAGATTTCGGCCATAGGGTGCCATCCAGCCCACTTCCTGACCGTTCAGGAATAGGACCGCGCCGCCGCAGGTGCCGAGACGAATGCGCGCTAAACCTGCCTCGCTGACATCCAGGTAGGTGCGGGCCCAAGTTGCCAAACGCGTGGGGCGGAACCAGAAACCGGAAAGATCGACACGGGGGGAGCCGAACGGCAGCCACCACTGCTTTGCCTCGAAGGACCCTCGCACATCCGGGCGCTTGCCACGATAGGTTTCTGCAAAGATCGTGCGGCACGGATATTCGTGCGGAATGAAGTTCTTGTGCTTGGTCAGGAAGAAGAAGGGGTCCATCTCGCCCTTCATCGGCTGATCGGCCACATCGAAGCGGTCTTCCATCAGCGCGCCAAGCTGCCAGTACCGGACCGGCTCGCCCGCGTTCAAAGTCTTGCGCATATAGTTCTGTTCTGTCGTCATTTCAGATCCGCCACGGCCACCGGGGCCACATCGTTGTATTCCTGGTTCTCGCCGGTCATGCCCCAGACGAAGGAGTAAGGTCCCGTTCCTGCGCCCATGTGGATGGACCAGGCGGGGGAAAGTACCGCATTGCCATCTGCGACCACGAGGTTGCGTGTTTCCTCTGGTCTGCCCATCAGATGGATCACTCTATCTTCGGGGGACATGTCGAAATAGCAGTATGCTTCCATTCGCCGTTCATGCAGGTGCGGCGGCATGGTGTTCCATATGCTGCCTTCAGCCAGATCCGTGATGCCCATCAGCAGCAGGCAGGACGGAGCGACCTGCGGGTGGATGTACATGCGCAGGTTCCGCTTGTTGGCGCGCTTCGCATCACCCAGTTCAAGCAGCTTGGATTCCGCACGCTTGATCAGCCGGTGCGGGAAATCGGCGCCCGCTGGAACGGAGTTCATGTAGAAGCGTGCGGGCTGCTGCGCGTTCGCTGATTGAACTGAGATGGATCGCGCCCCGCGCCCGACATAAAGAACATCGCGGTTGTCGAGATTGTATGTTTCGCCATCGACGGTCACGCTGCCCAAGCCGCCAAGATTGGCGATGCCCATCTCTCGTGCGGAGAGAAGATAGGGTGTTCCGATATCCTCGCCGGACCCGAAGGTGAGCGGGGACGCGTTCGGAACCGCGCCGCCAAGGATCAGTCGATCGACATGCGTGTAAACAAAGGTTGCCTGACCCGGCTGGAACAGATCTTCAACAAGAAATGCATTGCGCAGCTTCTGTGTGTCGTAGGTCTTGATGTCTGCTGGAGCGGCGCCGAAAAGAACGCGCATGGTCATGCCGCCACCTCGGAAGCTTCTACGTGGTTCAGGGCTTCCGACAGGCAAAGGATGGAGAGGGCCTGCCCGTAACCGGTCGGCTGTATTGGAATGTCCTTGTAGAACTGCAGGTCGTGACCCATGCGGGTGCCGTAGGAAACGTTGAGTACGGTTCCGCTTGCATCGATGTTGCGTAGGACAAACTCGACCGCCCGAAGGCCTGCTGCCTTCCAGCTCTCGTCTCCATAGCCCAGACGATAGGCTTTCAGCAGGCCGTAGCCAATCCCCGCAGTTGCCGAGGTTTCCTCGTAAGATGTTGGATCGTCGAGCAGGGTGCGCCAGGCGCCGCTCTCGGCTTGCAGGGGAAGCAGGGCGTTTACCTGGGCCGTCAATACGCCGAGAAGGAAATCCCGCACCGAGGTGGGAAGTTCTGCCAGATCGAAGAGATCCAGAATGCCAGCCGTGATCCATGCATTGCCACGCGCCCAGCGTGCTCGGGCAAAGTTATGGCGTCCATCAAATGTCCAGCCATGGAACCACAGGCCGGTTTCCGGATCTGAAAGGTAGCGTGCATGCACAAGGAACTGCCGGGCCGCTTCATCGACCAGCTCCTTGCGGCCACTTGCCTGACCATAGGAGGCCAGAAACAGCGCAACCATATAAAGCGTGTCGTCCCACAACTCGTCGTCGTTCACCTTGTCGGAGACATGGTGCTCGAATGCACCTTCCTGGGTGCGGCCCATTTCGGTGATGACGCGGCTCGCCCAAGTGTCCAGCGTCTCTTTCCAACGGTCATCCTGCGTTTCGCGCCAAAGCACGGAAAGGCCAAGCATCGGCGCCGTGGTATTGACGTTCAATTTCGGAAGGCCGGCTGCCAGCCGCCGCTCATACCAACCCTCGATCAGGGCCTTCAGATCATCCCGGCCGGTGAACTGCCACAGGCGAATAATGCCATAGAGGCCAACGCCCTGCGGCCATTCCCAGCTGTCGAATGAAATGTAGTCTCCTGCCGTGCCATCGAGGTTGGGCTCGTGAAAACGGCCCTCGTTCTTCAGGCCAGTTATCCCGGCAACAAGCCGATCGAGATTGGCAAGAATGGTGTCGCCATTCAGGGCCATTGTAATCCTCCTGCATCCGCCTCTCCCAAGGCGTCGTTCATGAGCAAGAAGAAACCATCACGAAAATCGTTGCGCAAGCTGAAAATTTTTTGCAATTTGCTGCAAACGCGAGATGAACCATGACCAGTCGACCCTTGCCCGGAAAACGGGCTGCCAAATCCAGGCGGATCAAGTTGGAAGACGTCGCATCGGCGAGCGGTGTGTCGATCAGTACCGCTTCACGCGCGCTTGCAGGCGAGAAAGGCGTGAAACCGGAGATACGCGAAAAGGTTCTGGCTGCTGCCAAACAGGTGAATTACACGCTCCCCGTTGCCCTTGCAGGCCGCAAGATCGTGTTGGCGGCCTCAAGCGCCGCGATGATCGATTATGTGCGCAACCAGTTCACGCTCTATGTGCTCGAGGGACTGCGTGAGCGTGCAGAGGCGCTCAATCTTGAGATCGTGACGCGGCCTATCGCCGACAAAGCGGATGAAACCCAGATGCTGCAGGAAGCGCGGGATGACCCCGAAACCGCAGGTCTTCTGTTTCTGACGGTGGACGACGAGGCCATGCTGGCAGCGACGCGCGATTTTCCGAAACCGGTGGTCCTGTTGAATGGACATGATCCTCTGATGCGTCTCTCCAGCGTGACGCCTTGCAATCGCTCCGCGGCAAGGCTTGCCACAGAACATCTGATACAGCTTGGTCACAAGCGTATTCTCTTCCTGATGCGTCCGGGACGGCGGACTATTCTGCACCGTTGCGACGGCTGGCAGGATGCGCTGAAGGCGCATCAGCTGGTTGCTGACCCGGATCTGATCATTTCGGTCGATGACTGGCTTCCCGAATTGGCGGCAAGAGCAATCGAAGAACGCATACGGGACCGAGGCCTGGACTTTTCCGCCATCGTGACCGCAGGCGATAGTCTGGCGGTTGGCGCCATCATTGGTGTTCAAAAGGCCGGTTTTACAGTGCCGGATGATGTGTCCGTCGTAGGTATGGATGATTTGCCTCAGGCTTCTTTCGTCAATCCGCCGCTGACGACAATGCATCTGCCGATGCGGGAAATTGGTTCGGCTGCTCTCGATCTGATCAGCGACAGTATGGCGGGCAGGATCAACCCTGCTCGGCGCGTCGAACTGGCCTGTCATCTGGTAGAGCGTGCATCCACCGCAGTGGCCAAGATACGCGGGTAAATGCTGCCGATTTGCCCTGAGAGGCTGGCTGACGTAGGACTGGGGGAACAGTTCGATATGTTTTATTGGAATGCATCATGCCCAATCTCCCGCTTGTCCCGATCATAGACGGTCACAACGATGTTCTGCTGCGCATGATGCAGCCGGGCCAAGACGATCCCGTCGCCCGGTTTCTGGAGGGTGAGGGAAGGGGGCATGTCGATCTGCCGCGTGCCAGAGCCGGCGGATTAGCAGGAGGGCTTTTTGCCATCTTCGTTCCGTCTCCGCATCACAAGCCGGATGCCGAGGGCAACTTCGTTGCGCCGGGCCAGCCTTCCGCATTGAACCAGACGTTGGCAATGGCCCGAAAACTCTTTGAGTTGGAAGCGCGTTCACAGGGACAGATCAAGGTTTGCCGCAGTGCAAGCGAATTGCAGACCTGCATTGAACAGTCCGTTTTTGCCCCGGTGCTTCATATCGAAGGTGCGGAGGGCATTGGTGAGGATCTCGATGCGCTTTACGTGCTTCATCAGGCCGGTTTACGCAGCCTTGGGCCCGTCTGGAGCAGACCTAACATTTTCGCTCATGGTGTTCCGTTCCGAGTGCCTCATTCTCCCGATATCGGGCCGGGGTTGATGCAGGCAGGGCGCGCTCTTGTTCGCGCCTGCAATGATCTTAAGATCCTGATCGACCTTTCGCACATGAACGAACAGGGGTTCTGGGACATCGCAAGACTTTCCGATGCGCCGCTTGTGGCGACACACTCCAATGCACATGCGCTCAGCCCGCACAGCCGAAACCTGACGGACCGCCAGCTTGATGCGATTGGCGAAAGCAAAGGCCTCGTTGGCATCAATTACGGAGTCCTGTTTCTCCGGGATGATGGGGTGCGGAACCTCGATACTCCGATGCAGATCGTTGTCGACCACATTCGCTATGTAGCGGACCGCATCGGCATCGAGCGTGTAGCACTAGGTTCCGATTTTGACGGAACGACCGTTCCCAATGAACTGAAGGATGCCGCCGGGTTGCCGCGTCTGATCGAGCTTATGCGGCATAACGGTTTTGATCAGATTTCGATCGAGCGAGTTGCTTATCGTAACTGGCTTGATGTGCTGGCTCGCACCTGGGGCAAATAACAGCAGCCCTGCGTCTTGTTATTAACGATCGAGAAACCAATGCGTTCAGCGCATGGGTGGCGTGAAGTCTTGTCTCTGCAAGTTCGGCGGGTACGGGACTATATAGAACTCATCGAAACGACGCCGGAACTGATCCAGTTGCTGACGTCTCCAAGACCTCAGAAAGGCGAAGAAAATGAACGTAGCACGCTCCTTCAACAATTGGCGCAAGTACCGTCAGACTGTCAACGAACTCGCTCGCATGTCGAGCCGTGAACTGGCTGACATGGGCATTTCCCGCTCGGAAATCGAAGCGGTTGCCCGCGGTTCCGTATCCCGCTAATCGTTTAGCTCCTCGCAAGTCGCAACGCCCGCCTCAAGCGGGCGTTTTGCTTTTGCAGCTTATGCTGCATTGCATTTATGCATAGCTGCACTGCAACATAAGCGCTTCCGCTTGTCGGAAGATTTGCTAATCTCTGGTTATCGAAACAACGCATCCTCCTCCCGCGTAGTTTCGATATCAGGCCAACTCTTCCTCCTCCCAAAGTTGGCTTGTAGGAACGACAGCAACTCCTCCTCCCATGCTGTTGTTCGGTTCTTTTCGGAAAGCCTGCCGCACCTCCTCCCGCGGCAGGCTTTTTCGTTTTGGGATCGGTTTCCCGTCAGGGTTGGCCATTTTTTCCGCTGCAACATCTTAACAATTAGTGACCGACTGTTTGCCAGATTGGCACAGCGATCGGCTGTCGGCGCAAGTTTGGCATAAGCTTCGTCTGACTAAAAAGGTGAGCGAATTCAATCACCGATCTCCGCAGCCCGTATCCGTTCGCGATGCGGACCGGGAGACTGGCACTTCCGCCGTTAACTCTTTGTTAACCATATAGCCGCTATCAGAAATCAACCATTTGTTAACGAAGATGACCAAAGTGCAAACAGATTCACGCTCGATCAGGATCAAGGGACGCTCGTTTCTCGCCGTCGTTCTGACGCCTGAACTGCCCCTTGATCAGTGGTTGGAGAGGCTGGATGATCTGGCAGCGCGTTCCGCAGGTTTCTTCCTGGGTCGTCCGGTCGTCCTCGATGTCACAGATCTGCAGATCGATCGGCAGCAGCTTGGGGAGTTTCTCGCGCATCTGGCCGAGCGCAATGTCAGGATCATGGGTATTGAAGGTGCTCGCCATTCGATGATTGCACCCGGCATGCCGCCGGTCCTGAAGGGTGGGCGTCCGGCCGGTGATGTGGATGTTGCCTCCGTTGAGCCGGTTGCTATCGCTGTTCAGCCCGCCGTTTCGGATTCCGGCGATTTGCAAACAGAGCCGCAGGCAACTGTGCTGCAGGCGCCGCGCTCTGCCTTGCAATCTCTGGTGATCAACGAGCCCGTAAGGTCCGGACAATCTATCATCTTTACGGAAGGGGACGTCACGATCGTCGGCTCCGTTGCCTCTGGCGCTGAGGTCATCGCGGGCGGATCGGTGCATGTTTACGGCACTCTTCGTGGACGAGCTATGGCCGGGTCCGTTGGCAATTCGCAGGCGCGCATATTCTGCCGCAAACTCGAAGCCGAACTGATCGCGATCGATGGAATTTACAAGATGGCTGAGGATCTGCCTACGGATCTGCTTGGACAACCCGTGCAGGTCTGGCTCGAGGGAGATGCAATCGTTGCCGGAAAAGTCAATTGAGCTGCACCACGCTCATGAACAGGAGAGAAAGATGGGGAAGGTAATCGTCGTTACGTCAGGCAAGGGCGGGGTCGGTAAGACAACCTCCACAGCTGCTTTGGGTGCAGCGCTTGCCCAGCGCAATGAAAAGGTCGTCGTCGTGGACTTCGATGTTGGCCTGCGCAACCTCGATCTGGTCATGGGCGCCGAGCGCCGGGTCGTTTACGATCTCGTCAACGTCATTCAGGGCGATGCGAAGCTGACACAGGCACTCATCCGCGACAAGCGGATCGAAAACCTGTTCCTGCTGCCTGCCTCCCAGACGCGCGACAAGGACAACCTGACGCCGGAGGGCGTCGAGTGGGTCATAAACGAACTCAAGCGCTATTTCGATTGGGTCATCTGCGATAGCCCTGCGGGCATCGAGCGCGGCGCGACGCTTGCGATGCGTCATGCGGATGTGGCTGTGGTTGTCACCAACCCAGAGGTTTCCTCGGTCCGTGATTCCGATCGCATCATTGGTTTGCTGGACTCTAAAACGGTCAAGGCGGAGCGGGGCGAGCGCATGGAGAAGCATCTTCTTCTGACCCGTTTTGACCAGAACCGCGCCGCACGCGGTGACATGCTGAAAGTCGAGGACGTGCTGGAAATTCTCTCCATCCCTCTCCTCGGCATCATTCCGGAAAGCATGGATGTGTTGAAGGCTTCCAACATCGGCGCTCCGGTAACGATCGCTGATGCAAAATCTGCTCCTGCCCAGGCCTATTTCGAAGCTGCCCGCCGTCTGGCCGGTGAAGACATTCCCGTCACCATGCCTGAAGAAAAGCGTGGTCTGTTCGGCAAGATCTTCTCGCGGAGGGCTGCATGAATATTTTCCGGCTTTTCAATAAGCAGAGATCCGCGCCGCTGGCGCGCGAGAGATTACAGGTTCTGCTGGCGCATGAGCGCGTCGCTACTGGCAACGATCTCGTCGCTGTCTTGCGCGAGGAGATTCTGGCTGTCATTGCCAAGCATGTCGAACTCGACAGCGAGCGCGTTCACGTCAAGATGGATCGCGACGAGCGGTTCTCCATTCTGGAGATCGACGTGGAAATCCCGCTGGAAGCCAAGCTCGAAGCAGCCTGAAGGGCGGTGTCAGTCGAGAAAGTATCGGCGCGGACTGGCTCTGCGCCGACCTGATCACTGTGTCGCGAAAGACGCTTTAAGTTCGTCGCTCATCGGAAGGTTTAGGCCTTGAGGAGAGCCCTCGAAGGGCTGCATGAACCATCGGTCGTAAATCTCCTGCATTTGCGGGCGACGAAAGACACCGCGGAGCGCTGTCGCTGCGAGTTCTGCAAATTCCGGATCGTTGATTCGGGTCATGAAACCGTAGGGTTGTGGTTCAGATATTGCCTCCGCGCTTACCACATAATCATCCGGGTTTCCTGACTGGCCTATGAGATTGCGGATCAAAACGTCGTCCATCGCGAATGCCGAGACGCGTCCGGCCTTCACAAGTTCGAAGGCCTCGCGAACTTCGTTGACGGCTACCGAGACAAGACCGAGTTTTCTCTCGCGAGACAGCTGCAAAATTTGGCTTACATTGACTGTTCCAAGGACGACAGCAACACTCTTGCCTCTCAGATCATCAAGTCCGTTGATGTTGTTGCGCGCGAGCGAAACGACCCTCGTCTGAGCGATGAAATGGGGCGGTGTAAAGAAAACGACCTTTCGTCGATCCGCCACGTTGGTGCTTGCATTGCATTCGATATCCATCCCTCCATCATTGAGCAACTGAATACGATTTGCCGGTGTGCGCTGAACCAGTTCTACAGATAATTCCGGTAGATCGAGCATGGCCCGCATTTCCTCGGCCATCGCCCTGCAAAGATCTATAGAATAGCCCACGATCTGACCGTCCAGTTGCTTATAGGAAAATGGTGGATCTAAGCCGTAACCAATTCGCAGGATCCGTGTTTCTTTAATGCGTTCTATTGTTGATCCTTTGTAGGTCTGGTCGGTTTGAGCAAATGCTGAAAGGGGCGAAAGGAAGAACAACGCAGCAGAAAAGAATCCCGTTAATAAGAAATTTAGCATCAAATCACTCCAAATACTCTTTTGGCTTAGAAAATACCGCCTTCAATTCGGGCGACAGCGGCAGTTTCATATTCTGTCCCAGCGGTGGAATTGGCCGCTCGAACCACTTTGTATAAAGCTCCTGGATATCCTTGCTGGTAAACAGCTTCTCGAGACTGCTGTTTACGAGTGTTTTGAACGCTTCATCACCCAAGGGCAGCAAAATGCCATAGGGTTCTGGCGGGCTGAACGTTTCCTGCGATATTACGTAATCATCAGGCCGGGAGGATGCTGCAATCTGACCGGCGAGAAGGATGTCGTCCATGACGAAGGCAGATGCCTTGCCATTGGTGACCATATTAAAGGAGTCCGAATTTTCGCGATTCAGTAGGACGGAGATATTCAGCATTCGCTGCCGGTTGATAGCGTTCAACTGCTCGAGATTAACGGTCCCGGTCGTGGCAGCAATGCTCCTGCCGGCAAGGTCAGCAATTGTGTGGATGTTGGAGCTTTTCAGCGATACGAAACGCGTTGCCGTGACAAAGTGCGGGTAAGAGAACGCGACCATCTTACGCCTCTCGGCATTATTCGTCGTGGCGGCGCATTCCATGTCGATCCGGCGGGACTTGACCATGACGAAGCGAGTGGCCGATGTCACCGAAACATACTCAATCTTAAGATCGGGAATGCCAAGTTTGGACCCTATGTCTTTGACAACTCGTTGACAGATCTCGACCGTGTAACCCGTTGCTACACCTGCAACGAGATAAGAGAAGGGCGGTTCCGAGGTGCGATGTCCAATTGTGACTGTTCCGGTTTTTCTGATTTTCGTCAAAGTATCCGAAGATTCTTCCGCCGATGCGTTGACGCCTCCTACAGCCAGCAGCACCACTGTCATAGGCCACAAGACTGTTTGTACGGGTCTCCATAGGTTTGAGAATGTCTTGATAGTACGCACGGTCGCTGCAATCGTATTATGTCCCGGCATGAAGATCGTTCCCTTTTGTCTCAGGCAGCGCTCGATCCCAGATACTGTTCCATGAAGCTGGCCTGTGGCTTCCCAAGCAGATAGCCCTGGACAGACCCGCAACCGGCCGCGCGGAGCAGATCCAGTTGTTCCTTGTGTTCCACACCTTCGGCGGTCACGCTGATGTCCAGTCCACGGGCCAGTGAAACAGTCGACAGGACGATATTGAGACAGCGGGCACTTTCCGCGACACCTGAAATGAAGCGGCGATCCAATTTTATACGCGTGACCGGCAAATCAATCAGATAGGATAAGGATGCGAACCCGGTTCCAAAATCATCAAGTGCAATGCCGACACCCATCGCCCGAATGGCCGTCAGGATGGTGATCGCCTCCTTGCCTTCGACTTTGTTGGTTTCGGTAATTTCTATCTCCAGACGGTCAGCCGTGAGGCCGGTTTCGTTGAGTGTAGCACGAATGAAATCTGGCAGATCCTGTCTCAGCAGGCCGATGGCAGAGATGTTAACAGAGACTGTTGTCTGATCATCCTTGCCTGCCATCTGGCGGCATGCCTGCTTCAGGACCCACCGGTCTAGCTCAACTATAAAGCCGGTTTCCTCAGCCGCAGGGATGAACTTGTCAGGTGTGATGAAGCCGCGTTTGGGATGATTCCATCTCACCAACGCCTCATAGCCGGAAATTCTACCCTCGCCGATAGCAACGATAGGCTGATAATGTACCTCGAACTGGTTCTCGTTCAGGGCAGTCATGAGCTCCAGCTCTGTGGTGGAGCGGTGTGATGTTTCCATGGTCATCCCTGGTTCGAATATGTGGAAGCAACCGCGGCCTGCACCCTTTGATGTGTAAAGAGCGACATCCGCATTGCTCAAAATTTGATTGGAGTTTCGACCGTGTAATGGCGCCCTGGCAATTCCGATGCTGGCACCGATAGACAATGAAAGTTCGTTGATCTGAAAGGGTCGGGAAATTGCTTCCAAAATTCGTGTAGCAAGCCGCTTCGCCTCCTTCTCGGCGTTCAAGGCTACCACTTGGATGAGCGCGAACTCGTCACCACCGAGGCGGGCAAATACATCGTCTGGCCCAAGCAACGTGGAAACGCGTTTGCAGGTCGATATCAGCACCTGGTCACCAATAGCGTGCCCATAGGTGTCATTCACGGGCTTGAAGCGATCAAGATCCAGCAACATCACGTTAATGATCTTGTTTCCGACCTCGACCTCTTCAAGTAAACTACTCAGTGCTTTTTGGAGATACGCCCGGTTTGGCAGTCCCGTCAGAGCGTCATGATGGGCAAGATGCTCAAGTTCTCTGGCTGCCTCCCGCATCTGTCTCAAATGTTCACGCTCGACCACAGCCTCTCGCAAGGTTTCGATCGTCGTGGCAAGTTGCCCGATTTCATCCTGTCGTCGTTGATACGGGGTAATGTTTCCGGTTTCGTCGCGGGCGATCCGCTTTAGGGCTTCAATTAGCACAGGCACGGGTTTGAAAAGGCTGCGAAGGAGCAACGCAATTGCCCCGCCGGTTGCGAGCATGATGACACTGAAAGAGAGCAGGGAGTTACGGTAAAAGAGACTGCGAGTTGCCATAAGCGATTCAGTCGTCCCGACCGATGCTGCAACGCCACCGAGTATCTTGCCCTCGGAAGAGCGGATAGGCAGATAGCCGATGTAATGCTCTTCCGTGCCGATTTTGGCGAAGCCAGTGGAAAACTCCGTGTAATCTGCTGAAGGTCCTCCTTTGTCCTGAACGGATAACGTCAAACCGGCAGGCCCGCCGTCACTGTCAGTGATAGAAACCATGCTTTTGGTTGAATCATCAAATTGGAGAAGCCACACCTTCTGTTTGGTCTGCACAGAAGCGAGCGCGAGAACATCTACGGCCACATAGCCGGTATCCAGCACCGACGCATCGTCCCCTATCATGCGGTCGGTGATGATCCTTACAATCTGGCTAGACGGTGTCATGTCCACGGCAACGAAGGTATAGACGCTTCGAATTGCACTGCTGGCGATCTGGATGTTGGTGCCCGCCTGCTGTCGCCATTCGTCTCGCTGACTGCGTTCGATCATGATCCAGCCCGTCGCAGCGCCCGAGATGTAGGCAAGCGCGACAGCAAACAGCAGGAATGAGGTAACCTTGCCGATGATGGAGCGACGCCAATTGAAACGCGTCTTCAGGGCCTTCTGGCCTGCGAATGTCGACAGCATCAGGGTTCCAATCACAGTGCAATTATAAGTAGGTTGTATAAATCTTGCGTCCCTGATGATGGTTGCGCGGTTCTTTCAAAATCATTGACGAAGGTGTAACTATGAAACAAACCGATCTGATGGTTAATAAAAATATATTAATCAGAATGTGATAATTTTAGATTTTGATGTCGCCGTCAGCAATGGAATAATACTATTGTTTTGGCTGGTCTATAAATTGTGATGGCTGCAATTTTCGAATGTTATACAGATGAATTGGTTTTTATACGATTTTATACATAAATTTCTTTTAAGGTGATATTGTATCACGTTCAAGGATTGAGGTGATTACTCATTGCGGCACCGATGGAATACTTGAAGTCAATGGTCTCAAACGCATCTGCTCGATCGATTTCAGAGCGTCAAGGATTTGGTCTGGAAAAAACCTCTACAATAAGGTTGCGGAGTTGATCCATCCTCAGGCCTTCGGTCTGCTCCGGCCTAAAGCCCGAACTGAAGCCGTGCCGGAGGAAATCGGCCACGATATCGGCGCGCTTTGCTATGATGTGGATTGGAACATCGCGAGTTGCGTGCGGCCCGGTTACGACTGATGCCGGCTGATGATCACCGACAACAATGAAGATCGCATCATCACCGAACGTAAGGATATAGCTTGCCACCGCCTCCAGCGAATAATCTATAGTCCGGATGTAATGGTCCCGAATGCGGTCGGGGTCGGCCCAAACAAAGGCCGGCGATTCGCCTGAAGCCGCTTGGTCATTGAAGGCTTTCCCATCACCTATCGTTTGCCAGTCGATCATATGAGCAACTGGCGTCCATGGCGCATGACTTGAGATGAGGGCGGTCTCGATCATGACATTCCGACGTGGTTGCGGATCTCGAATGAGTTTTTGAATGGCCGAAAGCGTATATTGGTCTGGCATTGTGATCCAGTTGAAGGGTTGGCCTTGATAACCCAGATCTTTCGCCGCATAGACCCGATCATAACCAAAATAGGCGCTCTCCGGCCACTCCAGCGTTATGGCAGGCATGGCCGCCACGGTCTGCCAGCCTGCATTCTTGAACAGGCTGTTGAGACTGCTTCTATCACTCATCACCAACCGATCGTAGCGCGCCTGACTGTCGATCCAGAGACCAGACAACAATGTGCCATGCGCAAGCCAGCTGAGGCCCGCCACAGTCGGCGATGTGACCCAGCGGCTGGCAATCTGAAAGCCGGACTGTTCGAGGTTTTTCTGCATATCCTCAAATCGTGCAGCGATACGCGGCGAAAAACGTGCGTCTTCAACGGCACTGCGTCCATAGGACTCAACGAATATCAGGAAAACGTCACGCCCCTTGACCCGTTCCATGAGTTCGGATTTGCCCTTGAAGGGGTCGGACTGTGCAAGCTCAACCTCAAAGCGGTGCATATCAGCGATTGCATGCGAAATCAGATCGAGCCGTTGTAGCAGATAGGGCGCGGCCTTGGCTTCAACCGCGAGCGCGTGCCGATCATCTCCGCTTCTTAGCATCAAAAGCGAAAGCCCGATCAATGCTGTCGAAACCGCCATGCAGCCGTATAGCCTGCGTTTGGAAGACCAGCCTCCCGGAAAGTTGCATGACCAATAAAACAGGCCAAATATTATGAAAAGGCTGAAAAATCCGCACAAGATCGCAAATGCGCCGATCCCGGTACCGATGCTCCTGGAAAGCACATTCCAGCCGTCTCCAATCATTTTGATATCGAGATAGGGGTTGAACGGTCGCTGAAACGCCGATTGCGTCGCGATGTCTGCCAGTTTGAGCAGAACCAGAACACTTGTCAGGACGGTGACCACAGCCGCAAGTTTCCCGAGCCACTTGCCGGGAACCATGATGAGACCAAGAGCTATTATCGGTACCTCAAGGGGGATGGACAGGAATGTCCGGAAATCGAATGCTTCGGGATGGTCCGGCATGTTGATGAACGCGGACAATAGGATGCAAAACGAAAGAAATCGCGTCGTGCTTACAAACATGCAAATCATTCCCGCCCGTCGTCATCCGCGCCGGTCCATCACAGCCGACGTTCCGTAACTTGAACTACGCCCTGATCGTGAATGGCGATCACCCTGCTCGAGGAAAGGAGCCCGATTTTGAAGCTGGTGCGCATCTTCGGTACCGCTCTCGCCTTGATTCTTGCGGCGTGGGTGGTCTGGCGAACCGACTGGAGCATCGTTCTAAAATCTCTTTCGTCAGTTTCCCTGGTCCACCTTTCTGCCGGGTTGTTGTTGGTCCAGTTCCAGATCTGCATGTCCGCATTCCGCTGGCGATATACCGCATTGCGCATTGGACAGCCCATCGGGAAGTGGCAAGCCGTTCGCGAGTATTACTTATCGACAGGTCTAAACCAACTGATGCCCGGCGGTGTCGCAGGCGATGCGATC
The DNA here is from genome assembly GCF_005222835.1 of Rhizobium sp. FKY42. Classification (GTDB taxonomy): domain Bacteria; phylum Pseudomonadota; class Alphaproteobacteria; order Rhizobiales; family Rhizobiaceae; genus Neorhizobium. Next base: position 13,898 of record NZ_STGA01000013.1, on the reverse strand, counting down.
CGCGCTTATCGCGGACGGGCGCAGGATGGATCGGGTCTGGCGCGATCTGCGACGTCCGTCATTCTCGAGCGGCTGTCTGGCCAGGCGGCCCTTTTGATGTTCGTTCTGGTGGGCCTTCTGCTTTGGCCAGATCGGATCAATGGATACGATAAATGGGCTGTGCTGGCCGTGGTCGGTGTCGTGGCGGCAGTCTTGTGCTTAGCGGTTCTCCCAGTGATGCGGACCAGGTTTAAAGGGCTGGCGAGTGATCTTCACGCAGCTTTCTGCAGCGTGGGAGCGGCGGGTTACCAACTGACGACAAGTGTCCTGATCGTTACATCCTATATTGCGCTTTTCATGCTGTGCGCCCACGCAACTGGCAGTCCTCTGACGATCGGTGCGGCACTGATGGTCGTCCCTCTCTGCCTTTTGACAATGGTTTTGCCGAGTGGCTTCGGCGGTTGGGGAACAAGAGAGGCTGCTGCGGCGGCTCTCTGGCCTATGGTCGGCTACACTGCGGACCAGGGCATCGCAGCAAGCCTACTTTATGGAGCCGTAGCCATGCTCGGCGCAGCACCAAGTCTATTGGTATTTTTCACATCCAGAGGCAGATAAACATCCTTAGCGTTTTATCCGCGCGCCGTAACGGGTCTGTACGACCTACGGACGAGTGCGACAATATCGACCGCGAATGAATAGACCAGCGCGAGTAAAGCAATGGCTAAAATCCAGGCAGACATCGGCGCTACGACCAGTGGCACGAGTACTATACCGAGAGCCAGCACCTGGATCACACAGACAAGCTTGCGGCGAAACGAGTGTCCAAGAGGCTGATTGAGGGCAGGCAGGGCAAGTTGACCAAGAATGAACATGTATCGCATGGCACCGATGAGCAGCACCCATGCCCCGGCCTTGCCCAGAACGAACGCGGCACAGGACAGCATCAAAATCAGGAATGCATCGACTTCCATATCGAACCTGGCGCCAAACTCCGAGACGTGGTTGAAGCGTCTGGCGAGGTATCCATCGAACCCGTCGAGGGTGAGCGCGACCACAGTAATGGTGAAAACCGCCCACACCAAGCCTGTTGCGTCCGAGTCTGCAAATGCATCCGAAAGAAGTATCGTCGCTGCTACGAAGCTCGTCGCAGCAGCACGGATAGCCGTTACGATGTTTGCGTAACCAAAGCTCGTGTGACGATGCTGCGGCAAAAAGCAAAGTGCCAGCCCGAACATTACAGCCAACAATCCCGCCGCAGCAAGAGGAACGGCGGGCTCCAGCGAATAATGGTAAGCGAAGCCGACGCTGCCCAACAGAGATAGCGTAAAGATCACCGCCATCGATCTCAAGGTATCCGTTAGCAGCCTTCGACCAACGTCGAAGGACTGCAAAGCGGAGAGCAGACTGTTCGAGCTGCGTCTGTCGGAATCAAGAATTGTCATGACGGCACGTCAGTCCTTACTCAGCCGCGATCAAGGCGTCGACATCCAGCATGTGTCCAGCGCGAGCGGTTTTTGTGCGCAGGTAAAACTCATTTTCCGAGGTAACGCGGCCTGTGACGGCACTGCGTGCATGAACGAGAATGCCCGCATCCGATAGCGCAGCGATTTTCGTTGGATTATTGGTGTAGACGATGACCTCATCGATATTGAGCAGCTTCAGCATGGCGACAGCAGCCTCATAACGACGATGATCGGCGCCGAAACCCAACTGGGCGTCTGCATCGATTGTGTCCATTCCGCGATGCTGGAAGCCGTAAGCCCGCATCTTGGCGCCAATGCCCGTGCCGCGCCCTTCCTGATCAAGATAGAGGAGAACGCCGCCACCTGCCTTAGCCAGCAGATCGAGCCCGTTTCGAAGCTGATCGCCGCAATCGCATTTCAGCGAGCCGCACAAGTCGCCGGTAATGCAGGACGAGTGTATACGAATTGGCACCGGCTTTGACACATCAGGCTGGCCGACAACGATCGCAACCTGATCCTTCTGCGCCAGACCGCCGCGGAACACGACAAAATCCGCATAGCCAAATGTTTCGAGCGGAACCGGTGTGCGAGCTACGATCTGGAAAGACTGCCGAACGTTGGAAGACGCGGACAATTGTGCATGATCCAGGGTGCAGCACGACGAAAAGCGTTTATCGCTTCTTTCTACTTCTGCGCATACCATAGCTGGAAGCAGCAGCGCTGTGCTGGCAAGCTCTGCGCTCGCGCTCTCAAGCTCATGCGCCTTGCGCCAGGTAGACAATGGCTTGGCTCCGGGAGTGTAAGCAAGCTCCGACGCCTGATGGAAACTGACATTTCGAAGCGGGGCGACAATATCGCTTGCCCGTGTGATACCGAGTTTTTCGGCGCGATTACGGGTGAGAAACAGCTGGTGCTTCTGGCCAACAACACCCGCGAATTGATCGTACAGGGCCGGGGAAACGGCATCGAGAGCCAGTACGGCGAGAGCGCGAGATCTATCTTCGAGTATGATCGGCCGACCGAACCGCAACTCCGCTACGGCACGCTCTACGTCACGGGAAGGGTCTTTGAACTCGAGAGCAAATGGGCTGTGCTCGGTCATGATCATCTCCATTGAATTTTCAGCTACTTACGCATCCAACCCATTCCTTGGATTGGTCGAAGGTGCATAAATAAAAGTTGATGGTTCAGGGGTGGAAATTCTGAAAGAAGCTCTAGTTAGCAGCGGCTGACCCGAGGAAACTCCCGCCTCGCGCCGTCAGCAACGCCTTAACTTGAACAGATGGTGTAGCAATGGTCGATGCCAAGTCCCTCTGGTGTGAGGCAGCCGGACATCCAGTGTTGCGGTCAGAGGTTTTGTCGCCGAGATCAAGTGACGAAGTACTTGTCAGAACTCTGTTTTCAGGCATCAGCCGCGGAACGGAAACCACTGTTTTTACTGGTAACGTACCCGAAACAGAATATGAGAGGATGCGTGCTCCGCATATGTCGGGTGCCTTCCCGTTCCCGGTCAAATACGGATACAGCTCGGTCGGAAAGGTTGAAGAGGGTGAGGGGCTTGAGACGGGGACCACCGTTTTTTGCCTTTTTCCACACCAGAGCCACTATGTTGTCAGAGCGGAGAATCTAGTCGTCGTCCCTGATGGATTGCCGGCAGAACGTGCAGTTCTTGCCGCCAACATGGAGACTGCCCTCAATATTTCTTGGGATGCCCAGATCGGAATTGGTGACAGTGTCGCCGTTTTTGGTTGCGGCGTCGTCGGTCTCGCGGTCGGCTACCTCGCATCGCAGGTGCCGGGTGTAGAATGCACGCTGGTTGATCCGGATGCATCTCGGTCTGAACCGGCGGGACGCATGGGCGCCGCCTTTTGCCATCCCGACCAGTTGAGAGGGGAATTCGACGTCCTCATCAACGCCTCGGGCTCGGGGCAAGCGCTTGCCCAGTGTATTGATCACGCAGGTATGGAAGCCAGAATTGTAGAAGCCAGTTGGTACGGTGAGCGATCCGTGACATTGCCGCTTGGAGGCGCTTTTCATTCACGCAGGCTCCGTCTGATCAGTTCACAAGTAGGGCAAGTCTCCCCTATTCAACGACCGCGCTGGACCTACGCGCGCCGGCTTCACAAGGCGCTGGAACTGTTGTGCGACGACAGACTTGATGTGCTGATCTCCGGGGAGACCGCTTTCGATGGTCTACCCCAACATTACGGTCGTATCCTGAGCGATCCCTCCACGCTGTGTCACCGCATTCGCTACTGATCAAAAGGAAATTTGCATGTTTGCCGTAGAAGTTCGCGATCACATCATGATTGCTCACAGCCTGCCGAGACCGGTATTTGGCCCCGCCCAGGGAATGCACGGTGCGACTTTCGTCGTCGATGCCGCCTTCTTCACGCGTGATGTCGATGCCGATGGTCTGGCTGTCGATATCGGCCTGGCGACGCAGGTTCTTTCCAAGGTGCTCAAGCCTCTAAACTATCAGAACCTCGATGAGGTTGAGGTATTCAAGGGTCGCGTTTCGACAACGGAAGTGATCGCCAAGCACATCTTCGATGAACTCGCCAAAGCCGTAAAGGCCGGCGAACTTGGTTCAGGAAGTGATCGTATCTGCAAATTGCGTGTTCTTCTGCACGAAAGCCATATGGCGCGCGGATGGTATGAGGCCGAACTTTGAGCCCGTCGCTCGTCTTTGCCTATCCAGGCGATCTCATGACGAAAACCGGCGGTTACGCTTACGACCGCAATATCGTCAGTGAATTGAGATCAGCCGGTTGGACAGTCAATATGATGCCGCTTGGCCCTGGGTTCCCTTACCCGCGCGAAAGGGATCTTCGTAACGCGGAATCATTGATTGCAGCACTTCCGGATGGAACCGTGCTGCTCGTGGATGGTCTGGCCTATGGCGTCCTGCACGAGGTGGCCCAGCGTGAACGTGAACGATTGCGGATCCTGGCGCTCGTGCATCATCCGCTGGCTCTTGAGACAGGTCTTGATCCTGCGGACCGTGTCAGGCTGGAGGTCAGCGAGCGGCTTGCTCTGACATGCACCAGACATGTTTTCGTCACCTCGCCAGCGACCGCGAAAACGCTGGAAAGCTCTTATGGGCTCGCCTCATCTCACATTACGGTTGTTCTGCCAGGGACCGAGCCCGTTCAACCTGCGCTGCGCGGCGGAGATCTGCCGCACATTGTTTCGGTCGGTTCGCTGACGCCGCGAAAAGGTCATGACGTATTGCTGCGGGCGCTGGATACAGTACGTGAATTGCTTTGGCGGGCAACTATCGTCGGCAGTGAGAAGCTCGACCCTTCCACCACGAGAAACCTTCGGGCTCTGATGAAGGAGCTCGATCTGGAAGACCGGGTTGTCCTCGCTGGTGAAATTGATGATGTGGGCGAGGTATTCGCGTCCGCTGATCTCTTCGCGCTTGCGAGCCGCTATGAGGGATACGGTATGGTGTTCGCAGAAGCCCTTGCCCACGGTCTCCCAGTCATTGCCTGTCGAGCAGGCGCAGTTCCGGATGTGGTTCCTGCCGAAGCTGGGCGGCTGGTTCCACCGGACGATCCAGCGGCCTTTGGCGCTGCATTACGGGAAGTTTTGCAAAACAAAGACCTGGCAGATCAAATGGCCAAAGAGGCTTACGCCGTCGGCAAGCAGCTTCCAACCTGGGCGCAGTCGGCATCCATCCTCTCCGACAGACTGAGGGATTTTGCATGAGTGGTTTTGATAAAAGCTGGCTCGCCTTGCGCGAGCCTGCAGATCTTGCTGCGCGCGATCCGGGCCTGGTCGAACGCACGTTAAGTTGGCTTAGCCAGAAGGAAAGGCCGGTGATCGTTGATATCGGCTGTGGGACCGGCTCGAGCGTCCGCGCCTTGGGGACAAAGTTTCCTCCCGATTTGCAGATGGACTGGCGGCTGGTCGATTATGATTCAGAGCTTCTTAGTGAGGCCAGGCGCCAACTCGGCGACGATGGTTTTGAGTATCATCAGGTTGATCTCAACCAACTTGAGGATCTGCCGCTGGAAGGCGCTTCGCTACTGTCAGCCTCCGCATTCTTTGATCTCGCCTCAGCGAGGTTCTGTGAGGAAATGGCTGCTCTCGTCGCAGAGCGCCATTGCGCCTTCTACGCCGCGCTGAACTATGATGGCAAAGTGGAGTGGAACCACCCTCATCCACTCGATAGCGAAGTCGTACGCGACTTCAACCAGCATCAACGCATGGACAAGGGCCTGGGTTGTGCATTGGGGCCTCAAGCAGTGGCACATCTGCAAGGTGCGTTTGAAAGCCTCGAGTACAGGATTTTAGTCGCCGAGAGCCCTTGGGACCTGGGAGAAGAACAAGCGATGCTTCAGCAGGAAATGCTGAAAGGAATGGTAGGGCCAATTCTTGAAATAGGCAGACTTGGGCCTGCCGAAGTCGACGATTGGTTGGCGTTCAGACTAGACAGGGTCCATGAGTTCTCGAGCTGTCGAGTTGGCCATCTGGACATCCTTGCCTTGCCGAGCGATTGATGACGCAGCTTCGGCCCGGAGGCGGCAGTCGAACAGAATGTCGCTTCCGAGGCTGTAGACGCTGGCCTGCGGCCGCTGCGCTTCGGATAGAAACTTGATGGGATTGAGCGAAATTCCCGATGGTCCTGACCCAATGATCAGCGGGGCAATGGAGACGTGCAGGTGATCGATGAGATCTTGCTCGACAAAACGCGCGATCGTCCGTGCGCCGCCCTCAACCAGCACCTTTTTCAATCCGCGAGCTTGCAACGCATTTAAAATGTCGTGCGGGCAAAGACCGCGCTCCTTGAGGGGCAATCTGATCACATCGGCGCGGAGAGCGCGACGTGGCGCCTTGGCGGACTGGATGACAATGACCGGAGCTCCGTCATCCAGCAAAATCCGTTCAGAGCCCGTCAATTCGGCACGACAATCGATGACGACGCGGACCGGATCCGGTCCTTTGACCTCGCGAACGGATAGTCTGGGATTGTCGGCCTTCACGGTGCCAACACCGACAAGAACTGCATCCATCAGTGCACGACACCGATGCAGATGGGCAAGACCATCGGGACCTGATATGTCGCGTGCATCACCAAATGGCGTTGCCACGCGCCCGTCAAGCGACTGTCCCACTTGCGCAAGGACGAAGGGGCCGCGTGCTTCTGCCAAAGGCCCATAAAGCATTGAGGCCGCGCTTCGTTCAGTTGAAAGACGGCTGGCTGAACTGTTGCGCGCCTGAAGCAAATCGCTCCAGATCTGGTCCGTCATTTCAACGCGACGCATAAGCAAACCTCCCGCTTAAAGCATTTTTTGCAGCGTCCCGTCTCTTTTGATGAGATGGTGAAACAGCACGCCAGCGATATGTAACGCAAAAAGGGCAAGAAGGATCCATGCGCTCCAGGTGTGAATGGTAGAAAATATCGGGGCCAGTGATGGAAGCTTGCCGATCGGACTCCACACAGTGAAAAGGCCGAACCAGGAGAGGGGGAAACCATGGGCGTTTGTCGCGAGAAACCCGCTCACCGGCATGACCACGAGCATCAGATATAGCAGCACGTGAACCAGTCCGGCGAGAACAGCAAGCAGTCCTCCGTCGGAGGAAACAGGTTTCTCGCTCGTCAAGCGTATGCCGATACGAACCAGCATGACCCACAGCACAAGGAAGCCGATTGATTCATGCAGCATGTAGAAGGTGAGCTTGAAAGGCTCTGCCGTAAATTTGATCATCATCCCCAGCGGCCAGGTGGCCAGAACGCCGAGTGCGACGATCCAATGCAGGGCGCGCATGGGCGCGGGATAGGGTATCGTTGACAAGCGGTCAGTCTGCATGGCTGTTTATCTCCCGTGTCTGATACGTTTTCTGCAAATGCTGGATCAGGAAAGCGCTGGAGTTGCTGCGGTTCTACCGATGACATGGCATCACAAAATCGTTTGGCGAGCCAGCAGAACCACAAAATTACATTTTTCTGCGGATGGCTGTTGCGTGCCGCCGCGAATTGATTTCGCTTTTTTTAGCGATGTTGTATTTGACGGGCATGAGTGATCTTTCAGACTTTCTTCGCATCGATGCATCCACCCGCCGTGTTTGGCTCGATGCTCGCCATCCTGGTTTTTACAGCGATCCGAACCGCACCTATGCACAGCTTCATGCCCAGTGCCCCACCTTCTTCTGGGAGCAACAGGGGCAATGGTTTTTCACGGGTTACGACCACGTGAACGCCTTGCTGAGAGATCGAAGATTTGGTCGGCAGATCCTCCACATTGCGAGCCGGGAGGAACTGGGGCTGGCGGAACCGCCTGAACATACCCGCAATTTCGATTTGGCAGAAAGACATTCGCTTCTGGAGATCGAGCCGCCGGAACACACGCGACTGCGGACGCTGGTCAATCGCGCCTTTGTTTCGCGCCATGTCGAGAAGATGAGCGGCGAAATCGAGCAACTTGCGAACGATCTGATCGACAGGTTCGAGGATGCCGGACGAGTAGAACTCTTGTCAGCCTTCGCGGACATTATCCCGGTTACGATGATTGCGCGGATGATCGGCATACCGGAGGAGATGGGGCCGCAGCTTCTGCGCTGGAGCCATGACTATGTCGGCATGTATATGTTCAAGCGTAGCCGAGCCGATGAAGAGGCGGCTGACCGCTCTGCCAGGGAGTTCGCGGATTACGTGCGCTCGGTCATCGCAGAGCGCCGCAGCGCCCCAAAAGACGATCTGCTGAGCCACATGATCCACACAGAGCACAAGGGTCATTTTCTCACGGAAGAGGAACTGATCTCCACCACGATCGTGCTCCTCAATGCTGGCCATGAGGCGACGGTTCATCAGATTGGAAACTCGGTCCGAATCATTCTGGAAAGCGGACTTCCGGGGAGCGACCTGTTCCGGGACGCGGCTTCGACGGAGCGCGTGGTCGAGGAAACGCTCAGGCTCTGCGCTCCCGTTCATATCTTCCAGCGTTGGGCGTTGGAGGAGGTCGAAGTCGATGGCGTATCGCTCAAGCGCGGCGACAAGGTGAGCCTCGTCCTCGCGGCAGCCAATCTCGATCCGGCCAAGTTTTCAGACCCGCTCGCTTTCAAGCCCGACCGCAATGATGGGGCAAACCTTTCCTTCGGGGCGGGCATCCATTTTTGTATCGGCGCGCCGTTGGCACGCCTCGAGCTGAACATCGTCCTGCCTCTTCTGTTCCGGCGGCTGCCGAACCTCAAGCTGGCGCAGACGCCCCAGGTGAAGGACGTCTACCATTTTCACGGGCTTGATGCGCTGTATCTCACCTGGTGAGAGGTTCATCCGGTTCAGGTGACGATTTGGACCGGAACGGCCTTCGATGCCGGGGTTTTCGAATGCTGATCATGATGAGAGAGCGGGATCAGCGGGTTGAGCTCGGGATAGTAGCCAGCGATACAGCCATCCTGCAGGTCGAACGGTGTCACCGTCAGCCCTCGCACATAGCGCTTGCGCCCATCGTCGGCGTCTGAGGCGAGGCCGACGACCTGGCCTTCGCGAAGGCCAGCTTTCCGGATCTCGGACGGGCTTATCAATAGGACGGAACGCGTACCTTCGATCCCGCGCAGCCGATCACTGTAACCGTCAACGGTCGTGTTGAACTGATCGTTGCTGCGCAGAGTGATGAGTCGGTAGCGTCCAGCGGAGTCTTCGAACCCGGTCGCGCACCTTCGCGTAGTCGCCCGTCCATGCGTCCCACCGAACCTTCGGGTTGGGGGCGAGGGTTTGTTCGGCGATACCCCCGCGACGATGGCAAGCTCGGGCTTCAGGTGTGCGCTCGCTGGCTTGCGCTTGGCATTCGATCCGTGGATGCAGCTGAAGGTATCCTCGATCGTCACGATTTGCGGGCCCGCCTCCTGCAGGTCTTCCTCGGATCGCCCAAGACAGGGCAGGAGATAGGCGACATCATCGTTGAAAAGATGGCTGCGATTAAGCTTCGTCGCTATCTGGACCGTTAGCCGCATGCGCGACCAGGCTTCTTCCATCGCGCCCTGTTCGGGAATGGCCCGAACGAAATCGCCGCCAAGACCAATGAATGCTTTTACGGTGTCGTCCAGGATTCCCTGACATGGGTCAACCGTCGTCAACCCCTTCTCGCGCGGTGCTGTGAAGCTGAACATTTCCTCCAGCCTGTCGAGTGGTACAAGCTCCGGCTTCTCCGATATGCCGACGGTGCGCTGGCCTTGCACATTAGAGTGACCGTGAACCGGAGAGATGCCGGTGCCATCACGGCCGATATTGCCTCTCATCAGCAGTAGGTTGACGAACATGCCAATGTTGTCGAAACCGTGAACCTGCTGGGTGAGGCCCATGCCGTAAATTCCGATAACACGTTCCGCTTCGACATAGACCTGCCCAGCCTGATTTATCTTTCAGGGATCGGCCAGAAAACGTTCCGCAAGGCGGGCCCAGAGTGCTGCGCCCACCGGAATGTTGGCGTCGCAGAAATTGTATTTCGGATTATGCAGGCCAGCCGACTCAATGCCATTGCCGAGGCGGATGAAGGCGCCCGGCAATTCCTCCAGCATATAGGCAAAATCCTCGCTTCCGGGAATGAGTGGACAGACGCCAACCTTCTCCGGCCCGACGAGCTCTGATGCAATCGTTTTGATGAACTCGGTTTCTGCCTCACTGTTGGAAACGACAGGGGTGCCACGCACATAATCGATGCCCGCCTCCGCGCCGTGCCCTGCCGCGACGGAGGAGGCGAGGGTGCGGATACGTTGCTCCAACAGTTTGCGGATACTGGCGTCGAAGGACCGGATGCTGAGCCTGATCATGGCGCTCTCCGGTATGACATTAGCGGCGTCACCGCTGTGGATGGCGCCTACGGTTACAACTGCGGTCTGGGTCGGGTCGATGCTGCGCGAAACCACGGTTTGCAGGCTGACGACGAGCGAGCATGCCGCTACAATCGGGTCTATCGAAAGATGGGGCCGCGAGGCATGGCCTCCTTTGCCGTGGATGGTGATGGTGGCCGTATCGGACGCCGCCATCATCGGCCCCGACCGGATCATGAAATGACCTTCTGCCAGTCCCGGGTGATTGTGAAGGCCAAAGACTGCGTCTGCAGGAAAGCGTTCAAAGAGCCCGTCGGCAATCATCCGCTGGGCGCCGCTGTTTCCACTTGCTTCCTCAGCCGGTTGAAAGATGAGATTGAGCGTGCCGCTGAATCTTCGGGTTCTGGCCAGATACTCCGCCGCAGCGAGCAGGATCGTCGTATGGCCATCGTGGCCGCAGGAATGCGCCTTGCCGGGCATCTTGCTCGCATAAGGCAGCCCCGTTTCTTCCTGAATGGGAAGTGCATCCATGTCTGCGCGCAGAGCCAGGCTTTTCTTACCACTGCCTTCCTGCAGACGTCCGACAACGCCATGTCCGCCGATGCCCGTTGTTACCTCATAGCCCCAGGAGCGTAGCTTGTCGGCTACGAACCGTGCAGTTTCCTCTTCTTCATGGGAGAGTTCCGGATGCGCATGAAGATGTTGCCTGATCGCTGTCATCTCCTCGTGGGTTTGTTCGAGATCCGCAATATGGGCGTAGACATCATCATTCAGCATAGGGCACCGGTCTGTTTTGGATTACGAGGCCGATCATAGGAATTTTAGCGCGGATGAATAGCTGGGAGATATCAGAAATCTATCACGTGCTTGCCTGTGACGTCAGCGGCATCTCCCAGGCGTTCGCCACCACCGCATACAACAACAGCGTTTGATGCGAGCGGTAGTCCAGCTGCCTTGAACGCTGCCAGAAGGCGCTTCATGCCCTCGCGCTTGATGATGCTTGGATTGCCAGGGCGTGCGGTAAATTTGAAGCGGATCACCATGGAATTTTCCGTCACATCCTGAATGCCCTGCATCTTCAGAGGCATAAGGAAATCGCCACCGAACTCAGGATCATCCAGCATGGCAAGGCCGACTTTCTTCGCTGTCTTCCTGATCAATTCCAGATCGGCTTCTCGATCGAACCGCAGCTGAAATTTGATGGTTCCCCAGTCGCGGCTGTAGTTGGTGATCGAGGTAATCTGGCCAAATGGAACCGTGTGAATCGGACCGTTGTGGTGCCTGAGCCTGACCGACCGCAGCGAGATTTGCTCGACCGTTCCCATCAGTTCTCCGGTATCGATATATTCTCCGATCCGGAACGCATCCTCGGCCAGAAAGAAAATGCCGGAGACAACATCCTTGACCAGTGTTTGGGAACCGAAGGACAGGGCTAGGCCGAGCACTCCGAAACCGGCAAGAAGCGGCGCCACATCTATTAATGCCTCAAGAGATTCTGCCGACGATGATGCAATGTTGCCCGAATTTACGCAATTTAGCCTAGGATGGGATCGACCCAGTTCCGCTGATGGTCTGTTCGCTCAGTATCCGCGTTTTCGATCTACAGTGACAGGCAGCTTCCCGGTACTCCTCCACGTCTCAATGTTCTGGGCCACTATTTTCGCTGCTGTCACTGCATTTGTTGGCGCTGAAACATGCGGAAGGACTGTAATATGCGGATGCCGCCACAGCGGGCAGTTTTTGTCGAGGGGCTCCTGTGTAAAGACATCAAGCACCGCGTGATCCAGATGTCTGCTGTCCAGAAGCTCGATGAGGCCATCGGTGTCGACAATCGCGCCACGGGCGAAATTGATGAGGGAGGCACCTCTCGGCATTGATCCAAGTCGGTGTTTGGTCAGCAAACCTCGGGTTTCGGCCGTAAGCGGCAAAAGGCACACAATGATATCGCTTGTCGAAAGGACGGCGTTGAGGCCATCCTCCCCGGTGAAATGCACGACACCTGGCAGCGTTGCCGCGCTACCGCTCCAGCTCTGGACTCTAAACCCGGCATCCATCAGGCGTCCCGCCGCCGCCTTACCAAGCACACCCAATCCCAACAAGCCAACAGTTACCTCGCCGGGATGTCGGTACCTGCGTGGTTCCCAACGACACTCGGCCTGCTGTTTCCTGTAAGCGGGCATGTCTCGCTGCAGATAATAGGTCCAGGCCAGGACCGCCTCCGCCATCACGCGTGACAACTCCGGATCGATCAGCCGCACAATGGGCGGAGCAGCAGCGCCAAGTTCAGCAACGAGCCTTTCCACACCGGCCCACAAGCTATGAATCCAGGATATTCCGGGAAGGGCGGCAACGTCACCCGGATCTGGATTGGCAACGATTGCAATCTCTGCAAGCCGTCTTTCATCCTGCGTCAGATCCCGAAAAGAGAGAATACGCTCCGTCGGCATGGATTGCTGCAGGACATTCAGCCACTGCTTCTCTTCATCGCCAGACATGCGGGTAACAAATGCAATCGGCGGCGTCATGGCGATTCTCCGTTCAGGCTCCGGTCTTTTCGGCATCCGCGCGATAGGCGTCAAGCCTTGGCCTTGCCCGAATCGTATGCTGCTGGTTCTGTACAACCAACCGACGCAGCGCATGCGTCTTGTAAAATGACCGGAGTGAGCATGTCCCGCATCGTATTCGTAAATGGCGAATGGAAACCCGAAGCCGAGGCAACGATCTCGATCTTCGACAGGGGCCTTCTGTTCGCGGATGCAATCTATGAGGTGACAGCTGTTATCAATCGCAAGCTCATAGACTATCCCGGCCACACCGCTCGCCTGAAACGGTCCTTGGAAGCGCTCGGAATTCCCTCACCCGTGTCTGACAGCGAGCTTCTCGATCTTCATCGCCAGATTATCGAGCGAAACGATCTTGAGAGCGGATTGATCTATTTGCAGATCTCGCGAGGAGCGGCGGATCGCGATTTTCTCTTCGGAGATGGCATGCAGCCCAGCATCATCATGTTTACTCAGAAGAAAAACGTTCTTGAAAACCCGAAGTGGGAAACGGGTCTCTCGGTGGTCACTGTGCCGGAGGGGCGTTGGGCGAACCGTCAGATCAAGACCGTGCAGCTTCTCTACTCCTCAATGATGAAGACGGAGGCAGCGAAAGCAGGAGCAGACGATGTATTCTTGGTGGAAGACGGGTTGATCACTGAAGCGAGTTCATCGAACGTCCATATCGTAACTAGGGAAGGCGTTCTTGCGACGCGGAATCTGTCGAACGCGCTCCTCCACGGGATCACGAGGGCATCTGTACTTTCTCTCGCGCAGGGCTCCGATCTCAAAGTGGAAGAAAGGGCGTTTTCCGTTGATGAAGTCCTGAGCGCAGCGGAAGTCTTCATTACCTCCGCAAGCGCATTCGTTATGCCTGTCGTTCGAGTTGATGGCAGGTCGATCGGTCACGGCAAGCCTGGCCCGGTTTCACGAAAGCTTCTGCAGACTTATATTCGGGATCGTTTGGCCAACGCTATCTAGCCGCAAACTCGCCCCTATGCCCACTTTGGGCCTGGTTTTTGGACTTGTCGGACCGAATGCCAGGTGGATGCACGAATAAATCGAGCAATATCAATCACTTATTGTTTTATTTGAATGATTTTGAAATCGAGTGTTGACGGATAAAACTGGTGTCCGT
>NZ_STGA01000070.1:1660-18588 GCF_005222835.1 Rhizobium sp. FKY42 | reverse complement strand
CCTATACTTCAATCTCCTTGGGAATCCCTGAAAACAAAAGAGTTTTGCGATTTTTCAGGGCGAACTAATTTATAGAATAGGTAGCATTCAAAAATATGGCACAAATTTCTAAGAAGATCAGCGTGAAATTTTGCATTTCGAACAACGGGGATAGTTCTGAAGTGGATAACGTCGTTGCGAATTTCAGTCGTAGCTCTTCATCGCATTGCGATGATGCTGATGCGGCAGTTCGCGATGGACTTAATCTCATGACTATCTTCTCGAAGCTGAATAGGCATCAACGGCTTGCTGTCATCACCTTCGTACAAAATTTGCCACGCCCTTGAATAAGGTCCTATGCGAACACGCAATCCAGGCCCAAAATACGCAGTGTAACATTTCTAAACCAATACAAGCGGCTCACGCCGTCCTGGTTGGATCAATCAGCCTTGGCTGAGATCCGAGATGGACGATGAAGCGGATCGGAGCTTAAGCATAGTGCCGCGAAGCGGAAGCCGGGACCGACTTCCCCCGACAGAACCGTTCCGCAGCTGGCATATTGTTATAAGGCATAAATAATATTCAGCTTGAATATTATTTGAATGGCTCCTGAGAACCTTTGATGAAAGATATATGGATCTACATTTTCTGCGCTACAGCTGCTCTCGGTGCGATCGTTTCTCTTATCAGAGCTATTGTGAGCCTATTGCCTCCGATGCTGCATTGAAAATCAGAACGCTGTTTCGCTCATTCTTGGGCTTAATTGCTGGATGATATCAGTGAGAATCTGTCGTTGTTCTCTCGGCAGAAGACGAAATGCCTTGAGCATTGTTATTGCTTCCGCCGGTGCCATGATGTCATCATTCTGAGCTGAAGGGTATGAGAATGCTTTTATCCGCTCCTGATAATCCGAGATGGCTCGCTCAACTGCTTCTCGAAAGGGCGTTATGAGATCGATCGTTTTGTCTAACATAGTGCTGCACCCTCCTGACTGAGGCCGACTTTCAATTCATGAATAAGATTGCGAATGTGCGGTGCTTTTCTTGCGGCCCGGCTCTCAACAACGGCAAGATCGATCGGGTCAATAAGCGGTAAATCTATCCGGCCATTAAAGATAACGAGATCCTCTGGTACGGAGCAGCGTGCGATAGCAGTGACCGCCACGCCTGCCCGTACAGGGGATAGCAGTCCGGCGAGACTTGGACTTGAATAGTGGATGCGAACGTCCAGACCGTTGGTTACGCAGGCATCGAGAATTTGGCGACGAGCAATGCATCCGGGCTGAAACACCGAGAGCGGCAGCGCCTCGTTCTCGCAAAACTGCGCGTTAGGAGCTGCCACCCAAACAATAGGTTCACGGCGAACCGTGGTTTCCTGGTTCCCGTCCGAAGGTGGTTGGCTAACCAATGCCAGATCCAGCTTACCCTTCTCGACCAGAACTTTTAGGCTTTCACTCGGCTCGCAGGTGAAGTCTATCGACACATCTGGATGGCTTTGCGAGAACCGCTCGATAACCCGAGGCAGCAGTTTGTCCATGTAATCGTCTGGAGCGCCAAGTCGTATGAGCCTCGGCTTGCTCCTCTGCGAGATACTTGCCCAAAATTCATCATTGAGCTGAAGCATGACCTTCGCATGAGAGACCAGAATGTCGCCTGCATCTGTTAGCCGCCTGGTTCTTCCTGACGGCTCGAAAAGTGTCAGTTGGAGCAGATCCTCCAGACGTTGCATCTGCATGGTGACGGCTGAAGGTGTGCGTCCGACACGCTCTGCCGCTGCCGCAAAGCTTCCAGCTTCGGCGATCATGACCAGCGTTTCCAGCAGCTGTGGATCAATGGATCTCAAGTTTTTTGGCATAATTCAGAGATGTTGAACTAATTCGTTAAAATCAATGAAATTGTATCCGACTTCCCCTGAACTTACACATGAAAACCCTGATCAATTGAGATCAGATTAATTTATATTAGAGCATTAGGGGATTATGGCGGATGTCTAACAGCTTTCCTTTCAAGCAAAATGTGTTCAAGAGCTTTCCCGGAGGCGATTTCTACCGGGCAAATGCTGCAAATTTTCCCGTCCTAAAGGGTCTTGCTGTGCAGGCTCTTGAGTTGGCTCCAGGCGGAATTCGCGAGCCTCACACGCATCCTAATGCCAATCAGCTCGATTTCTGCGTGAAGGGATTTGGGCGCGTTGGCATTGTGGGACCAGATGGTGAACAACACTATCTGGAACTGCGTCCAGGCGATATTTCGTTCGTTCCGCAAGGTTTTCTGCACTGGATCGAAAACCTGGGCGACGAACCATTATCGTTCCTTGTCGTCCTGTCTCATGAACTGCCTGAGACGATCGAGCTCTCGGAGATGCTTTCCGGCGTTCCAAACGAGACCCTTGCCAAGATGTATTCCGTTCCGGAAACCGTCTTCGCTGCAATCCCCAAAGAGACAATCGTCATCGGCGGCGGCACAACTGCGCCGACATTACGCGACGCGGCAGAATAGTGCTTCGAAAGGGGAGGCAAACATGCGGCTACGCGATATTCTGATCCTCGTTTCCGTGGCCTTTGCGTGGGGCTTCAATTTCGTGGTCATAAAATGGAGTCTGCTCCAGTTTCCGCCTCTCCTTCTCACTGCGATGCGATTTATCGTTTGCGCAGTGCCAGCCTTCTTCGTCCCGAGACCTAAGATATCAGGGGGGCGGCTTCTTGTGATCGGGGTCTCCCTCGGGATCGGAGTGTTTGGCTTTCTATATCTTGGCATTTATTTTGGCCTGAATCCCGGCATTGCCTCGGTGGTGATGCAAAGCCAGGTCTTCTTTACCCTGATACTGTCCTCATTCGTGCTGGGCGAAGCGCTCAGTTCACAAAGCATGGCCACAGTGGGTCTCGGTAGCCTTGGACTCTGTATTATCGCGCTTCCAGGCTTCACGAATTCAACGGGTACCGGCCTAATCCTTACCATTTGCGGCGCTCTTTGCTGGGCCGTCGCAAATGTCGCTATCCGCAAGGCCGGAGGCGTAAAGATGTTTAATGTGCTGGTCTGGATGAGCTTCATTCCACCAGTCCCTTTGCTGCTCTTGTCGGCAATGGTCGAAAGACCGGCTTTCGCGGAACTGCACTTCGATATGGCGGGTGTAGGCGCTATCCTCTATACCTCCTTAATCTCGACATTGCTTTGCTACGCCGTATGGGGGGCGCAACTGCATCGGTATCCGGTTGCGAAGGTGGCCCCTTTCGCCCTGCTTGTTCCTGTTTTCGGGCTGGCGTCTGCTGCAATCTTTTTGGAACAGTACCCGAATCTTATCCAGGTCATTGGAACAATGCTAATCCTGACCGCACTTTCTCTGGATCTGGTCCTCCCCAAGATCCGCCAACTTTTAATAACCAATTGATTTTTTTGTCAGGTTTGGAACCAGCCATGCGTACAGAACAAGGAGACCGGGAAATGCAGATCATCGATGAGCATCTGAAGGCGGCATGCCTCTTTTCAGAGCGCCTGGATCTTGAACTGCTGGTCTATCTTATCCGGATGGCGCAACAAGAGCTATCGGACCAGAGGAATGCCCAAACGAAAGTTCTTTCTGCGACCGCTGAAACCACCTGAGCAAGCCAGAAGTCCGGTCGATTGGACAGGAACGAGGTAGCGCGAGGGGAGGGCATTCCCCTCGTTCAGACCACAGCCAGCCAAAGTCGACGGATCTGAGTGCTAACCGTCGATCGTAATCTTATACAACCAGCCGCAACTCAGAAGTTTAAATTATTGATAGCTGCGATAAATCTGCCTTAAGGTCTCATTATCTGCGCTTAGCCAGGCGATCCATTGTCTCCAAAAGCGCGGGGGTGAAGACAGGAATACCCACAGGTGGGATGGAGGGGAGCCAAGGGGAGGGCATGGGCTACCTTCGGGCGAAGCGCAGCCCGCTCGATGCGGCAAGGTTCGCAACCGCCGAAACGGCGATGGGGCCAGCTCTCCCGAACCATAGCGCATTTTCTCGGTATCTTCATTCGTCTTTACGGTCACTGTTCAGCTGCTCACTGGCACGTCTTCCTTATGCTTGAGAAAAAGATCAACAGGCCTTATATCAATTGATTGGGACGGCGAGCTTACGCCCGCCGTCCCTGCTCTTAAAAGATGACTTGGACCCGGAACATGAGTGACCAGCTCTTCCGGGTCTTCGTCATTTTAAGAGTGATGGCCAGTGGAATGAACCACATCACCTCAACTCCTTTCGAGGGCGAGGCCCGTCGCCTCGGTCCGGGCAGTCTATTCTCCCAGATAACGCGGGCTGGCTCCGCGCACGCTGCTTCCGCCCTCAGAAACTCTAATTGTCCTTGTATAGCGACATTATCCGCTTGTTGCGAAGCTGATCCCGGCTTGTGTCGAATGTGTAGCCGTCCCAGTCCTTCCAAGCTTCCCAACCCGTCGCGGTGGCGCGACCGTACCAGACGCGCACTCTGACTTTGCCGTGTCCGTGGTCCTCGACAACCTCAACCGTATGGCTCCTTCCCAGTCCGGAGGGCGTGTCGAATACCTCAATGCGGCGTCGTTTGGTTATGCTCCTCATTTTGAGACCTCTGGATTCAGGCAATCAAGCGGCGCAGCCGCCGCTGATCGATCTCAAGACGCAACCTGCCGCATAGCGTCCGGCCTCGTTCAAGTTGCGCTGCCACGCCCCTTGTGACGGGGACCAGCGGAAGCCGTGAGATTTCAGGGTGCGCCGCGTCTGCTCGTCAGGCTTGCCGGGAAAGAACAACTGAATGCGGGCAATGTCGGTATTTTCCTTGACCGTGACGGCTCCTGCCTCCGTCTCGACGTCCTCGGCGCTGTCGCCGCGCTTCTTCATCGCCGCAAGCGAAGCGAGGCGGGATTGCATACGGCGCAACTCGGCACGGGTGTTGGTGGTGGAAAAGCCGCGTCGGTTCTGCCACGGGGCAAGGGTAACGCCACGCGATGCCCTCGCCTCGTCCATGCCGGTTTCTGCCACTACGCGGGCGAGAATGTCGGCTTCGCTCGCCTGATCCTTCTCCATCAGGCGAATGATGACATTCGCCCGTTTCATCTGGTCGATGGACAGGGCCAGGTCATCGATCCGTGAGGCAATGCGCTGCATGGCGGCAGGATCACTGGCTCGGATCGGCTCGTCACCGGTCCCGTGGGGAAACGCCTTGCGCTTCACTGCCTTTTTCGCAATCGCGATATGGGCCGCGATGTCAGCACGGCGGGCGTCTGATACCCGCATCCGCTTTTCGTTGCGGGCCACAGGAAAGCGGGCAGGGCCAGTGATAAACCAGTTCATGCAACGGCCTTCCGCGGCCCAATACTTGGCGGTAATCTCGACATGACGGCGGGCAAAGGCCTCTAGTTCAGCGTCCGGCAGGGGCAGTTTTGCTTGCTCCCACAGCTCCACCATGTAGGCGGCAAAGCCGTTCAGGCGCTCTGCCAGCCCCTCCAGTTCGGACAGGGTGCGCCGCTCTGGAAAATGGGTGAGGGCATCGAAGTTATACTCGATGTCCTTTGCCGCGATGGACGCGGCAAAGGTTCCTGCAAGGATAGAAAGGGTGCGGTCTTCGACAAATGCGATGATCATTGAACACCGCCCTTGATGATGGTCGGAGCGTGCCGTTCGATACGCGTCTGAAACCCGATCAATACGCCCATAAGGATCACGCCCTTCGGTGTATGCTCATCGTGTTGGGCATAAACCGGATCGAGGACAGGTTTGCAGACCTCGAAGCGCTTTGCGGCATCCTCGATACTGATCTGTGGCGTCTGAAGGTGCGCACCGTCCAAAGCGCCGATAACGATCTTTCCGGCCAAGGGCTGCGGATAGCCGTCAAAAATGGTGAAAGCGGTCAAGCCGTCCCGCAAACCTTCCTCGTCAATGATCAAGGCGTGTTTGCTGTCGAAGGGCACGACCTCGACAAGGTTGCAGCCAATCAGCCGGTAGCTCTGAGAGAATGCGCTGGATGCGGCGACCTCGACCTCCTGAATGGTTTCGGTGTGTGGGTCCAGCAGATAAAGAGTTGATGTTCTGGTCATTGAATAGCCCTTTTTTGCCCGCGAAGCGGTCTTCTCATGCCCCTCGTGGGCAGGAGCCCCGCTCCTGTTCCCGAGCTCGCGCGGAGCAGCGGGGGAGAGGGTGGCAAGGGGACAAAAACGGAGGGGGTTCGCCCGCCCGAGGCAAAGCCGGAGGGGCGTCGCGTGAGCGGCGATCCTGCACGAGAGCGAAGGCTTAAAAGCCAGAAGCGAAGGAAGGACGGGGAGACCGTTTTTTCCCCTTGTGAGGGAGAGGGGGCGGCGCTCCTCTTTCCCTCATCATCAAAGCGGACAGGACGCCTGCGGCGTCTCTGTTTTCCACGACACAGCTGATTAAATTGCGATAAATTCTGATTGCTGCGGAGATGCGGCAGGAGAAAAAGGCCGCCCCGGTACGAGGCGGAGCGGCCTCCATCGGTCAATGACAAGAAAGGGCTAGAGACTTGCCATGACCCGACCTGATCTGCGGCCAATATGGGGTGATGGAGATCGGCTGTAAATGTTGTCGGTACAAATTTTAATCTCCACACAGATGACTAAAGGCGAAGCCGTAGCGCAACCGATCGTCACCCGAATGGGCGGAGATAGCTCTGCTGGCTCCGTGCCAAAGCCATAGAGCGGGGTCGCAGAGCGATGCGCATCGATCATCCTGAGTTTCTCACGCCATTTCGCCACCGCTCAACGTGCCATACTCAATCATTCAATAGCAGGTCCAGCTCCAGTCTCTCCTACTTGAGTTCGTAACCTGAACCTTCATAGGAACCGTTCGAAACAGCTGCACCTTGTCTGATTGCACATAATACGACTGGCCTAACCTGCATTTATGACAAAGAGCAGGATACGTCTGCCATTCACCTTGAAGATGGATATCCAGGCTGCACCACCTTCGATACGGCATGCCTGTCCATTGCTTGTGTAGTTGTCACGACAACGGAGTATCGAAGCATTCTGGAAATAGCATTACAAAACTAAATTACCGGAAACTGAACGGAACGGTTTAGCTTTTTCCTTGAGCATCTTTATTCATGTAGGCATTGAACAAACTACGATCTGACGGAAAAACATATTCGGTCATGATTTCTCACGGTCGGATATCATAAACTTCTCAGTTAGAGATTATCGCAGATCACGGTCCAGCTTTATTAGGTTTCGTGTCTTTCTTTTTAAATTTCTTTTTATTGCGCCTCCGTCGTGCCCACAGGCAATGCTCGAATTAAGGCATCCCCCAAACACTCTGACACAGGTCATGACCCGAACCGAGACATTTCGGGTTTGGACTTCGTTATACAGGTTTCACATCCAGCAAATGATCCGAATACTGGCATGATGGCGTGGCGACAGCCGCGCCATCATGCCCCTCATTGGGCTGAACTCTGTTCTCGCCGCGCGCCGACCGCCAAAGGCGACACGTCGGCGCTTATGCGGCGTCCTTCTCGTCCCCCTCGGATCAACCGGCCTTGGCCGAGATCCGAGATAGACAATGAAGAGTATCGGAGCTTTCAGCATAGCGCCGCCCCTCATTCAGGGGCGGGAAAGCGGGAATTCTCGACACGGTTCTGACGGAAAAAGGGAAGCCGCAGGAGGCTTAGCATAGCGACGCGAAGCGGAAGCCGGGACCGACTTCCCCCGACAGAACCGTACTATATCTTCAACCTTGATTTTTCTCGTTCGATATGTTCCCTATTCGTTCCTTTCTCTGACAGTCTTGAAAGGATCTAATTGAATGCTCGCCGGCCTGAAAATCGAGGCAGAAGTCTATGTGCCTCTCATGCTCCACGGGTTATGCGCCGGCTTTCCGTCACCCGCAGATGACTACATCGAAGAATCGATTGACCTCACAAAGCTCCTGATCCGGAACCCGCCAGCGACGTTCTTGTGGAAGGTCGACCGCAGCCTGCGCCCGGTCGATGGCGATATTGTCGTGGCGACCGTTCATGGCGAGCGGTCGTTGAAGCGGCTGCGCATGACGGGTGGTCGTCCGCGGCTGATGTTTGAGAATTCAGATATGCCGCTGTTCAACCTTCCGGAGATCGCGGAAGTCGAGATCTGGGGTGTCGCACTTTGCAACGTACATTGGCTGCGACCGAGGAAGCAGGGATGACCTCATTCGCACTGATTGACGGCAACTCATTCTATTGCTCCTGCGAGCGCGTCTTTGACCCTGCCATCGCAAAGCGGCCGGTGATCGTTCTGTCCAACAACGACGGATGCGCCGTTGCCAGAACGGCGGAGGCCAAGGCGCTCGGCATTGGCATGGGCGAACCCTACTTCAAGATCCGCGATCTCTGTCGTGACAATGATGTGGCGGTCTACTCCAGCAACTACACCCTTTATGGCGACATGAGCGCCAGGCTGAATGCGATCTACCGGCAATGGTCTCCGGATGTTGAGGTCTATTCGATCGATGAAAGCTTTTTGGATATGACCGACATCAGGCCCGTCGATCGCGTCGCCTTCGGCCGCGATCTTCGGTCCACGGTTCAGCAATGGACCGGGATCCCGACATGTGTCGGCATTGGCCCGAGCAAGACACTGGCGAAGTTCGCAAACCACGTTGCAAAGAAGAACCCGGAGCTTGGCGGCGTCTGCGACCTGACAGATGCAGCCGTTCGGCAAAGCTGGCTCGATCGCGTCGAGGTGGGGGAGGTTTGGGGCGTCGGTACGGCATCAGAGCGAAAGCTATTCGGTCTGGGCATTGAGACAGCCGGCGACCTGGCTCGCGTTGATGCGCGGCTTGCCCGCAACCTTCTGAGCGTGGGGTCGGAACAAGATTTGCTCCCCCAGACACGCTAAGGTCGAACGGACGGTGAACGTCATGCAGCGCGCAGGGTTTTTCCGGGAAGGCGCAAGGGCCTGAAGCCCTCTGGCATCTGCTGCTCCGTGTCCCAGGAATAGATGCCAGTGAGATTGATGTGCTCCCAACTGAGCGGCGAGACGTGTTTCAGCAGCTCGTTGGGAATATATCGGCCCCGTTGGCTCAGATGGGCCGTTGCCCGGCTGAGATAGACGGTGTTCCAATGGACGATGGCGCTGACCACGAGGTTGAGGCCGGAAGCACGGAATGCCTGACTGTCAAAGGAGCGATCACGGATTTCGCCGCGCTCGTGGAAGAAGACGGCGCGCTTGAGCTTGTGCGCGGCTTCGCCCTTGTTGAGACCGGCCTGGACTTGTCACGGAATTGTGCCGGTCACCTGAGCGTTTTAAGCTGGCAACAGGAGATCAGCGAGATGATGAAGCATAGTGAAGATTTTAAGCGAGAAGCGGTTCGGATCGCACTGAGCAGCGGGTTGTCACGGGAGCGGGTTGCTGCGGATTTGGGGGTCGGCAAATCGACGCTTGGCAAATGGATTTCTCACCATCGCCCTGCAGATTTGGTGGCGCAGCCGCAGGCCGATCTGGCCCGCGAAAATGAGCGGCTGCGCCTGGAAAACCGTATCCTCAAGGAGGAGAGGGACATTCTAAAAAACGATCACGGGCTTTGGTCCGCCTGTGCGCGGTAGAAACAGGCTGTGCTACGCTGGCCGCCGGAGGGGAGTTGCTGACTGCTTATTGGAGGCGATCGATCCCGTTAAAAAACGTGGCACATGGGCTGTTGCGGACTTGAGAGTGGTGACGCTGTTTCGGCGGCGATCCCGGTTAGGAAAATGACGAACTTGCTCGGCCCAGCCCCTCCCGATCCAAAGGAGGAGAAGCCATGCCAAAGACAAGTTCATCCATGCCGCAGAACCTGACCCGCATGAACCCTGGAGCGGCAGCCATCGACATCGGGTCCACGATGCATATGGCTGCGGTCAATCCGGATTATGCCGAGATGCCAATCCGCTCATTTGGGACCTTCACCCACGATTTGCATGATCTTGCCGCCTGGTTCAGATCCTGCGGTGTCACCAGCGTGGCGATGGAGTCGACCGGCGTCTACTGGATACCGGCTTACGAGATTCTGGAGCAGCACGGCTTCGAGGTGATCCTGGTCAATGCGCGTTATGCGAAGAACGTCCCTGGCAGGAAGACGGACGTCAGCGACGCGGCATGGCTTCGCCAGTTGCATTCCTATGGCTTGCTGCGCGGCAGCTTTCGGCCAAACGCACAGGTCGCAACGCTGCGTGCTTACCTACGCCAGCGAGAACGGCTGGTCGAGTATGCGGCGGCTCACATCCAGCACATGCAGAAGGCTCTGATGGAGATGAACCTACAGCTCCACCATGTTGTCTCCGACATCACAGGCGTGACGGGCATGAAGATCATCCGTGCGATCGTCTCCGGCGAGCGCGATCCCGACGTTCTGGCATCGTTGCGTGATGTTCGTTGTCACTCCTCCGTCGAGACAATCAGAGCATCCCTGATCGGCAACGATCGTGATGAGCACGTGTTTGCCCTTTCCCAGTCACTGGAGCTTTACGACTTCTACCAGGCGAAGATGCTCGAATGCGACCGCAAGCTTGAAGTGTCGATTGCTTCCATGACCGTGGACCGTGAAGCGCCGCTTCCACCGCTACCAAAGGTCCGGACGAAGACCAAACAGACAAATGCACCGTCCTTCGATGTGCGAGCTGCACTCTACGGTCTCACCCGGACAGATTTGACCCAGATTCACGGCCTCGGCTCCTCGCTTGCGCTCAAGCTCATCGGCGAATGCGGAACGGATCTGCGAGCATGGCCCTCTGCCAAGCACTTCACATCGTGGCTTTGTCTCGCCCCCGGCAACAAGATCTCCGGCGGCAAAGTGCTTTCGTCCCGGACCCGTCGATCCTCTAGCCGCGCCGCAGCGCTCTTGCGGTTGGCTGCCACTACGATTGGGCGAAGTGACACTGCCCTCAGTGCGTTCTACCGACGGTTGGCAGGGCGCATCGGTAAGCAGAAGGCCGTGACCGCGACGGCGCGGAAGATTGCAGTCCTGTTCTACAATGCGTTGCGATTTGGAATGGTCTATCGGGACCCAGGAGCTGCGGCCTACGATGAACGGCATCGCGGTCGCGTCATTGCGAACCTCCAGCGTCGCGCCCGGTCCATGGGCTATGAGCTCGCACCCATGACGGCTGGAGACTGTGTTTCTTAGGAAAGCTACGCAGTTCTTCGCGAGCCATATGTGGACACCCCTCGGTCAAGCCTATCTTCTGATCTTTTTGAACCCGGTTGGCTGCTCGCATATGTCCGGCCTCCGATAATCGGCCGAACGGCCGCGGGCCTTGATGAATGTCCGCGGATCATGGTCCCAATCAAAAAAGCGCATTCTGTCGATGCAGACTCGCGAACGGGTTGTCCTGATCCCCGGCGGAACCGGTATTCATCACGATCGTCTGGCAGGCCCTCCGAACTCGGTGACGCTGTTGCGTCGGTTTCTATGCGATGGCGTTTGTGTATGCCGTCTGCCGCGTCATCACGGCCCATGCTATTCGCGCCATCTTGTTCGCCAGCGCCACGCTCGTCAGGCGCGCCGACTTCGTCAGCAACAATTTCCTGACCCACTCGATGAGCGGCCCGTGCATCTTATGCCTGACATGCCGGAGGACGGCTGTCGCGCCGACGATCAGCAGCGTTCGCAGATATCGGTTCCCGGCCTTGGTGATCCTGCCGAGCCGTTCCTTTCCTCCGGACGAATTGGATCGGGGCGTCAGCCCGAGCCATGCGGCAAATTCTCGCCCCGACCTGAAGACTGACGCATCAGGTACTGTCGCGGCCAACGCAGTGGCGGTGATCACGCCGACGCCGGGGATCGTCGCAAGCCTGCGGCTTGCTTCGCTCGTTCTTTGCCATTCGCGGATCTTGGCCTCAAGTGTCCTGACCTCGGCGGTCAGGGAGTCGATTTGCCTGGCCAAGGATACGACGATGTCAGTCACGAGCGGCGGAACGTCCAGCTCGGTCGGATCGTGTGCGAGCACCCGCCCGACGAGCTCTGCCGTTCTTTCGATCCCGACCGGCGCCACGATGCCGATCTCGGTGAGATGGCCTCGTAAGGCGTTCACCAGCATGGTCCTCTGCCGGATGAGGAGAGCACGCGACTTGTGCACCATCAGGATTGACTGCTGCGACGCTGACTTGATGGGAACGAACCGCATCGTCGGCCGGGTTACAGCCTCGCAGATCGCCTCGGCATCCACCATGTCGTTCTTCCCCCGCTTCACATACGGCTTCACATAAGCCGGTGCCATCAGCTTGACCTCATGGCCCATGCCGGTCAGTTCGCGCGCCCAGTGATGTGCGGAGCCACACGCCTCCATGCCGATCAGACTCGGCTCCAGCTTGGCAAAGAATGCAAGAAGGTGCCCGCGACGGAGTTTCTGAGCGATCACGACACGATTGCTGTCATCAATGCCGTGAACCTGGAAGACATTCTTTGCAAGGTCGATTCCGATTGTCAGCCTGGACATCCCGTTTCCTTTCCAACATTTGATTGGTCCCTGCCGATATTCTCGGCGGTAGTGGTGGGGGTGTCCACATCATCAAAAATCGTGAGATTTGCCTTCGTTCATCAGCACCGCGATCGCTGGCCTGTCGAAGGACTATGCCGCGTCTTGCAGGTGTCCACGCGCGGCTATCGGGCCTGGGCGTCGCGCCCCACCTGCCAGCGTGCTCGCACAGATCTGAAGCTGCTGGCTCACATCCGCGAGCAATATACCTTGAGCGGTGGCACCTATGGCAGGCCTCGGATGACCATGGAGCTCAAAGAGGTGGGTCTCAATGTGGGCGAGCGTCGTGTAGGTCGGCTGATGAAGATCAATGGGATACGGCCCATTCGCACCCGCCGCCACAAGGTCACCACCGATAGCCAGCACCACCTTGGCGTTGCTCCCAATCTGCTGGACGGGGATTTTCTGGCTGCTGCGCCTAACCAGAAATGGGCAGGCGACATCAGCTATATCTGGACCACTGAGGGCTGGCTCTACCTTGCGGTCGTCATCGATCTGTTCAGTCGGCGCGTGGTTGGTTGGGCTGTTAGCGACCGGATGAAGAAGGATCTGGCGATCCGAGCCTTGGAAATGGCCATAAACCTGCGTCAGCCACCCAAGGGATGCATTTTCCATTCCGATAGTCATATGATTGATACCAGTTCTCGGTTGGTTTGACTCAAACACCGTTTGACCATTCTTTGGGCTGGTGCCGCATGGCTTCCCGGTATGATCTGACCCTCATTCCGATCGACCTAAATATGTGTCTTTCCGCGGACCTGTCGATCATCCGGGAACGTCCTGCGGTGAGGCCTTGCCTCGAAGGTGCTGCTGTGACCCTAGAAGGGCATGACCATCCGGTCCCATGACTGTCCTGTCCCTGCATCTTCCGGGCAATAATTCTCAAGACGCAGGAGAGGATAATCAGATGCCTGAACACCGAGCAGAAACTTTCGTCATTGGTGGCGTCGATACACATAAGGACTTGCATGTCGCGGCAGTCGTTGATCATCGCGACCGCGTTCTCGGTACCGAGAGCTTTCCGACAACCCGACACGGCTATCGCTTGATGCTGGCTTGGATGCGATCCTTCGGGGATCTTCAGCGGGTCGGGATTGAATGCTCTGGCAGCTATGGCGCGGGGTTGCTGCGCTACATGCAAACCGCAGGTGTCGAGGTTCTGGAAGTCACCGCACCTGACAAACTGGACCGTCGCCGGCGCGGCAAGAATGACTACTTCGACGCAGAAAGTGCGGCCCACGCAGCCTTTGCGAGACGGTACACCGTAACGCCACGCAGTAGGGATGGCATGGTGGAAAGTCTACGTGTTCTAAGGGGTTGCCACAAAACTGCTATTCAAGCGCGCCGCATTGCCCTGCAAATGATCCAGGCGACCATCGTCTGCGCACCAGACAAAATCCGCGATCCGCTACGCAGCATAACGCGGATGCAACTGATCCGTACGCTTGCAGCCAGCAGACCTGACCTCACTGCGTATCGCCAGGTCGAAGAAGCCTACCGCATCTCTCTCAAGTCTCTGGCGCGACGTTATCTCGAACTACATGACGAGATCGCCGACCTGGACGATATGATTGAGGCCATCGTCAAGGATCTCGCTCCCGAACTCCTTGCTCAAACCGCAATCGGCGTGAACAGTGCGGCACAGTTGCTGCTCACGGCGGGCGATAACTTCGACCGCTTGAAGTCCGAAGCAAGCTTCGCCGCATTGTGCGGCGTCAGCCCCGTCCCCGCTTCATCCGGGAAAACGGTCCGGCACAGGTTGAACAGGGGTGGGGATCGCGCGGCAAACAGTGCCATCCACATCATCGCTATCGGGAGGCTTCGACTGGATGCACGCACACAGGATTACGTCGCACGACGCATCGCAGCCGGAAACTCGAAGCTTGAGGCAATTCGCTGCCTCAAACGCTACATCGCCCGCGAAGTCTTCGCAACCATCATGCGGCGGCACAGGGAAATCAACCAAAGCCAAATTGCGGCTTGACTCTTAGAAGGGCGTCCGCGGCAGCCAATATTGTTCCTACGACTTCCAGAAAAAGCTGCAGGTCCACGGCGTACGGCCATCAATAATGTCAGGCAAGGGCAATTGCTATGATAATGCTGCGGTCGAGACCTTCTTCAAAAGCCTGAAGGCAGAAGTGCTCTGGCGTCAGACCTGGCCAACCAGACGAAAGGCAGAGGCCGCCATCTTCCAGTACATCAACGGCTTCTACAACCCACGTAGGCGCCATTCATATCTGGGCGGCATCAGCCCCCTCGCTTTCCAAGCAAAGGTGGCATAGTGAGATAGGTGACCGGCACAATTCCGTGACAAGTCCAAAAAGCCCCTTCGAGCCATCCGGAATATTTGCAACAAAGCCGTCAAAATTAGGTCTCCTGTAAAACATAAATGAGCGCGAATGATAATGCTGACATAACCCACATTAACATACAGAATAACACTACACGCCTGTTTTCTATTATATTGCTATAGCTTATCTTAATGTTAGTGTTTTTTTCTAACGGAGTGATGCGTATAACCATGTAGAACACAGAGGCTATAAAGAGAATAACAAATAGAAAGGCCGAAAACTCAGCGATTGCAAGGACGCTTAGGTTATCCATTTCTCCTACCACTCATTGACCAAATGAACAACCTATGGAAATCTGAGGGCAGATTATAACATCTTTATGGCGAAAATCAATGACGGATAATCCAGGACCAATTGGCGGCGGCGTATATGGACAATTCTTTTTCATTTTCGGTGCATCAGGGGGAATCAACGCGAATGGAAATCCCACAATAGGTTTGTATAGCCAAGTAGGCGCTGGGGCGGGTGGAGCGGGTGGAATTTCCTATACTCTATCCGAAGGCTTCAGCGGCATGGCAGCCATCGGTGTAGCAACACCCTCAGGAATGCCGGGCGTGACGGGTTCGGTTCTGTACGATTTTGTAAGCGGTCACACGTTTTTCAATGTCGGTTTGGGAATATCCGATTTTGCTGAGGGCGGGGTATGGTCTGAGTTTGGTTCGCTGCAGGACTTTAAGGATTGGTACCGCCAGGAGTATGGCGAAGATGTACCCCTTGCAGACGATTTTGGCGATCTTCCCAGCGCGCAGATACCCGAAAATCCAGAGCCTGCTGATCCTGGCGATCCCGGTGATCCTGGCGATCCCGGTGATCCCGGCGATCCTGGCGATCCCGGTGATCCCGGCGATCCCGGCGATCCTGGCGATCCCGGTGATCCCGGTGATCCTGGCGATCCCGGTGATCCCGGTGATCCTGGCGATCCCGGTGATCCCGGTGATCCTGGCGATCCTAAGCCAGGCTGGCCGCCGTCGCCACCGTCGCCCCCTCGGGATCCACTTGTGTTGGATCTCGACGGAGACGGGGTGGAACTCATTTCGCTTAATGATTCAAGCGCGCATTTCGACTACGAGAGTGATAGCTTCTCCGAGAAGACGGGTTGGCTGAGTTCCGACGATGCATTCCTCGTGCATGACGACAACGGAAACGGTGTCGTTGATGGCATCTCTGAAATCTTCGGCAGTCCGACAGAAGACGGCTTCGCCGCACTGCGCGCTTTCGACACAAACGGCAACGGAAAGGTCGATGCAAGCGACGAGCATTTCGACAATCTGAAGCTCTGGCGCGACCTTAATGGGAACGGCGCATTTGATCAGGGAGAAATGTACTCACTCGCTGAGTACAATATCGCATCCATTGACGGTGATGCCGTATCATCAACTAGGGTAACGGCAGGTAACCAAATTGCCTTCGAAGGTTTGTTTACACGAACGAACGGGACCACTGGTGTCGCTGAGGCCGTGCTGTTCAACACCAATCCCGCTATCTCCGTTTGGGACATGCCGGACGGCTTTGAGGTTTCGGAAGCAGCAGCCGTTCTGCCGAACCTAAAGGGATATGGTTTCCTGCCAGACCTTGCCTATTCGATGACGCTTGATGAAAGTCTGCGCGGATTAGTCGAGTTGTACGTTCTCGACGTATTGACGCTACCTGCCGAGCAGGTTCGAACACAGTTCGAGACACTGCTTCTGTCATGGGCCGGGGTGAACGATGTTCCCGCAAATGGCCGCGGCAATTATATAGACGGCAAGGTCGTCGCGTTCCTCGAAAAATACTTCGGATCCGACTTTGTCGGAAATGCTGATGGGACCCTAGGTTCACGCTACGCCGAAGTCATTAAGGCGTCTTTCGATACGGTCGTTGACGTCTTGCTGACCCGCTTTCTGTCGCAGTCAGCACTATCTGCACTGAAACTAGATGCGGATCCCGAGATCGTGCTTGCGAGCCCGCTTCTACCTCTAACTCTTCTCGCTTATGACGTAGAAAACGAGCGTCTCACTAACGATCCAGATGATGTCGTCGGCTGGATCATCGATCTCGCACCGTCGAACTTCAGCCAGAAACTGGACTACTATGCGAAAGCCATCACTGGGCTTTTGGGTTTGAAGTACGAGTATTTCAAGAACGATACCGCCACGTTTAAGACGTACATCCTGAGCAAGGTA
>NZ_STGA01000070.1:1212-1608 GCF_005222835.1 Rhizobium sp. FKY42 | reverse complement strand
GGCAACGACACTTTGAACGGTGCGGGCGGCAACGACACCTATGTCTATGCTCGTGGTGACGGAAACGACACTATCGTAGAAGACTACTGGAACGGCACAAGCGACCAGTTGGTGTTCACCGACATCAATCCAGCCGATGTGACATTGGCTCGCAACGGCAACGATCTGACGGTTGCCATTGCCGAGAGCGCCCCTGGCGCTGGCGATGCCGGCTCGGTGCTGATCAAGGCGACGCTCAACGAGGATATTCAGCGCGGGATCGAGAAGATCGTCTTCGCTGACGGAACAACCTGGAGCATCGGTCAAATCAGGGCGATGATCGTCGATCAGGCGGGGACTGCATCTGATGATACGATCAGTGGCACCAACATGATCGACAACATGGTGGGCCGACTG
>NZ_STGA01000070.1:0-1202 GCF_005222835.1 Rhizobium sp. FKY42 | reverse complement strand
CTGGCGCTGGCGATGCCGGCTCGGTGCTGATCAAGGCGACGCTCAACGAGGATATTCAGCGCGGGATCGAAAAGATCGTGTTCGCGAACGGCACGACCTGGTCGCGCGCGGATATGATTGCCAATGTCGCCTACATTGCCGGATCGGATGGCAATGACACCATCACCGGCTCGGCAGGGTCGGACAGCCAGATCCGTGCGGGGCTTGGAAACGATGCCCTTAATGGACTGGCCGGCAGCGATACCTATGTCTACCGCTTGGGAGACGGCAACGACGTCATCACCGAGGTCACGACGGGGACCGACGTCGATACGCTAGCCTTCTCGGACCTGAACCTTGCGGACATCCGGTTCGAACGGCCAAGCGGCAATACGAGCGACGTCGTCATCCGTATTCTGCAGACCGGCGAGACCGTCACCCTCAAGAACCAGTTCAATCAGGCTGGTGGTGTCGAGCGCATCACCTTTGCGGACGGCACGGTTCTGGGTGGAACCGACTGGAGCCTCGATACATATCTGCAGGGCAAGGTCGTCATCTACGGGACCAGTGGCAACGACACGCTCGCCGGGACCAGCAGCAATGATGTGTTCGTCGGCGGCCTTGGTGACGATCGCTTTAACAGTGGAGCTGGCAGCGACACCTACCTCTATGCTTCCGGCGACGGCAGCGATTATATCGATGACGAATCCGGCTCCACCACCGACGTCGATATTGTGAAGTTGACCGATCTCAATGTGGGAGACGTCACCTTCAGCCGTTCCGGAACCCACGTGAAGATCACGATCAACAGCACCGGCCACGTCATCACCCTTGATGAACAGCTCTATTCGGCCACCGCCAATTGGGGGGTCGAGCAGATCCAGTTCGCCGACGGGACGGTCTGGGACCGCACCCAGATTCAGGCCGCAGCCTGGATCAGAGGCACGGCGGGCAATGATACCCTGTCTGGCACAAGTGGAAATGACACCTTGTTCGGAGATGCTGGTAATGACACCATCACGACGGGGGCCGGAAACGACATCATCGTCTTCAAGCCTAACTTCGGGGTAGACACGATTACCGACTTCCAGGCGGGAGCGGGATCGGTCGATGTGATCGAATTCGACAATAGCCTCTTTGCCGATTTCGAAGACGTTCTGGCTGCCGCCGCTCAGGTCGGTAATGACACGGTCATCACGCATGATGCAGGAAACACGATCACG
>NZ_STGA01000012.1 GCF_005222835.1 Rhizobium sp. FKY42 | reverse complement strand
ATGGTCAACGTGGCCAATCGTGCCGATGTTCACATGCGGCTTGGTACGCTCAAACTTGCTCTTTGCCATTTCAGGCTCTCCATCATAGTCCCCACAATGTGGGGGTAATACCTAAGTTGTTTCGTTCAAAGGGTTACCCCGGTCACTTCTGACCGGAGTACTTTGCCTGAATTTCCTGAGCCACGTTGTTCGGGACAGGTGCGTAATGATCGAAGACCATCGAGTACTGCGCACGGCCCTGAGACATGGAGCGCAGGTTGTCGACGTACTTGAACATGTTCGCCAGCGGCACATGCGCGTTGATCACGATCGCAATTCCGCGCTGTTCCTGGCCCTGGATCTGGCCACGACGCGAGTTCAGATCGCCGATAACGTCACCGACGTAGTCCTCAGGCGTAACAACTTCGACCTTCATCATCGGCTCAAGCAGCTGTGCGCCAGCCTTCTTGGCAGCTTCACGGAAGCATGCGCGAGAAGCGATTTCGAAGGCGAGAACCGACGAGTCGACATCGTGGAAGGCACCGTCGATAAGCGTCGCCTTAACGCCCAGCATCGGGAAGCCAGCCAATGGCCCAGAAGACAGAACGCTTTCGATACCCTTCTGAACGCCCGGGATGTATTCCTTCGGAACTGCACCACCGACGATCTTCGACTCGAATTTGAAGTCTTCGCCATCCGGGTTCGGTTCAAAGACGATCTTGACGCGCGCGAACTGACCGGTACCACCAGACTGCTTCTTGTGCGTGTAGTCTTCTTCGTGCTGACGCGTGATGGTTTCGCGGTAGGCAACCTGCGGAGCACCGACGTTGGCTTCAACCTTGAATTCGCGACGCATACGGTCGACGATGATGTCGAGGTGAAGTTCGCCCATGCCTGCGATGATGGTCTGACCGGATTCCTGGTCAGTTTTTACGCGGAAGGACGGATCTTCTGCAGCCAGACGGTTCAGGGCAAGGCCCATCTTTTCCTGGTCGCCCTTGGACTTCGGTTCGATCGCGATCTGGATGACCGGCTCGGGGAACTCCATGCGCTCAAGGATAACCGGCTTCAGAGGATCGCAAAGCGTATCACCCGTTGTGGTTTCCTTCAGGCCAGCAAGTGCCACGATGTCGCCCGCGAAGGCTTCTTCGATGTCCTCACGGCTGTTCGAATGCATCTGAAGCATACGGCCGACACGCTCGCGCTTGTCCTTAACTGTATTGATAACCGAGGAACCCTTTTCGAGCTTGCCGGAATAAATACGTGCGAACGTCAGCGAACCGACGAAGGGGTCGTTCATGATCTTGAACGCAAGCATGGCAAGCGGCTCGGAGTCATCCGCATGACGCTCGATTTCAGCTTCCGTCTTGAAGTCGATGCCCTTGATCGCCGGGATGTCGAGCGGCGAAGGAAGGTAGTCGACGACGGCGTCGAGCAGAGGCTGAACGCCCTTGTTCTTGAACGCTGTACCGCAGAACATCGGATGGAATTTGACGTCGATGGTACCGCGGCGAACGAGTTCGCGGATCTTGTCGTTGTCAGGCATCTCGCCGTTCAGGTAGGCTTCCATTGCTTCTTCGTCGATCTCGACAACCGTCTCGATCAGCTTTTCACGATATTCAGCAGCCTTGTCCTTCAGATCGTCCGGAATCTCAACAACGTCCCACTGGGCGCCGAGAGATTCGTCGCGCCATACGAGAGCATTCATCTCGATCAGGTCGACAACGCCCTTAAACTCGGTTTCAGCACCAATCGGGAGCTGCATGACAACAGCTGTCGCGCCAAGACGCGTCTTGATCATTTCGACCGAGCGGTAGAAGTCCGCGCCGGTCTTGTCCATCTTGTTGCAGAAGATCATCCGCGGGACGTTGTACTTTTCAGCCTGACGCCAAACAGTTTCCGTCTGCGGCTCAACGCCGGCATTGGCATCGAGCAGAGCGATCGCACCATCGAGCACACGCAGCGAACGCTCGACTTCGATCGTGAAGTCAACGTGTCCGGGCGTGTCGATGATGTTGAACCGACGCATCTTGCCATCACGACCCTTCCAGAAGGTGGTCGTCGCAGCAGACGTGATGGTGATACCACGCTCCTGCTCCTGCTCCATCCAGTCCATGGTCGCGGCGCCGTCGTGAACTTCGCCGATCTTGTGCGACTTACCGGTGTAATACAGGATACGCTCGGTGGTCGTGGTCTTGCCGGCGTCGATGTGCGCCATGATACCGAAATTTCGGTAGTCTTCGATTTTATACTCGCGAGCCATAGGACTGCCTTTCGAACTTCGATCGGATGAAGATTACCAACGGTAATGCGAGAACGCGCGGTTCGCGTCGGCCATCTTGTGAGTGTCTTCACGCTTCTTGACGGCGCTACCACGGTTGTTGGCAGCATCGAGCAATTCGCCCGACAGACGATCAACCATGGTTGTTTCATTGCGCTTACGCGCAGCAGCGATCAGCCAGCGAATTGCCAGCGCCTGACGGCGCTCGGGACGTACGTCAACCGGAACCTGGTACGTTGCACCACCAACGCGGCGCGAACGGACCTCTACGTGCGGAGCAACATTCTCCAGCGCCTGATGGAAAACCTGCAGGGGCTCCTGCTTGGACTTTCCCTGGACTGCATCGAACGCGCCGTAGACGATGGTTTCGGCAACAGACTTCTTGCCATGCAACATGATGGCATTCATGAACTTGGTGACAACCAGATCGCCGAACTTTGGATCCGGGTTGATCTCACGCTTTTCTGCTTTATGACGTCTTGACATACTTCTGTCTCTTTAACTGGCTGAACGCCCTAATACGCGGAGGACCTCGCGCGGCGCCGCTGACTGAATTGATTACTTAGGACGCTTCGCGCCGTACTTGGAGCGACGCTGCTTGCGGTTCTTTACGCCCTGCGTATCGAGAACGCCGCGGATGATGTGGTAACGAACACCCGGCAAGTCCTTTACGCGGCCGCCACGGATCATGACGACAGAGTGCTCCTGAAGGTTATGGCCTTCACCCGGAATGTAGCCAATGACTTCGAAGCCATTGGTCAAACGGATCTTGGCAACCTTACGCAGAGCCGAGTTAGGCTTCTTCGGGGTCGTTGTATAAACGCGAGTGCAGACGCCGCGCTTCTGTGGATTTTCCTGCAGAGCAGGAACCTTATTGCGCTTAACCTGTGCCTGGCGAGGCTTGCGGATCAGCTGGTTTACGGTAGGCATATACCCATCCCTTACAATATTTGTTTCAAGACCCTTGCGGGCCAATCTCACACCGTGTCCGGCCCCGCGCACATTTCCACATGCACAAAATGTGGCCGACCCGCAATTCCGGATTGACCACCTAAGGCAGAGGACGCATCACCTGCGTCATGCGTCCAAACTGGTGTCTTCAACGTGCGTTATGGAACCTTGCTTGAAGCCATGCTGCGAACGAGTCGTCCTCAACGGGTAAGCTTCACATCGCTTCCGATGCGGGGCGTTTACTGTTTTACCCTGTAGACGTCAAGGCCGAAATCGGTATTTACCCCGGAAGCACCGGGGATTCACGGGTTTGAGCGTCTAATATCGCTGAACAGGTGCTATAATCTATTCGTTAAGGTGAATAACCAATACACATGCCGATGGCCGTGGTAATCAGCCGCTCATCACTGTAATGCGAAGACGACTCGCTCAATTTACCCGTGCTGGAGGTTTGCCACATGATCACGGAACCAGATAACGACAACAATTCCGATAAGCCAATGGTCTTCATCATTGTCGGCAAAGGATATGAGGCAAAGGAAAGTGAAGGAATCGAACTTCACATCCTGCTCCGAGCTCCCGATGATGATACGGCAGTTCGGGAAGCACTGAACGCTCTCTCCGAGGAAGGATTCATGGAGGCCGATCTCGATCAAATCGGTATCATCACCGAAGAGCCGATCGAGGAACCACACGCCTCTGCCTACCAGGGTGCGTTGGAAGGCGAAGTGTCGATCATTCGTTTCGACTGAGGTCGCAATCACGGCAACGATAAAAGGCGCCTGGAATGTCCAGGCGCCTTTATTATTTGATATCAGATGATTGTGTTAGCAGTCAGTGCCGACGAGCAACGCCGGCACTCGAACCCGATTACTCACCGGCCGGCAGGTTCTCTCCCGACAATTCCTGCAGCATCGGTGTTGCTACACCCGCACCAGTGCTCTTGCGACGCTCATCAAGGATCATCTCGTCACGCGACGTAGCGATACGGCGGATCTGCGTCATCGTGCCACCGGTACCAGCCGGGATCAGGCGACCAACGATAACGTTTTCCTTGAGGCCCTGCAGAGTGTCCATCTTACCCGCGATGGCAGCTTCCGTAAGAACCTTTGTGGTTTCCTGGAAGGATGCCGCAGAGATGAAGGACGGCGTCTGAAGCGATGCCTTCGTGATACCCAGCAGAACCGGATCACCGTAAGCAGGCTTCTTGCCTTCTTCTACCAGACGCTCGTTAACCTCATCAAGCTCGATGCGATCAACGTTGTCGCCGACGATGTACTGGCTGTCACCAGAATCCGTGATCTCAACCTTCTGAAGCATCTGGCGAACAATCACTTCGATGTGCTTGTCGTTGATAACAACGCCCTGCAGACGATAGACTTCCTGGATTTCATTCACGAGGTAAGAAGCCAAAGCTTCCACGCCCTTGATCGCCAGAATGTCGTGCGGCGCAGGATTGCCGTCGAGGATGTAGTCGCCCTTCTCGATGTAATCGCCGTCCTGCAAGTGGAAAGGCTTGCCCTTCGGGATCAGATATTCGACTGGCTCTACACCGTCCTCAGCTGGCTCGATCATCACCCGACGCTTGTTCTTATAGTCGCGACCGAGGCGGATCGTACCATCGATCTCAGCGATGATGGCGTGATCCTTCGGACGACGCGCTTCGAACAGTTCGGCAACACGCGGCAGACCACCGGTGATGTCCTTCGTCTTGGCGCTTTCCATCGGTACGCGGGCGAGAACATCGCCCTGGCTTACCTTCTGGCCCGGCTCCACCGACAGAATGGCATCAACCGAAAGCATGTAGCGTGCGTCACCGCCGCGCGAGAGCTTCTGGATATTACCACTTGCGTCCTTGAGCACGATTGCAGGCTTAAGGTCCGTACCACGAGGGGTAGAACGCCAGTCGATAACCTGACGCTTCGTGATACCGGTCGATTCGTCCGTCGATTCCGACACGGAAATCGAGTCGACGACATCCTCGAACTGGATGGTACCTGACACTTCCGTCAACATCGGACGTGTGTATGGATCCCACTCAGCCAGACGCTGGCCGCGCTTCACCTTGTCGCCGTCATCAACGAACAGCTTGGAGCCGTAAGCAACGCGCTGCGAAGACCGTTCAACGCCACGCTCGTCCAGAATCGTAACTGCCATGTTGCGGCCCATGGCAACAAGATTGCCATCCGAGTTGCGCAAAGCATTGCGGTTCTTGATCTGGATCGTACCTTCGTAAGACGCTTCCAGGAACGACTGGTCGACCACGTTAGCCGTACCACCAAGGTGGAACGTACGCATGGTCAGCTGCGTGCCAGGCTCACCGATGGACTGAGCAGCGATAACGCCGACGGCCTCACCCATGTTGACCGGTGTACCACGTGCCAGATCTCGACCATAGCACACAGAGCATACGCCTGTCTGAACTTCGCAGGTCAGAGCAGAACGGATACGGACGGACTGGATGCCGGCTTTTTCGATTTCGATGACGTCAGGCTCGAGGATCATCTGGCCGGCCTTGACCAGATTTTCACCGGTGACCGGGTTGTCGATATCGTCAAGCGCCGTACGGCCCAAGATGCGAGCACCCAGAGACGCCACGACCTGACCGGCGTCGACGATTGCCGTCATGGTCAGGCCCTTGTCGGTTCCGCAGTCAACCAAGTTGACAATGCAGTCCTGTGCCACGTCGACGAGACGACGGGTCAGGTAACCGGAGTTCGCGGTCTTAAGAGCCGTATCTGCCAGACCCTTACGGGCACCGTGCGTCGAGTTGAAGTACTCGTTAACGGTCAGACCTTCCTTGAAGTTCGAAATGATCGGGGTTTCGATGATTTCGCCAGAAGGCTTCGCCATCAGACCACGCATCCCGCCAAGCTGACGCATCTGGTTCGGAGAACCACGAGCACCGGAGTGCGACATCATGTAGATCGCATTCATCGGCTTCTGACGGCCCGTTTCCGGATCAAATTCCACCGCCTTGATGCGTGCCATCATGTCTTCAGCAACCTTCTCGGTTGCCTTGCCCCAGGCATCAACGACCTTGTTGTACTTCTCACCCTGGGTGATCAGACCGTCGTTGTACTGTTGCTCGTATTCCTTTACCAATGTCTCGGTATCGCCGACGATCTTCGCCTTCGTTTCCGGGATGATCATGTCATCCTTGCCGAACGAAATACCGGCGCGGCAAGCATGGGTAAAGCCGAGTTGCATGATGCGATCGCAGAAAATGACCGTGTCCTTCTGACCGCAATGGCGATAGACCGTATCGATCATCTTGGAGATGTTCTTCTTGGTCATTTCCTGATTGCAAATGTCAAAAGGAACGTTGACGTTCTTCGGGAGAAGTTCGCCAATGATCATGCGACCGGGTGTGGTTTCGTAGATCTTCGAGACCGGATTCCCATCCGCATCCACGGTCTTGAACCGACCCCGGATTTTTGCATGCAGGGTCACGACCTTGTTTTCCAGCGCATGGTGCAGCTCGCCCATGTCGGAGAAGGCCATCCCCTCGCCCGGCTCATTCTGGTTCTGGATCGACAGATAGTACAGACCGAGAACCATGTCCTGCGACGGGACGATGATCGGCGCACCGTTTGCCGGATGCAGAATGTTGTTCGTCGACATCATGAGCACGCGCGCTTCAAGCTGGGCTTCCAGCGAAAGCGGAACGTGAACAGCCATCTGGTCACCGTCGAAGTCGGCGTTGAAGGCAGTGCAGACGAGCGGGTGCAACTGGATGGCTTTGCCTTCGACCAGGATCGGTTCGAAAGCCTGGATACCAAGACGGTGAAGCGTCGGTGCACGGTTCAGGAGAACCGGATGCTCGCGAATGACCTCATCAAGGATATCCCAGACTTCCGGCTTTTCCTTTTCAACCAGCTTCTTGGCCTGCTTGACGGTGGAGGAGTAACCCTTCGCATCAAGGCGGGCATAGATGAACGGCTTGAACAGTTCGAGCGCCATCTTCTTCGGAAGGCCGCACTGGTGCAACTTCAGCTCCGGACCGGTCACGATAACCGAACGGCCGGAATAGTCGACGCGCTTGCCGAGCAGGTTCTGACGGAAGCGGCCCTGCTTGCCCTTCAGCATGTCGGAGAGCGACTTAAGCGGACGCTTGTTCGCGCCGGTGATGACGCGGCCACGACGGCCGTTGTCGAACAGCGCGTCCACAGATTCCTGCAGCATGCGCTTTTCGTTGCGGATAATGATGCCCGGAGCGCGCAGTTCGATCAGGCGCTTCAGACGATTATTACGGTTGATGACGCGACGATACAGATCGTTTAGGTCAGACGTCGCAAAACGACCGCCATCGAGCGGAACGAGCGGACGCAGGTCCGGCGGGATAACCGGCACGACCTTCATGATCATCCATTCAGGACGATTGCCGGACTCGATGAAGTTCTCAACGATCTTGAGGCGCTTCATCAGCTTCTTCTGCTTCAGATCGGACGTGGTGTCTGCAAGATCCGAACGCAGGTCGCCAGCCAGCTTCTCAAGGTTCATCGATGCGAGCATTTCGTAGATCGCCTCAGCGCCAATCATGGCGGTGAACTGATCTTCCCCATACTCATCGATCGCCAGCATGTATTCTTCTTCAGAAAGAAGCTGGTTCTCCTTCAGAGCCGTCAGACCCGGCTCAGTGACGATATAGTTTTCGAAATACAGGACTCGCTCGACATCCTTCAGTGTCATGTCCAGCAGCGTCGCGATGCGCGACGGCAG
Source organism: Rhizobium sp. FKY42 (assembly GCF_005222835.1). Lineage (GTDB taxonomy): Bacteria > Pseudomonadota > Alphaproteobacteria > Rhizobiales > Rhizobiaceae > Neorhizobium. Next base: position 9,782 of record NZ_STGA01000012.1, on the reverse strand, counting down.
GGACTTGAGGAACCAGATGTGAGCAACAGGAGCGGCGAGCTCAATATGGCCCATGCGCTCGCGGCGAACGCGCGACAACGTCACTTCGACGCCGCACTTTTCGCAGATGATGCCCTTGTACTTCATCCGCTTGTACTTGCCGCACAGGCATTCATAGTCCTTGATCGGACCAAAGATGCGCGCGCAGAACAGGCCGTCGCGCTCCGGCTTGAACGTACGATAGTTGATGGTCTCCGGCTTTTTAATTTCGCCGTAGGACCAGGAGAGAATCTTCTCGGGCGACGCGATCGAGATACGGATCGAATCGAAATGCTGCGCAGGAACCTGCGGATTGAAAAGATTCATGACCTCTTGGTTCATGCCTATCTCCTTATGGGGCCTAAGCCCTCAATATGCGATTTGTGCAACCAGTAGAACCCGGGGCGGCTACACATCGCCAAAAACGGTCATAGCCGCAGAATGCGGCGATTTTCCTCTCCTACCGTCTCGGCAGGCAGAGGATGGCGCGCGCAACCGGCGCGCGCCTCGTTTTTAGTTATTCAGCCGCATCAGGAAGCTGACCGGAACCGTCCGCAGCATCGAGCTTGGAGTTTTCAAGCTCCACCGACAGACCGAGCGAACGCATTTCCTTGACGAGAACGTTGAAGCTTTCCGGAATACCGGCTTCGAAGGTGTCGTCACCACGGACAATCGCTTCATAAACCTTGGTACGACCGGCAACGTCGTCAGACTTGACCGTCAGCATTTCCTGCAGGGTATAGGCAGCGCCGTAGGCTTCAAGAGCCCAGACTTCCATTTCCCCGAAGCGCTGACCACCGAACTGAGCCTTACCACCGAGCGGCTGCTGGGTGACGAGCGAGTAAGGGCCGATCGAGCGAGCGTGGATCTTGTCGTCGACCAAGTGGTTCAACTTGATCATGTACATGTATCCGACAGTCACCTTGCGGTCGAAAGGCTCACCGGTACGTCCGTCGTAGAGGACGGACTGACCCGACTCATGGAGACCCGCCTTCTTCAGCATCGCGGCAACATCAGGCTCGTGAGCACCGTCGAAAACAGGCGTCGCGATGGAAACACCACGCTTGGCTTCTTCAGCGAGCTTGACGAGCGAGTCGTCGTCGAAACGAGCGACTTCGTCATGCGACTCACTCGCATAGATCTCCGTCAACTCGTTGCGCAGCTCCGTAATATCCATCGTCTTGCGATACTCGTCGAGCATCTCGCCGATCTTCTTACCCATGCCTGCGCAAGCCCAGGCCAGATGTGTTTCCAGAATCTGACCAACGTTCATACGCGACGGAACGCCGAGCGGGTTCAAGCAGATGTCAACATGCGTGCCATCTTCAAGGAACGGCATGTCTTCAACCGGAACGATGCGGGATACAACACCCTTGTTTCCGTGACGGCCCGCCATCTTGTCGCCTGGCTGGATCTTGCGCTTCACGGCCACGAAGACCTTGACCATCTTCATCACGCCCGGAGGCATTTCGTCGCCGCGCTGAACCTTCTCGACCTTATCCATAAAACGCTGTTCAAGGCGAGACTTGGATTCGTCGTACTGACCACGCAGAGCTTCGATCTCGGCCTGGACTTTTTCGTCCTCAACCGCAAACATCCACCACTGCGAACGCGGATATTCGGAAACGATCGCGTTAGAAAGCTCAACGCCCTTCTTGAAGCCCTTCGGACCGGCGACGGACACCTGTCCACGAAGCATGTCGATCAAACGACCATAGACGTTACGATCGAGGATAGCCTGCTCGTCATCACGGTCCTTCGCGAGGCGTTCGATTTCCTCACGCTCGATCGCCATTGCGCGCTCATCCTTTTCAACGCCGTGGCGGTTGAAAACGCGAACTTCCACAACGGTACCGAACGTACCGGGCGGCATGCGCATTGAAGTATCGCGGACGTCGGAAGCCTTTTCACCGAAGATGGCACGTAGAAGCTTTTCTTCCGGTGTCATCGGGCTTTCGCCCTTCGGCGTGATCTTGCCGACGAGAATATCGCCAGGCTGAACTTCCGCACCGATGTAAACGATACCGGCTTCGTCGAGGTTCTTCAGCGCTTCTTCCGAAACGTTCGGAATGTCACGCGTGATTTCTTCGGGCCCGAGCTTCGTGTCACGCGCCATGACTTCGAATTCTTCGATATGGATCGATGTGAACACGTCATCAGAGACGATGCGTTCAGACATCAGGATCGAGTCTTCGTAGTTATAGCCGTTCCAAGGCATGAACGCGACGAGCGCGTTACGACCCAGCGCCAAATCGCCAAGATCCGTCGACGGACCATCGGCAATGATGTCACCGCGAGAGATCACATCGCCAACCGTAACCAGCGGACGCTGATTGACGCAGGTGTTCTGGTTGGAGCGCTGGAACTTCTGGAGGCGATAAATATCGACACCAGACTTGCCAGCGTCCAGATCTTCGGTCGCACGAATAACGATACGCGTTGCGTCGACCTGATCCACCACACCACCGCGGCGGGCCGCAATGGCAGCACCGGAGTCACGGGCAACGACAGGTTCCATACCGGTTCCGACAAACGGCGCTTCAGCTCGTACCAACGGCACGGCCTGACGCTGCATGTTCGAGCCCATGAGAGCGCGGTTGGCGTCGTCGTTTTCGAGGAACGGAATGAGAGCCGCTGCGACCGAAACCAGCTGCTTAGGCGAAACGTCCATCAAGTTGATGTTGTCGCGCGGAGCAAGCATGACTTCGCCGGAGTGACGGCAAACAACGAATTCGTCCGAGAAAGCGCCGTCCGATGTCAGTGTCGCATTGGCCTGAGCGACGTAGTACTTCGCTTCTTCCATTGCCGACAGATAGATAACGTCGTTCGTCACCTTCCCATCGACAATCTTACGGTATGGGCTTTCGATGAAACCGTACTTGTTGACGCGAGCAAAGGTTGCGAGCGAATTGATCAGACCGATGTTCGGGCCTTCCGGCGTTTCGATCGGGCAGATACGGCCGTAGTGAGTCGGATGGACGTCGCGAACCTCGAAGCCCGCACGTTCACGTGTCAGACCACCCGGACCAAGAGCCGAGAGACGACGCTTGTGGGTGATTTCCGAAAGCGGGTTCACCTGGTCCATAAACTGCGACAGCTGCGAGGAGCCGAAGAATTCGCGGACGGCAGCAGCAGCTGGCTTGGCGTTGATCAGATCCTGCGGCATGACCGTATCGATCTCGATCGACGACATGCGCTCCTTGATCGCACGTTCCATGCGCAGCAGGCCGAGACGATACTGGTTTTCCATCAACTCGCCGACTGAGCGAACGCGACGGTTACCGAGGTTGTCGATATCGTCGATCTCGCCCTTGCCGTCTCGCAGCTCTACCAGCATCTTGACAACGGCCAGGATGTCTTCCTTGCGCAGCGTGCGGACGGTATCCGGGCAATCCAGATCAAGACGCATGTTCATCTTGACACGGCCGACTGCCGACAGATCGTAACGTTCCGCGTCAAAGAACAGCGAATTGAACATCGCTTCCGCCGACTCCATGGTCGGTGGTTCGCCGGGACGCATCACACGATAAATGTCGAACAGCGCGTCCTGACGGTTTTCGTTCTTGTCTGCCGAGAGCGTGTTGCGAATGTAAGCGCCGACATTGATATGGTCGATGCCGAGAACCGGGATTTCGTCGAAGCCGGAATCCAAAATAAGCGCGAGGCTCTTCTCGTCGAGCTCATCGCCCGCCTCGAGATAGATTTCACCAGTCTCGTAGTTGACGATATCTTCAGCGAGGAAGTTGCCATAGAGGTCGTCGTTTGAAGCCTTGAGAGCCTTGAGGCCCTTGTCCGTCAACTGACGCAGCAACCGCGGCGTCAGCTTCTTGCCCGATTCGACGACAACTTCGCCTGTATCGGCGTCGATAAGATCCGACAGGGTCTTAGCACCCTTCAACGTCTCAGGCTGGAACGGAATACGCCAGCCGTCGCCATCCCGCTGATAGGAAGACTTGGTGTAGAAGGTCGACAGGATGTCTTCGCCGTCCATGCCAAGCGCCATCAAGAGCGATGTCACCGGCAACTTGCGACGACGGTCGATACGCGCATAGACGATATCCTTGGCATCGAATTCGATGTCCAGCCAGGAACCGCGATAGGGGATCACGCGAGCCGCAAAGAGCAGCTTGCCGGACGAGTGGCTCTTACCCTTGTCGTGATCGAAGAATACGCCGGGCGAACGGTGCATCTGGGACACGATAACACGCTCGGTACCGTTCACGATGAAAGTACCGTTATCCGTCATCAAAGGCATGTCGCCCATATAGACTGACTGTTCCTTGATGTCCTTGATCGACTTGGAACCTGTATCCTCATCAATATCAAACACGATCAGGCGCAGCGTCACCTTCAGCGGCGCAGCATAGGTCAGGTCGCGCTGACGGCATTCTTCCACGTCGAACTTCGGCGGTTCGAATTCGTAGGAGACGAACTCCAGCATCGAGGCGCCAGAAAAGTCAGTGATCGGGAACACGGACTTGAAAACGGCATTAAGCCCCTCATCGGGGCGCCCACCTGCTGGCTCTTCAACCATCAGGAACTGATCGTAGGATGCCTTCTGGACCTCGATGAGGTTGGGCATCTCAGTGACTTCGGGGATCTTTCCGAAAAACTTGCGTACGCGCCTGCGACCGTTGAACGAAAGGGTCTGAGCCATCGTCGCTCCTTCAAAAAATATGCATCCGGGCCTGCAACGGACGGGTCTCGCTGGCCAGTCGACCCCGTCAGATCAATGGGTGGATCAAACTCGTTTCGCCTATCGAACCGCCAGCCGGATTGCCGTACGCCGCGAAGGGAAACCATCCTCTTGAAGAACCCATTACCCAAAAGCCGTTTCACCGGCTTTTGGGTAATCAGGTCCGCAGAAAACACCAATAAGAGAGGGCGGAAACGCCCTCTCTTACCGAATTTCCGAAATTACTTGACGTCAACCTTGGCGCCAGCGTCTTCGAGCTTCTTCTTGATGTCAGCAGCTTCGCCCTTGGAGACGGCTTCCTTGACAGCCTTCGGAGCGCCTTCGACGAGGTCCTTGGCTTCCTTGAGGCCGAGGCCGGTGATGCCGCGAACTTCCTTGATGACGTTGATCTTGTTGGCGCCAGCGTCAACCAGGATTACGTCGAATTCAGTCTTCTCTTCTTCAACAGCAGCCGGAGCAGCAGCGCCACCAGCAGCAGCAACAGCCACAGGAGCGGCTGCAGAAACGCCCCACTTCTCTTCCAGCAGCTTGGAAAGCTCAGCAGCTTCCAGAACGGTCAGAGCGGAGAGGTCTTCAACGATCTTAGCGAGATCAGCCATTTTTCTAAGTCCTTTTGTGTTCGGTTCGAACTGGTTTGTTTGTTACAGCGAAAAACCGCCTCAAGCGGCTTCGTCCTTCTTTGCGTAGGCCGCAAAAACGCGGGCGAGCTGTGCTGCCGGTGCCTGAACAACACCTGCAATGCGGGTAGCCGGGGTCTGAATCATACCCAGCAGCTTTGCACGCAGTTCGTCCAGCGAAGGCAGGGTCGCAAGCGACTTGACGCCTTCCGCGTTAAGCGTGGTCGAGCCCATGGCGCCACCCAGAACAACGAGCTTGTCGTTGGTCTTGGCGAAATCCATGACGACCTTCGGAGCCGTAATCGGGTCTGCGCTGTATGCGATCAGCGTCTGGCCCTTGAAGAGATCTACCATCCCTTCGGACTCCGTGCCCTGAAGAGCGATCTTGGCCAGACGGTTCTTCGCGACTTTGACGGTGCCGCCAGCTGCGCGCATCTTCGAACGGAAGTCGTTCATTTGCGCAACTGTAACACCAGCATAGTGGGCCACGACAACCGAACCAGAAGCCTTGAAGACTTCGTTCAGCTCCGTGACGAATTCGCGTTTTTCCGCTCTTTCCACTGTCTGTCTCCAGTTGACAGGACCGATCAAAGGATCGGGACCTGCCGGGTTGCCTTTGCCACTTGGGACCTTATTGCAAGATCCCGAGCAGCGCTCGAGGATCCTGTCCCCCCGCACGTAACCATTATGGCTACGGCACAAGGCACATCAGGTTCGAACCGGAACCCTCAGGGGCGCATCACGCGCGCCTGTCGATAATCCAGATCTTACCCGTCTCATGCAGGTCAAACGATTAAGGTCGAAACCACCCGCAATCTCGGACAGGAATTCCGGGTTTCCCCGGATTTTCCGGGCCCGAAGGCCCGAAAATTCTTTGGGACGGCCAGCAAGAAGCCGACCACCTTAAATCAGGCGAGAACCGTCGAAGGCTCTACGCGCACGCCCGGACCCATGGTCGATGACAGTGCAACGCGCTTGACATAGTTGCCCTTGGCGCCAGCCGGCTTTGCCTTGACTACTGCATCAGCGAACGCCTTGATGTTTTCTTCCAGAGCCTTGGCATCGAAGGAAGCCTTGCCGATACCGGCGTGGATGATACCAGCCTTCTCGACGCGGAACTCGACTGCACCACCCTTGGAAGCCTTGACTGCGCCTGCAACGTCCATGGTTACGGTACCGACCTTCGGATTCGGCATCATGCCGCGCGGGCCGAGAACCTTACCAAGACGGCCAACGAGCGGCATCATGTCCGGAGTTGCAATGCAGCGATCGAAATCAATCTTGCCGCCCTGGACGATCTCGACGAGATCTTCCGCGCCCACGACATCCGCACCAGCTGCCTTGGCTTCGTCAGCCTTGGCGCCACGAGCGAAAACCGCAACGCGAACGTCGCGACCAGTGCCGTTCGGCAGATTGACAACGCCACGAACCATCTGGTCGGCATGACGCGGATCAACACCAAGGTTCATGGCAATTTCGATCGTCTCGTCGAACTTTGCCGTTGCACGGTCCTTAACGAGAGAGATTGCGTCCGAAAGGGCGATCAACTTTGTAGGATCGATACCTTCGCGAACCTTCTGAATGCGCTTTGCTACCTTAGCCATGATCAAGCCACCACTTCCAGGCCCATGGAGCGGGCAGAGCCCTCAACCATCAGCATTGCACCTTCAACGTCAGCAGCGTTGAGATCCTTCATCTTGGCTTCAGCGATCGCACGGACCTGAGCCTTGGTGATGGTACCGGCCTTGGCACCCTTACCAGGTGTCTTGGAACCGGACTGGATCTTTGCTTCCTTCTTCAGCCAGTACGTCACTGGCGGCTGCTTCATAGCGAAGGTGAAGGACTTGTCCTGGTAATAGGTGATGACGACCGGGATCGGCATACCCTTTTCCATTTCCTGCGTAGCGGCATTGAATGCCTTGCAGAATTCCATAATATTGATGCCGCGCTGACCAAGAGCCGGGCCGATTGGCGGGGACGGGTTTGCCGATCCTGCCTTGACCTGGAGCTTGAGCTGGCCTGCTACTTTCTTAGCCATTTCTCTGCCTTTCCAATTGAACCGGTTGCCCGGCCCTTAATGCCAACATGAGGTGTTGGCGGCTGCGGTTGCGTGGTCAGGAATTGATCGCCCGGCTAAGGCGCCTCCTCCCACGCGGATGGGGAATACCTCCCCTCTTCGATCAGACCTTTTCGACCTGACCGTATTCCAACTCGACGGGTGTCGCACGACCGAAGATGGAGACTTCCACCTTGAGGCGCGAACGCTCTTCGTCGACATCCTGTACGATACCGTTGAACGAGGCAAACGGACCATCCGAAACACGAACCTGCTCGCCAATCTCGAACGAAATGGACGACTTAGGCCGCTCAACACCCTCCTGTACCTGTCCGAGGATGCGGTCGGCCTCATGGTCTGGAATCGGAACCGGCTTATTGTCGGACCCGAGGAAACCCGTCACCTTAGGCGTATTCTTGATCAGGTGATAAGCTTCATCCGTAAGGTTGGCACGAACCAGCACATAGCCAGGAAAGAACTTCCGCTCACTATCGACCTTGCGACCGCGACGAACCTCAACAACCTTTTCTGTCGGCACCAGAATCTTTTCGAAAAGATGCTCAAGCCCCTTTTGGCGAGCCTTCTCCTCGATTGATTCCGCAACCTTCTTCTCAAAATTCGAATAAGCGTGGACGATGTACCAACGTGCCGCCATCTTCATCTCCACTCAATCAAGCGCCGATAGACAGCACGAGGCCAATAAGCCAGCCAATCAACTGATCTGCCGCAAAAAAGAACAGGGCAGCAAATATGACCATGACAAGGACCATTGCCGTGGAGATCATCGTCTCACGACGCGACGGCCATGTAACCTTTGCCGTTTCAGCCCGCACCTGCTGGAGAAACGTAAATGGATTTGTTTTGGATGCCATGTCTGCCCACGCAATTACGGCGCGTAAAGCTGATACTATTCAGCCCCACGCACCGCGTGTCTGTTTGAACCCTACATAAACACCGTCTTTCCATCTGACAAGTGGAAAAACAGCATCCGTTTAATGCCTTTGTAACGAAACTCCCGATCCGCTGCTAACTAACCGCGCGCCGATCAAGGAAGTGGCAGGGGCAGAGGGGCTCGAACCCCCGACCTGCGGTTTTGGAGACCGCCGCTCTACCAACTGAGCTATACCCCTATTCCCGTTCTTCAAGGTCGCCCTTGAAAAGCATGGCGCTCCTTTAAGACGACTGATCGGTCTTGGCAAGTGGGTTTGTGATTTTCCTCACAAATTCCGGTTTTATCATCGATGATAATTGGTTGGGGTCACAAAATCAGTGCTCTTCTCACCGCATTGGTCCGGTTGTGCCTCGGAGGCCTTGACCGCATTCCGCCCAGGCCCAAGCACGCTGATTGGCGGTTACTTCAGGCGCTGTTTGCGCCGCAAATGGTCGATCCGCCGAGTGATCGAATTTTTCCATTTCCGCAGCGTGCGCGTTGAGAAGAATCGATTCGCTTTTCCCAACAGGGTCAAAAAGCTCTTCTGCTCGATAGGCGTATAGTTACTGCGCTTCCAACCCAGATGATCTACGCCCGCGTCGACCAGCCAGCCCATGATTCGGCCCTGATCCTTGTAGTAAAGGCTGAGCGCCGATTCGCTGTTAAATGCAGAATAGCCGCCCGGCAGAAGCTTGTAGTCGGACAATCGTTTCACAGTAGGATTGAAAGTGAAGCTGAACCAGACGTGATGAGCCAGAGGGCCGACTTTTCGATGCGCAGCCGGTTGTTCGAAAATCGGCAGGCGTCGAATGTTTGCAGGCATGTCAATATCGGACCTGAGGGAGACCAGAAGCAGGCTGTCATCCGCTTTCAGAACGTCGAGCGCCTGCCGCACCACACCGGGCTTGGGAAAGACCCAATCGTCTTCAAGGTGGAGAATGTAAGGCGAAGTCACACAAGCGTAGGCTTTATCAATCGAACGGTGCTGGCCGATATTATTGCCATTCACGATAAACCTGAGAGGCTGTCCAGGATAACGAGCGGCTATTTGCTCGACTTCAACCTGGTCCGAATCTTCAATGACGATGAATTCGTGAAGGGGATAATCATTCGAAGCAAAGAAACTATCGAGGGTTTTCACGAGCAAGTCATGCCGACGGCAACTCGTCAAAACCACAGTTAAATCCGACATGCGCTTCCCCATCATCCTCACTGGCCGCGGCTTCGCGTAGGATGAGCCGGAAATGCTGTCAATTGAAAAGAGTCTGCGGAGCGCCTGGGCAGTCGCAGAGCAGGAATTGCGCGTACGATGTAACGGGTAAGGCGACAAAATCCGAGCGCCAAACAAAAAACCGGGCGACCCTTCCAGGCTACCCGGCTTTTGAATTGTTCAAAGCGAAGAGACCATGTCCCCTCGCCTTGACTGACTACTCGGTCATCGAAGCAACTATACCGGCGCCGTTT
>NZ_STGA01000069.1:8472-9067 GCF_005222835.1 Rhizobium sp. FKY42 | reverse complement strand
CGGCGATGGTGATGGTTAGCTCCGTTCCAACATACGAGAGGCTCACATCAGTCGGATTGATATTGGTGAAAACCAGCTTGTCGTTATAGCCGTTCCAGCTGTCCTCAGTGATGGTGTCGTTGCCGTCGCCGCGGGCATAGACGTAGGTGTCATCACCGCCGCCGCCATTGACCACGTCGTTGCCAAGGCCGCCGGTGTAGGTCTCGGCGGCATTGAAGCCCACGATCGTGTCATTGCCGGCCGTCTGCTTGGCCTCAATGGCCTTGGCGCGGATCATCGCCGCATTCCATGTTGTGCCGTCGGCAAAGACGATGTTCTCTACCCCACGCCCATTGTCCTGGATCAGGGTGCCTACGAGCTTGACCGATCCTGCATCGCCTGCGCCCGCGGCACTTTCGGCGATGGTGATGGTTAGCTCCGTTCCAACATACGAGAGGCTCACATCAGTCGGATTGATATTGGTGAAGACCAGCTTGTCGTTATAGCCGTTCCAGCTGTCCTCAGTGATGGTGTCGTTGCCGTCGCCGCGGGCATAGACGTAGGTGTCATCACCGCCGCCGCCATTGACCACGTCGTTGCCAAGGCCGGCAAGAAC
>NZ_STGA01000069.1:2994-8462 GCF_005222835.1 Rhizobium sp. FKY42 | reverse complement strand
TGTCGTTTCCGTCACCACGAGCATAGACATAGGTGTCGTTGCCGCCCGCACCGTTCAAAGTGTCGTTGCCAAGGCCGGCAAGAAGGACATCTTTGCTCGATGTGCCGGTCAGCGTATCGGTTTCAGACGTTCCGCCGATGAGTTTTCCGACGTCGAGGAAAGCATCAACAAATGTGAGTAGACCGTGTTGTTGCGGCTCTGCGTCGCTCACCTTGCTCAGGATGTACGTCTTAAACGTGGCGGTATCGTTGTTGAAATACTCGTACTTCAAACCCAAAAGCCCAGTGATGGCTTTTGCATAATAGTCGAGTTTCTGGCTGAAGTTCGACGGTGCGAGATCGATGATTAAGTTGATGGCATCGTCCGGGTCATTCGTGAAGCGTTCACTTTCCACGTCATATGACAACAAAACAAGAGGAAGAAGCGGGCTTCCTGCAATTGCGCTCCCATCTATACCAAGTTTGATTGCGGAGACATGGCTTTGCGATAGGAATCGTGTCAGCAGGACGTCAACTACCGTATCAAAAGACGCATTGATGACTTCGGCGTAGCGTGAACCAAGGGTCCCATCAGCATTTTCGACAAAGTCGGATCCGAAGTACTTTTCGAGGAAAGCGACGATCTTGCCATCGATGTGGCTGCCGCGATCATTGGCGGGAACATCGGTCACCCCGGCCCAGGAAAGAAGCAGCGTCTCGAACTGCACTCGAATTTGATCAGCGGGGAGCATCAATACGTCGAGAACGTAAGTCTCAACCAACACACGCAGATCATCATCAAGGGTCATCGAATAGGCGAGGTCTGGCAGGAGGCCATATCCACGCAGGTTCGGGAGGATGGCGGCTTTCGTCGAAACCTCGAATCCGTCTGGCATGTCCCAAACGGAGATCGCCGGATTGGTGTTGAAAAGGACTGCCTCGGCAAGACCAGTGGTACCGTCCGTTCGAGTGAACAGGCCTTCGAACGCGACCTGGTTGCCTGCCGTAACCCTTGTGGACGAGGCTGCATCAACGTTGATCGACGCGATATTGTATTCAGCGAGCGAGAACATCTCTCCCTCGTCGTAAGCGCCGTTTCCGTTAAGGTCGCGCCAAAGCTTCAAACTCCCGAAGTTCTCGTCGTCCGCATCGACCTTGCCGTCGCCGTTCGTGTCGAAAGCTTGCAATGCTGTGAAGCCATCTTCCGTCGGACTGCCAAAAATCTCGGGGATTCCATCAACAACACCATTTCCGTTGTCGTCATGCACGACGAAGGCATCGTCGGAGCTCAGCCAGCCTGTTTTCTCGGCAAAATTGTCACTATCGTAGTCGAAATGAGCGTTGGAATAGGTCAGAGAAATCAATTCGACCCCATCCCCATCCAGATCTAGAACGAGGGGATCGCGGGGTGGAGCTGGCGGCGATGGTGGCCAGCCCCCGGAGCCGCCTGTTCCACCTGTTCCACCTGTTCCACCTGTTCCACCTGTTCCACCTGTTCCACCTGTTCCACCTGTGCCACCTGTGCCACCTGTGCCACCTGTGCCACCTGTTCCGCCCGTGCCACCGGCATCATCGCTACCGTTTGCGCCAGGGCTAAGATCAGTCACTGTGCCATCTGGGTTGATTTGCAGCACTTGGGGGTTGCCGGATCCCTTTGGCACCGTTGGTGTGGCACCCCCTGAACTACCTCCATTATGATTCTGCACAGATCCCGAAAAAGTGACCCTCACATCGCCTATCAAGTACGCTCGAAAGGATCCATCCTGAGCAACAATGCGAGCAAATTCAGTTAGACGCTCATAGAATGGATCCCGATGCGTCGCGGCATTGTAGTCAACAATGTCAAACGCATCAGTAAGGTATCCTTCAAATTTATACTGACCATTCTGGACTGTTAACATGCCACGCAATGTTCCAGTAAAGTTACCCCATGCAGTATATTGCAATCCTCGCGCTACAATCCCTGAATCCTGTTCGGATATATAAAATGTGCCTTCGGTTCCAGATTCCAGTACTGCCTTAAGTGATTCATAATCATCCGTAGTTGTTGTAAAAGATACTAATTCGAGAGGATATCGCATGTCATAGGCATGCTCCCACAGCAGAAAATGTGACCCCGTGATATTCTCCAGAGTTGCGGCAATGCCATTGTACGCAGACGCCAGAAAACCCTCAACAGCACCAAGAAAACCATCGTAAGGGAATGGTGGCGTGTGAGTAAAACTATCCTTCGTATAATTCGCCATTTTTCACTCGATAAAAATATTATTCTAAAATTTAGATCCGAAAAATTATCTATTTTTGAGGAATTCTTGGTGTCTTACCCTAGTATAATAGTCGTCTCCTAGCAAATTTCCGCACTCATCAAATTTTATTCCGTCAACTTGGCTTTGGAGCTTTTCATTCAAAAGAGCCACATAAATGCCGTCGGATCCACCCGAAATCGTGTATTTTGAATATTGCGGCCCACCAAACTTGCTTTTTATTATTCCCATTAAGTAATATTCTTCACTTATTGATATAGGGAAAATTGTGCTATCAACATTACCATCTACGAATATCTTACTTATTTCATCTAAAGGCATATGATTCCTGTCGATCCTTGAGATAATGTCTTTCATTTCTCGATCGCATTTCCCTTTTACGAGAACTGTGAATTTTTCGCCGAAAAGCTTCTCCATATCGTTTCTTTCATACGAAGAAAAATGTATGATTAAAACTAATAATGTAGTTGATGACAACAAAATATAGCGTTTTAAATTCATATTGTGACCTGAGAATTTTTTCCATTGTCCGCCGTCATAGTTCCAATCTTAGTCGCCATGCTTCAAAAATACCAACCCTATCCGAATCAATCTTAAATCCAAACAACCGGAATGCAAGTTAAGGTTTATTGGGCACACTAGGTCCTGTTGACAAAGTGTGGTAGCCATATTTTTGCGGCAGACAGGGCGAGGAATGCTGAGAAGGATTTTCGGGTCTTGTTGTTGATTTCCCCTGAGAGCTGACCCGGCGTTTCCACCGATAATTGACCCGCCCTTAGGTATCGTTCGTGTTGTTGGTCGGGGTCAAGTTCCTGCGTTTCTCCTTTGATGTTTTGGGCTGATGAGCCGAGCTGTTCTTGAAGCGCAAGCTGTCGCTTCCGGTTTCGAGGATGTGGCAGTGGTGGGTGAGCCTGTCGATCAGCGCGGTGGTCATCTTTGCATGGCCGAAGACACTTGCCCATTCACTGAAGCTGAGGTTGGTGGTGATGATGACGCTGGTACGCTCATAAAGTCTGCTCAGCAGATGGAAGAGCAGCGCCCCGCCTGAAGCGCTGAATGGCAGGTATCCCAGCTCGTCGAGAATGACGAGATCGGAGTGGACGAGCCGATTGGCGATCTGTTCCGACTTGCCTTGTGCCTTCTCTTGCTCGAGCGCGTTGACCAGTTCGACCGTCGAGAAGAACCTTACCCGCTTGTGTTGATGTTCAATGGCCTGAACGCCGAGCGCGGTGGCAATGTGCGTCTTTCCCGTGCCAGGTCCGCCGACCAGAACGATATTGTTGGCGTCATTGAGGAAGTCACAGCGATGAAGCTGTTGCACGAGCGCCTCGTTGATCTCGCTACTGCCGAAGTCGAAGCCATTCAGGTCACGGTAGGCCGGAAAGCGTGCTGTCTTGAGCTGATAGGCCGTTGATCGAACCTCACGCTCCGCCGTCTCTGCCTTGAGAAGCTGCGACAGGATCGGAAGGGCAGCCTCGAACGCAGGCGATCCCTGCTCAGTAAGTTCCCCGACGGCCTGGGCCATGCCATGCATCTTCAACTGCCGCAGCATGATGACGATCGCGCCGCTTGCTGGATTATGACGCATGGCGAGCCTCCGTCTTTCTCAAGGTATCGTATCGTTCAACATTAGCCTTGGGTTCATTGGGGAGCGTCAGTGCCTGTGGCGCGTCGAGGGTCGGCGGCGTGAAGGATTTACCGTCAACGAGCCGATGCAGCAGGTTCAGCACATGCGTCTTGGTCGGAATGCCAGACTGCAGCGCCATGTCGACGGCAGACAGGACTGCCTGCTCGTCGTGCTGAAGGACGAGGGCCAGGATATCGACCATCTCTCGATCGCCACCCGGCTTCTTGAGCAGGTATTGCTGCAAAGTCCGGAATGCATCGGGAAGCTCGATGAACGGTGCGCCGTTACGAAGAGCACCGGGCTTACGCTGCACCACCGCCAGATAGTGACGCCAGTCGTAGATGGTCTGGCCCGGCCGATCATGGGACCGATCTATGACGCGGCGGTGCTCACAAACGATCTGGCCTTCTGCGGCGACCACGACACGATCTGGGCAGACCCGGAGGCTTACCGGTCGATTGGCGAAGGATGCCGGAACGCTGTAGCGATTGCGCTCCAGATGCACGAGGCAGTTGGGCGTGACTCGCTTCGTATATTCGACGAACCCGTCGAACGGCCTGGAGAGCACCATGAGAGCTGGGACTTCCTCGGCCCAGATGTCGGCAATAGTGCCACGCAACTGACCGTGGGGTGTCTTGGCCCAGAACTCCTTGCAACGGGCCTCGAGCCAATCGTTCAAGGCCTCCAGTGATGGAAAGCGCGGGATCGGTTGAAAGAAGCGATGACGCGCATCCTGCACGTTCTTCTCGACCTGTCCCTTCTCCCAGCCGGAAGCCGGATTGCAGAACTCGGGCTCGAACACATAATGGCTGGCCATCGCCATGAAGCGGACGTTGACGTCGCGCTCCTTGCCACGACCGACCTTGTAGATTGCCGTGCGCATGTTGTCGTAGATGCCGCGACCAGGAATGCCACCGAAGACACGGAAGGCATGGTTATGGGCATCGAACAGCATCTCATGCGTCTGCAAGAGGTATGCCCGAACGATGAAGGCCCTGGAGTAGCTCAGCTTCGTGTGGGCGATCTGGAGCTTTGTGCGCTCATTGCCGATGATCGCCCAATCCTCCGACCAATCGAACTGGAAGGCCTCGCCTGGTTCGAACGCCAGGGGCACAAATGTCCCGCGGCCCGTCGTCTGCAATTCCCTATGACGATCATCGCGCCATTCCCGCGCAAATGCCGCCACACGATTGTAGGACCCCTCGTAGCCGAGGCTGACAAGATCAGCGTGTAGCTGCTTCATCGTCCGCTTCTGCTTGCGGCCTTTCTTCGACTCCGTCTTCAGCCAGGCCGATAACCGATCTGCAAACGGATCAAGCTTGCTCGGCCTCTCCGGCACGTTGAACTTCGGCTCCACGCCGCCAGCTCGCAGATATTTGCGGATGGTATTCCGGGATAAGCCGGTCCTGCGGCAAATCTCCCGGATCGATAGATGCTCTCGAAAATGCCAGCGTCGGATTACGCTCAGTAACACCATGTCGATCACTCCAGAGCCCCCGCTGAAAACATCGAGGGACGGTTGAAACATGGGTCAATTCTCAATGTAAATATCTGGCTGCGCCGGGTCAGCTCTCAGTGGAAATCAACAATTGGTTAAGG
>NZ_STGA01000069.1:0-2910 GCF_005222835.1 Rhizobium sp. FKY42 | reverse complement strand
CCAACTTGTTCATGCCAAATACTTCATGGAGTTAACGCTTGGTCTAGAAAAGGAAAACCGCTCCCGAAAAAATCCGGAAGCGGTCTGCAGTTCGAAAATATAAGCAAGATCGTTCTCGCAGACCTCCCCTCCGATGTCAATCATCAAAACACCTTTTCGGTGAACGGCGGAGCTTTGTCTGGCCTCTGACAGGAGACGGACGATGGGGGAACCCACACAACACAAGCGGCAGACAGGTCGCAGAATGACGAAGGAGCGAGCCCAATTGCGACGACTGGCGCAGTCAACGGAAGTCGGAACGGTGACGCGTGGGCAGCTCGCGGTCCTTGCCAAGAACCTGATGACAATCGGCATGATCACAACTGCTGAATATGCATTGCTAGAAGCTATCATAACGACGGCCAAGACAGACGCCTTTGACAAAGGAAAGCGGCCGATCGTCTACAAATCGAACAGGCAGCTTGGCTATGACATCAACAAGTCACCGGGACGAGTAAGCCGGATTCTCTCCCGATTGTACGACCTCGGCCTTGTCACCATGCAGGACAGTGCGAATTTCAAGCGCTACCCGATCCGTGACGGCGAAGGTGATATTGCCGACGCCTGCGGCATTGATCTGCGTGTCCTGATCGCTCGGCACCATGCACTTGATCAGCTGGTGCGCCAGAAGCGGGAAGAGATTCGGGTGCGCGACAGCGCGGCGCGTCGCTTCCGGGACGCTCTGCGTGCCGCGAGATATGCTCTGGCGTCCTCAACCGAGCGAGGGGAAGCCATTCTCGGGCGGATCGGGTCCCGTGTTGAGAAGATCGCGGCCTTCATAGGATCGGCCAAGCACGCACCGGCCCATGTCCTCCGGAAGGCAACAATGCTTTTGGAGTGGCTTGCCGACCGATTGCGCAACGTGAATCGGTCCCCGCAAGCGCCCGACATAGATGCAAATCTGACATGCGCGGATGTCGAAAACGACATGCACATACAGATTACAACCCCAAGACCTTTTGAAGCTCGTAATGATGAACGGCGTTCGCCTAACGGCGAACAAATCAGTTCCTTAAGGGCTGGCTCCGCCAGCAAGAGGGCTTTTGAGGAAAGCCTGGGGAGCCGTTCGCGCCAAAGCAATAGGCAACTGCAAGTGCGGCCTTCACTTGTGGCGCTGGAAGATGTGTGGAGGGCTACGCCAAGCCTTGCCGAATATGGCTACAAGCCGCCGCGCAGCTGGGCGGACCTGGACCGGATTGCCCCCAAGCTTTGCCGCATCGCCGGTGTGTCCGAGGATGCGCGCCAGCGGGCCGTGGACCGAATGGGCCAGCAGGCGGCTGCCATTGCTATCGCTCTGACGTTTGAGAAATACACGCGGGCCGAGATCAGCTCGCCGGGCGGGTATTTGCGGGCTATGACCGACCGCGCCGCGAGCGGAGACCTTCATCTGAACCGCTCCGTATTTGGGCTGGCAGCCCGCAACTCAATGGAGGCACACTCGTGATAGAAAATCGCTTGGTTGGAGCCGCGCTGGCCGCGCTTTTGTTCACTGCCTCCGCTGCATCGGCCGACTATTCAGGCCGAGCGCGGGTGATTGATGGAGACACCTTCAGCATTCGTCAGCAGAGGATCCGCATTGCGGCTATTGATGCTTGTGAGCGCGATCAGACCGGCTCCAAAAACGGTGTGATATGGAATTGCGGGATTGAGGCACGTCGCTTCCTCGCCCGCATGATCGATGGCAAGCATGTCCGCTGCATTGAAGTCGATCGAGACCAGTACAAACGCCTTGTCGGCCAGTGCTTCATTGACAACTCGGATATTGGCCTTGAAATGGTGAAGGCGGGCCAAGCCAGCCTCCTGTTGCGGTATCTGCAAAGATCCCACCCGATCGACCTGGACCAGTATCACCGCGCCGAGGCAAGTGCCCAACACCGAGGCCAGGGCTTGTGGGGCGCTCAGGTTGAATCGCCCTCCTCCTATCGCCGCAGCCATTCCGGCAACTGAACGACTGGCGGCGCTCATATGGGCAACAGATGGCGAGATCTCATGTTTTGGCGAAACCATCGGTTACTCCAGCCTCTTGTTTCAGGCTGCTGGTTCGGCTGCATGCAGCACAATCCCGCCCTTGACCTGTGCCGAGTCCTATTTGTCGAGGTGACGTATTGCTGCAAGCGCTCAGGCCCCACACCTCCAAAGTGGTTTCTCTTGATGCCCGTTCGCACGTCGACGCGGTTGGCGCAAAGCCGTTCGTCTCCAAATTTTCCCCGCCTCTAGCTTCCTCGCGAAACAAAATTTGTCCCCGTCCAGCCTCCTTCGCTGCGCTCCGGCCTACGATGCGCACCGCTTGTTCCCGTGCCTTGTGAACGATCATCGCAACCACCATAGAGGAGTGATTAACATGAGCATGACCAACTTCATCCAGTTCGACAAAGACGACATCGACAACGCCAAGGGAACCGGCCTCATCTCCACCATCGACCGGGACCTGGACATCAAGGTTACACCTTTCGACTCCACCAACGAAAAGGCTCCGACGCATCGCGTCTATGCCAAGTCACCTCGCGGCCACGACATCGAAGTTGGCGGCATCTGGAAGAAGACCAGCGGAGAAGGGAAGCCGTACTACACCCTCTCCATCAAGCGCCTCGGCTTCAACGCCAACTTGGGCCGCTACCCCGGCCAAGATGACGTGGCGCTGCAGGCCATCATCGAATGGGAACCCCGCGACTGATTGCTCTGGGAGGCCCGATCTCTGATCGGGCTCCCACCATAAAAGAGCCGCTTACCCGGCATTCTCTGGATATTCGGCTCTTTTTGTGCTAAGTGAAACAGTAACTGGAGGCTCTGCCAATGAACGCTCATGCCCCTCGCCCCGATCGCTCTCCGGAAGCTGTTGCAGCACGGAAGAAGGCTTCTGATCAGGCACGC
>NZ_STGA01000068.1 GCF_005222835.1 Rhizobium sp. FKY42 | reverse complement strand
AAAACCATACTCAGAGGTGGCTCACTTCTCGGTGGAAAAACCGGCTCAGTTCCGCGCGGAAACCAACAGCCATGCCCATGCTGCGGTGGACGCATGGTCGTCATCGAAGTGCTCAAGCCATCCGGACCGATGCGCTTGCGCCAGCGCGTCATGGTGCTGGGATCGATCGGAAACTCGGTCTGGAAGAACTCGAAGCCGCAAAAATACTGCCAATAGGGGTTTTCAACCCAGCGCTCGACCGTCTCCTCGTCCGACAGGTCGTGCACGTGCTTGAGATAATGCAGGCCAACCATCAGCCGTGTCGGCTTGGCCGGCCGGCCAACCGGTCGATAAAAGCCCCCGAAAGCCACATCGAAGCGCGACCAGTCCATCACCTTCGAGAGCCTCACCAAGGGGTGGCTCATGCTGATCATCGCATCCAGACGTTCGCGGAAGAGATCATGTCTGCCGGAAGAAGGGCATGTCGGGCGCATCGCAAAAAACCCGGAAAATCGAGCATCGGAACATGATTTCCTGCAGTTTCCTATACTTCAGACAGCTTGGGAATCCCTGAAAACAAAAGAGTTTTGGGATTTTTCAGGGCGAACTAATTACAAAATCAACCCAAATGATACACTGATTTGTGTGTCAAGGAGATCGTCTCAGTAGGTATACCGTAATGGAGCAGTCGAAGCTCTATCTATCATAATCAGGCCTCAATCCTCACGCATGGCCCTTGCGATCTGATCGACTAAAGGTTTCACAAGATAGGAAAGCGCCGTGCGCTCTCCCGTCTGGATAAATGCCTCGACGGGCATGCCCGCCAGAAGCGGCATGTTACCCAGACGTGCCAGCTCATCAGGAGAAATATGGATCCGGGTCGTGTACCAGGATTCACCGGTCTGCTGATTGATGATGAGGTCGGCGGCAACCGTCTTGATCTCGCCTAGGATTTCCGGCGTTGTCCGCTGATTGAAGGCTGTAAAGCGCAGCGCCGCTTTCTGCCCGACATGTAATTGATCAATATCGGCCGGTTGAACGCGCGCCTCGATCACGAGCGTATCGTTGACCGGCACGATTTGCATGATCGTCTCACCTGGAGCGATGACGCCACCAATGGTGTGGGCGGTGAGTTCATGGACGATGCCCGTTTGCGGAG
>NZ_STGA01000067.1:1706-2314 GCF_005222835.1 Rhizobium sp. FKY42 | reverse complement strand
GGCTATGATCCGCGCCAAGGCAATTGAAGCAAGACAGACAGTTGGCAATGACACGATCACGGGCTTCAATACCGCCGACACTTACACTGGCGGCCGTGGCGACGACGCCATCAATGGCGGTGCTGGTGATGACACCTATGTCTACGCACGCGGCGACGGCAACGACACGATCACCGAAGCCAACTGGAGCGGCTATAACGACAAGCTGGTCCTCACCAATATCAATCCGGCTGATGTGAGCCTCACATATGCCGGAACGGATCTGACAATTTCAATCGCTGAAAGTGCCCCCGGTGCGGGCGATGCAGGTTCGATCAAACTGGTTGCCACTCTGATACAGGATGATGGTCGTGGAGTAGAGAACATCGTCTTTGCCGATGGCACAACATGGAATGCGGCTATGATCCGCGCCAAGGCAATTGAAGCAAGACAGACAGTTGGCAATGACACGATCACGGGCTTCAATGCCGCCGAGACCTACACCGGCGGCCTTGGCAACGACGTGGTCAATGGCGGCGGCGGTGATGACACCTACGTCTATGCCCGCGGCGACGGCAACGACACGATCACCGAAGCCAACTGGAGCGGCTATAACGACAAGCTGGTCT
>NZ_STGA01000067.1:1042-1696 GCF_005222835.1 Rhizobium sp. FKY42 | reverse complement strand
CAACGACACCATCACTGAGGACAGCTGGAACGGCTATAACGACAAGCTGGTCTTCACCAATATCAATCCGGCCGACATTACCTTGTTCCGAAACGGAAATGACGTGACGATCGCGGTTGCTGAAAGCATTCCAGGCGCAGGAGATGCCGAGTCAGTCCTGCTCAAAGCCAGCTTGGATACCAATAACGGCCAAGGCATAGAAAGCATCGTCTTTGCCGATGGGACTACGTGGGGCCGCGCGTCTATGAATGCCAACGTTGACTTTGTGGGTGGTACTAACGGCGATGATGCGATCACCGGAACGTCAGGTAGTGACACCATATTGGCAGGATTGGGCAACGACACCATCACAACGGGGGCCGGAAACGACATCATCGTCTTCAAGCCCAACTTCGGGATAGACACGATTACCGACTTCCAGGCGGGAGCGGGATCGGTCGATGTGATCGAATTCGACAATAGCCTCTTTGCCGATTTCGAAGACGTTCTGGCTGCCGCCGCTCAGGTCGGTAATGACACGGTCATCACGCATGATGCAGGAAACACGATCACGTTGAAGAACGTGGTCTTGGCAAACCTGCACCAGGACGACTTCAGGTTTGTAGCGTAAGGTTCGAATATTGGTGAAAACCTCTAACGGTGAAGCGCGGCGAT
>NZ_STGA01000067.1:0-1032 GCF_005222835.1 Rhizobium sp. FKY42 | reverse complement strand
CGTTCTGGCTGCCGCCGCTCAGGTCGGTAATGACACGGTCATCACGCATGATGCAGGAAACACGATCACGCTGAAGAACGTGGTCTTGGCAAACCTGCATCAGGACGACGTCCGATTCATCGCTTAAGGTCTGAATATTGGTGAATTCCTCGAATAATGAAGCGCGGCGGCCTCTGGTCGCCGCTGCCTTTCAGCAAACCCGAAAAGCATTTATGACTGTCGCGGCGCTCAGCGCCGTGACGAATATTCTTATGCTGACCGGACCTCTGTTCATGATGCAGGTATATGACCGGGTGCTGGCAAGCCGGAGTGTTCCGACACTTGTCGCTCTCTCGGGGCTGGCGATCGGGCTTTACGTGTTCCTCGGCGTACTGGAACTGATACGCTCGCGCATCCTGACGCGCATCGGCCAGCGTATAGAAGAAAAGCTGGGCGGACCGACATTTGATGCGGTGATGCTCCTTCCACTTCGTATGTCGAAGAAAGAGGCAATCTCTCAGCCGGTCCGTGATCTCGAACAGGTCCGGCAGTTCATGAGCGGCCCAGGACCCGTGGCTATTTGCGACATGCCCTGGCTGCCGCTCTATCTGGCGATCCTGTTTCTGTTCCATGCCTATCTCGGTTGGCTGGCGGTCGCCGGCGCGCTCATTCTCGTTGCCTTGACCTTGAGCAGCGAAGCGATCCTGCGCCGTCCTATGGAGGATCTAGCAAAGCTTTCGGGTGCTAGGTCAGAATTCTTGGAAGCGGGTCGCCGAAACGCGGAAGCCCTGCACGCCATGGGAATGCGGCGCTCCTATGCGACCCGATGGCAGGAGACCAACGCGCATTATCTGGAAGAGCAGCGTCAGACCAACGATGCGACCAGCAGCTTTTCGGTGGCGTCGAAGATATTCAGGCTCGCTCTCCAGTCGGCCGTCCTGGCGCTGGGAGCGTGGCTTGCTATCAAACAGCTGGCATCGCCTGGTGCGATGATCGCAGCATCTATCCTGACCTCGCGAGCATTGGCACCGATTGAACAGGCCATCGGTCAAT
>NZ_STGA01000011.1 GCF_005222835.1 Rhizobium sp. FKY42 | reverse complement strand
TCTCTCCACTACGATGTAGAACTCGTCCAGTCCTCCACCGTAGGTGGAGGTTTACTTTGATTGCAAAGAAACCCGGCGCGAGGCCGGGTTCCAGTCATAATGATCTGGAGGTCAGATCAGAATGCGCGCTGGAGGCGGACGAAACCGGTCCACTGTTCCTGCTGATTGTCGAAGTCCTGGTAGTTTACGGCAACCTTCGTGGAGAGGTTGGTTGCGAGCTGGTAGTCGAACGTCAGACCAGCCTTCCAGCCGTCACGGTTGCCTGTGAAGTCGCCAAAGCGGTTCTGGTCGAGCGTCCAGAAGTACTGTGCGCCGGGGGTGATCTTGAAGCGATCGGTAACCTTCACAGCGTATTCAGCTGCAACGGCCCGCTTCATTCCACGTACCGGTTTTTGTAGCGCTCGCGAAGGGCTGCCTTCTGGACTTTGCCCATGGTGTTGCGTGGCAGTTCGTCCAACAGAATGATATCCCGCGGCTGCTTAAAGCGAGCAAGGTTGGTCGATGCGGCCTCGGCAATGGCCTTCGTGTCGGGGCTCTGTCCGGGACGGGCAACGATGAAGGCCAGTACCGCCTCGCCAAAATCGGGATGGGGCACGCCGACCACCGCACTTTCCAGAACGCCAGTCTGCTCGTCGAGAAGCATCTCGATTTCCTTCGGATAGATGTTAAGCCCACCCGATATGATGAGGTCTTTGGCGCGGCCCACGATGTGGACATAGCCATCTTCATCCACACGACCGATATCGCCGGTAATGAAGAAGCCGTTTTCGCGCAGTTCCGCTTTCGTTTTTTCCGGCATGCCCCAATAACCCCGGAACACATTGGGGCCACGCACCTCGATCATCCCTGTCTCGCCTGCCGACAGAATGGTGCCACTTTCGGGGTCGGTAATCAGAAGTTCGACATCCGGTAGCGGGAAACCGACCGTTCCGGCACGCCGCTCCCCGTCATAGGGGTTGGAGACCGACATGTTCGTTTCCGTCATACCGTAGCGTTCGAGGATCCGGTGGCCAGTGCGCGCTTCGAATTCGAGATGCGTTTCAGCAAGAAGCGGCGCAGAACCCGAGATGAACAGCCGCATATGCGCAACGAGATCGCGAGTGAAAGCGGCAGCACCAAGAAGCCGGGTGTAGAAGGTCGGAACACCCATCAGCACACTTGCCTGCGGCAGCATGCGCATCATGGTGGCGAGATCGAATTTCGGAAGAAAGATCAGCGAAGCCTGTGCGATCAGCGTGACGTTGCAGGCCACGAACAGACCATGCGTGTGGAAGATCGGCAGCGCATGCAGTAGAACATCGCTGCTGTCGAAACGCCATAGATCAGCTAGCGTCCGCGCGTTCGAGAGGAGGTTGGAATGGCTGAGCATCGCGCCCTTCGACCGGCCCGTCGTTCCGGACGTATAAAGAAGCGCAGCCAGATCGCTGTCAGCCCGTTCGGCCACCCCAAACGTGGAGGATTGGCTTGCGGCGAGATCCGCGAGGGAGCCCCTCCCCTCGGCGTCGAGTGTCAGGACGGAGATGCCCGCTGCCGATCGCGCCTTAAGATCCGCAGCGATCTCAGGTCCACACACGACGGCACGCGCACCGCTGTCGGTGATGAAATAATCGAGTTCGCTCAGCGTGTAGGCTGTATTGAGCGGCAAGAAGACGATGCCCGCCATGACGCAGGCCGCGTAGAGGGCCAGTGCTTCGGGCGTCTTTTCCACCTGCACCGCCAGCCTGTCTCCCGGCACGAGACCCGCCGAGGCCAGTGCATTAGCCTGGCGTGCCGCCAGCGCATGAAAATCCCGGTAGCTGAGAGCTTGCCCGCCGGCATCCGTGAGGAAGGTTCGATCGCTGTCCCGGCCGGGGGCAAACAATGTATCGTACAGGGGATTAGGCATTTTGAAAAACCTCGACGGACTGAAATGACTGGGCAAGACTTTGCACCGGTGGTGATGCGGCGACCTGCTTCTGATTGGCGAAGCTTTCATGATTTTCTTCGAGCCGTGCAAGATCGTAAAGGTAGCTGGTCATCATCCCAAGGCTATTCTTCCTTCCACGTTGCGAGGCATCGGTCTGTGCATGCGCGGCATGATCCCGAGCACGTTGGCAAGCCGCATGACGATGCGATCGACACAGTTGAAATAGCCTGCAACGACGCCGAGCGTCCCGCCGATGGCGAGCACCACGATTGCGGTCGAAACGCCGACGGTCACCGAATTCCGGGCGCCAGTTGAAGATCGGCCAGTCCTTTGTGAAGCGGCTTTGCATGGCCCCCGCAAGCTTCGTCATCATCCAATCGGTGCTGTCCATGACGCATGGGCTGCACCTGAGAGCTACCGCCGAAGGCATCGAAACACGTCAGGAATGGGATATCCTGAAGGCTTTGGGCTGCCAGGAAGGGCAGAGTTATCTCTTTGGTCGGCCAATGCGGAAGGAGGATCTGGTCACGCTCACCATTTCGAACGATCTGCCGGAGCAGAGATTGGCCGGACAAAGCATGTCGTGACCAAAATTGCAGCGATCTGAGTTCAAGCGAAAACTAGCCGAGATAGAACCTAATTGAGGATCTGAACCGGTTTATCCCACTGGATCAGCACCACGCAGCCATCCTCGCTCCAGACCGAATGTTCGCTACCGGGAGCATTCACGATGAAGGAGCCCGTGCGATATCGGCCCGTCTCATCAGACTGGCTCCCCTCCAGCACGAGGATGGTTTCGAGCCCAACGTGAAGATGTCGCGGCACAGATGCGCCTGGCTCATACTTCAAGAGTGCGACACCAGGCGCCTCGCCCTCGAAACGCCTGATCCAATGGATGGTCACGCCATCCCGAAACGGCTCGAAAGGAAGCGACTGCCATTCACCGGCGTGAAAGCCTGTTCGAATTGTTTCAGCCATGGGTGAGCACCTTCAGAACATCATCAAGGGAAGCGGTCCATCCGACGATCCCGCCTTGTGCGCGGATCATGTCGAGGACTGCCTGCTTGAATTCGGGGAAGTAACTGGCTGTTGCTTCATCCACGAGCAGGCACTCGAAGCCGCGGTCATTGGCTTCGCGCATGGTGGTCTGCACGCAGACTTCGGTCGTTACGCCTGCAAAAATGAGGTGTGTGATGCCTTTTTCCGCCAGAACCTGCGAAAGACTGGTGGCATAGAACGCGCCCTTGCCCGGCTTTTCGATGACGATCTCGCCTGGCAGCGGCGCGAGTTCCGGCACGATTTCGGTGCCCGCTTCCCCGGCAATGAGAATGCGACCCATAGGCCCCGCATCGCCGATCCGCAAGGTTGGGTTCCCCCGGTTTCGCTTGGCGTCCGGCAAATCCGAAAGATCAGGCCTGTGACATTCCATGGTGTGAACAACGGTGAGGCCCGCTTTCCGGCAGCCTTCTATCAACCGTTTCACGTCGGGCACGATGACCGAAACACGACTGACATCATTGCCCAGCGTTTCGCCAAAACCGCCTGGTTCAATGAAATCCCGTTGCATGTCGATGACGATCAGCGCCGTGGACGCCGGTTGGAAACGGAAGTCGAAGGGAAGCGCCTTGATTGTGGGCATCAGCCGTGTCCTGCCATATGAGATCCGATGATGGAGATATCGGCACCGCGTGCCGGTGTCTCGTAGACGAGCCTGCCATCCGACATGACCAAAATGCGGTCCGACATTTCCAACAACTCGTCCAGATCTTCCGAGAACAACAGAACCGCAGTGCCACTGTTACGCGCTTTCATGATGCGGGCGCGAATTTCGGCTACCGCCGAGAAGTCTAGCCCGAAGCAAGGATTGGAAACGATCAGCAGATCCACGTCGCCCGTCAGTTCGCGCGCGAGAACCGCACGCTGAACATTGCCGCCGGACAAGGAGGCAATGGGTGAGGATGGCGAAGCGGTCTTGACCTTGAAGGCGGCAATCAGCGCATCGGCTTGTCGTCGCATGGCAGCACGGTCGAGAAAGAAACGCGGTTTCCCGGACTGTCCGATGTCGAAGCTGCGAAGTGAGAGATTTTCCATGACCGACATTTTCGGCGCGCAGGCGTTCTGTAGAGGCTCTTCGGGAATGAAACGAACACGAAACTGGCGCGATTGCTGGCGCGTGGCCTGATAGGGTTTTGCCTCTACCAGTATCTCTCCGGTTTCCGCCTTTCGTTGACCAGCAAGCGTTTCGGCAAGCTCCTTCTGGCCGTTGCCGGAAATTCCCGCGATACCGACAATCTCTCCCGCCTTGATGCCGAGTCCTTCCACCTCGATTGTCTTCAGGCCACTGCGGTCCTTCGCGCGCAGGCCCTTCAGTTCGAGAACGGTGCGGGCCTCGCTTTTGATCGGCAATCGGCTATCCAGCTCGGCAAGTTTGACATCGCCGATCATCATCGCCGCCATATCATGCGGGTTAAGCTCGGAAGTGCTGCCGCTGCCGATATGTTTGCCGCGTCTCAATACCGAGACCGCATCGGCGAACTTCATCACCTCGTGGAACTTATGGGAGATCATGAGAACGCTCAAATCCCCCCGTTCCGTCATTCCCCGCACGAGGCCCAGCATGTCATCCGCTTCGGCAGGCGTGAGAACGGAGGTCGGTTCATCCAGAATGAGGAAGCGGCGACCGAGATAGAGCTGGCGAATGATTTCCAGCTTCTGCTTTTCGCCTGCAGCCAGTTCCCGAACAGGCCGATCGAGCGGAATGCGAAAGGGCATGGTCTGGATGAAGGCATCCAACGCCTCCCTCTCCGCTTTCCAGGAGATGACGCCTGGAACATCGTTACGGCTGATGACCAGATTTTCCGCACCCGTCAGCGAAGGCACCAGCGTGAAATGCTGGTACACCATGCCAAGGCCGAGTGCTGCGGCATCCTTTGGTGAAGCAACCGAGACCTCGCGGTCTTCCACCATCAACTGGCCGCCTGTCTGGCGATAGAAGCCCATGATGCATTTGACGAGCGTAGATTTGCCCGCGCCGTTTTCACCCAACAGCGCGTGAAACGAACCGGCTTTTACCTTGATCGAAACATCATCCAGCGCCGTGAAGGAGCCGAAACGCATGGTCATGCCGACCGTTTCGAGCGAGAGTGCCTTAGCCGATGTGGTGCCTGTCATGGATATCGATCCTTCGTTGGCCGGAAATCAGTTATGGCAGCGCCTCGATCAACGCTTTGGAATTCGACACCGAGCCGAACACGCCGCCCTGCATCTTCACCATCTTGATTGCGGCCAGATGGTTGCCGTAATCGGTCGCGCCGCAGCAATCTTCCAGCAGCAGGCATTCAAAGCCGCGGTCATTCGCCTCGCGCATGGTGGTGTGCACGCAGACATCCGTGGTGATGCCGGTAAGGATGATGTTTTCGATGCGGCGCTGGTTGAGGATCAGCTCCAGATCCGTGGCGCAGAAGGAGCCCTTGCCCGGCTTGTCGATGATTGTTTCACCTTCGAGAGGCTTCAGCTCGTCGATAATGTCCCAGCCCGGTTCGCCACGCACGAGAATGCGCCCGCAGGGTCCGGCATCGCCAATGCCTGCATTGATGCGCTGTGAGCGCCAGCGCTTGTTGGCGGGCAGATCGGCCAGATCCGGCCTGTGGCCTTCGCGCGTATGGATTATGTGATACCCCTTCTCGCGCATGGCCGCCAGAACGGCCTTGATTGGCTCTATGGGAGCGCGCACCAGAGACAGATCGTAACCCATATGGTCGACATAACCGCCTGGACCGCAGAAATCCGTCTGCATGTCGATGATGATGAGCACTGTATTGTCTGGCCGCAGCTTGCCGTTATAGGGCCATGGATAGGGATCGGCGGAGACGAAGTTGGTGGCTGTGTTGGTCAGCGTATCCATGACGATATCCCTATTCGGCTGCTGTTTTGGTGATTTCGCCAAAGCGGCGTGTGGGCTTTTCGAACCCGCATGAAGTTCCGTCCGTCACCTTCACGCCGTCTTCCCAAGGCAGGCGATAGCGACCGGCGGCCAGATCGTGCATGTAGGTATAGGGGCAATCCTGCGCGCCACCGGCAACCGCCACATAGCCGCGGTGACCGAACTGATATATGTTGTTTTCGACACCCCAGCCGAGCCTTGCTTCGCGCACCAGATCGGGGCGAACTTCTGCGGTGATGATTTCATCCGGCCGTCCGCTTGTGCCATGGGCAATGATGGAACCATCGAAATTGCAGATCATGCCTTCGCCCATGCTGTCGAAGGTGCCGTCAGAGCCGGACATGCAGACATTGGCCGTGACCATGAGATTGCAGAAGGCATTGGACTGGTTGGTGAAGCGCCAGGACTCGCGGATGGGCGCCGTGTAGCCTGCAGTACGGATCATGATTTCCGCACCCTTGTAGGCACATTCGCGGGCCATTTCCGGGAACATGCCGTCATGGCAGATGATGAGCGCGATCTTCGCACCCTTTGGTCCCGTGATGACCGGTATGCCTGTATCTCCCGGCTCCCATGGCTCGACCGGAACCCACGGGTGCATCTTGCGATAATAGAGTTTCAGTTCACCCTGATCATTGATGATGATACCGGAATTATAAGGCATACCGCCGGGGTTCAGCTCCATAATGGAGAAGCAGCCCCAGATGCTGTGCTCCTTGCAGGCGGCCTTGAACGCCCTCACCTCCGGCCCATCCAGCGTGCACATGATCTCGGGATTGATGTCCATCGATAGTCCATGGAGCGCATATTCCGGGAAGATCACGAGATCCATGCCCGGCTGGTTGCGCCGCGCCTTGCCCACCAGTTCGACGATACGCTGCGTTTGGCGCGCCAAATCCTGTTTCGTGACGGTGACGGGCAGTTGCAACTGCACCAATCCGATACCGATACCCTGTTCCGATTTATTCAAACCGCCCAAGCCGTTCATGGCAGATCTCCAGTCACATGTTCATTTGGTCAGCGAAAGTTCCTCCGGCGCACCGGAAAGGCGCGTCGTCGGCGAAGACGTCATGATGAGAATGATCAGCGTCAGCACATAAGGTGCCGCATAGAAGAGGTAGTAGCCCTGCGTGACCCCGACGGACTGAAGTGCTGGGCCAAGCGCACCCGCCCCGCCGAAAAGCAGCGAGGCAAACAGGCAGCCCTTGGGGTTCCAGCGGGCGAAGATGACGAGCGCAACGGCCATCAGTCCTTGGCCAGACGAAATGCGTTCGTTCCATGAGCCGGGATAGAACAGCGAGAGATAGGCACCGCCGATCGCCGCCAGCGCCCCGCCCGCAGCCGTTGCCAATAGGCGCACCGTGTTCGGGTTGATGCCCATGGCGCGCGCGGCATCGGAGCTATCGCCTACCACACGCAGAATGAGGCCGATGCGGGTATTCTTAAGCATCCAGGCGATCGCGAAGGTTAGGATCAGCCCGACGATGAACAGCACATTGATGGTGAGTGCCGCCTGCACCTGCGGCAGGGAAGACCAGTTGCCCAGCGGAATGGACGGTAGCTTTGGCGCGACCGGCTGAATGAAAGGTTTGCCGAGGAAGAAGGCCAGACCAAGCCCGAACTGCATCATGGCGATGCCGATGGCGATATCGTTCACCTTCGGAAACTTGCAGATAAAGCCATGCAGCAAGCCGAACACGGCACCGGCGCACATGGCTGCCAGTACACCAAGCCACGCCGATTGCGTGAGAACGGCCACTGCATAGGCAGACATGGCTCCAAAGACCAGCGTGCCTTCAAGGCCGAGGTTGATGCGGCCGGAACGTTCCGTCAGCGTTTCACCAAGGCTGACGAAAATGAACGGGGTGGATACGCGGATGGCACCGGCCAGAATGGCAAGCGGCACGCCCCAGAGCCCAAGCGCTGTCTCTTCCATCACTGGCCATCCTTTCCGAGGCGGGTGATCTGCCACATTTCCGGGTTAAAGAGCTTGAAGCGCCCGTACAGCGTCTCAAAAAACAGAACGCTGATGAACAGCGTGCCTTGCAACACGAGAACCGTTGCATCCGGCAGGCCCATGCGGCGCTGGATGAGGCCGCCAGCCGCCGCCACACCGCCGAGCAAAATGGAAACCGGGATAATGGCGAGCGGATTGTGGCGCGCCAGAAAGGCAACGAGAATGCCGGTGTAACCGTAACCGGCGATGATGGAGCCATTGGCGCTGCCCTGCACCGCTGCAACTTCGATCATCCCTGCCAGACCCGCAAAGGCACCGGCGAGAAAAGTAAAGCCGACGATGAGCTTGCCGACGGGCAAGCCCTGAATTTGAGCGGCCCGGAGATTGCCCCCGGAAACGCGAGCGGCAAAGCCGATGGTGGTTCGCTCGATCAACACCCAGGCGAGCAGGCAGCAGATGATGCCAATGGCGAAACCCCAGTGGACATCCATGCCCCAGATCTTCCCGAACATGGCATCTGCTGGCAGCGGAAAGGTGGAAGGTTTGTTAAGGCTGGCCGGATCGCGCAGGACGCCTTCGATCAGATGGTTCATCACCGCAATGCCGATATAGGTGAGCAGAAGCGACGAGATCGTTTCGTTAACACCTCGGTAGTGCTTCAAGGCTCCGGCGAAGGCGATCCAAAGACCGCCAACCACGGCACCGGAAGCACCCATTGCAATCCAGAGCGGCCAGCCGTGCGAAACAGAGAGCATGGGCACGGCAATTGCAGCGGCGCCAAGTCCGCCCAAGGCAAGCGCGCCCTCCCCACCGATGACGGTAAGCCCGAGGCGTGCGGGAAGTGCAACGCATAGAGCTGTCAGCAACAAGGGCGCCGCGCGGCTGAACGCATTTTGCAGCGAGAACCAGGTGCCGAAACCTCCCGCATAGATGAGCTGCACGAACTGAACGGGAGACTTGCCCAGCGCCAGCAGGAAGAGGCTAAAGAGTCCCATACCCGCCAGAATGGCGAGAAAGGTGATGGCAACCGGCTCCAGCCTGCGCGCGAGTTCTTCCTGAACGCGCAATAGCGTGAACCTGCGGGTGGCGGAAGCCACGGAGGATATGTCGATCTCGGCAGCCATGACTTCCGCTCCTTCAATCAGGCGACGGAGCCGATGACGCCTTCAACCAGATAGTTCATGCTTTCGAGTTCGATGGCCTGCTCCGTATAGTCCTTGCCTGCGGGTACGACGACATTGCCCTTGTTATCCTTCAGGCCACCCTTGAAGACGGCAAAGTTACCGCCCAGCATGGTTTTCTGCGTCGCTTCGAACTTTGTTCGAGCATCGGCGGAGACTGCCTTGCCGAGCGGGCTCATCTTGACGAAGCCGTCTTTCAGGCCACCGCGCACGAAATTGCCGATTGGCTTGCCTGCCTGCATTGTCTTGATGAAGTCGGTATAGACATTTCCCCAGGCCCATTCGGCACCGGTCAGGTATTTGTCACCGGCCAGAGCCGACTGATTGGCGTGATAGCCGCAGACGAAAGCGCCGCGGCCGGCGGCAGTCTGGGCGACGACCTTCGGGCTATCGACGTGGCAGGTAATGACGTCGGCGCCCTGATCGATGAGAGCGTTGGTGGCTTCCGCTTCCTTCACGGCAAGCGACCACTCGCCCGTAAAGATCACCTGGCAGGTGATGGACGGATCGACAGAGCGGGCACCGAGCAGGAAGGCGTTGATGTTCTGGAGAACCTGCGGAATCGGCTTGGCCGCCACAAAGCCGATCTTTTTGCTCTTCGAGGCGTAACCGGCGGTGATGCCGTTCAAATATTGACCCTGGTGGATGTAGCCGAAATAGGAGCCGACATTCGCCGGATGCTTTTCCTTCGTCCAGAGACCGCCGCAATGGCGAAACTGCGCATCGGGATACTTCTTCGCCATCGCCAGAACATGGGGATCAAAGTAACCGAACGAAGTCGGGAACAGCAGTTTCGCGCCATCAAGGTTTATCATCGATTCCATGGTCTTCTGGACATCCACGGTTTCCGGCACGTTTTCCTCTTCAACGAGCGTGACGCCTTCGATGGATTTCAGGGCGGCTGCACCTTCAGCATGCGCCTGGTTATAGCCGTAATCATCCTTAGGTCCGACGTAGATGAATCCGATTGTCAACGGCGTCGCGGCAAAAGCAGAGGAGGAAAGCAGACCCGGCGTGGCTGCTGCTGCGGCACCCGCCAATGTCGTCTGGAGAAAATGTCTGCGAGATATTGAAGGCAACTTGGTCATTGGTCGTTCCCCTTTTTCAATCCGGCTTCTGCCGGCTCTGAGAAAGTGTATGCAATCCCTATGCCAGCCTGAAACAGCCGCTAAGGCGTGATCAATTCAGTCAATGCCTCGGGATCAATGCGCAAACTGTATGCACTTCTGTTTGTTTTGCTGCGTTTTGAGGCAGAGACTAGATTTGAACAAAAATTCTGCACTTGCTTGGCCCGTTACACATAGTGGCGTTCCACTTTTGCCGAATCTCCGCTAAGCTCAGATAAGTGCATGCAGCTTGGATAAGGTCATCGATATCGTGAGGGAACTGGTCAGAACAGGTGACACGGTCGAGCAGTTGGTGCGCGCGATCTCCGACCTCATTATCAGTGGTGATCTTCAGCCCGGCGCGAAGCTTGACGAAGGTGGGCTAGCCGGACGCTTCCAGGTCTCTCGAACGCCCGTTCGGGAAGCACTTAGGCAGCTCTGCGCCATGGGGTTAGTGGAGCGCCCGCCCAACCGCAGCGCTGTCGTGACCAATGTTTCCGGTGATTTTCTGAGCTCAATGTTCGAGGCCATGGCTGAACTGGAGGCAATCTGCGCCAGACTTTCCGCAGAAAGAATGACGGCACAGGAGCGCGAAGAGTTGGAACGTCTCCATCGCGAAAGCTTCGACATCGTCAAAGCTGGAGCATCGGAGGACTACGCGGCCTTTAACACCGAGTTTCATAACAGGCTGTACTCCGGCGCTCACAATGCGCATATTCAGGAAACAGTGCTCCAGACCAGGGCACGTCTTGCACCCTTTCGTCGCGCACAGTTTCGCCTGGAGGGCAGACTGCAGCACTCCTGGGATGAGCATGACGGGATCGTCAGAGCTATCCTGAACCGCGATGGCGCAGCTGCTTCTTGCGCGGCCTATTCCCATGTGTCGATTGTTGGTGATGCGAGCAGGACTTTTGCTTCCAGCACAGCAACGCGCACCTGATGCCACCTGCCCCGCTCCGAAGCAAACATTTCAGCAATCTCTGAAGTTTAAAAAATCTCTTCTGCCTAAGCGATGGGCAACATGCTATCGCAGCGCATCGTTCCCGGTTGCGCAGAAATTCCAGGCATGTCGCTTTTTCACAAACTCAATCCGGCCATCGTGCCGACCAGTCCTCGTGAAAAGCTTCGCGCATCGCTGGGTGCGATGACCGGCATCCTTGCGACCGGATTGGTCAGCACAATCGCCCTCCAGTCCGATGCAAGCGTTCCATTGCTGGTCGCACCGAGTCCGCCGTGTTGCTTTTCGCAGCACCCGCCAGCCCTCTCGACAAGGAACGGCATCTGCCGGTCGTAGATGCAGACCGCAAGCTTGCCAGTATCGTCAGCCAGTCAAACCTGCTAACCGCCTTGTTTCAGAGCGAACTGGATCGAATGGCCATCACTCGGCGGCGATGACCTGACGCTCCGTGATGATCCGCCGGATATCGGGGCGGCAGGAACCGCAATTCGTTCCCGCTTTCAGCAGTTCGCCAATAGCAGCAACGGTGTCGCAACCGGTTCGTGCTGCTGTCGCAATTTCGTTGAGCCCGACATTGAAGCAGGAGCAGATGATGGCGCCCTTGTCCGGCTGGTCGACAGGCGGTCGACCAGCGATTATGGCAATGCGCGATTTCCTGTCATGTGTCTCCATCAACTGGCTGATTGCCCATTGACGTGACACAGCAACCGGACAAGACGCCACGAAGAGCGCGGCCAGCAACTGCTCTCCGGCGAACGCGGCCATGCGCACGGCGCCGGTCGGCTCGTCAGACAGTCCGACGATGTCTACGCTTTCGGGAAGCCGAAGTGATCTTACGAACCATGACTGCCAGCCTTCCCTTGGGGGATGACCAGCAAGTTCCAATCGATACCCGCCATCACACGGCGCGATAGTCCAGTAGTCGAAATCGAGCTCGAGAGGCTTTTCACGGCAGATCAGGAAGGCATGACAGGATGCCTCGACCCTTTTCAGTGTAATGGCAGCGTTCTTCAGTGCGGGCTGGCCGGAAATCGGATCGCGCTCATTGGAGACCAAGGCATCGACGCGCGCACGAGCTGCATTATTGTCGTTCCAGTGCATGGGGACGAAGACCGAGCCCGGAACCTGTCTGTCCGTAATCAGCGCACGGACGATGCATCTGGCACCCGTGGTCCCTGTCAGTTCCACCAGATCTGCATCCTCCAGACCAAATTGCCGGGCATCGGAGGGGCTGATTTCCGCAAATGGCTCCGCCATATGGGATGAAAGCCGCGCACTTTTGCCGGTACGTGTCATGGTATGCCACTGATCCCGAATACGCCCGGTATTCAAGATGAGTGGAAAGCCCGCCGGAGGACGATGGTCGAGCTTTGCCTGCACCGGCACAAAGCGTGCCCGGCCATCCGGGTGGTAGAACCGCCCATTCGCGAAGAAGCGGGTCACGTCAGGTTCGGAGCCTGCTGCCTGGGGCCACTGGAAAGGCTCGAGTGCGTCGTAATCCTGCCACTCCAGCGTTGCGTAAGCACCGATATCGAAATCGCGATCGCCGTTGTTTTCAAAGGCTGAAAGCTCTGCATGTTCCCGGAAGATGTCGCTGGCGTTCTGATAGGCAAATCCGGCACCGAACCCCATCCGCCGGGCCACTTGCGCCATCTGCCACCAGTCGGCTCTCGCTTCACCGGGGGAGGCCAGAAACGGGCGCTGGCGCGAGATGCGACGCTCCGAATTGGTAACCGTTCCGCTTTTCTCACCCCATCCGGCGGAAGGAAGCAGAACGTGGGCAAGTCTTGCTGTATCTGTATTTTCCTGCATGTCCGACACCACCACAAACGGGCAGGCTTCGATGGCCGCTTTGACGAAATCGGCATTCGGCATGGAGACGACAGGATTGGTGGACATGATCCACAGCGCCTTGATCTTGCCCGCTGCTACGGCCTCGAACATGTCGACGGCCTTCAGGCCCGGTTTTGAAGCGATGGCCGGCGATGCCCAGAACCGCTGGACACGATCACGATCTGCATCACTTGCGATGTCCATATGCGCGGCGAGCATATTGGAAAGACCGCCGACTTCGCGTCCACCCATCGCATTGGGCTGCCCGGTCAGGGAAAATGGGCCCGATCCCGGCTTGCCGATCCTGCCTGTGGCAAGATGGCAATTGATGATGGCATTGACCTTATCGGTGCCGCTAGCGGATTGGTTCACGCCTTGGCTGTAGCAAGTGACGACCCGTTCCGTGCTTGCAAACCACTGGAAGAACAGTCGCAATTGCAGGGTGGATATGCCTGTTGATTCCGCAAGCTCGGCCATGCTGGTGTGCTGACACGCCATCAGTGCGTCGGCAAAGCCGGTTGTGTGTTGCGCCACATAGGCTTCATCCACATGGCCCTCCTGCGCCAGATGATGAAGCAGACCGTTAAACAGGGCCACATCCGCCTGGCCACGCACTGCCAGGTGAAGATCCGCAATGTCACAGGTGGCGGTTCTGCGCGGATCGATGACCACCACCTTCATATGCGGGCGGTTTGCCTTTGCAGCCGCAAGGCGCTGATAAAGCACCGGATGGCACCAGGCCGTGTTCGACCCGACCAGTACCACGAGGTCGGCAAGCTCCAGATCTTCATAAGTTCCAGGAACTGTATCGGACCCGAACGCACGCTTATGGCCTGCCACGGAGGAGGCCATGCACAGGCGAGAATTGGTATCGATATTGGCAGAGCCGATGAACCCCTTCATCAGCTTGTTGGCAACGTAGTAATCCTCGGTCAGAAGCTGACCGGAGAGATAGAAGGCCACCGAATCCGGGCCATGGTCGCGAATGGCGGAAGAGAACCTTTCCGCCACCAGATCCAGTGCATCATCCCAGCTGGCGCGCTTGCCATTGACCCTTGGCACCAAAGCGCGCCCGTCAAGATCCAGCGTTTCCGCCAGTGCCGAGCCCTTGGAACAGAGCCTACCAAAGTTTGCAGGATGATCGGGATCGCCCTTCACGCTCACCCGACCGTCATCCTCGACCTTGGCGATGACGCCGCAGCCGACGCCGCAATAGGGACAGGCGGTCCGCGTTTCAGTGCCCATGAGCATTCCCCTACTCTGCCGCGACCATCATGGGGTGATCGAGAAGGATCGATAGAACGCCATTTTCGTTGCGAAGTTCGAAGGTGCGCACTTCGCCCTCATCCGCACCTTGCGCCATGCCGTTTTCCAGCGAGATGACCCAGTTATGCAGCGGGCAGGTAACGGCTTTTCCGTGCACGATGCCCTCCGACAGGGGGCCTGCCTTGTGAGGGCAGCGGTTTTCAATGGCAAAAACCTCGTTCTCGCTTGTGCGAAATACGGCGATGTTCATGCCTGGCGTCTTGATGCAACGCGCGCCCCGCAGTGGAATATCGTCGATATGGCCTATCGTTTTCCAGTTCATGGAATGGGTCCTTTCATAAACCAGATCACTCGGCAGCTTCGCCATAACCGACGCTTGCCATGGGTTTGAACTCGTGTTTGTCCTTACCGGAAACACGCTCCGACCATGGATCGACCTGCGCGAATTGCTGGCTGAAGACAAAGCGGTCGTAATAGGCCTTGCGCCGTTCGGTATCGTGCAGAATCTGCTGCCTGATCTCGTCATGGCCGACCCGTTTCGCCCATTTATAGATGCGCTCCAGATATCGACCCTGTTCGCGATACATCTGGGTCAACGCCACGATCACTTCCAGCGCCTCGTCCTCGGTCTTTACCAGACCCAGAACATCCGTGCCTTTGATGTCGAGACCGGCGGCGCCGGCAAAATGGATCTCGAAGCCGGAATCGACGCAGATCACGCCGATATCCTTGCATGTGGCTTCGGCGCAGTTTCTCGGACAGCCCGAGACTGCAAGCTTCAGCTTGGCCGGTGTCCACGAGCCCCACATGAACTTCTCGATGCGGATACCGAGGCCGGTGGAATCCTGCGTGCCGAAGCGGCACCAGTCAGACCCGACGCAGGTTTTGACGGTGCGCAAACCTTTGGCATAGGCCTGACCGGATATGAAACCGGCCTGACCGAGATCGGCCCAGACGGCGGGCAGGTCTTCCTTTTCGACCCCAAGCAGATCGATACGCTGGCCGCCAGTCACTTTCACCATGGGGATCTGGAACTTGTCGACCACGTCGGCGATGGCGCGCAATTCCTTCGCGTTCGTGACGCCCCCCCACATGCGGGGAACGACGGAGTAAGTGCCATCCTTTTGGATATTGGCGTGAACCCGCTCATTGATGAAACGGGACTGATAGTCGTCCGCATATTCATCCGGCCAATCGCAGACGAGATAGTAGTTCAGCGCTGGACGGCATTTGGCGCAGCCGCAGGAGGTCTTCCATTCCAGTTCCTGCATGACGGCAGGAATACTCTTCAGGCCCTTCGCCTTGATCAAACGGCGCACATCGTCATGGCCAAGGTCCGTACAGGTACACATCGGCGTAACGGCTGCAGGATTGTACTTGTCGCCCAGCGTCAGGGTCATCAGTTGTTCGACCAGCCCGGTACAGGAACCGCAAGAGGCGGAAGCCTTAGTGTGGGCGCGCACCTCATCCAGTGAGGTCAGCCCTTTACCCGTAATCGTCGAGGTGATTTTACCCTTGCAAACGCCGTTGCAGCCGCAGATTTCCGCATCATCCGGCAAGGCTGCAACGGCCGCCATAGGGTCCAGCGGAGACCCTCCCTGATAGGCCTGGCCGAAAATAAGGGTATCGCGCATCTCGGAAATGTCGGTCTGCTTCTTCTTGAGATCATTGAACCAGGCGCCATCCGCCGTTTCACCGTAAAGCACGGTGCCGATGATGCGGTTTTCCTTGATGACCAGCCGCTTGTAGATGCCAGTCGCGGCATCACGCAGGACGATTTCCTCGCGGTCCGGCCCTTCGGCAAAGTCCCCCAGTGAATAGAGATCAATGCCGGTGACCTTGAGCTTCGTCGGGGTGTCGGAATGAACGAAAGCCGGCGTTCTATCGCCTGCCAGATGCGAGGCGGCAATGCGGGCCATTTCATAGAGAGGAGCAACGAGACCGTAGACCTGGCCGCCAACTTCCGCACATTCACCAAGCGCCATAATGTGTCCATCAGAGGTCATCATGCCGTCATCGACAACAATGCCGCGATTGACCGCGAGGCCTGCATCCTTCGCCAGCTGAACATTGGGACGGATGCCGACCGCCATCACCACGATGGAAGCGGGAATAATCCGGCCATCCTCGAGTTCTACGGCCTCTACCTTGTCCTCCCCGAGGATCGCCCTGGTATTTGCCTTGCAGACAATATGAATACCGCGATCCTCTAGCGCCTTCTGCAGAAGATATCCGGCAGCCGGGTCAAGCTGCCGCTCCATCAGGCTCGGCATCACATGCAAAACGGTTACGTTCATGCCGCGAGCCTTGAGGCCCGCCGCGGCCTCAAGGCCCAGCAGCCCGCCGCCAATCACGATGGCGTCTCCTCCCGCCTCGGCAGCAGCAAGCATGGAACCCACATCATCCAGATCGCGATAGGCAACCACACCCTTCAGATCCTTGCCCGGCACCGGAATGATGAAAGGATTTGAGCCGGTTGCGATGATCAGCCGGTCATATTCTGCGACGACGCCCTTTTCCGAGGTCACGGTGCGCTTTACGCGGTCGATCTCCACGATCCTGTCGCCACGATGCAGCGTCACTCCATGCATTTCGTACCAGGCATCACCGTGAATGATGATGTCTTCGTAGGTCTTTTCACCGGACAAAACCGGGGAAAGCATGATCCGGTCATAATTGACGCGGGGTTCGGCGTTGAAGATGGTGACCTCGTAGGCCACCGGTGCCTGCTCGAAGAGATGCTCCAGCATGCGGCCCGGCGCCATGCCATTGCCAATGATGACGAGTTTCTGGACCATCTCGCTTACTCCGCCGCTTCCACGAAGCGATGACGCTCGTAGAGGAATTTCAACACGGCCTCGCGGCACTTGAGATAGGTGCGGTCTGAGGCAAGCTCGATGCGGTTTCGGGGTCTGGCAATCGGAACCTCCAGCACCTCGCCAATTTTTGCTGCCGGACCATTGGTCATCATGACGATGCGGTCGGACAGAAGAACCGCCTCGTCCACATCGTGTGTGATCATGATCATGGTGTTGCCGAGGCGCGCATGGATCTCCATCACCGCATCCTGCAAATGGGCGCGGGTCAGCGCATCGAGCGCACCGAAAGGCTCATCGAGCAGCAAGACCTTGGGTTCCATCGCAAGGGCGCGGGCAATGCCAACGCGCTGCTTCATGCCGCCGGAAATTTCCGCCGGACGCTTGTCCTTCGCATGCGCCATCTGCACCAGATCGAGATTGTGCATCACCCAGTCGTGCTGCTCGGCTTTATTCTTCTTGCCGCGAAAGACCTTGGAGACAGCAAGGTTGATGTTCTCGTAGACGGTGAGCCAAGGCAGAAGCGAATGGTTCTGGAACACAACCGCGCGCTCCGGACCGGGGGCGTCAACGTGCTTTCCATCCAGGAAAACGGCACCGGATGTGGCGTCGATCAGTCCGGCGATGATGTTGAGCACCGTGGACTTGCCGCAGCCGGAATGGCCAATGATGGAAACGAACTCACCCTTGTCGACGCCGAGCGAGACCTGCTTCAGCACTTCGCTTTTGGTACCGTTGCGCTCGAAGGTCTTGTCGATGAATTCCAGCGAAAGATAGGATTGTGCCATGGTCGTGATCCTTCAGGCGTTGGCAGTGCCACGGGTGACGAGGCGCCCGACGAAAGCAATGAGGCGGTCGAGCAGGAAACCGACGACGCCGACATAGACAAGCGCCACGATGATGTCGCTGATGAGCGACGAGTTCCAAGCATCCCAGATGAAGAAGCCGATGCCGACGCCGCCGATCAGCATTTCCGCCGCAACGATAGCAAGCCAGGAGAGGCCGATGCCGATACGCAGGCCGGTGAAGATGTAGGGGGCTGCGGCAGGCAGCATGATCTTGCCGAAATACTCGAAGCCGTTGAGGCGCAGCACCTTGGCGACGTTCTGGTAATCCTGCGGGATGTTGCGGATGCCCACAGCCGTATTGATGATGACCGGCCAGATTGCCGTGATGAAGATCACGAAGATGGCCGAGGGATTGCCATCACGGAAGGCGGCAAGCGACAGTGGCAGCCAGGCAAGCGGCGGCACCGTACGCAGGATCTGGAAAATCGGGTCCAGACCGCGCATGGCCCACTGGCTCTGACCGACGAGAACTCCGAGCGCGATGCCAGCGATGGCGGCCAGCGCATAGCCCAGTGCGACACGCTGAAGGCTGGCGGCGATGTGCCAGAACATGCCCTGATCTACCCCCTGCCCTACATGGAAGGGATGAATGATCAACTCCCAGCTTTCACTCAACACACGGCTGGGTGCGGGCAGGCTTGAGGTGGGCGAAGAACAGAGGATCTCCCAGGCCAGCACCAGAAGCGCAAGCGTCAAAAGCGGTGGCAGGACAGTCGCAGTCAGACGACGAGCCTTCTCAGTCGCCATTAAGACAATCGACCGCCTTGGCTTTGCAGGAGAGAAGGCAACCACCTGTGCTTTCGGGCTCACCTGCTTGCTTTCCTTGATGTTCAGTTGCGTAACGGACATGGCCGCTTTCCTTTGTTGAATTCCGGGTGCGAGGGCGCTTGCAGTCAGCGCCCTCGAAGCGGGTTGGCTCAAGCCATGCGGGAAATGCTGAGGCTCTTCAGGTAGGCAGCCGGGTTTTCCGGATCGAAGACCTTGCCGTCGAAGAAGGTTTCCTTGCCTCGAGACGTCGAGGCAGGAATATCCGTCACACCAAGCGCCTTGGCGGCATCGCGCCACAGATCTTCACGGTTCACCTTGGAAACGAGCGCCTTGATATCGAGCGTCGGCTCGAACTTGCCCCAGCGGATATCTTCCGTCAGGAACCAGGCATCATGGCTCTGGTAGGGATAGGAGGCGTGGTCGCGCCAGAACTTCATGAAGTGCGGGCTGTTTTCGACCAGTTTGCCATTGCCGTAATTGTATTTTCCCTTGATACGGTCTGTAATGTCCTTCGGCGGCACGTTGAACCAGCTACGCTTGCCAACGATTTCGGCCAGTTCTTCCTTGTTCTTCATGTCATCGCACCACTGCGCGGCTTCCAGAACAGCCATCAGCAGGGCTTTTGTGGCGCGCGGATTCTTCTCCACCCAGTCGGCGCGCATGGCGAAGGATTTTTCCGGATGCTTGTTCCAGATCTCTGCGGTGTTGACCGCCGTGTAGCCGATGCCCTGATTGACCAGCTGCTCGTTCCACGGCTCGCCCACGCAGAAACAGTCCATGGTGCCAACCTTCATGTTTGCCACCATCTGCGGCGGCGGCACGACGATCGTCTCCACATCCTTGTCCGGATCGATACCGCCGGCGGCCAGCCAGTAACGGATCCAGAGGTCATGCGTGCCACCGGGGAAGGTCATGGCGACCTTGGCAGGCGTGCCTGCCGCCTTCTTCTTGGCGAAGGCTTCCTTAAGCGCTCCTGAATCGAGACCGACCTTGAGGTCCGCATAGGCGGAACCGACGGAAATAGCCTGAGCATCAAGGTTGAGACGCGACAGGATAACCATGGGCAAGGGCTGGTTGTTCTGCGTCACTTTGCCGGTAGAAATGAGATAGGGCATCGGCGTCAGAATATGAGCCCCATCGATACCGCTTCCTGCAGACCCAAGAACGAGATTATCTCGCGTCGTGCCCCAAGAGGCCTGTTTGACGACCTCGACATCCGGCATTCCGTACTTGGCGAAAAGTCCCTTTTCCTTTGCGATGATCAGCGGCGCGGAATCGGTCAATGCGATAAAGCCGAGTACCGCCTTGGTTGTTTCAGGGCCTGCCCCTTGGGCAAAAGCACCGGAGGGGAATGCCGTCTTGATTGCGCCAATCAAGGCGGCTGTGGCAGACGTCTTCAAAATCGTACGGCGGCTGATGCCGGTATCGGATGCCTTCGTCATTTTTTTCATTCCCCTCTGTGACGGAGTGCCAAAACGAAAAAACGCCGCGTGCTTGAATGCAGCATCCGGGCGGGAGGAGCCGGACGGCAAGGAAGCCTGCGACGTCGTTGTCTGATGATCTGTATGATGTCCGGTGGGACGCTCATCTGCCTGCCGATCGCCATTGACCGGTGCGATATTAGCTTTGCAAGCTGCGTGCCAGTTTTGGCGGTGAAGTGCAAAGTGCTGTAAAGGTTGGAATAATTTTGGTTTCGAATGGACGATCTAAAACTAGGCTCGCTGTGGTATGCCTAATTTGGAAGCGTCGACTTTGGTCAGCTGCTGCCATTCTGAGCAGGCGCAGCAAGTACGGGGCTCAGGTTTCCAACGCCGACGGCAGCGTACCGTTTTCCTCTGCCCGAACTGCAAAGCTGTTGACGTAAGCCTCGATGGCAGCCGGATCGAAAATTTTGCCGTCCATAAAAACATCGTCGGGCTCGCTTCCTGCAGGCGCCAAGTCACCGTCATGCCCGCCCAACTGCCCCAAAGCGGCTCGGTAGAGATCTGGCCGGAATGCCGATGCAGCAGCATCCGCGGCCTGTTGGGAGAACCGCGTTTGGCCCCAACGCACCATCTGGCTGAAGATCCAGAGGGCCTGACGCGGCTGCGGAATGTTGGCGCCATGCTGGTGGAAGGTAAAATAGTTTCGAATAACGCGGCGATTTCCCTTGGCATCCAGCGAGAAGCGGCCTGCCAGAACCTGACGGATGATTTCGACGGGCGCCGCGATATAGCGGTCAGCCGCCAGGATTTCCGCGAGATGCGCGTGGTTTGCCGCCTCGTCGCACCATCGCGCAGCAGCATCCAGTGCAACGATCAGCCGCAAAACAGTGTCTGTGTTGGCTTCTGCCCATTCCGGGCGCATACCAATCACCTTTTCCGGTGCCGAAGGCCAGATATCCTGCTTGGCGGCAACGATACGCCCGACCCCGCGTTCGGAAGCGACCATGTTCCAGGGTGCGCCAACACAGAACCCATCGATCGCGCCAGCCTCCAGAGCGTCTGACGTCAGCGGCGGCGGCACGACCACCATTTTGACGTCACGATCCGGATTGATGCCCCCTGCTGCCAGCCAGTAGCGGAACTCGTAATTGTGCGACGAGAACGGATAGGTCATTCCCAGTGTCGGCGGGCTCTCGCCTCTATCACGCATATCGGCGAGAACCGCCGCAAGCGCCCGGGCGTTTTCCAAGGCAGATGCGTCTTCTCCCAGCCCAGCAACGGCTTGCATCCGCTCGAACAGACGCGTGGAAAGCGTTATGGCATTGCCGCCTCTCCCAAGCGAGAAAGGTGTCATCGTCGGCGATGGATTGGAGCCCAGCCCGAGGCTTGCCGCGACCGGCATAGGAGAGAGCATATGGGCCATATCAAATTGCCGGAAAGCAAGACGATCGCGTACATTTGCCCAGGAGACATCCCGAACCAATTCGATGGAAAGGCCCTCGCGCCAGGCAAAGCCCATTTCCACCGCGGCAATGAGGATAGAGGCATCCATCAAGGGGATAAAGCCGGCCCGCAAGATCTTCTGCTGAGGCTCTCCACCCAAAGCTGGGGCCGCGAGATTGCTACTGCTGTCCGGCACGTTCGTCATCCTGTACATTGCGCGCCCTCCGGTTCTGACGTGCCGCGATCACCTGTCATCACAGCAACATCCCGGCCGCGGTCACGACCGACTGGGCAATGTCTGCCAATCGCTTCTTTTCATTCATCGCGGTCTGACGCAGAAGCGTGAAGGCTTCCTCTTCGGAGAGATTACGCATCCTCATCAGTATGCCCTTCGCTCGCTCGATGACCTTGCGCTCTTCCAGCGCCGATCTCGCCTCTGCCAGTTCCCGCTGCAAACGGTTGAAGACGTTGAAGCGCGACACTGCCATATCGAGAATGGGCTTCACCCGTTCCTTTCGCAGTCCATCGACAATGTAGGCAGACACGCCCGCATCGACGGCGGCTTCAATGGATGCCGTATCCGAGCGATCGACAAACATGGCAATCGGTCGGCTTATCGAGCGCGTCAGCTGGAACAGATGCTCCATCATGTCGCGGTTGGGATTTTCGATATCGATGATGATGACGTCGGGCTTCAGATTCTCGATCAGGCGCGCGATGCCGTGAACTTCATGAACGACAGTGACACGGTGATGCCCAGCCTCGCGCAAACCTTCATCAATGATCGCCGCGCGTACGGCGTTTTCATCGATGACGAGGATGGTTAGGTCGAGATGGTTCATGGCCACAACCATGCCGCAACGCAGCATAGTTGACAAGATGAGATAGATGAAAATTAAGGCATGACATATTATGCCTTAATTTTCATCATATCGATTAAAGCCGCGTCAGTGGTGATGCGTGGAGGTATCGGGCGACCTTGCGCTTCGCCTTTATATCTTGCCAGACAAGGTTAACCTGCTCGGGAGACAGGCCGACCGGGCCAGCGATCTCATGCGAAGACAAACCGTTCTCCAGACCGAAGAGGCAGATATCCATCTTCTGGTACGGCAGCGCGAAGTA
Organism: Rhizobium sp. FKY42; assembly: GCF_005222835.1. Lineage (GTDB taxonomy): Bacteria > Pseudomonadota > Alphaproteobacteria > Rhizobiales > Rhizobiaceae > Neorhizobium. Next base: position 44,154 of record NZ_STGA01000011.1, on the reverse strand, counting down.
GAACTCTTCCTGCGTCTGTGGCAGGGAGTAAGTGTCGGTTGTCGGCGGTCTGGATAGAATTTCTTCCGGTACGCCGAGTTCGGCTGCCAGTTGAAACACCTGACTTTTGTAGAGATGCGCGATCGGCTTGATGTCAGCAGCTCCGTCTCCGTTCTTGACGAAGAAACCCTGATCGTATTCGAGCCGGTTGGGGGTTCCCAGCACAGCATAATTCAGACGATCGGCATGGTAGTATTCGATCTGCTTGCGCGTGCGCTGCTTCATGTTTGTCGCCGCCACGATGCCGAGATAGGCCTTCGCGCTCAACCGAACCTTTTGCATCTCTCCGTCCGGTGCCTGAACGACAAGCGAAGAGATATTGTAGCCGCCACTGGTCAACGGATTGTCGAAGACAATCTTGGAGCTCCATCCGGCGCCATATTCCGGCACCGCTTCGCGAATGAAGCCATCGCGCCGCTCATAGCATCCGGCTGCAGAAAGCGCGGGGCCAATATCCTCTATGATCGTCTCTATACCAAACCGGGCGGCAAGTTTTTGACCAAGACGCAGACTTTCCGGATCGGAGTCATTCTCCGGCATGAAGATTCCGAAAACGTTCTTTGCGCCAACCGCCTCGACAGCCAAAGCAGCGCAAAGGCTGGAATCGATACCACCGGACAGACCGAGCACCAGACCGCGTTTACGCAGGTCCGTGCGAAGTCGCTCGCGCAACCAGTTTGCAGTCGCCTCAATTTCAGCCTTTGCATCCAGAACCAACGGAGCAAATGGAGGGATATGGTTGGATTGATGTCCCATTCAGCTTACTCCATGGGCTGTTCCGGCTCGATAAGGAGCCTGCGGCTGACCTTGCCCGAAGGCGTTTTTGGTAGCGAGTTTCTGAACTCGACGATCTTTGGCACCATATGCTCTTCAAGATGCCTAGCACAAAACCGCTGAACATCGCGGGCCGTCATCTGAGCCTCCTGGCTGACGATGACGGCCTTGATAGCCTGGCCGAGAAGATCGTGAGGTACACCGATTGCGACGGCATCGGAGATACCAGGCATCTGGCAAAGCACCTCTTCCACCATATGCGGCGCAACCTTCTCGCCGCGGCATTTGATGATGTCGTCCATGCGCGATACGAAACTGATGAAACCGTCCTCATCGGCGCTGAAGAGATCACCTGTCCGCAGCCAGCATTCTCCGGTGAATGGATCGATGGAAAGCGCCCGGCGAGTGGCCTCTTCGTTTCGCCAATAACCCTGCATGACGTTCGGGCCACAAACCAGAAGTTCACCCACCTGACCCGGGGCTAAGGATCTCCCCTCGTCGTCGACGATCCTCAACTTCACGCCGGCCATTGCAATTCCAACCGAGCCCCGGTGACGATCAAGTTCAACAGGCGGCAACCACGTCGCACGCGTGCATTCCGTCTGGCCATACATAACGAAAAGGTCCGCGTGCGGCAGGAAAGCGCGCAACCAATCCTGGTGGGCAAGCGGCAATGGCGCTGCCGCACATGTCACATAGCGCAGACTGGCAAACCGTCCGGGGTCAAGCTCTCGCGCCTGCATCATGATAGCGGCGATCGAGGGAACAATGGGCCAGCCCGTTACACTTTCCGTCTCGATCGTCTGGTAGACCTGTTCGGGATAGGCGAATGACCTTTCGATAACCAGCGTCGCGCCGACCTTCACCGAACTCATCAACTGGTTGAGCCCGTAGCCGAACGACATCGGTAGCACCACCAGAATAACGTCACTGAAGGTGTTTCCGAGATAGGATGTGATGGAGGTTACCGCAGCGTCGAGATTGGCATGGGACAGCATCACGCCTTTCGGCAATCCCGTAGAGCCGGACGTATAAATGATGGCTGCCAGGGCATCAGTCGAACGCGACAGGAAAGGGAATGGATCCGACTCGAACGTCTGCCTCAGGCTGCCGCCTTCCCCGGCGACAATACAAGGAATGTCGCCGTCCATCGCTTCCAGGTGCCCGACAAGCCTGGTCTCGGTGATAATGAGACATGGTTGGCAATCCTGCACGATCTGTTGCAGACGAGATGGCTTTGTCGACGGATTGACAGGACAGATGATAGCGCCCGCCATCCAGACTGCAAACACGGCCACGCCGAACTCCCAGCCGTTATCAAGAAACAGGATAACGCGCTCACCTTCGCCGACGCCGTGTTCGGCGAGCGACTGGGCCATTCGAGCGGACCGATCCAACAAATCAGCATAACTCAGCCGCATTCCATCTGAGACGATTGCGTTCTTGTCTGCATGCAGATCTGCACTGTGAACCAGATACTGCTCGATCCGCGTCATGTGATGGTCAACCTGCCTGCTTTCGGTCGACGAATGCTGCAATCCGGGCGAGGCTATCCAGATTTGCCGGAATGATGTCGGTATCTGCAACCTTGATGCCGAACGTCTCCTCCAGATAGCTCACAAGCTCCAGAATACCGGTCGAGTCCACGTAATCATTGTCGATGAGAGATGTGTCCGCCGTTAGCGGCTGTGACTCGTCGCCGAAGAGAAAGTTTTCGACAATGAAGGCGCGAAGTATGGCTTTGGTATCATCTGACATGGTTAGGGCTGATCCCGTTTTCACAATTGGAGAGGCTGTCGCTCATTCCGATGGCCAAGATTTGCGTGGACAAGACTCCGATGAATGCGGAGTTATCTCTGAAGCTTGCAATTTCACCTAGCATCGCCTTGTCGGCAAGTTTGCCGACGGCAACAGGATTGAAGAATGCAGAAGCTTTCAGTTTCTCTGGCGAGAGGACGGTCCTCAGATAATCAGGACCTCGTGGCTTGGCAAAACTGGCAGCATCGGGAGCGCGATAGGGCTGTTTGGGTCTATCGATGATTTCGCCGGGTATATGCCGACGGGCAACTTCCTTCAGGATATGCTTCTCGCGCAACCCCTTCAATTTGCGATCCGGGTGCAAACGAGAGGCGAACGCGACGACGCGATGATCGAGAAACGGAAAACGCCCCTCCACCGCATTCGCCATCATCGGCCGGTCGCCCTGCGCCGATAGGATATAACCCGGCAAGAGATAACGAGTCTCCAGGTACTGCGCCTGATTGAGCGGATGCCAACGCCTGAAATCATCCGGCAGTTGGCTTACCAGTTCTTCCGCTGCATCGTAGTTGCCAAGGATGCCGCGAAGTTCGGAAGAAAAGAACAGCTTTGCCGATGCTGTCGACCTGAACCGCGGTCGATGAGAATAGAGCGGATCCTGAAGATCTTCCGCTCCGATACCGAAGAAGCGAGCCAGATACTCCGGTGTCTGCTGCTGAATACCAGGAAGGTAGGGGTATAGACGCTGGAAAATTCTTGGTCGCCTCGCCGAGGAAGGTTGACGGCCACAGAACCGCCTTGCCTTCGCCTCTCGAAACAGGTCGTAACCGGCAAAGATTTCGTCGGCTCCCTCCCCTGTGAGGACAACCTTCCTGCCATCGTCCCTCACCGACCGGGCAAGACTCTGAAGGGGTACCGGAGCGGTGCGTAAAATCGGCTGACGTATCGAACTCATGGCCGTCGGCAGCTCATCGCGGATCTGGTCATGCGAAGACGTTACGCTGACATGATGAGAGCCGATCGATTCCGCCATCATCCCTTGCCATCGTCCTTCGTCATGCTCGACACTGTCGAAACGCAGCGAATAGGTCCGCAGTTCATGACCATGGATTTTGGCAGCCAATGCCGACAGTAGGGAGGAATCCAGCCCCCCGGACAGATAGGCACCCACCGGAACATCCGCACGGAGCCGAAGGCGGGTGGCGTCCACCAGCAGAGCTTCAAGCTCTTCGATCTGGTTTTCAGGGAGCGCGTCGGTTGCGACATCGGATCGATCAGGGAATTCGGGCTTCCACCATGCATGGATCCGTTGCATGCCCGCCTCCAGAACCATGACATGGCCCGGCGGCAATTCCTTGATCGCGGCATAGGCCGTGCGGGGCGATATGGGGCACCACAGGGTGAAGGTTTGATCCAGTGCTATCGGATCGAGCTCATGGGACACGCCTGGCAGTGCGAGCAAGGCCTGGACCTCGGAAGCAAAGAAAACCGCACCGTTACAATGCGTATAGAACAGGGGTCTGACCCCCACCCTGTCTCGAGCAAGGACCAGTCGTTGCCGGGTTCTGTCATGAATTGCGAAAGCAAAATCACCATTGAGATCCGGGAGGCAATCCAGTCCCTTGTCGCCGAAGGCCGTGAGGAGAACCTGCGTATCGGAGCCCGATTTGAGGTTATGTCCTTTCCTGTTCAATTCTTGGCATAATTCAACGTAATTGAACACTTCTCCATTGTAAGAAATGGAAAGATTTCCATCCGTGCTGACCATGGGCTGAGAGCCATCTGCCAGTCCAACAATGGAGAGCCGCGCATGGGCCAACCCGACGTCGCCATTGACCAATATGCCATTTCCATCGGGTCCGCGATGGTTCAGATGGTCAAGCATGAGACGCAGATAGGAAGCGCCTGTTTCACCTGAAAAGTTTCCGCCAAAGTAGCCTGCGATAGCACACATGACGGATCACTCGAACCGGTCGCCGATGAACCGGGTCCAGCCCTCGCCCACCAGACCGTTGATAAACGCCTGTCCGCTCTTCAGCGCCTCCAGAAGTTCCCTATCATGCGTATGAACAATCGTTGCTGCCGCAGGAACGAATGCGCATTTCTTGCCGATCATCGCCTGAATGATGTTCGGTTGGCTGGCGCCTCGAACGGCCACAAGCCCGCAGGCGGATGCATCTCTCAACAGACAGTCGATGACGATGGATTCGAGGCCCGGTTCCGAAACGACTTGAACCGTTCTGCCAATATCACCCTTGCTGCCATAAAAGAGATAAAGTCCGATGATCTTCCCGCTACGGTTTTTCACGGCGCGCTGGTGGCGTTCGCCATAGTTGCGTTTGCGAGCCGCATGCTGAAGCATCACCTCCAGTTGTCCGTTGCTCCAAACGGGTCGGATTTCGAACTGGGTCAGTAGTCTTGGCAGCAGGGCGGCAAATTCCGCATCTGAAATCGGCTCGGTCAAAAAGGCGTCTGCCTTACCCGGTGTCTGCTCGTAGCCGAGCCAGCTTGAAGGGCCAACTGCGCGAGACAGGACACCATCAAATGCATAGCCGAGGGGCCTCATCAACTTTAGAGCACGCATGTGGTTCGCTGCAGCCTCTATGGCGAATGACGCCGGGCGCAGGATTCTCAGCCAACCGAGACTGTATGACCCCAGGACCGTAGCCCGCATGGATTTCCACATTTCTGTCGAGATATCATTGGCAGTCTCTGTAAAGGATAGATCCTGGGGTCCGGATAAGACGTCCCGCAACAGGCGGGCGCCTGCAAATGGATCCACGTCCCGATCATCGGAGACAAAGCTTCCGCAATCAAGTGCAAGGATCTGCCTGTCCTTGAACTGCATCGAAACCGGGAGAACCCCGATAAACCCCGATACGCTGCCATCGTCTCGCAGATGAACCCGCGATCTGAAAGCCGGTTCAGGCCGCGCGTTATCGAGAAAGATCTGTCGGAAATAGGATTTCAGGTCATCGTTTGCAGGTGTGGACGTCTTTCGAAGAAGCCGCTGGAACAAGTTCGCAACGTCATCCAAATCTGCTGCTTCGAATGTCCTGACCTTCGACATAGCCTCTCGCAAGGCCCGGGAACATAAGGGCCATTGCGCCATTCCTAGCCTGTGGACCGTGTAGAAAGCGTAAAGCGGGAGCTTCGCTCAGAAACCCGAGTGTCTCAACCCAGCCACACTACAGAATACCCCAGGCGCGAAAACGGCCTCGACCCGTGACTTCTCGAAGGTTGAGTTCTTCGATCAGGCGCAATGCCGCACGCTGTGTGATCCTTAATTGACGTGCGACCATGTCCGTCGAAACGATCGGTTTGGACAAAACAAGATTGATCAATTGCGGAAGTCTTGAAGATGATCGTCGTCCAACCAGATGGCGGGACATCATCTGATGCGCAAGAGACAGTCTATCGTGCTCTTTCAACCCGAATTCTGCCATCGCACGAATGCCACCCAACAGATTCCGAAGTCGGACATTTGTATCGCGTGCGGTGCGGTCTTCTCGGCTCACGAATTTCAAACTGAGGTTCAGCGCAGGAAGATGCGGGCCCGTGACGAGTTGTCGCTGCCGTAGCAACGAAGCGGCAAGCAAACGCCCAAGCCAGCCTCCATGCTGGAAAACCTGTAGCGTGCCCCAGCTATCCAGGGCGATGACACATTGCAGCAGCGCAGGATAGTGCGCATTCTTGGAAACAATCTGGAGCCATTCACTGAGACGCTCTTCCTCGTCCCAATCTTCGTCATAGATAAGGTTCTCTTTGGCTGGTGGCTTGGCGAACCTGATATCATGTAGCACTGATTCACTCTTTGTAAGCAAAGCATCTATGGCAGCGATGCTGCTGTCCAGATCATCCTGTTCGCGGTCATCATCAAGAACCAATGATTTCAGTTCCAGACGGGGTGTGTCCTCCGCGAGGCTTTTCCCACGCAGGGATGTGATACCAGAGGCTGTCAGCGCCCAGTCGATCTTATTGCCTGCAATTCGTCTGCGTTGCCGAAGAACGTCGCTTGCAATCGTCAACTCGTGGCTGGGTGTCCGGCTGTCTTGGGAGACATCATGCAAAACGAGGTCTTCCAGATGAACCAGTTCACCATCGATCCATAAAGAGGCACAGGCGTCGAGAAAATGAAACCGTTCAAGAAATCCTTCCTGGATCGGTGATTTCCAGAGGCGTTCGTCAAGTCGGACGAGCGCGGCATCTGCGGATATCAGATGATTCAACAAGCCATCGACGTCGAATTTGCAAGAATGACAAGCCGTTGATGCCATAGTGAATAACTCGTTAAACAGACATGAAATGCCATTTAATGTCCGCTACTGGGATTCTGCTGTATTTGGTATCGAAGCTAAACTATCGTCACAAGCACTTCGAACCGTCCGAGCCTGATCATTCTAGTTTGTCGACGTGATTCGAACCATTCTTTTCTCCTCCGCGCTCTGAGCACGCGCTGCTGGTCGGCTACAAAGCTTTAGAAGCTGGTGAGAGACGGTGATTGGCTGTTCGGTGGCGACTGGCCTCTCCTGACTTCTGTCATAGCTCCGCTTCAGCATCGACAGCACAAGCTTTTCGGCATCGAGGCGATTGCAGGTTAGGAGCTTGAGCAATTCGCAGAAATAAGCGCCCGGTGATCTGATCTGTTCCTGACGCTGGTAAACGATGCACACAAGAATGTTTGCTGTCAGTTCGCCGCCCAGCTGAACACAGCGCAGGTACTGTTCCTTGTCTATGCCGAGGACCACACGTGCAATTTCAGAGATATGCGACAAAGACATCAAGTCTCTTATGGGCATTGCAGGACTGCATTCAAGAATTTTGGGGCATGTTTTCAAAATCACGTCCAGTGAGATACGGCTTCCTTTTGCGACGGTCGGCTCAAACGTATGAGTGCGGTGCTGTGCTTGCGTCTTTTCTCCGCAAAGTTTTCCGATCTTTTTTTCAATATGGGATTCGGATTCTGACTCCTCTTTGTGGCGGTCACTCTGTCCCTCATTGGCGGACGAATTATTCGATTTTTCAATGTTATTCAGAACGTTGAGCAGTTGAGAACGCAAGGCTTTGAGCGCGCGCAACGATGCTTCCAAATTTTGGGCTGCAGCTTTGCGCGGAAGATGAGCCAAGATCTCATCGAGGCGCAAGGAAATCGAAATGAGTTCTTCCGAGCGTGTTTCCTCGATGTAGAACTGCAGCAGTTTTCTCAGGTCCCGGCGGCAGATTGTTATCGCTTCCCTGGTTCGCTTCAAGCGTATCGCTTCTTCTACGATTTCGGCTGCGAGTTCGGCAAATTCTGCGGCGCGTAAGGCCATGGGGCGCAGGTCGAAGCCATAGGCATATTCGATCTCACCACTGCGAGAACGGTGGGCGTAGCGTTTACCGTTTGGGCTATCGTTTCGGCAGATCAGTCCTGCTTCAACGAGCGAGGCTATGCTTCGCCTCAGCGTTCTGGCGCATACGCCGTGCGCGCGAAGCGAGAGTTGTTCATTTGAAGGGAATACCACCAATGGCGCTTTGGGATCCATGTCGGTTCCCGGAAGAAATGACAGAAGTGCGTTCAGCACAGCAAGTGCCCGGTCCTGAAGGCCAAGCCTGGAGCGGGCTTCTGCGATGTGTCGGAAAACTTTCCACTTATCGACAATGTGAGACCCTGCGACGGAACTTGCCGTCGCTTGATGTTTCAACTGAGCATGCGTCAACCGCCGCCGCCCGAAGGGCGTCGTTATAGATTCGAGATGCATCTTCTTTGCCTTTCAATAGGCAAAAGAAATCCGCTCACCAAAACGGTGCCAAAAACTCTTGACTGCGATTCGTGAAAGTGCGATTCTCTGTCTTGCTTAAGGATATGAGAAGGGCTTCCACGACGGCGACGTCTCGGGGGCCTTTTTCTTTTGCGGACTATTCCTTCCTGTTTCTCTTTAGATACTGTGCATGCAGCAGAGGCAGCTGCTCAGCAATGAATTCCGCGAAGTCGGTCGAGACAGACTTGTTGAAATTGATTTTCGAGCCCGATTTCGAATGTGCAAGGGTTCCGATCATCAACCCACTCGCTTCGATCGTGTAAACTGAAGAGGTACTCTGCCTGACCTGTTGGGTTTTCAGCGCGTTGAGCGCAAGCGCGAAACGGTCCGCACCATCTTTGACATAGGCAAGAGCCGCCCTCACCTGTCCATCGGCATTGTCAGCCTGATGCCAGTGTTCGACGAACTCCATCCAGCGCCGCCGACCGGTATCCGGACTACGACCAATAAGGCGCAGTACATCTCCCGGCACCGTTGTTGCGATGCGGATCATTTCGGAGATGTGCGATTTGCCCGTAGAAAGCGAGGCGCAGATAACATCGCGGTTGAAACCGGCCTCTTGTTGGGCCAGAGCGAAACTGCATTTTTCAATGAAGGTAAGATCATCTCGATTGGTGTTTTCTTCGCCTTGATAGATGATCGCCTGTTCATCCGTCAGGTCCTTGACGATCGCGCGAAACTTCAGACCCAGAGCCTTGGCCGCAGCCAGACGGCGACGACCGTAGACGATTTGAAAAGGCTTTACCCCGTCCGATGTCGGTCGAACCAGACCGGGCACAATCTGGCCCTGCTGCCGGATCGACTCCAGCATCTCGGCCATGGCACTATCGTCATAGGCTCCTTCGAAGCGATCCTGAATTGCGGACTGCGCAATATCGTCGACATCGATTTCAGCAATGCGATCGCCTTCCTTCAGCAGGCGATCGAGGATTTCTCCCCTCTCCTGCATCTGGCGAATACCGTCGGCGACCTTCTTCAGATGTGGGGACTGGGAATTTGGCGCCGGCGTGGGGATGATGGGCCCAGCCGGTGCCTGCATTTGTCCCAGCACGTTGGCGAACATTCCCTTCGAATCTTTACGGCTCATTGGCGACCCCATGCAGTCCAGATGAGTTTTTCGATTTCTTCATTGGACGCGTTTAGCGACTCAATCGCTCTGTCGTAGGTTTTCGGTGACGAAAATCTCGAGCGCTGCACCTCGTAGAGACTTTGCTTCCAGGTCAGTGCGTCGGCAACCGCTGTTGATTTGATAATCATGTTCAGCAGCAGGTTCTCGCCGAAGACCTGACGCATGAGAGCAGCCATATTGGCCTGCGGATGGTCGTTTGGTTCATACTTGGTAATCAGGAACCTCGCAAAATCCCAGGAGACGGATGCGCCCACATCATTGAGGATCTGCATGTAGGACGATGCCAGTTCGAGAAATTTGCCGGTTGCGTCCACGTCTAGCATATGGGCTGGCACAGGAATGATAACGCCGGTCGCTGCTGTTAGCGAGGAGAGTGTGAGGAAGTTTAGCGAAGGCGCTGAATCCATCAGGATGATGTCGTAATCGTCCGTTACCTGCTCCAGAGCTTGAGATACACGTAGCAAGAAGCTTGTGCCGCTTTTGCGCATCTCAAGTGCGACCGCGGTTTCAAATTCCGTCAGTTCAAGTCCGGCACATATAACGTCGAGGCCGGTGATATGTGTCTTGTGAATGAGATCGTGTGTCGGACGCGGTTGATCGAAGCGGATGGCTGCATAAAAGGTATCGTCGGTCCGTGGATCAAAGGTCGGCAGTGCTCCATGAAGACTGGTGAGCGAAGCCTGCGGATCGAGATCCAGCAGCAGCACGCGGTAACCCCGCAAGGCAAGGTAATGCGCCAGATGGACCGTCGTGGAGGTCTTGCTGGAACCGCCCTTGAAATTCGTGACTGAAATGATCTGGCAGGCTTCGCCGGTAATGCGGCGAGGGTTCATCCACTTCTTGCGCCCGTTTTCTGCAAGCATCATTCTCAGCTCGAGAATTTGCTCAAGGGTATACATGCGACGTCCATTGCCGCTAATTTCCGGAGCGGGCCCCTTCTCCTTCTGGACGATCTGTCGAATATAGGCTTCCGATACATCCAGTAGCGTTGCTACTTCCGCTGCCGGGAAAAGTCGCATTTCGCGACGCGAGTCCGGTGGATACTGGGCAAGCGTCAAGCTCTGAAGCGCGCTGTCAAGTTTGCTCGAAAAGCTTTGCATGAAGTCAAGGCTACTTAGATGGCGGTTCACGATTCGGGTCCTCAATTGCATTGCGATAGATAGAAGCAGCCTTGGTTAATATGTCTCTAACGAGGGTGATGTTTCGCAAAAAACCGGAACTACGGCGATTATGCGCAACTACAAACCTATATCGATTCGGAGTGGGGGTGAATGGGCAATAGTTCCCCGCGGGGAACTCGCTATGCTTTGCCAGCGTCCGTAGTTCCCCGCGGGGAACATGGCCGCTGGCCAATTGCCCGCGCCGCAGCCCAGGTCCCGATGTGATGATGTAATCTAGGGATACCGCGTTCCGCTGAAGTTTGGTTGTTGCGTACTGCGCTCGACCAGGATCGAAATATTTGCAAGTCAGGCCCTGCTCAATCTGCTGAAGAATTAGCACACCGTGCAAAAAAAAGTGGCGAAGCAAACAGAAGTCTTGACCGAACCGGGCGCACCGAAACATAGGTGTGGCGCAGTTCCAGAATAGGCGGGAGACTGCAAGAATTCATTGCAATCATAATGAGCCCTGAACCGGTAATACCGTCTCCTCACATATGATCAGCGGTGGTGCAGCGTAGGCAGGTGGACATAATGAATTTGATTGGGACACATTTGCGCGGACGTGACCTTTCCGACATCGGAGAGAATGCCCCGATCCTTCTTGGTCCGGTATCTGCCACTGCTTCCAGGCAAGGTGAAAGGCTGGAGCATATCTTTGCAGAGCGCGCAGCATCAGGCGGCGGCGCAGTGGCTGTTATCGATGCTTGCCGACAGTGGACCTATGCCGAGATCGATGCGTGCGCCAATCAGGTTGCGCGCATGTTGATCGATCAGAGTGTGAAGCCGGGTGACCGCGTTGCGCTTCTGGTTGATCGCTCAGCTGAAACCTACATCATCATTCTCGCCATTCTAAAGGCTGGTGCGGTTTTCGTTCCGCTTGCGACGGCCTTTCCGGATGAACGCATGGCGCTCATTTTGGAGGATGCCAATGTCACTCTCCTCGTTACAATCAAGGCCTATGCTGATCGCGCAAGGGGCTTATCCGTCCCCCATCTCGTGGTAACGCTCGACCGCGAGCATTTGTCCAAGTTCGCGTCTTCGGCGGTTCAGGTCGGTCCGGCTTCCGATGATCTGTGCTACATTCTTTATACCTCAGGCACGACAGGCCGACCCAAGGGGGTGGCTGTTGCGCATCGAAGCATTTGCAATTTCGTACGCGTCGCAGCGGATGCTTATGGCTACCGGCCAGAAGACCGAGTCTATCAGGGCATGACGATTGCCTTTGATTTCTCCACCGAGGAGATCTGGGTTCCTTTCGCCGCTGGTGCGACCATTGTTCCGGCACCGGGCCGTATGACGCTTGTCGGTGAGGAGCTTGCCGAATTCCTCCGCGCCAACGAAATAACCTGCATGGCGTGTTCGCCTACCCTCCTGTCGTCTGTCGAGAGCGATGTTCCTTCACTTCGCGCGATTCTGGTTGGGGGAGAGCATTGTCCGCAGAATCTGGTGCAGAGATGGTGGCGTCCAGATCGGCAGATCCTAAACACCTATGGGCCCACGGAAGCAACCGTCACGGCGACGATGTGCTATTTGACACCCGATGATCCGGTCACAATCGGAATGCCCTTGCCCACATACTCAATCGTTCTGCTTGACCCTGAATCTCCGGAGCTTGCTTCTCCCGGAGATCTGGGTGAGATTGGTATCGCTGGTATCGGGCTTGCAGTTGGTTACCTCAACCGTCCTGACCTGACCGAACAAAAGTTCATCCCCGACTTTATCGGGCTGCCTAACAATCCCTCCCATCGAATCTACCGGACAGGTGATCTCGGCCGGATCAACGAGCAAGGCGATATCGAATATCACGGCCGCATCGACACCCAGGTGAAGATCCGAGGCTATCGGATTGAACTGAGCGAAATTGAATCGGTGCTTCTGGAGCAACCGTCCATCGCGCAGGCTGCCGTTACCACTTGGGAGATTGAACCAGGCCGAGTCGAGCTTGTCGGATACTATGCATATAAGTCCGGCGTTGATGCGATGTCTCGGAGCGCCATTGCCGCAGAACTGCGAAAGCGTCTGCCAGACTATATGGTACCATCGTTCCTTGAGGAGTTGCCGTCATTGCCAATGACGGTTTCCGACAAGGTTGATACGCGCAAGTTGCCACGGCCCGTGAGCTTGAGAGTTAGCAAGGAACGACCACATGTTCCGCCATCAAACGATGAAGAACAGTTCATCACCAACGCGCTTTCTGAGGCGCTGAACATGAAGGTCAATTCGATCGAAGATCATTTCTTCGACGATTTGGGTGCGAACTCCCTACTCCTGGCGCGGTTCTGTGCGAAGCTGAGAATGCGTAAAGAGTGGGCCACCACTTCGATGCGTGACATCTACATGCACCCTTCTGTTGCGAGTTTGGCGCAATACCTCAAGGGGCCAGAGGAAGAGGTGGTCGCCGTTGAGGAAACGTATCCCCGTCACCGAGCCAGCAATATCGCCTATTGGGCCTGTGGTTCTGCGCAACTCCTGTTCTATTGCGTTTACGCCTATGCAGATCTATGGTTGCTTAACCGGGGACTGAATTGGGTCTATGACAAGCTGGATGATCCCGCCCAGCTCTATGCAAGATGCGCACTTCTATCGCTTGCTATCTTCTTTGGCATGTCCGGCTTTGCAATCTTGATGAAGTGGCTGCTGATCGGACGGTGGAAACCGGAAAGCATTCCCATCTGGAGTCTGCGCTATTACCGCTTCTGGGTCGTCAAGACGCTGATACAAACCGCGCCCGTCGTACTTTTCCGAGGAAGTCCGCTCTACAGCCTCTACCTTCGTTTGCTAGGCGCCCGCCTGGGTGACAATACGACGATCGAATGCCGCTCGATTCCTGTCTGTACAGACCTCATTTCGATTGGTGACAATTCCATTCTGCGTAAAGAGTCCATGCTTATGGGGTATCGCGCGCAGTCGGGATACATTCATACAGGCCCAATCTCGATTGGCGACAATGCCTTTGTGGGGATGGGCTGCATGATCGACATCGACACGAGTATTGGCAATCGGTCGCAGCTCGGCCATGCCTCCTCGCTCCTGAGGGGGCAGAGGATACCCGACGACCAGCATTGGCATGGCTCTCCCGCAAGTCAGACGACTGCCAATTACTGTCCTGTTCCTCCGGTCCAGATTTCGACGACCCGCCGAATTCTTTACGAAATTGTCCAGGTCATTACACTGTTCGTCTTTGTGACTCCCATTCCTTTATGGTTCCACAGCTATTGGCAGAATGTTTCCGACGACTACCAGGAATCCATTGGCGTGGTGGCGATCGGCACGACCGTAACGCTGGTTGCCTTGTTTGCGGGTCTGTTGGCTGCCGCGCTCATTCTGCCTCGACTATTCAGCTTCATCTTGCGACCGAACCGGACATACAAGCTCTATGGTTTCCATTTCTGGCTTCAGTCCATCGTGGAAGTTGTCACCAATGCGCGATTGCTGAACCTTCTGTTTGGCGACAGTTCCGCCATCGTCCACTACATTCGAGCTCTCGGATGGAAATTGAACAAGGTGGTTCAGACCGGTTCCAACTTTGGCAGCAATCAACAGCAGGATAATCCGCTTTTTTGCGAGATTGGCTCCGGGACAATGGTTTCGGACGGTCTGTACATGATCAACGTCAACAAGTCTGCGACCGCGTTCCGCCTGGAAAAAACCAAGATTGGTGAACGGAATTACCTCGGAAACAACATCTTCTATCCTCCGAACGGCCGCACGGGAGAGAATGTTCTTCTCGGAACCAAGGTCATGATTCCGGTCGATGGCCCGATGCGCGAGAATGTAGGACTGTTGGGTTCCCCGCCATTCGAGATCCCCCGTATCGTTCAACGGGATGTCGACCTTATTCAAGGGGTCACTGAGGACGAACGACGTGCGCAGTTGCCGCGGAAGAACAGGCACAATGCAGCAACTGGCCTGACATTCTTCGCGGTTCAATGGATCATGCTGTTTTCAACACTCGCAATCTGGGATCGCGCGCTGAACTATTACACAGAGTGGGGTCACCTTGCCTTGTTCGGCGCAGTCGTCCTGACGGCGAGTGTTACCATCGTACTTCACATCTTGATCGAATGGACCAGCCTTCGCTTCCGTCCGCTGAAGCCCAACATGACCACGATCTACGACATCTCGTTCTGGCGTCACGAACGCCACTGGAAACTGGCCGATTCTCCCGTGACCAACCTGTTTACGGGAACACCATTTAGGCCAATGATCTTGAGAGCGCTTGGGGTCAAGATGGGCAAGCGCGTCTACGATGGCGGCGCGAACCTGACTGAACGTTCGCTGGTCGAAATCGGTGACGATGTAACGTTGAACGAAGGTTGCGTCATCCAGGCTCACTCTCTGGAGGAGGGGGCCTTCAAATCAGACCATATCCGCATCGGTAACGGATGTACCTTGGCCACAGGCGCGTTCATTCACTACGGCGTTGTCATGCAGGAAGGTTCAACTGCGGATTTGGATTGCTTTATCATGAAGGGTGAAATTCTGGAGAAGAATTCCATCTGGCGCGGCAACCCCGGCAAACTTTATGGCTTTTTCAAAGCGTTAGACGATTGAGCCGATTTCGAATAGATTCGAGAGACGTATCCAGCCTTTCTCATAGGAATTATCCATCCGCTGTCATCCTGTGGCAGCGGGTATTCCATATCTGCAGAGCGGCAAGTCTGCAACCTGTGGTAAATTTTATCATTTTTAGCTATCGAGAGTAGTGCAGTTAATCCGCTACCAGAAATTGTTTTAAACAGCAATTTGGTAGTAGCATGCACTTGATCCACTTCACCCACAAAGTTAGCCTAACCTCCATCGCGCTCGAGATTCATTCAACCGACCAGAGCCTCGCAGGGATCGTCAGCACTGCAATCCAGTCATTGAATGGATTTCAGCTGAACCACGCAGAACCGCAGAACCGGGCAAGTTCCAGGGATTTTGCTATCTTCGACTGCAGGAACGAATTCCCCACGAAGGTTCCGTTGAATGTCCATAATCTAGCCCTCGTAACCCCCGGACTGAACAATCGTGAAACAACCTACTCGTCCGGCTTTACCGATTTCATCGCATGGCCCCTTACGCCGGCCGAACTGAGTGTTCGAATCCTGGGTCGCTGCGGGATCTGGTCTCATGAAGGAGGATATCACCGGTTTTCGTCGATCCCACTCGTTGAACGCATCTGCAACTTTATGAGCGAAGATCCGCAGCGGTCTGTATCCGTCCGGTCGCTGGCCAGAAATTTCCATAGCAATCACAACACTATAAACCGCCTTTTCAAGCAGGAGTTCGGACTTCCGCCTCTCGCTTGGCAACGGAAGCTCAGACTGGAAGGTGCAGCCTACCGCCTGATGCGAAGCATGGATTCAATCACTGAAATCGCAGCTGAATTTGGCTATCCATCGCCAAACAACTTCGCGACGGCGTTCAAGCGTCATTTCGGCAAATCCCCCCTTCAGTACCGAAGAGATGAAGCGCGCAAACGTCAGGATGACTGACGAAGAAGAAACCTTCGGAGAAGATCACTAACTTCTCTTTCAGGTTGCATATCAAAATAAAAAACGCTCAGGTTGCTAAAAAGATTGGCCTGACGGAATGCAGCCGACAACGGGGAGGGTATCACAACGAGACGTCTGTGAAACCTTCCTATAGCGTCAACGTAAGCCTTGATAGGATATTAACATGCCAAATTATACTCTGAATATTGCATTCGATCAGGCCGGCCTTCAGGCATTGAGCCAGGCTGGACAGAGCGTTACGATTGCGAAGCAATCAGCGGGTGGCCTCCAGACAGCCTGGATTACCTTCCAGCCACAGCTCAATAACACTGTCACCTGGACGGAGCAGTATTCGGTCTATGCATCGACCACCAATGCACAGGCTGGTGCCCAGATCATCACCAGCTCACAGGCGACAGCAATCGCTGGTAGCAGCTATAACCTCAACACCGCTGGTTATTTCGATTCCGGCGTCCCCGGTTCTGTTGGCACAACGCAGTATGAGATCAACAACGGCGATCCGAACCTCAAGATCAACAATGTGGCGATGGTGACCGGCGGTCTCGTACAGGGTGCGACGGTCAACGGCGCGGCTCTTTCCGCCCCGATTTGCGCTGTTGGCATTCTCTTCAACCAGCAGGCAATCTTCACGCCGATCGAGACGATCCAGATCTATACGTCCAGCTATTCGAACAACGGTATCGTCATCTCCCAGGTTGCCGGCAACGCGCTGACGGTCACCTATACGACCAACTCAACCGCCAGCGTCGCCTATAACGACCAGAACAATCAGTTCATCATGAGCTGAGGCGTCAATCGAAGCATCAGTGGTTTGAGGTATCGATCATGCTAACGGTCATAACAGTGCCGCGCAGGCAGTCTGCCTTTCTGAGGGAAGGGCAGGTTCGGGGAGCACTCCAGGTGACAGGCGTCATGACGCCCTACACTGTCGCGATTGGCGATGAAGAGCCTGAGCCGCACGTCATCCCGTTGGGTGAGATCCATACCTATAACGTCGGTGGCCGCAGCGTTAGGGTGACAAATACGACACCCGCGCCCGGTCCCGATAACCTGACCCTGTCCTGGTAAGGCGTCGTTCTGACGCTTTAGAACTCTCTGCTCGGACAACCTGGCAGTTCGCGCAGAGGGTTTACGGGGCTGGTGGTCGATCTCTCGGGGGAGGGGTCGGCCGCCTCTACCTTCAGGAGAAGGCGTGATGAATTTCTTGTTGAATATTTCCGTCGACAACGATGGTATCAAAACAATCAACGCGGCTGGCGGATCCATAGCAATTCTCGTGCCGCAGGCGTCCTCATATTATCAGGTCGTCGCGGTTCTGATTTCTCCCCTCAATAGCATCCAGGTAAGCTGGACCGATGCTCTCACAGTGTACACGTCCTCCACCCAGCTTTCGACGGATCAAGTCGTTCCCATCAATTCTTCGGAAACTGCCTATCTCGGATTGGCCTATGCGTTTAACGGGACTATGATTTCTGCGGCTGGCCAGGCAGGAGCGCAAAGCATCGTTCAGCTCACGAATGAGTCTCAAGATACCGTTACAACGGGCTTGGCAAATGTCTTCACCGTTAACAGTCAGGCACAATCACCCGCGGTAACAACAGCGTCTTCGTTGATGGTTCAAGGTCTGGCAACTTTGTGGCCGACGAACGACATCATGGTCACGGTTATGTCCGGTGCTGCAGTTGGAATGGCAGTGCCGACCTATGCGTTTCCACAGTTCTCTGCGATATACGACAAGCGCCTCACGGGGCAGGTGACCGTGCAGCCCCCCATTGTGTTGAGCTTTTCGGCATCCAATGCAACACAGAGCGTCAAATTCGACAATACGACAGGCCAATTCCAGCTGACCAGTTGATGGTTCAGCGAGGTCAAAGCTCATCAAGCTTTTCGTTTAACGTCTCGATTTGCCGCAGGCGCTTCCTGCCCCCCACGCCTGCCTTTTCCAGACAGCGCGTGATCAGCAGATGGCAGAGCGTCATGACGGCCGTATGGTTGAACAACGGGCCGGGTGCCAGCGTCTGGCATTGAAAATGCCAGGTGGGTCCGCTTTCGAAATTTGCACTTTCATCGGTAATGTAGAGCAGCTTCGCCTTCGTCTTCCGAATATGTGTGAGGATGTTTTCTCCTTGTGCCACTCTGCGCCGCAAAGCAAAATATACGACCAAGTCATCGGGGGCGATACTCACCAGGTGTTCCCCAAGTGTGTGTCCGGGGCCGGGGATTGCCACGATCTCCTCAAGAACTTGCGTCAATTGCCACTGCAGATAGGAGGCGAAGGGAAAGCTGCTGCGGAACCCAAGAACCCAGACCTTGCGCGCTGCCATCATCGCCTGGCTCGCAGCCTCGATCTGGCTTTCGGAGATGGTGAGGAATGTCGCTTCAAGGTTTGAAATGGCTTGCGCAACATGCGCCTCTATCGTTTGCGGTCTCCCCGGTTGCTCGGCCCTGTTCAGGAACAGCCGCGATCCGCTCTGCTTGTCTATCCGGGCATGTCGCCGGGCTTCTTCGTAGTTGGCATAGCCTAGCCGTTGGATGAAACGAGTGACGGTCGCCTTCGAGACATGGGCGAGCAATGCCAATTCCTGAGCAGAATAGCTGGCCAGCTCACCCGGAAAGTCGCAAACGAACTCCCCAAGGCGTCGTTCGGCAGGGCGCAGTTCAGGTAAGGCCTCCCTTACTCTGAAGAGAAAAGATCGATCTTTTCGCATCCGCGCTCCCTACTCCTGTTGCTCAGGATCTTCCCGCTCATTTCAAGCAGCCACAAGATCTATGTTGAAGGCTTTACGGGAGTGGTGCGCTTCTCGATCTGGGCAACGATAGACCGGACAGCAGATCCGATAGGTGCAATGACGGGCACAGCCAAAGCCTTCTGAAGCGCGTGGGCGGCTTGTCCCAGGGGACCACCGCCGATGATAACGACATCGGCGCCGTCGAGGTTAACACACTCTCTCACAGCCTTTTCCAGCGCTTCATACAGCCGCTCGGGAGATCCGGTTAGGTCCACAGGATTGCCAGATGTCAGTCGGGTTCCGGTGTAGAAGTTGGCTACTCCCAGAGCTCGCGCCTTTGCCGCGAAACTTGAAACCAGTTCCGGCGTCACTGTGGCAATTCCAAAGCGCCTTTTTCCAACCGTGGCTTCCAGCATGCTCGCTTCGCAAATGCCAACGACCGGGAGGCTGCATCCGGCTCTCAGTTTCTGCAGTCCCGGATCTCCGAAGGCGCTAATGATGAGGCCATTGCTTTTCGCTGATGCCAGAAGCCCGATCGAGATTGTCTCTTCGGCAGCATCCTCAAGTTGGTACGCATTCAGGATCATGGCAACGCCGTGGCGAGCGGTCTTTCCTTCGACATTGAATCCCGGCGGAAGCTCGTTGCGTGCGATCTCCGTCATCATCGCCGTGGTATCCTGCGATGTGTTCGGATTGATCAAGGTGATATGGGGCATGGTGAGGTCGTCTAGGCGTATTTTACGCAGGCGACACTTGCCGTGCCGTCGGTCGCTGTCAAGCGAGGCACATCGGTGAGGCACTGTGCGACGGCCTCTCCACAACGTGGCGCGAATGCACAGCCTGGCGGCAGGGCAGCGAGGTCCGGAGGCGCGCCGGGGATCGTAATCAGCCGGTCGCGCCCATGCGCGAGCTCGACGCGCGCACCAAGCAAACCCTTGGTATAGGGATGCTTCGGATTCTGGATGACGTCGGCCACCTTTCCTTCCTCCACAATTCGTCCGGCATACATGACCGCGATCCGGTCTGCGACCTCTGCCGCAACGCCAATATCGTGGGTCACGAAGATAACGGACAGCCCATATTCCTTCTGGAGTTCGCGGATCAGCAGCAAAATCTGGATCTGGACAGTCGCATCGAGCGCGGTCGTCGGTTCATCTGCAAGCAGAACCTTTGGGTTGCAGGCAATTGCCATGGCGATCATCGAGCGCTGTAGCATGCCGCCTGACATTTCATGCGGGTAGTTCATCAGTCTTCGCTCGGGGGAGGGGATGCGGACCTTTTCGAAAAGCCCAAGAGCGCGAGACGCAGCCTCGCGCCGTGAGACGCCTTTGTGACGTATGATCGCTTCCTCGATCTGTTGACCGAGAGTGTAGACGGGATCGAGCGCAAGGCGTGGCTCCTGAAACACCATGGAAACGGTCGCGCCACGGTAGTCTGCAAGTTCGCGCGCGGAAAGCTCCGTTACGTCCTTGCCTGCCACACGCATAGACCCCTCTATTGTGGTTCCCTTTGGGTGGAGCCGGAGAAGCGATCGCATGGTCACGCTCTTGCCCGATCCAGACTCTCCTAGGAGAGCAACGACCTCGCCACTGTTTACAGAAAGGCTGACACCGTTGACGGCTTTGACCGGCTTTCGTCCGCGATTGAATGTCACGGAGAGGTTACGGATATCGATCATAGGATCGGTCATTAGGTCATGCCTCCAGTTGTGCCGGTGCACGGCTATGGCCTGAATTCGGCGTGGCCATTAGACAGGCTGCCGACTGGGCGCCAGAGATGCGGGTGAGGGGTGGAAGCGTCTGGCGACAGACATCTTCCGCGAAGGAGCAGCGCGTATGAAAGCGGCAGCCCGCAGGCGGATCGATAGGGTTCGGCGGATCCCCGGAAAGAGGCGGTTCGAGGGTCCGCTCACCAGGGTCCATTTTCGGCATGGAGGCCAGCAGGGCGGACGAATAAGGGTGGCGGGTTTCCTCGAATATGGCATCGCGTTCGCCGATCTCCGCGACCTTTCCCAAGTACATCACCATGACCCGCTCACACATGAAGCGGACCACGTTGAGGTCATGGGAGATGAAGAGATAGGTCAGGCCAAAATCTCGTTTGAGGTCCAGTAGAAGATTGAGAACCTGTGCTTCGACGCTCTTGTCCAGAGCAGAAACGGCTTCGTCGAGGATGACGAGACGTGGCTCCAGTGCAAGGGCGCGGGCAATATTCACGCGCTGGCGTTGACCACCGGACAATTCGTGTGGGTAGCGTCCTGCGAACCTGACTGGTTCAAGCCCCACCCGGTGCAACAGATCGTGAGCCCTTGCTATAGCTTTTGGTGCCGGAACGCCATGAACGCGGGGCGCAAATGCGATGGATTCCTCGATCGTCAAGCGTGGGTTGAGGGATGCATAGCTGTCCTGAAACACCATCTGCACCTGACGTCGGTATTCCGAGAGCGGTAGCGTCTCACCCACCGTCTCGCCATCGAACAGGATCTCCCCTCGATCCGGCGCAATGAGCTGCATCAGCAGGCGGGCGGTGGTCGATTTTCCACAGCCGCTCTCACCCACAACCCCCAGCGTTTCACCTTTCAGGATGTCAAAATCTACGCCATCCACTGCGTGCACGACTTTTTTCGGCTTAAGGAAGCCGCTGCCCTTGACCGGAAAATGCTTAAGCAAGCCTTTTACGGATATGAGAGGCTGAGCCGGACCGCCCCTTTCGCCGACGGGAAGGTGGTGTGTGGGTTCTCCGACAAGGTTGATCATGATTTCACATCCATGGCCGTGCGAAGCCCGTCGGAGAAAAGGTTGAAGCAGATGGAGGTGATGAAGATCATCACGCCGGGAAGGGCTGCCACAAACGGATTGCTGTAGATGGCGGTGCGAAGCGTGTTGAGCATCAGGCCCCATTCGGCATCCGGTGGTCTGACGCCTAGGCCCAGAAAGGATAGGCCCGAGGCGAGGATCATGGAGACGGAAATGAGGCTGGTCGCGAACACAAAGATCGGCCCGAGCACGTTGCCGAGGATATGGACACGAATGATGGTTGCAGCAGAAGCTCCAGACGCGCGGGCGGCATCCACGTAATCGAGTTTACGCACCTGGGTGGTGACGCTTTCTGCAACACGGGCGATCTGGGGGATGAATACGACTGTGAGGGAGACGAGCGCATTGGTCAGACCCGATCCCAGTGCACCCGATAGTGCCACCGCGAGAAGGACGGATGGAAAGGCATAGAATACGTCAATTGTTCGCATGATGAGCGTGTTGACGATGCCGCCAGAATACCC
This sequence comes from Rhizobium sp. FKY42, assembly GCF_005222835.1. GTDB lineage: Bacteria > Pseudomonadota > Alphaproteobacteria > Rhizobiales > Rhizobiaceae > Neorhizobium. The sequence goes on along the minus strand of NZ_STGA01000011.1, from coordinate 21,983 downwards.
GGCGATGATGCCGATGGTGGAGCCGATGATGAAAGCGATCGGCACCGGGATAACGCCCATGATCAAGGACAGGCGAGCGCCGTGGATCAGGCGGGAGAGCATGTCGCGGCCCAACTCATCGGTTCCGAGAGGATATCCGGGCGTTCCCATCGGTTTCAGGCGGCGGATCACGCTGCCTTTGGATGGATCGTAGGGTGCGATGTAGGGCGCGAAAATCGCGACAAGAACCAGTATGACAATGATTGCCAGAGCGATCATGGCCACCGGATCACGCGAGAGCCGACGCAGGACATTGCGCCAGAAGCCAGGGGATTTTGCAACGGGGACAACGACAGACGCGCCGATTTCTGCGGTGACTGCGCTCATGGTCAGCTCCTCTGGATACGGGGGTCGATAGCGCTCTGGAGCACGTCGACTGCAAGGTTCAGCAGGACGAAGAACATTGCGAGGACGAGGATCGTCCCCTGCAATACCGGCAGATCACGGGTGAAGATGGCGCCGTTCAGAAGAAAACCGGTGCCCGGCCAGGAGAAGACGGTTTCGATGAGGATCGAGCCGCCGAGAAGATATCCAAGCTGCAGGCCCATGACCGAAAGCGCCGTCGGCGCGACATTGCGAATGACGTGGCGCATGATCTGTCTGCTCATAAGCCCCTTCGCTGCGAGCGCCTGTGTGAAATCCTGCGAAAGAATGTCCGCAACGAGCGAACGGATCGTGCGGGCGATGATGCCCATAGGAATGACTGACATGGTAATGGCAGGCAGGATCAAAAACTGGAGATAGGCCCAGCTGAATCCTCGTCCCGTAGATCCTTCCGGGCCGCCGCCCATGGCAGGTAGCCAGCCAAGCGTAACCGAGAAGGCGATGACAAGAACCATGCCCAACCAGTAGTGGGGCACGCTGACGCCAAGCATCGAAACAGCGGATGCCGCGCGATCTATCCATGTTCCGCGAAAGACGCCTGCCAAAAACCCCAGCACCGAACCGGTGATGAAGCCGATGCAAGCAGCAGCGACAGCCAGGATGATGGAGTTTACCGAGGCATCGAGAATTTCGCCGAGGACTGGACGACCGCTTGCGATTGACGTGCCAAGGTCACCTTTCAAGGCATGCCATGCCCACAGAAGGTATTGAACCGGCAACGGCTGATCAAGACCGTAGAAACTGCGCATTTGCGCCTGCATCTCGGCGGACGCATCCGATGGAAGGATCGCTGCGAGAGGATCTCCCGGCGCAATATGAATCAGCATGAAGCAGACAATGCTGACGCCAATCGTGACCGGAATGACATGCAAAATTCGTTTGAGCGCATAAAGCAGCATAGGGCTCACTCGCACGGTTGAATTGGCATAGACAAGTCGGGCGCGCCGGATGGCTGAGGCAGAATGCCGAAACCTGAAGATCGGCGCGCCCGTGTGTCACTCAGTCTATCGAGATGGTCGAGAAGTCCTGAAACCAGTTCTGTGCCTGGACGAAGCCCTTGACCTTGCCCGTCATGGCGCGTGGGGCCACATCATGCGTCACCATGAGGAAAAGCGCGTCGTTGACGTATTTCTCATGGATCTGCTGCATCACCTTGTCCTGTTCCGCCGCATCAAAGGTGTTGCGCACTTTGTCGAACAGGGCATCCATATCCTTGTCGCAATAATAGCCCCAGTTGGTGCCGGCAGGCGGGGCCAGATTACACTGCGATTGGCGGATCATGGCAGTGAAGGGATCCTGAATGAAATAGCTGTAGTTGACGGCGGTCGCGCCCTTGGCGCTCGCATCCTTGGCCCCTGCGCGCCACACGTTGATGACGGTATTCCAATCCATCACTTCGTATTCGACATTGATGCCGATTTCGCCAAGCGTCTGCTGAATATACTCGTTCATTTGCAACGGCAGCATCTGGCCGGAGCCGGATGAGGAGATGACGACCTTGGTCTTGATTGGATTGTCAGGACCGAAGCCGGCCTCTTTCATCAGCTTCTTGGCTTCTTCGATGTTGTAGTCGAGCTTGAAGCTTGGCTTGCCGAACCACTGGTGGCCGGGCGGCATGTAGCCCTGCGCTGGAACCGATAGTCCGCCCAGCAACTCGTTGAGGCCCTGACGGTCAACAGCCAGATTGGCAGCCTTGCGAACGCGGATGTCATTCCATGGCGAGCCCTCGACGCGGGAAAGATGCCATGTCCAATTGTGCGGATAGGAGTTCGTCACGATCTTGAAACCGGCATCCTTCAATGATTTGACCGAATCCGGGGCAGGGGCCTCTACCCAATCCACCTGGCCGGAGCGAAGGGCTGCAACGCGCGTGTTCGGCTCGGGCAGCGGGATCAGCACGAGCTTGTCCAGCTTCGGCACGCGGGTCTTGTCCCAGTAATCCTTGTTGGGCGTGAGTTCGGCCCGCTCGCGCGGAACAAAGCCGCTTTCCATCTTCCAGGGGCCTGTTCCCGATGGCTTCTGCGCGACATTGTCCCAGTTCTTGCCTTGCGCTTCCCAGTTCGCGGGCGAGGAGATCAGGATCCAGCTCAACTGATAGGGGAGGGTCGCATCCGGGGATTTGGTGGTGATCTCGACAGTCAGCGGATCGATGACCTTGTATGAGGCGACAGCGGGAATGCGGGATTTGCCCTGCGCAGACTGACGCTTGTCGAACTGCGGCGCATCCTGCTTCAGAAGCTTGTCGAGATTCCAGACAACTGCTTCGGCCGTGAAGGCGCTGCCATCATGAAATTTCACGCCATCCCGGAGTTTGAAGATCCATTTCGTCTTGTCGTTCGCATCGACCTGCCAGGATGTCGAAAGGCTTGGAACGAGGCCCGACGGTTTGTCAGCCTTCGTCAAATCCCATTCGACCAGAGCATTGTAGACCGTATAGCCCATGAAGCGTTGACCCTCGCCGCCTTGGTCCGTCTGACCGGTCGTGAGGGGGATATCTGACGCCGTCATTCCGATCCGCAACGTGCCGGCAGCATCAGCCTGGACCGTCGTCGCAAGCATTGCAAAAGTGGCTGCGCCGAAGATCGTGCTCACCTGCAACAGCTTGGAAAATATCTGCGAGCCCTCGGGCGTGGATCGTGTCTTCGTCATGCCGTTCCCTCTTTTCGTTGTGGATGCCGGACTTTTGCCCAGTCCACAAAGGCAAAGCAGATTTCATGCCAGACGAGATGAAACTGAAATTTCATATATAAATCAGAATTTTGTATGATTCTCCGGTTTTGAAGCAGTCAAAGTGAGCTCTGCGATTGCACTCTTTCCATGCGGATTGTTAGCAAGTGCACAAACAATCACCCTATAAATTGCGGTCACTTAGCTGGACCTTCGCCACGTCTCCATAACAAGCGGTCGGTTCAGGTTGAGGGCCAAATGACACTGTAAGCCTTCGCTCCACTGTCCCAATCGAACCCTAAAGCATGTCCCATTCAATCGTCCTCGATTGAATGACAACGACCCTGCGGCAAGAAAAGATCGCAAGCGCGGCTCTGTTGAATCCAATACTCTGCGCCGCGCTTTAGCGGATCTCAATGCTGGAAAGCTTTGGTTTGCATAGCCTTGTTACCGTCGCAAACAGGCTGTAGTTCTTCTGGGACAACCCGCATCTAGCCGGTTCGCGCAAAGGGCAAACATTGCGACTGTCGCAAAACTCCCTATTCTTCGGACGTGGCAAAAGTCAGGAGAACAGGGATCGTTTTACTCGGGAGATTTCAGACGGACCATGGAATATGTCCCTAGTCATCTAACCAGCGAAACGCGCGGCACAGGAACGCTTGCCCCTCATCGGTGATCGGCAACCCGTGCGCTACAATCACCTTCTCCGTAGGCCATGCCAGAATACGCCGGAGAGATTCACGCGCGGTGTGTCGGTCGGTGAAGGCGACCCGAAATTTTCGCGGCACCGAAGGTTCGGCGGCCGTCATCAAGTCTAGTCGGGCAACAAGCGCCCGCCAACCCTTGAACCATCCGCGCGGGAATTGCTGAATCAGATCGGTGAAAATCGCGGTTGCGCTCTGGCGATGAAAGAAAACGACTTCCGTTGTGATCCGGTTACCCCACATGATCGCGTGGTCAATCTCCCCTGCCCATGCTGCGATAGGGCCATCGCTGAGATCAGCGTCGAACCTAATATCCTTGCGCTTCTCCCGCAGGCCGGGCGGTGCATAGACCGTGGCGTCAGGATATGCCCGCTGCCAATCAGCAAGGAAGGTGTGATGGAGCGAGTTGGGAGGGACTAGATAGCGGATCGCCCCCAATGTCTCAACCTCGGCGCGAAGATCGTCCGTAAGCGCCGTTGGCGACCAAAGGACCAGATCGCCATTGCTCAACCTGATGATGGCCATGCGGGTGGGATAGCGAAATCCGGCCGCCGCCGTGACCGTTGGCCCGTCCGTGATCCAGATATTCGGGCCGAACTCTTTTAGCATGGCGGCTGCCCCATTAATGTTTACATGAGCGTAAATTTATACCATTGTGTAGATATGGCAATCCCGAAGCGAACGGAACGGTCCCGAATCCTAATCCTCGATGCTGCCGACGCGGCGTTTCGGGAGAAAGGATTTGCTGCCACTTCCGTTGAGGAAATCGCGATGAGGGCGGGCTTGACTCGCAAGACGGTCTACAACCTTTTCGCCTCAAAAGACGAAATCGCCTCGCAGCTCATAGCTCGCGCGGAAGCAAACGACGTGCCCTATCGCGACCGAATAGAGGCCGGTGGCGATGTGCTCCCCTTGCTAGAAAGCGTCTTTCTCGACAGCGCACGCTGGTGCTTGGCGAACCCTTCGCTTGCGAAGCTGGCCCTTGCCCCGGTCGAACGGCCATCCCTTGAGCCGCCCCCCGATCGACCATCGTTCCAGCGGCTTGTCAGGGATATTCTGATACTCGGCCAACGGCAGGGCGTCATTCGCAAGGATGACGATCCCAATTTCATGGCGCTGGTTCTTCTTGGAATCTACGGGCAGGCGATGCTTTCAGTCCTCGCCGGCGGGCAGTTCACCGATGACGAAATCACACACATCATCCGTATTGTCGTCGAGGGTATCGGGGAGCGTTCATCGCGGCGAGGCGTCTTGTCGCAAAATTCGCGAGATCTGGCACAGATCGACCCTGCCTGAATATCAGAGGGAATTTCCGTCGCGAAACACAGGTGCAAATTTCAGAAGTTCGCGACCGACTTATGCGACGGCCGATGCCCGGTTTGGGCCGAAGGCTGATTTCGCTCGTTACGGTGTCATTTTGCCCTCAGCCTGAACCGTCTCATAAAGACATTCAGTCTCTTCGAAAATATTGTTAAAAGTGCAAGATCACCTCTTTACCACTAACATGTTACCGTAGTACGATCACCATGTTAGCTGGAGGAGCACAGAATTGTCTCGCAAGTTTGGCCTGTCGGCCGCCCTGACCACGCCGTTCGATGAGGCCGGAAACATTATTTTGCCGATGCTGACCGAGCATGCTCGCTTCTGTCTCGACCACCACTGCGACAGCGTGACTGTTTTTGGTACGACAGGTGAGGGTAGCTCCATTGGGCACAGCGAGCGCGGGAAGGTTCTCTCTGCTCTTCAGGCTTCAGGAATTGCTGGCGCGAATATTGTCGCTGGCGTCCTGGTCGATTCCGTCATCGACGCTGTGGAACAGTCCGCCCAGGCACTTGATCTCGGAGCGCGCAACATTCTGCTGGCGCCGCCATCCTATTTCAAAAACGTATCGGATGATGGTCTGTTCACCTGGTTTTCGGCGGTATTCGCCGGTCTGGGGTCCAAGGCTCGGGATATCATCGTCTACAACATTCCATCAGTCACGATGGTCAAGATCTCCGTCGACCTGGTGGCAAGACTACGCGCGGCGTTTCCCGGTATCGTCACGGGCGTGAAGGATTCCGGTGGCGATTGGGCGCACACGGAGCGCCTTTTGAAGGAGCACGGCGATCTTGCCATCATGATCGGTGACGAGCGGCACCTGGCCCAAGGCACCCGTCTGGGTGGACAGGGGGCCATTTCCGGCATGGCCAACCTCTTGGGCGCGGACGTGCGGGCCATGGCGGTGGATGGCCGTGACGACGATCGGGTGACCGGTCTTGTCGAAGTCCTGCTCAACTATCCGGTCACGCCTGCCGTGAAAGTCCTGGTTGCTCACACGAGCGGCAACGGGATATGGCTGAATGTGCGGCCTCCGCTAATAACGATTGCGGCTCAGGATCGCGACAGGATTTGCGGCGTGCTCGATCAGGCTTTCTCCGAAAAGGCTGCCTGATATCAAGCGGCTGGAGAGGGGAGACGTGATGGACGAGACAAGCGAACAGGTGCCACTGCGAGAAAAGGCGTATGAGAGTTTCACGCGCCACCTGCTGGCGCGTGATGTTCGTCCCGGCCAGTTCATTTCCCAAAGGCAGTTGGTGGAACTGACCGGGCTGACGCTTGGTGCGATCCGCGAGTTGATCCCTCGGCTCGAAACGGAAGGCCTGATCAAGACTGTTCCTCAACGTGGGCTGCAGATTGCCCACATAGATCTCAGCTTGATCCGGGAGGCCTTTCAGTTTCGCATACTGCTGGAGAAAGAGGCGGTTGCGCTGTTCACCCGCAATGCAAGCGATCAGGAGGTTCATCGTCTTCTGAGCGCGCATCGCGAAATCGCTGAGAAGATCGCGGAAAGCGGTCCGTCACCTGAACTCGAGCAAAGGGCGCAGGCGACCGACTGGGGCATGCATAACGCCTTCATCGACGCCATGGGCAATTCGATCATTTCGAATGCCTATCGGGTCAATGCCATCAAGATGCGGTTGATCAATCAGGAACGCGTCCGCATCGAGGGTCGCGTCGGTCCCGTTATGCGGGAGCATTTGGCGGTTCTCGAAGCTATCGAAAGCCGATCCGTGGATGACGCCGTTCAGCGCCTTGTCGCGCATATCGGAAATGCAAGGGATCGAGCCCTGGCAATCTAGCAGTTTTCATCGGTCGCTCTGAGGAGATGCGACTTTCAAAAAGGGAGGAATCAATGACGACTTCAATCTTGAAGCCAACGCGCCGTGGCTTTCTGGCGGCTGGCGCTGCCTTGGGTGGTGCCGCCATGCTGGGCGGGCGTCCTGCTTCGGCGGCGGTGGACTGGAAGAAATTCTCCGGCCAGACGATCAACGTCAACCTTGTGAAGAGCCCGCGCAGCGAAACGCTCATCAAGTATCTATCCGAGTTTGAAACTCTGACCGGCATCAAGGTCAATGCCGAAGCCACACCTGAGCAGCAACAGCGCCAGAAGACAGTGATCGAACTCAGCACGGGCAAGCCGAGCTTCGACGTTGTGCACCTCAGCTATCACGTGCAGAAGCGCCAGTTCGAAAAGGGCAACTGGCTGGCAGACATCAGCGGCTTCCTCAAGGATCCATCGCTGACCGATGCGTCCTTGACGGAAAAGGACTTCGCCGAGGCAGGCCTGCTGTTCGCCAAGGATTCTAAAGGCGTGCTTCGCTCACTGCCTTTCTCGGTGGATTACTGGATTGTCTACTGGAACAAGGAACTCTTCGAGAAGAAAGGCCTTTCCTATCCCACCACGTTCGAAGAGCTGGTCACTGCAGCCGAGAAGATCACCGATCCGTCCACCAACACCTATGGCTTCGTTGCCCGCGGCCTGAAGAACGCCAACACGCCGGTCTGGACCTCCCTTATGCTGGGCTATGGTGCGGCACCGATCAATGCGCAAGGCAAGGTCGATACGCTCTCCAAGGAAGCTGTGGAAGCGGCCAAGCTCTATCAGCGTCTGATGACCAAGGCAGCGCCTCCCGGCGTTTCTGGCTTCAACTGGGCGGAAGCGCAGTCTGCTTTCCTTCAGGGCAAGATCGGCATGTGGTTCGACGGTGTAGGCTTTGCGCCACCGATCGAAGACCCGCAGAAGTCTCGTGTTGTAGGCAAAACCGGCTATGGCGTCATGCCGAAGGGGCCGGCCGCGCAGGCGGCAGGTACGTTCGGGGATGGTCTCGGCGTTGTAGAGGCTTCCACGAAGAAGGAAGCGGCTTATCTCTTCTGCCAGTGGGCGATCTCGCATGACATGGGCGCACGCTTGTTGCAGGCCGGTGCCGGAGTTCCGTTCCGTCAGTCCATTCTGGCCGATACCAAGGTCCGCGAAGGTGTGAAAATGCCTGGAGCCTGGCTGGATGCGGTGGCAGGGTCTGGCAAGATCTCCAAGCTTGCACTGCCGGTTGTCATTCCGGTCACCGAGTTCCGCGACATCTACGGTGTTGCGCTGACCAATATGATTGGCGGTGCTGATCCTGCCACTGAACTCAAGAATGCAACAGCGCAGTTCGAGCCGGTTCTGGCGCGAAGCGAGGGATAATGGCATCCGTGAGTATCGAAAACAGCGTTGCTGACGCCAAGCAGAAAAGGAGCAGGCCGTCACGGCTTGCTCCCAACTACTGGCCGTTTGTGCTGCCGGCCTTGCTTGTCGTTTCTGCCGTCATCGTCTTTCCTTGGGTCTTCACCCTCTGGATGAGCGTCAATAGCTGGACGCTTGGCCAACCGAGAACATTCATCGGGTTTGCCAATTATGTGCGGTTGGCGCAGGACATGCGCTTCTGGGAATCGCTATGGCACACCGCTACCTATACGGCGCTCTCGGTTGTGCTGCCGCTCTTCTTCGGAACACTGGCCGCGCTGATTTTCGATGCCAAGTTTCCGTTCCGCGGGCTTCTTCGTGGTGTCTTCGTCATGCCGATGATGGCGACACCGGTCGCCGTCGCGCTGGTCTGGACCATGATGTTCCACCCGCAGCTCGGCGTTCTGAACTATCTTCTCTCCTTCCTGGGTATTGGACCGCAGGAGTGGATCTACAATCAGTTCACGGTCATCCCATCGCTGGTGCTCGTCGAGACATGGCAGTGGACACCCCTGGTCATGCTCATTGTTCTGGGTGGTCTTGCTGCTGTTCCGCGTGAGCCCTATGAAAGCGCTGAAATCGATGGCGCAAATGCCTGGCAGAAGTTCCGCTATCTGACCATGCCGATGATTGCGCCCTTCCTGATGATTGCCGTCATCATCCGTTCGATCGATGCAATCAAAAGCTTCGACATCATCTATGCGATGACGCAAGGCGGACCAGGTACGGCATCTGAGACGATCAATATCTATCTCTACAACACCGCCTTTGCCTATTACGACATTGGCTACGGCTCAGCCATGGCGGTCGTATTCTTCTTCATCATCATTGCGCTTTCCTTCGTCCTGCTGATGGTCAGGCAACGTGCAAACTGGTCCGACATGGAGACGAAGTGATGGCAAAGCGCTTCATTCGACGTAAGACGCTTGATAGTCTGGGCCTTCTGTTCGTGGCCTTCATCATGGTGTCGCCGGTCATCCTGTTCTTTCTCTGGATGATTTCGCTTTCGCTGAAATATGAGATCGATAACGGTGCCTATCCGCCCATTCTGTTTCCCGAGAATGTGGCCTGGTCGAACTATCTGAAAGTGTTCGAGGAAAACAATTTCCTCCTCTACTTCTGGAACTCAGTACTGGTTACCGGAACCGCGACCTTTCTGGCGCTGGTGATTGGTGTCCCCTCCGGTTATGGCATTGCCCGCCTGAAGGCTGAGAAATCCGCCGTCGTCATCATGATTGCCCGCATGACGCCCGGGCTCTCCTTCCTCATTCCGCTGTTCCTGTTGTTCCAGTGGACAGGACTTATCGGCACGCTCTGGCCGCAGATCATCATTCACCTTGTTGTCACGGTGCCCATCGTCGTCTGGATCATGATTGGTTATTTCGAAACGACGCCGATGGAGCTGGAAGAAGCAGCCAGCATCGATGGGGCCACCCCGTGGCAAGTTTTCCGGCTGGTGGCACTGCCCATCGCCAAGCCCGGCATTGTGGTCTCTTTTATTCTGGCGCTGATCTTCTCGTGGAACAACTTCGTCTTCGGCATCGTGCTGGCCAACCGCGAAACGCGCACGCTGCCGGTTGCGGTCTACAACATGCTGTCCTTCGAACAGGTCAGCTGGGGTCCGCTTGCCGCTGCCGCGCTCATCGTAACCTTGCCGGTGCTGCTGCTGACGATGTTTGCCCAGAAACAGATTGTGGCCGGTCTCACCGCCGGTGCCGTCAAGGGAGGTTGAGGGCTTGACACCCTCCCTCAAGTCTCAAATTCAGGAAACGCAAATGGCAACCGTCAATATTCAAAACATCCAGAAGAACTACGGCGCGGTGAAGGTCATCCATGGAATCGATATCGATATCGCTGATGGGGAATTCGTCGTGCTGGTCGGTCCGTCCGGCTGCGGCAAGTCCACACTCTTGCGCATGATCGCTGGCCTTGAAGAGGTAAGCGGCGGCGAAATTCACATCGGCTCGCGCGAAGTCTCCAATATGCCGGCGCGCGATCGGGATATCGCCATGGTCTTCCAGAACTATGCGCTCTATCCTCATATGACCGTTGCGGACAATATGGGCTTTGCGCTCAAGCTCAAGAAAGTTCCGGCTGCGGAAATCCAGACGAAGGTCAAACGGGCTGCCTCCATTCTTGGGCTTGAGGCCCTGCTGGATCGCTACCCCAAGCAATTGTCCGGCGGTCAGCGCCAGCGTGTTGCCATGGGCCGCGCCATCGTGCGCGATCCGCAGGTGTTTCTGTTTGATGAACCCTTGTCCAACCTCGATGCGAAGCTGCGCGTGCAGATGCGCGGCGAAATCAAGACCATGCATCAGCGCATTGGCACCACGACGGTCTATGTCACGCATGATCAGGTGGAAGCCATGACCATGGCCGACAAGATCGTTGTCTTGCATGGCGGCTTCATCGAGCAGATCGGCGCGCCGCTCGAACTCTACGATCGCCCGGCCAATGTCTTTGTTGCAGGCTTCATCGGTTCGCCTGCCATGAACTTTATTGATGGTCGTGTGGAAGAGGGCGTCTTCCGCACAACAAGGGGGCTCATCCTGCCGCTGCCGCAAGCCGTCGCGGAAAAGATGGGTGGCCGGGATCTCGTCTACGGCATTCGCCCTGAACATATTCGGGCGTCGACCCACGGTATCGAAGGCCGCGTGACGCTGGTGGAAGGAACAGGATCGGAAATCTTCACGCGTCTGGATGCCGATGGTGAAGACATCGCGTGTCTGTTCCGTGAACGCTTCGATATCCGGTTTGGCGATACGGTGTTCATCGAAATCGACCCGTCGAAGGTTCATCTTTTCGACAAGCAGACCGGTCGCCGGATTTAACGCGCAATGAGCAAGCGCATTCTGTGCGTCGGTGCCGCCGTGCTCGACACCATCTTCCGCGTTCGCGCTCTTCCGAGCGGGGAGGGGAAGATCCTGCCCTACGAGATGGTGCAGGTGGCCGAAGGCATGGCCTCCAGTGCAGCCTACGCCATAGTGCGGCTGGGGGGCAGCGCCACACTTCTTGGCTCTGTCGGTGATGATGATACGGGCAGACGCATCTGCGATGACCTCGCGCAAGCGGGGATCGATACATCGGCCATGAGTGTTGTGGCCGGTGCGCCTTCCGCGCTGTCTACCATTCTCGTCGATGATCGGGGCGACCGGCTGATCGTACCGTTTTACGATACGCGCCTTCATCACACCATTCCGCAAATCTCCGATGAGATGATTGCTGGCTTCGATGCGGTTCTTGTCGATGTGCGTTGGGCAAAGCTTGCCCGCGAGGTGCTGCGGGCTGCGCGTCGAGCCGGTATTCCTGCCATTCTGGATGGTGACGTAGCGCCATCCGAGACGCTTCTCTCCCTGGCTGAGATAGCTGATCATATCATCTTCTCCGAACCTGCTGCTCGTTCGCTGACGGAGGCGAGGGCGCAGGCTGATCTTGTCCAGGAACTGGCGGAGCGTTTTCCGCAGGCAATGGTCTGCGTAACCTTCGGTCCAGCCGGTGCCTTTTGGATGGAGGGGACGCAGCTTCACCATCAACCTGCTCTCCAGGTCAGGGCTGTGGATACCTTGGCGGCAGGCGACGCTTTTCATGGTGCCTATGCGCTCGCAGTTGCTGAAGGGCTTGGTACTGCCGACGCGGTTCGTCTGGGTTCGGTCACCGCAGCGCTTAAATGCACTGTCTTTGGCGGACGAACCGGCATGCCGCTGCGGATTGAAGCTGATAAGGCGCTGCAGCAACTCCCCTCATCATCCGTGCTGAGGCCTTAGTGAATGGTCAGCATGACGAGTGGATCGACGCCGAACAGCAGCGCGTGACCGCCCGTCGGCTTTCGCAAGGTGACTGAATAGCGGTTGGGGCTGAGAAGGCCCGCAATCACCAGAAACAGACCGATGGTAGAAAGCACAAAATTGACTGCCGCCTGCCACGCGGCAGGCGGCCATAGCTCGACATAGTCTATTTTCAGGTCCAAGGCGAAAAGCCAGATGAGCACAAGCGTCGAGGCAAGGGAGTAAAGAGCGAGATAGACTGTTCGTCCAAGCACGCCAATCAGCTGGGACCGAACTTGCGGGCTGGCCGGCATGATGTAGGCGGTCTTGGCTCCCACCGTCGCGATCCATTCACGCAACGCCTTGGCGATGCATTCCGGGCCGTTGTCGGAACGAATATGGGTGGGGATGCCGCGCAGGATAAACAGGTCAGAAAGCACGTCGATCACATCGAGCATGCGGATTTTCCTGCCGTTGTATGTACGATCCTCGACGAGGTCGTAAGACCAGACATGGTTTGGGTATTCCGGTCGAAGCCGGACGCATGAGCTTCCCATCGGGTCTATCTCCGCGAGTGCGGAGGAACCTTCGAAGGCGAAAGCCCTGTCGATCCGGTCGAGGGTCTATCTCCGCGAGTGCGGAGGAACCGATCGCGAGATGCTGCGCATGGTGTTCAAGGCGGGTCTATCTCCGCGAGTGCGGAGGAACCTTGCCTTGTTCGCGAGCCTCGGCTTCGTCCCAGGGTCTATCTCCGCGAGTGCGGAGGAACCTTGACAACCTTATGACGCCGCCTTCAGGCGTGGGGTCTATCTCCGCGAGTGCGGAGGAACCTTGCGCCATAGGCGCTGCCAGCCAGCAAGCCGGGGTCTATCTCCGCGAGTGCGGAGGAACCTCTTGCCTCTAAGTGCCTGATTATCTGGACAATGTCAAAGAGCAGTCAACGATCAGGGGTTGACGTTTGCAAGAGGACGCCTCACCAGCAGCATCGCATCATGCGCTACAATCTGCTTGGGTGGCTCGCCAAGGGTGGACAATCCAAGGCCACCATGGGCGGCGCTATCGGCCCAGGTCATGACGATACTGCCCTGCCGCAGCTGGCCATGCCAATCCATCATGACATCCCATATGCGGTTTCGAACGCCGGCGCTCATGCGGGGGTGCGCATAAACGCCGGCCGATAGCTCCAGCATTATCGATCCAAGAAAGCCTCGATAGCGGGCTTCCACATCACGCGTCATAATCACCACCATCGGCATTAGTCGTCGTCCTCGTTCGGGGCGCCGGTCTGGTCTGCTTCGGGTCCGACAAGAAGCTTGATCCGGTCTATCATTGTGGGAATAACGTCTCGCTGGCGGAAAAGCTTTGCCGCGCGTTGTCGGGTCAAGCGTTCCACCGGTTCTCCTGATTTCAGCGCCTCCTTGGCCGCTCCAAATGCGATGTCCAGCGTCACATCGTGTCGGTAGAGATCGGCGATATCGAGCACGAAGGATTGGCCGGAATCCTCATGCACGAAACCCAGTTGCGGAATGGCGCCGACGCTGGCCACGGCAACCGCTGCGGCGGCCCGCATGGCACTTGCGGCATGGTTGATGGCCTGATTGGGCGCATCACCGGCATTGGGGTTGTTGCGATCGTAGTTGCGCCCTTTCCAAGGAACGCCGTGACGCTGCGCCGCCAGTTGATAGCTGCGTTTGATCCGCGCCCCTTCCTGCCCGCGCAGCACTTCGATATCGCGCGTGCGGACAATCTCATCGAAGCGAATGGCGTACATCGCGCGTGCCACCTCCATGCGCTTCTTCGGGTCTGCCCAGCGGCGCACCTGTTCGCGGGCAAGAGCAGATGTATCCGGCATCAAGGGAGGGGCGGTGTAGAAGCGCACCGCACCCTCGCCAATCGCCGCCAGCGCGCACCCATGGCGTGCCAACAGGCGAAGTGCATCATGCGTAACACTGGAACCCGGACCCAGCAGAACGATAGAAAGCGCCTGATGCGGTATCTGATAATCTCCAGCGGCAAGCTCACCGCCTCCCGCCGTCACGAAGCGCAGGCAGCCGTCTTCCACCTCAAGCCTTCCACGATCCAGCCAAACGAGACCGTGTCTATCCGAATGGGGAATGCGAGCCTTCTCCAGCCCTAATCTACCGATCAGCATTTTGTGTGCCTCCGGGACGCAGCAGCAGCATTCCAAAGCCAAAGGCGGTGTGACGCCCGACACCCGAGATAAGAAGCTTTTGAAAAGCCTGCCCATCCTTCACCGTCAGTTCGCCGTGGAAGGTCGCGTCCGGCCCTTCTGAGATCGCTTCCTTCCCGTTGCCGGCTCTGCGCTGAACCCGGTCGCGCGCAAAGCGCGTCATTCTCGTTGCTTGCCGGTCAAGTCCTGCAGCACCTTCAAAGCGCTCGGCCAGCCAATCGAGATAGACGCTCTCGCGAGAGAATTCGCCCGTCTGCGCATCTTCCGGCAGACCTTCGGGAAATTGCCGCAGTCGCGCAATCAGGTAGGCATCCACTTCGCTGCCTTTCTTCATAGGGCCACGCAGATCCTCGCCCTTCAGGTGCCGTCGGTTTTCCTCGCGGCTCCACTCCTCCAGGGGTTTCAGAAGTCGCCGAACCGGACGCACCCGCACATCAAAGGCCAGACGTCTGCCTTCACGCCAGACCTTGGGCATTTCCCGCAGTGCCAGATGCGCGGTTCCCAAGGCGCTCAACAGTTCCGGGGCTGCGAGTTCCAGATTTTCCCGCAACACCTCTTCCGGCGTTCCCGTATAGGCATAGAGCGTAGCCCCGTGTCCGCCGTGGGTTTCCTTGGGCGCAGGCATAAGCCGGAAGGGTTGCAACAGGCCCTTGCCGAACGCTTCACTAAGCAGGTGGTGCAAGGCGCGGCCTTCATCGGCTCTAAAGCCTCGAAAGACGGCCAACCGGCGAAATTCGCGCAGGTCAATGGGAAGGCTCACAAGGTGTAGCACGCTCATGGGGCGACCTCTTCTGGCATTACGAAGCCCTCTATCACCCTGCGATGACCACCGTGCAGGCCGCTTTTCCAGTTCCTCAAGTCCGGCAGATCGTAGATGCGGGTTACGTCTTCGCCCTCTTCAGGGCCCTCTCCCGGCGGCCAAAAGGCGCGCAGCCTGCTTTTTGGGCTCTGTCTGTCGGCAGCAGGCAGGCGGGTTAGCGCGGCATAAGCTGTCGGAGCGTCAACGAACCAATGCTCGCGTCGGGCGGGAAGGATCGGCCGGGATGGAAGGCAAGGCTTGCGACCGATAAAGAGTGGTCGCGCCGGGAAATGCAGAGCTTTCGCCAGCCTTTCCAGATCAGGTTCGCCATTGAGAGGTTCGAGCCGAACGGCAATCACCATGCGTGCATCCATATGGTAATCCCGCTTGCGGCGGTGCGGTGCGCCATAGCTTGCGCCATCGCGCCCTTCCACAATGCCCCAGCTGGTCCAGCCACGATCGTTTTTTTCCAGCTGTGCGTTCTGCATATCGGTTAAGGTGCCGCCGGGAAGCTCGCGATCAATGCGGGCGGCAAAGACCAGCCGATCCTGCAGCGCCTGATGCTTTTCCGTCTCGGTGCGTTTCCACCCCAGCGCATTGGCAAACAGCCCGGTCAGCATGGAGGCTGCCGGAAAGTCTCGCGTAACGCCGATCTGGTCGATCACGACACCGCCAAAGGCAAGCAGCGGTGCCTCAAGATCGAGGATCAGCCACTGCTTGTCAGTCATTGGCATCGACCGCATCCTTCACCTGTTCGGCGGCCCAGGCTGCCAGATCCGAAAGCGGCGTCTTGTCAATGCCGGGTAACTGCCCCTCAACGCTCAGATGGCGGCGCGCTTCACCCGTGGCATAGGCTTCGTCGAAGGCGGCCAGTTGCCGCGCCAATGCATCGCGGCCATCGGTAAAGCTGTGACCAACGGCCTTACGAAAGGCAGTCGACAGCGAACGCGGCTGGCGATCTCCCGCTTCCACCAGCATTAGTTCGGCGCGGCCATAAGGTGCTGTGGAGCCAAGCTTGGCGCCCGGAGAGACTTCCGCAATCAGATAGAGAAGATTGTGAACGACGCGGGCAGCCAGTTCGCGATCTTCACCGCAGTTTTTGATCAGTCCCGGCAGATCGATCACCACATAACCATAGTAGAGCCCGGAGGTGAGTTCGGTTTCCTGGATCGTATCGGCGCCGCTATCGTCATCATCCCGCTTCAGATCGTCCACAGCGGTGAAATAATCGTCCTCGCTTTCTGCCGGATGAATTGTGAAGGCATGGGCCACATGCACTGGTGCGTCTATGTTTGCGGCGGGATCAGATGTCACCATGCGGCCGAAGAGAGCGGCGGTCAGTCCGCCCGGCAGGCTTGCACCCTCGGTCATCGTCTTGAAGTTCTTGTCCTTCGCCCAATCCGCGACGGCCTTTTCTGCGGCTTTGGCATCTGCGGACGATGCAGCAATCTCTTCCGCGCGCGCGGCAAGCCAGGTAATTTCCGGCTCACCGAGCAGCAATGTCTGGCGGCTCTTCTTCCCCTTGTCGGCACTTTTGCCATAGACAAGCTGCTGGAAAGCCGGTTCCAGCGCATTCACCACCTCATCGGCAAAGCGGCCCCGCAGCGGCTTTATGACCTTTTCCGTTACCAGTTCGCGGGAGCGGAAGGAATCCACGTAGCCAACAAGCTGTTTCAGCGCGTGCGGGTCGTTTTCTGCCTTGCGCCAGTGGCGTTTCAGGCTTTGGGAGGAAATGCGGGTGCGCGTGGTGCCACCATAGACGAGGCGCTTGGCCTGACCGGTATCGTCACGGTTCAGCAGGGCTGCCGTATAGGTATGGAGTGTATGAATTTGTAGAAAACGGGGCTTGGTCATTTGTCTTCTCCCTTGGCCTCAGCGGCGGCAATGCGGTCAGATGCGGTGTAATAATGTCTTGCGAGCTGGCGCAGCGGCCAGACATCGTTCACGAAGAGAAGCTGGGCGATATCGACACAGTTCACGCCCAGTTTCATTTTGCGCGTGATGAAGCGTGCAATGCCTTCCAGCGCCTCTGCGCGCCGGGCAAAGGGCAGGGCCATGAAGCTTGCCAGCCGCTTTTCGGAGAAACCAGCTTCGGCCAACACCTTGCCGAGCGGTTCGCCGAGCCGGTGAAACGGAGCGCGTGAGCCAACGTCGCCACGCGGTGCCAGCAGTGCGAGGATTTTCACCAGTTGCATACCGGAGGTATCGCCCCGTAAACCGGTATCGTGCGCGAGACGCCAAAATTCCAGCTCGCCGGGGCCATCCACATCCATGCGGCGCAAACGGGCCAGCTCGCCGGGATCGAATTTCATCATCTTGCCGACGAGAGCGGCGATGGTGGATTTCAGATCGTCATCTTGTGTCTGGACGGGTTCAAGCATCTTCCGTCACCTCTCTCGCATTTTGAGCCGTGAACAATTCGGGGTAATTTTCCCGCAAATCTTTTGATCGAAGCGCCCGCCGTGCCCTGACCTCGGCTCTGAAGCGATAGAGGGAATGGCAGGGCATATCCGGCAGGAACTGCTCAAAAATGGCTTGCGTGCGCTCCCAAAGGCAGGAGGCGAAGGCAAGCGCTTCCGCCTTTCTGGCAGCCTCGTCCAATGTTTCGACCTCAAAGCGCCGCCAAAGATGTTCGAAGAAAATCGTATCGGCAAAGCGGTCGAGCGCGGCGCGGGCTGATGTTGTCAGCTGATAGCTGTCGCGGTTGATGCGTTCGCTTTCCCCGGATGCAGCGGCAAGCACCAGCGAATAGGTCAAGGCCTTGCCGAAGCGGTCGATGGCCTTTGTTTGCTCTTGTGCCAACAATCGCAGGATTTCCTGTGACTGGGGAGCCCCCCACCCGCGTATGATTTGCCGGCTTTCGAGGGGAATAATGCGGGAGCGAAAGCCACCAGTCTTAGAATTGCCACGTGCCAAGGCCTGGGCAACAATGGCAAGCGGCGTATCCGGCCCCTCAAAGGAGGCGCGAGCAGCAAGAAGCGGAAGCACCCATTCCCCGGAAAACAGCAGTTTGGTCAGTGTTCGATAGTCGAACTCGCCCTCGTCTCCAATCGTCAGGCTCTTGTTTTCCGCCTTGTGGATGGGCGCCCAAGGATCTTCCAAACTGCCTTTGGCCGATTTGGCCGCAATGCGGGTTTCACGCGATGTGCCTTTGACTGCCGTGATGCGCCCGCCACGGTTTGACAACCGCACCCGGCGGCATACCTCGATAAACCAGATATCGAGATCCTTCAGTTGCAGTTGATCGCCCTCTGCCCAGGGTTCCAGCCAGGTCAGGCCAATCGCGTCATCCGCATAGGGCAGGCCGGTAGCACCCAGCACATCTTTGCGCGTTTCCAGAAGAACCCGCAGATCCCGGCGAAACCACGCACCGGGCTGCACGTCTATTGCCTTGGCCGTCGCCAGAGGCGCCAAGGTCAGCATGGCGCGGGACGAGGAGCCGCCATTCATGCGGACAATGCCCTGATTGCCAGCACCACCGTAACCTTCGCCTGTTTGCAGCGAAACGAGCGCAAACAGCCAGTCCTCTGCCGATCCCTCGCGTGCAATCATCTGCTTCAAATCATGATTGCGTGAGGTGATCAGAAGATCCAGCCCATCGGCGGTCGCGACATCATTTCCAAGCTTCACACCTTCAGGCACGGGGGGTTGCAGAAAGGCGGGCTTCGACCAGTCATCGACACTCAGGCACCAGGGTTCATCGTCCGGGTAAGCCGGTGTCAGGCCCCGCAACAGCGTCAGCCATTCGTCCTCCTGCTCAGGAATATCCTCGCGCCCCGCCTTGTGAAGCGCAAGTGCAGCCAGTTGCACCAGAAACATATGCCAGGCTGGCCCTTGATGGGGACGAAGGGCTGTAAAGCTCTCGAGTTCGTCTCGCGCCAGCGCGGCGAGAACACCGGGAAGCGTGAGGTTGGCAGAAGGTGAGACGGTGATGAGGGGCTCCTGAAGAAGATTCGTTGTGAGCAAATTTAATCCTCCCGCCTCAGACCTATCCGCCCGTAGCGGAAGGTCGCGTCGTTGATCCTGAATGTGATTGACCCAACATCCAGTCGTGGCTCGACCGGCTCTTCGGAAAACACGCCCTGCCAGTGCGAGGGCAGGTTGATGCCCGTGATCTGCTGCCCGAACGGGCTGGTGACGGGCGTGGCAAATTCCACGCGCGCGCCTTCTGCGCCCAGCCGGGTGCGAATCTTTTCCTCCACATCCGCAAAGGGCATGAGGTTCGTGAAATCGCATTCGAATGGCAGCCGCAGATGCTTGGCCGATTGGGCATCGGCGACATCCTTGCCGTAGACGCCGTTCCAATAGGTCTGCCACGATGGGCCGAGTTCTGCACTCAGCGCTTCAATGCGTTCCGGATGCGTGGCGCTTTCCACGAGAAAGCGGTTCATCTCCGGAATCTTCCAGGAGGGGTGGTCGAGCACCAGCCTTCGCGTCAGTTCACAGGCATGCAGGTTGCGATAAACACCGCCGCCATCGCGGAACTGTCCGAGACCGTTTTCGAAGGCGGGCTTTGCCAGCCGGTCCAACCCATCCTGTGGCGACAGCACCAGACATTGCGGCACCTCGAAACCTGCCGGACGGACCAGCCTGTGACGGTGCAGCCGGCCAATGCGCTGAAGAAGCACATCCACCGGGCAGAGATCGGTGATCAGCAGATCGGCATCAATATCCAGAGACTGTTCGAGCGTCTGCGAACCGACGATGATCGCTCCCTCTCTGTCGCGAACACTTTCGTCAGGGCTCAGCAGGCGTTCCACATGCGTGTCGAGAAGCGTCCTGTCTTCGGCGGCAAAGCGTGAATGGTGCAGCGCCGGCCCACCCGCCACCTGCATGAGCAGAGCTTCGTCCCCCATTGTGCGCACCGCTTCGAATGTATCCTGCGCCGCCCGCACCGTATTGCGGATAACCAGAACCTTTGCCCCCTGACGGGCCGCCTCTATGGCGCGGCTTGCGGCGATTTCCGCCGCCCATCCGTCCATCAGCGTCATCGCAACCTCTTTGCCGGGCTGCCCTGCCTGCCTGGCATCGCGCACGCCATCGTGGCGGCCCCAAACTGCGGGATAGGGGGCGGCAATCGCATCCTGAAACGTTGGTAGTTTCCTGCTTGTTCGATCGGTTTCCAGCCATGCCACTCGGGCCTCGGCGCCAAGCGTGGCCGACATCAGCATGGCATGACCGCCGCGCTCCAGATGCATCTTCAGCAGATGGGTCTGGATATTGCTCATATAGCGATCGGACGAATGGATTTCGTCGATGACAAGCAACGAACGGGAAAGAGCGGCTGCGCGTAGGTGGGCATGTTTCACCTGAAGTGCCGCCAGCATGGCCTGATCCACCGTGCCCACGGCAACAGTTGCCGCCAGATAGCGGCGCCCGCCTTCTGC
Organism: Rhizobium sp. FKY42; assembly: GCF_005222835.1. GTDB lineage: Bacteria > Pseudomonadota > Alphaproteobacteria > Rhizobiales > Rhizobiaceae > Neorhizobium. Next base: position 1,502 of record NZ_STGA01000011.1, on the reverse strand, counting down.
CGCCCATCGAGCAATGCGTCTTGCTTCATCGGGGTCGTCGTCCCACAGGACCTCGAAGGCTGGAAGTTTTCTGCCCGATATTTCGCCCGAGCGAAGATAGCCGGGCACTGCCTGCACCGCCTCTGGCGCATCTTCGCCCATCAAACGCTTCAAAACATCATTCACCCGCTGATGGATCTGGCGCGCCGCGGCGCGTGTCGGCAGCGCGAAATAGAGACTATCCACCTTTCCGGCTTCGAAGAGTTGCGCAAACCGCCAAAGCGCGGCTTCTGTTTTGCCGGAGCCTGTTTCCGCTTCCAGAATGATGAGCGGATCATCCAGTGACCACTCGCCGGTTACCTGTTGGGCTCGGCGCGAAGGTTTCCCGTCGGAAAGCACGCCGAAACTTGCCTTGCCTTGAATTGCGTCTCGCCAGTGCCGGACATCCAGCCCGATACCGGTCACCGCACGGACGGCCTGTTGTTTGGCACGCTCCATGTAGCTGGGATCGCATTCCGCCACGAATGGAAAGAGGGATTGAGTAGACCCCAGCCAATCCGCCAACGACACCAGCCCGCAAAACAGATGCTGGAAGTCCGGCCGAACTGGAAGCGCGGCGCCCCCTTCCGAAAAGGCAAGCGGGAACCATGCGCGCATCAAGCCGCCCAGTTGATGCGCCGCGGCAAGGGGGGCGTAGGCAGGCCGCAATACCTGTTCCCAATCATTTTTGGCTTTCGGCTCTAAGGAAAACGGGCGACCGTGATGCGCGATTGCCGCAAACAAAAGACCCTGACTGACGCCCCATGATCGCAACTCAGCGAAGTGTAGCGCTTCGGCCAAGGCACCATTTTGAACACCGGAAAAGATCGCAGCCCCCTCCTGAACATGTCCATGCAGGGCAAGTCGTGGCCAGATAATCCCGTCTATAGTCCCTTTTGCCTGAAAGCCGGGATGAAGCTTGCCGCAATCATGCAGAAAGACTATCGTCGCCAGACGAGAAAAATCGATCTCGTTGAGAGGTCGCCCCGCCGATCTTTCGAGGCGCTCGTGTATGACTGGCTGTTTCGCAATGGCTTCGAAACAAGCTGCAACATCTGCGCAATGATTTGCTAGATGGTGACTAGATCCTTCGTTGATTTTACCCCAAGGAATTGGGTTTTCCATGAGATGTACGCTCCGCCGCACTACATCTCGAAGGGAAAGTATTTTTCTTCCAGATGCAATTAATTGTTGAGTTACGGAGCGGTTTTCCCTTGACTTAATTTGAAGCCGGTTGGTTTGCGCTCACTTCTAGGTTTTGGCTCGCGGCGACCTGACGAATATGGAATGGCGGATCATTGAAGTGCTGTTGCCTACAGCGCGGCGCGTTCGATTGAACGCGCGAACGACGCTGTAAGACTTTAAATTGATGCATGTTCGTTCCGCTCAACCGAATTCGGTTGAGCGCGACATGCATTGCAATCAAAGTAAACCTCCACCTACGGTGGAGGACTGGACGAGTTCTACATCGTAGTGGAGAGACC
>NZ_STGA01000066.1 GCF_005222835.1 Rhizobium sp. FKY42 | reverse complement strand
CGGCCTCTTCGTCGGCGTTTGACATCTCGCTGACGGCATTGCCAATGCCCACAGCGGCAGCGGCGGCGACGGCTGCTGAGCCGACAAAGACGATTGCTTTACCGAGGGCCGTGAGGATTGGTGGAACGGCAAGAACCAAGGGGCCGGCCATCAGTGGCTTCCAGCTTTGGTTTTGAGGCTGGAAATGGTTCCCTGCATCAGCATCCTTACCCGCTCATCCGGGGAGAATTTTGTGTCTTCCATCGTCATGAATTCACGCACGGCAGGCGCTTTAGGGAGCGTTCCATGGGTTACGAGGCTCAAGTAGGCCCATCGGCAATGTGCAGCCATGCTGCGGATTCCCAGCTCCGTGCCGGTGTGTACGGACTGCTTCACCAATGCCGACATTTCCGCATCGCTTTTGTCTCGTACGCGGTCGGGCGCAACTTTGCGCAGATAGGCCGTTATCTGGTTGACGGAGCCTTCCAGTCGCAGTGTCTTGATGGCGCTGATGGTTTGCGGTGTCCATCGCAGCGGGCCGGGAGGCGGTTCCGCC
>NZ_STGA01000065.1:24844-116822 GCF_005222835.1 Rhizobium sp. FKY42 | reverse complement strand
TGGATAGACTGTCAGGGGTAATATCGGCCACGGGCTGACCTTTGGCGGCGGCCCTCGCTGAGGCGACAATCTCTTCCTGAATATCCCTGTCGTGGTGGTAGGGATCGACCATCCACGGGCCGCCCATCACCACCGAGTAATCACCGCCATAGCGGTAGAGCGGTCTTCGCGAGAGGCCTGCATTGCGCAGGTCTGCATCGACGTTCTGGAAGAAGGCACCGTCCATGACGGCAAAGATGCGGATATTGGGATCGTTCGCCTGCTCGCAGAGATAGCCGAGGAGAGCCTTGTGCGGCTCGGACAGGGAACGTGCCGGTGTTTCGTCATCCATGCAGACGGTTCATCCTCTGTGCTGGCGGCATTTGTTCATTTCTCGCTAGACGCGAGTTGCGGCGCTTTTATTTCGCGAAATAAGAGAGCTGGCAATACGGAATTTGATGCTTGGGGTCGCTTTCGTTGATAAGCAATGGCGTCCATCCGATTTCGATACGCACGCAGCCAGCTTCGCTCAAGGGTCGCATTCTACCTGTAGCGCAGGATGCCAGAAAAGCGGGAAAATGAACGTTTCCTAAAATGCACCTGTCCAGCTCCCTCCTCGGGAGGCTGGCCTGTCTGCAAGGGCATCCGGATGAGTGTTCCCTCGGCTTGTTTCAAATCCTGAATTTTCAGCCGCATCAACCTGACTGACCGGAAAGCGCCCTTATGACGTCCATTGGTTCACTGACGCCCAGCCAGATCCGTCTTCTATCAGCCTCCACAATCGCATCCTGGACATCCAGCGATGTGGCTGAACTGAAGTCGACGCAGATCCGCGAGCTTTCGGCGACGCAGGTTGCAGCGCTTCAGGAAGATGCCCTGGCCAATCTTTCCTCCGGTCAGCTCACAGCCATTTCGGCCCGAGCCGTCGTTGGCCTGACCGTTGACCAGCTGGCCGCCATCTCGACGGACAATTTCTCGAAACTGACCGCTTCGCAGGTCGCCGCACTGACATCGACGCAGCTTGCCGGACTTGGCGATGAGCACGCAGAAGCCTTGACCCCGGACCAGATCGCTGGCCTGAATGCACGGCAGGTCGCTGCACTGACATCGGCGGGCCTTGCAACATTCCCGCCATCCGATATCGCAGCCATCAGTTCCGGCGCGATTTCCGGCATGACGACGGCGGCTTTCGCGTCGCTGAGCACCGCGCAGCTGGCAGCACTCACCACGTCCCAGATCGCAGCCTTGAAGCCGGCCCAACTGGCGGCGCTTGAGCCGGATCAGGTCGCGGCATTCTCGACGACGCAGATCCGCATGCTGACCCCGTCTCAACTGGTCAGCCTATCCACCGACACGCTGGTGGAGATGACCACGGACCAGATCAGTGCCATCAGCACGCGCGCTCTGGCCTCTCTGACGACAACGCAAATGAGCGCCATTTCCGCCGATCAGGTCGGGGCGCTGTCCACATCACAGCTGTCGGTTCTGGGCCCACGCCAGATTGCAGCCCTGGATCCTGCCAAAATCAACGCGATCACGACGGCTGGCATCGCCGCCTTGAGCGTGGCGTCGATCGGCGGGCTGCCGAGCACGGCGATTGCAGCCCTGAGCGATGATCAAGTGCAGGCATTGACGGTCAAGCAGGTCCAGCGCATGACAGCGCGACAGATTGCGGCCTTCTCCACCTCCCAAGCCGCCGCACTGACCTCGAGCCAGTTTGCCGCACTCAGCGCCATCCAGATTGGTACGATACCCGCAAGCTTCATCTCGAATTTCACCTCCGACCAGATCGGCGCGATCAGCAAGACCGCAATCACGGGCTTGAGTGTAGACCAGATCAAGGCCATGTCGGTTGATCAGATCGAAGCGCTGAGCGCCTCGCAGATTTCAAGCCTTCGTGCAACACAGCTTGGAGCAATCACTCCGGCGAGTCTTGCCACGTTCACTTCCCAGGAAATCGGCGCCATCAATCGCTCGGCCATGGGTCTTTTGACGACTGCTCATCTGGAGGAACTCAGCGGCGATCAACTCGCAGGCCTGTTGCCCAGCCAGATTGCGGCCCTGTCTCCTTCGCAGTTTTCCGTATTCAATTCGCAACAGATCAAGGGACTGGATACGAGCCAGATCGCGGCAATCACCGCGGGTCAGGTCAGCGTCATGAAGACGGAAGTACTGGCCGCGCTTTCCGGGGACGGCATTGCCGCCCTGACACAGAAGGCCGTGACCAGCCTGACCACGGACCAGATCAGCGCCTTTTCGACAGATCAGGCCGATGCATTGACCTCGTTTCAGATCAATGGCCTGAGCAGCAGGCAGATTGCTGCCTTCAGCTCGGCCGGCATTGCGCGCTTCACCTCCAGCGACATCGCCGCCATCAAGCCCACGGCCATCGGCGGTATTTCGACCGCTGCACTGGCAGCCCTTCAGGAAGACCAGATTGCCGCCCTCACAGGCAGCCAGGTAACCGCCCTGCGCACGGAGCACATGGCGGCCCTGAAGAGCAGCCAGATTCAGGCAATGTCCTCGCAACAGCTGAGGGCCTTCACCTCGGCGCAGATTGCGGTTCTTCCGGCCAGCTTCGTCAGCGGAATGACGATCGAGCAACTGGGTGCACTCAGTGCCAATGCCATCGCCGGTCTGACCTCGACACAGATTGCAGGCCTTTCCACCGATCAGTTGAGCAATCTTTCGACATCGCAGGTCAGCGGCCTGACGTCAGGTCAGCTCTCGCAGCTGGGGTCCGGCAAGATAGCCAGTTTGCAGCCGGCCCAGATTGCAGCGCTGAGACCGGCAGTTCTGGCCGGTCTGGACGCATCCGTCATCGGTGGATTGCAGCTTGATCAGGTCGAAGCCCTGCCCACCGCAGCGCTCGCAGCCCTGAAAACAACACAGACGGCCGTGCTGACCTCTGCCCAGATCGGCGTTCTGTCGACGGCGCAGGTTGCGGCCCTGAATGCCGCACAGATGACGAGCCTGAGCACGGGAAGCTTCTCTGCCCTGTCCGGCCAGCAAATCGCAGCACTTTCGGCTGGCGCCGTAACGGGACTTTCGTCTGCACAGATCTCGCTCATGACCGAAGAGCAGGCCGAGGCTCTCTCCAGCACCCAGATTGCCCGACTGCAATCGGGCCAGCTCAGTGCCATGACCAGCACCCAGCTTGCCACGTTCACCAGCACAGAAATCGCAGCCATATCACCTGCCGCACTGGCAAGCCTCTCCACGGCCCTGACGGCGGCATTGCCGCTTGAAAACGTCCGGGCTCTCTCTTCGGCACAAATCGCCGCCCTGACGACCGGCCAGATTTCCGTTCTGACGCCCGCTCAGGTCGAAGTGCTTTCCGTGGCGCAGGTCCAGGGATTGACGACCGCGCAGGTGGCATCCCTGTCGTCCGGTGGCATTGCCGCCCTGACGATCGACCAGATCAATGCGCTGCCCGCCACATCGGTTGCCGCATTGACCACGGATCAGGTAACGGCTCTCTCCAGCGACCAGATCAAGAGCCTGACCAGAACGCAGTTTGCAGCGCTGACCGCAGCGCAGGTCACGGCCTTGCCGGATGCGATCTGGAGTGACCTGTCCACCAACATGATCTCCGCACTGACCCCCGCAGCGCTTGGCGGGTTGGAAAGCAGCGTCGTCTCATCCCTGACGGACCCCTATCTGAAGGCCCTGACGACGGCACAGGTGGCCGGACTAAATACGAGCCAGATCAACGCCCTGACGGCGACGCAGATCGATTCGCTTTCCACCGCCCAACTGGCCGCGCTTGACAACACTCAGATCGGTGCCTTGAGTGGAGACGCAACAGCCTCATTGTCCGAAGAGCAGATGCAGGCGCTGACGGCCAAGGCCATCAGCGGCCTGACGACAACGCAGATAGATGCACTCTCTGGTACACAGATCAGTGCGCTGACCTCAGCCCAGCTTGGCGCTTTGACATCCGCGCAACTTGCCACCCTGGATGCCGCCAATCTCCAGCTCTTTTCGACCGACGCATTGGCGCAGCTTACTCCGGATGCCCTGGCAGGCCTTTCTCCGTCCAGTCTTGCCTCCCTTGGCCAGACGAAGCTGGCCTCCCTGACAACAGCCCAGATCGCAAAGCTGACCACTACCCAGCTGACCGCTCTGCCCGCGGCCCAGATCGGCGCCCTGACGACGAGCCAGATTGCAGCCCTCAGCAGTGCACAGGTGGGCGCGATGTCGCCCGCAGCGATTGCGGGACTTCTGGGAAGCCAGATACAGGCCATTCCCTCCGCAGCCATTGCCGGACTGACCAGCGATCAGATCGGCGCAATGGGCATTGCACAGTTCGACAGCCTGTCCACGGCCCAGATCGGCGCTCTTACATCCACACAGCTTGCGGCTTTCGGCGCGGATGCAATCGGAACCCTTTCGACAGCGGATATTGCCGCCCTGAACGTGTCTGCGCTGGCGGGGCTATCCGCAACAGGGCTTGCATCGATGACGGGAGAGCAGATCGTGACGCTCTCGACCACGCAACTGGCAGCCCTGCGACCAAGCCAGATCACGGCCATGACGACGACGCAGGTTGCATCTCTTTCGACCACGCAGATCGGTGCTCTTTCCGCCTTGCAAATCGGCATGCTCGGCTCGGCCAACATCGCTGCCCTGACGACGCAGCAGGTCATGTCGCTGGCATCCGGCGCGATTGCCGGCCTGACGACAGGCCAGATCGCCGCGTTTTCAACCATCCAGCTGGATGCGTTCTCGACGGAGCAGATAGGTGCCTTGACATCGGCCCAGATCGGGGTGCTGAGCCTTGGCGCCATCGGCACCTTCTCGACCGGTGACATCGCGGCGATCCGTCCGGAAACCATCGCCGGCATGACGACGGCGCAGATTGCCGCGCTGGATCATGAACAATTCGCCGCCCTTGTCCCGACACAGGTCGGCAAGATGAGCTTTGCGCAAATCCGTGCAGCGTCGAGCGGGCAGATCGCAGCCTTGGGAACAGGTCAGGTGGCCGCTCTGAATGCAGTTCAGATCGCAGCGCTTGGTTCTGACAAGCTGGCAACGATGACGACAGCCAAGATTGCGGCACTGGATCCGACTGCCATTGCAGGCCTGAGCACGGACGTGCTTTCCAGCCTGACATCGGCACAGGTGGAAGCGCTGACACCGGCTCAGGTCAACATCCTGTCCTCAGCTCAGATTGCCTCTCTGGGCGCTTCCCTTGCAACCTTCTCGACACAGGACATTGCGAGCCTGAGCAGCCGGGGCGTGGCCGGTCTGAGTTCGAACGGCATCTCTCAACTCAGCCAGGCACAGTTGAGCGCCTTTACCGCAGACCAGATCAAGATGATGAGCCCGGAACAGGTGGCAATGATCGCCGCGGCTTACGCAGCAAACAGCTGATAACCCGGATGCCACCGCGAAACCTCACAGGTTTCGGGTGGCATCGGAGGGGCTCTTCGGTCCAGTATCTCCACCCCCCATTTCTGGGGCGTGAGAGCTCTCGAAACGGATACGTCGAATGAAGAAGCCCGCCAGCGTGGCCAGCCTTACCGAATTCGGACGCGTCCGGCTTTCGAAAACCTTTTTCATGCGCGATTTCCTGTTCTCGGATATTGCCTCGATCCACGGCTTCAACAACGTCCCCGACAATCCGGATCGGGCGATTGCCGCCGGTACGAGACTTTGCGAAGAACTGCTCGAGCCCTTGCAGGACAGGTTTGGTCGTATCGCCGTTCGTTCGGCCTATCGCTCGGCGGAGGTGAACGGCTTTGGCAATGACATGCAGCGGGCCGGAAAGAGCAGTTACAATTGTGCGGTCAACGAAGCCAATTATGCAGGTCATATCTGGGACAGACTGGATGCAGAAGGCTGCATGGGGGCCACTGCCTGTATTGTGGTGCCATCCTTCTGGGACCGTTTCAACGCGGAAGGCGACTGGCAGAAGCTGGCCTGGTGGATTCACGACCACCTGCCCTACTCCTCACTTTATTTCTTCCCGAAATACTGGGCTTTCAACATTACCTGGCACGAAAAGCCAGTGCGCAGGATCGACAGCTATGTGAAACCGTCAGGCTGCCTGACCAAGCCCGGAATGGCAAATCATGCGGGCAGTCACGAGGAAGAATGGGGGGCCATGTTCCAAAGCCGATAACGTGCACAACTCACGCGCATAACGTGATTTTTCCAGAAAATATCGCTTCGTCACATACTTATGGTATCAACGAGCTGAGAAATTAATCAAAAATTAAACCTGCTTTCGTTACCTTTAACCGGATGACTAAAGTGCCTCGCTGGCATTTTAGAAATTTCCAATACCTACGGCGCAAGAAGCGGATCGTTTCCGCTGCATGATGTACATCTCTTGCGCGAGGCTCATACGAGCCATGATCTCACGCCTTAAATATGCTGTCTGCCGTCTTGCCGCAGGCCTTGCAAAAGCTTCGCGGTCTAGAAATTGCTCCGTCCCCGATACAGCTTTGCGGCTTTGGCTTTGGCAGGCATTATTTAATCTGTAGGGAAAGTGCTGATGAGCGACCCAGTTTCCAGTTTGACGCCCGCCGAAATCCGGAGGCTGGATACGGCTGCGATCAGTGCCTGGACGACGGCCGACGTCGCCTCCCTGCGGACAGACCAGATCAAGGTTTTACGGTCAAATCAGCTGCAGGCATTGGGTGCCAACAATGTCGCCGTACTCAGCGCCACACAGATCGCCGCGGTCACGGCCAGCTCCCTGGTGGGTCTCAACGCCAGTCAGCTGGCGGTTCTCTCGTCCCAGCAGATCGAAGGGCTTTCTGCTTCGCAGGTTACGGCTTTCTATACGAGCCAGCTCAGCAGCTTCTCGGATTCGCAGGTATCGGCCTTTACCGTCGATCAGATCAAGGCAATGGCTTCGAGCGATATCGCAGCTTTTTCGCCAAGCGCCCTTGCCACGTTCACGACGGATGAAATTGCTGCCATTTCCGGCAGTGGTATCAAGGGTCTGAGTACCAGCCAGATTGCAGCCCTCTCCAACGCGCAGATCGCTGCGCTCACGACGAGCCAGATTGGCAGCCTTGCCAGCGGCGCGCTGTCTGCCCTGATTGATTCCAACGCATCGAGCCTGACCACGACGCAGATCTCCGCACTGACCTCGCGCCAGGTGGCCTGGGTCGACTTATCGGCCCTCTCGACCCAACAGATCGCGGCACTTTCCACGAGCTTCGTCAGCGTTCTCAGCAGCAGCCAGATTGCAGGCCTTTCAGACGACCAGGCCCAGGCGCTGACAAGTACGCAGATTGCAGCCATGCGCACGGCCGGCCTTTCGGGTCTGCAGACTGCGGATATTGCGTCACTGACCAATGACGAAGTGGCGGCTATCAAGGCCAATGATATTCGCGGCCTGTCCACCGCCGCAATCGCGACCTTGAACAGCAGCCAGATCCAGACCCTGTCCAGCGGCCAGATTGCCGGGATGACATCCCAGCAGCTTCGCGCCTTTTCCGACAACCAGATCGGCCTCTTCAGCAATGACCAGATTGCTGCAATGTCTGCCCGTCAGCTGATGGAACTGAATGCCGATGCGCTGACGACGGGCCAGATCAGCGTCCTGTCTACCAACACGCTCAGTGGATTGAGCAGCACCTTCATTGCGGATTTTTCCACGGATCAGATTGCGGCCTTGACCACTGGCCAGATTGCTGCCTTCAAGAGCCGTCAGGCAGGTGGACTGGACATCACAGCGCTATCGCCGGATCAGATCGGCGTCCTGTCCGATAGCCTCATCAGTCTCCTGACGAGCACGCAGATTGCAAACCTTTCATCTGCGCAGGCAGAAGCCTTTACAAGCGGCCAGATTGCCATCATGCGCTCTACTGCATTGTCCGGCTTCGAAAGCGAGGACATAGCCACTTTCACGACCGATGAAATGGCGGCCATTGTCTCGTCCTCCGTACGAGGGCTTTCGACAAGCGTGATATCGGCATTGTCCGATGACCAGATCCAAGGGCTTTCGACAAGTCAGTTTGCTAACCTGACATCCCAGCAGATCGGCAGCCTTTCCTCGACCCAGCTGGCCGCGATTACGACAGGCCAGATTGCTGTGATGAATGGACGCCAGATCGGCACGCTCGATCTTTCGCTATTGTCGACGGATCAGATCGCGGCCATCTCGACGCCTCTGTTCAAGACCTTGCAAAGCAGCGCCATCGCATCGCTCTCTTCAGAGCAGGTTGCCAATCTGACCACAACCCAGATTGCCTCACTATCGCTGCGGCAGGCACCCGGTCTTAATCTGGCAGCCCTTTCGACAGCGCAGATTTCGGTTCTCTCCTCACAATTCATCAATCTCCTGTCGAGCGCGCAGGTTGCCGGTCTGACAAGCCAGCAATTGGGCGCCATGACGACAGGCCAGATCGCGGCGCTGAAACCTGACTCGCTGTCCGGCCTTGCCGGAGATGCATTGAGCTCCTTCACCTCATCGCAGATCGCTGCCATTTCAAGCCGGACGATCCGCAGCCTCTCGACCGCTGCCATCGAACAGCTGACCACGACCCAGATCCAGGCGCTCACAACCGCACAGGTTTTCGGGCTGACAACAGCTCAGATCGTTGCACTGTCCTCTGAACAGATCGAAACGCTCGATTCAGCCCAGGTCAGCGTTCTCACCGGCGCGCAGATTGCCGCCATGCTTCTGGAAGATCTCCAGTCCTTCAGCACCGGCGACATCGCGGCCATCTCGACGCGCTCGATCACCAGCCTGAAGACCAACCAGATCATGGGATTGAGCGATGATCAGCTGGATGTGCTGACATCGGCGCAAGTTCGCGCGCTCAGTAGCAGCCAGCTGGATGCCATTATCGCTGCCTATGCGCAGGTGTAAGGGAATAAAATCAGGAATCGATTGTGCCTGCTGAAGACATGATCGACCATGCTGGCGGGACTGGTGGTTCAGAGATGAAATAGCTTGCCGACCGGCTGCACGGCTCGAATTGCCGGAGCCAGCACCTGCTTCCCGGCGGCAATCACCCCGTTCACCATGGGGCAGATGAACAACAGATTGCGATAGCTCAGTTCGTCTCTCTGCTGCAGGCTGTGAACGGCAGCTGTCAGATAAATCTGCGGATTGGCAAACATATAGACACCAGCCGAGGCATGGTCGGAAATGACCTGCTTTTCACGCGCGCGCAGAACACTGCCGTCTTCTATTTCGAGATAACTGTAGCAGGGCTCCGTGGACTGAAAGACCGGAACAATTGCCCCCCAGTCTCGGGCTTTGAACAGATGTTCCGGGTCTTCCGGGCCTTCCGTGAAAAGGATATCGGCCAGATCAACGATGACTGGCTCATCCGGAGCGACCAGCGACATGGCGCCAAGCGCCGAATAGAGCGCACCACCGGTCAGATGAGAGAGCCGGACGATCCGGCAATCTGGCCACATCGCCCTTAGAGCCTGCTCCAGCTGATCGAGCCCTTCGACATCCCTCAGAACGAAAATGTAGTCGCGGCTCTCCAGCCTGTCCCTCCAGGCACGCTGTTCCAGCGCTACCTGCAGGAGCGGCCTGCCCTCGACCGGAACCAGTGGGCGGAAACCGAAGGTCTGCGTCCACAAATCAGGGCCAGCCAGAGGCACGACACATTTCATGGCCGTCAGATCAGTTTCAGATAGGTGTTGAGATCGGCGGGCGTGCCGATCCCATGCATGGCCTCGGGCGCGATCATGTAGATCCCGATTTTCGCACTTTCACGGATCAGGTCATTATAGACCGGGCAGACGTAGAATTCGTTGTTCGTGCGTTCGTTGCGGGCAATCATATCGGTCGCCGCATTGATGAAGTCGCCGGCACGCTTGAAGTAGTAGATCCCGACGGTGGCATTGTCGGAAATCGCAACCTTCTCCTTCACTTCCTCCACGAGCCCCTGCTGGTTGATTCGGGCAAAGGACCATTTCGGGTCGCGATCCTTGTCCTTGAAGCACAGGATTGAGCCATCCAGATCTCGGCTGATGGCATCGCGGATGAAATCCTCCACGGCAAAATCGACAATCTGGTCGCAATTCGCGATTAGCAGCGGCGCATCGGGATTGAGGTGGCGTCTCGATGTCAGGACCGTGCAGGCAGCCCCCTCCGTCACGAAATCGATCGGCGAGAAGACAAGATCGCCGCGGGCTTCCAGCTCCTGCACCACGTCAGGTTCTGCATCCAGATGCTCCTGGCGCGCGATGAGGACAAAGCGGCCATTGGCGATCCGCAGATTGTCCATGACCCGCTCGATCATCGTCTGGCCCTTCACATCGATGAAGGGCTTGGGCTTGGCATAGCCTTCCTTGGCGAAGCGGCTTCCCAACCCCGCCATGGGGATGACCACCTGAATGGCAGGAGCCGCCGTCTGGATCACGCCGCGCTTGCCCTTGATCTCGTTGCGGTAAAACTCGATGCGCTGCGGTGAATAGAACGAGATGTAGGCTTCGCTCTCGATCTCGTACTGGCTGACCTTGCCGCCTTCGAGCACCACCTCATTGAGGACCGGCGAGAGATAGTAGCGGCCTCCCAGAGAATCCGCCTTCAGAAGATATCGCTTGGTGGCCTCGATAAACAGGGAGCCCGTCTTGAAGTAGTAATAGCCGGCGATAGCCTTGCGGCTGAGAACGCGCTTCTCGGCTGTCTCGATGACCATACCGGCTTCGTCCTCGCGGATATAGGACCAGCGCGGATGCACCGACTTGAACGTCACGACACCGGCTTCGACGCCGGACGACGTGAATTCCCAGGCAATCGCACCAAGATCGGCATCGATGATCTGGTCGCCGTTGCAGATGATCAGCGGCTCGCCTTCAACGATATGATCGACGGCCATCAGCGCAGAGCAGACCGCCCCCATGGTGGGATGCGCCAGCTGTATGACGCTCGTATCCGGTCCTGCGAGCAGCATCAGGATCGAGTCCAGACTGTATTCGACTGCATCCTGCTTCAGGATGACGAAGATGAAGGAGGCGGATGGATCGCGGCGACGGATATTGTTGACCACCAGCGCGATCATCGGCATGCCGTCGATTTCGATCAGCGGCTTGGGGAAATGGAACTCGTCCTTGGGGAAAAGGTCGTCCTTCGAGGCGATCGGGATAAGGTACCTCATGCTGCAGACGCCTCTATCTTTCTGATTTCGTTCTGGATCCTGTCATAGGTCACATCATTGGTGGAGCCGACCACGAGCACATGGGCACCTGACGCCCGTGCGGCCTGAATGCCGTGCTCGTTGTCTTCAATGATGAGGCACTCACCGGGTTGAAAGCCGAACCGCTCGATGGCGGTCAGGTAGATTTCCGGGTCGGGCTTGGCCTTGGCAACATCCTGATTGGACAGGAAGAAATCCAGATATTGCAGCAGGTCGGACTGGCGCATCATGGCTTCGACGGTGGAGCGCACAGAGTTCGAACAGACGGCGATGCTGCGCCCTTCACGCTTTAGACGAGCAAGCGCATATTGGTGATGAAAGACAGGGCGGCATTTGCTGATCACGGCCTGATAGGTCATGCTCTGCTTCAGGGCGTTGACGAATTCGTGTAGCCTCGTCGGCAATCCTTGCGACTTGCTGAGCATTTCCAGCTTCTTGCGTGTGGGCAAGCCGTCATAGACCGCAAGATGTTCTGCGCGGCTGATATTGAGGCCGAAAAGCGCAAGCGCATCATTCAGCGTCTCGTAATGCCATTCCTTGGCATCGATGAGAACGCCATCCATATCGAACAGCACCGCCTTGATCATCGTGCCTTCCCCATGACCTTACTCCACCCTCGCCTTGTCTTAGCCTATGCCCAGAATTCCGCTGCCGCATCCGGCAGATCGGTGCACAGGAATACGTTTTCGCTTCGAATATCCGCCCAGGCCTTCCACGCTGCCTTGTGATCGCGCTTGTGCAGCTCAGGCGAGACGAGTGCGACCGTTTTGCCCGCCTCCAGATGGCGATGGACATCGTCCGGCTGGATCCAGTCGGAATAGAAGCAGTCGATCCAGACGCCATGCGCCTTGTCGTAGAAAGGAGGCACCGGCTCGATTTCGGAATGACGCGTGTAGGTCACGAAACCTTCGCGGAAATAGCCAAGCGCATCCGGCACGGCCATGTCGAAACAGAAAAGATCCTGAACGCCAACCTGATCAAGCAACGTCCTGACAGGGCGCTGCAAGCCATCCGCCTTGATGTTCAGGGCAATGGTGCCAGCTTGGGGATAGGCCTTGTGCAGCTTCAGAAACGTATCGAACGCCATGAGCCCTTCGCCGACGGGGATGTCATGGGCAATGCGCAGAATACCATTCTGGTCGCGCACATCGGTTTCGACGCCAAAACCAGCTTCGAACGCTCTGCGGAACGCAATCTCGCTGTTCTTTTCCGAATCCTCTTTCCACCATCCCCGGTGCGCCAGAATTTTCATCGGTATTCCTTGCCCATTCTTCGTCCGCGGTTTTGCGGCCAGCGGTAACGTTTATTCGCCCCGGATCTCGGTCACGACCCGGCCTGTATAGGGCGCGTAGCCATCCAGCTTCGGCCGGTTGAAAATGCGGTAAAGGGGATTATCACATTCAGGGTTGAGATAGACCGTGTTGGAATCCCAATAGCCGTCTTCGATGAACCGCAAATTGCCGTTCAGGGTGCGCGTCATGTAGTAGAGAAGATGCAGGTCCTTGCGGCCCGCAACCTGGCACAGCGTCAGCCCGGAGTAGAAATCGGGCAGCGCCTTCCGACCGATGATATGCACCGCATCGCCGACGCGGCGATGATCGCGCCAGGCCGCCAGATATTCCTTCCATGGGAAGTAGATGGCATCATCACTGAGCTGCAGGCCCCAGGAATAGAAGCTTTTCTTGAATTCAAGATCGAAGCGAACACTTAGCACCGCATCGCAATCATCCTGCTCAAAGATATGCTTGATGCCATGCTTGAAGGTTTCGATCTGGCTGCTTCCCTTCGGATCCAGCACAACAAGCTCGCACGGCTCGAGAGTGGTTTTTATCTCTTCAAGAGCCGGACTGTCATAGGTAACCAGGAAGATGCGGGCGCCCGGATTGAGGCTGCGAACCGGCTGGACGATCTTCTCCAGAAGCGATTTTACGTTGTCCCGGCCATCCATCGGAAAACCAAAACGATCGGCTTCGAGGAAGTTATTTCCACGAATCATGACTGATAGCTTCATCCCGTCCCCACGTGATCAGCCTGACGAGAAGGAGCTGGAGCATACGATCACACACAAGGGGCGCCAGAGCGGGTATCCTGAAGCTGTGACCGGACCCTGTCTCCACTGTCCGTTGATAATAACGTCTTGTTAGAGCTTAAAACTTGTCTGTAGCTGGCAGGGCAATTGGCTGCCCTGCCACTCTGCTTGGTGTCAGGCAGTCCCTTCCGGCCAAAGGCGCGGATCGGCCAACAGAGGCTCGATCGCGTCCCGTGCGGCCAGCTTGTCACGGTAGTGCTGACGATAGGCGGCCTCATCCTGCATTTCCTGCCCCTCATGGATCAGTTCAGCACCGATCTCATAGTAGACATCGAGGTTGCGAAGATTGGGAACAGGCAGCTTGCCCTGCTCGGCCGCCTCCTGCATTTCGTAAAACAGTTCTTCCAGGCGACGCGCAAGACCTGGCATATCGCGCAAGGTGCAGGTTTCACGCTTGGCGGCAAGCGTTGCCTTGACGGCTTCAATCGCCTTGCGATTGCGGCCGAAGGAAATCGCCTTGGCAACATATTCCTCCGCCGAGCCGCAGATCATTTCGGGAATACCGGCTGCAGAAACGATGCTGGCGCAGAAGCGGGACGGGAAACCTATGCCGGGAACCGTCAGAACCGGAAGGCCCATAGTGATGGCATCTGCGGCCGTGGAATGGGCGCCATAGGGGAAGGTATCCAGGAACAGGTCGGCAAGCGCAATGCGGGCCAGATGCTTGGGGTTGGGAACCTTGGTGGCGAAGTAGATGCGATCCGGATCAACTCCGTTCTCGGCGGCGATCTTGCGCAGTCTCTGATGGATGGGGTCTTTGTCGCCCAACAGCCAGAGAATGCTGCCCGGAGTGGCCGCCAGGATCTTCATCCAGCGCAGGAAGCAGGCTTCCGTAATCTTCTGCATACCATTGAAGCAGGCATAGATGAAGGCATCGTCCGGCAATCCATATTCCGCGCGGGTGGGCTTCGGTGCAATTTCGCGTTTGCGATCCACCGGCTGCTCGCAAGGGATGCGCAGCACCTTTTCGCTGTAGTAAAGCTCACGCTCCGGCGGAACGATGTAGTCGTCGGTGATGAGATACTGGTGGAACGGGCTGGCAAGCGTTCCCGGATAACCGCAGAAGTTCACGATAACAGGTGCAGGGCGATAGGCAAAGACACCGGCGCGTGCCTGCTTGGTGTAGCCGTTCACATCGATCAGGATATCGATTTCATCGTCGATGATCTTCTTGGCGACATCGATATCGCTCATGCCGTTTATATCGCACCAGCCATCCATGACGGCGCGGATACGGTCATGCGTCTTGTCGTTGCTGCGCGGAATACCGCAATAATAGCCGTAGACCTCGACCTTTTCCTTGTCGTGAAGCTCCAGAACCTCGCAGAGTGCGAAGCCGACCGCATGTTCGCGCAGGTCCGAAGACAGATAGCCGACGCGAACGCGCTGGCCGGCCTCCAGCCTGTTGCGCACCGGCTTGCGCTGCAGTCCGCTCGTATCCGGCCTGCCGACGAGCTTCTTGTTGTAGCGATAGGCCTTGCCCAGCTGGAACAGCGGATCATCGGCGAAGCAGGCGATGGTCATCGGCGACATGGCATCGGTCAACTGCTGACGCGTCACATGTTCGGACGTTGTGAAAATCGGCCATTTGCATTGATGCTGGCGCGTGGCAAGCCAGTGCTGCGACGCATCCTGCTTGCTTGGATCAAGCTCGATTGCGAGCCAGAGAACCGCTTCGGCTTCCTCCAGAAGGCCCGAGTTTTCCAGAACGCGCCCCATGTGCTTCAGCGCCATGAGGCGAAAGCTCAAGCGTTCAGCCGTGATCTCATTGGAGGTATTGGCGAAATTGCGCCATTGCTCGACCGCGCGCCCAATCATCTGGGCATCTTCGTAGACGCGCCCCAGATTGATGTGCGCAGGCGCAAATTCCGGCTTGGAAGCGATCGTTGCCCGCAGAGCCTGGATCGCACCAGCCGTATCGCCGGTCTGGTTGAGCAAGACGGCATAGTTGAAGGATGCGACATGAAGCATCGGGTTCTTGTCGTTGAACGCGATCCAGGTCTTGTAGAGATCGAGCGCCACCGTGGCGGCACCTGCGGCGCTTAGCTTCTCAACCGTCTGAATAAGCTCTGCGAGAGGCAATTGCTGCTGACGCGCACGCTGAAAAACAGCCTGTATCACTGCTACCGGATCGACGCTTGTCGCTGGTACGGTCATGTTCATTTGTTTCCCCACATCGCCCTGGACATTCCGGCAGTCCCTGGCCGGACGTCGCTTTGCTCGCATGATGTCTTTCTTCTGCGACAAAGAGCTTGTCTGAGGCTGATGCAGCGCAATTGGTGCGGGAAATAATGCAAAAAGGGCGATGCAATGCACCGCCCTTTTCATGATGGGAGATCCGGCACGGTTCGAGCCGTGCCAGGTATTTATCAGGATACAGTCGTGTCGTTGTAGGCAGCGATGACCCAGTTGACGTTGTCCTTCAGAGCGGCAACCTGATCCGAAGAGATCGCATCGAGCTGGTCGTTCGTGAGGGTCAGGTAGTCGTCGGAGCTGATGGCGCCGATTGCGGCAGTCGAGATAGCTGCAACTTCTGCTGTCGAGAAGAGGGCGATATCACCGCTTTCGAGTGCTGTAACCTGAGCAGAGGACAGAGCAGCGATCTGGTCAGTGCCAAGAGCAGCAACCTGGTCGGTCGTCAGGGCAACGATCTGGGCCGTCGTCAGAGCCTTGATCTGGGCCGAGCCGAGGCCTGCGATTGCATCGGTCGTCAGAGCGGCCACGTTCGCCGTCGACAATGCCGTCAGGGCCTTGAGGTTCAGGGCATTGACGTCAGCAGAGGCAAGCGTTGCTGCCTGATCGGTCGTCAGACCTGCGATAGCCGTGCTGGAAATCGCAGCCAGGTTATCGGTGCTCCATGCGCCAAAGGCATCAGAGGTCACTGCGCCGATCTGCGTGGAGGTCAAGCCGGAAACCTGTGTCGAGGTGAGCAGGTTCTGCTGTGTGGAAGTCAGCTCGCCAATGGCCAGAGACGTGATCTGCTTGGAGCCGATTGCGTTGATCTGCGTTGCAGTCCAGCCAGCCATTTCGTCGCTGGTCAGAGCACCGAGCTGCGCCGTTGTCAGGCCGCCGACATGGACAGCAGACAGAGCACCACCGCCAACGCTATCAAGTTCGGTGATGTCCGAACCCAGAGCGGCAATCTGCTTGGCATCGAGAGCGGCCAGCTTGGCGGAGCCTGCACCGTTGAACAGAGCGGCAACGTCAGCCGTTTCCAGAGCTGCGATGGCAGCCGTGGTCAGAACATCCAGCTGGTCGCTGGTCAGGGCAGCAGCCGCGTCAGACGTCAGGGCCGTTACCTGCGTTGCCGTCAGCTTGGAAGCCTGAGCCGTAGTCAGGTCGATGATGGCATCGGTCGAGAACTTGTCACCCGTCAGAACGGCGATCTGCGTCGTCGTCAATGCATCGAGCTTGTCAGCCGTGGCAAGAGCCGTGATATCGGCTTCAGCGAGGCCGGCGATGATGTCGGTCTTCAAAGCCTTCAGCTGGGACTCTTCGAAGTTGGTGATGCCATTGGTGATGGCGCCGAGCTGAGCTGCAGTCAAACCGGCGAGCGCGCTGCTGGAGAATGCCGCAATCTTGGCGGTATCCAGGCCTGCGATAGCATCGGTGGTTACGACAGCGAGCTGCCCGGAAGACAGAGCCGCAATCCTATCGCTGGCCAGGGCGTTGATGGCCGTGCTGCTGAGGCCAGCTACCGATGCCGTCGACAGCAGCTTTACCTGGCTGACGGATAGTTTGGACATAAAGGAATCAATTGCCACGGATTTCTCTCCAGATTCGATGGTTTAAATGCTGCTGGATGCCCGGATTTACGCTGGATACTACAAAAAGCAGTTCAACCGCCCGTCGGCACTACACAACACTGCAAGGAACATGGCTCGAGCGAGCCGTCGCATCGGAATGGCATCATGCATCCAGAAACCCCGCGGTTTCTGACCCCTAGCCTGAATAACGAAATCCAAACCGGTCAATCATCTACCGGCTACCACCTGAAGCCCTGTAGGAGCGGGCGGTTAACATGGCTCGTCTTTCCACTTAAACGTAGGGCCAAGCTTTTAACATTGGATTAATGGACCAGAAAGAAGAGCGGTTATTACACGCTCCCGTTGATAATCGGAAAAATCGTTTCAATTCAAATTTATAGCTATATGAGAAAAAGTTAAAATACTTCGCGTTTCGCTGCGAGATTTGCTAAGTTTGCGTAAAGATGGACATACATATTTTCTATTTGATTTTCATAAACATCAGCTTTTGTTTGAACAATAGATGAAGCAACAGTGATGGAGGATTTTTCCTCGCACTGAATGTCATTGTTGCTTCAGGGATGCTCGTCCGCTGGTCAGGTTCCGGATCGCTGCAACGATTGCGTCGGCATTCTCTTTTGGAATCTGCAGATACAACGAGGCGCCATCGCCGGTGAAGGTTTCCTGAATGATGGCAACCGATCCAAGACTGTGGAGCCTTGCCTTGATGAAAGCGTGATCAGAAAAAGTGAGGCCAACGATAACAGTGACCGAAGGAATCATCCGCTCCTTCGTTGCACCATTCAGGCACAGTGCAGCAGTCCCTCCGTAAGCCCGCACCAACCCTCCACTTCCCAGAAGAATTCCGCCGAACCAACGGGTGACCAGAACCACGATGTCCGTCAGTTGCTGACCATCTATCGCCTGAAGAATTGGCTTGCCGGCTGTCCCACTCGGTTCACCGTCATCATTGAATCGATAGCTCTGTCCAATCCGCCAGGCCCAGCAATTGTGATTGGCGTCACGAACAGAATGAGCCGCAATGAATGACTTTGCGTCCGCCTCATCTGCTACCGGAGCGGCCAGTGCCAGAAACCGGCTTTTCTTGATATCCTGCTCGAAACGTGACGGGGAAGTGAGAATAAACATCAGGACGATGTAGAAGCTGCGCGGCAATTGCTCAAGCTCGGCCTTTCATCATCGGCTATCCCGCCTATCTGTCGCATAATCGTCTGAAGGATTGTTTCAGGATATGAAATATGCTCAGCAGTGACGGCACAGGCATAAACTGGGACTTAAGACGATCTTGACTTGCGACGGCAACCGACGAGGCAGACCTGAAAGACTGGTGGCATATCTATGCCAGCTGGCACTTCTGCTTGTTGGCTTCGCACTGGCCGGGACACCGGGTATCTTCCATGGAAGGCAGGCGGAAGAGCCCGAAGCCTTCAGGCAGCGGCCAGTCTCCCTTCTGCTGGTCGATCGGCACGACGATCAACGTTTTGCCCAGCCGATTGACAAGCGTGGACAGAAGAACTGGCGCGGCACACAATCCGATCCCTTCCTGCCGACGGCAATCTCGGCCCTGCATCCGGTCGGCAGTTTTATCCTGTTCGCCGATGCCGCTCCTCCTCTGCTTCCGGGCAGAGTTGAAACCGGCTTTCTCGCCCGCGCGCCGCCTTTCCTGACGATCTGATCTTTGCGACGGGCTATGCCCGTCAAGACAGATGACTGACCGACGCCGCACAACCTGCAGCGCGCGGTCCGATGTTTCAGGATAAAACAATGAAGAACTCCTTATGGAAGGTGGCGATCTATGCGGTCGTCATCATCACGGGCATGCTGGTCGCATTGCCCAACGTGCTGAGCGACAGGATGCTCGCACAGCTACCATCTGCCCTCCCTCATCAGCGTGTGTCGCTGGGGCTTGATCTGCGCGGCGGCTCCCATCTGGTCCTTGAAGTGGATCGGGCTTCACTGGTCACGGAATGGCTGCAAAACCTTCAGCAGGATGTGCGGTCCACCCTTGAAAAGAGCCAGATCACCATTGCCTCTCTTCGGCGGACACAAAGCGCCATTGAAGTCCGTCTCACGGATCCTGCCAAGGTGCAGCAGGCGATCAGCGAGCTGAACGGCATCACCAATCAGATCCAGGCTGCGGCATTGACAGCAAGCGATCTGACGATCGAGGCAACAGGAGCGGACACCTTGCGCGTCCTGCCATCCGAGGCCGGTCTTACCCATCGCATGACACAGGCCGTTACCCAGAGCCTGGAAATCATCCGCCAGCGCGTGGATCAGGTGGGTGTTGCCGAACCGACCATTCAGCGGGTTGGCGGCGACCGTGTTCTCGTCCAGCTGCCAGGCGAGCAGGACCCTTCCAATGTGCGGGCGCTGCTTGGCTCTACGGCAAAGATGAGCTTCCATCTCCTGGGCCGCGAAGGCGAGCCCGGCATCACGATGATGAAGGATGCGGAAGACCGCCCCTACCCCGTCCAGAACCGAGTGCTGATTTCCGGCGACCGCCTGACCGATGCCCGCGTGGGTTTTGATCCGAATACCAGCGAGCCAGTGGTCTCCTTCCGGTTCGATCAGGCAGGTGCAACACGCTTTGCCGAAGTCACCCGCCAGAATGTCGGGCTGCCTTTCGCGATCGTTCTCGACGGCAAGGTACTCTCCGCACCGGTCATCCGTGAACCAATCACCGGCGGTTCAGGCCAGATCTCCGGTTCCTTCAATGTCCAGGACGCCAATACGCTGGCGGCCCTTTTGCGCGCCGGCGCCTTGCCTGCGAAGCTGGACGTCATCGAAGAACGCACCGTTGGGGCCGATCTCGGAAGCGATGCCATCGAGATGGGCATTGTTGCCGGTCTCGGCGGCTTTGCGCTCGTCATGCTGTTCATTCTGGCGCTTTATGGCAGTTGGGGACTGCTGGCGGTTCTGGCGCTGGCGCTCAACGTCATCCTCACCTTTGCCGGTTTGACGCTCTTGGGTGCAACACTCACCCTGCCTGGCATTGCCGGTATAGTTCTCGGCATCGGCCTTGCCGTGGATGCCAATGTATTGATCAACGAACGTATTCGCGAAGAGAGCCGAAAAGGCCGAAGCGCTTTTGCAGCCATCGATCTCGGCTTCAACAAGGCCTATGCCACGATCATCGACAGCAATGTCACGGCGCTCATTGCCACTGCCCTGCTCTTCTGGTTCGGTTCCGGTCCGGTGCGCGGCTTTGCGGTGACCATGGGGCTTGGTATCGCCATCTCCATGTTTACCGCGGTCTCGGTCGTGCGCGTTGCCATGGTGGCCATTGCCACGCGCCGCCGTCTCAAAACGATCGATATCAAGCCGCTGCTGCCGATCCGGCTGATCAAGGACGGCACGACGATCGACTTCATGAAGGCGCGGCTTGCCGGTCTCGGCATTTCGGCCTTCCTGTCGATCGGCTCCATCGTGCTGCTCTTCACGCACGGGCTGAACTTCGGCGTCGACTTCAAGGGCGGCATCCAGGTGGAGGTGAAGACGTCTGGCCCGGCCGACCTCGCCGCATTCCGCAGCGGACTTGGCAATCTGGGTCTCGGCGAAGTGGCGCTCCAGGAATTCGGCAGCAATGACCGGCTGCTGATCCGCCTCGAGCGACAGGCAGGCCCAGAAACGAAGCAGACCGAGGCCGTGGAAAAGGTGCGCAGCGAGATCCGCACTATCGACCCGAGCGCTTCGATCGAACGCACGGAAGTCGTCGGCCCGAAGGTTAGCGACGAGTTGGCAACGGCTGGCATCCTCTCGGTCATCCTCGCCAGCCTTGCGATGCTGGTCTACATCTGGGTGCGGTTCGAATGGCCCTTTGCGGTCGGCGCCATTGCAACGCTTGTGCTGGACGTGACGAAGACGGTCGGCTTTTTCTCGCTGACGGGCCTGGATTTCAACCTGACCGCCATTGCCGCGTTGCTGACGCTGGTCGGCTATTCGGTCAACGACAAGGTGGTGGTCTATGACCGCATGCGCGAGAATATGCGGCTCTACAAATCAATGCCGTTCCGCGACCTGATCAACCTCTCGATCAACGAGACCCTGGCCCGAAGCCTCTACACATCGGCCACTGCGTTTCTGGCCATGATCCCCATGGCGATCTGGGGTGGTAGTGCGGTGGAAAGCTTCGCGATCCCGATGGTCTTCGGTATCTTCGTGGCTGCCTCCTCCTCGGTCTTTATCGCAGCACCCATCCTGCTCTTCCTTGGCGACTGGCGCACCAGACGCAAAGCCCGGAAGGCGGAGGTGGGCGCAGAAGTGAAGGCGGTGTAAACAAGTAGTCGGGTTCCGGCATTTCCGGGACCTGACTACCTCCTCCCTTTACCCATTACGGCGAAGAAGGACCTGCTCAAGCCGGACGAGCCGACGCTCCAATTCCGCCGCACTCACGTCGCCCCTGTCATCGGTTGCGATGTCATCGATCTGCAGCAAGCGGTAAATTGTAGGTTCGTTGTAAGACAGCATTTTGAGCGTAAATTCGCGCGCTGGAACCTTCACGGCCTCGGCATAGGCTTCATAGCGCTCGATCGGCAGACGACCGGTTCCAGCCTCGATCTGCGAAATAAAGGAGTAATATTCGATCCCCACTTTCTCGGCCAGTTCCCGCTGGCTGAGGCCCTGCGCCTCGCGGCACTGACGCAACCACTTGCCCGCTTGCTTGCGCAACAGACGCGTATTCGCCTCTTGCGGCATTTCATCAGACATTCCCTTAATGCTCCTATTTCGGAACCGAAGCACAGTCCTTAAGCCACAACTGACCACTAACTTTGAAGCGAAAAATGATACCATGGGAAGAACTGTGTACTTAGAAGACGTAAAGCAGACACGCTATCGGTGTGTCAATGCTGGCAAGTCATCGCATGAAATATTATAACGTACTACATAATAAAATAAACCCCGCAGGAAAAACCTGCGGGGTTCATTAAAGGCAGAAACAGGATCGATTATGCGAAATCGAAGCCAGCAACCGTCAAGCTCGAGAGATCGAGCGTACCGGTCAGCTTCACAACGATATCAGCGTTCTGGAACGAGGTGCTGTTGCTATTGTCCTGAACAACGTAGGTGTCACCACCGTAGTTGAACCACTTGATCTGGGCGTCGGTTCCACCATTGCCGGCTGCCGCCAGATTAAGAGCAGCTGTCAGGTTGGATGCCGCAGAAACGTCCACCTTGGTGGAGGTGAATGCTTCCGCACCCTTGTTCAGAAGGACCAGCTTGTCTGTGCCCACTACGAAGTCAGTGATGGTTGCCATATTGGTCGAGCCAACAACATCCTTGACGTTGATCGTGTCGCTTCCTGCACCGGTCGTGACAGTACCGCCAGCAGCGCTGAGTACAATGGTGTCATTGCCTGCGCCTGCATCAACAGTGGCCTTCTGAGCCAAAGTGATAGAGTCTGCGCCTGAACCAGTCTTAACTGTCAAGCCAACGCCAGCCTTGTCGTCCGCAGTTACGTTAGTGGTGTCGATCGTCAGCTTGCCTGTTGCGGCAGAACCATCAATGGTCTTCACAGCGCCACCTGCGTTAGCGGCAGTGTTCGTACCGTTGGTACCAGTGAAGGCAAGATCAAGGTTCTGGGCGCCAGTGATGTTGACAACCTGAAGCTTGTCGTCCGTCAGCGTTACGCTGTTCCAGGTGTTTGCACCACCTGCAGAAGCAATTGACACAGTCTCAATGCCGTTAAGAGTAAGTGTTCCAGCTACTACGTTAGCAGAGGTAGGAACAGTCGTGACTGCAGCACCAGCAAACGTGATAGCAAAGCTATCTGTTGTGTTGGTAGCAGCATCCTTCACGCCGATCGAAGTGCCACCAGCAACCGAGGTGCTGGAAACTTCAAGACCAACTCCCGCAGCAACGTTAGTGAACGTGCCGTTACCGGCATTTGCACCGACGAGAGCCAACTTCTGAAGCGTAGAGCCGGTCAGAAGCGCGGTGTCCAGCGTGCTGGCACCCAGTTCGAGAACTTCAAAGCCTACGAACTTTGCACCGTTACCAGCATTGATCAGCGTCGATGCAACGGAATCAGTGCCTGCACCGCCGTTGATGGTTACACCAGCGCCCGGAACCGTCGTGCCGCGCAGAGCATCGTTTCCAGCGCCCAGATCAATCGTAGCAGTAGATGTCAAGCCATCAAGCGTCACGACATCAGCGCCTGCACCACCCTTGACGGAAGACGTTACGGAGTCAGTCGTGATGGTGATGCCACCAGCCGTCAGACCCGATGCGTCGATCGTCTTGAAGATGCCGCCCGTGCCGAGGTTTACCGAAGCTGCTGCACCAGCAACAACGAGGTCTGCACCAGCCGCTGCAAAGTGACCGTCCGTCAGCGTTGCAGTCAGGTTTGCTGCAGCATTGACATTGACCTTGGTGACCGAAGCATTGCCGCTCAGGTTGATCGCAACAGCATTCGTCGAGCTGCCGTTTGCGGAAGAACCATTCGAGTTGATCGTTGCAGTGGTAACACCGCTTGCAGTCTGCGTAACGAAGCGACCAGCACCGCTTACACCTTCAAGATTGACGGTTGCAGCCGTAACGTCGGTAGCAGCAGCAAACGTGATGCCGGTGTTTGCAGAGCCGTTCTTCAGGCTGACAGCCTGTGTCGCGGATACGTTGCTGACGGTGACATTGTTGGTCGAGTCAACGGATGCGAATTCAGTTGCGCCCGTGAACTTGGAGCCATCGAGTGTGACGTTTGCGGTCGTTGCGGAAGTTGCGGCGACGCCCTGAACGATCGAGACGGCAGAAACAGGCGACAGACCACCTTCAGCAACAGTAACGGATGTACCTGTACCTGTTCCGGTAACCGTCAGGTTCGTTACGTTGGTACCAGCAGTCGCGGAGGTGTAAACAACCTGGTTCGTATTACCTGCAGCAGCGGTGTAGCCCGTAATGGTGCCGCTCGTCGTGAATTCAGTACCGGCAGTTTTACCAGTGATAGAGCCAGTTGCGAAGAACTCAGCAACTTCACCCGCCGTAAGAGTGTTACCAGCGGCTGCGGTGAGAGTGACGCCTGCAACTGTAAAGCTCTGCGTAGCATTCAGACCGGCAAATGTAACAGTCGCCTTTTCGGTGGTTGCAACTGCTGTTACCGTCAGGTCGGTCACGTTGCCAGAAACGTTGCTGGTAAACAGGACCTGACCAGCGGGAAGACCAGTGCTCGAAGCCGAATAACCGGTCAACGTACCCGTGACCGTATAGTCCGTATTTAGTGTTTTACCAGTGATAGAACCGGTTGCGAAGAACTGAGCTACTTCTGCAGCTGTCAAGCTGTTTACTGCAGTCAGCGTCCTACCCGCAACAGTGTAACCCTGTGTCGCAGTCAATGCGTCAAACGTTACCGTTGCCTTTTCGCTTACGCCCGTCACAGCAGCAACGCCGCCCTTTGCGGAAACGTTGATCTGCTCGATAGCCGAAACGGTCGCGACAGCGATTGTGCTGTCAGCAGAAGACGTATCCGTGTAGTTCAGCTTGTCGATGCCTGCACTACCGTTCAGCGTGTCAGCTGCCTGCAGAGTGGTCTGCGTAGCAACGAAAACGTCAGCGCCGTTGGTGCCGCCAAAGTTGTCCGTGCCAGTCGTCAGCGTGAACGTTGCGTCTGCAGCCTTGTTAGCCACCATGTTTGCAACAGCAAGATCAACCGCAGCCTGCGTTGGAACAGTGGTCGTTACGCCAGCGATGAAGGCGCGGCCAGCATCTGCAGCAGCGGTACCGGAGTAGGCAACGATCTCAGAACCGGTGTCGAGCGAAGCCGTGTAGAGGTTGGCAGCGGCAATCTTGTTGTTGACGGTCGTCAGGTCAGAACCCGTTGCACCATCCAGAATGTTGATCGCGATCGTGTTGATCGTCTGGCGACCGGAAGCAAGCTGGTTCGCGAAGAACGTCAGGCCCGTTGCGTCAGCATCGCGACCAAACAAGGACTGGTAGATCGAGTTGATGATCTGGATGTTGTTCATGCCCGTGAAGCGAGCAGTGTACTCAGCCGTAGAGGCGAGGTTGCCGATCGCGCTCAGGTTCGCACCGTTGTTGGTAACGGAGTTGAAGAAGGCAAGACCTGTCGGGTCAGCCGGACGGCCGAACAGCGCGACATATACGCCCTGAATAGTTGCCATTGTAGAAATTCCTCTCGAGATTTGGAACGACCGATTTGATGGTCGGCTGCAAGTGGTATAGCGAAGTGCTTTATTCGTCAATAAATCGCTGTACAAAAAATTTGTGATTTTCGCCGTTTCCGCGAGCCAATCTCGAAATATTCAGCTTTTTCGGGCGAAACAGTGCCTTCAATCCCATTTCTAGGATATCCTAGCGGGCAAATGTGCCACAAACTCGCCAAAAATACGAATTTTTGATGCATATCCGCTTTACAGTTATGTATCTTTCACTGTACACAGCAAGCACTATTACATTTCCGGTGCATTACGGGCTTTCAAGGGCAGCAGGGCATGACCTCTCTGGTTCAACAACTACCTAGTCGAGATGAAGCGGCCGCTTTACGCCGTGAAGCCGGGCAGTGGCTGAAGGAGCGCCGTGAGGCCGCTGGTCTTAGCCAACGCGACCTCTCTGCCAAGGTGGGTATCGAATACTATACCTTTATCTCCCAGATCGAGGCAGGCCGCGGCCGGGTTCCGGCAGAGCGCTATGAGGCCTATGCCAACGCGCTGGGCATCAACCCGCGCGAGTTCACCAAGACTATGCTGCGCTATAACGATACGGTTGTTTATAACCTGCTGTTCGGCGCGGAGGCCGAAGCCGTGAAGGTTGAGGGCGAGGCATCAAAAGCTTCGTTGAAGGAACTGGAAAAGCGGCTTGCCCTACTTGAGTCTCACTTACTGAGAGGCTGATGTGGACAGTGCAGACGCTTCTGCTTCCGAAAAACCCTTGGACTGGCCTGCCGAACTGACCGTTGCGATTGAGCAGGGGTTGGCGCTCGGTGACTTCTGCAAGAAGCATGGCGTGAGCCCTACCACTGTTCGCCGCATGGAATATCGCACGGGGTTGAAGCTTCAGCGCAAACGCATCTACCCCGCAACTCACGCTCCGGGTATAGGCATAGACTGGCCGGCAACATTGAGCGAGGCGAAGGCCGAGGGACTTTCCGTCAATCAACTGGCCGTTCGTCTTTTCGTGACGAACGCGTCTGTGCTGAATGCGGAGGATAGAACCGGCATTTATCTTAACCGTAAGCGTCCAAGCCCGCAGCGTCAGGGTGGATTCCGCACGGTAGATACCAGCAAGACTATAGACGATCACTAGTCATGTTTTTATAGTTCTCACAACAATATAAAACTTGTTTTCCATCAATCACTATTGATGTTTTTATCGTTGACGAAGCAATCCTCCCTCAATACGTGTTTCAATCAGGGACATTTTGGGGGTTTTCATGGCTACTATCCAAGGTATTTACGTCGCGTTGTTCGGCCGTCCGGCTGATCCGACAGGTCTTTCCTACTTCAACGGCGTAACCAAGAACGGCGCTGATCTCACCGCTATTGGCGATCTTGCTTCTACTGCAGAATATCAGCAACGTTTTGCAGGTCAGACAAACAGTCAGATCGTCAATTCGATCTATAAATCGCTCTTCAATCGTGATGCTGAAGCAGACGGTCTGAAATTCTTTGTCGACGGCCTGGCAAACGGAACATTTAACATCAAAAATATTGCAATCGCTATTCTGGATGGTGCTCGCAATACAGATTTGACGATCGTCAATAATAAGATCCAAGCTGCTAACCTGTTCACAACGGCATTGGATACCACAACCGAGATCGAATCCTACAAGGGTACGGCGGCGGCCGTGATTGGCCGTAACTTTCTAGTCAACATCACGGATCAGGCCAGTACTGTACCAACCAAGGCGGCCACAGATACCACAGTCGCTTCTCTGCCCGCACCGGCGGCGCCTGTCCCGACATTACTGGGTCAGTCCTTCACGCAGGAAGCCCTTGTGGGCGTCGACGTCAACAGCATTTCCGATCCGCTGTTCAAGTCGCAATGGTATCTGAAGAACAATGGTGATCGCGGTACCTCTGCAGGCCTCGACGTCAATATCGCGGGCGCCTGGGCCAGCGGATATACAGGCAAGGGCATTCGCGTTGCCGTCAATGACGATGGCATCGACATCAACCATTCTGAGTTTCAGAATATCCTGTTGAAGGATCTGACCTTCAACTCGGCGACGAAGGTGACCGGAGCCAGTGCCTACACAGCGGGCTCTGGCGGCTATGCACCTGATGCCGGTGCAAACGAGCACGGAACCGTTGTTGGCTCCATCGTGGCCATGGCCTTGGATGGTAAAGGCATGGTGGGCATGGCTCCCAACGCATCGCTCGTCTCCAGCCTTGCAGTCAGCAAGGGAAGCAACGTGGATGTGCCGGCCATCTACAACTATATGACCGATGTGGCAAAGGTTGATGTGTCCGTCAATTCCTACGGCCTTGATCCCGCCTTCTCGGAAAACTTCTGGGCACAATCAACCAACCAGGCAGACCGAGCCTATCTGGCTGCGATTGAAAAGGCAGGCCAGCAGGGCCGCGGCGGTCTGGGCACCGTTGTCGAAGTCTCAGCGGGTAACGAAGGTCCCGCCAAGGCTGATGCAGCCATGACCGGTACGACCAACAATAAATACATCATCACCGCCGGTGCCATGAACGAGTTCGGCAACAAGGCCAGCTATTCCACGCCGGGCGCCTCCGTTCTCGTCTCCTCCTTCGGCGGTGAGAACCTGGACGGCAAGGATCAGTCGGTCAATAGCGGCTTCGGTATAACGTCGGCCGACATAACCGGGGCAACATTGGGTTATAACAAGACCGATGTCGCCAATGGAGATTATTCCTTCCAGAACACCGGCACGTCTTATTCAGGCCCGATGGTTGGCGCAACGGCAGCACTCATGTTGCAGGCAAACCCGCTGCTCGGCTTCCGCGACGTCATGAATATTCTGGCACTGACGGCCCGCGCAGTCGGCACAACCAACAACTATGTCACCACGAAGGGCAATCTTCTGAATTTCGGCGGTTTGCAGTTTTCTCGTGATGTCGGCTTCGGCCTGATCGACGTCAGCGCCGCCGTTCGTCTCGCAGCATCCTGGACGGATACGGCAAAGACCGCCGCCAACTGGGTCAGTTCCGAGGCGAAAAGCGGCTCTGCGGCGGCAACGATCAGTGGTACAGGTACGACGGTAACCGCAAATCTGACAAAGAACGTCATCATCGAGCGGATGGAGTTCGATCTCAATCTGAGCACAGCAACGTCAAACGATTTGAAGGCTGTCATCACATCGCCGAGCGGCACCACAATCACTCTCTTTGATGAGCCGATGGTGGGCAAGGATGCCGCTTCCGCCGTTTGGCCCGGCACTTTCCAGATCGGCGCGACAGCCTTTTTCGGTGAACAGAGCGCAGGCACCTGGACGCTGCAGTTGATCGACAAGAACACCGGTACAGTGGCTGAGTTCAAGGAATTGACCGTTCGCGCCTGGGGATCGGAAGTCACCGCCGACAACCATTACGTCCTGGCTGACTCCTTCACCGGATCAAAGACCGTCACCGACGACACTGGAACGGATCTCATCGATGCCGCCGCCGTCAGCTCGGCGGTGACCATCAACCTCAATGCGGGCCAGACTTCGACCATCGCGGGCGGCAGTTTTGTTATCGCGGCAGGCGTTCAGATCGAAAACGCCTTCGGTGGCGCAGGCAACGATACCCTGATCGGCAACGATGTCGGCAACGTTCTGCGTGGCAATGGCGGCGCTGACACACTGACGGGCAATGGCGGCGCCGATGTCTTCATGTATGGCAATGTCAACGAGTCGACGACCCTGGCCTCTGATACAATCACCGACTTCGTTGTCGGCACGGACAAGATCGACCTGCGCCTCATCGACGCAAACCTGAAGGTCACCGGCAATCAGGAATTCCGGTTCCTTGGCCAGACGTCCACAGCACAGGTGAACGCGATTGCCTTCGATTTCGTCAACGGAAACACCCGCCTGTTCGGCGATGCCGATGGTGATGCAAACACGATCGAATTCCAGGTGGTGCTGACCGGCCAGAAGAGCCTGACAACCTCAGACTTCTTCGGTCTCGAACTCGCCGCGTGAGTTCAGACAATGGTTTAAGAAAAGGGCCACCCCCGGCAATCGGGGGTGGCCCTTTTTCATTCCACCATTCAACAATGTGCTTCAATCCATTTCGCCACATGGGTCAGCGACTGGTTGATGACCTGATGCATATCGAGATACTGGTAGGTGCCGCATCGGCCAATAAACACCAACCGATCGTTTGCAGCCGCCTTTTCCTGGTAAAGCTTGTAGGTCGCCTCAAAGCGTCCATCGCTTGTCTTCACCGGATAGTAGCGCTCCAGATTATTGTCCTTGTAATTGCAAGGCTCTTCGACGGTCCGCAGCACAGTACCCGTATCCGACACGAGGTGCGCAGGGATACGATGCCACCAGGTCTCGCGCGTAAAAGGAGACGTATCGGTGTAATTGATCACCACATGTTCAGGCGCATCCGCCTTCGGTACTTCGCTCAGATGAAAGCGGATCGAGCGATAGGGAAGTTCTCCGAACTCGTAGCCGAAGAATTCATCGATCGGCATGCTGTTGAAGCAGGCATCATAGGTCTCCAGCATACCCACCTCGAAGGCAGTATTCAGACGCACAGAAATCCTCGGGTGATCAAAGATGCGTTCGAAGATCTTCGTGTATCCGTCCTTTGGCATGGCCTGGAACGTATCTGACGGAAAGTAACGGTTTTCCCGGTCTGTTCGGATCTGCAACCGCTGCACGACCGACGCATCCACTTCGCTGAGATCGAGCTCCCACATCTTCTGCGTATAGGGGCGAAAGAAGAGATCAGTCAGATCCTGCCCGATCTTCGAATAGAGATGATCTTCGGCGCTGGTGATGGGATCACGCGCAATGACACGGGTCGACAGGAAATCCGCAACCTCTTGCGGCGTTTCCAATTGCGTACCAAAGACGGCATTGACGGTATCGAGATTGACAGGAGCAGGCACCAGCCGCCCATCCGGAAGACGGGCAACGACGCAATGGTCATAAGGAACCCATTCGGTAAACTGGTTCAGCCATTCCACGACGCGCATGTTGGAGGTGTGAAACAGATGTGGTCCGTAATGATGGATGCGCACACCGCTGGCATGGACGTAATCATAACAATTGCCCGCGATGTGGGAGCGCTTGTCGATGACCTCCACCTCATATCCGGCTTCGGCCAGCTCCCTGGCATAGACGGCTCCGGCAAACCCGGCTCCAACGACAAGCACCCTGTTCAAATCCGCCCCCTATAGCCATTCGCGAATCACCGCAGATAGGGGGTGATGACACAGCAGGCTGGGGTAAAACTGGTGCGCCTGATGTGGCTACTCCTCGTCAGGCTGTGCCTTGGCAAGGCGCGCGGATCTGAGAGCCACGAATTTTCCACGCAACGTATACGCCCTCAGGCCCAAGCCACCTTTGAGGTTTCGAGGACCAGTCAGGGATTCAAGCACCACAGAGTGTGTGGCAAAGCGGTTCTTGAATGCCTCGCCACCACTCAGAAAGTCCACGCAGACCAAACCCTGATCGAACGACCATTTGATATAATCGATCATCAGAAGCAGCCCTGGCGATGTCTGGGTAATCGCCGCATCAAAGGTGGTGATCCAGCACATCATAGTGCCGTTTTCTTCGAAATTTACCGAAATCGCAGCAATGGAGCCATCTAGCTCGAGTAGAAAGACATGCAACTTACTGAACCTTCGGATGACATCGACGAAAGCTGTCAACAAACGCATGTCGGCGGTAAAAAGGTCAGAGGAAAGCCCGCGGCCTTGCAGGGACTTTTGTTTGAGATCGGCAAGACGCGCAAGAATGGGTTGCAGCGGCTCATCATCCGCCAAGCGCCGGAACTGCAGATGACCGGACCGCTCCAGCACGTTATAGCCATGCCGATAGGTTTTACGCATCTTCTTTGAAAGACGATTGTACCAGGCGGTACCATCACCATCGCCGTTTCCGACGCGGTAGCTGACTTCCGGCCTTTCGCCTCGCGTCACATGCCTTTCACTTAATGCCACATGATCAAGCAGACGCGCCGCATTGCTGTTTGGTATGACGCGGGTTATGGCAAGGATGTCAAAGCCCCCACGTGCTACGATTTCATTCCAGAGCTCGCGCAGTTCCGACAGGGAACAGTCAGCGGCTTTCAGGAGATCGCCATAGTCACTATGGACGATCGCAGCCCATTCCAGAAAGCGGAAACCCTTTCGATGACAGATTGCCAAGGGCAGGACTGCGATCAGCAGTTCTCCCCTCCACAACAGCCCAATCCTCAATCGATGATGACGCTGATCATTAAAATTATCCCACCAGGCGGAAATCCATTCATGGCTTTGAAAGACAGATGCCCTCTGCTCCTGCCATAGTGTTCGCCAGGCCGAGGCAACCACTTGCAGACGCTCTGAGGTCGTAATAATTTCGACGCGCGTCGAGGCACCGTCCGTGGGTGAGCCTGCGATTTCCATTCCCTGTCTGCCTTACTGCGGCTCAGCAGGTGCTGCATCCGCTTTCCTCGAGAACCGACCTATAGTCCGGCGAGACAATTTCACCAATTGTCTGCCCATTTTTCTGAGTGGAAGAATCCATAGTCCCTGTAGCGACTGGTAGTCGCGTACGTCGCGATCCATCAGCCCAAACTTGAAGTCCTCGTCCGGCTTGGGCACGAAGAGCGTGCCGAACAGTCGATCCCAGAAGGAGAAGAGCAGACCAAAATTCTTGTCGTAGTGACGCGGATCGACGCTGTGATGCAGCTGATGCCAATGGGGACAGAGGATAATGTTGTTCAACGGCCCAAAAGAGATCTTGAAATGGGTATGACGCACAAAATCCATCATCAGAATGTTACGGATCAGATAGACATTTATCCCGAAGATCGTCACTTCGACGGGGTTCAGCGCAATCAGTGTCCACAAGCCGAAGAAGAAGCCCGCGATCCCGCCATCCCAGGCACGATTGATCAGATCATCAAGCGGATGGACACGATCCTTGGTAATGCCCACCATCACTTCCGCCGAGTGGTGAACCTTATGCAGTTCCCACATGAACGGCACTTTGTGCTGCACATAGTGATAGCTGTAATAGGAAATATCATAGGCAAGCAGCATCGTGACGGTAAACAGCAGGATGGTAACGGGACCTGCCGGTCCATCAATTAAAGGCGCTTCGATCCCGAACAGTCCGCCTACAACCTGATTGGTCGCATAGCCCATCACAGTGACAAAGGTAATGCCTGCAGGGATCGCAAGAAACGGCATGGCCAGCTTCTTGCTAATCCAGAACAGAGCATCAGCCCGGGCCGAAGGATGAGTCATGACCTCATGCGGGAAGGCGAAATCGAAAAAGCCGCGTAAGGACTTGTGTCCAACCACTTTCCAATAGGCAATCAAGGCACAAATAAGCGCCGTAACGAGAATGATCCCAGGCGTTATAAGATCAACTCTGGCTATTCGGACAGCAACCATCGTTACGAAATCAGAAAGCATATCCTCTCCTTGACCTGCCTGCTCATGAGCCTCTTAAGTGGGGACGGGGCGCTGTCGAAAACTGCCTCCTATCCGCAAGAGCTGTACCAACAGCAATCATTTCAGGCGCATCGAATATACGAGAAATTCGGATTTCATGTAATATCCGTGAGATAACATCGGTAAAGGCGGTTAATTTTTAAATATTTACTAAATTTCCGCCAAACTCACACTATTCCTCCACGCAGCCTATAATGAAATCTGAATGACATTGCACGGCATGTCAGAAAAGCCTCTGTCTCATGTTTGAAAGGATAGGAAGATAAATGATGCGCCGGCTTCTTCTTCCCTTGGTCCTTCTAGCCTTGCCAATGCTCTCATCCCCTTCCCTCGCCGAGCCCATAGCGCTCAAACGCGGTGTGGGCCTCCATGAGTGGTTAAACTGGTCTCCTCTCACGAAAGACAAAACCTATCGTTGGCCACCCTATCGTAGCATCGAGGAGTGGCAGTCCAGCGAGCGCCCGCTCAGCGACTGGCCAAAGGGCGATCCGTTTAAAGCAATACACCTGCTAGGCTTTGACTTTGTGCGATTAACCGTCGATCCCGGCCCTTTGCTCGACAGTGAAGGCCAACGTCGCCAGCAGGCTCTGGACGTTCTCAGCCGTGCGGTAGATCGCCTGACGAAGGTTGGTCTCAAGGTGGTCTTCAACCTTCACGGCGTCAGCCAGGTTCCCGCCTATGACATGGATATTCTCTATGATGGTGCAGATAGCGAAGGCGTTGCCCGCTACCGTTCCATGGTAAAAGCCGTTGCCGCCATGCTGGTCAGACATGGAACCGACAAGGTTGCTTTCGAACCCTATAATGAACCTGCGTACTACCCTTGCGATGCCAGCGGAACAGACGATTGGCAGCGCATCATGGCCTCCACAGTCGCGGATATCCGTGAGATCGACCGCAGGCTGGCAATCATTGTGACGGGCGCCTGCGGCGGCAGTATTACCGGGCTGACCAATCTTAATCCGCATTTCGACGACGAGAATATCCATTACAGCTTTCACATGTATGAGCCGCACAGCTTCACACACCAGAAGGCCGATTGGACAAACGGCTTCTTTTCCGGCTTCCCCTGGCCGACTAATACGGGATCGCCCGAAACCGTTATCGAAGGATTGCGCGTTCATATGCTGGCTGAGGGCTTGAACAGCCTCCAGCAGGCAGCCAATATTGCCCGCCTGAAATCTGAGATAAACGAGTACTTCAAAGAGGGTTCGAACGCGGCAACCTTGAAGGCTCGTATCGGTGAAGCCGTGGACTGGGCAAAGCGACACAATATCCCGCCACAGCGACTTTTCATGGGTGAGTTCGGCGTCATGCGGATGTCTGCGGACGGCCGATCAGGTGCCTATGATGCCGACCGGCTTGCCTATCTGCAGACCCTTCGCCAGATCGCGGAAGGCCATGGGATCCCCTGGTCGGTCTGGGAATATTCCAATCCGCACGGGATGTCCGTCATAGAACCAAAGGGACCGGCTGTCCCGGACAAGCCGATGCTACAGGCTCTTGGTCTCTCAGTTCCTCAATAGAGGTCGAGATCGAGGCGCTGATCAATAAAAGCGCGTTTGCCGCCTCGACCGCTTGCAATTTGAGTGACTTGCTCGGACTCGAATGAAAGTGTGTGACGCGCTTTCGCGACGAAATAGTCAATCATGCGCCGCACATCCGCTTCAGAGCCTTTTTCATCCAGAATGTAGCGCATCACGACAATACCCGGTTTGCCCTGATAAAACTGATATTCTCTGATACCTTTGAAGAATTCTGTATCTTCCGGCGAGAAGTCAGTCGCGACAATCCGGTTTCCATCGAGGGTAATCAGAAAGCCCGGCTTGCGGCGCGGCGCAATGCCCCCGATGCGCAACCTATAACCGTTCTCCGACGTGGGAAGTTGAACCAACCGGGCAAAATCGCGGGTATCATACCGAATGAAGGGCATACCGGTGGAGAGAAAGCCGGTTGCAACGATCCGCCCTTCCCGACCGGGCTCCGTAACAGGCCGATCGTCATCGTCCAGCAGTTCCGTCAGTCCATACAGAGGATTGAATTCATAGATACCGCCCTCTTCCTCAATCTCTACGGCGAAGGCAACCTTTTCGCTCAAGCCGTAGAAGGGAGCGATTTTGACCGGACCCAGCACTGAACGGATCAAGCTGCGCTGATGATCATGGAGAGGTTCTGATATCGGTAAAATCCCTTGGATCGGTAATTTCGGTCTGCGGCCAATCTGGTTGAGACGACGGCAAAACAGTTCGATGGCGGAAGGATAGCCGTAGAAATATCGGATCTCTCGTCTGTCGATCTCATCGAGATAAAGTGCAGCATCCTGCGCACTCAAAGGGAAAACGGCAAACTTGAGTTCCTTAAGAGCCGGATCCCAATCCATAATCCGGTTTAGACCGTCCAGCGAGAAGCCTCGAAAGCTGGCGCGTGGTGTGTTTTCATCAAATCCAATCCGCGACCACCCATCATAAACGAAGGCCATCTCACGGGGACTGCGATCCTTATCGAGATAGAACGAAAAACTGGGTTCGCTATTGGAGCCGCTGGTCTCGGCACTATCCACCTGCCGACGGGGTACGGCCAGAACATCATCTCCCGCCGATCTCAGACGAGCCTTGGTTAGAACCGGAAGCTTTTCCAGATCGGCAGGCATGATGCTTGATGGATTGAAAGACGTTCCGAAGGCACGCTCAATCTCGGCACTGTAGAAAGGACTGCCCGCATGTGCCTTGGCGAGAAGCTCACGCAGAGCGACAAGGTGCTGTTGGGCGCAATAGTTTGGATCGCTTGCGGCCCGGGCAATCCTTTGGCGCCATTCGGCATAATTGCGACCGAATTTCATCTTGGTTGGAACCAGTGAAACAAAAGGCCTTACTGCATTCTGTACGAAGCGGGGGCTACGGACATAGAGCCCGCGCAGAATATCCAGTGCCTTCATCGTCAATCCTTAATGCCGTTGGTTGCGTCGGGCGGCATCAGCCCAGACAGAACAAATGTTTCGGGCATAATGCGGCAGATCAAGCTGCCGTCGATGGGTTTCTTGGGCAGCCTCTCCCAGACGCAAGCGCAATTCAGGATCACGCAGTAATCTCTCAAGGGCAGTCTGCAGCGCCGCAACATCTCCAGGAGGAACGAGCAGACCATTCTGCTCATGTGTGATGATGTCTTCAACCGCACCGACCGGCGTTGCAACAATCGCAAGGCCTTCTGCCATTCCCTCAATCACCGAGACCGGCAGGTTCTCGGCAAAGGACGGAAGTACAAGGATATCAGCCTCAGAGAGAAGGCGCGCAACATCTTCAGGACCCTGCCATCCGGGGGCGACTACGCGCTCCTCAAGCTGCAGCTGCTTCAGACGCTGATGCAACCATTCATTTTCACCATCACCTGCCAGCGTAGCTTTCCAGCCAGAGAGGTCTTTCATACCGCCCAGCGCCTCGCAAAGCTGGGGAACACCCTTTCTTTCTCCGATGCGACCCAGAAAAAGAAGGTGGACCTTTTCCCCGCCACCCACGTGAGGCTGGGTCGGTGCTTTTGTTGCATTCGGGACAATGGCGATGCGATCGGCGGCTTCTGGAACCTTTCGAAGCACAAATTCACGCCAGGGCCGGCCCAGAACAATGATCCGGCTGGCCTTTTCGAACATCATCCTGATCTGACGATTGATGAAACTGTCGCGCTCGGACCAGAAGATCATATATTCCGCGCCATGGAGATGCAGAACATAGGGGATGGAGAATAGCCGGGCGAAAGCCGCAATGACCAGCTTGCGATAGGTACTGCCCTCGCTGGCGAGATTGATATGTATTAGATCCAACTGGCCCGAGAGCCGCGCAAACACCATGCGCAGGCAGAACCCGATGAGGTAAAAGGGCGAGAAAACGATGTGCCCGTTGCCGCGGGTTTGAACGAAACGAGCTTCGATCTTCAATCCGTCGTGAGCAGCCTGTCGCGCTAACTCATCGTGAAGAGACATCATAATACGATCGATGCCACCCTGGCCCAACCGGCCACCCGGAGTCGCAATCATGATCTTCATCGATCTGTCAGCGTCGCGCCGTTGGATCATTATGTGTCTCAATTCTAATTCGAATGATTATGCCGAGCCATTGTTAAGGTTTCGACGTTAAGGATTTCGTAAATTATAGCGGGATGTTCGCCCGATCCCCCGCAAGGAACCCTGCATGCTTCTGCGTTCGACGCTCATTTACGGTCCCGCCACACTCTTCACGCGCCTGGGCGCGTTGCTGTTTGTGGTTGTTGCCACGCGGATCGTCGATCAGCATGAATACGGTATTCTGACGCTGGTGGTTACCGTCGGCGAACTGATTGATCTGGCTGTGACCGAATGGATGCGCATCGCGCTCTTGCGTCTCGGCGGCAAGGGAGAAGTCAGCCGCGGCAGCCTTTTGCAGGCCGGGCGAATTCTAACTGGAACAACGGTGCTGGCATTCCTCTTAGCGGCCCCCGCCTCGCTCTTTGTGTTGCCGGAGCGCTGGCTGGAATTCTTCATCGCGATCTGCGTCTACCTGATTGCCGGTGCTATATCGCGTTTTGCATTGCTCGTTCTGCAACTGCAGCAACGCCATACTGCCTATATGCTGCTTGAATTCCTGCGCGCCTTTCTGCAATTGGCCTTGCCGCTCATGACAATGGTCATGGACCATAATTCCTTTCTGACCGTGTCGATCGCATCCAATCTTGGAACCTTGATTGCGGGCCTCGTTGCAGGCGTCACCGCTGCGCGAAAAATCGTTCCTGGCCCATCACGCTTTACCAGCAGGGAGTTCTTCTCGCTTGGCGTGCCGATCATTGCAGCCGTTCTCGTCAGCTTCGGATTGCATAGTGTCGAGCGTGTCGTACTGAACGAGTTTCATGGTGCCGCTTCCGTTGCCGTCTTTGCCGCAATCTTTTCGCTGGCGCGCCAACCGATCAACACCATTGCAAATGCCGTCAACACGGGCTCCTTTCCAGAAGCAGTAGGGCGCTTCGATGAGCGTGGCCCGGACGCGGCCAGCGCCTTCTTCACACAGGTCATGGCGCTGATCATTTCCCTCAGCCTGCCAGCCGCTGCCCTGCTTATTGCATTGAGCGACGATCTGGTGACCCTTATTCTGCCGCCGAATTATAGCGGACATCACACCATCCTGTTCGCGATCATCACCCTGACGGTCATCATCGCCAATGTTACCAGCTTCGTGTTCAATGCGATGGTGCATGCTCACAAGCGGCCGCAGCTTCTGATCGTCAACAATACGATCGGGTCCATGGTCGGTATCGCTTTGTGCTTCGTGCTGATCCCCGGCATGTCGGAAGTCGGTGCGGCACTGGCGCTGGCCGGTGGCGCCGTCACCAATATGATCGTCTCTATCATCATCAGCCATCGCCTGACGCCCATCTCGGTTCCATGGCGCGCAATTGCCTATGCTGTCCTTGTGGCTCTGGGCACAGCAGGTGCTGCAGCCCTTGCAACGCAGGAGCTTCAATTTCTGCCG
The DNA here is from genome assembly GCF_005222835.1 of Rhizobium sp. FKY42. GTDB lineage: Bacteria > Pseudomonadota > Alphaproteobacteria > Rhizobiales > Rhizobiaceae > Neorhizobium. The sequence continues at coordinate 78,787 of NZ_STGA01000065.1, read as the reverse complement.
GTGTTCTTCCGTTTGGGCTTCGCCAGCCTTGCTGGCGGACTAGTTTTCCTCGGCTTGAATGCGGCTTTGCATCCTAAGGTTACGCTGAAAAAACTGGCAATGGTCAGGGCTCGTCTGTCAGTACGAGGCGAGACCAGCTGATCTTATCTTCGGATTGAAGTCAAAGAATATGGAATTCAGTCACGGCCTCTGCCGGAAAATTGTCCGTGGTCCAGACAATGCGCGGTGCAGGCTCTTTTGTACCGAACGTGCCTGAAACCCATCCGCCTTGATCCGGTCCTGCACCGACGATGATCGAAAGCCTGCCATTGCCGGGGAAGGCAATCCGGAGAACCAGCTCATCTTCCAGTGAGACAAACACGCTGTTGTCTTCGATCCTGGCTGTGGCAGCAGGTGCCAATTGATAACTCATCTCGACGAGAGGTGGTTTTTGATCCCCAGTAAGGCAATCTTGCACACGAATAGATGAGCCGAGCACAGAAAGGCTGCGCTCATGCATAAGGCCGAATTCTTTCAAGTAGCCATCATGGCAGGCACGGAAAGCAGGATGACGACCGTCCGCATGATCCAGAAGTCGAGCATTGGCCTTGTGCGACCAGTTGAATGCGCCTGAAATAATGCTCTGGTCTCGTCCACCCAACCGCAGCGTATTATGCGCTGCAGTCCCCCGGAACCAGTCACGCCAGACGCCTCCCGAATGATAGAGATAGGTGCCGGGATCAACCAGAACGGGGCGATCATTCACATAAAGCAGCCAGGCCAAGGCATCGGCGTGTCCATGTGCGGCAATGGAAAGATAGCCAAGCGGTCCGTGGTCAAAGACCACAAGCGCATCCTTATTGGTGATCTGTCCTCGGAAGACACTATAGCCTCCGGCCTCGAAAACTCGAACGCCCTGCGGCACTGCAGCGGTTTGCGCACAGCTTGAGAAAACAGCATCCCTCAATGTCGGAGAGACAGGCAGGGGCCCTTCCGCATCCATGCCCAGATAGCCCCAGATGGCAGCAGAGACAGACGCGGGATAGCAATAGTCTGCTTCGGCAAGTGTGATGACGCGCCCCTCGTCATCATCGCAGATCTGCGGCGTCGTCGCGTCACGCAACGTCATCCAGCTGACGAAACGGGCAAACCGCAACAAGGCCTGACTGACATTGGCCGCAAGCGGACGGCCTGCGTTGCGCGCCATGCAAGCACATAACAGCAGGAACTCGGCGGTGAAGGCACCATAGGTGGGCGATTGTTCCGCTCCCACACCATCACACAGGATCTGCTTGTCCGCTTCCCGCTCCAGGACACGACTGGATTTGGCCAGAACTGTGGAGGCGTCCGGCAATTCCGGCATACACAGCGCAATGAGAAATTCACCAGCGCATTCAGCGATGAGATGATTGTTTGCAGAGGAATACCCAGACGGGAAGCGCCGCATCCAGGCAAGATGGGACACCAGAATGAGCCGGATGCGCTTGCGTGTTTCGGGCGACAGGTCAGATCCACAGCAGGTGCTGACAAAAAGAAGGCTGATGGCGCGCAAGCCAAGCTCGATCCCGGAATTCCAGCCGATACCACGATAAGGCGGATTATGCGTGAACCAGCTCTCAATGACGGCCTCGATGAAGGCGAGCGCATCCTTATTCCTGCTCAAGGCATAATGAGCTGCAACGGGCTGCAGGAACTGCAGCCTGTGATATTCCCAGGCATATTTGATATCGCCGTAATCTTTGGCGTGGCGATATCCTATATCAAAGGAAAAAGCATCTGCACCCGGCCAATGCTTTCCCGTCACAGGGTCGAGGGTCCAGATATGTAGCGGAAATCCGTCACGCCAATCGAGTTTCGGCCAGGTCACACCGAGGGCGCTGAACTGTCCCGACAGAATGCGCTCGGCAGACATGCGAATTGCAAGACGCAGCTGCGGTGAAGTTTTCTCAAGGGACGCCAGAAGCCCCGGCATCTGCGGAGCCTCACTTCCAGAGGGATCATATCGATCCCATCGGTCCAAACGGCCTTTCGCGGCTTTTCGCAAAGCCTGTTCCTGAACCCGCCAGGCGATCTCGGCCGGGCTCATGGAGCGGAGCCGATTGACAAGCCAGACAAGGTTCATGAACTGAGATCCTGTGAATGAGATTAGGCGCGCTTTGCTGCCTTATAGGCACTCAGAAGTTTAGGAATCTCATAAGTCCAGGCCATTTCCGTCTCAACGCGACGCTTTCCGAACCCGCCCATATAGGCGCGTTTCTCGGGATTGGCCAAAAGCTCCTCAATCTTGTCGGCAAAATCAATTGGATCATTCGCCTTCGCATACAAGGAAGCGGCCTGAGCGCTGTAACGACCTTCCGTGACATCAAACTGCACGATCGGCTTGCCGATTGCCATGTATTCCAGGATCTTGTTCATCGTCGATTTGTCATTCATCGGATTGACCCGATCCGGATTGACGCAGACATCGGATGTGGACAGGACCTCAAACAGGACCTGATCTGGTGCGCGGCCAGTAAAGGTGACATAGTCGCTGACCCCAAGCTGATGCGCCATACATTTCAGGCTTTCGAGTGCAGGGCCACCTCCCACCAACGCGAACTGAATGTCCTGACGCCCCTTGGTGTGAACCAGATGAGCAACTGACTCCAGAAGGAGATCAATCCCTTCCTGATCTCCCATGACACCCAGATAGCCAACGAGATAATCGCGGCCATTCTTGAGGCTGCCGTTTGGCTCGACCGCCTTTACCCGGTTGAGGTCCGGCCCACTGCGAACGACGAAAACATCTTCCGGCTTCTTGCCACCCCGCTCGATCGCAATCTTGCGATAGCTTTCATTGGTGGAGATTACCACATCCGCCGCCTTGAATGTCAGCCATTCGCACATGCACAGCAACCGCCAGAATAGGCCGCGCTTGCCAAACTTGGCTTCGAACAGCTCCGGATTGATATCGTGATGATCGAATATGTAGCGTTTGCCCAACAGCTTGAACTGCCATGCGATAAGGAAGATCAGATCCGGCGGATTGCACCCCTGAATAGTATCGAAGCCGTGCTTGAAGAGTATCTTCCACGATAGCACCGTCTCCCAGAACAGAGCCGAGGAATACTCCATCAGATAGCCCAACGCACCATTTGCCTCGAGTGGCATGGGATGGCGATAGATATGGATGCCTTCAAGGAACTGGTAAGGTTCGTTGTAACCCTTGCCCATGGGGCAGATGATGGAAACCTGCGCACCTGATTTTTGCAATGTGCGCGCCTCCTGCCAGACCCGCCGATCAAACGGAACAGGCAGATTCTCCACGACGATCAGGATCTTGCGACCAGCCAGAACAGGCCCGAAGCTAGTGCTTGTTTTCCATGTCTGGTTGACATTCATCTTCTTATCCTTCCGGGGACGCCAGCATCGACTGATCTGCTCAAGGCAGCCGTGCGATCTCGACGACGTTTGCCTTGTCTGCGAGCTCGAGGAGCTTGCCTGTGTCGTTGGTTACGACGATGCGGTCGTAGGCGGTCGTCTCGGCGGTTGCCTTATCGACCAGAAGCTTTGAGAGGGTTGGAATTTGCGTATAAGCGTAGCCCAGATTGGCGCCGACCAGCTTGGTGGCATCAATTGCGGGATCAAACACATGCAGGTCATAGCCATCGCGTAGGAAAGCGCGCGCCAGATCAATGTTCGGACTCTCACGCAAGTCGTCGGTATTAGCCTTGAAGGCCAGCCCTACGAGAAGCACTCTGCCCCCCGGTTTCAAGCCATTGGCAGCATACTGATAAAGCCGATACTTGTGTGCCTCGTTCGAGCGCAGGAGCGAATCCACAACATGCGTGTGGGCACCGCAGTCAGCTGCAATATATTGAAAGGCCCGCACATCCTTGGGCAGACAGGAGCCACCAAAGGCACCGCCGGGGCGCATATAATAGCTCGAAATATTCAGCTTGGTGTCTGAAAGAAAGATCTCACTGACCTTCGATGCGCTCAATCCAAGCTGAAGACAGACCCGGCCCACCTCATTGGCGAAGGCGACTTTCAGCGCATGCCAGGTATTATCCACAAACTTAGTGAGTTCCGCTTCACCGTAATTCACCACGAACGTTGGTGCCTGGATGTTCCGGTTGAGTAGAGCGAGGCACTCATTCGGCTGTCCGTCAACGGTACCCACCACAATCTTGGGCGGATCGAAGTAATCCTTGACGGCCGAACCTTCACGCAGGAACTCAGGATGGTAGACAATTTCGACAGAAGCGGCGAAATCAGCGCCCAGTTCAGCACGGAAGATCGGCGCAATCAGTCCCTCTATGGTGCCAGGACGAATTGTAGAACGATAGGCAACGACCAGAGGCGTACTGCGATGACCTGATTTGACAGCCGAAGCAATTTGGCGTGAAACTTCCGCAATATAGGTCATATTGTGGGAGCCATCCGGCGCACTTGGCGTTCCGACGCAAACGATCGCGAGGTCGACATCGGCAAGACGGTTGCCGATCTTCGTATGGGCGGAGATCAAGCCCTTGGTGAGGCCCGACTGCAGCATTTCTTCAAGACCTGCTTCGATGATCGGAGGATGTCCGGCTCGAATTCCCAAGACTTTTTTTTCACTGACATCAAAACCGACGACCGAATGTCCGTCTGCCGCAATGCAGCACATGGCAGTAAACCCGACGTAGCCCAGGCCAAAGATCGCTACTTTCATGACTGCCTCACTCCACGCAAACTGACAGAATGCAAGTTTCTGTTGGAAAGTGCAGCGTAAGATTGCTTCCGATAAGGCCTGGCAATCATTGCTTAGACCCGGGGAATTCCACGCGCACTCTCTCCCTGAATTTCTGAAAGGCAAAATGGCGCAGGAGCAATGAATATTCGAAAACTAAAATACGTAAAATTTTAATCTAGGCGCACTTAGGGACACCCGGAAATATATTAAGTTAATGATATATTGGGGAATTGCTTACAGCTTGGTGTATCGAGGCAGGAGAAGAATGAATATAGTATTGAAAATTGACGAAGGAGCGGATGTTTTCCTAGATAACCTCCAGCACCGTTTGACATTATTGGGCCATAACGTCTGTATCCATAAAGGCCGAAGCTGCACCTCCAAAAATATCCTTCTACGCTTCATTCTCGCGAGTGAGAGAAAGCTTTTGCGACTGCCACAGCCTACGGTGCCCGAGGGAAAATCGTCAAATTTCGATGCTGATCTGATCGTCGATTTAACCCAGGAGTCTGTCAATACGCAGGCGCCGCGTCTTACAGTCGAGATCAACGGCCACGCGGATTTCCTGGCAGCCCTCGCCAGTACCAAAACTAAATCGCGGCATGCCAATATCGTGGTTTTTGTTGATGGACGCGCCGTCGCGCAAGGTCAGCCAATGATGAGTCGGCAAGTCTTTCTATCTCATACAAGGGATGAACTGAACGCTGCTGTCGAAACATTGGTGCTGAGTGCTGTTGCCCGCCTGTCAGCGGGCCAAAGCCATGAAATTTCCTGCTCCGCGGACAAGGTCACACCTTCATTTTTCCTCCTGCGCTATCCCTATGATTTTGGCCGCGCTGTGCTGCGAAAGGTGATTGCCCGATTGTCAAAGAACCATAAGCCATTCTATTGGCAAACGGCCTGGCGAGTTACAGAAGGAAACGGCATTTCGCCTGCGCGAGATAGGCCTGATCCAACCCCTTTCATTGAGTTGAAAGATGACGGGGAGCGGTTTTACGCAGACCCGTTTCCTTTCGAGTACAAGGGGCGTTTCTATGTCTTTGTCGAAGAATTTCCTTATCGGGAGGACAAGGGCGTCATCAGCGTTGCGGAGCTTCAAGACAATGGAACGCTCTCTCAGCCCCGTATCGTGCTTCGTGAACCTCACCATCTGTCCTATCCAAATGTCTTCCGACATAAGGATTCCATTTTCATGATCCCGGAGTCCGGTGGCGCGCAGAAAGTGGTTCTCTATAGAGCAGAGGAATTTCCCGATCGATGGATCAGGGAGAGAGTCCTGATCGAAGGTGCAAACATCAATGATGTGACACTGATCGAACGCGATGGCCGCTTCTATATGTTCGCAACCGAGAAGATCGGCAAAGGTAGTGCCTCCGATACGCTCGTAGTCTACAGCGCCCCGGATCTCATGGGGCCCTGGCTACCGCATAAGTTAAATCCCATTCTTGTAGACAAACGCGGCGCGCGGCCGGGTGGATGTATTCTCGAAGAAAACGGCCGCCTCTTTCTGCCAGTGCAAGATGGCAGTGAGGTCTATGGTGGTGGCCTGGGACTGCGCGAAATCCTGTCCCTCAACGATGAGGACGTGATTTTGGGAAATGTCTTCCCGGTTACTACAGGCTCGGCTTGGCAGAAGAAAGGTATTCACACACTTAATCGGTGCGGCCCATTGGAGGTTGTCGATAGCACCTGGTGAAAATGCCGATCTACGCGCACTGCAGGCACTGATGATCCTGCGTGGCGAAAAGCGACCACCAGAACCGTCAGAAAGATGATATCCGGTGTCTTCGTCGCCAAACCATTATTCGACAGGTTCACAAGGATATAGGTGAGGCCTGCGATCTTTGCCTGAACCGGGACTTCAGTCAAAAGAGCCCTGAAATATTTGACGATGATATAGGTAAAGCCAAGTGCTGCGGGCAGGCCTAGCGTGAGGATGATATAAACGGGCGCACTTTCGATGAAAGGCAGGTCCAGTTTTTCTCGAACCAGTGCCAGCAGAACGTTTGCGTCCATGCCTGAAAAAATATCCCGCCATGTGACCAAACTGAAGACCTGGTAAATTCGCACGCGCGCCATGAAGTTTTCGTCAAACAGACTGCCTCCAAAACGGCTGAGGAAACCTGCAGCAAAAAGCCCTGCGATCAGCACGCATCCCATGACCAGCACGAACAAAATGGCGAAAAACTTGATTTTCTTTTCCTGCTGCTTTGAAAGACCGCTCCATGAAGAAAAGTAAAGCAGAGAAATGATCTGGGCCGCCCCGGCGAGCATGGCAAGTCGAGCGCCAGCAGCCGCCAGACCAACGAACAGAAGGAGAGCAATGGCTATTTTGACCCACAGCCGCCAGCGTGTGAGCGTCAAGAAGCCAATTGCAAGGACAGTCTGTGAACCGAGGGAAAGGGGGTGTCCCGTCAAGCCTGTAGGTCGAAAGACTGGTTCTCCCTCACTAAACGGCATGAGCCGCTGCTGAAACAGCATTTCGACAATGCCCAGAACAGCGCTCAAGATCATGATGATGAGAATGATTTCTCCGGTTCTGTAGCGCGCCTCGCGGCTTTGGCTGATAAGCAACAATCCCGCCAGCATCGCGACCAGATAGGTGTCGATCAAGAAGCCGGTAGCGCCGAAGCCATTTGTGACGACGATAAAGGCCGTCAGAAGAATGATCAGACCGCTGCAGACGATGAAACTCTTGAAGAGAGCAATGTCTGATCCCTGTAGCACAAAAGGCCTTGCAAAGAGCGATCCGAACAGGACCAACACGATTGCATAGGCTGCAAGATGGAATTTCACCAGGAAATTGCCGCCTTCGGTCGTGTAGCTTACGAAGAGATCGAGCAGAAGGTTGGGAACGAAAAGGCGCAGCAACAATGCCGTGACTGTCAGTACCAGAAAGGCCAGTTCGACAGCGTTCTGGCGGCTTGCGGAGATCATCCGCTCATCGGTCATGTCATGCCACCTTATATAAGACGCAATGCAAGTATCCCAGCAATCCATAAGTGGGACATTAACCTCATGGACTTAAGGTAACGTCTTAAGGAAAATGAGGCGTTAACATATGTCTGCTCTCAAGCGAGATCCATCAGCGCGCGCAACAGCTGCGCCCTCCTTGCTCACCTATGAGAACGGCCCCAGTCGCACCGGTGCGCAACATGCTGAAGCAAGTGGCCAGGACACACCCATTACGATCGAGAAGATGGGTGACTTTCTTGAGGTAGATCTTCGGCGCCTGTTCGTATGGCTCAAAGCAGGGTTGAAGCTTACGCTTGTGTGTAGTTTTCTCTTTGCCTTTGTGGCCGCCACCTACGGCCTGCTTGCTACCCGTTACTACTCCGTCAGCACGGATGTGTTGATAGAGCCCGCCAATATTCAGATTATCAATAACGATCTTTACGCCCAGCCAGCACAACAGGGCGAGGGCTTGCGTATGGCAATTTCCAACCGTGCGCGCCTGATGACCTCCGGCAATGTTCTGGCACGGGTCGTGGAAAGTCTGAAACTGGGTGAAGATCGCGAGTTCTATAAACCCTCAAGCGTCGGGCTTATGGCCTCCATCTTTGGCGGTAGCATATCCAACGGCAAGCCGGACCCCAATCTGGCAGCACTCAAGGTTCTGCAGACAAAGATTTCCCTGAACCTTGACGATCGTTCCTTCGTTGCGCGATTGTCGGTAACCGCTCAGTCCACAGACAAGGCAATTGCAATTTCCAAGGCAATCATCGAAGCCTTCAATGCAGAGCTGGCCAATACGGAATCTGAAACGGCAGGAAGAGCCGCCAAGGCCCTGGATGACCGCCTGACTGATCTGAAGAAACAAGCCCTTGCCGCAGAAGAAGCTGTCGAGGCCTATAAGCGAACCCATGGACTGACGACGGGCGAAAATGGTCAACTCGTCAGTTCTCAAACAATGTCGCAGACGAATACCCAGGTTTTGGCTGCCCGAACACGAGTGATCGATGCCCAGGCTAACTATAATGCTCTGATCCGGGCCAGCGATAACTCAGCCGCCACCATTCCTGTGGTCTCTGACACATTGCGCGACCTGAAACTGCGGGCTGCTGTTTTAGAACAGCAGTTGAGCTCCCAGCAGATGATCTATGGTTTGCGCCACCCCTCGATTACCCGCACGCAAAGCGAACTCAATTCGGTGCGAGAACAGATCAAGAATGAGCTTCAGCGCGCCACAAACGCTGCCCAGGCGGATCTGGACAAAGCCAATGAGGCCTTGCGGAACCTCAGCTCCAATATGGTCGAGCTTAAGAATTCCGCCTTCAACGATGCTCAGTCACAGGTCGAACTTCGCGATCTGCAACGGGAAGCACTGGCAAAGACCCAGATCTACGAAAGTTTTCTGGTCCGCGTCCGGCAAATCTCGGAGCGGGAATTGATTACAACCGACACTGTCCGGATTGTTACGCCCCCACTACCGCCGAATGGTCGCTCATGGCCACCCGGTACAGCCGCGCTCTTCGTCATCGGCGCAATTCTCGGTCTTCTGTTCGGTCTTGGCCTTTCAGTCATGCGCGGTATGTATGTCGACATGCGATTGAACCATTCTGCAAGAGCACATCAGTGACTGTGCCCCGTCGTCTCGTCTTCCACATCCCCGCTTTGATTGGCGGCGGCGCAGAACGGGTTTGCGTTCTGATTGCCAATGAAATGGCGCGCCGAGGTCATGAGGTCACTCTGTTCGTCTGGAATCAGGAAGGCCCTAACAGGGAGCTCGTCGGCGAGAGTGTGCGGCTGGTCAGTCTGGATCTTGCGGCGGACCACGGACGGTTCGGCAAGATAATCACCCTCCAGGGAATGTTCCGGACAATTCTTTTCCTGCGGCGCAAACAACCGGATGCCGTTTTTTCAGCACTGGATTTTGCCAACGCCCTGATGGCTGTAGCTCTGCTGCTCGCAAGATCCAAAGCTCTGTTTTTCCCTTCCTATCACGCGGCTTCACAGATGAAGCTTGGCGGCCTCGCCTATAGGGTCGTCGACCTTCTCGACCGGGTGACAGCAAGGCGCAGCACCAAGGCAATCAGCGTTTCGAATGGAATCGGACAAGATCTCGTTCAACGGGGCTTTCAAAGAAGCAAGCTCGTTACGATCTGCAATCCTCTCCCCTCCCCGGCGCGGCGCAGTCATGAGCGGTATGCCTGGGAAGATAAGCTTGCCGAAATGGGCGAGGGTCCTGTTGTCATCACGCTTGGCCGGTTGGTTGCCGTGAAGGATCACCGGACCCTGCTCGACGCTTTCAGCCGACTGGATCCGTCGCGGGGCACGCGGTTGGTTCTATTTGGAGATGGTCCGCTGCGCACAGAACTGCAGGACTATGCCCGGTCCCTTGGAATATCCGAACGCGTTCTCTTCGCAGGCTATGTGAACGATCCGGCAACCTGCTATGCGGCAGGTGATCTGTTCGTTCTGTCCTCCAGAACCGAAGGCTTTGGCAATGTTCTGGTTGAGGCATTGGCTTCGGGCATCCCGGTCGTATCGACAGATGCGCCCCACGGTCCGCGGGAGATTCTGAAAGACGGCACGTTCGGAACTCTTGTGCCTGTCGCAGACCCGGACGCGCTGGCGCAAGCAATCACCTCAGCCCTCGATGCCTCGCACGACATCGAGGCTCTCAAACGCCGATCGCGCGACTTCGACGTCACGGTCATTGGCGAAGATTATGAGAAGTTGCTAGCGTCTTGAGACGGCAAAGACTGACGGCAGATAGATCCGCCCGTCAAAGGTCTGCTTACTGGTGTTGGCGACATCAAAGATGATGGCGAGATCGCGCCATTCATAATTATCCTCGATGTGGCTCTCGCCACCGACCAGCGCCAGAGCTACCGAATAGGTTCCCACACCCAGGTCCGCCCTGAAGCGCGCGGAGAATTCGATCTCTTCCCCGGCCTTCACATCGGTCAGCGCCTGTTCGCTGTAATAGGTGTTCGTGCCATACATGGTCTGACCGAAGCGGTCCTTGATCGCATAGCCGAAGACGAGAGACTCGACGTCTTCGTTCGCTTTGGCCTTCACACGAATAGAGACTTCCGCCCCCACATCCAGCGTATCGACAAGACCGCCCTTCTCGTCTTCCAGCCATGTCTTGACGATCGAAACCTTACGCGAACCGGAGCTTGTCTGGACGCGACCATCCTCCCGCTCTTCGGTGAGGATCGGCTGCGCTTCCTTCTGCCCGAGCAGGGCGTTGTAATAGTCGAGAACGGTTTCTGGCTCTCCATCAAGCGCCACGGCACCTTCGTGCAGAAGAATGGCCCGATCGCAAAGGCTGAGCAGTGCCATCCGGTCATGCGAGACGAGGATCAGGGTCGTGCCCTGCTGGCGGAACTCCTTGATGCGGTCAAAGCTCTTGTGCTGGAAATAGGCGTCGCCTACGGAGAGCGCCTCATCGACGATGAGAATGTCCGGACGAAATGCCGTCGCAACCGAAAAGGCAAGCCGCATATGCATGCCGCTGGAATAGACACGCAGCGGTTGATCGAAATAGCTTCCCAGTTCGGAGAACGCCTCGATACCTTCCATGGCTGCCGCAATATCCGCATGCTGGTAGCCCATGAGGCCGAGCGCATGAAACACGTTCTGGCGACCGGTGTAATCCGGATTGAAGCCCATCCCCAATTCGAGAATAGCGGAAATCTTGCCCGAAAGGCCGATATTGCCTTCGGTCGCGCGCATGGTTCCGGTAATCAGCTTGAGCAGCGTGCTCTTGCCTGCGCCATTGCGACCGACAATCGCCAGCGCCTGGCCTGCCTCGACAGTGAAGCTGATGTCACGCAGCACCCAGCGTTCTTCCGGTTGTCCGACGGGCAGAGAAAACCAGCCGAGAACGCGATGCAGTTCGTGCCGATAGCGACGAAAAACCTTGCCGACCTTGTCGACGGTCATGACCACATTCGTCATAGCACATCCACCATTTCAGGGCTTGCCTTGCGAAAGAGCGTGAAGCCGAGAGCCAGGAACGCCAGTGCCAGAAAACCAAGCACGCCAAGCACCTTCAGGTCGGGCATGGTGTTGTAGACCATGACGCGGTGATAATTTTCCACCATCCAGAACAGTGGATTGGCCTTGATGATCGACTGGAAGGCCGGCGGCAGAATGTCTTTCACATAGACGATCGGCGTCATCCAGAACAGGAACTGAATGACGATCGGTACGATCTGGCCAACATCGCGAATAAAGACGTTCAGGACGCCGAGGGTTACGCCAAGTCCGGCGGCAAAGGCCGCATTGACGGCGATGAGAACCGGCAACCACAGAACGTTCCACCCCATCTGGAAACCGGCCAGGGTGAAGACAGCCAGCAGCACAACGAAGAAGATCAGGTTGTTGATGACAGAGGTGATGACGACGACCAATGGCAGGGCAATGCGGGGAAAGGCGATCTTCTTCAGAACATTGCCACTCTCGATGAAGACATTCATGCTGCGACTGATGATCTCGACAAACAGCAACCAGCCCTGGAAGCCTGCCATCAGATAGATGGCATAGGCAAAGGTATTGTCGATTCCGGGCAGTCGTTGCGACATCACGGACGAAAGAACAAAGGCATAGGTGACGATCTGGGCGAGCGGCGCAATGACGAGCCACAACAGACCGAGACGGCTGCGCGCCACACGGTTCCTGAAATCGGCCTGCACCGACGTCACGATGAAATATCGATAGTTCCAGATGGCATTCAGCATTGATAAGGGGTCGCCTTGCCTGACTGTTTGGTTTCACCAGGCGCTTTGACGAGCACCTTTTGCATTTCCGGAGAAATGCCCTGGCAGTCGACTAAAGCATTTCTCCTGAGAAGCCTATCCTGAAGGACTATTTTCGGTTCTTCAGCGCAAGCGCATAGGCATGCGCGGTATCTTCCGCGCAACGCTGCCAGCTGAAGGTTGCTGCACGGGCAAGCCCATCGGCGCGCGCCTTCCCGCGCCAGACCTCATCGAATAGCGCTCGTTCGCAGGCTTGAGTCATGTCGTCGATCCGGTCAGGCTGAGCATAGAGCACCGCACTGCCCCCGACCTCAGGAAGACAGGACAGAGGAGATGTCATCACCGGCACGCCGGACGCCATGGCTTCGAGAACGGGAAGACCAAAACCTTCATACCAGGACGGAAACGTAAACAGGGCAGCACCGGAGAGAAGATGCGGCAGGTGGTCATTCGGCACATAGCCCAGATACTTGATCCAGCCTTCCCGCTTGCCCTGCTCGATCCGGTTCAGGATGTCGGCATTGTTCCAGCCCTTGAAACCTGCCAGCACCAGCGGGCGCTTCTCTCGAACAGAGGAGGGCAGCCGTCCATAGGCTTCGATGAGATTGGACAGGTTCTTCCGGGGTTCGATCGTTCCAGCATAAAAAGCGTATTCACCGTAAGTCAGGCCATAATGGCCCAGAACCTCGGCCACTTCATCAGCTGTACGCGGTTTGAACTCTTCGCCGCAGGCAAGCTTGGCGACGCTGATCCGTTCTTCCGGAAAGCCGAAATAGGAAATGATTTCCGCCTTGATGTAATCTGAATCGGTGATGATGCGATCGACCCGCTTCAACGAGGCCTCGACTTCGCGACCGAGATAGGTCACCCGCTCACGCGGATGGAAATGTTGCATCGTGAAGACGGACAGATCGTGGATCGTCACGACCGAGGCCCCGGGAAAGCGCGGGACATAGAAATTTGTGCCATGATAGACATGGTTTTCCAGACCGGCGAAGGGCGATTTTTCCGTGCGCGCCTTCAGGAAGCGATAGGCATCGACGACCAGACGGCTGCGCGCCAGAAACCGCTTCATTCGATGAACCGGACCACTGTGGAAAGCGCGCACCGCATCATCCGCGCTGAGCGAACTGGCATCCGGCAGGCGATCAACGAAGTTTTCTCCATCGAAGAAACGCAGGCTCTGCACGTCCGGAAGATCTGGCAGATGACGAGCAAGCTCGTAGGTGTATCGACCAATACCCGTCAGCGGATACTTGATCGATTGCACCGAAAGAACGACATCCATGCGGACCCCTAGCCCCGATTGATCACCAAGCGATGCGCGTGATCAATGCTCTTTCATGCTCTTGTGGAAGGAGTCGATCAGCGGCTTGGTCAGATACTGGGCAAATGTCCGCTCGCCTGTCGAGATGATCACATCGACCGGCATGCCGGCGATGATGCGTCCCTTGATTTCCGGCGGAACGTTCTGGTCGTCGACACGTACGAGCGCCAGATAATAGGGCTCCCGGTTCGTGCCGGCTTCCGGCTGGATAACATCCTTGCCGAGAACGGAGACTTCGCCGTAGATCGCAGGCGTGGTCTTGGCCGAGAAGGCGGAGAAGCGCACTTCCACTTTTGCATCCGAGCTTACGCTATCGATATCGATCGGGCGGATCTGGGCATTGACGAGCAGATCGTCGTCCAGCGGTACGATGTCGAGAAGCTGCTCGGCGGGACGAATGACGCCGTTCGTGGTGTGAATGCGGATATTCTGCACCATGCCGCGGACAGGCGCGCGAACAGTGGTCCGCTCCAGCACATCCTTGGCAACGCGGGCGCGCTCACGCACTTCCTCGATTTGGTCGCGCACTTCCTTGTGCTCGCTGACGGCCTTGTCGGCATATTCCTGCTTCGTCTGCACGATCTGCAACTCGGTTTCGCTGATCGTCTCATGGATCTTGGCGAGATCGGTTTCGGCTTCACCGCGAATACGCTGCATTTCCAGCAGCTGACGCGTCATTTGCGAAATCATGTTGATCGGAACTGCACCTGTCTTCAGGCCATTGTTCATGCGATCCATTTCTTCGTTCATCGACGCGACCTGCTTGTCGCTCGCATTCAACTGGTTCGTCAGGCCTTCCGTTGCCTTCGCCAATTGCTGGATGCGAGAGTTCAGGATCGCAACCTGACCGTCCCGGGTCTTGAGACGGGTTTCCAGAATGTTTTTCTGAAGCGCCATGGCAGCCTTTGCTTCCGGCATGGTGCTGGTCAGCAGGGTGTCCGGAAAATCAATGTCTGCGCTTCCCTTGGCTTCTGCCACAAGCCGGGCTTCTGCAGCTTGCAGATAGAGAAGCTTTGTACTCCAGACCGTGTAGTTGCCGGTCGCCTGGGTCGGGTCGATCTTGACGAGAACATCACCCGGATTGACGATATCGCCTTCCTTGACGACGATTTCCGAAACAATGCCGCCTTCCAGATGCTGGATGGTTTTTCGGTTTCCTTCAACCGAGACGACACCGTGGGCCACAACACCGCTGGCCAGAGGCGCAGTCGCGGCCCAGGTTCCGAAGACGCCGAGTCCCAGGAATACGGAGGCATAGCCCGCTGCGATATAGGGCTTGGGAGAAAAGGAACGCTTGGTTTCAGGTTTTGCTTTCGTCATCTCAGGCATTCACTTCTTTCGCTAGCGCCATCATGCGCCGATTGTCGTCCACCAGATCCCGGCAAGGACCTGCCTTCATCGCGTGGCGCCCTTTAGGACGCCGCACTGCGCTCCTGCGACTGACCGCCTTCATCCTGCCCGGCCGGTTGCTGGGCAACGGCGGCAACCGCGGGCTTCGGCTGAAGCAGATCACGGGTGGCACCAAAGCCCTGCATGCGGCCCTGTGCCAGAACCAGCGTCTTGTCCGACATGGCAACAAGGCTCATCTTGTGGCTGACGAAGAGAATGGCCTTACCCATCTGCTTCAGCTTCAGGATAACCTGATTGAGCGCCTCTTCACCCTCGCTGTCGAGGTTTGCATTCGGCTCGTCCAGAATGATGACCGAAGGATTGCCGTAGAGTGCGCGGGCAAGACCGACGCGCTGGCGTTGACCACCGGAGAGAGAGCGTCCACCGACGCCAATCTGCGTATCGTAGCCATCCGGCAGGTTCTGGATCAGGTGGTGCACGTTGGCTAGCTTGGCCGCCTCGATGATATCATCCGGATTTGCGTCTTCCCGGAAGCGCGAAATATTCTCCGCAATCGTACCGGCGAAGAGTTCCACGCTCTGCGGCAGATAGCCGAGGTGGCGACCCAGTGCATCGGCATCCCAATGCTGGAGTTCGGAACCATCGATACGGATCGTACCGGCAGCTGGAGGCCAGACGCCGACAAGAGCACGCACGAGACTGGACTTGCCAGCCCCGCTCGGGCCGACGATCGCCACGGCCTCACCGGGATTCACTAGCATCGAAACGCTGTGAACGAGCGGCGTCTTGCCACCGGGAGCCGCAACGGCAAGCTGCTCGATATGAAGTGTGCCGCTTGGGGCCGGAAGTGGCAGCTTGTCGTCTTCTTCCGGCATTTCAACGAAAATCTTGTTCAGGCGGTCATAGGCCTGGCGCGCGCCGAGGAACTGCTTCCATTGACCGACAACCTGGTCAACAGGTTGCAGGGCGCGACCCATCATGATTGAGGCAGCGATGATGGAACCGGGCGAAATCGCGCCTTCAAGCGCCAGATAGGCACCGGCACCCAGAATGATGGTCTGAAGGGCCATACGCACGAATTTGGAGATCGAGAGCAGAGCGCCAGAGCGGTCGCTGGCGATCGCCTGGCTCTCCAGCATGCCACGATGCATGAAGCTCCAGCGCGAACGAAGGCTGTCTTCCATGCCGAGTGCGCGAATGACTTCCACATTCTGAAGCGTTGAGTTGGAGAAGTGCATCGCACCCTGGCTGGCCATGGTGGCCTGCGACAGATGCTTCTTGGTCATGAATTCGTTGGCGATGGCAATGGCAAAAATGACGACCGCACCGATCAACGATATCCATCCGATGAGCGGATGGAAAAGGAAACAGACCGCGAGGAAGATCGGCATCCACGGCAGATCGCAAAGAGCGATCAGGCCGGAACCGGTCAGGAACTCACGGAGACGGTCGATGTCCATGAGGGCGAATTCGGAACGCGATTGCGGGCTCTTCAATGTCGACGTGATGACGCGGCTGAAAACGCTCTTGGCAATCATTTCGTCGAAGCGAAGACCGGCGCGAACCAGAACGCGAGAGCGGATCCACTCCAGCAAACCGTAGAGAGCCAACATTGCCAGCGCGATGACCGTCAGCATGATGAGGGTCATTTCACTGCGGCTATGGAGGACGCGATCGTAAACCTGCAACATGTAGAGCGGGCTTACGAACATCAGCACGTTGATTGCGATACTGAAGATCATGGTCGCGACTATGATCGTGCGATAGGTCGTCAACGCCTGCTGAAACGGATTTACTTTCATGAAGCTATCTTCCAATCGCTGCTGACAGGACATGCCCTGCGAATACAGTACCGTCATTTACTGACCAACGTATCAACATTGTGGCTGAATTGCGATGTCTTTCAGCCCGTTGACACTGAATCCCCCCGGTTCATAGCGAAGTTTGCTGCAAAGGCAATGGGAAGTGGAAACTCAACTATAATGCGCACTCAAGTCTGTTTGTGAGTGCGAGGAATTTGCCACGGATCCGCTTGAACGATAAAGGGGCATCCGCTAGAGGGCTCAGAATCAATAATATGAATATCAGCTAACAGCGACCCTTATCTAAGCAGATGACGCTGCTTGACCAACCAGGAGCATGAAGTGACCCGCAAAGCTTTGATCACTGGCATCACCGGCCAGGATGGCGCCTATCTCGCCCAGCTTCTTCTGTCCAAGGGCTACGAAGTTCACGGCCTTGCCCGTCGTTCCAGCACATCCGATGTGAACCTGACGCGTCTGAAATGGCTGGGGATCGAAAAAGACGTGCAGATCGTCGATGGTGACCTGCAGGATCTTTCCGGACTTGTTCGCACGATCACGACGATCAAGCCGGACGAAGTCTATAACCTGGCGGCGCAATCCTTCGTGGCATCCTCCTGGCAGCAGCCGATCCTGACCGGTCAGGTGACCGCGCTCGGCGTGACCAATGTTCTGGAAGCCATTCGTCTGGCAAAGCCGGATGCGCGCTTCTATCAGGCATCGTCCTCGGAAATGTACGGTCTGGTTCAGCATCCGATCCAGTCCGAGCAGACGCCGTTCTATCCCCGTTCGCCTTATGCTGTCGCAAAGCTTTATGGTCACTGGATCACCGTGAACTACCGCGAAAGCTTCGGCATTCACGCCTCCAGCGGCATCTTGTTCAACCATGAATCTCCGCTGCGCGGTATCGAGTTCGTGACCCGCAAAGTGACCGACAGCGTTGCCCGCATCAAGCTCGGCCTTTCCAAGGAACTGCGCCTCGGCAACACCAGCGCCAAGCGCGACTGGGGCCATGCCAAGGACTACGTTCAGGCCATGTGGCTGATGCTGCAGCAGGACAAGGCTGACGATTACGTCGTGGCCACCGGCCGCACCTCGACTGTTCGTACCATGTGCGAAATTGCCTTCGAACATGTCGGCCTCAACATCGACGATCATCTCGTCATCGACGAGAAGCTGTTCCGTCCGGCTGAAGTGGACATCCTGCTCGGAGATCCGGCAAAGGCCAAGGCCAAGCTCGGCTGGGAACCGACCACGAGCATGGAAGACATGATCCGGGAAATGGTCGAGGCTGACCTGAAGCGCCTTTCCTGATCTGCGCTTTAACATTTTCATCCTGCCCCACCCTATCGTGGGGCAGGATCAATCGTGAAGACAGGAGCACGTCACCATGCCGAAGCGCCGCCTTCTGATCACCGGATCGCAGGGTTTCGTGGGACGTGCCGTCACGGCCCGCATCCTCAGCCATCATGCTGACCGGATCGAACAGGTCGAGTTCATCGACCCAAATACCGCATACCGTCCCGATATTACCGACGCACAGGCGGTTGAGCGCGCCATCGGCGCTGCCGAAGCCGATGCAGTCCTGCATCTGGCAGCGATTGCCGCGCCACGGGAAGCCCAGAAGGATCCGACCCAGGCCTGGAGCGTCAATGTGATGGGCACACTCCATATCGCAAACGCCATGCGCCGCCTGACACCGAAAGCACGGCTTCTTTGGTCTGGCAGTTCCGAAGCCTATGGCAATGCCTTCAACCGCGACAAAGCACCCGTCGAGGAGAGTGCTGCCCTTGAGCCCATGAGCCCCTACGGCGCCACCAAGGCGGCTGCCGACATCATGCTGCGGCAGATGGCCGAGGATGGTTTTGAGGCAATCGCCTTCCGGCCATTCAATCATACCGGGCCCGGGCAGACGCCGGATTATGTGGTTCCGGCTTTCGCAGAGCAGATCGCCCGCATCGAAGCAGGCCTCCAGGAACCGATCCTCAATGTCGGCAATCTGGAAGCCCGCCGCGATTTCCTCAATGTACAGGATGTTGCGGAAGTCTATCTGCTGGCAGCTGCGGGCCCCCTCCCCGCCCGTCGCTGCTACAATGTCTCGACCGGTCAGCCCGTGACGATCGAGGCCCTCTTGCAGGGCTTGCTGGCAAAATCGTCGAGATCAATCACCGTGCAGGTCGATCCTGCCCGCTATTTCCCCAACAGGGTGGAGACAGCGTCCGGCAATCCATCGTCATTGAAGAGCGATCTGGGCTGGTCTCCATCGATCGATCTTGAAGAGACACTGCAATCGGTTCTAGACGCACAGCGGGCCCGACTGCGCAACTGACCGGATCATCACCCTCTGGTGATGATCCGGAAAATTCGGTCTACTCTTCCGCAAACGGCAGATGCCGTGCATGGCCACGCATGGCGACAGCACTGAAGCGGGGCGGCTCGTAATGCTGTTCTGCGGTAAACGGCCCGATAAAAAGCTCTTCGTTGCAGAGATCCTCGCGCACGAAGAAAGCATTCACCCCGAAGATATCGCAGCCCACCAGTCGATAGCCATGCTCGGCGCCAATACGCTCCATCGCCTTGAGGCTTGCCCCGAACCTGGTCGTTCCTGCCCAGAACTTGTCCTCGCGGTAAGGAACCTCGTAATCCATACTTGGCGGGTAGTGGCCGTTATACTCGATGCAGAAGAGACGTGGACGAAAGCGCATCAGCTTCCGCCAGACATGCGACGTGTTGTAGTCGATATCGACGGAAATATAGTCAGGCGTCACGAAGCCGCTCTGTTCGACCATGGCTTCCACATTGTCGAGGGTCACCTTGTCATTGACGAAGGCAAGCCGCCCATCGGCAATGGGTGTGCGCATCAGATTGCGGATACAGTCGGCTTCCGCATCGCCTGCTTCCACCCACAGGCCGCGCCATCCTGTCTCTAAGAGGAGCCGGGTCGTGTTCTCGATACCGTCACCTGCAGCAATCTCGATGAAGGTCTTGCTGTCGATTCCAATGCGCCGGAAGATTTCGGCTATGATACCATCTTCATTATTCTGGCTATAAACCTGTCCATAAGCAGCAGAGACCGATCTCTGATCCGAATATCGCTGGGATTTTTCCTTGAGAAGGTCGATATAGATCCCGCTGTTCAGCTGGGAAATGCGGTCGAGCCGCGCAGATAATTTATCAATTTCAGCCGAAAAATGCTTGCGATCATCAGGCTGGATGACCTTGATACTCTGCATCACCTCCTTGAGGTGCTGTTTCAATTTTGCTAGCATTTTCGGCATTTCCTGTCATTGGATAGGGGCATCGCCCTCGGTGATGCCAGAGCGACGACGTTCGGGACGGTTCTTATACCAAATGTCGATGATAGAAACCCATTGCTTGGGATCGAAAGCCTGCAGGACGGAATGAAACGCTCGAAATTCAACCTGATGCCGCGCGAGGAATTCGCCAGCCTCTCCCTGCACGAGAAGAATGCCTATCTGCAGGATCTCTCCAAGCGTTTTGCCGCCCTTCACGGCCGCGACCAGTGTGAACTGGACAAGGATGCGCTGAGCCGTCTGAGACGCTATTACAGCCGCCGTGTGTGGGCCGACCTGAAGCTCGACCAGATCGAGGACGATGACAGCCCGATCACGCGTGCGATCCGCAATCTCGGTGAAGCCATCCGCAATGAAAGCCTGCAGGCCGATATTGCAGCCGTCCTGATGCAGGAGAGCAAGCCCAAGCGCATCCTGCGCTCGGCACCTCCGGAAGATGCACAACTCACCTTCTTCGTGCCGACCGTCTATGACGCGCCGATCAAGGACGACGTCAACCTGATGGACGTTGCCCCCTTCTCGCTCAGCAAGCGCTCGAATGCCGGTATCATCCGCTATGAGCTGAAAGACAGCCTGATCACCATCGAGGGCGGCGCCGAAACTGGCCTTGCCACCGTGTTCGATTACGACATCTTCCTCAACATGGTCTCGCATCTGGCCGACGAGGTCACCCGCTATCGGCGTGAGGAGGCCAAGGGCCTGCGCCCCAGCCTGCCGCCAAAGACCTATCGCCCAAGCGCCTCGCACGTCCTGAAATTCTGCCGCCGCTCCGATGGCGGAAAATCCTATGAGGATCTCGAAGCGGCGCTCGATCGCCTAGCCAATACGACGATCAAGGTGGTGAACCTGTCGAACGGCCGCCGCCGGCAGGTGGACAGCCGCCCGCTCATCGGCGGCTACAGCGTGGTGAGCCGCACCAATGCCAACCGCATCGACATGATCGAGATCACCATTCCCGACTGGGTCTATACGAGCGTGGTGCGCAACGAGAAGACCATTCCGCTCCTGACGCTTCATGAGGACTACTTCCTCATCAGTTCGGGCCTTGGTCGCTTCATCTACCGCCTGGCACGCAAGGCGGCTGGCAAGGGTGAGGCAACCTACAGCGTGCGCGAAATCTACAAGCGCAGTGGCTCCACCCAGGAATATCGCAAGTTCGCCTATGACCTGAAAGAGTTCATTACCCGCACGCAGGCCTTCCCCATGCCGGACTATGATCTGGCGCTTCAGGAGGGCAAGGACGGGACTGTTCTCGTCATGAAACGGCGCGAGGAAACGGCAGCGCACAACGTGCCGACGCTCATCGACAGCGAGTGAAAAGCCACTCGTTTTTGTCTGTCATTTTTGTCGTGAACTTCCGTACATGACCGACGACAAAAATCATCCGCCATTTCCGTACATTGCCGACGACAAAATAGAATTGACCCCTCTTTGTCGTGCCTGTGGACAGACCGTACTTGACCGACTTGTTTCCGTACTTGGCCGACGACACTCCGTACTTGGCCGACATTTTTCCGTACATCGCCGACGACAAAAATCCATAAGCCTCTGATTTGAAGGCAAAAAAAGCCCCTTTTTTTTCGTAAAACTATATAAAACAATCAAAACTAGACAAAAACTCCGCGAGGGCGACAAAAAGCCGACAAAACGAATAGCCGGAAAGAGGCTTTTGAAGGGGTGAAGGAAAAATCCGGAACGACAAAAATGGCTTTTGACTGCACCAAGACCGGCCAGTCCCAACAAAAAGCCGTCGGTTTTTACGATCGGGATTCACACTGGATTCGGCCAAGCAAAAA
Organism: Rhizobium sp. FKY42; assembly: GCF_005222835.1. Classification (GTDB taxonomy): domain Bacteria; phylum Pseudomonadota; class Alphaproteobacteria; order Rhizobiales; family Rhizobiaceae; genus Neorhizobium. The sequence continues at coordinate 56,796 of NZ_STGA01000065.1, read as the reverse complement.
CAGATTTTGTCGCGGACGCGGATTTCGAAGTTTTTGTCGTGTCGGTCAGGTACGGAACGAAATTTCGCGAACCGCAATTGCCTGTTTGAGCCCAGGCAAGAAAGGTCCGGGACGCAGAATTTCCGAGTTTTTGAGCACTTTCGCGATCAAGTCAGCAACAAGGTATCGAGCTCCAAGTCTCGTCTGAACGCTCGAAGCATCTGAAGTGTTGTCCGCGCTTGAGCAGAACAACATAACTTCACAACCATACATCCCTACACTACTTCGCTATAATACAGCACGACTGTAGCGCGCTATTGTAGCGCTACTCTGTAGCGTCAGACCATAGCGTTTGGCGATTGTGATCTTCGGGAAAGAGACGGTTCTTTGTTCGTCGGTTACCAGAAGCCGTGATGATGCCCGCTGCCTTACGAGACAGCTCCCTCAGTTGCCATGCATTCACTTTCATGGACGGGTAGGCCTTAACGGGCCGCCATCATCACTGCGCATGTGATGCTATGGCAGTGGCACCGAGGTGGGAGTGAGAGTGGCAGGATACGCAAAAATGTTTTACATTTTTCGCGACCATCGGGGAATGCACCCCGATAAAGGTCTGAAAAATCTAAGGACGGAAAGGCTCGTGCGATCGAAGCATCCAAGAGCTGGAAAACAGCGATCGTCAGCTTCCGGCATAATGCCGTTCAAACACGCCGATCCACACTTGAGAACATCACTACACTCGCTCGTAAGATTGACGTTCCTAATGGATAAAGGCTCCAACCGGCGGTGCAAAAGCGCTTAGGAGCACACAGCCAGTCTCAGCCTGGTGTCATCGTCAAATTCCCGCCTTGCGCATCAACTCGTCCAGCGCTTCGCCATAGGACATGCCTGTCTGGTTGCAGTACTGCTTGAAGCGGTTGATGACGTCGATCGGGGCGCGCACGAAAGCCTGATCGAGCGGTTCGCTGACACGCCGGATTCTCTTCACGCGCTGCACAGGTTCCCGGCTCTGGAAGCCTACGCGTTCGGCAGCGCGATCAGCTGCCTCTTCTTCATCCCGAACAGGGACGGCTGCTTTGGTTTCCAGTGGCTCAGGCGCGCGTGGCTGGAAGGCAGAGAGATCGAGTTTCTTCGGCTTGCCAAATCCAAGGTCGTTGCTCATCAGGCGGCACGCTCCGTTGCATTGGATTTGAGAACGTCGAGGACTTCCTCGGTCAGCTGGATCGCGTTGTCGATGGCGGCTTCCAGACCGTTGACCTTGGCTGGGTTGAGTTCGAAGAGGCTGGTCCGCTCCATGAACATGGCATTATAGGCCTCTCGTCGATAGAGATGGGTTTTAAGGACCGGCAGTTCGTTCTCCAGCATCTGGGTGGTTATCTCCCGCTCGATGCGCCGAATGAAAGGTGGCGGGCTCGTACGGTTGAATGCGAGCGTAAAATTGATCTTGCGGCCGATATCCTCTTCGCTCTCCCGCACGAGGCCAACGGCGCGCGCTGCCTGCTTTGCATCAAGCGCACTGCCGCCGAGCGGGATCAGCGTCAGGTCGGCTCTGATGATGGCACGCGAAGCCAGTCTGCTGGCGGTGCCTTCGAGGTCGACGAAGACGAACTGGGCTTCAGCGGCCGCCGTGTTGATCAGATCACGAATATTAGCTTCGGTTGCATCGCTGATAACCTTGAGAGGCAGCTTGCTCGGACCCTTGCGCCAGTCTGTAATCGGTTTGTTCGGATCGGCATCGATGATCGTCACCGTTCCTCCCTGCTGTGCAAGTGCGGTGGCGATTGCGAGTATGGTTGTCGACTTTCCGGCTCCGCCCTTGGGATTGGCGGCACAGATGACAGGCATGGCGAATCTCCGCAAGAATGCTTTCCAGAAAGCTATCTGAATAGCATTCATATCGCAATCAGATTGCTATCATATAGCATTTTGATTGATTGATAGCTTTCCTACAAGCAATCAGATATCTTGATGATATCAATCAAAATGCTATCAGATAGCAATCTCGATAGCATGTTGATTGATATCGTGCTCCATCTGCACTACTGCTGATCAATGCACGGGGAAGGACAGAGCCGGACCTCTTCCCAAGACAGGCCCCGCCGGATAAGCCTTGCGTCCAAAAGCCCGCAAGAGTCCGCATCTTGTTACCTGCTTGAAATAGACGCTGAACCAACCGAGAGATCACAGGCTTGAACTTACAATCCGCAGCCATCGCAGATCACGAGATACCTTCCCGATCGCAACACGCGTCTCTGCTGGTCGACAAACTCAATCGCTCCGCATCAGCGCTCAGGAAATGGCTTCACGATCACGCGCTTCCTTTGTGGCATGCCAAGGGCTTCCATGGTGCAGAAGGCGGATATTCGGAAACATTAACACTGACCGGTCAAGCGACGACTACACACCGTCGGTCTCGTGTGCATCCGCGCCAGGTTTTCTGTTTTGCAGAAGCGGGCGTCCGCAGATGGTCCGGTGATTGGCAAAGCGCGGTGGAAAGCGGTTTTTCTTATTACGATCGAACCTACCAACTCGAAAACGGCCTTTACGCAAGTCTCGCCGATCATGAGGGCAAGGTACTGGACGAAAGCTTCGATCTTTACAATCAGGCATTCGCAATTCTGGCCTATGCCCATATCGCAAAGGCGCAGCCCCATCGCAGTCACAACCTCAGTGTACGCGCCACTCAAATGCTGAACACTCTGAAGGCCACCTATGCCCATCCCAAGGCTGGCTTTGAAGAGGCAAGCCCCCGCAAGCTGCCGCTCTGTTCCAATCCACATATGCATCTGTTCGAGGCGGCTCTGGCTTGTGAGGCGCAAGCCGGATTCGACCAAGAGATATGGCGCGCTCAGGCCGACGATATCGCCGAGCTCTGTCTGACCCATTTCATCGATCAGGAAAGTGGTGGCTTACGTGAATTCTTCGACGGTGAGTGGAGGCCGCACCCGGATGAGCGCGGTCGCATCATGGAACCAGGGCATCAGTTCGAATGGGCATGGTTGTTGACGCGTTGGGCGATATCCAGAAATCGCCCGGATGCGCTTCTCAAGGCAAAGCGGCTTTTTGAGATCGGCGAGGGGCGCGGCCTCTGTGCGGTGCGCAAGGTTGCTGTCATGGCTCTGCTGGACGATTTCTCCGTTCATGATCCTCTTGCACGCCTATGGCCACAAACAGAATGGTTGAAGAGCGCCATGCTGTTGGCTGTTGTCACGGAAGGTGAGGAGCGGCGGGCCTATCTTGCCTCGGCCGTGCGTGCCTTGGATGCGCTCCAGCTGTTTCTGGATGTACCGCTTAAAGGCCTGTGGCGAGACAAGCTGCAGGCCGATGGCAGCTTTGTCGATGAGGATGCACCGGCAAGCTCGTTCTACCATATTGTGTGCGCCATCTATGAATTAGAGGATTGCCTCGCACGCCTTGCTTGACACAGGGCAAGAACAGCTTAACCCAGCACACGAATAAATGTGCGGGTGGGCCTGTTACAGGAGAGAATGGGCCGCCACGCAGGGACATGAGGACCTTGTCATGAAATTTGGCACCAGCGGCCTTCGCGGACTTGTCACGGAACTTGAGGGCCATGCCTCTGCGCTCTATGCAACGGCATTCGCGCGCCATCTGCTTGAAACCGGCATGGCAAAGGCTGGCGATGAGATTTACGTGGCAGGCGATTTTCGCCCGTCGAGCCCCTCTATTGTCGGTACATGCATCGCAGCGTTGGTTGCTGCCGGCCTGAAGCCGATCCATTGCGGGTTCATTCCAACCCCGGCGCTTGCGCTCTATGCCATGTCGCGCAAGCGGGCTTCGCTGATGGTGACAGGCTCGCATATCCCGGCAGATCGCAATGGCATCAAGTTTTACCGCCCGGACGGTGAGATCGACAAGAATGACGAGCAGCAGATCACCCGGATCGCCGGGGAGCTGGGTGATGCTGAATTCGATCTTCCTGCTTTCAAAGCTCCGGATCAGGAAGCGCAGGCACTCGGCCAGTTTCTGGATCGTAATGCCACGCTCTTAGAAAATGGAGTACTGGCCGGGCTGAAGATCGGTGTCTACCAGCACAGCACTGTCGCACGCGATGGTCTGGTCCAGGTGCTGAAGCACTATGGCGCGTCGGTCCTGGCGCTTGGTCGTTCCGAAACCTTTATTCCGGTGGATACCGAGGCGGTTTCCGAGGAGACCATAGGCCTGCTCAGAGGGTGGGCTGCTGAACACCAACTCGATGCAATCGTGTCCGCCGATGGCGACGGTGACCGGCCGCTCGTGGCAGATGAAACCGGTACTCCCGTGCGGGGCGATCTTCTCGGCCTGATTGTTGCCCGCCTGCTGGAAGCCCAGATCGTCGTAACACCTGTGACATCGAATTCAGGCATCGAAGCCGCCGGAACCTATAGCGTCACTCGCACGCGTGTCGGTTCTCCCTATGTCATCGAAGGCATGAACGCGGCGTTGGCGAGCGGCAAACAGGCCGTCATGGGCTTTGAAGCCAATGGCGGTGTCCTGACAGCCTCGGCTTTCTCCCTGTCCGGGACGGATCTTGAGCCGCTTCCGACGCGCGACAGCTTCCTGCCGGTTCTGGCAGCGCTTGCCTTGGCAAAAGGGGAGGGCAAGCCGCTTTCTGCAGTTGCCTCCTCCTTCAAACTGCCCTTTGCCACGGCAGACCGGTTGGAGAATTTTCCGGTCGAGACAAGCGCTGCGCTGATGGCGCATCTTCGTCAGTCGGACGCAAACCTTTCCGCCTTCCTGCAGCCGATTGCCACTGTTGCAAACAAGAGCGACATTGATGGTTTGCGGGTCACGCTGGATGACGGTCGTATCATCCACTTCCGTCCATCCGGAAATGCGCCGGAAATGCGTTGCTATGTCGAGGCAGGCGACGAACAGGCGGCTGGCGACTTGCTGGAGCAGGGCCTCGGCCTTATTCGTCAATGGGCTGCGGGCAACCGCTGAAGAAAACCTGCGCGAGGCCGTGTCGCCCCGCATTTACTGGAAGTCTGGGAGATATTCGTGAGCGTCAAGATCATCCCCGTCATCATGGCTGGCGGCAAGGGAACGCGTTTGTGGCCGCTGTCGCGTGCAAGTGCACCAAAGCAGTTCATTCAGGTCGTTGGTGACCGTACCCTGTTTCAGGAAACTCTGGTGCGCGTTGCTGATCCGGATCTTTATGAGGCGCCGATCGTCATCACCAACCAGGATTTCCGTTTCCAGGTTGCCGAGCAGGCACGTGAAGTGGGTGTAGACCTTTCCGGCATCCTGCTGGAGCCCGTTGCCCGCAACACGGCCGCGGCGATTGCAGCAGCAGCCTTCTTCCTGACCGCCCGCTTTGGCGAGGATGCCGTTCTACAGCTTCTCGCCTCAGACCATGAGATCGATGCGGGCGCGCATTACCGCAAGGCAATCGAGATTGCCCGTGATACGGCGCTGACCGGCAAGATCGTGACCTTCGGGATTACCCCGACCGAACCCGCGACCGGTTACGGTTACATCGAGCAGGGCGAGGCTTTGAAAACGGGCGCCTACCGTGTGAAGCGCTTTGTGGAAAAGCCGCCTGTCGCCAAGGCGGAAGAAATGCTGGCTGCCGGTGGCTTCTACTGGAACTCCGGCATCTTCATGTGCAAGGCAAGCCTGCTCTTGAGCGAACTCCTGGCTTTTGCGCCGGAAGTTTATCAGGCATCCCAGGAAGCAGTTGCAAACGCCGCAACTGATCTGGATTTCGCGCGCCTCGATGAAGCAAGCTTCTCGAAGAGCCCGGACATCTCCATCGATTATGCGGTTATGGAGAAAACCTCGAACGCCGCTGTGGTACCTTCCACCTTCCCCTGGTCGGATCTTGGCAGCTGGGATGCCGTCTGGAAGCTTGGCGAAAAAGACGAAGGCGGCAATGTCGTGCTCGGCAATGCGACTGTTGTCAACAGCGAGAATTCGCTGGTTCTGTCCCGCTCCACGCATCTTGCCGTTCAGGGCCTGAAGGATATGGCGGTCATCGCCAGCGAGGACGCCGTCTATGTCGGTCGTCTGGATGAAGCGCAGGAAGTCGGCAAGCTGGTTAAGAAGCTTGCTGCGTCCAAGGCGACATCGGATCTGACCCAGACCCACCCGACATCCTATCGTCCCTGGGGTGGCTACACGTCGCTGCTGCATGGCGACCGCTTCCAGGTAAAGCGCCTCTTCGTGCTTCCAGGCAAGAAGCTCTCGCTGCAGAAGCATTTCCACCGTTCCGAGCATTGGGTCTGCGTCAAGGGTACGGCGGAAGTGACTGTCGGCGACAAGGTGATGTTCGTCCGCGAAAACGAGTCCGTCTACATTCCACAGGGCGAACTGCACCGGCTGCACAATCCGGGCAAGATCATGCTGGAAATGATCGAGGTCCAGACGGGTTCCTATCTCGGGGAAGACGATATCGTGCGCGTTTCTGATGAATTCGGGCGCGAAAAGAACTGATCGAAAGAAAAGGCGTGGCGGTATAATCCGTCGCGCCTGACTGCCTGAAGGATCGAAGACAGACGATCCTTATTCCCGATTCTGGGTAAGGCATTGGCCGTCGAGGCGGACGCACTACAAGGACGTCTCGACGGCATGGGGCAGAACACGGCCCGTGCATCCTGTATAGCGGCAAATGGTTACCAATGTTTTGAGCCAGCCCCTGTCGCTGAAATTTCCTCGATCAGCCCTTTCTGTTCAGCAACGCTACAGGCAAGCCAAAGGAAAATAGTGATAATTTTAAAGGCTGCTCTTGCTTCTGGGGCGTTGCGCCTCAATTTCCCCCGGATTGATGGCAAGCTAGACACCATGATTGAACATAAAGATGTGCTAATGTAATCCCGATGGCACATGCTTTGATGGAGGACTAAAGTGGCGACATCCCAGGCCTATACGACGACGAACCTGATCGACCCGACATTCTGGGCGGGGGATATCGTACGCGGCACGTCAACGGAACTCGTGATCAGCGATGGTACGAGAACGGCCTATTACGACGGCTATGGCTTCGGCTATTCCGGCCGAAATCTTGTGACCGGCACGATGACCGGTTTCAGTCAGTACACTGGAAACTCCATCGTCGGCGAAGTCTACGGTTTCTCCATTTCCGCCGCGCAGGCGAATTTCTACCTTAGCCGTGGTGATCTGAAAGGCTTCATCGGCCTCATGCTGCAGCGTGATGACACGATCTACGGCTCAACCGGCAATGACAAGCTTGCCGGTTACGATGGCTACGACACCATCTACACCAGAGGTGGTAGCGACATCGTCGATGGTGGCCGCGGTATCGATACGGTTGTCCTTTCCGGACGCAGCTCCGATTACACGATCAGCTCGGACGGAAGCTACATCTTCCTCGACAAGAAGAACGGCACCTCCGACAATGATTTCCTGAATGTCGAGCGCGTTCGCTTTGACAACGGAACATTGGCTGTTGATCTCAACGGCAATGCCGGACAGGCCTATCGCATCTATCAGGCGGCCTTCGATCGTACGCCGGATACCGGTGGTCTGAACTACTGGGTAAAGCAGCTGGACAATGGCGCAAGCCTGACGGAAGTGGGCTGGGGCTTCGTGCAGTCCGCCGAATTCCGCTCGGTTTATGGTTCCAATCCGTCGAACTTCGACTATGTGAACCGTCTTTACCTGAACGTACTCGATCGTCAGGGTGAAACGGGCGGTATGAACTACTGGGTTGGCGAGCTCAACAAGGGCGTTAGCCGCGCTTACGTTCTGGCCTCTTTCGCCGAAAGTGCCGAGAACGTGGCTGCTGTTGCGCCGCAGATCAATTCTGGCATCTGGCTGGGTTGATCCTGCCGTCCTTCGGCAAGGCGTAAAAACAAAAGGCTCTCCCGGATTTGGCCGGGAGAGCCTTTCTCATTGGGTCATGATCGATTTCAGATGTCGGTGCGGATTTCCTCAAGGAAGCGATCGGCAATGACAGCCCAGGAATATTCCTCTTCCACACGCGCACGCGCCGCCAGGATCAGTCGTTCAAGATCTGCCTCGCTGGTTTGCCTGATTGCCGCAAGCGCCGTATGCAGATCGCTGGTGGACGAACGGAAGTAATGTTCCCGGTCGGCAATGTTCAATCCGCGCGCACCGAATTCGGTGGAGATCACGGGCACGCCTGCCGCCATGTAATCCAGCATTTTCAGGTTCGTACCAGAACCAGAGAGCATTGGGTTCAACGCGACATCGGCAATCGACATCATCAGGTCGCGCGTCTCCATATCCACAGCGCCCATGAGCTCCACGTTCAGAGGCAGCTTCCGGTCTTTGAAGGGCAGGCACACGCTGCCAAGAATGACGAAGCGGGTGTTCGGGCTATGGGGTGCCGCGAGGATCAATTCCTCGACTGCTTCCAAATTGGGACCATGCCAGCTGCCCATGAAAATTGCGAGCTGGTGACCCTTTATGCCGGCTCTTTCCTGCAATCTTCTTCGGGTTGCAAGATCTGTAAAAGCAACATGATCAAGCGATACCCCGTTTGGCACGACTGATAGGCGTGCCCGTGTTGGGCCATAGATCTTGGCCAACTCATCCAGATCGCGATTGGCGCAGGCAAAAACGCGTTGCGAGGTAATCCAGCATTGTCGTTCTGCCTTTTCAACCTCGCGCAGAATACTGGAAGCGGCATCCCCAACGCCGAAGACAGCGGTTTTCAATGTCAATTCAACATTATGCGCTTCGTACCAGAGCGGTTTGTCGCTAACTGCGCGATTAAGAGCTTCCACCATATAGGGGTGGCTTGCAATGACGACCTGACTGGTCAGTGCAGAGGCCCGCAAGGCTTCGATATAGTCCGGGATCAGGCCCGCCAAGGCATTCACCGTAACATCGCTCACTGGCTTGTTATCCAGCTGTCGCGAAATCTGGTACTCAGCCTCCATACTGGCATCTGTTCGTGGAATGGTGATTTCCATCAGACCCGGCGCGATCTCGGCCTCATGTCGCACATCGGTGTTGGAACCGAGGGTCACGAGATCGACATCGAAGGTTTTCGCCAGATTGCGGTAGAGATGAAACACGCGGGACTGGCCGCCATTCATCGGCGGATAGACCTTGAAGGTCGTAGCCACGGTAATCTTTGGGCGGATGACACGGGTGCGCACCTGAGGGGACGCAATCTCTAGCAGACCCTTGGCCACGGTCGCCCAGTTGATGGTGGAAACCTTTTCCTGCGCTGCCTTGCCCATGGCAATGGCTTCGTCTTCGTTTGTCGCCAAACGGTTCAGCCATTCAGCCAGGGCTGCGGGTTGCGGCTGGCAGATGAAGCCCGTTTTTCCGTGCTGAACGAATTCGCATGGGCCGCCGCTATCGACGACTGTCAGGACAGGCTTACCGCTTTTCATCGCCTCAATGGTGATAAGGCCATAATCCTCATCGACAGGAATGAAAGGCACGGCGCGCGCATCGGCATAGAGACCCGGCATGTCGTCATCTGGCACATAGCCGAGGAAACGAATGCGCGGATCATCCCCGGCAATCGCTTTCAATCGTGCTTCGTCCGGGCCAGTGCCTGCAATGAGGAGGGGGATATCATTCTTCACCGACTTCATGGCCTCGATCAGAAGATCAATCCGCTTCGGCCGATCCAGACGGCTGCTCGTGAAGAAGTAGTTGCTCTTGCCGCAAGCATAATTGTCCCGATGCGGAGGCGGGTAGAGCACATCCACCGGCATGTCAGGCGGGAAATAGCTCTTGCGGCGCGCTACTGTGCCCGAAATCGCTGCATAGCGCTGCATGCGCATGGGTGAGAGGGCCGCATTGTCTAGAAAATGAATGACAGCGCGGCTGAAGGCTCCCGGAAAAGCCAGGACCTCTGGCGGCAGATCGGCGTCCCGCAGGGCGCGAAGACGGTCGAACAGCTCCGGGATCTGGTCTGGATCGGGATTGGCTATCCCCTCTTCCAGCCATTCCGCCAGATTGCCGAGCTTCGGATGTTTCAGCACCGCTGGATGATGCTGGCTTGCCGGATAGGTATCATAGAGGCCACGCAAACGATGCAGCATGTAGCAGACATGGTTCGGATGCTTCACCATCCAGCCGGGATATTTGCCGGAGATGACGCAGTCATAGGCTGAGAGATCGAACTTGGAGAAGGTTTCATAGGAACTTATGAGATCCCAGAAATTGCCTTCCGGTGCGATGATGGAGACGATATCGCAACGGTGATCCGTATGCTCTTCGAAATGCTGTTGCAGACCCCACCATAGATTCTCGGCTCCGCCTAACGCCAACGGAACCGGATGCGGCGTAATGAGAGCAATTTTCATAGAAGGATATCCTTCTTCGGCGCAGGCGGCAGAGGTGGAAGATCCTGCAGCAGCGTTTCCACCACATGCGACCAGGTAATGTTGAGAGCCTCATAGCGAGCGCGACCGTTCTGACCCAGACGCTTCGCAAGGGCAGTATCCGTCATCAGTTTTTCGAGAGCCGCGGCAATTTCTGCCGGGTCCGGCTCGGTCACATAGCCGGTCTCGCCATGGACGACGAATTCCAGCGGTCCGCCGGAATCGCGGCAGGTAACCACTGGCTTACCGGAGAGCATGGCTTCCAGCGTCACATAGCCGTAATCCTCATCCAGCGGACCGAAAAAGACGGCAGATGCATGGGCATAGAAGTTCAGCATATCCTCGCGGCTGATGGCGCCGACAAACCGAACGCGATCGCTCAAACCCAGTTGCGCGGTCATAGCCTCCAGATGACTGCGCATACCACCTGACCCTGCAATGACGGCATTGATGGGCGTCTTGCAGGCGGCAAGCGCCTTCAGCATCAGATCCTGCCGCTTCAGGCCTTCGAGACGGCTCGGCACGAAGATATAGGGCAGCGCCTCTTCGCAGCGGAATTCTTCCCAGTTGGCGGGCGGGTGATAGAGCGCCTTGGACTCGATCTTGTTGAAATCGCGCAGCCGCTGGCAGACGCGTTCCGCAATCGTGAAGACAGCCCGCGCCGATCCGGGCTCTATGCCGCCGAGGCTTTCATTATCGCCCGCGATGATGTCCTCGCGCAGCGCGTCTGTTTCCGGCTTGCCTGGAAGCCAGCCATAGGGCGTGCCGTAGAGATCGTACGCCGCACGATGCTGGTGCAGCAGCCAGACCCGTTTGTCGGGATGGCGCAGCATATAGGCCGGGAACTTGAGGCAGATCATGCGATCGATACGCCCGCCATTGAAAGGCAGGTAGTTTGCCCCCAACGCCTGATCCATGGTGTGGGCGGCGGCATCGACGGGCTCGAAATAAAAGGGCATCGAGATCTTGTGAACGCTATGGCCCGCGGCGCGTACCGCTTCCACCAGACCGTCCACCAGAAACTCGGCCCCGCCGTAAATGCCGGGTGTATGAACTGTGGCAATTCCCACGCGCATCAGTGTTGACCGTTCTCGACCGTTTCAGCCGCTGGCTTTTCCGCATAGAGCGCATAGTCTGCCGGCTGGCGGAACCAGTCGTTGACTTCTTGCGGCTCGAAGCCGCTTTCCGGTTGTGAGAGATCGCAGTCCTCATCCTTGCGGATGATGCGGGCATTGGTGAAGCCGCGTGCTTCCGCAATGAAGCGCAGGTAATCCGGCGGAAGCGGCTTGTTGTGCGTGGGGTCGTAGTTGAAGGTGCAGGCACCCACGACGAGATTTTCCGGGTTTGGCGTCTCGAACAACACGAGGCCGCCCGGCATCAGCACGCGGTTTGCCGTATCGAACAGGCTGACCAGTTCCTTGAAGCTGATATGCTCGACGATATGGAAGCCAGTAATGGCCGCCAGACTGTTATCCGGCAGTGATCGCAGATAGGCAATGGCATCACCTTCCAGCACATCAAGATCAAGCGCGCTGGCTTCCGCTACCATGGCGCCGTTGAGGTCTATGCCGCGCGTTGCGATATTGTTGCGCTTGAGAAGAGACAGGAACTCGCCCCGGCCACAGCCGATATCGAGTACAATGCCGCCGGCAGCAATGGGCTTGTTGGTTCTGAAGATAGGCAGATAGCGCTCGGAGCGGCGCAGGATCTCACTTGTCGAGCCACGGAAGCGGTTTTCGAAGGCGACGTAGAGCGAATCCAGCGATGCGTCTTCCAGCTGGGTGACGATGTCCTGGTGCTCTGCCGGAAGTTTCGTGCGAGCATCCGCAATCAACGCATTTACGGCAGCGCGCTGTGCCACGATTTCCTGACGGATGGAGCGGATTTCAGACAGCGAGGCAATAGCCTTGTCCTTGGAGGCTTCCGCATCGGCGCGGGCGTCGGCGGCGCGATATTCCGTCAAGGTCATGCGCTTTTCGACGGCGGACTGTGCCGTTTCCAGGAAGGACTGGTTGGCATCATGGATCGCCTGGTTCTTGCGGATGGCCGACAGCGTACTGTTGATTTCGTGGATCAGCGCCGTATGCCGTTCCGACAGAAGCGAAAGGCGACGATTGGTAGTGGAGCGCACCAGAAACCGCATGAAGGGCTCGAAAATCTTGCCGACGACTGGCAGGCCGGCCAGACGATCCAGCACCGCTGCGGGCAGCAGCCAGCGGATCTTCACGCCGCGCACCTTGCCTTCTGCCGAGCGCGAAAGCGCGCTCAGCACCCGCACGACCGTGATGTGACCCTGGCGAAGGGCAGGGAGATAATAGCTGCGGCCGACGCCATCCATGTCGCGGCCCAAGACGACGCGATAGGCATTGCGCAGGAAATCTTCGTCATCGAGAGCGGCGAATTCCTCGATCGTATAGAAGGGGCGGCCGAGCGGGATCTTCTCGCCGTCATCCGGTTCCTGTACGAGGGGAATGGTGCCAAGCCCCTGACGACGGCCGGTTGGTGGCGCTTCTTCTACCGCGACAGCCGCGGTCTCGGCACGCACACGGGCCAGAATCTCGTCAATTGTCGGCGTATGGTCGGACATTGCCCGTCAGCTCCTGCAGTCAATCATGGTTCGCACACGGGCTCTACCCTATCGCAGGCGGCTATGGAACGGTTTTCGCAGGCCAATGAGCCTCTTTACGCCAGCAGAATGTATGCTCTGTGGCGTTGAAACCATGAAAGAGGGCGGATGGGTGGGGTCTCTCACGCCCAGAGATCGTGCCACTGCGTTTGTGTGACAGCCACCAGTTCCACCGGGTTGCTGGAGCCATCCACCTGCATTTTGGGAGTATCATTGCCCACGGCTGCGCGGTTTTCCTCACTGAGGGAAAATCCAACCAGAACATCCGCGCGTGTATTTGCGCCGCTTGCGAGAGTGCTGACCCAATAGTTGAGGCCGGCCGCCTCGCCCTCGCGATCCAGTACGTTCTTGTAGAGCACTTGCACGAAGCTCGTGTCGTTCATGCTCGTCGGGTTTCCAAACAGCTTGGCGAATTCATCCGCATTGATGATGCCGCTCGCCAGTTCGCGCAGGGAGCCGCCATTGCTGAGCATGTTGGACCAGTAAGTGAGGCCGGATGCATCGATTGCGCGGTCGAGACCGGCATTGTAAACCAGCGATATATTCTTCTGGATCTCGACCAGACGCGGCGAAATGATGCCCGCATCGGAGCCGGAAATGGCGAAGATACCGTCCTTTGTGACCAGAAAATCGATATGGCTCGCGGTAATGGTTGCCGTACCATAGGCAATGGTGAAGCTGCCCGTCGTGCCAACCAGCTTGAGGTTTGCCGATGCAGTATCGATGACCAGCGTATCCATACCCAGATAGCCGTCGATGGTATCGCTGCCGGTGGCAACCACGAAGATATCGTTACCGTTACCGCCAATCAGCGTGTCGTTTCCATCAAACCCGTTGATAGTCGGGACAACGGAAATATAGGCGCTGCGATCCAGCCCCAACAGGCCCAGTTCGCTGTTGATGGTGCCGCCGCCGAGAATACTGTGACCATCGATGGCCTCGATATAATCGTTGCCCGCGCCTCCGATCAGCACATTGCCGCCGAAATTTCCGACGATCGTGTCATTACCGGAGCCACCCACGGCATTCTCGATCAGGGAACGCATGTCGCCCTCATAAAGAAGCGACATGGCTACATTGCCGGGCGCAAAATTGCCCTTGCCGAGATTGGCAACCTGGCTGTTATTGAAATCAATCCAGCCACCGGGCGAGAGATCGATCGTCAGGTCGCTGGAATAGTTCGACAGGTTGATGGTATCGCGCCCGCCGCCATCCCAGATCGTCTCAAACACCTTGTTGCCGCCGGGAGCACCCTGACCCACGCCATTGATGAACTTCTCGCCGGTCGTCGTGCTCCAGGAATAGATCGTGTCTGATGAGCGGGTCTGGAAGTTCGCGCCATACATATATTGCACGGCGGCGATATCGCGGATCATGGGAGACTGTGCATAGTCCCAGGTGCCGTTGGTATAGCCATTGCGGCCATCTCCTGCATAAGAAGAATAGCTCATGACGCTATAGGCCATGGCATCTATGGCGTCGTAGTCTTCCATGGTGCCAAAATCGATGGGATCGCCATTGACCGAAAGTGGCTCGTCCAGAACAGGGGAAGCCTCGAATCCAGAGTTCTCTCCATGGGCGGCTCCCCCGCAACAGGGGCATATGGCGCCTGCTGACGCTTCCGTATCATTGCCTGTTGTCAGAATGGGTTCATGCGGATGGTTCAGGCCCAATGCATGGCCAATCTCATGAAGGAAGGTCAGTTTGGCATAGTTTCCGTCGACGGGGTTGGTATAATTCTTGGTGGTTCCCATCCAGATATCGCCTGACTGGGCGGATGAGCCCGGCGTATAGGCCCAGGCCGTTGCCGGTGCGGATGACGATGCCAGACGCAGATCTGCCGTCGCGGCAGCAGATGTCTCGGTAATCTTGAGGTTGATCAGCTCCGCCCAGCTTGCAAAAGCATCACGCGCCGCCGACATCTGGGTGGATGTGAGCGGCTGATAGCCCTTGGATGGTTCGCCGGAGCCATAGTTTGTGCCGTACTGGCTGGCCGATGTGGTGAAGCCGAACGTAATCGACCCACCGCCCCAGCGCTGAGAGGCCAGAAGGTCATCAATGACCGCGGAACCCGAAGCGACATTCCTGAATGCACTGGCCATGAATCACCGCCCATCCCCTGACTGACCAGCAGACCATAAGCGATAAAATTTGAAATATATTTTAGGCGCAAAATGCAAGTTTAGTCGCCGGATTCAGATATCCTTTACGTCGTTTGGCGCTGGTCCTCTCAAACAATTTCCAGCGCTTTTAGAACCGGCAGCATGCCTGTGCTGAACTCTTCGGCCTGGCGGAGCAGCTCAGCGCGGTTTTCCTCTTCCGTTTCCAGAATACGGCCTTCCTTTACAATTCTTTGACCCTGGGCACTCAGCCATTGATAAACGAAGTTTACCCAGTCTGCCGGCGTCTTGCGGCCCTGCTTCAGCGCATAGCAGAAAAGCTGGTTGAACCGCCCAACCTGAACGCCGCCGCCGGTGACTGGCGAAGCGAGATAGCCAATGTCGCCGCTGCTGCGGGCGCTTGCCATCAGGTGCAGGTTCAGCTTTTCGGTCCGCTTTTTGGCTTTGGCAATGGTGGCCGTATCCTGAGCAGGGGCAAGACCACCGACAGAGGTCAACAGAACGAGCGCTTGTACGATTTGCTCGAAACCGATCGTTCCCTTCAGGCCTGTTTCGATTTCGCCGATCGTGCGGATCTTGAAGTCCGCCATCAGATCGAGAATAGGCGTGCAGATTGCCTCGGCAAGACCGGCGCCGCCCTGGGAGCCGACCACCGTCATGGGAACATTGACGCGCGGCATGGTGAGAACAAAGCGAAGAGCCTGCAGGGCCTCCACCTTCTCAAGCGGGGTAAGGGTACGTCCACCCTTGACCCAGAGATCGCGGCGGAACTGCTGGTTCACGCAGTAATCACGCACGGTTTCCCGCAGGATAGGGTCTGGAATCTCTTTCAGCAGCACCTGCTGTTCGGGCGTAAGGTTGATGTTGTCGACACTGTCCGGCAGATGCGCGGAGGCCGCAAAATTCACCTTTGCGGGGCCGAGCCAGCGGGCCATATCCGCCACATACATGGGGTGCCAGTCGCGGTTGAAATATTCATGCGCGAGGTAGGAGCGGCTCTGCTTCTTGATGCCGTCGAAGCGTTCCTTGATGGCCGGATTGACCTTGAGGTAGTTGGGATTGGTCGCAAAAATCTTGTCAACGAATTCGAGTGCACCCTCGACCCGTGCCGTGCTGCCGCCAGCAGGCGAAATGAGGTTTGCGCCAATTTCCGTCATCAGATGGCGCAAAGGTGCCGCCGCCGCCCAACCGGGCTGGGTGTTGTAGCTAATATAGAGAATGCCGCCGACCTTCAGCTTGCGACGAATAAAGTCTACGATCACGCCGCGGTTTTCATCGGAAATCCAGCTCCAGATGCCGTGAAGGCCGATGAAATCGAACTCCGGAAGATCGTCTCGCTCACAAAACTCGGCAAAGGCCTGATCGCGAAAATCTGCATCCGCACCGGATGCACGCGCAAGCCCCTGCGCGTGCAAAGCCTGGGTGGGGTTGAAATCCGTTCCGG
Organism: Rhizobium sp. FKY42; assembly: GCF_005222835.1. GTDB lineage: Bacteria > Pseudomonadota > Alphaproteobacteria > Rhizobiales > Rhizobiaceae > Neorhizobium. The sequence goes on along the minus strand of NZ_STGA01000065.1, from coordinate 40,356 downwards.
CCCAGCGGGCCTCGGTCGCCGCCGCATGCATGGCAATGCTGACGCCCTGACCAAAGCCCAGCTCACAGGCATTCGTAATCTCCGGCGCAGCATAACCCGCCTGGATGAGCGCAAGCCGCGCCCGCTGGATGTTCAGCTCGTTATAATAGCCATGGGTATAGGTAATGTCGGTGACGTAACCGGAGGACCATTGCGATGATGTCATACGAATTTCCTCAAATGCCTTAAGCGAGCCATGAAGGATGGGTAGAGATGGAGCCTTGTGCAAGGCATGCGGCTCATAGCCTTGCTCTCAAAACAAAAACGGGGAGAGCTTTCGCTCTCCCCGTCCAATTTTGTGTACACAAGTCTTAGACGAAGTCGGAGACTGTGAGAGTGCCCGTCAGGCCAGTGATGTTGACGACAGCGTCGTCACCAGCAACGTAACCAGCCGTACCGTTGTTCAGGATCAGGTAGGTACCAGCGCCCGTACCGGTGATCGTGACGACTGCTGCACCGTCTGCAGCGAGAGTACCACCACCAGCTGTCAGAGCTGTTGCGATGTCTGTTGCAAGCGTGCCTGTGCCAGCTGCCGTGTAGGCTGTGCCCTGCAGGATGGCAGCAGGAACAGTCGTGACGTCGATCTTGTCCGTACCGGCAACAAAGTCGGTGATACGGTCTGCGGCAGCAGCGAGAGAGTGTGTCAGGGTCGTGTAAACGAACGTGTCAACGCCTGCGCCACCCGTCAGCGTGTCAGCGCCAACGCCACCGGTGATGCTGTCATTGCCGTCACCTGCTACCACCGTATCAGCGCCATCGCCTGCGGTGATCGTGTCGTTACCTGCGCCGGAAGTGATGTTGTCAGCCTGGGCAGAGCCTGTGATGGTATCAGCGGCGGAGCCAGTCGTGATCTTGATGCCGTTGGTTGCAAAGTTGCTGGCATTGATCGTCTGCACACCGGTTGCAGCAGAACCATCGATGTGAGCATTCACTGTCGCCAGAGCTTCAGTGGTGATGTTGATGGTGCCTGCGCCCTTCAGGACGATGCTGGAGAGAGCAGCAGAGTCCGTGAGGTCGGTAATCGTGATGTTGTCCGTTGCCGTCAACTCAAGATTTTCAACGCCAGCCATAGCGATCTTGCCAAGAGCGATGGTGCCAACAGTTGTTGCACCGTCGTTAGCGTCGATCTTCACTGTGTCGATCTGGCCAACCGTTGCGGCACCCTTGACGCCGATGGTGATGGCACCAGTTGCATCGCCTGCAACAACCGTGATTGCGCCGGCCTGTGTTGCCGTCAGGTTGTTAACAGCCGTTGCGCCACCCGCGTCGTTGATACGGATTGCGGTGATACCAGCGATGTTATCGACGTTACCAGTCACGCCATTTTCAACCTGGAGGACTTCAAAGTTGGTGTACTTTGCGCCCTTTGCAGTGGTGTCGAGGTCAGCGGTTGCCGTCAGAACGAGGCGGTCAGCCGTTCCAGCGCCAGCGTTGACAGAGCCGGTCAGCAGGCCAAGGCCACCTGTGCTGATGACGTCGTTGCCAGCACCACCGGTAACAACCTGAGCAGCGTTGGAAAGCGTTGCCGTCAAACCACCAGCGGTGAGGCCAGAAGCATCAATCGTGCGCAGGTCGCTGTCGAGCGTGCCGACGTTTACGGATTCAGCAACGCCGGAAACCTTCAGCGTCGAGTTTGTGCCCGTCGTTGAGATAGCCGTTGCCGTGAAGTTGGTCGTGGCATTGACGTTGATCGTCGTTGCTGCACCAACAGTGACCGTACCAGCCTTGTTGGCAGAACCGGTGGAGGAAATGTTTGCAGTTGTAAAGGCAGTTGCGCCGTTTGCAGTCAGATCGCCAGAGGTACCGCCAGCATAAGCAATGTTGGTAGTCGTTGCAGCAGCAACGTAGCCAGCAGTGATTGCACCGGTGAGGTTAGCACCAGAACCGACGGTCACCGTTGCGCTGTTGGCGAGGTTCGTAATAGCTGTGGTGCTCGTGTTGGTACCCGTCAGCACGACACTGGTCAGACCCGTCGCATCGAGTTCGTTGGCAGTGTTGGCGGTTGCACGAATGCCAACAATTTCGATGTTGGAGATCTGCGCGCCAGCGAGAACGTTACCAGCTTGATCGACAGTGATGTTGAGCGTATCGATGCCAGCGCCACCGTTGATTGTGTCCGAAGCCGTAAGCGTTGGGTTTGTAGCGGACTTCAAGCCGGTGAACAGGTCGTTATTGACCGTACCAACGAAGTTGTCGACGCCGGTTGTCAGAACCGTCGTGGTCGCCGGAGCCGGGTTGTTGACGATGTTGGTAATAACCAGATCAACAGCAGCCTGCGTCGGAACAGTGGTCGTTATGCCGGCGATGAAGGCGCGACCAGCGTCTGCAGCAGCTGTACCGGAATAAGCAACGATCTCAGAACCGGTGTCGAGCGAAGCCGTGAACAGGTTTGCAGCAGCAATCTTGTTGTTAACGGTCGTCAGGTCAGAGCCCGTTGCGCCGTCAAGAATGTTGATTGCAATCGTGTTGATCGTCTGGCGACCGGAGGCAAGCTGGTTCGCGAAGAACGTCAGGCCCGTTGCGTCAGCATCGCGACCAAACAGGGACTGGTAGATCGAGTTGATGATCTGAACGTTGCTCATGCCCGTGAAGCGAGACGTGTACTCAGCCTGGGTGGCGAGGTTACCGATCGCGCTCAGGTTCGCACCGTTGTTCGTAACGGAGTTGAAGAAAGAGAGACCCGTCGGGTCAGCCGGACGGCCGAACAGCGCGAGATATACGCCCTGGATGGTAGCCATAATGAAATTCCTCTCGAGATTTGGAACGACCGTTTTGGTGGTCGGTAGTGATTGCTATACGCAGTGCAGTCATTGGTCAATAAGCTGCTATAGTGATTGCTGTAATTTTTCACGTCATTTTGCAACCATAGGAGAAGATAACTGCGTTTTCCTCGCTTAAAGAACGATTTTTGCCGGTGCAATGCAGCTTTCATAGGGATCTGATAAGCCTTCTGGCAAAAATATGGCTCGAGGAAATGATTTGCGCTTTACAAAAGTTAAGCATTCGCACTATAGAGTGAGAACAGATACACGCCTTGTGTAAACCTCTTTCCATTCCGAAGGGTACAGCGCCAATGAGTTCGCAACTTCAGCAGGTCTTGAGCCGGGACGACACCGTTGCCCTGCGGCGCGAAGGCGGCGCCTGGCTGAAGGAAAAACGTGAGGCGGCGGGCCTTAGCCAGCGCGAGCTCGCGGCGCGCGTCGGTATCGAATATTACACCTTCATTTCACAGATTGAGGCAGGCCGCGGCCGTGTTCCGGCAGAGCGCTACGAGGCTTATTCTGCGGCCTTGCGCGTTTCTCCCCGTGAATTCACCATGACCATGCTGCGCTATAACGACCCGATCATTTTCCGGTTGCTCGAAGAACCAAAGGAAGAGGTTGAAGCCAAGGCGGCTTCCATCTCCGATCTCGAGGAGCGGCTGCGCCGTCTTGAGGCGCGTCTTGGAGACTGAGACTCGGTCGAATGAGATGTGTTGATACTCTTGCATTGAGCGGCGGCCATTTGGTCGCCGTTTTGCGTTTTGGACAAGATGCCTTGCCCCCGCCACGGCAAACCGGCAAAAGAGAATTCATGTTTGTTACGGAATTCTCATGCGCGTTCTTCATTTCTTCAAAACCTACTGGCCCGATACGTTTGGCGGTGTAGAGCGAACCATTCACGCCCTGGCGAAGGGGTGCCGCGTACATGGGATTGAGGCAGGCGTTCTTTCCTTGAGTCCAGCCCCCAGGCCTGAGCCCTTTGAATTCGATGATCATCGCGTGACGCAGGTGAAGTGCGACTTCGATGTCGCCTCCACCGGCTTCTCTCGCGAGGCTTTCGGGGCGTTCCGGCGGCTCGCAAGCGAGGCCGATGTCATCAACTATCATTTCCCCTGGCCCTTTATGGATATGGTGGAAATGGTGGTGCCGCATGACAAGCCGGTGGTGGTGACCTACCATTCCGACATCGTGAAGCAGAAGCTGCTCTTGAAGCTCTATAGCCCGCTGATGCACCGGTTTCTGGGACGCGCGAATCGAATCATTGCCACGTCGCCGAATTATCTGGCTTCCAGCCCGGTGCTTCAACGTCATCGCGACAAGGTTGAGGTGGTGCCGCTCGGTCTGGCTGAAGCGGATTATCCCGCCGCTGATTCGGCACGAACAGACCATTGGCGCCAGCGTTTTCCGGGTGGTTTCTTTCTCTTCGTCGGCGTGCTGCGCTATTACAAGGGTATCCACATTCTCTATGAGGCCGCAAAGCTTACGCAATTGCCGATCGTAGTGATTGGCGGTGGCGGTGCGGAAGAGGAGTTTCGCAGCCGCGCCGCAGCCGATGGATTGAGCGACCTTCATTTTCTGGGGCCGCTTGAGGATCTCGACAAGACGGCGCTGCTTTCGCTCTGCCGTGCGCTTGTTTTTCCCTCGCATTTGCGTTCCGAAGCGTTCGGTCTGTCGCTGGTTGAAGCTGCCATGGCGGGAAAGCCGATGATTTCCTGCGAAATCGGAACCGGCACCAGCTATGTGAACCTTAACGGTGAGACAGGATTGACTATTGTGCCTGCCGACCCGCAGGCGCTGGCGTCCGCCATGCAGGTGCTTTGGCGCGACGAGGCATTATGCGCCCGTTACGGCGCGGCGGCGCGGCGGCGCTATGAGGCGATGTTTACCGCAGAACGCATGACCGCCGCCTATGCGGAGATTTATCGGGATGTGGCCGGATAAGGTTTTTTCAGGCTCAGCTGAAAAAGGTCAGCGCGTCGTCGATGATTGACGCCTTGCCTACAACCGAAACAGAGCTCTGATCGCCGATGACGTTCGTCCAGATGCCGATCTCGCTGGTTTTCAGATTGTCGATACCAACCTGCTCGATGAGCAGCTTGCCGTTTGTCTGATACTCGAACGTATACTCGCCGCCCATCTGCTTCGTCAGATAGTCCTGAAGGGCATAGGCCTTGACGATATCGAAGCTCGTTTTCAGGGCAAAACCCGCTTTGGTCGTTACCTCATCCAGCGTGCTGATTGATACCGACACAACGGGTTCTGACGCAGCCACAGGTGTTTCAGATGTGCTTGTCGTTGTAGTTGTCGTCGTGGTTGTCGTCTTTGTAGTGAGAAGTATGCCACCGGTTTGGATGCTATCTTCTGTGAGCGACTTCAGGCCGTTGCTGCTGCTCTCTGTGTCAGCCGTGCGAGCCATCGTCTCCGAGGTTTTTACCACCACGTCCTGATTTGATACCGTAGTAGAGGCATTTGTGTGCGGTTCCACCACTGCAACATCGGGTGCCGAAGAATTCTGCTTTATGACAAGCGGCGGAGATTGAATGGACGGATGCGCGGCGCTTTCACCAGACCTGCCGGTTCCAAGCACCTCTGGGGCTTGTTTCGCGTGTATCGATGATTGCACATGAATTGCAGTCTCGCTCTCAGGCACGGCCATATTATGCTGTTCCGACCCTTCCAGATTAAGGATCGCAGCATCTGAAACTGGCGGGAGCGTTACAGCCTTTGCAGTCTCGGTAGTGACGCTCGTCGTTGTCTTTTCCAACGACATAGCGAGTTCGCCAGCAAGAATGACGCCTGCCAGAAGAGCGGCGTTGGCTGGAGCGTCCACGCTATCGAAAGCGCGCGCGAATGCGTTTTGCGCGCGCGCAAAGGCCGCGCTGGATTTGTCGATCAGCCGGGTCGGGCCCGTGGCATCACCGGCAACGGAAACCTTGTCAGCCAGACCCTTGGCCTGGGCTTCGCTATTTTCCAGCTTGAACAGCAGGAAGATGGCGGAAATTGACATGATGATGCGTGCCGCCGGGTGGATGACGACGTTCTTCGCACGCTCGGAGCGGATGGACAGCGAGGTGCGGACGGCGGCCTCGAATTCCATGATCAGCGCGGCAATGTTGGCAGCGGAAATTCGCAGGTTCAGCGGGTCGCAGATCAGATGGCAGCTGTCATCGATGCGCGCCACATGCAGGAAAACGTCCTGCGAGCTCTGGTCAAAGAAAACGAGCCATGGTTCGCCGATATCGCTCAGGCCACGATCAATCCCGATCGCTGCGCCGTTTTCGGCCAGAAGTCGGTGTGCGCGGTAAAAATCTGCAATTTCCTGCTGTGACCAGTCCGCAATCTGGGGTGCGGGCTTGCGGGCGTTCTTGGTCGGGAAAGGCAGAATCCGCATGCAATCCGTTCTCTGTTTTACTCATTGCTATCCGTGCCGCCTTCGAAGCAGCAGTGCAAGGTCTAAAGCACTATGCCAAATTGCGTCATCTGGCAATCCGAAGGCTTATGGCGATGGAGGGTAAGTTGTCGTTTCTGCACGTGTTATGTGCATATGTGGCGTAATTTACACATACCAGGCTATACGTACCAGATCCCATCCTTGATGGCGGTCGCCACATTCGTCTGGTTCTCGGTGCTTTCGGAAAAGTCGGCCATCAGCTTCTCGCGCTGATAGCCACCCGCCAGCTTGCCCTCCCAGAAGCTGAAGCCCGCAGCATCCGGCGATCGTCCCAGCACGTTCTTGTAGACCAGATTGACGAAGGCCGTGTTGTTCACCGTTTGCGGCGTGCCATAGGTGGCCTTGAACTCGGCGGAATCGATGAAATTGGCTGACATCCAGACGATATCGCCCTTGCCAGCGTCCAGTTGCTTGATCCAGTAGCCAAGGCCTGATTGATCCGGCGTACGATCGAAAGCTGCCTTGTAAAGGCGGTAGGCCTGACCGGCATTCCCCGTCGTGTCGAAGGCCAGCGTTCCATCATTGAACTGAAGGCGCTCTATATTGGTCAGTTGGTCTGTACCCTGGCCTGTCGCGGTAATCGTGGCGCCAGAACTGGCAACGTTGATCTGGGCGCGGCTTGCCGCAAAGATGGCGGTGTCTACCCCCGCGAGGCCATCGATAACGTCATTGCCGGTTGTCAGCGTGAAGGTGTCATTGCCATTGGTGGCAACAAAACCGCGGATGGGCGCGGCGCCATACAAGACTTGTGCCCCTGCTATATCCCCCGTGTTCAAGGTCACCTGATCATTGGCGAGCGCGTACATGATCTGGCTCTTGTCATCGGTATGACCAAGACCAATGGCATGTCCGATTTCGTGAAGGGCCGTGGTGTAGAAATTGGAAAGCGGACCTGCGGTCGTCGTATTCTTGTTGGTGGACCAGCTTTCGGCCGTATCGAAGCGGATCTCGGCACCCGAAATCGAGAAGTTGACATTGTTGGTCGATGTTGCCTGCCAGCTTGCCTCGCCCAGTGTCTTGCCGGGCCCATCGATCTGATCCCAGCCGATCCGCAGTTTCGCGGATGTTCCATCGGGGATTTCGACAAAGCTGATATTGGCAACCGCAGACCAGGCGGCAAAGGCATCGCGTACCAATTGCTGATAGGCGGTGTCCGTTATCGGCTTGAAGTTGAACCCGCCCCAGCTTTGGGTGGCAAAGCTCCACGTGACCTGGCCACCACTTGTGCCGTAGGTCGCGTCGCCCCATTTGGGGCCAGCCAGTGTGTAGGAGGCCATCTTCGTTCCTCGTCAGGAGATCAGCCAGGATAAACGTGCATCACAGCAGAATCCAAGATATCAGAGCGCCATGAAATTGCATCTCGCTTCCGCCGTCAGCCGTCTCTTCTCGAAGATATTGCGGCTCCATTATTCATTTTTCAGCGGAAAGATCCTGTCCGTACGGGCCATCTGCACCGATGCGGAAAACCGCATCTATCTTGTTCGGCATAGCTATACACCGGGTTGGCATCTGCCGGGCGGCGGGGTGGATAATGGTGTCAGCGTGGAAGAAGCGCTTGCTGCCGAATTGCGGGAAGAGGGCAATCTCCAGATCCTCGGCAAGCCTGCGCTAAGATATGTCTACTTCAATTCGAAGGGCTCGGGGCGGGAGCATATTGTACTGTTCACTGCACAGGTGTCGCAACCGGACGGCTTCAGCCGTAACCTCGAAATCATCGAGGGGCGTTTCTTCTCGATGGCGGACCTGCCACAGGATCTGGACCCTGCCTGCCAGCGACGCATCCAGGAATGGGTGATCGGAGAGTTTGGCGCAGCGGCATGGTGATGTGTCGCCGCTATACCTATTCTTACTTGATGAGCATGGACTCAAGCATGGAGAGCCGTTTTTCCAGATCTACGATCACGGAGCCGCTTTTCTCAGGCGCAGGCGCCACGTCCGGCCTGGCGCTCATCTGCAGCAGGCGGTAGATCGCCGGCTCGTTATAGCTCAACATGATCAGCGTAAACTCGCGCGGATTGATGCCGAGAGCATTGGCATAGGCCTCGTAACGCTCTGCCGGAACCCGACCGCGACCTGCCTCGATCTGCGAGATAAATGTATAATACTCTATACCGACTTTGACGGCGAGTTCACGCTGGCTGAGGCCCACGGCCTCGCGCCTTTCCTTCAGCCAGGAACCTGCTTCGCGCCGTAGTGCGGCGGCTTCATCCTTGGTCGACACGTTTTCCAACTGTGAGTGCATGACTTTCCCGGCCCCTCAGGCGCCGCTGCCAAAGCGCGCGCTGTTACAGGCCTCCTTATATAGTGAATCATTGACTTGTGTAAACCGCAAAAGAGCCGACATTTCATCATGAATAGGAAAAAAATGCGAAAAAAATCTAATATGCGCATAAGGTTTCCAGATTTATGCGATTCAAGCGCGGAAAAAGATGTTATGATTCAGTATCATACACCAAAGGCGAGAAATTTTAGCAGAAAATCGTATAGTGAGTTATTGACCTGTTGAGTGGATCGCTATACTTCTTGGCTCGACCGACACATTGGTCGTTCCAATCGAGAGGAATTCTACAATGGCTACCATCCAGGGCGTATACGTCGCGCTGTTCGGCCGTCCGGCTGACCCGACTGGTCTGAACTACTTCAACTCTGTTACGAAGAACGGCGCTGACCTGTCCGGTATCGGCAACCTCGCCTCCACGGCTGAGTATCAGGCTCGCTTCACGGGCCTGAACAACATTCAGATCATCAACTCGATCTACCAGTCCCTGTTCGGCCGCGATGCGGACCTGACTGGCCTGAACTTCTTCTCCAACGCGCTGGCAAACGGCTCGCTCAACATCAACAACATTGCAATCGCGATCCTTGACGGCGCCCAGGGCACTGACCGCACGATCTCCAACAACAAGATCGCTGCTGCAGATCTCTACACCAAGGCTCTCGACACAGGTTCTGAAGTTGTAGCTTACTCCGGTCTGGCTGCCGCTGCTCAGGGCCGTGCTTTCGTAACGAGCGTTTCGGCGACTGTTCCGACAGCTGCTGCAGTTGATACGGCTGTTGCTGCTATGGTCACGGCTTCCACAAACGGTGGTACGGGCACCGTTGGCGTAACGCTGACGCTTGCTGCTGGCGCTGACACGATCGGTCCGAACACGACGACCGATGCTACCAAGACAACTGCTGGTAATGACACTCTCCGCGCCGTTGCTGCTGGCGATCTCGGAACATCTGACTCCATCGACGGAGGCGCCGGTACCGATACGCTGAACGCGACTATGGCAGTTACCGCAGGTGCAAGCGTAGCTGCTGTCATCAAGAACGTTGAAAACATCAATCTGACCTACGGTACGCTCGCAGGCGGCGTAACGTTCAATGCAAACGATGTTTCTGGCGCTCAGAAAATTCAGATCATTGATGCCGTTACTACTGGTCAAACGCTCACGATTTCGAACGTTGAAAAGGCTGCGACTGTTGAATTCAAGAACATCACAGGCGATGCTGCCGGTGACGTTGCTCTGTCCTTCCGTGATGCTGCCGGTTCTGCTGACTCGGCTGCTATCTCGCTCGCGAAGGTTACAACTGGTCTTGGTATCACCGTAGACGCGATCGAAACGCTGACGGTAAACAGCACCGGTGCTGCGGCTGCTGACACAAACGTTGCAACGATCTCTGCTGCGCAGGCTACCAAGCTGGTCATCACTGGCGCAAACGACCTGACGCTCAACCAGAGCACGGCTGCTGCACTCAAGACGGTTGATGCTTCTGCTCTTACCGGCAAGCTGACCTACACAGCTACCAACAACGGCGAAACCATCTCCGGCGGCACAAAGGCTGACACGATCACGCTCGGTACGGGCGCTGATACGATCGTTTACACCGCTGCTAACAAGTCTACACTTGTTAATCTGGACACGATCAACGGCTTCAATGCCACGGCCTCTGACAAGTTCGACATTAAGGCTCTCGCTTTTGCTTCTGATACGACTGTTGCAACCTACACAGCAGGCGGCACAACGGCGCTTGCCAGCGACTTCTCGGGCTTTTTCACTGGCACGGGCAAGATCGTGAAGCAGGACCTCGGTGGTGGTGATGCGATGATCTACATCGATGCCAACAACGATGGTAACTTCAATGCAGGTTCTGACGTTTCCATCAAGGTAACGGGTACAACGTTCGCCGACATCGACAAGGCTGACTTCATTCTCGCCTAATCCCTCTCGGATTGGACAGAGGAACCCCCGGATTGCTCCGGGGGTTTTCGCGTTTTGGGGATGCCATCGAGTGGGCAGGGCAGGGGTCGGGTTCCGCCTGCTGCCTATCGCAACTGAACAGGTTGCTCTTGCCAAGAGCCTCCATGGGGTGCGAGCTGGTCTAGCCGGCGGCCCTTCAAAAAAGATGCAGGCTTTGCCAGTCTTCTTTTCGTGCCCCCCTCAGACAGAGTGTCGTCTTCCATCCGCTCCAATACATACAGGAACCGTCTGCAATGCCCTGATCGATTTCCTGAGCAAGCGTTTCCGTCTTGGGGTGAGAGAAAAATACGTGAAGCGTTTCGGGTCGCAGTGAGCGGTTCGTCGTTTCGATCGAGCAGTCATTTACCGAACGCGCCAGATAAGCTGTATTGACAGGCACGGCTCTGCGCGCAGCAACCATCTGAAAATACATATATTTCATGTTCTCAACGTCAGCATTGCATCCATAGGGTGTATCAATGGCAATGGCTTCGAAACGAGGTTTGAAGTTTTTCCAGACGCTGTAATCAAAGGGCTTCGGAATTTCGAATATGGCATTGTTCGCATCGCGGAACGGCTTCGTATCGAGCCATTGCAAACCGATGGCGATGGTCAGGAGCGGTAGTGCCAACTCTATTTTTCTGTCTTTCAGGCCATAGGCCATTGACAGGAACAGGATCGAAAATCCCACCGGCCAGAAGAAGCGTCCGGGCGCCCGAAAAGTTTCTGCCAAGGACTTGAGTGGCAAGAAGAGTGGGTAGGAGGCGACCTCACGTTGTCCGAAATAGATATGATTGGACAGGGCGTAGACTGTGAGGCCCGCGAGCAACAGTAGAAAAGCCGGATGTGTAAAGAGGAAGCGACGGAATGCCTTTCCGTCCCACCGCAGGATCGCCACAAGTGTAATCAGCAGAACGCCCGCACCGAGATAGTTCAAGCCTTCATATTGGCCGCCTGTTGCATCTACCGATGAGCAGAAAGATAACGCACCGCCGCACAAGGGGCCGATGAGGTTCATGCTGAAAATGCGGAAAGTGTCATTGGTATCGCCTGGACTGCCCCCATAGCCCAGTAAGAGGGCAAGAGAAGCCACGAAGCCAAGATTACAAGCCACCATCGCCAATGCACTCTGCCAATCGCGATACCTTGCCATGCGGTCAAGGGCGGCTGCCAGCATGATCGGGAAAGCCATAGCCAAAAGATAGGGGTGGATCAGCAGCAGCGCTCCGTTCAGACCCGTGAACGCAATGGTATGCCAGCGTTCCAGCCGCTCTTTTCGGACTGCCCTGAAATAAAGACCGAGCGCAACTAGCAGCAAGCCCTGAGATGCAAGCGCCGTATGTGGCAGTCGTGCGATTGTTGCTGGCAAGAGGAGCGCCAGCAAGGCGCCGGACAGTCCGATCAGGAGATTTCTCTGCCGAAGGCTTCGCAGCAGGAATATAGCACCGCAGGCCAGCGCCAGTTTGTTCAGCAGATGCCATAGGCCAAAATAATGAAAGTTTTCAGGCAGCCATGGCTGTAAGGGTTTGAACAAAAGCGCCGCGAGCGGAATGCTATCCATTAACGCGACATGCGCGCCGCTGGGCGGATTGATAAGCTCTGTCTTCAAAAGCGGCCAGCGCCACGCATCTTTCGCGAAAAGCAGCCAGCCAGTGACATGCTGAAGCACGTCGCCGTTATCGAAATAGGCGCTGGTTCCCTGCAGAAAGCCGATCGGATGCGGATAGGTGAGAAAAAAAAAGAACACCGCCAGACAGGAGGCGCATCCATAGGCCAGGACAGCCGCCCGGATTTGTGCGGATTGGTATGTGTTCTCTTGTCTTGTGCTGCCTTTTACGCTGAAAACCCAGAACTTTGTGGCGAGGAAGGTCAGGATTGGCACCACTGCCAGCGCGACGGCCAGGATCAACCAGTTTGGTAGAGTAGAGTGAGACGACAGTGTCATGACAATGCCCTGCGTCAGGCAAAATCCAGCAAAGGCCACCAGCGCGAACCGTGGCAGGCGACTGCCGTGGCTACGATGCATCTTTTCAACGCCGAAGGTCAGATGCGTGTGCCCGAAATATGAGACGAGGAAGGCGGTCATGAAACCGGCCGGATTTGCCCAGGCAAGTGTGACGAACTGCGAAAGGACGAGCGCCACGATATAATGAACGGCGGTAGAAGAGGCGCCGACCAGACCGAAGAACAGAAATTGCCGGATCTGCGGAAAAGGGGTCCCGGAAATACTCAGCCGGCTCACGCCTTATCCCCGGTGGAAGACGCCATCGGTGTGTTTTCGTAGATCTTGGCCGTCAAATAGAGAGGGCGCTGTTTCACCTCGACATAGACGCGGCCAAGATATTCCCCGAGTACGCCTAGGCCAATCAGTTGCACCCCGCCCAGGAATAAAATGAAGGTGGTGAGTGATGCGTAGCCCGGTACATCCACGCCGAACACCAACGTCTTCAACACAATGAAGCTACCGTAGAGGAAAGCCAATCCGGCAATCAGCAGGCCAAAATAGGTCCAGATCCGCAATGGGATGGTTGAGAACGACGTGATGCCATCGATCGCGAAGTTCCAGAGCTTCCAGTAATTGAACTTGGTTGACCCGGCCTGGCGCTCGCGGCGTTCGAACTCAACCGCATAGCTTTTGAAGCCAACCCAGGCAAAAAGCCCCTTCATAAACCGGACTCGTTCCGGGAGTGCGTTCAATGCATCGACTACGGCCCGATCCATCAGGCGAAAATCGCCGACATCCGCGGGAATCTTGAAATCCGCAATCCTGTTGAAGCCCTTGTAGAAAAGGCCCGCCGTCAGGCGCTTCAGACGAGAATCCGTCTGGCGGCAGATACGTTTTCCATAAACGACATCATAGCCTTCTCGCCATTTAGCGATCATTTGCGGAATGAGTTCAGGTGGTTCTTGCAGGTCAACATCCATAACGATGACCGCGTCACCCTTGGCATATTCCAACCCGGCAGACATGGCAGCTTCCTTGCCGAAGTTCCTGCTTAGGTTGATGACCTTGATGGAAGGTTCTTTGGTCTGCAGGGAGAGTGCAGTGCTCAAGGTTGAGTCGTGACTGCCGTCGTTCACGAAAATGATTTCGTAGAGAATACTGTTGTATGAAAGATGTTTTCTGACAGTTTTAATAAAGATATCAATTGCTTCTTCTTCGTTGAAGACAGGAACAACAATTGACAACAGAGCAGGGCCTGACCGTCCTGTATGGTCTTTGTCTTCACTTTTATTCATATTATTCTCTAATGCAATTTTATGTGATCATTGATCGGTTTTTAGCATTTACCTCATAGACGCTCAAGGGACTAAAATAATATAATTATGTTCTTCTTGTGATTGTGGGCAATGAAGACAGATGAGGGGAGCCGGGTTAACATCGGAAGACTTAATATAATTACACGCTAATGTATGTATTATACGTCCCCTCGCTGAATTCGACTCTTGGGCTTTCCAAAATGTGATGAATTCAGAATCTCTGGTGCAAACCGGAGGTTTCCCATGACAGCAGCGATTTCATTGCGGTCGGATTTTGACGCAGAAGGTCTTCGGCGTCTGGCCCGCCAGAGCAAGCATTCGGCCCAGACGCGCCGTCTCTTGGCGCTCGCCGCAATCTATGATGGTCAACTTCATGCGGCATGCCATGATCCGGATCTGTTATGCGCTTCTCCGGATCCCAGAGGTGATGGGCGACAAACTTCAGCAGGAGAGCCTCCGGCGCGGGCCAGGGCAGGGATCGGTCTGTTGCAGCGAGTGACCATGCCTGCAGGTAGGCGAGATCCGAGGTGAGTGCTCGCAACGTATTGGCACCCATGCCCTCGTTGACCAGATGGCGCAGTGTCTCGACGTCTTGGTCCGTCAGCAGTTCTGCCAGCTCGTCGCGACGTTCCATCGGCAACACTGCAACAATGGTGTCGAGTTCGGCGACGCGCTGGGCCAACGCATCCGGTTCAGTCGCCATGTGCAAACGGCCCAAGGACGGTGAGACCTTCCTTGCGAGCCGCATTGGCGAGCTTCCGGTCCAGCGTTGCCAAAGGCAAGTTCCTGTTGAGTGCCAAGGAGAGATAGGCCGCGTCGTAGGCGCTGATGACATGGCTTGAGGCCAAGAGCAGGATCGCGCTGTCGCTGCCAATCCCGGCATCGTCGATCGGCAATCTGCGCAGCCGTTCCATGGAGATCAATGCACCACCCGTTCCGAGCCGACCTCGGCGTTCTGACATGGCAAGGATATTGCGAACTTCGAACCAGAACAGAGAAGGGGCGATGCAGGCATCCGATATTGTCGCGACCACCGCATCGGCGGAATCTGTAAATTCTTCTGGAATCAGCCAGGCGACTGCCATCGATGCATCGATCACAAAATCCGTCACCGGCGCCCCTCGTCGCGCCACGTCATGATCTCCTCATGCGTCACGGGATGCATCTTGGTGCGCGCAGCTCGGACCTCGGCGAGCAGAATTTGCCGATCGGTCTCCTTGCGAATGCGTGAGAGCCGTACAATCGGGTCGTTGCCCCGCGCGATGATGACGTCTTCGCCTGCCTCGACACGCGCCAACAACTCTGACAGATGCGCCTTGGCCTCTGAAATCTTGACGGTGGTGCTCATCGGACGCTTTCTCCAGCTCGGATTTCCAAATAATAAGCGCCGTTTTGAGGTTGGTCAACCTAACAGACTCTATCACCACCGATAAGGGTTACTTATCGGTGGTAAGCATCTTGCTAAATCTAGGTCTGACTAGCGGACATCAAGGCAACTTTAGCGTTCCAATGTCGAATTTTGTTTCGTATTTTCAAAAGACTAGGGGTAGTTTCAAGCTCGGGTCGAAACGTAAGCGGGGCAAAATCGGTGGCAGTGCCAGCCCAATGGGCAGGGATGAGGCGTCAGGCGCGTGCCGCAACCATGGAAGCAAGGAGCGGAATAGGATGATTGTCGTCGCCGATCCCCAGCCGATCGCCCAGATAGTGCCAGAACGACAGACCAAGCTTTTGGCAGGTCTTCATCAGGCCGAGCATGCTGTCGCGCGCCTGCCG
>NZ_STGA01000065.1:24557-24834 GCF_005222835.1 Rhizobium sp. FKY42 | reverse complement strand
GCTTGATGACAAAGCCACGCAGATCTCGCTCGGATGCATTGGTGTGGAGCGGGATCTCCGGCCGCTCCAGAACCATGAGCAGCTCGGCTCTGTTGCAAAAATCCGTTGGAGCTTGAAAGATCGCTGGTGATTTTCAGCGAGACTTTTGATGAACGATTTTAAGTGGCGTCATTTTCAGGGTGAGGTGATCTTGTGGGCTGTGCGCTGGTATTGCCGCTATGGAGTGAGCTACCGCGATCTCGAACAGATGATGGGCGAACGCGGTGTGTCCGTCGAC
>NZ_STGA01000065.1:0-24547 GCF_005222835.1 Rhizobium sp. FKY42 | reverse complement strand
AGAAATACGCACCGGAAATCGAGAAACGATTGCGTTGGCATTGGCGGCGACCGCAATCGACGAGTTGGCGTGTCGATGAGACCTATGTGAAGGTTCGCGGCAAATGGACATATCTGTACCGGGCCGTCGACAAGTTCGGCAACACGATTGATTTCTATCTGTCGCCGACGCGCAATGCCAAAGCAGCCAAGCGATTTCTCGGCAAGGCACTGAATGGCTTGAAGGATTGGGAAAAGCCCACAGTCATCAACACCGACAAGGCACCGACCTACAGGATCGCGATTTCGGAACTGAAGGCTGATGGCAAGTGTCCAAAGGAGCTTGTGCACCGACAGGTCAAGTATTTGAACAACGTCGTCGAGGCGGATCATGGCAAGTTGAAACAACTGATCAAGCCCGTTCGAGGGTTCAAGACGTTGAAAACGGCCTATGCGACGATCAAAGGTTTCGAGGTCATGCGGGCTTTGAGCAAGGGTCAGGCAGCCATTTTCAACCTGACTGGCGACATTCGTGGAGAAGCACGGATCGTTGAACGAGCCTTCGGGATTGGGCCCAGTGCACTCACCGAAGCTGTGGCCCTCCTCGCACAGAATCTCGACGCCAAAACCGCGTGACGGATGCATACGAAAGACTCCTCGCAACCATCAAGAATATTTGCAACAGAGCCCGTACCAAGCACCCATATTGTGGAAATTTGCCATCCACCCATTAACTGGCGCGATAAATGAGGTCATCCGCCTCTTATGGTATGGGAAGGTTTTGAGAAATCGGATGCTTTGCGCCCTTGCCAGCCCCTCGGTTCGTTGCTATCAGACGGCGCGCGCAAATCGCGCCGACCAGATTACCCGGAGAGGTGGCTGAGTGGTCGAAAGCACCGCACTCGAAATGCGGCATACGGGCAACCGTATCGTGGGTTCGAATCCCACCCTCTCCGCCATCATGGACCCTTGGGTTACCAGCGCTTGCCCTCAACGATTTGGTGTCTCTTTACCTTTGAGACGATTGCTAAAATTGGCATGGGCCACACTCAAGGCACGCCCTTACTCTTGGACTTTTTTTTACTATGTGCTCTAAACGCATGCTGCTTTGTGGCGTGCGTGGGGACCGATGCCAATCGAAATCGATGAAGTGCTGAGGCGTTCTGAGCAGGGGGCAACCGAGCCCTACATTTGTCGTGGTTCAGATGGAAAACTGTATTTTGTTAAGGGCAAAGGGGCGGGTTACGACTCACTGATAAAAGAGTGGGTTGCTGGTCAAATTGCACTACACCTTGGTTTGCCTGTTCCACGCTTTTGCATCGTGACGGTTCCACGAGAGTTGTATGAAGCAGGTCGCGATGGACCCTTGCGAGATCTGGGTTACGGACTCCTTTTCGGCTCTGAAAACGTCGAGAACGCTAACGAAATGTCCTTCGTCAATATTCTTCAGGCTCCGGCAGAGTTGAAGCACGACATCGCTGCTTTCGATTGGTGGATACAAAATGGTGACCGGACGCTAACCGACGCCGGCGGTAATCCCAATCTCCTTTGGTCGGAGACAGAGCACCGCCTTGTTGTTATCGATCACAATTTGGCCTTTGATGAAGAGGTAACCCTTCATTCACAACTCCAAAGCCATATATTTCGTAGCTCACTCTCCGAGATATGCGACCAAACGGATCTTCAGGATCGCTATAATTCAAGGTTTGAACAGGCCTTGATGGAATTGCCCCAGATCCTTGGTGACATCCCAGAGCGGTGGCACTATGTAGACGACGCTTGCACGGTCGAAATTAACTTGTCTCTCGGCCGTGTCGAGGACACACTGAAGCGACATAGAGTGCCAGCGTTTTGGGAACGAACATGAAAAAGCATGCTGTGAGCTATGCGATTATCCGTTTCCAGCCGCACGTTGAAACGGAAGAATTCGCCAACATTGGTATCGTGCTCGTCGCACCGCGTATGAGCTATCTGGATTTTCGGCTTGAGACTACGCGTCTGAGCAGGGTGACGAGCTTTTTTGACACCGTTGAAGGGGTGACAGTTCGCGGCGTCCTAAAGAGCTACTCCACAGAGCTAAAGCGTATTAGGGATCTCGCCGGTCATACGGGTAGCGGGCAAAGTCGTTTTGAGTTTGAGCTGAGCGACAACGCCGAGCATCTCTTCCAGGCCCTAACGAAGGACCGCGAAGGGATCATCCGCTTTAGTGACGTCCGTTTTGCGATGACAGACAATCCCAAGCGGAAGCTCGAAGAATTGTTCGGGTATTATGTTAGGCGGAGTTTTGCCAGCTCCGTTTATCGTGAAGGATTGCTTGAAAAGCATGTCCGTGGGGTTCTAAAACTGCGGGACATTGGCCGTAATTTTAAACCTCTAGCTTTTTCGGACGGGCTATACTCGGCGAAGTTTCCGTTTGTGGAAATAGTCGAGGGTAAGCCTCTCAAGGTTTTGAAGCCGATCTATCTCGGCCAAGACGATCCGACACGTATTCTCGATCATGGTAACAAATGGCTGTTCACGATCAATCGCCTGAGGGATAAGCTCCCACCTGATGTGGTCGTTGCCGTCGAAGGGCCTGACGAATCTTTGAAACGTGAGCGAGCCTTCCGAGAAGCGGTGGATCTGTTCCGCGAGAACAATATCAAGGTCGTGGATGCCCGAAATGATAGTGACCTGATCAGCGCGATGGAATAATGTCTCTGCTGCCGCCGCTCCGTGCCAAGCGAGGGTCGTCCCGGCATAGTCCTTGGCTCCCCTCCAAGGGCATCCTACGCGTGATCTTCATATCCATGGGAGGTCACATATGGCAACAATCCGGAAACGCAGGGGCGCTGGAAGATATAAGCGCAATCAATGAATTAGGCTCCAGAACCCTGATTTCCGCCCATGTGCGTGTTTGAGGTTCACGACATAGGTCTCATGCGACAGGATGTCGCCAAAATCCTCTATTCGTGCCGCCAGAGACCGGCATTCAGCCAGGTGTCGTGCCGCGTGCTTGTATCTGCTTGATCGGCCGCTCTCGAGGGTGAAGTCGATCATGGAGCGCAGCACAGTGGTTGCGGCGAGTGGATGCTTTGTCGAAAGCACCTCAGCAGCCGGTGTCATCAGCTCGTAGAGATCACCGTCCAACTCACTGGCACGCTTCGCTACCAGTTTGGCTGCCTCCGCCGGTGAAGGCCAACGCAGGAAAAAGTAGAGGGCCCGATTGGCATCTGTAAATGCCTGAGCGACGGCGAAACCCCGCTCCTCCGCTTCGATGTCATCGAAGTCGGGTAGGCGGCGAACGTAGGCGCGAAGATGCTCGTCATCCAGCGATTGCTCAAAGCACGCCCACCGGAATGCCTGGGCCTCATCGCTGCGCTCCAGCGCTTCCAATGCCTCGGTGCGTGCCAGCTGCCACTCGAATGGAACGTCTTCCCGCCCTTTGGTCTCTACCCTGTCGAGCGCTTCGAGCGCCTCTTTGGCCCGTCCCGCTGAGATCAGGCGGTTGGCTATGTCCGCTGCGACCAGAGGAACGCTGCGCGTTTTTTCCGGCTGCTGAGCGATATATGCGTCTACATCACCCTGGGCGTCGGCGATTTCCTGCAGCGCGATCCGGATTGTGAGATCCTTATGGTTGCCGTAGATTTCATCCTCGTAGATCGCGCCCGCACTGCTCCAGCCAATAACGCGCCGATCCTTTTCTGCCAGCTTCTCCTTAGCTTCCCTGGACCAAGCGACAAAGAGTGCCTTCAGACGTTCCAACCCCACGTCGCCAAGAGCAGGAGCCATAGCAGTGATCAGTCCATCAAACTGACCGTAGCCGTTGTCCTGCAACGCTTTAAATACCTTCTCAGCCAGAACATTCACGTCCAGTCTCGCAGACTTGGCAATGATCCCGGCGTCTGTGCCAGCTTGATGGAAACTCTCGATCAACGAGCCGCTGCCGTCGTCGGAGCGCCCAAAGAGAGGATCCGCGATCGCCAGGAACTGCCAAATCAGCTCGAAAGCCTCAGCCGGATCGTGAGGAGCGATCGTCTCGACGATGATCTTACGCTGGGTTTCCAGATCCGTCTTGGTGGCCTTGACCTTGCGCCAGTCAATGAAGGTTTTGGCGCGTGCGATGCTGGACAGCCGTTTGCGGACTTCTCGAGCGACCTCGGCACTACTTTGATTTCCGGCAAGCTCCATGCGCAGTCGGCGCTTGTGCGCAGCGCTGCCGGTGCTGATTTCGATGAGCAGCTCGGCGAGCCGTTGTGCGCCGAGGGCTTCAAGGTTCTTTGCGTTGAGAGTGGTCTTTGCTGCCATGGAACTTCAATGTTGCCTTTCCCAATCACTATCTCAGCTGAGCTTCTGAGCCAAGGCCAGCGTGCCGGAAGCTCAAAGGACGCTGGCAAGCACAGGTGTGTCGGCGCGCCAAGAACACCCCCTCCTCACCCGCAAGATTGCACCCCAATTCTACGACACCGCTTTTGGATGGCGTGGACAATCTTCTCCAGCACCCGCGCCGGATCTCCAGCCAAAGCCTCGATTTGCGGTGCCACGTGATCGCATGCGGCGCTGACACGCTCGGAAAGCTCCTCGACGCGCCTCAGCGTCGATGCACCGCTCAATCCAACCTCGTCAGCCAGTGCCTGCCAATCCACTCGCCGTAGATCCGGAGCACTGAACCGGCCAGCTATCCCCTGCGGTAAACTTTGGTCTACCTGGCGATAAACGGCTGCACACATCAGGTCATAAAGCGGTGCCATCTTCGCGGACCCGCCAGCACCGATCAGAACGGAATAGTTCTTTGCATGCGAATCCGAATTGCAGATCAGCACGTTGAAGATCACTGCATCAAGAAGCGTCAAACGTGCGGAAGGTGAAATGAGATCGCTGACGGCGTCGAACATCATTTTCAGGGTCACGCCGCGCCCTGTTGAGGAACGCTCATATTTCTGCGATGGGAAATGGCCTGTCAGTTGGCAAAGATCTTCCTGATGAAGCCTGCGCATTTCGCCTTGTGGATCGGTAAAACGGTCATAGCGTTTCACCAGCAGATAGCGCCGGTTACCTGCGATACCGATCGTGGCTTCTGCGGCCTCCAGCCTGCAGGCGCGCGCGAGGGCAAGGCAGAAGGCTTCGTTTTCGACACTGCCCGCAAGCCGTTTTGAATCCGGCTTCAGAATATGGGTCGAGGGTGTTCCATCGACGGGAATGGAGATGACGCCCCCCTTATCCACGAAGACCGGCAGCTTCTCTTGCACGCCCGCGAGAGACATGGAGACGCCGCGCTCGCCAACCAGGAAGGGCTTTGACGGAAGCTCGTCCAGGATGCGCTCCAGTGCCCCCGCATCCGGCACGGGCTGGAGATGAATACCCGGCTTACGTGGCGCCCCAATCGACAATGCGCCGGCGGTGTCCCGCCCGATGTGTTCGAGCAGGCCGACGATGTCCTGGGGAGACACCTTCAGCCGCTGGCCGATTTCTGCGAGATGCGTTTCCGGGAGCAGGTTGGCGAGCCAGGGCAGCAGCCTGTCTGCAGCGACAGGGCCCGAAAGGAGCGGCATGGTGAGCGATACCGGGAAGGCAGACCGGCGCGCTTCCCAACTCGGCTCATAGTCCAGTCGCCACTCGCTGTCGAAGGTCAGGTGGGCGACGGGCAAAGCTTCGTAGAAGATCGTCGTCATCGACCGTCACCGAAGGTCGGCAGAAAGCTCAGGTCATCGTCAGGTGAAGCCGGTGCGGCTTGGGCCGTCCTCAGATCGCCGATCTCAATGCCGACAGTGCGCGCCACGATCAGGGACTTTTCAAGCTGGCAGCTCGGCTTGCCGGACTCAAGCTCGACGATGAAACGCTCACCCGTGCCAGACCGAACGGCAAGTTCGGTCTGGGTCCAACCCAGCACCTTGCGTTTTTCCCGAATGGCGGCGCCGAAATCGCGTGCAGACCTGAACATCGAACATCTCCTGAGATGGCTTACCGTACAGGAAGATTTTTCCCAGATCAACGCTATCCTTACCGATCGGGAAGTTATTGGATATTACGGGTCTATTGGGTAGACAGTCTTACTCTCTCCGCCGCCGCTTCCTTTGGGTTCAAGGGTTTCACAGTAATATAGATCGCGTCTGTCATTGATTGTTTCTACTTGTCTTTGGCAGGACCACAGTCACTCCACGGTGACGGTTGAGGCAGCGCCAAGTTGACCGATCCGGGCCAATGCGGCCTTGTTGGTCAGACTATACATGACCGCATCAATCGCGATGTCGCTGTTGCGGAAACCGTGCGGTGCCCCTGGCGGCACGAAGGCAACATCGCCGGGGCACAAAAGCCGCTCGCTGCCGTCTTCGAATGAAATGGTAACCTGACCAGAGATGAGGAAAAACAAGTGCCACCATGAATGGCTGTGCATATCCATACCTTCCCCACAGCGAATCCACTGATATTCCAGCGTCATGCCTTCAAACAATTCGGAATCCGCATGGGAAGAACCGTGCGTAAGGCCCAGCACATCCTCTGGGGTAGGCCGAAGGCTTTCCCGCAGGGCGTCAAGGTTCTCTACAGCCCAGACTTTGGGATGTTTGTGCATGATATTGGTCAGGCTGGCCTTCATCGCCTGATAGCTGCTCACCGTACCATCGATATGATCCACGATTTTGGTCTCCGACTGTCTCGATCCGTTCTGCAGGATGATCCAGACTGGATCATTCTATTTCAATTGCCTGTTCCAGTGCGTCGGCGAAACGCAGAAGATCCGATTTGAGATCGGCATAGCTGGTATTGCTGGCGATTACATGTCCAATGAAGGCATGATTATCCGCAATACGAGTGCTGACAGAAGCGCCAGGCTGCACCGAGAACGCAATGTCGTGAATTGTGCTATCCTGCATCAGGCCTTCTAGTGCTGGCAGGGTGCGCACGGTACCGTTGCGTGGCGCGCGCAGCATTCGGATGCCACTGTAACGGGTTGCCTTCAACGCCTGTGAGGAGGGAACAGATTGGCCGCAGGACCAATCCAGCCAACGCACCCAGGGATCGAAATCCAAAAATGCAAGTCGGGCAAGATCCCAGATGTGCATGCCGCCGGGACGCATGTTGACTTCAACGGCAGAGGTCGTGCCGCAAGCGCGCAGAAAGACTTCATTGTGATAGGCACCATGGCCGACAGATGACATTTGCCGCATATGCCTTCCAGCGGCGTCTATGGCATCGTGCGTCCTGATATCAAGCGGCGCAGGCACGATCTGCTGGATCTCGGCACGATGGCTGTCGTTTGTCGTCTCTTTTTCGGTAATCCAGGAAGCGCCGTCAACATAGTCCCAGCTGTATTCCCGGGCATCGGAGACAAGCTCTTCAACGATGATACCCTCCGCAGCATAGCGTGCTATGTCGGGCCAGATCTGCGCGCAGTCCTCAGGATCATGAACCACACAGCATCCACGGCTGGCCCCTTCGCGAGCAGGTTTCACGAAGGCCTTGCCTCCCATCTGCCGCGTCGTTTCCGTGAAAGTGCGAAGGTCCGTTACCCGCTGATAGCCAACGGGACGATATCCGGCGGGATGAGCCGTCTCTTGATCCAGCTGTCGAAAGATCTGTTTATCGATGCCGATCTTCGCTTCAGTCGGCGAAGATCCCGGAAGGCTGTAGGCCTCAGCCAGTCGAGCACCCAATAGAACGCCACGGTCCGAAAAAGGTAAAACGCCCATGGGACGCAGACCCAACTTTGAGATCTCTGCGGTCACGCATGCAAAACCTTGATCAAGCAAGGTCTCGGCAAGAGAGGTTATGATGACTGTATCGGCTGCTTCGCCGTCCAGATTGCTTGATGCCTCGGCAACCAGAACCAAACCTGCGCCATGACGCGCCTTCGCCAAATGGCGCAAACGGACCACATCAGACACGCGTGTGTTGTTGTACCCAACGACGATAAAAACTTGCATGAAATCAGCTCAATCGAAGGCGCTCAACTGACGGCGTGTCAGCAACCACCAGGCAAGTGTGAAGGAAACGCCCGCCGCACCGACGAGGATGGAACTGTAAGGCAAAGGTACCGAACGCATCAGCCCAACCGTCAGTGCCGCGCCAAGACCGATACAGATTTCCTTGATGAACATGGTCTTCTGCTTGACCGAATAATAATCGATGTGACCGAAGGCACATTCCGCAATCGAGACCAGGAATACCCAGATGATCGCGCCGACGAGCGTATGGACGTAGAAAAGATCAGGGAAGGCCAAAAGTGCAAAGCCCATGAAAACGAAGCTGAAAATGGCTGCCATGCGATAGCGCCCCATCTTCTCGATGAGTTTCAGGCTGGGTACCTGTGCGATCACCACCACCAGGCTGTTGAGGATGATCATCAAGCCATACCAGCCAGGAAGTGCCATTTCAGATGCCGGCCCAGATTTCAGGCCAGATTTCAGGATGGTCTGCGGCAGCACGGAGAATACGCCAAACAGCATCATACCCATGGCCGTGCCCACGAGGATCCACGCAATAAGCGTCGAGGCAGATTGGCCCTGAAAAATCTTGACGTGGATAGTGGATGTATCAACCGGCCTGGGAATAGCGATAAACACGCATACCGCAACGAGTGCGGCTACCCCCCAGAAAAAGGTCACTGGCGTCAGGAATGGGATCATGATCACAAGTCCCGCAACAAGCGAGCCCACATTCATCGCAACGCGATTATTTGCAGCGCCCCTCTTGGTCTGGGCCGCGACATTCTTGATGAGATAGCCGCTGACGGCTGCCCCATAGGAGAAAAGACAGGCGGCGGCCAGCGACATGGCCAAGCCACCACCTTCCACCGAAAGAAGGCCAGCGCCGACAGCCATGAATGCAAGCGCCGTCACGAGCGACCGCGCACCCATCAACACGAGCGTCAGCGGCAATAAGACCAGCCCGAAACGGTAACCCAGTGCCAGCACAGTGTTGGTCGTGGTGTCCAGCCAGACATTTGCCTCCCCGAGCACGGAAAAGAGTGTCACAGCGGTAACCACACGGATGATAATCAAATGGAGGTTATGGCTCGCTCCATATTCGCTGGTTCGGTCAAGAGGTGTATTTTTTAGGATATCGGTCACTGGAAACTTTCCGGCGGCAACGCGTGGGCGCAAGCCGACTTTCGCAATCATGGTGTTTAATTCTTGCAACGGGTCCGGATATTTGAAAACTAGCCGATATAGATTTCAGTGATGCCATTCGGGAATAAACGTCGATGCTTGTTTTGGATACTGAGGCCGTTCTAACTTTCGTTCTTGTCAGCGAACAGAAAAGCTTCACCAAAGCTGCGCATATACTCAACAGCACACAGTCTGCCGTCAGCGCCCGCCTGCGCCGTCTCGAAGAACACCTCGGAGCGAAGCTGATTGAGCGTTCGACGCGTGCAATCAAGCTTTCCTCCGCAGGCGAGGCCTTCCTCCAGCCGGCGCGTGATTTCCTCAGCGCGCATGACAAGGCAACCGCCGTCTTTGCTGTCCAGCGACCGCACCTCAAGATCGGTATCAGCCACCATCTTGTCGGGTCCGATGTCTCTCCATTGCTGGCCGATCTGGTTGGCAAGGATCCGGATCTACTGGTCAGCCTGACTGTGGAAGGATCCCAAGGGTTGATGGCCCGCTATGAGCAGGGAGATCTGGACGCCGTTTTCCTGCTCAGACACAGCGCAACGCGTCGTCATGGGGAGACGATAGGCATTGCCCATTTTGGCTGGTTCGGAGACGCCCGTTTCTGCCGCCGCGCATCCGGACCCATTCCGCTTGCCACACATCCACCCGGCTGCAACATGCGTGCCATGGCAATCACGGCGCTGGAGGAAGCTGGCATCGCCTGGCGAGAATCGTTTATCGGCGTATCTGCAGCCAGCCTCCGCTCGGCTGTCGTCGCCGGTTTCGGGGTTGCTGCACTGAGCATCGGCGCAAGTCATGACGGTTTGGCGGAACTCGGAGCGAAAATGGACTTACCTCCTCTTCCCCAGCGGGAAATTGTCCTTCTCTCTCAGATCAGTTCGCACAGGGCACGTCAGGGACTGGCGAGCGTCAGAAAAGCAATTGCGGCGCTCAATAAAGGATGATCTCGTGGTCCTGCCGTGCAGGGCGACATCCACTCGACCCATGGGAGAGCGGAAGCCAGCCGATCTGCGGCTATTGCCACCTATAATGATCTGGTATCACTGAAAGTAGGATGGGGAGACTATTTGATGCTAATACCAGCCGGTAATGGTTCAGGCCCGTGGTGGACCAGAAAGACTGAGGGAGTTTCGCATACGAAAAGAGCAGCGCAGAACGCCATTTAACACGGCTCGCAGACATTGCCGGTCATTTTTACGATGCGCGCTGATGATAAAAATGCGCCATCGACAATCAGGAGGTCGCTCACAATAGTTTTCAGGCGGGCAACACGTTTTTGACCTTACATTTTTTAGATGGCCTCATTTAATTTTAAGAGGATGCAGTGTCCGGGATTTTGAATCATCCTATTGATAAGCGCGCGAAGTTGTACCCTTCTCTGCGGGAGATGTGCCTCAATTATCGCTTTTGGCCTTTCCAACAGCTTCACATCGAGGAAATTGCAGCCCGCTTTTCGGCCAGTACAACCCCGGTGCGCGAGGCTCTTGCCCGCCTTGCCGGTGAAGGGCTTATAGAAAGCGTACCCAATCGTGGCTACTTTGCCAAGGCGATGTCCGTTGAAGAAGTCCGGTGTCGGGTTGAAATCCTCTTTCTGCTTCTCCAGCATGCTTTGCGTGGTTGTTCGCTCCCAGACGCCTGGAGTGGAACAAAGGAGCTCGTCACCCCCTCGGATGTTTTCGAAGCCAACCGTTTCTATATCTCCATGGCGGCAATGTCCGACAATATATTGATCCTGCCAGAAGTTGAGCGCCAGCTGGACCTTACATGTCTTATAAGATCGATTGATCTTGAGAATCCCGAACGGCAAGTCCACCTGCACGCCCAGCTATTAGAGCTACAGTCCTGTTTGAAGGATGGGGACGCCGAGAGTGCAAGTCTTTGTCTGCAGGGCCAACATGACGACCTCAAACGCCGTCTCCCCCACCTTGTCCAGGACGCTCAACTCAGGATGCTCGTGGAGATTTCCGCCAACACTTCTGCCCTGTCCGCCAGGGCTCGCAGTCAGGTGGGAGATCGGAAGGCACGACCAACCCCCGCTTGCTCCTACGGCGGGGTCAAGCCAGTGCGTTCGTAAACTCTTCGAGCCGCGGGGCGTTCGAGAAGACGGCGAGCGTGGGCCGTCCAGTGAGGAAAGTCGCTTGGCATGTCGTAATTCAGCCGCTCGCCGCGCCCCCAGTTCCAGAACACCTGCAGGTAGGGATCGAGGACACTGTATCTTTCGCCCATGATCCAGGTTCGGCCCGCGAGGCAAGCCTCAATCTGCTCCCACAGGGGCCGGCAGCTTTCAATCCCTTTCCGCTTCACGTCGGCAAGGGCCTCAGGGTTGGTCGCATAGCGCTCCGTTCGGCTGACATGCGCGAAAGTCACATGAACGGTAGAGCATAGCCAGGACATCAGTTCGAGCTCTCTTACGGTCTCCAGTGCATTGGGCTCCTCCTGACCCAAAGCCATGAGAAATGCGGGTCGCAAATAACACAGAATAGCTGGCGTCTCCGTCAGTATCCCGTCCGCTACCTTCAGTGCCGGAACGCGGCCCTTCGGATTGACGGATAGATAATCGGGTTGCCGCTGCGCGCCTATCGAGAAATCGACCTCGATCTCGCGATAGGGAATACCCGTCTCCTCCAGAATAATGTGGGAAGCCAGCGAGCAGGAGCTCCGCCAATACCAAAGCGTCAGGTCCTCGTCATTTCTCATATGGCCTCCCCCGGCTCGCATATCGTGAACGCTGCATAGACTTGCGTCTTGGAAAATAAAAGCGAAATATTGACACTTAAAATCATATATTTTTGAATATAGATTCAAAAATTTTCAATAGAATATCTTGGATCAAAGATATTTTTCTCGATAGGAGTCGGCCCGTCCGAAACAAACTTCTGGAAAATCTTATGTCTAATCAGCCGGATCAAGCCTTCGAAACACGTTCATTTGAAGATTTTATTCCAGAATTACGGACGCGAGGCTGGTCTATCCTTAGACCTGACGCTATTGATGCGAACCCGGCTGACACACTCAGCCGCATTGGTCGCCTCGTGCCGCAATACAACGGTCAGATCACCTTTGATGTCACCTATAAGAAGGGTTTTGACGACGCGCCTTATAGCCAGAGCATGAACGGCCTCGGCGCTCATACGGAAGCTCCAGGCTATGAGCCTCCACCGAAATACCTCGCGCTTTACTGCCATCGGCAAGCCCGTTGCGGCAAGGGACAGACGTTGCTGGCAGACGGTGTCCAGTTCTACGATCATGCGTTAGACGCGGACTTGCGCGCCTGGGCTGATGAAAACGAAGTAGAGTTCGTGGCCGCCGCCAAACCCGGCGACACCGAGCGCCGCTCGTTCAGAGCCAAGATCCGCGGTGAAGCGGCCGATGCTCCCGTCATGCGTTTCAGCTACAATCTGTTTCGATACGGCAATGTCAATCCCAATGCAGAGGACGTTGCAAACGCGGACCGTATCAAGAACACGCCGCTCTCGCGCATAGCTGAGCAGGGTGAAGCATGGTTTGCCCAAAATCTGACGCCGGTTCTCATTCCCGACGGTTGCATGATGGTCTGGGATAATCACCGGCTCATCCATGGTCGTGGAGAATATGCCGACCCAGGCCGTCACCTGACCCGCTACTGGATTTCCTGACGTCTATGGCCAATCCTGTATACCAGGTGCTCTCGCTGCGGGTCGCGTCCGACCCGCAGCGTACGGTCGGCACGAATTTTTTCTTCGATAGCTTCCCTGCCGATGCAGATTTGCCCATGCCCCAGGACTATCTCTTCTGGGTGCTTGAAGGGGATGGAAGGCGTATTCTCATCGATACATGCTTCAGCCCCGCGGCAGCTGAAAGGCGGGGGCGCATCATGCATCGTTCCGTCGAGGCTCATCTCGCGGATATCGGCATTGCTCCCTCTGAGATGACCGATGTGGTGATGACACATCTGCACTGGGACCACGCGGGTAATATTGAACTCTTTCCCAATGCCCGCTTCTTCGTGCAGGCGGATGAACTCGCCTTTTGCACTGGCCGGTCGATGCTCCATCGCGGCGTAAGCAAGATTTACAACAGAGAGGACGTTCAAGCCTTTATGGTGCCTCTGTTTGAGGGGCGTGTGGTCCTGCTCGACGGCGATGCTACACTTTTTCCAGGCATCACTGTCAGCAAGGTTGGCGGACATACGCCGGGCAGCATGACGGTGAACGTCAATACGCGTCGCGGGCAGGTCGTTCTGGCATCCGATGCCGCACACTTCTATGCGAATTTCCGCACACGCAGCCCTTTCCCAATTTTGGAGAGCTTCCCGCAAGCCCTTGAAGCTTTTGAAATAATGAACCGGCTCTCAGGCGGATCGCTCGCTCACATCATACCCGGTCACGACCCACTTCTTGCCTCTGTCTTTCCCGCGCTCGCCAACCGGACAGGTATCGCCTGCCTGCATGAGGACCCCGTCGTAGATCCGGCGTCGCTCATCAGTCAACAATTCGCCACCGGAAGGAAAACGGCATGACGGCGCATCCGACCAGCGATTATTCCATCGACACCGTCATCGTGGGCGCAGGCGTCGTTGGTGTCGCTATCGCACGCGAACTCGCACTCAGCGGTCTGGATGTGCTGGTGCTCGACCAGGAAAAGAGCCCTGGACAGCATCAGTCGACCCGCAATAGCGGCGTCATTCACGCGGGCTTCTACTATCCGGCAAACAGCCTCAAGGCCGAGTTGTGTCATGAAGGCAAGCAGGAGCTATACCGCTTTGCCGAAGAACGCCACGTACCGCATCGGAGGCTCGGCAAGATCGTTGTCGCCACAGAGGAAGGCCAGAGCGCAAAGCTTGAGGCAATGCATGCGCGTGCTTTGGCCTGCGGTGTCGAGGATGTAACCTTGATGTCTTCTGATGCGCTGCGCCGCATGGAGCCGGAATTAGGTGGAGTCGCTGGCCTTTGGTCGCCATCGACCGGTGTCATTGATGCGATGGCCCTGCTTGATGCGCTTCAGGCTGAAGCGGGGGATCACGGCGCGACCTTCTCCTTCGCAAGTCGCCTCGTCGGTGTCGATAAGCACTCGAATGGATGGATGCTCCGGGTCGAGAGCGGTGGAAGCATCACCCGGCTCAATTGTCGCGTTCTGATCAATAGCGCCGGTATTGAAGCCCCAAAGGTGGCGCAACACATAGACGCCTACCCTCAAGAGCGCGTTCCTGCGACATATCTCGCTCGCGGCAATTTCTTCACCTGCAGAGGCGGAGCGCCCTTTTCCCACCTCATCTATCCTTTGCCAGGTCCCATCGGGTTGGGTGTGCATTTGACACTGGATCTCGACGGACAGGCCAAGTTCGGACCGGATGTGGAGATGGTGGAACACATTTCCTATGACGTTAAGCCGGAGCGAGCCGAAGGCTTCTACGATTCGATCCGGGCGTTCTGGCCCGGCCTGAAGCAGGATTCCCTGATGCCCGCCTATTCGGGCATCCGCGCCAAGACGGGCAAGCCCGGCGACCCGCAGGATTGGGTGATAGAAACGCCTTCCGCACATGGGTTGGGCGGACTGATCAACCTGTTCGGCATCGAAACACCCGGTATGACCTGTTGCCTTGCCCTTGGCCGATACGTGGCCGAGCGATTGCGGCAAGAGGATCTCATTCCGCTCCATCACTGAGCAAGCCGGGTCGCAGGACCTGCCCCCCTTCCCCCTTCTGAAAATGAGTGAAAGGCGACGAGCATGGATACGACAGCCCGTAACGCGATCGGCGCAGCGACGGCCATCCCACTGCATGGGACCGATGACGCCGAGAAGATCACCTACTATGCCAATCACAGGCTGGATCATGTGCCTCAATTGACAAAGCTTGATCCGGCGCTTCTGCAGGGCATTCGTCTTGCGGCGCTGGTCTTCCCTTTCAAGGTTAACAGCTATGTTCTGGACAATCTGATCGACTGGGACAATCCCGAAGGAGATCCGATTTTCCGGCTGGTTTTCCCCCATCCCGATATGCTGCAGGGCGATGATCTCGCCAGACTTGACCGTCTGCACAAAACCGGTGACGCAAGCGCGGTCGCTGCCGAAGTCATGCGCATTCGCGACAGTATGAACCCGCACAGTTCCGACCAGTTGACCAACATTCCCCTTTTCGAGGGGCGCAATGTTGAAGGCGTGCAGCACAAATATCAGGAAACCGCCCTGTTCTTCGCAAAGCAGGGACAGACCTGTCACTCATACTGCACCTTCTGTTTCCGCTGGCCGCAATTCGTGCAAACGAGTGTCGATAAGTTTGGGGCCGACGATAGTGCGCAAATGCTCGATTATCTTCGCGCGCACCCCGGCATCAGCGACCTGCTGATCACAGGCGGCGATCCCATGGTGATGACCACACGGCGGCTCGCAGCCTATCTCGAACCGCTGCTTTCCAGCGAATTCGCCCACATCAGAAACATCCGCATCGGCACCAAGGCCATTACCTACCACCCTCACCGCTTCGTTACCGACAAGGACGCTGACGCGCTTCTGGCGCTGATCGCGCGTCTTTCCGACGCTGGCAAACACATCGCGATCATGGCGCATGTCAACCATTGGCGTGAGCTTGAGCCGGAGCCCGTTCATCAGGCGATTTCCAGGTTGCGGAAGGCCGGCGCTCTTCTTCGCACCCAAAGCCCGATCTTGCGTCACATCAATGACGATGCCTCCGTCTGGAGCCGGATGTGGAAGGACCAGGTCGAACTGGGCATGATGCCCTATTACATGTTCATGGAGCGGGATACAGGCGCGCACCACTATTTTGGGACGGGTCTTGCCCGCGCGCTCTCGATCTACCAGGAGGCTAGTGCGGCTGTGTCGGGCATCTGCAAGACGGCCCGTGGTCCAGTCATGAGTGCGGGCCCTGGCAAGGTCCATGTCTTGGGACGGCTTACCCATGATGGGCGCGATCACTTCATCCTGTCGTTCCTGCAGGCGCGCAAGAAGGAATGGCTGAACCGTCCGTTCCTTGCGGAATATTCCGAAACGGCCAACTGGCTGGACGATCTCAACCCCTCTGGCGGGGAGAACGACTTCTTCTTCAGCCACGACTACCGGCAGATGACAATGGCGGGTGTTGGGGCAGAAACACATACAATCAAAAGCGCGGGGGCAGGCGCATGAGCGGATTTGCCATTGCCATCATTGGAGCCGGCCCGCGCTCGCTCAATGTGATCGAACGCTTGTGCTGGAAGCTGAGGCAACAAGCTGATTTGCCCTCGATCACCGTCCATCTGATTGATCCGGGCGTTGCCGGGGCTGGCGCGCATCCACCAAATCAATCGCAGCTTTTGCTGACAAATACCCTGGCATCGCAAGTCACCAGCTTCTCCGCCATCAATCCAGACGATCCGCAATCGGGGCCCTCTGGCCCCTCTTTCACCGAATGGGCAACAGCAGCCGGCTACCGCCGCGTGGGTGCTCGATATGAAAAGGCTGCTCCGGATCAGGGGGAACCGATTGGCGACCTCGATTACCTTCCCCGCGCCATGCTCGGGGAATATCTGTCCTATTCATTCCGAAAGATCGTTGCGGAAGCGCCGGCACGTCTAAAGGTTGTTCAGCATCGCCAAGTGGCAACAGACATAACGACCTGTCCAGAGACAGTGGTCCTGGAGGATGGTACACGCCTTCCATTCAACGCTTTGATTGTCGCGACGGGCCATTGCGAAACCATGCCTGGCGTAGAGGATCGACGCAGAGAGGCCTTCGTGGAAAGAGGCGCTAAGCGGAACGCCAAACTCGCCTATTTTCCCTCAGTCTATCCCACCGAAAAACTGGCAGACATCAAGCCAGATGCAGTGGTGGCAGTGCAAGGGCTCGGCCTGACTGCCTATGACGTTATTGCCGAATTGACCGTTGGACGTGGGGGAAAATTTGAAGGGGAGGTTCGCGACCTGCGCTACTGCCCTTCAGGACAAGAGCCGAAGATCCTTCTCTTCTCACGCCAGTCGCTCCCCTACGATGCCCGCGGCATCAACCAGAAGGGTATTGATGGCGGCCATGTGGCACGCTTTCTGACCGCGTCGGCGGTCGGGGATATACGAGAACGGCGGCGTCGGCAGACCGGGGACGCGCGGCTCGACTTTGTAGAAGATATAATGCCGCTTCTGCGCAAGGAGATGGCCTTCGGCTTCCGCTCGGCAACGACCGGAAAGGATATTGATCCGCAAGGTTTCCTGCCCACCGACGAAGAGAACAGGGTAATCGACCGTATTCTGTCTGCGCGTCATCTTCTCGAAGCTGATAGCCTTGCCGGCTTTCAACATGGCGTCGTAGCCCACCTGCGTAGCGACCTTTCAGAAGCCCTGAAAGGCAATGTTTCATCGCCCTTCAAGGCAGCGACCGACACGATCCGTGATCTGAGGGCCGGTCTTTGTGCCGCCATCGAATATGGCGGCCTGCTGCCGCAATCACATCGTCATGTCGTGGAAAATTTCATCGCGATGACGAACCGCGTGACCTTCGGCCCACCGCTGATCCGCAATGCTGAACTCCTTGCCCTGATCGACGCCGGCATCGTCGCTTGGGCCGGTGGACCCGGGGCACGTGTCGAGCTTGCGTGCGAGCATGACCGCTTCACGATTGCGACCGCCTTTCCTCAAGAGAGCAGCCAAGTCGAGGCAGATGTTCTGATCATTGCGCGTGTCAGCGGTCACAAGCCGTTGCAGGACATGCGGGGCTTTTCCCGACAGCTGATCGCCAACGGTTTCGCCCGTCCCTTCCGCAACGGCGACTACGAACCCTATGGGCTCGACGTCGACCGCC
Organism: Rhizobium sp. FKY42; assembly: GCF_005222835.1. Classification (GTDB taxonomy): domain Bacteria; phylum Pseudomonadota; class Alphaproteobacteria; order Rhizobiales; family Rhizobiaceae; genus Neorhizobium. The sequence goes on along the minus strand of NZ_STGA01000065.1, from coordinate 6,711 downwards.
GTCTTCGCCTTGTCAGGGCCGACGGTTCGCCAAACCTTAACGCCTGGGCCATCGGCTATGTCACGGAAGGGCCACGTTTCCATACACACGCCCTGCCTCGGCCCGGTCGCGCCTCAACCCAGCTGAGTGACGCCAAGCTGCTCGTCGATGATCTATTGGCGACGCTCTGCCAGAAATCAGCACCTCAGAAACAAGCAGCCGAACCGCTCGAGAGCCTGTCATGATAGCAATGGCACCAGACGACATTCGAACCGTACCGGCAGGATCGCTCGGCTTCGGAAGGTACATGGCAACTCACATGGCCCTCTGCCGCTATAAGAGTGGAGAGGGTTGGGAGGCTCCCCGAATCGTTCCGTATCAAAGCTTCATGCTCGACCCATGCGCGCTTGTATTGCACTACGGTCAGTCGATTTACGAGGGATTGAAGGCCTACGCTCGTGTGGACGGCTCCATTGGCCTGTTCCGGGTGGAAAGAAACGCCGCACGCTTTCGTGCTTCAGCAACGCGCATGGCCATGGCGGAATTGCCGGAGCACCTCTTCGTGCAAGCGGCGTACGATCTGGTCCAGCAAGAGCGGCATCTGGTACCCACCACAGAAGGGGGCGCTCTGTATCTGCGTCCTGTCATGATCGCCGACGAGGCAGCCTTTGGTGTCCGTCGATCATCCTCCTATCTGTTCTTCATTGTCGCGACCCCGGTAGAAGATCTTCAGCGACCGGATGGCCGCGGATTGCGTCTGCGCGTGACGGAAGAATTTGCGCGTATCGCAAGCACTGGCGGCGGCGATGCAAAAACATCCGGTAACTATGCACGGACAATCCTGGCACTGGACGAGGCGCGCGCCTTGGGCTTCGACAACGTGATCTGGCTCGATCCTGTTCACCGCGACTTCATCGAGGAAGCAGGGATCACCAATATCTTTGTGCGAACCGCTGCAGGCAAGCTTCTCACGCCTCCCCTCAACGGCCGTATTCTCGCCGGGGTAACGCGAGAAACAGTGCTGGCACAGGCAGCATCATGGGGTCTTGATGTCGAAGAGCAGGAAATCTCCATTGCTCAACTGGCCACAGCTGTTCTCGATGGCGAAGTGAGCGAGATTTTCCTGACCGGAACAGCCACCCATATCGCACCGGTAGCATCCTTTGCATGGAGGGAACGGGAGTATCTCCTGCCTCCTGTAGATTTCAGCTCATCTCTGGCCGGAAGGTTCTCTTCCCATATCCGCGACGTCCAGACGGGACGTAAACCCGATCTGGATAAGTGGATGACCCTAGTCGTGGATTCCCGTCGCTTCGCAACCTGATATGACGGTTGTACCCTTTTGGTCCAGTCGGCCCGAAGCTGACGAGATGGAACGGCCCTTCTCAAACGGCATCAAGTGCCTAACGTGGTCGTGTTGAAACGCCACAAAGAAGAAGGACCGTTCCATGAAGAAGATTACCACAGTCGGGCTCATTCTAACCAAGTCCGTTTTCCAGGTTCATGGCAAAGCGGAGTTTGGGGATTACCCTAAAACCAATTTATATTATAATTTTTTAGATTAACTTGTGCTGCCGCTTTCAAGAAAAGGTGGACTTTTTGCTGTGTGTCGTCGGAGGGCGAGGTCTACCGCTCCGACAAGCGCGCTGCGGGCCGGTTTACAGCGTCGATGATCGTCAGAGCTATCCGGTTAGTGCTCGTGCCACAGCCCGCACAACTCAATGTCCGCGAACAACAAGTTGGATGCTGAGGGTTGGAGCACCATTCAGAATTTCCAGCAGACGATCGATATTGGGATGGGCGCCAGGGCGGCTCTTTGCGTCGGCAGTGTGCTCGGCAAAGATATCAAGGCCGTGGGTCGCAGCTTCGGCGTTGAGTGCACCAAAACACTGCTGGAGATACTGATAAACGGCAAGCGAACCCTGCTTGCCCGGTTGGTTTTCGATCGAGGCGACGATGGCACCAGCCTGATCGACCAAGTCTATACGATCAAGGCCTTCAATTGACGGCAGCAGTTGCAGGTTTTCTTTGAACGAGGCCGTCGGCTGTATCATCGCAAGCTTCCTTGTTTTCATGGATGCCGTGCGTCTAACAGCTTCCCTGACCAATCGCCATATGGGCTCAACTTCTCGTTTCGTGTTATATCGAGATTGCCTCTCTCACCATAAGCGCTACACTTCCTGATGTGACGAACGGAAAGCTTTGGGAGGAGCGATACGTGAGACGGATGTGGCCAGACGAATATGCCTATCTGCTGAATGATGCGGAAGAGGTTGAACTTCACATTCCCCCGGCGGCACAGGATGCTGCTGCGACCGAAAAGACCATGGCCAGAAAGGCTTTGAAGGCTCGTATCACGCAGCAGGATTTTGAGAAAATATGGCCTCTCGCAGAAGCACGCTACCGGCCGAACGGGCGTTTTTCCGGTAAGGCCATCACGCTCATTACGACAAACCCGCATTACAAGAATTGGCATCCGTCAGACGGTGGCAGCGTCGAGAGCGTATCTGACAGTGGTCGACGCTATACAACCTCGTATGTTGTTGTGCATTTCCTGCTCGATGATGTCCGTGAGCCTGTCGAAGCGTGAGATTGGCCCCTCGCTTGCCTTGATGACGCTGGAATACTACCGAGCGACAGCAGGCCTTGGCCCGATCGGGCGTATTTGAAAGAGATCCGTTCATGTCGTTGAACCGTTCTATGAACGCGTATCAAGGACTGTAGGGCCATTCAATGAAAGATCGTTATCGACCGGTTCCCCAGAGCCGTCTGGGGCGGCTTGCGGCTTTTGGCCAACTGGCAGGCGGCATCGCCACGGGCGCTCTCTCGGAAGGCCTGAGCCGGTTGGCGCAGGGAGAGCGGCCGCATTTGCGCGATTTGCTTCTCACGCCCTCTAATGCCCGGCGGGTAACCGACCAGCTATCGCGACTGCGCGGTGCGGCGATGAAGCTCGGCCAGATGCTTTCGCTTGATCCGGGCGACGTGCTGCCGCCGGAACTTACCGCCATTCTGGGACAATTGCGCGACGCGGCCCATTTCGTGCCGGAGGGCCAACTGCGATCCGTTCTGGCGACGGCCTGGGGGCCGCACTGGCAGCGGCATTTCTCCCGGTTCGACATGACACCGATCGCGGCTGCCTCCATCGGCCAGGTTCACAAGGCCGTGTTGGTTTCAGGGCGGGAGGTTGCAGTGAAGGTTCAATATCCGGGCATCGCCGCCAGCATCGACGCGGATATCGATAATGTCGCAACGCTTTTGAGGATCTCCGGCATCCTGCCCGCAGGCCTCGATATCAAGGCGCATCTGGCAGAGGCAAAACGTCAACTGCACGAGGAAGCGGATTACCTGCGCGAGGCGGAGCAGATGCGTCAGTATCGCAGGTTACTCACCGACGACCCGCGTTTCGTGCTGCCGGAGCCGGTGGATGAACTTCTCCATCCTACAATTCTGGTCATGGATTACATCAAGGGTTTATCCATAGAGACGATCAGGACAGCGCCGCCCACTACCCGCAATGAGGCTATCAGTGCCATTGTGGAACTGGCCTTGCGGGAACTCTTCGAATTCGGCCTGATGCAGACCGATCCGAATTTTGCGAATTTTCGCTGGCAGCCGGAAACAGGCCGCATCGTGCTTCTGGATTTTGGCGCAACCCGTCCCGTTCCTCCTGAAAGTGCCAGCCATTACAGGCGACTTCTGCAGGCTGGACTTGATAACACCACCTCAGAGGTCAGGGATGCGCTACTGGCCATGGATTATCTCTCGCCCGTCCAGATGCAGCGCCATGGCAGGGAACTGGAGGCGATGATTCGCCGTGTTCTCGATCACGTCCACGCAGATCCGGAAGGAATGGTGGATTTCTCCGATCGCGGACCGCTGGCGGATGTGCGGGATCGTGCGGCCCCGATCATTGCAGATCGCCAGGGCTGGAGCCTGCCCTCACCTGACAAGATGTTCATTCAACGCAAGATTTCCGGAACTGCACTGATGTGCATGAACATGAATGTCCGGCTGCCGCTTGTTCCACTGTTGAAGGGGTCGTTTGCGGGAGGGGGCGAAATCCTACGTTCTCATGAGCGATTTAGGTTTTCCGGACGCGTTTAGACTACCCCACTGACGCGAGGTTGGTCAATTTCATGTAGCCTGTGCACGGTGCTGGAGATGCCGGTCCGAACCGATGTTTGTCAAACTCTCATCCGCGGATTTTTAACCGCCTGACCATATTCGATGCGGGCTTGCCTCTCTCTAAGAACGGATTTCTATCCCAACGTGTGTCGAGGGTTCCCTGATCTTTGGCCGCCATCTCCAGCATGCTGCACAGGCAGAAGTCATAGGCCGTAATCAGGCCGGGAGCGGTGTTTTCCGCGCGATATCCCAAATGAAGCCGGCCAGCTCCCGAGCAATTGCAGTCAGCACGCGCGGCTGCGGCTTTCCGGTTCTCGAAAGGTCTCGATAACGTTTGCACAACCGGGTCTGCGCATTCCAGCCAATGTCTTTGATTGTTTGAGGCAGATGCGCGCTTCGCTTCAGATAGGGATGCTGCTCTCGCGGCGGATGACGGTACGACCAACTGGCTTCTACCAACATGGTCCGGGCCAAGGCATTGCCAGTCTTGGTAATACGGCCACGCCGTGTAGTGTTGCCGCTGGAATGTTCGCTCGGCACCAAGCCGAGCCACGCCATGAGCTGACGAGGATTGGAGAAGCGACCTATATCGCCGATCTCGGCTGCCAGGGTTGCGCCGATTGTGGTGTTCACACCTCGTAGCGCGCGCAATGCATCAACCAGAGGCGCAAACCGCCAAGTCTTTATCGCGTCTTCGATCGCTTGATCCAAGATTGCAATGCGATCTTCGATCTGGTGGATAGCGCGCTTCAATTCCTCGAAGGCCAATTGCTGATGCGGGTAGCGGAATTTCCGCAGCTCGTTGATCCAACGCCAATGGATTTTCGTCCAATAGCTCGGTCGGGTATATCGAAGGCCGTGGCGAAGCAGGAAACTTAGAAGTTGCTGTTTTGCGATCTTCAGCGCTTCCGTTGCCTGCTTGCGGGTTCGGATCAGATCCCGCATGGCTTCCTGCTCTTCGTCCGGCGTCCAAATCGGCGTCAATTCACCGGCGCGCCATAGCCGCGCCAGCATCTCGGCGTCGCGCCGATCGGTCTTGATCCGATCTCCAACACGGCGTGGGATCATGGCCGGGGAGACGACCGCACAATCAAATCCAAGCTTTGTGAGCAGCCGGTGCAGGCCGTATCCGCATGGCCCTGCCTCGTAGCAGAAGATTGGCTTGGCCCCGGTCGAAACCAGCCGCTTAGTAAGACGCAAAACTGAATCGGCTGTATTCTCTATGACACCGTGGAACCGGATCTCCCCGTTCCGCCCATCGTCGGCGCTCGCAACCGCAATCGTGTCAGCGTGAACATCAAGACCGACATAAACAATATGTTCCATGAATTTTCTCCTTTCGACCATAGTGGATCGTAAGGAAAACCCAGCGGCGGCTACGCCGCAAATCGCTCATCTGGTCTAAGCCGAGGACGCACTCGATCCAGAGTTCCTCGCACAGATCGGAAACGGAAGCATCTCGCTGCGCCATGATCGCCTGGGCGAGGCGCACTTGCGCTTTGGCAAGGGCAATTTTCCGGCCGTCGTTGCGACCCCGTACCCCTGCCGCAGCAAGCCCGGCCAAGGTGGCGAAAATGCCGAACACCATGCGGCCGGACGCAGTGGTGGTGTCGATCTGAGCGCCCTTACCGATCAGCACCCGCAGACCTATATTGCGGTCTGAAAGATCCTTCACAGTATTGACCAAATGGGCGAGCGCCCCCGGAGGCGATTGAGTTCGCTTACGAGAGCGCCACGAAGTCGTTGAGCGTTGTGTTTAGCAAGCTCGCCAAGTAATCCGCCAACAGGAAAGGCAGCAATCCCGTGGCACGGGCTTCGAGCAGTAGAACCCGGCCGCCCCAGCCCAATCGAAAAGAGCGGGCCGAGGCGGGCTAGTCATAATAATCTATATCGATGACCGCCCCGATGTCAGATGCAAATTTTGACATCGAAACGGGGATAATCACAGAAGGCAATCGGCCATCTACATAAATGACAACCGTTATTTTGGCATCGCCAAGCTTGGCGATGCTAATAAAATCATCGGTGCAGCCAGCCAGTCGCTTCATGAGTTTTGACCAATGTAATTCAACATCGTCGTCGTTTTTATCTGTTTGAATTGTCCATAAGTTGCTGCGGGGAAGAACGAGTTCTAAATTTCGTTCTCCCTTGATTTTCTCCACATCTGCACTGATGCCAAGACGTTGGGATATGGCACGAGGATCAAGCGGATTTTCGAAAATAGAGAGACTGACAAAGAGTTCAGAAGCCGTAGCCATTTTTATTAATTCCTAGCCTTTGCGGTGTGCCGACGCCTTTACGAGGGCCTGCATATAGATTGCCTTCCCTGTCTACAAAAATGTCGCTTTTTGAATTTAACTGGTATTCGTTCTTGAGTTCATGGGCATCTCTGAAACCGTTGTTTTTAGCTGCTTTATCCAGCTCTTTTGGCGACATACGTTTTGCGTCTTTACCTTGTTGCTCTTCGTTATCCTCTTTTTCCGGTGGTGGACACGTTGAGCAGACCTCATCAATTGCGCCGGTCTTTGGCTTTTTCTCGGCCTCTTCGTCGGCGTTTGACATCTCGCTGACGGCATTGCCAATGCCCACAGCGGCAGCGGCGGCGAC
>NZ_STGA01000064.1 GCF_005222835.1 Rhizobium sp. FKY42 | reverse complement strand
AGCAAAACCGCTTCTAGCGGTTCAAGCGCAGCGTTTCAAACCTCCACCTCTGGTGGAGGTCATGACTTTGAAATCAATATGCTCAGGCAGCCTGGCGCTTGTGCCGACCTTCCTGAACCTCTTCCACGATCTTTGCCACAAAGGCCTGAAGATCCTTCGGGGAGCGCGACGTAATAACGCCGTTGTCGGTGACGACTTCCTTGTCCTCCCAAGACGCACCAGCGTTTATCACGTCGGTCTTGATCGAGTGATAGGAGGTCGCCTTGCGGCCGCGCAGCGCATCCGCCTCCACCAGCAGCCAAGGGCCATGGCAGATTGCCGCGACGACCTTTCCGGCCTTGATGAAGTTGCGGACGATGTCGACTGCCTTTTGTTCCGTGCGGAGAATATCCGGGTTGATCTGACCGCCCGGAATGACCAGCGCGTCGTATTCCTCATGCTTGACCTGATCGACCGTGAGATTGACCGGCACGGTATCGCCCCAATCCTTCTCGTCCCAGCTCTTGATTTCGCCGGGCTTCAGCGAGGCGATCTTTACATCTGCGCCATGCTTGCGCAGCTCTTCCAGAGGTACGCGCAGTTCAGAGCGCTCATAGCCATCGGTTGCGAGAATAAGAATACGTGCGGATCCAATGTCAGTCATATTTATCTAATCCTTTGTCAGTGATTGAAGGTGTGTCAAAGACGTCCTGTCGAAAGATCACGGCCATTGATGGATGCCGGTACGCTGATCTCGTCGCGCGGGCTGCGTGGGAAAGGCAGGCTCACGCTTTCCGGAGACACGACATGCAAAGGCGGTTGATCAGCACCTTTTGTTCTGTCTACCTTGCCGCTTTTGCTCCAAAAGGTTCTCAAGCGTTTGATCAGATTTTCCATCTTCGTTCTCCCATGACCGTCCGTCGATTTGGCGAAGGTCTTGCTGCCTTCTTACGGTAATCAAACACGCAAAGTGTAATTTAGGTTCCTTTTAAAAATTGGAGGCAATGTCGGGAACAATTGCAGGGGGGCAGCGTTCATGGCCATCGGTGTGGTCATCAGGGATGATCAAACTTTCTCTGATTGAGCCGGGGCAATATGAATGTTGAGCGATTGGCAGGGGCGGCCAACCGATCACAAGAGGTGATCCATCGGCTCCATGCTATCCTAAGCTTTCAGGCCAGAGCGTACCGTATCTGACCAATCAGTTGCGCCTGTTTCGTCAGGGACACCGTGGAGGCACTGCTTTTGGGCACCTCATGCTGCCGGTGGAAAACGACCTGACTGACGCCGACATAGAAAATGTCAGCGCCTATTTTGCGTCGAAACAAGAATGATCCGACGCAACAAAACGCGTTACAGCTTAGCTCAGACCGGCACGATGAACATGTAGCAGGCTGCGACTGTGAAAACGAAACTGGCGGCTTCAACCCATTCGCGTGACATGACCACTTCTCCCTGACTGTGTGCCCTCAAAACGCTTCTCCCGTTTTCAAGTTCCACAGAATTGCCACAGGTGTGAAGAATGGGTCGAAACTCTGTCCCAAAGATGACAGTCGCTTAAGAATTTGCAGCCATGTGACGGGCTCTCGCCGCTTCCAGGATGGACCGTATCTCGTCCTCCCTGAACAACTCGGAAGCCGTTGATTTTGTGCGGTGTGATGGTGCTGGCAAAGTATTGGTTTAT
>NZ_STGA01000010.1 GCF_005222835.1 Rhizobium sp. FKY42 | reverse complement strand
AATGCGACAGTTGGGCCAGTTAGAGATGCGACAGTTTTCGCCCTTCTAGCTGGTTAAGTTCAACGCTGGCCGGATGACTGTGGTGTCGGCAGCGCATGTATTTGATCTGAACATCACTGGTTTGAGGACCGCGGCCCGTCGTGCTCGCTTCTGGTGTTCGTTGACGATGCAACCGGCAAGTTGATGCAGTTGCGTTTTGTCCGCTCGGAAAGCGCCTTCACCTATTTCGAAGCACTGGATCTATCTCAAACACCACGGCGCCCCGATCGCCTTTCATTCAGACAAGCATTCTGTGTTCCGGGTCGCAAGACGGATGTCACGAGCGATCCGGCTGTGATTGCACGGCGGGAGAAAGCGCTGTTGCAGCAGCAGGCTGCCGAGTGAATGATTGATCAGACCTATTCAAAGCCAAAGGGGGTGTTCAGCACCCTGCGGACATTTTAACTCCTCCGCCACATGTGGCGCGGAGGGGGTATATTCCATTTTCGAACGCAACGGTTCGGGAAAGAATCCGTCAAACCGCGGGCTTGCTCTCGACGATCAGGATTTCCGCCGTGACACAAACAGGATTGAGACCGCGCTTGAGCAATCCACGGCTGTGACGGCCGGTCAGGTCCACCATCGCGATATCGAGGGCAGCATGGCCGGTGCCGTTCTGCTGTGTCACAGTGCCATTTCGGATATAGAGTTCGCTTGCATGCGCCGTCAGCGTCGTCCCATCTTCATAATCGACTCCGACAAGGCTGCCGAGCCCATGAACCTGTGCATCCCGGATGTCGAAGGCTCTGCAGATTTCCTCCACGGCCCTGCAAAGATCGGTATTGGGGCGCACTGTCGCCAGTATCGCGCGAGAGGCTGATGCTTCCGCTGTCACCGCATCAGGGCGTTTCTCCGGGTTGAACAATGAAAAATTGGTTTCCGTGTCGTGGCGTGTCACAAAAAGCGCTCCGCTGATGGCTACGGCATCGACGATCGTTTCCTCAAGGAGTTCGGCCTCGAACGGCAGTAGATGCCCCATCTCGATGCGCCCCTCTGTATCTTGCCATGCGCCATGACAATGCAGGAAGGGCTTGTCTTCCCGTCGTCCTGCGTGGAGTGCTGCATCGAGGATCACGCCTCCCGGCATGGCATAAGTTTCGCTGTACCAGGCGGCGTGGCTCTCATCCGGCGCCGCGGCGGGCATCACATAGTTGAGGGTGCGCATGGGAACCTGTGTCAGGCGAACATAACCGCCCTCGAAACCCTGTTGTGCAAAGCCTTGTGCAATCGCCTCGTTGATTGTGCACCCTGTCTTCAGCGAAATCCGCACCGGCTGGACATGACACACCACGGCGCGAACTCGCTCAGGCGTCACGGAGCCGGGATGAACGATATGGCGCGGCAGTGCTGGCTCCTCAGTGACTGTCATACCGCAAGGCCCGCCGTCACGAAGCCGCCATCCAAAGCCAGGATCTGGCCATTCACGTAACTTGCCTCGTCCGAGATGAGGAAGGCAATGGCGCTCGCGACTTCCTCCGACGTGCCATAGCGTTCCATCGGGACGCGGTGCGACCACTGCTTCCGAACGTTTTGCGTATGTACCTTGCGGGTCAATGGCGTATCGATGGGGCCGGGCGCAACGGCGTTCACCAGTGTCATCAGGTTCACCCCCCCTTTGGAGGAAACATCGCAAACCAGCCCCCGCGTTGCAGGAAGTTCCAGTGCACGGCAGGCGCTGGAGAGCGCCTCCGGCTGGAGGTCGAGAAGCCAGACCTGCCAGCCGCGATCATGAAGGAGGCGGGCGGTCGCAAGGCCGATGCCGGATGCTGCGCCGGTTATTGCCACGGATTGTTTCGTTCCCATTGCAAATCCTCTCCTGCCCTGCGACGGCGCCTCAGGCGCTTTCCGTCTCGCCAAACACCGGCAATTCGCCGCGTCGTTCCAGTTCCTCGCGGATCATCTTCTTGGTGATCTTGCCATAGGCCGATTTCGGCATGGCCTCCCAGAAGATCACCGCCTTGGGCAGCTTGTAACGGGCAATCCTGTCCTCAAGAAAAGCCCTGAGATCGATGCTTTCCGTCGAAACCCCCGGCCGGGTAACGCAGACAGCAATGCCGACCTCTCCCCAGACGGGATCCGGCACGCCCAGCACAGCCGTCTCGCTGATATCCGGATGCGCAAGGATCTTCTCCTCGATCTCGCGAGGATAGATGTTCGAACCCCCGGAAATATACATGTCGGACGCGCGGCCCGTGATGTAGATGAAGCCGTCCGCATCCCGGTGACCAAGGTCGCCGGTCCGGAACCAGCCATTCCGAAACGCTTTGGCATTCGCGTCCGGATTGTTGTAGTAGCCCGCAAAGACCGCCGGTCCGATGACGCAGATCTCGCCCGTCGTGCCCGCCTCGACTTCACGGCCTGCCTCGTCCTGGATCTCGACCTGCATCCCGGTCCGGTCATAGCCGCAGGTGCCGATCCGGGCCTCTGGCCCGTCTTCCGGCGAATGAAGGTGGGGCGGAAGAACGGTGATTGCGCCGGTCACTTCGCCGAGGCCAAAATATTGCACCAGAACCGGTCCGAGTTTCGCCAGTGCCCGCTTTTGATCGGTTCGATACATCGGCGCGCCTGCATAGATCACATAGCGAAGCGAAGAATGATCGAAGCGGTCCACCGACGGATCCTCGATCAGCATCTTCAGGATGGTGGGAACGGTGAACAGGTTGGATACCTTCCATTGCTCCACCAGCTGCCAGATTGCCGCAACGTCCAGTTTTTCGGCTGCCGGCAGAATTGTCTTCACCCCGTGCGCCACCTGCACCAGCTGGTGAACCCCTGCCCCGTGCGACAGCGGCGCAACGACGATTGAGGCATCGGAGGGCCCGGTGCCGGGCATCAGATCACATAGATGGTTGGTGATTACGAAGGCCATCTGGCCGTGAGTCAGAACGGCGGCCTTCGGGCGCCCCGTCGTGCCGGAGGTGAAGAAGAACCAGCAGGGATCATCCCGGAAAATCGGCGGGCTCTCTACTCTCCTCCCCAAATGCTCCTCTACAATGACGTCGTAGTCGGGACCGAAATCGGCAGAGCCGATCGCAATCACGAAGTCCAGTTGCCCGGCCTGCTGGCAGGCTTCAGCATGCGCGGCAAACGCCGCATGGCAGATCATGCCCCTCGCCCCGCTCGCCTGCGCCAGAAAGGCAACTTCGTCCGGCGACTGGCGAAAATTGGTCGGCACCCAAACGGCCCCAATGCGAAAGCAGGCAAACATCGACTCGAACATCTGGTTGTTGTTCGACGACTGCACGAGGACGCGGTCACCCTTTCGCACACCAAAGCGCGAGACCAGAGCCTCGGCCATGGCATCGACCCGCGCCTCCAGCTCGGACCAGGTCCATTGCCGCTCACCCCAGACGAAGCCGATCGCGTTGGGCAAGCGTCGGGCAGACTGCGTCAGAAAATGCGCGAGGTTCATGACGCGTGTCGTGGCGGGAGAAACGCCCCCCAGCGGAGCAGCCTGATCGCTGTCCGTCATCGCACCCGCTCCATGATGGAAACGTAATTGGCAACGGCGGTCCCTCCCATGTTGAACACGCCGCCAAGCCCTGACGTCTTCACCTGCATGTCACCCGCCTCGCCGGAAAGCTGCATAGCCGCCATCACGTGCATGGAAACGCCCGTTGCGCCGATCGGGTGGCCTTTGGCCTTCAATCCGCCGGATGGATTGACGGGCAGCCGTCCGGATTTGGCCGTCAGCCCTTCGCGCACCACGTGCCGCCCCTCGCCCGGTCTGGCGAGCCCCATGGCTTCGTATTCGATGAGTTCGGCAATGGTGAAGCAGTCATGCGTCTCGACAAATGCAAGATCGTCAAGGCTTGCCCCGGCAAGCTGCAGAGCACCCGCCCAGGCACGTCGTGCCCCTTCGAAGGCGAGCGGATCGCGGCGGCTGAGCGCCAGCACATCGTTCACATGCTTGCGGCCGCGAAAGCCGATGGCTCGGGACAAGGTCGCGGCTGTCTCCTCATCCGCCAGCACAAGGGCCGCCGCGCCGTCAGAGATCAGCGAGCAATCGGTGCGCCGAAGCGGGGCGGCCACATAGGGGTTCCTGTCGGAAACCGCATTGCAGAAGTCGAAACCAAAATCCTTGCGCATATGCGCATAGGGATTGGAAACGCCGTTTTCATGGTTCTTCGCCGCGATCATTGCCAGCTCTTCCGAGCAATCGCCATAGCGCTGGAAATAGGCCTGCGCGATGCGCCCGAACTGTCCCGCAAACCCACCCGGAATGTCGCCCTCTTCGGCACGGTAGCAGGCCGAGAGAAGGATATCCCCCACCTCTGCCGTCGGCAGCGCGGTCATCTTCTCGGCTCCTACCACGAGGGCGATCCGCCCCCTACCCGCTTCGATGAAGTCCATAGCGCTGTAGAGCGCTGCAGAACCTGTGGCACAGGCGTTTTCGAAGCGAACGGCCGGTGTATAGGTCAGCCGCTCATCGCCCATGGCAACAAGGGCCGCCTGGAAATCCTGTTTCGAAAAACCGTTGTTCATGACCCCGACGAAGATGCCGTCGATATCTGCCGGCCCGATGCCGGAATGCTCGAGAGCCGGTCCGACCACCGAGGCCATCAATTGCTCCGTGTTTTCCAGCGGGGACTTTCCGAAAGGCGAATGAGCCCATCCGACGATCTGTGCCTTGCTCATGACGTTGCTCTCCTACCCTGTCTTCGTTGATCCGGCTCCGTGCGCGATGGCGAGCGGCTGGCCATCATCTCGCCGATGCGGGTTTCGATCCGCCCCACCTCTTCGCGCAAAATAGCGGCCAGCTCCGGCTGGCGTTCAGGGCGCATGCGACTGTCGATGGCGGCAATGCTGAGCGCGCCTGCAATGCTTCCGTCCGGGTTGCGGATCGCCACGCCCACGCCCCAGGAATTTGCAAGGATGAGGCCCGGATTGAGCGAGTAGCCATTGGCCCGCGTTTGCTCCACCCCGTCCCGAAGCTGATCTAGTGCAATCATCGGATATTTGTCGGCAATGATCTCGGCATTGGCGGCCAGGATCTGGTCGATCTCCCGGTCCGGCAGCGCAGCCAGCATGGCAAGCGATCCGGCACCGATGCCGAGCGGATGCTCGAACCCCGCCTGCAGGGCATGGGTGCGCACGGGCCATGTGCCTTCCTCGCGGTAGAGGCAGAGCGAGAATGTGTCGCGCCGGACGGAGAGAAAGCTTGAGTCCTCCGTTCGCCGTGAAATGCGCCGCAGGCCGTCCTGCGCCATCTGTAGCAAACCGAAGCGGCGGGAAGATAGCGTGCCCAGCACATAGGCCTCTTCGCCGAGATAATATCGCCGCGTGATCTCGTCCTGTTCGATGACGCCAGCGCGCATCAGGGCAAGTAGCAGACGGCGCACGGTCGGTTTGTTGGAGCCGCTCTGCACCACGAGATCCGTCAGCCCCACCCCGCGCTCGGCGTGACGGCCTACCATGGAAAGAAGCGTGAGCGCGCGATCGACCGCCTGGGCGCCCTTCAGCTCCCCCTCGTCTCTTGCGGACTTCTGGATCGTCGTTGCCATGGTCAGGAAAACGCTCCCATGGCGCAGCTCTGGCCACCATCCACTGGCAGGCAGACTCCGGTGATGAATTTGGCTTCGTCGGAGGCGAGAAAGACCGCTGCCCGCGCGATGTCGAACGCATCGCCCATGCGGCCAACGGGCACGGAGCGGCTGCGGGCAGCCACCATTTCTTCCGCTGACGCATATTGTGCGCTGATCTGCTTGTAGATCAGCGGCGTGTCGATCATGCCCGGCATGATGCAATTGGCGCGGATACCACGTCTTGCATATTGCATGGCGATCGCCACCGTCGACTGGTTCACGGCAGCCTTCATCGCGTAATAGGCAAAATAGGGATAGCCCGTCCAGCGGATGGCGGCGAGCGAGGAAATGTTGATGATCGCGCCGTCCTTCTGCTTCTCCATAATGGGCAGAACCGCCTTGGCCGTGCGGTAAACGGAGCCGATATTCAGATCGACGGAAGCCTGGAAACTTTCTTCTGAAAGTTCGACAGGCCCACCCATATGGGTCACGCCGACATTGTTGTGCAGGATGTCGATGCCGCCAAACGCGTCCACCGCTTGGTTGACGGCCTGCTCGACCGATGCTTGCCTGGTCACGTCTGCGGCAATCGCTATCGAGGAATAACCCTCCTGCGTGATGAGCTGGTGCGTCTCGTTGGCCGCATCGAGAACCAGATCGACACAGGCAACCTGTGCTCCTTCGCGCGCATATTCCATCGCGGCGGCCTTGCCATTGCCGTAACCGGGGCCGGACGAGCCTGCGCCAAAGACGATTGCGCGTTTTCCTGAAAGCCTGCCTGCCACGATTGGGCTCCGCCATTGTTCAAAGGGAAAGCGGGAGCAGGACCATTGCCCTGCTCCCTGTCGTGGCAATCAGCCAAGGCTGGAGCCAACGGCCTTTTCGAGGATGCCCCAGGCCTCGTCGCCGTACTTGGCCTTCCATTCGGAATAGAAGCCTGCTTCCTTCAGCGCAGCGCGGAAAAGGCTTGCGTCCGTGTCGTTGAAGGTCATGCCCTTCGCCACGAGATCGTCCTTCACGGAGGCATTCAGCTTGGCAACGTCTTCGCGTTCCTTCTTGCCCGCCTCGTTCAGATGCTTGGCAACGATCCCGCGCAGGTCTTCCGGCAGGCGTTCCCAGGCGCGCTTGTTGGCGAGGAACCAGAAGCCATCCCACATATGGTTGGTCACAGAGCAGAACTTCTGTACCTCGAACAGCTTGGCCGTCGAGATAATGGCCAGCGGGTTTTCCTGGCCGTCGACGACGCCTGTCTGCAAGGCGGTGTAGACTTCGGCGAAATTGATGCTGGCAGGTGCCGACTTGAAGGCCTTGAACATCGAGGTCCAGAGCGGGCTGACGGGCACGCGGATCTTGAAGTTCTGCAGGTCCGCGGGAGACTTGATCGGCTTTGTCGCGCTGGTGATCTGGCGGAAGCCGTTGTCCCAGATCGTATCCATGGCCACGAGGTTCTGCTTGGCAATCTCGCCGCGCACATATTTGCCGAGGTCGCCATCCATCGCCTTCCAGACGGCGTCATAACTGGCGAAGGCAAAACCGATGCCGCTGATCGAGGCATTCGGAACGAGTGTGGAGAGAATGAGCGGCGAGAGCGTGAAGAACTCAACGCCGCCGGAGCGTACCTGGCTCAGCATGTCCGTATCGGCGCCCAGCTGGCTGCTTGGAAAGATGTTGATGGCAACGCGGCCATTCGTATCCTTGGCAATCAGGTCCGCCGCTTCCTTGGCCCGAACGTTCATCGGGTGCGCCACCGGAAGGTTGTTGGCATATTTATAATTGAATTCCGCCGCCCTCGCGCGGGAAACAAAGGCCGTGGTCAGTGCCATGGATCCGGCACCTGCCAGAACAGTGCGTCGATTGATGAGCATTTTCGTTTCTCCTCCCAAAGAAAACATGATTCCTCCCGCCCTTCTCAGAGCAGGATGGTCGATAGTGCAGGCACGAAGGCGATGACGAGCAGGCCGATCACCATCGCCGCGAGATAGGGCCAGATCGCACCCATGGCCTCGTCCGGTGATACGTTGCCGATCTTGCAGGCGATGTAGAAGCCGATGCCGATGGGCGGCGCCATCAGGCCTATATTCATGGCAACGACGACGACCATGGCATAATGCACGTCGTTTATGCCGACAGCCTTGGCGATCGGGAACATGATCGGTGCCAGAAGCACGATGGCGGGCAGGCCTTCCAGCACGCAGCCCAGCAGCATGAAAATCAGGATCGAGACGATCATGTAGGTGACCCAGCCACCCGGCAGTCCGGCGATCATGGCGCTGAGCTGGAACGCAAAGCCGGTCTGGGTCAGGCTCCAGGCCATGGCCGATGCGGTTCCGAGGATGATCAGGATCGATCCGGAAAGTGCCGCGGTCTCGACCAGCATCCGATAGAGTGTCTTCAGCGAAATCCCGCCATAGAGCACGGCGCCGATTACCATGGCGTAGAGAACCGCGATTGTCGAAACCTCGGTCGCGGTTGCCACGCCGCCGCCCACCAGCGAGCGGATGAGAAAGGGAAGCACAAGCGCCGGGGCGGCCACCAGCGCCGCCTTGCCTGCCATGGGCCAGGAGGCTCTCACAGCGCCGTCCATATTTTCATGACGCGCCTTGACCCAGGCAAGAACCGCAAGCGCGAAGAGCAGAACCATGGCAATGGCAAAGCCGGAGGTGAAAAGGGCTGCAATCGAAACGCCGGCTGCCGAGCCGAGCACGATGAGAACGATCGAGGGCGGCACCGTATCGGCCATGGCCGCGCCCGTCGCCAGCAGGGCAATCATTTCCTTCGGCTTGTGGCCGCGCCGCTTCATCTCCGGAAAAAGAGCCGGTGCAACGGTCGCCATATCGGAAACCTTTGAGCCGGAAATGCCCGACACCAGAAAGAGAGAGCCCAGAAGCACCCAGGACATGCCGGCCCGCACATGGCCGAACATCGTCGACAACAGGTCCACGATCGCCTTGCCCATGCCGGTGGCATCCAGCACGCAGCCGAGCAGAACGAAGATCGGCACCGAAAGCAGGATGATGCCGGACATGCCTTCGTCCACGCGCCCGACCATGACGATCAGCGGCACCCAGGTGGTGAACACCAGGAAGGACAGCGCTGCGAGCCCGAAGCAGAAGGCGATCGGAACGCCGAGGACGAGGAAGAGCGCCGCAAAGCCGCAGAGGAAGATCGCGATGTTGATATTGCCGAGTTGCTCGAGGACGGGCGACAGCAACCAGAGCGCAGATCCGACGACAGCCACGGTCAAGACCGCTTGAACGATCTGGTTCAGGCTGGACGTGCGAAAGAGATTGGCAGTCACCAGAACCAGCATCAGCACGATGCCGAACGGCAGCGCAGAGGCGCGAAAGCTCATCGGCAGGTTCAGGGCAGCGGAGGTGACGGCCCACTCTTCCATGACATAGTCAAGCGAAGGCATCAGCATGGCGCCGAGGAAGGTTGCCACGAGCACCAGCGCCAGTGCATTCACATAGCCCGTCAACCGGTCCGGCACCATGCGCAGAAAGAGTGTGAGCCGCAAATGCTCGTTGCGATCAATCGCAATAGCCGAACCCAGCATCGCAAACCACAGGAAGCAGAAAGACGCCGCCTCGTCGATCCAGACGATCGGCAGATGCAGGGCGTAGCGCGAGGTCACGCCAAGCAGCAGAAGACCGATCATCACGACAAGCAGAATGGCCGCAACGAATTCAACCGGCCGCATCAGCGGGGAACCTGATGACGCTCCCTCATGCAGAAGCTCACCATCCAGAACAAGGACCTCATTGGTCGTCATTGTCGACGGGCCTCCCCTCCCATGGGCAACGATAGCAATTGTCAGCCAGACCCTGCCGAACCTCCCGAAAGCCGCTCCTCAACGACATTTTCGATCCGTAATGTGGATCATGTTTCAATCTTGATACCGTGATACCAAGCGCAAGGCGCCAGTACAACCGAAACATGCGGTTAACACAGGCAAAGTACGATTTATGCTAGATCCACATTGTAGATCTCGTTGAACGAATGTCGAGATGTCCGAAGGTGACGCACGGATGCGCTGCGGAAACTTTTCTCAAAGGTGGGGCTCCGAGCCAGAAACGGCGAAGACCGCTGCGGGGTGACAGCGGCCTTCGTCCTGTTTGTTTCTGCTTAGGACAGCGCCCGAGGAACGTTCTCGCCGGAACGCCTTCAGCCTGTCGGTTGGCGGGTCTTGCGCAGGTAGGGTAGAACGGTGTCGAACGAACCGAAACGGGTGACGGCATCCTCGTTGGAAACGGCTGCCGTGATGATCACGTCCTCGCCTTGTTTCCAGTTGGCGGGCGTTGCCACCTGGTGCTTTGCCGTCAGCTGGATGGAGTCGATTGTCCGCAGGATTTCATCGAAGTTGCGGCCCGTCGTCATCGGATAGGTCAGGATGAGCTTGATCTTCTTGTCAGGCCCGATCACGTAGACGGAACGCACAGTCGCATTGTCGGCTGGCGTGCGGCCTTCTGACGAATTGCCCGCATCGTCCGGCAGCATGTCGTAAAGCTTGGCGACTTTCAGGTCCTTGTCGCCGATCAGCGGATAGTCCACCTCGAAGCCCGTGGCGAGCTTGATGTCGTCCTTCCACTTTGCATGGCTGTCCACCGGATCGACAGAAATGCCGATGACCTTGACATTGCGCTTGGCAAATTCGCCCTCAAGGCCGGCCATCGTGCCCAGTTCGGTCGTGCAGACAGGCGTGAAATTCTTCGGATGAGAGAACAGTACGGCCCAGCTGTCGCCGATCCAGTCGTGGAAGCTGATCGTTCCCTTCGTCGTTTCTGCGGTGAAATCCGGTGCAGTCTGGTTGATGCGCAAACTCATAGTCGAGAATCCTCCTTGGATGGCCCAGTTAACGTGCAAATCGTGACGGAGTGAAAGCACCGTCTTGTCAATTTGGGTTCCGTGAAGAAACGGAAATGCCTTTCGGAGGCCAGATTGAGTTTAATTTCCCGGGCGCGTCTGCTCGCATACCTGCATGCAATGCTCGGCCACTTACAGAAGTCGCCATCCCCGGCTTCCTCGTTATCACCGCCGTTCTCTATGCCGCCATCACCTCCAGCTCCATCGTCTTCATCGGCCGTAACTTCGTGCAGGTGTCGGAGGCCAAGAACCAGATGGAGGCAGAATTCCGCTACACGCTGACCCGCATTCGCGAAAACGGCGAAAGCATCGCGCTGCTTGGTGGGGAAGAAGAAGAGCGCAATGATCTGGATCGCCGTTTTGGCAATGTACGCAAGCAATGGCGCCTCTTGGCGTGGCAATACATGCGCACCATACTCGTTTCGCAGGGTTCGCTGCTCATTGCGCCCGTTGTTCCGGTCCTCCTCTGCACCCCGAAGTTCCTCGATGACAGCATGACGCTCGGCCAGGTCATGCAGGCCGCATCTGCCTTCACCATTGTCCTGAGCGCTTTCGGCTGGCTGGTCGAAACTACCCGAGGCTTACGGACTGGAACGCCTGCGCCCGTCGCGTTGCGTCTCTGATGGTCTCTCTCGACAGTCTGGAGAAGGCGGAAAACAGCGATGATCTTGGTCGCATCAAACGGGGCGATGCCGAGGGAACCGCGATGCTGACCCTCGACGGGCTTTCCGTCTCCCTTGATAACGGCACTGCCGTCATTAAGGAGACCGAGGTGCATATCGAGCCCGGCGAGCGTGTGCTGGTGGCGGGCGAATCCGGTTCCGGCAAGAGTACGCTGGTGCGCGCTATCGCCGGGCTGTTCGCCTGGGGCGGCGGCAGTGTCGGCCATCCTCCACCCGGCCCGAAAAGCAGTGATGTAGAAAAAATGAGAAGCATCAATTGCGTGAATCGGTCGGCAGCGAGTGATTCACGCAATTTGTTGGACGAAATCCGGTGATTGCTGCAGAATCCGGCCATGCAAGGAAAACTAACGGCACCGGTTCATCTCCATCGCATCGACCCTGAGCGGAACATGCACCGCTTCTACTTGCTCAGCGTCCAGCCGACATTGTTCGGTGGTGTTTCGGTCATTCGCAACTGGGGTCGTATCGGTTCGTCGGGGCAGACCATGGTCCAGACGTTCGAAGCTGAAGACGATGCAGCCGCCGCCCTCCTCCGCGTCGAGCGGGAGAAGCGACGCAAGGGCTACCGGGAGCCGGGCCTGCTATAGACCCGTTACTCCGCTGCTACCGACCAGTCCTCGCAGCGAAGCCCCGGCACTCTCTCGAATTCACGCATATTGTTGGTCACGATAATCAGACCGCGGGAGCGGGCATGTCCTGCGATCATTTGGTCATAGGGACCGATCGGCGTTCCGTTACGGGCAAGCTCGGCGCGAAGCTGCCCCGTATGGCTGGCCGCAGCGCCATCATAATCCAGCACGTCAAGACGAGCGGCAAAGCCTTCAACGACGCTCAGGTTCTGCTCGGGTCGGGCAGATTTCTCTGCGCCGTAGATAAGCTCCATCAGGCTGACGGAACTCATGCAGAGTTGATTGCTATGTCGGTTGAAGGCCTCGCGCACATGCTGTGGGCGGTTCTTGATGGTGAAGATGCAGATATTGGTGTCGAGCATGTACTTCAGCATCAGAAGCTTTCACGCTCCTGCTCTGCTGGCTGGTCGCGCGCCGCCATGAAATCAGCGCTCGCCCCCTCGCCATCGAACCAGCTGTCCCAAACCTCGCCCGCCGGTGCGATGATGCGGGTCCGCCCCATCGCGATGATGTCCACGCGCTTCACGTCATCGGGGAGTGCTACCGCTTTCGGCAGACGGACCGCCTGGCTGCGATTGCTTTGAAACACAGCGCCCTGTTCCATGCATATACTCCCCGACGTTCGACACCCCCATAATGTAGGGCGTGTCTTTGGGATATGTCAATGGGATATACGAACGAGCCTGAGTGCGCTGACCTAACACTTACATCTTCAGAATGCGGCGTGCGTTTTCCTTCAGGATCAGCGGACGCACCTCGTCCTTGATGCCGATGGTCTCGAAATCTTTCAGCCAGCGTTCCGGCGTCAGGGCCGGCCAGTCGGAGCCGAACAGCATCTTCTTCTTCAGAATGCTATTGGCATATTGCACGAAGATCGGCGGGAAGTATTTCGGCGACCAGCCGGACATGTCGATGTAGACATTCGGCTTGTGGGTGGCGACGGACAGCCCCTCTTCCGTCCAGGGGAAGGACGGATGTGCCAGCACGATCGTCATATCGGGAAAGTCGACCGCCACATCATCGACATGGATGGGACGGGAATATTTCAGCCGCATGCCCATGCCGCCATGCATCCCGGAGCCAACTCCCGTCTGACCGGAATGAAATAGCGCAATGGCACCCTCTTCCTGAATGGCTTCATAAAGCGGGTAGGCCATGCGGTCATCCGGGTAGAAGCCCTGCATGGTGGGGTGAAACTTGAAGCCCTTCACGCCGAATTCGCGCACCAGACGGCGGGCTTCGCGTGCGCCCATCTTGCCCTTGGCAGGGTCGATAGAGGCAAACGGAATGAGGATGTCGCTGTTTTCGGCGGCCAGTTGCGCAACCTCCTCGTTGCTGTAACGGCGGAAGCCCGTTTCGCGCTCGGCATCGACGCCGAAAATCACCGCAGCAATCTTCTGCTTACGGTAATAGGCTGCGGTTTCCTGCACGGAGGGCAGCATGCCATTCGTTCCGGCCGGATTACGGAAATAGGTCGCCATCGCGGCCTGAAATTCCAGATAGCCATCATCGCGCGGACCGCAGCAGGGCTCCTCAGCATGCGTGTGGAAGTCGATTGCAATCAAGTCATCGAGATTCATTGCCATTTCTGTGCTCCTCCCTGCACCGACTTTTATTCTGCGTCCGGTGCCTTCAGGCGCGCGGTCCGCTTTTCCAGAAAAGCACGCAGACGTTCGTTTGCCTCGGGCGTGGCAGAGGCCAGCGCCGACATCAGCGATTCCGTAAACAGCCCGTCTTCAGAAGACATGTCGCGAATACGCGGAAGCGCGTTCAGGATCGCATAGTTGGACATGGGCGCATTCTGTGCGGCAAGCCGGGCCAGTTCCTTCGCCTTCTCCAGCGCGGTTCCGGCAGGAACAACATAGTTGACGCCGCCCCAGACTTCCATTTGCGCGGGTCCCACGGTGCGTCCCGTCAGCATCATGTCGCCCATGCGCTGGGCGCCGATCAGCCGCGCAATGCGCACCGATCCGCCACCGCCGACGAAGATGCCGCGCTGCCCCTCGGGGAGACCGAAAAACGCCGTCTCATCCGCCACGCGCAGGTGGCAGGCCGCCGCCAGTTCAAAGCCGCCGCCGACGACCGCGCCCTGCAAGGCCACAGCAAAGGGAATGGCGCCCCGTTCGATGCCATCGAAAATCCGGTGCCAGCGGCGCGATCCCATTATCGCGCCGATCAGCGGCTTCTGCATGTGCTCGGCAAGGTCGAGACCGGCGCAAAAATGCGTGCCTTCGCCGAAGATTACGGCGGCTTTCGCGTCGTCCTGAGCACGCTCGATCGCCACATTCAGCGCCTCGACAACACGGTCGCTCACGGCATTGCGTTTTTCCGGCCGCCGGAGACCGATCATGGCGATCTCGCCATCGAGTTCGTAGCTGATTGGTTCCTGAATTGCCGCGCTCATGGTCCGCCCCGTTTGCTGTTCTCATCCTCACCGCTAATTGTAATGTCACATAACAGTTTCACTGTAAATCGTCTATTGCCCAGATGCAGCTGTGTGTGTAAACATTTATGTCAGATAACAGTTCTGGAGCACTCGGGGGGAGGAGCACCATGGCATTTGATACTGCCCGTGCGGCTGGCGTGACCAAAGAGGCATCGCCGCGGATCATTATGGAAACACTGGCGGATGGCTCCATCATCGTCCGTCAGGAAGGCGAGATTCCCGCCTATCCGCGCTGCATCACTGAACGCTTCATGGCCGGGGCGCAAACGCATCCGGACCAGGTCTGGATTGGCCAGCGCAGCGGTTCGGGTGATTGGCAAACCGTCAGCTATGCTGAAGGCAAGAAGGCCATAGAGGCCGTCGCCAGCCTTCTGGTCGAACGTGGCCTGTCCGCAGAGCGACCGCTTCTCATCCTCTCCGGCAATTCCATCGCTCATGCCGTCATGGCGCTTGGCGCCCAGCATGCGGGCATTCCCTCGGCTGCTCTTGCGCCGGCCTATGCCCTGTCCGGCGAAGACCGCAGCAAGCTCATCTCGGTAGTCGAGCAGCTGACGCCCGGAATGGTGTTTGCCGATCATGCGGCGCGATATCTCCCGGCCATCAGCGCCGTGCTCGGGCCGGATGTGCCGCTGGTCAGCCTGACGGGTGTGGCACAGGATCGGGAAACCATTGCCTATGAGGCTGCCTTGAAAACGGCACCGACCGCGGCAATGAAGGCGGCACATGATGCCGTCACGCCGGATACGATCGCGAAATTCCTGTTCACATCTGGCACGACCGGCAGTCCCAAGGCTGTCATCCAGACGCATGGCATGCTCTGCGCCAATCAGGCCATGGTTCGCGAAGCCTATGATTTCCTGATCCATGAGCCGCCGGTCATCATCGACTGGGCGCCGTGGAACCATACGGCCAGCGGCAACAAGGTCTTCAACATGGCCATCTACAACGGTGGCTCCTATTACATCGATGACGGACGCCCGACGACAGACGGCATTCATGCCACTATTCGCAATCTGCGGGAGATTGCTCCCACCTGGTATTTCAACGTGCCGGTTGGCTATCAATATCTGCTGGATGTGCTGGAGACGGACGAGACACTGGCGCGGACTTTCTTTTCGCGCATGCGCATGATGATGTATGCGGGTGCTGGCATGAGCCAGGCCGTCTGGGATCGACTTCAGGCCCTTGCAGAACGTCATGTCGAGGGTGGAGTGCCGCTCGTCTCGGGGCTGGGTGCTACGGAAACCGGTCCATTTGCGCTTTACCATACGGACAAGAAGGAAAAACCGGGCAATGTGGGCGTTCCGGCGCTTGGTGTCACGCTGAAGCTGGTTCCGCAGGACGACAAGCTCGAAGCACGGCTGAAAAGCCCGTCGATTACGCCGGGTTACTGGCGCAATGCGGCGCTGACCAGTCAGGCCTTCGATGAGGATGGCTTCTACAAACTAGGTGATGCGCTTCGGTTTGCCGTGCCGGGCGATCCTGCCGGTGGATTTCTGTTCGATGGTAGGCTTGCCGAAAACTTCAAGCTCGCCACCGGCACCTGGGTTGCCGTCGGCCAGTTGCGAAGCCGGCTGGTGGATGCCTTCGGCGGGTTGATAGCGGATGCCGTCATCGCCGGTGCCGAAAGGGATGATCTTCGTGCACTGCTCGTCCCCAATTGGCCGCGCATCCGCGAACTGGCGGACGGTCTGGAATTTCTGCCACTCGAAGAGCTTGCGGTTCATCCCGTCGTCCGCTCCACTCTGGAGCAGAGGTTGAACGCCCAGGCGCAAGCGGCGACCGGCAGCGCAACGCGTGTCGTTGCCGCCCTGCTTCTTGAGGAGCCACTGAACTTCGATAAGGGCGAGGTCACCGACAAAGGCTCGGTCAACCAGCGCGCCGTCCTGCGCGAACGTGCGGATCTCGCTGAAGCACTGTATGGAAATGATCCACGCGTCGTACACGCCACCTGGAAAGGAAACCGCTGATGGAACTTGCAACCTCGCATATTGCCGTCACCGGCGGCGGGTCTGGTCTCGGAGAGGCAACTGCCAGAGCACTTGCCGCTCACGGCGCGCGCGTGACCGTTATCGACCGCAACAAGGCCGCAGCCGAACGCGTCGCCACTGATATTTCCGGTCACGCACTCGAACTTGACGTGACCGACGAGGCCGCCGGTTCCGCCCTTGACGGGGCAATTTCCAGCCAGGGTCCTCTGCGCGGTCTCGTCAATTGCGCAGGTATTGGCGGAGCCGCCCGCATCGTCGGGCGCAACGGTGCCATGCCGCTCGGCGATTTCGAGAAGACAATCCGGGTCAACCTCATCGGCACTTTCAATATGCTGCGTCTGGCGGCCGAGAGAATGCAGGCCAACGAGGCGGATGCCAGTGGCGAGCGGGGCGCGATCGTCAATACGGCCTCAGTGGCGGCCTTCGATGGGCAATTGGGTCAGGCCGCCTACGCGGCATCCAAGGGCGGCATTGTCTCTCTCGCCCTGCCCGCCGCGCGCGAGCTTTCCCGCTTCGGTATCCGTGTCAACACGGTCGCGCCAGGCCTGTTCTTGACCCCGCTTCTCGCAGAGCTTCCGCCTGAAGTGCAGCAGGGGCTTGCAGCCTCCATCCCCTTCCCCGCCCGCCTCGGTGATCCGGCTGAATTTGCTGATGCCGTCATATTCGCCTTGACCAACCGCTATCTGAACGCCGAAGTGATCCGGCTTGACGGGGCGCTTCGCTTACCCCCGAAATAGGTCGGGCTGGATTGAAAACGGGGCGCGCATGGTTCGCAAGGCAGCGGAAAAGGTGAAGGCAGAGACACAGGAGCGGGAGGCCCCCTCCCCTGACGCGTATCTCACGCGGTTCGTCGGCTATGATCTCAAACGCCTCTTCAATCTGGTGCAGGGTGACCTGACCCGCGTTCTTGGTCCCTTCAACCTGCGGATCATCTCCTATTCCGTGCTTTCGGTCGTCGCACGCAGTCCGGGCATCAACCAGACGCGGCTGGCCGAGGCGCTGAAACTCGAACGCTCCAACCTGGTCCAGATCGTGGACGAGCTTTCGGCCCGCGGCCTCCTGACCCGCAACCCAATCGAGAATAATCGCCGCAGCCATGCGCTTCTGGCGACACCCCAAGGGATGGCGCTGATCGAGGCCGTCGATCTCGAAGTGATCGCCCATGAGGATAAGCTCTTCTCCGATCTCAGCCCATCTGAATTGACGACGCTGCGGCAATTGCTGCTGAAAGCTCGCCAGAGCATTGAGCAAAGGGTGAGCACGGCTGATTGAATAGCTCATGCCGTGCTTGCACACAAAGATGCGAATCGATTCAGTTTGTTGAGTCGGCTGCAAGACCTCGCGATTCGGCCTCTGATGCAGCGCCCAGCAGGTCTGTCGTGCTCCAGAGACACAGATTCCTGTGAATCCATTCCTTGAAAATGCCCCCTGCCTCATCTTTCCGCGCAGGGTCGCCTTTTGGGGAAACAGCCAAATTCGTTAATGAGTCAGTGGCTTAGCTGCAAGTTTCCGCCGGTGGTGGGAAAATACGTTAACCATTTATCGCTTGTCACATCCTGCAAATGGTCGATACTGGCGGCAGTTTTCCAATTCAGGCCATTTTATCGCCAGAACGGTCGCAGTTTATGAACGCCTTTACGAGGTTGCCGTCTTTCGAGTTCGACGAGAAGATCCTGCTTCAGGGTGCAGAGATCTCGCGTCGTCTTGACCAGCTTCGAATGGACAAGTTTCCTCCGAATGCCCGCAAGACCTTGCGTCTGTTTTCCATGGCTGAAGTGGCGCATTACCTGGGCGTCAGCCCCAACAATCTGAAGCGGTTGCATCTGGAAGGCAAGGGCCCGGTGCCGATGACCTCCACCGGCGGACGTCGCTTTTACACCGGCGAGCAGATGCGCGAACTGCGCCATTTTCTGGATCGCACCGGCAAATCCGACGCCAAGAAATATGTGCCGCACCGCAAGGATGGCGACAAGCTGCAAGTGATTGCCGTCGTCAACTTCAAGGGCGGTTCGGGCAAGACCACGACGACAGCACATCTTGCGCAGCATCTGGCCCTCACCGGCCACAGGGTTCTGGCAATCGATCTTGACCCGCAGGCGTCGCTCTCGGCGCTGCACGGCTTCCAGCCGGAGCTTGACCGCAACCCCTCCCTTTATGATGCTATTCGCTACGATGAGGCGCGCAAGCCCTTGTCCGAAATCATCCAGCAGACGAATTTTCCGGATCTAGACATCATTCCGGCCAATCTTGAGCTGCAGGAATACGAATACGATACGCCGCTTTCCATGCAGACCTCCGTCGAGGGCAAGCGCTTCTTCACGCGTCTCGGCAAGGCGCTTTCCGATGTGGATGATCGATATGACGTGGTCGTGCTCGATTGCCCGCCTCAGCTTGGCTACCTGACGCTGACCGCATTGACGGCAGCGACCTCCGTGTTGATCACCGTTCATCCGCAGATGCTGGATCTCATGTCGATGAGCCAGTTTCTGCTCATGCTCGGAAATATCACCAAGACGATCAAGCGGGCGGGCGCCAATGTGGAAATGGACTGGCTTCGCTATCTGATTACCCGTTACGAGCCGACCGATGTTCCCCAGGCCCAGATGCTGGGTTTCATGCAGTCCATGCTTGCCGAAGAAATTCTTCGCCAGCCGATGCTGAAGTCAACGGCGATCTCTGATGCTGGCCTAACCAAGCAGACGCTTTATGAGGTTGAGCGAAACAACTTCAACCGCGCGACCTACGACCGGGCCATCGAGTGCCTGGATGCCGTCAACTTCGAGATCCAGGGTCTCATCCACCGGGCATGGGGGCGCCTGTGATGCTGTTGACTGCCGTCAACTTTGCCGTTTTTCGCAAGCCTCTCCGTAAGTTAGGCAGGAGATCGCGTCATGGCGCGTAAGAACCCTTTCGCGAATGTCATGACGGAACAGGCTGGCGCAAATCCCGTCGCGCTGGGCTATACAGTCAAAGGCGCCTCACGCTCGATCATCTCCACGATCGATGAACTGGCGGCGCGCGCCGACAAGCTTCTGGAAGGCGAGACGGTTGTAGATCTCGATCCGGCGACCGTCGATGTCTCCTTCGTGCAGGACCGGCTGGAGGATGATCGGGAAGCCTTCGAGACGTTGAAGGAGGCAATCCGGGAGCATGGCCAGACGAGCCCGATCCTCGTTAGGCCGCATCCGTCAGACTCCGGGCGCTACATGGTGGTCTTCGGGCATCGGCGATTGCGGGTAGCGAGTGAGCTCGGCCGACCCGTTCGTGCTGTCGTCAAAGCTATTTCCGACCGTGATCACGTCATTGCGCAGGGCCAGGAGAACTCGGCGCGCTCTGATCTCTCCTTCATCGAAAGGGCGCGCTTCGCAAAGCGATTGAGCGAACTGAAATACGACGGCGACAATCTGACGGTCATGACCGCGCTCTCGATCGACAAGACTACGCTCTCCAAGATGCTGTCCGTCGCCAGCATGCCGCAGGATATTCTATCGGCCATTGGTGGTGCGAGATCGCCGGGCCGCGACCGCTGGTACGAACTCAAGCATTTGCTTGAAAATCCGCGCGTGCTGGAAGAGTTGCGCCGGATTCTATCGCAAACCAGCCTTGAAGGCATTGATGGCGACGCCCGCTTTGCCTTCGTCATGGATGCTTTGACCCGGAAGAAAGCCTCCGGTTACCGCCCCGAGCCGAAGCGCGAGATCTGGTCCGCGCGGGATCGGGCGCTCTCGGCCAAGATCCGCAGTGACGGAAATAGTTACACTCTTGCCCTGAAAAGCAAGGATGCAAAGGCCAAGGATGCGGCCGACTTTGGCGCATTCGTTGCCGAGCATCTGGACGATCTCTACGCCAAATATCGCAAACGCAGTAAGTGAGGACTATCGACCGCAAAAGAAAAAGGCCCCCCAAACGTTACCGTCGTGGAAGCCCTTCTCAATCTGTAGCAAGATCAGAATCGCATTTCCATGAATCGCAGTCAAGAGTCTTTGGCACCGTTTTGGTGAGCGGATTTCTTTTGCCTTTGAAAAGGTGAAGGACAATGCAGAGTGGAAATGTAACGACGCCCTTCGGGCAGCGGCGGGTTTCGCTTGCGCTCGTGAAGGGGCAGCTGGACCGTGGCGGCCCTCCCCCGGCCCATTCAGTCGACAAATGGAAAGTGTTTCGCGACGTGGCCGAAGCGCGGCAGCGCCTTGGATTGCAGGATCGGGCGATTGCCGTCCTGGATGCTCTCCTGACCTTCTATCCGGGCAACGAGCTGAAGCCGGATGGTAGCCTCGTCGTGTTTCCGTCGAACGCGCAATTGTCGCTGCGGGCACACGGGATCGCCGGTACGACACTTCGCCGGCATCTGGCCGCGCTCGTCGAGGCGGGCCTGATTGACCGACGCGACAGCCCGAACGGAAAACGTTATGCGCGACGGACTCATGCTGGCGATATCGAGAACGCTTTTGGCTTCGACCTGCGGCCTTTGGTTCAGCGAGCAGCCGAACTGGCCAACCTTGCGCAGGATGTTGTTCGCGAAGCGCAGGCTTTCCGTCGCGCCAAGGAGGCCTTGACCATATGCCGTCGCGACATTCGCAAGCTCATCACAGCTGCCATGGAAGAAGGTGCGGACGGCGACTGGTCGCGCATCGAAGAGGTCTACATCACCATTCTTGCCCGCCTGCCCCGTGCACCAGGCAAGGAGATTGTGGAAAGCGTTCTGGATGAACTCCAGCTTTTACGTGGCGAGATCGTCAACAGGCTGGAACTGTTACTGAAAACACAAAATACAGAGATCAATGACGTCCAAAATGGGCGTCACATACAGATTTCAAATCCAGAATCCATCACTGAACTTGAACCTCGCTTTAGAAAAGACGAGAGTCCGGCAACGAGACCGAGACCCGCTGACCCGACTGTGCTGCAAAAGGCCTTCCCGCTTGCCATGGTGCTGAAAGCCTGCCCGCAAATTATCGATTATGGCCCAGGCGGTGCGGTTGCAAACTGGCGGGATCTGATGAGCGCTGCCGTGGTTGTCCGTTCGATGCTGGGGATAAGCCCCTCCGCCTATGAGGATGCCTGCGACGCCATGGGGCCGGAAAATTCCGCCATCATGCTTGCCTGTATCCTTGAACGATCCGCACATATCCAGTCAGCCGGGGGCTATTTGCGGGATTTGACATCCAAAACCCGGCGTGGCGAGTTTTCGCTAGGACCGGTCCTGATGGCGCTTTTGCGCTCGCAAGGGGAAAAGCCCGGTGCGCATAGCCTGGATGCCTCTGCCGGATGAGATCTGTCGCGACCCATCCGATCAGAAAGGCTGTTGGCCTGAGTGCTGAAAAGCCAGTTGTCCGCGGACAACAATCACGGCAATCGATGGAACGGTTGTTCCGTTGTCCGCGGACAACTGTTTCGCCGCTATGATAAACGCAGGACCGATGTGACAAATCAAGCTAATGTTTGTGCATTCTTCACGAATCAGCTTTTATGTGAGTAGCGCTATTTCTGCCCAATTAAGAAAATTCGCGCTACTGGAGATCTGAAATGCTGCATCAACGAAATCCTGCCTCCGCTGAACAGGAGCATCTGCCGTCCATGCTTGCCGCTGATGCGCAGGAATTACAGCGGCAGCTGCAGCTTCATCAGGCGCGCGTTTTCCCGCCGACTTCTGCAAAGTCCATCCGCCAGTTTGCGCCGGGGGAAGCAGCATCCTTCATTGGCATTGGCGAGGCCTATCTTCGCCAGCTGGCGGGAGAGCTGAATGTCCCCTCCCCTCTCCCCAACGGCAGAAGGCTCTACAGTGCCGATGACATGAACCTGATCCGTCGCGTTCTCGACGAGAAGAACGGTACGCCGAAATATGTTCCCCATCGACGAGACGGGGAACACCTTCAGGTCATCGCCGTGATGAACTTCAAGGGAGGCTCTGGCAAGACGACGACAGCCGCGCATCTGGCGCAATATCTGGCATTGTCGGGCTACCGGGTACTGGCGGTCGATCTTGATCCGCAGGCATCGTTGTCCGCCATGTACGGACACCAGCCGGAGCTCGATGTGGGTGAGGGGGAAACGCTTTACGGTGCGATCCGCTACGAAGACCCGGTGGCGATCACCGAGATCGTTCGCTCGACCTATATTCCGAACCTGCATCTCATTCCCGGCAATCTGGAATTGATGGAGTTCGAGCACGATACGCCACGCTTCATGGCGCAAGGCGCCAACAGCACGATGTTTTTCGCGCGGATCGGCGAGGTTCTGGGTCAAATCGAAGAGCTTTACGATCTCGTGGTCATCGATTGCCCGCCACAGCTCGGCTTTCTCACCATGTCCGCCCTGTGTGCGGCGACGTCCGTGCTGATCACCATTCACCCCCAGATGCTGGATGTAATGTCGATGAGCCAGTTTCTGGCAATGACGAGTGAACTGATGTCCGTGGTCGAGCGGGCAGGGGGGCGCACAAGCTATGACTGGATGCGGTATCTGGTCACCCGCTTCGAGCCGAATGACGGCCCTCAAAGCCAGATGACGGGCTTCATGCGGGCCATTTTCGGGAACCGGATGCTGAACACGCCCATGCTGAAATCGACCGCCATTTCGGATGCGGGCGTGACAAAGCAGACGCTTTACGAGGTAGAACGAACGCAGTTCACACGCGGAACCTATGACCGCGCTATCGAAGCACTGAATGCCGTCAACGGCGAAATCGAACAACTGGTCAAGACCACCTGGGGGCGCAAATAATGGCACGCAAGAACCTGATCGAAGCCGTACAGCGCAACGCCGCGACCAGCTCTTCGACCGAGACGCCTCCGGCTCGACCGCTTGCCGGATTGGGCAGTCCGCTGAAGGCAAGCGGTGCGATAGGGGGTATCTCCAAGACGCTCGGCAGCATCAATTCCTCCGTCGAGCGGGCCAGGGAGATAGAGGCACAGCTCCTGCAGGGTGCTGCCGTCATCGAGATCGATACGGATCTTATCGACAGCTCCTTCGTGTCCGACCGTCTGGGCATTGATCCGCGCCAGTTGGACGAGCTTGCTGAACAGATCCGCGAACATGGACAACAGGTGCCGGTTTTGCTTCGGCCGCATCCGGCGAGGGAAGGGCGCTATCAGGTTGCCTATGGGCATCGACGGGTCGCCGCCTGCCAGAAACTGGGCATCCGGGTTCGTGCTGTCGTGCGCAACCTGACGGACGAACAGCTCGTTGTCAGCCAGGGCCAGGAGAACAATGCCCGTGCCAACCTTTCCTATATAGAACGTGCGCTGTTTGCGATGAAGCTGGAACAGCGGGACTTTTCTCGCGAGATCATCATGTCTGCGCTCGGTATCGACAAGGCGGCGTTGTCACGGATGTTGCAGGTGGCAAAGCAGGTGCCTTCCACAGTCGTCTCTCTCATCGGTCCGGCACCATCTGTCGGCCGACGACGCTGGCTGGAACTGGTAGAACTGTTGAATGAAGCCGTGGCGGAGCATGTCATCGACGTGTTGAACAAGGCAGGGGCTGCGGAAGCCGGAAGCGATGCACGTTTCGAGCTTGCGTACCGTGCGGCGCGCCAGGACAAGTCCAAGCTGCGCAAGGAGAAGCCGGAGCAGAGCGTCTGGGTCGCGACCGACAAGGCCATGCGCGTGAGCTTTTCGGGGAGTGGCAAGAAGGTGGTGGTCGCGATCGAGGCAGCAGACGCGGAGCGCTTCGCCGACTTCCTTCAGGCGGATCTCGAGCGGCTTTATGCAAACTATCGCGAGCGGGCTGCGGCGGACTGAACACGCTGTTTCGATGGTGTTGCTGCGTTGACCGGCTTGCTTTGGCCGACGCTATTGCCCAGGCGGATCATCATCGACAAGCTAATTCCGGCCAGCAGAGCCGGCTGCAGGTACAGGGGCAGGATTGGGCATGACTGTATCGCATCCGTCGCAATCAAGCACCGCGACGACCGGGCGATATCTGTGAAGGTGGTGCGGCGGATCGTTGCCTCATCCACGCAGAGTATGTGCGCCAGGCGGAGGATCTGATTGTCGTCACGACACGAAAGTGCTCGATCTGTCCGACATTTGAGAACATAGGGTGATCACGTCGGGTGGGTTGCGAAAGCCTGATGGAAATTGCGCAAGGTCACCCACCCACGACCATGGCGCTGGTGACGATCTCCACCTGCAGGGCGTTGGTGCACGGATCTCTGAAAAGATGGATTTCCGGCTTTGATGGTTGGCGCTACACGGTCGCCTTGTTGCAGCGGGCGGATTTCGGGCGTGCGCAGTCCAGCATTCGATTGAGGACGGCGCAG
Organism: Rhizobium sp. FKY42; assembly: GCF_005222835.1. Classification (GTDB taxonomy): domain Bacteria; phylum Pseudomonadota; class Alphaproteobacteria; order Rhizobiales; family Rhizobiaceae; genus Neorhizobium. The sequence goes on along the minus strand of NZ_STGA01000010.1, from coordinate 113,236 downwards.
CCGAGGGCGACTTCCGTCTGCTGTGCGGAGAATGAGCGTGCCCGCAGCCGCCGTCCGATGATCGATTTGTACCGACCGATCGCGGTCTCGACCAGCGATCGTTTGCCGTAACCGGTCGCGGCTTGCCACTGCATCCGGCCATCGGCGTTGATCGTCGCGATATGACGGTCTCGCTGGCTGGAGAGATCGGCGTCCTGCCGGTCCACCGCATTGGCGCGTGGCGGAATGACCACCGCCGCGTCAGGACTGTGATTGATAACGGCGTCGTAGGTCGGCTCAACCTGTGAGGCGTCGCCGGCATCTTGATCGGTCATGACCTGAGCGATGATGTCGCCGCTGTCGGCATCCAGCGCCAGATGCAGTTTGCGCCAACCCCTGCGGGATTTTGCACCATGCTTTTCCTCCAGCCATTGGCCTGCGCCGTAGACCTGCAGCCCGGTGCTGTCGATCAAGATGTGGACGGGCCCTTTCTGAGGCATGCGATCATCGTGCCGCTTCTTCGGCATTCTGGGCTTACTGGCCCGACGACTGAGCGTCGTGTGATCGGGAACGGGGAGGTCCAGTCCAATCAGCTTCAACACCGACGTTATAAACCCCTCCGTCTGACGCAGCCGCAGGCCGAACACCAGCCCTAGCGTCAGGGCGGTCTCTACCGCCAGATCCGAGTAGCGCGGCTGGCCACCGCGCGTTGTCCGCTTCGGCGGCTGCCAGGACGATCGTGCCTCCGGCGTCATCCAGAGCGTCAGGCTGCCACGCTGACGAAGGCCTGCCTCGTATTCCGCCCAGTTCGTGACCTTGAACTTCATCTTGCAGATACAATGGCGACGGCAGGCGTTGTGTTTGAAAGGCATGTTCAATCAGCCGAGTTGTTTCAACCCAATCCAACTACGTCACCGCTGATGAATGATCCGTGCACCAACGCTCTTGCCAATACGATGGCGGGGGGACTACATGGCAACTCCAATCTGCACATGAATGCCAGTTCAAAAAGCAGCCTCCCCCTGAAGTTTGAACATCGAAGGAGTAATTCCGTATTGACGCAGAAAGAGCTGCGAAAAGCGGCTGGGATTGGCGTAACCAACCGCAAGCGCAACTTCCGTGACCGTGCTGTCCTGCCGTGCGAGAATTGCCCGCGCTTCCTCCATCCGTGATTTCTGGAGGAAACTGTAGACGGGCAAGCCGAACTGCTGCCGGAAACCTTCCTTCAACCGTTTTTCACTCAGGCCGACCTGACGCGCAAGATCATGGATGGTCCAAGCCTTGTCCAGATTGTGCAAAAGGATGGTCTTCGCTTTCAGGAGTGCATTGGTGTCTCGCAGAAATTTCGTTTTCTGGCAGAACAATGGCTCGCGCATGACCGATATGGAGGCAGTCAGCAGATCCAGGCTTCGCGCCTCCATGGACAGATCATCGCGGTTCTGTCCAATACCCGATGTCATCAGCTGTGATAAAATAGCTTCGATCGTGGAAGTGATCGGAAAGCGGCCGATCCAGATGGCGTCGTTCGCGGCAAGGGTCAGGGGATGATTGTTTTTTGCATTCATGAATGTCTGGCTGACATCCAGTCGCTGCAGGAAATCGTCAGTGGCGCGAATTTCCACGCCACTAAAGCGCGTGTTTGCCGGCACATCGTATTGTCCCCGAAGCGCCTGACTAGAATAGATCATGATCGCGGTGCGCGGGTCATAGTCCAGCCGGATGTCGTCAACACCTCCCTCGCAAGGCCTCACGAGGCTTGCTCCTGCTGCCTTGGTGAGGAAGACCATAGTCAGGCCCGCATCTGAAACCACCTTTCGCCGGAATGGTGTATGAAGAATTAGATCGTAAATCGAGACTTCCAGCCCATCGCGTATACCCAGCCGACGAAAATCACCGTCAATCTCCACATCAGCCAGTTCCGCCTGGCTAGCCCGCCGAACCGGCAGCAGCGTTTCCATCTGGGCTTGCTTCAGCAGGCGCTCCTCAAAGTTTAGCGTCATCTGCCATTTCCTTCCGAGATCCAAATAGCAATGGGTTTCAAAGACCGTTCAGGCACATCAAGAAATTGACCCGATCAGGATAACGAGCGGCCCGATCATGGTGGCGTCGTGTCAAACGATCTGTATTTCATGAGTAAAAAAGTCAAGGTTTTTTACTCTGGTTCCGGGCCACTGCCGGAGCTCTTACAGAATGATAGTTGGAGATTGCCTATGCCATCCGCCCACAGCTCCCAAAGCCAAACGATCGTATCGAGCATAGAGCATTGGGCACGTTTGCGCGGGCAGGATATCGCCCTCGATTATCGCGCACGTGTCGGTGCAAGACCACAGACCCTGAGCTATGAACAACTTTCGGCAACCGTGCGGGGCCTGGCCGCACGGTTACTTGAAATTGCTTCGCCGCATGAGCGAACATTGATCCTCCTGCCATCGGGGCTGGAATACATGGTAGCCCTTCTCGGCAGCATGTATGCTGGCATGATCGGCGTGCCTGTAAACCTGCCGGGAACGGCGCGAGTAGCACGCGTCATCGAAAAGGTCCGGCTTATTGCGGCCGATTGCCGTCCTTCCGTCATCATTACATCGGCTGATATCCTAAGAGATTCCGAGGCAGCGATTCTGGCTTTTGGCGAAGAGATCGGTGCCAAACTCGTTCTTCTCGATGCCCCGCAGCAGGAGTGCGTTTGGCGAGGACCTCTGCCGCTCGGGCAAGATATTGCATTCCTGCAATATACATCCGGCTCCACCGGCGATCCGAAGGGGGTCATCAACGGACACGCGCCGCTGATGCGCAATCTTGGCTTCATCAAAGGTTTGCTTGCACCTCAAGACCGACCGGTCGTGGCAAGCTGGTTGCCGCTTTTTCATGATATGGGCCTGATCATGGGCGTACTGGCACCGCTGGCAGCGGGCGGAAGGGCCGTCATGATGTCACCCGGTTCATTCGTGGTTGATCCGCTCAACTGGCTGGAAGTCGCCGCACAGGAAAGAGCGGGTATGTTGCCCGGGCCTGCCTTTGCTATGGATGCCTGCGTCGAAAAATACGATGCGGTGCGATGCCGCGATCTCGACCTCAGCGCAATCGAAAGCTTCGTTCCTGCGGCAGAGCCGGTATTACCCAGGCAGGTCAAGGCCTTCTACGACACATTTGCTGCTCATGGGTTGCGCTGGGAGGCAATTCGCCCCGCCTATGGCCTGGCGGAAGCAACGCTTCTGGTCACAACATCTTTTGACATGTCCGGCCCCCGTTTTCAGACGGTGGATTGCAACGCATTAGAAGGTGGCAGAGCCGTAGACGTGCCGGAAAACGCGCCTTCAAGCCGAACCTATGTTTCCAACGGTTCGGAGCGCAGCGGTCAGGATGTAAGCATTGTAGATCCGCAGACCCTGGAACCCCTCAACGAGGGCGAAGTTGGCGAAATCTGGGTGGCGGGGGATCATGTTGCATGGGGTTACTGGAACAGGTCGCAAGCAACAGCAGAAACCTTCAAGGCTCGCTCAACTCAATCTATCCGTGTAGAGAGCGAATATCTTAGAACCGGTGATCTCGGTTTTATCCGCGAGGGCCATCTTTATGTCACGGGACGCCTGAAGGATATGATGATCCTCAGGGGTCAGTGCCACTACCCGAACGATCTTGAAGCAAGCCTTGCCGGGGCTCATCCCAACATTGTTGGAGGTGCTGCCGCAGCCTTTTCCATTGCCGGTGAAGACGGCGCGGAGAAGGTCGTGATTGTGCAGGAAGTGCGGCGCAACGATACATTCGATGCGGCTGAGATCACCGCCGTCATTCGGGATGTCATCGGGCGTGAGCATGGGATAGGCCTTCATGACGTGGTGCTGATCCGCAAGGGTACCTTGAAGCGCACGACCAGCGGGAAGGTTCGCCGTTCCGATATGCGCCGCGCCTATCACGACGGCAGCCTTGTACTGGTCGAGGCGATTTCGCAGGCGGACAACAGGCAAGCAGAGGCAGAACCGGCGAAGGATCGCCGTGCTCTGTTTCAGGCCGAAGTTCTGCTGATTGTGCGCAAGGTTCTCGGGCCGGCAGCAGCGCAGGCAATCGATCCAAAGGCGAGCCTTTTCTCGCTCGGCTTTGATTCATTGGCGGCAATGCAGGCGATTGCCGAGCTTGAGCGGCGCCTCAACGTGCGCCTGCCCGAAGGTCTTCTTTTCGAAAAACCGAGCGTGGAAGCTCTGGTCGATTGGTTAATGCGCCGGGAAGATGCACCGAAAACGTCAAGCCTTCGCGACGCGCCGTCCAAAACGCCTGCCGCGGAGCCGCTGGCAATTGTCGGGCTGTCCTGCCTGTTTCCCGGTGGCGACGAAGATTTTGCCGATCCGCAGCGCTTCTGGAAATGGTTGCTGAAAGGAGGGGATGCCGTTCGTCCCCTGAAAGCAGATCGCTTTGCGCCAGAATCGGAGATTCCGGGTTATGGTGCATGCCTGCAGCGCGTGGATGGCTTTGATGCTGCCTTCTTCGGTATCGGTGCGCGAGAGGCAATCAATACCGATCCGCAACAACGCCTGCTGATGGAAGCGACCTGGCATGCGCTGGAGGATGCGGGTATCGTTCCTTCGAAAATTCGTGGTACCGACACGGGCGTCTTCATCGGCATCGGAACAGGTGACTACGGCCACATACCATTTGCGACAGGTGATAGGTCGCACCTTGATCCCTACTATGGAACAGGCACCGCATTTGCGGCCGCCGCCGGAAGGCTCTCCTTTTTCTTTGACTGGCATGGCCCCAGCATGGCCGTCGATACTGCCTGCTCTGCATCGCATGCGGCGGTACACTATGCATGCCAGTCCCTGCGGCTGAACGAATGCGCCATGGCGATAGCAGGCGGCGTCAAGCTTCAGATGCTGCCAGAGATTGACCTCGTTCTGTCGCGCGCGAGCATGTTGGCGCAAGACGGAAAATGCAAAACCTTCGATGCTTCCGCCGATGGATATGTAAGAGGGGAGGGCATCGGCGTCGTGGTGATCAAACGTCTGTCCGATGCGCTGAGGGATGGAGACCCTATCCGGGCAGTTATCCGGGAAAGTGTTCTTGCACAGGATGGAGCGAGCGCGGGTCTTTCGGCTCCCAATGCTCTGGCGCAGCGGCGCATGCTGGAACGCGCCCTGGATCGTGCCGGCTGGAGCGATCAGGATGTCGATTACATCGAGCTGCACGGGACAGGAACCCGGTTGGGCGATCCCATCGAGTATCAGGCATTGCGCGATGTCTTTGCGGGCAGGCCGCAGCACGATCCGCTCTACCTCGGCTCGGTCAAGACCAATATCGGCCATCTGGAAGCCGGAGCAGGCATAGCCGGTCTGATCAAGACGGTGCTGGCGCTCCAGTCGGGCTACTTGCCGCCACACCTGCATCTAAAGGAGGTCAATCCGCAGATCGATCTGGCACAAATTCCCGCCGTTCTCTCAACCTCCGGCATAGCCTGGCCAAAACGGGGTAATCGCCGTCGTGCTGGCGTGACCTCTTTCGGATTTGCCGGAACGATCGGCCATATTCTGCTGGAGCAGGCACCGGACCTCGAAAACGCTGTACTGTCTGCGTCTGCCGCACCCGCTCCGCTGCTGGCTATTTCAGCGCGCAGCCGCGAGGCGCTGGAGGCTTTGCGGGATGATTACATCGCACGGCTTTCCTCCCCCAGTGCCGACGCTACTGCGCTTGCCAATAGTGCGGCATTTCATCGAGAACATTTTCACGAACACCGGATCGCCGTTGCGGCTGAGGACGCGAACGCGCTGTGCGCCGAGTTGAAAAAGGCCGTCGTGTCGAACAGCACAGCACCCTGCGGCGGCGTGGCATTTCTGTTCACGGGTCAGGGCTCGCAATATCCGGGCATGTGCCGTAGCCTTTACGAGAGTGAGCCTGTGTTCCGTGATGCATTTGATGCCGCAGACAAGGCTATATCAGTCCACATTGGCCGCTCTCTTGCCGAGGTTATTTTCAATGGTGATGATGACCATCTGCGCAATACCGAAATTGCACAGCCCGCTATCTTTGCGGTCGAGTACGCGCTCGCGAAGCTGTGGCGAAGCTTCGGCATAGAACCGGATGCGATGATCGGCCATTCCATTGGCGAGTTCGCGGCCTTCGTGCATGGGGGTGCGCTTTCGTTGGAGGATGGCGCCCGGATTGTCGTCTTGCGCGGAAGGCTGATGCAGGGGTTGTCGGAACCCGGCTCCATGCTTGCTGTGCGCCTGCCGGAACAGGATGCGCTGCGCTATGCCAATAACCACGGCCTCTCATTGGCAGCCGTGAACAGTTCTTCAGATGTGGTGCTGGCCGGTCCTACTGATGCAATCGAAAAGGCGGAAGCGGCCCTCAATTCCAGAGGCGTTAGTGCGAGACGGCTGCATGTGTCGCACGCTTTCCATAGCAAGCTGATGACCCCGATACTTGATGCTTTCGAGGTGCTTGCGGCTACGGCACCTGCGCAAAGCTCAAGCATTGATATCATTTCCACCGTTGAAGGAAAGGTGCTCAGTCGCGGGCCAGATGCGCTTTATTGGCGCCAGCACGCAGAACTGACTGTTCGCTACGCTGACGCGTTGCAGGTAGCCATAGCAAGGGGGTGCGACACGTTCATTGAGATTGGGCCACGCCCGGTTCTGACAATGCTGACCCAGCGGGAGGCCCAGAATCTGGGGCTGAAGGGCGGCCTGTTCCTGGCAAGTACGGATCCGGAAGACCGGCTTGGACTGACCATGCGCCGAAGCCTTGCCGCGCTTTATCGGCAGGCAAGACCCTTCCGAATCCATTCGGTGTTCCGTGGGGAACGAGCGCTGCCGACAGAGCTTCCGCTCTATCCTTTCACTCATAAATCCTATTGGCTTGACTATCGATCGGGCAACACGACGACCAGAAGCCTTCCAGCTCCCAATCGTGACGGAGATCAGGCGCTGCCGCTCTACCGGGTCGAATGGAGCAAGGTCACATTGCCCGAACCGGCCCAGGAACGCCCGCCGCTGATCTTCATCGGCGGTACCAGGAACACAGCTTCGCTTCTTTCTCAGGCGGCGCGAGATGCCGGTTTCAATACTGCCCACCTGTCGGTTGACATGGGGGTGGGAGCGATGGACGATCAACAGCAGGCTGTCTATGTGTGGCTTGATGCGCTTGAGTGCGGCAGCGCTCCGAATGACGCTGCCCTCTGGTCTCTGGTGTCCTATTGCAAGGCTTGCCAGCAGGCCCAGCGTAAATCGCGCGTGCTTGTTTTGACGCAGGGAGCGCAAGGCGAGGATGCGACCCTGCATCCCCTGCAAGCCGCCTTCTGGGGCGCTGTGCGGTCGCTGGCTATAGAATGCCCGGATATCAGCCTGCTCCTGGTAGACGTGGCACCTGGCATGCAAGTGACCGAGACCGTGACCGAGATGCTGCCTCGGCTCAATGCGCTCTTTGCTTCGCAGGATATGTTGCGCCAGGATCAAACAGGTTGGTTATCGCCCCGCATCCAGCCTGCCGTTGCAGAGTCAGGCGGTGAAATGCAGGCAGGTTTCGCCAGCGATGGTGTCCATATCGTTTGTGGCGGCACGGGTGCAATCGGCGGCTATATCATGGATTGGCTGGTTGCCTCGGGGGTGCGCCATCTGGTCGTCACCGGCCGTGGGGAGCCTGGTGCACTGGCGCGTGCAGCTTTCGAGCGTCATCGCCTTGCTGGCGTCGATCTTCGTTATGAGCGCGTGGATCTTGCCGATTTCACCGCCATGCGGGCGGTTTTTGACAGGATCGACCGAAGCGGTTTGCCGCTGCGCAGCGTATTTCATTGCGCGGGAGTTGGACTTTTCGACACGCTGGAAACGATTACCGCGGAGACTTTCGGCAAGGTGGTTCAATCCAAGATCCATGGAGCCTGGGTACTGCATGAGTTGACACGCGAACGGACCGATCTGACAACCTTCGCTTTGTTCTCCTCCATTTCCGGCATATGGGGCTCACGCCTGCAAATCCACTACGGTGCGGCCAACGCCTATCAGGATGCGCTGGTGCGCATGCGCCGCGCCCAGGGGCTTCCCGCCCTTGCCATCGCCTGGGGACCGTGGGGAGGGAAGGGCGGTCTTTCCGATCTGGGGGATGATCTTCTCGATCTGCTACGCCGTGCGCGCATCAACAAGTTCGAGCCGTCACGCGGTATTGCAACGCTGGAACGACTGGTCACAAGCTGCGCAGGAAACTGGGTGGCGGTTGATGTCGATTGGTCGGCCTTTGCGCCGCTTTACCGTGCCTTTGGTCGCAGCAATCTATTAGAGCATGTTGCTCCCGCCATCCAAATACAGGAGACAGGTGTTCGTCCTGACTGGAAAGGGCTTTCTGCGCAGGAGCGGGCGGAGATCATTGAGCGCTTCGTGACCGAGCGTTTGCAACACGTGCTGAAAGTGGATGCATCCTCTCTTGGCGGCGACGTCGATCTGATCGGACTGGGCCTCGATTCTATTCTTGTGATGGATTTCGCCCGCATTGTGTCGCGTGATCTTGGCTTCGCCTGCCCGCTAAGAGGTGTTTTCGAGAATGCCACGCCAGCCAAGCTTTCCGCCTATTTGCGCAAGCTTGTGGATGAAACAAGCGAATTGCCGGAGACAGGTCCAGAGACGTGCCTTGTCGCGGACATACAGAACCGGCACGAGCCGTTCCCGCTGACCGACCTGCAATATGCCTACTGGATCGGCCGCGATCCCGAACATGTACTTGGCAACATTGCATGCCACGCCTATCTGGAAACGGAAACCGCATCGCCGCTGGATCTGGAGCGGCTGGAAACGGCCTGGAACCTCTTGGTGAAGCGTCACGACGCGTTGAGGCTCGTTGTTGAGGATACCGGACACCAGCGGATTCTGGCTGACGTGCCACCTTATCGCTTCGCGACCAAGGACCTTTCTGAAGCCGATGAGGATGCGATTGCTTACCATCTGCTTGAGACGCGGGAGGAGATGTCTCATCAGGTCCTCGATCCGGGCACATGGCCCATGTTCGATATTCGCATCTCCCGTCTGCCCGATGGGCGCGACCGGCTGCATATTTCCATTGATATGCTGATCAACGATGCCATGAGCAGCCAGATCATCTGGCAGGAATGGCAACGGCTTTACACTGCGGGAAGCACTGACGCAGCCGGACTGGAGCCTTTCGAAATCAGTTTCCGCGATTGCGTCATGTCACGAGCAGAGCCATCCGAGGCAGCACGAGCGCAATGGGAGCGCGATCGCGCCTACTGGCTCAATCAGTTGGCCGATCTTCCGCCAGCGCCGCAATTACCCCTTGCGCTGGCACCGGAACGTATCACCAAACCGCGCTTCGTTCGGCATCAGGCGGGGCTTGTCGCGACACAGTGGCAAAAATTGCGCGAACGCGCACAAGCGGTGGGCGTTACCCCGGCCAGCCTGCTGATCGGTGTGTTTGGTGAGGTGCTTGCGGCCTGGAGCGATCAGGCGCGATTCTCCCTCAATCTGACGATTTTCGACCGGCTGGCATCGCATCCCGATGTTCCACGCCTTGTCGGTGACTTTACGTGCCTGACTTTGCTCGCACTTGATTGCGCTGAGGCGGATCCAATACGAAAACGATTGCAGGATGTGCAGGGCCGCATGTTCGAGGCGCTTGAACATCGCTCCTACAGCGCCGTCGATGTGATCCGAGAACTCAATCGCGGTCGAACGGATGGCGGTCAGTTTACGGCACCCGTAGTGTTTACCAGCCAGCTTGGCCTTCAAGATCCCACGAAGGGTACATCCTCTAACGAGGTTTTTGGACGCCACATTTATGGCATTACCCAAACGCCACAGGTCTGGCTCGATCACCAGGCAGCTGAACAGGACGGTGCGCTGGTGTTCAACTGGGATGTGGTCGAAGGCCTCTTCCCTTCAGGCATGATCGAGGACATGTTCCTGGCCTATCAGACGCTTCTCCAGAAACTCGCCGATGACCCAACGTTCTGGGAGCTGCCGGTAGGCGATCTGCGACCCGAGCCACAAAAGGTGGTGCGGCTTCAGGTAAATGCCACTGAACGGGAATTGCCGTTACGCCTTCTCGATGAGCTTTTCTTTGATACGGCAGAACGACTACCCGATGCGACCGCGCTAATCACTCCCGACAGAAGCTGGACCTATGCGGCGCTCAAGGACTGGTCCTTGCGGCTGGCCCGTAGTCTAAATGAGGCTGGCCTGAAACGGGGTGAACGCGTTGTCGTTGCGATGGAGAAAGGGCCGGAACAGGCAGCAGCCTGCCTTGCAATTCTCTCCCAGGGCGGCGTCTATGTGCCGATAGATCCCGCCATGCCATCGCCACGATTTGCAAGAATTGCAGCCTCAAGCGAGGTCCGCATCATGCTGATACAGGCACGGCTTGCTGGTCGTGTGCCAGAATTTTCAGGCAAAATACTGCTGGCGGATGAGCTCGAACAGGCTGACCGGAAACCGATATCACCTTTGCCGGGTCGCACGCTGAACGATCATGCCTATGTGATCTATACATCCGGATCCACGGGCCAACCCAAGGGCGTGCTGATCGACCATCGGGGAGCCTGCAATACAGTACTCGACATCAATGCACGGTTTGAGGTGACGCAGGACGACCGTGTGTTCGGCTTCTCGGCACTCGGCTTTGATCTATCCGTCTATGATCTCTTCGGCAGCTTTGCCGCAGGTGCCGCCCTGGTGCTGCCAGATGCGCAGGGTACTCACGATTCGCAGCACTGGGCAGAACTGGTGCAAGAACAAGAGGTTACTATCTGGAATTCGGTCCCGGCAGTTTGCGATCTGCTGTTGGGCGAGGCGTCGCGAAAGCTTTCAAGCCTGCGTCTGGTGCTACTTTCCGGTGACTGGATACCCCTTAAACTTCCCGAACAACTGCGCAAGCGTGTGCCGCAAGCGCGCCTGATCGCCATGGGAGGCGCAACGGAAGCATCGATCTGGTCCAACTGGTTCGATGTGAAGGCGGTCGATCCCGCATGGCGGTCCATTCCTTACGGCTATCCGCTTTCGAACCAGTTCTATCGGGTTCTGGACAGCCGGTTGCGAGATCGGCCGGACTGGGTAATCGGGGATCTGCATATCGGCGGAACAGGTCTGGCGATTGGCTATGAGAACGATCCGGAAAAAACGGGTGCCGCCTTCATTCACCATCCGGAGGGAGAACGGCTATACCGGACGGGCGATATGGCCCGCTATTGGCCGGATGGCACGATAGAATTCCTGGGCAGGCGCGACACGCAGGTAAAAATTGCCGGGCACCGTATCGAACTCGGCGAAATTGAAGCTGCACTGACAGCGCATCCCTCAGTGCGGGAGGCGGTTGTCGGAGTTATCGGATCGGATGAAGCCGGGCGCCGACTCATGGGATGGCTGCTTCTGGACAATGCTGATGAGGCATTTCACGATCTTGAGACAGCTGCTCCGGAAGAGGCTGACAGAATTGCCGCAAGCCTGAAGGAAAGCGCCGAGAGACTGATTTCGCCCATCGTGCCGAGGGTTGATGTCAGCGACTTTGCTGCATGGCAGCAGGATCTGGCCGGCGCATGCGCTGCTGCTTTCTTCCATGCGGCAGGACTGTTTGACCAAGGCGCTGCCAGCCTTTCCCTGACTGAGATTGTCGAGCAGCTTGCCCTGCATAAGGATTATCATGGCCTCCTGTCGCGCTGGCTCGGATTGTTGGAGCAGAACGGAGTCAGCCACGAAAACGGTCGGTGGAGCGGCGCGATAAAGTCAACCTCATGGCAGGCTTTGAAGGCGCGCGGCCTGTCGCTTGGCATATCGGAAGATCTTGTCGGGAAGCTGGAGGAGATTACACCGCGATTGCTCGACGTCATACGCGGCGAAACCGATCCGCTGGAGGTATTCTATGACCGCCGCGGGCTTCTCAGCCCTGAGAAACTGGCGCGTCAGCATCCTTCGGCTCTTGCCACGCATCAGGCCATTGGCCGCACGATCCGGGCTATGGCGGATGCTGCTGGACGCAAGCTCAACATCCTGGAAATCGGGGCAAGGAGCGGCACTGCTACCCGCGATTGGCTGGCGATGCTGGATGCCGATGTGGCAAGTGTCACTATCTCGGACCCTTCACAGCTACTGCTGGAGGAGGCGCGCGTCGATGGGCTGGATCATCCTCACATCACCTGGCAGGTGCTGGACCCCTCGGTAGAGCCGCCGCCAGCCCTTGAACACCGGTTTGATGTCGTTGTTGCGTTCAACGCTCTGCATCGCGGTCAGGACATTGATCTTCTGCTCTCGAATTGCCGACAAATGCTGGCACCTGCCGGCCATCTCATCGCTGTGGAACTCACGTCGAATGGTCCGATGATCGATGTTACGGCTGCATTGATCGAACGCGGGTTCGGCGCTCTCGTTGACCTCAGAAGCCAACGGCGCCAACCGCTGTTAAGCGGCGCGGAATGGTGCAAAAGGCTTGAGGCTGCGGGTTTCTTGTCAGCCCGCGATATCGATCCGGGAATGAACGGTGATCTCAAGGTTCTCATTGCGCGCAACCGTGCGACAATAGCCAAATTTCAGCCAGAGCAAGTGTCGCAGTATCTGGAAGGCATGGTGCCGGGCTATATGGTGCCGCGCCAGTTCATGCCGCTCAAGAACCTGCCGCTTTCGTCCAACGGCAAGGTGGACCGCAAGCGCCTGCCGCTTCCCAGCCCGGACAAAAAGGCAGACACCGGCCCGGTTCTGCTTGCCACGCAGACAGAGCGGGCTCTGGCCGAGATCTGGTCAGACCTGCTTGGAAGCCAGGATATGGGCCGCGATACGCATTTCTTTGCAGCAGGTGGTGACAGTCTGATTGCGGTTCGGATGGCGGAGCGTATCCGCTCGGTGTTCGGTTGCAAGGTGGCGCTGCGCGAGATCTTCTCCCTGCAAGTCCTCAAGGCGCTGGCCGCCCACATCGATACGATTGCCGACAGGAGCACCACAGCTGAAACCGCTGCGATGGCGGTCAGTCTGCCTGACCAGTTCAAGCCATTCCCGATGACCGACGTACAGCAGGCCTACTTCATCGGCCGCCAGCCTCTGTTTCCACTTGGAGGCGTTTCCACGCATCTGTTTGCGGAAATCGATGTGACGGAGCATTCTGTCGAAGCCTTGAACTGGGCCTGGAACAAGCTGGTTCAACGCCATGGCATGCTGCGCGCCGTAATCGAAAGCGATGGTACTCAACGCATTCTCGCTGAAGTCCCGGCGTTTTCCTTCATGACCTCCGATATCTCGGATGGCAATGAGCAGGCGCTGGACATGTGGTTGACGCGCCAGCGCCGTGACATGAGCCACCGCGTTTATGATACGGGGCAATGGCCACTGTTCGATATCAGGGCAGCGCGGCTTCCAGGCAGCGTGCGTTTGCTGATCAGCCTTGATAATCTGATCTGCGATGGTCGCAGCATGGTCATGCTGCTTTCGGAATGGGCAGCACTTGCTCGTGACCGGAACGCGGTGCTGCCTGCACTGGAACTGTCTTTCCGCGATGTGGTGCTACATTGGCAGGAGCAGGAAAACACACCGGCCTTTGCCACCAGCCTCGAATACTGGCTTGAACGGCTGGCGGATCTGCCGTCTGGCCCGAACCTGCCATTGGCCAATTCGCCTGAAACACTCACTCCCCCGCGCTTTTGCCGCCTGGAGGCAAGGCTGGAGGGCGATCAATGGGAACGCTTCAAGGCGCGGGCGGCGCAAAAGGGGCTTTCGGCAAATGCTGCCCTGTTGGCAGCCTATGCCGCAAGTCTGAGGCAGGCGGGCGGCGGCGACTTCTTCAGCCTCAATCTCACGCTTTTCAGGCGCGAGGACATTCATCCGCAGATCGATCTCCTGGTCGGCGATTTCACTTCTCTTCTGCTTGTGCCTTTCGATGCGCGAACGTCCGGCAGCTTCAGGGAAGTGGCGCAAGCACTGCAGCACCGGCTGATGTCTGATCTTGAGCATGCCCAGGTTTCTGCCGTGCGGGTCATGCGCGAAGCGGCGCGGCGTGGAGGCAATGCACAGGCTCTGGCCGTGCCGGTGGTGTTCACCAGCGGTGTCGGCGTCGATAACACCGCCTCCGATGGCACCACCACAGACTGGTTGGGTCGCTTTACCGGCGGGATTACCCAGACACCCCAAGTCTGGATCGACCATCAGGTGGTCGAGCGCAATGGAGAACTGGTCTTCAACTGGGATTATGTCGAGGGACTATTCGACGCGCATTGGATCAATGGTGTCTTTGCACTCTACAGCGAAATGCTTGAACGCCTTTCAGCCGAGGATATTGCTTGGGAAGAACTGCTGCCCCCGGTCAGTGGTAGACAAGCGGTGGCGCCTGCCGTCGGGTTGCAGACAGGGCTTGCGGCATCCACCAAAGCCGAAGGGGAGGGCGATCCTGCGCTTGAAAAGCTGATCGCGCAGCTGCTGGGGGCCGAACCGGGCCTTGGTCAGCTGGACCCAGAGCGCAATTTCTTCGAGCTCGGCGCGACGTCACTGACCTTGATCAGGTTGCACCAAAAGTTGCGGCAGGCGCTGGAACGAGATTTCCCGGTGGTTGCCCTGTTCTCCCACGCAAGCATTCGTGCGCTCGCTGGATACCTCTCTCCCACGCCCTCCCAACAATCCGATGAGGGTAGCCCCGCGATGCGGCAACGACGGGCCGCACGCGATTTGAATGCGCAGAGGCGTCGCCCTGACGCTCGCTAAACCACATGCTTTTGACTGAATTGGACAGGACGATGCGTTCCTTCGACAATGGTTTGTTTGCTGAAATCTACAGCGACTTGCAGCCCATCGCGATCATCGGGGCAGGTTGCCGTTTCATGGGGGCAAGCGACCCCTTCACCTTCTGGCGGCGGATTGCCGACGGCGAGGTGCTAGCACGTCGGGTGACGGCCGACGATCTGGCGCGAGAGGGGCTTGATCCTGCACTGTTGGCACGTCCGGACTTCGTTCCCGTCGCCAGCATTTTGGAAGATGCACAGCGTTTCGATGCGGAATGGTTCGGTTATTCTCCTGCCGAGGCTGCAACCATTGACCCGCAGCAGCGGTTGTTTCTGACTTGCGCCTGGGAAGCGTTGGAAATGGCGGGACCTGCGGGTACTCATTCCGGTCAGAGAGTGGGCGTGTTCGGTGCCTCGCGCATGAGCACGCATTATTTGGCTAGCCGTGAGAATGTCTTGCAGGCCGGCCTTTCACGGACATTTCAGCGCCTGATCGGCAATGACAAGGACTATCTGGCAACGCGCGTTGCTTACAAGATGGGACTGACAGGACCGGCGCTTACAGTACAGACCGCGTGCTCCAGCTCGCTTGTGGCGGTGCATATGGCCTGCGAGCAATTGCGAAGCGGCGAATGCGACATGGCACTCGCTGGCGGCGCGGCACTGACTTTTCCTATGGCCGCCGGTTATTTCCATCAACCGGGCATGATCTTTTCGCCTGATGGTCATTGCCGCCCCTTCGACGCCGCCGCCGCAGGAACCTTCATTGGCAATGGGGTTGCTGTTGTCCTGCTGAAACCACTGCAGCGGGCGCTGGAGGATGGAGACGGCGTCCTGGCCGTCATTCGCGGATCAGCTGTTAACAATGATGGAACCGGCAAGGCGGGTTTCACTGCGCCATCTTTTATCGGACAAAAAGCAGTCATAGCAGAAGCGCTGGCGCTTTCCGATGTTTGCGCCAACAGGATCGGCTTCATTGAGACACATGGAACTGCAACTCCGCTTGGCGATCCGATTGAGGTCCAGGCACTGGCCGAGGCTTTCCGCTCATCCGGCAGCGAACGGACACAACCCTGCGCGCTTGGTTCACTCAAGGCAAACACCGGCCATCTTGATACGGCAGCCGGCGTCGCCAGTCTTTTGAAGGCAGCATTTGTGGTCAAGACCGGCCTCATTCCGCCTTGCACCAACTTCCAGTCGCCCAATCCGGCGCTCGAACTGGCTTCGACGCCGTTTACCGTACCACTGGCCTTGGGTCGCTGGGATAGTGACGAGCGTATTGCAGGTGTTAGTTCCTTCGGCATCGGCGGTACCAATTGCCATGTGATTGTTGAGGCCTTGCCGCCGAGGCTGCGTACGCCTGTGGCGGAAAAAAAGGGGCCTGTGCGGGTTAGTCTGTCGGCTCGTGATCCCGATTCTCTGCGCGCCCTGGCGCTTGTGCATGCCGACGCTCTGCTCGATGGTCAGTTCGACGATGAACTTGAATCCTATGCCGCTACGCTCGATCATCATCGAACTGTCATGCCCCATCGTATCGATATCGTGGGGGCTGATGCCGCGGTACTGGCACGCCAGCTGCATGAATTCGTAGATCAGGGCAAAGTAACCGGTCCTGATCTGCCACTCCCAGAAACAAGTCCGCCAAGGCGAAAGGCATTTGCGCCGGTATGCGTCCTGCAAGGTCCCGTTCAGACAGAGGACAAGGCACCCACCGATCGATGGCAAATGCTGAAACGCTACATGCACGAGGCCACCGTCACGCGTGCCGCCGAGCATGACTGGACACCCATCGCAGCGGAAGCCGCCGCTTCTGCGGCGCTCCACGCAATTTACACCGCGCATGCATTTCATAGACTGGGGCTTTTCACCGAGACCTCTCCGCTTTCGCTTGATCAGGTCATGTCGCGTGGCGCGATACTCCCGACTTACCGCCAGCTAACGCAAAGGCTGCTTCGCGACCTCGTCAACGAGGGAGCGCTGGAGCAGGTGGGAGATGCTTTTGCCCAACTGGTTGTAAGGCCGCTGGAGGATACCCATCCCATTCTCGCAGACATGGCAGCGCGCGGATATCAGCGGCTAACCAACATGGCAGCGCGCGTAGGACCGAAATTGGCAGACATGCTGAAGGGTGAAGTCGATCCGGTGTCAATTGTCTTTCCGTCTGCCGAAACGGACGATGCGGAAGAGATGTATGAGCGTCAGCGAGATTCGATTTTCCTGAACAGCCTGGCGCGTGAGGCCGTTCAGGCCTTCGTTGATGGCCTTCCGGCGGAGCGACCAATCCGCGTTTTCGAAATCGGTGCGGGAACCGGCGGAACTACCAGTTCCATTCTGCCAATCCTTCCGGCCCATCGCACGACCTACATGTTTACCGATGTTGGACCGCTTTTTCTAAGTCGGGCAAAGCTGAAGTTCTCGAACTATCCTTTCCTGCGCTACGCGACCTTCGACATAGAGCGCGAGCCAGCTGAACAAGGGCATCACGAGGGCGAGTACGATCTGGTCATCGCAGCCAATGTGTTACACAATGGACGTGATCTCAAACGCGTTCTGGCTCGTGCCAGACGGCTGCTTGCTCCCGGCGGCTTGCTGGTCCTGCGAGAAATTTCTGCGCCAAAACCGCTTTTCGATTTTATCTTCGGGCCGCTGGTGCCGGTACTTTCCGATATCACGGAGCGTGGTGGTGAACTCTTTCCTCCGCTGGCGATCTGGGGCGAGTTTCTGACGCAAAGCGGCTTTTCCAATTGGACCGCCTATCCCACTGCTGATCAACTACCGGCAAAGATAGGAGAAAACATCATCCTTGCGCTGAATGGTGAAGCGCCGGAATCTGAGATCGTTTCTCCATCGATAACGGCTCAACTGATCGATACGACGACGCTTTGTGGCCTGGTTGAGGCGCTGGCTGCGCGCTCTGGTCGCGGCTTCTGGCGGCACGAGGGTGTCATCCTGCGGCCACGGCCTCTGTTGGGTGCCACCCATTGGTCATTCGAGCGGGGCGGGCTTGCTCTCAAGGAAAGCATAGATTCAAAGCCGCCACTGATCAGTATCGTGCAGATGGTGCAGCGCGTGCAGCCGATGCCGCTTCTTCTCGAACAAGGCGAAATACAGGAGTTCTCAGGCCTCAGCGATCTGCTGAAGCAAGTATTCGCACTCCCCGCGGACGCCTCCTACTTCACCGCTTCGGCCATCAGTGGCACGCAAGACCTGCCACTTCGGGGGAAATGGACAGCCCGAAAATGCGACAACGGTGGATACGATATCCTTGTCGTGGATCCAGAAGAGTGGCCAATCCTGTGGATCGAGAACCTGCGACAGATCGATGCCGCAGAACCACGACCGCTTCTGTACCGCTGGACATGGGAGCACGGCGCACGCCCGCATCAGAAGAGACGCATCGACCATGTGCTCGCCCCGAAGCGCGCGGACGGTTCGGCGCCATGCACAGGTTCCGCAACGTTGGGGGACTGGCAAGTGCCGCCATCGATCGGCGCCGGCGACGTTCTGGCGCTAGACCTGCGTTTTGCGCAGGTCCATGACCCGGCGCACCTGTATGCCTATGTGCTGCAGACACTTAACGATGCAAGGAAAACGGGGGCAGCGGTCGATATCATAACGCTGGGTGCTCTTGCCGCCACGCCTTGGGATCAACCACACTTCGGCATCAATGCAGGCTTGCAGGGCCTTGTTCGCGTTGCAAAACGGGAGCATCCAGAGTTTGACCTGCGATGGATCGATGTTGATCAGCCCAACGCGATCACTGAACTGCCGCTGGCGGCGGCGGACGAAAACATCCTTGCGATGCGCCGTGGCCGCATTTTCGTTCCGCGCCTACAGCCGGTGGAAGCAGCGCCGCAATCGATGGTCAAACCCGAGTCCGGCCTCTGCATCATCACGGGTGGGCTTTCTCCCGTGGCGTTGAAGACAGCGGAATGGTTGGCACAGGAAAGTGCCAAAGAGATCTGGCTTGTTGCACGACGAAAGCCAACGGCTATCGAACAGACACGGCTTGCTGCATTGGAAGCCAAAGGCGTGCAGCTAACGCTGTGGGACGATGTGGATCTGTGCGAGCGTCCAGCTCTGGAGCGGGTCCTGCAGACAGCGGTGAATAGTGGCCGGGCCATCTCGTTCATCTTCCATTTCGCCGGCCATCTGGAGGATACGCCTCTGGCAACAACGGATTCGGCACTGTTGCAGCGAGTTTTTGCGCCGAAGGTTATGGCCGCGCAAACCCTTGTGGATTGGCTGGATCGCCTCAAGCCCGGCAGGCTAGTCTTCGCGTCCTCGGCAGCAACCGTGTTCGGGCAGCATGGGCAGATAGCGCATGCAACAGCCAATGCAATTCTTGAGGGGTTGGCTGAACAAGCTCGCTCTGCCGGTTGGCCGGTACAGGCCCTGGCCTGGGGATACTGGGATGACGGCCGCGCAGAACGGAGCGATCTGGCCCGTCTGTTTGCCGATCAAGGCATGCTGGGACTAAGGGAGGAGGAAGCTGTTGAGCTGCTGCGGCAGGCACAGTTTCTACCAGATGCAGTTCTGATGCCCGCCAAGATAGATTGGCTCAAGCTTTCCAGTGCCGGAGAGAAAGTTCCACCGTCTCTGGCGGTTTGTACGCCGCAGCTGCGTACCCCCATCCTGCAAAGCAAGGCCGAGGGCGGTGAGAAAGCCTGGCTGCGCCGCACGTTGGCTCAACTTCTGGCGATTGAAGAGACAAACATTGCGGCAGATGCTGATCTTCTTCAACTGGGTCTGGACTCGCTGATGATGCTGGAGCTGACACAGGCCATCAAAGCGCAGTTCGCTATCGATGTTCCTGCCGATACATTGCGCCAGAACGGCAGTCTGCAAATGCTAGTCGACTATCTCACAAGGGCGAGGGGGGATCACGCCACCGCCGATATCGATGTGGCGACGAGCATTCGAAACCTTCTGGCTGAGTTGCTGTCTCTTTCGCCGCAGCAGATTTTGCCGGACCGTAAGCTGCTGGAACTCGGTCTCGATTCTCTGCTGTTTCTCGATCTGCGTGAGCGTATCGCGACAGAGTTCGATATTCGCCTTTCTGGTGAAACTGTCGTTTCGTTGGATACGGTCGATGCCCTGATTGCAGCCATTCGCTCGCAGCTTGGTCAGGCAGAAACATCCATCAACCCTGTACGTCGGGCCTTGGTGGAAGCGGCTGGCAGACAATCCGGACTCTTGCTGGACAATGGGGATCTGCGCCCGCGTACCTTAACACACGGTCAGAGAGTACCGCTATCGCCCCTGCAACGCAGTTGGTGGCGCGGGCGTGAGAAGGGCAGGCCGCTGGGAGGAACCGCCCGTCATCTTTATGTCGAGTATGACAAGACCCTGGCGGATTTTGACCTCCCTGCATTTGAAAGCGCATGGAACCAGTTTGTGAAACGGCATGCGGCACTGCGCATAATCGTGGGCGCTGATGGCCGCGCGCAGATACATTCCGATGTTCCGACAAGCAGCATTGAGCGCGACGATTATCGCACAACTGGCCGCGAGGAAGTGGATCGTCGGCTTTTGGCAACACGTGAGCGCATGAGCCACCAAATGTTTGACCTGTCTTGCTGGCCACACTTTGAATGGCGTGCTTCGCTTTTGCCTGAAGGGCGTCTGCGCCTGCACTTCGATATCGATACGACCCTTATCGATATTGAGAGCTTCCAGGTGATGCTGCGTGAGATCGGTCGCCAGATGCTTCAGCCGGAGCGTGCTTTGCCCGAGCTTTCATTTTCAGGTGCGGACTACATGCGCTCCATCGAACTATTGGACGCCACGCAAGCAGCCGCGCGTGACCGCACCAAATGGCAGGAAGAGGGGCGCAAACTACCGGGGCCGCCGAACCTGCCATTGCTGCGACGTCCAGAAACGCTGCCGCAGCTTGGGCTTGCGATTACCCGTCAGGCACTGTGCCGGGATGTGTGGTTAAGAGCGCGTGATCTTGCCGCACGGGATGGTCTCTCCGGCACGGTGCTTGTGCTTTCGGCCTTTGCCGCTGCGCTGGTGCCGCATCTGGGTGGCAAATCGCGGTTCGCATTGCAACTGGCCTATAGCGATCGCAAGCCGGTTCATGCCGAGGCAATGAATATTGTCTGCGAGGCAACGGCAATCATGCCCGTTTCCTTCGATTTTTCGGAGGATCCAACCTTCATGCAGGTCATGATGCGAACGGCTGAGGTAATCCGCGAGGCACTATCGCTTGAACTTGCAAACGGGCTTTGGGCGCTACCCGCACGACTACCGCCCGATTTCGCCGATATTCCACATCTCGCGCTGCCCGTCGTGTTCACGTCGCTTTTGGGTGTCCGCCAAAGTTATGCGCTTCCGGAAACCGCAGATCCAATTCTGGGCATGCCAAACTATGAGTATGCCGCCCAACCTCAGACAGCCCTGCATTTTCAGGTGCTTGAAGAAGAGCGGGAACTTCTTTTCAACCTTGATGAGATAGAGGGCCTATTTCCCGCCGGGCTTGGTGCTTCAATCATGGCGACCTTCTCGGAAATCCTGCAGGGCGCCGCTGACGACTGGGCTCGACCCGTTTCCGGTTGGTCAGTCATTCCGGAAGTAGAAGGTGCTACAATCGGACTTAGCCAATGGCTGGAGACGCTTCATGGCTGACCACATCCAGAATGTCGTCGTCGTTGGCACCTGCTTTGGCGAACATTATCTTGCAGCGCTGGCCAAAGCGTCGCACGCCTACCGCTTGCGCGGTATCCTGGCGCGCGGCAGCCAACGCTCCCAATCGCTTGCTGCTCATTTTGGCGTACCGTTGTACCATCGCGTGGAAGATCTGCCGGAGGGGAAGGTCGATCTGGCCTGCGTGGTTGTGCGAACTACCCTTTTTGGAGGGGAGGGCAGCAAGCTTGCAGCGGCATTGATCAACCGCGGCATTCATGTCGTACAGGAACATCCGGTTCATCCGGGAGAGGTGGCATCCCTTCGCCGCCGCGCAGCGGAACAGGGGGTGCGCTATCATGTAAATTCGTTCTACCCCCATCTGCCTGCTGTGCGGCATGCCATTGACTATGCGGCGGCTGCCAGGCGCAATGGACCCGCAGCATTTGCGCAGATGACGACAAGTCCCCAGCTTCTCTACTCCACCCTGGATATTCTGGGACGCGCAATCGGCGGCCTTGAAGCGTTTCGCTGCGAGAAGTCTTTCTCGGCCGATGAAATGCCCTTCCATAGCTTTCAGGGCATGGCGGCAGGGATTCCCTTCAACCTTCTATTGCAATCCTACCTCGATCCTTCCGATCCGGATCACCATTCCCTGGTGATGCACAGCATGGCGATTGGCTGGCCGGAAGGCGTGATCAATCTTGTGAACAGTTTTGGTCCGGCAATCTGGACCCATTCACTTTACGCACCGGATTACCGCAAGGACGGCCTTGAAAGCTCCTATTTGCTGGCTCCCGAAGCCTTTGCGAAAAGCCGCTACTTTATACAGCCCAGCGCGCAGGTTTTCGGCTCCCCACGCGGTGCACCCTTTTGGGAAGTGGTTCATGAACAATTTCCCGGCGCCATTCTCAGAGCCCTGGACGAACTCAACCAAGCGATAGCGGCACCCGATAGCGTGCCTTGGCAGACAGATACCTATCTCACAGATTTGGGTCAGGCTTGGGTAAGTGTCCTGCGGCTAGCGGGAGCCGTTCGAGAAAAGTCGTTACCAGCACCCCCGCCACCCCAACCAGACCCCGTTGAATTTGCTAAAGAAAGAAGAGATGTCGATGAATGCATCGATTGAGCGCAACCGTAGCGCCTACGTCACGCTGGCGGATGCCTTTTCCAAGATTGGTATCGACCAGCAGGCGGCGTTCCTGAACTGGGGCTATGCGCCTGTCGCGGGCATGCCGGACGAGGCCTTGGATCCGGCGTCTGATACGGGTTCCAATGCACCTTTCGAGCGGTTGGTTTCAGAACTGATCGGTCCTTTGAGGTTCGACGGGCAAAGGTTTGCCGACATCGGATGCGGTCGTGGCGGTGCACTTGAATTCATCGCCCGTCATCATCGGCCGCTCTCCTTCACTGGCATCGACCTCAGCACTGACAATATTACCGCTGCTCGGAAACTTCTGGGCGAAAGGCGCGTGCGTTTGCAGATTGCTGATGCCTGCAACTTGCCACTTGGCGACAAAAGTCAGGATGTGATCTTCAACCTGGAATCGTCCGGAGCCTATCCGGACATGGGGGCTTTTCTCGGCCATGTCTATCGTACACTCGCACCCGGTGGTGTGTTTCTGCACGGTGATCTTTGGCCAAGACAAATGGTGGCCCCCTTCCGGCAGATCATGGAGGACATGGGCTTCGTGTGCGAAAGCTTCCGTGACGTCACCATTCAGGTCTGCCATGCGCGTGAACGCATGCCGCCCAGCCTGGTCGATCGTCTGGCATTGCAGCCGGACATGGGAGAGTTGAGAGACTATTTCGCGGCCCCCGGTTCGGCCATGTGGAATTGCCTCGATCAAGGCGAAATCGTGTATTTGCTGACCCGGTGGCGAAAGACCGGCAATGGCACGTCCAAACCTGACCTGACCCGATTGAACACGCGCAGCCGCGATATCGAAGCCTGCCTCGTTTCAGGGCGCGATCTGACGGAAAGACGCGCAAAATGGTTTCCCTTTGGCGCCCCCAGACGCACCGCCCAGGTCAATATTCTCGCCTTTCCGCATGCGGTGGCAGGAGCATCTGCATTCAAGGGTTGGCGTCCTGCCTTCCCGCAAAACTGGCAGTTCTCTCCTGTTCAATTGCCCGGCCGGGAAAGCCGCATCGGCGAACCACCCTTCACGTCTCTTGCCGACGCGGTGGAAGACATTTTGCCACTCGTTGTTCCCTATCTGGATCGTCCACTGGTGCTTGCCGGCTGGAGCCTTGGCAGCAAGCTTGCCTTCGAGTTTGCCCACCGCATTGAAAAGGAGCGCCATGGTGTGCCGCAGCTGGTGGTCACGGGCGCGTGCCCCGGTCCTCATGAAAAGCTGCCAGACATTGCCAGCTTTTTCGGTGGCAATGATATTGAGACAAGGCTTCGGATTTTGGGTGGCACACCGCAATCCGTACTTAACAACATGGAAATGCTCGGCACTCTCAAATCCGCAATGGAAGGCGATATCGCCATGGCGGCTGGTTATTGCAGTGAGGCGGTCATTGGCGCGCCCATTCTTGCAATTTCCACCAGCGAGGACGAACTCGTTTCGCAGGAAGCGGTCGAATCCTGGCGGACGCGCACCTCGGCGGGGTTCGACCATGTGAGACTTGAGGGTGGGCATTTTCTAGCACGCGATGACGGCGAAAAGGTTGCTGTCACCGTCAGAGACGCGATTGAGAGGCGGCTCGATATCACAGCCACAGCTATTGGGAGGGGTTACAATGCGGCATAGGCCTTTGTCTTCGCCATGGTTGCCCTTTGGTGTACCAGGTAATTCGGGCGCTCAAACCTGCCTTGTTCTCTTTCATCACGCAGGGGGAGGGGCAACCTTCTTCCGCGGTTGGCCTGACCATGAATTGCTCAAGGGCGTCGATGTCTACCGGATGGAGATGCCAGGCCGTGGAAGCCGCTTTCGGGATCCGCCTTGCTCAAATTTCACTGACTTGCTGATCGAACTTGCTCCGGTCCTGACAGACCTGGCAGATCGCTATGCTGATGTCGTTTTGTTCGGGCACAGCCTGGGCTCGCTTCTCGCGTTCGAGGCAGCACTTCATCTGCAGGAAATCAAACGCCAACCTCAAGCCCTGATTGTCTCGGCGCGTCGCGCGCCGCATCTGCCCACGCCTCAACCATGGCGCCACCGGATGACGGATCGGGCCCTGACGGAGGAACTGCGCCGCCTTGGAGGCACACAGGAGGAAGTGCTTGCCAATGAGGAACTCCTGCAACTTTTCCTGCCTATGATCCGCACCGATTTCCAGTTGACGGAATCCTATCGTCCCTGCAGGCCAACAAAAATTCTCAGCCCTGTCCTTGCCTTGCGCGGCAAGGCCGACGCTGAGGTGTCCGAGGCTGACATAGAGGCTTGGGAAGAAATTGCCGCTGATCGCTTTGAATGCAGAAGCTACGACGGCGATCACTTCTATCTCAGTGAACCAACCAATCTGCACCAATTGCTGAATGATCTGACCCGTTTCCGCACTGGTCTGTGCCTGCCGTTTCCGGCGGGGGGCCCGATTTAAAAATGACCCCGATCGAGGTGGTTGTAGTCCCGATCAAGGTAGCGATGTGCTGCCGGGGCAGTTAAGGTCGGATGCGACGCAGGATTTCTGAACATGAATACGAAGGCAAAGCCGCAGCATGCCTCAAACCTCAAAGTTGCCAGTCTATTTGCTGGCCTCTATGCGGCTCAGGCTATTACTGGCAGCCTTGTGCAGACAGGCTTGCCAACTGTTCTTCGAGAAAGCGGAACAGCGTTGGACAAGCTCGGGATGCTTTCGCTGATTTTCCTGCCATGGGCCTGCAAATTCCTTTGGGCGCCGGTCGTTGATCGCTATGGCGTGGTCCGACTTGGCCATCGCCGCACTTGGCTGCTCGCTTGCCAAACACTGATTGCCATCAGTTTCATGGCCATGGCCTGGTTTCCGCCACAGGAGCACTTCACAGCGCTCTTGGTCTTGCTGTTGGCCATCGCCTTTTTCGCAGCTACGCAGGACATCGCGACCGATGCGCTGGCCGTTGAGGCGGTTGACGAGAGGTGCCGGGGCCTGGTGAGCGGCTCCAGCGTCTTTGGTGGCTATTTCGGCTTCTTGCTGGGTGTTGGTGCCTGGTTGCCCGTTTATGCCACTTTTGGCTGGTCCGCCTCCATGATCTTTATGGCCGCTCTCGTCCTCGTTATGACCTTGCCGGCAATTATCGCGCGCCCGGTCGAAGCGATCATCCAGAAAGATCAGTCGTCGTACCGTCCAGGTCTCAAAGCCGCATTCGCCAGTGCCAGCCTGCGCCGCGGACTTCTCTTCCTGCTGGTGTATCAGGCAGGGTTGCGTCTCGGAATGAGTCTTATCGGCCCCTATCTCATTGATGCCGGTCTGGATCTTTCGCAAATCGGCTGGTTGAAAGGTGTTGGGGGTGCGGTGGCTGGCCTTGGCGCCGCATTGCTGGGAAGTGTCTTCCTCCGCCATCTCGGTAGGCACGCGCTTGTGGGCGCTGCACTCCTCAATGCAAGTGTTTTCGCTGCTCTTGGGCTTTGCGCAATCTTCGGATCTGTCCCCAGCCAACTCATCGGGTCGCTTGTTCTGTTGCAGGCGGCAGCCGCTGCCTTCAGCATGATGGCACTTTACGCCACGATGATCGGCTGGTGCTCTCCCAATCAGGCGGGAACCGATTTCGCGCTGCTTCAAAGCGTAGACGCCATCCTGGCTATCGGCTTCTCCATCGCCGCCGGCTTCATCAGTCAGAATGCAGGACATCACGCGAATTTCGCAATCGCTGCCGCCCTGCTTGTCATTGCAGCTATGTCCAGCACACGGCTTCTGCGCGGCATCCTTCCGACGAAACCTCGTCGCCTCATCCTCAGTAATTAGGATCAACTATGTCTAAAACAAGCCTTTTGAGCGCGACTGCATTTGCCACAATCGCCGTGCTTTCTGCCTCGAACACCATGGCCCAGGATCGCAACGGCGATGAGGGGGTTACGCTTGAACGGGTCGTGATTACTGCAACGAAGCGCTTGCAGGATGCCTTTAGTACAGCGGGTGAGGTAGCAACGGTCGAGGCGGACGAGCTGGAACGTCGTGGTTTGACCAGCATCGACCAACTGGATCGTGTGTTCACCGATGTGCACATCCGCCAGCGCTCCAGCCGCGCCTACAACAATATCACCCTGCGTGGCCAATCGTCTGTTGATTTCTACAATCCTTCTGCGCAGCTCTATGTCGATGGTCTGCCGCAGGATCAGGCGCTCTTCAGCCAGATGTTACCAGAAACGCTTGAACGTATTGAAGTGCTCTACGGCCCACAGGGTACGCTTTATGGCCGTGGTGCCATCGGCGGCGTGGTCAATGTCGTCACGCGCAAACCGGATGACGAATTGCGCGCGGAGTTCAATACTACAATGACCAATCTGGGGCCAAAGGCCGGATTGTATGTAAACACGCCGTTGATCGAGGATACGCTCTATGGGGATCTATCCTTCAGCGCCCTCAATGAGGACGGCGAGATGAAGGACATGGTCACCGGTGAGGACGTCGGCGAGAGCAAGGATCGTTGGGGACAGGTTCGTCTACGTTATGCTCCCACTGACAGTCCGCTGGATGTGATGGTCTCTGCCGGACGCACCACTCGGTCATCCGGGGAAGAACGCTTCGTAATGGAATCCATGCTGGATGCACGAACAGCACTTCCGGTTCCTTCCTACTACAAGTTGAGCAGCAATAATTTCGGCCTCACCGCCTCCTATGATCTGGGCGAAGCGACGATCACATCGCAGACCGGTTACCAGGATCGTGCGTTAGATCGTACAATTTTCGGCAGCTATACGCCGGAATGGCAGAAAACGCTCAGTCAGGAGCTTCGGCTTGCATCCAATCCGGAAGCCGGGAACGCAATCGATTATGTCGTCGGTCTCTATTATCAGGACCTTGATTTCAAGCGAAATGTACCGGCATCATTGTTGGCCTCACATCAGGATATTCGTTCTTCTGCTGCCTTCGGCGAGGCGACATGGCATGCGACGGACCGGCTGGATCTGCTGGCGGGCGTACGGTTCGATTATGAAGAGGTAAAGGCAGATACGTCACTGGCTGGAAATGCGCGTTACAATTCTGATGATTTCTCTGCTGTCTCGCCAAAGGCGGGCGTCAGCTACAAGATCACCGACGAACTTTTAGCCTATGGCCTGTTCAGTACCGGTTTCAAGGCGGGTGGGTTTACACGCGCCGTCACGCCCGACAATATTGGCTTCTCCTACGATCCACAGCACACTTACAACTATGAAGCTGGCGTGAAGGCCTCGCTCTTTGACGGAGCACTCGAACTCACTTCGTCCATCTATTTCACCAAGACGGATGATTACCAGCTTTCGGTAGGTCCGGTGCAGGGCCAATATCTGCAAAACGTGGGTGAAGTTGAAAGCAAGGGTGCCAACCTGACGGCACGCTGGCAGGCAACCGACGCTCTACAGATCAAAAGCGGTATTGCCTATAATGATACCTATTTCAGTGCATACCGAAATCCATCCAATCCAGGCGTAGACCTGACCGGAAACCAGGTTCCCTATGCACCCCGCGTTACCGCCAATCTTGGAGCCGAATATACGTTCGATCTTCCAGATGATCATGGCGCGTTGATCGCCCGCGCCGGCGTGACCTACATCGGCAAGACCTATTTCAATGAGGCCAATACATTGGGGCAGAAGGAATATGCCCTGTTTGACGCCGGGCTAACCTGGAAGAAGAACGAGGCTGTCGCTGCCGAGTTCTTCATCGATAACATTGCTGATGAGACTTACTCCGTTTACGGCTTCAACGCCGGACCGTCCTTCGGGAATGTTTATCAGCTAGGCAAGGGACGCACCTTTGGTGGTCGCCTGAGCATCAAGTTCTAAAGTAGGCGGGGCAGAGCATGCGTGTGCTGATTTCAGGTGCTGGGCCTGCCGGCTTGACTTTGGCCGCATGCCTGCTGCGTCAGGGTATAACACCCGTCATTGTCGAAAAAGCTGAAGCCATCCGTGAGGCGGGCTATGCCGTTGGCATCCATGTCAACGGCTGGAATGTGGCCGAACGTCTGGGCATCATTGAAGATCTGCTTGGAAATGCACTGGATCTCGGAAGATCGGAGTATCGCAATCTCCGTGATGCCCCGCTTTTCCAATATGATTACAAGCACTTTTCCGCCGCAGCCGATGGCAAGATGCTTGCCATCATGCGTGATGCGCTTGTGCGCGTTTTGCATGAGCATCTCGATGGACGGCTCACAGTGCGGTTTGGAACACAGATCGACGCGATGACCGAGGCCAACCAATGCCTGACGGTTCGCTTCTCAACCGGGGAGACGGAGGATTTCGATCTGGTAGTGGCTGCCGATGGGTATCGCAGTCGCGTTAGGCAGCTCTGGTTCGGCCCACATGAGGCGTTTCTTCGCCCTCTGGGCTATCGCGCCGCTGCTTGGCGACTGCCAGACGGACCAGGTATGGATTGCAGCTTCGTCGGGTTCATGGATGTTGATCGACAGGCAGGACTCTATCGGGTCGGGGACGGTACGGCAGCCACACTTTTCTGCTGGCGTGATCAAGAGACGCAGCGCATTGCTGCCGAAGATCGCCAACGCTATCTGAAAGACATTTTTGGCAACTGGCCCGGTATGATTTCTGCCACCTTGGATCAGGAGGTGGACTGGAATGATTGCTTCTTCGACACGATCGCGCAGGTCGAGGTTCCAAATTGGTCACGTGGTCGTGTCGTGCTTCTTGGTGATGCCGCTCATTGCATGACGTTCCTCTCGGGTCAGGGTACTTCGACGGCCATGGCCGGTGCCTACATTCTGGCGCAGGAGCTGACAGCAAAGCCGCTCCCCGATGCTCTCGCCGTTTATGAGGCGCGTCTCAAACCCTTGACCCTGACACTTCAGGCACAGTCCCAAAAGATTGGCGGGCATTACGTGCCTCGCAGCCGTCTTGGAATAGTCATCCAGTCCTGGCTCATTCCTATTTTGATGCGCCCCCCTTTCACACGGTTCACTGTCAAAAAAATGCTAGCCAGAGCACTGGCACTCGATGGCGCTACTTCATAAGGTTCCTAAAGGGCCTGTCGCAAATTTTCGTGGTCAACGGCGTGTTGACCACCAGCAGACAAATGGGAGTGTTGAAAACTTACTGGCGAGTGAGAATTGCCCCTCTCGCGATCCTTCATGCTTTGTTAACCTTTTGCATTCCGAAGAGGTGCGCGAGCAGATCGTTCTGATCACTAGAGTCTGTCAGCGCTCATCGGAATCGAGAGGGGGATTCCGTTGATTTGGTTTTTGTGATTCAAGATCATTGCTGGATCGGAGGCCAGCAATGATGGTGCGAGCTCTTTCACTCGATTTGCGAACGCGTCTAGCCGCCGCTTTGAAGGAAGGCATGACCGTTCGTGCCGCAGCGAAGCGGTTTGGGGTGTCGGCTGCAACAGCGGTCTGTATTGGGCAACTCGATCGGCTCGGTAAAGGCCTGATGCCGGCGAAGATCGGCGGGTAAGTCAAACCAACACTGAGGGGCGCCGATGCCGTGCGTCAGCGGCTGCGGGTCAAGTCCGACTGGACGGTGCGTGCGTTGTCGGCGGAACTGAAGTCTGCGGGGATCAACGTATCTCACGACACTCTCTGGCGCTTCCTGCGCAGCGAGGGCAAGACCTTCAAAAAAAACACTGGCGGCAAGCGAGCAGGATCGCCCGAAGGTGGCTCGGTTCCGGATGCGATGGAAGACCCATCAACATAGGCTTGATCCGGCCCGGCTCGTCTTTATCGACGAGACCTGGGTCAAGACCAACATGACGCGCAGCCGGGGCTGGTGTCAGCGCGGCGAGCCACTCATCGCAAAAGTCCCTCATGGTCATTGGAAGACGCTGACGTTTCTGGCCGGCCTGCGCAGCGACAGCATCGTTGCCCCCTTCGTCCTCGATGGCCCCATCAATGGTACCGCCTTTACCGCATGGGTCCAGCAAAGCCTGGTCCCAACTCTGAAGGATGGCGATATCGTCATCCTCGACAATCTCGGGAGCCACAAAGGAAAACCAGCCCGAGACACGATCCGCGATGTCGGCGCACATCTCTTTTTCCTGCCGCCATACACTCCAGACCTCAATCCCATCGAGATGATGTTCGCCAAGCTCAAGACGCTCGTCAGAAAGGCGGACGAGAGAACCGTGGAAACAACATGGAGACGAATAGGAGAACTCCTCAAGGCGGTTCAGCCCGCAGAAGTGCTCAAACTACTTCAGACATGCAGGTTATGGTTTAATTTGAAACTGACAGATTCTAGCTCGCCTCTTCGGACTGCAAAAGGTTAACAAAGCATGAAAATGAAGATGGTCAGGGTATAATCGCGAGCTTCGAAAATGTTTGCGACAAGCCCATGTCTATCTGGTACGGCTTCTCTCCGCTGGCGCACCAGCACTGGAGCTCGGTTTCTCCAGCCGGGATATGGCCGACGAGTTGCGGAACCCAGATCCTCGGGTGGGCAAGGTTGACGCCGGAGGCAGGTGCATGGATTCGCGCCCGCCGGCAGTTCCCCAGATCGACTATGCAGCTGAAGAGCCCTTCCGAGATCGCAGCGGAATGAGGTTCAAGCTGGCATGTCTCAGTTTTCCCGTCCGTGCGCTCGATGGCAAATCCGCCTTCGATCGTATCAAGGGCCACCGGCGTCGAAATCCTGTGACGGCGCAGATGGCCATTGCCATAGGGCTGCAACCAAGTTTCGATCTCGACGTCGGGATAGGGACGCCAAACGCAATGGACTTCTCCATCGACAATCTGGGCTGAGATGCAACTGTGCCTTGAAACCCATGGGCGCCCTTCCGCTTGAACACCGAGCGCTCCGTCCAGGGACGCAGTCAGCAGAGTTGCATCGCGCATTTCGACACTGAAAGTAAAAAGGGTCGAATAGGCGAACTTGGCATATTTCTCGGCACCATGACGGAACTGTGGCCCTGCCTGTCCCCCGGTGAGGGCAACCGTCTGGGTCGGTGTTCGCTGAAGGAGGAAGCCTGCTCCTGGCTGGATGAGAGGCATGTCTTCGGGAAGCGGCGCTTCCTCGGAGGTCCAGAAAGGGTGATCTGCGGGCAGAGCCAGCGGCAGAAATGCCTTGAGCGCCCAATAGGGCGAACATGCGGAATTGTAATCTTCCGCCATCATCGGGTTCGGATAGGCATAACCGACTGACAGGACGCCGTCGCGGTCGGCAATGGGTTGGCGCGACCACCATCTGATGTTGCGCAGGACTATCCCCTTGAGACACCCCCAGGACAGGACAGGATCGCCGACCTCGGCGAGCGTATAGGCTCCGAAGAACGCCGTCATGGCGAAGCGATAGGTCATGGATCGACCATAGGCCAGACCTCTGCCTTCCGGGTCGAACCAGCCGGCAAAGTTCGGCGCAAACAGCCGCGCACGCGCCAGATGATCGACTGCCGGTTTCTGCGGCGCAAGGCAGGCGAGAAGCAGGGCATAGGTGTGGAAGGCAAAGCCATTATAGTGATCGACGCGGCGTCCGGGGCCGTCACGGTACCAGCCGTCGCCCAGATAGAGCGCTTCGAGTTCCGCGCCATAGCGTTCAGAATCGGCCACCGGAGTATCCGGTTCCACGCGCGCCAGACCAGCCACAATCAGATGCCTAAAGAACATCCAGTTATTCGGCGAGAAAACCTGTGCCGTGCATGCGCGCAGATAGGCGGACACATGGGCCTTGCTCCGCTGGGGCAGGGGGATCCATATTCTGTCCGGGATCGCCATCAGTGCAAAGCCGATCGCCGCCATTTCCACAAGACGCTGGTCTTCCGGCCCTGGCCAGCCCCAGAACTCCTCGTGTTCGGGATCGCACCCGTTGCTGAGCCCCTCTCGCACGCGTGCCCAGTCCAGCACATCCGAACCGCCGAGTGCGGCAGGTACGGCTCCCCAGAGTGGGCGGGCAAAACCTTCAAGCTCCGCCGCTGCCCTGTCGAATATGGCAGCGCCCGCCGACAGTTGCAGACGGGCGCCGCCAGGCGATTGATAGGCGGAAATTGGATGGATCAGGGCACGCAGAGCTTCCAGCATATCGCTCCTGCCGGCAATTGGCAGGCCGTACAATGGATTCCATCCGTGCCCTGTCCGCCGCGTCATAGACCGAACAGCCTCGGCAGAAAGAGTGTGACGGCCGGCACATAGGTGATCAGCAGCAGCCCCGCGATCTGGAGGCCGAAGATGGGGAGCAGCGGCTTGGTGACGGCCCCGATGCTCTGACCACTGATCGAGCAGGCGACGAACAGGATTGTTCCAACCGGAGGCGTGACGATGCCCATGGCCAGATTGTAAACCATGATGATACCGAAATGCACCGGATCTACGCCGAGCTCAGTGACGATCGGATAGAAAATCGGCGTGAAGATCAGCATGGCAGGCGCCATGTCCATGGGAATGCCGACGATCAGCAGCACGATGTTGATGATCAGCAGGACGAGGAACTTGTTGTCGGCAACCGTCATGATGAGACTTGCCACGGTTTCAGGAACCGACGCAAAGGTCATCGACCACATCATCATCGCCGAGCAGGCAATCAGGAACAGGATCGATGCCGTCATCAGGGCGGTATCGACGAGGATCTTGGCAAGTTGCTGCAAGGTCAGGCTGCGATAGGCAAACCCGAGAACCAGGGCATAGACAGCCGCCACGCCAGAGCCTTCAATGGCTGTAAACGCGCCCCCGAGAATACCGGCAATGACGATGATGACGAGAAGCATGCTGGGCAGGGCTCTCAGCACGATCCTGAGCGTTTCAGAGGGAGTGTGCCGCTGCCGATCGGCCTCATAGCCGTGCTTTTTGGCATACCAGCCCGCATAGAGCATGACAGCCAGGCCCATGATGATGCCGGGCACATAGCCTGCCATGAACAGCGCAATGATGGAGGCGCTTCCACCGGTGATGAGCGAGTAGACAATCAGAGCGCCTGACGGCGGGATCAGGAGCCCGACCGGTGCTGACGCTGCGTTGACGGCGGTTGTCACCGCCATGTCGTAGCCCTTTTCCTTCGCAACCGGATTTATGATGCCGCCGATGGCGGACGCTGCTGCAATGCCCGAGCCTGACAAGGTTCCGAACAGCATGTTGCCGAGGACATTGGTCTGCCAGAGACTGCCGGGAAAACGGGCCCCGAGCAGCATGGCAAGATCGATCAGACGCCGCGCCAGACCCGTGACATTCATGATGTTGCCAGCAAGGATGAAGAAGGGCAGCGCGAGAAAGCCGAAACTGTCCAGGCCGTTGAACATGGTTTCTCCCACCGTCGGCAGAACGCGAGAGATGTTCATCTGAAGAGCGAGCGTGAGCACGCCCGCCAGCGCAAGCCCGACCGATATGGGTGTGCCGATAACCAGCAGGAGAGTTGCGATCAGAAAGAGGACGATTGTTGAGGTCAGTTCCAGATAGTTGTCCGTCAGGGTCTCCATCCAGGACGACGTCCAGATCAGCCATATCAAAGCGCAGCCTGCTGCAAGCAGCGTGAAGGCAATGCTGAAAAGGCGCAGGCCCCCTTGCTCTGATCGTATGCGCTGGACGATATCCCTGCACTGGATAACCACCATCATAAGACCGCAAAGTCCGATCACGGACATGATCAGTCCCATGGAGATCTGCAACATGGGACTGACGGTTGCGGCATTGACCATGACGCTTTTCCAGCCGCCCCAGATCAGCGCCCCGCCGAATAGCATGTTGATGAGTGCATTCAGATGGAAAAGGACACTTTGGCCATTCGGCTGCATGCTTTCCGACATGATCGGCAGGTTCATGTGGTAGGTGCCAAGAAAGCAGACACCGGCGCCGAAAAGGCCGAGCCAGATGAGAGAGAAACGCAAAAACTCTTCCGTCAGGAGGCTGGGCGTCCCCAGCAGATAGCGTGACACGATCTGCCAGGTGATCGCGGCAAGCATCAGAGCCAGAAGCACCGCCATGATGGACGAAAGCCCCTGCAAAAGAAAACGGCCAATCCCACGATGAGAGATCCTGGCCTCGGCAACGGCAAACTGCTCGTCCATCATCAATCCTTTCAGAAATCTGCGGGAACCGAGGATATCATTCAGTTCCCGCTATGCGGCGACGTGCGAACTCAGCGACCGGTTGCGGTGAAGAGCGCTTCGATCATCGGCCGCTTGGCCGCATCGCCACGCGCCTTTTCATACATGGGCGAAACGGCAGCCATGAAGGGAGCCAGATCCGTCTGGGTCACGGTGACACCCAGCTTTGCAACGGCCTGAGCCAACTGGTCTGCTTCTGTCTGATCAGCGAACTTGATGGACTTCAGGCTGACCTTCTGGAACTCCTCCTGCAGGAGTGCGAGATCCTGCTTGCCGACCTTTTCGTTGAACTCTGCCGACGTCACGATGAAATCCGTCAGACGTGTATGGTTGGTGACGAGCGCATATTTCGCAACCTCGCCGAAC
Source organism: Rhizobium sp. FKY42 (assembly GCF_005222835.1). Classification (GTDB taxonomy): domain Bacteria; phylum Pseudomonadota; class Alphaproteobacteria; order Rhizobiales; family Rhizobiaceae; genus Neorhizobium. The sequence goes on along the minus strand of NZ_STGA01000010.1, from coordinate 78,474 downwards.
TTTGCGACCCACAGGCCGGCCAGACCGCCTTCAGCGCCATCGACCACTCCGGCCTGCAGCCCCGAGTAGAGTTCGCCGAAGGGCAGGGGCGTCGGCACGGCGCCGAACAGGCTCACCATTTCCGTATAGGTGGGGCTGGCGATTGAGCGCAGTTTCAGACCCTTCAGACCTGCGAAATCCTTTACAGGCTTGGTGGTGTAGATCGACCGGAAACCGGAGGACAGGAAGCCAAGGACATTGATCTTTTGTGCCCGCGAAGCTGTCTCAAGTGTTTTCAGAATGTTCGGGTCCGTCATGACTTTGGCATATTCTTCCGACGAGCGGAACGCGTAGGGCAGATTCATGACGCCAACAGCCGGGACCACGGTTTCGAGCGTACCCGAGTTCACCAGGCCCGCGTCGATGGCGCCGGTCTGGATCTGCTGAAGATACTGTGCCTGCTCGCCCAGGACACCATTGTGGAACATCTTGAACTTGACGCGGCCTTCCGTGCGGGCGGTAACGGCTTCCGAAAACTCGGCAAGCAGCTTACCGGCCGTGCTGTCCTCCGTGACATTGGTTGCGATGCGGAACGTAGCCGCATGAACGGATACGGCAGACACGGCAACGGCAAGGGCAGCGGTGATAAGGCGAAGTGTAATTCCCATTGAGATTCCTCCAGTTTTCCAATGCCTGTGAGCAGGCATAGCTCCTTCTCGACGTCGGCACACCTGCGGCAGCCCTGGCGTATCATCTACGTCAGCGTATTCCTGCCATCATTGTGGTGGGCCGATCCTCCTGTGACATTTGCTACGACTGGATTTTACTGACGTCAAGAAATTTCTTTTATTGACAAAAGTTTCGTATTTCGCGAAAAGTCTGCCCGGAGGAGATAATCATGCAAACGTCTCAACTGACATCCTACTTCACCAACGGTCCCGATCATGCCGGACGGGAGATCTATCAGGCAGCGCTTGAGCGGTCGGTGGCACGGTTGCGTGAACTTCTTCCGATTGCCGGGTTGCGTAACCCGAAGATCGGGCGTCCCGATCACAGCTGGAGTTTTTGCGATGGTCCAGACTGGGTTATGGGATTCCTGTCCGGGCAATTGTGGCTGGCGCATCAACTGACCGCTGATCCCGTCTTTGCGGCGGCGGCGCGCGCAAGAAGGCCGCAGTTTCGGGCTGTTCTGGACAGTCGCAAGGCGCGGGACCACGATCTCGGTTTCATCTTCTCGCTATCGTCTGTCGCGGAGTGGCTTTCGACTGGCGACGAGGTTGCGCGAAGCATGGCGCTTGAGGCCGCCCGCTGGCTGATCGGACGGTTTCGAGAGGAGGGCCAGTACATCCAGGCCTGGAATCCGGTAGGCCCGGAGGATCGTCAGCAGGCTCGCTTCGCCAATGGTCGCATGATCGCCGACACCATTCAGAACCTCGCGCTCCTGCACTGGGCACATCGCGAGACCGGCGTTGCGGATTTCCGCGAAGTTGCCGATCTCCACGAGGCGACGACGCTGCGTTGTCTGGTTCGGCCCGACGGGACGACGTTCCACACCTTCCTGTTCGATCCGGCCACGGGGGAACCGTTGCGGGGAGAGACGCATCAGGGCTATGCCGATCACTCCTGTTGGGCAAGGGGACAGGCCTGGCTGATCCATGGTTTTGCGAACTGTCATAGAGTGACAGGCAATCCCGTTTCTCTGGACGCCGCGCGACGACTCGCAACCAAGGCTGAGGCGTTGGTGGGAGGCAGCAAGGTGCCGGTCTGGGACTACAGCCTTCCCGCAAATGGAAAACATCCGGTTGATTCATCGGCGGCAGCCGTAACGGCAGCAGGGCTATTTCTGCTTTGCGAACTTGTGCCGGAAGCCGAGGCTGTGCGGTGGCGCAATTTCGGTTACCGTCTTCTGGACGGGCTTCTGGAGACCTGTGACCTCACGCAGACCCCGAACGCGCAGGGACTTCTCGCCCATGGTGCGGGGCATGTGCCTGCGGGCCGTTGTGATGCCATGCTGCCCTACGGCGATTACTATTTTATGGAAGCTTTGATGCGCGCGCAGGGGCACAGGGATTTCTTTTGGTAGTCTCGCTCCTGCTTGTCGCGGGAGATGTGTTGCAACGGCATAGCTTGCTGCGCTATCGGAACGAGATACATATATGACCTTTGCGAAAGGGAACCGATCTCTTGCAGATGCAGTTGCCACCAGAGCCCACGCTTAAGGATATTGCCGCCGCCGCCGGCGTGTCGGTTGCCGCAGTTTCCAAAGTCCTCAACAACCGTGAAGGTGTCGGAGGTGCTACGCGCGATCGGGTTCTGCAGATCGCAGAGGAACTTGGTTATCGCGGCCGTTCCGGTCGCCAGGTTGGCAGCGTTTCGGTCCTGACACTGGAACAATATGTCACTCATGATGCCTTCTATGGTGATGTCCTTGCAAGCATTGGAACGACCGGCTCTGCCGCCGGACTCGATGTCAGCGTGACCGTCCTGCGGGATCTCGCTGAGATGCTGGCACCGGGAGGTTTGCCGCAGGCTCAGGCTCTGCTGCTTGTCGGGGTCGATCATCCGGATCTCGTCGAATCCGTTGCCTCCTTGCAGGTGCCTGCCGTCATCGTCAATGGAATGGATCCATCCATGCGATTGCCAAGCGTTGCGCCGGATTATCTCTACGGTGCCTGGACCGCAACGCGGCATCTGCTTGCGCTTGGACACCGGGATATCGTGCATGTCACGCATGCCTGGCGAGAAACCTTCCGTCGTCGCGTGGCAGGTTTTCGCAGTGCCCTGGAAGAGGCGGGCCTGACCTTTGACTCCGCCCGCCACGTCATGGATCTCGGTGCGCCAGAGCACATCAATCTCTCGGCCCGCGATATCCTCGAGCGCTGGTTGGACGAGGGTAACCCGATGCCGACCGCCTTTTTCTGTGTCAATGACATGGTGGCGCTTGGCGTGATCCAGGCGATAGAAAGACGGGGCCTTTCAGTGCCCGACGACGTCTCTGTTGTCGGCTTCGACGGGTTGGCGCTCGGGAGCTTCGGTACTCCCCCGTTGACCACCGTCAGCTCGAATCGCCACGCCCTGGGTCGTATCGGGGTTGAGCTTCTCGCGGCGCGATTGGCGGAGCCAACCGGTCCGGTTCAACGCATCAGTGTCGGCGTTGATCTCCTTTTGCGCCGCTCGACCGCCGCACCCCGAGGGTGATGTGGGCCATAGGTGAAGCAGCGGAGGGCTCGCAGGGTTGGCACCCGTGGGTGATCAGCTTTCGGGGTTTGATGTCGCCGCCTTGGCTGAGAACACCCGGCAGGATATCTGGGGAGAGTTCATCGGCTCGGCCCCCACCCACAGACAAACAGTGGGTGACAGGCTGGGCGCTAGACTAAAAAACCTGCTGACACAAGTCTGCCATTTGGACCCCTCCTATTGGAATTGGTTTGCGGATTGGGGGAACCAATTCCATCAACCCATTCGCTCGGAGGAGTATTCCCCCGGTGAGGCGGCAAAGACGATTGTCTTGTTGCCGGCCAGGAACACCCGTTTCTTCGCGTGAGCATGAACCGCGCGGGCGAGCACCTGTGCTTCGACATCCCGGCCCAGCGACACGAAATCCTCGGCATTCTGCGCATGGGTCACACGCACCACATCCTGCTCGATGATCGGTCCCTCGTCCAAGTCGGCGGTCACGTAATGCGAGGTGGCGCCAATCAGTTTCACCCCGCGCTCATAGGCCTGTTTGTAGGGGTTTGCTCCCTTGAAAGACGGCAGGAACGAGTGGTGGATATTGATGATCCGGCCGGACATTTTACGGCACATGTCATCGGAGAGGATCTGCATATATCGAGCAAGGATGACAAGTTCGGCTCCGGTGTCTTCAATCACGGACATGATCCGGGCCTCGGCAACAGGTTTGTTTTCTTTGGTCAGGGGGATGTGGTGGAAGGGAATGTCGGCATTCACCACCGCCTTCTGGTAATCCATATGGTTGGAGATAACGGCAACGATCTCGATTGGGAGCGCGCCGATCCGCACCCGGTAGAGCAGGTCATTCAGGCAGTGCCCAAAACGGCTGACCATGACCACCGCCTTCATCTTCGTCTCGGAGTCGTGGAAGGCATAGGTTATCGCGAAGGCTTGTCCCACCGAGGCGAAACCGGTTTCGATGTCTTGCAACTCTCGCGTGCTTTCGATGACGAAGCGCACGCGCATAAAGAACTGGCCGGTTTCGAGATCATCGAATTGTGAACTGTCGACGATAGAGCAGCCATTCTCTGCAAGGAAGCTCGATACTGCAGCAACGATGCCACGTTTCGAGGGACAGGAGACATTGAGCAGATAGGAGGTCATTGCTTCGCTTCCAGTGTAAGGCCACGCGCCTCGAGCCAGTCGAGGGTCTGAGAGGTGCCTCCGAACGGGTAAAAATGGAGACCTGCAATAGCGGGTAGGTTCGCAGATTGGATTGCATCCACAATATCGCCAGGATCGAACCCGCTGGCGAGCATACGCAGATTGGATGTCCGGGTTTTCAGAAACTGGAGCGAATTACCGACACCACAGGCCACGCCGTATTTGATGAGCGTGGTCAGTTTCGCCGGACCGGCAAGACCGACGTGTACAGGGGCAAGAATGCCCCGAGCCCTAAGACGGTGTGCCCAGTCGATATATGCGACCGGATCGAAGCCGAACTGGGTGACGATCCGGGCTGTCAGCCCGTGACCTGCAAGATAATCAAGTTTTTCAAGCAATACCCTTTCTGCCGTTTGTGTGTCGAAATCCGGGCTGCCTTCGGGATGGCCAGCGACACCGACATTGGTAATACCTGCGGTCTGGAGCGCGCCCGTTGCCAGAACCTGCATGCTCGATCCAAAGGGACCCGTCGCCGTGGCTGGACTTCCTGCAATCAGGAGAAGGTCGCGTACGCCTGCCTCTTGTGTAAAGCTGTCGAGAAACGCGGTCAGGCCCCCTGTCGAGGGAAGCCGCCGTGCCGCCAGATGCGGTACCGCCCTCAGTCCCAGAGCGCGAATATGCCGAGCAGCAGCCACTCGGGTGGCAAGTGTTTCACTGCCCAGATCCGGGATATAGACGCGGGACTCGGCGGCCAGCGGCGCATGATCCAGATCACCTTTCAGGACCTTGGTTGCACTGATTTCGATAGACACGGGAAGATGTTCGGCGGTGTTGACCGCCGGGACTGTTGCTGACATGACGATACCAGATGTTAGGGGAGACGGCGCCGACACGAAGACCGGTGCCCCGATCGGATGATAGTTCGACTTGGTGCTTCCTGGTGGAATCAGCCAATCAACATGTCGCAGTGAAGCGGTATAACCGCGGGTCTGCAGTCGCGAAGGTCAATGTTCCTGCCTGTGCGGCACCAACAAGGCCATATGGCAAGTGCCATCGCTGCGCTCTGTCTTAACATGCTCATGCCATTCCCTCCCTATGAGCAGCGTGAAGCCTGTTCAGGATAGCAAAAGAGCGTCAGCGAAAAAGCTGATTATATTGTCGTTTGACATTCATAAAATCGATGAACCCTCCGGCTCGCTGCGTGCAAACTGCTCGCGGATACGCCGGATCGCGACGTCGCGAAACCAGACATGGGCGCTGGAATTCGCGTTGACGGGTTGCCACTGGAGAACTTCGGTAAAGCTTTGACTGTCGAAGGGGGTGTTGAAAATCTTGAGATCCCATTGACTTGCAACGCGTTCGGCCATTCCACTTTGCAGCATGGCGAGCCGATGCGTTCCTGCGACGAAGGCCGCGACGTGGTCGAATGCGCCAACGATCACCTGAATGCGCCGATCAATGCCGGCATTCAGGCAGATGAGCTCGTCGATGCCGGGTGTCTGCTGCTCACCAAGGCGTACCGCGACGTGCCCGGCTTCTTCAAACTGCTTGCGGGTCAGCACGGATGTGTCCTGCCAATGCTGCGCGCAACCGACCACCTTGAAGCCTTCGGAAAACAACCGCTCATAAGGCAGTTCCGGCACCATGACCGATTGCGGGCATAGCAGGAAGTCTATCTCGCCCGCGACAAAGCGGCGCCGGACTGCTTCGCCCCGCAATGGTGTGAGGTTAAGGCGTGTGAGGGGTGCCACCTCGCACAGATGCCGCGCCAGATCACTGACAACAACCTGCGTCATGAAGTCGGACACGGCGAGTGAAAATTGCAGCGTCGAGGTCTTGGGATCGAAGGGTTGGCGTCGGATGATGTTGGACTGCACGTCACGCAACACCTCGCGTACGGGACCGGCAAGCGCTTCGGCCAAGGGTGTTGCGCGCTGATCGCGACCGACACGCACGAAGAGCTCATCGCCAAAGAAGTCGCGCAGCCGTCCCAATGCACTGCTCATTGCTGACTGGCTGAGATGCAGTTTTTCTGCCGCCGAGGTGACGCTTCCCTCGGTCACGATAGCGTCAAAGGCCACCAGAAGGTTCAGGTCGAGCCGCTCAAACCGCATATTTTTCAAGCCTCTCCATCGTTCATCGATTTCATCAATGTCAGTCAAAAATATAATTCGTTTTATCGGTGATCGGTCAAGTCCTACGCTCGCAAGGCAAATCGATGGTGGCGGTGGCCTCGGGAGGTTCGAGCCCAGATCCGCCGTATGGGAGAGAGCTATGCGAAACCTGAACGACCTTGTGCGCGCCGCAGGCGGCGCCGAGAACCTGCTGCGCGCCGACAAGTATGACCGTGCCGATCTGCCGCCGGCTTATGATCCCGGCCTGATCATCCCCAATATCCCGCAGGAATTTTCCCGTTGGGAGCGCGAATCCCGGTCGTGGCGCGAGACGGTCGCGCTGTTTGACCAGTCTCACCATATGGCTGGGGTATTCGTCTCGGGTCCGGATGCGCAGAAACTGCTGGGTCGTCTGTCCTGCAACAGCCTGTTCAAGTCCGTGCCGAACCGTGCCTCGCAAATCATCTGCGTGAACGACGACGGAATGATGATCGGCGACGGGATCGTGTTCCATCTCGAGCAAAACCTGTTCTCGGTCTATGGTGCGCCGATGGTGTCGACCTGGATCAAGTTCCATGCCGAAAGGTCGGATCTGGATGTCGAGGTGGTTTCCGATGATCGCTCGCCGGTCTATGCCAACGGTTTTGGCAACACCCGGCCCAATTGCCGTTACCAGCTTCAAGGGCCGCTGGCGGGGAAACTGATTGAAAAGCTCAATGGTGGACCGATCGGGGATGTGAAATTCTTTGGCATGACCGAAATCACCATCGCGGGTCATCATTGCCGTGCGCTTCGTCACGGGATGGCCGGAGCCATGGGGCTCGAACTCTGGGGCGACTGGGAGCATCGCGTCGCAATCCGCGAAGCAATCATCCGGGCGGGCGAAGAATTCGGTCTTTGCGTCGTCGGTGGTATGGCCTATCTCGTGCCCGCCATTGAAAGTGGCTGGTATCAGGCGGTTCTTCCGGCGATCTATCATGACGACCCGACGCTTGATGCCTACCGGAGCTGGACTCCCGAGACCGATCACAATGCGCTGATGATGCTGGTTGGGTCGAAATCCTACCAACGGATCGAAGACTATTATCGAACGCCCTACGACCTCGATCTGGGCAAGTTCCTCAACCTTGAAAATGATTGTATCGGACGCGATGCGTTATCGAAGCTGGCAAATGCGCCCTCTTCGAAAAAGGTCACGCTTGCCTGGAACCGCGATGATGCCAAGGCCCTCTTTGGCGAGATGCTGACGCCTGGTGGGCGCAACGTCAAATTCCTGCATCTGCCCGCGAATTGCGACACCATCGGTATCCACTATGACCATCTGACCAGGAACGGTCGGGATGTTGGCACTTCGGCCTACACCGCCTACAGCGCCAATGAACGGACCATCCTGTCCATGGCTCTGGTGGAAGAGAGCGTCGAGATCGGTGATGAACTGACCCTGACCTGGGGCGAGGCGGGAGGAGGATATGGCAACCATGTCGTGCCTGCGACCGATCCATTCCAGATCCGCGCCATTGTGAGCCCCGCACCCTATTCGCGGGTGGCACGCGAGACATACAGGACTGCGGAGATGGCCTAAAGCGCGGCGCACTTTATTGGATTCGATAGAGCCGCGCTTTCGATCTTTTCTTGCCGCATGTACGTTATCGTTCAGTCGAGGATGATTGAACGCGCCATGCTTTAGGCCCAAGCGGCCGCTCCGGGATACTGAGGTTTCGGGGCGGTTGTTTATATGGCCTGTTGTCCGGCATATTGCCGGCTGCGCTGATGGTCTTGGCGGATCTTCCGTCCCGAAGGTTCCTTGGAGCGCACGCCCGGCGCTGAACGATGATATCGGCCTTACAGGCTGTTCAGGTTATCAGTCTTCGCGTCAACATGCAGCATCGAAGCTACTCGCTTCGGCTGTGGTGAGAAAAGTAAAGGTGACCAATTCGCTGTGATCTTCCTGTCGAATGCCAACCGCCGTAACGATCAGGCGAGCGATCTCATCCTGTGCTTCGCTTCCTGATCGGAAGGAATTGACCGCTGTTTCAATCGCCTTGGCAAAGACCTCGCTAATCAGACCAAGGCGCATATTGTGCTTCATGATGATATTGCGGTCTTCGATGATCGCGACCTGTTCGGCCTTAGGGATGCCCGCATTGTCCATTGCCGTGATCGTCGCATTCGTGGCCAGCTTGATGGGCCCTTCCTCCAGCCACCGATCGACCATCTGGTTGAACTGAAGCATACGCGACGCAGGAATGGTCTTCTGTATGGTAATGGACATCCTGATACCTTCATGTGAACCAAGTGGACGGCCAGCGTGATCTCGCGGCAGCAACGTGACGTCAATCGGTCGCCCGACCCCGTTCTAAAGCTAACGGCGGTCGCGTCCGCGCACCTTCTGCCACGCCACGCGGCGGAAGCCAATCCTCAACAGTGCAGGGACCGTTGTTTCTGAGCGGCATACAGGACTTTGCGACCCTCCACGCGTTCAGGACGGCAAGGGCGGCAGATGATCTGTTGCCAGGTAATTCCTCAGGACGTGGCAATTCCACGTTGATCCGGCACCATCAAAAACTCCCCGATCATGCTGGTCGGGAAGTCTTGTTGCTCGTATCGGATCGGGGTGTGCCGGGCGAAGCCCTATCCAAGAGCCAGCCGATCCACCTCTGCCTCTGCGGCAGCCATGATATCCGTAGCTTTTTCCGGGAACATGCGCATGCCCTGTGCCCTGATGACGGTGAGATCCGTCATGCCAAGGAAGCCCAGTTGCCAGCGCAGCATTGGTTCCAGAAAATCGAAGGCTTTACCCTGCGCTGTTGAGTAGTCCATCCCGCTCGCGGCAATGAGAAATACTCTCTTGCCAACAACGAGACCTTCCACCTTCCCCGGACCGGTGTAGCGGAAGGTTTTTTGCGGGATGCTGATGTGATCGATCCAGGCTTTCAGTTGAGTAGGTGCGGTAAAGTTGATCATCGGCACCCCCAGGACGATGACATTTGCACGCATGATCTGATCAATCAGCTGCGCTGACCGCCCGACTGCAACCCTGGTTGCCTCGGAAAAATTTTCAGGTGGGGTCATGGCGGCGGCCATGTTGGCGGGTCCGAAATGCGGCAGAGGGTCTGCGGCGAGATCCAGCACGTCCACCGTGGTATCCGGGTGGGAGGCTGAAAACCGTTCGACAAAGCGCGACGACAGGCTGCGCGTTACAGACGGACCGAGGTTTGGGCTGGAATGGATGTGAAGCAGTGTGGGCATGGTGTGACGTCCTGAAAATGAAGGGCGGAGCGGCTTGAGCCGCTCCGCAAGGCATGCCGGATGCCAGGGTGTCAGAAGCGAATATTGCCCGCGATGGTCAGCTCCGTGGAGCTGCGCTGTCCGGCAAATCCCTCGCGATGATGAATGCCGACATAGGTCGCAAAGCCGCTCGCATCGAGGTAGCCCAGACCAACCTGGACAATGCCATAGGTCTTCTCATTGCTGTATGCAGCCAGATCGTCCTTGAAGACGTGTTCGACGCCGAGCGCAAGGACCGGCGAGAACGAGCCCGGCCTGACCTGCTTTTCGAAATTGGCAATGGCCTGCACGGAGCCATAACGGTCCTCGGCTGCGAGTATCCTTCCACCGAGGCTGTTCGTCGTTTCATCGGACCAACTGGTCAGATAGGTCAGGCCAAGCTGCGGATGAAACTTCCAGTCGTCGGGCAGGAAGCTGAGAGAATAGTTGCCGATGAGATCGAAGTGGTTGTAGACATAGTAGTCCGACATTTTCGCATGAGCGATGCCGAACGGCGTCCCGATATCTGTCTTCGTCTTGCCCGGCGAATAGACCACACGGCCCACGGCACCCCATTCATCGGTTATCTGCTGGGCGAAGGAGAGCTTGAAATCGAGGTTGTTGCGACGAAGATCGAATGCACCCGTGGTGCGATCAATTTCTGTGCCGCGATAACCAAGCTCAACGGCAAACATGCCTGTGGGACTGTAGAACCACTCGTAACCCACCGCAGCGAAACCGAACTGTGCATCTTCAGAGATACGGTTGGTGCCTTCGTTGGCGGTTACCCCAACAAGCTTGACAGTGAAGTTTGACGTTTCGTCAATTGGAGCACGGAAAATCCAGGGCAAGGCAACCGTGAATGACGAGTTCTCGTAGCCGGTGGTTGGCGTTCCGCGGGGGCCATTGTTGATCGTATTGACGCGCGAACGCGATTGGCCCACCCGCTGCAGGACCGTGCCATATTCGAGATCCGAGTAAAACGGCGCCAGGAGACCGGCATTGCCGAGGTTAATCTGCGTGATCACGCTCGCTGGAGGCGCGCCTGCGCCTGGTGGCCCCTCGATTGCGGGTTTCGGGCTTTCAGCCAGTACAGGAAATGCAGAAAGGCTGATGAGGCAGCCTGCCAATAAAGTCGAATGTTTCATGGTCGATGTCCTCCCATCGCGGACACTATCGTCTCTGTACGGGTGAGTCCAGATATTTTCGATAATTTGTATTTTTACGAAATAGTAGAGATGTAAGAAGGATTGCATCCGGCCTGCATGCCGCCAGAGCAAGGGTAAGTTCGTGATTATCCAGATCCAAAATTTCGATAATAAGAATATCTTGCGAAATTAATTCCCGAGTTTTAAGGCTGATGACCGAATGTTCTTCGGGAGGAGACGACGATGCAGGGTAGAGGTTCCAGGTCCGACCAGCCGTTCGATGTCGCTATTGTTGGTCTGGGTCCCGTGGGCACGACACTGGCCGCACTTCTGGCTGGGCGGGGACTGCATGTTCTGGCCCTTGATGCGGCGGCCGACCTGTTCAACCTGCCGCGTGCCATCGGGCTGGACCAGGAGGTGATGCGTGTGTTCCAGGAGCTTGGACTCGGCGCTGCCGTGTCGGGTGTGACGAGCGCCTACAGGCCGACGGAATATCGGACAGCCGATGGCGAGGTCATCCGGCGCTTTCTCTCGCAGGAGCCGCCCTATCCTCTTGCATGGCCTCCCTACCTGACATTCCTGCAGCCGGATCTGGAAAGGGTTCTGCGGGAGCACCTGACGCGGTGCAGCACCGTGGATATGCGGCTGGCGACCGAGCTGACCGATCTTCGCGAGATCGAGACGATGCCAGTCCTGACCCTGCTCGACAAACGGTCGGGCGAGGTTCGCAATGAGCTTGCCCGTTTTGTGGTCGGTTGCGATGGCGGCAACAGCTTTGTACGGCGCCATCTCGGCATTGGCTTCGAGGATCTGGTGTTCGATGAGCCGTGGGTCGTCGTTGATATGCTTGTGGAGCAGGATGTATCGCTGCCGGAGGTGAACGTGCAGTATTGCGATCCGGCGAGGCCACACACATTCGTTGTCGGCCCACGCAACCTGCGTCGCTGGGAATTCATGTTGCTGCCGGGCGAAGACCCGGCTGCCATGAGTGGTGAAGATACGGTCTGGGGCCTGCTTTCTCCCTGGCTCAAACGTGGCGAAGCGCGGCTTTGGCGCGCTGCCGCCTACCGGTTCCACGCGCTTGTTGCCAAGCAATGGGGCCGGGGCCGCGTTTTTCTTGCGGGTGACGCATGCCATATGACGCCACCCTTCCTGGCGCAGGGGATGGTGCAGGGTATCAAGGACGCCGCCAATCTTGGTTGGAAGCTGGCATCAGTGTTGGATGGAGCGCCGGAAAGTCTGCTTGCAACCTATGAAGCAGAGCGCCGCCCCCTGGTCAAAGAGGTCATCTCCATCACCAAAGGGCTGGGCGCGATCATAGGCGAACGCGATCCGGCTCTTGCCGAGGAACGCAATCGCCGGATGCGGGCCGACATGGCTTCTGGCGGCGGCACCACGATCCGCCAGGACCTCTTTCCGCCGATTGGCCCCGGCCCCTTGTGCCTGCACGGGATCGGCTCGGTGAATGCTGCAGGCAGACCATCGCCGCAGCCCGAGATAATTGCGACCGACGGTTCTGTCCGGTGTCTGGATGATATTCTGGGCTACGGATTTCACCTGCTGGTCCGGCAAGGTTTTGAACCGGCCCCGACTGACCGCCACAGGCTTGAGACACTCGCGATCACGCCCCACGTCATTGCGGAGGAGGGAGAAAAGGGCACGCTTTGCGAGCGCCATGCGGTCTTCCGTCTGTGGATGCAGAAGCATGCCTGTGAGGCTATTCTTGTTCGGCCGGACCATGTCGTTCTTGCCGGACTGCGCACGCCCGGCGATCTGACGCATGTGCTGGATGCGATTTTGCCTGTGCTGGCTGCCACCTGAGCCCGGGTGAAGCAAGCAAAGGACCACTGCGACCCCGTCCTCGCTTTCAGAGTTGCTACATGTCAGGTGCGCGTGCCCAACATGACGAAGGAGACGGTCGCGGGTTCGGATCCGGGATTACGCCAGGCGTGACGGGTCGAACGCTGTACGACTGTGTCACCCTGGGTGAGGGCGACGGTGACGCCGTCATCGAGTTCAAGCACAACGTTTCCGCAGACGACCGTCGCGAAATCCAGTGTCGGGGTCGTGTGCATGCCTGGGTGATCCGGCTCGAAAGTTTCAGCAAGGCCGGGCACGGCCTCTGCAAATTCGCCGCCCGCGGCCACCGGATCGAAATCTGGCGCTGCCGTGATTGAATCTGGCGGAAAGGTCACCACGATGAAAACGGCACCACCTGGAGGGGCCAGCAGACTGCCGGCCTGCGAAAGTGGATCCGTCGAGCGGTCATTTTGCGGCGGTGTTTCCTCCAGTCTCCACAGCGGCGCTATGACGAAGCCGGGCGAATGCTGCAAAGCCCTTTCGGCTGAAGAGCTTCCATCGCTGACGACAATCGATTTTCCGCTCTCGTTGATACCCGTGACAACACGTCTGATAGGCATGCTTTCCTCCTGGTCCGGACAAGGCATGGTTCGATACGTCTCAAGTTTCTTTGCTGCTGCATAACCACGGGCTGACTGGCTGGCGCGGGACGTGGGGAACGCGCCAGCCAGCAGGACATGACACCCGAGGGACCGTGGCCCGGGTGCATGTCGCTCGTCAGGCGCTATGCCCTGGCGAGACTTGCGGGCAGATCCAGTTCGCTTTCCCGGGTCTGTCCCTGCGTCTTCATGCGCGCGATGGACGCCTTCAGCGATCCGTCTGCGATGGCAGAGCGGAACGCGATGTTTTCCTGTGCCATGGCGGCAAACAACGGTTCTTCCTGCGGTGAAACGGCCTTGACCTGTACCGCGCGATGCATGGCTAGAACCTGCGGCGTGCGGCGTGCAAGATTTGCCGCCAGTGCCTCGACATAGGCATCGAGTTCGCTATCCGGCAGGGCGCGGTTGATCAGGCCATAGCGTTCAAACTCTGCGGCCGTGAAGTCGCGACCCGAAAGCAGGATCTCCATGGCGCGCGCCGTGCCGGCGATCTGGATAGTGTTCGTGGTGCCGCCGCCCGCCGGAATGAAACCGCCATCCGCTTCCGGAAAGCCAAAGAGCGCGTTTTCCGAAGCAAACCGCATATGCAGGCCGAGCAGCCATTCCAGACCGCCGCCGCGGCAACGGCCGCGCACTTTGGCAATGACCACCTGCGGCAGATCGCGCCAGGATATAGCGAGACCCTGAATGAGGTTCACGTCCGGATACTGGCTCTGCTTCGACGGATCGTCCAGAGCGGCTTCCAGCTCATTGACCTCGAAATGGCCGAGGAAAAAGTCCGGGTCTGCGCTGTCGATGACCACGCAGACGATTTCACTCCGGCGCATCATCAGCAGTCCATGAAGCTGGAAAAGCTCCATGGCGAGCTGGCCCGTCATCAGATTGAGCGGCGGATTGTTGATCGTGACATGCAGAACTGCGCCCTGTTCACGAAGGGAAAGTGTTTTGAAGGTCATTATGCCGCCGCTCCTTCCACGTGGTTACCGATGATCTTCTGAACGCCCAGTTTGGCGTAACCATAGGACTCCATGACGCCGAGAATGTTTCGATGACCGAAGGCCTCCGAGGGCGAGGCGAAGCCCACCACCTTTGGCGGAGTTTCGTAGACGAGGCGGGAGGCGACATAGGCCTGGATCAGGCCCGTGGTGTAATACCCCCCGTTCGAGACCATCGTGGTCTTGACCATGCCGACCGGGCCGCGTCCGACGCAGACATCAATGGCACGATGAACATAGCGGCTTTCGCGCGGAGGCGTTCCCGCGGTAATGCCCTCGGCCATCTTGTCCATCATCGGATAGAGGATTTCGTCTGGAATCCACTGGAAGGTCGTCTTGTTGAGGCGCTCCAGTTCCAGTTCCTTCTTGTAGAGTTCCTGGTTCCACATGGCGCACATCATCTTGGCGTTGCGGATGCGTCCGTCGCGGCTGAACCAGATCGGCAGGGCAGTGCCGCCCCAGGTGGATGCCGTCAGTACCGTTCCTTCCGGTGAGGTGATACGCGAGTTCTCGATGCCCTTGTAGGGAACCAGCTCATTGTTCTTGAGGTAGACTGAAGGATGCCGGATCGCATCGAGGATGGTGCGGGCAGAGGCAACCGTCGGCACACCATCGGCAATCGAGGTGGCATCGATGGAGTCGATCCCCGGCGTTTCAAGGCAGACCCGCGCACCCAGTTCGCAGACGCCGTACATGTAGGAGCAGGAGGGAATGACCAGTCGCTCGATGGAACGGAACTTCTCGTGCCAATGGTCCATCAGCTCGCGAATCCAGTGCTGCTCGCCGGTCGTATCGAGGTAGCTGACCCGTTCGTTATAGCAGGCCTGCAGAAGCTCGCGGGCGAAACGGTTCATCGGACCGACTGTGTTACACACGACCTTGCGGCCACGCACCAGCTCCGACAAGGCCTCGACAGTGTTTTCGACCTCAACGATCATGTGCTTCGAGCGTTCGATGCCCGGCACGATCTGCATCATCTCTTCCAGCTTCTTTTTCGAACGGCCCGCGGCGATGAAGGGAATGCCCAGCTCACCCAGGTGTTCGCAGACAAGCCTGCCCGTATAGCCGTTCGCCCCATAGACGACGACTGGATAGTCTATGCTCATGTCTTCCTCCGAAGTCGTTGAAATTCAGTTCTTTCCCCAGCCGGTGTGCCGGTTCATCTGCGCCATGAGGAAGCCGAAGTGCATGAACAGCACATTGGTTTCGCCATCCTCGATCTGCATGGCGCGCGCATCCCGGAGCAGCTTTTCCAACGGATATTCCTGCGTCAGCCCATTGCCGCCAAAAAGCTGCATGCTCTCATTGACCACCTCGAACATTTCCCGTGTGCAGAAGGCCTTGCCGCTCGCGGTGAAATAGGGGTGCGGCACCGGCGAACATTTGGTGTATTCGGCGACATGGCGGGCCATGGCCTTGATGGCCTCCACCTTCGCGCCGATGACGCCCAGCCTGTACTGGGTGAGTTGCAGATCGGCGATGAGGCCGCCGCCCTGTCGGCGTTCATTGCAATAGGTCAGGGCATGTTCGAATGCCGCGCGGGCGAGGCCTGTGGCCAGATGCGCCATGTTGGTGCCCGCATGGGCCCAGGAAAGCGCATGCTTGGTCTTGAAATCATCCCGTTCCGCCGTGGCGAAGCGGCGTGGAATGCGCACATTGTCAAAGAAGATTTCCCCCTGCGGCAGGGGCCGCTTGCCAAGCTTGCGCAAGGGCCTGCCGCGCGAGATCCCCGGCAGATCCAGCGGCACAACCACCAGGCAGCCGTGGACGCTGCCTTCCTCGTCATAGAAGCCGTTGCCGTAATCGGCAACGATATCCAGAAGGCCGACTTCGGCCACATAGCCATTCGAGACCCAGGCCGAACTCTGGCCGTTCACGATGATTTCGTCGCCAACGAAGCGGGCCTGAAGATTGCCGATATTGCCCTTCGAACCTGGCTTCCGCTCCTGCGGGTAAAGCGTCATGCCGTCAGAGCCCCGGTCCGGCTGGCTCGCAATCCAGCAGCCGAGCTTGCCCTGGCAAAGGTCTACCAGTTCCTGATTGCCCGCCGCCATGGCAGCCCGGATGGGCATTTCGCCAGCACCTGCCGAGACCGCAAGGCCGGCATCGCCCCAGCCGAGTTCTGCCACGACAAGCGCCTCCATCCGCGCCGCTTCACGGGCAGACAGCCCCTCCATGGCCTCGGGCCCCAAGCCCAGCGCCCGTATGGCGTCATGGAAATCCCAGAAGGGCGAGCCCTTCTCATAGGCCACATCAGGGTCCATCCGGTCCAGCTCGATGCCGATCGGGCGCATCACCTCGCGGGCGAAGCGGTTGACACCCTCCAGTGCTGCCGCCTCCTGTTCGGAAAGACCTGCATCAAAGCCGGAATATTCCGTATGCGGAAATGCCAGTTTATGATCAACGGTGTCCTTCATCGCGTTTCCTCCCTGCGATGGCTGTTACCGGCTGAACAGATTGACGGTGACGACGGCCTCCTCGTAGCCCACCGACGCCCCGCCGTTTTCCTGAAGCGCGACCTTGGCGCCCTCGACCTGGCGGCGACCGGCTTCGCCGCGTAATTGCGTCACAAGCTCGTGGATCTGTCCGAGACCCGTCGCGCCCAGCGGATGGCCTTTCGATTCCAGGCCGCCTGAGGGGTTGACCGGCAATTTGCCGCCGATGGAGAGATCGCCGCGTTCGGCGGCGGGTCCGGCTTCGCCCATCGGCATCAGCCGGGTGTATTCCACCGCCATGACCTCGCCCATGGCCGAGGCATCGTGGACCTCCGCAACATGGACGTCTTCTGGTCCAAGACCGGCGATTTCATAGGCCCTGTTCGCTGCGCGACGGCAGACGGCCTTGTCGAAATCGGTGGCCTGGCGTTCGGTGGCGGTGGCGATTGCGCTTGCAGCGACGCGAATGGCGCGCGCCCGCGATCCCTTCAGTCGCTTCAACCCTTTTTCGTTGCAGACAATGACGGCGGCCCCGCCATCCGACAGCGGCGCGCACATGGGCCGTGTCAGCGGATAGGTGATGGGGTGATCCGCCAGCACTTCATCCACCGTGAAGGCCTTGCGAAATTGTGACAGCGGATTTTCGACCGAATGCATGTGGTTCTTGGCGCTGACGGCAGCGATCTGGCGCTGGGTCGTGCCAAACTCCTTCATCCAGAAACGGCACATGGCGGCGTAGATCTGCATGAACTTCGAATAGGGACGGTCGGATTCGCTGCCTTCAGGAACGTCGATGCCTTCTCCGAGCGCCACGAGCATTTGATAGTTTTCCTCGACGCGCGACACATCCCAGCCACCATCGAACAGGGCGAGAGCCTTGCCCTTGTCCTCGATGTTCATTTTCTCGGCGCCAAGGGCAAGCGCGATATCGCACTGACCGGCCTCGATCGCCATCTTGGCCATCTGGAAGCCGCTGGTGCCACCCGCGCAGGCATTTTCGACATTATAGACGGGAATGCCGCGGATGCCGGTGCGGGCAAAGACCATCTGGCCGGGAGCCGCATACTGACCCTGCAGGAACCCTTGTGTCTGGCCCGAATAGAAGGCCATTTCGATATCCGAATGTTCGGCACCGGCATCGGCAAGCGCCTTGTTGAGGGCTTCCTCACCCATCTGCCAGACCTCCTTGTCCAGCAAACGGCCAAACTGGGTCATACCGACACCAGCCACGTAAATATCCATGTTTCCTCCCGCCGCGTTTGTGCGCGTTGGCTGAAGGTTATGTCTCTGCCTGTCGCTTGGCCCCCCCCTACTTTGTGGGGGAGCCCCGACACGCATGGGGGGATAGGTCTTGTCGTCAAACGGGGGAGGAAACCCAATGACTGACACGACCGGGGCCGAGAGCCAGCGGAACCCTCTTCATATCGATGATGACGGTACGATCCGCATCATCACCATGCAGCAGGGCGCAACGAATGTTCTGACCCGTTCTTTTCGCGTGGCGCTCTGGGATGCGCTGACGGCAGCGGAAGCCGATCAAGGGGTAAGCGCAATCCTTCTGGCATCCCAATCGGCCGTCTGGTGTGCCGGTGCCGATCTCAACGAAATGGATACCGGCGCGGCGGATGCCGATCCCAACCCGGCGCAGCTTGTCTATGATCTGCTACCGTCGCTCAAAAAGCCGGTCATTGCGGTACTGACGGGGGCTGCCCTCGGAGGCGGTCTGGAGCTCGCTCTTTCCTGCCATTATCGGCTGGCGAACCGCGATGCGCGCATCGGTCTGCCGGAAGTGACCCTCGGTCTTTTGCCGGGGGCGGGTGGCACACAGCTTTTGCCGCGCGCCATCGGACTGGAGGCCGCCGCCAATCTCATTCTGTCCGGTCGTCCGGTGAAGGCAGAGCGTTTCGCGGAGACGCCATTGTTTGATGCCATGCTGGGTGCCGATCCCTTGGGGGAGGCGCTGTCCTTTGCCCGTGGCCTTGGCGAGGGTCTGCCGCATCTGTCACAGAACCGCGTTGAGCATGTGTCTGCGGTCGCCTTCCTGCAATCCATCCGCACCAATCTGAGCGGCTACCGCCAGCGCGCACCTGGACACTTACCCGCTGTCGATTGCCTGGAGGCTGCTGCAACGCTGCCGTTTGCCAAAGGGCGGGAGGTCGAACAGCAAAAGTTTCTGGAGGCACGCATAGCCCCGGAAGGGGCAGCACTCCGCTACGCATTTCTGGCGGAGCGAGCGGCGGCGCAGGTGCCGGGTCTGGATGCCGCAACGCCGCGTTTGATCGAAACGGTGGCGGTGATCGGTGCCGGAACCATGGGGCAGGGCATCGCACTTGCCTGTGCCGGTGCGGGTCTTTCCGTCAGGCTGCTGGATCTCAATGACGCGGCGCTGGAGCGTGCCCGCGCTGCCTTTGCCCTGCGCTTCGAAAAAGCGGTCGCGAAAGGAAAGATAAGCGGGGAGACTGCGCGCGAAACGGCGGCCCGCATAACCGCCGTTTCCGGCTACGACGAAATTCGCGATTGCGATCTGGTCATCGAGGCCGTGGTGGAGCGCATGGAGGTGAAGCAGGCGGTTTTCAAGGCGCTGGATAGCGTGATGAAGCCTGGCGCCATTCTGGCCAGCAACACCTCGACCCTCGATCTCGACCAGATCGCTTCCTTTACCGGCAGGCCGGGTGATGTGCTGGGACTGCATTTCTTCAACCCTGCCGATGTCATGCGCCTTTTGGAAGTGGTGCGAGGAAAGCAGACCGCGCCCGATGTGCTGGCCAGCGCCCTTTCCTTCGGTAAGCGCCTGCGCAAGGTCTCGGTCGTTTCCGGTGTCTGCGACGGCTTCATCGGCAACCGGATGATCGAATTTTACATGCGCGAGGCGCTTTATCTGGTCGAGGAGGGGGCAACACCCGCACAGGTTGACCGGGCTCTGGAACGCTGGGGCATGGCCATGGGGCCCTTCGCCATGATGGATCTTGTGGGCAACGACGTGAATGATGCGATCCGGGAGCGGCGGCGCGCTGCCAATCCCGAGCTTCGGCTGCCCGAGATTCCTGATATTCTTCGCGATCAGGGCTGGTACGGCAATAAATCCGGCCTCGGCTGGTATGACCATTCAGGCGGCCGCCCGGCAGAACACCGGGCGCTGAGCGACGCTCTGGCGGCGTGGCGTTCGGACAGCGGCGTAAAAGCCCGCAAGATCAGTGCCGATGAAATCACAGGTCGCTGCACCCTGGCGCTCGTCAATGCCGCCGCGGCGATCCTGGATGAAGGCATCGCGCTTCGAGGTTCTGACATCGATACCGTCTACCTGGCCGGCTTCGGCTTTCCGCCTGCGCGCGGCGGCCCGCTTTACGATGCCGATCGCATCGGGTTGCGCGGGGTTCTGCGCAAGATGGGCACGTTTGCCCGCAGCCCGCATGGCGATGGGGCCTTCTGGACACCGCACCCCTTGCTTCGGCGGCTCGCAGCCCACGGGCAACGCCTTTCTGACTATGGAAGAAACCCATGACCGACGCCGTAATCGTTTCCACTGCCCGTACCGGGCTGGCAAAATCCTGGAAAGGGGCACTGAACATGACCCATGGGGCCACCATGGCCGGTCATGTGGTGCGCGAGGCGGTGAAGCGCGCCGGCCTGGACGGGCCGGAAGTGGCCGATCTCATCCTCGGTTGTGGCTTCCCTGAGGGCGCGAACGGCATGAACATCGCCCGACAGGCGGCCTTCACGGGCGGACTTGGCGTCAGTGTTCCGGGTCTGACGGTCAACCGCTTCTGCTCCTCCGGGCTGCAGGCTATTGCGCTTGCCGCGCAACGCATCATCGCGGGGGAGGCCGATATCTTTGTCGCGGGCGGTGTCGAGAGTATTTCCTGCGTTGCCAATGTGATGAACACCCGCTTTCTGCAGGACCCGGAACTGGCGCGCACAAAGCCCGCGCTCTACCAGTCGATGATCGACACGGCCGAGACGGTCGCCCGCCGCTATGGCATCTCGCGGGAGGATCAGGATGCCTATGGTGCAGCCAGCCAGCAGCGAGCGGCGTTCGCCGCTGCAAACGGCAGGTTCGATGACGAGATCGTGCCCATCAGCGTTACCATGTCCCATACCGACCGGATGACGGGGGAGGTCACGACGCGGCAGGTCACGCTGGACCGTGATGAAGGCATTCGCGCCGATACCACGGCACAGGCTCTGGCCGGGCTTCGGCCGGTTCAGGAAGGCGGCAGCATCACCGCGGGCAATGCCTCGCAATTCTCGGATGGCGCATCTGCCTGTGTGGTCATGAGCGAGAGCGAGGCAAGCCGTCGCGGCCTCAGCCCGCTTGGCATTTTCAGGGGTTTCTCGGTCGCCGGTTGCGAACCGGATGAAATGGGAATCGGTCCCGTCTTCGCAGTTCCCCGGCTGTTGGAAAAGGCCGGTCTCAGCGTCGGCGATATCGACCTCTGGGAGCTGAACGAAGCCTTTGCCGTGCAGGTGCTCTATTGCCGCGACCGGCTCGGCATTCCGGATGATCGCCTGAATGTCAACGGTGGAGCCATCGCGCTCGGCCACCCTTACGGCGTCAGCGGGTCGCGCGTGGCAGCCCATGCGTTGATCGAAGGCAAACGGCGCGGTGCGCGCTATGTCGTTGCCACCATGTGCATTGCCGGAGGGCAGGGCGCCGCCGCCCTGTTTGAAGTGGCGTGAGGCGCGCCCCAACCTTGCGCGGCCTATCCCGCGGTTCGGCGCCTGACGATCAGCGTATCGAGATGCGACATGACCGTTTCGCCTTGATCGTCCAGCAGGGACAGGCGGTGGATGACGACACCACGGTCCTCCTTGGTTCTGGAATGGCGGCTCTCAAGCCAGTCTACGGCAAGCGTCAGCCGGTCACCGGCAAAGACCGGCCTGAAGAAGCGCACCTCGTCATAACCGGCGGACCCGATCAAGGCCGGGCGAAACGGCAGTCGATGGATGAGGCGCTGCTTCAGCGCCAGAATGTAAAGGCCGGGTGCCGTCAGCCCTCCAAGGGCCTCTGCCGCCTTGGGGTCGACATGGATCGGAACCGGGTCCCATTGCCGCGCGAAGGCCAGCATCTCGTCGCCATCAACCACGACCTGATCGCCAAGGTCACGGCTGCCGGGGGTGATGTCTTCGAAGTAGCGCAGTTCGGTCATGTCCGGGTCTCCATGGATCTTGCGGCATCGACCTTAGCAGGAGATCGTTCACGCTTCTAGGATTTTCGAAAATAAATTATATTTGCGAAAATCTGAAATATTCAAGATAATGTCTCGTATTGGTCAAAGTGGAGGAGCTTTGTATGACTAATGTACCAGAACATGTGGATGTCGCCATTATCGGTGGCGGTATGGGAGGATTGACGGCAGCCGTCGCACTCAACAAGGCCGGAATCGAAGCGCATCTTTTCGAACAGGCTCCGGCCTTCGGGCAGGTGGGCGGGCACCTGACGCTGGATACCGCCGCTATCGAAGTATTGGCTCGCTGGGGCCTTGATGGACACTTCCGCGAGATGGCCGTCGAACTGAATGGCATCGAGGTGCGACAGATCGATACCGGCGAGATTACCGCGGCTTTTCCGCTGCCTGATCTGGGCTCGATGGGCGTGGCGGACCCCAACCGCAAGGGCAGCCGCGTCGTGCATGCCTTCCTGCGGGCTGACTATCTGAAATGGTTGACTAGCCTCGTGCCTGCTGGCCGTTTACATCTCGGCAATCGGCTGAAGTCACTGCAGGATGTGGCCGATGGCGCCATTGCCGAGTTCGAGAACGGCAAGAAGGTCAAGGCGAACTACATTATCGGTGCCGATGGCATTCGCTCCATGGCGCGCAATCTGTTCGATCCGGCCGAAACGTTGGTCGCGCCGGTTTCCGTTGCGCGGACCATGTGCCCGGTTTCGGCCATGCCAGCTGATATTCCCAATGACCGCATGCGCTTCTTTGACGGATGGGCCTTTGGCGACAAGGAAGCCAATCACGGCACGCATGTGCTGACGGCGCCAGTGCGCGGCGGCGCATTCATCTGCATCGATTATCAGCTGCATGGTGGCGACCAGTTGCAGGACTGCAACCCCTGGGATATTCCTGCTGAGCGCATTGCCGCGCGTTTGCCCAAGGAAACATGGGGTCCCGTCCGGGCGCTGCTCGATGCGCGGGTCGAGGTCATCGCCAGCTATCCGCTGCAGGATCGCCCGGTGGCGACCAAATGGACCTCGGACCATATTGCCATCATCGGTGATGCCGCCCACGCCATGCGGCCAACGCTGGGCCAGGGTGCCTGCCAGTCCATCCACGATGTCGGACAGCTGCTGATGGATATCGAGGCGCATGGTTTGAGCACTGCTGCGCTGAAGGCCTATGAGGCCGTGCGCGCGCCCTATGTCCGCTCGATCGTGGACGTCGCCAAAAACACGAAGGTCGATCCCAAGGCGTGGAAGAAGAAGATCGAGGAGGAGGCTTGATTGTCGCGGGCCAGCGCCTCGGGCGCTGGCCCGCCTGCCGGATCAAATGACCAGCGGTTCGATGCTTCCGCTGGTCAGGCGCTCGGCGCCTGACGCCGTGACAAGATAGGTATCGGCGCGCAGCAGCGCCGGATAACCGGCCGCGAAGGGATGGAAGATGAATGTCATTCCATCCTCAAGGATCAACGGCTCATGCCCGACCCGCATTTCCTCAAGTTCAAGTCCGACAAAATGACCAATCACCGGCCCCGCCGATTTCAATCCGTCTTTCTCGAGTTGCGCAGTCACCGCCGCTGCCACCTCGGTGATGTCAACGCCCGCGCGCATAACCTTCAATCCCGCCTCGCGGGCACGGTTGATCCCGGCATAGGCTGCGCGCAGGTCATCGGGAACCGGGCCGCCAACGGCAACCAGACCGGTTTGCTGGGCATAATAGCCGAGATAGCGGGGCGAAACCTCGACGCAAAAAACCTCTCCCTGCTGAATGGGCAAGGCCGAATAGGGGCGGCGATCCTTGATGGCGGGTATCAGGGGCAGCGCCTCGAACAGAGCGTAGTTATCCTCGCAGCCGTTGCTGCGCAGAATATGCTCGATATCGGCCATGACTTCGTAGCGTTTGCGGCCCGGACGAACGAGATCCGGCATCGCCCTCCAGGCGAGATCCGAAATCCGCGCCGCCTCTCGAATGATGGCCAGTTCCTCCGCGCTCTTGACCAGACGCTCACGCATCAGGGCTGGGCCAAGCTCGATGAAACTGGCCTGCGGAAGGACCGACAGGATTATGTCCCGCCAGCCAAGCGGGAAACGCTCGAGCCCCGCCACGCCTATGCGCGTGACACCGCGCGCCTTGAGTATATTGGCAAGTGCTCCCCCTACGCTCGGCGGCAGTGCATGGCCGTCCGGCGCCTGCGGCGTAACAGGGGTGGTCACCCAGGACAGATCCTTGGCAAAGACGCCGACGGCGGGATGCCCCACAATCAGCGCGCTTTCGCCTTCGGAGAATACCAACGTCACCAGATCGTCGAACGTGGAGCGAAAACTGCTGAGATAGCGTTGATGGCCGCGGATGTCGCCGAGGTCGCTGACGCCGATCATGACCTCGGCATTCTGGCTGGCCATGATGCGGCGCGCTGCCGCCCAGCGCCGGTCGCGCTCCATTGTAGTGAAAGTCATAGGTTCCTCCTCCCTCTTGCTCCGGCCTCCATGCTGGGAGACCTGCCGGCAGGGACGCCGCCTGTGGGCTCTGGGGTGAAGTGCGAGCGCAAGACGTCGTCCGGATGCTTTCCTTGTCAGCATCCAGATATTTTCGAAATTGTAAAGTATTTTCGATATTCCTCAGGCGGCGGTCGATGTGGAGGCGCTGGTGTCCTCGAACAGATGCCCGGCGAATTCCACGAGGTTTTCCGTCGTTTCGCGGATGTGCCGTTCGATCAGGTCGAGGGCCTTTGCGTCTCGATCCAGCGTCGCATCCATGATGGCCTTGTGCTCGATCTCCTTGGGACGCCATTTCTTGCGGAACTGCGAAGACATGCGGCGATAGCGATTGGCGCGGTCAAACAGCTTGGCACGCATTTCCAACAAGACTGGCGAATGTCCAGCCTGCACGAGCGATTCATGGAAGGCCGCATGCAGGGCGGACCACTCCGCCACCTTGTAATATTCTTCGCCCAGACGCGCCTGCAGCCGGTCCATCTTGTGGTAGCTCGCGAGGATGTTCGCTTCCCAGGCGTCGTCGCCGTTGATCATGGCGCGTCGCAACAATTCCCGCTCCAGCAGCACACGTGCATCGGTCAGGTCTTCGAGATCGGCGATGGACACCGGAGCGACCTTGAAGCCACGTTGCCCTTCGGCAACCACCAGACCCTCAGCCACCAGACGAGCCAAGGCCTCGCGCAGGGTGGAAAAGCTCACATCATAACGCTGCCGCAGCGTTTCAAAGCGCAGCTTCATACCCGGTTCGAGGGCGCAGCTCAGCACATCCTCCCGCATCCGTTGCAGAACGTCATTGCCGAGTGTCTCACCCTTGGTCTTCACGCTGGCATCTCCCTGGTTGCAGTGTGGGCCGCTCTGCCACTCGAGGACCCGCAGGTCCGAGCAACCACGCCCACGCCTGAGAATATGCGGAAAGCGCGAAAAATGGAAGAAGCATACGAATTTCGAAAATACTTGAAAATTTCTATAACGTCAGATTTGCTTTTCTCTGGAGTGAATAATGGAATTCGTGAGTTTTGAAACCGGGCAAGGAACTGGCTACGGCCTGTTGCAAGGCACCCGGATCCGGCGGCTTGATCAGTCTTGCAACCGGCCCGCAACGCTCAAGGGTCTCCTGGCAGAGTTGGATCGCCATGACCTTTCCGATGGGCCGGACCTTGATCTTGATGCGGTGACCCTGCTGCCACCCATTCCGGATCCCGGCAAGGTTTTCTGTGTTGCCAGCAATTTCCGCGAGGGAAAACCGGCGCCGGATTATCCGCTATTGTTTACCCGCTGCGCGGAGGCGCAAACCGGACATCGAAGCCCGATCCTGATGCCTGCTGTGTCAGACAGCTTCGACTTCGAGGGTGAACTGGCGGTGGTCATCGGACAGCCGGGCCACAAAATCGAGCGGTCCAGAGCCTGGCATCACATCGCCGGTTACGCCTGCTTCAACGATGGCAGCGTGCGGGACTGGCAGAAACATTCCAGCCAGTTCACTCCGGGCAAGAATTTCTACCGCAGTGCTGGCTTTGGTCCCTCGTTGGTGACACCCGATGCTGTGCCGGATTTCACGGCACTGACGCTGACGACACGGGTGAATGGTGAGGTGAAGCAACAGATCGGCATGGCGGATATGATCTTCGATCCCGCATGGCTGATCGCCTACATCTCGACTTTCTGCCCACTGAATGCAGGGGACGTGATCGTGACTGGAACCCCCGGTGGCTTCGGGGCAACCCGGGAGCCGAAGGAATTTCTGTCCGTAGGCGATGTCGTTGAGGTTGAGATTCCGAGCGTGGGACATCTGATCAATCCCGTCACGCGTGATCATGATCTGCGCTCGGAATTATTTTCGTAAAAGCACAAAATTTCGAAAATACTTGCGCGATCGGATGGAACGCGCGATAACCACACAAAATGGAAGGGAGGTCCTCAATGTCACAGCAACTGGTTCACGCCTGCGGCCATGTGAAACTCAACACCAACTGCATGGAGGCCGTGCTGCGGGATGCGACCGACATTCTCGGGCTCCGGATCACGCGGCAGACGGGCAATGAGGTCTGGCTCAGCTCAAACGGCCGCGCTGCCGAGCTGGTCTATGTCGAATCGGATGAGAATTCGGCGCACACTATCGGCCTTGAGGCGCTGAGTGCCGAAGACGTGCTGCGCGCCCATGAACGGATCGAGCAGGCGGGCTGCAAGATTGTCTCCACAGACCCATCGATGGATTGCATGGATGCGGGTGTGACGTTCCAGACGCCGGAAGGTCTGCAGTTCGAGATCCACACGCCGAGCCGAGACGATCGCTATAATCCCCGCTACGATACGGTCGGCGTCGGCCCGCGCCGGATCGATCATATGAACATCATTACACCTGACCCGGAAGCCACCGAGAGGCAGCTGAATATCATTGGAGATTTGCGCCAGTCCGAGCGCATGGTCGATTATTCGCTAAGCTGGTATTACGGCGGCAACCGTCAGCATCACATTCTCGGGCTGGTTAAGCGTGACGTTCCGGGCATCCACCACTACTCATTCGAATTCCTGGAATTCAACATGTATTGCCGTCTCGGCGATACGCTTCGCCGTCACGACCGCTGGCTGATGTGGGGGCCAGGACGGCACAAGCCCGGCGATAATACCTATGCCTATTACCTCGATAGCTCCGGCTGCATCGTCGAGGTCTCCGGTGCGATGATGCATATCGCCGATGAAAAGGGCTTCGAGCCGCGCGTCATTACCAATCTGAAGCGGCCCGACAATGTGGTGGACATGAATGTCTGGGGCACACCGGCACCGCTGGAATGGCGCACCCATACGCACCCGTTCATGAAGCTTGGCTGATCCATGACTTTGAACATGATTGCGGGCCTGACGGTTGCGGGAAGTGTGTTGCGTCCCGGACGGACGGGCCTCGAGCCTCCCACACACCTCAAGACCGCCGCCGTGAACGCCGCCTGAAGGAGCGCGACATGCAGGAAAAAATTGAATTCGAATCCGATGGATTCAGGATCGCCGGTATCATTCACATCCCCGATGGCTATGACGGCAAACCCTTGCCAGCCTTCATCGTGTGCCATGGATTCGTCGGCTCCAAGGATGAAAGCCACGCCCAGATCCAGGCGCAGATGATGGAGGATTTCGGCTATGTCGCATTGCGCTTCGATTTCCGTTCGTGCGGTGAAAGCGAAGGCGAGCGCGGCCAGGTGCGCTGCATGGACCAGGTGGCCGATGCCAAGAATGCCTTGACCTGGCTTGCCAAGCGACCCGAGGTAGACCCGAAGAGGATCGGCATCACGGGGCACAGCTTTGGTGCGGCGGTCTCCGTCTATACTGCGGGTGTCGATGAGCGGGTCGCCTGCTGCCTCTCCTCCTGCGGCTGGGGGGATGGCGAGCGCAAGTTTCGCGGCCAGCACCCGACGCCGGAAGCCTGGGAGAAGTTCACAAGCCTGCTCGAAGCAGGCCGCAGGCACAAGCAGGAAACCGGACAAAGTGCATGGATGAGCCGCTTCGATGCGGTGCCCATTCCCGAAGCCCTGCGCAAGAACCTCTCGCCCAAGGCGCTGATGGAGATCCCTACCGAAACCGCCTGGTCTATGATGAATTTCCGCGCCGACGACGTGGTCGCCAATATTGCTCCGCGTCCGCTTCTGCTGTTCCACACCGCCGACGACATCATCACCCCGACGATCGAGAGTGTGCGCATGTGGGAAAAGGCCGGTCATCCAAAGGAACTGATGCTAGTGGATACCACAGCGCATTTTCCTCTGGCGCCTAGCGATGCGCCGCGCACGAAGATGTTGATGAAAAGCTGGCTGGACAAGTTCTTCCCCAGCCCGTTGACCACTTGAGGGAGGCGCTTATGCCCGTTGTTCAAGCGGAGGTTCTTCACCAGTTCGCCGTCGATCTTTTGCAAGCGGGTGGCTTCACGCCCAATGATGCGGAGCAGACGGCGACGCTTCTTGTCTGGGCCAACCTCCGTGGCATCGATAGCCATGGTGTGCTGCGCATTCCCCGCTATATCGAAATGGTCGAGCTTGGTTTGATCAAGTCCGGCCATGCTCCTGAACTGGTGCGCAGCATGGGCGCTATCGCTGTGCTGGACGGCGGCAAGTGCCCGGGTGCCGTGGGGATGAACGCAGCCGTGGCCAAGGCGGCAGAACTGGCGCGGTTACACGGGCTTGGCTGGTGCGCAGCGCGCTCCATTTCCCATGCCGGCGCCGTGGGCTATTTCACCTCGCAACTCGCCGAACGCGGTCTCGTGGGGATCGCCATCACAGCCTCCAAGCCACTGATGAGCTACTTCGGCGCGCGCGGCGAGGCCTTGTCCACCAATCCGATCTCGATCGCGTTTCCACGCAAGGGGCATGCACCCATCGTTCTCGACATGTCCACATCGGCGGTGGCGATCGGAAAAATCATGGCAGCGCAGGATGCTGGCCGGCCAATTCCGAACGACTGGGCAATCGATGCCAGTGGAAAACCGACCACGAACCCGGCTGAGGTTGCGGCTCTGCTGCCGATGGCCGGTGCAAAGGGATCGGGCCTCTCGCTGATGATCGAAATGCTGACCAGCGTCCTGGTGGGCAATGCCGTGATCGGTCCGGTTCTGACCGGCATCAAGAAGGGTGGCTTCAATGGCACGGTGATTGCCGTCAATCCCGACGCTTTCGGAGAGCGTCCGGCGTTTGAAACCGAAGTGGAACGCCTGAGCGGTGCCATCAAAGGCCTTCAACCGGCAGAGGGTACGCAAGCCGTGCTGCTTCCCGGAGAACGCGGAGCCGAAGAGGCGCAGAAGCGCCTCGCCGGCGGCATACCAGTTTCCGCGGGCACGATGAAGCGGCTTCTGGAGCAGGCAGCCGCACTCAAGATGGCCGTGCCCTCGACCATCGCCGATCTCGTCGGATAGGCTCGGCGCTCACCGATTGATCTCTTCCGTTCGTATCAAGCAGTTGATCCCGGCAGCAGTATGTGCTGCCGGGATCAACTGCTTTTGTGCCTTGTTCAACGGCAGGTCTCGCTATCCGCAGCAGGGGTTTCAAACGCCGGAAGCCCACCCCTTTTCGGGATGGGCTTCGCTCTGGTTCATTCGTCGGGGTGAACCCCCAGCTTCGGTTTTGCCATTCCGCGTCAGTGCGCGACGACCGCGACCTCACCGGCGCTACCCTGCCGGACCAGCGAAAGGCCAAGTACCGTGCATGTGAAGGCAAGGCCCGCCATGACGTAGAGAGCCATGCTCAACCCGCCGACGACAGACGCTGTTGCCAGCACCAGCAGTGGACTGGTGAAGTTTCCGATGAAGAAGAAGGTGTGGAAGCGGCCGACGCCCCGGCCTCGCTGTTCAAACTGGAGATGGCTCTGCACCTGACTGATCAGGCAAGGCATCAGGAAGCCAACACCCAGTCCTGTCGTAAAGGCGCCGAGGATCGACATCCATATGCTTCCGTCTCCCACCAGCAGGGCGATACCCAAACCAGCGACGGCAAATGCCCCGGCAAGATTCTGTTTGAACGAGGATGCGGCGCGGTACTTGAAATAGACTGAGCCGATCAGGACGCCGACCGAATGGGTGCCTGCGCTGAGGCCGATGAGAAGCGTGGAATTGATGCCGCGTTCGGTGAAGATGAATGGCAGTTGGATCGGGACCATCACGACCAGAACTGCCAGAACGAAGCCGAACAGATAAAGCCCGAGAACGGCGGCCCACGGAAACGCCCCGGCCGGAGGTTCCTTCTCATGCTTGGCCGGCTCATGCAAAAGCCGCATGGCAAGCGGTGCGGCAATGAGAAACAAGCCATAGCCCCAGAATGGTGCGTTCCAGGAAATCTCGCCCAGGGCGCCGCCGAGTGGAATGACGAAGATGGCGACCACGGAGAGGACGATCGACTGGGTCACGAACCACTTGCGCCGCTCTTCGCCAAACCAGTAATCGCCGATCATGGTTGAAGCCGCTGTCATGATGGCTGCCTCGCAGGCGCCGAGGCCTACACGCAGCAGGATGAGCGTGTTGATGTCAACCACCACGAGACCAGGCAGAATGCCCAGCAGGCCATACAGGATCAGGCCGAGTACAAGAATCTTCTTGCGACCATAGCGATCCAGAAGGCCGCCAATGAAGCTTGCGCAGATCGCCAGTACCAAAGCCGGGACGGCCATGGCGAACAGAACCTTGGCCTCGGCATTGGCGGTCGTCGGTTCGTAATGGGCGACCATTGCGGGCAGGACAGGGGTAAGAAGAATGGCTGCGGCCACGGCGCAAAGCGAAACGAGGCTGAGCAGCACACCCTGCGCCCGGCCCGGGGTGTGAACCGGCGGTGCCGCCGTTGTCTCCAATGTAGTCATGATCTCCTCCCAGGTTTGACCAATGCCCCTCGCAGAACCTTTGTCCGCGCGCCTCCCAAGCCTGGGGC
Source organism: Rhizobium sp. FKY42 (assembly GCF_005222835.1). GTDB lineage: Bacteria > Pseudomonadota > Alphaproteobacteria > Rhizobiales > Rhizobiaceae > Neorhizobium. Next base: position 47,684 of record NZ_STGA01000010.1, on the reverse strand, counting down.
AAGTGGCAGGAGCTTAGAGAAAGAGGAGATCGAGACGCCCCCACATGTTGGGTGGGGATTACAGAACGCCGAGCATACGGGCTCTGGCCACCGCCATCTTGCGATCCGTTGCCTCCAGCTTCTGGAACAGGTTCTTCATGTGCCAGCGCACGGTCTCATCGCTGAGACCCAGAGACAAGGCGATTTCCTTGTTGGTGAGATAGGCCGAAATACCCACCAGTACATCATGCTCACGGCCCGTGAGAATGCCGGTTGATTTTGACCTTGAGGAGGATGCCTCGGGGGCAGGAGAGGTTGAGGTAGAGGTAGAGGCGGGGGCAGGACGCTCCGGCATATAGGATTTGGCCTCGTCGCGCAGGCGCTTCAACCCCCACGCATGGGCGCTGGCCACCACTTCCTGCAACTCCCTCTGGCCTCTTCCGTCGCCCATGGCCAAAAGGGCACGTCCGATCAGGCTTTGTGCCAGCAACTGGTCCCGTCCACGTCGCAGTTCCTGCGCAAGGCTGCGTGCCATCTGGCCAGCCTTCACGGCAGCGTGCGGATCGTCGAAAATACAGGCGGCACGGGCGAGTTGCTGCTGCATGGTGACGAAGGTGCGCTGCGCCTGCGGCATATCTTTTGGCAGTTGGGCGATCAGCCCCTCCAGCCGCTCCAGTGCAGCGCGGGCCAGACCCTCATGATCGTGACGCGCATGCATGCGGACAAGACGCGAGAGGCCGGAAGATTCAAGTCTCGGCAGGGCGCGCGCCTGACCGGTAGAGACAAGCCCTTCCAGCTGAACCTCTGCAATATCAAATCGTTTCTCCCGCTCCGACAGCGAGGCAGCCGCGTGGAAGCCGAAGATGATCGTATCCGGCATGGCGGCCCGCTCGATGAGCGGCAGGCGCGCAGCAAGTGCCGTACGCGCAAGATCGATATCCCCGATTTCAACTGCTGCATAGGCCAGCAAGGCCACCAGATTGGTCACCCCACCATTGCGCGGGTGCATCTCGCTTTCAGCCTCTGCCAAAGCGGGGCGAACGATATCCAGCGCTAATTGCGGCTTGCCCTCCCACAACAGGGTCACTGCGCGGAACGCTTCGATCAGCGCCCGCAGGAAGGGTGCCGCGGCAAGGCGTTCCCTGTGGGTGGCCATGGCTTCTACCTGGGAACGCGCTGCAACCGGCTGACCCCGCAGCAGCAATTCCGTCGCCCGGATCGAGCCGTGAAGCAAAGGCTCCATCTCCAGCGCCGGATCCGGCCAGCGGGCGCTGAAACGGGCCAGGCCGGCAAGATCGTCTGAATAGGCGCATTGGGCTGCTTCGATCAGATCCGCTTCGGCCAGGTCTGCTTCCGGCGTATCGGGAGCAGCCCGCAAAAGGGTTAAAAGGGGCGCCATGCGCCGCGGCTGGCTGGAGTTTGCATAGGCCCAGGCCCCTGCGAGCCAGAATTGCGGGTGACGGTGTGCTGCCTCCGGCGGAATGCTGTCCAGCCAGCGCAGAACGTCTCCAGTCTGGCCATTGATTTTGAGGCCGCGCATGGCACGACCGGCCAGTTCCAGTGCCAGATCGGTATCCCCCACCAATCTGGCCTGATCCGCGGCCTGCTCGTACATCTCCTGTCCGGCATACCAATGGGCGGCGGCCAGAGCGCAGGCCTTGCGCTTTTCTTGCGGCCATTTGGCCTGCATCCGCTGCAGAATTTCCTTGACGCCTGCATGCAGGCGCATCCAGTCACCGTTCTCTGCCCGTACAAACAGCGGTGTCTGGTAGGCAAGCTTTCGCAGCTCCTCAAGGTCCCGGCCTTTTGGGACAACGGTCTCCACCAGATCCCGGTGCAAGGGATCGAGATTGGCGAGGTGCGTTAGAAGATCGGCCAGTTCCGGGGGCAGGCGATCGATGAAGCTGTTGGAAAAATAGGCGCCCAGAGCCTGGGTCATCGCCTTTTCCGAAGGGAGGCGGCGACCCTGTGTTATGTGTTCCAGCAGCGCCAGTTGTACGCCGAGCGGCCAACCATCCGTATGCCGGTGAACCTGTTCCGCCAGATCGGAAATGTTTTCACCGGGAAACCTGCGTTGCGCAAGCGCTGCTGTTTCATCCTCCGTAAAGCGCAGTTCGCGCGCCGTCAGACGCATCAACGGCGTGCCGAAAAAGGCCGACTGACGGAAGATCGGATGACCGGGATTGGTTGACAGCGCGATGGCGAGATTGCCGGGAGCGTTGGCGAGCGCAAAGGTCATGGCCTCGGTGACGGAGGGATGTTCCGGCAGATCGGCATCATCGAGGATCAGTAGGCATTCCCGGCCTGAACGCTGCACTTCCAGTATCCAGCCGGTGAGAGCCTCAATAGGGTCCTGTGTGCCACCCAGCCAGGCCGCAAAATTCGAATCGATCAGGGATGCTTCGGGTCGCGTGGATGCGCAGGCAAGCCCCTGAATGAACTGCGAGGCATCCTTGGGGCCATCCATGCTCAGCCAGACAACGCTGGTGCCTGCCGCCGCGGCCTTGGCGTACCACTGCGAAAGAAGCAAGGTCCGCCCATAGCCCTGCGGTGCACTGAGATCGATCAGTCTTGCTCCCGCTCCGGCGAACCGGTCAAGCGCGAGGCGGGGCCTTTCAATCACGTCCTCACCCGTTGCAGGCGGTGTCGCCCACAATTCGACGGTCTTGGACCATTTCATTTCCATGTCCTCCCGGTGCCGATCCGTTGCCTGCACCTTATACGGGCCACGCCTGACCCGAATTGGCCTGACTTTAAACGAGTCATCCCGTGGCGCAAGTGTGGCGCCGTCCCCCCATAAGACGGGGGGGAGGCTTTGGCCACCAACCTGGTGTTTTCTGCGCAGGACAAAAAGACACTGCACAGCATGGGAGGGCGCGCATGTCACTGATTTCCCTTTTCGACCGTGGCGCAAGCCTGGGGCGCGACCGGATTGCCTATACAATGGATGGCAAAAACTGGACGTTCGGCGCCGCGCAGGACCAAACCTACCGGGTGGCGCAGGCTCTCGCCAAATCAGGGCTCGGCACCGAAACCAAATGCGCCGTGCTGGCCGACAATGATCCCGCGGCCTGGCTTTGCGTGCTGGCGATCTGGCGGGCCGGTCAGGTCTGGGTGCCGCTCAACCCGCGCGCGCCGCTGGCTGATCATGTGTTCCTGATCGATGGTTTCGATGTCGAGGTTCTGTTCTTCAAGGCCATGTTCGCGCCGCTGATTGCAGACATCCGGGCGAAGTCACCGCGCCTCAAGACACTGATCTGCATTGATGGTGACGTACCGGGGGCCGTATCTCTTGCGGATTTTGTTGCGGACATGCAGGCACAGCCGCTGACCCGTGGTCCAGCCGAGGAAGATCTGGCGGCCATCATGCCGACCGGCGGAACGACCGGTGCGCCAAAGGGCGTCATGGTCAGTCACCGGAACCTGATCGTGTCCGCCATGAACGGCATTATCAACACGCCCTATCTTCCGGGGGAGGAAATCGTCAATCTTGCTGCGGCTCCGATGACCCATACGGCCGGTTTTCTTTCGCTTCCGGCAACGGCCCGCGGTGGCCGGGTTGTGGTGATGACCAAACCGGACCCATCCCTGCTTCTCGATATTGTCGAGCGAGAGGGCGTGACGGAGTTCTTCCTGCCGCCCACGGTGATCTATCGCCTTTTGGATACGCCCGGTGTGCGCGAGCGCAATTTCTCGCGTCTTCGCTTCATCATGTATGGCGCAGCACCCATGTCTGTCGAAAAGCTGCGCGAGGCGCTGCAGGTCTTCGGACCGGTGATGCATCAGGGCTATGGCCAGACCGAGTGCCCCGGTGCCATAGCCTTCCTGCGGCCGGGAGATCATTTCCGCAACGGAAGCATAGCGGAAGAGGCGCGGCTGAAATCCTGCGGCCTGCCGTCCATAACCAATGAGACCTCTATCCAGGACGATGACGGCAAAATCCTCGCACAGGGTGAAACCGGCGAGATCTGCGTACGCGGCGATATCGTCATGATGGGCTATTACAAGAATCCGGAAAAGACCGCCGAAACGATCATCGATGGCTGGCTGCACACCGGCGATATTGGCCATATCGATGCCGAAGGCTATCTGCATATCACCGATCGCAAGAAGGACATGATCATTTCCGGCGGCTTCAATGTCTATCCGTCGGAACTGGAGCAGGTCATCTGGTCGCACCCCGCCGTCATGGATTGTGCGGTGATCGGCGTTCCGCATCCCGATTGGGGCGAGGCGGTCAAGGCCGTGGTGGAACTCAAGCCGGGGCACAGTGTGGAGGCCGCTGAATTGCAGGCCATGTGCAAGGAGCGGCTTGGTTCGGTCAAGACTCCCAAGACAGTTGACTTCGTGGAAAGTCTGCCGCGCAGCCCGGTCGGCAAGGTGCTGAAGAAAGATCTTCGCGACCTATACAGGAAACGCCAGACGGAAGTCGCTTGAGAGGGAGGAAACAGGCAAATGAGCATGAGCCTAGAGGTGCCGGCGACGGTCAATCGCCAATGGGTCCTGAAGCGGCGTCCGGTGGGTCCGGTAAGCCGCGCTGATTTCAACTATGTGGAAGGCAAACCGCCCACGCAGCTGGATGAGGGCGACGTTCTGGTCCGCGCGCTTTATTTCGGTTTTGACGCCAGCCAGCGGATCTGGCTGACGGAAGACGGCGGCTACATGGACCCGATCATGCCTGGGGAAGTCATGAAATCCATGGGTATCGGGCAGGTGGTGGAAAGCCGTCATCCCGATTACAAGCCCGGACAGATGGTCGAAGGTTTCATGTCCTGGCAGGATTACCCGATCATGCGGGCCGATGGTCCGATGCCGCTGCGCATTTTGCCGCCCGCTGACTATCCTCTGTCGTGGAACCTCGGGATCTTCGGGGTCGGTGGCCTGACCGCCTATTTCGGCGTGACGGCTGGTCTCAATGTCACCGCGGGCGAGACGGTGGTGATTTCTGCTGCGACCGGCGCGACGGGGAACCTTGCCTGCCAGATTGCCAAGCTGAAAGGCGCGAAGGTCATTGGCATTGCCGGTGGAGCGGCCAAGTGCCGCTGGGTGCTGGAAAACACCGGCGCTGACCACTGCGTCGATTATCGCGCGCCCGATTACATCGAGCAGATCCGCGCGCTCGCTCCTGATGGCGTCAACGCCTATTTCGACAATGTCGGCGGCGAGATGCTCAACGAGATGATCATGCTGATGGCACCGCGCGGTCGCATCCTCATCTGCGGCGCCATGAGCCAGGGCTATGAAGACACCAGGTGCGAAGGCCCCTCCAACTATATGCAGATGGTCAACAATCACCTGACCATGGTGGGGATCCATCTTTTCTTCTATGCGGATCAGATTCCGGCTGCCGCTCAGCAGCTCGGTCAATGGACGATGGAGGGCAAGTTGCGTGCGCTGGAGAATCATCAGGAAGGCTTCGAAAAGGCACCCGACCTTCTGCCAACTATGTTTACGGGGAAGGATCCGGGTAAACTCGTTCTGAAAATTGCAGAGCCGCACTGATTGGACACTGAGGGAGAGAGACTGTCATGGGAGAACTGACAGGCAAGGTCGTGCTGGTCACCGGCGGTGCGGCGGGAATTGGCGAGGCGGTGGTGCTTGCGGCGGCGCGCGAGGGCGCCCGGGTTGCGATCCTCGACCGTGACGGTCGCGCCGCCGAGGCTCTGGCGGCCCAGATCAACGGGGCGCGGGCCTTCGGAGCAGATGTCACCGATTTTAACGCGCTCAAAGCTATCTGCGCCCAGATCGCTGCTGAAATGGGTGGGATCAATGGTGCAGTCCTGAATGCGGGCGGAGCTCTTGGTCGCGCTCCATTGATGGATTGCACGCCGGAATTCTTCGCCGCGGTGATTGGTGTCAATCTGGTGGGTTGCTTCAACAGCATCAAGGCTGTCTTGCCCCATATGCTGGAAAGCGGCGGTTCGATTGTCACCATGGCCTCGCTTGCCGGTGTTCTCGCGGAGCCGGCGATGCCGGCCTATATCGCGGCCAAGCATGGCATCGTCGGTCTCACCAAGTCCGTGGCTGTCGATTACGGTCGGCAGGGTATTCGCTGCAACGCGGTCTGCCCTGGTTTCGTGCGCACACCGGGCACGGAACATCTCTTCGCCGATCAGGGCTTCGTGCAGATGCTGAACAGCTTGCACCCGATTGGCCGCATCGTCACGGCGCAGGAAGTGGCAGAAGCTTGCGCCTTTCTGTTGTCGGACCGTGCCAGCGGCATGACCGGCTCGACCCATCTGCTTGACGGCGGACTGGCTGTGAATTGAGGGGCCCAAGGCCCATGGGAGGAAGACCATGAAACACGAAAACCGGATCGAAACGATCTCGACCCATACCGACGAGGCGCTGGAGCGGATCCGCGCTGCCATCGGTGCCGAGCATGTGCTGACCGGCGCGAGCCTGGCCGAGTTCCGCGATCCCTATTTGCCAGAGGACTGGACGGAATTCGATGCGGCTGCGATGGTTCAGCCTGCGTCCGCTGAGGAAGTGCAGGCGATCGTGCGGATTGCCAACGAGATGCGCGTTCCGATCTGGACCTGCTCACGGGGGATGAACAAGGGCTATGGCGGCGCAGCACCACGCACGGAAGGCTGCGTCGTGGTAAACCTCCGGCGCATGAACCGGGTGATCGAGATCAATGATGAACTCGGTTATGCCGTTGTCGAGCCGGGCGTCAGTTTCATGGACCTTTATCTGGCCCTGAAGGCTGGTGGTTATAAGTGGATGGGGCCGACGCCGGATCTCGCCGGCGGCAGCGTGACCGGGAATTCGCTGGAGAACGGTGTGATCTATGGGCCTCTGGCCGCTGACCAGCAGGTGTTCTGTGGAATGGAGGCCGTGTTGCCGAATGGCGAACTGGTGCGGTCAGGTCCGGGAGCACTGCCGGGGGCGGAAACCTTCCACACCTACAAGCGCGGATTTGGCCCGTCGATCGATCATCTGTTCCTGCAATCCAACTTCGGCATTGTCACCCGCATGGGCGTGCATCTTCTTCCGCGTCCGAAGAACTTCCACTGGTTCAACGCCGCCTTCCCGCAGGAGACGGATATCGGTCCCATCGTCGAGGTGATGCGCAAGCTGCAGCTCCAGCGAGTCATCGAAGGCGCGCCGCGTATCTACAACACTGCAGCCGTCGCCCTGATGGTGGGCAACCGGCCGCAGTTCACGCAAGGGGCACCGGGCCCCGTTCCGGAGCCTGTGCTGCAGCATCTGGCCGGGGAATTCAAATGCGGGCGCTGGATGGTGCATGTCGGCTTCTGGGAAGATGACGCCATTGTCGCCCGCAAGATCGAGATTTGCCGGGAGGCCTTTGCCGAGATTGGCGGCATGCTGCATGCCCAAAGCTGGCCCTATGATGACATCGACAATATCCCGATGCCGCAGGACAAGGTGGTGGCGCTGGTGCCCGATCCCTCCGGGCTGGATGTGGTGCACTGGCCGGGGCAGGGTATCGGAGCGCACACCATCAACGGGCTCCTGGTGCCCGCGACCGCAAGGCATATGCGACAGGCCCATGACATGGCGCGCACCATCTTCGACACCGAGGCAGGGTTTGATTACTTCTCGGTTCAGATGATGATCAATCCGCGCACGGTGATCCAGGGAAGCCTGATCGTTTTCGACAAAACGAACCCCGAGGAAACGGAACGCGCCTATCGCGCCTCTCGCAAATTGATCGAGGAAGGAGCCAAGCTCGGCTTCATGGATTACCGTGCGCATGTGATGAATATGGACACGGTCTCGGGCATGCTGAGTTTCGGCGATCATGCCTTGCCGCGCCTGCTGAACAGGATCAAGGACGCTCTCGACCCGAATGGCATTCTCGCTCCGGGCAAGCAGGGCATCTGGCCTGCCGCCTACCGCTGATACCAAGGAACCTGCCATGACCTACAAAGCGCCTCTCAAGGACTTCCGCTACCTGATCTCGAAGGTATTCGACATTTCGGCACTTTCGCAGACCGATAGGTTTGCCGAGGCGACGCCGGATATTTTCGAGGCTGTGCTGGAGGAGGCGGCGAAGCTGGCCGAGGGAGTGCTTGCGCCGCTCAATCGTTCCGGCGACGAGGAAGGCTGTGTGATCCGTGATGGTGTGGTGACGACGCCGAAGGGTTTTCCTGAAGCCTACGCCCAGTTTGCCGCCGGCGGCTGGGCGGGGCTTGCGCTGGACCCGGATCATGGCGGGCAGGGGCTGCCGCACACGCTGCACATGATGGTGGACGAGATGATTTCCACCGCCAATATCGGCTTTGCGATGTACCGCGGTCTGATCGACGGAGCGTTCAATACGATCCGCGATTTCGCGAGTGATGATCTAAAGGCGCTCTGGTTGCCGCGTCTTGCCAGCGGCGAGGTGCTTCCAACGATGAACCTGACGGAACCGCATGCAGGTTCCGATCTTGGCCTTCTGCGCACGAAGGCCGAGCCGGACGACGAGGGGACCTATCGCATCACTGGTGCCAAGATCTTCATTACCGGCGGCGAGGCGGATCTGACCCGCAACATCCTGCATCTGGTGCTGGCGCGCCTGCCGGGAGCGCCGGAGGGAAGCCGGGGGATCAGCCTGTTTCTTGTGCCGAAGTACCTGGAGGATGGCAGCCGCAATGCGGTGAGCTGTTCCGGCATAGAGCACAAGATGGGGCTTAAATCCTCCGCCACCTGTTCCATGAATTATGACGGCGCGCGCGGCTGGCTGGTGGGGGCGCCGCATTCGGGCCTCAAGGCCATGTTCCGCATGATGAATGCGGCCCGATTGACCACAGGCATGCAGGGTGTCTGCGCCGCCGAAGGGTCGCACCAGATTGTCAGCGCCTATGCTGCCGAACGGCGACAGGGCTCGGCTCCCGGCTCTTCGGGTCCAGGTCCTGATCCGATCGATCGGCATCCGGATGTTCAGCGCATGCTCAGAACCCAGAAGGCGCTGGTACAGGGGTGCCGCGCCCTGGCCCTGCGCGCCGGGCTCTCTCTGGATCTTGCCCATGCCGCAAGCGATGTGGCAGAGCGCGAGGCCCATGCGGTGCGCCTGCAATTGCTGACCCCCGTGGTGAAGGCCTTTACCACCGATGCGGGGGTTGAAGCGGCAAGCCTAGGCATCCAGATCATGGGCGGGCATGGTTACATCCGTGAATGGGGCGCCGAACAATGGCTGCGCGATATTCGTGTGGCACCCATTTACGAGGGAACCAACGGCATCCAGGCGCTGGATCTGGTGGGGCGCAAGCTGCCGCTGTCGGGCGGCTCGGTCGTGAGGCAATTCTTTGCCGAAGTGCGGGCCGATCTGACGCGCGCTGAGGCTCTTCTGCCCGAGGCCGCACTCGGACTTGTGGCGCTTGATGCGCTGGAAGCAGCGACCCGTGCCCTCTCAGCCTGCGATCCGCTCCAGACAGCCGAAGCGGCAACCGATTATCTGGTTCTCTTCGGTCTGGTCGCCTTGGCGCGGGAATGGGCGGGCATGGGCGCGTTAAGCCTGCAATCACGCGCTGACGACCCGGACTTCCACGACGACAAGATTGCCACCGCTCGCTTCTATCTGACGCGTTACCTGCCGCGGCATCTCGGCCATGCCCAGGTGATCGATTTCCTTGCATTGAAGGTACTGAGCATCGCCGCTGCTTGAGGCTATCATCCTGTAGCCGCTCCCGCGAGGGCGGCTGCCGGTTTCAAACGCATGGCAGCCGGCCAAGGGCTAGCCTGCGCGGTGTCAGTCTGTTCGAGGCTCAGATGGAAAGCGGTTCGTTGCGAAACGGTTCTTGCTCGATCAGAAAATCGAGGAAGCAGCGTGTTTTGGCCGGTAAGTAACTGCGATTGGGATAGACCGCATGCAAGGTGACGGCCGGCCAAAGGCTCTTGGGAAATATCGCTTCCAGTCGCCCGGTCGCGAGATCTTCCTGCACCAGCCAGTGGGGCATCATGGCCAGAGCCAGCCCCTCGCGCGCAATAAAATGGAGGAGTGTTTCATTGCCGCTGAGCACGACCGGATTGAGGTATAGTTCCCGCGTATCCTGTCCGTTGCCCATGAGGATGCGGCCATCAGCTGCGAAAGAACTGTAGGCAAGCAATGGTTTCCCATGCACCTCTTCTACTGTCTTTGGTCGGCCAAGACGATCGAGAAGCTCGGACGTACCGACCAGAGCGAACCGAATTGTCGTCAGGCGGCGGGCGATCAGAGCTTCGTCCAGTGAAGGCGTCACACGCAGGGCAAGATCGAAGCCTTCGTCCACAAGATTGACCTTTCGCCCCGACAGATCGAGATCCAGCGTAACGGTCGGATATTGCTCATGGAAAGCCACAATCAGTTTTGCGAAGATGGGATTTGCCATCCAGACAGGCAGGCTGACTTTGAGCGTTCCCTTCGGCGAAACCGTTGTCTGCGAAAGCTCCGCCTCCGCCTGTTCCAGTCCCTCCAGGAGGGTACGAACAGTCGCCAGATAGCGCGTTCCGGCTTCCGTCAAACTCACGCTGCGGCTGGTTCGGTTCAGAAGTCTTGCTCCTACGCGGGCTTCGACATGCTGGACATGCTTGCTGGTCATAGCAGGGGACAGGCCAAGGCGCTCCGAAGCGGCTGAAAAACTCCGCAATTCCGCCACCAGGGCAAAAACGCGGAGACCAAGGAGCGCATCCATATTGTATCTCCAGAGGAAACATATCATCAAAAATGTCGCCGATGATCAAAAGATACGAAAGTTATACCGTCCTGTCCATCATCAATCGTGCCGCAACCTCCTGAATGGTGGCGGCCCAACGGTACAGGACCAATCATGTCAACGCTTGTTTCCACGCATGCCCCATCGAGTCCACGCTGGAACATTGGCCTTTGGGTGGCGCAAATCGCGCTTGCAGTGCTTTATCTCATGGGTGTCTGGATGCACCTGCTCCTCTCGCCGCAAGAAGCGGCTGCCATGGGTGCGGTCTGGATGTCTGAGGCACCAATTGCTCTGGTCCGCTTCATCGGTATCATGGAACTGCTCGGCGTCATCGGTCTGATCCTGCCGGCTGCAACCCGCATCAAGCCGAACCTCACCGTTCTGGCGGCTGTCGGGCTTCTTGCCATCCAAGCTCTGGCGATTCCCTTCCACGCCATTCGTGGTGAATTCGCTCCGCTTCCCTTTAACGTAATCTACGTTGTGCTGGCGGTGCTGGTGATCTGGGGCCGTTCCCGCAAGGCACCGATCCTGCCCCGTTAAAACTGACGTCCAAGGAATGACCGACATGGATACCGAGGCCCTCAGGCTCTCCCGAAACCTCAAGGCCGATGGCCTTGCCGAACGCCTGAACTGGGGTGCAGTGGAACTGTCGGTCACCGACCTTGATCGCGCCATACAATTCTGGACGGGCGCACTCGGATTTGTTCGCCGTCCCGATCGCGGAACCGGCGTTGCTCTTGGCACTGCGGAGCGCACTCTGGTCATTCTGCGGCCCGGAGCGAGCCTTCCGGTTCTGCGTGGTGTAACCGGCATGTACCACGTGGCCTTCGGGGTTCCGTCTCAGGTGGAATTTTCCCGTCTTCTTAGCCGCTTCCAACGCTTACGCCTGCCCGTATCGCCGGTCGATCATACGATGTCGAAGGCAATCTATCTTAACGATCCGGATGGACATGGGATCGAGATTGCCTTCGAAACGCCCGAGCGCTTTCTTCGTTTCGACAATTCGGGCGGCCAGTTCGCCATGATCGACAGCGAAGGACGCATGCGCAGCGGTCGTGATCCACTGGACCTGCAGGCAGAATTTGCGGCAGCGAAAGGAACTGACGAGACTGCATCCATTGCTGCGGGCACGATTGTAGCTCACGTTCATTTCCATGTTCCTGAACTGGAACCCGCTCTCTCATGGTTCGAGAAGCTGGGCTTTGTGCGAAACCTGACACTGCCATCAATGGGCATGGCCGATATGGGTGCGGGTGCTTCCTACACCCACAGGCTTGCCGTAAACCTCTGGGCTGGGCGCGGCGCACGCCGCGCACCTGATCACTCGGCCCGTCTTCTGTGCTACCATCTGACGACATCTGATGGGATGCTGTTCGAAGAGGCGGGCCGCCATCTGCAGCAGGATGGAAGGGGCAACCTGACTGGCGTGGATCCGGTGGGGATCACAATGACACTGTCCCTCTCCGCAGCTCTTCGATCAGAGGCAGCTTGTGCTTGATTGACAACTTGCTGGAGGCATGACGGCACCGGATCGGAAATTCGGTGCCAAGATGCGTTGCGGTTCCTCATGGTCGACCTTTCGGGACGTCCCGTATGAAAACGGGACAGCAAGTGGAAGATTTTCTATGTCCTTCGGCGAACGGATGACAGCAGACGAGTTTTACAGTCTGTAGCTGCAGGTCTTGCTCAATCATCCCGTGCGCGAAATCCAGCCTGGCCGTTGACCGTCGGCATACATCGCTGCGGTTCCTGCGTGGTGTGGGCAAGAATGGCTTTCTCCGTCGCTTCCCAGTAGGCTGTAACATCGACCCAGTGCGTCGGGCTGAAGAGCGGCTGAGGATAACGCTCGATGATCAGGGTAATAGTCGTTGGGCGCATGTGTCAGCACCAGATCGGGGCGCGTAGTCGCAACAACTTTCGCAAGGGCAGTTATCAGGGGCGCATCTGCCTGCAAGGAGCCATCCAGAAAGCCTAGGATCTGCGGTGGTATTGGTGCCAATAGCGCAAGGGCAGCGGTCGTTTCCCGAGCGGGCCCAACCGATCTGGTTCTATCGCGGTAGCCTTGGCTCACTGCTTCTGAATGGGGAAGGGATAACGCTTCGCCAGACGACCCTTTAGATCACACGGGAGGCGGAACTCGTTGCCACTATGTGTATCAATGTCCAAGGCGGGCCGGTTTATCCGGCCCTGTTTCTGGGTCCGTTGCCGGAAGATGTTGAAGCCACGGTGACACTGGAGAAACATGGAGCTGTGGTACAGCCCTTGCGCTTCAGGGCCGGGCGCAATCATCTGCGTCTCGATGCCCTGCAGACAATCGCTGCACATTTTGATGGAACGCCGCTCTCGCTGCCGGGCACCGTTCATTCCCTGCTGCTTGGCGTGCCACAGACTTCTTTCCATGCGGGCATTGCTATTGCCAAAACGGACCGCGTCACTGTCTCGTTTCCTGAATATCAAGTCTCCATAGAATCCGAATTTAATTGATGTGGGGCGCTTTCGGCCGGAAAGACAATGAATATGCAATACTTGAAAACGATTACAATCGTCTTTGATGCGATGTGCTGCATCGTCCTGGCGATACGTCCGGAAAGCTGCTGACTGTGCAGGGCGTTAGCCCCTTCTTCGTTGCCTGGTCGCGGTTTACCATTGCCGGGCTGGTGCTGATCACGGTGCTGGGGGGACTGGGCAATGCAAAAAGGCAGCTACTGCATTGGCCTGTCATCTTCCGGGGTCTGCTCATCACATGTGCCATCTGCACTTTCGTGACTGCCTTGCGCAGCGAACCGATTGCCAACGTTTTCGGCGTGTTTTTCGTGGGCCCGATTGTCTCCTATGTTCTCGCGGCTCTGCTCCTCGGCGAAAAGGTTACCGTGTCGCGCTCAGTCCTGCTGGGCCTCAGCTTTCTCGGGGTTCTTCTCGTGGTCAAACCAGGCTTTGGTGTGCGCGAAGGCATTCTGCTGGCCCTGCTGGCAGGCTGCCTGCACGGCTCCTATCTGGCCGCAACCCGCTGGCTTTCAGGCCGCTACGAGCCGCGCTTCATGCTTGCGTCGCAACTCGTCATTGGCGCGGTGGTTACTGCGCCACTCGGGCTTGCCACGGATCTGCCGGATCCAACCCCTGCCAACCTGTTCCTGATCTGCCTGAGCGCCCTCGGATCCGCTCTCGGCAATTACCTCATTGTCGTGTCCAGCCGCATGGCGCCCAGCACCTGGGTTGCGCCTCTCATGTATTCGCAGCTGATTGCTGCCACGGTGGCAGGAGTGGCTGTCTTCGGGCAGTGGCCGGATGCCTGGAGCCTCGTGGGCCTCGCCGTCATCCTTCTATCAGGGCTTTCTTCCTTCTGGATCGCCGTGCGCCAATCTGCTGCGAACGCAAAGCTGTGAAGGCTCTCAGCGCCTTGTCTCCTCCGGGTTCATCAACTCTTCCGAAATGCTGATTCAATGATTGGCCGGGTGATCGCGCCGGTTCGACCATCTAGGGTGACGGCTCGATCATCGTGTTGAAATGGTATGAGGCGATCCAGATGAGATACAAGGCGAAAAACCTGAGAACGATGCAGAGGCATCGACGCTGCCGTTCAACACCGTAGATCGGGGGACGCTGCCACACCTCATGCAGTACCTGGCCTTTGAAGAAGGTCCCAAAGACGCTCGATCGTTTGGGCCTCTCCACAATTTTCCCGAAGGATGCGAGGAACAGCGAACGGCTGCAATCGGCTTTGTCGAGGCTCCTGGAACTGGTTCGTAATTTCCGTCAAGCCTCTCTTCGCATCTCATTGCAGTTTATCGCGCTATTTCAATCGCTTGGCCGGAGTTTCAGCCCTGGAATGCTCCTCTGGAGGAAGACCCGAGAGGGTAGCCGGACAGTGGTTGTCTTGCCAGTCGAAACTCTAGGAATGGAGCCACTGCAGGCGATACGCGATCCCAAGAACCTGCCGAAGAAGATCAAGTCTGAAGTTCGGCCACCTTGGCGCTTTCACGACCTGCTCTCCTTCGGCCCTAAAATGGACAACCAAGGCAAATCATGCAGACGAAAAAGTCTTATTCATCCTCAGGCATTCATGGCGTTTCCGGCCATTTGCCTCGATCAAGCCAGCCTCATCTTGTTCTGAAACTCGCTAGCCGCCTTGTACCGCTGGCTTTTCTGGCAAGCTCATGCACCAGCGTGGCGCTGACGGAAAATGGTGCACTGTCCACCTACAGCAATCTCGGCAAGGAGCAAGGCACCCTCTCGAAGTCCCGCAGTTACGCCGACAAGCCGTCGCTTTCGGCCGCCAAGACCGTCAAGATCCTGCCAACATCCTTTTCGCCGACCGCCGCCAGCCAGATCAAAAAGCCGCAGGATCGTGCCCTCGTCACCAATGCACTGGACCGGGCAGTGTGTGTCGCCCTTAGCGACCGCTACGAGATCGTGCCGGAAAACGCGCCCGCGGACCTCACGGTTCATAACGTCATCACCAACATCGTCCCGACCAACAAGACCATGGCCGGCCTGTCGGCTGCCACCTCCCTAGGTACCAGCTTCGTCCTGCCCGTGAGCGTGCCGCGCCTTCCGTTTGGTCTTGGTGGTCTTGCCGTCGAAGGTGAGGTGCAGAACGCGGCTGGCCAGCAGCGCGCTGCCCTGGTGTGGGCGAGAGGTGCCAACTCCATCACCAACAGTCCGCGCCTTTCGGAAGTTGGTGATGCCTATGCATTGGCAACGTCCTATGGCGACAGTTTCGGGCAACTTCTGATCAAGGGCAAGGCCCCATCCATGCTCGACCTTAGCCTGCCGTCGGCGCAGAGGGTCAATGCATTCTTCGGTGGAAAGCCCAAATATGCAGCTTGCGATCGCTTTGGCCGCGCGCCGGGCGTGCCGGGCATGGTGGCTGGTATGGTTGGGGCGCCGCCGGAATGGACAGACAAGGCAGGGCGTTAAGGGGCGAGTTCAGGCGCCCAGCGCCATATGATGGTGGGGATCCGGAATGGAACCCCATCCCGATTGGCCGCCGCACCTCAAGTTTCATGGCTTGTGGCGCAACCTCGCTCATCCGCCCATTCCATGACGCATGATAACAGGTGAGCTGCTATCATGCGTCGTCACCGCTACTGGGTGTCGTCCTGGCTCTTGCGAGATGCGGTGAGTGACTGCGTCGATAGTTGTTTCGCTAATATATGAAGCATTTCCGAGGATTCGGCGAAGGCGTTGTGGCCCAGGGCGCCGCTGTCCCTGAAATCAGTTGCATCGATGAAGTTGATTTTCTCCGCTTCCAGTTCCTTGCGGTAGGCACGCAGATCAGAGCCGCCGAGACGATCCACATCGCCGGCGAAGAAGCGAGATATCTTCAAAGCCTTATCTTCCTGCGAAGAAAAGATGGTGATCCTCGGACGTTTCGCACCGAGTTCGACCAGTTGACGGCGGAATACATCAATGTCGATATCCGGAGCTGCGAGAATCACGTCGCTGATCTTGGATGAAACGCTACCGTGTTTCATGGCAATATCGCGCAGCGATTCCATCGTCAGCCAACTTCCCATCGAATGGGCAAGAATCGTCACCTCACTGACGTCCGGTTCGTTTATCGTCTTTTCCAGAACTGTATCCAGCCCAAAGCGGGAATAGGTAACGCTTTCCCGGTCATAAGGATAATCCAAGGGATTTGCGCGCGAAGGCCAGGAAAACAGCACGGGAGCCACATCGACACGCAGATCAGAGGCAATTTGAGCGAAACGGATGACTGATTCGTAATAGCTGTAATTGAAACCATGAACAAAGATGAGCACGCGCCGTTTGGGGCCGATGAAATCCTTGTACCAGCCATGGATGCTGGCCTCGTTCATCGGCTGCGTCTTGGTCACCAAAAAGGCTTTGTCCGGGTCTAGCTTCTCGAATCGGGATGGAAGATCAACCTCTCCCGGCTTTCGGGCCGCCGAGACCGGTACGGAGACAACGACATTTTCAATACTAAGTTCAGAACCTCGTTCGCCGGAATAACCGATTTTCGGATCATCGCTCTTGGCACGTGTCGTGGCCACCACCATGCTGAGAGTTTCTTGCGGGGCTTGCGGAAGAACAATTGGCTGCATCTGCGACGGCCAGCGAGCACAACTCGTCAGCATCGACAGGATCACGGTCAGAACGACTACAGATCTCGGCGCTATCAACCTGGAAACATCCAGCCCCCTAAATACTGCGAACCGATGCATCAAATGCCTGACCTTGTGCTTTTCTTGAACGATGCTCAGAGCCCTTGCAGCCAGGATTATGGCCGTTTTCGCATTCTGATGCTCGGTGCAGGTAACAGATATAGATTAAGCGCGAGACAATCAGCCGGCGCCTTCGATAATCAGCATTTCGCGTGAGTTAATCATGGACACATTAACCAGCCTGCGCGTGTTCATCACCGTTGCGGAATGCAAGAGCTTTTCGGCAGCCGCCGAACGACTTTCGATGTCGCCAGCCATGGCAAGCAAGCACATCCAGCATCTGGAGCAGCGTCTGGGTTCTCGGCTTTTGAACCGCACCAGCCGCAATGTCAGCCTCACCGAGACGGGGGTCGATTATCGCCATCAGGTCCGTGTATTGCTGGAGGGGCTGGATGAGGTCGAAGCGCGGGTCAGCCAGGCGAATATCAATCCCCGCGGGGTGCTGAAAATCAGCCTGCCGATCTGGATGGCCACAAGCCCGTTCACGCGTCTCATTGCCCGCTATACGGAGCAATTTCCTGATGTCGTTCTGGATCTGGATTTCAGCGGCCGCATGGTGAACCTTGTTGAGGAAGGCTTTGACCTCGGCCTTCGAAGCACACTCAAGCCCGACGAGGGCCTGATTGCCCGAAAGCTTCCAGACAACATGTTCGTGCTGGTGGCCTCTCCTTCCTTTCTGGAAAAGGTTGGCAGACCCGCCACGGTGGACGATCTTGAGGGGCAGGCATTTCTTGCCTATTCCCACTATGGAGCAGATGGTCAAATCCAGCTGAAAAGCCAAGGGGATATTATTCGGCTCCGCTTCAGGCCGGTGCTCAGAAGTGTCAATGAACTGTTGCTTCTTGATGCTGCCCGGGAAGGATTGGGTTATGTTTTCCTGCCCCTGTGGCTTGCGCGTCATGACATTGAAAGCGGCATTCTGGAGCAGGTGCTGGCGGATATCACGAGCGTGACGGTGCCCTTTCTGGCCGTCTATCCGAACAGGGGGAATCTTCCGGCAAAGACGCGCAGCTTCCTCGATTTCATCGCTCGTGAGTTCGCAAAGGCGCTTTGCCCCAAGGCAAGTTGACTGCAAAACCTGCTATGTGCTTCTACCAGTGAATCCTAGGTTTATTTTGTGGAAAATAAGCAAAATATAACTCAATCTGCCGGATTTGCGGGGCCGGGCCGCGATTGGTGCAGGCGCGACGGTGAGCCGCGACGATGTCGTTGGATTCTTCAAGGCATTGCCGCCATGCCTGATCGGGATCGAAGCTTGCACGGGTGCCTTTCACTGGCAGCGGCATTTTGAAACTCAGGGGCATGCTGTGAAGATCATCGCGCCGCAGTATGTGAAGCCGTTCTTGAAGGGCCAGAAGAATGACGGCAACGATGCCCAGGCAATATGCATTGCTGTTCAACAGCCACACATGCGCTGCGTGCCGAAGACATCGATTATCCAGCAGGACATCCAAGGCCTCCACCGTGCTCGGCAGAGGCTGCTCAATCATCGTGTCGCCCTGATCTCGCAGATGCGAAGTTTGCTTCTCGAGCGTGGTGTAGCGATCGCGAAGTCGGCTTCGATCGCCCAGCGCACGATGGGTCAGGATGACTCCCTTGGGCTGACCGGTCATTCCGGACGAATACGGTAGACGTCGCGGCGGAATTCGTCGAAGGTCCAGCCCTCTCCCTCAAAAAGCAGATAGTGGGCCTTGCCACCATCATGTGCCGCGCGACCCTCTTCCGTGAGGCCGTGCACAGTGTCCGGTACGTTCTTGAACGCTTTGTATTCAATTCCGCGGATTGTCGCTGTCGTGACTTCATATGCCGGGTTGGTGGTAATGACGTAGTCCGCTGCTTCGGAATAGGTCATAGGGCCGGTCTGATGTGGCGCCCAGCCGCCGCTATTCCTGTGTGACTGGGATATTGGGTCTCCCTGCTCCCTGTATACTCCTCACGCCACTCGGTGGCGTCTCATTGTCCGTTTTGGCCCGAACGATCCAGCAAGCCTCCTCCTTCCAAGGCCTGTCATGGCTTGTCTTTTTATTGTTGTTCGCGTAATTATTCCATTTGAAATTATTTTATCTGAAGAGAATTCCCGTGAGCTCTGAAATCGCTACTAACCGTGATGTTGTCGAGGCCTCGCCGGAGCGAATGATCGATCTGGGAGAGCTCTGGTACTCCGCCGGTTTTCTTCTGCACATTGCCCAACTAATGAGCCGGGAGAAGCAATATGCTCTCATCAGAGACAAAGGCGGTCGGGTCAGCCTTAGCGACTTTACGGTTCTGAAAGCAGTCGCTCTCAATCCAGGTATTTCCCAAGGGCTGCTGGCCGATCTTTATCGCATCACATGGCCCAGCATGAGCCGTCTGGTTGCCGCGCTGGAAAAGGGGAACCTGTTGCGCCGCGTCGTGCCTCCGGAAGATCGGCGCTGCGTCGGTCTTGAACTGACGGCGGCCGGACATGACCTTGTCAATCGTCAGTCCACTTTGATGAATGCCGTCGATGCGGAAGTTTTCGGAGATCTCAGCGACGAGGAGAGGGAGAAGTTCATCTCCACTCTTCGGAAGATCATCGATTGGAAGAGCGTCGGCTGACAGCGGTCGGGTTGATCGAAATAGCCTCGGGGGGAGACTTTGCCATGAATGATCCGGGCGTGTTCGATCATCTGCTCAAGCGAGCCATGTTGAACTGGGACATGAGCCCCGTTTAGTCACGGCATTTGATGGTGCGTTGAGTTCAAACCGTTTTGGCTCTGTTGCCCAGATTTTGCCGATGTATTCGTAGGGCGTCAGGCCGCGCAGCGTCTTTAGCCGCCGGCCGTAATTGTAGGCGTCAACGAAATCATGAAGGTGGGCGGTTAGCTGGGCATGGCTGTCGTAGTGGTCACGTTTGACAGTCGCTTCCTTGATCGTTCGGTTCATTCGCTCGACGTGGCCGTTGGTTCAGGGATGCTTGATTTTGGTGAGCCTGTGTTCGATCCCGTTCTCGCGACAACGCATGTCGAACATGTGCGTCATGTAGGTGGCAGTCATCCAGCGGCAACAGTGTGTGTCGGCGGAAGGCAACGATGATCGGCCTCCGCTTCGATCGAAAGTGTTGTCGAGCGGGCGTCTTTCGGACCAGAAGGCCCACAGGAGAACAGACCGAGAGGCTATATGCCAGCAAAGGATGACCCGGATACCCATCAAGTTGCATTGGGCGAGATCAACGCCGATCCGGTCAAGCGCAAGGTGACTGACGCGATGAAAACCAAGGGCGGTTAGGAGACCGTCTACAGTAAACCCTCTGGCTACTTGTGGCGAAGCCCGCGGTTCTCCCTCTCCAGAGCCTTCATCTTTTCCGCGACGTCACTTGGCAAACCTGCACGCTTGTCGCTGGCGAACTCGGCTTTCTTCACGCATTCATGGAGCGTATGCGCCGAGCAAGAGGGCGTACCGATCCTATTGCGAGCAAACTAGCGTGACAGTCTGTCTTCGTCATCGATCAGGACCAGGCGGCTCGGCGTTGCGCTGCCCCACGCCCAGAGAACGAGATTGAGATCATCTTCCGTTGCCGCAGGTGCGAAGCTCTTCACGACCAGTCCGCAAAAGCCCAGGGCGGCGAGGTGGCGCGCGAATGTTTGTGTGCGCGCTTCTCCCGAAACCTTCATCTGGTCACGCCAGGTGGGATCGCTCAGTGCCGCCGCATCCATTCCCTGCGCCCGAAGGGCTGCATCATCACGACAGTCGAAAACTTGGTCGATATCGGCATCGTAGGAAACCAACGTCGTCGGTTGCAGAGTACCGACCTGGTTGGCCTCCTTGAGGGCTGTCATGATCGTCAGAGATGTGTAAAGGGCCGGCACACCTTTCGGGTTGAAGCGTCCGCCGTAGAGTTCCGCGCCACGCCCCGACAAAGGTTCACGGGCATAGATCGGGTTGAGCGCCCGATAGAGCTTTCCCTGATAATGCATGGGTGCGACTATGCGTGGACGCCGGCGTCGACAGCGTCGATATAGTCAAGCACCTCGTCGGCACGACCGTTGCGGACCAGTTGCATAGCGGTCTGGCCGCAGAAGCCGGATAGAGGCTCGGATCGGTACCAGGCGTAGGCCATTAACGCCGAGCCGAAGCGTGGTTCGACCTTGTTGACGATCTCGACCATCTCGCGCAGCCGTCGCTGCGTTCTGTCCGAGCGAACACGGTCCTTGCGCTGGATTGCGTCCTTTCCGAGTCCGGCGGTGCGGGCGATCTCTTCGCTGGTCGTGCGAAATGCATCCGCGATCTTGCGGGGTGCAAGCAATCCATCATCTGCATACTGGGCGAGGCCCATGATCCATTCCGCCTACGAAATGCCACCAAGACAGACGCAAGATAGCGTCAATACCAGCGGCATTCAATACCTGTCGGCATCTATTCGGATGGAAGGGACAGCGGAGCAAGTTCCGACAGGGATCTTCCGCGTGGATCGATTACCACCGTCGCACTCTGGTTCTTGGCGAAGTGGTCCACATGCACGTGCGTCCTGAATGCATGGATGCCGAGGGGCGATATGTGGACCCCGAGCACTACCAGCCCATCGCTTGCCTGCATGCCGACAACTACATCACCTCGGACCGCCAGTTCGTTCTGACGGCCCCTCCGATATCCGATTTCATCAAGCCGCAAGACCAATAAGATCTTTGAAAGATTCGACTACATGCATATTCGTTTGATCAATCCCAATTCGACCGCAGCCATGACAGTCCAGGCGCTGGAAAGCGCCTTGCGCGTCAAGCAGCGGACACGTAGGTCACCCGCCGTCAATCCGACGGATACGCCTGTCAGCATTGAAGGGGCGCGGACGAGGCCATGGCAGTGCCGGTCATCGATGGCGTAACCGCCGCCATCAAGCTTGCTGAAGCGCTGGTAGGGGCAGGCTACACCACCTCAAAGGTCATCGCCTATGATTATCCTCGCTTAAAACATTCCGGAGTGGCTGCTGTCGCCTGAAAACGGCAATGTCGAAACATGCTCGGACCGCACGGTCTTAAGCAAGGGCTCCGAGCCTTCGGGTCTGCCGCGCGATCAGCATTTCGATTTCGGCGATGGCCGCAGCATTCAGGCCTGCACCCGGCCTGCGCTGGGCAGCGCTTGCAATTGCGCCGCGTTTGGCAAGAACATATTTGCGGACCGCGAGACCGATACCCGGCTGCTGTTCATAGCGGACGAGAGGCAGGTAAGCGTCGAACACATCCTGCGCCGCTTCATACCTGCCTTCATTGCTGAGGCGCACGACGTCCGCCATCATTTCCGGATAGGCAAAGCCCGTCATGGCGCCGTCGGCACCACGGCGCATTTCTTCCGGCAGGAAGGCACCGGCATTTCCGCACAAGATCGAGACACGGCGGCTGCCTTCCGTCTCGGCCTGACGCAGATCCGAGATCTTCTGCAGCCCCGGCCAGTCCTCGTGCTTCAGCATGACGATGCTGGAATGGGCTTCGAAGATGACACGAAGAGTCTTCGTGGAAATCTGCACGCCGGTCGAAAGCGGGAAGTCCTGAAGCACCACCGGAACGTCTTTTCCGACTGTCTCCACGACGTTCCGGTAATAGCCGATGATCTGCTCGTCCGTGCGCAGCGAAGAGGGCGGCGCAACCATGACGCCAGCGGCACCCAGATCCATCACGGCGCGGGTCAATTCGCCAAGGGCGGCGAGACCGGGTGCAGACACACCCACGACGACGGGCATATCACCCGCGCGCGCCAAAGTTTTCCGCGTGACCTCGATCGATTCTGCCTGTGTGAGCTTCGGTGCCTCCCCCATCATTCCCAGAATGGTCAGCCCGTCGGCACCTTTTCCCGCGTAGAAATCGACCATGCGATCGATGCTGTCGTGATCGAGCGCACCTGTTTCCAAGAACGGCGTCACGGCGATGACGAAAACGCCTCCGGAGCTTGACGTGATGTATGCCATCGAAAAATTTCCTATTCGAACCAATGGGATTGACCGCGGCGCACATAGTGTCCGTCGCCGGGCTGGTTGAGAATGTTTTGTCCGTCGAAGGCGAGTTCGCCTGACAGATAGGTCCGGCTCACGGTGATGTTGAAGCGACGACCGTCGAACGGGCTCCAGTTCAGGTCATCATGGGCGTTTTGCGCATTCCAGATCTGTGGCGTCCGGCTGACGACGGTCAGATCCGCATCCGATCCAATCCGGATCGCCCCCTTCTGCGGCCAAAGACCAAAGAACTTTGCTGGCCGTTCACACAGTTGTTCCACGGTCATTGCCGCGGCGTCAAAGCCGCGTTCATCGGCGGCGGTGTAGAAGGCAGGCAACAGTGTCTCGAGGCCTGGAACGCCCGCACCGGCATCGAAGATGGAGTCTGTGAACTTGTTGTCGATCGGCCAGCTGGAATGGTCCGAACTGACGAAGGCAACGCGGCCAGATACGACTTCCTCCCACAAGGGCTCGATCTGGCCGGGGCGAATGGGGGGATTGACCTTCATGCGGGCACCCAGTTCCTTGCCATCGCGCTCCGGATCGAACCACAGGTAGTGAACGCAAAGCTCGCCTGTCGCGCGGAAGCCGTCTGCCAGATAGTTATCAACCAGCTGGAAGCCGCGCGCTGTGGTCAGGTGAACGATATGGGCATGAGCACCGGCTGAGGCACCAAGCTCCAGAAACTGTGCCGTCGCCGCAAGCTCGGCGGCAGGAGGGCGGCTGGCCGAATGGGCCTGTATGCCGTTCTGTCCGGCAGCTTTTGCCGCTGCAATATAGGCGCGCACGATCTCCTGGTCCTCGTTGTGGACACCCAGCGGCAGCGGGCTATCGGCGAGGGCATGGAAAAGACGCAATATCTGGTCCGACGATATGCGTGGAAATCGGGTCGGGCTGCTTTCGAAGGTCGAAATCTTGAAGGCAACAACGCCACCGTCGATCAGGGGCGCGACATCCTCCATCGATTGGCCGGGCAGAACGGTTCCATAGAGCGCCACATGGGCATGGGCATGCTGCTCGATGGCTTCGATTTTCTCCTTCAGCCTTTGCAGGTCATTGAGAGGTGCCGGATTGTCATAGGGCATGTCGACGATGGTGGTGACGCCACCGGCGATGGCCGAACGCGTGGTGGAGCGGATGCCGGGCAGTCCGCCATAGCTGCAGGCATGTGTCTGGCCGTCAATAATGCCGGGCAGGATCAGCTCGTCGCCGCAATCATGGACCTTTGTGCCTGATGGCGGCTCACCGGTGCCGATGGCCGCAATTGCGCCTGCGGAGATGGCGATCCAGGCATTTTCCAGAGGGCCATCGGGAAGGACCGCGGTTCCACGCAGGATGAGATCGAAACCCATGGGTGTTACCTTCTGTAGGAGAGATCAAGATGGTTGGCCGCAAGCGCCACGCCCGCCTGCACCGGATCGATGACCGGAATGCCAAGCGTTTCCTGCAGCTTCGCGCGGTAGGACCCAAGGCCGGCGCATCCGAGAATGATGACGTCAGCCCCGTCCTCATCCCGCAACAGGCGTGCCGTCCGGGCAACGGTTTCCACGACATCGGTCGCCATCAACTGGGCGACTGTCATGTTTATCGAGCGGTCTGCGGCCAGACGATGTTGCAGGTGCAAGGCCTCGAGATAGCGCAGGTGCCTCGCAATGGAGGACGGCCCCAGCGAAATGATGCCGAAGCGGCGACCTAGTGAAAGAGCCGTCAGATAGGCCGATTCTGCAATCCCGAGCACCGGCTTGGTGGTTGCAGCCCGCACGCGGTCAATCCCCGGATCCGAAAAGCACGCAAGGACGAAGGCATTGGCATCGCTGCTAGCGACAGCGTCCAGAATGTTGGGGATGACTTCGGCCACATGGGTGTCGGTTTCGATGCCGGGCGGCGACTTTGGAAGCTCGATACATTGGATATCGTGGGCCGTGGACGCCTTCAAGGGTACGAGACAGGTCTGCATGGATTGCGTAACCGAAACCGAACTGTTGGGATTGATGACCAGAATAGTGGGCAAGCTTTCACTCCCGTGGTGCACGTCGGATTCTCCATACTAGGTATATTACGTAATATATTACAGATGATTTGGTGTCAAAGCGGATGGATGACCCGCTAACGGAAATCCGCAGGGTTCTCACCGGACGCGCTGGCCGGAGGATTTCAGCACGGCTCGGGTCAAGCAAAAAATTTCTAATATACTAGGTAATATATTTTTTATATGCCAAGTCTTTCAGCGTGCTCGCATATAGGATTATGATGCAGTGCGGCAGAACAAGTTAGGCGACGACAGGGTTGAGGGGGGCAAGTGGGCGAATGACACCGAATGAGATTCGCAGCAGCGTTCTGCTTACACCGCACCAACTCTACGAGCGTCAGCGTCGTGGCGAGGAGGTGAGCGTTCTCGCGGTACAGTCGATCAATCCCTATACCGGACGGCCATCGTTTACGGGCCAGAGAATTCCCGGCGCAATCGATACCGAAGCCTATGAAGATTTCCAGTCGCCTGCATCCGCACAGGAGGGGCAGCGCCCCCTGCCGAAGATCGATGCGCTGCAGGCGCGCGCCAGAGCCTGGGGGTTGCTGGCCGAGCGTCCGGTGGTTATCTATGATGCCGACCGCAGTATGACGGCTGCACGCGCCTGGTGGGTGCTCAAATGGGCCGGGTTGCCCGATGTGCGGGTGCTGGATGGCGGATTGCCTGCCTGGATTTCAGCCGGCTTGCCGACAACGACGGAGGTCATCGAGCCGGTTCCCAGCAACATTGTTCTGAGTGCTGGCCACATGCCGGAATTTGGGCCGGACGATGCCGTGCAGCTGGTGCGGGAGGGAGTGCTGCTCGATGCGCGCATACGCCCGAATTACATTGGTGGGCCGGTGGCCGAAGGTCAGCCGCCGCGCGGACACATTCCCGGCGCCATCAGTGCGCCAGCCCCCGACAATGTCACCGACTATGGGAACTTCACGGATGCTGCCACCCTGGTGCAGATGTATGCGGCGCTAGGGGTCGATGGACAGAAGCCTGTCGGGGTTTACTGCGGGGCGGGAATGTCGGCTGCGCATACGGTGCTGGCGCTTGCCTCTATCGGAATTTCGGCCGCGATGTATCCGGGCTCCTGGTCGGCTTGGGTAAGTGATCCGGCTCGTCCGGTCGTGGTGGGTGCGTATCCGCACGGCAATCCAGCGTAAAATCTAGGCATCTTACGAGTATGGTCAAATCTGCGCCATCCATGCTTTACACGGTCGTCGATTATGATATATTTCGTAATATACTACTGGATCTCGACGGTCTTTCTGCCGTCAAAGCGTCTGTCCATCGGCGAAACGAAGGGGTGAGCCAATGAAGATCTGGAATGGGATTGTAGTGGCGGCGGCAGTCTTGCCACTGCTCGGTTCGGCAGCATTCGCACAGGCCGATGCAAAACTGAAAACGCTTGTGGTGGCGGTGCCTTCGGATCCGGTTGCGCTGGAGCCGGGCACGAACAAGGCCGAGCCGATCGGCAGTGAGATCATTCTCAACGTCTTCGACACGCTGGTTGCCTGGACGGCGCCGGACTTCAAGGTTCTCGAGGGGCGCCTTGCCAAGAGCTGGACCGTGTCCGATGACGGCAAGGTCTTCGACTTCAGGCTGCGCGAGGGCGTTAAATTCCAGGATGGAACCGCCTTTGATGCAGCGGCAGTCAAGTTTTCGCTGGAGCGCACAAAGGCCACCAATCCCTACGTTAAGGCCACGTTCGATCTCATCAAGGAGATCACTGTCGTCTCGCCAACGGAACTCAAGATTACGCTGTCTGCCGCCTATCCGGCCTTCCTTTCCATTCTGGCGCAGCCGCAAGCGGCCATTGTCAGTCCCGCCGCCGTTGCAAAATACGGTGACAAGTTTGCCTCCAACCCGGTCGGAACCGGCCCCTTTGCCTTCAAGAGCGCACAGGCCGATACCAATGTTGTGCTTGAGGCAAACCCGAACTATTTCCGCGGCGCGCCAAAGCTGTCGCAGATCATCTACCGCGTCATTCCGGATGCCTCTACGCGGCGCCTCGAATTGGAAGGAGGCGGCGTCGATATCGTGCAGCAGCAGGGCCAGCTATCGGCCATTGCAGCTCAGGACATCGAGGCGCTGAAGGCCAACAAGGATTTGAAGGTGCTGGAGGCATCCAGCCAGATCATCCGCCAGCTGGAGTTCAACAACAGCAAGACCGACGGTCCCTTCTCTAACCTGAAAGCCCGCCAGGCCATCGCCCACGCCATTGATTACGATGGTCTGCTTCAGGGTGTCTTCGGCGGAACGGCCGAGCGGGTGTACGGACCGCTGACATCCAACAGCTGGGCCTTCAATCCGAAGATGAAGGAACTCGCTCCGAAATACGATCCCGAGCTTGCCAAGAAGCTGCTTGCAGAAGCAGGCATCAAGCCCTCTTCGCTGAACCTGAAACTCTACAGCTTCCAGGGGCCGCTCTGGGGTGCGGTAGCAACCTTCGTTCAGGCCAATCTGGCGGATATCGGCATCAATGCCACGATCGAGCAGACCGAGTTCCCGGCACTCCGGACGCTTCAGACCTCTGGTCAGTTCGACGTGGCGCTGGATGGCCGCCAGCCGTGGTATAACGATCCCGATGCGCATATCACCATCGGTTACCTCTCTTCGCTCGCCAACACGGCCATGACCTTCCGGATGCCGCAGGACAAGGCGCTCGACGACCTGATTTTGAAAGCGCAGCAGACGCCGGACATGGAGGTGCGCAAGCAGCTCTATTTCACCATCCAGGAAGAAATCGCCAAGCGCGTTCCCGGTGCCTACCTGTTCAGCCCGAAGCTGATCGTCTTTGCCCGTGCCAATGTCGAGGGGCTGGTGGTCAACAGCGCTCCGCCGCTCAACGAATACTGGTCGGTCTCCAAGAAGTAGGATGCTATCGGGCGTCGGCGACCATCAGGTTGCCGACGCAAACCCTATGCGGCACCTTGATACTCGTCAGGCATTATGGCGGCCCGCAGGAAAAGAGTGAGAGCCAGACATGGCGAGTTTCATCATACGCCGCCTGATCGCTTTGATACCGGTCATGTGTATCGTCCTCGTCATCGTCTTTTCGCTGGTGCGGATCATTCCCGGCGATCCCGCAACCACTCTTCTGGGGCCCGGTGCGACGCAGGATCAGATCGAGGCTCTGCGTGCCCAGTTGAACCTCGACCAGCCGGTGATCCTGCAGTTCTACCATTATGTCCTGGGGCTTTTCGTTGGTGATTTCGGCTATTCGCTCAAGACCGGGCAGCCGGTCGCCACGGAGATCCTGCAGCGCCTGCCTGCTACGATCGAGCTTTCGGTTCTGGCTGTTATCGTGGCTGTCATCGTCGGAATCCCGATCGGCGTCCTGTCAGCGGTCCGCCCGAACTCGATGTTCGACCATGTGACCCGCCTCGTCTCCCTCATCGGCGTGTCTATGCCCGCTTTCCTTCTGGCGCTTATCTTGCAGTTGATCTTTGCCACCAGTCTCGGCTGGTTGCCGGTATCCGGGCGAGTGAGCCCCTATCTGCCAATCGAACACGTGACAGGCTTTGTCATTCTTGATGGGTTGCTCACGGGCAATGTGCAGGGAGCGCTGAGCGCCGTCCAGCATCTCATCCTCCCCACCGCCGTCCTTGCTGCCTTTCTCGCGGCAACGCTCGGTCGCTTCGTACGCAACACGATGATGGATGTGATGGGCGAGGATTTCATTCGTACGGCCAAGGCGAAGGGGCTACGCAATCGGCAGGTGGTGCTGAACCATGGCCTTAGAAATTCACTTCTGCCAGCGGTTACCATCATCGGCCTCAAATTTGCGGAAATGCTGGGCGGGGCGATCCTGACGGAGACGATCTTCGCCTGGCCCGGAATTGGACGGTACATGTTCGAGGCCATCAAGAACCGCGACTATCCGGTCATTCAGGGGACCACGCTGGTCTTCGCGCTGCTGTTCGTGCTGACCTCCATCATCGTCGATGTGCTTTACGGCATTCTCGATCCGCGCATTCGCCGGAAGATGGGGTGAGACGATGAAGGACGTCGTGCTTTTCCTGCGCCGCAATACGCTTGCTGTCGTTGGACTTGTCATCCTCGTGGCTCTGATCGGCCTCATTACCATTGGTCCGTCCCTCACGGGCTATTCTCCCACCAAGCTCGATATTCTCCACAAGCTCGCCGCACCGAGTCTCGATCATTGGCTTGGCACGGATGCTTTTGGACGCGATGTTCTGACACGCATCATGTATGGGGGGCGGGCCACGCTGGCGATCGGGGTCGGCGTCGTGGCAATCGCCTTTGCCGTCGGTGTATTTTTTGGAATGCTTGCCGGCTTTGCCGGTGGCTGGCTGGACAATCTCATCATGCGCATTGTCGATGCCATTCTTGCCTTTCCGGCGCTGGTGCTTGCCATTGCGCTTTCGGCGGCTTTTGGGCCGAGCTTGCAGAACGCCATGCTGGCAGTTGCGATCACGCTTGCGCCGCAGTTTGCCCGCGTGGCGCGCAGTCAGGCGCTGAGCATTTCGGTCAAGCCCTATGTCGAAGCCGCCATATCGCTGGGGCTGCCAAGCCATCGCATTCTGCTGCGCTACATCTTCGTCAACGGACTTGGCCCGCTTCTGGTGCAGTCGACACTTGCTCTGGGCAGCGCCATTCTCCAGACGGCAAGTCTTGGTTTTCTCGGGCTTGGCGCACAGCCGCCCATGGCAGAGTGGGGGGCCGATGTTTCGGCCAATCTTCAATATGTCCGCGGTGCCGCCTGGGTGGTGCTGGCGCCCGGAATGGCGATCCTGCTCGCCGTTCTATCCTTCAACCTGATTGGCGATTCGCTTGCGGACTGGTTCAATCCGCGCCGCCGCAGCGAACTGGAATAGACCATTACCCATGACGAAACTGCGCATCACGCTGGAAAAGATCGACTTTCTGCCGCCGGATCGCGTGACGGACGATACCAGCGTTCTGACCCTGAAAAATCTGGTGTACGAGCCGCTTCTGCGCTGGGACAATGGTTTTGTGAGGCCAGCCCTGTTTGAAAGCTGGACGCATTCGCCGGACGGATGCCAATGGCAGTTCGTAATCCGGGAGGACGCGACCTTTCATGATGGCAAGCCCTGCGTCGCTGCCGATATTCTGGAGTTCATCGACGGGATCCTGCAGGCGGTCGACACCTTCGGGATGAAATGGTCCTACGCGCGGTATCTCAAGGATGCCGCGATCGGTGCCGCTTCGTCGCGCATTGTCGAGGTCCGCAATCCGTATCCGATCGCTGATATCCTCGACATCTTCTCCGAATTCTACATCTGCCGGCGCGATGCCGCAGGACGCCCGATCCTCGGGACGGGGCGTTACCGCGTGGCGGAGTTCGAGGCCGGCAAGACAGCGGTTCTGGAACGCATGCCACTGGCTCAAGGCCCGCATCAAATTCTGGCCACGGCCTGCAAGAGCGCCGAAGCGCGGCTCGATCAGCTAAATGCCGGGACTGTCGATGCAGCGCTCAATCTGGAACGGGTGGAACACCGGTTGGAGATGGATCCCCGCTTCCAGTGGGGAAAGGCCGTCAACACGCTTTCCGTCATGTATTATCTCAACTGCCGGGAAGGCATATTCCGTCACGAGAGCGCCCGCCTTGCCGCCAATCATGCGGTTGATACGGCAGCCATCGCTGCAGACATCTTTCACGGACTCGCCGTGCCTTCCGCAACCATCGTCAGCCCGTTTCATCTGGGGGCTGCGAAGGCAGGTCTGTCACCAATTGCCTATGATCCGGAAAAGGCGCGTCGACTGCTGGATACGGTGGATATCGATGGCGTTGTGCATCTGCGCACGCCGACCTTCATGCCAGAGCGGGCGCCTGACATCAGCCGTTTTGTCGCCGCCTCGCTGGAGGCTGTCGGTTTGAAGGTCGAGGTGGAGACGGAGCTGGATCGGCCTGAATATGCCCGCCAGATCGGCCGTAAGGAGATTGGCGATATGGCCATCTTCGATTCATCGCCGCACAGCACCTATCGCATCCTCAACGACAAGATCTCCAGCGTGCCGCAGGCGGTCTGGTGGCAGGGTTATGACGATGCCGAGACGGAGCAGCTTATTGCTGCCGCCAATCAGGCAGTAGATGATGCGGCGCGCGAAGAGGCCTATGCGCGTTGCCTGGCCCGGCTGCACCGCAATCCGCCCTGGCTCTACATTCTCCATCCGATCGATGTCTTCGCCGCCAGTCCCGGTGTTGCGGGCCTCGGCATCGATCACAAGGGCACCCTCACGATCCGCTAAGGAGCTTCCATCATGGAAAAGGACTACTCGATCACCTTCTTCTACTATGAGGATATCCATGCCGTCGCGCCGTTCTATGAGAACGTGCTGGGGCTTGAGCTTGTCCTCGATCAGGGTCTGGCTCGCATCTATCGTATCGCTGGGAAATGTTATTTCGGGATCGTTGACGGCAATCGCGGTCACCTGAAGCACCAGGCGAAAAGCGCCGTCCTGCTGACGATCGTGGCGCAGGATGTGGAGGGCTGGCACGCAAAGCTGAAGGCTGCCGGTGTGCCCGGTCTTTCCGAACTGCTGCGCGGACGGTTCTGTGAGCATTTCTTCTTTGAAGATCCAGCCGGTTACGCGATAGAGATACAGCGGTTTCACAATCCCGATATCGCCAAGCTCTTCTGAAGAGGCGAATGAAATGAGCATGTCGCTGGACCGTTTGCGCGAAACCCTTTTCGAGCAGGCCCTTGCCTTTGGCGCGCGCCCCTTGATGGCGCGTCCCGATGGAGACGTGGCGAGCCTCGCAGAGGGTTACATCCCGCTTCTCGTCAACTTCACGGTCGAGGACAAGGCTGCCAAGGGACTGCGCAAATTGCGAGAGCAGGCTGAACCGGAGCCGCCTGTCTATTTCTCCGCTCTCGAAATGGCCCGGGATCATGTGGCGCTTGTTTTGGCGGGAGAAACCGGCAGCGGCAAGACGACATTCGCCCGGCATTTGAGCTTCGCGCTGGCACGCGGTGACAAGACGCCGCGCATGCTGGCGCGCAACGAGTTGGGCGCGCGCCAAGCGGAGGTTTGGGAGGCTGACGACGTGCTGCCTCTGTATCTTGAGGTGCGAAAGGAGGCGTGCCTGATGGCGCTGGTGGATGCCGCGGCTCCCGGATTGGAGGCGCTTCTGGCGTCCGATACCTGGTCTTCATCCTCTGCCACATTGCTGATCATCCTGGATGCGCTGGAGAATGCAGGCTCCAGCGCCGCAAGGCTGCTCGAAGAGGCGCTTGGCATGCAGGCGGCTCATCCGCGCGTGCGTATTCTGGCTCTGGCGGAAAAGGAGGCGAGCGCAGGGCTGGTGCCGCCCGCACCTTTCGTACGCTTCACGCTATTGCCACTTCTCAAGGGCCAGCGCATCGGCGCTGCGCGAACCATTGCGGGGCTCGATGTCGAGGCAAGGGGCATCGGTCTCGGTTCTGCGGCGGCCAATCCGGCGCAATTTGCCATGGCGCTGAGCGCTTCCGCCCATGGTGCGAGCGCCGAAGAAATCGCCGATGCGTGGCTGGCGCATGTGGCGAAGGACAAGCAGACCACAAAGCTGTTGTGCGGACTTGCGTCCGATGCCCTCTGCGGAACACTGGATGATCCAGAGCTCTTGCCTGTCACGCGGGTACGGCAATTGCTGGCCGCTCGCCATCTGGCGGATCAGACGCCAAAATCAGCCGTTGCGGCTTTCCGAACCAATCCGCCGCTGTGGGCTCCGGTTCTCAGGAGCCTGGCCAGACGGCTTTCCGGCACGCCTGTCCTTACTGAACTGGTCTCAGATCTTCTGGAAGGCGATGGCGAAGCTTCGCTGCGAGGGGCTCTCCTGGCGTCGGAGCTTTCAACCGATGGCGCATTTCACATGGCATTGACTGAGAAAATACGGAAGATCGTTGAGACCGGGGCTTTGACCCCCGGCGAGCGAGAACAGGCGGGGCGGGCGCTTTCAACCTTGGGCGACCCACGCGATCTGGAAGCACTGGCCAGCGTGTCTGCTGGCTCCTTTATCTTCGGTTCCAATACGCATGCGAATTCGGCCCCGCCGCACGTACTGACGGTTGGCGCGTTCCGGATCGGTCTCTACCCGGTGACCAACGGGCGCTATGGCCAATTCGTCCGCGCCACGAACCGGTCCTGGCAAAGCCCGGACGGATTTTCGCCTGAGCGGCAAAGTGCGCCCGCTACCGATCTCACCTGGCGGGATGCCAACGCCTTTTGCGTATGGTTGACAGAGATCTGGCGTCATGAGGGGCGCCTCACTGACACCGAGATCGTGCGACTTCCTACGGAACCGGAATGGGAACGAGCCGCACGCGGCGACCAGTCGGACCGGGGACAGGACATCATCTATCCCTGGGGTCATGAATGGCAGGACGATGCCTCCAATTCAGAGGAGGCTGGCTTCAACACCACCTGCACCGTCGGGCTCTTTCCCAAAGGGCGCTCCCCCTATGGCTGCTACGATATGGCGGGCCAGGTCTGGGAATGGTGCACGACGTTGTGGGGAGAAGACATGGCAACGCCAAGCTTCCGCTATCCCTATGAAAACGATGGCCGCGAGGACAGCAATGCCGGACCCGCCATTCGCCGTGTCTTAAGGGGTGGCTGCTTCAGCAGCGGCCAGATGAAGGCGTGCTGCACCTATCGTGGCAGTCTGGAGCCGGATGGTTTCTGGCGCGGCAACGGTTTCCGCATCGTCGTCGCACCCGCAATCTGACGCTGGGCGGACACCGTGACTGACCGGGTGCGGTCGTTGAGAAGCGCTCCCGACGTTCATCCCTCTGGAGATGGCCATGTGCGTGCTCCGGTAAGGACCTCTCATACACTGGTACATGGCTTGCCTATCGACGCGGATAAACCGCGGGATCGATTCATGGATACCATCATGGTTTGCATTTTTCGTTCGAAGAGAATATCCATGGTCGCATGTTGATGCTCGCAATGCGAGAGACTGAATTTTGAGACAATGGATTTTATTGATTATCTTCATTGGCTTACATGAGCGGGCTCCTGCCGTTCGGTGAGAAAAGATAGCAATATCTGCAACTTTTAGCTTCGCCTTTCTGGAGATGAAAATGATAAGCCCTTCTGAAATCACGGACAGACTTTCAGTACGCGGATATGATTTTGCAACGGGAGTTCCATGCTCCCTACTGGGTCCGCTTATCAACCAGTTCACGCTTGAGGAAAACTGGCGCTACTTTAGCGCTGTGAACGAAGGTCTGGCCGTGGGACTTGCTGCCGGTGCCTATATCGGCGGATGCAAACCGATCGTCTTCATGCAGAATTCGGGATTGGGAAACGCATTCGACGGGCTGACCTCGTTGATAGCCGTTCAACGCATACCCTTGCTATTGCTGATCAGCTGGCGTGGTGAGCCCGGTACCGGCGACGAACCGCAGCACGATTCCATGGGAGGGATCCTGCTGGATACGCTGAAATTGCTCGATATTCCTTTCGAGATTCTGTCTCGCGATGGCGGCAATGCCGACATGTTGCTGGACAAGGCAGACCATTGCTTTCGCAACGCGAGAAGCTTTGCAATCGTGATCAGGGAGAAGACATTCTCTCCCCAGCCGCACAGCAAAAGCCGCATTCGCAACTGCCGAAATGCTCGGCGAGAGGCGCCGATTGCGATCGCCGGGTCTTCTTTTCCGACCCGCATGTCCGTCATCGATGCGGTCCAGAAACATGCACCCGAAATGGCGGGAATTGTGTCCTCGACCGGCAAGATGAGCCGCGAACTTTTGCTGATCAATGACAGCCCACGCAATCTTTATGTGGTGGGCTCAATGGGGCTGGCTTCCACCGTTGGCCTCGGCATCTCGCTCACGACAAAGCGCAAGATTGTTGTACTCGACGGTGACGGTGCGGCGCTTATGCAAATGGGGGCTTTCGCCATGATCGGAAGCTATGCCGACGATAACCTCATCCATATCGTTCTCGATAACGGTGTGCATGATTCCACCGGCGGGCAGGAAACGGTTGCGAAAAACGTTTCCTTCTCGCAGGTCGCTGCCTTTACCGGTTTTCCTCGCGTCTTCGAGACATTCGCCATCAATGATTTTACGGATGCGTTCGAAGAAGCATTGCAAGCCGGTGACGGGCCGGTGGCCATCCATGCGCACGTGGCGGCCGGAAGTCTGCCGCAACTGCCGAGGCCTTCAGCCACGCCGATGGAAAACATGGTGCGCTTTCGGACCCATATCCAGTCGGGCTGAGCCCTACGTGTCGAAACAGCGAAGTATGTCTCCAACCGGGGTGCAAAGTTCCTCGCATTCGGCTGCCCGACCATACTGCAGAATCGAACTGGCGGCCTGCTTCATGGCCTTATGGGAGGAACGCAGGAGATGGTTCGCATAGATGATGACGTTGACGCCTGCCTGGAACAAGGTTTCCTCATTCACGGCGTTATAGGTGGTGGGAACGGCAACCAGAGGGGCTCTTTCGCCCGAACGCCTGAACTCCTTGCTGAATTCGA
This sequence comes from Rhizobium sp. FKY42, assembly GCF_005222835.1. Lineage (GTDB taxonomy): Bacteria > Pseudomonadota > Alphaproteobacteria > Rhizobiales > Rhizobiaceae > Neorhizobium. Next base: position 12,460 of record NZ_STGA01000010.1, on the reverse strand, counting down.
GAACCTCATCGGGGTCCTGATGATGGCTATGGATCATCACGCCGTCCGCACCGGCCCGCAGATATGCACGGGCGCGCGTGAGGGCATCCTGCATCCCGTTTCCGAGAACCAGGCTTTCGATCCTCGCAATCACCATGAATTCCGAATTGCGCTGCCAGGTTTTTGCGGACTGAAGCTTGGCGCAGAAGTCCTCGATCGGCAGTTGCAGCTGACCCGGCATATTGCCCTTCAACGAGTTCTGCTTCAGACCTCCCTTGTCTTCCACGATCGTTGCGGAGACTCCGGCTCGCTCCAGGCTGCGAACCGTGGAGCGCAGTTGAAGGTGGTTCCCGCCGGTATCGCAATCATAGATGACCGGCAAGGAACAGACGTCCATCAACTCGTGAAGTGAAAGGAGGCGTGAGGAGTGGTCAACGACCTCGATATCCGGTTTGCCACGGATTGCGGAGTCGGAAAGGCTGCTTGACCATACGGCGTCGAATTTGCGGGTCACCGTGGGGGATTTGAACTCCGCCGCCTGGGCGATCAGGCCGCAGAGGGGAGTATGCGCTTCAAGCACCCGCACAAGGCGGTTTGTATCCATGAGATTGCGAAGGCTATGCGCCATTTTTTCCTCCCGACAAATAGGCCGCGCTGAGAACGCAGATCTCGGACCGTGACCGGCGCGAGAACCGTGCGGCATACTAGCAATTTCTGATTGCTAGTTGAAATGATTTATCGCATAAGATGCATCATTATTTTGACGCAACCGAACGGGGGCGGCCTGTGCCCGTGCTTGGAAATTTAGTCGAAGCGCTCGCTGATCGCGGTCTGGGAGAGTTCCTGACCAGCTTTAATCCGCTTCATCCCCGTCCGCTCGATTGGCGGCCATATCGCGATCGCGTGCCCGATCGCCTGCGAATTTTGGTGGAACTGTTTGCATTCGGTGCAGAGATAGACGTCAGGCAGCTACCGCAAGAGCTGGGCTGGATTTCGACTGAGCTGCCGCGCGCTGGCGTTGCGATTTTCGATGGTAGAAAGCTGCAGCTCAAGGTTGGACTACGGCTCCTTCCAGTCGCAGGCCGGTGGCTGTTCTGCACGCCTCCCGGCACAGGATTAAGCCACTATCTCGGCGACGACTCGGTTGCGCTGATGTTGCGCATTCAGCCAAGGGCCGAGGCGACTGTGCTCGATCTATGTTCGGGAAGCGGGTTGCAGGCACTGCATTGCGCGGGATTTGCACGCCGCATCACGGCGGTCGAGCGCAACAGGGATGCTGTTGAACTCGCCCAGGTCAACGTGATGCTGAACCGGCTTGAGGGAAAGATCGACGTTCTGCAGGGAGACATGTTCGAACCCGTGGAAGGTCGACAATTCGATCTCGTGGTTGCCAACCCGCCGCTACTGCCTGTGCCGGATAGCCTGCCGGATCTGTCCATCGGGCACGGTGGATATGACGGCATGCGCGCTTGCTGCCGTATTCTTGAAGGGCTGCCCGCGGCCTTGTCACCTTCAGGGCGGGGGCACCTCATCGCGAGCTGTCTTGCCGATGCGGACAATCATTATCTCCGAGATCTTCTGGTCACCAACGCCAAGGCCCATCATCTCGATATCGTCGTGACTGTGGTTTCCATGAAGGAGGTGGCCGCAAAGGATGGCTATCTGGAGGCGATGGCGTCAGCCGTTGCGCGTGAAATCGGGCAGGATCCGAACCTTGTTCTTGCCGCCTATCGGGAGGATATGCGGCAAAGAAAAGCGACGCATCTGAGCTTTCTCTTTCTCATGGCGCGCCATGGGTCAGGACGTGTCGAACTGCTTGATATGCGAACTGCCGACGACCAGGGTGTCTGGCATATCGTCTGACCAAGAACTCGTCCTTTTCAGCCAGCGCCGGTATCGAACAAGGCTGTGATGTCCTCCCATGCCAGCGAGGGCTCCCGGCCGAATTCCACCTGAACGGCACGCAACTGTGCCTTGCCAAGCGCCTCAAGCCGGGGAGCTTCCCGATCTTGCCGGTTCAGGACGTCAGGAAACGGCAACCAGTCGGCCAGGGGCCTGTCATGCGCAATACTTTGAACAAGCCGTGCGCGTGCTGTTTCAGAGTCGATCGACGTGATGCGCTGACGGATCGTGTCCGGGGAAAATTTGGGAAAGATCAGAAGATCCACGTTCATGGAGGTGATGTTGACCGGACGGTTGAACAGGAGATCCAGCCCCGGAGCGAAGAATTCATACTTGCCATGGGAAAAAACCGGACCGTTGCGATAGGCAAAACCATCCCGGCGCGTCGTGTCGAGTGCCTTGTAGAGAAAAGCATTGTCAGCAATGGTTTCCGGGGTGATCCTGCATATGTGAGGCACCGCCTTCGCCTGGAGCGTACCCTGCGGCGTCATGGTGATCTCGCCGAAATCGCTGCCCAGAAGCTCCGCGCCACGGGCCAGAAAATGCATAGCCAACGATGTTTTGCCGGCCATCTTGGGGCCGATGATCACGGCTCCACGACCGCGATAACGCAACATGGCCGAATGGAGATCGAGGAAGCCTTCGTGCCACAAGGCACGCCGCCAGAGGTATCCGGCCAAGGTCTCCACATGCGGGATGAATGTGTCGTCCGCTTCCGGCCGCACATAGACGAAGAGGCGCTCTTCATTCAGAAGAACGGTGAGGCCACGGAATGGCGCCTTGTGGCGAACGACGGTCAACGCCTTCGACAGGACAACAAATTCCGAAGGGAAATCCGGACGCCAGTAGGTCCTGAGTCCGACCATTTCTCCCTCTGGATCGATCGGGCGTCGATCGGCCTCGTGGTTCCAGATCGCATCGGAGCGTATGACCGCGATCCGCCACGGGCTTGAAGATGATGATTGTTCCTCTTTTGTGCGCTCAACGACTTGCGCCTGGAGATGGAAAAGAAACTGCAGGATTTCACCTGTGTCCGCTTCGTCCGAACAGAACTCCACCGGATGACCATGCAGGGTGACACGAAAATGGTGTGCGCAACCATCGACGGCCTGCAGGATGGCGCGTTTCATAAATGAGTGAAGTTCCAATGATTTACCCTCGTCAATATCAATGGATCAGCAATAGACATTTGCAGCTTTTGGCTGTATCACGTATATGTTGCATTTTTATAGTGTATTCACCAGACCTTGCTGCCGAAAATCGCAAAAAGGCGGCTGCATCATGGAAGAGGGAGGCGTAGCGATATGCTCATGGTCATCGTGGGGACGGACGGAGCCGGAAAAACCTCGCTCAGCAACGCACTCGATCAGGCTTTGCTTGACGCCGGAATTTCCACCACACGGCTTGACCGGTTCGGCATCCTTGATCGTGCCGAGGCACCGGCAGCAGCCTTCGTTCATGCGAATGTCGAGGAGCTGCGCCAGTATGCACTCGATATGTCTGCCCCTGCGCGACTTCTATTCTATCTCTGGTCTATGGCGCTGACGGTGACGTCCACCATGGCGAAGCCGGATGCGCCGCAAGTAATCATCTACGACAGTTACTGGATCAAGCATGTGGCCGTCGAAATCGCCTATGGCGCGGATGAGCAACAGGCCGTCTCTGCCGGTCACCTTTTGCCGAAGCCGGATCTCATCATCTATCTCAAGGCATCTCCCACCGCGCTCTACGAGCGCAAGATCGGTGATCTGGTGGCCTATGAATGCGGAATGGATCCAGCCTGCGAGCGTGAGAGTTTCATTTCCCATCAGACAAAGCTGGTGGAGCGCCTTGATCGCTGGGCGGAGGAGCAGGGATGGCACATCTTCGATGCGCTGCGACCAACGCAAGAGCTGGTTGCCGAGGCGGCAGCCCTTGTCATCTCCCGGCTTCCAGCACAGCAGGGTGAGGCTGCGGAATGAGGTGAGCCTGTCCGTCGATGTGGTTGCGAAACCACAATTCGATGTTCAGAAGCATCCAGATGCGCTTGCCGTGCCCATCATAGGCCGACTGGCGCGTTGTCTGTAACATCCGTTCAATTTCCTGGGTCTGGAAGATTCCGCGTTCTCGCGTCCGGTTGTCGAGCAGAATATCGGCGGCAAAGTCATGCATCGAATGCGCCAGCCAATTGTCCAGTGGAACGGGAAATCCAAGTTTCTTTCGTCGAGAGATCGAAGGTGGCAGCTTTGCGTCGGCCATCCGGCGCAGCAAATACTTTGTCGTATCAAACCTCTCGCTGGACTCGGCATTCTTGTAGAAGCAGGCCCGAAGCATGCTGAGAGGCGATTTCCAGCGGATCTTGTAGTGCATCGGCACAGAGGTGATGAATTCGACCAGTTCGTGATCCGTGAATGGCACGCGCGCCTCGACCGAGGCCGCCATGCTCTGCATGTCCAGGCGGTCGAGCAGATTGGGAAGATGCGTCGTCTCAAACACATGAAGGATTCGATCGTAAGGGCCCAAGTCCTTGAGACGCGCAAACATGTCTGCAAAGTGTCCGCGCACGGCAGCATCCCCGTTGATCCGGGCCTTTGCCTCGTCCGTCAGGACCGACTGCTTGTCCTCGAAACTCCACCAGTTGTAGACATGGAAGAAATGGTCGAGCTCCTGCGTGATCTTCAGCCGCGCCTTGATGTCCGGATCCCTGACGCGGGAAGCCAGAAACGACTTGATGGGCCGTGGCAGCCGGTGAAAAAGGCGCAAGCGCGCAAAATCGAAAGGTGAACCCTGCACGCGGCCATAGCCGCCGAACAGCTCGTCGGCGCCTTCTCCTGACAGGCACACCGTGACATCCTGCTTCAAGTTTTTCGACAGGACGTTTAGCGCAACCTCGTGCGGAATGGATAACGGCTGGTCCCGATGCCGGATCTGGGCTTCCAGCTCGTCCTGATAGTCGTCCGCGCCCAGAACCAGATGTTTATGATCGGTACCGATGTGCGTACTGGCAATCGTGGCGAAGGCGCTTTCGTCATAGCCGTCTGCGTCGAAGCCGATCGAATAGGTCTTGAGTGTCTTGCCTGTTGCCTCTCGCATCAATGTCACCAAAAGACTGGAATCGACGCCGCCGCTCAGATAGGCCCCAACCGGTACATCGCTGATCATCTGCCGCGTTACGGCGGCCCGCAGCAGTTCATCTGCTCGCGCGAGATAGTAATCCTCGCCATGGTCTTCCCCCGCGACTGGATGCGGCAGGTGCCAATAGGGTTCGATCCTGATATCGCCGTTGCAATAGGTCAGACAGCTGCCGGGCGGCAGGCTCTCGATCCCTTCGAAGACCGTGCTGCTGCCAACAACGGTGCGAAAGGTCAGATAACTCGATACCGCGGACAGGTTTGCCCGACGGATGAAACGCGGATGTGCAGTCAGCGATTTCATCTCGGAGGCGAAAACGATTTGTTGACCCAGCCGGGTGAAGTAAAGCGGCTTCACTCCCAGCCGGTCCCGGATCAGCCACAATCGTCGCTCGGTGCGATCCAGCACACCATAGGCGAAGATGCCGTTGAGCTTCTTGGCGCTGTCTGGCCCCCATTCCACGAAGGCCTGCAAGACGACTTCCGTGTCACTGTTTGTCCTGAACGTATGGCCCTTTTGCCGGAGTTGCTCGCGTACATCTCTGAAATTGTAGATTTCACCGTTATAGGTGATGACGTATCGCCCGCAGGGCGATTGCATCGGTTGATGACCACCGTCTATGTCAATAATCGCCAGCCTGCGATGACCGAAAAAGGCTTTTTCATCCATGAAACTGCCCCTGCCGTCCGGACCTCGATGCTGCATCAGGTCGGTCAAAGCCTCCAAAACAGGGCGGGGTTCCTGAAGGGGGCCAGATGATACGGTTCCAAATATGCCGCACATGGATCATTTCTCCCGGTGTGAGCCCCAGAGCCCGCGCGCGGCGTCAAGGTCGACGGGAAGGTCGATCTCCGACCAGCGCAAGCCTGTCACGTCGATCGGCTCCACGCGATGGCCCTGTTCCATGAGGATTTGAATCCCCGCGAGGTAGTAGTCGCGCAATTTGCCGGCGCGTAGGGCTGCTTCGGTCGCGGGCATCAGGTCTGATACGGCGGCTGCGGACAGTTTCGTGATGCCCACGAAACGCGCATCGGCGCTATCTGCTGGAACTGAAGGTCCCACGGCCGTAACAGTTGCGTCTTTCATGGAGACGAGCGCATGCCCCTCTTCGACACGGCTACGGTCGATGACCAGGCCGATATCGGCAGGTGATTGAATGGCTGCGGCCAGAAGCTCCGGATCATAAATCAGATCGCCATAACAGACGAGAAGGTCATCGCCCATCATCCAGTCTCGGGCAAACAGAAAGCTGACGATGTTGTTGCAGTCCCGGTAAAACGGATTGTAGCGAAAATCGACTCGGTCGCCGTAGCGGCTTGCGAATACCTCGTGCCGAAAGCCGGTGGCAAGACAGACCCGCTTCACCCCGAGCGATGCCATCGTATCGATCTGACGATCAAGCAGTGCCTTGCCATCAATCTCGATCAGAGATTTTGGCGTCTCTCCCGCCACGGATTTGAGGCGTGACCCATGACCTGCCACCAGGATAAGTGCTTTCATCGTATGGACCAATCCCGTGCTATGCGTGTGCGTGGAGCCAGACGCGGCGCATCAGTCGGCGACGGTCGGGGTCGATTGCAGTTGGGTCATCGCTCCGGACATGATCCTCAAAGGCCGTCCGCCCGTGCGCGATCACGTGATTGTTGAGCAGCTGGATATCGCCTGCTTGCATTCCGGCCTTGATCGTCAGCGCTCCCGTCCGGTCTTCCAGCAGGCCCTCCAAAAGATGCAATGCCAGATGCTGCCTTTCGGTCAACGGAGGCACGTTTGGCAATTGCGGCGCCTGCCATACGTATTCGGGCTGCCACCGCAGGCGCAGTCCGTGATCTCCCAGTGCGGGGTCGTAGGAGAAAATCGGTTCGTACAGGGTTGCCGGATTGTGGGCTGAAATCTCGTCGGGCTTGAGGCGCCGGTCGAAGTAGAAAGGCTGGTACAGTTCATCCAGCAGGTCAGGAGCATGCTCGAGCAGGATATTGTGAATTCTGCCGACGCTGATGAACTTGCTATCTCCGCCTGAAAGGGCAGGCCGTACGCACAACAATCCGACATAGTCGGCGACAGCGGGCATGATGGGGCTATCTGTGTGGATCGAGCCGCCGGTCCCGGTCTCATGATAGCGTGGCCTCTCCTGCAATGGCCGGCCCAGGTTTTCCACGCGGCCAAAACGCACGAACCCGGATTTCTGGACAAAAGGCCTGCCAAGTTCGAGGCAGAGACGCCAGAACGTGTTTTCCAGCTCGGTTTGACTATCCAGTACTTCAGCCAGACCGGTCACGATCACGAAGCCGGATCCGGCTTGCAAATACTTCCGTTGCAGCATTGCCGCTGTCTCGCGAAGGCACGGAAAATCGCTGTTCTCCAGAGAAAGGCCCTCGAGCGGAATTTCCTCCTGAAGCAGTGACCTGTTCGTCCGCAATTCTCCCAGAACTTCAGGGCTGAAGCGCACGGTGTGGGATGGAGCTGCCCCATGCTCCGCCGCCCAGGCAATGTTCGAGGGTAAAGGTCGATCCAGCTTTCGAAACGCTGACAACGAGGCATGGTGATGCGGGCAGGGGAGGGATGTCATCGGCCTCTCTCAATATATAAAATATTTTAAATCATATACTTAGATAGATGGATCGTGTCGGCGTACGCCAGCTTGTTCAAGATTATACACGTTATTGGGGTGCTATATCAGCCGAATATCCTTCTACGCGATTTTCAAATTGACAACAACTAAAAATTGACGCACCGTTTTAATGCAACTGAGCGAATCCCGCTCTCAACTCGAAAAAGGAGGCTTTCATGAACAAGGATCATCTCTCGGCTGAAGACGTGACGCGTGCCGGTGAAGTTCTGCGCAAGACCAGCACCGGACTGCTGCTGACCGGGCGCATTCTCAATGGCAAGCTTGAGCTGGATAAAGAAACGCTGAAGGAAATCGAAAAGCGCTTTCCCGATGCGGACCGCGCCTTCGTTGCCTTGAACTCGCCCTTCGACCCAGTCTCGCAATGCGCCTGACAGGCAATTCGAAATTAGGCCTGTTCGTATGAACGAACAGGCCGCTTCGGTCGGAGGAGGACGGACATGACACTGAACAAGAACGATTTGCTGAACTTGCAGAGGGAGAAGGACCGGATCTCGTTCATTGCGCAGGTCGCGGTTCATCAATATGGCGGCAGTGATGCTTTTCCCCTGTATTTGAAGGCGATTTCGGAAGCGCTTGATAGCGAGCCGCCACCCTTCGATACCGAAGGTTATTCGTCCACCTATCGCAATTCCGCCCTCGACCCACGCTGGTTGGCGACATCAATCCTGACCAATGCCGAGATGGAAGGCGACGGTGCACGACGCCTATGGTCATTGGCAACGTTTGCGCCAGATGGTGAGGAGCGTGACCTCGTCAAACAACATGCCGTGGATGAATCGAGACATGCTCTCTATTACCTGGCGCTTCTCGACCTCGCGTTTCCGGATGCTATCGAACCCGGCTTTCGCCAGGAGCTGAGGCAGCTGTCGCCGGGCTTCTCCATGCACAAGGAGCTCTATCCAATAGAGGGATCACCCTACGCCCGCCCGCCGACCATCGACGATTACCTGCAGATGAACATCGCCGAGATCCGCACGACGATCCACCACATGATGCAGCGCAGCGCGATCCGGGCGCATTGTCCGGAAGAAAACCTGCCACAGGCTCTGAAGGTGCTGGATCAGCTTCTGGACGACGAACTTGCCCATGTTGGCTATACGGCCATGCTGATCGACAGGGTAGCTGCGCGGACTCCGGGCAACCGCGTCGGCGCGCTGTTTCGAAAAAGATTTCGGGACTTCAACCTCATCACCACACAGGAGCTGGGCGACAACGCGTTCGGATGCAGCCTTGAATGCTGCGCAAAGCGGGAATGGTGCCGTGCTGGCCCCTCCGCATCGCCCTTCAGCTATAGTGATGCTCCCTTGCCGGATCTGTCCCCAGGACTGTCTGTAGGGACGTCCCAAGGGTCGGCCAGCCATTGACGCGGAGATTTGCGTATCGTGAATTCGATGTCATTCGAGAATTATCTGGCGTTCAAGCGCACGTCCAAGACGGCGATACGCGATGCCGCGCGTCTGCTGGCAAATTCGGACGGCCAGGAGATCATTCTGGCCGTGGGCTCGGTGGCGGAGGGTCTGGGCAACAGCAAATCCGATCTGGATCTGCTGATGCTCCCGAAGGATCATGATGCGGAGGAAGGGGCGAAAGCCGAATGTTCCTGGGTATCCGGCGATTGTATCGTGGATATGCAGATCCTGTCAGTGTCACGCATGCAGGCGCTTCTTTCCCGTCTGGAGGCCTGGGCCTTGGAGGCCTGGGATGTCAGCAGGCTTGCTCCGTTCACCGCTGCCGAACTGCTTCTCCTGCATCGCCTGTGCACGGGCGTTCCCCTATCCGGCGGCAAGGAGGAGCAAAAAGCGCGTGGGCTGCTGCCCGATCGTGATCAGGTGGCCCGCCTGAAATTGCACACCGCACGCCACATGGCACGAACCGTGCAGGTAGACATGGTGGGCTATAAACGTCTGGGTGACTGGTACTCGCTTCTCTATGCCTCCCAGGATCTGCTGGGCCATATCAGTGACGGTTTGCTAGCGGCATATGGTATGACGAATCCAAATCCGAAGTGGCGGAGTCGCCTTCTTCATGGCTTGCCGGCAGATTGGTTAGACGGGATCGTAGCGCGGTCCCTGACTTCAGACGCACGAGACACTGTCTGGCGGAAGCACTATGCCCCGCCGCATATTGATGTCCAGTCCGCGCTTGCCCATGCCTGCGAGACTACCGCCTTCGGGCGCGCCGTGTTTGCCCTGGCGGAATGCAGGCTGGTGCACGATCTGGAAACGTCATGGCAGAAGACGGTAGCGCGCAGACATAAGATTGATCCCCCTCAGACGCGTTTGCCCGGTCTTGAACTTGATGCCGACTTCGTCATCCTGCCCGACCGTGTGTATATTGCGCGGTTGAACGAGTTCGACACGGCACTGGAAATCGCGTTCGAACATTTCCCGCTGATCTTGCAGCAGGAGATTGCGACCTCCACAGACCTGCACTAGTTTGCCGGTTTCGACCTGCAATTCGATGCCGGGGAGACGCACGAGAACCTGCGATGAGCCTTATCGTTCAACTGGTCCCGTCGTCGATCCATCGGCAGCGATGGAATGGCCGCAGAGCCGTGCGCTCTATTTCAGCAAAGCCCTCAGCCGTGGTGTTGCAAAGTCGAGAAACGTTCTGAGTTTCAGCGGCATCAGGCCTTTCGACCTATGGAGAAGATGAACCGGCGACGCCTCACGTTCATACTGCTCCAGCACCGGAACCAACAAGCCAAGTTCGACCGCCCGCTTTGCCGGATAGGCCATGACGCGCGTTATCCCGAGACCTGCCGCGGCAGCGTCGATCGCTGCCTCTGCCGTATTCACGGAAAGGCGTGTCCGGATTGGCACCGCGATCTCTCTCGCGCCGTCGCGGAACGTCCATACCTCAGTTGACAGTACTCCATTGAAGGCTATGCAATCGTGGTCCTTGAGGTCATCAGGACGCGAAGGACGCGAATGCCGCTCGAGATAATCGGGGTTGGCATAGGTCGTCGTGCGGATCGAGCCGAGACGGGTCGCGATCAGGCTGCTGTCTGAAAGTTCGCTGATGCGCAGAGCGACATCGATATGTTCGTCGGTAAGACTGATCATCCGGTCACTCATCGTCAGATGAATGTTGATCTCCGGAAATGCCTTCAGGAAATCCGTTATGATGGGCAGTACATGAAGGCGACCGAAGACAATCGGCGCCGTCATGGTCAGGTCTCCCTTGGGCACCGCATATTCCCCGATGGCGCGGCGTTCGGCTTTGTGCGCGATCTCGCAGAGCCTGGGCGCTCGGAAGTGCTGGTTTCAGACCGGCTGGACGCAAATGCACGGCGTATCATCGAAGCTGCCGACACCTTTTTCGTTGCCTCTTACGTGGATCGAGACCGGGAAGGGTGGCAGGTGGATGTCTCCCATCGCGGTGGCCGGCCAGGTTTTGTCCGCGTCGATGCCGATGGCGGACTGACCGTGCCGGATTTCAATGGCAACCTGTTCTTCAACACGCTCGGCAATTTCGTCATCAACCCGCGTGCCGGGCGGCTGTTCGTGGATCATGAGACGGGTGACATGCTGCAGATGACCGGCACTGTGGAAGTCATACTGGATTCCCCAAAAATTGCCGCCTTTGAGGGCGCTGAACGTCTTTGGCGCGTTCGGCCGGAAAAGGTGGTGCTGCGCGGAAATGCGTTGCCGCTGCGATGGAGCCTTCTCGAAGGCGGCATGTCACCGAGCAGCCTTATGACCGGGGAGTGGAGCCAGGCCGAAAGCCGCTTGAAGGTTGCGGCAAAGGCCAGGACATGGAGACGCTTCTGCGTGAAACGGGCCATCGAGGAAAGCTCCACGATCCGTTCGTCGCACCTCATGCCGGTCGATGGCGGAGCCGTTATCCCGCACCTTGCAGGCCAGCATCTGCCGATCCGCACTGCTGGCCATTGCGGCGATTGCCGGACCAGGATTGTGAGCGGCGGGGTGAGTTATGCATCGGAGCCCAGCTATACCGTCGCTGACAATGAGGCGCTGATTTGCTGTTCGGTGCCTGCACAAACCGACGACAATCTGCAGCTGGACCTGTGAGGCTGGCAATTCCAGAGTGGCATCGAGTGACCTGCGTCATCGACATTTGGGGTAATCCCGTTACCCTGCCCGCATATCGTGCAGCTCACTCACCCGAATGCAGGGTTCTACGGGCAACCCGGTTCCTGCAGAACCTTTCGCAAGGGCAGCATCAACCCTGATCTCGCCGTTTCGACGAGATCAGGGATCGTCGACTTCAGAGGACGGTTACGTTCTCAGCCTTCGACTTGCCTGTCTTGCGATCCTGGCCCACGTCGTAGCTCACCTTCTGACCATCGGTCAGGGAAGCGCCGAAGCCGACGGCGGATATGTGGACGAACACATCCGGACCACCATTGTCCGGGGTGATGAAGCCGAAGCCCTTGTCCTGAGCGAAAAACTTTACGGTACCAGTTGCCATCTTATCCTCTTTGAATCGAAGTGCGGACAAGCATTAGCGACTGGGCCGCCGCACAGCAAGACAAGTTCTGCACAACGCCCCGCCCGAAACCGGATTGAGTTCTGACTCGAAGGTGAGACACGTCGACTGAGACAGCAATTCAATCGATACCATTGTTAGTTCAATGCTTCAGAGGCGAGTTTGGCCCGTTCATCGGGCTTTTGGTCTGGATATAGAGCAGGGTGCCACAATCGCTGTAACGCGCGTATCCGCCGGACCGTAGGCTTGTCGAAGCCTCCTCGTCCAAACCTTGCAACTTCACCGAGGTTCCATAATATTTATTATCGTGCATTCAACTATAGCAGCCATTTAGTAATGCGACAGTTGGGCCAGTTAGAGATGCGACAGTTTTCGCCCTTCTAGCTG
>NZ_STGA01000063.1 GCF_005222835.1 Rhizobium sp. FKY42 | reverse complement strand
GACAATACGTCAACCAGAAGGTCGAGGATCTCAAGAGCTGGATCAATGGCGATCAGGCCGCTGATAATGCCAGGACCGATACAGATACTTGTAAGAGCTGCCCTTGTTCTCGTATAATTGTAATTTCCCGAAGCGCGTCACCTCACGCTGCTCAGCACATTGTCGATGCTCAGGCAGCCGGCCACCCCAACATACTCACGTTAGATAGGCCCGGGACAGACGCTAGAAGAGCAACATCACTTCGCGGTATTCCGACCATGCCAGGAATGGACAGAGATGAGTACCCACCTGCAACTTTCGCTGAGGGTGGCGCTGGTGCGAGTGTAAGACATATACCAAGAAGTGATAATAGAAGTGCAGGTGGTCAGCTGGGCGCCCAATTGAACGGCGTGCCAGAAGGTTGCAAAATAACGATAAAGGTAGGTCCCTAAATGATAGCTGAATTTCCAATCACAATTCTTTATACTCAGATTGTGGTTCATCTTCCTAATATTCCTCGCCCTGGCTTGCTATGGGATGATGATCATGTAGCCCAAGGGTTTGCTTGGTCAGAGGGAATAGTCAGCTTTGGTGTCCCTGACCACGACGGGCAGTGTCTAATAAAAGTTGATGTTCTGGACACCATAGACATATCTGACTCGGCGTATTGGGTAGTCCAAACTCCTTTTGAGGTTGCTTCTTCACCCATTAAAATAGGTACGATAGGCAACATGAAGGATATAGATGTTCCCGCAGGCAGTTTTAATTTGGTGTTTGAAGCGCTTCCAGGTGAAGCTGAAGGTGATTACACATTTAGTTTGAATCTCAAATTTATTCGAACCGATAAACCTGAGTTTAAAATTTTGAAGGCGGGTGATGAGTTAAGTACAAACAAGATCTTGAGACGTGATGCGCAGCGGGGATAAAGATTTCTAATGTCCTCCAACCCCGTCACCCTCAAAGGCCATATGCATGTCTGCCCGATGGTTGATCCGGGTCCGAAGCCGCATGTGGGCGGTCCGGTGGTCTCGACGCAGCAGAGTTTTGTGACCGTTGAAGGCGTGCCGATTGCAAC
>NZ_STGA01000062.1 GCF_005222835.1 Rhizobium sp. FKY42 | reverse complement strand
TCTCCACTACGATGTAGAACTCGTCCAGTCCTCCACCGTAGGTGGAGGTTTACTTTGATTGCAAAGAAGGTCCGGCCCGAAGCGTCGGGGGCTGGGGGGTAAGGTCAACGCTAGGGACCGGACCTAATGGCGCTGTGCGCCAACTGAATGACATTAATCTGGCGCGCGATTCGGGCACGGGTTTGTTCGAATTCAGGCGGAAAACGGCATTTAAGAAAAATTAAATAATGCGAATGGGAGCGCTGAAACTCCCATGGGTAGACAGCGTTAGCCTGTCAAACGCGCTTGCTTTTTGGCAGGCGTAGGGCACACTGTCACGCAGCCGTCATCAAAAACGGCCTTGGATTGAGGAGCGTTGATGAGCGATCAGCCAGATACAGGAGGGCGTGTTTCGACTACGGATGGCGCCAACGTGATCGAACTCAACCAGTACCGGCAGAGCACTGACGCCGTGCCCGTGATGTTCCACCGCAGGGAACTCGACGCGATCTTAAGAATTTACGGACGGATGGTTGGAGAGGGAGAGTGGAAGGACTACGCCATCGATCAGTTGCGGGACCGGGCTGTCTTTTCAGTTTTCAAGCGTTCCGGTGAGATGCCACTGTACCGGATTGAAAAGAATCCAAAGCTTGCGGCCAAGCAAGGCGCCTTCAGCGTTACCAATACGCATGGCATGATCCTGAAGCGAGGCCATGACTTGCAGCAAGTCTTGAAAGTCTTCGACAAGGTATTGAAGCTGATCGACTGAAGACTCAACTCTCGAAAAGTATACCGGGATAGGCACCAAGATCCGGCGGCGTCGTAGTGCCATCTCCCAGTACCCGCTGCATGAAAATCGTATCGAGCCACTGGCCGTGCTTGAAACCGGTCCCTTTCATGGTTCCAACCATTTCGAAGCCGAGCGATGCATGCAGACCGGCAGAGGCAGAGCTTGCGCCGCCGATGACCGCTGCCATCTGCCGAAAGCCGAGACCCGTACAGCGCTCTATGAGTTCCTTCAGGAGCACCTTTCCCAAGCCGCGACCTCTGGCGAGGGGAGAAAGGTAGATCGAATCCTCGACAAGCCAGCGATAGGCAGGGCGGGTCCTGAACGCTGAGGCATAGGCGTAGCCAAGAAGCGTGCCGTCGGCATCTTCAGCCACCACATACGGATACCCCTTCTCGATAATCGCCTTGAAACGTTGCAGCATTTCCGCCTCGCCCGGCGGCGTGATCTCATAGCTTGCCGTACCGTTCAGGACGCTATCGCGATATATGTCTGTAATGGCGGGTATATCGGTGTGGCTCGCGTCGCGCAGATGATAGGTCATATCAGTTCAATCCGGATAATGTCCTGCGTTGATAAAATCCATCAGGCCTGAACTGCAACAAAAAAGGCGAGCCGAAGCTCGCCTTTGAAAGTCGCAATACGCAGAATTATTATTCTGCTGCACCTTCGGATGCTGCAGCGGCTTCTGCTGCTGCCTTTTCGGCGGCAAGAGCCTGTGCAGCTGCAACCTTTTCAGCTTCGATACGTGCACGCTCTTCAGCAGCGGCAGCACGTTCAGCTTCGTTGAGCTTGCGAGCACGGGTGTTTGTGTTCTCGACGATACGAGCAGACTTACCGCGACGATCGCGCAGGTAGTACAGCTTCGCGCGACGAACCTTACCGCGGCGAACGACTTCAACGCTGTCGACCAGCGGAGAGTAAACCGGGAATACGCGCTCAACGCCTTCGCCGTAGGAGATCTTGCGAACGGTAAAGCTCTCGTTGATGCCGCCGCCGGAACGAGCGATGCAAACACCTTCATAGGCCTGAACGCGGGTACGGTTGCCTTCGCGAACCGTTACGTTGACGCGGAGCGTATCGCCCGGAGAGAATTCCGGCAGCTTGCGCTTGGCTTCGATCTTGGCAGCCTGTTCGGCTTCCAGCTGAGCAATGATATCTGTCATGTTAACCTCTAGGTTCTTCTGAAACGACCAGAGCGCTCGACATCGGACCTTCGGACTTGCCTTGGAGCCGTGCCGTGAACCAAAAGAGCAAGTTCACAAGCAAGAGCGGATTCGCCATTCTTTGTTGCGGTCAACGGGAGAAACTCCCATGTCCGCGTGGGCCTTTACACCATGAGGGCAGGTTTGTCACCCCTCCAGCTTGGGAATCTGAACTCAAGATCATCCTGATATGCCCTTGCAGCAGGACCCAGCAACCGATAAGCCGCTCGATCATCAGGTTGCAAGGGAGGGCACCGGGTGTCTATTTCGATTATCGTCTTGCTGTTCGTCTCCGGCTTTTTATCGGGAGCGGTTAATGCCATAGCAGGTGGCGGCACATTCTTGACCTTTGGCGCGCTGACACTTGCAGGCCTGCCGCCAATTTCGGCCAATGCGACCTCGTCCATCGTGCAATTTCCCGGCTATGTGACCTCGACGCTTGCCTACAAAACCGAGTTAATGAAGCGCTGGCGAAGCGCCGTCGCCTTGACCATCATTTCCGCGGTCGGCGGGCTTACGGGCGCCCTCACCCTGCTGGCGCTCGACAATCCTTCCTTTCGCGCCATGGTCCCGTGGCTGCTGGCTGCGGCAACGGCCATCTTTGCGGCCGGTCCGCTCTTGAAGCCCAAAGCGTCTGCGGAAAGAACCGGCACGTCGCTGTCCTCGGCCATTGGCCAGTTTCTGACCGCGATCTATGGCGGTTTCTTCGGCGCAGGCATGGGCATCATGATGCTGGCCGTTCTGGGCCTGACTACTGGTGGAAGCTATCATCACCTCAACGCGCTGAAGAACCTGCTCGCCATGGTGATTGCCGCTGTCGCCATCATCGTCTTCGTCGGCGGTGGTGTCGTGGGCTGGGCGCAGGCCGTGATCATGATTCCCGCAGGCGCTGCTGGTGGCTATGCAGGTGTCTGGCTAGCACGGCGAGTTCCGCAAACCATCATGCGCATGCTGGTGGTTGCTGTCGGCACAGCGCTGACGATCTATTACTTCGTCACAGGCTGAGCGACTTTCTCCAGAAGATCGGGTCTGCGCGCCTTTGTCAGCGCCAGTGCCTGTTCATGGCGCCATTTGTCGATCGCCGCATGATTTCCGGACGTCAGAACGGACGGGATGGCAACGCCTTCGAATTCCTGCGGGCGCGTGTAGTGCGGATGCTCCAGCAGACCGGTCTCAAAGCTCTCATGCGTGCCGGACAATGCATTTCCCATGACACCCGGCAGAATGCGCACGACGGCATCCAGAACGGTCAGCGCCGCCGGTTCGCCACCGGACAGGATGTAGTCGCCAATCGACACCTCTTCCAGCTGACGACCGTCAATGACCCGCTGATCCACCCCCTCGAAACGACCGCAGACGATGACAACGCCCTCGCCTTCTGCCAGTTGGCGCACCCGTTCTTGAGTCAACGGTTTGCCACGTGGGCTCATCAAGACGCGCGGACGTGAATCCTGAGCCAGTGAATCGATGGCTTGTGCCAGGATATCCGGCTTCAGCACCATGCCTGCACCACCCCCAGCCGGCGTATCATCCACCGTACGGTGCTTGTCCTTGGCAAAGTCGCGAATTTGCACGGCTTCCAGCGACCAGTCGCCCCGCTCCATGGCCTTGCCCGAGAGGGAATGGCCGAGATGGCCGGGAAACATTTCCGGGTAGAGAGTCAAAACCGTTGCGCGGAAGGTCATGGGACGGATCAATCCCGCTTCTTCTTCGGTGGTGATTTCCTGTCCGATGCATCCGGCTTGCCATCGGGGATCTCACCCTTGAGATCGTCACTGTCAGGCAGATCGATCAGACCCGCAGCAATGGGGTCGACAAGAAGCTTGCCGTTTTCAAGGTCGATTTCCAGAACCGCAGCCTCGGTGAAGGGAATGAGTGTCGGCCGCTTGTTGGGCGCTTTAAGCTCTAGAAGATCGCCAGCGCCGAAGTCGAACACGCTGCTAACCACACCATAGCTGATGCCATCGGCATCGACGGCCTCCAGGCCTTCCAGATCGGCATAGAAGAACTCGTCATCATCCAGCTCGTCGTCGGGCAGGTTTTCACGATCAATGAAGAGTTCCAGCCCGTTCAGCGCTTCGGCGGCATTGCGGTCATTGATGCCGCGAAAGCGCACAATGACGACATTCTTGGCTTCTCGAATTTCCAGAATTTCGAAGACCCGGCCATCCTCGCTGTGAAGATTGCCATAATCACCCAAGGCCATAGGGTCTTCCGTGAAGGAACGCACCCGCACCTCTCCGCGCAAGCCCTGCGCTGCGCCAACGGTCGCCATGAGGATGGGGTTCTCGAGCTTTGCCATGGTTTTATCCTGCCTGTTCCGCCAGATGCTGTAACCCGGATCGGCGCTCTTGAAAACAGAAAGACCGAAATAGCAAAGCGGGCGGCGTGTTTCCACGCCACCCGCTCTGAATTCGACAATGCAACAGCTTATTCAGCAGCAGCGGCTTCAGCAGCCTTCTGTGCCTTTTCAGCAGCGCGCTCCTGAGCCTTCTTGCCCGGCTTGCCCTTTTCAGCATTGTTGCGAGCAGCGCGCTCTGCAATGCCAGCTTCTGCCATGAAGCGCAGAACGCGGTCGGTCGGCTGTGCGCCCTTGGCAACCCATGCCTTGATGCCTTCAACGTCGAGCTTGACGCGCTCGGCATTGTCCTTCGGCAGCATCGGGTTCCAGGAACCGAGCGTTGCGATGAAGCGGCCATCGCGCGGCGCGCGGGCATCTGCAACAACAACGTGGTAGTAAGGACGCTTCTTGGAACCACCACGGGCCAGACGGATCTTCAGGGACATTTCAAACTCCTTCGGTTTTTCAGTAAGGGCCGTCTTCTTCGACGGTCCTGTTGTTTCGAGGCCGCGATCAGGCGGTCTTTTCAGTGACGCCGCCGTGTTCGGCAGCAATGGCTTCATGATGACGGATGACTTCCTTGATAATGAAATTCAGGAACTTCTCCGCAAAATCCGGATCGAGCTGCGCATCCTTGGCAAGGCGGCGCAAGCGCTCGATCTGGTATTCCTCGCGCGCCGGGTCTGCCGGCGGCAAATCGAACTGGGCCTTCAGAATGCCCACTTCCTTCGTACAGCGAAAACGCTCCGCCAGCATGTGCACCAGAGCCGCGTCGATATTGTCGATCGACTGGCGATACTTGCCGAGCTGTTCTTTGACCTTTGGATCAACCATGGCTTTGAGCGCCTCCCCTCACTTCTTCTTCGGAAAGCCGGGAAGACCCGGCAGGCCGCCCAACCCCGGAAGTTTGCCGCCCAATCCTGGCATTCCACCGGGAAGACCCGGCATCGAACCCGGCTTGAAGCCTGCGGCTTCCGCCTGCTTCGCCAGCGCTTCCAGCTGCTTGGGGTCCATCTGCGACAAATCGGGCATGCCGCCCATACCGCCACCCATACCACCACCAAGGCCACCAAGACCCATCTTGCCCGCAAGGCCACCCATCATCTGCTTCATGATGCCGCCCTTGCCCTTGGCACCCATGGCCTTCATCATGTCCGCCATCTGGCGATGCATCTTGAGGAGCTTGTTGATTTCAGCGGCATCCGTGCCCGAACCGGCAGCAATGCGCTTCTTGCGGCTGTGCTTGAGGATATCCGGGTTGGCACGCTCGGCCTTGGTCATGGACGAAATAATGGCGAGCTGACGATCAAACATCTTGTCGCTCATGCCAGAGGCGGCCAGCTTGTCCTTCATGCCCGCCATGCCGGGCATCATTCCCATGATGCCGCCCATGCCGCCCAGCGACTTCATCTGCTTCAACTGCTCGGCCAGATCATTCAGGTCGAACTTGCCCTTGGCCATCTTTTCGGCCATGGCACGCGCTTTTTCAGCGTCGATGTTTTCGGCAGCCTTTTCGACCAGCGAAACGATATCGCCCATGCCGAGAATGCGGTCTGCGATGCGGCGCGGGTGGAACTCGTCGAGCTCCGACATCTTTTCGCCGATACCGATCAGCTTGATCGGCTTGCCGGTGACGGCACGCATGGAGAGGGCTGCACCGCCGCGGCCATCGCCATCCATACGGGTGAGAACGAGGCCGGTGATGCCGACGCGCTCATCGAAATTGCGGGCGAGGTTGACGGCATCCTGACCGGTCAGCGAATCCGCAACCAGCAGAATTTCGTGCGGCTTGGAGCGGGCCTTGATCTCGGCCATCTCCGCCATCAGCGGCTCGTCAATATGTGTGCGGCCAGCCGTATCGAGAATAACCACGTCATGACCGCCGAGCTTGGCGGCCTGAACGGCGCGGGACGCGATATCCGTCGGCGATTGGCCCGCAATGATCGGCAGCGTATCGACGCCCGTCTGAACGCCCAGCTGGCGCAATTGCTCCTGCGCGGCCGGACGGCGCGTATCGAGCGATGCCATCAGCACCTTTTTGCGGTCGCGGTCTGTCAACCGCTTGGCAATCTTGCCGGTGGTGGTGGTCTTACCCGAACCCTGCAGACCGACCATCATGATGACGACCGGCGCGGGCGCATTGAGATCGATCGAAACGCCTTCCGAACCCAGCATCTCGACCAGTTCGTCATGAACGATCTTGACGACCATCTGGCCGGGCTTGATCGACTTCAGAACAGAAGCACCAACGGCCTTTTCGCGAACGCGATCAGTAAAGGAGCGAACGACCTCGAGAGCAACGTCCGCTTCCAGAAGCGCACGGCGAACCTCGCGCATGGCCGCCGAGACATCCGCCTCGGAAAGCGCGCCACGGCCGGTCAGTCCACTCAAGATGGAACCAAGACGGTCCTGGAGGTTTTCGAACATCGTTTCATCCTTCTTGACGTTGCACAGTGCTGACTGACGCAAACGTCGGGTCTTTGCCGCCGAAAAACAAGACGCAAAGCCAAAAGACACCCGAGGGCGCAACGCGCTGTCGGGTGTTGACCTCCGGGATCTCTTTATACCTTCACGGGTCCCGGTCGGCGGCTAAAGTTCTTGAAACTTTCAGCAGATGCGCGGCTTAAACAGGAACTTGCCCGCAAAGTCAAGGCTTGCAGGGATTATGGCAAAACCTGGAAAGCCGAGAGCAAAGCAGAACCAATTCAATGAGTTAACTAAATACTTGAAATTAATCATCTTTCGCGATAGATTGGACATATGTCCTACATTCCGAGATATATACCTAACGCGCAAAAAGCACTCGAAGCAATCCTTTGGATTGTGACGGCAAGGCCTGGATTCGACGTGTATCACATCGTTAAGGCTGCATTTTTTGCCGATAAGTATCACTTGCAAAACTATGGTCGCCCGATTTGCGGAGACCTTTATAGTGCCGCCCCATTCGGGCCCCTTCCGCAGGTCATTTATAACCTTCTGAAACGCGATCCGATTGAGATGATTGCTCTGGATAGCAACGGCAATCTTCCTTTGATGATCGACGATGCGCACAGAGTTTATGGCGAACGGGAGCCCAATCTTAGACGTCTCTCCGAAACAGACCGAGAAGCCCTGAAGTTTGGCGTGGAACATGTCGATGGGCGTCGCTTCGATGACATCTATGAGGAAACTCATGATGATCCGGCATACGTGAAAGCCGCAGGTTTACAGATGGATTACCGGGACTTCTTGACCGATGATGATCCTTTGCGTGCTGATAAGGCGGAAATGATCGAGGAAACAGCCCGTTCGGCAGTCTTCTAAATGGCGTTGCTGGTTGGCCATGTCATTCGCGTTTGGGATCGCAAGACTAAGCCGCCGAAATTCAAGCGGCACATATGTATTTGCCCCCAAGCGAATATGTTTTTCC
Source organism: Rhizobium sp. FKY42 (assembly GCF_005222835.1). GTDB lineage: Bacteria > Pseudomonadota > Alphaproteobacteria > Rhizobiales > Rhizobiaceae > Neorhizobium. The sequence continues at coordinate 143,593 of NZ_STGA01000062.1, read as the reverse complement.
GTATAAACTCAAAACCGCTATTCCCTCCGCACATGATCTTGAGAGCTGAGGGGGCGCCCTTCCTCGAACATGATAGCTATATTGAATTACAACAGCTGATCAAGGACATGGCATTCGAAGTCAACCAAGCAGAAGTGCTTGGTCGCCTCACTCCAACACATGTTCAGGCTTTAAAAATATCCATCACGCAATGTGGTGCCCTTACCGATGAAGTGAAAGATTTCATCATGAACCGGCTCGATCAATATTAGTACCTTGGATTGAGCGATGAAACGACGCAACTTCTTGAAATGGTCAGCAATCGGCGGTCTTGCTCTTCTCGGAGGCGGGCTTGCGGCAGGGAGAGCCATGGCAGCCAATAAGTATTATGCGGGGCCGGTGTCCGATCATTTCGATGGAACGCGTTTCTTCAATCCGGGTGGCGAGGCACCGAAGGGCTTGGGCAATCTGCTGAAATGGCGGTTTAACAGCAAGAGCATTGACTGGCCTGAGGCCTATCCCAGCCCGTTTGCAGGCGCAAAGCCTGAAAAGCGTGTTACTGGAAACCGCATGGTGGTGACCATGGTCGGGCATGCTTCCATGCTGATCCAGGTTGCGGGCCTGAACATCCTGACCGACCCCGTCTGGTCGGACCGCACCAGTCCCGTTTCCTTTGCTGGACCGAGACGCGTTAACGAACCCGGCATCCGGCTGGAAGATTTGCCGGCTATCGATCTCGTGATCATTACCCACAACCACTATGACCATCTGGACATCGAAACGCTGAAGCGCATTCACGCAGCCCATCGTCCACGCTACATTACGCCGCTTGGCAACGACAAAGTCTTCGGACCGGAACTGGATGATCCGCGCATCACCGTCATGGATTGGGACTCGAAGGATTATGTCGGCAAAAACGTGACCATCCATTGCGAGCCGTGCCACCACTGGTCGGCCCGTGGGCTTGGCGACCGCAGCATGGCTCTATGGGGCGCTTTCGTGATCGAGACACTGGCCGGCAAGATCTATCACATTGGTGACACGGGCTTCCATCAGGGCATCAACTATAAGGCGGCACAGGAAAAGCATGGCTCCTTCCGTCTGGCCATTCTGCCGATCGGTGCCTATGAACCGCGCTGGTTCATGCAAGCGCAACACCAGAACCCGGAGGAAGCCGTGGCCGGAATGCAGCTTGCCAAGGCATCCTACGCCATTGGCCACCACTGGGGCACGGTGAAGCTGACCGATGAGGGCATAGAAGAACCGCTGGCAGCGCTGCGCAATGCGCTTCAGGCAGCACAAGTCAAGCCTGAGAGGTTCCGTCCGCTTCGGCCAGGAGAAGCCTTTGACGTGCCTGAAGCCTGAAGACCGGACAGAAACCCGGACACGGACCGTAATCTGATAGAAAATTCGAATATCTCAATCTTTAGCTGAGCAGAAAATTTTGCAAACGCACAAGATGTGACGTTGACACATCAGACAGTTCGCTCCAGAATCGCGCGCATTCACCAGGGGTGTCCCGCAAGGGGCTGAGATTCCGCTGGGCTTGTGCTTAAAGGCCAAGCAGCGCGGTGACCCGTTGAACCTGATCCAGTTCATACTGGCGTAGGGACGGTGCGAGCGCGCGAATTGTACAAGGCGATAAGCCTTGTCTCGGCGTCTATCCATCTTTCCGGCTGACTTGACTGGATCTCCAAACTCAAACCTTGGAGTTCCACGATGAACATTGCCCAGAACTTCCCGCGACTTGATGTGACGACGGGTCCGCTTCCTGCATCCACCAAGATTCATGTCAGCGGCGAACTGCACCCGGAGATCCGGGTTCCGCTGCGCCAGATCGCCCTGCATCCGACCTCCGGCGAACCGCCTGTCACGGTCTATGATTCATCCGGTCCCTATACCGATCCGGCGGTTGCGATCGAGATCGAGAAGGGCTTAGCCCCCCTGCGCGAGACCTGGGTTGCAGCGCGCGGCGACACGGAAGCTTACATGGGCCGCGATGTGAAGCCGGAGGATAACGGTTATGCCAGCGGCGAGCGCCTGACGCCCGCCTTCCCCATTCAGCCGAAGCCGCGACGTGCCATTGAAGGCAAAGCCGTGACCCAGCTTGCCTATGCGCGGGCAGGGATCATCACGCCGGAAATGGAGTTCGTGGCGATCCGCGAGAATCTTGGGCGCAGAGCCATCAAGGAAAAGCTGGCGAGAGATGGCGAGAGCTTTGGCGCTGCCATTCCGGACTATGTGACGCCGGAATTCGTGCGGCAGGAAGTGGCACTTGGTCGCGCCATCATCCCCGCCAACATCAACCACCCGGAACTGGAGCCGATGGCGATTGGCCGAAACTTCCTGGTCAAGATCAACGCCAATATCGGAAATTCTGCCGTCACCTCCTCCATGGCGGAGGAAGTGGAAAAGATGGTCTGGGCGATCCGCTGGGGAGCCGATACGGTGATGGACCTTTCCACCGGGCGCAACATTCACAATATCCGCGACTGGATCATCCGCAATTCGCCGGTGCCGATTGGCACCGTGCCGCTCTATCAGGCGCTGGAGAAGGTCGGTGGCATTGCCGAGGATCTGACCTGGGAGGTGTTCCGCGACACGCTGATCGAACAGGCGGAACAGGGCGTCGATTACTTTACCATCCATGCAGGTGTGCGCCTTCACTACATTCCGCTGACGGTCAATCGTGTGACGGGTATCGTGTCGCGCGGCGGCTCGATCATGGCCAAGTGGTGCCTGCACCACCACAAGGAGAGCTTCCTTTACGAGCATTTCGAAGAAATCTGCGACATCTGCCGCGCCTACGATGTGTCCTTCTCACTGGGGGACGGCCTGCGCCCCGGCTCGATTGCCGATGCCAATGACGCCGCGCAGTTTGCCGAGCTGGAAACGCTGGGCGAGCTGACCAAGATTGCCTGGGCGAAGGATTGCCAGGTGATGATCGAGGGTCCGGGCCATGTTCCCATGCACAAGATCAAGGAGAACATGGACAAGCAGTTGAAGGTGTGTGGCGAGGCACCGTTCTATACACTCGGACCGCTGACGACAGACATCGCACCCGGTTACGACCACATCACCTCCGGCATCGGGGCGGCCATGATCGGCTGGTACGGCACGGCCATGCTCTGCTACGTGACACCCAAGGAGCATCTTGGTCTGCCTGACCGTGACGATGTGAAGGTGGGGGTCATCACCTACAAGATCGCAGCCCATGCGGCCGATCTCGCCAAGGGGCATCCGGCAGCACAGGTGCGCGACGATGCGCTATCGCGCGCCCGTTTCGAGTTTCGCTGGGAGGATCAGTTCAACCTCGCGCTCGATCCGGACACTGCCCGCTCCTATCACGACGAGACCCTCCCGAAAGAAGCGCACAAGGTCGCGCATTTCTGCTCCATGTGCGGGCCGAAATTCTGCTCCATGCGCATATCGCATGACATCCGCGCCGAGGCGCAGAAGGAAGGGCTGGAGGCCATGGCCGCAAAGTTCCGCGAGGGCGGCGATCTTTACATGCCGATTTCGGAAGATGGACGGGCCTGAACGATGAGCATTCTGATCAAAGGGGCCGGTGTTGCCGGCCTCGTGCTCGCCTATGAATTGCGCCGCCGCGGCCTGAACGTGACGCTGAATGATACCGCCCCTTCGGGCGGTCATGGCGCATCCTATTATGCCGGAGGCATGCTGGCACCCTGGTGTGAGCGGGAATCGGCCAATGAGACAGTGTTCGAACTCGGCCTTTCCGCCGCCGACTGGTGGGAGCAAGCCCTGCCAGGACTGGTGCATCGCAAGGGGACACTGGTGGTTGCGCAAAACCGTGATCGCGTGGAACTGGAGCGCTTTGCCAAACGGACCAATGGCTATCAATGGCTGGATGAAAACGGCGTTGCCGCGCTGGAACCTGCGCTGGCGGGGCGTTTTCAGCGCGGGCTCTATTTCGCCGGCGAAGCGCATCTGGACCCGCGGAAGGCACTGCGCAGCCTTCAGGAAAAACTGGAAAATTGCGGTGTCACCATGTCCTTTAGCCAACGACTGGCAACGCCGCTGCGCACCTTCTCCAGCGTGGTTGATTGCACCGGTCCCTCCGCCATTGGCACGATAAAGGGCCTGCGCGGTGTGCGCGGGGAAATGCTGATGCTGGAGACCCGCGACATCCAGCTGACCCGCACCGTGCGTGTCCTGCATCCACGCCACCCGATCTACATCGTCCCTCGTGGCGAGGGGCGCTTCATGCTGGGCGCAACCATGATCGAGAGCAATGACGGGAGCGAGGCCTCCGCTCGCTCGATCATGGAACTGCTCAACATCGCCTTTGCGCTTCACCCGGCCTTCGGCGAGGCCCGCATTCTGGAAACGGGAGCAGGCGTTCGTCCGGCCTTCATCAACAACACGCCGCGTATTGTGAAAACACGGGACGGCATCGCCATTACCGGGCTCTATCGCCATGGATTTCTGGCAGCACCCGCACTCGCGAAGGAGGCCGCGGATCTTCTCCAGCGAAGCAGACGAAAGGGAGCGGCATGAACGTGATCGTGAACGGCGAAAATGTCAGTGTTCGGGCCAAGACGCTCGCTGATCTGCTGCAGGAAATGGAATACGAAGGCGAATGGCTGGCAACAGCTGTCAATGAGGAACTCGTTCACCGCGAAGAACGGGGGACGTTGAAACTAAAACCGAATGACCGGATAGAGATCCTCTCGCCCCGGCAGGGAGGCTGACCATGGCATTCTGCCTCTATGGAACGACAGTCCGCTCCCGTCTGCTGCTCGGCACCGCCCGCTATCCATCGCCGCTAGACCTGTCTGCCGCCGTGAGGCAATCTGGAACCGAGATCGTGACTGTCTCGCTGCGGCGCGAAACCGCCGGTGGGCGCACGGGCGGCGGTTTCATCGAAATGATCCGAGACCTGGGTGTGCATGTTCTGCCCAACACCGCCGGATGCCATGCCGTATCCGAAGCGGTGTTGACGGCAAAAATGGCGCGCGATCTCTTCCGCACCAACTGGATCAAGCTGGAGCTGATCGGCCATCAGGACACGCTACAGCCGGATGTCTTCCAGCTGGTAGAGGCTGCCCGTATCCTGAGCGATGAAGGGTTTGAGGTCTTTCCCTACACGACGGACGATCTGGTCGTGGGTGAGCGCCTGCTGCAGGCAGGCTGCAAGGTACTGATGCCTTGGTGCGCGCCGATTGGCAGCGCCATGGGTCCGCAGAACATCCCGGCGCTGCGTTCCATGCGGGCAGAGTTTCCCGATATTCCGTTGATCGTCGATGCCGGCATGGGACGCCCCTCCCATGCCACGACGGTCATGGAACTGGGCTACGATGCGGTGCTCTTGAACACCGCCGTGTCCGGCGCGGGCGACCCGGCCAGTATGGCAAGAGCCTTCGCCTTGGCAATCGAGGCAGGCAAGCTGGGCTATGATGCAGGCCTTCTGGAGCCAAGGGATATGGCCGTTCCGTCCACGCCCGTCATCGGCAAGGGTGTTTTTGCGTGAAGCGGGGCGTGACGCCACTGTCACATGATTGACATAAATGGCGGGCGGTCCCAGTGTTGCGACAAATCACTGGTTCACACAATGCCCGCCTACCTCTCCCCTACCCTCTTGACAGTGGCTTCCACATGAGCCCCGCCGTGATTGCGCTGGCACTGACGGCAGCGATTTTGCATGCAAGCTGGAACGCCTTTCTGCGCTCCGGTGCCGACCGCCTCTGGTCCATCACCGTTATGGGTGTGACCGGCATTGCAGCAACGCTGCCACTGCTTCTCTTCTATTTTCCCCTGCCCACATTGATGGGCTTCGGCTTTATCCTGGCGTCGTCGCTGTTGCAGGTCGCCTATAGTGTATTCCTCGTTTTCGCCTATCGGCTAGGGGATCTCGGACAGGTCTACCCCATAGTACGCGGCTCGGTGCCGCTGCTCGTCTCACTCGGCACCTTTTTGCTAACGGGCCAGATGTTGAGCTTCAGCCAGTTGATCGGCGTGTCGCTGGTGGCCATCGGCATCATGAGCCTGTCCATCGGGCGCAACCGGGCGCCCACGTCCTCGATCCTCTGGGCGCTTTTGACCGGCCTGATCATTGCGACCTATGCGACGGTCGATTCCACCGGAGTGAAGCATTTCGATGACCCGAAAGCCTATGCCGCCTGGGTTCTGTTCACCTATGGCGTACTGCTGATTGTCGCTTACGTGCTGATGCGCGGAAAGTTCACCCTGAACCTCAGGGAGCGCGAATGCCAGAAGGCGCTGCTGGCGGGCGTTTTCGTGCTGATCGCCTATGGCGTGGTGATCATAGCCTATTCCATGGGACCAGCAGGCCCGATCACCGCCATCCGCGAGACAAGCGTCGTCTTCGCAATGATCATCGGACGGTTGTTCCTGGGGGAAACACTCAGTCCCAAGCGCATTCTCGCCTGCCTGATTGTGGCAGCGGGGGCGATTGCGATTGGAAGATAAAGCAATTCCAACAAAATTGGGAACCGGTTTTGCGTTCGGAATTGCGCAGAGCAGGCAGGAAAAGGCCCCGCGATAGGATCGCGAGGCCCCCTCAGTTCAAATGCTATACGGCAATCTTGCCGCCGCCGATCTTGGTAATCGCGACCACAGCCGGACGGGTCGGCATATCCGGCTTGAAGTCCGGCCAGCGGGTGGAGAGATCCTCGTAATAGGACGGACGGCCATGGCCTTCCCAATCCTCACCGCCATCAGCCGGATGCTGAACGGCAACGAAGGCCGTCTCATCGTCCGGCGTGAACAGTGGGCCACACATTTCTGCACCAACTGGCACCCGGAAGAACAGCTTGGACGTGGCGCGAGCCGCACCTTCCGTATCGACCGCCCAGAGACCATCGGTACGACCGGTGCCCTTCGGGCTGTTGCCATCCGTTGCCACCCACAGACGACCTGCGCTATCCACTGCACAGTTATCCGGCATACCGAACCAGCCGTTCTTCGTCGTTTCCGTCGAGAATGTGGCGCCAACGGCCGCAACGGACGGATCGCCGCACTTCAGCAGCACTTCCCACTTACCGGCAGTCGCGGTGAAATCGCTATCGTTTTCAGTGATCTCGATGATGTGACCGAAGGCGTTTTCCGCACGCGGATTGGCGGCGTTGACCTGATCGGCCTTGCGCTTGCTGTTGTTGGTCAACATCACGTAGACCTTGCCGTTCACAGCGTTCGGCTGAATGTCTTCCGGGCGGTCCATCTTGGTGGCACCCAAAAGATCGCCTGCCTTGCGCGTTTCGATCAGCACATCGGCCTGGCTCTTGAAGCCGTTTGCTTCCGTTAGCGGCCCTTGACCATGGACCATGGGCAGCCACTGCATGGAACCGTCTTCGCCAAACTTGGCGACATAAAGCGTGCCCTTGTCGAGCAGGTCCATATTGGCCTTGCGATCCTTCGGGTTGAAGGTGCCGTCAGTCACGAACTTGTAGACATAGTCGAAGCGCTCGTCATCGCCGAGATAGAAGACGACCTTGCCATTCTTCGCCACGATGCTTTCCGCACCCTCATGCTTGAAGCGGCCAAGGGCCGTGCGCTTCTTCGGCGTAGACGTCGGATCCATGGCATCCACTTCCACAATCCAGCCGAAGCGGTTCGGCTCGTTCGGCTCCTTGGAAAGGTCGAAGCGGTCGTAGAAATTGCCCCACTCATAGGAGCCTTCCGGCACACCATAACGCTTGTAATTGGCCGCTTCGGCATGGCCTTCCGGCAGCTTGCCCTGGAAGTAACCGTGGAAGTTTTCTTCCGCCATGATGTAGGTGCCCCACGGAGTCACCCCGCCCGCACAGTTGTTCAGTGTGCCGAACACCTTGGTGCCGGTCGGATCGGCCGCAGTCTTCAGGCGATCATGACCAGCGGCAGGGCCGGTGATCTGCATCGGGGTGTTGGAGGTGATGCGGCGGTTCATCTTGCCATCGGCAATCACCTGCCACTTGCCGTTCTGCTTGCGGATTTCAACAATGGTGCCGCCATGGGCAGCCATTTCGACATCCACCTGCTCCTTGGAAAGCTTGTTTTGCTTGACCTTGCCATCGACGATCTTGACGAGGCCAGGGAACATCAGATGCGGGTTGGTGTACTCATGGTTCACAACCAGAAGGCCGTGAGTGGAAGACCCTTCCAGCGGAATGAAGCCCACGTAATCATTGTTGTAGCCGAACTGCTTGGCCTGTGCCTCTGCCGTCTGCTTCAGGGGATCGAAGTTCGGCGCGCCCGGCAGAACCGCATCGCCCCAGCGCAGCAGCACATCTGCATTATAGCCTTCCGCCACGTGATGCTTGGCATCGACGCCAGCTTCGATTTCGTTGAAGTTGAAAGCGGAACCGGCCTTGCCCGCCGCACGCGCCTCGTCTGCGCTCATCAGCGCAACAGGGCTGACGGTCGCCGCAATCGCGGAAACCGCGAGAGACCCTTGCAGGAAATTGCGGCGCGAGAACCGCTTCGAAATGATTTCGCCCATCGTGGCGTTATCGCTGATGTTGTGGCCCTCGCCATCCGCCTCTTCCAACAGCGAGGTAGGGAAAGGATTATGCGTCACATGCTCGTTCATCGAACCGTCTCCTGATTGCTCTCTTTTAAAGGTGTTCCAATCTAGGCCTGCCATGTTTCAGGGATGCGACAGTTCCCCAGATCTCCTCCCTCGAAGTCTCCTAGAAAACCCGCACCCGCGTACCTGTGCGAATATACGGCAGGATCCGCCGCATGTCTTTCAGCGACACCGCAATGCAGCCAGCCGTCGGCTCATAACCCGGCCGGATGAGGTGAAAGAAGATGGCTGAACCGCGGTAACGGGCACGCGAGCTTATGTTCCAATCGAGCACGAGACAGATATCATAGAGCCCATCCTTGCGGCTCATCTCTTCGTGACTGGGTTTGAAAGGCGCTCTGACAAGTCGGTTGTAGCTGGGATGGCCCGGCTCATCGCACCACAGCATGTTTCCTGCGATGCGCCGGGTCGGCAAAGGCGTCTTGACACCCTTGAGGCGATCGCCGCGCAGGAACCCGTAGAGCACCTTCATGTCGGCGATCGGGGTTGCTCCATCGCCTTCCCGCTTGCGGCTGGTGCGGCCAGACCTTCCAATGGCAGCTGCAACCTTGACATTACCCAGCGACACCACAGCACGAGAGCGACTGACGGGGCTGTGATGTACCGTGATGATTGTGGCCTTGCGATTGACCTTTTCCCCACCCATTTTGTCTCACACAGAATTGCTTTGGATATGATTTCGAATGGAATCATAGCATGATGGAAGATGAATCGAAGCCTGCCGAACCTTTTCGGCGATCAACTTCAAGAAAGGCGTAGATATCGATGGCAGCGCGGACTGTACTGCTGGTGGATGATGACAATGATCTGCGTGAAACGCTGGTCGAGCAACTTTCACTGTACGAGGAATTCAGCCTCCTGCAGGAAGCCACGGCAACAAAGGCCATGGCAACGGCCAAGGCAGCTCAGGTCGATCTCCTGATCATGGATGTTGGCTTGCCGGACATGGACGGGCGCGAAGCCGTGAAGCTGATGCGAAAAGGTGGCTTCAAGGCGCCCATCATCATGCTGACGGGCCACGATACGGATTCCGACACCATTCTGGGACTGGAAGCGGGCGCAAACGACTATGTCACCAAGCCCTTCCGCTTTGCCGTGCTTCTTGCTCGCATGCGGGCACAGCTTCGCCAGTATGAACAGAGCGAAGACGCCACCTTCACTGTTGGCCCTTACGTGTTCAAGCCGAGCCAGAAACTTCTGACGACAGATGACGGCAAGAAGATCCGCCTGACGGAAAAGGAATCAGCGATCATCCGCTACCTTTACCGCGCAGGGCAGAAGGTTGTGACGCGCGACATCCTGCTCGAAGAGGTCTGGGGCTATAATTCAGGCGTCACGACGCACACGCTGGAAACCCACGTTTATCGTCTTCGCCAGAAAATCGAGCGGGATCCCTCCAATGCCGAGATTCTCGTGACCGAGAATGGCGGCTACAAGATCGTGCCGTGAGGGTGAATTGAAATGACGCTCAGCGATGATATCCAGCTTCTGGCTCAGGTTCCGCTTTTCCAGGGGCTGGATAGCGACCAGTTGCGGCTGATCGCCTTCGGTGCCGAGCGCCGCAATATCCAGAAGGGGCAGGCGCTGTTTCGCGAACATTCACCAGCGGAATGCGCCTTCGTCGTCTCACGAGGCCATTTCGACCTTTACGTCGAAAGCCGATCGGGCGAGCTTGAATTCCGGGATCGCGCCGGACCCGGAACGCTTCTCTCCGAACTTGCGCTTGTGACCATGGTGGAGCGCAAGTTCACCGCCATCGCTTCGGACGACGGTGAAGTTGTTCGCATTCCCCGCACCCTGTTTCATCGCCTGCTGGAGGAATATCCGCAGGTCGCGGGACTGATGGAATCACGCATTCGCCAGAACATTGTCGATCTGGCGCTGGCCGCCACCCGCATGGCGGGGCGGTTTGCTTGAGGTGTCACCGGCTCCTTTGGAGTTGCTGCTTCACTATTTCACCCTAAAATCTTCTTAACCAAGAATAGCCGATGCCGTAGCATTGCAATTTTTGTATGTGTATTAGCCCGCAGTTAAGCCGGAGGTAGTCATGCGGGACAAAAGGGGTAGAATCGGTATAGCGGCAGTCATTCTCGGAACCCTTGCGGGAATCTTAGCCTATCATATTAGCTGGGAGGAGCTTCCAAGCCCATATGGCGCGGTCGGATTCTGGGCAAGTCGGCTCTTTGCTGGCGTTGGCGGCCTGCTGCTATTGGCTTTGATGATCTGGGCTTGGAAAGCAGATCGCGAGCAGGTTCGTTTGATCGATGAACGGGCACAGTTCAAGGCGCGTCTGGAAAGGTCTAAACCGGTCGAATTCAACTTGAGCAGTGAAGATCTATCGGACGAGCAAACTCGACACTGAATCCTGAAGCCTGTATGGTCGTCATATCCGAAACGTTGCTGTCACCGGCACATGGTCTGACGGACGGTCCCAGCCGCGGGCTTCTTTCAGCACTTCGATCTTCTCAAGAAAAGGTCCCAGATCGGGGGAGGACCAGATATGGTCCAGCCTGCGGCCACGGTCTGCGGCTTCCCAGTCCTTGGCGCGGTAGCTCCACCAGGTGTAGAGCTTTTCGGATGCCGGAACGTGCTGACGCATGAGATCCAGCCAGCCGCCCTTTTCCATCACCTCCGTCAGGCCTTCCGTCTCGACCGGCGTGTGGCTGACGATTTTCAGCATCTGCTTGTGCGACCAGACATCATGCTCCAGCGGTGCAATGTTGAGATCGCCAACAAGGATGGAGGAAACACCCGGCGTAGACGCCTTCAGCGCCTTCATTTCCTCGACGAAATCCAGCTTGTGGCCGAATTTCGGGTTGATGGTCCGATCCGGTTCGTCGCCGCCCGCGGGTACGTAAAAGTTATGAATACGGATCCGGCGCGAGCCGCGCTCGAAGATGGCCGAGATATGACGGGCGTCGCCCACACCGCAATAATCCTGCCGATGGTCTTCCGTCAGTGGCACTTTAGAGAGGATTGCGACGCCGTGATAGCCCTTCTGCCCATGCAGGATGATGTGCTCGTAACCCATCTTCTGCAATGGCTCGAGCGGGAACTCCTCCGCGCGGCACTTGATTTCCTGCAGGCAGAGAATATCCGGCTTTTCCCGCACGATGAACTGTTCGACGATCGGCAGCCGCAGGCGTACCGAATTGATGTTCCAGGTGGTGATGGAAAAGCGCATGTAAAAAACCTCGGCTTGTTGGCCGAGGTTTAGGCTGTTTTGATGGTCAAGAGCAAGGGCGCTAAGGTCACCATTTGCAGCCCGCCCACGGGAGCCGGAATTTCCGATGGCGTGGCGAAAATGGTGATTTCGAGAACCGGAGCGGAGCGTACTTAAATGTACGTGAGCAATGGAAGCGCAGAAATTGCCATTTGCAGCCCGCCAGCGGGAATTCCTTAAAGCTTGTGGACCTCGTTATAGGGGATGGCGAATACCTTATCGTCGAAGCGAACGCCGTTCTGGACGTTGTAGATCATGACCGAGGTATCCTTGCCCTGCACATCGGTGATCGTCCACTGGCGCAGATCGAAGGTCTTCGGGTCGAACATCATGGTAATGGTGGAATCGCCGAACACCGTCTTGTTGCCCAGCACGATGGTGACGAGATCGGGCTCCTGCTTGACGTTGCGCACCATCTGGTTCGACAGATCGATCCTGTTGGCGAGAAGCAGGCTGAGCGGCGTCTTGGAGAGCGGATAGATATCCCAGGTCTTGAGCTTCAGATTCCCGATGACAACGTTGTCCCCATCCGAAATCACCCGGATAGGCGATGGGTCCTCGAAGTTGAAGCGCAGCTTGCCGGGACGTTCAATGAAGAATTTGCCGCCAGTCTGCTCTCCACGTGGACCGAACTGCACGAATTCACCCATCATGGTTTTGACGGAAGAGAAGTGATCGGCAATCTTCTGCGCGGTCGCGGCGCCTACGGCATCCTGCGCCATGGCTGGCAAACCAGCAAGCGCCGTCACCCCAAGACAACCAAGGCCGATGATGAGATTACGACGATCAAGAACTGTGGGGGACACACGGGTCGACATATTTTTTATTCTCCTTCACGTGTCTTTTCGCCGAAAAAGGCGGCGTCTCTATGGCGCACACTAGCCAACAAAGCTTGAGCCAGACCTGAGCTTTGAAGCAGAGTGCATGAGCCACGGCAACGGCTGAACTTCATCCGGGTTCCCGGCGCAATATAGGATTAGCGATCGATGATATCGGCTTCCGTCGGCACCAGAATCTCGCGTTTGCCGGCATGATTGGCAGGGCCGATCAGGCCCTCGTTTTCCATCCGCTCGATCAGCGAGGCGGCACGGTTATAGCCGATCCCTAGCCTGCGCTGGATATAGGACGTGGATGCCTTGCCATCACGCAGCACGATAGCGACCGCCTGATCGTATGGATCATCCGAATCCGAAAGATTGCCGGTTCCGGCTGGTCCACCACCACCCTCACCATCCTCGTCATCATCCGCCGTGATGGCATCGAGATATTGCGGCGCGCCCTGCGTCTTGAGGTAGGACACGATCTCTTCCACTTCCGTATCGGAAACGAAGGGACCATGAACGCGCTGAATGCGCCCGCCGCCCGCCATGTAGAGCATGTCACCCATGCCCAGCAGTTGTTCTGCACCCTGTTCGCCCAGAATTGTGCGGCTGTCGATCTTGGACGTGACCTGAAAAGAAATACGTGTCGGGAAGTTGGCTTTGATCGTGCCGGTAATCACATCGACCGACGGGCGCTGCGTTGCCATGATGACGTGGATACCCGCCGCACGCGCCATCTGCGCCAGACGCTGCACTGCACCTTCGATGTCCTTGCCCGCCACCATCATCAGATCGGCCATTTCGTCGATAATGACGACGATATACGGCATGGGCTTCAGGTCGAATTCTTCCGTCTCATACATGGCCTCGCCCGTCTGGCGATCGAAACCGGTCTGCACCGTACGGGTCAGCACTTCGCCCTTGGCAATGGCCTGCTCCACGCGGCTGTTGAAGCCATCGATGTTGCGAACACCGATCTTGGACATCTTCTTGTAGCGCTCTTCCATCTCGCGCACGGTCCATTTCAGCGCAACGACCGCTTTTTTCGGATCGGTGACGACCGGCGAGAGCAGGTGCGGAATACCGTCATAGACCGACAGTTCCAGCATCTTGGGATCGATCATGATCAGGCGACACTTCTCCGGCGAGAGGCGATAGAGCAGCGACAGGATCATGGTGTTGATGGCAACGGATTTACCGGAACCCGTTGTACCGGCGACCAGCAAATGCGGCATCTTGGCGAGATCGGCGATGACGGGCTCGCCGCCGATGGTCTTGCCGAGCGCCATGGCGAGCTTCGCCTTGCTGCTGTCGAAATCCTGGCTGCCGATCAGTTCACGCAGGAAAACCGTTTCACGCGTCTGGTTCGGCAGCTCAATGCCGATGGCGTTTCGGCCCGGAACGACGGCAACGCGTGCGGCAATCGCGCTCATGGAGCGGGCGATGTCGTCAGCCAGACCGATGACACGGGAAGACTTGATACCGGGTGCCGGCTCCAGCTCATAAAGCGTAACCACAGGGCCGGGGCGCACATGGATGATCTCGCCCTTGACGCCGAAATCTTCCAGAACACCTTCCAGCATACGTGCATTCTGCTCCAGTGCATCGGCAGAAAGCGTGGCATCACGAGTCACATGCCGCGGCTCCGCCAGCAGATGAACGGATGGCAGTTCGAAACCTTCAGGATCGATGAACGAGCGTTGACCTTCCCGCATGCTGCGGCTCGCCTGCCGGGGCTGGGGTGCAGCGGGCGTCACACGGGCGGATGCGCGAAGACCGCGCGGTGTATCGTCCTCATCATCGGAAAGGATACCAGCCGGACGCATTGGCATGTCGTCGTCCATGTCCTCGTCATCCTCCGCAGCGAGCGAGGGTGGAGACAGACGCCGTCTGGCCGCCATGACGCCGGACATGGAACTATCAAGCGACGGCTCCATACGCCCACCTGCCCGGACCTTTGGCCGAACAGGCTCGTTCAGCGTGCCGAACTCGTCCTCGTTGAAATCATAGGGAGCCTCGAAAGCATTGGATGTCGATTTCGGCTTCAGGCCGAAAAGGCGACGGAAGCGGGCCTGCGTCGTGTACCACATATGAGCAACAGCACCGAAGGCGACAAAATCGGTAAAGCGAAACCCTTCGTCTTCATCGCCGAAGTCCGCTGCTGTCGGCAGGCGACGGCGCGGTTCTTCCGGCATTTCGTCTTCATCTTCTTCTTCGAAAAGCAACTCTTCATTGCCTATGAGCCCCGCAGCAAAGGCGAGAAAACCTGCCGTGGGAAGGATAAAAACGCTGCCCAGGACGATCGCGACCATGCCTGTCGGATAGGTGCCGACGAAAAGTGCTGGAAAGCGCAGGATCATATCCCCGATCACCCCACCGATTCCATTAGGGATGGGCCAGGTCAGCGGAGCTGGAAAGCATCCAAGCGTTGCCGCACCCATGAACGTGCCCACGGCCCAGGCGGCGAGGCGTGCCGGGATGCGCGTAATGGGACGACCTACAATCAGGGCAAGCGCCCAGGCCAGCAAGGGCATCAAGGCCAGAAGGCTTGCAAGGCCCAGAAACTGCATCATCAAATCGGCAAAGGCAGCGCCGGGAAAACCCAGAATATTGGTCGGAACATTGTCCGTTGCATAGGAGAAGCTGGGATCGGCTACGTTCCAGGTCGCCATGGCTGCGACCGCCAGCGCCAGCAGGATGAAAATTGCGAAACCGCAAAGGGCCAGAATCTGTCTTACGAAAAACGCGACGAGCGCATGGCGTGTTGAATGATGCGCCACTGCTGCTGAATTGCTTCTGCTCATCGTTTCTTGCCCGAACATCCCGTTGAAGAGGGTGGGAAACCTGGCCCGTGGCGGAATCCACGCGCAAAGCGGCCCTGAGTGGGAAGGGTAGCCCCGTTTGGTTAACGGGACTTTAACCAAACATGGACATCGAACATTCACCACCAATAAAAAAGCCCGGCCTTTGAGAGCCGGGCAAGGTGAGCGGTAAACCGCCATGGAAGGAGGTGGAGTACAGGCAGCAAAGCTGCCGGTACAATTCTTGGAAATCTGCCTTTTCCCTAGGATCAGGAGTGGTAGGCAGCTTCGCCGTGCGAAGCGAGGTCGAGACCTTCGCGCTCTGCTTCGACGGGAACGCGCAGACCGATGACCACATCGACGATCTTGTAGAGAATCGCCGAACCGATACCGGTCCAGAGAAGCGTCACGAGAACACCCTTCAACTGGGCGAACACCTGCGTTGCCGTGCCTGCGTACGTGGCTGCGAAATCAGCCGTGGAGTAATCCACGATGCCTGCGCCGCCGAGAGCCGGGTTGACGAAGACGCCGGTGAGCAGCGCGCCGATGATGCCGCCGACACCGTGGATACCGAATACGTCAGCCGTATCGTCGTAGCCGAACTTGTTCTTCACCGTGGAGCAGAAGAAGTAGCAGATCGGCGAAACGGCGAGACCCATGACGATCGCGCCCATCGGACCAACGAAACCGGCAGCAGGCGTGATGACGACGAGACCGGCGACCGCACCGGAGACAGCGCCCAGCATGGAGGCCTTGCCGCGGGTCATGGCTTCAACCAGTGACCAGGAGAGGAGAGCTGCCGCTGTCGCGACGAAGGTATTGATCATGGCAAGCGCCGCATAGGCGTTGGATTCGAGGTTCGAACCGGCATTGAAGCCGAACCAGCCAACCCACAGAAGACCGGCGCCGATCAGCGTCATGGTCATCGAATGAGGAGCCATCATATCCTTGCCGTAGCCGATGCGCTTGCCGACCATGATGCAGCCAACCAGACCTGCAATACCGGCATTGATGTGAACGACGGTACCGCCCGCGAAGTCGATCGCGCCGAAACCGTAGATCAGGCCGGTCGGATCGGTATAGGCGCTCGGGCCACCCCAGAACCACACCATGTGGGCAATCGGGAAGTAGATGAAGGTCAGCCACAGAACCGTGAACAGGATGACGGCGGAGAACTTAATACGCTCGGCAAAGGCGCCGACGATCAGAGCTGGCGTGATGGCCGCAAACGTCATCTGGAAGCAGACGAACACCAGTTCAGGGATAGCCACACCCTTGGTGAAGCTCTCAGCCATCGTGGTGACATCAACGCCCTTGAGGAACATCTTCGAAAAGCCGCCGACGAAGGAATTGAGGCCGCCACCATTGGTGAAGACGAGCGAATAGCCGTAGATGACCCAGATGATCATGGCGAGGGCCGTGATCGTCGTCACCTGCATGAGAACCGACAGCATGTTCTTTGCACGAACAAGACCGCCATAAAACAGGCCTAGACCCGGCACGATCATCAACAGGACCAGCAAGGCCGAAACCAGCATCCAGGTGGTATCACCCTTGTTGACCGTCATGGCAGGTGCCGCAGCAGCGGCTGCGGCCGGTGCCGCATCCTGTGCGAAGGCAACAACCGGCGCGAGAAACGCAGCCGACGCCGCCCCGAGGCGCACGAGCTTGGTTTGGAACGTGTTGAACGACATGTAGAAAAACTCCCCTGGATCAGCCGTGCTTAAAGCGCTTCTGTATTGGTTTCGCCGGTACGGATGCGCACGGCCTGCTCGATCGAATAAACAAAGATCTTGCCGTCACCGATCTGGCCCGTCTTCGCGGCCGACGCGATGGCCTCAACCGCCTTGTCAACCACATCGGAGGCGACCGCGATCTCGACTTTCAGTTTCGGCAGGAAGCTGACGGCGTACTCAGTGCCACGATAGATTTCGGTATGTCCCTTCTGGCGCCCGTAACCCTTCACCTCGGTTACGGTCAGGCCCTGGATGCCGACAGCTGTGAGCGCTTCGCGCACCTCATCCAGCTTGAATGGCTTGATAATGGCCATCACGATTTTCATGTGGTTTCCCATCCTCTGTTAATCGGCGAGCAGCCGAATTCTCCTGGCCGCTGGCTGAAGCGTGAGCCGCGACTGACCTATTACATTCAAGGGCCGTGCCAGATTCTCGCCACATAAATAAGTTATTGAATTATAAAGATAAGATCGTTTTCGAGGCAGCAGAATGCAAATGAGCGCCAAATAGGCGCTCATTTAATAGGCAAAAATTTCAATTTGCATGAATTTTATTCAGTTGCCCGTTTCCGAATCAGACCTTCCTGTGCCACAGAGGCAATCAACTCGCCGGACCGGGTAAAAAGCTGCCCGCGGGTCATGCCTCGCGCACCAGAAGAACTCGGACTGTCCTGGGTATAGAGCAGCCAGTCATCAAGCTTCGAAGGGCGATGAAACCACATGGCATGGTCAAGGCTTGCCGCCTGAATGGAAGGATCGAAGATAGTCGTGCCGTGTGGGTACAGAGAGGTATCCAGCAACGTCATGTCTGAGAGATAGGCCAGAACCGCCGCCTGATAATGCCGGTCATCCGGCACCTCGCCGGTCGCGCGCACCCAGATATGCTGCTCCGGTTTCAGCTTTTCGTTGGAAACATAATGAACCAGCGAGACGGGACGGATCTCGACCGGACGTTTACGGCCCCAGTATTTTTTGACCGGTTCCGGCGCATGCGCCAGAAACATCTTCTGGAACTCGTCTTCCGACATCAGGTCTTCAGGCCGCTTGACGTCCGGAATCGTCGCCTGATGCTCGTATCCGGGCTCCTCGAGCTGGAAGGAAGCAGACATGGCAAATATCGCCTTACCATGCTGGATGCCCGTGACGCGCCGCGTGGTGAAGCTTCCGCCATCGCGCAGGCGCTCCACCTGATAGATGATCGGCACTTTGGGATCACCTGGCAGCAGAAAATAGCCATGCAGCGAATGGACGAAGCGATCCGCCGTCGTGGTCCGCTGTGCTGCCATCAAGGCCTGCGCAATGACCTGTCCGCCAAACACACGCTGCCAGCCAATCTGCGGGCTTTCGCCGCGAAACAGATTCTCTTCGAGCCTTTCGAGATCCAGCGTTTCGATCAATTGCTCGATGGGAGTTTGGTGTTCGTGGGCCTGCGGCATTTTTTAACTGTCTCCAGCGGTAGGAAGCGCGTATCCGATGATCTATATGTCCAACAGACCATTCTCAAGTGCAGCAGGAGTGAACCCATGCTGGATATGCTGATCGTTGGCGGCGGATATGTCGGCCTTTCCGTCGCCGTGGCCACGAAACAGGCAGCGCCGCATCTCAGCGTCGAAGTGATCGAGGCCGCGCCCGAAAGCGTCTGGCAGAAGGACGAACGGGCCTCGGCCATCATTGCTGCCGCCACAAGGATGCTGGAGGTTTTGGGCGTATGGGATGAGATCCTGCCCCATTCGCAACCGATCAACAGCATGATTGTGACCGATTCGCGCACCTCCGATCCGGTTCGTCCGGTGTTTCTGACCTTCGATGGCGAGGTGGAAGAAGGCCGTCCCTTCGCCCATATGGTGCCGAACGTGGAAATGGTGCGCGCGCTGCGCGGGGCCTGCGAGCGGCTGGGCATCGCCATCCGTCACGGCGTATCGGCCACCGGTTTTTCTGCCGGGCCGCATGCAGCAAGTCTGACGCTCTCCAACGGCGAAGTGCTGGAGGCAAAGCTGGTGGTTGCCTGCGATGGCGTTCGCTCGAAACTGCGCGATATGGCCGGCATCAAGACAGTGCGCTGGGATTACGGCCAGTCCGGCATTGTGACGACCGTCGAGCACGAACGCCCTCATAATGGCTGCGCTGAGGAGCATTTCCTGCCCTCCGGTCCCTTTGCCATTCTGCCATTGACCGGCAACCGCTCCTCATTGGTCTGGACCGAACGGACAGCCGATGCCGACCGGCTCGTTGCTTCTGACGAGCTGATCTTCGAGGAAGAATTGCAGCGCCGCTTCGGCCACAAGCTGGGAGCCCTGACGGTGATTGGTGGCCGCAAGGCCTTCCCGCTGGGCCTCACCCTGTCACGCGCCTTTGTTGCCCCGAGATTGGCGCTCGCAGGAGATGCCGCGCATGGAATTCATCCGATCTCCGGTCAGGGTCTCAATCTCGGTTTCAAGGATGTGGCAGCCCTTGCCGAAACCATCGTGGAAGCGGACCGGCTGGGCCTCGATATCGGTGCCTTGAACATCCTGGAGCGCTACCAGTCCTGGCGCCGCTTCGACACCTTCCGCATGGGTGTGACGACGGATGTGCTGAACCGCCTCTTTTCCAACGATATCGCGCCGATCCGCATTGCCCGCGATTTCGGTCTGGGGGTCGTGGAGCGCCTGCCCAAGCTGAAATCCTTCTTCATCGGCGAGGCCGCAGGCACCAAGGCCAAGGACAGCCCTCGTCTGCTGATGGGCGAAACAATCTGATTTCGCCAGCAGCCTTCAGTCTTCGAGGCGTCGCGCCTCGGAGACCAGCATGATGGGAATTCCATCACGGATGGGGTAGGCCACTTTGGCCGCCTCCGAAATCAGCTCATTGGTCTCGCGATTATAGACGAGCCGCGTCTTGCCGAGTGGACACACCAGAAGGTCCAGCAGTTTCGGATCAACTTTCGCCAGCTTCTCATCCATGGTGCCACCTACCAGCTATTGCAGCGTCGTCTCGGAACCGCCGCTGGCAAGAAAGATCTCGGTAATGGCAATCAAGGTGTCTGCACGCGTCTTGAGGTCGGGCGCTTCAAGAAGCGCCTGCTTTTCCGCAGGACCGAAGGGCGACATCATGGAGAGCGAATTGACCAATGTACGGTTACCAGCGCGCTCCACGCTGTCCCAGTCAGCTTCCAGCTTGTTGGCATCGAGATAGGCCCGAAAAACGCGCAGGAGCTCCTGGCGGTCAACGGTGGAATCATCCTCTTCCGAGGAAAGGTCGCTCATGAACGGCATGAAGCGTACGGTGCGATAAGGATGGCCTTCGCCAACCTCCTCCATCAGCCGGAAACGGCACACGCCACTGAGCGACGTAATGTAGCGCCCGTCGCCAGTCTCTGCAAAAGACGTAATGCGACCGATGCAACCGACAGAGCTGAGTGCCGGGCGAATGCCCTCGCCACCTTCACCGAGAACCGGCTGGATCATGCCGATCAGGCGGCTACCTGCCAGTGCCGCATCGAACATAGCGAGATAGCGCGGCTCGAACACGTTGAGCGGCAATTGACCGCCGGGGAGCAAAAGCGCGCCCGTCAGCGGAAAGACCGGAATGGTCTCGGGCAGATCCTCGCGTTTAACGTATCTGGCGTTGCCGACATGCATGAGCCTATCTTCCTCCAGAACCGAATAATTTCCACACCCTATCTGGGGCGCCGAGCCTGCTTTCACAAGGCTCTGCGCCGATATCGAAGCTGATCAGGAAAACAGGATGGACGAAAGCTTGCGCCGGGCCGCAATCGTCGCCGGATCCTTGACGCCCCAGGCCTCGAAAAACTCCAGCAACTGGCGGCGCGCGCCGTCGTCGTCAAAGGCGCGGTCCTTGCGCATGATGTAGAACAGATGTTCGGCAGCTTCGTTGCGATCGCCTTGAACGTTGAGGATCTTTGCAAGCTTCATGCGCGCTTCGTGATGATCCGGATTGAGCGAAAGCTCATGCTCCAGCGCCCGCGGATCGCCCAGCTTGCGGGCCTCGGTAATCTGGTTGAGCTTCAGCGAAACCGCCTGAACTTCCGGCTGCTTGGCAATGTCTTCCGGCAGCGAGTCCAGCATCTGCTGCGCCCGCTCCGTCTGGCCAAGCGTGAGCAGGCACTCGATCATGCCGGCAACAGCCTTGCCATTTTCCGGATCGGCCTGCAGAACGGCGGCATAAAGCTGCGCGGCACCATCCGTATCGCCAGCCTCCAGAAGGCCTTTGGCCTCTGCCAGCACGGCTTCGATTTCCGCGGCCTCATCCGCGCCTGCGGGACCGCCGATCTTGTCGATGAACTGGCGGATCTGGCTTTCTGGAATGGCACCCATGAAGCCATCCATCGGGCGACCGTTCACGAAAGCGATAACCGCCGGGATGGACTGGATGCCCAACTGACCGGGAATCGACGGGTGATCGTCGATATTAAGCTTGACCAGCTTGACCCGGCCCTGTGCTTCGTTGACCACTTTCTCGAGCGCAGGTGCAAGCTGCTTGCAAGGACCGCACCAAGGCGCCCAGAAATCCACCAGTACCGGCTGGCGACGGGATTCTTCCAGGACATCCTTGGTGAAACCCGCCGTCGTCGTATCCTTGACGAAGCTGCCGGCAGCAGAACCGGAAGGCGTTGCCGCCGGAGCAGTTCCGAAGCTCATTGTTCCGGTCATCTGGCTGCCGTAGCCATTGCTATACGGGTTGTTCGGACCGCTCATGAATGTCTCCCCAGACGGTAAGTGTCATGCGACTTGTGCTTGAACAGATCGTATGTCAGTCCGCGACTTTCAAGACAAGCGGATCGTGACCGGTTGCCTTGAAGAAGCGGATAAGATCATCCCGGCCAATGGAGGTCGTGGCATCGTTTCTCAGCGGATGACCGTTGATGATGTCATATTGCATCAGGCCCTCATCGAGAACGAAGGTGACCTTGTTCTCCGTATCGTTGATGGCGCCGAACACTGTTACGGAACCCGGAACCACTCCCAGATATTCCAGCATCTTTTCAGGGCTGCCGAAGGACACGCGGCTGGAGGCCCCGATGATCTTGTGGATCTGCTTGAGGTCCACCGTCGCCCGCTCCTCCACCGTCACGACGAAGAACTGATCCTTCTTGTCCTTCACGAACAGGTTCTTGGTATGGCCTCCCGCAATCTCGTCTCTCAGACTCTCCGATTCCGCAACGGTGAAAACCGGCGGGTGGTCGTGGGTGCTGTGCTGAATGCCAAGCTCATCGAGAAAGGCAAAAAGCTGGTCGGCGGTCTTGGGAGACATTGTCATGGGAAAAGCGATCCGAGGGTTTGTCTGCAACGGGAAAGACAGGCACAGCCTGCCGGGGTGCCCGGACTATAGAAACATCACACCGCCTGCGCCACCGGTAGAAGCGTCATTTCGGGCTTCCGATTACGGCAGGGATCGAGGCGGTTCAAAGACACCGGCTTGCGACCTGTTATCGGCAAGCCCGAACCCCCAACCAAGCAGAGGAGCAAAATCCTCCCAAAAATTACCATTTCAAAACAATTGCTTAGAAGAAAAGTTGAAAAAATCGGGCAGCGATGTCATTTCCCTGTTGCATTCAAAAATCAGTTGGGCCATATAGCCCCCGTCGCCGCAAGACAGCGACCAACGGCCTAGCGATCTACCCCAGGCTGTTGAATTGATGAGCGGGTGTAGCTCAGGGGTAGAGCACAACCTTGCCAAGGTTGGGGTCGAGGGTTCGAATCCCTTCGCCCGCTCCAATTCTCTTTAAATCTAAAAGATGTTACGAATAAGCGTAGGGTAACTTGCGCGATGTCTTTCTGATTGTCAAAATCCTTATTGATTATCGCGGTAGACGATGGTGTCTCGCCGCTATTTCCGATCGAGGTTTTTCTTGTCTGCTGGCCTTGCCCATGCCGAACTGATTGCCGTTCTGGCCGCTGTGACGGGTGATGAACCGCGCGTGATGACCATCCGCTCTGGCGATGCACTACCCTCCGGCCCTTTCGAACTGGCGCATCGAAGCCTTCAAGCAGGCCTTCGTGAATGGGTGAGCGATCAGACAGGCCACCCCGTTGGCTATCTCGAACAGCTGTACACCTTCGCCGACCGCGACCGGACGCAGGACGAGAGCGATTCGCGCACCATCTCCATCAGCTATCTGGGCCTTGTGCGGGAACAGGCGGCACCGGGCGCAGGCAAACCCGGCTGGCACGGCTGGTATGAATATTTCCCGTGGGAAGACCATCGCCGGGGCGAGCCTGAGGCATTAAGGGCGATTGCCGACCATCTGCAACGCTGGGCGGAACGGGAAGCCTCTCGCCGTGACCATCGCCGTCGCCGCATCGAATTCGCCTTTGGCCTGAATGGTGCCGCCTGGAACGAAGATCTGACGCTGCAACGCTACGAACTGATGTTTGAGGCAGGACTGGTGTTCGAATCGGGCGGCGAAGAGTTTGTTGGCACCGGTCGCCCCATGTTTGCCGATCATCGCCGTATTCTGGCAACCGGCATTGCGCGCCTGCGGGCAAAAATCAAATACCGCCCGGTCGTCTTCGAACTCATGCCGGAAAGCTTCACGCTCCTTCAGTTGCAGCGCACCGTGGAAGCACTGGCAGGCCTGACATTGCACAAGCCAAACTTCCGTCGCCTGATCGATTCGCACGACCTGATTGAAGAAACCGGCGACGTGACCAGTGAAACCGGCGGCCGTCCCGCCAAGCTTTTCCGCTACCGGCACGCGGTTCTGGAAGAGCGCGCCTTTTCCGGCTCAAAACTTCCCATTTCCCGCAATTGACATAAACTCCAAATGAGAATATCTCTGCGCCCGTCATATACTCATTTCGAGTATAAAGGAGGCGTCGATGAATTCTCCCGTGGCCGTTTCTACGCTTTATGAGCGGGTCAGCAAAATCATGCCCAAGGCCGAATGGATGGCGCATGAGGCCGATGTGGCGGCCATTCTGGAGCTGAAGCGCCAGAAGAACGCGGTGATTCTCGCGCATAATTACCAGACGCCGGAGATCTTCCATGGCGTGGCCGATATTGTGGGGGACAGCCTGGCGCTGGCCCGCAAGGCCATGGAGGTAGACGCCGATATCATCGTGCTTGCCGGTGTTCACTTCATGGCGGAAACCGCCAAGCTGCTGAACCCATCGAAAACG
Source organism: Rhizobium sp. FKY42 (assembly GCF_005222835.1). Taxonomy (GTDB): domain Bacteria; phylum Pseudomonadota; class Alphaproteobacteria; order Rhizobiales; family Rhizobiaceae; genus Neorhizobium. The sequence goes on along the minus strand of NZ_STGA01000062.1, from coordinate 119,365 downwards.
GTTCTGATCCCGGATATGAGCGCAGGCTGCTCGCTGGCCGATTCCATCACGCCGGAAGATATTGCACTGCTGCGAGAAGCCCATCCCGGCGTTCCGGTTGTCACCTATGTCAACACCTCAGCTGCCGTCAAAGCCGCATCCGATATCTGCTGCACCTCCGGCAATGCGAAGGAAGTGGTGGAATCGCTGGGCGTGCCAAGGGTTCTCATGCTGCCCGACGAATATCTGGCGCAGAACGTGGCACGCGAAACCCATGTGGAGCTGATTGCCTGGAAGGGCCATTGCGAGGTTCACCAGCTTTTCACGCCGCAGGATATTCGCGATCTGCGCGAGGCACATCCGGGCGTGATCGTTCTGGCGCATCCGGAATGCCCGCCGGAGGTGGTGCTGGAGGCCGATTTTGCCGGATCGACCGCCGTGATGTCAGACTATGTGACAAACCAGAAGCCACCGCGCGTGGTGCTGCTGACCGAATGCTCCATGAGCGACAATGTGGCGGCCAACAATCCCGACGTAGAGTTCATCCGGCCCTGCAATCTCTGCCCGCACATGAAACGCATTACGCTTTCGAACATTCGCAAGGCGCTGGAAACCGGCACGCATGAAGTAACCGTCGATCCGGCAGTCGCCGACAAGGCACGCCTTGCGGTCGAGCGCATGCTGGCAGTGAAATGAGCACGGCAAGCACCGCGCTTCCCGTCGTCGTGATTGGCAGCGGTATTGCGGGCCTGACGACGGCTCTGGCGCTCGCACCCCACCATATTGTGCTGGTGACCAAGGCGAGACTTGGCGAACAGACCTCCAGCGCCTGGGCGCAAGGGGGCATTGCGGCGGCGATGGGCGCTGATGACAGCGTGGAACTGCATCTCAACGATACGCTGGCCGCAGGCGATGGTCTGGTGGATGAACAGGCGGCCAGCTTTATCCTCTCACGGGCAGCCGATGCTGTTTCCTGGCTTGAAGCGCAGGGCGCAAGCTTTGACCGGCAGGCCGATGGCACGCTTTCGCTGGGGCTGGAAGCGGCCCATTGCCGCCGCCGCATCGTGCACGCCAGTGGTGATGCGTCCGGCGCTTCCATCGTCAACGCACTGATCAGGCAAGTGCTGCAAACGCCATCGATCACCGTGCTGGAAGGGGCAGAAGCCGAACGCCTGCTGGTGACGGAGGGGCGCGTCTGTGGTTTGTCGCTGAACGTCGCAGGCAGCAGTCGCACCGTTCTGAGCAGTGCCGTGGTACTGGCCACTGGCGGCATTGGCGGGCTTTACGAGGCAACCACCAACCCGATCGGCAATTTCGGCCAAGGCATAGCACTTGCAGCGCGTGCCGGGGCTGCCCTTGCCGATCTGGAATTCGTGCAGTTCCACCCGACGGCTCTTGCAAGCCCTCGCACGCCGCTTGCCCTGATCAGCGAGGCGGTGCGCGGTGAAGGCGCCGCCCTTTTGAATGAACGTGGCGAACGCTTCATGGCCGATGTGCCGGGGGCAGAACTGGCATCGCGTGATGTGGTGGCGCGGGCGATCAGCGCCGAAATCGGACGCGGCGGTCGCGTTTTTCTCGATGCACGATCAACACTCGGACACCGTTTCGCCAAACGCTTTCCCAGCATTGCGGCGCTTTGCCAGGAGGCGGGCATTGATCCTGCGCGAGACGCCATTCCGGTTCGCCCCGCCGTTCATTACCATATGGGCGGCGTAGCAACGGATCTTGCCGGACGCACCAGCGTGGGCGGGTTGTGGGCCGTGGGCGAAGTGGCGGCAACCGGCCTGCATGGTGCAAATCGGCTGGCCAGCAATTCGCTACTGGAAGCAACTGTTATGGGGCTGAGTGCCGCACGGGACATTGCCAGCGCCTTCCTCCCTTCGCCACCCGCCTATCTGGAAGCACCGGAGCCGCGCTGCGGGATATCGCCGGATGCAGCTCTTCGGGCATTGACCACCCGTTCCCTTGGCGTGCTGCGTAATGAGGCCGGGCTAACGCAGGCCGTAAACCAGTTTCGCCCTTTGGCGCTGACACATGGCTCGGATGCGGCAATTGTTGCGCTTGCCATAGGCGCCTTCGCACTGGAACGGCGGGAATCGCGCGGCGCCCATGCTCGTACCGACTTTCCGCAAAGCGCCAAGCCGCCTGTGCGTCAACGCATGACCCTGTCGGAAATCATCGAACGCACGCGGGCGCTGGAAAACGCACCGCTTGCCCGAAGCGCCTGAATGAAAGGTTCCGCCACAATGCAGCTTGCCCCCCTGCCCCGCCCGGTGTTTGAACCGGCTGTTCGTCTGGCTCTTCAGGAAGATCTTGGCGCTGCCGGTGACATTACTTCAGCGGCTGTGGTTCCGCCCGGCCATCGCTCAAAGCTGCAATTTCGCGCCCGTCAGGCCGGCTGCCTTGCAGGCTTGGATGTGGCGGCCCTTGCCTTCGAAATCATCGATCCGACAATCCGTATGGAGCGGCACCTGAAAGATGGCGAAAGGCTGGAACCGGGCACGCTGATTGCGACCGTCGAAGGTTCATCCCACGCACTTTTAACGGCTGAGCGCACGGCGCTGAACTTCATGGGCCATTTGTCGGGCGTGGCCAGCGTCACGCGTTCCATCGTCGATGCGATTTCCGGCACCAGGGCAAAGCTTGCCTGCACCCGCAAGACAACACCGGGCCTGAGGGCGCTGGAAAAATACGCGGTACGGGCAGGCGGCGGCATCAACCATCGCTTCGCGCTCTATGATGCCATCCTCATCAAGGACAATCACATTGCCATTGCAGGCGGCGTGAGAGCCGCACTCCTGAGCGCCAAGGCCGCCGCCGGTCACATGGTGAAAATCGAGATCGAAGTGGATACGCTGGACCAGCTGCGCGAGGTGCTGGATGAGGGCGCCGACGCCGTGCTGCTGGACAATATGACGCCCGCGCAACTCGCTGAGGCCGTGGCGCTGGTGAATGGTCGCGCCCTCACCGAAGCCTCGGGGGGCATTACACCGCACACCGCCCGCGCCATTGCCGAAAGCGGCGTCGATCTCCTCTCCGTCGGCTGGATCACCCACAGCGCCCCCACGCTGGATATCGGACTGGATTGGCAAGCGAATGGGTGAGGAAGCGACGCAGGGAATCATGGTGCAAGGGACGGCTTCCTCCACTGGAACGTTGAAGCCAATCAGCGAGCTGGACTATTACGACCACCAGTCCATCCTATTGCCTTTCGCCATAACGCCCCTCGAAGCGTGGAACAGCGCGACAGCCGGACCAAGGCCGATCCTGCAACTGGCATTCAAAATCAGAGATATGATTTCGTCCGGGTTCGGTGTGCAACGGATCGGCGGCTTTTCCGGTTCAAAGGTCGAAACCGTTCAGGTGGGCGATCGACTGGATTTCTTCCTTGTTGAGGATGTAACTCTCGATAGACTGATCCTGACAGCCCGAGATCGCCACTTGGACGTCATGATCTGCCTGTTGATCAAGGAATGTATTCTCAGCGTCACTGCTTCGGTTGTCACACACAACGCTTTTGGCAGGGTCTATATGCTGCCAGTGGGGCCTGTGCACAGGTTCATCGTGAAGCAAGATCTCGAGCGGCTGACGAGAGTACTAAAGCGCCGCGCTGTATCCGGTTGAAGCGTCTCTTGAATGGGCGATATGGGCGGCAAGGCCAGGATGAAGGATGGCATGAGCGATCTGACTGATGTCGCAAAGCATTGGAACGACAATGCCCAACAATGGACCAACGACGTGCGGGCGGGCTTCGATGTTTATCGTGATCTCTTTACATTTCCTGCATTTCTGGAAGCCCTGCCATCCATCAAGGGCAAGGACGTCATCGATTTCGGATGCGGTGAAGGCAGCAACACGCGTGTTTTTGCTCAGCAAGGAGCCCGCCTGACCGGCATCGACATTTCCAGCCAGATGATCGAACACGCCAGACAGGCAGAGGAAGCCGATCCGCTGGGTATCAAGTACCACACCGCTTCCTACAGCGATCATTGTGGTTTGCCGGACCAATCATTCGATGCCGTCGTGTCCACTATGGCTTTGATGGACGGGCCAGACCTTGAGGGAGCCATGCGCGAAGCCTTTCGGTTGCTGCGTCCGAACGGCTTCCTGCACTTTAGCGTCCTGCACCCCTGCTTCATTACGCCGGGCATTGGTTGGGAGAAGAACCCGGAAGGCCGAACGACAGGGCTTCGTGTGGCGCGCTATTTCGACAAGACACATTTTCTGGAACACTGGCGTTTCGGTAATCGCCCGAAAGACGAAGATGTCGTGCCTTTCGCAATTCCGCGGTTTCCGCGAACGATGAGCGACTATCTGAACGCGGTGGCCAAAGCCGGCTTCATCATTTCAAGGATCGACGAGCCGCAACCAACAGCCAAGGCATGTGAAATGGTTCCCCGGTTTTCCCGATGGCGGGAGCTTGGCGCGTTTCTTCTGATCGTGACAGCAAGGCGGGCGTGAGCGAAAGGCCTAACATAAACCGGAAATGTCATTCCGCCGTTTTGCGAGCATAGCGCGACTGCGGACGGATGATGCGGCTTTATGCGCTGGACCAGCGGCAGGATGAAAGGCTCATTCGTCCGCGTGCCCGCTATGTGGACTCGGAAATTGCGCAGCCGATTTGAAAAAAATCACATCGACCCCGGAATAAAGTTCAACGTCGCCGCGTATATTGGGGCATGAGCGACAAGAGAAACCCGTTCGATGTTCTGAACCAGCTGGCAACGCTTCGGCGTTACGCCCGTTCGCTCGTCCGCAATGCGGACGACGCGGAAGATCTGGTGCACGATGCATTGGTGCGCGCCTATGAGAAGAAGTCTACCTTCCGAACCGGCGGCAACCTGCGAAACTGGCTGCTCTCTATCGTTCACAACACGCATATCGACCGGCTGCGCCGTCAGCGTTCGACGGACAACCGGCACAATGCGGCAGCCGATCTGGCGGAAACCGCGCATCACCCGGATCCCGATCAATCCATCCGGCTGAAGCAGCTGCGGGAAGCCTTTTTCGCCCTGCCGGAAGAGCAGCGCGATGCGCTGCATCTGGTGGCGATCGAAGGGCTTTCCTATCAGGAAGCCGCCAATGCGCTGTCCATCCCTGTGGGTACGCTGATGTCGCGCATTTCCCGTGCACGCCAGCGCCTGCGGGAATTCGAGGAAAGCGGTCGAAAGCCGCTGGATGCCAATCACTTGAGAATAATCGAAGGGGGCCGCGATGACACCCGTTGACCCGATCCAGAGTTCCGACCTTGAAGCCTATATCGACGACCAGCTGACTGCCAGCCGTCGCATTGAGGTAGAGTCCTACCTGTCGGAAAACCCGGATGTGGCGGCGCGCGTCATGGCGGATCTGGCCATTCGCGGCGAGCTGCGCCTGGCGTTGTCAGGCGGCCGCAACCACGGCCGCGCAGACACGCGCGAGGCGGCCCGTCGTCTTCAATCTGCCCTGTCGCGAGGTGCCTATCTGCGCACGTTTCAGCGAATGGCGGCAACGGTGGCGCTGGTGGCCGCGGGATGGATGCTGAGCCAGCATTACGGCCCACTGACAATTTCAAGCGTCCAGGCGTCCACGCCGGCACCCACCTTCGTGGAAGAAGCCATGCGCGCGCATGACACATCCGTTCTGCGCGAATCCATGCCGTCTCAAACAGGCTCCTCGCAGTATGATGCGGCGGAAATCCGTTCCGCGACCGCCATCGTCATGCCGCAGATCCCGAAGGAGTGGAAGGTGAGCGATGTGCAGATCTTCCCGTCCGCCTTCGGCCCGAGCGTCGAGATGTCGCTGACGGACGCAGAACAGAAGAAGTTATCGCTCTTTGCCGTACGGCCCGGTTTCTTTGCCGTGCAGGAAGTGATGCAGGCACGCGAAGGTGAAGTCTCGGCTTCCTACTGGCAGATCGGTGAGGTCGCCTATGCACTTGTTTCGGAGCGGCAGAGCGCACCACGCCTGAAGGACGAGGCAGAACGTCTTGCCCGTTCCCTTTACTGAACAACGAAGAATAACGCACAGGAGTAAGCCATGAATCCGCGTTTCGGATACAACCCGGCCATCCAGTCCCAGGCCGCCTTTGACGAGGGACTGCGCCAGCATATGCTGCGCGTCTACAACTATATGGGCCTCGGCCTCATCATCACCGGCATCGTGGCCTTTATCGTCGGCACGACGCCTGCTCTTTACGTGCCAATCTTCTCCAGCCCGCTGAAGTGGGTGGTGATGCTGGCTCCGCTCGCCTTCGTCTTCTTCTTCTCGTTCAAGATCCAGACGATGTCGGCCTCCACCGCGCAGATGACCTTCTGGGCCTTCTGTGCCGTCATGGGTCTGTCGCTCGCTTCCGTATTCCTCGTCTTCACGGGCGCCAGCATCGCACGCACCTTCTTCATCGCTGCCACCATGTTCGGCGCAACCAGCCTCTACGGCTATGTGACAAAGCGCGATCTGGCGAAGTTCGGTTCGTTCCTGATCATGGGTCTGATCGGTGTGATGATTGCCTCGATCGTCAACATCTTCCTCGGCTCCAGCGCCCTGCAGTTTGCCGTGTCCGTCATCGGCATCATCGTCTTCGTCGGCCTGACTGCCTGGGATACGCAGAACATCAAGGAGCAGTATGCCGAGAACTTCGATCAGGAAAGCCAGCAGAAGCTTGCCGTCTTCGGCGCTCTCTCGCTCTACCTGAACTTCGTCAACATCTTCCAGCTTCTGCTGAGCCTCACCGGCCAGCGCGAAGAATAACCAAGTCCAAACAACCTCAAGGAGGAAATCTACGATGGACTACAACGACCGCCAGGCGATCGAGGGTTTGTTCGGCAAGCTTTCCCGGGTGGAAAGCCAGTCGGGCCCGCGCGATGCGGAAGCGGATGCCTTCATTCGTGATCGCATCGCCAGCCAGCCCGGAGCACCCTATTTCATGGCGCAGACGATCGTTGTGCAGGAACAGGCGCTGGAACAGGCACAGCGGCGGATCGAGGAGCTGGAATACCAGCTCGCTTCCCGGCCTGCCTCCAGCGGCGGCTTCTTTTCCAGCCTGTTCGGCAGCTCGCAGCCAGCCCGTTCCACCCATGCGCCACAGCAGGGCATGCTTCAAGGTGGTCCGCATGGTGGCCCCATGGCAGGGCCGCGCAATCCAGGCAACCCGTGGGGCGGCCAACCCCAAGCGTCTGGTTTCGGCCAGCAGGGTTACGCCCAGCCACAGCGTGGCGGCGGCTTCCTGGCAGGTGCGGCGCAGACAGCCATGGGTGTGGCTGGTGGCGTGCTTCTGGGTAACGCCATCGCCGGTATGATTGGCGGTGACGAAGCGCAGGCAGCCGAAACTCCTGCCGAAGAGCCAGCAGATGATGCAGGCATGGAAGAAGACATGCAGTTCTGATTTCTGTCCCTCTCGATAGACGGACTGAACCTGCCCGGACCTCACGGTCCGGGCATTTTCATAGATTGAAATCTCCCAGCCGCTTGCCAAGCATTTGAAGGCCGTCCACATCGGCATTGGCAAAAGCAAACCGCAGATAGTGCTCCTGGCCGGGGCCGAAATAGCCTCCCGGAATGCAGGAAACGCCGGCCTTTTTGGCGAGCGCTTCCGCAACTTCTGCAGAACCGACGCCACCAAAAGGATGGCGTATGAAGGCGAAATAGGCACCCAACGCCTCGAGCGTCCAGCCTGAAACACCGCGCATGACCTCGTCCAGAGCCTGCGCGCGCCTGAGGATTTTCTGCCGGTTTTCTTCCCGCCAATCCGAAAGCAGCGGCAAGGCCTGAGCCACCGCCGTCTGAGCCGCCCGCGGCGCACAGATCTGCAGGTTATCCATGATCTTGGTGACCTGCGCGATAAAGGCGGGTCCGGCAGTGATGGCACCCAGCCGGTGGCCGGGAATGCAGAAGCTTTTCGAGAAACTGTAGAGCGAGACGATCGTATCCTGCCAGTCCTGACGGGCGAAGAGCCCGTGCGGCGCGACACCGGCGGCAGGCAGAAAATCCCGGTAGGTCTCATCGAGGATCAGCCAGAGCCCGTTCGAATGGCATAGATCCGCAATCGCACCCAATAGATCCGGCGGATAAATGGCACCGGTCGGATTGTTGGGCGACACGATTGCCAGAGCCTTTACGCCCTGATCGATCCGCCGCTGAATATCCTCGATGGTCGGCAAAAATCCCCTTGCCGGATGGCATTCCACCAGCTTCGTGGTAATGCCCAGCATGGCAAGCGTTGTCTGGTGGTTGAAGTAATAGGGGTTGGTCATCAACACCGTATCGCCCGCACCGGCAACGGCCATCACCGTACAGATGAAAGCCTGATTGCAGCCCGAGGTAATGTGCACATTCTGCGCAGTCAGTGGCGCGCCGTAAGCCTCGCTCACATGTGCCGCATAGGCATCGCGCAGGATGCGATCGCCTTCAATCGCTCCATAACCGGTGGAGGCGCGCGAGGATGCCGCTTCGCCCAACAGCTCCAGCATCTTTGGATGTGGCGGATAGCCGGGAACCGCCTGCGACAGATCGATCAGCGGGCCATTTGCGCCATCATAGGCCCGCGCCCAGGCCTGAACCGATGGCACGGGCGGCGGCGAAATCTGTTCGATCAGCGGGTTGAAGGCGGGCATAGGCACCCCGATGGCCAAAGGAAAACTCAGCTCTTGGAGAACACGTAATCCGTTTCCTGACGAAGCACTTCGCCGGAACGCAGAATCGCATTCGGGAAGACCGGATGATTGATGGCATCCGGCCAGATCTGCGTTTCCAGGCACAGTCCTGCATAGGGACCATAGAGCTTGCCGGAGAGACCGGGAACGGTCGGTTTCAGCTTGAAGCCGCCGTAGAGTTGCACACCCGGCTCCGTGGTGCGGACCTCCAACGAAACACCCGAATTGACGCTGCGCACCAGTGCCACGGAACGCTTCTCCACGCGCTCGTTCGACAGGCAATAATTGTGATCAAAATTCACCTGCGCGCCGCTTGCATCCGTACGACGCAGCGGCCCGAGCTGGCGCAGGTCCATCGGCGTACCTTCAACCGGCATCAGTTTACCGGTCGGCACCTGATGCTCGTCCAGCTCCAGATAATGATCGGCAGCGATCATGATGTCGTGGCCGAGCGTATCGTCGCGGCCATCAAGGTTGAAATAGGTGTGTTGGCAGATGTTGGCGAGCGTCGGCTGATCCGTGACACTCTCATAGACGACGTTGAGAACACCATCATCCTTCAGCTCATAGGTCGCAGTGACCGTACAATTACCCGGATAACCGCCCCGGCCATCAGTGTCAGTGACCTGCAGGATCACTTTATTCTCAGCATGTGCAATGATCGTCCAGTTGGTTTTGCCCAGCCCATCGCTGCCACCATGGAGATGCGTATTGCCGTTCTGGTTCAGATCCAGCTGATAATGAATGCCATCCAGCGTGAACTGGCCCTTGCCGATGCGGTTGGCGACACGTCCCGGCGTCGCGCCGAAATAGGAGGAATATTTCGGATAATTTTCGAACGTATCGAAACCCAGGACCAGCGGTGCTTCGTGACCTTCAAGGCGGAGATCCTGAATGACCGCACCCCAGGTGATGACATGGGCCGTCAGGCCACCGCCGGAAATCTTGACCCGGTAAACCGTTTCGCCCTTGGGGGTGGTGCCGAAGATTTCGCCCTGCGTCGTCATGCCTGCCATCCTGTCATACTTTTCGATGTGGGCGGCAAACTGCTTTATTTCAGAGGTTTTAGCAATCGGCCATGAAGCACTATCGCGACAACTGCCGCGTGGCCTGCTCCAGCCCCTGAAGCGTCAGCGGATACATCCGATCTTCCAGCAATTGTCTCATGATAAGAACGGATTGCGTGTAATCCCAATGTCCCTCCGGCACCGGATTGATCCAGGCGATACGGTGAAAATGATCAGTTATCCGGGCGATCCATGCAGCTCCGGGTTCTTTGTTCCAGTGTTCGACAGACCCGCCCGCATGGGTGATCTCGTAGGGGCTCATGGTCGCATCGCCCACGAAGATGACCTTGTAGTCAGTCCCATAGCTCCGCAGGATATCGGTGACGGAAAGCCTTTCGGACCGGCGGCGGTTATCGCGCCACACACTTTCGTAGAGGCAGTTGTGGAAGTAAAAGTGCTCCAGATGCCGGAACTCGGCGCGGGCCGCGGAGAACAATTCCTCCACCACCATGACATGATCGTCCATCGAGCCGCCGACATCGAAGAACATCAGAAGCTTCACGGCGTTACGCCGTTCCGGCCGTGTCTGCACATCGAGATAACCGTGTTCGGCGGTGGAGCGGATGGTGCCTGCCATATCCAGCTCGTCGGCGGCCCCTTCCCGCACCCAGCGGCGCAGGCGCTTCAGCGCAACCTTGATATTGCGGGTGCCGATCTCTCGGGCATCGTCAAAATCGCGAAACTCGCGTTTGTCCCACACCTTCACCGCCTTGCGATGGCGTGAGCCTTCCTGTCCGATGCGAACGCCTTCTGGATTATAGCCATAGGCACCGAAGGGTGAGGTACCAGCGGTGCCGATCCATTTCGAACCGCCCTGATGACGGCCCTTCTGCTCTTCCAGCCGCTTTTTAAGCGTCTCCATCAGCTTGTCGAAGCCACCAAGCGACTCCACAAGCGCCTTCTCTTCCGGCGTCAGATGCTTCTCGGCCAGCTTGCGCAGCCAGTCTTCCGGCAGTGCTTCGACATCCACGCCACCTTCAGCGGACAAGATGCCGAGCCCACGGAAGTGCTCGGAAAAGACCTGATCGAAACGGTCTATATGGCGCTCATCCTTCACCAGCGCAGCACGGGCGAGGAAGTAGAAGGCCTCGACATCGAAATCCGCAAGTCCTGCTTCCATTCCCCCCAGAAGGTCCAGAAACTCCCGCAGTGTGACCGGGACTTTCGCTTGTTTGAGCTTCAGGAAGAAGGGAATGAACATCACATCTTACCGAATACCGATCTGGTTCAGATCGTAATGCGTCGTCTGGTAGATCTCGTTGATCCAGTTGCCGAAAAACAGGTGCGCATGGCTGCGCCAGCGGTTCTGCGGCGTCAGTGTAACATCATTATGCGGAAAATAGTTATGCGGCATCTTGATGGGAACACCCGCATTCACGTCACGGAAATATTCATCCGCCAACGAGGTGGAGTCATATTCCACATGGTTGAACATATAGAGCCGGTTACCGCGCTTCTCATGAACGAGGCACACGCCCATTTCATCCGATTCCATGAGGATTTCCAGCCCCGGCACCTTTTCGATATCGGCGCGGCGCACTTCGGTCCAGCGTGAAACCGGCACCTGGAAATCATCCGAGAAACCGTTGAGGTAGATGGAGGACGGGCAGAGATTGCGGTGACGATAGACGCCGAAAGCCTTGGCCTTCAGCTCATGCTTCGGCACCTTGTGGAAGTGATAGATAGCCGCCATTGCGCCCCAGCAGACATTCAGTGTCGAATGGACATTGGTTTCCGTCCAATTGAAAATCTGCTGCATCTCGTCCCAATAGGTCACGTCTTCGAAGGCAAGCGTCTCGACCGGCGCACCGGTGATGATGAAGCCATCGAACTTGCGATGCTTGACCTCTTCCCAGGTCTCATAAAACGCCAGAAGATGCTCTTCCGAGGTGTTCTTGGCCTTGTGTCCGCCAATACGCACCAGGGAAAGCTCCACCTGAAGCGGAGACGCACCAACGAGGCGCGCCATCTGCACTTCCGTCTTGATCTTGTTCGGCATCAGGTTCAGCAGACCGATCTGCAACGGACGGATGTCCTGCCGCACAGCCACCGTCTCTGTCATGACCCGCACGCCTTCGTTCAACAGTGTTTCGAAGGCAGGAAGCGTATCTGGAATCTTGATGGGCATGGTTCGAACTCGACAAAAACAAAAAAACCGGTGGCGAATATCGCAACCGGTCCGTGGAAGGGTTTAAATCTCTTCTCGCGGCCCTTTAGCGACTTATTTAACGTGGCTGCAAGCCGACCGGCCAAATCACCACGATGAGCCTTCTAGATAGGCCCTAATTCCGCGAAGGTCAATCAGGGTGGAAGACCGTACTTCCCCGCCTATCGCTCGCGCCTAGCCATGAAGGCCAGCCGCTCGAAGAGATGCACATCCTGCTCGTTCTTGAGAAGAGCGCCGTGCAGCTTAGGCAGTGCGTTCTTGACGTCGGCGCGCAGGTCGTCCGGGTCCACATCGTCGGAAACCAGCAGGCGTATCCAGTCGAGTGCTTCGGACGTTGAAGGCTTTTTCTTCAGCCCCGGCATTTCGCGGATCTCGTAAAACTGGGTCAGCGCCGCACTCACCAATTTCTGTTTGATACCGGGATAATGCACCTCGACGATCCTTGACAACGTCTCGGCATCCGGGAAGCGGATGTAATGGAAGAAGCAGCGGCGCAGGAAGGCATCGGGCAGCTCCTTCTCGTTGTTGGATGTGATGATGACAATGGGCCGCACCTTGGCTCTCACGGTCTCGCCTGTCTCGTAAACGTGGAATTCCATGCGGTCGAGTTCCTGCAACAGGTCATTGGGGAACTCGATATCGGCCTTGTCGATCTCATCGATCAGAAGCACGACCTTTTGTCCTGCGGCAAAGGCCTGCCAGAGCTTGCCTCGGCGAATGTAGTTCGCCACGTCGTTGACGCGCGGATCACCCAGCTGACTATCGCGCAGGCGCGAAACGGCATCATATTCATATAGACCCTGCTGCGCCTTGGTGGTGGATTTGATGTTCCACTCGATCATCTCCAGCCCAAGTGCTACCGCCACCTGCCGCGCCAGCTCCGTCTTTCCGGTGCCGGGTTCACCCTTGACCAGAAGCGGCCGTTCCAGACGGATCGCGGCGTTAACTGCCACCATCAAATCCTTGTCGGCAATGTAATCGGCCGTACCCGTAAACTGCATGAATGCGTCTCCTGCTTCGGCCAAACCTAATCAGCGACCTCTATTGACGCAAGAGTGCCGGAAAACCGGCAATTCCGGCTTTTCATATCCCCTGCGAATAGGATATGGGCAGACCCCATGAGCACACCGACATTTTCCATTCTTCTGGGCGGCAACATTACCGTGACGGACCGGCTGCGCGCCGTGACGAAAGACAGCCGCGTGATCGCCGCCGATAGCGGTATTCACCACGCAAGCGCGCTGGGACTGACGCCTGAAATCTGGGTCGGTGATTTCGATTCGAGCGATGAGGCTCTGAAGGCGGCCTTTCCCAAGGTCGAAAGGCGCGCCTACCCTGCCTCCAAGGCCGCGACCGATGGCGAAATCGCCATTGCAGAAGCGATCTCGCGCGGCGCAGAACGACTGATCCTTGTCGGTGCGCTTGGCGGTGAACGTTCCGACCACGTGCTGCAACATTACCTTTCCGCATTGAGCCTTGTGGAAGACAATTTCGAGGTGATGCTGACCTCCGGCGAGGAAGAAGCCTTTCCGCTGTGCAACGATGCCGGCATGGAGCTGGACCTGCCCAAGGGGTCGCTGTTCTCCGTGCTCGGCTTCACCGCGCTGGAAGGTCTGACCATCCGCAACGCGCGCTATCCGCTGAAGAATTTCAAGCTGACTTTCGGCTCTTCCCGCACCATCTCCAATGTTGCGGAAGGGATCATTTCGGTCACGCTATCCAAGGGTCGCGCCATGCTGCTCGCCCGCCCCTATGACAAGTCGGGAGCCTGACGCTCATGGCTCCTCCCATTCTCAAGCTTGATGAGATTCGCCTGAGCTTCGGCGGCACGCCGCTGCTTGATGGTGCAAATCTTCAAGTGGAACCGGGCGACCGCATCTGCCTTGTGGGCCGCAACGGCTCCGGCAAATCGACACTGATGAAAATTGCAGCCGGCATTGTCGAAGCGCAGTCCGGCGAGGTGTTCCGCCATCCCTCCTCCACCATCCGCTATCTGGAACAGGCGCCGGATTTTGCCGGATACGACACAGTTCAGGCCTATTGTGAGGCGGGGCTGGGACCGGGAGACGACCCCTACCGCGTCACCTATCTCTTGAGCCATCTGGGCCTGACCGGTGAGGAAGATCCACGCCGCCTGTCCGGTGGCGAAGCGCGCCGTGCAGCACTTGCCCGCGTTATGGCTCCCGAACCCGACATTCTGATGCTGGACGAGCCGACCAACCATCTGGACCTGCCGACAATCGAATGGCTGGAAGGCGAGCTTCTGAAAAGCCGCAGCGCGCTGGTTCTCATCTCGCACGACCGTCGCTTTCTGGAGAAGGTCTCGACCGCTGTCGTCTGGCTGGATCGCGGCCTCTCTCGCCGCATGGATCGCGGCTTTGCCCATTTCGAAACCTGGCGCGACGAGGTTCTGGAAACCGAAGAGCTGGAACAGCATAAGCTCGGCCGTCAGATCGAGCGCGAAGAGCATTGGCTACGCTATGGTGTGACCGCCCGGCGCAAGCGCAATATGCGCCGTCTGGGCGAATTGCAGAGCCTGCGTGCGGAGTATCGCGGGCATCGCGGGCCGCAAGGTACGATTCAGGCGAGCGCCACCGAAGGCAAGGAAAGCGGCAAGCTGGTGATCGAGGCGGAAGCCATCACCAAGCGCTACGAGGACCGCCAGATCGTAGCACCCTTCTCAATCCGCGTTCATCGTGGCGACTGCATCGGTCTTGTCGGCCCGAACGGCGCGGGCAAGACGACGCTTCTGAAAATGCTGACCGGCCAGCTGGAGCCGGATTCCGGCGCGATCAAGCTCGGCACCAATCTTGAAATCGCGACACTAGACCAGAAGCGCGAGGACCTGAACCTTGATGATACGCTCAGTCATTACCTGACCGATGGGCGCGGCGAAAACCTGCTGGTGAATGGCGAACAGCGCCATGTGGCCGGTTACATGAAGGACTTCCTGTTCCAGCCGGAACAGATGCGCACGCCGATCCGCAACCTTTCCGGTGGCGAGCGGGCGCGGCTCATTCTGGCCCGCATCATGGCACGGCCCTCGAACCTGCTGATCCTTGACGAACCGACCAACGACCTCGACATCGAGACGCTGGACCTGTTGCAGGAAATCGTCTCCGGCTTCAGCGGCACCGTCATCCTTGTCAGCCACGATCGTGACTTCCTCGACCGCACCGTGACATCCACTATCGCGCCGGCAAATCCGGAAGCGCCTGACGGACGCTGGATCGAATATGCCGGCGGCTATACGGACATGATGGCTCAGCGCAAAGGCGCGCTGGAGGAAAAGCGCAAGGCCGAAAAGGAAAAAGCCAAGGCGGAAGCTGCGGCCGCTCCCGCCCAGTCCTCGGCACCCAAAGCTCAGGGCAAGCTTTCCTACAAGCAGAAGTTTGCGCTCGAAAACCTTCCGAAAGAGATGGAAAAGATCAGCAAGGACATTGCGGTCCGCGAGGCGAAGATGGCCGATCCAAATCTCTTCACGAAGGATCCGGCAGCCTTCAACCGTCTTGCCTCAGAGATGGAAGCCTTGCGCAGCAAGCTGACAGCCATGGAAGAAGAGTGGCTGGAGCTTGAAATGCTGCGGGAAGAGCTGGAAGGCTGAACTTGCTTAAGTTTATGTTAAGATTAATTTTTCGTTAGTTTTCCGGAATTGAGTCACGTCCCGGAACAATTCCCATATTGGCACGTTCGGAGGCTACAGGGTCGGATATGCGGGTCCGGCTACGCCAGCGTTCAACGAAGGGATGTTCCCATGTCGGCTCAAGTTATGCGTCGTCGGCTGGAAGATACAGCCATGAATCAACGAGTTCTGATTGTCGAAGATGAATTTCTGATCGCTCTCGATATCGCCGAAACCATTGAGGAAATGGGATTGACGGTGGCCGGTTTCGCCAGCGGTCGTGACCATGCTTTGGCGCTGGCCCCGCACGCGGATATCGCATTCGTCGACGTCAATCTTTCCGACGGCGCGACCGGTCCTTCAATAGGACGCGAGTTGGCAGAGCGGTTCGGAATTACCGTTGTCTTCATGACTGCGAATCCTGAACAATTGGAAGGCCAAGATGTGCGCCCGCTCGGTGTACTGACGAAACCCGTCATGCCGCATATCCTGCAGGATACGGTCGCCTATGCCATCGCAAACCGTGTTGGTAGCATTGCTGCCATGCCACAGCAGTTGCGGACATTGACTGCCGCCAACCGATAAGCGCGAACTGCTTGCCAAAGAGCGGGCCGCCCGGTACATGTTTCGACGCTCTAACGGGGTGCCATGAAGATGGCTGAGAGGTTTCCAGTATCGAAGCCAACCCGCGGAACCTGATCCGGTTAACACCGGCGGAGGGATTAGACCGTTCAAATCGACGCCTATTCCCTGAACTCTTTTGGTCGAGGTGGCGTTGATGAAATTTGCCCTAGCCGTTCTTTCTGGTCTTATCGGTCTGTTGCTGGCATCGACCAGCAACGCTCAGGAAGCGAAGAGCCTTACAGTCTATACCTATGAAAGCTTCATATCGAAGTGGGGGCCGGGACCAAAGGTCAGGGCGGCTTTCGAGAAGACATGTGGCTGCACGGTCAACTTCGTCGGCGTCTCCGACGGCGTCGCGCTGCTGACGCGGTTGAAGCTGGAAGGCCAGACATCCAAGGCCGATATTGTCCTCGGCCTCGATACCAATCTCATTGATGAAGCGAAGCAGACCGGCCTTTTTGCACCCCACGGCATTGACGCAGCCTCTGCCAAGGTTCCCGGCAGTTTCACGGACGACATTTTCGTTCCCTATGACTACGGGCATTTCGCGATTGTCTACGATACGCAAGCCCTGAAAACGCCACCCAAAAGCTTGAAGGAACTGGTTGAAGGCGATGCCTCCCAGAAGATCGTCATTCAGGATCCTCGCACGTCGACACCCGGCCTCGGCCTGCTTTTGTGGGTAAAATCCGTCTATGGCGACAAGGCACCGGAGGCTTGGGCAAAGCTGAAGAACCGTGTTCTGACGGTGACACCCGGCTGGTCGGAAGCCTATGGCCTGTTCACCAAAGGTGAAGCGCCCATGGTCTTGTCCTACATCACCTCGCCTGCCTATCACATGGTCGAGGAAAAGACGGATCGCTATCAGGCCGCGAAGTTTGAGGAAGGCCACTACATCCAGATCGAGGTATCCGGCGCGCTGAAGGCCAGCCAGAACCCGGATCTGGCCCGCAAATTCCTGTCCTTCACACTCTCCCCGGAGTTCCAGTCAATTATTCCGACAACCAACTGGATGATGCCCGTCGCTGCAACTGCCACGCCGCTGCCAGGGGCCTTTTCCAAACTGCAGCAGCCAGAGAAAACCTTCCTGATGCCATCCGCCGAGGTCGCCAAGAACCGTCAGGCCTGGATTCGCGAGTGGCAGACGGCGATGAGCGCAAAATGAACCTGGGGGCATAATCGACAATGCTGACACGGGCAGAGCAGCGGCGCGGGCTGGCGGGTGGCGTTGCAGCCCTGACCGTCATCGCTCTGCTCGTTCTGGTGCCGGTGGCCGTTCTTCTGGCATTCGCTCCCGCTGGTATCGTCCAAGGCAGTGTCGTGGACGACTATACCCTCAGCCTGCTACATTTCACATTGTTGCAGGCAAGCCTTTCCACCGCGCTTTCTCTGTGCCTTGCACTGCCGGTTGCATTGGCACTTGCTCGGCAAACGAAATTCCTCGGGCGCATCTGGCTCGTGCGCCTCATGGCACTGCCCATGGGATTACCTGTTCTCATCGGTGCGCTGGGTCTTATTGGCATTTTCGGGCGTCAGGGACTTGTGAACAAGGCGCTCCAGGCTTTGGGTCTTGAGCAACCCATCAGCATCTATGGCTTGGGCGGCATTCTCATTGCCCATGTATTTTTCAACATGCCACTGGCGACTCGCATGATGCTGGCGGCCTTAGAGCGGCTGCCCCAAGAATACTGGCGTTTGACGGCAAGTCTCGGCATGAGGCGGTTGTCTATTCTTCGTTATGTGGAACTACCCGCTCTTATGCGTGTCATTCCGGCAACCGGTGGGCTCATCTTCATGCTCTGCGCCACCAGTTTCACGCTGGTGCTGGTTCTGGGTGGCGGTCCGGCCGCGACAACACTCGAGGTAGCGATCTATCAGGCACTGCGTTTCGATTTCGATCCGCCGCGCGCAATCGCCCTTGCTTTGATGCAGATCGCGGTGACGACAGTCATATTGCTCTGCTTGAACCTGCTGCCAAAAGCGGAAGACACGGCCGTCGGCGAAGGTAGATTGTGGAACCGCTACGATGGCCGCTCGCGTCTTGCCCGCAGCAGCGACGCCATCATCATTCTCCTGGCCGCCGCTTTTCTGATTCTGCCGCTTGCGATGATCGTCGTTTCCGGACTGTCGGCTGACCTCGTGCGGCTCGCCCTGGAGCCAGATTTCCGGCAGGCACTCCTCACCAGTCTTTCCATAGCTTTCTGCGCGGGCGCGTCAGCAGTCGCCGTCGGTTTCGGGATCATCGGCGCCAACCATGTGCTGCGCGATCGAAGAAGCAGCTCCCGAGCCTCTCGCGTGCTTAGGTCAAGCCTCTCGGCAGTATCTTCCCTTGTGCTGCTCGTGCCGCCGGTAGTGCTGGGAACGGGCTGGTTCTTGACGCTGAGACCATTCGGTGATGTCAATCTCTTCGCGCTGACGATCATCGCTGCCATCAACATGCTGATGGCCCTTCCCTTCGTGGTCCGCGTGATTGAGCCAGCCTTCCGGACCCATGCAGCACAAACGGACAGGCTTTGCGCCCATCTTGGCCTGACAGGCTGGGACCGCTTGCGGATTATCGATTGGCCAATCCTCTTCAGGCCAGCCCTGACGGCACTTTCCTTCGCCATGGCGCTGTCGCTGGGCGATCTGGGGGCCGTGGCGCTGTTCAGTTCACAAGATCTGCTAACCTTGCCATGGCTGGTCTATAGTAGCATGGGTAGCTATAGAACCGCTGATGCGGATGGTTTTGCGCTGCTGCTGGGCATGGTTTGCCTTGGTTTCACGATCCTTGGCACCGTAGGCAACAGGCGACACAGATGAGCAAACACAGTCCTGGTCTCGAGATGCGCAATGTTCGCCTGACACTCGGAGCGACGAAATTCCACTTCGACTGCTCTGTCAGAACGGGCATCATAACCGCCATCACGGGACCATCTGGATCAGGCAAATCGACGTTCCTGAATCTTATTGCCGGGTTCGAACAGCCGGATACCGGTCAGGTCATCATCAATGGTCATGATCTATCGAACGCACATCCGGCCGAGCGGCCGATCTCCCTTGTCTTTCAGGATAACAACCTCTTCACGCATCTCGACCTCTTTACCAATGTCGGCCTTGGGATTGATCCGGCCCTTAAACTTACCGCGCAGGACAGGCGCGCGGTCAGTGATGCGCTGGACTGGGTCGGCCTGTCGGGCATGGAGAAACGAAAACCGGCGACCCTGTCTGGAGGTGAGCGACAGCGGGTGGCCTTCGCCCGCGCTCTTGTGCGCAAGAAACCGCTTCTATTGCTAGACGAGCCGTTTGGGGCGCTGGACCCTGCCCTGCGCGGGGACATGGGAACTCTGCTGCTGAACCTGCATCGCGAAACCGCAAATACCGTGCTTCTCGTCAGTCACAACCCGGATGATATCAGCCGTCTGGCGCAGGACATGATCCACATCGAGAACGGCAAAGTTGTGCAGCGCCACTAAAATCGCGCTGAAATCTTGAAAAGGTTCACGAGGCGTTAACTCCCGCGCCACATTTTAGACTTGCATCAATGCGATGCCGCAATGCAAGAAAAGAGCGGAATGATGTTTGCCCTTTCGCCGCTGATTACTTAAGTAAGTTGAAGCGGTTCACGGAGAAACATCTTGCCATCCGCATATTCGCAGGAGATCGCGGCAAGGGTCGCAGGATGCGCCGGATGGCGGGCTTGGAAGCATGATATTTCCGATTGAAGGTTCCAGCATCACCGGGGGAGACTGCCCCGGACAGGCACTTGCAGCAACCCGCACCTCCCGGAAGCGGCACGGATACCGCGCGCTCGTTTCAATGCTTGCCGCAGCCACGCTTCTGACGAGTTGCCAGTCCATTCTGGACCAAAGCTATCAGGCCGATCTGAAACCCTCCTCAAACCCTCAGATCGTCGATACGGTACAGAAGAATGATCCGCGGGCCGCTATGGGGGCACGAGAACATCCGCGCATTTTGGCGAGCTATGGCGGAGAATATCACGACGCGAAGACGGAAAGGCTGGTTGCGCGTATCACCGGCGCATTGACCGCAGTATCGGAAAATCCCAATCAGTCCTATCGCATCACCATTCTGAACTCGCCAGCCATCAATGCCTTTGCGCTACCAGGCGGCTATCTTTACGTGACCCGTGGCCTGCTGGCGCTTGCAAACGATGCCTCGGAGGTCGCCGCCGTGCTGAGCCACGAGATGGCGCATGTAACCGCCAATCACGGCATAGAACGACAGAAACGGGAAGAGGCCGAAGTCATTGCCAGCCGTGTCGTGGCCGAAGTTCTCTCAAGCGATCTCGCAGGCAAGCAGGCTCTGGCCCGTGGTAAGCTGCGTCTCGCCGCCTTTTCAAGGCAGCAGGAACTGCAGGCGGACGTGATCGGCGTACGCATGCTGGGTGAGGCCGGTTACGACGCCTATGCAGCGGCGCGCTTCCTGGACAGCATGGCCGCCTATGCACGCTTCTCCTCGGTAGATCCGGAAAACGACCAAAGCCTGGACTTTCTCTCCAGCCACCCCAACGCCCCTCAGCGCGTTGAACTGGCGCGCCAGCACGCCCGCGCTTTCGGCCAGGAAGGAACCGTCGGAGATAAGGGGCGCGACTATTATCTCAACGGCATCGATGGACTTCTCTATGGCGACAGCCCGGAGGAAGGCTATGTTCGCAACGAGACCTTCCTTCATGCAGGCCTTGGTATCCGTTTCGATGTGCCGGAGGGTTTCCGCATCGACAACAAGGCTGAAGCCGTTCTGGCAACCGGACCGGATGAAACGGCTATCCGCTTTGACGGCGTGGAAGGCAGCGATACGCAGAGCCTGACCAATTATCTGACCAGCGGCTGGGTTGCTGGCCTGCAACCGAATACCGTTCGCGAAATCACCGTAAACGGCCTGCCTGCCGCCAATGCGAAAGCCTCTGCGGAACGGTGGGACTTCGATGTAACCGTAATCCGCATGGACAAGCGAATCTTCCGATTCCTGACAGCGGTGCCAAAAGGCAATTCAACCCTCCAGGCGACGGCTGAAACGATCCGCAACAGCTTCCGCAAGATAACCCCTCAGGAAGCGGCGGATCTGAAGCCGCTGCGCGTTCGTGTGGTGACGGCTCAACAGGGCGACACGATAACCACACTGTCTGCCCGGATGATGGGAACGGACCGCAAGCTCGACCTGTTTCGTGTTCTGAACGCACTGCCGACTGGTGCATCGATAACCCCTGGCCAGCGGTTGAAGATCATTTCCGACTGATCTTCAGTGGGAAACAAGCGCTTGACGGAAAGTCCCCGCTATAAACGATATGGGTCGGCAAGCCGTCGGCCTTCGCTCCACGGCTTCCTGATGTGGTGATAAGACATCCCATACATGAGGTTGCCTTCAGCAGGCGGCCGCCATCTGCGGATTGATCGAGACCAGCGCTGATTTCAGCTTTTCAATTGCGCGGCTTTCGATCTGGCGGACGCGCTCCTTGGAAATTCCCAGTTCTGCACCCAGAGCTTCCAGCGTCGCACCATCATCCGTCAGACGCCGTGCACGAATGATTTTTTTCTCCCGATCGTTCAACTTTGTCAGCGCACCCTGCAGCCAGCGCATCCGGCGCTCGCCATCGATCATGCCGGAAACCTGTTCATCGGGAAGCGGTTCGGCGCTTTCCAGCATATCCAATCGCTCCGCGCTGGCGGCATCGCCCGAAATCGAGGGAGCCTGCAATGAGGCATCATTGCTGGAGAGGCGGGCGTCCATGGTCTGAACGTCAGCCAAGCTGACCCCCAGTGCCGTTGCAATCTCCTCGTGGATAGCCTGAGCCGTGAGGTTGCTGTCACCACGTGCGAGCTTTGCGCGCAGTCGACGCAGATTGAAGAACAGCGCCTTTTGCGCTGAACTGGTCCCGCCACGAACAATAGACCAGTTGCGCAGGATGTAATCTTGCATCGAAGCACGGATCCACCAACTCGCATAGGTCGAAAATCGTACATCGCGCGCTGGCTCAAACCTTGCCGCCGCTTCCAGCAGCCCTACATGGCCTTCTTGAACAAGGTCGCTCATCGGCAAACCAAAGCCGCGGAATTTGGAAGCCATGGCGATTACAAGGCGCATGTGGGCCAAGGCAATCTGGTTGCGGGCATCCTGGTCTTGATCGTCTTTCCAGCGGACAGCCAGATCGCGCTCCTCATCACGGGCGAGGTAGGGTGCCGACATGGCGATCTTGATCATATTGCGATCTGCGGACATGGCGTTCATAGCGCTCTCCCTGAAACTGAATGATTGGAAAATGGCGTAGCTGAGTACTCCCCGGCCCCCAGCCTTGGATCACTGCGCTTCAACAAAAATTGGCGGCTCATGCGTTCGAATCCCCGGCTTCTTGGTCGGCGGAAGATCGGCCAAGGCCTCGCTCCACGGTTTTCGTGGCGAAGAGATTTGCAAGACAGCACTCTTCGCCGTTCCGGCGGGTTAACGCTTCAAGAAAAATATAGTTCCAATAAAAAACCCGGCTGCCGCCGGGTTTTTTAAGATGTTTCTTAAAGAGCGTTCAAGCCGCTTCTTCCTGCGCATCGTCTTCATCGATGGCTTTGCCACGCTTTGGGCTTTTGGCAAGATTGGTCTCAACCAAGCGGACGGCTTCCGTATCCGACATCTTGTTGACGGCAGCAATTTCACGGGCCATGCGGTCAAGTGCAGCTTCGTACAACTGGCGTTCGGAATAGGATTGCTCAGGCTGGTTTTCAGCCCGATAGAGATCACGAACCACTTCTGCGATAGAAATTAGATCGCCGGAATTGATCTTCGCATCATATTCCTGGGCACGCCGTGACCACATGGTGCGCTTTACACGAGCCTTGCCCTGAACGACCTTGAGAGCGCGTTCGACAAAATCATTCTCGGACAGCTTACGCATGCCGATGCTCACAGCCTTGGCAACTGGAACTTTCAAGCGCATCTTGTCCTTTTCAAAATCGATCACAAAAAGCTCCAGCTTCATGCCAGCAACTTCCTGTTCCTCGATCGCCGTGATAGTACCCACCCCGTGCGCCGGATAGACAATGGCTTCACCGGTCTTGAATCCGTGGCGCGCTGAAGATTTTTTCTGCTGGGTCGTCATTCGTTTAACAAACTCCCTGTTACGCACCCGGCTGTCCATGTGCCGGGGCCGGGTCTGTCAGGCCCGGATGAGACGGGGGAACCGTCGGGTGACTCCATACTGATCCGCCAAACGCGCGCGAAAACAACTCCCTCTCCGCGATCTGCGACCAAGACATTCACACATGTGGTATGTCACGGAAACCGCGGCGGGTGATTTTTTGCTTTCGTGATGTTTTTGGGCACGCGAATGCCGCTTTGTGGAACAGTTTCTATTGTCTACCACAATTATGGGCGCGAATCAATGATTTGCTTTCGCAGTCGCATGCTTGCAACGATTCGTCACTGCCTAATACTTAAGCAGAGATTAAACGGAAGTCCGTCGGGTGCTCAGTCGCCCTTACCCGGCTCTGCAGAGAAATACTGCTCGAATTTGTTTTGCACGCCGTCCATTTCCTTGGCTTCCGGCATCGCATCACGCTTCACCGTAATGTTGGGCCAGACCTGAGCATATTCAGCATTGACCTTCAGCCACTTGTCGAGGCCCGGCTCCGTATCGGGCTTGATGGCCTCTGCCGGACATTCCGGCTCGCAAACACCGCAATCGATGCACTCATCCGGATGGATTACCAGAAAGTTCTCGCCCTCATAGAAGCAATCTACCGGGCAGACTTCGACGCAATCAGTATACTTGCAACGGATACAGTTATCAGTCACGACATACGTCATGAGGCACTCCAGCAAAAATCCAGTGTTCAGGCACCGTCGGAAAGCGACGGCAAAGGGCTCCAACAGGTATCCGCTTGATCCGCGAAACGCTAAAGCCCGCTTGCCTTGTCCCTAAAGGCTTTGCGCGCCATTCGCAAGGCAAAAGAGAATGGACCAAAACGTCCATGGAGCCAGTTTGTTGCACGTTCGCGAGAAGCGAAACAAAGTTCGAAACGGCGCGGCGAATTGCGCAATTTCATCCGCGAAAACCAGGGAATCACGGTGAAATTTATTTCAGAGGGCGAACCATTCGCTGAGCGCGTTCGAAGGCCGACAGCCTCGCCTGTGGTTCGGAGACATCCTCGTACAGTCGGGATGCTTCCGTATAGGGGCCACGGCGCTCGCCAGCAGCTCGCATCACGAGCCGCTTATCGCCGCTCTCGAGGGCAAGATCGATACGGTCCCCGCAACGGATCAGTCGGCTCGGCAGTGTGATCACCTGGCCATTGACCGAAACGAGCCCGCCTTCAACAAGGGCCTGAGCCAAAGCTCGGGACTTCACAAGCCGGGCAAAGAAAAGCCACTTGTCGATGCGCTGACGCTGCTCTCCAAGTGGCTCTCCCGTCATCTTACTTCTTCATCTGCTCTTTCAGGGCCGCGAGCTTTGCGAAAGGTGAATCCGGATCAATTGGTTTCTCCTTGCGCGCAGGCTTGGCCTCGAACCGAGCGGGCTGCGGCGCTTTGCCGCGGTCACCACGCTCCGGACGGTCTCCCCGACCGCGATCAGGACGACCCTCCTGGCGATCACCGCGATGGTTGGGTCTGCCACCATCACGATGAGAGCCACCGTCCCGGTTCGGACGTCCGCCCTGCTCGGTGCGCTCGCCTCTTTCGCGGTTGTCACGATTGTCGCGACGACCTTCGCCCTGACGTGGGGCATTGTTTGGTGCGCGGCGCTCGCCCTGCGGACGCTGTCCGCCACGCTGATTTTCCGCACGGCCACCGCCGGGACGCCAGAGAAGGACAGGCTTCGGCTCTTCAGCTACGGCAGGTTCACCCGCAGTCGCTTCGGCAGCAACTTCAGGTGCGACAGGCATTTCGCCAGCCTGTTCCTGCGGCGCTGGATCTGCATCAACTCCTGAATCAGCGGTTTCAGCCGCATCAGAGGCTGGCGCAACTGACGAAGGCTGCTGGCTGGCCAGAAACGCTTGCGCCTCCTCTGCACTCACTGCATCGGCGCGATAGCCCAGGCCTTTGAGAATCTCTTCCATGTCATCAGGCGTCGCGCCCAGAATGGAAAGCATGGCGGTTGTCGTGACAAAACGACGTCCATCGTAGGCGCCGTCAGGACGCGCGCTGGAACCCGGCTTCCATTGCAAGAGCGGACGGATGAGATCAGCCAGACGCTCGAGGATATCGACACGCACGGCGCGCTTGCCAAGGAAGCGAAAGCCCGCAAGCTTGTAGAAGCTACGCTCGAAAGAGGGGTCGGTGACAACCGAGGTGCGGCCCGCCGCAAGTGCCGGTATCAGATCGCCATAACCCGGCTTGTCCAGACCGTCGTGCTTCAGCGCCCAAAGGAGCGTGATCAGTTCCGCCGGGGCCGGCTTCAACAGAAGCGGCATGAAGATATGGTAGGCGCCGAAGCGGATGCCGTAGCGGCGCATCGAAGCGCGCGCATCCTGATCCAGCGACTTTACCTCATCGGCCACATCGCGCCGGAACATCAGGCCGAGATTCTCGACCAACTGAAACGCCAGACCCTTTGCCAGACCCTGGAGGTCTTCGGCGCGAGACAGATCGTCCAACGGCTTCAGAACCGTTGCAATGTGATGGTTGACGAAGCGCTCAAGGCGCGCCGCCACATGATCGCGTGCATTGCCGGTCAACTGCTCGTCGGAAAGCAGGATAAGGCGCGGATGCATGATGTGGTCGCCTGCCGCGAGCTTTGCGACCGGCTCACCCAGCCAGCGAACGAAGCCGTCCGACCCGAGCGCCAGATCACCATTGCCGCACGCGTAGAGACGCGCGGCGCGCGCCTCGAATTCGAGCGCCAGCGCCTTCTGGGCTGCCCCCTGCACGGCTTTCGCATCTGGCCCCTCGGTACCCGCTATCGGGGTAAACCGGAAACCGGCGAGTTGACCGACGTGATGTCCCTCTACGAAGACATCTCCATTCACACTGATTTCAGCTTCCAGCATCGCATTCTCTCTCAGGCGCTTCATGAGCACAGATGTCCTGCGATCAACAAAGCGTTTCGTCAACCTTTCATGCAGCGCGTCCGACAACCTGTCCTCGATTTCCCGAGTCTTTTCTTGCCAGTGTGTCGGATGCGCAAGCCACCCCGGCCGGTTGGATACATAAGTCCACGTTCGAATTTGTGCGATTCGCGCGGAAAGCGTATCGATCTCGCCATCCGTCCGGTCGGCGCGCTGCACCTGTTCGGCCATGAAATCTTCATTCACCCAGCCGATTCGCACCAGATCTGAAAAAATCGTCGAAATCAGGTCCGCATGCTGGGCAGGCGTAATTCGTCGGTAGTCCGGGAGCGCACAGGCATCCCACAATTTTTCGACTCGCTCCGGACTTGTGGTCATATCAATGACCTCCGGATAGCGCGAAAGATAATCCAGCGCCTGACTGTCCGTTGCCGGAAGCGCACGGGTCAACCCTTGGATGACAGGTGCCACATCGAGGCTTGCCCGCAAATCTCTCAATGAGGAGAAATCGAGCACCTTTGAACGCCACTGCAGAACCTTCACGGGATCGAACTGATGGGTCTCGATTCGCTCGACCAACTCGTCATCGAACGGCTGGACCTGACCCGTCACGCCAAACGTACCGTCCTTTAGATGCCGTCCCGCACGCCCGGCGATCTGGCCGAGTTCGCCCGGGTTGAGATTGCGAAACTGATAGCCGTCGAACTTGCGATCCTGTGCAAAGGCCACGTGGTCGACATCGAGGTTGAGGCCCATGCCGATCGCATCGGTTGCAACCAGATATTCCACATCCCCGGACTGGTAGAGCCCTACCTGCGCATTGCGGGTACGAGGGCTGAGCGCACCCAGAACAACGGCGGCACCGCCCCGCTGGCGTCGGATGAGCTCAGCAATGGCATAGACCTCATCAGCCGAGAAGGCGACAATGGCCGAGCGTTGCGGCAGGCGGGTAATCTTCTTCTGCCCCGCATAGAACAGCTGGGAAAGGCGCGGGCGTTCGATCACCGTCAGACCTGGAAGCAACCGCTCCAGGATCGGGCGCATGGTACCGGCTCCCAGCAGCAACGTCTCCTCCCGTCCTCGCAGGTGCAGAATGCGGTCGGTGAAGATGTGGCCGCGCTCCAGATCGCCTGCCAGTTGCACTTCATCGATGGCAACAAATGCCGACTTTGTTTCGCGCGGCATGGCCTCGACGGTACAAACGGAAAAGCGGGCATTGGGTGGGCTGATCTTTTCTTCGCCCGTGACAAGCGCCACATGGGTCGGTCCCACTTTCTCGACCAGCCTTGTATAGACCTCGCGCGCGAGAAGTCGCAGAGGAAGTCCGATGACCCCGGAGCCATGCGCCACCATTCGCTCGATCGCATAATGCGTCTTGCCGGTGTTCGTCGGGCCGAGGACCGCAGTTACACCGCGACCGCTCAAGATCATGGGGGCTTGTGAATTCAAAGCCTGTCTTCCGCACAATTACTGTCACCACCTTCGCGGGCGGTCGAACCACACATGGCGACTGCGTCCGCGAATGGCAAGCAGAAATGCCGGAGAAGACAAATTAATCGTCAATGGGTATCAACCAGCAAGAGCCATCGCCGCCGCTCGCGCTGATTCAATCGCCATCATCCGGTAGGAGGATCGAGAACACAGACAATTGAACAAAGCGGCCGAATCGTGAGGCAAGCCTGGAACCAAAAGTGAGCCAAGCCGTTACCGCCGCACGACGATCCGTCGCCCGCATTTCAGTATCGGAGGCCAAAAATGCTCGGCACTATTCTTCTTGTGATCTTGATCCTTCTCTTGATCGGTGCCCTGCCAAACTGGGGCCACAGCCGCAATTGGGGCTATGGTCCATCGGGTGGGTTGGGCCTCGTTGTACTCATCATCATCATCCTGCTTCTTATGGGCAGGATCTAATCAAGAACATCGCAAGGTTTAACAGGGAAGGAACCAGGACATGAAAAAGATACTTACCGCCGCAGCATTGGTCGGCATGCTTGCATCCTGCACGGCGACAGAACGCGGAACGGCTATTGGTGCCGGCACCGGCGCAGTCATCGGCGGTGCTGTAACCAACAGCTGGGGCGGCGCAGCCGTCGGCGCAGTCGGTGGCGGTCTTGTTGGCGCTGCCATCGGTCAATCGCAGGAACGTCGCGGTTACTGCATCTATCGTGACCGCTACGGTCGCAACTACGAAGCGCGTTGCCGCTAATTATCTGTCATTCCGACGAAGAAAAAAGGTCGGAGCACTAAGTGTTTAGCCCCGGCCTTTTTTTCACGACAAGCAAAATGCTCGGCGCAGGGCGCTCAACTGCTCTGCAGTACAGTCGCTTTCCGCTTCTTCTCGGGAAGAAGGCAAATCCTGATATGTTGGCAATTGGTCAAACTGCGAAGCAGTGAGATCAACACGTTGCCCGTCGATGCAGTTGTAGAAATGCGGCCCAACAGCCGTGTGTGTTTTTACGATAGCTCCACCCAGAAGCTCCTGCGCCAGAAGCGCAGTAACGCCGCATTGGCCACGCGCAGGATTTTCCGGCGACCAAAGTGATGAGGTTTCTCGTGACCAGGCTTGAACGAGCGCCGCCGCTAAATCGTCGACGCTCGTCCTTTCAGTCCCATCACGAAAAATACTGGCCACCATTGGCAGAGATCGTCGAGCCGGTGATGTAGCCAGCCTCGTCTGAAGCGAGGAACACTACGCAGCGAGCGATTTCCTCCGGCTGGCCAAGACGCCCGACCGGGATCTGCGGCAGAATGCGCTCGTTCATCACCTTTTCCGGAACCGCCATGACCATTTCAGTCGCGATATAGCCGGGGCAGATCGCGTTGACGGTAATGTTTTTCGCAGCCCCCTCCTGCGCAAGCGCCTTGGTGAAGCCGAGGTCGCCCGCCTTTGCTGCGGAATAGTTCGCCTGTCCCATCTGGCCCTTCTGCCCATTGATGGAGGAAATATTGATGATGCGGCCGAAGCCGCGGTCTCGCATACCCGACCAGACCGGATGGGTCATATTGAAGAGACCGGTCAGATTGGTGTTGATGACTTCATTCCATTGAGCCGGGCTCATTTTATGGAACATGGCGTCACGCGTGATGCCGGCATTGTTGACCAGCACATCGACCGGTCCAAGCTCCGCTTCTACCCGAGCAACGCCATCCACGCATGCCTCGTAAGATGACACGTCCCACTTAAAGACGGGAATGCCTGTCACATCCCGGAATGCGTTCGCTTTTTCTTCGTTACCGGCGTAATTCGCTGCGACCTTGTAGCCCGCCGTTTTCAAAGCCAGCGCGATCGCTGCTCCAATGCCACGCGTTCCGCCCGATACCAATGCTACTCTCGACATGAAGTTCCCCCCGAAAAGGCATGCCGCGCATTTGTGTTCAGCTCAAATACGATCACGGCATGCGACACAAATTTTGAAGCGCATCGCCTAAAGCGACGACGCGCTTCATTTTCACACGCCAGCCCTTCTATGTGGCCGGAAACACAATCATCACATGGCCTCGAAGCACATGGCGACGCCCATTCCGCCGCCAATGCACAGTGTTGCAAGACCTTTCTTGGCGCCACGACGCTTCATTTCAAACAGAAGCGTATTCATGACGCGTGCACCGGAAGCACCCACCGGATGTCCGATGGCAATCGCGCCGCCGTTCACGTTTACGATCGACGGATCCCAGCCCATATCCTTGTTGACGGCGCAGGCCTGCGCAGCAAATGCTTCGTTTGCCTCCACCAGGTCCAGATCCTTGACCGACCAGCCAGCCTTTTCCAGCGCTCGCCGCGATGCCGGGATAGGTCCCGTTCCCATGATTTGCGGATCAACGCCCGCCGTTGCCCAGGAAACGATGCGCGCCAACGGGACGAGGCCGCGGCGCACGGCTTCTTCCTCGGTCATGAGCAGTGCCACGGCAGCGCCGTCATTGATGCCAGACGCATTGCCAGCGGTAACAGTTCCTTCCTTGTCGAAAGCAGGACGCAGCTTGGTCATGCTTTCAAGCGTGGCGCCGGCGCGGATATATTCATCGGCATCGACCGTGACATCACCCTTGCGGCCCTTGACCACGAAAGGCGTGATCTCGTCCACGAAACGGCCAGCCTTCTGTGCAGCTTCGGCCTTGTTCTGCGAGGCGAGCGCGAACTGATCCTGCTCATCGCGAGAAAGCTGCCACTGACGTGCCACGTTCTCGGCCGTGATGCCCATGTGATAGCCGTAGAAGGCATCCGTCAGGCCATCCTTGATCATGGTGTCGATCATTTTCATGTCGCCCATCTTGGTGCCGTTTCGCAGATGTGCGCAGTGCGGGGCCATGGACATCGATTCCTGACCGCCGGCGACGATGATCTTCGCATCACCCTGTGCGATCTGCTGCATGCCCAGTGCAACGGCGCGCAAACCCGAGCCGCAGAGCTGATTCATGCCCCAGGCGGTCTTTTCCTGAGGAATTCCTGCCTTTATCGCAGCCTGACGCGCTGGATTCTGCCCTTCGCCAGCCGTGAGAATTTGTCCGAGAATTACCTCATCGACCTCGGCGGCTTCAACCCTGGCGCGTTCCAGTGCCGCCTTGATAGCCGCCGCACCCAGCTCATGGGCGGGCGTGTTGGCGAATGACCCGTTGAATGAACCGACGGCGGTGCGCGCCGCAGACGCAATAACGATGGATGGCTGACTCATGGGTGTTCCTCCGAAAATCCCTGATTGGTTGCGGTGGAGACTGGCAAAGCTTGAGCCACAAGTCAAAGGGGACCTTCGATGGATTTCACATGGCACCTGTCAAAACTTTGCATGCCGGGATTCAACCTAGAGGGCGAATCATCCAAAGCTCTCGCATCGCACAAATCCATTGTCAGCGCGGTTTATTTAAGCGTAGTGTTGCCGCGGGAGCGAAATACAAAATTCCATATTGACGGGATCAGGAGAGAAATATGGCCAAGACGGATGGTGAAGTTGTCATAAAAAAATATGCCAACCGCCGGCTCTATAACACAGGCACCAGCACCTACGTGACGCTGGAAGATCTTGCGCAGATGGTCAAGCGCGGCGAGGATTTCACGGTACAGGACGCCAAGAGCGGCGAGGACATCACCCATTCCGTTCTGACACAGATTATCTTCGAGCAGGAATCGAAGACCGGAAACACACTGTTGCCGATTTCATTCCTCCGCCAGCTGATCTCCTATTACGGCGACCAGATGCAGATGGTTGTACCTACGTTCCTCGAACACTCGATGAAGACCTTCGCCGATCAGCAAACGCAGATGCGTGAACAGATGACGCGCGCTTTCGGCGAAACGCCGCTGACAAAGAATCTCCAGGCTCCAATGCAGCTGATGGAAGAGCAAGTTCGGCGAAACACGGAAATGTTCCGCCAGGCCATGCAGATGTTCTCACCCTTTGGTGCGACGCCTCAGCCCGCGCCCGAAGCGACGAAGAAGAGCGCGGATCCGCGCGACATAGACGATCTGAAAGAGCAGCTGCGCACCTTGCAGAACCGGCTGGACAGCTTCGGCTCCTGAGCCAAGGCTGCACGAGATCCATCAGGCTGGCGAACGGGAGCCTCATGGCTCCCGGACCGCTCTCGCGAAAAGACCGGGCGACAGCTCTCAGAGGCGAAGCCTTAAGCGACGATCACGACCGCCCCCGATCGCATTTATAATTTTCCAACGCACAAAACAGAAAAGGCCGGCAGAACGCCAGCCTTTCAGCATCAGAACGATGAAAAACGCTTATGCGCTTTCCTTCGGCGTCAGAACCTGACGACCACGATACATACCGGTCTTCAGGTCGATATGGTGCGGACGACGCAGTTCGCCGGAGTTCTTGTCTTCGACATAGGTCGGGTTCTTCAGGGCGTCAGCCGAACGGCGCATACCGCGCTTGGACGGGCTCACTTTTCTCTTCGGTACTGCCATTCTCGTTACTCCAAATAGGCGTGCAAAGCGTGGTCTGCGGCCGGTATCGACCGTGAAAGACTAGCTTCGATCTCGGAAATTTGCGGCGCTTATACATGCCGGAACAGGCTTTGACCAGTCCCCACAGGGATTTTTTCGAGTCAATTCAGACCCGGAAGGCAAATCAGGCTTCATCCGCCGGAACGATCCAGGGTTCGGCCAAGGCCGCCTCCTTCCATTCGATCCATGCCGGATGCGCCTGCATGGCAGCCATATAGGATCTGGTGTCGTCGTCAACCGCTATATCATAGACATCCAGCCGGTTGATCACCGGCGCAAACATCGCATCCGCACCGCTGAACGCACCGAACAGAAATGGTCCGCCGGAGCGATGCCGCATCGTCTTCCAGATCTCCGTGATCCGCGCCACATCCGCCGCGACACCCTCCGGCAGATCGATAGCCCTCTTCTCGCGACGCATGTTCATGGGGCAGGCGCCACGCAGGGCACGGAAGCCGGAAAGCATTTCCATGGAAATGGATCGGGCCAGCGCCCGGTCAGCAGGATCGTAAGGCCAGACACCCGAATCCGGATAAAGTTCGGCCACATATTCGATGATCGAAAGCGACTCCCATATATGCAGGCTGCCATGCTTCAAAACCGGCACTCTGCCCGTGGGAGAAAACTCGCGAAATTTCGGGTTTCCGCCGCTGTCATCGAATTGCGTCAGAACCTCTTCGAAGGGAATGCCTGCCGCTTTCATGGCAATCCATGGACGAAGGGACCAAGAAGAGTAATTCTTGTTGGCGATATAAAGTACGAGCCCATCCATGCATTGATCTCCACTGGTTTTCCGTAAGCCTACAGGCAGTGATCCGCTGGCTCCAACGAGAAATTGTGCGATCAACTATAAACGCAGGTTATGTAAGCACCAGCTCCTTGCGCACGCCGTTCGATAACGCCAGCCAATCGCTGCATTCCCCGTCCGGGCTTACTGGCCACGCGGGTGATCGGATTGGGCAGCGCAACAGCAAGCAAGCTTGCCTGACGCCTTGTCAATTTCGAGGCAGGCACCTTGAAATGGTGTCGCGAGGCAGCCTCGATCCCGTAGATGCCGGGGCCCCATTCGGCGACATTGAGATAGATTTCCATCATGCGCCGCTTCGACCAGACAAGATCTGCCCACATGGCAAGCGGCAGTTCCAGGCCCTTCCGAACGAAGCTTCGGCCATTCCACAGAAACAGGTTCTTTGCCGTCTGCATGGGAATGGTGCTTGCGCCACGCGTCGCCTCGCCCTCCAGTGCATCCTGAACGACCCCGCGCATCTGCACCCAATCGACGCCTCCGTGAGCGCAGAACTGGCCGTCTTCGGACATCATGACCGAACGCACCAGCGTTGGAGAAATGTTCTCGAACGACACCCACTGCCGGTCATAGCCCCTGAACAGGGCAAGATCGGCCAGCATCAAGGTTGAAACAGGGCGCACGAATGGGAGCGCGTAGAGGAGGACCAGAACATAAGGCAGCAGAAGAAATGCGCCCAGGAACTTGGCGGCGAACAGCAGCCTTTCCCTGATCCGCCAGTCGGGCTTTGGGCTCGCCATGGGCGGTGCCTCGTCCTCTTCGGATTGCTGCTGGTCGGAGGAAACGTCCAACATCCCTACTCGTTTTAGCCATTCCTGTTGCGTTCATACCGGCACCGCGCATCGAAAGCGAGTGGCAGTGCCGCTTACTCAAGGCTTTTCGCAAAACCTCGTTGCCTCCGCCCGTCGCTCATGCCAAGGAACCGCCATGAAGACCTTGGACAGCTCCCTTTTCGAAGATCACTTGCGCCAACGCGCGAACGACATGGAACGTCTGCTCTCGGACCTGCTCGACAGCACGGTTCGCGACGACGAGATCGCCCGGCCGAACCATCTGCTGGCGGCGATGCGCCACGGCACGCTGAATGGCGGCAAACGGCTCCGGCCCTTTCTGGTGCAGGAGAGCGCGCTGTTGTTTGGTGGCGATCTGGAGGCAGCTTCGCGCGTCGGTGCGGCCCTTGAATGCCTGCACAGCTATTCGCTTATCCATGACGACCTGCCCGCCATGGATGATGACGACCTGCGTCGCGGCCAGCCGACCGTTCACAAGGCCTTCGACGAGGCAACCGCTATTCTGGCAGGTGACAGTCTCCTGACCTATGCTTTTGATATCATCGCCGCACCGGAGACCGATCTTGCTCCTGATCGCAAGGTCAATCTCGTGCTGGCGCTTTCCCGTGCGGCAGGCATTGGCGGCATGGCGGGCGGACAGGCGCTCGATCTGGCAGCAGAAACCACGGCACCGGACGAAGATGGTGTCGTCACCCTTCAGGCCATGAAGACGGGCGCGCTCCTGCGCTTTGCCTGTGAAGCGGGCGCCATCATGGCCGGCGCTTCCCCCGAAGATCGGGCCCGTCTGAGACGCTTCGGAGAGATCATCGGCCTTGCCTTCCAGATTGCCGATGACGTGCTGGATATAACCTCCGATGCCGCCACCATGGGCAAGGCAACGGGCAAGGATGCTGACCGTGGCAAGGCAACGCTCGTGGCTAGACGGGGCATCGCCTGGGCCGAACAGCGGCTTGACCAGCTGGTGGCCGAAGCAATTTCGCTCCTCGAAATCTATGGCGAAAAAGCGCAGGTTCTGGTTGCTGCTGCCCGGTTTGTTGCCAATCGCAAGAACTGAGCCGCACCGGCATCAGTTTTGGTGATGGATTGCTTCACACTTTGTCGCGTGACTTTCGACCGGGTTCAGTCGCACTGTCGCGACACAATCGAACCGGAAGCTTCTCATGACCGAATTGATGCAGCATTGGCCGCAACTGGTGGCAGCCTACAGCCTCTATCTTGTAGCAGTCATTACCCCCGGCCCTGCCAATCTGGCCATTATCGGCACAGCCATGAATGAGGGCCGAAAGCGCGCCATTGTCATAGCACTCGGCATCTTTACCGGCTCATTCACCTGGGCCATGGCCGCGGCCCTTGGGCTCGCCGCGGTTTTGACCCGTTACGGCGAAGTGCTACAGATCCTGAAGGTGGTTGGCGGACTTTACATGCTGTATCTGGCCTTCAAGGCAGCAAGAAGCCTCGGTCGCGTTTCTTCCAGCACGGAGCTGGAGAGCAAGATCCGGGAAAAGAAGCTCTCACGGATCTATCTCACCGGCTATGCCATCCATTTGACCAATCCAAAGGCCATCTTCGGCTGGCTGGCAACGATTTCCCTTGGTCTGCCGCCCGGCGCATCCGCCGGTTCGGTCGTACTGGTGGTCTGCGGCTGCCTGCTCACGGGCTTCACGGTCTTCATGTCCTACGCCTTCCTGTTCTCAACGGAACGCGCGGCGAGCCTTTACCGCAGTGCGCGTCGCCCTCTCGATGCGCTGATGGCGCTCGCCTTCGGCGCCGCTGGCGTCAAGATGATCTCCAGCGCCCTCTGACAGAGGAAAGGCATGAAAAAGGCGCCATTGGAAAACGACGCCCTTTGCCTGAAAAAGCCTCAGACCGATCAGCCGGCCGTGATCGGTGCGATCTGGATTTCCACGCGGCGGTTCTGCGCGCGGCCATTCGGTGTTGCGTTAGAGGCAACCGGCTGCGACGGGCCGAAGCCAAGCGTCGACATGCGGCGTTGATCCACACCCCGGCCACCGAGATAATTGGCGACGGACGCAGCGCGGCGCTCGGAGAGCTCCTGATTGTGGGCTGCACTTCCGGTGGAATCCGTATGGCCGTTCACGTCGATCAGCGTGCGATTGAACTTGTTGAGAACAAGCGCGACGGAATCGAGCGTCGGATAGAAGCCCGGCAGGACCTGATCCTGATCCGTCGGGAAGGTGATGTTGGACGGCATGTTGAGAATGATACGGTCGCCAACGCGGGTCACGGAAATGCCGGTCCCCTGCAACTGTGCGCGCAGTTCCGATTCCTGCTGGTCCATGTAGTTGCCGATAGCGCCGCCTGCGAGCGCCCCGACGCCTGCACCAATGAGTGCCGCATTGCGGCGACCGACCGGCGAATTGCCGACAGCTAGACCGGCAAGCGCACCGAGGCCCGCACCGATGGCAGCGCCACCTGCCGTATTGGAAACCTTTTGCTGGCCCGTATAGGGATCAGTCGTCGTGCAGGCGGAAAGATAGGTCGCGCAGGTAGCGACAATAATGATTTTCTTGAGCATGGAATCGTCTGTCCCCGTCGTGATGGAGGCGATTCCTTTACCATGAATTGCGGCAAGAACGAGGAGGTCCCTTACTCCTTGCCCGAAATTCATTCCGCTGCTGTTTTGTGACCGAACCGCTTCTCGATGTAATCGATGACAAGGGCTTCGAATTCCGAGGCGATGTTAGGGCCACGTAAGGTCAGCGCCTTTTGCCCATCGATGAAGACGGGTGCGGCAGGTGTCTCACCTGTACCGGGAAGCGAAATGCCGATATCAGCATGCTTGCTTTCGCCCGGACCATTGACGATGCAGCCCATGACCGCGACGTTAAGACCTTCTACGCCCGGATATTTCTCACGCCAGACCGGCATGTTCTTGCGGATATCGTCCTGAATTTTTTGGGCGAGTTCCTGAAATACCGTCGATGTGGTGCGCCCGCAGCCGGGACAGGCGGCGACCACCGGCACGAACTGACGAAAGCCCATGACCTGCAGAAGCTCCTGCGCCACCTGCACTTCGCGCGTACGGTCGCCGTTTGGCTCCGGCGTGAGAGATACACGGATCGTGTCGCCGATGCCGTGCTGCAGTACATAGCCCATGGCG
This sequence comes from Rhizobium sp. FKY42, assembly GCF_005222835.1. Taxonomy (GTDB): domain Bacteria; phylum Pseudomonadota; class Alphaproteobacteria; order Rhizobiales; family Rhizobiaceae; genus Neorhizobium. The sequence goes on along the minus strand of NZ_STGA01000062.1, from coordinate 82,620 downwards.
GCGGAAGAGGCGACGATACCCTTGGTGCCCATGCCCGCTTCGGTCAGCCCAAGATGCAGAGCATGGTCGGAGCGGTCGGCCAGCATGCCATAGACGGCGATCAGATCCTGAACCTGGCTGACCTTGGCGGAGAGAATGATGCGGTTGCGCGGCAGGCCGATCTCTTCCGCCAACTGCGCAGACAGAAGAGCCGACTGGCAGATGGCCTCATGCATAACTTCACGTGCCGAAAGCGGCGAGCCCTTGGCCTGGTTCTCATCCATCAGTCGGGTCAAGAGCTCCTGATCGAGCGAGCCCCAGTTGACGCCGATGCGCACCGGCTTGTCGTAGCGGATCGCCATCTCGATGATGTCGGCGAACTGCTTGTCCTTCTTGTCCTTGAAGCCGACATTGCCCGGATTGATGCGGTATTTTGCCAATGCCTCGGCACAGGCCGGGTGATCGCTCAGCAGCTTGTGTCCGATATAGTGGAAGTCTCCCACCAGCGGCACATCCATACCGAGCCGCAAAAGACGCTCGCGGATCTTCGGCACAGCCGCCGCACTCTCATCGCGATCGACCGTGATGCGTACGATCTCGGAACCCGCTCGAAACAGCGCAGCCACCTGAGCCACGGTGGAATCGACATCCGCCGTATCCGTGTTCGTCATCGATTGGACCACGACGGGCGAACCACCTCCCACAATGACGCCGCCCACATCAACAGCGACGGAAGCGCGGCGTGGTTTGGGATCATAAGGGGAAGACATGGAGTTCACCTTTGCCAGAAAAAGTGCCCTTCAGGTGGATCATGCGCGGGTGCTTGTCAACACCTCTGCGAAATCACATTCCTGATCTCATCAATGGGATCCTGCAGGCCTATCTGCATGGCGCGCGAGCCCTGAGAGAAGCAGAACCACAACATGCAAGACGGGCAATGCCGCGAAGATCGTGCCCAGCCCCACATGCTCCGCAATGAAGCCGATCAGCGAGGGCGCGACCAGAATGCCGGAATAGCCCATGGTTGTGACAACCGAAAGACCAATGCCCTGCGCCATGCCCGGCAGGTTTCCAGCAGCGGAAAAGGCAATTGGCACCATGTTGGAGATGCCGATCCCGGCAAAGGCGAAGCCGATGATGACCAATGTCGCATTCGGCGCAAAGCCTGCAATCAGCAAGCCGATCATGGCGATGACCGTGCAAATCCGCAACGTCCTGACTGCGCCGAGCCTGTCGCGCACGATGTCACCAGCAAAACGCATGATGGCCATTGTCAGCGAGAAGGCGGCATAGGCAAAGCCGGACAACTGAACCGAAGCACCAAGCTCATTGCGCAGATAAAGCGCGCCCCAATCCAGCACTGCGCCCTCCGGTATCATGGAGAACAGCGCCACCAGGCCGATGAGCCACGGCAGCGGCGTCATCGGCAGAAGAATCTTTTCCTTCGCTTCTTCAGCGTGAGGCTTGTCTGCCAGCATCATCGGCCAGGCAACAGCAACCATGACAGCCGCCGCAAACGTGGCGATGACCGCATGACCATAGGCTCCCGCATTGGCAATGAGAATTCCGCCGGTGCCGGCACCAATAAGCCCGCCAAGGCTCCAGAAGGCATGGCAGGACGACATGATGGAGCGGCGCATATGCTTTTCCGTCGCCACCGCATTGGCATTCATGGCAACGTCCATAGCGCCAATCAGCCCGCCGAACAGGAAGATGGCCACAGCCGCCGTCCAGACAGATCCGACCGCTGTCAGCAGAAGCAGTGTCGGGACAACAAGCACTGCCGTAATACGCGTGACCCAGGCCGAACCGAAGCGCGCAATCTGCATGCCCGCGACCGGCATCATGGTGATGGAGCCCAGACCGAATGTCAGGATCATCAGGCCAAGTGCACTTTCACTCAAGGAAAGACGGCTGGCGAATTCGGGAATCTTGGGAGCCCAGGCCCCAACGAGAAAGCCGTTCATCAAAAACATCAGCGCCACGGCAGCACGCTCGCGCGTGATGATGGGGGCGCGGTCAAAAGCGCCCGCAGCAGCAGTATTCTCAGTCATTGCTCTCAATCTCTCCCGGTCTTGCGACCCTCTGACGATCCGGCCTCAATGATTTCGCACCCCGCCTCCCGCAGCGGTGCCAGCCGATGCGCGTGAACGCCCGGTTCAGTCACGAGGCAATGATATTGGCCAGCAGCGGCCACCGCATAGGGTGCGGTCGCATCGAATTTTTCGCGCGTGGCGGCGACGATGACCCTTCGGCTTCGGCCACAGACGAACTGCTTGAAGGCCGCATCTTCCAGGCGGAAGGCCGACAGGCCTCCGTCTGCGTCGATACCGCAGGTCCCGACGAAGCAGATGTCCGGTCGGATGACCGACATTGCCTCGATCGCCCGTGCACCGACGACCCCGCCGACCACGCGGTCCAGGCTGCCGCCGATCAGGATCACCTCCACCAGGGGCTTTTCGGCGAGCATGAGCGCGATGGCGGGAGAATTGGTCACCGCCGTCACCATCAGGTCCTCGTGCAGGGCCTCGGCAATCGCAAGATTGGTGCTGCCGGCATCGAAGAACACGGCGGACCTTTGCGGGATGAGGGCAAGAGCGGCCAAGGCAAGCGACTTCTTCCGCTCGGAAGCGACGCTCATGCGCTGGGTGAGCGTTGTAGCACCCTGCGAGACCGGCAGGGCACCGCCATAAACCCGTTCGCACAGGCCGGCATGGGCCATGTCGCGCAGGTCGCGGCGGATCGTATCTTCCGAAATGCGAAATTCCGCCGCAAGAGACGCCGCCAGCACCCGCCCGTCCTGTTTCAGACGCCGCAGGATTTCAGCCTGCCTTTCCTGCACCATCAGATCCGTCATGCACACCTCATCCTGAATACCGCAAAAACACGCATAAACGTGCACAAATATGCAATCAAGACACAAAACGCCCGACGATTGTCACGAGACGTGATTGCTCGCGATGCCATGGCGGCTCAGAGATCGATGAAAGCGAGATTGAGGGAAAAAGAGGGGCGTGACGAAAGCGCACCAGGCCGGAAACCGCCAAGCGGTAACCGTGACACGGCCGGCCCGGCCGATTGGCATGAAGCGGCCGCGGACGATCAAAATCCGCCCGCGGCCATCCAGATTATTCTCAGGCAGCGTAAACGACCAGCAGATCCTTGGCATCGATCTGGTCGCCAGCCTTCACGGCCACTTCCGTGATCTCGCCATCCTTTTCCGCATGCAGCGCCGTTTCCATCTTCATCGCTTCGATGGAGAGCAGCACATCGCCCGCCTTGACCTTCTGGCCAGCCGAAACGAAGACGCGGGAAATGACACCGGGCATCGGCGCACCGAGTTGCGCGGCATTACCTGCTTCCGCCTTCCGGCGGGCAATGCTTGTCGCGGCGCGGCTGCGATCCGGCACCTTGATGCGGCGCGGCTGGCCGTTCAGCTCGAAGAACACCGTCACCAGACCTTGCGCGTCCGGCGCACTGGCTGCCTGGTTGACGACAACCAGCGTCTTGCCCTTCTCGATATCGGCAAACAGCTCCTCACCATCGGCCATACCGTAGAAATAGGCAGGTGTCGGCAGAACCGAGACCGGACCATAGGTATCCGACGCCAGGGCGAAATCGGTGAAGACCTTCGGATACATGAGATAAGAGGCAAATTCAAAGTCATCGACCGAGCGGCCAAGCTTCTCCTCGATCACCTTGCGCTCGGCATCGAGATCGGCGTCCTTCAGCAGCGAGCCGGGCCGTTCGGTATAGGGTTTGTCGCCCTTCAGCGCCTTCTTCTGCAGGGCTTCCGGCCATCCGCCCGGAGGCTGGCCGAGATCACCCCGCAGCATGGAAACAACCGAATCCGGGAAGGCGATATCACGGCCCGGATTTTCCACATCCGCCACCTTCAGATCCTGGCTCACCATCATCAGCGCCATATCGCCGACAACCTTGGAGGACGGCGTGACCTTCACGATATCGCCGAACATCTGGTTCACATCGGCATAGGTCTGCGCCACTTCGTGCCAGCGGGTTTCGAGACCCAGAGAACGGGCCTGTTCCTTGAGGTTGGTGAACTGGCCGCCCGGCATTTCATGCAGATAGACTTCCGAGGCCGGACCCTTGAGATCGCTTTCGAAGGCGGCGTACTGGTGGCGCACCGCCTCCCAATAGAAGGAGATGCGGCGGATCCATTCCGGATCGAGACCCGAATCGCGCTCCGTACCGGAAAGCGCCTCGACAATCGAACCGAGGCAGGGCTGCGACGTATTGCCAGAGAAGGCATCCATGGCCGCATCTACGGCATCGACGCCGGAATCGATAGCGGCGAGAACAGTTGCCGCCGAGATGCCTGAGGTATCATGCGTGTGGAAGTGGATCGGCAGGCTGGTTGCTTCCCGCAGCGCCTTGAACAGCACGCGCGCAGCGGCAGGCTTCAGGAGACCCGCCATATCCTTCAGCGCGATGATGTGCGCGCCTGCCTTTTCCAGCTCTTCCGCCAGCGAGACATAGTATTTCAGATCATACTTCGGACGCGCACTGTTCAGGAGGTCGCCCGTATAGCAGATCGTCGCCTCGCAGAGCTTGTTCTCTTCCTGGATGGCGTCCATGGAGACGCGCATGTTTTCCACCCAGTTCAGGCAGTCGAACACGCGGAACAGGTCGATGCCGCCCTTCGCCGCCTGGCGCACGAAGTACTTCACCACATTGTCCGGGTAGTTGGTGTAGCCCACACCGTTTGCACCGCGCAGCAGCATTTGCAGCAGGAAGTTCGGCGCACCTTCGCGGATCAGCGCTAAGCGCTCCCACGGATCTTCCGTCAGGAAGCGCATGGAAACGTCGAAGGTCGCGCCGCCCCAGCATTCCAGCGAGAAGAGGTTGGGCAGCGCCTTGGCGTAGACCGGTGCAATACGCGCAATATCAAAGGTGCGCATACGGGTGGCGAGAAGCGACTGGTGGCCGTCACGCATGGTCGTGTCGGTCAAAAGAACGCGCTTTTCGTTGCGCATCCACTCGGCAAACGCCTTTGGCCCCAGCTCATCGAGCTTCTGCTTGGTGCCGGGCTGAACCTCCGCCTCGATATAGGGAACGATCGGCTTCGGCGCCTTGGCCGACGGCATCGGCCGACCCTTGGTTTCCGGATGGCCGTTGACGGTAACATCGGCGAGGTAGGTCAGAAGCTTGGTCGCGCGGTCCTGACGCTTCACCTGCTGGAAAAGCTCCGGTGTCGTATCGATGAAACGGGTCGTATAGGAATTATCGCGGAAGTTCGGATGGCCTATGATGGCTTCCAGGAAGGTCAGGTTCGTCGCCACGCCACGAATACGGAATTCGCGCAGAGCACGGTCCATGCGGCTGATCGCCTCCTGCGGCGTGCCACCCGAAGCTGTGACCTTCACCAGCAGCGGATCGTAGTAGCGGGTGATGATCGCGCCCGTATAGGCCGTGCCGCCATCCAGGCGAATGCCGAAACCAGCTGCCGAACGGTAGGCGGTGATACGGCCATAGTCGGGGATAAAGTTCTGTTCGGGGTCTTCCGTCGTAATGCGGCACTGCAGCGCATGGCCGTTGAGGCGGATGTCCGCCTGCGCCGGGACGCCGGACTCCGGCGTGCCGATGGCCGCCCCTTCCAGAATGTGGATCTGCGCCTTGACGATATCGATGCCGGTCACAACTTCCGTGACCGTATGCTCGACCTGAATGCGCGGGTTCACTTCGATGAAGTAGAATTTGCCGGTATCGGCATCCATCAGATACTCGACGGTGCCGGCGCCGATATAGTTCGTCGCCGCGGCGATCTTCAGAGAATAGCCAGCCAGTTCCTGGCGCTGCGCTTCAGAAAGATAAGGCGCCGGTGCGCGCTCGACCACCTTCTGGTTACGGCGCTGGATGGAGCAGTCACGCTCGAAGAGATGCACCACATTGCCGTGTGTATCGCCCAGCACCTGGCTTTCCACGTGGCGCGCGCGCTCGACCAGCTTTTCCAGATAGACTTCGTCCTTGCCGAAGGCAGCCATGGCCTCGCGCTTGGCTTCGGTCACTTCCTTTGCAAGGTCCGCCTCGGAGCGAATGACGCGCATGCCGCGCCCACCGCCGCCCCAGGAGGCTTTCAGCATCACTGGATAGCCAATCTCGGCCGCCATTTTCTTCACGGTTTCGATATCGTCCGGCAACGGCTCCGTTGCTGGCACGACAGGAACTCCTACGGAAATTGCCAGGTTGCGCGCTGCCACCTTGTTGCCAAGCTGACGCATTGTGTCGGATGTCGGACCGATGAAAATGATTCCTGCAGCGTTGCAGGCCTCAACGAATTCCGGACTTTCGGACAGCAGGCCATAGCCCGGATGGATCGCATCGGCGCCGGACAGCTTGGCAACGCGGATGACTTCCGGAATGGAAAGATAGCTTTCAATTGGTCCAAGATCGCGCGGCAGATGCGGGCCGCGCCCGACCTGATAGCTCTCATCCGCCTTGAACCGATGCAGCGAAAGCTTATCTTCCTCTGCCCATATGGCCACCGTTTTGATGCCAAGCTCGTTGGCGGCGCGGAACACGCGGATGGCGATTTCGGAACGGTTGGCGACAAGAATCTTCCGGATTTGCAAAGCTATCCCCCTTAGCAGTAACCATGCATGTTGCACTGCGAAGGAACATTAGCGGCATTTTTAGGAATGGCAATTTCCGTCTTATTGAATCGTTTAAATTTATGTCAGTTTCGCGTCAGCTTGCATTGTCACGTAACGATGCCCGCCCGAAACGCCATTGCGATGACATGCTGCCTGTTGCGCGCGTCAAACTTCTCCTGAATCACATTGATGTACCAGTCAACCGTGTGGTTGGAAATCTCCAGCGCTCTGGCGATTTCGTTGGACGTCATGCCGTCACACAACAGGCGCAGAACTTCCAGTTGCCGTTGGGTAAGATCTGCCTCCAGTGCGGTCCGTTTTTCAAGCTCTGCCGCCCCGCCACGCAATTCGAGGAATCGCCACAGCGACTTGCGCGCTACCGCTTCGAACAGACAGATCTCTACAGGAGACAAATCTATGGGTTCTCCGGCAATGGTCATCGTGCCGATCAGACCCGTCCTTCCGTAGATTGGAAACACATAACCGTCGTTCAATCCGTTTCTAGCCGCATCACGAAGAAGCCGAAGTGCCTTTTTCTGCTGCGGATCGTCCTGGTAGGCGGCGATCGCGTCCTTCCAGCGGAATGGTCTTTGCGTTACCGCCAGCATTCGCCGCAGCGGATCGATCGATTCATATTTACGGGCGGCATAGTGCTTACGCCACCCGGCGGGCCACCGACCGGTCAGCATAAAGTCACTCGTATCGGCGAACACTTTGTCGTGAAACCAGATACCGTAATAGCTGAACCCGTGGATAGCGAGCAGAGATTCCAACTCGCCCACCAGCTCGCCAGCGGACTCTGCTTCGTGGGCTATTGCCAGAAATTGCACAAGCGAGTGAATATTCACTCCGTCCCCCAATAATCACGCAGCGCAGCAGGCCAGGTTCCCTGCAGGTCAAAAGCGCATGCCTAAAATGTGTTTATATATAGTTGCATATCTTTGGGTAGATCCCGCCTGGCCAGACATTGTCGCAGTGAGTTTCAACGTCAGCCTTGCGCATCGCCCCAGTCTTTCTATACCCGTTTTTGATAGCGTTCACGCTGCATACAGGTGCAGGCTGCTATGCAAGAAAATGAGATATCAGCATGAGGTAATGCCGTGAGCCTGTTTCAAGTGTACGCACGCGCCCTGAGATACCTGGGAGCTCATCGTCTTCGGGTGACGATGGTCGTCATCGCTAACATCGTGCTGGCAGTCATTACGATCGCTGAACCCATTCTGTTCGGACGGATCATCGACGCCATATCTTCGCAGGGAGACGTAACACCCATTCTGCTGATGTGGGGTGGCTTTGGTGTCTTCAACACAATTGCCTACGTGCTCGTAGCGCGTGAAGCGGACCGGCTGGCCCACGGTCGCCGCGCCTCCCTGCTGACCGAAGCCTTCGGCCGCATCGTGTCCATGCCGCTATCCTGGCATCACCAGCGCGGTACATCGAATGCCCTGCACACCCTGCTGCGCGCAAGCGAAACCCTGTTCGGCCTGTGGCTGGAGTTCATGCGCACGCATCTCGCCACCATCGTCGCGCTCGTGCTGCTCATTCCCACAGCCTTCTCGATGGATTGGCGCCTGAGTTCGGTACTTGTGATTTTGAGCGTGGTCTACTGGATCATTGGTCGTGTCGTCATGAACCGCACGAAAGAGGGTCAGACCTCCGTTGAAGGCCATTATCATACGGTTTTCTCGCATGTCAGCGATTCCATCAGCAACGTTACGGTCCTGCACAGCTACAACCGCATCGAGGCCGAAACGAAGGCACTGAAGGGCTTCACCGAACGGCTGCTCTCGGCCCAGTATCCGGTTCTCGACTGGTGGGCGATTGCGAGCGCGCTGAACCGCATGGCCTCCACGGTTTCTATGCTGATCATTCTCATTATCGGCATCTTTCTGGTGCGCAGCGGCGAGATCAAGGTCGGCGACATCATCGCGTTCATTGGCTTTGCAAACCTTCTCATTGGCCGCCTTGATCTCTTGCGGCAGTTCGCCACTCAGATTTTCGAGGCGCGCTCCAAGCTGGAAGACTTCTTCCGCCTGGAGGATTCGGTAAAGGATCGCGAAGAACCCGCCAATGCCGGCGAACTGAATGCGGTTCGCGGTGAGGTGGAATTCCGCAACGTTTCTTTCGACTTCGCCAATACCACACAAGGCGTTCGTGATGTCTCCTTCACCGCCAAGGCCGGTCAGACAATTGCTATCGTCGGCCCGACCGGTGCAGGCAAGACCACGCTGGTGAACCTGCTGCAACGCGTCCACGATCCGCAGCAGGGAGCGATTCTCGTTGATGGCACCGATATCGCCACCGTCACCCGCCGTTCGCTGCGCCACTCCATTGCGACCGTTTTCCAGGATGCAGGTCTTCTGAACCGATCCATCAGCGACAATATCCGCCTTGGCCGTGAAGGTGCGAGCGAGGCGGAAATCATTGCCGCAGCCGAAGCCGCAGCTGCCACGGATTTCATTGAAAGCCGCCTGGCAGGCTATCAGACGGAAGTTGGCGAGCGCGGCAATCGCCTGTCCGGTGGTGAACGCCAGCGTATTGCCATCGCCCGCGCAATTCTCAAGAACGCACCTATTCTGGTGCTCGACGAAGCAACATCTGCGCTCGACGTTGAAACGGAAGCCCGCGTGAAGGAAGCCATCGACCGCCTGCGCCAGAACCGCACCACCTTCATCATCGCGCATCGTCTGTCGACCATCCGCGATGCCGATATGGTGTTGTTCCTCGACCATGGCCGGATCATCGAAAAAGGAACCTTCGACGAACTGAGCGCCATGGGCGGTCGCTTCGCCTCGCTGCTGAAAACCAGCGGCATTCTGGCCGAAGAGCACAAGCCTGCTCTGGAACAGAGATTGCTGCAGCAGGCTTGATCAAATTTCAATCGATGATGTTCGAAGGCGGCGGGCTTGTCCTGCCGCCTTTCTCATGTTGGGGTGCAAAGCTCAGGAACGGAATCACTTGCAGGGACGCAATGAGCGGTCAAAAATATTTAACTCTGCTCGCAGCCACAGCAATCTCTAGCCTCTCGCTTCTCTCTCTGGCCCATGCAGGCGCCAAGGCTATCGAAACCCCGGTCTCTTTCGCTCTTGTTATGCGAGGGGCGGAACCTGTCATTGGAACCGCCAAATGCAGACCCAGACAGAATTGCGAACTGGTCACTGGAGACTCAAACATCCGCCTCGTATTCACCTCGAAAGGCAGTGGTATGGGGAGCACGTTATCCATCGACTGCACGCCCTCATGCTCCTTTGTTTCGGGCCGGTCTTCTATCGATATTAATGAAGCAACGCGACAACCGATAGAAATCTATCAGGGAGAAGATCGGCTAATTGAAACGCTGCTGGTGCTTCGGCCGCGTCACGTTATCGGAAGCTTGAAGCTGATCATGCACAAACGCTGATACAACAAAGCCCGGCCTGCGCGTGCAGACCGGGCTTTGCTTTATTCATGGGGCGCGTTGCAATCAGCCGATTGCGAAGCCCTCTGCCAACGCCACCGCAGTCCCGTTGATCGTGACAGCCGCTTCGCTGGAAGCAGCAGCCTTTTCCACCTTGATGGCGAAGTTCTTGCCATCAAGCGTCAGCGTCGCTTCGAAGCCAGTCCACTCGCTGGGCAGGGCCGGACGAACGAACAAACGGTCGCCTTCGCGGCGGATGCCAAGAATGCCTTCGACGGCTGCACGATAGAGCCAACCTGCCGAACCGGTATACCAGGTCCAGCCACCGCGACCGGTGAGATCGCCAGCGCCGTAGACGTCAGCAGCCACCACATACGGCTCGACACGGTAGCGATCGGCATCGTCCTTGCTGAGCGCATGATTGACCGGGTTGAGAAGCTGGAAGGCCTTCCAGGCATCGTCCCCGCGTCCAAGTTTCGCCAGCGCCAGCACGACCCACGTGGCCGCATGCGTGTACTGACCGCCATTTTCGCGCACACCCGGCGGATAGGCTTTGATGTAGCCTGGATCCTTGGGCGTCGAGGCAAAGGCCGGGGTGAACAGACGTATGATGCCGTCCTCTTCAGACACAAGCTTGGTCATCACCGCGTTCATGGCCTGCTCGGATCGAGCCGGATCACCTTCGCCGGAGAGCACGCTCCACGACTGGCCAAGCGAGTCGATGGCGCATTCCAGATTGCCATCGGCACCCAGCGGACTACCATCGTCGAAGTAGCCACGGCGATAGTATTGGCCATCCCAGCCAGCCGTTTCCAACGCGTTCTTCAAGCTTTCCAGATGGCCGGACCAGCGCCCGACACGTTCCTGATCACCACGCTGTTCGGCGTGAGGAAGGAACCGGCGAAGTGCTGCAGCCAGGAACCAGCCGAGCCAGACACTGGTGCCACGACCACCAACACCAACGCGGTTCATACCGTCGTTCCAGTCGCCACCCAGAATGAGCGGCAGACCGTTGGAACCCGTGCGCTTGATGGCGAGATCAAGAGCACGCGCCGCATGTTCGTAGACCGTCGACGTCTCTTCCGAGATCTCGGGTTTATAAAAGGCGTCGTGCTGGCCGGGTGTAAGTGCCGCGCCCTTGAGGAACGGAAGCTGCTCATCCAGAACCGACACATCACCGGTGGTCCTGATGTACTGGTCAGCCGCATAGGCAAGCCACACCACATCATCCGAGATGGTCGTACGGACACCAGCACCCGTAACCGGTAGCCACCAGTGCTGCACATCCCCTTCGGGGAACTGTCGACCGGCAGCCGTTACGATCTGACGGCGAGCCAGGGCCGGATCATGCATCATGAAGGCCAGCGTATCCTGCAACTGGTCGCGGAAGCCATAGGCACCCGACGACTGGTAGAAAGCCGTGCGCGACAGGATGCGGCAGCTTAGTGCCTGATAGGGCAGCCAGGTATTGATCATGTGATCCAGCGCCTTGTCCGGCGTGGAGATCCTCAGACGACCGGTGAAGTCGTTCCAGAAGCTCTTCGCACCGTCAACGACGGTTGCCGCATTGACCCCACGCACCTCGGCAGCCAGAGCAGCCGCCTCTTCGCGGCTGCTGCAATCTCCCATGAAGAAGGTGATTGTCTTTTCTTCGTCGGCAGCGAGTTCGATATCGCAGGCGAGAGCCGCGCAAGGCGCACCATCCGGCTCCAGTGTGCCGGTCAGAGCAGCCCCGCTTGCGACAGCCGCAGGAGCCGCCATGGAGCCAAAACGCCCAAGGAACTCGCGACGGCTGGTGGTGAAGCTGGAGGCCGCAACATCCGCACCGAACAGGGCTGTGCGGCTGCTGTAATCGATGCTGTACGGGTTGCTGGCAAGCAGTGCACCCGTTGCCTCATCTCTGCTGGAGAGAATGAAGGGCTGCGTCCGCTGCGGGTTGTTGCCGAGGATCCATTCCGCATAGCCATAGACCCGGAGGCGGCGAGCCTGTCCGCTGGTGTTTTTCAGCACCAGCTTGGAGAACTTCACCGGACGGGTGCGATCAACCGTCTGCGTCACGGTCATGGCAACGCCTTCGTCTTGCGAACGGAAGATCGAATAGCCGAGACCATGCCGAGCCTCGAAGGAGACCGAAGGCTTGCGGGATAGCGCTGCATAGGGTGTCAGCACCGAACCACTGTCCAGATCGGCCACATAAAGCGCCTCACCCGGACGGTTGGTAACCGGATCGTTCGACCACGGCGTAAGCTGATAGTCACGCGAGTTCTGGCTCCAGGTGAAGGCAGCGCCTTCCGCCGCGACGTGGAAGCCGAAGCGCTCGTTGGAGATGACGTTGATCCACGGGTGCGGCGTTGCGGCCCCACCTTGCAGACGCACGACATATTCCTGACCGTCGGTCGAGAAACCGCCGTAACCATTCCAGAAGTCGAGATCGGCAGCACCGGCCTCGTCCGCCACAGTGCCAAAATCGGCAGCCGTCAGCAGGGCACGGCGGTCCATTTCCACCTCGACGCCGCGCTTGTCGGAGAAGAGCGAGACGGCACGGTTGACCTGATCCTCGATCTTGCCGTTGCGGGCATGAAGCACGACACGCGAGGCAGCAATCAGGGCGGCCCAGGTTGCATCGTCCATCAGGTCGCGACGAAGCGCAAAGACCTGCTGACGACCTTCCGACTGACCCAAGCGACGAATGCTTTCGCTGATCTGGTCAATCGCATGCTGCATGTCCTGCGCATAGGAAGCGGGCTTCTCGTTGACGATGACGAGATCCGCCATCACCCCGCGAGAGCGCAGATATTCCTGCGCCGAAAGCGCTTCCTTGACGACTTCCATATCCATTTCGTCGTTCACGCGCAGCGTGAAGATCGGCAGGTCACCGGAAATCGACAGACCCCAAAGCTGGCGCTGGGAAGCAAGGCCAGAGTTGACCGTTGCGGCATCGGCACGCAGGTGCATGTCCGGATAGACCAGATAGCGGCCCAGATGCTGGAAGGCAGCCGCCTGCTGCGAATTGATGCCGATATGGCGCATCTGCACCTGAACACGCGTCCAGGCCTGCGTCAGTTCCGAACCAAAGGCATCCGGATGACGATAGCGCTCGACGGCGATATCAAGTTCTTCGCGGCTTGGCGCAGCAATCGTCCAGAAGATCACGCTGACCTTTTTGCCCGCCGGCACGCGCACGACGCGGCGCATGGACAGGATCGGATCGAGCGTAAAGCCATCAGTGCCGGAAAGCGTCGCATCCGCATCGAAGGCAGCCGCTTCGGCAAGCGTGCGGCCACGGCCGATGAAGCGGCGGCGATCCGTTTCGAACTCGGTCGGGCGCGACGAACCGGCATTATCCGCTGCCAGATGCGCGATCTGCATTGAAGGCTCATTCGGGTTGCGACGGTTGCGCCAGGCGCGGATCACATCGCCGCGACGGCCAATTTCCGTGCGAATGAACATGCGCGAGAAGACCGGATGTGCATTGTCATCATCTTCGTGCGCCAGAACCGGCTCGATATAGGAAGTCACTTCGATGAAGCGGTCTTCCGTACCCTGGTTCAGCAGCGTCAGACGGCGGCCTTCCGCATCGTGTTCGGTCGCGACAATCACCTCGACGGAGCTGGTGAGCGTGCCGACGGTCTTGACGAATTCGGCCTTTTCATCGCCGAACACGGTCTTGACCTTTTCGCCCTCTGCACGACGCGGCTCTGATGTCGTGGACCACCACTGGCCGGTGACGGTATCGCGCAGGAAGAGGAAATTGCCCCAGCGATCCTCAACCGGATCGGCCTTCCAGCGGTTGACGGCAAGGCCGTTCCAGCGGGAATAGCCGGTGCCGGTTGCCGTCATCATGGTCGAGTAATGACCGTTCGACAGCAGGATCAGCTCGCGATCACGGCCAGCCGGGTTCTGGATGGTACGGATTTCCGAACGCAGCAGGTCTGCCTGTCCCTTGCCGGGGGTTTCCGGTTCATACTTGGAGCCCATGACCGGCACTTCGCGCGGTGCCTTTTCCTGCAACAGCAGTTCGGCAGCTTCCACGACCGGATCGGAATGGAAGAGTTCGCGCAGCTTGCCATTGTTGACGACGTTGGCGATCGCCGCGATCGACATGCCATGGTGGTGGGCATAGTAATTGTAAACCACCGCGCAACGCTTGCCTTCCGGCACGCGCGTGGGCGTAAAGTCCACCGCATCGTGGAAGCCGTAACGGCCCAAAGCTCCTACTGCCCGCAGCTTCTGCAGGTTTTCCAGCGCTTCCAGCGGCTTGTACTGGCTGGCAAGGATTGAAGCATAAGGTGCGATGACCGCATTTTGACCCAGGCCACGCTTGAGGCCCAGCGTCGGCACGCCGAAGTTGGTATACTGATAGTTCAGGTTATGGTCGCGCGCATTGAAGGCGGCTTCCGAAATGCCCCACGGAATATTCAGGCGGCGGCCATGGTTCATCTGCTCTTCAACGATCAGGTTGTTCGTCTGGTTCAGAATACCACCCTGACGCTCCTGCATGACGAGCGGCGGCATGAGGTATTCGAACATCGAGCCCGACCAGGAGATCAGCGCACCGCGGGCACCGATCGGCACAACCTGACGGCCAAGGCGATACCAGTGCTCGGTCGGCAGATCGCCCTTGGCAATCGCAAACAGGCTGGTCAACCGGCATTCGGATGCCAGAAGGTCGTAGCAGGCCTCATCGAGATCGTTGCTTTCCACGCGGTAACCGATGGAGAGCAGACGGCGATCCTTCCGGTAAAGGAAGGTGAAATCCATGCCAAAGGCCAGCTGGCGCGTACGATCCCGCAGCTGAATGAGACGCTGGCGCAGCGGCTCGATATTGGTCATGTCGAACGTGGTATCAGCGATATGCGCTTCGCAGGCCTCAACCAGAGATTCCGCCCAGCGCAGCAGTTCCGCCGTCTGGTTGGAGCTGACTTCATGATCCAGGTTGGCGGCAAGCTTCTGGATGTCGCGTGCCAGAACCGCAAGGTTGATGATGCGGATGGAGGCGAACTCGTGTTCGCGCTTTACCGCCGCCAAAGCGTTTCCGAAGCCGATAATGCGCTCATCAATGCGGCGGCGCAGCGGACGCACCGTCTTGCGGTCATCCGGCAGATCCTTCAGCACTTCCGAAAGAATACCGGCGACATCACCGATACCATCCAGATTGGCCTGAAGATGCGCCGATGGCGCTTCCGCCCATTCGCGGCAGGCGGAAGAAACGGCGATCAGATGACCGGCAAGGTTGCCGCTATCGACCGTTGAGACATAACGCGGCCCAAGCGTTGCCAGCGTATCCGTGTGATACCAGTTGTAGAGATGGCCGCGGAATTTCTCCATCTTCTCGACGGTCGTCACCGTCTGCTCGATGCGTTCCAGCGTTTCCTGGAAGCTCAGCCAGCCGAAATGACGCGCCGATACAACAGAGAGCAGATAGACGCCGATATTGGTTGGCGACGTACGCTTGGCAACGATCGGCTCCGGCGTTTCCTGGAAGTTATCCGGCGGCAGGAAGTTCTGGTCTTCAGTCGTGAACGCTTCGTAGTAACGCCAGGTACGGCGGGAGATCTTGCGTAGCTCGACGGACACTGCCTCCGGTACAAAGAGACGATCTTCGGTTTCCGCCGATTGGCTGACATACCATGCGACGATCGGCGACAGGATCCACAGAAGCGCGAAGGGAATACCGACGAGGAAGGCATTATCGTCTGGCAGGGCCGCGAACATGATGGCGAGGATCGCGGCGACCGGCGCATGCCACATGGAGCGGAAATAGGCCTGTGGGCTGCCCTGCGCGGAAGACTGCACGCTTGCCGCGGTACGCCATTCCAGCATCAGCTTACGGCTGACGAAGAGGCGATAGAGCGAACGCACGATGGCATCGATCATCATGAAAGCCGAGTCGGCAATGAACACGATGCGAAGCGCAACCTGCGCATTGGCCGAACGAATGTCGGACCAGACGGAATAGAAGTGCGCGCGCGGCACGATATCGGTGGAGCGCGGCAGAAGCCCGGTGATGAGCGACAGAGTAGGCGCGACAAACAGCGAGAAGATCAAAAGGATCTGCCAGATCAGCGCACCGAGCGGCGACATGAAGTACCAACCGAGTACAGAGGCGAAGAACCAGGCAATCGGCGTCAGCGAACGGCGCAGATTATCGATCATCTTCCAGCGGCCGAGCCCCGTCACACCACGGGTTGTGTCCAGGATGTAAGGAAGCAGCTGCCAGTCGCCACGCGCCCAGCGATGCTGACGCGAGACTTCAACCTCGTAACGGGTCGGGAAATCTTCCACCAGTTCCACGTCGGTGACGAGCGCGCAGCGGGAGAACGAACCTTCCAGCAAGTCATGGCTGAGAACGGCGTTTTCCTCGATGCGACCGCGAAGAGCAGTCTCGAAGGCATCGACGTGGTAAAGGCCCTTGCCTGTAAAGCTGCCTTCGCCGGTCAGATCCTGATAAACGTCGGAAACGGTGAAGACGTAAGGATCGATACCCCGGCTCATCGAATAGACGCGCTGAAAGACCGAGGCATCCTTGCCCGTCGTCAGCGAAGGTGTCACGCGTGGCTGCAGAAGCCCATAACCATGAATAACCCGGCCCGAATTCACATCGTGAACCGGACGGTTGATGGGATGGTGCAGCTTGCCGACCAGCTTGGTCACCGCATCGCGCATCAGGCGCGTATCGGCGTCCAGCGTCATGACATATTGTACATTTTCCGGAACGGTATTGGCGCCCTGGAGATAGGTCGTATCCTTGTCGCCCCGCAGCAGCAGGTTGAGTTCATGCAGCTTGCCGCGCTTGCGTTCCCAACCCATCCAGACACCTTCCGACGGATTGAACAGACGGCGGCGATGCAGCAGGTAGAAGCGCGTCTTGCCGTCAAATGCATACCGGTTGCTGAGTGTAGCCACTTCGCGGCGGGCATATTCCAGCACTTCGAGATCGGCGTCAGACTGCTCCACATTGCTGTCTTTCCAGTCACTCAGCAGCGCGAAATAGATCTCACCATGCGGGTTGGCGAGGTAATGTACCTCGAGATTGCGGATGAGTTCATCAACCGTATCGCGGTTGGTGATGAGGCAAGGCACGACGACCAGCGTGCGAGCCTCTTCCGGAATGCCTTCCTTGAACTCGTAGCCGACGAGACGCGCCGGTTTGACAACATAGGTCACCAGCGTGTTGAACAGGCCCGTTGCACCCTCCGAGGCTGGCAGCGAGAACATCAGCAGGAAGAGAATGATGACCGGCCAGGACATGCCCGCATGGGCCAGGAAGAAGCCGACGATCGCGAGCGCCAGAAAGGTGAGGAGGAGAACCGGCGCAGCCACAGCGAACCAGTTCAGCTTCTGCACGGTGCGCAGAAGTCTCTGGGCAAAGGTTGGCGTGTAGCCGACACGCTTTTCCAGCTCTTCGCGATACATGCCGTTCAGAAATGCGCCGACATTTGCTTTGTGCGGATCCGGCTCAGTGGCCTGCGCAGCCTCTTGCGCCAGGGCAATGGCTGCACTGGCAACCTCGATTTCTGTCTTCTTCGCGTAACGCGCCAGCTTCTCGATCCGGTTGCGGTAGGAGTTGCGCGATCCGAAATCGAGATCGTTGTAGTCACTCTGCTCGCGGAGAACCTTGTCAACAAGGCACACGTCCTCGAACCAGACACTCCATTCAGTGTCATCGATTTCGCGCAGGCTCTTGATGATGTTACCCATTGTGACGTTGCCGGAGGACAGGCGGTTCTGCTCCGCCATCATCACTTCTTCGGTGTCGGTTCCGGCAGCCGCCAGACGTGCTTCCAGCCACTGGATGGCGAAGCTTGGCGATTGCGACGCATTACGCAGGCGATAGAGGAACTGCGTCGAAAATGTATTATCGTCCGTCAGCGGCTCAATCTTCTTCAACAGATCGGCGCTTGCGGCTTCGTCGTTCAACTTGATGATGGCATCTGCCGCATCATTGGCCTGCTGGCGCATGCGTCGCGACTTCTCCACCCGAATGGAGATGCGGCGCAGGTTTTCAATCAGCACGAAACGCAGGAAGGACGGCAACGCCCACAGTTCACCGATTTCCAGCGACTGATGGACCTGGAAGCCCTCTGTCATCGCCGTCAGGTTATCGCGGTTCACGGTGCTGTGGGTGTGCGCCACATAAAGCCATGCCAGCGCCAGAACGCGTGGCATTTCCATCGAACCGATGCGCATGGTCGGCAGCTGACGATAGAACTTCTTCGGAAAGTCGCGACGAACTTCCTGAATGGCTTCTTCCACGATGTAGTGATTGTCCAGCAGCCACTCCGCAGCCGGTGTAATGGTCGCACCGGCCTCCACGTCCTTGGCTGTCGAACGGTAAACGCGCAGAATTTCGCGTTCGTTCTCCTTGTGCCGTTCGCGAAATTCGAAGGTCATGAAACCCGGAAGCGTTGCCGCACCGTCGCGCGCCAGAGCCTCACCGCAGGACCGCAGGGCCTCGGCATTGAAATAGGTGGCACGGATCGCTTCGTTATGATCGATCTGCTTGCCTTCGGTTTCGCGCGAGGAGGAAGCGGGGGTATTATGAAATGACATTGTGTCGACTTCTGATCAGGAGTGGGCGGTCTTGAACGGCGGGCCATCCGGCCTTCAGGCGGACAGAATCAAGGCTTCAGAAATGGAAATGGCAGGTGGTGAGCCTTGCAGACAGTAAGCAGCCTTCCTGGCCGGTATGTGCGACACATGAAGGCGGAAGACTTGCAGATGATCAACGGTCTCTCCAATACTGACATCTATCGCCACTAGCCGGACAGGCATGAATGAAACCTGAACATATTCAGCCCTTTGGAATATAGGATGCGATGCATTTCGTGTCTTGCGCAGCAAGTTGGTCGACCGGCCTCGGGCTTCAATTCTCTGCGTTGCACGGAGTTCCATGACACCAACATGTTTCTTCTTCAAGCGTCTTCTTGGCTCGCTTGGCCGGAGCTTGAATTCGAGGCGTAATTTTATGCAGGTAGTACAGGGCATTTACCCGCAAGGGTACAGCCTGCTATGTCTCATACTTTGCTAATGATGCCTTAACTGCCAGCAGTGGTGATGATATGACACTCCAGATCTCGAACGACATGCCGGAACTCGTGGCGCTACGGCGCTTCCTTCATCAGAATCCGGAATTGGGCCTGTCCGAGTTCAAAACTTCCGACTTCATCGCCGATCAACTGACGCAGATGGGCTGGGAAGTTACCCGCGGCCTGGCCAAGACCGGGATCGTCGCCACACTTCGTAACGGTTCGAGCGACCGCGCGATTGGTATCCGCGCTGATATTGATGCGCTCCCGATCTTCGAGGAAACCGGCCTCGATCACGCCAGCCAGACGCCGGGCCTGATGCATGCCTGCGGCCATGATGGGCACACAGCCATCCTCTTGGGCGCAGCAAAGGCGCTGTCGGAGCGCCGTAATTTTGATGGCGCGGTTCATCTGATCTTTCAGCCGGCCGAGGAAAACTTCGCCGGAGCCAAGATCATGATCGAGGACGGGCTGTTCAAGCGCTTCCCCTGCGACGTGGTTTTTGGTCTCCACAATGATCCATCCATTCCCTTCGGCAAGATCGCCGTGAAGGAAGGGCCAATGATGGCCGCAGCCGATGAATGCCTGATTGTGGTCAACGGTCGTGGTGGACACGGGGCCGAACCGCAGGATGCGCTCGACCCAATCGTTTGCGGCGCAAGCATCGTCATGGCCTTGCAGACGATCGTGACACGTAACCTCCACGCGATGGATCAGGCGGTCATTACCGTCGGCGCTTTCAATTCCGGCAAGGCCAGCAATGTCATTCCGGAACGCGCGGAGCTTGCCGTCACCATCCGCTCCTTCGACCCCAAGGTTCGAGACATGCTGGAGACGCGTGTGCGAGAAGTCGCAGAAGGACAGGCCGCAAGTTATGGCATGAGCGCCACCATCCATTACGAACGCGGCTACGAGCCTACAATCAACCACGTTGAACAGACACAGTTCATCCGCAGCGTGGCACAACGGGTCGTCGGAACAGAGAATGTGCTGGATCTGCCGCGCCCCAGTATGGGCAGCGAGGATTTCGCCTTCATGCTGGCAGAGACACCCGGCAGCTACATCCTGCTCGGGACCGGCAGGACGGACCGCGATCCACCCCTGCATCATCCGAAGTTCGACTTCAATGACGATGCCTTGCCGATTGGCGTATCCATGTGGGTGGAAACGGTAGAAGCTTACCTGAAGAATGATTGAACGAAAAAGCCCTTCCGCGGGCGGCACGGAAGGGCTTTTTCAAGATCCGAACGGTGCGCACCGTTCGGCTCAAGCGATGAGACCAAGGGTTACAGCGCCAATGAAAGCTATTGCGGCGAAGGCCAGAAGGGTGGGTAGCAAGGCCGGATAGCCGATTCTGGCCGATCCCGGAGCGGCAAGCTCCGCGGGAAGATGTTGCAAGGACTGGGTCATGAGATCCTCCGTCACATTGTCGCCTTATTCTGTAACATTACCTTAACACGACCAGATTGATAGAGATTTCCTTTCTCCAGTATCGCCTGTCTGGAAATATCCTTTCGCCGGAGAGCTAACCACGCAATAAATATGCTGCGCCAGGCGGGAGTCTGATTTCGGAAGGATTTTGAGGGTCATGGACATAGACGTTGTAGTGGTAGGAGCAGGCGTCGTGGGCCTCGCCTGTGCGCGCAAACTTGCGCGGTCCGGTCACTCGGTGCTCATCCTCGAGAAGGAAGGCGCCATCGGCACTGAGACCTCATCACGCAACAGCGAGGTCATTCATGCGGGTCTCTATTATCCGAAAGACAGCCTGAAAGCGCATCTGTGCGTCCGGGGAAAGGCGGAGCTTTATGCCTATTGCACATCCCACGGCATAGCGCACCGCAAATGTGGAAAGTTGATCGTGGCAACCTCTGCCGAGGAGCTTTATCTCATCGAGGCTTTGCAGCGCAAAGGCGAGGCGAACGGCGTGTTGGATCTGGTGATGCTGGATAAGCGGCAGGCACGACAGCTCGAACCAGCGCTAAACTGCGTTGCAGCTCTCTATTCTCCTTCCACCGGTATCATCGATAGCCATGGATACATGCTAGCATTGCAGGGCGATGCGGAGGATGCGGGAGCCTCCATTGCCCTTCACGCACCTTTCGAGGGTTCAACTCCGATCGCAGGAGGTTTTGAGATCCGGGTCGGCGGCGCAGATCCCGTGACGATCACCAGCCGGATGCTCGTCAACGCCGCAGGTCTTCACGGCAGCCGTGTCGCCACCTGCATCGAGAGATTGCCGGTGTCGGCCATTCCGCAAACCGGCTATGCAAAGGGCAACTATTTCATGCTGACGGGCCGTGCACCCTTCAGCCATCTCATCTATCCAGCTCCGCACGCGCACGGACTGGGCGTGCATCTGACCTTCGATCTTGGCGGACAGGCGCGTTTCGGTCCTGATGTCGAATGGGTGGATGAGATTGACTATGAAGTTGATCCGAAGCGCGTCGAGGGCTTCGAAGACGCCGTCCAGCGCTATTGGCCCGAAATGCCTCGCAATGCGCTAGTTCCCGGCTATAGCGGCATCAGGCCCAAGATTTCCGGCCCGTCTGATCCGGCGGCGGATTTTCGAATCGATGGCCCGCAAGCGCATGGGATCGACGGCCTCGTGAATCTCTTCGGAATTGAGAGCCCGGGGTTGACTGCTTCACTTGCTATTGCGGAAGAGGTGGCAGCAAAGCTGCGAGGCTGATACTCACTCTGCCTGCACAACCGAATGCGTCCGCAACAACGCCTTTATCGGCAGATGATCCGAAGCAATGCGTGCCAGAGCCGTATCATGAACATGCACCTGTTCGATCAGCCCTTCATGTGAACACATGATGCGATCAAGCGCCAGAACCGGCAGCCGCGAGGGAAAGCTTGGGACCGCCGAAGGCATTCCGCGAAATTTGGATGCAAGCGAGTTTAGCGAGGAACGATTGCCAAGCCGCCATTCGTTCAGATCGCCCATCAGAAGCGTCGGCTGCTCATCGCGTAACTGCAGCAAGTCCAGAATCATGCGTGCCTGGCTTTGCCGCGATCTATTCAAAAGACCCAGATGTGCGGCAACCACCCGCAAGACAGTCCCATCCGCCAGTTCCAGTTCCGTCAGCAGCGCTCCGCGCGGCTCAAGCCCGGGCAGCTTGACCGGATGAACGTCCCGGACGGCACCATTGCGAAAAAAGAGCACATTGCCGTGCCAGCCATGAGCCTTGGCAATACCGCTGATCGGCACCGGACAGAGCCCCGTCTCACGCTCGATCCAGTGTAGATCGAGCAATCCTCGCCGCTCGCCAAAGCGCGTATCGGCCTCCTGAAGGGCAATCACATCCGGATTGATCTCGCGAATGACATGGGCAATGCGGGCGGGATCGAATTTTCCATCCACGCCGACGCATTTGTGAACATTGTAGGAGGCAACCTTGAGACCCTGCTCCTCCGGCAGAACAATATCCAATGCCCCACTCTTACGGTTCTTTCGGTTTCGAATAGACGCGATGATATGGGCGGGTATGGTGTTCGGTTTGGTCATGCGCTCACGTTTGCTGCCTTATTATATGCATATAATACTAGTCTCATATTCCGCCAGAGACAGATTGGTTCCTCAGCTTAAAGATAGGGTGAACCAAGCCATAGAATTCGCTCGAAGAGGCGCACCGCAAAGGGTCTGGTTCGCAGTTGCTCCAGTGTGACCTGACTTGCAGTTTCGATTGACCGATCGATCCGTTGTTCCAGAATTTCGGCAAACGAAAGATCGAACACCTCCAGATCAACCTCGAAATTCAGCCGATGCGAACGCGGATCCATGTTGGAGGAACCGACATAGGCCCAGCGCCCGTCAATCACCAGAAGCTTGGAATGGTTGAAGGGACCGGATGCGCGCCACAACCGGCAATGCCCTTTCAGAACCTGATCGAACTGTGCGGTCATGGCCCTGTCAACCAGCGTCAGGTTATTGGAAGCGGGAACGACGATATCCACCGTCACGCCTCTACGTGCTGCAGTCGCCATAGCGCTGATCAACTCGCGATCCGGCAGGAAATAGGGTGAAACAATGCGGATATTGGAGCGGGCGACGGAAAAGGCACCCATCAGCATCTTGTGATTGGTTTCCACACTACGGTCTGGCCCGGAGGCGACCGCCCGAATGAGCTTGGCATGCCCCGGCGCGTGGGCTGGGGCTGCAATCTGCCATTCTTCGCCGTCGAGAATCTCATCGCTGGCATAGTGCCAGTCTTCGGCAGCAATGGCGAAAAGATCAGCAACGACCGCACCGGTAATGCGGAAATGCGTGTCGATCGCGCAGCCTTCACCCTTGCATGCGCGGGAGAAATCTTCGCGAATATTCATGCCGCCGGTAAACGCCACAGCACCGTCGACGATCATGATTTTCCGGTGGGTGCGCAGGTTCGCGTAAGGCTGACGGAGCCCTACGATGACATTTCCGTTGAACACTGCGACGCTGATGCCGACATCCTTCAGCATGCCGAGAACACTGGGCACGGAGTAACGCGCGCCAACGGCATCGATCAGAACGCGCACCTGAACGCCGCGCGCGACCGCTTCTCCCAGAGTGGCAACAAAGCGACGACCAATCCTGTCACGATCAAAGATATAGGTTTCTAGGATGATACTGCGCTTGGCTGCGGAAATGGCAGACAGCATGGCCTCGAACGCCGCATCGCCACCATCCAGCAATTCTATTTCATTGCTGCTGGTCATCGGATGGCGTGCCACACGATCGCCAAGTGTCTTCATCGCCAGAAAACGACGACCAAATTCCATGGCCACGCTAATGTCATCGGCATCGTAATTATCGAGGTGGGCAAGCACTCCACCCTGTCTCAGGCGTCGTCGATTGAAGATGACCTTGCGACGAACCCGGTTGATACCCGCGATGAGATAGAGCAAAGCGCCGATGATGGGGGAGAGGAGGATAACGCCCACCCAGCCCACCGCTGAGCGAACTTCCTCCTTCGTCATCGCGACATGAATGGCCGCAGTCGCACCCATGACGACCGACAAGACGAAAACGATGTGCGGCCAATAGGGCGACAGGAAATCCAGCATGCTTCACGATATAGGCGCGGCGCAGGAAATCGCAATCGCCTCAGACAACGTCCCACGCGAAAGTCACCAGTCTACATGTCTAGATATCTAGACATGTAGACATTACTTGATCGTCATGGCAGCGACGGGAGGCTCGGCACCGTCCGGAATCGGGCTGCGATAGGGCTGACCCTTCAATCTCTTCTTCAGATCGGCCCAGGCAGCTTCACGAAGCTGCGGGCTTTCAATGGCAGCAAGGCCAGTTGCTGCCATGACTTTGGCCGTTGCAACCATTCCTTTGTGTGCAAGCGAACTCTTGCCCTGCGCCACCACCTGCCAGGTGTGCAGTTGCGTGCCGATGGCAAGCGTTGGGCCATAGGCCTGCACGGTTGGCACCACCCAGCTGACATCACCCACATCGGTCGATCCGCCCATTTGGCGCAATTCGTTATGAGCCGGCAAAATGAAATCCGGCAGCGCCAGATCGTCTCGCGCCTCCAGACGCTCCTGCGCCCAGCTGGCGGCAATGTCTTCGACAGACAGAGTATCGCGGATCGATTTTGCGAAGGCCTTGTCCTTTTCGTCGAATTGCGGCGTGCCAAGGCTCTGCCAGATATCCTGCATGACATCCATCAGCGGCCTATTGACCACAAGGTTGGAAACGCCAGCGAGGATGGTGCTTTCCATGGTGGTTTCGGTCATCAGGGCGGCACCTTCAGCCACCTTCTTCACCCGCTCGATCAGCGAGAAAAGGCCGGGAAGTTCTGGCGCGCGCACCACGTAACGCACCTTGGCATAGGCCTGCACCACATTTGGAGAAATGCCGCCTGCGTCCAGAAGCGCGTAGTGAATGCGGCAATCCTGTTGCATGTGTTCACGCAGATAGTTGACACCGACATTCATCAGTTCGACGGCATCCAGCGCACTGCGCCCCAGCTCCGGGCTGGCAGAAGCGTGCGACGCGCGCCCCCGAAAGGTGAAATCGATGCGGCAATTGGCAAGCGAGGTCTCCCGCTGCACGCCGGCGAAATTGCTCGGATGCCAGCAAATGGCGATATCGACATCCTCAAAAGCGCCAGCCCGCACCATGAAGGCCTTGGCGGCACCGCCCTCTTCTGCCGGGCAGCCGTAATAGCGAACACGACCGGGTGTGCCTGTAGCCTGCAGCCAATCCTTCAGCGCTGTGGCTGCGAGCAGCGATGCGGAGCCCAGAAGATTATGTCCGCAGCCGTGGCCGTTTGCATTCGGTGCTAACGGCGCGAAATGCGAAACATCGGCCTTCTGGCTGAGACCGGCCAGCGCATCATATTCGCCAAGGAAGGCTATGACCGGACCGCCCTCTCCTGCTTCTCCGATCAAGGCTGTCGGGATACCCGCAACGTTTTCCGTGATGCGAAAACCTTGAGTCTCCAGCATCTCTCGGTGCGCGGCAGCCGATTGCGTTTCCATGTAGCAGGTTTCCGGCGTCTCCCAGACGCGGTTTGCCAATCCGATGAACGCCTCCTTCTTCTTCTCGACAGCATCGAAGACTTCAGGAAGGTTATTGCTCATGGACATCGGATTCACCTGCATGCGGAGTTTCGAATGGACCAGAACCTATCCCACACCGCATGGATTGCAAATCTTTCCTGCAGGGTTCAACGCTGCCAGTTTGCTGTGCAGAGAGCCGCTTGCAGCCGTGCCCACTCTTCACCTTTTGGCAAGCCGATCCGTAAGCAATCAGGCCGCTCGGCAAAGCGGCGAACCAGAATTCCAGCATGTCCCAGATGCTGATATAGAGCTTGCGCGCTGGGATCGCGCACGTAACGAAACAGCGGGGTGCCGCCTGCCACGATCAAACCCGCCTCATTCAGCATAGCGTCCAGCCTGCCAGCCTCATCCGCCAGCTGGCGCCGCATTGCTGCTTGCCATTCAACATCTGTCAGCGCCTCCAGACCGATATGCAGCGCCGGACCGGGAATGGCCCATGGCCCGAGCCGCTGTCGTAAACCTTGAGCAAGATCCGGTTCGGTGACGGCAAAGCCCAAACGAATACCCGCCAGACCATAAAACTTGCCGAAGGAGCGGAGGACTGAGAGCCCCACATGAACATCTGCCACCAAAGCGGAAGGTTCATCCAGCACATCCCGAAACGCTTCATCGAGAATCAGCATTCCACCTTTTGCCGCCAGCTTATGCGAAAGCGCCAACAGATCGGAATCGGGAGTGAACCGCCCATCCGGATTGTTCGGATTGACGACTAGAGCGAGATCCGCTTGTGAAAGGGCATCGAAATCATCTGTTTCCACGGTTTTGAAACCGGCCATCCGGCAGGCTTGCGCATGTTCCGCATAGGTGGGCGAAAGGATTGCGGCCTTCACGCTGGAGGCAGCACGTCCGCCAAAAGCATGCTGTGCAATCATTGGCACCAGCAGATGGGTGCCGGGAGCCGCGGCTAGATTGTCCCCGGCGCGCGCGCCGTAACAGCGCGCTGCCGCTGCACAGAGATCAAGAAGCGCCGAAGGTTCCGGCAAACGTGAGAAAGCGGTGGCAGGGATCGGTGAATAGCCATAAGAATGCGGACTGATACCGGTGGACAGGTCGATCCAAGGTGTTGGCGCATCGGGAAACTCCCGCACTGCCCGCATCAAACTTCCTCCGTGGTCGATCCGTTTGTGTTTTTCTGGCTGCATTTCGAATTCCATGGCTTTCACGCTTGCCTTTATCGCTCTCGTTATTGAACGGCTCTTGGGTTATCCGCAATGGCTGGTGGACCGCATTGGCCATCCGGTGATCTGGATCGGCAAACTGATCTCCAGGCTGGAAGCGCGCTTCAACATAGCGTCCGAGAGTTTTGAGACGCGGCGACGCAACGGCTTGCTCTGCTTCATCTTTCTGCTCGCGCTGACCATCGCTCTGGCCGCAAGCCTTGAGGGCATGCTGTTTCTGCTGCCGCTCGGTATTCTGCTGGCAGCGCTCCTGTCATCCAGTCTTTTGGCTCAGAAAAGCCTTGAGGACCATGTGCGCGCCGTGGCCGATGCGCTGGAAACCGGCGGACTGGAGGCCGGACGCAAGGCGGTTTCGATGATCGTTGGCAGAGACCCCGACCAGCTGGATGAGGCAGGGGTGTGCCGCGCAGCGATCGAAAGCCTTGCCGAAAACTTCTCAGACGGCATCACTGCCCCAGCGCTCTGGCTGGGTCTGTTGGGTCTGGCTGGCGGCACCGCCTATAAGGCGACGAACACAGCTGACAGCATGATCGGCCACAAGAATGAGCGCTACTATGCCTATGGCTGGGCAGCGGCCCGCTTCGACGATCTCATCAACCTGCCAGCCTCGCGACTGACCGCGCTTCTGTTCACCGCAGCTGCCTTCATGACACCCGGCGCATCGCACCGGAAAGCATGGGAGGCGGTGCGTCGCGATGCGGCCAAGCACAAATCACCCAATGCCGGCTGGCCGGAAGCGGCCATGGCGGGTGCGCTGGGTCTCGCCCTTGCCGGACCCCGCGTCTATGGCGGCGAATTGGTAGATGACCATTTCATGGGCGAAGGAGGACGCCGCGAGGCCACAGCCGCGGATATTCGCCGGGCGCTGACCCTATCCCGCACTGCCGATCTTCTGCTCATCGCTCTCTTTGGTCTGCTGGCGGTAGCGACTAGCGCGCTAATGTGAGCAGCAGATCGAGATCGAGGTGCCGCTCCATATGCGCGGCCAGCCGATCAAGAACCTCTTCCACGCCCTGTTCGTAATCCAGCCGTGACGCCTCTCCGCCCAACTTTTTAAGCCAGGCAGAACGCTGGGCATCATCCGCAAAAAGGCCGTGAACATAGGTGCCGGCAACGAGACCGGATTTCGATTGCGCTCCCTCAGTCCGGTCCTCGATCACTGCAAAGGCGCGGGCGCAATCAACACCTTCCGTTTCACCCACATGCATTTCATAGCCGGCAAAAGAAATACCATCCGTCGTCTTGCCCTGTACGGCCACGAGGCGCTTGTCTCCGGTCAGCCGCGTTTCAACATCCAGAAGGCCAAGCCCCGGCTCAACTGCGCCTGCCGGTCCCTCGATACCGTCAGGATCGACGACGCTTTTCCCCAGCATCTGGTAACCACCGCACAGGCCAAGAACCGGCTTTCCCCGCCGCACATGGGCGGCAATATCGATATCGAAACCTGCAGCTTTCAGTGCCTGCAGATCGGAAATCGTCACCTTGGACCCCAGCAGAAGAACGAGATCCGCATCGGCAGGCAGGACACCGCCGGGCCTGACACGGATCAACTCGACATCCGGCTCGGCGTCCAGCGGGTCCAGATCATCGAAATTGGAAACATGAGGCAGGATCGGCACCGCGATGCGGATCTTCGCCCCCGGTTTTGCTGCAGGCTTCGAGTTCAAAGCCAGCGCATCTTCTGCCGGAAGCCGCGAAGCTTCCGGGAAATGCGGTAACAAACCAATTGGGCGCCAGCCCGTGAAACCCTCGATCATCCGCATGCCCTCATCGAACAGGCTCGGATCGCCCCGGAAGCGATTGACGATGAACCCAAGGATCATCGCCGCGTCATCGGGGTCAAGCACCGTCTTCGTGCCTGCAAGACTGGCGATGACACCGCCGCGATCAATGTCGCCGATCAGTACGACAGGCACATCAGCGGCGCGTGCAAAGCCCATATTGGCAATGTCGTTGCGACGAAGATTAACCTCGGACGCGCTGCCTGCCCCTTCCACCAGCACCAGATCAGCCTGGGCCTTCAGGTGCTCAAAGCTTTCCAGAACGGCTGGCATGAGCCCGGCCTTGATGTGCTGGTATTCAGCTGCCTTGGCATTGCCGCGCACCTTGCCCTGCACGACAATTTGCGCGCCGACTTCGCTCTGCGGCTTCAGGAGAACCGGGTTCATGTGCACAGACAGGGGCACCTTCGCGGCGCGCGCCTGCAGCGCCTGCGCCCGGCCTATTTCCCCGCCATCAGCGGTCACGGCAGCATTGTTGGACATGTTCTGCGGCTTGAACGGCAAGACCTTCAAGCCGCGCAGCGTAAAGGCACGCGCAAGCCCAGCGACCAGCAGGGATTTTCCAACATCCGAGCCGGTGCCCTGAAACATCAATGCCTTGGCAGGATTCGTCACCATCAGAATTCGATTCCAGCCTGTGCCTTCACGCCTGCCTTGAAATGGTGTTTCACCAGCGTCATTTCCGTCACCATGTCAGCCGCTTCAATCAGCGGCGCCTTGGCATTGCGACCCGTGACGATCACATGCAGATCCGGCCTGCGAGCCGTCAAATCCGCGACGACCTTTTCGAGATCAAGATAATCATAACGCAGCGCGATGTTCAGTTCATCGAGGATGAGCAGGCCCACATCCGGCAGCGCCATCATTTCCAACGCCTTTTCCCAGGCGCGTTCAGCGGCGGCAACATCGCGCTTGAGGTCCTGCGTATCCCAGGTGAAGCCCTCGCCCATGGTATGCCAGATCACGCGATCACGGAAAGCTTCAAGCGCCACGCGCTCGCCCGTATCCCAGGCGCCCTTGATGAATTGTACGACTGCGACCTTTCGCCCATGGCCCAGCATACGCAGAGCAAGCCCGAAGGCCGCCGTGGATTTGCCCTTGCCCGGTCCCGTATTGACGATAAGCAAACCCTTCTCGATGGTCTTGGAGGCCACTTCCGCATCTTGCACCGCCTTGCGATTGGCCATCTTGCGGCGATGACGTTCCGCTTCGCTCTCGTCAATCTCCTTCATTGGCCTCTCCTCGCTGTGCTCTTCATTCGAGCGGCGGACTATAGTCGAAACACCTCAGGCGACAATCACCCCTGCTGCAATCACCATTGACAGCAAGTTGCACAAGGGCATAGTGAACGGCTGTGAACGGTCTTTTCCCGGCAACGGGAAAAGCTAAGAGGGAACGTGGTGCGGTGTTTCGCCCAAGCCACGGCTGCCCCCGCAACTGTAAGCGGCCTTCCACCTGTTGAACCGGGTTGGAGCGTCCGGCGCACAATGCCACTGAAGAATGCTTCGGGAAGGCGGCGCAGGCACGATGGTCGCGAGCCAGGAGACCTGCCGTTTATGCATGAAATCCGCCGGGCGGGGTGCTCCGGGCAAGGATGTATCAAACCATGTGAGGTGAGTAACCTGACATGGATGCGCCCCATTGCAACAATGATTTGGGGTGGATTCTTGGATCTTTCTATACGACAAGATTTGAAACGGGCCGGAACGGACGCAGCACCCCACGTGGTCGTTTATGTCTGCGAAACCTGCCGCAGCGGCCAGGAAGCTGCCGATGCACCGCGCGATGGTGCCGTGCTGGCCGATCGTGCGAAATCGCTGTTCGCTGAGGGGGTTGAAATCCGCTCCGTCGCCTGTCTTGCCAATTGCAAGCGAGCCCTGAGCGCCAGCATCCAGAGCGCAAATGGCTGGTCCTACGTCTTCGGTGACCTGACCACCGATGCGGCCGAAGACCTGCTGGAAGGTGCGCGCCTGCTGGCCGGTTCCACCGATGGCCTGATGCCCTGGAAGGGTCGCCCGCACGCCCTCAAGCGCGGTATGATTGCCCGCATTCCGCCGCTTCAACCAATTCTTACAAACGTCGAAGGACAGACTTCATGACCAACTCGCTCGCCCGCGTGCCCTGCACCGTCGTCACCGGCTTTCTTGGCGCCGGTAAAACCACGCTGCTGCGCCATGCGCTGGAAAACATCAAAGGCAAGCGCCTTGCTGTCATCGTCAACGAATTCGGCGATGTCGGCATTGATGGCGAAATCCTGAAGAGCTGCGGTATCGAAAACTGCCCGGAAGACAATATCATCGAACTGGCCAATGGCTGCATCTGCTGCACGGTGGCCGATGACTTCGTGCCCGCCATCGACAAGATTCTCGCCATGGAACCCAAGGTCGATCACATCCTGATCGAAACCTCGGGCCTTGCCCTGCCGAAACCGCTCGTTCAGGCCTTCCAGTGGCCGGGCGTGAAAAGCCGGGTAACGGTGGATGGCGTCGTTGCCGTTGTCGATGGTCTGGCGCTCGCCGAAGGCCGCGTGGCCGATGACATGGAGGCGCTCGCCGCCCAAAGGGCAGAAGACCAGTCGCTCGACCATGACGACCCGGTGGAAGAAGTCTTCGAAGACCAGATCGCCTGCGCCGATCTGGTGATCCTCACCAAGTCAGACCTGTTGAATGAAGCGTATCTGAAAAAGGCCCGCGCCCATGTGGAGGACCACCTTCCTCGTGCCGTACGCATCGTGAATTCCCAGAACGGTCAGATTGATCCGGCCATTTTCATCGGGCTTGGTCTGGCAGTGGAAGACGATATCGAGAACCGCAAGACCCATCACGATGACGAGCTGGACCACGAGCACGATGACTTCGACAGCTTCGTGCTGGATATCCCGGCCATTGCCAGCCCCGAAGAACTGACCAAGCGGATTGCCGATGTGACGGATACCGAAAAGGTTCTGCGCATCAAGGGTTATGTGGAAGTGTCCGGCAAGCCGATGCGGCTTCTGGTGCAGGCGGTTGGCCCCCGCGTGAACCATTATTTCGACCGTGCCTGGCGTGCCGGTGAAGACCGCCGTTCTCGCCTTGTCGTGATCGGTGAAAAGGGCATCGACGCCGAGAAGATCGGGAAGTTGCTGGCCGCCTGATGCATATTCTCGCCACCACATCCTCGTCGCTTGACGATCTGATCGAACCGGTTGATCTGAACCAGACGCCGGGGGATGTGGTGGTGCTGTCCTTCACCGATAGCGACCTGAACGGGGTCGCCAGCGCCTGGAGCCGGCTGGAAGGCGCACGCCCCACTCTTCGCCTTGCCCAGCTTGCCGATCTGCGCCACCCCATGTCGGTCGATCTCTGGATCGACAAGGTGGCGCGGCACGCAAAGCTGATCCTTGTGCGCATTCTCGGCGGCTATGACCGGTGGCGCTATGGCGTGGATGAGCTGGCGCGTATCGCTAGAGAGCGGAATATTCCGCTCTACCTTTTGCCCGGAGAATGCAGCGAGCGCGATGAGCGGCTGGAAGCGGCTTCGACCGTGGATCTTCCGGCAATCCAGTCGGTGCTGGCCTTCTTCAGAACCGGTGGACCGGATAATCTGGATCGACTTGTTAGCCGACTTATAAAAAGGCTATCTGGAGACATCGTCACTGCCGTGCCAGAGGCAACCGACGTTCCCAAGCTTGGCCTCTACCGGCCTCATCACGGCGTGGTATCGCTGGACGAGACCCTGAGCGAACGTGCAGACAAGCCACTTCTGCCGCTGCTCTTCTATCGTTCCATGCTGCTGGCCAGCGATGTCGAACCCATCAATGCGCTGGTGGAGGCTCTGGAAGATCAAGGCGTTTGCGTTCTGCCCATCTTCGTTCCGGGCCTCAAGGACGCTGCAACGCTGACCCATGTGCGGGATATGCTAGCCCCTTTGCAGCCTACGGCCATCATCACCGCCACCGCCTTTGCCAGCAATGCAGAACTGGAGGGCGAGACGCTGTTCGATGTGCTTGGCGTGCCGGTGTTTCAAACCGTGATTGCGACGACAAAGCGGCAGGCCTGGGCGGAAAACCAGCGCGGACTTGGACCCTCCGATCTTGCCATGCATGTGGTCCTGCCGGAACTGGATGGGCGCATTCTGGCAGGTGTTTTGTCCTTCAAGGCGGAACGGCAAGCGGGCGAAGATTTCGGCTTCACCGGCTTTGCCAATGCGCCAGAGCCGGATCGGGTGGAGGCGACGGCTGATCGCATTCTCAAGCATCTGGCGCTTTATGCCACGCCGAAAGCGCAGCGACGGATCACCATTCTGATGCCGGATTATCCCGGTGCCGATGGCCGAACCGGCTATGCAGTCGGCCTCGATGTGCCGGAAAGCGTTTTGCAAATGCTGCGAGACCTGCAGGCCGAAGGTTATGCGGTGAGCGACATACCAGCGACCGCCAAAGACCTGATGGACCGCGTGTTGCGGCGGACGGAAAAGCTGGATGCGCAGGTCTATTCGGACTATTTGCGCACGCTTCCCGAAGAGGCACGTTCTGCCGTGCAAGCCGCTTGGGGAAATTATGATGCCGACGAAGCATATGCAGGGAGCGCATTCCATTTCCGCGCCGTGCAATTTGGTCATGTGACCGTCGCATTGGCCCCGGACCGTGGTCGCGAGGCGGATCGTCGCACGGATTATCACGACCCCGCCCGCCCGCCACGCCATGCGCTGCTGGCCTTCGGCTGCTTCATGCAGAGGGAGCTGCGCACGCAGGCCATCATTCACGTCGGCGCCCATGGCACGCTGGAATGGCTGCCGGGCAAGAATGTCGCGCTGTCGCAAAACTGTTTCCCGGACATCGTGACTGGTTATCTGCCGGTTCTCTACCCCTTCATTGTCTCCAATCCCGGCGAGGCGGCCGTCGCCAAGCGGCGGATTGCCGCCCAGACCATCGGGCATCTGCCGCCTATGCTGGCCACGGCAGGGCTTTCCCCCGCCCAGCAAAAGCTGGAATTGCTGGTGGACGAATATGCGCAGGCCGACGGCCTGGACCGCAAGCGCCGCGACCGGCTGGCCAAGCTGATCGTTGAAACGGCGGAGGAAACTGGGCTGGCGGCAGAAGCCGGGATTTCCCGCGAGGAAGACCCCGATACCGCCCTTTCCCGAATTGACGCCTTTCTCTGCGACCTCAAGGATTTTGCCATAAAGGACGGCCAGCATGTGTTTGGCCGCGCCGATGAAGGCGAAACCGATCCGCTGCGACTGCAAAGTGCGAAAGCCGAGCGCGAGGCGCTGCTGGCCGCGCTCGATGGCCGCTTTATTCGCCCCGGCCCCTCCGGTGCGCCTGCCCGTGGCCGCCGCGATGTTCTGCCCACAGGCCGTAATCTCTACGCGTCCGACCCGCGCACTATGCCGACGCCCACCGCCTTCGAGCTGGGCAGACTGGCCGCCGACGAAGTGATCCGCCGCTATCTTCAAGACCATGGCGACTGGCCGAAAAGCCTTGTGATCGATCTCTGGGGAAGTGCCAGCTTGCGCAGCGGCGGCGAGGAAGCGGCACAGGGGCTGGCGCTGATGGGAGCGAGACCGGTTCAGGACGCCGCGACCGGACGGGTGACCGGCATTGAAGTTCTGCCCCCCGCGCAGCTGGGCCGCCCGCGTGTGGATGTCACCTTCCGCATTTCCGGCCTGTTTCGCGATATGTTCCCCTCTCTGATTGCGCTGCTGGATGCTGCGACGCGTTCCATCGCAACCCGCGAAGAAGCGGAGGGCGACAATCCGCTGGCTGAAGTGGCGAAGCGGCACGGGCAAATCCCACCGCGCATTTTCGGTTCGGCTCCCGGAACCTATGGCTCCGGCATCGAGGAAAAGCTTTCCTCCGGCGACTGGCAGGCGCGTGAGGAGCTGGGCCGCGCCTATCTTTCCATGACCAGCCATGCCTTTGGCGGGCCTGATGGTGATGGCTTTGAAGCTTCCGAAGCCTTTACCGAACGGGTGCGGCAAGCGGATCTGCTGGTGCATACCGGCGACGATCCGGGCCGCGACCTGCTGGATGGTTCCGGCGATGTGGCCTTTATCGGTGGCTTTGCCGCAGCCGTGGCAGCCCTCGGCGGCAAGGCGGATCTGATTTCACTCGATACCACCAACCCGCAAAAACCCCGCGCCCGTTCCGTAGCGGAAGCCGTGACGCGGGTGGTGCGCGCCCGCGCCATCAACCCGCGCTTCATCAGCGGCCAGATGCGCCACGGCCCGCGAGGTGCTGCGGAATTTGCCGAGACGGTGGATCGCCTCGTCGGTTTTGCCGAGACAACGGAAGCGGTTCCGCAAAGTCTGATCGAAGCCATCTACGATGCCTATGTGGCCGATGAACGGGTGAGGGACTTCGTGCTGGACCAGAACCCGGAAGCCGCCCGCTCCATCGCAGAACGGCTGATGTCTGCCCGCCGTCGCGGGCTCTGGCAGCCGCGCCGCAACTCCGTGGATCGTGATCTCGAAATGCTGCACGGCTCTGCCCATGCGAGGGCGCGGCGATGAACGTGATGGCCTCCTCCATGGCGCGCGGCGCCTGTCCAGCCCTCCATGCGCCGATGCTGACCGGCGATGGTTATCTCTCCCGTGTGGCGCTGACAGAGGCCATATCGCCCGAACAACTGGCTGCGATCTGCAAGCTCGCCATCGAGCACGGCAACGGCATTCTGGATATTTCGGCCCGTGGAAACCTGCAAATTCGGGGTCTGACGTTAGATTCAGCCGCAAAATTGGAAGCGGATGTTCGCGCCCTAGACCTGCCGCTGCGCGAAGGCTTGGCGGTGGAATGGTCGCCACTGGCAGGCTTTGAAAAGGGCATGGATCCGCGCCCGCTGGGCCTTGCCATCATGGACCATGCGAGAGCGCTGCGCGGCAGGCTCGCACCCAAGCTTTCCGTCGTGCTGGAAACCAATGGGCTGATCCGCCTTGATGATCTGCTGGCCGATATCCGGCTGGTCGCGACTGAGGAGGCCGAATGGACGGTCTTCCTCGGCGGCACATTCCAGACCGGTCACGTCATCGGTTCTGTAAGGGATGAAAACGCGGCCCTTTGCGTGGCGGCGCTGTTGGATCATTTCGCCAGCCTTGGACCGAAGGCACGAGGGCGGCAGATCGATCCTGCCACGCTTCCGCAAGATGTGCTGCGCCATCTGAAACCTATCACGGCTCAAGCAATCCTACTCCGCCAGAACCCGTTCGGGCCTTTTGCACTTGGGCTGAATCTGCACACCCTGCGAATTGCCCTGCCCTTCGGCCAGACGAAAGCGGGCACGCTTGAGGAGTTTGCAAAGCAGGCAGAAGCACTCAGCATCGGAAGCATCAGGCCTGCGCCGGATCATAGTTTGCTCGTCTTCGCAAACAGAGAGGTCTGCCAAAGCCTGCAAAAAGTCGCCACGCAGCTTGGTTTCGTCGTTAAGGCGGATGACCCGCTACGGCAGATTGATGCCTGTCCGGGTTCGCCTTCCTGCAATTCCGCACGGCTGGCAACGCACGCAGCCGGTCGCTTTGCTGCGGCGGAAACTTCCTCCCTCTTTGACGGGTCAATCCGGCTTCATCTCTCCGGCTGCGGCAAGGGTTGCGCGCATCCCACCGCCTCGCCGCTTGCACTGGTGGGCAGCGAAAACGGCAGCCATCTTGTATTCTGCGGCAAAACCACGGATACCCCAATCCAACAGCTTGCCCCTGGCCATGAGAGAGCGGCTCTCAGAGCCCTTGCGTCCCTCATTGAGACGTCACGGCGGGACGGCGAAACGAACCATGATTGCCTAGTGCGGCTCGGTCCCGGCGGGATTGCCGCAGCACTTGGCGAAGGACCTTGATGACGGACTACGATTACATCCGCGATGGCGATGCGATTTATCGCAAATCCTTCGCCATCATCCGCGAGGAGGCGGATCTTTCCCGTTTCAGCGAGGAACAAGCGGATGTCGCCATCCGCATGATCCATGCCTGCGGACTGGTGGAAGCAGCAGCGCATTTCGAGTTTTCAGCCGACTTTGTGGCCGCCGCGCGCGATGCGCTTCTGGCAGGAAAACCCATCTTCTGCGATGCGCAGATGGTGGCCCACGGCGTGACCCGCGCAAGGCTTCCGGCCCAGAATGAGGTCATCTGCACGCTGCGCGACCCGCAGGTGCCGGACCTTGCCAAACAGGTGGGCAATACACGCTCTGCAGCCGCGCTGGAACTGTGGCGAGATCGGCTGGAAGGTTCAGTCGTCGCCATCGGCAACGCGCCGACCGCGCTCTTCTACCTCCTGGAAATGCTGGACAAGGGCTGCCCGAAGCCTGCCGCCATCATCGGCATGCCGGTCGGCTTCGTGGGTGCTGCCGAAAGCAAGGAAGCACTTGCAGAAAGCCGACACGGCATTCCCTATGCCATCGTAAAGGGCCGCATGGGCGGCTCAGCCATGACGGCAGCCGCCGTCAACGCACTGGCGAGGGCCGGCCTATGAGCGAAGCGATTCCCGGCAAGATCTATGGTGTCGGAACCGGTCCCGGTGATCCCGAACTTCTAACATTGAAGGCCGTCAAGGCGCTGAACAATGCCGATGTGTTGGCCTTTTTCGCCAAGCGCGGCACGCGCGGCAATGGGCGCACCATTGTGGACGCCCATGTGCGGGCTGATATCCTCGAACTGCCGCTCGTCTATCCGGTGACAGTGGAGGAGGACAAGGACAGCGAAAGCTATAAACGCGCCATCGATGGCTTCTTTGATCAATCGGCGGCAGAGATTGCCGTGCATCTTCAGGCGGGCCGAAACGTGGCAGTCTTAAGCGAAGGCGATCCGCTGTTCTACGGCTCCTATATGCACCTGCATCTGCGGCTTGCGCCGCATTTTCCGGCGGAAGTCATTCCGGGCGTCACGGCCATGTCCGGCTGCTGGTCACTGGCCGGTCTGCCGCTGGTGCAGGGCGACGATATCCTCAGCGTTCTGCCCGGCACTCTGCCCGAGGACGCACTGACGGCGCGACTGGCCGGAACCGATGGCGCGGTGATCATGAAAGTTGGCCGCAACCTGCCGAAGATCCGCCGCGCATTGGCCGCGACCGGCAAGCTCGGCGGCGCGATCTATGTGGAGCGCGGCACCATGCCCACCGGCCATGCCATGCCTCTGGCTGAACGGGATGAAACGGCGCCGGCACCCTATTTCTCGCTGGTGCTGGTTCCCGGCTGGAAAGCCCGCCCGCAAGGATTTGCGCCATGACGGGCAAACTCACCGTTGTCGGCCTCGGCCCCGGCAGCCCTGAGCAGATCACGCCGGAAGCTCTTTCTGCTGTGGCTGAGACGACGGATTTCTTCGGTTATGGCCCCTATGTGGACCGGCTGGATCTGCGCCCCGACCAGCGCCGCCACGCCTCCGACAATCGCGAGGAAATCTCCCGCGCCGGTGCCGCCCTCACCCTTGCTGCGCAAGGCGGAAAGGTGTGCGTCGTCTCGGGCGGCGACCCTGGCGTTTTCGCCATGGCCGCCGCCGTCTGCGAGGCCATTGAGGCAGGCCCGGCGGAATGGCGCAAGGTTGATTTTGCCGTGGTTCCGGGTGTCACCGCCATGCTGGCCGTGGCGGCAAAGGCAGGCGCGCCACTGGGGCATGATTTCTGCGCCATCTCGCTTTCCGATAACCTCAAGCCTTGGGACGTGATCGAAAAACGCCTGGTTTCCGCCGCGGAAGCTGGTTTCGTAATGGCCTTCTATAATCCCGTCAGCAAGGCGCGCCCGCACCAGCTGGGGCAGGCTTTCGACATCCTGCGCGCCCACCTACCGGGAACAGTTCCGGTCATATTCGGTCGCGCCGCCGGTCGCCCCGATGAACGCATCAACGTCGTGCCGCTGTCCGAAGCGCGTTCCGATATAGCTGATATGGCGACCTGCATCATCGTCGGTTCCACGGAAACACGACTGATCGAGCGGGAAAGCCAGCCCCCGCTGGTCTATTCACCACGTTCCTGGATGGGTGGGAAGGCCTGATCCACATGGGCAGTGAGCGCCTCGACCGTCTGGAACGATGGAACCTCCGGCAAAACCGGACGCTTGATCATGATGACCTGCAGCGCAAGAGCACGCGCCGCGGCGATCTTGCCGTAACTGGCGGCACCGCCCGAATTCTTGGAAACGATCACCTCGATGCCGCTTTCCGCCAGCAGCGCCTGCTCATCCGCTTCGTTGAAGGGACCACGGGCTGTGAGGTAACGCACGTTTGGCAAGTTCAACGGCGGCTCCACCGGATCGACGCTGCGCACGAGATAATCATGCTGCGGCGCTGCCTTGAAGGGCAGAAGCTCCTGCCGACCAAGCGCCAGAAAGGCGCGGCGCGGTTCGCGCCCCAGCGCCGCAACCGAAGCCTCAACGCTCTCCACCTCGGTCCACCGATCACCTGCCTGCCGCTCCCAGCCGGGGCGGCGCAGAGCGACCAACGGTACACCAGAAATTTGCGCAGCCTTCGCCGCATTGGCGGAAATGCGCGCCGCGTAAGGGTGTGTCGCATCGATCAGCAGATCGAAGGCATTGGCCTTGAGATAGTCGGCAAGACCTTCCGCTCCGCCGAAGCCACCCACACGCACCGGAACCGGCTGCGCCACGGGGGCCTTGGTGCGACCCGCGAGCGAAAGCTCCAGCCCGAAACGGTTCATGCCGCGCAAGGCTTCGGCCAGCTGCCGCGCTTCCGTCGTCCCGCCCAGAATGAGAATGGAGTGCACCGCTATGGCTCCTGATTTGCCCTCATCCCTTCTACCTGCTGACATCTGGTTGTCCATCGTCGGCATTGGCGAAGATGGTCTTGCCGGTTTGGGAGAGAGAGCAAGGCAGGCGATTGCCAGGGCGGAATTCGTCTTCGGCGGCGCACGGCATCTGGAGCTTGCCAAGGCAGCAATCACAGGCGAGGCCCGCCCCTGGCCGCAGCCATTCGATAGCGAAATGAAGTCCGTGACGGCGCTGCGGGGCAGAAAAGTCTGTGTGCTGGCCTCAGGCGATCCCTTCTTCTTCGGCGTGGGCGTGACGCTGGCGCGACAGGTTCCGGCGAGCGAGTTCATTGCCTATCCAGCGCCGTCCGCCTTTTCGCTGGCGGCATCACGACTGGGATGGGCCTTGCAGGATATCGAGACGGTTTCACTACACGGGCGGTCGCTCGATCTGATCCGGCCCCTTCTGCATCCAGGGCGAAGGGTGCTGGCTCTGACCTCTGACGAACACGGCCCTGCAACTATTGCAAAGCTGCTAGCGGAGAACGGGTTCGGCGAAAGCCGGATCACGGTTCTGGAAGCACTAGGTCGGGAACGGGAGAAGATAAGCCGGGTAAAGGCATCGAGCTTCGATCTGGTTGGCCTTGATCCGCTGAACCTTATCGCCATCGAGGTGCAGGCCCAACTGCAGGCCCGCATTCTGCCTCTGGGCTTTGGCCTACCCGACGATCTCTTCGAGCATGATGGCCAGATCACCAAACGGGAAATTCGCGCGGTAACGCTTTCCGCGCTGGCTCCCCGCAGGGGCGAACTGCTGTGGGATGTGGGTGCAGGTGCGGGTTCCATCGGCATCGAGTGGATGCTGGCGCATCCTTCCATGCGCGCCATTGCCATTGAACATCACCAGGAGCGGGTCGCTCGAATTCGGCGCAATGCGGCCTCCTTCGGCGTACCGGGGCTTCAGGTGGTGGAGGGCAAGGCGCCCGGCGCACTCTCTGGGCTGCCGACACCGGATGTCATATTCATTGGTGGCGGTGGCAGCAAGGATGGCGTGCTGGAGGCAGCCATCACCGCACTTCCCGCTGGCGGAAGGCTGGTTGCCAATGCGGTGACGCTGGAAATGGAGCGGGTCCTTCTCGATGCACAGGTGCGGCTTGGAGGCAAGCTTATCCGGCTGTCCATAGATCGCGCCGAGCCCGTTGGTCCCATGACCGGCTGGCGCGCTGCCATGCCGGTAACGCAATGGGCCTGGGTAAAGGCATGATGGCGCTTGGCATTGGCTGCCGGAAAGGCACAGCAGCGGCTGTGGTGCTGGCGGTCATCGATGAAGCTTTGCAAGCGCATGATCTCAAGCTTGCCCATCCGCTTTTCATCGCGACCGGCGGCATCAAGGCAGAAGAAGAAGGCATTCGCGAAGCTGCAAATCAGCTTGGTGCCGATTTCCTCATTCTGCCGGATGAAGCCTTGCAAG
Source organism: Rhizobium sp. FKY42 (assembly GCF_005222835.1). Classification (GTDB taxonomy): domain Bacteria; phylum Pseudomonadota; class Alphaproteobacteria; order Rhizobiales; family Rhizobiaceae; genus Neorhizobium. The sequence continues at coordinate 41,953 of NZ_STGA01000062.1, read as the reverse complement.
CCGTTACGTCCCGAACACTCACCCGCTCGGAATTAAGCCTTGCCCATACCGGCCTGCCCAGTCTGTCAGAAGCCGCAGCCCTTGCAGCAGCCGGACCAACCGCCCGCCTTGTCGGCCCCCGCCACGTTTCGCGAGGCGTCACCTGCGCCATTGCCATTTCGGAGAATAGCTTATGACCGTTTACTTCATTGGCGCAGGCCCCGGTGCCGCAGACCTCATAACCGTGCGTGGCCGTGACCTTATCGCGCGCTGCCCTGTATGCCTTTACGCCGGGTCCATCGTGCCGCGCGAACTTCTGGATTACTGCCCGCAAGATGCACGCATCGTTGATACCGCTTCGCTGTCGCTCGATGAAATCGAGGCAGAGTACATTGCTGCCCAGGAAGCGGGTCAGGATGTCGCACGCCTGCATTCCGGCGATCTCTCGGTGTGGAGTGCTGTCGCCGAACAGATGCGCCGGCTGGACCGGCTCGGCATCGATTATACGCTGACGCCGGGCGTACCTTCGTTTGCGGCTGCCGCCGCCGCGCTGAAGCGTGAGTTGACCATTCCAGAAGTGGCGCAAAGCCTGATCCTCACCCGCGTGTCCGGCCGCGCGTCCAAAATGCCGGACCGAGAAAATCTGGCGAACTTCGCCGCCACAGGTGCTACGCTCGCCATTCACCTCGCCATCCACGCGCTGGACAAGATCGTTGCGGAGCTGACGCCGCATTACGGTGCAGACTGCCCCGTCGCCATCGTGGTCAAGGCAAGCTGGCCGGATGAGAAGATTCTGCGCGGCACGCTGTCCACCATCGCAGCTCAAGTGGCTGCAGAACCGATCGAGCGCACGGCGCTGATCTTCGTCGGGCCTGGTCTGCAGGCGGAAGATTTTCGTGAGAGCGCGCTTTACAGCCCGGATTACGTGCGACGGTTCAGGTCGGGCAAGGGTAGCGCAGAAACCTGATCCGACAGTGTGAACGGCGCTTCACCGACCAGCTTTCCCTGACGGTCAAACACCAGCACCTCCAGCGCAATCTCAGGCGTCTGCAAGGCTTTGGCTGCCGTTTTCCAAGCAAGACCGGCAATGTGATTGCCCAACGGAATACCGCGTACCTCGGCCAGCTGGAATGCGTGCAGCACCGAATTGGCCTTGGCAATCTCATCGGCCAAGGCCGCATCCGCTCCGGCTTCAGCAGCCACCTTCGCTAATGCCTGCAGATCCGCAAGCCCACGCTTGGAATGCACATCCAGCATTCCCTGCGCGAGCTTTGTCATCTTGGCGACACCGCCCGCAACAGTCACTTTCGGAACCGGATGTTTGCGCAGATATTTCAACATGCCACCGACGAAATCGCCCATGTCGAGAAGCGCGGTTTCAGGCAGATTGTGATACGCCTGCACTGCCTTTTCCGTGGTCATGCCGGTGGAACCGGCGACATGGGGCAGCCCTTCAGCGCGTGCCACATCGATGCCGCGCCAGATGGAGTGAATCCACGCCGAACAGGAAAACGGAATGACAATGCCGGTGGTGCCAAGCACGGAGAGGCCACCGACAATGCCCAGCCTTGGATTCAGAGTTTTCTGCGCTAGCACCTCTCCATCGGGAATGGAAATCTCCACATCGAAATCCGTATCGCCTCCGGTCACTTCAACAATCGCGGCGGCAATCATCTGGCGCGGAACAGGGTTTATGGCCGGTTCGCCCGGTGGAATGGGAAGGCCGGGGCGCGTCACGGTACCAACACCTTTGCCGGCTAAGAACTGCAGTCCCTTTCCCTGTTCACCGCGACGGATGGTCGCGATAATCAAAGCGCCGTGCGTGACATCCGGATCGTCGCCTGCATCCTTGATGATCCCGGCACGGGCAAAGTCTTCGCCCTGCTCTTCCAAAGCAAGCGAAAAAGCCGGTCTCTGGCCTCCGGGAAGGGTAATCTCAACCATTTCGGGGAAACCTCGGCCCATCAGGGCAAGGCAGGCCGCCTTCGCCGCCGCAGCGGAACAGGTTCCCGTGGTCCAGCCACGACGTAGTTCTTTGCCTTCAACGTCCATGAATGCATCTATATCGTTGCGGTTGAGCATCGTCACTGGCAAAAGCATGAGCATGACAGACAGCCGACTCAACCCCAAAGCCCTCATCATTGGCGCACCACGTTCCGGTTCCGGAAAAACAAGCGTTACCATTGGCTTGCTTCGCGCCTTTGCGCGGCGTGGCATTCGGGTGCGCGGCGTGAAATCCGGGCCTGATTATATCGATCCCGGCTTCCATCAGGCGGCGACTGGTCTGGAAGGTCTCAATCTGGATAGCTGGGCCATGGAGCCGGATCTGGTGGCCCATTTGCTGGGCCAGGCCGCAGACGATACGGATCTGCTGCTGATTGAAAGCGCCATGGGCCTGTTCGATGGCATTGATGGCGGCGCAGGGCGTACCGGCTCCGCCGCCGATCTGGCGCGGCTTCTGGATATTCCGGTGCTGCTGGTGCTGGATGTATCGGGCCAGAGCCAGACGGCAGCGGCTGTCGCGGTTGGCTTCAAGCATTACGATGCGAAAGTCCGCACCAAGGGTATCATCATCAACAGGGCGGGCAGCGAGCGACACATACGCCTTTCGCGCACGGCCATCGAGGCTGCAGGCATGCCCGTGGTGGGTGCTGTTCTGCGCAGCGACGCGCTGGCTCTGCCGGAGCGGCATCTGGGTCTCGTGCAGGCCAGCGAGCACGGCGGCATTCAGGACTATATCGACCGGCTGGCGGATGTGATGGAAACATCGGTCGATCTTGATGCCGTGCTTGCACTGGCGCAGCCCGTTTCTTTGCGGCGTGGCGATGCCGCCGCTGCCATTCCTCCCCCCGGCCAGCGGATCGCGATTGCGTCGGACGCCGCCTTCACCTTCCTCTACCCGCATCTGGGTGCCCACTGGCGCGCGCAAGGGGCGGAACTTGTGCCTTTCTCACCACTGAACGATGAAGGTCCGGCGCTTGATTGCGACATCTGCTGGCTTCCTGGCGGTTATCCCGAGCTTCATGCAGGCAAGCTTTCCGCCGCAAACCGCTTCCGCAATCGAATCCGGCATTTTGCCCAGATGAAACCGGTGCACGGCGAGTGCGGTGGCTTCATGGTGCTGGGAACCGGTCTGGTGGACGCCGACGGCGTGCGCCATGTCATGACTGCGCTACTCAGCCACTCCACCAGTTTCGCCAAGCGCAAGATGAACCTCGGGTATAGACAGGTTCGCCTTCTGGCCGATGGGCCTTTGGGTTCGGGTGGCGATGTTTTACGCGGCCACGAATTTCACTATGCAAGCGTCACAGACCCCGGACGCGATGATCCATTTGCCGAAATCGCGGATGGAACCGGCCAGCCGCTTGGCCTTTCCGGCGGCAGACGCGGCCATGTGAGCGGCACCTTCTTTCACGCCATAGCGCGAACAACATTTTGATTTTATGGACGCATTCCCGGACGGAAAACCGGTGCCCACTTTTCCTGGGAATGCTTGGCTATTCAATAAACACTCGTACTGTTGCAGCGCGCCCGCGAGCGTCAATGACCGTGAGCGTCGAATAGCCCGCCCCATCCGGCTTCCATTCGGAATTGCGTGTGCGTGCCATATCCTCCAGCGGCTTGCCATTCGCCAACCAACGAAAGGGTGCCCGTCCGCCCTGCAATTTCAGCATCAGCGGCGCAATCTCCTCGCCGCTGCGCGCTCCAAGATCCACTCTGGCACCTTCGGGAGGATAGACGATCTGCGGGGCCGGTTCCCGTGAGGTGGAACGCAGCAGGCCATTCGCCATGACCGAATAGCGCCTGAGACCAATCGGCAGATCCGTCAGCGCCAACCGCTGTGTACCGGGTGGTGCGGAAGGATGGCCCGCGATGGCAAGGCCGGAGCGGGCAAAAGCCTCGAACAAAATGGGGGCCGCCGTGCCATAGCCTGTAATGCCAGGAACCGCGCCATTATCCGGCCTGCCAACCCACACACCCAGCACATAGCGTCCGTCATAACCAACCGACCAGGCATCGCGGTAGCCGTAGCTGGTGCCGGTCTTGTAGGCGAGGCCGAGCTTTGGGCTTCCTTGTGGGGGAAGAACGTCGGAGAGAATATCCGTCACCTGCCATACGGCAGAAGGCTCAAGCAGTGGCTGCATACCATCCCGCTTCGGCTGCTCGCGCACCCCATCGCCGAGTTTCACCGGCCAGCCCTGATTGGCAAGACCTGCGTAGAGCTGAACGAGATTCTTCAAGGTCATGCCGACACCGCCGAGCCCGATGGCAAGCCCCGGCGCTTCGCCCACCGGCAGAACGGGCTGAACTTCCGCCCGCCGGAAACGAACCATCAGACGGCTGGGGCCAACACCATCCAGAACCCGCACCGCTGGCACATTGAGCGACAGTTGCAACGCCTGGCGAATGCTGACATCACCCTGATAGCTCATGTCGAAATTCTTCGGTCGATAGCCGGAGAAATCAGACGGGCGATCTTCGATGATGGTTTCCTGCGCCACCAGCCCTTCCTCGAAGGCGAGGCCGTAGATGAACGGCTTCAGCGTCGACCCCGGCGAGCGGTTGATGCGCGTCATATCGATCCAGCCGGAGCGCGAGGCATCGAAGTAATCGGCGGAACCGACATCGGCGATAATCTCGCCCGTGGTCGAATCCGCCATCATCATGGCGAGCGATACCTTGGGCGGCAGCCGCGCGCCTGCCTCTCGCGCCACGCGTTCCAGCGCGTCCTGCACCGGCTTCCTTAATGTTGTCGGGTAAAGTGATTCGCCTGGCTTCTTGCGTAGCGCAACTTCCGCCAGATGCGCGGCAAGCGCCGGCAGCTGCCGCCTTTCGCGTGGCACAGCAACCAGCGCGGCGCGTTCTGCCTCGCCATCCCCCACGGCTGCTTCCACATGGGCGCGTGCGAGAACGCGAGCCCGCGCAGCCTTGGCGGTATCGGGAAAGCGATCCGGCCGCCGGCCTTCGGGCGATTGTGGCAAAGCAACCAGAAGAGCGGCCTCCGCCACCGAAAGCCGTTTCGGCTCCTTGCCGAAATAGGCGAAACTTGCTGCCCGTACCCCTTCCAGATTGCCGCCATAGGGGGCCAGTGTCAGATAGAGATCGAGAATTTCCGCTTTGGAAAAACGGCGCTCGATCTGTAGCGCGCGCACCATCTGCCTCAGCTTGGCGAAGACGGAGCGGCTTTCTCGTGGCTCGATGAGGCGGGCCACTTGCATGGAAAGGGTGGAGCCGCCCGATACGATGCGCCCATGCGTAACCAGTTGAAACGCCGCACGCCCCAACGCCCGAATATCCACGCCCGGATGCTGGTAAAAACGATGATCCTCGTAAGCAATCAGCATGCGAATGAACTGCGGATCGACATCACTGGCCCGCGTCTTCAGCCGCCATAGCCCGTCTTTCGTGGCAAAGGCGCGCAGCAGTTGCCCGTCTGCATCGCGCACCTCCGGGGAGGCAATCCGTGCCGCATCCAGCGGGGGCGGATAGGCCCGGTCAGCGGCATCAATTGCCAACGGCAGGCAAAGCGCAGCCGCGAGCATGACCCCCGCTCCACCTGCCAGCCACCATTTCAGCCGCCTGCCCATGGCGCCTACTGCGCTTCCTGAACCTGCATGCGCCCTGCCGCCGTGCGCGCCGACAGTTCCGGACGATACATGTCCTCGACATTCGCAGCAGGGTGATCATAGGTTCCCGGTGTCACTGCACGCACCACATAGGCCAGCGAAAACTCGCGATTATCGCCCTTGTTGCGGTCAAAGGCGGCGACGAAGCGGTCGTTGCGGAACTCCGTATGAGCCACTTGCACCTGTCCGACCCATTCGAAATTCGTCAGCTGGGCGCTATCGACAAGGTTCGGATTGTCAATCTCGAAGCCCGCTGGCAACAGATCCTGAACGAGCAGGCGCGACGGCCAGTCATTCGTTTCATTCACGGTCAGCACAACGACATAGCGCTCGTTCTGCTTCGCCTGCGTGACATTCGCCTCCTGTCCATCCAGGGTATAATAGGCCCTGCTGATGGCAAAGCCGTTGCCACCCGCGGCCGGTGGCTGCTTGGGCGAGGCGTAGGTGGTGATAACTGCAGAGACAGGCTCCGCCGCGCGGTTGGTCAGCGTCACCGGCTTGGCCAGCAATTCATCACCCGTCATCCGCTGGCGATAGGCACCGGCCGTCACCTGTCCGTTCACATCCACCTTGAGGCCGCTATCGCCATTCTGCAGTGCCCGCGCCGCCAACAGCATCCAGACCTGCTCTTGCGTGCTCATATACTTCTTCTTGCGGGCTTCGTTGGCCACGGCTGCCGCCAGTTGCGGAACAATGGCCGGAACCGGACGGCTTTCCGCCGCCAATGCCAGAACCGCTGCACCATCGCGCAAGGTGGAGCCATAATCCGACCGCGACAGGCTGACCGGTGTTGCAACAGCCTGTTCCGTCATCTGAAGAGCCGACGCAAAGACCATCTTCGAGCGCTGCGCATCGCCGTAAAGCGAAAGGGCAGCCGCCAGATGTGCCTTCGCAAGCGGCGTCGGGAAGTCGTTCAGCATTGTATCCGCATAGTAACGCAGATCGCTGATCGAGGCCTTGCGGTTTCGGGCAAGAACATAGAGCGCGTAGGAAACCTGTTCGCCCTGATCCTTGATGTTCACCTCATAGGCCAGCGAATTCTGCAGGTTTTCCAGTGCCTGCACCAGCGCCTGATCCGGCACATCGAGACCCTGCTCGCGCGCCCGCGTCAGGAATTCAGTCACATAGGCATCCAGCCAGCGATCCCCCGATCCCGGTCCCCAGAGACCGAAGCTGCCGGAGGAAGACTGATAGGCGAGAACGCGGTAGATGGCATCCTGAACCCGCTTCTTCACGTCGGGATCGTCTGCCATGCCGCTCTGTTTGGAAAGCTCGGACAGATAAAGCAGCGGCACCGCACGGCTGGTCGTCTGCTCTGCGCAACCATAGGGGTAACGATCGAGCGACATCAGCAGCGCGGGAATGTCGAAATCTGCCGAACGGGCCACGCCAAGCGTCAGGCTCGCGCCTTGCAATTGCGCATCCGCCAGCAGATTGCCATCCACCGTTAGGCTCTGGTTCGGGGCCAGCGAGATGATGCGCTTTTCAGTAACCGGCAGAACTGCCGGGCGCACCGGCAGTTCCAGACGCTGCTGCATGGGCGCAAGACCGTTTCCAGCCAAGGTCACCGTCAGCGATCCATCACCAACACGCACGCCCTTGATCGCAAGGTTGACCGTATTTTTCGCACCGGCATTCAGCTTGATCGTGCGGGACGCATTCGCCCCCGTGACGCTGATTTGCGGGCTTGCCGCAAGCGATACCTGATAGTCGCCCGCCGGTGCATCCGTATTGGCGATATCGAGCCGCAACATGGCCTCATCGCCGGGGGCAAGGAAGCGCGGCAGGCTGGCGGTCACGACGACCGGATCGCGGATCACCACATCCTTCGTGCCATGGCCGACTGCCGTTTTCGTCCAGGCGACGGCCATCACGCGGGCCGTGCCGTTGAATTGTGGGATATCGAAGCTGACATTGGCCTTGCCATCCGGCCCAACACGAACGATGCCGGAGAAGAAGGCAATCAGCTTTTCTTTCGGCGGGCTTCCCTGAAGCGCAACACTTCCGCCATCGCCGCCGGTGCGCAGCTTGCCGGTCGCCCCCAGCGAGCCATCGATCAGGCGACCATAGATATCGCGGATTTCAAGGCCGAGACGGCGCTGGCCGAAATACCAGTTGTCAGGCGCAGGCGGCTCATAGCGCGTGAGGTTCAAGATACCGACATCGACAGCCGCAACCGTGACATAGGCCTCTTCCCCCACGCCTGCACCTTTCACATCCACGCCGATCTGAAGCGGCTGGCGCGGCAGCATTTTTTCTGGCGCTGTCAGCGACACCGTGAGATCCCGATCCTGCGGGTCCACCTTCAACCAGGTGACGCCGATGGCGCGCATCGGCATGCGGCTTTCCCGCGCATTGCCGGGACGATAAAGCGAGGCGGTGACATAGGCCCCCGCACCCCATTCCTTGGTGACGGGAATGGAAACCTCGCCGCCCTTTTCACCGATCGAGACATTTTGGACGGAAATCAGGTTCTCAGCGCCATTGGCGATCATCAATTGACCGGCATAGCGGGAGGATACTTTCAGTTTCGCCGTTTCACCAACCTTATAGGAGGCCTTGTCCAGTGCGATTTCCAGCGCATCCGGCGTCTCGGTCGAGCTTGCGGTCACGAACCAACCCGCATCGAACTCGACGCTGGAGGCAGGCGCGTCCTGCCCGCTCCCCGTCACTTCCAGGCGATAGCGACCCCACTGAACGGGTACAGCAATCTTGCCCCCATCGACGGCGGCCACATCCACCTTGCCATTCGCGATCTGCTTGGTGCGATTGACTGGCTCATAACGCCAGGAATTTCCTTCGCGATACCACTGATAATCGCGCTCGATTTTCACCAGCTTCCACAACAGGCCAGGGGCGGCACGCTTCTGGCCATCGGCACCAATCATGATGACATTGAAATTCGCCACAGTGTTCTCGGCAAGATCGCCGGAAAACTCCGGCTTGATACCGATACGGTCACCATCGGCGCGAACAGGCAGTGTCAGCGTGCGCTCCACAGCGCGACCGCCACCCTCTTTCAGGCGGACCACGATGTTCGCATCGGTCAGCTGGGTGGTGTAGGCAAGCTCGGTCAACCCGCCATCGAAACTGGCCTTGCCCTGCTCGTCCAGCGGATCAAGCGCTTCGAGCGGCAACCGCTCGGCCTCACTCGCCTCTTCATTTGCCAGACCGAAGAAATAGCCCTTGAAAGTCTCGCGCTGACGCGTGTGCTTCAGCACGATCTCCCCTTCAAGGCCCAGTCCGGCAGCAGGTGCGCCATAGAGATAGCGGCCATCGACGGTCACCGGCGTCTTTTCGCCGACGATGATTTCCTTTGCCTCGCTTTTCAGGTCGAATTCGATCCGGTCCGGCACGAAGTCATCGACGAGGAAGCGTTTCTCGGCAATTGCGGTCGCCTTAGGGTCTGTGAACACCTGCATTGTCCAGGTGCCGCGCATGGCGCTGGCCAGAACCGGCAGATCCACGGCATAGCCGCCCAGCGTTCCCGTGCCGGTCATGCGACGGTCTTCAACACCATCCGGGCGCAGAAACACGAAGGTCAGTGGCAATTGCTCGATGGCGTTGGATGTCACATCTCGCGCCAGAAGCGCCGCATGAACCGTTTCACCCGGGCGATAGATGCCCCGCTCCGTCCAGGCGTAAACGTCGATAGCACCCGGAGCCGGACGGCCCGTCACGCCGCGATCGGACAAGTCGAAGCCTGCGCGCGTCATATCGAGGAAAACGAAATCCTCGCCGCCCTTCGAGGCCATCAAGACGGCTGGAACCATGCTGGCCGTGCCGCGAATGAGACCGGCGCTGAACACAGCCTTGCCATCGGCATCTGTTTTGGCGGTGCCGAGAACTTCATTGTTTTTGGCGAGCAATTGCAGATCAACGCCCACTGCCGGTTCGGCGGAACCCAGCGATCGCACAAAAACACTCAGCCCATCGGTTCCGGCGAAAGTGCTCAAGCCCAGATCGGACACGACAAACCACTGCGTCGCCTTGTTGTCCCATTCATTCACAGTGCCCGTGCCAGTCGCCGCCGTCAGCACATAGACGCCGGGCTTGCGCTTCGGCAAAACCTCATCGACCGGGAAGCTCGTCACCACATCCTTGTTGATGTCCTGTGCAATGTCGATGGAGCCCTGCCAGACCAGTTCGCCATTGCTTTGCTCCACCTGACCGGCGGTATAACCATCCAGCTGGGTCAGGAACTGCGAATTGGCGAGCAGCGGCGCAATACTCCGATCACCGATGCGGTAAAGCTTCAGCTTGGCGCTGGTGGTGTTGACCGAAACTATCGGAATACCGCGCCTCGCCGTGGATGGCAGAACGAAGCTGTCACCTGTGAAGCGAACAGCGGGTGAGCGATCCTTGACATAGACATTCAAATCGACGGCGGCTTGCAGGTTTTCGCCAACGATTGAGGGCAGGCCGCGGCGAAGCGTCAGCTTGTATCGCTCGCCGTGCTTCAGACCCTCGACGCAGATCTGCTTGTCCTTGGCTTCGACCGCCTGCGGGGCCTGACCGTTGAGGACGACAAACTGGCCGTAATCGGTGCCGGTTTTCAAAAGCGCTTCTGAAAACTGCACGCAGGCGCGCGGGCTTGCCGCATCATTATCCACGCTGTTACCGACAACGCGGAAGCCGAAGCGCTCCTTGAGGTCGTTGTAACGTGCCTGTACGGTCTTGGAAGGAATAAGCGCCAGGCTTTCCTTCAGCGCATCAATAGCGCCCCGGTGGTTTTCCTGCGCATGAAGCGCATCGCCCAGCAAAGCAAGCGCCTCGGCGCGGCTTTGTGCTGTTCGGGAGGCATCATAGGCATTGATCGCAGCAGAAACAGCCCGTGCCTTGGCGTCCGCATCATCCTTAATCTGAGCGGACGCACGCGACAGTTCGCTCCACAGGCCCGCATCATCCGGTTCGATGTTGAGCGCCGCCGTCAGCGCGTTTATCGCGGCGGGTGGATTGCCATTGACGAATTCAAGCTGCGCGAGCGCCTTCAGGCTTTCCAGCCCCTGCCCTTCCAGTTCTGGCGGAACGGCCAATTCATCGCGAAGAGCAGCAGCCTGATTGGTCGCCTCATCGCCAACCATGGAAAGCGCTGGCGGCGCACCGATATCCGGCTGGCTGTTGGCGACAACGATCTTGCCGGCAACTGCGCCGGCAAAGCTGTTCAGCTGGTTGTAATCAGATTTGAGGAAACACCATTTCGCCTTCACATTGAAGGTAAAGGCGCGGCAGGATTTATCGTCGATGCAGGCCGTCTGGCACTGCTGGAGCGTAACGTTTTTGACCGTCCTCAGGTCGAAGCCGATGTAATCGCTGTCCTCAACCGTCTCGATTGTCCGGTTCGACTGTGGTGCCTTTATTGCTTGCTGCGCTTGAGCGGGACCGAGAAGGCCAAGAGCCAGAAAAGAGGCGACCGCAAACGAGATTCGCTTCGACATGATGTCCTCCCACCGCAGCATGAACGGCAATGTCGGCAATGATCGCCGATCGGCAAAGTCTTCTGTCGTTAACGTATGGTTGTCAATTGAAAGCATGATGACGCTCGGCCACAATGGACGCCTGTTGACCTCTTGACATCTCCGCATAGGTTCATCTACGCCATGGCAAATCCGCCCGATCAGACCCTGAAACCGCTGCTGAAAGTTTCGTTTCCGCCTGGAGAGCGGCTTGGGCGCGGCAAGATCGAGCTTCTTGAGCATATCCGCGACACTGGCTCCATCTCCGCTGCCGGTCGCCGGATGGATATGTCGTACCGGCGGGCATGGCTGCTAGTGGATGCGATCAACACGATGTTCGAAGAACCTTCAGTTGAATCCCAGCGCGGCGGCAAGCAAGGCGGTGGAGCGCAGCTGACCGAGTTTGGCGAGGAACTGATCAGCCGCTTCCGTCACATGGAAGAGATCCTCCAAAACGCGCTTGCAGACGACCTCAATTGGCTGAATGAACATCGCAGCACGATCAGTGCGCTAGACCCGGTGCATTCAGCGCAACCGTCTTGATGATTGCGTGAATGGATTGCCCTACCGCAAGGTCCATCCGCTTGGCAGAAAGACCGGTAATACGGGCGCGTAGCACTTCTTCGCCGCACAGAAGCGTTAAATCCACCGCGCCACCGTCCGAACCTGTCAGGGCTTGGATTTCACCCCTGAGCACATTGAGGGCGGAGATCCCGTGTGGCTCTGCGGTCGCCAGCAAAACCTCGCGGGCAGGAATATGGACGCGAAGCTTTTGCCCTTCATGGAGATCGCCGCGCGGAACGAGGAGGCAGCAGCCGCGAAGCTCAATGGCCGCAAGGTCGGGATCTTCACCATGCAACCGCACCAGCCCTTCCAGAACGCTGCCGCTCTCCCGCCCCGTCGCCATCGTCTGCATACCGAGGATCTCGGAAGCGCCGCCGATGCCAGTCACACGCCCATCCGCCATGGCGACGACGTGGTCGGCCAGACGTGCCACTTCGCCCACCGAATGGCTGACATAGAGGATAGGCAGGTTCAACTCATCGCGCAGCCGCTCGATATAGGGCAGGATTTCCGCCTTGCGCGCCTCATCCAGCGCCGACAGTGGCTCGTCCATCAAAAGAATACGCGGAGCGGCCAGAAGCGCCCGGCCAATGGCGACACGTTGTTTCTCACCGCCCGACAAAAGGCCAGGACGACGCGGCAACAGCGCCTCCAGCCCAAGCATGCTGATGATCTTTTCAGGATCGGCGAAAGAGGATCGACTGCGCGCGAACCACTGACCGTAGCCTAGGTTCTGGCGAACGGTCAGATGCGGAAACAGCCGCGGCTCCTGAAAGACGTAAGCCAGACCCCGTCGATGCGGGGGCAAGCAGATGCCCTTGTTCGTATCCAGCAGCACCTGATCGCCGACGAGTATGCGCCCGTGATCAGGTCTCACCAACCCGCCGACAATGCGTAGCACGGATGTTTTGCCAGAGCCGGAACGCCCGAAGAGTGCCGTCACACCTCCCTCGGAAGCGAATTCCGCCTCAATGCGAAAACCGCCCTGTCGATGACGAATCTCTACTGTGAAGGTCATTCGGCTTCGATCCTTCTTCCGACACGGCGCGCCAGCGCTTCCGAAAGCAGGAGCGCGGCCATGGAAATTGCGATCGAAATAAGCGTCAGGCGCAGAGCACCCGCATCCCCCCCCGGCACTTGGGTGAAAGTGTATATGGCAGCGGACAGTGTTTGCGTTTCACCGGGAATGTTGGAAACAAAGGTGATCGTGGCACCAAACTCGCCCATGGCTTTTGCAAAAGCGAGAACAAGACCGGCGATGATGCCGGGTAAAATCAGCGGCAACGTGACCGTCAGAAAGACCATGACCGGCGATGCACCCAATGTCGCAGCCGCCTCTTCCAGCTTTCCGTCCACAGCCTCGATCGAAAGACGAATAGAGCGGACCAGAAGCGGAAAGCCCATGACGGCGCAGGCCAGCGCCGCCCCGGTCCAGCGGAAGGACAGAATCAGCCCGAAGGTGCTTTCCAGAAATGAACCGATGAACCCGCGGCGCCCGAAAGCGATCAGCAGCAGATAGCCAGTCACGACTGGCGGGAGGATCAGCGGCAGGTGAACGATGCCATTGAGCAGCGCATGACCCCAAAAGCGCTTGCGCGCCAGAAGATAGGCAACCAGCACACCCAGCGGCAGGCTGGTAAGGACGGCAACACTGGCCACCTTCAGGCTGAGCCTGATCGCCGTCCACTCCTCCTCACTCAGACTTAGCAATTCCACGCAAGCGCCCCGTTTGTGAAAACTTTAACCGCGTGGAGGCTGTTATGCGAGGGCATCATTTGAGGATTGTGAAGCCCTGCGCTGTGAAAAAGCCAGAAACTTCAACGGAAGACAGGAACTTCAGGTAATCAGTTGCTGCTGCACTCTTGCTTTCGGTCAATTGGGCAACCGGATAGATGATGGCGGGATGACTATCAGCAGGGAAGGTACCGACGATGGAAACACCGGGATCAGCGGCTGCGTCCGTCTGATAGACGATGCCGTAGGGCGCTTCACCCCGCGATACGAGCAGAACTGCCGCGCGAACATTTTCCGCACCGGCCACCTTCCGCGCAACAGCACTCCAGGCACCAAGCTTTTCCAGCGCGGCCTTGCCGTATTTGCCAGCGGGAACGCTATCGACGGCACCCATGGCAAGCTTGCCATCTCCCACCAGCGCGGAAAGATCGAACCCGGCCTTTATATCGACCGGCTTTGCCTTGTCCTTAGGGGCGACGAGCACAATGCGGTTGCCAAGCAGGTTCTTGCGGCTATCTGGTTTGATCAGGTTTTTCTTCGTCAGATAGTCCATCCAGTCAAGATCGGCAGAGATGAACACATCAGCAGGAGCGCCCGCCTCTACCTGTTTGGCCAGTGCCGAACTCGCAGCGTAGGAAACCACGACCTGATTACCGCTCTTGGCCGTGTAGGCAACATTGGCTGCATCCAACGCCGTCTTCATGCTGGCGGCGGCGAAGACGGTGATCTTTTCAGCCGCAAAACTCTGTGTCGGCAGAACGAGAAGGACTGACAGAGAAATGGAAGCGGCGAGTTTGATGACCAGACGGCGGGTTTTCATAGACTCTCCCGATCGAAATATCTGCGTGAATATAGCGAATCTCGCTCGACAATCCAGCATTATATCCGTCTCGATATAATGAAAGAAATCGATCAGCGTCTGGACAGCCACCTTTAGTCGCCACACATTGAACCGGATGACGAACATATGAGGCAGGATCCATGGCGGACGAACCCAGCCAGCCTGAAACAACAAAACTCACCGCAACCAAACGGAAGTGGGCGGCAGAGGGAAAGTTTCTGACAGGCAGGATCACACGACCGGAGACGGATCGTCTGCCACCGGGCCAACATCTGGTCACGAACTGGCCGGTCCTGGACCTTGGGCAACAGCCTGTTATCTCCGCAATGCAGTGGCGGCTCGACATCAGAGGCGAAGTGGAAAATCCGCTGACGTTCAATTGGGAACAATTTCAGGCGCTGCCGCAATCGAAACTCACGACGGACATTCACTGCGTTACCACCTGGTCGCGCTATGACAATGAATGGACCGGCGTAACGACCAGAGATCTGCTGGATCAGGTTCACCCGAAAGAAGATGCAGATGCTGTGATGCTGACGAGCTATGACGGCTACACGACCAATCTTCTTCTGTCGGACTTTGCCGTGGAAGACGCCATGCTTGTCACACACTGGCAGGGTGAACCGCTGACCGCCGAACATGGCGGCCCCATGCGCCTAGTTGTTCCGCATCTTTATTTCTGGAAGAGCGCCAAGTGGCTGACCCGCATCGAATTCACACGGCAGGACAGACCAGGCTTCTGGGAAAAGAATGGTTACCACATGCGTGGCGACCCATGGGCGGAAGAACGTTATTCCGACGATTGAGAAAGATGCAGGAGCCGCCCCCGCCAAACGGCTCCTGCGGCAGCAATGTCAACCTTCCTTGAAAATAGGATCGTTAACGAAATTGCCGCCCTGATAAACATGAAGCGCAGCTTTCGGATCAGGTTTGCCAAGCGCTGCATCGATTTCCGCACGATAGTGCTCGGCATTGTCCTGCGGCTTCCAGCCCAGATAGCTGGCGTGCGAATTGTCCCACCACGCCGCATCATTGTTCGAGATACCCCAGACCACCGGGCAACCCAACATCGGCGCACGGAATGTGCATTCGATCAGGAGTTTAAAGTCGTTGTAAGACATCCAGCTCGACAGCATGCGATGATTACTCGGCTTTTCCATGCAGCTGCCGATACGAACCAATGCCGTTTCCTGCCCGAATTTCTCGAAATACATGCGGGCGAGCTGCTCGCCAAAACATTTGGAAACGCCGTAGAGACCATCCGGCCGCGTTGGTGATGTCGCGTCGATCTTCTCATCCTGACGGTAGAAGCCGACTGTGTGGTTGGAACTGGCAAACAGGATGCGCGGATGGCCGTTGGCGCGTGCCGCTTCATAGAGATTGTACAGGCCGAGCAGGTTTGCATTCAGGATCTTGGAAAACTTGTCCTCAACCGACACGCCACCCAGATGCACGATCCCGTCGCATCCCTCGACCAGTCTGTGCACCGCTTCCGCATCCCCCAGATCGCATTGGACGAGTTCCTCGTTCGGTCCGGCCTCACCCAGATTGCTGATATCTGACAGGCGCAGAATATCGGCCACATCGGCAAGGCGCGTGCGCATGGCACGCCCCAGCGCGCCGGCGGCACCGGTGATCAACAGTCGTTTCAAGATTTCCTCCATCGGCAGGCAGCGCGCCACAACTCGTAGGCTCGCCGGGTCAACTCATCATACATGTTGGCAGAAGCGCGTCAACACGCTACAGCTATTGCATTGATGTATAGGCGGGCGAAGCAGACCATCCGGAGATGCAGGCCTTGAAGGAGATGTCCATGGCAATTGCAGGCAAGAGCGGGACACCGGGCGGTGCAGGCACGCTGGCCTCGCGACTGGGCGACGTTCTGCGGCAGTCAATCACTGCAGGGCACTATCCGCCCGGCACGAAGCTGCCGAGCGAAGCGCAACTGGGCGAAAAGCATGGCGTGAGCAGAACGGTTGTGCGCGAGGCTATCGCTGCACTGCGGGCGGACCGCCTCGTGGAGGCGCGTCAGGGCGCCGGCGTTTTTGTACTGGAGCCGCCGGTTGCTAGCAGCCCTGCCCCCATGTCGATCGAAAACATTGACTATGCGCGTGTTTCCTCCGTCATCGAATTTCTGGAGCTGCGCACGGCGGTAGAAGTGGAAGCGGCAGGCCTTGCTGCTCTTCGCCGCTCTCCTGCGCAGGAAGAGGTTATTTTCGAGCGTCATTATGCAGTGCAGGCCTGTCTTGATGCGAACAAGCCCACCAGCGAGGCGGATTTCGCTCTTCATCTGGCCATCGCAGAAGCGACAAACAATTCACGTTTCAGGGATTTCCTGTCGCTGATCGGCAAGAACATCATCCCCCGTGCAGCGCTTCGAAATGAAGAATCGGAAGCCGATCAGGCTGCCTATATCAAACTGCTGAACGAGGAGCATAATGCAATCATTTCCGCCATTTCAGCTGGGGATGAAGACGCAGCCCGCGATGCAATGCGACGCCATCTGCGCGGCAGCCAATCCCGCTACCGCACGCTTCTCCGAGAGCAGCGGCAATTTGTAAGATAAGTTATTGACACTTGTATGTTGAGTCTATACGAAATTGAGCGGAGGAGACTTCTACAAAGGATACACTGATTATGACGCCTCAAGAGATCAAGGCGGCGCTCGGCGCTGGCCTTCTGTCTTTCCCAGTGACGCATTTCGACGGCGAAGGCCAGTTTCAGGCTGAAAGCTATCGTCGCCATATCGAGTGGTTGTCCGGCTTCGAGGCGCCAGTTCTGTTTGCAGCAGGCGGTACAGGCGAGTTTTTCTCGCTCTCACCGGATGAAATCCCCGGCATCGTCAAGGCGGCAAAGGAAGCATCCGGCAAGACCGCAATCGTTTCCGGCTGTGGTTTTGGCAGCCACGTCGGCACCGAACTGGCAAAGTCTGTCGAAAAGGCTGGCGCAGACGGCATTCTGCTTCTGCCGCATTATCTCATCGACGCGCCGCAGGAAGGTCTCTATCAGCACGTCAAGAAAATCTGCCAATCCGTTGGCATCGGCGTCATGGTCTACAACCGCGATAACTCGGTACTTTCCGTCGACACGTTGAAGCGCCTGTGTGACGAGTGCCCGAACCTGGTCGGCTTCAAGGATGGCACCGGAGATATTGGCCTTGTTCGCCAGATCACCGCCACCATGGGCGATCGCCTGACCTATCTCGGTGGCATGCCGACTGCTGAACTGTTTGCCGAAGCCTATCTCGGCGCTGGTTTCACGACTTATTCGTCTGCCGTCTTCAACTTCGTACCCGGCCTCGCCGTCGAGTTCTACAAGGCTCTACGCGCAGGTGAACGCGAACATTGCGAGAAGATACTCAAGGACTTTTTCTATCCGTTTATGGCAATCCGCAACCGTCGCAAGGGCTATGCGGTTGCTGCCATCAAGGCGGGCGTGCGCCTGCAGGGCTTTGACGCTGGCAAGGTTCGCGCGCCACTCGACGACCTGACCAAGGAAGAAGAAGGCATGCTGCTGGACCTCATCGGCCCCTGGAAGCGCGGCTGATCCAACTGACTGAAGACTGGGCGTTTCATCCGACCTGGTGCGGATGAAACGCTGCAACGGGAAAAAACTATGAAGATTGCCGAAGTTCGCACGCATCTGTTGGAGCACAAGCTCGACGTGGCATTCGAGAGCGCATCCATGCGCTTCGACCGCCGAGCACATATTCTGGTGGAGATCGTGTGCGACGACGGCACGACGGGCTGGGGCGAATGCCTTGGGCCAGCAAGGCCCAATGCGGCCGTGGTTCAGGCCTATGCCAACTGGCTGATCGGCGAAAATCCGCTCGAAACGGAAAAGATCTGGGCTCGCCTTTACAACGCACTGCGCGATCAGGGTCAGCGCGGTCTTGCTGTCACAGCACTGTCCGGCATCGACATCGCGCTCTGGGATATCAAGGGCAAGCATTTCGGCGTGCCTGTGTCTATCCTGCTCGGCGGGCGTTTCCGGGAAAGTGTGAAGGCCTATGCGACAGGCAGCTTCAAGCGTGACGGCGTCGACCGCGTAGAGGACAATGCGACGGACGTTGCCCGCTACTGGAAGGAAGGTTTCCACGCCACCAAGATCAAAATCGGCTTCGGGGTCGAGGAAGACCTGCGCGTCGTTCGGGCTGCGCGCGATGCCGTCGGGTCCGACATGCGCATCATGGTAGACGCAAACCACGGTTACGACGTGGTGGAAGCCGTCCGCTTCGGTCAGGCCGCCGCGGAACTCAACCTCGACTGGTTCGAAGAGCCAGTCGTGCCGGAACAATTGGCCGCCTATCGCGAGGTCCGCCAGCGCCAGCCAATCCCGGTTGCCGGTGGTGAAACATGGCATTCCCGTTGGGGCATGCGTGAGCCGGTCGAAACGCGTTGCGTCGATATCCTTCAGCCTGATCTTGCAGGCGTTGGCGGCTTTACGGAAGCAAAGCGCGTTGCCGATCTGGCAGCACTGCATGGTGTTCGCGTCGTGCCGCATGTGTGGGGAACGGCCGTTCACATTGCCGCTGCACTTCAGTTCATGGCTGCGATGATCCCGAGCCCCGTGCGCGTCAACCCAATCGAGCCGATCCTCGAGTTCGACCGCACAGATAATCCGTTCCGACAGGCTATCGTCAAGACCCCGATCGAGCATGTTGACGGCGTCGTCACAATTCCCGATGGTCCAGGTCTCGGCATTGAAATCAACCGCGATGCGCTCGCCGAATTCAAGATGAAGGACGCGTGATGCTCGTTCGCCCGACCACTGGCCGCAAGCCTTGCATTTCCCTGCCGAAAGGCGCGGTCGATACGCAGATGCACATGTATCTGCCCGGTTATCCGGCTCTTCCCGGCGGTCCGGGATTGCCGGCGGGCGACCTGCCGACGCCGGATCAGTACCGCGAGTTTATGACATGGCTTGGCATCGACAGGGTCATCATCACCCAGGGCAATGCGCAGCAACGGGACAATGGCAATACGGTTGCCTGCCTAAACGCCATGGGCAACTTGGCGCGGGGCGTGGCGGCTGTTGGACCGGATGTTTCCGATGCAGAACTTGATGCACTGGGCGAAGCAGGTGTAATTGGCCTGCGGATCATGGATCTACCCGGCGGCGCAACCGATCTTTCTGCATTAGAAGTATTGGATGCCAAAGCTGCCGCACGCGACTGGATGCTGGCCGTTCAGTTCGACGGCAGCAACATTCTGGATCACGAGCCAAGGCTTCTGCGGCTGCGTTCCCGTTGGGTGCTGGATCACCATGGCAAGTTCTTCTGTGGCATAACGCCGGACAGCCCACATGTCGATGCAGTCAAGAGACTGATTGATACGGGACGCTGCTGGTTCAAGTTTGCCGGAGTGTATGAAAGCTCGAAGACCGGCGGCCCGGATTACGACGACGTGGCAGCCATCGCGCGCCTTATCTCGGCCTATGCGCCTCAGCGCATCGTCTGGGGCACCAACTGGCCTCACAATCTCGCAAAGGAACAGAAGGATTATCCGGACGACATTGCCCTGCTGGAAACTGTTCTCGGCTGGCTGCCGAACGAAAAGAGCAGGCATCTGGCACTCATCGAGAACCCGGAAGAACTTTTCAACCTGCCCAAGTGGCAGGGCTAGAGCATGGCGCGCAAAAGTGTGCGGCGGTTTTGCGATAACGACATGCGGTAAGACAAACACTTAAAGCGTCAGGAGCGAATCTGAAAAATCGCGACACGCTTTAGACACGCCTACATAAACAGCGTGGTTGGAGGAGAACGACCACGCGACAACAGGAGGAAAGCATGAAACTGACCAAGATTCTTGGCCTCGCGATTGGCTTTGCCATGAGCACGGCACTAGCAGCACAGGCGCAGCAGATTACCTTGCGCTCGGCCGACATTCACCCAGACGGCTATCCGACCGTCGATGCGGTCAAATACATGGGCAAGCTCGTGTCAGAGCGCACCAGTGGCCGCATCAACATTCAGGTCATGAACAATTCCGTTCTTGGCAGCGAGAAGGATACGATCGAACAGACCCGTTTCGGCGTCATCGATATCAACCGCGTCAACGCTGCGCCTTTCAACAACCTCGTCAAGGAAACGGTCGTGCTCGGCATGCCGTTCCTGTTCCGCTCGACAGAACACATGCACAAGACGGTTGACGGCCCGATCGGCGATGAGATCCTCAAGGCATTCGAGCCGCATGGTCTCGTCGGTCTTGCCTATTACGATTCCGGTGCCCGCTCCTTCTACACAACGAAGAAGCCAATCCAGAAACTTTCGGACCTCAAAGGCCTGAAAATTCGTGTCCAGCAGTCCGACCTCTGGATTGCCATGATGCAGGCTTTCGGCGCCAACCCGACGCCCATGCCGATGGGTGAGGTTTACTCCTCGCTGGAAACCGGCGTTGTCGATGGTGCGGAAAACAACTGGCCTTCCTACGAATCGGCCCGTCACTACGAAATCGCGAAGAACTACACACTGACGGAACACTCGCTGAACCCGGAAATCCTGGTCATGTCCAAGATCTCCTGGGACAAGCTGAAGCCGGAAGATCAGAAGATCATCAAGGCTGCAGCCAAAGAATCTGTTGCGAAGATGCGTGAACTCTGGAGCGCGCGCGAAAAGACCTCCGAAGCAAAGGTTCGTGCCGGTGGTGTGAACGTCATCAAGGTCGACAAGGCCGAATTTTCGGCTGCCATGAAGCCGGTCTATGACAAGTTCGTCACCGATCCGAAGCTCAAGGATCTGCTGACCCGCATCCAGGACGTCAAGTAACACGACGATTGCAAGCCGGCTCGCCCTACAGCGCCGGGCGTTCCATTGAACGCACGAACGACGCTGTAAGACTTTGAAATGATGCATGTTCGTTCCGCTCAACCGAATTCGGTTGAGCGCGACATGCATTAGGAGCCGGCTTTTTCAATGCGCTTGATCTGACAGTAGCGCAGAAGGAATTCGGGGAAATGAGAAAATTCATGCTGGGCATCCGCCCATTCCTGGCCGGGCTTAGTCGGCTTTCGCTTTACATTGCAGGGACCGGCATCATCCTGATGACCGGAATCGTCGGGTGGCAGGTCTTTGCCCGCTACGTTTTGAACGATTCTCCCAGCTGGTCCGAGCCGCTCTCGCTACACCTCATGCTGTGGTTCATCATGCTGGGCGCCGCGGTCGGTGTGCGTGAGAGCGTGCATCTCGGCCTTGATATCGTGCGCTATGCCATGCCCCGCTCGATCCAGCGCCTGATGGATCTGGTAAGCCTCGGGCTCGTCGCCTTTTTTGGCGCCGCCATGGTTTACTATGGCGTCCAGCTTTCTGCAGGCACCTGGGGCGCAACCATTCCCGTTCTGGGCTGGCCCGGCGGCGTCGACTTTTTCCCCTTGATCGTGGGTGGCGCAATGATCGCTCTTTTCGGCCTTGAACGCTTTATCGACGTGGCACTCGATCTAGAGCCTGCTGCTGACACTGAAGTTCTGGAGGCAGCATAATGGCCTATACGATCCTCTTCGGGTCCTTCACCCTGCTCATGCTGATCGGCATGCCCATCGCCTTCTGCCTGGGTATCGCCTCACTTGCCACCATTCTCTATATGGGCCTGCCGCCCATTGTCATCTTCCAGCAGATGAACTCTGGCATGAACGTCTTCGCGATGATGGCGATTCCCTTCTTCATTTTCGCCGGAGACCTCATGGTGCGCGGCGGTATCGCCACGCGTCTCATCCGCTTCGCTGCCGGCATTGTCGGCCACCTACGCGGCGGTCTGGGGCAGGTGAACGTGGTCGCATCCACCTTGTTCGGTGGTATCTCCGGCTCTGCCGTGGCGGATGCATCAGCCGTCGGTGGTTTGATGATCCCGCAAATGGCGGCGCGCGGCTATGACCGTGGCTATGCAGTCAACGTGACTGCCAATGCAGCCATCATTGCCCTGATGATCCCGCCATCGCACAACATGATTTTGTACTCGATCGCAGCTGGTGGAAATGTGTCCGTTGCGGACCTCTTCACGGCAGGCATCATTCCCGGACTTCTTTTGGCAGCCGCCTTGATGTTCACGGCATGGTTCGTGGCCAAGCAGCGCGGCTATCCTTCAGAGCCCTTTCCAGGCTTTGCCAAGGTTCTGTATTACTTTGTCTCCGCAGCGCCCGGCATTCTGCTGATTGCCATCATTTTCGGCGGTGTTCGCTCCGGCGTCTTCACGGCAACGGAAAGCTCCTGCATCGCTGTGCTCTACGCACTGCTGGTGGCCATGTTCGTCTACCGCGAACTTGATTGGCATGGCTTCGTCGAAGCCGTCATGGGTGCCGTGCGCACAACAGCCATGGTTTTGCTGGTCATCGGCACGGCTGCATCCTTTGCCTGGCTGATGGCATTCCTTCAGGTGCAGGGCCTGATGATCAGCGCAATTTCGGCGATTTCAGACAATCCGATCATCGTGCTGCTGGTCATCAACATCATCCTGCTGATCCTCGGCACATTCATGGACATGGCGCCGTTGGTCATCATTTCGACGCCGGTTCTGCTACCGGTGGTGAAAGCCTTCGGGATCGATCCGGTTCATTTCGGCGTCATCATGATCCTGAATGCAGGTATCGGCCTCAACACACCGCCCGTGGGAACGGTGCTGTTCGTCGCCTGTGCCGTCGGAAAAATTACCATTCGCGAAGCCATGCGCACCATCTGGCCCTTCTTTGGTGCCAGTGTTGCAGTGCTCATGCTCGTGACCTACGTGCCCGCACTTTCATTGTGGCTGCCCAGCCTGTTTCGGTGAGATGCGACACATCCCCCATGGGAGCTTGGCCGGCGAAGCGATTTGCCGGTCTTTTTCTTTGCAGAACTGGTACGGGTACTGCCGCAGGTCCGCCCCAGATGGTACGGCAGCACCCGCCCCTCTCAAGGATAAATGACACCCTTCTTGAGAATAACGTTCGCATAGAGCCGAGGCTCGCTTGTCTGAATTACGGTGTGTGCCGCCTTCACGCGCGGGTAAAAGTCCGGGCCGAGCAACGGGACGACAGGTTGCTTGGGTTCGTGCCGCCCGCAGCAGGCGATGATGTCTTCGTGAACAGGATCGAGTGCATCTCGGTCCTTGCCGACAGTCGAGCGGAAAATGGCCTCCGGGACGAAGTCATCGATCGGCAGGACCGACAGAACTGCATCCAGGACCGGAATCAGGTGATGGCCGTCCAGCCGCACCAGCCGCCGCGCATGTTCGAGACCCGGATAATTGCCATCGACAATTGCCAGCTCATCTCCATGCCCCATGGCACGCAGGGTAAAGAGCAGTTCCGGGCTGAGCAATGGATTGAGACCCTTGAGCATCAGGCGAGTTCCTTGAAAAGTACGTTCTGGTCGATGAGGTAGCGGGCGAAGATCGGAAGACTGGCGCCACCAATGGCACGCGCCTGAGCGCCCACCCCACCTTCCAGAATATCGGGAATGATGACACCCTGCAGGTCGAGCCGGGTAACCGCCTCCCTCGTTGCCTGCACGACGCGCTTTCGCACCCAGCCAGGAAAACCGCCATCGATGACTGCAGCACCAAAATCAATGACGGAGGCCGATGCGACAATGGCTTGCGCAAGCGCCTCTGCGGTATCGCGAATCCACAGTTCCAGCGGTTCACCAAAGTCGACCCACTCGTCAGCCGAATACCAGAGAGGCTGTGGATCGATGCCCCGCTCGAGGAGCAGCTTCTCGAGGACGAAGATCGAAGCGATATCCAGAAGCTGCCGGTTCTCGCCGTTCTTGCCACGCACCGGCAGGGGACCAAGCGCGCCGGCGGTGCCCGTTCGGCCCGAATAGACCGCCGAATTCAGGACAATGCCGCCGCCGATGAAGGAGCCGATGAAAAAATAGACGAAATCAGGATAGGAAGGACCGACACCAAAGACGAGCTCCGCACCGCAGGCACTCGTTGCGTCGTTCTGAAGGTGAACCGCATGGCGAACCCGGACAGCAATTTCGGCCTGGAGATCGACACCATGCCACTCATCCATGGCCCCTGGAGGGGCGCCGACTTCTTCAGCCCAGTTCCAGAGCTCGAAGGGTGCTGCAATCCCGATACCGGCGATGCGCGACAGGATATCCCGATCCAGTCGGGCTTCAATCGACTCGATCCCCGACATGATGATGGCGATGATTTCACCCGGCTTTGGGTAGGCATAAGTCTGTCGGAACTGATGGCGGATCCGCCCTATGAAATCCATCAGCACGACATCAGCACTGCGCCGCCCGATCTTCACCCCAAAGGAAAAGACCGCATCAGGATTGAGACGCATGGGAATGGAAGGTTGCCCCACCTTCCCGCGTACCGGTTCGCCTCTCAGCAGAAGACCATCATTTTCGAGGGAGCGCATGATAACGGAAACGGTTTGAGCAGAAAGACCACTGGCTCTGGTGATGTCTGCCTTGGAAAGCGATCCGTGCAGACGCACAAGCGAAAGGACCAATCTTTCGTTGTGTGCACGTACGCGCACCTGATTGGAACCGCCCGCAAAGCTGACAGCAGGCGGCAGAACGACGCTATCGCTGGAGTTGTCATGGACAGTCATGGCCACCCCTCCCTTAAGGCACCCAAGCTCCTCAAGCCCCAACCTATCGATCAAGAATTAATAAATCAACTGGATTTATTTATTGACAGTATGAGAAGTTTCGACATTATGAGGGCCACGGGCAGGCGGCTTGGAGGAGGCGTCTGGTGCTTGAAACCGGTCGAGGCCCGAACAAGATCCGCCGCGCGGATCCTGAGTTAACCTGGGAGGAAGTTCCATGAAGAAAACCGTTCTGACAGCTGCATTCGCGACACTCGCACTTGGCGTTGCCTTTGCTGCTCCGGCCTCTGCAGCCGGCGTTTCCGCATGCCTTATCACCAAGACGGACACCAACCCCTTCTTCGTCAAGATGAAGGAAGGCGCGACTGCAAAGGCCAAGGAACTGGGCGTGACACTGAAGTCCTATGCCGGCAAGATCGACGGCGACTCCGAAAGCCAGGTCGCTGCAATAGAAACCTGCATCGCAGACGGCGCAAAGGGTATCCTTCTGACGGCCTCCGACACCAAGGGCATTGTTCCTGCCGTTGAAAAGGCGCGCAAGGCCGGTGTCCTCGTGATCGCACTGGACACTCCCCTGGATCCTATCTCTGCTGCCGATGCAACCTTCGCGACCGACAATCTTCTTGCTGGTGAGCTGATCGGCAAATGGGCAGCAGCAACACTCGGCGACAAGGCGAAGACGGCGAAAGTTGCCTTCCTCAACCTGACCCCGGCACAGCCTTCTGTTGACGTTCTGCGCAACCAGGGCTTCATGAAGGGCTTCGGCATTGATGTTGGCGACATTAACCGCATCGGCGACGAAAAGGATCCGCGCATCGTCGGCCACGACGTTACCAACGGTAACGAAGAGGGCGGTCGTACGGCGATGGAAAACCTTCTCCAGAAAGATCCGGGTATCAATGTCGTTCACACCATCAATGAACCGGCAGCTGCCGGTGCTTATGAGGCACTGAAGGCAGTTGGCAAACAGAAGGACGTGCTCATCGTGTCCGTGGATGGCGGCTGCCCAGGTGTCAAGAACGTCAAGGAAGGCGTGATCGGTGCAACATCGCAGCAATATCCGCTGCTGATGGCATCGAAGGGCATCGAAGCGATTGCAGCCTTCGCCAAGGATGGCACCAAGCCGAAGCCAACCGAAGGCAAGAACTTCTTCGACACCGGCGTTTCGCTGGTCACCGACAAGCCCGCCAAGGGCGTTCCTTCCATCGACACGAAGGAAGGCACTGCGAAGTGCTGGGGCTGATGCCTCACTACCGTTGAGAGACAAGATCGGCGGGCGGCTTCGGCCGCCCTCCATTTAGAGAGCAAACAGCGATAACGTGCTGAATACCTTCTCCGATTGAAGAATGAATTTTCCATCGCCGGCGATTTGAGGTTCGTGACCTGCATGCCGGCCCTCGCATCCAGTGATGATGCCCTAGGGAGGAAAACCATGAGCGAGCCACAAGCCGCCACCAAGCCACATCTCGAATATGAAAAGGTTCTGTCAGGTAGTTCGACGCAGGTTGCGCAGTTCGATACGCACGACAAGACCGCACTGCAGAAGTTTCAGCATTTTCTTCATGGGAACCCGGCAGCCGTTCCGCTGTTGGTGCTCTTGATGTCGGTTGTGATCTTCGGCTCTATCCTGGGAACGAAGTTCTTCTCGGCCTTTTCTATGACACTGATCCTGCAGCAGGTGGCGATCGTCGGCATCATCGGTGCAGCGCAAACTCTGGTCATCCTTACGGCGGGTATTGACCTCTCGGTCGGCGCGATCATGGTTTTGTCTTCCGTGATAATGGGCCAGCTTGCCATCAATTATGGCGTCCCAGCACCGCTTGCCATTCTCGCAGGTTTTGGTGTGGGTGCCCTGTGCGGCGCGATTAACGGTTTCCTGATTGCACGTGTGAAGCTTCCGCCGTTTATTGTAACGCTGGGCATGTGGCAGATCGTTCTTGCATCCAACTTCCTATATTCGGCCAATGAGACCATTCGCTCGCAAGATCTCGCGGCAAGCGCACCTCTGCTGCAATTGTTCGGGCAAAGCATCCAGTTGGGCGGTGCCGTCTTCACCTATGGCGTGATCGCCATGGTCTTGCTGGTGGCGGGCCTCTGGTATGTTTTGAATTCGACAGCCTGGGGGCGCCATCTTTATGCGGTCGGCGATGATCCGGATGCGGCGGAACTTGCCGGTGTTAACGTCAAGAAGATGCTGATTTCTGTCTACACGATCTCCGGCGTTATCTGCGCTCTCGGCGGCTGGGCCCTGATCGGCCGTATCGGTTCGGTTTCTCCGACAGCTGGCCAGTTCGCAAACATCGAATCCATCACGGCCGTGGTGATCGGCGGCCTCTCGCTCTTTGGCGGACGCGGCTCCATCCTCGGAATGCTTTTCGGCGCCTTGATCGTTGGCGTGTTCCAGCTTGGACTTCGCCTCATCGGCACCGACCCGCAATGGACCTATATGCTCATCGGCCTTCTCATTATCGCAGCCGTGGCAATCGACCAGTGGATCAGAAAGGTAGCAGGCTAATGGCACAGGAACCCATTCTTTCCGCCCGTGGACTGGTCAAGCGTTACGGCAAGGTGACGGCGCTCGATCACGCAGATTTCGATCTCTATCCGGGTGAAATTCTGGCGGTCATCGGCGATAACGGCGCTGGCAAATCGTCGCTCATCAAGGCCATTTCGGGTGCGATCAATCCTGATGAAGGTGAGATCAAGCTGGAAGGCAAGGCGGTGAGCTTCCGCTCCCCGATCGAAGCGAGACAGGCCGGCATTGAGACGGTCTACCAGAACCTCGCTCTCTCACCGGCGCTCTCGATTGCGGACAACATGTTCCTTGGTCGTGAAATCCGCAAACCCGGCGTCATGGGAAGCGTCTTCCGCAAGCTGGACCGTCCGGCGATGGAGAAATTTGCGCGCGAAAAGCTTTCAGAACTTGGCCTGATGACCATCCAGAACATCAACCAGGCAGTGGAAACGCTTTCCGGCGGTCAGCGTCAGGGCGTAGCCGTTGCACGCGCAGCCGCCTTTGGCTCGAAGGTCATCATCCTCGATGAACCGACCGCAGCACTTGGCGTCAAGGAAAGCCGCCGCGTTCTCGAACTCATTCTCGATGTCCGCTCGCGCGGCATTCCTATCGTGCTCATCTCGCACAACATGCCGCATGTGTTCGAAGTGGCGGACCGCATTCACATTCACCGCCTCGGAAAACGTCTGACCGTCATCAATCCCAAGGACTACTCGATGTCCGATGCGGTCGCATTCATGACCGGAGCAAAATCTCCGGAACCACTGGCAGCGTGATCTCCTGACGCTTCAGTCTCTTGGGCCGCGCCTTGAACCCCAAGCGCGGCCTCTTCTTTTCATGATGACATTTCCGCCACACATCTGACAAATAATCTCAAAATTGTGTCACCTGTCTGACGTGCCGCACTTTCGGCCATTTTAGCAATTTTCAAGCTGCAGCTTCCAATATAGGAAGAATCGGTCTCTATTAGTCTCTCTTCCAGAGAGTTCCTGTTCCGACCATCTTCTCCGTGAATGTTCCGCCGGTGGCAACATCGGTGGCAATAGAATTGCTGGATACCACTGTGACGACTGTTTCTTCAGGCAGCGGCGTGAGCTCGGCTGCATCGATCGCACACGTCAAGGCTGCCGGTTGGGGCAAAGGCCTCTCCATCATCACCCGCATCACCGTGATGGCCCTACGCCACCCCTGGCAAACAAGTTTCGCCATTGGTGCCACTTTCATTGCGTCCGGTTTTCAGCTGATGATTCCGCAACTGCTGGGTCGGGCAATCGATCAGGCGCAGGGCATCGTGGCGGGAGATTCCTCCAATACCGATGCGCAGGATGCACTTCTGGTCACAGCGATTCTGCTTCTGGCAGCGAGCATCCTCCGCGGTCTTTTCACCATGGTGCAGAACTACTTCAGCGAGGCGGTCGGCCACCACATAGGCTATGAGCTTCGTCTTGCCTGCTACGAAAAGATCCAGCGGCTCTCCTTCAGTTTCCATGACAGTGTTCATTCCGGGGATCTTATCACCATCGGCCTTCTCGATCTGGAAGGCGTGCGCATGTATTTCTCCACGGCCCTGGTTCGCATGGTTCTACTATCCGTGCTGATCGGTATTGGCGCCTATCTGCTGTTATCGACAGATCTTCTCCTGGGCCTTCTGGCGCTCAGTTTCGTACCCTTCGTTGGCTGGCGGTCGTCGGTCGCCCAGTTGAGGTTGCGCGCGACCTGGCTGGATTTGCAAGAGCGCCTACAGGTGTTGACGCGCGTGATGGAAGAGAACCTCGGCGGCATCCGGGTCGTTCGCGCTTTCGCGGCACAGGACCATGAATTGACCAAATTCGATGCGGCATCCCGCAATGCGCTAGAGCTTGCCCATCAACGCGTGGGCATTCGCGTTGCCAATACCAGCGCCATGAATCTCTCCTTCTTCATCTCCATGGGCCTTGTCCTGTGGGTGGGTGGAAGCAAGGTGATTGCCGGCGAAATAACAGTTGGTACACTTGCCTCTTTCCTGACATTCATGACCATCCTGCAAATGCCGGTGCGCCAGCTTGGCCTGATGGTGAATGCCTTTGCACGTGCGTCTACCTGCGGTGCGCGCCTCTTCGGTCTTCTCGACATGGATATCGCGGTCAAGGACGCGCCGAAGGCGCCGGAACTGACTATAACCGAGGGCAGGCTGCGGTTTGAAAACGTCGGTTTTGCATATCCTTCCGCCCCCGAAAATCCGACGCTGAATGGCATAAGTTTTGAGGCAAACCGCGGCGAAACGATAGGAATCGTCGGCCCACCGGGCAGCGGCAAATCCACGATTGCCCACCTCATTCCACGTTTTTACGACGTGGATACAGGTCGCATCACGATCGATGGGCAGAATATCAAGGACGTTTCGCTGAAGTCCCTGCGCCGTTCCGTGGTGGTCGTGCAACAAGACAGCTTTCTGTTCACGACCACGATTGAAAACAACATCGCCTATGGCGACCCCTGGGCCAACGAGAACCGCATTGCCAAGGCAAGCGAGAGCGCACAACTGCACAATTACGTGCTAGGTCTGCCATCGAGTTACGGGACAGTCGTAGGAGAACGGGGTGTGTCGCTATCCGGCGGTCAGCGCCAGCGTCTCTCCATTGCCCGCGCGCTGATGCTGAAGCCCGCGGTGATGGTGTTCGACGATTCGACAGCTGCCATCGATGCTGCCACCGAACAGCGTATCCGAAGCGCCATGCGCCGCTATGCCAGCGACCGCGTCACCATCGTGGTTGCGCATCGTTTGAGTTCACTGATGCACGCGGACAAGATCCTCTTTGTTGAGGAAGGCCGCATCGTAGAGCAGGGAACGCACGATCAATTGCTGGCGCTGAACGGGCGTTACCGCGCGCTTTACGACCTGCAGATTCGTCCAGACGATGACATTTTGACCGGCTGAGGAGGGCGAGATGGCAGAGGAACTCGAAACCGAACGCTCGGACATTCGCGATGACGGACGCCGCCCGCCCCGCGCTGTGGTAGGCTCCCACCGGATCGAAGAGGAGATCTTCGGCAAGGTCTTCGACAAAAACATCATCAAGCGGATCTGGGCTTTCGTCGAGCCCTATCAACACAAGGTCTGGCTGGCGGTAGCTGCGGTACTGGCCTTCACCGCCATGCAATTGATCATTCCCTTGATCATTCGCTACGCGATCGACCACGGCATGCAGCAAGGCGCACGAGACAATGTCCTGCTCTATGCACTCGCTGCCTTTCTCATTGCGATCCTGATCAACTTCGTGGCTTCCTACGCACAGGAAACCCTGGTCGGCAATGTTGCCGAGGACGTGCTGTTCGATATCCGCCGCGCAATGTTCACCCATTTGCAGCGTGTTTCGCTCTCCTTCATGGACAAGACGGAGGTCGGACGGCTGATGTCGCGCCTGCAGGGCGATGTGAATTCCATGCAGGAATTTCTGGAAACCTCGGTGCTCTCGGTCGGCGATATCACGCTTTTGATCGGCATCGTGGCCGTGATGCTCTATCTCGATTTTGGACTTGGCCTGCTTACACTCTCGGCTCTGCCGGTACTGTTTGTCGTGCGCCTGTTCTGGTTGCCGAAGGCACGGCTTTCCTTCATGGCTGCGCATGAAACAAATTCCATCGCCAGCGGTGCTCTGGCAGAGGCCATTCATGGTGTTCGCGCCGTACAGGGCATGGATCGCCAGAGCGTGAATTTCATGCTGTTCGATGACAAGGCCAAGGCGAACCTGCGCACCCACCTGCATGCAGCGCGTCTGGCGCAGGTCATGGTGCCGATTGTAGATACGCTGACCGGCATTGCCATGGCCCTGGTTATCGTTGTCGGCGGTGCGCGTGTTCTCAATCAGGCACTGGACGTGGGCGTCATGGTCGCCTTCCTCTTCTACATCCAACGCTTCTTCGACCCTATCCGGTCTCTTACCCTGCAATATTCGGTGATGCAGCGCGCCATGGCCTCCGGTCAGCGCCTGACAGACGTCCTGGATGTGCCGGTAGACATCAAGGACAAACCAGATGCGACCGTTCTTTCGCCGGATATGGATGGCTCCGTCGAGTTCCGCGATGTCGTGTTCGGCTATAATCCCAAGCACCCGGTGCTGAAGAATGTCAGCTTCCGGGTCAATCCCGGCGAAACGGTCGCTCTGGTTGGTCCGACCGGCTCCGGCAAATCCAGCTGCATGTCGCTGATCCACCGCTTCTATGATGTGCAACAGGGCTCTGTCTTGGTTGGCGGTCATGATGTACGCGACCTGACGCAGGAATCGCTCGGCCGTCAGATTGCAATGGTGCTTCAGGAGCCATTCCTGTTTACCGGAAGCGTTCTGGAAAATATTCGCTATCACAAAACGGACGCCACGCGCGAACAGGTCATCGAGGCCGCCCAGGCCGTGGGCGCCCATGAGTTCATCATGCGCATGCCAGAGGGCTATGACAGCCTGCTGGGCCAACGGGGCGGAAACCTGTCACTCGGCCAACGGCAACTCATCAGCTTCGCCCGTGCCCTTGTCGCGGATGCCAAGATCCTTGTTCTCGACGAGGCAACCGCCAACATCGACAGTTATACGGAAATGCTGATCCAGAAGGCACTGGTCAAGCTTCTGGAGGGACGCACAGGCTTGGTGATCGCACATCGGCTGGCAACGATTCGCGAGGCTGATCGCATTATCGTGTTGCAGAACGGCGAACTGATCGAGAGCGGCAACCACACGGAACTGATGCGTAACGAAAAGCTCTATTCAAAGCTCTATAACCTCAACTATGCCTCCTTCGACGACATTCCCGATGAAATGATCGAGGGCGGTGAGGCTCCGGCCCTGACCTGAGGAACTTCTATGCCGGGTTTTCGTTGTCCAAAGCAAACGGAGACCTTCCATGACCGAAGACAAAGCCGCCCAGACGGCCGTTGAGCAGACGAAGCAGAATACAGTGCCTGAAAAGGAAACTCCGCCTGCGGGACCGCATGCGCGAGACGAGCTGACAGACGAGGAAAAGACACCGGGAACTGGCGCTCTGCCTGACAAAGAGGCGGATGACGTGGATGCGGGCTCCGAATAACTCGCCCGTGGCATAACGACCGCTTGCTCATGTCCCGGCTTGCCGCTACCTCGATAAGCGGGAAAACGATGGCGAGCAGCAGATGAGCGGCGACACGATAACTCTCTATGAAGCAATCGGCGGAGATTCGACGGTTCGCAGGCTAACGCAACGCTTCTATCAGTTGATGGATGAACTGCCTGAGGCTGCCCGTTGCCGCGCCATTCATCCGAAGGATCTCTCGGGCAGCGAGGCCAAGCTCTACGACTACCTGACGGGCTACCTTGGCGGTCCTCCGGTCTATGTCGAGAAATACGGCCATCCACGTTTGAGAGCACGCCACTTCGGCGCAGCAATCGGTGTTGCGGAGCGCGATGAATGGCTTCTCTGCTTCTCCCGCGCCATGGAGGAGACGATATCCAATCCGAAACTGCGCGAGATCATCTGGGCTCCAGTAGAGCGTCTGGCGCACCACATGCAGAACCGCGGGGAGGATCAAGCCTGATGCTGGAACGTACACGTCCCCTCATCCTGATGCTCTCCGGCTTTCTGGGTGCTTCTGGCGTCATGCTTGCTGCTGCGGCAAGTCATGGTGAAGATACGCGCCTGCTCGGCTCTGCCTCCGCCATGTGTCTTGCCCATGCGCCTGTTCTTCTTGGGCTTTGGATAGCCGGAGCGCGGCTCAAGACCGCGCACCTTTCAGCCTTTGTCCTGGCGATTGGAACCATGCTCTTTGCTGGCGATCTGCTATCTCGCCATTTCGGCCATGGCGCCTTGTTTCCTATGGCGGCGCCCATGGGAGGCCTTGGCATGATCGCTGGTTGGCTTCTTCTTGCCATCGGCGCCTTTTACAAGGAAACGAGCTGAGAATTTCGCTGGATAGAAAATTACTTTAAATACAGAGATTTATCAGAAACCCTCCACAGCCGACTACGGCGAACGCTCCATCCAAGTGATCTGGTCTCGCATCTGCATTTTGAAGCGTTTCAACTCCATGATGCGAAGTGGATCTGGCTGGGGCATATTCGCTTCCAGCTCAATCTTGCGCTCTATAAGCGAATAGCGATTCTTCAGGGCTTTCAACAGCGGCGTCATCGTTACCTCCAATGGCGCGCAGCATCACAAAAATGGAACGATAGTTCCAATTCATTGACACAATGACTTTGATAGACAATATCTATCATATGCCATTCAGACCGACACACCGCCAACTGGAGTATCTTGTAGCGCTAGACGCTACCCGTCACTTTGGTCGCGCCGCCGAGCGTTGCCATGTCTCCCAACCCACGCTGTCCGTACAACTTGCGCTCTTGGAAAAACAACTGTATGTGAGCCTTATCGAACGCACGCCCGGAGCGATTACCCTCTCCCCCGTCGGGCATCAAATCGCTGCCGCAGCGCGCACCATTCTTTCCACGCTGGACGAGATCGTGGCCATTGCGACGTCGGGACGCGATAATCTGGGTGGTCTCATCCGCCTCGGTGTCGTGCCAACCTTCGGGCCCTATCTTCTGCCTTCGGTATTGCCTCAGTTGCATGAAGCCTATCCGACGCTTCGGCTGCACGTTCGGGAAGATCGTCCAGCTTTCCTGGAAGATCAGGTCCTGAATGGCGCCATTGATTGCGCCCTTGGTCAGAAGCCGCAGAATGAAGACATCTTCACTTTCGAACAGATTTGCGTTGAGCGAATTTTCCTGGGCGTGTCATCAAGGCACAGACTGGCAGACAGAAAAACGGTCGCGTTGAAGGATCTGAAGAGCGAAACGCTCCTCACACTCGGCAAGGGCCACCGGCTGCTGGAGAATGTGCGGGAACTTGCAACCGTATCCGGCGCCATCATGGCGGAAGATTACGAGGGAACCAGCCTCGATACATTGCGGCAGATGGTATCCATTGAGATGGGTCTGTCACTGTTTCCAGAATTATACGCCTTGTCTGAAATGATCAGAGAGCCAAGCATTGTCCTGAAGGAGATTTCGGATTGGCCGGCCCATCGAGAAATCGGCTTCTTCTGGCGAAGAACGAGCGCAAGGTCCGCACATTTCCAAACGCTTGCCGGTCGTACGCGTGAGGTTGCGCAGCGAAAGCTCCGCCAATAGACGGGCGATCACGATACTGCAGGAAGCTACACTTTTGATGAATTGCAGCGGTTCGAACTTCTCTTCATGATCTCCCAAGCTGAGGAACATGAAGCATGCAAGATTGGATAGAACAGTCGATCCGCTTTGAAGCCACTGACGGCTACTCTCTCGGCGGCTTCGTCTGGCGTTCTGGAGAAGTCAAAAACAGACCTTTTGTGCTCATAACCTGCGCCACGTCCGTGCGCTGCCGCTACTATGCGCGCTTTGCGCAGTATTTGTTCGAGCATGGCTACGACGTTTTGACCTATGACTATCGAGGTATCGGCGAATCTCGCCCACCATCCTTGAAAGACTGTAGTGCCGATTGGGCAGACTGGGGCGAGAAGGATCTCGAAGGCGCTCTTCGGTACATTCGCCAGCTTTCACCCGATGCCAGGATCCATGCGGTCGCCCACTCCATAGGTGGCTTTGCACTTGGGCTCGCGCAATCAAATCATCTGGTTCAGCGTGTGCTCATGGTCGGTGCTCAGTTCGCCCATTACCGCGACTATGCGGACGAGCAAAAATGGGCAATGCTCTGGCGCTGGCATGTCGTAATGCCGTTGCTGACAAGGCTTTGCGGCTACTTTCCAGCGAAAAAACTGGGTTGGATGGAAGATACGCCAGCTGGCGTTGCTCTCGACTGGAGCAGAATGGGACCAGCTTTCGAACGCTCGATTAGACGCAAACCGCGTAGCCGCACTGAAGCGGCTGCAGCGGATCTGAAGCAAAACATGCTCGGTCTGTCCGCGCCTATCCTTGCCATCGCAACGACCGATGATCCATTCGCAACTGTTTCTGCTACCGAACGGCTGCTCAGCTATTACGAAAATGCCGATCGGCATTTTCTCAGGTTGAAACCCGAAACCATAGACGAAAAGACTATCGGTCACTTCGCCTTTTTTCACGATCGCTATCGCGAAAAGCTCTGGCCGCTTGCTGTGGAATGGCTAAAGCAAGGCGAAATTCTCACCTCTGTCAGTGGTGATCTACATCAAATTTTCCCTTCTCAACCTGCACGGTAACGTGTGCCGACCGCTAAAGCCTCGGCCGACAAATCTGAGGCAATTCGCCCGAGGTTCTAAAGCGCGGCGCACCTTATTGGATCCAGTAGAGCCGCGCTTTCGATCTTTTCCTGCCGCATGTACGTTATCGTTCAATCGAGGACGATTGAACGCGACATGCTGTTGCCGCTCTTTCGGCAACGGATCCGAACAGCTCAAAACAACCTTGAATGTCGAAGTATGAAACTGTATGGAAGTGACAACAATAGAGGATATGAGCTGGATGACAGGCAAGGCTGCATCGGAAAGCGTAACGCAACGCGTGGAGCGGCAGCTTCGGGGCGACATCCTCACCCTCGTCCTGCCGCCTGGCTCTCGGCTATCCGAGCAAGAAATAGGCGAGCGCTACGGTTCCTCGCGACAACCCGGCCGGGAAGCTCTGATCGCGCTCTCCAAGAGCAGGCTGGTTGAGATTTTGCCGCAGCGCGGTGCCGTGGTGGCGAAGATCTCCGTGGCCAAGCTCATGCAGGCCGCCTTTGTTCGCGAAGCCATTGAAACTGCGGTGATTCGCTACGCCTGCGCTTCGTTCCACTTTCATGCTCGTAGTCGGCTGGACGATTGCCTAAAGGCACAGGAACGCGCCGTAGAGGCAGGCGATCGCACGGAATTTCGCCGCTACGATGATCTGTTCCATCGCACGCTTGCCGATGGTGCGGGCCTCATGATGGCGTGGAACGTTGTGGAAGACCTAAAGGCCCATATCGATAGGGCATGTTGCCTTTCACTGGGCAAGGAAGAAACACTTAGGAAGCTGCTTCAGGAACATAAGGCCATCGTTGCCGCTCTGGATGCCCGCAACGTCGAGGCCGCAGAAGCCGCAATGAAGAATCACCTGTCCGAATTGTTGCAAGACCTTCCCGCCCTCGAAGGGGCGCATCCGGACATCTTTGAATAACAGGGAGTTTGAAAGAATGACAACCACCATTGAGACGCGGCACGCCGTCCATTACTCGCAATCTGAACGCATGACGAGCGCAGAATTGCGTGAGAATTTCATGATCGAACGTCTGTTTGTCGCCGGTGAAATCCATGCGGCCTATACGCATTATGACCGTATGTTGATTGCTGGCGTAATGCCAACGTCGCAGGCCGTGCAGATTGGCCCCGAACTGGCCAAGGTGGTGGGGACAGATTTTCTGCTGGAGCGCCGTGAACTCGGCCTCATCAACATCGGCGGCAAGGGCAAGGTGACAGCTGATGGCACCGTTTACGAAGTGGACTTCCAGGACGGCCTCTATCTCGGCCTGGGCGTCAAGGACATTAGCTTCGAGAGCGTCGATCCGTCGGCGCCCGCGAAATTCTACATTAACAGCGCGCCCGCTCACGCAGCATTCCCATCCCGCATCATTAGCAAGAGCGATGCCATCGAGAACAATCTTGGTGATCAACTGACGTGTAACAAGCGCAAGCTCTATCAATACATCCACCCCAAGGTTCTGCCGACATGCCAGCTACTGATGGGTCTGACACGCCTGGAGCCAGGCAGCGTCTGGAACACGATGCCAGCCCATCTGCATGATAGGCGTATGGAAGCCTATGTGTATTTCGAAATTCCGGAAGAAGCCTTCGTTGTGCATCTGATGGGTCGCCCTCAGGCGACGAACCATCTGATCATCCGAAACGAACAGGCCATAGTTTCTCCCCCTTGGTCGATTCATTGTGGTTCGGGTACCGGCTCCTATGCGTTTATCTGGAGCATGGCCGGTGACAACCAATCCTTCACCGATATGGACTTCGTGCCGATGAAGGAGCTCAAATAAGATGAATCTCTTCGATTTGAGTGGAAAGCGCGCCTTGGTGACCGGCGCGCGAACAGGACTGGGCCAAGGATTGGCACTGGCACTCGCCAATGCGGGTGCCGACATCATAGCTCTCGGCTCTCGTTCCATGAGTGAGACAGCACAGAAGATTGCCGATGCGGGCCGTAATTTCGAAGAAATCGTCTATGATCTCACCGATCCAGGCGGCCTTGCCGATGTCGTCAACAAACTGACGGAAACCGCCAACATCGATATTCTGGTGAACAACGCGGGACAGATCCGTCGAGCGGATTTCACCGACTTTTCGGAGCAGGACTGGGACGACATCATGAATATCAACCTGAAGAGCACCTTCATGCTCTCGCAGGCGGTCGTCAAGCATATGGTCAACAAGCAGATCGCAGGCAGAATCATCAATATCGCCTCGCTTCTGTCCTTCCAGGGCGGCATTCGCGTTGCGTCCTATACCTCGAGCAAGCACGCGGTTGCCGGTCTGACGAAGCTCATGGCCAATGAGCTTGCGGCCAAGGGGATCACGGTCAATGCGATTGCACCGGGCTATATGGATACCGACAATACGGAAGCGTTGAGAAACGACCCGAGCAGAAACCGATCAATCCTCGAGCGCATTCCGGCTGGCCGATGGGGCACTCCCTCAGACCTGGACACGGCAGCCCTGTTCTTCGCCTCTCCTTCCAGTGGCTATGTGACCGGTCAGGTACTGGCTGTCGATGGCGGTTGGCTTGCGAGGTAGCGGATGCCTTGGTGTGAGCCGTTGAAGGGTTCACACCATTTTTCACGGTACTCTTTAGTTCGCTTTGTTGGTGATGGCTGTTGGGCTCGTGGGTAGGAGCGAAGTTGACGCTGTGTAGCGTCAACTCATTTTGGGGAAACCTGGTCCTCATCGTAAGCGCCGTCTGTGTCCCATTGGATCCGCTGCTTTTTGAGCAAAGCTGGGCATGCGAGAAGGTTTCCAGCTTTATCTGGAGATTTGCATGGCGGATGATGGATTTGTTGGTCGCTATGATGTCGTTGAGCCGCGCCGCGGTAACCGGCGGTGGCCGGATGACGTGAAGGCTCGCATTGTCGCGGAAAGCCTTGAGCCTGGTGCGCGTGTCGTGGATGTCGCTCGTCGTCACGGTGTTGTAGCAAACCAGCTTTCCGATTGGCGACGTCAGGTGCGCGACGGTATTCTGGCCCTGCCGCTTGCGGCGGCCACGACTTTGTCGCCGCATGATGGTGGCGATCCTGCATTCGTGCCTCTGGCAATCGCTTCGGAGAGCCTTGAGCCTGTCAATCCCTTGTCGTTGCCAAAGCTGGCCTGCGAAGTGCCGCAGGCGGGATCATCGGTGTTGACGTTGGAGATTGGCTCAGACGTTGTGATGCGTATTCCTTGCGATGTGCCGGTTGACCGGGTCGCTGCTCTGGTTCGCGCTGTGCGAGGAGCCTCATGATCGTCGCAGGCCAACGCCTGCCGATCCTGATTGCAACGCGGCCGGTTGACTTCCGCTGCGGGCATCAGGCGCTGGCTCTGATGGTGCAGACCGGGTTGAAGCTCGACCCGCATTCCGGGGTGATGGTGACCTTCCGGTCGAAGCGTGGTGATCGTCTGAAGATCCTGGTGTGGGATGGCACAGGGCTGGTACTCATCTACAAAATCCTCGAACAGGGAAGCTTTGCCTGGCCCAAGGTTCAGGATGGGACGATGCGTCTTTCCAGGGGTCAGTATGAGGCTTTGTTCGAAGGTCTTGACTGGCGACGGGTGATGGCACGACGGGTTGCCGCGCCGTCGGCGGCGGGGTGAATATCCGGCCGTCTTTGCATTGTTTTGTTTGGCTTTTTTGTGCTGCCTTGCGATAAGGGCGCATGTCATCGCCGCTTGATCTCAGCCAGTTTCCGGACCTTCCGCCAGAGGTGGTGAAGGCGTTTGCCGCGATGCAGTTCGAACTTTCGGTCGAGCGTGCCGCCCGTCAGCATGAGCAGGCGGTCGTCGCCGAAAAGGACGCCTTCATCGCTGAGCGTCCGGTGAGCTGTTTTTGCTGATCGGGGAAATCAGGCGATGTTCTGGTATTCGAACCAGCATTAATGCTGACATTAATACCAGAACAAAGAGGTTTCATGGCTCGCATGGAGCTCATGTCCGGTACCGAACGCAGACGGCGTTGGTCTGACGAGGCGAAGCTGAGGATACTTGCGGAAGCTGATGAGCCCGGTGCTCGCATTGGCGATGTGGCGCGCCGGCACGACATTCATCCTGGGCAGATCCGCTTATGGCGGCAATCCTTCAGCTATGCCGATCGGCCGACGGTGTTCCTCCCGGTGGAGATCACCGAGGAGGTTGGCTCATGCCAGCCGACTACGGCGGCAACGAGGCCGGCGATCGTCGAGATCTTGCTGCGAAACGGTCGGCGCATGAAGGTTCCGGCTGACGTTGAGTTGAAGCTGCTTGGTCCGCTGGTCGCTTGCGTGGAGGCGGCATGATTTGGTCCCGCCTGAGCGACCATAATTGTTCAGCGCCAGTTGCTGTTGGTTACGCTCATACTCTTCCCAACTGATGTAACCTTCGTGATGGTCCCTGATCATCACTTCCCAGGCGCCAACCGGCTTGCCATGCCCGTAGCTGCGCCGTGCCCTCCCATCAACGATGGCAGTCCGCTTCTCGCTCTTTCCATAGACGTAGACGCCCGCATAGAAGGGGTTCTTCAGGATGCCGATGACATTCCGGTAACGGACCGGGGTCCAGACAAAGCTGGTCATGCGTCCTTCGTCCGACGGTCGCGGGAAGTGGATATTGTCCAATGTCATCGACAATAGTACCTGGCGTGCGCTGCCAAGCTCATGGAAGCGGGCGAAGACAGACCGGATCACCCTCCTGCAATCGCAGATCGGGATCAAGCCCGAGCCCCGCTTCTCGATGCCAGATGTAACCGAATGGAACGGAAAGCCGCAATTCTCCACGGCGCGCCTTCGATCTGGCGGCATCGAGCATGCGGGCTCTGAGTACGCCGAGTTCGAACTCGCTGATACTGCCCTTCATTCCAAGCAGGAGCCGATCATTGGGTCGACACGGATTGTAGACGCCGTCATGGTCAATGACGCGGGCTTCGACCAGGCCGCATAGTTCGAGCAGGTGATGCCAATCGCGGCCGTTGCGGGCGAGCCGAGAGGCATCGAAGCATAAAACGGCGCCAACCTTGCCGGCGCACAACAGCGCGACAAGACGGTCGAAGCCAGGACGCGCGACCGTTCCGCTTGCAGAGCGTCCGAGATCGTCGTCTATGGTCTCGATGTCGCTGAAGCCGTGTTGTCATGCAACGTCAACAAGATCGTACTGCCGTCGCTGGCTTTCCAGATTGGTCAGAACCTGTGACTGAGAGGACTGACGCACGTAGACGACAGCTTTGCGCGAGAGCAGCGCTGTCGGAATCATATCATTGCTGGTCATCGTTGAACTCCTCGACGAGGAGGCCTGCGGCCTGCATCAGCAGGCAAGCCAGCGTTGATATCGCCTTCTTGCGATCCTTCTCGCTCAGTCCGTCGAGCGTCTGGGTTTTGAACATCAGGTCGAGCTGCCGGCCGGACGCCGGCATCAGCGTATTGCGGGTTCTCATGATGGTCCTCCTGAGTGATTCTAAGTCCACTTCGAAAGACTGCAGGCTTGTCGGTCCTGGTGACCAGCCTGTTCAATTCGATCAGCGCCACGAGATCGACGCCTGGTGGTCCCATGGTCATGCCGCCGCACACCACGGGGTCGATCATCCACCCGGCAATCGAAACCACCACGCCTGACGGTCCCAAAACCTTCAGAAATCGACCTGTCGCGCGTTCTTCGATACGGCGAACGATTACGTTCTGGCCGAAATACGGATGCCAGCGATAATGAACCTCGACTTCATCGCCGACATGGGCAGAATGAACGGGGAATGGGAATTGGAAGAAAGAACTGGCTGTTTGCCGGCTCGGACAAGGGCGGTGAGCGCATCGCCAACATTCTGACCATCATCGAGACGGTCAAACTGCACGGCCACAATCCGGAGGTCTACCTGACAGATGTCCTCACCCGGATCCAGGATCACCCAAAGGATCGACTTGAAGACCTGCTGCCCTGGAACTGGACGCCGGCAAAAGCTTGATGCGAGGCCGCCTGATGGCACGCTCACGGTTCATCTACACGCTCAGCCACGTCGCCGGCATGATCGGCGAGAACCTCGAACTGATCGAGGAAATCACCGCAAACTCGGACAACATCTGCGAAGGCGAACTGGTCTACGTCAGTGATGGCAGTGAGGATGGCACGAAGGGTCTGACCGAGAACGGCATCGAAGAACTTCAAAGCCTACTCGCCGACATCAGGACGTGGGACCGCGCTATCCGCGAGTTCCTCGTCGAGACACAATGCGATCCTGAAATAATCAACCGCATCATGGCCGATGAGATGAAACGCGGCCTATAGCATCCATCTCTCCAGAACCCGGAAATGCGTTCGCCGGACGCTCACCGAGAACTGGCTATCGAACCGGATCTTCAAATCCTATGACGATATCGTTGCCCACTGCTGTGACGCTTGGCGCAAGCGCGAAAGCCAGCCCTGGCGCATCATGTCCATCGGACGTAGAGAATGGGCAAATAGGTTCTAATCAGTGAGAATTCGTCTTAAGCCCCTTGTCAGGGGCTCTTTGTTATCGCCGGGATTATTGGTTGCGGGGGCAGGATTTGAACC
>NZ_STGA01000061.1:1547-1758 GCF_005222835.1 Rhizobium sp. FKY42 | reverse complement strand
CCTCCTGATTAGCAACGATGACTGCAAGCTCGGCCACAGCACATTCCAGTTCGGTCTGGATCTCGCGGCGCTCGCTGGTGTCAAAGGCAGTTCGCAGTTCCTCGATGTTCTGTTCGATGGTCATCGTCATCATCTCCTGAT
Source organism: Rhizobium sp. FKY42 (assembly GCF_005222835.1). Lineage (GTDB taxonomy): Bacteria > Pseudomonadota > Alphaproteobacteria > Rhizobiales > Rhizobiaceae > Neorhizobium. The sequence continues at coordinate 1,617 of NZ_STGA01000061.1, read as the reverse complement.
GTTTGAGAAAGATGACGACCGCGGGCGTGGCGAATGGGTGGGGTCAAGGATCGCGCAAGCGACCGCGTGA
>NZ_STGA01000061.1:0-1491 GCF_005222835.1 Rhizobium sp. FKY42 | reverse complement strand
GGCTCGATACCTGTCTCCGTCTTATCCAGGGAGAGAAGGAGAGCCCCGCCTTGCGGCGGAGCTCCTGGGGGAGGGGTAGATCACACCTCCCGCTTCGGGCGGTTCCAGATGAGGGCGTATTCGCCTTCCTTCTCGCTCGGCCACAGGGCCGCGGTGATCGGGGCGTTGAAGCTCGGGTCGTCCAGCTTGACCGAGATATATTCTTCGCCGTCGTTGGAGACCGCCTTCCAGCCTGCGCCGACCTCGACGCCGTTGCCGGCGGTGATGCGGAAGTCCGGGGCGTCGCGCGAGACGCGCTCGATGGGGTTCAGGCGGGCCTTCATGCTGACGGTCAGTGTGCGCACGTTGCCGACGATCGAGTTGTTGCCGTTGGTGGTGAATTCGCCGATGACTGCCATTGTCGTGTTCCTTTTCCGGTTGGTCGGGCCGCGCCTGTCGCGGCCTCGATGGCGGTGTAAGGACCGGGGGCGATTGACGCCGCACCCGCCAGGGCCGGAACGAAGTGGAGGGCGGCCGGAAGCGACTTTCTTGAGCCGCGAGGAATGCGAACCTGTTCGCAGGGGAAGAAAGTTGCGGAGGGCCGTTGCGGTCGAGGCGATCGAGACGAAGGCGTCCTTCGGTCACACCAGTTCCATCGAGGTCTGCACAGGTGCGCCCAGTTTCAAACGGGAAGGAACCGGATTATGGCGGTATTTCATCCGCGATCTACCAAGGCGACTGTGGTAATTGCACCGCTCCCACGTCGGCTCACGTCTGCACGGCCCGCCGCGCCCTACAATCCCTCACTGACGCCCAATTCGCATCACATCCATGACACATGCGCCGGTCAGCGCCATTGCAGGCGGTACTGATCGTGCGCGTGGGGTCTCGAACAAGCCGCATAGCCCGGATTCGATGGCGCTTCCTCGATGTTGATAAGAGAAATAGATGGGAACGCCTGGAAACCAGCATGCCCACGGCATGCCTCTATCGACCGTTCCGGGTCGCCGTCAGGTTGGGCCCATTCCGAGCGTCCGGCGGGGAAGGCCTTCGCCCTCCCCTTCATATGCAAAGCGTGCAGCAACAAGCGGCCTCTCTCTCGGCTTCTGCCTTCGGCTGGAGGTCATGAAGATAGGCGACAGCGCGCTGCGCATGTGCGGCCGCCTGGAAGATAGCCCGCTTGTCGGAGCCGAGAATCTCGGCCCAACTGTGGATATAGGCGGCGTGATCGGGCCGAGGCTCCAGCTCCGGAACGATACCGAGATCGGCGCAGAGCATCGCCGATCCCAATTCCACGAGCATCTCTTCGAATGCCCTCTCGCGGCGGTCTTTGTGATAGCGGCTGAGATCCCTGTTCAGGCGGCCGGGACCCGAAGTCCAATGCAAGGTTTCGTGAGCTCTCGTGGCAACGAAGGACGCCATGTCCCGGAACAGTTCGGGCTGGGGCAGCTGAATATGGTCAGTTGACGGGGAGTAATAGGCCTTGTCGCCGCCATAGCGGACCTCAGCGCC
>NZ_STGA01000009.1 GCF_005222835.1 Rhizobium sp. FKY42 | reverse complement strand
AGCAAAACCGCTTCTAGCGGTTCAAGCGCAGCGTTTCAAACCTCCACCTCTGGTGGAGGTCATGACTTGTATGTAGCGCTGCAAGTGAGGTCAGCAAATGAAGTGCAGATGTGGTCTGTCATGGTAGGGTGAAGGCTCGACACGCGCTTCAACACAGAAAACATCCCGCAGGAGCTGCTCCGTCAAAACGTCAGCCGGCGAACCGGTAGCAACAATACTTCCATTCTGAAGCACCACCAATTCGTCGCAGAACAGGGCGGCATGATTAAGGTCATGAAGCGCAATCACCGTTGTCATCGGCAGTTCGGAGACCAGTTTCAAAAGACTGATCTGGTGCTGAATATCCAGATGGTTCGTCGGTTCGTCGAGGATCAGTTCCTGCGGCGATTGAGCCAGTGCCCGGGCGATCTGGACGCGCTGCTTCTCGCCACCGGACAGGCTTTGCCATTTGTCGAAACGCTTGCCGTCAATCCCTGTGCTTTCCATTGCCTGTTCGACAGCATCCTGATCCTCAAGCGACCAGCCGGAAAACAAAGAGCGATGGGGAAAACGGCCAAGCCGGACGACATCGCTCACGGTCAGGCTCGCATTCGTGGCTGCATGCTGTTCAACGAAGGCAATTCTCCGGGCCAGCTTCTTGCGCGGAATGCCGTTTAGGTCGGAACCTGCCAAGCTGATGCTGCCGGAAGTTGGGGTCTTGAGACCAGCAAGAAGCCTCAAGAGCGAGGTCTTGCCGGATCCGTTCGGACCGATAAGGCCAACCATCTTTCCGGCCGGGATATCGACAGAGACATCCTTCAGGATGGTTTTAGAACCAATGCCCCAGGTCATGTGTTCGACAACAAAGCTCATGAGGCGCGCTGGAACCTGTACAGGATGACGGAGAAGAAGGGTACGCCGACCAATGCTGTCACCACTCCGATCGGCAGAACCTGACCTGGGATCAGCGCTCGAGATGCGATATCCGCCAGCACCATGAAGATTGCGCCGACAACGGCGCATGTCGGCAGCAATCGGATGTGCAGCGGCCCGACAAGGAAGCGCGCAACATGGGGAACCACCAGCCCGACAAAACCAATCGTGCCGACCATGCTGACAATCGTGGCCGTCATCATGGCAGTGAGCGCGAAGAGCAGCACGCGGGTGCGGCTGACATTGACGCCAAGCGAAGCCGCGGCTTCGTCACCGAAGGCAAAGGCGTCCAGCACCCGCGCTGACAGCAGGCACAGGATGAGACCTGCTCCAATCACGATGGATATCAGCGTGAATTCCGGCCAGCGCACGCCACCAAAGCTTCCCAGAAGCCAGAACATGACATCCCGTGCCTGCTGGGCATTGCCGGATGTGGTGACGACATAAGATGTGGCGGCGTTGAAGAGTTGTGACGCAGCCACGCCCGCCAGAATGGTTCTATCCGCGCCACCGCGTGTACCATTCGAGAGCAAGGCGACGAAAAGGAATGCGAAAAACGCCCCGGCAAATGCGCCCACAGACAGCGAAACGGCTCCTGCTCCAAGGCCCAGAATAACGATCGCGACTGCCCCGGTCGATGCTCCCGCCGAAATGCCCAAGACATATGGCTCGGCCAGCGGATTGCGCAGCAGCGACTGGAGAATGGCGCCGGACAATGCGAGACCCGCGCCGCAGAAGACGGCAACCAGTGCCCGGCTCAACCGATAGTCCCAGATGACCGCCTCATGGATGCGGTTAAGCGTAATATGCGTCCATCCGAGCTTGTTAGAAACGGCCAGCAGCGTAGTGGAGATCGGTATCGGCAAATCACCGATACCGACGCTGAATGCGACGACGAGCAGGATCAAGCCGAGAGATGCGGCAAGAAGCAGACCAACTCTGACTGCGTTGCTGATCATCAACCCGGCACGATCCGTTCAATTCACTTCTGAAGACCGAGTGTTTTCAGTTGTTCGGCGATTTGCAGGGCACCATAGATCGTGCGGATCGTCGGGTTCATGGCCTGTCCATCCATGACAACAATCGCACCATTCTTCACAGCATTGATCTGGCTGACGGCCGGGTCGGTCTTGAGGAACTTGATCTTCGCTTCCGGCTTGTCGAGTTCCCAGCGGTTGCGATCAAGGCTCGCAACAACGATCACATCGGGATTCGCAGCAATGATGCTTTCCCAGCCGACAGTCGGCCAATCAGCTTCCGAGGTAATTCCATTCTTGCCGCCGAGGATATCGGCAATGTAGCCGGACGGGCTATTCTTGCCGCCCACATATGCATCGGCGGTAGGGGAGGGGCTGGAGAACCAGAAAACGTAAGAGAGCTTCTTGTTGCCCGGCGAGATGCTGGCACGGAGATCGGTTTCCCGCTTTTTGAGGTCGGCGATCAGGGCCTGTCCACGGTCCTGAACGTCAAAGATTTTCGAAAGCTCGTCAATCTCCTGGAACAGTGATGACATGTCCCAGAGTGCGCTGCGGTTTCCATAGCCGTATTTGTCTTTCGCGGCATCCGGACTGACGCAGGTGCTCGGCGAAATATAGCTCGGCACGCCCACCTTTTCGAAGTCTTCGCGTTTTGCCACCTTGCTGGAAGGCCCGATCAGGCTCGGCAACATGGCGGCGACAAAGTCCGGGTTCTCGGCCAGCAGGGCTTCGAATGTCGGGAACTCGACGGTCAGCAGTTTCACCTTGGCATTATCTTCCGCCAGCTGTGGCATGACCTTGCTTGGCCAGAAGGCGGTAGCGGCCATCCTGTCCTTCAGACCCAGCAGCAGCATGATTTCGGCACTGTTTTGTCCAAGACCGATCGCACGGCTTGGTGCCTTGTCGAACGTGACCTTTGCGCCGCAGTTTTCGATCGTCAGCGGATACTGGGTCGATGCCGCGTGCGCTGATCCAGAAGAGATAAATGCCGCGAGCGTAAGCCCCGCGGCGGCTGCGATTGATCGTGTCAGGTACATTTGTCACCCCAAAATTAGAATGACGGCACCCCTATCCAAGAACAATCCAAAAAACAAGATAATTTCGATCCACTTTATTTTGCATCCGGAGTTACGGATTGAGACCCGCGCAGCGAGCGGTATTGCGGATATGTGTCTCCATTTCCTCCTTGGCCAAAGCGCCATCATTGCTGCGAAGCGCCTCAATGATACGCCGGTGCTCGGCGATGGATTGCTTCATTCGCTCGGGATCGGTCATCGGGATCGGCTGACGCTGTGTTTCGGTGATGAGCTCCCGAACTGTCTGGTAGAGTGCCTGAAGCATCTGGTTGGAGCAGGCTGAAACGATGGTGCCATGAAACTGCAGGTCCGCTTCCACATTCGAAAGAACGTCCTGTTTCGCCCAGCACTCTTCCATTGTGGCGGTTGCGGTTTCCATCTCGGTCAGTTGCCGCTGGGTGAGGCGGCCGGACGCCAGCCTTGCGATTTCACCCTCCAGGAATATGCGTGTCTGAAACACGTCGAAGGCCGAATAGCTCTGAGAATATCGCCAGGGCGCCATATTGGCAGCTGGTCCCGCTGCCCGTTCACTGGGTGACGTGACGAAGGTGCCGCGGCCCGCTTCGGTTTTCACCAGTCCTAGGGTCTCGAGGGTTAACAGGGCTTCCCGCAAGGACGCACGGCTTACACCGAAACGCTCCGACAACTCGCGCTGTGACTGAATCCGTTCACCCGGTTTGAGGGCCCCGGTCTGTATCATCGTCTGGATTTCCCGTGCCACGGTTTGCGGCAAAAGCGTCTTGTTGAGCATTTCCTGTTGTACCCGCCACCGTCACTTCAACTCGGCCAATCTATTTTCAGCAAGCCATCTTGCAAAGCGGAAAGAGGCATGGTTGTTTGGCCCTACTGGTCTGACCAGTTAGACCATTGTATGTGACATCGTGCATCAAATAACAAGGGGAACCTCATGACACGCGTGACTACATTCGCAGCCGCAATCGTTTCCGGCGTTGCAGCCTTCTTTACCTTGCAAACCGCTCAAGCGGCAGATCTGACCGTGGGAGCTAACATCGGCAACGTGCCTTGGGAATTTCAGGATGCCAGCGGTAAGGTCGTCGGCTTCGAAGTCGACCTCGTCAACGAAGTGGCAAAGCGTTTGGGCAAGACGGTCGAATTCGTCAACACGCCCTTCAACGGCCTGTTCCCTGCGGTGCAGTCCGGCCGCATTAACATGGCTATCTCGTCCATTACCATCACGGAAAAGCGTCTTGAATCTGTTTCCTTCGCACAGCCCTATTACGACAGCGACCAGTCTCTGACAGCAACTGCCAAGTCCGGTATCAAGGGCCTGAAGGATATGAGCGGCAAGGTCGTGGGCGTCGATACAGGTTCCACCGGCGACATGTGGGCGGAAAAGAACAAGGCCCAGTACAAGTTTGGTGACATCCGTCGTTTTGAAGGTCTCTCTCCTGCCATGCTCGATCTCGTCGCTGGCCGCATCGACGGCTACATCAGCGACATCCCGGCGCTCCTTTATTACGTCAAGGACAAGCCGGAACTGAAGGTGGTCGAGCGCATCCCCACGGGTGAGAAATATTCGATCATGTTCAACAAAGGCGACAAGCTGGCGACCCAGGTGAACGATGTGATCACCGCGCTGAAGAAGGAAGGCTATATCGCCAAGCTGCACGAAACATGGTTCGGCGCAAAGGCTGAAGCATCCACCTCGACCGTCATGGTCGCGGATATGCCGAAGGGCAAATAATGCCTGAGCGACGGGCGGTCTCTTCAAGCGGAGAGGCCGCCAGCCAAACGGAGCCTCAACGGCATGAATCTCATCAATACATTCTTCAACCTCAAGGTCTTTCTTGAGAGCCTGCCCCAACTCCTGTGGGGCCTCGTGGTCACGCTTGAGATCGGAATCGTCAGCATTGTCGCCGGTCTCATAGGCGGTCTGATCCTGGCTGTTGCCCGGCTCTACAGCCCGACATTCATCAAGGTCCTCATCCGAAGTTATATCGACGTATTCCGATCGATCCCGCTTCTGGTCCTGCTGATCGTGGTCTATTACGCTCTGCCATTCGTCGGCATTCGGCTTTCGCCATTTCTCTCGGCAGTCACCGCGCTGTCGCTTGTTTCCGCCGCTTACACGGCAGAAATCTTTCGTGCCGGGATTGAAGCTATCCCGCATGGCCAGTTCGAGGCTTCTGCCGCACTTGGCCTGTCAAACCGTCACACCATGGTGGATGTCATCCTGCCGCAGGCAATCCGCATCGTCATCCCGCCGCTGACGAACAACTGCATCAATGTGTTGAAGGACACCGCGCTTGCCTCGGTGGTAGCGATGCCCGACCTCCTCAAGCAGGCAACGCAGGCGCAGGCGTTGGCTGCGAATCCCACACCGCTGATTGGTGCTGCCGTCATCTATATCCTGCTTCTCTGGCCCATGGTGGCCGTGGTTTCGCGCCTCGAGAAACACTTCAGCCGGGGGAAACGCTGATGACCGCGCAAACGAAAAACATCATTTCAGTTCGCGGACTGGTGAAGGCCTACGGCACCTTCACCGTTCTGCACGGCATCGATCTGGATATCGCGGAAGGCGAAGTCGTCTGCGTCATCGGGCCTTCGGGGTCCGGCAAATCGACCCTGATCCGCTGCATCAATCATCTGGAGGCATTTTCCCCAGAAAGCACGATCACCGTGGATGGTATCCGGGTTCAGCAGGGAGCAGCGCTTGCTAAGGTACGCGCAGAAGTCGGCATGGTGTTCCAGTCGTTCAATCTCTTTCCGCATATGACGGTGCTGAAAAACGTCATGCTCGCGCCCATGCGCGTTCGGCAGACGCCGGAAGCAGATGCTGCCCGCAAGGCCCGCGAGCTGCTGGCCCGCGTTGGCATTTCCGAGCAGGCGGAAAAATATCCCGGCCAGCTATCCGGCGGTCAGCAGCAGCGTGTGGCGATTGCCCGCGCACTTGCCATGGAGCCGAGGGTGCTGCTGTTCGATGAGCCGACCTCGGCGCTCGATCCGGAAATGGTGGGCGAGGTGCTGGATGTCATGCGCCATCTTGCAGGCACGGGAGTCACAATGGTGGTCGTTACCCACGAAATGGGTTTTGCGCGACAGGTGGCCGATCGCGTCATCTTTATGGATGGCGGCAAGCTGATTGAAATGGGCACGCCTACCGAGATCTTCGACAATCCTCGCGAGGAGCGTACCCGCAGCTTTCTGCGCGCAGTGCTCAATCATTGAACTCTTGAAGTCACAAGGAAATTCATCATGGCCGACCAACCCTCGCTCGATCTCGACTTCGTCCGAAGCCAGTTTCCGGGCCTCAATCGTGGCTGGACCTTCTTTGATAATGCGGGTGGCTCGCAGATCCTTCAGGGAGCGATTGACAGGATCAACAGTTTCCTGATCGAGCGCAATGTCCAGATCGGCGGCTCCTATGAAGTCTCGCAAAACGCCGCCAAGGCGCTTTATGAGGCGCGCACTGCCGCTATGCATCTGGTCAATGCCACCCGGCCGGAAGAAATCGTCTTCGGCGGTTCCACAACGGCGCTTCTGCAAAATCTCGCCCGCGCCATGCAGAGCCAGTTGAAACCAGGTGATGAGATCATCGTCACGGTGAGTGATCACGAGTCGAACATTGGCCCCTGGGAGCGTTTGCAGGATGCGGGCATTGTTCTCAAGTTCTGGCCCTTGAACCGGGAAACGCTGACCCTTGATCTTGCCGATCTGGAACCTTTGATGACCGACCGTACCCGCTTGGTCTGCGTTACCCATGCCTCGAACATTCTCGGCAGCGTCAATCCCATCCGCCAGTTTGCCGATTTCGTTCATGAGCGCGGCGCGCGGATCTGCGTGGATGCCGTGGCCTATGCGCCGCATCGCCTCGTGGACGTGCAGGCCTTCGACGTCGACTATTACGTCTTCAGCCTCTACAAGACCTATGGCCCGCATTGCGCGCTGATGTACGGCAAATACGACTACCTGCTCGAGCTTGATACGCTTTACCACTATTTCTATGGCAAGGATAAGGTGCCGGGCAAGCTGGAGCCTGGTAACCCCAACTACGAACTGGCTTACTCCACCTGCGGCATCGTGGACTATCTCACCAGGCTCGGTGAACAGGCAGGCGACACGGGCAGCGTTCGAAGCCGCATCGAAACGGCGTTCAAGGCCATCACCGCCCAGGAGGATGCGCTAACGGATAGGCTACTCTCCTATCTGCGCATGCGTAACGACTGCCAGATCGTCGGCCAGAGCCATAACCGCGAAAGCCTGCGCGTTCCCACCATTGCCTTCCGTTTCGATGGCCGCAATGCTGCGGATCTCTGCAAGGCTATGGACGAATATAAGATCGCCATGCGCTTCGGCGATTTCCACTCACGCCGTCTGGCGGAATATCTGGACCTGACCGATCAGGGCGGCATTTTGCGGGTCTCCATGGTGCATTATAATACTCTGGAAGAGATTGATCGCTTCACGGCGGCGCTGGATCAGATTCTATCTGGCAGTGCCGGTCTGGCCAAGGCAAGCTGAGGAGGCGGGTAAGATGCGTTTTGACACCATCATCCGGAATGGCACCGTCGCCACGGCCAGCGACACCTTCGTCTGCGATATCGGTATTCGGGACGGGCGGATCGCCGCCCTTTCCACGGGGCTTGAGAATGCAGATGAGATCATCGATGCCACGGGTCTCTTCGTCCTGCCCGGCGGTATAGACAGCCATGTGCATCTCGACCAACCTTCCGGCGATGGCATCGTCATGGCCGATGATTTCGATAGCGGCACGAGATCTGCAGCCATTGGCGGCAACAGCACCGTTCTCGCTTTTTGCATGCAGGAAAAGGGCCAGACCCTGCGCGAGGCGCTCAAGATCTATCACGAGAAGGCGGAAGGCAAATGCCATGTGGACGTGGCGTTTCATCTTGTGATTACTGATCCGACGCCCGAAGTGCTGGGGCAGGAACTTCCTGCTTTGGTGGAGGATGGCTACACCTCGCTGAAGGTCTTCATGACCTATGAAGGCCTGCGCCTCCGCGACGACCAGATCCTCGATACGCTGGATGCTGCGCGCCGCACCGGTGCCCTCGTCATGGTCCATTGCGAGAACGAGGATGCCATTCGCTATCTGATTGGACGGCACGAGGAGGAGGGTAAGTTCGCGCCGAAATATCACGCGACCACGCGGCCCATTCCCGCCGAGCGGGAGGCCACGCACCGCGCCCTCTCACTGGCGGAAATCGTTGATGTTCCTATCGTCATCGTCCACGTGTCCAACCGCGAGGCGATGGAGGAAATCCGGCGCGCCCGCCAGCGTGGCCAGAAGATTGCCGGGGAAACTTGCCCGCAATATCTGATGTTGACGGCGGACGATCTCGACCGTGATGCGCTGGAAGGTGCCAAATATGTCTGCTCTCCGCCACCGCGTGACAAGGCCAGTCAGGATGCCTGCTGGGAAGGGCTGGAGCAGAATGTCTTCGATCTCTTCTCGTCAGACCACTGCCCGTTCCGCTATGAGGATGTGCATGGCAAGCTGAACGAGAAGGGCAAACGTCACTTCCGCTGGATACCCAATGGCATTCCGGGCGTTGCAACACGCCTGCCTATCCTGTTTTCGGAAGGTGTCATGAAAGGGCGTATCACCCTCAATCAGTTTGTGGCGCAGACTGCGACCAACCACGCCAAGCTTTATGGTCTTTATCCGCGAAAAGGCACTATCTGCGTTGGCGCCGATGCGGATCTGGCACTGTGGGACCCGAACCGTCAGGTCACCATCACCAATGATATTCTGGCGCATGGCTCAGATTATACGCCCTATGAAGGTGTGGAAGTTCGTGGGTGGCCGGTTCAGCTGCTCATTCGTGGCAAATCGGTCATGCAAGCCGGGGCGCTTGTGGAAGACACGCCGAGCGGCCACTATCTCAGCCGCCAGCGATCTTCTCTTGTTTCAACGCCTGCCTGAAACGGGCATTGTAGTGGTCAGCCACGACTGACCACTGCGCCATTTTCAACTGCAGCATTCTTCACGAACCCGGCAATGTCGGCGTGGGTTGCAAACCAGACATCCTCATGCTGCTGAATATGAGCAATCAGTTCTTCCAGAATGAAGATGCGCGAGCGATAGCCCGTGACATGCGGGTGCATGGTCAGGAGAAACAGCCCGCCCTCCTCATAGGCCCGATCGAACTCCCGCTTGAAGATATCCAGCACTGCCGGTGGGGGCGTGTATGGGCGGTGCGCGGTAAAGCGATTCATATTGAAATAGACCGCATCGTCGCGGATCCATTCGACCGGCAGTTCCACCATGCCGGTCGCTTCGCCATCTTCCACCAGTTCGTAAGGGTCGTCGTCGGCCATCAGCGACGAATCATAGAGCAGCCCGAGTTCACGCTGGATCTTCAACGTGGCGGCGGAGAAGTCCCAGGAGGGTGTGCGCATGCCCACTGGCCGGATGCCGATGATTTTTTCCAGCGTGTCAGCAGCGCGGAAGTGCAGTTCGCGCTCCTTCTCCGGTGGAACCTTGGTATTCACCTCATGTATCCAGCCGTGCAGACCGATCTCGTGACCTTCCGCAATCACCTGCCGTTGCTCATCCGGGTAGAGCAGCGCGGCGACGGCCGGCACGAAAAAGGTGACTGGCACACCTGCCTTCTTGAGGACGTCCAGAATACGCGGCACGCCGACGCGATTTCCATATTGCCCCTGCGACATGCGACCGATGGATTCTCCGCCATCGCGCAATTCGTTGGTCTCGTGGTCGCTGTCGAAGGACAGGGCGACCGCACAACGTGCGCCGCCTTGCCAAACCTTTGGCTTCAGTGATCGACCGGCGCGCACCTTTTCCACCTTGCCGCGCCAGGTGGCCTCATCCCATTCCCAGGGTTCCATTGCAGAATTCCTCTTCATTCAGCCGCGACGGGCAAAGCAGGGACGGCCGCCAGCAGACGGCGCGTATATTCGTGTTGTGGGTTATCGTAGATCACGCCCGCATCGCCCTCTTCGACAATCTGGCCGCGATACATGATCGCCACGCGGTCACACAGATGGCGCACCACCGACAGATCGTGGCTGATGAAGATGAGTGAGAGATCCAGTTCCGAGCGAAGGCGGATCAAGAGATTGATGATCTGCGCCTGGATGGACACATCCAGCGAGGCAACCGGTTCGTCGCACACCACGACATCCGGCTGCATGGCAAGCGCGCGTGCAATGGCGATGCGCTGACGTTGCCCGCCGGAAAACTGGTGCGGAAAACGATTGGCGAGAGATGGATCGAGCCCCACGGTGGCGAGCCAGGATTGTACGTAGGCGACAGATTCAGCTCGCGTCACCAAACCGTGCGCAATTGGTCCTTCTGCGACGATATCACCGATGCGCATGCGCCCGTTCAGCGAGGCAAACGGATCCTGAAAGATGGTCTGGATGCGTGTAGTCACCTTGCGTGGGCTACGACCTGCACTCATAACCGGTTGACCATTGAGGTGAATGAAGCCGGATGTGGGAACAGTAATGCCCGCCGCCATGCGCCCCAGAGTGGATTTGCCAGAGCCGGATTCGCCAACCAGCCCCAGAACCTCGCCGCGCTTGAGAACAAGGCTCACATCACTCACCGCGTCCACCGACGGATGGGGCTGTGCGATGCCCGATTTTATGGCGAGTTTCAGCACGAAGCCTGTTGGCTTTTCAAACCGTTTTACAGCATGGTCAATGACAAGGTAGGGGCTGCCGAGCGGTGGCAGATTGGCCGTCTTTTCCTTGCGGGGTGGCGGGGCGGCATCCTCTATGCCGCTGCCGCGCAACAGCAACTGCCCCGGTTTGGCGCGGGAGGGCAGGGCATCGAGCAGCGATTTCGTATAGTCATGCTGCGGTTTTGTGAGAACGCCCATGGCCGGGCCGATCTCGACGATCTTGCCTGTCTTCATGACAGCAACGCGATCCGCTATGGACGAAACAATCGCAAGGTCATGACTGATCCAGATCAGAGTGGTTCCCAGTTCCGCCACCAGTTCCTTCATCTCAGCCAGAATTTCCGCCTGAATGGACACATCAAGCGCGGTTGTTGGCTCGTCGCAGATGATGAGCTTGGGGCGATGGAGCAGGGCAATCGCAATGGCCACGCGCTGGCGCATGCCGCCGGAGAACTGGTGAGGGAAGAAGTCTACCTTCTTCTCCGGCTCGGTGATGCGCACCTGATGCAGTGCCTTGATTGCCCGCTCACGCGCCTCGGCAGCACTGAGCTTTTCGTGTGCCTCCAGCGCCAGCCGGATCTGTGTGCCGATGGAGAGCACCGGGTTCAGCGTCATCATCGGGTCCTGAAACACCATCGAGATCGTCTTGCCGCGAATTGCGCGCAGTTCGTGCGCTGGCAGACCAACGAGTTCGCGGCCTTCCAGCTTGATGGAAGATCCCTCTACGATCCGGCCCGGTTCATCAATTAAGCCAATGATGGAAAAGCCGGTGATCGACTTGCCGGATCCGGATTCACCCACAAGGCCCAGCACTTCGCCCGGCGCCAGCGAAAAGGAAACGCCATCGACGGCTTTGATTTCGCCACGGGCTGTCGCGAACCAGGTGTTGAGATTGCTGACTTCGAGCAGCGGGGTGGCCATTGCAGCCTGTGTCTGGGCGGTCATCGGCGAAGCCTCGGGTTAAGCTGGTCGCGGATCTGGTCACCAACGAGATTGAGCGACACGATGAACAGAATGAGCGCGATGCCGGGATAGATCGAAATCCAGTAGCGACCGGAGAGCAGATACTGAAAGCCGTTCGCAATCAGCATGCCAAGCGAAGGTTCTGTCGGTGGAAGCCCCACGCCTAGGAAGGAGAGAGTCGCTTCCAGCGATATTGCACTCGCTACCTGTACGGTCGCCACCACGATCAACGGCGGCAGCGAGTTTGGCAGGATGTGCTTCAACACGACGCGCAGCGGCGAAAGCGGAATGGAAAGTGCTGCCTCGACATAATCCTTCTGCCGTTCCGCCGATGCGGCACCGTGTGCGGTGCGTGCAAAATAGGCGTATTGGGCAAAGATCAGCGCCATGATGAGCTGATAGCGCCCCTGACCCAGCAAAGCCGCAATCACGAAGGCCAGCAGGATGGCCGGGAACGATAGCTGAAGATCGACAATTCGCATGACGATGCTTTCGTAGCGTCCGCCGATATAGGCCGCCGAGCAGCCGACGAGCGCTCCGACCACGAAAGCAACGCCACCGGCAATCACGCCCATCTGCAGCGAAATGCGCAGACCGTAGATGATGGCGGACAGAAGGTCTCGCCCTTGCGAATCCGTTCCCAGCCAATGGGTGTATCCTCCGCTGCCCACATAGCCGGGTGCACGACGCGCATCGCGCAGCACCAGATTGGCAAGATCATAGGGGTCTTGCGGCGTCACCAGCGGCGCAATCAGCGCGATGAAGACGATGGCGAACACCACGATTGCCGCGCCTGTTGCGACCTTGTTGCGGGTGAATTCTTGAACGAAGCGTCCAAACAATGTGTCTCTCATATCAGGCGCGTCCCTTTCTCAGGCGGGGATCGAGCAAGGCATAGGTGAGATCGACCACGAGGTTGATGACGATGAAAAGAAGGGCGACGAGCATCAGGTAAGCCACCATCACGGGCCTATCGAGCGAGGTGATGCTGTCAATGATCAGCTTGCCGAGACCCGGCCAGGAAAAGATGGTTTCCGTGACGACCGCAAAGGCAAGCGTGGAAGCCAGTTCCAGCCCGAAGACGGTGACGAGCGGAATGGAAATGAGGCGCAGAACATGGCGGCTCAATACGGTGAACTCTGTCAGCCCGGCAGCGCGGGCGAATTTCACTGTATCACTCAGCATCAATTCGCGGGTTCCTGCCCGTGCCAGGCGGATCATCAGCGAAAACTTGAAGAGCGCCAGATTGAGGGCGGGAAGTACCAGATGCTTCCACCCGTCAGCCGTCAGGAAACTGAATTCAAAACCGCCGATGCTGACGGTTTCTCCACGTCCGCCTGCGGGCATGATGCCGAGTTGTACGGCAAACACCATGATCAGCATCAGGCCGAACCAGAACGTCGGCACCGAAAAACCCAGGATGGAAATCGCCATGATGGCGCGGGAAACCGGGCTATGCGGCTTGTAGCCAGCATACATACCAATCGGTATTCCCACCAGACTGGCGAAGATAACCGCTGTCAGCGTCAATTCCAGCGTTGCGGGCAGGCGCGACAGGATCAACTCGCTGACCGGCATGTTGTAAACCAGCGAGCGTCCGAAATCGCCGTGAAAGACGCGGCCGAGAAAGCTGAAATATTGCTGCCAGAGGGGTTGATCCAGACCGTATTGCGCAATGATGGCGGCGCGAATGTCCTGTGTGGCATCCGGCGAGATGAGCACGTCGATTGGATTGCCCACGGCATAAACGCCTGTGAACACCAGAGCCGACATCGCAAAGATCACGATGACCGCCTGCCACAGTCGCTGCAGGATGAAAGCAAGCATAAGTTCCCGTCCTTCAATGGAGAGACCCGTCTTGATGCGGGTTTATCGTTCAGCTGGTATCCGCCCCGAAAATCAGGTCCAGTCGTCTTCCAGAAGCGCGCGCGTTTCGGCGACGGCAACGTCCCATATCGCCAGCATGTCTTCGTCCGGGCGCTGGTAGAGACCGTGATAGTTGCCATCGCCCAGAATTTCCCGCTTACGGACCGCGTCCACGCGGGCCAGCAGCGCATAATCGGCCTGCGGCTTCGCACCCGTCGGCTGGCGGGGATCGCTGATTCGGGTCCAGGGAAAGTTTTCCATCCACGAGGCATGCGATGCTGCCGGGTCTGTGGCTTGCACCTTTGCCCAGGTTTTGGGCGCGCGCCACCAGTCGTGAAATTTCACGGAACAGTCTGGATGCGCGTTCAGCCATTCGGAGATCACGGTTGTTGCAGGCGTATTTCCACCGTGACCGTTGACGATCAGGATGCGGCGAAAACCCGAACGGTACATGCTGTCAAGCAGATCGCGGATGACGCCGATATAGGTGGAAAGCGTCAACGTCAGCGTGCCGGGATAGGTGGCGAAAGACGATGCCAGACCATAGGGCATGACCGGAAACACCGGCACGCCCAGCGGTTCTGCGGCATCTATCGAAACCTTCTCGGCCAGGATCATGTCCACTGCCAGACTGAGATAGGCGTGCTGCTCCACGCTGCCGATCGGCAGAATGCAACGATCATCCGTGGCGGCACGCTCCTCGACCTGCATCCAGTTCATTTCTGCGATTTTCATGAAAGCTCCCACCTCGCCATGACTCCCGCGCTTCGTGAGCAAAAAGCAGGCATACGGCATAAAAGATAACGGGTCGGCGAAGGCTGACCTTCCCAACCATGATGTTCCATACGGAACTAAAAAAAGAGATTGACAGTCTATTAGGCTATCGTCAAGTTCCATACGGTACAAAATTGAATTGGGGCCAAGCACTCACCATGACCTCGCTTCCGCAACAGTCGATGTTCGAAACCCTGCTTCGTCAGGGAGGGAAATCTTTGGCCGCCGATGTCGATGTCGACCCGCTGGTCGGCGTCAAGCTGTGGGAAAACCCGTGCTGGCTTTCCTTCCGCCTCAATTTTCTGGCGCTGCAGTTCAACGTTCCCATCTATCGATGGACGGAGAAAGAATTCGGCCTGCCACGGCCAGAATTCGTGGTGCTCTACTCGCTCGGCCTAGCCGATGGGCTGACTGCCAGTGCCATCTGCATTTCCTCAGGCTTTCCGAAGAACACGATCAGCCGCGCCATCCAGAAGCTGATCGACAAGGACATCATCCGCCGGGAAGTGGACCCTGCGGATCTGCGCAGCTTCGTTCTTTATATCACGGACGAAGGTAGGCGCATCGTCGATGCGGCCATGCAGATGATGGTGGAACGAGAGCGGTCCATGATGTCCGCCCTCACGCCAGCCGAGATGCTGATGCTCTCGGAACTGCTTGCAAAGGTCGTGGTGAATTCCCCTGTTTCACCCCCAACAATAAACAATGAGGAGAACGAAGAATGAGCCTTTTCAAGGTACTGCGCACAGCCTCGCTGGCAGCCGCGCTTCTGGGCAGCGTGTCTGCCTCCGCTCTTGCGGCGGATCTCACAATAGGCGTCCGCGCCGGTCCGCTGTCCGTCGATCCGCATTTCACGGCTGCCGGCACCCACGCTGAAGCTGTGAAGCATATCTTCGACTCGCTGGTAAAATCCGGAAACAATCTGGAGCTGGAGCCTGGTCTTGCCACTAGCTGGACCGCGATTGACCCCACCACCTGGGAATTCAAGCTGCGTCAGGGCGTGAAGTTCCACGATGGTTCCGATTTCACCGCTGAGGACGTGAAGTTCTCCATCGAGCGTATTCCGGCCGTCACCGGCCCGAACCCGACGACGATCTATGTCCGCCGCGTCCGCGGGATCGAAATTGTTGACCCTTATACAATCCGCATCAAGACCGACGGTCCGGCACCAACACTGCCGAATGATTTCATCCGCCTCTTCGTCGTCTCGCACATTGCAGCGAAGGATTTCTCGGCCAGCGCGGACAAGGCAGCCGAAGGCTTCAATTCGGGCAAGGCTGCCATCGGCACCGGTCCTTACAAGTTTGTCTCCTGGACGCCGAAGGAGCAGCTGGTTGTCGAGAAGTTTGACGGTTACTGGGGTCCGAAGGAGCCGTGGGACAAGGTTATCCGCAAGGAAATTCCAAATGATGCTGCCCGTGTTGCGCAGTTGAAGGCTGGTCAGGTTGATATCATCGCGCGCATTCCTTCTTCTGATGTCCCGACACTGGAGAAAGATACCAAGCTTTCCATCGTTCGGCAGGAGAGTGTCTATCTCTTCAACATCGCTTTCGACTTCCGCGACAAGCCACCGCAGGTCAGCGCCAAGGATGGTTCGCCGCTGCCGAAGAACCCCTTCCAGGATCCCAAGGTCCGCGAAGCCTTTGATCTGGCAATCGATCGTGAAGCACTGACCGAAGTCGCCATGGAAGGCATGGGTGCGGTTCAATCGCAGCTGGTCACGCCGAATATTTTCGGCTGGAACCCGAATGTGAAGCCGACCAAGGCGGACCCGAAGAAGGCAAAGGCGCTGCTGGCGGAAGCAGGTTACCCCAACGGTTTCAAGGTCACCTTCTCCTTCACCAACGATCGTTTGCCAGGTGACAAGGATGTAGGCACGACCATTGCGCAGATGCTGACGGCGGTTGGCATTCAGGTGGAAGCCAATGCCCAACCGGGTGCGGTGTTTTTTCCGGCCAATACGCGCGGCGATTACTCCATGACCATGTCCGGCTGGGGTACGCTGACGGGTGAAGCGAACTACACGCTTTCTTCCCTCACGCACTCCAATGATCCGGCCAAGAAGCTTGGCGCCTTCAACCTGCGTGGTTACGTCAACCCGACCATGGACAAGCTGATCGAAGATGCAGCCGTGGAAATGGATACGGCAAAGCGCGAGAAGTTGTTGATGGATGCCAATGCACTGGTGGCGACAGATCGGCCCTATCTCGCGGTTGCCTCCACCATCTCGGCATGGGGCATGAAGAAGACCATCTCCATCGTGCCGCGCTCGGATGAGGATACTTTGGCGATGAACATTCGTCCGGCGAAGTAACGCCGACCCAAAGATGAGAAGAGCTGGGCGGTTTGCCTGGCTCTTTTTTGTTTGTCCGACAGGAAAGACTGGTTGAGGAGAATTTCAATGAGCAAAATAGCGCTGGCAATCCATGGCGGCTGTGGCGTCATGGCCAAGCTGGACCTGAGCGAGGAAGAATGGGCGGCAGCCCGCGTGGATCTGGGCCGTGCACTGAAGGCCGGTTGGCAGGTCCTCACCGCCGGCGGCTCAGCGCTTGATGCGGTTCAGGCCTCTGTCGTCGTCATGGAAGATTCGCCGCACTTCAATGCGGGCTATGGTGCCGCCCTGAATACCAATGGCCAGCATGAGCTGGATGCCTCGATCATGGATGGCAGGACGCTGGAAGCCGGTGCCGTCACTCTGGTTCAGCGCATTCGCAATCCCATCAAGGCGGCGCGCAAAGTCATGGAACATGGCGATGCCGTGCTGCTGGGCGGTCCCGCGGCAGATGATTTCGCAGCCAAGGCCGGTCTGGACATGGTGGAGCCGGATTATTTCACGACCGAACGTCGGGTAAAGGCGCTTGCCGCCATGAAGGCGCATGCCGCTGCCGGAACGGCGGCAAAGGCCAGTGAAGCGGAAAAACACGGCACTGTCGGTGCAGTCGCATTGGATGGCCGAGGCCATCTTGCCGCAGCCACCTCCACCGGCGGCTACAACAACAAGCCGGAAGGCCGCATTGGCGACACACCGATTATAGGCGCTGGAACCTATGCACGGGATGGTGCCTGCGCCGTTTCCGGCACCGGCAAGGGCGAATATTTCATGCGCTATGCGGTAGGCCATGAAGTCGCAAGCCGGGTAAGCTATCTGGGAGAAAGCCTCGAGAAGGCGGCGTCCAAGGTCATTCAGGAAGATCTGAAGCAGCACAACATCGGTGCCGGTCTCGTTGCCGTCGGTGCCGATGGCTCAATCACGGCACCCTATAATACGGATGGTATGTTCCGCGGCTGGGTGACGCCGGATGGTGAGTTCTACGTCGGAACCCATTCGGATGTGTTCCACATCCAGCCGTAATAGCCACGAAACGAAGGCCGCCGACCAGCGGCCCTCTCGTGTTCTATTTGCCGCCGTCGACGCTGATCACCTGACCGGACACCCAGTTGGCGTAATCGGAGGCGAAAAATATGACCATGTTCGCGATGTCATCGGCTTCGCCCAGACGCTTCAGCGCGATATTCTGGATCAGCCTCTGCTGCCCTTCTTCGCCCATAGCCATCCACTGACGTTCGGTCGCAGGGTTGGAACGGACAAAGCCGGGAGCGACATTGTTGACGGTTATGTTCCACGGACCAAGCTCATGGGCGAGCTGTCTGGTGAGACCAATCTGGCCTGCCTTGGCACTGGCATAGGATTGAATGCCCGTAAGCGAAATGCCGAGCCCCGCGCCGCTGGAAATATTGATGATACGCCCAAAGCGCCTCGCCTTCATGGAAGGGGCTACCGCCTGCGCCATGAAGAACGCACCCGAGAGGTTCACATCCAGAATAGCCTGCCAATCCGCCTCGGAAATCTCCTCGATCGGCCTGCCCACCTGACCCCGCACGCCGCCTGCGTTGTTGACGAGAATATCCACATCACCCATTGATGCAACGGTCGCCTGAACCGCTGCCCGATCACTGACATCAAGCACATGGATCTGCGCGTTGGAGCCGCAAAGCGCGGCGGTTTCCGCCAAAGCTTCGGCATTGATGTCACAGAGATGCACGAAAGCGCCCCGGCTGGAGAAACCTTGCGCGATAGCCCGGCCAAAGCCATGCGCGGCACCCGTGACAATGGCCACTTTGTCTTCGAACGAGATGTTCATGCGCCCGCTCTTTCCAGTTCTTCCAGATTGGAAAGCTGGAGAGGACGATGGCCTTCTTCGATCTCATGGATCATCTCCACCAGTTTCAGCACCAAGGGCGTCGGAACGTGCGAATCTTTGCCGACCTGAGCGATCGGCAGCACCTGCGCGTCCACCTCCGTCTTGCGCTTGCGGATGGCCAGATCCCGCCAGATGCCGGAATGGGATTTCACCGAGCGACGGTTGTGCGCCACCATTTCATCGAATGATCGCTCTGTCTGTTCGGGCTTTGCCAATGGTCCGAAGGCAGCCGGATCGAAACCGTCGAAGGCTTCCGGCTTGATATTGTTGATCGCAGCGACCGTTGCCACTTCCAGAGCCAGCTTGCGCAACACTGGTCGTGCTGTTGGGTTGTCCAGCACATCGGCAATGCTGTCATTGGTCAGTGCGGTGCCGAAGAGAAGCGCACCATAGATCAGCTTGCCCCAGAGAAAGCCCCATATATTGTTGGTGATCAGAGCCTTTGGTTCGAATTGTTTCAGAAGGTCGTAGATGCGCTCCGCCCTTTCGGTAAACCGTCCATGCAATTCGCCGAGCACCACCGCGCCGTGGCCGCTATACTGCACGACGCCCGGCTCCAGATAGTCCGCGCCGAAGTTCACGAAGCAGCCAACGACGCGGTTTTCGCCGGTAATCCGGGCGATCACCTGTTCGTTCAGACCGTTCTGGGCAGAAACGACGTAGCCGTCTGACGCCAGATGCTCCACCAGATCCCGCGCCGCCGCTTCCGTATGATGCGCCTTGACGCAGAGATAAGCACGGTCGAACTGGCCTTCTACCTCTTCCGGAAGGCAGGCTTTGGCTTTGAATGTTCCTTCAAAGATCGGGCCGGTGATCGTCAGCCCTTTGGTATTGATCGCGTCGACATGCTCCTTGACGTTATCGACGAACAGCACGTTCTCTCCGGCACGAAGAAAGGCGGCTCCCAACGTGCCGCCGATGGCACCGGCGCCCCAGATCAGGATTGGTTGTTGGCTCATGCTGTGCTCCTTCATGCATGCGGCATGTTCTCAAAAGGGTAATGCGGGTATGATAATCCGCTCGATGTCAGCCTCATCGGGCGCATGGCGGTATTCGATCCGTGGAAGGTCGGGGTAGCTATCCCCCAACGTCTGGTCGGCTCCGGTTGCATGAATGATGACGTCAGCTTCAGCGAGTTCGGCGCGAAACGCGGGCAAGTCCATTGTCCCGGCGGTGATGTGAGATACATGCGGGGCAAAACGCTCGATCCCGGCTTTCAGGATCGGCAGAAATTCAGGAAAGAGCGAAACCGCTGCGACTTTCGTACGCGAATCCAGAGATGCCAGCGCGCGACGGGTTTCTTCAGACGGGGTGAAGCGGATGGCCACCACATTCGCATCCGGCAGCAGGGTCTTCACCTGCTGCAGCCGGTTGACGATCGTAACGATCAGGTCTGCCGAACGCGCTTCCGGAACGCCTTGCGTGTCTTGCTCCAGCGAGGAAATCGTTGTGAATTCGACGCGTGCATGATTGGCAAGCTTGCGGCTTAGAAAATCCGCATAGCTGCGCGTGGCATCCGGAAAGAGTCCCACCACAAGAACACGAGGTCTGGCTGATACAAGGTTGGATTGGCGAAGGCGCGTGTTAATGGCCGCAATCAATTCCGAAGGCTGGAGGCCGAGATTTCTGCTCTGCTCAATTAGATTGTCTATTTGTCTATACAGGTAGACATGTTTCGTCGGGTCCGAGGCCCCGTCGATCTGTCTGTTGGCAACAAATGTGCCCGCACCCGGCTTGGTCTGCAGTAATCCTTTTTCCTTCAGGTCCGAATAGACCTGAGCCACCGTCATCGGCGCAACGCCCACCATATCCGCAAGCTCGCGGACCGATGGAAGTATCTCGCCCGGCGCAAGCTCGCCGCAGCTGATGCCGTATTCGATCAGCCCGTGGAGCTGATTGCGCAGCGGAAGCGGCAGGTTTCGATCAACGGCAAACTTCATGATCGCGACTGTTATAGTTGAATAATACGATAATTCCGTATTTGCGGAAATTCGTCAATGATGTGAAGTCAATTTAGATTGACACCATGTGAATTCGTTGGAATCGTATTAGCTAATTATTACGATTTGTCCCGTGTTCTTCACTGCGGGTCAGAAGCTCAATCAGGAGCACAAAATGAGCTATGCCGCATTCGAAGCAGAGATTGCCCGCGTCAACGACGTTCTCTGTTCGGTCAATCTGCTGACCTGGGATTCGCGCACCATGATGCCTCCGGGCGGGCTGGAAGCGCGAGCCAAGCAGATTGCAACACTCGTTGGCATTGCCAGAGACATGGCGACCAGCGATGCGCTTCAGCGTTCAATCGAGAATGCGCAAGTGGAATTGAAGGGGGTTGCGCCAAGAGATACCCGCCGCCTGGCCGTTGAACAGGCGAAAGGCGCCATTGCCGTGCTTTCCAGAATTCCGGCGGATCTGATCAGTGCTGCGGCGGAGCTTAAGACGGTTGCTCAAGGGGCTTGGACGAGTGCCCGTGCTGCTAATGATTTTGCGGCTTTCGCGCCCTATCTTGAGCACACCATGGAGATGCAGCGGCAGATCGCGGAGGCCATCGGTTACGGTGAGCATCCGTATGATGCGGCGATATCGGCTTACGAACCGGGCATGACCTGGTTGCGGCTGAAAACCGTTTATGACGATCTGAGCAAGGGCTTGCTGCCACTTCTGGAGCGGGCCAAGCAGGTGAAGACGCGTATCGACATTCTGGAACGCAGCTACCCCGTCGAGACCCAGCGAGACTTTTCCAGCAAGATGGCGGCTCGCTTCGGCTATGATTTCAACCGCGGCCGTCTGGATGATGCCGTGCATCCATTCGAGATTTCCTTCACCAGTTCAGACGTGCGTATTACCGGCCGTTTCCGGGAGAACTGGCTGCCAGCGGGTCTGTTCGCCGTCTGGCACGAGGCAGGACACGGCATGTACGAGCAGGGCGTTGCACCGGCCTTTTCACGCTCCGTCTTTGCAACGGACTTCATCAATCTCTATGCGGTCGGCGGTGCGAGCTTTGGTGTCCATGAATCCCAATCGCGCCTGTGGGAAAACCGCGTTGGCCGCTCGCGTCGGTTCTGGGAGCTTCACTTCAAGGATCTGCAAGCCTGCTTCCCGGAGCAGCTGGCAGATGTGGATTCGGATGCCTTCTGGCGTGCGGTCAATGCCACGCGCCCTGGCTTTATCCGTGTCGAAGCGGATGAACTGACCTATGACTTTCACATCATGCTTCGCTCAAAGATCGAGGCTGGATTGATGGCCGGAGAAATTCGTGTGTCGGATCTACCCGCAATCTGGCGGGAAGAAGTGAAGGCTTATCTGGGTCTCGACGTGCCGAATGATACGCTGGGCGTGCTACAGGATGTCCACTGGTCGTCGGGGCTGGTCGGTTCTTTCCCCACCTACACGCTGGGCAATATCATGTCGTCGCAGTTCTTCGCTGCTGCCAATCATGAAAAAGCTGTCTCCGATGGCCTGGAGACAGGCGATTATGAGCCATTAAAAAACTGGTTGAACCGCAATGTCCATCAGTTTGGACGATCGAAGTCACCCAGCCAGTTGCTTATGGATTCCACGGGCTCCGATTTGTCCGTCACGGCCTATCTCGATGATCTCACTCGCAAGGTCCAAGCGCTGGAAAGCTGAAGCTGTTCGTCAAACTGCTTTCAGATGCTCTGCGACGGCAAGTTCTGCCAGTTGCAAAGCTGCTTCCCGCGTTGCTGCTGCGGCAATGAACCGGCCGTTATGACAGAAGGTAGCGCCTGCCACGCCGCTTGCATCGGCCAGTGCCTGACCGGTCAGGCCTGCCCAGGCTTTTGGCAGATCCGCGCGCAATTCGAAACTGTCACTAACCCGGCGAATGCCGGTCAGACACCAATCCTGATCGCGCGGGTGCACGACGAAGAGCAGATGTTCCGCGCCAGCCTTTACGATGGCGGGACGGAAAGGCATGCCCATTGGCAGCTCTAGAACCTTCCTGTCTCCGGCGGCGGCAATCGCCTTCATCACCATGGATTCGGCGCGCAGCTTGGCGGCGTCCTGCTTCAGGTTGGCTTCAACGAAACTGCGAGCAATGACGAGCGCGACATGAAACGCCCGGTCGTCTGCTTCCGGTGACTTGTCATCGAAAACCGGCTTCAATGTTTCCAGAAGAACCGGCAGCGTGAGATCGGCTAGCGGCCCGGCTGCAGATGGGTTCAGTGCCCCATTGTCCATAAGGTCGATCGGCAAAACGAAGTCCTGATCGAAACTTTGATGAAGGGTGGCGACATTCTTTTCGGGAACCTGCAAGGCTCTCAGATAATCCTGACCATAATGCCGCCAGACCAGACCAAAAGAGCTGAAAGGCTGACCATCATCGCGCAAAGGCGCGCCGCGCTGGTGATGATCGAATATGCGGGCATCCGGATCATAAGCGCCGCCGACGTCATAGATGATGCGGTTACTCGACGGCGTGATCCAGTCCGGCGCGCGGCTACGAACAATGCGAGCCTGCGGATACAGGCGCGTGAGGACGACACTCGACAGAAGCTCATCCGCGTGGAAACCGCCGGAATGCGTTACGAGGAATTCTGGAGCCATGCCGAGACGCCTGATTGAGTTGAGGTCATCAAGGTCGTTATCGGCTGACGCTTCAGAGTTCAAGAGGTTTACTGCCGAAGGGCGCGCCGTCAATCTTGATAAATATCAAGGTTGACGGCGCGGGCCCCGGCGCGATGCATCAGGGCATGTAGGTCTGTACGGCGCCGGTTTGCTTGCTCCAGCCTGCATACCAGGTGTTGAAGAGGGTGAACTGCGCTTCGACATAGCCGCGCTGGCTTTCCGTCAGCTCGTCCGTTTCGTTGAAGTGCAGCGTGTATTCGCTCTCACCCTTCAGCACCATCATGTACTTGAAAAAGAGAACCAGATCCGGGCCTTCGTCGAAGGAGGAGAGAACGCCGAGCGCATTTTCCAGTTCGAGTGCGCGGGCGCGAGCATCAAAGTCGCCTGCAGCTGCGGCCTGGGAAAGCTTGCAAAGATGCAGCACTTCCTTCGGCAGAACATTACCGATGCCCGTGATGGCACCGCTTGCGCCGCAATTGACATAGCCGTGGAACACGGCGGTATCAACGCCAATCATCAACGTCACCTCATCGGCGCGGCTGGTGATGTTCTCCGCCGCATAGCGCAAATCGTCGGTGCCGCCGAATTCCTTGAAGCCGACGAGGTTCGGGTGTTCGGCGCGCAGTGCGAAAAACAGATCGGCGCGGGTGGCAAAGCCATAATAGGGGCTATTGTAGATGACGGCCGGAAGATCGGGTGCAGCAGACAGGATCGCCTTGAAATGCGCCTTCTGCGCAGAGATGACTGAGCCGCGGGACAGGACGCGAGGGATGACCATCAAGCCCTTCGCGCCAACCTTCTGCGCATGAGCCGCATGGGCCACTGCCGTTGCCGTGTTGACCGCACCGGTGCCGACGATGACCGGAACGCCAGCCTTGGCCAGACGTTCCACGCCTTCCATGCGCTGAGCATCTGTCAGAAGCGGCCAGTCGCCCATGGAGCCACAGTAGATGACGGCAGACATTCCCGCCGCAATCAGTTCCTGACCCTTGCGCACCAGCGCATCGAAATCCGGTGTGCGGTCCGCTTTGCAAGGGGTCATCAACGCAGGCATGACGCCTGAAAACACGGAAGTGGCCATGCGAATATTCCCTCTGTTCGCGCGCGCAAGCACGCGGTTATCCTAGCCGCATCTATAGTGTTTTGTATTTTATTTGTCGACAATAATTCCTTGTGTCAAATTATCATTTGCAGCCGCTCGCCATGCACAAGCAGCTTCTGAACCTGAGCGACAATCTGCTCGGCATGATCGCGGGCCAACTCCTCCGCAAGTTCGAGATTACGATTCTCGATGGCAGAGATCATATCCTCGTGCTCTTGTAC
Source organism: Rhizobium sp. FKY42 (assembly GCF_005222835.1). Taxonomy (GTDB): domain Bacteria; phylum Pseudomonadota; class Alphaproteobacteria; order Rhizobiales; family Rhizobiaceae; genus Neorhizobium. The sequence continues at coordinate 83,862 of NZ_STGA01000009.1, read as the reverse complement.
GAAGCGATGCGGAAGGCGGTCTTCATAAGACTGATAGTAAAGCCGCAGGATGCGTCTCCCCTCATCAAGGAGCCTTTTGAAAAAGCTGACAAAATGGGCGTTGCGTCCCGCCTCCGCTATGGCAAGGTGAAATTCGGCATTGGTGGCGATCATCGCCAGCGCGTCCTGGGCTTTGACGGCATCCGCAAACTGTCTCTGCTTCTCCTTGATGAGTGCCAGATCCGGGGCCCTGTGGTGTTGCGCCGCCAGTTTGGTCGTGACGCGATACATGAGCACCAACGCATCGAAATAGGTGTGCATATTCAGGAAATCGATCGGCGCGACAAGCGTCGACCGATTGGGCAGGGTATGGATCAAGCCTTCTGCTGCTAGTCGTACCAATGCCTCGCGAATCGGCGTTCGCGACATGTTGAAGCGTTCCGCCAGTTGAACTTCGTCAATCGCGCTTCCCGGTTGCAGCACCAGGTCGAGAATTTCATCGCGCAGTACATCATAGGCCAGCTTGACGCCTGAGCCTCTTCTGCGATCGCTACCTGTTGCCGCTTCCAGTTCCATCCGCCCTTACACCCCGTCCGTGATTTGGGGCGAAGCTAGGCATTCACGCGGGCGGTGTGAAGCGTTTTGTCTCTGTTCAGCGCAGCGAATGCCGCCTAGAACACAAAAATGAACACGAAACTCGTTGTAACGGATAAACCCGAGCCGGATGAGCTTGGCGTAATTGGTGAAAACCTCGCAGCCTTCAATGACGCCGATGTCGGGCCGTCGGAGCGCAAAGCGCTGACAGTTCTTGTCCGGGACGATGCGGGTGCTCTCAAGGCGGGCATCAACGGTTATACCGGTTGGGGCTGGCTTTTCACCCAGTGGCTGTGGGTGGATGAAGCCCTTCGCGGGCAGGGCATGGCAGGCCGCATGCTGCAAGCGGCAGAGGAAGAGGCAAGAGCCAGAGGCTGCCATTCCGCCTGGATCGATACATTCAATCCCGTTGCCGAAAAGGCCTATACCCGTCAGGGATATGAAGTATTCGGCGAACTTCCGGATTTCCCCATCGGGCGCACCCGGAAGTTTCTGAAGAAAAAGCTTTGATTATCCTGCCAGTCTGCCGCCTTTCAGCGGCTCCGGCGCACCTGTCGTGGTGGGGAAGCTGATCGGCAGATCGCGAAGCACGCGCACGGCGAGGAAGGCGAAGCATTCGGCCTCCACCGCATCACCGCGCCAGCCCAGCGTTTCCGCCGGTTGAACCTCGATCTTGGCGCGTTCGCCCAACATTCTCATCAGCGTTGGATTATGGCGACCGCCACCGCTGACGAAGAGCTTTTGCGGCCTTTCCGGCAATAGATCCAGTGCCTTGCCGACCGCAGATGCCGTGAACGCCGTCAGCGTCGCCGCGCCATCCTCCAGAGAGAGCCCTTCTGCCATGGAGGCGCCAAAGTCGAAACGATCCAGCGATTTCGGGAAGTTTGCCGTGAGATAAGGATGTTGCAGAAGCTGATGCAGGCGCTCCTCGTTCACTGTGCCAGAGGCTGCAATAAGACCGTCGCGGTCCATGTCGCCGCGACCATGCTGCTTGATCCAGTCATTGATCGGCGCATTGGCCGGACCCGTATCGAAGGCGACGACATGGCCCTTGCCGTCACTCCAGGTGGTATTGGCGACACCACCAAGATTGAGAATGGCCGCAGATCCATCCTGTGAAACGCCTTTCAATAAAGCGGAATGATAAGCGGCGGCAAGCGGTGCGCCCTGACCTCCGGCACGCACATCCGCGCTGCGGAAGTCGTAAGCCACCTTGCAGCCCAGGAGCTTGGCCATCAACTCGCCATCGCCAAGTTGCCGTGTTGCGCCAATGCGGCCCGGCTGCGGCGCGCGGTGCAGAACCGTCTGACCGTGAAAGCCGACAATGCCGATATCGGTCATGGAAAGGCCGGTGCTTTCCACCAGTTCACGCACGGCTGCAGATTGTGCCCGTGTCAAAGCCTCTTCTGCACCGGTAAAGATCTCAGGTTCCGGCCCTTCGAAATTCCACTTGCGGGCTTGAGCAAGCGTTTCTTCCAGAAGGTCGCGGACGGCCCGATCATAGGGTGCCAGCGTATAAGCGCCGAATGCCTCGATCCGCTCGCCATCGGTTTTCAGGAGGGCAACGTCGATGTTCCCATCGAGAACGGTTCCGGTCATCAAACCCACGGCCCAGATCGGCTGCATTTCTCTCTCCTCAATAACCATTGATGGCATCGCTTAACCCAGCCCTTAGCGTAAAAATGCCGCTGTCGAAATGGCGGGTGGGGTGAACGCGATTGGTCAACAGCGTCCAGGCGCGACCGCGCTCGAAATCGATCCAGAGACCGGTGCCGGTAAAACCCGTATGGCCGATGACGCTTTCGTTGCACAGCGAACCGCCGGACCATCCGGCATGGGCGCGCTCCCAGCCGTGCGTGCGCTTCTCTGACAGGGGCTGGCGCATCCATTGCACCACAGGGTCGCCGTTCAGATCGCCTTGCAGGAGTGAAGCCGCATAGGTGAGAACCGCATCCACTGTGCCGAAAAGCCCTGCATGGCCGGAGCCTTGCAGCGCAAAACAGTTTTCGTCATGCACCTCGCCGCAGATCATGCGGTTGCGCCAGTTGCAGAACTCTGTTGCGGCTGTGACGGCGGGATCACCGGAAAAGGCGAAGCCAGAACCGGCGTCCATGTCACGAATGCGCTTGCCCTCCAGACGCTCCAGCGCGATGCCGAGAAGGATATAGTTGATGTCCGAATAGGCGGGTTCGCAGTGTCGCCATTCGCGCTGCAGCACGAAAGCACGCAGGCGATCCGGGTCGCCGTCATAGGTGTAGATCGGTTCGACCGCCGGAAAAGGCGTCTGATGGCCGAGACATTGGCGAAAGGTGACTGAACGTTCCCAACAGTTCGGCGCATATTGACGAAAATCGGGGATGACGGTGGTAATCGGTGCATCCAGATCGATTGTCCCCGCCGCCGCAAGTTCCAGAATGCGGCGCGTGGTGAAGATCACCTTGGTGAGCGATGCCAGATCGAACCATGTCTCGAGCGTCATGGGACGTTCATCGCCAATCTTCTGTGCAAGGCCAATGGCACGCGTCAACCGGTTGCCTTGACGATCGATCATGCCCAGTACGCCGCCCGGAATACGTCCCTCATCAATGCTCGTCTTCAGAAGGGAGAAGGCGGATTCGAATGGCGAGGTGAGATCAGCTGTCTGTGGCATGGTCGAATCCGGGTTTCAGGCATTGGCGGCTGGCTGGATGCGCACGAGATGATCCTGCGCGAGGGTGGACCACTCTGCGGGCGGAGGCTCATATCCGGCGGGGCGCAACAGGGTTGGAACGGCATCCGTGTTCAGCTCAAAACGTTCGCGCCTTCTTTCAATAGTCGGCACGGCGGCAATCAGCTTTCTGGTATAAGCATGTTGCGGATTGGAAAGCACCGAACGCGCCTCACCAATTTCGACGATCTGCCCGCCATAGAGCACGGCGATCCTGTGAGCGATGCGTTCCACCACAGCCATATCATGCGAGACGAAGAGATAGGCGAGGTTGCGCTCCTTTTGCAGGTCGATCAGCAGATCGAGCACGCGGGCCTGCACCGAGACATCCAGCGCGGAAACCGCTTCATCCAGCACAAGAATCGATGGATCGAGCATAAGCGCGCGGGCAATGCACAGGCGTTGGCGCTGGCCGCCGGAAAACTCATGCGGATAGCGGGTAAGGCTATCGCTCGGCAGGCCTACACGCTCCAGTAGCGAAGTCATGCGCGCCTGAATGTCCCTGGTCAGGCGCTGTCCTGCCGCGAGAACGGGCTCTGACAAAAGGCTTTGAACATCGAGGCGGGGGTTCAGCGAGGCATAAGGGTTTTGAAACACCATCTGCATAGGCTTTTGCGATTGTGTTGCCTGCTGCGCATCAGCGCGGAAGGTTCCGCGGGTTGGGTTTACCAGACCGAGCAGTGCCCGCGCGGTGGTGGATTTGCCCGAACCGCTCTCGCCGACAATCGCCAGTGTCTCGCCGGGTAGAATATCGAAATCGACGGATTCGACAGCATGGATGGCGCCGATGGAGCGGCGCAGAAGGCCGGCAGTGGCGGGAAAGCGAACGGTGAGACCTTCGACGGACAGGCAGGCTTTTGCCGCAGATGGCGCAAGGCGTGGTGCATCTTCACGCACATGGTTGCCATTGGTGAAGTGCGGAACCGCCTTCAAGAGATGTTGCGTATAGGGGTGCTGCGCATGATCGAGAATATGGTCCGCCGCCCCCTGTTCCACCACCTGCCCCGCCTGCATGACCATGACGCGGTCTGCAATGCCTGCGACAAGTCCCAGATCATGCGTGATGAAGATGAGGCCGGTGCCGGTTTCTCGCTGAAGCTCGGACAAGAGCGCCATGATCTGCGCCTGCACGCTGACATCCAGCGCCGTTGTCGGCTCATCGGCAATCAGCAGGCGAGGGGAGGCGGCAAGCGCCATGGCGATCATCACCCGCTGGAGCATGCCGCCGGAAAGCTGATGCGGATAGTAGCTGAGACGGCGGGCGGCATCGGCTATGCGAACACGGTCGAGCGCCTGCAGCGTCTCGGTCCGGGCCTCTGAACCGCTCTTGCCTTGCAAGCGAAAGACTTCCTCGATCTGCCTGCCGATGGTGACGACAGGGTTGAGCGAGGTCATCGGCTCCTGAAAGATCATGCCAATTTCGGAACCGCGAATACGCTCCAGTTGGTTCTCTTGCAGGGTGGCAAGATCCAGCGCCCGGCCATTCGAAGCGGCAAAATCGATGCGACCGTCCAGAATACGGCCGCCGCCGTAATCGATCAGCCGGTTGATGGAAAGCGCCGTGACCGACTTGCCGGACCCGCTCTCGCCGACGATGGCCAGCGTTTCACCGGCATCGAGCGTAAAACTGACATCCCGGATGATGGGCTTGATGTTGTCGCCTCTGCCGAAGCCGACGCTGAGGTTTTGAACCGAGAGAAGCTGTGTCATGCCGCGGCCCTGCGCATACGGGGGTCCAGAAGATCGCGCAGCGCATCGCCGAGCAGGTTGAAGCCCAGAATGCCGAGCATAACGGTGAGGCCGGGGAATATCAGCAGCCAGGGTGCCATTTCCATGAGGTTGATGCTGTCGGCCAGCATGAGGCCAAGCGATGAATTCGGCGGCTGCGTGCCAAGGCCAAGGAAGCTGAGGCCCGATTCCGTCAGCAGCGACCAGGCAAGCGCCAGCGTCACCTGCACCGTCAAGGGTGCAACAAGGTTCAGCATCAGATGCCGCGTCAGGATATACGAGGTCGAGCTGCCGAAGGTGCGTGCTGCATCAACAAAATCCCGCGCCCGGATGGAGAGGGCAGGGCCGCGCACAACGCGGGTGAAGATCGGCGTGTAGACGAAGGCAATCGCAAGAATGCTGGTAAAAGTGCCCGGACCGACGACGGTAATAAACAGCAGCGCCAGCAGAATGGCTGGAAACGCCAGCAGAACATCCATCAGCCTCATTACCACGCCATCCCACAGACGACCAAACCAGGCAGCGGTCAGGCCGAGGAGGGTGCCAACAAGGGCTGCGATGCCGACCGAAGAGAAAGCAACCAGAAAGGATTGGCCGATGCCGATCATCAACCGGCTCATGACATCACGGCCGAACATGTCGGTTCCCATCCAGTGAGCAGCGCTTGGCCCCTGGAGCCGGTCAATACGGAACTGTTTCAGCGGATCGTAAGGGGTGATACCGACCCATGCTGCAAGGGCGATGGCGAGATAGAGGCAGACGATGAACGCGCCGATCCGCCCGCTAGAATGGCCGAGCAGTCTTTTCAGGAAGCTTCTCATGACCGGCCTCCGAGACGGATGCGTGGATCGAGCGTGACATAGGCGAGATCGACGAGAAGATTGACGATCATGAAGTTCAGCGCGACGAACAGCACAGCACCCTGCACCAGCGCATAATCTCGCTGAAGAATGGCCTCCAGCGTCATGCGGCCAAGGCCGGGAAGCGCGAAAATCTGCTCCACCAGCACGGCACCGCCCAGCAGATAGCCGAACTCGACGCCGCTCAGCGTGACGACGGGGATCAGCGCATTGGGCAGGGCGTGCCGCCAGATCACCTTGCGCTTCGGCACACCCTTGCTGCGCGCCGTTCTCACATAGTCGTCGCTCAGCACATCCAGCATGGCCGAGCGGGAAATGCGGGTGACAGAGGCGGTGAAGGACAGGCCAAGTGTGAGTGCGGGCAGGATCAACTGGCTGAGATTGCCAAGCGGATCCTGAGCAAACGGAATGTATTCGCCCATGGACGGCAGGATACCGAAGCCCGCCGAAAGCACGTAGATGATGCCAAGACCGATAACGAAACTGGGCGTTGATTGGCCGATCATCGCAAAAATGCGCACGCCGAGATCGGAGCCGCGCCCGTTGCGCGTAGCGGCAAATACGCCGAGCGGCACTCCGCAGCAAAGCGCAATTACCATGGACAGGAAAGCGAGCTCCAGCGTCAGCGGGAAGCGTTGCAGGATCACATCCAGCACCGGTTTTCCATAGGTGACCGACAGGCCGAGATCACCGGAGACGACCCCGGACAGCCACTTGCCATATTGAACGAGCCATCCTTGATCAAGGCCAAAATAGGCGGCAAGCGCCTGACGCTGATCAGGCGTCAGCAGGCCAGCTTCCGTGCCAAGCATGGCCGTGATGGAATCGCCGGGCACGAGGCGGATGGCCACGAAAACCAGAATGGAGACGCCCAGCATCACAAGAGGGAATGTGACGAGACGTCGAAGCAGGTAGTTCATCGTGTCATCCGCCTCGAACGCTTTATTTTAGGGAGACCTTGGAAAGCCCGAAGAGCGAGCCATCCGGAGTTGCGACGAAGTTCTGTACGTTCTGCTGCTGTGCCGTGTAGGAATAACCAGTGTAGAGCCAGATCCACGGCGATTTTTCAGCAAGATGCTTGTCGAAGGCGGCAAAGATTTCCTTGCGCTTGGCGACATCGGTCTCGACACGACCCTTCTGCATCAGATCATCAAGCGTATCGTCGGCATAGTTTGAAACCTTTTGCAGGTTGCCAGCCTTGGTCCAGTAGCGGTTGTACATGGTGTATGGATCGGCACGACCGCCGTTCAGCGCCACAGCCATGTCGAAATCACCCTTCAGCCAGGTATCGACATAGACGTTTAATTCCATCAGCTTGATATCGAGCTTGATGCCGATTTCCTTCAGCTGAGACTGGATGACCTGTGCTTCGGAGGCAGCTGTTGGTGGCTCGCCGGTGGCGGCAATCACGGTTGCCGAGAAACCGTCCTTGAAACCGGCATCGGCCATCAGCTTCTTCGCCTTCTCCAGATCCTTCTTGTAGCAGAACAGGGAATTCGGATCCGAGCGATAAAGCGGCATGGTCAAGGGACCGGTGATCTGGCCTTCTCCCAGTAGCGCCGTATCGAGAACATCCTGACGATCAATGGCGCAGGAGATGGCCTGACGAACGGCAAGCTCCGTCATCGGCTTGCGCGAAGGGTTCAATTGCAGAACGTGGTAGGATAGAACTGGCTTCCGGTTAAGCGTCAGACCAGCAACCTTGGGAACCAGCGTTGCGACCAGTGGATCGTTCAGCAGGGCGAAATCCACCTGCTTGGCGCGAAGGGCGGCCAGAATGGCGTTTTCATCCGGCAGAACGCTGATGTCGATGCCATCGACACCCACCTTGCCGCCAGCCCATTCGGCATGGGCCTTCAGCACTTCCTTCTGGTTCGGTTCCCACTTTTCCAGTTTGAAGGGGCCGGTGCCGATAGCTGCCGTGCCAATCTTGCCGCCGGTGATTTCAGACGCCGGAACGATGGCTGCATTGATGCTGCCCATGGCCGTCAGCAATGGCACATCCGGCTGCGAGAGGTTGAATACGACAGTTTTGTCATCAGGCGTGTCGATGCTGGCGATGGACACATAGTTCGCGCGCGCGGCAGCACCGGTGGCCTGATCGAGAATGCGGGTGAAGGAGGCTTTCACATCGGCGGATGTCACAGCTGCGCCGTTATGAAACTTTGCCGCAGGGTCCAGCTTGAAGGTCAGCGTCTTGGCATCGGGGGAAAAGGTCCATTCCTTCGCCAGCGCCGGAACGATCTTCAGGTCGCCGTCGAGACGGACCAAGGGCTCATAAATCAGTTCCAGCAGACGTATGGAGGAGAAGGCGGTCTGCTTGTGCGGGTCGAGGCCCGTGGCATCCTGTGCCCAGGCCATTTTCAGCGTCGCGGCAAGGCTTGGGGTTGCGGTGGCACCCATGAGTCCACCGACGACGGCAGCACAGGCCAACCATTTACTGGCGATTTTCAGTGTCATGCTCATTCTCCCTCTGGTGAGCTGGTCCCGAAGCTTCTGAAGGCCGGGCACTCAGCAAAAAATTCGTTCAGGCCTGCGCCTCTGCAATTGCCTTGCGCAGAAAACCGTCGTGGCGGGCAAGCGCGACATCTGCATCCTGCGCTTCCATGCCGGTGAGGATCATCAGGATAGCGCGTTTGACGTTATTGCCGCTCTTCTTCAGGTGGCTCTCTGCGATATCCGCAGAACACCCCGTTGCCTCTGCAATGATGCGGATGGCCCGCGCCTCGAGCTTCTGGTTGCTGATGGTAAGGTCGACCATCAGGTTTTCATAGGTCTTGCCAATGCGGATCATGCTGGCCGTTGTCAGCATGTTCAAGACCAGCTTTTGCGCGGTGCCGGATTTCAGACGCGTCGAGCCGGTCACCACTTCCGGCCCGACGACCGGCGCAATGGCGATGTCGGCCATCTCGACCAGTGTGGAATGCGGATTGCAGGTCAGCGATATGGTTTTGGCACCGATGGATTGCGCGTAAGTCAGCGCACCGACGACATAGGGCGTTCTGCCGCTGACCGCGATGCCGACGACGACATCCTTCGCAGACAGATTGATCTCTTGTAGATTGCGCTTGCCTTCCTCCACATTGTCTTCCGCACCCTCCACGGCATGCAGAATGGCCTTGGGGCCACCGGCAATCAGACCAACCACCATGCCTTCCGGCACGGAGAATGTCGGCGGGCATTCGGATGCATCGAGAACGCCGAGCCGCGCACTCGTTCCCGCACCAATGTAAATCAGGCGGCCGCCTTCGCGAAACGCCCGGACGATCTCGTCCACGGCCTTTGCAATTTCAGGGACAACACGGGCGACGGCTGCCGGAACCAGTTCATCCTCCCGGTTCATGATCGCCAGAATGTCTTGCGTCGGAAGCAGATCGATCGACATGGAGTTGGGATTGCGAGCTTCGGAAACCAGCTGCTCAAGTTCGGCCATCAGGTGCTGGTGCGACATGGATCCTCGCTCTTGATTTCTTAAGAGACTACGATTGAATATTCCAATTGTCAATTAAATTAGGAATATAATATTCCTTTCGTCAGGCGGAAAGATTTGGAACCCTTCTGTGCGTTCAGCGCTCGTATCTGCGCGCAAGAATGATGGAACCCGCCACTGCGTCGCCGTCGGCTGGCTTGAGGCGGCGGCGCACATCTGGTGAGAGCCAAGGCTCCAGCGGACCGGAAAGACCACCGAGAAGGGTAACCAGCGGCGCACCATAATCCAGCAGGCGCCGCACCAACGCATCGATCTGTTCGGCACCCGACTGGACGATCTGTCGTCCGGCTGCATCGCCCTGATCCGCATGGCGCAGAACCAGCGGCGCGAAGGTCGCGTAGTCCGTCGCCGTTGCCTTATCCATCCACCCGACGATTTTCGCAGGCGTGTGGTCGAAGCGGTTGAGCACCTCGTTGAGAAGCGCCGTCTTTTCCCGGCGTCCATCGAATGCCCGCAGAGAGAGTTGGATGGCTTTCAAGCCAAGATCTGCGCCACTGCCCTCGTCAGAAATGGGAAAACCATAGCCGCCTGCGCGCAGCTCCTGCCCGCCGACTATGGCAAGACCGATGGAGCCGGTTCCCGCAATGACAATGCCGCCATCATGACCCGAATGGGCACCGAGACAAGCCGCTGCTCCATCCGAGGTGAAGCATATTCCGCCGAAGGGATGGGGCAGGGCTTCCAGCTCCTCGCGTGATCCGGCACGGGTCAGGCCCGCGATACCAATTCCGGCCGTCACGTTGTTCGCGCTTTCCGGGTTGAGGCCCGCTTCTTCTGCAGCACCCGTCCAGGCGCGCATGACGGAGGCCCAGGCATTGCCCACGCCGAGGCGGGTCGTCGCCGGCCCGGAAAGACCCTGGCCCAGAATATTCCCCGCCTCATCGACAAGCCGGGCGCGGCAGCCGGTGCCGCCGCCATCCACGCCTAGGAACAGTTTCGTCTGGCTGCTGGCCTTGCTCATCGGGAAATCCGCCGGATGTTTGCGCCGCATTGCGAAAGTTTGCGGTCCAGCTGCTCGTAGCCGCGATCAAGGTGGTAGACGCGCTTGATGATGGTTTCCCCCTCGGCTGCAAGGGCTGCCAGCACAAGGCAGACAGAGGCTCGCAAATCCGTCGCCATCACCGGTGCACCTTTGAGAAATCGTTTGCCGCGCACCAACGCTACAGCACCATTCAGGGCAATATCGGCTCCCAGACGACTGAGTTCCGGCACATGCATGAAGCGGTTTTCGAAAATCGTTTCGCGGATGACGCTCGCCCCATCCGCAAGGCAGGCCATGGCCATGACCTGCGCCTGAAGGTCTGTCGGAAAGCCCGGATAGGGTTCCGTCGTGACATCCGCGTGCCTGATCCGGTCGCTGCCGCTGACCACCACGCCACGATCACCGGGCCACACGGTTGCCCCCATGTTTTCCAGAACTTGCAGCACGGAGGCCATATGCTCCATGCGCGCATTGACAAGTTCTATGCGTCCGCCGGTAATCATGGCGGCACAGGCATAGGTTCCGGCTTCCACGCGGTCGGGAATGGCGTGATGGCTTGCGGCCTGCCAGTGCGTCTCTCCCTTCACCAACAAGCGATGCGTGCCTGCTCCTTCGATCTGCGCACCCATGGCAATAAGGCAGGAAGCGAGATCCACCACTTCCGGCTCCCGAGCGGCGTTCAGGATTTCCGTCTCGCCTTGGGCGCAGCAGGCCGCCATCAGTGCAGTTTCCGTGGCACCGACCGATGGCCCAGACAAAACGATGCGTGCACCTTTCAGGCCGCCATTCGTTGAGGCGACGATGTAGCCGCCCTCGACGGACACCGTGGCACCAAGCGCCGTCAGAACCTTCAGATGCATATCGACCGGGCGCGCGCCAATCGCGCAGCCGCCGGGCAAGGAAACGCGCGCGGAACCGAAGCGGGCAAGCAGAGGGGCGAGCACCAGGATGGAGGCGCGCATCTTGCGCACCGTTTCATAATCGACCTCTCCAGGCGCTACATTGGCTGCGTTTATTGTCGTGCCCAAGACATCATGTTCAACCGATGCCCCATAGAGCGAGATGATCCGCAGCATGTTCTCCACGTCCGAAACCTTCGGCAGGTTTGTCAGCTCCAGCGGATGGGGAGAGAGGAGCGCGGCGGCGATTTGCGGAAGAGCCGCGTTCTTGGCTCCGGAAATCGGCACGGCACCATCCAGCCTGTTGCCGCCAATAATGTGCAGTTCATCCATGGGAGGCCTTCCGGGTCAGCACTGCGCTTTGCAGGATTCGGGGGATGACCAATCATAGGATAGGCGCTATAATATTCCAGATAATTTTTAAATTTCGAATAGCTTATTCCATGGGAGGGGTCATGTCCGTTCTGAAGGTTATCCAGGCAAAGCTGGTTTCCATGACGGATGCCGAGCGCCAGATCGGCCAGTTCATCATTGATGATCCCGACCGCATGGTGCAGCTTTCCTCGGCGGAACTGGCGGCTGCCACCGGGCGCAGCCAATCGAGCGTGGTCAAATTTTCCCAGAAGATCGGCTATGACGGCTATCAGCAGCTAAAGCTGGCCGTAACCAAGGCCAAGGCACAGGAATGGCGCTTGCCTTCCGGCATGATCCACGGCACGATCGATGCAGGCGATAACTTCGTCACCATCCAGCAGAAGCTGGTGGCGAGCAAAGTATCTGCCATGCAGCAGACCATGCAGGTAAATGCCGAAGAGGCCGTGACTGAGGCCGTGGCCGCATTGGCAAAGGCGCGCCGAATTCATCTGGCCGGTATTGGTGCCTCATCGCTGGTGGCGCGGGACTTTTCCTATAAGCTGCTGAAGCTTGGTCTGATGGTGCTGATGGATCGCGACCCGCATGTGCAGATGGCGAATGCCGCCTCGCTGGGCGAGAGCGATGTGCTATTCGCCATTTCGCAATCAGGGGGCAACAATGAGACGATCCGGTTGGCAGAACTGGCGCGCACCTGTGGTACCAAGGTAATCACCTTAACAGGCCTGCACGGGAACAAGCTGGCGCAACTGGCCGATATCTCGCTGCATACGGTGGCCGATGAGGAGCGGGTTCGCTCCTCTGCCATTACCTCGCGCGATGCGCAGCTTGCGATCTGCGATCTCGTATTCCTGCTTTTGATTGCCAAGCTTCCCGGCGCGAATGATGCCATCCACGCCAGCGAAGCGGCGGTTTCCATTCTCAAATCGTGAGAACGAGGCGCTACTTGATCGCGCCTGCCGTCATGCCATTGATGAACTGCCGCGACAATGCGATGTAGAGAATGATGATCGGCAGCGCCGAGAGCGTGAGGCCGGAGAATAGCACGCCCCAATCTGTGCCGAATTCGCCCATGAAGGTTGTCAGGCCCTGCGGCAGGGTTTTCAGATTGTTGTTCTGAATGAAGATCAGCGGGAAGAAGAAGTCGTTCCAGATGGGCACGACGTTCTGGATCGCGGCAATCACCATGGCAGGCCGCACCAGGGGCAGCATGATGGACCACATGATGCGCGCCTCGTTCGCTCCATCCATGCGGGCGGCATCTTCCAGCTCATTAGGCAGGCTGCGGATGAAGCCGGTCATGATGAAGACGGTTGTCGGCAGGCCAGTCGCGACATAGATGAAGATCAGCGAGAGGCGGGAGTCGATCAGGCCGAAATCCCGCATCTGGATGAAGAGCGGAATGATGGCGAGCTTCAGCGGCAGCGTCAGGCCCGCAAGAAAGAATAGCAGGATCAGGCCAGAGCCACGAAACTCATAGCGGGCAATAGCATAGGCCGCCATGGTGCCGAGAATGAGGATCAGCGCAATCGACGCGCCGGTGACGATGAGCGAATTGCCCATGTAGAGCAGGAAATCTGTCTCGTTCCAGACCCGCAAAATGCTTTTCACATTGGTGAAGTCGGGGATCGAGAACGGCGACTGGAAGATCTGCGCATTGGTCTTGAACGCGGAAAACACCATGATCACGATTGGCGCCAGCATGACAATGCTGTTGCCGATCAGAAGGATCTGGATGAGGCCATCCCAGCCGAAGGTGCGAAATGTGTTGCTCTCGACGGATTTCCTCATAGCTGGATCTCCCGCTTGCGCAGCCGGATGGTGATGACGCTCGATACAACGGCAATGAACAGGAAAATCAGCACAGCCAGCGCGCTGCCGGGACCGAAATTTTCCGCTGAAGCCGACGTGCTGCCGAAGGCCGTTCGGTAGAAGTAGAGGCCAAGCACATCCGTTGCACCATGGGGCGAACCATCGACACCACCCATGATGAAGGGCAATTCGAACCAGTTGAACGCGCCAACGAAGAGAAGTGTGAAAACGACCGTTGCCGAAGGCGCAACCAGCGGCCAGACGATCTTGCTCATTTTCACCCATTCGCTTTCGGTTTCCATGCGCACCGCATCGAGAATTTCGGAGGGGATGCGCTGCATGCCTGCCAGGAAAACCAGCGTCGGGAAACCGACCATGTGCCAGGCATTGGCAACGACAATCGCAGTCAGGGCAGTCGAATCCTGCCCCAGCCATGGCTGTGCCAATGATCCGAGGCCGACTGCACGAAGCGTGGCATTCACCGCACCGAAGAGCGGATGATAGAACAGTTTCCACAGCAGGCCGACGATGACGGTGGACAGGACCACTGGCAAAAAGACTGCGATGCGGTGAAAACGTGCGCCCCAAAGTTCGCGCCACAGACAGTACGCGAGAATGAAGCCAAGGCCGTTTTGCAGAACCATCAGGGCGAAGAAGACGAAGATATTGTGCTTGAACGCATTGATGGTGCGTTCCGAGAACGGGAACTCGAACAAAACGCGATGGAAATTATCGAACCAGATGAAATCACCACGCGCCAGCCCATGCCATTCATAGAATGCGTAAGCGAAAGCCGACAGGATCGGATAGACGAGAAACAGGCACATGAAGGCGATGGGCGGCACGACGAGCGCCGCAATCCATAATCTTCGACCTGTCAGCTGGCTGGAAATCATCAGACGATCCTGCAAGGCATCGCTACGAAATGGGCCGCTCGCAAACGAGCGGCCCGCTTGTGAGCTTACTTTTTGAACGGTGCGTACCAGGCGGCAAGGCCATCGGTCATCGATTTGCCGACATCGGCCGGGGTCGCCTGACCATTCAACAGCTTGGAGACGCCAGCTTGAATGAGGTTGGAGCCGGTCGGTTCGCCGTAACGGAAGTTCACCAGCGTCATGTATGCGATGGAGTTCTTGTTCAGCTCGGCAACCTTGGCCAGAAGTGGGCTGTCGAAGGTGACGCCCGGAACCGCGGACACATTGCTGAGGCGGTTGGCAAAGGCCTGTGCGAATTCCTTGCTGGCCGCATAGTTGAGGAACTTGATAGCGGCAGCCTCATCCTTCGGCTTGGCATTGGCACCGAAACCCGAATCGAAGAACAGGCCGACGAGCTTCTCGTCTTCCGCTTTCAAGCCGGGAGCCGCGAAGACACCCATCTTGAGGGCCGGGTTCTGCTTGGCAAAGTTTGCCAGTTCGAAGGAGCCGCCTGCAAACATGCCCGCCATGCCGGAGGTAAACAGCTGTTGTGCGGAGGCATAATCAAGACCGACGAAGCCCTCGGGAAAGTATTTGGAGATTTCCTTCAGCTTCGTCAGCGCTTCGACATAACGCTTGTCGTTGAAGTCTGTCTTGCCCGCCATCAGGTCCGCATAGAAGGCTTTGCCCATAATGGATGAGGTGAGGGCCGACACGATGGTTTCGTTCTGCCAGGCGGTTGCCGTGCCGTTTGCAAAGGGCATGATGCCCGCAGCCTTCAGCTTTTCGCAGGCCGCGATGAACTCATCCCAGCTCTTTGGCTCGGTAATGCCGTTCTTCTGGAAGATTTCCGTGTTGTAGATCACCAGCATGGTCTGGCTTGCTGCAGGCACCGCATACAGCGTCTTGTTGGAACGCATGGTAACAGAAGCAAGGGCGGCTCCGGAGAAGCCCTTGACCGCCGGTATCTTGTTGTCATCGAGAGGCATCAGGTATCCAGCGCCGGCAAGACTTTCGATGCCGCCATAGGTGCGCGTCATCATCAGGTCCGGACCCTTGCCGCCGGCAAGTGCAGTGGAAAGCACCGTGTTGTAGTTGGTCGCTTCAAACGCCTCGAACTTGATGGTGATATCGGGGTTCGCCTTGGTGAAATCGGCGAAGAACTTTTCGTATTCAGCCTTGTCTTCCTGGCGCCAGGTCCAGAATGACAGTTCGGTCGCGAAGGTCGCGGTTGCTGACAGAAGGCTTGTGCAGGCGATGGCTGCTCCCAAAAGAAGTCTTTTCATGTGTTCCTCTCTCTTGTTCTATCATTCACAGGGTATTTATCCTCACACCGCCAGGCGTTGTGAGGTCTTGCTGCTGAAGAAGTGGAGCTTGTCTGGCAGGACGCGGATCTTGACCGGCATATCGGGCGCGTATTGCGTATCCGGCGTGCAGCGAATGGAAACCGGTGCCCCTTCGCCCATCTTGACATAGACGTAGGCGCTGTCTCCCAGATATTCGGTATAGACCACCTGGGCGGCAAAGCCTTCGCCCTGCATATCGGAGGAGATGCTCATTCCATCCGGACGCACGCCCATCAGAAACTCACGGTCTGCGGCAGAGGGCAGGCGTGTCAACGAAATCGCGCCAATGCCGGGCGCGATCAACCGATCTCCCTCGCGCTCGACGCCGAGCATCGCCATGCGCGGCGAGCCAATGAAGTTCGCCACGAAAGTGTTGGCCGGCGTCTCATAGAGTTCACGCGGAGAACCGAATTGCTCGATCCGGCCGCCATTCATCACCACAATCCGGTCCGCCAGCGTCATGGCCTCAACCTGGTCATGGGTGACATAGATGGTCGTGCCGCCGATTTCGCGGTGAAGGCGGGCAATCTCAAGCCGCACCTCGGATCGAAGTGCCGCATCAAGGTTTGATAGCGGTTCGTCCAGCAGCAAAAGCTGCGGTTTGCGCACGAGTGCGCGTCCGATGGCAACACGCTGGCGTTGGCCGCCGGAAAGCTCGCGCGGCTTGCGCTCCAGCAACGCCTCCAGGCGCAGCATGCGTGTTGCTTCTGCAATGCGCGCCTCTACCTCCGGCTTGCTCAACCCCATAAGCCGCGCACCGAAGGCCATGTTCTCGTAAACGTTCATATGCGGATAAAGCGCGTAAGACTGGAACACCATGGCAATGCCGCGGCGCGATGGCGCTACCTCGTTCATGCGCTTGTCGTTCAGCAGGAACTCGCCATCTGTAATCTGGTCCAGCCCTGCGATGAGGCGCAGAAGCGTGGATTTTCCGCAGCCGGAAGGGCCAACGAAGACGATGAGTTCGCGATCATTCACATCGAGATCAATGCCATGCAGAACCTCAACGGCCTTGAAACGCTTCTTGATGCCGCGCAGTGACAATCGAGCCAAGTGGCAAACTCCGTGTCTGATCGGTCAAAGCTGGAGGGCAGCGGTTGGCTGCCTCAGCAATTCTTCTATGTGGGAAATCGTTTCCGCCGCACTGGTGTGATGGATGCTGTTCCACCCGAGGCGGCGGGATGTATGAATATTGTCCAGCGTATCGTCGACAAAAATGATCTGGCGTGCTGAAACGTTCTCACGTTCCTGTACAGCAAGATAAATGTCTTCGGCGGGCTTCTCCATGCCCATTTCATGAGACAGGTAGCAGGCGTCGAAAAACTCCGGACCCAGGAGCTCTTCTATGATGTGCCGCCAATGGATGGCTTGCGTGTTCGAAAGGCAAACGACCCGATGCGCCACCCGCAGCTGGCGCACATAGCTGGTCATCTCTTCCAGCACGCCGCTCAGAAGTGCGGTTTCTGCCGCAAGAACTTGTTCAATCGTGAGGCCATAAATGTGTTGAACGCGGTCTAGGTAGTCGTCTTCGCTGATGCGCCCGAGACGAAATTGCATGTTGGCATCAAGCAGATCTGCGTGAGGGGTTGCACTCGCGCTCCACCGCCCGCCTGCCTCAAGAGCCAGACGCCGATTTTCGGCGTTGAGTTCGATAAAAACGCCACCGACATCAAAAACGAAAAGCAGCTGATTGCGCTGTCGTATCTGCCCGCCCATCCAATGCCCTCCACAGGTCAAACCCGTAATGGGAAGGAGAACGCCCTACATCCTTCCGTTCTCGCTCACATTGGCAAATAGCGGAGGAATTATCAATTCCTAATATCGTAAAAATCTAGAATAAAATATTTTTTGGATGCGGGCCGGTCCAATGACCAACCCGCTCCGGAGTGTCAGCTGTTGTGAACAGCCAGTAGATCCTCGTAGCAGGAGGCATTGGCTGCCAGCACGGGATGGCCTTCCATCAGATTCTCACCCGATAATGGATAGGGCAGCACGCGTCCGCCCGCTTCCTGCACGAGGCAGAAGCCCGCCATGCAATCCCACGCCCGCATGACAGGCTCATAATAACCGACCAGCCTGCCGGATGCGACATAGGCGAGCATTAGCGCGCCGGAGCCATTGCGAATGAAGTTGCCGCCGTGCGCCAGAACATTAGTGATAATTTCGCCAACGCGCTCAGGTGTCACATGGTTGTTGCTGCCAATGCCCGTCAGGGCGTTCTGCATGTTGCGGCTCGGGTCCAAAGTCAGAACCTTGCCGTTAAGCGTGGCCCCCTGTCCGGCGGCCGCGGCATATTGCTCTTCCAGGCATGGCACATAAATGACGCCGATGACGGGCCTTTCATCTTTGACGACGGCAATCGAAATGCACCATGTGGGCATGCCGTTGACGAAAGGTGCGGTGCCATCGATCGGATCGACGATCCAGGTATAGCCGGACGTGCCTTCTTCAAGACCGTCTTCCTCGCCCAAAAATCCATCGCTCGGGAAGGTATCCGCTACACGCTGGCGGATGAGTTTTTCGACGTTGCGGTCGGCGATTGAAACGACGTCATGCAGATCGCGCTTTGTTTCGATGACCAGGGTGTCTCGACGGTTGAAATAATCGAGCGCCATGGCGCCTGCTTCGACCCCGAGCGTATTGGCCAGAGAAAAACGTGTCTCGAGGTCGGTATCCATTACAGTCATTTCCATTCCCTTTATGCGTCGATCAGTGCGATACCGCGATTCTTGAACCCGAGTGTGACGTCGCTTGCTGCCGCGAGGCTATGCTCCACATCATGATCGATGATGAACAGCGTGCCGACTTCCGTTTCCACTTCATATTCCACATGGCCGCCCAGATAGGCAGAATGCAGAACGCGGCCGGGTAGGCCCGCACCACCCGACGCGCCAATCTGGATTGCACCGGGGCGTACCGCGAGTTTGGCGCTGCCGCTGCGCGGTTGGCGTGTTGGAACGCGATGTTCGATACTGCCTACGCGGATGACCGCGCTGCTTCCCTCCAGACCAATGACCTCGCATGGAATGACATTCGCCTCGCCCATGAAATCTGCGATGAACGAAGAGGCTGGCGTCTCGTAAAGTTCACGCGGTGCGCCCGATTGCGCGATCTGACCATCCTTCATGACGACGATGCGGTCCGACACGGCTAGTGCTTCATCCTGATCGTGGGTGACATAGACGGCGGTGAAACCGAGACGCTGCTGCAACTCGCGGATCTCGGTGCGCACCCGGCGGCGGAGCCGGGCATCCAGGTTGGAAAGCGGCTCATCCAGCAGCAGAACCTGCGGCTCGAGAACCAGCGCGCGGGCAACTGCCACGCGCTGCTGCTGGCCGCCGGAAAGCTCTGCCGGAAGGCGATGGCCCATTCCGGCCAGGCCTACGAGTTTCAATCCCTCCTCAGCCTTTTCCTTCGCCTCATTCTTCTTGAAACCCGAGGAGAGCAGGCCATAGGCAACATTTTCGACCGCGCTCATGTGCGGAAACAGCGCGTAGGACTGGAAGACCATGGACACATCGCGCTCATTGGCAGGCAGCATCGTGACGTCCTTGCCACCGATCAGGATGCGGCCAGAGGTTGGGTGTTCCAGCCCTGCCAACATGCGCAGTGTGGTTGTCTTGCCGCAACCGGATGGGCCCAGAAGTGTGACCAGAGTACCCGGTTCGATGGTGATCGACAGATCGGGGATGGCTGTGAAAGAGCCGAAGGTTTTGCGGACGTGCTCAAAAACGACGGAACCGGCTTTGAAGTTGATCATGCGGTTTTCTCCTGACCAATAGGAAGAGTTTGTGCCTTTTGCTGTCCTGCAACGCGGTTTTCGCGGCGCAGACGGCGTTCGCCCACCAGAAGCTGGAAGCCTGCGATTACGGTGATCATGACCACGATCAGCATGGACGAGTATGCAATTGCCACGCCGTATTCGCCGTTTTCGACAAGCCCGACGATATAGGACGTCGCCATGTTGTATTGCGCGCTGACGAGGAAGATGACGGCGCTGATGGAGGTGATCGCCCGCACGAAGGAATAGACCAGCGCTGCGGTGATCGCCGGACGAAGCAACGGCAGAACCACCTTGCGGATAGTGCGGAAGCTGTCGGCCCGGAGCGTGAGCGACGCTTCATCAAGGCTCTTGTCCAGCTGGCTCATGGCGGCAATACCGCCGCGCACGCCAACCGGCATGTTGCGGAAAACGAAGCAGGCGATGAGGATGAGGGCGGAGCCCGTCATTTCCAGCGGCGGCAGATTGAAGGCCATAATGTAGCTGACGCCGATAACCGTGCCGGGAATGGCAAAGCTCATCATCAGGGCGAATTCGAACAGGTTGCGACCGGCAAATTTCTGGCGGACGATGATGTAGGCGGTCAGCAGGCCAACGGCAGCCGTCAGCGGTGCCGAGATCAGGGCAATTTCCATCGTCGTCCAGAAGGAATTCCAAGCCACACCAGTCCAGGCAATCTGGCCGTTGTGAATGCCCACCGAGAAGGCGCGGACGTAGTGATCGATGGTCAGCGTGTTATCAAGGCCCCAGGTCTTCACGAAGCCGCCGACGAGGATCATGCCGTAGACGACGACGGTGAAGATCATCCATGGAATGACGATGGCATGCACGCCGATGGAGAGCGAGCGGGGAAGCGCGATATGCGCACCGCTGTCGCCCTTGCCGGTGACGGTCGCGAAGTTCTTGCCAGCCAGCCAGAAGCGCTGTGCCAGGAAGGCGCTGAGCGTGAAGCAAAGCAGTACGACGGCGAGCACGGCGGCACGAGACGGGTCATTCTGCGAACCGACGACAGCGAAAAAGATTTCGGTCGAGAGAACGCCGTGGCTTCCGCCAAGCACCAGCGGGTTGCCGAAATCGGCCATGCTTTCAATGAAACCGATGAGGAAGGCATTGGCGAGGCCGGGTTTCATCAGCGGCAGCGACACCTTCCAGAAGGTGCGCCAGCGATCTGCGCGAAGCGTCTGCGATGCTTCTTCCATGGAGGGGCTGACGCCTTCGACAACGCCGATCAGCACGAGGAAGGAGATAGGCGTGAAGGAAAGCACCTGTGCGATCCAGATGCCGGTCATGCCGTAGAGCCAGCGACCCGGTTCTATGCCGAACCAATGCGACAGGGTTTCCGTCACGACACCGGCGCGACCGAAGAGCAGCGTCAACGCAAGACCGATGACGAAGGGCGGCGTGATGATCGGCAGAACGGTCAGCAGCCGCAGACCCTTCTTGAACGGAAAGCGCGTGCGTGTTGCAACCAGAGCAAAGGCAAGGCCAAGAATGGTCGAGCCGGTCGCCGTCATGATCGCGAGGAAAAGTGTACGCCAGGCAACGCCGCAGCGTGCACCGCCCACAAGGCATTCGAGGCTCCAGATGCCGGGGTCGCGCATGTTCTTGATGAAGCCGTCAGGATTGAACGAGCCATCAAAATCCTGAAGCGCTGCCACCATCATGCTGCCGATGGGATAGAAAACGAAGACACCGACAAGGAAGATGAGGGAGGTGATACACGAAACGATGAAGGCATCGCCCTTCATGAAGCCGCGTTCCGCCAGACCGAAAGACAGCGTCAGGACAAAGACGAATGCCAGCAGAACGGCGCCTGCCCCCATGGAAGGTTGCCCATCGGCAAGTGTTCCGAACAATCGCTCGCTGATCGACCATGTGAAGCCGGAAAAGCCGATCGCCAACCCCTGCAAGGTCAAGAAGGCAAGTCCGAGGCTACCCGCTCCGACCAGCACTGCGCCCCGCTTGGCCGGATCCTTGATCATGCGCGCAAAGCCAGCGAGCGCCATGAACACGACGGCGCCCAGAAGCCAGAAGCGCCCGAAGGAAGCGATTTGTATGAGGCCCGGTGCACTGCCCTTCGACATGGGAAAAGAAGAGAGCCAGCTAAGGCCGAAGAAGCCGCCATCGATGCGGTACCATGGGACAAGCGTCAGCGCCGCTGCCCCCAGAGCCAGAACAATATCCAGCCTGCGATTGCCATGTCTCATGGTCAACCTCTTGTTTTGGGATGTCTTTGTAGGAAAGAAGAGGCTGCCGGCGCACGGTCTCGTGCACCGCCAGTCTTACTTCATCGGATTAGTTGGCAACTGCGCCGACTTCCTTGTCCCACCGTTCCAGCAGCGCCTTGCGCTTGGCAGGTTCGCCATAGGTCTTGAAGTCGTAGTTGATCAGCTTGATATCCTCGAAACGCGGAGCTTCCTTCGGAATCTCGGCCTTCTTGTTGGATGGTAGCTGGAACGACTTGGCATCCTTCATGCGCGACTGGACTTCCGGCTTTAGAGACCAGTCATACCAGATCTTGGCATTTTCCATGTTCTTCGCACCCTTGACGATCGACATGGAGCCGATTTCGTAGCCAGTGCCTTCACAGGGCGCGACGGACTTGACGGGGAACCCTTCTGCGGTCTGTGCCACAGCGTCATGCATGAAGACGATGCCGAGCGCCGTTTCACCGCGCGCCGCCGCCTTAACGGGCGCAGAGCCGGACTTGGTGTACTGCGAGATATTGGTGTTCAGCTTCTTCAGATAGTCGAAAGCCTTGTCTTCACCCATGATCTGCACGAGAGAGGCAAGCGCTGTGTAAGCGGTGCCGGACGAATTGGGGTTGGCGATCTGGATTTCGCCCTTCAGTTCCGGTGCCAGAAGATCTGCCCAGCACTTCGGCTCCTTGTAGCCCTTGGTCTTGAAGATTTCCGTGTTGTAACCCCAGCCCAGAGCGCCGGCATAAACGCCGACCGTCTTGTAGCCAGCGCTCTCAGCCTGGCTCTTTGCCCAGTCCGTCAACTGATCGAGCATTGGCGACTTGTATTCCTGCGTCAGGTTTTCAGACGCTGCCTGGAGATGGGGGTCACCGGTGCCTGCCCACCAGAGGTCGGTCTTCGGGTTGCGGGCTTCAGCGCGGATCTTGGCATAGGCTTCGCCGGATGACATGCGTACCATGTTGACCTTGATGTCATGCGCCTTTTCGAAGTCGCCCTTCATCTGTTCGCAGATAACGACGTCGGCGGCGCAGATCAGGTTCAATTCGCCCGCTGCGTGAGCGGGAATGGCGCTAAGTGCCGTGCCTGCAAAGAGCAGGGTGGAAAGAAGTGTCAGGCGCATAAGGTCTCCTCCTGTTTTAAGCGTCTGGTCGAAAACTCCAGGCAAGGCTTCGCCGGTCGGCTGGCTGATGGGGGCTGCCGAGGTGATAGAAAAGCCTTGCAAGGTTACTGGGTAGGCGGGTGGATCTCCGTATCGAAGCGGGCAAGCAGCCTGCTTCGCTCTTCCGGGGAGCCAAAGGTGGCGAAATCGTAATCCACCATCTTGATCAACGAGATATCCGGCGCTCCGGGCGGAAGCGATGCTTTCGAGTTCGAGGGCACCTGGTTCTGGTCTGCCTGCGCCCCGGTTGCCTGTCCCTCTGGGCTTAAAGCGAAGTCGACGAAGCGCCTGGCCAGATCGCGGTTCTTCGTGCCCAGCACGATGCTGACTGCGCCGATTTCATAGCCTGTCCCTTCGCAAGGGGCGACAATCACGAGTGGCGCACCCGCTTCCTTTTGGGTCACGGCGTCGTGCATGAAGGATATGCCGATCAGCGTTTCTCCCCGGGCCGCCGCCTTGACCGGTGCAGAACCTGCCTTGGTATAGTCCACGATGTTGCGGTCCAGCGCCTTCATGTAAGAAAAGGCTTCATCTTCCCCGAAAAGCTGGATCAGCGTTGCAAGCGTTGTGAAGGCGGTTCCTGACGAATTTGGATTGCCGGACTGGATCCTGCCGCGATAGGCTTCGCTGGTCAGGTCTTTCCAGCAGTTAGGCGCTGTAAGATTGGATTTCTTGAGAAGCTCCGAATTGTAAGCAAAGCCTAGAGCACCGGCATAGATTCCGGCCGCGCGTCCTCCAGACATATCGAAGAAGTTCTGTGCCCAGGGGAGTACATCGGTTTCGTGTTTCGAGGTGTAGGCTTCCAGCAGGTTTTCCGATGCCGCTTGCAGATGCGTATCGCCGGTGCCGCCCCACCAGACATCGACGCTCGGATTGTTCTTTTCCAGGCGGATCTGATCGAGGATTTCACCGGTGCTTTTACGCAGCATGGAAACGGTCAGGCCGCTATGGCGCTCGAAGGCCCGCTTCATGGTCACGCACCAGGCCTCATCCACCCCGCAAAGGATGTTGAGCGGCTCTGATCTTGCTTGCGAGCCGAAAGCCAGTGTAGTCACCAGCCCCAGCGCAATTGCGCCCACTCTGAACACGTTGTCCTCCCCGCCGGAACCTCCCCGTTCCGTATGTTCCGAACATCGCACAGGAGACGGAATTCACAATCCCCGGAATGGTTACTGATTTTTCACTGCGCTGCCGAACGACATGTCAAACCTTACAAATATTACAAAAGTGACATGTCTGGTCATCAGCCAGCCTTTGATCATTTCCGGTAAGCCCCTTAATATCATGGCGGGGAGGACTACAGCGTGCTGATTGAGAAGATAAAGATTCTGATCGTCGAGGACGATCCGGATATGGCGGAGCTTATTTCCGATCTGGTGGAGGCGGAAGGCTGGGAGCCTCGTCTGGCCGCTTCCGCAGAACTTGCCATGGATCTTCTGACTGCGGAGCCGGTGCACCTCATTCTGGTCGATCATAATCTGCCCGGCATCTCCGGCCGTGCCTTTGCGCAGCGGGTTCGCGCCCAGATGAATGTGGGCATCGTGATGGTAACGGCTGCCGGAAGCGCGACAGATCGCGTGCTTGGCCTTGAAACGGCGGCCGACGATTATGTGGTCAAACCGTTCGAGCCCATCGAACTGACGGCGCGCATCAAGGCCGTGCTTCGCCGCACCATTCCCTCGCTCAAGGCGGAAAAGGAAGCGGAGCGCGATCACGGCAACCCGTCTCTCCGGCTTGGCGACTGGCTTATTGACCTCGCGGCGCGGCGGGCCGTGTGCATGAGCGACCGCAGCAAGACGCTGACCGCCGCAGAATTCGCGCTTCTCGAAATTCTTGCCGAGACGCCCAATCAGCCTGTCAGCCGCGCCCATATTCTGGATCGGCTCGGGGCCGAGACAGACCGCTTCATCGACCGAAACGTGGATGTACTGGTGCTTCGGCTGCGGCGAAAGATCGAGCGCAATCCCGATCTGCCGCTCCACATCAAGACACGGCGCGGGAAGGGTTATGTGCTGCACACCGATGACGGTGAGTTAGCGCCTTGATCAACCGGCTCTTCCTATCCTCGATCGCCTTTCGTCTGCCCTTTGCCATCGCCTTCATCTGTGCATCGGTGGTGGTGCTGTCTGCGGTGGCCATTTACGGCTTGCAAAAGGCGCGTACAGAAATGGCGACCTACAGTCTCCAGGCCTTTTCCAGCCTCGCCAGAGCCTCGCTGGTCTCACGGCAGGTGTCTGATCTGGTGTCGAGTGCGCCGTTTCTGATGAACGCGACGTCCCCCTATCGGGTTTCCAGCGAAAGCCGGGCAGTCGTCGCGCAGGTTGATGGGCTGTTGCAGGCCATGGAGCCGCAGAAGGATGACGATTTCATCCGGGGTTTTTCCAATCGGCATATTCGAGACCTCTTGCAGGAGATTCGCACCCAGACACTGGCCCTTGCTGCGGATGCAGAGGCCGCGCAGGCCCGCAAGGCTGATGCGGCGGCGGCGCTTGGTGAGATTGCGACGGGTCGCAATATTGCCGATCTCGAACTGCGGCGGCGGCTGAACACAATCGTCCAATCTGCTTCCAATTCCGACAGCCTGTTCCAACTCGGTGAGCTGAAGCGCCGCTACGTCTCGGAGACAGCGCTGTTCAAAAGTCTTGTCGATGCCGGTCCAAGCCTGCCATTGGCAGAGCTTCAGCCCTACGAGCGGGTATTCCAGGCGCAAACGGAATATCTGCTGGAAATGTTCTCGATCCGGGGCGCTGTCGCGCGGCTCCATTCCGTCTCCCGCGACTTGTCGCACGCAACGGAAATGCAGACGGAAGCCGTGGCCAAGGGGCTGAACGAGGGGCTGACATCCGCCTCCAACGCGCTCAGCCGTCTTCTGGTCATGGTGGCACTGGCCTCGCTGCTGGTGCTGATATTGGCGACAATCTCGATCCGCTCGGTCATGCGCGTTTCACGCGGTATCGTTGCGCTTTCCAACGGAATGAATGCGCTGGCGAAGGGGGAGCAGAATGTCGGCCTGCCCGCCTATACCGGTAGCGAAACCGAACTGGTACATCTTTCCGATGCTTTCCGCGCCTTCAAGGAAAGTGTGGATCGTGTCTCGCGCCTTCGTAGAACCGCGGAGGCTGCGGCGCGCACAATCCGCTCTACCTTCAGATCCATGAATGAGGGGATCGCCCTCTTTGACCCGGTTGGCAGGCCCATTACCATGAACCGCCGGGTGATTGAACTCGTCGGGCGCACCGGGTCTTCGCGCAAGTACCCGCTGCGCCGGTTTGTGGAAACGATTCCGGAGATCGACCCATCGCTTCTGCCAACCCATGGGGATGCGGGTGCGCTGACCGAGCGTTTCGTGGTGCGCCAGCGCACGCCTGACCAGCGCGTCATCGAAGTGGCGCTGTCGCGCCAGCCGGATGGTGGTATAGTGCTGCTGGCTCGCGATGTCACCGCGCTGGACCGTCAGGAGACGGAAGCCGCCAAGGCGCAGCGACTGGATGGCTTCATGCGCATGACCCACCAGTTGAGCCATGAAGTCGGCAACATGATCGGCATCATAACGGGTAGCCTGGGTCTTCTGGAGCGTGAAGCCGGCTTCAACGAGCGCCAGAGACGGCACATCAACCGCATCCGCAAGGCCGCCGATCGCGGTAGCTCGCTTGCCAGCAGCATGTTGTCGATCGGTAGTCAGCAGCCGATCAATCCGGTGCTGATCGATATCGGCGCAGTGCTGAAAGGCATGATGGACGTGCTGGAAATTGCCGTGGGCAGCCGTAGCCGCGTTTCGTTGCAGCTTGAAGAGCCGCTGCCGCCTGTGGCTCTCGATGCCGCGCTCTTTGAGCAGTCCATCCTCAACCTCTGTCTGAATTCGGCGGCTGCGATGCCCGATGGCGGAGAGATTAGCGTATGCGCGCGGGTGCAGACAGCGACACTCGTCGTATCGGTTCAGGACACGGGGCTTGGAATGAGTGCTGAAGCCATCGACAGGGCATTCGAGCCGTACTTTACCACAAGAGGCAACGATGGCGGCGCCGGGTTAGGGCTTGCCGTCGTCTACGGTTTCGTTCGCCAGAGCGGCGGGGAAGCAAACATAGCCTCGACGTTGAACGAGGGGACGACAGTCGAGCTTCGTTTTCCAGTTGGATAACAGAACGGATCTGACCATCGACCAGGATGGTCAGATCCTTCTATTTCAGGCCGCGACGGATGTCTTGGTCTTCGCCGCATCTCTTTCGTTGAGGTATGTGATCAAATCCTCGATCGCGATCAATGGCAGACCATGTTCCTTCGCGAAGATCAGCAGATCGGGCAGGCGGGCCATCGTGCCGTCATCCTTCGCCACCTCGCAAATGACGCCGGCCGGAAAGCGACCTGCCAGTTTGCACAGTTCGACCGCCGCCTCGGTATGGCCGGGACGAACGCGTACGCCACCCTGCTTGGCGCGAAGCGGGAACATGTGACCTGGACGTGCAAACTCCTCCGGCTTCGATTTGGGATCCACAAGTGCGCGCACTGTGGCTGCACGATCGGCTGCGGAGATGCCGGTCGTCGTTCCCGGCAGATAGTCGACAGATACGGTGAACGCCGTTTTATGAAGCTCAGTGTTATTCGGCACCATCAAGGGGAGCTCGAGTTGATCGATACGCTCGCCCTCCATCGCGATACAAACGAGGCCGCGCGCCTTGTTCATCATAAAAACGATGTGTTCGGATGTGGTGGAATCAGCAGCGACGATGATGTCGCCTTCATTCTCGCGGCTATGATCGTCGACCACGATAATCATCTTGCCGCTTTCGATTGCGGCGACCGCTTCTTCAATACTGGAAAAACTCATTTCAACTTGCCTTTCAAGGGTTAAGCCGTTTCCGGCTGCGTTCTTTGCGTATCCTTTCGGGAACACGCGAAAACTGCCCTTGGGCGAACAGGCATTCACACGCGCAGGCCACGGCGGCCCGAGCGCACTCTGCTTGCTCTCTTCCATCCGGACTATACCGTCGGCTCCGGAGTTGCACCGGATCTGCTGACCCTTCACCTCATCGGCAAAGGCGCTCGCGGGCTCGAAGAAAACTCTCCTTACCGCCGGTGGGGAATTTCACCCCGCCCTGAGAACGTCTACAAGATAGGTAGATTATCGTCTCTATTGCAAGTACTTTTCTGAAGAAATCGGTACGGAAACTGTTAACGATCGAAAAATTCGCGCCATTGGTTTTCGCCGACAAAACAGTCCGATTTGGGTTCTGCCGCGATCTTCCATATATCGGCTGGCTGCTGCAGCCCGCTGACTTCCATGATCAGCTTCCGCCGGACAGCCACTTCGAAATCCTCGATCTTCTGGACGGGCAACACGAATGATCCCGGTCCTCCGATGACGCAATCCTTGTAATATCGATCAAGACCCGTTGTCGTGCCAGAGGGACGCAAAACAAGCGCCAAGCCATTGATGATGATACCTGACGCTATGGCCTGATCGCGTGCACTTTCGACGGGTGCACCCATGTTGTTCGGGCCATCGCCTGACACATCGATGACCTTGCGCAGTCCTTCGAACCGGTTTCCACCGATCGTCGATGTACCATAAGTAATGGCAGCAGATATGGATGTGCGCCGTTGTGTGGCAATCGGCCTTGCCGCCAGTTTATCTGCGAAAGCTTTTGCATCCGCGCCGGTCTCGATGATTTGCCAATCAAGAACGGAAGACGGGTCTACTTCGCCCGCCCATTCATAGTAGGTGATGGCGATCTTGCCAATCAGCCCCATCTTTACCGCATTGATGAATTCCGGATGCTGAAGAGCCGCCACATAGCCTTCACGCTGTATTCTGACTTCTTCATAGTCCATGGAGCGGGATGTATCGACGGCGAGAACCAGTTCGACATCCACCTCATTGCCGCGCGTGGCGACGGGGGCGCTATGAAGGCTGGTCAGGCTCAAGAGGACTGCAAGTGTGGAAAGCATGGCATTCTCTTCACAAGCATTCGGATATTCGCAACTTTAACACAGGTTGCGCCCAGCACGAGTGAGCGAATGAACAGCCATTTCACATTTCGGTGAAAGCTTGGGCTCTTACAGTTTTGTGAGGTCGGTGGGCCTGTTCTGGAGTATGGCCTCCATCGAGAAGAAGCCGGTAACGGTCGAGAAGTCGAAGTCGGTGATGAGCTTCTGATAGAAGGCGTCATAGCCGCGCATTCCGCGCGTCACGACTTTCAGCAGATAGTCCCAATCTCCGCCAATACGATAGAAGTCTACGACCTCCGGCAGTCTGTCCACGTGCTTGCGAAACGCCTCCGCCCAATCCTTGGAATGATGACGTGTGCGGATCATGACGAAGACGGTGAGATCGAGGCCCACCGCGGGAAGGTCGACCGACGCCTGCGACCCGGTAATTACGCCGCTTTCCTGTAAACGCTGCAGCCGCCGTCCGCAGGCGTTCTGGGACAGCCCTACCTGCTCGGCCAGTTCACGCTGGGAAAGAGCACCGTTGATTTGCAGACACGTGAGAATACGTCGATCAATGCTATCGATTTTTGCAACTTCTTGGGTCATTTGAAACAAGCTCCAGCAAATTTCGGTAAAAATAGAGGATGAAACCACCGTCCTGCAATCGCTAACTTGACGCTACAGGATTTGAGGGGAGTTTCATCATGGATCAGGGCGTTCAGCAGCCAGTCAGCGCACTCGCCAGGTTCGAGCAGTCACTGGCACGACCGGATATCATTGCGGATCTGGCGAAGGGCCTGATCGGGCGCGATGCTGTTGTAGATGGCCCGTTCGGGACTAAACCCATTGTCTATGCGGACTATGTCGCGTCCGGGCGTGCACTCATGCAGGTTGAGCAGTTCGTACTCGAGCACGTGCTTCCCTATTATGCGAACAGCCATACCGAGGCTTCCTTTTGTGGGGGCACCATGACACGCATGCGTCGCGAAGCGCGCAGCCGGATCAGCGAAATCTGTGGCGCCGATTCCCGTTACGCGGTCGTCTTCACCGGTTCCGGGGCTACGGCTGGGCTGAACCGTCTCGTCAAGCTTTTCGGCGCGGATCAGGCGAACACGCGGGTTATCCTTGGCCCTTACGAGCATCACTCCAACATCCTGCCTTGGCGCGAGTCTGGCGCTGACATAGTGGAGTTGCCGGAAGCGGAAGATGGCGGTCCCGATCTTGCAGCGCTGTCGCAGTGCTTGGCGGGGTCCAGCCGTTTTGACCGCGTGATTTGCAGTTTCTCGGCAGCTTCGAACGTCACGGGGATCGTGACGGATGTAGCGACAGTCACCCGCATGGTCAAAGCCTCCGGTGCACTGATGATCTGGGATTATGCTGGTGCCGGGCCCTATGTGCCGATCCGGATGTTGCCTTCGAATGATGCCGCAATCGACGCCATCGTGGTCTCGCCGCACAAGTTCATCGGTGGACCCGGCGCCTCAGGTATCATGATCGTTCGCCGCGATGCGGTCGTTCGTGATCTGCCGACTTGGGCCGGGGGCGGGACCGTCCGCTTCGTGTCGTCCCACGGGCACGACTATGCCGAGAACCTGGAGGCGCGTGAGGAGGCCGGTACACCGAATGTGGTGGGCGATATCCGGGCGGCCCTTGCCTTCATGGTGAAGGAGGCAATCGGCGCCGACTATATGAGTGAGCGGCAGCAGGAATTGCGGCAGTGCGCGCTTGCAGCATGGCTCGCGCATCCGAACATCGAGCTTCTCGGCAATCTCGACACGGAACGTCTGCCGATCTTCTCTTTCCGTATTCGCGACGGGCAAGGGGGCTATGTGCACCAGCAACTGGCAACGCGGATGTTGAGCGACCGCTTCGGTATTCAGGCGCGCGGCGGCTGTGCCTGCGCCGGGCCTTACGTGCATCGGCTGCTGAATATAAGCGATGAAGAGTCCGATCGCCTGCGAACTGCAATTCTTGCGGGGGAGGAAATGGAAAAGCCGGGCTTCGTGCGCCTCAACTTTTCAGTCCTGTTGGACGACGCCAAGGTGGATTACATTCTGCAAAGTGTCAGCCAGCTTGCCAGCGACGCCCTGAGCTTCGGAGAGGTTTACGGTTTCGATCCGGCACGAGCCATCTTCTTCCCGAAGGCGGCCTGAGTTTATCTCTCTGCATCGCCCAGTGTGATCTCTGCCCGCAACTCGATCCGGCGGGCGAGATCCCTTCCGTTGCCGTTCATCGCCGCCAAGGCGAGTTGCGCCGCCTGCTCGCCGATGGCTCTGCGGGGTGATGTCGAGGTGGCTATTCGAACAGGCAGCGCGCTTGTGATTTCAAGCCCGTTGAAGCCCGCGATGAGAATGTCGTCCGGCACGGCTCGTCCCAGCTTCATGCAGGCAAACAGGCTGCCCGCCGCCATGTCGTCGTTCGAACAATAGATGCAATCAAGGTCCGGATGCCGCGCCAGCAGGCGTCCGGTCAGATCTCTCCCGAGCCGGGAGGATGAGGCTTCGAGACTGGTTTCAACTGAAACGAAGTAACGGCCGTTATCCTGAAGGACCGCCTCGAAACCGGCGCGGCGCTTGATGGCTCGCTTGTCGCGATCGACCGCACTGCCGATGTAGCCGATCCGTTTGCGGCCTGATGCAAGAATGGCCTCGGCCATCTCACGCCCGGCCTGCGTATGGGACAGGCCAACGACGAAGTCTATCGGCTCACCGTCCAGATCCATGATCTGGATGACAGGAATATCGCTCTGGCGCAGCAGTTTGCGCGTTTCTTCTGGCTGATCCAACCCCGTTATAATGAGGGCCGCGGGCTGCCATGACAGCATGTTGCGAATGATGTCGCGTTCCTTGTCCAAGTCGTAGTCACTGACGCCGAAAACCGGCTGGAGGCCAGAGCCTTCCAATCCGCCGATGATGCCGCCAAGCACTTCCGGGAACACGATGTTGGACATGCTTGGAATAACGACGCCGATGAGATTGGTCCGACGCGACGACAAAGAAAGCGCGAGCTGGTTACCGACATAGCCCAGTTGCTCCGCTGCAACCTTGACCTTCTCGATGCTCGCTGCGGAAACATCGCGCGCACCCCTGAGCGCTCGCGACGCTGTCATTTTGCTGACACCGGCCCTTGCAGCCACCTCTTCCAATGTTGGCTGACGCATGTGCGAAATCCTGTTCAAGAAATTTCCCGGTTGACAGAGTTAACAAACACCCAATACGTTACCGATACCGGTATCGATACCAGTGTCAAGCATGATTGCGTTGGGAGGCGCCAGCATGACGAGGCAAATGACGGCGACAGTCATCGGTCTAGGCTCCATGGGCTGGGGTGCAGCTCTTTCCCTATTGCGCGCGGGCTTCGCTGTGAAGGGCGTGGACATTCGCAGCGAAGTGTTGGCCAGTTTCGAGAAGGAGGGCGGCAAAGCCTATCCTGACGCTTCCAGTGCTGGCGAGAGCGATGTGGTTTTCGTCTTCGTGGTGAATTCCCGGCAGGCCGAAGAGGTCTTGTTCGGCGAGCGAGGCGCGCTGAAATCCGCCAAGGCCGGTACAGTATTTCTTCTCTGCGTCACCATGGCGCCCAGTGCGACCATCGAACTTGCTGCGCGGTTGAGTAGCGCGGGTATGCAGGTCATCGATGCGCCGGTGTCCGGCGGTCATATCAAAGCTCTGGCAGGCGAAATCACAGTCATGGCCTCAGGGCCCGACCAAGCGTTCGAGCATGCGGCCGCGGCGCTGGATGCCGTATCTGCAAAGGTATTCCGGCTGGGCTCGGACGTCGGGCTGGGCTCCAAGGTCAAGATGATCAACCAGTTGCTGGCGGGTGTCCATATCGCGGCAACGGCGGAGGCGCTGACACTGGCTGCCGCCGAAGGCCTCGATCTTCAAACCGTCTTCGACGTCATTCGCGTTTCGGCAGGCTCTTCCTGGATGTTCGAAAACAGAGGGCCGCACATTGTGGATGGCGATTACACGCCACGTTCGGCGGTCAACATCTTCGTCAAGGATCTTGGTATCGTGACCAGCGAGGCTGACAAAGCGGGCGCCAGCACGCCGCTCAGTGCAGCCGCGCTGGCCCTGTTCAAGGAGGCAGCTGAGTCCGGCCTCGGACTGGACGATGATGCAGCGGTTGCAAAGATCCTGGCAGAGCGTGCATCCATCAAGCTTCCCGGCATGGAGGGATAATCTATGCCGATTCGCTTTGGCGCCATTGCTGACGATTTTACCGGTGCAACCGACCTTGCGGCGCTTCTGTCGCGCAGCGGCTGGCCGGTATCCCTGCGGCTTGGCTTGCCAAATCCTGACGATGAGCCCGTGGCGCCTTTCGAGATCATTGCGCTGAAGATCCGCACAATACCTGTCGAGAAGGCTGTAGAAAAGGCATTGGCTGCCGCCCAATGGTTGGAGCAGGCTGGTGCAAAGCGGTTCTACTGGAAGTATTGCTCCACCTTCGACAGTACGCCGAAGGGAAATATAGGACCTGTATCCGAAGCCCTGATGCAGCGGCTTGGTGCGTCACAGACAATCTATTGCCCGGCCTTTCCGGAGAATGGGCGTAGCGTTTTCATGGGGCATCTTTTCGTTGGTGAGCAGCCACTTGATGAAAGCCCGATGAAAGACCATCCGCTGACGCCGATGCGGGATTCGAGCCTTGTCCGGCTACTTTCCCCGCAGGTAAGCTCACCCGTTGGTTTGGCAAATCGTCTTGTCGTGGCAAAGGGCGTCCAGGCTTTGCGCGAGCGACTGGATACGCTGAAGACCGAGGGCGTCCTGCATGTGGTGGTCGATGCGGTCGCAGACGATGACCTGACAGTGACAGCTGAGGCAACCATGGGGTTCCGGCTCGTGACCGGCGGTAGTGCGCTGGCCATGCCCTTGCCGAAGCTTCTTGCCGATGCGGGCGAACTTTCTGGTTCACGCGGTCAGGAAACTCAGGTTCGCGTGGGAGAGGGGCAGCTCGTACTCTCCGGCAGTTGTTCAGCCATGACCCGCAGGCAGGTTGCGCGCTATTTGCCCGCCGCAAAGAGCCATAGGCTCGATCCATTGGCTTTGGCAGAGCAAGGTGTGGAACCTGCGCTGGATTGGTTGCGAGACATTCCAATCGAAGAGGCCAAGCTCATTTATGCCACGGCAGAACCAGATGAGGTGCGTCACTATCAGCAGGCGCTTGGCGTCGAAAAGTCCGGCGCACTGGTCGAGGAGGCGCTAGCCAGGATCGCGCAGGAAGCAGCGAAACTTGGTATCAGCCGTTTCGTGGTTGCCGGGGGAGAAACATCCGGCGCAGTCGTCAATGCGCTGGGCGTCAGGCAGCTATCGATCGGTAAGGAGATCGCGCCGGG
Source organism: Rhizobium sp. FKY42 (assembly GCF_005222835.1). Lineage (GTDB taxonomy): Bacteria > Pseudomonadota > Alphaproteobacteria > Rhizobiales > Rhizobiaceae > Neorhizobium. The sequence goes on along the minus strand of NZ_STGA01000009.1, from coordinate 49,775 downwards.
CGTGCCCTGGACCTTTACGAATAGCGGGGATCGCACGATCGCACTGGCCCTGAAGTCTGGCAATTTCGGAGCGGAAGACTTCTTCGCGCAGGCGCTCAGCCTTCTGGAGGCCTCATGAGCGAAGAAGCGCGGCTACGGGATGACATATGTCGGATGGCCAGATCGCTGTTCGAGCGGGGCCTGACCGGAGGTTCTTCCGGCAATATTTCGGCACGGCTTTCGGATGGCCGACTTCTGGTAACGCCAACCGGCAGTTCATTTGGAACTCTAGATCCAGGCAGGCTTTCGCTTTTCGATGCCGAGGGACGCCTGATCGGTGGTGACAAACCAACAAAAGAAATGCCGCTTCATGTGGCTTTCTATGAAACACGACCCACCAAAACAGGGGCTGTGGTTCATCTCCATTCATGCCATTCAGTCGCATTGTCCATGCTGCCGGATGTTGACCCGGAAAACATGCTGCCGCCACTCACCGCCTATTCGATCATGAAGCTCGGTAAGGTGAAGCTGTTGCCCTATTTCATTCCCGGTGACCCGGCGATGGGCGACGCAATCCGCGGGCTGGCTGGCAAGCGCAGTGCTGTCATGCTGGCCAATCACGGTCCAGTGGTTGCGGGCAAGGATCTGGAAGCGGCGGTCTTTGCGGTTGAGGAACTGGAAGAGACCGCAAAACTCGCGCTTTTGACCCACGGACTGAAGCCACGCATGCTGACACCGGGGCAGATTTCCAAAGTGGTCACGACATTCGATGTGGAGTGGGACTGATGGCGATACGTTTTTCCGCCAATCTCGGCTTTCTATGGCAGGAGTTGACGCTACCTGATGCCATCCGCGCCGCAAAATCAGCCGGTTTCGACGCGGTGGAGTGTCACTGGCCATATAATGAGAGTGTCGATCGGTTGAAGACGGCATTGGATGAAACGGGTTTGCCGATGCTAGGCCTTAACACTGTTCGGGGAAAGGTCGAGGCAGGTGAAAACGGCCTTACTGCTCTTCCCGGTCGGGAACTGGAGGCGCAGACTGCAATTCGCCAGGCGCTGGATTATTCGGTCGCGCTCGATGTGCCTAACATTCACGTTATGGCGGGAAAGGCGTCTGGCGAGATGGCTCATGCCACATACGTCGCCAATCTGACGATTGCGTGCGAACTGGCCGCGGCCCAGGGTAAGACAATTCTCATTGAGCCGCTCAATAGCCGCGATGCGCCGGATTACTTCCTGAGCACCACCGCGCAGGCTGTTTCGGTGATCGAGGAAGTCGGCCACGCCAATCTGAAGATCATGTTTGACTGCTACCATGTGCAGATCATGGAGGGTGATCTGTGCCGGCGCTTCGAACGCCTGATGCCACACATCGGACATGTTCAGATCGCTGCCGTGCCTGATCGCGGTGAGCCGGATTCCGGCGAGATTGACTACCCTTATGTTCTGTCTCGTCTGGCATTCCTCGGTTGGGATCACCCTGTCGGGGCAGAGTATCGCCCGCGTGCCACGACGGATGCTGGCTTGGGCTGGATGTCCAAATTCGAAAGGAGAAAATGACGCAGAATTGCCGCGATGCAGCAACGAATTTGCATTGACGCTAACGCAACCTTAAATACAGTGCTTATCTGGTGGTCCGGCCAGTAGACCAGTGTAAGACTGATCAATGAGGGCGGACGGAGGAAGCGGCAATGAAGGCGGATGCCATACTGCATCAGGTTCCTATGGTCGGCGGGTCGGTGACCCGGCAGACAGCGCGGGATGTGGTTGCGGACAAGCTGACGACCTTGATTGCGACTGGCATGTTGAAATCGGGAGACGAACTGCCGGGGGAGCGCGAACTGGCTGCCGTGCTGCATGTCAGCCGGGAGACTGTTCGTGGGGCCATTCAGATCCTCGCAGGCAAAGGGTTTATCGAGGTATCGCAGGGAAGTCGCAGCCGTGTTGCTGATGTCGATCTCAGTCATCTGCCGATCACTCTGGCATCGAAAAGCGTGATCGACCGATACGATCTGGAGGCCGTTCATGCCGCGAGACTACTGGTAGAGCTCGACGTCGTGCGTCATGCCGCACGAAACATGGATGGCGAAACGATTGAGAAGCTGGAAAACCTGCTGGAGACCCAGCGGGAAGCAGGCCGGGATACGATGCGTTTTCTGATCTGCGACCGGGAGTTCCATCTGGCAATCTATCGAGTATGTGGCAATCCGCTGCTGACCGACATCGTGACGGACCTTTACGGTTATCTGATGGACTATCGCCGTCAGGCCATGGCGAAACCGGGTGCGACGGATAACAGCTACGAAGACCATGTGGAAATCGTGGAGGCGCTGAAGCGCAAGGATGATGATGCTGTGGTGGAGGCCTTCCGAAGGCATCTAACCCGCATTTACGAGACCACGAAGGCGCTGCGCGCTGTTGCCGTCTAACGGTGAGAATAAAATGAAATACGGCAGGGAGGAGCGCCGCATATGAAGGTTCTGGTCATTGGTTCCGCCGGTATGGTGGGCCGGAAACTGGTGGAAAGGCTCGGTCGCGAACCGGATTGCCTGGGCGCTAGCATCGATCAGCTGATACTGGCGGATGCTTTTCCGTCGCCGGTGCCGCAAAGCCTTGCCTCGGTCTCATCGGTTCTGACGCTGGATTTTGCGGCTCCCGGTTCCGCGGAAAGACTCATCGAAAAGCGGCCAGACCTGATTTTCCATCTGGCTGCAATTGTATCCGGTGAAGCGGAAGCGGATTTTGACAAGGGCTACACCATCAATCTGGATGGCACGCGGCTCTTGTTCGAGGCCATCAGGCATGTGGGACTTAAAGGGCCTTATGTCCCACGTGTGATCTTTGCCTCCTCCATCGCGGTCTTCGGTGCACCATTCCCGGATATGATCGGCGGCGAGTTCTTCACGACGCCGCTCACCAGCTACGGCACGCAGAAGGCAATCGCTGAACTATTGCTGGCCGACTATTCCCGCCGCGGCATATTCGACGGTCTTGGGATCCGCCTGCCGACGATCTGCATTCGTCCCGGCACCCCTAACAAGGCGGCATCCGGCTTCTTCTCCAACATTCTGCGCGAACCGCTCTCCGGCAAGGAAGCGGTGCTGCCCGTGGATGAGAATGTCCGCCACTGGTTCGCGAGCCCCCGCTCGGCGGTCGGCTTCTTCGTGCATGGAGCAACGCTTGATCTCTCCAAGGTCGGTCCACGGCGCAACCTGACCATGCCGGGGCTTTCGGCTCTGGTGGGTGAGGAAATCGAAGCGCTTCGCCGTGTGGCAGGCGAAAAAGCAGTTTCAATGATCCGAAAGGAACCTGATCCGGTTATCGCCAAGATCGTGGCGGGTTGGCCGACGAACTTCGATGCAAGCCGGGCGATGGATTTGGGCTTCAAGGCCGAAAGCACATTCGATGAGATTATCCGTATTCACATCGAAGACGAATTGGGAGGCCATCTGGGATGAGCGAGGATACAAACCAGATGACCGACAAGATTGCGCTGGTGACGGGCGGCGGTACAGGCGTCGGGCGGGCTATTGCTCGAGGCCTTGCCAAGGCTGGCTATGTGGTGGTGATCACAGGCCGCAGATTGGATGTGCTGGAAACGGCTGCGCGTGAACTGGGCGCTGAAACAGGAACCGCCGTGCATGCCATCAGCGCCGATATTGGCAACCCCGATGCGGTGAAGGCGCTGTTCGACCAGATCTCCGAGAGATTTGGTCGTCTGGACGTGTTGGTCAACAATGCAGGCATGAGCGCACCTGGCGTTCCTCTCGAAGAGATCAGTTTCGAGCAGTGGAGCAATGTGGTTTCGGCTAACCTGACGGGCGCATTTCTGTGCACGCAAGGGGCGTTCCGCCTCATGAAGGCGCAAAACCCGCGCGGTGGGCGGATCATCAATAATGGTTCCATTTCCGCCACAACGCCGCGGCCGAATTCGTCGCCCTATACCGCAACCAAGCATGCGATTACAGGTTTGACGAAATCGACGGCACTTGATGGCCGGGATTTCGATATCGCCTGTGGCCAGATCGATATCGGCAATGCGGCAACCGACATGACAAAGAAAATCGCTGCCGGGGTTATCCAAGCCAACGGCAGCATGGCGGCAGAACCGACGATCGACTCGCGCCACATCGCTGACGCGGTGGTCTATATGGCGGGCCTGCCGCTCGATGCCAACGTGCTGACGATGACCGTGATGGCGACGAAGATGCCGTTCGTGGGACGCGGATGACAGTGAGGCGCAGCGGAGGGGCTGGAGGAGCCCGCTGTTTGCGCCAACAGATGACGAAATTTGACATCGCACTCTGGGAGGAGACGCATGGCTACCGTTCAATTTGCCGAGGTGAAAAAATCCTTTGGCGCCTTCCCCGTCATCAAAGGGGTTAACATCGACATCGAGGATGGCGAATTCGTCATTCTCGTAGGGCCGTCCGGTTGCGGAAAATCCACGCTGCTGCGCATGCTGGCAGGTCTTGAGAACATTTCCGGTGGCGAAATCCGCATTGGTGGCCGACAGGTCAACAACCTGCCGCCGAAGGAACGCGACATCGCAATGGTGTTCCAGAACTACGCGCTTTACCCGCATATGACAGTTGCCAAGAACATGGCGTTTTCGCTCATGCTCAATTCGGCGCCGCAGGCGGAGATCGACAAGCGTGTGAACTACGCGGCCGGTATCCTCGGCCTTACCAATCTGCTTGACCGCTATCCACGGCAGCTCTCCGGTGGACAGCGTCAGCGGGTGGCCATGGGGCGCGCCATCGTGCGCGATCCCCAGGTCTTCCTTTTCGATGAGCCGCTTTCGAACCTTGATGCCAAGCTGCGTGTTGCAATGCGCGCCGAGATCAAGGAATTGCACCAGCGGCTCAAGACAACGACGGTCTATGTGACGCATGACCAGATCGAAGCCATGACAATGGCCGACAAGATCGTGGTCATGCATGACGGTCGGGTGGAGCAGATCGGATCGCCACTGGAGCTCTATGACCGGCCGAACAACCTGTTCGTCGCGGGTTTCATTGGCTCGCCTGCCATGAACATGATCAAGGGCAGGCTGGACCCGCAAGATCCCATGCATTTCGTGGCCAAGGACGGCACGCGCCTGCCGCTGACGCGAGCCTATGCGAATGCTGCCGGTCGCGATCTCGTCTACGGTTTGCGGCCTGAATATATCCGTCTCGATCCCAACGGTTATTGCGTTCCCGTCGTGGTGACGGAGCCGACCGGCTATGAGACGCAGATGGTCGTGCAATTCGGTGGCGCGGAAGTGAGCTGCGTGTTCCGCGAACGTATCCCGGCCCGTCCGGGCGAGAACATCTCGATCAATATCGATGCGGAGCATGTTCATCTTTTTGATGAGCAGACAGGAATGCGGTTGACCGCGTGATCAAGGAGAATTGGCCGGGGAGGAGGAGCCCCGTCCAATTCTGGATCATCCGGCGCATGGTAGCGCGGCATGACTGGCAAGGGGCAGCCGGAATGTGGAACGCGACTTTGTCCCGATAACGGAGGAGGAGTAAACATGTCGATCAAGAGAAGAACATTCCTGGCTGGAACCGCAGGTCTGGCCGGTGCTGCCGGTCTTTCCGGTTTTGGTATCAATCCTGCATTCGCGGCAGAGCCGAAATACACGCCGGAAAAGGGGGCAAGCCTTCGCCTTCTGCGCTGGACGCCCTTCGTCAAGGGCGATGAGGAGGCCTGGCTGGCAAACACCAAGAAGTTCACGGAAGCAACCGGTGTCGAAGTGCGTATCGACAAGGAAAGCTGGGAAGACATTCGCCCGAAGGCGGCCGTTGCGGCGAACGTCGGCTCTGGTCCCGATCTCGTGATGTGCTGGTTCGATGATGCCCATCAATATCCGGACAAGCTGCTGGACCTCACAGAGCTCGGCACCTACCTGGACGGCAAGTATGGCGGCTTCTACGATGGTGTTAAGGGCTATGCGACGCGCGAAGGCAAGTTCATCGCCATGCCGCTGACGGCGATCGGCAACGCCGTCGTTTATCGCGATAGCCATGTAAAAGCGGCAGGGTTCAGCGAATTCCCGAAGGATACCAAGGGCTTCCTGGAACTGGCAAAAGCGCTGAAGGCAAAGGGTACGCCGGCCGGCTTCCCGCACGGTAAGGCGGTTGGTGACGGCAACAACTATGCCCATTGGCTCTTGTGGAGCCATGGTGCGAAGATGGTGGACGAAAGCGGCAAGGTGACGATCAATTCGCCCGAGACGCTGGCAGCCATAAAATACGCCAAGGAGCTTTACGCTACCTTCATTCCGGGCACGGAAAGCTGGCTCGACATTAACAACAACCGCGCCTTCCTGGCGGGTCAGGTGTCGCTCACGGCAAACGGCGTTTCCATCTACTACGCAGCCAAGAACGATCCGAAGCTGGCGGAAATCGCTGCCGACATGCGCAGCACCAACTTCCCGGTTGGCCCTGTCGGCAAGAGCATCGAGCTTCATCAGACGAGTTCTCTGCTGCTCTTCAAGCACACCAAGTATCCTGAAGCTGCAAAGGCCTACATCAAATTCATGATGGAAGCTGACCAGATGAATGCCTGGATCAAGGGCTCCAGCGCTTATTGCTGCCAGCCGCTGAAGGCGTTCGCCAGCAACCCCATCTGGACCGAAAACCCGATCCACGCACCTTATGCAAAGGCATCGGAAACACTGCGTCCGAACGGTTATGCCGGACCGCTTGGCTATGCTTCCGCTGCCGTGATGGCGGATTATGTTCTGGTCGACATGTTTGCCGCAGCGGTGACCGGGGCGGCCACGCCGGAAGAGGCGATGGCCCAGGCGGAAAAGCGCGCCAACCGCTACTACCGCGTCTAACAGGACGATGGCCGGAGGGGCGCGCCTAGCGCCCCTCCGATTTTCAGCGCTTTGGAGTGAACCGTCATGACGATGCCCTCATCGGCCGGTCAGAATGCGCCGCAGCGTTCGCTCGGTGCCCGTCTCGGCAACAACCGCGATTTTCTCGGCTTTCTTTTCATGCTTCCCGCAGCAGTGTTTCTGCTGTGCTTCCTCACCTATCCGCTTGGGTTAGGCGTGTGGCTAGGTTTTACCGATACGAAGATCGGCCGGGACGGCATATTTATCGGGCTTGAAAACTATCAGTTCCTCTGGAGTGATAGCGTGTTCTGGATGTCGGTGTTCAATACCGTCCTCTATACAACAGTCGCCTCCGTGCTGAAGTTTGCTTTAGGTCTCTGGCTGGCGCTTTTGTTGAACGAGCACCTGCCATTCAAATCCTTCTTCCGCGCCATCGTGCTCTTGCCCTGGGTCGTCCCCACTGTTCTCTCGGCGCTGGCCTTCTGGTGGATTTACGATGCGCAGTTCTCGATTGTCTCCTGGTCGCTGATGAAAATGGGGCTGATCGATGCGCCCATCAACTTCCTGGGTGATCCGACCAATGCAAGGGCGTCGGTCATTGCAGCCAATGTCTGGCGCGGCATTCCTTTCGTCGCCATCTCGCTCCTCGCGGGTCTGCAGACCATACCCGCCTCGCTTCAAGAGGCCGCCTCCTTGGACGGTGCCTCGAGCTGGCAGCGCTTCCGGCATGTGACACTGCCGATGCTCACGCCGATCATTGCGGTGGTGATGACTCTCTCGGTGCTGTTCACCTTCACAGATTTCCAGCTGATCTATGTGCTGACCAAGGGCGGTCCGGTCAATGCCACGCATCTCATGGCAACATTATCCTTCCAGCGCGCCATTCCCGGCGGACAGCTGGGCGAGGGTGCTGCCATTGCGGTTGCCATGGTGCCCTTCCTGCTGGCAGCCATCATGTTTTCCTTCTTCGGCCTGCAGCGGCGCAAGTGGCAGCAGGGCGGCGGCGATTAACTCAGGAGCTGTTCAATGAACACCAAGGTCCAGGCCGCCGAGGCCACGCTTACCGACGACAGTCAGGGCATGTCCTACCTCAACAGGCTGCCGCGCCGTATCGTCACCATCTATATTCCGATGGCGCTGTTCGTCTTCGTGCTGCTGTTTCCGTTCTACTGGATGGCGATTACAGCGGTGAAGCCGAATTCGCAGCTGACGGATTACGACAATTACAGCCCCTTCTGGGTTGTCGGGGCCACGCTCGAGCACATCAAATATCTTCTGTTCGAAACCTCCTATCCCGGCTGGCTGTGGAACACCATGGTCGTGGCCTTTGCCTCTACCTTCCTGTCACTTCTGGCATCGGTGTTCGGCGCCTATGCCATCGAGCGCATCCGCTTTACGGGATCGCGGTCCATCGGCCTGTTCATCTTTCTTGCCTATCTGGTGCCGCCATCCATCCTGTTCATTCCGCTTGCCTTCATCGTCTTCAAGATCGGCATTTATGACTCCCGTCTGGCGCTGATCTTCACCTATCCAACCTTCCTCATTCCCTTCTGCACCTGGCTCCTGATGGGCTATTTCCGTTCGATCCCGTTCGAGCTGGAAGAAAGCGCATTGGTTGACGGGGCAAGCCGTTGGCAGATCCTCTCCAAGATCATTTTGCCGCTGGCGGTGCCAGGGCTGATTTCGGCTGGTATCTTCGCCTTCACACTGTCGTGGAACGAGTTCATCTACGCCCTGACCTTCATTCAGTCGTCTGAAAACAAGACGGTGCCGGTGGGCGTTCTGACCGAACTTGTGCGTGGCGATATCTTCGAATGGGGTTCGTTGATGGCGGGCGCGCTGTTCGGCTCTCTGCCGGTCGTCATTCTCTACTCGTTTTTCGTGGACTACTACGTTTCGTCGATGACCGGCGCGGTCAAGGAATAGCATATGAACAGTTATGATCTTTCAGGACAGCACGCTGTCGTGACTGGCGGAGCTCAAGGTTTGGGCTTCGCCATGGCCAGACGCTTCGTGGAATCGGGCGCCAAGGTTACTCTGTGGGACGTGAACGAAGCACTGCTGTCGGAGGCGGTTTCAGCTCTAGGTGCCAACGCCCGAAGTGTCGCTGTCGACATCACTGACTACTCCGTTGTCGAAGCTGCGCATCGGGAGAGCGAGGAGAGGCAGGGTCCTGTCTCCATCCTCGTCAATTCGGCAGGCATTGCCGGACCCGCAGCGCCGCTCGATGTCTACGATGTCGAGATGTTCAAGAAAATCATCGATATCAACGTGCACGGTACGTTTTACGTCAACCGCGTCTGTGTGCCGGGAATGAAAGCGCGCAATTATGGACGCATCGTCAACATCGCTTCCATCGCGGGCAAGGAAGGCAATCCCAATGCCTCCGCCTATTCTGCGTCCAAGGCGGCGGTGATCGGCATGACAAAATCGCTCGGCAAGGAACTGGCGGGCTTCGATATCGCCGTGAACTGCATTACTCCCGCGACGGCGCAGACACGCATCCTCGAACAGTTGAGCGACGACTTCATCGAATACATGCGATCGAAAATTCCGCGTGGTCGCTTCCTGAAGGTGGAAGAGGCGGCAGCCATGGTGACATGGCTTGTCTCCGCTGAAAACAGTTTCACGACCGGTGCGGTGTTTGATCTGTCGGGAGGCCGCGCGACTTACTGACAGCGTCAGATGAGCGCGTGTCGATGCACGATCTGCCAGTCCTTGATGGGAATGGATTGCGCCGAAGCCGTAACCGCGACCTCCGTGAAGCGGATCACTTTGTCAGTCAGACGGGCACTGAGATCAGCAATCGGCTGCGCCTTCTGCTCTTCGGTCACGCCGTAAGCGAGTGAAACGTGTGGCATGAAACTTTCAACATCCCCGCGCTCGAAAGCTTTCACCGCCAGTGTCTTCAGGTCGATAAGAGGACCGGCAGCCTCGAAACCTGCAAAGAGCGAGCGGAAGAAGAGCGGCAAGCCATCGACGCGATTGATCGTCGCCTCGAATGATTTCTGCCCGGTGAAATGCCGGGATAGCACCGTCGCCAGATCATCCCGTGACCGTGGCATGTCTTCCATCAAGGTCAGGTGCGGGCAGAAGGCCTCTGTGCCAAGCCTGCCTGACAAATCCTCGACGATGCTTTGGAAAAACGCGAGATCGTCTGCTGCCGGCATCAGCCAGATGGAATGCCATTCATTCATTGAGATGGAACCTCCTCGCCTGCATCCGTCTTTTTTGCGGGAAGGGCGCGCACCGTATCGCGCACCATGAGCGGCAAATCCAGCTGCGTCGTAATCGGCGGACCTGCCGGCTCCTTTAGACGTTGTTCCAGCACCTGAAGGATTTCACGCGCCTGCCGCTCAGCATTCTGCTGGAATGTCGTCAGCCGGTAAGCACCCCAGCGGGCTTGAGGCACATCGTCCAGTCCGATGACTGACAGATCCTCCGGAATAGAAAGACCCAGCATATCACGGGCATAGTCCATCAGTCCGAAAGCCATCAGATCATTAACGCAGAACACGCCTTCGATCTTGCGTTCCTTGGTCAGAAGTAGCGATGCGGCGAGCGTTCCGCCATCGTAATTGGTGCGCTCGGCGCGCTCTACGTAAACGTCAAGGCCGAGGTCTCTTGCCTTGCGCGTGTAGGCCTCTTCGCGCTCCACCAGGTTAGGGCTACCAACGGCAGATGTCACGAGGCCGATACGCTGCATGCCGCGTGTTGCGAAAATCTGTACGGCGGTTTCCGCGGCCAGCGCGTTGTTCACGCGGATATGGTCCGGCCCGACTTCGTTTCGTCCAACCGCAATCAATGGCTGGCCGTTGCGCTGCGCCAAATCAACAAATGCTTTCGACGGCATGCCAGAAAGAACGATGGTTGCCTGTGCCCTGTATCTCAGCAATGTCGCGTGAGAGGCGCGGCCCGCTTCCGATTGATCCGTGGTGATGAGCACCGGAACCCTTCCGCTTTCAATCAGCAGGCGGGAAAGTGCGGCGATCTGCTGCGAGCGGAACGGTGTCTCGGCATCCGAGGCAATCATCCCGATCAGCTGGCTACGATTTGCCAGAAGGCCGCGGGCCAGATCGTTGACCTGATAGCCGAGTTCTTCTGCCGCGCGGAGCACCTTCTCCCGCGTTGCGGGGGATACGCTGGCGCCATGGGTAAATGTGCGGGAAACGGCAGAGCGTGAGACACCTGCGCGTTGCGCGACTTCATGCGCACTGATGAAGCGCGGTAACTCCATTTCATCCGTGCTGTTTTTCTCTGCCATTACCGGCCCACCTTGGAAAGCACATCTGCCCGCAGGAAGCGTTCAATGACCAGCATGAACGCAATCGAAGGAATAAGTAGGATGAGAGCAGTGATAGACGCAATCTGATAGTTGCCGCCAGAGCTGGCAGTGTAGAGCAGGAGTGGCAGGGTGGAGATATCCGGCGCGCCCACGAAATAGGTGCCGGTAAATTCGTCGAGCGATTCCAGGAACACGAAGACGGCGCTGGCGAGAAGGCCGGGTGCCGCAATCGGCAAGGTCACATCCCGGAAAGTACGCAGCGCCGAGGCGCCCATGGAGCGAGCTGCTTCTTCCAGTTCTCGGTCGATCGCGGAAAATGCAGCGGTTGCGATCCAGACCGCATAGACCAGCCCGTGCGTGACATGCACCAGCACGACACCGATGACCGTTCCATTCAAACCGAACTGGTAGAAGATTCGGGCAATATTCACGTAGACCGGCAGGTTGGGGAATGCCTGCGGAACAAGGAGGATGAGCAGGATGAGACCGCGCAGCGGCAACTTTAGGCGCGCCAAGGCATAGCCCGCCGGTATCGCGAGTCCGATGGAGAGCACCACGGTAAGGCTGGCAATGAGAATGCTCATCAACAGGGAACCCGTTGCGTTACCGCGGGGCGAGAAAACGTTCACCCAATAGGAGAAGCCGTATTGCAGCGGCAGCGCATGGGGGAAATACCATTTCTCTGCGATAGCCCAGAGCAGCAGGTTCGTCAGCGGCCCGAAGATGGCGAAGGCCAGAAGGCCGAGACCAAGTGCACGAGGTATCCACTTCAGGTCGATCATAAGCGTGTTCATCTATGTTCCCTCATGGTTTGCCGCAGATAAATCCAGGCCACAAGACTGGTGGTGAGGAGCGAGATCACGCCAAGCGCATTGGCCACGCCGTAGTCACCATAGGCATTGATGCGGAATGCCATGCTGGCGGTGATCATGGTTGGGGACTGCGCGTTGATCATCAACGGCACCGAAAGCACCGACATCATTGTGACGAAGCTGAGAATGAGGCCGACCATAAGCGTTGGCAAAACCTGTGGCAGGATGATTTCGATGAGAATGCGTAGACGTCCGGCACCCAGATTGCGCGCGGACTCTATCATCGAACGATCCAGCGAGGCCATGGCACCCGCCAGCAGCAGCGTGACGAACGGCGTCTGTTTCCAGACGAAGGCGACCACAATGCCGCGCCAGTCCAGAAAGCTCATGGTTTGCAGCGGTGTCAGCACACCGGTTTCGATCAGCATGCTGTTCATCAACCCGTTCTTCGCGAGAAAGGTTCGCAGTATCTGACCGACGACGATGAAAGGCACAAAAAGCGGCCAGCGATAGAGCCAGCGCAGGATGGCAACCGCCTTCGGGTTGGAGCCCAGCGTCAGGTATCCGCCAATCGCAACCGAGCAGAGGCCAATCAGCGCCGCCGAAAGCGAAACGATAACGATCGTGAAAAGGATATCGCTGCTGTAAAGCTCGAAGGCTTTATAGAAATTGGCGAAGCCGAAGCGTCCGTCCGCATCGAACGCACCGGTGACCGAGCTTGCTAGCGGCACGATGAAAAGAAGCAACACGATGATGAGGGCGGGCGTGACCAGCAGCAGCCCGATCAATGGTAATGGCATGATGGATCACCCGGACATGTAGAGGTGAGCGAGTTTCGTCGCCTGGGTCAGGGGGATGCGGGTCGAGACCCGCATCCCTTGAAGGTTGGTCAGTTTCCGACCTGACGTTCGTAGGCTTCAAGGATTGCCTTGTTGTATGGAGCAATCGGGAAAGCCTTGCCGTTCTTGGCGAGATCATCCGGGGAAATATCAGTGAAGAGCTTTTCCCAGGTTGCCTTGTCGAGTTTGGCCTGCACGTGCTGCGCATCAATGCCTGGATACCAGTTGAAGCGTTCTACGATACCCTTGGCCTGGACTTCCGGGGTGGTGGCAAGGTTCACGAACTTCTCGGCAAGATCCTTGTGCGGGGCCTTGGCAGGAATGGTGTAATGCATGGGCTGGCCCGGCATGCCCGGCGCAGGAAGCACAAGTTTCATGTCTGGCGGCAACTGGCCCTTGGCCTTCCAGGAATAGAACATATCGACCCAGACCGGACCGATGGCGATTTCGCCGCGGCTCAGCATGTCCATAGTGCCGGCATTGCCGGGCGTCAGGGTCGCATTCGTCGTGAACTCCTTGAGCTTGTTGAAGGAGTCGTTCCATCTTGTAGCCTCAGCAGCATCGAACGGACCGTTCTGCAGCTTGTTCGCATCGCCGCCGAAAGCGTAGATCCAGCCCATGACGAAGCTCACGCCAGATGCACCGCCCTTGATGCCGTTATAGCCAAACTGCTTCGGATTCTTCTTGGCCCAGGCAACAAGCTCTTCGTAGCTCTTGGGCGGATTTGGAACAAGGACGGGGTTGTAGGCAAGCGCCGTCTGGCTGTTGAACATCGGCATGACATAGCCGTCAACATTTGTGCCCAACGCCATCTTGGCATTGGCGCGCGTGACAAGAGCGCCGCTTTCGATCTTGCCGCGGTACTTTTCCAGATAGCTCTTTTCAACCATCGGGCCGACGAACTTTTCGTGCACCACGGCGACGTCGGCATCCCATGTCTGAACATTGGCCTGGGCCTGCGCATCGAACCGCTCAAGGATCTTCTGCGAGCCTGCATCGCCCGGACCGGTTCCGACAGCGCGAACCTTCACGCCGGGATTCTGCTTTTCGAACATTGGTCCGAGGAACTCGTTGATGTAGTCAACCATGTTCTGGTCGCCCGCCGTCATGACAGTCAGTTCCTGCGCCATGAGCGGCGAGGTGCTGAGGCCGAGCGCCAGGATGGAATACGCTGCTTTCTTCATTGCAACCTCCCTTTGGGGTTTTGTTGTCCAAGGCAATGCAGGCCCGTTCATGTACGCCGGAGCCCGGGTTGAACGGCGGATAGGAAACCGCCGGTCGGAGCGTTCGCTCCGTCTTCCCCTTCAGGTGGGGGGAAAGATGTAAAGTCGATCTTCCGGAATACGCATTTCGACCTCTGCTCCGTCTTCGAAGCGGGTGTGCGAATCCACGATCACGGTACGGTCGCCGATATGGATGACATGCCGCCAGATGCCGCCCGGATAGCTGACTTGCTCAACATGCCCGCGAAGCAGAAGGTGAGGCTGCCCGGGTGCATGGCTGGGATCAACTTTGGCAGAGAGCGTGATGGCCTCGCTGCGGAACCTGGCAATTGCTGCGCCTGTGAGAAGCGTTCGACCAGCTTTCGAAAATGAGGCCGGACCGTTATAGCGGCCCTCCTTCACGTCAACCGTTTCGCCATGCACCACGATATCGAGATCGATCAGGTTTTCGGCCCCCATGAAGGCTGCAACGAAGGCCGAATTTGGCCTGTTGTAAACCTCGAGTGGCGAGCCGACCTGTGCAATTTCACCGGCATTCAAGATGACGATCCTATCTGCCATCACCATGGCTTCTTCACGATCATGGGTCACGTGGACGGCTGTGATGCCGAGGCGACGCTGGAGGGCGCTGATCTCGTGGCGAACTGTCAGTCGTATCCGCGCATCGAGGTTGGAAAGCGGTTCGTCCAGCAACAGGATTTCCGGATTGATCGCCAGAGCCCGCCCCAGCGCCACGCGCTGACGCTGTCCCCCCGAGAGTTCTCCCGGCTTGCGATGGCCGAGCGCATCGAGACCCAGGAGACCCTTCATCTCATCGATACGTTTCTTAGCAATGCCGGTTTCGGTGCGCCGAAGCTTGAGGCCATAGCCGATGTTTTGGTCCACCGTCATGTGGGGCCAGAGGGCATAGGACTGGAACACCAGCGCCATGCCCCGCTTGTCAGGCGGAAGGCGAGTGACATCCTTGCCGTCGATGGAAATCGTGCCATGTGTTGGCGTGTTGAAACCCGCAACCGTTCGCAGCAATGTTGTTTTGCCGCAGCCCGAAGAGCCGAGCAGAGCGACGAATTCGCCCTTCTTCACAGCAAGATCTACCCCTTTCAGGATTTCAACCTCGCCATAGCGAACGCGCGCCTGTGATATGTTTAAGTAACCGCTCATCCGTGCCTCCTTGTCACAGATAATATGCACAGCTGTGCAACAGTTTTGTGAATATGCCGCTTTATTAGTGACATCGGGCGATCCTCCTCGATTTCCCGATATCGGCGGCTATTCAACTTTCAATGTGATGCCGGTCGCCCGGCAAACAGCCTCAGCTAGGCACGGGGTAACCGCCAGGACCGGACCGCCGCGCAGGATCTTTTCAGGTCCTTCAAAGGAGCAAACGAGGCCGCCCGCTTCCTCCACCATCAGCAAGCCGGCAAGACAATCCCACGAGTTCATGTGCGCTTCGGCATAAGCGTCGTTGCGGCCATCCGCGACATAGGCAATGCCCAGCGCGCCGGAGCCGGCGCGGCGAACGTTGAAGCCTGCATCGATGAGAGCTTCAAGCGATGAGAGATAGCCACTTTTGGCGATCCGCGTGGACCAGCCAAGTTCTACGGTCGCAGAACTGGCCTCAGCGCGACCCGAGACCGAGATTGGAACGCCGTTGCATGTGGCGCCGCGTCCGCGTTGCGCAAAATGGAGTTCGTTCAGAACCGGATTGTAAATCGCACCGATCTCGGTCACGCCGTCAACCACATGGGCCATCGCAATACAAAAATGTGGAATGTTGCGAGCGAAATTGGCTGTTCCGTCGATGGGGTCGACGACCCAAAGCTTTTCTCCGGAGGTGCCGCCGCTTTCCTCGCCGAAGAAGCCATCGTCCGGAAAGGCTTTCAGTAATCGCTGCCGCAGAAATTCCTCGCAGCGGCCATCCGTTTCCGTCAGATAGTCCTGCGGACCCTTCATCTGAGTTTGTCGCGACTTGCCGTAGCCTGCCAGCGCAATGGCGCCAGCTTCGACAATGATCTGACGGCAGAAATCTGCCTTGTGGTCCAAACCATCCAAGTTCCGCCCTCCCAAGCGTCCCGGCCTGATGAAATTTGCACAGCTGTGCAAGCATGTCAATTCTTACGTAAGGATACTTACAAATTCATCTTGAGGTCGCGGAAAGCGGTTCGCTGACGGAGCCGCGAACGATGAGATCGGGCATGATGAGATGCGCGCTTGGTTTCTGATCCGGTGTCTTGAGCATGGTCAGAAGCGATGCCATGGCTTGTTTACCGATGGCCGAACGGGGCTGGCGGATAGTGGTGAGCGCCGGTTTGACATAGGTTGCCTGCGGTACATCGTCGAAGCCGATCACCGAAAATTCTCGGGGAATGTCGTAACCGCGGGCGGCATGGCCATTCATCACGCCAAGCGCTGTCGCATCGTTCACGCACATGAAGGCTGTAGGCAGGGTGTCACGCATGAAAACCTGCTCGACTGCAAGTCGTCCGCTTTCAATTGTGCCATCGCCATCCAGAACCAGTCTGTTTTCCGGTGCAATTCGTGCCGCATTCATCGCATCGTCGAAACCCTGGCGCCGACGCTGTTGAGGGTGCGGGGCTTCACTTGCTGATCAGGTTCTTGCCGCCGTTTTGCCTGTTGACGCCGAGATCTCGAATAATCTCGATGATCTGGCCGAACTGTGTGGCCAGCGGGTTCGAATGGCGCCACACGATGCCGATCGTACGTGTCGGTTTGGGATCGGCGAGTTGAGACACTGCAACATTGGCTCGGTGCACCTCAATGTCGATTGCCATGCGAGGGATCAGGGTTACGCCTATCCCCGCTCCGACCATTTGCACGAGGGTGGACAGCGAGCTCCCTTCCATCAGGTCGCGCGGCGGCGCACTTGGTATGTTGCAGAATGAAAGAGCCTGCTCGCGGAAGCAATGTCCTTCCTCAAGCAGCAGCAGGCGCATCTGCTTCAGCATGTCAGCGCTTGGTACCGGCTTCGCGGCATCCTCGATCGGTCTCACCAGAACGAACTCTTCTTCGAACAGGGGAACTTCCTCGAGCGAGGGTTCGGAAACGGGCAGGGCGACGATGGCTACATCCAGCTTGCCGTCGACCATATCCTCAATCAGCTTTTGCGTAATCGCTTCCCTGGGGCGCGCATCCACCAGAGGATAGCGGGCAGCCATGGACTTCATGAGTTCCGGCAAGAGATAAGGCGCGACAGTCGGTATGACGCCGATCCGCAGCCGTCCGCTTAAGGGTCCGTTGGTGGAGCGGGCAAGATCTGCCAGTTCATCCACAGACCGCAAAATTTCACCGGCGCGCTCGGCAAAAACTTCGCCCAATCCTGTGAGATGAATCTGGCGCCGACCTCTTTCGACAAGCGGTGCGCCGATCAGATCTTCCAGTTCCTTGATCTGCACGGAAAGCGCCGGTTGCGATATGGAACAATCTTCTGCTGCCCGCCCGAAATGGCGGTGTCGGGCCAGCGACTCAAAGTATCGCAAATGTTTCATGGAGAGGCCAATCATAACCGCAGCATATCGAACCGTTAGGAATATACAATTGGAAACTATGGAACTCGTCTGCTAGGCCTCTGCCGGGATGAATTACCCAAGGACAATTTGTTTTCACACTGCATTGGTATGACCTACCAGTTTACCGAAATAAACGGAAAGATCGTCGGAGAACCTCATGGACGCGCATAAAACGAACTCAGCCGGCAAATGTCCGGTCATGCACGGTGGCAACACTGTTTCCGGCCAATCGACCGTTGCGTGGTGGCCCAACGCCCTCAATCTCGACATCTTGCACCAGCACGATGCCAAGACGAACCCACTCGACCAGGGCTTTAACTATCGCGAAGCGGTCAAGTCCCTCGATGTCGCTGCCCTGAAGGCCGACATGAAGGCCCTGCTGCGTGACAGCCAGGAGTGGTGGCCGGCTGACTGGGGTCACTACGGCGGTCTGATGATCCGTCTGGCTTGGCACTCCGCAGGTTCTTACCGTCTCGCCGATGGCCGCGGTGGCGGCGGTTCCGGCAACATTCGTTTTGCTCCGCTGAATTCCTGGCCGGACAATGCCAGCCTCGACAAGGCGCGCCGTCTCCTGTGGCCGTTGAAGAAGAAGTACGGCAACAAGATTTCCTGGGCCGACCTCATTCTCTTCGCAGGAACTGTCGCCTACGAAGACATGGGTCTCAAGACCTTCGGTTTCTCCTTCGGTCGCCCGGATATCTGGGGTCCGGAAAAGGATGTTTACTGGGGCGCTGAAAAGGAATGGCTTGCACCTTCCGACAGCCGTTATGAGGACGTCACAAAGCCAAACACGATGGAAAACCCGCTTGCCGCTGTGCAGATGGGCCTCATCTACGTCAACCCGGAAGGTGTGAACGGCAATCCGGATCCGCTGGCAACCGCTGCGCAGATCCGCGAAACCTTCGCCCGCATGGCGATGAACGACGAAGAGACCGCGGCCCTGACGGCTGGCGGCCACACAGTTGGCAAGGCACATGGCAACGGTCTGGCGCAGGAACTCGGACCGGAGCCAGAGGCTGGCGCCATCGAAAACCAGGGCTTTGGCTGGATGAATCCGCACCAGAACGGCAAGGCAAGCCTTGCGGTAACGTCTGGCATCGAGGGTGCATGGACCACCAACCCGACCGTTTTCGACATGGGCTATTTCCAACTGCTGTTCGGCTATGACTGGGAATTGACGAAGAGCCCGGCTGGTGCGCACCAGTGGCAGCCGATCGGTATCAAGGAAGAAGACAAGCCGGTTGACGCCAGCGACCCGTCCATTCGCCGCATGCCGATGATGACGGACGCCGATATGGCGATGAAGGTCGATCCGACCTATCGCGCCATCTGCGAAAAGTTCATGGCGAACCCGGATTACTTCAACGACACGTTCGCGCGCGCCTGGTTCAAGCTAACGCACCGTGACCTTGGCCCCCGCATTCGCTACATCGGTCCCGAGGCGCCCACCGAAGATCTGATCTGGCAGGATCCGATCCCCGCTGGTCCCAAGAATTACGACGTTGGCGCGATCAAGGCCAAGATTGCTGCATCCGGCCTCTCTACGGCTGAGCTTGTCGCAACCGCTTGGGATAGCGCTCGCACCTTCCGTGGTTCGGATCTGCGCGGCGGTGCAAATGGTGCGCGTATTCGCCTTGCTCCGCAGAAGGACTGGGAAGGCAATGAACCGGCGCGTCTTGCCAAGGTTCTGGCCGTGCTGGAACCGATCGCAGCCGAATTCGGTGCCAGCCTTGCCGATGTCATTGTTCTCGGCGGTAATGTCGGTGTTGAGCAGGCTGCCAAGGCTGCTGGTTTCACCGTCGAAGTTCCGTTCGCAGCAGGTCGCGGCGATGCCACGGCAGAGCAGACCGATGCGGCCAGCTTCGCGGTTCTGGAGCCGCTGGCCGATGGCTTCCGTAACTGGGCCAAGAAGGATTACGTCGTCAGCCCGGAAGAGATGCTGCTCGATCGCGCTCAGCTGATGGGCTTGACTGGTCCGGAAACGACGGTTCTTCTCGGTGGTCTGCGTGTGCTCGGCACCAATCACGGCGGTACCAAGCACGGTGTGTTCACGGATCGTGAAGGCCAGTTGACCAACGACTTCTTCGTCAACCTGACGGATATGAAGTTCACCTGGAAGCCGACCGGCAAGAACTCCTACGATATCGTTGATCGCAAGACGGGTGTAACGAAGTACACGGCGACGCGCGCTGACCTCGTGTTCGGTTCCAACTCGATCCTGCGCGCCTACGCAGAAGTGTATGCGCAGGACGACGCTCAGGAAAAGTTCGTGCGTGACTTCGTGGCGGCTTGGACCAAGGTCATGAACGCCGATCGATTCGACCTCGCTGTCTGATCGGACCGGATTCACAATCTGTGGGGGCTCGCCGTCCGGCGGGCTCCTTTTCTATTAAAGATTTCGAAGGTTGAGTTTGCGGATCAGAGGGATGAGCTGATCCTTTGCCCTTTGCCGATGATAGCGCGCCGCCTGGCTGGCACCTTCACTATCACCCCGCTGAATCGCTGCAATAATCGCATCGTGTTCTTCCGCCGAATTCAGCGGCGGGGGGCGCAGATTAAGCGTGAGCATCCGCGTTCGGTGCAACTGGTCTGCCACGGTTCCGGCCATCCGCATCAGTCGCTTGTTTCCGCTGCCCGATAACAGGAGCTCATGAAAATTCTCGTCGGCTGCCGCCCAAGCCTGCATATCTCCCGCCTCAATGGCAGTGCGCATCGCATTTGTCGCCTCACGCAGGGCGGTTAGGCCGGCGTCTCGCTCCGTCTCCATGAAGCCTGCAATCTTTGCGGCTGCAGCGCCCTCCAGCGCGATGGTGATCTCGTAGATCTCTTCGATGTCTTCCGGTGAGAGCGGACAGATGAGAATGCCTTTGCGCGACAGAATTCGCACCAATCCATCTTCCTGCAGGCGCGCCATCGCCTCATGGACCGGTGTCCGGCTCATGCCAAGCTGGCGGGCGATTTCGACTTCCGCTGCCTGAAAGCCGGGGGGGAAGGTATTGTTGCGGATCG
The DNA here is from genome assembly GCF_005222835.1 of Rhizobium sp. FKY42. GTDB lineage: Bacteria > Pseudomonadota > Alphaproteobacteria > Rhizobiales > Rhizobiaceae > Neorhizobium. The sequence goes on along the minus strand of NZ_STGA01000009.1, from coordinate 29,267 downwards.
CGGCCTTGATGGCCTGATAGGCGGCATTCACGCGTCCCGGTTGCCCTGTCTCAAGGTCGTGAGCTGCAACTTCAAGATTTGGAGCGGAAACCCGCGGGTTCTGTTCAGTCTGTGCCATCTGCTGCCTGCCAGTCATCATCCTTCATAGCCGAACGTGATGCCATTGACAAACAGCCTACAAGCTGGAATGGTAACTTGCATGCAAGTTTGCATGGTACGGCAGATGTGGAGGCATTATGCCGTTTCGGGAGGAGAACGAGATGAAATCAGTGCGTCTGGCAGTTGCTGCGGTGGCCATTCTCGGAGGAATGACAACGCAAGCATTCACGCAAGATAAATACCCGTCGAAGACAATTACCCTGATGGTCCCGGCAGCCGCTGGTGGGCCCAGCGACACGGTTGCACGGCTGGTCGCGCAGTCCATGTCGAAGACGCTTGGTCAGCAGATCATCATAGAGAACATGGGTGGCGCGGGCGGATCACTTGGAACGGCCTCGGTCGCCCAGTCCGATCCTGATGGCTATCGCCTGGTCCTTTACCACATCGGCGTCGCGACATTTGCGTCCCTGTATCCCAACCTTCCGTTCAAGCCTGAGGAACTGACGAGCGTCGGTCTTGTAACGGAAGTGCCGATGACGGTTGTCGCGCGCAAGGATTATCCAGCCACGACGCTTGGAGAGCTTTTGGCTGGTCTGAAGAAGGATGCCGCGGCTGTGACGTTTGGCACGGCTGGCACGGGTGCCGTCTCCGATCTGTGCGGACGGCTCATTCAAGATGCTGTCGGTGCCAAGATGACCGTTGTTCCCTATAAAGGCATGGGACCGGCGATGACCGATCTCATCGGTGGGCGTATCGATCTGGCATGCGACCAGACGACCAATACGGCAACGCAGATCAAGGCAAATGAAATCAAGGCATTCGCTGTCACCACGGCCAAGCGCATTCCGCTTTTCCCGGATTTGCCCACAGTGAGCGAAAGTGGCATCCAAGGGTTTGAATTAAGCGCCTGGCATGCCATCTGGGCCCCGAAAGGAACGCCGGAGCCGATCCGCAAAACCCTTTCCGATGCTTTGAAGACCGCTTTGAAGGACCCTGTCGTGGTCGAACGCTTCGCGACGCTTGGGACATCGCCTGTTTCAGAAGATCAGGCAACACCTGCCGCCCTGGATGCCAAATTCAAGTCTGAGCTCCAGCGACTGAGCGCCCTCATTGCTAAATCGCCTAAGTAACATAGGAAGCCGGAGCAAGGGCTGCTTCGGCTTCTTCCCATAATCTGTGGCAACCGCTACCGCCAACACTGTTGAACGAGACGTCTATGAGAGAATACCGGATTGCCGCCATTCCGGCGGATGGAATTGGACCCGAAGTCATCGCAGCCGGATTGCAGGTTCTGGAGGCTCTCGAAAAGCGCAGCGGCGATTTTCGCATTCGCGCTGAGACGTTTGATTGGGGTTCTGACTACTACAAGCGCCATGGCGTGATGATGCCTGCGGATGGACTTGAAACGTTGAAGGGCTTTGATGCCATCTTCTTCGGTGCCGTTGGCGCGCCGGACGTGCCCGACCATGTGACCCTGTGGGGGTTGCGTTTGCCTATCTGCCAGGGCTTCGATCAATATGCCAATGTACGGCCAACGAAGATCCTTCCCGGCATCACGCCACCTTTGCGCAATTGCGGGCCGGGCGATCTAGACTGGGTGATTGTTCGGGAAAACTCCGAAGGTGAATATTCCGGCCATGGCGGCCGTGCCCATCGCGGCCTGCCGGAGGAAGTCGGAACCGAGGTGGCCATTTTCACCCGCGTGGGTGTTACCCGCATCATGCGCTATGCTTTCAAACTTGCTCAGTCGCGGCCACGCAAATTGCTCACTGTGGTCACCAAGTCCAACGCCCAGCGCCATGGCATGGTGATGTGGGATGAAATTGCTGCTGAAGTCTCGAAAGAATATCCGGATGTTACCTGGGACAAGATGCTTGTGGACGCGATGACGGTGCGCATGACGCTGAACCCGAAGAGCCTGGATACGATCGTCGCAACCAACCTGCACGCCGATATCCTCTCCGATCTCGCTGGTGCGCTTGCGGGAAGTCTGGGTGTTGCGCCGACAGGAAATATCGATCCCGAACGCCGCTACCCTTCGATGTTCGAACCGATCCACGGCTCGGCCTTTGATATCACCGGCAAGGGTATAGCAAATCCGGTTGCCACTTTCTGGACGGCTGCGCAAATGCTGGAGCATCTGGGTGAGAAGGACGCTGCGACGCGGCTGATGGCGGCTGTCGAGCGTGTCACGGGCGCCGGTATTCTTACCCCTGATGTCGGCGGGACCGCCAATACGGCGCAGGTGACGCAGGCGGTCTGCGAAGCAATCGCCGGATCGAATATCCTTTAATACGCGCTATAAGCTTCTGGGGGATCATACCCCCAGATAGCGGTCCTGTAGCTGCGCTGTCAGTTCCGTCGGTGCGCCGGACCAAACGGTCCTGCCATTCTCCAGCACGACACATCGATCGGCAACCGGCAGGAGTTCGGAAAGAGTCTTATCCACGACGAGGATCGAAAGACCATCCGCTTTCAGAGAGCGGATCGCTCTCCATATGTCCTGCCGGATAACGGGCGCGAGGCCTTCTGTCGCCTCGTCGAGAATGAGCAAGCGCGGATTGGTCATCAGAGCGCGGCCCACAGCCAGCATTTGCTGTTCTCCGCCAGAAAGCGAGCGCGCCAACTGGTTGCGGCGTTCCTCCAGCCTCGGAAACAGTTCGAAGACTCGCTCCAGTGTCCAGCGACCGGGTCGTGCAGCTGTCACCAGATTCTCATAGACGGTCAGGTTCGGGAAGCAGCGCCTGCCTTCCGGCACAAGACCTATCCCCAACCGCGCCACCTTGTGTGTGGGCATTGCACGGGTGGTGACACCGTTGAAAGAAATGCTGCCGCCGCGCGGCGGCACCAGATTGCAAATGGCCTTGATGGTGGTGGACTTGCCCATGCCGTTGCGGCCCATCAAGGCCACCACTTCCCCTTCGGAAAGCTGTAGATCCACCCCGAACAGAGCCTGGCTCGAGCCATAAAAGGCGGTGATTTCCTGAACATCCAGCAGCATCAGGCGTGATCTCCCAGATAGGCTGTGCGCACAGTTGGGTCGTTGCGGATTTCATCCACAGTACCGGTTGCGATGATGCGGCCATAGACCAGAACCGAAATGCGATCCGCCAGCGCATAGACCGCATCCATATCGTGCTCGACAAGCAGAATGGGTGCCTCCTGCCGAAGCCCATCCAGAAAGCGGGTTAGAGTCTTTGAGCCCTCCGGTCCCATCCCGGCCATCGGTTCATCAAGCAGAAAGGCTCGCACATCGAGCGCCAGGGCAATGGCAATTTCCAGCTGTCGCTTCTCGCCGTGCGAAAGTTCGGCAGCGGGAACATGGGCTCTGTCTGCCAAGCCAACACGGCCCAACCGCTCCATTGCCGCATCCACCAGCGATGCGTCTTTCATGACCGGCTTGAAGAAGCGGAAGCTGGAACCCTGGCGCGCCTGAACTGCCAGCATGACATTGCGCAGCGCGGAAAACTCGCCTGCCAACGAGGAAATCTGAAACGTTCTGCCCAGGCCCAGACGCGCACGCTCGGCAACGCTCAGGGCGCTGACATCACGTCCACTTAAGTGAATGCTTCCCTTGTCCTGCCGCAGGGTTCCGCAGATCTGGTGAATGAGGGTCGATTTACCAGCGCCATTCGGGCCAATCAACGCGTGGATCTCGCCGGGGCGAAGGGTCAGGCTGACACCATCGGTCGCCTTCAAGGCACCGAAGCTCTTTTCCAGCCCGTTGATTTCAAGAACAGCTGTCTCAGCCATGACGTGCCTTTCCGGCCAGAAGCCCCATGACGCCACCACGGGCGAAAAGAACAACAGCGAGCAGAATGAGACCGAGGAAAAACTGCCAGCGTTCGGTGATGCCTCCGAGCACGAATTCGAGGATGACATACAAGGCTGCACCGGCCAGCGGTCCAAAAAGCCTGCCCGTTCCACCCAGGATGATGAGCACGATCAACTCGCCTGACATATGCCATGAAAACATGGAGGGGCTGACGAAGCGATTAAGATCGGCATAAAGCGCGCCCGCCAACGCCGTGATCATGGCCGAGAGAACGAAGGCCGTCAGGCGAATGGGAAAAGGCTTGATGCCGATCGAGGCAACACGAACATCGTTCTGGCGTACGGCCTGCAAGGCTGCCCCGAAGCGGGAGGACCGGATCAGCCCAAAGAGGCCGAGGGTCAGCATCAAAAGCCCATAGGCAACCAGAAAGAATTCCATGGGCCGCATGGTGTTCAGGCCGGGAAACTTGTTGCGCACGGCAATCGACAGGCCGTCTTCCCCGCCGTAAGCAGGCCAGGAAATCGCGAAGTAAAAGATCATCTGCGCGAAGGCGAGCGTGATCATGATGAAGTAGACCCCGGATGTTCGCAGGCTGACGGCACCAATCCCGAGCCCCACAAGACCGGCAATCACCGCCGCGACAAGCCAGATCGTCAGCATGGCTTGCGATCCCTCGAAGCCGAAGATCATCGGCTCGCCGGAAAGCGCATGGGCAGAAAGAATGCCCGCTGCATAGCCGCCAATCCCGAAGAAGGCGGCATGTCCGAAGGAAACCAGTCCGCCGAGGCCGAGGGCAAGGTTCAGCCCCGTTGCCGCAAGCGCCAGAATGGCAATGCGGGTTGCCAGCGTGATGGTGAAGGTCTGGCCCATTTGCAGCGCAATGATGGGCACGGCAAGAAGCGCCAGCGCCATGGCTGCGTTTATTGAAACCTCGCGTTTCATCGTCTTATGTCCTCACGCCTGAGCCGGAAAAAGGCCGCGCGGTTTGACTGCCAGAATGAAAGCCATGACCAGATAGATCAGCATGGATGCAATGGCTGCCCCCATGGGTTTGGCATCGGCAGGCGATACAAAGAAGGTCAGCAATTGTGGTAGCAGAAAGCGCCCCATGGTATCCACGACGCCAACCGTCAGTGCGCCGACGAAGGCGCCCTTGATGGAGCCTATGCCGCCGATGATGATGACGACGAAGGCAAGGATCAGCACCGGCTCGCCCATGCCCACCTGAACGGACTGGATGGCTCCCACCATCGCCCCCGCAAGTCCGGCAAGTGCAGCCCCAAGCGCAAACACCAGCGTGTAAAGCGTGCGAATATCGACGCCGAGTGCGGCAATCATTTCGCGGTCACTTTCACCGGCCCGAATGCGCATGCCGAGCCGGGTGCGTGAGATCAGCAGGTAGAGGCCCATGGCTACCGCCGCACCTGTTGCAATGATCGCCAGCCGGTATAGTGGATATTGCGCGCCACCCGGAAGTGAGACGGCACCCTGCAGAAGCGGCGGTATGTCGAGATACAGTGGAAATGAACCGAAGAGCCAGCGCGTTCCCTCCGAGAAGATCAGGATCAGCGCATAGGTCGCCAGCACCTGCTCCAGGTGATCCCGACTGTAAAGGCGACGGATGACCGTCACCTCCATCAGCGCGCCAGCACCTGCTGCAAAGGCAAGACTGGCAGCCAGACCCAGCCAGAAGGAGCCGGTTGCCGCAGCCACGGCGGCGCAGGCAAATGCGCCGACCATGTAGAGCGAGCCATGGGCCAGATTGATCAGGCCCATGACGCCGAAGACGAGCGTCAGTCCGGCCGCCATCAGGAACAGCATGAAACCGAGCTGAACGCCGTTCAGCAATTGCTCGAGCGCAAGAGCGAAGGTCACGTGCCTGCTCCGCCTTACTTCTTGCAATCCTTGGCGTAGGCATCACCGTGATCAGTAAAGATCTTCTCGACGGTCTTGTTGGTCAGAACGCCGTTCTCCTTCACCACTTCCGTCACATAGATATCCTGTATCGGATGACGGTTGGTGTTGAACTTGAAATTTCCACGAGGCGATTTGATATCGGCAGCATTGAGTGCGGCCGCAAACGCCTTGGCATCCTTGACGCTGGCCTTGGACGAGGCCGAGAGGATCAACTGCGCCGCATCGAAAGCCTGAACGGCATAGATGGAGGGCAGGCGGCCATATTCCTTCTCGAAGGCTGGTACGAAAGCCTTGTTTGCAGCGTTATCCAGATCCTTCACCCACTGGCCGGACGCTTTCACGCCAAGCGCAGCATCGCCAATGGCGGGCAGCACGTCCTGGCTGAAAGAGAAGCCGGGGCCGATGATCGGTGTCTTCACACCGGATTGCGCATACTGCTTCATGAAGGCAATGCCCATGCCGCCGGGAAGGAAGACGAACACACCATCGGCGCCGGATGCGCGGATCTGTGCGATTTCAGCAGCGTAATCCGTCTGGCCAACCTGGGTATAAACCTCGTTGGCAACGGTGCCCTTGTAGTAGCGCTTGAAGCCGGTCAGCGAATCTTTGCCCGCCGGATAGTTCGGCGCCATGATGAACATCTTCTTGTAGCCTTTGTTGGCATATTCGCCCATGGCTTCGTGAAGATTGTCGTTCTGGTAGGCGGCGTTGAAGTAAAGCGGGTCGCACTTGGCGCCGGCAAGCGCCGCAGGGGCTGCGTTGGTCGAGACATAGAATTTGCCCTGCGCCACGACACCCGGCTGAACCGCCATGAGAAGGTTCGACCAGACGATGCCCGTCAGCACATCGACATTTTCGCTCTGGATCATCTTGTCGGCGATCTGAACGGCCAGTTCCGGCTTCTGGGCATCATCCTCGGTGACGACGGTCACGTCCTTGCGGCCGGACTGTTTGATGGCCAGCATGATGCCATCGCGCGTATCGACGCCGAGACCAGCACCACCGCCAGAAAGTGTGGTGATGAGGCCGATTTTGACCGGTTCTGCCGACGCCACGCAAGCGCTGCCCAGCATCAATGCCGCCGAGATTGCCAATAGAGAAGTTTTCATCCGATGCACTCCATCTTTCCGTTGCTGTTCCCGATTATTGTTATTTTTCATTCGGTTCTTTGGAGAACCTTTATGCTCAACTGCGCCCGCCAATGCAACCGCCCGGCACTTTGTTGCTTAGCAGGTTGTCACACGTCATTTCAGACCACAAGAAGTATTTTAAGCTTAGAATAAATTCTTGGGCGTTGCTTGCGTCATTGACGACCAGGCGCATGAAAGCTTGCCGGGCGTTTCTCCGCCCGGTCATAAATTCTGTACCCTCGACCCAGCGGGCCTTTAGAATATGCCGGTTTCGACGGCGACACGACGATAGGCGGCACCAGCGGTGAACCCGCCATCAATCACAAAGTCTTCACCTGTGATGAAGCCGGACCGGGCCGAGGCGAGGAACAACACAAGTTCCGCAATCTCCTCTGGTGAGCCCGAGCGTTTCATCGGGGTCATTTCGATCATGGGCTTCAGATGCGGGCTGGACGCATTGAGACCCGTTACCACCAGACCGGGGCAGACTGCGTTGACGCGGATGGATTTGGCCGCGAATTCCATGGCCGCGCTTCTCGTCAGACCCCGCAGACCCCATTTGCTGGCCGTGTAGGCCGGATCGTAGTGACCGGAGAACGCACTGTTCGACGAGATGTTGACGATGGAACCGCCGCCGTTTTCCGCCATCAGGTCAGTCACGGCGCGTATGCCAAGGAAAGCTCCGGTAAGGTTCACCCTGATCAGCCGCTCCCAGGCCTCGAGTTCGGTGGTGGTCACGGTCGAGCGGTTGATGATCCCCGCATTGTTGACCAGAATATCGATGCGGCCTTTCCATGCCTTCGCAAGATCGACAACCTTCGCCCAGCTATCGGGGTTCGTGACATCGTGCTCGATGAAACGTGCCTGATGCCCCTCTTCGCTCAGAGCCTTGGCAAGCGCCTCTCCTTCAGGATTGAGGACATCGGCGATGATGACCGCTGCACCGTGAGAGGCGAAGAGGCGGGCTTCCGCCTCACCCTGTCCGCGCGCGCCACCAGTGACGATGGCGAGTTTCCCGGCAAGCTCTCTCTGTCCTGCCATGGTCATGCCCTCGCTTCGACGGTCGTCTGGCGCTGTTCGCCCAGACCCTCAATGCCAAGCGTCATGACCTGACCGGCTTTCAGAAACACCGGTTCCGGCCTTATGCCCATGCCAACGCCGGGTGGGGTGCCGGTGGCAATGATATCGCCCGGCTCCAGCGTCATGAACTGGCTGATATAGCTGACGAGGTGCGCCACGCCGAAGATCATTGTGTTGGTATTGCCGGTCTGGCGGCGCACGCCATCGACATCCAGCCAGAGCGCAAGGTTCTGGGGGTTGGCCACCTCATCCCGCGTCACAAGCCATGGACCGGTCGGGCCGAAGGTGTCGTGGCTCTTACCCTTGGTCCATTGACCGCCGCGCTCCGACTGGAAGGCCCGTTCCGACACATCGTTGACGACGCAGTAGCCAGCGACGTGGTTCAGCGCCTGCGCTTCATCCACGTATTTCGCCCGCGTGCCGATCACGACGCCGAGTTCGACCTCCCAATCGGTTTTCTGAGAGCCTCGCGGAATTTCCACATCGTCATTTGGACCAACCACGGCGCTGGCGGCCTTCATGAACAGGATCGGTTCCTCGGGCGGCGCTTTTCCGGTTTCCTTGGCATGGTCCGCATAGTTGAGGCCCACGCAAATGAATTTGCCGGGGCGGGCAATGCAGGCACCAATGCGCTGCGGCTGCACGACCGGAAGGGCAGAGATGTCCGCCTGACGAATGCGGTCCAGCGAGGCGTCGGAGAGCGCGTCGCCGCCAAGATCGGAAATCAGGCTGGAGATATCGCGTATCTGGCCCTCGGCGTCCAGAATGGCAGGCTTTTCGGCGCCTGCCGGTCCATAGCGAAGGAGTTTCATCAGGCCCGCCGATATCCTGTGAGAACACTGTCATCCACATCCGGCAGATTGACGACGATGTTGTCCGGTGTACGTGTGGTCAACCAGACCAGTTCCTCGGTGGTCGACATGTTGACCTCGATATGCGGCCAGTTCGGCGGTACGAAGATGAAGTCGCCTTCTTCCATGTCGATGAATTCCTGCCAGTTATCGCCGAAATAGATGCGGCCCTTGCCCTTCAGCACATAGCCGCCGGTTTCGGCTTCGCCATGGTGGTGTGGATAGGAGCGATAGCCCGGCTCATTGGACACCTTGCCGAACCAGATCTTGGTGGCGGGGGTGTGCTGCGGGCTGACGCCGGAGATACGAACGCATCCGCCCGACTGGCCGGTTCCAGTATCTTCCTGACCCTTGCGGGTTACCACCGGCATTACCTTGTCGCTCATGATATCCTCCTCGACAACCTGTATAGAAATCTAGATGTCTAGATAAGTAGACATGTGGGTTTTGGTCAGTCCGGCACGACTGCCAGCGCCTGGATCTCGATCTTGGCGCGGTCTTCCATCAGGGCCACCACCTGCACGGCAGCCATTGGCGGGAAATGACGGCCGATGATCTCGCGATAGACGGCGCCGATTTCTTTCATCCGAGACCTGTAGGCTTCCCGATCGGTGAAATACCAGGTCATCTGGATGAGGTGCTCGGGCTTGGCATCTGCGGCCGAGAGAACGCTGACGATGTTCACCAGCGTCTGGCGCACCTGATCGACAAAATCATCCGAATGGAATTGACACTGCTCGTCCCAACCGATCTGACCGCCCACCTGAACGATGCGCCCGCGGGCGCTGATGCCGTTGGAATAGCCAATCGGCTTTGCCCAGCCTTCCGGCTGGATGATTTCATGCATCATGGGAAGGCTCCAGATATTGGGTCAGTCCAGCCCGTACATCATCGGGCCATGGGTGTGATTTGTGATCTTCAAGCGAGGTCATGACGATGCGCTGCCGCACGGTCCAGATGATGTCGCCGCGAACGGTGACCACGGTTTCGAGGTCGAGGGACGTACGGCCAATGGCGCGCACATGCACGGCGAAATCCAAGACGTCGCCATAGACGGCAGGCTTCTTGAATTCGAGGTTCAGCGTCACGGTCGGCAGGCCAAGCTTGCGCTCGAACATGATTTCCTTCCATGTCACGCCGAAGGAGGCAAACATGGCCTCGTTGACATCGACCAACATGGAGAGATAGGCGGGGTGATAGGCAATTCCGGTCAGGTCGCAGTCGCCGAACCGCATTGGCTTCGAGATTTTAAAGGGCATGCATCCTCCCTGTGCCTTAACCGGCAAAGACTTCGCCGCCTGCCACTGCAATGGCCTGGCCGTTGATGGATTGTGACAGCGGCAGGGCAAGCCATGCGACTGTCTCGGCTACTTCTTCCGGTGTTACGAGACGCCCCTGCGGATTGCTCTTGGTGAACTCGGCCAGTGCCCGTTCTGGCGTTCGCCCTGTCTTTGCAACAATCTCTTCGATGGAACGGGCAATAATGGGCGTATCGGTAAAACCGGGACAGACGGCGTTCACCGTAATGCCTTTCTTCGCCAGCTCCAGCGCAAGCGCCCGCGTAAGTCCCACAACGCCGTGCTTTGCCGCGCAATAGGCCGAGACGTAAGCATAGCCGGTAAGCCCTGCCGTCGAGGCGATGTTGATGATCCTCGCCCCCGATCCATGCGCCTTCAGATCCGGCAGGATCGCTTGCGTGACGTTGAATACGCCCGTCAGATCGACATTCAGAACCTTCGACCAAAGCTCCAGCCCCGTCTTTTCGAAGGGTGCGCTGGGTGCCTCTCCAGCATTGTTGACGAGGATCGAGACCGGCCCGAACTTCGAGCGCGCTGCTTCAAGCCCTTGTTCGATGGCGTGCGGATCGGTGACATCGAAACCGGCGGCGACAAAGGTCGCATCGGCTCCAAGCTCGTCCGCCAATTGCACAAGCGGTTCTGCCCGACGCCCAGCCAAAGTCAGGTTCGCGCCGTCTTGATGCAGGCGGCGGGCGATGGCCGCACCTATGCCACTGCCAGCCCCTGTTACCAGAACATGTCTTCCTTCAACCCCTGCCATGGCGGATCACTTCGCCGGTGCCGGGGTGCGGGAAAGATTGGCCTCGTACTGATACTTGCCGGACATGTACTGCTTCGGCCACGGTACATTCTTCAGGCCAATCTTTGCGGCCTCGTGCAGCGCCCAGGCCGGATCAGCCAGATGGGGACGCGCCACGGCGCAGAGGTCTGCGCGTCCCGCGGCAATAATGGAATTGGCATGGTCGGCTTCGGAGATTGCACCAACGGCGATGGTTGGAATTCCGATTTCGTTGCGGATCTTGTCGGAGAACGGCGTCTGGAACAGACGGCCATAGACCGGCTTTTCTTCTTTCCAGACCTGACCGGAGGAGCAATCGATGAGATCGGCACCGGCGTCCTTGAACATCTCAGCAAAGATCGCCGCATCTTCTGGCGTATTGCCGCCATCGGCCCAATCATGACAGGACAGACGCACCGAGATTGGCTTATCCTTTGGCCAGACCTCGCGAATGGCTCTGAACACTTCCAGCGGATAGCGCGCGCGGTTCTCGTGACTGCCGCCATAGTCGTCCTCGCGCCGATTGGTCAGCGGTGAGAGGAAGGAAGACATCAGGTAGCCATGGGCAGCGTGGAACTCCAGCCAGTCGGCACCAGCCTCGGCAGCGCGTCTGGTTGCGGCCACGAAGTCGGCCTTGACCCGATCCATGTCAGCCCGATCCATGGCCTTCGGCACCTGGCTGTTCTTGAGATAGGGAAGGGCGGAGGCTGAAAGCAGAGGCCACGCGCCTTCTTCCAATGGTTGGTCAATACCTTCCCAGGCCAGCTTGGTGGCGCCTTTACGGCCTGCATGGCCGAGCTGGATGCCAACCTTGGCGGCGCTATTGTTGTGGACGAAATCGACAAAGCGCTTCCAGCCAGCGGTCTGCTCATCGCTCCAGAGACCAAGGCAACCGGGCGTGATGCGGGCATCCGCTGAAACACAGGTCATTTCAGCGAAAATGAGACCCGCACCGCCAAGCGCGCGGCTTCCCAGGTGCACGAGATGGAAATCATCCAGCACACCATCTTTCGCGGAATACATGGCCATGGGCGAAACGACGATACGGTTTGGCAGCGTTACGCCGCGCAGACGGTAAGGCGTGAACATCGGCGGCAGGCAACGTTCGCCTTCCTGCACATTCAAACCCTGTTTGCCGGCGAACCAACGCTCATAGCCTTCCAGCCAGGATTTATCGCGCAGCCGAAGGTTCTCGTGGCTGATGCGCTGCGAGCGGGTCAGCATGGAATACATGAACTGTTCCGGCTCCAGCGTATCGGCATAACGCGTCCCGACCACTTCGAACCATTCCATGGCGTTGCGGGCCGCGTTCTGGATGCGGGCAACATCGACGCGGCGGATTTCCTCGTAAGCAGCCAGAACAGCGGGAATCTTTTCCTTGCCATGTCCCAGCTTCTGGAACTGGTTGGTCAGCTCTATGGCGTCATCAATGGCAAGCTTGGTGCCGGAACCAATCGCAAAATGCGCTGTGTGCGCGGCATCGCCCATCAACACAACATGGCTGTTGCCGTTGAAGTGGCTCCATTTGCCGCAGATCAGTCGCTGGAAATTTAGCCAGGCAGAGCCGCGCATATGGCGGGCATTGGTCATCAAGGAGGACCCTTCCAGCGTTTCGGCAAACAGATTCTCGCAGAACCGGATCGACTCATCCTGCGACATTTCGCCGAGTTTGTGCGCCTGATAGGCCTCTTCCGTCGTCTCTATGATGAAGGTCGAGGTATTGGCGTCAAACTTGTAGATATGTGCCTGAAACCAGCCGTGATCCGTTTTGCGGAAATCGAAAGTGAAGGCATCAAACAGCTTGTTGGTACCAAGCCAGATATATCTGTTGGGGCGCACGACCAGATCTGGCTGGAAAACGTCCGAATATTTGGCGCGAATGCGAGAGTTCACGCCATCGGAGGCGATGATCAGATCGGCATCCGGAAATTCGAGATCGCTCTCTGCATCGGTCTCGAATTGAAGGTTGACACCGAGCGCCTCGCAGCGGGCCTGCAGGATGTTCAAAAGCTTGCGGCGACCGATGCCCACGAAACCATGGCCGCTGGTGCGCTGGCGGGTGCCTTTGAACAGGACTTCGATATCATCCCAGTGATTGAAGGCATCTTCGATTTCAGCAGCGCTCTCTGCATCCCACTGACGCATGGACTGCATGGTCTGGTCGGAGAAGACAACGCCCCAGCCAAATGTGTCGTAGGGTTTGTTGCGCTCCACCACCGTTACCTCATGGTCCGGGTGAAATTTCTTCATCAGAAGGCCGAAATAGAGGCCAGCCGGACCTCCGCCGATGCAGACAATCTTCATTGCCGTTCCCTTCATTGTTGACGCAGGTTCATGTACGTCAATTATTTTAAGATTAAAGTATTTGACATTCGTGCATTGTCAACCGGAAAAATCTCGGTCTCAAAGGCGTTGGCGTAAGTCCCTGTCTCTTCTCGGATCCTCAACGATCCTGCTTGACAACGTTACCATTCCTCAGCACTCCGGTAAGGTGGATCGGGGGAATCATATGGCGAATGATCTTGAAGCCATCGTTGCGGATACGCAGGAAGGCAAGAAGCTGGAGCTGCGGTTATGGCTGCGTCTACTTTCTACCACTCGCCTCGTTTCTCAAGAAATTCGCCGTCGGCTCAGGCTGGAGTTCAACAGCACGCTGCCGCAATTCGATGTGCTTTCCCAGCTTTACCGCCAGCCGGATGGCCTTCGCCTGGGAGAACTCTCGCAACTGACGATGGTTACGAACGGCAACATCACAGCCCTTGTGGAGCGACTGGAGGCCGACGGCATGCTGGTGCGCGAGCGCCTGGGGCAGGATCGTCGGGTCACCGTTGCCAAGTTGACGCCCCGTGGCCGCGAGATCTTCAGCCGCATGGCGCAGGCGCATGAGGCTTGGCTCAAAGAGTTGATGGTGGACGTGGACCCGATCGTGCTGGCCGGGCTGCTGACACATGTCGGTCAGGTCAAGAATTCCACGATCCGGCATATGAGCCGTAGCGAACTCGAAGACGCCGAGTAATTCGTTGCGAGTCATCTGAACAAGTCATCCCATTGGGGGCTGCTGCGCGAAACCGCGCAGGAGAGTCCGTTCGCCGGTATATCCGCCAACGTTCAGAAAAATCATTATAAGCTTAAAAGATTTTTCTTGCCGAGCTTTTGGACCTGTGCCAGTCTTTCCGAAAATCAAAATACGCCACCTGGAAAACCGGCAAGGCGTGCAGACCAAATGTTTGCGAATAGGGGAACTGACATGAATCTGGGTCCATCCGGACACGCGGATACCTTCGCGCGCGACCATCTTCCGCCCTTTGAAGAATGGCCGGAAATCAATCTGCAGGGGTTCGATTACCCCGAATATCTCAATGCGGCGGTGGAACTGACAGACCGTATGGTGGAGAAAGGGTTTGGCGACCGCGTGGCGCTGATCGGCGTTGGCAGGCAACGCACCTACCGGCAACTGGCGGAGTGGACGAACCAGCTGGCAAGAGCCTTGATCGAGGATTACGGGGTGCAGCCAGGCAATCGCGTTCTGATCCGGTCGGGAAATAATCCGGCCATGATTGCCTGCTGGTTGGCGGCCACAAAGGCGGGCGCAGTTGTCGTCAACACCATGCCGATGATGCGTTCCGGCGAATTGCTGAAATATCTCGAAAAGGCAGAGATTTCGCTGGCGCTGTGCGACCATCGGCTGATGGACGAGTTGGTTGAAGCCGGTAAGCAGAGCCAGTTCCTGAAGTGCATCGTCTCTTTCGATGGAACGGATGGCCATGATGGAGAGCTGGATCGCGCAGCGCTTGCCAAGTCCAGGGAGTTTGCCGCCGTGAAAACAGGCCGCGATGATGTGGCTTTGCTGGGCTTCACGTCCGGTTCAACCGGCATACCCAAGGCCACGATGCACTTTCATCGCGATATCCTCATCATTGCGGATGCCTATGCGAAGGAAGTACTGCAGGTTCAGCCAGACGATGTATTCGTCGGTTCGCCACCCATTGCCTTCACGTTCGGCCTCGGTGGTCTCGTCGTCTTTCCACTTCGGTTCGGCGCCTGCGGTGTGCTTCTCGAGAACGCCGCCCCCACCAAAATGCCGGAAATCATTCAGGAACATCAGGCCACGATCTGCTTCACGGCGCCGACAGCCTATCGCGCCATGTTGGCTGCCATGGATGGCGGGGTAGATCTCTCCTCGCTACGTATCGCTGTCTCCGCCGGTGAAACCCTGCCCGCGCCCGTGTTCGAAGAATGGACTCGCAAGACCGGCAAACCGATCCTCGATGGTATCGGCGCAACCGAGATGCTGCATGTCTTTATCTCCAACCGGTTGGGGGAGGGCAGGCCTGCTTGCACCGGACGCCCTCTCAGCGGCTACGAGGCGATCATTGTGGACGACGCAATGAACGAAGTCCCACGCGGCACCGTGGGCAAGCTCGCCGTGCGCGGGCCGATTGGTTGCCGCTATCTAGCCGATACGCGTCAAAAGGATTACGTCCGGGGTGGCTGGAACCTGACAGGCGATGCCTTCTTTCAGGACGAAGAGGGCTATTTCCACTTCGCGGCGCGCGCCGATGATATGATCGTTTCCGCCGGCTACAACATTGCAGGGCCGGAGGTCGAAGCGGCGCTTCTGAAGCATGATGCCGTTGCCGAATGCGCGGTGATCGGCGTTCCGGACGAAACACGTGGCATGATCGTTCAGGCGCATGTTGTGCTGGCGCAGGGCTTCCACGGTGACGACGTGTTGACGAAGCATCTGCAGGAGCATGTGAAGTCCATCATCGCCCCGTACAAATATCCCCGTTCAATCGTCTTCACTGAAGCTCTGCCGAAAACGGAATCCGGCAAGATCCAGCGGTTTCGGTTACGCACGGCTGCGGCAGCCGCGCCGTAGGTATCGGCGCAAGCGGTCTGACCTGCGGCGCGGGTGACGATCGGCATTTGTCTTTTTTGCGTAAATGATCGAAACCACGTCTCGATCAGAGGCAAGGTGCAGACTCAGTGACCGACAAAAGGCAAGCGGCGCGTGCGTTCGATGTGGAAAGCCGGGATGTCCTGCGCATCTCACTTCCCATGATGATCGCCTATCTTTCGACGCCCCTGTCCGGATTGATCGCGACGGGCGTGATTGCCCAGCTGAGCGACGAAAATCTGGTTGGAGGTGTGGCCCTCGCCTCCGTCATTTTCGATGTAATGTTTACGACATTCAATTTCTTGCGTGCTGCGACCACTGGCTTCACGGCGCAGGCTGTCGGCGCGGACAGCAAGGCGGATGAAAACCGGATGCTGGCGAGCGGATTGATCATCGCGATTGTGTCCGGCCTACTTCTTCTTCTGGTGCAAGGTCCAATCGGAGCCCTCGGTCTTGGCGTACTGGGTGCCGAGGGGGTCGTTGCGGAAGCCGCATCCACCTATTTTCATTGGCGCATCTGGTCGGCACCACTGGTGCTGTTCAATTTCGTCGCTTTCGGCTGGATCATCGGTCGCGCTGAGGCGGTGTGGAGTATGATTCTCCAAACTCTGCTGAATGTCCTCAATGCGGGGATCAGCTATTATTCCGTGATCCGCCTTGGATGGGGCGTGGAAGGCGTTGCGATCGCCGCGCTTATCGCGGAAGGTGCAACTGCGCTTCTCGGGGCCATCCTCATTCTGGCCAAGACAGACCGGCTGGCCTGGAGACTTCCGGGGCCGGAAAGCTTTCGGCGATCCTTCTCCGTCAATGGCGACATGATGATCCGCTCCTTTGCCCTGCTGATAGGCCTGTCTTTTTTCACGCGCCAGAGCACCACGCTGGGGATCGATATTCTTGCGGCAAACACGATCCTGTTGCGCTTCTATTTCTTCGGCGTCGCCTTTCTTGATGGAGTGGCGACCGCAGCGGAACAACTGGCGGGTAAGGCGGTGGGCGCCCGTCACCGTCCAGCCTTCGATCAGGTCATCCGTCTGACAACCATCTGGGGTCTCGTCTTTGCAGTGATTGTTTCACTCGCCTTTATGCTTAGTGCAGGCTGGGTGATCGGTGTGCTGGCGCCCACTGAAAACGTCGCGGCACTCGCACACGCGTATCTTCCCTATATGCTGGCCTTGCCAATTCTCGGTGTCATCGCGTTCCAGATGGATGGCGTCTATATCGGAGCGACATGGTCACGGCAGATGCGCAATCTCATGGTTGCCTCGCTGGTGGTTTACATTCTGGCCTGGGCGGTCCTGCAGCCGCTCTTCGGCAATCACGGTCTGTGGATGGCTCTTCTCGTTTTCCAAGGCGCGCGAAGCATTGCCTTTCGCCTCATGCTGCCGAGGCTTGCCGATCGTACATTTGGTTAACTGGAAGCCATCTTTATCTTTTCCTTACATGAGGCAGCCTTCTTCCCAATCGAAATCTGACGGGCTCAGCGCCTAATCATTCTCCTGCATCAAAAGGAGAATATCGATGCTCGATTTCATCTTCCTCGTGCTCGGTTGCGGCACGCTTGGTGTGCTGGTGCTCTATGCCCGCGCGCTAGACCGGCTGTGAGGTCCAACCCATGCTGGAACCCATTTTCGGCCTTCTCGTCGCTCTCGCTCTCGGCGTCTATCTCGTCGTCACGTTGTTGCGTCCCGAACGCTTCTGATTTTCCAGGAGAAGTCTCATGACAATCGTCGGGTGGCTGCAGATCAGCCTCCTTTTCCTATTCGTCGCCATCACCATCAAGCCGCTGGGTATCTACATGGCGCAAGTTTTCGAGGGCGAGCGCAATTTTGCGACCAAACTCGGAGGCCCCTTCGAGCGAGGCTTCTACCGCCTTGCCGGTATCAATCCGGATAAGGAACAGGGCTGGTTGTCCTATACGCTTGCCATGCTCGCCTTCTCGTTGGCAGGCTTTGTTTCGCTCTATGCAATTTTACGCCTCCAAGCCTATCTGCCTCTCAATCCGCAAGGGTTTCCGGCGGTTCCGGCAGATCTGGCGTTCAACACGGCTGTGTCTTTCGTCACCAACACCAACTGGCAGAACTATGCCGGGGAGGCGACGATGAGCCATTTCAGCCAAATGGCGGGACTGACGGTGCACAACTTCCTGTCGGCTGCCACCGGAATGGCGCTGGCCATGGCCGTGACCCGCGCGCTTGCCAGATCCAAGGTTTCCACGCTCGGAAACTTCTGGGTCGATATGACTCGCGCCACGCTTTACGTTCTTCTGCCCATCGCATTCATCATCGCGCTTGGTTTCGTGGCCATGGGCCTTCCGCAGACGCTGGATGCCTCTGCGACCGCAACCACTCTGGAAGGTGCTCAGCAGGTCATTTCCCTCGGTCCCGTTGCGTCTCAGGAAGCCATCAAGCAGCTTGGAACGAACGGCGGTGGCTTCTTCAATGCGAACGCTGCTCATCCGTTCGAGAACCCGACGGCCTGGTCCAACTATCTGAACATTTTTTCCATGCTCTCCCTTTCCGCCGCGATCGTCTACACCTTCGGGCGAATGGTCGGTAACCGTCGTCAGGGCTGGGCGCTGATCACGGCCATGGCTGTGCTGCTGATTGCCGGCGTCGCCGTGACTTACTGGGCGGAAGCCGCAGGCAATCCGATTCTGACCAGCCTCGGCGTCGATGCTGCGCAAGGCAATATGGAAGGCAAGGAAGTTCGCTTCGGCCAAGCCATGACGGCGCTTTATGCCGCCGTGACCACCGGACTGTCCGATGGCGGTGTCAACGGCATGCACGGCTCCTTTACGGGTCTCGGCGGTCTCGTACCCATGTTCCTGATCCAGCTCGGCGAAGTGCTGCCCGGCGGCGTCGGCTCGGGTCTTTATGGCATGCTCGTCTTTGCGTTTCTTTCCGTCTTCGTCGCCGGTTTGATGGTTGGCCGTACACCGGAGTTTCTGGGTAAGAAGATCGAAGGCCGGGAAATGAAATTCGCCATGCTGGCGGTTCTCATCCTGCCACTGGTCATCCTTGGCTTCACGGCAATCTCCGTCATGTTGCCGTTTGCGGTTGCAAGCATCGGAACCGCAGGCCCGCACGGGCTCTCGGAGATTCTCTACGCCTACACGTCTGCTGCCGGTAACAACGGCTCTGCCTTCGGTGGCCTTTCCGGCAATACGCTCTGGTACAACTCGACGCTTGGCATCGCCATGCTGCTCGGTCGCTTTGCCTACGTCATTCCGGTGATGGCAATTGCGGGCTCGCTTGCTGCCAAGGTGAAGGCACCGGCGTCCGCTGGGACCTTTCCCACAGATGGCCCGCTCTTTGTCGGCTTGCTGATCGGGATCATCCTGATCCTGGGAGGATTACAATTCTTCCCGGCGCTCGCACTCGGTCCCATCGTCGAGCATTTCGCAATGCTTGCTGGCCAAACTTTCTGAGGAAACAACCATGTCAAAGGATCATAAGGCGCAGAGCCTTCTCGACCCTGCCATTCTTCTGCCAGCCATGCGGGATTCCGTTTTGAAACTGAACCCGCGGCAATTGCTGCGCAACCCGGTGATCTTCGTAACGGAGGCTGTGGCTGCTGTCGTCACCATCCTGTTTCTCCGCGATCTTGCGGTTGGAAACGGGCAGGCCGGGTTCTCCGGGCAGATTGCCGCCTGGCTGTGGTTCACCGTGCTGTTTGCAACATTCGCCGAAGCCGTTGCAGAAGGCCGGGGCCGCGCCCAGGCGGAAAGCCTCAAGAAAACCAAATCCGAAATGACGGCCCGACGCCTGACCTCGAACGGTGCTGAGGAAAACGTTGCGGCGACCAGCCTCAAGGTTGGCGATATCGTGCTTGTTGCGGCAGGCGAACTCATTCCCGGCGATGGCGAAGTCATTGAAGGGGTTGCGTCGGTCAACGAAAGCGCAATCACTGGCGAATCCGCGCCCGTGATCCGCGAATCCGGTGGCGACCGTTCTGCTGTGACCGGAGGAACGCAAGTGCTTTCCGACGAGCTGCGGATCAGGATTACTGTCGCGCCCGGTTCATCCTTCGTGGATCGCATGATTGCGCTCATCGAAGGGGCGCAACGCCAGAAGACGCCGAATGAAATCGCACTTTCCATTCTTCTGTCCGGTCTGACGCTGATCTTCCTCTTCGTTTGCGTGGCGATCTGGGGGCTGGCAGGTTATTCGGCAACAATCCTCTCCATCACCGTTCTTTCGGCGCTATTGGTGACGCTGATCCCGACGACGATTGGCGGGCTTTTGTCGGCGATCGGTATTGCGGGCATGGACCGTCTGGTCCGTTTCAACGTCATCGCAACGTCCGGGCGTGCGGTAGAGGCGGCGGGCGACGTCGACACTCTGCTGCTGGACAAGACCGGTACGATCACATTCGGCAATCGCATGGCAAGTGATTTCCTGGCAGCTCCCGGTGTTACGCAGCAACAGCTGGCGGAAGCGGCACTGCTGGCCAGCCTTGCCGATGAAACCCCTGAAGGCCGTTCCATCGTCGCGCTTGCGACGGGCGAGTTCGGGATTGCCATGCCGGAGCAGCGGTTCGATGAGATTATTGCATTCACCGCCGAAACAAGACTTTCGGGCGTTGATCGGGATGGTCGCAGACTTCGAAAGGGTGCCGTCGATTCCATCCTCAAATTTGCCGGTGTGACGGATGCCGAGGCTCCGGCTGAGTTCCGCCGCGCGGTTGACATGATTGCAAGAAGCGGCGGCACGCCCCTGGCTGTCGCAGACGGCAACAGGTTGTTGGGCGCCATCCATCTGAAGGATGTCATCAAGCCTGGCATCAAGGAGCGTTTCGCAGCTCTGCGCGCCATGGGTATTCGTACGGTCATGGTCACCGGCGACAACCCTGTGACGGCTGCGGCGATCGCGTCGGAAGCAGGAGTCGATGACTATATTGCCCAAGCAACGCCCGAAGATAAGCTGAACTACATTCGGCGCGAACAACAGGGCGGTCGCCTGATCGCCATGTGCGGCGACGGCACGAACGATGCGCCGGCACTTGCGCAGGCGGATGTGGGCGTGGCCATGCAGACCGGCACGCAAGCCGCGCGCGAAGCCGCCAACATGGTGGACCTCGATTCCAGCCCGACCAAGCTCATCGAGATTGTGGAGATCGGCAAGCAATTGCTGATGACCCGCGGGGCACTGACGACGTTTTCCATTGCCAATGACGTGGCGAAATACTTCGCCATCATCCCGGCGCTCTTCGTCGCAACCTATCCGGCCCTCGGCGCGCTGAATGTCATGGGGCTGGCCTCTCCGCAATCGGCCATTCTCTCCGCCGTCATCTTCAATGCGCTCATCATCATTGCGCTTATTCCACTCGCCCTGCGCGGTGTTGCGTATCGACCGTCCGGTGCCGCAAGTGTGCTGCGACGCAACCTGCTGGTCTATGGGCTTGGTGGGTTGATCCTACCCTTCATCGGCATCAAGGCAATCGACGTTGCCGTCAGCGCGCTTCATCTGGTGTAACATGATCAACCATCTCAGACCTGCAATCACTCTTCTGTTTCTCTTGACGCTGGTGACGGGACTTGCCTATCCGCTGGCAGTCACCGGCATAGGTCGGGCTCTGCTTCCGCAAGAGGCGCAGGGCAGTCTGATCGAACGCAACGGCCAGATGGTCGGCTCTCGGCTGATCGGTCAGAATTTCACGAGCGACCGCTATTTCTGGTCGCGTCCATCTGCCACGAGCCCGGATCCCTATTCGGCCTCGGCGTCCGGTGGTTCGAACCTCGGTACGACCTCGGCCAAGCTGAAGGATCGTGTCGACGCGGATGTGAAGCGTTTAGGTGCGACAGGCATTGCCTTACCTGTTCCCGCCGATGCGGTGACCACGTCCGGCTCCGGGCTCGATCCACATATTTCACCGGACTATGCTGCGGCGCAGGTGACACGCGTTGCCAGGGCGCGTGGCGTCAATGAAGCCGACCTGAAGGCTCTGCTTTCGCGACTGACCGAAGGCCGCGACCTTGGATTTGTCGGTGAACCGCGTGTCAATGTGCTAGAGCTAAATCTGGCTCTTGATGAATTGAAGTCCTGAAAACCGACAGAGACGAAGACGAATGACGGATGATGATCGCGGCGATCCGCGCCGCCCTGATCCCGATGCACTGCTTGCCTTGGCGGACAAGGACCGCCGGGGCAAGTTGATCGTTTTTCTGGGGGCGGCACCCGGCGTGGGCAAAACCTATGCAATGCTTTCCCGTGCAAGACGGCTGCGTGCAGATGGGGTCGATATTGTCGTCGGTCTGGTGGAAACCCATGGCCGAAGCGAAACCGCAGCGCTTGTGGATGATCTGGAAGTGTTACCGCGCAACCGCATCAGCCATCGTGGCCGTGTCTTGGAGGAATTCGATCTCGATGCTGCGCTCGCCCGGAAGCCCGCGATCATCATCGTGGACGAACTTGCGCACTCGAACCCGGATGGTAGCCGTCACCCCAAGCGCTATCAGGATATTGAAGAGCTCAGGGCTGCCGGTATCGAAGTCTGGACGGCGCTCAATATTCAGCATCTGGAAAGTCTTGCGGATCTGGTGGGCCAGATTACCGGCATCGTCGTGCGAGAGCGCGTGCCCGATGTCGTGCTGAAGCGGGCCGACGATGTTCTGCTGGTAGACCTGCCGCCGACGGAGCTCATTCAGCGGTTGAAGGAGGGTAAGGTCTACCTGCCGGAAAGCGCAAGCCGCGCGGTGGACCGCTTCTTCCGCCTCGGCAATCTGACGGCTTTGCGGGAACTGGCCCTGCGTCGTACGGCAGACCGTGTGGATGACCAGATGGTCGATTATCTGCGGCAGAATGCAATCGATGGACCATGGGCCACGGGGGAGCGGCTGATTGTCTGTGTTGGAGCGGATGAGCTGTCCACCAGGGTGGTTCGTGTGGCCAGTCGGCTCGCGTCCGGTCTCAACGCTCCCTGGATCGTCGTGTCCATTGAGAGGGCCGACCGGGAGCTGGAGACAGCGGATACGCTGCGCCAGCTGGAAGCACTGTTTCGACTGGCCGAACAACTGGGTGCCGAAACGCGCCGGGTGATCGGTCAGGATTATGTCGAAGAAATCCTGAAGCTCGCCAAGCGGGAGCATGCAACACAGATCGTTGTCGGCGTGCGCAAGCGAGGTGGTCTTTCTCGTCTTCTCAAGCGCTCTTTGCCGGATGAACTTGCCAGACGTGCAGCCGGGATCGGGGTTCATTTCGTAACGGCCGATCGACCGGAAAAATCGGCTAGAAAAATTCCGCTGCATGCGCTTTCCGCTGTAGGATTGCCGCGTTCTACGATGATAGCTGCAACGTTCGTGGCCGTCGCAACGTCGACCGGCAAGCTGATCGATACGATCATCTATTTACCCAACATCTCGCTCGTCTTCCTGCTGGGCGTTCTCGGCTCGGCAGCAATCGGAGGCCATGTGTCAGCCTTGATCGCGGCGTCCCTGTCGACGCTGGCCTACAATTTCTTCTTTATCGATCCTCTTTACACCTTCACGATTGCTGCACCTCATGAGGTGTTCGCTCTCTTTGTCTTCCTCGCCGTTGCCATCATCTCCGGCGGATTTGCGTCGCGGATTCGCGAACAGGCCAAGGTCGCGGGAACCCGTGCGACCGCCCTGCAATCGCTTTATGATTTTTCGCGCAAGCTTGCGGGTACAGACAAGCGCGATGATGCGATCTGGCTCGCCGTGTCGCAACTTCAGGCCAGCCTCAAGCGGCCGGTTGTGTTTCTGATCTCTTCTTCCGGAGAATTGAGCGTAACGGCAGCTTGGCCGCCCGATACAGAACTGGACGTGACCGACATGGCTGCGGCGCGTTGGGCGGAAGCAAGAAGAGAGGCTGCGGGTCATGCGACCGGCACACTGCCAAACAGCCGGTTCCAGTTTCGCCCGCTTCTTGGCCCCCATGGCATTGTGGGGGTGTGTGGCATCGCCTATGACAAGGACGATGTCGATCCGGCATCGGAACGGTCGCTTTCGGCAGTGCTGGATCAGACAGCTATCGCGCTTGATCGCGCCCGTCTTTCCGAGGAAACAATCCAGCAGGCCGCGCAGCTTGAAGGGGAGCGCTACAGGGAAGCCCTGCTGTCTTCCATTTCTCACGACCTGCGTACGCCGCTTGCAACGATCACCGGATCAGCCAGTAGCCTGATCGAACTGGGCGACAAAATGAATTCGGAGTCGCGACGGGATCTGCTGCAATCCATAGAGGAAGAATCGCAGCGGATGAGCCGCTTCGTGGCAAACCTGCTCGATATGACTCGGATCGAGGCGGGAAGCCTGAAGCCGAAGCAGGACTGGGTGGATGTGGCGGACGTGGTGCACTCTACCGTGGAACGCACGCGCAAATATGCGCCGAACCGCCAGATCGAAACACGGGTGGCGCCCAGCCTTTCGCTCATCCGGGGCGACAGTGTGCTTCTGGGGCAGGTTCTTTTCAACCTGCTTGATAACGCAATCAAATATGGCGGCCATGACCCCGTTACCGTCTATGTTCGCCAGGATGACGACGAGATCGTCATCTCAGTGACGGATCTCGGGCGTGGAATTCCTGCCGAGGAACTAGAGCGCGTCTTTGAAAAATTCTATCGCCGAGGCAAGGCTGATGGCAGGGCGCCCGGCACGGGCCTCGGTCTCTCCATTG
This sequence comes from Rhizobium sp. FKY42, assembly GCF_005222835.1. Classification (GTDB taxonomy): domain Bacteria; phylum Pseudomonadota; class Alphaproteobacteria; order Rhizobiales; family Rhizobiaceae; genus Neorhizobium. The sequence goes on along the minus strand of NZ_STGA01000009.1, from coordinate 4,806 downwards.
CGCGGGGTTTCGTGCAGGCCATGAACGGCAGCATCCACGCAGAGAGCCCTGCGGTTCGCAAAAGGGGAACACGGATCGTGATGCGGTTCCCCGCAGCGGGTAATGCAGATATGGTCGCGACATGAACCTTTCGCGTATTCTTGTCGTCGACGACGAACCCCAGATCCAGCGATTTCTCAGGCCTGCCCTGACCGCAGCCGGTTACGACGTTCTGGAAGCTGTCAGCGGGGCCGAGGCACTGAAAGCCGCAGCGACGCAGGCTCCGGATCTCATCATTCTTGATCTCGGGCTTCCCGATATGGACGGCAAAGATGTTGTAACGAGCCTTCGCGGCTGGAGCGACGTCCCGATCATCATCCTTTCGGCTCGCGACAGGGAAAGCGAAAAGATTCTGGCGCTTGACCTCGGTGCCGACGATTACGTCGAGAAGCCATTCCGCATCGGTGAACTGACGGCGCGTATCCGCACGGCGCTTCGCCACAGGCACAGGCCGGACGCAATTCCGGCAATCTTTGAGGCAGACGGTCTGCGCATTGACCCAGTACGGCGTCACATCACGCGCGGCGAGGAAACTATCCACCTGACGCCGAAGGAATATGATCTGCTGATCCTGCTGGTGCGCCATGCAGGGAGGGTCGTGACCCATCGAACGCTTCTGACCGCGGTCTGGGGGCCGGCGCACGCCGACGATCTGCATTATCTGCGCGTCTTCATCGGTCAGTTGCGGCAAAAGGTCGAACGCGACCCAGCCGAACCGCGCATCATTCAGACGGAACCAGGAGTCGGTTACCGATTGATCGCGGAAGGATAACGCGCACGCATTCGAGAAGCCCAAGACTTGGGATTCTGAAAAATAAGAACGCGATATCAAAGGCATAAAACTTATAGGGAACGAATATGGGTGCATCGCTTGACGGAATGTTATCGATAACATAGTGTTTGGACATAAGCTTTGGGAGGAGCTGATGAACGAAGAAACGCTGCTGGAATTCCGGAATGTTTCAAAGATCTTCGGCGGGACCAAAGCTCTTACAGATGTTTCGTTGAACCTGCGCAAGGGCGAGATCCTGGCGCTGCTGGGCGAGAACGGCGCGGGCAAATCCACGTTGATCAAGACTCTGGCCGGGATATTCAAGCCTGATGGCGGTGAGATCCTGTTCCGGGGCCAGCCTTACAGCCATCGTCCGCCGAAGCCGAACGAGCGCCAGCCTGTCGCCTTCATCCATCAGGATCTGGGTTTGATCGAATGGATGACGGTCGGCGAAAATGTTGGATTGGCGCAAGGTTTTTCGATGCGTCGCAAGCTCATCGACTGGCGCGCTACGGAACGGCGTACAGCGGAAGCGCTGAAGCTGGTCGGCTGCGATTTCGATCCATCGACACGCGTTCAAAGCTTGACCAGAACGGAAAAATCCCTCGTTGCCATCGCCCGTGCCTTGGCTGTCGAGGCTGATATTCTTGTGCTGGATGAGCCAACGGCCAGCCTTCCCGCCGATGAAGTCGAGCGGCTTTTCAACGCCATCCGTCCACTGAAGGAACGAGGCGTTGCAATGATTTACGTTTCTCATCGCCTGGACGAGATATTCCGCATCGCTGACCGCGTTGCTGTTTTGAGAGACGGTCGCCTTGTCGGGCAAACACCCGTCCAGCAGACCAATCCGGATGAGTTGATCCGCATGATCGTTGGTCGCAAGGCCGATCAACTTTTCACGAAGGCCGAGCACAAGGCGGGCAAGACGCTTGTTTCCGTTCGTAACTTGATGTGCAGCGGTGCGGGGCCGGTGAGCTTCGACCTGCGAGAGGGCGAATTGCTGGGGCTTGTCGGGCTTCGCGGTGCAGGACAGGAATTGATTGGTCGCGCACTTTTCGGATGCGAGGCCTATCGCGGCGATGTCCGCATTCATGGCGAGACGCCTGATCTCTCCAGCACGGTCACGGCGATCAAGTCCGGCATCGGGCTGATTGCCAGAGACCGAACGGAAGAGTCAGTCGCACTCTCGCTGTCGCTACGAGAAAACACCTACATCAATCCCTCCGCCTCCGGACGGGGCCTCTTCACCTTCAAGACGCCCGGCGAAGAGGCCCGCGAAGCAGCGATGCTGGGAGACAAGGTTGGCCTGCGGCCCAACGATCAAAGCCTTGCGATCGAAGCACTTTCCGGCGGCAACCAGCAAAAGGTGGTGGTCGGCCGCTGGCTGGCGACGAATCGCAAGCTGTTGATTGCTGAAGACCCGACAGCGGGTGTCGATGTCGGCGCCAAGGCCGATATCTACCGTCTCATCGCGTCGGCCATCGAATCGGGCCTCGCCGTCCTGGTGATCTCGACCGACTTCGAGGAAATCGCCCACATTTGCCACCGTGCCCTGATCTTCTCGCGTGGACAGATCGTGCGCGAATTGTCCGGGGCTGATCTCACAACATCCGCCGTCATTGCTGCGGCATCCGCATCCGAAGCGGCCTGAACGGGAGGAACCGCCTTGAACTCCATCCAATCAACGGCGCTTGAGCCGACCAAAACAGAACTCGCCGGGCTGAACCGCCTGGAGAAAGCACAGCGTCTCCTGCCGGTTTATGGTCTGGTGATATTGACGGCACTTCTAATTGTGCTTTTCTCGCTGCTGCTGCCGGATACCTTTCCGACGATCCTGAACCTTCGCTCGATCATTGCCGCGAAGACGATCATTGCCATTCTTTCGCTTGCCGCAATGATACCCATGGCCTGTGGGCGTATCGATCTCACCATCGGCTACGGAATCGTGCTCTGGCACATTCTGGCGATCAGCCTGCAAACCATGTACGGCTTTCCGTGGCCTGTCGCGGTGCTTGTCGTTCTCGCCCTCGGTGCATTCACCGGCCTTCTCAACGGCATCCTGGTTGAAGTCGCCAAGATCGACAGCTTTATCGCGACATTGGGGACCGGCACGGTCATCTATGCTCTGGCGCTTTGGCATACCGGTGGCCGTCAGATGATTGGCGTTCTGCCGGAAGGTTTCTACGCGCTGAACAGCACGATGTTTCTCGGCCTGCCGATCACCGGTTTCTATGTGCTGGTGCTGGCCGTTGCCATGTGGATAATCCTCGAATACACGCCGGTCGGCCGCTATCTGTACGCGATCGGTGCCAACCCGAAAGCGGCTGCGCTGAACGGTATTCCGGTTCGCCGCTTTGTCATGGCCGCCTTCATCGCTTCGGGAACCTTGTCGGCAATCGCAGGTGTTCTGCTGGCATCCAAGCTGCGGATCGGTCAGGCGAGTGTGGGTCTGGAATATCTGTTGCCGGCACTGGTGGGCGCATTTCTGGGCTCTACGACCATCAAGCCGGGACGCGTCAATGTCTGGGGTACGATGATCGGCGTCATCATTCTGGCCGTCGGCATTGCCGGTATCCAGCAGTTCGGTGGGTCGTTTTTCGTGGAGCCGCTGTTCAATGGTGTCACGCTTCTCGTTGCCATTGGTATTGCGGGCTACGCGCAGCGCAGGAAGGGTTTTGCCGCAAAGGCACCGCCAGCCGAACCAGCAAAGACAACGGCATCCAATTGAATTCAACGCGTAAAGTTTCTCGTGGGAGGAGAACAACATGAAGCGCAGACATTTTCTTCAACTAACGACAGCCCTTGGCATGGTTGTCATGGCCGGTCCCGCATTGGCCGATGCCATGGATGATGCGAAGGCCATGGTCGCAAAATATGCGAGCAAGGTCGAGAAATGGGACGGCCCGACAACGGGGCCGAAAGCGCAGGCCTCCAAGAACATCGTCATCCTCGCCGCCGATATGAAAAATGGCGGTATTCTGGGTGTTACCAACGGCATTCAGGAAGCGGCCAAGGCAATCGGCTGGAAGGTGACTGTTCTTGACGGTGCAGGCTCCATCGATGGCCGCACCGCTGCCTTCGGTCAGGCCATGACGCTGAAGCCGGATGGCATCATCATCAACGGCTTCGATGCTGTTGAGCAGAAGCCAGCAATGGAAGCCGCCAAGAAGGCGAAGCTGCCTATGGTGTCCTGGCATGCGGCATCGGCTGTTGGGCCTGTCGATGAAGTGGGCGTGTTCGCCAACGTTACAACCGACGCCATGGAAGTTTCAAAAGCTGCTGCCAACTGGGCTTTCGTGGATGCACGCGGGAAGCCGGGTGTCGTTATCTTCACCGACTCCACCTATGCCATCGCGATTGCCAAGGCAGATCGAATGAAGCAGGAGATCGAAAAGCTCGGCGGAACCGTTCTAGAATATGTCGACACCCCAATTGCCGAGACCTCGCAGCGCATGCCGCAGCTGACGACCACGCTTCTGCAAAAATACGGTGCGAAGTGGACGCATTCGCTGGCGATCAACGACATCTATTTCGATTTCATGGGTCCATCGCTGGCAGCCGTCGGCATCAAGGGTGATGGCGCGCCGAAGGCCGTGGCCGCGGGTGATGGTTCCGAGGGCGCTTATCAGCGTATCCGCGCCAAGCAGTATCAGGCCGTGACCGTGGCCGAGCCGCTCAACCTGCAGGGCTGGCAGTTGGTGGACGAGCTGAACCGTGCGCTGGCAGGCGAAAAATGGTCTGGTTATGTTTCCCCGCTACATGTGGTGACAACGCAGAACGTCGAATTCGACGGCGGCCCGAAAAATACGTTTGACCCGGATAACGGCTATCGCGACGCCTACAAGAAGATCTGGGGCAAATAAGCGAGGCTATCAACGTTACCTCCTGCCTGGCGCGGTCCTTCAAGTGGATCGCGCCTTTTTTGTTGCAATCAAAGTAAACCTCCACCTACGGTGGAGGACTGGACGAGTTCTACATCGTAGTGGAGAGACCTC
>NZ_STGA01000060.1:2730-8037 GCF_005222835.1 Rhizobium sp. FKY42 | reverse complement strand
ATCCGGCAACCGGCAACCTCCAGTCCCGGCAACCGGAGAAGCCAGACAAGCCGCAGATCCAGAAGCCGACTGCTCCCAACCCGGCCCCGCCGGAGTTGATCCCGGATGAGAGGGACGCCTATGCGGTCGTCACCTCCCCTGATGTCTGCCGCTCACCCAAGGTGCCCATCCCCTACATGAGCTGGGGCAAGGCAGACGACAAGCTGAGCTATTCGCCCGATGTGCGCGCCAATGGCAAGATCATCAAGCTTCAGACGTCGAAGTTCTCCTGCTGCTATGGCGATGAACCGGGTGTTGGCAAGGGCGTCAAATCCGGCACGGTGGGCGATGTGGTCGAACCCGTCACCTCCTCCACCATCGTGCGCGCCAACGGCCAATGGGTGCAGCGCGACACAGACCGCTGCACGCTCAACAGGGGCAATGCGCCCGGCGAATACGTCTACGTCAAATCCACCGACACTCACAAAGCACCGGATGGGGCGGATGCGCAGGATCGTGCCTGGTACGACAGAACCTGGGATGGATTTTACGACAATTCCGATGAGGCACAGCTTGCTGGCGGTGCGATTAACAAAGGCAAGCAATACTGGAACGATCCGTCACGGATGGGATCAGACCTGCAATCGGTGTGGAATGCGCGGCCATCCGTCAGTGATGTCGTCAACTTCGGCAAGGACGTCAGTAGCGGCATTGCCAACACCGCTGATTACGTCTGGAACAATCCCGGCCAGTCGGCGCAGAACGTTGCCAACTGGACAGGCGATGCCGTCAAGAGCCTGTGGACGGGGGTAACCAACGCCTATGACAAGGGCGGCGTTGCACAGGCTGGCGGACATCTTGCAGCGACCGCCCTTGGTATAGCCAATCCGCTCAAAAAGGCCGAAGCAGCTGGCGAAGGCCTCGAACTCGCAAGCGATGTTGCAAAGGCGCAGCATCGGTTAAAGGAAGCTGAGGAGGCCGCGAGGAATGTTAAGGCCTTAGAAAATAAAGCGGAGCAAGGCGTCGCATCGGGTGACGGGGGCGTTAGAAATACCTCCAAAACGAGAACCAAAAACCCTTGCGATCATCTTGCAAAAGGTAATCCAAACGGAAAGGGTCCATACCGTGGCGGATCTTATGGCGGGGTGCCCGGTTCAGAGAAGCTCGGAATTGAATCACATCACATGCCGGCAAAAAGCGCGTACCCGGAGGAGTTGAGCAACCGCGTCGGCGGCATCAACAGAATGCCTGCAATGCAGATGAAAAGGGATGACCACCGTGAGACGAAAAGTCACGGTTGGCAAGGCTCTGATGGCGAACAGTATCGTGCCGATCAAAAATCACTCATGGAAACAGGCAGATACCGGGATGCGCAGGCAATGGATTTTCGTGATGCCCGCAGGATAGCGCGTGAAGCCGGCGATACGACAAAGTACAATGAAGCAATGCTTGAAACTGCCGCCTATAGGAAGTGTCTGGAGCATCATGGTCTCCTGCCTGGAAAAGGAAAATAAATGACGTGGGTCTTCAAACCCTATGAGGGAATATCTAACATTACGTTCGGGCAAACGCGCGAGGATGTCGAGAGAATGCTAGGACAACCGAGCAAAGTTAAGCAAACCTATACTGGTAAGACTCGGTTGGAATACAGCACATCGATGCCTGCATTTGTGTTCGCTGACAGAATGCTCATAGAAATCAACCTACTACCAGACATTTCGGAACCCTTCGAGTATATGGGTATGAACCTTTTTGCTACGGCAGAGGACGCCGTTCTGGGTGGCTTGATGCGATATGACCCCGACATTCGCGAGTCCAATGGCTTCCTTATCTTTTTCGGGCTTGGTTTGGCATTAACAGGCTTTCATGATGGGATGCGGGAGCAGAAGGCGATTACGATCTTTAGCCATAATCACCACTGGACCGAAAAGAGAGCGATCATGCGGCCTGTTGGCCATTCCCTGAAGGCCCCAAGATAAACGAGAAGCATTCCGTGGTCCGGCATCCGGGTTGATGGCGCTTGATGGCGTGCACTTCGACATGCGACCCGGTGTAGGCCGTGTGTTTCTCACATGGCGCACCGCGTTTCTGTGGCCGGAACGACGCGGGCGACCGGTTCTCTCCTTCGCACGACAGCGCGAAGCGATCGGGGTCATCGGTGGGGAGAGTGCCTGATGAGCGATAACAGATCCTCAGGCTCTGCGCCGGAGCCGATGGAATATTTTCGTGTTGATCCGGCAACCGGCAACCTCCAGTCCCGGCAACCGGAGAAGCCAGACAAGCCGCAGATCCAGAAGCCGACCGCTCCCAACCCGGCCCCGCCGGAGTTGATCCCGGATGAGAGGGACGCCTATGCGGTCGTCACATCCCCTGATGTCTGCCGCTCACCCAAGGTGCCCATCCCCTACATGAGCTGGGGCAAGGCAGACGACAAGCTGAGCTATTCGCCCAATGTGCGCGCCAATGGCAAGATCATCAAGCTTCAGACCTCGAAGTTCTCCTGCTGCTATGGCGATGAACCGGGCGTTGGCAAGGGCGTCAAATCCGGCACGGTGGGGGATGTGGTCGAACCCGTCACCTCCTCCACCATCGTGCGCGCCAACGGCCAATGGGTGCAGCGCCACACCGACCGCTGCACGCTCAACAGGGGCAATGCGCCCGGCGAATACATCTACGTCAAATCCACCGACATTCACAAAGCACCGGATGGGGCGGATGCGCAGGACAAGACGCAAAACGACAAGGCGCAAACCGACAAGGCGCGCAACGAGAAGATCGCGGATTATGCCAAATCCAGAGGCTGGACACGTGCATCAAACGGTGGCTGGAACACCAGTGGGGGCGGCTGGGTCTCCAATGCCAAGGTTGGCGAGGAGATGGATTATGTGACCAGCGGACGCGGCAATGTGCGGCCGCTTTCGCTGGGATCCGGTCCCTCTGAGATCAAGGCCTACACACCCTCCTGGACCGAGCGCATTGAAAGCTCCGTGCAGGATGGCCTGATGTCGCTTGGCATGGACAAGTATCAGGCGGGTGAATATGGGCGCAAGGTCGGCACGCTTGCAGGCTTCGTTCCGGGCGTGGGTAACGGCCTGTCTGCCGACGATGCCAAACGCTCCTTCGATGCAGGCCAATACCTTCTCGGCGGTGTTCAGGCCATCGGTGCTGTCATCGGTATCGGCCCCGGCAAACCGCTCGCCAAGGGCCTGGAAAAGGGTGCCGAAAAGCTCGTTCAGAAAGAAGCCGAGCAAGCCGCCGCAAAGGCACTGGAGGAGAAGGCTGCTAAGGAGGCAGCAGAGGCGGCGGGGAAGAAAGAGGCCGAGAAGGAGGCGGTTGAGGCTGGCGAACAGGGTGCTCGGATATCACTCAAAACCCGATTAAAAAGTCTGCGTGAAAAATATCTTGGAAAGACCCCCGGCAAAAACTCTAGAACCGGCAAAGAAGTTAGAGAAAGAATGAGGAAGGAGGGAACACTACGAACAAATCGCAGAGGAAAAGACGAATTTCTTGACGAGAAGGGTGTGTGGAGGCCTGTGGATAGCCCCCAAACGCACATGGGCCACCATCCCATGGATGCTGTTGACTATTGGAATTCTACAGGTCGATATCACGGTGCTAAATCTGCCGAAGTCCGAGCATGGATGTTAAATTCTGATAATTATAGATTCGAGTGGGGTCCGCTTAACTCGGCTCGAGGCGGGGCTTCGAGTTCAAGGTATCTTCCACCTACAAGATAAAGGTTATGATGAATAGGAAACCAGAATTAGATACCAATACGCGGTCAACAATTGATGCTATCCTTAAAGAATCCGGCGACCGATATTCGGCCGGTGACTTAAAGGGGTCGCTTGACGCGGCGCTGAAGGCATGGAGCCTCATTCCTGACCCTAAGAACAGGTGGGACTATTACCCCCAAAGTTTATCTGCGGGATTTGTGCAGGATTACACAGACTTGAACGACAAAGCCAATGTCGAAAAATGGGTCGCCATTATGGCTGAGATGTATGACGATCCAAACCATGAGGATCATTTGGTTTTGATGACCGAAGGGGAAGCCATGTTCAAACTTGGAGACATGCAACGAGCCTACTACATTTTTGCAAGGATTTACGAACTCTATGGCTCAAAGGGATTTGCGGGCGAACAGTTAGCCTACCTCGAATTCTATCAGAAAGAAAAGGTGGCGCGCGGTGAGTGAAGTAGAGAGCGAACTACCAGACGACATATATGAACGCGTCACCGACCTTTCGGAAAAGGGAAATAACCTGCTCGAGGCGGGTCGGATGAATGAGGCGATTGCTATTTGGCAGTTCGCACTTGCTCTACTCCCTGAACCGCGTCAAAGATGGGAAGCATCAATGTGGTTGCATGCCTCTATCGGCGATGCGCAACAGCAGGGTGGCAAGATCCAAGATGCCCTTGATTCATTCCGGAAAGCTGCAGCGAGCACGGACGGTTATGCGAATAGTTTTGTTCAATTCGGTATCGGTACCTGTCTCTTCGACCTGGGGCATACGAGGGAAAGCACGGACCCACTTTTGCGCGCCTTTATGGCTGAGGGCGAGGAGATTTTTGAGGAATCAGATCCAAAATACATCGAGCATCTACGTAGCCAAAAACTGATCGATTGAAGTCATCGATGGCTAGCTAAGGAATCGTCATTCGAATTCGTGCGCCTGCTTTACACCCGCCATGGTGCCGAGGGCTGAGACGCCATCGCTGATCCAGATACCGGATGCAATCAACCGGGAGCTTTGCGAATATTTGGTCCGCATCTCTTCGGTGGCTGAAGCCGAACGAGCCGAGGAGTTGAAGACGCGCTCGACGGCTGGGAGCTGACCTCAGGCGAACCCGTGACCCATGTGCCTCTTGATTGGAGTCTGGCCTTTGGCGGACAGCCGGATGAAGACAGGCTCGAAGCCAACCCGCTGGGCATCGGCCTTGTGGATGAAGCGGCCTTCAAGCAGCAACCGGAATGGCGCGCACCGCAGATCGAACTGGCCGATCATCCCATCCGCTCCGTGAAGGACCGTAAGCGGTTAGCCGACCACGTCTGACTTGAAGCTCCAGGGCATGAGAGCTTCGATATCATGGGCTGGCCATCCGTTAGCCATTCGAATGAGCGTCTGTGTCAGCCAGGCGAGCGGATCGACGTTGTTCATTTTGGCGGTCTGCAGAAGGGTGGCGATCGTCGCCCAAGTGTTGCCCCCGCCTTCGCTTCCGGCAAACAGACTGTTTTTGCGCGTGATGGTTTGGGGGCGGATTGCCCGTTCAACGATGTTGGAGTCGATCTCGATACGGCCGTCTTTGAGAAAGAGTTCCAAAGAG
>NZ_STGA01000060.1:2516-2622 GCF_005222835.1 Rhizobium sp. FKY42 | reverse complement strand
AAAATTTGCGCCTGACATGCGCCCAGCACCCGGCCAATGTCATGGTCTCGTTGCAACCGGACTTGAGCTGGCTCTGTTGCAAAAAATTGACTGATCGGCGACAGAG
>NZ_STGA01000060.1:0-2506 GCF_005222835.1 Rhizobium sp. FKY42 | reverse complement strand
CAAGGATGTTCTGAAGAACAAGCTCAATATCAGGAGCTATTCAGAACTACGCGAAGCCGAGTACGCGATTGCGGACTCAAGGATTACAGAGCTGGCCGAGGGAAAAGGCCCGACCGGTACTCACGACGCAGCACATCTGAAGGCTTTGCATGGCTACATCTTTCAAGATATCTATGAATGGGCAGGACATACGCGCAATGAAAGTCCTGTCGTCGATGGGCATCGGGTAGAGCCGGTAGGCGGGCTTTCGAAGGGCGATACGACTTTCCTCCCCGGCTCGCGCATCGAAAGTAAGCGGTTAGCCGGCCACGTCTGACGTGAAGTTCCAGGGCATGAGAGCTTAGATATCATGGGCTGGCCATCCGTTAGCCATTCGAATGAGCGTCTGTGTCAGCCAGGCGAGCGGATCGACGTTGTTCATTTTGGCGGTCTGCAGAAGGGTGGCGATCGTCGCCCAAGTGTTGCCCCCGCCTTCGCTTCCGGCAAACAGACTGTTTTTGCGCGTGATGGTTTGGGGGCGGATTGCCCGTTCAACGATGTTGGAGTCGATCTCGATACGGCCGTCTTGAAGAAAGAGCTCAAGAGATTGCCGGCGGGTCATCGCATAGCGGATCGCTTCGGCTGTCTTGGACTTGCCGGAGACCTTTGCCAGTTCCCGCTCCCAGATGTCAAAGAGATGGGCGACAATGGCTGCGGACCGCTTTTGTCTGAGGGCCGCACGGATGTCGGCATTCTTGCCGCGGATCTCGTCCTCCACCGTCCACAGCTCGGCCATCGCCTTCATCGAGGCTGTCGCCGCCTGATTGATGCCCGCGATATGCAGTTCGTAAAATTTGCGCCTGACATGCGCCCAGCACCCGGCCAATGTCATGGTCTCGTTGCAACCGGACTTGAGCTGCTCTTTGACCATGCTGGTATAGGCGCCGTGCCCATCCACCTGGAGAATGCCACTGAAGCCGCTCAGATGACGTGCAACACATCGCCCACCTCTGCTGTCTTCAAATCGGTATGCGACCATTGGCGGCCCTGATCCCCCGAACGGACGATCATCCCGTGCGTAGGCCCACAACCAGGCCGTCATTGTTTTGCCTGCCCCAGGCATCAGGGTTGGCAATGTCGTTTCGTCGGCAAAGACCCTTTCACCTGCCTTGATCTTCTCCAGGATATAATCGGCCAGGATTTTCAGCTCATAGCCCAAATGGCCCATCCACTGGGCCATCAGTGATCGGCTCAGCACCACGCTGTCGCGCAGGTAGATCGTTTCCTGACGATAGAGCGGAAGGCCGTCGGCATATTTGGACACCGCGATATAAGCCAGAAGCCGTTCGCTCGGCAGGCCGGCTTCGATGATATGGGCCGGCGCCAAGGCTTGAAGGTGTCAATCGGCGCGGAAAGTTGACCCCATATTGGAGTGAACCCCTCGGGTTGGACCACGGGACCAAGAAAAACTGATACACTCTGCGGGCCTCAATCGGAGAAGGCTCATGAAGTCCAGAGGTCCATATCGTCGGCATTCGACGCCGTTCAAATTGCAGCTTTGCCAAGATATCCGAAACGGTGTTATTGGACGGCGCGACGTGCAGCGCACCTACGGTGTTTCGGCCAACCTCATCCAGTTATGGCTCACGCAGTTCGATCGCGGCGAACTGAATGATGAAGAGGCCGAGGCTAGCGTTATTGCGGAGTACGAGACCCATATCGCGGCGCTCGAACGCAAGGTAGGCCAGCTCACAATGGAGCTGGACCTGGTGAAAAAAACACCGCGCCAGCCGATCGCCGCCGCCAGCGCGAGCTCCTCCATCATCAGCGGCCCCCGGCCTGCTCTGTCAGACGGGGGTGCAAAATGATCGATCTCCCGAGGAGCACCTACTATTACCGATCAACGGCAAAAGCTTCAAATCTCGGCGACAGCGAGCTCGTTGCAATCATAGAAGACATTCAGGACGAGCTGCCCTGCTACGGATACCGGCGCGTGACACACGAGCTTCATCGAAGAGGCCACCTCGTTAATCACAAGCGTGTCGCCCGCGTCATGCGGGCCAATGGCCTCAGTATCAAGCCTCGCAAGCGGTATGTTCGCACGACGGATAGCAACCACGATTCGCCGATTTACCCGAACCTTTATCGCAATGTGATCCCGTCGCGGCCCGACATGGTATGGGTGGCCGACTTCACGTACATCCGCATCGCCGTCGGCTTTTGCTATCTTGCCGTCATTCTCGACGCCTGCAGCCGGAAAGTCGTCGGCTATGGCCTGTCAAAACGCCTAGATACGCCGCTAGCGCTGGCCGCACTACATTCAGCCATCGAGAACAGAAAGCCTTCGCCTGGCTGCATTCACCACACGGACCGCGGATGCCAATACGCAAGTGAGACCTATCGACGAGCGCTCGATGCCGCAGGCCTACAGGGTTCCATGAGCGCCGTTGGCAACCCATTGTTGGTTTCCGCGCGAAACTGAGCCGGTTAGGCGCATAATTTCCATTGAGAATTGAGCCATGTGAAC
>NZ_STGA01000059.1:166447-169367 GCF_005222835.1 Rhizobium sp. FKY42 | reverse complement strand
TCCGTCTTCGTGAAACGGCTGGCATAGACCACAGTCGCGCCTCGCTCACCCTTTCGCACATGCGCGCCAAGCTCGTTTGCCTGACGCAGGGTCATCCACGTTGCCGACATGAAGCCGCTGGCGACACTCTCAGACCATAAAAGCAGCACATTGAGTCCCGAATACGGTTGACCGTTGTGCCGGAGCGGCCGGCTGACCCGGCCGGACATGTTGCGGGCGCTCCATGGCTGCACCCACGGTCGTACGCCCTTTTCCAGATCGGCAACGATCCTGTCCGTGATGCGCGCGTAAATGTCCGTGCGCGTGCTTTCTGATTTCCTGCTCATCTTTCAGACCTCCGTTCTTGAGGGGACCGCGCCGATCGCGGCCCCGTCGCGGAGGGCCGAGGGCAGGAGTGATCGGTGGCAGGCGCACCGGCACGGCCGGAACGAAGAGAAGGACGGCGCAGCCGTTGCGCCTGTCGCCGGCTCCTGCAGGACCGACAGAAGGGACGGGACGCGATGGGTGGGGAATAACCTTCCGAGACCGTTGTCGCCGCGTTCTGAAAGGGCCAATCGAAGGGGAGCTGGCGCCGCACGTCGATCGTGTCCCGCGGAGTGGTGTAGCTTGACGGCCACGGCTCATCCCAGAGGGCCGGATGAGTGTCAGCTTGCTGCTGGCAGGCTGATGAGTGGAACATCGCTCATTGTGGCGATGGTTTCCAGTGTCATGTAGCGGGACCGCTGGACGGCCCATTCGTCGTTCTGCTCCAAGAGCAAGGCACCGACCAGTCTGACGATGGCGTCGTCGTTGGGGAAGATGCCGACGACCTCGGTGCGTCGCTTGATCTCGCCATTGAGACGTTCGATCGGGTTGGTCGAGTGAAGTTTGGCCCAGTGCTGCCTGGGAAAGGTCATGTAGGCGAGCACATCCTGTCCGGCGCTATCCATCAGTGTGCCGACCTCCAGCGCCATCAGCTTCTCGGCGGCAAAGCCGATCATCTCCCGCAGCAAATCGGCATCGGCGCTCTTCTCAACAAGTGAGCGCAGGTTCATCATGTCCTCGGTCATCGGTGGTGTCCCTCAGGTTGGTCATAAGCAACCCGACCCTACCGGAAATCACCGATGGCTATGCAATCCAGCTACACCACTCCATGGGACACGATCCCGCACTCGGTTGAGTTCAGGCTGGGATGTCAGCAGAGCTGGTCGCCATAGACGACAGCCAATGAGTAGGTGAAAATGAAAAAAGCCCGCCAGTGGCGAGCTCTTTCCATTTATCGTATGACGATGAGGGTGGTGTTACCCCGCGACCTCACGCGCCTTTCGATTTCTAATTAGTCTGAATCACGTTTATTTGTCAATGACAAGCTGACCTCTGCTGTCTGCGACGGGACCGAGCAATTGCCATTCACACACGACGAAATCCATAATCTCCCAACCGTGTTATCGGCTCCGCGGTTCGCAACTTATCTGGCTGAAAAGGCCGGTGACAAAGAAGCGGCGCTGGAACTCTACCAATGGAATCTTGAACTCTCATCGGCATTCTTCGTTCCCCTTCAGATATGCGAAGTCAGCGTTCGCAATTCAATCGTAGTGGCAATAGAATCGACCTATGGGCCGAATTGGCCATGGGAACGAGGTTTCGAAATCAGCTTGCGAAATCCCCCGACGGGATACAGTCCGCGTCGAAACCTTATGGGTCTTCGATCTCTGCCGACCTCAGGGAAGATCGTTGCCGAACTGAACTTTGTCTTCTGGGAGAAGATGCTGACGCATGGGCATGACGGTGCGATCTGGAACGCGCATTTTCGGACAGTGTTTCCGAACACGGATAGCAGCAGAACCGTTCAAGCCTTACGCGGAGAAGGAAACGATACCCTTTTCAAGATACGTGATCTGCGAAACCGTATCGCACACCATGAGCCGATTTTCCGGCGCAACATTCAGGAGGAGTATGAGCGAATTCGCAAGATCATCTCCTGGAGCAATTTGACCGCTGCGGCTTGGCTCGACAAAATCGAAAGTGTCACCAGCATGATCGCAAGAAAGCCGTGACTGACGGCTCGTGCGCCAGCGTTACCGGCCTGACAGGTCGCGCACACCATGAAAATGGCGGAGCCGAAGCTCCGCCAGATCGGCTTCAATCAAAAGCCGACATCTGAGCGGCGGCCGCCTTGCGGTCGAGGGACTGGCCCGGATGTTCGACCGGGCGATCGAAGGGCTTCCATACCTCGCCGACGATCTGCTCGTAGGCGGAAACGGCGCCTTCTGCGGCCATCCGAAGCGCATGGGCCTGAACGCCCATATCGGCGGCGAACTCGCGCTTGCGCTGGGCGGCGCTGTCATAGCCGACCGGGCCATCGAGGTCCTCGTCGCGTGCGTCAGCAGATCCTTTGGCGGTAGCGTCGCGCGCTTCGGTGACGGCTTTGCTGTAGAACTGGCCGGCGCCGTGGGCCGATCCGACATAGGCGCCGACAATGCGCTGGAGATGGATCTGCATCGCGCGTTCGCCAAGGCCATCGGAAAGAGCGGTTGCGGTCTCGACAATCAGGCGCTCATGCAGGTCGCGGATGCCGTCGCTGTCGAGAATTGCGGTTCCAAAGCTTTCGGCGATCTTCAGCGCCTGGGCTTCATCGGGGCAT
The DNA here is from genome assembly GCF_005222835.1 of Rhizobium sp. FKY42. Taxonomy (GTDB): domain Bacteria; phylum Pseudomonadota; class Alphaproteobacteria; order Rhizobiales; family Rhizobiaceae; genus Neorhizobium. Next base: position 166,744 of record NZ_STGA01000059.1, on the reverse strand, counting down.
GTGAGGCGGACCATTTCGATGGTGGCGCCCTTGCGCATTTGCACGACACGACCAGTAGCGCCCGAAGCGAGGCGGGAAGTGGGGCGAGCGGTTTGACGGAATGGAGTTGCGGGCTTTGCCATGATGGTTTCCTTTTCCAGTTGCCGAAGCGGCTCCGGCCCCTTGGCCGGTCTGTCCTTCGGTGCGGTCAAAAAGAACCGGCGTAAACCGGGCGGTTCAGGGTCCGGGCAGGCCAGATCGAGCGGGGCGGCCAAGCGGTCAAGCGGGTCTTTGAGACCTGCGAAGCCCGCTTGGCCG
>NZ_STGA01000059.1:165754-166437 GCF_005222835.1 Rhizobium sp. FKY42 | reverse complement strand
AACCGAACGGGCGCCGGTTCAGACCGCCACGAAACCGAAGGACAGAACGGCCAAGGGGCTCATCCGAGCCCAAACGGACACGGAAACCAGGCAAAGCTCGCAACTGACCTCCACCCAACCGCCCAGCCCCGTGACCTCTGCCAGCGCAACGATCAGGGTCTCGGATCGTCTCCGCCCACGTGGCCGCCCTGTCGAACAGAGCTGGACGGTGAACTCCTGGCACGCAAAGAGGCGATTGCCGCTTCCTGTCGTGCCAGCTTGCGCGAGAGTGCCTCGATCTCCGGCTGGCGCTCAGTGGTGATCGCCGCAAGATGGGAGCGGTAGCGGCAGAGGAAGGTGTTCGGATTTGGCGGCCTGCCGCAACGATACTCTGATCGCCGCGAAGACAGCGACGGGATCAATGCCGTCATTTTGCGGATGATCTGACGATCGATCATGTCGAGCTGATGCCGTGTCTGGCGGCAGGCGTCCTCCATGCGCCGCAATTCGATCTGGCGGTCTCCTGAGGTCATCATACCGCACCCCTTCCGGTCCACGACACGAAGCTCGACGGGCCGTCATAAGCCGCATGCCGCGCCTCGTCGATGACGAAGCCGAATCGGCCGACTTCGTACTCCGCAGACGACACCAGAAAGCGTCGCTCCTCGAGGTGAGATTCTCGCCGGCCACCACGCGTGGCAATA
>NZ_STGA01000059.1:156572-165744 GCF_005222835.1 Rhizobium sp. FKY42 | reverse complement strand
ACCGGCATGCTTTGCCTCAAAAGCGCGACGGTCCTTCACATGGGATTCTCCGGGCATCAGGATCGTGCCAAAAATCTTCTCCCAGGCATCTGGCCACCAGTCCTTGATTGCACGCTCCGCGCACTGCCGCTCAAACGCAGTGAACAGATGGGGAAAGGTGATCGCAACAATCGCCCAGGCAGCGTCTTCTTCATAAAAGCCGTCTTTCGACCGCAGCAGCGGGTGAACATGGCGATTACGCGTCGCCGAGAGCTTGAAGCCGCCGTGACCTGATGTCGTATGGCACTCGACGCCTTCAGCAAAAACGGTCGTTCGCTGTGACACTCCCCACGGCGTATGGACGCGGGTGACGATTTCTCGGCGGCCGAGTGCCTGCCGTTCCCGCTGGTGTTCGGCATTCTCGATCATGGAGTTTCTCCCTAGGTTTTGAGGGGCGTTGAAACGAAATCGCCACCGATGGAGATCACCGGCGGCGGAACATCATTCGGAAGGGAAAAGGGAGTGCAGCTATTCTGCCGCGATGCCGTAGGCGTGCTGCTCCTCGTCAGGCTCGGCCGCGTCCGGAGCATTCTCGATGGTCTCGGGCAGATCGGGAGCGTCGCCTTCATCGGCCGTGGTTTCCCCAGCCGGATTGCCTTCGTCTGTATCTGCCTCCGTCTCTGCATCGGTCGCGGCGCCTTCAATGCGCTCGAATTCGGGGCCATCCTCCCTGACATCGGCCCTGGATGCCTCGTCATCGAGAGTGCCGGCTTGGCTGACCAGATCTTCGACGTCGTTCGGATCGGGGGCGAAGAGTGCCGACGCATGCACGAAATGACCTTGCCTGAAATGGTCGACCAGAGCGGCACGGGTTTCGCGCACCTTTGAGCGCGGCAGGACATTGACCTCCTTCGCTGCCATTTCCAGCGCCTGCCGCGACAGGCACAACAGGAAATCTTCCGAACCCATGTTGGGCAAGAAGCTGTCGGCGCCGATGGCATCGCCGGCGATGCGGGACACGACGCCACTGTTCGACATGCCGCGGCGGCACGACAGCACGTCGATCAGCATGGAGCGGGCGGCAACGCGCACCGTTTCCATGTCGAAGGCGAGCTTGCCGTCCTCGGAAAACAGACGCGCGGCATGGCGCCGGAAACGCTTCGGCCCGAACACGGTGTCGTTGGCGCCGGAGTCAACGCGGACGTTCTGGCTGGCGAAGGCAAGAACGAGCAAGGCCATGAGCATATCGTCCTCGATCGGCGCGCGGCCGAGCGCCTCGTGAAGCGCGTCGGTGCGGAAGTCACCGATCATGTCATGGCCCTTCTGCGTGACGTCGGGACGCGATTTCGGCGTGTCGATGATGCTGCCGTCATGGACGTCACCCTGCCCGCCTGTCGTGGAGACGCTGCCCTTGCCCTTCGCTTTGCTGTCCTCCGGCATGCGGAAGGCAACCGACTGCACCTTGCCGTCGCGGTCGAGATACATGGCCACATGGTCGGACTTCGAAGGCTTGCCGTAGACGCGCTCTGCCTTCTTCGGGAGTTCCGGCTGACCCCAGCTGTTCACCTCGACGATCGCACCCTTCTTCGGAAGGTTGCTGGTCATCCATTCCTGCTGGGCGCCAAGGAAGGCTTCGACATTGTTGGTGTAACGGCTGTCCTGGTCGGCGGGAGCGAACAGGTCCTCGACCCACTCGATGCCATAGGCGCTGGTGAGATCCTTTCCGAAGCTCGCATCCTTCGCATACATGCGGGTTTTCGAGAGCGCGCGGGCGATATTGTACCAGTCGGCCCGCTCACTCTTCTTTGGCTTGTGCGCCTTCCAGACCTCTTTCTGTTCGTCGAACGAGGCGGCTGCGACAGTGCGGAGCTGCTGCTCATTCGGCATGTCGCCGAGCGCCATATGATCGAGCATGGCCGGCAACACATTGGCGAGGAGTCGGAGTTTCCGGATCTGGCGGACGGGGAGGGCGAGCGCGACGGCGATCGCTTCCTCTGTCCAGCCGAGAGCGACAAGCCTTTCGATACCGCGCCACTGGTCCACCGGGTTCAGCGGTTCGCGAGCGATGTTCTCGACCATTGAGTGCATGGCGCGCCAGGAAGCTGGATTGTCATTCGCCGCCTCGCGGACGATCACCTCGATTTCTTCGAGACCGGCGGCGATTGCCTGTCGGACGCGACGGTGTCCGGCCTGAATGATATAGCCATTGCCTCCACCGCTCTCTGGCGACACGACCGGCGGCTGGATGATGCCGACCGCCTTTACCGTCGCCAACAGCAGGGCATCGGATTGGGGCGAGGACTTGGAACGGCGCGCGTCGTCGGGATTGTCCTTCAGCGCGCGGGGATCGAGTTTGAGGATATGCATGGGATTTGCTCCTTTACGGGTTCGGAACCGGCACCTCACCGGCTCTTGGCCGTCTTCACTTCTTTCCGAAGACACTTCCCGGACCGCAGGACGGTCAGACCGGCGCAACTGCACCCGAGCGGCCTTGGCTGTCAGGGCGAGCGGGGCAGCGCCTTGCGAGAACCACGGGCAGGGTTGAGGAGGGGGCGGTTGAGCGACAGCGGCGACGGGTCGACCGATCTGCGAGAGGGGTTTCCCTTCTTTTTCCTACTACTTTCTCTTTCCTGTTCCACCACACGCTGTCGGAATGAGGATTGATAATAGTTGATAAACGACCTATCTTCTCCTGCGTCACGTCAGATGGAGAACAACATGATCAGTGCCGAATTGGGAAAGCAGCTCGAAAGCTATATCCAGCAACTCGTCGACACAGGTCGTTACGGCTCGAAAAGCGAAGTGCTGCGGGAAGGTGTACGACTGGTGCAGGACCGCGAGACCCGGCTTGCCGCACTGGATGCCTCCATCATGCGCGGCATTGCCGATGCCGACGCTGGCCGAACGAAGCCGGCGAGCGATGTCTTCGATCGACTTGAGGCCAAGTACAGTGCAATGGCTGACAAGGCCGAAAACCCGGCATGATCCTTGAGTTTTCCAGCGAGGCGGAAAGCGATCTCGAGCAGATCGCCGATTATATCGCTCAGGACAATCCCCGGCGCGCGCTGTCATTTATCCGAGAATTGCGCAGCAAATGTGAGGATCTTGTCGATAATCCAAACGGCTTCTCCCTCGTCCCCCGTTACGAACGCCATGGTATCCGCCGGCGCGTTCATGGCAATTACCTGATCTTCTACCGCGTCGAATCCGCGAAGGTGGTCGTCGTCCATGTCCTGCATGGCGCCACCGACTATGGCGCCATCCTGTTCGGTGATTAGCTTCAGCTGGCCGGTCTGGGGCGATTTTTCGCTCAAGCCACCGGGCTAAGCGGCGACCTTCTCTGCCCCTGCATCCTCCCGGGCCGATGTCGCGAGCGCCTCCTCGACCTCACGCAACGCCTGACGCTTCTCAGCCAGTTCGTCGGCAAAGGCGAAGGCTCCACTTTGGCGCGACTGGTAGGAGACGAGCCGCCGCTGATACTCCGCCAACCTCTGGCGATAGCGTTCACGCTCCTCCCCGAACCTATCGAGTGCATGCTCGAGTCGGGAGATCGCACCGAGCGGCGTGACGGTGACCGGCAATTCGATCTCTTGGGTCACGTCCGTCCGCTGGAGCAGGGTCTGGTAGTGGTAGGTGTCACCCCGGCCGAACCGCTCGCCTTCATAGGTGAGATCGAAGCCGCCGATCGATGCGATGTGGATTTCACCTTGGCTCTGGAGCTGGACGAGGGTGAGGATTTCCTTCATCAACGCCCGACCGGCGTCTTTCCGCTCGGAGTAGGACTTGCTCATGATGGTCATGGCGAAGGCATCGCCAGAGGTGAGGACCAGGCGTTCGATATCCTGGCCGATTTCACCGATCCGCCGGGTCGAGACCTCGATGTCACGCTCTGCATCGCGCATTTGTCGGCGCACGGCGTATTGGTCGTCTTCATGGGCGGCGCGCAGGCGTTCGAGCCGAGCGATATCAGCCTCCAGTCCCGCCTTCTGCATAAGGCGCTCGTCGCCGGACGCAATGGCCTTGGCCATGGCGAACTGATTGGCCTGGCCTTCACCGATATCCTCCAGCCGCCGGATCGAGGTATCGCCGGACAGCGCGGCGGCGATGAAGCGGGCCTTTCGCTCGTTGTTCTGCCACATCGAGGCATCGAGACTTCCCTCGGTGGCATAGGCGAAGATATCGACCTCGTCATGCTGGTTGCCCTGACGGACAATGCGGCCCTCGCGCTGTTCGATCTGCGAGGGTAGCCACGGCACATCGAGGTGATGCAGGGCCTTCAATCGAAGCTGTGCGTTGACGCCCGTACCCATCGTCTCGGAGCTACCGATCAGGAAACGGACCCGGCCGGCTCGGACATCGCCGAACAACCCTTGCTTGGCTTCGGTCTTCTTGTAGTCCTGCATGAAGGCGATCTGTGATGCCGGCACGCCGAGCCGGACCAGTTCGTCGCGGATGAAGCGATAGGCCGAGAAGCCACGGGTCTTTTCGACGTTGAGCGTGCCGAGATCGGAAAAAATCATCTGCGCGGCGCCTGGCAGATCGAACTCCTTGCCATCGGGGCGGCGATAGATCGCTTCACCAGTTTCCTTCCAGATCCTGTAGGCATTGCGGATGAGCAGATTGAGCTTGTTACCTGCCTCGTTATCGGCCGCCGGCATGACGAAACGCAGGTCGATCGCCGCGTGGCGACCATCCGTAATGACGGAGAGCAGAATATCGTCGCCCGGCTTGGCCGGCCCCTCACGGTTCTCGATTGTCTTGATGCGCGCGTCCAGCATCTGCTGATAGGTCTTGAACAGGGCGGTCGGCTTGGCCGTCAGGATCTGCCGCCGCCCGGTCGAGATGTTGGGCACCTTCACATATTGCTGGAGATCCCCTGGCATCACGACATCGGCAAACGACCGGAACATCGCGATCAGTTCTGGCACGTTGACGAAGGAGGCAAATCGGCTGACAGGCTTGTATTTGCCGGACGGCTGGATTTCGAGCTCGGTCGTCGTATCGCCGAAGCAGGATGCCCAGGCATCGAACTCGTGCAGCCCGCGCTCGGCAAGAGCAGCCTGGCCGAGCAGGCGCTGAATTGAAAACATCTCGCCGAGCGTATTGGTGATCGGCGTGCCGGAGGCGAGAACGAGCGCGCGGCCGGGGTTCTTCGTTTCGATATAGCGGGATTTGACATAGAGATCCCAGGCACGCTGCGAGCCGTTGGGATCGATACCCTTTAGCGTCGACATATTGGTGGCGAAGGACAGCTTTCGGAACTCCTGCGCCTCGTCGACGACAATCTGGTCGACGCCGATTTCCGAGATGGTCAGCAGATCGTCCTTGCGGGTAGCAAGACCTTCGAGCCGCTCCTGCAATCCTTCCTTCAGCCGCTCAAGGCGCTTGCGCGAGACGCGGTCCTCGCTGTCGACCTTGCAAGCCAAATCCTCGTAAAGCTGCAGTTCATCCTGGATCATCTGTTGCTCGAAGGCCGAAGGCACGGCGATGAAGCGAAACGCCGAATGGGTGATGATGATCGCATCCCAGGCCGCGGTCGCTGCGCGCGACAGGAAGCGGGCGCGCTTGTCCTTCGTAAAATTCGTCTCGTCGGCCACGAGAATACGGGCATTCGGATAGAGACCTAAGAATTCGCGCGCGGCCTGTGCCAGGCAATGGCCGGGCACGACCAGCATCGCCTTGGCGGTCAGGCCGAGCCGGCGCTGCTCCATGATCGCGGCTGCCATGGTCATCGTCTTGCCGGCGCCGACAGCATGGGCGAGATAGGTGGAGCCGGAGGAAATGATCCTCCATATGCCGCGTTTCTGGTGGCCATAGAGAGCAAGCGCGCAGCAAGCGCCGGGAAGTTTGAGATGGGAGCCGTCGAATTTGCGCGGCGCGATGTTGTTGAAACGGTCATTGTAATCGCGGGCCAGCCTGTCGGTGCGATCCGCATCGGTCCAGACCCAGTCCTGAAAAGCCTGCTTGATCCTCTGCAGCTTGTCGCGCGCCGCCTCGGTGTCGACGACGTTGAGGACCCGGCGCTCGCCCTCGGCGTCCTTGAAGACGTCGAAGATCTGTGGGACCCGGCTGTTGAGCGCATCTGCGAGCAATTCCCCGGCATGCCGGCGGCTGGTTCCCCATTCGGACGTGCCGGTGGCGCTGTAGCCGAGTTGACGCGCCTCGACTGTCCAGGATCCAAGCTCAGGCATATGATGGATGCGGATCTCCGCCCCCATCATCTCCTTGACGAAGGCGACGACATCGGACGCCGGAATCCACGGTGCGCCCAGGCGAGCGGTAATATCCGAGGGACGCAGATCGGCGGGCTGGACTTGCCTGAGTGCCACGACATTGCGTTGGAAGACGGGATCGAGCGCGGCAGCCGCTTCCGCAGCTGCGAGTTTCGTGCGGACCGAGCCGGAGAGATAGGCGTCGGACGTTTGCCACGAACCGTCGGTCGGATCGCAAAAGATCGTATCACCGAGTTCGGCAATAACCGCTTGCGCGTCACGATGCAGGAGTTCGGCGATATGGTCGACGTCGACGCGGCCGCGCTCGTTGAGCACCACGGCCAAGGTATCGGCCGCCGATGTAATCACCGGGTCGGCCGGCGGCGAGATCACCCGTTCGGAAAAGATCGGACCGGGACGGGCGGTATCGGTCTCGAGGTCATAGTCCTCAATCGACGCGACCAGCCAGCAGTCAGGATCATCGCGGAAGGGCTGAAGGTTTGGCTGGCGATGGGTTTCGCGCACCTCGCCGGTCTCGGCATCCTCCGAGATCGACACCGTCGTGTGGTTGATTGGGCCGAAGTCGCGAACGAATGATGACCAGGCAATGCGCAGCCGTACCTGTAGCTCCTTCCACGGGCGATCCTGCTCCTGGGCCTTCAGCACCTCGCGCACTGCATCGCGAACCGGGATCAGCTTGCGGATAGTGCGGACATGCTTTTCGCTCAGGCCTTCGCCGCCGCGGCCCTTGCTCATCTTGATCTGGACCGGGGAGCCGTCGACCATCTGCATGAGACCATGCCTGGCGTCGATGAAGAAGCTTCCTTCGCGGACCTTTTCAGATTGGGGACGGAGATCGACGATCTCGCCGAGTTCGTCCTCCAGGTCGATGTCGATTTCGTTCGGATCGCCGTCGTAGCGATCTTCCGGCAGGAGCGAGATGACGGCCTTCAGTGCCACTTCGAAATCGACGTCGGCGCGACCACGGCACGTGTACGTCTCCCCGAACGGGCCCGACGTCAGCGCGTGGTCGCCAAGCACGAAATCGGGATGCAGTGAGAACCAGCGATTGATGCGGATAGCGCCTTCGTCTTCAGTTGCCGGGCGGACTTCATCCACGTCGAGCCAGGTCCGGTCGCCCTCTGCTTCTCCAGCCTTGCGCTTGCGGAAGAAAAGGATGTCGACGACGACATCCGTGCCGGCATCGCGGCGAAAGCTGCCCTCGGGCAGGCGGATCGCTGCGATCAGGTCGGCCGACTTGGCGATATGCTCGCGCGCAGTCGTATCGGCCTTGTCCAGCGTACCATGGGAGGTGACGAAGGCCGCGAAGGCACCGGGCTTTAGCAGATCGATTGACCTCGCGATGAAGTAGTCGTGCAGTCTGAGGCCAAGTGACCGATATTGCCGGTCCGAGCGCACGGTGCGATCGGAAAACGGTGGATTGCCGATGGCGAGATCGTAGATCGGCGAGAGTTCAGTGCGCGCGAAATCCCCTTGGATAATCCGCGCCTTTGGCTGCAGCAGGCCGACAATGCGCGCTGTCACCGGATCGAGTTCGACGCCAGTCACGTAAGCCTTGTCGCGATACTCTGCCGGCATTAGAGCCGGAAACAGGCCCGTGCCGATGCCCGGCTCCAGCACGCGACCGCCGCGCCAACCCATGCGCTGCAAACCCGCCCAGATCGCCCGGATGATAAACTCCGGCGTGAAATGCGCATACTGCGTGCAGCGTGCCAGCGACGCGTAGTCAGCCTCAGAGACCGCGCTCTCAAGAGATGAGCCGAGATCGTCCCAGCCCCGCCGAAAGTCGACCTCGCCCGGACGGCGGAACATGCCGTTGGCAAGCTCACCGGCGCCGAAGCCGGTGAAGCGGATCAGCTGCGCCTGCTCCTTTGGGGTCGCCGGCCGGTGCTGCTTGACAATGCCGTCGGCAACGAGGATCGCCGCGACATTCGCGCGGGCGCGATCCTTCCCGGACGCGGCCAATCTGCGATCGCCATCGAGATAGAAATTCGTCCGTAGTCTTGCCCGCCTAACAGGTGCGGCAATGACGGGGAGGGCAGGGGCTGGTGCGGTCGGAGTGGGATCCGGATCGTCATCATTGGCAACATCGGGAGAAAAACTGCCAAACGCGGTCACACCAAGCCCGAGCCCGGAGGACAGGGCAGAGCTGCCGAACATGTCGAAGGTGCCAATTCTATCGAGTGAAAATGGATCGTTGCTCATGAAAATCTCCGTGGAAAGCAGGCGAGCGCCGTCGTCCGGCCGAGGATTCGACCGGCTGCAGGCAGGTTTTGCGATGATGAGATCTGGCTCAGGCGGCCAGGGGGGTGGGGAGGTGGCGCAGATGCACCGGCAGCTTGGCGGCGATCTCGTCGTCGGTCAGGGTGCCGAGCAGCTTCAGAACGGTGCCTTCCTTGCCGCCATAGAGCATGATCGTCCGGTGGCCCTGCGTCGGCTTCGGCCATAGATCTCCGGCATAACCGCGATAGTCATCCGCGGTCGTGCTCCAGATATGCTCGAGCCGTTCTTGGCGGCTCATCGCCCGAAGCGGCCGGGTTTCGCGGTCAAGGATCGCCGAGCGCATCGCCTCGACCGAGTTCTGATCGGACAGGTCGCAGTAGGCGTGGAAATAGCGGACGGCGTCATCGATCCGGATCGCGTAGAACACCGAGGTCACGGAACCCGTCATGAACTCGCGCATCGCAAAGATCGGTCCACGCATCCACAGCGGTGGCAGGATGTCGAGCATGTAACTGTAGGAGGTCTCATCGATCTCAAACCACTCGCCGGCATAGGTGGCAGACTGATCGCCGCCAAAACGGTCTGGGCGCTTGGCGTGCCGATCGAACATGCGGAACATGTCGGCGCGCTTGGCGACACCCTGAAACACTTTGCGGGGGAGGAATATCGAGGTCATCGGCTTGATCCTTTCGGGGTTTAGGGACCGAAGGCAGCACTGTCGTTTCGACCTCGCTATC
>NZ_STGA01000059.1:49625-156562 GCF_005222835.1 Rhizobium sp. FKY42 | reverse complement strand
TTCATGACCCCTCCCGCGTTGCTGCGTCCGTGTCCGGACGGGTCAAGGGCCGGCTCTTGCCGGGCGAAGCTTCCCTTGATGCGGCCGGCACGCATGCGGCAGGCCTCATCTTCTTTGCCATTTTCTTTTCCCGTCTCTCCTTATCCTTGGTTTTCAGGACTTCGTTCCAGTCCTCTGCCGGCGGACGGAGCCGCTGCCAGTCGCAGCCGGACGCTTCAGCGACCGCACGCAATCGTTCTGCGTAAATGTCCCCTTGGGAATTGGCATCCGTGGCCGCGACCAATGTCAGTCCGGGTCGCAGAGTAAGTTCGGCAAGCGCCGCATCTGTCGCTGGAGACCACCCGCCGCCGGTGCTGAGATAAAGGGTTTGCTCGCGTGGACCTTCGAGTGCCGCGAGGCTCATCGCGTCAATCGCGGCCTCGGTGATGCAAAGGCGGTTGGCGTCACTCGGACCCAAGCGGAACAGAAGCTTGGAGCCCCCGGTCGAAAACCCGCGCCACTCGGGCCCTCGCTCTTCCCAGCCGATCACTCGGCCATGGCTATCAACATGCGCCGCCCACGTGCTGCCGAAAGGTCCTTCCCGCAGGATGTCTTCCCGAATGGCCTGCCGGATTATGGCAGGCGGGATCAAGCGCTGCCAAGATAGATAGCGCCACGCGCCCGATCCGGGCCAAGGCGAGCGCCGGCATCGCCAACGGTCAGCAATGGCCTCGTCTGCCACCACAGACCGCGACGGACGCCATTCCGGCCGGGAAAGCTGAAACACGACCAGCGCTGCGACAGCGTCCACGGCGGCCGGAAACGTGGTCTGCGCCAGAAACATCGCGAGGCCGAAGACGTCACCCTTCTCGTCACTCAGCGGATCGAACCAGCCTCGTCCGTCATGGGTCACAATAATGATGCTGCCGCCACGCCGGTATTTGACGGCACGACGCGTGCTTTCCTTCGCATCGAGTTCATATCCGGCCTGCTCCAGCAGGGCTTCACAACTGACCCTGGCGCGCAGCGCCTCTAGCTCTTCTCGTTTCATCTTTTCTTCGGCCGCACAGCGACCGTCCCTTCATTTTCCCGCAATCTGCGGGCCACCTTCGTCCCGCCGCGAAGAGCGGAGGGGGCAAGGGTGCGGCAATCAAGGTGCAGATTTGCACCAGCCGCGGCGGAGCTTCCCTTGTGGCCGACCGCTCGCCAGCGGCAGGGTCGAACGGGTCTCAATGAGACCCGTTGGGAAAGAACTGGTGCACGATCTCCAGATCGTCTTCGTCATCGAGTTCGTCGGACGGAAGGACGCCGAATTCGTCGCCCGATTTGAAGAGAGTGATCGGCACCATCAGGTCGTGGCAAAGCTGGTAAGCGAAAGATTGAGCGAGAGAAAGATCGTGCGCCATGTTCGTGTGCTCCATCGGAAGCGGGCCAATTCCCGCTGATGGCTCCTGGAAGAAACAGGAACGGTCGCGATCACCGCGCAGGCGAAGATGGAGCGGCGGTAGCTTTAGCTAACCGACCCCTTGAGGGTTGATCGGCGGAGACCCGGGCCTGTTTCAGGACGCCATCCATAAAAAGCGGGGTTGGGGTGCATCTGGTGCTGCAATCTGACAGCGCACGGTCTTCGGTCTGCGGGTTGAGCACGCTGCTGTCCGGCGGATGACCTAGATGATAGCACCCTACATCAAAACCGAACAATAATTCATTTATTTCAATGCCTTAGAAAAAGCGTCATATGAGAATTATGGAACTTACCTTTGGTCGTGTGAGCCGATTTTCCGTGAGAAAACCGATTCATGCCCAACGATCCCTTGGCCACAAAGCCGGCAGAGCGTCGGAAATCAAGCTCACAAGGCCCGACTAATTTTAGGCGATCATTTGAGAAACGGGCGAAGCAATTCCACCAGCATGACGCGTCCAGAGAGCCGTCTCGTGTGCGAGTGTGGACACTAAGGTTTGCTTGGACTCGAACGCCTCGAAGGGCGGCATTCCGATGAAATCGTCAGAGATCATGTTGAAGGCTTTCTTGCCGCCAAACCGAATGTCAACTCCGGTGTCCGCAAAGAACGTATCGGCATGGTCGAGACGTTCCTTGGCCTCGACAGTTTTAATCGTCGGCCTGAAAATTTTCGAGCTACCCGTCGATCTGTCCACAATTGAAAACGCAGTAGCCTTCGAGGAAAGAGATCCTCTGCTCGATCTCTTCACCGTTTGCCCTCTCCTCGGTCTCTTCGGTGGCGCAGGCATAGACGACGAGGGCAAATTTCACCCTTACGGACCTGGCCACCGATTTCCTGCGACTGATTGTAAGTTATCCAGAAAGGCGAGCTGTAGCCGTTCGCCGCGGCTTCCATCCAAAGGAGAACGGTATTGATGCTAGGATATGGAATGCCGTTTTGGCGCAGCGACCGGGTGGCTCAACAATTTGCGCCCCAAGGCTGATGCGATGGGCAAACGCCTGCTTCGAGCTGTTCAGCTATCTTATCTGTGATGCGCTGATATCTGAAGAGCTGCGATCCGGTTGCCTGCCGCACCCTTCTACCGTACGATTCCGGACGAGCGGGCGTGACCCGTAAGGCCGAGATGGCGAAGCAGGTTCGGTGCCACAGGCATGGCACGCGGCCACCGGGCGGCTTGCCCTTCTTTCAGGCCAAACGAGACGGGTGACTCGCCCGTCAGTAAGGATGCACGTGTCTAACCCGATGTTAAGGCGTCATCGATCCGTTCGTCTTCTTGGATCGTGATGTAGCGTCCACGGTCCTTGAAGCAGGCGATAATTTCTTGGTAAAGATGATCACGCGGTCCAAAATCCATCAGAATTTGCGCAATCTTTGCCGCGGCTTCTGACCCGTCCAAATCGATGACGCAATATCCGACGTCTCCTATAGCTGACACGTCAGGACTGGCTGCAATGAGATCATCTACGAATTTGGGAACGTCAGCGGTCGTCTTAAGGTTGTGGTTCATGAAACAGGTCTCGATTAAATTCTTCGAGGTTAGTGGAACTGATCGGAAGCGCCAAGTCACGCTTTGACGAGTGATTGTTTTCACAGATTCAACAGCAGAAGATCACGATCTGAGAGTGGCCTCTGCAACGCTTTTGCAACGTCCCAAGGCTTGGTCATCCATGTCTCGATATCCTCTTCAGTGCGCAGGATGACAGGCATGGCTTTCGGATGTACCGGTCCAACAATGCCATTCGGCTGTGTCGTCAAGAATGCGAATAAGTCCGTCTTGATCAGCCCCTCCTTGACCTTCCGAACACTTTCCCATTGCGGCACCCATAGACCTGCGAAGAACATCAAAGGCTGGCTTTCGTCGCCTGCAAACCAGGCATTGGGAGTACGCCCACCCTCAACCTTGCTGGCCGGATCTGGCTCGGCAAAGCGCGTCAACGGCACCACGCATCGGTTTTCGACACCCAGCCAGCGCTTCCAGTGCTGGCTGCTCGTGTTGCGAATGTTCGTAGTGCCACCGTCGGGCTCCATCTTCAGCAGTTCATCGAAATGAACCTCTTTGCCTTTGGCTCGAAGTTTATCCGCCCTCTTCGTTGCTGCATCCAGAAGTGCCTTCTTTGAAGAAGGCATACCCCAACGCACCATCACCAGCTCGCGCTCGCCATCATTGTTGCGTACGATGGGCGCGGGGTAGTCCGGATAGACATCCAGCGAAGGCGGCATATTGCCCAGCCGGTCAAGCGCTTTGGTCAATGCGCGTATCGCATCCTGGTTGGTCGAAACATTGTAGAGATTGCACATGCCGTAGCCTCCTCATTCAAGCGGATCATAAGGTAACATCGCGCCAGATAGGAACGTGCTTGATCTCAATCCGCTCCAGCCTCCGAATAACCAGGCCGACCTTTTCACGTGCCAGGAGTGTGACGAATGAGGCCGAGACAGAATCCTTTTGCCCGCATCGCTCGCAGCGGAACTGCCCCCTCAGTTGAAAGGCATTCACGTCTCCGCAAAGCTTCTGAATATCTTCCGGCAGGTAGTGGCGGCTTATCTTGCAGATGGCGCAGTCCAGACGAACGAACTGGCCGATTTCATGCGCGTCAGAAAGGCGGGGAACCTTGTTCCTCTGGGCGTAGGTAAGCCCACCATAATGTCCGGCTGGCATCAGGCACGCTCGAAACTTGGGCTCCAGCCCCTTGTCATGCCTCGGCTCATTGCACCCTCGGCCAATACCAGCTGTTGCCTAAGATGCCTCAGATCTTCCAGGAGGGTCTCGATCGTGGCCATCGGATCGCCGTCATGATAGGCAAGTGCCGCGTCGAGATCGCTGATCTCAACCTGATCCTCGCTGTTTGTTTTCTTGCCTGCAGACATGCGCTCTCCTTCGCGCCAAAGCGCGTGAAATGGGTAAGGACCCACCGGCAATAGGTGGAATTTGTTCCTATTATGTTCTCTTTTGATGCGCTGTCAATGGCGTCGCTACAGCTTCAACGATTGCAGGTTTCAACCATCTCAGATAGTCTCCCCAAGTATTACTTTATTAAAATCAGAAATGACGATTGACCGTAGAGGAACCTAAATTACGATGAAGAAAATTCAGGAAGAGAACCCATCACAATCTCTTTCGGAGATGGAAATTTTCGCTGAGAAGCAACATGATAAGGAGACATTGAAGCAAATTCTGCAGGGGCTCTCAAAAGGGTACTGTTCGTCAGTCATGCATGACCATGCCAATGATGAGTGGATGTCGGCCGTCCAGACCGGGATGGAGCTGAATACATATTTTCGACGCTTGAATGCGGGCAACCGGATGCTTGCAGTCGAGCTGCTACGGCAGCTCGCAGTCGTACAAGGGTCTCAGGAGGCCATGCCAATAGAGAAACGGTGAGTTGTCTGTTATGTTCAGGGTCCGATCAAAGAATTCAAGGCTCGTCCCAACGAGATAAGTGCTCCTAAGCCGACCAGTACAAATAGTGCATACGTTAAACTGTCCTTCATATGGCAACCCCTTTTAGCCCATCTATTTCAATAAAGAAATTTGGATCATTATCCAATGCGCCTTGGTTCGACTGATATTCAAAATACACTCTCGTTTCTGACATCGATTAAGAATTGCAACGATGTAGATGAGATCAACCGTTTGATATTACAGACGACGAACTCGTTCGGCATCGAGAGTTTTATTGGCGGCTTCATCCCGAGACTGACTCAACGCCCTGTAGACCAGAGCAAGAACGTGCTGGTTGGACATTGGCCGGAGGAGTGGGCGAAGATTTATTTTGCCCATAATATGCTCTACAGAGATCCGACCATCCGCCATATCCTGCTCGGTAAGCAGACATTCGTCTGGTCTGACCTGACCACGGCTGACACACTGTCCGTAAATGAGCGTCGGGTGATGGACAAGGCGCGCGAATTTGGATTGCGCGCCGGATGTACGGTCCCGATGCTTTCACTGGATGGCGAATATGTCGGCTTCTCGTTCGCGGGTCGACACGTAGATGCGTCTCCAGAGGCTAAAGGTGTAATGACGCTGCTTTCGAGTTTCGCTTTCGCCAGAGCGCTTGAAATCCGACGAAGTGCTTCAGAGCACGCAGTCAGACTGACTCGGCGCGAACACGAAGTTGCTCAATGGATTGCGGCAGGAAAGACCGACTGGGAAACGAGCATAATCCTGGGCGTCTCTGAAAAGGCTATTGCCAAGCACGTCAATAATATTCGTATCAAGACTGGTGCAGTTAATAGAACGCATGCAATCGCAGAGTGCATCCGATGCGGATTAATCACATGAATGGCCGTCAAGGTGGGGTTTTCCCCACTTCTTGAGCCATAGTTTCGGAAATACTGCTTGCCTACCATTTACGGAGGCACGCCATGATGCACATTGTTACTTCAGATAATCTGCCGATATACCAACTGAAGTTGGAACAAGCATTTCGACTCCGCCACCAAGTATTCGTCGAAGAAAAAGGGTGGAGTGATCTTGCCAAATCAGATGGTCGAGAGATCGATCAATTCGATAACGACGACGCGGTCCACATGCTGTGCGAGCGAGAGGGCGAGATCGTCGGGTATCAGCGATTGCTTCCGACTACCAAGCCGCATCTACTATCAACTGTTCTGAGACAATTATGCGATCTCGATCTGCCATGCGGTGACAATATCTGGGAATGGACCCGATACTGCGTCAAGCGTTCGCACCGCGAGCGTGGGCGAAAGCTGAGCCCTGTAGCGACTGAGCTTCTGACCGCCATTGTCGAATGGGGAATGGATCACGAAGTAGATCAGATCGTGATCGAAATGGAGCCCATCTGGCTGCTACGCCTTGTGCAACTGAACTTTATGGTTACCCCGCTTGGCATACCACGACAGATAGAGGGTGAGGATGTGGTTGCGGTGCTCGCCAAGTTCGATGAACGCACCTTGAAAATGCTGCATTCAATCGGGGGAGGATTGCCTCTTACCGCGGCACCGACGGTCGCGTATTCCGCCGGGGAGCAGCTTCATGCCTGATAATGACGTTCAAGGTGACACGAAATGGCAGTTCGACGTTGACAAGGTCGCCAAAGAAATCCTGCGCCTGAAAACAGATGCCGTTGCTGCAGATCAGCTCTTCCTCGCCTACCTGATTTCGCTGGCCTACGAGGAGGTCAGGAATATACAAATGGGTAAGCCGACGTCCATTTAGAGCAAAAGGTCACGGGTGGGCCATTCGGCCCATCTCCTTTTGCTAGGGTTTCAGCACCAGGGGCTGCGCTTGTCTGTCCACGTTTGGGCAAGCTTTCAGCAGTCAGGATGTTCTCCAACATCCTTTCCATAAAACGCGATATGCGCGAAGGTTGGTCCGCAGCGGTCTACTTCACGGCCGTGGTCGATTTTGAAAGATTCTAGGTGCTTCTCCCCTCACCAGCTCGCGAATGCCCACCTTCGCGATCGAAAGACCAAAGCTCAAAGGAATTGTTGCGGCGTTAAAATGCCAACTCCTGCCCCGGGATCGGCTCACAAGACATGCAGCCATGGCGGCCGCACTTCACGATCGAGAACAAGCTGGCGAGACCCTGGGCAGACGTACTAAATCACAATCTGAGCGCGGACTTCAAACCCTGGCAGATCGAGATCGTCGGCACAGACCTCTGGGCCTATCTCGATGGTCCTGGCGAGCACGCAGCCTTCGTGCCGTTCGTTCCCACGCCTCATTTGTGAACAAACGATCATCAGACCTGTTGTCGATGTAAAACCGAGCCAACCGAATGCGGTCAGATCCTTCTTAAAATTCTACGGTTATTCGCCTTGAAGGGATTCGGACCGTTAGCCACTACCTGTAGTTGCTATTGCGCTATTTGGGCTGCGTTTTTCGAAGACTGCGAAGAAGCCAGTCACGAAAGACGATGACATTGGGATTATGAGATTTTCGCTCCGGATAAACCAAGTAATAGGAGTCGTCCGACCGAACCGGCTCGCCAAAGGGCATGTGAAGCTGGCCGCTGGCGATTTCATTCCTAATATAAAGAGTTGGCACGACCGCAAGCCCCAGCCCGTGGATGGCGGCGTTGATGATCATCTCATGATGGGCAAAGCGCGTTCCCTGGATGCGGCCGCTGTATGAGAGTTTCGCCAGTCTGAGCCAGTTGAGCCAAAGGCTTGGACGACCTGCATTTTGAAGCAGCGGAAACTCTGCAAACTGCAATGGATCAAGCTTGCTACCGGGGGGGATGAGTGCGGGAGACGAGACAACCGCCAACAGTTCTGGGAAGAGTTCGATTGAACGACCATGCAGCCAGGTTCCAGCACCACGCAGGATGGCGACATCAAGCCGCGTCGTCTCGAAATCCGTCGAGGGCATCGCGGGCATGATCTCAAGGGGAATGTCGGGATAGGAGCCGATGAAAGACCCGAGCCGCTCCGGCAGCCAGCGGGAGGCGAGCGTCGGATGCGTGCCGATGATCAGTGACGAATCGACACTGCGCCCGCGCACAGCATCAATCGAAATTTCTTCCAGCCGATCCAGGGTCAGCGCGAGGTTTCGATAGTAGTTGGCGCCGGTCTCAGTCAGCACCAGGCGAGGACCCGATCGATGAAACAGCGTGGCACCGAGAAACTCCTCCAAATTTCGGATCTGACGGCTAATGCCGCTCTGCGTCAGCCCAAGATCATCTGCCGCACGGGTAAAATTCATGTAGCGCGCGGCTGCCTCGAAGGCATGCAAGGCGGAGAGCGAAGGCAGGTAGCGGCGCATTCTGTGACTTCCCATCATGACAAAAACTCATGCATGACGGAGTATTCGCAATTTCCCTCGGACAGCAAGATGCAGCAAGCTTCTCCCCGGTCAGTCGATTGTTGATAACGAAAGCTCTGACAAGGGCACGACGGCATGACACAGGATCTGCACAGGCTACTGGGAGCCCGCGGTGGATTTGAGCGCATGAAGCAACAAGAGCAACAATGAGGGGTTTGACATGAACAGACGTGAATTTGCAGGCCTTCTGGGCCTCGCTGGCGCAGGCGCTGCCGCAACGGCTCTCGCCACACCGGCTATCGCACAACAAACGGCAGGATCGACCTTCGACAAAATCCGCAGCAGTAAAAAGCTGCGCGTTGCTGGTATCGTTGGAACGGAGCCATATTATCACAAGGACATTGCAACGGGCGAATGGACCGGCTTTTGTATGAGCATGGCCCGCGATCTTGCAAAGTCGCTGGAAGCTGAGGTCGAAATCAGCGAAACCACCTGGGGCAATGCTGTCCTTGATCTGCAATCCAACAAGATCGATATCATGTTCGGCCTGAGCCCGACACCGTCGCGCGCGCTGGTGGTCGAGTTCACACGTCCCATCATGCAGAACACCTTCACGATCATCGCCAAATCGGGCATGGAACCGAAAAGCTGGGAAGAGCTCAACAAGCCGGAAGTTCGCATTGCCGTCGACATTGGCTCCACTCACGATCTGTTCGCTCGCCGCGTTCTGCCCAAGGCAACACTTGTGGCACTGAAGACGCCGGATGAGGCCACCCTTGCCGTGCAGTCCGGCCGCGCCGATGCGGTGATCCAAGTGGCCATGCTGTCGCTGGTTACCGTCAAGAAAAACCCGAATGTCGGCAAGATCGTCGTTCCCGGCCCGATTGTTCGCCAGCCAACCTGTGCCGGTGTCCGTGCAGAAGATAGTCCGCGCTTCCGCACCTTCGTGGACAACTGGCTCGAATTCAACAGGTCATCCGGTGTCATGAGCGGATGGATCACCTCGAGCCTTGAGCTGGTTGGCGTCCAGAAGCAGGATATTCCTTCAGATATCCAGTTCTGAGGTCGGTGGCGGCTTCAGCCTGATCCGTTACGCGCAATCATACGTGTGGCTGGGGTTTCTATCCCGGCTGCATGCTCTGCTAATGGTGCAAGAATGGCGAAACCTCTTGGTATCATGATGCTCGATACATCATTCGAGCGCCCCGTCGGAGATGTGGGAAACGCTGCAAGCTGGCCGTTTCCTGTGCTATACAAGCGAATTAGTGGGGCTACGGCACGCAAGGTGGTTTCCGGGCACGATGACGACCTTCTCGATGCCTTCGTTGCAGCAGGCCAGGAGCTGGTGGCAGAAGGTGCCTTCGCACTGACAACCTCTTGCGGCTTTCTGGCTCTTCGTCAGTCGCAGCTTTCGGCGCGCCTGACTGTGCCCGTCGCCACCTCCAGCCTTTTGCAGATCCCGTCGCTCTTGGCGACGCTTCCAGAAGGTAAAACAGTAGGCGTGATCACCTATGATCACGCTTCCTTAACAGAGCGGCATTTTCACGCGGTTGGTGTCCATCAAATTCCGCCAATCGCGGGTTTGCCGAACGGGGGGGCATTCCGGGGACTTATCGAGGGGGGAATGCCCTACAATGCCAAGGCTCTTGCAGACGAACTGGCTGTAACCGTCGAGAATCTGGTTCAGCAGCATTCCGACATAGGAGCCCTTGTCTTCGAGTGCACGAACCTGCCTCCATTCTCGGCGGACATTTCCCGAAAGTTCGGGCTTCCGGTTTTCGATATTCTGACTCTCGGCAAATGGCTCCACTCAAGCCAGCCAGAAGCTTGATGTCAAAAGCCAAATAATAAAAGGGGTTCAAAGATGCAGTACCAATGGGACTTCGGGTTCCTGATGCAATACAAGGGCTTGATCTGGACGGGCATTCTTTACACCATCGGCTTCACGATCGGGACAGCATTTTCAGGTCTTGCGCTCGGATGCATCATTGCTCTGGCGCGGCTCTCCAGCCTGCGGTTAGTCGGTGGCTTCGTTATCGCATTTACCGAAATCTTCCGCTGTACGCCCGTTCTGGTCCAACTGGTCTGGTGTTATTACGCGCTGCCCATGCTTACAGGCATTGAAATGTCAGCAGGGACCGCCGCTTTCGTGACGTTGACACTCTACGGCGGCTCGTTCTTCGGTGAAATCATCCGCGGCGGAATCATCTCTGTCGATCTTGGTCAATGGGATGCAGGTCGCGCGCTTGGCATGCGCAGACATCAGTTGATGGCGCGGGTCATTCTGCCGCAAGCCTTTCGCCGCATGGTTCCCCCGCTGATGAACCAGACGGTTCTGCAGTTGAAGAATACCTCTCTGCTTTCGGTCCTTGCAGTGCCAGATCTTTTGTATCAGGGCCAGCTGATCACCTCTTCCAGCTACCGACCGCTGGAAACCTACACGATGATCGCAGTGATCTACTTCATTCTTCTCTTCCCACTGACCCGCTTCGCACATCGCCTCGAAGCGCGCGGCAGCCACTAAACCGGCGCGAAAGGTCATGACATGAACAACGAGACCATGATTGAACTGATCGGTGTCCAGAAGTCCTTCGGCGACTTTCCGGTACTCAAGGACATCACACTGAATGTGAAAAGAGGCGACGTCGTCGCCCTTATTGGGCCAAGTGGATCCGGCAAATCGACTTTGCTGCGAAGCGTCAATCTTCTGACCGTTCCGGAAAAGGGATTTATCCGCGTCGGCAGCCAGGCGATTGATTTCTCAAGCACCCGCAGTTTGCCGGGTGACAAGGCGCTGGCGGCGTTTCGTGCCCGCACCGGAATGGTATTCCAGAGCTTCAATCTGTTTCCCCATATGACGGTGGAACAGAATGTCATGGAAGGGCCAGTAACAGTGCTGCGAACGCCAAAGGCAGAAGCGAAGGTGATTGCCCGCGATTTGCTGGCAAAGGTCGGGCTGGCGGACAAGGCGACAGCGCATCCAGACAGCCTTTCCGGCGGACAGAAGCAGCGAGTTGCCATAGCCCGTGCCTTGGCCATGAAACCCGAGGTCATGCTGTTCGATGAGGCAACGTCGGCACTGGATCCCGAGCTGGTGGGTGAGGTGCTTGCCGTTATTCGCTCGCTCGCCGCCGAAGGCATGACCATGTTGCTTGTCACCCACGAAATGGCTTTCGCAAGGGACGTAGCCGACCGCGTGATCTTCATGCGCGATGGCTGTGTCGTGGAAGAAGGCGAAGCGCGGCAAGTTATTGAACAACCCAGAGAACCGGCGACGCAAGCCTTCCTAAGTCATTTTCACGGTGGCTTGAACTAGCCGCCGATCCGTGAGGCGGGTCGATCCGGTTCGCCTCACGCCGACACACAAAACACGGCTGTCTTTCCATCTCGCCCTGCATGCTGACAGGGCGCTGGAGAAGGTCTGCCTCGACTCAGGAACGAAATGGCACTTCATAAGGGGCCGAACATGCATGTTACAGTCATTGGCGCTGGCATCGTTGGAGCGTGTACCGCGCTTGAATTGCTGCGGGATGGCCATGAGGTCACGATCATCGAACCGGGTGAACCGGGTGGGCGGCAGGCAGCAAGCTATGGCCATGGCTGCTGGATCAGCCCTGCGTCCGTTGTTCCCATGTCAATGCCGGGTCTTTGGAAGCAGGTGCCTGGCTACCTGCTGAACCCGAATGGACCGTTGGTCATTCGCTGGAAGCACATCTTGAAACTTCTACCGTGGCTGACCCGCTTTCTTTTGGCAGGATCAACCCTGTCGAGAGTTGAGAAGACGGCGAAAGCGCTTGCCACACTTTTGAAGGACAGCCCGGCCAGGCATTGCGCTCTGGCTGAACATATGGGCCACCCGGAACTCGTCAGGCATGAGGGCCTGCTTTACGCTTATCCTGACCGCGCCGCGTTTGAAGCAGAAAAGCTAAGCTGGCATTTGCGCCGGTTGACGGGCCTCCACTGGCGGGAGTTGGACGAGAAAAGCTTGAGAGAGCGAGAGCCAGCTTTGTCTGCCCATTACAGGTTTGGCATTCTGTTAGAAGCAGGAGCCCATTGCATAGATCCGGGCCGCTATGTGTCTGCACTGGTTTCTGAAGCGATAAAGCAGGGCGCGCGCCTGACGAACGCCCGTGCCACGGGCTTTGTTCTGAAAGATGGCAGGCTTCAGGCAATCAGGACTGACAGGGGAGACACGCGCTGCGACGGTGCGGTGATCGCGGCTGGCATCTGGTCCAAGGCCTTGGCGCGAATGGCCGGCGATCGCATTCCGCTGGAATCGGAGCGGGGCTATCATGGGGTCGTCAATGCAGCCGTCAGCGGTCCAGCCCATCCGGTCATGCCCAGCGATGGTAGAATGGCAAATACACCCACGTCGCAGGGGCTTCGCCTATCGGGACAGGTAGAACTGGCAACCGTCGATACGCCACCCAACTGGGAGCGAGTTGACATCCTGCTCGATCATGCTCGTAAAACCTATTCGAGCTTGGAAAACCTGCAAAACCTAACCGTCGACCGCTGGATGGGACATCGCCCCTCAACGCCGGACGGCCTGCCGGTTATCGGCAAGGCATCTGGCTCGAAGGATGTCATCTATGCCTTTGGTCACGGCCATGTCGGCTTCGCCACGGGACCCATTACCGGACGGCTTGCTGCGGATCTCGTCAGCGGCAAGTCACCGGAGCGCGATCTCAAACCCTTTTCACCGCAGCGCTTCTAATGGCGAAGGAGGAGGAACCAATAAGATCCTCCGCCTGATCAGTCCAAGACGGCACTGCTGAAAACAATCGTCACCTGGCGTGACACTTACCCTCTCACATCATTGGAGATTGCCGTGCGCGGTGCAGATATTCTTGTAGAAATGCTGATTGGCTATGGAGTTGAAGTGATCTTTGGCGTTCCAGGTGACACCAACGTTCCCTTCTATGAAGCGCTCCAACAAAATGAGGGCAAGATCCGCCACGTTATGGCGCGCGACGAGCGCTCCGCAGGCTATATGGCCGATGCCTACGGCCGCTTTACCCGCAAACCCGGTGTCTTCGAATGCCCATCGGGTGCCGGGGCGATGTATTCCCTGCCGCCGGTTGCTGAATCCAATTCCTCCTCCGTCCCAGTCATCCTGCTGACCATCGACATCCCGCTACCGGGCGAAGGACGCGGCGTGCTGACGGAACTGGATTGTGCCCGCCTGTTCGAGCCGATCACCAAAATGTCCGTGCAAGTCAAAAGCCCCGAAAAACTACCGGAAATTATCCGTCGCGCATTCCGCATTGCATGTTCCGGTAAACCCGGCGCGGTACATCTGCAAATCCCGGAAGACATGCTGCTGGCCGAGGTCGATCCGGCACGTGTTTCGCTCCATGTGGAGACGGAGTGCAAACAGTTCCCGGCCTATCCGACGCTTCCGGCACCGGGCAAACTGGAGACCGTTCTCGATCTTCTAACATCCTCCAAACGACCCTTGATTGTCTCCGGCGGAGGCGTCAATCGCTCCTGCGCGGGACCGGAAGTCACGGCGTTGGCAGAAAAGCTGAATATTCCCGTTTGCACCACCATGACCGGCCAGGGCACCATGCCGGATGATCACCGTCTAGCCGTCGGCGTCATTGGTGATAATGGTTTCCACCCCCATGCGAACTGGGCACTTGAACATGCCGACTTCGTTCTGTTCGTCGGCTCGCGCATGGGCAGCGTCGTCACAATTGGCTGGACTTTCCCGAAAATCACGCTGAACAAGCGCGTGGCACAAATCGACATTGATCCGGAAATCATGGCCAACAACTACGAAAACGTCGTTTCAGTCCAAGGCGATGCGCGACTGGTTCTCGAGCAGTTGATCGCCATGGCACCAGAAGAAAACGATGCAAGCCGCACTCAGGATTGGGTGGATGAACTGAACGACCTGCGCGCGGACTTCTGGGAAAATGCAGAAGCGCTGCTCAATTCCGAAGCTACGCCGTTGCGCCCCGAACGGGCGGTGCGCTGCTTCAACGAGGCGTTGGAGGCCTATGGCAAGCCTGCCCACATTTATTCCGATGCCGGCACACCGACACCGCATATGACTCGATTCCTGAAGCTTAAGGATCGGCGCACGCGCTTTGCAATTCCCCGCGCCTTCGGCGGTCTCGGCTCGGCGCTGCCCGCCACTGTCGGTGCTTGGTTTGCCAACAAGGAGCAGCGGCCGATCGGTATGTTCGGCGACGGCTCCTTCGGCATGAGCGTCGGTGAGTTGGAAACGCTGGTACGCTTGCAGGTGCCTGCAATCCTGCTGCTCTTCAACAACGGCACTTTCGGCTGGATCAAGGGACTTCACCGGTTGAAAGGGCATAACCAGTGCTTCGGCGTGGACTTCATGCCGCCCAAGGGTCAGGCTATCGCCGAAGCATTCGATTTGAAAGCCTGGACGGCCAAGAACGCAAACGAACTCGATGCCGCACTTGCTGAAGCCTTTGCCCATACCGATGGACCCTGCCTCATCGACATTCATGTCGAATCGATCGCAGATCGTGTTCCGCCAGTTTATTCCTGGCTGTCCAAGCGGGGTAAGGATCCGCTCAGCACCAAGGCAGAAGAAGTTCGCTACTTCTGACGGGCTGTGCAAATCCGGACACAAGGCACCGACAGAGAATGTCGGCGCCTTCGTTTCTTTGAGAATCCGGGTGAAGAGTATGATTGATGACACAGTCCTTGCGACGTGCCACCCAACCGGATTATCAGCACCTGCGATTAGCAAGCCACGCATCTGGGGTACGCAGTTTGATTTGCAGATCTATACAGACGTGCTTCCACTGCTTCATGTCTCACTGTCCCGGACAGCTTACGTTATCATCCGATCCAATAACTCGAGAGGATGCGGTAAGTGCCGACCATCGATCAACTTCGCCTGCGCGCGGCAGGAATAACCCGTGGCCATGAAAAGATCAGTACTCTCTGCCTGATCCAGCACCGGCTTCCAGCTCATAGTGTAAAGCTGCTCGGACATCGCCCGGTTTTTCACCTCATGACCAAAGGTGCCGGCCATGCCGCAGCAGCCGGTATCGGCCACCTGTAGTTCCTGTCCCAGCGCCTCGAACACCGCCTTCCATTGCCCGATAGACGCCGCTGCATTGCTGCGCTCCGTGCAATGAACCATCAGGATCAGTTTGCCCACAACCGAAGCCATGGCGGGCTTCACTTGCATTGGGACGGTCAAAAGCCATTCCTGTGGAAGGACAATGGTCGCCTTCAGAGGTTTGCCCTGCACCATCTTGTACTCATTGCGGAAGGCAAGCGTCATGGACGGGTCGAGCCCCACGAGTGGTATCTCGAGGTCGGCAAGGCTTTGCAGATAGGCTGATGTCCGCCTGGCTGCCTTTTCGAAGCTGGCAAGATAGCCATGCACATGCAGCGCCTTGCCGTTGACATGCCGACGGGCAAGCATCGGCTGAAAACCCAGTTTGCGGGCAACACTGATGGCAGCAAGCGCCACGGCAGGCTCAAAATGCGCGGTGAAGGTGTCGACCACAAAAACTACGATGTGCTTGCGCTGCTCTGGTGTTAATTTTGCCAGGGTCTCGGCATCGGCGAACGGCACATCCAGCTTTCGCGCCTCATCGTCCAACGACTGATCGGCTAGGCGCGGCAGCGCGGTCAGACCGACAACACGCATCAACGCCCTGCCCGCCTCTGTGCTGACAAAGCCGTTATAGATCGGGCGCAGCCGCGCCATCGCTGGCAGCAATGTCTCGATGGAGGAAATCAGCGGGTCTTTCAGCGGGCGTAGATAACGGGCGTGATAGATCTCCAGAAACTTTGCCCGAAAGGATGGCACGCTCACCTTCACGGGACATTGGCCGGCACAGGCCTTGCACGACAGGCAGCTATCCATGACCGCCTTGATCTCGTGGGAGAAATCCTGCCGATTTTTGGGATTTAGACTCTTCAGAAGACGTTGCAACGCGCTCGTCCGCAGGGCGTTTGATGCCTCCCGCCGCGGATCTACGCCCTTTTCCGTCAGTAGCCGCAACCATTCGCGCATCAGCGAGGCGCGCCCCTTGGGCGAGAGACGGCGGTCGCGGCTGGCCTTGTAGGACGGACACATGGGGCTTGTCTCGTCGAAATCGAAACAGGCTCCATTCCCATTGCAATAGGCGGCATTATCGAAAGCGGCTCGGATCTCATTGCCGATCACCCGGTCTAGTGTACCGCGCAGCGGCACTGCATCGATCTTCAGCAAAGGCGTTGTGTTCGGGCTGGCGATCTTGCCGGGGTTCAGCCGGTTTTCAGGATCGAAGGCGCGTTTGATTTCCTGCAGACAGGGATAAAGGTCGCCAAAAAATTCCGGCACATATTCCGAGCGTACTCCCTTGCCGTGTTCACCCCAAAGCACCCCGCCATATTTGCGGGTAAGCGCCACCACCGCATCGCTGATCTCGCGCACCAGCGGCACATGATCGGGGCGCGCCAGATCCAGCGCCGGGCGCACATGTAGCACCCCGGCATCGACATGCCCGAACATGCCATAGGCTACGCCGGCCTTGTCCAGAAGTGCCCGAAACTCGCGAATATAGGCGGCCAGATGTTGCGGCGGCACGGCGGTGTCTTCCACGAAAGCGACTGGACGCACCGCCCCTTCGATATTACCAAGAAGACCGACGGCTCGCTTGCGCATCGTCCAGATGGCTTCGGCGTCCTTGTGGTCGCGCACGATGGTGTAGCCCAGACGGTTGGGGTTTGCCTGACTTTGCAGCGCACCGGTCACGGCCGCCAGCTTCTGCTCCAGCTCCGCCTCGTTATCGGCCAGCACCTCGACAATGTTGATGCCGTTGGCAGCCCTCCCCTCATCATCTGGAAAGAAGCTGCTGATTGCCGTCCAGACGATATCACCCTTGGCAAGACCCAGCACCTTCTCATCGACCGTCTCAACCGAGGCGACCTTGAGCGCGGTGAGATTACGGGCATCCTCAAGCGCAGCATTAAAGTCGTTGTAGCGGATATTGATCAGCGCAACCTCAGCCGGCAGCGGCAGGAGGTTCAGTTCCGCCTCCGCAATCATTGCCAGCGTGCCTTCCGATCCACAAAGGATGGCATTGAGATCGAAATGCCCGTCGTGCCGACAAACATGGGCTAGATTGTAGCCCGTCATGTACCGGTTGAGATTCGGAAAGACCTCCTCGATGCGCTGGCTCTTTTCCCGCGTGATACGCTCCACGACCCGGTAGATGTCGCCGATCCGGTCCTGACGCCGAAGCGTTTCCTTGAGGTCCTTGGCCACCATCGGTCGAGACCAGAAATCCGTGCCATCCATCAGCACTGCACGCAGCGCAAGAACATGGTTGGAGGTCTTGCCATAGAGACAGGAGCCCTGACCGCAGGCATCGGTGGAAATCATACCGCCGATACTAGCACGATTGGAGGTTGAAAGCTCGGGCGCAAAGAACAGACCGTAAGGCTTGAGGGCCCGATTGAGCTGGTCTTTCACCACGCCGGCCTCAACGTGGGCGACGCGCCGTACGGGATCAATGTGCAGGATCCGATTCATGTGCCGGGAGCAATCGACCACCACGCCGTTGGTCAGCGATTGCCCATTCGTGCCTGTGCCACCACCGCGCGGGGCAATGACCAACTTCTGAAAGGCTGGCTCGCACAGTGTACGGGCTATGATCTGCAGGTCTTGCGCTCGACGGGGAAAAAGCACAGCCTGCGGCTCCATCTGATAGATGGAATTGTCCGTGGCATGGACGATGCGGGACCCAGCGCGGGTTTCGATATCGCCGCAAAACCCCGCTTCGATCAGCCGCTCGAAAAAGCTGGGCGGAGCATCCGCGACGAATGCGGGTCGATCGAGGCGTGGAATCATGATGAAACAGCTATTCTTTGAGCGCGGCGCAGGCCCGTTCGATACGGGAGAGCGCTTCTACCAATTCCGCTTCCGATGTCGCGTAGGAAATCCGGAAGAAGGGCGAAAGACCGAAGGCCGAACCCGGCACCACGGCGACATGCGCTTCTTCCAGCAGATAATCGGTAAAATCCGCATCGCTCACAAGCGTCTTGCCCTTGGGCGTAACCTTGTTGAGCACGCCCGCACAACCGGAATAGGTGTAGAACGCACCTTCCGGGACCCGGCATTCGAGTTCAGGTATGGCGTTCAGGCGGTCGACCACCAGATCACGGCGCTGCTTGAAGCTTGCCTGACGCTCTTTGAGGAAATCCTGGGGCCCGTTCAAGGCAGCAATCGCGGCGGCCTGACTGACCGAACAGGGGCAGGACGTCGCCTGGCTCTGGATCACGGCCATGGCCTTGATCAGGGCCTTGGGACCGCCGGCGTAGCCAATGCGCCAACCCGTCATGGCATAGGCCTTGGACACGCCATTGATCGTCAGTGCCCGTTCCTTCAGTTGCGGCTCCAGCGCCACCGGCGTTACAAAGCCGAAGCCGTCATAGACGATGTGCTCATACATGTCGTCCACCATCAGCCACACATTCGGATGGCGCAGCAAAACGTCAATCAGCGGGCGGTAATCGGCAGCACCATAGGCCGCACCTGACGGGTTGGACGGAGAATTCAAAAGCACCCAACGCGTCTTCGGCGTTATGGCTTTTTCCAGCTGTTCCGCCTGAAGACGGAAACCCGCCTCGGCGGAACATGGCACCAGAACGGAGCGACCGCCGCAAATCTCGACAATATCAGAATAGGAGGTCCAATAGGGCGTCGGGATAACCACCTCGTCGCCCGCATCGATGGTTGCCATGAAGGCATTGAAAAGGATCTGCTTGGCGCCCGTGCCAACAGTGATTTCATCAAGCGCATAATCAACGCCGTTTTCGCGTTTGAACTTTGCGGCAATCGCCTGTTTGAGCGCAGGCGAGCCGTCAAGCGCCGTATACTTAGTTTCACCGGCATCGATAGCGGCCTTCGCGGCCTGCTTGACGTGGTCAGGCGTATCGAAATCCGGCTCTCCTGCGCCGAGGATGATCACGGGAAGGCCTTCGCGCTTCATCGCCGCAGCCTTTGCCCCGATCTGCAGAATTTTGGAAACGCCGACAGAGGCGATCCTCGAGGCGGGCCTGAAACCCGTCTCATCTACTTTAACCGCAATTGTCATGGCTGTTCTGCCTTATTCGATATCGAAGGAAACGCCCTGCGCCAACGGCAGAGACTTCGAATAGTTGATAGTGTTGGTGGCGCGGCGCATATAGGCCTTCCAGGCATCTGATCCGCTTTCGCGGCCGCCGCCGGTTTCCTTCTCGCCGCCAAAGGCACCGCCGATTTCCGCACCTGAAGTGCCGATATTGACATTGGCGATGCCGCAATCGGAACCGTCTGCCGCCAGGAAGCGCTCGGCCTCGCGCATGTCCAACGTAAAGATGGAGGACGAAAGACCTGCGCCCACTGCATTGTGATCAGCCAGAACCGCATCGAAGTCGCTGTATTTCAGTACGTAGAGGATCGGCGCAAAGGTTTCTTCGAGAACCGGACCGGTCTGCGCAGGCATTTCAACCAGCGCTGGCTTCACGTAATAGGCATCGGCGCTGCCGGTCTCAACCCGCTCGCCGCCATGGACCGCACCACCATGGGCCTTGGCCTCGGCGAGAGCCTCCTGCATGGAGTCAAAGACCAGCTTGTCGATCAGGGGTCCGACGAGGGCCTGGCCGTCCAGCGGATTGCCGACGGAGACGCTGGCATAGGCCTTTTTCAGACGCGGCACGAGTTGATCGTAAACACTGTCGTGAACGAACAGACGTCGCAGTGTTGTGCAACGCTGGCCCGCCGTGCCCATGGCGCCGAAGGCAATGGCGCGCAGGGCCATATCGAGATCGGCAGAAGGGCAGACGATGCCACCGTTATTGCCGCCCAGTTCCAGGATGGCGCGGGCAAAGCGCTTTGCGAGACGCGGACCGACATCGCGGCCCATGCGGGTGGAGCCAGTAGCAGAAACAAGCGGCACCTTTGGGTGATCGACCAGAACCTCACCAATGGCGCGGTCGCCGATCAGAAGCTGGGACAGGCCTTCAGGCGCGTCGCCGAAGCGCTTCAGGGCACGATCGAGCACAGACTGAGCGGCCAAGGCCGTCAGCGGCGTCTTTTCCGAAGGCTTCCAGACAACGCTGTTGCCGCAGACGAGCGCCAGCGCCGCATTCCAGGCCCAGACGGCAACGGGAAAGTTGAAGGCGGAAATGATGCCGATGACGCCGAGCGGATGCCAGGTTTCCATCATGCGGTGACCGGGACGCTCGGTGGCAATGGTCAGGCCGTAAAGCTGACGGGAGAGGCCAACGGCGAAATCGCAGATGTCGATCATTTCCTGCACTTCGCCAAGACCTTCGGACGGGATCTTGCCGGCTTCGATGGAAACGAGACGGCCGAGATCAGCCTTGGCGGCACGCAGTTCTTCGCCCAGCAGGCGTACCAGTTCGCCGCGCTTTGGCGCGGGCACGAGACGCCAGGTGCGGAAGGCGGCATCGGCGCGTTCGATTGCGGCGGCTGCCGCATCGGCGGAAACAGTCTTGAGGCTTGCGGTCTGTTCGCCAGTGATAGGCGAGAAGCACGTCATCTCTCCGCCGGTATAGGCTGACTTGTCAACGCCAAGGCGTTCCAGAATGGCGGCGGTCTCAGCGGCAATTGCAGTTGTCTTTACGGCGATATTCATCGTCTTCACTCCAGAAAAAGAGGCTATTCGGCGGCTGGACGCGCAGAAAGCGCTGCAAGGCAGCTCTCCAGCGAGGCCTTTTGGATACTGGTATAATGATCGAATTCATTGAGGACGGAGGCGCCGAGATCGACTTCAAAACGCATCTGGTTCGGAGACGCGGCAAACTCTTGTTGCGCACCATCGCCCAGGTTGGACTGGAAGATGCCCGCCGCGCTGACGGGTAGGAAATCCTCGTAAACGATGGCATCGAAGCAAATATAGCCGTCGACAATGAGTTGTTCCGGATCAGAAACGGAAGCGACGCCTCTTCTACCTTTGTCCGTAAGCGAATAGCTGAAATAGCCAAGTCCATGAGCGCGAATATCCGCCCAGTTATCCGGGAATGCCTTGAAAACCTCGGTAAGTGCCGCCTGGTAGGCCTCCGCGTTGGAACCATCGGCAGCCGGGCGGACTAATCTGCGAGTATCGTCCAGCAACTTGTCATAGAGCGCACGACCTTTCGGCGTCAGCGCCACGCCGCGCTGCTCGATTTCCCCGAAACGCGCGGTATGCGTTCCAGCCTGCCAGCCGCCTTCGCCATCGTGAAATGAAACGGATTCTTCCAGTGCCTTGAACGAAGTCTGGCGCAGCAAGATCGGGCATTTGCGGGTCGGCGGACCTTCGACAACTGCCTTGGGGGCTATGCCGTATTCGCTCATGCGCGCCTGCACCTTGTCGATATCCAGCGTGCGCGGCGTCAAATGGTTGATATGCGGCCCCTTGAACGAAACGACATCAGCAATCAAACGGTGCGCATCATGCAGTCGGTGATACATGGCAAGCTCAACATTGGCCTTGTCGTGCCAGCGGAACGTCTCCAGCACCTCAGCGACGAAACGGGCGGCATCGTCCTGATCCAATCCGTTCTCCTTCTCAGCCTTCTCGGTCAATTCAAGGGCCTTCGGCGTGAAGATCTGCCGGGACGCGAGAATAGCGGCGGCCTCGGCTCGCAACGCTTCGTTGGCAATCAGGTCGAGCCGCAGCAGCGAGGTGAAGACGCGGAAGGGATTAAGCTTCAATGCCTCTTCGCCAACCGGGCGGAACGCTGTGGAATGCACGGGCACGCCGGCGGTGGAGAGATCGTAATAGCCGACCGGCCACATACCCATGACAGCGAAAATTCGGCGCATCGTTGCAAGTTCTTCCGCCGTGCCGAGGCGGATCGCGCCGTGACGCTCTTCGGATATCCGCTCCAGGCTATCGGTCGCATCCAGACGCTCTTTCAGATCGGGTTCGGCAGCGAGCGTCTCATCGTTGACGCAGGCGACCAGTTCCATCAGCGTTCCGTAGTCCGGAACCTCGTCGCGGTACATCACCGACATGGCGCTAGAAAAGCGAGCGCGGATATCATCTGGAGAAACCTTCGCGGTCATGATGGCCATTTCCTCTGCAATATGCGAGATCATTCTGAAACAGCACCATATCCCGACGGATAGCGGCCGTGTTGTGAAGATTTCGGTTCAATTGATGCGGAAATGGAATGACTATACGTCGCAGCCTGGCTCCTGACTTTATCAACCTGCAGGCCTTCGAATGCGCGGCGCGGCATCAGAATTTTTCGCGCGCGGCGCAGGAACTGAACCTGACGCAGAGCGCCATCAGTCGCCAGATCGCGGATCTCGAGCAGCAGACGGGCCTCAAGCTGTTCGAACGGGTCCGTCAGCGCGTCATCCTGTCAGAGGCG
Organism: Rhizobium sp. FKY42; assembly: GCF_005222835.1. Taxonomy (GTDB): domain Bacteria; phylum Pseudomonadota; class Alphaproteobacteria; order Rhizobiales; family Rhizobiaceae; genus Neorhizobium. Next base: position 134,038 of record NZ_STGA01000059.1, on the reverse strand, counting down.
GGCGAACGGCTGCTTCCGGAGGTTAAGCAATTGCTTGTGCAGGCAGAGCGGCTCATGATCAGCGCAGTAGTAACCGGGCAAATGACAGCATCCTTAAGGATTGCGACGCTGCCCACGTTTGGCGGAAAGTGGCTTGTCCCGCGACTTGGCCGCTTCATAGCCCTTAATCCCGCTGTTGCCATTTCCATCGAGTCGCGTTCCACCCAGTTTAGTTTCGCAGAGGAGAATTTCGACCTCGCGATTCATTTCGGCCAACCGACCTGGGCGAATGCATCCTGTACCTTTCTTTGCAGTGAAACGGTTTTGCCAGTTGCCAGCCCAGCTTTGATAGATCGTGTTGGGCAGCGAACCGAGGTACGGTTTGAACAAATTCCGCTCCTGCATCTCACCACTCGACCGAAGCTGTGGTCAGATTGGGCACAACTTCGCGGCATAGATCTCCCGCAGGCTTATCAGGGGATTCGTTTCGACCAGTTTTCGATGCTGATTGCAGCGGCCTCAGCAGGTTTGGGCTTTGCCTTGCTGCCAACCTATCTCATTGAAAGTGAGTTGCAATCCGGCACTCTCAGGCCTCTGGCCGACTTGCCTATGCAAACAGAAAACGCATATTTCATCGTGCGGCCGGAGAGTAAGAAAACCCAGGTTGCCGCGCAAAATTTCGAGGCTTGGATTCTCAAGGAGGTGCAAGCCTAGCGCATCTACTATGTATTTGAGATCGGCCCGCGACATCAGCCAATAACACCGAAGCCTTGAAGGGATACGAACCGTCGATCCGGCTATTAACCAGCTTCTATTAACACCAAATTTTCTAGTGCAAGCAACTACTTGCTCTCTCTGAATGGCACCGACACCAATAGACGCCACGGTGGGGTAATGGCCGTCATTAAGTTTGGAGAAGCAAAATGAACGACATCGTTCAGATCCAGAAGATGCCGCCCTTCCCTCGAGAGGTTTACTTACCGCGTCCGCGAATATGTTGAAGTTCGTCGGACACTCTGGCTTCGAAGCGCTTCGATTGGAATGGGATCTGCAAGATCCCGACGCTGGAACGGGAAATGGTTTGGTGGCTAGGGCGCCATCGCTTGCGACTCGTACGCTCAAAAATCCAGAGCTGCGAATTCAGGCTCGATGAAAGACGTATGAGTGTCTAGGGTCGTGGTGGTCTCGACTGTCCCGCATTTTCGGACGATGGTCAGGGCGCCAGACAGAGATAAGGATTTACAGAGAAATCAACTTAAAGTAAATTTTCGAAATTAGTCCGGGCGCTTGAATAAGCAACGCAGTAATCATTTTCGTATTACGCTAGCTCTTGCTGCATGCGTCAACTTGATATCTAGGAAAATGAGATGAGCAATCAGAAGATCATCGTCAAATTTCTTGGGGGTTCAGCGCCGCCGTATAGTGCAGCCGCGCAAAAACGTCTGGATGCCTCTCAGCAGACAGACTGGACGCGACTATCATCGAAGTTCGGGAACCTTTCGCTTGAGCCGCATTTTACTGCGATCTCCGAACCTGAAATACGTGCGCTGGAGGGAAGTGCCCTTACCAAAGGACCCGGCGCCTCCTCGCTGACCAGCTATTTTGTTCTGAATGTACCAGACAGCGTTGATCCGCGGTCACTGTTGGCCGCTATACTTGAATGGGATACGGTTGAGACAGCTTACGTCGAGCCGATTCCAAGCGATCCAGCGGTCAGTCCAAGCGACGATCCGCGCTTTTTCAATCAAGGTTACTTGCGTGCTGCGCCGGCTGGAATCAACGCCGTGTTCGCTTGGGGGCTACCCGGAGGTGACGGCGCTGGCCAACATCTGGTCGACGTTGAACAAGGATGGACGTTCAATCACGAAGACCTCGCGGCCAAGAATGTTTCACTCATTCACGGTCGGATCTCCGATTCGTCGCGCAGCCACGGGACAGCAGTTCTTGGTGAGCTTTGTGCGGTGGATAATCAGAAGGGTTGCGTCGGCATCGTGCCAGGTCTTGCAAGCGTATCTGCCTCGTCAACAAGCGGTTCTTCAGTCGCAAATGCAATTTTGGCAAGCGTTGCCCACCTGACCAATGTCGTCAAAGATGTCGGCACGATCCTCATCGAGCAGCAGTGGGTGAATTGGAACGGCAATTATCCGAACATGATCGTTGAGGTCGCGAGCGATGTGTTCGATGCCATTAGGCTTGCGACCCAGCTCGGCCATCTCGTGGTCGAGGCTGCTGGCAACGGCAGCCACGACCTGGATACATATCACTTGAATGGAGCATTTCCTCTGCGCAGGGGTGATCCTGGATTTCGGGACTCCGGCGCATTGGTCGTCGGCGCTGGCTCGGCAGCCGCCCCTCATGACCGGTTGTCTTTTTCGAACTTCGGCAGCCGCATTGACTGTTACGGATGGGGAGAAAACGTCGATACGACATTTTCGAACCCGGCTGCCGCGACCAATCTTTATACGGCGGCATTCAACGGAACGTCGAGTGCATCACCGATCGTTACCGGCGCCGCTTTGGCAGTTCAGGGGATGAAACGCGGGGGCCTTGATAAGGCGCCACTCAGCCCTGCTACGCTTCGTGCAATCTTGTCGGACCCGACCCTTGGAACGCGCTCGGCGAACCCATCCGTCGACAAAATCGGTGTCATGCCTAACCTCCAGCGAATTGCCGGATCGGTGCTTAAACTCGCTCCCGAGCTCTATATCCGCGATACAATCAACGACACTGGAGTACCGCATAACGGTATTGCTTCCTTCAGTCCCGATATCGTCGTCCGCCAGAGGCCGGTCACCCATCCGCAAGCATCATTTGGTGAAGGTAGCGGAACCGAAAACAATGCGATGTTGAGCGAAGCTGTCGCGAGCGGCGCAGACAATTATGGCTATGTGCGTGTGCGTAACAAATCAGACGTGCCAGCCAATGCCGCTGTCGTGTCGCTCTACTGGTCGCCACCCTCCACATTGATCACCCCAAAGAACTGGCGCCTTATCGGTTCAAAATCAATCGATGTCCCAAACGGAAACAAGCTTACCGTCGTTGGACCCTTCAACTGGCCCCAAGCTTCCGTACCCGGTCCAGGCCACTACTGTTTCATCGCCACAGTGTCGCATATGTTCGACATGGCACCGGTCCTGGCGACGCTTGATCCTATCCAGAATTTCTCGGCGTTCATCCAGGCCAACAACAATGTCGCGTGGCGCAATTTCGATGTGGCTGACATCCGCCCCCGTGGTAATGAGGAAGCTGCTGTCCTCCCGTTCATGGTGCCGAATCCGGACCCAGGCCCGTTCGTCGACATGAGGGTGGAGATTTGCGCCGATCTCCCACCTGGTTCTCGGCTTAGGATTTCAATGCCTGATACGATCCGACCTGCGACCGGCTTGGCATTCGGGCCCGGATATCAACCCGGGACCTTGAATGTGGAATTGGCGGCAAGCGGGACAACAGTGCCATTCCAAGCGCAGTTCCTTCCGCCGGAGTCATGGCTGCGTATCCTGGTGCAGATACCGCCCAAGTACTGGAATCGGCAATACGAGATCTTTGCCCGGCAACTTTACCGAGAGTTTGAGGTCGGTCGGATCACATGGTTACTTGCACTGCCGCCAGTTGAAGAAGGGAAAGAAGCCTGACCATCCGCCCATGATAGCAATATCTGTATGGTGGCTGTTTGATCTTAGGTTTGATCCATCACGACCGCCGATCCTATTTGTATTAGAACGGTGGCCGGCGGGTCGGTCGGTTGAGCTGATTTCAAGAATAGACTACGTCTCGAACGTGTACGGGTTGAGGCCCAGAGGCTTCACAAGCCGGGTGGAAGCGAACGGGCCCCAACGGATGCGTGAATGAAGGCCGGCCCATCTTGCGCCTTCGCTGCGGAGATTGCCGCAGCTAACTCAGGACCTGACGTCGCGCTGTAAACGGCAGCTATTCCAAGACCTCTGGCAACGGACCCGTAATCCCAGTCATTTAGAACGGCGTAGGGAAGAGGGTTCTTAGGTCCGCCGGTGTAGAAGCTCTTATCAAGCAGAAATTGTTCGTATCCGTAGAGGGTATTGTCGACGACAAGGGTGATCGTGTTCAACCTGTAGCGCGCCATGGTCGAGAGGCTTTGTGCGACCATCTGGAATCCGCCATCTCCACAGACCACGAAAGCTCTCTTTCCCTTTTTCCCTTCTGCGGCGGAGACACCGACGCCAGCCCCTACGGAATGGCCAATACTTGCCCAAATAGCGCCCGCCATGAAAATGTTTGTCCCGACCATCTTAATTCGAGCCGTCGGGTAGATCCCAAGAAAAGTATCGGCAATTAACATCAGCTTTGGATCGGATGTGACTGACCGCTCAATCTCCTCGAAAAGTTCATTATAGGCTATCATTGAGACCGCCGGTACCGCGAGGTCTCCGGACACCTCGGGTTCTTCTGCGGTATACACATCGTCTCGGTCACCGTCCCATGCGGCCTCTTCCCCGATCGGCGGCGGCTCATTCATCTCCTCTTTCGGTCGGCCGACGTCAGCGATAGCGTGCTTATTAAGTTCTGCGATGAGAGAGGCAAGCCCGCAGGAGACCGCACTAGCTCCTTTAACATGTGCTGTACCGTCCCAGATCCTGACAACCTGGTTCCGCTCAATTTTGGGCACTATAATGCTTGAATGGCCGGACCCGAAGACAGCGCCCAAGGATATTAAGAGGTCGGCATTCCAGATCTTGGTCTTAAGGGTGTCAGGCGCCTTGTCGCCGTTGAAGATGCCTTGGAATAGGCTGTGACTTTCATTGATCGTCGTGCGCTCCAACAAAGTTGTCGCCCAGCGCATTTTCAGCTTCTCGATGATAGCCAGGACATCGCCGGCTAAGCCGTAACGTTGTACCTCGACACCGACGATCAAAAAAGGCGACTTCGCACGAGCGACGGCTTGCAAGATTTGATCGGCAACCTGAATAGCGTTTCCCGGCGGGGTCGGCGGATCGAATTTACTTGTAGGTGGCGGACACGCACTTGCCAGCATCCCTTGCGGGATCTCGATATAAACAGGCCGCTTTCGCACCATCGCCACCCGGACGGCCTCGTCAAACATTGAACAAGCCTGGGCAGGATTTTCGACCCGTTCATGATATGCGGTAACCGCCGAAAAAACCTCGAGATCGGTATGGGGTTTTCCGATCGAGTGCGAGAAGACAACGCCAGTATTGGTTTGCGTCTTTATGCTCTCTGTTGAAGGTCCTCCGTTGATCACCACGATCGGGCTCCGCTCAACATAGGCGCCCGCGACCGCGTTCACCAGGCTCAAAGTCCCTGGCCCGTAGGATACAGCCACTGCCGAAAGACCCCGGATACGGGCGTAGCCATCTGCTGCGTAACCTGCCTCCAGATCACTACTTGTGACAATGGTCCTAAATTGCGAGGCGCGACTGGCGGCGGCGTAGACCCGGGCACAATAGACTGATGGAACTCCAAACAAGGTGTCGACCCCCTGCAGCTTCAGGCGATCAATGATGTAATCTGCAACAGTATATGCCAAGTGATCCTCCTATTTGTTGCGTAGCAGCCAGGGTGCGTCTTCAAACTCCTTTGCCAATGCCCGACCCGCAAAAACATCCTTCGCAATTCGCATGATGTCTTGGCACCGTTTGGGATCAGGGATTTCGTCGTTCATGTTCTCCTCGTAGGATCCTCCAACGACGACATGGTCTTCACGCGGGAAGACGTAGGTTGAACCGTTGCTAAAGAGCCAGGTCAATGATGGTTGAGCAGGAAGAAGAACGAGGTGGCCCTTGATCGGTTGAAGTTGATTATCGGCAAACAGCGTCTTTGATCCAAGGCCTGTACAATTGATCACAATGGTTTCGGAAAGTTCTGCCAACTGCGCGACATTTTTGAACAGCTTCTGAACCGATTGCACGCCCTGTTTGACGAGATCGTTTCGGAGCCTTGGAAGAAAAACTGGGGGTTCGACAAGCAGGGTACGATAACCCCAGCCGTTGGAAGCCATATGCTTGAATGGTAGCGGCTCGAACCAGGTAGGCTTGGCGATCAAATCGGGCGGCACTTTCGCGAAAGTGTCGCTTTTCGCTTTTGTATAGTTAATGCGTATGGAAACGCCGAATCCCCTCCCGATCCTTTGCTCATGCATGCGGTAAGCGGTTCTCAGGATATCCTCGAACCGCGCCTTTGCCGCCGGATCGCGTTCGTCATACTTAATAACGGAGGGAGCCCATTGCCCCCCGGCAATGTCGGAGGTGGTGCAGGTTAGTCTTTCCGCATAAATCGTGACTTTGTAGTCGGGTGATAGGAGCGTTGCCGCAGTCAGGCCCATGACCCCGGCACCCAGAATAGCGATCGATTTTTGCTCGCTTGGCGAAGCGTATCCTCGGACAATCTTGGCCACCACATCCGCACATCCCCAGCTCATTGAAATGCCAGCGCCGCCATGGCCGTAATTGTGGACGACGAATTTTTCCCTGATCATTTCGTGCTCGAGCCGATATGTTCCGTGACGAAAGGGTCGCACGCCTGCGACATACCGGCATTGAGGCTGGACACATGTAAAATCTGGAGATGGAAGCAAAAAAGGTGATGCGTCCTCCGTCATCGTCTCCTCAATTGTTCACGAAAGCGGCACGCTTTGCTGGAAAGCAAACAGGTTATCCGGATCGAAAGATCGCTTCACCTGCTTCAGGCGTTTGAGATTCTGCCCCCAATAGGCCGTAGCAAAATCTCTAAGCTGTACATCGCTGTAATTGACGTAAGCCTTTCCGGGCATGAAGCGTTGCAGCCCATCATAAAACGCCGTCATGGCCCTTGTTTTTCGGGGAGTCAGACGAGGATCGTCCCACCCAGCATAATAATGGATCATATACCCGACGCTTGACCGATGCGGAAACGCCGTCTCGGTTTCGGTCAAATCATTTATCGCTCCCCCATAGGCGTTCAATATCAGGCCGACATCGTTGAAGAGCTGTGTGACGACCTGTTCAAGCATCTGTTCTATCCCGGCTGCATTCAAAGACTGCAAAAAGTCGGAACGCTCCTTTTGGAAATAGGGATCACGCCCGGTGCCCGCATATTTCTGGAATGCGTCCCAAAACATGTACGTCTTGATCGCGCGCGGACCAATTGGAGCTTCGATCGCCGCAAGAGCCGCTAACGCTCTTTCAAGTTCTGTTCGGCTGGCGACACTTTGACCAAGGCATCTTATCGAAAGGTTCGGGCCACTCCCTGACTTGCTGACCTTTAAAAGAGCAGTGATGCCTCGATCAGCCTTGGGTGCCCATTTCTGCCAAGCGTCGACGATCTTTGCCGCTCGTTCTTTCGAAAGCGTCCATCCGACGGAAAAAACATCGACGGACGCAACAGGGTGAACTCGGATGGTCAATTCGAACACCACACCGAACGATCCTCCCCCTCCCCCGCGGCACGCCCAAAAGAGATCTTTGTTCGTCGATGCGTTCGCAACGAGAATGTTTCCCTTCGGATCGATGAGCCGTATTCCGATCAGGCTGTCGGCCGCAAGACCTCTTGCTCGAGACAGAAGCCCATAACCGCCTCCCAGAACATGACCGGCAACTCCGACCGTAGGGCACGTCCCGCAGACGAGCGCATACCCAGTTCCTTTGAGCGCAGCCTGAATCTGCCCAAGCTTAGCCCCGGCTCCGACAGTAACCGTCTTCACCACCTTATCGAAAGAGATTTGATTGATCTCACCGACATCAATCACGACGCTCGTATTGCCGCTGAACCCTTCATAGGAGTGCCCCCCCCCTCGGATCGAAAAGGCAATGGCATTGTCTCGCGCCCAGGAAACCACCTTGCCGATTGCAATTGCACTCTTGCACACTGCGAACAAGCTGGGGCGTATCAACGTTCGACGGTTGTAGACCGTCTTCATACGGTCTTCGTATGCTGCCTGACCAGCGCGCAAGAACGTGCAGCCAGCAATCGCGGGAGGTTTAGGTAAGAACTTTCGCTGCTCGACGCTCAGTGCGTCGCTGCCATCTGCGACCCCAGGATCGTCGGCTGGATCGCCTAGATCCATTTCGCCGAAAAAATAAGGACGTTCCATTTCTCCTCACCTCTACGCGATCTTTATTTGCCCTTTACTTAGATCGAAGAGATGCACTACGCGTGGAAAACGAGATCTCAACGATTTCAGATATTTAGGAAAAAGGCACAATGTTCTCGCATCAGCATTATGCACTTGTTTAAAAACTGACCCGGCAAAGGCTCGGCTGTAATCAACAGCTCGGTTTAGCGGTAGATGAATGAAACGCGTTCATTTTGGTCTGATGAGATGAAAATGCGCCTTATCTAAAACCGATTGGCACTCCCAGCCTGCCTGGTGCAACCATAGTTTGCTGTTTACAATCTATTTCGCCGGCACCTGGAGTCAAGCGTCTTGAGTGAATTCCGTGTTTATCTTTGCGTGCTGGGAGTGAGCAGGGTGTCGGCGTAGAAGAGCGCGCACGTTGATCATAATGCACATCCGGGCAAGTTGATGTTGATAAAGCAGGTGACAGCATGCCTTGATCCAAGAGAAATTCTGAGTCCTGGCAAAGTGCTATTGGATTGGGGGCGAAATCGGACCTCGGGTGCCACCGACAGAAAGTCACACCGACCAATATGACTTCATGACAGTGCCGGAGAATTCTCACAGCGTATTTTGCTCTTGAAGGGAATCGAACCTTTGGCACCCGAATCGATTTCGCCAAACCCTTGCCGCTTCACCATCTTTCGCACAGTGTAACAAGTTAGCAGGATATGCGGAATGTCACCGCTGATTGCCTCCTTCGCGCCGATGACGGAAGGAACCAGCTGACATGCAACCGCGATAACTTCAAGATTGATTTCGGAACCGTTCAAGCTAGCTTGCTGATCGGGGTTACTCGCGCCTTGCACGAGAGATATCGTGAACTCAGCAGGAGACATAGATGATTAGTCAGGATATCTTCGCCAAAGCCGCGAAGACAAAAAACGCGACAAAGTTGCTCCTCCATCTCGCGGAGTTTCCTGTCAATCAGGAGTTGGCCGACGAATTAGCTACGCTTATTCGGCACTGCTCAGCTCTTATTCATGCGAGACCGAATCCTGCCAGTCAAGCGTCACGTGACAAGCTGCTTGCGGATGTTCGAGGTTTCTTAGAGCGGGCAGCGCCGACGCTCGATTTCGGACCATATGACAAAGCAGCGGCACTTCTTCAAGTCGCCGAAGATGGCCATCACCGGATATTGGCCTCGCTGCAGAAGACCGCTTTTTCTAAGGAGCCTGCTCCAAATCGAGCAGCTGCGGTTATCGCACGCGCTGAGGCGAATAGGATCGCACTGGCGGCTGACTTGGACGCCGCGCTGAAAGCAGCGGGTCATTTGATTTTGCCTGGCGGACCTGAAGTGAAGGATGCTGACGGAAATCGTGTCGATGCTGACTCGTTTCTGGGGATGCTGTTGGAAGCCCTGAGAGGAACTTTGCTTATGGAGGGCTACGCCAACAAATGGTTTTCTGGCGACCGCCAGTGGCTAACACTGCCGCTGCTGCCAAAAGTAACCGATAGGGAAATCTATCTGGCCGAACAAGCCGAGTTCCTGGCGATGGCCTGGGCGCGTTGGGAGCGATTGCATGAAAAAGCGCGGTATTTTGACGTTGGGATTAACACAGTTGGATCGGATCAGTTGCCCGACGGCGCACCCGCGGGGGTAAAGCGTGTGTACGAGCGCGATGCCGGAGGCATGATCGCCGACTTCATTGCAAACGAACGGGCCATCGATCGCGAAGGGAAGTCCGCGGCCGACCTTTTGGGGACAACCAATATCGGGCGCATCGGCAAAGGCATTGATAGCCCAGTGAAATTGCCTCCCATGGAGTGGATTTCGGAGCATGAGGCACTCAACTCGTTGTCGTTGAGCGAAGCAGTTGGCTACAATATCGCTGAGGACCTCGAAAGGCCGGGCGGATTGCGACTGGTGCAATGGGTGCGCGGCTATATGGCTCTTGCTGCATGGGCCTCGAAGCAACGCGGGGATCAGCAGAAGCTAATTTTGGAGATTGATCCAGTGGAGGCGCGCGGCCTCCTCCAGCGGATGTCACTCACGCGGGACGAAGCTGACATTTTCCTTGATGCGGTTAGCTTTGGCGCGGGCTCACGTGATTTTTTTGATGCCCCGATTGTTCGGGCTCAGGAAAAGTGGCTCGTCATCGGGGGAGCGCTATTTGCTCCTCGGATGGCAAAGATCGTCCCCTCCACCTTGGCATCGATGGACGTGCAGCTTTTGCGCAAAGGTTCAGCTTTTGAGAGCCGGGTTGTCGATCTATTCAAGCTTCGCGGCCTAGATGCGCGCCGCGTGAAGGTTAAGCGAGACGGCGCCGAATACGATTATGACGTCGTGGTCCCATGGGGCGACTATCTGTTCCACTTCGAATGCAAAAACCATGGCCTGTCGGGTAACGATCCAAAAAGGGCGTATCATTTTTTGCACGAAGTAGGGTCGAGCATACGTCAGATTCAGCGCTTGAGGGATGGCTTGGTAAAGTGGCCTGACATCCTCACGAATGAGTTCGGCCCGCAAGTGACGAGCAAGACGGTCGTTCACTGCCTGCTGCACAACGAGACATTCTCATTCCCGGAAGGTATCGATGGAATTTACATCTATGACTGGTCGGCTCTTACGCGCTTCTTTGAAGCTGCCTGGTTCGGTGTCATTCACGATCATCGAGGCCCACAAAATACTGTCTTTAGAAATCGCGTGGGCGTCAAACGCATTTGGAGCGGTGAGGAACCTGCCCCCACTGACCTTCTTGAAGAGCTGGCTAAACCCAGCCAGTACCAGATTGTCATGCATCACGTCAGGGAGGACAAGATCGCATTCGAGCTGGACAGCGAGACCTTCGCTATCGAATCGTTTTACTCCCGCGCGCCAGGCAATGTTGCCACCTACGCGGAGGCCCTTGGCGTCTCGGGAAAAGAGATTGAGGAGCAACTTCAACGTGTGGACGAACAGATCATAGCAGCGATTGCTCATGCCAGGTCGTCCGAGAAGTAGCGCCTCGCTTATCTTGTATAGGCGAGCGTTCGTGCTCACTCTGAAGTCGTGGAAGCTCACCTGATTCCGAATACCCTAAAGCTAAACAGCTAAATTGGTTACAGAAATCGCGTTTTGCAATCATGGTGGATGGTCCATTTATGTTTTTGCGCCCAACATAGTCACAGCTGTCCTGAGCCGCGGGAAAGTGTAGAGATCGTTCTTGAGTTACATTCAAAGTAGCTCAGCCGACCACCGACGTTGAGTTCCCTTTTTGTTAACCGGAGGGGATTGGTTCCCCATGACTGCAAGGCTTCCGTGGCCTCACGCTCACTAGAAGCACGAGATCGAAGATGCACTAGCCGGTTTTCGTCGCGTCGCTCCTAAAGTCATACCCGCGCTGCTTGGAGTGACGGATTTGCCCCATGCTTTACTTTTCGGGACACAGGGTTTAGTGTGCCGTGGCTCATGATTTTGTGTGCTAACGATGGCCAATGACCTACGAGGAATTTACAGGTGAATTGCAGCGGGCGTCGCTCAGCGTTCGCGGTTTTGCAGCACTCGTGCGCATGAACCCGAACTCGATTTCCAATTACGCCGGTCGTGATATCCCCGCCCATCTCGGATTGATTGCGGCATTGATAGCTGATCTGCATGGTCACGGGATCGATTATCTGCCGGCCGTTGAGCGCGCAACAATTTCTCAGAAGAAACCACGTGGCGCTGGACCAGGTCGATTTGGCGGGGATCGCCAGCAAGTGCTGGATCTGTCACGATGACCCTTCATCAGCTGACGCTTGAGAAAGTATCGGCCACGCTTGGATGGCCAGATGTCTCCTCTCTTATCGAACCAGTCGGCGCCGGGCCGGCCCATTTTGCGCGGCTCGTTCAGACAAAGGTCGGCCGGGAGCTTGGTCGGTCGGCAAAGGACGGCTTCAGGCGTATCGGAGTTCTTGTCGCCGATCCCGATAGTGCGCAGACTGATCCACCGTTTGCGCTCGTCGCGGAGTTCGGCGCGCGTGTATCTGCCCAGACATTGCGGGAGCTACATCGGCTCGCCTGGAACTTCTCCCACGCGCCTACATTGATCACGATCGAGCCGGATGTTGTTAAGGTATGGAGCTGCTGCGAGGCACCCTCCGATGACATGCTGGTCGATTCCTTCGTCGTTCACACCGTCTCCGCCGCGCAGTTCTCCGACGATCATCACGCAAGGCTTGAGAACGGAGCGGTTCGCGCGTTGCATTGGATCAATCTCGTCTCCGGGAAGTTCTTTGCTGATTTGGCGGACCGATTTAACCGTGACGGCCGAGCAGATCAGACCCTCCTGACCAACCTGAGATTTATTCGTGAAAAGCTTCTACGGAGCGGTCTGACCGACGACGACGTTTGTCACGACCTTCTTGCTCGCGTGATTTTCGTGCAGTTCCTGTTCGACCGCAAGGACAGTGATGGGACAGCTGCCTTGAATCCTGATAAATTGAAGCTGTTGTTCAACGAGGGCGTTCTAAGCAGTATCTACCGGCGTTTCACGGATATATTGCATCACTACGACGACTGCTATCGGCTGTTCGAATGGCTGAACGACAAGTTTAACGGGGACCTTTTCCCCGGAAAGGGTGACACGACGGAAGAGCGCGCTGCTGGCTGGATGGCCGAGCAGACGCAGGTGAAGCCGCACCATCTTGTGATTTTGGCCGACTTCATTGGAGGAGAAATCGATCTACCAACCGGGCAGGCGAGCTTATGGCCGCAATACTCATTTGATGTCATCCCACTGGAGTTTATAAGCAGTATCTATGAAACATTTGTCGTCGAGAGAGCTGCTAAGGACGGTATTTTCTACACACCTCCCCACTTGGTCGATTTTGTGCTCGATCGCGTGTTGCCGTGGGACGATGTTCACTGGGACATTCGTGTGCTCGATCCAGCATGCGGGTCCGGGATATTTCTCGTAAAGTCCTTTCAGCGTCTAATTCATCGCTGGCGGTTCGCAACCGGCCAACAGGTGATTTCGGCAAAATTGCTGCGCCGGATGCTGGAACGTAATCTCATCGGCGTCGATAAGGATCCGCATGCCGTGCGGGTGGCTTGCTTCAGTCTCTATTTGGCAATGTGCGATGAAATAGAGCCGCGCCATTATTGGACACAAGTTCGGTTTCCATCGATGCGAGACCGACAATTGATCTGCTCCGACTTCTTCATCGAGGGAGACGGGTTTGACAGCAACAATCCGAGCAATCGTTTTGATCTAATCGTGGGTAATGCGCCTTGGGGAAAGGATCTGGTGACAGAGGCCGCCATAGAATGGGCAAAGGCTCCGGCGCATCGATGGCCGATCGCCAACAAGGATATCGGAAGCCTTTTTCTAGCGAAGGGAGCGATGCTACTCGCCCCAAGCGGACAGCTGGCCCTTATTCAGTCGGCTGGTTCTTTGCTTTTCAATACCTCCAGAAACGCCACAAGCTTCCGGCAGCAGCTCTTTCGAACCCATACTGTTGAAGCCATCTACAATCTGTCGGCATTGCGCTTCAAGGTTTTCAAGCGCAAGAACCACACTACGACGGTTTCCTCATCGCCATCTTGTATCGTCGTCTTACGAGCGCCAAAGCCGGAAGCGAACGGGCACTTTGTCGCCTATGTCAGTCCCAAAACATTGCCGACCGTTGTCGACGACTTTGCGATAGTGATTGAAGCTGAGAACTACCGTTGGATTTCATCGATCGATGCATCCACTGACCCCTTCATCTGGACTGCTATGATGTGGGGTACCCGCCGCGACCTCGACCTGTTGCGGCGTCTGAGTGCGTTCCCGACGCTTGATACCGCCAAAGCAAACGGGTCTGCGATTACCCGGGAGGGCATCATCTTCGGTGACAGGACACGCCGATTATCAGCCATGGCCGAGTGGCGTCTGTTTGACGCTAAAGCATTTCCGAAAACCCCACTTACGCATATGTTGGCCAACGACCTGCCGCTGGCTGGTGATCTGCGTGTTCATAGTAGGGACTCGACGAACTTCGAGGCATTCAACCTTCCACAGATGATTGTAAAACAGGGTTGGCAGCTCGAAGCGCGCCGCTTTCAAGCTCGCATGGTCTATTCCACTGACGGACAAGGCGTCTTATGCAATCAAAGCTATGTCAGCGTTCACGGCTCAGAGGAACTCTTGCGTGCCGCATGCCTTGTCTACAACAGCATTCTTGCTACCTACTTCTTGCAGCTATCCAGCGGGAGAATGGCGGCCTATCGCCCCGAAGTGGCTGTTGCAGATCTTCTCAAGGTGCCATTACCGAACAGAGCAGTCGATATCGCGCTCGCGACGTCACAAGCTGACATTGACAGACAGATCTTCGACGCCTTTGGCCTAAAGGATGCTGAGCGCGCTTTGATCGAAGATATGGTCAACATCACCATGGCCGACCTTCGCAGCGAGTATGATCGGCCTGGTCAAAAGCCTGCCGACGACAGTGTTCTCGAAACGTATTGTGCCTATTTCACGCGCGTGCTCAAAGCCGGCTTTGGGAAGTCGAAGGGGATACGGTCATCTATCTTTGTTCCACCCGCCAATGAACGATTCGCGTACCGTTTGGTCGCGTTCGAGCTGATCGACGCGGATGACACCGCGATACGCCATCTACCGATGGAGGCTGCGGAACTCCTTATGCGATTCGAAGCCCTCAGCGTTGCCGGCTCAACCGATTACCGGTCCATCTTGCGTCAGCGCACGGCGCGCATCTATGAGAGCGGCGAGTATCCGACGATCTACATTCTTAAACCCGATGCGGTTCGCTATTGGACACGCTCGACGGCGTTGAATGAGGCCGACGAGGTGGCAATTGAATTTTTCAGCTGGATGCGGGCTGCGACGGAAAGCAAGGCACTCGCATGATGCAGAGGTGGAATCCGTTTGCTCCTCGAATCGAACCCGATTTCCTGAGCGCAGTTGTCAACTGGATGAGCGGATGCGAAACCACATTCGTCGACCACATTTGGACTGGCTTCGAAACGATGGAGCGAAGGTCTCCACCGATTGACGGTCGCGATCTTGAGCGCAGCATAACGCAAAATCTTGACGTGATGATACGTGATGCAATGTCTGGTGACGAGCCCTATTACATGCAGCATGGGCCGTATGAACGCGAGACAATGGCTCGTCCTCCTGCCCAACCGCCAGCCTACGATCTAGCTTTCGTATTCAGAGCCGATCCCCGGATCATGTGGCCCATCGAGGCCAAGGTGATCGAAACGCCAGGTGCGATCGCGCATTATCTGGCCGATATCAGGGACCAGTTTCTCACCTGCCGCTACGGTCCGTTTTCTCCGTCCGGGGCAATGGTTGCATATCTGTTGCAGGGGCAGCCGTCTGATATGCTGGAGAATGTACAGGCGAGGCTGGGAAATCCGATAGAGCACACTCAAGGAAATGACGGACGAGCCCATGCAAAGTCGACGCATATGCGCGATGTACCTCAGGGAAAGCATTATCCGCCAGTATTCGGCTGCTATCATGTCGTGTTTACTTTTCACGGTCTCCAACGCGTAATGCCAGATCTGCCCCGCGGCTGAAGCAGAGTCTAATCCGGGCAAGACAAGAAAAATGCCACGCGAATTCAACGCGCCACACGTCGTTAACGACCGACTGTTCAGGAACCTACCGCAGCGGGCGTCTGGTCTTTCACGCGGACCAGTTCCGTTTCGACCGTCTCGCGGATGAATCTCTTCAAATCATCTTCTTTCTGGACCTTTCGATCATCGTAATAGATACGATGGATGTTGAACGACGCGGCGCTTGCTACAACGGGAGAAATGGACGCGATGTCCAGGATCTGCCCGCCAACACTGACATTTATCTGCTGAGGATTTCCACCTACGACACCCATCGGATTATAGATGGGACGATTGTAGGTGTCATAGTAGCAGCCGTCGCTCCAAATTGAGGTTTCCTCCTGGAGTCTTGCAGCAACAGCCTTGCATATTGCTTCGATCCGCTCGACGCGGGCTTTCGCGGTGAGCTCGACGATGTTGGATTTCAAGGCGAGAACTTCATCAGTGACTTTCCAGATATCGATCATCGGTAGGATTCTGCGATCGGAGAGCCGCGTAGCGATATCGCTGACGGAGGCGTCACTTGCCTCTCGAAGTTGATGGAGCGATCCCCAAAAGAGCGTGTCGTCCAGCAGGCGCGCGTGGTCGAGATTGCTTGGGTCGCGGAAAAATCGAACGAATGGGTGAGTATCCGAAAGGCCGGTAGCAGACACATCATCTGCTGCAATAAGCTCGAAAACCCTGCTCAGAAGCAGGGCGAACATGAACTCGAGCCCGCGGGTCTTCTTGTGAAGATATATAGTGGGATAGAGCTGGAAGAGCGTCACCGTGAACTGTTCGAGCGAGATGTAGGCTTTGCTGTCGACATAAAGGAATCGCGCATCGCCGTTTTCTCCCACCCTGAGATTTCGCAGTAACCAATCCAGATCGATGCCTCCGGAGGACACGCCGGCGAAATAGGCGTCGCGTTTGGCATAGTCGAGCCGGTCAGCATCCAGCTGACTGGAAACGACGGAAGTGTATATGCAGTTTTTGTCCGCTTTCTTGATGATGTCGCGGACCATCACGGGGAATTCCGTGCCGCCGAAATTGGTCAGTGCCTTGCCGATTGTAGAGTCGGTAATGATTTTTCGGCTGACCTTTTCATGGTCGACGGCGTCTTCGAGACTTTCTCGTTTTTCATCCTCGAGCTTATTGCGTGCAAGGAAGAATTCCATCGCTTTCTCGAAGGCGTGGCTGAACATACCATGGCCCACGTCGTGCAGGAGCGCGGCCGCGAGGCATGCCTCGGCCTTTTGCGACCAATTCCCGCTTGATCCTTCGGGCTCGATAATCGTTAGCATTCGCTTGGCGATCTTGTAGACGCCGAGAGAATGGGCGAAGCGGGAATGGGCGGCCGAGGGGAAGACGTAGTCGGAGAAGCCGAGTTGCTTCACGCGGCGCAGGCGCTGGAAAAAGGGATCGGAGAGCAAATCCTTGAGTTCGTTCTCGCGCGCTCCGTTGAAATCGATGAACCCGTGGATCGGATCCTTGATGACCTTATTCAAAAGCTCCTGCATGTTTCCCCACCATTGTGTTTCCAAAAAATCCGTACGTGGCGCGGGCGCGCTCCCCTCGCCTATTTTGCCAAGTGCCTCCGAACACTCGCCAAGACCTGATCCAACACTTCGTCACCATTGCTAGAGGTTAGGATGATAGGTTTCAGGGCCGCTTCCTCAGCGATCGCACGGATCTTGTTACCGGCTGCACTCCGAAATTCCTGGTTTTTGTCGCGCCCCTCGCCAAGAATAATTGCTGGATCAAGCAACGTCATGACAAGCACGTCGTAGTCGCCGGCGTGAGCGATGGCGATCGAGCGGAGTTCCTCGAGCTGCCGGTCCGGCAACGAACGCCCTGAGATTTCGAGAGCCGCGTGGAGATAACCAAGGGCGTCAAAAACCGGCCGGTCGACAAGAATAGCTTCGCTGGACAAGGCGGCTTCGACCTCCTGCCTCATGCCCTCTGCCATGATCCAAAGGGTGCTTTCGAAATTGTGGTCCGTTAGAATAGGGAAACCTCGGCCTCGAGCGGCTGTTGCCAAATCGCCCACCCTACCGATCCGAACTCCTTCCGCAGAAAGAAGAGTATGTAATTGCTCGAGAAAGGTTGATTTTCCGGTAGAATGCGTACCGGCGATGCCGACTTTCACTTTCCTTACGCTCATAGAAAACTCTCCTGCGCCTTGAAAAGAATATCGGCCTCACGAGCGCGAAAATCGCGCTCTTCTCGATCCAGCGGATCGAGCAACGAAGCAAACAGAAGTGCCGTCAGTGCGACATCGAACTGGGCTGAGTGGTGCTTCAGCCCTGTTTGACGCTCCGCCTCGGCGGTCAGGCCCAACGCGGAGCCGAGCTTCTCTAAACTATAGGAAGCGAGGCCGGGCCGGAGAGCCCGAGCGAGCTTCAAAGTATCAATTGCTGCTGACGGTTTCCATTCTGGAATTGAACGTCCAATGACGTCGAGCTCAACACGCACGTTGTGGCCGATAATTGCACTTCGGTCGGTCCACCTGACGATGTCTTCGACGATATCGTCGATATCCGGAGCACCTTCGACATCTTCGTCTGTGAGACCGTGTATCCTAGTCACAGCAGCGCTGATAGGTTGATCTGGCTTGACCAGCCAATGGAACGAGCGGCCACTTGGCCGCAGATCAACAAGCTCTAACAGAGCAATCTCGACAATCTCGGGAGGCGTCGCGCCGTTGCCCTCCACATCGACCACCCAGGCCTTTTCCCAAATCATTCCCATCCAACCTCCGCTCGGCCGTGCCGATTAAGCCTGTGGGGCTGCTCCCGGTCGTGGACCTGAAAGTTCAATGAATGTTGCATGAAATAGCGCTGGGCCTCGGAGCTGCCACTGACTTCGATGCGGCGATCCGAAATCTCGATTTCGTCAACGCACGCCAGTGATACCATCCGCGCGAGCTCTTTCACGGTTACCAAGTCAGGCGTATGGTGATGTTCGCCGCAGATCTTGCGCTGGGCTTTCGGACAGATGTCGCAGATTTCGCTTATACCGAAATGGCCATTGAAGTCGGGAACACCATGGGCGAAAGCGACACCACACGAGGTTTTGCGGAAGATCGGCTTGCCTTCAAAATGGGCTAGGATCCGACGTTCAGTTTCCCTCGGAAGGATCTTGCGCCTTGCTACGGCCGCGTAAAGGTCGGGGACTCCGACTTCCCGAAAAAAGGCACGAATTTCGTCCCGGTAAAATAGGCCCGTAAAGACTGTCGCGTCTGCCAAATCCGAAAGCTGGCGGGCGGATCGAAAGTGTCCAACCGTATCGTTCAAACCGGAGATGATCGGACGCCAGTAGAGTATCTTCTTTACGCGAGAGGCGGACTTGGCCAACACCCCCAGGCTCTCGGCGGCAATCGCCGAAGATACCGGTTCGACCCGTTCATCATCGATCCCTGACCAAGTAACCAGGATGGTCAGCTGAAGATTTTTCAGCGCTTCGAGACGTTGTACATCGGATGGCTCGATTCGCCAACGCGTGATCACCAGCACGGGATTGCTCAATCCTCGCCTGTCAAGAGCTTCGAGCGTCTTAAACAGATGCTTCTTCACTCCGGGAAGAAACGGGTCGGTCGCTCGGTTGAAAATCTGGATGGGTGTTACGCCAACTCGGAACGCCCAATGGCCGACCAGGTTCTGCACTGCGATTTCGTCATCAACAATGAGGTGGGGCCGTTTCATCGAAAAGTTGTCGAACAAGTGGCGCACGCAGTAGCCGCAGTCCAATGGGCACCCAACGATATGGTTGAGGCTCAGTCCTGATTTTCGATAGTCTATGTAATTGCGGAGGCTGGTCGGGAGATCGTCGGGTGCGCGACGAACCGACTTTGCACGCATGAAATCAACTTCAGCCAAAATCCCCTCCCCGACCACCATCTAACAGTGGACGAGAAGGAGAGAAAATACAAGGATGGCGAGCGAGGTTATTAACCGGGCTTTCAATCTTTGCGATAGTTCATCGAGCATATTTCGTTGGTCTGTGCATTTAAGAACGCTCGACATTGGAGGACAGTCATGGGCGAGGCAAGAAGTCGAAGGCAAATCTACGAGAGATCAAGGCAACGTCTGCTGGATCGCCACGGTGGCCAACATCGCATCGTCGCGGAATCAGCGGTTAATCTCTTCGATCGGTTTATCCTGCCGAACCATTTTACTGGCGCTTGCTATCAGATCACCATGACACTTGAGAAATATCTCGCGGAGGCGCATGGGATAGCTAGCAAAACCATTGTTGGGTACGTCAACGATGGCACCGACGACATTATGATCTCACATGCCTGGCTCGAATTCGACGGCATGAAGATCGATATTGGTCTCCATGTTGTGGACCGCCCCGACGTTACTCCGCCGGGCGCTGTTATCATCCTCGACGAGGCGATACGGCCGGGTGCGGCAGAATATAGCTATCATCTCTCGCGACCACCCGCTTCAATGGCCGTTATCGATCAGATGCTCAGGAATCCTTCCACCGCTCACGTCGCCCGTTGGAAGGAAGTTGAGCACGCAGACATGCTCGCTCGCAGCCGTGACACGGATCTGCGTGATATCTATCTCGCGGGAGCACCGGCGCAATCGAGCTTCGCGTCGATTACATCAGTGCTTCGATGAGACGGCAGCTCACAGATGCGTTTTCGCCCATAAGAGCGCGCTTAGTGCGGCGGCTTTCTGTGAGTTCATGGTGAAGCGCGACTCGCGGGCAGGGCGAAGCTATCTGGTATGCCTCAGCTGTGCGAGCAGCTTCTTGCGGAAGACTTCTGCCGGTGTCCTGTATCCCAGGCATTTACGAGGCGTCTCATTGAGCTGATTGCAGATCGCGACAAGATCCGCGTCGCTTACGGATAAGGGATCGACCTCTCTCGAAAGCCATTTTCGCGCTCGCCTGTTGGTGTTTTCGACCGTGCCTTTCTGCCAAGGCGATTGCGGGTCGCAGAACCAAGTCTGCGTGCCAATGCTGGCTTGCAGATAAGGCCAGTCTGTAAACTCAGTGCCGCGGTCGAACGTGATCGAGCGGCGGGCGAGGTGGGGCAGCGCCTGGAGCGCTTGCACAAGACCGTCCATAACGGGCCGAGATTGCCGATCATTGTGGCGCAGGAATATTGCGAACCGGCTGACTCGTTCGACAAGCGAGGTCACATTGGCTTTCCCAAACTTCTTCCGGAACTGGATCAGGTCACATTCCCAGTGACCAAACTGCTTGCGATCAGCAACAGCATCCGGGCGCCGCAGGATGTTCAGTTCAGGGCTAAACCTCTGCCCGTGCTTGCGTCTTGCATGTCGTGGGCGTCGTCGAGCGCGATGCTCTGGCAGGTGACGCCAAAGCTTGATTGCGTGTCCGTCGGCCGAGTAGGCGAACTTGTAGATCGTTTCGTGACTGACCGAGATCGGGTGCTGTTCCAGACGCATCCGGCCAGCGATCTGCTGGGGTGACCAACCATGCATGATCCGGTCGATAACGGACTGCCGGACATTTGAGAAGCGCACCAACTTCCGCAGCTTGGTGCGTCTTTCGCAAGCCATGCTGTGCGCGGTCACGCAGTAGTAGCCACTGAGATCAGATACGACCTTGTCGACGAACAGGTTGCGCTTGATCTCTCGAAAGATCGTCGAGCGATGTCGACCAAGCTTCTCGGCAATCACCTCGACACTTAGGCCAGCCGTTCTCCAGCGAGCAATCTTGCGACGTTCATCGAGGTCAATGTGGGAGTAGGTGCGTTCCATTGCATTCTCCTTGCGAGTGACAACCCATTGGTATCATTCGCAAGTCGCACTTCATCCTTGAACCCACCTTCGCCTCCTCCCGCGTCGGATAACTCTTCCTACCAGTCTGATGTCTCTCCGTTCCGCGACGCGCGACAGCGATCCCGAACCCTTCGGCCCGTTCAAAGACGGTAAGATTGAAGCCTTCTGTATTGAGGAAATGATTGCCGAGTTGCGAAACACGCCACGTCTTCCCCGCCCAGGATTTGCGCCGGCGGGCAATCAGACGCATTCCCGTCTCCCGTTGCTTCGGCCTAACGTAGTCATCCTCCATATGCTCTGCACAGACGCAGCCCACAGCAAGTGTCTCCGGATAGTCCGGATGCTCCATGTAGTGAACATAGCGCACATCAGCGCTTTCGCACATTTCGCATTCCTGCGACCGCGCTTCCAGATCATCGATGCCTACGCAAGTCCAACCTTTGTGTGGAATTCCTGGCGAAGACCACTTGCCCCGGCCGGTATGTACAATGCGATCTGCCATTTCCTGGCTCTCACATAATAAGGAGGCGTTCATTGCTTCCGCAGCGTGCCCACGCCTAAACTTCCGTTATCTCCCAGAGAACAATCAGCCCGAGGCTCAACGTTCTGGACGTCATTATTATTTATCAGGGGGCGGCCGGCGGCAACCGGCGCAACCGGGTCCGCTCCAGTTACGATCGACTATCCTACCATCCCCATCTTTTGTTCCGAACTCGGAACGCCACTCAGCGCTGTAGGCCCCACCCAGCATCCCAATGCGCTTTTGCGAAGCAGCAAAGATTCGATGGGAGGAGGTAGTCGGCGCGTCAAGCAAGCAGTCGAGCGCCATGTCGCTGGCCATCGCGTTCACGAACGAAAGCTCCACTGGGCCGTAAGGCTGGAAATGCGCACCGCACGCTGGCTCCTCCCTATTTTGACCAAGACCATCTGGCCAATCCACCACTTTGAAATCTGGGGTACCGGTACGCCCAAGATGGCATTGCAAGCATCCGCCATGTTCGGCTATTGCAACGGCATGCCCTGCGCAAGCGTGCGCCTCAGTCCAGCAATAGAGGACTGGCTTTTTCCTGCCTTGCTCAATATGCCAGTCGTTCAAAGCATGCTCCGCCGCCCAACTGCCCGTCGCCGAGATGATAAGATCGGCCTCGGAGAGCAATTCGGTGTCGAGCTGAAGGAGAGCGGTCATGCTGATTGACCGGCTTTCAATAAGAAGATGGGGGTAATCCATCTGCAAGCCCTCAGCCAGTGCAATCGCCTTGTTCTTGCCGATCGCCCTCGCCCCCAGAGGATGGCGGCCGACATTCGGCCAGCTTAACTCGTCGAGATCCACAAGAACGAGATGGCCGACCCCAGCTTGCGCCAGTGAGCAGGCGACGGGCGCCCCGACCGAACCGCAACCGATGACCACGACGGTGGAAGATAGAAGTCTCTCAGTTCGGGGATCCTGCCCTCGTCCGTGTATCCAGGCCGCATCCGCGCGCTGCACTGACGATCTCACGACGGGTGTCCTCCCGAAAAATCGCTGACTGATCAATACTGGCGGTGCCTTGCCGGCCCGAAACCCTTTCGTCACTGGCTCGGCA
This sequence comes from Rhizobium sp. FKY42, assembly GCF_005222835.1. Lineage (GTDB taxonomy): Bacteria > Pseudomonadota > Alphaproteobacteria > Rhizobiales > Rhizobiaceae > Neorhizobium. The sequence goes on along the minus strand of NZ_STGA01000059.1, from coordinate 111,118 downwards.
ATCGGTGATGGCCGACTCTGCGCAAACTTCGGATTCAATGCCCGGACCGCAACAAGGCCAGCGCCGCCACGGCCTTCGGCGCCAATGACGGTGACAATCTCTTCAGGTATTTGCCGGGCTGCATCCTCGAGCGCCTCAACGGAATCCGGTCCTAATTCTGCCGCCAGCGAATAGAGGTCGGCCGCCGTGTCCGGGTACTGTGCGGGAAGCGGTGGGGTTTCCATCCAGAGGAACGTGCCCTGCGTAATTTTGCCCGTTGTGCTTTCACCGTACCGCCGCGCAACCCATGCCAGGAGCGCCTCCTCGTTTTCGCCAACGACAGTGATGCCCTCACCTTTCCAAACGCAGACGGAGCGCGATGGCGGTGCTGGGCGGATCAGGCTGAACAGTCGACTGCCATCGAAATGGGTCTTATAGGCCCAGTAGGTCAGAAACTCTTCCTTGAAATCCCGTTCAACGATATCGCCCTGCAACAACTCCTCGATCAACCGAACTGAGCGGATCAGGAGATTTTCGGCGACTGCCGTTGGGTCATCGGGATCAATCTCGGACATGTTCGGCAGCAAGCAAAGTATCCCGTCACCCTCAACATGCGGCCAGATTAAGGTCTCGGGATGATCGACCAATGCGGTCCGAACGGGAATCCTTGGAAAGGCTTGGGTCGCAACAACATCGATACGCCGTGTCTTGTCGTCGCTAAACACGATGGGCACCCTCCAGGCGGCGACCCAATTCCGTTTGGGATAGGAGGTCGAAATTGTGTGACCATCCAGCCGCTCTGGCGCCTGACCGAGGAGGTCCCGCAGCCGTGCCTCAAGCTGAAGCGCGGCCTGTCGCCATTTGAGCGATGGATTAAAGTCATGCATGGCGTCCGCCACCTGCACTGCTCACCGCAGCGGCAGCCGCCCCCGCCTGACCAAGAAGTGCCGCTGATCCGATGATCGCCGGCGCAAATGCGGCGGCCCGTTTCTCTTCCTCCAACCGTTCACTGAAGAAGGTCGTTGCGAAGACCTTGTCCCAGCATTTCAGGGCCTTCTCGCGGGTGCAGTCAGCGTCGAACAGAGGCGCAAGCATATCGATCGCATCGGTCAGCTTGTCGCGGAAAAATCGGGCGCGCGCGTCATCATTTCCGTTGGTGATGTAGCTGTCCGGCGTTACGGGATGGGCGATCTGCAAGTTCCAAGCGAGCCTGTTTCGGATCGACACCATCGTGTCATAGAACGCCTTGTCCTCACGGGTGGAATATTGGTAGCGCTCAGTCAAAAGGACGGTAATGCCGAAGCCGCTCAAGATCGACGACCGCCAGCTGAACCGGCTGCGCGCGAATTTTTTCAGGTCGCGATTGATGCGGCGCAGCTGGCGACCATCGGAAGAGTTCGAACGCTCGGTTTCATACCAGGCCGAAACATCGCGTGCGTCGGATCGCTTCCAGCCGCTGCTGGCAGCCAGCTCGTAGTGGTATACGTCTCCGAAGACCGTGGACGTCGTGACGCGACGATAGACGGGAAGATCGACGTGATAGCCCGCCTCATAGAAGATGCGAACGCAATTCGAACGCACCTCTGGTGCCCGCTTGAACTTTCCGTCGTCAACGGCATCACGCACCATCGAGCGCGCTTGGAGAGAGGTCATCTCGGCGCCACGCTCCCCGACCAGATCCTCCTTGGCGAAATAGACGCCGTCATCGATGTCGTAATCATTGTCAGGGTCGCGGACCATCGTCTTCATCGCGTAACTGCCCTGCTTAACGAATTCCAGAGGGCTGGCCTTGTTTGCCTTATACAAGCCGTTGCGCAAACGCGTGCGGTTGGCGTCACGCCGATTGCGCATCTTATCCTGCTCGGTCTGCGGCAGGGTCACATCCTGGTCGTGATAGGCCCGGACATCTTTTGAACAGTCGAACATGCCTTATCCTTTCCGGCCATCATCAGTCGGCCACACAACACCCGAGACCGGCATAGCCGGCAGATCATTCATCAGACGCGAGATCATTACCCCCTCAGGGTTGTTGCGATCGTCGCAGGCACTTTTCGTCAAATCCGCATCCGTGTGAGCCTGATGAACAAGTCGATCCATCGCCTCTGGACGGGTATCGTCCAAAGCGAGATAGGCCATCATGCTGGCGGGCACTGCCTTGTTAGGGAACCTGACGCGCCGGATCGAGCGTCCGCAGTCGCTCATCGCATTGGCGAGAAGGCGCGCCATATTGTCGAATGCAAATTCCTGTGCGGAAATGCTCAACGGGGCGACGTCGGCTCCGAGGGACCAGTCCAGCATCGACCGATGAGCCGATTCCTCATCAAGGTGATCGCCCTCGGGACGCGGGCAGGTCCCGAGCGAGTAAATTTCTATAGGCTGATCGGGTCCCGCAATGGTCAGGGCATCGACGAGACCAACCATGATAGGGTTGTTCGCCCAGAGTCCGCCATCGGCGAAGACCTGCTTCGGTCCGCCAACCGAATTGGGGTCATCAATGGCAGCAAGCGACCGGTAGATTGGCGCGGCACTTGTCGCCATGCAGACGTCGACAAGAGGATAGAGATCGTCCCTTACACCGCTGCGGGGCGTCTTTTTGAAAACCCACGCTCGATGCGTGCTCATCAGAACCGCAGGGATGGAAAGGGAAATATTACGCCTCTGGAAGACGTCGAGCATCGTCCTGGTGCCAAGAACAGCTGTCAGGGCCTCGCGCAGTGCTTTATCACCTTGGCGCACGTAGGTGCTGCCGCGTCCCGCGCGAAAGAGCGCGCTGCGCTTTCCAGTAATGCGATGGGGAAAGATCTTAGGCCCGTGATCGCGATATAGGCTGACGACCTCTTGCATCGGGCGTCCGACAGCAAGGGCGCATCCGACGATGGCGCCAGTGCTCGTACCAGTGATGAGATCGAAGCCTGCGCCGAGATCGAGCGCGGCTGTGCCGCGAATTCGCGCGAACTGATCAGTAAGCCGCGCGAGAAACGCGGCGGTGTAGATCCCGCGCATTCCACCACCGTCGAGGCTAAGGACACGGAACGGGCGCTTGAGCGGCGAAACGTCCCCTTTATCTGGCGACGTGGCACCTGCAACTTCATCTGAACTACCGGCCACCATCGCTTCTTTCTCTTGGACTTGTCGTGTTCGACATGAGATAACTGTCTAACCATATATGATTTGGTTTACAAATCGTCAAGATTTACATGCCGGAGTAGACATGCCAGAAAAAGAGAACCCGTCGCAGATTTTTCAGGAACGGCTGAAAAGTGCCCGGATTCTGAGGGGTTACAATCAGGATGAACTCGCAAAAAGAGCAGGGATGCCAGCGAGCTCCATTGCTCATTTTGAGACAGGCACACGCAAGCCGTCGTTCGACTCACTACGCCGACTCGCAAATGCTCTCGAGATTACGACTGATTACCTGCTGGGGCGATCCGAAGAGCCAGAGCTTGCGAAGGATGGCGATCCTCTCTTCCGTGACATGAGCAAGCTGACAGGAAATGACCGTGAAATTGCAAAAGACTTTTTGCAAATGCTCGCGCGGCGCGCGGCTGAGAAAAAGGGTTCGGGTGGATGAGCAAGGTATTCAGTCTTAAGATGGCACGGCAAGCTGCTGAGGCTCTGCTCAAGGAGGAGGAACTCCTATCGCTTCCGGTTGATCCTTTTGCGATTGCCGCAAGCCGCGACATCATGGTGGAGGGTAAACCCGAAAACGTCGATGGTGTTTCAGGGATGCTGCTCCGACACGGAAACGACTTCGGCATCGTCTACGCGACCCATATCCGCAGCGAAGGGTTTCAACGATTCAGCGTCGCCCACGAGCTTGGCCATTATTTTCTTCCGGGTCATGTGGATCAGGTTATTCAGAACGGCATTCACGTTTCTCGCGGCGGATTTGTCACCAATGATCCTTACGAGCTTGAAGCCGATCACTTCGCGGCTGGGTTGCTGATGCCGGAACAGCCGTTCCGCAAGGAGATTGACCGCCGGGAACCTGGCTTGTCGGCGATCGAAGCAATCGCTGATCTTTGCGTCGCCTCAAAGACGGCCGCGGCAATTCGATATGCAGAAGTCAGCGAGGCTGCTACCGCAGTAATCATGAGCACCGCCGGTGTCGTTGATTACTGCTTCATGTCCGAGGCCATGAAATCTCTCCCAAAACTCGACTGGCTTCGAAAGGGTATCAAGTTGCCCTTAGGTACGGTGACGTCCACGCTTGCTGCTGATCCGAGGCGCGTCGCTGCCGGCGAGCGGGTAAAAGATGAGATCGATGTCCGAGAGTGGTTGGGAGGCCACACGCGCGAGACAGTTAAGGAAGAGTCCCTTGGTCTTGGCGCCTACGGAAAGGTGCTGACTATTCTCACCTCGACCAAGATTGGGCAAGAATTGGAGCCCGACGAGGACGACGAGCAGCAGGAATTGATTGATAGCTGGACCCCACGCTTCAAGCATTGAATGGTTGTATCCAGTTGGTCAGAAGGGCGGCTTTGGCGTCACCTGCGCAATTTCTGCCCCGAACCTCGTCTCGACATTGTTCACCAACTCGCTAATGTTTTTGCGCACATCAACGATATAGGTAGCATCGACTTCATCCAAGACGACACCATCGTTGTCCTTTCCATCGCGGTGAACGCAATGGTGACGATTGATCATTGCCGCTTTAAGAAAAGTCTTGCTGGGTTCATCCACGAAGGGTGTGGTGCCAAGAGCTGCGATGTAAAGCTTCTCAACCTCATCCAGCTCATGGTAAAGCTTATTTTTTAAGAAGATGACGGTTTTTTCGTTCATCAGCCTCGGATTGCCAGCGAAGGCGGACAGCGGATATTTTTGCTGGCTGAGGCTGGTGTAGCCTAAAATGAGGTTCGCCCGAATCTTGTCGCTTGCAACCAATGTAATAAGCCGGTCGCAAAGGTAGGCCTCCATCATCGCCACGTGCTGCAGCAGCATCATGCGATGGAACATCGGATAGCTTTGCAAGACTCCCGCGTTCTTCAGCATCTCATCGAGCAATTCCAGCGAATGCACGTAGCGGCTAAACGGCTCTTTCGGCACATACGATTTCAGGTACTCGTCGTAGTCGTATTCGCCATAGTCTGGCTCGGAAGGTACATCCAGATCTACAGTAATACTCGCGTCTTCAACGACCTCCGCGTCGTACTGGCCGAGCATATTGCTAATTTCAACGGTATACTCCATGCGACAGTTCGGGCATTCAATGGCAACGTCCTCGCACCCGCGACCATCCGAATGCACTTCCGCACTATAGTCATAACCAGGAAGGTCGAAGTCATCGACCTCGATCTGCTCGGCGCAGCGGCCGCATTCAAAGCTTAGTGTGGGAATCTTTTGCGCCATCGATCGCTCCTGTCCTTGCGATATGAGCACGAAGCGAACAGTAGTGAAAGAGTGAATCCGAGCCTCAATAACAGAAGCTTGCGTCATCGAAAGTGTGCATTCCGTCATCGTTACAGAGACGTTGCGGTCACATAACTCCCCACGCGCGAAACCTCCCCCTCCCCGTCATCTCGCGCAGGCCGAGCTCCGCAACAATCCGCCGCGCCGCCTGCGGCGTGACATCGAGCGCTTTCGCGACCATCCCGGCCGATACGAGCGGTTTTGCCATGACGAGCTCGACCAGTTCCGGTAATTTTGACGACGTCCGGCGCCCCTCCAGCTTTCGGTCCAACATCGTCTTCGCCAGCGTCAGCCGGTCGTGTTCCTTCATGCCGATCTCGGCGGCCGCGATCAGTCCGTGGGCGATGGCGAGTAGTCTCGTCTCCCGGTCGCGATGCCGACGACGACCGACAGGAATGGTTTTCAGGCCGAGATTGATGGCGGCCAGATGCGCCCCTGAGGTAATCCCGGCCTGGCGCAGGATGGACGCGCAAAACAGCCGGCCGAGCCAGGGGGCGTGCTGCAAGACGGACAGCTCGTTCCAGGCGTCGAGGGCAACGATCGCCTGGAGCATCACCGGCAGGTGTTCGGCTTGGCGCAGCATACCACGCCATTCGTCGAGCCGGGCATCTTCGTCCCAGTCGAGATCATAGACGAGAGAGTCTCGTTCGCGGGTATCGGCGCGCCCGGGCCGCCTTGCCTGCTCGATCGCGGCTTCCGACCGAGCTAGCAGCGCATCGATGGCGGCATAGTCGACACCGGGCAGATCTTTGGCGTCATTACCATCATCCCCCTCCCCTTCCGCACGCTCTGGAGCTGCGCGCTGGATGGTGTCGGCCTTCGGCGCATCGTCAGGGACGACGGATGTGATTTCGGATGTCTGCCGGAGCGTCCGAACGCCTTCGGCCGACAGCGCCCAATCCGGCGACTGCGCACCGATGCGCCGGCGGGTGCGAAGAACGTCGCGGGCGATGGTGAGTTCATGGGTGGGCGTCCGAATATCGCAGGTGGCGTCGTGGAGGACGAGGTCTTCGAGATGGACGAGCTCGCCGTCTATCCATAGCGAGGCACAGGCATCGGCGAAATTTTGCCGTTCGATCCAACCCTGACCGACCGGAGAACGGGCGATGCGCTCGTCGAGTCGGGTCAGAGCGACACCGGCGTCGAAAGCCGGCCGCATCAGGTCGCCCATGCTGATTTTCGCAAGATCGTAAGCCATTGAAATCATGGTAAGTGATTTGCTAAAGGAACTCTATCTTAATATTGTGGTTCCTCACATAGGATACTCGACGGTTGGCGTCATAACCACCGATAAGTAACCCTTATCGATGGTGATTGATTTCCTGGCGCAAATCAGAAAGAATCCGGTCCAATCCACGGTCCCTCGGCCGTCGAAACCGTCGATCCGGAGCATTACTGTGGCCAAATCAGACAACTCCAAGACCGCCATCGATCGCCGCGCCGACGAACTCGACGCCATCGCCAGCGTGCTGCCGATTGACCGGCGCGACGAACTGGCCGAACTGCTTACCGACCAGGACATCGAAACGCTGCGCCATCTGGTCAATGAGGGCATGGGCGAAAACACCCTGCGCGCCCTCACCTCCGATCTTGCCTATCTGCAGGCCTGGTCGCTCGTAGCAACCGGCGCCTCCCTCCCCTGGCCAGCGCCCGAAGCCTTGGCTCTCAAATTCGTTGCCCATCATCTCTGGCAGCCCGAACAGCGTGAGATCGATCCTCACCACGGCATGCCGGCCGCCGTCGAGCAGAGCCTACGCGAACAGCGGTTCCTTCGATCCTCCGGCCCGCATGCACCCGACACGGTGCGCCGGCGGCTGGCCACCTGGTCGACGCTGACGAAGTGGCGCGGCCTGACCGGCGTCTTCTCATCCCCTTCGCTAAAATCGGCGATACGCCTCGCCGTTCGGGCGACGCCGCGGCCAAGGAAACGCAAGAGCGCGAAGGCCGTCACCGGCGACGTGCTGGCTAAGCTGCTCGCGACCTGCAGCACCGACAGCCTTCGTGACATCCGCGACCGGGCAATCCTGATGGTGGCTTTTGCCTCGGGCGGCCGTCGTCGCAGTGAGATTGCCGGTCTGCGCAGGGAGCAGCTCACCGTTGAGCCACCCATCACCGTCGAGGGTGCCCCTCCCCTCCCCTCTCTCGCTATCCACCTCGGTCGCACCAAGACGTCAGGTGCCGAAAGCGATGAGGTCGTTTATCTGACCGGCCGACCGGTGGAGGCGCTCAACGCCTGGCTTGCGGCTGGGAGAATCGAAAGTGGGAGCATTTTTCGGAAGGTCGATCGTTGGGGCAATGTTTCTAAGTGGGCGCTGGAGCCAAGTGCGGTCAACCATATCGTCAAGCAGCGGGCGGCGATGGCGGGGCTGGAGCCGGGAGAGTTTTCTGCGCACGGTTTGCGATCGGGATATCTGACGGAAGCCGCCAATCGCGGTATCCCCCTACCCGAAGCTATGGAGCAGTCAAGACATCGCTCCGTTCAACAAGCATCGAGCTATTACAACAGCGCTACAAGGAGGAGCGGCCGGGCAACAAGGCTCCTCTGATGTCCGGTGTCGGCCGATATCGTTGAAAAACTCGAGGGAGTATCTGCTCGTCCGTCAGTTTGGGCCTTTTTCGGCAGCGGGCTACGCGTTGTCGTTCCCCGCGCCTCGGCGCAGGGTATTATCTACGCCGCCGTCAGGCGGCGATAGCGCCTTGCGGCGTATGCGGTGGTCGCAACTTTGCGAGCCTCCTCAGATTTTGGGCGGTCGCCGCAAGCAGGAATTCATCGCGGGCACCGCATGGACCTCGCAGTCTTAGCCGTGCCATTCGCAGAATACGCTTGAGATGAGCGAAGAGCATCTCAACCTTCTTGCGCCGATGGCATGACCGCTCGTATTCGGGCGTGGTTGCAATTGTTCGTGCGACATCGCGGGCATCCTCGTGGATGTCCCGCGGCACCTTGCGCATCGGCACGTTTGGACAGCAGCGCGGCTTTAGTTCGCACGCATCGCAGTCCTTCTTTCTTGCCCTGTAAAGTCGCGTGCCTTCAGCGGTAATGCCCGATCTCGGCGTGTCGTATGTCCGGTGGAATTGTTTCAATTCCTTGCCGGCCGGGCAGATGTAGCGGTCGTTCTCGGCCTCCCAGGTGAAGTCGGATCGTGAGAAAGTCCCGTCGGTCCGCTGCGACTTGTCGAAGACAGGGATATGCGGCGCGATCTTCTTCTCCTTGACGAGCCAGGCAAGGTTGTCGGCAGAGCCATAGGCGCTGTCGGCGACGACGTATTCCGGCTTCAGACCGAACCGATCTTCCGTTCTCTGGATCATCTTCCGGGACGCGCCGACCTCGGCCTGGCGAATAGCGCGTGTGGCCTCCACATCGAGGATGACACCGTGGTCCGTATCAATCAGGTAGTTTGCGGCATAGGCGAAGAACGCATGGCCTTTATGTGCTCCGGTCCACTGAGCCGCCGGATCGGAGGGAGAGATAAACTTCGGCGTCACAGGCGATGCTGCGCCGAACGCTGCATCATCGAGCACCGACAGATACTCCCGAACCGAGCGACTGGCTTTGTCCTTGACATCCCACTCCGCGCCGGGGACCGAACGTTGCTTGTTGGCGTCGGCGGCGATCAGGCTGGCATCGACAGCGAACCCTTCTGCTCCGACCAAGCCCTGAGCCAGGCACCGCTCCACCACCGTTTCGAACATATGACGCAGGATGTCGCTTTGCCGGAAGCGACCATGTCGGTTCTTCGAGAAGCTGGAATGGTCTGGCACCTTCCCGTCCAGACCGAGCCGGCAGAACCAGCGATAGGCAAGATTTAAATGAACCTCTTCGCACAACCGTCTCTCGGAACGGATGCCCATGCAGTAGCCGATGATCAGCATCCGCATCATCAGTTCTGGATCGACGGACGGCCGTCCAGTGCCACTGTAGAACGGCTTCAGCCGCGCCCGCACACCATCAAGATCAAGATGGCGGTCAATCCCGCGGAGCAGATGGTCAGCAGGAACGTGATCATCGAGGCAGAAGTCGTAGAAGAGCTGCGCCGGAGCCGTCTGACATCCCATCATCGCTCAATCCTCCGCAAATCAATGGGAGGATTGAATCAGGGAGGCTCAACAAAAGCAACCCTGAATTGAGAACTCAGCAGTTTAACCACTGGGAGAGCTTGCACAGACAATCCGTTGGTAGATACCAATGAAACACAGACAACGACATGCAGCGGGAAACAAAATGCGCCCAGCTTTTAGATATATTGCAGCAGCAATTGGATTTGGCGTCCTTATCAGCGTTGGCGTGGTCGTGAAGGGACTGATTGATGCCAACGACTACATTGACCGCTGCGCTGACGAAACCTCCGGACGATACATTTTTGACAATGAGGCGCGAGTCACCGCCTGCAAATGATCGAATAACCGCCAGACGAACGAATACGAGTTTTTCAACAGTATCGGCCCATTGCGGTCATGCCAATTGGGGTCGATTCCGGCAGGGGGCGAAATGACACCCTTAGCCTAATATCGTCCACTACGCTTCCGTCCGCGCATCAGCGATGATGCCTGTGCAGCCCGACGGATTCCCTAAGAATCAGGTCCACCTCTGCAACTTCCCTTGTGGGCTCTTTGTTGCCCTTTGTCTCGACGAGGTTGATCAGGGTCTCGGCGAGGTGCTCTCCTGCTTCGCGCACCGACCTGAAGGTAGAAGTCAACGGCGGATCAAAGTCAGCGGGCCTGATGCCGCGAAGGCCGTCATCGTGGCAAACGACGGAGACGTCCTGCCCCACCCGCAGCCCGCGTTCGGTGGCGGCCCGATAGACGCCCTGGGCCAGGAATACCGATCCGCAGAGGAATGCGGTCGGCGGGTTTTCTGAACCCAGGAGCGCGGTCGCAAGATCGTATCCCGCCTGCTCCGTCATTGGGGTTTCGAACATCATATCCGGATCGGGAACCCTTCCGCGGCCCTCAAGGGCCCTACGGTAGCCTTCGCGTCGCGCGTTGGCATAGCGAAAGCGCAGGAAGGAATTCAAAACGGCGATCCGCTCGTGGCCGTAGTCGAGCAGTAGTCCTCCAAGCTTCTCGAATACGGCAGCGTTGTCGATGTCGATGAAGGAATAGGGCAGATCCGCGTCGCTGCGTCCATGCACGACGAAGGGAATGCCGAGGTCGTGCAATAGCGGGATGCGCGGATCATCGACGAGCGGGCGCGTGATTATGATGCCGTCGACGGTCCTTGATGTTGCGAGCTTGCGAAGAACCTCCTGCTCATTGTCCGAAAACGGCGTCAGCAGAAGGCTGTAGTTGCGGCGCGTCACGACATCGCTGATGCCGGTCAATACGTCGACGAAATTCGTCTGCGCTAGTTGAAGCCGTTCGAGCGGGAAGACCAGACCGATCGCCTCGGTCCTACCCGTGGCCAGGCCGCGGGCACGGACATTGGGGCTGTAGCCCAGCCTTTCAGCAGCAGATGTCACACGCCTGCGCGTGCTTTCGGGGATCGAGTGATGCGCGCGCAACGCGCGGCTTATAGTGGACTGGGACAAACCCAGTTCTTCGGCCAAAGTCTTCAGGTCGACACGTTGCGATTTACGCAAAGGCTTGCTTTGGTCGACCATTTTCCCTCCGGTGAGGCTAGGTTTTTCTTTTCAGGTGAGCGCCATCTGAACGTAAAAACAATACAGGTGAATGATTTAAATTCAATATCTTATTGCATTTTGTCCGACAATTCAGTGTTCCTTGACAAATCTTCTGCCTTCTGCAAATTTACGCAAGCGCTTGCGTAGCGCTGTGGAGAGGTCTCAAAGGGAGGATTGACGATGCTGCACGCGTCGACTCGTGGTCTGTTTTCATCGGTAAAAATGCTGTCAGCCGGAGCGCTTGCGCTCGGGCTTCTCGCCGCCCATCCTGCATCGGCGGTCGAAATCGAATACTGGCAATATGTCTTCGAAAGCCGCGTCAAGGCGATGGATGAGCTGATCAAGGAATTTCAGGCCGAAAATCCCGGCATCACCGTCAAACAGGTGACCTTCCCTTATGCCGATTATCAGACGCGCGTCGTCGCGGCCAAGGCTGCCGGCAAAGGGCCGGACGTGGTGCAGCTCTTCTACGGCTGGCTTGACAATTTCGTCGCTGGCGGCCTGGTCCAGCCGCTCTCAAAGGAGAAGTTTCCTGCCGCCACCATTGAGAAGGACTTCTTCCCGATCGTTTCTGCAATGAAACGGGGGAACGACTATTATGGGTTGCCGACCGCAGTGCGTTCGATGGCACTGTTCTACAACAAGAACCTGTTCAAAGCAGCGGGCCTCGACCCAAACAAGCCACCTCAGACTCTCGATGAACTGCTCAAGGCCGCCCAGGCTACAACAAAACGCGACAGTGCCGGCAATTTCCAGACAGCGGGAATTGCCTTCGACATCGCCCGCCAGGATCACAATTGGTGGCGGGAGATTCTCGTTCGCCAGTTCGGCGGCGCACCCTATTCCGCCGACGGGACGAAGGTCGCCTATGACAGTGAAGCCGGCCGCAAGGCACTAGAATTCTACACCGGCCTCCAGACCAAAGAGAAGGTTGGGCGGGAAGGTTTCATGGATGAGGGGCAGGCGGCGTTCCGCGGAGGCCTGGCGGCTATGGTCATCGATGGCACGTTCCGACTGGCCTCATTCAACACGATCTCCGGCTTTGAATGGGGTGTAGCGGAGTTGCCGGCTGCCGCGGATGGAACGCGCTCGAACTATGCCAGCTACTTCGCCAATGCCATCGGTGGCACGGCCAAGGGCGAGAAACTCGAAGCGGCCCAAAAATTCCTCGCCTTCATCACGTCCGAAAAAGCAATGAACGTGTGGCTCGAGAAAGTTGGCGAACTGCCGGCACGTAAGACCGTGGCGCTGTCGGAGAAGAACCTCGCAAACCCGATCTACGGGCCGTTTATCCGAGGCCTCAACTACGCACACACGACGCTATTTGTCGATGAAGCTGCCCAGCGCCAGATATCTATCGACATGGTCAACTCAGTGCTCCTGCAGGGAACGTCCGCCTCTGCCGCGCTGAGTGCGGCGGCCGTCAAGGAACAGCAGCTTATCGACAAGCGCAAGGCCAACTGAGGACCGAACCATGTTAAACCAATCGACAGTCGGCGTGGGGCAGAAGCCCCGCGCGTGGGACCGGTTGTCCATCTCGACCAAGCAGATCGTCTGGGCCTGGACATTCCTGGCCGTGCCGATCCTTTTCTTCTCGGTCGTGCGCTTTTACCCCACGGCAGAAGCGTTCTATCTCTCCTTGACGGACTGGGACTTCCTGCGTCCAGCAAGCTTCATCGGCCTTGAGAACTATCGAACGCTTCTTGCTGATCCGCTATTCTGGCAGGTGTTCCGCAACACCTTCACCTATCTCCTGATCGGCACGCCAATCAGCATCGTCTTATCCTTCGTGATTGCCTATTATCTCGATCGCATCGAATTCGGCCATGCCTTCATCCGCGCGCTCTATTTCCTGCCTTTCCTCACCACGGCTGCCGCCATGGCCTGGGTATGGCGATGGTTTTACCAGCCGCCGCCGATCGGCATTATCAACAGCCTTCTGGGCATGTTCGGCCTTCCTGCGCAGCCATTCCTACGCTCCGTAGACCAAGGCCTTCCGGCGATCATGGCAACGGCAATCTGGGCCGGCCTCGGCTTCCAGATCATCATCTTCCTCGCAGGGCTCAGGGCGATCCCTGCCACTTATCACGAAGCGGCGCGCGTCGATGGACTGGGCGAATTTGCCATCCTCCGCAAGATCACTCTCCCGCTCCTGAAACCAACTACGATCTTCCTCGTTGTGTTCTCGTCCATCGGGTTCCTGCGCATTTTCGATCAGGTCTACAACATGACGAGCAACGATCCGGGAGGACCGCTCAACACGACGAAACCGCTCGTGCTGATGATCTACCAGACGGCTTTCTCGTCCTACCAGATGGGTTATGCCTCCGCCCAAACCGTCGTCCTATTCCTGATCCTGTTTGCCATTTCCATGGGACAGCTCTGGATCTTGAGGAGCCGCTGACATGACCACAGCACCCGCATCCATCGTTACGGCGGCAACCAAGTATCGCTTCCGCCCGGGCCTGATCGTCGCCTGGACGTTGCTGTTCATCGGCGGCATCATCATGGTTACACCGCTGATTTTCATGTTCTCGACCTCGCTGAAGTCCGCGGGTCAGATCTATGATCTCCGGCTCATCCCCGCGTCGCCGACGCTCGACAACTATATCCGCGTGCTCTCTGATGGCCGTTTCGTCCGTTGGTTCCTGAACTCCAGCCTGATTGCCGTCGTTGTCACGGTCTCCTGCCTGTTCTTTGACAGCCTGGTTGCCTACACGCTGGCGAAATTCAACTTCGCCGGCCGTAAGGTGATCTTCCTGGCGATCCTCTCGACGCTGATGATCCCGACCGAAATGCTGGTCATCCCATGGTATCTGATGTCGAGTAAATTAGGCTGGCTCGATAGCTATTGGGGCATCATGTTCCCCGGCATGATGACAGCATTCGGGGTGTTCCTGATGCGCCAGTTCTTCGAAACCGTGCCGAACGATTTCCTCGAAGCAGCGCGGGTGGACGGGCTGAACGAATTCCAGATCTGGTGGAAGATCGCCATGCCGCTGGTGACGCCTGCCCTTTCGGCGCTCGCCATCTTCACCTTCCTCGGCAACTGGACGGCGTTCTTCTGGCCGCTGATCGTGACCACCGACAAGGACCTCTACACATTGCCGGTCGGGCTTTCGAGCTTCGCCGTCGAGCAATCCATTCAATGGGAAATGATCATGACGGGGGCGGCCATCGCCACCATCCCAACGCTGCTCATTTTCCTCTTCTTCCAACGCTACATCGTTCGCGGCGTCATGCTCGGCGGCGTGAAGGGATAAGACCATGACAACACCTCAAGCCCGGGACCGGACGAAATTTCCCGATCCCGTCTATACGAGCACGGTCCTCAAGCCGCTGTTCGACGATGCAAAACAGCACCATGCGCGCGCCCTTCAGAAGATCGACCGCGCCCATCTTGTGATGCTGGTGGAAACCGGCATCGTCCCCGCCGACCAGGGTGGACGCATCGCGGCAGCACTTGAAGCCATCTCCCGCGAGATCGATCCGGAGGCACTGTCCTATACCGGCGAGGTCGAGGACTTCTTCTTCTTGATGGAGAAGGAACTGAAGACGCGCGTCGGCACCGATCTCGGCGGCCGGCTGCACACCGCCCGCTCGCGCAACGATATCGACCACACGCTGTTCAAGCTCGGCCTCAAGGAGCGCATAGACGCGCTTCTTGCCAAAAGCCGGACGCTGCTGGCCGCACTGATCGAGACTGCCGAGCGGGACAAGACCACGCTCATCGTCGCTTATACCCATGGCCAGCCGGCGCAGCCCAGCACCTATGGCCACTATCTCGGCGCGGTGATCGAGATCCTGATCCGCGACATCGAGCGCATCGAGGCCGCGCGGGCGATCGTCGACCGCTCCTCGATGGGTGCGGCGGCGATCACCACCTCGGGTTTTCCGATCGATCGCCACCGGGTCGCCCATCTCCTGGGCTTCGCGGAACCGCTGCAGAACTCTTATAGCTGTATCGCCGCGGTCGACTACGTGACCTCCGTCTACGGCGCGCTGGAACTGATGTTCCTGCATCTCGGCCGCCCGATCCAGGATTTCCAGTTCTGGTCGAGCTTCGAGGTTGGGCAGCTCTATCTGCCGAACGCCTTCGTGCAGATCTCCTCGATCATGCCCCAGAAGCGCAATCCTGTGCCGTTCGAGCATCTGCGCCATCTCGCCAGCCAGACGGTCGGGCGCGCACGGGCCATGCTCGACGTCATGCACAACACTCCCTTCACCGACATGAACGACAGCGAGGGCGAGACGCAGGACATGGGCTATCAGGCCTTCGGCGTCGCCGAACGCGTGCTCGATCTTCTCGCCGCCGTGGTGCGTGCCGCCGAGATCGACCCGCGCCGGGTGGCGGTCAACCTGCGTCGCTCCTGCGTAACGATCACCGAGCTTGCCGATACGCTCGTACGCCGGGAGGGCCTGTCCTTCCGACAGGCGCACGAGATCGCGGCCGTCGTCGCCCGCAGCGTCGTCGCAATGGACGGCGACCTGTCGGACGACGGCTACGCGCCCTTCGTGGAGGCCTTTACCGAGGCAACCGGCCGCGCGCCGGAAATCGATGCGGAGACGTTTGGATATGTCGTCTCGGCGGAAAACTTCGTCGCCGTGCGCGAGCGTTTCGGCGGGCCGGGCGAAAAGGCGCTGGAGGCGGCGATCGCCGGCTATAGGCAGGACGAGGCCGCATTCGCGGCCCGGGCGGAGGACCGTGCACGGCAAGAAGCCGACGCGGAGGAAGAACTCAATCGGAAAGTTGCCGAACTTGCGGGAGGCGCGTGATGGCAAGCATTGAACTGAACAAAATCGTCAAGCAATACGGAGCCGTCACGGCCGTCCACGGCATAGACCTTGCCATCGAGGACGGCGAATTCGTCGTCTTCGTCGGCCCGTCCGGTTGCGGCAAGTCGACGACGTTGCGCATGATCGCCGGGTTGGAGGACATTTCCGGCGGCGAACTCAGGATTGGCGGCGAGGTGGTCAACCAGCGCGAGCCCAAGCAGCGCAACATCGCCATGGTCTTCCAGAACTATGCGATCTATCCGCACATGACCGTAGCCGAGAATATCGGCTTCGGCCTCTACACCTCCAAGCTCGGCAAGGCGGAGAAGGACGCCCGCATCCGGGAAACCGCGAAGGTGCTGGGCCTCGAAAAGCTGCTCGAACGACGCCCGGCCGCGCTCTCCGGCGGCCAACGCCAGCGCGTCGCCATCGGCCGCGCTATGGTGCGCGACCCGGCGGTGTTCCTGTTCGACGAACCGCTCTCCAACCTCGACGCGCAGTTGCGCGGCCAGATGCGGCTGGAGATCAAGCAGCTCCATCAGCGCCTCGGCACGACCATCGTCTTCGTCACTCATGACCAGGTCGAGGCCATGTCGCTCGCCGACAAGATCGTCGTTATGCGCGATGGCCACATCCTGCAGGTCGGTGCGCCGATGGACCTCTACAACCGCCCCGGCGACATCTTCACCGCCCGCTTCATCGGCAGCCCGGAGATGAATATGATCGGCGCCACCTTGCGCGACGGGCGTCCGGAGTTCGGCGCCAATTCCGGCTCTGTCCGCTGGAATGTCGGCGAAGGCGTTCCATCCGGGACTGGTGAGCGCAAGGTCAGCATCGGTGTGCGACCGCAGGAGCTGACGCTGATGACGGCGGACGGTGGCCAGAGCGATTTCCTGATCGAGGGTACGGTCCGGGTCGCCGAGCCGCACGGTTCGGAGACCTTTGTCCACCTCGACCTCACGGAAGGATCGATCGTCGCGCGCGCACCATCGGACCGCGTGTATCGTCCCGGCGAAAAGCTTTGCTTCGCCGCTGACGGCAAAAACGTACGGATATTCGACGCGGCGACCGAAAAGCTGCTGCACTGACCCGGCCGGAGCGCGCTCCCGGACCGGCCCGTCGCCGGTCCGGATCCGTGAGATTCACCTACATAGGTCACCGAGATAAAAGGTGGACATTTCATGTTTTGCAGGGCGGCAGGATCGGACGAGCGAGCGAAAGCGCGACATCTAAGGATTTGATCTGCGGCGCTGAACGATGTCGGCGACTGTATTCTGGCTCTGTTGCGAAAATTTCGATTGGTTGTGAAGAGGCATTGCTACGCATCAGTCACGCGGATTTGGCATCGAGATTCTGCGCGAGCATTGCCACCACCTCGGTGAGCGCGCTGGGACCAATCCCGAAGGCCCGTTCAACAATGCGAATCGGATAGGCTTGCGCCTCAGGTCATGGAATTGGTCAAGGAAGGTCGCAGCTACCGCTGGATCGCTCGCGACCTCGCCATCAGCAAGAATACGGTTGCCGATATAGCGAAGCGAAATCGTGTGGAAAGCAAATGACAAAGTCCGGCCCACTGCCACCTTTCAGTTGGTTCCTCAGCAAGGACCTAACGGGTGACATACAAGCGATTGTGCATCGCGATAGGTGAATCGATGAAGATACTCGCAATTTCAGGCAGCGCACGCCGACTGTCCACCAACACTGCATTGTTGAAGGCGATGCAGGTCATAGCTCCGACAGGTATTGTCATCGACGTGTTTGATGGCATAGGGGATTTGCCTGTCTTTTCGCCCGACCTCGAAGGTTCTGACGAGCCGGATATCGTACGGATTTTTAAACAGGCGATTTCGGAGAGTGACGGGTTAGTCATTTCCAGCCCCGAATACGTTCGCAGTATCCCCGGCGGCTTGAAAAATGCGATCGATTGGCTCGTTTCTGGTGACCAGGTGATTGGGAAACCCATTGCTCTTGTCCATGCCTCGCACCGCGGAGACGACATGCTAAACATCCTGCGGACGGTGCTTTCAACGGTAAGTTCCAATTTCAATGAAAGCCTGTTTTTTCGACTTCCGGTGATGAAGGAAACGCCGGAACTGATCCTTGAGACTCTCAAGACCCCCTCCAATCGAGAAATGGCTGAAAGATTTCTCGTGGACTTCGCTTCCATCTGTCAAAATCGAAGTGTCGATGGTCCGTTGCATCCAACGGCGGTTGTTGTGTGATCCGGTGACAATCACACCGCATAACAGGTACTAAAGCGCTTAGAGTGCCATTTCGCCCCCTCCCGGAACCGACGCCACCAACAGCGGATCTGAAGTCGAGGGGAATAAGCCAACATTTGTTCCTTGCTTCACTTTGAATAGAGGACCTCAGTGCCGTGCGCAGGGCGCTTGGGGAAATGCTGAAACCATTGTTTCAGAAGCTCATAGTTAAAGCTTATATGCACGTTGCCGTCGACGACTCTCGTCTTGAGTAGCTTATTGTGAGTGTCGATGAAGCGCTTGGCTTGGGCGGGAAAGTCCGTTGCCGAGTCTCTGAATAGAGAAAGATTGAATAAGTCAGCGTTGCCGGCCATTGTTGCGATCAGTTCGGGCCGGATGTTGGGCACGGATACCTTTTCATACAAATTGGGAACCACTGAGAGCGCAAAATCCGACATTTGAATGCGAATCTCGTCACCGATTCTGATGGAACGCTGCACGTTCTGTAACGTCAGGATGCATAGATGGTCATCGATGTACTTGTGAAAGAAAAGATTCTGCAGATCGAAGGTTCCAGCATTTTTGGATGTTCCGAGCGATAGAAACACTGTCAGCACCGCGTCGACCGGGGCCATCCCAGAGCGGTCGTATTCGTAGAGTTCGTAGTAGCCGCCTACTCCTGCTGGAAGCGTGAGAGGGTTGTCCGCCCCATCTTCTTCCAGAAGGCGACTGATTAGCCAACCGCCGGTCCTATGCCTCCGCATTTCGAACGACTCATTTCCCATGCTCATTTCCGAGATTTGCTCGCCCCGCTGGAATAGCCAGTCGCGAAGGGCCGCCTTCCCGCTACCCGCAATCGTCACCTTGCCAAAGTAGGGAAATTCATAGGAGGAACCGATCGTCGCCGCGCGGTCAAACCTGACACCGTCGCATAGGCCAAGGATTTCAAAATCGCCCAAGGAGTTTTGTTCACTGATGTCCATGGCATGCGCCATAAGGTCTTGGACTTTGCGTGTATCAAGAGCGGAAAACGATCGAGACGGCATTAAAAGGCCGCTGCGTAGCAGTCGGGTATTTTGAATGACGTCCTCGATGTGCTTGACGGTTCCTGCGCCGAGAAACAGACCCCGAGATGACTCGGTGTTGACCGAGAAAGACTTCCTCACAATTCGGGTCGGCACGGCACTCCGATGCACTGTATAGCCACGGGGGGCGGACGGCAAAAAGACGGAAGCTGGGAGGAGATGATTGGACTGGCTGTAGTCCATAGACATGAGAATGTCTGCAACTACTATGTAGAGATCGTCAAAAAAGGCAACTACAGTCATAAATTAACTCCCTCTGTCGCGTTGCCGGTCGCAAGAGCTACCGGCGATGAGGCAAGGCCCGAAATACTAGGTTGACTTGTAGAGGCATCGACGCTGCAATCGGGTTAACGGCCAGGGCCCGGTTTCAGCCGGGGGTGAAATGGCACTCTAAGCGGTTGTCTCAGCCGACGATCACTCCCCGGGGTACAGGCTCACCAAGCGTACAAGTTCGCTCTGCATCGCCTCGTCATCGATATTAACCGTCGCGCCGCGTTGTAATAATGCCGTCACTCGCGTCGGAAATCACGCGGCCAGCCACATGATCGTCTGCGTTAGGCTGGCGCTTTCGGGATGTGGCAACGGCGTGCGCCGCCTTCAGCCGTTCAACGGACCAGCCTACAGATGATAGGTCAGCACTTCTCCAAAGCTGGGCGCTGGCACCACTGTCGAGAAGGATGATGAAAGAGCACACGGAAGCAAAATAGTTCAGACGCATAAAAACACCATGGGAGCACCTGTTCCCTATCACGTGCCGTAGTCAGACCGACACCATAAAACTCGGGAGGCTCTGCAAGCTTTCAACATCGGCCGTAGCGGTCCCAATGTAACCCGCACAGTTTCCGGCCGGAAACTTCAGGTCGGAAAGGGAATAAACCTTGTAAAATCAGACAGATACGGCCACGTTGAGCAAAAAACAACCTTCATGCTGATCTTTGGGAAGATCCGGAATGGGCTCTCACTTGCGCGAACAACATCGGCCCAAGCGAAAACTCCCCTCGCCGCGCCTTCGCTGTCAAATCTCGGAGGTAGCCGCCGGCCGAATTAATGTGGCCCGCCCGCTCGTGAATGCAGGCGATGGCGATCGCCGCACCGGCTTGTCCGAGGGCTTCGCAGGCTTCCTCGTAGGCCGACGGGCTGACACCCAACATTTGGCGAATAGTCACGGCGGCCGCCATCATTTCTCGCCAGCTACTGATCGAGCCGCCAGGCCCGTAAGCGGTTACCTCTGGGCAGGCCCGCAACACCATCGACAACGGGAATGCCTCCGGTTCGCTCTTCCTCGTCGTGATCTTGTTTGGCGCGGACTGTTCGCCCTGCTTCTTTTCGAAGCTAGGTTCAAGTTCATCGCTGGATTCGGTATTTGAATCCTGTATGTGGCGCCCAAAAGCGATGTCATTGCCATCGCTTTCTCTGGTTTCTTCATGCGTTTCCAACATTCTGGAGACTTCTTCGTGCAGAAAGCTCATCTCCTCGAGGCTCGCAGCGATGTCCTCCAGTGTCGGTCTCCTCACGAACCGGCTTACGACGTCGATGAAGCGTGCCTCGACTGCCGTCCAGTCACCTGGCAAGTTCTCTTCTAGGCCAACGGTAATGAGCTTCCTCACGTCTCTACGTACGATCGTAAGGCGGTCCTTCATGATGCGGAACCGTCGCTGCTCGGCGGCAACCTCCTGCGCGAGGGCCGCGAACTCGGCGGCGCGAGCGAGAAGGGGGGCAAGGCTGAAGCCATAGGCGTCTTCGATGTCTCCTTCGCCGGACTTTCGAGCGTATCGTTTGCCGTTAGGGCTATCCTTACGAATGATGATGCCGGCTTCGACTAGGGTCCCAAGGCATTTACGCAGCGTCGTCCCGGCAATGCCGTTTGCGCGGGCAGATAGCTGTGCATTAGATGGGAACACGATCAGGTTCTTGTCACTGCCGAGTTCCGTGGCAGGAAAGAATGACAGAAGGGCGTTCAATACCGCCAGTGCCCGATCCTGGAGGCCAAGACGGGTACGAGCGTCACCGATGTCGCGGAAGACGCGCCACTTGTCGACCGCCGTTGGTGTATCAGCCTTCTTCGTCTCAAACTGACGCTTCACAAGGGCAAACGTCATCGGTCGCCGCCCAAAGGGCGTCGTTAAACTTCCCGTGTCCATGTCCTTCACCTTTCACAAGGCAAAGAAAAGGCTACGCCTGAATGGCGTTGACTCTTGACTGTGATTCCGGGAAGTGCGATTCTCTAAAGCGACCAAACTGAGAGAGGCCTTCTGGAACACCGTTTCGGAGGGCTTTTTCTTTGCGCTATTGATACCTTTCGTTGGTTGGCTTCATCTACCGCTTCGCCTTCTTGAACGAAGCGTAGATTTCGGGGAGGGCCGACAGAAGGTATTCGCCAAATTCCGGCGCAGCCTTCTTGTCGATCGTCAGTGTGACTGACCGCTTGTCCTGATGGTACTTTAGTGCCTTGACGCCGTCGTCGGCTTGCCAGACCTGCGGCCGCGGCTTGTCCTTCTTGGCCTTTTTAGGTGCAACGGCGTCGAAGACCCGCGAGAAACGCTCGTCCGACGATAGTGCTTGAGTTCCCGGATCCACCAAAAGCGCTCGTGCCAACCCGACAGTATCTTCATTGACGAACCGAGCCGCCAGTTCGTACCAGCGGTCGCGTCCCGTCTTTGGAGCCGCACCGATCGATTGGATGACGTCCTTCGGCAGTTGCGTCGCAGCCTGAATGAGCCGCGAGAGATTACTTTTGTCGACGCCAAGCGCCGCCATGATGACCGGGCGGTCAAAGCCGTTTGCCTCAAGCTCGGCCGCGTAAAGCGCTCGCTCGATGAACGAAAGATCGCGTCGTCCGGTATTCTCCTGCCCCTGGGCTCGGACAAGCTCCTCATCGGTGAGGGGGCGAACAGAGGCCTTGACCATCATCCCCGCTGCTTTGACAGCGCGTAGACGACGACGCCCGTAGGCGACCTGATATCGTCCTTCTGCCGTCGGATGCGGCCGCACCAAAATTGGTACCTGCTGCCCGTTCTCGCGGATATTGCGCGCGAACTCCTCGAAGTCAGTCTCGTCTTCGGGAAGCCTGTCGCGCACCGGCGGTGCATCGATTAGATCCGGATCAAGTTCACTCAGTGACTGTGACTTGAGCAGCTCGATAGAACGCGAGACCGCACCGATAGCTCCCCTAGGCGCGTATTGCGGAGGGGCTGATTCTTGGTCTGGAGTTTCAGCTACCTCGGCAGCCGTTTGACTTGGTATCTTAAGGTCGGAGAGTAGATGCTTTCTAGCCATCCGCGCCTCCTTTCTGAATCACGCAAAGCTCGACGTAGGCAGGCGGTTGAGGGCCAACTTCATCAAAGTTTCCGGCTGGCAACTTTTCCGCCGATGCCTCTCGGAAAGAGTGATAGCGATCGGTCACTTGCGCCCCCATGCCGATTGAATGAGCTGCTCGATTTCACGGTTCACGTTATCGAGCGATTCCATTGCACGGTCGTAGGTCGCCCTTGTGAACTGGTCGCGGCTGACCTCGTACAAGGTCTGTTTGGTGATACCGGCGTCCGATATGGCCGTGCTTTTTAGCATGGGGTGGTTGAGGACGTGCTCACCGAACATGGTCCGCATGAACGACACCATCTGGTTCTGTGGTCCATCGCCAGGCTCATAGCGGGTCACGAGATATCGCATCCAATCATAGTTCATGCTGCCACCGGCGTCGGCCACCACGCTCAAAAGCTCCGACGTCATAAGCAGGAACTGACACATGGACATCACATCGAGCATCTGCGGATGAACTGTAACCAGAACTGCCGTTGCAGCGCAGAGAGCTGAGATCGTTAGGAACCCGAGTTGGGGAGGGCAGTCGACAACTACGACATCATAGTCATCAGCGACCGACGAGATTGCGTCGTCCATCCTCGTGAAAAAGATGTTCTTACGATCATTCGAGCCAAGCACCTTCGCCGTGTCGTGTTCGAACTCCATGAGCTCGAGGTTGCCTGGTACGAGGTCGAGGTTGGTGAAGTACGTCTTCTTGATCACATCCTTCAACGGACGGCGTTCCTCATCATAGCGCACTGCACCGTAGAGGGTCTCGTTATCCTTGACGTCGAACTCGGGCTGAAAACCATGCAGGGCCGACATGCTGGCCTGGGGATCGAGATCGATTGCGAGGACCCTATAACCGTTGAGGGCAAGGAACTGCGCGAGGTGAGCAGCCGTCGTGGTTTTACCAGATCCACCCTTGAAATTGACGGCCGTTATGACCTGCAGATGTTCGCGACCCGTTCGTCGAGGAGAATATCGACGATCACCTTTGCCATTTTCGTCGAGATACTCGCGGAGAGCCTGGATGGTCTCAACGGAGTATGAGCGCCTGTTGTTCGCGGCCACTTCCGGCTGCGGCCCTTTCCCTTCCAAGGACAGGTGGCGGAGATAACCATCATTCACACCAATGAGCTTGGCAGCTTCGATGGACGAAAAAGATCGAAGCGTCTTACGCGCTTCAGGCGGATATAGCTTCACGCGATGTTCGTGGAGCGCGCTAGAGAGATCTCGCGCGTGCGCCGCTATCAGTTTATGGATAGCCTTCTGTAGCTTGGCGGGATTCTCCACGACTTCCTCTCGTACACACGGTAATTTTCGTAAACACAGCAATTTGCCGTGTCCAAAGACACCTCATTTCGACAATCTTTGCAAGATCTTTAAGGTTAACGAGGGGTTAACGCATTTTCCGGAATCTGCGCTGCAACCGGATTCAGGAAGCCGAATCCGCGACTTAAAGCAAAAGTAGAACGCGGCGCTTTCAACAGCTACCTGCAGATCTGCAGAACGAGCCAAGAGATTTCCGACGCAGATTCCGGTTTCGCCGTTGCGACTCACGAGAATCACCGGCTGCAGATCTGCAGATAGCCACATCGTTTTTCAGATGATCTTTCTCCGCATGTCCGAAACAAGCGGAGAGAAAAATGCGAATCCTGACCGTCCCACCTGATCGCTATGCCGATCATTCGAATCAACTGGCACAGATGCATCGTCTGCGCGCGAATGTGTTCCGCGGCCGCCTCGAATGGGATGTTACGGTAACCGAATCGGGCGAGTTCGACGAGTACGACAGGTTTGATCCAACCTACATCCTTGCGATCACCGACGACGCCCGCTTGGTCGGATGCGCACGACTTCTCCCTACGCAAGGCCCGACCATGCTGGAGAGAACCTTTCCCCAGCTCCTTGGAACCGGTTCACTCGGCGCCTCGCCGACGATGGTCGAAAGTTCGAGGTTTTGTGTCGACACGTCTCTTGCTGAAGCGAGGGGAGGGGGCCAGCTTCATCTCGCCACGCTCACCATGTTCGCCGGCATTGTCGAATGGTCGATGGCCAACGGCTACAGCGAGATCGTCACTGCGACCGACCTCCGCTTCGAGCGGATCCTCAATCGCGCCGGCTGGCGGATGAAGCGGCTCGGGGAGCCGAGGAAAATCGGCAATACGATCGCGATCGCGGGCTCCCTGCCAGCCGATGAGGAGAGCTTCGATCGCGTCCGTCCAATGAGCTATCTGTCCGTTTTCTCGAACGTTGCGCGCCAAAATATCCGGAGCGCTGCGTGACCCAGCTCCGTTCCCATCCACGCCTGGTCCGGAAGCTGCAGGACGCGCTTGGCGATCAGCTCTGCGTCGCACTTGAAGATGCGACGGTGGTCGAAATCATGCTCAACCCTGACGGCCGACTCTTTATCGAGAGATTAGGACACGGCGTGGCGCCAGCCGGTGCGATGACCGCTGCAGCTGCAGAGGTCGTCATTGGCAGCGTCGCCCACGCCTTGCAGTCCGAAGCAGACACGGATCGGCCGATCATTTCCGGTGAGCTGCCGATCGGCGGACACCGGTTCGAGGGGTTGCTGCCGCCCGTGGTGTCTGGACCGGCGTTCACGATCCGCCGCCGCGCATCACGTCTCATTCCTTTAACCGAGTAAGTAAAGACCAAGGTCATGACGGAGGCGCAGGCCTCCGTGATACGCAGCGCGATCGATTCTCGCATGAACATCGTCATTTCCGGGGGCACGGGCTCCGGAAAGACCACGCTTGCGAATGCCATCATCGCTGAAGTGGTTTCTACTGCTCCCGACGATCGCATGGTGATCCTCGAAGACACCGCCGAAATCCAGTGTGGGGCGGAAAACGCGATCTCGCTCCATACCAGCGACACGATCGACATGGCGAGGCTGCTCAAGAGCACGATGCGGTTGCGGCCCGACCGGATCATCGTCGGCGAGGTCAGGGACGGTGCTGCCCTGACGCTTCTGAAAGCCTGAAACACTGGTCATCCAGGCGGGATCACAACGATCCACTCCAATACAGCGATGTCCGCCTTGCGGCGGCTGGAACAACTGACGGCGGAGGCAAGCCAGCAGCCGATGCAGGAGGTGATCGGCGAAGCCGTGGATCTGGTTGTCTCCATCGAGCGCACGGGGAAGGGGAGGCGCGTCCGGGAGGTCATCCACATCGAAGGATACCGGAACGGCCACTACCAGACCGAACACTACGCCCAGATCGACGAGGACAGCCATGTCGCATAAGACAAAATTCATCCTTGCCTCCGTGATATTCGCCACTGCAGCCGCAAGCCTTTGCGACCCCGCGGTCGCCTCTTCCGGGGGAGGGGGGCTTCCATGGGAATCGCCGCTGCAACAGATCCAGCAGTCGATCACCGGACCCGTTGCGCGTTTCATTGCGCTGACCGCGGTCGCCATAGTCGGCGCCATGCTGATCTTCGGAGGGGAGCTGAACGATTTCGCCCGAAGGCTCTGCTATGTGGCGCTGGTCGGCGGCGTACTGCTTGGCGCGACACAGATCGTCGCCTTGTTCGGCGCAACCGGGGCCTCGATCGGCAGGCCTCCTGCACAGGCTGGGCAGCACACGCCAACACCGCCTCTTGCCGAGACCAGAGCAGGGGAGGGGGCTCATGGCTGATACCACTTCGTCCCTTGCGCGGTCGCGCGTGCACCGCGCCCTGTCACGCCCGAACATGTTGATGGGCGTCGATCGCGAGCTTGTGCTCGTGACGGCGCTCGCCGCCGTCATCCTGATCTTCGTGGTCCTGACCTGGTATGCCGCGCTGTTCGGCATTGCGGTCTGGCTGGTTGCCGTCGCAGCACTTCGCATGATGGCCAAGGCCGATCCGCTGATGCGTCGGGTCTATATCCGGCATATCTCCTACAAGACCTTCTACCGGGCAACATCGTCGCCGTGGCGCAGTTATTGAGGGCTATCGGCATGGTCGCTCTCAAGTCCTTCCGTCATTCCGGCCCGTCTTTCGCAGACCTCGTTCCGTACGCGGGACTGGTCGACAACGGCGTTATTCTCCTGAGGGACGGCTCGTTGATGGCCGGCTGGTATTTTGCCGGGCCCGACAGCGAAAGTTCGACCGACGCTGAGCGCAACGAGGTGTCGCGCCAGATCAACGCCGTCCTGTCGCGCCTCGGTTCCGGTTGGATGGTCCAGGTCGAGGCTGTCCGGGTCGCGACGGAAGATTACCCGCCAGAGCAAGCCAGCCATTTCCCTGATCCCGTTACCCGCGCCATCGACGCCGAGCGGCGGGCGCATTTCCAAAGGGAGAGGGGGCACTACGAGAGTCGCCATGCCCTGATCCTGACCTGGCGCCCTCCGGAACCTCGACGGTCGGGGCTCACGCGATACGTCTATTCCGACGCCGGGAGCCGGTCTGCGACCTATGCCGACAAGGCGCTGGAAACCTTCCTGACGTCGATCCGCGAGGTCGAACAGTATCTTGCCAATGTCCTGTCGATCCGACGGATGATCACACGCGAAACGTCCGGGCGCGGCGGTCATCGAGTCGCGCGATACGACGAGCTGTTCCAGTTCATCCGCTTCTGCATCACAGGCGAGAACCGCCCTATGCGGTTGCCAGAAATCCCCATGTAACTCGACTGGCTGGTGACAGCCGAACTTCAGCATGGCCTGACGCCACTCGTCGAGAACGGGTTTCTCGCCGTGGTGGCGATCGATGGGCTGCCCGCCGAAAGCTGGCCGGGCATTCTCAATACGCTCGACCGGATGGGATGCCGCTGACCTACCGGTGGTCGTCGCGCTTCGTTTTTCTCGATGCGTAGGAAGCCAGGGCGAGGCTCGAACGCACGCGCAAGAAATGGCAGCAGAAGGTGCGGCCGTTCTTCGACCAGTTGTTCCAGACGCAGTCGCGGTCGCTCGACCAGGACGCCATGCTCATGGTGGCGGAAACAGAGGACGCGATCGCCGAGGCCTCGTCGCAACTCGTTGCCTACGGCTGTTATACGCCGGTCATTGCGATCTTCGATGAGGACCACCAGCGCCTTCAGGAGAACTGCGAGGCGATCCGCCGTTTGATCCAGGCGGAAGGTTTCGGCGCCCGGATCGAAACCCTGAACGCCACCGATGCCTATATCGGCAGCCTGCCGGGCGTGTCCTATGCCAATATCCGCGAGCCGTTGATCAACACCCGCAATCTAGCCGACCTGATTCCGCTCAATTCGATCTGGTTCGGTAGCCAGGTCGCGCCTTGCCCCTTTTATCCACCAGCCTCGCCACCACTCATGCAGGTCGCAGCCGGATCAACGCCATTCCGGCTCAACCGGCATGTTGATGATGTCGGTCATACCCTGATCTTTCGGCCAACCGGCTCCAGCAAATCACGCTGCTTGCGCTGATCGCGGCGCAGTTCCGGCGTTACGCGGAGGCTCAGATCTTCGTCTTCGACAACGGCGGCTCCATGCTGCCGCTGACGCTTGGCCTGAATGGCGACCACTACAACATCGGTGGAGAACAGCCAGACCAAGCGGAGGAGGGGAGGGGAGGGCCAGGTGCTATCCTTCAGCCCACTGGCGGATCTCTCGACCGACGGCAACCGAGCCTGGGCTTCCGAGTGGATCGAAATGCTCGTGGCTCTCCAGGGCGTGACGATTACACCAGACTATCGCAACGCCATCTCCAAGCAGTTGGCGCTGATGGCAAAGTCCTGTGGCCGCTCGCTTTCGGATTTCGTATCGGGCGTGCAGATGCGCGAGATCAAGGATGCGCTGCATCACTATTCGGTCGATGGACCGATGGGCCAATTGCTCGACGCGGAAGAGGACGGCCTGGCGCTTGGACCGTTTCAGTGCTTCGAGATCGAGGAACTGATGAATATGGGCGAGCGCAATCTCGTGCCCGTCCTCACCTATCTCTTCCGACGCATCGAGAAGCGCATGACGGGCGCGCCCAGCCTGCTCATCCTTGCCGAGGCGTGGTTGATGCTCGGCCACCCGGCGTTTCGCGACAAGATCAGGGAATGGCTGAAGGTGCTGCGCAAGGCCAATTGCGCCGTGGTGCTTGCAACCCAGTCGATCTCGGATGCGGAACGCTCCGGCATCATCGACGTGTTGAAGGAATCCTGCCCGACGAATCTGCCTGCCGAATGGTGCTGCGCGGGAGCCGGGTACGCGCGAGCTATACGAGCGCATCGGCTTCAATGAACGGCAGATCGAGATCGTCGCAACCGCAATCCCGAAGCGGAACTATTATGTCGTCTCGCCTAAGGGCAGGCGCCTCATTGGCAGAGCCTCCAGTTACTGATCAACCTATCACAAAAAGAGCCAAATATCCAGCGAATGCGGGGTAAGCGGCTCTTTTATGGTGGGAGCCCGATCTCTGATCGGGCCTCCCAGAGCAATCAATCGCGGGGTTCCCATTCGATGATGGCCTGCAGTGCCACGTCATCTTGGCCGGGGTAGCGGCCCAAGTTGGCGTTGAAGCCGAGGCGCTTGATGGAGAGGGTGTAGTACGGCTTCCCTTCTCCGCTGGTCTTCTTCCAGATGCCGCCAACTTCGATGTCGTGGCCGCGAGGTGACTTGGCATAGACGCGATGCGTCGGAGCCTTTTCGTTGGTGGAGTCGAAAGGTGTAACCTTGATGTCCAGGTCCCGGTCGATGGTGGAGATGAGGCCGGATCCCTTGGCGTTGTCGATGTCGTCTTTGTCGAACTGAATGAAGTTGGTCATGCTCATGCTAATCACTCCTCTATGGTGGTTGCGATGATCGTTCATTAGGCACGGCGAAAAGCGGTGCGCACCGTAGGCCGGAGCGCAGCGAAGGAGGCTGGACGGAGACAAATTTTGTTTCGCGAGGAAGCTAGAGGCGGGGAAAATTTGGAGACGAACGGCTTTGCGCCAACCGTGTCGGCGTGCGAACGGGCATCGAGAGCAACCACTTTGGAGGTGTGGGGCCTGAGCGCTTGCAGCAATACGTCACCTCGACAAATGGGACCTCGGCACAGGTCAAGGGCGGGATTGTGCTGAATGCAGCCGAACCAGCAGCCTGAAATAAGAGGCTGGGGTAACCCAGAGCTTCCCCAAAACATGAGATCTCGCCATCTGTTGCCCATATCAGCGCCGCCAGTCGTTCAATTGCCGGAATGGCTGCGGCGATAGGAGGAGGGTGATTCAACCTGAGCGCCCCACAAGCCTTGGCCTAGCTGCCGGGCTCTTGCCTCGGCGCGGCGATACTGGTCCAGATCGATCGGATGGGATCTTGGCAGATACCGCAACAAGAGGCTGGCTTGGCCCGCCTTCACCATTTGAAGGCCAATATCCGAGTTGTCGATGAAGCACTGGCCGACAAGGCGCTTGTACTGGTCTCGATCGACTTCAACGCAGCGGACATGCTTGCCATCAATCATGCGGGCGAGGAAGCGACGTGCCTCAATCCCACAATTCCATATCACACCGTTTTTGGAGCCCGTCTGATCCCGCTCACAGGCGTCAATGGCCGCGATACGGATCCTCTGTTGGCGAATGCTGAAGGTGTCACCGTCGATCACTCGCGCCCGGCCTGAATAGTCGGCCGCTGCAGAAGACGCGGTGAACAAAAGCGCGGCCAGCGCGGCTCCAACCAAGCGATTTCCTATCACGAGTGTGCCTCCATCGAGTTGCGGGCTGCCAGCCCAAAGATGGAGCGGTTTAGATGAAGGTCTCCGCTCGCGGCGCGGTCGGTCATGGCCCGCAAATACCCGCCCGGCGAGCTGATCTCGGCGCGCGTATATTTCTCAAACGTCAGAGCAATCGCAACAGCTGCCGCCTGCTGCCCCATTCGGTCCACGGCCCGCTGGTGTAACCCGCAATAACAGATGGCAGTGAGCGGGATTATCCGAGAATATCCGGGAATCAGCGGAAAAGCCCTGCAAACAAAGGCGTTGAGTAATTTCCGCTGACACGAGGCTAAAAACTGCCGCGCAAAATCACTTGGCAGTCTAGCCGGATTCGACCGATCAAATGGACCGGCCGAACCACATGACGCGACCGGCTATGTTTAGCTGGTCGACCTCGCCCGGCGCGACTTCTTCGGGCGGATAGCGCGGATTGTCGCTGATGAGCTGTAAAGAGCCATTAATGCGGCCGTGAATGCGCTTTACGAGCACCATATCCCCATAAACCACAACATAGATAGAGTTATCCCGCACGCGGTCGATCGACGTATCGACGAGGAGAACGTCGCCGTCACGGATCGTTTCCTCCATACTGTCACCCTTCGCCGTCAAGATACGCGCGAAAGCTGGATTAATTCCCCGTCCCCGCAGCCAATCGGCTTGAAAGGCAAGGTAATCCAAAGGTTCCTCGGTTGTTGCGAGCCTGCCATTACCTGCCGACGCCTGGATATCAAGGCGAGGAACAAGCGCGAAACCATCAGGTGCCGTGCGCTTGGCTTGGATCATTAAGGCACGGCCGTCAGGGGTGTTTATAACTCCATCCACCCCTGAATCTACTCGCTTCGGCCCGATACCACGCGCGAGCCAGTCCAGTGTAACGCCTCCTGTTTCCGCGATAGCGACCAGCTTGTCCAGCCCAGGCATGGTGTCTTTCAAGTAGGCGCGCATAGAGGTGTCATTGATGCCAGCGCGTTTTCCAAAAGCGTGAATCGATTCCTCGCCAATCAGTTCTTCAAGTCTTTGCTGGAATGTCTCTGACATAATTATGTGAACTCTGACCTAACGTCAGAGAGTCCCCTTGCGTCTGATCGCGTCTGCAAGCCACTGAATTCACGGGGTTTTCCCTAAATTCCTTGGATTAACTTAATTCGGTGAACTCTGACCACGGAATAGCGTGAAATCTGTTGACCGAATCAAGCAATTACGCGAATATGAAGTTGCAACATTGTTTGAACCGATACCCCCAACCAACCGACCTTTCGCAGAGGTCAGAAAATAGGGAGCAACCATGACGGCCACCAAAAAGTGGGACCGCGCAGCCATCAAGGCGGAGCTGCTTAGACAGGGTAAAACCCTGACTGGCATTGCCCGCGATGCTGGCCTTTACGATAGCGCATGCCGAGCAGGCATCATCGGAGCCAGTCGCCCAGGGGCTGAAGCAATTGCCACAGCCCTTGGCATTCCGTTTCGCGAGATGTTTCCCGACAGCTACACCTTGGGCCGTCATGATGGTGGCGAGACTACCAGCAAGGCCGATCGCAAGGCGAGTCAAAAACGTGGTTCCGCCGCTGACAATGCTCGGAGCGTTGCATGACGATCGTGTCTATCAAAACGCCTTCTGCTGACACGGCGCTCGAAGCTCCCGAAGTGCACAACATCGCAGTTTCGCTTATCGATGTCCCCAAGGATCATCGGAAGCATCCGCAATTCGCTATCCAGGCCATGGCCGAGGACATTGCAGTTCGCGGTCAACTTCAGCCTATCGAAGTGCTCAGCATTGGCGACCGCTACCAACTGACGTTCGGCCGGCTGCGCCTTGAAGCTGTTGCGCATCTTAATCTGCCTGTCATTGCGGCGATCATTAAAACGCCTTCGGAGTTCATTTCCGAGGCAGAGCCGCGGCTGCGGTCCATTTCCGAAAACATGCTTCGGAATCCTCTGACGGCTCTCTACCGCAGCATTGCAATCGCGGACTGGTGTGCGATCTATCGCGCGGCACAACCCGTCCTTAAGCCGGGACCAAAGCCTGCCACGAAGAGCGGCGATGAATTGAGTCTAAAGTTTAGACTCAATTCAGACGATGAGCTTTCGACCGCCAGTGAGCAGTTCACAGCAAGCTTCTCAGAAGCTGCGCAGGCTTTCCTCGGCATTTCCCGCGCTGCTGTTTTCCGTGCGCTGCGCATCGCGTCCATTCCTGCACTTCAACGCGAACGTATCGAGCTGCATGCGCTCTCCAGATCTGAAGGTGAGCTTTATGAGCTGGGCGGCATCAAGGATCTGGAGAAGCAGGCGTCGGTCATTGATCTGATCGTAAGCCGCAAGGCTGTCACGGTCGAAGATGCTCTCGCTCTTCTTGAAAACAGACCGAAGCTGCCGATCGCACCTTGGGAGAAGATGGCTAAGGAGTTCGGCCGTCTCCAGGAGCCGCAGCAGGATCGGTTCTTTGACCTCAATGAGGCAGCCGTTTCCCGCTGGTACGCCAAACGGGGCCGCAAGTAATGGCCCGCAAGCGCGACTCCTTTAGCCTGGATCTGTTCAGGGACTATCAGCCCGAGCCTGTCGTCGAGCGATTCGCTGACGATCAGGTCAAGGCATGGTCGCTGGCCGGAAAGCTGGCAAAGGCTGTCGCGCTGACCATCGAAGAAAGCGGCATGACGCGTGAGCAGATCGCCGCCGATCTTTCTGAGGTCACCAAATCCACCGTCTCCAAAGCCACGCTGGATGCCTACACATCCCAGGCCAAGGAACAGAACCAGATTTCGGCCGTGCGGCTTGCCGCTCTGGTCGCGATAACCGGCGATGCCCGCGCTCTCAATGTACTGCTTGAAGAGGCCGGATTGATCGCCATTCCCAAAAAATATGAGGCGCTTCTGAAGCGCGAGCGCGCCCGTGAACTGCGGGTGCTGCTTGAGCGCGAGGAGCAGGCAGCAGACGCCGAATGGAGGGCGAAGCAGCGATGAATATCACCAACGTGAAGGAACTGCCTTATTTCGACCGGTTGCCGCGATTTGCGATGCCTGCCTTGCAGGCCGCGTGGGACCGCGCTCATCACCAGACTGTCAGTGACCATGCGATCTATATCGGGTTCTGCAAGGACATGGAGTTCATCGGGTACGAAAAGCCCACGAAGCCTGTCATGAACGAGTGGATTGGCAAAGTGGAACAGGGCCTGATCCCTCGCCCTCTGGCCACGGAAGACGACAAACGCCAAGAGGTGTTGGAAGCGGCACAAGTCCAGGACATAAATGGATTGGAAGAGGCGCTCAGCGCGTCGATCGCAGATGAAGCTCCGAAGCAGCCAGACCTTACACAGCCGTTTTTCTCGCCTGCTTTCCCGGCTGATATCGCGCCAGTTGAGCCTATGGCAAAGGATCTGCGCGCAATCAGCACCAAGATGCTGGATGAACTGGTCGCGGAGTTTGAAGCGAATGCCCGGCGTCATGCAACCAGTCTGATCGTTGGCCTCTTGCGCGATCTCGCCAGCGAGATGGAAAGGGCTGCCTGATGGAAGGCTTTCTTTCCCAGCTCACAGCATTTCAAGCGGGCGTCATCGTCATAGCCCTTTGGATCAGCACCACGATCGGCACGACGTTTTTGCAGATCTACGCCTTCCGCCGCCCAGCACTGATTCAGAAGGCTCTGACATACGGTTCCTTTGCGATCGGCCTTCTGTTGGCAACCGTGCTCCTTCTCGCGGGGCTTGGCTTGTAATGCACATGCGCCCGTCAACCAGGCTGACTATTTGCCCTTGCCTCGTTGGCTTGAAGGCGCAGCGCGCCCGTGCGGCCTCCCACGTTTCGGGCGCGCCTCAATCTTCTCTCAGTTTCAGATGCCGCCAAGGTTTTGCGTCCGGCATCCGAGTCCTGCGGACCCGTTTCAGCCACCCCTCTGCAACGGGTCCGCGGATCGATGTTTCACGAGGATGCCGATGAAAGAGTGGCTGACAGCACGCGAAATTTCAGCAGAAAAGCTGCCTGATTTGCCCACGACGGAAAGCGCGATCATTAGATTGGCAGAGCGATCAGCCTGGGACTCGCATCCGAGCTATGCGCGGCCTCGCAAGGGTCGCGGCGGCGGGATGGAGTACCATTACCGCATTCTGCCGACGCTGGCGCAGGTTGCTTATGTGCAGAAACACATGGTCGTCGGAGAGACTGCGACTGCCTTAAGCGCTGCTCCGGAAGCTCCCGTCATCACCGGTAAGGCGGGCATCGAACGCGATGCGCGGTTAGCGATCCTGAATGCCTTCGAAATCTTCTCTCGCGGCCTTCGACTGAATCGTCAGGCCTGCATTCAGGTGTTCTGCGACAAGTACCAGATGGGATCTGTGAAGGTTGATGACTGGGTGAAGGAACTCATTCCTTCCGTTTCCCGCCGCACTCTATGGCGATGGCTGAGCATTCAGCGCCTTGGGATAACGGATGCCTTGGCGGTCGATCGTTCAAAGGCTCGCGCCGGATCAGGTGTTCTGGAAACCGCCAATAGCGGCAAGGTTCGCGCGCGTATCCTCGGCCTGATCGCCAGCGCCCCGCAGCTCTCAGCAGATGCAGTCCGGACACAGATCCGTGCGGATTTTGGAGACACGTTAAACGTGGCTTCAAAGGGCATTATAGCCATCGTTCCGATGCCGCCGCTTCGTACCTTTCAGCATTTCATCAAGGAGCTGAAGGAAAATCACAAAGTCGAGCTTCTGAAACTCACCAATCCAGACAAGTTTCGGTCAACGATGCTGCCCTCCGGCCGCGGCATGTATTCCGACATTACAGCCCCGAATGAGCTTTGGCAGATTGACGCGTCCCCGGTTGATGCTCTCTGCACCGATGGTCGCCATTCGGTCTATGTCTGTATCGATATCGCGACCCGTCGCATGGTGACTTACATCTCAAAGACACCGCGCGCAGCGGCTGTCGGCATGCTGATCCGGAAGGCAATCCTCGCCTGGGGCACGCCGAAGACGATCAAGACGGACAACGGTTCGGATTTCGTAGCGCACGAAACAAAGCGTCTCTTCGCTGCTCTTGGCATTGAGCCTGATCCATCTGACGCCTATAGCCCTGCCCAGAAGGGCCATGTGGAACGCGCGATCGAGACATGGCAGCATTCGTTTGTCACGCTGTTGCCGGGGTATGTCGGTCACTCGGTGGCGGATCGCAAGGCGATCGAGGACCGCAAAAGCTTTGCCGATCGGCTGGGCCAGGACACGGCGGAGGCCTTCAACGTGCAATGCACGGCCGCCGAGTTCCAGGAGATGTCCGACCGCTGGTGCGAGGACAAGTACCAGCACCGGGAGCACGAAGGGCTCGGAAGGCGCACACCATTCAACGTCGCGAACGCCTCCGGATACATTCCGCGCATGGTTCCGGAGCGTGCTCTCGACGTGCTTCTGATGCCGGTCGCCCGGAACAATGGTCGCTGCAAAGTCACGAAATTCGGCATCCGCATCAATCACAACTATTACCGTTCAGCCAGTCTGCATGCCGGATCCGAAGTGTTTGTGCGTATGGACCCAACCGATTCCGGCCGCGCCTATGTGTTCAGCCTCGACCAGTCCGAGTTTCTTGGCGAGGCGATTTGCCCGGAACTGGCTGGCATTCATCCGCAGACGTTCGAAAAGGCCCGTAAGGAACTGAATGCTAAGCTGCTGAAGGAACGTGTCGACCCGATCAAGGCAGAGATCAAGGCGATCACCTCCGGTCCAGCCCTTATCGAAAAGGCTCTGGAGGTTGCCGCCCGGGATGTCCCGAACGTGATTCCGTTGCCAAAGCGCGAGCAACAACAGGTGACGCCTCAGATCGCTGCGGCACTCGACGTCCCTTCTGCAACAGATCTTCCAGCAGTCTTCGCGGATGCCGACCAGCGGCGCGAGAAGATCCATGCCGAGATCATGGCGGAACTGACGCCGAAGGCGACGGCTGAAAACATCCAACCCATCAGAACCACTGTCACGCCAGCGCAGAAATTCCGCCGCTGGCTGGATGTCGACCAGCGTCTCAAGGCGGGAGCGCCGGTCTCAGAAGAGGAGGCTTACTGGGCGGGACACTACGCCAACAGCGCCGAGTTCAAGACACAAAAGGCGCTCTACGACGACTTCGGTGATCAGGCACCGGGACTGCGTACCTGAAACGAGGAGAGGCCTGATGGGCGGCAACCCAACGGCCTCTAGGGATGAACGAGCAATCAGAAAGATGACTACCATGAATACGAATGTCAACATATCACCCGGATTTGGGACTGTCGCACCGCTGAAGAACGTCGCTGGCGCTTACGCAGTCGCGCAGCGCATTATCGACCGACCGGCAGGCGTGGACGGGCTTGGCCTGTTCTATGGTCCATCCGGCTACGGCAAATCCAAAGCCAGCACCTATGTCCAGAACAAGACGGGTGCCATCTATCTTGAAGTGTTCGACTTCTGGACCAAGCGCACCTTCTGCGAAAGCCTGCTCTCCGAATTGGGCGTCGATCGACCGAAAGGAACCATCGCTGGCATGATGATGCAGGCGCTGCGCCTGCTTCAGGACGATCCTAACCGGCTGATGATCATCGACGAGGCCGATAAGCTCGTTGACAAGAACATGATCGAGCTGGTGCGCGACATCTACAAGGGCGCGCGCATTCCGGTGCTGCTGGTCGGCGAAGAGCAACTGCCGCAGAAGCTTGCCCGCTATGAGCGGTGCGAAAATCGCGTCACGGCCTATGGCATGGCCAACCCTTCGGATCTGGACGATGCCAGGGCACTGGCAGGCATCTATCACCGCAACCTGAAATTCGGTGACGATCTGCTGGCGGAAGTGGTTTCCAAAACCCGAGGCGTTGCATCCCGCATTGTAACGTCGCTTGCGGAAATCGCGCAATTTGCCCGCGCCAACGGCCTTACAGCGATTGCCCTGGCAGACTATTCCGGCACCTACTTCACGGGTCAGGCACCCCGGAGGACGCGCTGATGCGTACCCAGGTGAGAATAGACGTTTCGGGTTCGCGGCCTCTACGCAATGGTAGTGCTTTCTGGTGGCAGCTCATCCTCGATATGACCCGCGAGGGCCAGTCATTCACCTATGCTGATCTGGACGGTGCCTCTGAGCCATACCACGAGAAGCAGCTCGGGATGTTCCTGCGAAAGCTGGAAAAGGCGGGCATCATCGAACGGACACCGACCACAGAAAGCGCCCGTACGTTCCGGCTCATCAAGCGGCAGAGCCAATGCCCCGTTGTCTCGGTCAACGAGCGTGAGAGCCTGATGGGCAAACGTCTTCAGGCTATGTGGAACGTCATGCGCCGTCGCCGTGGTGGTTTCACCGTTGACGAATTGACGATCGACGCAAGCACAGATGATGCGATCGTCGCCCGCAATACGGCAAAGCAATATTGCCTCCTTTTGCACCGGGCTGGCCTGCTTGTTCTGCAAAAGGCCGGAAAGCGTGGCGAGAACCGCAACATCTATGTGTTGAAGGGTTCCGCAAACACTGGCCCGAAGCCTCCTCGTCGCATGCAGGCGAAGTTCGTCTTCGACCCGAACTCTAATCAGGTGCTGGGTGATCTCATTGCCGAGGAGGACCGCACATGAACCGCGGACCTCTTTCGGCCAGAAGCACTGTCGATCCCGTTGAAAAGGCAAATGCGGCATGGGGGAACTCATTGCCGGATTGGGTTGTCGTGCTGGCAGAAACTTGCCGTCACAACAGCCAGTCAGCCGTTGCCAAGCGCATCGACTATTCGCCCGCTGTCGTTAGCAGCGTGCTTTCCAACTCCTACAAAGGAGACATCAGCCGCGTCGAGCAGATGGTGCGCGGTGCTTTGATGTCGGAAACCGTAATCTGCCCAGCGCTGGGCGACATCGCCCGGAACGTTTGCCTCGACTGGCAGTCCAAGCCCTACGCGGCGACCTCGTCGCACAGGGCAGCAATGTTTCATGCCTGCCGCGCCAACTGCCCCAACAGCCGACTTTCACCAAAAGGAGATGACGATGCTCTCTGATGCTCTGCGCGAATTGCGCCAGTGCGTACATGCCAACGGTCTGCCGGAAGATATGGCGAGTTTCATGCTCTCGCTTCGCGCCTTCGAGATCGAGGCGCGCAATCTTGAGGAACGCGTCGAAATTGCTTCCGGCCGCCCGCATGTGGCGCTCGACGGCATGCTGGTTTCTTCCCCCATCATCGACATCAAGGGAATTGCACGATGACACAGGAGTTCGAAAAGCTCTCCGACGCCTTGAAGGCAGCTCGTGACAGAATGGCAGATTTCCGCCACGGCGGCATCGTTCTGACAGGCGAGGAACTGGAAGAAACGATCCAGAACTTCAGCCGCTTTGCAGCACAGGCTCGCTCCATGGAAGCCAGGCTGATCGAATCCGATCGGCTCCAGCAGGCAGGCATCAGTTGCCGTGTCCTGGTCAATGGACGGGGTGCTGCCGTGTTGTCGGCCTTCCGTGGCGAGAAGAGCAATGTCGTGCCGTTTATCCGGCGTCCGTCAGCTCACAGCCACCAGCCCTGATCCTGCGCTTTGAAGCGCATTTAAACGTCATTTCCAGACAGGAAGAACCAATATGCAAGCCGTCCTCATTGAACAGACAGACCGCACCGATGGCGTCACGATCGTCAACGGCCGGGAATACATGACAGATGCAAAGGGCAATCTTGTGCCCGTTGCCAACATCAAGGCTGAAGACAAGCTGGAAGACGAGATGGTCCGCAAGATCATCGGTTTCGCGGTCGAGCTGAATGCGCAGATCACCCGATTCCGCGATCATACCATGGCCGATATCTCCGGCTTCGATCAGCTGCTCGCCCAGGAGTACGGAACATCCGTCGGTGGCAAGAAGGGCAACAAGACCTATCAGTCCATCGATGGACTGATGCAGGTGAAGGTGCAGGTCGCTGATCAGATCGCATTCGGACCGCAGCTCCAGATCGCCAAGGTGCTGATCGACCAGTGCTTGAATGAATGGTCAGCCGATTCCCGCCCCGAAATTCAGTCCATCGTGACCCGTGCTTTCAACACGGACAAGGAAGGCCAGATCAACAAATCCGAGCTGTTCATGCTCTTGCGCCTGGAGATCGACGATCATCGCTGGAAGCGGGCAATGGAAGCAATACGGGCCTCGATCCGCGTCACCGGTTCCAAGGAATATGTCCGGTTCTACCAGCGCAAGTCCCTGGAAGATGGCTTTGAGGCCATCACCATCGACCTCGCCAAGGCTTGAGGTGGGACATGGCTAAGAAGTCGAAACCTCGCAAGAAGCCGGTAACGGTTTCGATGAAACTCAACAGAGACGGAACCATGACCATTCGGTCAACGGGTGGCTTCGATCTGCGGAAGCTCTTTCCGGGTCAAAATCTCAATGAACTTTCCGCGGAACACAAGAAGGGAGAAGGCGCGTGAAACATCTCCTCAAAGCTCGATTGAGTATTTTGACCCGCTGCCCCGCATGCTTGGCACTGCGCCACGTTGGCGTTTCCGCTCGCTTTCAGTGCGGATCCTCGTTCATCGTTTCCGAGACCACGGGCACGATCATCGCCGCCGATCCGTGCCCGGCACTCTCCAACCATATGGCAAACATGCTGACGATGGATGCCCTCGGCGATATGGCAGGTGCGGCATGACAATATCTGAAAGCACCTATCGGGCGGAACGTGCCCGGCAGACTGAGATCCTTCACAAGGCCATTGAGACGGCAATGCAGGAGGCAGCCAAGCAGTTTGAGACGCCAATGCTCAATGCTGCGATCGGCGCTCTTTTAGCAAGCCTTGCGGAAAGTATGGCAGCGATCGGGGATAGCCGTATCCGGAAGCAAATGCGCCAGACCGTAGATAAAGAGCTTTCACGTCAGGTCGCCGCGCTCATCGCCGCAAACCGTCCAAACTCGCAAACCATCATCGTTGACGGGGGGATGCATTGATTAACGCACTCAACTTCTGCCACATCGAAAAGATTCGTCCGGGGATCAACGTACTGTTCTACGCCGAGCATGATGGCGATCAGATCGTTATGCATCAGGTTACAATGGCCGATGCCGGTTCAGTTGATCAGAAGATCTCTATGCCAGCGGAGCAATTCGAAAAGCTCTGGCCAGATCAAATCACCTTTCCCCGAGCGGCTGAATATCTGCTCTCTGTTCTTGAGGAAATGGGACTGAAGCCTCTAGTGGGCGAACTGGAGCCTGCTTTGCCGGTCGGCTCCACGCATGAAGAGCGGGTAGCACTTGCTCTGGCACTGACGTGGAGCCTCGAAAACATCGAGGTCGAAGAGGTCAAGGGGATCATGGAGCGCCTTGCCGCTGATGGTTACGAGATCCGCCGCATCGGAGACTGGCCAGGCCTTCGGGATGCGGCTCAAAAAGTCATAGAGGCAGAAAAGCATTTCCGCGAGCAGATGCATCCGGAATGGGACGGCGATCCCTTATCGGATGCTGTTGCTTCGCTCAGGTACGAACTCGCCGCACATCCAGCACCCCCTTTGCGAGTCTCCGATCTGGATGAGGAAGTTCTTGAGGTCATACGTCCATTTTATGGACGCCCGATTACTATGGGCTTCCAGATCGAACTGATGACCGCACTCGCAAAGGTTGGTCGGTCAACATCGGCGGCACCTGAAGCCAACATTTACCCTACGATTGCGCCGTTTGAGGTAGTCGCAAAATCCTATGAGGCCGACAAGAGCGTCGCATCAAAGGGGATCGCCGCCGCGTTTCTTGCGGGTGCTAGATTTGCATCGTTGCGGGTAGCAAACGAGTTCCTTGCTGCGCATCCAACGCCCTCAATACATGTAGTGCCGGAGATCGACGGAGGGCGTTTTGACAGGTGGACGCTCTCAGAGCTTGCTGATCAATGCAGAATGCAGTCCAGAGAACAACTAGACCCTGAACTTTCTCGGTTCTTTACTGCATTGGCTAATCGCCTTTTGGCCTTAGACGCAGCCCCTTCGAAGGAGCAAATCCTTTGACCTCGCTCCTGTCTTACCGCGTCCGCAAGCTTGTTGCCCAGGCGAACTGCCCAGCCTGTGGACAGACTATCATCAATGGCGGCGGCGGTATCGCCTTCGCCATCAGCACCTTTGCCTGCGGGGCTGAGTTCGTGATCGCGAACAACGAAATCGCGGTCTCGAAGCCTTGCCCATCCGGCAGCCACGTTGCTGCGGCAGCCCTCAACCGGGAAGCCGCAGCGGATGCGGCGAAGGCAGGTGTGGTGTGATGCGGCTCGATTTCCTCCTACTTGCCTTCGGGTTCTCGTTCGTTCTTGAACAGATCTGCAAGATGCTAATCCGGCTTGGTGTTTCTCAGGTCTACGTCTGGCTATTCCTGTTCATGGCTGCCTTGGCGATCGGTTTCTCAATCGCCCGATTAGTTAAGTGAGGTGGCGATGATCTCGGTTCACCCATCTCGCCCCATCGCAAACGGCATTTGCTTCGACGATGCATCCGGTTTCCAGGACGAGATCCGCGAACATCTCACAGTGCTTGGCCTGATCTTCGTCACGTCGTTTCGCAATCCGGCAGACGGTCGCTGCTACGGCGGCACCATTATCGCGGCATCAGCAAATGCCGCCCAAGCGGTCGCCGATCGGCGCGGCCTTGGTGAGATTGTTGAAGGTCAGCTCATTCGGAGGATTACAGATGCAGGATGATCTGCCCCGCATCGATCGCATCCTGTCTGCCCTGATCGAAGAGTATGCCGCAGACGGCTGCGAGATCATCGGCTTCGAAGGCGAGACCTATGCCCGAATTGTTGCCGATGAACCGGAAGGCAGCATCCACATGATGGACGTCAACCTTCATACCCTTGCCCGTCAGATCGACAGGAGACTGAAATGACCTCCTCAATCGCAGCCATTCATATCGCCAGGAAGCAGCTCGGTCTCGATGAAGATACCTACCGTGCCAAGCTATCCAACATCACTGGCAAGTCCTCTGCCAAGGATATGACCGAGGCCGAGCGCCAGAAGGTGCTGACCGTGTTCCGCAATGAAGGGTTTGAGGCCTCTTCAAAGACATCTCAAAAAGGCCTTCAAGGCAAGTTTGCGAAAAAGCTCCAGGCGCTTTGGATTTCTGGCTATAATCTTGGCGTGGTGCGTGATCGCCGCGATGCTGCTCTGATCGCATTCGTGAAGCGTCAGACCGGTTTGGATCATGCCCGGTTTCTCCACCATGCCGAAGACGCACGATCGGCTATCGAAGCGCTGAAGGCGTGGCTTCAGCGGGAAGCTGGTGTGACGTTTACCGGCCATGACAATCTCGACTGGATGGAACGCGACACCGCCAAGATCGCCTGGGCCCAGTGGAGGATACTGAACCCAGCGGCCGACCGCATCAACCGGCGTGGATTTGATCAGACGGTCGCCACCATCATCGGCCAGCGCGTGCTCTATCTGGCCGCTGTCACCGATCGGGAATGGCAAGTTGTCATGAACCGATTTGGTGAGCAGATCCGCTCCAGAAAGGCGGGTGCGTGATGAGCGAGCGGGTTGCCTGCTGTGTTCCGTTTTGTCGGCGCACGACCAAGCACGATTGCAGCGAGTGGATTTGTGGGCCCCACTGGATGGCCGTTCCTTCGCGACTTCGCAGAAGGAAGTATCGCCTGTTCCGTCTCTACAAGAAGCGTTTCGGCTCCAACAGTTTCTGGGTCTATCCGGCAGGATCGTCCAACCGGATCATGGCCGTCAAACTGGATCGCCTTTGTGCCAAGGCGTGGGATCGTTGCAAAGCCGCAGCGATAGAAACGGCCGGAGGTATCTGATTATGGTCGCCTATGGCTTCAAAAAGTTCTTCGGCCCGCAGATCGAAGACGGCACCAAGACCCACACCATCAGGGGGCATCGTCGCCGCCATGCGCATCCCGGCGAGCCGGTGCAACTGTTCACCGGCCTACGGACCATCCACTGCCGCAAGATCATTGACGATCCGATCTGCCGCCAAGTGCTGCCGATTGTGATCATGTCAACCGACCTGATCAGCTGCGGCATCGCATACATCGAGATCGACGGCATGCCGCTTCGGCGCGACGAGATCGAAGCCTTTGCGATCAGCGACGGATTTGCGCCGGATCGGTTGCGAGGGCTGGCACCAGCCAAACTGATCGGCTCCACCGCTCGCGAAACCATGGGGAGGTTCTGGCGGGAAAACAACCCCGGCAGCCGCTTCGAGGGTGTCATTATCAGGTGGAGCCCGATTTGAAATGACACCTTCGCTGCCGCTCTTTGATCGCTCCCAACTGGATCGTATCCGGAAAGAGCGGCGTGAGCTGCAACAGAAGCTCGCCAAGGGCGGTGTTGATGCCCGAACCCGCATCAGACGAGAAAACCAGCTGCGGCAACTGACAGCCCAGCAAATCGAAATCGAACTGCGTCTCGAAACCACATGGAAACGATGAGCACACTTCCTGGAATACTCGGCGAGATCGCCGACATCGCTGGCAAGGACGTCGCTTTCCTCATTGCGGAAAGCCACGGTGGCACCCGTGTGTCGATTCCTCCGCGCGCCCAGCCGGAACATTGGTTGACTGAACTCGTTGGAATTGATGTCGCCGACAAGATCTGCCGTGCCCTTGCCACGCTCGATCCTGACGGTAAGCTTAAGGGTGTGCAGGCCGAGGTCATTCCGAAAGGACCGACCGCGCTTTTGAAGTCGGCCCGCCGTCGGGCGCAGTCGGCTCTGGATCAGGGCAAGAGTGTGCGTGAGGCAGCACGCATAAGCGGCTTGCACGAGCGCACGATTTGGCGCATGAAAGCAGATGACGGCTCGCAGGGCAGCCTTTTCTAAATGGCCCTGCTGACAGCTGTCAGCCCAGCAAATCCCATCGAGATTGCATAGTCGCCCCATCTGCCACACGGCACATCGGGGTTTTTTTCATGACATTCGACGAGTGGGTTATTTCCAGACTTATTGCGCATGGCCTCTATACGGGTCGCGGCGACGGTGCGCCTGGTCGTGCAATGTCACGCGGGATCGAGGCCTTCCAGAAGCTGAACGGTCTGCCGGTCACGGGTCTGGCGAATGAGGCCACCGTCGATCTGTTGCGTCAGGCACCCCGGAACAATTCGATTGTTGTCGGCATACCAGCCAAGTCGGTTGATATCCCGCCCGAACCTGTCTGGATGCGCGAGGCGCGTCGATACATGGGCCTTCGCGAAATTGCGGGTCCGAAATCCAACCCGACCATTCTTGGCTGGGCTGCCCGCCTCGGTGGCTGGGTTGCCTCGTTCTACAAAAATGATGACACGCCCTGGTGCGGTCTGGCTGTTGCCGCCTGGATTTCCGTCACGCTGCCCCGTGAGGTGATACCGTCCAATCCGCTCGGTGCGCTCAACTGGTCGAAGTTCGGACGGCCATTGAAGGTGCCTTCTGTCGGCGCGATCCTAACCTTCCGGCGCGAAGGCGGCGGTCATGTCGGCTTATACGTCGGCGAAGACGAGACGCACTTTCACGTCCTGGGCGGCAATCAGTCGAACAGTGTTTCCATCACGCGCATTGATAAAGAGCGGCTTGCGGCGATCCGCTGGCCTCTGACCGGTGGCGATCCCGTTGGCGGTCGCGTCGATCTCTCGGCATATGGTGAGGTTTCCCGCAATGAAGCCTGACAAGCCATCCTATCGCACAAGTCGCCTTCAGCTGTGGTGGACGTTCTTTTTCGCCTGGGCGGTCA
The DNA here is from genome assembly GCF_005222835.1 of Rhizobium sp. FKY42. Classification (GTDB taxonomy): domain Bacteria; phylum Pseudomonadota; class Alphaproteobacteria; order Rhizobiales; family Rhizobiaceae; genus Neorhizobium. Next base: position 66,484 of record NZ_STGA01000059.1, on the reverse strand, counting down.
TCTTTCTGGTTGTTGTCAAAGCGGTCACCGGTTCAAGCCAGGCGGTTGATCTCGCCCCGACCATTGTTCCAGCCATGATCTTCCTGATTGCGGCCATGCTCGGCATTCATCGCGGCTTTGGCTCGCTCGACTATAGGGCAGCCCGCGAGGCGGCACCTGAAACGCCTTCGTCCTCTTCTTTCGCCTTCAACCCGCGGGACTCTCCGGACGGAATGGGGGAACACCCATGATCCCGGCGTGGCTTATGAAGGCGGTCACGCCGTTGATCGTTCTGGGTGCGATGGTTGTTGCCGCCCTCTTGCTGGGCTGGCTTGCACTCCGCACCGTGGACGGCATTGCCGACAAAGCGAGGGCATCAGCCGTGGCCGAACGGGATGCGCATTGGACGGCAGAGATCGCAAGATCTGAGGAGGCGAAAGCCACCTTTATCGCTGAGAAGCTCAAAGAGACCATGGCGGCCGAGGCGGCCGCTCGATCCGAAGTCGCCGCCTATGCGGCACAGCTTGCCGAAATGGAGGCCGAGAATGCGGCTTTGCCCGATGGCGGCGCTTGTGGCCTTGGCCGCGATCGCGTCCGCCTGCTCAACCGACAGTAAACCGGAGCCGATCGTGCGCACCGTCATCGTCACACCGGAGATCCCGGCAGAAGCCAAGATCAGATGCCCGGCTCCGGTCACACTTCCCGATCGGGATCTGACCGATCAGGAAACCGGAAGTCTCTGGGGTCGTGATCGCACTGCGCTGCGCGTTTGCGAAACCCGCCGATCGGCAGCTGTCGGAGCCGCACATGTACAGTGATTTTGACCGGGAGCTGGGCGAAGCCCGCGTTGAGCAAGAGCGAGAGGCCCGGATCGCTGCCGCCCGACACGCATTGAAACAGGAAGGCCGCGAGCAATGCGAATGCGGCGCGACCATTTCGCCTGCGCGCCGTCGCGTCCATCCCTCGGCTACACGCTGCCTGGAATGTCAGGAGATCGTGGAAAAGGAAGCATACCTTAGATGACTTTTGATCTCGCAGTTACTGGCGGTTTGGTAGCCCTGGCAGTCTCGGTTTTGAACCTGATCGCTCACATCCGGACCATGATGTCCCAGGGCGAGAAAAAGCTCGATGAGCGCCTGGCGAAAGTCGAAACGAAGCTTGTTGAACATGACCGCAGAATTCAGGCGGTCGAGAGCGAAATGAAGCATCTGCCAGATCGAGACATGGCGCACCGGCTGGAACTGGCCGTCGAGAAGATGAGCGGCCGTCTCGATACCATGGCGGAAACCCTGAAGCCGATCCGCGCCACAACCGAACGCATGAATGAGCTATTGGTGGAGCAAGCGAAGAAATGAGTGACCGCGAACTTGCAACCGACTTCAGCCGCATCATGCGGGAAGAAGCCCGCCTCACCATATTGAAGGCCTTGGGCGAACAGACCAACGAGACCTTGAACTCGTCCATCCTGCAGCAGGTGCTGGCAACCTTTGCCATCAACATGGAACGGGCATGGGTTCACCAGCAGATCGATTATCTGGAAACCATGGGTGCCGTCACAGTCATCCAGGCCGGATCGGTGAAGATCGCCACGCTGACCGAGACAGGCCGTCGCCATCTGGATCGCCATTGCCACATCGAGGGCGTCAAGCGTCCATCGCGTCCGGGGAGTTGATCCATGGGCCGCGGGCGTCTCAACCACATCGAGCTTCTGCCGGAAGAATGCGGGCCGGTCGTCGCCTGGGCAGCGGATGCGCTTCAGGATCGTGATCGTACCCAGACGGATATTTATGCGGAGTTTGTCTCGCAGCTTCAGGCGCTGGAACGTGAGTATCGTGGCGAGCTGGAGATCAAGATCCCGAGCTTCTCAGCCTTCAATCGCTATTCGATCAAGCTTGCCAACATGACGCGGCGGCTGGATGAGACGCGAGAGATTGCCACCGCCATCGCAGGCAAGTTCGATCCGCAAGCCTCCGATAATCTGACGCTGATCGCGGCCGAGGCCATCAAGACGCTGGTGTTCGAATTGCTGACCAATTCGGGCGAGGCCGGTCTTGATCCGAAGGGAGCCATGGCACTTGCCGCCGCGCTCCACAAGGCAACGCAGGCGCAAACCGTATCCAGTGACCGGCGCAAGAAGATCGAGGCGGACTTCAAGCAACAGGCGGAAGAAGCCGTCTCCAAGGTCGCCAAGGCCAAGGGGCTGTCTGCTGAGACCACTCAGGACATCTTAAGCCAGATCCTCGGGGTCAAGACATGAGCGCACCGATCACCGAGGCGCAATGGGCCGAGGCCCGGAGAACCGCAACAGAGGTTCTACCGGGCCTCGTCGATCAGGTCGGGTTGCCGAAGGCGCTGATTTCCTATCAGGCCCGAACGCTGGAGCTTCTGGAAAGTTCGGCCTGCCGGGTGCTCTTCATCGAAAAGAGCCGGCGCATCGGCCTGACCTTCGGCTTTGCTTCTTACGCCGCCCTTCGTGCCGGTCGTGCCAAATCGGCGGGCGGCATGGATGTGATGTACATCTCCTATTCTCAGGAGATGACGCGTGAGTTCATCGACGCCTGCGCCATGTGGGCGCGTGCCTTTTCGAATGCGGCGCTGGCCGTGGACGAATTCCTGTTCGATGACAGCGACAAGACCGGCGACCGGTCCATTCAGGCATTCCGCATCCGCTTTGCATCGGGCTTCGAGATTTTGGCGCTTTCGTCTGCGCCGCGCACCCTTCGCGGCAAGCAGGGCGTGGTGATGATTGATGAAGCCGCCTTCGTCGATAGTCTGCCGGAACTGTTGAAGGCAGCGCTCGCCTTCCTTATGTGGGGCGGCCAGGTCGTGGTCTGCTCGACGCATAACGGGACCGAGAACGAGTTCAACAAGCAGATCCAGAACATTCTGGCGGGCCGCTCGAAATACCATCACCTGCGGATCGATTTCGACCAGGCGCTGAAGGAAGGGCTTTACGAGCGGATCTGCCTCGTCAACGGCAATGAATGGACGCCGGAAGGCGAGGCCAAGTGGCGTCAGGAGATCATCGATTTTTATGGCGATGGTGCCGACGAAGAACTCTTCTGCATTCCAACAGCCGGAACCGGCGCATGGCTGCCTGCACCCTTGATCGAAGCGCGCATGACAGTGTCGAACCCGATCATCCGGATCGAACTGCCCGCGAACTTCCTGCACCTGTCGCGTCTTGAACGCGCCATGCTGATGGCGGGGCCGATTGCCCAGGTGAAGGAAGCCATCTCTGGACTGAAGCGCGAGCGCCGCCACGCCTTCGGTTTCGACTTTGCCCGCGTTGCAGACCTGTCTGTCGGAACGCTGCTGTCGATCGATAACCTGCTGAAGCGCGAGGAAGTGCTCACACTCGAAATGCGCAACGTGCCGGGAGATGAGCAGAAGATGCTGGTCGGCATGATCCTGAAGGCGGCACCTCGACTGGTCGGCGCTGCCTTCGATGCCACCGGCATGGGCTGGACGGTTGCCGAAGACATGGGCCGGATCTATGGCTTCAGAACCGAAGACAATGACGGCGGGCTGATCGCGCCGGTCAAGTTCTCGACCGACTGGTATCGTTTCAACATGCCGCCGCTGAAGGCTGCTTTCGAAGACGAGAACATGATCGCTCTCATCAAGGATGATGAGCATCTGACAGACCTGCGCATCGTGCGCGTGGTCAACGGCGTGCCGAAGGTGCCGGATGTCCGAACCGGCGAAGGTTCGAAGAAGCGTCACGGCGACTTCTCGATTGCGCTGGCGCTCGCCCATTGGGCCAGCCGTCAGCAGTGGTTCCAGTACGAATATACATCGATCCGCGATCTCTACGCCCAGATGGCCGGACACAACGGCGGGCCTGCGCTCGATGACGACGATGATACAGATTTCGGGAGACGGCATTGGTAGACCGCACTTCATCCATTCTCGGTCCAGACGGTAATCCAATCGTCATCCGTACTCTTGGCGAAGAGGTCGCGACACCGACGGTTGCCGGTGTTCGCCGCACCCATGAAGAACGGGTAGCATCCGGCATCACACCGGAGCGCCTCGGCACCATCCTGCGTGATGCGGCCGAGGGCAATGCCCGATCCTATCTCACGCTCGCGGAAGAGATGGAGGAGCGATACCTGCATTATGCGTCCCAGCTCCAGACACGCCGCCTTGCGATCGAGAGCATCGACATCACCGTCGAAAGCGAGGGAGTGCCCACCAAAATCGTCGATGCCGTCAACGAGCTGATCGAGGCTGACGGGTTCGCGGAAGCACGCGGCCATCTGCCGGATGGTATCTCAAAAGGCTATGCTGTCGTCGAGATGATGTGGGAGTTCGAACGTGGCGCATTGCGGCCGGTTCAATATGTTGACCGCGATCCGCGTTTTTTTCAATTGGATCGGCTGACGCTGAGAACGCTGCGTCTTGCCGTTGATGGCTCCATCGAGGGAGAGGCCTTGCCGGAGGCAAAGTTCTTGCGGCATTTGCCGCGTCCACGCTCCGGCCTCCCTCTTCGGCGTGGCATGGCACGGCCCGCCGCCTGGGCCTATCTCATACAGCAGTTCACGCTGCAGGATTGGGCAGCTTTCTCGGAAGTCTACGGCATGCCGCTCCGGGTCGGCAAATACAACGCGTCTGCCAGCGCATCAGACAAGCGAACCCTTCTCAAGGCAGTTGCGTCAATTGCCAATGATGCCGCTGCCATCATTCCGGCAGGCATGGAAATCGAGTTTCATGAGGTCAATGGGACGAACGGGGCTGCCGTGTTCGGCGGCTTGCTGGACTATATCGATAAGCAGATCTCAAAGCTGGTTGTCGGCCAGACCATGACATCGGACAATGGCTCTTCACTCGGTCAGGCCAAGATCCATAATGAAGTTCGCCTCGACATCTTGCGCGCTGACGGACGCCAGCTTGCCGAGACGATCAACCGCGATCTGATCCGTCCCTTCGTCGATCTGAACTTCGGGCCGCAGGATGTTTATCCCCTGGTGCAACTGCCGGTGCCAGATCCGGAGGACGTCAAGGCTCTGTCCGACAGCCTGGGCGTCCTCGTTCCGCTCGGCCTGAAGGTAAAGCAATCGGAGATCCGCGAGAAGTTGGGGCTGTCCGACCCGGCCGATAGCGATGAACTTCTGTCCAGGCCGGAGCCGGTTGCCGATCCGCTGGCGCCACCGGCTGTGAAACCTGACGCAAAGGAGACGCCAGGAGCGAAGCAAGATCCGAATGCGGATGCCAAGCCGCAGGATGTGAAGGCGAAGGTCGCCGCTTTGTCTGCCATCGTTTCCGATCACAAGCGCGCCTGCCAATGTGGAGCCTGCACCGCACTTCTGGCGGCTGAAGCGGGCAAGCCCGACGCGCTCGACCAGGTGGAAACATTGTTTGCCGATGCGCTGGATGACTGGCAGGTGATCGTCGATCCGATCACCCAGCCGATTGCCGACATTGTCAATCAGGCAGGATCGTTTGAAGAGGCCTTGAGCCTGCTTCAAACACGCTTTCCGGACGCCTCGAAGCTTGCCGATCGGCTCGGCCGTCTGACGGCGATCGCTCGCGGCATCGGTGACATAGCAGACTGAAAGGATCGAACCGTATGGCTGAGATCCGCAAAGGCTTTGCACCACCTGTCGAGGTGACCGGCTTCTTTGACCGCAAGACGGCAACGCCTGCCTTCTCCTGGGCGGATGTCTGGGCTGAGGAACATGCCTACAGGTTCACCGTCGCCAAGGCGGTGGAGCTGGATGTGCTGAACGCCTTTCGCGGTACGATTGCCCAGGCGATTGCGGAAGGCAAAGGCTTCGACAACTGGAAGCCGCTGATCGAAAAAGAACTGACCAAGCTCGGCTGGTGGCAGCCGCGCATGGTTGCCGATCCGAGCGGCATCCAGCCGGAGCGGATGGTGAACTTCTCGTCCGATCGGCGGTTGAAGACGATCTTCTGGTCGAACATGAATTCCGCACGTGCCGCGGGACAATGGGAACGCGCCCAGCGATCGAAGAAGACGTTGCCTTATGTGCTCTATTTGCGCACCACGTCTGGCGATCCGAGGCCTGAACATCTGCTGTGGGTCGGCACCATCCTGCCGATCGATCACCCGTTCTGGAACACTCACTGGCCACCGAATGGCTGGCTCTGCAAATGTCAGGTGCGGATGATATCGGCCCGTGAGGCCGAACGTCTGCTCGGAACCGAGCGCGTCTACGGCAAGGATGCAGACGGCAACGAGATTCGCGTCCGCTACACGGACCAGGTGCCGGATCTTGGTCCGGATCTCGAATATCGCAATCGCCGCACTGGTGAAGTCTCGATGGTTCCGCCCGGCATCGATCCCGGCTGGCAAACCAATCCGGGTCTCGCGCGCGCCTCGACACTCATCCAGAACCTTGAAACGAAACTGGCCGTTGCTGACCCCGGCGATGCCGTGCGGGTGCTCAAGGATTTGTGGGCCGATCCCTACCTCAAGATCGCGCCGAAGCTGCCGGAAAAGGTCTGGTTACCGGCTGCGCATAGCGCACCGCTCGCTGCCGAGCTGGGTGCCGTTTCCCCTGTCGTCTCGATTACCAGCGAAACGATCAAGGAACGGATGGAGAAACACAAAATGCCTATCGACGACTTTGCACTTTTGCCGGAGATCCTGACCGAAGGGCAAATCTATAGTGATCCGCGTGGCGACAGTTCCGTGCGGGCGGTGCTAATGCAGATCGGCAAGACTTGGTGGCGATCCTTCGTGACGAAGTCGATCAACGGCTATTTGCGCGCAACCTCGTTGCACCAGATACGAGACGTTCAGGCGCAAAAAATGACGAATGAAAATTGAAACGCGGCAGGGAGGGCGACATTCCCGGACTTTCACCGGGCATCCTCACAGCGGGCATCGAGGCCAATCGGTTTCACCGCCGCGCAGTGGTTAAGATAATCTCTTCTGGGTGAGTTTGCAAGGAAGGCCACAGACGCGCACGAACAGGTTCTGACGACCAATGGGCCGCGATTGGCCCATGAAGCGCGTCCACGGCCTTCAAAACGGCTTCAATTTTCGAACGGGTCTTGATCCTCACCCCCGACCGGCGCTAGATACGCGTGCAGGCGTAGTTGATCCCTTTTGATCCTGCTGACAGCTGTCAGCCGCTCGCCTTGCTCAATCGGTGGCATCACTGCCGCCATGATGACGAAACAGCCACTCACCCTTTCGACACTTGCTCCCGACGCTTCTGGCCTCGCCGATGCGATGACGGGCCTGACCGTTCTCGATGCCTATCTGGCTGATCCGGCAGCGGCAGCTTCCAAGACCGGCCCGGAATGGATCAAGGTCGCGCCGCGTGGCAAGTTCACGGCGCGTGACGGCCGGGTGTTCGATGTCGATCCGGAATTGCTGGCTGCCCGTTTTGCTCAAGACGAAGTCGATCTTCCCATTGATGTCGATCACGCCACCGTCAAGAAGGCGATGTTTGGCGAAAGCGCTCCGGCAGTTGGCTGGATCTCGAAGCTCGAAGCCCGCACCGACGGCCTCTATGGTAAGGTCGAATGGCTCGACGAGGGCCTGAAGGTTCTGGCCGCACGAACCCATCGTTACGTCTCTCCCACATTGAAGCACGATGACAACGGCAAAGCCTATTGGTTGCATTCCGCCGCCCTGGTCGCAGCGCCCGCTGCATCCATGCCCGCCGTTGCCTCGGCTGATCTTTCGAAAACACCGTCTGCTTCCCAGGAGCCCATAATGCTGAAAGCCATTGCTCTCGCCCTCGGCCTGACCGAGGACGCGTCCGAACAGTCCTGCCTGTCTGCTCTGACTGCCCTGAAATCCCGCATCGATCCCGCAATCCATGCGGAGGCATTGCAAAAGGTCACGACCTTGTCTGCCGAACTGGAGACGATCCGAAAGGGCGAACACCAGGCCAAGGTCGATGCATTGATCGAGGGTGCACTGAAGGAGAAGAAGATCGTGCCTGCCCAGCGCGATCATTACGCCGCCCTCTGCGCCACGCCGGAAGGTCTGAGCCAAGTCACGGCACTGCTCGGAACCGTGACCTCCGTGCTCGCGGCTTCCAATCTCGATGAGAAACGGCCGGGCGATCAGGTCGCCACCCTGTCTGCGGAAGACCGGGACATCATGAAGCAGCTCGGCATCGCCGAAGACGATTACCGCAAGGCCAACGGCCTGACGGCAGCCTAACCTCAATCTCTGGAGACAAAGATGACCCCTTTGAGCCAGGCCCGACCCGTCGTCCAGACCGAGGGCCGCCAGTATAACCCACCCGTCAAGGGTGCCACGACCATCCACCAGGGCGGCCTTGTCGTCATGGATAGCGGTCTCGCTGTTCCCGGCCGCACGGCCACCGGCCTGATCGCGCTTGGCATCGCGCAAGTGACGGTCGTGAACTCCGGCGCTGATGGCGCAAAGAAGGTGCCGGTCGAACGCGGCACGTTCAAGTTTGCGAACCTTGCCACCGATGCCGTTACCGCCGCCGATATCGGCAAGGATTGTTACATCGTCGATGACCAGACGGTGGCGAAGACCTCCGGCACGAATACCCGCTCCATTGCGGGCAAGGTCATCGAAGTCGATGCCGATGGCGTCTTCGTGCGCATCGGCGCTTAACCTCTCCAGAAAGGAAACCCCATGGCACGCGTGATTACGCCCGCCTTGCTTGATGCCGCCTTCAAGGGCTTCAAGACGACCTATCAGATGGCATTCGCTGCGACGACGGCCATGTATACTTCGGTTGCGACGGTTGTGCCGTCCAACAGCCGCGAGGAAGTCTATTCGTGGCTCGGCGACATGCCAAAGATGCGCGAATGGATCGGTGATCGCCGCGTCAAGCAGCTGACGGCCAAGGGCTACAGCATCGTCAACCGCAAGTTCGAAATGACCATCGGCGTCGAGCGGGACGATATCGAAGACGACAAGCTGAGCCTCTACTCGGCGCGTTTCCAGATGATGGGGCAATCCGCCGCCCAGCATCCGGACGAAATCACCTTCGAACTGATAAACAGCGGCTTCACCTCGCTTTGCTATGACGGCCAGTTCTTCTTCGACACCGATCATCCGGTCGGCCAGCCGGGACAGGAAGTTTCTGTTTCCAACATGCAGGCAGGCTCTGGCGAGACGTGGATCCTGGCAGACCTGTCACGTCCGCTGAAGCCTTTCGTATTCCAGCGCCGCCGCGACTACGACTTCACGACCAAGGAAGACGGCAAGACCTCCGATCACGTCTTCATGCGCGATCAGTATCTCTATGGTGTCGATGCCCGTGTGGCAGCCGGTTTCGGCTTCTGGCAGATGGCGTTCGGCTCCAAGGCGGACCTGACCGCCGCCAATCTGCGCGCCGCCTATACGGCGATGACGAACTTCACCGATGACGAGGGCCGCAAGCTGAACATCAAGCCCACGCATCTCATCGTCGGCAACACCAATCACTTCAAGGCGCGCGACATCCTGATGTCCGAACAGGTCAACGGCACCACGAACGTGGACCGCAACCTTGTGCAGCTGATGCACGCGCCGATGCTCGGCTGATTTAGCCAAACGCTTAGCACCGCTGACCTGCGCAATCGGGTCAGCGGGTTTTCCGGCAAACGGCTGATCGAGCCGCTTTCCCGAGAACCCAACGGAGACAGTCATGGCAAAGCAGCCTGCGAAGACAACCGAGAAGCTGAAGGACAACGAGACGCTCAATGGCTCGAACACATTTCCGGACCTGATTGAGATTGCGCCCGACCTCAAATTGCAGCTCGGCGAAGTCGTGTTCGTGACACAGCAGGAGTCTGGTCTGTCGGTTGAGCAGTGGAATGCGCTGCCAGAAACTGAGCGTGATGTTCTCCTCAGCAAGGCAATCTCTGCCATGGTTCTGGCTGCCAAGGATAATCCCGATCTGTCCACCAAGGACGCACCCGTCGCCTCGCAAATGATGATCGGCGAACAGGTACTCATTGTTTCCGCTCCGGCAGGCCCGCGCCGTCGTGCTGGGATTTCGTTCGGCCCGGTCCCCGTCGAGCTTCGTGGGGAAGATCTGGGTGACGATCCGGTAGCTACCGTTGAAGCCCTTCGCGCTGACCCGTACCTCAAGATCGATGGCCGTTACGAAGAGCGGCCTGCCGACGAAACGGACTGAAGAATACCGAGCGAAAGCATCCGGCGACAACGGTCAGGCCACCCGCCCCAAAGCTTAAACGGCGGATCTGATGACGGGAGATGCAAGTTGGCGAGGCCCGCGCGCACGGAGCCTGCAACGTCTGACAATGGACGCGACAGCCGGGAGAGACCGGCACCTCATTTAAACAGGACGTTATCATGCAGCCTTACGCCACCATTGCAGACATCGAAGCGCGGTATCGTGATCTGCTGACGCTGACGGCGGCTGACGAACAGACGGGCTTGCGCGACGATGTCCGGATCGAGGCCTGTATTGCGGATGCCTCGACCGAGATCCGCGCCATTCTGGCTGCCCGCTACTCAGTGGCTGATCTTTCCGCGCTGGATGAAACCTCTCTCGCGGTTCTGAAGCTCTATTGCATCGACATTGCGTTCTACCGGATCGCGCTCGACTTCAGCCGTTCGACGGAAAACATCAAGGAACGCTACGACCAGGCGGTGAAGCGGCTTGAGGCCATCGCTTCCGGCAAAGGTGCGCTGGGAACCGTCACCAGCACCGCTCCGGTAACAGAAGGCGTTGAGGCCGGTGACATCGGCCAGAACGAGGTCGTGCTGACCGCACCGGAGCGGATGTTCACCCGCGAGAGGCTTGGCCGGATATGAGCGGGATCTCGATCACCATCGATGCCGCCGACCTCGACGGCATCTTCAGGAAGCTGCGGCCGATCTTCGATTTCAACGCTGAAGGACTGATGACCGACATTGCGTCGATCGGAGAGACGCAAACACGCCGTCGCATCGAAGAAGAAAAGACCGCACCTGACGGTACGCCCTGGAAGCCGAACCACGAGGGCACGTCGATCCTGATGCAAAGCGGCCAGCATCTTCTGGCCTCGCTCGCCTGGACGGCTTCTGCCGATCAGGCCGAATGGGGCAACACATGGGAATATGCCCACGTCCACCAGGACGGCGCTGTCATCGTGCCGAAGGAGAAAGATGCTCTGTCATTCAAAATCGGCGGTAAGTACGTGACCGCTCAAAAGGTCACCATTCCCGCCCGACCCTTCATCGGGATCTCGTCCGAGAACGAGCGGGAAATCATTGAACTCGTCACCGATCACTTCGGGATGCTGCTATGATCGAGCCTGTCAGCCTTTCCGTTCTTCTGACCTCCGATCCGCTGGCTGCGACCCATGCCGCGATTGTGGAAACCCTGAAGCCATTGCTTCCCGGTGTTTCCGTGACACTGCATCCGGGCAAGGTGGATCTTTCCGAACTGGTGGCGCGGAAGGTCGTGGTCGCTCCGGGCATCGGCATCGGTTGGTCGCGCATTCGCCCGACACCACTCTCCGACGGTTCCTACTGCTGCACGGTCGAATGGGTCGCCTATATCGCCGCCGAGGCGAAGGCCGTGGCAAACCGGCGCGTCGAGAAGGAAGCCGTCGGTCTTGCGATCGGCGCGCAGCTGCTGCGCATTCTCTCGGATCTGGAAACGACCATGTGGGGTCGCCCGAACGTGATGCCGGTTCCCGGCTCCAGCATTCCGGAGCTGAAGCCGATCTTCACCATCAAGGATGCCGACCAGGGCACCGCCTATTATGCCGTCACCTGGTCGCAGGAGATCATCGATATCGGCGACAGCATCTTCCCCGATCATCTCGGCCGTTTCAACGAGGATACCGGCCTCATCGAATACGACCAGGCGCAACAGATCGAGGAGATCTCGCCTTGGATACCGGCAAGGGAAGTCGCCGATGATGCGTGATCCCTATTCGCTGGAATTGCGCAGGCAGGCAGCCCAGATCAACGCCGCCGAGCGGCGGCTTGCCCAGATGCTGATCTCCGGCAAGGTCGGCCCGGTCGATCCGGAAAAGCGCCGTCTTCGCCTCGTGCTCGGCAAGACGTCGAAAGGTGAGCCGGTGCTTTCCCCTTGGCTTCGCTGGCAGGAAGCAGGCGTCGGCGCGCTTTCCATTCACAGCCAGCCGGAAGAAGGCGAACAGATGCTGATGGTGTCGATGTCCGGCACGATCGGCGAAGGCTCGATTGCCGTTCCAGCCTCTTTCGACCGCGATCATCAATCGCCATCGGATGCCAGCGATACCAGCGTGTTCAAGCGCAAGGCAGGGCCGATCCGTATTGAGGCCGAAGACATCTATCTCGTCGGCAATGTCCGCACCGGAGGCGGAACGCTGACGCATGAGGATGTCTACATCGGCGAAGGCCACACCCACACCAATGTTGAAAAGGGCGGCGATCTCAGCGGCCCGCCACCTCGCTAACCGAAGAAGGGAACGCCTCATGGCGAAAGCACCACGATCCGCATCAGAGGCACCGTCGGCAACAAAGCCCGAAGAAGGTCAGGCACCTCAGTCCAAGACATCCTCGGCAGCTGTCAGCCCGATCATCGACGACCGCTCTGCTTATGTGGTGAGCGACAAGGCACCGCCGCGCGTGGCCGGTCGCCGTGTTCAGGCAGGCGATGTGCTGCGCCTGACGGAAGAGGAAGCGCGGGGCGAACTTCTGGCGCTTCACATCAGGCCGGAAGGGCTGCCCGAAGCTTCTGAGGAAGAGACGACAGAAGCGGCTTCAAAGGACGTTTGAGGCAGGTTTGAGGATTTGAAAAAGGCATGGCAGGAGAGATCAGATACAGGAGCGGACGCGATGCCCGGACAGGTGAGATCATCACCGGCCCGCAACATCTCGCGCAATCGCTCGGCAAGATCTGGTCGACGCCGGTCGATACCATGCCGATGCTGCTCGATTTCGGGAACCGGCTCCGCTCTTATCTGGCTGAAGATCTCACACCCGCCCTTGCCCTTCAGATCTATGGCGAGCTTGCCGCGTCTGCCGCGCGCTGGGAGCCGGAATATGAGCTGAAGCAGATCCAGCTGGTCCGGCTTTCGGAGGCTGGCGCGCTCGGTCTTCGCCATGGCGGCATCTACTACCCGGAAGGTCGCTATGGGAATTATGAGATTGCCGTCGATCTCTCGATTGCGGCCAAGCCGCTGCGGAGCTTGTCATGATCTACGCTCCGACAGCTATAGACCTTTCCAGAATTCCGCTTCCTGCCGCCATTGAGCCGCTGGATTTCGATGTGATGTTTGCCGGAGCCGTTGAGCGGTTTGTGGCCGATTATGCGGCGTCGCGTGCCATTGATCCGAGCTTGAAGGAATACACGGTCGAGAACATCAAGACCGATCCCGTCATCACCGAACTGCGCACCTGGAGCAATCTGCGGCTTTATGATCGTCAGCGCGTCAACGATGGGATCATGGCGCTTCTAGCCGTTCGTGCGACCGGTGCGGACCTTGATAACGTGGTCGCAAGCCGAAATATCGAGAGGCTGGTTGCCCAGCCCGCCACCGCGAATGCCGCCGAGGTCATGGAAGGCGATGCGGCACTTCTTCGGCGCTATCTGCTTTCCTATGATGCGCCTGCAGCGGGTTCTGCCGGTCGCTATTTGTTCGATGCCTGGAGCGCATGGCCGCAGTCGGCAGATAAAACGCTTGGTCTCTGGGACGCCCGCGTGAATGGCTTTGATGTGCATGGGCGGCGCGGCGATACGGACGTGGTGATCATCGGCCCATCCGGGCGACTGCCCACGTCTGGCGAGTTGACAGCGGTTCGAAATGCGGTTCGCGCAGTGAACCGTTCGCCGGAAGGTGTGGCGGTTTCAGTGCTGGCGGCCACGCGAGTGGAATATGCGGTCTCTCTGGTGATTGAGGTTCCGGGCGCAGGTCCGGCACCATCGGTGCTGGTCGCGGAAGCGGAAACACGTGTGCGAGCCGCTGCGCTACAGCGCACTCTGATTGGCGGCGAAATCCCCGGTGGTCTGCTGGCAGGCAGTGCCTACGGCGCAAATATCATCAAGGTGCGTGACCTGTCACCGGTCGCTATCCCGCCGGATCCATACAAGGTGCCGGCCATGACTGCATTGACGATCACACCGGAGGTCCGATCATGAGTGATGTACGGGCGATTATGCCGCCGTCTTCGTCAGGACCGTTCGAATTTGCGATAGCCGCAGGAATGTCGGATGATTTGCCAGTGCCATATGCGCAGATCATGGACCCGTACCAGACGCCTGTGCGGTTTCTGCCCTGGCTTGCGGCGCATCACTCGGTTGATCTCTGGTATGACGACTGGTCAGAGGCAACGAAACGGGAAATGATTGCGCAGTGCGCGGGTGTCTCGACCATCTATCCCGGCGAACAGCTGGCAGAGCTGAAAGGCACGTTTGAGGGTCTGAAACGCTATCTCTGGTTTGTCGGCGCCGAAGTCCTCGACCGCGTGGCCTATCCGGCCCGCTTTGTCATTGGCCAGTCGGCGCTGGGCATTACGCCGCTCAATCACCCGCCGTTCAAGGCGCGCTATCTCATCAAGGTCACGCTCGAAAAGCCGGTGAACGCCTTCATCATCGGTCGTTCGGCCATTGGGCTTGCGGCACTTCGCCCTCCCTCGCTGGAGCCGATCGAGCGGGCAAAGGCTGCCGCGCGCGCGGCGAAGGCTGAGCACTGCGAATACACGGCAAGCTTTACCCATCGTCGCCGCATCCGGTTCGGCGACCGCATCAAGTTCGGCGATAACGCCAAGTTCGGATCCTTCAGGCCGCGCTCAACGCTCAGGTGAAAACCACATGCACAAGATCCTCAACTTCAATCAGGCTGAAATCGCACCGCCCCAGGATTTCACCAATATCGGTATTTTCGCCCGTCAGGCCATGGATGGCGTGACCGTATCCGGTCTGGGCTGGCAAAACCATTGGGCGAGGCTGACTGTTGCGCAGGACTCCGTCACGCGGATCTCGATCACGGCAGGCGAGCTGCACGATGATGGTATCGTCTACCGCATGGATGTGGCTGCCACCGTCGATCTGCAGTCTTGGTCTCCGGTCGTCGCCAGTGATGACCGGTGGGTGGCCATCATCGCCCGACCAGAAACGGAAGTTATCAATTCGGATCGCCCGATTGAAACCGGTGAACAACCGCTGACGACCAGTGTGCCGGTCAACACCAGCGTCCCAAAAATCGACCGTCGCTATGTGTCATTTCTCATTCAGGGCGGGCCGCTTGGTCCCGCTCCGCAGGTGCGGCCCACCGTCAACGCGGGCGATACCTGCGTTTGCTTCGTGCGCATCACCACGGCGGGCATTCAGGACATAGAGCCCGGCAATGCATGGCGCGTGAAATCCGTCTACGAGATCGACGGACGCGTGACCATTCTGGAAGGGCGCCTCGATCTCACAATCCAGCGCACGGCGGCACTGGAAACGAACGTTGCGAACATCACCTCGCAGCTGACCACGATTCCGCGTCCGGAAATCATTCGCCAGATGCAGCGCGATATTGGTGCCGCTCGCCGGTTGCTGGATCTGCCGGCTGAGGCACGCGCCTACTGGTATGATAACGGCCTGCTGCAAACGGTATGGGACAAGACGCACGCAGACTGGCTTGCCCGCATTCGCGAAGGCGTGCGCGCCAGCTATGACCAGATCGTCAATAACCAGCTGGCTCTGACAACGGCTCAAGATCCGAAGCTGACATTTCGCGGCGGCATGGCGTTTCCGAAGTACACCGAAGTCGTCCGCATCGAAGTGGATGGCAACGATGGCTACAAGGATATCTCTGACCGCGTTCATACGGTTGAGACGGCAATAGAACGCACGGCGTCCGGTGTTTCCATCAGCTACGGCCCGTCGTTCCATGTCTGCGAAAATATGGCAGGCTGGTCGGATGTTGGGCAGGCGGCGCGCGCTGGCGAAGTCTTCTCGGTCAACGGCCAATCCTATGTCTCGTCCGGACTTGTGGAAGGCACGCTTCCCTCGCTCCAGTTCGGTGGCGAGACGGTGGACGCCACCGGCTGGAACGCCAACCCGCAATCGGAAGGCCATCAGGGCTACGCTGTCCAGTCCGTTCAATACGACACCTGGTCCTATACCTACTGGGAAAAGCAGGTGAAGCAGTACGGCATCAACGGCTCCATCTACGGTCAGACCTTCCTTGTCGGTCAGACCTTCCTGGCAACGTCCATCGATCTGCCGTTTGAGCGTGTCGGCTCCAGTGGTGCGGTTTATCTCTATGTCTGTGAAGTCAGCCAGACGGGGCAGCCGACATTCACCCGCGTCATCGGCAATGCCAGCCGGGAAGCCAACGAACTTGCAATCGGTTATGTGAAGTTCACCTTCGACAAGCCGATCCTGTTTGAGGCCGGAAAGCGCCTCGCCTGGTACACAGTGACGGTTGGAAACCATGCGCTGCGCACCGTGAGCGGCAACAAGTTTGCTCAAGGCTCGCTGTTCTGGGCAACCGATGGCGTTTGGGCGCAGGGCGACAACCTGAACGACTTCGCGTTTCGCATCAATGCGGCGAAGTTCGAAGGAACGCGCACGGTCATCAACTTCGGCACTCTGAATTGCCCTCTCGGCATGACAGAGATCCAGCTGCTCTATAACGGCATCTTCCCGGCTGGCACCTCGGTCATATGGGAAATCCAGCCGTCCGGCGATGATGACTGGTACGAGATCCTGACGGGGGATGTAACGCCGTTGGTCGGTCAACCGACACAGGTCAGCTTGCGGGCAACCTTTATCGGCACCACGGATCTTGCCCCCGGCATTCTGCTGGATAACACGGCGCGAGCCGTTGCCATGCGGGTCAAATCGTCGGGCGTTGCTGTGACGCAAACCCTCAATCTGGGCGTTTCCTCCAGCACCATCGTCGTTGTCCAGAAGATGGATAATTTTGACCCTGCCTACAACACCGCGCAACCAACGATCATCGCAGGCGGCACGCTGCGCACGCCCTCCAGCACC
>NZ_STGA01000059.1:49217-49615 GCF_005222835.1 Rhizobium sp. FKY42 | reverse complement strand
TTGCTGTGACGCAAACCCTCAATCTGGGCGTTTCCTCCAGCACCATCGTCGTTGTCCAGAAGATGGATAACTTCGATCCTGCCTATAATACAGCGCAGCCAACAATCATTGCAGGCGGCACGCTTCGCACGCCCTCCAGCACTGAAGTCGAGGTTGATTATTTCAACCCGAAGAAACGCAAGATCACGGCGACCTTCCTGCTGGGCTCTGCGGTCACCTCTGTTCGTGTCCGGCCCACCTTCGGCACGTCGAACGTGGTGAAAACCACCTTCGTCGAAGATATCTCCATGCACGCGCTCTGAGGAAAACCAATGGCTAAAACCACACCCACGCCCGCGCCGACCTATGAGCCGGATGCGGAATACTCGGTTCGGCTTGCACGGCCTGTGCCTCTCGTA
>NZ_STGA01000059.1:48934-49207 GCF_005222835.1 Rhizobium sp. FKY42 | reverse complement strand
CCTTCGGCACGTCGAACGTGGTGAAAACCACCTTCGTCGAAGATATCTCCATGCACGCGCTCTGAGGAAATCCCATGGCAAAGACACCATCGACGCCCGCGCCAACCTATGAGCCGGATGCGGAATACTCGGTTCGGCTGGCGCGGCCTGTGCCCATCGTGCCGGGGCGCACGCTGCGGCCCATGAATGATCATACCCTGCGCGGCGATCTGCTGACGCTGATCGTGGAAAGAGAGGGTGCTGATGTCATTGACACCGCCGAGCGCATCTAAC
>NZ_STGA01000059.1:48715-48924 GCF_005222835.1 Rhizobium sp. FKY42 | reverse complement strand
CGGCGATCTGCTGACGCTGATCGTGGAAAGAGAGGGTTCTGATGTCATTGACACCGCCGAGCGCATCTAATCGCTATCAGGTCACGGACGACCACGATATCGGTTCGCAACTGTGGAATGAGGTTCATGCGAGCCTTGCAGACCGTCTGTCTGCCGTCGAAACGGCAGCAGATGGATTCGAGGATGCAGTATCGAATGCAGCGATTGCG
>NZ_STGA01000059.1:0-48705 GCF_005222835.1 Rhizobium sp. FKY42 | reverse complement strand
TCACGGACGACCACGATATCGGTTCGCAACTGTGGAATGAGGTTCATGCGAGCCTTGCAGACCGTCTGTCCGCCGTCGAAACGGCAGCAGACGGCTTTGAGGATGCAGTATCCAACGCCGCAATCGCCGCAGCGCAGGCATTGCTTGCCAATGCCGTGGCTCCTCAGATCGAAAATGTTCAGGATCTTCTGACTGCCATAGAAACGGCAATCGGCCTGGCAGAGGATCGGCTTCAAGCCCTACAAACAGGCGGCGTCGTCGCAACGAATGTTACGCTGTCGGCAATAGCAGGTTTGACCTCGGCCAATGTCCAGGCTGCTTTCGCGGAAGTGGTTTCGCTGCTGGCTGACGAGGTCACGGCGCGGAATGATGCCATTGCGGCGATCCAGATGCTGCCCGCTGAGGCGCTACTTCTCAGCGCCAACGCCAATCTGGTGGCTGGCAAGGCTTACCGCATCATTACAGCAGGCATCACGCTCACGCTCCCTGCCAATCCGGCAGCAGGCGCATCCATCCGCCTGATTGATGGCGGGGTGCTTTCCTACACGACCGCGACCAACGTCGCCCGCAACGGCAAGACCATCATGGGTCTCGCCGAAGATCTCAACCTCAATGTCCCCGGTCTCACCTGCTTGATCTGGTACAACGGCACAACGTGGATGCTGCAATGAGCAATGTTTCCCAATTCATGTCTGGCGGCAGCAAGATCCCGTACATCCGCCGCGTCATTCTGACCTCTGGTAACTTCACCGTTCCAACCGGCGTCACCCAGCTTGAAATCATGGCCGTGGGTGGTGGTGGCGGCGGCGCAAGACCTTCTGGCGGCGGCGGCTCCACGTCGAATGGCGGTGCGGGTGGCGGCGCTGCCGGTGGCGTCATCAACGTTACTCCGGGTCAAACTCTCAACATTACCTACGGCGCTGGTGGCGCTGGTGCTCAGGCAAACAATACGGCTGGCGGCGGTGGCGGCACAACTTCCGTTATGCTTGCTGGCACAACCTTGTTGACCTGCACAGGTGGCGCTGGTGGCGTTGTAAATAGTGCAACGCCTGCTGCAGGAGGCACTGGGACTGTGCATGCCTCCGTGCAAGGCGGATGGACTGCGAATGGCGGCGCTGGTGGCGCAGGCGGACCCAGCACCACCTCTAAGGGTGGGAACGGGGGAGGCGCTTCTGGCTCTATATTCGGCAACGGCGGCGCTGGCGGTATTCAATCTGCCTCCGGCGCTGGCGGAGGCGGCGGCGGCGGATGGGGCGGTCGCGGCGGAAACGCTAACAGCTCTGGAGCGGCTGGCGGCGGTGGTATCGGAGGGCGCGGCGGCGATGCAAGCACTAACCAAGGCGCGGGTGGCGGTGGCGCACTCGGCGATGGCGGCGACTCCATTTCCGAACCCGGCCTTGGCGGATCTGGCTCGCTAGGTCAGGCGCGTGGGGGGCGAGCGCGGCCTGCAGGAAGTGGCACTGAATACCTCTCAGCCGAGGCGGGTGCGGGGGGAGGCCCCTGGATAACGCTGCGTGAAATACAGGGCGGCGGCGGCGGCGGCGGGCGAGCATCGACCGGCGAAACATCATCTGGCGCCCCTGGCGGGCCTGGTGGCGGCGGTGGAGGCGGTGGGGCGATTAGTCAAGCCAATGTTGCCTTTGGTGGCAATGGCGGGTTCGGCGGTGGCGGCGGCGGTGGATCGAGCGGTACGGGTGGCAACAAGGGCGGAAATGGCGGGTTCGGCGGCGGCGGCGGCGGCGGATGTGGCGGCGGCACTGACACATCAAATGCGGGCGGAGACGGCGGCAATGGTGGCGGTGGTGGCGGCGGCGGAAACAGCAGCTCTACAAGCGCCAACGGCGGCAACGGTGGCGCAGGCGCTGTCATCATCTGGTACTCGCTCTGAGGGAGACCGTCATGTTTGCACGTATCATTGAACAGGACGGCATCCAGACCATCGCGGAAGTCGTCGAGTTTGACCCTGCCGCCGTGTTCATGCCGGAAATCGCAGCCCTCTTCGTGCCAGCTACACCGGACATGGTCTACATGGCTCGGCTGATCGATGGTGAATGGGTTGCGCCTCCGCCGCCAGACCCAATCCCCGACACGCCACCCGTCATCGATCCATCGACGCCCTTCTTCCCAACGCTCACGCGCAAGCAGCTCCGCAACGGGCTCTTGTCGATCGGCGTCACGTCGGCAGAGGTCGAAGCGCAGATCGGCACAATTGCCGATCCGCTGGAGCGCGAGGCGGCTTTGATCGACTGGCAGGATACGCAGAATTACAGGCGGGACAACCCGCTGGTGAACCAGATCGGTGCTGCCATGGGCCTACCGCCAGAGCAGATCGATGCGCTGTGGATGTGGGCAGCGGCGCAATCCTGACGCCTCAGCAAAACCATTGCTCGGATCCGCGCACATGCCCGGACACGAGCAAAACCAGTTTTCAACCGCGCGATTAAAGCACTGGCATTGCTGGGCTTTTTGCCCGACCAGAGCGAAAACACTGTCATTGCAAACGGAGACGAAAACAATGACCGAAGAACAACAGAAACTCGCAGCTTTTCAGCACCTTATCAGCGTCATGCAGCGTGATGCCGCCGTTATTCTTGAGGCGGTAGACCAGGCGGCGGAAGCCATTCGCGAAGGCCGCCGCAATAGCGCGGTCGGTGCGCTGACCATACTTGATTTGCCCCTCGAACGCCTCGCTGCGGTCAAGGCGGCGGTGATGCTAACCCACCGCATCGAGCCGATGTAACCGGCTCCACCAACCGAACCTGAAACCCGCCCATCGAGGCGGGTTTTTTGTTGCCCAAAATCCAGCGCCGAAGGGCAGGCGCGTCTTTCCGGAGACACATCAAAATGACCTCACCTGCCTTTGGCATGACTTTTACCCGCGTGATGACGGAGCCTATGCCCGTTATCGGCGCGGACTTCTCGAAAGTTCTCATCATCGATACGTCCGAGGACGCGTCGGCCTCTGAGTTTCGCACGGACGAGCCGCGCCGCTTTTCCTCCTCCGATGCGGAGGGGCTTGCAGCCCTCGGCACGGGCCTTGCCGCCGATGCGGTCAACGGCATCAACGCCCAGCTCGACAGCCTCAATCGCGGCGCGGATGTCACCGTGTGGCGCGTGCCGGAAAAGGCAACGCCTGCTCTCACGGCTGCGGCGATTGCGGAAGTGGTCAATTCCCTGGCAGAAGTGCCGCGCAAGGCAAAGGCCACGCCGCGCATCGTGATCGCCGGTCGCACGGCCTTCCGGCCAGCGCCAAATCTGGCCAGCCCCGTGCTGACGGCGCTGGAGGCCAATCTCGGCAAGATCCTCGCGGTCTCCCCGGTCGATGTGAGTGATCTTTCCTATGAGGCTGCGGTTTCCGATCGCGAGTTTTTGAGCAGCGAGCGCATTATGCCGATCGGTGTCGCGGCGCGGGTGTACGAGGGCGCAAATGTCGTCACACGGCCCATGGCTCCGCGTGTGGCGGGCCTGATGATCCGCGTCGATAATGAAAATCAGGGTCTGCCGTTCAAGCCTTTCTGCAACCGGGCGATTTACAAGTTGGCCGGTACGTCTCGCGATATTGCATTCAATCTCTTGGATGCTTCGGTCGAAGGTCAGCGCCTGCTTGCCTCGAATATCGCCATCGTCGACCAGGGCGAAACCGAGGTCGATGGTGCAGTCTCTGACGGCGGGTTCGTCTTCATCGGCATGGATAACGCCCAGACCAGCACGCTGTGGGAGCAGATCCACCAGGTGCGCGGCACGGATTACATCACCACGCAGCTCATCCGGCTTGCGCGTGAGTATCTCGGCAAGAACACGATTGATGTACCGATGGTGGAGGCGTGGATCAACTCGATTGCCTTCATGCTGCGCGACCACAAGGTGGATGGCAATATTCTGGGCTATGCACCCAAGGCCAAGATGTTCCGGAAGGACCAGAACAGCCCGGAAAATCTGCGCCTGGGCAGGCTGGCGCTGGATATCGCCATGGAGCCGGTCTCCGGTTTCAAACTGGCGGAGCACACCATCCGCCGCTACCGCGAAGCCAACGAAATACTGCTCGACGATATCATCACCGGCCTGGCTGCTGCCGCCTGATTTCCCTCATAGCCCGCGCCCTTGGTGCGGGCCTTTCCCATATTTTTTGAAAGGGTAAAGCCATGGCGCAAAAGTCATCGCTCATCATGACTATGGTCGATTTTCGCCCATCGACGGCGGCAGAGGATAGCCGGTCAACGATCCTGCAAAAGGTCGTTCTTGGCGCTCTGAAGTACAAAACCGTTCCGCATTCTTCTGGCGGTGGCGTGCTAGATGTGGAGTTCTTTTTCCCGAAGCTCGAAGCAATCCAGCTTGGCATCATGGTCAACGGCTTTGACAAGGATCTGATGCCCGGCCTGCAGGGCAGCTGGACCTTCGCGGCTGCCATGCGCAACAACAAAGGCAAGCGCGTGTCGGTGCGCATGGATGTGGAAGGCGTGATTACCGAATGGACGCCGGACGATGCAGCCCCCGGTGATTTCAAGGGCTGCAACTCATCCATCAAGCAGATCGAGCATCTTGAATTGCATGTCGATGGCGAAGAGTGGTTCTACGCCGATAATCGCGAAGGCATCATTCGTGTCAACGGCGTGGATATCACCGCCGAGGATCGCGCAGCGATTGGTATCTCGTAATCGAAGTGGGCGGCACCATGCCGCCCACACCTCCATCTCTCGACATAAGGTGAGCCATGACCGCCCTTGATCTCGATTTTTCCGACCTCTCGCCCATCGTGCCGGCTGATGACATCGAACCGGCCACCCTCCTGGAGCCGGACCTCAAGATTGAGGTCAACACACAAGCCGGTGCGCGCTCTCACGCGCTGCTGGTGCCGCTCAAGGTCAACGGCAAATGGCTGCGCAAAATCACGCTGCGCCTGCCCTCGCAGGGCGAGATCGACGACTATGTCAACGGTGATCTCGCCTCCCGTCGCGCGTTTCTGGCGCGTCTGGCCGACCTCGATCCGCTGGTGATCAAGGCGCTTCGCTGGCCGGACAGTGAGGCAGTACACCAGCTTTTCCATGATATCGTTCCGCAGTTTGTCAGCGAGGGCTAACCGATGGCTGGCAAACTCACAGCAACGATGGTCGTAGACTTAAAAGACAAAACGGGCGCTGGCATCAGCACCGCCATCGGCAATCTGGACCGGCTGAAAAGGGCAGAACGCGAGCTGGAACTTGCCCAGCGCGGGGCGCATCTTTCCCGTAAGCATCGGGCGCAGGAAAACCTGATGATTGCCCAGCAACAGGCTGCCCAGGAGCGCAAGGCGCAGATGATGATGTGGGCGGGGCGGGCTGCGACTGCTGGTGCGGTCATGGTGGCGGGCCAAGCCGCAAGCTTTAGTGCTTACGCTGATGCAGAGCGGCGCATCAATCGCATCGCTATTACCGCAGATAAGGGATTTTCCACGGTTGGCGGCACGATGCGGCAGCTGCATAAGGCAGCAGACGATGCATATATGCCGATCGACAAGGTCACCGAAGGAATGGAGGCGCTGGTAGCGTCCGGTCGATCCATGGAGGATTCGCTTGCCTTTCTGCCATCGGTTGCCATGACCGCGCAGGCGGCTGGTGCCGAGGTTGCAGATATTGGAAAGACAGCCGATGCCATGGCCGGTTCTCTCGGCATTGGTGCCGCCGATATGCAGAGAGCGTTCGATATCCTGGTGGCAGGCGGCAAGGCAGGGAAGTTCGAGCTGAAGGATATGGCGCAATACCTGCCCTCGCTTCTGCCCGCATTTTCGGCGCTTGGTTACGAAGGCACAGAAGGCCTCGAAAAAATGGTGGCCATGCTGCAGATCGTGCGCAACCAATCCGGCACTGCCGAAGGTGCGGCCACCAACCTCGCCAATGTGTTCCAGAAAATGGAAACCAAAGAAACACGCACGAAATTCAAGGAAATGGGCGTGGACATAGCCAAGGCGCTGAAGGACGCCCGCAAGAGTGGCAAGGATGTTCTGGATGTCTTTCTCGATATGACGCAGGTGGCGCTCAAGGGTGATCTTTCCAGGATCCCGCTGCTGTTTGGCGATAGGGAGATGCAGCAAGGCGTGCGTGCGCTCATTATGCAGCGTGATGCCTTGAGGGACATGACCCGAAGCCTGAAGAATGTTGATGGCTCTACCTTGCGCGATTTTGACCAGATAGCGGAGGATAGTGCCGCAAAGGTTCAGCGTTTGAAGACGCTGATGGAAGAGCTGGCAATTCAATCCGGAAAGACTGTCGCACCTACGGCCAATAAAATACTCGATACAGTCAACCAATGGCTGCGAGACAAGAACGCATTGGAGGACGCTGAAGCCGGACAGACGATTGCTGATAAAGCCCAACAGGAAGGTGAATTCAGAGATCGCTACAAAAAGCTCAAGCCTTCCGCCAGCAATCAGGAACTTAAGGACGCCTACAGGGAAGCCTTGATTCAGCAGGGGAACGGAGAGATCAAGAGCGTTTATGAATGGCTTGCGCAAAGGGATTCGATGCTTAGCCGTGGGCGTAAAACGCTTCTTCCTGCCGAGTTTCCGGGTGGTGCCAGAAACCTCAACCCCTTTGATCTTCCAGTATCCGATGTGCCCACTCCCCTGAGGCGTCCCAAAGCAGAAACGGAAGATGAAAGGCGGCGTCGGCATCTGAGGGAAGGTGAAGAGGAGACGCGGGCGTGGACGTCGCGCGGAACCTATGACCCTGATATCGTCGCGGCGGCAAACAAAGGTGGGGATGGAACAACATGGTGGCAAAGGCGCATGCGCGAAGTTTCGCAATGGCAAGATCGAAACCGTGGAGGCTTGAGTGTCGACGAATATATGAGCTGGCTATCCGGATATCATGACGATCCGAACTACCCTGTGGGTGCAGCGTATCAGTGGCAAAAGGAAGCGTTTCCTGCCTCGTCAACACAAGCGCCGGTTAGCGCCCTCGCCAGAATCATCATGGCGGATGCCCGCATTTCCCGACAGGCAGGGTTGGGCGGGAGCACGGACACCCTGCCCGGAAAGCAGGCCGACGATTTCGATATCGGACGCACCGTAAGCATTCAGGGCACGCCTGCCGTAACCCTATCCGGCACGCCATCCGTGTCGCTGGCCGGGCCTGTGACGATTGCCAACATGCCGCAACCAAATGTGACATTCAATGTCACGGTTAATGGAGCGCAGGACCCGCACGCTGTTGTTCAGGTTATGCAGCAGGAATACAATAGCGGCATGAGCGGCGTGCAGGCCTCGACCAACGGGTTCGGCAATTAGCGCCAAGGGCCGGGAATGTTGCGCTTGTAAACGCTTTTGAAGATGGCCGCTGCCTGTGTGCGAGCAGCGGCCAACCCTGCTGCATCAAGTTGTGAAAGGCATGCCTTGAGACTGGTCAGGTCCAGAGCGTCGACCTTCGTATTGCCGGACGCCGCAATCACGATACGCCAGGCGCAGGAGAGGTTGCGATTTGGTATGGCCGCGCCATAGCACCCATCATCGAGGCAGAAGGCCAGGTTTCGTTGAGCCTGATAGACCCCTTGGTACGCGTATTTTGCATCCACAAACATAGTTGCTCTGGATGGCTCACACATGGGATCATCACCCATGCATGAGGTTACTGGCGGCCTGAAACCGTCTTTGGCTTTCCAGTTTTCGTGCTTTTTCAGGAAGGCTTCCCGTGTAGCTTCATCCAGGGCTATGTCCCGTTCATTGTCGTATGCGTCTTCAGCAGACGATGCGATGGCCGTTGATGCGCACGCAAATGCAAGCGTGACGGCGACGATAACCTTTTTGATCATTCAAACATCCCCCTTTTGAAAGGGAGATGAAAACCAAACTGCCGGTTGAGAGTCTACCCTCAGAAAGAGAAAATCATGCAATATATTCTTGGTGCTGTCGTGCTCGACACGCGGCCCCTGCCCGCCGATTCCGTGCGCCGATCGGCCAGCGGCGGGCTTGTGGCAAAGCCGGTGATCGGCGGTCTCCAGCGCAAGGAGCGCACAGGCATTGGCGAGGATGATATCATCATCAGCGGCACGGCCTTGCCCTCGCGGATCGGCGGGCTCCCTCAGTTGGAAGTGCTCCACGCCATGCGCCGCGCCGGGACTCGCTTTCCGCTGATGCGGGGCGATGGCACCCGGCCTGGCTGGTACGCCATCAAGCAGATCGATGAAGAGCACCGCGAAGTGCAGCGCAATGGCGTGGGCTTCGAGATTGCCTACACCATCACGCTTGAGCAGGCGGAAGAACAGCAGGGCGATGCGCTGAATGTCATTGGCGGGCTGTTCTCGCTCTTTAAGGCGCTGGGAGGTCTCTGATGCCGGAAACATTTACCGTGCGCGGTGAGGGGCTGACGGTCGAGCTGGTGCTGCACCGCAAATATGGCGTGCGCGGGCGCGAGCTGGTGAATGAAACGCTGAAACTGAACCCCGGACTTGCAGAGCTGGGTGCGGTGCTGCCGCTTGGTGCCAGCTTCACCATTCCGGATCTGCCTCCGCAAAAGGAGGTCCGTGTGCAGCAAAAGAGCCTCTTTCGGGATTGACGATGCAGCAGTTTATCAACGGCGTCCTGTACGACCTCTCCCAGCCCGCCGTCTGGTCTATTCCGTGGGAGGTCCATATCGGTGGCGCGGATCGCACCGGCATCTTGCGCCCCTATCTGATCGATATCAGCGTGACCGACAAGGCAGGCATCACCAGTGATGCCTGCTCGCTGACGATCGACGATACCGATGGCCAGATCCGCCTCGACATGGAGGGGCTGGATATCAGCGTGATCCTGAAAGGCTATGAGGTCTTTTCAGGTGTCATCGAGAATGCCCGCAGCACCGGCTCGCGCGGTGGCGGGCGGTTGATTCCCGTGAGCGCCAAGGGCTTCGATACGCGCGGCAAGGCCAAGGAGATCCAGAGCTTTCACAAGGACGATGCCACGCTGGGCGAGTTTCTGGAGCAGGCTGCCAAGAATGCGGGCTATTCCATCCGCCTCGATCCGGCGCTTGCCAATATCAAGGCTCCCTATTGGGCGGCCCATGGCGAAAGTTTTCTGGACATTGGCGAGCGCATGGCGCGCGAGATCCACGGCACTTTCAAGCTGCGGGGCAATCAGGCCGTGCTTGTCAAGCGCGGCTCCAGTTCCTTGCCCTCTGTCGACGCGATCGTGGCCGATACGGGCGGCAATGTGATCAATTGGGACATTGCCCCCTTTACCGGGCGCGGCGTCTGGAAAAAGGCAAAGTCCCGCTATTTCGACCGCAAGGCGGCCAAGTGGATCGAGGAAGAGATCGAGATCGATGCCGGTGACGATGCTCCCGACAGCGCCAATGTTATCCGCCTGCCATCTGCCGACAAGGACCAGGCGCAGCGGCGCATCAAAGGCCGCAAGGGCGAGGCCAAGCGCGAAAAAGGCGGTGGCAATATTCTGCTCGATCTCGCTCCGCAAGCGCAGGCTGAAAGCATCCTCAACCTTTCCGGCGCAAAGCCCGACATCGACGGCCCGTGGCGCATGGAAAGTGTCAATCACCGCGCCAACCGCTCTGGCGGATCAACCACCGCCGCCGAGCTGAAAGAGCCCGGCGCGAAGTAAGCCCCTCTCCCCGCGCCTCCCACGCGGGCAGACCTGCGGCGTTATAGCCGCAAAACCGTGCGCGCTGCGCATCTCCCAACATTGCTATAGGAGGCATCCTTGCCTGTAACATCGATCTCCCCTCAAGGGAGGGCTTTCGTGCGCCTGCACGAAGGCAATCCGCTCACCTGCTATCTGGATCCGCGCAAGATCCCGACGATCGGCACAGGCTTCACGCTCCGCAGCGATAGCTGCCGCCGCGAACTGGCGAAGCTTGGCATCACAAAGCTTGTGCCGGGGAAAACCAAACTGACGGCTGCGCAGTCCGACGCCATTCTCGATGCGGTGATCGCCTTGGAATACATGCCTGCCGTTGTTGCCAAAAGCCCTGCCGATCGCACCCAGCATCAGGCAGATGCGGCTTGCTCTGCCGCCTTCAACCTCGGCGTTGCCGTGATGGATTGGCAATGGGCTACGCTGTGGCGTGCCGGAAAGCTGAAGGCCGCGGCGGATTATCTTGCCTCCCATTACAGCACCGCTGGCGGCAAAAAGCTGCCGGGACTGGTGCGCCGTCGCAAGGAAGAGGCGATGCTGTTTGAGCGTGGCGTCTATACTGGAGTTGATTCCGCCCCGCCTGAAGGCGTGCCGCGCCGAGCCACCGAGGTGCCGGTCCGCGCGCCTGATCCGGTGGTCAAGGAAGCGCAGGAGCTGCTCACCTCGGCGGGGCTCAATCCCGGCGCCATCGACGGGTGGATGGGGGCCAAGACCAAGGAGGCGGTGATTGCCTACCAGAAGGCCCACCCGCACCTGGTCGCTGATGGCGTGATCGGCCCTGCCACGCTCTCGCAGCTCCGGCGCGATGCGGGCGCTGCGCGTGAGGCTGTCGCCAAAGCTTCCAGCACCGGCATTGGTTCGGCTGTTGCCGCCTGGTCCACCGGCCTGCCATGGGGCTGGATCGCGGGCGCGGCTGTGGTCCTGGCGCTTGGTTATGTGGCTTATCGGAACCGCGATCTCATACAGCGCCGCTGGAACACGCTGCGGGGCAAAGAGGTGCCGGTCTGATGTGGCTGAGACTTAAAGCCTATGCCGTGGCATTCGGCGCGGGCCTCGCGGTTCTCGCGGGTGCCTTCTTTTACGGACGCGCTGGCGGCAAAGCCAGCGCGAAGGCGGATCAACAGGCGGCTGATGCAAAGGCAGTGCGGAATGCAAGGGGAATTGAGGATGAAGTGCGTAAGGCTGACGGCGCTGCTGTTGATGATCGGCTCTCTCGGTGGCTGCGCGACTGACGGCAGTTATTGCGACATTGCACGGGCGGTGCATCCCTCCCGGCATGACCGCCTGACGGAAGAGACCCAGCGGCAAATCCTGGCCGAGAATGAGAAGCTGGAGAGGATTTGCGGAGTGAAGCCATGAGCGAAAACTACCGCACATTTGCGGAGATGATTGACGCCTGGCTGGGCGGCGCTGGCCTAACGCTGGTGGGGGCAGCCCTTGGCCGGGTGATGTGGCACGTTCAACAGGCGCGCAAGGGCTTCCGCAAGTTTCTTGGCCGCGAGATCGTCTACGAGCTGCCGATCGCGCTTGGCATGGCCCTGATTGGCGAGGGGCTTGCCTCCTGGCTCAATCTTCAGCAACCGGCTTCCACCGGGCTGATTGCCATGGGGGCCTATCTCGGCCCGCGTGGTGCAGAGGTGACACTTTCAAGGTGGTTCGGGAAAAAGCCAGCCAGCGAGTGATGTGACACAGGAAAGCGTTGGCCGCACCAACGCTTTTTTTTCAAATGCGGCCGGACGGTTCAGCGCCGTCCGGCCCTCTCCTGCTGCCCGGCATAGGGCGGCCGCAGCTCTTGCAAGCTGCAACGGCGGGTATTGATTGCAGTCTCCCCCCGCCTGGCAAACACCGGGGTTAATTGCCACGCCCTAGCGCCTGCAGGCGAGCGGCCAATGGCAGAATAAATGATCCCTGACAATGGACCTGTTTGATTTTACAAGTGTGAGACCTGTTACCCCGCCTGCCCCCTATCTCGGCGGCAAAAAGCAACTTGCCCAGCGCATTGCCTCACTGCTGGAGCAAATTCCCCACTCTCTTTATGCCGAGCCTTTTGTCGGAATGGGCGGCGTTTTCTTCCGCCGCACCCTCATTCCTCGTTCCGAGGTGATCAATGATCGCTCCGGAGACGTGGCAACAGTGTTCCGGATCCTGCAGCGGCACTATCCGCAACTCATGGAGGTCATGAAATTCCAGATCACGTCCAGGCGCGAATTTGAGCGCCTCAAGGATACAGATCCTGTAACTTTGACCGATCTGGAGCGCACGGCGCGGTTTCTCTATCTCCAGCGTCTGGCTTTCGGTGGAAAGATTTCCGGGCGTTCCTTTGGCGTGGATACGACCGGCCCTGCCCGCTTCGATATCAACCGGCTCGGGCCTATCTTCGAGGCAGTGCACGAACGGCTTTCCCGCGTCGTCATCGAAAACCTCGACTGGTCGGAATTCATCGACCGCTATGACCGGCCAGAGACGCTGTTCTATCTTGATCCGCCCTATTGGGGGTGCGAGAACGATTACGGAAAAAACGTTTTCAGCCGGGAAAGCTTTGCCGCCCTGGCAGATCGGCTCGGCCGCATCAAAGGGCGGTTCATGGTTTCGCTCAACGACACACCAGGCGTGCGGGAAACCTTCGCCGCATTCCCCATGGTCAATGTGGGGCTGACTTACACGATCACAGGCGGATCCGGCAAAGACGTGGGCGAGGTCATCATTCTGGATGGCAAGAAGCCAATGCCTGCGAATTTGCCACTAAGCTGAAGCATATCAGGCCGCTCGGAGGATTTCGGGCGGCATTTCATTTTTTTACAATTTTGACTATCGACCGCCGCACCACGGACTGCGCTTGCCGGTCCACTTTCGTGCCAAGCCCTCGCGGATCAAGGTTTCTCCTACGTCCCTGCCCTTGACCTCGATCCTCGCCAATGTGCGCCCATGCCGATCGACTTTTCTGCCGTGATCCCCTCGGAAGATTCGAAGCGGCTTTTCCCTCACCAGCTCACGCATGCGCTCCTTTGCCAGAAGGCCGAGCTGGCGCTCGGCTGCGCACTGCGCGCCATCGATTTCGGGTGTGTCGATATTGGCGATGCGGATGCGCTCGCCATCAATATCGACCGTGTCTCCGTCAATTGCGTAGATTCGCGCCTCGGTCAGAGATGCTGCCGCGAGACTGATGACGACGGCCATGGCAACCGCAGTTATGCGTCTTACATCTCTACGATGCAGCATGATTAACGCACGTCAACGCAAATGCGTCAATTAACATTGGCACGATCCATCAACTCCTTCAGCCCCTCTGGATAGCTGTAGCGGTTCTCCATGCACCAGTTCACAAAGCGGTTGTAGGTGGTGATGGGCGGGCGGATGTTCAGGTTAGCCGATGGCTCTGCCTCGCGACGGCGACTGATTTTCTGCGTCGGTTCGCGGGAAACAAAGCCGTGACGCGCAGCAACCTCGTCGATCTTGTGCTGAGGCACCGATGGTGCCGGATCTGTATCGGGTTTAATGGCAGTCAATTTGTTGCCAAAGCCGAAATCCTTGCCGCTCATGCCGCCTTCTCCTGTTCAGTCACCAGATTGATCAATTCCCCCGCGAGCTGAATTGCATTCTCTCGCGCTTTCGGCAGTCCGTTGACCTCGCTCTCGTCAAGCTCCGTCAGGTCTACCTGATGGTAAAACATGCTTTTGAAGGCGGCGCGCTCATTCAGGTGATTGTGAAAGAGCGGAATCTCTCCACCATTCAGCTGGGCAAGAATGGCCTTTTCCAGCTTAGTTGGGATTGCGGGTGAGGTGCGCGTGAAAAGCACTCTGTACGGAATGACCTTGTCGAAGGATTCCCCCTCATCCTTGATGAGATGGATTGCCCTTGCGGCCAGCTCCGCGTCTGTCGGGCTAGCCTGGATCGGGATAATGACCAGATGCGCCCGGAAAAGCGCGCGGGACATGAGGCGGCTGGCCGTACCTTCCAGATCCACGAAGACGAATTGCTGCTTTGTGCGGTGAAGATCAAGCTTGGCCTTGAAGGTTTCTTCGTCGGTTGCGCTATCGACCACCACTGGATTGGTGGATGTGCCGCTTCTCCAACCAGCAATGGGCTGGTTTCGATCGCAGTCCAGTATTGTGACGCTCGCGCCTTGGCGAGCAAGCGTAGTCGCCAGAACGAGTGTTGTGGTTGATTTACCTGCGCCCCCTTTGGGGTTTGCTACGGCAATGACGGGCATCGCTGTCTCCTGATCTGGAAGCATTATGTAGCGTCATGGTGCATGTTAATGCTTTAAGGAGCGTTAACATGCTTCATGTTTAACGCGCAATAACGTTAATGCGTCAACGTTGACGCACGTTAACGCGATGCACTGGAAATCCTCTTTTGCGCGCTGCCGCACAGGAGTATTGACGGCAGCCAAAAAATAAGAACACAAAGAGAACATGAGGCACCGGCGAGGCATAAACCTGCTCCCAGACGATTACAGCCTGGCTGTAACCGGTCGCCTTGCCACGATCGAGACGATCCCTGAGTGGTACGCCCTCAAGGGTGTTTGTGGCCACTGTTCGCGCGAGGGATTTGTTGACCGGCAACGACTGGCGCGGCGCTTTGGCAAGCTTGCGCTGCTGGAAGATCTGCGCCCGAAGCTCCGCTGTCTGCATTGTGGAAATCAGGGTGCATCGAACATCTGGCTCATCACAAAGGCGGCGCGCTAATCATTTGAAAATACGTATCGAAACCCGACATCGGGACGCTAAAGCCCCCTTTCTGTCCGCTCGACAGATCTCCACGGAGCAAGCCGCTTTCCCCCGATAAGTACTCCTTATCGGAAGCGTCAGGCCGCTCGCATGGCAGAGGATTTGCGGTTTGGCTTCGAGTGTTATTCCGCCCCCAGCCGGACCCGAGCCCGCTAATGTTCCTGCAAGGCTGCTTCTTCGAGTTGGCCAAAATCGCAGTGTCGCGCCGACTGGCCCTGTTTAGGATGAAAAAAAATCAATGGGGCTTTGCTGCTGCTATTCCTTATGAGATGAACAACTTCCCGTAGTGAAATCGTATTTCGGCCTGGCGACAACGTGGAGACACAATGTTTAGATCCAAGAACATAAGGGCGCTCGCGGATTGTGTTATAGGAGACGCGGAACATTTTCCTTACCGTTCCAGCTACTATATCAGCCAGTTTTTCGAGGATTGCGACCTACCTTTCCGTCACGACGGCAGCACTCGCTATATGTGGGCGATAGACAGACTCCAAGAACTGTTGTCAGAACCATCTTCAGGGCCGAATGCGTTGCCACCAAGGTTCGTCCATTTGTTCAGAACGCTTATGGATCGTTCAGAGGCGGAAGGCGATGACGCCGACCGAGCGAAGGCGCTTGAGGTCTTAAATGTGCCGTTTCGAAAAGAGGGGTACGAAGCGTATTTTGACGAGAGCGCAACGCTACAGTTCAGGCACATCAAGACTAATAAAATCACTGAAGTATCTAACCCACACCGACCTTTTGCTCCAGAAGAAATTAAGAAGCGAGCGCAGTTATCGGATTACCTCAACACATGCAGTGAAGACGACCTAATTGAAGAGGTCTTACTGCCGATGTTCCGGCAGCTTGGTTATCACCGTATCACCGCGGCCGGGCATGCTGATAAGCAACTGGAGTACGGCAAAGATATCTGGATGCGATTTACGCTGCCTACAATGCATGTAATCTATTTCGGCATCCAAGCAAAAAAGGGCAAGATCGATTCCTCCGGCGTAACCAAAAGCGGTAACGCCAATGTGGCGGAGATCTATAATCAGGTGTCAATGATGCTCGGTCATGAGATCTTTGACCCCGAGTTGAGCAGGCGCGTTCTAGTGGACCATGCGTTCATCATTGCTGGTGGCGAAATTACGAAGCAAGCGCGTAACTGGATCGGGGGGAAGTTGGACCAGAGCAAGAGAGCGCAAATCCTTTTCATGGATCGAGACGACATTCTCAATCTTTTCGTCGTCACCAACATCCCACTTCCCACAGGGGCTGTTCCCGATAGACCCTCTGACCTATCGGACGACATTCCGTTCTAGAAAGCAGACATATCTGGCTTTCCACTCTCCGGCAAAGCGGCCATATATGGTCCATCAACATCTGTAGACACCCTGCCGGAACCGCCCCCAGGTAGAAAGCGGCTCTAGCTCGACCTGACCAGCAGGGGCTCAATCCAACTGATCAGTCTGGAACCATCAGCTTCCGCGGTAAGAATCTGTTCGATCTTCTTCGCTACCGGCTCTTGGATTTCCTTCGGCACGACAATGTTATAGCCATTCAGGCGCGCAAAAATTCTGCCGGCTGCCCAAGCTGTCCGTTTGTTTCCCTGCTCGAAAGCATGAGCCTTGCCGATACCATAAATCAGGTCAGCAGTTAGGCTGGATAACGCTTCATCACTTAAATAATGGAAGCGGTTAAGCGGTCGAGCGACCGCAGATTCCAAGGCGGCTAAATCTCTGACGAAGTGTGTTTCTTGTGTGCTGATCAGGATCGCTGCATTCAAGGCTATGACCTGATCGGCCGTCAACCAACGCGGCTCAGCCATTAGAGGGCGAGGTAGTCCATGATGATCTTATCGGTCTCAAGTAGTTCTTGAACAAAAGCTGCCGGATCAATATCGCCTTCTATAGGCGAAGCCTTCAAAGGCTCACTTTTCACCGCACGGCGCTTTATGCGTCCAGAAGTTTTTGAGTAAGATGCCCCGATAAGCCTACTCGCCGCCGCGGCATAGGCCCACCCTCCACCAATACCCTTGCGAGAGTTGCGGGCGGTGCGAACTACGATCTTTTTCTTGGGCTTCTGGTTCATCGTCTTTCCTCTATCCAACATATAGCGCGTTTAGCCAAGTATGAACAGATACAGACGGGTCAATGCTTCAAGCGCAGGCCAAGCTTGGTTTGTGTCCGCATCCTGTCGGATAGATGGACCTCTGGCCAAGCAGGGAGTGCAGCACCTAATACGCCAACAAATGTCCCTTTCGTTGCGTGTGCTTAATTTGTACAAACCGCCGTCTATCCATCAATCTTTGTGATGCCCTTGGAATGCCATTCTATCCGCATCTCTCCTGAAATCTTCATAAGCCCATTGCTCCGCTAGCCACAGGTGATGTTGTGGCTATATTTCTTAGTTGGTGCCGCCGAACCGCACATAACGCGGTTCGGAATGGCCGCAGGGGCGCGTCAGCGGCCCGAGCAAGCGGCCTCCGCTTATTATAAAAGATATCTAAGTTGGGGTTCTGTCCGTTTAACGGACTCACGCTCCTTCAATAAATCAAGCAGGTCGCGAGCCCATTTCCCTGTGGTGCTGGTTGTCGTCGCCAAAGCCTCGACGATGTGGCGGCCGCCTATCTCTTCGATTTCGTAGAGCGCGCGTTCAGCGGCCTGCTGGCGTGCGTGCAGCGCCTGGTCATCGGGGGCAGGGGCGTTTGCGGCCTGCACGGCCTTCTCGGCCTTGTGCGGGCGCATCAGGCGATAGGCATTGCTGGTCTGCTGCACCTGTGGGCCAGCGCCATCATTGCCAGTCGGCACATAGCGGCGCAGCCACTCAATGAAGCCATGCTCCTGCAGCCGCTTCAGCGCCTTGCAGATCGCATCCTTGCATCTGCCTGTCGCTGTCATGATTGTCTGCAGCGACGGATCGAGCTGGCCCGTTTTCTCGTGCATGCGGTTGATCATGTAGCGCAGGATCTGGATCGCGACCGTGCCCAGTGGCCCGTTCTTCTTGCCTGGCTCCTTGCGCAGCCGGTCATACTCTTCAGCCAGCACGACCAGGCGCCAGCCGTCTTTCTTGGTGAGAGGCTTCCAGAACCCGCCTTCGCAATGGCCCTTGAGCCTAGAATGACGGCGCACGCGCTCCCCGGAGCGATGGCTCCGCCTTGGCGAGGCTTTCGAAAGCGCCGCCCTCATCAATCCCGACATGGTTGTTCCCAACTCCTGTTTAGGAGGACCGAGACGGCAGGCAAAGATTTAGCGTTCCCGCAAGAATAGCATCTTGCGGGTTCTGAAAATCTCACCTATGTTGAAGAGGAAATTAGATGAGTGTTCCTCGTTGTTCCTCAACACAGGTCGCTACAGTCTCAAAAACCCCTGCCGCGCCAACGGCGGGGTTTTTTCGTTTATGCCCTCAAGTTTTCAATATAAGCCCTCACAGCTTCCTCGATCAGCGGCGCACGCGATGACACGCCACGTTGCTCCTTGAGCCGGTCGAGCTGTTCAACAGTCTCGGCCGACAAAACTGTCGTAACAGACACCTGACCGGCAGCTTTCAGCCGCGCCCGGTGGGCAGCTACGTATTTGCGACTCAAATCAGATGTAGAATTTGTCATTCTTACATGTAAGGCATCCATTGACCGATTCTGCAACCGAAGAATTTCAGTCGGTGCTTGTCTGCCCTGAATTGTCATCGACGTGGCGTTCTCACTGGATCGGTGGCTGGGGCAGGGTGGCATAGAAAAACGCCGATGCCATCAGTGCAAGCCCCATCAAGAAGGCGCTGACGGCCAGAAGGGTAGGGAGCCGGCTCATGCGCGTCTCTCCGGAAAGCCGTCATGCAGCACGCCGTCCAGGTGGCGACCGGCTGCCTTTTTGCCAATGCGCTGCAGAACGGCTGGAGGGCTGATCAAGCCCTCGATCTGAAGCGGAAAAGCGTCGATCGGAAAAACGCTTTTTCCATATCCCCTACTCTCCGGCACGCTTGGTGCAAGGGCGTAATCTCCCGCCGTTCCGGCAGGTGCAGGCGTGGCTTTGCCCCATGCACCCCATTGCTTGAACAAGAATGGCACGCCAGCCGCTGCGCACTGGTCGCGGAGTGAGCGCGCCCAATCCGGATGCATCGGGCGAGCGCCTGGTCCGCTTTCCCCGCCGACCACGACCCAGTCAAGGGCATGGCGAACGATTTCAAAGTTGATGTTGGTACTTTTCCCGACGCTTTGCGGTTTCCGGATGATCACGCGCAAATACTGTTCGATGTCCAGATAGCCGAGCACAGGCTCTGCCGAGATCCAGCGCAGCGCAGCGGGGGTATCGAGCAAGGCAGGAATGCGCTGATCGGCGCGTGGCTGATCCTCGACGGAAACGCCAAGCCAGACATTGGACAGGGGTAAGCCATTGCAATGGCCGGAATGGATATCAGCAGCCCAGCTGGCACCTTCTTCCTGATCTGTCTTCCATGCGGTCATTGTCAGCCGGTCCAGCAAATCTGCCGCCATCAGATATTCCCGCATACGCTCCGCGCGCTTGGTCAGCACCTGAAACGTATGCTGTGGTGCCAGGGTCATGATGGCGAAGACCTTATCGATCCATTCATCCGGCACGCCCTCTGCAAACAGATCGCCATGGGCGCAGACGAAGATCATGCGGGGCTTGGTCCATTGCAGTGGCTGCCGCAGCCACTGCTCGTTGAACCGCACCTCGCCAGTCCAGACCGGTCCCGCCTTGCTGTCTTTCGTCAGGCCTGCGCGGCTGGGGTGGTTCTTCATGCGGGTTCCGGCCAGCTTCATGGCGTAACAGTTCGTGCAACCGGGGGAGACGACAGAGCAACCCGTGATCGGGTTCCAAGTGGCGTCTGTCCATTCGATCGGTGTATGGTCAGCCATTGGCGTCAGCCTCCGGCGCGGCTTGGTGTTCGTTGAGCAGCTCCACCCACTTTGCAAACCCCGTGAGCTTTTCGCTTGTGCGTTCCGGCATCCGGTCAATCATGGTGATGCCCTGGACAAAGCCGATCGATGCCGCGACATCGGCCAGCTCCTTGGCCAAAGCCTGCCGGTTCGGGATGCCACTCTTCGGATCGGATTGATCAAGCCCCTGAATGAGGATCCTGGCTGCGATCGCGCTGGCCTCGCCCATCTCCTCAATCAGCTTGCCGATCGCCTGATGGGCAAAAACATCCGGCTCTGGCAGCCAGAGGGTAATCTGATGTTCATTGAGGCTGTCCTGCAGCGCCTTCTTGTGGGCGGCAAGCACAACCTTGTGCGCTGCTTTTACGGCTGTATCAGGGATGAGGCCAACCGCTGCGGCATCCAGCACAATCTGCGCCAGCTCCAGGCCGGGGAAATTTTCTTCAGTCATGGCCTACCTCCTTGGACCTAGTGGCGCGCTTGAGGATTGCAGACACAGTCGTGGCAATAACGATGAGGCCTAGACCCTCAAGGAAGCGGTCAAGAGCAAGCTGGTAGGACACAATGCATAGAAACATCGCGTCGAAGTGACTGAACCGATTTTTACTGAAGAAGCGAAGAACGTTCATCATCTACCCAGCTCCCTCGGTTGGGGTGATGGGTCTACCTTCCGGCAGTCCATCGGCTTGAATTCATCGGTAATGTAACCGTCGTGTAGAAGCGTGATGCACGGCTCTAGGCGGTCAGCGCCATATACGCGTCGAAGCTCGATCCCAATTATTACCCCTTCGAAGCGGTCGAAATGCTCGGTCGCGTCAACAACCACATGATCGCCAATCTGGAACCGGTTGAGGTCAGGTATATCAACAATGGTGTTTTCGGGTTGCAGCTTAAGCATGGGCCTTGCCCTCCGTAGCGAGGGCGGCGCGGCGTGCATTTTCGGCTCGTACCGAGCCTGTCGGGTAATCTGGCAAGGGCATCCAGTGTGTCGGCTGCGGAAAGCCTATGCCGTGGTTCGGATCGTCTGAACGCCAGACACTACGCCAGCTTTCCCACGCACAGCGACCAATGCCGTAGTAGTCGCAGTAAAGGAGGACGTGACGTCCGTCCTTCGGTGCGGTTTCTATCGGCTGCCAAGCGGTAGCGCCATCAAAGGCCCTAATTGCCGCGTCATCGTAACGACCGCTCCCACTGCAAGATGGGCAAGCGTCCTCTGGCCTCACATGTTGCTGAGGCGATGGGGTTACGTCGCGCCATTTTGTATAGGCAATCTGAAAGTGACTATGCGCCTCGGCATTGGCGAACAGAGTGCTTTGTCTCCCCGCCGCGTCGATGACTTCAATTTTCCTGCCGTCTCGTGGCACATCGGAAATCGGCTGCCACCCATTCACATGTGTTTGGGGTGAGGGGGTGGCAGCCTCAAGCGGCGAAGTGGTCATGAGGGTGCGTAACTTGCGGATTGCCGACACCACGTCGTTTTCCCCAACTATCACAATTGCTTCCTCGATCGCATGCTGTCGGCCATAGGCTTGAGCTTTGGCGATTTCATCGCGCAGCCGCTTTGTGGTGTATCGGGGCTCGTTGCCATCGCTCAAATTCGTTTGAGGCGTGGGGTTTTCGGCTAGACGAAATCTAAAATCGCTATAGACGCCATCAAAGCCAGCTATCCTGAGGTCATGCCAATTATTAGCGGTAGGTATTACAGCGGCAACGACGCCCTTGTCGCCAACGGCCATGCCCATCCAAGTGCCGCCAGATATGCGCTCGACCATGTCACCAACTGCAAAGCGTGGCTCTGCTTTTGATGACTTCACATGCGTCTGGGGCGCGGGGGTCTCTTTGGCGTCAAGCGCTTCATATTGCGCTTTCCAGTAATCACAATTCGACGTCGCGTTTTTCGCGACGTGCTTGGCGGATGCCAGTTCGCGCTTGAGGTCTGTGATTTCCTTCTCAAGCGTCGCCACATGTGATGAGGGCGTAGGCTCACCCATGATGTGGACCTGGCCGATGGGCTGCAGCTTGTTAAGCGCGTCCATCTGCTCGTCTGTCAGCTCTGGCACGACGAGGGCGACGGGGCAGACAATGCGCCCGCCGCGCTGTTGGATCGTCGTTGCAAGGCTGGCAACTTTGACCGGATCGCCCTTGGCCACCTCGTCGATGAGCATGGCCGAAAGCTGCTCGATGCTGCACTCGTCAGGATTATCTACCGTGGTCGGGATGCCGGTCATGGTGCGGCCTCAGTGCGTGGCGGTGGTCGGAGCGGCGGATGGCTGCTGGTGCAAATGGTCGATTGCGGAAAGGTTTACATTTGCCGCGCTCGCCAGCCGTGCCGCCTCAATGAAGGCGTTGATCAGGCCCCGGCGCGCTTCCGCATCCTTCACCTGGGCAAAAGCAGCAATCAGGCGCAGGCCATCTTTCGAATGCAGGAGGGCAGTAGCATCATCACTTTCCGGCGCGGTGGCGTCAGTGCTCATTCCCTCGAAAAAGAAGGAAACGCTGCGGTTCAGCACTTGGGCAATCTGCTGCAGGCGGCTGGCGCCAACGCGGTTGGTGCCTTTCTCGTATTTCTGGATCTGCTGGAAGGTTATGCCGACACTCTCGCCCAGCTTCTCCTGGCTCATGTGCAGCATGGTGCGGGCAAGGCGAATGCGGGAACCGACATGGACGTCGATCGGGTTCGGTGTCTTCGCGCGTAGGGCCATTTTTGAAACTCCTCAAAATTCGGCAAAAGAAATCACTTGCGGCGCACGGCATGCGCGGCCGCTTGAAAAGCTGATGGTCTGGTTGGGTTGACCGGCGGCAGGTGGGGTTTGGCCTGCCGCCGATCGTCGCTGATTTGCCGTTAGGGTTGCGGCAGGCCTAAATTTGCCTACTAAACAAAAAAGGTCAATCCTCAATTTTGCCTAACACGCAAAACAAGATTTGTGTAGTAGGCTAAGGCGGCTCGGTCATTCTCTATTTAAACGGGATTCGCAAGTCAGAATCGCCTATTGCGTGAGGCACAAATCAGCCATAATGTGCCTGTCAAAAGCCATCATGATGCGCATCTATCTCAAGGAATGGCGAACGTTTCGGGGCTACAGGCTCAAGCAAGTGGCGGCCCTTGCGGGGTACACAGTGCAGCATCTTTCAAACGTTGAAAATGGCCGAGGCGGCCTTAGTCAGGAGGCCATTGAGCGCCTGGCTGCGGTTTTGGGCTGCAGCGTGACGGACCTGATGTCTGTCGATCCAACGCTCGAAGCGACCAATCGCCTGATAAAGACCGGCACAGCCCAGGAGCTGGCGCAGCTGGGCAGCATCTTTCACTCCCTGGCTAAGATTGTGCGGGATTATCCGGAAAGATTGCCTTTAGCACTTCAGGCTGCGCAACGGCTTGTCGCCCATAGTCGCACGTCCTGAGCGCGTGACAGCTCAGGCAGCCGAGCGCAAGATCATAGGCTGCCCGTGTACGGATATCCATTTCCGTTACTTTATCAGCAATCTTTTCAAGCGCGTTGTTCATGAGGGATCACCGTTAGACCCCTTAAATCTACAGGTAAAACGTTAGTTTTAGACACAACTCATGTGTGAAAAAATTATAACTGCGGGTTATACTTTCAAAATACCTTACTTAAAAATCCATGTTTAAAGATATGATATAATGTAGCTTTCCGGATTTTGGTACAGAGTTGATTTTATTGGTACTTTTCTCGCTTTGAGCGAAACACTCTTGAAAACTCATACGACCTCAATCTACCTAAGCTTCTGAAATCGGGGATTGAAATGTTTACGAGACGTAAAGTTCTAGCGGGTGGAATCAGCATCGGCGTAGGGGGATCTGGGGCTGAGGCTACTGAAAGCTCAAGGCAGCACAGAGAAGGAAAGCACGACGCAGTGCAAGCACTCCTGCAGCACCTATCTCAATCACGAGGTGGGGAATGGAGATTTCACGATGAGGGTGATTTCATCACTCTCGCAAAGGTGAAAACGCGGCGGCTATTGTCCTGATGTCTCCGCTGGATCGATGCCAGACTAGATCAGGAAGGCGTGAGCCGTACGACCTAAATCAGCCCAAGAGATGAAATTCTTTCCTCGCTCGGACAAAACTCAGCTGGTAGCTGCTACAAAACTTCTAAGAACTCGTATGACTGTATTCTTTTCATAGCCGTCGTATTGTTTCAAAATACCGGCAAGTTCAATTTTTTGCTGCGCTTCCAGAAAAGACAACGAGCGAATAACTTCATCATCGGCAGGATGGCGGAATAAGCTCTGCACATCGATCTCAAATAGCTCTGCTAATCGGTTCTGTAAGGCGGGAGTCGGGATCGAGCCCTGATACCATCCACTCACAGTCGATGGATTTACGTCCACTGCATGCGCAAGGTCTGACTGGTTCATCCCCCGAGCTTCTGCAAGTTCGGGGATGAAATGCACCCGCACGATAGGCGTGTCGGCAATGGGTCGGCCAGTTTTTTTGCTCATCATGCAAAATTAAATCTTCAAGTTCTAGAGTTCCATCATCCGCTAGGCAAATGCTTGCTTGATTAATTTTGCCTAGTAAGCAATATGTGGCACATGCCAAACGCTTCGCCCATCACGGAATATCGCACTGCGCAGACGCCCCGCATGACGCTGGAGGCGTTTGGCAAGCTTTTTGATCCGCCTGTTTTGCCTTCGACAGTCATGCGCTGGGAAAATGGTCGGCTCACCCCCGAACGCGCGCTGGAAATCGAAAAGCTCACTGGCATCAGTCGTTCTCGTCTTCTGCCCAAATATTGGCCGGAGCCTGCTCCTGTCGTCGAGGCCGCAGAATGAGCTGGCCTTTCTGCTTCACCTGGGTGACGTTTGCTTCCCCACCTTGCCAGCCAGGCCTTTTCTCCCAGGGTCTGGCTGGTTCTTTTTTTCCCTTTCCGGCTGGCCTGAACGCGCTTGCCGGAAACCGTGCGCGGATTGCGGCAGTCCAGCGCACGCCTCGGTCTGGCGTCATCCTCCCCGTCAGCCGAGGCCCCTTTTCCCTATCGTCAGCAGTGCTGACCCCAACCCTGGCCTCGATCTCGTCTGGCGCAATCGCACCGGGCAGCGGTGCCTTGCGGTTTTTGAGCGTGATCTTTTCCCGAACCATTCCGGCACTGCCCCTTTCGATCGCGGGCAGAATCGCCGGTTTGCCAGCACCGCGCCATGAGAAATGCGGGCTGGGTTTTCTCACTTGCAGCCTTGCGGAGACCGATATGCAAAACGCTCTTTTCTATGCCCTGAAGGCTGGACAATGCGACCTGATTGAACGCTGCGGCGGGATTGATGAGGTGGCTTTGCTGACGGGCTATTCCAGGGCGCAGGTCGGTCGCTGGAACAACCAGCATGCGCCCGATCTGATGGGGCACCTGACCTTTCCGGTGCTGGAGCGCATTTGTGGCGAGGCCATCATCACCGCGATTTTTGCCGCCGAAACCGGTCGCACCCTTTCCGATCCGGTGGAGCCCGTGGTGGATGATGAGGCTTGCGTCATGGCCACCATGGCGAATTTTGCCATGGCATCGGCCCAGGTGCAGCAACATGGCGCGGCGGTTTTTGCGGATGAGGAAATCACTCCCGCAAAGGCCGATGCGCTGGCCAAAAAGGTCAAGCTTCTGCAGCGCGCGGCATCTGCCCTGCAACGCTGCACCGCCGCCATCAAGGCCAAGGGTGGCCTGCGCAACAGGCTCAAGAACTTCCGCAAGAAAAAGGCCTGACATGACCCGCCGCATGCAATTCCTGATGAGCCGGCACAAGTGCCCCGCCTGCGGTTCGCCCAGGCGGGAAAGTTCTGCGGGCTCATCTGTTGCGCGGTTTGAGTGCGGCGCGGTGTTTGCGTTGGATAATGGCGTGATTGCCGTTCGCACCGTCTGCCCCGCACGCTGCGAGCGTGCGGCGCGGCTCTGGAATGACCAGACGCGGGAGCGAGCGCTATGACGGTGCCTCTTAAACTCGATTCCGGCTCAACGGTTTCGCAGCTCCTTAAGCGCCCGAAAGTGCTGGATCTGTGGCGACAAGGGCAGAGCAGCACTTACTGCATCGCGCAGGCGCTGGATCTTCCGGAAGATGAAGTCTGCGCCATCATTGACGCTGCCGAGCAGCGGGCGCTTGCCAAAGCGAGGCAGGCATGACCGGCCAATATCGCCTTTATATCGTTACCGATACGCCAGCAAAGGCTGCCGAATATTTCTTCGGACATGGTCTCGATCAGGTGCCCGCCTGGACAAAGATCGTTTCGACCATCCCCGAAATCTCTGCGATTCCCGATGGTGCGCGGGCGGTGGGTGTCTGGTTCGTGCCTTTCGATCTGCGCAACGAGGCGTGGATCCTGCGGCGCTGCGAGGTCAAGATCATCGGGGATCATTTCGATGTGCTTGCCGAGATCCGCGCCTGGCAGACCAAGAAGGCACTCACGGCGCTTGAACCCGAAACGGATCCTGTCCAGGGCGAGCCCGCCCCACAGCCGGAAGCCAAACCGGAGCCGGAACCGCCGCCGCCAGTAGCGCCCCCCGCACCCCCGCCAGCAAGACCCGCAATGCAGAAGCCTGCCGCACCGAGGTGGACATGACCAATCTTCCGATTTTCTCAGCCGTCGATCTCTGCGCAGTCTCACCGGCCCGCATGACGGTGCTGACGCCTGCGCAGCAGACGGAACTGGTGCTGCTGTTGCGAGAGCGAGGAGTCTCCTTTGCAGATATCGAGCGTGCAACCGGGCTACCGCAAAGCGAGCTTTTGGCCCTTGCTTCCCAGCGCCATCACCTGACGCTGGGAGGCTCTGAAGTACCAGAGCATGATGAGGGACGCCTCACGCCCGAAACGGCGCGCGGTTGCGGTGCGCCGGTCAACGCTGCGCGGGCCTTGGTCTGGATGCTGAAGTCCAAGCAAGATCCGATTGTTACCTCCTACGGGCGGATTGAACTCGATGCGCGCCTTACGCCCGGTACTGCGGAGGCAGCAATCGACTGGCTGGTCGAGCAACGACATATCCGCCTGACGGAAGAGCGCAAGCGCGGACGGGCATCCAGCTACAGGCTGACCAAAAAGGGTGAGCAGCTTGCGCTGCGCCTGAACGAAGGCGCGGCACTATGAACGCCATCGCGCGCCTGCCCGAAACATCGCAACATCTGGAGGCTAGCGTTGACCAGGCGCGGGCGCTGCTCGATGCCGGTGATTTGCAGGCGGCAAAGCAGCTTGCAGATCTGGTCTATTCCTCGATCAAGCCGCTTTCGGAAGCGGCGGCACGTCTCAACATGGCCGAGGCGCTCGCCGCCTGCTACCGGATTCAGGGTGATGCGCTGGAGCTTGTCTCTCGGTCTGAGATCCGCATTGCGGATGAGTGGGACCGGCTGGCTGCCGAGGGCAAGGTAGCGCGTGGTCGCCCGAAAAAAAGCGTTGGCGACGACAACGCTTTAACGGCTCTCAGCATCGGCTTGCGGCGCGACCAGATCCACGCGGCCCGCAAGCTGCGCGATCGCGAAACGCTAGAGCCGGGTTTCATTCGCCGCTCGATCGACAATCTGATTGCGCAGGGGCTGGCTCCCAGCAAATCCGGCATCAGCCACGCCATTGGCACCAAATCCCGCTCGAAAGAGGAGCGTGGCAATAACGCTTATTTCACGCCGATCGAGGGCATTAGCACCCTGCTTTCGCTGGAAAGCTTTTCTGGCGTGGTGAAGGAACCGGCCTGCGGCAAGGCCAATATCTCAAAGCCGATGGAAGAGGCGGGCTACAGCGTCCTGATCTCAGATCTGGTGGGTTATGGCACCACCACGCTTTCCGGTGAGCGCCAAGGCGTGGGGGATTTTCTGCTTTCCGT
Organism: Rhizobium sp. FKY42; assembly: GCF_005222835.1. Classification (GTDB taxonomy): domain Bacteria; phylum Pseudomonadota; class Alphaproteobacteria; order Rhizobiales; family Rhizobiaceae; genus Neorhizobium. Next base: position 21,691 of record NZ_STGA01000059.1, on the reverse strand, counting down.
GGCGGGCGATTCCGAGGGTGTCGATATCGTCACCAACCCGCCTTATGGCAAAGACATCCTCAATAAATTCGTGGCGCATGCCCTGCGGGAGCACAAACCGCGCAAGATGGCGCTGTTGCTGAACGCCAACTTCATGTTCGGCTGCGAGGATCCGGACCGCATTTTTGTGATGGAGGAATGCCCTCCCTCGCGCGTCTACCTCAACGCCCGCCGCCTGCCGATGATGCATCGCGAGGGCTGGGACGGCGACGAGGCCAGCAGCCAGATGAACACGGCTTGGTTTATCTGGGAGCGCAACGAAGATGGCTCCTATGGCGACGGCTATCCGCGCATCATCCGTGTCGATTGGAAAAAGCAGCAGGATGCACCGGCCCTTGCGCCAGGCGCATGCGGCCATGTCAGCCCGATGACATTCCGTGCCCCCAAGGTGGATGATGAATTTACCCGCGAGACACCGCGCCGGGAACTTGCCGACCGTGTCGAGGAAGAACGGGCGCGGGCGCTGATCTGGATTGCCGGGTGCAAGACCTTCGATGCGATGCGTCTGCGCCAACAGCTCGCCATCCGCCCGATCCTGGCTGAGGCGTTGCTCGACGATCTCGCCGGTCACGGCCTGATTGCGCCTGCCGGTGGCGACCAGTGGAAGATTACCGATGAGGGCTGGACCGTGCTGCACGCCACGGCAGCCGTGGCCGTGGCAAAGGGAGTGGTGGAATGAGTGAAGATGCAGAGCAAGGCGACCGACGGCTGGGACCAAACGAGCCTCTGGAACTCTTTGATCCTTTCGGGGCGGTGGAGCGGCTCATTCTTGATGCGCTACGCCCATTCATTGGACGGCCAATTAATGCTGAGCTTTGCGAAGAAATGGTGCAGGCGCTGATTAATGTTTGCCAAGCCCCTCATGGTGTTGGCGAAAGGGAGATAGCTGGCCAGAAAGATGGCGCACATTGCCTCGGCTTTGCCGTTGAAGACATAATTTGGCGAGGCCAGAGAGCCTCTATCGTGGACCAGAACTTTCCGATCGGCACTCCAATCACGAGCGCGCACGCTTCGCGGCGTCCGGATGATCAGCTTGCCGAGCGCCACCGGCGGATAGGTGAGATGGTGATCAACCTTCTTGGCCTTGCGGAGAGCGCAAGCGATCCAGGCGTGGATTTCGGCCAGGTACTGACTCAGGAGATCGAAAAGCTCAAGGCGCAACCGCATATTGCTGGCTGGATCTTCGAGGATGAGCTTCCGGAGAGCTATCCTTACGACGCGATGTATCCCTATTCGAAAGTCGATGGCGTCCGGCTCTTTCCGGTATTCGCGCCCGTTCATCTGCCCCAAGCGAGCCAAGGGCTTACCAATGCGGAGGGTAAGCCATGACAATGACCGAAAGGGCATACCGATCCGAGCAGGCGCGGCAGACCGAAATACTGGTCAAGGCCGTTGATAAGGCTTTGCACGATGCAGCCGATGGCTGCGACCCGCCAATGCTCAATGCCGTCATTGGCGCTCTTGTGGTGAACCTTGCCAACAGTCTCTCATCCATCGGTGATCCCCGGACCCGAAAGCAGATGCGGCATCTCGTAGACAAAGAGCTGTCCCGCCAGATCGCGGGCTACCTCGCCGCCGGAACGCCAAGCTCCAAAACCGTGATTATCGACGGGGGAATGCACTGATGAGCGAGGCCCTGCAGCGCACAACTGAGCGTGTCTCTGACCTGATGGACAAGATCCTTTCCAACTTTAAAGCAGGCGCAAAGATCACCGTTCTCGTTCGCGCGCCAGAAAATCCAAACGCTGATTTCTGCCTGACCAGCGATGATCTCGACGAGGTGATTGCAATGGTCCAGCGCCGCAAGGGCAAACCCACCCCACCAACGGTACATGCGGAGTGAAAAATGAACGCGCATGTAGGCAGTCTTTTCGCGGGTGTCGCGCTGGCAGCCATGTCGGCAACCGGGCCGAATGGCCCTTACATTGTTGATAGTTTCGCGGGCGGCGGCGGCGCATCAACAGGCATTGAGCAGGCGCTAGGCCGGTCGCCGGACTATGCCATCAACCACAATGCGGCGGCGTTGGCGCTGCATGAAGCGAACCATCCAGACACGATCCACCTTTCTGAAAATGTTTACAAGGTCGATCCGCTGGACCACTTGCGTGGCAAACACATCGGCCTCGCGTGGTTTTCGCCTGACTGCAAGCATTTCTCGAAGGCCAAGGGCGGCAAGCCGGTTGAGCGGAATATCCGCGATCTCTGCTGGATCATTCCTGGCTGGATCGAGCGCATCCAGCAGAGCGGCGGCAAGGTCGATGTCGTCATCATGGAAAATGTCGAGGAATTCAAGGATTACGGGCCGCTGATTGAGACGGCGAAAGGGCTGCGGCCTGACCCTGACCGCAAGGGTGAAACCTACCAGAAATGGTGCAAGGCCATTCGTAAGCTCGGCGGCAAGATGCAAAGCAAGGAGCTGCGCGGATACGATTACGGTGCACCGACGATCCGCAAGCGACTATTCATCATCATCCGTTTCGATGGTTTGCCGATTGCCTGGCCTGCACCAACGCATGGCCGTCCGGACGATCCGGATGTGATTGCAGGGCGCAAGCAGCCGTGGCCGATTGTAGGTGATCAGCTTGATTACAGCCTGCCTTGCCCCTCGATTTTCGCCAGCTCGGCGGAAATCTTCGAGGAGTACGGGGTTCGCGCCGTGCGTCCGCTGGCGGATAATTCGCTGGCGCGCGTTGCCTATGGATTTGATAAGTTCGTGCTCAAGGCGGCGCGGCCGTATCTGGTTAGTCTGGATGATGTCGGCAAAATCGCACCGCACCTCTCGGCCTATTATGGCCCAGGTAACGGCGGCAAAGATCGTTCATCGCCTGTGGATGAACCTGTGCGCGTTATTCCGTGTGAAAATCGGCATGCTTTGATTGCTCCGGTTCTTACCTATGCACAACAGGGCGGTGCTAACCGCTCGATGCACGAACCGGCGCACACAATCACGGCCAGCCGAAAAGACCAGAACGGCATGTTCTGCGCGTGGATGGCGCAGCACAACAACGATAGCCGGCGCATAGGCGGTGTTAATCCCGGTCGGCCTATGGATGCGCCAGCCTCGACGCTCACGCAAACCGGCAGCCATCAGAATGTCGTCGCCGCTTACATCACGCGGGACTTCGGCACCTCGACAGGCCACGGTCTGAATCAGCCAGCCGCAACGGTGATGCCGGAAGGGCAGGGCAAGTCTCGCCTGATTACCCCTTACCTCCAAAGCTACTACGGGACAGGCGAGGGCTCGCGAACCGATGAACCGATGCGCACCGCGACGTGCAAGCCGCGTCATGCGCATGTCGAGGGTGTTGTCGCGGTCCCGCCGCTCACCGATGCGCAGGCCGCACGGGCGCGCCAGGTGGCGGATTTCCTGCGTTCCTATGGTGTTTGGGATGAGCGCGAATTCGTAACGCTGGAAATCGACGGCGTGCCATTCGTGGTGATCGACATCGGCATGCGGATGCTGACGCCTCGCGAGCTTTACAACGCGCAAGGCTTTCCCCGCGATTACAAGATCGACGGCTACTTCGACAAAACGCGCGTCGGCCACAATGGCGGGCCGCTGTGGGTGCCGTTTTCCAAGGAGGTGCAGGTTTCCTGCGTGGGTAACAGCGTTTGCCCGCCGGTGGCGCGGGCGCTGGTAGCCGCAAATTGCAATCACTTGGCAGTTGAGCAGGTTGGAGCCGCAGCATGACCGGCAAACAGAACCCCATCACCGCAACCGAGGGCAGCGGGATGATGCCGCCAAACAGGGAAGGGTGCCGCGACACGCCACACCCTTCTCCTTGCTCAATAGTCAATGTCGCCCGACTAGGCTGCCTGCAATCCCACGACCAGGCGCTTGCCCATTACGGCAAGCGCTTTCGTCAATGCCTGCAATTTGGTGGCGTGATTGAAGTCCAGAATCCGGCGTATTTCTTTCGCGTCCTTTCCCATAAGACGCGCCAGTTCAGCCTGTGTCATGCCGCTTTCAGTGAAGGTCTGAATGACCGCAAGTTTTGCCGCGACATCCGGATCTGGTGTGATCATTATACCGCTCGCTTTCGCTTCGGGCAGCGGGCGACCCAATTCAAGATAGGTCAGCAACGCAACGCCCAGCGCGTCCGCCGCCATTTCTTTCGCTTCAGCCATGTTGCTGCCTTCTGTGATGGCTTCAGGCACATCCTCAAAGGTCACCACGAAGCCACCCGGCGTCCCGTTTGGCTCGAAGGTCGCTGCATAGGTATAGGTTTCCATCGTCTTCTCCATCATCACTATCTGCTTCAGTCTCTATCTAAGCCGAGAAAAGTTGGGGCTTATTTCAGCCCCAACCCCTTTCTGATCTTTGCTGCCGTTTTCGGGTCAATTTCCCGGCTTGGGAGGGTGGTGAACTTGTCTCCTATGAAGACCGTTGCGTGCCCGCCTTTGCCCTTGGACTTGTTGACCCGGAAAGAGAGGCCCAAGGCTTTGGCTTCTTCTTTCAGTTCAGCGATGAAGCGGTCTCGCTTATCCATGACTGTCTCCGTTTCAATGAGAACACTATGGGACATTTTTGTCCTCATGTCAACAGCAAAAGGACAAAAATGTCCTTTTGCTCTGAAGTTTTTAGGGTGAGAAACCTGAATGTCTGACGCGGTCACAGAATTCGTTGAACAGGCGCGGGCTGTCTCATTTGCCGAAGCAGTGGATCGCCTGAAGGTACCTGAACCCCGGAAGGGCAAGCCGGAATTTGAAGGCCCATGCCCTCGCTGTGGCGGCAATGATCGCTTTGCGGTCAATCGGAAAAAAGCTGTCTGGCTTTGCCGTGGCTGCGGTGCTGGCGGGCGCGATGGCATTGGTCTTGCGGCCCACATGCTGCACCTCGATGTCAAAAGCCGTGCCGGATTTCTGGAAGCCTGCTCGGCCGTGCTGGATGAGCCTATTCCGGCAGGAGGCGAGCGCGAAACGGAAGAGGAGCGGGCAGCGCGTCTTGAGCGGATCGATGCCGCCAAGGCAAAGGCCGCGCAAAACCGCAAGGATCGCGAGGATGAGGGCAACCTCTACCGTGAGCGGGAAATTGAAAAAGCCCGCAATTTCTGGATCAACGCCACGGATTGCCGGGAAAATCTGCGCGCCATGGATTATCTGCGCGATTATCTGTTTGCCCGCACCCGCTTCACCGTGCCGGACGGCGTTTTCGTCAATCTGCGCGCCCGCTCGGCCTTCGGCTATTACCACGGCGAGGATGAGCGCGGAAAACCGCTGGAGGTTCATTCCGGCCCGGCCATGATTGCGCCGATCGTCTCGTCCGATTACCGGATCATTGGCTGTCACATCACCTGGCTAGATCTGCGCAATGGCAAGGGCAATTCCCGGCCTGTGCTGTGGGGGCTTTCGAAAGAGGGTGCCAAGGCGGGCAAGCCACTGCTGCCGAATGCCGGACGCCATCGCACCCCGACCCCCGTTGATATCGAGGCGGGTTTCTACGAGCGGCTGCCCACGAAAAAGATGCGCGGCCACAAGACGGGTGGCTTTATTCCGCTGCTGGGTGAGCCAGAGGCCACGCGCTGGCTGGGTGGCGAGGGCATTGAAAACGTGATTGCGGTGGCGGGCGCTGAGGGCTTTCGCGACGATACGTTTTACTTTTCGGCTGGCGATATCGGCAATCTGGCAGGGCCTGCCGACCCCGATTCCGCATTTACTCACGAAAGCGTCGTCACGCGCCTTGCCAATGGCGGCACGCGAAAGCGGCCAATCCCCGGCCCTGTACCCAAAAAGGATCAAGCTCCCGACGATGCGCTGCAAGTGGCCGCGCATGTGCGCGAGCTGGTGCTGGCAGCCGATGGCGACAGCGAGCGGATCTGGACCGCCTCGGCCATGGCCAGGGCAAAGGCGCGGCTGGCGCGCGACGATCTCGACATCGAAATCTGGTGGCCCCCGGAGGGCATGGATTGGTCCGGCGCATTGAGCGCCGCGATAGCAGGTGATGCATGACAAAAAAGAAAAAGCCACAAGGGCCACCGGAAGCGGTGGCGGAAGTACTGCGCCAGGCGGAGGCGCAGCGGGAAGGATACAAGCCGAAAGAGGCGGATGATGACCCCGCCGCCAGCGAAACGGAAACGCTGGCCGACCCGGCTGTGGTGGAATTTTGCGCCGAGCTGGATCACTCCGACACGGATAATGCCCGCCGCCTTAAGCTGCACTTTGGCGATGACCTGGTCGTCGTGGCGGAAGAGAAATCAAAGGAGCCGCTGTTTGGCGTCTGGGCTGGCACCCATTGGGATGTGGCTAATGGAAAGCCGCGTGCCTTGGCGATTGCGCAAAAGCTGGGTGATCGCATTGCCGAAGAGGCGCTGTATATCAAACCCACGGAGAGCCAGCAGGCGCTGCTGGATCTGGCGGATGAGGCCCTCAAGAAGAAGGAAGAAGAGCGATCGGCTCAGGAAAAGCGGCTCATCGTTGCCGCTGAGAAGGTGACGGAAGCGCATGCAAAGGCCGTGAAACGGCGGCTTGATCATGGTGTCAGCTCGAAGAACGTTGCGCGGCTCAATGCCATGCTGTCCTGCATCGCGCCGCACATCATGCGCAAGCCGGATGATTTCAACGCTGACAAATGGACTGTTGCGGTCAAAAACGCCACGCTGACCTTTCGCCGCGTGACGGCAAAAAAGCCAAACCCGCGCCACAAAAGCGTGGAGGAAACCCCAGACGCACCGCCGTTTATCGAATACTGCAAGGAGTTTCACCTCGATGTGGTCAAGGGCCACCGGCGCGAGGATTTCATCACCTCTGTCGTTCCGGTCAAATACGATGCCAAAGCGACATGCCCCAACTGGTTGGCCTTTGTAGATAGCAAACTGCCGGATTCGGAGGTGCGCAAGCTCGTCCAGGTCAGTTCCGGCCTCGGCATGCTGGGCGTCACCGTGCAGTTTCTATTCTTCCACTATGGCAGCGGGGCTAATGGAAAATCCGTCTACATGGAAACGCTCTGCCGGATGATGGGCGATGCGGCCGTGACGCTGCCCGCCACCAGTATCATGGGCGAGGGCGGCTCATCTGGCGGTGCAAGCCCTGACATCGTGCGCCTCTACGGCAAGCGGCTGCTGCGCGTCAAAGAGCTGCCGGAAGGTGAGCCGCTGCGAGAAAACCTCGTCAAGGAATTGACGGGTGGCGAAGGCATTACAGCCCGCAACCTGTTCTCCGGTTACATGGATTTTGAGCCGAAATTCATCGCCATGATGTCCGGTAACGGCTATCCGAAGATCACCGGTACAGATGACGGGATCTGGCGGCGCATGGCCGTCATCCATTGGCCGAAGCAGATCGCGGTGGAGGATCGGCGCGAATTTCAGGAGGTCGTTGCGTCCTTCGTGCCGGAATATCCCGGCATTCTGAACTGGCTGATCGAGGGTGTGCAGATCTACCTGCGCGAGGGTTTGGTCATTCCCGAGGCCGTCAAACAAGCTACGCAGGAATATCGGGACGACATGGATCGGACGGCTGCGTTTGTTGCCCGCTGCATCCAGAAAGACCCGGACGCGCCTGCTATTACCGGCAAGGATCTTTACCGAGCGTATGAGCTTTTCACGCTCGACCAGGGCGGCAAGCCCATGAACTGGACTTCATTCGGGCGCGAGATGGGCCGCAAATTCGACAAGGACAGACAGAGTGGCCTTGTCAATTATCGTGGCATTCGCCTGGTCAATGTGCCCGCTGCACGCCCGGCAGTCTCCGATCCGCCGCCAGGAAGGTTCGCAGCGCCACCCTATGAGGACATTCCGGAGGGCTTCCTGTGATGCCCGCACCCCCGCGCCCCTTTTCGGGCTTTGTCGAAACTGTCCGTTTTCCTCGCAACTGTCTGACAGTTCCGGACAGTTGCGCTGATAGTTCATCGGATAGTTCGGAGCGGAATTGGTGAGCAAAAACAATAGGCGCTGACAGTTCGGATAGTTTCCGCGCGTCCTTTGCATAAGGGGTTTGGGGGAGCGGGAAAAGATTCAGGCATAAAGCCTGCGAAACTGTCCGAACTATCTAACCCACTGAAATCAATAACAATAACTATCAGGACAACCGTCCTGAAACTCTCAGAACTATCTGAAAAGGAATTTCACCATGAAATCCATCTCCATTGAGGACTTGCTGAAATGGGCTTTCACTTTCGAGCTGGGAAAGGTGGATGCTGGTGGTAGTGGCTCATTCTCTGCGGCGTGGCGCTTTACCGAACGAATGGCGGAACTTGGAACGATGATTGACCGGACGCCTAACAGCTACGGTGTCATTCCGGGGTTTGTGGAAGACGGTGATCCTCACCCGGATGCGCTGCTGGTGGGTGATGCCGTTCGTGGTCTGGAAGGGTTTGAGTTCGATATGCCGGAAGATTGGCAGCCCTTTGCGGATCTCGACGATGAATATGGCTTGATTGAGCTGGAGGTAGAAAGCGTTGTGTCGGAACTACGCTTAACGCCGGAAATGATGCGAGGCCGTCGCGCCATCGGTATCATCATCTCGGCGGCGCTTCTGGGTAAAGGTCCGGAATGGCGGGTGGCGCGTCCGGAATATTCGATCGTCAGCAGTAACGGACAGCCGAAATGGTTCGTTCGCAAGCGGGCGCGTGACAGCTTTGGCCGCACTTACTGGTGCGAGGTGGACGGTTTTGACCGTCGCAAGCGGCGTCCGGCCAAGGGCGCATACCGCAAATTCGAGTTGATCCACTCCATGCGCACCGATGTTTTGTCCCGCCTGGAATGGCAGATGTGGCAGACGGCACTCGATGCGCTGGCAGATGATCTGAGACCGCGTCTCGCCGCCCATCGAATCCAGCCCTTTCACGCAGATCTTGAGCCATGGTCGAAAATGCACACTTCGGCAAACATGGCTCAACCCTTTGAAATATCGATATAAAAAAATCTCGCCAATACCCCTTTTTTGCGACGGTCGCTTGACATAGCGTTTATACATCCCAAAAAAGGCCAACCGAACCCGCCAGCAAATCGCTCGGCGGGTTCGTCGTTTCTAGAGATGGAGGCGGCCATGAAACCCGCCGCTGTAATGGCGGCACACCCGCAAATGTGAGGTCACCATGGCTCTGCAAATCAAGTGGGCGGATGTGTCTGGTCTCCAGCGAATGGACAACGCGCTCAAGCGGCTCGATAGCCATGCGAAGCACCTGGTGCTGCAGCGCGCCGTCAATCACACCGGCGACAAGGCGCGCACTCGTGTCATTCGGGCTCTCGCAAAGCAGACCGGGCTTTCGCAAAAAGTGATCCGCAAGGCGGTTCGAACTGGTCGGGCATGGGGAGCGGGCGCTGACATCGAGACGTTTACCGAGGGTCGCGGATCGCTGACCTATACGCTTTCGTCCAAGGGCGGTGACATTTCGCTCAAGTATTTCAAGCCGCGCGAAACGCGGGCTGGTGTGACGGCTGCACCTTTCGGCGTTCGGAAACTGTTTCCCGGTCGTTTCACCAAGGGCGGAAAGTTCCCTGAGCGAAAAACGGCGGCAACGGTGTTGACGAAGAAGGAAGCGGCTCTGCATGGGCACGTCTACAACCGTGCGGGTAAGGCGCGGACGCCTTTAGAGTTCAACGATTCCGGCGTCGTCATCCCGGCGGAAATGCTCAAGGGCGAAACGGCCAGGGCCTTCACGGCTGTGGTCGAGACGGATCTGCCGCCGCGTGTGATCCACGAGATCGAGCGGCTGGTGCCCGGCTTCTTCGATTGAGTGTGGCCTCAACAGAAAAAAATTGCTTTAGTTGCATTTTTCTGTTGACGCGCCTATTGGTTGCATGTTATAATTGCATTAGGCATGCCTTATGCACCCCCCCTGGGTTAGGGACCGTACCCCTTTCCGACCCCCTGCGGCCGGAGAACGGCCCGAAATCTCGCCAGTCTGAGGCTAAAAACGAAGCCTAAAATTCTAAAGACCGGCTAAAAACCTAAACAAGATCGGTAAAGTCGGATGGAAGCCTCTGTTACCAAGGGCGAATTCGCGGCACTGATCGGCGTCTCGCCCGGTCGCGTGAGCCAATACTTGGCGGAGGGCAAGATTTCCGCCGCCTCGCTGCACGGCCATGGCCGCAATGCCCGCATCATCGTTGAGCGTGCCAAGGCGGATCTGCGCATGGGCCTCGACATCGGCCAACGTATGGGCAACGGGCTCGACACGCGCCTGGACGAAGATCCAGCGGCGCGGCTTGGACCACTTGGCACCTATCGCGGGCGCAGCGAGGCGGATGGATCGCAGCCAAAGCCGAAAGAGCTGGACTTAGAGATCAAGCAGCAAAAGCTTGAGCAGCTGCAGCGCATCAACCGCAACGCGGCCATTACCGACATGAAGGCGGCGGGCACGCTGACGGAAACGGAGGCCTCTCGCGCCTCCATGGTGCAGCTCGCCACCAAGATCGTTCTCACCTTCGAGGGCGGCATGCCGGAAATCGCCAACGCGATGGCCGAGGAATTCAAGATTCCGCAGCGCGATGTGCTGCACCTGCTGCAGCGGGAATTTCGAAAGCTGCGCGAGAACGCGGCGAAACAGGCCCGCAAGCAAATGGCGGACCTGCCAGAAACCATTGAAACGGCCATTGAGGTCGAAGAAGCGGAGACCCTGAACTGAATGACCTCCATGATCGTCCACACGGCCAATGCGGAACGCCTGGCCTATGATGTCATGGCTGAAGTCCTGCAGCCCCCCGCCGAGGTGGATTACCTCGCCTGGGCCATCGACAACATCAAGTTTTCGAAGCGTGAAAGCCCGTTCCCAGGTGATTACAACCCGGATAACTTTCCGTATTTCAACGAAATCCTGAAGGCGCTCTCGCCCTCTGACCCCTGCCGCATTGTGACGCTGATGAAATCGGCGCAGCTTGGCGGCACGGTGCTGGCGAACATTTTCACCCTCGGCTCGCTGGCCATGGACCCCGGCGACCTCCTGTATGTCTGGCCGACTGTCACCAAGGCGGAAAACTGGTCGAAGATGAAACTTGCGCCCATGCTGCGCAACACGTCTTCACTTGCCAAAGCCTTTCCGATGAAAAGCCGGGATGGTCACGACAGCCTGCTCTACAAGGAGCGGGCGGATGGCCGTGGTGCGATGCTGATCATGGGCGCAAACGCGCCGATCGACCAGGTGTCCGTGCCCCGGCAGGTGCAGGACGATCTCTCGAAATTCGAGAACAACTCGGCGGGTGATCCGGAAACACAAGCCGACAGTCGCTCGCGGGCTTACGAGTTCGCGAAGGTGTTCAAGATCTCGACACCACTGGTCATGCCGGGCTGCCGCATCACACGCAGCTTCGAGGATGGCAGCCAGGAACACCTCTATGTGCCTTGCCCCCATTGCGGGCACATGCAGACGCTGGAATGGGAAAACATGCTCGCCAATCTGGATGAAGCCCATCCGGAAAAGGCGCATTTCACCTGCATCGAATGCGGGACCGAGATCGAGGAGCATCATCGCGTAAAAATGGCGCGTGCCGGTGAGTGGCGTGCGCACAATCCGAAAGCCAAGCGCCAGCATCGATCGTTTTATCTGTGGTCGGTCATCTCGGCCCTGCAGAGCTGGGAACGTATCGCCCGCGAGTGGCTGAGCGCGAAGGGAGATCCTGCATCCGAGCAGACATTCCTGAACGACACGGTCGGGCGGGCCTATGTCACAGCGGGCGAGGCTCCGCCCTGGGAGACGCTGCGCGATCGTGCCGCCAAGTCGGATTATGCCAAGGGCAGGATACCGCTCGGTGGTCTGGTGCTCACTCTGGGGATCGACTGCCAGATCGACCGCGTCGAATGCCAGATCGTGGCCTTCGGACGCGACTTCCGTCGCTTCGTGGTCGATTACTTCGTCATTCCCGGCCACATCTCGGACCCGGTCTGCCAGGAGCGGCTCGATGCGTTGATCTACCAGACCTGGAAGAACAGCGTCGGCCGACCGATTGGCCTCGATCGTGTGGCGATCGACGGTAACGCCTTCACCGAAGAGGTGTGGGAATGGGTTCGGCGTCATCCAGCCAGCAAGCTGGTCATGGTGCGTGGTGCCAATAGCGATCTGGCCCCGCTGACCCAGCGGGTCAAGAAGGAGCGTAACCACCGCACCGGCAAGGTGAACAAGTATTCGCGCCGTTTCTACACCTTCAACGGCTCGGTGCTGAAAATGGCGCTGTACCGCAATGTTGGGAAAATCGACCCGCTGGAGCGCGGCTTCGTCGGGTTCCCCACAGGGCTGGACGACGAATATTTCCGGATGCTTACCGCCGAGCGGCGCGTGCCGAAGAAACGGAAAGACGGCCACACCGAATACAAATGGGAGAAGGATGCGGCGCAAGCCAACGAAGCTCTCGACACCATGAACCAGGCCGAGGTCGCAGCTATCCTCTACGGCATTCGCGATATGCCGGACGCGATCTGGGATCGTCTTGAGGCAGAGCGGGAAAGCCCGATGCCAGAGGCCCAGCTCGATTTCGAGGAAGGTCTCTTCGGCTTTGCCGCCAAGGCAGACCCCACAGCAGCACCGCTGCCGGTGCAGCAGCAGCCGGGCAAACCTGCCCCGGCGAAACGTGAAAACAGGTGGAAGAAACGCAAATGACGGAAAAGCAACGCGTTCGGGTCAAAGCCGGGTCATCTCCCGCGCCATCCGTCCGGCCGCAGGGCCTGCCGTCGCAGCCGCGCGCCCGTGCGGCGTATATGCGCGACACGCAATCGGGCGTGATCGCAGCCCGGCCAGCCTCGCTGCGCGAGCACCGCGACGAAATTCGCCGGGTGTGGACCCGCGCGGCCGGGCTGGCCATGGACATGTTGCAAAACAGCGGCAAACTGCGCGGTGCTGCAGATCAGATCCTGGCCGATACGGTGGGCGTCGAACTGGCGCTCAACCCGAAGCCGGATCTGACTCGCTTCGGTTACTCCCAGAAGGAGGCAATCGAATGGGTGCGGCTGGTCAAGGCCAAGCACAAAGTCTGGGCGTGGAACCCGCTGGAATGCGATCTGCGGGCAAAGCTCACCAATCCGCAGCAGACTGACATTGGCCTGCGCAACTGGCTGGCCTTTGGCGAAAGCACGGGCGTCATCGTCTACCTGCCCCGCAGCCAGCGCCTGCCTGGCACCCGCACCGGCACAAAGTTTCTGGTGTTCACCCCGTCAAAACTGGTGCAGGACACCAATGAGATCGAGGGGCTTTACCAGGGCGTGGTGCATGATGCCTATCACCGCCCGATTGCCTATCGCTGCGAAGAGCGCCGCGACGGTCTGACGATCAAGCGGGACTATGCTGCCCGCGATATCGAAGGCCGCCCCATGTTCATGCATGCTTTCGACCCCTTTACGGCGGAGGATGTACGCGGCATCTCGCCGCTAGCGCCAACGTTCCGCAAGTTCCTGATGGCGGAAAATTCTGATGATGCGACCGCGCAGCTTCTGTTTTTGCAGACGATCTATTCGATCATCATCAAGAGCGAGAAGCCCAGCGCAGAGGCTTTCGAGTTTCTGGAAAACCTCGATAGCCTTGGTGCAACCAGCGCCAAGGAGGTGGCGGGCGATGTGCTTGACTACTTCAAGGCCCAGCTCGATCGTGCTGCGGAATCGGAAATCAAGATGGGGCCTGGCTTTTCCGGCGTGTCTCACCTCGCGCCTGGTGAAGATCTTGAATTCAAGAACATCAGCGGCGTAGGCCCAGATACAAAGGCTTTCCTCGCCAAGCTCGATCGGGAAGTCGCCCGTGCGCTCAGCATGTCCTATGGCGGTTACACCCTCGACTATACTGATGCGAGCTACGCCTCAACGAACATGGAAAATTCGTCGCTCTGGCCGATCGCGCAGCGCAGGACGGATCGTATCGCGGCACCCCATGTGCTGCTGCCTTATGAAAGTTGGCTCGATGAAATGATCGAGGAAGGCGAGATACCGTTCAAGGGCGGCGCGGATGTCTATCGGGCAAACCGCAATGCGATCCAGTACGCTATCTGCCACGGGCCATCAAAGCCCACGGCAGACGACGAAAAGCGGGCGAATGCGGCCAGTGAACGGCTGGCAAACGGCACCTCGACGCTGGAAGCCGAATGCGCCGAGCTGGGGCAGGATCCGGAAGAAGTCTTCGAAAGCCGCGCCCGCTGGGATGCCCGCTACAAGGAGGCAGGTATGCAAAGCCCGTTTGAACGCGGGTTTGGCAGCAGGCCCTCCGCGACACAGCAGAACGACAACCAACGGCAAAAGCAGAAAGCCTGATCCACCATGGCAAACATGCAGAAAATCGGCGGCGCTCCCGTCGATGTCGATGACCCGTGCCAGGTGCTTGCTGCGCTGCGCCTGGTCAAAACCAAACTGGCAGCGGGCGAAAACGTCGAGGAGTTCTCGATCAAGTCCACCGCCACGCAGGAAAGCGTGCGGTTTACCCCCGCAAAACCGGCGCTGCTGGAGCAGGAAATCCAGCGATACGAGCGCCTCTGCGCGGAAAAGCAGGGCACTCGCACCTGTGGCCGACGCTGGAAATTCCGCTATTGAGGACAGGCCATGAGCTTTAGATATGCGCAGGTCTCGCAGCGGGTGTTCAACACCCCGCTGATGTATGACGAACGAAAGGCCGCGGCTTTTCTACATGGCCTCGGCAGCCGCATTGCTGGCGATACCATCGTGGTCACCAATGCGGCCGGTGCGGTGGATCATGTGGCCGGTGCCAATGGTCGACCGCTTGCCGGCAAGGTCGGCAACCGAATGGAAAGGCGCTTCGCAGCCAACAACCTGCTGCCCTTCGATATGGTCGGCAGTGTCGCGATCATCCCGATCGAGGGCACGCTGGTCCATAAAGGCGGCTGGGTGGGCAGCTATTCCGGCGAGACCTCCTATCAAGGCCTTCAGGCGCAGATCGCCCTGGCCCGTCAGTCGAAAGAGGTCAAAGGCGTCGCCTTCGAAACCGATAGCTATGGCGGCGAGGTCAATGGCGGTTTTGAAACGGCCAGAGACATTGCGCGCCTTTCTGCGGAAAAGCCCACAATCTCGATCCTGACGGATTTTGCCTATTCGGCTGGTTATCTGCTCGCGTCTCAGGCGCGCAGCGTGATCATGCCGCGCTTTGGCGGCGCAGGCTCGATCGGCGTGATCATGATCCACGCCGATTACAGCCAGGCGCTTGAGAATGAGGGCATCCGCCTCACCATCATCCGGGCAGGCAAGAAGAAGGCCGATGGCAATCCCTACGAGGCCTTGCCCGATGCTGTGGCGACCCGCTGGCAGGCAATGGCCGATGCCATGCGGCTGGAGTTCGCGCAAACGGTTGCCACAGGGCGGCGCGGGCGCATCACCAAGGCAAAGGCGCTCGCCACCGAAGCCGATGTCTACAACGCAAGCGAGGCGCTTTCGCTCGGTCTGGTCGATGCGATCGCGGATCCGCTGGAGGCGTTCGAAGCCTTCGTCAACGAAGTCAACAGGAGCTAACCCCATGGCCCGTCTTCTCTCTGCAATCCGGCTTGCCGTTGGCTCCGGAGCGCAAACCCATGCCCTCGAACAGATCGAAGGTGAGCCGGACGCCAACGCGTCCATTTCCGAACCGCCTCAAGCCGAGGCAAACTCCCCCGGAGGTATCATGTCTGGTATCCAGACTTTGACCGGCGCGGCATCTCCTGCCTCGCCCGCAACAACACCCAGCGCCGCCGCCCCCGGTGGTCAGGATGGCGCACAGGCCGCAACCGATCGCTTGATGACAGTCTTCACCGCAGACGGCATCAAGGGGGATGCAGGCCGCATGAGCGCCGCTTTCGATCTTGCTGCAAGCGCCCCTGGCATGACAGCGGATGCAGTCGTCAGCTTTGTGGCAACCCATGTTCCTGCGGCAGGCGCGAATTCCAGCGCACCTGCAAGCGATCCACCGCCTCCGGCTCCTGCCCCGGCAGCAAAAACAGCGCCAGCCGTATCCTACGAGCAGCAGCGCCTCAATGCGGCGGCACTGGCACAGCCGGGCGGCACCTCAGCTAACTCCGCACAACCGAAGATCTCTGCATCCAGCATCTTCGAAATGCGCCGCAACGCTTTGAAGGGAGCGTAAGCAATGCAGAGCAAATTCACGGAAACCCCCCGCGATCTCGCGTTTCTTCTGACGGAAGCAAACGGCTACCTCTCGCGAGACACCGTCGTGATCCTCGCTGGGTCCGGCAAGGTGAAGGCTGGTACAGTGCTCGGCAAGATCACTGCATCCGGCAAGTTCGTTCCATCACCCGCTGCACAGGTTGCAGGCAAGGAAGGCGCGGAAACGGCCATCGCAATCCTCGGCTACGAGGTCGACGCAACCAACGACGATGTACCTGCCGTCATCATCGCCAACGATGCCGAGGTCAAGCGCCCGATGCTGATCTTCGACGCGAGCGTCGATGATGCCACCAAACAAACGGCAAAGCTGACCCAGCTGCGCGCCGTCAACATCAAGGCTCGATAAGGAGACCGCTTCAATGTCCACAGTGAATGTTCATACCGGCGACCCCTTCAGCCTGGAAAGCATGACAGCCGCCGTCAACTCCGTGCCCTACCGTCCCGGCCAAGTTTCTGCGAGCGGTATCTTCGAGGAAGACAGCGTCAGCACGACAATGATTTCTGTTGAGCTGCGCGACGGCAAACTTGCTCTTGTTGAGCCGACTGCACGCGGCGGTGCTGGTGAAACGACCGGCGACGACGATCGCACCAAGATCGCGGTTGAGGTTCCACATTACCAGCGTGACGATTCCGTTCTGGCAGATGAGGTCCAGAACGTGCGCGAGTTCGGTACTGAAAGCACGCTTGAAACCGTCACGCGCCGCGTCAATCGCAAGGCGCAGCGCCACGCGGCGGACCTCTCGATGACGTTGGAACACCAGCGCGTCGGCGGTGTCAAAGGTGTCATTCTTTCGAAGAACGGCAAGATCCTGGCCAATTGCTACAATGCTTTTGGCATTGCGGTTCCGGCCCCGGTCTCGATGCAGTTGTCGACAGAAAGCACCCAAGTCAGTGACAGGTTTCAGGACGTCATTTACTCGATCGAGGATTCCCTTGATGAGCCTTATGACGGCCTGCATGTCTGGACCGGGCGCGATTTTCATCGAGCCCTGTGGCGACACAAGTCCGTGCGCGAAACATTCTTGTACAACAACGGAGCCGCAGTACTGCGCCAGGATGTACCTGACGTTTTCGAGTGGGGTGGCGCGACCTGGGAGCGGTACAGAACCGGCGCGAAGGCCACGGCGGATCTCGGCTCCCCTTATTTCGCATCGGACGAAGCGCGCGTCATTCCGAAGGGTGTTCCTGGCCTGTTCATCACGCGCTTCGCACCGGCTGACTACAACGAGACCGTCAACACGCCGGGCCTGCCCTTCTATGCGAAGTTGATCGAGATGCGGAACGGCAAGGGCTACGACTTGGAAGTTCAGATGAACGCCATTTCGCTCTGCACCCGCCCGCAGGTTTTGCGCAAACTCACTCTCGCCTGAATGGCGCTTGTGAGCATCAGGATGCCGCCCCTCTCGCGGCATCCTGATGTCTATTTGCAAGTATGCCAACGGTAAGGATCACACCATGGCTTCCAAGAAAATGACCATCGCCTTCCTGCAAGGCGGAATTATTCCTGCCGCAATCCTGAACCTTGCAAAGGATCGGCACTGCGATGCGCGCGAGCCGATCGAGGTTCCAGAATTCTACGGCAAAAGCCTTATTCAGGATCGGATTGCGATCCCGGCAGAGTTGCCATCAGCTGTTGTCGAAAAGCCCAAGGCTTCCACGAACAACCGCTCGACGCCAAAGTCGAAAGAGCCGGCTCCTGCTGCTGCTCCAACGCCAGATCAGCCGGATCCTGGCATCGTGACCCTCATCGGCTCCAACATCCTGCCCGATCAGGTGGAGATCGCACCGGGCAAGAGCGTGCCGCTTGGCGAGATCGTCGCAAAGGCACATGAGAAATCCGGCCTTTCGATTGAGGACTGGAACGCTTTGCCGCAAGCAGACCGGGATGCTCTGCTCACCGCCACGGTCGATGAGCTGAAGGCGGAAGCCTCTCAGCAGCAGCCTTGAACCACCATGGATCTGGAAAGCGTTCGCGGTTTCCTGCCTTCCATGACGCGGGAGCGCATGGGCGAGGAAGTGACCCTCACCGCCATGAAGGAGGGCAAAATGGGGATGCGGCCGGATCCCGATCGCGCGCCCCAGACCTTGAAGGGGCGGATGGATGCCGAGCCGCAGCTTGAGCAGCTGGGCGGTGGCCGCGAACGTCCCGGCCACGCGAAATTCATGAGCGACCATCGCACCGTGTCTTTCGCCCAGGCTGATCTCATATGGCCCCCGGATACCGGGTGCCATCTCACCCGCACCCATCCCATTACAAAGGCGGTGGAGCATTACCGCATTGACCGCACCTATGAGCCGTACCCCGGCAATGTGGTGTGTGACCTGTCGAGGATCTGACCCATGAGCATTGTGCGCCAGCTGATACAGCTGTCCATCGTCGAGGCCCTGCGCGACCAGACCATGGCCGGTGATTGTGTCTTTGATAGCCGCATGGAGCGGATTTCCGGTCTCGCTGAAGAGCAGGCAGTGCCTGTCATCGTCGTTTCGGTCGAAACGGCGGATCAATCAGACCAGACCCCCGGCGGTATTGGCCTGCTCGGACGCGACACCTCACTCAGTGTGCTGATCCAGACGGCTGTTGTGACGGCCCGCAAGGTCAAGGATGATAATGGCACGGTCATCCGCCAGGGCATCGGTGAAACCGATGCCGCACTGGAGGGCGCGCTCAATATTCTCGACCGGCAGTGGCGGCATGTGCTGCACACGCCGGAAAGCGAGTGGGCCGAGGTTTTCCGCGATTTGGTCCTGGCTACCCATAGCGTCAAGGATACGCGAGCGGCTGATCCTGATACCAAGCGCAAGCATGCCGCCCGCTTCGTACAGATCGATCTTGATGTGCTGCCAGATCCACTGCCCGGTGATGAGCTTCCGGAGGCGATCGAGCGCGGGCTCGCCCTGATGGCGGCAGATCCGGAGTATGCAGAGCTTGCAGCCGATTGGCGGGCGCTGTTGGCCAAAGGTCGAGACTGGCCGGAATGGCGCAAACTGCAATCGCGCCTTTTTGCCACCCGCAAGGATATGGCAACCATTGGCCTTGGCCCGCTGGATATTGATGAGCTGGTGCCGTTTACGCACGCCCGCTTGAACGTTCGTGGCATGCAGCCCATGGAGTTTGGCAGTGATTAACGACATCCTCGTAATGCGCCAGGAGCTGGAGGCGCTGAAAAACACCGTCGCCCGCATGGTGCAGGTGGGCACGGTGGAGGAGCTGGACGCGGCAAAGGGCTACCGGCTCAATCTCGGTCCCGGTCCTGATGGCAAGCCGGTGCTTTCGCCCTGGCTGCCGCATCCCGAAACAGGCAAGACCTCGATCCCGCTGAAGAAAAACCAGATCGCCATGGCCATCAATCCGGGCGGCGATCCGCGTCAGGGCTTTTTGCTGCGCGGCGGCTATTCGGATGAGCACAAGACGCCGAGTGACGATCTGGAGGCCAATGTCTTCGAGGATGCGGGCGTGCGGATCTCGATCAAGGATCGTGCTCTGGTCATCAAGGCAGGCGGTGTCACGATCACGATCAGCGGCGCTGGCATGAAGATTGAGGGTGGCAAGGTCACCCATGACGGCAAGAACATCGGCTCGACCCACATCCACGGCGGTGTGCGCAAGGGCGTAGAAGACACGGCTGTGCCGTCCAACTAACTCGAAGGAGCCCAGCAATGGCGAAAAAAACCGTGGCAGCCCCCGCTGCCCGCGAACGAACCGGCGTGACCACCTATCAGGTGTCCGAGGGTGTCACCCTCATCAATGGCAAGAAGGTCGAGGGAAAAACGGTGGAGCTGACGCCTGCCGAGGCGCTCTATGATCTTTCGCTCGGACGTCTGATCGACCCGAAGCCGAAGGCAGAAGCCCCCGATGGCGGGAATTGACCGGCATACCGGCAAGCGGATCAGCAACCTCGATAGCGCCACCCAGGCGGTGATTTTCATCCTCTCGACCCGCATGGGCGATGTGCCGCTATTGCGGGAATTCGGCGGCGGTGTCGTCGAGCTTCTGGGGCGGGCGGTAACGCCTGCCCTGTTTGCCGCCTGGAAGCAGCTCATCGCCACCGCAATCGACCTGTGGGAACCGAGGTTCAAGGTCCGGCGCGTGCTGGTCACGGGTTCCGCTGAAAAGCTCCGAATGGGGCAGGCTGGCCTCCTCATCGAAGCCGATTTCCGCCCGCGCGGGCATCTTGGCGATTTCACGGTCGAGCGTGTCGTAACGTTCGGCTTGGGCTTTAATGGCGGAGTGACGCTGCAATGACCTATGCGCCAACAGCGATCGACCTGTCGCGCCTGCCAGCGCCGCAGGCGATTGAAGCCGTCTCGCTCGATCAGCTTCAGGCCGATTTCAAGGCCCGTTTCCTTTTGGAATGGGCAGCCCAGCAGCAGCTGGACCCGACGCTGGAGGACTTCACAGAGGCGGAGCTTGAAACGCACCCGGCAATCGTCGTGGCGCGAGCCTGGCGCTATCTGCGAAACCTCGATCGCAACCGCGTCAACGATGCGCTGAAGGCTTTGCTGGCGCCACTTTCGACGGGCAGCAATCTCGATGCCCTGGTGGCTGGCCGCAATATTGAGCGGCTAACGATCGTTGAGGCAACGGCGAACGCTCCCGCCATACTGGAAGGCGATGCGTCGCTGTTGCAGCGATATCTGCTCTCGTTTGACGCCCCTGCTGCCGGTTCTGCCGGACGATATCTTTTCGATGCCTGGGGCGCATGGCCTCAGTCCGAAGACAAGGCGCTTGGTCTTTGGGATGCGCGGGTGAACGGGTTTGATGTTCACGGTCGGCGTGGCGATACGGATGTTATTATCATCGGCCCATCGGGGCGAGTGCCCACGTCTGAGGAGCTGGCGACGGTTCGGAGCGCGGTTCGCTCGGTCAACCGAGTACCGGAGGGCGTTGCCGTTTCGGTGCTGGCTGCCACGCGGGTGGAATATACCGTCTCGCTGGTGATTGAGGTTCCGGGCATGGGTCCGGCTCCCTCGGTTCTGGTGGCGGAAGCGGAGGCGCGGGTGCGTGCGGCCGCACTGTCACGCACCATCATCGGCGGCGAAATCCCAGACGGTTTGCTGGCGGGTAGCGCCTATGGCTCGAATGTCATTCGGGTGCGTGACCTGTCGCCGGTCTCGATATTCCCTGATCCCTACAAAGTGCCGGTGATGACTGGCCTGACGATTACGCCGGAGGTGCGAACATGAGTGCTGAGCCAGAATACAGCCTGGAGCAGCAGCTTGCTGATCTCTCTGCTGTGAAGCGCATGGCTGAACGATATGCCCAACAGATAGAGCTCATTCGTCTATCAGGCGAGGATTTGGAGCTTTTGGAAGATATGGAGAATGATGCCGCGTTCCTTCGGTTGCTGCATTTTGCTGCTTCTGCTCGCACCCAGCAATCAATTACGTCTGTGATCAACATTTCTTCGGCTCCGAAACTGAATGTTTCAGCTATCGCTGAATCCTTGCGGCAAGCTCGCAGTGGAGAAGATGATGGCTGAGGTAAAACCGCTTCTCCCATCCTCTTCCGGGGCATTTGAGTATGCTTTGGCTGCGGGAATGTCGGATGATTTGCCAGTGCCTTATGCGCAGATCATGGACCCGTACCAGACGCCTGTGCGGTTTCTGCCCTGGCTTGCGGCGCATCACTCGG
>NZ_STGA01000058.1:41328-49239 GCF_005222835.1 Rhizobium sp. FKY42 | reverse complement strand
AGGTTCACATGGCTCAATTCTCAATGGAAATTATGCGCCTAACCGGCTCAGTTTCGCGCGGAAACCAACACCGTGTGACCTTGCGCAGCGTCGCCTCGGATTGCTCCACGGTGTCGGCTCTGCCCATTTCTTCTAAATATCGCGACGCGCTCGCTTCGAGGTGGCTGATCCGCAATTCGATCTTGCCGACGGTAAAGTTGTGATCCCTGTTGTTAACGGCTTTGAACTTGCTCCCATCGATCGCAACATTGCCACCGCTCAACACGCCGACCTGGCGGCATAGTTCAACAAATCTGGCGCAGGCCTTACGGATTGCCGGACCGTTGTCTTTCCGGAAATCGGCTATGGTTTTGTGATCCGGAACTAGCCTCCCGGTCAGCCACATCGCTTCAACATTGCGCCCGGCTTCACGTTCAAGCCGTCGGCTTGACGGGACGCGGTTCAGGTAGCCGTAGATGAAAAGCTTCAGCAACATCGAAGGGTGGTAAGAGGGGCGTCCGGTCTGCGCAGGTGACATGCGGCAGAAGCCCGCGCCGACAAGGTCCATAGCGTCGACGAATGCATCGATCACGCGAATGGGGTGATCCTCGTCGATCCAATCCTCAAGGCGATCTGGAAAAAGCGTGACCTGATCACGACTGATGCCTTCGATATAGCCTGACATGGCGATGTCACCTTAACTCGAATTCGGATGCACAGGAGACGTTCGGCCTTGGGGGTTCATCTCAGGCCATGGCTCCCGCCGCAGCTTTCCACTCTGCGATCGCCTGGATGCGGTGAACGCGCTTTTGGAATGCGGAGCGTTGTGAGCGGGGTGGGACGAAGAGGTTACGGACAGCGGAGAAGACAGAGACGAAGCGCTGAAGGCCTCCCGGTGATCGGAAGCCTTGCATCATCCGCTCCCGTTTTCGCAGCGGCATATGAGAATTCTCGGACCGGTTGTTCAGACCATTGTGAGATCGGTGTTCGACGTGCGGCATGACCTGTCGCCGGGCTGCTCCATAAGAGCGCAACTTGTCAGTGATCATCCGCTTCGGTGCGATACCCTGTTTCTTCAGAAGGCGGGTCAGCAATCGCCTGGAAGCCTGGGTGTTGCGGCGGTTTTGGACGATCTCGTCAAGCACATACCCGTCCTGATCGACGGCACGCCACAGCCAGTGTTTCCTGCCGGCAATGGTGATGACCACCTCGTTCAGATGCCACACATCGTTCCTGCTGGGCTTCTTGCGGGGAAGGCGACGCGCATAATCCGGGCCGAACTTCTTTCCCCAGCGGCGGATCGTTTCATAAGAGACGGCAACACCGCGCTCCAGCAACAATTCCTCGACAAGGCGCAGGCTCAGCGGACACCGAAAATAGAGCCGGACCGCGTGGGCGATGATCTGGGGTGGGAAGCGATGGCGCTTGTAGCTGACTGGCGAGGTGTTCATGTAAGTGCGTCTATCGCAGCCGCTCCTCAACAGGCGTTACCGTGACATCCCCCACGACTCCACCATGAGGTAACAAAGGCATAAAACAGCCATCAAGAGTTGCAATCGGTTCCGCTTAGAATTATGACGCTCAGAATATGTAGGTTCTGCGGGATATTATTAGAATATACTTTTCCTAATTCAAAGGATGATTGTTTGTCCAGTCGAATTACTCGCACATTTATAATATTAATATTCATCATATCAATGATAATAATATCATCATTTCTTATAATAACCTTCGCGTCTAATACGTTCTTCGTATACAAGAATTACAACTATAGGTTAAATGTAAGATTTTTTTACTAATACAAGAACCTTTGTCGCAACAGGCGTTTATCATGTCACGATCAGAAAGCCGCCTTGCTTATGGCTCGCGGTGAATTGTACTCGCATATACATGACAGGTGATGCCATACCCCTTAGGTTTCCCAACGGAAAATACATATTTATTTTACTGAGCAATGTTGAAAATGGTTTCTACACCCTTAGACCAGACGATTTGCTGCCTAGAGATATATATCAAAAAGCGCACTCCTTGACACAAGATTGGGTGGGTGCACCATTCGCAGTACCATCGCACCTGGCCCCAAGTATAGTATACTTTTCCGATATAAATGACCCATCGTCAATTACGCTATTAGACAGAACTCATACGGGTCCTCACTGATCAGAACCCATTTGCCCATTCTCTTCGTCCGATGGACATAATGCGCCAAGGCTGGCTTTGGAGCTTTCGCCAGGCGTCACAGCAATGAGCGACGATATCGTCATAGGACTTGAAGATGCGGTTCGACAGCCAGTTCTCACGCATGAAGTGCCAGAGGTTTTCCACCGGGTTCAGTTCCGGCGACTTCGGCGGCAGTGGCAGGATCGAGATGTTGCCTGGGATGACGAGATTATTGGACATATGCCAGCCCGCCTGATCCATGATGAGGATGGCATGCGCATCATCGGCCACGTGCCGTGAGATTTCAGCCAGGTGCTGCGTCATCGCGTAGGTGTCGCACCATGGCATGACCAACGCCGCCGCTTTGCCCTGCTTGGGGCAGATGGCACCGAAGATGTAGGCCGAGCGGGTTCGCTGGTCGTGTGGTGCGGATGGCCTTGATCCCCGCTTTGCCCAGCGGCGGGTGATCTTGTTCTTCTGACCTATCCGGGCTTCATCTTGAAACCAAATCTCTATGCGTTTTCCTTGAGCGGCCCCGCCTGCGATTTCTGCCACTGCGGCGGGAAAGCTTTTTTAAAATCCTCAATGGCTTGAGGGTCATGCGCATGATGTTTCGGGCGGGCGGCGAGCTTGCGGTAACCCATGGCACGCACCTCCCGGCTGAGCGTCTGCTCGCTCACCGAGACGCGAAACTCCTCCCAAATCCATTGGGCCAGATCGCACAGACGCCATCGGACGACACCGTCAAGATAAGGCGTCGGTCCCAATTCGATGGCCTTTGCCAGGGCCGCCCGCTGAACATCGTCCAGCAGTGACTCGGGGCCAGGAGCCTTGCCGTCGATCAGCCCATCAGGACCACGTTCGTTGAAACGCAGGACCCAGTCCCGCACGATCTGCAGCGTGACGTTGCCTAGGCGCGCCGCATCCGAGCGCGAGCCGCCGTCATAGATCAGCGCAAGCGCCAGAAATCGACGCGCCTGGGCCGCATGTTTGCTTTGTCGAGCCAAACGCCGAAGACCTTCAGCATCAAAATCCCCACGCAATGAAATTCCAGCTCGCATCCGAAACCTCCGATTTGCACCAGAGATTCAGATTCATCACGTTTTGGAAAGCCCAAAGAGTCGGCATCAGAAAGACGACGTATTAGTAAGCGCCGATGGACCGGATGATCCTTCTTTCTACAGGTTGGTGAGTGCCATATCGCGCGCGGCCGTGAAGCCAGGTCTTGTTGTCGAGCAAATAGATTTCACCGACATCAAGAGCAAACGAAGCATCTTCCTGTGCATCCAGAAGAGAATCAAAAATCTCGCAAAGACGATTGGCTTCCTCGTCGTTGCGTGGATGTACCCATTGGAACGCCATTCGCACACAGTTTTTGCCATCTTGAGAATAGAACATGGGAAGTGATAATGCCCCATTGTCTCCCCTATTTCCGAATTTGGCTTTTCTAGGATCTTGTGCAGACGGGCCTCGGAAAACAAACTCTCTGGAAGACCATTCGTCAGAGCTAAATCTTGAATAATCAGCCCAGTCGTTTACATGCAGGAGAAGGCTTTCTCCGCCAACCGTTGAGGTGTCAAACACCTTTCCGCATATGATCCAATCGGTATTTCCGTTGTAATAGGTACCGTCGGTGTGCAGAGGAAGAACCGCGTCGGGATTGAAATTGATAGGATCGTCACTGCTGATGTCAAAGTAAGCGAGATTATCGTTTTTCTCGTCACACCTAGGTGTGCCGACAAGATAACCCAGACCTGTGATCCAGGCAGATAAAACTGCCTGGTTCAAAACCTCTCCGGAAAATGGTTTCATGCTTATGGCTCCGCGGTCTGGATCACGAAGCGTTTTGTTGATGAAGTTGATCGCCTCCGCTCCCAGCATTTTTTTGAGCTTTGCTGTAATCCGTGTTCTCTCCGCTGGAATAGCGTGCCGATTGTAGCCCGGACGTTCAGCACAAAACGCTACGAATTCATTGGAAACATCTTCAGGGATCTCAAGGCGAAGGACACGGGTATTGCGGGGGTCCGGGACTGTGCGAATGTCACGCATGGACTGCTCCTCTTTTGATCAAACTTAAAACAGAGAGGTTGCGACTATGGCAGCGAAAATCAGCATTGAAATGCCGAATCCGATGTCCAGATATCGTGCATTTTGTTGGATGTAGCTGGAAATTCGATGATGCGTAAAAGCAACGGAGACAAGTGAAAACCATAGAAGTTGCATGGCAACCATCACACATCCGAATAGAAATAGCGTGTTGTATCCGGCATTCGTTCCAATAACTGACGTGAAAATGGCAAGAAAATAGATCGGTGTTCTTGGGTTTGTTATGTTGCTCAAAAATCCGATCGCAAAAGGCATCTTATTGTTGCGAGTAAGAATACTTTTTTCTTCATTTTTCCTGGTCGACAGAAGCGACTTCAAACCAATAAAAGTCAAGTATGAAATGCTTATGGTTTTAAACACCGTGAGGAGGACTGCAGAATTTGCGATGAGAAAGCTCACCCCAGTTGCCGCAAGGAAAATGTGAACAGCCAAAGCGGACGCGATGCCCAAACTGCACACAAGTGCCCAGTTTCGCCCCTGAGACACAGCGTATTTTGTCACAATCATGAAATCGGGGCCTGGAGAAGCCGCCGAAAGCAACTGCAGGCCTGCCAGCATGATCGCTGTCGATAAAACTTCTTGGCTCAAAGCACTGGCTCTACATTATCCAGACACGTTTTAATTCACGTTTGTTATCTTCAAATGCAGAGCGTCCATGCAGCATTCTGTGGTTGTCCCAGATCAGTAGATCGTTGTCAGACCACTCAATCGATGTGTGAGACTTCGAGAATTCAGCTTGAACAGCTTCATGAAACGATGTGAACCAGGGCAACCCGCGTGCATCACTGTATTTCGTGCTGAAACGAAGGATTCGTTCTCCGTCACATCTCTGAGATGGTTCAATGGTTGCGTGGATTGCTTCTAAGGCCGGGTCACCGTTCTCTTTCTTTGCACTTGAATAAAATCTCAGTTTTTCACTGGTGAGAGTAATTTGAGACGGTGCTGAAAGATTGGAGACGATCTGCAGTCCGTCAGCTAGAAGCGTCTTGCCTCCTCCGCATGAAGGAGCGCGAACACACCAAAGAGCCAAATATTTAGGTGGCTCGTCCTGAAACTCAAAACATTCTGTATGAGGGCCTATCGGATCCACACTTTGTGAATTGTAAGCTTCAGCCGACGCCTTTTTGGAAACGACTTCCCACACTTGGCCTTTGCCATACTGATCAGCCAATTCTCCAAACGATTCCAGCAACTTTAAATAAGGAAAATCAGAATGAAGATTTTTGAGATGAAAATAGCCATTTTGAAGCAATGATCTGTCAGCATCGGCCTTAATGCTGGAAAGGAAGTTGTCTAGCATCTACGAACATCCAGTTTTAGAAATTTGACGTGACTTGAACATTCCAAGGATCTGTCCGATCTTTCACGACTTCTCGCCATCCACTGCTCACATAGGTGCGCTTAAGCCAGCGATCTCTCCCATCGAACAGAGCTGTGAAGCCATCTCGGCTGTGAGGCACTTTGTAGTTGTCGATAAAAAGGAGGTCCCCTGGCTTCAATGGTATCGACATGGCTGAAGCAACGATGAGTTCTTTAAGCTCCATGAAAGCACTGTGGTATTCTTCCGCCAGACCGGCGCACATGTCGTAATTGAGATTAAATGTCAGATAGGGAGACATCTCGTGCCCCCAGATGATTGGCCGCTTCCTCGATTGGTTGGTGGCCTCCTCTCCCAATCGATTTGCCGTTACCGTGAAAACGTCCTCAGAGAGCAGCCTCCTTGTGCCTGCGCTCAGCAAATTTAGATCAGGAACAGAAATATTTGTCGGGTGATTGTGGGGATTTCGGATGCAATACAGTGAAAAATAATCACCGGGATGCTTAAGATAAGCGTTGTCGGTGTGCCAAAGAAAATCAGTGCGTGAACCTGAACCAATTGCCAGGTCTTTCGCAGAAGGACGAGGGAAAATATCTGAGGTCATGTTTTGATGCTGAACACCATACAGGGAAAAGACCTGACCGAGCATCGAAGAAATCAAAATAGGAACTGCATCATTAAACTCAATGATTTCATTATACTTTGGCGCATCGTCTATTGGAGTTGGCTGCGAGGTATCGAACGGAAGGCCGGATATCAAGACTACTTCGGAACCTAACGTTTTTGTGATGCCGGTGGTGAACTTCCTAAGTCCAACAGGTAAGTCCTGAGCAAAAACGCGGCCATCGCGTGCAAATTCCAACATGGTTGTTTTGCTGGTAATGCAATCATCAATCACTTGGACAATCGAGGTGTTCTCGGTCTCATCAACGGCGTAGGTATTGATAGAGATAGTGTTTTCGACACCGCTACCTACCTCATGTTTGTCAAGCATTTTTATTAAACCCTCTTCACGGAAACGAAAAAGAGAAAGCAGGATGGAGTAGGGTAATGGCGTGTAGGATGCAATGTATTGCTCCCATGGTTGTATTTGTCAATTAAAAATTTTACGAAGAATGAAAAGCTCGCTATGAGCGTATAAGGCTGGAGGCTGATTTGACGGTGGATGCAATAGATGTCTTGGGGCAATTAATTCGAATAAAATCAATCACTCCGGACGGAAGAAAATGCCTCGATTTGATCGCTGATATCCTCAAAGCATATCTGTTTGACGTTACGTTCATAAAATTCGAGGAGGTCGAAAACCTATATGCAACCCGGGGGGCAAATGGACCCCGGTTGTTGTTTGGTGGACATGTAGACGTTGTGCCTCCCGGAGCGGAAGAGGCTTGGAGCCATCCTCCGTTTTCCGGAGCGGTAGAGGGTGGAACCATGTACGGACGCGGTGCGGTCGATATGAAAGGCGCTATCGCATGTTATCTAGAGGCGATTTGTCGCTTTCTGGAAAAGGATCCGGATCCTAGTGCAACGCTGTCGCTCCTTATTACGTGTGATGAGGAAGGGCTCGCGCTTAATGGGACCCTGAGAACGCTCGACTGGGCGGCCAAAAACGGGCACCGTTGGGACTATTGTATTGTCGGTGAGCCAACGAGTAGCAATGCATTAGGAGATGTGGCAAAGGTGGGCAGAAGAGGCTCACTCTCGGGCGAAATAGTAGTGAGGGGTGTGCAAGGACATGTTGCCTATCAATCTGAAGCCCTTAATCCTATCGTGCTTGCCTCAAAACTCGTTTGTGAACTCTCAAGCTATCGCTTCGATCAGGGAAATTCGTATTTTGAACCCACTAATCTAGAATTTACTACGATAGACGTAAATAATTCTGTCACAAACCTCATCCCAGAACAAGTCTCTATGGCGTTTAATGTCCGCTTCAACAGCGAATGGGATATAGAAAATTTAAAAAACAAGATAATAGACGTTGTTTCGGAAGTAGCTCTACTTTCCAATGACTTAAGTCCCAAAGATAAACAATATCAAGTCCAACTGATATGGAGAGAAGGAGCTAGTGAATCCTTTCTCTCGAAAGACGAGCAACTCATTTCAGCAGTCAAAAATTCAGTGGCAAAAGTGACTGGTAAAGCGGTCAACCTCACGACAGGCGGAGGAACCTCAGATGCCCGCTTCGTAAAAAACTATTGTCCCGTGGTTGAATTTGGATTGGTCGGTCAGACCATGCACAAAGTGGACGAGCGCGTTGAACTGTCAGATCTTCACATGCTTACAAAAATCTATGAAGCGTTTATCGAGGAAGTTTGCGTCAACAAGCCTCCATCGTAGGACTACCCGTT
>NZ_STGA01000058.1:0-41318 GCF_005222835.1 Rhizobium sp. FKY42 | reverse complement strand
GGGGGGGGGGGCAGCGTCGCCTTAAGCTTTGGGCGGTAGAGCGCTTGGCGTGAAAACATCTTCTTTTGCCTGCGCCGGACATCGTTACAAACGTCACCGCTTTCCCGCGGAGCTCATCGCTCATGCTGTCTGGCTTTACTACCGGTTTCCGTTGAGCCTGCGTCACGTAGAGGATTTGCTGGCAGAGCGCGGAATCGACGTTTCCTTCCAGACGGTATCGGAATGGGTCGCCAAATTCGGATCCGAGTTTGCGGCTTCGCTTCGTCGGCGCTCAAAGGGCAGCTTTGCGGATAAATGGCACCTCGATGAGATGGTGGTAACGATCAAAGGCCGGAAATACTGGCTCTGGCGTGCCGTCGATGCTGAAGGCTATGTTCTCGACGCCCTTTTGCAAAGCCGTCGTAACAAAAAGGCAGCGCTGAAATTGATGCGCAAGTTGCTCAAAGGCCAAGGCGTGACACCCCGTGTGATGGTGACCGACAAACTCCGGTCCCACGATGCCGCCAAACGCGATATCATGCTCGGCATTGAGCATCGTTCGCATAAGGGGTTGAACAATCGGGCCGAGAATTCCCATCTCCCGATAAGGCGGAGAGAACGGATCATGATGCGGTTTAAGACTGCCGCGCAATGCCAACGTTTCGTTTCAAGCCACGGCCCGATTTGGAACCTCTTTCTATTCCACCGCAAGCATCAAACTACCGCCGATCACCGAACCCTTCGCACTGAGGCTATGGCCGTCTGGCGTAAAATCACGCTGCCAAACGCGACATAACCCTGGCTGCGCCGACACTCTGACCAACCTTCTCAAGTTAAGGCGACGCTACCGCTTGAATACAAGGCCGCTTTTTTAAGCAAAGATGAAATCGTTGGCCTGCAGGCTGGAAAGGGCCACACCTTCAAGCCGAACGTAGTTGTTCACATCGGTGTAGAGCCACGTCGATCCGGCTACCCATTCAGCCGCAGTTGCGGTCAGGTCAGAAAAGCCGACAATGGAGGTGATGGAACTGAGATCGATCTTGTCAACGCCAACCTCAAAGTCGTTGATCCAGTCTTCGCCATCGCCGGTATTCAAGACGAACACATCAGAGCCGGCGTCACCGATTATGAAGTCGCTACCGGCCCCGCCGATGATCGTATCGCCGCCTTCGCCGCCAAATATCGTGTCGTCGCCAGCATCGCCATAAATCGTATCATTTCCGCTGAATGCATAGATCGTGTCGTCGCCTTCCTTCCCATGGATGAGGTCGTTGACGTCAATGAAGCCCTCGATCGTGTCGTTGCCGCCAGTCGCTTTTTGGTCGAGGTGGATTTGGCGAAGGTCACTGACATCCCATACGGTGTTGTCAGCGAAGCGAACTTCCTCCACAACACTGCTTCCAACAAAGAAGCCGCCTTTGATAGTGACGCTGTCGCCACCGCCGAAATCGAGGACGATATCCCAGATAACTGCACTTCCTCTGTCAACGGCAACAGACCCGGGGGAAATGCCGGGGCCAAGTTCGAGAACGTCCGTCGAACTCGGGTCTGCCCAGTCATCGATCACATCAGCGCCGTCACCAGATCCAAACACATAGGTATCCGAGCCCCAGCCACCTTGGAGATCGTCATTTCCTCCCCCAGCTTCGATGCGGTTGGCCACATCATCTCCGATGATGATGTCATCGCCACTTCCGCCAACGACCGATTCGATGTTTATCAAAGTGTCGGAATCAATTTCCGCGCCGGCTGCGGTTTGCGAGGCAAGATCGACCGTTGTGCCTTGTTGGGTGCTTTCGAACTTGATCGTATCAAAACCCGCGCCCCCGTCGTAGCTGTCATTGCCCTTGCCTGAACCTGCAATGATAATGTCGTCTCCACCGCCTGCTGCGACGGTATCGTCACCATCGCCGGAATAGATGTATTCCGGATTGTCGGTTCCAATGATCACATCGTCCTCCGGAGTGCCGGGAACATATTCGTATCCCGGAGGTACTTCAGGTTCATCGTTTCGCTCATTGAGATGGTCATCAGGGGCAGACTTAAAGCTTTCATCAATCGGGGTGGGCTCAAGATCTGCGCCGACAAACCCGAAGGTCCAATGCCATCCCTGTCCTACGTTCAAGTCATCAAATACAAGGCCTGGTTTGGCTCCTACGAAGTAACCATAATCCGGCGTAGATGAACCGTTCGGGACTTCATATGCTCCACCGACGTTCGGAATAAAGATCGTATCACCGGTCGAATTGATGGTGAGAAGCACATCACCCTGCGTCTGCCAGATCGTATAGCCTCCGGCATTTTGAGGGAAAAACGCCTCGTAGTCGTAGGTCAGCTTTACGTCGGTGCTGTTGATCCCTCGAAGATGATTGTGGCGATATTGGCGTTTGAACTGATCGCATCATGACCGTCGCCTTTCTGGAAGACTATGGTTGCCGAGGTTTCGGTGGCATCATCGACATCGTAATAGTCATTGCCGACGCCACCATCGAGGGTGTCTGTGCCCTCCGTGTAGACGATCCAATCCGCGCCGATCCCGCCGGCAATATGATCGTTTCCAACGCCGCCGGACATGACATCAGCGCCATACCCTCCTGTCAGGACGTCGTTGCCGCTGTCACCTTCCAAAGTATCGTGTCCGGTCCCGCCCAAAATGAGGTCGGCACCCACTCCACCAGTCAGTGTATCGCCGTCTTGCGTGCCAAGCATCATTGTGTCGTCCGCACCTGCAGTCGCCGACGTCGCTCCGGTCAGGAAGACGATTTGATCTGCCTGGTACGCGTCAATCGCAGAAAAGATATCGGCATAACGCTCGTCCGGGCTTTCAATGGTCGCCCAGACTGTGGCGCTCATCCCGTTAAAGACCGACAGCTTTGCTCCCAAGGTCAGGGATTCAAGCCATTTCGCTTCGCTCACTGCTGTGATCGCCGCGGCAACATCGATATTGATCCAGCCACCAAGATCATCGATCACTGTGGCGGTCACAGCGTCTGAGCTTTCGCCGTTGATCGCGATAATCGAGTAGAAGAGATCCTCGCCGCCGTTGGAATAAAATCCGTTTCCAACGGCCGATCCCTCAAGCGAGGCTTTTTCCATGTTTCCCAGCGTGAGTGAGGCTCCCCCTCCCAGCTGAGCGGCCAGAACCTGAGCGTTGACGCCATCTCCTTGCGTCCATGACCAGTCGCGCTTGTCGAGAACAAATCCCGTGCGCATGTCCTGCGTCCACTCGAAAAAGTTCATGTAATTGGAGACGGATGAATCCGCGCTGACGACACCCGTCACCATGGGCAGATAAACGGCCGTTGAATATGCATAGAGTGTGTTCAGGCCGACCCAGACCTCTGAATCGAGAGCTCGGACGATGTGATAGGCTGTCCAAGCCTGTTGGGCCGTTGTCGTATCATAAACGTTGGCAAATACTTCGTCGTGATAATCCGAGATTGTTTGACCGCTGAGATCGCCAAAATCGATGATCTCGTTAGTAACGGGGTCACGAATGGTCCTCGCTTCGAAATCGGCGTTCACGAGGCCGAGCTGGATCTGCGGGATAAATCCCACGTAGTCCAGGCCAAGGTCGCCATCAAGTTTGTTCAACGCGTACCGATTAGCGGTAATTCCGCCCTACTCGTCGTCCCTAACAACTTCGGCCGCCGCAGCCCCATACCAGAACCCAGCGCTTTCCAGCGCACCGTAATATGCGAGCACGAGTCCGGGTTGCAGGTCGGGATTGGTGTTGTTGTCAATCGCGGCGAAGGCATCGACAATCTGCTGCACCTGTGTTGGGGAAAGCGGCATGTTCAGTCTCCTCAGTTGTCTTTGGCACGAAATCTGAAACGCTCGAGCAAAGTGACGCCGGCCTGTTTGACCTGCTGCCATTGGGGGATATGTTCCGGCATGAATGTGATCTGGACCTGAGCGTGATCCAGCAGGACGATCATCCTGCACGTACTCAAGTCGCCGTTCCGGCCACGATTGCACCGGAAAAAGTCGACCACCTGCTCACCCTTAGTACGGTAGAACGCATCAACGGCCCGGATGTAATAACCGCGATCGGCCGTAAATTTGATCCTCGTAAGACCGAACTCCTGCGACACGGTCCTCATGTTTTTGGGAGGCGGGAAACGCTGTTCCACGCCCATAAGGAAGCCTTTCAAATTGGCGCTGTTCTTTTGACGGGTTACCAATATTTGGAGCGTGTGCGGGTTAAGTCCTTGATCGAACCATTTCTGCGTTTCCCTGGTCGCTCCCTGCAAATCCGGATAGGTGGTGCGAAGAAGCATATCTCCTTCAGTGTTAAAGCCCACTGGCGGGTAGCGGAAATAATTTGCAGGAACGGCATATTCGACACCGTTTAGCCTTATTCGAACCGTTTCCAAAGAAAGGGTTGAAATGGGCGGCTTCAAATTGCGCTGTTCATCGGCCTTCACGCTGCAGTCTCGTGCGGCGGCGCTTGAAGTGTGTGCGGTCAGGATCGAGCCAGCAAGGATCGCGAAGACGCCAATCAACTGAATCGATGCATGTCTGAACCGCTTTGCAGATACCGTCTCCATCACTACTCCTGCCGAAACACGCGTTGCAGGTGATCTTGGGCAGGCTTCGCCAAATGCGAAACGACTGTCCTATCCCCCGTTCGAATGAACGTCTCCACCGGCATTCCCGGAACGAGCGCTAAGCCTGACAATCGGGACAACTCTTCGTCAGGGATTGACAGGGCGGTACGATAAAAACTCATGCCAGTCTGCTGGTCGATGTCCTGTGGCGCAATGGGATCCTCGACTGTGAGAGCGCTTCCCTTCGGAACGATCTGCATCAGAACCTCAGCCGGCGTGATCACGCCGCCAACCGTATGACTGGCCAGCTGATGTACGGTACCGCCGATCGATGCCTTGATCTCGATATGCTTCAGCTGGTCGAGCGCGGTCACTTCCTGCTCGATGAGCTTGGCTTGCTCGTTCTCGATATAACGAAGTTCTGCCGCGACCTCAGCCCGCATGGCTTGATCGACCTGCAGAAGCTGAAGCTCGATCTCGGAAATGCTACCCATTGCCGATGCAATCGAAGCAATAAGTTGCCCCCGCTCGCCCCGCAGTCGCGCCGCGTTGCGTTCAAGAGCGTTGACTTGACTCATAGTGATGCCGCCGATCTCAAAGAGCCGCCGCAGTCCGTCGAGTTCCTTTTCGATAAATTTAAGTCCCTCGCTTTTGGATTTGCTTTGCTCGCCGAGACCACCGATTTGCTCGCGAAGCTGTTGCACCTGTTCTCTTAGCCGCGCCTTTTGTCCGTCTCGCGACACGAGGCGGTCGGCAAAGAGACGGCGCTCGCTAGTCATCACAGTTTCGGCATGTCCTGCTGGAAGCCGCTCTCGTAAAAGGGGGTGTGTTTCTACTGCAGACAGTCCATCACGCTCCGTCTCAAGACGGGCTTGCCGCGCATACAGATAGTTGAGGCTCTTCCACGCGGCCACTAGGTTGGCGCGCGTCACCGTCGCATCGAGGCGGACGATTGTTTCCCCAGCGATAACGGACTGTCCTTCTTTGACCAAGAGCTCAGCGACAATCCCGCCGGTCGGATTCTGTACTTTTTTCACATTGCCGTCGACGACGAGGATTCCGTTTGCGATCACTGCACCCGATAGTTCGGTCGTGGCCGCCCATCCCCCCACGCCACCAAATAGAACGGCAATGCCCGCTGTTCCGGCGATGACGTTGCGTCGCAAGGAGCGCCACAACGAATCTTCGATATCAGTATTGTCCGTCATCGTTGGGCCTCTCCTTCTATCACCGTCAGGTTTGGGCAGGGAGTCGTGCGTGGCAGCCTGTGTCTCTGTTGCTGGATTGCTTTCAGTACCTCGTCGCGCGCCGAAAGCTTTTGCGACGCCGTTCTCCATGACCAGCAGAAGGTCGATCTGTGCCAGCACGCTATTGCGGTGAGCAACAACGATGACGACGCCCCCACGGCGTTTGACGGCATTGATTGCCACCGCCAATGCCTTGTCGCCATCCGCATTAAGATTAGAATTGGGCTCATCTAAAACGACAAGAAACGGATCACCGTAAAGGGCTCGTGCGAGAGCGGCCCTCTGGCGTTGACCGGCTGAGAGGTTAAGTCCACCATCGCCAACCTGCGTTTCATATCCATCGGCAAGTGCTACAATCATGTCATGCACGCTGGCAGCCCGCGCCGCCGTGACGATTGCGCTATCATCGGCGCTTGGATTGAGGCGAGCAATGTTCTCTGCAATGGTACCCGGAAACAGGTCGGAGCTTTGCGGCATATAGCTAATGTGCTTGCCACGCTCGTGGGCGGGCCATTGATCGCTGGTGCCGTCGAGGCTAACCTTGCCACGGGTCAGCGACCAAACACCTGTGATGGTGCGCACGAGCGACGACTTACCCGACACGCTTGGACCAGTAACGCCTACTACCGTGCCAGCCTGCACGCGGAAGCTGACGTTTTGTACCGTCATCCGTTGACGCTCGCCGGGAAGAGCGGCAAAGACGGCATCGGGAGCCAGCAAATTCGTCGGGGCCGGAAGCGCGGTGCGCTCAACTGCATCCGGGAACAGCTTGAAGCGGTCCTGAAGGCGCTGCCATGCTTGCCGAGCCCCAACCATGTTGCGCCAGTTAGCGATCACCTGTTTGATCGGCTGCAAGGCGCGGGCGACGGTGATAGAGGCCGCGATGATCATCCCGCCGCTCATATCCCCCTGGATGACCAGATAAGCCCCCAGTGCGAGCGAGCCGGATTGTAAGGCCTGTCGCAGTGTCTTCGACGCGCCGGCGAATGTTGACGCGACATCGCCCGTTCGACGTTGAAGCGCCGTCAGGCCAGATTGCGCGTCAGGCCAGCGTGATTCTACCTCTTCCAGCATGCCCATCGCAGCAATGGCTTCAGCATTCCGATGGGCTGCTTCGCCGAACCGGTTACGGCTGGAAATTGCCGACGCGGCCATTTGGGTGCTTGATCGAGTGAATATGTCTGTGGCGATCGTCAGAGTGATGAGAATGAGCATCACTGCGGCCGCCTGCCAGCCGATTAGCGGATGCAGGAAAAAGCAAACGGCTAAATAGACCGGCATCCATGGTAGATCGAAAAGTGCAGCCGATGCCACCCGGCCGAGAAAGCTACGGATCTGATCCATTTCCTGAGCTGGCCTTAGCACGTCGCCGCCAATGCGCGCCTTCAACGATGCGCCTCCTATCACCTGCAACACTCGCCGCGACAGCCGGGCATCGATGAGGCTCGCGGTACGAGAGAGAACTTTGCCGCGCACGACATCGAGAAAGCCTGAAAAAACATAGAGGCCTGCAGCCAGGACCAGCAGCGCGGCCAGAGTCGGCATGCTACCGCTCGGGATCACCCGGTCATAGATTTCCAGCATGAACAGCGGGCCGGTGAATCCGAGCAAATTGATCACGCTTGAGAACAGCGCAGCAGCGATCAAAGGCCCTGAAAATCGGGTTTCTCCTAGCCGCTGATGACGTCCGCTTCGACCAGCCATATCGCCATCGTCCCCCAAGGAGCGAGACCCGGAAAGACGGGCGCATCTACATTGTGGGGTAAAATTGGCGCAGGCGCAATCTATGAGTTTGTATATGCTTTAATTAAGAAATTGCTTTTATGGATAAATTCGAAAAGGAGGAATTTTTGAAATGTGCAGTTGGTTTTTGAGTTTCAGCAGGATTTGAACCGTTCAAACTTACACGGAAATTAACATCCGGGCCCTTAATGACGGATAAGGCCGCACCGATGCGCCTCATCCAGCAAATTGCGAACAGATGATGGCTGCCATTTGCGTCCACCGCGCGCCTGCTGCTCTCCCATCTGATCGAGCTGGCTGGCAATGTCGCGTAGCGACAGGCCGGGATCGGCAATGGCAATAGCTGCGATGAGCTTCATCAGGTGATCTTCTGGCGCACGGCGCTGAGAGCGAACCAATAGCTTGGGCTCGGCCAGCTTCTCGCGGACCATGCGATGCACGGCGCGTGGACGTATCGATCGGATCGGGGATTGACCGAAAATGGACACCACGCTCTTCGAGATCTTCGATAACTTTCAGAAGATAGCTCACAGACCGGGCAAGGCGGTCCAGCCGGACGACGACCAGCACTTCGCCGGCGGTGAGGTCTCCGAGCAGCCTTGTCAGAACTAGGCGCGCCCGTGATGCCCCTGAGCCATGCTCCTGAAGTATCCGCTCGCAGCTGGCAGCATGCAACTCGTCCATATGTGCGTCATGGACCTGATCATCGGTCGAGACACGTGCATAGCCTATGAGGCGCTTTGGCGCTGGAGATAGATTGGCGACTTGCCGTTTTGCCATGATTTTCTCACGCGCTTTTCAGGGGCTTTGCACAGATAAAGAATGCGTGAGAAAATGGACGTTTGTCGGCAAGTCTTTAGCCTCCCCTGCCCTGCCGACGCTCCGATTTTGGGGCCGGTTCAGGCTGAGGGCGAAATGACACTGTAAGCCTCCTAATTGAACCCTCGTGAATTTTGACGCCGGAAAGCCTTGGTTTGCATAGCCTTGTTACCGTCCCAAACAGGCTTCAGTCATCTGGGACAGCTCGCATTTGGCCGCTTCGCGTCAGAAGCGGTCATCACTTCAGCTGATCGCCGCCGACCAACACCATGAGACATGTGTCAATCGAAGTCGCTGACAATCTGAAATGTTAAGGTTCCGCGAGGTACGGAGGCGGACCGCCGTATCTATCGGAGAGATGCTAGTGAATGACAGGATCAGCGAGTTTTACGCGAAGCTAACTGAGGATAATGACAGCGTAGGCGAGGATCTTGCTAAGCGCGAACGCTTGACGCGCGAGACGATTGAAACTCTGCGAATTTTTACCAACGCGTTCACACAGGGCGCTGACAGCTTTGCACAGCGGTTGATTGTCTTCGAACTTGATAGCGCGTTGCTGCCGCTTTTACCTGCAAGCGCAGTGCCAACGCGCGACGTCCAAGCATATAAGATAAGGCTCAGCGTCAGATTGATCGACGCACTCGTCAAGGAAATGGCGGGTGTTACCGCTATAGGTGACGAGCGTTACCGACCCGAGGCGGTCATCCTGTTAGCCGCATTTGCGGCGATCGCGCACGAGCTTGCACACGTCGCTTACGGACATTTGGATCGGCCACTAGACCCCGAAACCAAAGATCCTAAAGTCGTTCGCGCATACGAAAGCGATGCAGACAGAAGAGCTGGTGCGACCATGATTGCCATGTACTTCACTGATAACACGCGGTCCATCATCAGCAAATTTGGTGCAGTCGAGAGCATCGGCGACTTCATTGAGGCCAGTTGCCTGGCGATAGTGATGATCTGCCTTTTCTTTCAAAAGGGACACAATCCAAGAAACCCGAGTGAGCACTACCACAGCCCCTCTACCCGAATGCTGCTACTTCAGGACGGACTGGCAGCCGGTTTGGGGGACCATATGGAAGATGGTCGTCTTCTTACGGCGGTGGGCGTCATGAAGGCGAATAAAGTTGTGCAACAACTGAATATTGCATCGGGTAAAGAATTGCGGAAACTACTCCAGGGCGATGCAGCCGACTTGGACCTTTATCGCAATACGACCGTGCCCCTGATCCGAGGAATTGTTCGAGAACTCGCAGACGCGTCGCCGTTCTCGTTAGAAAAATAATCCCTTATCTGCTGTTGCAGAGCAGATGACCACAATGAGTAAAGGGAACTTGAATATGAGCAACAGCGACTTCTCCGCACGCGAGTTTTTGCGAAGCCGCCGCGCAGTTCTTGTCCATTTCTCAACAGTGATGTCGGCTCGCCGCGATCTGATCTTTCCGGACGATCTGCGGCGCGCTCTATCCCTCGCCAATGTTCCGCTGTCCTTTTCCACAATTCAGCCCGGCGACACAAATCCACATGTCGTGGATGGACGTGGGGGTGCCGAAGGAAGCGTGGGTATAGTAGTCGACATCGGTGCGAGAACGGTAGTCAGATCAGTTTCGGCTTCGGATAGTGGAAGCAGCGAACTGGGTTCGCTGGGGAGCGTAGCGAATGAAGAGAATTGCGCCGCCTCCATTGATATGCGCGAGAGGAGCAACGAATGGCACGTTCAGGATTATATCCCGATGGGCCTCTTTATAATGCCACCTATCTTTGTGCGCAGACCGCTCACAATCGGAGGATTGGGAATTTTAGGTGAAGAAGAGATCGAGCTGAAAGAGACAATTGAGCTTTTCCCCGATTTACGCATCTTCGGAGCCGGTACCGAGACTTTTGATAAATACAATCGTGCGACCGAGCAGTAGGAGGCCTCTTCCTACGACCAAATTATCCCGAAATAGTTGGGGCGACCGCTAAGCGATCAGATGGCCGCTCGGGCAAGGTTTCGGCGGCACCACCTCATCCTCCGTGCATTGCGCTTTATCTCACCCCGATTCGCGAAAGGTCGATCCGAATACCTGCCTGTCCGCTATCCCGCACCTGTGGCTCTTCCGCTTCGAGGGGAGAGGCATCATCTGATGGCACCCCGCCGTCCGCTCGAGTTCGATCTTGGCCGACCTACTTTCGACAAGCGTCGGCTCGCCGGGATCCTCAGCCCTGAAGACCGATATCCCTTCGAATTGACCGGTACGCCATGCATAGATCGTATCATCTATCATCTATCATCTATCATCTGCGGCAAGACCTCCTTGTTTGTGGGACGGCCACACCATTTGGTGACGATGCGCGCGACTTTGGCAAAGAGCGCGGTCCCATGCGAAGGTTTGCACAAACCTCGAAAATCTCCGGTGTCAGCTGAGACGCCTCCGATATGCCAACGCCTGCTGGAAATTGTGTGATGCCGACCCGAACGCTTGCCTGACCGCCGACTATCGGCGCAGTTCAGGCTAGCGGGTGCGACCACACGCGATGTCCGCAATGAGCCGAAAGCTGACTTCGCTCATTAGGGTGTCATTTCGCCCTCAGCCTGAACCGACCGCTCGTAGCTTGGGCCGAAGAGGAAGCTGGATTCTGGCCCCTAAGTGGGTCTTCGCCAACTCTATATGATAAGAAGGTCTATTAAGTTGATCACCCCCGATAAGGGTTACTTATCGATGATTATAGCGCGAATTCAGGATCGCACAATGTGAGGAACTTTAATATTTATATAGAGTTCCTTTAGAAAATCATTTATCATAATTTCAATGACTTACGATCTCGCGAAAATTAGCATGACAGCTCTTTTGGAGCCGGCTTTTCGGGCCGGTGTCGCGCTTGCGCGTCTGGACGAGCGTATCGCCCGCTCGCAGGTCGGGGCAGGATGGATCGAGCGCCAGAATTTTGCCGACGCCTGTGCCTCGCTGTGGATCGACGGCGAACTCGTCCATCTCGAAGACCTCGTCCTTCATGACGCCACCCGCGACATTCGCACACCCACCCATGAGCTGACAATCGCCCGCGACGTCCTGCGCACTCGTCGGCGGATCGCTGGCCAATCCCCGGATTGGGCGCTCTCTGCCGATGGCATCCGCTCGCTGCGGAAAACCTCGGAGATCGGGTCGGGCGGGAGGGACGAGGCGACGACGGCCGGAGTTATTCGGGCGGCTGTCGCGATCGACGCGGAAGGGGAGGGTGATGATGACAACGTTAAAGATCTGCCCGGGGTCGACTATGCCGCCATCGATGCGCTTCTGGCCCGATCGGACGCGGCGATCGAACGAGCCAGAAAGCCCGGCCGGGTTCCGGCTGATCCGTTGGTCTATGATCTCGACTGGGACGAGGACGTGCGACTGGACGAATGGCGCGGCGTGCTGAGCCAGGCCGTAAACTTACCGGCGGTGCTGCAGGCGATCATCGCCCTCGACGCCTGGAACGAACTATCAGTTCTTCAGCACGCACCCTGGCTCGGCCGACTGTTTACCGCCTCCATCCTGCGCGAGGCCGGCATCAGCACCGGCGCGCATCTCGCGGCCGTCAACCTTGGCCTCAAAACCATACCCGTCGATCGGCGCCGTCATCGCGATCGGGAGACGCGGCTGCTCGCCATCGCGCACGGGTTTTTGGCAGCCGCGGATATCGGCATGAAAGAGCATGACCGGCTGGTGCTGGCGCGCACCCTGTTCGAGCGGAAGCTGGAGGGGCGCCGGGTGTCTTCGAAACTGCCGGAGCTGGTCGAGCTGGTCATGGCAAAGCCATTGGTGTCGGCCGGGATGGTGGCGAAGACGCTGGACGTCACGCCGCAGGCGGCGCGGCGGATCGTTTTGGAACTGGGCTTGAGGGAGATGACGGGCAGGGGGAGGTTTCGGGCGTGGGGCGCAATCTAGCGACCGCGACTCACAAACATCGGCGGTATCATTGATGGGCAAAGACGTTGAACGAGCTACCGAAAATGGTTCAAGACAGTATAGCCAATGCGACAGGATCGACTTGGCGGTAATTAACCTAGATATCTGTGATGTCCCTCGCGCGCCAGTTGCCAAGTTGACACAAATAATCCAAGTTAACGGTTGAGTTTCAACCGATCCTGTACAACCAGTGACTCTTCGCCTTCGCTCAACTCCTCAACAAGGGCACTGCGGTTCACAAGGTCGGATCCTGCTGCCACCCATTTGCCAACCACGCTCAAGCTATAATGTCAGATACAGAATTGCCAATCAAGGAAGCCGCCGTGCCTCATCGAGCGGGGACCATGATGGGAGTTGGCTCACTCTCACAGCTCATCGATGTGTCAGGCCGCTCGTGCCGGCTCTTCAATTCCAGAAACGCTACCGGTTCGGCTTTCCTGATTGGTCCCGACTTGGTCATGACTGCCTATCATGTCATCAAAGCTATTTGGAGTTCACTGAGGGAGGGCGACGAGATCTATATCGAATTCTACGGGTCGACCGAGGGTCCGGTGAAACGAGACAGAATTGGAATCACCGAAGGTGACGTCATAGCGTTTAGT
Source organism: Rhizobium sp. FKY42 (assembly GCF_005222835.1). Lineage (GTDB taxonomy): Bacteria > Pseudomonadota > Alphaproteobacteria > Rhizobiales > Rhizobiaceae > Neorhizobium. The sequence goes on along the minus strand of NZ_STGA01000058.1, from coordinate 28,446 downwards.
CCTGACGATGAACTCGACTACGCGATTATTCGTCTACCAGACGAGTACGGGCTTCATCGATATGAGGAAGCGTCCAGCCGCATGCGTGGCTGGTTTCCATTGTCAACCGCTCGTCAACGATTGACGGAAATGGAAAAGCCGATGGCGCTTCTCCATTTTCCCGTCGTCAGGGATGACAACGTCGTTTTTCGCGATCCCGTAGCAGGCAAGACCCTGTATGTTGTCAGCGAGGGAACATTAACGAGGAAGGTCAACGATCGATTCTATCATTCGGCAGCGACTGAAGAGGGATCGTCGGGAGGGCTCTGTTTTATCAACAGATCACTGACCCCTTTTGCATTACACGTCGCAACCCACGGGAACGAAAACATTGCCGTCGAAATGGCCACCATCATTGCGGACATCGAAAGAAGATTTCCCGAGGTTGGCGCCGAGCTCTTTTCAACGCCCCTAGACAAGCTTTGTCCACGGACGAGTCGTGACGACAGACCGATTTTGAACCGCGATCAGCTTATCTTGAAGCTGCTCAACATGATGCTGGGCGTCGATACGCGGCCTCTTTATGCGTTCGGATCGCAGCAATCTGGCCGCACATTCATTAACAAGATCGTCGAAGCGTTTCGACCGAGCAAGCTTCACGAGCGTATTGAAATAAGCACGCTGGGACAGTCTCCGAAGATTATCCGCGAGATCGCGTGGCGAATGTTCGGAACTACAAGAGGCTTCGAGCCTTACGAGAACGTGGAGACCTTTGCGAGCTACTTTCGGCGAGGAGTGGGCAATCTGCTTCATCAAATCGATCAAGAGGCTGCCACTCGACATGTAATATCGTTTGTCTTTTTTGATGGTTTCGACGTCGTCGATGAAGATTCAAGAGACCTTTTTATGCACATTTGTGGCCTTGCCACCGAACTCAAGAATGTGCGAATCGCATTGTCTGGATCGATCGATCCGCCTGTTGGTGCAGTGGTGGAGCAGTTTGAGCTTGGCCCAATAAAACCAGGAGACTTCGAAAAACTAGCTGAACGGTACTGCATTTATTACCAACTCGGGCTTTCGCCCGCGTTGCGAGAAGAGGCAGTTAGGATCGTGCTCGATTCCGTAGATTTCACACAGGCGACACTGGTCATGCATGCAAATCGGGCGCATGATCTTTGTTACAGTCTTCGCGAACTTGCTTTGGTTTAAAGATATGACATCTGGACCTGGAACAGCGAATACTCCGGCACAAGAGGCTATCCTCGCGCGTCTGCGCGGAGCGGGGACGAATGACGGTCTCGTTTTGCGGACGCGCAATGATCTGTTCGAAAAGGTAGCGAGACCCGGGCTATTTTCCATGTCCGAAGTACGGGCAATTATCGCGGATCTTCCTTCGAATATCGTCCGCCCCGTTGAAGATCAGCTCACAGCAGCTTCGCAGGGCATTGAAACTCCATCTGGACATTTTTACCGCCTTAAAGATGAAGTCCGCCGCGATATCGTTCGCGAGAGAGGGCGGTCCATTCTTGATCATGGCCTATCTGTAGCTGGATGGGATAGCTTCGAGCGATTGTTTCTTTCGGTTTTGACCAGTGGTGAGCTCACGGGGAGCCTTATAAAGGAATACGGTGGTGAGCCAGCGGTTCGTGTTGCACGAATCTTGGGTGACCAAAGGCTGCCATCGGAGCAGAAAATAAAGTCGCTGAGCCGGCGGCTTCGAAAGAAAGATGCGTTCGAGTCCGTAAACAGCAGAATTTTCGTCGGTCGCCAACATGAACTACGAGAGGTCCACGAATTTTTGATCGACTCCGATCAACATCGTGTTTTGCAGGTTCACGGCGTCGCGGGTGTCGGCAAGACGACGCTGATCAAAAAGGCGCTGCAGGACATTCATGATGAACGGTCAATCATAAATGTCGAGGTGGACTTCGAACGGCCGGTGAATGACTACAATCTCGTCCCTTTTGTGGGCCGGGAGCTTCTTAACGCGCTGTTTGACGCGGACCTCATACCAGAGAGCCGCTTCATAGCTTTGGAGAAGGAGATCAACGAGACGTTTGATCCGTCACAGTTGACGAGACTACTCAAGCGCTTCGTGGAGGCCAAAACACACACCGGCGGTCGGGTTCATATATTCTTCGATTCTGTTGAAATCTTCCTCAATGCCTTTGCCGATCCCGTGCCCTTGATGTCTTTAATCGAGAACCTGGTCGAGGATCTCGATGGGTGTTTCGTACTTCTGGCGACACGACTATCCACATTTGAGTTTCGCGTGCCGCTGAAGACTATAAATCTGAAACCACTGTCGGACGCAGAGGTTCGTCAGTTTTGTCGCGAAAGCGAGCTTCCTCCTGCCGCTGAATATTTTGTTGCGCGGACATTGCCGGAGCGCAACCCGCTTTTGCTCACCTTGCTCGTCGCCGCAGTCAAACGCGAGAAGAGCCTGACACTGGAGGACCTCAGGAGTACGCCTTGGAACGACATCTTTTTCCAACGTTATGTTCTAGAGCGGATTATCGAAAAGCTTCCCCGTTTCCTGCATCGCGAAATTGCGCGCTCAGCGTTGCCACTGCGCCGTGTAACCGCTGAAATGCTTGCAGATCCCACGCTATTCAAGGAGCTAGATCGTTTTGTCGATCGGTCGATCGACGAGATTTTCAAGGATTTGCAGAAGCAGGTAATCTTTTTCGAGAAGTCGGACGATGCTATTTACCTGCGACAGGACATCCGTAACATTCTTCTGAGAATTGGCGATGCCACGCCTCAAAAGACTGATTTCGCCGTTATGCGTCGGCGGGCTTTGGACCATTTCCTCGAGCGACTCGGAGAGGGAGATCGCAAAGCATCCAATGAGGCACTCTATTATGCCTTGTGTCTGAACGAAGAGCGACCGCTACTCGACCGGCTATGGACAGACCATGACGGAGGTAGCGAACTACTAAAGTACCTTGATGATTTCACACCACGATCTCAGGCTTGGCTGAAACGAAAGTTGGACCGGCGTTGGAAGCTAGGAGACTTCAAGGATGCGTTCGAAGAAGACGCGGAATTAGAAAGCATCAAGTACGTTTTTACGGCGTTCAATTCTGGACGCGTCGAGACGATCGATAAACTCAGAAGATCAAACCCGGTTTTCCGCTCAGCTAGCTATTCAGCTATATTCGCCGACGCGATGGCCGATCTGGTTCGCTTGAATTTCCACTCGGCTCTGGAAAAAATAGCTGCCGCCGCGACACGCGCTCCAGATGCAGCAATTCACCCAATCCTTCAGCACGGACTTCGGATCGCCGCCGTGTCCGGGGCCAACGCAGACCATGTCATCGATCAAGCTAACCTTGTCTGCTTCCAGCTAAAGGACCGGGGAGGGGATAGCGAATGGCTTGCGAGCTACTACACGCTTTGGATCGCTCGCCTTGTCCCACGAAAGGGAGCACTGAAGGACGAGGTCACCAGATTGAAGGAACAGGTTGCCGGAATTAACCCTCGGCAACTCGCGAGATTGACAAAGCTAAGCGAACTGCAAATCAACGACCTATGTCTGTTAGCTTCGGCGGAAGATCCCGACTTCGCGACAATTTGGCTGAGGTCGGTAAATGCAAAAAAGCTGACCGCGCCCGCCCTACGCCACGCTTATGCCTACCTCAACGTTCATCGCCGCGATGTTCTTCCGTCTGCAATGCTCGAGCGTCTTTCGAGCCGATCAAAGCCGTCGAGTTCTAACAGACGCACGGGCTGGGAGTCCGCCGTTCACGCCTACGTAAAATCCCGGACTTCGGTCCCTGCAGGGGATGTTACATCACTGCGGACTGCGATGCTGATCCAGGCCAGCGATATTCTCGTCGGCCTTTTGATAGCAAGCATCCAAAACCATTCGCCGAGCCATGATCCGCGCGAGCGCGATCTCGTAAACCAGTTTCTGAATCGGCCTGTCTCCAACGATGGCAACATCTCGACCATCGTGTCTGCAACCGTGCGACAACTCGCCCGGGAAGGCGACTTTTATCAGACAATCATCGCGCAGAAACCCGATTTTGAAATTAAGAGAGCTCTCTCAAATTGGCTACGCTTCTTCAAGATCGACATCAATGAGCTCTCTGACGACTAGTAAAGCACATAATTTGCACCGCTCATTTAGACTGGATAACCTTAAGGTGACGGCGCAGATCTGTTAGCAAAGAAACCCACCGTTGAGTACCGTCTGTCTGCTCTAGCGCCGACTGCGTCGCATGAAACCCCAGAGCACGGTAGGCTTCAAACTGCTCCTCGGTAAAAAATTGGTCACCAGTTGATTCATGCGGAAAACGGGGGAACCTGCGTTCATAGTCAAGGACATAGCTGCGCTCGTCGCCGGTCACGCAAGCCTTGATGTAAAGAAGTACGCCAGTCTTCTCCGGCAAACGCTCGCCACCGGCTCGTAGAACTTCGGGATACTTTATAGTTCCGATGGCTGCATGTTGCCAATCCGGCGCGCCAGCCGACTGTGTTTTACTAGACGCTTTATCCTGTGCCCTGATCAAGGCCGCGCCTGCTATGGCTTCGAAAGGAAGTTCTAAACGAACGCCAAGGTCAATTCGCGCATATCTCTCAACTGAAATCAGTGATGAAAAGTTCATTGTCGGATCAGCTTCCGCATCGCTGACAATAATGAAGTCACATCGGCGCTTCAAGAGTTGGTAGAGGCCGAGATTGTCGATATGCCCGCCGTCTGATAAAAGTACCTTTCCATGCTTTTCGCTCAATCGGCCAAAAATCTCCGCCGGCAAATATGAGAACCGCCAGTCCTCCAATCTCGCTCTATGAAGATCTTCCCGAGTTTTCACTCGGTTCGGATTTCGGACCCAGTAACCAAGGCGCAGATTAAGAAGCGAGAGAGTGGGTGCAAATAGAGCCTTTCCCACTTGGCCCATGGCCGACGAGACGGCGGCACCGGAGATGGCAATGGCCGTCGCTAGGTCGATATCCGGCTCGGCATCTCGATAAATATTTGTGGGGAGGTAGCCGGTTGCTTCGCTACCGATATAGTCCGGGGTAAAGGTGAAGAAGTCAGCTTTCCTGCGACGGCCGAGACGCTGCGATCCTTGCATGTTAACTGCGGCGTTTATGATAGGGTACGGTCTTCGGGACAAACCCCTGTCATCAGCGCTGGCGAGATCGGTAAAAGTGATTGGCTTTCCGTCGTCAGAAATCCGAAAAGCTTCTGCCAGCCTATCTCGATAAAGGCGATGTAGCGAGTTGGCGTTTTCCGTGAACAGACCCGCGATCAGAGTCAAAGTGGCACAAATTCCAAGGTAGAGCATTGCCACCCCCCAAAGATTCAGCGACGGACCGATAACATTTGCTAATATCGCTCCAAGGAAAAACAAAAAAGTCCATACCGCCGCGATGACCCATAACATTAAGCGGCGTTTTCGCTTAGTCGGCATATCGATAACTTCATGACGGTTTAGGAGCGTTAAGCCGAGCGGGCCCACGATCCGGGACCAAAGCACTATTGCAATGATGATGGCGACTGGGACCAGCACCAGCGCGACCATGAGGTTAGTAATTCCAAGAGTGGGGAGCACTTCGGCCAGTTGTCCTGGAGCCTCGTTACGTTGAATGCCAAAAACAGTGACGGCTAAGTAGAAGGCATAAATGAGAAGGGGGAGCGCTAGGCCGAGAGCGACAAGTAGAGCAGAGTTTAGTATTCGCGAGACGACGGCCTTGCCAGAGTTTTCCTTTGCCGCCGCTTGGATTAGGAGTTCAAGGCGCTTCCACAGAAGGGCAAAAGCGCCGGTTCCAGCGGTCAAAGGCGCCACCACGCTCAGAAATCCCTTCCAGCTTAAGTCTCTGAATTGCAGGGCGAGGCGAAGGATGGGAACCTGCAGTTCAAAAAGAAACAGTGCGGCCAGGGCGATGCATGCGATCGCAGACTTTTTGGCGGTCTGCGAGGCTGGATCTTGTAGTTCCGCGTACTTCCCCGGAATGGAGGATATGATTGAGCGCCAGGCAGCCCAAACCACAAGCCATAGCACGAAGCATGCCAGTGCGATCGTCGTCAGCGGAAGTGTGCCGTCAAACACAAACCAACCCGATGCCTTCCATTGGTTGGCCGCAGCAATGTTGAACAGCCAAGAATGAGCAAGCAGATCCTCCGTTGGATAGAGAAACAACGTCAAGGCAGCACCGGCGAACACGCACGCGGCAACGATGACGGCGTTGACGGCGAGACCTCGCAAAATGATTGCAAATGAAACGACCAAGTCGAGGGGCCCATTCGGCATCAAGTAGCGGCTTCGGTCACGAATCCGCAACACCTCTTCGTTGTCTGCAATATCGGCTGGCGCCATCGCACCGCCAGCTTGCGAGGAATCGAGCGAGTAGGTTCCATTGGTACGATAGAGACCAGCGATAACCGCGCCGCCCAGATATCCACCGCCGGACACCGTCGAAAGGAAGTCGAGCTGCGGGAATGCTTTTAGTGCCTGCAATGCCTGAACGACGCCGAGGCTCACCGCAGCGGAGCGAATGCCTCCTCCTGAGAGACACAGACCCGCTTTCTTGATTTCCGTTTCTGCAGCTAGGTTATCAAATGCCTCGCGTCGAGGCGATCGATCTCGGATGCGTTCATGCTCAAGATCCCAGACCGACGCGAAACTATCCGACTGGGAGTAGGTTAGTGACGTCTCGCCTAACCGTGCTTCCGCTGTGTGTTCTTCATTCGTTGAGACCACGGAAATCGCACCCCGACTGATTGGACTTGGAGCTAGTCTTGAATGAAAAAAGATCGCGTCAAAAGGAAAAGTTCAGGTTGCACACAGATGCTTTTTACCGCGGGCAACATTGGCTGCTGAATTTTCTTGATATTATGGTCAATGCCGACAGCCAGAGGAAATCCTCTTCTAGTTGATTCGGTATCCCGGATGGTAGTGCAGCCAAGAATTCGGCGTCTGACAGTCACAAATTTCCGTGGCCTAGCCCATACGGAGTGGTGGCCGGCTGAGGGTATGAACATAATCATTGGCGGCGGCGACTCGGGGAAGTCTACGCTCCTTCATGCTTTATCGCTCTTGTTTAGTCCGACCAACGCCGTCCAGCTCCTGGAAACCGACTACTACAATCGGTTACTGGAGCCCGGCTTTACGATCGAAGCAACGATCTCGCTCTCTGAAGATATTGGTCTGGCAAACTTCCAACAGGCTTTGTGGCCATGGGAATGGGATGGCGAGAAAGCGGTGCTACCAGACAACGAGCGGGAAGGGGCGCTGCGCGATCCGGTCTATATTTTCCAACTGATTGGTACCTCCGATCTGGAACTCGTCTGGCAGATTATCCAGCCAAACTTGGAACCAGTGAGCCTTTCGGCTGGACTGCGACGAAGGGTCGGAATCGTGCGTTTGGCCAACGACGATCGAAACGATCGCGACTTGCGTCTGGTCTCAGGGTCGGCGCTCGATCGGTTACTATCAAAGGGAAACCTCAAATCTCGAATTAGCAAAGAAGTCTCAGCGGCTGACTTGTCCAACGCATTGACAGAAAATGAGCAACGGTCGCTTGAGACGCTCGACAAGTCGATGGCGGCCGCGGGTCTTCCGAGTGGTCTTGATATCGGCCTGACCGGCAGTCAGGGCCTTTCGATCGGAGCGCTTGTCGGCTTGCTCGCGGAAAAGACTGGTACGGTGCTCCCGGTGTCAAGCTGGGGCGCGGGGACACGCCGAATGGCTGCACTCGAAATTGCCAGAGCGACGGAAGCATCGACCCGATTAACGGTGATCGACGAGATCGAGCGCGGACTAGAGCCGTACCGCTTGCGTCAGCTCCTAGAGACGCTTTCGGTGGACGAACAACAGTGTTTCGTGACCTAGCACAGCCCCGTTGTCTTGGCCGCAGCGAAGAAGGCTGCGCTTTGGTACATCGATGGCAGTGGCCGGGTTGGGCGCCTCCCTCAGGATAAGATCGCCCGCCAGCAGTCGCGCGATCCGGAAACATTTCTCTCAAGAGTTCCGATCATTGCTGAGGGGATTACGGAGGTCGGCTTCCTGCGGATCCTGCTCAAGCTCGTCTTCGACGGCAAGGACATGGTCCATGGCATAAGAGTGGTGGACGGGGGTGGCAACGAGGCCATGCTTGGCGTGCTTGAGGCACTTAAAGATGCGGGCATCAGCGTTGGCGGCTTCTGCGACGATGAAGGCAAATTTCCGGGCCGTTGGGTCAAGCTCAAGGCCGCCGCGGGTCCGAAGCTTTTTCAGTGGCAAACTGGCTGCCTTGAGGAAAACATCATTGCGCACGTTCCCAATTTATCTCTGTTTTCGCTTGCGTACGACAACGACGGTGTGAGCGGAGACCGGCTTCGGACGCTGGCCGACCGACTTGCTATTCCGGATAAAAGCGAGAGCGCGATACTCAGCGCATGTGGGTCTTATGACAGTCTGCGGAAATTGATCGTTCAGGCTGCAACCGGTGACAGGAGCGGAGCGCCCAGCGAACCGACTGGTAAAGAATGGTCGAAACATAGTCAGAAGTGGTTCAAGACGCTGCCTGGTGGCGCGGAGCTATGCGAGAAAATGATCGGCTTAAGGCTATGGCATCTCGTTGAGCCAGCCTTGTTGCCGTTCCTTAATGCAATCCGGGCCGAAGTTGGTGAGGTAGCCCTGCATCCTGGAGAGCTGACACTGTGACGGACCAAGACATCGCATTTCTTCTCCGCAGTGATGTTGCCTTAGCAACGATCGAGGCACCGGCTGGCTGCGGGAAGACCTTTCAGGGCGCCAATTACGCGCTCGACGCTGCCTCTTCGCTTGCGGCCGGTCGCGTTCTGATCCTTACCCACACCCACGCTGCTCGATCAGTGTTCGCAAACAGAACCCGCAAGCTGCTCGACCGAGTTGAAATCCGGACCCTCGACAGCTTTCTCACTGAAATCGCTGCGATGTATCACCGAACCCTCGATCTTCCGTTAGATGTAGGTTCCTGGGCCCGCGAGAGTTCGGCGTATGATGTTGTCGCTGCCCAGTGCAGACAACTTCTCGAGTGCTCGGGAAATGTCGCACGTGCCGCGGCTCTCAGGTATCCGATAATCATTTGTGACGAACATCAGGATGCCATCGCTGATCAGCACGCAGCGGTCATGGCGATCCACCGAGCTGGCTCTCGCGTCCGATTGCTCGGGGACCCGATGCAGATCATTTACGGCGGCGCGGGCACCACTTCAGCGGCAATAAAGCGTTGGGAAGCGCTCAAAAACGAAGGGGGGTGGGGGCATTTGGCCAATCCCCATCGTTGGCGTTCGGGCTCGATCGAGCTCGGGGAATGGGTGCTTGCAGCGCGAGAGGCACTTGCCTCCGGCAAGACGATAAACCTCGCCGGAATGCTACCAGCCGACCTTACAGTCCTGCATGCGGCAAATTCTGCGCCGGTCGCCCACAAGGCCATTACCATGACTGCTGACGATCGTCGCGAAGTATCAGAGATTGCACGGAAAACTTCGCAGCTATTCGTACTCACTGTCGGGAATGACCGTGTCAATCATTTGAACGCGTTTTTCAATCGTTCAATTCGGATTTGGGAAGGGCACGGACGTGAGGCGCTTTCCTCGCTGGTCAAGTCAATCGAAGATAACCCGCGCTCGGCATCCGGGATTACCGAAGCGCTGCTGACGTTTGTCGAAGAAACATGCACCGGGTTCTCCGCATCACTTCATGGCCGGCGGCTGCGGCAAGAGGTACAAGATGGGTGCCGCAAACCGGCGAGAGGAATGCCCGCTCACCTGCAGGCGATTGGCCGCGTTATCTTGGATGAGCCAGACCATCGCGGAATCAGTCGTGGCCTTAGCCTTCTACGAACTCACATCACATCGAAGACGCCAGGTTTCGCCAAAACCACCATTGATCTGAAAAGCGAGTTCCAGGACGCCGTCAAGCTGGGGGGATACGCTTCCGCCACCGAAGGACTTATCGAAATTACGAGGCGGAGAACGTTTTCCCATCCCCAACCTCCAGCGAAGTGCATCAGTACCGTCCACAAAGCACAAGGGCTTGAGTGCGACAACGCACTGGTCATGATGTGTGACAAGCAATCGTTTGCAGACACCGAGTACAAGCGGCGGCTGCTGTATGTCAGTTTAAGCAGGGCGATGAAAAACCTGACGCTTGTGATTTGCCGTGACAAGCCAAGTCCGCTTTTCACTCTTTAGACCCACCGGCGTCGCCCGCTCCGTTTCGAAGCCCGTCTTTCCTCTTCCCGGCGCCGGTCCTGAGACCGACCGCTATCGGGCCGAATGGCGTAGTCGAGATCCTCCGAGCAGGGTTTGGACATGTTGAAGGTCACGTTCAGCGAGTGGTAGCCAAGTTCGTCATAGTGCGATTTGGTCAGGAAACCTGCGTGTATCGCAGCTGCAATCAGGACGCCGTTCGGAACGTAGTGTGGACCTAGCGGCTCGCCTTCGGGATATGTGCATTCGAAATTTTCGGCGATATGCTTTACCCAATAACTGCCCGTACCTTTTCTAACGGTCTTTGTACGGACCACCTTCGCAAGTAAAGCAAGTGAGGCTAGGAATGGTCGCGTCGCATCCGTGCTCAGAAGTTCAGACCGATCTTGCAGAAAGCGGGAATACCGCTCCTCAGAGCTTTCCCATTTCCCATCCTGCTTTCGCTGCGATCGGCCGTAGCCGCCCGGACAAAGGGGCAGGTGGCATGGTGCCTGACGAGGCCCGACCTCTTCATGCCTGCGCTGGCGCAAGTCGGCCTTCATCCCGACCGGGTCGTATTCATCGAGGGGGACAAGGAGGAGGACGTCCTGGCGAGCATGGAGGAGTGCCTGTCCTTCGGCGGCCTCGGTGTCGTCGTCGGAGAACTCGTTCGATTGCCGATGACGGCCTCGCGGCGTCTCCAGCTTGTCGCCGAAAAGACTGGAACCATGGCCACCGCCGTCCGACGCTGGAGACGGCAAACGGAGGCGAACGATTTCGGGCAGCCGACGGCTTCGACAACGCGGTGGCGGGTGAGCTTCATGCCATCGCAAGAACTGCCAGTTTCGGGTGTGAGGAGGGCTCAATGGCTTCTGGAATTGATGCGCGTGAAAGCGGGTGAGTGTGCTGAGTTTCTCGTGAGAGCGTGTGATGATAGGGGCCGTCTCGGTCTATCTTCCGGATCCGCTGATGGAAATCATTCGTCGACCCGATCCCTCTATACCGCCTAAGCAGGAAAGTGATTGCCAGAAGTGGTTCGAAGCGCTGGATGTCGGTCGCGAAAGTCGACGCACCGAAAGCCGGTGTGGAGTCGCAAGCCGCTGTCGCGGCCAGGATTGCTGAAGACGAGGCTTTCCAAACCTCGGAAAGGGTGAGCGCCCGGCAAGACAGTGCATCTTCTGCGCTTTGTTTGGTATTTTATACAACTTGACATCGTCAAAATCAAAAATACTATGTCTCATACCGAATGAAAGCCGTGCTGCGCCAAGTACTTGTCTGGCAAAGCTTGCAGTAAGTCGGTCATTGCATCGCATTTTTCTAGCCCCTCTATACACGCTGATTGTCGCCGCGATGGCCTTATCGCGGCTGGCGACGGGTCGTGGCATCTGCTGAAATCGGATCACTGAAGCTGGGGAGGCAACAATGGGGGCGCTCAATACGATCAGACTTTGGGGGGGCGAGCCGTGGTAATATTAAGATCATTCCGAGTTTTTGGACGTTTCCGGTTTGGAGCGACCTCGGATGAGGCGGCCGCCACTGCGATGGCCGCGAACATATTTGAGATATTCCATTCCGCCGAAACCGAGGCGGGCCCCTATCAGACATTCGTACGGTTTTCGCTCCTTGGAGCGGGCGGTTTTCCGCCATTGCCATCCGCAACGCCGCCCGCAACTGACAATATTTTTGAACCGGTCGCGTTCAAGCGAATTGTCAGTGATCTTAAGGACAAGAGCGAGGTCGCGTTCTGGGCTTGCAAGGGCAAGGGAACTAAGCCCGGCCGCACACTCTTTGTTTTCGATGCGCTCTTTCTTGACCAATTTAGTAAGGCCTCGGCAGCGCTTCCGACCGAGCGCTTTCCGCTGGTGCCGTCCTACGTGTACAACGGCGTCTCACGCACATCATGCATCACCTTTGGCAATAGCGACGAACCGGGTTACCGGTCTTACGAATTCCGGTTCGAGCTTGCCTTCCCGACGCCGGTGGCTATCGGTCGTGACGCTGCAGCGCCGGGAGAGACAGGTGGCGCCATCAGTCTTGGCGCGTTGTTCGACTTTACAGTAAACGGCACCGATTTTACCAAGCCACAGCTCCTTTTGACCGGACCTTCGGGCGGGACAGGTGTCGTTCGGAAACAGTACAAATTCGGCGATTACGCCGTCGCCACAACTGTAGATGCCGATAGGCACGTCATTGACGTACCGGCGGAAACGGATGTTCCGCACATGCAATCGCTCCTTGCCGCGATGGGGTTCCCTGGACAAAAAGGCACGGTGGTAAATCACGTCGTAGAGTATCAGTCTCACGCTGTGTCGAACGAGGAGTATATTTACCTTCTCGCCGTTCGGGGAGATCTCAATCTTATCGAACAAGATGGCGTGGTACTCGAGAGCGGCGCCGCACGACTTGATCTTAGCCTGCAATATGGCGGTGTTCTGGACATAGATGGCGGGAAAGTCACCGCCGAATGCCATTGGCACGTCAGACTTACAGATCAGACGGTGAAAGAGTTGCTCGCAAGTCCGGCCAAAATGGCAAATACCGACTTCCGAGCCGCGCTACGGTTCGTCTCAACAGCGATGCTTAAAGATGGAAATCTTGGAAGCAGTGACGTCAAGACGCCGTTTGACAAACGCGATCGCATGATCCTGCGTGGCGGCGGGCTAGAGGAGGCGGCACGGCTTTCGAGGCTGGCTCGTGGTGGTATGCCGACGACGTTGCGCCAGCCCCAGTCGACGATGCCGGACTTCATCTCTGCCTCGGGTGGCGACAGGCTTGCGATGCCTCTGCTGGCTATCGCACGCCAGCTATATTGCGCACTTAACCAGACGGCTCAAGGTGCCAGCATCACTAGACGGCATGCCGATAAGCAAGCTGTTTCACAGTTCGACATTACACTCAACACCGATCAGCTCGACGACAAGCCTCAACCTCCATTGCTGTCCCGCCCGGCGAAGGATGTCGGCTGGCGTATTCCCCCGTCATCGGGAAAGCCAGTGCCGCTGAGGATGGTGCAGCCGGCCTTCAATGAGAAAGTTGGTGACACGGCCAATCCTGCGCACGATCACAACCATGTGCGTATCGCTTTCGATGGCGCGCTCCTCGCTGGTGATGCGGGTCGTGATGATGACGAAAGCAGTATCAGTGTCGCGATCGGCAACGACCCGGCTAGCGCCACGCTTCACGTCGGAAGCAAGAAGCATTTCGCGGGTCTTGAGACGCGGCTCGGATCACTCGCCTTCGCGCGCGACGGGCTACTTTTAACAGGAACCGACAACAGACTGAGGATCGTGCGCCGACACCGGCCAATGGTGGACGCGCGCCATGCGTCAGACCGGGCGCCGAAGATCGGCCTCGAATGGGATTTCTCTTTCGCAATTGATATTGCGGAGCCGGTAACCGTCGATGTCGCCCATGGCGACAGAACGTCCCGCCCGGCCGATCTTTTGATCCGCGAGACCCTGACAGTGGCTTCTCCAGAGCCTGAGCGCTCGACTTTCATTCTGCGCATGAGGGAAACGCTGCAGGACGACAACGACTGGCAGCTTACAGCGAGTCTGTCGGAGCGTAAGCAGGCTGCCGGGGATGTCCCGTTTGCAACCTTTACCGTGCTTAGCGACGCGCCCTTTTCGGCCTATCGGTTCAGCCGCCAGCCATTGTCGCAAGGGGGCGAGGATCGTCCGGTGGCGCAGTATGACAGCGACACACGCGACTGGAACATGTTTCTACAAGACGCCGATTACATGTTTGTCCGTCCGGCGTCGTCCACCGGTGAGGCCGCCGACAAACCGGGTATGCTTGAGATACACGATCCCATCAATCGAACGGTTCCGATCAGGCCCGCGCCGCCACAGACGGATGTCACGCGTAAGCATGCGGTCGATATGCGATATTCTCCGCCCACCGTACTTTGGGTCGATCCCTCCGATCTGGCGCGTGCGTATATGCTTCCCGAATATCGGGCGCGCGATCTTTTCACCGGTTCGAGCGATTTCGGCATCGGTCGCAAACTGACGGCACTGCGCACCGAGCTGCTTTATGGTCTTTCGACGGGTCTTGTTGTGCCGCCGGCCGAGGATGGCCGGTCTGGTCCACGCGTGGCAGAGCTAGAGGCTCTGACCGGTCGGATGGTCAAGGCTGACGAGAAAAAGGATGCGACCGCTACCCGTTGGAGAGAGTTGCGCAAGGCATTTCAGCGCCGACCGGAACGTCTCGAGGTATGGTCACTCGACACCCGTCGTTCCGATCCATTCGTGCCATCCCAGTTCGACAGTGGGCTAACCTTCGCTTTGCGCAGCACTGCGCTTCTCGCGCCGCCGGTCAAGGCGGGCGAGTATGAGGCAAAATCGACAGCAAGCGGACTTGCACCGCCGCGCTTTCACGAGCGCGGTCTTGCAGGCGGCGCCATGTGGCCGCTCGAATCCGCCAATGTGACGCGTGTATTTGCAGAGAACCCGTCGTCATCGGACGGTACGCTTGGTTCGATCGCGTTGACCCCGATGGGCGACAGCGGCAACCAGACAGTCAGATTTCTCAATGGCTATATTACCGTCATCACCGAGACACGCGAAGGCCGGTTGCACAAGCATCGTGTCGAGGTTCTCGGACGCATTGCCGGGCTTTGGCACCGCGCCAAGCATGTCGTTATCTACGAGCGCACGACTGCCGCCTCGGCACAATTTGCACCTTATCCGCATCAGCCAACCCGCACGCGGCGACCGGTCTTGCGCAAGGTGGAAGAGTTCATCGAGATCCTGCAGCCCAGCCGTCGCTATCCAGATATTGAGGATGTCGCACCCCGTAGCCGGGGGTTCCTGGAGGAGGTGCGCTTTAACTCCTGTGTCATCCATGTCAACAGTGCCTGGGGTCGGGACGTCGGGACAGAGGGGTGGGAAGTGCCGCTCTGGAACCGAGGTGAGGCCGAACTGCGTCCACAAGTCTACCCCTTCCCAGATGTCGCCTTCGTCACAGCCGGCGAGGGTGGTGGCGAGCGGCCGCAGGCCGTTCAGGAATGCCTCGACGTTGCGCATCTTTATTTTTATACCGATGCGAAAGCAGCCGAGACGACGGCGAACACCGATCGTTGGCCGATCCGCGATGGCATCGATACGTCGCCCTTCGGACATATGGACTTTCTGCGCGACGTGGCGGCAAGCGCCGACGCTCTTGTCGGCAACAAAAGCGACGCAGAAAGGATGCGAGACGGAGAACAACAGCTGGCGCGCAAAGCAGCGTCAATACGCATCCTGCCCGGCCTGCGCCGTTTCACCTGGCGCTTGGCGCCCTCAGCGATCCGGACTCGGCTGAACGCAGAGCGTGGGGATAAGCCGATTTTCGCGGGGCTGGAATCGGTATCACTGATGCGTGCACCGGGATCTGTTCCGGCGAAGGACTCGATCAAAACCGAACTTGGTCATAGGCTGAGGGCCGGGGAACCCCAAGCATTGCTGAAACCTGACTTGGTTCTTCCGTACGGCACGGGCAACCAGCCAACAGCCATCCCGACTTATGGCAAGGTGGTGGCCTTGCTGAAGACGATTGGGGACAACGAGCCCACACCCGCGCAACTCACCGATCTAAAGGCTGCCCTCGGGGCAATGGCCGATGTCGCAGGCGTCAAGGAGATCGACACCTTCCTTTCCCGCGGCGAGAGCGTGCTGAACAAGGTCAAAGAATTCGCTGACGGTGCACCGACCTTGATCGCGGAAGCATGGTCTATGGAAAGCGCCGATTGCGACCAGATCGCGACCAAGGCTGCTGGAACCATTCAGAAGCGCAAGCTGCTGCTGCTAGAGATGATAAGGCAGGCAGAGACGGAGGCGATAGCCGCGTTGGAACCGCTGGCATTGCCGACCAGAGAAGACGTCCGCGATTTGGCGGAACGGGAAATTGTCGAGGCGACGAGCGATATCCTGACACAGGCTTCGCAAGGTGTCGTGTCCATCCGTAGCGAGATCGCGACAGCCCGCGCGATCGTGGGCGATTGGCGTAGCGATGCCGAGAGCGCGATGATGCGCGCGCGTGCGCGCCTTAAGGCCTTGCGCAACGCCTATGATGACGAGAAGCCGTGGTCGATCAATCGTTTCGATAAGGCCATTAAACAGGTTCATGACGAGTTCGACGCCGTGGCGATGGAAGGGCAGGCGGCGCTTGCGGAGGCGCGCCAGCGATTTGCGGTAGAGATCGGTGGTGCGGCCTCAGCGCTCGGGGGCCGCATCAGCGCGTGCATAGCGCAGGTGATAAACCTCAAAAAGTCGACCGACGCTGCGGCGGCGGACTACGCACAGCTTGTCGATATGCTGTTTCGCCCGGTGATCGACGCGGCCGATGGCCTGCAGCCTGCTATCAACGGGACAATCGCTAATCTGCAAACCGCGATCGACAGCATCTCAGATCCGCAGGCAAAGGCCGCGGCAAGCGCAGTGCTTAGCCAGCTCCAACTAACCCTTGGCGCTGTTAATCTCGGCAAGAAAATTAAAGATCTAAAGGACGGGGTTGGGGCCCTAAAGCTAATCACGGCTGACTTCAACTCGGCAACGAAAACCATCTTCGACAGCGCGAAAGCTGTAGCTGTGGCTGCCCTCGATTCGTCAGAGGCCGCCACGAAAGCTGCCGTCGACTTCACCCAAGAAGAGTTGCAGACCCTGTCTCTTGCGCTCGTGGTCGAGCTTGATAAGCTTGAAGGTTTACTCACGGCCAGCGCTCAGGCGATTTTTGACCAGTGGCGTGAGGGTATGCTTCCTCTCGACATCGCCGTCGAGCGAGCCGTGAACTGGATCGACGTGGAACTGTCCAGCATCGGACAAGCTACAAACACGGCGCTTGGCGCGATCGACAGCTGGCTTGCTTCCTTCGACGACAGGGTCAAAAACGCTCAGGCCACCATTGAACAATCGCTTGTGGAGCAATTCATGGCCCAAGTGGTTAATCCGATCCTCGACACTGTCTTCGCCGCGGACTGGCCGACGGAGGCCGACAGCATAAAGGCTCATACCCGAGCTGTGATCCTGCAGATATCCCAGAAAGCAGAGGCGGCGATCGACAGCTTCACAGCCCTGCCTCTGGCCGCGGTAAGTGATGCCAAGAAGCTCTGCGAGGAGGCAATCGCGGCCCGCAATTCCATCCGGGATGGGCTGGAGTCCGCAGCGCAGCAGGCAGCCGCGGAGTTGAAGCCGATCCTGGACGCGTTCTCCGGCGGCATCCTCGATCCTAGCAAGTGGAAAGACACACGGGCCGGCGTTGACAGACTGCTAGGAGCAACAGCAGAGATTGCCAACCGCTTCGCCGAGGCCGGAGAAAACGTCCGCAGCTACATTGATCGCGGCGCCGATGTTTTATCGCAGATCGGTTCGGCGAAGGCTTCGGCGCTGCCCGGACTGGCATTGCAGCTCTTCTCCGCGGCAACCCAAGCGCCCGAGATCGCGACCTTCCGGACCAATGCGGAGCGCATCCGCATTCTTCTCGACGAGGCGAAGGATGCGCTCGAGACGACGCCAGTGCGCGGCATGCTCAATCAGCTGGGTGACGGTCTCAAGTCCGTCGGCCTTGATTTCAACTTCAAGGAATTTGGCGACACCTTCCGCCTCGATGTCGACAAGGACACGCTGCTGCGACGATTGATACCGGATTTTGGCATCAATTTTTCCGGAATGCTGCCGCGCGCGAAGATACCGGGCGGCATCGCCAATGCCGTAAAAATCACACACGACATTGACCCGAAGGCCGGACGGGCCTGGGCTCGTGCCGATGTCAATGCGCCCATGCCCGATCGCGAAGAGTTATTCTCTCACGGTATATTCACGTTCTTCCTGAAGAGCAGTCTGCTTAAGGCGTTCCTACGGGCGGAAGCGTCCAAGGACCAGAAGGAAATCACGATTACGGACCAGGCTCTGCTGACGACGACGATCGAGATGGTGGTCGGCGGCGAGGTCATGGCCGCGCTTGAGGATGTGCTGATTAGTTACAGCAGCAAAGGGCATCTCGATTTCACGCTCGACCCGCGCAAGATCCGCATCCATCGCGCCATGCAAATGATCCAGGATACGCTCGGATCGATCTTCCCGGACGCCTGGGGCGGGCTCAAATTCCTCAAGGAGGGCGGTGTTCCGGTCGGGGTGGAGCACGACTTTACCATGCCGCCCATGTCGCTGAACTTCGGCACGTCGGGCGTCAGCAACATCCAGATCGCGAACCACTTCTCGCTGCGCGCCTATCCCGACTTTGTCATTGCCGACCGTTTCAACCTGTCCCGGCGCGAACTGCCGTTTATCTTCTCCTTTTTCATCATTGGCGGCACTGGATATATCCAGATCGAAGCAGAATATCGGCCTTTCGGACCGAGGCTCATGGTGTCCGTCGAGGCTGCTGTCGGTGGTTCCGCTGCGCTTGCCTTTTCCTTTGGCCCCGTTTCCGGTGGCGTGTACATCACGCTTAGCGTAGCGATCCGTTTCCAGAAGATGATCGGTGGACCGGCGGGCTCTGATCAAGGTCTTTCGGTATCGCTCGTTCTGGTCGTCGCGGGCAATGTCAGCCTCTGGGGGATGGTGTCGGTTTATCTGACACTGATGCTGTCGATCAGCTACCAGGATAGCGGCAAAGCGGAGGCGTTCGGGTCGCTTTCAGTCGAGGTGCGTATCTCGCGCTGGTTCAAGCTTAGATACTCGACCCAGGTCACCTACAATTTGCGGGACGGACGCAGCAGCAGCCAATCGCAGACAGAGGTCACAATACCGGAAAAATACCAGCAGATGCTCGACAAGTTCGAAGCGCTCGACCAGGCGAGGAAGGCCCTATGAAGAAGATCGTCCACATCGCCGGGGAAATTGAGCCGAACGCGCTGCATGGCGTCAAGACAGGAGAGGTCTTTGGTTGTCACGTCGGTCTTGAAGTGCAGGCCGTAGGCGGCACCGTGAAAGACAACGAAGATGCAGCCCGGCCGGTCTTCTGGCGTTTTCTGGATGAGTTACCCCAGGGAGGCTTCCATCTCATTGCGGTTCCGAAGGATGGCACCCCGGTCAGCGTGGTCGGAGATCTCGGGCTCGAACATTATAAAGGAGCAGTTTCGCCGGGAGAGATCCAAGCCTGGCTGGAGGATTGTGGGACTGCCTTCACTGACGCTGCTGGAGAGCCCGTCGAGTTTTTTGCAACTACTGACAGACGCGACGTGGCCGACATTCGTAATGCCAGAGCTGTCGATCTGCTCCGCGCAACCGCAAAATGGCCAGCGCCGCTGGCGCAAAGAAACTACCTGACGGTCTTGCTGACGAGCGCCCATCTACGCGCAGCCGACAAATATCACGGGGTACTGTTCGTGCCCCCGGGCCAAGCAGTGGCGGAGCTTAAGTTCAGCCTGTTGTCGGCGGATGAAGAACTCTTGGTGGTCGCGGTCAGCAATGCAGCAGGAGAGCACCTGTTCGACTTGTTGACCGGAACGCTTCAAGACTACGAGGCGGCAAACACGTTCTTCGAGAATGACGGCCGCGTGAAGCCGGTCGCGATGGCGGATGAATTGCGCAGGCTCGTCGGCGCCATCGAGGAGCATGCGCCATCGCTCTTTGCGATGTCTTCGACGCTCGCAGAAGCCGCGGGTGACGAGGACTTTGTCGCTGATCTCGCCAAGGCTGTCGGGGATGACGATTTCCGCAAAACAGTCGCTGGCCTTTCCAGCAGGGAGGTTCTGAAAACCGCGGCGCTTCCGACCGATGTGCGCCTATGGTTCGAGCGAGCCTCGGTCGTTGCCCTGTTCGACGTGATCACAGTCGCCATGCGGTATCCTAAGCCCGCCGGCTCCGAGGCCGAACCGGCATCGGCTCGCAGCGAGATCTTGCTGACGCTTTGCCGCAGTCTCGCAAGCCTGTTCGAGCGCGAGCGTTATTCGCTCGATGTCGATGAAACGAGATTATACAAGAATCTTTATGACGCCTTGGATGCCGCACTGGCTGCACTCGACGGATCGGCGGCCCCTGTCGCTGCTCCAGGCGGCACTGTTGCCGACCAGGACATAGCGCCTTCGCTGACTTGGCAAAGCATAGCGCGTTACCTTCCCAGTACCCTGAAACTGGACACGATCGAAAAGCTCTTTTCAACCGTACCGTCCGGAAAAACCGAGACCTGGGAAACGTGGAGCGCGGAAGTCAAGGCATTCTGGACGGAACTCGCACAGTTGTCGGTGTTTCTTGAGAGTGAAACCGGACTTGAAGCCTGGCTGCTTGCATTCTGCGATGCGGCTTTCCTGCGGAACGGTCGGTTGGATGCCGATCTCCTGAAAGGAACGCGCATTCTCGAAGACGAAGCTAATCCAGACCCCAGCGATATCAACAAAGCGACCGACGTCTATTCCCAGTTCAAGCAGTTCATCGAAGGCGATTTCAACGCGGCCGAGTCCGTTAGGCGTGACTTCGGCAAGCGTATTATTGGCGCGCTGATCGGGTCGAAAATCGAGAACGGCGACGCGCTTGAAGGTAGGCTGTCGGACAGTCTGTGGCTTAAGCGACGGGTTCATCGCGCCAAGCCGCCGGCGATTTTGGACGACCTGCTGGACGTATGCCTGCCGTTGGCCGGTTTCGAAGTTGTCCCCGAAACTTTGCGGGACGTGCTGCTGGAACACGTGTTCGAGCGCCGTGTGGCGCAGATTACCGGAAAGACGCCGTCGGGCATGCTTTTCCGCCCCGATGCGACGCCGCAGCCGCTACCGATCCAGATAACCGAGACGGCCGATCCCACGGCCGTGGAAATGGCGAGCGCTAGGATTTCGGGTCTGGGTTTTTTTGTTCGCGCCGTCTCTGGAGGCGTCGACGAAACGGTGCATGCCAGCTTGGCTGCGCTCGTCGACCGCAAGGATCCAAAGATCGTTATTGACGATCGAACGGTGCTGCCTACGCTGCCGGCGTTAAACAATGGGGCATCGGGCATATTCGTCAATTATGAGGGTGTGCCGTTCGCAACTCAAAACCGCCCCTTGCCCGGCCGGGGTGGTGCAGAGATGAGCCCGGATCAGATAAAGCAGCAGCAATTGGCCAAGCTGGTGCGCGGCTACCAGTTGGCGGAGGCCAAGTATAACGGAGATTTCCCGCCACTACCTGCTTTGGCTTATGGCCGCAGGTACGGCATCACCGCTTTCTGGCTGCCGGGATCGGGTGCGCTACCCGCCGCGTTGCGGGGAGTTGACAACAATCCCTACCTGCCAGCGCCATTGGGCAATCCGCCAAACGCGGCCGTGGCCGCATTCATTCCTGCGACAGATGCGCTCCAGCCCTATCTGCGTCGTACAGCCGTCTCCGACATGCAATTTGCCCGCAAGCCGGCGGAGAAGGACAAATTTTCCATTCCGAGCAATGTCTTTCCCTTGGCGAAGGACGACCCTAGGCTGGTGCTAGAGAACATCGTAGGGGGTCAGCTGCATCTCAATCTGTTCAGGTTGGGCGACGGTACGGGAGGCGTCAATTCGGATGTCACCGAGATCAAACTGCACGCTGCCGCAATCTCCGGAAAGCTTCGCGACGATCAGCTCGAGATCAAACAAGTCCAAGCGATTGAAGGCGTGTTTATCACAACTTCGGTAAAATCGAAGGCGCTGACCGATCAGACGCTCACGATCACGCTCGATAAAATGGACGACCCTTCGCCATGTTGGCTGCGGCTGACTTGGAAGGAGGGTCTGAGCGAACCTGGCGGATTAAGCTTTTCCGATCCATCCAGCGACCACGCCCAAGGAAGCGCAGACCGCGCTGGTGCGGTGCTTCTCCTTTCACCGCCGGGTAAAGGATGGATGCGGCGGTCCACGGAAGATCTGACGATTGAAACGCCTCGGGTGTCTTATGCCGATTTCGAGTGCTGGGCTCGCAATATCGACCTTTGGAACCAGACGGCCCGTGACAACTCTGACGACACGAAAAAAAGCACCGCGGAGGAATTGGACAGGCAGAAAAAGCTGTTTACCGCTCTCAGCTGGGCGCAGGCTTTATTCGAGGGTGCGGGACATGCCTACGCGGAAAAGATCCGCAAATTGCCGGATCCAGCCGTCAAGGCAGTCATGATAAGTGTTGCCGCATCGGACCAGATTTTTGGCGCGGTGGAGTCCGGCGGCCGCTATCTCGACCGTGTCATTGAGATAAATCCTTATGACCCTACAGGCCTAACAATTCCGACGAGCTTTGCTTTGACGTCCAACGGCAGTCAACGCATGGGCGAGCTGTCTAAACGCATCGAGGAATTGTGCAAACTCGTAGACGATATCCTCGCCAGGGCGCAAATCCAACTGACGATAACATGCGAGGCTGGTAGCAAATCCGGTATCGTGCTGGATCTTCCGGAAGGCTGGGTTCACCGTGTGCTGGTCGCGCCGGCGGTGCTCTCACAGCATTTTGAAAGCGAGGTCTTCGATGACCGCATGAAGACCCTTGCAGTGGGACGTCATGGCAAATGGACGATTTTCGACGGCGCCAAGTTCTTCGTCGAAACCGCCACTTCGTTGGCGGGAGCCACCATGGCGCCGGGGAGCCTCGTCTCCGCGTCGAGCGCCGACGTATCCCGCAGTTTCCGACTTGAGCTGCGGCCCCGGCCGGAAGACCGTATTTACGGATCGGCGCGGGTGGCGACACAGCGCTGGCGGGCCACCGGCCAGCCCATCTATCACTGGATCGATCCGGTGCCAAAAGGCGCGGCCGCGGCATTTCCCGTTCTGCCGATCAACGTGGTCCAAGGCGAGCCCGGCGCCGTCGGAGAAGTAAACCGGTCCGCGCTCGCTGATTTCGAGGCGGATGCATTCTTTGGCGTTTCCGATGAGATCGGGGACATCAAGGACAACATCCGGATCATTCCGCGTCCCGCGGCCACGACACTCGATCAATTCAGCTGGCCTGAACACTCGGCGACCTATTACCGACATCGGGTCACGCTCCACAGCCGCTATGGTGGGATCATTACCGATCCCCGTCGGCGGTCGACGAACTTGTTTGTCGATGACGATAAATGGGCCGCGGCGCGCACCGTTATTCTGGCAGCGCCATCTGTCGCCAACATTACGCGACCCCAGGTTCGCGCCTTCTTCCCGACGCTGCGAAACATACCGGGCAGCCCAGGCAAGATCGCACCAGTGGCATGTGTGCTTTCCGAACCTCCGTTTTACCATTTTGGTCTGGCGGACCGTATCGACGCGGACCTCAAGATGATCAACACCTACAAGTTCAAGAGCATCGAGGATGAAGCGCCCAAAGACCCTGACCGCCTGCAGCTCGATCAGTTACGCAAGGAGATCGGTCCGGACCCGCTGCTGAGTTACTTCCCGGTCGGCGATGCGCGCTCGCGGGCTGTTTCCGTTGCCGTCGAAGGGCCTGTCGGCCTGCACTTCGATCAGCCGAACACAGAGCTGCCGATCTATAGCAATTCGCAGTTCATGCTGCATTTCGTGATGCCGGAAGCGATAAACGAGCCCGACGCAAACCTGAGTGAGATGGAGGAAAGTTTCGTCGGCTTAGCGCTATCCCGTTATGCCGACCCCTGCTGGAGCTGGATGCCCGGGGAGACTGACGTCAAACAAAAGACGCTTTCTAGGTTCGATGCGAGCTGGGTCCTGATCGATCAAAGTTTCACCTTAAATTGCGATGGCAAAACTTGCGTCGCGGTTGATGTCACGGGCGGTATTCTAACCATTGACGTCGCCCATGAGGCGCTGTTCGTCGATGGAATTTCCGACTCTCCGGTCGAACTTTACAAAGGTGAGGCGGTTGATGCTGCACTCATGATCAGGCCGGTCGGTGATGGTCGGTACATACTCGGGGTTTACCAGGGTCACATCAAAATTTTGGAAGGCGACAACAACGCACGAGGGCGGCCTCAGCTGCGGGCATCGGTCATCGTCAAGACGACGGGCGAGCTGGAGCCGTCTGCGGATCTGTCGTTGCGAAGGACGCGGCAGTCAGAGTCGAGCTTTGTTGAGTGGGTCCGCACCGGACGCGACATGGGCAATGTCATGACCCGGCTTGCGACAAAGCCGGACAGTGACGAGAACCTAACGGCAGTCGCCGGTCTGACAGCCATTTTGATCCAGGAAAAGAAATTCATGCCAGCAGCGGTGGCGGTGGGCGAGCCCAAGGGATCACCGCTCAAATTTGTCGAGGCGATGAAGACGGAAGCACTGCATATCATGAGCCCTGTTGCGACGCGACGGTATCCGCTCCATGTCCATCGACATCTCGCGCTGATCGTTCGCAAGCCCTCAAAGCAAATCGGGCATCAGGTCGACTTGTTCGAATCTGCGTTTTTGCTCGACGGTGGCGGCGGAACGTCGTTAGACCTGGCGGCGGAAAGCTCGCTATTGCTGGCAGAATTCGAGACGCGGGCCGAGATCCTGCATATTGTTGGTAAGACCAACGAGGCCATCCGAGGTTTGGAGCAGTTCGCTTCGGGATACTTCGATCTCGTGTCATCGAAGTCGGGTGATATACGCAAAATGCGTTTTCATTTCCGGGCCGCCAACGAGCCGGTGGATATATCTGACCTGGTCATCGCCATGAAGGCTCAAAACGATGGATCGACGGCCATGATCGAGTTTCCGACCGGCCTTGGTGCGGCGACGTTGGTTCGATCGTTCGAGCTCCTCTTCTACAGCAAAAGGGATGCTAGCAATAAGGACGTCTGGTGCTACGAAATCCGCTGGCCAAGGCGCTTCGTCGCTGGCGAGAAAAACAGTGTTGTGCGCGTGGAGCCAAAAATCACGGAGATTCTTCGTGCCAGCGCTATCACACTGTCTGTACAGGATGCGCAGGGACCCAAGCGCGAGCGCTGGTTCGATGTCTCGTTGTTGCACAGCGTCAAGGATGTCGGGCTTTCGGTGGATAGCTTCGACTTCGACTGGATTTTCGGTGTAGCCAAGGGCCGGTTGGACCTGCCTGCCGCGCTCTCTCCCGAGGCGCTCAACAAGCTTCCGGAGGCGCAGGGGCGACTTGTCGGCCTCTCGGATCCGATCAACGTGATAACCGTGACCGAATAGGGTGGGCCTGTGACGGCGCGAATAGAGAGGAGTATGGACAGTGGCGAAAAATGCATTTCTGACATTTGACGATGGCCCCAATGTTGGTACGGCCGTCGTCTTGGACAAGCTGAAGGATGTAGCCGCTCCGGCGACCTTTTTTCTGACGGGGTCTAACGGTTTTGATGATGCCAAAGAAAAAGTTCTCGTCGAGAGAATGCTGAAGGAGGGCCACCAGATCGGCAACCATTGCTTCGTTCACAAGCCTTCTGCGCTTCCCGACTATAAGGCTACCTACGGCGACCTGACCCAACCAGCACAAAAGACAGCGTTCAAGAAGAACCTTACCGACAACGTTGCCCATTTTCGGGCGGTGACCGGAAAGCCCACTCTGAATTTTTCGCTCGCACGGTTGCCAGGTGATGGGCGCTTCCATCCGCCTTCGGTCACTGAGGTCGGCAATCTTGGCTTGCGGCATATCGGCTGGAAGTTCGAGTTTGCGCCAAATGGCGTCTTGGAGCACATCAAAAACCTAGACTGGCAGGGCATTGCCGGCGTGGCGGCCACAGACGCGGGGTTCCCCAAGGACAATGACATCATTCTTGCGCACGACGCTCACTGGAAGAACGATCCGTCTTTGTTTGCGGCCCTGCTGAAGAAATTGATGGACAACGGCTTTCAGTTCAAAGCGATCGATGAGCGAGCCATAGCTTAGGCTCCTTCAGTTTCCGCATTGGCTGCAAGTTTGTCGACGGCGGTTGCGACCGCCGGACCCGACCGTACAAGCCAACCCGTCTTCTCGTCGAAAAGTTGGCCTGTGAGTTGACTGAGCACGCCTTGTTGAGTGGTTGAAAAGATTTGCGTCGGGTGCGCAAATTAATTCATGCGCTCGGTGGATTACCTTCACACGTAGCTTCTGGTGGCGTCCCATCACAAAGCCGCCAGTCGGTTGCCGGCCCCATATAAGCCATTCCCGAGGGCAAGTAGTTGTCCCTATACGGAAATTCAGCGCGAACTTATCGGCGAAATATCGGGGTCGGCGGTTCGAGTCCCTTCAAGGCGGAGGCGACTAACGCATTTCGGCGTGTCGTCAATGAACTAGAATAGGTCACCCGCTTCGTACACGGCGGCGTGGTACGCTTGGTCGCGGCGGTGAGTTTGCCCAAGGTGGTGGCGGGCCGGATTCACGCGGCAGGACAAAGCCGGTCGTTCCGCGGGACATGTTCACGCCCGATCTTCATATCGATACGCTGAAGGTGAAGAGCCGGAATTTTCACTGAAAAATGCTCAAACCGGGCGTGTCGAGGGAGCGCATGCACCTCAAAAATCGCTTTGATCCTCAGGCGTAGAGACTTGGGATGCGGCGGCAATAGTTTTCGGGGTTGCCTTTGGAAAAGGGTGAGCTGGAACTGGATGCGAAGCGAGGCGCGCTTCTGTCTCCGGCGAGACGTGACAGCGCAGACCTGAGACTGGCCCGATGCCATACCGGGCAAAGTAAGGCCTTATGAGGTCGTAGCCACGCTGGTCGCCCGACTGAAAGTGACGGAAAATCCAGTAGGCGATCAAATCCGCCATCTGAATCAGGCGCGATGCCTTCGAATCCAGAAAAAGCGGGACTTCGGCAAAGTTGCGAAGTTGGCCGTTGGCATGCCCCACGTGCTTAAACACATGAGAGAGGGTTTGGATTTTCTCCTCATAGTTGCTCTTGTCGAGGATGACCAAGCCGCGCTGGGGGTTCTTTTTCTTATAAAGCGTCTTCAGATAGCCATCAAAACACGAAGCCACCTCCTCGAAGCACCGAGCCAGAATATCGTTCGGAGAGAAGAGCTTCTTTTCGATGACGCAGGCATAGACCTTCAACTGCAATTGCTTGTCTGCCAGTAGCGACAAGATATCGACGACGGCTTGAACTCTGTCGTTGGGAGGCACACCTTTCCAGGTACCGTTGCCCGAGCGCATTGGGTTTCCATGGAACTCGATTTCTCGAGGATTGGTTGAGCTGAAGCGCGCCGCTACAGGATCTATCTGGGCTTCCAGCCAATGCGTTTGGCGCTCGAATACGCTAAAGCCTGCAAGGACAAAGAAGTCGGAGCTTGGATCATGCGAGTGACCAGACTCGTCGAGATATAGTAGATGCAACGAATCCCCCTGAAACGAAAAAGCGGACCGCATGCGGTCCGCTCCAATTCGGTAAGCCGAGTGAAACAATCGTTCAACGCACCGACGGATCAGCGCTCTCGACTATGCTCAATATATATCGGTTGCGTGTCGGCTTTTCAAGAGGCGGCTCCGCATGGCTCACAATCGCGAACCTCCAGCATTCGCGGCTTCACGTCGTCTGTGATCCGCCTCCAGCAGTCATAGGCATCGACTCTGACCTGATGACCGGAGCGAAAAGAAGGTAGCGTCAGGTATCGAGGGCTACAACAAGATCCGCGTCAGCACGATCGTTGTTTGTCGGAGGCCGGCCCATGGAGGCGTCCCAATCCCGCTCTTGATGGATGGCTTCCTGGTCCGGTCCCCGATCTCCGTCGATCAACCCGCTGACGGGGTCCGCTAGCGAGCTGCGGCCGCTTCGGCTTTGCCTTCGCGGTGATCGCGACCGGTTCCGGACACTGACGGGAGCCATCGAGCGGGAATGGCCCGCTCCAAAGATGGAGCCTCAGATGAACACCGATCTTTCTGTCGCGCAGAACCACGCCTTCCAGCTTTCACGCACCCTCATGGTTCCGGTCACACTGTTCAGGTCCGGCGACGAGTTCGGCGTTCTGCCGAGCGACGAACTCGACGATGAAGACGATCTGGAGATCGTGCATGAATTTCATCCCTGGCCGGCTCATTGAGCCGGCATTTTCCTCTCCTTGATGCCGCTTGCGCGCGGCAGGCGACAAGGGAAGCTTCGCCGCGCCTTGGCACCGACGGGAGGTGCCAAGCTGCAGATCAGCAGGTTGCCATGGCGCGCCCTTGCCTCCTTTGCTCTTCGCGGACCGCCGGGAACGGTCCCGCAAATTGCGGGAAGAATGGATCTGGAGAGAAGGGCGGCGCCAAGAGCGCCGGGAAAATAATGGAGAAACAGAAACTGGAAGAACTTCGGGACCGTGTCCCGTGCGCAGCCGTGTTGGAACAGGCCGGCTTTTCCATCGATGTCAAGGAGAGCACCCGCAAGGCAGTAAAATACCGGCGCAGTGCGGAAATCGTCATCGTCATCCATGAGGGGCGGGGATGGTTCGATCCACTGTCCGACGCGAAGGGCGATGTCTTCGGTTGTTGGTTTCCGCGCGAAACTGAGCCGGTTAGGCGCATAATTTCCATTGAGAATTGAGCCATGTGAACC
>NZ_STGA01000057.1:712-918 GCF_005222835.1 Rhizobium sp. FKY42 | reverse complement strand
CTGCTGCTGTTCGGTTGCCGACGTTCAAAGGCCCGGTAACCGTTCTCGACGGCCGAACGCTATGGTTCGGCACGCTTGGCAATGGCTATAAAGTAAGGTTGGCTGGGATCGATGTGTGTGAATTACCGCAATGGGCACTGAACGCCAAATGGATAGACCGCGACAAACAAAAGGCTCTGACGTCGGTCCCTTGTGGTCCCTTAGCC
>NZ_STGA01000057.1:0-643 GCF_005222835.1 Rhizobium sp. FKY42 | reverse complement strand
AGACCAACGCGATGGCCGCCCGGTATGGGATGTGGGGGACCTACGTGCTGGATATGAACGAGTGGCGCCGCAAAGCCGTCGACAAGACGATGGATCGGCATCCGATCGCAGATTTCAATCTCCTTGCAAAACGTCAGGCCGAAATCTCGCCCCCCTTCGCCGATGCGCGGGCCATGCCCAAAAGGACAGACCGATAGTCACTGACCTTTCGCCTGAAGGGGTCCGAGGGACATTTCCAACCCGTCGCCATTTTTATGAGCATTCATGGTTTGCAGAGCTTGCACTTAATCTCAGCCGCTTCCGAGCAGCTGGCGATCTCAGGAACATTGATCAAGAAGGACACCTGACATGAAACAGAAATTCTGTGCCGCAGTCGGTCTCGCGGCACTTACCATGTCGCCGGTACCAGTTCACGCCGAAGATGCCTCCTGGGGTTGCCAGGTTCTCCTTTGTGCGGCGTCGCAAAGCCCATCATGGCACGGAGTTCCCTACTGCGTTCCGCCGATGAAGAAGCTTATTGCCGCGATGGCCAAGCCAGGCTTCTCTTGGCCTGTTTGCCACGAGGCAAAAGCTGGTGAACCCGGCTTTGAACCCTATGAGGAATGCCCCGCTGGCATGACTGCGGTTTCCTCCCGGACGGACA
>NZ_STGA01000056.1:5698-46658 GCF_005222835.1 Rhizobium sp. FKY42 | reverse complement strand
AAACCAATACTTTGCCAGCACCATCACACCGCACAAAATCAACGGCTTCCGAGTTGTTCAGGGAGGACTAATTATACAGAATACTCCATATAACATTGCTTAGCGCTTCCCTTTCATGTTGGATCGTATCCGCATGATGTGAAGAAGTTTCGGGCCTCCTGAGGCTCGACGAGGTCGATCAGTTTCCCGATCCTGTCCCACAGGCCGGTCACAGTGCGTTCTGCCGCTTTGCGCAGGAGCGCTTTGAGCTTCGAGAATGCCTTCTCTATGGGATTGAACTCTGGGCTGTAGGGCGGGAGGAACAGCATGCGCGCACCGGCAGCCTCGATCATCTCACGCGCCGCCGGTCGCTTATGGCTGGAGAGATTGTCAAGGATGACGACATCGCCAGGCTTCAGTGTCGGCACAAGAACCTGGGCGACATAGGCCTCGAACTATTCTCCGTTGATCGGCCCGTCGATGACGAGCGGCGCAACCATTCCTGTGCTGCGCAAGCCAGCCACCAGCGTCGTAGTCTTGCGATGGCCGTGTGGGAAGCCCATTCGCAGGCGCTCTCCCTTCCTGCATCGTCCGTGCGTGCGCGCCATGTTCGTCGCAGTCCAGGTTTCGTCGATGAAGACGAGCTTTTCAGGATCAAGGTCCAGTTGATCATCGAACCACTGCTCACGCTGTTCCAGGACGTCAGGACGGCTTTGCTCTACCGCGTGCCCAGTCTTTTTTTGCGCGTCTGCCCGTGCCGGACAAGAAACCGGTGCAAAGCCGATTTGCTGATCGTGATGCCCTGAGCAGAAAGCGTATCGCGCAGTTCGAACAAGGTTCCATCGCGGTTCTCGGCGAGCCATGCCATGATCGCCTCGCCATGGGTCTCTGTCTTTCGGGAATTTCGATCTCCGCCAAGAGGACCGGGACGCACGTCGCCCTGGCGAAGTTGTAGATTTCGCCAGCGGCTGACGCTTGCAGCACTCACGCCAAACCGTTCGGCGGCTTCGCGATGGGTCGCACCAGCAGAAACGGCAGCAAGAACGCGAACACGCAGATCGACAGAAAGGGCTTTCGACATATCCGCCGATCTCCATCGGCAGATAGTTTGAATCAGAACCCGCCTGATTTGCAAAGCCCCGCAGATTCACTCAGTCAGGGAACCGCTTGTCTTATGATCTCTTTGCTTCTTGGTGAGATAAAGAAGCGCCGGCTTGGGTTGCAGCCCCATGCCGGCGATGGGGGACGGATCGTGGCCGCGCAGGCCGCCATTCTTGCGAATGCCGGGCCGAGCTAAAGTTTGATCGCCCCCATCTTTTCCAATCGTCCTGAACGGATACCCGAGCTTTGGGCTCGGATGACAAGCATGGGAGATCAGAAAAGATGACGGATATTACCATCGGCGCGGACATATCGAAAGACCATATCGATCTGCATATGTTGCCGGACGGTCAAATCTTGAAGGTTGCCAATGATCGCAAGGGTTTTGCCGCCATTGTCCGATGGATCGGCACAAAGAGTGTGGCCCGCATTGTCTATGAACCCACCGGCCCCTACCACAAGGCCTTCGAGCGCTTCATGATGGTGCAAGGATTGGCTCTCTCCAAGGTCAATCCCCGCTCTGCTCGACGCTTCGCAGAGGCGACCGGCAGACTTGCCAAGACAGACAGCATCGATGCCGCACTGCTGGCTCGTTACGGCACGCTTCTTGAACCGCGCATCCTTGAGGTCAACAGGCAAATCCACAATGACCTGAAAGAGTTGCATATGGCGCGCCTTGCTCTGATCAAGGACAGGACTGCTGCAAAGAACAGGTCGAAGAATCTGTCCAACTTGCTCTTGAAGCGACAGAACACCGATAGGCTCCGGCAGATCGAGCGCCAGATCAAGGCCGTGGACGAGGCCATCATGAGCCTCATTGCCGAAGACGTAGCATTGAAGGCCAGGTTCGACATCCTCGTCTCGATCCCCGGCATATCGCAGATCACGGCCTTTACGCTTCTCATCGAGATGCCGGAACTGGGCGAACTGGAGGAGAAGGCCGCAGCCGCACTTTCCGGTCTTGCCCCCATGAGCCACCAGTCCGGGCGATGGACCGGACGCGCCTTCATCGCTGGCGGAAGGGCCATCGTCCGGCAGGCACTCTACATGCCGGCCCTTGTCGCATGCCGCTTCAACCCGGACCTCAAAGCCAAATACGAGCAGCTCAAAGCCGCCGGAAAGCCACCGAAAGTCGCCATCACCGCTGTCATGCGAAAGCTCATTGTGCTCGCAAACGCTCTGCTGAAAAACAATAGGAAATGGGAGCCAAAACCCGCTTGACGCATTAACGAAACGGTAATAGTAATAGATAGTGTATCCATTATTTTTAGGAATAGATAGTTCGATGGAGACTTTTCCTCGCGCTGGCATTTTCAATTATAACGCGAATTCATTCTTGTGGGGCTTTGGAGGAACTTACGAAACGGCGACAACCCTGAATTTCCTTGGAAGCATGACGATTGACGCGCCGGCAGCCCTCGCCATCGCTGCGGTGTCCCTTGAAAGTGCAACCGTCAATGTCGCCGGCACGATCAGCAGCACCGCCCGCAGTGGCGCCATCGTCACCCTGCCAGTGCCCGTGCCGCCCGGCGAGCCTCAGCCCACTGGACCCGTCGACGAGCTGATTGCCGCCGGCGCCATCCTGGGCGACGCCCGCGTCACATTCGCCGGCGTTGTTCGTGCCCAGATCGAGGGTGGCGGCACCATCGGTGCCTTTTCGGCTCTGGCTGATGCCTATGTCACGGCCTCCGGAGTGATGATTTCCGAGCGAGGCTTTGCCCTGCGCACGCAGGCAGCCGCCAGTGATGCCCATTCGGTGACAAGCGGACTGATCGAGGCCCATGGCGGTGAATGTGCGATCATGGTCGAGGGCCGTGAAAACAGTTTCGTCACCAACCGGGCAGCCGTGCTGACGGGTGGTGACCATGTCGACGGCATTCTGGCGACCGCCCGCGTCGACCTCACCTTTACCGGCGACCGGGTGGCCGCGCTTGCGAACTCGAATGTCACCGTCACCAACAGCGGCACGCTGTGCACGACCGGCGACGGCATCCGCGCCGAAGCCCAGGGCACCATCGAGATCCGCACGGACGCATCGACGCCGATGGCATCGGCATCCATGTCCGCGACATCGACGGTAGCGACGGGATCGGCCGGGCGATCATCCACCAGAAAGGTCTTCTGGAAGGCGCTACCGGCGGAATTATCGTCACAGGCGATTTCGCCACAACAACCATCGACGTCTCTGGCGTGGTCAAGGGCGGCAGCGGCGCGGCGATCTCGACGGATGCAAGCAACGACAGCATTCATGTGAGAAGCGGAAGCAAGATCTTGGGCGACATCCTGACGGGGGCAGGCAATGACGTGATCCGCATCGATAATGGCGCGCAGGTTTACGGCGTGATCGATACAGGCAGCGGCAATGACACGGTCTTTCTTGGCAACGCCGGTTATGTGGTCAATGGCGGTGCCGGCGATGACATTTACTATGCCGGAAGCGGCCGCGACGTGTTTCGCTACAGCGCCGGCGATGGTGGCCATGACCTGTTGTTCGGCTTCGATCTGCGCCGTGACGTGCTCGCCTTCGACGTTGGGCCATTCGACATCCACATCACAGGCCGCGACACGCTGATCACCTGGTCGGAGGGCAGCCTGCGCCTTGTCGGCGTTGCCAGTCCCGACCTTGATCTCTCCGGCGCCTGGATCGCCTGACATGGCGGGCGATCTCACCGCTGAACGCAAGGCGGCCCTGTCGCGCGGCGAAATTGCCGCGTCCAACCTGGGCGAGATCCTGGCGATCGACTTCACTGACCTGATGGAGACGCTCGCACCGGGTGCCGGACTTCCGGCCTTTCAGAAAGAAGGCATCTCGCGGCGGATGGCCCTGTGCGGCGAGGCGTTGCTCGCCCACTTTGGCGCTGACGTCCTTGCCACCTGGACAGACCATGCCAGCGACACCGTGCGTGGGTTGGCCCTGTTTGGCCTTGCGCGTCACAACGATGATTCGGCGGTGGCGGATGTGCTGACCATGGTCCGGCCTTTCGCCGCGGACGGGCATTTCGGCGTCCGCGAATGGGCCTGGCTGGCGGTTCGGCCGCGGCTGGTACGCGATCTCGCCCCCTCCATTGCCGCGCTCACCGACTGGACGGGCGACGCCGACGTCAACATCCGGCGCTTTGCCGTGGAGGCACTGCGGCCGCGTGGCGTCTGGTGCAAGCATATTTCGGCCCTGCGCGAGGACCCGGCCAGGGGATTGCCCCTCCTGGAGCCGATGCGACGCGAAAGCGAGAAATACGCGCAGGACTCCGTCGCCAACTGGCTCAACGACGCTGCCAAGGACCAGCCCGACTGGGTCCGGAGCCTGTGTCAGCGCTGGTTGCGTGAAACAGACGATTGTCCGCCGACCCGGCGGATCACCACTCGGGCCATGCGCTCGCTGAAATAGTGGTTGGAGACAAGCCATGAAAGACCGGCTCGGCCGCTTCAAGAATGCTCACTTCGCATTGCTGCCACCACAGCTTATGCGTTTATTTGCTGTGCGCCGCATCCGTGCCAGCGACATATCCTTTCCCGATGTGACCTTCAAGATCGTCTCGACGGAAGAGGAAATGGCCGGTGCCTTTGCGCTGCTTGAGGACAGTTATGTGCGCCGTGGCATCGTAGCCGAAGGTCAGATGCGGCTGCAGGTCATCAGCCTCCTGCCATCGACAACGACGTTTATCGCCAAGAAGGGCGACCAGATTCTCGCCACGCTGTCGCTGATCGAGGATTCCGATCTGGGTCTTCCCATGGAGAAGGTTCACGGACCGGAAGTCGCCGGCGTGCGCCAGCTGTTTCGCAAGGTGGCGGAAGTTGGGGCGCTCGCAGTGCGCTCTGATCAACGCCGGACCGGCCTTTCCATCATGCTCTACAACATGATGTACCGCTGGGCCCGATACTGGCGCCATGTCGATGACCTCATGATCGCGGTGCATCCCTCGGCGCGGTTCTTCTACTCGAACCTGCTGCTGTTCCGCGCGCTTGGGCCGGTGCAGAATTACGAAGGACTTCGCGGTGCCGCTTCCTTGCCGATGCGCCTGGATATTCCGGGCGTGCAAATGCGGTTTCACCGCATCTACCGGGGGCAAATCGTCGACAAGCGCTCAGGCCTCGATTTCTACGATTTTTTCTGCGCCCCGTCAGATCGTTTCGACTTTTCCGCCCACCCGGATTTTCGCCGGCCAATGCCCGTTGCAGGTCCGCTCGAGGACCGGGCCGTCAGCAGTCTGATGCGCAGGTTTTCGCTTTGCCCCGAGGCAATGGAGGACCGCGAGGCGGCCACCCTGCGCCGCTATTTCCCTGCCCTCTCCCTGACCCTGGACGGTGCCGCATGACACTCGACCTGCCTTTTGCCGTGTTCCACGAGATCACAGCGCGCCAACAGTTGCCGCGCACGCCAGAGACCGAACTGGTCATGAATGGCGTGCAGACAGTGGAGGACTACTCCAGCTGCGGCGAGGAAGGCGGCGCGCTGTTCGGGCCTTACCTTTACAACGCGTTGCAAGTCTCTGCCCGCGTTGCACCGGGAAACAAGGTGATTGACCTTGGTTGCGGCTCCGGGCGCCTTCTGAACCTGATTGCCAGCTGGAACCCGGAGGTGTCCTTCATTGGCACTGACCTCGCTCCCGTGATGCTCGAAACCGCGCGTCGGCAGGCCGAGCTGCTTGGGTTGCGCAATGTCACCTATCTTGAGGCCGACTTCTCGCACCTCGACGATTTCGGGCTGCATGAGGCGGATGCCGTCATTTCCTCAATGGCGCTGCACCACCTGCCTGATCGCGACGACCTCACGCGGTGTTTCCTGGCGATCAGCCGCGTCCTGAAGCCGGCGGGACATCTCTATCTGATGGACTTCGGACGCCTGCGGTCACGCCAGGCGGTGGAGATCTTTGTCGGCAAGGTCGCCCGGACGGAAACGCCAGCACTCAGCCAGGACTATCGCGCCAGCCTCTATGCTGCCTTTACCCCCGAAGACTTTGACCAGGAAATCCTGCGCCTCGGCCGCGTGGACATCACCCTGCATCGCAGCGTGATCGCGCCGCTTCTGATGGTTGCCTGCACCCCGCCCCCCGGTCCCGCGGGCCAGCGTGCTGTGAATGCCTTTTCGCGTGCGCAGCGCCAGCTGTCGGCGCATCGCCGTGCCGAGCTGGCGCTGATGCGGCTGTTCCTGCGGCTTGGCGGTCTGGGGTTCCCGCTGTGACGCGACACTTCCCCCAAGCAGATACCGCGTTGGAGCGGTTGCGCGAGGCGATCCGCATCAGCGGCACGGCAGGTCGCCTTGCCGAAACTGCAAGGTCTGCCGAACGCGGTCACGACACGCTGCAATGGCCGCACTCTGCCGCCGCGCCGCTCGTGCTGCTGCTTGAGACCGAGGACGAGATCCGCGCGGCCCTGGATCTGGCGCGACGCGAGAACCTCAGCATTCACCCCGTCTCGAGCGGGCACAACTGGGGCTATGGCACAGCGCGTCCCGCCAGTCCTGAGACACAGGTTCTGTTCGACCTCAGCCCCATGACGCGCATTCTCGACTTTGATCCCGGCCTCGGCGTGATCACCGTCGAGCCCGGTGTCACCCAGGGCCAACTGGACGCCTTTCTGGCCGGGCGGGGCGCAGAATTCATGGTGCCGACCACCGGCGCAGGGCCGGACTGCAGTCTCGTCGGCAACGCACTGGAACGCGGCTACGGCATGACGCCGGTTGCCGACCATTTCCAGGCCGTACTTGGTCTGACCGCCGTTCTTGCTGACGGATCGCTGTATCGCTCGCCCTTCCTCAGCGCCTCGACGGACCAGACCGGGCCTGCCGTTTACCGCTGGGGCAGCGGGCCCTATCTCGACGGACTGTTCAGCCAGAATGGCGGCGCGGTAGTGACCAGCCTCACATTGCAGCTCATGCCGCGCCCGGCGGCTGTCGAGATGTTCGTGTTCTGGCTCAAGGCTGACGCGGATCTGGAGCGCACCATCGACACCATGCGCCAGATCCTGACCCGCAGCGGACTCACCATCGGCGGCATCAATCTCATGAACGCGGCCCGGGTCGGCGCACTGGCTGGTGACGCAGCCCTGAAAGGCGCGCCCTGGATCGGAACCGGCGTCGTCTACGGCGACAAAGGCGTCGTCCGGGCCGGACGAAAGGTGTTGCGCCAGGCGTTGAGGCCGGTTGCCGCACGGCTGGCCTTTGTCAACAGCCAGCGCCTGCGTCTTGCCGAAACGCTCGCCCGTCTGCCCTTCATCGGGCGTTCGCTGTCGCCGCTCGTCGAGCCCGTCAGGTCTGCCTATCGCATGCTGGCGGGCCATCCGGGCGAATTTGCCCTGGCGCTTGCCTATGGCGGTGCGCCGGCGGCGATGCCGCTAAGCGGACGCGATCCGGCCCGCGATGGCTGCGGTCTGCTCTGGTACGCCCCGATCGTTCCAATCGAGGGCCGCGCAGCCCGGCGCTACATCGACATGGTCGCAAGGGTCTGCGGAGCGCATGGCTTTGCCGCGCCAATCACCTTCTCCACCCTGTCCGTTTCGGCCTTTGACAGCACGGTGCCGCTGTTGTTCCCGCGCGACCGGAACAACAGCGACAGGGCGCTGGCATGCCTGCGCGCGCTCATTGCCGAAGGCCGCCGTCTCGGTTTCCCCCCCTACCGGTTCCACAGCGGCCTGATGGATGAAGCCACGGCCGGCAACAACGCCTACTGGCAGCTGGCCGGGAGGGTCCAGAGTGCCCTCGATCCCGATGGCCTCATCTCGCCCGGACGTTACCGCCGCCGCGCGCCAACCGATACCCTTGCCCCCCTTCTGCAGGAGACTTTCGCATGACCCGAATTGCGATCATCGGACGCGGCCTCGCCGGCAAGATGGCAGCTCTGTACCTCGCGCGCGACATGGTCGACGCGGACATCACCGTGATCGACCCGGAGGCCGAGGGCCTGCCGGTTGTGGGGGAATCCACCGTCGAGGTGACGGCCCAGTTCATGAAGGCGCTTGGCCTCGGGGAACATCTCGAGGAAGACCACCTGCACAAATATGGCCTGACCTATTATTTCCGCCTGCCGCCCGGCGAAGAGCCGGATGCACCTGAATACATCCAGCACGAAGCCCCCGGGATCATCCGCCTGCCGTCCTACAATCTCAACCGGCACAGCTTCGACGCCGAACTGGACGCCCGGATCGACCCGCTGGTGACCCGTGTCACCGGCCGCGTCACGGGTGTGGATCTGTCGGACCAGCTAGGCGCGCCGCAACAGGTCAACGTGCAGCTTGCGGATGGCTCAAGCCGGCAGATCGAAGCCGATCATGTCATCGACTGCTCGGGACGCATGCGCGTCCTCACCAAGCAGTTCGGCCTGCACCAGGACCCGCCCTACCAGCGCTGCAGCTACTGGTTCCGCCTGCAGGGCTTCGACCGGCGCCTTCTCGACGGATTGCGGCTGGCCAAGCTGAAACAGCACTGCTTCGAGTCCTATTACGTGACCCACCACTTCTACGGCGAGGGCTACTGGATCTGGATCATCCCGATGCGCAGCGACACCGGCGAGGACATGGTGAGCTTCGGCATCACCTACCGGCCGGAGGTCATGGGCGAGAAGCGCATGGGCTTCGAGCGCCTCTGCGAGGTGCTGGAGCGCGACCATCCGCAACTGAAGGCGCTGATCCTGAGCGGCCGCAAGCTCGATGACAGCCGTTACTTCAACTACATGTACGAAGCCAGCAGCTACTATGACCGCAAGGGACGCTGGTTCCTGCTGGGAGACGCCGGCTTCACCTTTGACCCGGCCAACAGCGCCGGCATTGCCTATCTGGCGCATCAGATCCCGCAAATCACCGGCATGATCCGCAAGGCGCGTGGCGGGATGCTGTCCCCCTGCTATGTCGAGGCGCTGGAAGGCCACTTGCGGGCCCAGCTCGCCCTGCAGGACCAGTGGAGCCACTGGTACGAGGTCATGAATGACCCGGTGAAAATGGCCTGGACGCTGATCGTCGCCAACATGGGCTATTTCCACCTCGTGGTGCCGAACTACATGAGCGGCGCCTTTCTGAACGCCGGTGTCGCCAGGCAGGTCGCGATGCTGCTACCCCGCTACAAGCGCGGCATGCAGCCTCCGGTCTATCCGTTCCCGAAACTGCTCGATGCCCTCGCCATGACCGCGGACCCGCAGGAGCTGATCCGCCGGGCACCGGCCCTCTACGAGACAACGGTGCCTTTCAGCTACTACCGGCCGGATGACATTCCCCGTGGCCGCCTCATCAGCCGCTATTTCCGCAAGCGCGCCTATTTGCGGATGAAGGCACTGGCCCTGCTGGCCCCGCTCGGCAAGCCGCAGCATTGGTTGCTCGCGATCGGACAGACGCTGCTTGCCGGCGGCGATCTGCTGCGATCGGGCCTGATCGGCCTCCTGCCCTGGACCTATGAGCGGGCTGCTTCGGTCAGGCCGGCCCATCAGAGCCCTTTCTCGCCCCCGCATGCCTTTCTTTTTACGCCGAACAAGCACATCGGCATGGCCCAGTCGCGGCTCGTCCAACGCCGGCAGGCCGCTGAGCGGGCCTGGCAGCTTCCGCCAATGCTGGCGGCGGACGATGCCGTTCCTGCACAGCCCCATGCCCATGCCACGGACCTGATATGCAAGCCCACGGCGGACGCCGCAGCATGACCGCATCCAATCAACCTGCATCCTTGCTG
Source organism: Rhizobium sp. FKY42 (assembly GCF_005222835.1). Taxonomy (GTDB): domain Bacteria; phylum Pseudomonadota; class Alphaproteobacteria; order Rhizobiales; family Rhizobiaceae; genus Neorhizobium. The sequence goes on along the minus strand of NZ_STGA01000056.1, from coordinate 36,931 downwards.
CCTCCCGCGGCTCAGGGGGGGGCGGCCGCACCACTCGCAGTCGCGGTCGCCCTCCAGGACGTGCCAGCCAGCGAGCTGACGGAACAGGCACTGCAACGCCTGTCCTCCGCCGGGCGCCGGTTCGCTGCCTTGGCTGGACTGCTGCCGGATCAGGCCCGCCGCGCGGCCCGGGCCGCCGACACGGCGGCCCGGGCGCTTGGCCCAGAAGCGCTGGTCAGCCAGCCGTTGCTCGGGTTGCCGGTCACGGTCAAGGAAGGCCTGAAAGTCGCTGGCGCTCCGTGGATGATGGGCGCTGCCCGTCACCGCGACCGGATTGCCAGCCAGGACGGCACGGTTGTCCAGCGCCTCAGGTCAGCTGGTGCTGTTATCACCGGTGTCGGCAGCATGGCCGAAATGGCGCTCTGGCCAGAAACGGTGAACCGTATCACCGGACGCGCCCTGCATCCGCTGGACCCGACACGCACCCCCGGCGGCAGTTCGGGCGGAGATGCGGCACTGGTGGCAGCTGGCGCAGTAAGCGTTGCAGTCGGCACGGATGGCGGCGGCTCGGTGCGCATCCCGGCCGCCTATTGTGGCCTCTACGCGCACAAGCCGACGGCCGGAATGGTGCCTCTTACCGGGCATGTCCCGCTGGACCGGGGCCCAGATACGGCTGCAGCGCCCCTGGCGCGCTTCTTTGCCCCCGGACCGATGTGCCACGACGCCGCAGACCTCTGGCCGATGTTGTCGGTGATGACAGGCCCCGACGGTATCCACCCGGACATGGAGGCTCCCCTTCCCTCCAGCCTGCCTTGGCCCACCCCGGCTCAGCTCGAAGGGCGCTCCGTCTTTGTGTTGCCCGCGCCCTCCATAACCGGCAGCGAGCGGACGGACCTGGCGCAGATTGCAGCGGTCGAGCGGGCTGCCAGCCTGCTGGAAACAGCCGGTGCGCGTTTGCAGACTGTGCGAACGGATCTGTTGCAAGGCGCGTTCTGGATCTGGATGGGCACGCTGCGCTGTGCCGCTGACGTCACCATGGAACAGCTGGTCGGCGACGGCTGCCGCCTGCCGCTTCTCAGCCAGTCCTTCCGCCATTTGACTGGCCGCGGCGAGCACACCACCGCTGCGCTGCTGCTTGCCTGGAGTGGAAGGCTTGATCCGACTGGCCCCCGGCTCTGGCGGCGCTGGCGCGACCAGGGGCAGGCTCTCTCGTCCGAGCTGGCCGACATGCTTGCAGGCAATGCGCTGCTGCTGTGCCCGCCGGTGCCAGGACCTGCACCGCACCATGGCCACGCCTTCCGCCATCCTTTCAACATCGGCGCTACCGCCGTGTTCAACGTACTCGGCAACCCCGCCACCATCGCCCCGGTTCTCCTCGGGCCGGAGGGCTTGCCGCGTGCCGTCCAGATCGTCGCGGGCCCGGGTGCCGACCACCTTGCTGTGTCTGCCGCCCTAGCCCTCGCGCGGACGGAAATCTTCCCCGGAAACAGGAAACTTCCATGACAAAGACTTTGCTATCCTTGAGCTTTTCGCCCCGCGTCGCATCGACCAGCGCCGCCCTTGCCGACGGGTTCATTGCCGATTGGCACAAGGCAAATCCCGATGCAGAACTGCGCCAGCGTGCCCTTGGCCGCGAGGCGATCGCAGGTCCGGACGAGGACTGGATTGCGGCCAACATGACCCCGGAGGCCGAGCGCACTCCGGACCAGGCCAATCTTCTGGCCGCCTCGGATCAGGCCATCGCCGACCTGCATGCCGCGAGCCATATCGTCATCGCCACACCGATGTTCAATTTCGGTCTTCCCTGGACGCTGAAGTCCTATGTCGACCTTATTGTCCGTGTCGGCAAGACGTTCTCCTTCGACCCGGCCACCGGCTTCGGTCCGCTCCTGTCTGCAGACAAGAAGCTGATGATCGTCTGGTCGAGCGCAGGCGAGTACCAGCCCGGCACCCCGACAGAGCCGTTCGATCACCTGACACCCTATCTTCGCCAGGTGTTCGGCTTCATGGGCATCACCCAGTCAGACGCCGTCTCGGCCGGCAACATGTGGGGCGGCCCGGATGCTGCCGCAGCATCCTTGTCCGCCGCACGCGCCCAGCTGGCTGCACTCAGCCCGACCTGGTAGGCCGCAAGTCCGCAGTCGGCCTGTTCTGTCACTTTGATGCCGGGCGGGATGCCCGGCGTCTTTTCCCATCTCCGGAGCCGCATATGCAGATCCCAATCACCGAACTGTTTCTCATGGCCCTTTTGGTGATCTTCACCCTGCCCTATCTGGCCTGGCGCCTGCTCGGGCAGCGCAGCTGGGCGCCGCTGGTCGTGGTGCAGATCGTCGGCGGCATCCTGCTCGGGCCCGGCGTTCTTGGCGCGGCACTGCCGGAGGTCTACACGCTGGTCTTCACGGACAAGGTCATCACCGCCCTCAACGGCATCGCCTGGTGGGCTGTGATGATGTTCGTCTGGATTGCCGGTATCGAACTCGACTTGCACCAAGCCTGGGCAAAGCGGAGGGAAACTGGCACAGTTGCCTTGCTCGCGCTCATCGTTCCGCTGGGGCTTGGGGCCGGGGCTGCCGCCATGCTGCTGGCCACGGACGGCTGGATCGGACCCGGCGGGGCCTACTGGCAGGTGCTGCTCGGCATCGGAATGGCCTGCGCCGTGACGGCGCTGCCGATCCTGGTCCTGTTCATGGAGAACATGGACATCCTGCGCTCGAACCTTGGCCAGCGCATCCTCAGGTATGCCAGCCTTGATGACGTGGCCATCTGGGCGGTCCTCGCCCTGATCCTGCTCGACTGGGAGCGGGTAACGCGACAGGCCGGCTTCCTGCTCGTCTTCATCCCCGCCGCCCTCCTCGCCCGCAGGATCATTGCCGCGTCCGGAGAGCTGGACCGCTGGATCCTCGGGCTGATCTGGCTGATTGCCTGCGGCCTTGCGGCCGACTGGGCGGGACTGCATTACATGGTCGGAGCATTCCTGTCCGGCGCCGTGCTGGACAGTCGCTGGTACAAGCTGGAGCGCATGGATGCCTTCCGCAGCACGGTGCTGATGACAGTGATGCCGGTGTTCTTCCTGTCGACCGGCCTGCGCACAAGCTGGGACATGGGCGGCGTCGGCGTGCTGGCCGCCGCCGGCCTCCTGCTCGTTGCTTCCGTGTCAGGCAAGCTGATCGGCGTGCAGATCGCTGGCCGGCTGCTGCGCTGGGAACCGGGCGAGGCGACGATCATTGGCTGGTTGCTGCAGACCAAGGCCCTGATCATGATCATCTTCGCCAACATCCTGCTCGACAAAGAGATCATCACGTCGACCACCTTCACAGCCCTGCTGCTGATGGCGGTTGGCTCGACCATGCTGACCATGCCGGTGGTCGCTCCCCTGCTCTCCCGCTACCGCAGCATCCGCAGCAAATCCGAGGATATGGGACCTGAAGAAGCCGGCGCGCCGGTTGCCCGGCCGCTTGCGATCCAACAGGGCAACGGCTAAGGCTCCGCAGGATTGAAATCCTTCATTCGGCGGCAATCGTGCGCTGCCGGATGTGGATATTGACGGCAATCCCAGCGTCAACCGCCACGGCCCTGCATAACTTATCTTTTTGGGACTCCGTGGGTATTTCTACATTAATACACGCTAAGGAAATTTGAAGTTGTTTGGATTGAAGCGGTTAGCTCGAATCGGTCTGAAGCGTTCGAGGGGTCGGTCAATTTCGTTCCAGAGGTAGTCACCGGTCAACGCGATATGCGCCCATGGTAGCGGTGCGACCTGGGAGAGCAGCTCGGCGGGAATATCGATGCCCTGGGCGCGAACATAATCGACAGTGCGGCTGAGATAGACGGTGTTCCACAGGATAATGGCGTTGACGACGAGGTTGAGACCTGACGCCCGATAGGCCATGGTTTCCGCCACGCGGTTGCGCAGCTCGCCAAGCTGGTGGAGGAAGACCGCCCGGGCAAGGGCGTGACGGCTTTCACCCTTGTTGAGGATGGCATGCGATCTGCGCCTAAGCTTGGTGTCGAGCAACCAGTCGCAGATAAAGATCGAGCGTTCAATCCGGCCCATTTCTCTTAGCGCCTGATTGAGCCGATTTTGCCGAGGCGATGCGGCAAGCTTTTTGAGGATGACGGATGGCGGCACGAGGCCCGCGCCGATCGATGCCATCAGCCGCAAGACCTCATCCCAGTGATGCTCGATGACATCCATGTTGACGGCTCCCGAGATCAGCGGCCCGAGTGGCTCGTAAGCCGAGCCAGGATCAATGACGAAGAGCCTGCGATTGCCGAGATTGCGGATACGGGGAATGAGCCTGTAGCCGAAGCCGTGGAACATAGCGAATGTCGTTTCGGTCGCGCCGGCGGTATCGGTTGCATGCTCATGGATTTCGACGGAGCTTTCATTGTGAAGGAGGCCATCGAGCACGTAGGGCGCTTCGCTCTCGGAGGCCTGGATCATGCGGGAGAAGAAGGAGGCGAAGCGATTAGACAGAAAGCCGTAGACCGAGGCACCCGGCCGTTTGCCGTATTTTGCATTGTATTCGAGGTTGGCTTCGCCGCGCCCGCCAGCCGGAAAGAACTGCCCGTCCGATGAGGAGATGTGGCCGTCGCCCCAGACCGCGGCGAAGGGATGAGCCTGCTGCGCATCGACCAGCACGGCGGTCGCCGTGGCATAGGTTTCCGAGCGCAGATGCCGATCTACCATCAGCATCATCTGGTGGATCGTGACGCCGCGTGAGCTTTCCGCCATGCGTTCAGCACCGGCGTTGGTGGCGTCGGCAAGGATCGCGGCCATCAACGCCGGCTCATCGTTCGCCGTCTCGCCGGTGCGATAGTGTGTGAAGCTGTCGAGGAACCTGGTCCAGCTGTGGACCTCAGCAAGCAGGCTGGTGATCCTGATCCGTGGCACCAGAACATAAAGTCGGCGGCTGAGCGCGACGATCCTGTCACGCTCCTCCTCGCGGATCGGGGAAACCGACAAACCCTTGTCGGAAATAGCGGCATCCGGAATGGCGTTGGCGGCCGCCGCCCTTGCCAGCTGTTTGAGTTTCGCGTCGAGTGTGGCGGTGCGTTCGGCTCGCCATTCGGCAAAGCTGTCAGGGATGGCAAGCCCGAGCCGCCCTTCGGCCCGCATCAGGGCGAAGATCGGTCGAGGCAGAAGATAATCCTCGAAACTGCGCCATGCCCGGCTGCCATCAACCCACATGTCGCCGGCCCGCAGGCGCTCCCGTAGGTGAACGAGGACCGCCACTTCCCAAGCGCGCAGGTCGATCGTGACGCCGTCCGAGCGCACACGTCGCCGCCACTTGCGGGTCATGAACGCGAACGGCACCTGCGCGGGTAGTTTCCTGCCGCTGTAGAGCGCACGCAGATGATCCACTGCTCTCAAAACCGGATCATCGGGACGAAACGACCGGAAAGAGAACGTGCCGAACATGAGCCTGCCCAGCTTTCGCAGTGATTTGTGCCGCTCGATGAGCTCATCGAATTCGTCGCTGCGATCGGGGCGCACGATGGACCTGGCTGCCGCCATGCTGGCGGTCAAACCGTCCCATCCGAGTGAGGCTGCAACTGCGGATGCGAGATCGGTGTCGCTCTCACACGCGGCCAGAAGCGCCTCGCCAAGCTTGAGATGATCAAGCGCCACCCCATCAAGAACCTCGGCTTCTTTCAGACGGCGTTCCGTGCGGCTCAGTTCAGCTTTGCGACGGGTGCTGCCGATCAGTTTGCAGAACATGTCGATCGCAAGGTCTGTAATTGCCGCCTGCCTCTCGATGACGAACGCCGTGAGCGTGGCGTAGCGACGCTCGACAGTCAGGCGTCGTCTCTCACGGGCATGCAGGATGCGGGCGTCCCGGGCGATGATGCCATAGCGGTTGGCATGGATCGTTTTACGCCGCTCATCGGAAATGGCCGCCAAACGCAAAACCTCAAGACGGGCGATCAGGCCCTTGAGGTTCTTCAGTTTTGTCCCCTCTGGCGCTTCGGCAATCCAGCCGAGATTGCTCCGATCGCCGGCCCGATCGATGAGAAACTGATCAAGCGCCTCGATGGACGTTTGCTCCAGGCCCCGGATCAAGCCGCGATAAGCCTGTCGTCGCGCCGCCGCCCGGCCCGCCATCGCCAGACGTATCAGCAGTTCCGGCACGGGGACGAGCAGCTTCGGGGTTTGAGTAGCAACGGAACAGAAAACCTACATAAGGGTTTGTCCGGTCAGCGCCAGCTACCCAGCTCGCTGATCATTTTCCTGTGGTGTTTGAGGTGATGCTTCATCAGGCGGATGTCGTGGAGATAATCCTGCTCCGGCCGAAACTCGTAATCCGGATCGATGTGGAATGGGTTGCGGGTGAAGCATTCGAACAGATTGATGCCGTCCCAGGTGTTGATCACCTGTTCGAGGCTTATCGCCACATGATGCAAAGGCGAACCAGGCTCGTCGGCATCCCTCATCTTGTGAAGCCGCGAATGGATGTGCTGCAGCATGTCGGTCCTCATATAGCTGTTCAGGAGCATGAGCGAGTGGGCCGGCGTCTTCGGCACGGCAAAGCCCATCTTGTCTTCCGGCGGCAGGCCCGCGACATTGTTGTCGTTGTCAGTCATGATGTTTCGTTCGCAAGAGATCCGCTCCACGTTGCTTCCGCACAAAGCCTTGTTCAGCCGTCGCAACAAACCCCGGTTTGATGTGATGCAGAACGGCCGATCACAAAAATCCCGGAATAGCCGTCGAATTTCACAAATACCCGTGCAAAAACCTATAGCCGATAAACTCTCTGCCGTCTAAGTTAATGTAAAATGGGGAGAAGCCATGCTGATCGGCTATATGCGGGTTTCAACCGGCGAGCAGAATCTCGACCTCCAGCGTGACGGGTTGGAGCGGGCCGGCTGCGATAAGATCTACGACGATGTGTGCTCCGGACGCGCCACCGACCGGCCCGGCCTAGCGAAGGCGCTTGAGATCGCGCGGGCGGGTGACGCCCTTGTCGTGTGGAAACTCGACCGCATCGGTCGCTCGCTTCCGCATGTCGTCGGGTTGATGAACGATCTGCAACAACGTGGGGTCGGACTCAAGGTGCTGACCGGCGATATGGACACGACCACGACGACCGGCCGGCTGGTCTTCGGCATCTTTGCAACATTGGCGGAGTTCGAGCGCGATCTCATCCATGAGCGAACCATGGCGGGCCTGGCGGCGGCGCGCGCCCGTGGCAGGGCCGGCGGACGGCCGCGTGTGATGACCCGCAAGAAGCTGAAGGCCGCTATGGCGATGATGGCAGACAGAGACAATGCCGCTCGCGATGTCGCCGCCGAACTCGGCGTCTCCTTGTCCACGCTCTATGCCTATGTCGACGCGAAGGGCAAGCCGCGTGAGCGGGCCAACGAATTGCTCGCCCGGCGCTCGACGAAGCGCGACGCCGCAGCGCAGGCCTGACGATCTTGCCGGTTGGTTTTCTGAGCGACAACCAGGCGCGGGAGTATGGTCGCTTTCCGGGTGAACTGACGTCGGATCAGTTGGCCCGCTATTTCCATCTCGACGACGCCGACCGCACATTTGTCGCCTTTCATCGTGGTGATCACAATCGCCTGGGCGTTGCTGTCCAGCTTGGCTCAGTGCGCATGCTCGGCGTGTTTCTGGAAAGGCCGGAAGACGTTCCCCTTTCAGCCCAGCGCTATACCGCTCGCCAGCTTTCCATTGCCGAACCAGAGGGGCTGATCGCAGAATACGCCCGAAGTGACGGACGGTGGCGACATGCACCGCGCATTCGGCAGCACTATGGCTATCTCACTTACACCGATCACGGTGTCGCGTTTCGTCTCAACCGGTTTTTGTATGCACTGTGCTGGACGGGATCGGATCGACCCTCCGATCTCTTCGAACGGGCGGTAGCATGGCTGCTGGAAGCCAAGGTCCTTCTACCTGGCAAGTCTGTGCTGGAAAGAGCGGTGGCGAGGGTACGCGCACGGGCAACCAACCGGCTTCATAAATTGCTGATTGGGGCGATAACACCGGAACAGCGGATACGCCTCGACAGTCTGGTCGCCGTTCCGGACGGCGAACGGCAAAGCCCGCTCGACCGGCTGCGTGATGGCCCCTACATTCAAAGCGGCCGTGAGATCAGCCGTGCTCTCGGCCGGCTTGAGGAGATCCGCGCTCTCGCGAGCGGATTGCCATCCATCGACCGCTTGCCGCCCGGCAGGGTAACGGCGCTGGCGCGGTTTGCCAGTTCGGCGAAGGCTCAAGCCGTTTCGCGCCTGCCGGACGATCGACGCGCAGCAACCCTATTAGCCTTTATCCGAACCCTTGAGGCTTCGGCCGGGGATGACGTCATCGACCTTTTCGATGCGGTTTCGACATCGATGGTGTCGCAGGCAGCTATGGCCGCCAAACAGGCCCGGCTACGATCTTTGCGAGATCTCGACGCTGCAGCGTTGAAGCTACGAGATGCGGCGATCGTCATCCTTGATCCCGAAACACCGGATGATGCTGTTCGCACCGCGATTTTCGACCTGATCGACAGGCAGACACTCGATGCAGCAGTCGAGCGCGTCGGCACTCTCGCGGAACCGCACGATGACACCTATTTCACCGAATTCAGAAAGAACAATCGAAAGATTGCCTATACGCCGGGCCTGCTCGCCGGTCTCGATCTCGGCGCAGCTCCGGCCGGTCGTCCTCTGCTGGAAGCGATTGATTATCTTCGTGTCGTCCAGTCCGGCCGCAAGCGTGCCGGTCCGCCGCCTACGGCCTTTGCTCCGAAGATCTGGCTCCCTCAATTGAAGACCCCTGACGGCGCTGTCGATCTTGCGGGATATAAACTCTGCGTTCTCGATGGGCTTCGTCGCGCCATTCGCCGGCGAGACATCTTTCCGGTTCGCTCATTACGCTATGCCGATCCGCGCAAGAGTTTGCTCTCAGGTCCTGCATGGGAGGCGGCCCGCCCTACAGTCTGCCGGACCGTCGGGGTGTCCACCATCGCGGATGAAGAGCTCCGGCTCTTATCGAACCGGCTCGATCTGGCCTACCGGGAAACCGCCGATCGTATCCCGATGAACCCGGCCGTCACCGTGGTCAACACGACGGGAGGTCCCGACCTGTCCCTCGAACGCCTGGAGAAAATCGAGGAAACCCCAAGTCTGATCGCACTGCGAGCCGCGATCGACGCGCGTCTGCCTCGGCTCGATCTGCCGGAACTGATCATGGAGATGCATGCGAGAACCGGCTTCGCCGACCTCTTCACCCATGCCAGCGAGGGCAGCTCACGCGCGGAAAACATCGCGACCAGCATCTGTGCCGTGCTCGTCGCCGAGGCGACCAATACCGGTTTCGAGCCTCTGGTCCGCCTCGATATGCCAGCGCTTCGACGCTCGCGACTGAGCTGGGTCAAGCAGAATTTTCTGCGCGCCGAGACGCTGACTGCCGCAAATGCCGCCCTCGTCGCTGCGCAGAACGCCATTCCACTGGCAAGGAAGTGGGGCGGCGGTGATGTGGCGTCTGCCGATGGGCTGCGGTTCGTCGTGCCGGTCCGCACCATTCATTCCGGCCCCAATCCTCGATATTTTGGACAGGAGCGCGGCGTCACCTGGTACAATCTCGCCTCCGATCAGTTCACCGGCCTCAACGCCATGACCGTTCCCGGCACTCTGCGTGACAGTCTCAACCTGCTCGCCATCGTGCTGGAGCAGGAGACAGAGCTTCAGCCAACCGAAATCATGACCGATACAGCCGGATATACCGATACGGTCTTTGGCATATTCTATCTGCTCGGCTACCAGTTCAGCCCTCGCATTGCGGATGTCGGAGGCGCACGTTTCTGGCGCGTCAACGCCCAGGCCGATTATGGAATCCTCGACGATATCGCCTCGAACAGGATCAACATGAAGTTGATCGCCGACCATTGGGACGATCTGCTGCGACTTGCCGGCTCACTCAAGCTCGGCGTCGTCCAAGCCGCTGGCCTCACCCGGACCCTTCAGACGAACGACCGGCCAACCCGTCTCGCCCGTGCCCTGCAGGAACTCGGCCGTCTCATCAAGACCCTCTACCTCCTGCGCTTCATCGATGATGAAAGCTATAGACGCCGTATTCTCATCCAGCTCAATCGTGGTGAAGGTCGTCACCAACTTGCCCGCGTCATCTTCCATGGAAAGCGCGGCGAACTACGCCAGCGTTATCGGGACGGTCAGGAAGATCAGCTCGGAGCGCTTGGCCTGGTCGTCAATCTCGTCGTGCTCTGGAACACGATCTATATGGATGCGGCGATCGACCAGCTCGTGGCCGAAGGGTATGAGGTCAGACCGGAGGATGTCGCGCGCCTGTCGCCGCTAAGCTTCCGCCACATCAACATGCTCGGGCGATATGCCTTCACGGTCCCGGAATTCGTTGCGCGAGGTGAGCTCAGGCCGTTACGCGATCCCAACGCCGCCGATCCGGACGATGAGCCGTAAAATCCTTATGTAGGTTTTCTGCTCCGTTGCTACTCAGACCCCAGCTCGGCCTCGTCGGCTTCAATGGCCGGATCGCCCTCGGCATAGTCCTCGATGCGGCCCGCAATCTCATCGAAACGCTCGGCCAAGGTGGAAAGCTCGGATTGTTTGGCGTCGGTCGGAGCATTGCTCTTCGGGAAGATACGGGCAAAGCCGCCGTTGTGAATGACTGAGGCCTCGAGTCCGGCGTCCACCCATTTCCACCCCTTGATTTTGAGGGTATCGGCCTCCTGTTCAAACCGTCTGGTCGCCAGCGTCACCAGAAGAGCCCGATCCGTCAGGAACGTGGTGTCGGCCTCGGCGAACAGATCGCGCATGGTTGCACCCCCTGCGGCCTCGTAAGCCTCGATCCCGACGAACAGAGCGAGCTTGTCGGTGCTGCGGACATGATCGCGGGTTAGCATGGCGCGAAGCGAGTAGGGGTCACGGTTCCATGATTGTGTTTCGAACCATGCCCGATCCTGCGCGGCGTGGTCGTCGCTGATCGCCAGCGCCTTCGCCTGATCAATGCGGATGGTATCCCCGCGCAGCTCTTCGAGGATGCGCGGGGAGAGGTTTGCAAGCTTGAGCCTCTGGCGCACGGTGGCGACGGACTGGCCGAACCGGGCAGCGATGTTCTCCGGGGTCATGCCGTCCTCGACAAGCTGGCGATAGGCCAGAATCTCATCCACAATGTGCATGGCCTCGCGCTGCGTGTTCTCGGCAAGGGAAATCTCGGTGTCGCTGTCGTCACCGGAACGAATGTTGCAGGGAATGAGTGTGCTCTTGTCCAATCGGCCTTGCGTGACCAGAAGGGTGAGGGCGGCAAGGCGGCGGGAACCGGCGACAACCTCATATTTGTTTCCGCGCTTCGCCTTCCGGACGGTGAGGTTCTGGATCAGGCCATGCGCCTCGATGCTATCGGCCAGTTCCTCGACATTGACGGCGGCATTGAAGCGCCGAACGTTGGCAGGGCTTGGAACAAGGCGTGACAGCGGAATTTCCTTGGTGTCCGATGACAGATAGGTAATGCCGGGGGCGTTGTCCTCGATCTCGGCGGCGACGGCTTCAACGGCGGTTTCGGATGCAGTGATAGCGTTCATGGGAATGGTCCTCATGTTGGTGTGATCGGAAAATGTCTGTGGGGGAGGGGAGTGGCCGTCAGGCGTAGCCGGTCCAGTTGATGGGGCGGCCATCCCAGAGGAAGGCGGTACGCACATTGTCGATGCGCACGGATTTGGAACGTCCATTGACGCGGCGGCGCATGGGCTTTCCGGTGAAGGCGTCGAGGTGAGGGACAACCTTGCCGGTCATCCACGGCTCATCACCCTTGTCGGCGGAAATCTGGCTGACGGCGCAAACCTCGACCATGTGAGCGCCGATGATCTTCGTCACCTGATAGAAATCGATATTGGTCTGCTCATAGCCCCATGAGGCATAGAGAACGTGGCCGACTTCGAAACCGTGGGGCTTCTTGCGCTCGTCGCGGCGTTCCTGCTTCCATTCGGCCCAGCGCCGCCGCCCCTCGAAATGCTCCCTGATCTTGCGTTCGCGGGCCTCGGCGCTGGCAAAGCTGTGGTGCCAGTCGGGCTTTGCTGCCTTGCCGTGGAAGGCGATGGCGGCAGGTCTGCCCTTGGCGCTGGTGTAGATGTAAACAAGGCCGTCACCCGCCTTGTCTGCGATCTTCACGGAACCTTTTGGGATGTAGAAATCGCGTGAAGGGGCAAAACGCATCATTCGGCGCCCTCCCATTCGTCGGCATAGACGGCGGCCGAGCCGATCCCGGCGACCTGACGGGCGCATGTGCCGCCGCAAATGCCGTTCTCATAGGCCGGGAAATACCGATCATAGGCGGCATCGAAATCCGGCAGTTCACCGTTGAGCCGGGCAAGCTCGCCCGCAAAGCTGAAAAACCATTCCTCGAAAGTAGGTTCGCACATTCCCTTGTCCTTTCTTGTCCTAGACTGCGAAGCAGGACCTCGTCCTGCTTCCCGGGGCCGCGCGAGCGGTGGGATGGAGGGGGAAAATAGCCTTCGCGGGGAACCGGCTGCACGGAACGCAGCGCCAGCGCAGTGGAGGAAGCTGGGCGGAAGGCTATTTTGGGGGCGAGAAGGGCAAGGCCCTCGGTTCCCCCATCAGACAAATGAACTCGCGCAAACGCGCGTCATGTCCCGGCAAGCATGCCGGATGCACGAAGGATCGTCACCGCTTGTCGGCGGAAACCCGGAAAGGGGTTCCGTGGAGCCGCACCGCGGCGGAATAGAGCCTGGCCCCGGAGGGGCGTGCCTGTGGAGATCACAACCCCATGAAGAAAACAAATGAAGAACACGCAGCGCCGTGATATGCCTGCATCTCAATCGTTTGACGGCGGAGATTTGCGGAATGACGGCCAATAAAGCCAGCAGAAATGCGTTGATTGAGAAAAAGCGAAAAGACGGAGCAACCCTTGCGGCGCTGGCTCAGGAGTTCAACGTCTCGCAGACGACGATTAGCCAAGTGCTGAATAAGCTCGAATATAACCGCCGCGTCATCAAACGCCGGCTCGAAGCACCTCTACGGCGGGTGACAAAACCATATGATGGGGAATGACACCGCCTTTTGAACAATGGCCGGGAGCCTTCATGAAGCGCGATATGGACCTTATCCGCGAGATTTTGCTGGAAATCGAGGGCGGAAAACGCATGTACGACATTCGCTCAGGCGAAATGAGCAGGGCGCTGGGAATAGAAGAAGAGGGCTCTCTGTCACGCGAAGAGGCCGACAAATGGAACTATCATCTGAACCTTCTGCAGGAATCCGGTCAGGTCGAGTTTCGTAAAACTGGCGCCGGCGGCTGGTTCGTTGAGGGGATTACGTGGTCGGGGCATGATTTCCTGGATAGCGTTCGCGATCCAGATGTTTGGGATAGAACCAAGGCAGGCGCTCTGAAGGCCGGCGGATTTACGGTCGATCTTCTGAAAGACCTCGCCAAGGGCTTCATCAGGAAGCAGATCGAGGATCGGACCGGGATTTCGCTATAGACCGTATTATCCCGAAATGCAGCGGTATAGCGTGGCAGGATGCACCTTCAGCATCGCGGCGACATTACGTGCCGTTTGCCCCTCATCTATCAGTTTTCTGGCAAGAGCGATTTGCTCGGCCGAGAGGGCAGGGGGACGGCCGAATCGAACGCCTTTTGCCTTCGCCGCGGCCCGACCGCTGCTGGTGCGATCATGGATCAGAGATCGTTCAAACTCGGCAATGCCGGCGAAGATGGTCAGCACCATGCGACCAGCTGGTGACGTTGTATCGGCCCACGGCTCTGCCAGCGAACGCAATCCGGCCTTGGCCGCATCCAGTTGTTCGGCAATGTCGAGAAGATTGCGCGTCGAGCGGGCGAGGCGGTCTAGCCGGGTGACGGTTACCACATCGCCGTCACGGAGCTGATCGAACAACGCGGCGAGTTGCGGTCGATCGCGCTTGGCTCCGGACACCTTTTCTTCAAAAATACGCTGACACCCCGCCGCCTTCAGCGCTGTGCGCTGCTGGTCTAAGGTCTGGTCGTCAGTCGAAACTCTAGCATATCCGATCAGCAAGGCGGCTTCCGTTCGATATGGTGTGAGCCGGAATCTACCGCGTGCAATCCGTCGCGAAAACACCAATTTTGCGACATTTTTGATTCTTGCGCTTAATTCGCTACTGACCCTACCCCCTAAATATTATGTTTACATATTTTGAATATCGGTTGACGTTTATTCCTATAAATGAGACTTCTACGCCATGCAAGTTGACAAAGCACTCATAACCACGCTGATCGAAGCCGCAATGTCCGCGGACTACACAGGCGTTCGCAGGATTGGCGGCCAAATCGCAAAACGGTTGGCCGAGCAAAATGATATTGAAGGCGCAAAGGCGCTGCAGAGCCTGCTTCGTAAGAGGGGCGTCCCCCTGCAAGCGTCAGGCTATGCAGAAGCCTTGCCGCGAGATGCCGGCTCGCGCCTGCCTTTAGTAGAAGAGGGTGAATGGCCAACTACGCCGATCCTGCTCGGTAACGAGGCAGGGCATACGATCAGCCAGTTTATCGAAGACGCGCAAAACATCCGGCTGCTGACCGAGAAAGGAGTGTCCGCACGCCTTGGCCTGCTCCTGTACGGACCGCCTGGAACCGGAAAATCTCTCCTGGCAGGCCATATAGCTGCAAGCCTTAAGCGCCCTTTCTACATCGCTCGGCTAGACTCTTTGATTTCCTCGCGTCTTGGCGAAACTGCAAAAAATATTCGTGGGATTTTTGAATTCGTTCCAGCGCGCAATGCTGTCCTCTTTCTCGATGAAATGGATGCTGTTGCCAAGCTTCGTGATGACCGGCACGAGTTGGGGGAACTGAAGCGCGTCGTCAACACCGTGCTACAGGGGCTCGACTCCCTGACTGATGACGTTGTGACAATCGGCGCAACCAATCATCCACACCTCCTCGATCCTGCAATTTGGCGCCGGTTCCCATACAAAGTGGAAATGACGCTCCCGGATGAGGATGTGCGTCGTAGCCTATGGCATCACTTCCTCTTCCAAGATTCCGATACACCGGAAGAAATCGACTTGCTGGCTCGAGCCTCAAATGGCCTAAATGGCGCAGATATAGAGAATATTGCACTCGCCGCTCGTCGCCGCTCGATCCTCGGAAACCAAAAACCGAGCCTCGCCCAGATCCTACTGGCAGTTCAATCTTCGCGCGTCGGCAGCCCTCGCCTCCTAGACAATCGCGAGCTCAGCACGACCGACAAGAAAGCCTTGACGGTATTCCTTCACGAGAAAGGTGGCGCGCGGGTAGCTGATATCGCCAACATTGTCGGCGTCAGCCGCCAGATGGTTCACCGATACCTAAAGGAGGCTGAACATGGCTGAGACTCCACGGCCGCTCCTTAACCCAGTCCTCCTTTTCACACGGGATCCGAAACCCGAAGGTGTGACTGGTGGGGGCAAGAACGCCAAAGGCATCAAGGAAGAACGGCTGCCCAGGCAACGGCAAACGCTTGCAACTCAATTTAGCAGCCTTGCGTCAGAAGCGCCCCAACAGCCGCGCTTTGATGGGCGTGTTATTCTGTATGCGGCCATGTTTGACGATTCACTCGCCCCGACATGGACGCCAAACGATTTGTTTCAACCAGATCGTAACGCCCGCCTTGTAGCACCCTATCGAGGTGGATACCTCGTTGAAGTCGCAGCGTCCCAACTCGGAGGCTTTGCACGCCTCGTCCAGCAAACGAGCACGGCGAAAGACCAGGTCGATATTTCACGTGTAGAATCGGTACGATTTTTCAACGATGAGGATGCGGCTGGCGCTCATTCACTGAATACGATCTGGGATAAAGCACCTGAGACCGATGGCGGAAAAGCATTCGTTATCTGGCTTATGCCACTCCGTGGCCGCGAGGCTGCCGAGAACCTGATCCAGAAATTTGCGGCTCTGCGAGACGGAACGATCATCGCACCACCGCCGCTATTGGCTGACATCACCACAGGGCTAGATGCAACCGTGCCAGCGGCCATGCGCCATAGTCTTCGAGCTGCAAATGCGGCTGGCGATCGCTTCAATCTCGCGGTACGGGAATATCGTCTTCGCCACCGCGCTCGCACCACTGTCATCGTACCAACGGTTACAGCTCTGCAGCAGCTTGTTGCTTCTGGCACTGTCTTTCGAATTGAACCTGTACAGCCGATCAGCTCCACGTCACCGGGAGAGGGCCGCGAACCCGATCGTCCGCTTCCCGCTGATATGCAATCGCTGCCGATTGTCGGTGTTGTAGATGGCGGCATGACAGCCGCCTCCTACCGCCACGCCGAAGCATGGCGCGCGCCGCCCTTTATCAGGGACGGTATTGCTGATACCCAGCATGGCAATCGCGTTACATCGCTAGTTGTTCAAGGTCACGACTGGAACAACAATCTCACCCTGCCGCCGCTCTATTGTCAGATCGGCACTGTACAGGCCGTTCCTCGCGAAAATGTTCGCGCACTTGTCGATCCGCAGGATTTCATTGCTTATCTCGACAGTGTGATGACAGCGAACCCAGAGACAAAGGTCTGGAATTTCTCGCTGAATCAGAAGCAGGAATGCCCGCTCGATTCCGTGAGCCAGCTTGGCCATGATATTGCCCTCCTGGCCCGTAAACACCGCGTACTTCCGGTGATTTCGATCGGCAACAAACCTGGCAATCGGCTACAACCCCCTGCAGATTGTGAAGCGGCTCTGACGGTTGGCGGTCGCCTGCATGGCGACAACGGCGCACCTGGTTCAGAATGCCCGGTCAGCCTTATCGGGCCAGGGCCTTCGAGCATGCTGAAGCCAGACGTTTCTCACTTTTCCCACGTGCGGGCATTGGGCGGCACAATTATTTCGGGGTCGAGCTTTTCGACTGCGCTGGCATCTCCGGTGGCCGCCCACACGATGCGCCGCGTGCGAGAGGCCTCCCCCGATCTTGTAAAAGCGCTGCTTCTGCACAATGCCGATGGGCAAGGCTTTAACCCTGCTCTAGGTTTCGGTACGCCGGCCGTTACATCGCTACCTTGGGAGTGCCGTCCAGGTTTCGTCACACTGCAATGGCGGGCGGCCCTCCGTCCAGGTGCCGCCTACTACTGGGAACTTCCGATCCCATATTCCATGCGCCAATCAGGCAAGCTTCGAGGCATGGGGTCTCTCACGGCCATCCTCAATCCGCATCCAATGGTGACGGACTACGCCGGTCCTAATTATTTCAGCGTCCGGCTTGCGGCTGCTCTGCAATACCAACGCGGCAAGACACCTAAAGGCGCCACGAAGTTCCATAATCTCCTCGGGTCTCTCGACACCGACAAGATCACAGAGCAAGACGCGCGGACGATCGATCACAAGTGGAGCCCGATCCGGCACCACAAAAACGATTTCCAGAGTGTCGGCTTCGATGGCGATACGCTGCGTGTCTACGCAAGACTCTATGCCCGCGATCTTTACCTCTACGGCTACACGGCAGCTGAAGAGGTACCGGAAATGGACGCCGTGTTCGTACTCTCGCTCGGCACGGGAGACGAGGATGATGACGTTTACAACGAGCTGCGCGATCAGCTCGGAGCCTTCGTCGAAACTGCCGTCATTGAAAGCGATATCGACATCGACAACCAAGGAGGTTGATCATGAGCAAGGATAATGACCGCACTATCTACCGCCGCCCATCCGATAACAAATGGGTGGACAAGCGTAATGACGCCAGCCGCGGCTTCACATTCGACACCCAAGCAGCGGCGATCGCCTCGGGGCGTGAAAAGCTTGTCAATTCTGGTGGTGGAGAGCTGACCGTAAAGGGACGCGACGGCAAGATTCGCAGCAAAGACACCTTAGGCGGCGGCAATGATCCGATCCCGCCACGAGATCGAGAGCACTAAAGTCTTCCCGAATTCGGGAGACGGCACACCAGCTGGATATCTGGTGGTCGGCGCGCTTGATGTATGAAGTCGTCAACATGGTGGAAGCCGAGGTGTTACCGACATGCACAGTTTTCCCAGGAGAGTTGCCGAGAATATCCTGCCGAAGTCGACATCGGGCACTCTGCCCGCCGCTTTTCGGGAATGGTACTTCACTGGGGAAACTGTCGACCACGAAATTCCGGAGGAGACCTGCAATCTATGCGACAAGGAAGGTCTCCGATATCATTTCGAAATCAGAAATCGCCAAACGGGTCATCGGCTAGATGTTGGCTCTGAGTGCATCCTTAAATTCCAGGTTGCAGTCTTTGATGAAGGGCGAGAACTGACGCCTGAAGAGGCGCGTAAAGCCCTTGCCGAGCGCGTACGGCAGATGCGCCTAGAAAGCTGCCTGCGTGCATTGGAACGACTGGCAGCCACTGAATCAAACGATATTCTTGCTAGCGCGCTGGCATATTACAAACTCCATAAGGCTTTGACTCCCAAGTTTGCCAACGTGGTATTCTGGCGCCTGCAAGCCAACGCCATCGATCATGATCCGTCATTTTTTAAGGTGCGCCTCGACAAAGCAAGCTACGTCACCGATCTCGGCGCAATGCCATCGCGCAATGTGCATCGGATCTGGAAAGCCTTGACATCCGCTCAGCGCAAAAAAGCTCAAGAACTCGGCCACAACGCGCCAGCAAATTAGAAGCAGTCGCCTGCAAATAGCATGTTGCTTGAGAGCGACCCTGCGAGCCTCAATGTAATGAAGGCTAAGCCAGAGATTTTTCTTGAAATAAACTACGTGAGTTGCGCACATTGCATGCAACTTCGGGGGGAGATATGACGGTCGATCGAATTCAACTTTTGCGCAATGTCGGGCAGTTTGACAATGTCGCCACGGGAACGCAGCTACCGTTCGGCAAGCTGACGCTCATGTACGCGGAGAATGGCCGGGGCAAGACGACGCTGGCGACCATCCTGCGGTCGCTCAGCTCGGGTGAGGCGGATCTGGTCAGCGAACGGCAGCGCCTCGGAGCGCAAAATCCGCCACATATCATCGTGACCCGGCAGGGCACGGCGCCTCACATGTTTCAAAACGGTGCCTGGAGCCAGCCGCTTCCGCATATTGCGGTCTTCGACGATGCTTTTGTGGCGCAGAACGTCTGCTCCGGCATCGAGATCGAAACGGCCCATCGCCAGAACCTGCATGAACTAATCCTCGGCGGGCAGGGGGTACAGCTCAATGCGACGGTGCTTCAGCATATCGCCGCGATAGAGCAGCATAACCGGACGTTGAAGGAGCGGACCGACGCCATTCCCCAAGCCATGCGCGGGGCGCTGACGGTCGATGCGTTCTGCGCGCTCCAGGCCGATGCGGGAGTGGACGGCAAGATTGAAGAGGCGGAGCGTCAATTGGCCGCTGCGCGGGCTGCCGACGCAGTCCAGCGCCAGGACACATTCCAGCTGGTGAGCCTGCCGGCATTCGACGCGGTGGCGATCAACAGCCTGCTCGCACGGGATTTGCCCGCTCTAGAAGCCGCCGCCGCCG
The DNA here is from genome assembly GCF_005222835.1 of Rhizobium sp. FKY42. Taxonomy (GTDB): domain Bacteria; phylum Pseudomonadota; class Alphaproteobacteria; order Rhizobiales; family Rhizobiaceae; genus Neorhizobium. The sequence continues at coordinate 17,538 of NZ_STGA01000056.1, read as the reverse complement.
CCCAGGTTCAGGCGCATTTCGGCGTGCTCGGCCAGGGCGGCGAAGCGTGGGTGAGCCAGGGGATGGGCCGCATCGGACCGGCTTCGGCCGGTGAAGATCACGAGGTCTGTCCGTTTTGCGCCCAAGATCTGAGAGGTTCGCCGCTCATTACACATTACCAAGCGTATTTCAGCGCCGAATATCAGACGCTAAAGACGGACATCGCTACCGCGATATCAGGCGTCAACACCGCCCATGCCGGCGACACCCCGGCCGCCTTCGAGCGCGGTATCCGCACCGCCGCGCAGACTAGCGAGTTCTGGACGCGATTTACACAGGACGTCCCTGCGATCGGGGTGGATACAGCGGCAATTGCCCGCGTCTGGAACGCGGCGCGCACCGCTGTTGTGGCGGCGCTACGGAGCAAGCAGGCTTCCCCGCTTGAGCCGTCGGCGCTTTCGGCTGAGGCGCAGGCTGCGATCGATGCCTATGAAGCCGCACGTCGCGATATCGAGGCGCTCTCTGGACGCCTACAGGCCGCCAACGCAAATATCGCCATCGTCAAGGAGCGTGCGGCCGGCGCCAACCTTGCAGCTCTCACGGCCGACTTGCAGCGGCTTGTCTTGGTCCGGACACGCCATACACAACCCGCGACAGATCTCTGCACGGCCTATCTAGCCGAAAAGCAGGCTAAGACCGCAACGGAAACGCTGCGCGACAATGCCCGGGAGGCGCTCGACCAGTATCGTCAGAGAGTTTTTCCGGCCTACCAGACGGCCATCAACGACTACCTCCAACGATTCAATGCGGGGTTTCGCATCGGCGCCGTTGCTTCGGTCAACAGCCGTAGTGGTTCGTCGGCCAATTATAACGTTGTAATAAACAACGCCTCGGTCGCACTGACCGGAAACGGTCCGTCTTTCCGCAACACCCTGAGTGCCGGCGATCGTAACACGCTGGCGCTCGCTTTTTTCTTTGCCTCGCTCGATCGCGACCCATCGCTCGCCGACAAGATCGTCGTGATCGACGACCCCATGACGAGCCTCGATGAGCACCGCTCCTTGACCACCGTCCACGAAATGCGGACGCTCCACGACCGCGTCAGCCAGATGATCGTGCTTTCGCACTCCAAGCCGTTCCTTCTTGGTGTCTGGAACGGCGCCGACCGGGCAGCAAGCCGTACCGCCATCCGGATCGCCCGGCAGGGTACCGGCTCAACCTTGTCTGCCTGGGACGTGACGCAGGACGCGGTCACCGAACATGACCGTAGGCATGCCCTCGTCAGCGACTATATTGCAAACGGCGGCCCGGAGACCGAACGCGAGGCGGCGCAAGCACTACGCCCGATCCTGGAGGCCTTCATGCGTGTCGCCTTCCCGGCGCACTATCCTCCGGAGACTTTGCTCGGCCCCTTCCTGGGACTTTGCCGACAGCGCGTTGGAACTGCCCATGAGATTTTATCACAGGCCGACATCACAGAACTGGAAGCGCTTAAAGACTACGGCAATCGTTTCCACCACGATAGCAACGCAGCTTGGCAAACAGCCGTCATCAACGATCAGGAGCTTACCGGCTTTTGCAGACGCACCTTGGCGTTTGCACGCCGGTAAAATGGAAAGGAACCGCATTAGGACAACTACTACCCAAAGCTGTCGCTAAAATCGGTCGCGTAACTCGGTATTTTGCGAAAGACTTTTGCGAACGAAATTTGTACAAAAATTCAATGCCAGTCGTTCTTGTCGCGAAAATTAGAATTTTTGCGACATGACCGGTTATCCGCGAGCGCGCAAGGCGGCCGTTAAAGGCAGGCGCGTGGCGGAGTGCGCAGGCAGAGCTCCACCGACAACACCAATTGCCAGGCCCAAAAGACCTGCTGTCAGCATGACATGGCCATTCATCGTGAGCTGGAACGACAGGCTCGCATTGTTGGCGCCAACGGTGCTGGCCTGCCAGCCGTTGAACATCAGCCAGGACGCCATCAGGCCGATGAAGACCCCCAGCACTGCAAGCGCAATGGCCTCAACCCATGTCGCAATGAAAGCAGAAAAACGGCTGAAGCCGAGCGCTCGTACAGTGGCGATTTCGACCGTTCGATCAGACACCGAACTCATCATCGTATTGAGCGCCCCGGCCGTTGCGCCGAGCGCCATCAGCAGAGCCAGCGGCCATCCGAACAACCGAATGAGATTGGCCGTTCCGGCTGATTGCGCGGCGTAGAGATCGGCTTCGGTCACGACATTCAAAGGCGTATCGGAGATGGTTGCGAGAGCGGCTCTCAGTGTACCGATCGCATCAATCCCCTCAAGCCGCAAGCGAAGGCTCTGCACTTCGCCCTGCCGGTCGAAGGCCGCGCGAACCGCGTCGAGGTCACCCCATATTTCGGATTCGAACGCACTGCCACCGGAGGAGAATTGACCGACCACCGTCCAGTTCACGGAGCCAAGCCGCACCGATTGCCCGATCGCAAGCGCTGGGAACGCGGCGGCGATCTGCTTTCCGACGACGATCTCGCGCGCACCCAGTCCCGCAAAGCGCCCTGTTGTCAATGTGATCCCATCCCTCAAGGCGGGGCCGGTCGGGTCCATGCCCCGCAGCGCCAGCATCTTTGTCTGGCCAGTCTTGTCGTCGGTCTTTTCGACGGGCACGACGATTTCCCGTGACACAATGAGGTTACCCGCCGAACCCCGTGCAGCGCCTATGTCGCCCCGCATGGCCTCGATGGTGCGGATGACGCCGGCCGGCACATCGGAGCCGGTCTCCTGGTTCGTGCCGCCTCCAAGGATCACGGCCACGGTCGGAGAACCGGCGCTTTTCAACGCCGTCTCGAAGCCGGCGGCCATCGAGAGAAAGCCGGCCAGCACGCAGACGACGAGCGCGACGGAAAAGGCCATGGATGCCGCGATCGCTGAGCGACGTGGCAGGCTCAGGAGGTTTGCTCTGGTCATGACGAGCACTTGATTGAATTGGGATGACATCTTCTTATCTCGCTCTGAAGGCGGTCGTGATCGGTGTGCGCATGGCGTTTATGGCCGGTATCAGGCCGGTGACGAGCCCAAGCGCGGCGATGAGTGAGGCGGCCTTGGCCAGCACCGTCGTCGAGAAGACGAGGCCGAGCGCCGGTCCGGTCATCACTGTGGCAAGCTTTGCCAGGACGAGGCCGAGCGTGCCGCCGAGTGCAAACAGAAACAGTGTCTCGCCGAGGACAAGAATGAGAATGCGCTTCCGTGAGAAGCCCAGGGTTTTAAGGACGCCGATTTCGAAGGTGCGCTCGCGCACCGCAAACATCATTGTATTGATGACGATCATCAGCAAGGTCACGAAAGCGGCGCCAATGACCAGATTGATGATCAACCCGACATCGGCATATTGGCGCAGGAAGCCTTCCAGAAACTGCTTCTCCGATTGAGTGCGGGTCGGTGTCGCTGAATTGGCGAAGATGGCATCGATATGTGCTGCAAGCGCGCCAGCGGAAGTACCCGGCGCCGGCCGCACGACGAAGGCATCGACGGTATCCGTGCCGCGCGAACGCGCCGTATTGATGTAATCGTAGTTTGCCAGCATGAAATAGGTGTCAGTGCTGGCGGTCTCGCCTTCGAAAATGCCGGCGATGTCGAAGCGCCAATCGCGGCTTCCGTCCTTGCGCGCGGTCTGGAAAGAGGTGACCGTGATGCGCTGACCAACCGACCATCCCTGTGCCTGCGCGAGCGCCCGGCCCACCAGCACCCGGTCGCGCGCCTCGCCGAGCGCCGAAACCAGTTCCGGCGTCAGGCCAAGCTCCTTGCCGTTCACCTTTGTGATCTGTGCGGGATCGACTGCGCTCACCGCCACCACGTTTTTCTCGACCGTCACGTAGCCGCGCATGCGCGTCGTGTAAGCGACTGAGGCGACGCCGGGTTCGGCGGCAATGCGTGTCATGGCGGCCATCGGCAAGGCTTGCGTTCGCCCAGCCGCGCTCATGACGCCCAGGAGATCATCGCTGGCGGCGGACGTTCCCTGTGTGCCACTCAGGAAGCTTGCGGTCAGCCCGTAGATCAGGAAGGCGACTGTCACGCAAAAGATCAACAGAAGCGTGCGCAATGGCTTGCGCCAGGCGTTGCGCCTGGCAAGGCGGAAGAAACTCATCAGGCGGCCTCCCTCTCTTCGGTGAAACGTCCCTTGTCGAGATGCAAGGTCCGGCGGGCGTGACGGGCGGCCTGCGGATCGTGGGTCACCATCACGATGGTCTTTCCCAGCTCCCGGTTGAGGAGACGCAGCATGGCCAGCACGTCATCCGCCGATTTGCGATCGAGATCGCCGGTCGGTTCGTCACACAACAGGAGATCGGGATCGGCCGCGATAGCGCGGGCAATGCCGACCCGTTGTTGCTGGCCGCCGGACATCAGGCCCGGATACTGTCGCTCACGCCCCGCAAGGCCGACAAGATCGAGAACCTTGCCGACGCGGATGCGACGCTCTTTTGCCGAGACAGGCTTGAGCAGGAGCGGCAGTTCGACATTCTCCGCCGCAGTTAGCATCGGTAGAAGGTTGTAGAACTGGAAGACGATGCCCATGTTGTGCGCGCGCCATGCCGAACGGGCGCTTTCGCCCATCAGGTCCAGTCTGGCGGCGCCAATGGCAATCTCGCCCGCGTCTGGGCTTTCGACGCCCGCCAGCATATTGAGCAGCGTCGATTTGCCCGATCCCGACGGCCCCATGACGGCGACGAAATCGCCTCGCGGGATATCCAGATCGAGATTGTCAAAGATCGAGATTGCCTCTCCTCCGATCCTGTATCCCTTTTTGACATGTCGAAAACGGATAAAGGGCGTGTCTGTTGGCTGATCGCTCATGGCTGGGCTTCTCCGACTTAAGGTTGGGATTGTGTCTGGGGTTCCGGGACAGAGATGCGGATGCGTGCCGCCATGTTGGGCCTGATGCCGGCAGGCGGATTGAGGAGTGAGAGCCGGATTCCGACCGTGCCTTTTTCGACGGATGCGACCGGCGCGACCCGCTGCAGCTCGATCTTGAACGGTTGATCCGGAAAACCGTCGAGGACGGCCTCGCCAGGCAAGCCAGCTCGAAGCATCGAGGTATTGGTTTCGGCAACATCGGCGTCAATGACCATGTTGTTCATGTCCGTTAGCGTCAGAAGGCTCTGGCTTTCCCGGACGCTGTCTGCACGGGCAAGGACCGTGTCGCCCACGTGGGCGGTCAGTTTCGTCACGGTTCCGGCAAAGGGCGCGCGCACTGTCAGCGAATCCACTTGCTCTTGTGCAATGCGGATTGCGAGTTCGGCACTGATGATATCCTGGCGAGCCTGATCGACGAGGTTTGAAGCGCTCATCCAGGCTGCTTCCGCGTCCTCAAAGTCCTTTCTGGACGTCGCATTCCGCTGAACGAGCGTCTCGACGCGATGAAAAGCCGCCTCCGTCTGCGCAAGGCTGATTTCTCGTGCAGCCAGGACCAGATCGGCGGAGACCTTGGTCGCCCTAACCTGTTCAAGAGCCAGCATTGCGCTCGGATCCTTCAGGATGACGAGTGGCTGGCCGGGTTGGACCCAGTCGCCAGGCTCGACGGCAATGCCGGTGATCTCGCCCTGATATTTGGCGAAGACGGCTGTCGATTGCGGTGCGACGACATAGCCGGAGCCCGTAATCTCACGTGCGGCTGGCGACGACGGCTTGGCATCGACAGGCAGTTTGTTGCTCTCGATCGCATCCTTTTGGAGCGAGATGGACCGAACCGTTGTGGCAGGTTCAAGCGCTCCAAAAAGTGCGGTCTTGATGGCAATCGCAGAGTTCGGGGAAATGAGGATAACGGTCGCAGGAACGACTGCGGCCATCAGGACGCCCGTGATCCAGAGGATCGCTTTGCGGCGTGGCTTCGGCGGTTCGGTCATCGTCTCCACAGACAGAGACTTGAGCGTTTCGGCGAGCTTTCGGTCGTGTTCGGTGAGCGTGTTCATGCCGCAAGCAATGCCGGCTTTATGGGTGCCGCTCGACCTCAAACACGTTTCAGACCGTGCTGAATCGCGATTTTGGACGTCGTGAAGGCGAATTCAGCCGGAATTTGCGCGGCTTGATCGCCACTGGACAGGTGTCATGTCGGTGACCCTGCGGAACTCGCGGTTGAAATTGGATTTGGTCTGAAAACCCACATCGAGCATGACTTCAGTCACCGATTTTTCTGTCTCGGCCAGAAGCTTGCAAGCCTCCGCGATACGCAACTCGTTGACATATTGCGAGACATTCTTGCCGGTGGTCCGATTGATCGCGGTCGAGATTTGTCGCGCCGGAATAAGAGCTTTGCGCGCCAGCCGATCGAGGTTGAGGTCGGGATCGCGGTATGAATGCTTCATTTCCATCAGCGACTGGATCGCGGCAAGCGTCTCCTTGTCGCCTGACTCGTCAGCTGCAGGAGCCTCGGTTTCGGCATCCGAGGAGTTCCGGCCTTGAACCGCGACGGCGGCTGCGATCGAGAGGACGACAAGCGCAACGAGGTTGCCGGTCGCCACTATGCCTGCCGCATGCCGGCCGTGTGTCCAGGAGAAATCGAAGACTATCAGCAGATCGAGCGCCGCCGACATCAGCAAGGCCAAAGCGGCGAAGACGAGAGCCCGATAGACCGGAACGGCGCTTTCGAAGGGTGTCCTCCTCAATCCGTCGGGTCCCCGCCGCATGAGATTGAGGATCGCTCCTGCATATCCGATGAAGATTGCCGGCAGAACCACATCGATCGCACCTCGCCATCCCGTCGCGGTCAACAGAGTGACGATGGCAACCGCCGGAAGGGCGTGCAAGACAATCGACCAATCAAGGGCGCGATCGTCTTTGCGCACCAGCCGCGCAACACCGCAATAGACAAGCGGCGGCACGAACGCAGCCCCCACAGGCGCCACATACATCACTTCGACTATGCCGTATCCCCAGCGCAGCCCGGACAGAACCGCTTGGAACGCACTGAGCAGAATGAGCACAAGAAAAGAAGCGTTCCGGGAAGTACGGCCATCCCCAGCCCTCACCACGACGATGAACAGGATGATGAGAAGTATGGCGACGAAAAACGATAGCGGAAGGAATAGCATGCGGGCCGGACATTAAATTTGGGTGAGTTCAGACGCGCTTTTGCACCTTGTTCAACATCTTTGCGACCTGAAACACGTTTTAGGTCGCGATTGTCGCAAAACTCCCCACAAAAGTTAGAATTTTGCGCCCGAGTTTTGCAACGCGCATTTTCGCACCGCTACTCAGGCAGCGATTTTGCCGAAATCTATCCGGCTGTCCAGATCGAGATCGAACCGACCGTAGGGATTGACGTGGGCGTAGATCAGCGGGGTAAGGCCGCGATAATCTTCCGGTACCATACGACCGTGCCAGGCTGGTTCTGCAAGCACTGTTTGCAGCATGCGCGTGTTCACATAGACGAGCGAAGCCTGAAGAAGGTGTAGCGCCAATGCCGAAACCTCCTGCTCATCAATGCGGTTGGTCGCCATTTCACCACCTTTACCGAAGAAGACGAAACCGTTGGCGCTATTCCAGTTTTCGACGACGTTCAGCCCTTCATGGATTTCCCGGCGGAAGGCTTCCTGGCGCAGGTAACGGCATAGAAAGGTCGTCTTGAGCGCGCGGCCGAGTTCGCTCAGCGCCTTGTAGGTCGGATGCATTACTTCTGCCCGCGCGAAGCGGCGCAGGATCGCCTCCGGATCGGCCGTGCGCGTCTGCATGGCAGCGGCATATTTAACCATTTCGTCATATTGCTGCTCGATCTCCTCCCAGTTGATCGGGTTGGAAAGGACCGGAAGCAGGTTCGGCAATCTTGCCCGGAAGCTCGCATCCGGTAGTGCCAGCTTCTGCCGGGCAATCGCCTTCAGGCGCGGGGCGAGTTCAAAGCCGAGCAAGCGGCAAAAGGCGAAACTAACGGCGCTCTGGCCGTGGCTATCGACATATTGCCGTTGGATTTCCAGATCGGTGCAATGGCGAAGAACACCTTCGATCATCGATGCAACTTCCGACGACGAGCACCGCTTGAGCTGGGAATAGACGCAGGTGGCCCGCCTTTCGACATGCCAGTAGATCATGACGCCGCGCCCGCCATAGCGAGCATGCCACTCCGTCATCAGGTTGCGATCCCAGGCCCCGAACTTCGTGGAATCCGATGCGCAGGCCGTTCCGGCGTCACCCCAGACCGCTGCATTGCGAATTGCAAGCGTTGCATTGGCAACCCGAGCGCAGGCTTCCCGCAAAGCGCCCCCGTGAATGAAGCGGCGATGCACATGAAGAAGTTCCTCATAGCTGGCATCGGTGGTGGCACCGGCCACCCGCTTCAGCCCGGCATTGGTGCCGAGGCCATAGAGGCAAAGAAGCAGTCGTTGATCCAAAACAGGCTTGGAAAGGGCGACACGGGAGGCCGAGGTCTCGAATGCGTCAAGAAATCCGGTGTCGAGGGCTGCTTCCTTCAGCACATCGAGAAGGCCCGTCATCGGCCAGCGCTGACCAATCTCCGATTTGATGGCTGCCAGCCCTTTCGGTTCCGGCGCTGGCTTGAACGGCGTGATCGATATCCGGTTTTCGCCGCGCCAGAGGATTCTCACCTTCTCGTTTCGTGGCATTGTTTCGTTCAGAAGCAGCAACTCGTGTTCCAGCTCCTTGCGAACCATCGCCACAAATTCGCATGCGTCCTGTGTCAGGTTCAGCTTGGAATAATAAGAGGAGCGTCGAGCCGCAAAATCCTTCGGGAGATCATCATCGGGATTGCGGTAACGGTCCGCGCCGACAACCCAGATTTCCTTGGACCTGATGCATTCCCGCAATTGGGTCAGGACGCAGAGTTCATAGCTGATCCGGTTGACGCGACCATTTCCATCAATGACCGAACTGCGCCACTTAGCCGGGATCACATCGTCTATCGGCACATCCTTCTGCGGCACGAACCGGCAACCGTCCTCCAGCCTTGCCTTGATCCAGTCGAGGGCGGACAAAACTGGTCGCCAGACCGCATTGTTCGACCGGAACTCCAGCACGGAAAGCAGGCTTGGTAGCATCCGCCGATAGTGATTGGCCCATGAATTGCGCATGACTGCATAGATGCGGCGATCAAGCGCCCCCTTGGCACTGCTTTCCTTGATGATCGCCGCCAGCTTTTCCTTGCCGACAACCGGAAAGATGACATCGCAGATGCGACCGTCCGGATCGTCAATCGATGCGGTTGCAATGTCGACGAGCAGCCGTTCCTTGCCATAGACCCGTTCGACATCCTTGGCGATATCACCCACCACCTTCCGTTTCGACCGGGTTGTGATCTTGTGTACCGTTTCCATGAGCAACTCGACCATTGCATCGGTCATCGCCGTTTCCCGCGCCATCAGATACACCGCATAAAGCGCGAGTTGGCGTGTCTCTGTATGACGGCGCATCTCCGATGCCTTTTCGCCGGAAACCCGGCGGGCAACATGCTCGATCCAGGCCGGGTTCATCGCTGAAAGCATATTCCGTGGGAGTTTCAGGCTCCGGATGAACGCAAGCCGGGCGGTCACCTCGAGAATGTTGTCCAAGGTTGCTCGCCCCGCGTCTGCTTTCATCGCATTGAAGCCTGTCAACCCTTCCGCGTCAGCCAGGGAGCTTTCCATCGCTGCAACAGTCCCAGGCGGAAGCGCTGCGCTCACCTCATGAAGCCAGCCGTCGAGATATTGTTGCCGTTGCGAACGAACAAGCCGTTCAAGCTCCTTGGCAGACGGACCATAGATATTGCGATCCCGGCACCAGAGGAACATCGCCTCAAGCATGGCGCTGACGGATTGTCCGGACGGGCAAAGCTCGCCGATAATCCAATAAGAAAGCGCTTCGCGGTCTTGTCGCGTCATGCGGCCAAAGCCGAGATACTGCAAAATCTCGGCGCAATGCCGACGTGCTGTTCTCCCGCCGAAATCATAGCTAGACAGTTCGTCGGCTGGGATGCCGATCTGCTCGGCCAGGTATTCGGCAGCATCGGTCGGGATCAATGTGCCATTGTCAGCGAAAAAACCGCGTGCGCTGAAAAACTTCAACTGCGAGGCCAAGCCGAGCCTCGTCGCGGCCGGTTTGGAATTGATGAAATCAATGTCGGCGAAGCTCAGGCTCCATTGGCCGACAATGTCCGAACTCGTAATACCCGTACTCATTAAAGCGCTCCTCAAATTGGAGCGCAATGTCACGACCGGGCACTTCTCGGGTCAATCCTCCACGCCGTGTTCCCACAACGTTCTGCGAGTTGGCCAAAATCGCAGCTTCGGGCCGACTGGGCCAGAAAGGAGCGCAGAGGGCCGTGGAGAGGCTTCAGAGCCGCGAGGCTACAGCAGACGCAGCATCGGCGTCTGAGCGATCTCGAAGCGCAACAGCGAGAGGCATGGAGCAAGTTAACGGGCATCTTGCAGGGCTTCACCGAGCGATTGACCGCATCCGAGGCGCGGTTGAGCGCCTACGAGACCGGCACGAACTCATTGAACGAGGCACTCAGCAGGCTCAGGAAATAAACCGCCAGCAGCAGCGCCAACACAGCAGGGGAATGGACTTCGAGCGGTAGAAACCCGCCCGCCCCGGCCCTACAGCCCAATCAAAAAGAGCGGGCCGGGGCGGGCTAGCCGTTGGGTGCATGGTTATGGGCGCTTAGAATCTCTTGATAAAAAAATGCTGTCCTTTGGTATCGGATGCTCTTCCGGCATATCCGCGAGCTTACCTGATACACCGTAACCACGGGCGATCTCATTGTTGTCGTTTAGAAATTCTAGATATACGTCTTTGTTATCTTTGTAGACGCTATAAGCTACCGTAAAATTCGCATCACCAATTTCATCGAAATACGGTGAGACGATTTTGGTGAATTCCGCATGACACTTTTCGATTTCGCTGTCTTCGTACAGAAGAATCCAAGTTGGCAATTCTTTCCAAGCACTGTGAAACTCTCCTTGAACTTCTTTCCATAGAGTTCCCTCATGCTCTTTTAGCTTGGCAAGACTTTGGTCTCTTATTTTTGATAGAGCAAAAAGGCGCTTTTGGTCCATTTTTAATACACTCCGGGCTGTGTTGGAGCCGGTCGAGTCGCCCAATGCCAACTGTCATCGTCTGGCTCTGGGCATCCGAGAGTTTCTCCAATTTGTATGATGTCCCTAATCGTTTTTTGCTTCTGTTGGAATTGACGCACGTGCCCCATCCAGCTCCCTATGCCGGGTGTAGGATGTCTCTGCCATTCATAGTAGTGGTCATTGAAGAGATTGTTCTTGTCTTCTCGCATTTCCTGGGCGCGTTTTTTTAGTTGATTTCGCAATTTTTCTCGCTGCTCGGCGTTGTCCTTGCACTCTGGCGGTGGGCAGGTCGAGCAAGCCTGCGTCGTGGCTGCTGCTTTGAATTTTGCGTTTGCCTTCTGCTGGGCGTTGGACATGGCCAGCCCTGCGGTTCCCGCCGCTGCGCCAATCCCCAGCGCCCACAACAGGGCTTCGACAGCAGGGGGAATCAGGATGAGAGGGGCAGGCATCTAGAGCGCCTCCAGCCTGTTTACCTGAAACTGCATGAGATATTTAACCCGATTGTTGGGGTGGCTCGGTATCGAGGTATCCGTCATGAATTTTTGCATCTTGAGGAGTTGTCCCTCATGGGAATTGGTGATGCGCATGTAAGACCATTTAGCGAACGCCACATTGTGGGTGACGCCAAGCTTTTGCGCCTCCCGGATGTATTGGGTCGTCGCTGTTTCCAACTGCGGGCCAGACATGGGCCGTGTGACCTCGGGGGCGACTTCCCGAAGGTACTCGGAAATCTCGCGTGCTAACCGCGATACCCTTGTCGTTTCTATCGCTTCCACGGTTTCCGGTGTCCATCGTAGCGGGCCGGGAGGCGGTTCCGCCGTTGAAT
>NZ_STGA01000056.1:0-5688 GCF_005222835.1 Rhizobium sp. FKY42 | reverse complement strand
AATCCTCCACGCCGTGTTCCCACAACGTTCTGCGAGTTGGCCAAAATCGCAGCTTCGGGCCGACTGGGCCTTTCTGGATAGTCCGCGCATGACAATGGTGCTCGGCCGATCGGATTTCCGCTTTGCCGATCTCAAGCGGCGAAACGAGACAGTGTTCCTCGTCCTGCCGCCTGACCGGCTCTCCACCTATTCGCGCTGGCTACGCCTGCTCGTCAGCCAAAGCCTGCTCGATATGGCACGCGATCCGGCAAAACCGCAGACGCCAGTTCTCTATCTGCTAGACGAGTTTGCTGCGCTGGGCCACCTCGCGCCCGTCGAGCGCGCCATGGGCCTCATGGCAGGCTACGGCGTACAGCTATGGCCTATTCTGCAGGACGTTCACCAACTGCGTGCCACATATGGACAGAAGGCCGGAACCTTCCTCTCTAATGCCGGCGTCCTGCAGGTGTTCGGGGTCAACGATCACGACAGCGCCCGACTCGTCTCCGATCTTCTCGGGCAGGAAACCGTGGTTTTCCAGACCATGGCCCGCGCACTCGATAGCGAGAAATCCGGCATTTCCTACAGCCAACAGAACATCGCCCGGCCTCTCCTCACCCCCGACGAGGTACGCAATATGCCGCCCCAGGCAGAATTGCTATTCCTCGCCGGACAACGCCCGATCATCGCTGGAAAGCTCGCCTATTATGCAGATCCCGAGTTTAAGGGAGCGTTCGATCCAGCATGAGTGACGAAGAATTTGGAGAAGAAGCCATTCAAGAAGCCAGAGCCATGTTCAAAACGCTGGAATGGACTTTCGGCATGATAGTGCAAAGTGACCCGAACCGGCTTCAGCATATAGCCAATGCCTACAACGAAGCACAGGAACTGATCGCCACTATCCCCAAAGATAACGGCAATCCACGCCCCCGTATCATTGCGTGCTTCGCTCGCTCGGATGCTTATAGAGCTGTAGAGGATGATGCTTGTGTCGGCTGGGTGCTGTCTACCCTTCAGGAAAGGGTGAATGAACGGAATTTTCCAGATTGGCGAAAGTTTCGGAAGGTCGTGAAAATGGCGGTCAAAATGCTCTCTGCGTCAAAGCCGACAATACATTGAAGACCAAGAATAAGGTCCCGGCGTTTCAGCGCCGGGGCATTGTCATGAAAAGCCCTCCGGCTCTCTACCGCCCAATTTGGATAAGAGCGTTCACCTCCGGGCTTGGTGCGGCTGCCGCCGCACAATTAGGCAATCGCCTGTAAGCCCTTGTTCCGGACAACCGTCAACAAGCGGAGCGCTGGGCCGCTCGGCCTCTTAACACCACGCTCCCAATCCGAAACCAGCCCCTTGCTGACGTTGAGATAGCGGGCAAAGACAGGCTGCGAAATGCTTTCGCGCTCACGGATAGTGCGAATTTCTTCCGGAGTCAGGGGCTCCACGGCTGTCAGGCAGCCTTCATCAAATTCGCGCATCGTCTTTTTGTCGATCGCTCCGGACTCGTAGAAACCTTCCATCATCTCGTGGACGGCTGCCAATGCCTCGCTTTTGTAGGTCTTACTCATCGCATTTCACCTCTGACATACGCCCCGCAGCGATTTCCGCGTCCATTTGCTCATCTGTAAATCCCAGAACCAGCTTCGCGGCCTTTTTCAGATAAGCCTCATCGGTATCATCAAGATTGGCCATATCGCTCTTGGCAAAGCCAAATGCAAAAACAGCCCTCTGCTGCGTTCGGAAGAAAACCAACGTCCGGAATCCACCGGACTTTCCCGCACCAGGTCGGGCAAGCCTCTGCTTGATGAGACCAGACCCCAGATCGGCATCGATCTGACCGCGTTCGGCACGCGCAACAGCCTCACAAAGCATGGCGTCGGAGATTTTCTCCTTCCGAGCAAATTTCTGAAACCAGCCGTTTTTGAAAACTCTCACCCCGGTTCCTTACCCACAAATATATAACGCTGAGCGTTACCCTTCAAGAGCTTCATTCCGCCCCTCTTTTGAGCGCTTCAACTGCTCGCTCAATGGTTTCTGCCAGCGTGATCTCGTGCTGATCCGCATAATTGTAAATCGCTTCGATAGTCTCTGCGCGAAGGCGAGTCGCGAATTGCTCTGTCCGTCCCGTTTTTCGACGCGTTCTGCGCATGGTCCGAATGGAAGGGGCAGCTTCAGAACCGGCAGCCTTGGGTGTTTCTCTAAAACCAGCGGCTCTGGTCGCAGCCTTAACGGCATTATTGTCGACTGGCGGCGCTGGCGTGTTGTCCAGATCCCCGAAATCGAGGGTCGCGCGCTTCTTATCGTCAGTGCTCATGCTCCCTCTCCTCTCAAAGCGTTGATAACCGCCTGGGCAAACTCACGGCTATTTTCCGTGGCGCTCTGCAATCCCGACACGTCGGACGCTTCCAGATCGCGAAGTATTCCACCGAGAGAAAACAGTGCACGGTAAGCGGCGCGGTCGACCAGAGTTGCAGGCAGGACCGGTATTGCCGCGTCGGAAAATTGTCGATCGATGTCGCGAGCGGTCCGCTCGCGAATAGCTGGCGGGACGCGCGTAAAGAATACCCTGTAAGGGATATCGCGGTTGGCGACCTTCCGCATCTGGTGAACCAGCTTTACGGATTTAGCAGCCTCAGATGCATCGAGCACTGAGCTTTGGAGCGGGATTAAAACGAGATCCGAGCGGGCAATCGCAAAACCAATTCGGTCGGTCGCCGTGCCTTCCAGGTCGACGATGACAAAATCAGCATTTGCCCGGGCCTCCTCAATGGTATCGATAATGGTTTCAGCGGAATCATCGATCATAAGCCGCACGGTGTCCGGAGTACCCTTCAGGCGCGCCCAGGCTTCAAGCGGGCGGTTGGGGTCGGCGTCGATCAGGACCACCTTGCGGCCGGCCGCAGCGAACTCGCCGGCAAGCACGACGGCAGACGTTGTTTTGCCGACCCCGCCTTTGCTCGACACGAATGAAATGACTGGCATGACGCATCTCCAAATCTGCTAATTAGCTGAAAGCTAGCAGATTTGTATTTATAAACAATTTACATGCAGCTTACTATCAGACAATAAAAAGCTAGAAGCTTACAAGCTGCTAAATTATTTTACACCCAATTGTGCCTCCCCACCTTTTCAAAAGCCATAGGACATTGGCCACAGGTGCAGAGCTGCGTTTTCTGATGCTACAGGTGCAGTTCCGGCCCGCGCTTATTGCGGGCCGGAACCGTCGCAGGACCTCGTGAGAGGTCCGAATGGCGACGTCCGCTTATTCTTTTCTATTATTTATAAAACCAGATAGGGATTCAGTCTGTCTGCCGGACTCACGTAAATTGATTGCTTTTCCAAGCCGGGCAAGCGCCTGGCCCAAGGGATTATCGCCAACATCGAACAGAGTTCGGGCTTCAATATCGAGCGACACCCTATGCGCCTCGATGTCAGCGGCGCGTTCTGCTTTGGCTTGAACATGATCGTCTGGAAGCGGAGGGGCCATGCCCCAACGTCCCAGGAGCTGCCGCGCCCGATCGGGCAAGGACATACGATAGGCATTGCTGGTTTGCTGGACCCGGGGACCGCGCCCCTCGTTGCCTGTCGGCTGATAGCGCCGCAGCCAGTCGAGGAAGCCATGGGCACGCAGGTTCTTCAACGCCCGCACGATCGCGTCACGCGAGCGCCTGAGCTTCAGCATGAGCGTATCGATCGACGGTTCCAGCCGACCGGTGCGGAAATCAACGAGATTGGCGAACAGCTCGAGCAGCTCGATCGCCACGCCTCCTAAGGGTCCATTGCGAGCACCAGGTTGGCGGCCTGCTAGTTCATAACGTCGTGCCGCTAGCACAATCGTGCGCACGTCCTGTCGGTTCGTCCGCCGCCAGAACACGCCCTCGCATCGTCCGCGCGCACGGCTCTGCCGCCGAACGGGCGTGCGTTCCCGCTCGGCTGGTACTCTTTCGAGCACCGCCCCAATCTGTTCAAACATGGTCCTTCCGCCTCCTTTTTCAGGCGGGCACGACTGTGGACAGCGGACAAAGATTCATCGTTCCGGCAAGAGACACCTCTTGCAGGTTCTTGAACACTCGACTATCTTGAGACCTAGATTAGGTGGCCTCAAAAGCCGATGTCGTAACTGACCGAAAACCCCTAGCCGTTACCAGCGGCGAGGGGTTTTTTCGTTATGCCCTCATTTCATTTTCGACAAACGCCTTTAAAGCTAATTCAAACACCTGCGCCCGCGACGCCAGCCCGCGTTCTGCCTTGATCTTATCAAGACAGTCCACCAGATCGGTGGGAAGATCGGTACTGACATAGATCCGCCCCGCCTCGCGCAAACGCTGGCGATGGGCTGCCACTTTTTCTCTGACTGGTTTCGCTGTGCTCATCGTTACAGGAAACTCCGATTCGCACTGATTCTGCAAGGTGCAAATCTGCAGTAGCGGCCTTTAGCAGTCGCTCACTCAAAAAGGGAAGGGTGGGGGAGAGCTTGAGAGGCGGGGCGCGGGCGCCTCTCAACTGGTTTGGGCCGGGTCGATCCCGGCTTGAACCAGCTCGCGCGACCAACATTTTGCTTATAAACAGATTATAATCTGCTATCTTTTTTCATGTAAAAACCCGACGCAAGCGCCGGGTTCTATTCGTTTGTGAGATAAGCGGGCTACATTCCCGCTTATGACTAATCAGCAGCCATAGCCTGCTGGTCGTCGTGATTCTGCTGTTCATCATCAATGTTCGAGCACAACGGGCCGGGGAGCCACGCTTTTCCGGCAAGAGCCTTTGCCGCGAGTGCGACGGCCTCGGCCTTCGGAGCCTTGCTTGCCGCCTTGATGGCGGCTTTCGCGCAACCGGCATCCTCCATCACCTCGGCAATCTGCGCCTTGGACAAGCGGGAGAGGAACGGAGCCTGCGCCTCCCAATGGCTGTTCATGTCGAGTTTCAGGACGGCGGCCAGTTGATCGGCGTGGGCGAGGCGGTCCCGGTCGTGATCGTGCTTGGCCTCGACTGCGTTGATATTGGCAGCGGTGACGACGGCCAGCAGTTCCAGAAGCTCATGCGGCGGCTGTTCCAGCAACCATTCCCACAGGTCGCCGGGATCGCCGGGGAGCTTGTAGCCCCATGTCTCGTGAATGCGGGCCCACTCGGTCAGCGCCGCGCATGCCTCCGGTTCTTTGATCGACGGGGCCAAATCTTTAAACTGGCCGCTGATCTCGATGGCTGCACCAACTCGCCAATAGCCGTTTCCGGTCAGGAAGGTTTTCAGGACCAGCGGATAGAGCATAACGGCAAGGGCGAGGTTCGGGCGCGTCACCAGCTCGTTGCGCATGGCGGCGGTGCGGATCGCGGTCAGCTCCTCGATGAGCGCGGCGGAATAGGTCATTGCCTGCTCTGCCTCGCCATCGTCATCACCATGACCAGCGGTAAGGCCATGGAAGTTCCCGGCGTTGGCGGATCCGCCATCCTCCCCGATCTCATCGGCCTGCGGATTGCGCAGGAGACGCAGCGCTGCCAGATCGTCGGCGCGAACAAGCCCCTGCTCGATCTGCAAGGTTCCGCCGTTGCCAATGGTGACGATGCACCCGGCCAGTGCCTTTTCCTCGCTGTCGTAGACCTTGGCCGCACGGCGGATTTCCTCCATGTGGCTTTCGATCCCGGCAAGCTCGGGGTTTGAGTAGCAACGGAACAGAAAACCTACATAAGGGTTTGTCCGGTCAGCGCCAGCTACCCAGC
>NZ_STGA01000008.1 GCF_005222835.1 Rhizobium sp. FKY42 | reverse complement strand
CAAGCGACACTCTTAATGTGTTGCGTCTCTATCGGGCTCAACCTGTCGCAACCCTATTCGGCTTTGACACAATCTTTGATTTAACCAATAATCCACTTAAAGCTGCATCCCCGCTCTACCTTTTGGTCGTCCAGCTGTCTTACGCCAGCGCAAGTGCTGCCACATAGAGGCCCAAAGCAAAGACCGTGTGAGCGGCAAAGTTCAGCAGGCGCACCTTGTTTGGGTTCGGCGTGCGGGACGCAGCAATTCCCAGTCCCATGCCCGGCTGCATGATGAACCAGCCAGCGCCAATGGTGACGATCCCAAAGATCCAGGCTGGCACGAATGTCGGTGCTGTAAACCACGTCGGTCCCATGATCAGTGCGAAGATCATGCCGTAAAGCACACCCACTGCATAATGGCCAAACCAGCCAACCGCCTGTTCCTGCGGAAATGCCGTGATCGCTGTAAGATCCTGATGGAGAAAATGTCCGCGCGCCACGCGGTGGAACCAGCGTCCGGCTGGCGCCCAGTTCGGCTTGTTCTGCTTGAAGACCAGGTAAAGAATGACGGCCCAGAGATCCATGGCGATGGTCGCTGCGAGTCCGATCAGAATGCCGTTCCAGACCAGCAGCGTCATCGGGGTCAATCCTCTGCGTGTACTTCGAAACTCAGCCCGTCATAGGCTGGTTCAACATGGTCGGGAGTTTCCTGCTGCACCGTCCAGTAGTCCAACGGAATATGCATATGCGTCAGCAAAGCCTTACGCGGCGCCAGTTTTTCAATCCATTCCAGCGCTTCGCCAAGCGAATAATGGCTGGGATGCGGACGATATTGAAGCGCATCGATCACGAGCATGTCCAACCCGAGAAGCTTTGCCGGTGTGTCAGGCGGAAAGCCGCTCACATCGCTACAATACGCAACGTTTCCAACTCGATAACCGAGAGATTCGATGTCGCCATGGAACTGCCTGTGCGCCATGAATGGGATTGCACCCCCCGGCCCTTCGACGATCACCGGTTGGTTGAGATCAGTTATCAGGTTTGGCGCGACGATGGGCGGATAATTGCCGCGGGGCGGCGTTTCCAGGCAATAGCCGAAACCGGCGCGGATGCGCTCCATGGTGAACGGATCGGCCCAGATGGGAATGCGCATCCGCTGCGAATGAAAATAGCCACGAATGTCGTCAATGCCATGCAGGTGGTCCGCGTGGGCATGCGTGTAGAGAACGCCATCGATCCGCTTTACACCGGCGGAAATCATCTGTTCGCGGAAGTCCGGGCCCGTGTCGATGACAACGGTGGTCATCTGCCCATCCGGCGCGATTTGCTGCACAAGGAAGGATGCGCGCCGACGTCGGTTCTTTGGCTCCAGGGGATCACAGGCACCCCAGTCACCATCCAGACGCGGCACTCCGGGAGACGACGAACATCCCAGTATGGTGAACCGCAGCCTGTAACCCTTTGCCAGCACTTACGCGACCTTCTTCATCTTTGAGAAGCAGCGGAAGGCGTTTTCTGTGGTGATCTGCGCCATCTCCTCGTAGGAAACGCCCTTCACTTCGGCCAGTATCTCCGCTGTATTGACCACGTAAGACGGCTCGTTGCGTTTGCCGCGCCAGCGCTTCGGTGCAAGGTAAGGCGCATCCGTCTCCACCAGTAGCCGGTCGAGAGGAATCGTTTTGGCAATCTCGCGGATGTCCTCGGATTTCGGAAACGTCAGGATGCCGGAAAAGGAAACGAAGCCGCCAAGCTCGACACCTGTATCCGCCAGCGCCTGACCGGCGGAGAAGCAATGGAGAATGAAAGGAAAATCTCCCTTCTCCGTTTCCTCGCGCAGCATGGCAGCCATGTCGTCGTCGGCGCTGCGGCTGTGAATCACCAACGGCAACCGGGTGCGCCGTGCAGCTTCGATATGACGGCGCAAGCCGGTCTGCTGGTCTTCCGGCTTTTGCGTGTCGTAAAAGTAATCGAGACCCGCCTCGCCGATCGCCACGATCTTGTCATGGCTTTCAGCCAACCGCACCAACTCGTCGGCGGTTACGTCCAACTCATCGCCCGCATTATTGGGATGCGTGCCCACCGAGCAGAAAACGCTGTCGTAACGCTCTGTCAGGTCCAGCAAGGTTCGCAGCTTGCGCACGCGTGTCGAGATCGTCACCATCTGCTTCACACCGGCTACGTGCGCGCGGGCTACAAGCTCGTCGCGCTCCGCATCAAAGTCGGCAAAATCCAAATGGCAATGGGTATCAATCAGCATTTCGACTATCAGGCCTTGTCTGCTTCCGGGGCGACATAGCGAGGAAACACCGGGCTTGGCGCTTCCAGCATCGTACCGGGCTTCATGCGACCCGCCTCACCCAGCTTGGCAAAAACGCGATCTTCCGGCGCAACGGCAACCAGATCAAGGATCTTGGCGGAGGAAGCAGGCATGATCGGCTGGAAGAGAATTGCAATCTGACGCACCACCTCCGCCGTCACCCAAAGCACAGTTCCCATGCGGGCCACATCGGTCTTGCGCAGAACCCAGGGCTCCTGTGCCGCAAAATAACGGTCGGCTTCGTTGACGATGTTGATCACAGCCGCCACCGCCTTATGGATCTGCTGGCGATTCATTTCTTCGCGGCAGATAGCGATTGCCTCGTCGGCCGTTGCCAGAATGGCCTTGTCCGCATCGGTCAGCGGGCCGGGTTCCGGGATCTTGCCTTCGCAGTTCTTGGCAATCATCGACAGAGAACGCGATGCCAGATTGCCGATCCCGTTGGCGAGATCGGCATTGATGCGGGTTGCAATGCCCTCTTCCGAATAGCTGCCGTCCTGACCGAACGAGACTTCACGCAAGAAGAAATAGCGCACCTGATCGAGACCGAAATGGTTCACCAGATTGACCGGATCGACCACGTTACCCACCGACTTTGACATCTTCTCGCCCTTGTTGAGCAGGAAGCCGTGTGCATAGACGCGTTTTGGCAGCGGCAGACCCGCCGACATCAGGAAGGCAGGCCAGTAAACGGCATGGAAGCGGATAATATCCTTGCCAATGATATGCGCATCCGCTGGCCAGTATTTCGCACGTGGTCCGTTCTCATCTTCCACATAGCCGGTGGCGGTGATGTAGTTGGTCAGGGCATCGACCCACACATACATCACATGCTTGTCGTCGCCGGGCACCTTAATGCCCCAGTCGAATGTGGTGCGCGAAACCGAAAGATCCTTGAGGCCTGATTTGACAAATGAAATGACCTCGTTACGGCGCTCGTTCGGACCAATGAAATCCGGCTGGTCTTCGTAAAGCTTCAGCAGCTTGTCTTCATAGGCGGACAGTTTGAAGAAATAGCTCTCCTCCTCCACCCAATCGACCGGCGTTCCTTGCGGGCCATAGCGCATGCCATCAGCGCGCAGTTCCGTCTCTTCTTCCTGATAATAGGCTTCGTCGCGAACGGAGTACCAGCCTGCATAGCTGTCCTTGTAGATGTCGCCGTTCTTCTCCATGCGGCGCCACACTTCCTGCACGGTCGCGTGGTGACGCGCCTCAGTCGTGCGAATGAAGTCGTCGTTGGAGGAATTTAGGAGCTTGCCCATCTCGCGGAATTCGTTGGAGTTCCGCTCAGCGAGTTCAGCGGGTGTGATGCCTTCGTTCCGCGCCGTCTGCTGCATCTTCTGGCCGTGTTCATCCGTTCCGGTCAGGAAGAACACGTCCTTGCCGTCCAGCCGCTGGAAGCGGGCCATGGCATCGGTCGCGATCAACTCATAGGCATGGCCGATATGCGGCTTGCCGTTGGGATAGGAAATGGCGGTCGTAATGTAGTAGGGCGTTTTTGAGGACATTAAAGCCAGCGTTCAGTTCGTGATTTCTATCGCCCGCGTCTTACCCCATGTTTCGGCATCGCGAAACAAGCAAGTTGCGTAATCTCAGCGGGCAATGTCTTCGAGCAGCGAAAGTATGGTCTGCTTGCGGTCGAGATTGTACCCTTGCGAGATCGAGATGCGCTCGCCGATCTCCGAGACCAGACGGGATACACGGTCCGCCTGCATGAGATCGCCCGCAAGGGCCGCATCGCGCGCTCTGCGCATCAGATGGTTGGAGATGTGATCAAGGAAGAAACCGAAGATCACGTCGTTATCCTTGCCGGACAGAACATCCGCCAGTCTGTGCATCGCGCGCCGTGCCGAAGGTCCTTCCGCTGCGAGAATATCGTCGAAGGCCGAGACGATCTCTGTGCCGCCATAGTTCAGAAGCTTCAGCGCCTGCGAGACGCTACCGCCAGCAGAGCCGAGCACGTTCAGCGCGGTTTGACCGCCGTCCAGTTCAATCTGCAGATGACCAAGCGCTTGCGTAAGGTCATCGGTCGAAAGCGGGTTCAGCTTCAGCGGCAGGCAGCGCGAACGGATCGTCGGCAAGAGCTTGCCCGGCGCGTGGCTCAGAACCAGGAAGAGGGAACGCTTCGGTGGCTCTTCAAGGATCTTGAGAATTGCGTTGGCAGCATTGCGATTGAGATCGTCTGCTGGATCGATAATGACGATCCGCCAGTTCCCTGTGCCGGAGGTCTGCGAGAAGAAGTGCCCTGCCCGCCTCACCTCGTCAACGGTAATGGCGGTCTTTGTCTTCCCGGTTTTTTCGTCAACGGGGCGCGAAAGATGCAGCAGATTGTGCGAAGCGCCTGACGCGATCTGTCGGCTGACCATACTGTTGAGATCAGGATCCGGCAGATGATCCGGCGCCTGTTCGGGAATTGGGTGGGAAAGAACATGGTTTGCAAACCGGAAGGCAAGCGTTGCCTTGCCAATCCCTTCGGGGCCCTCAATAAGAATCGCATGATGGCTGCGCCCGGATTTGTAGAAGCGCGCCAGAAAATTCTCGGCATGTTCATGCCCGAACAAACGGTTGTTCAGTTGTGGTGGGATCGCTCCATCCAACACCGCGCCGCTGATCTCGCTCATCGTGGGATGTCCGTGCCGCCGCGCTCTCGCATCATGGTAGTCACAATGGCGATGATCTCGCTTGCGACCTCCTCCTCGGTCTGTTGAGCATCGATCACCCGACAGCGTTCAGGGGCAGCTTCAGCAATTTCGCGAAACGCCTGCCTGCGTTTTTCGTGAACCTCGACTTCTTCCTTTTCGAAGCGGTCCGGCTGCACTGAAGTCCCTTCCGCCTCGCCTCGCCGACGCGCTCTGGCAAGACCAATCGAAGCTGGAAGGTCTAGTATGATCGTCAGATCAGGACGAACGCCATCAATGGCAATTTCCTCGAGAGCATCGACGAAGGCCGCATCCAGATTTCCTGTTATGCCCTGATACACGCGTGACGAATCGATGAACCTGTCGCACAGCACCACCCTGCCCGAGCTAAGCGCTGGCCGGATGACTTGCTCCACATGGTCATTCCGTGCCGCTGCAAACAGCATGGCTTCCATGCGCACGCCAAAACGCTCGGCCCCACCTGAAAGGAGAACATGCCGCACCGCCTCCGCACCCGACGAACCTCCCGGTTCGCGCGTCACCAACACATCATGGCCCTTGTCCTTCAGGCTTCCGGCCAACCGGCGAATCTGGGTGGACTTGCCAGCCCCTTCCCCGCCTTCGAATGTCACGAACAAGCCTTTGGCTTCAGTCTCGCTCATTGTTGCTCCGGGCACCGAAAAGGCTGATCAGCCATTCTTGCATCGTGCCAAAGTTGATCGGATCGACTGGCTGAACATCACAGCCAGAAGAGCATGAGTTCCAGTACGGCATCCGTGGCCTTTGACACAAGTCCACCGACGCCAACCGCGTAATTTGCGTAGAGCGGTACGGTCTTTATCTCGCGTTCGCCTTCCGAAATCCGCAAGGTACCGATCTGTTGCCCCTGCTCAATCGGCGCACGCAAAGGCCATTGATAGACAATGCGCCCCGATAGCCGCTCCGGGTTCTTCGTCGGCACATAGACGTCCACCGAATCCTTTGCCACAAGATCCACGTGCGAACGAGCACCACCATAAACGGCGGCCTGCCCGATGACCTCCTGTGCCTTGAAAACAGTTCTGGTTTCGAAGGAACTGAGCGCCCATTCCAGGATCCGGCGTGATTCCTCGGCACGTTCCTTGTCGCTTTGCAGTCCGCCGAGCGCGATGAACAGCCGCGTGCCGTTGCGCTCCACCGACGCAACGGCTGCAAAACCGGCACCTTCGGCATAGCCTGCCCCCAGTCCGTCTATGCCGATTCCCAGAGAAAGAAGTGGATTCTTGTTGCGCTGGAAAATCTTGTTCCAGGTAAAGTCGGGCTGGCTGTAAAGCTTGTAGAAATCCGGATATGTCGTGTGAATGTGGCGGGCAAGTTCAACCAGATCGCGGGCCGTCGTACGGCTCTCCTGTTCGGGCAGACCCGTCGAATTGCCGAATGTGGTGCGCGTCAGCCCGAGGTCCCTCGCCCTGGCGGTCATCCGGGCAGCAAAACTGGCCTCATTTCCAGAGATGCCTTCTGCGAGGATGATGCAGGCATCATTGGCATTATGAACCACGACGCCGCGCACGAGATCCATCACTGGGATCTGTGATCGCAAAGCAGCAAACATGGTCGTCGTGCCAGACGGTGCGCCGCCGGTTCGCCATGCGTTTTCCGATACGGGAAAGGTCTTGTCCGGTTGAATCTCACCCTGCTTGAGCGCTTCGAACACCAGATCCATGGTCATAAGCTTTGCAAGCGAGGCGGGAGGAAAAGCCTGGTTTTCATTCTGTGCGAGAAGCACCGTCCCGCTTTTTGACTCAACCAGATAAACCTGCTTCGCCTTCAGATCGGCTAAGCCCTGCGCAACCGAATGGCTGGCAGCCAAAAGGCCGCCAGCCATGGCGGCGACCATCAGAAGCGTCGAACGGGTATAGCCGCAAATCATGGTAAAACTCGTCAAGCGCATGCTTGCCTAGCTAGCAGTGCAGTGGCGCCTGCGCAACCAAGGGATCAGCGCTTGACAGGCTTTTGCCCTGCAGAATCGTTGACCTGTTGCATCATTCCGTCATCGCGCAGAATGACATTTCCAAAAACGACCTGCGGCCCGCTTGGTGCGCGCTTTGCCGGTGCAGCATAGGCTGTTTCAGACGTATAAGCGGGAGTAGCGTTGCGCTTTACAGGCTGCACTGCATTCTTCGGCTGAGATGTGGCAACCGCCACTTGCGCGGGCTGAGGCGCATGAGCCGGTACCGCCACTGGCCTGGAGGTTACTGGCGCTACAACGGGCGCGGCCGTTGCAATTGGCGGACGTGCATTTGGAAGATTGGCCGGTCGGTCACTTGGCTTGGGTGCGGAAAGTGCCGCCGTCTGAACCGGCTTTGGAGCGGATATTGCGGCGGTCTGCGACATCACTGGCGCGGCGGGCATGCGCATTTCCGGCTTTGCTGCTTTAGGTGCGGTTGGGCGTGCCGCGGCGGTGGGCACGCCACCATTGCGGGCAAAGCTCTGCAGCTGATCTCCTAGCGGCTGATTGGAAGCCACCATCACGCCTGTTGCGATTTGCGGATCAGGATAGATACCCGGCAGGCGGCTGCCCTTTCGCACATAGGATGCCATCAAGTAGGGCATGTCGTGACCACTGAGATCAGCTTTGCCGACGTACTGCACGTTAACGCGTGCCGTACCGATCCGCTTGAAATCGAGAAGTTCAGCCGTCTTGTCGGAAACGTCGATGATACGACCCGGATGGAATGGACCGCGATCATTCACACGAACGACAACGGAGGAGCCGGTATCCATGTTGGTAACGCGGGCGTAGCTCGGCAGCGGAAATGTCGGGTGAGCCGCTGACAGGTGTTCGCTGTCATAGACCTCCCCGTTAGCGGTATAACGCCCGTGGAAGGCGGAACCGTACCAGGAAGCCAATCCCGTCTTGTTGTAGTTGGGATCTTCTTTCGGAACGTAAACCTTGCCTTTGACCTCGTAAGGATTGCCCACCATGTAGCGACCGCCGCCCTTGGGCACCGGTTGGCCGTCAGCCACCACGCGCGGGCTGGCCTTTACGCCATATTCGCTCTCCGCAAAGTATTCTTTGCTTTTGGGCTTGTTCTTTTTCGCCGCCGTCGGCGTGTTGGATGTGGAGGCGCAGGATGCCATGCTTGCACAAACAAAGGCGACGCCAAGCCACTTCGCACCCAAAACGAGCTTATTCTTTCGCGAACTCAAACTCTTGCCCCACGCATAACACATTACAGGCGCCGTCCCGAAACGGCGAGCACGCAAAGGCCGAGACCCCGCCGCTCTCATGTGCGTGAAGTTTTGCCCTCAACGTGGCCAAATTGCGATCCAAAAGAGTGGATAATTAAAATTACTCGCAAATATGGTTAATATTTGACTAAAACCCCAGCCGTGCACGACGACTGTTTCAGGCATTGTTCTGCTCGGATGCGCGCCAATGCCTAACGATCACGCAAAATCAGTCGCGTGCGGTACGAGTGCAGTTGACGCAAGCCATCACATCACTATAAACCGCTCCCAGCCGCGCCGTCGCGCTTTGCGTCGGCAGACATGGAAGAGTGTCCGAGTGGTTTAAGGAACCGGTCTTGAAAACCGGCGTGCGTGAAAGCGTACCGTGGGTTCGAATCCCACCTCTTCCGCCATGTCCACCTTCGGTATCGGGAGTGCGCTGAATGGCGCTCAAACCGTAACCAAATCGCTCGTTGTGTTGCTACAATGGGTCCGGTTCCGTCGGTGTTTCATCACCGGTGCTCTGCCAGACAAGATTGCTGCGATGGCGGATGAAGTCCAGGAATGTTGTTATCTTCGCTGGAGGAATAGACTGCATAAAGCGGTGGTGCGACGTGGATTACGCTGGGCAAGACATGCTACAGCCTGCCGTTAGAGAATTCCTCCTCCGCCAAGATGGCGGGCAAGAAAAATGAACCCCATTGCTTTCCTGGCGCACTGAAGAAGAAGCTGCTCATGGTCGCTGCGGAACACCGGTTTGAACTGTAGGTCCACGATCCTGTTGCCCTCCTCATAACGCAAACGACCATCTGTTCCGTACGGAGAATAGCAGAGAAACGGCTTGTCATTTAGGTCGGAAATCTGGTCTGGCCGACCCACTGTTTCATCTTGTTGCTGCGCCAGGCCTGCTCGACGAACGCGCTCAAGATAGATTATGCCGTCGTCCGTCAGGCTGACGCTCCGGCCGGTTCGTTGCGGCAGCCGCGTCGCGAGCATTTTTCAAGCTTCTGACGGTGCTTGCCGGCCATGGCTGCTGAGAGTTTAAGCCGCCCTGCGGCCGCGGCGAAGCCCCGCAATTCGGCACCGGCTGCGAAAACCCGCAAGCTGAGCAGACTGTCCATCATCAACACCTGAGAAATCGAGCATTCACAATATAGATCATGATTACATGATAACAAATAGATATTTTGAACCAAGGCAAAGCAAATCAATGGAATAGTCTCCGTTATCTATTCGGATGCCAATAATGAAAATCGAAAATATCTAGACGCCGATTATTACACCAAATTTATATATTCTCATGTTCCTGGGAGGGTAACTTTGGAGCTTTCGTCAAACCACAATGCGACAGGTTTTCCGCTCTGGTTAACCGGTGAAAGGACAGTCTATGGCTGCGTTCATCTAGAGGTGACGGATTTTGAGCGTGCAATCGCATTCTGGCAGGGTGTTGTCGGTCTGAAACCGCGGAAACTTGGCACGGTCGCCGAGCTCGGAACAGCATGGCGCACGCTAATCGTGCTCCACCCTTGCGCTAGGGTTGCTGCGCAAAAGGGTTTTGACGGACTTCATCATCTTGCAATCCATGTTCCGTCCCAAGCGGAGTTTTCCCGAATCTTCAGGCGTCTGCTCAGCAAGAATGTAGAGGTCGAAGCAACCGACCGGGTCATTGCTAAATCTTTGTACTTCAAGGATCCTGACGGTTTGGGTGTGGAGGTCACGCTTGAGACTCCGGAGCGGCGAAGCGCGGAGCTCGAAGCAGGGTCCCGCTTCGCAGCAACTGGTGTCTCGGATCTGCCCCTCGGTCCTCCTCTTCCCCTCGATGTTGAATGGGAACTGGCGCAGGTCTGCGATCTGGCCGTCGTCGCTCCTGTTTCGGATCTTGCCTACATCGGCCATCTTCATCTCGATGTTTCCGGTTTGGAAACAGACTATGCCTTCTTCAAGGCGCTTGGCTTCCGGGAAAATCGCTTCTTGCCGGACATGGGTTTTGGCGATCTGAGCGCGGGCGGCGAATTTACCCATCGTCTGGCCTTGCAGGTTCGTCGCGACGGTGTTCGGCGCCCAGCTCCGAAAGGAATGGCCCGCATGCGCGAGTTTACGCTTTATGTGCGGGATGAACACTGTTTGCCTGTTTTCCGTGATAGCAGTGCCGCCGCCAGCGAGTCGGTTGACCTGCTCGACGGCATTTGTTTGCAGGCGCCTGGAGATGTGCTGGTTCGTCTCTTCAGTTACTCACGGGTCGTCGAAGACGTTGCATACGAAGTTCCACGATCATCAGAGTATCATGGATCAGCAAGGCAAGTGCCGCTACAAGCACTCCCCCCTGGAGAATGAAGGCGTAGTTGTAGCTTTGCAGGCCTGCAACGATGACTTCGCCCAACGTCTTCGCCGCCACCGTGGAGCCGATCGTGGCCGTAGCAACACTGATGACTGCGGACAGTCGAATACCGGATATGATCAAGGGCATGGCAAGCGGCATTTCGACCCGCATGAGCTTCTGTGACTCACTCATCCCGCTACCCCGTGCCGCCTCCAGAACCGCCGGATCTATCGTGCGTAGCGCCGTCAGCGCATTCTCAAAGATCGGAAGAAGGCCGTAGAGGATGAGTGCCACCAGGGTGGGTCCGTTGCCGAAGCCCAGAACAGGCACGCACAGGGCCAGAACTGCAACGGGCGGAAAGGTCTGGCCGATTGAAACGATGCTGCGAGAAAGCGGCATAAAGTCGATTCCGACGGACCGCGTGACGAAGATTGCGGCGGTGATAGCGACGAGAGTAGCTACCGTTGTTGCGGCAAGAACTAGGGCCAAATGCTGAAGGAGAAGAAAAAACAGATTACCCTGGCGATATACGACCGGCATATTCGGATCAACAAACAGCCCGAGAGCCGATTCAAACCATTCCGGTCTTGCCAGAAAAGCCAGAATGCCGAGGCCGAACAGCGTTCTGAAGACGATACCGGACGTGATCTGCATCATCGCTCCGCCGCAGCCGCAAGCAGACGCGACAGCGTTACCCGCCTTGGCGCCCGCCCATCCGGCTGAGCAATGGGCGCGGCATTGCGTCCGCTCCAGAGAAGTTGCGACAGTGCATCGCGCTGGTTCATGTCTGCCGGCAGCAGGTCTCCTTCTGCATGTCCATCTTCGGTAATTGCATCAATGCCGCTCAGAGACAGAAGGCGAAGTCCACGTTCTGCCTGCCCCACCATTTCCGCCACGAATGGATCTGCTGGATGTATCAGAAGCGTTCGCGGTTCTGCATATTGCAGCAGCCTACCCGCGTTCATGACCGCAATCCGATCGGAAAGACGAAATGCTTCATCAATATCGTGGGTCACCAGCAGGATCGTCGTGCCGAGTTTGTGCTGAATATCTCTTAGGTCGCTTTGCGCCTTGGCCCGGATGATCGGATCGAGCGCCCCGAAGGGTTCATCCATCAGCAGCAGTTCCGGCTCTGCCGCAAGGGCGCGTGCTACACCAACGCGTTGCTGCTGACCGCCGGACAATTCGTGTGGGTGCCGGCGGGCAAAACTATCGAAGTCAAGTTGAAAAAGGGTCAGCAGGTCGCGCACTTTTTGCTCGATACGCGATCTATGCCATTTCAGGAGACGCGGCACTGTCGCGATGTTGTCGTAGACCGTTTGGTGCGGGAAGAGGCCGTGTCCCTGTATGGCATAGCCGATCCGCCTGCGCAATTCGTGGGGCGGCGTGTCGGCAATGTCCTGACCGTTGATTTTGATCTGTCCGGAGGTGGGCTCGATCAGGCGATTGACCATGCGCATAAGCGTCGTCTTGCCGGAGCCGGATGTGCCCACGACCGCGGTGATCGTCGACGCCGGAATCTGCATCGAAACCCGGTCCACGGCAGCGCGCCCATCGTAAAGTTTGGAGATCTCGTCTATCTCGATCATGCGGTGGCAGTCTCCTTGCGAGCGCGGGTAGCAAGTTCGGTCAACGCGTCCATGATCACGGCAGCACACAGCGCGAGTGCAACGGTTGGTAGCGCCCCAAGCAGCACAAGATCAGTCGCAGTCTGACCGATCCCCTGAAAAACGAAAACGCCGAAGCCGCCACCACCAATCAGTGCCGCAATGGTTGCCATGCCGATGTTTTGCACCAAGACAATGCGAATGGCAGTGAGAATGGCGGGCATGGCAAGCGGCAGCTCTATCCGTCGCAGGATCTGGCCATCGGTCATGCCAAGACCTTTGGCGGCATTGCTGACGGCAGCATCTACGCCAACCAGACCGCTCACCGTGTTGGCCACGATGGGAAGAAGCGCATAGAGGACGAGCGCGATGAAGGCGGGCGCGGCTCCGATACCCCGGATGCCGAGTTCGGATGCGCCGGCAAGGTTTGCCGCGATCCAGCCGAGCGGCGCAATCAGAAGCCCGAAAAGCGCGATTGATGGAACGGTTTGGATAATGTTGAGGAGGCTGAGTATCGCAGCTCTCGCCTTCTCGACCCGGTAGCACAGTATGCCGAGTGGCAATCCAATGGCAAAGGCCGCTAAAAGAGAGCCAACTGCAAGCGCCAGATGTCGCCACGCTTCCCGCCAGAAACCGTCTGCTCGGGTTGAAAATTCCTTCAGCAGCGAAAGCTCGTTCCAAAGACCACTCATCACGAATGCCGCAATTGTCAGCAGGCCACCCAGCAACAAGAGCATCCGCGCGACGGGTTGCGGACGCAATCGGGCTAGCGCATCGATCAGCAGCATCGAAAGCGCAAACAGCATCAGCCAGAAGCCAGATGCCGTTGAAACACGTACAAAGCTGTTACCGTCTGGCGTCAGATGAATTGCTGCGAGACCGATGGCGATGAGCACCGTGACAAGACCAAGGCAGGCCGCAAGCACTCTCACCAGCACGCCCGTTTTTATCATAGCACTCAGGAGCACGCCGAATGTCACGCCTGTCAAACAGGCTGCTGCCCATGTTGGCAGGGCCGAATAAACCGAAACCGGCTGTCCGTGCACAATCCGGTTGGCCTTGAACGTGACGAACGGCACAAACAGGAGTGCTGGCATGGCAATTAGCGCGATGACGGCCCCCAGTTTGTCGATCCTCTGTTTGATCAAATCCACCCTGCCCGGTTTCACGTTCCTCGAATGGAGCCGAAAGCTGATCCGGCTCCTCGATGAGTTCGCGCGATTACTTCAGAAAACCGTTCTTCTTCAGAAATTCATCGGCCACCGCCTTGGCAGGTTCGCCACCCAGTTGAACGCGTCCATTCAGTTCCTGCAAAGTCATGAGATCAAGCTTCGCGAAAACCGGGTTGAGGATTTCCTCGATCTTCGGGTTTTTCTTGAGAATCTGCTCGCGAATAACCGGCGCCGGCTGGTAGACAGGCTGGACGCCCTTGTCGTCTTCCAGAACCACAAGCCCCGATGGCGCAATGCCACCGTCGGTTCCGTATACCATGGCGGCATTTGCACCATTCGTCTGATTAGCCGCCGCCGCGATTGTCGCGGCTGTGTCACCGCCGGACAGCGTAATCAACTGGTTTGGCTGGAGCTTGAAGCTGTAGGTTGTCTGAAAGGCTGGCAGAGCGGCCGGAGAATTGACGAACTCGGCAGATGCCGCGAGAACGACCTGCCCGCCGCCCGTCACATATTTTCCGAAATCCGACAGCGATTTCAGCTTGTTTTTGTCGACTACATCCTTGCGAACGGCAATCGCCCAGGTGTTGTTGGCAGGCGAGGCTGAAAGCCAAACTACCTTGTTAGCGTCGTAATCCAGCTTCTTTACGGTCTCGAACGCCTTTGCCGCATCCTTCCAGGCCGCGTCCTCCGCCTTGTTGAAGAAGAAGGCGCCATTTCCTGTATACTCCGGGTAAATGTCGATTTCGCCAGCCAGAAGCGCCTTGCGCACGATTGGTGTTGCACCCAGTTGCAGACGATCCGTCGCTTCAATGTTGTTTGCCTTCAACATGCTGAGGATGATGTTGCCCAACACGCCCCCTTCCGTATCGATCTTGGAAGACACAACCACCTGTCCCTGCGCGCCTGTCACCGAAAACCCCAGCGCCAGTATGAGCGCGCCCAATTGCTTGCGAATTCCAGTCATCGATAAACCCTTCCCCAATTCTGTACCTGCGGCCCGGAACCAATTGTCCAAGCCCGACCTCATGTAGAGCGACCGAAGCCCTCGGCGAGAGACACACGCAGAGATTCCGGAGAAACTACGCAATACCGGCACTCACCTGTTACCGAGATCTCTAATTTGGCTTCCCATTTGGAAGATTGGCTGATATGTTCCACATTTGTTCTTACATGTTCAAGCGGAATTGTCGCAGTGCAGCTCGCTGGAGAAGAAAAAACGCTAGAGAAGTCCAGAGGGCAGCAGCCCCTCGCCTCACGAGAAACCACGCCACGGAAGATCATCCATGTCGATATGGATGCCTTCTACGCGTCTGTGGAGCAGCGCGATAATCCTGATCTGAAAGGCAAGCCGGTTGCTGTTGGCGGGGCGGCGGCGCGCGGCGTGGTGGCTGCTGCCAGTTACGAGGCACGGAAATTCGGCGTCCACTCCGCCATGCCCTCGGTGACGGCAGCGCGCAAATGCCCGGACCTCATTTTCGTCCGCCCGCGCTTTGAGGTCTACAAAGCCGTGTCGCAGCAGATCCGTGAAATCTTTGCGGAATACACGCCTCTTATCGAGCCGCTATCGCTGGACGAAGCCTATCTCGATGTTACCGAGAACCTCAAAGACATGCCCATAGCCACAGAAATTGCGTTGGAAATTCGCCAGAAGATCAAGGTCGCCACGGGATTGAACGCGTCAGCCGGCATTTCCTACAACAAGTTCCTGGCCAAGATGGCGAGCGATCTGAACAAGCCCAATGGCCAGGCCGTCATCACACCGCGCCACGGTCCCGCCTTCGTCGAACAGCTGCCCGTGAAGAAGTTTCATGGTGTCGGTCCGGCGACCGCCGAGAAGATGCATCGCCTTGGCATCCACACCGGCGCCGATCTGAAGGCGAAGTCGCTGTCCTTCCTCACGGATCACTTCGGCAAATCCGGTCCGTATTTTTATGGCATCGCCAGAGGTATCGATAATCGTCAGGTCAAGCCGGATCGCGTGCGCAAATCCATCGGCTCGGAAGATACCTTCGCCACCGATATCAGTGACCTTGGTGCGGCAAAGGCTGAACTTGCGCCGCTCGTCGGCAAGATCTGGGCCTATTGTGTTGACCGCAACATGACGGCCAAAACGGTTACGGTGAAGGTCAAGTACAGCGATTTCCAGCAGATCACCCGCAGCAGAACCCAAACGTTATGCTTTGCCAGCGAGGCCGAAATTCTCGACATATCGGAATCACTTCTGGAAACTGTCTATCCCTTCCGCAAAGGCGTGCGATTGCTCGGCGTCACGCTGTCCAGCCTCGGCGAGGACGCAACAGAACCGTCCGCCCAACTCCCGCTTTTTATGTGAATGGTCTGAAACAGTCCGGGGTTGCGTCGGTTCGGCTATCGAACCCAGGCCGTGTCAAGCGGACGTGACAGGGATGGAGTACTCCTCGCATCGGACCGAAAAGTGGAAGCTGGTTTTCGGAAAATCCGATGCGAAAGCGATAGCCTGTATCATCGCGTCTTGTGAGTCTTACACGCCGATGATCCAAGCATTTTTCCGCTATCTGCCTATGGCAAACGAACAGGCAGGCGAGCTTCCCACCTGTCCAGCCCAAGATCACCCTTCCCATTTATTCCGCAGCCTTTGGAAGTTCAACTTCCAGCTCATAAGTATAGCCGTCTAGCATGGAATAGGCTTGTTCTATCACCTTGATCTCGCCCTCGGCCTTGGTGATGGCATCGGCGATCGTATCGCAACGAGCGGTCAACATGCGACCGATGACATCGCTTTCCGGGCGTTTTCCCATGCGGTCCATATGGTTGCGAATACGCCCGCGATGGCGCTCCAGTTCCAGAATATGAAAGCGTGTATTGACGATCCGGTCTGTCAATTTGCGGCGCATGGCGGCAATCGGGTCGAAGCTGCCGGGTGCCCGCTCGTCGAGAATGATCTCGTTGACCAGCGTATCAAGAACCAGCAATCCCTCCAGATCCTTGCTGTCGGTCAGTTGCGGATCATAGCCCGTGTCGTCGTAAACCTTGCGGCGCACGGGATCGAGCAGCAGTTCATAGGATGCTGTCAGCTTCGAAAATGCGTCAACATCGCCGCCCGCATCCGGATGCGCGGTCTTCGCGCGGGAACGATAGGCGGTTTTAATGGTTGCGCCGTCTGCATCGCGCGCCACGCCCAGCATCTTGTATGGGTCGATCACGGTTCCACCTGGTGCAAGATTTTCCAAGGTCACCCTCTCGTACTGCGTCACATCGCTCGCCTCAACCCCTCGCCGCATCTTGTGGCGAAACAGCGGCCAGCACCTCTTTTTCCCCATCATTCGCTGCAACAGGCACACGCCCTGTCAGCAATCGGGGCACTCGTCCCTGAGCGACCGGCGCCATGATGAAGCTTAAGACAAGGAAGGGCAAGAGCACAGCAAAGCTTGCTGGAAGCCCGGCATGTTCTGCAACAAAACCGAGAAGCGGTGGAACGCCGATATTCGAAAGCAGAAGCGTTAGCGATAGCGCGGCCAGATTGTCTGCTGGCTGCCCTTGCCCCCGCTCGATTGCCGTTGCCACGGCCAACGGAAACGCAAGCGCTACACCACATCCGATAAGGAAGAGCGCAATGCCCGCCTGCCACAGGCCCTGAGCCGTCAACAGCAGACCAATCCCAACAGCGACGCCGCTTGCAGAGCCACGCACCAGCGTCTTGGCACCGAACTTGTCCCGCAGCTTGTCACCAACAAGGCGGGTTGCGCCCATGCCAACCGTAAACAGTGCATAGAGAATGCCGGCGGTCGAGGCATCGGTAGAAAGAACTTCCCGCAGATAGAAAATCCCCCAGTCATAGACGGCCCCTTCGCTGATGCAGATGCCGAAGACCATGACGCAAATAAGAATGATGATGCGATCTGGCACTACGAAAACCTGTCGCTTGCTAGCCGTGGCCGTGACCCGCATATCCGGCGACGCGATACGCCAGACCGTAAAGCAGCAGATGAAGACCACAAGCACCGCAGCGCACTGGTGCAGAAAAGGACTGAGCCCTGCTTCTGCCAGATAACCCGAGGCCAGCGCACCAATCAGAAGGCCGATCGACCAGAAACCATGACTTCGCGAAAGCACCTTCTTTCCTGTGCGCTGCTCAATCCCGGTGGCAATCATGTTGGCGGCGACATCCTGAATGGTGCGCAGGAAACCGAACAGCAGGAAGCAGAGAAAGAACCCCCAGAAGGGCGTGATGGTCAGGAATGGCGTCGTCAGCGCTGCAGCCGAAAGTAGCAGCGGGGCCGCCACGCGAGGGGTCAGCGCGTTCACCACGCGCCCTGCAACTGGCAGCGCCAGGAAGGTGCCAATCGGCGCGCCAAGAAGCGCAAGGCCAAGCCAGGCCTTGTCCACGCCCAGGCTTTGCTGGATCGCAGGCAGACGGGTGAACAATGTAACGAAGACAATGGCGTTGCAGAAAAACAGCAACGCCGGAGCGCCAAGGATTTTCATGTCGAGATAACCGGGAGGGAGTGCGAACCAACGAATCTCACTTCGCTGTGACGGAAACAAGATCGCCGCCCAAACCAATGCATGATCGGATTCTGAATTATCGCCGTAGTTGCGTCTCGGAAACAGTTTGTGTCGGCTTTGTGAAAGGAAGGAAGGTTTCCCCTCTTCACCTCGGCAAAAACTGGATTATCCTGTTGCTCTATCTTCGAGGAGAACGCGCATGGCATTTCGACTCGCATTCGCTCTTGTTGCCCTCGTCCTTGCTTTTGTGCGCCCGGTTTCGGCGGAAGATCCGGTCGCGGAAGCGCAGAAGATCATCGCCGATCAGATCAAGGCTCTGAAGACCGATGACGCACGCACCGCCTACTCCTTTGCATCACCCGGCATCCGGAGCATGTTCCCCGATGAGCGGGTGTTCCTCACAATGGTGCGTGAGAAATACGAGCCGCTTTATCATTCCGTGAACTATGCATTCGGTCGGTCCAAACTTGTCGGTGGCGGCGAGGTCGTGTTTCAGGAAGTCATTCTGACGGGTCGCGGAACGAAGGATTTCACGGCGATCTATGACATGCGCCTGCAGGATGATGGCACCTACAAGGTGAAT
Source organism: Rhizobium sp. FKY42 (assembly GCF_005222835.1). Taxonomy (GTDB): domain Bacteria; phylum Pseudomonadota; class Alphaproteobacteria; order Rhizobiales; family Rhizobiaceae; genus Neorhizobium. The sequence continues at coordinate 162,877 of NZ_STGA01000008.1, read as the reverse complement.
GGCGTTCGAATGCTGGCCAAGACCACCAGTCAGGGAATCTGAAAAGCCCGCCCAACGACACGCCGCATCGTGTACCACGCATCGTTTGAAACGGAGGGGAAGGCGCGCCAAAGGCCAAGTTGCTTGGAGGCCTCTGGCGGCCGGGGAGTTCGAAAGTCGTCAAATCACGACTGCCCTGACCTTTGGGTGCAAGCACCTTGAACATACGTCAGTGCCTCCCCAGCCATAGAAGGTGGAGAGCTTATAAGCCAAGCTCGCGCACTCAGCCACCAACCAGTGACTGAGAGAGCATCTTACGAAGGATGCCAGCCGGATTTGAAGGGGTTTCGACACCCCGGAAGCGTCCCATTACTTCCGGCTCCGCCGTCAGACTATTCCGTCAAGGTTGCGGCTGCAATTGCAAGATGTGGTGGATTTATTCCGTGTATGCGCATGCAATCAGTTGGTTGAGAGCCGGGGTGAGCGTGGGCCTTACAGCGCTTCGCGTTCGATTGAAAGCGCGAACGACGCTGCAAGATTGTGACTTGATGCACCGCAAACGTTTGATACCCCCCTCTGTCCTGCCGGACATCTCCCCCTCAAGGGGGGAGATCGGCAGAACGGCTGATGCTTGCACACCATCTCCCGTCGATGGAGTTTTGCTACGCACGACAGGGCAACATCTGGAGCGAAGGGCTAACCACGAATCGATCTCCCCCTTGAGGGGGAGATGTCCGGCAGGACAGAGGGGGGTTAAGCCCCGGATAAAGACTGTGCGTCGAGTACTGACACGCCGCAGCCTAAAAAATTGGTCTTCTCAAATTTTTTTAGCCCCTCACTCCGCCACCCCGTCGCACCTGTGTTTCAATTCCCTCGTTCCGCAACGGTTACACCGGCAGGCGTGCTGGCGATGCGGAGCCGGCGCGGGCGTTAAGGGCAAGACGCAAAACCTTCTCGTCCGGGTTCGCGGAAAATGGTCTCCCTCTGGCGACACGGGGGAAATGGCAGGGCTTCGGATCTAACCCTCCATTTCATCTCCGAACTGGCGCGTCAGGCGTGCGAGCATGTCCCGCGCGGTCAAGACCGCGCGAAAGGTACATGCTCCATCAAAGAATCGAAGCCAGCTTTCCGCGATCAAAGATCGCGGGCGGCTTCGTGTGGCACACATGGGGAATGGTGTCGGGAAGGTCTGTCGGGTCAAGTCCGCCGGATCACCGGGAGCCGATAGGTTTCAACAAACCTTTCCGGCATCCATTTCAGGCAGAGAGACCCAAGTCGCGGGCATAAACCGCTGAACGGGGCGCTGAGAGGTGTCACCTATACTACTTCTACGAGGCAGCTTTCAGCGCCCCGGCCGAATACCCCGTATCCCTCAGAAGGATACGGCCCGAACTGACCTTCAAGCCACGAGCAGGTTCTGCCGCGTGAGCGCGAAGTCGCGCCTGCTCTTTGACAATATCGGTCTCAGTCTTATCAATCGTCGCCGCGCGCCCAGGCTTCCTGAGTTTCAGCCATGAAATCCTCGTAACGCCCCTCGGCAATGGCCTTTCGAATGCCCTGCATCAGCTCCTGATAATAGGAAAGATTGTTCCAGGAGAGCAGCATGCCGCCGAGTGCCTCATTGGAGCGCACGAGGTGGTGTAGATAGGCGCGGGAATAATCGCGCGTTGCCGGGCAGCTGGATTGTTCATCCAGCGGGCGCGTGTCTTCGGCATGTTTCGCGTTGCGAATATTCACCTTGCCCTTACGCGTAAAGGCCAGGCCATGACGGCCAGATCGCGTTGGCATGACGCAATCGAACATGTCAATACCGCGGGCAACGGACTTGATGATATCGTCGGGCGTACCGACACCCATCAGGTAGCGCGGCTTTTCGGTCGGTAGAACCGGCAGCGTGATGTTGAGCATGTCCAGCATCACCTCTTGCGGCTCGCCAACCGCCAGGCCGCCCACCGCATAGCCCTTCAGGTCCAGCTGCTTCAGACCCTCGGCAGAGCGAATGCGAAGTGCCGGTTGATCGCCGCCCTGCACAATACCGAACATTGCTTTGCCCGGCTGGTTGCCAAACGCCACCTTGCAGCGCTCGGCCCAGCGCAGGGATAGTTCCATAGCACGTTCGATTTCCTTGGGCTCAGCAGGAAGCGCCACACATTCATCGAGCTGCATCTGGATATCGGAATCCAGCAGACCCTGAATCTCGATGGAGCGTTCCGGCGACATGTGGTGCAGAGAGCCATCGATATGGCTTTTGAAGGTCACGCCCTTCTCATCCAGCTTGCGCAGTCCGGAAAGAGACATGACCTGAAAGCCGCCGGAATCAGTCAGGATCGGCTCCGGCCAGCGAATCAACTCATGCAAGCCGCCAAGGCGCGCCACCCGCTCCGGACCGGGACGCAGCATCAGGTGATAGGTGTTCCCGAGAATGATGTCAGCGCCCGCATCCCGCACCTGATCCAGATACATGGCCTTGACGGTTCCAACGGTGCCGACAGGCATGAACGCGGGCGTGCGGATCGTACCACGCGGCATGGTGATTTCGCCAAGCCGCGCCTTGCCATCAGTGGCCTTGAGGTTGAACGTGAAGTTCTCGGTCATTGTGAATCGTTCCGGAAAAGCAGGCTGGAATCGCCATAGGAATAGAAGCGATAGCCTGTGGAAATCGCATGATCATAAGCCGCACGCATCGTCTCGTAACCGGCAAAAGCGGAAACGAGCATGAACAGCGTGGAGCGTGGCAGGTGGAAATTGGTCATCAGCGCATCAATGATCTTGAAGCGATAACCCGGCGTGATGAAGATATCCGTCGCGCCGCTCCAGGCCTTCAGGCTACCATCGTCAGCTGCGGCACTTTCCAGAAGTCGAAGTGAGGTGGTGCCAACGGAGACGATCCGACCGCCCCTCGTCCGCACGGCGTTCAGCGCATCCGCCGTCGCTTGCGAAACGTAGCCGATTTCGGAATGCATCTTGTGCTCGGCCGTGTCATCGGCCTTCACGGGCAGAAATGTACCCGCACCCACATGCAGGGTCACGAAATGGCGCTCGATCCCTGACGCATCGATGGCGGCAAAGAGGTCCGGCGTAAAGTGTAATCCGGCAGTCGGGGCAGCAACAGCGCCCTCTTCCCGCGCATAGATCGTCTGGTAATCCTTGCTGTCCTGCGCATCTTCCGGGCGTTTTGCCGCAATGTAAGGCGGCAGCGGAATATGCCCGACCGCCATGATTGCCTCGTCGAGCGCCGGACCGGACAAATCGAACCTCAGTGACACCTCGCCGCCGTCGCCCTTTTCTTCCAGTGTCGCGTCCAGACTGCCAACGGCGCAGGTTTCCGCCGAATGGCCGAAGTGAATGCGGTCGCCAATCTTCAAGCGCTTGCCCGGCTTGGCGAAAGCCTTCCAGACGTCCGGCTCGGTGCGCATGTGAAGCGTCGCGGAAACGGCGATATCGGGCGCGCCTTCGCGGGTTCGAACACCTTCCAGCTGGGCAGGGATGACTTTGGTATCGTTGAAAACCAGCGCATCGCCCGGTTTCAGAAAACGCGGCAGATCGCGCACGATCTGGTCCGACAACACGGTTTCACCCTGCGGCTGAACCAGCAGCAGCCGCGCGCTATCCCGCGGATTGGCGGGTCTCAGCGCAATGTTTTCCTCGGGCAGATCGAAATCGAATAGATCGACGCGCATGTGCAAAAGCCGTTTGTTGGATGGGGACGCCTGAAATCTGGCTCGCTGATAAAGGCATCACCCAAAAAAGAAAAGCGCCCCGGCCATACCGGAGCGCTTCAATTCGCTCACGATGGAGAGATCAGGCGGCGATATCCGCAGCAACCTTCATCGAAACGATGGAGTCAGGATCTGAAACCGGCTCGCCCTTCTTGATCTGGTCAATGAAGTCCATGCCCTCGATAACCTGACCCCAGACGGAATACTGCTTGTTCAGCCACGGAGCATCGGTGAAGCAGATGAAGAACTGCGAGTTGGCGGAGTTCGGGCTCTGCGAACGCGCCATCGAGCAGGTGCCGCGAACATGCGGAACAGCCGAGAATTCAGCCTTCAGGTCCGGCTTGTCGGAACCGCCCATGCCAGCGCGCGCCGGATTGAAGCTTTCGCCGCCCTTCTTGCCAAACTTCACATCGCCCGTCTGGGCCATGAAGTCTGCAATCACGCGGTGGAACACAACGCCGTCATAGGCGCCTTCGCGTGCCAGTTCCTTGATACGAGCAACATGGCCCGGAGCCAGATCCGGCATAAGGGCGATGACAACCTTGCCCTTGGTGGTTTCCATGATGATCGTGTTTTCCGGATCCTTGATCTCGGCCATCTTTAATCTCCTTGGTTTGCGGTATGCCCGCCCTTTATTTGCCGACGGTGACCTTGATCATCCGGTCGGGGTCTGAAACTTCGCCATTGCCGCCAGCGCCGCGCTTGATTTTGTCGACATTCTCCATGCCGGAGACGACCTTGCCGATGACCGTGTACTGGCCGTTCAGGAATGCGCCTGGCGCAAACATGATGAAGAACTGCGAATTGGCGGAGTTCGGATCCTGCGAACGCGCCATGCCAACCGTTCCGCGCTCGAAGGGAACCTTCGAAAATTCGGCAGGAATGTTCGGCAGATCGGAACCGCCCATACCGGCGCGGCGGGCGTCAAAGCCTTTCGTCAGGTTGCCGAATTTCACGTCGCCCGTCTGGGCCATGAAGCCGTCTATCACGCGGTGAAAGGCAACATCGTTATACTTGCCTTCCGCCGCCAGCTTCTTGACCTGCGCCACATGCTTGGGCGCGATCTCCGGCATCAACTGCACAACGACAGGGCCGCTCTTCAACTGGATCGTCAGGAAATCGTCTGCAGCGGCATAGGCCTGAGAAGCCAGCGAAGCGGCAGCCAGAAAGCCAGCAAAGGCAAGGGAAAGAAGCTTCATCGGGGAACTCCGTTTGAGAATATCATCAGCCTTCGAACTTGGCGATCAGCGCTTGCGCGACCGAGGCCGGAACGAACGAGCGAACATCGCCGCCCATTTTCGCGATCTGACGAACCAATGTGGCCGTTATGGGTCTGGACGAAACGCTCGCTGGCAGAAACACGGTCTGGATGTCCGGCGCCATTTGCGCGTTCATCCCCACCATCTGCATTTCGTAATCAAAGTCGGTGCCGTCGCGCAGCCCGCGGATCAACAGCCGCGCGCCATGTGCCCGTGCTGCATTGACGACCAGACCATCGAAGGCCACGACGTCCAGCGAGTCACGACGATCGGGCAGCGCTTCCGCCAGCGCGCTGCGGATCATCGAATCGCGCTCCTCGAAGCTGAACAGCGGAACCTTGCCCGGATGAACGCCAATGCCGACAATTACACGGTCGGCAACATTCAGCGCCTGCAAAAGCACATCCAGATGGCCGTTTGTCATGGGATCGAAGGATCCGGGATAGAAAGCGCTTGTCAAGCATACCTCCAGCGTCGCGTTCGCCTTGTGTCATGGACTGCCGCAAATCGCAAGACAGAGCACTCCCCGCGGTTGAACCGAAGATGAATGCCACGTTCAAACCCGTTTCAGATGGCACTTGCTTAAGTGGGATCATCGAAGGCAGAGGCAAGACGCCCTGCGCGGTAAAGGGGAAAACGATGCTGATCCTGCTGATGGCTGTGGCGGTTGTTGTGTCATTCGCGATTGAACTTGCAATCGAGGCGATCCGCGATGGCTGGGACGAGCAGGAAAGCTGAACGCCAGATGAACGGCACTTTCAGGGTCGCTTCAGAGCCCGTCGTTTAACCATTCTTTCATACTGGTGCGGAACCGGTTCGTGTTTAACGCGTTCTGGTCAATGAAAAAGGAATTCGGAGATGTTCGCCAAGAAGAAAACGGCAATGCCGGACACCATCACGATGATCAATCTCGTATGGACCGCCGTTATCGCAGTCATGATGACCGCCACTGTGACACTCTACCAGGACAGAAATGAAGCGCAGGCTGTGAAGTACACACAGCTGACAAGTCAACACTACGGACAGCCCTATTACTGAGAATAGGGCTCCTTGATCAGAAGGGAGATGCCTATGTACGTTACGATGATTGCACTTGCTGGATTGATCAGCACCATGTTTGTAGCGACAGTGGCATCCACCATAAGCGAGTTGCGCCGGGAGCAAGCCAATCTCCGAGCCTTCGCCAAGCGCCACAGCGCCTTCTGAGCAAAGAGATATGGTGAGAATTCGTTTAAGGCTCCGGCACGTGAATGCCGGAGCCTTTCTCTTTGCTTATTTTGCAGTGATCAGCGTGACGCGATCGCCGTTCGGATCGTCAGGGTTCATCGACTTGTTCACGGCGTAGACACCACCCTTGCCATCCGCAACCACATGATTGGCAAACGGCGCGACCGGAAGATTGGCGACAATCTTGCCGTTTGCGTCAACGACTGTCACCGTTCCCGCATCGCGGCTGCTGACATAGGCGTGCTTTTTGACGGGCTCAAAGGTTACGTTCAGGGAACCGGCGCCAACGGCAACATTGTGCAGGGTCTCGCCAGTCTTTCCATCCAGAATCAGCAGGTTGTCGCTACCCTGCCCGGCTACGAAGATACGGTCATCGGCTGCATCGTAGGCAATGCCTATCGTCGAGAGACCGCCCTTGACCGGCAGAACCTTATCCACCTTTCCTGCAGCGGAATCGATGATCGCCACTTCGTTCGTTGAGAGGCTGATGACAAATAGCTTGCCGCTTGCCGGATCGAAGTCCACGCTTGCAGGGGAAAATTTCTCGCCGCGCACCTTGGACTCGATCTTGACCGAGGGCAGCTTCTCCAAGGTCTTCGTGCTGAACACGGCGACTTCCGGTTCACCAACCTGGCTCACATAGGCCTTGCCATTCTTCTCGTCGACCTTGACGTCACGGGCATGCTGGGCGAGGCCGGGTTCGAATTGCTTGACCAGCGAAAGGTCGGATTGTTTGTAGACAGCAACGGTGTCCTGACGTGTGTTGGTGACCCAGATCGTGCCGTTGGCATCATCTAAACCAAGGCCATAAACGGCATGAACGCCGCCATCCTTCGAATCAGATGGCTTGCCACGGGCAACAACCTTTAGCGTTTCCGGATCAAGCTTCAGGAGTTCGGAATTCTTGACGGGCGGACGACCCGAGGCAGAGGTTACGAAAACCGCGTTGCTCTTGTCACTAAAACCGATCTGATAGAGTCCGGGGGAGAGCTTTTCCGACGTCAACGTGAACTTGTCTTCGCCGGACAGCGGCACCTTAGGAGAGATCTTCAACTTGGTCACATCCGCATAATAGGGAGCATCCGTCGTTACAATCAGCGGATAGGTGCCGACAGCCGCGTTCTCCGGTAGTTTGAACTTACCCTGGAACTTGCCTTCCTGATCGGCCGTGAAGCCACCTTCAACCAGCGCCACATTGCCCTTCAGAAGCTGAACTTTTTGGCCTGGTTTGAAGTTCTGACCCTGCACGGACACCTCACCGCCGGAAAGCAGCGGCTGGCCTCGCGTGGCTGATCCGAGGCGAACCTGACCCTTGTAATCTTTCTCCGGTTGGTCGAACGCGACCTGCGCAAAAGCGCTGGTCATGCCGAGCAACATGGTGCCCGTGAGGATTGCCGCCCGTGCCACACCGGTGCGCAGGGTAAGCTGGTTTGATCTCGAAAGTTTCGTCATTGTTTTCATCCTGTGATGACTGTGATGGATCGAAGGAAATACGGTATTGGTTGAACCCGACAGCTTGAGGTATTTGCGATCACGCCCGCATCGTCGCGCCACCATCGACGTAGAGATCCGTCATGGTGATGTGGCTGGCCTGATCGGAAAGAAGAAAGAGGACCGAATGCGCGACATCTTCGGGTGTCGCGAGCTTCTGAAGAGGAATGCCGGTCTTGAACTGCTCCGGCAATCCCGCAATCACGCGCTCAGCACCACGCTCATCTGCCCACATGCCTGTCTGCATCGGCGTCAGTGTGGAACCTGGCGCGACGATGTTGCAGCGAATTCCATGCGGCGCAAGTTCGAGACCCAGGCATCGGGTGAACATCGTTGCCGCCGCCTTGGAGGCTGCATAGGCGGCCATCGCCTGTCTTGGAATGCCAGCGGCATTGGAGCTGACGGTGACCATTGCTCCGCGTTTGCGAGGCAGCATGACGCGCGCAAGAGCACGCGAGACGTGAAACACACCATCCGTGTTGACCGCAAAAATGTTCCGCCAAGATGCGTCCTCCGTCTCGACGACCGTGGTCGTGGAAAGGATCCCGGCGACGTTGATCCCGAGGTCGATCGGTCCAAGCTGATCTTCAATTTCATTGACCAACGCATCCACGGCCGCGCTGTCTCGAACGTCGAGTTCAAGCAGCGTGACGTCACTCGTATGTTCTGGTCCGATTTCAAGCGGATGATTGGCGTTGTGATCGGTGGCGACGACATGAGCGCCTGCTTCTACGAGCAGTCTCACGACCGCAGCCCCAATGCCGCCAGCGGCGCCGGTGACAAGCGCGCGCTTTCCCTGAATGCCTGTCAAACGCATCAGGCAAGTCCTTTCTGTTCAATCACTGTGAGTCTGAACAGGATTTCCGGCGCGATGGTGTGAACAGCGTTAGCCGAAGTCATCTGTGGATGAAGGCACGTGACATCCACTGTCTCGACACCCGCGCAAAAGGTTGCCCAGAGTGTCGGAGTCAGGTTCTTGTCCTTGTGATCCAGCGCGGCGCGGAAATGGGTGAGCGTGCCATCGAAGCGTTTGTGATAGTGCCCCCGAACAAGCCGGTTCGTATCGAGAACAGAGCGGATGACGCCGTCCAGGGCAGCGTCCGGAAGACCTCCAAGCGAGCTGCCGTCCTGTTTGAGGAAACCGATAATCGCGTCCTTTGAGACGAGCTCCGGATGAGCAAGCGGATCGTGACCGGCAATGGCCAGCAGCGCCCGGAGTGCCGCCGTCTCATCCGGCTCCGGTTCTGCTCTCCAGCAGTCGCACGGATAGCTGTCGAGAAGCGCGACGAGACCCACCGGCTGCTGCCGTCGCTGAAGCTCCACGGCAATCGCCTGTGCGAGAATACCGCCGACGGACCAACCCACCAGATGATAGACACCGTCATGGTGTAGGCAGATCAGATCTGCGTAAGCGGAAGCCAACGCTTCGAGGCTTTCTGGAGATGGTGCTGCAGCAGAAAGCGTCGGAGACTGTATGCCGAAAACAGGCCGCCCACCCAATTGCTGTGCCAAGTGCCTGTAACCCCAGGCAATGCCGCCAGCCGGATGAATGAGAAAAATCGGAGCGAGATTGGGATGACCACGTTGAAGCCGGATGATCGGCCCCAGGCCCTCGTCGCTCCCTGCTTTCTCCAGCGCCTTTGCGAGATCGCAGATTACCGGATGCTCGAAGATTGCGCCAAGGCCAGGATCGGAACCGGTTTCGGTGCGAATGCGAAGGCAGAGTTGAACTGCAGACAGACTATCACCACCCAGAGAAAAGAAATCGCTCTCTGCCGTCGGTTCACTGTCCAGTTCCAGGATCTCCTTGAACAGCGTTGCGAGAAGCTGTTCCAGCGGCGACGAAGCACGCCGGCCGGCGGCCATCTCGATGACTGGCGCAGGCAAAGCGCGACGATCCAGCTTCCCGTTCGACGTGACCGGCAGAGCATCCAGCCTGACAAAGGCGGCTGGCATCATGTAATCCGGCACCTTTTTCGAGATGCTGTCGCGCAAGGTCTCGATCACAAGAGATGGTGAGGCTACGACATACGCAACGATCCGCTTGTCTCCCGGACGATCTTCCCGCGCCATGACGACTGCCTCACGCACAAGGCCGGACGCCATGATGGCAACCTCGATCTCACCAAGCTCGATCCGCAGGCCGCGGATTTTGACCTGATGATCGGAACGGCCGAGATAGACGATGGCGCCATCGGCACGAAGCTTCGCCATGTCTCCGGTTTTGTAGATGCGGTGGCCGTCAATAAAGGGATCTGGAAAGAAACGGTCTGACGTCAGATCGTCTCGCCCGAGATAACCCCGCGCCAATTGAACGCCACCGAGATAAAGATGACCCGCCACTCCGGGCGGCAATGGATGAAGATGATCATCCAGGACGTAGAGTTTTGTATTCCAGACCGGCCAGCCGATGGGCAATGGCGAAGAGCTATCAGATGCCGACGCCTCCCAATAGCTGACATCGACAGCCGCTTCCGTCGGTCCGTAAAGATTATGCAATTCACCCTTGATTAGCCTGTGGAAACGGTCGCGCTGCTCGGCGGTAAGTTCTTCGCCACTACAAAACACGCGTGAGACTGCCAAGCCTTCCACTGAGGGTTCGGCCATGAAAGCCGACAGCATGGACGGCACGAAATGCAGCGTCGTGATGTTTTCGTCGCGGATGATGCGCGCGATGGCAAGCGGATCACGGTGCGCTTCCGGCGGCGCCACCACCAATGTCGCGCTGCAAAGCGCAGGCAAGAAGAACTCCCAAACCGAAACATCGAATGTCGCGGGCGTCTTTTGCAGGATACGATCCTGCTGCCCAAAGCTGTAATGCTGGCGCATCCATTCAAGACGATTGACGATGGCGCGGTGCTCGATCATCACGCCCTTTGGCTCACCCGTGGAACCGGACGTGTAGATCACGTAGGCAAGGTTATCGGGGGATGAGACAGGCCAGTCCGTGCGCTGCGCACCCTGTCGCCAGCGGCTTGGAGGCAAATGCGCATCCTCGAAAAGATCGGCGGAATTCTTTTCTCCGAGAATGACCACCGGCTGCGCCGATGAAAGGATGCGCGATAAACGCTCCTTGGGATGGCTGACATCCAGCGGCAAGTAAGCAGCGCCGGACCGCAGGATTGCAAACAGGGCGATGATCAGCTCAAGGGAACGCGGAAGCGCCACGGCGACGAGGCGGTCCGGTCCTGCTCCTCGCTCGACAAGTTGCGATGCAAGCGCGAGGCTGCGACGATCGAGTTCCGCATAGGTCAGCGTCTGGCCTTCGAAGACGACGGCAGGCGCATCGGGATACGTGTGCATCGTCCTTTCGATCAGCTCGACCAGCGTGACATCTTCGACCGCATGTCCGGTCGCGTTCGCATCGAACAAATATCGTTGACGCTCATTCGGGCTAGCAAGTGGAACATCGGCCAGACGCTCCGCTTGCAAAGCGCTTTCAAGATAGGAAATCAGCCTCGCCGAATGGTCCTTGGTGTCCTGCTCGCTGTAGAGTGCTGGATTGCTATCCACCTCCATCATCAGGCTGGTTTTGGCGTCGCCCCGAAACGTGAAGGTAATGTCATCCACGGCCCCGGCACCGAGGATATGAAGGGCGACATCCAGACCGTCGAACTTCGGCGGCATGTCGAATGGCTGCACGTTGATCAATGGGCCGAACAGCCGACGCTGCCCACCAATCAAGCCCAGATCACGGCGCAATTGTTCGCTGCGATAACGACCGTGACGACGGCAGGCCATGAGACGTTTTGCATGGATGACAGCTGCATCATCGACTGGCAGATAATCCGTGTTTTCAAACCGTACCGGCAGCACATTCATAAGGGTACAAGGAACGCGCGCCGCCTTGCTGCCAAGCCGACCCATATGCGGCACGCCCGCAACGATTTCAGCGGTCGCAGCATAACGACGGCAGTAGGATGCAACGAGCGCCGTCAGCAAATCCGGCCAGGTAACCTTTGCACGTTCGGCCCGCGCGACAAGAGCGCTGAAGATATCCGTGGATAGATGCCTAGTCTCCCGCCTGAACGAATGTTCGCTGACGGCGCGGCCACCGGCCAGACTCACCACTTCGGGCAAGCTCGCCAGTTCATTGCGCCAAAATTCGGCATCACGCCGCCGCCTGTCGTCGGAAAGATAAGCAACTCCCTCGTCAATCGCCTGGGCGAAAGGAGCAAACGGTGTGCCCGTACCGGTGCCGGATTTGAGGGCAGAGTAAATCTCGCCAACACGGTTGGTCACGAGAACGATCCCATATCCATCGATCGCCAGATGGTGAATTCGCTCGTACCAATAGTGTCTGTCTTCGCTCAACCGGAACAGGGTGAAACGAGAAATCGGACCTTTGCCAAGATCGACCGGTCTTGCGGTATCTGCCTGCATAAGCGTTAGCGCGGCAGAGGCAGGGTCCGCTTCGGAACGCAGGTCCAAAATCTCAAGGAAAGGACGCGTGCTCGCATCAAGACGCTGCGATGGGCAGAAAGCGCCATTGTGGAATGTCAGCGAAAGGCAATCTGCCTCCTCGAGCATCTGCGCAAAAGCTTGGCGAAAAAGGTCAACGTCCAGTACGCCCGCAAGCTCCACATACTGGCTGGCATTCAGGATGGGGTTGGACAGATCGATCTGCTGAACATACCACAAGCCAGCCTGCGCTTCAGTCAGCAATTGCTCGCCGGATGGCATGGCAGAACCGATGAGATTGGCCGAAAGGCTGGTCATGCGTTTGCCCGCTTCGCCTCGATGGCTCGCCACCAGCCACTCAGCGTGAACTCCTCGGCAAACTCGCCGAAATCCAGGTCCACGCCCGCTTCTTGCCACGTGAGGATGAGGTTCATGAGACGCATCGAATCAAGGCCAAGATCCATCAGGTTGTCGTCAAAGCCAATCTCGGACGGATCTTCGTGAATGATCGCCGCCACATCGGCGCGCATCTTTTCGAGAGTGATGGTCATCGCTTTCTCCTTCACACTCCAAGTCGGGCGAGAGCCTGCTGCGTGGTCAGTGGAATGCCGCAGCGTCCCGCAACCCAATTGATGGCCAGGTCATGCTGTTCGCGTGAGAAATCCGCGAGAGCATCGGCAATGAAAAACGCCTCGATATCGCGCTGGAAGGCTTCTGCGGCTGTCATCATGCAGCCGATATGCGCGTAGATGCCGGTCACGATCAGCTGGTCCCGGCCTCTCGCCCGCATCATGGTGTCAAGGTTCGAGCGCTGGAAGGCACTGTAGCGGTGCTTGACCAGAACGAAGTCTGATGCTTCCGCCTGAAGCTCTGGTACAATCGATTGATGCTCTGGTGCGGAAGTCATGCCTGGCCCCCAGAGATCTGCCTGCAAACCGCGATCGCGACGATCCTGATCGCCGTTCTGCGCCGTGTAGAAAACCGGAATACCGATCGCACGGCAGGCCTTTGCCAGTTGTGCAATGTTCACGGTCGCAGGTGTTATGGGCGATGTATCCGGCGTGAAAACATTGACGAAATAGTTCTGCATATCATGGATCAGGAGAGCAGCCCTATTCGGCTCCAACTGCCATGGACCTTTCGGCGTCGGCAATTCCTGCGCTTTAGGCAGCGCATAAGGTGCAATCTTCGGCAAAGCCATCAGTCTATTGTCCTGCTTTCAATTCTTCATTGCCAAGAAACTGGGCTCTCAGCCGAGCCCGCAATTCCTTGCGGCTGACCTTGCCGACCGCTGTCAGTTCGAAGGCGTCAACGAAAACGATCTGATCCGGCACCTTGAAATCCGCGACCTTGCGGCTGCGCATAAAGGCTTTCAGGGCTGGTCCCTTGGGCTTCTCCCCCTGCGGAATGACGAAGGCGCAGATGCGCTCACCAAGGAAGGTGTCGGGGATCGAAACCACGGCGGCATCGAAGACATTTGGATGCGCCAGCAAGTGATCTTCCACCTCATCGGCGGAAATCTTCTCGCCCGCACGGTTGATGTGATCGGTCGCCCGACCCTGCACCACCAGATAGCCCTCGGGGGTGCGCTTTACGATATCCCCGGTCTTGTAGAAGCCGTCTTGCGTGAACGAACGGGAATTCGCACCCGGATCGTTATGGTAATTGCGGATTGTGTAGGGGCCGCGTGTCAGCAGGTTCCCCGCCTCGCCCTCCGCGACCGGGTTGCCTTGATCGTCGACGATCAGGATCTCATCATCCGGGGAGATGGGACGCCCTTGCGTATCAACGATAATCTCTTCGGGATCGTCCAGACGGGTATAATTCACCAGCCCTTCCGCCATGCCGAACACCTGCTGAAGCGTGCAGCCTAGTGTTGGACGCACGCGCTTTGCCGATTCCGGCATGAACTTCGCACCGCCAACCTGCAGCACCTGTAAACTGGAAAGATCATATTTAGAGGAAGGCGCCGCTTGCAGCCACAGAAGTGCGAGCGGCGGAACAAGCCCGGTGATCGTAACGCTTTCTCTCTCTATCAGCGGAAACGCAGTTTCAGGACTGGGCGATGGCGCAAGCACGACGGTGCCGCCCGCGTAAAACACTCCGAAATAGCCCGGCGAACTCATGGGAAAATTATGAGCAGCTGGCAAAGCGACGAGATATACACTTTCTTCCGTCAGCTTGCAGATCTCTGCACTCGCCCGAAAGGAGTAGATGTAATCATCATGCGTACGCGGAATGAGCTTTGAAAGGCCCGTGCTACCACCGGAGATCTGTAGGAAGGCAACCGTTGACGGATCGGCCGGCTCGAACGCGATGTGTTGGTCGCGCTCAAAGGAGGCAAAGGAGATGAAGTCCTGCGCTTCTCCAACGATGATCACGCGCTCCAGCTCCGGCCGCTCGAGCTTGATCGACCGCGCAAGATCGCGGTAGTCGAATCCATCATGGCTGGCAGCCGTCACATAGGCCGCAGCTTCTGATTTCTGAAGAAAATGCAGGATCTCGGTCTGGCGGTGTGCTGGGAGCGCATAAACTGGAACCAGACGAGCGATGAAGAGGCCAAAAACGACAGAGAAGAACTCCGGTATGTTCGGCAATTGAACGACGACGCGATCGCCCGGCTTCAGACCCAGCTTCAGAAATCCGAACGCGGCGACTTCGGCCTTCTCCAGAAGATCGGCATAGGTCCAGCGCTGGTCCCCTCCGACCACTGCCGTGCGAGAACCAAACTGTATGGCGCGCTCGCGAAGCAGTGACGGAAAGGTTTCACCGCACCAGTATCCTTTTTCCCGATAGCGAGCGGCGAAGTCGGTCGGGTAATTTGCGCTAAGCGGATTCATGCAGCGAACTCCTGCAACGGACGCCCCTGCTCGTCGATGCCGAGTGCAGTCAGCATGGCCGTGAACTTGGCGGAGGTCTCTTCCGTTTCCTTGACGGGATCAGACCCCGGCACAATGCCGGCACCGGCGAAGACCCGCGCGCGACGCTCCGAAATCTCAGCGCAGCGGATGGAGACGTACCATTCCCCATCTTGCTGATCGTCGATCCAGCCAACGGCACCGGCATAGAAGCCGCGATCATAGCCTTCCAGCCGGGAGATCAGATCTGCCGCTTCCCGCCTCGGCAATCCGCAAACGGCGGGTGTGGGATGTAGTAGCGAAAGCAAATCTGCAACCGGCGTATCGCGGTCCTTCAGCTTCGCGACGATCCGGGTTCCCAGATGATGCATGGTGGCCGTGGAGCGGATGGTCGTGCCTTCCGGCGCAGAAATCTCTATCGCGTAAGGACCAAGCGTATCGAAAATCATTTCCCGCGTGATGCGATGCTCTCGCTGGTCTTTTTCGGATCCAAGAAGATCGCGCGCCGCTTGACGGTCTGCCAAAGGATCACTCGAACGCCGCGCGGACCCGGCAAGCGGATAAGACACTGCCAGCTCAGCCTTCTTCGAAAGAAGCAGTTCAGGGGTCGCTCCGACAAGAGCGGTCGCAGCTCTAGCCGGAAGCGACGCTCGGAACACGGTCACGGAAGGATCGCGTCGCAGCCGGTTGATAACCTGTGCAACGGGGATAATAGCATCCGACTGCAACTCCAGACTTCTGGAGAGGACAGCTTTCGTTACCTGCGTTGCAGCCGCTGGGTCCGTGAGAGCAGCAACGCATCTTGCGACGCTCTCGGCATAGTCGTCGGCGGAAGGGTACGGGCGTAGCATCCAGCGCCCGGAGCCGGATGCGGTATCACCACCGGACTTTGCGCCTAGCAGGCGTCCAATGCGGGCAGGCTGGAACAGATAATCCTCATCGCTGGAAGCAAACGGCACCGCACCGACAAGGAGAGCAGGTCCATCTGACGCAGTCCGGAAGAAGCTCGAAACCCGGTCGCTCAGGCTATCGGCTGTTCCGCGCGGCAGAGTTCGGATCACGCCATGCGCTTCCAGTTCGTGTTCCGGTGTCGACAGAAGAAAGGTATGAGCATTCTGGAATCCAGGTGCCGCAAGGGGCGAAACTAACTCTGTCATCGCGAACTCCTATGCTGTTTGATCAAAGCGCAACTGACACCAGAACCCGAAGCGGCGGGCGGCTAGCAGGCTTGGCCGCCAGAAATGCCAAACGAAGTCGGGCGATAACTACTAACGTGACTAGGATTGTCAACTTTAATTCGCGTAAAACAGGTTAAAATTTGTCCACTTTAGAACCGTTAGAAACTACTCGTCTTTTCATGTAGTTAGTGGTAGCGCGGCTTCGATGACGCCGTTTGGTGATCATACCTGACGATTGTCAAAGGCAATTGCGTTGAACTGAAAAGACGCGCAAACTAGGCATGCATTTGGTTGGAGGAGCAGATGCGGCAGACTGTTGCGCATGCTGATCAGGTTTACGCGTCTGCGCAGTCGACTGCTGCGGGGTCAACGGTTGTTGCCTCCTGGCGCCGCTGCATGACTATGCACAAGCTGGCACCGGAGCAGGCAAGGCTTCCCGACAGGCTTACAGACGTGGAGTTTCGCCGCGCGCGCGACCGTGCCTCATCTCTTGTCGAAAGTTCTACCGATGAAATCGACCGCCTGTTTCACACTGTTGGTAAGGCCGGTTGCTGCCTGCTGCTGACGGATCAGGATGGAGTTGCGCTGGAGCGTCGGGGTACGCGCGGCGACGACAAGGATTTCCATCAGCTTGGGTTGTGGACCGGGTCGATCTGGTCCGAGGCAAGCGTCGGTACGAACGGTATTGGCACTGCACTGGCCGAAGAGCGATCTGTTGCGATCATCCGTGACCAGCACTTTCTATCTTCCAATATTGCGCTGAGTTGCACTACCTCCCCTATTCGCGACCATCTGGGCCGCTTGTGCGGTGCGCTGGATGTATCGACCTGCCGCGAAGATATGGATGCCATTACGTTGAGCATCCTTCAGCAGACGGTTCGCGACTCGGCAATGCGCATAGAGCTGAATCTCTTTGGTAGAGCCTATGCCGGTGCACGCTTCATCATGGTGCCGACGGAAACAGGGGCCACTTCCGCACTTCTTGCCGTCGATCGGAACGACCTTGTTCTGGGCGCGACAAGATCCGCACGCGCTGTGCTAAGGTTGACGGATGAGCGTATCTCCGCCGGTGTTCCTGCTGCGGACCTACTGCAGGATGGGTCTGGCCCCGACAACGAGGATCTGCAGCAGGCTGAGCGTGCAGCCCTCAAGCGCGCCCTTTCCCGTGCAAGCGGCAATGTTTCCCAGGCGGCGATTTCACTTGGAATGAGCCGGGCAACGCTTCACCGCAAGATGAAGAAGCTCAACCTCAACTGAACCCGCTTGGACTGTCTCAATCTTGCGACAGTGTGCAGTGCGATAGCTCCTTCCCCATCTTTGAACGTACCTTGAACGGGCGCACAGTCTCCTCACCGGTTCGGAAGAACCAGTTGAATCCATGGGAGGATGACATGCTGCACCAGAAAATCGTTGAATCACCGTTCAAGCTGAAATACGCCAACTACATTGGCGGCGAATGGCGTGAGCCGATCAATGGCCGCTACTTCGACAACATCACACCGGTCACCGGCGGCAAGCTCTGCGAGATCGCTCGCTCGGACGAGCACGATGTCAATGCCGCCCTCGATGCTGCCCATGCGGCAAAGGATAAATGGGGCCGCACCTCCACGACGGAGCGTTCCAACATACTGATGAAGATCGCCCAGCGGATGGAAGACAAGCTGGAAGTTCTGGCACAGGCGGAAACCTGGGACAACGGCAAGCCAATTCGTGAAACCATGGCCGCCGATATTCCGTTGGCAATCGATCATTTTCGGTATTTTGCGGCCTGCATCCGTGCGCAGGAAGGCTCTATCGGCGAGGTGGACAATGATACGGTCGCCTATCACTTCCACGAACCTCTGGGCGTTGTCGGCCAAATTATTCCGTGGAACTTCCCGATCCTGATGGCCGCCTGGAAGCTCGCCCCTGCCCTTGCTGCCGGCAATTGCGTGGTGCTGAAGCCCGCCGAGCAGACCCCGGCTTCCATTCTCGTTTGGGCTGAAATCGTTGGCGACCTGCTGCCGCCCGGCGTGTTGAACATCGTCAACGGCTTCGGTCTTGAAGCAGGCAAGCCGCTGGCTACCAGCCCGCGCATTGCCAAGATTGCCTTCACCGGCGAAACAACGACAGGCAAACTGATCATGCAGTATGCCAGCCAGAACCTTATTCCGGTGACGCTGGAACTCGGAGGAAAATCGCCAAACATTTTCTTCGCCGACGTGATGGCGGAAGACGACGATTATCTCGACAAGGCGCTTGAAGGTTTCGCCATGTTTGCCCTCAATCAGGGTGAGGTCTGCACCTGCCCCAGCCGCGCATTGGTTCATGAATCCATCTATGATCGGTTCATGGAGCGTGCAGTAAAGCGGGTTGAACTGATCAAGCAGGGCAACCCACTGGATCCGGCCACCATGATCGGCGCGCAGGCTTCCAATGAGCAGTTGGAAAAGATCCTGTCCTACATGGATATCGGTCGCCAGGAAGGCGCGGAAGTGCTGACAGGAGGGTCGCGTAATGATCTGGGCGGCGAGTTGGCTAACGGCTACTACGTGAAGCCAACAGTGTTCCGCGGCCATAACAAGATGCGGATTTTCCAGGAGGAAATCTTCGGCCCGGTTGTCTCTGTCACCACCTTCAAGGACGACGAGGAAGCGCTCGAAATCGCCAATGACACACTCTATGGCCTCGGCGCTGGTGTCTGGACGCGTGATGGCAACCGCGCCTATCGCTTTGGCCGTGAGATCCAGGCTGGCCGCGTCTGGACCAATTGCTACCATGCCTACCCGGCGCATGCGGCCTTTGGTGGCTACAAGCAATCGGGCATTGGCCGCGAAACGCACAAGATGATGCTCGATCACTACCAGCAGACCAAGAACATGCTGGTGAGCTACAGCTCGAAAGCACTCGGTTTCTTCTGATAGTTGCCCGACTATCGGACGGCGAAGGCTCCCGTTCCCCCGAGCGGGGGTCTTCTCGCATTCCAGGATGGAGGATCAGATGGACAAAATGCTGAACGCAGAGCGCGTGCGCGCAACCGACGCGGCACTCGAACTGATCCGCGAGATACAGCAGGATTATCCGGAGATCATTTTTCACCAATCCGGCGGATGCTGCGATGGCTCCTCGCCCATGTGTTATCCGGCGAACGACTACCGTATAGGTGAGACGGATGTAAAACTCGGAGAAATCGGAGGAGTGCCGGTCTATATCAGCGAGAGCCAATACGCCCTCTGGAAGCATACCCAATTGATCATAGGTGTCGTGCCCGGTCGTGGTGGGATGTTCTCGCTTGATAATGGCAGGGAAAGGCGATTTCTGACTCGCTCCCGCGTATTCAACGATGGAACGTGCCCTCTGCCGGTGACTGGAGTTGGGGGGGGGCAAGATACCGCCTGAGACATTAAACGCGCTGAACTCGGAACCGCCGGACACAAACAACCGGATTTCGCCGAGACCCCGCTATGTGCGTCTTCATGCGCTGTCGCGTTGAAATCATAGTCGGATGGAAAGTAAGCCGTTGGCGTAAAACAAAAAACCCGGCCGAAGCCGGGTTTGTTTGGTGCGGTCGAGAAGACTCGAACTTCCACGGGTTGCCCCACAGCGACCTCAACGCTGCGCGTCTACCAATTCCGCCACGACCGCATCGTGGTAGGCCTTCTTGCGTCGGCGAGGGAGCATCTAGCAAAGCGTTTTGACCCGCGCAAGAGCGCCGTGACAGTTTTTTGAAAGATAAATTTCTCGAAACAATCCCCATATGTGGAGGAGCCCGCATTTGAAGGGTTTTGCGCCTGTGGATATAAGCGGGCATCATCGAAAAAAGAGAGCCATGCCATGCTGACGCGCACCGATCTTGAGATTTCCATGCTGCCGAAAGAGGGCTCCCCGCCCGTTCGCTGGAGAATCTCTGATGATCTGGTGCCCTACGACCATGCGCTTGCGGTGATGGAACGCGAGGTAGCGGACATTGCTGATGGCAAAGCGGACGAACTTGTCTGGCTTCTGGAGCATCCGCCTCTCTACACGGCGGGCACGAGTGCAGATTCCGCTGACCTGATCGAACCGGATCGTTTTCCCGTTTTCGCCACAGGCCGCGGAGGAGAATATACCTATCACGGACCTGGTCAGCGCGTGGCCTATGTCATGCTGGATCTCAAGCGTCGACGCCAGGATGTGCGCGGCTATGTCGCCGCACTCGAAGAGGTGATCATCTACACATTGGACTCGATGAATGTTCGCGGCGAACGCCGCGAGGATCGCGTTGGCGTCTGGGTGCGCAGACCGGAAAAACCGCTTTTGCCAGACGGATCAATGGCCGAGGATAAGATTGCAGCGCTTGGTATCCGCCTGCGGCGCTGGGTCAGCTTCCACGGTCTCTCGCTTAATGTCGATCCCGACCTCTCGCATTTTTCAGGCATCGTGCCCTGTGGAATTTCGGCCTACGGCGTCACCAGCCTCATGGATCTCGGCCTGCCAATCTTGATGACAGACGTTGATGTCAGGCTGAGGCAGGCATTCGAAAACGTGTTCGGACCAACAGCACGGGAAATGGTCTGAGTGAGCGGACGAAGTGCTTGACGTATGGTGAGTCCCTGTGATTGATGTCGAACATAGGGAGAACACTTATGCAGAGCGCGAGCGCAAGCACCGACCGTACCTTGCCTGGAATGGCGCTCATGGCCTTCTGCATGATCGTGCTTCCGATGATGGATGCCATCGCAAAATACATGGCGACATTCGAAACCATGTCGCCCGGGCAAGTGACGTTCTATCGCTTCTTCTTTCAACTCGTTGTTTTGACACCCATCTTCTTCTGGAGCATTGGCAGCTTCCGTAACGTGAAGCGACCATGGATGAACCTGCTGCGCGGCGCGCTTCACGCCGCAGCCAGCCTGCTGTTCTTCACCGCCGTCAAATACATGCCTTTGGCAGACGTATTCGCCATCTATTTTGTCGAGCCTTTCTTACTGACAATCATGTCTGCAATCTTTCTGGGAGAGCGCGTCGGCTGGCGCAGATGGCTGGCAATCCTTGTCGGCTTTGCCGGTGCTATGATCGTCATCCAGCCGAGTTATGCCATTTTTGGCCTGACCTCGCTTCTACCGGTAGCCTGCGCCGCCCTATTCACCCTCTACCTTTTTCTCAATCGCGCCCTCGGAGACGCCGACTCGCCGCTGACGATGCAGATGATGTCTGGCATGGGTGGCACCCTGTTCATGGGTGCTATTCTGGTGATCGGCCATCAGGCCGGACAAACTGACTTCGAGATGTCTCTGCCCTCGTCGACCCTTGGGCTCACATTGCTTGTCATTCTGGGGTCGCTGTCCGGCTACGTCCATCTGCTCGTGGTTCGCGCGTTCCGAATGGCGTCCCTGTCTCTCCTGGCACCATTCCAGTATTTTGAGATCATTTCGGCAACGGTTCTGGGCTATTTGCTGTTTTCTGACTTTCCCACGCCGTCGAAGTGGGTGGGGATCGCCATCATCGTGGCATCCGGCCTCTTCATCATCTGGCGCGAACAGGTCAGCAAACGTTTGCAGTAAACGGCATATTTGAGACCTGCGAATGTCGCTGAAAGACTTGAGTGATCTTTCTGCGCATGCGACAAACGTGAGGAATCAAGAATATTGGAGATTGCAAATGGATGTACGCGCCGCCGTCGCCGTTCAGACTGGAAAACCATTGGAAATCATGACGGTACAGCTGGAAGGTCCACGGGCCGGTGAGGTTCTGATCGAGGTCAAGGCAACCGGGATCTGCCATACGGACGATTTCACGCTGTCGGGTGCTGATCCTGAAGGTCTCTTCCCGGCGATCCTCGGCCATGAGGGTGCCGGCATTGTGGTCGACGTCGGCCCAGGCGTAACCTCGGTGAAGAAGGGCGACCATGTCATTCCGCTTTACACGCCGGAATGTCGTGAATGCTATTCCTGTCTTTCCCGCAAGACGAACCTCTGCACAGCGATTCGCTCCACACAAGGTCAGGGCCTCATGCCGGATGGCTCTAGCCGCTTCTCCATCGGCAAGGACAAGATCCATCACTATATGGGTTGTTCCACCTTCGCGAATTTCACGGTTCTACCGGAAATCGCTGTCGCGAAAGTCAATCCGGACGCTCCCTTCGACAAGATCTGCTACATCGGCTGCGGCGTGACGACTGGCATCGGCGCTGTCATAAACACAGCCAAGGTGGAGATCGGATCGACAGCGATCGTGTTCGGTCTTGGCGGTATAGGCCTCAACGTCCTGCAGGGGTTGCGTCTGGCCGGAGCGGACATGATCATCGGCGTCGACATCAATCCGGACCGCAAGGCCTGGGGCGAAAAGTTCGGCATGACGCATTTCGTGAACCCGAAAGAGGTCGGCGATGACATCGTGCCATACCTCGTCAACATGACGAAGCGAAACGGCGATCTGATTGGTGGTGCAGACTACACATTCGACTGCACCGGTAACACCAAGGTCATGCGTCAGGCACTGGAATCTTCCCACCGCGGCTGGGGCAAATCCATCATCATCGGCGTGGCGGGAGCGGGCCAGGAGATCTCGACGCGCCCCTTCCAGCTTGTGACCGGACGTAACTGGATGGGCACGGCCTTTGGCGGCGCACGCGGACGTACCGATGTTCCGAAGATCGTTGACTGGTACATGGACGGAAAGATCCAGATCGACCCGATGATCACGCACACCATGCCGCTTGAGGATATCAACCAGGGCTTCGAGTTGATGCACAAGGGCGAAAGCATTCGCGGCGTGGTGGTTTATTGATCAGCCACGCTTCCTACACAGTGGACGTGCGGAGCCTTGATGAGTTTTCCGCACGCGAGCTTTATGCTCTATTGAAACTGCGCGTCGACGTTTTCGTCGTCGAACAGGCATGCCCCTATGAAGAACTGGATGGCAAGGACGACGGAGCGCTGCATCTGCGCATGATGCACGCCAGCGACCTCATGGCAGCTGCGCGAATTCTCCCGCCGGTAGACGGGAAGAACCCGCGGATCGGCCGGGTCGTGGTCTCCCCGTATTATCGCGGCAAACGCTTAGGCGAGGCTGTGATCAGGGAGGCGTTGGCAATCTGCGCCGATCGCTTCCGCGGTATCGACGTGGAAATTTCCGCACAAAGCCATCTTCAGCGTTTCTACGGCGGTCTTGGTTTCGTGGCGATCTCGGAAGAATATTTTGAGGATGGTATTCCCCACGTCGATATGGTGAGGTCTTCATCATGATTTATGTCGATGCTGACGCCTGCCCAGTCAAACCCGAGATCCTGAAAGTTGCAGAACGCTTCGGGATGGAAGTCACGTTCGTCGCCAATTCCGGGCTTAGACCGTCTCGTGATCCGATGATCAAGAATGTGATTGTTTCCGGTAAATTCGATGCCGCCGACGACTGGATCGCAGAACGCGCAGGAGCGGGCGATGTGGTGGTGACGGCAGATGTGCCACTGGCTGTTCGTTGCGTCGCCAATGGCGCACAAGTCACGGGACCAACGGGCAGGATTTTTGACGAGACAAACATCGGCATGGCGAGCGCTATGCGGGACCTCGGTGCGCATTTGCGGGAGACCGGGGAAAGCAAAGGCTACAACGCGGCCTTCACCCAGAAGGATCGCTCCGCGTTTCTCTCCGCCTTGGATGTTCTCTGCCGCCGAGCCATGCGCGCTGACGGATCTGCAGGATGACAACCGGGACACCCAGAGCGGGGCTGAAATGGCGTAGCCACCGCTACAGCCCGTTCTACGGTGCGGGATTGGCTGGCGTTGCTGTCGTGCCGTTGTTCGCTTATCTCGCCCCTAATCTCCTTATCGAAGGTGCGGCGGTCACGTTTTTCCTGATTTATCTGGGTATTATGGGACGGCGAATTCCGCACCTCACCGTGGAGCGTTACAAAAATAGTCGGGAGCGCGATGATGCGCCCGCCTACGCTATCATACTCGTCACGATTCTGGCTGTCGTCGCGGCAATCGGAGCACTATTCAACGCGCTCAATCGCGGTTTGCATGTCAGTGTTTTCGAGATTGCGCTTGCCTTCCTGTCCGTCATCGGCGGTTGGCTGACGCTCCATACGATGTTTGCGTCGCACTATGCGCATCACTTCTGGCGGCATGTGACAGGACCAGACGGTGTTTGCAAGATCCAGGGTGGACTTACCTTTCCCGAAACGGAGGAACCGTCTGGTTTGGATTTTCTCTACTTCTCATTCGTCATCGGCATGACGGCACAAACATCGGACGTCGCAATTACGACGACCGCGATGAGGCGCATCAATCTCTCTCATTCTTTGACAGCCTTCTTTTTCAATACCGTGCTGGTGGCGGCAACAGTCAACGCTGCCGTAGCATTGGCTGGCTGACCCCGCGTAAGGACATTAGAAATGAAAGTCATCTCCCAGAATACGGCGTTTGGCGGCATGCAAGGCGTTTTCCAGCATCAGTCGGAAGCGTGCAATTGTGAAATGACCTTTGCGGTATTTGTGCCTCCGCAGGCAATCACTGAAAAAAGACCGGTTCTCTGGTTCCTGTCCGGCCTGACCTGCACCCATGCCAATGTCATGGAGAAGGGGGAATACCGGCGGCTTGCAGCAGAACTCGGGCTGATCATCGTTTGCCCGGATACCAGCCCAAGAGGCAATGATGTTCCTGACGAACTGACGAATTGGCAGATGGGCAAAGGCGCAGGCTTCTACCTCGATGCGACCGCGATGCCTTGGTCTGAACATTACCGGATGTATACCTATATCACCGAGGAATTGCCTTCATTGATCGGCGAGCACTTCCGTGCCGACATGGCACGTCAGGGAATATTCGGGCATTCTATGGGTGGCCATGGCGCGATGACCATCGCGCTGAAAAACCCTGACCGCTTCAAAAGCTGTTCGGCATTCGCTCCTATCGTTGAGCCATCCACCGCTGATTGGTCCGCACCCGCGTTGGAAAAATATCTGGGCTCGGACAAAGCCAACTGGCGGGCCTATGATGCATGCGCCCTCGTTCAGGATGGCGCCCGCTTCCCGGAATTTCTGATCGATCAGGGTAAGGCTGATAGTTTTCTGGAAAACGGATTGCGTCCATGGCTCTTCGAGGAAGCTGTTCAGGGCACAGGGATCGGCCTGACCTTGCGCATGCACGAACGCTACGATCACTCTTACTATTTCATTTCGACCTTCATGGATGATCATCTGAGTTGGCACGCCGAGCGACTCGCATAGAATTCAGCAGGGCTTGAAATACGTCAGGTCGCGCATTATCTGCTTTCCTGCGCAGACGACTGCGTATGCTTTTCCTCTCGAAGCATGGTGAACCGGCGGGGACGACCTCGCTCTCAAAAGGAGCGATACATGCCCTGGATATACCTGTTCCTCGCCGGCGTGCTCGAAGTTGGTTGGGCCATCGGTCTGAAATATACCGAAGGTTTCACGCGCCCTCTCCCGACAATCCTGACTGTCTTATCCATGATTGCAAGCGTTGGCTTGCTAGGGCTGGCTGTGCGCGACTTGCCTATTGGCAAGGCCTATGCTGTCTGGACCGGCATCGGCACGGTTGGCGCCGTAACACTTGGCATGGCTTTGTTTGGTGATCCGGCGACAGTTGCACGCATTGCCTGCATTGGTCTTATCCTGATCGGCATTGCCGGATTGAAGCTGACCAGTTGACGCAAAGAGAAGCGAAGTTCGAAACCGCCGACCACACGCCTTTCTCGGCGTATTCTACCAGATCCAGATAGCGCGCTTTGCCTTGATCTCCCTTCAGCTTGAGATCGAACCAGGCCGAAGCAAAATGTTGAGCGATATTGTTCATGCGCACTCATCGCAACAATGCACGCCCCTGCCAGGAGGTTAAACTTCATCACTATCTCCTCCAAACGATTCCGTTTCGAAAAAAGGGAATCATGCTCACAACTCGTCCATCAAAACCGAAGATGCATAAGTTAGAAAGACAGAATATGAATATTGAATGAAATCTCAGAATCTTGGAAACAGGGCGGTGGCAAGGGTCGAGGGTCCAGTTTCCTGCAGACGAAACTCGAACGAGATGCGATCGGCGATCCGCTTCGCTAAAGCCACGTCACCATGCTCTGCATAAAGGGAAAATGAGGAGACGGAGAAAACTCCGGCCGCGATCTTTTCTCCATTGCCGACTGCTGTCGCATCAACGGAAACCTCAGCGCTGAAACGACCGCCGACAATGTATTCCTGTCGTTTTACCTCGATGATCCGGACAGTAAGAACGGCGCGGGGAAGCAACGTCGCTCGAAAAGTCGCGCGTATGGCTTCATCCACGAGCCGGTCGGTTTCCGTTACCAGTCGCCGGGATACGGTGGGTGATGCGCTGACGAATGCGCCACGGACATCATAAAGGACAGCCATTTCCGGAGGGCGATCTCCCGGCGTAAGGCGAAAGCTGCTGAAAGTCAGCCACGCCAGCAAAAGCAACAAAACTCGAACGAAAGCGCTGTTCATGGACCACCGGAAGAATTTATCCGATGGTCTCAGAACAGGGTTAGAGTTCCGTTAAATTCGGCCTTTCAGGAGCGCAAAGAATTAAATACTGCAACCGCTGCCTGCAGTTCATTGTAACGCTTGGAGCGCCTCGCCTCAGCCTCCGCATCGACGCCCCAGTGCTCATTGGTCCAATCTTCGTCCAGATGAGCTAGTCTCCATGCGTCGTCAATACCGATGAACCCCATGGCAAATGCCAGAGCCAGCATGGCTGACCCGGTGAGAGATGTGACCGTGTGAAGCGCGGCGAGTTCCAAAGGTGTGGCAAAGGGTCTGAGGGCATCGGCAAACGCCGCGACAGCGTCATCTGGCTGTTTCTGTGGCATGATCCCTTCAATCAGGATGAAGCGCGCACCAACCTCGCTGGCCAGCCACTCCATGACAGGATCCCATTCTGCGGTCTGGCGAGCGACAAGTTCCACCGGACCATCTGCGCGGTAGCACAGCATATCGCTGCCGGAGAAGCGAACGATTTCCTCGAATACCGCCTGCATCTCGATTGCGACGCCATCAATCGCGGTGTTGACCAGACGCGTGACCGGCATGGTGGATGGATCGACTGTTTCGCTTTGCGCATCCCACTCGGATCGAAGCAAGGCGGCCAATGCCTCCGTCGGGACTTTCAGGGTATGCTTTGCCGGCGTTTTGATCGCTTTCCCGTCGAGCAGGATGGCAAACTCTTCACCGACTGGACTTACGGAGACCTCCTTGTAGAAGCGCTTCGGAAGCGGCTTCTGCATTTGAATCTGCGCACGACGGGTTGGATCTGGATGGCTAAGACCATCTGGAAGATCAAAGAGTTCTCTCATTTTCGGGCTTCCTCAGCCAATCAGTCTCAAAAGGTCATCTGGTGTCCGGGCAATTACGTCTGCGCCGGCTGAAAGCAAATCGGCAACTGAGGCATAGCCCCAGGCTACACCAATCGCCGTGGCGCCGGCCGCTTTCGCCATCTGCATATCGTAGATGGCATCGCCAATGACAAGCGTACGCGAAGGGACAATACCGCTCTCATCGCAGCATTCAGTAACCATTGCCGGATGCGGCTTCGATGGACACTCGTCCGCAGTCCGGCTCACCGTGAACAGTCTGCCTAAGCGATGCGTTTCCACGATCATGTTCAGACCACGGCGTGATTTGCCAGTTACTGCGCCACAGATCAATTCATCGCGGGCTTCAAGTGAAGTCAGCACATCACGTATTCCGTCGAAGAGTGGTTCTTCGAAGCCGAGTTCGGCACGCGTTGGCAGGAAGATGGATTTGTAATAGGCCATCATGGCGACGGCCTCTTCATCTGCATGGGCTTTCCCCTGCAGCCGCGCGATTGCGATATCGAGCGTCAATCCAATTATGGACTTCGTTTGCTCCAGCGTTGGCGCCGCATGTTGGAACCGGATGAAGGTTCGAACCATCACCTCGTGGATCAGCTTCGCGCTGTCGACAAGCGTTCCATCGCAATCGAAAAGAACGAGACGCAGATCACTCATCGTCATCTATCGCGCCATCCGCCTGATCGAAACCAAGCAGGTTCCAGCTCTGCACCATGTGGGGCGGCAGCGGCGCAGTGACACGCAGGCGCCCGCCAGAAGGATGCGGGATATCGATGTGGCGGGCGTGGAGATGCAGACGCTTCTGCACACCGCCTGGGAAATCCCAATTCGGGTCGTCCTCGAAATATTTCGGATCACCAATGATGGGGTGACCGATGTGAAGCGCATGCACACGCAGCTGGTGCGTACGCCCCGTATAGGGCTCCATCTCGAGCCACGACAGTCTTTGCGCAGCGGTATCGATTACGCGATAATAGGAAACTGCGTGATCAGCCCCCTCTTCCCCGTGCTTGGCGATACGCATACGGTCGCCATCGGGCGTCTGCTCCTTGACGAGCCAAGTGGAAATCTTGTCCTCGCGCTTGCGTGGCAGCCCTTTGACCAGTGACCAGTAGGTCTTCTTGGTGTCACGCTCGCGAAATGCGGCAGTCAGCTTTTGGGCAGCACCGCGCGTACGGGCGATCACCAGAACGCCGGATGTATCTCTGTCAAGGCGGTGCACCAGGCGCGGCTTCTCGCCCTTCTGGCTCACCCAGGCATCCAGCATCTTATCGATATGTCTAGTGACACCGGAACCTCCCTGTACGGCCAGACCGGCAGGTTTGTTCAGAACGAAAACCTTGTCGTCCTCATGCAGCAACATACGCGCCAGCAAATGGGCATCATCGGCGTGCTTGAGATCCTTGCCAGCGATCGGGCCACTCTTGATCTTGGGATCAACGTCCATGGGCGGGACGCGTACCATCTGTCCCGGCTGAATGCGGGTGTCGGATTTGACCCGGCCACCATCCACCCGGATCTGTCCGGATCGCAGCAGCTTTTGGAGCGCGCCAAAGCCGAGACCCGGATAGTGGATCTTGAACCATCTATCGAGGCGCATACCCGCCTCGTCCGCGTCAACGCGGATATGCTCGATGCCAGCCATCGAACCTCTTTCCTGAAACCTGTTTATCAAGGTTCAGCCTTTAGATGATTTCGCGTCCGATTGGAAAGGGTCAGTTGGGAAATAGAGGTCAGAGCAGCGCGCGACCGACCGCAAAACCGGCAAAAGTTGCAATCAGCGAAATGACCACGCTGGAAAATACGTAAATCACGGCCGATGAGACCGCCCCCTTCTCGATTAGCGCCACGGTATCAAGGGAGAACGACGAAAACGTAGTAAATCCGCCAAGAATGCCAACGACAAGCAGCAGCCGCATTTCCAAAGACGCGTCAAACCTCCGCGCAACCAGTTCCGTCAGCAAACCGATTGCGAACGACCCGACAATATTGACCGTGATTGTCCCCCAGGGAAAAGCGGGGCCCATCAGCCTCGTCATCAGGATGCCGGTGAGATAGCGGCAAACAGAACCAAAGGCGCCACCTACGGCCACGAGGACTATGTTCAGCATTTTCGTACCAGATGAGTTGAAAGTCCGGTTGTCTACAATTCTAGGAAACAGCTTAAGCTTCCTTGAGGTCGGTGACGATATACTCAAGGAAACTAGACGTGGATATGGTCATGACACAAGTCCTATCAATTTCCGCCACAACGGCCGCTTACGCCATGGAGGCCGCGAAGCCGGCTCGCAGGATCTCGACGAAAGATCAAGTTCGCGATGTGAAGAACGATGCGGAAACCAACGAGATTGCTAAAACTGGCAGTGGGGAGAAGGCGGAAGCAGTGGCGCTTATACCTCCGCTTGCGCTGAGTCTCGGTGATACCATGCAGCGAAACGCCGAAAGCTTCCCGAGCCTGCAAGATGTCAGCAAGGCCTACGAGGAGACCGAATAGCCGGTCGCTATGTAGGTCATTCCCGTCTCTGTTCTTTCTGGATTTCGTCCCGTTACAGCCACAGAGCCTAAATTCGCAACACAGTAAAGTCGCGCGACAAATTTCGTGTCCATTGCGACATTTGCCCTTGCCAACTGGCATCCTGCTCTCATAATGACGGCACATCTCGTTGGGAGAAACCGCTTCGATGCGGCGCCGAAGGAGCAACCGCCCCGGAAACTCTCAGGCAAAAGGACCAGCGAGACCTACAGAACTCTGGAGAGAAGCCTTTTCTACGCGAAGGGCTCGCCGAAGGGATAACAATCTCAGGCGCAAAGGACAGAGGGGGCTCTTTGAAAGGCGCTGTTTTGGCGTCAGTAACTGAGCCCGTGCGGCCAAGCCGCACATGATCTGGAGGCGTTCTTGACCGATAGCGGCCCACTGTCCACAACTCCACTCCATGCACTTCACATCTCACTTGGCGCACGCATGGTGCCGTTTGCGGGGTATGACATGCCGGTGCAATATCCGGCAGGTGTTTTGAAGGAACATCTTCATACGCGTGCAAAGGCTGGCCTCTTTGACGTCTCTCACATGGGCCAGGTTCTGGTAACGGCAGCCACTGGTGCCGTTGCCGATGCAGCCCTCGCGCTGGAAAAACTGGTTCCGGTCGATATCCTGGGTCTGAAGGAAGGTCGCCAGCGCTACGGCTTCTTTACGGATGACAACGGCGGGATTCTGGATGATCTGATGATCACCAATCGTGGCGATCACTTGCTTGTCGTGGTCAACGCGGCATGCAAGGATGCAGATGTAGCTCACATGAAGACTCACCTTACCGGCTGCACCGTAACCCTTCTGAAAGATCGCGCCCTGATCGCGCTTCAGGGGCCGGCAGCGGAGGCCGTTCTCGCCTCGCTTGCACCCGAAGTTGCCGCCATGAAGTTCATGGACGTTCGTGATGTGACTTTGGTGGGTGTTGCCTGCATCGTCTCCCGTTCCGGCTATTCAGGTGAAGACGGATACGAAATTTCTGTTCCTTCGGATAAAGCCGAGGAACTGGCGAAGGCACTCCTGGCCCATGACGATTGCGAAGCCATTGGTCTGGGTGCACGCGATTCCCTGCGTCTGGAGGCGGGTTTATGCCTCTACGGAAACGACATCGACACGACGACCTCACCGATCGAGGCTTCACTGGAATGGGCCATCCAGAAGGCACGCCGGACTGGCGGCGAGCGTGAAGGTGGCTTTCCGGGCGCAGAACGCATTCTCAGCGAATTAGCAAACAAGACAAGCCGCCGCCGCGTGGGCCTGAAGCCCGAGGGCAAGGCACCTGTGCGCGCCCATGCCAAACTTTTTGCGGATGCTGAAGGCCAGCGAGAAATCGGCGAAGTTACATCCGGGACATTCGGTCCTTCTGTCGAAGGCCCCGTTGCCATGGGTTACGTGCCCAGCGAGCTCGCGGTGCCCGGCCAACAGGTCTTTGCGGAAGTTCGAGGCAAATACCTGCCGCTAACGGTCTCGTCCCTGCCCTTCATTACCCCTACCTACAAACGCTAAAAAACTTCCGGAGAGAACCATGTTGAAATTTACCGCTGAACACGAATGGCTGAAGCTTGACGGCGATGTTGCCACCGTTGGCATCACGCAGCACGCTGCAGATCAGCTGGGTGATCTCGTCTTCGTGGAACTGCCGGAAGTCGGCAGCACATTTGCCAAGAACGGTGAAGCCGCAACGGTCGAGAGCGTGAAGGCTGCGTCCGACGTGTATTGTCCACTCGACGGCGAGATCGTTGAGATCAACGAGGCGATCACCTCCGACCCATCGCTGGTCAATTCCGATCCGCAGGGCGCCGGCTGGTTCTTCAAACTGAAGCTCAGCAATGTTGCTGACGCCAATGATCTGCTGGACGAAGCTGCCTATAAGGAGCTGGTTGGCTAATGTCTGACACCCGCGATTTTCATTTCACCGACTATCAGCCCTATGATTTCGCCAATCGGCGGCACATTGGTCCGTCTCCTTCCGAAATGAAGGAAATGCTGAAGGTTATCGGGTATCCGTCGCTCGACGCCCTGATCGACGCAACGGTTCCGTCCTCCATTCGCCAGCGCGAGCCACTGGCATGGGGTGCGGCGCTGACCGAACGCGAGGCGCTGGATCGTCTGCGTGAGACCGCAAACAAGAACCAGCCCCTGACCTCACTTATTGGTCAGGGTTATTATGGCACCATTACGCCTCCGGTTATCCAGCGCAATATTCTCGAAAACCCTGCCTGGTACACGGCCTACACCCCCTACCAGCCAGAGATTTCCCAAGGGCGTCTGGAAGCCCTGCTGAACTTCCAGACCATGATCTGCGACCTGACAGGTCTGGATGTCGCCAATGGTTCGCTTCTCGATGAAGCAACCGCAGCCGCTGAAGCCATGGCGCTCTGCCAACGTCAGGCAAAGTCCAAGGCAACAGCCTTCTTCGTGGATGCGTCCTGCCATCCACAGACGATCGCGTTGATTGAAACCCGCGCGGCCCCGCTGGGCTGGAAGGTGATCGTTGGCAATCCGTTTACAGATCTCGATCCGGTGGATGTATTCGGCGCGATTTTCCAGTATCCGGGCACACATGGCCATGCGCATGATTTCTCCGGTCTCATAGCCCGTCTGCACCAGACCGGTGCCGTGGCAGCGATGGCGTCCGACTTGCTGGCGCTGACGCTTCTAAAGTCTCCGGGTGAAATGGGTGCGGATATCGCAATCGGTTCCTCCCAGCGCTTTGGCGTGCCGATGGGTTATGGCGGCCCACATGCGGCGTTCATGGCTGTGAAGGATGCGCACAAACGCTCCATGCCGGGTCGTCTCGTTGGCGTCTCGGTCGATGCACGCGGCAACCGCGCCTATCGTCTGAGCCTTCAGACTCGCGAGCAGCATATTCGTCGCGAAAAGGCGACCTCCAACATCTGCACCGCGCAGGTTCTGCTCGCCGTCATGGCGTCCATGTACGGCGTATTCCACGGTCCGGAAGGGCTGAAGGCGATTGCACAGCAGGTTCACAAGAAAGCTGTGCTCATGGCCAAGGGCCTGGAAAAGCTCGGCTATACGGTAGAGCCTGATGCATTCTTTGATACGATCACCGTCGAGGTCGGTCATATGCAGGGCCTCATCCTGCGCGCAGCCGTTGCCGAAGGCGTGAACCTTCGCAAGGTTGGCACGACAAAGATCGGTATGTCGCTGGATGAGCGCACGCGTCCGGCAACGCTGGAAGCTGTCTGGCGCGCCTTCGGCGGCAACTTCAAGGTATCCGACTTCGAAGCAGATTACCGTCTGCCGAAGGATCTGCTGCGCACGTCGGCCTATATGACGCATCCGATCTTCCACATGAACCGTGCTGAGAGCGAAATGACGCGCTACATCCGCCGTCTTTCGGATCGCGATCTGGCACTTGATCGTGCAATGATTCCGCTCGGCTCGTGCACGATGAAGCTTAACGCCACTGCTGAAATGCTTCCGATCACATGGCCGGAATTTTCCGACATGCATCCTTTCGCCCCGGTCGAACAGGCTGCAGGCTACAGGGAAATGATCGAGGATCTGTCTGCGAAGCTCTGCCAGATCACCGGCTACGACGCATTCTCCATGCAGCCGAATTCCGGTGCGCAGGGTGAATATGCGGGCCTCTTGACCATCCGCAACTACCACATCGCCCGCGGCGACACGCATCGCGATGTCTGCCTCATCCCGACCTCCGCGCACGGCACCAACCCGGCCTCTGCGCAGATGGTGGGCATGAAGGTGGTGCCGGTAAAAGCCAAGGACAACGGTGACGTCGATCTCGACGACTTCCGCGCCAAGGCCGAGCAATATTCCGCCAATCTCTCTGCCTGCATGATCACCTACCCGTCCACCCATGGCGTGTTCGAGGAAACAGTTCGTGAGATCTGCGAAATCACGCACCAGCACGGCGGCCAGGTCTATCTCGATGGTGCGAACATGAACGCCATGGTTGGTCTTTCTCGTCCTGGCGATATTGGGTCTGACGTTTCGCACCTCAATCTGCACAAGACATTCTGCATTCCGCATGGCGGCGGTGGGCCGGGCATGGGACCGATCGGCGTCAAATCGCATCTCGCCCCATATCTTCCAGGACACCCGGAATGGGACGGACGCGACGGCGCGGTCTCGGCTGCACCGTTTGGCTCTCCGTCTATTCTGCCGATCAGTTGGTCTTACTGCCTGATGATGGGCGGCGAAGGCCTGACGCAGGCGACCAAGGTGGCAATCCTGAACGCCAACTACATCGCCGCACGCCTGTCGGGTGCCTATGAAGTCCTCTACAAGTCTGCAGCCGGACGCGTGGCGCATGAATGCATCATCGACACACGCCCCCTGAGCGCTTCAGCCGGTGTCACCGTCGACGACATTGCGAAGCGCCTCGTCGACTGCGGCTTCCATGCACCGACCATGAGCTGGCCGGTTGCCGGAACCCTGATGATCGAACCGACCGAATCGGAAACCAAGGCGGAGATTGACCGCTTCTGCGATGCGATGCTGGCGATCCGCGAGGAAGCGCGCCAGATCGAAGAAGGCAAGATGGATCGGGAAAACAACCCGCTCAAGAATGCACCGCATACGGTCGAGGATCTGGTCGGCGAATGGAACCGTCCCTACTCTCGCGAGCAGGCATGCTTCCCGCCAGGCTCCTTCCGCGTGGACAAGTATTGGTCTCCAGTCAACCGTATCGACAACGTCTATGGTGACCGAAACCTCGTCTGCACCTGCCCTCCGATGGAGGAATATGCAGAGGCTGCTGAGTAACCGGAAAATCCGCTCCCGGTTCTCGGACCGGGAGCGGAATGTCGATGCCAAATTTGCCGTAACGCCCTGATGTTCGTCATATCAGCTGCATGAATAGCGGCTCCGTAGACACATACGGAGCCGATTTTTTATTAAACTGTAGTTAAGTTGGACGGGTTATTGCCAAGTCGTAAATTGTTCCACTGAAGTGGACCACATGGGCATACATCACTTGACTGAGTTTACATCTCATCAATCCTACCGGCGTATCATCCGCGACAACGATCTATTCGTTGGTTAGGGTCATCGTCAGGCAGAATTGCCTGGAGAGGTGAAAATGAGCTTGAGCGGTGTTATGAATTCGGCCCTGTCTGGCATGCAGGCACAGGTTACGCGGCTTTCTTCCACTGCCAACAACATTGCAAATGTTGACTCATCGAACTACAGTCGCCTCTCCACCCAATTCAGCGCCACTCCTGGCGGTGGCGTACAGGCAGATCTATTTCAACCTCAACAGCCGGGCGCTGAGGGAAATGGAGTAAACATCGGGCAGGAAATGCTTGAGCTAACAGAAGCTTCGCTATCATTCAAAGCCAACGCCGCCGTCTTTGAGACAGGCGCCGATCTGTGGCAGCTACTGGCGACAATCAAGCGCGACTAACACACTTTGTCTCCCAAGACAAAAAAGGCTCTGGATCGATCGATCCAGAGCCTTTTCCGTAAAACGTAGCGATAGATCAGCCCACGAATGCGCGTTCGATCACGAATTCTGCCGGCTTGTTATTCGCCCCTTCTGTAAGACCTGCCTTTTCCAGCAGCTCCTTGGTATCCTTCAACATTGCGGTGGAACCGCAAATCATGCCGCGGTCAACAGCGGGATCGAGCGGCGGAACACCCAGATCGGTAAACAGCTTGCCGTTCTCGATGAGATCGGTAATCCGTCCCTGATAGGTATAGGCTTCGCGAGTGACGGTCGGGTAATGCTTCAGCTTGTCACCGACAACTTCTGCCAGAAACTCGTGATTGCGAATTTCCTCCATGAGGTCGAAACCGTATTTCAATTCAGCTATCTCACGGCATGTATGTGTGAGAATAACCTCGTCAAACTTTTCATAGGTTTCCGGATCGCGGATAAGACTCGCGAATGGAGCAATGCCGGTACCGGTGGAGAACATGTAGAGGCGCTTTCCAGGCGTCAGCGCGTCCAGCACAAGAGTGCCGGTCGGCTTCTTGCGCATCAGAACCGTATCGCCAGGCTTGATCTTCTGAAGATGTTGCGTCAGCGGACCGTCCTGAACTTTGATGGAGAAGAACTCCAGTTCTTCATCCCAGGCGGGACTTGCGATGGAGTAAGCGCGATAAATCGGCTTTTCACCAACCATCAGGCCGATCATCGCAAATTCGCCAGACCGGAAGCGGAAGCCTGCAGGGCGCGTCATGCGGAAGCGAAACAAATGATCCGTATAGTGTTCGACGGCCAGAACAGTTTCCGCATAAACTCCATCCGGAATATTGGCGGGTGCCTTGGCGGCAAATTCTTCAGTCTTGGCGGAAACGTTCATTCGTGCGTCTCGTTCTATCCAGCTTCGTGTGCGCTAGCGACATATACCATGAACACACTGTTTTGAAGGCATCCGCGTTTATATGTCGCGGATGCTTGGAAAAATTTGCCTCTCGAACTCAGCTTTAATCAAGCCGAGCGACGGCGCCAGCTATAGGCCTCGCCTCCTGTCGCAGCGCGAGCTGTCGGCTGGTAGTGCACAGAAATGCCAGGCAGGCGATTTTCGGAAAGACGCCGAAGCGCGGTCTCATTGGTAACCGCGAAACTGTCGAAGCCACACCGCAGCATCAACGGAACCTGATCGATCAAGACATCACCCACTGCGCGCAACTCATTGGCATAGCCGAGCCTCTCGCGCAGCAGCGACGCGTGACTGAAGCCACGGCCATCGTTGAACGCGGGAAAGGCAACAGCTATCAGCGCCAGCCGGTAGAGATAGGGCTCCAGCCGCGAGACATCATCGGCGGGCTTGACGAGGACACCCAAGCCAACATCGTTGGAATTGTCGGCACGCTCGATCAACTCATCGATGGTGAGAAGAGCCGTCTGCCCCTGGCCTGCCTTGACCTCATCCGTTTCGATGATCCAGGGATCAGCATCCACGAAACCTTTTTCTGTCCAGATACGTGTCATCTTCAATCCCTAAACCTATGCTGCCTGTGCCGCTTCGCCATACAGAGCATCCTTGAAAGGCTGCGGACCAACACGACGATAGGCCTGAAGGAAGGTTTCCTCCTTCGACAATCGAAGGCCAAGATATGTATCGACGATCTTCTCAACGGCATCGGTTACTTTTTCCGGTTCGAAACCGCGCCCGATGATCTCACCGATCGAAGTATGCTCATCCGCCGAACCGCCCAGCGTGATCTGGTAGAGTTCAGCGCCCTTCTTCTCCACGCCAAGTAGGCCAATATGACCGACATGGTGATGGCCGCAGGCGTTGATGCATCCTGAAATCTTGATCTTCAGCTCACCGATTTCGGCCTGACGCTCAGCAGAGCCGAAACGCTGCGAAATCGCCTGCGCGACCGGAATGGAGCGGGCATTCGCAAGCGCGCAATAATCAAGACCGGGACAGACGATCATGTCGGTGATCAGCCCGGCATTGGCCGTCGCTAGCCCTTGCGCAACCAGCGCCTTATAGACGGCCTCGAGGTCCGCAAGCGCCACATGCGGCAAGACAATGTTCTGCTCATGCGTGATACGGATTTCATCCTGTGCATATTGCTGTGCGATGTCCGCAACAGCATCCATCTGCACATCGGTCGCGTCACCTGGAACGCCACCGATTGGCTTGAGCGAAATCGTCACCATGCCGTAGTCAGGATGCTTGTGTGGCTGCACGTTCTGTTGAACCCACCGCGCAAAACCAGCGTCTGCCTTCTTCGCACCCGCCAATTGAGCCCAGCCTTCGGGGCGCGCCACCAGCGCAGGCGGAGCAAAATAGGTGCTGATCGCCTCGATGTCGGCTTCAGGAAGCTTCAGTTCGGCACCCTGCAATTGGGCGAACTCGGCTTCTACCTGGCGCGCAAGTTCTTCCGTTCCCGTCTCGTGCACCAGGATCTTGATGCGCGCCTTGTACTTGTTGTCACGGCGACCGTGCAGATTGTAAACGCGCAAGATCGCTGTCGTGTAGGAAAGCAGATCCTGCTCCGGCAGGAAGTCACGGATTTTCTTTGCGATCATCGGGGTGCGACCCTGGCCACCACCGACGTAAACGGCAAAGCCGATCTCACCCTTGTCGTTCTTTTTCAGATGCAGGCCGATGTCGTGAACCTGAATGGCAGCACGGTCGCGCTCAGCGCCGGTCACCGCAATCTTGAATTTGCGTGGCAGGAACGAGAATTCGGGATGCACCGAAGACCACTGACGCAGGATCTCAGCGTATGGACGTGGATCGGCCACCTCGTCCGCAGCGGCACCAGCAAAATGATCAGCGGTCACATTGCGAATGCAGTTGCCGGACGTTTGTAACGCATGCATTTCGACGGAAGCGAGTTCCGACAGAATGTCCGGCGTATCGGAAAGCTTCGGCCAGTTGTACTGGATGTTCTGGCGCGTGGTGAAATGGCCGTAACCGCGGTCGTACTTGCGCGCGATGTGCGCAAGCATCCGCATCTGCCGGGAGTTCAGCGTGCCATAGGGTATCGCAACACGCAGCATATAGGCGTGAAGCTGCAGGTACACGCCATTCATAAGACGCAGCGGCTTGAATGCATCCTCTGCAAGCTCACCGGAGAGGCGGCGCGCGACCTGATCACGAAACTGGTCCACGCGACTTGAAACGAAAGCGTGGTCAAACTCATCATAACGATACATCGAATTCCTCAGGCAGCGATAAATGCCGGATCAGCGGGCTTATAACCGGGGGCGTAATCCATCGTCGGACCGGCAGCGCGAATACGTTCACGAAGACGCAGAGGACGGATAAGGCCACTGACCTCTTCCACGTCCACCACGTTGACGTCAACGACAAGATTTGCCGAAAAGTCGCGCTTGCCGATTTCTTCCAATGCCGCAACGGCCTCGGCGTGCCGCGCCACCAAGGCGCTCTGCAATGCCTCGTTCCACGCTCCACTCGCGTCAAGCCATACGGCGATGCCGTCGGTCAGGCGATTCGCGGTCAACACCTTTTCTGCCATCACTGGGTCCTGTCGTTCCTGTGCGCTCGCACAATGATGAGTTATTGCACCTAATATCGCAGTTTCATGAAAAATCGAGAAGCAACAGCAATCCGTGGAGACCGGACTTCTGATATTTTCATTCCGAATGTGCGCCAAATCACAGAAAATCAGCCTGATATGCCTTCGACGCAACACTGCGTGGCGGGGGCTACCAGGGGAATCGGTGTTTTCAAGCCGTCCACACCTGTCGTATGGTGGAGCAATATCAGAAAAAAGGACATGTGCGCGTGACTCCGAAAACAATCGCTACCCGACTGCTGGACGTTATCGATAATGATATCCTCCCGCTCACCGAGCGCGGAGTGGCCCTCGGCAACAAAGTGTTTGGTGCCGCTATCCTTCGCAAGGCGGATCTCTCACTGGTTCTTGCAGAAACCAACAACGAACTCGAAAATCCACTCTGGCACGGCGAAGTCCACACGCTGAAGCGTTTCTATGAAATGGCGGAGCGGCCGGACCCACGCGAGCTCATTTTCCTGTCCACCCATGAACCCTGCACCATGTGCATGTCGGCGATCACCTGGGCAGGTTTTGATAATTTCTATTTCTTTTTCAGCCACGAAGATTCGCGTGACGCCTTTGCCATCCCTCATGATCTGAAAATTCTGAAGGAAGTGTTCGGCTTGGAGCCCGGCGGTTACAAGCGTCAGAACGCGTTCTGGAAATCCTTCGCGATCAGCGAAATGGCCGATACCGAGGAAGAGAAACTCCGTACCGAACTGCACGAGCGGATCAATTCTATCAAAGCGCGGTATAATGAACTCTCGGACAGCTATCAGCAAAGCAAGTCAGACAATGGCATCCCCCTGAATTGATAGAATAAGGTATTGGCAATGCAGCCCTCCAAGGAAATCTCCGATCTTCTGAAACTCATGGCATCTCTGCGTGACCCTCAGACGGGCTGCCCTTGGGATATCAAGCAGGATTTCCAGACCATAAAACCCTACACGATCGAAGAAGCCTATGAGGTGGCAGACGCGATCGAGCGTGCGGATCTGGAAGACCTGAAGGATGAGTTGGGAGATCTGCTGTTTCAGGTCGTGTTCCATGCACAAATGGCGGAAGAAGCAGGCGCATTCAGCTTCGCCGATGTCGTTGAGGCGATCACAACGAAAATGATCCGGCGTCATCCGCACGTCTTTGCACGTTCTGATGTCAATACGCCCGAGGCAGTCAAGCTACAGTGGGATCAGATCAAAGCCGCCGAAAAGAAAGATCGCGCCGAGCGGCGTGCGAAGCGCGGAATGGTTGATGATGAAAATGTCGGCCTTCTGGGTTCCGTATCTCGGCATCAACCGGCTCTTGTCGAGGCACTGAAGCTGCAGGAACGCGCAGCAACTGTCGGCTTCGACTGGTCGGAAGCCGAACCAATTCTCGACAAGATAGAAGAAGAGATCGCAGAATTGCGAGAGGCTCTGCGGGAGGGGCAATCAGAAAAGATAAAAGACGAACTCGGAGATTTGATTTTTGCGGTCGTGAACATCGGTCGTCACGTTAAAACCGATCCCGAGCAGGCCTTGCGTGGAACAAATTCTAAATTTCGAAGCCGCTTCAAATACATAGAAATGGAACTTAAGAAATTGGGAAAGGAGCCTAATGAAGCCTCGCTTGAGGATATGGAGACGTTTTGGCAGGAAGCCAAGCGCGCTAAGTCCAAAGAAGCGGCAGAATAGGGAGCGGGTTACCGCTCCCAATCTTCCTTCTCCGCGACCGGGAAGACACCCAACTTTCTTTCGAGGGCGTTCGCCTGCTGCTCGGAAAGCCTCAGATCGAAAGCTACGGAGCCATCTTCCCGGTCCTCGCGCTGGTCGACCATGGCGTTCTCGTAGATCCATGCAATCAGCGACAGCTTCTCTGGCGGAAGCACGACAGTGGTTTCAGTCACGACACCCGCCAGGCGTAGAGAAATCTCGTCCATCAAACGATCGACGCCCTCACCGGAAATAGCCGAGACTGCCATGACGTTTTCACGGCCAAGAGCGCGTTCGGCAACTGCTTCGTGCGCCTCGGGTTCCAGGCGGTCGATCTTGTTCCAAACCTCGATAATGCGCTCGCTGCGCTCCTTCTCGTCGATGCCAAGATCATCGAGAATGCGCAGGACATCCGCCGACTGTGCGCCGTTATCGGGATCAGACATATCGCGCACGTGGAGAATGAGATCCGCCTCTAGCACTTCTTCCAACGTCGCGCGGAAAGCCGCAACCAGATGGGTGGGAAGGTCCGAGATGAAGCCGACCGTATCGGAGAGAATGACAGTTCGGCCGTGCGGCAACTTCATGCGACGAAGTGTTGGATCAAGCGTGGCGAACAACATGTTTTCTGCCAGTACGCCTGCGCCGGTGATCCTATTGAAGAGCGTAGATTTGCCGGCATTGGTGTAGCCCACAAGCGCGACGATCGGATGTGGAACCTTGCGGCGCTTGGCCCTATGCAGCTGCCGAGTGCGCACCACCTGCTCGAGTTCGCGCTCCAGCTTGAGGATGCGCTCCTGCAGCAGCCGACGGTCAGCTTCGATCTGCGTTTCGCCCGGACCACCCATGAAGCCCGCACCACCGCGCTGACGCTCAAGGTGGGTCCAGCTTCGTACGAGGCGACCCTTTTGATAGTTGAGATGCGCGAGGTCTACCTGAAGCGTCCCTTCTTTCGTGGAGGCTCGTCGCCCGAAGATCTCGAGAATGAGGCCAGTGCGATCAATCACCTTCGCCTGCCATTCCTTTTCGAGATTGCGCTGTTGCACGGGCGTCAACGGGTGATCGACGATCACCAGACCACAGTCATTCTCGTCCAGAAGAGCCTTGATCTCCTCGATCTTGCCGGTCCCAATCAGTGTCGCGGGTTTCGGCTGACTGACCGGTATGATCAGCCCACGGGCAATACTAAGGTCAATAGCGCGAGCCAACCCTGTCGCTTCTTCAAGTCTTGCTTCATCGGATCGCCGCGGCGCAGGTGTCGCCGTGTCCGAAGAGAGAGATGCAGAGGATCGGGCCTGCTTCAACACCGGAACCAGCACCAGCGCGCGCATATCATCGCGGCGCTTCTCTGCATCGGGGATCAGGGATTCATTTGAGGTATCGCGAGTGACTATCGCAGTCTTCCTTCAATTCTAGCCAATTAAGCCGTTGGCGGAAACAATCAGTTCGCTAAGACATGCGAAAACCGCCGAAAGGTGTCGGCGGTGTGAAGTTGCCTGCAATTGACGGCTTTCCTGAATGATAGATGGGGCAACTCATGTCGGTATTCAATGGCTGCCCTGATCGAGATCAGCCAGCGCTTTCTTCGGTTTCGAACATCTGCATCGGCTGTCCGGGCATGATCGTCGAGATTGCATGCTTGTAGACCAGCTGCGAATGACCATCACGCCGCAACAACACGCAGAAATTGTCGAAGGATGTTACAACCCCCGTCAGCTTGACACCATTGATGAGGAAAATAGTGAGTGAAATCTTCTGCTTGCGAACGGTGTTAAGAAACAAGTCTTGAAGATTTTGAGAACGTTCCGCCATAGCGCCGCTTCTTTCTTTTTTGCCAGCCATGCGGCCGGGATATGATCACGCTCGGAAAATTCGGTAGAGCACCCTCTCCTGCCTCCACCGTCCGTGCAATTGGTTATCAAATCGCCGTGTTTTGCGCAATGACCAATCGCACACGCGAAGAACTGGCCCTTGTTGAAAACAATGCTTGTAAAAGCAGCTACTTATCGAAAAATCTGGCACTTGCGAAGCTCTATAGGCCGTCCACACGACGCCTAATGAATATCATGCTATAGAACTATCCACAGCCCTTGGGAGCCGCAACCTGCACAGACCCAGTGGATTTCTCGCAAGGACATTTCTTAGAAATATTGGATAGACACCCGGAACAACTGCTCGACGTCGCGCACCGCTTTTCGAGTAGCCAGCAGAACAACCCTGTCCTTTGCCTTGATCCGCGTTTCACCGCCAGGTTTCAGAACCTTCCCGTCGCGGAGCATTGCACCAATTCGTATTCCTTCCGGTAGGTCGAGATCGCGTAGACAGGACCCAACCAGCGGTGAAGTCTCCAGAGCCTCGGCTTCGATCACCTCTGCGGCGCCATTCTGAACGGCATAGACGGATCGAATCCGCCCCTTGCGAACATGTTGAAGGACGCGGGAAATGGTGACAGCACGCGGATTGATAACGGAATCGATGTTCAATGAATCACTCACCTCGCTCAGCGAGGTGGAATTGACAAGAACGAGGTTGGATCGGCATCCGAGCGCCTTGGCCATGACCGCACTGAGAATATTGACCTGGTCATTGTTGGTCAGCGTGATCATCAGGTCGGCATCCTGGATATCGGCCTGCTGCAGAAGGCTCTGCTCCAGCGACGAGCCTTGAAGAACGACGGCGTTCTTCAGCTCCTCTGCAATGAATGTGGCGCGCGCCCGATCTGTTTCGATGATCTTGACCCGACTTCTTGGCTGCATCTGCTCGATACGCTGTGCGACATAGAGCCCGATATTGCCACCGCCGGCGATCACGATCCGCTTCGCTTCCTGCTCTTCATGGCCGAACAGACCGAGCGTGCGTCGTGTATGTTCGCGCTGGCAAATCACATAGGCCAGATCCCCAACATGAAGCTGGTCACCTGATCGCGGAATGAAAAGCTTTCCTTCCCGCAGAACTCCCACGACGGTCGCAATCAAATCCGGAAACAGTTGGCTCAATTGCTCAAGCGGCGTATCCACCACTGGGCAATCTTCCATGCATTCGATGGCAACCATCGCAATGGCGTCTTCAGCAAAACGGGCAACATCCACAGCACCGGGAAACGATATGCGCCGTAAGACCATCTTGCCGACTTCGATTTCCGGAGAAATCGTCACGTCGATCGACATGTTCCGGCTGCTGAAGAGATCCGCATATTCCGGCAGTAGATAGCTTTGTGAGCGAATTCTGGCAATCTTGGTCGGCACGCTGAAAAGCGCATGAGCGACCTCGCAGGCCACGATGTTGACTTCATCGTACAACGTGACGGCAATGATCATATCCGCCTGTTCGGCACCAGCCTTAGCGAGCACATCCGGATGCGCGCCGTGACCGACATAGCCGCGCACATCGAGCGTTTCGGTGATGGCATTGATCAACGCCGCCGAAGTATCGATGACCGATACCTCGTTTTCTTCCTGTGAAAGACGCTCGGCAATGCCGTAACCCACCTGCCCGGCACCACAAATGATGACCTTCATTTTGCTCTTTCAACGTAATGGGTGGGAATTTTTGATTCAGACGCCCAGCGACTTCAGCTTACGATGAAGTGCTGAACGCTCCATACCAACAAATTCGGCCGTGCGGGAGATGTTGCCACCAAAACGATTGATCTGCGCCACAAGATAATCGCGCTCGAACATTTCGCGAGCCTCGCGGAGCGGCAAGGTCATGATGTGATGATCGCCCTTCGTAGAGATTTTCGGCAGCATGTCGCCAAGATCCGTCGGAAGCATATCCGCCGAGATCGGCGAATCCGGACCGTCGGTGCGCGCTAAGATCATCAACCGCTCGATGTTGTTACGCAACTGTCGAATATTGCCAGGCCAGTCATGCGCCTGCAGGACGGCCATAGCATCATCGCCGATCTTGCGCGGACGAATGCCCGCCTGCTCCGAGATCTGTCGCATGAACATGTCCACGAGGAAGGGTATGTCTTCGCGACGCTCGGCCAATGCAGGAACCTTGACGGGCACCACGGCGAGACGATGGTAAAGG
The DNA here is from genome assembly GCF_005222835.1 of Rhizobium sp. FKY42. Taxonomy (GTDB): domain Bacteria; phylum Pseudomonadota; class Alphaproteobacteria; order Rhizobiales; family Rhizobiaceae; genus Neorhizobium. Next base: position 118,233 of record NZ_STGA01000008.1, on the reverse strand, counting down.
TCCTCACGGAATATGCCTTCCGCAATCAGGTTCTCGAGGTGGTATGCCGTGGACGAAATGATGCGAACATCGACCTTGACTCGCTTGGACCCGCCAACGCGCTCGAATTGTTGATCAACCAGCACTCGCAGGATCTTGTTCTGCGTCTCGCGCGGCATCTCGCCGACTTCGTCGAGGTACAAGATACCGCGATGCGCTTCTTCGAGCGCACCGATCTTGCGTGGCTGCCCCGGCCCGCCCTCCGTCCCGAACAACGCGATCTCCATCCGGTCCGGCGTAATGGTCGCAGCATTCAAGGCGACGAACGGACCGCCCGCGCGGGATGACCGCTTGTGGATCATCCGCGCAACCAGTTCCTTGCCCGAACCGGAAGGGCCGAGAATCATGATGCGGCTGTTGGTTGGCGCAATCTTTTCGATCGTTTGGCGAAGCTGCGATATGGCAACCGAGGTCCCGACGAGCTCGGAGGAGTCACCCGCCCGCTTCTTCAGCTCGGTAACCTCGCGCTTCAGCTTCGAATTCTCAAGCGCGCGCTCGGCAATCAGGATCAGGCGGTCGGCCTTGAATGGCTTCTCAATGAAATCGAAAGCGCCGCGCTTGATAGCGGAAACGGCGGTCTCGATGTTGCCGTGACCTGAGATCATCACGACCGGAACCTCAGGATGCCGAACCTTGATTTCATCTAGCAAGGCCAATCCATCGAGCTTGCTTCCCTGCATCCAGATATCCAGAAAAATCAGGCGCGGCACCCGATCAGAGATCGCCGCAAGGGCGCTGTCACTGTCATGCGCCATTCGCGTCTCATGTCCTTCATCGGACAGAATACCCGCAACGATTTCACGAATGTCTGCTTCATCATCCACGACGAGGATATCAGACGCCATAAGCTGCTTCCTTGTTCATATCTGTTTGAGGCGCGGCAGCACTCTGAACATGCGGCAGGATCACGCGGATCATGGCACCCTTGCCCTGATCGAAATCCGCCGGTGCGTCGTGCAGTTCCAGTTGGCCGCCGTGCTCCTCAATGATTTTCTTCACGATCGCGAGTCCGAGTCCGGTTCCCTTTTCCCGCATCGTCATGTAAGGCTCGAGAATGCGGTGCCTGTTTTCAACCGGCAGACCGTTTCCATTGTCGATGATGTCCACCCGGAACTGATCCTTCGTCGCATCAAAAACCGATCGGACCAGAACCTTTCGACCATCACGCTCGGCGTCACTGGGGACCGCCTCGATGGCCTCAACCGCATTCTTGATAAGATTGCCGAACGCCTGACCCAGCATGCGCGAGTCAAACAGCCCTTCCAACCGCTCGTCTCCCAGTTCGCGGAGAAACGTTACATGACTGGCGCCCATTTCGCGCAGGAAAATTGCGTCCCGTAAAATATCTCGAAGATCGCCCTTTTCCTTCGTCGGCTTCGGCATACGGGCGAACGAGGAGAACTCATCCACCATACGGCCAATGTCACCTACCTGCCGCACGATTGTATCTGTGCACTGGTCGAAGACTGCCCGGTCGCTTTCGTCTATCTGCTTGCCGTATCGACGCTTCAATCGTTCTGCTGACAGCTGGATTGGCGTCAGCGGGTTCTTGATTTCATGCGCAATACGTCGAGCGACGTCGGCCCAGGCTGTCGACCGCTGTGCAATCACAAGATCAGTGATGTCGTCCAGCGTGATGACATAGGAATCGGTGCTACTCCGTTGCTCTTCACGTGTGACCTGCACACTCAGAGTACGTTCCTTGCCACCGCGCACAAGATTCACTTCCTTGCGCAGTTCTCCACGCGCCCTGCCCGCTGCCTCCTTCAGAACCTGATCGATCTCTGGCGCAACGTCTTCAAGTCGCTCGCCAACAAGTTGGTCCGCCTGCATGCCGAGGAAATCTTCGGCAGACGGATTGACGATCGTGATCCGGTGGTCGTTTTCGACACCGATAACAGCGGCTGTGACTCCTGAAAGCACAGCCTCGATGAAGCGACGGCGATCATCCACCTCATCCTTCGCTTCCAGAATTTCATTCCGCTGGCTGCGTATCTGCGAAATCATCTTGTTGAAGGTGCGCGACAGATTGCCGACATCGCCATCTGCGGAGCGCACCGGCACCACGACATTGAAATTGCCCGTAGCGACATTATCCGCAGCGCTGATCAGCAACCGGATCGGGCGAACGATACGGTCGGCGACGGCGATGGCAGTCCAGATCGCAGCTAGAAGAACGATGAGTGCGAAGCCAAGGTAAAGAACCGCAAAGGCAACCTGCAGGCTCATTCTGCCGGCTTCCATCGCCTGGTATTCGGCCCGATTATCCTCCATCAACCGCATGGCGCTCATGACCTTAGGGTCGACGGCCCGGATGGTGTAGAGAAACGCGCCGGGAATGGCTTCCAACTTGATGATTGCGCCCACGAGGTTCGTAATTCCAGGCGGAATGAGCGTGGGCTGACCGGCAGCCGAACTGGCCAATGCATCCTTGGGGATTGCAGGCAGCGGCTTTTCCGTCTGAATATCCGCCTGCGCGATCGCTTCTCCATCTTCACGGACCAGAAATGCACCCAGCATTCCGCGGCCTCTGGCCTGACGCGTCATCAGATCAACGAATCCGGTACGATCCAGATAGAACATAGCGCGGTTTCGTTCGAGGTCATTTGCCATCGATACGGTCTGGCCCTGCAGATAGCTCGCATTCTCGAGCATATAGGCGCGCGCGACGTCCAGCGACGACTGGACGATTGACTGGGTGCGCAAGGAGAACCAGCGATCAAGGCCGACATTGAGCGTCAGACTTGCGAAAATCGCGACCAGAACAGCAGGCGTGATCGCCACAATCGAAAACAGAACCACGATACGGACGTGTAGACGCGCCGCAGCGCGACCGCGCTTGCGGGCTTTGACAAGGCGTGAAACTTCCCGTGCGATCAGGTAGATCAGCCCCAGCACGAAAAGCGTGTTGAGAACAGCAGAGGTGATAACGACATTTGACGTCGGCGCGATAGGCGTGGCGCCTAGAAGCACAAGCAAAGTTGCGACGGCGCAGATGAGTGCGCCGCCTGCAAGCAGAAGCCCGGGCAATGCGAAGGATGCACGCCGGTCCTGCACCAGTGCCGCCGGCTCTTCACCCGCGGGCGCTGACAACGCATCTGCCATGCTTAACCCCAATCCCAGTCCCTGCACGCCTACAGCGACCAACGCGCTCATTTCGCAAAAACGACCACATCCACGATGCGACTCGATGTTTGTCCTGCGTTGCTATTGAGCAACGCATTGTGGCGAAAATGCAACGAGCCTTGATCCTATGTCAAGCTCGAAGGGCAAGGGCTGCTATACGGTCCGTGAGCTACGATAGACCGAAACGCCCAGTTCGCGGATCTTCTTCCGCAAAGTGTTGCGGTTGAGCCCAAGCAGATCCGCTGCCTTGATCTGGTTTCCTCGTGTTGCCGTGAGTGCGGCAAGAATGAGCGGATATTCCATTTCGGTCAGAACGCGGTCGTAAAGCCCCGGCGGCGGTAATGCTTCCCCGAAGCTTGCGAAATAGGTCCGCATGTTTTCCTCGACCGCCTGGGCAATCGTCATGTTTTCCGGTCGCGCGCCCATTTTCTCGATCGGACTATCGGGTACATCGGACCTGAGTTCCGTATCGATGATCTCACGCGTGATCACTTCCTGTGGATAGAGCGCCATTAACCGGCGCACCAGGTTCTCCAGTTCGCGAACGTTTCCGGGCCACGCATAGGCTTTCATCAGATCCAGCGCTTCCGTGTCAAAGCGTTTGCCATCAAGGCCCTGTTTTTCGGCCTGCTGCATGAAGTGACGAACGAGATCCGGAATATCTTCAGCGCGGTCCCGCAAAGGAGGCAGGCGCAGCGGCACCACATTAAGGCGATAGTAGAGATCCTCTCGGAACAGTCCCTGATTGATGAGCTGCTTGAGATCCTTGTTCGTTGCGGCCACGATCCTGACATCGGTACGGATCGGAGTCCGTCCGCCAACCGTCGTATACTCGCCTTGCTGCAACACGCGCAGCAGGCGTGTCTGGGCGTCCATGGGCATATCGCCGATTTCGTCGAGGAAAAGCGTTCCACCCTCAGCCTGCTCGAAGCGGCCAGTCGAGCGGTTCTGCGCCCCGGTGAATGCACCCTTTTCATGTCCGAAAAGTTCAGATTCGATGAGGTCTCGCGGAATGGCCGCCATGTTGATGGCAACGAAGGGGCCATTGCGGCGCTTGCCATAATCATGAAGCGCCCGTGCCACGAGTTCCTTGCCGGTGCCGGACTCGCCCGTGATCATCAGCGTCAGATCCGTCTGCATAAGGCGGGCCAGAACGCGGTAGATCTCCTGCATCGCAGCCGAGCGACCGACCAGCGGCATGCCGTCCTGCATGTCGTCATCCAGCTTGGCGGGCTTCCGCTTCGGCTCGGAAAGCGCCCGCCCGATAATGGCAATCAGTTCGGTCAGGTCGAACGGCTTGGGAAGATAGTCATAAGCGCCCTTTTCCGATGCCTTGATGGCGGTCATGAATGTGTTCTGTGCACTCATCACCAGAACTGGCAGATCGGGGCGTGACTTCTTGATGCGCGGAAGCAGATCGAAAGCGTTCTCATCCGGCATGACAACGTCTGTCACGACCAGATCACCCTCGCCTGCTGAAATCCAGCGCCACAGCGTGGCCGCGTTCGAGGTGATGCGCACGTCGTAACCGGCACGTGTCAGCGCCTGGTTCAATACGGTCCGGATGGCCGCATCGTCATCTGCGACAAGGATGGTAGCAGTCATTTCAAACTTCCTGTCGTGTTCAGCAGCGACCTTCAAGCCTGAAGGTCATCTCCCTTGTGCATGGGCATAAGTACGCGCAAAACCGTCCGACGCGCCTGGCTGTCGCATTCGACGATACCGCCGTGGCCGCCGATAATCTTTGCGACGAGCGCAAGGCCGAGGCCTGAGCCGTTGGTTTTCGTGGTGATGAATGGATCGAACAGATGGGGTAGAAGATCACTCGGTACGCCCGGTCCGTTGTCGATGACGCAGAACTCCAGCGGCAAAGAAATCTTTTCCCGCGTACCGGCGACTGAGAGGCGGATACCGGGCCGGTATGCAGTTGTCAGCATGATCTCGCCATCCTGCTGGTCGCCAATCGCCTCGGCGGCGTTCTTGATCAGATTGAGAAAGACCTGAACGAGCTGGTCGCGATTTGCATACACGGAGGGCAGCGATGGGTCGTAGTTTTCGCTGATCTTGATATCGCGCGCGAATCCGGCCTTCGCTACGGCCTTTACATGATCGAGCACGGAGTGGATGTTGAGCGGCACGCGGTCCACGGGCCGCTCGTCAGAAAAGACTTCCATACGGTCGACAAGGGATACAATGCGATCTGTCTCATCACAGATCAGCCTCGTCAGCGCACGATCTTCGTCAGCGACCGATGTTTCAAGCAACTGTGCAGCACCACGGATGCCCGAAAGCGGATTCTTGATCTCGTGGGCAAGCATGGATGCAAGGCCGGTCACCGAGCGTGCAGCCGCGCGGTGGGTCAACTGACGGTCGATCTTGTCCGCCATGCTTCTTTCCTGAAACACAACGACAACGCAGCCAGGATCCGTCACCACAGGTGCAACATACAAATCCACCAGCTTTTCCTGGCCAAGACGCGGAGATGAGAGATCAACGCGATATTCGTTGACCGGGGCGCGACGCTCGCGCACCTGATCTATCAGCGCCAGAAGCGGGCTGCCAAAAGGAATGAAAGTCGAGATTTTATTCTTGGCGAGATGCGTAGCGCTGGCACCGAAAAAAGCTTCAGCCTCCCAGTTTGCGAACGCAATCTGTCCTTCCTGGTCGACCATGATCACCGGGTTCTGAACGGAATTCAAAACCGCCATGGCCAGTTTGTCGGTTGCTTGCGGGCTCATGCGGCCTCCCTACGCGCAGGAACCGCGCCTTTGATCATCATATCTTCCAATGCCTTGAGAACCCGCTCGGGATCCCGCTCGGTCATCAGGCTAGCCTTGAGTTCTGCCGGGACGCCGGTTGTGTTGCGATCGAGATACCAGCCGACATGTTTGCGGGCATGGCGCAGACCAGCCTCCTGCCCATAGAACGCAAGCATCATCTCGTAGTGTTCGCAGGCCACCGACGCCTTTTCGCGGACATCGGGCTCCCGAGCACCAGCCAGAACGCCTGCATGCCAAGGACGACCCTGCGTGCCTCGGCCTGTCATGACAGCATCCGCACCGGATGCTGCAACGATATTCTGTACATCGTCAGCCGTCTCGACATCGCCGTTTGCCACAAGTGGAATGGAAAGAACGTCCCGCACCGCGTGAATGGCGGACCAGTCCGCACGACCTTCGTAAAACTGCATTCGTGTACGCCCATGCACGGTAATCATTGCAACCCCTGCGTCCTGCGCTCGCTTGGCGATAAGGGGCGCGTTGAGTGAGTTCTCATCCCAGCCCAAGCGCATCTTGACTGTAACGGGCACGCGAACAGCACGAACCACCGCTTCCACGAGGCTTAGTGCATGGTCTGGATCCCGCATGAGAGCGGAACCGGAATATCCACCGGTCACCTTCTTAGCAGGACAGCCCATATTGATATCGATGAGATTGGCCCCCTCGCCCTCGACAATCCGGCCGGCCTCGGCCATCCAGTGCGCTTCGCGGCCTGCCAGTTGCACCATATGCGGGCGAATGCCGGTGCTTTTCAGCCGCTCCCAGGATTCCCCCTTGTTATGGACAAGCTCCCGGCTAGCGACCATTTCCGTCACGACCAGTCCTGCGCCATAGCGCCAGGCAAGTTGCCTGTACGGGAGATCCGTCACGCCCGACATCGGAGCAAGCACGATCCGGTTCCGGATTTCGACCGGCCCGATGGAGAATGGTGCTGCAGGATTGAATGGACTCAATTGATGATCTTTCGGGCATCGGAAATTTCTGCCCTATTTTTATTCATTGATTTAGGTTTTGCCAAGAGCGTTTTCGCGAATGCGTCATTTTTGGGCGCGAGGCTGGAAAACCGGGTTTTGAAGCTGTAGTTCTGCGCTGTCAATCAGAGGATGAACTGAAAATCAATGCGCGGTGGGCGGCAAACATGAGGATCGGTGTTGTTATTGTGGCAGCAGGCCGTGGAGAGCGTGCCGGCGCGCCTGAGCAAGGACCCAAGCAGTACCGGTCCATAGGCGGGCTGCCAGTCATTCATCATACCTTGAACGCCTTCCTTACCTGGCGGCCAATCCATCAGGTCGTCTCGATTATCGCCGTCATTCATCCAGATGATGCCGACCTGTTCTCGACAGCAATTGATGACCTCAGCGAATCCGATCGCATACGCTGCGTAACGGGCGGTGCGACGCGTCAGATGTCCGTACTGGCCGGCTTGAATGCATTGAAGGGATCAGACGCTACACATGTCATGATTCACGACGCGGCCCGCCCCTTTCTCGAACATCAGTTGCTCAATTCCATCGCAGACATTCTTGCGGAGGGCGCAACAGGCGTTCTTCCCGCAATGGCGGTGACCGACACATTGAAGCGGGCAAATGCGTCGGGCGTTGTTGAGGAAACGGTGGCTCGCGCAAACCTCTATGGCGCCCAAACACCGCAGGCATTTCGCTTCGAAGCCATTCTCGCCGCTCATGAGGCTGCTGCGACGAGTGGCAGGACAGATTTTACCGACGATGCTTCCATCGCAGAATGGGCGGGAATAGCAGTGAGGCTCTGTCCGGGAACATCGAGCAACGTGAAGCTAACCACCGCACAGGATATTGCAATGGCAGATGCCAAGCTGAAAACACAAGAACGATTTCCGGATGTTCGAACAGGAAATGGCTACGACGTACATCAACTCGTGCCGGGCGATGGCGTCACATTATGCGGCGTTTTCATTCCGCATGACCAGAAGCTCAGCGGTCACTCGGATGCGGACGTTGCATTGCATGCCTTGACGGACGCGCTGTTGGCAACCTGCGGCGCGGGCGATATAGGCGACCACTTCCCTCCGTCCGATCCGCAATGGAAAGGAGCTGCATCTCGGATTTTTCTGGCGCACGCGGCAGAAATTGTCCGTGGAAAAGGCGGCATCATCACCAATGCCGACATCTCTTTGATTGCAGAAGCACCAAGAGTCGCTCCGCATCGCGACGCCATGCGTCAGAACCTGTCGGAGATATTGGCAATCTCTATCGATCGGTGCTCTGTAAAGGCGACCACGAACGAGAAAATCGGCTTCATCGGTCGCAAGGAAGGCATTGCGGCAATCGCGACAGCGACCGTGGTTTACGGAGTCGTTGGAGAATGAGCCAGTTTCCGACCGAGATTCTGACGCTTGCAACGAAGGTGATCGAGCTGAATGCTTCCCGCCAGACCAGAGTTGCGACAGCAGAAAGCTGCACGGGCGGGCTGATCGCTGCCGCATTAACGGAAATCGCCGGTTCTTCTGCTGCCGTTGATCGGGGGTTCATTACCTACAGCAACGACGCGAAAATGGAGATGCTGGGGGTTACCGCAGGGACCTTGCAGCAATTCGGCGCCGTTTCGCGCGAAACGGCGTTGCAAATGGCCAGGGGCGCACTCATCCGTTCCAATGCACACCTGTCCGTTGCCGTAACAGGAATTGCCGGACCGGGTGGTGCCACCCCAGGAAAGCCGGTTGGCTTGGTCCACCTCTGTGCAGCCCATTCGGACGGTCGCCTGATCCATAGGGAAATGCAGTACGGCGATATCGGACGAACGGACGTGAGACTGGCGACGGTAACGACCGCACTTCAACTGCTTGCAGAATTGTCGGCCTGATAAACCTTGTCAGCACGTGCTTCGAACGCTTCAGCAAACATGCGGAATGCGCGATCAAACATGGAGCCCATCACAGCGCCGAGAATCCTGCTCTTGAACTCGTAGTCGATCAGGAAATCTACGATGCAGCCCTCCGGCGAATCCCGAAAGCGCCATTGATTGTCCAGATACTTGAATGGACCTTCAATGTATTTCACGTCGATCACCAGCTCGGCCGGATTGAGTAGCACCTGAGTCGTGAAGGTTTCCCGGATCGCCTTATAGCCAACGGTCATATCAGCAATCAGCAATGTCTTACCATCGCGCTCTTTGCGCGAACGCACCGACAAGGCTTCGCAGAGTGGAAGAAACTGCGGATACTTCTCAACGTCTGCGACAAGCGCGAACATATTCTCGGGAGAATGGCGAACGGGGCGATGATTTTCAAACTTGGGCATGTTGTTCAGCTAATATCGGAAACGCGTCAAGACAAGTGACAGTTCGCCGCGACCAGTCGAACCACCACTGGATATCTCTAATTTAGCCATAATCGAAGTCGATCAAGCTACAAGAACTGCGGGCTTGGTGGAAACCTGCGCTTCCCCAACCTCTTCGAAATCGGCGTATGGCAGTATGGATGACACGCTCAGACTGATAAGACATCTCAAAAAGGCTGGCGACATCGCCGAAAAGATAGAAGCACCGATCTTAGCATACCTCATCAGAATGGCTTTGGATGAGGCCAAGACCATAAGGTTGAACGCTTCATCACCATCTGTATCGAACGACCCTACCTAAAGCGCGGCGCACCTTATTGGATTGAGTAGAGCCGCGCTTTCGATCTTTTCTTGCCGCATGTACGTTATCGTTCAATCGAGCACGATTGAACGCGACATACTGTAGCCGTGTCCTACTCCGCAGCGGCAAGCAGTTTTCTTGCCCGCGCTTCCCGAAGACGCGCAAAGTCATCACCAGCGTGATGCGAAGAGCGAGTTAGGGGGCTGGACGAAACCATCAGGAAGCCCTTTGAGTAGGCGACAGTCTCATAGGACTTGAACTCTTCCGGCGTAACGAATTTCTCGACCTTGTGATGTTTCCGGGTCGGCTGGAGATACTGTCCGATGGTCAGGAAATCGACATCCGCTGTGCGCAAGTCATCCATCAACTGCAGCACTTCGTTACGCTCCTCACCGAGACCGACCATGATACCCGATTTGGTAAACATGGTCGGATCAAGCTCCTTCACGCGCTGCAAAAGGCGGATGGAGTGGAAGTAGCGCGCACCGGGGCGGACCGTCAGATAATTGCCCGGAACCGTTTCCAGGTTATGGTTGAATACATCCGGCTTGGCAGCCACGACACGTTCCAAAGCCCCAGGCTTCTTGAGGAAATCTGGCGTCAGGATCTCGATCGTCGTTGACGGAGACGCCTCGCGGATTGCCCAGATGACCTTTTCGAAATGTTCGGCACCACCATCATCCAGATCGTCACGATCCACCGAGGTGATAACGACGTGGCTGAGCCCCATCTGCTTCACGGCCTTTGCGACATTGGCAGGCTCTTCGAGATCAAGCGCATTTGGCTTACCGGTCGCGACGTTGCAAAACGCACAGGCGCGGGTGCAAATCTCACCCATGATCATGAAGGTCGCGTGCTTCTTGTCCCAGCACTCGCCGATATTGGGGCAGCCGGCCTCTTCGCACACTGTCACCAGCTTATGGCTGCGCACAAGATCGCGCGTTTCCTGATAGCCTTTCGACGTTGGCGCCTTGACGCGAATCCATTCCGGCTTACGCATCACCTCGGTGTCGGGGCGGTGCGCCTTCTCTGGATGACGGACGCGTTTGGCATCATCACCAGACATGCGATCAAGGATTGTGACCATGATAAAATTGCTTTCCTAGCAAAGATCTAGCGTCTCACAAGTTTCGCGACGAATAGCAGACCGCAGGCTCCAAGGAAACCACTGACAAGCCCGCCCCAGATGCCGGGTTCCACCCATATGCCGGCCCGCTCAAGAATGGCCGAGGCAAGTGCTGCTCCAACCACACCGATCACGATATTCATGAATACGCCGAAACGCAGATCCATCAGCATGCCCGCCAGCCAACCGGCCAAACCGCCAACAATGATGGTTCCAAATAAACCCATGCCTTCCATGCAGCGCCCTCCTTAACGGACACGATATGGGCGTGGAAACGGGCGGTTACAATGCCGCCCGGTCCGTATTCAAGATCAGGCATTCAGGACCTTGCCATAGGCGTCCAGAACGCTTTCCTTCATCATTTCCGAGAGTGTCGGATGCGGGAAAATCGTGTGCATCAGCTCTTCTTCGGTCGTCTCCAGATTCATGGCAACGACAAAGCCCTGAATGAGTTCTGTCACTTCGGCGCCGACCATATGAGCACCCAGCAACTCGCCGGTCTTCTTGTCGAAGATCGTCTTGATCATTCCCTGATCTTCACCGAGAGCGATGGCCTTGCCGTTTGCCGCAAAGGAATAACGGCCCACGCGAATATCGCGGCCCTGCTCCTTCGCCTTGGCCTCTGTCAGACCAACGGAAGCGACTTGGGGATTACAGTAGGTGCAACCCGGAATCTTGGCCTTGTCCATGGGATGAACGCCCGGAACGCCCGCAATCTTTTCGATGCAGATAACACCTTCATGCTCGGCCTTGTGAGCCAGCATTGGCGGGCCAGCAACGTCACCGATAGCGTAGAGCCCCGGAATGTTTGTCTTGCCGTATCCATCAATGACAATGCAGCCGCGATCGGTTTTCACAGCCAGTGCTTCGAGGCCGAGGTTCTCGATATTGCCCTGCACACCGACCGCAGAGATGAGGCGATCTGCAGTGATCTGTTGAACCTTGCCATCTTTGGTCTCAACATGCGCGGTAATGGAGTTCGCGCCTTTCTCCACCTTGGAAACCTTGGCTTCGGTAATGATCTTCATGCCGCGCTTTTCGAGCTGCTTGCGGGCGAAGGTGGAGATTTCAACATCCTCCACCGGCATGATGTTTGGCATCAGTTCCACGACGGTCACATCCACACCCATGGAGCGATAGAAGGAGGCAAACTCGATTCCGATCGCACCGGAGCCCATGACCACAAGAGACTTCGGCATGAAGTCAGGTTTCATCGCTTCAAAATAGGTCCAGATAAGCTTGCCGTCCGGCTCAATGCCGGGAAGCGCGCGCGGACGCGCACCGGTGGCGACGATGATGTGCTTTGCCGTATAGGTACCCTCACCCAACACGCCCTTTGGAACCGGGTTCTGCGGCTCGACAACCGGCTTCGACATCTTGCCGACAACGATTTCGCCTGGCTTCGAGAGCTTGGCCTCGCCCCAGATGACGTCGATCTTGTTCTTCTTCATGAGGAATGCAACGCCACCGTTGAGGCGGGCGGAAACGCCGCGCGAACGGGCCACGACATCCTTGACATCGGCCGTCATGGTGCCATTCAGCGTGAGGCCGTAGGACTTTGCATGATGGGCGTGATCGAGAATCTCAGCCGAGCGCAGCAGTGCCTTCGTAGGGATACAACCCCAGTTCAAGCAGATACCGCCGAGGTGCTCGCGCTCCACGATTGCCGTCTTCAAACCAAGCTGGGCCGATCTGATGGCTGTTACGTAGCCGCCGGGACCGGAGCCGATGATGATCACGTCATAGGATTGAGCCATGGGCGCTTCCACTCCTTCAGAACCTAACTCCTGCGGGCTTTAGCCCGCGTTGTTCTTTTCCCGGGAGTGGAAGCTTGAGCGGTATCAGGCCTCTTCTTGTTTGGCCAGCGGTTCCGCCCGCATCAACATCCCGTTGATTTCGTCTTTCAGCGCCAAACGGCGCTTTCTAAGGTCCGCCATATGGAAATCATCGCAGGGTTCGATGTCTGTCTCGCCCAGATGAATCCGATGATTGACCTCATCATATTCCTTAGAGATCCGGTGAAAATGCCCATCCGTCTCTCGCAAATGGCGCATCTTGACGAGATGCTCCGGGAATTCTTCTGCAAGCTGGTGTGGCGTATGTGTCATGGCAACCTCCGTCTGATGACTTCGATTCCCATGCTACAGAACGCCTTTTCCTACTCCTTGACCGTGATCAAACGTGGCTAGACCTTTACAGGCCGAGCATCATTCGCACGATTGGCTCAAGTCCACGTCCAATGGCACGCGTGTTCTCCGCGTCCAGATGGATACCATCAAGCGGCGTCGTAACGGCCACGGACCCCGCATCGAAGAAACCACACCCTGTTTCATCCGCCAGATCCCGATACAGGGTTGCAAGCATGGCCGATTCTTCTAGCGAGCCGCGAAACATAGCCGCGAAATGCGCATTCGCAGTTTCGCAGGTCTTCGGAGGTGAAACCAGCAGGATATCCGGGGCATCATAGTCGAAGCCCCAGATGTGGTGATGCACAAGATCAACGAGGCGCTTCATGCCGCTCGCGGCCAGATTGGCCGAGCCGGCAATACCGCGCTTCATGTCGTTGGTGCCCAACATGATGATCACAAGGTCAATCGGCTTGTGGGTAGCCAAGACGCTTGGCAGCATCTTGGCCCCGTTCCGCTCGCAATCGGCCAGATGATCATCATAGGCGGTGGTGCGACCGTTCAAGCCTTCGGCAATGACCCGAACGCCATGACCGAGCGACTTTTGCAATACGCTCGTCCAGCGATCTTCATAGGCATGACGACCCAGATTCACCGGATCGTATCCCCATGTCAGGCTATCACCGTATGCGAGAACGGATTTCATACCGCCGCCTTTCCGGCCTTACACCAGCATACCCATCGGGTTTTCGATGTAGCGTTTGAAGGCACCCAGCAGTTCCGCGCCCAATGCACCGTCCACAGCGCGGTGATCGGTCGAGAGAGTGACCGTCATGACATTGGCAACCTTCATCTCGCCTTTTTTCACGACGACACGTTCTTCACCGGCACCAACCGCCAGAATGGTCGCATGCGGCGGGTTAACGACGGCGGCGAAATTCTTCACGCCCATCATACCCATGTTGGAAACAGCCGTCGTCCCGCCCTGATATTCCTCGGGCTTCAGCTTCCGCTCCTTGGCGCGCTTGCCATAATCCTTCATCTCGTTCGAGATGGCAGAAAGGCTCTTTGTTTCCGCCTTGCGGATGATCGGCGTGATCAGGCCACCCGGAATGGAAACGGCAACGCCGACATCCGAATGCTTGTGCTTGACCATCGCGCTGTCGGTCCAGGACACGTTGGCATCCGGAACATCACGCAGAGCCAGCGCAAGAGCCTTGATCACCATGTCGTTGACCGAAAGCTTATAGACAGGCTTGCCATCCTTTTCCGGCGCAGCTGCATTCAGCTGGGCACGCAGAGCGAGGAGAGCATCCAATTCGCAATCGACCGATACATAAAAGTGCGGAATGGTCTGCTTGGACTCCTGCAGGCGCTTGGCGATCGTCTTGCGCATGCCGTCATGTGGAACCAGGTCGTAAGACCCCTGCTCGAACAGCTTGAGAACGGCTTCGTCAGACGGCCCCTTGGCCAGAATCGGTGCAGGCGCGGCAGCAGGAGCCGGAGCGGCAGCGGGTGCAGCCTTGGCGGAGCCACCGGCAACGGCCTTCTCGACATCCGACTTCACGACGCGGCCCTTCGGACCGGACCCCGAAACCTTCGACAGATCAAGTCCAGCTTCTTTCGCCAGACGACGCGCGAGTGGCGATGAGAAGATGCGTTCTACTGACATAGCGGTTGAAGGCGCGGCATCTATCTTCGGCGCCGGAGTTGCAGCAGGTGCCGCCTCTGCCTTCGGAGCAGGTGTAGCTTCCGCCTTGGCAGCTGGAGCAGCAGAAGCGCCACCAGATGCTGCTGCGGAAACATCCTCGCCTTCCTCGGCAAGGATAGCGATCAGGGCATTGACCTTCACGCCTTCCGTGCCAGCAGGCACGACGATCTTGGCGACCACGCCCTCATCGACGGCTTCCACTTCCATAGTTGCCTTGTCGGTCTCGATCTCGGCGATGACATCACCGGACTTGATCTTGTCGCCTTCCTTCACAAGCCACTTGGCGAGGTTGCCCTCTTCCATGGTTGGCGAGAGGGCAGGCATCGTGATGTTGATCGGCATGAGCCTACCCTCCTCTTATTTGTAGCAGACAGCTTTGACGGCCTGGACCACTTCGCCGACATTCGGCAGCGCCAGCTTTTCAAGGTTGGCCGCGTAAGGCATCGGAACATCCTTGCCAGCGATCGTCAGAACCGGCGCATCGAGATAATCGAATGCTTCGCGCTGAACAGAGTTCGCAATGAAGTCACCAACAGACGACTGCGGGAAACCTTCCTCGATCGTCACAAGGCGACCGGTCTTCTTGACCGATTCGATCACGGTCGGAAGGTCCATCGGGCGGATCGTGCGCAGGTCAATCAGTTCGACATCGATGCCGGCCTTTTCCAGTTCGGCAACAGCCTTGACCGCATAGGTCATGCCAATACCCCAGGAAACCAGCGTCACATCCTTGCCCTTGCGATGAATGCGTGCCTTGCCGATCGGCAGAACGAAGTCATCCAGCTTCGGCACGTCGAAGGACTGACCGTACAGGATTTCGTTCTCGAGGAAGATCACCGGGTTCGGATCACGGATCGCAGCCTTCAACAAGCCCTTCGCATCTGCAGCCGTGTAAGGAACAACAACCTTGAGACCCGGGATATGGCTGTACCATGCCGCGTAATCCTGGCTGTGCTGGGCAGCGACGCGCGCTGCTGCACCGTTCGGACCACGGAACACCATCGGAGCGCCCATCTGACCGCCGGACATGTAGAGCGTCTTGGCAGCAGAGTTGATGATCTGGTCAATCGCCTGCATGGCGAAGTTGAAAGTCATGAACTCGACGATTGGCTTCAGGCCAGCCATGGCGGCACCAACACCAACACCGGCGAAACCGTGCTCGGTGATCGGCGTATCAATGACGCGGCTCGAACCGAATTCCTGCAGCAGGCCCTGCGTGACCTTGTAGGCACCCTGGTACTCGGCGACTTCTTCACCCATGACGAAAACGTCAGGGTCGCGGCGCATTTCTTCCGCCATGGCATCGCGGAGAGCTTCACGCACAGTCGTCGACACCATCTCGGTGCCAGCCGGAATGTCCGGATCAGCGGCAACGTCCACCTTCGGCTGCGCCGGAACCTTGCTGTCAGCCGATGAGGTCGGCTCTTCAGCACTCTCGCGCGCCTTGCCGCCAGCCGCATCCGCTGTTGCAGCAGGCGTATCAGCATCCGCCTTCGGAGCAGAAGAGATCGCGTCCGCGCTCTCACCATCCTGCAGCAACACAGCGATTGGCGTGTTGACCTTGACGTTCTCGGTACCGGCGGCAATCAAAAGCTTGCCGATGACGCCTTCATCAACGGCTTCCACTTCCATTGTCGCCTTGTCGGTCTCGATTTCAGCAATGACATCACCGGAGGTGACCTTGTCACCTTCGTTCTTAAGCCACTTGGAAAGAGTGCCTTCTTCCATGGTCGGAGAGAGGGCGGGCATCAGGATATTGATAGGCATAGGTTCCCTCCCCGATTAGAGCAGAATGTCAGTGTAGAGCTCGGATACATCCGGCTCCGGATCGTTCTGGGCGAAATCGGCGCTGTCAGCGACAATGTCACGGACGTCCTTGTCGATCGCCTTCAGCTCATCCTCGGTCGCCCATCCCTTTTCAAGGAGACGCGCACGCACCTGCTCAATCGGATCATGTTCGGAACGCATCTTCTGAACTTCGTCCTTGGAGCGATACTTCGCCGGGTCAGACATGGAGTGACCACGATAACGATAGGTCAGCATTTCCAATATGATCGGACCCTTGCCCGAGCGGCAATGTTCCATGGCCTCGTCGGCAGCGGCCTTGACGGCGCGCACATCCATGCCATCCACCTGATAGCCGGGAATACCGAAGGAAGCGCCACGCTGCGAGAAGTCCGTCTGGGCAGACGCACGGGCAACAGACGTACCCATGGCGTAACGGTTGTTCTCGATCACGTAGATGACCGGCAACTTCCACAAGTTGGCCATGTTGAAGCTTTCATAGACCTGACCCTGGTTGGCTGCACCATCACCAAAGTAGGCGATCGAGACATTGTCGTTACCGCGATACTTGTTGGCGAAACCAAGACCGGTTCCGAGCGAGACCTGCGCACCGACGATACCGTGGCCGCCGTAGAAGTGCTTCTCCTTGGAGAACATGTGCATGGAGCCGCCCTTCCCCTTGGAATAGCCGCCCCGGCGTCCCGTCAATTCCGCCATCACGCCGCGCGCCGTCATGCCGGTTGCCAGCATGTGGCCGTGATCGCGATAGCCGGTGATCACCTGATCACCCTGCTTCATCGCCATCTGCATGCCGATGACGACAGCTTCCTGACCGATGTAAAGGTGACAGAAGCCGCCAATGAAGCCCATGCCGTAAAGCTGACCGGCCTTCTCCTCAAAGCGGCGAATGAGAAGCATCTCGCGGTAGGCGCTCAGCTCATCATTCTTGGTGAAATCGGCAATCGTGCCGCCGTTGAAGTCTTTCTTTGCAGGCTTCGCAGCCGTCTTGCGGACGGGTGCGGACGCGGATTGCTTCGGCGCCATTCATAACCTCCCTGCGCGTTTGTTTGGTTGCGCGTACCATAGGGAAGAATTGCCGCCACAGCAATGCCATAAATGCATGGCTCACATGTTAATCAACCGATTGAAATGATTGAGAAAACGTTGATTTAACCACAATACGGTTAAATTAGAAATAGTTGCGAAAAACGGTGATCTCGTCTTTGCGAGAAACATTGAGCTGGTAGCGCGCAATCTCGTCCAGCATGTCCTTTTCAAGCGAACCGTCGCTGAGCAGGCGAACCTGCCGCTCCAAAGCCTCCCGCTTTTTTACAAGCTTCTCCAGCGCCGCCGCCCTCTCCACACGGTTGCGCTCGAATTTTTCCGTAGCAATCAATCCGAGATCGCCATGAATGGAATGATAACCGAAATAGGAGACGAAAGCGATTGTAATAGCAGGAAGGACCAACCGTCCCAGTTTTCGTTCTTTATGATGCTTCGTCCACATACCGGTTTCCTAACACGCATTACGATCTGCAAGCTGCCAGAGTTTGCTTAATCAATCGTTGACCATATGCGCAGGCCGGCCTGCCGGCACAAAAAAGGCGGCAACCGCAACCGGTTACCGCCTTTGAAATCAGCCTTCTAGAGCATTGCCGGTGCAAAACGGGATCACCGAAAATGCTCTATCTCTTTGCTTTTACGCAGTCCGGACGCAAAACCGCTGACGCACTTTTGCTGGACGTGCTCTAGCCGAATTATGCGCGCAGGATCGAGCGTCCCGCATAAGCAGCCTGCGGACCCAGCATTTCTTCGATGCGAATCAGCTGGTTGTACTTCGCGAGCCGGTCTGAGCGCGCCAACGAACCGGTCTTGATCTGACCGCAGTTCAGTGCAACGGCGAGGTCAGCGATGGTCGAGTCTTCAGTCTCGCCAGAGCGATGCGACATAACGGCTGTATAGCGGGCCTTATGTGCCGTTTCGACCGCATCCAGCGTTTCAGAGAGCGAGCCGATCTGGTTGACCTTGACGAGGATCGAGTTGGCGACACCCATCTTGATGCCATCACGCAGGCGCGCGGAGTTCGTCACGAACAGATCATCGCCGACCAGTTGCACCTTGGAGCCGATCTTGTCGGTAAGAGCCTTCCAACCCGCCCAGTCGTCTTCTGCCATGCCGTCTTCGATCGAAATGATCGGATACTTGGCAGCAAGCTCAGCGAGGTACTCAGCCATGGCTTCCGGCTCGAGCGTACGGCCTTCGCCTTCCAGCACGTATTTTCCGTCCTTGAAGAACTCGGTGGAAGCACAATCCAGTGCAACGAACATATCGTCGCCAGGCTTGTAGCCAGCCTTCTCGATAGACTTCATGATGAAGTCCAGCGCAGCGGGCGCACTCTCGAGGCCCGGAGCAAAACCGCCTTCATCGCCCACGTTCGTGTTATGGCCCTGTGCCGCCAGTTCCTTCTTGAGAACATGGAACACTTCAGAACCCATGCGCACGGCTTCACGGATGTTCTCCGCGCCGACCGGCATGATCATGAATTCCTGGAAATCGATCGGGTTGTCGGCATGCGCTCCGCCGTTGATGATATTCATCATCGGGACCGGCAGGAGACGGGCATTCGGGCCGCCGACATAGCGGAACAGCGGAAGACCGGAAGCTTCAGCGGCGGCCTTCGCAACGGCAAGCGAAACGCCAAGAATCGCATTTGCACCAAGGCGAGACTTGTTGGGCGTGCCATCCAGTTCGCGCATCAGGTTGTCGATGAGAATCTGGTTTTCCGCGTCGTGACCACCAACGGCATCGAAAATTTCACCGTTGACGGCTTCAACAGCCTTCTCAACGCCCTTTCCGAGGTAGCGCTTGCCGCCATCACGAAGCTCAACGGCTTCGTGGGCGCCCGTAGATGCACCCGACGGAACGGCCGCGCGGCCCATGCTGCCATCTTCGAGGTGGACATCGACTTCAACGGTCGGGTTGCCACGGCTGTCGAGAATCTCGCGCGCGATAATGTCCGTAATAGCTGTCATAAGCTCATCCTGTAGTGTGCGGTGAAAGTATGTGCCTGTCTTACCCAACAAGGCGGAAAATACAATGGCACGAGTATGACAGCTCGATTTTCGAGCCGTCGCGTCCTCCCATCAGGTGCCACGCTTCGCTACGCGATCGAAGGCCATCAATGTCTCCAGCAAACGCGGAAGGTCCTGCAGCTTGACCATGTTCGGTCCATCAGAAGGCGCATTATCCGGATCCTGATGGCTTTCGATGAAAACGCCAGCAACACCAACGGCCACAGCGGCGCGCGCCAGTGTCTCGACAAATTCGCGCTGTCCGCCAGTGGAGCCACCCTGCCCGCCAGGCTGCTGAACGGAGTGCGTTGCATCGAAGATGACCGGCGAGCCCATGGCAGCCATGATGGGCAACGAACGCATGTCGGATACAAGCGTGTTATAGCCAAACGATGCGCCCCGTTCGCACAGCATGACGTTCGGATTACCACTCTCCGTGAACTTGGCTTGCACATTTTTCATGTCCCAAGGGGCGAGAAACTGGCCTTTCTTCACGTTGATCGCCCGACCGGTCTTGGCCGCAGCAACAAGTAGGTCCGTCTGCCTGCACAGAAAGGCGGGTATCTGCAGAACATCGACGACCGGCGCGACCTCTGCACACTGCTCTTCGGTATGGATATCGGTCAGGACCGGAAAACCGAACTCTTTCTTCAGGTCGCTGAAGACCTCCAGCGCTTTCTCCAATCCGATACCCCGCTTGCCGGAAAGTGACGTCCGATTGGCCTTGTCAAAAGAGCTCTTGTAGACGAGCCCGATACCCAGCTTGTCGGTGATCTCCTTGATCAAACCTGCCATCATGAAGGCGTGGTCGCGACTCTCCATCTGGCACGGCCCGCAAATGAGTGACAGAGGCTTTCCATTCGAAAACTCGACTCGGGATTTGCCTTCGCCTACGGCAACCACGGAATTCGCGACAACACTCATAAGCTTATCCTTCCCGGCGTCAGCCGCTTGCTCGGCTTGAGGCGTCGGCAAATTGCTGGACGCATACTGAAAGCTTCAAGCCTTTTCGATTCGTGCATCGTGCAGTCCAGTTATCACCCAAGAGTGGCACCGATGCGCCCGCGCGGTGAATAACAGTCGAGGGTGGAACTGTCACCATTGGAAATGGATGTCCCTCTCACCTCGTTCGATCGAGCAGCAAATGGTGGGTATAGGTCTCGATAACAAAGGCGAAGGGCGTCGAATCCGGCTTGTACAGGACCGCGTGGTGTCGAAGAACGAAGTGCGGCATGGGTTCTGGAGGGCACCACAGGATTTGGCTCTGCAAAGTTCTCCGTGTGAACTGCAAAGCCTGAACGACCCGGCCAAACGGGGCATTTGTTTGAGCCAAACGCTCTTTCATCTTGATGGTCAACGCATTTGGTCGATACCAGTTTTCAGCCTCGGAAAGAACCAGCCCCTCCCGCATCAACTGAACCTGGCGATACTCGATTTCTTCGCCGTCGCTTAAACCGAGAGCAGCATGTACCGTCTTGGGTGGTGACGCTGATTTTGAGTCAACTCGCTTCGCATGGGTCTTCTCACGCCGTTGGAAACCTCGCAAATCGCACCAAACATCGAGCGCCTGTGTTGCGCTCTCGTACCGTAAGAGATGCTGATCTAGTTTTTCAACGCGTAGGAGCGATACACCCTTCCCGGCCACGGTCGTCGATGTTGGACGCGGCTTGGCTTTTGCAAGGTTCATTTCGCTGCGGCCTCGCATTTCGCACACATTAGGCCTGAACGAATTCTACGATACATCTCTGTCCTTGTGCCGGCGAGATGATCAGGCAATCACCGCTGCTCTGATGCAGAATGGATGCTTCGTGTAGCGCGGCGCGGGTCTCGGCAATGTTCCTGACTCGGAAGCGGATGCCTATCCCACGCAGATCTGCGGGAAGCGTCCGGGTTCTGTCCGACTCGCGGGCCATCTCCATCGCGACTTCGACGTCACAATTACGCAGCTGGAACACATGCCCGTGATCCGTTTTCTGCGCGCGAACGCCAAGCATCGTCGCCAAATTTTCAATCCCTGCAGGCTCTTCTGTTGAGAGGAAGATAGCATCAAGTCCGAGCACACCGTTTGGATGTTCCACAGACGGCCCCACAGTGGGCAGCGCTGCATTAACCCGCTGGCAGGTGAAAGCAAAGAAGCGCGAGGAACCCAGATGGGCGAAGGCCAGTCGAAAGCTGGCAACAGAAGCACTCCCAATCTCATCGACGACGGTGCGCGAAAAGTCCAGGCGATTCCCGGCGCTTATCCCGGATTGCCGGAAGCGATCATCATCCGTCACCGCATCCGTCGAACGCAAAACGAAAGCCGAAAAACCTTCACGAGCCTCGGCTTGCCGGAACGCGCTATCCCTTTCGACGAAGCAGTTTCCTGCACCAATACTCTGGTGTAAGAGCGCCTCATCATGAACGGCAAGTGGCTCAAGATAGGTTCCGTCACTGAAAAAAATACAGGCATTGGACGTTCCGAAGGGATGGAACGCATCTGGAGCCACCGTAAAGCCAAGCTCCCGCCAACGCTTCCGGGCGACAACCAGCGATTCGACCGGCAAGACCAGATGATCGATGTTCGGAGAAGTCAAAAAGAAGCTCCTGTCACTAACCAGGCTTGCAACCCACCATTATCCATGTGTTTCTGCAAGCTATATTTGCCGTGAACCTCTTGCGGAACACATATGGAACAGATAGTGTCTGTTCTGGATTTGTTTCCCAACAGGATGACGACGGATGTTGACACGTAAACAGCAGGAACTGCTTCTTTTCATTCACGCACGGATGAAGGAGTCAGGCGTGCCGCCGTCGTTCGACGAGATGAAGGATGCCCTGGATCTCGCCTCCAAATCGGGAATACATCGCCTGATCACTGCACTCGAAGAAAGAGGCTTCATCCGTCGGCTCCCCAACCGTGCGCGGGCGCTGGAGGTTATCAAGTTGCCGGAGCCGTTTGGTTTTGCTCCACCTGTTCCAAAGCGTGGCTTTTCGCCAAGTGTCATCGAGGGATCGCTCGGCAAAATTCAGCCGCCCCCGCCTGCTCCGGTTCGGTCTAAGGCCGCGGAAGATGATAGCCAGTCCGCATCGGTTCCTGTCATGGGGCGAATCGCAGCCGGTGTGCCGATTTCGGCCATTCAGAACAATACCCATTCCATCAGCGTTCCTTTGGAAATGCTTGGCCCCGGAGAACACTACGCGCTTGAGGTCAAGGGTGATTCGATGATTGAGGCCGGTATCCTGGATGGGGACACGGTGATCATTCGAAACGGCAATACGGCCAGCCCCGGCGATATCGTCGTAGCCCTTGTAGACGACGAAGAGGCGACTTTGAAGCGTTTCCGGCGCAAAGGCGCATCGATTGCGCTGGAAGCTGCGAACCCCGCCTATGAGACACGTATTTTCCCGCCAGATCGTGTCAAGGTGCAAGGTAAGCTGGTGGGCCTCATTCGGCGTTATCACTGAACCCGAATTCGACCGATGGTTTCACGTCCAAGGGCTGGAATGTATCGGTTCGCCAGTCATAAAGACGGTGCAACTGCCAAGGCCTTTTGTTGCTCTGAAGCGCAGACTTCATTGTCCAGGAAGAGGACTGAGGCTGACCGTTGAACCACATTTCAATTGAGCCTGTCTGCTTCAGCTTTGCTCCCGTCAGGAGAAGAGCACCGGAGCGGCATTGCGTAAATGGCGAGCCAGACACGATGACAAGATCCGCCCGGTCACACGCGTATCCTGTGAGCCGCATGTCACTCACGATTGCGATCTTGACACCTGATTGGCTGCGTCCCATGCAAATCAGATTTTTGACGCAAGAGAATCGCGGCATTTGAAGTGGCTGCAACTTATCTATTGTCAACGCTTTGTCGATGATCGAGATCTCTTTGCTCGTCAATGCATGACGCGGCGTCTTCCCTGAAACCGTTCCTGATTCTGACCCCTTTGACTCTGGTGCCGCCTTACGCTTACCCACATCCACACTTGTCACGGCCGGCGGCACGACCTCCTCAAGGCCCAGCGCGTTTTTCCATTGTTTAAATACAAACTCGGATGGTTTTTCCGTAGTGATGGAGGCTGACGTCCCACTCAAGAGCGCTGCCATTCTCCCATCCTCTGCAATCACAAGATCGGCTCGCGGCCTTTCTACCGATGCGTTGACACAAACCGAAGCCACGAGAATAAAGAGACCAAACCATCGCAGTCGTGTCCTTAAGAGCGAGAAGATGATGAGACCGGCGGTGGCAACAGGCAATAGCCAGCTCGCAGCACGGCCTGTTTCCGTATTTCCGCCCCAAGAGGCCACCTCCATCGCGACGGCAATCACCAGCTTCAACCCAAGAGACATGATCATGAAGAACGGTTGATCGAACCCGAACGGCATCAACAGCATTCCGATCAGGCCAAATGGCATCACGATCAGCGATATAATGGGCATTGTCGCAAGATTGGCAGCAAGCCCATAGGCCGTCAGCTGGTTGAAATGCGCAATCGAAAAGACCGCAGTTGCCAATCCTCCAATCAGAGATGTCATCAAAGTTCCGGCCAGCAACCGAGATGCGCTGGATAAAAGGCTGCGAAAGGAAATGCCCGGAACGAGTGCCTGATCCTGCTCATGGGAGCGGTCAGCCCAAAGCCGATAGCAAGCAAGCAGAGCAGCAGTCGCGGCAAACGACATCTGGAAACTGGCGCCCATGACGCTGGATGGGTGAAGGACAATGATTACCAACGCCGCCAGGGCGATGTTGTACATACTCAACGAAGGGCGGTTGAAGAGGATGGCAATCAGAAGGATCGCCATCATGATGTATGCCCGCTCGGCTGATACGCCGAAACCGGAGATACAGTAATAGGCCGTCACCATCAGAAGCGCACCGAATGCGCTGACTTTTTTGACAGGTACGTGCGCTGAAACGCCCGGCAGCATCACGAGCACGGTTCGTAGACCGACAAAAAAGATTCCAGCCGCAAGCGCCATGTTCAAGCCGGATATCGCGACGATATGCGCCAGACCGGATGCCCTGAGAGCCTCCACAACCGGTGGCGATATAGCTCGACGCTCATCCGTTACGATTGCTGCCGCAAATGCGCCCTCATCACCGGGATTGAGTTGCCGAATTCGATCGCCGACATAGCTGCGCAATGCGAAAGCGAACTGCACGGCCTGTTGCCAAACCCCTTTTACTTCCTGAGCACCCAATATCTCGGGGCGACCGTAGAAAAAGCCGGTTGCACCAATACCGTCGAAATAGGCTGGGAAGCCAAAATCGCTCAAACCGGGCAGCGCCGGCCCGGACGGCGGTGTCAATCGCGCGCGTCCGCGCACGATAGCGCCAGTCTGCAAGGGGTCTGTCTTGCCGCGCACGATGAGCGTCACGCGTCCAGGCGCGCGCTTCAGCTTCGGTTCGGAGGTCTCTAAGATGTTCAGGACGTAGCGCCAACGCTGGTCACCAACAGCCTCGCGACGCTCGACAACACCAGTCACGCTCGTCGTGACCGGGCTATCAAGAATGATTGTCGCAAGTCGGTCGGATTCGAATCTGGCGAGCAGCATCCCCCCTGCTAGAAGGCCAGGAATGGCAGCAGCGACTGACAGCGTCTGATAGCCCGCTCTCCCCGCCAGACATGCCGCAGCAAGAAGAAGACCGGCGAACCAGAAATGGACCGGGGAAGGTTCGAACGGCAGTGTAAACCAGATTGCCGCACCGCTGCCCAAAACGACCGGCAGAAACAGGAAAACGTGCCCAAAAGACACCTCTTCCTCCCATACGCGCCGGAACCACCGCTTCTCGCTGTCAACAACAGGCTGTGGCTCGGAGTGGCTGTTTGATGATGGGCACGTCAAAGGTTGTAACGAAGGGTTATTCTCCCGAGATGCATCGGCCAAGTGCATCCAGATCTGAGTCGCCTCCTTAGGCCGCCAAAAACATAGTATTGCACGCCCCACGAGTGCCCGATCCACTATATGCTGCCTTAAAAATCGCTTGCTAAGTTAAATATGAGGGGCAGACTGCCTGTGGTGAACGAGCGCGTCAATCGGCGTCAAACCAAACTTCTTGGCTAAATCTGTATTGGATCGATTTAATTCAACATATTCGCGGGACAGCCTCTTTACTGTCTCGCCATGAGGTCGTTAAGCCCTACTTTCGCGGTGCACAAAACATCATGTCGAGCGCTTGGCAGGGGCAGCGAGATCATATAGCTAATTGCACAGCTTCAGTTTTTCCTGGCGCGTCCTGCGCCGTTCCGCCCATCGGAGGATCAGTATGACGGACACAAATGCACATCTTGGACTAGGCGATAAGAAGGTTGACCTTCCGGTGCGCAAGGGCACGATCGGGCCGGACGTTCTGGACATCGGCGCGCTCTATAAGAACACTGGCACCTTCACCTACGATCCCGGCTTTACATCGACTGCATCCTGCGAATCCAAGATCACCTTCATCGATGGCGATGAAGGCGTACTTCTGCATCGCGGCTATCCAATCGAACAGCTCGCAGAGCATGGCGACTTCCTGGAAACTTGCTACCTGCTGCTCTACGGCGAACTGCCGACAGCTGCACAGAAAAAGGACTTCGACCATCGTGTAACACATCACACGATGGTGCATGAGCAGATGAGCCGTTTCTTCACAGGCTTCCGTCGTGACGCTCACCCGATGGCAGTCATGGTCGGCACTGTTGGTGCCCTCTCCGCCTTCTATCACGACTCGACGGATATCACTGATCCGCATCAGCGCATGGTTGCGTCATTGCGCATGATCGCGAAGATGCCAACGATCGCTGCAATGGCCTATAAGTACCACATCGGCCAGCCCTTCGTGTATCCACAGAACAATCTCGATTACGCCTCGAACTTCCTGCGCATGTGCTTTGCCGTACCGTGCGAGGAATACAAGGTTAATCCTGTTCTCGCGCGCGCCATGGACCGGATTTTCATCCTTCATGCCGATCACGAGCAGAACGCCTCGACCTCGACGGTTCGCCTCGCAGGTTCGTCTGGCGCCAATCCGTTCGCCTGTATCGCTGCTGGCATTGCCTGCCTCTGGGGCCCGGCGCACGGTGGCGCGAACGAGGCAGCTCTCAACATGCTGCAGGAAATCGGCACTCCGGACCGTATTCCCGAATTCATCGCTCGCGCGAAAGACAAGAACGACCCGTTCCGCCTGATGGGCTTTGGCCACCGCGTGTACAAGAACTACGATCCGCGCGCAAAAATCATGCAGAAGACCACGCATGAAGTGCTTGCAGAACTTGGCCATTCGGACGATCCGCTGCTGCAGGTCGCGATGGAACTGGAAAAGATCGCGCTGACGGACGAGTATTTCATCGAGAAGAAGCTCTACCCGAACATCGATTTCTATTCCGGCATCACTCTGAAGGCCATGGGCTTCCCAACCACCATGTTCACGGTGCTCTTTGCACTTGCCCGTACAGTCGGCTGGATCGCTCAGTGGGCGGAAATGATCGAAGATCCGCAGCAGCGTATCGGTCGTCCGCGCCAGCTCTACACCGGCGCGCCGAAGCGAGATTACCTCCCGCTATCCAAACGCTGAACTGCGTTTCGAACATGAGAAAGAGCCCGTCATTCAATGGAATGGCGGGCTTTATCGTGTCAATGGAACTGACGATCTGGGGAACTGACGATCTGGAATTCGCGCCGAACTTAGGCTCGGAACATGTTCAACCAGGAAGCTTGTTTTGCTCTGAGAGCAGATCGAGTACAACCCTGGCTCCAGCCAGACCTGGAGGAGTATCGGTGGCGAGCTTTGCCCAAACTTCGTCAAAGCCACTCTGCATTGCGCGCAATTGAGGCGTCTCGCGCGACAGCACCTCCGCCCAGCGCGCAAAGTAGCCAGGGCGCAAAAGATCGTTAAGGTGTTCCGGAATGACAGGTTTGTCCGCAATGAGATTGGGCAAGGCCGCTGACCACACCTTGATCCGTGACAGAAACAGCCTCATCAACAGATCTGTCTTGTACATGGACACGGTTGGAACACCGCACAGTGCAAGTTCCAGCGTCACTGTTC
This sequence comes from Rhizobium sp. FKY42, assembly GCF_005222835.1. GTDB lineage: Bacteria > Pseudomonadota > Alphaproteobacteria > Rhizobiales > Rhizobiaceae > Neorhizobium. The sequence goes on along the minus strand of NZ_STGA01000008.1, from coordinate 90,848 downwards.
CAGAAGCGGCAAGAGCCATATCCGCCTTGGCAAAAGCGTCCCATTTTTCCTGCGGAGTCCGGGTGACCGTTGGCTTTACGCTCCAGTCCGCAAGCAGCGATTCAACGAGAGCATGTTGACGCGAAACCGTTGGCAGCAGAAAGGTTGCCGACGGATTGCGACTGCGGATGAGATCCGCCGTGTCCTTGAGAATCGGCATCAGGCCCTTGATCTCGGTTGACCGCGACCCCGGCAAAAGCAGAACACATGGACCGGAGCGACGACCGATGACCTGGCTCTCTACCAAAGTCTGACGCTGCTCACGCACGCGCTTCACGTTCGGATCCGCGGTTAATCGATGGCCGATAAACGTTGTTGTCGGCCCACCCAGGCGCACCATCTCCGGTGGTTCAAAGGGCAAGACAGCCAGCACGTGATCGACATATCCCAGCATGGCCTTGGCACGGTATTCTTTCCAGGCCCACACGCTCGGACACACATAATTCACAATGGGCAGGCCAGGCAGTTTCGCGCGGACATGTTTCGCGACACGATGGGTGAAGTCTGGACTATCGACAATGACAAGCAGGTCAGGCCTGGCTTCAACAATTCTGTCGGCAGTCTGCCGTACACGGCGCAGAAGCTGCGGCAACCGCTTCAGAACCTGCGTTATTCCCATGATGGAAAGTTCAGAATAGTCAAAGAAGGACCTGAGCCCCTGTGCCTCCAGCGCATCCCCGCCAACCCCGACGAGCTTGATGGTGCCGCCAAATTCTGCTCGCAGGTAGTGCACGAGATCGGCAGCAAGAAGATCTCCAGACACTTCTCCCGCAACCACTGCGACCTTGAGTTCTTTTCCGTTCACGGCAACCCCAACCCATCCAGTCCCAGATCAACGCCAGCGATGAAAAGACCATGTTGCTCAGCAAACTCTCCAGCCGCTTTTTGTTCGACAATCAATGAGCGGCCGGCCTCAACGGCCACACCTGCCAGACCCGCGGCAGAGAGAGCTACAATTGTCGACGGACCGATCGTCGGGAGATCCGCGCGCAGATCCTGCTGAGGCTTACAGAGTTTGACAAGCACACCCTTTTTCCGTTGGGATATCCGTCCTGATCGACGCAGGTCAGCGACACGGGCAAGCATGGAATCCGTGCCTTCGGGGCCCTCCAAGGCGATGATGCGGCCACCGACGCAAACAGCTCCCTGCCCAATATCTAGGCGACCAAGAACCCTTGCGGCTTCCACTCCAGCCTTGATGTCTATCCGATCCTGATCCGTCAAAGCTGGACCGTATAACAGTCCGGTTTGCGCGAGAAGGTCCGGGGCAATTTCATGGACGCCGCAAACACGGCAACCCATACCCTCAAAAATGCCGATAACCATTCGCAGGACAGCGTCATCTCCACCGTTGATCAGCGTCTTCACAATAGAAGGCAATCGAAAAACCACGCGTAATGTCGGATGAATACTGCCCCAATCTGGCCTCTTGTGAACACCGCCAGACATGACAACGCGGCTGATCCCTTCACGCCGGACGATCTGCTCAATCAAACGCGCATCGCCGATGCCCGCAACTTGAGCGGAAAAGCCGGAAAAGTCAGCATCCGCTTCGTTGCTAAGCGCGATGATATAGGGCTCATCCTGAGCTCGCCGCGCTGCCTGGGCCACATACAGAGGGAGGAAACCACGCCCTGCTATGATGGCGAGCCTACCAGTTTGGCCTCCACCACCTACCAGAGACACCGGCTCAAGCCTTCCCGCGATACGGGGAAGATATGGCTCGATCACTCTCGGCACAAATGAAGTCGATCACCTCGAGCGCCTCAGGGCAGTCCAGGTAATCGTTCCGCAACGCGGCGGCATTGCTGCGAACGGAGCCCTCGGCCTCGAAGATATCCTTGTAAGCTCGCCGGACCTTGTGAATGATAGCCCGCTCTATGCCGGCGCGTGTCATCCCAACAACGTTAAGGCCACCAAGAATGCCGGGATTGCCGTTCAGCATGCCATATGGAATCACGTCGTAATTGACTGCCGAGAGGCCACCAATGAATGCCTGTCGACCTATTCTCGTGAATTGATGCACAGCACATCCACCACTCAGGATAGCACGATCCCCCACAATGACGTGCCCAGCAAGCATGACATTGTTGGACAGGATGATATTGTTGCCCAGACGGCAATCGTGGGCGACATGTGAATTGGCGAGAAACAGGCAATCATCTCCGACGCTAGTTACTCCCCCACCCCCCACAGTACCAGAATTCATCGTCACGCCTTCACGAATTGTGCAACGCGCGCCGATGATAAGCTTCGAATCATCACCTGCCTCATGCAGGCTCTGCGAAACACCACCGATGACGGCCATCGGATGAATCTGGCACTGCGCGCCGACTTCCGTAAATCCGTCGACCACAGCATTCGAAATGATATGAACGCCATCTTTTAGGACAACGCGGGAGCCCACCCTTGAAAAAGGACCGACAACAACGTTTTCACCAATGACAGCGCCATCTTCGACGATGGCGAGCGGGTGAATACGTGCACTTGCAGCTATCGAACTCATTCAGCTTCCTTCGGGCGCATCATGGCGCCGATATCTGCTTCGGCGACCAGCACATCGTCAACCAGAGCATCGCAGTGGAACTTCCAGATGTTACCACGCTGTTTCTGCTTCCGAACCCGAATTTCAACGCGGTCGCCAGGAACAACCGGCTTACGGAAGCGAGCATTGTCAATTGTCATGAAGTACACAAGGTTGCCACCAGCACCCTGCTTCCGCGCACAGATGGCGCCAGCCGTTTGGGCCATCGCTTCCACAATCAAAACGCCGGGCATTATGGGTTGAGTCGGAAAATGGCCCTGAAAATGTGGCTCGTTGACCGTTACATTCTTGATACCAACTGCGCTCTCGTCGCCATTGATATCAACGATCTTGTCAACGAGGAGAAACGGATAGCGATGAGGCAACAGCTCCATCAGCTCCATGATGTCGACTGAATCCAGCACTTGCTGCGACTCATCAGCCATTATTTTCACCCTTCTTCTTCAAGCGACCTTCGGCACGCACCATGATTTCAGCCGATTCTCGCAAAAAATCGCCCAAGGGGCGCGCAGGCATTCCACCATATTTCGCTCCGGCAGGAACTGGTGTAATCACGCCGCTCATTCCCGCGATCTGGGCACCATCACCAATGGAAATATGTCCGTTGACCCCGGCAGCGCCGCCTATTTGTACTCCACTGCCGATTACCGTTGATCCCGCTACGCCGACACCGCTCGCCATGGCTGTATGCCGGCCGACCCGCACATTATGACCGATCTGAACGAGATTATCGATCTTGGTACCCTCGCCAATGACGGTATCATCCATGGCGCCACGATCGATCGTTGTGTTAGCGCCGATTTCGACATTGTCCTGAATGATCACACGCCCAATCTGAACGATCTTCACCATGCCGGTCGCACTGGGCGCAAAGCCGAATCCGTCCTGTCCAATGCGAGCACCGGAGTGAATGATCACGTTATTGCCAATAAAAGTGCAGGCAAGCGTGACATTCGACGCAACAGAACAGCCCCGGCCAATCTTGACGCCAGGCCCAATGGTCACGCTAGAACCAATATGAGTGCCAGCTCCGATCTCGACGCCAGCACCAATGACGGCAAACGGCTCAATGGTAACATCCGCCTCAAGGCGCGCGGTCGGATCGACATGGGCAGATGGCGAAATGCCGGATGCTTGAACCTGCATCGGCCGCAATGCAGCCGGATACAAAAGAGAGGCCATCAACGCGAATGAGGTTTGGGGCGATGCGGCACGCAGAATAGAGATTCCAGCTGGCACATAACCTTCGAGTCCGGACCCGCAGATGATAGCGGTGGCAGCACAGGTTTCTAGTTCGACTCGGTACTTCCTGGATGCAATGTAGCAAACATCGCCTTCCTTGGCACGATAAACAGGTGAGACCCCCCTGATCATCGAACTACCGGTACCTTCATCCACGAGTTCAGCCTGGCATCGGTTCGCGAGTTCGCGCAAACTGATCGCCTGGGAAGGCGGAAAGAAAGAATTTCTGTCCATGAAGTCAAGCTCCTGAAGAGCAATCGGCCCTCTTTCGAGGGCCGAGAAGATCAGAACTGGTTCGCCATGCTGAAGCGGAAGCGCTGTTCCTGATCGTAGTCTTCCTTCACAACCGGAACCGCGTAATCGAAGCGAAGAGCTCCGAACGGAGAAGCCCAAGTGATGCCTGCGCCCACGGATGCGCGCCATGCCGAACTCGTACCCTGGATACCAGCTGTATTGGCCACTTCGTTGCCATAGAGCGTACCCGCATCTGCAAAAAATGCTGCGCGAAGACCAAAGTCTTCCGGAACAACCGGCAGCGGAGCGGTTACTTCCGCAGAAGCGGTGAAGTAGGTCGTGCCACCGATCGTGTCACCATTACGCATGCGAGGACCGATACCATCGTTCTCGAAACCACGAACCTGACGTCCGCCTAGCGTAAACTGATCGAACACATTCAGCTTGTCGCCTGTCGCAACAACGTGGCCCGCACCAACAGACAACTGACCGATGAGGTCCATTTCGTCCGAAAGCGTGTGGAAGTAGCGAGCGCGCCCGTAGATCTTGTAGAACTCGGAATCGCCACCGAGACCGGCATATTCATGCGTAACCGTTGCATAAATGCCCTGACGCGGGAGCGTCATGCTGTCCAACGTATTGTAGGTCAACGTCTGCGAAACGGACGACTGTAGATAGGTACCACCGTTCACGAGATCCAGATACGGACGCGAAAGGCTCGTCTTCCAGTCGCCATCACCGCTATACTGAATTTCCTTATAGTTATACCGGAATGTCGTCGCCAGTTCTTCCGTGATCGGCGCCGTCACACGTAGCGTAAAGCCCTGCTCTTCGTAGGTATAATAGTCGTTCGAAGAGGTCTGGCTCTTGAAAACGTCAAAGCCAGCAGCAAGGCGATAGCCAAGGAAATAAGGCTCGGTGAAATTCAAGGAGTAGGTGCGCGAACTATCCTGACCACCACCGGCAGCAACACGAATGTACTGACCACGACCCAGGAAGTTCTTTTCCTCGACAGAAGCTTCCAGAACTACACCGTCGTTGGCCGCATAACCTGCACCAATACCAAACGAACCGGTCGCCTGATCCTCAACGTCAACCACAATCACGACGCGGTCAGGAGACGAGCCCTGCTGCGTAGAAATATTGACCTTGCCGAAGTAACCAAGGGCTTCCAGGCGGCGCTTGGCACGCGTGATCATCGTCTGGTTGAAGGCATCACCTTCGCTAAGGTCGAATTCACGACGAATAACATAGTCGCGCGTACGTGTGTTGCCGCGAATATCGATACGCTCAACGTATGCGCGCTCCCCCTGATCCACCAGGTAGGTCACGCCAACGGTGTTGGTCTGGAAATTACGATCACCGCGCGGCGTAACACGTGCGAACGGATAACCTGCGCTAGCGACCTTTTTGGAGATCGCCTCCATTGTCTTCTGGATTTCCTTGGCGTTGTAGGTGTTGCCGCTCTTGGTCTGCACCAGACCCTGCAACTCCTCGCCGCTAATTCCGCTGACAGTTGATTCGACAGCCACATTGCCGAAATTATAGCGTGCGCCTTCTTCGACCGTAAACGTGATTGTGTACTCGTTCTTCGACTCGTCGAGCACCGCATTGGAGGAAACGACGCGAAAGTCCGGGTAGCCGTGATTATAGTAGAACTGGCGAAGCGCCTCTTCGTCAGCACGCAGCTTATCATCGGAATAGACATCCTTGCGCGTGATGAACGACAGCGGACCGCTTTCCTTGGTAACCAGTACGTCGTGCAGACGACGATCACCGTAAGCCTGATTGCCGACGAAGTTGATCGAGGAGATCTTCGTGCGCTCACCCTCGTTGATCACGAAAGCCAGGTTTACCCGACCCTGCCCGACCGGAGCCGTCTGGGTCGTGATCTGAACATCGCTTCGACCGATCGACGTATAGGCTTCCTTGAGGCGCTGAATATCCGCCTGAATGATTGCATCTGAGTATGGTCCGAGCGGCTGCGTCTGAACAACAGACTGGAGCTTGTCATCCTTGATCTTGCGGTTACCGTTGAAAACAACCTGATTGACCAGGCGGCTCTCATTGACGGAAACCACCAGGGTCCCGCCCGAAACGGAAATCTTCACGTCAGAGAAATAGCCGGTTGCGTACAGGCGCTTGACCGACTCATCAATGTCCGAATTGGAAAACGCTACCCCTGGGCGAATGGTAAGATTTGAACGGACAGCCTCCTGGCCGGTACGCTGGGCGCCCCGCACATCAATGCGCTGAATCACAGCGGCTTCAGCCGCCAAAGGCGATGCAAGCACAACAACGCTTGCGCCCGACACGACAACACCAGCAGACAGCGCAAACGCCGACACTGCGTTCAAAAACTTTGAACCAGCTTTCATTTCAATTCTTACCTTTTCCCGTTGTCCCTCGGCGGGCGGTAACCCGACTCCGGCCACGTGTGTCGTTTTACCTGCTTTTACCCTACAAGCAAGGTTTCCCGTTAATTTCTATTTACTTCCTTGCAAGCAGTGTCCCAATCGACACGGCGACTTGCAAACAAGGTAAACAGACCCTTTCCTCGAACGTCCTCAGCCTATTAGATTGCTGATATCGTTCCACGTTGCAAATACCATCAGGCTCAGAACCATAGCCAGTCCGATACGAAACGCAATCTCTTGTGCACCCGCCCCAAGTGGTTTTCCACGAATGGCCTCAATGGCATAGAACACAAGATGGCCACCATCAAGTACCGGAACCGGCATCAGATTGAGCAAACCGATCGAAACGGACAGGACGGCTGCGAGTTGTATCACTGCGGCAATTCCGAGAGTTGCCATCTGCCCGGATGCCTGTGCCACCCGCACCGGCCCACCCAGTTGATCTGCCTTCATGCGACCCGTAACAAGATTTCCGATATAGCGGAACGTGCCGGAAATGATCTGTCCCGTTTCGATCACGCCTTCTTTCACCGCCTCGATCGGCGTGTACTGTACGCGACGGAAGTTACCGCTCTGCTCGTTTGTAACGACGCCAATCAAACCCATTTCGACCTTGTTGCCGAACTGATCGGTAAGTTCGGTCCGCTTCGGCACCAGAGGAATGTCTTGGCGCTGGCCGTTTCGCTCAATGGTCACAGTAACGAGCGTTTCCGGGCGGATACTGACGTAGCGGCGAACATCATCGAATGTCTTGATTGCAGATCCATCCAGCGCGACCAGACGATCTCCCGGCAAGATGCCTGCGGCCGCGGCAGCACTGTCCGCGCGCACTTCCGAAACAACGGGATCAGAGACAGATCGTCCATACACGCCGAAAAGGACTGCAAAAATGACGATTGCCAAGAGAAAATTCGCAATCGGACCGGCAGCAACGGTGGCAGCACGCTTCCAGAGCTTCGCGCCGCCAAGTGTCTGGGCGCGCTCCGCCTCTGTCAGATGACCAAGACCGTCGAAATCGGGTCGGCTCGATGCATCCTCATCGCCCCAGAACTTGACATAGCCGCCCAGTGGGATCGCGGAAATTTTCCATCGGGTGCCGTGCTTGTCGTTGAAGCCGATAAGCTCCGGGCCAAAGCCGATGGAAAACGCAGTGACTCGGATACCGCTCCAGCGACCGACAAGATAGTGCCCCATCTCATGGACGAAGACGAGCAACGACAGCACAAGAATGAACGGAATCAAATAGCCTGTAATGAAGCCAAAGATGGCCATTTCTTCCTCCGCGCGCGATCCGGCTTTATTTACAAGCCAAATACGAAAGCTGCAACTGATGTACCACCTGCGTCAGACCACGCCGCATGGATCACCGCAAGAAGAAAAGCTGTGAAACCGGCGAAAACGAGGCCGTCAACCCGGTCCATCACCCCACCGTGACCAGGAATGAGATGACTGGAATCCTTTACGCCGAAACGACGCTTGATGAACGATTCGAAAAGGTCACCGATTTGACTCGCGATGGACAACAGGAGCGCGAGGCCCAGCGTCCGGAAGCTCAACTGCGGAAAGAAGGAGAACGATACAGCGCCTCCGGCAATCACCCCGGATATCGTCCCACCAATGGCACCGGACCAGGTTTTCCCCGGCGAAATGCGCGGTGCCAGTTTCTTCCCGCCAATGGCGCGTCCCACAAAGAACGCAAGAATGTCGGTCGCCCAAACAATCGCGAAGACATAGATCATGGCAACTAAACCTGAGGCATCATTCCCACGAATTGCCGCCAGGGAAATGCCACTGAGGCCTGCGTAGAAGATACCCCCCGGAAACCAACCGCTGCAATCTCTCAGATAGAGCAATATCAATCCGGTTACGGTGAGACCGGCCAGCAGAGGAACGCCGAGAGCCGGATCGCCAGCGATCAAATTCAACGAGAGGAGAGCAATCGCAAACCAACCGAAGGCGTATGAAGGATAATGCCGCGCCGACAGCCCGGTCATCGTCGACCATTCATAATAGATCGAAACCATGATCGCAGCCGACAGGATATCGAAGGCCAAGCCGCCCATCCATGTCGCCCACAACGAACCGACCGCCAAAACGATGGCCGAAACGATTCGCTTCTTCAACTCAGACGACATCACCCTACCACCGCCGTTGTGCTTTCGGAAAGGCCGCCAAAGCGACGATCGCGCGTAGCGAAGATTCGCAGGGCCTCATCGAACATCTCGCGCCCGAAATCAGGCCAATAGCCTGGCAGGAAAACCAATTCGGCATATGCAGCCTGCCAGAGCAAAAAGTTTGAGAGACGCTCCTCGCCGCTGGTTCGAATGATAAGGTCAGGGTCCGGAATTCCCACCGTATCCAACTGCGATGCAAGGTGGTTTTCAGTGATATCCTGTGATGCCAGTTCTCCCGCTTCAACCATAGACGCCAGACGGCGCGCTGCACGCATGAGTTCGTCGCGCGCACCATAATTGAATGCAATGATCAACGTGAGGCCGGAATTGCCACGAGTGGTATCCTCGGCCTCGAGCAAAAGCGGCAGAATATCGCCCTTCAGGTTCTCGCGATCGCCGATGACCTTGATCCGAACATTGGATTTATGCAGCTCGGCGAGATCGCGTCGGATGAACCGTCTCAGAAGCCCGAGAAGGTCAGAAACCTCTGCTTCCGGACGACTCCAGTTTTCTGACGAAAATGCGAACAAGGTCAAATAGCGTATGCCATATCCACCGGCCACTTCGACTGCACGACGAACGGCTTCCACGCCTTTGGTATGTCCCACGGTCCGTGGCAAGCCCCTCTCCTTGGCCCAGCGCCCGTTGCCATCCATAATGATGGCAACATGCTTCGGCACATTCGGCGTCGAACCACTAATCATGGAATATCCGTTCATTTCGTGCCGATTCAACCGGTGAGCGCAGCAGGGGATTTAAACCTGCATGATTTCCTTTTCCTTGTCAGCAAGCAAGCGATCGACTTCGGAAATCGTATCATCCGTCATCTTCTGTACTTTTTCAGACTGTGCACGGCTGTCGTCCTGGCCGATGACTCCGTCCTTCTCGGCCTTCTTCAGGGCTTCCATCCCATCGCGGCGTACGTGGCGAGCGGCAACTTTTGCCTTTTCGGCGTAGTCATGCGCCACCTTCACGAGTGACTTGCGCCGCTCTTCATTGAGTTCCGGCAGCGGAATGCGCAGTGTCTGGCCGTCGACGATCGGGTTAAGACCAAGGTGGGATTCGCGGATCGCACGGTCGACAGCCCCGACCATCGTCTTGTCCCAGATGGAAACCGAAAGCATACGCGGCTCTGGAACGCTGATGTTGGCGACCTGATTCAACGGAACGCGCGAACCATAGGCCTCCACCGTGACCGGATCCAGGATGTTTGCCGAAGCACGGCCTGTTCTCAAGGAAGCAATATCGCTCTTGAATGCTGCAATGGCGCCGTCCATACGACGCTTGAGATCGTTGAGATCCGTTCCGCTCATCATACACTCCATTTTTCTTGCTGTCGCGGCATCCTGACCGCGCCTGATGTCAGTTATCGGTTACGATGGTCTTCAGGCCACCACCCGTCAAGATTTGGCCGAAACCACCCTTCTCGTGTATCGAGAACACGATGATTGGAATACTGTTCTCACGCGCTAGCGCCACGGCAGCAACGTCCATGACGGCCAGCCCCTTCTCCAGCACTTCGCTATGCGTAAGGCTGTCGAAACGGGAAGCATTCGGGTCCTTTTTCGGATCGGCAGAATAGATACCATCCACCTGCGTTCCCTTGAAAATGGCCTGTGCACCGATTTCGGCGGCTCTGAGCGCGCCAGCCGAATCGGTCGTAAAGAAGGGGTTGCCCGTTCCGCCGGCAAAGATCACCACACGGCCCTGTTCCAGATGATGAAGCGTGCGCCGCTGTGAGAAACTTTCACAGATTTCCGGCATCGCAATCGCAGAGAGAACGACCGTCTCGATGTTGAGTTTGCGCAGCGACGTCGCCAGCGCCAGTGCATTGATCACTGTTGCCAACATGCCCATGTGGTCGCCAGTGACGCGATCTCCACCCTTGGACGCAACAGCCACGCCGCGGAAAATGTTTCCTCCGCCAACGACCACGCCGACTTCCACACCCATGGAAACGGCCTCGGCAATGTCGGCGGCAATACGATCGGCGACAGTGACATCGATGCCAAAGCCCTGACTGCCCATCAGCGCCTCACCAGAGACCTTCAGCAGTACACGTTTATAGACGGGTTGGGTGGAAGACATGGAAACTCCTTCGAGGATCGCACCGAAAGCCGGATACACGAAGGGCATCGCATTGTCACGCGATGCCCCAGGCTTTTACAGGTTTTAGAACGAAAGCTTAGTGCTTAACGGCCGCTGCAACTTCTGCAGCGAAATCGGTCTCTTCCTTCTCGACGCCTTCGCCGAGCAGCAGACGAACAATGCCCGTGACTTCGATCGGAGCGCCAGCATCCTTTTCCGCTTCCTTAAGAGCAGCGGCAACAGTCAGGTCGGGATTGATCACGAATGCCTGCGAGAGAAGCGCGACTTCTTCAAAGAACTTGCGCATGCGGCCTTCAACCATCTTTTCGATGATCGCGTCTGGCTTGCCGGAGGCGCGGGACTGCTCGATGAAGACGTTGCGCTCGCGCTCGGCAACAGCAGCGTCGACTTCCTCGGCGCGAACCGCCAGCGGGTTGGTGGCGGCAACGTGCATGGCAACCTGACGGCCGATAGCTGTCAGAACGTCCTTGTTACCGGTCGACTTGAGAGCAACCAGCACGCCCAGCTTGCCAAGCGAATCAGCAGCTGCGTTGTGGATGTAGGTCGCAACCACACCGTCTTCGACCGAAAGCTTTGCAGAACGACGAAGCGTCATATTTTCGCCGATGGTGGCGATTGCGTCCTTGATCGTATCAGTGACGGACTTGCCAGTCGCCGGGTAGGTCGCAGCCGAAACAGCCTCAACGGAACCATCCGTCGTCAGCGCAACCGCCGCAACGCCACGAACGAGATCCTGGAACGCATCGTTACGAGCAACGAAGTCGGTTTCGGAGTTGAGTTCGACAACAACGGCGCTGGTACCAGCGCTGGCAATGCCGACGAGACCTTCTGCAGCAGTACGGCCAGACTTCTTGTCAGCCTTGGCGATACCCTTGGCACGCAGCCAGTCGATCGCGGCTTCCATGTCGCCATTGGTTTCGGCGAGCGCCTTCTTGCAGTCCATCATGCCTGCGCCGCTCTTCTCGCGCAGTTCCTTGACCATTGCGGCTGTGATTTCGCTCATTTTCGCCTCTTATCGATTTGTCGGATGCGCCTGCTGGAATCGGAAACCGGCGCCAATTTGGAGCACGAATGTACTCGGGACTATAACAGCGTTATGAATGGCACTCCGGCGCATCAAGCTATCAACAGCGTGCACTTGGCCACGGAGCGTCTACATTCGAATGAAGGCCGCCACAGGGGCGACCTTCAAATCATGGAACGAAGAGCCGAAGCTCCCCAGTGAATTAAGCCTGAGCTTCGTCAGCCAGAGCCGGCTCGATCGGTGCATCGGCAGATGCGCCGATATCGCGACCGGAAGCGCCCTGCTGGCGAGCCAAACCGTCGATCGCGGCGCGAGCAACGAGGTCGCAATAAAGCGAAATTGCGCGTGAAGCGTCGTCGTTACCTGGAATCGGGTAGTCGATGAGGTCCGGATCGCAGTTCGAGTCGATGATAGCGACAACCGGGATACCCAGGCGCTTGGCTTCGTCGATAGCGATCTTTTCCTTGTTGGTATCGATGATGAACATCAGGTCCGGCGTGCCGCCCATGTCACGGATACCGCCGAGAGCCTTCTCCAGCTTCTCGCGCTCGCGCTCAAGGTTCAGACGCTCCTTCTTCGTGAAGCCCTGGGCTTCGGAGTTCAGGATTTCGTCGAGCTTGCGCAGGCGCTGAATCGAATTGGAGATGGTCTTCCAGTTCGTCATCATGCCGCCGAGCCAACGGGAGTTGACGTAGTACTGGGCAGAACGCTTGGCAGAGTCGGCGATCAGTTCAGAAGCCTGACGCTTGGTGCCAACGAACAGGACGCGACCGCCACGAGCAACCGTGTCGGAAATCACCTGCAGGGCGCGCGACAGCATAGGAACGGTCTGCGCCAGGTCGATAATGTGAATGTTATTACGATCGCCGAAGATGTACGGCTTCATCTTCGGGTTCCAGCGATGTGTCTGGTGACCGAAGTGGACGCCAGCTTCCAAAAGCTGACGCATGCTGAAATCAGGCAATGCCATGCCTTATACTCCTAGTTTCCGGTTTAACCCCCGCGAAACGAACAGCTGCATAAACAGCCACCGGCGGAACAGACCGGATTTCTCCCGGCCAATCCCAAGCTTCGCGTGTGGAATGACGGTGCGCATAACCGCCTTGTCATCCAATTGCAAGACCCGGAGTGTTATTTTAACTTCCCGGCTCTGGAGATTGCTTCTCCTACACAGACATAAAGTCTGGAATTTTGCAGGCTTCTTAAAAGCTGACTGGGGAGTGTTGAATGAACAAACCTGCAATTGTTCTGGGTTTTGTATCTCTGTTTGCAGCATCGACTGCCCATGCCTCGGATCCCGGTTGCCCCGGTCGTGCATCGGATCCGCTGCTTTCCATAGAGCTGTTCGATGGTCTGGTGGCAGATAATGTGGTGCTCGCGCCAGACCAGTCATCAGGAAGTGCGACCAGAGGAAAAGCGGTCTGGCAAGTGAGTTCCGTCTACAAGGAAGGCCGAACGCTCACCATAGCGTGCCGCTATCGATCATCAGAAAAACCTCTGATGATCGAAATCAAGCAGAAAGTATCGACCTGCACTCAGCAACTCGACATGAAGACGGGCGGCACCTTCACCTGCAAGTAAGATATGCAGCCCGCCTGCCTCAGATCTCAGTTGCATTTTTCCTGCGATGGCTTCCCCAGAACTTCAAGCTTCGAAAGCGTCCCGGAAAGCACGAAATCTCCATAATCCATGGTCAGGTCGCGCGTGATGCCGTTGTCGTAGAGCTTGAACGACATACGGTAGACAGGTGTAGAATCGGATCGGGCATCCTCGTTGTAATAGGCAATCGTGACCGGCCAGTACGGTGTTTTGGCAAATTCGCCGGCAAGCTGTGCTTCCTCGTCATCGGCCTTCGGCTGCTGCTGCGCGCCGACAATCGTGGACGTCAGCAGGCTCTTGTCGCCGTCTTCGGAGCCGTCAAAAACCCGCGCCTCGAAAAACCGCTTGCCCTGCTTGGCATGGTCGATGACCTCCAGCATGTGCTCCGTCGGAAACTGCGAAGGCGTCAGCGTCACATCCCGCTTGTCCGGCTTGGCAAGTGAGATCGCAAGATTGGTTTTCGCGTCAGTCGCCTCGCCGGTCACCTGCTTGTCCAGTTTTTCATCCGTGAAAGACTTGGTGTCGAAGCGGAATTGACGCGTTTTGATGTTCTCGAAGGTTGTCGTCTGCTGATCGGTAACGCGTTGCTCCTCGCCCGTGTCGATCTTGGTGACGAAGCGGAAATTGGTCGTGAACCCGCTGCAGGCCGAGCCCGTGAACTCGTAGACCATGCGCCCGAACATGCCTTCAATGCCGGATCGATCGGACAAGTCCTTCAGCTTCAGATCATAAACGGCACGATGGGGAACGAGCGAAAGTGCAGTTTCGACGCCAGCGTGAGCTGCCCCGGAAGCAAAGAGCAGGGTCGAGGCGTAAAAAACACCAGCGAGGTCGTAACGGTTCATCCACAATCTCCTATGGGACTCAGCCCACGATGTTATATGTACGCCACGATAGCAGTGCGTCTTTCATGTGTGACGGAATCGCGTCAATTTTACAATCAAACAGGAGAATGAAATGTCCGCAGCCATCGAAACACGGCTCAAGGATTTGGGAGTCGAATTGCCCGTAGCAGCCGCGCCAGCTGCGAACTACGTGCCATTCACGATAAGCGGCAACACTCTCTACATCTCGGGCCAATTGCCAATTGAAGGCGGAAAAATTGCAATAACCGGGCTTGTTGGCACTGAAGTTGACGTGCCGACAGCCCAGCGTGCGGCTGAACTTTGCGCTATCAACATTCTTGCCCAAGCCAAAGCCGCCTTGGGTGGAGATTTGAGCCGTATCCGGCAAGTGCTCAAGCTGAACGGCTTCATAGCCTCCGCGCCTGGCTTTGTTGAACAACATATCGTGATGAACGGCGCCTCCAATCTCATCGCCAACGTTCTGGGCGCGCCAGGCAAACATGCTCGGGCCGCCGTCGGCATGGCCGCCCTTCCCTTCAACGCCGCGGTCGAAATCGATGCCATCGTGGAAATTGAAGCATGAGCATGAACTCTGATTGGATCAAAGATATCCCTGTCGCCCATCGCGGGTTTCATGATCAGAACAGAAAAGTCTGGGAAAACACCCTGTCCGCATTCTCACGGGCGGTTGAAGCCAGTTTCGCCATTGAGTGCGATATCCAACTGTCTTCAGACAGCGTGCCTATGGTCTTTCATGACCACACGCTTGAACGCCTCTGCGGCATTTCAGGAGACGTGCGAGAAAAATCCGCGGCTGAGCTCGGTCTGTTGTCTGTTGGGGGAACCGGCGACAAGATTCCAAGACTGCGCCAGATGCTGGATCTCGTGAAGGGCAAAGTTCCCCTGGTTATTGAGCTGAAGGGTCGCACGGAAGAAGATGACGATGGATTTGCCGAAGCCGTTCTAGAGGTTTTGGAAGGCTATCAGGGCAAAGTGGCGTTGATGAGCTTCGATCATCATCTGCTTTTCGCGCTGAAACGCGCAGGATCCTCCTATCCGGTCGGCCTGACAGCGGAAGGGAATGATCCGGACAAGTTCTTCGAACATGATGAAGCCATGCAGGCTGGTCTGGACTTTATTTCCTACCATTGGTCACACTTGCCGAACAGTTTCGTTGATGCTCAACGAAGCCGCGGAATTCCCGTCATCACCTGGACGGTCAGGGATGAAAACGCGCGGGCGCATACCTATACTCATGCAGACCAGATGACATTCGAGGGTTTCGACCCACGAGAAAGCTGAAACGCTGCGTAAATGACTGAAGAAATCACCATCCGCGTCGAACGATCTTTCCAGAACATCGCTAGTGAGCAGTGGTCGCATTTGACAGGCGCTCGACGCGGAGGTGGCTCACCCTATAATCCATTCCTGTCTCACGCTTATCTCTCTTCCCTGGAAGAGTCTGGTTCGGCCACCGCAAAGACTGGCTGGCAGGGTCACCATCTGCTCCTCGAAGACGAGGCGGGAGTACTGCTAGGGGCGGTCCCTGCCTATCTGAAAAGCCATAGTCAGGGAGAATACGTATTCGATCACGGCTGGGCAGATGCCTTTGAGCGCGCCGGTGGTCGCTACTATCCCAAGCTCCAGTGTTCCATACCCTTCACCCCGGCCACCGGACCTCGCCTGTTGGCTCGCGACGGATCGTCAGCGGATGAGGTGCGATCCGCACTTGCTCAGGGTGTCGCTGCGGCCGCTCTGCAAACGGGGCTTTCTTCCGCCCATATCACGTTTCTGAGTGAGCGAGAGTTGCCATTCCTGGAGCAAGCCCGCTTTTTGCACAGGACCGATCAGCAATTTCACTTCATCAATCGTGGCTATTCAAATCACGATGAATTCCTGAATGAACTCTCGTCATCGAAGCGGAAGAACCTGCGCAAGGAACGCCGCGCTGCCGTGGAAAACGGCATCACCATCGAATGGTTGACGGGCTCGGATCTGACCGAAAATATTTGGGATCAGTTCTTCGCGTTCTACATGGATACCGGCAGCCGCAAATGGGGTCGGCCCTATCTTACGCGGCAGTTCTATTCGCTGATCGGTGAGCGAATGCCGGATTACATCCTGCTCGTCATGGCAAAACGGAATGGCCGCTATATCGCAGGTGCGATCAACTTTATTGGCGAGGACGCACTGTACGGTCGTCATTGGGGCTGCATCGAGGATCATCCGTTTCTGCATTTTGAAGTCTGCTATCACCAAGCGATCGATTTCGCTCTTGCCAAGGGATTGCAGCGGGTCGAGGCGGGTGCACAGGGAGAACACAAGCTTGCCCGCGGTTATCTGCCGGTTACCACGCATTCCTGCCACTTCATCGCCCATGCGGGTCTCAGACGCGCGATCGAAGACTATCTTGAAAGGGAGCGGCGCGAAGTGCAGTACGCTGGCGAGTATCTCAGTGAGCACAGCCCTTTCCGGAAGGGCGACCAATCTGAAAACAACCGCATAAACATCGGAAAGACAGACATAGATGACGTATGATCCAGACAACATCTTCAGCAAGATCATTGCCGGAACCATCCCCTCCCACAAGGTTTATGAGGACGACGATACGCTGGCTTTTATGGACGTCATGCCGCAGGCTCCGGGGCATCTTTTGGTGATCCCGAAGTCGGGCTCACGCAACCTGCTGGACGCAGACCCGGCAACGCTTTCCAAACTGGTTACGGTCGTTCAAAAGCTTGCCGTTGCTGCGAAAGAAGCTTTTGACGCAGACGGTGTGTTCATCGCGCAATTCAATGAGCCAGCTGCAGGACAAACGGTCTTTCACCTGCACTTTCACGTTATTCCCCGACATGAAGGGCAACCTTTGAAGCCACATACAGGCAAGATGGAGGACCAGGCGATTCTAGCAGACCACGCCGCCCGGATCCGTGCTGCGCTGAATAGCTGATTGCTCATGCTCGGGTCGTGCAAGGCGTTGCCCGAGCATACCGCATCACAGTCGACGGAATCCGAAATTTCGTCGAAACTTGTGCTCTTTGCCTTGATTGCTGTCCGTGTTCAGACGATCAACAGTCCGCTGACAAGACAAAAAAGCGCCACCACCACACAGACGATAACCCGCTGGCCTGCTATTAGAAAAGCAACGAAGCCAATTGCCACTGCCCCTGCCCGGAGCCAAAGCGGTGCATCAGCAATTGTGCCGGTGGGGAAGACAACCAGTTTTGCGGTCACCGCCATCACCAACGCGGTTGCAACGGCCCGTACCCATTGCAGGCCCTCGGAGTCTTCATCGAGCCGGTTTCCAACGACAACGCCGAGCCAGCGCCAGATATCCGTGGCCAGCCATCCAGCAACTGCGATAACGAGAAATGCCCACCACCAGTTCTCGGTCATGGCAGCTCCTCCCTTGGGTCCGCCTTTGAGGACTTGAACCTTCGATGCCTGATAAAGTAGCGATCAATTAGGTAAGCTGCCGTTCCTCCACCTATGCCCACATACAGAATGTCAAAGCGGGGCTCGATCATCGCCATCAGCGGTCCGCCAATGACACCGACAACAAAGGCGAGCTTGACGACAGAATGACGAGCGCTGGCCCAAATCGACGCGAAGAAATAAATCGGTGTCAGCATGAACAACGCGCCGGCCACAATGGGCGGAAATTGGGCGACAATTCCATAACAGACACCGACGATCACGCCGTTCAGTAGCGTCAGCGTTATTGCAAAGCCTCCGAAATAGGAGAGCCTGCGGTCTCGAGGTACGCTTTGCATGTGCTGCATGGCAAAGACCCACGAGGTTATCGCAACAAAATGCGACAGAAATAGAAGCAACCAGGTTGGACTTCGCTCATTGCGCATTTCCGGCATGATGGAGGCCACCATGGGCATCATACGGATGGAAGAGAGCGTCACCGCCAGGAAGCTTGCAGCAACGGGTGCACCGCTTGTCATCGTCCCGATCAAGATCATCTTGGCCGGTAACGCCCAGACAGACAGCGTCATGAATACAGCCTGCGTACGGCTAATCCCGGACTCCAGAGCGAAAGCACTGAAACCGACAAACGAAGTCATCAGGATCATGGCCGGGATGGAAAATATTCCGCGCATGCCAGTCACAAACCAGGCGGCATTGGAGCGGTACTCAATCGGGGAAGCTTGCATCAATCGTTTCCAGCGCTACGCCAGCAGAACCAAAGAGTGCTGGCGTAGGAATTGTGTCGACGCGGGGTGTCTAACACAACCCGCACGATTAGGTGATGCTGAAATTGAAAATGCCGGGGAAAATCCCCGGCATCGATAAACCTGTCGGATCACTTCTTTTTCGGAACCCTTGGCACCGTACTTCCTTTGCGCGGCTTGGAAGGTTCGTCCGTTATGACATCACCATCCTGCAGCTTTGGCTTTACCATCTTTTCCTTGCTGTCGGCTTTTGTGGATGCCTTGGCTTTTGCAGCTTTCTGCTTAGACGAGCCGCTGTCTTCAGTGGCCTCAACCTCCACTTCAGGCTTTGGCTTCACCGGCACGGCTTCAGGAATGGATTTGAGAACCAGACCATCCTTGCCGTCTTCCTTCTTGCCAACGGTGACTTCCACTACCCCGCCCTTGCGCAGAGCACCGAAGAGAATTTCATTCGCAAGCGGCTTTTTGATATGCTCCTGAATGACGCGAGATAGTGGGCGCGCACCCATGCGTTCGTCGTAGCCTTTCTCCGCCAGCCAAGCGATTGCGTCTTGATGCAGATCGAAGGTGACATTGCGCTCGGAAAGCTGACTTTCCAATTGCATGACGAACTTCTGAACGACCTGATGGATGACTTCCGTTGGCAGCGGCGCAAACGGTATGGTCGCATCGAGACGATTGCGGAATTCCGGCGTGAACAGTCGGTTTAGAGCTTCCTCATCCTCTCCGGTCCGCTTTGAAGAACCGAAACCGATCGCCGCTTTCGCCATTTCCGACGCGCCAGCGTTCGTCGTCATGATCAAAATCACATTGCGGAAGTCGATCTTCTTGCCGTTATGATCGGTCAGGGAACCGTGATCCATCACCTGCAACAGGATGTTGTAGATATCTGGATGCGCCTTTTCGATCTCATCCAGCAGGACGACCGAATGCGGGTGCTGATCGACCTGATCCGTCAACAGACCACCCTGATCGAAACCGACATAGCCGGGAGGCGCCCCAAGCAGGCGCGAAACCGTGTGGCGCTCCATATATTCCGACATATCGAAGCGGAGCAGTTCCACGCCGAGAGAAGCCGCCAACTGCTTGGCTACCTCCGTCTTGCCGACGCCTGTCGGGCCGGAAAAGACATAGGAACCAATCGGCTTGTTCGGCTCGCGCAAGCCCGCCCGCGCCAACTTGATTGCGGTTGCTAGCGCCTCGATCGCATTGTCCTGACCATAGACGACAGATCGCAACTCTTTCTCAAGGTTGGCAAGAACCGCCTCGTCATCCTTGGATACGGTCTTGGGCGGGATACGAGCCATCGTAGCAACGGTGGCCTCGATCTCCTTTTCCGTAATCAATTTGCGACGTTTCGATGCAGGCAGCAGCATTTGAGCTGCTCCAGTTTCATCAATAACGTCGATGGCCTTGTCCGGAAGCTTCCGGTCCGAGATGTAGCGAGCCGAAAGTTCAACCGCAGATTTAATCGCGTCGTTCGAATACCGGAGCTTGTGATACTCCTCGAAATAGGGCTTCAAGCCCTTCATGATCTCGATCGCATCCTCGATTGAGGGCTCATTGACATCAATCTTCTGGAAGCGCCGCACAAGCGCCCGATCTTTTTCAAAGAACTGCCGATATTCCTTGTAGGTCGTCGAGCCGATGCAGCGAATCGCACCCGAAGACAGGGCTGGCTTCAGCAGGTTGGAAGCATCCATAGCGCCGCCGGAGGTCGCACCGGCTCCGATTACCGTGTGGATCTCGTCGATAAACAACACGGCACCCGGATACTCTTCCAGTTCCTTGACGACCTGCTTCAATCTCTCTTCAAAATCACCACGGTAACGTGTGCCGGCAAGCAGCGTGCCCATATCCAGAGAGAATATGGTCGCATCAGCCAGAGCTTCAGGCACCTTACCTTCAACGATGCGCTTAGCCAGACCTTCCGCAATAGCAGTCTTGCCGACACCGGGATCGCCTACGTAAAGCGGGTTGTTTTTGGAACGGCGGCACAGAACCTGGATTGTACGGTTTACTTCCGAATGACGCCCGATCAACGGATCGATCCGGCCATTCTTTGCTTTTTCGTTTAAGTTGACGCAGTAGGCGGTTAGAGCATCCTGCGCCTTCTTTGCATTTCCCTCGTCCTGTTCACGACCGGGCTTAGCTTCCGCTTCCCCTTCTTCAGCGCCGCGAGGCGTGCGAACTTGAGATGATCCCGGACGCTTTCCTATCCCGTGGGAAATGTAGTTAACGGCATCATAGCGCGTCATCTCCTGCTCTTGCAGGAAGTACGCGGCATGGCTTTCCCGTTCAGCGAAAATCGCGACCAGCACGTTGGCGCCTGTCACTTCTTCACGGCCAGAGGATTGCACGTGAATGACGGCTCGCTGGATGACCCGCTGAAAGCCGGAGGTCGGCTTGGAGTCCTCATCATAGCCGGTTACGAGGTTTGCAAGATCGTTATCGATGTAGTCGGAGACGGTTTTGCGCAGAACGTCGAGGTTGACGTTGCAAGCACCCATAACGGCCGCCGCATCGGCATCATCGATCAACGCCAGCAACAGATGCTCCAGCGTTGCATATTCGTGGTGCCGCTCATTGGCGAAAGTCAGTGCCTGATGCAGCGCCTTTTCAAGACTAGGCGAAAAAGTTGGCACGTGGGTTCCTCATTTCTTTTCCATGACACATTGCAGCGGGTGCTGGTGCTGGCGGGCAAAATCCATGACTTGGCTTACCTTCGTCTCAGCAACCTCATATGTAAAGACACCACATTCGCCCACACCGTGATTGTGAACATGCAGCATGATGCGAGTGGCCGCTTCACGGTCTTTCTGGAAAAATCGCTCCAGAATGTGGATGACGAAATCCATTGGCGTGTAATCGTCATTCAGCAATAGAACGCGGTACAGATTGGGACGCTTCGTTTTGGGTTGGGTACGCGTGATAACAGACGTGCCGCGATTGGCCCGATTACCGTCTTCGTTTCCATCGTCCTGCATCAAGATCGGCTTTGCGATCATCTTTCATTCTTCCCCATTGTCTGGCGAATTCAGGCGTATCGTTCATCGAAACCAGACATCAGTCTTACATATTTAGTTCGCCGTGTCGGGATTTTAAGCCCCCTGAAATCCCATGCAATCACTATTCCTCGACCCGATCTGTGCACTATTCCAAAACTGGCTTGCCCAGACCTGAGCACAAACGAAAAAGCCGCCGCGAAGTGTCGCGACGGCCATAATAGGTATGATTCACTCGATCCGATTACAGGGTCGACTTTGTAAAGACGGATGTTGATTGGCTTGCCACCGCTTCCAATGGCTTTACGAGTGTCTTGCCCAGTTCGGAATAGAGTTCAGCCAACTTGCTGGTTTGCGCTACAGCCGTCTCATAGGAGGACTTCGCGAAGTTGGTCTGCAACTCGAGAGCTGCTTCGATGGTGCGGACGCCGATCAACTGCTCAAAATAGGATGTCGCGTCCTGCACGTATTTGCGCGAAAACTCGCCCGTCTCCGTCGCGATCGCCTGCCAACCCTTCGCAACCTCGGAATAGCTCTTCAAAACGCCATCGACAGCTTCCTTGCTCTTACGATTGGCTTCTTCGATATTCAACATTTCCCACCTCCTTCAATGAATTGAGCCCAAAGTGAATTATTCTGCACTGCAAAAGTCAAGGCAAAACTCTTCGCAGATGCGAAATGAGAGCCCTAAGAGCAAAAAAAGAGCGGGCATTGATGCCCGCCGCAGTCTCCACCTAGGATAAGTATGACTAGAAATTAAATTCAACCCAGGGACGGGAAGCAATTTGGTCCTCAGTCAAACTCGAATCAACGCCGCATCAAAGATCGACGTCGAGGATCGCCATCGAGAAATTATAGGAGCGGTCATCGTCTTCATCATCGACATAGACCACACCAAGAAACTCGTCACCCGCATAGACTTCAGCTGAGTCATCCTTGCGCGGGCGCGCCTTGACCGACATGGAGGGGTTGAAGACCCGCTTGAAGTAGGCGTCGAGTTTCTTGATTTCGTCAGCTTTCACCGGTCATTCTCCGTCGTGTTCATTAAGGCTGCGGGCTTTTGGCACGGGAAACCGACGAAAGTAAAGACAGTTCCGTTCACCGGCAGAGATCCTAGTCCTCACCAGATAGCATCTGGTTCATCACTCGGGACGGTTCGGAGCAACCCGCCTCCCCCACCACCTTGGCAGGCACGCCAGCGACGGTAGAATTGGCCGGAACCGATTTCAGAACGACTGATCCCGCAGCGACACGAGAGCAATTCCCGACCTCGATATTGCCGAGGATTTTTGCGCCTGCGCCAATCAGAACGCCGTGCCGGATCTTTGGATGGCGGTCCGCACCTTCCTTCCCCGTTCCACCCAGCGTCACCCCGTGAAGGATCGAGACATTGTCGCCGATCACAGCAGTCTCGCCGACCACAAGCCCCGTGGCATGATCAAGGAAAATTCCCTTGCCGATGCGCGCGGCCGGGTTGATATCAGTCTGGAAAATACTGGAAGCCCGGCTCTGGAGGTAAAGCGCGAAGTCGCGACGGTCTCGCCTCAACAACCAATGCGCCAGCCTGTGGGTCTGGATCGCATGAAATCCTTTGAAATAGAGAACCGGCTCAAGAAACCGCGTGCACGCCGGATCTCGATCGTAATAGGCTTGAATATCGACGCGCACGATGGAGCCCCATTCAGGCCAATCCAGCATCATTTCCTCGAAGGTCTGACGCAGAAGAACGGCCTTGACGTCGGCATGGTCCAGCCGCTCGCAGATGCGGTGAATAACGCATTCTTCCAGCGTGCGGTGGTTCAGCACGGTCGAATAAATAAAGGCCGCCAGAAGAGGGTCACGCTCCGCCGCGATGGCTGCTTCAGACTTCAGGGTGTCCCAGATGGGATCTACCGAGGCGACCTGGTCGTTTGAGCGGATTTCAGTGAGAGCAACCATGTGAGCCAACCCCTATCGATGGATCTACTATATAGAATATCGGGTAAGAAAACCACCCAAGGCCATTACGGCCTTCACCCGATCTCTTTATAGAAATCAAGCACCGCAGCTTTGAAGATGCGGTCGCCGACGGCAAGCATATGATCCCGGTTGGGAATATCGAGCGCCCGCGCATTCGGCATCAGATCGGCTAGCTCGTGTGGCGAACCGGCAATATCATCCTTGGTCCCCACCCCGATGAGCGTTGGCACCTTGATCGACGCCACGGCGGCCCTATCGACAAGGTCTCGCGATCCTCTGATACAGGAAGCAAGCGCTGTTCGGTCACTCTTTGTCTGATCGGCAAACGCACGAAACATCTTACCACGTTCATGCGTGATCGCATCGGGTTCGGGCGCAAGCAATGCATCGGCAATGGGATCCCAATCTCCCACGCCATCCGTTAATCCGATCCCGAGGCCGCCAAGCACCAGGGATTTCAGTCTCGGCTGATGATTAAGCGCAGCGAAGGTCGAGATCCGGGCACCCATCGAATAGCCCATGAAATGAGCCGCTTCGATTTCGAGGTGATCAAGAAGAGCAACCGCATCAGTCGCCATGATCCAGGGGCGATAGGCCTCCGGATCGAGCGGCTTGTCACTGGCGCCATGGCCGCGATTGTCCAGTGCGATCACTCGGTAGCCCGCCTCCTCGAGGGTCTTCAGCCATCCAGGATAAACCCAGTTCACATTCGCACTCGAAGCAAAGCCATGAATGAGAATCACGGTCTCCGCATCATGCGGCCCCTCATCGAAATAGGCTATCGAAAGACCGTCATGCGAAAAGCGGGTAAAGCTGGGTGTATTGAGGTTCATCAAGAAATTTCCTATTGGGGCCGGAACATAGGCGCAAATACCTGTCAATTCCAAGAGAGGACACAGGAATTTAAGCTCAATAAGGCTTTCCCTCTACACAATCTGCTGCGGCATGGATAATGTCCCGGCAACAGAAAGACGTTGGAGACTATCATGGCCGGTCACGGTATCCCTCATTTCCAGAACGACGGCGGGCATCGGGTCATTGAAGTGGGCGTGAAGGAATTCATGTGCACGGGCGCTAATGTGCCGTTCGATCATCCGCATATCTATATCGACATGGGCGATGAGAACGAAAAGGTATGTTCGTATTGTTCTACACTTTATCGCTATAACTCGTCCCTGAAATCCGGCGAAACGATCCCCGCTGGCTGCGTGTTCCACGTCAAGGCAGCCTGACTTTAGCAGAACCCATGACTATAAAGACCGCCGCAATCATTGGTGCTGGCATGGCTGGCCTGACTGCGGCGCTCGCGCTTGCACGGCGCGGCGTTCATGTACACGTGCTTGAACAGGCACCATATCTGGCAGAAGTTGGAGCCGGGCTTCAGATATCGCCGAACGCATCGCGCATACTGGATCGGCTGGGTATCTTGCCGGAACTGGAAACGGTGTGGACTGAGCCGGATCGAGTGTCGCTGAACTCCGGAAAGACATTGAGATTGCTGGGGCAGGTCCCCGTCGGTCAATCCGCTCGTCAGAGATGGAAGGCGCCTTATGGCGTGTTGCATCGATCCACCTTGCAGAATGCTCTTCGCGATGCCTGCAATGCTCAGGAAAACTGCACAATCTACCTCGGCAACCGCATTGATGGAGCCGTTGCGAAACAAATATGCGATGTGATTGGAATGAATGCCGATCTCATTATCGGCGCTGATGGCGTCTGGTCTGCTGTGCGCGATACGATCGACAAATCGCCGGAGCCAGACTTTTCCGGCAATATCGCGTGGCGCTTTACCATTCCCTACTCAGAAGCACCGGATTTTATCGACAAGAGAAGCGTGCAGGCTTTCCTTGGGCGTTCGGCTCATGCCGTATGCTATCCGCTTCGTGAGGTTCAGCAGTTCAACATTGTTGCCATTGCCGCTGGCGTCTCGCCTGGTCACACCTGGAGCGCTCACTCAACGCCCGATCAAAAGAAGCTTTTGTTGGCAGAGTTCAAGGAGTGGCATCCAGCTTTCCGGCACCTTTTGACAACAGCAGAAGATCCACGTTTCTGGCCCCTCTATCAACTGGGCGACGGCGCTTGGACCGATCACGTCTCGAAAGTTCTGATCGGTGATGCGGCGCACGCGATGATGCCGTTTGCGGCGCAAGGCGCTGCCATGGCCATCGAAGATGCGTGGGAACTGGCGCAAGCGGCGACAACGCTGCCGCTTGCATCAGCCCTGAGCCAATTCGAGGGTTCCCGCAAGCGACGTGCTGCGAAAGTAAAGGCACGGGGTGACTTCAATCGTTTCGTCTACCATGCCAGCGGACCGATTCGGCTTGGACGGGACCTGGTCCTGTCGTTGCGTCCGCCGCAATCACTGGCGGCAGACCTTGATTGGCTTTACGGCTACGGCGCCTGATCAAACCGCCGCTGCGGCTCTGAACCCCACTTCCAGGTCCCTCTTCAGATCTTCGATGTTTTCAAGGCCTATCTGAAGACGAATCACAGGTCCGGCCGAAGGCGCTTTTCGGATTGTCCGGTCGTTGAGATTCACATGCAGCGCCAGGCTCTCGTAACCTCCCCAGGAATAGCCAAGACCGAACAGGGACAAGGCATTCAGAAAAGCATGGGCTTTTGGCTTGAACCGATCGGGCGTGGCCGCCTTCAGCACAAAGGAAAAGACACCGGACGCCCCCTTGAAATCACGCTTCCAGATCTCGTGTCCCGGAAAACTTTCGAGACCAGGATGCAGAACGCATTCGACTGCATCCATGCTTTCAAGCCAACGTGCAACAGAAAGCGCGCTGTTCTGATGGTGGTCGAGCCTGACCGCCATGGAGCGCAAGCCCCGCAGAATCAGATAGGAATCTTCAGGTGCGCCGCAGATGCCGAGTGTGGTCTGCGCCTCCAGGAGCCGAGGCCAGGCGGCTGCATTTGCAGATACAGAACCCATCACGATATCGGAATGACCAGACGGATATTTGGTCGTCGCATGAATTGACACATCGACCCCAAAATCCAGCGGACGGAAATAGAGCGGCGTTGCCCATGTATTGTCCATCGTCACGATGCAATGATGCCGATGGGCAGAATCCGAAATCGCGCGAATGTCTTGCATCTCGAAGGTGTTCGAGGCTGGAGCCTCCGTATGCACCAGGCGCGTGTTCGGTCGAATAAGCCCTTCAATGCCGGCGCCGATTTCAGGATCGTAATATTCAACCTCGATACCCAGACGCTTCAGCATCGTGTCGCAGAAATGACGGCACGGTCCATAGACGGAATCGACAATGAGCGCATGATCTCCCGCAGAGAGAAATGCAAGGAAAGGAACGGTGATCGCCGCGAGGCCAGAGGCAACGAGAACCGTCCCGGCAGCCCCTTCCAACGCGTTCAACGCCTCGCATAGAGCGTCAGTCGTCGGAGTTCCACGGGTTCCGTACGTGTACTTCTGGTTGCGACTCTCCATCGTCGCGCAGTCAGGAAACAGCACTGTCGACCCGCGAACGATCGGCGGATTAACGAAGCCGTGAAAACTGTGCGGGTCATTTCCGAGATGAACCAGCCGGGTACTAATACCCAATGTGTCAGATTCTGCTTTATTTCTACTCATGAAACCTGAAGCTTTCTAATATGATAGCCACATCATTGTCGCTATCCACAGGTGCCACGTCAACATACGAATACGCTTACTGAAGTCATGCAAAATTGCGATGGATGCTGGCCGAATAAGAGGCAGTGCCTGCGCAAAAACGCACAACCAGCCTAATATATCAGCAGCCCAGCGAAATTTGTCGAATTTTAGGCGCTAATATAAAGTGTGAGACTTGACCCTCGCGAAGATTTCCGACTGTGATAGGCGCGGCTCGCTTCGGGAGGCCTTACGAGCCGATCCTGCGCTCTGGCACGGGATAAATATGCTAAAAAACAAACAGACAAAGGTTGGGAAAATGAAAAAGACAATTCTGTCAGCCGCGATTGGCGCGGCAGTCCTGGGCGCTGCCTCGGCTGCATCCGCTGCCACGCTCGCCGATGTGAAGGCCAAGGGCTTTGTAACCTGCGGCGGTAGCCAGGGTATCCCGGGCTTCTCCAGCCCGAACGACAAGGGTGAATGGTCGGGTATCGATATTGACTACTGCAAAGGCATTGCCGCTGCCGTTTTCGGCGATGCAACAAAGTTCAAGATCGTTGCTCTCTCCAGTAAGGACCGTTTCCCTGCGCTGCAGTCGGGCGAAGTTGATGTGCTGACTCGCAACACGACATGGACGATCAGCCGCGACTCGTCGCTCGGCTTCAACTTCCGCACCGTCAACTACTATGACGGCCAGGGTTTCCTCGCTAAGAAGAGCCTGAACGTAAAGTCTGCACTCGAACTGTCCGGCGCCGCTGTTTGCGTGCAACAGGGTACAACAACCGAATTGAACCTCGCCGATTACTTCAAGGCCAACAACCTGAAGTACAACCCCGTTGTTTTCGAAAAGGAAGCTGACGCAACCAGCGCCTACGACTCCGGCCGTTGCGACGTCTACACGACCGACCAGTCCGGCCTGTACGCTATCCGCCTGAAGCTGAAGAACCCGGATGAAAACGAAGTTCTTCCAGAAGTTATTTCGAAGGAGCCCCTCGGTCCGGCTGTGCGCCAGGGTGATGATCAGTGGTTCGACGTCGTTTCCTGGGTTCACTACGCAATGGTGAGCGCTGAAGAATTCGGCATCACGTCCAAGAACGTCGACGACATGAAGAAGTCCGGCGGACCTGACATCAAGCGTCTGCTTGGCGCAGAAGAAGGCTCCAAGATTGGTACGGATCTGGGTCTTACCAACGATTGGGCTTACAACATCATCAAGCAGGTTGGTAACTACGGCGAAGTCTTCGAACGCAACGTCGGCCCGACCAGCCCGCTCAAGATCAAGCGCGGCATTAATGCGCTCTGGACGAAGGGCGGTCTCCAGTACGCACCGCCGATTCGCTAGTTGGCA
Organism: Rhizobium sp. FKY42; assembly: GCF_005222835.1. Taxonomy (GTDB): domain Bacteria; phylum Pseudomonadota; class Alphaproteobacteria; order Rhizobiales; family Rhizobiaceae; genus Neorhizobium. Next base: position 62,514 of record NZ_STGA01000008.1, on the reverse strand, counting down.
CAAAAATTGAAACAAATACCGAAGGCGGGGTCATCTCCGCCTTCGGCTTAAACAATTCCCGTAAAGGGCAAAAAGCTCAAAAGAGCATGTAAGAGGGAAAATACCCATGGCAGGCGACGCGCTCAGCTCAGGGAAACCTCGAAAGAGTTTTTCTTCGCTGATTTATGACCCGCAAGCGCGCGGAATATTTTACCAGGTCGTAACAGTGGCATCTGTTGCCCTGTTCGTTTGGATTATCACCCAGAACACGATCAACAATCTCGAAAAAGCCAATATTGCATCTGGTTTCGGCTTCCTGCAGGGGCGAGCAGGTTTCGACATCGGGCAGCAGGCTATCCAATACAACAGCGACTCGACGTACGGTCGTGCCCTACTGGTGGGTCTGCTGAATACGCTGCAAGTAGCGTTCTTCGGTATCATCACCGCGACAATTCTCGGCTTCCTGATTGGTATCGCACGCTTGTCCCACAACTGGCTTTTGGCGAAGCTGGCTCAGACCTACGTGGAGATCTTTCGCAATCTTCCACCCCTTCTGGTCATCTTCTTTTGGTACAAGGGGGTTATCACAATTCTACCGCAGGCGCGTGATTCCGTTGCGCTGCCACTCGGCGGTTTCCTCAACAATCGTGGCCTGTTCTTCCCGAAGGCTATCTGGGGCGAAGGCTCATGGATGATTGTTGCGGCCCTCGGTGTTGCGATCGTCGCTTCCATCGCTATTGTCAAATGGGCACGTGCGCGACAGGCAAGTACCGGTCAGCAGTTCAGGTCGGGATGGACCTCTCTTGGCCTCATCATCCTGCTCCCGGTCGCTACCTTCCTTGCTATTGGCGCGCCGTTGACTTTCGACTACCCCGTTGCTGGTCGCTTCAATTTGTCTGGCGGCACCAGTATCGGACCTGAATTCATCTCGCTCTATCTGGCTTTGTCCTTCTACACAGCCTCGTTCATTGCAGAAATCGTTCGCGGCGGCATAAAGGCGGTACCGAAGGGTCAGACAGAAGCTGCCAACGCTCTTGGTCTGCGTGCCAACATCATTACGCGCCTTGTCGTTGTTCCGCAGGCGATGCGGATCATCATTCCGCCACTGACAAGCCAATTCCTGAACCTTACTAAAAACTCGTCGCTGGCTGTTGCGGTTGGTTTCGCTGACATCGTTGCGGTTGGTGGGACCATGCTGAACCAGACAGGTCAGGCGGTTGAAATCGTCGCGATCTGGCTGGTGATCTATCTGTCACTCTCGCTGACGACAGCGCTGTTCATGAACTGGTTCAACGCCAAGATGGCATTGGTGGAGAGATAAGATGGCGAATGTCGATTTTACCTACGTTCGTAAGGAAATGGTCGCCGCGCGCGAAGCGCCATCGAATGCAAAAGGCATTGGCCATTGGCTGAAGGTCAATCTGTTCGCGACTCCCCGCGATATCATCTTCTCCATTGTTGCTATTGCATTACTGGCCTACATTCTTCCTTCCATTTTCCGCTTCGTCTTCATCGATGCGGTCTGGACCGGCGAAAACCGTACAGCCTGCACGACAGTGTCGCAGGGCGGTGCTTTGCCAGATGGTCAATATGGTGCCTGCTGGGCTTTCGTTTCGGCGAAGTTCGAGCAGTTTATCTTCGGTCGCTATCCGCTTGAGGAACGCTGGCGTCCAATCACCGTTATGGTTGCCTTCACGCTTCTCCTGATCCCGATGCTTATCCCCAAAGCACCTTTCAAGGGTTGGAATGCGTTGGCGCTGTTCATCATTCTGCCAACCGTATCATTCTTCCTTCTGACGGGCGGATTTGGTCTGCCTTATGTCGAAACGCAACTGTGGGGCGGCCTCATGGTCACCCTGATACTGTCGTTCTTCGGGATAACGGTATCCCTGCCCTTTGGTATTCTTCTGGCTCTGGGAAGACGGTCGAACCTACCGGCCATCAAGATGCTTTGCATCCTGTTCATCGAGGTCGTTCGTGGCATACCGTTGATCACGGTTCTGTTCTTTGCCAGCGTTATGCTGCCATTGTTCCTGCCGGATGGCTGGACATTCGACAAGCTGCTCCGCGCCTTGATCGGTGTTTCGATCTTCGCATCAGCCTACATGGCGGAAGTGGTGCGTGGGGGTCTGCAGGCTATGCCACGCGGACAATATGAGGGTGCCGACTCGCTCGGCCTGAGCTACTGGCAGAAGACACGCCTTGTCATCCTGCCGCAGGCTCTGAAGCTGGTCATCCCGGGCATCGTCAACACTTTCATCGGCCTGTTCAAGGACACATCGCTGGTTTCCATCATCGGCATGTTCGACTTGCTCGGCATCGTAAACCTCAACCAGTCTGACCCGAATTGGGCAACACCTGTGACGCCTGTGACCGGTTATCTGTTTGCTGGCTTCGTGTTCTGGATCTTCTGCTTCGGGATGTCTCGCTATTCGCTCTTCATGGAGCGTCATCTCGATACCGGTCACAAGCGTTAATAGGAGAATTTCATGTCCGCACAAAACACCAAGAACGCGACCATGGCGGTCTCTGATACCGACGTCGCAATCCAGATCAGCAACATGAACAAGTGGTATGGAGACTTCCACGTTCTCCGAGATGTTAATTTGAAGGTCATGCGTGGAGAACGTATCGTCATCGCAGGCCCTTCCGGTTCCGGTAAGTCTACGATGATCCGGTGCATCAATCGTCTGGAAGAACACCAATCCGGCCAGATCGTCGTTGACGGCATCGAATTGACGAATGATCTCAAGAAGATTGATGAGGTTCGTCGCGAAGTTGGAATGGTCTTCCAGCATTTCAACCTCTTTCCGCATCTGACAATCCTTGAGAATTGCACGCTTGCCCCAATTTGGGTCCGCAAGATGCCCAAGAAGGAAGCGGAAGAAATTGCGATGCACTACCTCAAGCGCGTCAAGATTCCGGAACAGGCTCACAAATATCCGGGACAGCTTTCCGGCGGCCAGCAGCAGCGCGTTGCTATTGCTCGCTCACTCTGCATGAAGCCGAAGATCATGCTGTTCGACGAGCCGACATCGGCGCTCGACCCGGAAATGGTCAAGGAAGTTCTGGATACTATGGTCAGCCTCGCAGAAGAGGGTATGACCATGCTCTGCGTCACGCACGAGATGGGCTTCGCCCGTCAGGTGGCAAACCGGGTTATCTTCATGGACCAGGGTCAAATTGTCGAGCAGAACTCACCGGCAGAGTTCTTCGATAATCCACAGCACGAGCGGACCAAGCTCTTCCTGAGCCAGATTCTTCACTAGCGCACTCTACCAAAACTGCTTCAGCGGTTTTGCATGAGGGTACATGATGTGAGTCGAAAGCGTTTCAGGTAATCCAGCTTTTTACTCGAAATGCTCCCAAGTGGATCGGAGGCATTCGAAAATGCCTCTTCATGAAGTCAAAACACGTAAGGCCGCGCACCTGACTCGGGGGCGCGGCCATTATCGTTTTGGAAGCCTGCAGCGACGGAGACACTGGGGCGCTTGTTGCCTGGTTCGGACAGAACGCTGATATAGCTTTCAAAGCGACAGCCAAGGTACGCAATCAGCAAAGGTGGCGCATCCGGTAACGGATGTACCCCACCATCGGATCGAATAGCGTCCCCATACCGCAGCATTCGGCTGTGTGCTCGTTATATTGGAAAGTGTACCAACGACTTTCAAATGCGATGAAAACCGCTTCTCGACGGTGACTGCCGGTCAAAGCTTTCTCAAGCCCGGCTCCGCTGATACCTGCAGACCAAAAGCTGCATCGGTAGGAACGTGGGTTAGCTTAAGTGATTGCTCCAGGTCCGAAAAATCAACATGGTTGTCGGTTCGGTCATATTGAAGAGTAAGGCATCGTCTGACCTCAATATCGAGCCTCTTGGTTAGGATCTGTTTGACCTGTTGAGAAATTGCCAAGTCTGCCACGCCGGTCTCGGTCGCATAACCGAAATTCACCTCACGGGCGGCTTTGCTTGCCGCAAAGTTGGATGGCTGGTCAACGATCCGCGCCCAAAACGCGACAGGCGCACGAACCCGTCCGCCGGGGGTTTCGCTCTCAAGTCCAATCTGTACTCGCCAGTCAAATCGCTCCACTGGGGAGCAGCAAGCCCAATCCTTGCCTCGTATGATGTGTTGGAAAGCTGCGACGGTTTCCATATCAGCCCACTTCCGCAGCTGCGCTCATATTCTGGAGCAGGCCCACAAGAGACATTACAATGAAACCGAGTAGGTTCGTAGGCCGATGGAGAGTGACATGATGGACGAGCGGCATCACGCCGCCGTTTTGGTGAGATGAACTGCGTATTCGCGGGTACGCAGCACTTGACGCTGCTCCTGCCGATCGGAATGGACACCCTTGGAGTATTTCATTTCAAACACATTTTTCCTAGCTTCACTCAGCTGGTTACATCTGCGAGAGCCAGCAAGACATTCGGGACCTTGGAAGGGCAATGTGGCAGGATATCGCCAAGTGCTGATTGTGGGTGAATGATGCATGGATGCGGCGTGGTTACGAAAGGAATGCCTAGATGAAACACCTGACCATCCTCCTAGTTCTCGCCGGATGCTCGATATGACCGATTCACTAAAGCCATTTCCCGACAGCCTCACTATGGGGTCGGTCACCAATCGTGAATGCACCTGTCGGAAGTTCGTTTAGCTATGATGTCCGGGACGAGTTTGGTGACCGGTATCAGGAGCTTTATGTGGTCAAAGCGGATCACGCAGTAAGATTGGTAACACGCTTCAAATATTCCCGATCATTCTTAACCACTGGAAACCAGCAGAACGCACGTTTGTTAAGTTTCTGAACATATTTGAGAAAGTGGTGAGAGCACAGGGATTCGAACCCTGGACCTACTGATTAAAAGTCAGTTGCTCTACCGGCTGAGCTATGCTCTCTCACCAACAGCGCCTGGCGCCTTGAAAGTGGGCGGAACATAGGCAGATGCCCCTCTGCGGTCAACCCGCAAAGGGCAAAAAATTGGATTGTGGACAATAATCTTTCTCAATGAATGCCTTTACCATCGGGCTCTTCTTCGAAGCTGGCTGCCTCCGCGCCATTTGTTGAGCGACGCACGCGATCACGCCTTGTAAGCTTGATTCGGCCATCTTTAACGCGAACAACGGTGCCGACATGCACTCCGTCGGCTCCAATTACTTCTGCATGCTCGCGGATACGGCTTGGTTCAATAATTGCTGGATCTCCTTTGCTGCTGCCTGCATCTAAGCGCAGTCATGCAGCAAAGGATCCCGTCAGAGCAGTTGGGAGCCGCTCTCATTCATGAATGGTATAGGAGCCAAGCTCGCAGAGGTTCTGCGTATCTTCTGTGGTATCGAGGTCAGAATCTTCAGTAAACTCGAAGCGCATGTCGTACTTGCACACTGTCCGACCATCGCGAATGGTGATTTTGATGCTTTCACCGGGCTGAAGAACGTCGTTACCGAATACGTCTTCTTCCCAGTCGTTGACACCAACAGGTGATGTATAAAAGCGTTCAAGCGTAGAACGTGTATTGTTCGTCAGCATGAACACGAGATCTTCCGCTTTTGCGGAGGACGCCAAAGCCGCGAAAGCGGCCGAAAACGCAACAACGTGTCGCAATTTCATCGAATTATCCCCTAAATCACCTCGTTATGGAGGCGCCCTCAGCATTAACTCATCAATTTTCATTCAACAATGTTCCTTTCGAAACATCACTAACGGTTAGCCTTACAGATTTTTAACTATGCAAGACCGCAGACTCGTGTCACGCGAAACTTGACAATTTTGGTATCCATTCCCGTGGGAGATGCTGGCTGATGAAGGCAAGCGAAGAGAGAACGACCGGCGAAAGTTCGGACGCTTTTCCAAGAAAACCTGATTTGAATAGCGTGCTGCTTGAATCAAGAACGAGCCGAAGCATTGGGAGAAAAATGCTCTGGTCCTTGGTCTTTCTCTCGCTGGCAGCAATGGTATCCGCAGGTTATCTCTATTCGGAGAATCGGCAGGCAACAGTCATATACAAAACGATTCCGGCCAAACGCGGTGATCTCGACGTTATGGTCACCGCAACCGGTTCGGTCCAACCGACAAACAAGGTGGAGATCTCCAGCGAGCTTTCCGGTACTATTCGCAAGGTCAATGTCACGTTCAATTCGCCGGTCAGCGCCGGTGAAGTTCTGGCAGAACTGGATACCAACAAACTTCAGGCCGACGTTCAGAGCGCCCGAGCAAAGCTGGCTTCGGCCAAAGCCAATGTCCTGAAAGCAGAGGCCGAACTCGGCTCCGCCAAAACACAATTGGAACGACTGAAATCCCTTGTCACGAATCGGATCTCAAGTCAGCAGGAGCTTGATACAGCGCAATATGCCTACGATGCGGCTCTGGCCACGCGCGAGATAAACCAGAGTAGCGTCCTGTCTTCAGAGGCAGATCTCAAACTTGCAGAAGTCAATCTTGGAAAGGCTCGCATCGTATCACCCATCGACGGCGTCATCCTGACCCGGGCAGTCGAGCCGGGTCAAACAGTCGCATCGTCTTTGTCCGCACCTGTTCTCTTCACGATAGCCGGTGACTTGAAAGAAATGGAACTGCAGGTGTCCGTAGACGAAGCTGACGTCGGCCAGGTCCGTGAGGGACAACATGCGAATTTCCGAGTTGATGCCTACCCAGACCGCACCTTCCCTGCCCGAATCGAGGCAGTCCGTTTCGCCTCTGAAACTGTATCCAATGTGGTGACATACAAAGCGGTGCTGGCCGTGGATAATGGTGCTTTGCTGTTACGACCAGGCATGACCGCTACGGCAGACATAGTTGTTCAGTCTGTGAAGGATGCTCTTCTTATTCCCAATATGGCGCTGCGGTATTCACCGGCTCCAACAGCGACACAAGAATCTGGCAGCATTCTGAATAGGCTTTTTCGAACGCCGCGTCCGCCTGGCGCATCCCGGAACCGGAGCACTCAGGATGCCGAATCCGCTGGCAAGCAGAGCCGTACGATCTGGGTCCAGCGTGGCGATGAAGTTCAACGCATCGTCATCGAAACGGGTGCGACCGATGGACAGTTCACGATCGTAAAGTCTGGAGATATTCGTGAGGGCGATGAACTCATCACCGCTGCGTCCGTGCGTGGAAGTCAATGACTGAAATGACCACCTACCCTCTCATAGAGCTTCGCGATGTGTGCAAGACATATGGCCGCGGGGAGGCAAGTATCCGAGCGCTTGCCAATGTCGATCTGTCCATCAAGGCGGGTGAATTTGTTGCGATCATGGGTCCTTCAGGTTCGGGCAAATCCACAGCCATGAACATACTTGGCTGTCTGGACGTCCCAACCTCCGGTGAATATTTCTTCCAGGGTATCGCCACATCTGGATTCGACGGTCGTCAGTTGACGCTTCTACGGCGGCACATGCTGGGTTTCGTGTTCCAGGGCTTTAATCTGCTGGCACGAACATCGGCAGTTGAAAATGTGGAACTCCCCCTCGTCTATCGTGGCATGGAAGCGCGCCAGCGCCGCAGCCTTGCAATGAAGGCGTTGGATCAGGTTGGCCTCAAGGGGCGCGAAAGCCACACGACACAAGAACTTTCCGGCGGTCAGCAACAGCGTGTGGCCATTGCACGCGCAATCGTCACGAATCCCACGATGTTATTGGCAGACGAGCCCACCGGCAATCTGGATACGAAAACAAGCGATGAGATCATGCAACTTCTGACGGACCTGAACCGTCAGCAGGGAATCACGATCGTCATCGTCACGCATGAAGAAGACATTGCAGCCTGTGCCCAGCGGCTGGTGCGTTTTACAGACGGCAGGATTGCCATCGACAGGCCCAATGAGAAGGGTACGGTCCATGCTTTTTGAGACGATGAAACTGGCATGGCGTGCCATCACCCGCAACATGCTTCGATCCTTTCTGACGGTGCTTGGTGTCGTCATCGGCGTCGCCGCTGTCATCGCCATGGTAACGGTCGGGAACGGCACGACAGCCAAAGTCCGCGAAGAGCTGTCTCGCCTCGGAACCAACACTCTTTTCGTCCGACCAGGACAATGGGGGCCGGGTCGCGCCAGCGTCGAGGCCAAGCGCTTTACTGAGTCAGACGTAGTGGCGATCCAGGAGCAGATTTCCGGCCTGAGGGCCGTTGCTCCGATCAACAGGTCGACGCAGACAGCGGTCGTTGGCGGACAAAACCGTTCGACCAGCATCATCGGATCAACAAACGACTATCTTCTCTCTCAAGACTGGACACTAGCAAACGGTCGCAGCTTCACATCAGCCGAGGAACGAGGTCAGGCGGCCTGTATCATCGGAGATACGATCCGTAGGGAGCTCTTCGGATCCGGCAATCCCGTTGGACAGGTTGTCCGTATCGGAACGGTAGCCTGTCCTGTTATCGGCGTTCTCGCGGCAAAGGGCCAGTCCGGGATGGGCGATGATCAGGATGATGCCATCATCATGCCACTGAAGCTGCATCAACGGCGAATTGGCGGCACAACGACCATTTCCAGCATTACTCTGTCAGCTGCTGATGGTGTCTCGACGGCCAAGGTTCAGGCGCAGGTGGAAACTCTTCTGCGCGAACGCCGGCGGATTGCATTCGGCAAAGAGGATGATTTTTCGGTCAGCGACATGACCCAGATTGCATCCGCCATGACAGGAACAACCGCGCTATTGACCGGACTTCTGGGTTCCGTTGCAGCCGTAAGCCTGCTGGTCGGCGGCATTGGCATCATGAACATCATGCTGGTGTCTGTTACGGAACGCACCCGCGAAATCGGTATCCGCCTTGCAATTGGCGCTCTGGAAGGTCAGGTGCTCCGGCAGTTTCTGGTCGAGGCAGTCATGCTTTCGCTTTTCGGCGGCATTAGCGGAATTCTGCTTGGCTTGGGTTTGGCCTATGGCGTGGTATCACTGTTAAGGGTCCCTTTCGTGGTAAACCCCACAATCATCACCATTGCCTTCGTTTTTTCCGCCGTGATCGGCATGATCTTTGGCTACTTTCCCGCAAGACGTGCAGCCATGATGAAACCAATCGACGCCCTTCGCCACGAATAGTGCCATTGGTTGCTGATATATCAACAGGTGCGTTGAGCGGTGTTTCTAACTGGTATATCAACGCATCATGGATGAAGTCGACGCCTCCCCCGCAGCACAGGAATCCTACAGCCGCCAAGCCTATCGGGCGCTTGAGCACCTGATCGTCACCTTGAAGCTCAAGCCAGGCACGCTGGTGACAGAGAAACAGTTGATCGATCTCTCCGGTCATGGACGCACGCCCGTTCGTGAAGCGATCCAGAAGCTGGAATGGCAAGGCCTGCTCGCGGTGCGTGCCCGAATCGGGCTGCAGATCTCCGAAATCATTCCGTCCGATTATCGCGATATTCTCGGCGTTCGCCGTCGTTTGGAACCCATGGCGGCAGAATTAGTGGCGACTCATGCAAACGAAGAGCAGCGTCGCAGAATGGTCAACTGCGCGCGAGATATGGGCGCTGCGGCTGCAACGGGAGACGTGAATGCGTTCCTGTCTGCTGACAAGCGTTTTGACGAAATTGTCGAGGAGGCCTGCCCCAACAAGTTTCTTGTCGGTTCCCTGGCGCCACTCCAAACGCATGCACGCCGGCTCTGGTTCTCCACCGCGACAACCTCTGCAATGGACCGGTCGGTCACACTCCATGTCAGCATCATCAGGGCCATCCAGCAAAGAAATGGCCAGGAAGCCTATACGGCAACAGAACAATTGCTCGATTACTTGAGCGAGAACATCTGATAAGCCAGCAAAAAACCCCGCAGCGAACGCGGGGTCTGATTTGTGCACTATTGCGATCTTACCGATTCATTCAGGCAGAAGGGCTTTCAGTTGCGCGCTGCTTGGCAAGCGCTGCCAAATCGGCGGGCTTCAATTCGACGGATTCACCACATCCACATGCCGAGGTCTGGTTCGGGTTCGTGAAGATGAAGCCGGACCGCATCTGTGTCGTCTCAAAATCCATCTGTGTACCAAGAAGATAAAGCACAGCAGAGGGTTCGATCCACACCTTCGCCCCGGCATGCTCAATCAGGTCATCCTTTGGATTCGGCTCAGTCACCAGATCAACGGTATATTCCATACCGGCGCAGCCTCCCTTCTTGATGCCGACGCGAATGCCCTTAGCATCCGGGCCAGACTTTTCGACGATTGCCTTGACGCGACCTGCGGCAGCGTCGGTCATGCTCATTACTACAAAGCCCATTGGCCTGATCTCCTTAACGCATCCGGATTCAAGGTCCGGAGGTTTCGGTCTGAATGTAGTCGCTTGAGGCTTAAGGATCAATGATTCCCAACAGTCGGCGGAACCAGTTAATACCAGCCGACGGCAACCTGCGCCTCTTCCGACATGCGCTCAGGCGTCCACGGCGGATCGAACGTCATTTCAACTTCAACACCGGAAACGCCTTCAACAGCGCCAACGGCGTTTTCAACCCAACCCGGCATCTCGCCTGCGACCGGGCAGCCCGGTGCCGTCAGGGTCATCACGATCTTGACCATGCGGTCGTCTTCGATATCGATCTTGTAAATGAGGCCAAGTTCAAAGATGTCCGCCGGGATTTCCGGATCATAGACGGTTTTGAGCGCCGCAATTATGTCATCGGAAAGGCGGGCCACTTCTTCGGGCGGAATGGCGGACTGGATGATGCCCTCGCGGGCATCCCACTTCGGTATGGTTTCTTCGGTCGACATCATTTCGTCCCTAAGCAAAGAAATTTCGCGCATAGTCCAGCGCATCGGCCAGCGCATCGACTTCGGCGCGGGTGTTGTACATCGCGAATGATGCACGGCAAGTGGAAGTTACGCCGAAGCGTTTCAAGAGCGGCATGGCACAATGGGTGCCCGCCCGCACCGCGACGCCCTTGCGATCAATGACCATGGAGACATCATGAGCGTGGATGCCGGCAAGCTCAAACGAGAAGATTGCACCCTTGCCGGGTGCATTTCCGATGATGCGAAGCGAGTTGATGGCCCGCAAACGCTCATTCGCATAGGCCGTCAGGTCAGCCTCATGGCGCGCAATCGCTTCTCTCCCGACTTTCTCGATGTAATCGAGCGCATGACCTAACCCGATTGCCTGAACGATGGGCGGCGTGCCAGCCTCAAAACGATGCGGCGGATCATTGTAGGTCACGAAATCTTCCGCGACATCGATGATCATCTCGCCGCCACCCTGGAACGGGCGCATTTCGTGCAAACGCTCCGGCTTGCCGTAAAGAACACCGATGCCGGATGGACCGTAGAGCTTGTGACCGGTCATCACGTACCAGTCGCAATCGATGTCCTTCACGTCGACCGGCATATGGACAGCGCCCTGGCTCCCATCGACGAGAACACGGATGCCGCGTTCCTTGGCGATACGGCAAACATCCTTCACCGGAACAACCGTGCCAAGCGCGTTCGACATCTGGGTGATCGCAATCAGACGTGTCCGATCCGTCAGGCATTTCTCGAATTCTTCGAGATGAAAAGCGCCTTCATCATCAACCGGCACCCACACCAGTTTCACGCCCTGACGCTCGCGCAGAAAATGCCACGGCACGATGTTGGAGTGGTGCTCAAGAACCGTCAGAACGATTTCATCACCCTCCTTGAGGTGTGGCATTGCCCAGCCATAGGCCACAGTGTTGATCGCTTCCGTCGAATTCTTGGTGAACACCACATTGTCCACCGAGCCAGCATTCAGGAAATTGCACACTTTCTGGCGTGCAGCTTCATAGGCTTCGGTTGCCGCGTTGGACAGGTAATGAAGCCCACGATGCACATTGGCATATTCTGCCGAATAGGCATGGCTGATCGCGTCGATCACCGACTGCGGCTTTTGCGCGGATGCTCCATTGTCGAGGTAGACAAGCGGTTTTCCGTGCACAGTTGTTGACAGAATTGGGAAGTCGCGACGGATCGCTTCGACATCGTAGGTCATGGGCAGCTATCTCACCGGCGGCTCAACTGGCCGCGCCATCATCTGCGTCGCCCGCAGGCATGGGCCAGCGCCCCTGCCTGCGGTAAAGTCAATCAGGCATGCTTTTCCAGCCAATTGGAAATGATCGCCTCAAGCGCTTCGACAAGCGCCTCATCTTCCAGCTCTTCAACGATTTCGGCTACGAACGCGTTGACCAGCATGGCGCGCGCCTTGCTGCGTGGGATGCCACGGGCCATCAGATAATACAGATGGTTGTCGTCGATATCAGCGACTGTTGCGCCATGCCCGCACTGCACGTCATCCGCAAAGATTTCGAGTTCCGGCTTCGCGGCAAACTCGGCATCATCCGACATCAGAAGCGTGTTGCAGGCCATGCGCGCATCGGTCTTCTGCGCATCCAGAGCAACCTTGATCATGCCCTGGAAAACGCCGCGCGCGCGGTCGAACACCACGTTGCGGAAAATTTCCGTCGACGTCGTGTTCGGCACGTTGTGCCCCAGCACCAGCGTCACGTCCGTATGGGTATCACCACCCAGAAGGTTCACACCCCGTAGTTGGAGATCAGCACCCTCACCCGCAACGTCGATGCGCAGTTCCTGGCGCACCAGCTTGCCACCGGCATTGATGACGAACAGGCGAAGCTTGGCGTTATCGCCAACGCGCACGCGCACCTGTGCCAGATGCGTATCGTCCGCGCCCTGCTCCTGCACGACAATCCAGGTAACCTCGGCGCCATCCTCCAGCGAAATATCGCTGACCGAAGAGACGAAAGCCTGCCCATCCGTGGTCTGGATATGCCGCTCGATCACCGTTGCCTTCGCACCAGCGCCAAAGCTGACCGGGAACCGGGTATGGGCCTGTCCGGCGCCATGCAGTGCCTGAATCTCGATCGGCTGTGAAATTTCGGCCCCTGCCGGAAACTCCAGCACATAACCATCGCGCACGAAGCTGCCATTGATCCTGCCGATCGTATCATCCTTGTCGATGACCGAAAGACCCGGTGCAGCAGTCCCTTCCCGCAGCATATCCGCGTAGGAACCGACGACTATACCCTCTACAGAGACGTTTCCGTCCACTTCACCCTGCTGCGTCTTGATCAACGCGGCCCCTTCAACCAGTGGGGCTGGGTTGCGTACAGATGCCGCCGGGCCGCTTGCCGGGATATTGCGCAGAAGCGTCTTCAGATCCGTATAGTGCCAGGCCTCGACACGACGTGTCGGAAGCCCGTTGTTCTTGAGATCGTCCACGAGGCGGTCACGTGCGCTGATAACGGCTCCATTGCCCGGCAATTCGCCGATCTGGGCATTGTAGCTGTCCAGCAGCGCAGCTTCCGCCGCCGTCTGGCGACTTTGTGTCTGCATGTTCATGCCAAAATTCCTTTCGCAGCGAGCTCAGGCGGCCTGACCGATGATATCGGCATAGCCATTGGCTTCCAGTTCCAGCGCCAGTTCCTTGTCGCCAGTGCGGATGATTTGCCCCTTGTAGAGGACGTGAACCGTATCCGGCACGATGTAATCCAGCAGGCGCTGATAGTGCGTGATCACGATGACGGCGCGATCAGGCGATTTCAGCGCGTTCACGCCATCGGCAACGATCTTCAGAGCGTCAATATCGAGACCGGAATCGGTTTCATCGAGAACGCACAGTTTCGGCTCAAGCAGCGCCATCTGCAGGATCTCGGCGCGCTTCTTTTCGCCGCCGGAGAAGCCAACATTCAGCGGACGCTTCAGCATGTCCGGGTTGATCTTCAACTCGGCAGCCGCTTCTTTGACCTTGCGGATGAAATCAGGCGTCGAAAGCTCCGCCTCGCCGCGTGCCTTGCGCTGCTCGTTCATGGCAACCTTCAGGAACTGCATGGTCGCAACACCCGGAATTTCAACCGGATACTGGAACGCAAGGAAGATGCCCTTGGCGGCGCGCTCGGCCGGATCAAGCTCCAGAATGTTTTCACCGTTGTACAAAATCTCGCCTTCGGTCACTTCGTAGTCTTCACGACCGGACAGAATGTAAGACAGCGTGGACTTGCCGGAACCGTTGGGGCCCATGATGGCGGCAACTTCGCCAGCCTTCACGGTCAGGTTCAGGCCGCGGATGATCTCTGTGCCGTCCTCGGCGATACGGGCGTGCAGATTGCGAATTTCAAGCATGATGTGATCCTTTCGGACGAATTGGTGCGGCGTCAAGCGCCATTGAAAAGGTGCGATTGGTTCGATCGTCAGCCGACCGAACCCTCAAGCGAAATACCGATCAGCTTCTGGGCCTCGACGGCAAACTCCATCGGCAGCTCCTGAATGACTTCCTTGACGAAGCCATTGACGATCAGGGCAATGGCCGCCTCTTCCGGAATGCCGCGCTGCAGGCAGTAGAACAGCTGATCTTCGGAAATCTTCGATGTCGTCGCTTCGTGCTCGAATTGAGCCGACGAATTCTTTGCCTCAATGTAAGGCACGGTATGCGCGCCGCAGCGGTCGCCGATCAGCAGCGAGTCACACTGCGTGAAGTTGCGGGCATTGGTTGCCTTGCGATGGGCCGAAACCTGACCGCGATAGGTATTTTGGGAAACGCCAGCCGCGATGCCTTTGGAGATGATGCGGCTTGACGTATTCTTGCCGAGATGGATCATTTTGGTGCCGCTATCGATCTGCTGATGACCGTTCGAAACGGCGATCGAGTAGAACTCGCCACGGCTATCGTCACCGCGCAGAATGCAGCTTGGATATTTCCAGGTAATGGCCGAGCCGGTTTCGACCTGCGTCCAAGAAATCTTGGAGCGATGACCGCGGCAATCGCCACGCTTTGTCACGAAGTTGTAGATGCCACCCTTGCCCTGCGCATCGCCCGGATACCAGTTCTGAACCGTCGAATACTTGATCTCGGCATCGTCGAGAGCCACAAGTTCCACGACGGCTGCGTGAAGCTGGTTTTCATCGCGCTGTGGTGCCGTGCAGCCTTCGAGATAGGAAACGTAAGCACCCTCTTCGGCAATGATCAGCGTCCGTTCGAACTGTCCGGTGTTCTTCTCGTTAATGCGGAAATAGGTCGACAGCTCCATCGGGCAACGAACGCCCTTAGGCACGAACACGAACGAACCATCGGTAAAGACGGCGGAATTCAGCGTCGCATAATAGTTGTCAGACGTCGGAACGACGGAGCCGAGGTACTTCTTGACCAGTTCCGGATGCTCACGAACGGCTTCCGAAATCGACATGAAGATAACGCCTGCCTTGGCGAGTTCCTTCTTGAACGTCGTCACGACGGAAACTGAATCAAATACCGCATCGACCGCTACGCGCGGCTTGTCTACGCCTGCAAGAATCTCCTGTTCCCTCAGCGGAATGCCCAGCTTCTCGTAGACTTTAAGAAGTTCGGGATCGACTTCATCCAGCGACTTCGGGCCGGGCGTGTTTTTCGGTGCCGCATAGTAATGAAGGTCGCTGAAGTCGATCTTCGGGTAATCGACGCGCGCCCAGGTCGGCTCTTCCATCGTCAGCCAGCGGCGATAGGCATCAAGACGCCATTCCAGCATCCATTCCGGCTCATCTTTCTTGGCCGAAATGAAGCGAATAATCTCTTCCGAAAGTCCCTTGGGGGCCTTGTCGACTTCGATAACGGTCTCGAAACCGTATTTGTACTGGTCAACATCGATCTGGCGGACCTGATCGATCGTTTCCTGCACGGCAGCCATGCTCATTCTCCAATCTCGCCGGAATCAAGGGTCCGGCAGGTTGTCATCTGTTGGCGGGGATCAGCCCCGTATGTAGGCGCCAGAAGGAGGTTTTAACACCTTTTGGCAAGCTAATTTTTGCGTTTCCGCAACTCCTGGCCCAATCACGCGACCTGTTCCGGCATCTTTCGACGCGCAGCTATTCGCTGGAAGGCGGTCAGCGCACGCTCGACAGCGATATCGTCCGTTGTCACTCCAAAGGAAATACGAAGCGCCCCCATTGCTGGATCCTGCCCCATCGCCATCAGAACCTGGCTTTGTCCGACTTTGCCGGAGGAACAAGCCGATCCCGCGGACAAAGCCACCCCTTCAAGGTCGAAGGCGATCTGCCCGGTTTCTGACTTCAAGCCCGGAAGCGTGAAAAACGTGGTATTGCACACACGCTCGGAGCCTTCCCCATGGATGATCACATCCGGAGCAACGGCGCGCATGCCGACTTCCAGTCTTTGCCGAAGGTGAAGCAGGCGTTCACGCGTCACATCCAGATCGCGCTTGACGACCTCAGCGGCGGCACCAAAGCCCACGATGCCAGGGAAATTTTCGGTACCGGACCGATGCCCCTTCTCTTGGCCGCCACCACGAACCAGAACCGATGGCATCATCACCTCGCCACGCATCACCAGCGCACCGACGCCCTTGGGGCCACCGATCTTGTGGGAGGAAAGGATGAGAAAATCAGCATCCAGCACGGTGATGTCGACCGCAATGCGTCCAACGGCCTGGACGGCATCCACGACAAGCAACCCGCCCGCGGCGCGCACAAGCTTTGCCGCCTCCGCGACGGGCTGGATGACGCCGGTTTCATTGTTGACGAGCATGACGGCCACCATCGGCAGGCCAGCACTACTATCATGACGTTCCAGCAAGCCCCTCAGTGCATCCAGATCCACCAGGCCCGTTGGCAAGACGGGGATCTCGCTAACCTGCTCACGACCGAACCTGCCGCCTTCCCGGACGGCCGGATGCTCGATTGCCGAGACATAAAGATGTCCGACGGTAAGCGGCGAGCGGCCCATCTTGAACGAGGGCGTCAAAATCCAGTTTGCCGCTTCGGTCGCGCCACTGGTAAAGATGACATGTTGCGGATCGGCGCTCACGAGAGCTGCCACCTGGCGACGCGCCTTGTCGATAGCCGCCCGCGCTGTACGTCCTTCTGCGTGCACGGACGAGGCATTGCCCGGCAGTTCGAACGCACTCAACATGGCTTCTCGAGCGGCGCCGCTCAAGGGCGCCGTCGCGTTCCAGTCCAGATATACGCGATCAAAAGCCATTGTCCGATCCGGTTTAAAGTCTACTTCACGCTTGGCGACGCATTTTTCTTGAAATTTTCGCCGCGCATGCCGTATGAGACGACCAACTGGGCGGCACGTCTTGCGCAGCCCAACTTTCGAATGGTTCTAAACTGTTTCTAGAAAAGATGACCGGCTTCGTCAAGTCTCGGCATCAATGAAACATTGGAAACATGAAAAGCTGACCGGAGTATCGATGCCTGAAGTCATTTTCAACGGCCCTGCCGGCCGCCTCGAAGGCCGCTATCAGCCTTCCAAGGAAAAGAGCGCCCCGATCGCAATCATCCTGCACCCGCATCCGCAGTTTGGCGGCACGATGAACAACCAGATCGTCTATCAGCTCTTCTATATGTTCCAGAAGCGCGGATTTACGACGCTCCGGTTCAATTTCCGTGGCATTGGCAGGAGCCAGGGCGAGTTCGACCATGGTGCGGGTGAACTGTCGGATGCGGCTTCTGCGCTTGACTGGGTGCAGAGCCTGCATCCGGATTCCAAGAGCTGCTGGGTCGCGGGCTACTCCTTCGGCGCCTGGATCGGAATGCAGCTTCTGATGCGTCGTCCGGAGATCGAAGGCTTCATGTCGATTGCCCCGCAGCCGAACATTTATGACTTCTCATTCCTGGCCCCCTGCCCATCCTCCGGTCTGATCATCAACGGTGATTCCGACAAGGTCGCGCCTGAAAAGGATGTGAATGGCTTGGTCGAGAAGCTAAAGACCCAGAAGGGTATTCTCATCACGCACCGCACGGTTGAAGGGGCAAACCATTTCTTCAACAACAAGGTCGAATCGCTGATGGGCGAGTGCGAGGATTACCTTGATCGTCGTCTGAACGGCGAACTGGTTCCCGAACCGGCGGCCAAGCGGATCCGCTGATCGACATTGGACTGCTTTGCTTGGAAAGGCTCCGCGAGGGGCCTTTCTTTTTGCCAAAAGCTGATCACCCGACCGCCGGCACGATAGCTAAAGGCTCCAGCCTGTGCTTCACGCAGTTTCGGCCAGCCGCCTTGGCGTCGTAAAGTGCATTGTCTGCAAGCCGCATGGCGCGGGCAAACTGTCCCCTTTCACTGAAGGTCGATACTCCGAAACTCGCTGTGATACTAAGGGTGTCGGGGATGCTGCTGCCCTTGTGCACTGCAATTGCGGCGCGAATAGCGTGGGCAAGAAGCATCGCAGCGTCAAGCTGCACGCGAGGCAACAAGATTGCAAACTCCTCGCCTCCTAAGCGGCCGACGACACTCGAAGCCGGAACGCTATCTGCCAGCAACTGGCCGACAGCATGGATCACTGCATCGCCAGTATAATGGCCATAGGTATCGTTCACACGCTTGAAATGATCAATGTCGCAAAAGATGACGGAATGCGGGCCGATAGGCATACGTCTCAGGGCTTCCTCGGCATGCTTCTCGAAGCCACGCCGATTTAGCAGGCTGCTAAGGGAATCGATTTCGGAGTTGCTTCTCTCATCGGCCATGATCTGCAGCACCAGAACAGCCAGCAAGGATAGACCCGTCATAACCATGAGCACCGCGGTCAGGCTCTGTGAAATCACGGCGTAGCTGGAATGGAGATAGTCACTGGCGGTTGGGCCCGCACCGACAGTGGCCGCGAGGTATGCCTTCAAAAAGAATTGTCCACCAGTCAACGTGAAGATGAAGGTCATCCAGCGATCTACTGCCGCCCGATACGACGAAGAAGCGATGGCAACGGCACTCAGCAGACAAGAAATTGCAAACGGTGACTGATAGGGAATTGAATGGGAGAGCGTACTACGAGGCACGTCGTAAATTGCGACGACGATGGCCGTGCAGACAACAAAGAAGATTGCCAGCGGAAGTGGCCGCGTGGCTACGTTGTACAGACTGCCGACACCAATGCGGATCAGGAGCAAGCCTGCCAGAACGGCTGCGAAAGCCACCATCGCCCCAGACCTGACAAACGGGGTATACGCGATGACGAGTTCGGCCGGCACCGAAAGAGACGCAACTGCGAAACCAAGCCCGATCCAGCGTGCAGCAGCGCGCGACCTGCTCCGCTGAGAAACAGCGAAGAAGACACCCGCAAAGGACATCGCAATCACGAAGTTGACGATCAGATATAGATTAGCGCCGTTGAACACATCCACTGGCCTTCAATGCCCGAACTCATTGGGCTCGCAAACCTTACCAGCAAGAGCATAATCAACCCTTACTTATCAATACGGTGACAGCACTCTACTCAGGACGCACTGATAACTTCCTAATCACTTTTGGAGTGATTCTCCACGGAAACAGTGTTAGAGGCGCTCTCAAAGAATTCCAACACCCATGCTGTCAGAGTCGTATCATGTCCAGGTTCAAGTCCGATTTTCTCCGCACACTCGATGAACGGGGCTTTATTCATCAGGTATCTGATGAAACAGGTCTCGACGAATTGCTGAACAAGGAAAGCGTGACTGCCTATATCGGTTACGATCCGACAGCTTCGAGCCTGCATGTCGGTCACTTGACGCAGATCATGATGCTGCACTGGTTCCAGGAAACTGGACATCGCCCAATTTCACTCATGGGCGGCGGTACCGGCATGGTGGGAGACCCTTCCTTCAAGGAAGAGGCCCGCAAGCTGATGACCGTCGAGATGATCGAGGACAACATTGCCTCGATCAAGACGGTATTCTCGCAATATCTTGATTATGCCCGTCCGCAGAATGCCGCGCTGATGATCAACAATGCCGAATGGCTGCGCGCACTGAACTATCTCGAATTCCTGCGCGATGTCGGGCGTCATTTCTCCGTCAACCGCATGCTCTCCTTCGATAGCGTCAAGACACGCCTGGATCGCGAGCAATCGCTGTCCTTCCTGGAATTCAACTACATGATCCTCCAGGCCTATGATTTCGTTGAATTGGCAAAGCGGTACGAATGCCGCCTGCAGATGGGCGGATCCGACCAGTGGGGCAACATCGTCAACGGCATCGATCTTGGTCACCGCATGGGTACCAAGCAGCTCTATGCCTTGACCTCGCCGCTCCTCACCACATCCTCTGGCGCAAAGATGGGCAAGTCTGCCTCCGGTGCTGTCTGGTTGAATGCCGATATGATGCCGGTTTACGACTTCTGGCAGTACTGGCGCAACACGGAGGATGCGGATGTCGGCCGCTTCCTGAAGCTCTTCACGACGCTTCCGATGGATGAAATCGCCCGTCTCGCAGCGCTTGGCGGATCGGAAATCAACGAGGCCAAGAAGATTCTCGCGACAGAAGTCACGGCAATTCTTCACGGTCGGGCAGCAGCAGAGCAGGCGGCAGAAACTGCCCGCAAAACCTTCGAAGAAGGCGCGCTGGCAGATACCCTGCCCTCGATTGACGTTCCCGTCGCGGAACTTGAGGCAGGCATAGGCTTGCTCAATCTGATCGTTCGCGCAGGCCTCGCCACCTCAAACGGCGAAGCACGCAGACATGTTCAAGGTGGTGCGGTGAAGATCAACGACGTCGCGGTATCCGACGAGCGCATGAATATCGGAACCGGTGAGATCTCGGCAGAGGGCGTGATCAAGCTCTCGCTTGGTAAGAAAAAGCACATTCTCGTTCGTCCGGCCTGAACATGCACAATAATCGTTAGTTTCGAGGGCTGGCAGAGAAATCTGTCGGCCCTTACTCGTTTGCCAGCTCCTGACGTTGGAAGATGAAAAAGCTTGCGCCGCCCAGGATTGCCACCCAACCCACAAGAATTGTGGCGGACAGCAAAAGGCCGGGCTGGTTCGGCGTGAACGTCGCATCACGCATCTCATTGGCGGCTACGGCAGGTAACCACCACAATTCCTGCGGCGACCCGATGTAAGCCTGAACAAGAACAGACGCCAAAGTTACGAGAAACGCGGTCAGAACCGCCACCATCGCGGAACGGAACGCTATGGTCAGCAGCGCCGTCAACGCAAGCAATACGAGAAGTTCAAGCATACCAGAGGCAAACGCCATTGCAAAAGTTGCCAGCCCATCAACCGTGAAAACCGATAGGATAGGATGCTCATCCATCCCCACAGTGAGAAGCGTCACAATGCCGTCGGCCGCTGCGACGAACAAAAGACTGAAGGCAAGACAAAGCGCCGCCGTGACGAACTTCGCTAGGCAAAGCCAGAAACGGCTCTGCCTCGGGACGAGATGCCGCCACGTCAAATAACGGTATTCTAGACTAAAAATCGCCGCCACACCCAAGGCAAAGAAAAGGTGAGCGAGCGTGTTTCCGGAGACACTCAATGAACGCGCAGCCATAGTCAACAGGTCGACGCCTTCCGCCAAATCCGAGCGCCCTGTTCTTCTGAAAACAACCACCTGCATCAGCACCTTCAGAAGCAAAGCGAATGCTGGCACGGCCAGAAATCCGGTAACGAACAGTGATTTTTGCACCAGGATCTTGCGAAGTTCCGCTTGAACGAGACGCCTGAAGCTCATCGTCTCATACCTTCCGGCCTGCGGGTTTCTGCAAGAAAAAAGCTCTCAAGATTTGGCCGTATCCATTTCGCCTCACGGACCTCGAACCCTTGAAGTATCAGCGACTTCAGCAAACCGGCGCCATCGGCTTTGGCAATCGTCACAGCAACGCCATCGTCTTCGAGGCGTGCCACCGAACCCAACCGCGCAACGACCGCCTCGGCTGGCCGGACATCAAGCCAAAGATACTCCTGACGACCGAGGAGATCTGACACCTGTCCCTCTGCCACCACTCGACCTTGATTCAGAATGACGACGCGGTCCGCAATCTTCTCAACCTCGTCCAGAAGATGGCTGGACAGAAGGACTGCAACGCCTTCCTCATATGACAACCTCTGGATCAGCCCGCGCATTTCTATCATGCCATCCGGATCAAGCCCATTGGTTGGCTCATCCAGTATGACTGCGCGGGGGCGACCGACCAGAGCGCAGGCTATTCCAAGCCTCTGACGCATACCTAGGGAAAAGCCCGAGATCCTTTGATCCGCTGCCCGCGTCAGATCGACGAGCTTCAGAAGGCCATCTGTTTCCGCTTTCACACCTGCGACATCCGCCACTCCATTGAGAAACTGCCTCGCAGACATGAATGGGTAGAAGGTCGGAGAATCAACAAGCACGCCAATCATACTGCGAGAGCGAACGGCAGCCTTTTCGCCAAACAGCCGCACATCGCCCCCGGTATGGCGCAGAAGACCGCAAATGATCCGCAGCAATGTGCTTTTGCCCGCGCCATTCGGTCCCAGCAGGCCGTAGACACCGGTCTCCGGCACATCAAATGACACCTGGTCGAGTACAAGAGTACGACCAGTACCCCAGCCAAAACTTTTAGACACACAGGAAAGGGCTATCGCGGTCAAATAAAAGGCCCTTATTGAAACTCAAAGATTTGCCGGAACACACCCGGCGCAATGAGGGATAGAGGATTGACGGTCAATTGCGGCTTGTCGATGGAGCCGGTCACCTTGAATGTAATTCCCAGCAAGCCGCGATCCCGACCATTGCCGAGAATAGTGCCGATCACGGGAAGTTCTGCGAAGAGCCGATTCAACCCGTAGGCGGGCATGAACGTACCCGTCATATCGAGATTGCCGACAGCATCGCGGATCATGCCCTGAAATGTCGCGCCAATCTGCTCGCCGCGCACGATGCCGTTTTCTGCCGAGAGGGCTCCGTCCCGATAGACGATTCGAGCGAAAGCGCGCTGGAACTTCGCCGAGCTGACATCAATATCGCGTTTCACAGCCGAGTTCAGACTACGGCCATCCTCACCGGGTGTGGAAACGATGGATTGCAGCCGGTTTTCTTCGACCAGTGCAAAGCTGCGGATATCGATATTTCCGCTCCAGTTCGAACCGCCTTCATTGTTCAGGCGAATGTTAAGCAGCCCGCCACGCATATGGCCGTACAGGTTGGCAAACCGCGCCAGCGACCCAGCGTCGCCACTGGTCAGCGTCAACACACTTCCCTGCCCGCTGCCGGCAGTCTGCGCAACGACGGCCTGTCGGCTCTCGGTGACACCGGAAAAAGCAATGGACTGCAGATCGCCGCCACTGACCGCAATGTCACCTGTCGTATTGAACAGAACCTCATCATTGAAGCCGATGATTTTGTCGAGCTTCAGACGTACACGTGTAGCATCGCGCGCCTTGGCGGCTGTACCAGATCGGGTCTCAGAGCCACTTTGGCCTTTCAATTTGGAGAGAACAGGCCTGATGTCGGCGGCATCACCCGATGCGGAAACCTCAAGCCCGCTTTTTCCACGGCGAATGGAAATGGCAAAACTGTCTGCGGGTGAAAGCTTTACACGGCTAAAATCCGCAGACGACAGGGCGCCATTCTTGAAGCTGAGGTCACCGGCGACACCGAAACCATCCCCTGTGATTGCCAGATTCCGGACATTCGTATTACCGTCCTTGGAGGCGACTTCCAGAGAAGCCTTCGCAGGGATGCCACTTCCCTTGGTCCAGCCGAGCCACGGTACTGAGAGCTTCGCCTTGGACAGATCCAGCGTGACCCCTTGTCGATCGGCATCAATACGCGACAGTTCCAGTTCCACGGGACCGTTGACGATATCACCAAGCCCCGGCAACAGCTTGTCACGCTGGTCGTTGTTGATTGTAGCATTCACCGTCAACTCGCGCTGAATCTTGGACTGCCCGTTGAATGGTTCAACCATCGAGATTTCGGCCGGAACGCCATCGATCTCGGCCTTGGCTTCCAGCCGCGCAGCGTCTGAATCCACCTGAAGATCACCATTGATGGCAGAGACGCTTCGATCGGCAATCTTCTTGGAAATCTTCATATCCTGAAGCGCAATCTTGCCCTTGAATTGGGGCGGGGGCGGATGTTGATCTTTGACCAGCCCGAACCGGGCGCTGACCGAAGCAATCGCCTTGCCCGAGAAATCCGCAGGCGCAAATTCGGTGCTTTTCAATCCGTTGATCGGCTTGAAGGAGGCAACCTCCGCGATCGCATCTGCATTGCCCGCGATCTGGAGGTCAAGATCCGCCATCAATGGCTTTGCATAGGTGGATTGTATCCTGAAAGAACCGCCCTGAATCTCCACCGATCGGCCTGATCCAAAGTAGGAGGCGGCCTGCCGAATGTCGAACCGCAGACGCTCGCCCACAAGGTCGAAATGTCCGGCTACGTTTCGAACCGGAGGAAGCTCACCCGGAAGGTTCAGCCGGTTATCGGCGATATCAAACGCGATCCGAAGCTCGTTCGCGGCAAGCTCCAGCGGTACATTCGGTCCCTTCATCCGGCCCGCCGGGATGAAGACGGCAATAGAACCGTTGGTTACGGTGCCGCCGAACATGTTCGCTACCGCCCAGTCGCGAGCCTTGTGCGCCATCCAGAATGGCCAAAGCTGTTTGACGCCGGCCACATCCATGCGCGGAAGCTGCGCACCGAAGCTGATTTCCGGCGACTGCGCTCCCAGAAAGCGCATCTGCAAGGAACCTGCCATCTGCCCGAGAGGACTGGAGACCTGCATATCGTTGAATTCGAGGCGTCGGTCAGCCGTCAGGAAACGGCCGGCCGCACGCAGATCGAAAAGAACCGGCGCTTCACCGCCAATCGCACCTTGTGCTCGGCCACCGCTCACCAGCAGGTCCAGACCAAAGCCCGGACGGGTGTCTTGCGCATTCAACCTGTTTAGATCGACAATCGCACCTGTGAGAGGAACCACCGTTGGGCCAAATCGCATCTCTGAGGGCAAGATCTCGATCGAATTACGCGCGAAATTGTACGCAACCCGGACTTCCGCTCCGGTCAAATCCTGCGGCACGCCATCGAAATAGATCTTGCCTGGAGCATGTTGGATATCGGCTCGAATGGAAGGCTTTGTCTCCGCCGTATCTCGTGACGCATTCAGCGTGATATTGATTGACCCCTCCAGCCCTTCACGCGGCAGACCGCCTTCCATGCGTTGCAGGAGAAAGGGTGTCAGGTCCAACCCGGAGATCTGGGCCATCAGCGCTTTGGTGACACCGTTCTGTGCAGTCGCATTCACCTGCAAATCTGCGCGCCGTCCATCAAGGTGCATCAAACCCTTCAGTTGCACCTGCCCCTGCTCATCCAGCGTCAGGGTCAGGTCATCGATCAGCAGCGTTGATACGCGACCCTCACGATCCGGTGGAAACTGGATGTTAATGCCGGAAATATTGACGGAGCCGGTTCGAGTTCTCTCGATCAGCCCCCGCGCCTCATCAAGACGCTGGAACGCCTGCTCCATGGTCGCAGGCCAACGGTCCACACGCGCCTTCGACAAATCCATGGGATCTCTGGCCGGTAGCAAGGCTGTATCTAGGTTGATCTTTTCCGCTTCAAGATGGCGGATTGAGACGCGGCCACTGACCAGCGCGAGCGGATCTATGGTGAGGCGAATGGCGCCTGTATTCGTCAAATGGGCCTTCGTCGCAACCTCGACAATGTCCACCTCGCGTGCTTCGAGTGCGAGGCGGAAATCCGAATCGAAACGGATTACGGTTGAGCCTACGGTCGCCTGATAACGAGGACCGATTGCTGCATTGAGAGACGCCTGCGCGCGCGCATTCAAAGCACTGTCGATGAAGCCGCCTTCGATTGCGAAAAAGCCGCTGCCGATTGCCGCAACAACGAGAAGGATAAAAATCGCGCAAAGCCGAAAGACACCTCGCCAGCGCGATGCGGGCGGCGGGCAATGCACAATCATCGGATCATGTGCCTGCGCCGACGGAAGATCATGTAACGGAATCAGATCCTTACGGCGGAAGCTGACTTTTTCACCTCGAATTTCCGCCATGTCTCTCCGCGCAGTGAAGGCTCATCAGAATCATGTGATCTGGACCAGACGCGCGCCAGTATATACCGATTGCGGCAAGATTGCTGTGCTCGTTCTCCAAAGAAAGGAATATCATGTCCGACCTTCAACCCGGCAACCCCGCACCGGATTTCAGCCTGCCGCGCGATGGCGGCGGTACGGTCACGCTTTCCAGCTTCAAGGGTAAGCCCGTTGTCGTCTATTTCTACCCCAAGGACGACACCAGCGGCTGCACGACGGAAGCACTTGATTTTACGACACTGATCCCGGATTTCGAAAAGGCTGCCGCAACCGTTATCGGTATCTCCCCCGACTCCGTCACCAAGCACGACAAGTTCATCAAGAAGCACGGCCTGGGCATAATCCTCGCAGCGGACGAGGAGCAGGTGGCCGCCAACGCTTACGGCGTCTGGAAAGAAAAAAGCATGTACGGCAAGACCTATATGGGCATTGAGCGCTCCACCTTTCTAGTTGACGCCGACGGGAATCTCGCCCGGATCTGGCCCAAGGTAAAAGTTGCAGGCCACGCACAGGAAGTGCTTGAAGCAGTGAAAGCCTTGTGACAGACCTCGGAGCCATGACAAAGGCTCCGGATCTCGAACTTCCTCCTGTTACCACGCTGCGCGGCGGCGCAATCGCCGCCGTCTCCTCGGACGACCTCGACATCAAGACACGCCTCGCGCAGCAGGTGGCGACCCGCTGGTTCGAACGAAAACTGTCACTTCGCTCACCGCTCGATCCGCCGGTTCCAGATAGGCCTGGAAGACCTAAGAAGCCGGAGCTCGTGCCGCCGAAAGCTGTCGAAAAGCGTTCGCTGCACACCATGAACGGGCGTATCGCAACGCTTCACGCTATCGCCCATATCGAACTGAATGCGGTTGATCTGGCGCTGGATATCGTTGCACGCTACGTGACCGAGCCTGTTCCACATTCGTTTTTCGATGGCTGGATGCAGGTTGCATTTGAGGAGGCCAAGCACTTCAACATGGTTCGCGACCGCCTGCGGCAATTGGGTGCTGACTATGGCGACATGCCAGCTCATGACGGACTCTGGAAAGCAGCGCACTCCACGCGCAATGATCTGACCGCCCGCCTCGCCGTCGTACCGCTCATTCTGGAGGCGCGAGGTCTGGACGTGACACCTTCGCTCCAGGCCAAGATGAGGGAAACGGGAGACCACGAAACGGCGGATATTCTCGACGTCATCTATAACGACGAGAAAGGTCATGTCGCGATTGGCGCAAAGTGGTTCCGCTTTCTCTGTGCCCGCGAACGCAAGGATCCTGCCGAAACCTTCAAACGCCTGGTACGGGAAAACTTCCGCGGCCCTCTCAAACCGCCCTTCAATGACCTGGCCAGAGCAGAGGCCGGATTGACGCCATCCTTCTATCGTTCTCTCAGCCCAATAAGTTCCGCGTAAGCGTGAATGGTTAACCACCCGTTAACCCTAACAGGATGTAATCACGACAGTTAGGAGCGAGCGATTCACGGCAGGAGAACGACGTGGCGAAGGGTGACGGACACCGCATCTTTGGCAAGCAGCCGACTGAACACGTTCTTATCCTCGCCTCCGGCGATCGCGTCCGGCATATGACGATCCGCCCTTGGATGACGGCATGCTGCATTACTTTCGCAGCGCTGCTCACCACCGCCTATCTCGGCGCCACGACCTATCTTGTACTGCGCGATGACCTGATCGGAGCAGCGATGGCCCGTCAGGCTCGTATCCAATACGACTACGAAGATCGCATTTCGGCACTCCGGGCGCAGCTTGATCGCATTACCTCCCGGCAGCTCCTTGATCAGCAGGTTGTCGAACAGAAGGTAGAGCAACTGCTTGAGCAACAAAATGCGCTGTTTTCCCGCCATGGAAAGCTT
This sequence comes from Rhizobium sp. FKY42, assembly GCF_005222835.1. Taxonomy (GTDB): domain Bacteria; phylum Pseudomonadota; class Alphaproteobacteria; order Rhizobiales; family Rhizobiaceae; genus Neorhizobium. The sequence goes on along the minus strand of NZ_STGA01000008.1, from coordinate 34,949 downwards.
GGCAGCCTTCTCCAGCGCGCGGAGGAGTCGGGCATTGCTGTGCCGGACGCACCAGCTTCCGCGCTCCAGCCAGAACTGAAGGAAAAGCAAACCAGCGTGACCGGCGGCCTCAAGGCAATCGATCGCCTGCTGGCACAGGATGGAAAAGCCGCTTCCGGAGCGAAGCCGGGCGGAGTAGCGCTTCAGTCGGGCAGCATCGCTGATCGTGCAGACCGCGTATTTTCCAAAGTCACTTTGTCCCTGAAGAACATCGAGCAGGAACAACTTCGCCGGATACGCAGCCTCGCGGACGATGCCTATCGCACCGCCGATGCCATGGCGACGATCATGCGCCGTACTGGCGTGGATGTGCCGGATGCAGCGTCTGGAAAGCAGGCTGGCATGGGCGGCCCCTTCGTCGAACCCCTTGGAATCAACAGGTTCGAGACGTCACTTACCGATCTGGATACAGCCCTCAATCGTCTGGATGCGGTGCGAGAGGCAGCGCAGAAGCTTCCCTTCGGCAATCCGGCACCTGGCCGGGAAATCACGAGCGGCTTCGGTAATCGCATCGATCCGTTTCTCGGAAGACTAGCGCTGCACGCAGGCGTGGATTTTCAGGCCGATACGGGCGCGAGCGTGAAATCGACCGGCGCAGGCGAAGTTATTGCGGCTGGCATGAGCGGTGGCTATGGCAACATGGTCGAGATCGATCACGGTCAGGGTATCACAACACGCTACGGCCATATGTCCAGCATCCTCGTGTCCGTAGGCGATAGGGTCGAGGCAGGTTCGGTGATCGGACGGGCAGGAAGCACTGGCCGCTCCACGGGCCCTCACGTCCACTATGAAGTTCGCCGTGATGGCGACGCCGTGGACCCGATGCGCTTTCTCAATGCAGGTCTCAAGCTCACCACTTACATGAACTAAGCTCGGATTTCGTCAAGATCGCTCAAAAACACTTGTTAATTTACCATTTACGCTTGGTATCCGGGCAGTTTTCTTGACTTTGTCACACTTTGCGCTTATCTCGCGGCCATCATCGGACGCAAAGCGGTTCCGATTCACCTGAGTTCCTCGCGAACCTGAACGGAAATTGTTTTCTCATTGACCACATTTGCTGATCTTGGCCTGAGCCAGAAAGTCCTCTCTGCTGTAACCGACGCGGGTTACACGATCCCGACGCCTATCCAGGCGGGCGCCATCCCGCATGCTTTGCAGCGCCGTGATATCTGCGGAATTGCGCAGACCGGGACCGGCAAGACGGCCTCCTTCGTGCTACCGATGTTGACCCTTCTGGAAAAGGGACGCGCTCGTGCCCGTATGCCGCGGACGCTCATTCTGGAACCAACACGCGAGTTGGCAGCCCAGGTCGCAGAGAATTTTGAGAAATACGGCAAGAACCACAAGCTCAACGTGGCTCTCCTGATTGGTGGCGTATCGTTTGAAGAGCAGGATCGCAAGCTCGAGCGTGGTGCGGACGTTCTCATCTGCACACCGGGCCGGTTGCTTGATCATTGCGAGCGCGGCAAACTGCTGATGACCGGCGTCGAAGTCTTCGTTATCGATGAAGCCGACCGCATGCTGGACATGGGCTTCATTCCGGATATCGAGCGGATCGCCAAGATGATACCGTTCACGCGCCAGACCCTTTTCTTCTCGGCCACCATGCCGCCGGAAATCCAGAAGCTGGCTGACCGTTTCCTTCAGAACCCGGAACGTATCGAGGTCGCCCCGCCATCCTCCACGGCAAAAACAGTTACTCAGCGTCTCGTTGCATCCCACAACAAGGATTATGAGAAGCGGGCAAAGCTGCGCGACCTCATCCGTGCGCAGGATGATCTGAAGAACGCCATCATCTTCTGCAACCGCAAGAAAGATGTGGCCGATCTGTTCCGTTCGCTGGATCGTCACGGCTTTTCAGTCGGCGCCCTCCACGGGGATATGGACCAACGGTCCCGCACCACGATGCTCGCGAACTTCAAGGACAACAATATCACGCTGCTGGTCGCTTCGGATGTTGCCGCGCGAGGCCTCGACATTCCCGATGTCGGTCACGTGTTCAACTTCGACGTTCCGATCCACGCCGAAGACTATGTCCACCGCATTGGTCGTACGGGCCGCGCCGGTCGCTCGGGCCGCGCCTTTACGCTCGTGACCAAAGCGGATGCAAAATATGTAGACGCCATCGAGAAACTGATTGGTCAGGAAATCGAATGGCACGAAGGTGATCTGTCCGCCTTGCCGGCTCCGATGGAAAGCCATGACAATGATCGCGGTAAAAAAGGCCGTGATCGTGACAAGGACCGGAGTCGCGGAAAACGCGGTTCGGGTACCAAGACAGAGGCTCGCACTCAGGAAGAGTCTCCGAAGAGCAACGTGGCAGCAACACCTGAAGCAAGGACAGAAAGCGTGAACGCAGAACAGGCCAAGATCGACAATCGCCGCAGCAACCAGGGCCGCAACAGCCGTCCTTACCCGGCGAACGACGATAATCAGAGCCGCCGCCGCAGCCACCACCGCGACCATGATGATGGCCCGACACCGGTTGGCTTTGGCGATGACATTCCGGCATTCATGCTGATCGTCGCAAACGCCAAGGGCTGATCCAGCCCATGACATTGCGCCCTGGCTTGGATTTTCCGGGCGTTGGTACAGGATTGGTCATCCGCAATGCGGATGGCCATATTCTTTTGTACAAACGCCTTCGTGCGCCTGAAGCCGGTTTCTGGAACATTGTCGGCGGCAAGGTCGATCACCTTGAGCATTCCGCTGACGCTGCCCGCCGAGAGGCGGAAGAGGAAACCGGATTGACAATCCGTTCCGTCGATTTTCTGTGTCTGTCGGAGCAGATCATCCAAGCAGACCGGCAGCATTGGGTATCGGTGATTTACCAGACGAATGACTTTACTGGTGAACCGCGACTGACTGAGCCGGACAAGCTCTCGGAATTCGGCTGGTTCGCCTTGGACGACATGCCCGAGCCGCTCTCCGCATTTACACGGGACGCAATTCAATTCCTGAAGTGAGCCGCTCGCTACTTCCTGGCCGTCCTGAAACCTGCCTCGCAGGCTAGCCGCGCCCATTTTGCCATCTCGTCGGGATCATCCAGCGCCTCATCCGGTACTGACCAATAAGGCATGAGCACAGGCTTGCCCTTCTTGCCTTCATAGGTCCATTGCCGTGCTCCGGCGGCGCTAAACAAAGGCGCAGTGTGCTCATCTGCCTTGAGAAGAATTTCGTCGCGAAGTTCCAGCGCAACGATAACGCCGTCGCGGTAAATTCCTTTGCCGCCGAACATGCGTCGGATCGAAATCGGCAAGACCGCCTCGAACATTTCCTCGATCGCCTCGTTATCCATCACGATCTATCCCCTCAAAATACCGCCAGCCTGCTCGACAGCCTCTGGAGTGTCGACATCAAGATGGGCAGAGGCACCAAGCTCCACGTCAATGATCGGCAGGCCGCAAGTCTCGATGACATGCCGCGCGCCCACATCTCCCTCCAGCAGTTCAAGTTCATCGAAGGTCGCGCGTGGCAAAATAACGGGATTGCCGCGCTTGCCGGAAGCAACCGCACGTACAATGGCGCGGCCTTCCGCCTTAACGAAGGCATCGGCCAGAGCCTTGAGATCGTCGCTCATGATACCCGGCATGTCTGCCAGGACAACCATCAGGCCATCGCACCGCTGACGGAACGCGGTTGAAAGCCCGCACTTGATCGAGCTCGCCATCCCCGTTTCGAATAAATCGTTACGCAGGATTTCGACATCGAGTCCCTCAAGTGCACCGCCAACATCGACAGCGCGATAGCCTGTTACAACCGCAACAGGGCCGATATCGGCCTCAACCGCCCGTTCTGCCATTCTTCGAACCAGTGGAACGCCTTCAAATTCTGCGAGCAGTTTGTGCCCTGCCCCAGCCATGCGCCGCGCCTGACCTGCCGCAAGCAGCAACACCCTCAGCTGCAGTTTCTGCGCATGGCCTGCAAGCTCTCTGGGTTGCGGTCGACTGGGTATTTCCATAAGCAGACCTCCTACGCCAAGCCCGGATAGATCATACGAGCTCGGCGGTTGGCCTGCGAGTATTCGATCCAGGACCCAATCGAAACCGTTTTCTTTGGGCGAACGTGCGCACCCAGGCGCAACGATAATGGCTGTGTCAGCCATATGGCCGAGAACCAGCAAATTACCCGGATCGACCGGCAAGCCAACGTGATCGACCTTACCGCCTGCCAACCGCATCGCGTTCGGAAGCACATCTTCGGCATCACAGACAGCCGAAGCTCCGAACAGAATGATCATGCGTGGTCCGCTGCCGTCGAACTCCCGTTCAGCGTCATGGATGGCACGCGCGACAGCGTTCTCTTCGTGGACCACCCGCCTTTCAGAAACGATGACGCTGCCGGACGGTGCCAGACGTCGTCGCAGAACCTGCACGGTCTTGTCGAGAACTGATGGCTTTACCGAAGCCAGTTGCGTCTGAATAAGAGCAACGGAATGTGGTTGGAAGGCATGGACGGTAACCGCGTCGGCAAGAGCGAGAATCTCGGCTGCCTGATCCACGAGACGCTTGCTGACACCCAGCGGTATGATCTTGACTGTCGCGACCATATCGCCATCCGCGACCCGACTGAAGTCCTTCAGGCACGCCAATGTGATTGCCGGATCAACGCGATTGAAACGATCCACGAGCTGTTTATCAGCGCGGAACAGACCGTTACGGGTCGCGTAGACATTAACCCGTCCGGTCGCCGCCGGAGAAAGCCTGAGACCTTCTTTTGGCAGCAGCTGCGCGAGTTGTTCCGCGGCCTCGTCCTCTGTCAGATCGTCATTGTCCAGACGGGCGACGATCACCTGCTCCACACCGTGATCTCGAAGCGCCTCGATATCGCGGGCTGACAGACGCCTGCCTTTTTGCAGCTTGCCGGTCGCAACCATCATGCTGTGTGCGAGAATTGCTCCCTGCGCATCTTCAACCGCCACAGAACCGAACTTCATGCGCCTTGCTCTAAAATCGGGCGCCGACGAAAGGCCTGCACGATCTCCGCCATGATAGCGAGCGCAATCTCCTCCGGGCTGGACGCACCAATATCAAGACCGATAGGCGCACGGATTGATGAGATGTCTTCGTCGCTGAACCCCGCCTCCTTCAATCGCTCAATGCGCTTGGCATGGGTCTTTCGGCTACCGAGCGCACCCACATAGAAGCATCGGCTGCGCAAAGCTTCGGCGAGCGGATAATCATCGATTTTCGGGTCATGAGTCACGGCCACAAGCGCCGTATAGGCGTCGAGCCCGCGATCCTTCAACACATCCTCCGGCCAGTCGACGATCAGGTCGACACCTTGAAAACGCTCGGGTGTCGCAAATGCCGTGCGGGGGTCGATGATCGTCAGATCGAAATTCATCATTGGCGCCAGACGCGCCAGCGCCTGTGTAATGTGTACGGCACCGATCGCCACAATGCGCGGCGGCGGCAGGTAGACATTCAGGAAAACCTGACCTCCATCCATCTCCGCCAAACTGGATTTCCCCGTTTGCATGGCTTTACCCACCACATCGCGCAGACCGTTCGGCACCGGCTGACCTTCGGTAAAAACCGCGGTCGAACCCGCAGCCAGATCCGTGACGATGACCACGGCCCGGCGTGCCTGCCGCGCTGCATTGACCTGTTTGAGGACATCGAGCTGCATCAGTTGAGCTTCTCCACATAGACGCGGATGCGCCCACCGCAGGAAAGGCCGACGCGCCATGCCGTTTCGTCCGCCACTCCAAATTCCAGCAGCTTTGGCGTCCCCGCTTCAAGCACATCGAGTGCCTCGGTAATCACAGCCCCCTCGACACAGCCACCGGAGACCGAACCCTCGAAATTACCATTGGCATCGATGATGAGGTGGCTGCCAACGGGACGCGGCGCGGAACCCCATGTTTCGATGACGGTCGCAATCGCCACATCGCGACCTTCCGCTTTCCAGGTTTCGGCTAGAGAGAGAGGATCAAGGGATACGGCTGACATGCTGGTGGTTCCTTTCCAGGAAGCGGCGAGGATCATGGCTCTGGTCGAAACCCTGTCCGTTGAGTGCGTCTGCAAGATCGCTGATAGAGCTTATATTGTGCGCCGCCCTCAATTCGTCCACATGCGGCAACATGGCACGCACGCCTTTGGCCTTAGCCTCGAAGCCGTCGAAGCGAAGCAAAGGATTGAGCCAGATAAGACGGCGAGCGCTTCGATGCAGCCTGTCTAGTTGTCTAGACAACTCACCCACATCATCCCGCTCCAAACCGTCAGTGATCAGCAAGACGACGGCGCCACCGCTCATGACGCGGCGGCTCCAATCCTTGTTGAACCGGGTAAGCGCCGGCCCTATCCGCGTTCCCCCGGACCAGTCGGACACAGAGGCGGTGCAGGCAGCCAGAGCCTCATCGGGGTCGCGTTGCTTCAGGCTCCGGGTCACGTTTGTCAAACGCGTACCAAACAGAAAGACGTGCATCCGCCTGCGGCGTTCCATCAGCGCATGGCAAAAATGCAGGAAGATGCGTGTGTATTGGCTCATGGACCCCGAGATGTCCGCCAGCACGACCAAAGGCGGCTCGCGCCGTCGCGCCGTCTTGAACTTTGGCAGCAGCAGGTCGCCCCCGCTTCGCATAGCGTGACGCAGTGTGGCGCGCGCATCGATCCTGCGGGGTGGCAGACTGGGCTTGAACCGACGGGTCGCCACCGTCTGCAACGGCATGACGAGCCCGGATATGACATGGCGGGCTCGTTTCAGTTCCGCGGCATTCATCTGCGCGAAATCCATCTTCCGCAGCACCTCGGAATGAGAGGCGGTGAAACGGGCATCCGTCTCGATTTCTTCTCGAACCTCCTGCTTCGCCGGTCTCTGTCTATTGGCTGTGAGCGCGTCGCTTACCCTGGCGGCAGCAGGTTTTGGTTTTTCCTTCTCGCTATGATCGGCAATCTTGGGCGACATCATCTGGATCATCTTTTCCACCAGATCGCGGCGACGCCAGAAGATGCCGAATGCTTCTTCAAAGACCGGGATATCCTCGCGACGCTTCACAAAGACCGCCGCGAGTACAGCTTTGAGCTCCTGTCGTGATCCAAGTCCGATTGTCTGGACCGCTTCCACCGCATCAATCGTAGATTGAGGGGACGTCTTCAGCCCTGCCCGCCGCAGAACACGGGTAAAATGGGCAATGTTTTCAGCAAGCCTCCCGTCTCCCATCGGTAGCGGAGGCAATATCGCACCGTCGCTGCCATTCGGGCCAAGCATCGCTCAACCCGCAGCCAGCAGTTCGGCCTTCACTTCAGAAAGAAGCCTCGCGCCTTCCCCCTCCTTCATACGTGCGATGTCATCCTGGTACTTGAGCAGCGTTCCAAGCGTATCGGCGATCGTTTCAGGATCCAGCGCAATCCGATCGAGTTCCGTCAGGGCTGTCGCCCAGTCGATCGTCTCGGCGATACCGGGATTCTTGAACAGATCGACCGTCCTCAGCTTCTGAACGTAAGCAACAACCTCACGCGACAAGGCTTCCGAAGCCTGAGGCAGCTTGCGACGCAGAATGGCGAGTTCTTGCTCAGCGTCCGGATAATCGACCCAGTGATAAAGGCAGCGCCGCTTCAGGGCGTCATGAATCTCGCGGGTGCGGTTGGTAGTGATGATGACGATTGGCGGCTCGCTTGCCTTGATCGTGCCGAGTTCGGGAATGGTCACCTGAAAATCGGAGAGAACTTCCAGAAGAAACGCTTCAAACGCCTCGTCAGTGCGGTCGAGTTCATCGATCAGAAAAACCGGAGCAACCTCCCCTGGCTGCGCCAAAGCCTGCAGCACCGGTCGACGGATCAGATGGCGCTCGGAATAGAGGCTCGATTCGATTCTTTCACGATCATCCAGCCCAGCCGCCTCTGACAGACGAATATCCAGCATCTGTGCGGGATAGTTCCATTCGTAAACGGCGGAGGAAACATCAAGCCCTTCGTAGCACTGCATGCGAATGAGTGGACGTTTCAGCCCTTTTGCCAAGGCCTTGGCGATCTCGGTCTTGCCGACGCCCGCCTCCCCCTCCAGAAACAGTGGGCGCTTCATCCGTAACGCCAGAAACACCACAGTCGCAAGGCTGCGTCCTGCCAGATAATTTTGCCCCTCCAGAAGGCTGATTGTCTCCTCGATCGATGACGGCTTAGGTGTCGCGGTAGTCTCCGGCATGGTTCCTCCCCATGTTTCAGATGATGCTACAGCGAGTGGAACGCACGGTCCAGATAGATCAAGGGAGGGTTGGGAGGTCCAAGATGCAAGCCGACGACGGTGCCGATCATGACGAAATGGGTCGCGATGCGGCGCACCTCCACCAGACGGCAATCGAAAGCCGCGAGTGCATCCGAAAGGACCGGTGCACCTGTGGTAAGCGCCATCCAGTCGCCCAGCGCGAATCTCTGGTCGTTCGGCAGGTTCTCGAAACCGGCAAGCGCCCGCGCCAGGGATTGATGGTGAACGGCAAGCGTATTGAGAACGAAGCGCCCGCTCTTTTCAAAGATCTCGTTTTTGGCATTGTCTGCATTCAGGCAAGCCAACACTGTTGCGGGACTATCAGAGATCGAGCAAGCTGCCGTCGCAGTCACGCCACGCCGCACTCCTTCCCATTCAGTCGTGACGGCCTGAACATGACCGGCATATCGCGCCATGCCATCCCGGTAGCGTACAGGATCGATCGCTTCAGCGGCCAGTCTTTCGGAAATATCCACACATCTTCTCCCCGGCCGGTGGCCGTGTGACTTCTGGCATATGGATAACCTGCTTGCAGTTTTCCACGCAATGCCAACACGTGAGTTGAAGTTAATACGCAAAACTCTTTGACGCGCCTTGCTGAACGGATAAATGTCACTCATGCGCCACTCTTCCGTTATCCGTTCCAGTGCTATTCTGTCTGCGGCTCTTTGCGCGGTGCTTGCGCAACCGGCCTCGGCAGCGGTTATCGGCGTCGTAGCTCCGACGTCCGGACCCTACGTTCGACTGGGTGAACAGATCCGGCATGGAGCAAGTGCGGCGGTCGGCGATGGCAACCAGATCGTCGTGGTGCCGGAAACATGCGAGCCCGGCAGCGGCAAACAGGTCGCGGAGCAGCTGAAGACACAGGGCGTCAGCATCGCCATCGGCTTTCTCTGCGTCGAGACCCTGACAGATGCGCTGCCTGCACTAAAAGGTACCGGGATGCCTGCAATCACGGTCTCCGTTCGCTCGCGTATTCTATCGGAAGACGCGCAACGCCACGGCTGGTCGTTCTTTCGCGTTGCGCCCGCGGAGGGCCAGGAAGCCGCAGCCATATCGGACATTATCCTGGGGCGATGGCAGAACCAGCCGATAGCCCTCATTGACGACGGCACGATCTACGCGCGTGATTTGATCGCCGCGGTGCGCAGCCGGATAGAGGCCGGGGGCATCAAGCCGGTTTTCGTCGATACATTCCGGCCCGGTCAGGAACAACAGCTTTCTCTCGTCCGCAGATTGGCCAAGGCCGGTGCAGCGCGGGTCATCGTCGGGGGAGATCGGACAGACATTGCCGTTATGGCGAGAGACGCGGAAAAGGACGGGGCGAAGCTGACATTCGTCGGTGGTGATGTGATGCGCGCCGCCAACAGGCCCGTCAGTCTTCCGGAAGGTGTTATGGCCGTTGCACTTCCCGATTTCAGCAAGGAAGTCGATGCCGATGGCGCCGTTTCAATCCTGCGCGTCGCGGGGATTGATCCCGATGGTTACACGCTTCCTGCCTATGCAGCTGTACAGGTTGCGGAAAAGGCACTTGCTGCAGCGCGCCAGGGAAACCTCTCCCTGACAGATGCATTGCGAAGAGAGACCGTTGCCAGCGTCATCGGCCCGATCGACTTCACTGAGAATGGCGAACTCAAGCAGAACCTGTTCCAATTGCAAAGCTGGCGGACAAACGGCTGGGCGCTGGAGGCCGCTCAGACAGAGTAATTGCACCATGTAAAATCCGGCGATTGTGCCGATGCTGCTTGGATGTTAGAGGCGCGGCAAAGTTTACTCTGGAGGATCCTGATGTCTGCCCCTGTTCTTATCGCTCCCTCAGTTCTGGCTGCCGATTTTTCCAAACTTGGTCAGGAGGTGCGTGACGTCGTGGCAGCAGGCGCCGACTGGATCCATCTCGATGTCATGGACGGGCACTTCGTACCCAATATTTCCTTCGGTCCGGATGTCATCAAGTCGCTACGCCCGCACACGGATGCCTATTTCGATTGTCACTTGATGATTGCGCCCGCTGACCCTTATCTGGAAGCCTTCGCGAAGGCCGGTTGCGACAGCATCACCGTTCACGCAGAAGCCAGCCCGCACCTGCACCGTTCGCTGCAGACCATTCGCGGTCTTGGCAAGAAGGTCGGCGTCACCCTCAATCCGGCAACTCCACTGTCTGTGCTGGAAAACGTGCTGGACGATGTGGACTTGATCCTTATCATGAGTGTCAATCCTGGCTTCGGCGGACAGAAATTCATTCCGGCGATGAACGAGAAGATCCGTGCCGCGCGCGCTTTGATTGGCAACCGTCCGATCGACATCCAGGTTGATGGCGGCATTACAGCGGAGACGATCGGTGCAGCCACGAAGGCTGGCGCCAATGTCTTCGTTGCGGGTTCTGCAGTGTTCAAGGGCAATAGCGTCGAGAGCTATTCTGCCAACATTTCCGCCCTGCGGTCGGCTGCTGGAGCATAAGAAGAACATGACGAAGGCTGACGCAAACCGAAAGCCGCGCGCCAGCCTCATCTCATCGACGGTGACCAACCTCGGCTTCGCACTGTTGTGGGGGGCCTGCTGTTCTGCCCTCATAGCATGGCACATGTTTACCCTGGAGCGCTTTGAGGGCTTCCACCTCTCAGACCTCATTGTTCTCTATGGCATCGGCGCATCATTCGGCTGGCTTGTTTCCGCCTTTGGTCTCTACGGGGTGCGGCGGCTGGTCTGGAGAAACTGGCTGCTCTACCTGTTGGCGGTAACGCTGCTCGGCGCAACCACTGTCGCGATCACCTCGGGCCTCTTCGCACTCCAATATCGCAGTTTCTATGCCCAATGGCACGAGCATGCATTTACCCGGATCTGGATACTTCAGTTCCTGTTCACATCGGCATCTGCCGTGTACCAGTTTCTTGTTATCGGTCTTCGTTACTATTTTCCGGTGGGATTGCCCCTTTTACTTGGTGCAGCGGCCATTCTTGTTCGCTCTGTGCGTTGAGATTGCCTGTCGCCTTTGGTAAAGCGGGCCAACTTTTGACAGCCGTAAGGAACGAGCTTCGATGATCCCGCGCTATTCCCGGCCAGAGATGGTCGCCATCTGGTCCCCTGAAACCAAGTTTCGCATCTGGTTCGAAATCGAGGCTCATGCCTGTGATGCTCTGGCAGATCTCGGCGTGATCCCCAAGGAGTCCGCCAGGACAATCTGGGAAAAAGGTGGCGCTGCCGAATTCAACGTCGCTCGTATCGATGAGATCGAAGCCGTTACCAAGCACGATGTCATCGCCTTTTTGACGCACCTCGCTGAATTCATAGGCCCGGACAGCCGCTTCGTCCATCAGGGCATGACCTCGTCAGACGTTCTGGACACGACGCTGAACATCCAACTCGTTCGCGCGGCAGATCTTCTGATTGCCGATATGGACCGGGTATTGGCTGCCCTCAAGACCCGCGCCTTCGAGCACAAGGATACCATCCGCATCGGCCGCAGCCATGGCATTCATGCGGAACCGACGACCATGGGCCTCACCTTCGCGCGCTTCTATGCCGAGATGGATCGCAACCGTGCGCGTCTCGTCAACGCGCGCGCTGAGATCGCAACGGGTGCGATTTCAGGCGCCGTTGGCACCTTCGCCAATATCGATCCGCGCGTGGAAGAACATGTCTGTGCAAAGCTTGGCCTGACACCGGAGCCGGTCTCCACGCAGGTCATCCCGCGTGACCGTCATGCCATGTTCTTCGCCACACTCGGCGTGATTGCCTCCTCTATCGAAAATGTCGCGATTGAAATTCGCCACATGCAGCGCACGGAAGTGCTGGAAGCGGAAGAGTTCTTCTCGCCGGGCCAGAAGGGTTCGTCCGCCATGCCGCACAAGCGCAACCCCGTTTTGACCGAAAACCTGACCGGCCTTGCCCGTCTGGTGCGCATGGCCGTCACACCCGCGATGGAAAACGTTGCCCTCTGGCATGAGCGCGATATCAGCCACTCCTCTGTTGAACGTGGCATCGGTCCCGATACGACTATCACGCTGGACTTTGCACTGAACCGCCTTGCCGGAGTAATCGAGAAGCTGGTCATCTATCCGGAGAACATGTTGAAGAATCTCAACAAGTTCCGCGGATTGGTTCATTCCCAGCGTGTATTGCTTGCTCTTACGCAAGCTGGCGTCTCGCGCGAAGATTCCTATCGCCTCGTGCAGCGCAATGCGATGAAGGTTTGGGAAAAGGGCGCCGACTTCCTGGAAGAACTGCTGGCAGATACGGAAGTGCGTGCAGCACTCTCCGAAGAAGCCATTCGGGAAAAGTTCGACCTCGGATATCACACCAAGCACGTCGACACGATCTTCATACGCGTATTCGGTTAAGATCACGCATTGATCAGCCGGGGCACAACCCCGGCTGAATTTTTACCTATCCATCATTTGCAGATGTAACGGGCCTCATCTTTGGCATCGGTATTGCCAGATGCCGCAGTCAAGCCTGGATAGGGGCAGTAGAGATACTTCGACCCGGCCAGATGCGCTGCTTCCTTGTTTCCGGGCGTGACACCCGCAGCAACACTCTCGGGCTTTTTCCCCTGCTCCACCCACGCCACCAGCGGCGAGAAGAAATCAAAGTCGTCGTAGGATGGCCCACCAGCGCCATGGGGCATGCCGGGAATTCGGTATAGACGGGCGAATTCGGAGGCTTTGCCGCCGTTGTTCTGGTCGAGTTTCTTGTACCAGTTCACGGTATCAACGACCGAGAACACCGGATCCGCATTTCCGTGGAACACGATCATCTTGTGCCCCGCATCCCTGAAGGCCTTCAGGTCTGGGTTGTCGGACCCCGGCGGGATCATGAATTGCACCGAGGACTCCGTGAAGGTCGCATCCGATGCGAAGATTTTCGGGGCGTCCTTGTCAAAATCGAATTTGAGCAAAAATTGCTGCAGTTCATCTGGAGTGCCGCCGACCTTCACAGGGGGTGTGGTAAAGATCTGTGCCAGCGAAGAAGCACCCTGAACACCGATGATAGGCTTGCGACCCCACGCATCGTTTCCGCTCTCGATTTTCCAGCCGCGCCAGTTGTTGGAAGCCATGCCAGGATCCCAGGTCCAGGAACTATAGAGATTTTCACCTTTGCTGTTCTTCGGCCCGCCCTGAATTTTTACCAGTGCGGCAACCTGCGCAGGCGTCAGGCACTCCTTGTCGCCTTCCTTGGCGCATTGAAGCGCCTGCGGCTTGAACACTGTCTCGCAGGCATCTGCATTCGAAACGATGCCGTCCTTCACGCCGTCAGTCATATCGCACGCTGCGAGAATACCTTTGGCCAGAAGGTTCATGTCGTCTCGGGAAAAGGCCTTGGAAATGTCGGAGTTCAGGCCAGCCCATGTCTGCACGTCCCAGGCATGCTGGATCGCTGCCTTCGGCAAATTCAATCCAGGATATCCGGCGAGCAGACCGTCAAAGGCCGCAGGCATGCGGGACGCGGCAACCAATGCATGCCGTCCGCCGTTGGATGAACCCATGCCATAGGCAAAGGCCACAGGCTTTCCGTAATACTTCTCGACCGCCGCCCGCGCCAACGGTTGCAGCGTGGCAACCGCGCCGTAACCGTAATCAATGCGTGCTTGTGGATCAAAGCCGAAAGCAGCTCCACCAGCGATTCCCCGTTCCGCATACGCCTTTCCGTCATGGCCTGCATCACTGGAAACCACCGCATAGCCGCGAGATAGTGCCGTCTGTTTCTTGTCTCCGCCCATGACAGGGCCGAGGGCTGGAACCACGGTCCCATCATTGCCGCCGTTGAACTGGTGAACGAAACGTCCGTTCCAGGTGTCTGGCAGTCGCAGCTCGAAACGGATCGCATAGCTCTTGCCGTCTACACCTGTTCGCTGTCCGGTCGAGCCACGAACGATGCAATGCGCAACTGGCACCTCTTCGGTCGCAAGTGTCGCAACTGCCTCTGTTACGCTGAAGCCTGCCACAAAGCTCTCCCCCTTCGGCAGGTCTGCACAAGTCAAAGCATAGGCGGCATCAGTTGCAGCCAAAACTGTCAGGCAGGACGCACTCATGAAAATGACTGACTTCATACTTTCCTCCTCGAAGTGTGAGCTTCATTCCCAACAAGAGGCTAACATAACAATTTCATCCGGAACAGTAATAAATTAAAACAAAAAACGTCTCCGATCCGGACTTGACGCATCCGCTCGTCAGTCGCAATTAAGGGGCCATGAAAGCATCAGACGCAGATATTCTTATTGTTCCCGGCTACACGAATTCCGGGCCAGAACATTGGCAAACCCGATGGCAAAGCCGACTGCAGACGGCGCGGCGCGTGGAACAGGCCGAATGGTCGAAGCCCGTTCGCGCGGACTGGGTTGCGCGCATTGTCGAGGAAGTGAATTCCGCAACGCGTCCGGTCGTGATTGTAGCCCATTCGCTAGGCGTTCCGACGGCCATTCATGCGATTCCTCATTTCCGCAAGAAGGTCGCGGGCGCCTTTCTCGTTGCACCGCCCGATGTTACCAATCCGGAGATCCGTCCGAAGCATCTGATGACATTCGGACCCTACCCTCGCGATCCTCTGCCGTTCCCATCGCTAACGATTGCAAGCCGCAACGACCCGTTCGGCAGCTACGATCATGCTGACGACATCAGCAATGCCTGGGGTTCGCTGCTGATCGATGCCGGTGAGTCGGGCCATATCAACGCGGAGTCGGGTCACGGTCCCTGGCCGGAAGGTACGATGGTTTTTGCCAAGTTTCTGGCGAACCTGAAGCCCTGACAGATGCCGCATTCGCGCCTTTCGCATTTACAACCAAGGATACGCGTTACGTTAAGAGACGCTTAATACGCACTTGCTAACGTTTGTAAAAGCATCGACGCAATGGCTGGCTGCGGATGAAACCTGAAACGATGGCCGTTTCTCCTAAACAGGGGGAATTGGCCGCATATATCACCTGCATCGATACTCTTCCTCTGCCAACAGCTGTTGTTGAGCCGGGAGCCGGTCGCTTCGTTCACGCGAATCAGGCTTTCAAACAGCAGTGGGTTGCACGCAGTGTCTCGGATCTGACCTCTCTCATCCATAGCGACGATCTTGTCAGTGTTTCGACACTGCTTGCGGAGAGGCCGGCAGAAACTTCATCCGAAACCACGCGCTCGACACTGATTCGCGTTCCGATGAACGACGGGAGCATTCGATGGGCGAAAGCCTTCGTCAGCCCGTTTCGACTTGATCTGGCACCGAATGCAACCTTGCTTATGGTGCAACTTGTCGATTTCACCGACGACAAACTCATGGTCGATGATCTCGTCGCACGCGAAACGCGTTGGAACAGCGCGCTTGTCAGTTCGGAATCCGGCGTCTGGGACCACGATTATCGGGCAGGTCGCAAGTATTATTCGCCAATCTGGCGGTGGATCCGCGGACTTTCGCCTGGCGATCCCCTGCCCGCCTCCAAAGAAGCCTGGCTCAATCTGGTTCATCCGGACGACCGCGCCTTCACGCTTCATGCCATGGAGCGCCAGGAGGCCGGAGATCCCGCTTTCCAGGTCTTCGAATACCGCGAGCGTCACAAGGACGGCCACTGGGTATGGATTGAATGTCGCGGCGCCTGCATTGATCGTGACGAAAATGGACGCGCCATGCGCGTCGTCGGCACAGACAACGACATCACGCAACGTAAGGACGCCGAACACCGTGCCGCCAAAGTTGCGCGCCGCCTCGAGATGGCGCTCGCCATTTCCGGCGTGGGCGTCTTCGAAGCGGATTTGACGGCCGGCGAAGTGGACTGGGATGTCCGCATGTTCGAAATCTTCGGGGTTCCCAAAGGCGAGAAGATTCGTCTCGGCGTGACATGGGAGAGCTTTCTCCACCCGGAGGATCGGGAGCGCGTGCTGGCCAATGTCATCGCGCATGACGGCCGAGAGGGGTGCTTTTGGGATCGCTATCGAGTCACTCTTGCGGGTGGCGAAGAGCGCATCATCAAGAGCTGCAGCATGACGTTTACCGACGTTGATGGTCATTTGAAGCTGGTTGGCGCCAATTGGGACGTCACGAATGACGTTCTGCTGCAGCAGGAACTGGAAAGAGCAAAAAGCCTCGCCGAGGCGCGCAATGCAGAGCTGGAAGCAACGCGCGATCAGATCGAGCACAATGCACTTCACGATTATCTGACGGGACTGCCAAACCGTCGCTATCTGGATCTGGCGCTGGATCAGTTGTCGAAAAGCTGCAGCCTTAAAAATCGCAGCCTCGGTCTGCTACATATTGATCTTGATGGCTTCAAGCAGATCAATGATGGCTTCGGCCACAGTGTGGGTGATGCAGTCCTCTACCACGTCGCGGGAGAGTTGCGGCAAATTGCGGGCGCGAGAAACTTCGTCGCGCGAGCAGGCGGCGATGAGTTCGTAGTACTCGTGCCCTTTGCGGGAACAACCGACAGACTTTCCATACTGGCGGACAGGATCATTACGGCGATGAGCAAGCCTTATAGATATGGAGACACGCTTTGCCACTTCGGTGCCAGCATCGGCGTGGCCTACGCATCAGGCCCATCCATCAACGGTCATCAGATTTTGCTTGATGCGGACACGGCGCTCTACGAGGCCAAGCACAGCGGCAAGGGACGCCATGCAGTGTTCGACGCAGCGGTATATCGCTGACGTAGAATCGGAAGCCGAGGCAACGTTCCCATTGCCTCGGACATGTTTGTCAGCTGCGCATCTCATCAAGGATTTCGATCAGGAGTGCATGCATGCGCGATGTGATTTCGTCTTCATTCAAAACGACATTGGCAGCAGTAAAGTCTTGCCGCAATCTGTCGATAAGCTGAACATCAGTGGGATGCTCGACACCCCATTCCGCAAGATTGGTTGCATAGCCCAAAGGATCCTGCGCCCCCATGGTTTCTGCCGCCCAAAGGCCGATCAGCTTGTTTCGTCGCGCTTCCGCGCGAAAAAGCCAAGTCTGTTCCTGGGTATATTTCATTTCGAGCGCTTGCGCGCGGTCACGCATCGTAATCATCAACATCCCCTGTTTCAGCCCTTCGTTCAAAAGCGAATTATTGAAGGCTGATGGAATGATGCACACCAATATTTGCGGAAGCGTGTAACGGCACGGTGAATAAATGCTTCCAATTGACGATCAACAGAACGGTTCTCCATCCACGCGCATTGTGAAACGAGACAATTTCCGTTATGGGACCGCTCAATCCTATTCCACAGCGCATCACAATGCGCACGAACAACGAGACAAGATGTCATGAACCGTCGCCGCCGTATTTACGAAGGCAAGGCTAAGATCCTTTATGAAGGCCCGGAACCGGGCACGCTGATTCAGTTCTTCAAGGACGATGCCACCGCCTTCAATAAGAAGAAGCATGAGGTGATCGATGGCAAGGGTGTGCTCAACAATCGTATTTCAGAGTATATCTTTACCCATCTGAACAAGATTGGCATCCCTACCCATTTCATCCGCCGCCTCAACATGCGTGAGCAGTTGATCCGCGAAGTGGAAATCATTCCACTAGAGATCGTTGTCCGCAATGTCGCGGCCGGATCACTGTCGGAGCGACTGGGCATCGAGGAAGGCACTGTCCTGCCCCGTTCGATCATCGAGTTCTACTACAAGTCCGATGCCCTTGCAGATCCCATGGTTTCCGAAGAGCACATCACTGCTTTCGGATGGGCAAATCCTGCGGAACTGGACGACATCATGGCTCTTGCCATTCGCGTCAACGACTTCCTGTCCGGTCTCTTCCTTGGTGTTGGCATCCAGCTGATCGATTTCAAGATCGAATGCGGACGCCTGTTCGAAGGCGACATGATGCGCATCATTCTGGCAGATGAGATTTCGCCGGACAGCTGCCGTCTCTGGGACATCGAAACCAGGGAGAAAATGGATAAGGATCGCTTCCGCCGGGATCTGGGCGGCCTTCTGGAGGCCTATTCCGAAGTTGCGCGCCGTCTGGGAATCATCAACGAAAACGAGCCGATCCGCGGAACGGGTCCGGTTCTCGTACAGTAAGCCGTCAGGGAGCAAGCAGTGATCAAGGCACGTGTTACCGTCACTTTGAAGAACGGTGTTCTGGACCCGCAGGGCAAGGCCATTGAAGGTGCGCTCGGAAGCCTCGGTTTCGAAGGTGTAAATCAGGTTCGGCAGGGCAAGGTATTCGATCTCGAGGTCGAAACCGGCGATCGTGCGAAGGCCGAAGAACAAATCAAAGCCATGTGCGACAAGCTTCTGGCCAACACTGTAATCGAGAACTACTCGATCAGCCTGGTCTGATACAATCGTCGGGCGGTTTCGATCGCGCCGAGAGAATTTTGTGCGGGCTTCAGTCAATGACAGCCCGCACCACGGAAATTTTCAGAAAACCGCTTCTGCGCGAAGCCTGTTGAGGTCAAGCCCATGAAATCCGCCGTCGTTCAATTGCCCGGTCTGAACCGCGACCGTGACATGATTGCAGCTCTCACGCGCATCTCCGGTCAGGCACCAGTCGCCGTATGGCAAACAGAAACGGATATCCCGGATGTGGATCTAATCGTCATTCCCGGCGGCTTCTCCTACGGCGACTATCTGCGCTGCGGGGCGATCGCGGCACGCATGCCCGTCATGGAAGCCATCCGTCGCAAGGCTGAAGCTGGCGTAAAGGTACTGGGCGTCTGCAACGGCTTTCAGATCCTTGTCGAGGCTGGCATGCTCCCCGGCGCACTGATGCGCAACGCGTCCCTGAAGTTTGTCTGCAAGGAAATCAAGCTTGAGGTCGTCAATGCCGATACGGATTTCACGCGCGCCTACGAGACGGGCCAGATCATCCGCTGCCCGGTAGCCCACCATGATGGCAACTATTTCGTGGAAAGCGAAACACTCAAGTCACTCGAAGACAACAATCAGATTGTCTTCCGCTATGCCGAAGGCACCAACCCCAACGGCTCTCTGTCGGATATCGCTGGCGTCGTGAACAAGCGGGGCAATGTGCTTGGCATGATGCCACACCCGGAAAATCTCATCGAAGCCGCCCATGGTGGCAATGATGGACGCGGCATCTTCGCCTCGGCGCTCGAAGTCGTCGCGGCCGCCTGATCAACCGCCAGGAATATCGAGAAGACATATGCACAATTTGACGGTCGGTATCGTGACAATTCTGGCAGCAACAGCGCTCTCGGCCTGTCAGTCCGATCGTCAACAGCCTCAGCCCCAGAACCGGGCGGCGCTGCCCACCATGGAAAGGGTAGCGCTCGCGGCGAATTCCTGCTGGTTCAAATCGGGAGACGCAGCCTTCAAGGATTATCGTCTCGCGCCCGAACTGAATTCCTTCTCCGGGCGCCCCCGCATTCTGGCGGTGCCGCGCCACAGCCCCGAATCGAGACCACTTCTCGTCGTTCAGGCGGAGGGAAATCCTGCTCGACTGGACGCATTTGGCCCGCTTGTCGATGGCCCGCAAGGTGCCCGCATCAAGCAGGATGTCGTGCGCTGGGCGAATGGCGGCAAAAACTGCTGAGTCACCATCCCGGTTGTGGCAAAAATGTGATCTTCGAGAACAATCGCGCGAGCGGGACTCCGGTTCGTTTAAGGCTGCTTGCTGCTATAGTTAACTAACGCCTAATCTACCTCCAGAGAGATTCGCTGCCTCGCTGAAGGCGGCCACAGGGGCGGTAGACCTATGCAGCAAAAGCTGGTTTCGAGCCTGATCGGGACAACTGCCATTCTGCTTGCACTGTGTTCGCCGGTGATGGCGGCAGACACCGCAATCGCCTCTGGAGCCGGCCCCATCTTCGACGAAGCCCGCTTCGGAGCCTATGGCGCGATCGACAATACCTATAGCAACGACGAGAAAGGATTCTTCGTTACCGGCATGCTGTTCTTCGATCCCTGGGATCATGACAATGCACAAGGATGGCAGAAGCTCACCAGCCCCCGTGTCCATGTCGGTGCTGACATCAGTACCGCTGGCGAAACCAATCAGGCCTATGCCGGCTTTTCCTGGACCTTTGATCTCAATGAGCGTTTCTTCCTTGAAGCAGGCTTTGGAGGCAGCGTGAATGATGGCAAGCTTCGGTTTGACGGTGGACGCGGTCCGTATCTCGGTTGCCATGCTTTGTTTCATGAATACATGGCGGCTGGCGTAAACATTAACGACCACTGGCGCGTGGTGGCTCAGGTCGAGCACTCGTCCCATGCCGGGCTTTGCGGCGATTGGAACAGCGGCGTCACGCGCGCAGGCGTGCTTGTCGGCTACAAGTTCTAGCCCGCCAACTGGTCGCTGAACCGCACATCTTAGGTGTGACTCACAGACATGCGCATTCGAAGTGAATCATATGGGCGTGGCAGGAAATTTCCTGTCGCGCCCATCATTCTTCTAGGATAAAGAGACGCCAGCCCGGACCGCCTGTAGGGAAGACGATGACTATTCCGAACCAGATCGCCATTACACCAGAACTTGTTGCTGCCCACGGACTGAAGCCTGATGAATATCAGCGCATTCTTGACTTGATCGGCCGCGAACCGACCTTCACCGAACTCGGCATCTTTTCTGCAATGTGGAATGAACATTGCTCTTACAAGTCTTCCAAGCGCTGGCTGCGCACGCTGCCGACCAAGGGGCCGCGCGTCATTCAGGGCCCTGGCGAGAATGCTGGTGTGGTAGACATCGATGACGGTGACTGCGTCGTCTTCAAGATGGAAAGTCATAACCATCCCTCCTACATCGAGCCGTACCAAGGCGCCGCAACCGGCGTTGGCGGCATCCTGCGCGATGTCTTCACCATGGGCGCGAGACCCATTGCCGCCATGAATGCCCTTCGGTTCGGCGCACCGGATCATCCCAAAACCCGCCACCTCGTATCGGGCGTTGTATCCGGCGTCGGCGGCTATGGTAACTCCTTCGGCGTTCCGACCGTCGGCGGCGAAGTGGAGTTCGATTCCCGCTACAATGGCAACATTCTGGTCAATGCCTTCGCAGCCGGTCTCGCCAAGAGCGACGCGATCTTCTACTCCAAGGCAGAAGGTGTAGGTCTTCCTGTTGTCTATCTCGGCGCGAAAACCGGTCGCGACGGCGTCGGTGGTGCCACTATGGCCTCCGCAGAATTCGACGAATCGATCGAAGAAAAGCGCCCCACCGTACAGGTCGGCGATCCCTTCACGGAAAAGTGCCTGCTCGAAGCCTGCCTCGAATTGATGGCGACCGGCGCAGTTATTGCCATTCAGGATATGGGCGCTGCTGGTTTGACCTGTTCTGCTGTTGAAATGGGCGCCAAGGGCGATCTGGGTATTGAGCTTGATCTCGATAAGGTTCCGGTCCGCGAGGAACGGATGACGGCATACGAAATGATGCTGTCCGAAAGCCAGGAGCGTATGCTCATGGTTCTTCGTCCCGAAAAGGAAGAAGTTGCGAAGGCGATCTTCGTCAAGTGGGGGTTGGATTTCGCAATCGTGGGTAAAACGACGGATGACCTCCGTTTTCGCATTCTTCATGAGGGCGAGGAAGTCGCGAACCTGCCCATCAAGGAACTGGGTGACGAAGCACCGGAATATGACCGTCCATGGCAGCCATCCGTGACGCGGCCTGCACTGCCCGCCGATAAGGTTGCCGCTCCCGCCGATTACAACGACGCACTGTTGAAGCTCGTCGGCTCACCCAACCAGTCGAGCCGTCGCTGGGTTTATGAGCAGTATGATACGCTGATCCAGGGCAATTCCCTTCAGCTGCCGGGTGGAGACGCAGGTGTTGTGCGTGTGGAAGGCCATGCCAGCAAGGCTCTGGCATTCTCCTCGGACGTTACACCGCGCTATGTCGAAGCCGATCCCATCGAGGGCGGCAAGCAGGCAGTGGCCGAATGCTGGCGCAACATCACCGCCACGGGCGCCGAGCCTCTGGCCGCGACGGATAACCTGAACTTTGGCAATCCGGAGAAACCGGAAATCATGGGCCAGCTGGTTGGTGCCATTCAGGGCATTGGCGAAGCCTGCCGCGCCCTCGACTTCCCAATCGTTTCCGGCAACGTCTCGCTTTACAACGAGACCAATGGCGTGGCGATCCTGCCTACACCGACCATCGCCGGCGTTGGCCTGTTGCCTGACTGGTCGAAGATGGCCAGGATCGGAACTGCCAAAGATGGTGACGTGCTGATCATGATCGGCATCGATGGTTCGCATCTGGGCTCATCCATCTATCTCCGCGACATTGTCGGCTCCACGGAAGGTCCGGCTCCTGAGGTTGACCTGAAGGCCGAGCGCCGCCACGGCGATTTCGTACGCGGCCTGATCAGAAACAGCCAGGTTACCGCATGCCACGACATTTCTTCCGGCGGTTTGCTGCTTGCCTTGGCGGAAATGGCGATGGCCTCAAAGAAGGGAGCCAAGATCTCGCTGGGAGAATGCAAAGGCTTGCCGCACGCCCTCCTTTTCGGAGAAGATCAGGCGCGCTATGTCATCGCAGTTCCGGCCGACCTGGCGAACTTCGTCTGCGCAAGTGCAGAGTCCGCAGGTGTCCCGTTCCGCCAACTTGGTAACGTCGGTGGCACCGCTCTTCAGGTCGATGATCTGGTGAACGTCGAGGTTACACGTCTTGTTGATGCTCACGAGGACTGGTTCCCCACCTTTATGGCGTGAGCAGTATCAAGAGGCTTTGAGAATCCGGTGAAATTTGGCAGTCTGGTCGAAAACAACCATACCTAACTAGGAAGGACGACCAGATGCCTATGCGCCCCGGTGAAATCGAAGACATGATCAAAGCTGGGATCCCGGGTGCCAAAGTCACGATCCGGGATCTGGCAGGTGACGGTGATCACTATGCCGCCGAAGTGGTTGCGGAAGCTTTTCGCGGCAAAAGCCGTGTGCAGCAGCACCAGATGGTCTATGAAGCCCTGAAGGGTAACATGGGCGGCGTCCTGCATGCTCTCGCGCTTCAGACCTCCGCACCGGACTAAGCTTTATTCCAATCTGTGAATAAACCCATCACGCGAAATCATAGTTCCAGTCGTATTTTGCCGCTGGCTTCCGTCAGGTTTCGTGATAATAAGCAACCCATAATATCTGGACCTTGACTCCAGGTGAGAGAAGGAAATCAATCATGAGCGGTATTCATGAGCTGATCGACAGCGAAGTGAAGGGCAATGATGTCGTGCTTTTCATGAAGGGCACGCCTCAGTTCCCGCAATGCGGTTTTTCGGGCCAGGTTGTCCAGATTCTCGATTATCTCGGCGTGGACTACAAAGGCATCAACGTGCTGGCCGACGCGGAAATCCGCCAGGGCATCAAGGATTATTCCAACTGGCCAACAATTCCCCAGCTCTACATCAAGGGTGAATTTGTCGGCGGCTGCGACATTGTCCGCGAAATGTTCCAGTCTGGCGAACTCCAGACCCATTTTCAGGATCAGGGCATCGCCGTTCGCGGCGCAGCCTAAACGGGCCTCAACCAGCTTCGCTGGCTGACTTTCAAGTTTGAGGCGCCGCTGGAATGCGGCGCCTTTTCATTTGTGGGAATTTTTGCGTGAAACCTGCGACCAAGACCGCGCCTTCAAGCCTCAAAGGCATTGGAAAGCAAGAGTTCATAGCCATGATGGCAATGCTGATGGCACTAAATGCCCTGGCTATCGACATCATGTTGCCTGCGCTTCAGGAAATTGGAGCGGATCTTCAAGTCGCAGATGTCAATGAACGTCAGTTCATCGTGTCTTCCTATCTGTTCGGGTTTGGCTTTGCCCAATTGCTGTATGGCCCGATCTCGGATCGGTTTGGGCGGCGTGCACCCATGATTTTCGGGCTCTCGGTCTACATCCTGTGCTCTTTGCTGATCGTGATCGTGCCATCATTCGGCATGCTGCTCATGCTTCGCTTCATTCAGGGTGCCGGCGCGGCATCAACGCGCGTCATCACTGTCTCCATCGTCCGCGATGTCTTCGGAGGCCGGTCAATGGCGGAAGTCATGTCGCTGATCATGATGGTGTTCATGATCGTGCCGATCATAGCACCAGGAACCGGGCAATTGATCATGCTGGGCGGCAATTGGCATCTGATCTTCCTGTTCATCGCGATCATGGCTGGTATGATCCTTGCTTGGATGACGCTTCGCCTTCCTGAAACTTTGGCTAAAGAGGATGTACGTCCTCTTACCCTGAGTTCTATCCTAGGCGGCTTCCGCATCGTTCTCACCAACCGCGTTGCGCTGTGCTACACCATATCCGCAACCTTCATCTTCGGGGCGCTCTTCGGCTTCATCAACTCGGCTCAGCAGATCTACGTGGGCATATATGGGCTGGGACCGTGGTTCCCGGTGGCGTTTGCGGCCGTTGCTGCCTTCATGTCGCTGGCCTCGTTCATCAATGCCCGGCTTGTAGGTCGCTTTGGAATGCGCAAGCTCTCGCACGGCTCGCTGCTCGGCTTTATACTGGTGACCTTCGTCTGGCTGCTCGTGCAGGTGCTGAGCACGGAACCGATGCCGTTTCTGCTGTTTCTCTCGTTTTTTGCCCTCGCCATGTTCCAATTTGGCTGGATCGGCGCGAATTTCAACTCGCTGGCGATGGAACCATTGGGGCATGTGGCTGGCACAGCCTCGGCCGTCCTCGGCTTCATGAGCACGATTGGTGGTGCCGCCATCGGTGCCGTCATCGGTCAGGCTTTTAACGGAACTGCATTGCCCATGGTGGCCGGGTTCTTCAGTGTCTCCATCATCGGGCTCATCTTTGTGCTGATCGCCGAGAAGGGGAAACTCTTCCAGCAGCACAATCCCAGAATCTGATCTTGAACGGAAAGCTCCGGCGCTCTATCGGCGCCGTGCTCGCTTGAACTGTCGATCAATCAGCCGATGATCTCCCGGCGCAGGATCTCCCAGCTTTCGCGGCTCGTGGACGCCAGAAGACCACCCGAAAACTCGGAAGGCTTGTAGGGCGAACCGTCAAATTTTGCGACGTGACCACCCGCTTCCTGCACAATCAACGAACCAGCCACATGGTCCCAAGGCATCAGCTTGTTGTAGATAACGAAGTCCACGTGACCGCTCGCAATCGTCCGATACTCTTGCGCCGAGCATCGGTAGCTGGCGAAAAAGCGAACCTTGGCGAGGTTGGTCAATACACGCAGCCGCTCCTCGTCGAAGAAGTAAGCGCCCGAAGCCATCCCGTACATTTGCTCCAGTGGCTTGGCCGCTGCCACAGCGAGACGCGTTGCCTGCCCGTCCGGCCTGCGCATGAATGCGCCACTGCCCTTCTCAGCCATGACCCAGTCATCACTCATCGGGTCATAGATGATGCCCGCAACAGCCTCACCTTTGTAGACAACTGACGCCATAACGCCGAACGCCGGAATGCCGCTGGCGAAATTGAAAGTGCCATCCACCGGATCGACAATGACGGCCAGCTCTGCATCTTTCAGCTTTCCCAGAAGGTCCGGGTCTGACGCGACAGTTTCCTCGCCGATGAAGAGTGCCTGTGGTACCAGACGCTCAACCTCTGCCTTGATGAAGCGCTCTGCACTCTCGTCCGCCTCTGTCACAAGATCGGAAGCCTCGGATTTACGACGCACATCATGCGCCTCCAACCGCCGGAAACGAGGCACGATTTCGCTTTTTGCGGCCTGTCTCAGAACATCCGCAAGTACACTAATATCAACGGGCATGAATGACCTCAACTCTTGGGGGAAGGCGTCAGACCCGCGAAGTCAAACAGGGACGGGTCCAGCAAGTGGGAGGGGTTGACGTGCGATAGCGCCCGCAGCATGCGGTCCTTGCGGCCGGGCATCTGCACTTCCATGGTCGTGAGCATCTGTTTCATGGCATTGCGTTGCAAACCATCCTGTGAGCCGCAGAGATCGCAGGGAATAATCGGAAACTGCATGGCGGCAGCGAACTTCGCCAGATCCTCTTCGGCGCAATAGGCCAGCGGCCTTAACACGAATAGATCTCCCTCATCATTCAGGAGCTTTGCTGGCATCGCTGCCAAACGCCCGCCGTGAAAGAGATTCATGAAGAAGGTTTCCAGGATATCATCCCGGTGATGACCGAGAACCAGCGCGTCACAGCCTTCCTCGCGGGCAATGCGATACAGGTTGCCGCGCCGCAGCCTGGAACAGAGCGAACAGTAGGTCGCGCCTTCAGGCACCTTCTCTTTGACAACCGAATAGGTATCCCGGTATTCGATGCGATGTGGCACATCGATACCCTTGAGATATTCGGGCAAGATATGCTTGGGGAAATTCGGCTGTCCCTGATCGAGATTGCAGGCGATGAGTTCGACCGGCAGCAGGCCGCGCCATTTGAGATCCATCAGGAGCGCCAGCAGCGAATAGGAATCCTTGCCTCCCGACAGGCCGATAAGCCAACGCCTTTGGGAGCCAAGCATATTGAAATCTTCAAGCGCCTGACGAACCTGACGCAAGAGCCGCTTGCGCAACTTGTTGAAAGCCGTCGTCTGCGGCGCATGCGCATAGAGATCGTTGGGAAAAGAGTTCTCAACGTCAGCCGCCTCATTCAGATCGTCAATCGGCGTTGCCAGCGTCACAGTCTTCTCCCAGAAATTGAGCCCGGCTCCGAAACCGGGCTCCGTCATTGTCACATCAGCCCGAAATTGCCACAGCGACTGCTTCGATCGCCGCATCTGCCTGGCTGCCATCCGGACCACCGGCCTGCGCCATATCCGCACGTCCGCCACCACCCTTGCCACCAAGGCTGGCCGAAGCCACGCGCACGAGGTCGACAGCGCTGAGGCGCTGCGTCAGATCCTCGGTCACACCAACCACTGCGCTTGCCTTGCCATCTTGACTGACAGCGATCAGCAGAACAACGCCAGAGCCAAGCGTGGATTTGGCATCGTCCACGAGACCCTTCAGGTCCTTGGCATCAACACCCATGACCGCCTTGCCGAGGTACTTCACACCATTGATCTCACGAGCCTCTGGAGCAGCCGCCCCCTGGGATCCACCCATGGCAAGCTTGCGGCGGGCATCCGCCAGTTCCTTCTCGAGCTTCTTGCGCTCATCCATCAGGGCTTCAACACGCGAGAACACATCGTTTGGCTGAACTTTAAGCAAGCCTGCCAGTGCCTTAACGCGTTCATCCTGCTCAGCCAGATAGGCGCGCGCGCCCTCACCGGTGACCGCCTCGACACGGCGCACGCCGGAACCGACCGCGCTTTCGCCAAGAACTCGGACCAGACCGATATCGCCAGTCGCTGACACATGGGTGCCGCCGCACAGTTCGACAGAATAGGCCTTTCCGGCCTTGCTGCCTTCAATACCCGTTCCCATGGAAACGACGCGTACTTCCTCACCGTATTTTTCGCCAAAGAGCGCCATCGCTCCTTCTGCGATTGCGTCATCCACGCTCATCAGACGCGTCGTTACCGGTGCATTCTGCAGGATGATGGCATTGGCCATATCCTCGACCCGCTGCAATTCCTCCGCCGACATCGGCTTTGGATGTGAGACGTCAAAGCGCAGGCGCTCCGGCGCGACCAAAGATCCCTTCTGAGCCACATGGGTGCCGAGAACCTCGCGCAGCGCCTCATGAAGCAGGTGCGTCGCAGAGTGGTTTGCCCGCAGCCGTGACCGACGGCTGTGATCAACCGTCAGAGCAACTGCATCCCCAACCTTCAGACTACCATCGCCAATCGTCGCCGAATGCACGAACAGGCCCTCGCCCTTCTTCTGCGTATCCGTCACGGTCACCTTGGCATTATCGGAGGAGATGACACCGGTGTCCCCCATCTGGCCACCGGATTCGCCATAGAATGGCGTCTGGTTGACGACGATCTGAACCTTCTCGCCCGCATTCGCCTTGTCGATTGCAACGCCGTCACGAACGATTGCCTGAACAACGCCCTCGGCAGCTTCCGTGTCGTAGCCAAGGAATTCGGTCGCGCCGAACTTTTCCTTCAGCTCGAACCACACGCCTTCCGTCGCTTTTTCGCCGGAACCCGCCCAGTTGGCACGTGCCTCCGCCTTCTGCCGCTGCATCGCATCGTTGAAACCCGTCAGATCGACGCCAATCCCACGTGCACGCAGCGCATCCTGCGTCAGATCGAGCGGGAAACCATAGGTATCGTAGAGCTTGAATGCGGTCTCACCGTCAAGCGAGTCACCCTTGTGCAGGGTCTCGGTCGCATCTGACAGAAGCGAAAGACCGCGCGCCAGCGTGGTGCGGAACTTCGATTCCTCCAGCTTCAGAGTCTCGGAAATCAGGGCCTCGGCCCGATTGAGTTCGGGATAGGCACGCCCCATCTCACCCACCAAAGCGGGAAGAAGCTTGTACATCAACGGCTCGCGCGCGCCGAGCAACTGCATGTGGCGCATGCCGCGACGCATGATGCGACGCAAAACATAACCGCGACCCTCGTTCGAAGGCAGAACACCGTCGGCAATCAGGAACGCCGACGAGCGTAAGTGATCGGCAATGACACGGAAACTTGCGGCCTGATCACCTTCAGCCTTGGCGCCGACAACATCTTCCGTTGCGGAAATCAGGGTCTTGAAGAGATCGGTTTCGAACACGCTCTGCACACCCTGGAGGATGCAGGCCATGCGCTCGAGACCGAGACCGGTATCGATAGACGGACGTGGCAGAGGTGTACGCTCACCCGGCGCCGTCTGCTCGAACTGCATGAAGACGAGGTTCCAGAACTCAAGGAAGCGGTCGCCGTCCTCTTCCGGGGAACCCGGAGGGCCGCCCCATACATGTTCGCCCTGATCGATAAAGATTTCAGAGCAAGGGCCGCAAGGGCCGGTATCGCCCATCTGCCAGAAATTGTCCGAAGTCGGGATACGGATGATCTTGTCATCCGAGAAACCGGCGATCTTCTTCCAAAGCGACGCTGCCTCATCATCATCTGCATAGACGGTCACCAGCAGACGATCCTTCGGAAGGTCAAATCCCTTGGTAACCAGGTTCCACGCAAGTTCGATCGCGCGTTCCTTGAAGTAGTCGCCGAACGAAAAATTGCCGAGCATTTCAAAGAAAGTAAGATGGCGCGCCGTATAGCCGACATTATCAAGGTCGTTATGCTTGCCGCCAGCGCGCACGACCTTTTGGGAGGTCGAAGCTGTCGTGTACGGTCTCGTCTCAAGTCCGGTGAATACGTTCTTGAACTGCACCATGCCGGCATTGGTGAACATGAGGGTTGGGTCATTACGCGGCACCAGCGGGCTCGACGAAACAATTTCGTGACCGTTCTTCCGGAAATAGTCGAGGAAGGTCGACCGGATATCATTCACGCCACTCATGCAAAACCCTTCTATACCGCCAATCGCGGTCCCCATCTTTCAAAGCTTTTGGCTTTTAACGTTCTCGCTGAATGCTGTCCAGCTTAACAAGAAAATGGCCACGCGGTTTACACCACGCAGCCATTCAGATGATCATCCAATCACCGCAAGTGATGCATCATGCATCCGGATCACCGTCGTCAGCATTGCTGTCCGGCCCACCATTCTGGAGGAAGCGATCGGCTATCAGACCGGCGTTCTGGCGAAGTGCGGTCTCGATCTCGCGCGCCAGTTCCGGATTCTCGCGAAGGAACGTCTTGGCGTTCTCGCGACCCTGCCCGAGGCGCTGGCTGTTGTAAGAGAACCAGGCGCCCGACTTTTCGACGATACCCGCCTTCACACCCAGGTCAACAAGCTCACCGGTCTTGGACACGCCTTCGCCGTACATGATGTCGAACTCAACCTGCTTGAAGGGAGGTGCCATCTTGTTCTTGACAACCTTCACGCGGGTCTGGTTGCCCACAACCTCTTCCCGCTCCTTGACCGCGCCGATACGACGGATGTCGAGACGAACCGATGCATAGAACTTCAGCGCATTGCCACCTGTCGTGGTTTCGGGCGAACCAAACATGACGCCGATCTTCATGCGGATCTGGTTGATGAAGATGACCATGCAGTTGGAGCGGGAAATCGAAGCAGTCAGCTTGCGCAAAGCCTGGCTCATCAGGCGCGCCTGCAAGCCAGGGAGGCTGTCACCCATTTCGCCTTCAATTTCCGCACGCGGCGTCAGAGCAGCAACCGAATCGACGACCAGAACATCAACTGCACCGGAGCGAACCAGCGTGTCAGTGATTTCAAGTGCCTGTTCGCCCGTGTCAGGCTGCGAGATCAGAAGGTTCTGGAGATCGACACCCAGCTTGCGCGCATAGACCGGATCAAGAGCGTGTTCAGCATCTACGAAAGCACAAACACCGCCCTTTTTCTGAGCTTCTGCGATTGTCTGCAGCGCCAGCGTGGTTTTACCGGAACTTTCCGGGCCATAGATTTCGATGATGCGTCCCTTGGGCAGACCACCAATTCCCAGCGCAATATCCAGACTCAGCGAACCTGTCGAGACCGTCTCGATTTCGACCACACTTTCGTTGGCACCGAGCTTCATGATCGAACCCTTACCAAAGGATCGTTCGATCTGAGAAAGTGCTGCCTCCAACGCCTTACTTTTATCCACTGACTTATCCTCTACGAGCCGCAACGAATTCTGAGCCATGATTCACCTATGGGTTAAGCAGCAGGGCTCATAACGAACCAGCCGATGAATCATTTGTACCTATTTTGTTCTCATTTGGCAAGCCCCAGCTAAGAGCCTGACAACCATAAACAAACGCGATATTGTTCACTATGCGTTCTATGCTAATTTAGCGTACGCCGTTTGTTCCAGTCACTTTTTGTTCTCAGTCATTCCGATCGAGCATTTCCCGCACGGCGACAGCCAGTTGCTTCAGCGAGAAGGGCTTCGGCAGGAAACCAAACTTCGCATCGGCCGGAAGGTTCTTGGCGAACGCGTCTTCCGCGTAACCGGAAACAAAGATGAACTTGAGATCCGGATAGGATTTCCGCAATTCTCGCAAAAGGGAAGGCCCATCCATTTCCGGCATGACGACGTCTGAAACGACGATATCGACCTTGCCCTCAAGCTCTTCCATGATTTCAAGCGCTTCGGTTCCGGACCCGGCCTCATGGACTGTATAGCCCCTCGTCTCCAGCATGCGCTTACCGCCCCGCCGTACCGCCTCCTCATCTTCCACCAGCAGGACGACGGCAGAGTTACCGGTGAGATCGACGTTCTCGTTGGTGGCAGCGGACGCAGCTTGTTCAGATACAGCTGCGGACGGCGGCGCTTCGGATGCGGTTGCACCGACAGAGCCGGTCGCAGCCGGAACGACTGGCTGAACGTCTGGAATGTGGCGGGGAAGGAAGACGCGGAAGGTCGTGCCTGCACCGACTTCCGATTCCGGATAGATGTATCCGCCCGATTGCTTGACGATGCCGTAGACCATGGAAAGACCGAGACCGGTTCCCTTGCCCACCTCTTTCGTCGTGAAGAATGGCTCGAAGATCTTGTCCATGATCTCCGGCGGGATTCCGGTCCCATTATCGGAAACTTCAACCAGAACGAAGTCCTCGTTCGGCAGCCTTGCATTGGCGAAGCTCCCGACCTCGTCCCGCGAAACATTCCTCGTCCTGATGCGGATCTGGCCGCCACTCGGCATGGCGTCGCGCGCGTTGACGCACAGATTAATCAGAACCTGTTCGAACTGCGAAAGGTCGGTCCGCACCGGCCAGAGATCTCGGCCATATTGTACATCGAGCTTCACGTTGGTGCCGGATATCAGGCGATCCACAAGCATGCGCAGATCACCGACAACGTCGGTCAGATTGAGAACGGCCGGGCGCATCGTCTGCTTGCGTGAGAATGCCAGCAGTTGGCGAACCAGCACCGCCGCGCGATTTGCATTTCGCTTGATCTCCATGAGATCGGCAAAACTGGCATCGGATGGACGCGCCTGCAGCAACAGATGATCCGACGAAAGAAGAATGGCCGTCAGGACATTATTGAAATCATGCGCAATGCCACCGGCGAGGGTGCCGACGGCATTCATCTTTTGCGTCTGCGCCATCTGCGTCTCGAGCGCTTTCTGCTCGGTCGTTTCGACGGCATAGATGATCGCGACCTCTTCCGGCGCCTCATCGCTCTCGTCGATCACCGCATTGACGTAGAAGCGCACGTGACGCGCTTCGTCACCCGGATGACGGCAATCAATCGGCGCAATATCGCCCTGGCGATCCTTGGCTGCCGCCAGCGCACGCATCAGGTCGGCGCGCGCCCCCTCGTGGATGATGACATCAAGTGTTACGCCGCGGTCGACATCATCGCGCGAGACCACGCCTGCAAACAGCCGGAGAAATGGTGCGTTGATGCGCAGGATCTTGCCGTCGCCACCGATCGACGCGATGGCCATCGGCGTATTGTTGAAGAAGCGTGTGAAACGCATGGCAGAGGCGGAGCCGTCGGCGCCCTCTCCTCGCGGCCGGTCGAGAACAATGGTCCGGCTCTCGCCCGGAGCACCGTCTCGCATGGAGGAAACGCTGTGCACCAGTCTGACCGGCAAGCTCTGTCCGTTCGCGCGTCTAAGGTCAAGATCAAGCGTCTCTGTCCGCGTCTGTCCGGCACCCGGCTGCACAGACTGGATAAGCGCCATCCCCTCGCCCGCGACAATGTCGGTAATGTTCATCGAACCGGGTGCAAACTTCGTCAGGTCGAGAGCAAGCCATTCAGCGAGTGTTGCATTGAGGTAAAAGATCTCACCTTTCTTGCCCGCAGAGAAGAAGCCCACAGGGGCGTGATCCAGATAGTCGATGGCATTCTGAAGTTCGCGGAAAAATCGCTCCTGGTCGTCACGTTCAGCGGTAATATCGGAAAGCTGCCAAACGTCGAAGGGCTGCTTCTGGCTGGCGGACTGGAGAATACGGGCTTTGAGTCGATACCAGTGCGCACCCGATCCGCTGCCCGAACTGCGTCCGAGCGGTTTCAGCAGACGAAACTCCTCATGGCTCTCCCGCCCCTCGCGCAACGCTGCAGTCAATCTGTAGAGAGCCTCGGTCGCTTCCTTGTTCTTTGAAAGCAGCGCTTCGAGAGATTGAGCATTGGCAGCCTTGGTTGCGCCGGTCAGCCGCCCGTACGCCGCGTTCGCATAGAGAATTCGTCCGCGCTCATCGGTCACCAGAATGCCGTCAGGGTGGGTCGCCAGATAGGTACCTGCAAATTCGTCGGAGCGGCTCTGAGGCATCACCTCCACGAGACCAATGATGGACGAAACGATAAAGAAGATGCCGACCATAGCAAGGATGCCAAGAACACCCAGGACGAATTCGTTGTTCATGGCCTCCTTGAACAGGACGAACGCGATCGAAACGCCCACGAGAATCAGCGCAAGCACAAGCAGCCGCAAAACGGTTCCGCTACGTCTGCCGCGATCCACCAGCGGCGCATTCATGCTGCCTGTCGGCTGCGATTTCGTCATCACACCTCGCACTCTCGAACCCGCGCCCAAACCCGCGCCAAAGCGCGAACGTGGAATCGATCCAGCAACTTCCATAGCAATTTGGCGAGGCCGCAAAAAGCGCCGCAGCAAAGAAACCCGTTGAGAAAGCAGTCAACGGCATTGTCTCGCTTCTGATTCCGGCCATATCTCGCACTGCAGGATGGCCAGAGCGGTGTTTTGCACTGCTGCTCGATCCATGCCTTGCCGCCCGCTCAGGCCTGCTGATAGGGTGAGTCTCCTGCCGTACAGGTCGAGATTGCTGAAACAGTTGGAGTAGAAGACAACAATGGTGGATGAATTCATGACTGCCTACGGGAGCCGCCTGGTCATTGCCGTGCTTGGCGTCGGCATTGGCCTCCTGCTTTTGATCGGCATTCTTTATCTCATTCGCCGTCGCAGCGGGCCTTCTCCCTTTCTACGTGGCGGAAAGAACCGGCAGCCACGCCTTCAGGTGCTGGACGCGGCAGCGGTCGACGCCCGTCGTCGTATCGTTCTGATCAGGCGTGACAACGTGGAACATCTCGTCATGATTGGTGGCCCAACGGATGTCGTCATTGAAAGCGGCATCGGTGCGGCGCGCGATGGCGAAACGCTTGCCTACTCAACGACCACCGCTTTGCCATCCGCGGCAAGTTCAGATGTTCGTCTCGACGCTCCACCTCCACAGCGTCGCATCGCCGCCGCCAAGCCTGACGTTACTGTTGCGCCCACTGCGCCGGCAGCTTCAATTCTGCCGAAGATACCACCTGCCGAGGCGCAGGCGCAGTCCGCGCCATTGCAACGGGCCGAACCGATCAAACCCCTTGAGCCGGTGATGGCGGCGGCAAAGCGTCCGCAAGAAGGTCAGAAGAAGCCTACCGCCATCGAACCGGTCGTCATGGATCCAGTTCCCACGGTTCAGCCAATGACAGAACCGGTCCGTCCGACAAATGGCGCAACCGAAGTATCGAAGGCGCCGGATATAGGTGCTGCAAGCGATGCGCTGGACGCAGCCCGCCGACGCGTCTTCCAACCGGCCGCGGACCGCAGCCCGACGCCTGCCCCTGTGAAAACAGAACCGGCGGTCCTTTCCCCCACTTCAGCAGAAAAGCCGGTCCAGGCCGATGCTCCGGTTTCCCCTCCTCCCCAGCCGGCAACCAAAGCACCAGACACGGAGACAGCGAAGCCGCGTTCTCTCGGCAGCGAATTCGATCGGATCCTCGAGGAGGAAATGGCCAACAATCTGTCGACGCAAAGGAGCGATCCGGCCAATCCACGGGTTACCGGCGCCACGGCGGAGCCAATGCTACAAAACGAAATTGCCCGGATTTTCGGTGAAATGTCCGTGACGCGCGATGGAAAATGAACACCAGATCTGAAGATCGATGGCCGGAAATAAAGTCATGACCTCCACCAGAGGTGGAGGTTTGAAACGCTGCGCTTGAACCGCTAGAAGCGGTTTTGC
>NZ_STGA01000055.1 GCF_005222835.1 Rhizobium sp. FKY42 | reverse complement strand
GGTGCGATGATCGCAGCATCTATCCTGACCTCGCGAGCATTGGCACCGATTGAACAGGCCATCGGTCAATGGAAAGGCTTTGTCAACGCTCGTCAGGCACGCGGTCGCCTCTATCAGCTACTGGAGCAATTCCGCAGTGACGAAAACCGAATGCCCCTGCCACGGCCGGAACGGTCGTTCAGTGTATCGTCGGTCACTGTCGTAGCGCCCGGAACACAGACACCAATCATCCGCGACGTATCTTTCAACCTCTTAGCAGGGCAGGGGGTCGGAATCATCGGTCCAAGCGGATCGGGAAAATCCACGCTTGCGCGCGCACTCGTTGGTATCTGGCCGCCCGTCCGCGGGACGATCCGTCTTGATGGTGCCGAAACCGATCAATGGGACCCGGAGGCACTTGGCCCTTCGCTCGGATACCTCCCTCAAGGGGTCGAGCTGTTCGATGGGACCATCGCCGAAAACATCAGCCGCTTCGATGCCGTCACCAAACCGGAAGCCATCATAGAAGCAGCAAAACTCGCGGGTACCCATGAACTGGTTCTGTCCATGCCTGATGGTTACGACACGCGCATTGGAGTAAGCGGTGCCATGCTGTCGGCGGGCCAACGCCAACGGATCGGACTTGCCCGAGCGCTCTATGGCAAGCCGTTTTTGATCGTCCTTGATGAACCAAATGCCAGCCTTGATGCGGAAGGAGAAACGGCGCTGACCAACGCGATCGTTTCTATTCGAGAGAGCGGGTCGATCGTTGTCGTCATCGCACATCGACCAAATGCGTTGGCCGCCGTAGACCACGTCCTGGTTCTTGCACAAGGCGCTATGGTGACATTCGGGCCGCGTGATGAGGTTCTACGCAAAACGACGATGCGTGCCGTGACGGAGAAGTCATGACCAGTCCCGATCCTAGCCCGGCAGCCAGATCAATCCGCAATTATTCGATCGCGGCTGCTCTGACCATGACTGCCCTAATCGCTGGCATGGGCGGCTGGGCCGCAACCGCTAATCTCTCCGGCGCGGTTCTAGGCGCTGGCACTGTGGTGGTCGAAGGCAACGTGAAAAAAATCCAGCACAGAGAAGGCGGCATCGTCGGCAAGATCCTCGTGCGAAACGGGATGCGTGTCGAAGCTGGAGATCTCCTGCTTAAGCTTGATGACACGATTACTCGCGCCAATCTCTCGATCATCACCAAACAAGTCGATCAGTTGTCAGCGCGACGTTTGCGCCTCGTCACCGAGCGCGACAACGCTAAAGACATGGCGATACCTTCCGAATTATCCCGGCAGACGGATGAAACGACCGCGCTTGAATACCTGAGTGCTGAGCGGGCCCTGTTCACTGCGAGAACACAGACGATCGAAGGACAAAAGGCACAGCTGCACCAAAGGATCGATCAGATCCGGCAGGAGACGGAAGGCTTGATCATTCGCAAAAGCGCGAAGGAAGAAGAGCTATCGTGGATCGAGCAGGAGCTGGTTCGCGTCCGTAACCTCAACAGTCAGCAACTGGTCCAGTTCAACCGGCTGGCCGAGCTTGAACGGCTCCGGGCGCAGCTCTCCGGAGAGCGAGGTCAGCTCATCACAGAAATTGCCCGCGCAGCAACAAGGGTGACCGAGACGGAACTGCAGATCCTCCAGTTGGATCAAGATCGGCGCGCCGAGGTGGTAACCGAACTGCGCGATGTCGAAGCCAAGCTCGCCGAACTTGCGGAACAGCGAGTGGCCGCCCAGGATGAGTTACGGCGCGTCGATATTTTATCTCCGCAAACGGGCATCGTCCATGAACTCACCGCCCACACCATTGGTGGCGTCATCGCTCCAGGTGAGAC
>NZ_STGA01000054.1 GCF_005222835.1 Rhizobium sp. FKY42 | reverse complement strand
GCATTATCAGCGGCCTGATCGCCATTGATCCAGCTCTTGAGATCCTCGACCTTCTGGTTGACGTATTGTCCCGGGCCGGTCTGGTCAATCCATCCACCTGCAGCTTTGCCTCCTGCATAGCCTGTCGCGGCCCCTGCGGTCGCCCCGGCAGCGCCGCCCACCCATGCGCCATAGCCACCGCCACTGATGGTTCCGAAGCCGGGCGCGACAAATGTGCCGCCGCCTGCACCAGCCGCGCCACCGAGTGCCGCTCCTGCGACAAGGCCGCCCGCGCCTCCGCCGACCAGACCGAGATTGCCGAGCAGGTTTTCGAAAAAGCCTCCGCTCATAGGGTCTCTTGCTTTCCTGTTTGACCGGCCATCGCCTCAATAATTCCCCGCATGAACAATTTGATCTGCTCGTCAGGCGATTTGCCTTGTCCGCCAATGAACTGATGAGCATCCGCAGACTGTGCGATCCGGCCATTCGTCTTGCACATCATGAACGCCCATCTGCAGTGAGCGCCTTCCGAGACGAGCCCTAGCCGCTTGCCGGTCTCTTCGCTGATGCGGATGTGCTCCTCCAATGCTTGCCTTGAGGCACCATGAGTTTCCGCCGGGCAGGTCTCCTGCAGATAGGTTATCCGTCTTCGTCGAGCCGCAAGCCTACGTTTCTCCTCGATGCCCTTGACCTCTTCGAGACTGAGCTTGAGTGGCCCCGCGGGTGGTGGCATATCCCCAGCGTGCATGAGGCGTAAGGGCCGCTCTGCCCAGTCGGTGTCAGGGCTGCAGAGGATCTGTGAGGCGGGCCCCAGAACGCGCGCCATGCTGGCATGCGCGAGGGCAGGCAGTACCTGCGCCATGACATTTGCGTCGCAGTGCCGGAACAGGACCATCTCGTAATCGCTGTCCCTGGCGTCATCTTCGAGGGACAGCGGATTGCGCTCGTAGCTTTGGCCTCGATCCATGGCGGCGTCTGTTGGCAGCAGGATCTTGTTGATGCCCCGCAAATGTCTGTAGAGCGCCTCTCCACCGGCCTCACACACCCAGAAGACGATAGCCGGACGTTGCTCGACCAGATCGAGAAGTCGCTCCAGCACGGGCGCAAGTGGCGCAGTATCGTTCTGATCCTCATCACGGCGATGCGCTTTGCGATCGCGATCCAGCCAGACCAGTTGCGGTGCGGTTCGCAGCTGATCGGCTGTTCCATTGCCTCGGTCGAGATAGAGCGGGCGGTGGGTGAAGTCGCCTTCGAACAAGGCGCTCGGCAGATCGTCGAACTGTGCGCCGTCCAGCACGGCAAAGACCGGCAGAGCACTCGCCAGAATGACCGGCTTCAGGGCAGTGTTATCGGCCATCTCAACCTCTCACGAACGGCGTGGAAGACTTGGCCATCTCGCGCAGGCACGATGCGCCTTCGCCGGGGCCGCCTTTCT
>NZ_STGA01000053.1 GCF_005222835.1 Rhizobium sp. FKY42 | reverse complement strand
CGAAGGAGAGAACCGGTCGCCCGCGTCGTTCCGGCCACAGAAACGCGGTGCGCCATGTGAGAAACACACGCCCCACGCCGGGTCGCATGTCGAAGTGCACGCCATCAAGCGCCATCAGCCCGGATGCCGGACCTTTGCCCTGATCGATCGAGACCTGAAGGGCAAGGCCGGGCAGCGAGCCGTGCAGGCACTCAAAGCCCGGCAGCAGGTTTGTCAGTTCGAACGGTTCATGACCCTCAAGCCATGGCTCGGCAATCTGATCGCGCGGAGCAGCCTGCCAGAAGGCATAGTCGAAGTCTGGCGGCAAAAGCGGATGGCGGTTGCTGACCCAGTCGTCGTCATAGGTCCCGGCAAGAGCGGCGCGGTCCTTCCAGAAGGGAGAGAGCGGCGCAAAGCCCGCCGGGTGCGGACGGTCCTTCACGGAGCGGATAGGGTGATCGGCCAGCTCGATCTGCGGTGCGCGCCATTCCGGTTGCTGCTTGAAGGCCGCCTCATCCACAAGGCCGATGCCCAACGGGTTGGCTTCGAGCCTGTCTTCATCCGGCTGTCCGCCAAAGGCCAGACGCCAATCGAGAGGCACATGGGTCACTGGTTCGCCTGAGGTCAGTTCCCAGCCGTCGAGCGCGTCTTCATGCACGCGGTTGATCAGTCCACGCCATGTTTTGCGCGTTTTTGCACGCCAGTGGCGCGGACCATGAACGCGCAGACGCTTCTCCACCGGTCCCACCTTCAAGCCACAGGTCCAGCTGCTTTGAGGCTTGCCGTCCGGCGCAAAACTGGCACCGATGAAGGTGACGTCGGTACCCGGCTTGAAGGGGGCCAGATCCGTGCAGGCAGTTTGCGGTGTCTGGTGCGGATCGCCTTCATAGGTATCCGACATGACCAGAGAATA
The DNA here is from genome assembly GCF_005222835.1 of Rhizobium sp. FKY42. Classification (GTDB taxonomy): domain Bacteria; phylum Pseudomonadota; class Alphaproteobacteria; order Rhizobiales; family Rhizobiaceae; genus Neorhizobium. The sequence goes on along the minus strand of NZ_STGA01000053.1, from coordinate 4,084 downwards.
TTGCTCATCCGCCAGGCGAAGCGGTCCGTCCTTGGTGAGCTTGAAGGTGCCGCGGACAGTGACCACGCCCATCATGTCGCCAACCATATTGTACTGGCGAAAGGCGAGTGCCGGAAACGGCGTGTGGTTCTCGACAGACACCCGCTGCTCAACCCTTGGCCGTGCCGTCTGCCGAGGTGGGAGAGGCCTCCGAGAAGCCGCCGCCGGGCTTGTTCAGATCAACGACACTGCCGTTGATCTGGGTCGGGCCGGACGCTGTGAAGTTGAACTGCGAGCCAAGAATGATGACGGTGCCATCCTTGCGCATGATGAACTTCGATGCGCCACACTCAATGACGAACTCCTCGCCGACGATCACCTTCTTGAACTTGCCGACCGTCTCCAGCGATGTCTGCCCGACATTTGTGACCTTGCTGATGCCGATCTGTTCTGCGCGAGCCACGCCGATGCTATCGGACTTGAAGGTGGAGACGACGGTGTTCATGATGCCGGGGAGCGGAAAGAGGGAGGATGCGGCCTGGCCGACGCCTGTTCCGGAACCGGCAAGTGCTGTGCCTGCATCGGCCCTTGGACTTGGACCCGATACGACACCTTCGCGCGCTGACAGACCGCCAGCGCCAAGGAAGCCGAGAGCGGAAGAGGCAAGCGAGGTGGCGAAGGCGGCAATGCCGGGACTGGTACCCGGTCCGCCACCACCGGCAATCTGCGCCGCCTGAGATAGCAGTCCCGCCGTCTGGCCGGAAAGCGCCTGAACGCCCGCCATGGCGAGTGCGGCCATCGGCCCTGTGCCGCCGACGACCGTGTTCACCGATCCACCGATCTCATGCTTCTGGTTGCCGGAGACTTCCACCGCCCGGTTGCCGCCGATGGAGGCCACCTCATGCCGGTCGATGCGCTTGGTGCGGTCGTTCAGCACCCGTGTCGTCTGGTCCTTCTGGGCATGAAAGAACTGGTTCTCGCGGCCCGCCTCATCCTCGAAGCTGATCTCGTTGAAGCCCTCTCCCTTGTGCGTATTGGAGCGCAGCACCATGCGCGTCTTGTTGGCGGGCAGATCATAGGGCACGGCGTTGGCGGGGTTCGGCACGACGCCGATGACCAGCGGGCGGTCGGGATCGCCATCGACGAAGGCGACCATCACCTCCATGCCGATGCGCGGGATGACCTGTGAGCCCCATGTTCCTCCGCCCCAGTCCCCGCCGGTGCGCTTGTCGGGCTATGTTTTACTCGAATGTTATCCACGGCACGCCCTGAACGAGCGAGCCGCCATGCGCACAAGGGTCGCCCAGCCGCGCCACAGCCTTGCCCTCGATATTGGCAATAGCAGAGCCACCAGTGATCCGGTCCGAGGTCGTGGGAACACCGGTGCAAAGCAGGCTGTCTCCCACCGTTGCAATCGGCACGCCTTCAACGGTCACAAAACTCTGCTGCGTTGACACCACCGGACCACCCACATGCGGCTTCGGCCCCGGATCAACCATCGGGCAAATGTGCATATGGCCTTTGAGGGTGACGGGACTGGAGGGCATAACGCAGGTTCCTCATTCACCGATGTATCTGACCGCAGGAACACTTGGCTTGGTCGTATCGTAAAGAGTGAACGGACCAGCCTGCGCCGCAATTGTCATGGCAGCCAATGCGTTCGCGGGTCTCAAGTTCTCGACGGTAATCGAACCGCCGAGTGCAGGATGCAACTTCGGCGCATAGATTTGGCCAAATTCAAGCTCGCCATGCATCTTCAATGCACGTTTGAACATCGGCTTGCCGTCTTTATCGGGCAGGTCGTAGGAGGTGTCCGAGACACTACCAATTACACCGCCTAATGTAATATCTACTGCTATATGCGGTTTCGGCTTAAACAAGTAGGCACAGCTAACCCTGCCATAAAGTATGTCAATCTCTATCGTGCGGTGAATTGTGTTCCAGCATATCAATTCTCCGAAAGACGAAAAGCCCAGGGCCAAGGTCTTATCTGCCAAAAAATCGGGATCGTGCTCTAAGATAATGTTTACAACAGACTGGTATTTATCGGGATTACACAATTGAAAGTAACCATTGAGCCATTTTCCTGTGCCGTATGCTCTCAGGAAGTCCAGATATGTTTCGGGAACACGTCCCTTGTAGCCCGCTATCGTCTCCTCGGGCAGGTGTTCTCCATCTACTGGCACACCGAATTTTTCCAGGCATCGTCTATAGTTTATGAATAGCTCAGTCATCTGTACTCCAAAATCTCAATAGGCTTCTAAGAGGTCGGGATGTCGCCTAGGCCTTGACTGCCCTCTGTTGAAGATGCGTTTGATTTCTGTTTCGGGGAGGGCGATGCTTTACCATCAGGCGGGCATTCTTCCAGTTTGGCGTTCAGTTTTTTTCCCTGCTCTTTGGCTTTCTGCGCATGTGCCTTCAGTTGTGCAGCACGTCGCCCCTTCCACTGTGAGCCTAGCGAACTGTTGATTGTCTTGTTGCCAAGTCCGGAAATGGAGCCATCGCCGCCAGCAACCAGATCCAATGCATGGGTTGCTGCTAGTTTGGTCATTTCCTTGGCAACCTCTGCTGCTGCTCGCTCTTCGAAGTCTGTTATCCCTTGGCTTTGATACTCGTCCGACAGCTCGCGTTCGCGTGTTCTTCGGTCTCGTTCCCTCGCGAGCCTCCTATCCGCTGCATCATTTTTGGGACGTCCGTATTTAGCATAGTGATCCATATTCTGGATGAGATCATCCGGATTCATCCGATTGATCTCATCCTGCTGCTCCTTTAATTGCCGCCTGAACTCTTCCTTCAACTTATCATCGGCACCCTCTGGTGGCTTGAAGCAATCGATATCTCCACAATCCACACATGGCTTTGCCTGTTCGGCTTCCCTTGTTTTTTCCTCAGCGTCGGCATTTGCATCTTCCATATAGGAGGCGAGGGCTTCACCTGCGGCGCGTCCTGCCATGCCGCCGAGACGGGAGCCTGCTGCACGACCGATCCAGGTGCCGATCGGCCCAAACACGCTACCCACCAAGCCGCCGAGAACGCCGCCCGCGGCACGGCCGCCATACTCGCCAACAGTGCCCGCCGTGCTCATGCCAAACCTCCCGTCAGAGAGGGGTTGGAGCGCAGGGCATCAGCGGTGTGCTGGATGAGCGACTTAACCCGGTTGTCGGGTGTATCACCGCCATCGCGGATATAGCTGCGTATCTCCGGTGCGTTTGCGGCCTTGCCGTCAGACATCATCATCACATAGGCCCAGCGCGCACGCCCGCGCTCGGTCCTTATGCCCAGTTCATCGGCCGATGTCTCACTGGCAAGTGTCGCGCCCCATAAGAAGCTGTCGTCGACGCCGGAGAAGTGCGCAGGTACATTGCCTTTCAGAAAGCGGGCGATACGCAGCCGCGATGAATGCAGCATAACGGCCTTGAGCCTCACCATCTGGTCCGGTTCGAACCGAAGCGGTCCGGGCGGCGCGGCTGGTAGATCCACCGTCGCCCGCGCCCGCTTCAGCCCGCCGTAATCGGGAGCATTGAAGATCACCGCATCCGCTGGACCCAGGAAGCGCGATATTTGCTCACCTATCAGCAGCGGTAGAACCGCACCCAGCACATTGGGGTCCCAATGTCGGAACAGAACGCGCTCAAAAGCTTGCGAGAATGTTCCATCGGGTTGTTCGACGGGGATAAGAATCTCGTTGATCGATCTGAGATGCCGTCGCACATCTTCTTCTGGAAGCCCGCAGGACCAGTAGACCGTGCAAGAATGTTCCGCATCCAGCCGTTCGACAATGCCCTGTTTGAGAACATCGGCTAAGGCAACCAGCCAGGGACCGGCCCGAATGATATCCGCTGCCGTCTCCTGTCGAAACAAAGACTTTGCCTGGATGCCTTGCTGATTCAAAAAACCTGACAAGTCGTCGTGCATGCCGCCATCGAGAACGGCAAAGAACGGTGCGGATAGTTCACCCAAGGCCTGGCGCATTCGTTGCGCCGCTTCCGCGGGCGCAAGCAGATCAAGAGAAGGGGTCTCCTGCATGGTCACATCCTCACGAACGGCGTGGAAGACTTGGCCATCTCGCGCAGGCACGATGCGCCTTCGCCGGGGCCGCCTTTCT
>NZ_STGA01000052.1 GCF_005222835.1 Rhizobium sp. FKY42 | reverse complement strand
AGCGAAGAGACCATGTCCCCTCGCCTTGACTGACTACTCGGTCATCGAAGCAACTATACCGGCGCCGTTTGCAAAGCGTGCTTGCGCAACTTTGCAAACTTCATCGACGTCGGCAGCTATCGGACCGCCGCCACGGATCATCGATTACTCGATGATCGAAGCAACAATGCCGGCGCCAACCGTACGGCCACCTTCGCGGATCGCGAAGCGCAGCTTTTCTTCCATCGCGATCGGAACGATCAGCTCGACGTCAACGGTCACGTTGTCGCCTGGCATAACCATTTCCGTACCTTCCGGAAGCGTAACAATGCCGGTCACGTCCGTCGTGCGGAAGTAGAACTGCGGACGGTAGTTCGTGAAGAACGGCGTATGACGGCCGCCTTCTTCCTTCGTCAGGATGTAGGCTTCTGCCTTGAACTTCTTGTGCGGCTTGACAGAGCCAGGCTTGCACAGGATCTGACCGCGCTCGACGCCGTCACGGTTCACACCACGCAGAAGCGCACCGATGTTGTCGCCGGCCTGGCCCTGGTCGAGCAGCTTGCGGAACATTTCAACGCCCGTGCAGGTCGTCTTCGTCGTTGCACGAATGCCAACGATTTCGATTTCTTCACCGACCTTAACGATACCACGCTCGACGCGGCCCGTCACAACCGTACCACGGCCAGAGATCGAGAACACGTCTTCGATCGGCATCAGGAACGGCTGGTCGATCGGACGCTCAGGCGTCGGAATGTAGGCGTCAACCTGTGCCATCAGCTCGCGGATCGCGTCTTCACCGATCGTCTTGTTCGAATCTTCCAGAGCAGCAAGAGCAGAGCCCTTGACGATCGGAATGTCATCGCCCGGGAAGTCGTAGGACGACAGAAGTTCCCGAACTTCAAGCTCTACCAGTTCCAGAAGTTCAGCGTCGTCAACCTGGTCGACCTTGTTCAGGAACACAACAATCGCTGGAACGCCAACCTGGCGAGCCAGAAGGATGTGCTCGCGCGTCTGCGGCATCGGGCCGTCAGCGGCAGAGCAAACCAGGATCGCGCCGTCCATCTGCGCTGCACCCGTGATCATGTTCTTGACGTAGTCGGCGTGGCCGGGGCAGTCAACGTGCGCGTAGTGACGGTTAGCCGTCTCATACTCAACGTGAGCCGTCGAAATCGTGATACCACGCGCCTTCTCTTCCGGAGCAGCGTCGATCTGATCGTACGCCTTGAACTCGCCGAAGTACTTCGTGATCGCTGCCGTCAGAGACGTCTTGCCATGGTCAACGTGGCCAATCGTGCCGATGTTCACATGCGGCTTGGTACGCTCAAACTTGCTCTTTGCCATT
>NZ_STGA01000051.1 GCF_005222835.1 Rhizobium sp. FKY42 | reverse complement strand
CTCACGAACGGCGTGGAAGACTTGGCCATCTCGCGCAGGCACGATGCGCCTTCGCCGGGGCCGCCTTTCTTGAAGTTGATCTGGTTGCCTTCGATGTCGATCTTCAGTCCGTGGATGCGAATGCCGCTGTTGTTCAGTTCGATGAAGCCGCCCTTCGTGGAGAGCAGGATCTTCTCATCGGCGAAGATCTCCCAGACCTTGGCTTCACCGTGGTACTTCTCGTGCGAGACGATGTTGTAAAGCTTGCCGACCTCGACGCGGATCGTCGTACCAACCGTCGTTCGCTGTTCCTTGCCGACATTGGTCACCTGGGTCTGCCCGACATTTGTGACCTTGCTGATGCCGATCTGTTCGGCGCGAGCCACGCCGACGCTATCGGACTTGAAGGTGGAGACGACGGTGTTCATGATGCCGGGCAGCGGAAAAAGGCCGGAAGCATCGGCACCCACACCGGTTCCGGAACCGGCAAGTGCGGTGCCTGCATCGGCCCGGGGGCTTGGACCCGATACGACCCCTTCGCGGGCAGACAGACCGCCCGAGCTTAAGAAACCGAGTGCGGATGAAGCAAGCGAGGTGGCGAAGGCGGCGATACCCGGTCCGCCGCCACCGGCAATCTGCGCTGCCTGAGATAGCAGCCCCGCCGTCTGGCCGGACAGCGCCTGAACGCCCGCCATGGC
>NZ_STGA01000050.1:7646-10335 GCF_005222835.1 Rhizobium sp. FKY42 | reverse complement strand
CAAGCGACACTCTTAATGTGTTGCGTCTCTATCGGGCTCAACCTGTCGCAACCCTATTCGGCTTTGACAATTATTATGATAAGATATCGATAATAATTATAAATTAGGTCGGAAATCGGGCTGCGGCGGCGCGAATTGTTAGCCGTTTACGGCACTTGATCCTACTCGATCGAGGTTCGAGAACGGTACGCCTCCCCTACCCTTACGAGGTCATAGGCTTTCGCAATCCGGCCTTCGAAAAGCCTGTGCAGCGGATTGCGACGATCAACGTCAGACCCGACGATCTCGCCAGCACGAACGCGAAAGATCTCCCGGGGCTCGATACCGCTGTTGTCTATTAGCAGGGCCTCATCCGCACACCTAAGAGCGCTAGATAGCTTCTGCAGCGATCCTTCGTAACGTCGACGGATGATATCTCCTGGGATGCCGTGACCACCCTTCTCTGCTCTACGTTGAACACGCTCGATGTTGAGCTCGACAGAATCCAGAGCAACGTAGTAGAGGCCCACATAGTACCCAGCTGCCTTGGCACCGCTCATCAGGTTGATTGACTGCTGGCTGCTCAAGGTGGTTTCGAAGACGAACGACTGCCGGGTTTCGATCATCTCACGGATCCTGTTGAGGGCCGCCTTTCCCGCTGCGATGGCTGCCGACTGTCCGTCGCCGGATCCCGTCAGCTCTTTAGCGATCTCATCGACGTTGATCCAAGCGCCGTCGAGCTGCAGCTTGGCATATGCCGACGACTTACCCGACCCGTTGGGACCGCCGAGAATGATACAGGTGGGCTGGGACAAAGAGCAGGGACCTCAGGCGGCAGAAATGCGCTGTTTCTGCTCAAATGTCGCCTGATCCTCGGCCTCATTCTGGCGATCACGAGCGGAAATCGGCAGTCCCAAACGACGGCTCTCAGCGATTGCTTCGCGGCCGATCTGCTTCAGGGCTTCCTTGTTCTCGTCAAACTTGTTCAAGAGCATTTTCGATCTCCTATACTAATAATATAGCGCACAGCGGCCCGGTCGGCAAATCCGAGATTCTCGAGTTGAAGAGAAGAAACTGAAGGGGGTGAAGGGGCCGAATTTGCCGGAGCTTTAACTTCTGAGAGAGCGGAGCCGATATAAGCAAGACAGCGAGAAAGTTTTACCTAATGTCTGCGAACGTACCATCCGAATGACGTCGCAAGGTCCGCCGCAGCGTTGCTATCGCCACCAGTCTTGAAAGATCGATGATCCGCTTCCTCACACGATGGCTAGCAGATCGCCGTGCAATAGCGCTGCGATGGCAGGTAGATGCCAGGCTTCTCACAATTTCGGATCCAGCCGGATCCTACTGAGAAGCACAGCGCCGTGCTTTCCGTAGCCGGGTCACTGGTGAGCTCGACGAGTTCGTTTTCGAAGCCTTGTCCGATAAGGAGGCAGCTGGCCTTCGCTGACCGGTGCGCTGGTCAGACAGATGCTCGGCAACAAATGCGGAGCTGTCTTCCGTGAACGATCTGTGCCGAATATCCGATCGCCGCCGAAGCACTCCAATCCCGCCTCTTGTGATGGCGTCCTGAAACAGGCCCGGGTCTCCGACGATCAACCCTCAAGGGGTCGGTTAGCTAAAGCTACCGCCGCTCCGTCTTCGTCTCCGCGGTGATCGCGACCGTTCCTGTTTCCTCGAGGAGCCATCAGCGGGAATTGGCCCGCTTCCGATGGAGCACACGAACATGGCGCACGATCTTTCTCTCGCTCAATCCTTCGCTTACCAGCTTTGCCGCGATCTGATGGTTCCCATCACTCTCTTCAAATCGGGCGACGAATTCGGCGTCCTTCCGTCCGACGAACTCGATGACGAAGACGATCTGGAGATCGTGCACCAGTTTTTTCCACGCGGGTCTCATTGAGACCCATTCGACCCTGCCGCTGGCGACCTGGCGGCCGCAAGGGACGCTTCGCCGCAGCGGTCTGCTGTAACTTTTGTCAGTTGCGCACTGCGCCCTTGCCCCCTCCGCTCTTCGCGGCGGGACGAAGGTGGCCCGCAGATTGCGGGAAAATGAAGGGACGGCCACTTTGCGGCCGAAGAAAAGATGAAACGAGAAGAATTAGAGGTGCTGCGCGCCAGGGTCAATTGCGAGGCCGTGCTGGAACGGGCTGGCTACGAAATCGATCTGAAGGAAAGCAGCCGCCGCGCCGTCAAATACCGGCATGGCGGCAACATCATTATCGTGACCCATGACGGAAGAGGCTGGTTCGATCCGCTGGGTGACGAGAAGGGCGACATCTTTGGCCTTGAGATGTTTCTGGAAAGGGCCACGTTTCCTGCCGCCGTGGACGCTGTCGCAGCGCTGGTCGGTTTTCAGCTTTCCCGGCCGGAATGGCGTCCGTCGCGGTCTGCAGTGTCAGACGAGGCCATTGCTGACCGTTGGCGAAGTCGACGTACGCCGTCGCCCGGCTCCGAAACATGGCGCTATCTTTGTTGGGAGCGCTCGGTCCCCCCTGCCATCGTCAGGCACGCCATCCGGGAGGACATCCTGCGGGAAGGACCTTTTGGCAGCATGTGGGCGGTGCATATCGATGGCCGCGGCCGAGTGGTCGGCTGGGAAGAGCGCGGTCCAGACTGGCGTGGCTTCGCCACCGGGGGCTCCAAGCTTCTGTTCCGCTTGGGTCCGAGTGACGCCAATCGCCTTTGCGTCACAGAGGCCGCGATCGAT
>NZ_STGA01000050.1:1696-7614 GCF_005222835.1 Rhizobium sp. FKY42 | reverse complement strand
GCCGAACTTACTCTGCGACCCGGACTGACATTGGTCGCGGCCACGGATGCCAATTCCCAAGGGGACATTTTCGCAGAACGACTGCGTGCGCTCGCCGAGGCGTCCGGCTGTGACTGGCAGCGGCTCCGTCCGCCGGCAGAGGACTGGAACGAAGTCCTGAAAGCCAAGGATAAGGAGAGACGGGAAAGGAAAATGGAGAAGAAGAGGAGGCCTGCCGCATGCGCGCCGGCCGCATCAAGGGAGGCTTCGCCCGGCAAGAGCCGGCCCTTGACCCGTCCGGACACGGACGCAGCAACGCGGGAGGGGTCATGAAGGACTGAAGAGAAGGACGAGGTCGAAACGACAGTGCTGCCTTCGGTCCCCAAACCCCGAAAGGATCAAGCCGATGACCTCGATATCCCTCCCCCGCAAAGTGTTTCAAGGTGTTGCCAAACGCACCGACATGTTCCGGATGTTCGACCGGCACGCCAAGCGCCCAGATCGATTCGATGGTGATCAGTCAGCCACCTATGCCGGCGAGTGGTTCGAGATCGACGAGGCCTCCTACACCTACATGCTCGACATTCTGCCGCCGCTCTGGATGCGTGGACCGATCTTCGCAATGCGCGAGTTCATGACCGGTTTCGTAACCTCGGTCTTCTACGCGATCCGGATCGATAACACCGTCCGCTATTTCCACACCTACTGCGACCTCTCCGATCCGAATTCGGTCGAGGCGATGCGCTCGGCGATCCTTGACCGCGAAACCCGGCCGCTTCGGGCGATGAGCCGCGAAGAACGGCTTGAACATATCTGGAGCACGACCGCGGATGACTATCGCGGTTATGCCGGAGATCTATGGCCAAAGCCGATGCAGGGCCATCGCACGATCATGCTTTATGGCGGCAAGGAAGGCGCGTTCCTGAAACTGCTCGACACGCTGACCGATGACGAGATCGCGGCCAAGCTGCCGGTGCATCTGCGTCACCTCCCCTCACCCCTGGCCGCCTGAGCCAGAACCAATCCTCTCAATCCGAGCGCTGCAGCCGGTCGAATCCTCGACCGGACGACTTCGCACGCCCGCTTTCCACGGAGATTTCCATGAGCAACGATCCATTTTCACATGATAGAATTGGCACCTTCGACATGTTCGGCAGCTCTGCCCTGTCCTCCGGGCTCGGGCTTGGTGTGACCGCGTTTGGCGGCTTCTCTCCCGATGCTGCCAATGATGACGATCCGGAACCCACGCCGCCGGCGCCGCCACCTGCCATGCCGGTCGCTGCCACCCCCATCCGGCGCACCGGCCTTCGGGCAAACTTCTATCTTGAGGGTGACCGCGGCCTGCCTTCGTCCTGGAAGGATCGCGCCCGCGCCAATGTTGCGGCGATCCTGATCGCGAACAACATCGAGAAGCAAGATCGACCAGCCACCCCGAAGGAGCAGGCGCAACTCATCCGCTTCACCGGCTTCGGCGCGAGCGAACTGGCGAACGGGATGTTCCGCCGTCCTGGCGAGGTCGATTTCCGGCAGGGCTGGGATGATCTCGGCTCTTCGCTCCAAACAGCCGTCTCCGAAGCCGACTACGCGTCCTTGGCCCGCTGCACCCAATATGCCCATTTCACGCCGGAGTTCATCATCCGGGCGATCTGGGCCGGCATCCAGAGACTTGGCTGGCGTGGCGGCCGCGTCCTTGAACCGGGGATCGGCACGGGACTATTTCCAGCGCTGATGCCAGAAGCGTATCGAAACAGCAGCCACGTCACCGGCGTCGAGCTTGATCCGGTCACCGCGCGGATCGTGAAGCTGCTGCAGCCGAAGGCCCGGATCATCAACGGTGATTTCGCCCGCACCGAGCTTGCACCCATCTACGATCTCGCCATTGGCAATCCGCCCTTTTCCGATCGCACCGTCCGCTCAGACCGCGCCTACCGGGCGCTCGGCCTTCGCCTGCACGACTATTTCATAGCCCGATCGATCGACCTGCTGAAGCCTGGCGCACTTGCCGCCTTCGTGACCTCACACGGCACGATGGACAAGGCCGATACGACGGCGCGGGAGCATATCGCCAAATCCGCGGACCTGATCGCCGCGATCCGCCTGCCCGAGGGCAGCTTCCGCCGTGACGCCGGCACGGATGTCGTGGTCGACATCCTGTTCTTCCGCAAGCGAAAGCTCGGTGAGCCGGAGGGCGATCAGCTGTGGCTCGATGTCGATGAGATCAGGCTGGCCACCGATGAAGAAGATGCGATCCGCGTCAATAGGTGGTTTGCCCGTCATCCCGACTTCGTACTCGGCACGCATGCCCTGACTTCCGGCCCGTTCGGCGAGACCTACACATGCCGGCCCCGCGACGGCGAGGATCTTGAAACGGCCCTCGCAGATGCCATCAACCTCCTGCCGGTCGATCTCTACGATGGCGAGCCCACGTCGATCGATATCGATCTGGAAGACGAGTTGGGCGAGATCGTCGACCTGCGGCCGAAGGACAGCGCTGTTCGCGAGGGAAGCTTCTTTGTCGACCGCTCCAAGGGCCTGATGCAGATGCTCGACGGATCGGCTGCGCCGATTACCGTCCGTAAGGGTCGCTCAGGCGATGGAATCCCGGAAAAACACGTTCGGATCATCAGCAAGCTGATCCCGATCCGCGATGCCGTGCGCGAGGTGTTGAAGGCACAGGAAAGCGATCGCCCCTGGCGTGATCTTCAGGTGCGGCTGCGTATCGCCTGGTCGAGCTTCGTACGGGATTTCGGCCCAATCAACCACACGACGGTGTCGATCTCGGAGGATGCCGAGACCGGCGAGGTGCGCGAAACCCACCGCCAGCCGAACCTTGCACCGTTCCGCGACGATCCCGATTGCTGGCTGGTCGCCTCGATCGAGGATTACGATCTGGAGACCGATACGGCAAAGCCTGGCCCGATCTTTTCCGAACGGGTGATCTCGCCGCCGTCGGCGCCGACCATAACATCTCCGGCCGATGCGCTTGCCGTCGTCCTGAATGAGCGCGGCTATGTCGATATCGACCATATCGCCGAGCTGTTGCACGCCGATCCCGCAACCGTGATCGACAAGCTTGGTGACGTCGTGTTCCGTGATCCCTCTGACGGTTCGTGGAAGACAGCCGACGGATATCTTTCTGGAGCCGTCCGCACCAAGCTCGCCGCCGCTCGGGCTGCGGCTGAGCTCGATCCGACCTATGCGCGCAATGTTCGAGCCTTGGTGGAGGTCCAACCGGCCGACCTTCGACCCTCCGACATCACCGCTCGTCTCGGCGCCCCATGGATCCCGGCTGCCGATGTCGTGGCTTTCGTAAAAGAAACGATGGAAGCCGATATCCGCATCCACCATATGCCGGAACTCGGCTCTTGGACCGTCGAGGCCCGCCAGCTCGGCTACAGTGCCGCTGGCACATCAGAGTGGGGCACGAGCCGTCGCCATGCCGGTGAACTGCTTGCCGATGCTCTGAACAGCCGGGTCCCACAGATCTTTGATGTGTTCAAGGATGCCGACGGCGAGCGGCGGGTCCTTAACGTCGTCGATACAGAGGCCGCTCGTGATAAGCTGCAGAGGATCAAGCAGGCGTTTCAGGACTGGGTCTGGACAGATCCTGATCGCACCGACCGGCTGGCGCGGGACTACAATGACCGCTTCAACAATATCGCGCCGCGCAAATTCGACGGCTCACATCTCAAACTTCCGGGCGCTTGCAGCGCGCTAGCTCTTTATGGGCACCAGAAACGCGGCATCTGGCGGATCATATCTTCAGGTTCCACCTACCTTGCCCATGCCGTCGGCGCCGGCAAGACGATGACCATGGCAGCAAGCATCATGGAACAGCGCCGGCTCGGTCTGATCGCCAAGGCGATGCTCGTTGTTCCTGGCCACTGCCTGGCACAGGCCGCCCGCGAGTTCTTAGGCCTCTATCCTAACGCGAGGATCCTCGTCGCTGACGAGACGAATTTTACCAAGGACAAGCGTGCCCGTTTCCTGTCACGTGCTGCAACCGCGACCTGGGATGCGATCATCATCACGCATTCGGCCTTCCGGTTTATCGCCGTGCCCTCGGCGTTCGAGAGCCAAATGATCCAGGACGAGCTGCAGCTTTACGAGGATTTGGCTTGCAAGGTGGACAGCGAGGACCGCGTCTCGCGCAAGCGCCTCGAGCGGCTGAAGGAAGGATTGCAGGAGCGGTTGGAAGCTCTCTCCACAGCTAAGGACGATCTGCTGACGATCTCGGAAATCGGCATCGACCAGATCGTCGTCGACGAGGCGCAGGAGTTCCGAAAGCTTTCCTTCGCCACCAACATGTCGACGCTGAAGGGCATCGATCCCAATGGGTCGCAGCGCGCCTGGGATCTCTACGTCAAATCCCGCTATATCGAGACGAAGAATCCCGGCCGGGCGCTCGTGCTGGCCTCCGGCACGCCGATCACCAACACGCTCGGCGAGATGTTTTCGATCCAGCGCCTGCTCGGCTTTGACGCCTTGCGCGAGCGCGGGCTGCACGAGTTCGACGCCTGGGCCTCCTGCTTCGGCGATACCACGACAGAACTCGAAATCCAGCCGTCGGGCAAATACAAGCCGGTGAGCCGCTTCGCCTCCTTCGTCAACGTGCCAGAACTGATCGCCATGTTCCGGTCGTTTGCGGATGTCGTGATGCCGGAGGATCTGCGGCAATATGTGAAGGTCCCGAACATCTCGACGGGCCGGCGGCAGATCCTGACGGCCAAGCCGACCGCCCTGTTCAAGACCTACCAGCAGATGCTGGACGCGCGCATCAAGGCAATCGAGAACCGTGAGGGGCCGGCCAAGCCCGGCGACGATATTCTGCTCTCTGTCATTACCGATGGTCGCCATGCGGCGATCGATCTGCGGCTTGTCATGCCGGGCGCTGAGAACGAGGAGGACAACAAGCTCAATCTGCTGGTCCGCAATGCCTACAGAATCTGGCAGGAAACTGGTAAAGCGATCTATCGCCGCCCGGACGGCAAGCCATATGAACTTCCGGGCGCCGCGCAGATGATCTTCTCCGATCTCGGCACGATCAATGTCGAGAAGACAAGGGGTTTCTCAGCCTATCGCTGGATCCGCGACGAGCTGATCCGTATGGGCGTGCCGGCATCACAGATCGCCTTCATGCAGGACTACAAAAAGACCGAGGCCAAGCAGCGCCTGTTCGGTGATGTGCGCGCCGGAAAAGTCCGCTTCCTCATCGGCAGTTCCGAAACTATGGGCACCGGTGTCAACGCCCAGCTAAGGCTGAAGGCGCTGCACCATCTCGACGTGCCGTGGCTGCCGTCGCAAATCGAGCAGAGAGAGGGCCGGATCGTGCGGCAAGGCAACCAGCATGAGGAAGTCGATATCTTCGCCTATGCTACCGAGGGAAGTCTCGATGCCTCGATGTGGCAGAACAACGAACGAAAGGCCCGGTTCATCGCCGCCGCGCTCTCCGGCGACACCTCAATCCGGCGGCTGGAGGACGTCGGTGAAGGCGCGGCAAACCAGTTTGCGATGGCCAAGGCCATTGCGTCAGGCGACGAACGGCTGATGCAAAAGGCCGGGCTGGAGGCCGACATTGCTCGCCTGGAGCGTCTGCGCGCCGCCCATGACGACGATCTCTTTGCCGTCCGGCGGCAAATCCGCGACGCGGAGCGCGAGATCGAGACGGCGACCCGCCGCATCGGTGAAATCGGCCAGGATATCGAACGCCTGGTCCCCACTTCTGGCGATGCCTTCGCCATGACCATCATGAGCAAGTCCTACTCCGAGCGGAAAGACGCCGGTCGGGCGTTGATGAAGGAGATCCTCACCTTGGTCCAGCTCCAGAGCCAAGGTGAAATCCACATCGCATCGATCGGCGGCTTCGATCTCATTTATGAAGGCGAGCGTTTTGGTCGCGGTGACAATTACCACTACCAGGCGCTGCTCCAGCGGACGGG
>NZ_STGA01000050.1:0-1686 GCF_005222835.1 Rhizobium sp. FKY42 | reverse complement strand
CCCGACTCGAGCATGCACTCGATAGGTTCGGGGAGGAGCGTGAACGCTATCGCCAGAGGTTGGCGGAGTACCAGCGGCGGCTCGTCTCCTACCAGTCGCGGCAGGGTGGCACCTTCGCCTTTGCCGACGAACTGGCTGAGAAGCGCCAGAAGTTGCGTGAGGTCGAGGAGGCGCTCGCGACATCGGCCCGGGAGGATACAGGGGCAGGGAAGGTCGCCGCTTAGCCCGTTCGCTTATGCAACGGTCTCACCAAGCCTCCTATCCATCGCTTGCTATGTTCAGTCGGTAGCGCGTTGCCTTGCGCTCGCCGGTGCGCAGCAGCGCGCCTTTCTCGACCAGATCGGAGAGGTCGCGTGTAATGGTCGAGGGCGGAGCGCCGGTGATTGTCGCGTAGTTGCTGGCGCTTAAACCCCCGGTGAAACCTTCTGGCCCCTCCGCCAGCAAACGCAGCAGCACTTTTTCCTGTCGCTCGTTCAGCGCGCCACGCAATCTGTCCATGAAGCGTGTCTTCTCGATCAGGAAGCGGACCAGATCGTCCGCTGATTTTTGGGCTTCCAGCGCCCGGTCCGCAAACCAAGAGAGCCAGTCATCTATGGCAAGCGTGGTGCTCGCCGCCTCCAGCATGGCGTAATAGTCCTTGCGGTGTCTCAGCAGCGATTTCGACAATGCGCTGAAGGTTGGCGTCGAGATTGCCCGTGCAAGCGCGCTTTCGGCGATCGCACGGCCGATACGGCCATTGCCGTCCTCGAAAGGATGGATGCTCTCGAACCACAGATGGGCGATGCCGGCACGTGTGAGGGCGGCAAGCGGATCCGGCCCTTCGGGGGAGGTCCGTTCGAGCCATTCGAGAAACCTGCCCATCTCGATCGCCAGGCGATCGGATGGAGGGGCTTCGAAGTGCACACGCTGGCGACCGAAAGCGCCTGAGACAATCTGCATCGGTTCGTCATGACGGCGGTAGCTGCCGATATCGGCGATGTCACGGCGACCGTTCATGACCATTCGGTGCCATTCAAACAGCCGCTCCTCGGTTATGGGGTCAAGCGGGTGGCGATAGAGGTCCGCCATCATTTCGGCAATGCCAGCTTCCGCCGGTCTGCTGCGGAAAGCCGCGGCCGACATTCCGAGTTGGCGCCGAAGGGATGATTGCACGCTGTCGCGATCAAGGACTTCCCCTTCGATCGCCGATGTGCTCAAGGCATCGGAGCTGAGCAGCTCGATCACGACCTCCTCGCGGTCGTCTTTCCCCAGATGGCGCATGGTGCCAACGGCAATAGCCGCATTTTCCATGAATGCCTGCTCCCTGACCCGCAGAAGTTCAGGCTTCCACTCGAACGCCGGCCACCCCGCCAATTCCCAATTCCATGCCATAAGCGATAAATCCCATAGTTATCGCCCACAATGCCGCAATAGAGTGAGCGATAAAAGCGTTTTGTTTCGCTCATCGCATTGAAGGCCGCCCCAAAGGGCAACGAAAAAGAGGAAGGAAGTAGGAAACCCCTCTCGCAGACCGGCCTCCCCGTCGCCGCTTTCGCTCAACCGCCCCCTCCTCAACCCTGCCCGTGGTTCTCGCAAGGCGCTGCCCCGCTCGTCCTGACGGCCAAGGCCGCTCGCGCGCAGTTGCGCCGGTCTGACCGTCCTGCGGTCCGGGAAGTGTCTTCGGAAAGAAGTGAAGACGGCCAAGAG
>NZ_STGA01000049.1 GCF_005222835.1 Rhizobium sp. FKY42 | reverse complement strand
TCCATATTTCTCCTGATGAGCTGGCTCGTCTGGGCAACATGCCGCTTCTGGCGGGCATGCCCGTCGAGGCCTTTATCCAGACGGGAGAGCGCGCTGCACTTTCCTATCTTGTGAAACCCCTCGCCGACCAGATCGCAAGGGCCATGCGTGAGGAGTGAGGCCAGATTTTGATGGATAATGCTTCGACTGCTCCATTTAGGTATACCTCCTGAGACAATCTTCGTGAGACGCAAATCAGTGTATCATTTGGGTTGATTTTGCAGTTATGAGACGCTACCGATTGAAGGTCCAGAACCTAATGAGACGTTTCATGGCTATTTACGGGTATGCGCAGGTCAGCACCATTGATCAGGATCTGGCGATCCAAGAGGCAGCTCTGAAGGCGGCCGGTTGCACGGTCATCCGGGCGGAAAAGAAATCCGGATCGAGCAAGCAGGATCGGAAGGAACTTAACACGCTTCTGGAATTCATGCGTGACGGCGACAGCCTGGTCGTAACACGGGTCGATCGGCTGGCGCGGTCAGTTGGGGATCTGCAAGACATCGTATGGCTGCTCAAGCAGAAAGGGGTGACGCTGAAAGCGACAGAACAGCCGATCGACACCAGCTCAGCGGCCGGCAAAGCTTTCCTTGATATGCTCGGGGTGTTTGCTGAGTTCGAGACGAACCTTCGTAGAGAACGACAGATGGAAGGCATCGCCGCAGCAAAAAGCAGAGGGGTCTACAAAGGCAGGAGGCCCCATGTTGATGTTGCTGAGATCCGCCGACTGAAAATCGACGGAATGGGACCAACAGAGATTGCCAAGACGCTGAACATTGGTCGGGCGAGCGTGTACCGCACCCTTAGAGAAGCCGCATCATCATAGGGCGAGATGGCCGCTTTTCAGATGGTGACAATCCCGCACAGGAGCCGCACCTGCAAAGTCGCAATCTATAGCT